>NZ_CP173356.1:0-4817500 GCF_044998965.1 Mesorhizobium maamorense
GGAAAAACGACGATGCCGAAATACAGGTTTCACAAGCTTGTAGCCGTTGTTGTGCTTGCCGGTTTCGCCGCCTGGATGGCGACGGGCGAGTTTTCGTCCGTTGGCAGTGCCGCCGCCGACGCCCAGAAGGCGGCAGAGGCCGACAAGGCCAAGACGCCGGAGGCCGGCAAGCCGAACACGGCGCAAGCCGAGCCGAAAGCCGCGCCGCGCACCGTCGCGGTGGTGACGCCGCCGCGCAAGACCTATGCGCGCGCTATCCGCATTTCGGGGTTGACCGAGGCCGACAAGCGGGCGGTGCTAGCAACGCGCGTCGCCGGTGTCATCGACAAACTGCCGGTCAGCCAAGGCCAGCACGTCAAGACGGGCGATCTGGTTCTGATGCTGGCGGCCGAAGAGAAAATCTCGAATGTCGACAACGCCAAGCAGTTGCTGGCGCAACGCAAGGCCGAGCTCGACGCCGCCGAACGGCTGGCCAAGACCGGCAATCTGCCGAAGCTGCAGCTCGATACGGCGCGCTCGAATTTGACCTCGGCGCAATCGATGCTGGAGACCGCGCAGGCTGAGCTCGACCGCAACGAGGTCAAGGCGCCGTTCGACGGCGTCATCGACAGGGTGCCGGTGGAACTCGGCAGCTCGGTCATGCAAGGCGGCGAGGTGGCGACCATCCTCAAGCTCGATCCGGTGATCGCCCGCGGCGAAATCAGCGAACGCGACCTGCGCTATATCAAGATCGGCGAAGAGGCCAATGTGCGCCTGGTCAACGACCAGAAGGTCACCGGCACCGTGCGGTATATCAGCCGCGACGCCTCCTCGCAGACCCGCACCTTCCGTGTCGAAGTGGCGATCCCCAATGCGGATGGCAGCATCCCCGCCGGTATGACGGCCGAGATCACGCTCAGCGCCGAGCCGACCGACGCAGTTCTGCTGCCGCGTTCGGTGGTGACGCTGGGTGACAAGGGTGATCTCGGCATCCGCGCCGTCGGCAGCGACGACAAGGTGGCCTTCTACCCGATCGACCTGGTGGACGACACGCCGAACGGTCTCGTGCTCGGCGGAATTCCGAAAGATGCGCGCATCATTGTCGCCGGCCAGGAACTGGTGAAGGAAGGCGATATCGTCAAGCCCGTCGAGGCCGACCAGGCGACCATCAACAAGCTGATCGGCGAAGCCACCGCCGGTACGCAGTAGCGCAAAGCCCGGCGCCGGGACCTCCGGCGCCTCCCGCCAGTTCGCCGCTTCCGAAGAAACAGCAGGCATCAAGTCATGGATATCGTCAGACTCGCAATCCACAACGCCCGCCTCACAATATCCGCCCTGCTGTTCCTGCTGGCGGCGGGCTGGGTCGCCTATCAGTCGACGCCCAAGGAAGCGGAACCCGACGTTCCGATCCCGATGATGTATATCAGCCTGATCTACCAGGGCATTTCGCCGGAGGATTCGGAACGCCTCCTCCTGCGGCCGATGGAAAGCAAGCTGAAGAGCCTGAAGGGCCTCAAGGAGATGCGCTCGGCCGCCTTCCAGGGCGGCGGCTACGTGCTTGTCGAGTTCCAGCCGCAGACCAATCTGGCCACGGCGCTCCAGGACACGCGCAGCAAGGTGCAGGACGCCAAGGCCGACCTGCCGCAGGCGGCCGAGGAGCCGACGGTCAACGAGGTCAACGTTTCCGAGTTTCCGGTCCTCGTCGTCACTCTGTCGGGCGACGTGCCGGAGCGCGTGCTGACGGCGGCTGCGCGCGAACTGCGCGACCGTATCGAAGAGGTACCGGGCGTGCTGGAAGGCTCGCTGCAGGGCGCGCGCGACGATCTGGTCGAAGTGGTCATCGATCCGGTGAAGCTGTCCTCCTACGGGCTGCAGCTCGACCAGCTGATGCAAGGCGTCGGCGCCTCCAACAGCCTGGTCGCCGCCGGCAATCTCGAAGGCTCGGAAGGCAAATACGCGGTCAAGGTGCCGTCGCTGATCGAGACGCCCGAGGACGTGGCCAACCTGCCGGTCGTCGCCACACCCAACGCCGTGGTGCAGGCCAAGGACATCGCCACCATACGCTCGACCTTCAAGGACGCCGAGACGGTCACTCGCCTCGACGGCAAGCCGGCCATCGCCATCGAAGTGAAGAAGCGCATCGGCGCCAACCTGATCGACACGCTGAACCATGTCAGGGAGGTGTCCGACACCTTCATCAAGACGATGCCCGAAGGCATGCATGTCACCTACACGCAGGACAAGTCGGTCTTCGTCAACCAGCTCTTGGGTGACCTCCAGAACCACGTCATGATCGCCGTGATCCTGGTGTTCATCGTCATTCTCTACGCGCTGTCGGGCCGCGCCTCGCTGCTCATCGGGCTGGCCATACCATCGTCCTTCCTGATCGGCATATTGCTGCTTGCCATGATGGGCTACACGATCAACATGATCGTGCTGTTCAGCCTCATCCTGGCTGTCGGCATGCTGGTCGACGACGCCATCATCGTCACCGAGTTCGCCGAGCGGCGCATGAGCGAAGGCATGCCGAAGGCGGATGCCTTCGCGCTCGCCGCCAAGCGCATGGCCGGCCCGGTCATCGCGGCGACGATGACGCGCATCGCCGCGTTCTCGCCGCTGCTGTTCTGGCCCGGCATCATCGGCGACTTCATGAAATACATGCCGATCACGCTGATCGTCACGCTGTCGGCCTCGATGCTCTATGCGCTGGTGTTCGCGCCGACGCTGGGCGCGATCTTCGCCAAGGCGCCGAAGCATCACGAGGACGACAACCGCGACGGCTGGTACATGGCCATCGTCAAGCAGGCGGTGCGCTTCCCGATCACCGTCCTGGTGCTCACCGTGGCGCTGCTGTTCGGCGTCGGCTACGCCTATTCGAAATACGGCGCCGGCGTCGAGTTCTTCCCCAGCGTCGAGCCGGACTACGGCCTGCTCTACGTGCATGCGCGCGGCAATCTTTCGCTGGCCGAGATGGATGCCGCCACCAGGACGGCGGAGAACAGGCTGCTCGGCTGGCCGGGCGTAAAATCGGTCTATACACGCGCCGGCAAGACTCAGGGCGGCGGCCAGGACATTCCCGAGGACGTCGTCGGCGTGATCCAGTACGAGTTCGTCGACTGGCGCGAGCGCAAATCCGCCAACCAGATCCTCAGCGACCTGCGCGGCGTCATGGCCGGCATTCCCGGCGTCGATGTCGAGGTGCGCGTGCCGGAGGCCGGCCCGCCGACGGGCAAGCCGATCCAGATCAGGCTTTCGGCCGCCGATCCCGCCGGGCTCGACGACAAGGCGCGCGAAGTGGCGGCGCGGATCGCCAAGGTGCCCAACGTCATCGACATTTCGGACGGCCTGCCGCCGCCCGGCGTCGACTGGGCGCTCGAGGTCGACCGCGCCAAGGCCGCCCAATACGGCATCAGCCCGACCTCGGTCGGCACCGTGGTGCAGCTGGTGACCAACGGCTTGAAGCTGTCGGAATACCGGCCGGCGGGCGCCGACGATGCCGTCGACATCCGCCTGCGCCTTCCGGAAGACCGGCGCACGCTGTCGACGCTCGACGAACTCAGGGTGCAGACGTCGCAAGGGTCGGTGCCGATCTCGAACTTCGTCGTGCGCAAGCCCGAGCCGACGGTCGGCATTCTCAACCGCATCGACGGCGCGCGCACCGTCGTCGTGCAGGCCAATGTCGCCGCCGGAGCGCAGGTCGCAGCTGTACAGGAGCAGGTGACCAAGGCGGTCTCGGACATGGACCTCGGCAGCGGCATCCGCTGGAAGCTCGCCGGTTCCAACGAAGACAGCGCGGAAGCGAGCGCCTTCCTCAGCAAGGCCTTCGGCGCGGCGATCTTCCTGATCTTCCTGGTGCTGCTGGCGCAGTTCAACAAGTTCACCAGCGTCTGGCTGGTGCTGTCCTGCGTGGTCATGGCGACGATCGGCGTGTTCCTGGGCCTGCTTCTGACAGGCGAAGCGTTCGGCATCGTCATGTCGGGCATCGGCGTCATCGCGCTGGCCGGCGTGGTGGTCAACAACAATATCGTGCTGATCGACACCTATGACCGGCTGCGCGAGGAGGGCTGGGACAAGATGGAAGCGGTGCTGCAGACCTGCCGCGAGCGTGCCCGCCCGGTGGTGCTGACGGCGGTTTCGGCTATCTTGGGCGTGCTGCCGATCGCCTTCGGCCTCGGCCTTGAAATCTTCCATCATGAGACGACGATCAACGCGCCGTCGACGCAATGGTGGATTTCGCTGTCCTCGGCGATCGTGTTCGGCCTGTCCTTCGCCACGGTGCTGACGCTGGTTGTGACGCCGTCGATGCTGATGGTGTTCACCCGCGCCAAGGTCAAGCCCGGCGCGCGGCGAGGGTGGTTCAGCCGGCTGTTGCGACGCGGCAAGGGAGAGATCTCGCCGCAGGAGCCAGCGGCCGATGGCGACGCCGAGCCGGCAGTCGCCTTCCCGAAGGCCGCCGAATAGAGCGGTTTCGCAAGGCAGGTCAAAAGGCCGCCCGGAACAATCGGGGGCCTTTCGATTGTTCTGTCCCAAGGGCAATGCGAAGCATTGTCCCTGGGTGCAACGCAAAGCGTTCTCTCTGAGCGAAACGTCAAAGCGCAGAGTTCCTATGACGCTCAGCACCATACTCGTCATCATTCTGATCCTCATTCTGATCGGTACGGTGCCGGCATGGCCTCATTCGCGCTCCTGGGGTTATGGTTCCCTCCGGCATCTTCGGCGTTATCCTGATGGTCCTCTTGGCGTTGCTGCTGGGCAGGATTTGAACCGGAATTTGGTGCGCTCAACAAGTACAGCGCTGCGCGCCTTTTGCGGGCGCAGCGCTGTACCATTTGATTTTTCACAGTTCCTTTCCGAGCCTTCGGCTCGGATCATTCGTTGGGTAGTGCGGCTTTCCGTTTCAGGCAGCTTTCGAAACGCCGTCAATCATGCCCCCGTCAGACCGCTTTCACCGTCATACGGGTTGCCAGGTAGACTCGAGAGCATCGGCCAGATGATCCTTGTTGGCGAGCGCGACCACCGGGCCATTGGGATGCCGTCTTTGCCGCAACTTGTCGGAGCCAGAGGCTTAGCGGAACCTGTTTTGCCGCCGGCGCGCTGTCCAAAGCTGCGCGATCGCCACAACGGTCACTGCCTTTTTCTGACGCCTAACAATCGGACCCATCCTCCACTTAAACGCAGCTTCGGCACGAGGCGCAGCCATGCGCTGGCGGCCGCTCTTGAAGCAGGTTGTGTCACGGACAGCTGCCATCGGTGCCACCTGTATCGGGCCAATCGAGCCCGACCAGAAGCTTCAGTCATGGGCCTTCGAAACGCATGGTTTCAACATCCATAGCGTGGATGCTCGCGATCTAAACAATCAATTTTACCAATCCGGGGGTGATGGTTCATAGACCCCCACATGACATGCACCGCCGTTCCTCCACCGCGTGGGGTGCACAAAGAACCCGAAAAAAGGAAGTCTTCGCATGCGCTCTGACGTGCAGTGGAGGTTGTGCTGGGAAAATGAGTTGCAGCTTTCCGATCACCTCGAACTCTCTGAGTTCTTCCGGAAGACCTATGAGCCTACCGGAGCCTTTAATGGGAAGCAATTCGCAGGCGGTCGAAGTTGGGCCGGTGCAAGGCCGGAGGTCCGCGCAATCGGCTATGATGCGCACGGGGTAGCGGCTCACTTAGGCCTGCTGCGCCGATACATCAAAGTTGGCGACGCTGATCTGCTTGTCGCTGAACTCGGTCTATACGGCGTGCGTCCGGATCTTGAGGGGCTAGGAATCGCCCACTCGATCAGCGCGATGTATCCAGTGCTGCAGCAGCTTGGCGTTCCATTCGCTTTCGGCACGGTTCGTCAGGCGCTCCGGAACCATGTTGGGCGGTTCTGCCGCAAAGGCTTGGCGAACATTTTGTCGGGCGTCCGCGTGCGTTCAACCCTCCCGGACGTGTACCCCGATCTGCCTCCCACGCGAGTCGACGACGACGTACTCGTCATGGTGCTCCCAATTGGACGCTCAATGAGCGAGTGGCCGGCCGGCACTTTGATCGATCGGAACGGTCCTGAGCTATGAACAACACCCGCAATTATATCAGTCAGCGCGACCCGCCCCTCATGACATTGATCGATCTGATTCCAGCATTGACCGCGGATCTACCATCCGCTCGCTTCCTCAAATTCACTGAAGAATCCGACGTCTCATGAGCCTATTTGCCCCAGCCAGTACTATTGCCATCTGCTCTTACGCGCTGCTGTCGAGCATCTATAAAACCGCGCAGGTGTACTATACCCTGCCTGCAAACGTACCGCCGACTTCGGGCGAGCCGGCCGGCTGTGACCATTGGCCGAGCGTCGATGTCATTATCCCGTGCTACAACGAGGCACCTCGCACCCTCTCGGACTGCCTGGCTTCCATTGCAGGTCAGGACTACGCCGGAAAACTGCAGGTCTATGTTGTTGATGATGGTTCCGGAAACCGCGAGGCGCTAGCAGGTGTACACGAGGAATACGCTCGCGATCCGAGGTTCAACTTCATTGCGCTCCCAAAGAATGTCGGCAAGCGCAAGGCACAGATCGCGGCGGTTCGCCGCTCGTGCGGAGACTTGGTGCTCAATGTCGATTCGGACACGATACTCGCGCCGGACGTCGTCACAAGGCTTTCGCTGAAGATGCAAGATCAAGCGATCGGCGCCGCCATGGGCCAGTTGGCGGCTAGCAATCGCGATGAAACTTGGCTGACGCGATTGATTGACATGGAATACTGGCTCGCCTGCAACGAAGAGCGGGCAGCGCAAGCTCGGTTCGGCGCCGTCATGTGTTGCTGCGGTCCGTGTGCCATGTACCGGCGAACCGCCCTTGTTTCGCTGCTGGATCAATATGAGACGCAGCGCTTTCGAGGGAAGCTGAGCGACTTCGGTGAGGACCGCCACCTTACGATCCTGATGTTGAAAGCAGGCTTTCGAACAGAGTATGTTCCGGAGGCCGTCGCGGCAACAGTCGTTCCCAACAGCATGGGTCCCTATCTGCGCCAACAGCTTCGCTGGGCCCGGAGCACGTTCCGTGACACGTTGCTGGCTCTCCAGCTTCTGCGCGGTCTTAATATCTATCTCACATTGGACGTGATTGGGCAGAACCTTGGCCCACTATTGCTCTCTTTGTCGCTCCTGGCGGGGATCGCGCAATTCGTTACCACAGGTACTGTGCCTTGGGCGGCATGCCTGACGATTGCGGTCATGACTATAGTTCGCTGCAGCGTGGCAGCGTTTCGTTCGCGCCAACTTCGATTTCTCGGTTTCTCGCTCCACACACTCGTCAACATCTTTCTCTTGCTCCCATTAAAAGCATACGCGCTGTGTACGTTGAGCAATAGCGATTGGTTGTCGCGAAGCTCTGCGGCCACGGTGCCAGACACCGGCGGTGCCATTCCAAAGCCCAACTTGGTGGGATCTGACGCAGCTTACAGCGAACAGCAATAGTCACGTGATCGCAGGTGGAAGTTTTGAGCCAGGACCAGAAACAGCAAGTGTTGAACCCGAAGTTGGACCCAGAGGATCTGCGGCGGATTGAGACTCCTGCGATCGAACGGGAGTCTCACGGGCAAACAAGCACGAAAAGCTCCGGGCCTGACTCTTTGTCGACCGTGGCAGTTGATTTCGCTGGCGTAACCAAGTCGTATGGGAACAAGGTCGTTGTCGACGACCTGTCGTTCACCGTTGCGTCGGGAGAGTGTTTCGGCCTCCTGGGACCAAACGGGGCGGGCAAAAGCACGATTGCGCGTATGCTCCTCGGCATGACATGCCCTGACGCGGGCACAATCACCGTGCTCGGCGTCCCGGTGCCGGCGCGCGCTCGGCTGGCACGTAGGGGCATCGGCGTGGTCCCGCAATTCGACAATCTTGACCAGGAATTCACCGTACGCGAGAACCTGCTGGTGTTCGGCCGCTACTTCGGCATGAGCACACGCCAGAGCGAAGCGGTCATCCCGTCGCTTCTCGAGTTTGCTCGCCTGGAGCGCAAGGCGGATGCGCGCGTCTCGGAATTGTCCGGCGGCATGAAGCGATGCCTGACGATGGCGCGGGCGTTGATCAACGACCCCCAGCTCATCGTGATGGACGAGCCGACCACCGGGCTCGACCCGCATGCGCGCCACCTGATCTGGGAGCGGCTGCGCGCCCTGTTGGCGCGCGGCAAGACGATTATCCTGACGACGCATTTCATGGAAGAGGCCGAGCGATTATGCGATCGGCTGTGCGTGCTCGAAAGGGGTCGCTACATCGCCGAAGGCCGCCCGCAGGCGCTGATCGACGAGCATATCGGATGCCAGGTCATGGAGATTTACGGCGGCGATCCGCACGAGTTGCATTCGCTGGTAAAGCCCTATTCTCAGCGCATCGAGGTCAGCGGCGAAACCCTCTACTGCTATGGGCCAGACCCTGATCAGGTGCGCACGCAACTCCAGGGGCGACCAAGTCTGCGCCTTCTTCTGCGTCCAGCCAATCTCGAGGATGTTTTCTTGCGGCTGACCGGGCGCGAGATGGAGGAGTGAACGATGATTGAACGTCTTGCGGCGGTGCTGCCCGCCAATGCGTGGAACTGGGTTGCGGTGTGGCGCCGCAACTATCTGGCTTGGAAGAAAGTCGCATTCGTGGCGATTCTCGGTAACCTCGCCGATCCAATGATCTACCTTTTCGGCCTCGGTACCGGCCTCGGCATAATGGTCGGCCGCGTCGACGGTGCGCCGTACATCGCCTTTTTGGCGGCCGGCATGGTCGGGGTCGGTGCGATGACGGCCTCTACCCTCGAAACACTGTACGCGGCTTTCGCTCGCATGCATTCTCAACGCACATGGGAAGCCATGCTGTATACGCACGTTACCCTCGGTGACATCGTTCTGGGTGAACTGGCGTGGGCAGCCACCAAGGCCTTCCTGGCCGGTATGGCAATTACCATTGTCACCGCAGCGTTGGGCTATACAGCCTGGCCGTCCGTCCTCTATGCGCTGCCATTCATTGCTCTGACAGGGTTCGTATTTGCCAGCCTCGCGATGGTCGTCACCGCACTTTCGCCCAGTTACGATTACTTCGTATTTTACCAGACGCTTATCCTTACACCCATGCTGTTCCTGTCGGGCGCCGTTTTCCCATTGAACCAGCTGCCTGACACCTTTCAGCAGATAGCGCGATGCATGCCGCTGGCACATGCGATAGACCTCATTCGTCCGGTCATGCTTGATCGCCCGATCGGCGGCATCGCCCTGCACATTGGGGTGCTCGGCCTCTACGCGCTGTTGCCATTCTTCCTCTCGATGGCGCTGTTGCGCCGCCGACTGATGCGCTGAGAGAAAGAGATAAACATGCGCTATGGGCGCAAATAAAACGACGTCGCCAGCATATGCCACGAAGGGTTTGGCTGGCATCGAGCCAATCCCACAACCCTATGGAACGCCTGGTGCCTCGAGCACAGGATCTCTCTTGGTCCCGGCTACCTAAGAGAATTTCTTTGAGGCCGGTGATGTTGGCTGGCCTTCGTGGCGCGAACGACCACGCAGCCTGTTTCTGATCGAACGGCCTTGAGACAGGCGAATTTAGTCTTCTGTACGACAAATGGAGAGCGACATGCTGTGTCTAGGATTGAGCGGCGGATTGGACAAAGTCTATGAAAACAGATTTCAGATTCCCAACACATTCATGCACGATGGCGCTGCCGTGCTCGTCCGAGACGGACAGGTCATCGCGGCCGTAGAAGAGGAACGCCTCAATCGGATCAAACACTCCAACAAGCTGCCGCTTGGTTCGGTTCAATACTGTCTTTCAGCCGCTGGGGTTAAGCTCAGCGAAATCGATCGAGTGGCGTTCTACGCTACCGAAGACTATAGCAACGCCATGCTTGAAAACATGCTTGTTTCCCAGCCGGACGCCGCCATTCCACTGGATGCCAAACTGTTGATGCAGCAGTTGCTGGCGCAGGAGTTCGGTACCGAGCTCGAGGCTTCGCGTATCTCATTCGTAGGTCATCATCAGGCGCACGCCGTGAGTGCTTTTGCAATGTCGGGCTTTGAGCAAAGTCTGATTTTCGCGATTGATGGCTCTGGTGATTTCCTGTCGGGTCTGATGGCGGTAGGATCTGGTACTGACATCACGCAACTCGCGACTTTCCCAGAGAACAATTCTCTAGGGCAATTTTACCTCGAGACGATTCGGTATCTCGGCTACGGCTTGTTCGATGAGTATAAGGTAATGGGGCTTGCCCCCTACGGCGATCCCGTTCCCTATCGCGAGCTTTTCGAGCAACTCTATGAGCTCTCTGCAAACGGCGAGTATCGCGTCCACCTTGACCGCATCGGTCCGACTTTGCTCCGCAGCATTCAGGTTCGGCAAAAGGGAATGCCATTCACCCAGCAGCATATGAATGTGAGTGCGTCGTTACAGGAAGCGCTCGAACGCATCGTGTTTCACATTCTTCGCCACTATCGTGAGGCCACCGGGATGACGCGGCTGTGCCTGGCCGGCGGAGTTGCGCACAATTGCTCCATGAACGGCAAGCTGCTCTATTCAGGACTTTTCGAAGACATCTTCGTGCAGCCCGCATCGCATGACGCTGGGTGCGCATTAGGCGCCGCGCTAATCGTGTCTAATGAGCTGGGCCGCCCAGCGCCGCGTACGCGATTGCAGGAGGTCTATTGGGGGCCGGAACTCGCGAGCGATCACGCTGTCGAAGAGGAACTAAAGGCATGGGGGGGGCACCTGGAGTTTGAACGCACTGAGGAGGTAGGGGATAGGGCAGCCGAGTGGATGGTCGGTGGCGCCGTGATCGGCTGGGTGCAAGGTCGTTCGGAGTTCGGACCGCGAGCGCTCGGAAATCGCAGCATTCTTGCCGACCCCAGGCCCGCTTCAAACAAGGACCGGATCAACGCTATGGTCAAGAAGCGGGAAGGATATCGCCCGTTCGCCCCATCAGTGTTGGAGGAGGATGCGCACGAATTTTTCGATCTCCCGAGCAGTGCGTGCGAATTTCCCTTCATGAATTTCGTAGTTCGTGTGCGCGATTCCAAGCGTGATTTGCTCGGCGCCATCACGCATGTCGACGGTACGGCTCGGCTGCAAACAGTATCGCGCAAGGCCAGTCCGGCCTACTGGGACGTCATCAATGCCTTCAAGCAGCGGACAGGCATCCCAATTCTGCTCAATACGTCCTTTAACAACAATGCAGAGCCGATCGTAGATTCAGTTGCAGACTCGATTGCCACGTTCCTCACAACAGAGCTGGATGGACTTGTGGTCGGGCCGTACCTCGTCAAAAAACGGCCCGCAACGCTGCGGGATTGGACTGCGCTCGCGGTTTCATTGCCGCCTTATGTATCCCTGCATAAAGTCCACGAATACACGGCGCAGGATCGCCACGAGACCGTTTGCGAAATCCGAACGGATCACCGTGAGTGTGCGCGTATTTCACGTGACTTGTTCGATCTGCTGACGCGGATCGAAGGCGAAGCGGTGCTCGCGGATCTCCTCGACACAATTACGCTGGATCAGGGCCTGCGCGAGGCTCTCACAAGAGAGCTGCGCCAATTGTGGGAGCAGCGCCACGTTCGGATGCATCCCTCGCAAGCTGCTCGCGTCCACCAAAACTGATGCCAAAGTCTGGACGACCGATAATAGGGCCGAACCACCGGTCTGCACCTTCCTATGACTGTCTCCGATCCAGTAGGCCGAGGCAAGGGTTCTATGAAACATCTTGAGGAGGTGCGGAGTGAATGCGCTGATGGAACCGGCCGTCGGAGCGTTTTTCTGACGTTTGACGACGGTCCCGATCCATTTTTCACGCCACAGATACTCGATGTGCTGGCGCAAAATCAGGTGCCAGCGACATTTTTCGTCATTGGTGCCTACGCCGCAGAGCATCCGGATCTCATCCAGCGCATGATCGCAGAAGGGCATCAGGTAGGCAACCACACGATGTCTCATCCGGATCTATCCAAATGCGGCTTGGGCGAAGTGCAACGTGAGGTATTTGAGGCGAACCGTGCCATCATGGTAGCATGCCCGCAGGCCTCGATCCGCTACGTTCGCGCGCCATACGGCGCCTGGAGCGAAGAAGTGTTCATTGCCTCAGAGATCGCCGGTCTGGCGGCCCTCCATTGGTCGATAGACCCAAGAGACTGGTCGCGTCCCGGTGCCGACGCGATCGTCGACGCAGTGCTCGCCTCGATCCGGCCCGGCGCAATCGTGCTCCTGCATGACGGTTGCCCTCCCGACGAGTCGAGACGGAGCACTCAAGCCAGTCTGCGCGACCAGACGGTTGCGGCGCTGTCCAATCTGATTCCGGCATTAGATGACTGCGGATATGAAATTCGCTCGCTTCCAGAACATCACTGAAATGCGAGATCCTGACCTGCTTTCCCAGCCAGTGCCTGGTGTCGCTTATGAAGATTTATAGGGCTTTATGCCACCGGACGAACTGATCGGCTCCGACCCGTTGAAAGCGTAGACGTCTGTCCTCACCTGCTACAATGCGCACCCGCGCAAGCTCTCTCGCTTGCCATGGCCTGACCTCTTCGACGATCGTTTCAAAACGGTTCACTTTGTCTTAGATCAGTTCATTGGGCTTGCAGGAGGCTTACATACCGCGACCCTTCCGGGGCGCGGAGTGTTTCCACAACGTTTGGCAAACTAGTCGCCATTGCCGTTAGGGGATACGCCCCGACCGGCTGCTAATGACCCTTTGGGGGCCTCGACTCGCACGCCTCCGACGATCCGGCGCGCGATGTTAAACTTCAGCAACTGGACCACGTCGATACCTTCTGACTGGCTGTTTCCAGCCGGCCAGCTTGCCGGTATCTGACTGGCGACGCAAGGAGTTTCGCGATGTACATCCCTCCCGCTTTCCGCGACGACGACAAGGAGTGCGTGCGCGCGACCATCCGCGCGGCGCTGCTGGCGCACTTCGTTACGGTCACGGCGGAAGGGCCGCTCGCAACGCCACTGCCCCTCTTCCTTGATGAGAGCGAGGGCGAACACGGCGTCATCTACGGACACCTAGCGAAGGCTAATCCCCAGTGCCATGTTCCCCCGATGGGCGACGGCTTGGCCATCTTCATGGGGCCGGACGCTTATGTGACGCCGGCATGGTATGCGACCAAGCGGGAAACCGGGAAGGTCGTCCCGACCTGGAATTACATCGCCGTCCACGCCTATGGCCCGGTCGAGTTCTTCGAGCATGCGGGAAGACTGCTGGACGTCGTGAATCGTCTGACTGACCACCACGAGGGCGAGCGCGCCTCGCCTTGGGCGGTGTCGGATGCACCGCCGGACTTTGTACAGGCGCAACTCCGCGGAATCGTTGGCTTGCGCATGCCGATCACGAGGCTGGAGGGCAAGCGCAAACTGAGTCAGAACCGGAACGCGGCCGACCGCGCTGGCGTGGCCGCGGGTCTTGCGGCGAGCGAACGGGCCTCTGACCGCGAGATTGCCGCTCTCATCCCAAAATGATCATGAGCTTTGTCAGAATGAACCAATGATGCCAGAACTGACCCCATTCGCCCTGTACCTCGCCGCGGCCTCCGTGCTCGCCGTCACGGCGGTCCGGGCATCTTCTACGCTGCCGCGCGCCCGCTCGCCGGCGGTCGCCCAAAAGGTAGCGCTTCCAGTTTCGGCATAGTGGGCAGCATTGCTGTACTGTTGGCTGCGGATCTGGACACCGATTAGGCCCTGGTCACGGGCAAAAGCGATAAGTGCCCTGACGTGAAGCCTGGGCGTCGCCTGTGATCGAGTACAAAGCGGGGCGATGCTTGGCGCATGAAGCAGACGGATGGCTACGAGTTAGCTTTGGTCACCACACCAATTCAGGCGATGTCTCTCCCAGATTTGCTCGCTCGATCGAAGAACGAAGCCGCTAGGACCATTGCCGCCGTTATGGCCAGTCCGTCTTCCGCCTAGTGCACGACACATTTCATCACACGCTCGCCGGGGAGCCGCTCTTCTCCTGCGACCTTACCGGTCTGGTGACATTTCAAGCGCGGACGATCCGATCCACCTGGATCTACCCGGATCGCGTCCTAGTCGGTTGCGACCACGGCAGCCGGATTCGGGCGCTGCTTTGTGGCGGCTATGGGAACCCCTTCTCATTCGCACCGTTTGTCGACGCAGCCGACCCGCTAGACGACCTCGCGGGCGCACTTTCCGCGACTATTGATCTCGTTCGACACGCCGGTTGACACGAGCGCGCTGTGAGACGCGGTATCAATCAGGGCTTGCGACCCTTTTTGGCGTCCCGCGGAGAACTCATCCGAGACGCCTCCTGTAACAATATCTCTCGCAACCAGACGCTTGCCACATCGCTGTTGTGAAGGGCGGGCCATTGGAGGGCCTCGGTAAATGCGGGAAGCGGCAGCGGAAGTTCGATGATCTTTAGTGGGAAGGTTTTCTTGAAATGCTCAACCAGCCGGGAGGGCATGGCCGCTATACGCGCTGTGCCTGAGACCATCGGCGGGATCATGCTAAAGGCCTGCACGACAACCTCGACACGTCTCTTGAGGCCATGCTCAAGCAAAAAACGCTCCTCGATCGAGACCTTCAGCGTCGGCCCGAACTTGGCCGCAACGTGCCTCATCGACATGTATCTCTCGAATGTAAGCTGCTGCGGCAGTTGCTTGTTCGTGGGGCAGCCTACGCACACGAACCTGTCGTCGAACAGTGCCGCTCTTGGATGCGCGTTCGACATGAACAATTCTGGACAAATCAGAAAATCGACGTCACCGCGTCGGAGAAGCTCATCGGGGTCCTCGTCGAGCGGCAGCAATTCGAAGCTGACGGCGGGTGCTTCGCGTGCAACACGCTCCACGACCTTTTCAAAAAACACGAGTGTGGCGAAATCGGAAAGGGTGATCCTGAAACGGCGATCGGACTGAGCCGGATTAAACGGATCCCAAGAAATAATCGAACTCTGGATTTTCAAAAGTGCGCCGCGAACAGCGGGCGCGAGTGTTTCCGCACGCGGGGTTAGAACACGTTCGCGGCCGCTCATCGTAAACAGTTCATCCTTGAAATAATCGCGCAGCCGGGCGACGGCCGCGCTCATGGCCGGCTGACTTAGGTTGATGCTGCTTGCCGCCGCCGTGAGGTTGCGCTGGGTCAGCAGCGCGTCCAGCACGACGAGAAGATTCAGATCAAGGCCTTTGAAGCGCATCGCTTTCACTTATCCATAGCGTGGATGCTCGCGATCTAAACAATCGATTTTACCAAGCTTCCAGGGCGCTGCATAGACGACCGCACCAGAGATGCACCCGATCAGGCCACTGCTATCTGGAGGGTGTGCGGGGAAATGACTTGCAAGTAGCCGATTATTTCGAACTCTCCTCCATCTTCCGAAAAGGCTATTGGCCGGCAAGGGCTTTCAGGTGGTCGTAGCTGGGCCGGTGCAAGTCCGGAGGTTCGCGAAATCGGCCCTATATGCACAGCGCAGTGGCTCATTTGGACCCCGCCGTTTCATCATGGTTGGCGAGGTTGATTTCTTGGTAGGCGAACTCGGATTGTACAGTGTGCATCCGGATCTTGAGAGACTCGAATGAGCCATTCTATCCGCGTCATGCGTCCGGTGCTGCAGCAGTTTGGCGTTTCATTCGCATTCGCATTTGGCACGGTTCGGCACGCGCTGCGGAACCGTACCGAGAGGTCCTGCAGAGACGGCCTGGCGAGAATAGTGCCGAGCGTTCGCGTCGCCACGCTTGATCGCGACCGCCACTGCGCTCCAGCTTTTGCGATCAGGTCCTGGGAATTTGTCCGCTCGGTTGCAGCCAGTAGGCCTTCGATACCAGGCCGCGATTCGCGCAAATTTCGATCCTTTTCACCGAAACTGGCGCGCTCGCCGTGCCCACGATCGGCCGGTAGCAACGCGACAGATGGGCTTGAGTCTGATGCTTGATCAAACAACGTTCGGAGCGATGGGGCGTGGCTCGCGCCCCGCGGAAATAAAAGACCGAGACCTAAGCCTCGACTTCGCCAAAGGTATACTAATTACCTTGGTCATAATTGGGCACCTATTACAGTATATAATTTATAGAGGTACTGAGGACTTCTGGGAATCTTCGTATTATAATCTTATATACATATTTCATATGCCTCTCTTTATGGCGATAAGTGGATATGTTTCTTCTGCGGCAGTTTTTCGAAAACCGTTCACTCAAGGGGTTCGTGATCGAGCAGTGCAGTTACTACTGCCAATGTTTGTTTGGTGCGCGTTCATTTTTGCAATAAAGTCCGCTACGATTTATCCAACGAAGAGCCAAACTGGCGTATTGCTGGATCTATCGAAGGAAGTCATCGGAACATACTGGTTCATATGGGCGGCGTTTATTTCATTCGTTCTAGTTCGTGTTTTTGCAACCTCCAAATGGCTACCGATGTGGATCATAAGCGCATCGGCAATCGGGATCGCATTCGCGCCCATCACATTGTCAATAACCCCGTTGGTAAGATACACCTACCCATTCTATTGTTTAGGGGTCCTGTTTGCCCAGCCAATTGGACGGAAGAAGAGTATCATCTGGACCAACAAATCGACCTTTGTATTACTATCGGTAATATCTTTCATATCCTTACTTTGTTGGGATAAGCAGACCTACGCCTTCAACAATCATGTTTTGATCGATGATGAAGAGTCAGCCAAACAAGTTCTGCTGATGTTCGCCGGGTCTGCAGCGGCTTCTGCGGTGGCAATGCAGTTTATAGTCCAATGCTGGAGAGCTGCCTCTTCAACTAGAATAGCTCAGTTTGTTGCGATGGAGCTCGGTCAGAGCACGCTGCTCGTTTATCTTGTTCAGGGTGCCGCGTTTCGCCTCATGGATTTCATCCAGTTTGGAGAAGCCTGGAATCTCACGACCAGAATTGCGTTCGCAAGTGTGCTTGGAGTGACGGTTGTCGCCGCAGCGATGGCGATTCGCAAGATTGCGCGCGACCTTGGATATATGTCGCAGATCCTTCTCGGAGCGCCGCCACGCCCACGTCTGCTCAAATCTCAATCTGCAATAAATTAGCCACCCACGACGGTCGCGATGACAAGCAACCACGTTACGGACAGATGAGGCATGCGTTTCAAAGGCCTTGATCTGAATCTTCTCGTTGTGCTCGACGCGCTGCTGACCGAGCGCAACCTAACGGCGGCGGCAAGCAGCATCAACCTAAGTCAGCCGGCCATGAGCGCGGCCGTCGGCCGGCTGCGCGATTATTTCAATGATGAACTGTTTACGATGAGAGGCCGCGAACGTGTTCTAACCCCACG
Source organism: Mesorhizobium maamorense (assembly GCF_044998965.1). Taxonomy (NCBI): domain Bacteria; kingdom Pseudomonadati; phylum Pseudomonadota; class Alphaproteobacteria; order Hyphomicrobiales; family Phyllobacteriaceae; genus Mesorhizobium; species Mesorhizobium maamorense. Next base: position 17,240 of record NZ_CP173356.1, read on the forward strand.
TGCGGAAACACTCGCGCCCGCTGTTCGCGGCGCACTCTTTCACATCCAGTGCTCGATTATTTCTTGGGATCCGTTTAAACCGGCTCAATCCGATCGCCGCTTCCGGATCATAGTTTCGGATTTCGTCACACTCGTGTTTTTTGAAAGGGTCGTGGAGCGTGTTGCACGCGAAGCACCCGCCGTCAGCTTCGAATTGCTGCCGCTCGACGACGATCTCGATGAGCTTCTCCGGCGCGGTGACGTCGATTTTCTGATTCTTCCGGAATTGTTCATGTCAAGCGCCCATCCGAGAGCGTCGCTGTTCGACGAGACATTCGTGTGCGTAGGCTGCCCCACGAACAAGCAGCTGCCACAGCAGCTTACATTCGAGAGGTACGTGTCGATGAAGCACATTGCGTTCAGGGTCGGCCGTGCGCAGATGCCATCCATCGAGGAACGGTTTTTGCTTGAAAATAGTCTCAAGAGACATGTCGAGATTATCGTGCCGGCCTTTAGCATGATCCCGCCGATGGTCTCAGGCACAGCCCGTATAGCGACCATGCCCTTCCGGCTGGTTCAGCATTTCAAAAAGACTTTCCCTCTGCGGATCGTCGAACTTCCGCGGCCACTGCCCACGTTCACCGAGGCCGTCCAATGGCCTACCCTTCATAACAGTGATCCGGCAAGCGTCTGGATGCGGCAGATAATGTTGCAGGAGGCATCCCGCATGTGAAGCTGCGGGCGCTTCGGGTCAACGCACGCATTCGATGATCTTGCATGACAGTGTGGTGCTGATTTCCCGGCGATGCTGAAGATGCAATCGCACCAGCCGCGCGGTGCGCCGCGTGCTGCCCTGGCGTGCGTCAGGCGGTCTAATTTACCAAGCAGCCCAATGTCATCCCGTTTTGGTAGGGCCGATCAACCCGCTATGAGCGACGAACCGATGAGGTTCGCGGAAGGCATGACGGCAATGCCGCGCGAGCGGGCACGGGTCGAACCATATCTGCGAGTCTGTCGGATGTGGGATGCGTGCGCCGTTCGGCTTTGCCAAGCCAAAGGCAAGAGGCGCATTCTGCTTCGGGCACCGAGCGCACAGTGACCAATGTTTGCAGGGGGCAAGATGATCGCTCCTCCAAAAACGTCAATTTGACTACCCGCATCGCTCGATCGATTGCCAGCAGGCCATGGGGCAGGATCTCTCAATACTTTCTTTACTGCGGCTAGTGCGACATTCCGGCTCGAGCAACGGAGGTCGGAAATTATGGCCCGCAAAGTCGAGTTCCAGGATGACGATGTGCTGGTCGTACGCCGCCCTTGCCTGTACTCGCCTCGGACTTGCCTGCGGGGCGACTCCGCTCCCCGATGTGTCGAGGTTTCAACGACCCGTGCGGTCCGGTTCTCCTCGCCAAACCGCAGTCGCCTAGCGTCGGGGGTGCCAACACTCTTCGACGTTTGCCTCGTCGAGGGAGCGAACGCATCATTCTTTGTTCCCGGCGACGGCCTCAGATGCTCTTCCGAAGCATCGCTGAGGTCGGAGTCATCGAACCCCACCCGAAGGATCCTGAGGGGCTTCCAAAACAGCCTTCGTCGATACGGACTCGCTTCGAGCGGATCCGGTCGACCGGGCCCACGATATCGGCAAGGCGGTCTTCAAAAGTGTGCCGCCTGCCACAACACCGATGCCGCCGCGCGGAGCAAGTCTACTCAACGCATATCATAGCGCGACTTAGTGCTGGCCGATCTCAGCCGACCGCGTTCCAGATCGTTTGAGGGTCGCCGTGACGAAGTCACCGATACGCCAGGAAGGACAGCTACCTGGGGACCAGAAAGTTGAGCCGAGGCCATCCATCCGGAGTGCCTGTGCTGGGTCTCGCACCGGGACCGTGCTGACATTGTGCTCTTCGGCATGGGGTTGCTGCAACCGATCTCGCACGTATGGGTCCTGCAAAGAGCATGCTTGAGGATGTGGAACCTCTACTCCGACTTCCTGACACTGACGGAGGGTGTCGGGATCAATGTGATGGCTAAATGCCCGGCGCGGTGGCGGAGTGGTTCGGCCGAGCAAAGGGCCGTGCAGGCTCTTGAATCCTCCAGCACATCGCTAAGCAAAGCCATGCTTGCCAGCTTAACCGCACAGTCTCTGCGCTCTTGTCGGCCATCGATCAGATTCGTCTTCAGATCAAGGCAGCATCAGGGTCCACACACCCACAGTATCCGGCTCCCTCAGGGATGCTGCCGGCGATTGCAGCGCTAGAGCGTGGTAACTCAGATTCGTTACAGCCTGGCGCTCAGCCCTCGAATTGACTTGCGCGTGTCTTGGTCAACAGCAACCCATCGCACCAAACATAGTCTACGCATCCCCACTCACAGGCGGCAGCCGCATCCGGAAAAAAACCACGTCCATTAAGATTTGCACTCGTGTTGCAGAGCAGCGAAATGCCCGTGAGCTTCTCATATTCGATCAGGAGTTCTGCAATTGGGTGTTCAGACGTTCTCGAAACTGTCTGTAGTCGCGCAGTCCCGTCGAGATGGACGACCGCCGGGATTTTTTCTTTCCACTCCGAACGGGTTCGGTGATCGAACAGCATGTAAGGATCCGGCGTGCCAGGGTCAAACATGTCAGGTGCACGATCCTCCAAGCATATTGGCGCTACCGGCCGAAAGTGCTCTCGAACTTTGATTTTGTTGAGATGGTCCTTCATTTCCGACGAAGTTGCGGCCGCCAGGATGCTTCTGCCTCCCAAAGCACGTGGACCAAGCTCTGCGTGGCCTGCAAGGAACACAACAGGTTTGTTGTCGGCCAGCACGCTGGCAAGTTCTTTCAGGCTGCAAGCAGCAGATTGCCAACCAGGTGGAACCTTGCCATGGCTCACATTTGGCCCGCTGTAGACCGACCAGTCGAGGTGCACGAAACCTTTGTCGGCGGCCAGGGCGCAGCAAGCGGCACCGATCGCCGATCCGCTGTCGTTTGGAAACGGAGGCACCCAGACTGCGTCGAACAAACCGCTCGCCCGCAGGGCGCTGTTCCATTTGATGTTCAGCCCGCATCCGCCGGCTATGCACAGGTTTCGGGTTTTGGGAACCGAGCACTCACGTAGCGCGCTGGTCATCCCCCGGACGAGAAGACGCTCCATGAAGACATGGAACGAAGCAAGTATGTCCTCGGGCGTTTCGGGGATTAACCGCGACGCGCTTGCATCGAAGAAGTTGTGCACAGCCGTGAGTAACGCGTCTTCGCTGTGGCTGTTTTCCCTGTAACCAAAGGCAAGGTCCGTATCCCCGGCGAAATGGTCGTCGTAAAGCTCGTGAAACACCTTCACGATGTGTTCATGGACCACCCCGAGCGCGATATAGGCCATCAACTTGCCGGCGATACCGAGATCCCAGCCAGTCCGCAGCTCTCGCCTGTAAGGACCAAAATGTTGGCCCGCAGCGGCATACGCATGGCCTATCATCGGAAACAGGCTCCCAACAAATCGGACTCCACTTGGCTCGACGTAGTAAAGCCGCGGAAAGATGCAGCCGTCCCAAACCAGACAAAATGCTGGTTCCTCTAGTTGGGCGAATGAGCTGGTGCAGTATGCGGAAGCAACGTGTCCAAGAACATGCGGGTAGCTTTCATAAGAAAATGCCCCATTGTCGAGCATGAGACCGGAACCTTGATAGGCTGTCAGGGGATTTTCGGCGTCCCGCTCCACGTATGGCGCGCCGTTGAGAGTGATGGGGGAGCCGTTACTCAGAACTTGGAATTCCGACTGGATTTCACCGTCCCATCCGTCAATAACGAACCGGTCCATATCGCGCGGAGCAAGCCCGTTTTCCGCCAAAACGGCGGCGACCGTCTCAAGCCGCTCGATGTGCTGGTATCGTGGGCTATTGTCGAGCTTCTCCTGCTCTATGCAAAAGACTAATCTGCCGTCTTCCACGACAGCGATTCCCCCGTCGTGCGTCAGCTTGATACCGCAAATGCGCATAGTAGATCCTAGTCAAAGCGAGAGTGACCGCAGAAAACGGCTGGGAAGCAGAGCCGCGGATTTTGATGTCGCGCTATGCGCGATGATGGGGGGCGGTAAACTAGATTGTTTGGATGTGAAGCATCCGCGCGGTGAATGAAAGATTTGCCGCGTGATCGAGAACGAGATGGCCGACACGCAATTGCGAGGCAGCACTGTGCGGCACAGTGAGAAGGGCTGTCCACCGCAAGCCGGCAAGGATGTGCACGGTCACACGTCACCAGCGCCACGGGAGGTGCCACGCTCCCTCGGCACCGAGCGTGCGCGTGCTGAGCACGAACGTGGTCGCCCAGAAGAGAGCCTTCCTCGATCAAGCTACCTTTTAATCTCTAGTCGAAATGGTTTTTTCGGCGGCGAGGGGCAGCGCCGGGCCTATTCGGCTTCTTGAATATCCCGCCTGCAGATCGGCAGCGAAACAGAGCGGCCAAGCGCGTGTCGGGCTAGCGCGGGGTCGGTAGAAAGGGCATTGTCTCGGCTCACAGATGCAGTGGTACCGGGTCGGCTCGGTAAAGACGAGCTGGGCTCTATAGACGGATGATCGCCTTGGGGGGCGGAGAGATGACCGGCTTGCAGAGATTTGAGAGGGCGGTCGTTGTTCAGGTTGGCCGCCACAGTTCTGAGCGCATCGTATTCGATGTCAACCAGGCGGCCGCTATCCTGATCCGTGACCTTCATCGTCGGACCGAGAAACGGAAGGTGGCGATGGACGCTTGTCTGCAGGTATTGCGTGGTGAGGCCCATCCACCAGCTGCTCGAAGGGCTTTTGTGGCAGCCGCCCTTGAAGCAAAAATCCTGCGCAGCGATTGAATGCTGTTGGCGCACAAGGCTTTGATGCTTCGAGTGGAAGTCGGAGAAATGTAGGGGGTGGCGGCACGAAGTTCCTCCCTCACCGATACGACGCTCTGCCAATCGAACGCGCTGACGAGGACGGGATTGGTGTCGAGACCCGTCAATCCATCGGTGATCAGCACGCAGCGCATGTTCCCGATCAGATGATGGAGAAAATCTCGTCTAGATTATAGGCCCATCGACAGGGTCGGTGCGGACATTTTCCCTCCGCGATATGATGTCGCGCGGCTTACGATCCGACACCTGATCCTAGACGGTCCAGGACGCCGGCGAGCTGGCACTTCGCGGCAGCGGAAAGTGGCTTGATTGGCCGTGGCGGCTCGGCGGAACAGATTTCGAGGAGCTCGGCGATTGCGTAGACGACGCGAAGGCTCGAGAACGTCTTAAAAAGCTCCCACACCGGGGCCAAGGTGGCGTCGATACGGTGTGCTTCTGCGTGGTCGCCGTGCTGAGCGGCTCTGACCATCCTCAGGCACGGGTCGGGCAAGATGCCACCTAGGACGCTGTACCATGTATCGGCTCCGGCGATCAGGGCCTCGGTGGCGTTCCAGTCTCCGCTGTAGCCGATCGAGAATCCTTTCGGCACAATTGTTTTCTGGTGCTCAAGTTGGCCTTTGATGGCATCGGCCCGGTCGGCCGAGTTCTTAATAGCGAGGATCTCAGGCAGCTGTCCCAGACGCTCGATGAGCGCTGGCGTGAAGCGAAAATGCGAGTTTGCGGGATTGTCGTAGATCACGATCGGCAGCCCGCTGTCGCGCGCCACCGTCGAAAAATGCTCGAAAACTTCGTCCTCAGTGAGCGGGGTGTAGGAAACAGCCGCGAGCAACCCCGCGGCTGCGCCGAGGGCCTTCGCATCACTTGCACATTTTACCGCTTCATCGGTGCGCAAAGCGCCGACACCTATCACGAGCGGGACTCGTCCACCTGTCTCGTCCAGCGCATCGCAAAGCGCCCGGCGGCGTTCTTCGCGCGACAGATACATATAGGTGCCGGTGCTGCCGAGCAGGCCGATGGAATCCACCTTTGCTGCGCAAAGCCGCGCTATCAGCTTTCGAAGCGCCAGGATATCGACGCCGCCGTCGCTGTCGCTTGGCGTTATTGGGAAGGCCGAAAGGCCGCTCAGGAAAGCCATGCTTAAGCTCCCGTTGTTACATTGGATGAAGCGTTTGGCATCAGACCCCGTCCAGCGCCTGCTCTAGATCCGCGATCAAATCGGCGGCGTCTTCGAGCCCTACCGACAGACGCATGAGATCGTCGCCGACTCCGTCAGGCAAATGCGCGTCCCTGCGAATTGACTCGCGCGAGCGGGTCAGGCTTGCTGGATGATAGATGAGACTGTCAGCGTCGCCGAGGCTCACCGCCCGGATGATCAGCTTGAGCCGGTCCATCATACGGCGCGCGCCCTCGAACCCCGTTTGGAGGCCGAGAGCCAACATGCCCGAGCCTTTCGACATCTGTCTGCGCGCGATCTCATGGTCGGGATGAGAGCCGAGAAATGGATAGCTAACCCAAGCCACAGCCGGGTGCGCCTCGAGCGCCTGGGCGACCGCAAGCCCAGAGGCACTGTGACGCTCCATACGCAACGTGAGTGTCTTCAACCCGCGCAAGATCAGGAACGCCGACATGGGCGAGAGCGCTGCCCCGGTGAGATAGCGCAGGCCAGTTTCGCGCAGCAGGTGCAGTGTTTTCACGTCGCCCAGTATCACACCGCCCAGAGCATCGCCATGGCCATTGATGTACTTGGTGAGCGAATGGATCACGATGTTGGCTCCGAGTGCCAGCGGACGCTGGAGGGCCGGCGAGGCGAAGGTGCTGTCGACGGCGACCTTCACGCCGCGAGAATGGGCGTGTTCGGCAATGGCAGCGATGTCGAGGATACGGGCCAGCGGGTTGATTGGCGTCTCGAAGAACACGAGCCGGGTCCTGTCGGTGATGGCGCCATTGAGATTGCTCGGATTAGACAGGTCAACGGCAACGACCTTGATGCCAAACTGCGGCAGCCCCTGTTCTACCATGGCGATCGTATTCGAATAGAGGGTCTTGTGGACAATGAGTTCGTCACCCTGCGAAAGCAGCGAAAGGATCAGCGTGCCGAAGGCGGCGATCCCCGAGGCGAGTACCAGCCCAGCTTCGGCTCCTTCGAGATTGGCGAGCCGCTTTTCGAGGATCTCCGTGGTCGGGTTGTATTCGCGTGCGTAAAGCCTTCCCCCAACTGCTGCGGCGGCTTCGTTTGCTGCCACGCTTTCAAAGCCATAGGTCGATGTGAGAAACACCGGCGTCTGAACGGAATTGGAAAAGCCGGCCGGATCGTAGCCATGATGAATGGCCCGGGTGGCGAATGCGAGACCGACGTCGTTTCGGGACGGCGTTGATGTTGTCTCGGCTTCAAGCTGATCTTCGGCGCTGGTCATCGGCTTTAGCCCTCTTGATTTCGGCGACAATGCCTTCACACTAACCCAGGTGGAACGTCCAGTTGGCGATGAAAGAAATGGTCCAGCCCTCTCCTTCCGCGTCGACAGCTCGCTCGCAAGGTCTGGGCGCGCGCCAGATCTGCGAGGCTCTTCGCGAGCAGATCCTGGGTGGAATCTATGAAAGGGGCAGCCAGCTGCCGTCGTCCCGCGGCCTAGCAAATGAACTCGGTGTCTCGCGGACCACGGTCACCGTGGCATATGATCAGCTGGTCGCCGAAGGTTTCATCGAGGTCATTCAAGGCGCAAGACCTCGCGTTGCATCTTCGCTAGTCCGGAGTAAAGAGACCAGCGCGGTGCCGAAACGGACTGGCCCGATCCACCTTTCCCGTTACGGCGAGCGACTGCGCGCCAGTCCGCCACGGCGCGATTACCTCCCCAACCGCTTCAAGGTCGATTTCCGTTATGGCGACCTCGCCCCATCTGATTTCCCGGCGCTCACGTGGAAGCGTGCGATGAACGCGGCAATGTCACAAAGCCCCGGAAGGCTAGCTTATCACGATCCACGCGGCTCGCATCGCTTGCGCCAGGCGCTGCAGGGATATTTGTGGCGTGCCCGAACGCTTAGCTGCCAGGTCGAGCAGATCCTCGTCGTAAGTGGATCACAGCAGTGCCTCGACATGTGCGCGCGCCTGCTGCTCGATCCTTCCGACAGCTTCGTGATCGAGGATCCCTGCTATAGAATGGCGCGCCAAGTCTTTGCCAGCACAGGAGCCACGCCCGTTCCTGTCCCCGTCGATAGCGAGGGCATGAAGACCGAGCTGCTGCAGGAGATCCCAGCGCGGCTAGCCTATGTCACCCCGTCGCACCAATTCCCGCTCGGCGGCGTCTTGTCGATTTCGCGGCGGTATCAGCTCCTCGAATGGGCTCGGCGCAATAACGCCTATATTATCGAGGACGATTACGATGGCGAGTACCGGTACGACATTCGACCGGTGCCCCCGCTGCATAAGCTGGAAGACCGCAGTTCCGTAATCTATGTTGGCACGATCTCCAAGACACTGTCGCCGATGCTGCGCATCGGCTACCTGGTGGTTCCGGCCGAGTTGCAAGACGTCTTTGCGATGGCCAAGCAGCTTCTCGACAGGCATTCTCCGGTTGCGGAACAGGAGGCCCTGGCCTCACTAATTGAGAGCGGTGGTTATGAAAGCCACGTGCGCCGCGTCCGCCGTCTTAACGGGGAGAGGCGAGAGGCACTGCTTGCTGTCCTTCGACGCGCGTTCGCAGACAGCATTGCCGTCGAGGGGGCCGATGCAGGGCTGCATGTCGTCGTCTGGTTCAAGGATCTTTCTCGGTCGCTGGAGGAGGTCATGGTTGACGAGGCGCGGCGGGTCGGGGTTGGCATCCATCCGATTTCATCGCTGTACATCCGAGATGAAGGCCGCCCTGATCGGATTGGATTGGTGATGGGCTATTCCGCCCTGACCATTCGGCAGATCGAGAATGGTGTTCACCTCCTTGCTGGCGCTGTCCAACGGGTCAGAAGCTTTGCCGAAGATTCGGGAAGACGCTCAATGCGCGCCCTGACAGCGAGCGGGCCTGGCTCGTGACCTCAGAGTCGCGCCGGCATTGATCGCAGACTGGATCAGCAAGACTTGCCTGGACTGGCTCTGTCGGCCAGTCCGGGTCCAGGGCAGGAGTATGCCCCTGGGACGGGGAAAGAATTCTTGAGGAGCTCTCAAATCGGTCGAAGCAAAGGCGCCCTGGCGACTGGCTTAAAGGAGAAAGCGTTGTTGGATTTTCCGCTGATCGACGAAGAAATAGCAGAGATCGCACCTGACTTCGCGCAATCAGCATTCTTGTTGATGCACAGGACAGTGCGCGAGGCGTCATGGCTCGGGACGTGTTGGGAGAGGCTTGCGATTTCGCCCGAGCGGGGGGACCCGCCTGGGAAGAAGCGCACTTGGCCAATTGGGCGGAGGCATACGTTCGGTTCGGCGCGAAACCAAACCGGACGCCGTGCTCGGCGCAGGCTTTGAAAAAACGGGTGGAGAAGGATGGCCGAATCCCGTCAATAAATCCTATCGTTGACCTCTACAATGCCGTGAGCCTGCGTTTCGCAATACCGATTGGCGGCGAAAATTTTGATGCATATGTCGGCAAACCGCGGCTGACGATTGCCGTAGGAACGGACTCTTTCCACACTGTTTTGAATGGGGAAACGGTCGTCGAAAGCCCTTCCAAGGGGGAGGTCATCTGGCGCGACGATCTGGGAGCTACATGTCGCCGCTGGAATTGGCGGCAGGGCACGCGCACCCGGTTGGAGACGGTGGGCGGCCGCATGTGGTTTATTTTGGAAAGCTTGGCGGCGATGCCGGAAGAGGCGCTCGAGCAGGCGGCTAACATGCTGGTGAGCGGTCTCAGAGAGCTGGCACCAGGGTGTAAGGTCTACAAGCAGGAAATCACACCGCACCGGCGCCCGACCTTCCATCCGTAGCGCAGTCGGCCAAGCCGGCCGGCCGACAGCATGGCATCACGGCACCGTGCGCGGTGCCACGCTCGACAGGAAGCAGCATGCGCTCGTCGTGGCCGTGGCCATAATGCACCGGCCGCTCCTACTTCCTTAAACGAGCCGCCGAGGTGCGCCATCTCCGGCGTAGATTTCTTCAACAGCACCATCAGGGCCGCCAGAGAGGCTGCCCCTGATTCTATCTTTATCGCCGGCAACTCGATCGGTAGCACTACGCTGGCGACGGCGGAGCCACGGACGGTTGAGCCAGACATGTCGGGGCGCAGAAGCCGTGGAGGGCCTCTCTGTTGGATCGCCAAGCTATTAGCCCAATGATCCAGCCCGCCGTGCCACTTCACCAACTGGACGGCTTCAAATGCAACTAACTGGCTGTTTCCAGAGGGCCAGATTGCAAGTATCTGATCTGTAACGTACACACGGAGTTCCGCAGATGTAGAACTCTCCGGCCTTTCGAGATGATGATGACATCGATTTCCCGCGAGCGAGCATCCGCGCCTTCATCGGGCCAGACGCTTATGTGACTCCGGCACGGAATGCGCCAAGCAGGAAGCCGGGAAGGTCATCCTGACTTGGAATTACATCGCCGTCCACGCCTATGACCGCTCGAGTTCTTCGAGCATGCGGGAAGACTGCTGGACGTCGTGAATCGTCTGACTGACCACCACGAGGGCGAGCGCGCCTCGCCTTGGGCGGTGTCGGGACGCACCGCTGGATTTTGTACAGGCGCAACTCCCGCGGAATTGTTGGCTTGCGCATGCCGATCACAAGGCTGGAGAGCAAGCGCAAACTGAGTCGGAACCGGACGCGGCCGACCGCGCTGGCGTGGCCGCGGGCCTTGCGGCGAGCGAGCGGGCATCTGACCGCGAGATCGCCGCTCCCAAAATGATCATGAACTTTGTCGGAATGAACCAATGATACCAGGACTGATCCCATTCGCCCTGTACCTCGCCGCGGCCTCCGTGCACGCCGCGGTCCGCGGAGATTCTATGTTGTCGCCCGCAGTCTCGCCGGCGGTCGCGCCGATTGCGCACACGCTGGCCGACATGTTGGCCTTGTGGCCAGCGCGGCATTCAAGGTCGCTCGGCAGCGCGTCCTGGAGGGATCCAGAGCCTGAGGGGGCGGAGTTGATCGCGCTGGGCACCGCGCTACGCAGAAGCAGCCTGCCACATCAGTTTGCCGGATCGGTTCAGCATCTTTCCGGGCGCCTACTGTGCGGAAGCAACTGGATATTGAGCGATCTTCCGTCATTTCGCAGCAGATCAATGTTCTCAAGAGGCGCGGTACTAACCGTTGCGTGAAAGCCGGCTCACAATGAAGCACAATCATGTGAATAAAGAGCGGGTCAGTTCGATTGGCTCGCCTCCCTATGCCGATCATTTCGGCCAAACGGCAGAAGCCAGTCAGCCGAGCATGGCGGCCGCCTTGATGAATGAAATTCACTCAGTGCGCGAGGCGCCAGTTCGGTTTGCGCTCGACTACATGGCGACGCCCGGACTTGACGTCAGCATGTTCTTCGCGCTCGCCCGCGATCTCGGTCTGACCGACGTGCAAATCCGGAATAATCCCTGCAGTAGCGGTGTTGTGCGCGGCAAGCCGCCGGCGGACGTTCGGTCTGCCGCTGCCGAAGCGGGCGTCAGGATTATCTCAGTCAACGCCCTGCAGCGGTTCAACGAATGGACTCCCGCTCGCAGGGCCGAGGCCAGCAAGCTCGCCGATTATGCGGCCGCCTGTGGCGCTCAGGCGCTCATGCTGGTGCCAGTGAACGACGGTTCGTGGTCCGCCAATGCCGAGCGCAATGGCAATCTCCGCGTCGCCTTGAAGGCGCTCAAGCCGATACTTCAGTCGCGGGGTCTGATCGGACTCATCGAACCGCTTGGCTTCCAGACCTCCTCGCTTCGATCGAAGAACGAAGCGGCTAACGCCATTGCATGGGTTGATGGCAAGTCCGTCTTCCGGCTTGTGCACGATACATTCCACCACACGCTCGCCGGCGAGACGTCCTTCTTCTGCGATCTGACCGGTCTCGTGCACATTTCAGGCATAAACGATCCAACCTTCTGGGTTCACCCGGATCGCATCCTGGGAGGTTCCGACAATTGCAGCCAGATCCGGGCGCTACTTGATGGTGGCTATACGGGTCCCTTTTCTCTTGAGCTCGTCGAGGAAGTCCACGCGTTGAATGACTCTGCAGGCGCGTTTGCCGCCAGCATCGATCTCATCCGAAACGGGCTACTGGCGCGAGTGCCGGTCTAAGGCGCGTAGGCAACTTGAGCGGGCAAGTAATTCGAGATCGCTCCTGTGTCCCGCTCATGCAGATGCTTGCCGGACCGCCTTGGGCAGCCGCGGTAGTTCGATGGGCCCGCAGAGCACGGCGGACTATCGGAATTTTCGGACGAAGGAGCAACTGATGGCGGACAAAGGGCGAGCGCGCGAAGCCAACCGCAGGTGCTCCTGAGGTGATCCCTTCTAGGACCGCGATCGCGCAGCTGCTGCTTCACCTAGGCTGGCCTCTCCCGGATCACCGACGACCGGTTCCTCCGACCAGAAGTGCCGGTGCCGTAGCTTATGAGCTCGGATAACGCGTCCGACAAGAATTCCGGCGTCCCGAACTGCGATTCAGCATTATTGAAACCCCAGCTTCCTCTTCAGTTCCGCGTTCTCCTTGCGCAGGCGTTCCGCGAGCAGACTCTTCAGTCGTTTGTTTTCTTCCTCAAGCGCGACGAGGTCCTTCAGATCGTCACCAACCGCTGCAGGCAGCGCAGCTTTCTTCCATTGATAGTATGTCTGTTCCGAGATACCGGCCTGCTTTACGGCGCTCTTGTGGGTGGCGCCGCCACCGATAGATTTCTGGATCAGGGCGAGCATCTGGGCGCGCTCCTTTTCAGAGTAGATCTTACGTCCGGTCCGCGCGGCCGCTGCTGGTGCTTCCTCGGCCTGAGACGCCGCATTGGCCGCATTCTTCCGAGCACGCAGCCTGGGCTCAGCCTTCGCTCCCGGCGACCGGTGGGCACTCTGCTTTTGAGGCCTCTCTATTTTGGCTGCCGGTTGCGTAGCGGTTGTTACTGGTTCTGCTTCCAGGGGATTTGCCATAAGATACTCCACTCTCGGTTTGTGCATGTGTTTAGCATCAATGGCTACAACACTTGAGTCAACAGGGCTACCATTTGGCAACTCCATCTCCTCGAGTTCCCTTGTTGTCTCGGCCATTGCTGCGGTAAGATCGACATCGCTCCAGATCGAACGACTCCGTTTTTGATAACTGCGCTTCTGTCTGATCTCCACCGTGAATGCTCGGGGCTGCCGCCTCATAGGTCGTTCCTTGTTGAACATGAATATCCAGGAAGTCGCGACAGACGACGAATGTAGGTCTGGCCGCATCTGTAGTCGAGCTATATGCATCCGACCGCCCTAGCAAGCCCCCTGGCGACGCACACCCGGAACAGACCGGACCTATGAGCACCTGAGAGCAAGTAGGCAATGCATCTCGGGACCGAGGAGGTGGTGGATTCCCGCAGCATGCAAAAGCTATCTCCCGTGTTTTTCGATGCGACGGCTCGCACCGAACTGAAACGAGCTGCTCAAGAGCTGCGATCCAATTTGCGCTGGCAGTGAAGGGCGGCATGCCTCCGAGGGGGTGCTGCCGACGCTAGCCCGCTGATCAAACATGAACGACATCGGTTAGCGCGGAAGAGCGGACAACTGCGCACAATTGGCGGGCGAAGAGACTGGAGGGCACGAGCCGTGTCGAACTCGCATTGAGCCTCGTGCGGCAGCGGCGGAGCATGACAGGCTTCTTCGACAAGGACGGAGCCTGACCGAAGCTACTCGTCGCCGCGGGCGTCCCTGCGGCGCCCCTTCTTCCACGAGTACCGCGGCGGCCGCGTGGTCGGAACGTCGGTTCGGTAGTGATTTTGCGGAGCCACGCAGCGGCGTTGTGCGCGATCGGGAATGTTAATATAGGCGTTGCCCTAGGCAGGACGTTTTCGTAACCCGCGCAGTGCATAAATTCCCCGAGCCTTTGCCGGGGCCGCTAACCTGGAGGAGCGTGCCACGCGCACGATATGTCCGAAAAAGTTGTTTCCCCTCTGACGCCGAGCTTCAAGCCGCTTCACTTGTGTTCGCCTTCTCCTGAAGGCCGGCCAACCCGCCTTTCGCGTCCGAACGGTGGCGCGTAAGGACGATCAAGCCCTTGATGTCGACGGTCAGGTTTGGGAATGCTGAAGGGCGCACGCCTGGTTGCCCCTACGGCGCCGGACGATCGCGGGGGGCTTCGCTGAGCCATTAGCAAGCACCGTTGCAAAATGTCGCCAAAACTGCCTTCGACCGGCCTCGGCGTCGCCGACGCATTGGTGAGCGGTCCGACTTTGGGCAACGCACCCTCCTGTTCGGAACACCGCAGGAAGCGAAAGAGCCATTTTGGCCCCGTATGCTTCGTCCAGCAAACGATCGGCGAGTTGACGGACGCGAGCAGCTTGTGAGGGATGCAGCCGAATGCAGCGCTGCTCCCACAACGGACGAAGGCTCCTTTGTAAGAGTTGCACGCTTAACTTTCATCTAACGTGAGGAGATTCCCCAGCACGGCTTTGCACTCGATCTAAATGAGGCAGAGCGTACAATCCAGTTCAAATGCGCACACGGTTCCGAGTGCAGTGGACTGCGCGGGCATTTATGAAAGGAATGTCGGATGTGGCGACAGATCACATTATCAGATGTTTTCCGGCAGATAGATGTCAAAGGGGAGAAATGTCTGCCCCGGGGCCTCCGCGGTGCCGGTCTTGATGGCGCGATCCATCTGCAACATCAGCTCCTGGCAAAGCCGGCGCAGCGGCGTCGCGACCGCCATCGTAATGATATCGTCCGCGAGAGCCGCCCGCGAGTCCGGCGTGATTTCATTCACGATCGCGACGAGATCGTGGCCTTTGTCCTCTTCCCGGAGCGCGGAGATAGCCCCCTCCATGCCACCGCCGGCCATGTAGAAGCCGACGAGCTCAGGTTCCCGCTGTATAAGATCCAGCAGCGCCTCGTAAGTGATCTGTCGCTTCTCAAGGTTGACGAGCGTATCCAGAACCTCGAATGCTGGCTCGTTGTCACGGAAATAGGTACGAAACCCGCTTTCCCGCAGCTCATGACCCTGGAAACGGTGGCTGCCGACAAACACGGCCACCTTGCCGGATCGTTTAGCCACCTTGGAGAACATCCAAGCCGCCGTCCGACCGACCTTGCGGTTGTTGAGACCTATGTAGCCCTCGCGCACGCCCGGGGCGAAGTCAGAAAGCAGCGAAAAGACCGGGATGCCCTTCGCCTTGAGCTCCCCGACTGCTGCTGTGATCTTCGGGTGGTCTGGCGCTACCATGGCGATCGCGTGACATCGGCTACCAAGATCCTTAAGCAGCGCCGTCAGATCCCCAGGCAAATGTGACCGCGCGAATTCGATGAGCGGAATGCCGTGGAAACAGTGGGCCGAACTGACCGACGCCTCGACCTCGCGCGCGAACTCCTGGTAGAAATGCTGGGCCGGGTTCCTCAAGATGAAGCCCAGCCGGTAACGCGGCAGGTCCGGTCGCATGCGCTGTTTTATGAGTCCCGCATTATGATAGCCGATCGCGTGGGCCGCGTGGTGGACGCGACGCGCGGTCTCCTCCCGCACCGGAAGGCGAGCGTTCAGCACCCGATCGACCGTTGCCACGCTCACCCCCGCTTCGCGGGCGAGATCGGCAATTGTAGGGCGCTTTGCCGTAGCCCCATTTCTGTTTGGCTGGCTCTCCGTCATCGGGTGCATCCCGGCGACGGATTGGGGCGGCAAAGTGATTTCGGCATCCTCCCCGATCGACGGCCTATACATTGATCAGCGCTCCAGGAGCACCCGGGCACGTCTCGGTCTGCGGTCCGTTTCCATAGGGCGTCCATGCTTCTTGTCCTCACCGCATTTGACTTCTGATCTGTGGCACGCGAAGCGCTCTTTTTTAGACCCAGCGAGCCGATGGTTGTTTGGTGGCTGACGAGCCGGCGACTTGGCTGGTCGCGCTGCAGCAAAGTTGCTGGGGCGGGCGGCCGGTTTAATCTTTCGGCAAGCTCCCGTACAAGGCAGCTTTCATACGTGTTTCGTCCAGTTCGCCTTCCCAGCGGGCGACAACCAGCGAGGCCACCGCGTTACCGACTACGTTCGTCAGCGCTCGGCATTCGGACATGAAGCGGTCCACGCCAAGGATCAGAGCCATCCCAGCAACGGGAACGCTTGGTATTACGGAGAGCGTAGCGGCCAAGGTGATGAAGCCGGCACCTGTGATACCTGCGGCACCCTTCGAAGAAAGCATCGCGACGAGCAATAGGAGAATCTGATCAGAAACCGACAAATGCGTGTTCGTCGCCTGGGCGAGGAAGAGGGCGGCGAGCGTCATGTAGATATTGGTGCCGTCCAGATTGAACGAATATCCAGTCGGGATGACGAGACCCACGACGGAACGCTTGGCGCCGGCCTTCTCCATCTTCTCCATCAGCGAGGGCAGCGCGGCCTCCGAGGAGGACGTTGCCAGGACCAGCAGCAGCTCTTCCTTTATGTAGCGCAGGAGAGAGAAAATCGAGAAGCCGTTATATCGGCAGACGGCGCCAAGAACCCCGAAGACGAAGAGGAAGGCGGCGAAATAAAACGTCGCGACCAGCATGGCGAGGTTGGCCACCGAACCGATGCCAAATTTGCCGATGGTGAAGGCCATGGCGCCGAAAGCGCCGACAGGCGCAGCCCGCATCAAGATGCCGACCAGCTTGAACACCGGCGCGAGAAGCGCCTGAAGCAAAGAAAGCACAGGCTTGCCCTTCTCGCCGACCATCGCGAGAGCGATGCCGAACAAAACCGAGAAGAACAGGACCTGCAGGATGTCGCCGTCCGCGAAGGCACTAACGATCGTTGAGGGGATAATGTTCATCAGGAAGCCGGTCACCGACTGGTCATGGCCCTTGGCGGCATAGCCCTGCACGGCCTGGGCATCGAGCGAGGCCGGATCGATGTTCAGTCCGGCACCCGGCTGAACGACATTTGCGACAATGAGACCGATAGTTAATGCGAGACTCGAGAAGGTGAGGAAATAGATCATTGCCTTGCCGGCGACCCGGCCGACCTTCTTGAGGTTATTCATGCCGGCAATGCCGGTCGTCACGGTTAGAAAGATCACCGGCGCGATGATCATCTTGACGAGCTTGATGAAGGCATCGCCGAGCGGCTTCAGGCTCTCGCCGACGTCCGGGTAGAAATACCCAACTGCGACACCGAGAGCGATGGCGGTAAGCACCTGAACGTATAGCTGGGCGTAGAAGGCCTTGCGGGGCGCTGGACCCGCGCTTCGGATTGGTGAAACCAACAGCTTTTCTCTCCCTGACCGGATCGGGCTGGGCCTCCTCCCTTCCCGCGCTTCTTCCATCGCGGCGCTCCGGTCACGCGCTGCTGGGATGTCGCTGCAAGTCTTGTGCCAAGCAGAGGCCCGCGCCCAAATGCGCGTATTCCTCCGCTCGGTGAGGCAGCCTCAGAAGGGCGGGTTATGCGGGTTTCCGCACTTTTGCCGTCATCTCCGGCGAAATCCCGCACGGACGCCCAGCTCCTTGGATCCGCTGTGCCCGCGCGCTTCTTTGTCGCATTTGCGACCCGGCCGGCACGGGAGTTGAGGATTGCCTACACGAGCGGGCTCTCACCGCACTCCCGCTGCAGCCGCGGCGTCTAAAGGGTCATTGATAAGAGGTGATTCACCGGACCTGGCGCGCATCGGTGCGATAAAGAAGATGCTCCGCAGCGCGAACACTTTTGCCGCTCGACGACACTTAAGGTCGCACTGTCTGCCCCAAGCCGCCCTAATGCCGACAGGATCCCGCAAGCATCGACCTCGGCAAGCTTAGCGCCCCGAGCATATTGGTGAGAAAGTGGAAGTAGCTTTGCCGTTCGACCTCGATCTGTCGGCAAACCGCAGTTGATGGAATTCTATCATGTCCTCCTGCTTTCCTTTCATAAATGCAAGAAAAGCTCGGTTGACTAGCCATCCTCATTCCCGCTCTGTGAGGCAACGTGTGGTTGCGCTCCCGAGCCTGACCGCGCCTCAGTCCAGTAAGGATAGCCAAGCCATGCATCAAGCCCTGCCTCCGGCCTCTTTCGTGCTTGCCCCTCGTCAGGGCCTGATGGACGTTCCAATCCGTGACCCACTCTTGATCCCATGCAAGGCAGTATGTCACCTGCGCAACTCTGGCGCACTGCCGCCGACACCTCACGATTACTCGCATCAACGTCTTAAGCGTTCCGGCAAGCGACTCCCACGCGCGAGCAAGTTCGCCAATCATGCGGCGGCTCGTGGGGCGAAGATAATCTTGTTGCTGCCAGCAATCGGTGGCTCGGGCCCTGATGCCGTCTGATGCGTTCACGCCGGGGGATTTGGCAGATCCAGATGGCGCGGCGTTGCTGTCGAGGCCCAAGATCGAGGATGACATGTCAGATCAGGACGATGGTCGCCAATCTGAAGACAGTGCTGAAGAGACTTCGTCAAGCTGCACATCACTCCACGATGCCAAAAGGGATGACTGGGAACCCGCCATTCTGCCGTCGCGCGCGAGTGCGCTTGCCGGCATCTACGAAATTTCGAAGGCACTCACCGCCCCCTCCGCGCTCGAGGTCAGGCTGGCCAAGGTCGTAGACCTGCTGCGATCATTTCTGCAGATGCGGCACGGCATCATCTCTCTTTTCGACGCTGATGGCGAACTGGAAATCATCGCAGGCGCCGACCGGACCGAGAACTGCAGTGAGGGCTGCCGGACGTACCTGCCGCGGAATGCAATCGACCAGGTTTTGGCGACGGACAAGCCGCTGGCCACCGAGAACATCGCGGTTCATTCGGCTTTCACCGCCACCGACATGGACGTGCTCAGGGCTTGCGACGACATACCAGTGTCCTTTATCGGCGTTCCCATTCGCGTCGATGCAAATGTCGTGGGCACGCTGACCATCGACCACGCGCTGCGCCATGGTTCAAGAGTTTGGCTCGATTACAGCCTTTGTCTGCTCCCGCTCATCGCCAACCTGGTAGGGCAGACAGTGAAGTCGCATCGCTCTTTCGAGTGCGACCGTAAGCAACAGATGGCAAGGCAGGACTCCCCGCCAAAGCAGAAGCGCCTGGCCCCGCAGCGTAACACTCACGTGGAGGGGGTGATTGGCGACAGTTTGGCGTTGCGCGGGTTGCTTGAGAAGGTCGAGCTCGTAGCCAAGACCAAAATCGCGGTTCTGTTGCGAGGCGAATCCGGTACCGGGAAGGAGCTGATCGCCAAGGCTATCCACGAATTGTCCCCGCGCGCCAAGCGGCCCTTCATCAAGCTCAATTGCGCGGCGCTGCCCGAGAATGTGCTGGAATCCGAATTGTTCGGCCATGAGAAGGGTGCATTCACGAGCGCGTTCAACTCGCGAAAGGGGCGCTTTGAGCTAGCCGACAAGGGGACATTGTTCCTGGACGAGATCGGCGAGATTTCGGCCTCGTTCCAGGCAAAGCTCTTGCGCGTGTTGCAGGAGCAGGAGTTTGAGCGAGTCGGCGGCAACCAGACCATTAAAGTCGACGTCCGCATTATTGCCGCTACGAACAAGAACCTGGAGGAGGCAGTTGCCAGGAACGAGTTCCGTGCCGACCTCTACTACCGCATCAGTGTTGTTCCCTTGCTGGTGCCGGCGTTACGCGAAAGGCGAAGCGATATTCCGCTTCTTGCAGCTGAGTTTCTCAAGAATTTCAACGATGAGAACGGCCTTATGTTGGCGTTCGATCCGAGCGCAATCGAAGTGCTGATAAACTGTGACTTTCCCGGCAACATTCGCGAACTGGAAAACTGCGTGTATCGGACCGCGGTTCTGGCGGCGGGGCCATCAATCGGTAAAGAGGACTTTGCATGCTGCCAGGGCAAATGCTTCGCCGAGGCGCTCCATAATTGCAGACTCGGCAAAGTCGCGCCGCAACCTTCCCCGATCGGGCCGCAGCCACTGGGTCGGGCCATACTGCCGGCTGCTGCCTGTAGTTCTGCCGCCTTCGCACCCCCATCACACACCCGAGGGCAGGCGCCGCTGGACGCAGACGGGGTAGTCCACTCCGCGAGAATGGCCGATGCCGAACGTGTCATCCAAGCCATGGAGAGATGTGGCTGGGTCCAGGCAAAGGCTGCACGCCTGCTCGGACTGACGCCGCGCCAGATTGGCTACGTGTTGAGGAAATACGGCATCGAGATCAAGCGCCTTTGAACAAGTCCCCGAGCCGAGCAGCTGGGACAACGAAGCATTCGTGGCTCGGCGCCTTGAGACGAGTGACGCGGGGCTCCCGCAAATCCGATCCCATCGCACAGGCTGCGCTGCCCCCGCGGTGGTCGCCCCACGAGCGGTCGACGGCAGCGCAATCATCGGTGGTCAAGCCTATGTCGATCCAGCCCGTGCCGGAAGCACTGAAACAATACGGAGGAAAATTGATGTCTGATGCAAAACTGCAAACTGTGCTTTCTTCCCTTTCGCAAGTAGCAAGTCAGTTAGATGTTCTGCTGTCCGACATCCTTGTTGCGTCAAGCTAAACACGAACGAGAACCCGTTTCCGTTGCCGAAAGCCATAATGCAAAGTGCGCTGGCCGCTCTCGGACAGCAATATCTTTATCCAGAAGACGACAACGTCAGCTTGAGGCAGGCAGCGTCGGAAGCCTACGGCGTTTCGGAGGATCAGGTGATCGCCGGAAACGGATCGTCTGAACTGCTCGGGCTTATCTATAGAGCCTTCCTCGTTCCGGGAGACAGAATGGCGATGTTGTCGCCGGGGTTTTCGTTCAACCGCAAACTTGCCCGTTTGCAGGGTGCCCAACTTATCGAAATCGGATGGGGCGCGGATCATTCCTTGCCCGTCGAAGACTTGCTTTTGGGACCGGCAAAAGATGCCAAGTTCATTCTGCTGGCCAACCCAAACAATCCGACTGGAACGTTTGTCCCGGTGGCCGACGTCGAACGCCTGGTATCACAATCAGACCGCTTGATTGTCTTGGATGAGGCCTATGTCGATTTTGCGCCGGACAATGGTCTGCATCTCCTCAATCGTCATCCAAACCTCCTGATCTTGAGAACATTCTCGAAAAGCTACGCCACCGCCGGCATTCGCGTCGGTTTCGGACTTGGCCACCCTGAGGTTATCGGCAGGCTGCGGGATCTCCAGAACGTCTTCAACATGAACGTGATCGGCCAGACGGTTGGCATCAGTGTGCTTGGGCACCGCGGCGCCTATGCCGACAACCACAAGCACATCAAGGATGAAAGACAGCGAGTGACGGTGGCACTGTCGAAACTCGGATTTTCCGTAATACCGTCTCACGCAAATTTCCTGCTAGCGCGTGTGCCAGCGGGGCAGGAAGGCAAATGGTGGCAAGCGGCCCTGGAAAGGCAAAAGATACTCGTCGCCTTCTTTGAGGATCCAGGGCTGGAAAACCACATCCGCGTCAGCATCGGTACAAAAGCTGAGATGGATGAATTTCTTGAGGTCGCCAGAGAGATAGCTGAAGCGGCGAAGGTAACGATCCCGCTGTGCCAGCCTTCAGCGGCCGCTGCACCTGCCTTAACCAGTCGGTAATTCCCCCGCATTCACCGCCGATAATTTGAATTTGCTTGCATCATTGCGAGCCACGAACTGTTGCAAAAAGTTGGAGAAAATTTTTGAAGAATGCCTTCGGCATATTCGACCATCTGGACGAGGACGGCTGCGAGATTGCCCGTCAATACGCCGATCGCCTGAGTTTAGCAGAGGCGTGCGATCACCTTGGCTTCTATGCATATCATTTGGCTGAGCACCACTGCACTCCGCACGGGATGGGCCCATCGCCGAATTTGTTCTTAGCGAGCGTTGTCCAGCGCACCCGACACCTTCGCGTCGGCCCAATGGTGATGCTGCTTGCCCTTTATCATCCGCTGCGTGCGTTCGAGGAGATATGCATGCTGGACCAGTTGAGTGGGGGCAGGGTCGAACTGGGCATAGGGCGCGGCTCTCTCCCAGTCGAACTGGGTTACTTCGGGATTGCTGCGGAGGCGGCGCCAGGTCACTATGCGGAAGCCAGCGAAATCCTTATCGAGGCGATGAAGGGGCGACACGCTATCCTATCGCGGCCGCCATTTTGAGCTGAATGACGTCCCTTTGACGCTGAGATCTCATCAGCGCCCCCATCCACCGACATGGATCGCCACCAATCGACCCGAGTCGGCCAGCTGGGCCGCTGCAAGTGGCGCAAATATCGCATGCCTTGGGCCTGCCTCTTCTGTTCGCAGAATTCCGGATGCATTCCGAGCCTGCCGGGAGCGCAGTGCCGACGCGGACGAGCGGGATCCATTTCTTGGAATGCTCCGCATGGTCTTGATCGCGCGAACGGAAGCAGATGCATATGCGCTCGCGGCACCCGCTTACGAACGATGGCTCAAGAGCTTCAGGTTCCTCTATGACCTCAATGCGCTCCAGACGCCTCCAAATCTGCCGCTGACTGCGTGTTTCGCTAATTCCCGGACACCCTTTTCGCTAAATCCCGGACAGTGATTTCAGTAATTCGCGGACAGCGATTCCGCTAAATCCCGGACAGTTTTCGGGAGCGGATTTAAGGGTCGGTTCTCGGCTGCGCCGTTCTGGCAGTTTGGCCTCTCACGATGACGTTGAGAGGGGCCATGCCGAGACGGAAGCAAGCGAGACGAACGAGCGTGAGGGATATCCAAGCGATCTTGCGCCTGACCCATGAGCAGGGTCTTTCGGTGCGTGAGGTGTCGGAACGGCTGAAGATCAGCAAGACGACGGTATCGACCTATTTGCTGCGGGCGCGGGAGGCCGGGCTGGCATGCTGGCCGCTGCCGCCCGGCCACGACGAGGCGACGCTTGAGCGGCTGCTGTTTGGCCGTGCCGGTCGTCCGCCGCAAGACCTGAGCGAACCGGACTTTGCACTGATCGCCAGGGAGCTGAAGCGCAAGGGGGTGACGCTGACGCTGTTGTGGCAGGAGTATCGCGCCGCTCATCCCGACGGCTACGGCTACACCTGGTTCTGCGAGCACTTCGCCGCTTTCGAGCGCCGGACGAGCGCGACATTCCGCAATCGGCATGCGGCGGGCGCGGTGATGCAGACGGACTATGCCGGGCACACGGTGCCGGTGATCGATCCGGCGACCGGCGTCATTTACCCGGCGCAGATTTTTGTCGCGGTGCTGGGCGCCTCCAATCTGACCTTCGCCTTTGCCAGCTCCAGCCAAAAGCTGCCGGACTGGATCGAGGGCCAGGTGCGAGCGCTCGCCTTCTTCGGCGGCGTCACCAGAGCGATCGTGTGCGACAACCTGAAGGCCGGTGTCGTCAAGGCGCTGTGGTTCGAGCCGACGCTGAACGCGACCTTTGCCGCCATGGCCGAGCATTACGACACCACCATCCTGCCGACCCGCAGCCGCAAGCCGCGCGACAAAGGCAAGGTCGAGGGCGCGGTGCTGATCGTCGAGCGCTGGATTCTGGCGCGGCTCAGGAATAGATCCTTCTTCTCGATCGCCGAGCTAAACGCGGCGATCGCCGAACTGCTCGAGGAGTTGAACAACCGGCCGATGCGCCATATCGGCCAAAGCCGCCGCGAACTGTTCGAGGAGATCGAGCGGGTTGCCTTGAAGCCGCTGCCGGCGGCACCGTTCGAATACGCCGAGTGGAAGTCGGCGAAGGTCCATCCCGACTACCATGTGGAGGCCGACAAGACCTTCTACTCGGTGCCGCACCGGCTAATTGGGCGCACCGTCGAGGTGCGGCTCACGCATCGAGTGGTCGAGATCTTTCACGATCACCAGCGTGTCGCCAGCCATGTGCGTCGCTCGCAGCATTCCGGCCATGTCACCGTCAACGAACACATGCCCAAGGCGCACCAGCGCTACGCCAACACCACGCCGGCCAGCCTGATCAGCCGGGCGGCCAGGATTGGCCCCAACGCCGCCATCCTGGTTGAGCGCATGATGCGCGACCGACCGCATCCGGAACAGGGATACCGCTCGGCCATGGGCATCCTGTCGCTGGCGCCGCGCTATGGGCCGGAGCGTCTCGATGCCGCCTGCGAGCGGGCGCTGCTGATCAACGCGATCGCCTACTCCTCCGTCACCGCCATCCTCAAAGCCGGTCTCGACCGAGCCAGCTCTGCAGAACCGGCAAAGCCGACACCCCAGCACGCCAACATCCGCGGCTCCACCTATTACCAGTGAAGGAAAGGAAGAAAGAATGCTGACGAACCCCACCCTCGACCAGATGCAGTCCCTCGGTCTGGCCGGCATGGCTGCCGCCTGGCGCGAACTGGCCAAACGGAACAACGCCAGCGAGCTCAGCCGTGACGAGTGGCTCGGCCTGATGCTCGACCGCGAGGTCGCTATACGGGCCGACAAGCGCGTCCGGAACCGGCTCGCCTCAGCCAGGCTGCGCTTTCCCGAAGCCTGCATCGAGGACATCGACTTTGCCGCGCCGCGCGGGCTCGACCGGCGCAGCACCATAGCGCTCGCCCAGGGCGAATGGCTGAAGGCGGATGAGAACCTGATCGTCACCGGCCAGACCGGAACCGGCAAGTCGTGGCTGGCCTGCGCCTTCGGCCGGCAAGCGGCACGGCTCGATCATTCCGTGCTCTATGTGCGCGTGCCGCGCCTGTTCGAGGATTTAGCGCTCGCTCGTCTCGATGGCCGCTTCCCACGCCTCATCGACAAACTCACCCGCGCGCAACTGCTCATCCTGGATGACTTCGGAACCCACTCCCTCACCGACCAACAGCGCTTCCATCTGTTCGAAATCGTCGAGGAACGCTATCGCCGCAAATCCACCCTGATCACCGCCCAGGTCCCGGTGGCCAGATGGCATGACCTGATCGCAGACCCCACCGTCGCCGACGCCATTCTCGATCGGATCGTGCACAACGCCCACCGCATCGTGCTCCAGGGCGACAGCATGCGAAAGCAAAAGGCAGCGCCCCTCTTGACCGGCACCGAAAACGGCGAAATCAATCATCCATGAACGCAACAAGGCACCCGAGGACCGTCGCCGCCAAACTGTCCCGACATTAGCGAAATCGCTGTCCGGGAATTAGCGGAACCCCTGTCCGGCTTTTGCGAAATGCGCACGCTGACCTTGGATGCAGCAATCGAGGGCGAATTGTGCGTGGTGGGAACGGCATCTTCCGCGCGACAAGCTCTTCTTGATCAGCTCGAAGAGGCCGGTGCTAATTATCTACTTTGCCAACTTGCATTTGGGAATCTGTCCTTGGACGCTTCGCTATACACCGCAAGGTCAATCCAATCTGAAATCATGGCTCGGGTTACCTGATGTGACATGCGCGTTCAGCGTTCGGAGTTGAATTTCTCCGGCGCACCATCACCGAGAGCCCAATGTGACTTCCTTGATCAAAGCGCTGATCGTAAGCGTATCCTCTCTGAAGCACTTCTCGAACTCGTCTGACGTAATCGGGGCACAAAGGGTTTCGCTGATCGCACGCAGCTTAATACCGGCGATCGGAATCATTTGGGTAATCGCGACAAAGATCGGCGACCACCGGACTAGCCAACTGTCTTCCCCACGGTAGACGACGGTATCAGCGACGCCATAGAATTTCGGCTGCAAAATTAGCCGTTTGATTATTGTTTGAGCCGCGAGCGACTCGTTCAAAAACGAGGAGAACGACGCCAATTTTTCCTCAAGAGACAATGTGAGATACGCCGTAGCACCTCGATCTGTGAGGCCTGTCAGAGTCTTCTCGAAGCCCCGACGTGCACCTTTGAACCGGTTGATTGCACCGATCGGTGTGACATTGCTATCGGCGTCAACATGCACTTTGAATTCTAAGTAGGCTCTGGAAAGTGCGGATACGGCGACTGAGAGTGGGACATAAACGTCCACCGCCACTTTCCTTGCGTTGTCCAAGTAGCTGTCTCGGGTTTTCTGTTCATACGATAGCTGAACCTCGCGGAAGCGCCATCCGGCGGACAGGTAACCCGCTATACCACCAACAACAGCAACCCCGACCCCGGCCACAGCCGTCACCCAAGTAACCAGTTGGTCTGGAGCGATAGTCATGTTTGCGCGTCATCCCGTTTGAATGAAAAAGCTGCGGAAGGGCTTTGACGATGGGTCTGTGCGTCAAGCACGTATTTGCCCCTCACTCGATTCGATCCGGATACTGCACCAAAGCCATCCCGGGCTTTCCGCCGCGATAACTTCGGATGTTACTTAATGAAAAGCAGATATATGAGAGCTGCGCGCGAGATTGCTCGACGAAAAAAAACCGCCACATTCGCTCTTCCGGGAGCAAGTTGCACACTCGCCCACGTACTCATTTTTCCAGTCGCTTATCGACCGCTTTGCAAACCTGTGGATGGATCCGTCAAGAAGGCAGAGCTGGTGGTTGTAGACTGAAACGTTGATACGAGCAGCCGCCAAATATTGCACTGCCGCGCGCAGTTCGGCGCGATAGTCGTACGGGTCCATCCAGAGCTTATCCATATTTGCCCGCGTATACCCAGTGATCTCGAGACCCATGAACGTGACGTGATCGACAAAGGTCAAATTTCTGAAAATAAAATCCGACAGGTCGGCTAGGCCCTCATAGGTCTGCTTGTGAACGACAACTCGAATTTCGACCTCAGCGCCAACTGACTTCAGGTTCATGATCCCGCGGATGGTCTCATCGAAGGCGCCTTTGGATTGAACGACATAATCGTGCACTTCCGGGTCCGCTGAGTAGATCGGTATGCCAACGGAAAGACGAGGATGCCCGATTGCTTGATAGCGATGCGAGAAGGCCTTGTCCTTAAATGTCCGGCCATTGGAAAGAACATGAACCGGTGTAGAAGGAAGGTGGTCACGAGCTGATGACAAAATTTCAAAAAAGTCCTCACCCACAAGCGTCGGCTCACCGCCAGTGATCCCGAGAAACGGGGTCGTGGCGGGCAGCAGGGGCAGCACATCCAAGATTTCCCGCGCCAACCAGCGATCGTCAACGTCTTTGGGCGGCTGGGAACACATCAAGCACAGGTGGTTACACCGCTCGGTAACGAGGAAATAGTTTGCGTTGGCGTCCTTTCTGAACAGGACACGCACTGCCTTCCGATCCGGCACAAAGCGGATAACGTCCCCCTCTCTGAGATAGTCGAACGCGTGAGGCAGAACGACGAGTCGTCGGCCTGAAAACAGTCGCTCAGCCTCCGGCCGGTGCTCCTCAAAGGTGACAACCCATCGGCATTCAGAATGAAACGCCTGCCCCTTGAAAAGATACGCATCATGCTCCGGGTTAGGCGGTTGATCAGCTAGGCCCGTCACGAGCCTAAGTGCCACTCGCTGTGAGAAATCACCGACGTTTGCTGACGCAGCGAAGCCACTGAGTCGCAACATCCTAATTCGCCCAACTTAGAAAGAGTTCTCGGGCGCTAGCGTCCCTCTCCATAAGGTCGATCAGCCTCTTGAAGATCGACATGTTGCGATTGCAGAATCCCGACCGGGTTTTGAGGCCAACAAAGTCGCCCTGTGTTGCGGTATGGAACACTGGATCGGAGCCACAGAACGGTTCGTAAGCGCAGTCGGCGCACATCGGAGCGGACCCGGCAAAGGACTGCTCAATAGGATCGAGGAGAGCGTCAGACCCGAAAATCTCCGCGTAC
This sequence comes from Mesorhizobium maamorense, assembly GCF_044998965.1. NCBI lineage: Bacteria > Pseudomonadati > Pseudomonadota > Alphaproteobacteria > Hyphomicrobiales > Phyllobacteriaceae > Mesorhizobium > Mesorhizobium maamorense. The sequence goes on from NZ_CP173356.1 coordinate 44,678, forward strand.
GTGTTTTCGTGGAGGTTCCCGAGCAGAAATGTCTTGTCGCCCATCTCAGCCAACATGCGCGCTTCGTCGGATGCGTAGACGCTGGCGTCATAGTTATAGACAACGGCGGAGATACCGATGCCTGCCGGGCTCATCAGGTCCACATATCCCGTGACGTTGCCCCTTTGGCTTAATCCGGTTTGAAGTTCGCTCTGGCCCAACGCGAGGACCAGAGAATGAAGCGCAGCCGTTTCAGTGAAGAGCAGATCATCGGGATTTTGAAGGAGCATGAGGCCGGAGTTTCGGTGGCCGATCTGTGCCGCAAGCACGGGGTCAGCGACGCCAGCATCTACAAATGGAAGGCGAAGTATAGCGGCATGGACGTGTCGGAAGCGAAGCGGCTGAAGACGCTGGAGGATGAGAACGCTCGTCTGAAGCGGCTCCTGGCGGACGCCATGCTCGACAATGCCGCTTTGAAAGATCTTCTCGGAAAAAAATGGTGACGCCCGCTGCCGAGCGAGAGGCTGTCGCGCATCTTCGAACGGCATTCGAGATGAGCGAGCGGCGGGCGTGCAAGACCATCGGCTGCTGTCGGATGACGGTTCGCCACAAGGCGAGCCGTGGCGACGATGGTGACCTGCGGGAGCGGATGAAGGCGATCGCGCATGAGCGCCGGCGCTTCGGCTATCGCCGCCTGCACGTGCTGCTGCGGCGGGAAGGTTATGTGGTCAATCACAAGCGTCTGTTCCGGCTCTATCGCGAGGAGAGGCTTGCCGTTCGGCGCCGTGGCGGCCGCAAGCGAGCCATTGGAACGCGGGCACCGATGATGGTCCCCGTTGCACCCAACGACCGTTGGTCACTGGACTTCGTGTCGGATCAGCTGACCGATGGCCGTCGCTTCCGGATATTGACCGTCGTCGACGACTGCACGCGCGAGTGCCTGGGGTTGGTCGCGGATACGTCTCTGTCCGGCGTGAGGGTTGCCCGCGAACTCGATCGGCTCGTGATCGAACGCGGCAAGCCGAAGATGGTGGTCAGTGACAATGGCAGCGAACTGACCAGCAATGCGATCCTTGCCTGGGCCGATGCAAGCCGCGTGGACTGGCATTATATCGCGCCGGGCAAGCCAATGCAGAACGGCTTCATCGAGAGCTTCAACGGTCGCCTCCGTGACGAACTGCTGAACGAGACGCTGTTCACCTCATTGGCACAGGCTCGCGCGGTCTTGGCCAGTTGGCGGACAGATTACAACTTCAATCGCCCACATTCGCGGCTCGGATGGCAGACCCCCTTCGAGTTCGCCCACACCTTCACCCCGCGACGGGACACAGCGCTGCGCACCGTGATCAGCTCCGCGCCTGTGCCCGTCGCTCAAACCGCCCAACAGGGCAACATAGATCGCCGGAGCGAACTCAGGATTGGATAAAACTTGGGGGCAACGTCAGTTCCGACGCAGTTTCGGCTTGCACTTCACCTGCCTTGTCTCCAGATTTCCTATCTGATGCCATCCATGAGCAGCATCACCTTTGACTACGGGTAGCTGTCGCGAGCCTCATGCCAGACATGCTCCGAGCGAAAGTTCAGGCACGCTGCGTCGTACGGCGGCTCCGGTCCGTTCATGGGATATGGACTTTGATGGAACTGCTTGCTGGCTCTCGTCGCGAAACGGACAAGGGGCAGCAAGTCGGCGGTCCACGATCGGCTGAATCGACATTTAATGCCTGGAAGAATTCGATGAGAAGAGGACTCCTACCTTTCGAGTTGTCAACTAGGCGAAAACGGCCGCTGTGCCTCGTCTGTGCCGACGGTGGAAATCGAGGGATTTTCAAGCCATGCAAGCGATATCGGCCTATGCTATGAGGCTACCTACCAACCTTGCTGCTTGATGAAGTAGCATCTGTAGCTATACATCGCTCACTTCCTGCGGTCGCGGATACCTTTGCTTTCGGGCGGGATGACCACCACCTCCGACAATTCCAACAATTGGCTGAATTCTGCAAAAAGGGATTGCCTGGCTGGAACGGAATGGTGTGGCGGTTCAGACGTAAAATAGTAAGCAAACTCCAACATGGTATTGTATGCGTTGATATTTTCGATATTTGCAACGTGCTTATCCAGGTCGGCAGTCTCGTAAAACCTAGCTATTTTGGAGACGCCTTGTCACCAAGTTTAGTTTTTCTCATGGACAAGTTTCAAAATTGGAGATTAGAGTGAAAAGTTGTCGCGCGAAGACGCGAATTTCGTATCGTCCCGTTGGGGGGAACGATGGGGCTCCAGTTTTATCTGCGGCTATGCGCCGCTGCGTATTGGGTGCTGTGCGCAGTGCTTCTCAGCGGCTGCGTCAGTAGTCAAGGTACGGCAGAATTCGAGTCCTATCGAGCAGCGACGTTAAAGTTATCTGAAACGTCGACTTTGATACTCGATCAACACGCGGTTCAAGAACGTGCACTGTTTTTGAAACCAGAGTCAAAGCAACTAGCCCTCAAATTCGATCCTGACTTGGCAAGTTATTATACGGATACCGTTGACCCGCCCGCTACACGTGCCTTCAGGAACGCCTTCCAAGCGGTTATTGCCTACAATGATTTGCTTTACGGTCTATCCTCCGGGCAAACAGCCGACGCGCTAACCGCTAAGATCGGTACATTGAACTCGTCGCTGGCGAACTCCATCCGAAGCGCCGATTTTCTGTCGAGCTCAACGCTGCCTCAACGAGTCGCCATTTCCGCTGGTCTCCAGACGGCGTTCTTCCAAGTTCGGCCCCTCTTGAGAGCGGGATTGGGATTGAGGTCAAGGCAGAGATTTCGCGAATACCTGATCGCATTCTACCCAGCGACAAGGAACCTGTTGGTCGGCCTTCGGCAGAGTACCAGCAATATGTTTTTGATACTGAACGCCCCCGAATTGAACAGAATTCGCGCAAGCGCAACAGGGCAGCCAAGCAAAGAAGACCTCGAACACATCGTGACCTACCGGCGGCTCTTGGCCAACTGGGTTATCCTTATTGATGCAGCTATCGACGGCTTGGATGCCGCCAAGAGGTCTATTGATGCACCTGCTAGCCCGGCGGATGTTGTTGGAGGGCTCACGACAGCAACTGAAGAACTGAATGCCGCCTCGCTCGCTGCTCGGCGAGATCTGGCGGCTTTGGCCGCAAAATGACTGGTTGGGTGGGGAAGAGCAAAGAATGTTTGTCGGTGCGTCGGTGGGAGGAGTAGATGGACCAAATAATAGCGCAAATTGAGGAAGCGCGGGTACGGCTCCGAGCGGCTTTTAGCGCCGCCGCCGGGAAACAAGATGTCCAGCAAGGCATCCAGAGTTCACTGCAAGAGTTAGCGGACTTGCAGGGACAGGTGGAACTCGCGGCGGTGATGAATGCTGCGGCAAACGTAAGGACCCTGACCGGTATTCTCGACAAGGCAATAGCTGTCGTTCGCTACGACATTTCCGGCTTCCTGGTCGAGGACCTCAAAACGTTGCGCCAACGCGTCAGCGGTGCCTCCGCTCCAGCAGGCGAAGTTGTCCCTCCCCAACCGCCTGCAGCCGGCGGAACGCCGCCTGCCCCAGGTGGGACGGCGCCTGCCGCAGCCATTCCGCCTGCAGCCGGCGGAACGCTGCCGGCTCCTGGCGGCAATGGACCGGTCGCAGCGCCTCCTATCGTCACGCCACCCGACGTCGGGCCCTCTCCAACAGCAAACCCAGACAGGCCGGTCATCAGTCTGTCACCACCTGGGCTTCGGCGCGTAAACGGCCCGGTGATCATGGCCATCCAACTCGCGCTCGTACGCAACGGCCAGGCGATAGACCCTGACGGTGATTTCGGGAGTATCACGGCGGGAGCATTACAGCGCTGGCAAGCTGCAAATGGCCTCCCTCAGACAAATAATGTCACCGAAAGTGAGTGGGTAAGGCTGACCGGTTGTCCGGTACCGTCCCTGTTCGATGTGTGCCTCGGAGTGACGTCCGATTTTGAGGGCACAAAATTCGACAGAGTGGTGGGGAACTTCGACGATCAAGGGCTCACTTTTGGGCTGATCGGATTCACCCTGGTCAACGGCGAATTGAAAGCGCTCTTGACTAGGATTGAGACACTTAAGCCAGGCAGTGTCGCCATCGCCTTCGGTGCCCTCTATCCCGAATTGATGACGGTTCTGGACCTGCCAGGACCTCAGAAACAGCAGTGGGCAAATACTGTTTCGTTCGGGCCCAATCGCATGGAAGTGGCAGAGCCCTGGAAGAAGGCTTTCCTTAGGATAGGGAGCTTCCCGCACGCGCGACGGGCTCAGATGGAACGTGCTCGGTCGGTGTACTGGGAGAAAGCACTCGGCCATCTGGACAGCTTTGAGCCCGCAGGCAAACCGCGGACCGATTTCGACGCGGCGTTCTGGTACGATACGGCGGTTCAAAACAGCCTTAGCTCGAACGAAACGCAACTCTTAAGCACGGCCGGCGCCAGCAGCCTCACCGGATCCGCCCTAAGAGAGCGCTTCGCGCAGGTCATCGCCGACGGCAGTCTGGACAGGTGGAGGGATGATGTACTCACAAGAAAGCGCACTTTCGTGGGCGGGACGGGAACGGTTCACGGCTCCGCCTATGATTTAGGCGCTTGGGGCCTGGCTGATAGGTCAATAAGCACTGCGGATCTCAACGCGGCATCCTCGATCATTGATCTTGTCGCATCGGGAACGTCAGGCTGGAATGAGGTAACGCTCGGACCGGATGAGGAGGCGAGCGAAGCCGCGGCCGTCGAAGGGACCGCATCGGCGCCGGTCGTGGTTGGGACCAGTCCCCATTCGGCTTGGGCGCTCTATCCAAAGTTTGTCAGCTTTATCGATGGGCTAGGCCTCAGAAGCATCACTGCTGACGAGATTCTCTTTCAGGGAGGGCAAAATCAGTCCGGCCCGTGCCAGGGCCTCAATACCTATCCACCTGAAGAACTCTGGTCAAACATCGCACCGACCGCAGCCATCGTCGATAAATTGCGAAGCGATCTGGCGCAGCCAGTTCATCTTTTGAGCATTTATCGCTCTCCGGCTTACAACTCCTGTATTCAGGGCAGTGCGGCCCATAGCCAGCACATGCAGTATAGGGCAATCGACTTTGTGATGGATGGTGGAAATCCTATTTCATGGAGCGCCAAACTTAAGAGTTATCGCGCAAGCGGGATGTTTAAAGGAGGGATAGGCGTATACAAAACATTCGTCCATGTCGACACGCGCGGATATAACGCGGATTGGACCGGCTGATGGGAAAATATCGATATGAATAAGTTTTCGAAGATAGTCGGAATCGGTATGCTCATCGTCTTCTTCGCTTTGATGTCACTCATCTATTTTGTGGGAGAATGGAAGGTGACAGACTCAATTGCGTTGCCTGCTTTGGCGATCACCGGCATCATGGTGCTTCTCGCCTCCCTCGCTCTTGTCGCAGTGACGTTTTCCTACATGGGGATAGGTGACAAAACGCAGGCACTGGCGCTCCCTGAAGGGTCGGTAAGGGCCGTTATAGCTTTGTGCTTGTTGGTACTCTTTGCGATACTCTCCATCTATCTGTACGGAAAACTGGCGAACCCGTTGCCCATCCAGTCGCTAGCTGAGCTGACGGCGAGCGACAAAGATAACTTGATCAAGAGTCTATCACCGGGTGACGTGGTGAGTGTTGCCGGATCGGATGCCAAGGGGTTTACGGTCTATGTGCGGCAGTCTGTTCGCCCCGAAAGCATTGATTTTGCTAAGCAGATTCTCGTGATGCTCGGAACACTCGTTGCGTCGATTTCAAGCTTCTATTTTGGGTCCCGAACAGCCGAAGCCTCCGTATCGAAGGTGATGGGAGTACCTTTGGCAGATGCACAGCCGAGTGTGAGCTCAGTCTCACCTACCTCTATCGTGCGATCGACCGTCGCAAAATCGTTGCTCATCTTCGGCCAGAACCTAGGCGGTGTTCAGAATGTAAGTTTGGTCAATGGAACTGCCGTCATCAGGGCTTCGGGTGTTACCGCGACTCCTGGTGGCGTCATCTGTGACGTGAAAGTAGGTGCCGACGCGGCAGTAGGAGCCTGGTCCGTCAGTTTGGCCGACACAACGGGTAAGACCTTCATGGCAAGTCAGACGATAGCAGTTACTTGAACCGAAAGCTTCTACCGGAGCTGGCTTGACCTTGCGCCATGAGACGCCGAAACGGTCAGGTTTTCCGAGGTCGCGGCCATTTCATTGCCGAAGCCAAACGCGAATACTGCACTTCCCGCAGCTAAAATGTCAGACGCAACGAAGACCATCGTGGTGATCGCGGGCAGCGGCGTTGCTGACACGTTTGAGAGCAGCTGAAGCGACAGTGACTATGCAAGTGCACTGAACACGCCGGCCAGTACCAACGCTGGCCATGCGGCAAGAACGGACTGCTCTGCACGCTCGACCAACCTCTTGGTCCAATTGGAGGGCCTACTCCCGTCCATCTGACTCTCTCCATCAGGTCTGAGAAGGTCGTGTCGGAATCGAAACGGCTTTCCACTGTTACGGCGTGGGCAAAACCCAAACCTCAACCGAGCCCTCATCCCGCTGATCTGCATGTCGGCAGGCAGATTGCGATCGTTTACGTCCAGTCGGACGTATCGCTAGCCCAGCTTGCCCGATCCATAGGCATCAGCTTCAGCAGTTCCAGAAATACGAGACCGCGAGAAATCTTGTCAGCGCTCCATGCTCTACGAGATCGCCAAAACCTTGGGCGTTCCTGTCAGCCGCTTCTTCGAAGGTCTGCCGGGCAACAACGAAACTGGCACCCAAATCTTGGCCTTGCCGGTCCAGGAGCGCATAGACTTCGTCTCAAGCGCGGAAGGCGCCTGATCGAGAGGCTGACGCAGCTGCCTCAACGGGTGCGCGGCCGCGTGGCGACTTTGATCTCCGCATTGGGGGACGAACTGGCAGTCATCGTCGCACACCAGTACAACGCGAAAGCCGTGAGAGCCTGCGCCGGCCGAACGCAAGACGGCTTGAGCCGGCAGGGTAGTTCCGCCGGCGAATCTGCTTCGCTCGACACACTGTGCCGTTCCGAAATAGCGCTTCGCCCATAGTGCGATTTTGGCGCCGGCTGCCGCCATTCGTCTAAAACCGGCTGAATTCCGAAAATCAAGCCGGTTATCGCCTCGCGTAAGAGCCCAAGAAGCTCAGAAAGTTTTGGCTGGCCACTGCAATCAACACGAAGGCGACCAGCGCGTTACGCAGCACGGTTCGCCAGCACTGCGTGAAGCATTTCCGGCCTGAGGTGCGTATAGCGCCGCAACATCTTCCAATCCTTGTGCCCTGTAACCAGCGCTACCTGTTCGATCGTCAAGCCAGCCTCAAAAAGGCGGCTCGTGCCTTCGTGCCGCAAATCATAAAAATGAAGGTCTTGGGTGCCAAGGTCAACGCACCCTCGACGGAAGGCGGTGCCGACTGACCTATGATTGAACGGGAAAATGCGATCATCGTCATTGCTTCGCTTTGCGCGCTGCTCCTCAACAACGGCCCATGCGTCGTATCCAGTCGCCGCGAATAGCGGAATGCGCTGATTGTTGCCTTTCTTATTGCGTGGATCTTTGCGCACGCGGATGAGAAGCATCCGCGTGCGAAAATCCAGGTCGGACCAACGCGCCTTGCAAATTTCCTCCTGACGTATCGCGGTTGCAACGGCGAAACGTATAAGGCGGCCAACCGGCGCTCTCTGAAGAGGGTTTTTCGTGTGCGCTCCGTGTGCACTGAGATGTCGAAACGTGGCGAAAAGGGTCGTATTCTGGCGTAAATTCGTGTGCACTAGGCAGGTTTTAACGATTTGATGTTAAAGAAAAAATGCTGAAAAATCAAGATCATAGAGTGGCCTTGGCCCCGAGGATGGACTGGACGGACTGCGGATCATTGGCGTAGGCTCTTGTCCGAGCGGCTCGGAGAAGTTGAACCGGGAGTGGTCATCCGTGCGCCTTTTCTGCGATTGAGGTTTGAATTCCATCGAGGCCAACGTCTACCTCAACTTCGACTGGCGTCATCCTTGACGTGGCAAAGGGTGAGAATTGGTAAGGGGACGGCAATTGGCTCTACCGTGCAGATCTATACAGCCAATCATCATCAACGTGATCCGTGCAGCGATAGTCTGGGATGCAGATCGGCCGTCCTGTTCGAGTCGTGCCTGGATCGGCGATGGAGCAATCATTCTGCCGGGCGTCACGATTGCAGCGTGTCACTCGCGATGTTCCCGTCGCCCTGGAGCCACATGCGGAGGACGAGCGCGGGTGAGTTTGTCGAGGAGGCGTGGAAAGCGTTTATCGAGATGGGCGAGCGCAATCCTCGAACAGGGCCACGCGCACATAGAGCACGAAACGTTCGAGCCCTACTGCTTGCCGGCCGAAGGCGCCGGCCAGCCACGGCTTGCCGGTTCCGGTCTCGCTGCTGGTGATCAGGTTCCCATCCGGGATTTAGCGCAATCGCTGTCCGTGCTGTCGCCCGTGCCCCTGAACGAGGGGACGGTCAGATACGGCTCGCAATGAGCATCAGGTACGAGAGGCGGCTTGTCGGGACGGATCGGCTTCCTCTTCGGGGATGTCGTCGAATGACGAGTAGTTCAGATTGTACAGTTTGGAATAGAGCCCGCCCATAGCGATCAGTTTGTCATGGTTGCCGGTCTCAATAACCTGGCCGTTCTGAAGCACGATGATGCGATCGGCACCACGGATTGTGGCGAGACGGTGAGCGATGACAAGCGCTGTCCGGCCTTCAAGAAGTTTTCTGAGAGCCTTCTGGATCAGCATTTCCGTGTAGCTGTCGATGCTGGCGGTGGCCTCGTCAAGAACGAGGATCCTGGCGTTGGCGACGAGAGCGCGGGCGAAACTGACAAGCTGGCGCTGGCCGAGAGAAAGATTGCCGCCGCGTTCGCCGAGTTGAGTTTCATACCTGTCGGGAAGGCTCATGATGAAGTCGTGGGCTCCGACCACCTTGGCGGCCTCGATCACCTTCTCGCGCGTGACTTCCGTCTTGCGGTAGCGGATGTTCTCGAAAATCGTGCCGGTGAACAGAAACGGCTCCTGCAACACCATGGCGATCTGGTTGCCGAGCGATTCCTGTGTGAGATCGCGCACATCATGTCCGCCGACCAGCACCTGGCCTTGCTGAACATCATAGAAGCGGTGGACGAGGGACATCGCGCTTGATTTGCCAGAGCCGGTCGGCCCGACTAAGGCGACCGTCTCGCCGGGATTGACCTCGAAGGAGACATTTTTCAGCACCGGATCTTTGGGGTCGTAGCCGAACGTGACGTCCTTGAACTCGGCTGAGCAGGCCATTTCCGGCAAAAGGACACTCGCATCCCGTTTGTCCTGGATTTCGACCTTGACGTCGAGCACATCGGTCAGGCGCTTGCCGGAGGCCATGGCGCGCTGCATGACCGAATACTGCAGGGTAAGTGAGCGAATTGGATCAAAGAAGCGTTGAATATAGAATATGTAGGCCACCAAAACGCCTACACCGACGCGGCCATTCATAATCATGGAGCCGCCGACCACAATGACGACGGCCATGGCGAGACCGGTGAGGCCATCGACGATCGGGACCATGACCTGTGCATACCTGGCAGCGGTCAGGTGAGTCCTGAGGTCGGCATGCGCCTTATCGTCATACAGTGCGAAGTTTACGCACTGGCGGTCCATGGACTGGACGGTGCGCACGCCTTGAATCGCTTCGGCCAACGCGCCGTTGACGACTGAATTGGTCTCTTGCGCAGCCATGAAGGCCTCGCGAGCACGCGGCAGCCACACGATGCGAATAACCAACAGGGCCGGCAACACCGAGAGCGTCAGAAAGCCGAGGCTAAAGTTGACCGACAGCATCACGAAGATGATGCCGAAGAGAAGCGCAATGTCGCCCACGGAGTAGATCGAGTTTTCGAGAAATTCGTGGATAGAGTTGACGTCGCCCTGAAGGCGAGACATCAGGCGTCCTACCTCGGTCTTGTCCATGAAGGAGAGCGATACCTTCTGCAGATGGGCAAACATGGCGCGGCGGATGTCGAAGAGGACGTTCTCAGCCATTTTCCCTACTACGGTTTCCTGCGCGTAGGCCGCGCCGAAATTAACCAGAATGGCGAGCGCAAAGACGCCGGCGGCCTCAAGCAGCACGAAGCCATCAACGCCAGCCGGAGTTATAGCCTGGTCAATGGCGGAGCGGATGATCAGCGGGATGAGAAGCTGCGTGCCGGTGAAGGTCAGCAATGCGGCAACCGAAAGGAAGGCCATAGCCCGGTAAGGACGAACGAAGGCCCAGATACGGCGAACGATATTCTTGTCGAAAGCCCTGCCGAACATCTCCTCCTCGATGCGATGGGAGCCGACGACCGCGTGCGGGGGGCGTCTGCCGCTATCATCCGGTTCGATTTCGAGTTGGCTGGCGTGCCGCTTGGTCATCAGGACGCACCCCTACTCATGGCGCAACTGAAGATCATAAAGCGCTTTGTAGCGTCCTCGCTTGGCCAAAAGCTCTTGATGGGTGCCACGTTCCACGATCTCGCCATTGTCAATAAACAGAATCCTGTCGGCGTGCTTGAGCGAACTCAGCCGGTGAGCGATGATGATCGTCACCCTGTCCTTCGCGAAGCGCCGTATCGCCGCGCGGATGCGCTGCTCGGTGCCAGCGTCAATCGCGGCCGTCGAGTCGTCGAAAATGACGATTGATGGGCGCAAGATCATCGCGCGAGCTATGGTCAGACGCTGACGCTGCCCACCAGAGAGAGATCCACCACGTTCGCCGACGACCGTCTTGTAGCCGGCGGGCAGGCCGAGGATGTAATTGTGCAACTGGGCGGATTCGCTAGCGCGCTCAATCCGCTGTTCCTTCGCCCAAGGGTCGCCATATGCGATGTTGTTCTCGATCGTGGTGGTGAACAAAAACGCATCCTGCTGTACGATGGCGACGGCCTTGCGAAGCGTAGCCAGGGTGACCCCGCGGATGTCCTGCCCGTCAAGCATGATGGCGCCCCCGGTGACGTCGTAAAAGCGAGGGATAAGGTGAACCATTGTCGTTTTGCCCGAACCCGGCGGACCCACGATCGCGATCGTCTCGCCCCTGTGGGCGCTAAAAGTGATGTTCTTCAGAATGACGCGGTTTCCGGTGCCAGGATATGCAAACGAGACATTGTCGAAGCGCAGGGTGCCTTCGCAGATCTCGAGCGGTCTTGCACCGGAAGCATCCCTGATCGTGATGTCCTGGTCGAGCAGACCGAAGACGCGCGAACCGCAAGTGTAAGCGCGGGCGAAACCGTTCACCATCAGTCCGATCTGGCGGACGGGCATTTGCAGGATCGTCATGAACGTCAGGAACGTCGTGAGCGTTCCAACGCTGATCTGGCCGGCAATGAGCTTATTGCAGCCGATCCAGAGGACCAGCCCCATGGCAACAAAGAAGGCCAGGGTCATTGCCGACGTATTGGGGACGTAGACGTCAACCTGCTCGTTGGCGAGTTCGAGCGCATTTCTCGAGGCGATGTCGAACTTCGCCATTTCATAAGCTTGTGCCGAAAAAGCGCGGACAACGCGGATGCCCGCGAGATTTTCCTCCATCACGCGGCCCAAGACGGAAAGCCGCTCCTGCAGGTCGAGCCAGATGGTGCGTAGCTTGAGCTGTGTGACCGATGACCGCCAGGCCACGAAAGGCATGAAGCTCAGCGCGACGAGGCCGAGCACCGGGTCGGTAGAGATCATCATGCAGGCGCCGATCCCGATCAGCATAATGAGCATAAGCAACCGAACCAGAGCGGTGGAAAAATACACCCGCACGCCGTCGAGATCGAGGATGCCGAGAGTGATCAGGTCGCCTGAATGCACCCGGTCGTGAAAGGAAAAGCTCAGGCGCTGGACTTTCTCATAACAAGCCAGTCGCAGTTCGTATGCGGCGTGGTGCCCGACGGCTTCGGCAAAATAGTTCTGCGCCATCGTGAAGAGGCCGCGTAGCATACTGGCTGCGAGCAGCAGGAGAGCCAGGGTCCAGAGCGTTTGTTCTGCAGCCGCCCCCGTCACACCGGCCCCGATGACGACCTGGGTTTGGTCGACAGCCCGGCCGAGAAGCTGGGGAACCAGCAACTGCAGGATTACCGCTATCACCGTCGAACCGATAGCTAGCGCGACCTGCCACGGGTGCCTCAAATTGATGCGCGTGATGCGCAGTAGTGTGCTCAAGCCCCGACCCCACCCGGCCGCTTTCACATGGGCGGACGATTTGAGAAAGGTCGTGCCAACGGCGTCACTGCCCACAGAATGTCCCCAACTGAATTTTGCGCCTTCGGAAGCGAGCCGGTCGACTCACATCAAAGACGACCTCCATGTTGATCCTGGCCACCATCGGCTCAGGACGCTGATCCGGCGAGTTGCGCCACGGCTTCGCTCGCTGGCATGTCGATCACCGTGATTCCGCTTGCCGCAAGGAAACGCGCTTCGTTTCTTGTCAGCGTTTGCCCATCCATGATCGCGTAACGGGGCCCTTCCGAGCGCTTCATGATCTGCCTGGCGTAGGTGCGCAGCATCTGATCATTGAAGCGGCAGCCGACGAAGAAGAACCCCCGGTGGATGCGTCGTTCCTTGACCACGTCAGGAATGGGCGTCTGGATATCGATTTCAGTCAGGGCTTCGACATAATCGGAATCGGCGATGAGGAAATTTGCGGCCGGTCTGATACTGCCATGAGGCGCATAGAGAACCGTCTTTGTCGCTGCTCCGGGCTCGAGCTCTGTTCCGAACAAGTCGTAGGTTCTGGTCCAAAGGTCGCGAATTTCGTTCGCGCGGGTGACGCCTTGTATCTCGGCGACGTCGGTTCGGCCGGCCTCAGCCAGCGCCGCCCTCATGGTGCCTTCGTACCAGCTGTCTACGATGAGGGAGAGCGGGAGCTTTGCGAGCCAGTTGTGGAGGAGCGTCGGCGCCGTCGGCCCCGCGAATATATCTGCCATCCAGGCTTGAAGTGTGCGGCGATGCCGGCGCTGCTCGATGAATTGCGCGACCGACCACATATTGGTGCGGATCTTCGAGGGAGCCGGCGCTCGCGTCGTGAGTGCGGCGGCGACGGCCTCCGGGGTGCACGGTACTGGCGGCTCCGCTGAGCTTAGCCGCAGCAGACCCGGACCGAGATATGGGATCACGTGATCGGCAACGAGCGCTTGTCTGGCCAGCTCAAGCAGCTTTCGGGCGAAACTGTCCCGCACGACGACGAGGTGGCCCGAGGTCGGGATCGTGTTCATGCTCTTTTCCTCTTGACACCTCTCATTGAGGGACAGCATTAGTCCCCGCCCGGAAGCTTTCTTGCCTCGACGGTGATTGGCAGGCGCGTATGCGGCGGAAGATCGGGTAGCAGGAGCCGCCACCCGTTCCTGAGCGTTACGACCCCGCCCCAGAGGTCTTGGTTCTCGAACTTGATGATCGGCTCTTCGAGATCCTTTTTGGGGACATACGCCGACAACCCGGAATCAGTCCTGCGGATCATTACTTTCATCCGACCGTTCCTTGTTTGGCGTTTGCTTCCGCTCTGAGGGGAGGGGCGGGTTTGTCGAGGCTTGTCAATTCACGCGCCCGCATGCCGACCACCGTCCCACGGTCGATCCATTCGACCGCGTAGATGAAGAACTGCTGGAGAAACGTGCCAATGTCGCGCACATAACCCTCTTCGCCCTTGCGCACGAGATTTTCGCCGATTTCCCTGCCAGGGTAGGTGCCGTCATTCTTGATGTGACGAGTGGCACGGACCCGCTCTCCCGGCTGAAATTGCGGAGGTCTGCGGATTTCCACCTCCTGTTCGCGTGCGAGCCACATTAGCGGTTCCTTGGTTCTCTGAGGCTACTGTGATTGATGACGCGCAGGCATCTGGGGCAGCCACTTGTGGGGTACCCAGTGGACTCAGGCAGGAATGCAGGTATTCGGCACAGGACACACCGATGCACATTGCTGCGTGTCGAAAGCCCCCTCGCATTCGGTGCACTTCTGCAGCTCGACCACGTAGCTCTCGCCTTTGAACTTGATCGCACCCGACGGGCATTCGAATTCGCAGGCGCCGCATTGTGTGCATTGGGATGCGATGATCTTGAAAGCCATTTTGATTCCTGATTCGATTAATAAGATGGGTTCAGGCTGTCGCCGCGAGTGCCTGGACGCCGAACTCGGCGGCGTAAACCGCCGCGATTGCCGTTTCGATGTAGTCATGGCCGTAAGCGTCCGTTGCTCGGATACCGGCGGCCGCGAGCTGCTCCTTGGGGCGATCTCCAATTTTGACGCAAAGCACGACGTCTATGCCTTCCAGCGCAGCGGTGATCCGGTCGAGAGTGGCCTTCTCGCCCCAACCCCCGAGGCAATACTGCTCAACCGTACGGTGCCCGACAAAGTTGATCCCCCGCGTCGAGGCTTCATACACTTGGAATTCCTTGGCATGGCCGAAGTGTTCGTTGACGCGGCCGCCGCCTTTAGTCGCCACCCCGATGAGAAGGGACTTCCCGGAACTCGCTGTCTTCACCGCTCCGGCCGCTTCGCTTCTGGCCGCCAGGTGATCACGGCGTTCCTCGGCGACCAGCTCCCGATAGGCTTCACGCTTGCCGGCATCGTAGGTGAGCTCACCGGGGATTTGGCCCAACATGAATTCCTGGCCACGATCCTCACCTAGCAGGCCGACGGCATCTGCCCGGCACTGCCGGCAGTGGCGCATCAACTTGGCGCCGCCTTCGAGACGATCCTGAAGAGCCTTCATCTCCATTGCATTTGGGCCACGCTGCCCGATCAACCCGAAGTGCGTGCCGTGCGCCGGGTCCGAGATGAGAGGCATGACGTTGTGCAGGAACGCGCCACGCTGCTTGACCGACTTGTTCACCTCAATCAGGTGCTGGTCATTCACTCCAGGGATCATCACCGAATTGATTTTGGTGAGGATGCCGCGTGCGCTGAGCATCTCCAGGCCCAGCATCTGCCGCTCGTGCAGAATTCTGGCGGCTTCGATCCCGTAGTAGCGGCGGTGACCGTAAAAGATCCAGGGATAGATTTTTGCGCCTATTTCCGGATCGACCATGTTGATCGTGATCGTCACGTGATCGACATTCATGTCGGCAAGCTCGTCGACATGGTCCGGCAGTGCGAGCCCGTTCGTGGAGACGCAAAGCCTGAGGTCGGGGATTTCCCTGACGACGCGTTCGAACGTGGCCTTTGTCTTCTTCCAATCGTAGCAGGCATCGCCCGGTCCGGCGATGCCAAGCACGGAAAGCTGCGGCACTTCATTGGCAACCGCGATCACCTTTCGTACCGCCTGATCGGGCGTCAGCTTTTCCGAGACAACCCCGGGCCGGCTTTCGTTGGCGCAGTCATATTTACGATTGCAGTAGTTGCACTGGACATTGCAGGCCGGCGCGACGGCGACGTGCATGCGCGCAAAATAGTGGTGCGCCTCTTCCGAAAAGCACGGGTGATCCTTGATCTTGCTCCAGGTGACCAGATCCACATCGTCCGGCCTTGTCGACGACCCGCAGGAGGAAGATGCGCAGCCACCCGACTTCGCGCTCACCAGCAACCGTTCGGAGACCCTCGCGCCGGTCAGGCTCTCAGCTGAAATCACCGGTGCGGCCATTGAACGGCTCCGTTACGAGTTAACGTCGCGGTTCGAAGCGCAAGAGCAATGCCAACTGAAAAGGTGGCGCTAGCTCACGAATTGGCTTTGCGCGTCAGACATCATGGAGTTGCCGCGACATAGCTTTGTCGGACTCCTAACAGGGCGTGCTCAGAAGGTGAGGAAGACGACCCCGGCCGGAGATCAGGTCTAGATGATATAACGCGTCGACAGCTCAGCCGTCATCGCCCTCGGCACAACCGTCCCGACGTGTCTCCGACAAGGATGTCGCTCTGAGCGACCGCGACTTGGTTGTGAAGTTGCCACTGCTCATCTGGATCTGCATTGGTCCGGGTAAGGAGAGTCGGTGACTCCCGTTTACGATCGGCAAGACGCCGGAAAGGGTGGCTGGAGGCGCGACAGCATCACACGCCCGCGCAGCTTTGGCCCGGGCTCCGACACATTTTGGCGTAGCTGGCGCAGTGTTCTCGTTCTCCACCTCAATGAGACACTAGAATTTCTTCACCTCGATGCCGTGTCGGCGCAAAGCGTATCCGACCTGTCGCGGCGTGACGCCGAGGACACGGGCGGCCTTGGCCTGAACCCAGCCGACCTTCTCCATCGCGCCGATCAGCCGGTCGCGTTCCGTCAGGCGCGGGCCTATTTTAGGGAGAGCGGGATCGTTTGCAGGGGCAGCAGTATTGGGTCGCAAATTGTCCTGCGGGGCGCCGAAGCGCCCGGCCGGCATCGGCAATCCGGCGGGCATATTGGTTTGAAAGTGCTGGGTGCCGGTATTGCCGCTGTGCGAATGATCAGCTCTTTTCCAGAGGAGCCAAGATAGGCATTGGTTGTTGTTGCAGGCAAAATCCGATGGAGCGATTGTCCTTGAACGCGCCAGCGTTGCCGTCCTTTGCACGCAGTTCTCCAATTCGCGGACGTTACCCGGGAAGTAGCATTGCGAGATAAACTCGAGCGCCGACGGCGCGAAGGCGAGTTCGAGATGGTTCTCCTTGTTGAATCGTTCGAGGAAGGCGTTCGCAAGCCGAGGGATATCCCCCAGGCGCTCTCTGAGCGGAGGCAGGATGATTGGTACCACATTGATGCGATAATAAAGGTCGGCCCTGAAATCCCCGTTTACAACAGCCGACTCAAGATCCCTGTTGGTGGCGCATATGAGTCGCACGTCCACCTGCAGCGTCTTGGTGCCGCCAACACGCTCCAGTTCGCCTTCCTGCAAGACGCGTAACAGCTTGGCTTGGAAGGCAGGCGATATCTCGCCGATTTCGTCGAGTAGCAGCGTTCCCCCGTTTGCCAATTCAAAACGGCCGGCGCGCTGGGAAATTGCCCCTGTGAAGGCACCTTTTTCATGCCCGAACAGCTCCGACTCCAGAACGCTTTCCGACAGTGCGGCGCAGTTCAACTTGACGAAAGACTTCGTCCGCCGGCGCGAGAGCCTATGTATGGCTTGAGCGAAAAACTCCTTGCCGGTGCCGCTCTCGCCCCTCAGAAGCACAGTGGAATTCGTCCTTGCTACAATGGAGACGGTTTCGAGCACCTGCTTGAGTGCGGGGCTCTCCCCGATGATCCCATCTATCTTGACGGGCGCATGCGGGACGAGGTCGGTCCGGTCCTCATTGGACGAATTCTCCGCTGGCCAGTTCTCATCGACGCGCCGCTCACGATCCTTAGTCAAGCCGCGATGGAGGCGAATGGTGCGGCCGACGAGGTTGGCCACCATCGTCAGGAAGCAGATATCCTCATCGTAGCGGGACCCGTTCGCGCTGTCTCTTACGATCGCCAGCGTCCCAAGGACCCTGTCCTCAGCCTTAACCGGGACGCCGATAAAGGCCATCGGGAATGAATTGACACCATGACGTGTTTGAAGGTCGGTTTGAAACAACTCGGACGTGCTAAGGTCCGCGATGACGAGCCGCGTGCCCGTTGCGACGATTTGATTTATTGCGGCCTTTGGTATGATGGGGTGAGTGCCTGATGGGGCGCTGCCGGCACTCGCGGCGATCTCCGGCTCACCTTCAGAGTCGAGGACGAAGATTGCTCCATGACGCATTTGCACAAAGGACGCGAGAGTGTTCGCGACATTGGCCAGCGTAACCTCCAGTCGGGCGGGAGCCGTCAGCGCCTTTGATACCTCGTAGATCCCCCTGAGCCAGTCATCTGCTTCGAAAATCCGATCACTGGCTGGTTTGCGGAAGGTGTCTCGACGTCCTGCTTCGTTGACCCGATCCGGGGATATTTGAGCCATGGAAAGACCTCAGCGGTTGTGGTCCGGGTGCTCCTCCCAAGCGCCTTTTCATCAATTCAGGGAATCACCCGGTCGCACTTTGGCGAGATGGTACCGGCAAAAATGCGCGCTTTGTCGCGACTTCGGGAGTGCACAGCTGCACACCCACTGAGCCGGTGCCAAGGCCGATCATCCGAATTTGAAGAGGACGCCAAAGCCACCACGCGGATAGTTCCATTCGATCTCGCCGCTGGCCTCGCACAAAACGCGGCAGGTGCCGCACTCCATGCAGCCATCGGGCGTTATTTCAACCTGGCCTTTGTCGTTCAGCTCATAGCATTTCGCGGGACAGACGTGGGTCAGCGCGAGCAGGCTTGAGCTCGGTTGTTCGTGCGCTCGCACCTTTATATGCGGGCGGCCGGGGTCCACCAAATAACGGTTCTGGTAAAGCTTGTCTTCGACACGTAACTTCGTCACCGGGTTGGTCATGTCGTCAGTGCCTCACCGCCACGCCAACGCTAAGCGAAGCGCGTCGCTGACCAGTCCCCAACGCGAGCGCGCCTTGATGAAGGCTGCCGTGGTCGCCTTTTCCTTCTCGATCTTTGGTGTGCCGTCGACGCGCATGAAATTCTGCGCAGCTTGCGACATCAACCTCGGGTACGTCGTGAAGAAAGTGGAGGCGTTGGTGTGGAGCAAAGCCGGCATGTCTTTGTATTTTCGAAGGTCTTTGACCACGAACGATTTGTCCAGCATTGCCTTGTAAAGGGCGAGGTTGCGTTTGGTCATAGGGTTGTTGCGTCTCTTGACCTGGATGATAGCCTCTGCCGCGATGCGGCCCGATGTCATGGCGAGATTGGAGCCCTCGCGGTGAACGGCGTTGTTCAATTGCGCGGCATCGCCGACAACGACCCAACCGTCGCCAAAGAGCTGCGGCATAGCTTTGTAACCACCTTCGGGAATGAGGTGCGCCGCATATTCTTTCACCTCCGAACCGGCAATCAGCGGCCGGACCGAAGGATGGTTTTTGAATGCGTCGAGGAGGGCATACGGGCTCTCCACCTTCGCGGCGAAATCCGAGACGAGGCAGCCGATGCCCAGTGAGATCGATTCCTTGTTGGTGTAAAGGAACCCGAGCCCGGCCATGCCGCGGGAGATCGTGCCGACCGACTCAATGACACAGCCTTCACCTCCTTTGACGCCGAATCGCTGCTCAATGACCTCTTCGGGCAGGAAATGCATTTCCTTAACTGCCAGCGCAACGGATTCCGGCTTCAGGATCTTGCGCAGGCCGCCCCGTGTGCCGAGCAGCCCGCAGACACCTTCTGCAAGGACAACCACGTCCGCGTAGATCACTCCACCGGCCCGATCCGTTCGGACTCGATCACCTTGCCCTTCGTGTCGCGGACGAGGTCCGTCACCGTGGTCTCGCACAGAACCGTCGCGCCTGCCTCCCGCACCCTGCGCGAAAACCATTTGTCGAACTGGGCGCGGATGATCGTATAGCGATTGGGCTTTACCTCGTTGAAGTCGTCCGATCGATAGTGAATCCCGGTGTGGGAGGTGTCATCCATAACCCACAATCGCTGTTCAACCAGATGCCGTTCGAGAGGTGCATCATCGCGGAAATCCGGGATGATCTTCTCCAACATGCTCGCATACATGATGGCGCCCTGGACATTCTTAGAGCCCGGATATTCACCTCGCTCCAACTGGAGCACCTTCAAGCCGTCGCTTGCCAAAGTATAGGCAGCTGCGTTCCCGGACATTCCGGCGCCGATGACAATGGCGTCGAACTCTTCCTTGATCATCTGCATAATGCGTTAGCTCGCAAGCTTGTCGCGACTGTGCGGTGACAGCCGACGGGTGAAGGCTTCGGTCAAAGCCGGTAGGAAGCGCACCGCATCGGTGACGATCCCGAGGTGAGCGAAATCGAAAATCGGCGCGTTCGGGTCGGTGTTGATGGCCACAATGAGATCGGCCCCCTCAACTCCAACGCGGTGCTGAATGGCGCCGGAAATGCCGGCGGCTATGTAGAGCTTCGGCCGGATTGTCTTGCCTGTTTGTCCGATCTGCCGATCTGCCGACATCCAGCCCTTTTGGACCAGCGGCCGCGAACAGCCGAATTCGGCGCCTATTACTCGCGCGAGACTCTTCACAAGCTGCAGGTTCTCCGCTCCGCCGAGACCGAGCCCTCCGGCAACCACCACATCCGCATAGCCGAGATTGGCGATGCCCGACTGGCTATCGGGAAGGAATCCCAGCACCTTGGTGACGATTTCATCCTCGGCTAGCGACAGCTTGTGCTGGATGACGCGCCCGATCGGTCTGTCCGCCCGCTGCGGCATGGCCATGACCCTCGGTCGCACCGTCGCCATCTGCGGCCTGTAGTTGAGTGTGTAGATCGTGCACAGCAAGGAACCGCCAAAAGTCGGGCGGGTCGCGGCGAGGGACCCGTCAGCATCCACGTCAAGTGCTGTGCAGTCGGCCGTTAGCCCTGTCAGCAAGGTGGTTGCGACGGACCCGGCGAGATCCCTGCCGAGGGTCGTGGCACCGAGAAGCAGGATCTCGGGTTTGTAAGTAGCAACCAGATCGGTCATCGCCTTGGTGAATGGCTCATTGCGATAATCGGCGAGCAGCGGCGCCTCAACGAAGTAGACGAGGTCGGCGCCATAGGCGAATGCCTCGGCGAGTGCGTTCCCGGTAGCTTCTCCCGGCGGTCCGAACACAGCACCCGCGAGCTGCACGCCAAGTTTGTCCGCCAGCTTGCGGCCCTCGCCAAGCAGTTCGAAAGATACTGGATGGACCTGCCCTCGTTCGAGCTCGATAAAAACCCAGACGTGCCGATAATCCCTGAAACGCTCAGGAAGCTCCTTCTTCATCCCGGCACGGCCGGGGGGCTGGCGAGGGGCGTCTGAGTTCGTGCTCGACATATGGTCTGCTCCTTGCCTCACGCGCTCTCGAAGGCGAGTTCCGGTTCCAGGGCCGGCTGGCGGGTGAAGATTGCAGCGATCAGTTCGTCGGCGACTTCCCGCGGCGTCTTCTCGGCGATCTCAATTTGCGCGGCCCTTTCCGAATGGGCGACAGGGGCAAAAACGCGTTTGACGACCGTCGGCGAGCCACGCAAGCCGCATTTGGTGAGATCTTCAATGCCGGCCTCGGCCGCGCTCCATTTCACAATCGGGCTGCGTGCGGCGCAAAGCGCGTCTTCGATCGAGCCCCGGCGCATCTCGTTTGTGCCTTCCAGCATGGTGATGAGGCAAGGCAGCCTGCTCTTCAGCTTCTGGGTGCCGCCCTCGCATCGACGCTCGACCGTGATCTCGCCTGCAGCAAAATCAATGGAGACGATTTTCGCGACATAGGTGAGTTGAATGAGATCGAGACGCTTGGCGATGCCGGGTCCGACTTGGGCGGTGTCGCCGTCGATCGTCTGTTTGCCCGTGAAGACCACGTCCGGCGTGCCGAACGTCTCGCCGATCTTCGCGATTGCCTGGGAAAGAGCAAAGGAGGTGGCCAGCGTGTCGGAACCGGCAAAATAGCGGTCGGTCAAAAGCACCGCGCGATCGGCGCCGTAGCCGAGCGCCTTGCGCAGGGAGTCCTCGGCCATGGGTGGGCCCATGGTGAGCACGGTGACCTCCCCGCCATAGGCGTCGCGCAGCCTGAGTGCTTCTTCCAGGGCGAACAGGTCGTAAGGGTTGATGATGGTCGGCACACCCTGGCGCATGATGGTGTTCGTCACCGGATGGACCCGTATCTGTGCCGAGTCCGGCACCTGCTTGATGCTGACCACGATGTGCATTGGCGTTCTCTAGCTGTTATCCCGATGTGGGCAGGCGGTGCCAGTTCTTGATTGCATCATTCGTGCCAAGTCTTTTGCGGGCGCCTATTCCTTGTAAGTTCCGTTGATCATTTCTGAGGGCCCCGGCTTCGATGTCCGAATTGTCGGCTTGTCGACATTGTCGCGTCGCAACTATGTCGTTATTCGCCGAAACGCTTCAGGATGGAGTCGAACGGAACGAATGTGCGGCCTGGCTTGTGAGGTTTGCTCGGATCGTGGTCTTTGAGCACCTTGAAAACCCGGTGCGTGAGCGGCGAGGAAGCCGCGAACTCCTCGTAGGCGCGTACCAGCATGGCGCGCACGCGCGCGGCAATCACCTGGTCGGGCAGCCCGGAGAAGTCTTCCTCGGCAAGGTATTGGCCCATACGCTTGAGGATATGCAGCCGTGAGACATTGAGCACCTTCGGGTCATACGAAACGCAAAGTACAACGAAGAACTCCTCCGCGGACGACAGGCCTTTCAGGCGCGTGAGGATGTTGGTGACGTCAATGGGTCTGCTGTCAGCGGAACAGTTCATTACAATCTCCCTTGTCGGAAACGGGTTTTGGCGCGTTCGTCGCGCATTGGACATGCAGCCCCGAAGCCCGCGGTTGATGAACGATGCAGCTCAGCCAGCGCGACAATCGCCTCGTCGATACAGCTGGCGTTCGGCGCCTGGCGCTCGGCCCGACCGAGGTCGCGCGAGGACCCGTGCGAAGAGGAGCTGGTGGCGCTGCTCTCGTCGCCCTGGTGGCCGCGCTTCCGAGCGTATGCTCGATCAGCTGCAGCGCTCCCTCGGCCGAGCCCGAGCCTGGTGGCAAGCTGACATCGATGGACGACGATTGAGGCGCTGACGCCGCTCTCGACCGATCCATGGCGATCCTGTGAGCTCATCCGGCTACCATGCCGTGAGCCGCACCGGGACATCCCAGCGACCACGGAGAAAATTGCTCGACCTCTTCAGTTCCCATGACCGGAGCGCCAACCTCGTGTCAGGCACACCGGCCGCCGTCAGCGCGCCTTCGGTCACCGTGTGGGAGAACCCACCGCAGTGTCGTCCCTGCCCGCCGGGTGCCTGATCGCCGTCGCGCAGGGGGATGTTCTTGAGAAAGAATTGACTGCTCACGAATGGACGCCGGTTCTTCCGCCGCTGAGACCTGGAATGCCTTGGAGATCTTCGGCGCTCCATCCATTCGACCCGGAACTGTGGGCGTGCCGCAGCCTCTCCACGATCGAAGGCAAGACCTCGAGCACCCGGTCCACGTCTCCTTGTCCGTTGTCACGCGCGAAAGAGAAGCGGACCGCCCCATGTGGCATTTTCATCGCCCTCAGCACATGGCTTGGCTCCGCACTGCCCGATGTGCACGCGGACCCCGAGGAACAGACGACACCCTCGCGATCCAGGAGATGCAGGATCCCATGGCCGCCCTCAATGTCCTCGAAGGCGATGTTTGCGGTGTTGGGCAAGCGCTCCAGAGGATCGCCGTTGACGACGCTGTTTGGGACACGCTGGACAAGCCCGTTCTCCAGCGTGTCGCGGAGCCACTTTATCCTCGCGGTCTCGTCATCCATTGATTTCAAGGCGAGTTCGGCGGCTACGCCGAGCCCGACTATGCCGGGCGTGTTTTCGGTGCCGGCGCGCCGATCGCTCTCTTGGTGCCCCCCCTTGATCAGCGGTTGGAACGGCACGCCGCGCTTGACGAAAAGTGCGCCGACCCCTTTTGGCCCGTGAAATTTATGGCTGGAGAGCGACAGCATGTCGATAGCGGTTGATTTCAGGTCGATCGAGAGTTTGCCGACTGCCTGCACGGCATCAGTGTGGAAAATCGCGCCGACTTCCTTAGCCAATTCGGCGAGCTTGGCGACGGGGAAGATCGTACCAGTTTCGTTGTTGGCCCACATGATCGAGACGACCGCCACGTTTGGGGTGAGCGCCGCCCGGTAAGCGTCGACGTTCAGCCGGCCATGGCGGTCCACCGGGATGCGGTGCACCTTAGCGCGGCGCGTCTCCTCAAGATGAGCGCACAGGGTCAGCACAGCCGGATGTTCGACAGCGGACGTCACGATCTCAGTTCGACAAGGCATGACCTCGAGCGCCGAAAGTATGGCCGCATTGTCGCTTTCCGTTCCACCCGAGGTGAAGGTGATCTCATCATCGAACTCCGCGCCGATCAGCGCCTGTAACTGACGCCGCGCCTTTGCCAACGCAGCGCCGGCAAAGGCACCAAACCCGTGGGCCGACGAAGGGTTGCCGAATTGATCGGTAAGGAACGGCAACATCGCCTTGACGACCGCGGGGTCGACCCGGGTCGTTGCGTTGTTGTCGAGATAGACTGTCATGGGTGGTCTCCAATCGAGCGGGACGATGTTAAGCGGGACTTGGTCTCATCGAGCCTGCGTCGTTGAGAGCGCGACGATCCCGAGTGGCGCAAGTGCTCCACAGGTTGGCCCGCACCGGGTGACGGCCAGCAAAGCTCGCTCGCGGCGTCCTCTCTCCTCCTTCGCGATCAGCCGAACGACTTACCGCAGGAGCACTTTTCTCGCGCGTTAGGATTGTCGAAAACAAAGCCGGAGGATTCGATACCCGTGACGAAGTCGACGGCCATGCCGGCGACATGCGGTTGGGAGCCGGCGTCCACGAACACCTTGATGCCATCTGTCTCGACAATGGCGTCGCCCTGGCGCGGGACGCTCTCCAGACCCAATGAATATTTGAAGCCGGAGCAGCCGCCGGCCTCGACCATGATCCGGAAGCCTTCTGCGGGCTCGCTAGCGGCGGACAGAGCGGTCTTGACGGCGGCAACGGCCTTGTCAGTGAGCGTGATCATGGCTCGCTTCCTCGATGCGGACGAATTGCGGATTATCGTGCATGGACCGTGCCAAAGGGAAAAAGCCGTTTTCGAACAGCGTGACATCCCCAACACGCCCAAAAATTCCGGTTTGGATCCGGTTCGGAATGCCGCAGAAGCGCAGAGCATCGACAGGTATTGTCGGATTTGTCGGGTCCGCCACACTTGGGCGGGCCCGAATTCCCCTCCGACCTGCAACCAAGGCAGGTTTCCGGGATGCTCCAAGGAATTGGTACGCCTTTTGAGGGCTAAGGCTCCGACCGACAAATGCGCAAAGCAGGGGTAATACATGCACCAGCGCGAGGAACCTTCCCCGGAGACCATCCGGCGTGCACGCGAAGACTGTCCCAGCATCCGTGGCCGCGATCTCGCCGCCAAACTGGGCATTTCGGAAGCGGAGCTCTACGCGGCACATTGCGGTTTTGGCGCGCTGCGCATCGAGCCGCGCGTCAATGATGTGCTTACCGGTCTTGAGGCCGTCGGCGAGGTGATGGCGCTGACCCGCAATGACAGCGCCGTGCATGAGAAGATTGGCGTCTACGACAAGGTGTTCACCGGCAACCATCGCGCCATGGTGCTCGGCAATGACATTGATTTGCGCATCTTCCCGAAGGTGTGGACGCATGGCTTTGCGGTGGAGACACGCGAAGCCGAGGAAATTCGCCGCGGGCTGCTGTTCTTCGATGCGGCAGGCGAGGCCGTGCACAAGGTGAATCTGAGACCGTCCTCAAACCTCCATGCCTATCGAAAACTGATAGACGAGCTCGAATCCCCCAACCAGGAGCCGATCATCTCGGTTAAGACGAAGTCGGCGGAAAAGGACGCAAAGAATCCGGACCAAGCCGCTACGGTCGATGACCTACGCGAGCACTGGAGTCAACTGAGCGACGTGCACCAGTTCTTCGGCATGCTGAAGGCGCTCAACCTCAGCCGCCGCCAGGCGGTGCGCATGGTCGGCGACGACTACGCCTGGCTGCTCGACCATGCTGCGCTTGCCTCCATGTTGCATCGTGCGGCCGAAGACGAGATGCCCATCCTGTGCTTCGTCGGCAATCGTGGCTGCATCCAGATCCATTCCGGCCCAATCAAGACGATCAAGCAGATCGGGCCTTGGATCAATGTGCTCGACAAGACCTTCCGCCTGCATCTCAAGACCCACCACATCCGCGAGGTATGGGCCGTGCGCAAGCCAACCAGGGACGGCCACCTCACGTCACTTGAAGCTTATGACGCCGACGGCAAGATGATCATCCAGTTCTTCGGGATGCGCGAGGAAGGCGCACCCGAGCGCGACGACTGGCGGTTACTGGCCGAGAACCTGCCGCGCGTTTCCCGTTCAACCGCTGCTTGAGGCAACACCGATGCATGTTGCTTTCCGTTCTCGGGCGGCGTGCGGGCCGCTCCTTTGGACTTTGCTGACCATAGCTGTGCCCGCGGAGGCCAACCAGGGCACAGCTGCTATCTGCGCCCCACCGCCGACCGCCTCGAGCGTAGACTCCCCAGGAGCGCTTCCGCGCTTATCGAGGATCGCCGCCATTGTTGCGGTGAGTCCCAACCCGAACCCGGCAGTAAAGTTGCTCAATGCAGGCAAACGCGTCCGTTGGCCGCCGGCGGGTTTGGTGTCAGTCAATCGTCCGAGATTACCGCCATACGGCTGCTGGCGGGAAAAATTGGTCCAGGTGAAGTCGATTGGCGGCACCGTAAAAATTCCAGAGGACGGGCTCCACAAAGGCATCCTCGAATTCTCCACCGGGGGCGGGCGCCCGCCGTCTAATACCAAGGAAGCTCGCGTGCTACTTGAATGTAAAGCGCTGTCGCGGCCCAAGGCGCATCAATGACCCTATCGCATGCTGTTCGGCGCTATCCGCAGCACGGCTACATTCTTGCCACGAACAGCAGCACGAGCAAAGATCGGGCTGATGGTGCGACCAGGGCGGGTCGAAGATTTCTCCGATTACCAGCAGATCTCGGCGAGGGCGATCGCCATCGCAGGCCAATGGTGCTCATGTACGCGGACCAGTATGGGGCTGCCGATCCCCGGGTTGAGCTGTTTGCAGCGCCTGATGGCGTAGGCGCGGCCTGACCCAGGTCTTCTTCTTGCCGTAGCCGCTTCCGGTCGCAGCTCTGATCTCCGGCTCGCCAAGCCGCACGACGGCAAAGGCAATCACCTCGCACAAGCGATGGCCATCAGGAGGCTTTTTCCATGGGCGCACAGGTTCACTATGTCGTTGGTCATATAGGCTCCCTCGGATTGGTCTCAGCGATCCGACTTTACGAGCAAGTGCCGATGAGGAGCGCAAAGCCGCTCGCTCGCTACGGCGCTTGTGGAGAGCGCGCAGCGAGCGGCTTTGCTGCCGCCGAGCTGTGTCCGGAGTGGCAGGTGACCTCGGTCCCATACTTGGCCTCCGTGCTAGGCTCCCCGCTCGATCTTAATGCAGTGTTGTCGTGTCTGGAACGGACACGATGTCTGAGGCCTACCAAAAAGGCTGACCTCATGCGGACGCTACAATGCCGAAATGAGCGGTGCCAATGATGCGCTTACCCGGCACGCAACTTGCTCGATTTTGTCATCTAAGGCGATGTCGACCGTGCGTTGCGGAGCCCCAGTGGTGACGAACAGCTTAGCGAACTCAGTCGAGCGCGCAAGCGCCTGACCCAGGAGAACCAAATGACGACCCACCCGGTTCCAGATCATGTCCCGCCGGAAATGGTAGGCGACTTCAGCCTATTTTCGTCGCCAGGCATGTCACCGACGTCTAATGGCGACCCGCACGCAGCAGTCGCATGCGTGCATGACGGACCGCGAATTTTCTATTCGCCCTGGAACACGCGTACCGGGCAGGGTGCTTGGGTCATCACTCGTGCCGCAGATCAGCGCCGGGTGCTGCAGGAGACCGAAAACTTTTCCAGTCATCGCAACATCTTCGCATCCGCGCTGGGCGAAGACTGGCCGACGATCCCGCTCGAACTCGATCCCCCTTCGCATGCCGTCTTTCGCTCATTGCTCAATCCGCTCTTTTCGCCCAAGCGCGTAACGGAACTGGAGCCCACCATCCGCGAGCAAGCGATAGCGCTTATCACGAGGATCGCCTCGTCGGGGACAAGCTGCGATGTCATGAAGGATTTCGCCTTTCCTTTCGCGGTCAGCATCTTCCTTCGCTTCATCGGACTGCCGGAGCACCGTCTTGAGACATTTGTTGCCTGGGCGAGAGATCTGCTCCACGGCGATGAGGTGAGACGGCCGGCGGCGGCACGGACGATTGTAGCGTTCATAGACGAGCTGGCGGCGATGCGCCGCAAAAAGCCCGTCGATGATTTCATGAGCTTCATTGTGCAGGCGCAGGTCGAGGGCCGCGGGCTGACGGACCAGGAGGTCCGTGGCATCGGCGTGCTCGTTTTGGTGGCGGGGCTCGACACGGTCGCTACAGCCATAGGCTTTGACTTGGCCTATCTCGCGCGGAACCTGGAAGATCAGGAATTGCTCCGAAAAGAACCGGACCGGATCGTGCGCGCAGCCGAAGAACTGCTGCGCGCCTTTCCGACCGTCCATTTAATCCGCGTCGCACGGAAGGATATCGACTTCGAAGGCGCGCCGATCCGCAAGGGGGACTTTGTTTCCTGCGCCACCATGATTGCGAATCGTGACCCGGCGGAATTCGAAGACCCCAACACAGTCGATCTGACACGAGATGGCATCCGCCACGCCGCCTTTGGCTATGGTCCCCACCGTTGCCTTGGCTCACATCTTGCCCGGCGAGAAATTGTCATTGGCCTGGAGGAGTGGCTGGCGCGCCTGCCGTCCTTTCGGATCAAGGAGGGAACGGCACCCATCACCCATGGCGGCCAACTGTTCGGGATTGAAAATCTGATCCTGGAGTGGGGCTAAACCTAGCCCGGCCTGAGCCGTGGCACAGACGTTGGAGGTCGCCTTGCGCATCATCGTTCACCAAGCCAGATGTCAGGGGCATGCGCAATGTTCGGCGCGAGCGCCGGCCGTCTTCAAGCTGGACGACGCAGGTTACATCCTCCCCGGGGACATCGAGGTTGCGGACGGTGAGCAAGTGCTTGCGTCGGATGGGGTGCGATCCTGCCCCGAACTTGCACTGGAAATCGACTATCCACCCGCTGCGCGAATTGTTTCGGATGCCCCCCTCAAACCGAAGACAGAGGTCCCGGAACACGTCGGAACCGCCGAATTTGCGACAGACCCGACGGGCCAAGGGAAAATCGTCGAACTGCTCGACCGCGAGTCGATCCGCGACTGCCTTTATCGGTATTGCCGCGGGACAGACCGCGCCGATGAGGCGGTGCTGCGCAGCGCGTACTGGCCCGACGCGCATGACAGCCACGGGGCGTATCGCGGCTCGGCCGAGGGCTTCTTTCGGTATGCGCTCGATGTCTTCAAGACCGGACCGCGCAATATCCATCAGATCACGAACATCCTGATCGAATTCATCAACGCGGCGGAGGCCACGGTCGAGAGCTATTTCACCGCGCTGCAACGGGGACCGGACAAAGACGGAGAAGTGCGTCAGATCTTTCTATGCGGGCGCTACTGCGATCTGTTTCAAAAGCGGGAAGGGGAGTGGCGGATTGCCGAACGGACCGTTGTCTATGACTGGCTGGAGGAGCAGATCCCATCCTTGGTCCTGGAGGCAGAACGCTTCGGCACGCGACAGCCGATTGGTGCACCGTATCCGGACGATCCGGTCTATGCGCTCGGGAAGCGTCGCATTGCTTCTCATGATGATGCCTTCACAACCTCGGAACCGGATCAGTATGACTACGGACTGTGAAACTTCCAACCCCACCGCGACACCTGAAGGGAAAGATGGCCGGCAGGGACCCCGGCGTGAGAGCAACAACGCCCCGGTCTGAAACCGTGAGCGCACCGAGGACGCCGGTGGTATCGATTTGCTGGAGCTTGGCAGAGCCCCTCATCATCCCGAACCCGGGTCAGATCGCATTACGGATCCAGTTGGGAGACTTCGACTAGGGACCATGCTGCCAGACCGACGGAACTTGGGAGACCGGATCATCCCCTCATCAACAACGCCATGGGGCATGATCTAGCGCGGTGACTTCGAAGGCCAGCTCAAGGCGTGGTCATGCGGTCGACCCGCAACCCGCTGTGTTGGGGTTGAGCCCGCGCCGGCGCCTGCCCGTAGTCGGACCCAGTGTTGCTCAAGGCTGGGCCGCTGGATCGCGAAACGACCAGGAGAACGGGACCATGTCCGCCCAGAAAGACGCATGTGTCGATGCCGGCCAAAGGCCCACTATCGAGCCGGAGAGGGGGTTCGACGAGCATGTCCTTACCTGCGTTCTCTCCTGTGCGCTCAAGGAGGTCGAGGCTGGCGAAGCGACAGCGACCGAGTCAACAGGCCTTTCCGTCGCCGAGCTGCGCGAGGTGCTGCCCCGGGGTTTGTCCGCAACCGCTGTGGCAGCCTTAGCCCTGGAAGACGTCAGCGACCCCGAGCCGGGCATGGAGGAAGAACTTCTGCGCGACCTTCTACTGGCGCATGCCCGGCCGAGCGACCCGGCGAGCGCGCGCTTCGCCAAGATCGTCGCCCGGCGTGCCATGCGCGATGACCATCTGTGGCAGGATCTTGGCCTTCTCAATCGGGCCGAGCTCAACCGTCTGCTTGCCACGCATTTTCCGATGCTTGCGGCCGGCAACACCCGAAATATGAAATGGAAGAAGTACTTTTACCGTAGCCTCTGTGAGGCCGATGGGTTTTCGCTATGCACTGCGCCCAATTGCCGGGAATGCTGCGATTTCGACAGTTGCTTCGGCCCGGAGGAGGAACAATG
The DNA here is from genome assembly GCF_044998965.1 of Mesorhizobium maamorense. Classification (NCBI taxonomy): domain Bacteria; kingdom Pseudomonadati; phylum Pseudomonadota; class Alphaproteobacteria; order Hyphomicrobiales; family Phyllobacteriaceae; genus Mesorhizobium; species Mesorhizobium maamorense. The sequence goes on from NZ_CP173356.1 coordinate 74,952, forward strand.
CGAAGAACGCGTTACATTTGATTTAGGCGCCGCTCTTGGTCAAGAGGCCTTGAGGCCTTGATCGCGGTCCCGCCACAAGCGCTTTTCCCGGCGCCGCTGTATGGAAGAGGGGATGTTCATCGCCTCGCGATACTTGGTGACGGTGCGGCGAGCGAGATCTATGCCGCATTCCTTGAGCCGGTCGGCGATGTCATCGTCAGAAAGCATGTTATCAAGCGATTCTTCAGCGACCATCGCTTTGATCCGATGGCGCACAGCTTCGGCGGAGTGCGCGTCACCGCCCTCGCAGGAGGCGATCGCGACAGTGAAGAAATACTTGAGTTCGAACACGCCGCGTGGAGTGACCATGTACTTGTTCGACGTCACTCGGCTCACGGTCGACTCGTGCATGTTGATTGCCTCAGCGACTGTCCTCAGATTGAGCGGCCGCAGGTGGGCGACGCCATATTCCAGGAAAGCATCCTGCTGGCGCACGATTTCCGTGGCGACCTTAAGGATCGTCTTGGCGCGCTGATCGAGGCTGCGGATCAACCAGTTCGCGTTTTGCAAGCATTCATTGAGAAATGTCATGTCCTTCGATTTTTTGGCGGCTCGGCAGGAAACCTCCGCGACATAGCTTTGGTTGATCAGGACCTTGGGCAGCGTGTTCGGATCAAGTTCGATCTGCCATCCACCTCCGGGCGAGCGCTGCACCCATACGTCCGGTATGACGCACTCCGGCGTTCCCGACTGAAATGCGTTTCCAGGCTTAGGGTCAAGCGCGCGGATTTCCTGCAGCATCTCGAGAAGATCTTCTTCATCGACGCCGCAACGCTGCTTCAATGTCTGAAAATCGCGCCTCGCAAGCAGCTCAAGGTTGGCAACCAAAACCGCCATCGCGGGGTCGAAGCGGTTTTTCTCGCGCAACTGTATCTCGAGGCATTCGCTGAGCGATCGTGCGAAAATTCCTGGAGGATCGAGGCGCTGCAAGACGCCGAGCACCCGTTCCACTTGGGTCGGCCCGATGTTTAGTGTCTCAGCCATATCGGAAGGACTTACTCGAAGGTAGCCAGTGTCATCCAGATGACCGGCAAGGTGATGAGCAATCAGCCGCTCGTGCGGTGTGAAGGCGGTGAGGGAGATCTGACGAGCGACATGGTCGTGCAACGTTTCGGCTAAGGCGACAAACTCCTCGTAGGCAGGACGCTCGCCCGACGTGGTGTTCGTCGTGCTGGGCTGGGATTTCCCTTGCCTGGGCAGGTCCGGCGGTCCTGCCCAGGTCGGTCCTTCAACCTCGCCAGACCGGCCTTCGTCGTTTGGCGCATGCTCCAGAAGCGGATTTTTCTCGAGCTCCTGGTCCACGAACTGATGCAGTTCGGCATGCGTCAGCTGCAACAGGCGAATCGACTCGATCAGTTGAGGCGATGCCGCAAGAGATTGTTTCTGAAGGAGGCTGAAGGACGATTTCATGTCAGTCCGGTATTTCTGTCAAAGAAGCTCACTTGGCCGTGGTTAATTGGATCACTCACAGGTCGACGCTTCTAAGCCGTGTGGCGTTTGAACGACCTCACGGGGGCGCACGTCAGAGCTCGCCCTTTGGGTCGTCCAAACGCAGTTGCGGATGATCAATCCGAACCAGCTCACGCAGCGTCCTTCAACGATTGAAGGACGTTCTGCGGGGATGTGAGGCCATAGGGGTCGGTCTCGCAGTTATCGGAGAAACCTTCCTCCTCAAACCACTGCTCCACCACGCCATTGTTGAGCAGAGCCGCGTAGCGCCAGGAGCGCATCCCGAAGCCCAGATTGTCCTTGGCGACCAGCATGCCCATTTTGCGCGTGAACTCGCCAGATCCGTCCGGGATCAGCTCGACCTTCTGCAGCCCCAAGGACTTTCCCCAAGCATTCATCACAAAGGCATCGTTGACCGAGAGACAGTAGACCGCGTCGACGCCTTGTTTCTTGAAGTCCTCGTAGAGATCTTCGAAATTGGGCAGTTGGTAGGTCGAGCAGGTCGGGGTGAAAGCGCCAGGCAGCGAGAACAGGATGACACGCTTGCCGGAAAAGTAGTCGTCGGACGTTTTTTCTTCCCAACGATATGGATTTGGCCCCTGGACTGAATCATCGCGAACACGCGTGAGAAACGTGACGAAGGGAACCTTCTTCTGACCGGTCATCAACTTGCTCCTTTTGAAGAAACTGGCGCACTGGATTTTACTGAGGCTGGCGGATTGCCGCGCTGGGGTGCTGCCGAGTGCGAGACGATGCCTACGCGGCTTCCCACTCTTTCCCCCGTCGGATGTATAGGGAACGGCCCGGCTCCAGATGCTCGGATCTCCAAACCGGGCGATGCCCAGTGCTCAGCGAGGACAACCGCCGGCGTCTTTGTCGATCGTTTAGAGCTTCGCGTGCCAGCCATGGTTCGGTATCGGCTTTCATCGTGTTCAATGGGCTCCGAGCACGAGCAGCAAGAGGCATGCCATTTGCAACGAAGCTGCTTCTGCACCAAAGTTTCGAGGTCAGGTGTGTAGCGCTTGAGCTTCCGCAGGCTGGCAAACGATGCACCATAGACCGCAAGCACATGCACACGGCGCGGCCGCGGGCATCACCGCAGCGAAGGGGCACGGTGTGCGCGTAGCCGTGTTCGCAGAGGCATGACTGACGCGAACGCACGCTTGTGGCGGCAGTTCATGGCGGCCTCTCTTCGTTATTGCCATGGTCCCGAGTCGATGAAGATCGAATACGGCTCGGTCACGGTCATTGCGCGGTTTGCTTTCCAACGCCGTAGGCGTCCATCGAAACCTTGTTGTGTCGGAAACTGGACCAGAATTGTCGCAAGGCTGACCCAAACGTCAGGAACAAGTGCCGCTGATTAGCGCGAACCGGCAGAACGCAACGGAGTGCCACGGGCACGCAATTTGCTTCAATGATCTTGTCGGTGGGACGGCCGCGAATGCGAGGAGAGCCTATCCGGCCCTACCGGCGCTCGATGCAGAGCTTCCGCTCACCTCAACTCGCAAAGGATTCTGCTGTGACCGATATCGATTGCTATGTCTGGCAAGCACTAATTCGCCATTTCAAAACCGATGATTTGACAGGTCTCGCCAGCTCGCGCCGAAAATTTGCTGCCCATTTGCTGCCGGACGTTCAAACTGTCATTGAAGAGCAGATTGCGCCCTTGTCTCCCAGGCTCATCGGCGTCCACCAGCGGCACCAGTCCGATGCCATGAAGCTGTCCGACATGGTCATTCGCGAGGGTGGAGCCGTCATTGCGGTGACACCCTTGCAATATCAGGACATGGATATCGGCGAAGACGTGCCCTACGCGGCACTGCACAATGGCCTGTGGCTATTCCTTATCGGCGAAGAGCCGGTAGCGGTCCTCCTGTCGCAGTTTTTTGACCGCTGGGGCGGCCGAACGGTTCAAGTGGAAATCGCTTATCTGCCTGGCGAGCAGGCATGTGCCTTCTCGCGCGGATTTCTTAGCAAAATCCAGGCGGCAGGCGAAAGCTCGCAATACTACCGCAGCAAGGTTCTCTCTTTTGAATACGATGCACGCAACTGGGGGATGCGGGGAGCGATGCGGGTTCATCGCCTACCTGCCGTGCCCCGGGACGACGTGGTGCTTTCGGAAGCAACTATGGCGCGTCTTGATGCCAACATCTTCGACCATGATCGACACCGAGAGGGGTTGAAGCGCCTCGGCCAGCACGCGCAAAAGGGTATTCTGCTTTATGGTCCCCCTGGTACAGGCAAGACGCACGTCATCCGCTATGTTTCTGCCACCCTGCCCGGACGCACTACTATTCTGGTCACGGCTGAGCAGACAGCGGCGATTGGGTTCTACATAGCGTTGGCCCGCACGCTTCAGCCGAGCATTGTCGTATTGGAGGACGTCGACTTGGTAGGTCGGTCGCGAGAAAACGTATCTAGCCCGAACGCTGAACGACTGCTCAACCGTCTGTTGAACGAAATGGATGGTCTTGCCTCAAATGCAGATATCCTCTTCCTCCTTACGACGAATCGGCCGGAGGACATTGAGGACGCGCTCGCCTCGCGCCCAGGCCGGGTGGACGAAGCAATTGAGATCCCGCTTCCCGACGCCGGCTGCCGCGAGCGGCTGATCACGCTGTATGGTCGTGCGCTCGTCTTCCAAGACGGAGCGCTTGCGGATGTCGTCGCACGGTCGGAAAACAGCAGCGCGGCCCATATCAAGGAAATGGTCCGCCGTCTGGCTCAACGGAGCCTGGCACGGGATGGCGGGGATGTCATCTCGCGCGAGGATGTGGAGATGGTCTTCGGCGACACCGAAACTTTGTCGAGCCGTCTCAAGAGGCGGCTTGTCGGCCTCGGCGAGAAAACCTCAACGGGGTAAAGAGCAGAAGATGAGAGTGGCTGCTGCAGCTGGTGTTCTGCTGCGCTGGTTTTCAATGCTGAGCTCTTGCACGGCGCGGAAGATGCCGCATAAGTCCGGCCTCTTCGGGCGCTCATTCTCCTGCCAGGCCACCTGAGCGATCGTGCCTTGCCAAGCAACGCTTCCATCTCGCCGCAGTCCATTCCGACTCAGGTGGATCGCCCCGGTGAGCCGTCGGCCTCAATTCCCGCCGGGTGGCCTTGCCACTGGTCTCTCCGAGGCGCAAGCGCTTCCGTCCGCCGCTCTGCGGGGCCCAGGAGCCCCTGAAATCTGATCGTTTGGGCCTTCATTTCTGTTTAGGCAGATCTTGAAGGTGATCTGGCAGGGGGCTTTGCGCATACCGGTCCACCACCGGGCTGAAGCTGGCTGGGGTCAGCGCGGCATGCTGGTCGGATAATCCGTTGTCGCTGCGCCTCTCGCAGCCGGTTCAGTGGGGCCGGCCATCCGTCCAACACGTCGGCTCCGCGACACAGTTGTCGGAATTGTCAGGTCCGCGCCACGGTTCGGAACCCAAGTTTGTGATTGCCGCAGGCTATAGCTCGATCTGTCGGATCTGGCACGAGCTTTGCGCCTGGAGCGACACCACGGCAGCAGTCAACGGCCCTCCTATCGTCCCGCGATGGACGCAACCAACGAAGGAATCCAACATGGCAATACCGCACCGCATCTTCGGGAGCGGGTCACGAGATGGGTGGGCTGCAGCTCGGCTGGTCGGCATCGACCTTGCTCGCGGCTTGGCTGTCTTCGGCATGTATGCCGTCCACGTAGGTCCCCGTGACGGCGAAGGAGTGGTCGGGAGTGTGATGGACTTCGCCTTTGGGCGCTCGTCGGTCCTGTTTGCCGTTATAACCGGGTTTTCGCTTATCCTGATTACCGGCCGCAACCCTCCGAAATCGACGCTAGCCGGTAGACAGGCTATTGCCAAGATTGCAATTCGCGCCCTTATTCTGCTCGCCCTTGGCGAAATCCTCACCTATGTCAACGCGCCTGTCTCGGTCATTCTGGCATACTACGGCGTCTGCTTCCTGTTGGTCCTGCCGCTATATCGGCTCAGCGCACAGCGGCTCGGGTTGCTCGCGGCGGTGACAGCATTGGTTCTCCCGCAGGTGCGTTTCCTCCTTCTCAAAATGCTTGGCTCCGGGAGCTCAGACCCCGAGGTGTTCACCCTCCTGGTCAGCGGCACTTATCCCGCCTTGACCTGGGTTCCTTTGCTGATCGCCGGCATGGCCATTGCGCGCTTAGACCTTCGCACGCGCGCAATGCATTTGCGCCTTGGTATAGCCGGCGTCGCGCTGGCCGTGTTGGGCTTCGGAGGATCCTGGCTTGCGCTGCATTTGATGCCTAGTGTAAGCGCAGAGCTGGCAAATTTGCAAGAACATGACGTGAGTCCTCACCACTGGTGGATGCTGGATGTGGACCGGCTCACAGCGAGTTGGCTATGGATTGCCTCGCCTCATAGTGAGACGACGTTTTGGATTTTTGGCAGCGCCGGTTGCGCAATGATCATCGTGGCGGCTTGCTCGCTTGCTATGGATGCGCTCCCGTTCGTGCGAAAGCTGGTCTCGCCAATAGTCGCGGTCGGTTCGATGCCTCTGACGGCCTATCTTCTGCACATTCTGGGAATATTTATGCTTGGAAGAGCTCACTCGCTGTCCGCGTTGTTTGGCTTCATCGTGGTTGTAAGCGCTTTCGCGGTGCTTTGGCTGCGCTTATTCCCGCGAGGACCGATGGAAGCGCTGATGGGTTGGATCGCAGATCGAGCGACGCGGCGTCCGCTAGCCCGAGTTTCGGATCGACAGTGACGCTTGCCAAAGGAAGTTACCTGACCGATGGACCGATATAGCTGATAACAGAATAGCGCGCCTGCTCGGTACCATCGTGGGGTCCTACTGCCGAGCCTTGCAACTGTTGCCCTGCGCGCAGCTTTTGAGGACACAAACACCAAGTATCCTGGCGGCATTGTGCGCGATGTGTTTAACCACCGCCGCAGAAGGGTAACCGCTGTTCTCAGGCCACTGCCTTGAGCGGCATAGGTCTGTAGGCCCAAGGCAGCAGATCGTCGATCTGGCTTTGTGGATGGCCGGCGACGATCCGGGCGATCACGTCAGCGAGGTAGGTGTGAGGCTCGACGCCGTTGAGCTTGCATGTCTCGATCAGCGAAGCGATCGTTGCCCAATGCTCGGCGCCGCCGTCGGAGCCGGCGAAGAGCGCATTCTTGCGGTTCAGCGCAATGGGACGGATGGCGCGCTCGACGACGTTGGAGTCGATCTCGATCGTACCGTTGTCGAGGAATCGTGTCAGACCTTGCCAGCGCGAGAGCGCGTAGCGGATGGCTTCCGCCAGCTTGGTCTTCTGGCTGATAAGGGTGAGTTGCTGTCCAAGCCACGGCTCAAGGGCATTGATGACGGGACGGCTTTTCTCCTGCCGGACGGCGCGGCGTTCGTCGGCGGAACGACCGCGGATATCGCTCTCAACGTGGTAGAGTTGGGCGATGCGGGCGAGCGCCTCCGTCGCGATCGGCGCGGGGCCGGACTGCGCGAGCTCATAGAAGCGGCGACGCACGTGCGACCAGCAAAAGGCCAAGCTCACGGCGTTGCGTTCGGCCAGCGCCTTGTAACCCGCGTATCCGTCGACCTGCAGGGTTCCGACAAAGCCCTGAAGATGCCGGATCGGCTGTTCGGCCTTGCGGTCCGGAGCGTAGAGATAGGCGACGCCGGGTAGGTCCATTCCGCCCCAAGGTCGGTCGTCTCGGGCATAGGCGAACAACTGCCCCGTTTTGGTCCGCCCCCGGCCCGGATCAAGCACAGGCGCAGTGGTCTCGTCCGCGAAGAGCTTGTCTGAAGCCTTCAGCCGCTCGAACAGCCGCTCATGCACAGGGCGAAGCAGGAAAGCTGCCTTGCCCACCCAGTCGGCGAGTGTCGAACGGTCGAGATTGACGCCCTGGCGGGCGTAGATCTGGGCCTGACGATATAGGGGAAGGTGGTCGGCATACTTCGACACCAGAACATGAGCCACCGTGGCCTCTGTAGGAATGCCGCCTTCGACGAGACGTGCCGGCGCTGGCGCCTGCACGACCACCTCTTCGCAGGCCCGACAGGCATACTTCGGTCGACGGGTGACAATCACACGGAACTGGGCGGGCACGATGTCGAGACGCTCGGAGACGTCCTCGCCCATAACATGCAGCTGACCTTGGCAGCACGGGCAGATCTTGTCGGCAATGTCGATTACCTGCTCGACGCGCGACAGATGGGTGGGCAACGAGCCGCGGTTGGCGCGACGCTTACGAGCCCTGGCATCACGCTTTGAGGGGTCCGCGGCTTCCGCGCTGGCGAAGCCCTCCGCCTCTACCTGCTCGGCTTCCTCCAGCCCCAAAAGCAGCTGGTCCTCAGGCAGGCTCTCCGCCCTTCGGCCGAAGCGATAGCGCTGCAACTCCTTGATGATTTGGCGGAGCCTCTCATTCTCCGCGCGCGCGGCCAGAAGCATCGCCTGAAGCGCTTGAGGATCGTCGGGTAGGGCAGCGGCCGCGTCAGTCACGAAGCGGATTCAAGCATGGATTCCAGTGATTTGGCAATAATGCGATGGTTAGCTCGCCGTCGTTGGAACACGCATCTGGCGCGTCTCGTGCACCCGCCGCCAGTCGAGGCCTTCCAGGAGTGCCTGCAACTGTGCCGCCGTCAGTCGCACGACACCATCGGTAATGCCCGGCCAGCAGAACTTGCCATCCTCCAGCCGCTTGGCGAACAAGCATACGCCCGTGCCGTCGAAGTAGACGAGCTTGATGCGGTCGGCCCGCTTGGCCCGGAACACGTAGACCGCGCCCGAGAACGGATCCGCGCCCATAGCCTCGCGCACGAGCGCTGCCAGACCTTCCGCTCCCTTGCGGAAGTCGACCGGCTTCGTCGCCACCATGACCTTGACCGCTCCCGTTGGCCCGATCACGACGTTGCCCTCAGCGCACGGATCACCGCTGCAACCGTCTTCGAATCCGCCCCACGACCCACCCGCATTGCGATGCCGTCGATCTCGAGCTCGATCTCACCAGCGTCTCGAGCCGGCTCCCGCTTCTTTGGCTGTGGCCGATGCTTCGCCGCAGGCGTCGGAGGCGCTGCCGTCACCACCGCCGGCACGAACATGGATTCCGATATCGCTTCCTCCCCCATCGGCCGGCGAGCAGCCCGACGCCAGGTGAACAATTGCTGCGGGGAAAGTCCATACCGGCGTGCCACAGCACAAACCGTCTCGCCCGCCTCGTAGCTCTCCGCCACTATCCGGGCCTTCTCCTCCGGCGGCCACTCACGCCGCCGACCCGAACCAGTGAAGATCTCCAGCCGACGGACCGGCTCACCGTCCCTGGACTTAAGCGTAAACTCTGAAACCGTCATATGTCGAAGCCCTCAAAGGCCTCGAACATCGTCCCTTACATCCACGCGCGAAAGGTGCCGCCGGAACAGCGCTTACGCAGAAGGTCCTTAGTTTCAAACTGAACGAAGCGCTGTCGATCTCCACGATCGCAGGTTGCGAAACCAGCAAAACGCCGTTCCGGCGCTGAAGCGAAGTCGCATTGCGATGAGGCGGCGGCATGCGCAGGTGCTTGCCAAAGCTGTCGCTGTCGGTCGACCATACCGTGTCCCTGGCCTGGCAGAGCTCGTTGATGGGCTACCGATTCCGTACATCGCATTCGCTTGCCGTCGACAGCAAGCTGGTCAGGTCGCTCTCAAAGAGAGGAATAACGAGCTGACAGTGAGTTGACGCTTGGTAAATTCCTTTGGCGAGCGACATTCTGCGTGCGCCTTCTCTTTGGCCGGCATTCGCGCAGCCTATCGTGTGGGTTGGAATTGACATTAGGGTCATGCAGGTGTGCTGCCGGGAATGCTGTTCTCTCAGCGGCGGTTTCGTACGATGGTGGCGCGCACAAGTCGACCTACGGACCGGCCCGGCGTTTCGCGCGGAGTTCCAAATCGAGACCTGGAGGGTCGGCACCTCAAGAACGGCGCCCGGTCGCCCCCCCGCTGCCAAGCGCGACCGCGCTCGCGCGGGCTGCGTAACCTGACCAACTCCGCCCGGGCGAACGCTGATGCACTGCCCGGAGCCGCGAACGGCTATGGCCGGCGAGGCGCCCGGTACTGGTCAAAGCCCCCTCGGCAGTAGCCCGCGATCCATGTGGCCTAGGCGAGATGACCGAAAAAGTGTGGGGCAGGATCGCGCCGCGCGGCTGGTGCGGCTGCATCGCAAGCGCTGAGCTGTGGGCCTGCCCCGTCAGAGGTTAGGTTGCGGGCCGAATAGGAGCACTGTGAGGGCGGCAAGGAAGGTGGCAACCGCGCTGTAGGCGAACACACTGGCGACGCCCGCATTATTCACAAGCAGTCCGCCGAAGATCGCGCCGGCCGCGATGGCAATTTGGAACGTTGAGGTCATCAGCACACCGGCGCTTTCGGCCTGCTCGGGAACGGCGCGCAGCACCATCCAAGTCTGTACCCCCACCGGCACCGCACCGAAGCCAAAACTCCATACAGCAACCGCAATGGCCGAGGTTAAGGCTGATGCTCCAGGCATCAGCAACGAGACAGCGGCTATCGCCATGAGCAGCGGCGGCAGCGCTGCGACCGCCTTGAGGCTGTGTTTGGCCAGGAACGCGCCGGCTAAATTCCCGAAGAATCCGCATACCCCCGAAACGAGCAACAGCAGCGAGATCGTCTCGATACGGAGCGCGGGAATCATCTCGAGATAAGCCCGGACATAGGTGAAGCTGGCGAAGTGCCCAGAAGCCACCAGCAGCACCACCAAAAGCGCGACCTTGATGGTTGGCTTCTTGACCACATGCAGCAGGCCGCGGAATCCAGCCATTTCAACCGGCGGCAACGTCGGAAGGGTTACGAGTTGCACCAGCAATGTAACGGCATTGACAGCTGCGGCGATCATGAAGGTGGCTCGCCATCCCCAGATGTCGCCGACATAGGCGCCGATTGGAGGCGCGCAAACCATAGCGACCGACACGCCGGTGAGGATGATTGATAGTGCGCGCGGCAGGAGGTGATTTGGAACCAGTCGCATCGCCAGCGATGCCGAAATCGACCAGAAGCCTCCAAGCGCAATGCCGAGCATCACGCGTGCCGCCAGGAAAGCCGGCAGCGACCACGCGACCCCTGCCAGAAGGTTGGACAGGATCTGAAGCAGCATCATCGCGCACAGGACGACTCTGCGGTCGAGGCGCTTTGTTATGAAGGCGATCGTCGGCGCCGAAATTGCTGCGGCAATCGCAGTCGCTGTCATCGTCTGTCCAGCCGCACCCTCTGTGACATGCAGATCATGCGCGAGCGGCGTCAGCACGCTGGGAGGCAAAAGCTCTGCCGCCACCAGCCCGAAGGTGCCCAGGCCAAGCGACATGACCGCGCCCCATGCGGGACGAGATCGTCGATCCGGCTTTTCTGGGCCGTGCAGAAAAGTCTCCATGAAGCCTGTCGCGGATTTGGTCATGAATAAGCTCGCCGGCCTGGGTGCAACGGCAACATGGGTTGGCTGCATTGACCCGCATTCATCCAGGAGCACGCCGTTGTCGGCGGCGTCGCACGAAGGGAATGGTCATCGCTGACCGACATGTTGTGACAGCGCCGCGTGCAATATCAGTGCCGAGTTCTCCGAGTCGGGACGGGGTGTGGTCGTCGGCAGTCGTCGCATCAGGCATGTTCCCTGCCGACTTCGCGGGGGCCAGTCTCGAACCAGCCATGCGCAACCAGCTACCGAGCACGCACGTCTGTTGACCCGCGACGGGAGGCGCGCAAGCCGGTCGTTTACCGCCGTCTGTACGCAGCCCAAAAGACGGCTCTGGCTCGAAGGGCCAAGTTCTTTCGGTATCGGTCTCGAAGCTGACGCCTTGTGTAGGGCATTGTCGGGTCCGCTACAGCGCTTGTTCCGACGATCACTTGTCTGGCAGCAAACACTTGTTGGTGCTCACGCTAACTCGCGGCCAACAAACGAAAAAATCCCTGTTGGTTATCAACCAGTCAACTTGGCACGAGTCTTGAGACCCGTTCGGTCTGAGGCGGCAAGAGCTGCCCATCGGCATTCATATTGCGGCCAGCCGCGACGGATGGAACGAAGGAAGGAAATCTATAATGTCAGGTCTGCGTCAGATCGCCTTTTACGGAAAGGGCGGCATCGGCAAGTCCACCACCTCCCAAAACACGCTCGCCGCCCTGGTCGACCTCGGCCAGAGAATCCTCATCGTCGGCTGCGACCCTAAAGCCGACTCCACCCGCCTGATCCTGAACTCGAAGGCTCAGGATACTGTCCTGCACCTGGCGGCACAGGAAGGTTCGGTGGAAGATCTCGAGCTGCAGGACGTGCTCAAGATTGGCTACAGAGGAATCAAATGCGTGGAGTCCGGCGGCCCGGAGCCGGGCGTTGGCTGCGCCGGCCGAGGCGTCATCACATCGATCAACTTCCTCGAGGAAAACGGCGCCTATGATGATGTCGACTATGTCTCCTATGACGTGCTTGGCGACGTGGTTTGCGGCGGTTTCGCGATGCCGATCCGCGAGGGCAAGGCGCAGGAAATCTACATCGTTATGTCCGGGGAGATGATGGCGCTCTATGCCGCCAACAACATCGCCAAGGGGATCCTGAAATATGCGCATTCGGGTGGCGTGCGGCTCGGCGGCCTGATCTGCAACGAACGTCAAACCGACCGTGAGCTCGACCTCGCTGAAGCCTTGGCTTCCAGGCTCAACTCCAAGCTCATCCATTTTGTGCCGCGCGACAACATCGTCCAGCACGCCGAGCTCAGGAAGATGTCAGTTATCCAGTATGCGCCGGATTCCAAGCAGGCCGGGGAGTATCGCGCGCTGGCCGAGAAGATCCATGCCAATTCTGGCCAGGGCACCATCCCGACACCGATCACCATGGAGGAGCTCGAGGACATGCTGCTCGACTTCGGCATCATGAAAACCGACGAGCAGATGCTTGCCGAGCTGCAGGCCAAGGAAGCGGCCAAGACGGCCGCCCAGTAACGACCGATATTGGTCGCCTCTCGAGTTAGGGCGCCTTGCCAAGAACGGCGCCTCATCGGTGAGGCGTCATCAGACACCTTGAAAGGGGTCCCATGAGCCTGGAATATGAGAATGATGGTGCTCTCCATGCGAAGCTTATCGAGGAGGTGCTATCGCAATATCCCGACAAGGCGGCGAAGCGCCGCAAAAAACACCTGAGCATCGCAAAGAGCGGGGATGAGGCTGGCGGGGAAAGTGAGATCCTTTCCGAATGCGACGTCAAATCGAACATCAAGTCCATCCCTGGGGTGATGACAATCCGTGGCTGCGCCTATGCCGGCTCAAAGGGCGTGGTCTGGGGTCCAGTTAAGGATATGGTCCATATCTCGCACGGCCCCGTCGGCTGCGGCCAATATTCCTGGTCACAGCGCCGCAACTACTATGTGGGCACAACGGGCATCGACACGTTCGGGACAATGCAGTTCACGTCCGATTTTCAGGAGAAAGACATTGTCTTCGGCGGCGACAAGAAACTCGAGCAAATCATCGACGAGATCGAGCTGCTGTTTCCGCTGAACAACGGCATCACCGTGCAATCCGAATGTCCGATCGGTCTCATTGGCGATGACACCGAGGCAGTTTCTCGCAAGAAGGCCAAGGAGTACGAAAAGACCATCGTGCCGGTGCGCTGCGAGGGCTTCCGCGGCGTCTCGCAATCACTCGGACACCACATCGCCAACGACGCGATCCGCGACTGGGTCTTCGACAAGAAGGATGTCGACTTCGAGGCCGGTGCTTACGACGTCAACGTGATCGGCGACTACAATATTGGCGGGGATGCCTGGGCCTCGCGCATCTTGCTTGAGGAGATAGGATTACGCGTGGTCGGCAACTGGTCGGGCGACGCAACGCTGGCCGAGATTGAACGCGCGCCAAAGGCCAAGCTCAATCTCATCCACTGCTACCGCTCGATGAACTACATCTGCCGGCATATGGAGGAAAAGTATGGCGTCGCCTGGATGGAGTACAATTTCTTCGGACCGTCCCAGATCGAAGCCTCCCTGCGCAGCATAGCCAAGCATTTCGGGCCGGAAATCGAGGAGAAAACCGAGAAGGTGATCGCCAAGTACAGGCCGCTTGTCGACGCCGTCATCTCCAAGTACCGGCCGCGCCTCGAAGGCAATACCGTCATGCTCTACGTCGGTGGCCTGCGCCCCCGCCACGTCATCACAGCCTACGAGGACCTTGGCATGGTCATCGTCGGCACCGGCTACGAGTTCGGCCACAACGATGACTACCAGCGCACCGCTCATTACGTAAAGAACGGCACGCTGATCTATGACGACGTTACCGGCTACGAGTTGGAGAAGTTCATCGAGGGAGTTCGCCCCAACCTCGTGGGCTCCGGCATCAAGGAAAAATACCCGGTGCAGAAGATGGGCATTCCGTTCCGTCAGATGCACTCGTGGGACTATTCGGGACCTTATCACGGCTATGACGGCTTTGCCATTTTCGCCCGTGACGTGGATCTTGCCATCAACAATCCTGTCTGGGACCTCTACCACGCGCCTTGGAAAGAACGCCCGCGAAGTGGGCGGGCGATAGCTGCCGAATAGACGCCCTGTCCTAGCCTTGTCTCCCCAGGGACACCACGGGCCCGCGTTCTGTGAGCCCCGGGATTACCGGGACGTCTCGACCTATCTGTGCTGCCGATCGCGCGGCGAGATTAAAAAGAGGAACACCAATGCCGCAATCGGCCGAAAAGATTCTCGACCACGCCCCCCTGTTCCGCGAACCGGAATACAGGCAGATGCTCGCCGAGAAGAAGCAGAACTTCGAATGTCCGCACCCGGATCAGATCGTTACCGATCAAGGCGAATTCACCAAGACCTGGGAATATCGCGAAAAGAACCTCGCCCGGGAAGCGCTTGTGATCAATCCCGCCAAGGCCTGCCAGCCGCTTGGTGCCGTATTCGCGGCAGCGGGCTTCGAGCGGACCATGTCCTTCGTCCACGGCAGCCAGGGCTGCGTGGCCTATTACCGCTCGCACCTGTCACGCCATTTCAAGGAACCTGCTTCGGCGGTTTCCTCCTCGATGACAGAGGACGCGGCAGTGTTCGGCGGCCTGAAGAACCTGGTCGACGGGCTCGCCAACACATACCAGCTTTACGACCCGAAGATGATCGCAGTGTCGACGACTTGTATGGCCGAGGTCATAGGCGACGACCTGCACAGCTTCATCCAGAGCGCCAAAGACGAAAACTCGGTCCCGCGCGACTTTGACGTGCCTTTTGCCCACACGCCAGCCTTCGTCGGTAGCCATGTCGACGGCTATGACGGCATGCTCAAGGGTATTCTGGAGCACTTCTGGAAAGGCCAGCAGCGCACGGAAACCAAGGGGAGCATCAACGTCATTCCGGGCTTCGACGGTTTCTGCGTTGGCAACAACCGGGAGCTCAAACGTCTGCTCGATGTGATGGGTGTGTCCTACACCTTCATCCAGGATGCGTCTGACCAGTTCGACACCCCGTCGGACGGAGAATACCGCATGTATGACGGCGGCACGAAGATCGAAGAGGTGAGGGGGGCACTCGACGCCGAGGCAACGCTTTCGCTACAGCACTCCAACACGCGAAAAACGCTGGACTATTGTGGGCATGTTGGGCAGGCCACCGCTTCATTCCATTATCCGCTCGGCGTCCAGGCGACTGACGAATTGCTGATGAAGGTGTCAGCCATTTCCGGCAAGGAAATCCCCGAGGCAATCCGGCTGGAGCGCGGCCGACTGGTTGATGCCATGGCGGACAGCCAGTCCTGGTTGCACGGCAAGAAATACGCGATCTACGGCGACCCGGACTTCGTGTACGCCATGGCCCGCTTCGTCATGGAAACGGGCGGCGAGCCGACACATTGCCTCGCCACCAACGGCTCCTCGGCGTGGGAAGCCGAGTTGAAGGAACTGCTTGCATCCTCGCCCTTCGGCAAGGACGCTCAGGTCTGGGCGGGCAAGGACCTCTGGGCTATGCGGTCGCTGCTCTTCACCGAGCCAGTGGACCTGCTGATCGGCAATTCCTATGGCAAGTATCTGGAGCGCGACACCGGCACGCCGCTGATCCGGCTGACGTTTCCGATCTTCGACCGGCACCATCATCATCGCTTTGCGCTCATGGGCTACCAGGGCGGATTGCGCGTGCTGACCACGATCCTCGACAAGATCTTCGACAAGCTCGATCGCGAGACGAGCCAGACGGGCGTGACGGACTATTCCTATGACCTCACCCGCTAGAAGACACGGACCGGCTTTTCGCCCAGGCGGTTCATTGCCGAATTGGCTTTGCGGACTGACGCCATGAGCTCGCTCAGTGTGAAGATCCAGGATGTTTTCAACGAGCCCGCCTGCGACAAGAACCGTGGCAAGGATGCCAAGGCGCGCAAGCAGGGCTGCGCGAGGGCGCTGACGCCAGGAGCGGCAGCGGGCGGTTGCGCCTTTGACGGGGCCAAGATCGTCCTGCAGCCGATCACAGACGTTGCGCACCTGGTCCATGCGCCGCTCGCCTGCGAGGGCAACTCATGGGACAACCGCGGTGCAGCTTCGTCGGGGCCGAGCTTGTGGCGCACAAGCTTCACGACGGACCTTACCGAACTCGAGGTGGTGATGGGGCAAGGCGAGCGGAAGCTTTTCAAGGCGATCCGCGAAATCAAGGAAGCGTATGCGCCGCCGGCAGTCTTTGTCTATTCGACCTGCGTGACGGCGCTCATCGGCGACGACATCGAGGCCGTCTGCAAACGCGCCGCCGAAAAATTCGGCTTGGCCGTGGTTCCGATCAATGCGCCGGGCCTGGCCGGCTCCAAGAACCTCGGCAACAAGCTCGCCGCCGAGGCGTTGCTCGACCATGTCATCGGCACGGTGGAACCCGACGACGCCGGGCCGTACGACATCAACATCCTTGGTGAATTCAACCTTTCCGGCGAATTCTGGCTGATAAAGCCGCTCCTCGATCGGCTCGGGATCCGGGTTCGCGCCTGCATTCCGGGCGACGCGCGCTATCTCGACATCGCTTCCGCGCACCACGCCCGCGCCGCGATGGTGGTGTGCTCGACGGCCCTCGTCAGTCTAGCCCGCAAGATGGACGAGCGCTGGGGCATCCCTTTCTTCGAAGGCTCCTTCTACGGGATTTCGGACACTTCAGAAGCACTCCGTAACATCGCTGAGCTGCTGGTGAGGAAGGGGGCCGATCCGGAGATCCTGGACCGCACAGAGACGCTGATCGCCGAGCAGGAAGCAATTGCATGGAAGAAGCTTGAGGCCTATCGAGTCCGCCTTCAAGGCAAGCGCGTGCTGCTCAACACGGGTGGTGTCAAGTCCTGGTCGGTCGTTCACGCATTGGTGGAGATCGGGATCGAGATCGTCGGCACCTCGGTCAAGAAATCCACGGTCGAAGACAAGGAGCGCATCAAGCAGGTCCTCAAGGACGACATCCACATGTTCGAGCAGATGCCCGCACGCGACCTTTACGCCATGCTCTCTGCAGGCAAGGCCGACATCATGCTGTCGGGCGGTCGCACGCAATTCGTCGCGCTCAAAGCCAAGACGCCCTGGCTCGACATCAACCAGGAGCGCCAGCACCCGTATGCGGGATATGACGGCATGGTGGAGCTCGTACGGCAGATCGACCTCGCCATCCACAACCCGATCTGGTCGCAGGTCCGCGAGCGCGCTCCGTGGGATGGTCCGGCCCTGGGAACGACGAACTGCCGGGCACACGCCGAGAACCTACATGCTGTCCAGGAATCCGCCGGCAAGGCGCCGACGATTTGCGCGAGTGCTGAGGAGATCCGATGACGCGTATCCTTCACCAGACAAAATCAGCCGCGATCAACCCGCTGAAATTGTCACAGCCGCTTGGTGCAGCCTTGGCCTTTCTCGGCATCGACGGCGCAGTCCCGCTGTTCCATGGAATCCAGGGCTGCACCAGCTTCGCCCTCGTACTGCTCGTGCGGCATTTCAAGGAAACGATCCCCCTACAGACCACCGCGATGGATGAAGTAACAACCATCCTCGGCGGGTCGGACAATCTGGAAGAGGCGATCCTCAATCTCAAGACCCGCACGACGCCAAAGCTGATTGGGGTCTGCACGACGGCCCTGGTGGAAACCCGAGGCGAAGATTGCGCAGGCGACGTCGCCGACATCAGGCTGAAACGGGCGAAAGAACTCGCGGGTACGGAGATCGTGCTGGCCAACACGCCGGATTTCGCCGGCGCCCTCGAAGAGGGTTGGGCCAAGGCTGTTACCGCGATGATCGAAGCTGTTACGCGACCTGGCGAACGGGCGCGCCAGTCAAAGAAAATCGCAATCCTGCCCGGCTGGAACCTCACCGTGGCTGACCTGGAGCATTTGCGCGACATGGTCGAAAGCTTTGGCCTGAAATCGGTGATCTTGCCAGACCTCTCAGGCTCGCTTGACGGTACCCTGCCAGATCACTGGGTCCCCACCACCTATGGCGGTACGAGCATAGAGGACATCCGCGAGCTCGGAACGGCTGGGCACTGCATCGCCATCGGCGAGCATATGCGCCGCCCGGCCGAGGCTCTCTACAAGGCCACCGGTGTGCCTTACGTGCTGTTTCAGTCGCTGACCGGATTGAAGGGCGCCGATCAGTTCGTTTCCCTGCTGTGCGCTATTTCTGGCGAACCTGTGCCGGCAAATGTCCGCCGTCGGCGAGCGCAATTGCAGGATGCGTTACTCGACGGACATTTCCATTTCGGAGGCAAGAAAATTGCGATCGCTGCTGAACCAGACCAACTCTACCAATTGGCAACCTTCTTCGTCGACTTGGGCGCCGATATCACGGCGGCGGTCACGACGACCGATATGTCGAAAATTCTGGAGAAGGTACCGGCGGAGTCGATTCAGGTCGGCGATCTCGGCGATTTGGAAACGAGTGCAGGCGGCGCTGATCTTCTGGTCACCCATTCACATGGACGCCAGACATCGGAGCGCCTTGGCATACCGCTCATGCGCGTCGGCTTCCCCGTCTTCGACCGACTGGGCAGCCAGCACAAGCTCTCCATCCTCTATCAAGGGACCCGTGATCTTGTCTTCGAGGTTGCTAACATCTTCCAAGCCGACCGGCGTGCACCGACGCCTGAGGAGCTTAATCCATTCCGTAAGCGGGAAATGCCAGGTGGGCCCGATGCGTCGCCTCTCACTTGTCACTGACGAGGTTCACCGCCCGATGCGTGAACGACAAGCAGGCGCTTTGCGCGTTGCAATCGCTACTCAGGACGTCAAGCAACTCAATGCCCATTTCGGGTCGGCCAAGCGCTTTGTGATCTACGATATGACGCGCGAGGAGTGGGAGCTCGTGGAAGTCGTCGAGTTCGACGACGTCTCCGACGAAACTGGGAAACATCGGGCCGAGAGGGATGACCGCATCACACCGAAGGTAGAAGCGCTGAAGGGCTGCCATCTCCTGTTTTGCCTGGCGATCGGCGGACCTTCGGCAGCCAAGCTTGTTTCGGCAAAAATCCATCCGATCAAGGTGCGGCAGCCTCAAAGCATTCAAGAGGTGCTGTCTCGGACGCAGTCCATGCTCAGGACCTGCCCCCCACCTTGGCTGCGCAAGGTCCTGGCTGAGGCAGGCGTCGCGAAAGAGAAACCGTCCTTTGAGGACGAGGACTGAATGAGGAGGCGAAATGACCGACCCTTCGGTTAGCCCTGCCGTCGCCGGAGACGAGGTGGCGCTTGCCAGCCCGTTTCTCAAATGCCTCGTGCGGCTGATCCGTGCTCAGGATTCCTACGGAGCGTGGGAGGGCAAAGCGGAAGCCGAACTGCTGGCCGCCTTCATCATCACCAGGGAACAGCGCCGTGCAATCCCGATCGTCGGCAATCCCGATCCGGACGTGCTGTGGAGGCTTGATATGTTCTACACCGCCGTTGGGCTGGCGATCGAGGAGCGCTGCGGCCTGATGGCCTCGCCGATGATGGAGCTGAGCAATGAGGGCTTTGGGCGCGTGCTTTTCATGGCCGGGCGGTTGGTCGCTCTCTCGAAGACGCTACGCGATGTCCACCGGTTCGGGTTCGAGACGCTCCGCAAGCTCGCCGAGGCCGGCACGAAACTGGTTGGCGAGGCAATCGCCGCCATCGAAACCTATCCCGAGGTGGCGCGTGCGTAATGGAGCAGGTTTTGAGCAAAGGGACCGTGACAGATCCTGAGCGGCGCGATGGCCTCTGCTCAGCCGATGCGGTCCAGGCCGATGTGGCTTTTGAGGCCGCGATAATGAAGCCACTCGTCCTGATCTGTACGCAAGATGCCGAGCACTACATGTACCTCAGCCACATACTGGAGGCGGACGGCTTCGCCACTGAGTCGGCAGGCGGGGCAAAGGAAGCGCTTGCACTGGCGGACGAACGGGAATTTCAGGCCGTGGTGCTGGACTGCGGGCCAGCAAGCATATCTGGCTCCCCAATCTGCTCCCGGCTCAAACAGGAGCCCCGCACCCGCGGGCTGCCAGTGATCGCCCTGATCGCGCCCGGCGCCGAGAACCAGTACCTTAGTCTCCTGAAGGCAGGCATTGACGAGATTCTTGGGCGGCCCAACGCGCCGGCCAAGCTGCTGGACTGTCTGCGGGCGCAGCTGGCGCTGCCCAGGCGAGGGGAAAATCGTCTTGAATACGGAGGCTGGCTCAGCTGTGGCGACCTCGAGATGAAGGTCGACGCCCACCGGATTCGCGGTAACGGCCACGACATCCACCTCGGACGCATCCAGTTCAACATACTGCGGCTTATGATTGAAGCTCCCGGAAAGGTCTTGAGCAGGGACGAGCTTATCGGCGCGGCCTGGCCGCCCAACATCCATGTCGGTCCACGCACCGTCGACGTCCATATCAGCCGGCTCAGAAAGGCGCTTCGGGCGGCGTGGCCTGGCAGCGTCATTCGCACCGACAGGTCGGCCGGCTACTCGCTCGAGAAGCCGGCCGGCTGAGTCAAATGCCGGGTCTGGTCCCACAGCCCTCTCGCTGTGAGCCGGTTCGCGGCTTGAACACCTAGAAGAATACTCGGGAAGAAGCAGGCAAATGGGTTTCAAAAGCGTACTCTGCGTGACCGGCGCTGACGGTTCCGATCAGGACGTCAGAACTGCCGCCCGCTTGTGTGCCGAAGTCGGCGCGCATCTTTCCGTACTGATCCTACCGCCTCCGATGCTCATCATGTCGTATTATCCGTCGATTGGAGATGGTGTCCCCGAATGGCCTGTGGGAAGTGGGCTGGCAATTGCCCGATTGAACGATCGTTTTCGGGAAATCGATCGATTTACACAGGACGTGGCGAGACTGGAAAGACGCTCCAAAGATCTCCAGAAGCTGCTGGGATCCATGTCGCTCTCATTTGACATCGACACCGACTGCTGCGATCCGGCTAGCCTGGGTGAGTTGGCACGACAGCGGGCGCGCTGTTCCGACCTTACAATCATCGGACCGGGCCTTCTCAATGACGAGACTCTCGGGCCTCCTGTAGTAAACGGCTGCTTATTCGATACGGGAAAGCCGGTGCTCGTTGTGCCGAAGGGGGCTGAGGCAACGCTGTGGCCACGGCGAGTCCTGGTCGGTTGGGATTCTCGCGTCGAGGCTTCCCGTGCGGTTCGGGAAGCGCTCGGTCTCCTCTGCGTTGCTGAGGACGTTCGTGTCGCCCTGGTAGATCCGAAGGCGAACTACAATGGGAAGGGCGCGGAGCCTGGAGCCGACATCGCTGCCTATCTCACTCGACACGGTGTTCGAGTCTCGGTTGACCTACTGCCAGGTGCCGGCAAATCGGCCGCCACGGTGCTTGCGCAGCACGCAATCGACATTTCTGCCGAATTGATAGTCATGGGCGCTTATGGCAGCCGTCGGCTGCGTGAGCGGCTCTTTGGGGGTGTGACCAGATGGATTTTTGAAAAGCCGACATTGCCGCTGTTTTTGGCTCGATGACGGTTCCTGAGCTGACCGATGCTGCTCGAAGCTCTAACGTGATGCCTGCACACATACCGTTGATGCGCTCCATCGAAACAATCATGGAGCATGAAAAGCATTGCTCGGGAGGCGACGCCCGCCGGAAATCTCTCCATTCATGCGCAAGGCGGAAAGGTGGAACGGAGTCCTCCCAGATGCCCAGGGTAAACCCTCAATTTAACCGCTAGCTTTTCCTGGCGCATCTTGCACCACCACGAGCTGACGATCGTGCTCGCGACCTCGGGACGCATTCGATCCGCAGCTTCGTCGAGGCTGGCTTCAGGCGTATTGGGAGGGAGATCGTCTGGAAGGGGAACATTGACGAGGTAGGCCGCGAACGCAGGAGTAAGACAGGCGCTGATCCGGATAGAAGCGGCTATTTCGGTCCAGGCCGAGGTGGACCTGCCGATTGGCTAGGACTGCTAAGGCGGCCATCAAGCACGGGAAGCCAAAGACGACTTTTGATGAGCTCGTCTAATGGTCGACACCGATTGTCACGCTTGGAATCACTCTCGTTTAAAGGGCAAGGTAGCGCTGGAGGCAAATGCGTCTGGTCTCTGGCCACGGCCGGCATGGTTGGGGTGCGCAGTGGTGCGCCGCTGTCCGGCGCGCCCGAGGCAAAGGCCCTACGTGGCTTGCCGTTGCAAAACCAGCTCGCCGGATACACTACGCTGGCGTTGTCGACGGAGTTCGGGCCAAAACCGTCTCTGTAGTACCCCACCGTATGAAAGATGAAGGTATCTCGTTCGATATCGACGAGAGCGATGATGTGCGACTTCCACCCGAACGTCGGGTCGAAGCCGCTCATCCGATCCTGGAGCCGTGAGTCAACGCCCGCGGTCAGATAATCCTTGCTGCTTCCAAGGTAGAGAACATCTGCGCCGGATCCGCAGAGCTTGTCATTGTCCCTCCCGACAATGCGCGGTTCGTCGCGGCCATTGTCACCGGAGAGTTCGTCCCACGCCTTCTCGCCGCAGGATCCGTGATCGCTTTCCCGGGCCAAAGATTGGTCGTCGCCGCAATCGGCGATCGATCGATGCCACTAGAACCCAGGCTAACATCGTGACGCTCGTTGCCGAAGGTTTCGGAAGCTGGTTGACCGCTAAGAAACCGTTTCAGCTGTAGGAAGAGTTTTTTGATCTTAATTCTCCCCCAACACGCGACGAAGCATCTTCCTATAATGGTGGTCGGGTCATCGCTCTAATCGATTGTCATTATGCTCTCATTTGCACGATGAATGGTCCCACGTGTATTTCGCCTCTCCGCCGAGCAGTGCGCATGGCACTGCGGCGGCCCAACTGGGTGGCCAATCATCTGAACATTCGAGATGCCAAACCGCCGACCGTGTGGTGGTCACGTCTCTGGGGCCACATCGTCGTGCAGGGCACCACAGACCAGATATTGTCACCGCCCCACGGCCCCACCGCCCCTATACCGATGCACCTTTGTCGGACCGTCCCGGTTGCCGATCCTGTGTCATCAAGAAACTGATTGTGCTCGAAAGCGACATTTCCTCGGCGATGGATCCGCCGAGCGGCTGCCTCTCCAGAACTGCTGTCCGCGAAGGCATCTGGTTCCCAGAGAAATTTGTAAGCGCGAGGTTCCGCTCATCCGAAAGCTACCCGGTAGCCATAACACCAAGTGTCACCTACCGGACGCGGTCTTCGCAGTGATGGAGCCGGTCATCAAACTCAAGCCTTAGCCGAAGAGGAGGCGGGGGTGAGAGAGGCGGGATCGGGATAGGGATAGGATCAATTCGCGGTCGGGTGTGCGCCAGTTGCTGTGCGGCCGTGTCGACGTCCCTACAGCCTCATCGTTGTTAGGTCGCCATCCGGTCCCGACTTAGGCGCGGCGCGCCCCGCCGGTGCCCCACCTCACCAGCAGGGGTGCTAGTTTCAAGCAAACCAATGAGCGAGACGAATTTCCCGAAGGCCCCACGGGATTTCCTTGGATAAGCGAACCAGCTTTCCCTACCGAAGAGTATTTTTCGGGTGCGGAGCTGCCTTAGTCCACCGGCAAGAGAACGGCGGCGTTCGGCCGGCGCAAGATTGCTTCAATGTCGGATACCCGACAGGATCACAAACCCGCACCCCGTTGCTTTCACAATAATTCCCTTGTGGCACGCTAGATGCAAGGCTCCTTCTGAACACATTAAGGATGCCTCCTATGATCAGGCCCACGGAAGAATGCTATCGCCGTATTCGAGACCGCGCCCTCGCGAATCCCCAAGCCGATCAAACGTCGGCGGCTTATCTTGGAGGGAGCGACTGCGCCCGATTAAAACACGGGATAAGCTTGGAAAGCATCTCGCTGACCGAGACGCGATCATTCGAAGCGGGCAGCGGGCAGTCGATCGCGCCGCCCCACACCTCGCCGACATGAGTGTCGATCTCACCACTATGCTGGGATCCATGGGCTTCACAACTGACCACTTGAAAGCTTCTAGCAACTCCAGCGGCGCCGAGGAGAATGCCCGTGTGGAGCGTAAACCAAGTGGCCGATATTCGCCCCGACCATCGCCTGATTGGGAAACACCTACACGAGCAGAGCAAGTAGAGCTCTCTTGCATTGGAGTGGGTGCCGGGCCGTCTAATTTGAGCCTTGCGTGTCAGATACACGAGCAAATTGGGCAAGGGGCCTTGTTCCTGGATCGGCAAGTCGACTTCCGCTGGCACCCAGGCAGCGCATTCGATTCCTCGGAGCTCCAGGTCAGCCACTTCAAGGATCTGGTCACGCTCGTGAATCCGCGATCAGCCTACACTTTCATAAACTACCTGCACGAGAACGGGCGTCTCTACCATTTCCTGAATGCACAGTTCGAGGCCGTGCTCAGAGCTGAGTTCGAGCAATATCTGAGCTGGGCCTTCCAAAGGAACCCGCTTGTCCGGGGCGGCCAGACGGTGCGCGAAATTCGCTTTGACGGCGAGTTTCGGGTGCGCACGGATAACGCGGCTCTCGGCGCCAGAAACGTCGTGATCGGCATTGGCAAGCAGGCGAAAGTTCCGCCTCAGTTTAGGGGTGGACCGGACGCAATCTGTTCCACTCATCTGAATTACTGCACATCCACCCTGAGGTGCACAAAAAGCGTGTCTGTGTGGTCGGCGGGGGACAGTCGGGAGCCGAGGTGCTGTTGCATCTTGTCGGCCTGCCAGAAGAAGGGCGGCCTGCCTCAATCACTTGGGCCTCGCAACGCGAAAACTACCTGCCCCTCGACGACAGCCCGTTCACAAACGAGTTGTTCATGCCCTGCTTTTCGGATCGTTTTGCGGCTATGAGCGAGTCACACCGCAGGCTGTTCCTGCGGCGTTTTATGCTTGCTTCGGACGGCATTTCTGAAAGCACTTTGCGCGCTGTTTATCGGGCGCTGTACCGCCACGCATTTCTTGAGCCAAACCGATGCGCAATCGCACTGCGGCCGGGCTGCACGGTCTTGCACTGCACCAATGCCGGCGCGGCTCACAGGCTGACCCTGCGGCACGGCATGGACGAGTTCGAAGAAGTCACGGCCGAGATCGTCATCCTGGCCACCGGTTACGAGAACGCGATACCAGCCTTCCTGGAACCGATGGCGCACCGGCTGGAAAAGATCGACAATGAACTGGCCATTGGCGACGATTTTTCGGTGAGCTGGGACGGACCGTGTGACAGACGCATCTTCGTACAGAACGCGAGCCTCGGGCAGCGCGGGCTGGCTGAACCTATGCCACGACCTGGGTGCAGTCCGGTCGCGGCACTCGGCCGAGCCGCCGCTGGTCGGCTCCGTGCGCCGCCCTGAACTCGCTCTGGAACGGTGCTATATCAATATAGACCGGCATTTAAGGGCGACGGGCGCCCCCGTTCGGATCATGGACCTCTTCGCGCGTCTACGCCAACGCGCCGACCTTTCCGTGCCCCTTACCCACCCCTCGAACTGGGGCCTGCCTGCCGAAGGGCTCCCGGGGCAGGTGATCTGGGTCTGGCCGGAAATGGCTTTCGGATTCCTTTACAACATCCAAACGCTAGCACGCATGCTTGGCCGCGACTGGAATGCGGCGATGCCCAGCAATGACTGGCAGATTGTCCATTTCTTCGGTTTCGACAATTCCTTCTACCACGCGCTACTCTACCCCGCTGTCTATGCCGAGGTGTTCTCCCACTGGACCCCGCAAGTCCGGTATCACGTGAATGAGTTCTACCTGCTCGATGGGCAGAAGTTCTCGACCAGCCGCCGCCATGCGGTCTGGGGTAAGGAGGTTCTGGGTCCAAAGACAGTCGACGTCGTGCGACTTCATTTGGGCCTGACACGCCCGGAAGGTGAGCGGACGAACTTCACGCTGGACGCGCTACGCCGCACCGAGAATGAGGTGTTCCAGGGAATCTGGCTGAATTGGCTTGCCATGCTGCACCGGGAAATCAAGCAAGACTTTGGCGGCTGTGTACCCGACGCAGGCGACTGGGCTCCCACAGATCGCGCTTTCTTTGCTCGGATAGAGATGCATCGCGCGGGGATGGAACGCGCCTATTCGGACGATGGCTTCTCGGTCCGTCGCGCGGCCGTGCAGGCCTGCGATTTCGTGCGCGATTGCGTAATCTATCGTCAGGCGCAAGACTATGCAGTGGCGCGACGTCTCTATCCCGCCCGCACCCGGACTTCCCTCGCGCTTCAGACAACAGCCGCTGCTATCCTTGCGCATACACTCGCACCGCTGATGCCCCGATTTGCCAACACGCTAGCGCGAGGCATCGATGGCGTCTCAACCGAAACATGGCCCACATCCGTGCGGCGACTTGCGCCAGGGACGATCTTTGATCTCGGACCCGTGCTAGCGTTCTATGCCAAGTCAGAAATCCTAAATGACCAGCGAGCATATGAGCTACCCGAGCCTCGACCGGAGGTGCGCGGCAATCAAAGCCGATGAAGACAAATGTCTTTACTCGCTGCCGCTGGCGCCCGAAAGCCGCTACCAAACTCTTGAGACCAGATTGGCCAACTGAACCAGCGAATCGTTGACGCCGAGCTTGCAGTCCTTACTGCTGCAAATGCCGGCGTGGGCTCTGCGCTGAGCAACCGCTCCGGCATTAGGGATTGCCGTCCGAGTGCCGGTCAAATCAGCCATGGGTCGAGGCACTGAATCTGCAACGCTGCTCAACCTCTGTGATAAAAATAGTGGAAGGTGCATGCGGCATCCGCCGTCAAAACAGCATACGTACTATCCGGCAGCTCGCACTCGATACGCCGGGCCTCATCAACCCGGCGTCTGTGAGGGCTGTTCGCTGTTCTAAGCGATTTACGCACCAGAGATGCGTGTCCAAAACCTCACAGCCGGCAGAAAACATGTCGGGATCGAAACAATCGTCCTCTTGGCTCTGTTCGACTTACGAAGCCAATAAAGCGTTTGCAGCGCGCGAGGCGCGCTGGCACGGCCTTTGCTCGTTGAGGGGCGGCGATGGTGGGTTACCCGCATGAGACCGCGCAACAGGAGTGATGGCCTCCCGTGTGTTCCGTTCCTGAGGGTAGAGCAGATCGCTTATGGACGCCGACGAAGTCCGGGAAAAGCTTTTGGAGAACAACATGGTGTTGCGTATTGAGGCCCCGGCTCCTGCGATCAAAGTCACCGACTGGCTCCGTGGTAAGCCCCTCGCGAACTTTCAACCAGGCAAGGTGTACCTTGTTGAGTTTTGGGCGACCGGGTGCGGAACTTGTGTGGCGGCAATTCCCCATCTGATGCAGCTACAGGACAAATTTAAAAACAGCGGACTTGAGGTCGTCGGGTCGCAGGTAGCGAAGACGGCCCGACCGCGGAGGAGACGCGGACGAGCTTGGATGCTTGGCTGGTTCAGAGATTCCCCAATTTAAATTATCGGATTGCCTTCGATTACACAGGCGAAATGAACAGACTTTGGATGAAGGCGAGTTCTTCTCTCGGGATTCCTGCCTCGTTCCTGGTGGACCGCGACGGCCGCATCGCTTTCATCGGCCACCCGGCGGAACTCGATGACGTTTTACCCAGAGTTATAGGAGGAAGCTGGCGCAGCAGTGACGAAGCGAAAGCCGCCGACAAAGGGCGGATCGATAGGAACGAGCGCACAGCGCGCGAACTGGCGCTGACCGAACCAATTTATGCCAAGCTCCAGCCGGCGATGCAGGCGCAGGAATGGAAGGCGGCACTCTCGGCCGTCGAAGAAGGCCTCGCTTTGATGCCAGACAATTACGGGTTGCGGCATACTCATGTGGATCTTCTGCTTCACAAGATGCGCGACATGGAGGCCGGCTTGCCGGTTATGCGCCACCTAGTCGGAGACGCTATCGACAAGAAGTTTGAGGCCGTATCCTGGATGGTGATGGCCCTGAAGCAACTCTTCGATCCCTCGACGAACAACTCCCATCTTCCCCCTGCTGAGCGCTTCGCGATGGGCAAAGAGCTGTCTGAACAAATCTTGGCACTGAGTCCTCCAGAAAAGGACGGCCCCCTTAAATTCGTTTGGTACGTTCCAGTCGCTGAGTACCATTATGAGTGTGGCAACAAGGTTCGCGCGATCGAGTTGATCGAGGTTGCGCTGAAATCGCTCGACCTTCCGGAGCCAATGCCGGACCACATCAAACATTACTACCTTACCCCCTTGCTCCAAGCCTTGGCCAACTACACGGGTGAGAACGCCTCTTACGCGGATCTCTGCGTGGTTCCACAAACTAAGGCTCCGGAAACCCAAACCGCAGCCGCCTGATGAGCAAAGATCACAAAGGAATACGTGAATTGAACTTGGTCGATTTCTGCGGCGGCGCCGGCAGGAAGTATGCCCCAAGCGTTAGAGGCGGGATCGTTTGCTGCAAATAGGCTCAGACATTAGTGACCAACAAGCGGACACGGCGTGGAAGAGAAGTTCGAGCCGTTTTGCCACGTCTTTGAAGGCATCTCAGTCCAGGACGTGTTCGAGATCGGCCATGAAGACCTTAATTGCCCTGAATCGGGTCCCCCACGCGAGCCGCCGGTTGCGCAGGTGTGCCCGAACTCAGCGTACCCGAAAGCAGAAATCCTCCGTTGCGGACGAGGACTGGAATTTGAGGAAACGAAATTTCTCACGGCGCCTGGCCTGCCGTCAACAACGAGCGCCTTGCCCTTGTTGGAGTAATTCTGGAGTTTTTCCGATGCTCAGCAGTCCCAGGGCTCATGCAAAGGAGATCGGGGACCGAGCTGCTGGCCGGCTTCATCATTCACGGAACTGCGCCGCAAGTCCGATCATTCGCAATCCGGATCCGGATGTGGAGGCATTATGTTTTCATAGATAGCGATCGAGGTGAGCTCAGGTGTGATGAAACTAACATTGAAAGTTTTTGGGCCTCTGGCTCGTGCTTTTCGCGGACGGCAGTTGTTCGTTCTGTCGAGGCGTCCGCCGGTTGGCATTTCCGGGAAGTCGCGGACGGAACCAAACTGGTCGATGATGCGACTGCAGCTATTGTAATGTCGAGCGGGCGTGAAAGACCGATTTTCGAGGAAGGATCATGTCGAACTTGGATGAGATGGTGAAGAAGGTCCGAAAGCTTCAACTGCGCGCAGCAATTGCTAAGACGAACCTGCGTGACCTGGCCGAAGGTCTTCCGGTGAAATGGACTGAGATAGAGGAAGTGGCCGAGAAGGCGCACGCCGTCTATGCGGAGCTGCACGGTGCCAGGAGAGAGCTCACGAAAATGAAGAGTTTACAGTGAGAAGCGCATTCATCACCCGCGACGGCTCCAAATGGATGCCGGAATATCTGACGACTATAAATGGCAAGATCTGTATCGGCTGCGGGCGCTGTTTCAAAGTCTGCTCGCGCGAGGTCATGCATCTTTACGGCGTCGATGACGCGGGTGAAATCCTCGGCGCCTGCGACGGCGGTGACGACGATTTCGACGGTGAGCTCAATCGCATGGTCATGGTTGTCGACTATGCCGGCCGCTGCATTGGCTGCGGAGCCTGCGGCCGCGTCTGCCCAAAGAACTGCCAGACCCATGTCACGGCCGACCAGATCGCAGCATGAGCTGCATGATTTGACGAGACAAAATCAGGAGAACGGCATTGCGCTTCATCACCTTTTGTCGGCTCCTCGGGCTGGTCCTGTGCTGCAACGCTGTGACGGTTTACTTCGCCTCGCATTCTTTCCGTCTAGCACTCGTCACGACGCTGGGCTGTTCGCTAGTTCTTCAGCTGGGCTATTTTGCAAGTGTGCTCTTTCTGATTTGGCGATGCAGGTGCGCTGGCAAAGCCGGGCAAGGGGCTGAGCTTTTCGATAGGTCCCAGGAAGTTCGGTACAAGTCGCGCGACGATGAGCACATGAATGAAACTCAAGATGTGCCACAGCGCAATCAAACGCTCGGCATATCGCTGCTCCTTCCTTGAGGCGCCGTAACAAGATCAGAGCTCAGATTCGTCACTTTGTTCAAGTTGATTATTGAGGTCATGGTTCCCTGGAAAAGTCGAAGGCGACGGCATTCTCATGGTTCAACGCCAGGTACGCACACAACCCACGAACACCCTTGCGGGTGCGCTCTGGTTCAGGCGTAGGTTGATACTGAGAGGCACGTTAGACGTTGTCCGATAGCCGACAATGTCGGGTACGCAACGGAGAGGAAGCTGACGCTCGGGTTTTTCTAGCGCTTTTTGGCTTGGCACGGTACCTGCTCGCTATCGCGGATTGAGTGGTCCCATCGCCACGAAAGTCGCTAGCTTACGCCACCTCCCAAGGCGAACCCAGCCCGGCAGGCAGCTTCGTCTTTGCCGGGCATGCATTTTCAGACGTACTCGCGTTCAGAACTTCAAATCATGCGGCGCAATGCCCGGCCGAAGAGGATTGCGTCGAATATGGAGGCCGTTCGAGGACTCTCCGATGTATGGCCGGAGCGCGAAGGGAGTGTTCCTGTGCCCATGCGGGGGGTCACGCTCAGCGTGTTCGTCGACATCCGTCAATTGTGTCGGCTTTGTCGGTTTGACGACACAGCCTTGGTTGGCCGGCATCTTGGACGTTTTTAGCTAAGCCGCTGAAAACAAATGTATAATCCCTTCCCCTTACACTGTCATATAGATGGCACGAATTTTGCTGGATTTCGTCGATAGGGCGGGAGCAGCTTGCCAGGGAAGAGCGAAGAGATGGCTCGACAAAATTGAAGGACGGGGGATCACAGATTTGTTGCGAATGAATACGTTGCCCGCTGGCGGCCCTGCGTCTGCGGCTAGAGCCTCCGTGCGGTTTGAAGATGCGGCGAGGGTTTACATGATTTGCTGGCGGGTCCGACAATGGGCGCTGCAGATGTGCATACGGTTGGCGAGCTACGTCCTGTTTGTGATGGCATTCTTCGTCAGCGCTATGACTGCGAACGGACAGGAGACCAGCCTTGTCGGCATTTACCAGGGTTCGGAGCTAACCGCGGCCGCCAACCATCTGGGGCAAGGCGGATACGAGCTGTCGGGTGGTACCAAAGTGTCTTTCGACAAGTGGTACCACAGCAGATGGATCGACATGCGATTTGAAATGTTGACGCAGCTGTCGGATGATTTCGGTCTCCTGTGGGGCGCGAGCACCGGCCAACGTGCCGAAAAGGTCCGAATCGACCCAGGTGTAAAACTCGGCTTTATTCTGCAAAAGCGACCGACGCCGTCCACGACGCTTTCTCTCACCGTCAGTTCGATTTTGGGCGGGAACCTGACGGAACGACCTTGCACGGCTGACTATGGCGCCCTCGGCGGCTTCCATACAGTGAATTGCCGTCTGGCCGCCTCGCAACTGCGGCCCTCGGACACGTTGAAATACATGACAAACCTCGAGCCAAGCCGATGGAAACTCGACCTTCGGTTCAGGGGTGAATTTTAGCGATGGTGAAAGGCAAGGTCGTAACTTTCATTGATGAAGAACAATCAGACAGGAAGTTGATTATGCACAAAACACAATTGTTCCCGGCAGGTTTCGTTGTCGGTCTTATAGCATGCCTGTTGGCTGCACCCGGTTTCGCGGGTGATCTCGATGCCGGTATCAGCCGCAAAGGAACGACCGGTAATCCAGCCGCGGAAAGCAGTAGCTCGGGCTGTCCACAAAATGCCGACGGCACATTCTGCTGGATGAGCCCAGATATTGGTGAAGCATGGACATCAGGCTTTATCGGTTCCGGCGTATCGATAAATGTCATAGATGATTTCAAGGAACAGCCATTCGATGCAGACCTCGGTCGCGGTACGCAGAGGCAGCGACATGGAGATTGGGTCGCTGAAATTGCCGGCATGGTCGCCCCTGGCGCAAACGTATTCAAGTATGACTATCTCGAGGGGTCTCCGATCGGGCTGCAGGATGGCCTCAATATCATCAATGCGAGCTACCGCATTATAGAGCCACTGAGCCAGCATCCGCGCGAGCAGGCGATCGTCGATGCCGCCTGGGCGGGCACTGCCATCGTCACAAAGAGTGCCGACAACCGCAGCAACGAGGTAGGTAGGCCGCACGAAGGGGATTTCGATGGGCTAACCCTCGGGCTGATCGGGGCGCCAACGGCAATCTTCGTGGGTGCGCTCGACCATAATGGCACTCCCGCGAACAAGACACGGCTGGCCCGATACTCGAATTATCCCGGCTCAAACCCCGAGGTGCGGAACCAGTTCCTGACCGTGGGTGTCGAGGGTGACAAGACTGGCCTATACGGCACGTCTCATGCGGCACCTGTGGTTGCAGGCTATGCCGCCATCCTTGGTAGCAAGTTCACGTCCGCAACTCCGAAACAGATTACTAATCAGCTGCTGGATACAGCCAGGACCGATACGCTCGTCAACTACAATCCGGCGACTTACGGCCGCGGCGAAGCCAGCCTTCCGAGGGCGCTGGCACCCGTTTCGATCCACTAGACTGCCTCCCTACCCTCATGCGTCCGAACGTGGGTGGATCGCGGCGCCCAGGATGTGAATTGCCGTATGTGGCTTCGCTGCTCCGGCTGGCGGACACGTTGAAATACCTGGCGAACGCTCATCTGAATCCGCTGAACATCGGTCTCTGGTTCAGAGGTCGTCCTAGCCAGGGTGAAATGCTTCGTCTTTTTGATGAAGAACAGTTCAAACAGGAGAGTTGAATGCAGATAAAGCGATTGTTGCCGGTGGCGTACCTTGCCAGTCTTGTCCTATCGACGTCGGCACAACCCGGTTTCGCCGATGACCTCCGATCCAGGCTCGCCGGCGATGGAGGGGCTGCAAGGCCAGCCATGGAGGGCAGCAGCTCGCGTTGCCCACAAAATGCCGATGGCACATTTTGCTGGATGAGCCCGGACGTCGGCACAGCATGGGCCTCGGGCTATAATGGGTCTGGCGTGTCGGTAACTATCATAGATGACTTCACTGGTAACATGGGACAGGTGGGGGATCTCGGCCATGGCTCCCAATGGCGGCGACATGGGCAGTGGGTCGCTCAAGCAGCCGGCATGGTCGCGCCTGGCGCAAACATAACCGAGCTTGACTATTCGGAACAAGTTCCGCTCACGCTGAAGCAGGGCCTCAATGTCATTAATCTGAGCTATGGCCTTAACGAACCAGTGAGCGAGTACCGGCTTGAGCA
The DNA here is from genome assembly GCF_044998965.1 of Mesorhizobium maamorense. Lineage (NCBI taxonomy): Bacteria > Pseudomonadati > Pseudomonadota > Alphaproteobacteria > Hyphomicrobiales > Phyllobacteriaceae > Mesorhizobium > Mesorhizobium maamorense. The sequence goes on from NZ_CP173356.1 coordinate 107,864, forward strand.
GTCGATTGTCGATGCGGCTCGGGCTGGTGCTGCGGTCTTCACAAAGGCAGCCGGCAACGGGTCCGTAGCGGTAGATACCCTTGCCGATGGGGATATTGATTTCCTTGCTCTCGACCTGATTGGGAGGCAATCGGCAATCTTTGTGGGTGCGCTAGAGCGCAATGGCACTCCCGAAAACAAGGCAAAGCTCGCCTCCTATTCGAATTACGCCGGTTCAGATTCGGAGGTGCAGAACCACTTCCTGACAGTGGGGGTCGAGAGCGACAAGACTGGCCTAACCGGAACGTCTGTCGCGGCATCTGTGGTTGCAGGCTATGCCGCTATCCTTGGCAGCAAGTTCACGTCCGCAACTCCGACACAGATTACTAATCAGCTGCTGGATACAGCCAGGACCGATACGCTCATCAATTACGATGCGGCAACTTATGGTCACGGGGAGGCCAGTCTTTCGAGGGCACTGGCACCCGTTTCGATCAGGTAGACGTGCATCCGATTGAGCAGCTAAACTTTCTGTGAGGCGTCAGAGCCACAAAAATCGCCTACCAGAATTCGCCCCAGAAACCGCGCGGTTCGTGCCGATCCAATCGCAAACAAGAGCCCATTGCGTTCTATCGAAGTCTGTTGGTTTGGCGGTCTGGCTGCGCTTGCAAAGCCGGCAACAACGCAGATGTCGATCGGGTGTCGTCGTACGTTTCCGAGGCGATGGTCGCCTCATCGCCGCACGCCGACATGTGGATCGCTTCGTCTCGGTCGCAAGGAAAGCGCTGGAAATCGCCAAGGCTCAGATGGGTGGTCGGAGAGCCCGGCGGACCAATCCAAGCAGCGCTTATTAAATGAGTTTTGTGGCTATTTCAGCTGAATGATCATCGCCGGAGAGAATATGCTGCAAAAATTCGAGCGTTACCCGCTCACCTTTGGACCCACATCCATCGAGAAGCTCGACCGGCTCGGCAAGCATCTGGGCGGCAAGGTCGAGATCTACGCTAAACGCGAGGACTGCAACTCTGGTCTCGCATTCGGCGGAAACAAGCTGCGCAAGCTCGAATATATTGTTCCCGACGCGATCGCGTCTGATGCAGATACGCTCGTCACCGTCGGCGGCGTGCAGTCCAACCACACGCGCATAGTCGCCGCGGTAGCCGCTAAGATCGGAATGAAATGTCTCCTGGTTCAGGAGAGCTGGGTTCCACATGAGGATGTCGCCTACGACCGGGTCGGCAACATTCTCTTGAGTCGCATTATGGGAGCGGAGGTGCGTCTGGTCGTGATAGCTTTGACATCGGTATCCGGCACAGTTGGGAAAAAGCGCTCTATGAGGTCAAGGCGAGGGGCGGCAGACCTTACGCGATACCAGCCGGCGCATCTGCTCACCCGAATGGCGGCCTCGGCTATGTCGGGTTCGCCGAGGAAGTGCGCGCCCAGGAGAAACAGCTTGGGTTTGCCTTCGACTACATCGTCGTTTGCACTGTCACCGGTTCAACGCATGCCGGCATGATCGTCGGGTTCTCCGAGGACAGTCGACGGCGCAAAGTGATCGGTATCGAAGCCTCTGCCACTCCTGCAAAGACAAAGGCACAGGTGCTTCGTATCGCCCAACATACAGCGATGCTCGTTGAGCTCGGTACGGACCTCGTCGAGGACGACGTGGTGTTGCTCGAAGACTATGCATATCCGTGTTATGGCATTCCATCCGAGCAAACCAAGGAGGCGATCCGCCTGGGCGCTCGGCTCGAGGGTATGATTACCGATCCCGTCTATGAGGGCAAATCGATGCAAGGAATGATCGACCTCGTCCAAAAAGGTTTCTTTCCAGAGGGATCGCGCGTTCTCTATGCCCCATCTCGGCGGCGCGCCGGCGCTCAACGGTTATGGCTACACGTTTCGCAATGGCTGATGCTCGACAGAGTGGTTTCGCCACCTGCGGTGCCGGCGATGCTCAAGTTCGTTCGAGTCCTTTAGCCAGCTCTCTGGCTCAGAGGGTGCCAGCATTCCGAGGCGGCTGCGTGGCCGTCTGGCATATGCTGAGGCAGCTTGCCGCTCCGGCTGGGCTCATTGCGGATATCTCTCCGCTATGATCCCTCAGAATGTCGCGCTCTTGGGTCGGTCGGAACTGAGCGCCCACGGGCTTTCGACCCAAAAGCCTGGAAGATGCGTGGGCAAGAGATTGTAGTATCAGCCCGCGCAGCAAAGGCGTCGAGCTCGGCTGTGACGCGATCGACCTCGTCGCCGGTGGCAATACCCGATGACGTCAGTGCCTCAGCAATTGCCGAGAACGTAAGCGTCGGAACCTGTTTGACGTCCCTTTGTCGGCCGTATGGCTGCCTCAGTGCTGAGTCGACATCCAGTGCCGACCCTTTCAAGCAGGCGGACAAGCCTGCGCCCGATGAAAGGATCCACGCCGCGCCGACGGGCCGCGCCGACGGGCCGCTCCGACATAGAGCTTGGCGTAGCGGCCGAAAGCCGGGCAGAGTGGATCGCATAACTGACTGCCGTAGACGATGTCCTCAGTAACGATCGCGCCGCCTGGCAGGAGCGCGTCATATGGCGGAACGCGCCTGCAAACTTGGCGCTTTACCTGATTATGAGAAACTGCTCGGTCGGCGATGCGATCGCCCCTTCGGAATCGCCCGACATGGCAGGTGCGAAATGAGCCGATTGTCGAGGAGGGGATCAAGTTGCTGGTCTGATTCGCTGCTGCTCCAGGTGGTCTATTCGCAGCGTGCTCGTTCTGACTTGGCCGTCCAGCTGCGCTTATAGAGCAAATGAAGGGCTGAGCGGTTTTGCCGCAGCGTGCCGACGTCAATGGCGCATCGGGCCGGTCGCCCTGCCGGGCCAGCCCCGGATCAGCCGAGCGTACTTTGTGCCCGCCCAGACAGGTCTGGCCGCTGCCGGTCACGGCATCAGGTCGCCTCGGAGTTCAAGGCGTATGCGCCGGTCGCATCATGCACCTCCCAGCCGGCCGGCGAAGCGATAAAGACGCAGGCTAACATCAATTCGGTCTCGGCACGCAGCAGATAAGCGTCATGCGTAGATGCCCAGTCGAGCGGCATGGACCTCATCCGCTCGCGAATCCGGTCAAACCCGCTCCAGAGATGCAGTAGACCCCTACAGGTGGTTCTGATGGGGCATCTCGAGCCGGGCGCCGGATGGATCGTAGTGATGTGGAAGGTGAAGCCAATCCCATTGTCTTGAGCAGTAACCGCTCGTCGTCTGGACCCGCCGAGCTGTCAGCTCCTCCTCATCAAATCGCTGACGATCATGGTTCACGCCTTATGCGGCCGTTCACTCGCCTGCCCATCACCCCGTCAATAGCATCCTCGAGGATGTCGAGGCCCTGGTTAAGCTGATCCTCCACAATGACGAGAGGTGGCAGACACTTTACGACCTCGTCTTTGGGACCTGCGGCCTCAAGAACAAGGCCATTCTGAAATGCGGTGCTGACGACCTGACCGGCAATTTCGCCACACTTCAAATCGATGCCCCGCATCATACCACGTCCTTTGGCTGACACTCGATCTGGGTCGTACTTTTGCGCGATATGATCAAGGCGATTCTTCAGCAGATCGCCTTTCTCCCGGACTGACGCTGCCAAGCTGTCCGTTCGCCAGAAGTGCTCCAGGGCTGCCCGGGCGGTGACGAACGCATGGCAGTTTCCGCGGAAGGTTCCGGTGTGCTCTCCCGGCTGCCACACATCTAGTAGTCGATCAATCAGGACGACAGCCATAGGCAAACCATAGCCCGATATCGATTTGGCCATTGTGACAATGTCTGGACGGAGCCCAGATGTTTCGAAGCTGAAGAATGCATCGGTCCGGCCAACCCCCGCCTGAATGTCATCGACGATCAGCAGAGCTCCGTGTCTGCGCGCAACGGCCGCCACCTTTTGCAGCCACTTCGTGCTCGCGACATTCAGGCCGCCTTCGCCCTGGACTGTCTCGACAATCACCGCAGCCGGCGTGTCCACACCGCTGGAGGGATCAGAAAGCAGGTGATCAAGGTAGTCGGCGGTGTCTACACTGGACCCAAGATAGCCGTCATAGGGTAGCCGCGTGACGCCGCCGAGCAGCTGGCCGGCGGCTGCGCGGTGGTACCTGTTGCCGGTACAGGAGAGAGCGCCAAGGCTCAGACCATGAAAGCCATTGGTGAACGCAATGATGTTGGACCGACCAGTTATCTTGCGCGCTAACTTGAGGGCAGCCTCGACCGCGTTAGCGCCGGTTGGACCGGGAAACTGAACTACGTAGTCGAGTTGTCGCGGTCTGAAAATCGTCTCATCCAATTCCCGCAAAAAAGACTCCTTGGCTTCACTATACAGGTCGAGACTGTGCGTGATGCCGTCGCCGGCAATGTAATCTGCGAGCGCGTTTTTCAACTCGGGGGGATTGTGACCATAGTTTAGACTTGAGCACCCCATCAGAAAATCGAGATAAGCGGTTCCGTCGCGCGCAAATAACTGGGCCCCCCGCGCTGTTGTGAAAACTGCAGGAGCGCGACGGGAGTAGCTCCGCACTTCAGACTCGAGATGGTGGAACGTCGCGAATTCCTCCTCACGATCTGGCGCACTTTGGACAATCATCTTTGCTTCCTCATTTAAACTTTGACTTGGCAGACCACCGGAACGGTTGCGGGGCTAAGGGAACGTTCGCTTCGCCTTCAGGAAGAGAATTTCAAAAGTCATGCCAATTGTGCCGAGGGAGCCCTAGAAATACTTTATGGAGTTTTTCAATGGCTTGACCCGGAATGCAGCAGGCAGCCAGACCGAAAACAATGTGTCGCGGTCTCGACAGACACGACAGCAGGTGTCGGTTGCCCGGCGTTTTCTCAGACTTGCGATCGGTGCTGACGAGCAGCAGGCCCGCCGTTCGAAAAACAAGACTGCGCCCTATGTCGGGCTATCTGCGTGAACGCGTGCCGCCTAATCCGAACCTAACCTAGGCCCTGTTGACAAAGTGTTTCGGCCAATGCGACCGTGGAGTCACGAGGGACACCATGGCGGCACTTAGGGTCTATGATCTCAAAGATCACGTTCTTGCGCTTGATCTCGGAGACCTGCTGCAACTTTTGGCTCCTCATTCTTTAGAAGCACGCTGGGTCGTCTCGACGATCAAGTCGTCCAAACCTGGGCACGAATGGTTTGAGGCTACCGGTGAAGGGGGCAAGCGGCTTGAGGGGTTGGCACAAGGGGTGGCCAGCTTTCGGGCTCTGATTTAGCCGCCTTGGCTGAGAATACACGGCAGGTTATCTGGGGAGAGTTCGTTGGCTCTGTACCCCCGCAGTCAGAAAAGCCGTGGGTGATAATCCGGGCGGTCGACAGCACGTTCTATGAGATCGTTTCGGAAGACGAGGCGGTACTGAACAAGATTAGCTCGACCTATAAAGACGTCCGAACCGGGGAGGCTCCGATTACGTCATGGCTCTTGGACCATGGCGACGAATGATGGCAGCCAGACGCGAACGGCAGCGAGAGCAAGGAATGCCATGAACGACTTCGCCGTTTTATCATAGCGCGTGGCTATGCGACGGAACTGCTTGAGGCGGTTGAACATCCGCTCGATGCGGTTTCGATCTTTGTATGCTCGGTAGTCGCAGGCAGGCGGGTTCTTGCGGTTGGCCTTCGGCGGAATGACTGGTCTGATCCCATGGATCAGGAGTTCTTCACGCAGGAAATCACCGTCATAGCCTTTGTCGGCAAGAAACAATCTCGGTTTGCTGACCGGTATCGCCAGTAGATCAGGAACGGCATTGTAATCCGAAGCCTCGCCACCCGTCAGGATGAAGCCGAGAGGGCGTCCTTGACCGTCTGCGCGGGCGTGGATTTTTGTCGTAAAGCCGCCGCGTGATCGACCAAAAGCCTCCTGATAAGTCCCCCCTTAGCGCCCGCAGCCTGCGAGTGGCCGCGAACTGTGGTGCTGTCGATCATGTGTTGCCAGTCATCCGTCAGCCCGAGTTCGACCAGGGTCTCAAGGAGAGCGTCCCAAACGCCCTGTTCGGCCCAACGGCGAAAACGCACATAAACGGAATTCCACTTGCCGTAGCGCTCATGCATGTCACGCCAAGGACATCCGACCCGCAGAACATACAGCATGCCGTTCAGGTATCGTCGATTATCGTGCGAAGGCCGGGACTTCCTCCCCCGCTCGGTGGGCAACAGCCCCTCGATGATCCGCCATTCCATATCCGTGAGGTCGCCCCGAGCCAAAACTGCCTCCTAAAAGGCAGTCTTGAATCACGCTTCTGCTGATTTGGGAATCCACTTTGTCAACAGGGCCTAAACCTTTTAGCCAGCGCGCGTCACATCCTCGACAGCCTTCTTGGGCCCGTAGACCTCCTCGATGCCGAACCGGTTCAAAGAAGCGTCTTCGAGCATCACATTGTGGCGCCGCCTCTGCCAGAAGCTCGGGATAGCGATGGAACTCGTGGCGCCAAGCCGTTGCAGCAGTTATGAGCTCCTTGTCCGGCGTCATCCCGGCGATGCGAGCCTGTGGCGGCAGAGGTAGGGGGCCCTGCACATCAAAAGCATCCAACGTGGATTGCGTCGGGTCAGGATGAAGACAAGCGGGCTTCATCGGATTTCGCTCTCAAACGTACGGAACGTCTCTGTGAGAAGCTCGATGAACAGGTCGATTTCCGACTCGGTTATGATGAGCGGTGGAGCTGCCATGAACCACTCCCCGAATTTTCCGCTCGCGGCGCGGCGCGAATAAATATGGAGGCCAAGTTCGCGGGCGATCTCCGAGACGCGGTAAGACGCCTGCTTAGCGGCGGGGAAAATAGCCTTGGTGGCTTTGTCCTCGACGATTTCCACAGCGTTCAAAAGCCCCATGCCGCGCATGTCGCCAATTGTTGTGCTGCTATCCTTCAATGCGTTTAGCTTTTGACGAAGGATCACTCCCATGCGCTGGGCATTTTCCATCAGATTCTGCTTCACCAGCTCGGTGAGAACCGCGACCCCGATCGCCGAGGAGAGGGGATTGCCGGAATAGGTGTGGCCATGCAAGAAGCCACCAGCTTCGACAACCTTGTCGACGATCCTGTTGGGGGCAATCATGGCGCCGAGTGGCGTGTATCCGGCGCTCAAGCCCTTGGCGCAGGCGACAAGGTCCGGCAACGCGTCGGGCCAGTGATGGGCGGCCAAAAAGGTTCCGGTCCGGCCGGCGCCACACATGACCTCATCAAAGATCAACAGAACGCCGTAGCGGTCGCAAATCTTCCGGACCTTGGTATAGTAACTGTTCGGCGCGGCCAAGGCGCCGGTGGCGACGCCCCCGACTGGCTCCATGATGAAAGCGAGTACCGTGTCCTCACCTTCCGCGAGGATCTGTCTTTCGAGCTCGTCCGCGCAGTGGTCGGCATAGGAGTGAACGTCGTAGCCCTCGGGGATGCGATAGCTCAATGGTGCCGGGATCTTGGGCATTACCCGCATAATCGGGCCGAACATCTGGTCGCGATCCGGATCACCGGTGACCGCAGCGGCGCCGAGCGTCGAACCATGGTAGCCTGGCATGCGCGCAAGGATCTTCGAGCGCTTCGGTTGACCCGTGACCACGGCGTATTGACGTGCAAGTTTGAGGGTGGATTCGATCGCCTCCGAACCGCCAGAGACAAGAAAGGTCTGATCGAATCCCGGGCCCGCAAGCTCCGAGATCATCCCGCACAGCGTTTCGGTTGCTTCGCTGGTGAACGCCGTACGGACGACGTAGCTAAAGCGCTTCGCTTGTTCGATCATGGCGTCGCATACGCGCTCGTTGCCATGGCCGATATTGGCGGCGACGGCGCCTGACGACCCGTCGAGATAGCGCTTGCCGTCGGTGTCCCAAAAGAAGATGCCTTTGGCGTGGGAGATCATGGGCATTTTGGCAACGCCGCGCCCGGCGTAGAACGCCCCTCCGGTAGACTCCTTTTGAACGGGTTTGGACTGCGTGCTCTGTGTGCTCAGTGTGGACATCTTGCAGTTGGTTCCTGTTAATTGGTTTCGGAAAGGGGAGGGGGACTCTTTACCGACCGCCCCGGTGCGCGACGTCACATCACGGCGCATGATTCAAGTGCCTCGCGGACGGAAAGAGACTCCAATTCGAGGAGAGCTTCCTTCAGGCGCACCGCATTCGCCTCGCCGATAATGGGACTTGTAAGAGTGAGGAACTTGGCTTCCACCTCCACCGGCCCAAAAGCGGGCCCGCCGGGGGCGCCGGTCGGTATCTCGGCCTCTTCGCAAAGAGTTTCGCCATTCCAGAGGATCACGTTGACGCGGGCAGGCAGCAGCTTTTTCGCATAGAACTTCTCATCAGCGCCGGCGAGTGTTGCGAGACTTATTCGGGACGCTGTTTCTTGGAGATCTTTGTCCGCCAAGTCGTCTTCGCGCAGGCCCGTCGCGGAGGACTTGTCGTGCAGTTCGAGAGCGAGCGCATACGGGATATGGAACGCGGCCTCGACAGTCGATTGCGGCCACGGGCCGTTGAAGTCGCGGACGAACTCGCTCACCGTTTCAACGTGAATGCCCTTGATGTCGGCGCGGCCGAGACGGTGGCGGCTCAGCAACGCGCGCAAGCAGTCAACCGCCGTGTGGATCCAGCGGCAGACGCCAAACGGCTTGAAACCGGTCTCGAGGATGAAGTAGCGCTCACCCCACCGATCGAGCATGTCTCCGGCTTCAAAGCGGTCGGACCCGGCCATAGCCCAGAACCCGTCATCGCCGTCAAAGATGGTGCGATTGCCATGGAAACCGGCGCGTACAAGGTCGACCGCGGTGATCGCGCCCTTATTCGCCCATCCGTAATTGTTCTTCAGCAGGCTCATCGGCCGCGAGTGGAACTTGCGCAAGAAGGGGAGCGGGGCATGCATTGGGGTCAGGCCGTAGGCGTCCGCGATCTGCGTGGCGGTAAACCGGTACAACAAGCTTGCCGCGGTGCAGGCGCCAAAGATTTGCCAGGTGGCGTAGCCCTTGACTTGGCGGTCGCGATCCTCACTGGGACGCATGGCCGTGCCAAGGCGCAGCGACATTTCGTAGCCGCCGACAATCGCTGTAATCAGCTCCTTGCCGGAGCTGCCGACGTCTTCGGCGACGGCGAGAGCGGCTGGGATAATCGACGCGCCTGGATGGCCGAAGAGGATGTAGGAATCGTCGAGGCTGAGCATGCTGGCGCTGAGCGCGTTGGCATGGGCCGCATTAGCGGGATGGAAGCGCAGTGATGTGCCGAAAACGGTGCTGGGGCCACCGGAATCGATGCGCGCCAGGTAGGGTGTCATCTGATGAGCCCCGCGCGTCGTGCTTCCCGCAATCATGCAACCAACATGATCGAGGACGAGAAGCTTCGCCTTGCCACGTACGTGTGCCGGCAGCTCGTCATAGGTGAGGCTGGCGATCGTATTGGCGACGTCTCGTGTCAGCGACATGTTTCAACCTTCGGTAAGGAGGCAAAGTAAATGAAGGCGACCTGCCGCGGCCTCGTTGCGGCTGTCTATTTTTGGATGCAGACGTTCAGAACGCCATCGATGCGATAGATTGCATCGGCCAGATATCAGTGGCGTAGATCTTGCCGGACGCTTCATCAGCATTGTCGTGTAGTCGTTGATCCACTTAGAGTCTGGAATCACCATTCGGATTTGATCCGCTCCCCTGACGCAGTGGCACTTCCGCACTCATGTACTGAGCGCCTCCTACTCGGCCGCGTACAGGCCAATGCCTCACAAATCCCTCCCTGCACTTCAGGCGAAGCCACGTAGAATTTCAGCAGTTCGAGCCCTTCCGCCTCGTGAGGTGCTCCCTTCACAGCGGCGTAACGATCGCCCACCCGAAGCGCGCCGTAATAGGACCAGCCGCTAGATTGCCTTCGTTCTTGAGTGCTATGGAGCGAGTCAGCCAGGTAAGACGGCATACTTCCGATGAGGGAGTGTCAAAAGCCGTGCCAATTGCTTTTCCAAGCATCTGAGAAGATCTTCTGCATATTTGGCAATGCTTTATGTGCCAGTCGGCAAAGACTCGGGCCGAACGCCCCCTGTGGCACGGAGTCGACAAACCCAACAGCACGTGTCGGCTGCCCGACGTTTCCTAGCAATAGCGCGCAAGAGTCATAGCAGTGCTAGAGACGTTACACTGTTTCGAGACGGTCCGTGCAGATGTGATTCGCAAACAGGTCACGGACTGAAGAGAAAATCGAACCATGGTTACGTTCACCGACAACGCCATTGCCGCGTCAAGACCGCTCTTTCGCGCGCAGGCGAGCCGGCAGAAGGCTTCGCGTTTATGGCCCAGACCGGCGGCTCGTCGGTTCAAATATTCTGGAAAGCGTCTCGCGGGGGGCGATGCAATCACCTAAACCGCGGGGGTGAGATTTCTCAGCATGACAGTCGACCTCGTCACGAGCTCGAAACCTGCGGCTTTGTCTCCCAGGACAAGGGAGCAAAGCAAAGCGGAGGACGTTGAATCTCTAGGCCCTGTTGACAAAGTGGATTCCCAAATCAGCAGAAGCGTGATTCAAGACTGCCTTTTAGGAGGCAGTTTTGGCTCGGGGCGACCTCACGGATATGGAATGGCGGATCATCGAGGGGCTGTTGCCCACCGAGCGGGGGAGGAAGTCCCGGCCTTCGCACGATAATCGACGATACCTGAACGGCATGCTGTATGTTCTGCGGGTCGGATGTCCTTGGCGTGACATGCATGAGCGCTACGGCAAGTGGAATTCCGTTTATGTGCGTTTTCGCCGTTGGGCCGAACAGGGCGTTTGGGACGCTCTCCTTGAGACCCTGGTCGAACTCGGGCTGACGGATGACTGGCAACACATGATCGACAGCACCACAGTTCGCGGCCACTCGCAGGCTGCGGGCGCTAAGGGGGACTTATCAGGAGGCTTTTGGTCGATCACGCGGCGGCTTTACGACAAAAATCCACGCCCGCGCAGACGGTCAAGGACGCCCTCTCGGCTTCATCCTGACGGGTGGCGAGGCTTCGGATTACAATGCCGTTCCTGATCTACTGGCGATACCGGTCAGCAAACCGAGATTGTTTCTTGCCGACAAAGGCTATGACGGTGATTTCCTGCGTGAAGAACTCCTGATCCATGGGATCAGACCAGTCATTCCGCCGAAGGCCAACCGCAAGAACCCGCCTGCCTGCGACTACCGAGCATACAAAGATCGAAACCGCATCGAGCGGATGTTCAACCGCCTCAAGCAGTTCCGTCGCATAGCCACGCGCTATGATAAAACGGCGAAGTCGTTCATGGCATTCCTTGCTCTCGCTGCCGTTCGCGTCTGGCTGCCATCATTCGTCGCCATGGTCCAAGAGCCATGACGTAATCGGAGCCTCCCCGGTTCGGACGTCTTTATAGGTCGAGCTAATCTTGTTCAGTACCGCCTCGTCTTCCGAAACGATCTCATAGAACGTGCTGTCGACCGCCCGGATTATCACCCACGGCTTTTCTGACTGCGGGGGTACAGAGCCAACGAACTCTCCCCAGATAACCTGCCGTGTATTCTCAGCCAAGGCGGCTAAATCAGAGCCCGAAAGCTGGCCACCCCTTGTGCCAACCCCTCAAGCCGCTTGCCCCTTCACCGGTAGCCTCAAACCATTCGTGCCCAGGTTTGGACGACTTGATCGTCGAGACGACCCAGCGTGCTTCTAAAGAATGAGGAGCCAAAAGTTGCAGCAGGTCTCCGAGATCAAGCGCAAGAACGTGATCTTTGAGATCATAGACCCTAAGTGCCGCCATGGTGTCCCTCGTGACTCCACGGTCGCATTGGCCGAAACACTTTGTCAACAGGGCCTAGGCTTTGATGTGGTCCTGGCATACACGGCGGCAAATAGCCAGTTGTGGTGGCAGTCCGTGCATAAGGAACTGTTGGGGTTTATGCGATGCTACATGCCCTATCAGTCGCCCGCAGGCGAGTGCGTTGAGGTAATATTGTAGGTGACCAAATTGCACGGCTGGCTCATGCCAGCCCGTGTTAAGGCTTCGCGGATCCTGGTGGAGACCAAGACCTACGCATTTTAGTACGGCCTCTTTCCTGGTCCATAGCTCCAAGAACTTTCGCGCACGAAGCTCTTGGGGAATCTCTCTAAAACTTCTTGCCTCTTGGTCGGTCATAACGTGGCCAGCCATCTGGCGGCAATTTGGCAAAGGGCGGCAATGCTCAATGTCTATCCCAACCAAGCCCGAGGCCGATACGGCGACGGCGGACCAATCGTAGCTGTGAGACTGGCTCACTTCAATATCGTGCCCCAGCAAGCGGGGCTTACCGAACAATGAAACGGTCAGTTGGAGGTCTCGGGGCGGAACATGCAAATGCGCAGCAAGGATGGTTCGAAACGCAAACTTTGACTGGAGGTATGAAAGACGCTGATCAAAGTGACGAATTTTTTCAGCCCGTTCCTGCTCAACTCGGCTCAGCACTTCTCGCATCTGCAGCATCGGGACCGCTAGCTGTGAATGCCGAAATACCCAAACGTGCATTGTGCTTCTCTGCCGATTCGGTGCATTCGTCACTGCATGGAGACGCTCCACAGCCCTTGCCCGATCGGCGAAACGGTCAAATCGATTCACGCTTCTCTTGCTATCTGCGTTGGACGCGTGATGTCGTTAATGACTGGGGCCGAATTGATATACTGTTGACGGCTGTAATCGCGTAAAAATGTGTGAAAACACTGCGACAATTGCGTAGTATTTTTTAAAAGTCACATTGCTAATGGGGTGTACCCGTCTGAAGACGAAACGATTTTGAATGGTTATCTAATAATGCGGATACTTTGTCGGGAAGTTACAGAATTTTTAAGAAAAATTCAAACTACTTTGGGGAAAAATCCCGTAGCTTCTTCAGCGAAGAGGTCGTTGGAGAAAGTAATGGATTCCGTCACGCGCCCGCTCTCGCATGGCCAATTGGGCCTTTGGCTACATCATCAAAAGAGACCAAGCGGGAGCGAATACAATCTGCCAGTCGAGCTGCGCATAGAGGCGCCTTTCGACATTGACGCCTTGCGGCGCGCCCTGCAATCATTGATAGAGCGCCATGAAATGCTGCGCACGACCTTTCACCAGCAAGGCGAGAACGTCGTTCAGCTCACTCATAAGACAGGCTCCTTGAGCTTTCATGTCGTTCGGCTGCATAACACAAACGACGCGGGCTTCTACCAATCGATCGCGGCGGAAGCTCGCTTGCCTTTCGATCTGGAGCATGGGCCGGTCTTTCGTGCTCACCTGTTCATTCGCGGGGCAAAGGAAGAGATTCTCCTCCTCAATTTCCATCACATAATTGCCGACGCGCACAGCATTCACATCTTCCTGCACGAGTTCGGGAGGCTATACCAGGCGTGTCGCGTCAACGTGGGCATGCCGAGTCTGACCACGGCGGCTCCTTACGACGACTTCGTAGCCTGGCAGGAGCAGCTTCTTGTCGGCGACGACGGAGAGCGCATGTTGTCCTACTGGCGCACACAATTTGTCGATCATGAGCCCAACCTAGCCCTTCCGACCGACAGACCACGTGCTGCACTTGTCACGCACAGCGGGTCAGTTTTCTCCGTGGATATCGAGATGCCCCTGGCCGCGCGTCTGGAGCGACTGGCGCATAAAGAAAATGTCACGCTCTCCACCGTCCTGCTTGCTGCCTACTATGTTCTGCTGCATCGTTATGGCGATCAGGACGACATTACCGTCTACGTGCCACGGCTCGGGCGTCCGGCAGGAAATTTTTCCGGGACCTTCGGCTATTTTGCGACGCTAGCGGGCCTTCGGCAGAGTCTTTCCGGGAATCCCATTTTCCTCGACCATTTGCAGCGGGTGCGTCAAGTCATGCGCAGCGCGCGCAGCCACGAGCATTTTCCTCTACCGCTGCTGCTGGAGAAACTTAAGCTGCCCGCTGCACCCGGTCGAAATCCGCTCGCGCAGGCGGTTTTCAACTACACCCCGGAGGCGGTCAGTTCTCTTGGGTTCACGTCATGCGAAGTGGATCTCTCCGGGTTGCCTGCACAGATTCGGTTTTGCGCGACCGATACTTGGATTGATCTTGATTTTCGAATCTTAGCCGGCAAAGAAAGTCTCCGCCTTTACATCGTATACAATGCTGATTTGTGGGATCCTAGCACCATCGAGCGGCTGGCGAAGCACTATTCTCTATTGCTTGAGGCGGTTGCAAATGCGCCAGCGCGACGGATAGGCGACTTTAGTCTTCTGACGCCAGGAGAGGAGCACCAGCTCCTGCACGATTTTAACGAGACAGGTGCAAGTTTTCCCTCCCACATGTGCCTGCACAACCTGATCGAAGCGCAGGCTGCCGCTCATCCAGACAATATGGCTGTCAGCTGCCCATTGGAGGCACTCAGCTATGCCCTGCTTGAGCAAAGGGCAAACAGGCTTGCCCGTCATCTAATTTCAAAAGGCGTCCGCCTTGGAGACGTCGTCGGCGTCCTGGTTGAGCGTTCCTGTGATCTCATTGTCAGCTTTCTGGCGGTACTGAAGGCGGGGGCCGTCTATCTTCCTCTCGATCCGAGACTGCCACCTGAGCGCGTGCGGTTCATGGTGCGGGACGCTGGCGTCACTGTCGTCATCAGCAAAGCGGAGCTTAAAGAACAGACGTTCGGGAAGGCCCTGTCGGGGCTAAACATTGAAGGTGCGAATGGATGCGCGGTGGTTCTCCTCGACAAGGACAACACTGAAATTGCTCTGCATGAAGTCACGCCTCCGCACTGCCCGGCCGGCCCAGCAGATTTGGCTTACGTGATCTATACATCCGGTTCCACGGGTCAGCCGAAAGGCGTAATCGTTGAGCATCGGAGCGCTTCCAACATGGCGGAGGATTTAAAACGAACATATCAGTTAGGTGTTGATAGCCGGGTACTACAGTTCGCTTCCTGCGGATTTGATGCATCGCTGTTTGATTTTATGCTGGCCTTATCTTCTGGTGGTCAATTGTGCTTGGCACCGCCATCAGCATCGCTGCCTGGAGCAGAGCTTGTCGAGTTCATGCGCCATGAGCGCATCACCGCTGCCGGTCTTACGCCGACAGCGTGGATGTCTTTGCCGTCGACAGATCTTCCCGATCTAACCCTGATCAAGTCAGGTGGAGAACCCTTGCCCTCGAGCCTCATTGAGCGATGGGGTGACAAGCGGCGCATTTTCAATTCTTATGGGCCTACGGAAACGACCGTTTACTGTATAAGGACCGAGGTAAAAGCCGAGGTGCTAAGGCCACCCATTGGTCGCCCCGCCATCAACACCAAAGCTTACATCCTCGATCGCTATGGAAATCCCGCACCGGTTGGCGCAGTCGGCGAGCTCTATATCGGGGGCATCGGCATAGCCCGCGGCTACATCAATCACGATGAACTCGCGAAGGAGGTTTTCTGGCCAAACCCGTTCGATGATGATCCGCAATCCAGGCTCTACAAGACTGGGGATCTGGCCCGATATCGGTCAGACGGCACGATTGAGTTCTTGGGCCGGAAAGACGGACAGATCAAGATTCGCGGCATGCGGGTTGAGCTTGCCGAAATCGAGCAGTGCCTGATGGAGCACGAAAACGTCAAAGCATGCTGCGTCACGCTGACAGACCGCCCCGATGAAAATGCGAGCCTGATAGCCTATGTGGTGAGGCGACGGGAGAGTTCGGAGGATCCCGATGAACTTCAGTCTTTTCTTCGCGCCGCGCTGCCTAGCCATATGATTCCCTCACACTTCGTGTTCCTCCCGCATCTACCCACCAATCGTAGCGGGAAGATCGATCGGCGTGCTCTTCCCGAGCCGAGAAACGGCCGGAGATTAAAGGCCGCGACCTTACCAACCGGTGGCTTGCAGACGGAGCTGGCCGAAATATGGAAGGACGTGCTGAAGCTGGACACCGTCAGCGTCGACGACAATTTCTTCGATGTTGGCGGGCATTCCCTGGCCGTCGTTCAGGTTCAGGCGCGTATCCAAGATCGCTTGGGTATTGGTTGCAAGATTCTTGAGATGTTCGAGCACCCCACCATAAGAACGCTCGCAGCGCACTTGGCCACAATTCCAGTCGTTCCGTGCTCCGGACAGGATTTAACTAAACCAATTGGCTTTGTGGTCGCTAGCGAAAACGAGCCCAAGCAGGACCACAATGCTGTTGCGATCATCGGAATGGCGGGCAAGTTCCCGGGGGCGGAGAACGTCGATCAATTCTGGAGCAATTTGGTCGATGGCATAGAGTCCATCGCAGATCTGGATGAACAGACGTTGCGAGAAGCTGGCGTGGATCCCGACACTTTCCGCTCGCCTAATTATGTAAGGCGCGAAGCTGTCATTAGCGGAGTTGAACTGTTTGACGCGCCGTTTTTCGGCATCTCGCCTAAGGAAGCAGCGTGGATGGACCCACAACAGCGAATCCTACTGGAAACGGCGTATCAGGCGCTCGACCATGCGGGACACGGGTCGCGCGGGACGGAAGAAGGGCGTGTAGGTGTCTTTGCCGGCGTGGGGGCCAATCACTATCTCGTTGACCGCGGAGCAGGCCGCGACCTACTTGATTCAGAGAAGTTGCAGATACGCATTCTCAATGGCTGCGATTTCACAGCGACGCGCATCGCCTATAAGCTCAACTTGACCGGCCCGTGCGTGTCAGTGCAGACGGCGTGCTCCACTTCGCTGGTGGCTGTCCACCTCGCTTGCCAGAGTCTGCGCAGTAACGAGTGCGATATGGCGCTGGCAGGCGCTGCATCGATTTCCCTGCCCCATGGAAAAGGCTATCTCCATCAACAAGGCCACATCTTGTCTCCTGACGGCCACTGCCGGGCGTTCGATGCTAAAGCACAAGGAACGGTGAGAGGCAGTGGGGCTGCGGTCGTTGTTCTCAGACGGCTGAACGATGCCTGCAGAGACGGCGATTATATCTGGGCAGTCATAAAGGGCAGCGCCATCAACAACGATGGCGCCGGCAAGGTCGGCTTCACAGCACCCAGTGCCGATGGACAGGCTGCGGTAATTCAAGCCGCCCTCAGAAATGCTGACGTATCTGCGGACACTATTGGATATGTCGAGGCGCATGGAACGGGAACCTACCTTGGAGATCCCATCGAAATCTCCGGCCTGACCAAGGCCTTCCGTCCCCAAACCGCAAGGAAGCAATTCTGTGCGATAGGTTCCGTAAAGACAAACGTCGGCCATCTCGACGCCGCTGCGGGGGTAACGGGATTGATCAAGGTCGCCACAATGCTGAACAGGGGAGTCATTCCCGCTAGCCTGCATCTCGACAAGCCAAACCCAAATATCGACTTTCAGGAGAGCCCGGTGTTCGTAAACACTACTTGTACCGCTTGGCCCAAGGGCCGCGAGCCACGGCGCGGCGGGGTCAGCTCATTTGGCATTGGTGGCACGAATGCGCACACGATACTCGAGGAGGCACCGCCGCGAAGCGAAGAGCTAGGCGGTCGCAGGTTGCACCTGTTTCCAGTATCGGGGGCGAGCAGTTCGGCAGTGACCGAAATGCTCCGGCAGCTGGCCGGCTTTATGCGCCAAAGCGATATTCAACACAGCGTAGCGAACATCGCATACACCTTGCAAAGGGGTCGAGCTCCTCTGCGATATCGCTCAAGCTTCGTGGGATCTGATCTTTTGGAACTGGCCGACAAATTCGATCAGGCGGCACTGCAGACGGGCGCACCGCGAGAGGTATCGAGCAGTGAACACGGCGTAGTATTCATGTTTTCCGGCCAGGGCGGCCAGCAGATTGGAATGTGTCGGGAGCTTTATGAAAAAGAGCCGATATTCCGCAGCGCCATCGATGAATGCGCAAAGTGGCTTAACGACATCGCGCATTTTGATTTCCGCCCTCTGCTTTACAGCGAATGCAAATCTGATGGCGAGCTTGAATCTCAGCTGGAAGCCGTCATACAGCCTGTCGTCTTTGCTACGCAATATGCAATGGCGAAGCTCTTCATCTCGTGGGGCATTTTCCCGGCAGCTGTGACAGGCCACAGCATCGGAGAATATGCAGCCGCTCACATTGCGGGCATCATCTCGTTACCCGAAGCCCTTCGCCTGACACTGGTTCGAGGACAGATAACCTCGCGTGTGCCTGCTGGCGGCATTGTTGCAGTCAGCCTGTCGCCTGAAGAGCTCCAACCTTATTGGAATGAAAGCCTCTCATTGGCGGCAATAAACGGACCGCGTCAGTGCGTGGTTTCGGGTGCAGCATCCGACATCGCAGCGTTTCATGAGCGATTGAAGGCGAGATCCATTGCGAGCAAACGAATACGCGCAAGTCATGCGGTGCATTCATCTCTGCTCGATCCGATTCTGTCGGAGTTTAGGATGCATGCAGAACAAGTGGAGTTGCACGCGCCGCAAATACCATTCATGTCAACAGTGCTCGGTGACTGGCTTGAGGCGAACGTGCCCCTTGACGGCGGCTACTGGGTCCGCAATCTACGAGAGACGGTGCAATTCTATGCAGCTTTCGATCGGCTGGTGCAATCGGGCCACGAGTTGTTCCTCGAGATGGGGCCAGGCGCAGCCCTGACCACACTTTCCAGGCAGGTGAAGTCAAAGGACAGCCTTCGAGGTCCCGTTGCTTTTCCAGCCTTGCTGGGAGGTGATCATGGGCAAGGCGATCACGCGCGAGTGTTGCAGACCCTGGGCAAGCTCTGGACCTGCGGCGTTGGCATTGATTGGTCTAGTCTGCACGATCAACCCCCCCGCGTGCTCCCCTTCCGCCTTATCCCTTTGACCGCAAACGGTACTGGGTCGATGCGGTTGCGATTAATGAGCACGGACAAAATGAGGATCTGAATCAATTTAGTACTGCGGCCATTACCGTCGATCGCTCGGTTGGGAACGAAGCGCGCGAACCGATTGTCGTCGAGGCGTCTGCTGAGGCAGCTTTAGATCGCCGAATTGCGGCGGTCTATCGGGATATTTTGGGCTTGGATGACGTTGCCCTGACCGACAGCTTCTTTGACCTTGGTGGCGATTCGTTGAGCGCCTTAAGCGTCCTCGATCACATCGAGCAGATCACGGGAGAGAGATTGGCTGTCTCCCTGATCCTGGAACACCAGACACCAACACTGCTCGCAACAGCCCTGACCCGTGGAAGCACACGCCCAAACTCACTGGTGCCGATACAAACCGGCGGTTCGCGCGCGCCTCTGTTTTGCCCCCACCCTTTTGGCGGACATGTCCTCTTCTACGCGCCTCTCGCTAAAGCATTGGGGACAGAGCAACCGCTCTTCGGCCTGCAGGCACGCGGACTAAACGGCGAGGCAAAACCTCATCTGAGCATTCCGGAGATGGCGAGGGAGTATGTTGAGGCCATCAAGAGCGTACAGCCACGCGGTCCTTATCAGCTCGCCGGCTTGTCCATGGGCGGCAGCATCGCTTGGGAAATGGCTTGCCAATTGCGCGATGCTGGTGACGAGATAGCAGTACTTGCGCTGCTCGATGCCAAAGCGCTTCACAAGCACTATGAGTATGCAAGCGGCCGGTGCCATTCCTTGCTCGGCGACAGTCCCGCTCCTGACTGGCTGAGCGAGCAACCAATCATATTGAGCATCCTTTTTCCCGCGCTGAAAAAACATTGGCAAAAGCTGAAATCCGTCAAACGTGAGCGTCAGGTCACTGCCTTGCTCGAGTTTGGAAGGAAAGCAGGCCACCTGCCCGCCATAAGTGACACGCAGTTCGACCATATTCTGACGGTTGCCGAGGCAAACAGAATTGCGCTGTATGACTATACGCCTCGGCCCCACGACGCCAGGTCCGTTCTTTTTGCTGCCAAGAAGGGACTGCGCATGTCCACCAATCAACCCGACGGCGATCTTGGGTGGAAGCAATTCACGCAGGGCCACCTTGAAATTCACGAGGTGCCAGGTGACCATTACACGATGGTCGCGTCGCCTCACGTGAGCGTCCTGGCGAAGAAGCTTGATAAGTATCTCAACAGAAACGACTAGATGTTTGATCCCAGGTTTTGATGGTTCATCATTGTCGTCCGAATCAAAGGATGCGCTATGGGCCAGGTTCTGCATGGGAGCGCCACAACGACAGAGGCGATCCGTCGAGCGATACAGCATAGTCATGTCTGGACGGCGCCCGCTGATCAAGGGTTGTTTTTGGGGATGGGATAGTCGCGGGTGCGGTCATGTCTCCGGCCTGTTGTTGCGGTCTTGTGATCGCTGGCCCTGATGGTATCCGCTGAGCCTTTGGCCTGATCAAGAGAGCGAGCTCGAAGCTCCGACTATGCTGCAGGCTTTCAGGATCTATTCTCGTCTGTTCCCATCACGTCATCGTCACCCTCGATTCCGGTCCCGGCCTAGCCGGTGCTGTGGTTACGCGGGTGTGCCGGCATAGTGTGTCACGTCGCGCATGATTGCGAAGACGATACGGGCGAGCTTGTTGGCCGTTGCCACGGCGACAAGCTTAAAGGGTTTGGCCTCCAAGAGGCGATCTGCCCAGCTTCTCAAAGCATCACTGCTGCGTCTGCGATGGAAGAGGACGGCGTGCGCGCCGACCACGAGCAGCTTGCGTAGATATCGGTTTCCCATCTTGGAGACGCGCCCCAGCCGTTCCTTTCCGCCGGAGGAGTTCTGCCTTGGCGTGAGCCCTAAAAAGGCGGCGAATTCGCGCGGACCCGAGAAGGCGGAGATATCCTGGACACTCGCCACAAGGGCAGACGCAGTGACCGGGACCGATGCCAGGAACTGTCATCAGACGGCGGGCTGTCGCATCGGTTTTGGCGAGAGCCAGAATAGCCTGATCGCTTTTCCCGATCTCATGATCGAGTTCATTCAGCCGCCGCACCAGCGGCAACAGCGCCGAACGCACGATCGCTGGGATCATGTCGTTGCCTTCCACGATGAGAACCGCCAACGCGCGGGCATTGCTAGGTCCTTGGGCGGCGATGATCCCGATCTCGGCTAGATGGCTGCGCAGCGCGTTGAGCAGTTGGGTGCGTTGGGGCCACCAGAAGTTCGCGTACCTTGTGATGCATGAGCGCCGCCTGGTTCTCGACCGATCGCACCGGCACAAAGCGCATGGAAGCCGCGTCACCGCCTCGCAGATGGCTGCTGCATCGGCAGCGTCGTTCTTCTGGCGGCAAACTAAGCCTTCACATATGCTGGCGCCATCAATCTCAGATCATGGCCGAACTTCGTCAGCTCCCGAGCCCAGTGGTGGGCCGAACCGCATGCTTCCAAGCCAATGAGGCAGCATGGTAGGGATTCGAAGAATGCCAGAACATCCTTGCGCCGAAGGGCCCGGCTCGTGACGATGTGGCCGGCGACATCGACTGCGTGAACTTGGAAGACGTGCTTAGCCAGATCGAGGCCAACGGTAGCGACAGTGCTGAGGTCGGTTGTCAATGACCACGGAATCGGGACCCTGTTTTTTCGCGCAAAAGGGACCCCGGCTTTCGGTGTTGAGAGGCACGCCGGTAAGCGCCCGATCAGGCGAAGCTGGTCGGGGTTGCACAGCCTGATCGGGCGCGACTGATTGGCTTTCGAACTTCAGCTTTGAGAGCGGCTCTTGAAGCGCCAGGATTCGTTGCCAGTCTCGGCGATCTCGCAGTGATGGGTGAGGCGGTCGAGCAGCGCGGTTGTCATCTTGGCGTCGCCGAAGACGCTCGGCCATTCCCCGAAGGCGAGATTGGTGGTGATGATGACGCTGGTGCGTTCGTAAAGCTTCGAGACCAGATGGAAGAGCAACTGCCCGCCGGCCTGGGCGAAGGGAAGATAGCCGAGTTCATCGAAGACGACGAAGTCGAGCCGGGTAAGATGATCGGCAATGCGGCCCTGCCGGCCGGCACGGGTCTCGGTCTCGAGCCTGTTGACGAGGTCGACAACGTTGAAGAAGCGCCCGCGTGCGCCGTTGCGGATGAGAGAACGGGCAATGGCGATCGCCAGATGCGACTTGCCGGTGCCTGTCCCGCCGACCAGGACGACATTGCGCTGATCGGCGACGAAGGCGCCGGCGGCGAGGTCGCGGATCAGGCTCTCGTTGACCGGCGTGCCGGCAAAATCGAAGTCCTCGATATCCTTGGCCAGCGGAAGCTTGGCGACGTGAGCTGGTACTTGATGGAACGGGCCTGCTTCTCCGATATCTCGGCCTGCAACAGATCGCCGACGATCTTCGGCGGTTCGTGCTGCCGCTTAATGGCGACGCCCATGATCTCGTCATAGGCCGCGCGCATCCCGAAGAGTTTCAGCGCCCCCATCAGTTCCAGTACTTCGGTGCGTTCCATGGCTGTTCGTCCTCCTGAGGCTGTCATAGCGGGCGCAGTCGGCGACCGGCTCGTGAGCCAGCTTCAGCGCCTGGGGAATGGAAAGGATCGTGCCCGGCGCCGGATCGCGGCTGCGGGCCAGGATGTTGAGGATCACCGCGGCCGACGAGACGCCGTGCTCGATGGCTTCCTGGCAGGCGGCCTCGACCGCGCTCAATCCGTCGGTCAGCACGCAGGTGAGGATCGACACCATCTGCCGGTCGCCGTCATCAACCGCCTTGAGCTTGCGGCGCACCTTCTCCATTGCCGACGGCAGGACCCAGCCAAGGAACGGCGCGCCGTTGCGCAATCCGCCCGGCTTGCGGGCCAGCACCGGCACGTAGTGCCAGGGATCGTAGATGACCTCGTTGCGGCCGAAGCAGCGGGCATGCTCGCCCACGACCACGCCGTCCTGGCGGATAATGATCCGGTCGGCATAAGCATGGATCTCGACGGGCCGGCCGACGGCACTCGACAGCACCGAGTATTTGTTGTTGTCGAAGCGCACCGTGCAGGTCTTCGACACCGACGCGGGAATGCAATGGAAGCCGTCAAAGCGCCCGGCATAGGGAATGAAGCTGGCGCGCTCTTCTTCGAATACGTCCCAGATCGTGCGCTCGCCCTGTTCGGGATGCCGATGCGCCTTGGCATAGGCAACGCATTTGTCGGCCAGCCAGCCGTTGAGATCCTCCAACGTCTTGAAGCGCAGCCTCGGTGTGAAGAAGCGCTCGCGCACCAGCCCGACCTGGTTCTCGACTTGCCCCTTCTCCCAGCCGGCCGCCGGCGTGCAGGCCTCCGGCTCGACAAGGTAATGCCCGCACATCTGCGCAAAGCGGCGGTTGTAGCGGCGATCCCTGCCGATGAAGATCGCGTCCACCGCCGTCTTCATGTTGTCGTAGATGCCGCGCGTGCAGGCGCCGCGGAAGAAGCTGAACGCCCGGTCATGGGCGTCGAACACCATCTCCTGCGTTTCGCGCGGATAGGCCCGCACGAAGAACATACGGCTGTGGCAAAGCCGCATGTGCGCCACCTTCACCGTTACCGTCACGCCGTCGAGCAGAACGATCTCGTGGCTCCAGTCGAACTGGTAGGCCTCGCCCGGCGCAAAGCTCAACGGAATGTAGGCTTCGGCCGCGGCGCTGCCGCGATCCGCCGCCCAGCTCTGAGCATGCCGCCACACCGAACTGTAGCTGCCGTCATAGCCGAGGCCGCGAAGCTCCTCAAAGATGCGGATCAGTGTCAGCCGCTCCCGCTGAGACTTGGCCGCATTCGCCGATAGCAGCCGATCCAGCTCGTCACGCCAGGCGCCCATCCGGGGATAAGGCTGATGCTTGCGCTCGTAGCGGAACTCTGTCTCCTCGGAACGCAAAACCTTGCGCACCACCTTCCGGGAGATCTTCAGCTCCCGGCAGATCGCCTTGATCGACTTCCCCTGCACCAGCGACAGCCGGCGTATCTTCGCAATCGTCTCCACAACCAACATCCAAAACACAAATGCCTCCGATCAAACCGGAGGCATCTTGATGACCCCATCGTTAAGGGGTCCCGTTTGGACGAAAATCACCCCTCAAACAGGGTCCTCATTCCATGAAAAATCACAGTCGGTGGTAGTGCCCATGGACGGTGCTCCTTCAGATGGGTGCTCGACAGCAGTCGACTGCCTCTATGCCTTACAACCGACGATCCCACACCTCACGCGCTCGGCACTGCATGCCGGCGTTTATGGCTAGGGTCTTCAATTAGGACCTCATTGCGAACCTTGGCGATATCGATCGCTACCAGCACCGCGGCGGCGGGTGTAGAATCTGAAGTGGTCATGATCGGTCTCTCCGGAATGGGTTGTGAACATTCACATTCTAGAGAAACTTGACCGGCCATGGCCGCCTCCAGCGGTGCGCGCCTGCAGCGAAAAGCTGCGCGCACCGCTGTCTCAGCTGCCGCCGCTCCTTCATTCCGTAGGTGCTACGGTATCCAGTTCACGACGCCGGCGCCGGTGGTTCTGCCGTGCCATTGATCAAGGAGGCCATCGCAAACGGCGAACGCTTCTGGGCCCATGCTTTCGAATACGCCTGCACCACGAACGACATCGAGCACCGGACGACCAAGGCAAGACATCCGTGGTCTGATGTGATCGACAAGAGCTTTTTGATCGGATTTGCGATATTCTCCTGTTGCGCATGGGTGACCGCGTGGCGAAGAGCAGGGTCCGAGGTGAGAGCCCTGCCGCGCAGCCTCTACAGTCGCTTCTCATTTGCGGCGCCCGTGCGCACCCTCTTCGGACCTCGTGGGTTCCAGCCGAAGACAAAGCGGGCATAGGCGGTTTCGGCCTGTTCCACCCAGCGCCTCTCCTCGTCCCGGTGACTCTTGATATTGTAGGCGTGCGCGGCCCCTTTTTGGCCGCACACAGCCTTGCTCCCGGCCTTGAGTTCCACATCGCGCAGCTTCTTGGCATGCAGGGAAGGCCGAGCCCAGGCGTAGCTCTCCCCCTTCGTCAACAGATGCCAGATCACGACAGCGAGCTTGCGTGCGGTCGCGACGGCCGCGACATGCTGCCCGCGCCTGGCACGTACTCGTAGAAAGAAAGCCCGCAGCGGTCCGGGTGCGCGTGCCGCTGCCCAGGCAGCTTCGACGAGCATACCGCGGGCATGTCCGCGTCCCTGCTTGGTGATCCGTCCGTGGTAGGCAGGCCCTGGCCCTGATTGCCGGACACTCGGGTTCAGGCCAAGATAGCTCACAAGCTTCTGCGGCTCCTCGAAGCGCGACACGTCGCCGATCGCTGCCTTCATTGCAAGCGCGACGGTCATGTCGACGCCGGGAATGGTCATCAGACGCTTCACGCCTTCATCTCCAAGGGTCGAGCGGGCAAGATCGCGCTCGATGATCTGGAGGTCGTCGCCCAATCGGTCGAACTCGCGCAGATGCCGATCGATCGCGAGGCGCTCGTCTTCCGGCACGACCTGTTCGCTCAACCACGACCGGCCCTTGGCGCCGCACAGATCGGCATGCGGGCAGGACGGGATGAGGTGGCTATGAAGGATCGACTGGATAACATTCTTCAAGCGCGATCTTTGCCGAACGATCTGATTGCGCCGCGTCACCTGCCGGCGCAGTGCCTGTGTAGGTTCGTCCGGAATCCAGACTTCCGGCAGGAAGCCGCTGGCATAGAGCTGCGCCAGAACGCCGGCATCAATCGTGTCCGTCTTGATCTTGGCGAAGGCGCGATGGATATCCAGTCCGATGATACGCATGCGTATTCCCTCCTTCCTGGCTCGGTGAAAGACGGGAGCTGACGGGCAACACGACACTTACTGATCCGCGCTCGCAGCGCATCCGGGAAAGTCGCGAGGGGCGGCCATGTAACTAGCTCGGGCTCTCAGCCCACGGTCTAAAGACGGCCTGCCCGCACTTTCGTGCTCCCGGTGCCCCACGTCCCGGATGGGCTCACCATAAGGCCGTTCCAAAACAAGAACAGCAGGACGAAAAGGCACCACCGATCACATACCGGATAACGGTCAGGTCGAGAGAATGAACCGGACCATCAAGGACGCAACCGTCAAGCGCTTTCATTACGACGATCACGACCAACTGCGTCGGCATCTTGCCGACTTCGTTGCGGCCTACAACTTCGGCCGCAGGCTCAAGACCCTCAACGGCCTCACGCCCTACGAGTTCATCTGCAAGGCATGGGCTTCCCAGCCCGAGCGCTTCACTCTCAACCCGATCCAGCAAATGCCGGGACTTCTCTATTCGGCGTGTTGAAGTCAAGCGCTTTCGAGCTCCCTCATCCAAGGGGTTTTGGTGCCTTCGCGGGGCCTCGCTTCTCTTCGGGATCGGCGCTTTGGCCCTCCCAGGATGGGATCAGTTGGAATGAAGGGAGCAATCTAAACAGCGTTCTCACCATGTTGCCATGGCCGACACGAGTCCCGGCACGCTCTTCCTCATCCTCCGTCCCGCGAAGGACATCTATCCACCCCAAGGCGGATTCCGTTATTGGTCGTTGCGTTCTGTTCTTCGATGAATCAGCTACATCACCGCTGGCGTATCTTCTCGAGCCCAGCGGAACTCGCTGCCGTCAATCCATATCCTGTGCATGATGACCGCCAATCTGCGTGCAAGAGCGACTGTAGCCCTTTGTCGACCACGGCGTTTGGCAACATTCATCGCCCACGCTTTCAACCACGACCACTTCTTCACGACGGTCAACAAGACTTGCGCGGCTTCATAAAGCAGCGTCCGCATCATAGCGTCGCCGCACAGTGAGACACGTCCGACGCGATGGTCTTCCCCTGATTGATGCAGCCGCGGCGTCAAACCGAGAGAAGGACCCACAGCCTTCGAATTCCTGAAGCGTGCCGGAATGTCGATCGTGGCTTTGAAAGCCAGCGCAACAACGGGACCCACCCCGGGCACGGTCATCAATCGTCTGCAAACAGGGTCACCCTTCACAATCGACAATAATTTTCCCTGCAAAACCATGAACTGTTCGCGCAGCTTCTGACGAGCTGCCAGCAGAGGTTCCATGATCTCGGCCAAGTCGGAGATGCCATCGACAAGCTCACGGATACGCTCGCCGAACTTGATTACACTCACAATGCCGACCTTAAGCCCGAAGTTGCGCAGCAGCCCCCGGATATCATTCTCGATTGCCACAGCCTTTTCCTGCAACAGTTTGCGCGCAGTCAGCAAAGCCCGGCGCTTTTGACTGGTGAGCGTCTTCACATGCACGGGTCGGAACAAGTTGACCCGCATCATCTGGGCAATGCCACGGGCGTCGTTGCGATCGCTCTTGTTTACCTGCGCCTTCAGGTAGGCCTTCGTGTGCCGGGTCTCGATGCAAACCACCGGTAGCCCGGCTTCCGCCATCCCGCTGAACAGCCACTGTGACAGCGGCCCGGCTTCAAGACCGATGCGAGTCGCTGGCATCGCAGGATCATTGAGCAACCTCACCAAATCGTCGGGATAGCTCGGGATCTTGGTCTCACGGCAAATCTTACCGGCGTCGTTCACGATACAAACCGAGGTCTCTTTGACCGAGACGTCCAGGCCAACATAATATGACATGCTGCGCTTCTCCATCTGATGCTTGTGGCTGCTCCAAAACAGACCACGTTTACCATCAGCTCGAAGCGCAGCACCTCAACGGGGAAACGAGGGGCTCGGACAGCCGAATACCCCATCTAAACATCTAGGCGGCCGCAGACTGGCTGCATCCGCTCCGGTCAGCTGTCTAGTCGGATGCACCAGCGTGCCTAAGAACCTGACTCGAAACTCGGTTACGCACGACGCGGAGCTGCCATGCGACGAAGCATGGAAGCATGAAACGGATCGACGCGATGATCCGATCGGTGGCTGGAGATTCTAGCCTGGATGTGTGATCGGGCGGCTAGTGCTGCTTGGCAGATTGGCGCCGCACCTCATGTCGATATTGCTGCGTTCGGCGCTGCTGCAGGATGTAACACCCGCTTCGGGCACCCCATCGCAAATGGTATCGCCACGGTGGCGCACGGTGACGGCCGCCTTGCTGAGGCAGGCTGAAGGCTGCAAGTAGTCGTAAGTACGCCTCCGGCGAGGTCCGGCGTGGGCCGCCTTGCGCGAGCATGGCAAGGTAGCGAGGCTGCGCTCTTATGGTCGTCCTTACGAGCGCAGTTAGCAGCACAGCAGAGCCATGTGACGATGTTGACCGGTCCTGAGCGTCGTCGCCCGTTGGAACGAAGAGGATCAGTGCCGGATACTGCGCGCGGTATTCGCGCCCGGGGCCACAGTGGCGGCGGTAGCGCGTCAGTACGATGTTGCGACCAGCCTGGTCTATGAGTGGCGCCGCACGGTGAGAGCCGCACCTCGCCAACAGCTAGGCGCCACCTCCGCCCTAACGCACGAGTCTGGACCGTATCCAAGGGCATGCCCGACTTCGCCGGTGACCAATATGAAGGCGTTGCACCGAACGGCGCCGCTGCATGATGTCTCAATCTCAAGATCTATAGCAGACAAAACGCTGTCTCCATTAGACGAACTGTCGCGAGACGAACAGACGAACTGTAGCCGAAACGTTTGCTTTTCGTGCTCATTGGCCCAAGACAAAAAACACGGAAGGAAGCGCGAACAAGGGGCCGCCGGGACCTTGAGCGTCAAGCCGCAGGTGTGTCGACGGGATGGCACGACAGTTGCGGTGCCAACTCTAGAAGCTCTCGGACGACACGCCCACAACTAGCGGAGGTGACCGTCATGATTGGTACGGAATCTTGAATGCGGTCGTTTCGGCGGTGAGCCGCAACGCTTGAATCGGTTCTGGAAAACGCGCTCAGACAAGAAAGTAACGATCATGCACAAACTTGAGCGACTTCTGCGTCCGAAGTCGATCGCTGTATTCGGCGGCAGAGAGGCGGCTCGTGTCGTCACTCAGTCGAGCAGGATTGGTTTTTCAGGCGAAATTTGGCCTGTGCATCCAAACAAGGCTGATGTTGATGGCTACAACGCGTACCGCTCAGTCGCCGAATTGCCCGGTGCTCCTGATGCTGCTTTCGTGGGTGTCAATCGTCACCTCACGGTCGACGTGGTGAAGGCTTTGGCCGAGCGTGGCGCCGGTGGGGCCGTTTGCTATGCAGCAGGATTTCTAGAGGCCAGCGCATATGACAAGTACGGTGAGAGGCTGCAGGCCGAACTCGTTGCCGCAGCCGGCCAGATGCCGATTATCGGCCCGAACTGCTATGGTCTTATCAACTATGCTGACGGTGCGCTTCTGTGGCCTGATAACCATGGCGGTGTCAAGCTGGCAAAAGATGGCAGGGGTGTAGCCATTGTCACGCAGTCCTCTAGGCCCTGTTGACAAAGTGGATTCCCAAATCAGCAGAAGCGTGATTCAAGACTGCCTTTTAGGAGGCAGTTTTGGCTCGGGGCGACCTCACGGATATGGAATGGCGGATCATCGAGGGGCTGTTGCCCACCGAGCGGGGGAGGAAGTCCCGGCCTTCGCACGATAATCGACGATACCTGAACGGCATGCTGTATGTTCTGCGGGTCGGATGTCCTTGGCGTGACATGCATGAGCGCTACGGCAAGTGGAATTCCGTTTATGTGCGTTTTCGCCGTTGGGCCGAACAGGGCGTTTGGGACGCTCTCCTTGAGACCCTGGTCGAACTCGGGCTGACGGATGACTGGCAACACATGATCGACAGCACCACAGTTCGCGGCCACTCGCAGGCTGCGGGCGCTAAGGGGGACTTATCAGGAGGCTTTTGGTCGATCACGCGGCGGCTTTACGACAAAAATCCACGCCCGCGCAGACGGTCAAGGACGCCCTCTCGGCTTCATCCTGACGGGTGGCGAGGCTTCGGATTACAATGCCGTTCCTGATCTACTGGCGATACCGGTCAGCAAACCGAGATTGTTTCTTGCCGACAAAGGCTATGACGGTGATTTCCTGCGTGAAGAACTCCTGATCCATGGGATCAGACCAGTCATTCCGCCGAAGGCCAACCGCAAGAACCCGCCTGCCTGCGACTACCGAGCATACAAAGATCGAAACCGCATCGAGCGGATGTTCAACCGCCTCAAGCAGTTCCGTCGCATAGCCACGCGCTATGATAAAACGGCGAAGTCGTTCATGGCATTCCTTGCTCTCGCTGCCGTTCGCGTCTGGCTGCCATCATTCGTCGCCATGGTCCAAGAGCCATGACGTAATCGGAGCCTCCCCGGTTCGGACGTCTTTATAGGTCGAGCTAATCTTGTTCAGTACCGCCTCGTCTTCCGAAACGATCTCATAGAACGTGCTGTCGACCGCCCGGATTATCACCCACGGCTTTTCTGACTGCGGGGGTACAGAGCCAACGAACTCTCCCCAGATAACCTGCCGTGTATTCTCAGCCAAGGCGGCTAAATCAGAGCCCGAAAGCTGGCCACCCCTTGTGCCAACCCCTCAAGCCGCTTGCCCCCTTCACCGGTAGCCTCAAACCATTCGTGCCCAGGTTTGGACGACTTGATCGTCGAGACGACCCAGCGTGCTTCTAAAGAATGAGGAGCCAAAAGTTGCAGCAGGTCTCCGAGATCAAGCGCAAGAACGTGATCTTTGAGATCATAGACCCTAAGTGCCGCCATGGTGTCCCTCGTGACTCCACGGTCGCATTGGCCGAAACACTTTGTCAACAGGGCCTAGTGTAGCTATCCACATAACCATGCAGAAGCGCGGTCTTCCGCTCGCCTTCTTGATGACGGCCGGCAACCAGGCGCAGACCGGGCTTTCAGAAATAGCACTCGACCTGATTGAGGACGAGCGCGTTACCGCGGTTGGCCTACACATCGAAGCTTTCGACTCTGTCGCCGGTTTCGAGAGGCTGGCGGCAAGAGTCCGCGAGCTAAAGAAGCCGATCATCGCCATGAAGGTTGGGCGCTCAGAACAGGCACGGCAGGCAACCGTGTCGCACACCGCCTCGCTCGCCGGTTCTGATGCTGCTTCTGGTGCCTTCCTGAAGCGACTCGGCATCGCGCGCGTTGATTCTATTCCAGCCTTTATCGAGGCATTGAAGCTCCTACACATCACCGGCCCGCTGCCAGGCTGGAGGCTGTCGTCTATGAGCTGCTCGGGCGGCGAGGCCTCCATAATGGCCGACAGCGCTCAAGGGCGCTCGGTGCATTTCCCCGGGCTGGCAGCTGACCATCGTGCCCGTGTGAAATCGACTCTCGGACCCCTTGTGGCGGTTGCCAATCCGCTCGACTACCATACCTTCATCTGGAGCAACGAACCGGCAATGACGGCCACTTTCTCCGCCATGATGTCCGGCGGCTTCGACCTCAACATTTTGGTGATCGATTTTTCGCGTCGCGACCGCTGTTTGAATGTCGAAGAGTGGGGCTTGGCAACATTGCGTTCCTTTGAAGCCGCGCACAAGACCAACAAGGCGAACGGCGCCATTGTTTCTTCCATACCCGAGAACCTGCCGGAGGAGCACGCACATCGACTGATCGTTCGTGGCGTCGCGCCATTGTTCGGTATCCCGGAAGCTTTGGATGCCGCACAGGCCGCAGCCTTCATCGGCAGCGCTTGGCTCGAACCGCTCGCGCAGCCAGTCGACACCACGGCTGTAGGAAGATCCGGCACGAAGCGCTTCGTACCCGACGAAGCTGAAGGCAAAGAGAGGTTGATCCAAGCCGGCCTGCCGGTACCGAAGGGCGAGCGTGCGAGCAATGCGGTCGAGGCAGCTAGCTTTTCCCAGGCGCTCGGATTTCCTGTGGTGCTGAAGGCGCTCGGCGTCGCCCACAAGTCGGAAATGGGAGCGGTGCGGCTGAACCTCAAGGATACTGAATCTGTCAGCAATGCCGCACGGGACCTCCTGTCGCTCGGCACTGGCCTCTATGTCGAGCACATGGTGCGAGACGGTGTCGCCGAGTTGATCGTCGGATTCACCCGTGACCCGATGTTCGGCGCGGTGATGACGCTCGGCACCGGGGGCGTGCTGGTCGAGCTTTTGCGCGACAGCGTGATCCTGATGCTGCCGGCGACGCGTGACGACATCGAGGCGGCGCTGCGTGGATTGAAGTTCTACCCACTGTTGGAGGGCTATCGCGGCCGACCGAAGGCGGATGTCGGGGCCGCCATCGACGCGATCGCCGGCATTGCCGACTTCGTGCAGAAGAATGCCGGTGAGATTGAGGAACTCGACATCAATCCGCTGATCGTCTGCGCCGAGGGCAAGGGCGCCTGGATCGCCGATGCCCTGCTGGTGCTGGGAGAAAAGAAGAATGGCTGAAATCATCACCACCCACCGCGAAGGCGCGATCCTCGAAGTCACGCTCGACCGGCCCAAGGCCAACGCCATCGACCCGCGAACGTCCCGCCTGATGGGTGAAGCGTTCATGGCGTTCCGCGACGATCCGGAACTTCGCGTCGCCATTTTAAAGACCGCCGGCGACAAAATCTTCTGTGCCGGCTGGGACCTTAAGTTTGGTGCAAGCGGCGATACCGATTGCGACTATGGCGTCGGCGGCTTCGGCGGGCTGCAGGAATTGCGCGACTTGAACAAGCCGGTGATCGCCTGCGTCAATGGCATGGCGGTGGGCGGCGGCTTCGAGCTGGCGCTCTCCTGCGACCTCATCTATGCCTCGGACCATTCTTCCTTCGCGCTGCCCGAAATCCGCGCTGGCATGCTAGCCGGCGCGGCCACCATCAAGCTGCCGAAGCGCATTCCATACCATGTCACCATGAACCTCCTGCTCACCGGCCGCTGGATGGACGTGGCCGAGGCGCATCGCTGGGGCCTGGTCAACGAGGTGCTGCCCAAGGAGAGGCTTGAAGGCCGCGTCTGGGAAATCGCGCGGCTTTTAGCCGGCGGCCCACCGCTGGTCTTCGCCGCGATCAAGGAGACGGCCCGCGTGGCGGAAACCCTCAGCTTCCAGGACGCGATAAACCGCGTGAAAAGCAATCAACTCGTGACTGTCGACAATCTTCATCGGTCAGAGGACAAATTTGAAGGTCCGCGTGCCTTTGCCGAAAAGCGTATTCCCGTCTGGAAGGAAAAATAATGTCATTGTCGCAATACTTATCACCAGACGACTTCCCCACGGGAAAGAGCAGCAGCTTGGGGCAACGGCAACTCTTGTTTAGCAATGGAGTATAGCCCCATGGATATTATGTTCACAGAAGATGATCTGGCTTTCCGGGAGGAAGTGCGCAGGTTCTTATCTCACAGTACCATCCCGGAAACGCGCCGAAAATTGGCCGAAGGCTTAAAATTGTCAAAAAACGAGATCGCGGCTGGGACGCGGAACCTTTACAAGAAAGGTGTGCCAACTTGGCCTCAGAAATATGGAGGCACGGGGTGGACCCTCGTGCAACAGTACATCTTCGAAGAAGAGGCGCGCGCCTTTCCAGCACTAGTCAAGTTCGGTATGGGTGAGGACTTAGTAGGTCCAGTCATCTACACCTTTGGCAATCTGGTGCAGAAAGAGTACTATTTGCCCCGCATCGCTAACGCAACTGATTGGTGGTGCCAAGGCTTTTCAGAACCGGGAGCTGGGTCCGACTTGGCATCACTTAAGACGCGGGCAGTTCGCCATGGTGAATATTACGTCGTCGATGGCCAGAAGATCTGGACATCATCGGCCCATTAGGCCGACTGGATGTTTTGTCTGGCAAGGACCGATCAAGATGCGAAGAAGCAGCAAGGCATCTCTTTCCTTCTCATTGACATTAAGTCGCGGGGCGTCACTGTGCGCCCGATTCACCTGATCGATGGCGGTCACGAAGTCAGTGAGGTATTCTTTGATAATGTCCATGTCCCGATCGAGAATCTAGTTGGGGACGAGAACAAAGGGTGGAGCTACGCGAAGTATCTTCTCAGTAACGAGCGGTTCGGCGATGCTGGCGTAGGCCTTTCCAAGGAGCGTATGCGGCGGGCGCTGGAACTTGCGGCTCAGACCTGTGTCGGCGGCGAGCGACTTGTTGATCAACCCTCTTTTCGTGAAAAGTTCGCCGAACTCGAAGTTCAGTTGAAAGCGCTCGAGATCACTCAACTCCGCGCAATCGCAAATGCGTCAAAGCAGCAACAAGGAGTACAGGATCCCGCAAGTTCCATCCTAAAGCTGAGGGGCTCGGAAGTTGAGCAGGCAGCCGCGGAGCTCCTAATGGCTGTGATGGGACCTAACGCATTGCCTTACATCCCGGACGACGAGCTTGGTAGCCGCAACGAGCCGACAATCCTCCCGCGATGGGCCGCGAAGATCGCCCCCACTTATTTCTATAGCCGTGCGGCGTCGATCTATTCGGGATCCAGTGAAATTCAGAAGAACATCATCGCCAAAGCGATCCTCGGCCTTTGATGCAAAGTGGTCACTGGCAGCGCGTAAATTTCGGGAGATATTTGCAGTGACCTTCGATCTATCGGAAGGGCAACGGCTCCTAGCGGAGAGTGTCGAGCGACTTATGCTCGACCGTTACGGCTTCGGCGATCGCCGCAAGTACGGAGGTGAGCAACCCGGCTTCAGCGAGGCGATGTGGGAACGCTATGCTGAGCTCGGTCTGCTGGCGCTGCCGTTTTCGGAGGAATATGGCGGCTTCTGCGGCGGTCCGATCGAAACAGTGATCGTGATGGAGGCTTTCGGCAAGAGCTTGATCTTAGAGCCTTATCTCGCAACGGTGGTCCTTGCCGGGGGGTGCTTCGTCGTGGTGCGAATGAAGCTCAAAAGACAGAGCTAATCCCCCTTATTGTGAATGGTAGAGCCAAACTAGCCTTTGCATATGCCGAACCACAGTCGCGCTATGATCTTTTCCACGTGGAGACACAAGCAAAGAAGCAAGGTACCTTTTGGGCTCTAAGGGGGGTCAAGACTCTCGTCCTACACGGCGACGTGGCCGATAAGATAATAGTCTCGGCCCGAACAGCCGGAGACACTCGCGAGAAGAATGGGATCGGGCTCTTCCTTGTCGACGTTCATGCGCCGGGCCTCACTCGCCGCCCCTTCCTGACACAGGACGGTTTGCGCGGGGTGGAAATTGCACTGGAGAATGTACGCGTTGACGAGAGTAATTTGATTGGCGACCCAGAAGGGGCGTTCCCAGTTATCTCGAGGGTGGCTGATGAGGCTGTCACGGCACTCTGTGCGGAAGCAGTTGGCTGCTTCACAAAAATGCAAGCTATCACGCTCGGTTACCTAAGACGCGTGAACAGTTCGGAACGAAGATCGGCAGCTTTCAGGTGCTGCAGCATCGTGCTGTCGACATGCTTGTGGAGTTGGAGCAATCTCGATCGATGACTTTATACGCCGCAATGATGGTGGGCGAAGACAACACCATTAAGCGAGAGCGCGCAGTTTCGGCGGCAAAGGTTCAGATCGGTCGATCATCCAAAGCCATAGGCCATCAGTCCATCCAACTTCATGGCGGCATTGGAATGACGATGGAATATAGCATAGGCCACTACTTTAAGCACGTCGTGATGATCGACACGCTTTTCGGTGATGCAGATCATCACCTGAGGCGACTGGCGGCACTTGGAGGGCTAAGGAGCGTGCCATCAACCGAGCCCAAGCGGCATGGCGCGAGTGAAGCCGTTAAATCGAAGAGGAAACATGGCAACGTCGGAGGCAAACTCCGGCGTGATGACGTGGTCTTGCCGGCGGTCAAAGCGGCCGGAATTGCGGTAGTAGGGTCGACCTGCGTGGATCCGGTGACTCGGAAGGCTTGCACGAAGACGAGTTTATACATGAACTTCCGGCGCCGTGGAAATCACCGTTAGGTCGCGGCGCAGCCGTGGTCCAATGGTAAAGTAGGCATGATGGGAATTTCGTGGGGTGGCAACTCCACGAGGGTAGCCGCCGGCACTCAAGGCCGTCATACCGGCGAGCTGCTCGATCGACCGATATAGCGATGGGCTGCGCTACAAGATGGCGCTCACTGTTCGACCAATTTGTTGTGCCGCGAGATGCTCGGCTGATGTGGATCTGCGTCTGCCAGACATATGCGCAGATCTTCCCGTTTTCATCCCGCACAACCGTTTGCCATACCTATGTCTGCCGGCCCAAGTGAAGCGGTCGGCATTCGGCGGTAACTCTCGCCCCAGCGCAGGAGCGTACAAAATTCGTCTTCGATTCGAGCGTCGCCGTTCTCTGCGTCGCTCCGAGATTTTGCAGCGCCCCATCGCGCCAAGGCTGTCCGCAAGTGACATAAGTATCCCGCCATGCACCGCGCCGACAGAATTGATGTGTCGGGTCTCGATGTCGACATGCGCGGTGATGCATTCCGGGGAGATCTCGTCGAGCTCAATCCCAAGAGTCTTCTGAAACCCTCTGGTCGGCGCGGCGTGGATATGGACGATGGCCGCCCGCCTCCGGCGCACCGATCGCCTCCTTGGTGATCTGCTCCGGAGTGATCGGTAGATATGGTGTTGTTGGTGCGCGCCGTGCCTATCACCGCGCACGTGATGATCACTTAGCGTCCAGCGGACATGAAATCGTTCCAGTGGCCAGGCCTCGCACGCCGCGTCGATGATGCTCTATGTCGCCGCCCAACTTCATCCTAAGGTGGTCTCCGACCTCGAACTCAAGAGATATGGACTTCGATCCTTCAAGGCAGACTATCGCATGTTCCGCCCCGTGGACCAAAAGCGCTCAATGATGGTAGGGGGCGACACTAAACAGATGCAGGCGGTCTTGGCCCGGTTTTCCAAGGCCGATGCCGCGCGGTATCCGGAGTTCCGCAAGTATCTGTCGGGCGTCTCGGAATTTGTTCACGACCTCAAGCTGCAGACGCCAATTGACATTGTGGCCACTTCGTTGAGTTCCCGGCTGAAGACGGCGAGCTTCCTGTGGGGCCACCGTAATGTAGGTGGCGATTTTTATAAACTCATAGATCTATTCACACAGAGTTCGGATGAATATCTGAGCCGTTGGTTCGAAAGCAGTGAAGTGAAGGCCGCGTTCGCGTTTGCGGTGGGCGGCAGCCTGATCGGTCCCAAGACTCCCGGATCCGCTTGGCCTGCGTTGCACGGCGGAAGCACCGGATGGGTACCGTGCAAGTTGAATATTGCATGTGAGAAAGCTCCGCAGTTCTCATCTTTCAACAAACAGGACGCGGGAATGGGCAGCCCAACCGATCGTTCAGATCGCTCCCGACATGGGATATCTCGAACTGGCCTGACCTGCCACTGAACTGTCATCCAGTGGCGATTAGAGCCTTGGCCGTTTCTGTTACGCCTCTTGGCGCGGGTTGAGCAACCGGCGGAGGCGCGGAGCCTTCCATCAGCGCAGCGTCGGAGCCGGTTGCGGTGATGACCTCGGCATAGGCTGCCGGGGTCTGGTAGCCGAGCGAGGAATGAGGCCTCGCGGTGTTGAAGTCCTCTCGCCATTCGGCGATGGCGCTTCGGGCGTGGTCGAGGCCGAAGAACAGGCTCTCGTTCAACAGCTCGTCGCGCATCCGGCCGTTGAAACTCTCGACATAACCGTTCTGCATCGGCTTGCCCGGCGCGATGTAGTGCCATTCGATCCTGTGATCCTTCGACCAGGCGAGGATGGTGTTCGAGGTAAACTCGGTGCCATGGTCGGAGACGATCATGCCCGGCTTGCCGCGGTGGGCGATCAGTTCCGTCAGTTCACGGGCAACCCGACGGCCGGAGATCGAGGTGTCCGGGATCGCGGCCAGGCATTCACGCGTCACGTCGTCGACGATGTTGAGCACGCGGAACCTCCGGCCACAGGCGAACTGGTCATGCACGAAATCCAGCGACCAGCGCGCGTTCGGCTTTACCTCGACCAGGATCGGCGCCCGCGTGCCGACCGCTCGCCGCCTTGCCCGGCGCTTGCGCACCGTCAGGTCCTCCTCGCGATAGAGACGATAGATACGGTTGATCCCAGATGCCTCGCCCTCGCGCCTGAGCAGGATGAACAGCCGCCGGTAGCCAAAGCGTCGGCGCTCGTTGGCGAGGTCACGCAACCTGCCGCGTAACTCCGTCTCGGGTGGACGCCGGGACTGGTAGCGGATCATCTTGCGATCCGCGCCCACAAAGGAACAGGCCCGGCGCTCCGACAGGCCCATGACGGCCTGCAGATGCGCAACGGCTTCGCGCTTGACGGCGGGCCCTACCATTTTTTTGACAGAAGCTCGCGCAATGCCGAGGCTTCGAGCATCTGGTCGGCGAGCAGCTTCTTCAGCTTGGCGTTCTCGTCTTCCAGAGCCTTCAGCCGCTTGGCGTCAGAGACGTCCATCCCGCCATACTTGGCCTTCCAGTTATACAGCGTCGCCTCCGAGACCCCGTGCTTGCGGGCCAGATCGCCCGCCTTCGCACCCGCCTCATGCTCGCGCAGAACCGCAATGATCTGCTCTTCGGTGAACCGCTTTCTCTTCATCAGTCCGTCCTTCAATCAAGGCCCGGACTCTAATCTCAGATGGAGGAAATTCTCAGTGGCAGGTCAGGCCTATGAAGAGGCATCACCCGGTTGGTATTCTTCGCGACCGCCATGATCATGACGATCCCAACCCTCCTCGAACCTAGCCTGGCCCCGCGTCTATCGCCCTGAAGGCCAACTTACTTATACGCGACAACCACGAGGCGCGGGCCATATGGTGTGAACTCTCCGCCTTCCTGCCCATAGGCTTCAACGGTCTCGAACCCAGCGTTTCGTAACATGCGAACATATTCCGAAAACCCATAGTGTCTGACAGAAAGACGCGTTCGTCTAATGCATCCATTGCGGACGACGATCCTCTCGGAATTTCGACGATCGGTTAACGCGTCGTATTCTATTATATCGATTCTTAGATCGTCGTTACGCTGCACGACCTCGCAGGTAGGCGACTTGTCGCGCAGCAAAGCGAAGCGATTGAGCTGATCGATTAGCAGGCGCCCGCCCTTTCGGAGCGAAGAAGCGGCTTCACGAAGAACTCTCTCATTCTCCGCTTCATCGAAATAGCCAAACGTCGTGTACCACAGAAAAGCCGCGTCAAAGTGTCCTCTCCATGGAAGTGACCGTATATCACCAAGAACATACTCAACATCTACCTGGCGCTCTGCCGCATCTGCTTCGGCTTTTCTCAATAGAATCGGCGAAATATCCAATCCGGTTACCCGCGCTCCTTTTTCCGCCAATCGGTTGGTAATCCTCCCATAACCACATCCGAGTTCAAGAACTGAGCTGCCTTGCCTAAGTGAAAGAAGCTCCCAAATTGCTCCTACTTCCCGGTCGCTTTTCTCCGGTGGATTGACCAAATCCCTAAAATGCAAGTAATCTTCGCTGAAGTACGTTTCGATCTCGGATAAC
This sequence comes from Mesorhizobium maamorense, assembly GCF_044998965.1. Lineage (NCBI taxonomy): Bacteria > Pseudomonadati > Pseudomonadota > Alphaproteobacteria > Hyphomicrobiales > Phyllobacteriaceae > Mesorhizobium > Mesorhizobium maamorense. The sequence continues at coordinate 146,801 of NZ_CP173356.1, forward strand.
GAAATTGGGGCGATGGCCTGGTACTTCATATGATTTTCCATGCTCATTCTCTCATGATTTGTTAACTGTATTAATTCACGGAACTGTGTCTCTTAAAGAAACCAATAGTTGTATTTTTATTGTTCTCTTCTAATAAGAGCGCATTGCCTCGTCGTAGCCTAAGCTTGACTTCGTAGTAGCGTTGAAGCTGCCACCCCGCAAGAATGACGGCGCGTTAAGCTGAGCGCAGCCGCGGATTAATAAAGTATTCTTGACCTTGTCGTATAGTCCCACATGGTCCTTCTCTTTCTCTCGGGCGATCAGCCGAAGGATTTGCCGCAGGCGCACGTCCCCCAGACGTTGGGATTGTCGAAGATTAACCCGGAGGATTCGGACACCGTGACGAAATCGATGGTCACGCGGGCGATACGGGGTGGGGAGCCTACGTCCACGAACACCTTGACCCCGCTGTCTCGATGACCCGCATCGCCCTCGTGCCCATTGGGTAATTTGAAGCGCAGCCGCCGGCCTGGACCATGATGCAAAGCCTTCCGCGACTCGCAGGCGCGGTAAAGAGCAGTCTTTGCAGCGGCAACAGCGTTATCAGTGAGCGTGGTCATGGAACGATTTCTCCTCGGTCCGTGAAGCGTTTGCGGATGACCACGCACGTCTTGTGCCAAGGGAAAATCACGTCAAATAGCGGGTCGTGCTAACACCGGCTATGTCGCTGGTCCGGCAATCGTCGGACATGCGACATAGCGGGACGCGCTTGAATGACTTGGATTCCGCTTAGGAATCCTGTCCGCCATTGTAACCTCATCAGGGTTGTCGAGTCTGCGACCCGGTGGTCATCGGCCTCACTCCCCCGCTGCACGCCGTAAGCCAGCCAACAACAAAAAAGATCCTCTGAAGCCATTTCCGCGCAGTTGACACGACTTTTAAAGGTACTTCGGCCGGAGGTGGCAGGAGCGTACCAGCGATGTTCATCCCGCTAAACGAAGCAAAGCAGCATGTCACGCCTGCGTCAGATATCCGCATTCCGAAAGTCGTTTTGTCCTTGGACCTCCCTCGTGATCACAATGCCATTTCCCTCCGCTCCCTCTTCTCAGCCCCAAGCGCCTCCGTCATCGGCGTGGAGTTTGTCGTCCCCGACGACCGCCGGCGGCTCAGGGCGGCAATCCGCGAAGTGCTGCCCGAGGCGGTCTGGAAGCACTGTTACGTGGGGCTGTTGAAGAAGTCCTCCCACTCAATTCAACTGATCAATCATTGATTCGGTGGAGGATTCGCGATGCTGGTTCGGAAAGAACGAGATCAACTCGCAACTCGAACTGTTCATGACCGGCTCGCTGCGATAGCTCATCCCTGATGATCATATCCTGGCCAAGGTCGATCGTGTGCTTGATCTGTCGTGGCTGCGCGGCGACTCTACTGCGACGACAACGGCCGCCCGGGAATAGATCCTGAGGTTGCGGTCCGTCTAATGCTTGTGGGTTCCCGCTTGGGATCATCCACGACATGGAGCACTTCCCGATCAGATTGCGCAGGCTGCGACCTTGCCTTCATCAGCCTATCCAAAGAGCGGGACAACAAGGCCGTTGTTGTCGGGAATGACTATCCGGCATTGCTGAGAGCTCGCAGACGTCGCGAGCGATGGTCGGAAGAGGATAAACAGCTCTATCCGCGCCATCTGTGTTGCTCCGAATGCCAACATGGCGAAGCGAAGAACTGGCATGGCCTTGCCCGGGCGGTTCGGCGGGCCGAACCAACATGACATTCCAGGCCAACCTCACTGCCGCGGCGGTGAACCTCAAACGGCTGGCGGCCGCTTTGTTGGCCCATTTGCTCGGATTGGTTCTGCTGACGCTCCCTATTCTGCCCGATCGAGGAATCCTGAGGCAGATACCCCGCGGGACTGCCAGGAATCTTGTGCGTGGGGCCGGTTGTCGTCATTGGCTGACGAACCTTTCGCCGAAGGCGACGCGAATTGCGTCCTGGCCTCGAACCACTCGCGCGGCGGTCTTTTCCAATCCTCGGCGGCGTGGTTCAGGACCAGATATAACAGTTTCATTGCCGCGTCATTGGGGAAATGGCCTCGGGTGCGAACGGCGCGGCGCAGCTTCGAGTTCAGCGCCTCGATCGCGTTCGTAACCGGTATGATCATGACGGTGCCATCCGATCCCCGCTGGAGATGAGCGATTTTCGGCGTATGGTGCGACCATCCGGGACAGGGGCACCGGGAGCACGCCAAGTGCGGGCAGGCCGATGTATTCGATGAGCTGCGAGCTCGCGTTAGTAGCTGGCCGCCCCTGCGACCTGCCCGGTTGCGCCGAGAGCGCGGATCCGTAGGTGTCGCGTCGCCCGCCGCTCCCGACTGTTTGAGGAGAGGGAGCCGATGAGACGTGTGATTGGAATGGACATCCACCGCACCTTTGCGGAGGTGGTGGTTTGGGAAGACGGCCGGCTGCGCCATCACGGACGGGTCGACATGACCCGCTCGGGACTGGAAGGGTTCGGCCGCAGTTTGCGACGGACGGATGAGGTTGTCGTCGAGGCTACGGGCAACGCCATGGCGGTGGTGCGGGTTCTGTCGCCCTATGTCGGCCGGGTGATTGTCGCCAACCCGATGCAGGTGAAGGCGATCGCCCATGCCAGGATCAAGACCGACAAGATCGATGCCGGCGTTCTGGCGCAGCTCCATGCCAGCGGCTTTCTGCCGGAGGTCTGGGTTCCCGATGAGCGGACTGAGCGGCTTCGCCGCCTCGTCGCGCGGCGCAATCAGGTCGTGCGGCATCGCACGCGCGTGAAGAACGAGGTGCATGGCATCCTGCAGGCGCACCTCGTGCCGAAGTGCCCGCATGCCGATCTGTTCAACCGTCGGGGTCGCGCCTGGCTCGAGCAGCAGGTGCTTCCCGACGACGAGCGGGCCGCTATCGCCCGCCACATCCGCGAGATCGATCGCCTGGCCGAGGATTTGGCTGACCTCGATCGCGACATCGCCCGGGAAGCAGTTGATGATGTGCAAGTCCGGCGGCTTCAGACGATCACCGGCGTCAATGCCATCGTCGCGAGCGGTATCATCGCCGCCGTCGGCGACATCCGGCGGTTCCGCGAGCCGCAGAGGCTGGTGAGCTACTTCGGCCTCAATCCGCGTGTGCGCCAATCCGGTCTTGGCTTGGCGCAATATGGCCGGATCAGCAAACATGGGCGTTCCCATGCCCGCGCCATGCTGGTCGAGGCCGCCTGGGCAGCGGCGAAGGCGCCCGGACCGCTCAGGGCCTTCTTCCTGCGCATCCGCAACAAGCGTGGCCATCAGGTCGCAGCCGTGGCGGTCGCCCGCAAGCTCGCGGTGTTGATCTGGCATCTGCTGACAAAGGAGCAGGACTACTTCTGGGCTCGCCCGGCGCTGGTGGCGGCAAAGCAGAGGCAGCTCGCTCTTAAGGCTGGCGCGCCGGGCGAGCGCGGCGTCGGTCGCCGCGGTTCGGCTTACGCCTACAACGTGAAGGAGTTGCGAAACAGCGAGAAGGCCGCGGCCGAGAATGCCGAGCGTGCCTACGAGCTGATGGTTCGGCATTGGCGGTCACGCGGGCCGAAGCGGCGCACGGACGCCACAAAGGAGGAACGACTATAAGGCTGCGTGGCGGCACTCTCATCCCCTACACCACTCTTTGCCACGTGGTCGTCCGTGCCGGACAAATATAGCATAGGGAATGTGCCGGCACGACCGCCGTCTCGGTCCGCTCCAGACTGGCGCCGTGCTCGACGCAGTCAAGGCGTGGCCTGGAAACCTCGCAGCCGGCCGTGGCGCCACCGCACCGGCCAGCCTTGACTGCGTCTCGACACGCTCGCACGGAAAATCCTGTGGGCCGGGACGAAGAAACAGGCTCATCTGAAGCCGAACAAAGAAACGCCAGGAGTCGAAAAAGCCGAAATCAGGCTTGTCGATGTCATCCGTGGTGTAGATGATCCGGCGCACGCTTTCGGGGAAGGCGAAGAACGGTACCACGTGTTGCCAGTTGCGCCGCCAGCTCTGGGTGATTGCCGGATATCGCTGGCCCCAGTAGCCGGCCTCGAATTCCTCCAGGGCTTTCACGCCGGCTTCATCATCCATTGCCCGGTAGATCGCGCGCAGCGCCGGCACGACCGGCTTACGATCCTTCACGACACGAACTCCAGCGAATGGCGGATCAAATGCACGATGCAGGTTCGGACCAGGTCTGGGGGAAGACGGCGTTGATCGCCTCCGGAAAGCCCTTCAGGCCGTCGACGACGGCGATCAGGACGTCGGCGACGTCACGGCTCTTCAGTTCGTTCATGACGCGCAGCCAGAACTTGGCGCCCTCGGTCTGCTCGATCCAAATGCCGAGGATCTCCTTCGTGCCGTCCGGCAGGATGCCGAGCGCGATGTAGACGACCTTGTTGTGCACGAAGCCCTCGTCCCTGATCTTGACGCGGATCGCATCGAAGAAGACGAGCGGATAGATCGCATCCAGCGGGCGGTTCTGCCACTCGCCCACTTCCTCCAGGACGGCGTCGGTGACGGCCGAAATCAGGTCCGGCGACACGTCGATGCCGTAGAGCTCCTCCAGATGGCCGCGGATCTCGCGCACCGTCATGCCGCGCGCGTACCGGGAGACCTCGAAATCGAGAAAGCGGCGCTGGTATTTGGCGATCAGCTTCGGATCGAAGGTCCCGGCCCGGTCGGCGAGATCGACAGCGTCATGTTCGACTTGCCCGTCAAAACCGACTTCCTCGAATGGCCGTTGCGGCGGTTGGCGCTGCCGTCGGTGCGGTCGTCCTTCGAGATGCTCGTCGAGTTCAGCGTTCAGAATCCGTTCCGAAAGCGCCTTCTTCAGATCGTCGAGTAGCCGGTTTCCTTGGCGAACACCTCGTTGGGATCGCGGCCGGCAAGCAGTTGGTCCAGAAGTTCCTTCTCGATAGCCATGTGATGATTCTCTCCTTCCATCGTCATTGCCTCGCGCACAGAATTCCTGACAGTCCCTATCGCCCCGGGCGCGCACGCACTGTGTCGGACACACAGGTGGCCGAGGTGATCGAGCGCACGCTGAACACCAAGCCGAAGGACGCCACCCATTGGTCGATCCGTTCTATGGCTGCGGCGAAGGCCTGTCGCATACCACCATCCGCGGGATCTGGACCGCCTTCGGCCTGCAGCCGCACCGGAGCGAGACGTTCAAACTCTCGGCCGATCCGCTGTTCGTCGACAAGGAGCAGGACATCGTCGGCCTCTACATGTCACCGCCGCACCGGGCCATCGTGTTGTGCGTGGACGAGAAGTCCCAGATCCAGGCGCTAGATCGCGAGCAGCCGGTGCTGCCGATGGCACCTGGCGTGGCCGAGCGGAGAACTCACACCTACATCCGCCACGGCACAACGTCGCTGTTTGCCGCGCTCGCCATCGCAACAGGGGCGGTGATCGGAAAATGCCACAAGCGCCATCGGGCGACCGAGTTCCTGGACTTTCTCAAGAAGATCGATGCGGCCATGCCGGAAGGGCCGGAGGCGCATCTGTTGATGGACAATTACGCCACTCACAAGGCGCCCAAGATCAAGGCCTGGCTCGCGCGGCGCCCCCACTGGCACGTGCATTTCACGCCGACCTCGGCCGGCTGGATCAATCAGATGGAACTCTGGTTCGCCGAGCTGACGCGTAAGCAACTGCAACGGGGTGTCCACCGCTCCACCGCCGAACTGGAGGCCGACATCGCCGCCTTCATCGAGCCGCCTAACGAAAACCCCAAGCCCTAACGATGGATCAAATCTGCCGACGAAATCCTCGCCCCCGTCAAGCGGTTCTGCCACCGAACCCAGCTGACGCAAAACCTATGTGCCGAACTTTAGATCAGGTGACTAGCACGTGAGCTGACAAAACGCTTGTCGATGGCAAAACGCCTGTCGATGTCATCCGTCGTGTAGATGATGCGGCGCACGCTTTCGGGAAATGCGAAGAACGGCACTACATGAAGCCAGTTGCGCCGCCAGCTCTGAGCGATCGCGGGATAACGTTGGCTCCAGTTGCCGGCGTAGAAGGCATCGAGCGCGGCCAGGCCGGCTTCAGCGTCCTTGGCCCGGTATATCGCCCGCAGCGCCGGCACGACAGGCTTGCGATCTTTCCAGCATACGAACTCTCCAGCGAGTGGCGGATTAGATGCACGATGCAGGTCTGCACGACCGTTTGCGGGAACACGGCGTTGATCGCTTCTGGAAAGCCCTTCAGGCCCTCGACGACGGCGATCAGGATGTCGGCGACACCTCGTTTTTCAGCTCGTTCATGACGCGCAGCCAGAATTTGGCGCCTTCCATCTGCTCGATCCAGATACCAAATCTCCTTGCAGCCGTCGGGAAGGACGCCGAGCGCAATGTAGAACGCCTTGTTGCGAACGAAGCCCTCGTCGCGGACCTTGACCCGGATGGCGTCGAAGAAGACCAAGGGAAAGCAGGCGTCCAACGGCCTGTTCTGCCATTTCGGCGACCTCCTCGAGCGCTCACGCCGCGCGCAGACCTTGGCGTCGAAATCGGGAAAGCGGCGTTGATACTTGGCGATCAACTTCGGGTCAAAGGAGCCGGCACCGTCACGCGGGATCGAAAGTTCGAGCTTCGACGTGCCCGTCAGAGTCTTCTTCGAATGTCCGTTGCGGCGGTTCGCCAGCCCTTCGGCCTGCTCCTCATCAAGATGATCATCCAGTTCGGCGTTCAGTATCCGCTCCGAAAGCGCCTTCTTCAGGTCGTCGAGCAAAACCGTCCCTGGCAAACAGCTCCTGTGCGGCTGATTTCGGAAGGCCTCGAGAACTTCGCTGCGGAGTTCCGTTGACGTGCTACGCGCCGGACTTGCGACAGTGCCTGGATCACGGTCGATGATACGTCGGTGCGCCACGCCTATCAGACGGCTACACCACTTAGATGGCGATGATCTCTTCACCGCGTTCCGTACCGGGCGGTCCAAGTCACGTGAGGCCTTCCTGGCGACGCTGCATGCCGGGCACAGCGATTACATCATCAATGAAGAGGCCTTGGCCTAATGCGCGGCCGCGACCTCGCCGGTCCGGTGATCAACCCGCTGGCGGCTGCGCCGCACAAGGCATTTGCCGGCAGCGCCGCATGGGAGACGCATTTGGCGGCGCTGGGCCTTGACCAGCTCGCGGTTGAACCCAACCGGTCAGGAGCGCCACTGAAGGGGCGATGTGGGGGGCAATCCGCTACCACGGCTTTCTCGCCGATACAGTCGTCGTATCCGATGATGCCGGCCAGTTCCGCATTGGCGGGCAAGCGCCGTGCTAGATCGACACGCACAAATTGATACCCATGAATTCGGATCAACGTCAGGCCGTCGACATTATGCGCCAGTTGATCTGGTGGTTCTATCGCGTCCGGAAGAGCTACCAAGCTAATCCATGCCCCCGAAGGGGAGCCGCACTGCGGGCCTCTCCGGCGGAGCCGTCAGTGAGGCAGACAAGAAACGCCCGCGACGTCCTGCTCGGCCCGATGAAGACCTGCACCAAGCTCGACATCTCATTCTTACGCTGGCGACCGCCTCCGCATACTCGCACAGCCGCCGCCTGCGGACATCGTTAGGCAAGCCGCTCAAGCCTGACAATCTGCCCCGGTTACGGGGCGATTCTCTTATGCTCATCGGGTCACTCGGAACCGCGCAGGTGACAACGGTCGCGCAAGCGTCAGCTTGCTGCGCAGCGCCGGCGAGGGCCTCGCCAGCCGCTGTTGATGTCACCTGAAGCGCAGGCTGGGCGGGAACGGGATCAGGAATTCAGGAATTCGCTCTGTTCTGGAATAGGCGTATCGTGCCCATCAGCAGGATTGTGACGGCCACGATGATCGTGGAGACGACTGCGATGACCGGGGTGAGATTGAAGTCGATGTCCTCGAACAGCTTCCTGGTTATCGTCTTGCCCTCAATGCCGGAGATGAAAAAGGCGACGGTTGCCTCATCGAACGAGGAGACGAAGGCGAAAACCGCGCCGGTGATCACGCCAGGGGTGATTTGTGGCAGGACGATTTCGAAGAAGGCGCGTCCGCGCCCCGCCCCGCAATTAAGGGCAGCCATTTCGAGAATGGGATCGAAGCGCTGCAGCGATGCCGAGACGGCAATGACCACATAGGGGACGGTCAGCATGGTGTGCGCCAACAGAAAGCCGAAAAAGTTTCCCGTTAGCTGAAGCGGCGCGAAGAAAAGATAAAGTGCGATCGCCATGATGATATGCGGAACAATCAGTGGGCTGAGCGCTAAACCGAGGACAAGTGATTTCCCCGGCAGATCGCCTCGCACCAAACCGACCGCAGCAAGGGTTCCGATGAGCGTCGCTGAAATGGTGGTGAAGAAGGCGATGCGCAAGCTGAAGAGCGTCGCCGCGATCCAGTCGGGATCGCTGAAAAATTCCCCGTACCATTTCAACGTCAGCCCGGAGGGCGGGAACTCAATGTAGGGGGCACTCCCGAACGAGATCGGTATGACGATCAGCGTGGGCAAAATCAGGAAGAACAGGATGAGCCCAATAACAGCGCCTGCGGCGAGTTTGCCGAGCACGAGGGGACGAAACGGGCGCGTCTGGCTCAAGGCGATCGTCTCAGACATTGGCGAATCCTCTAGACGTGGCCAAGACCCTGCGGAACATGAACGTGAGTACCAAGGTGACGACAAGAAGTACCGTCGCCAGTGCGCCAGCAAACGACCAGTTGAGCAAGACCGTCGTCTGCTGTCCGATCAATGTCGCCATCATCAGCGTCTGAGGGCCGCCCACCATGGCCGGCGTAACGTAGAAACCGAGGGCAAGGATGAAGGTCATCAGCGTGCCGGCGAAGACGCCGGGCAGACTGAGCGGCAAGGTCACCTTGAAAAAAGTGGTGAAGACGCCGGCGCCGAGGTTCGCGGCGGCCTGGGTCAGTTCCTTTGGAATGTCCGCAGGGCGCCGTAGATCGGCAGGACCATGAACGGCAGCATCACATGTACCATCGCGACGATCACCGCGCTTTCGGTATAGATCATCCTGAGCGGTTCTTCGATGATGCCGGTTCCGATGAGGATGTCGTTGAGGACGCCCTTGCGCTGCAACAGAATGATCCAGGCATATGAGCGCACAAGAACTGAGGTCCATAACGGGATCAGGACGCAGGCTGCAATCCAGAGGGTGAGCTTGCCGCCCGTCCGCGCCATGGCGAAGGCAACCGGATATCCAAGGACGAAGGCACCGAGCGTCGTCACAAATGCAATCCAGAGCGTACGCAGCAGAACCTTCAGATAAAGCGGTTCGATGAACATGCGGACATAGTTGTCGAGGGTGAAGCCTGGGTCGAACAGGCTGCCGACCAGCATGCGGCCCACCGGGTATAGAAAGCTAAAGAATAAAAGCAGAAGGAGGGGCAGCAGCAGCACAGCCGTCAAGAGCGGGGGATATCTACCACCGGTTCCGGTGACCACGAAGAGCCGCCCAAAACGTGGCGCGGGGGCGGGACTCACGGAAGACGCGTCCAGACTGCTCATTGGCCGCCGCCCTTGCCTGTAAACAGGTGAATGGAATCGGCTTGGAACAGGACGTCGACCGCATCGCCGCGCGCGAATTCCGACAGGTTTCGGATTGCCGATGTCTGGATATGCAGTGGGGGACCGTTGCGTCCATCGATGTTAACCAGAAGAATCTGGTGCGTGCCGAGATAGATCGAGGTGTCGACGGTTCCGGCGATGGCGTGCGGTCCGCCGGATCCGCGTGCGGCAAGGGAGATGTTCTCCGGCCGGATCGCGGCCTGCAGTAACAGTCCGGGAGAAAGCTCAAAGGCGTGTCCGTTGAGCGAGCGCGTCACGCTGAGCGTCGAGTCGTTGGTGAACCTGATCTGGTGGCCGGCCTTCTCGGATCCCAGATATTCGACCGGCAGAAAGTTCATCTTGCCGATGAAATCCGCGACGAACGGAGAGGCGGGCTCGCTGTAGAGGCTGGCGGGGCTGCCGATCTGGGCAATTTGACCATCGTTCATGACCGCGATGCGGTCCGACATAGTCAATGCTTCCTCCTGATCGTGGGTCACATAGATGACGGTAACGCCAAGACGCTGCTGAAGAGTCTTGATCTCGATCTGCAGCTGTTCGCGCAGTTTCTTATCGAGCGCGCCGAGGGGCTCGTCCATCAGGAGCACGGGGGCTCGAAGACCAGCGCCCGCGCGAGGGCAACACGCTGCTGCTGTCCCCCCGACAATTGGGTGGGCATCCGGCTGCCGTAGGCGTCGAGCTGGACCATGGCGAGAGCTTCGCCGACCCGCCGCGCGATCTGCGCGCGATCGATCTTGCGCATACGCAGGGGGAAGGAGACGTTGTCTTTCACCGACATGTGGGGGAAGAGGGCATATTTCTGGAACACCATGCCGACATTGCGTTTGTTGGGAGCAACATGCGTCACATCGGTCGCCCCGATCTCGATGAGACCCGAAGTCGGCAGCTCAAAGCCCGCGATCATCATCAAGAGGGTCGTTTTGCCTGAACCCGAAGGCCCCAGGAGCGAGAGAAATTCTCCCGCTTTCACATCGACAGACACAGCCTCAACCGCCGTGACAGATCCATAGCGTTTCACGATTTCACTGACCGTGACTCTTTCACCATTAATGGCAGTTTCGCTCCCCAATAGGATGATCTATCTCACGATCAAGCAGGCGATCCCCTTCGACCGCGCGTCGGCCCTTTCCGTCAAGATGAACGCTTTTCTTGCCATTAGCTGTAGATCCTCTTGCATTAGCAGTCGGAGCATGAAGCGACACCAGATGTTGTCGCCACTAGAACCCAGACGTATAGGGGCATACCACAACCAACGATTTTCGGTCGCAAAGAGTCTATGAATTTCATTGAAGGATCTGTTGCAACACTCGACCGAGACGCAACGTGGATTTGGCCACCTGCTGATCAGGCAGTAACTGCTTGGCCGGGGAGGAGTCGAAAGGTAATCGGCTGACAGTGCCGCGTGAGAGGGCCGTGCCAAGCATCCATGACAATACTAGAAGGCACTCAGCATGTCGGCCAGTTGGCGACGGCTCTCAAAGACCCGGATGCGACCTTCCGCCGGCCGTCGTCGCTCTCGGCAGAGAGCTTCTCGATCATCTTGCAGCACTGGATGACCGCATTGCTGCGTTGAGCGGGCGCGTCAAGGAGGTTGCAAAAACAGATGATACCGCTCGGCGGCTGGTGACGTCCCAGGCATCGGTCCGATTTGCGCCGCTGCGATGGCGACGGTCGCTCCGCCCTCAACCTTCACGAAGGGACGTGATTTTGCTGCCTAGCTGAGGCTCACGCCGAAACAGAACTCGAGGGGGAAAAACGCGATTGGGCAAGACATCGAAGCATCGAAGCTGGGGCAGCGTGACTTACGTCGTCATTTGATCCTTGGGGCAATGGCCGTGGTGCAACAGGCATCGCAGCCAGATGCGACCGCAGGATCTTGGTTGCGCGAAAGCCGAAAATGCTGGTCGCGGCTGCGCTGGTAAACAAGATCGCCCGTGTCGCTTGGGCCTTGATGGCCAACTGCGGGGCTACCAGACTCCGGCTGCCGCCTGACGGCGACTGGCTGGAGATGTTTGAATGCGGCGATTGAGCGGAGGTTTATGGGCGAAAAGTCGAAAAGGACGGGATCGGAATATCCAGTCCTTATGTAAGTGTCTTTGAATACGGTTAACCGATTTGGGTCGACACACCTCCCAAGACACACCGCGTTCAGCTTCTCCAGTGGGTCGCCGGCCTCGCTCAGCCGCACATAACGCTCATCAATGTCCCAGAACGCCGCCTGTGCCTCCGAGCAAACAAAGCGAAGTAAATCCAAATGCGTTCCCGATTGAGAGACATCTGAAAAAAGCCGGCTCGGTGATGCCCATCTTGCGGATCGCCTGGGCCACCGGCGTGCCGCTCTCGACGTAGCGCAGAGCAAATGCGATCTGCTGTTCCGTGTAGCGCGTCTTCTTCATGGCACTGACCCTCCTTAAGGATCAAACTGCCAAAAAAGTTGTCCTCCCAATGGACCAGTTTGATGGGTCAGGACCAGTTCGCCCGCGGCTCTAAATCACCACCACCACTTTGCCCATGACCTTGCGGGCGGCTAGATGGCCGATGGCGTCGGCGCCGCGGGCAAGGGAAAAGCGCTCGGAGATGTGCGGCTTGATCTTGCCGGCGGCAAACTCACGGTCGTTATGCAGGTTTCCTAATTGTTATTCAGGCTCTTCCGTGGGATTGCGAACAGCGGCGGTGGCTGAACGTGCCGCGGCTTCGTAGAAGCGACGTCCGCATCATGCCGTCGCCACAGAACCGGGCGAACAGATTCTCGGCCGCCTTTGCCTGCGTGAGATGCTCCCGGAACTGCCAGATCGTCTTGGCGTCCGAAACCCTGTCGCCGAGCCCCCGAGGAAACGCATCAACGACAGCCGGTCCTGGATCTGGAACTCGGCCTGGTCGTCCGATAGGCCGTAGAGCGCCTGGAGACCATGATCTTGATCATCATCCCGGGTCGTAGGATGGCCCACCACCCTTCGCGCCATCGGAACGCTTCAGCGCTTTGGCCAGCGGCTTGCGAAAAACGTCCCACCGGACCAGCGCGTTCAGCTTCTCAAGCGGATCGCCGACCTCGCTCAGCCGCACATAGCGCTCGTCAATGTCCCAGAAGCCCGCTTGTCCCCGCATCCGCAGCCTCCCGCAAATCACCACGACAGTGAATCAGAAAACGGCGGCTATGGGGAGGTTCTTCGGGGAGTCCAGGTGACAGGATCAGGTTCATCTTTTCTCCGGCCCCGCATGCTGACTTTTGCGCGACCATCCTAATGGTCGAAAAAGAATACTTGTTCCGGAAGGGAAGGTCTGATGAGGCATCAATATCGACCCTTCGAACCTTCCGCGGCGCGCGCCGAAACTTTGCCCGCAATATGAAAGAGAGGAGGGGCTCGATCAGCACCGGCAATTGCCCCCTCTGAAGTTATGAATTTCCCAATAAACCCTTGCGTTTCATGACGATCAGCTTCGGGGCAACCCTTGCGTTGGTTGACAACCGGCGACATTCTGGGGCGGGGAAACGACTGAACCGTCACCTAAGCATTTTATGCCGCGCGTGCCGGACGTTTCCCAAGATCCTTCAGGATTTCCCGCGCCGCGTTGTGGCCGGGCACGCCAGAGACACCACCTCCGGGATGGCACGACGCTCCGCATTGATAGAGTCCTCTGATCGGCGATCGATAGTCCGAATAGTGAGGCACGGGCCGCATGAAGAACATCTGATCAAAGGACATGTCCCCGTGATTGATATGGCCGTTAGGGATGTTGAGCTGCTCCTCGATATCCTTAGGTAGGAGGAGCTGCGTATCTATCACACCGTTGGAGAACCCGGGTGCGAACTGGTCAATGGTTTCGAGCACAGACTTCAGGAAGCTCGGGCGCTCCTGTCCCCAAGAGCCGTTCGTCAATTCATATGATGTATGTCCGCCATAGATTTGAACAATATGCTTTCCTTTCGGGGCCAGGCCGGGTTCGAGGACGGTTGGGATCGTCATGATCATGGACGGTCGCGAAGAATACCAGCCGGGTTTCGCCTCTTCATAGGCCTGTTCGAGATATCCCATGTCGGGAGCGATCTGGACGATCGGCGGGCTGTCCATGCCGGCGTCCTGTTTGCTGAAAGACGAGAACTGCGGAGCTTTCTCGCATGCAATATTCAACTTGAACGCGGCCCCGTTCGTCTTGAACTGCGCGATGTCCGAGACGAATTCATTTGGAAGGTCAGTTGCCGCCACGAGCTTTCCGAACAACACCTTGGCGTTCAGATTTCCCACAACAGTTCGGGCGGTGTACTCATCTCCGCGACTGGTTACGACGGAATGCACTCGGCCGTTGCGCGTCTCGATCTTCGTGACATCGCTATTGAGGCGGATCTCGACGCCATGATCCTGCGCGCATTGAGCCATCGCCTTGGTGATGGACCCCATTCCACCGACGATCTGGCCGCTGATCGCATCTTCCTCTGCGCGGCCCGTGCTTCCGCCGTGCAACGCAAGCCAAGCGGATCCGGGAGTCTTGGGACCGATCAGGCTGCCGCCCACCGCAAACGCGAACGCGGCCTTCACTTCACTGCTTTCGAACCAACGGCTCAGATATTCATCCGAACTCTGTGTGAATAGATCTATGAGTTTATAAAAATCGCCACCTACATTACGGTGGCCCCACAGGAAGCTCGCCGTCTTCAGCCGGGAACTCAACGAAGTGGCCACAATGTCAATTGGCGTCTGCAGCTTGAGGTCGTGAACAAATTCCGAGACGCCCGACAGATACTTGCGGAACTCCGGATACCGCGCGGCATCGGCCTTGGAAAACCGGGCCAAGACCGCCTGCATCTGTTTAGTGTCGCCCCCTACCATCATTGAGCGCTTTTGGTCCACGGGGCGGAACATGCGATAGTCTGCCTTGAAGGATCGAAGTCCATATCTCTTGAGTTCGAGGTCGGAGACCACCTTAGGATGAAGTTGGGCGGCGACATAAGAGAAAACGGAGAAGGTGAAGCCGGGAATAATCTCCTCGGACAGGGCCGCGCCACCAACGATATGCCGACGCTCAAGCACCAGCACTTTCAGCCCGGCTTTCGCCAGATAGCAGCTGCAGGCAAGACCGTTATTGCCGGCCCCAATTACGATTGCATCAAAAACTTTCGACATGGACCGTTTCGGCGCTCCCACTAGTGCTGAGTTCTTCGATTATAGTCGATCTGAGCGCTCAGTTAGACAGACTGGCTGCCAAAAGATCGCGCTGGTGCACCGCCTCGGCGAGAATCGCATCCTGATCCATCGTGGCAAGGCGGCCCTTCTCCATTACAATCCTGCCGTCGATTATGACAGTATCGACAGGGATCATGGATGAGGATAGCGATAACAAGATTCCCGTGTCGTCACGCCAGGACAGGTGGGTGATGTCGCGGGCCTCCCTGATCACCACGTCCGCGCGCTTGCCGACCGTTAGACTGCCAAGCCTGTCGCCGAGGCCCACATTGTTCGCCGCGTCGATCGTTTGCATGTAGAAGGGATCGGCGTCGTTTAGCCGCTCCCCGAACGATGCGGAAAGATAAAGACTGAGAAGCCCAGCGATTCCGATCGGATGGATAACGGTTGTATCGACGCCCAGTGATACACTTACACCCTTCTTGTAAAGGTAAGGAAACCAACATCTATGCGGCGGCGTTATTCGATAACCTAACGCATTGTTGGGACACCACGACAGACCGGGTTTGTTTGATAGAATGAGCTCGATATCATTTTCATCTAGGACGTTCATATGCGCCAGCGTGGTGTTGGGATTCAGTGCACCTACCCTGTTCATACGCACTGCGCCGGTGTCGCCCCATTTTTTCTTTTCTTCGACATCGAACTCGGCATTGAATGACTGGTGCTGCCAAAAAATGACCTTGGATTGGGATGACAGCTTCACGGCTTCTCGCGTGAGGTCGTCCGTGGCTGTAGCTTCTCCGTAAAGTCCGACATAACCGCGTACCAGAGCGTTTTCGTCCTTGTTTCGGGCAATCTCGTGCTTCCACTGGTCAATGACCCGGCGGGCATCGGCGGGAGCGCGCTTTTTTAGTGCATCGGGCATCATATGAGGCCAGAGTTCTTCATAAGTCGACAAGTCGTCCCAAGCGAACGGGGCTGAGACCATCGCGCGGACTCCGCACTTGGTCATCGATTCGGCGAAAGCATCCGTCTCGAAAACCGTGCCAGATTCGAAGAACAGTGTGAATCCACGTTGCAACATAGAACATGCAGCGGCGGCAGTATACGCAGCGGTAATTGTCGGGTTGGTTGCACTCTTCAGCGTGGAATAATTCACCTTTGTTGCGGCGGTATTCTGAGGTGAAAAAGGAGCGCCGTGATATGCCATGGCCGTCATATGCAGGTGCGTCTCGATGAAGCCGGGATGCACCAAAGCGCCGCGAGCATCTATCTTTTGGGTACTCTCGTAAGAGGACAATATTTCGGACTCGGGACCAACGCCTACAATGACGCTATCCTTAATGGCGATCGCACCGGGTCGATAGTGCGGCTGATCCCTGTCTCCAGTGAAGATGTCCCCATTCACGATCAGGGTGTCGACGGTCTTCTTGTGCATGATGATGTGATCCCAGGCGCCTATTTCTTTCTCGGTACCGCACATTGGCTGCCGAGTTCCATATCGGCCTGGGAATTGCTCGGCGGCAGCAATGCCCATTTCCGCAAGGCGAGCTGGGCGGGAGCAAAAGCGCCCCCCCAACGCAATTTGTGAGTTTATCCGCTGATCCACACAGTCCAGCGCTCGATGAGCTTCTGTCGATTTTCCGCCAGCCACGCCGGATCCGACTTCACGGTCGTGGGCAGATGCGCGGTCACGAGCGTCGACTCGAAATCGTCGTCCAGGAATTCGCCTAGATGCTTGTTAGGCGGCGCGTAATTTAGCCGCCTAGCGTGTTCCGCATGCGCCTGCGGACGCGTGTAGAGGTAGTTCAGCAGCGCTTTGGCTGCGATCGCATGTGGCGCGCCCTTGGTGACGGCGAGCGCGGTCGCGTCAAACATCGCGCCGTTCCACACGATGGAGATTGGAAAGCCTTCCTCGCGCAGCTTTACGGCACGTCCGTTCCAGACCATTGTTGCAACCACTTCCTTGGTACGGAACAGTTGCTGGCTCTGGTCACCGCTGGTCCACCAAGCGACGATGTTTGGCCTGAGCTCGTCGAGCTTCTTGAACGCGCGGTCGAGGTCGAGTGGGTAGACGTCCTTTGGCTTTACGCCGTCCGCGAGCAATGCGGCGCTCAGCACGTACCAAGGGCTGCCGTAGTTTGGGAGCGCTCGGGGTCCTGGGAACGCCTTGACGTCCCAGAAATCGGCCCAGCTCTTCATGCCGCCGTTCGGAAACGCGCTTTCGTCGTACGCGAGAACCGAGCCCGCTGCGTCGAAGAGAACCGCGTTCCCAAGACATGACCCGTCGATCCCCTCGGACACAACCTTGGACAACTCCGAACAATCTCCCAAATCTTCGGTATAATTCACGAGCTCCGGCGACCGTACGGAATCGTTGGTCGTCGCAACGATGTCCCACTGCATCGTGTTCGTTTCGCTCATGGCGCGCAGACTTGCTATTCGTTCCGAATAACTGCCGCTGACAAAGGCCGTCTCGATCCCGGTCTCGGCGGTGAAGGGATTGAAGAACAACTCCTTTAGGGTATCGAGGTAGACGCCACCGCCGATAGCGACGACCACCTTCGTCTGTCCTGCCGCCTTGGCCGCCGCAACCAGTTCGTCGACCGAGGCGGCCGCCGCGCGCGAAGCCCAAAGGCTGGATGCTGATGACATGAGCGCCAATCCTGCGGCGCTTTTGATAAATTGACGTCGGTTAGCCATCGGGACACTCCCCTTGTTTTTGTTCTGACGGCTACAATCCAAGGAAACGAAGCGTCAGGGAAGGCAAGAACTGTTATGCGCCATCACGTATCATTTTGCGGGGGAACGATTTGGGCTCCGAAGCCTTTGCGTCGTAACACACTGGCCGGGCATGCTTGAAGCTTTGCCGTCGCCTCGTTGACCTCGCGTCGTTGCGCCGGCGGGTGATGCAAACCCTCTGCTTGGTAGACTCTGGTCAATCGCCTCCCTGTCATAACGACGGTACGCTCTCATCACCAGATCAATCGGTGATGAGAGTACAAGCAGCGCCTGGCCCGCTCCGGGTCCGTACATATGATGTTTCCCGTCAATCGCACCCGGATAAGCACACTTGTCAACGGCCAACGTTTCCAACTCGGCCAATCCGATACTCCACGCCGCGTCGGCAGCCTGCAAGTAGAATGGCTCCGCGCCGTCCGACGCTGGGTGCATCCGCAGGCGACACCACGTTTACCATGGTCGTCGCTCGCACGGTATGTCGTGTTGACAAGAAGGGGAGACGCTTTCCCTTTTCGGCTATGTTCGGCGAGCGGCAGGGCCCCGCCGTCTGTACCACCCAGTACAATGCATATGCCGTCCTTGTTGACGCTCCCACACTTTAGCCGTAGAAGTATCGCAACTAGAATAACGGGATGGAGCGATGTTTTCATCGGCCCCTCCTCAACCAGTCGGCGGCCGTCGCAGTGTTCCGTGGTCATCCGATGAGGCCAGCACTTGATCAACACGGATGAATTTGTTCGCCGCCTGAACGACGGAAGCCGTTTCCGCATCGAGCGTGCCGACGGAAGAGAAGCTACCGGCACCTACCGCCTCCTGCCTCCCGTGGAGCACGCCCTGGGTCAGGTGGTCGGCTATTTTGACTATGAGAAGCCCTGTCTCACAATCCGCAAGCTGCAGGCCAAGGACGAATTTCACGACGATGAACTAGGCCTTGGGCGCATGGTGTTTCTGCTCCACCTGTCCGGATCGCGACGGATCGAGCTTGGCAGCGCGCATCAGCATGAGTTGACTACGCCGACGCTCGCCGTTTTTTACCAGCCGCCGGGATTTAACAAGCGAAGTGTCTGGACCCGCGGCGCCAACGAGTTGTCACTGTCCGTCGGCATTTGGCCAGATAAACTGTCCTCGCTGTTCGGTTTTTATCCGATCTGCTTTCCGAATTTTTCAGGCGTTGACGGTGACAAGGCCGAGGCATTCTGGTATTCACGACCACTCCCGTATGCGCTTATGTCGGCGGCCGAGGAATTGCTGAACCGTAGCATTCATCCATTGCTCTCCAAAAGCCATATTTCGATCAAGTCCCAAGAGCTACTCTGCCTCAGTCTGAGCACGCTCCTGTCCGATGGCGAACTCCTGTCCCGTTCCGACCTGACCTTGAATCGCGTCGAACACGTCAAGACCATAGTCGACGCAAACCTGAACAACCCGCCCTCTCTGGCGGAGCTCGCCACTACACTCGGCGTGTCCACCCAGGACCTGTCGGATGAGTTGCGCAAAGAAACGGGTATCAGTTACGCCCAATACATCACCGAGCGCAGAATGAAGCGGGCAAGATTGCTACTGGAGGGCGGCGATACCCCCCTCAAACGGGTCGCCTACGAGGTCGGCTACGCTCACGCCTCAAATTTCTGCACCGCCTTCAAGCGACAATTTGCTACCACGCCAAAAGGCGCACGCGGGCGCTAGACATAAGAACGTCTAAGATTCCACGCGGGATGGTGTGGGCCGCCCTGTTCGTCGATCGAGCGCAAGAGTCGGCCGGGGCTGGCCATGACGCGCGTGGCGCGGCGTGGCTCATTTGGAGGATGACATGATCGAGGCAGTGCCGTGCATTGAAGCGAATCAGCACCGAGTCTCTAAAGTTTTTCCGCAGCGCCGGCCGGTCGACAGAGCGTTGCTCATAGGCTCGGGCCCGAGGGCATCATAGTGAAAGCCATATCTCCGGGGGGCAAACGCGGGCGCCCCCAAATTTTGTTGCGATTCTGGCCTTTGACCGGCGAGCTTGGTGGCCAAACATGCTACTCCATATACTGCGGAACATTGATGATTTGGGCGGTCGCATCCTGATCATAAATCTTCGCCCCTTGGAATAACTCTCGCGGCTCGCGCACTGAATCGCATTCCGATTAGATCATCCAGTTAGACCACTGGAGCGATTTCATGTCCGCTGGACGCAAAGTCATCATCACGTGCGCGGTGACAGGCGCGGCGCATACGCCAACAATGTCACCATATCTACCGATCACTCCGGAGCAGATCGCCGAGGAGGCGATCGGAGCGGCGGAGGCGGGCGCGGCCATCGTCCATTTCCACGCCCGCAATCCTGAGGATGGCCGTCCGACACCGGATCCGGACGTATATGCGCCGGCAATCGATCGAGTGCGCCGCGAGTCTAACGTGATCGTCAACATCACGACGAGTGGCGGGCCAAAGGCTACCGTCGAAGACAGGATCACGGCAGCCCTGCGATTCAAACCGGAGATGGCCTCACTGAATATGGGATCGATTTCTCCCTACGGACGGCAAAGGATTCTCGAAAAATTCGAGCATTGGCAGCACTCTTGGGAGCAGGAACTGTTCGCCGCAGCGCCGTCCCGGGTCTATCCGAATACTGAGGACATCATCACACGGACAATCAAGGAGGTCGGTGCTGGCGGCACACGCCTCGAATGCGAATGCTACGACGTGGGGCATTTGTACAACGTCGCCTACTTCGTGGATATCGGCCTGCTGACGCCGCCCTTCATCATTCAAACAGTATTCGGGTTCAGCGGCGGAATCGGCCTCGATGCCGACAACATGACTCACATGCGCAACGTCGCCGACCGACTGTTCGGCTCCGATTATCACTGGTCTGTCCTTGCGCCTGGAAAGCATCAGTTCCGGCTGTGCACCATGGGGGCAACCATGGGCTCGAACGTGCGGGTGGGGATGGAAGACAACCTCTACCTTGAGAAAGGCAAGCTCGCCCGGTCGAATGCGGAGCAGGTGGCGCGGATGCGGGACATCCTGACCCTTTTGTCCTTCGATATCGCAACACCGGACGAGGCCCGGGAGATGCTCGGACTCCAAAGGCAGGGGCGTGCCGATGGTTGAGACGCGAAAGGTGGTAGAGTGCGCGACGGTCACGAATGCAGTTGAAGTCCCTGAGGCACCAAACACGGCCAAGACTCCCAAGAGCCGCAGCCGATTCCTATCGGCCTCCGGCTACCCTTTCCTCCTGTTTATTGACGGGAACGATCAATCTTCCCTTCAGACCAGAGCACGGCCGTAAACTGTGAAGCTTTGGTCGACGCGTTCGGAGCGTCTGCCGAGCGCTAACTATGGCTGACTTTGCCACGGCAATTGATGCTGAGCGCTTATGTGAGGGCCAATGACCGAGAAACCGACTTTCAATCTCATCCGGACTGGACCAGGGCCTTGGAGCGACGAGGACATCAGGTGCATGCCGACCAGAGGGTTTCAGAAGACTCTTGGGATTGAGCTCGACGAGATCTCCCCGGAATGCATCACCGCGCATATCGACATCGAGACCCGACACATCAATTCTGTCGGCGCGGTGCATGGCGGGATACTTATGTCACTTGCGGACAGCCTTGGCGCGATGGGGGCGCTGCAAAATCTCGGAGCGACGCAGAGAACGGCGACGCTCGAATCGAAGACGAATTTTGTACGCCCCTGCGCTGGGGCGAGAGTTACCGCCGAATGCCGACCGCTTCACTTGGGCCGGCAGACATCGGTATGGCAAACGGTTGTGCGGGATGAAAACGGGAAGATCTGCGCATATGTCTGGCAGACGCAGATCCACATCGATGCCAAAGCCTGACCACTTCAGATCAGGGTCTCGCTTGGCGTCAAGACCTAAGTAATGCATGCGTTCCTGTGCAGCAGGAGTTGGATCGGCAATCAGGAGCCCTGGGCGGCCTGGCTAGCAGCTAGTTTAAGGCACAGCTAGCGATCGGGACTGCGTGGAATATCGGGATGCGAAGCGGACCGCTCGGGGGTCATCGAGGTGGTCCCGACGGTCCCGCCGTTCGCCAACGCGGTCTCTGCCTCACGCAGGTTCCCGACCTTCGGCTTCTGTTCCACGCCGTTCCATTTCCAGCCTGCGGATATGTGCTGCTCTTGCTGGGCAGAACGTCAATGGCGGTTCCGAGAATGTGATTTTTCATGGAATGAGGACCCTGTTTGAGGGGTGATTTTCGTCCAAACGGGACCCCTTAACGATGGGGTCATCAAGATGCCTCCGGTTTGATCGGAGGCATTTGTGTTTTGGATGTTGGTTGTGGAGACGATTGCGAAGATACGCCGGCTGTCGCTGGTGCAGGGGAAGTCGATCAAGGCGATCTGCCGGGAGCTGAAGATCTCCCGGAAGGTGGTGCGCAAGGTTTTGCGTTCCGAGGAGACAGAGTTCCGCTACGAGCGCAAGCATCAGCCTTATCCCCGGATGGGCGCCTGGCGTGACGAGCTGGATCGGCTGCTATCGGCGAATGCGGCCAAGTCTCAGCGGGAGCGGCTGACACTGATCCGCATCTTTGAGGAGCTTCGCGGCCTCGGCTATGACGGCAGCTACAGTTCGGTGTGGCGGCATGCTCAGAGCTGGGCGGCGGATCGCGGCAGCGCCGCGGCCGAAGCCTACATTCCGTTGAGCTTTGCGCCGGGCGAGGCCTACCAGTTCGACTGGAGCCACGAGATCGTTCTGCTCGACGGCGTGACGGTAACGGTGAAGGTGGCGCACATGCGGCTTTGCCACAGCCGTATGTTCTTCGTGCGGGCCTATCCGCGCGAAACGCAGGAGATGGTGTTCGACGCCCATGACCGGGCGTTCAGCTTCTTCCGCGGCGCCTGCACGCGCGGCATCTACGACAACATGAAGACGGCGGTGGACGCGATCTTCATCGGCAGGGATCGCCGCTACAACCGCCGCTTTGCGCAGATGTGCGGGCATTACCTTGTCGAGCCGGAGGCCTGCACGCCGGCGGCCGGCTGGGAGAAGGGGCAAGTCGAGAACCAGGTCGGGCTGGTGCGCGAGCGCTTCTTCACACCGAGGCTGCGCTTCAAGACGTTGGAGGATCTCAACGGCTGGCTGGCCGACAAATGCGTTGCCTATGCCAAGGCGCATCGGCATCCCGAACAGGGCGAGCGCACGATCTGGGACGTATTCGAAGAAGAGCGCGCCAGCTTCATTCCCTATGCCGGGCGCTTTGACGGCTTCCATTGCATTCCCGCGTCGGTGTCGAAGACCTGCACGGTGCGCTTCGACAACAACAAATACTCGGTGCTGTCGAGTGCCGTCGGCCGGCCCGTCGAGATCCATGCTTATGCCGACCGGATCATTATCCGCCAGGACGGCGTGGTCGTGGGCGAGCATGCCCGCTGCTTCGGCCGCAACGAGGTCATCTACGATCCCTGGCACTACGTGCCGGTGCTGGCCCGCAAGCCGGGCGGATTGCGCAACGGCGCGCCGTTCCTTGGCTGGGTCCTGCCGTCGGCAATGGAGAAGGTGCGCCGCAAGCTCAAGGCGGTTGATGACGGCGACCGGCAGATGGTGTCGATCCTCACCTGCGTGCTGACCGACGGATTGAGCGCGGTCGAGGCCGCCTGCCAGGAAGCCATCGAGCACGGCGTCTCGTCGGCCGCGGTGATCCTCAACATCCTGGCCCGCAGCCGCGATCCGGCGCCGGGCACGATCCTTTCCATTCCCCAGGCGCTGAAGCTGGCTCACGAGCCGGTCGCCGACTGCGCCCGCTATGACAGCCTCAGGAGGACGAACAGCCATGGAACGCACCGAAGTACTGGAACTGATGGGGGCGCTGAAACTCTTCGGGATGCGCGCGGCCTATGACGAGATCATGGGCGTCGCCATTAAGCGGCAGCACGAACCGCCGAAGATCGTCGGCGATCTGTTGCAGGCCGAGATATCGGAGAAGCAGGCCCGTTCCATCAAGTACCAGCTCACGTCGCCAAGCTTCCGCTGGCCAAGGATATCGAGGACTTCGATTTTGCCGGCACGCCGGTCAACGAGAGCCTGATCCGCGACCTCGCCGCCGGCGCCTTCGTCGCCGATCAGCGCAATGTCGTCCTGGTCGGCGGGACAGGCACCGGCAAGTCGCATCTGGCGATCGCCATTGCCCGTTCTCTCATCCGCAACGGCGCACGCGGGCGCTTCTTCAACGTTGTCGACCTCGTCAACAGGCTCGAGACCGAGACCCGTGCCGGCCGGCAGGGCCGCATTGCCGATCATCTTACCCGGCTCGACTTCGTCGTCTTCGATGAACTCGGCTATCTTCCCTTCGCCCAGGCCGGCGGGCAGTTGCTCTTCCATCTGGTCTCGAAGCTTTACGAACGCACCAGCGTCATCATCACCACCAATCTCGCCTTCGGGGAATGGCCGAGCGTCTTCGGCGACGCCAAGATGACAACCGCGCTGCTCGACCGCCTCACCCATCACTGCGAGATCGCCGAGACTGGCAACGAATCCTGGCGCTTCAAGAGCCGCTCTCAAAGCTGAAGTTCGAAAGCCAATCAGTCGCGCCCGATCAGGCTGTGCAACCCCGACCAGCTTCGCCTGATCGGGCGCTTACCGGCGTGCCTCTCAACACCGAAAGCCGGGGTCCCTTTTGCGCGAAAAAACAGGGTCCCGATTCCGTGGTCATTGACATCCGAGAACCGCAGCACGAGGGTGCGCCGCAGCATCATAGTTAACCATTGCCTCGGCTGGCTTCGCAGCTTCGAGAACCAATATCTCGTCTGTCCGCCCGAGATCGCTCGGCACTTCGATCCCGAGCTTGCAGCGCTCGGCGGCTATGCCCAGCACGTCCCAATCTCTGCAATGTCGAGGACCTTCTATCTCTGTTGCCGGGATGGTCGCCCTCACCATTTACCCGCCGTTGATGCCTTGCGGCCCGATCAGACCGAGAGGCTCAAACAACTTGTCGCCGAGCAAGGCCAAGAAAGAGGCCGCACGCGCCATCTGGTCGACGGATACTCGCTGCTCGGATAACAGGCCCTGTCCATGCAACGGTCAACCTCGAGGAATGCTCTTGCTTCCCGTCCGCGAGAAGAACTCTTGGCCGTTATCGTGCCCTTCGATAGCCTCTGATGAGGATGCAGTCGGTTGTCCTGCAGGATAGGGCGGCGAAGCCATGGGTGGCCGTCTCCCGCCGGCGGCCGTACCTGTATCAAGCGGCGAGCGTAACAGTACCACCAAGGTCTGATCTGCACCTTCGCCTTGCCTGGTACGCCCTCGACAAGCTCGTAAGGCGAATTTCGATAGCCGTCGCTCCATCCCGAAGCGAACAGCACTGGGCAGTGAAATGATCGAAGTCGTAATTTATCGACGCGTGGCGCCAGTAATCCGCGACTCTGGTGGAATATCATGAAGGAGGGTTCATTCTCCAGGCGCTACCGCCACATATCGCGCCAGCGCTCACTGACGATCTGCGGGTCCGGCAGGAGAGATATACCACCGAGCATGCTCGCGGCACGCGACAAATTGGTCGAACAGTGAGCGCCGCCCTTGTAGCGAAGGGCGTCGCTACATCGGTCGATCGAGCAACTGGCCGCTATGACGGCCGTGAGCGCGGGCGGCTTCAGTGCGGCTACCCTCGTGGAGTTGCCACCGCCCCACGAGCTTCCCACCATGCCTACTTCACCATTGGACCACGCCTGCGCGGCGATCCAAGCGATGATTTCCACCGCATATCGGGAAGTTCTTTTGTAAACTCGTCTTCGTGCAAGCCTTCCGGAGCCACCCATGTCAACCCTAACTACCGCAATTCCGGCCGCTGCGAACAGCGGAAAGTCCACGTCATCACGCCGGGCCTTGCGTTACGATAGGGGAGGAAGCGCGATTTTAGTGCCGTCCGGCATCCAGATCCGTCGAGTTCCGTCATTGAGCGGAATTCATTGGTTCTCGATGACTATGAACGTGCGTCTGTTAACTTCCTGCGCATGGGTCGGCACAGGCTGTGCCAACAAACCTTCCGTCGCGCAGCCCGTGGAGGCATATCTATCGTCGGGGTTGCTCACTCCGTAGCTCCTTGTTCCAATCTTTTTTGTCTACCGCGCGTTTAAGGTGATTCTAGTTCTGTTCTCTCGTCACCAGGTCGACCCATAGCGCGATGCCGAGGGGCAGAGCGCGGTCGTTGAAATCATATTCGGGATGATGAAGGGGGACGGTCATGCCGTTGCCCATAAAGATGAAGGCGCCGGGGCGGGCCTTTAGCATGTAGGAGAAATCTTCCGCGGCCATTATGGGTGCCATGTCGCGCTGCACCGCGGCATCTCCAACAACGCGTGCCGCGGCGTCGCCAAGAATACGGGCCTGGACGGGATGATTGACCGTCGGTGGGTAGCCAATGCGATAATCGAGTTCGACCTCAGCGCCGAACGCCTTGGCAACGTAGTTGGCTATGGCCCGGACGCGGCTTTCGACCTTGTCGCGGCTGGTCTCCGACAAGGTGCGGGCGGTGCCCTTCAGTACAACCTCGGACGGGATGACGTTGTATGCCTCGCCCGCGTGGATGGATGTGACCGAGAGCACGACCGGGTCATTTGGGTCGACGCTCCTTGCGACGATCGTCTGCAGTGCGCTGACCACGTGGTTGGCAATCATGATCGGATCGATGGTTTCATGCGGCCGGGCCGCATGTCCGCCCTTGCCTAGGACCTTGATATCGAAGCGGTCGGATGCGGCGAGCATGACGTCGCCCGACAGGGCGAATGTACCGACCTCCATTCCGGGCATATTGTGGAGTGCGTAAACCTCCTCGATGCCGAACCGTTCGAAGAGGCCGTCTTCGAGCATCACCTTGGCACCGCCACCTCCCTCCTCCGCGGGCTGGAAGATCGCTACCACGGTGCCCGAAAAGGCACGCGCCGCGGCAAGGTATCTCACGGCGCCAAGCAGGATCGCCATATGCCCGTCATGCCCACAGGCATGCATTTGTCCGTGCGCAGCCGAGGCGTAGGGCAATCCGGTCGCCTCAAGGATGGGCAGAGCGTCCATGTCAGCACGGATGCCGATGGTGCGACTGGACGGTGCGGTTCCGCCCCGGATCACAGCAACGACCCCGCTTCGACCGATGCCGGTCGCTACCTCGTCGCACCCAAAGCTGCGGAGGAGGTCGGCGACGCGTGCGGCCGTGCGGTCGACGTCAAACAGAAGCTCGGGATAGCGATGGAACTCGTGGCGCCAAGCCGTTGCAGCAGTTATGAGCTCCTTGTCCGGCGTCATCCCGGCGATGCGAGCCTGTGGCGGCAGAGGTAGGGGGCCCTGCACATCAAAAGCATCCAACGTGGATTGCGTCGGGTCAGGATGAAGACAAGCGGGCTTCATCGGATTTCGCTCTCAAACGTACGGAACGTCTCTGTGAGAAGCTCGATGAACAGGTCGATTTCCGACTCGGTTATGATGAGCGGTGGAGCTGCCATGAACCACTCCCCGAATTTTCCGCTCGCGGCGCGGCGCGAATAAATATGGAGGCCAAGTTCGCGGGCGATCTCCGAGACGCGGTAAGACGCCTGCTTAGCGGCGGGGAAAATAGCCTTGGTGGCTTTGTCCTCGACGATTTCCACAGCGTTCAAAAGCCCCATGCCGCGCATGTCGCCAATTGTTGTGCTGCTATCCTTCAATGCGTTTAGCTTTTGACGAAGGATCACTCCCATGCGCTGGGCATTTTCCATCAGATTCTGCTTCACCAGCTC
Organism: Mesorhizobium maamorense; assembly: GCF_044998965.1. Classification (NCBI taxonomy): domain Bacteria; kingdom Pseudomonadati; phylum Pseudomonadota; class Alphaproteobacteria; order Hyphomicrobiales; family Phyllobacteriaceae; genus Mesorhizobium; species Mesorhizobium maamorense. The sequence goes on from NZ_CP173356.1 coordinate 173,924, forward strand.
GGTGAGAACCGCGACCCCGATCGCCGAGGAGAGGGGATTGCCGGAATAGGTGTGGCCATGCAAGAAGCCACCAGCTTCGACAACCTTGTCGACGATCCTGTTGGGGGCAATCATGGCGCCGAGTGGCGTGTATCCGGCGCTCAAGCCCTTGGCGCAGGCGACAAGGTCCGGCAACGCGTCGGGCCAGTGATGGGCGGCCAAAAAGGTTCCGGTCCGGCCGGCGCCACACATGACCTCATCAAAGATCAACAGAACGCCGTAGCGGTCGCAAATCTTCCGGACCTTGGTATAGTAACTGTTCGGCGCGGCCAAGGCGCCGGTGGCGACGCCCCCGACTGGCTCCATGATGAAAGCGAGTACCGTGTCCTCACCTTCCGCGAGGATCTGTCTTTCGAGCTCGTCCGCGCAGTGGTCGGCATAGGAGTGAACGTCGTAGCCCTCGGGGATGCGATAGCTCAATGGTGCCGGGATCTTGGGCATTACCCGCATAATCGGGCCGAACATCTGGTCGCGATCCGGATCACCGGTGACCGCAGCGGCGCCGAGCGTCGAACCATGGTAGCCTGGCATGCGCGCAAGGATCTTCGAGCGCTTCGGTTGACCCGTGACCACGGCGTATTGACGTGCAAGTTTGAGGGTGGATTCGATCGCCTCCGAACCGCCAGAGACAAGAAAGGTCTGATCGAATCCCGGGCCCGCAAGCTCCGAGATCATCCCGCACAGCGTTTCGGTTGCTTCGCTGGTGAACGCCGTACGGACGACGTAGCTAAAGCGCTTCGCTTGTTCGATCATGGCGTCGCATACGCGCTCGTTGCCATGGCCGATATTGGCGGCGACGGCGCCTGACGACCCGTCGAGATAGCGCTTGCCGTCGGTGTCCCAAAAGAAGATGCCTTTGGCGTGGGAGATCATGGGCATTTTGGCAACGCCGCGCCCGGCGTAGAACGCCCCTCCGGTAGACTCCTTTTGAACGGGTTTGGACTGCGTGCTCTGTGTGCTCAGTGTGGACATCTTGCAGTTGGTTCCTGTTAATTGGTTTCGGAAAGGGGAGGGGGACTCTTTACCGACCGCCCCGGTGCGCGACGTCACATCACGGCGCATGATTCAAGTGCCTCGCGGACGGAAAGAGACTCCAATTCGAGGAGAGCTTCCTTCAGGCGCACCGCATTCGCCTCGCCGATAATGGGACTTGTAAGAGTGAGGAACTTGGCTTCCACCTCCACCGGCCCAAAAGCGGGCCCGCCGGGGGCGCCGGTCGGTATCTCGGCCTCTTCGCAAAGAGTTTCGCCATTCCAGAGGATCACGTTGACGCGGGCAGGCAGCAGCTTTTTCGCATAGAACTTCTCATCAGCGCCGGCGAGTGTTGCGAGACTTATTCGGGACGCTGTTTCTTGGAGATCTTTGTCCGCCAAGTCGTCTTCGCGCAGGCCCGTCGCGGAGGACTTGTCGTGCAGTTCGAGAGCGAGCGCATACGGGATATGGAACGCGGCCTCGACAGTCGATTGCGGCCACGGGCCGTTGAAGTCGCGGACGAACTCGCTCACCGTTTCAACGTGAATGCCCTTGATGTCGGCGCGGCCGAGACGGTGGCGGCTCAGCAACGCGCGCAAGCAGTCAACCGCCGTGTGGATCCAGCGGCAGACGCCAAACGGCTTGAAACCGGTCTCGAGGATGAAGTAGCGCTCACCCCACCGATCGAGCATGTCTCCGGCTTCAAAGCGGTCGGACCCGGCCATAGCCCAGAACCCGTCATCGCCGTCAAAGATGGTGCGATTGCCATGGAAACCGGCGCGTACAAGGTCGACCGCGGTGATCGCGCCCTTATTCGCCCATCCGTAATTGTTCTTCAGCAGGCTCATCGGCCGCGAGTGGAACTTGCGCAAGAAGGGGAGCGGGGCATGCATTGGGGTCAGGCCGTAGGCGTCCGCGATCTGCGTGGCGGTAAACCGGTACAACAAGCTTGCCGCGGTGCAGGCGCCAAAGATTTGCCAGGTGGCGTAGCCCTTGACTTGGCGGTCGCGATCCTCACTGGGACGCATGGCCGTGCCAAGGCGCAGCGACATTTCGTAGCCGCCGACAATCGCTGTAATCAGCTCCTTGCCGGAGCTGCCGACGTCTTCGGCGACGGCGAGAGCGGCTGGGATAATCGACGCGCCTGGATGGCCGAAGAGGATGTAGGAATCGTCGAGGCTGAGCATGCTGGCGCTGAGCGCGTTGGCATGGGCCGCATTAGCGGGATGGAAGCGCAGTGATGTGCCGAAAACGGTGCTGGGGCCACCGGAATCGATGCGCGCCAGGTAGGGTGTCATCTGATGAGCCCCGCGCGTCGTGCTTCCCGCAATCATGCAACCAACATGATCGAGGACGAGAAGCTTCGCCTTGCCACGTACGTGTGCCGGCAGCTCGTCATAGGTGAGGCTGGCGATCGTATTGGCGACGTCTCGTGTCAGCGACATGTGTTCGAATCCTAGTGAGGAAATGTAAAGTAAAATTCAGGTAGACCTGTGGCTGCGGCCCCGCGGTGGGAGGGTGGTTAGTTCTCGATCCAGGCGTTCCAGTGGTCGATCATGGACACAAAATGGCATCGAGGTCACCTTACACACTCACGCTTCGTTGATCTGATCACTCCGGTGCCCAAGGAGCACCGCTGGTCCTTTTGTGGCTCAACAACTGCAGTCTAAGAACTTTGGGGTTTCTTGGCATTTTACATGAGTTATGAGCGCGGCGTTTTTCGTTATTCGGGTTAACCGACGTCTGACCCCGGAAACCGCGCAGGTGACAACGGTCGCGCAAGCGTCAGCTTGCTGCGCAGCGCCGGCGAGGGCCTCGCCAGCCGCTGTTGATGTCACCTGAAGCGCAGGCTGGGCGGGAACGGGATCAGGAATTCAGGAATTCGCTCTGTTCTGGAATAGGCGTATCGTGCCCATCAGCAGGATTGTGACGGCCACGATGATCGTGGAGACGACTGCGATGACCGGGGTGAGATTGAAGTCGATGTCCTCGAACAGCTTCCTGGTTATCGTCTTGCCCTCAATGCCGGAGATGAAAAAGGCGACGGTTGCCTCATCGAACGAGGAGACGAAGGCGAAAACCGCGCCGGTGATCACGCCAGGGGTGATTTGTGGCAGGACGATTTCGAAGAAGGCGCGTCCGCGCCCCGCCCCGCAATTAAGGGCAGCCATTTCGAGAATGGGATCGAAGCGCTGCAGCGATGCCGAGACGGCAATGACCACATAGGGGACGGTCAGCATGGTGTGCGCCAACAGAAAGCCGAAAAAGTTTCCCGTTAGCTGAAGCGGCGCGAAGAAAAAGATAAAGTGCGATCGCCATGATGATATGCGGAACAATCAGTGGGCTGAGCGCTAAACCGAGGACAAGTGATTTCCCCGGCAGATCGCCTCGCACCAAACCGACCGCAGCAAGGGTTCCGATGAGCGTCGCTGAAATGGTGGTGAAGAAGGCGATGCGCAAGCTGAAGAGCGTCGCCGCGATCCAGTCGGGATCGCTGAAAAATTCCCCGTACCATTTCAACGTCAGCCCGGAGGGCGGGAACTCAATGTAGGGGGCACTCCCGAACGAGATCGGTATGACGATCAGCGTGGGCAAAATCAGGAAGAACAGGATGAGCCCAATAACAGCGCCTGCGGCGAGTTTGCCGAGCACGAGGGGACGAAACGGGCGCGTCTGGCTCAAGGCGATCGTCTCAGACATTGGCGAATCCTCTAGACGTGGCCAAGACCCTGCGGAACATGAACGTGAGTACCAAGGTGACGACAAGAAGTACCGTCGCCAGTGCGCCAGCAAACGACCAGTTGAGCAAGACCGTCGTCTGCTGTCCGATCAATGTCGCCATCATCAGCGTCTGAGGGCCGCCCACCATGGCCGGCGTAACGTAGAAACCGAGGGCAAGGATGAAGGTCATCAGCGTGCCGGCGAAGACGCCGGGCAGACTGAGCGGCAAGGTCACCTTGAAAAAAGTGGTGAAGACGCCGGCGCCGAGGTTCGCGGCGGCCTGGGTCAGTTCCTTTGGAATGGTCCGCAGGGCGCCGTAGATCGGCAGGACCATGAACGGCAGCATCACATGTACCATCGCGACGATCACCGCGCTTTCGGTATAGATCATCCTGAGCGGTTCTTCGATGATGCCGGTTCCGATGAGGATGTCGTTGAGGACGCCCTTGCGCTGCAACAGAATGATCCAGGCATATGAGCGCACAAGAACTGAGGTCCATAACGGGATCAGGACGCAGGCTGCAATCCAGAGGGTGAGCTTGCCGCCCGTCCGCGCCATGGCGAAGGCAACCGGATATCCAAGGACGAAGGCACCGAGCGTCGTCACAAATGCAATCCAGAGCGTACGCAGCAGAACCTTCAGATAAAGCGGTTCGATGAACATGCGGACATAGTTGTCGAGGGTGAAGCCTGGGTCGAACAGGCTGCCGACCAGCATGCGGCCCACCGGGTATAGAAAGCTAAAGAATAAAAGCAGAAGGAGGGGCAGCAGCAGCACAGCCGTCAAGAGCGGGGGATATCTACCACCGGTTCCGGTGACCACGAAGAGCCGCCCAAAACGTGGCGCGGGGGCGGGACTCACGGAAGACGCGTCCAGACTGCTCATTGGCCGCCGCCCTTGCCTGTAAACAGGTGAATGGAATCGGCTTGGAACAGGACGTCGACCGCATCGCCGCGCGCGAATTCCGACAGGTTTCGGATTGCCGATGTCTGGATATGCAGTGGGGGACCGTTGCGTCCATCGATGTTAACCAGAAGAATCTGGTGCGTGCCGAGATAGATCGAGGTGTCGACGGTTCCGGCGATGGCGTGCGGTCCGCCGGATCCGCGTGCGGCAAGGGAGATGTTCTCCGGCCGGATCGCGGCCTGCAGTAACAGTCCGGGAGAAAGCTCAAAGGCGTGTCCGTTGAGCGAGCGCGTCACGCTGAGCGTCGAGTCGTTGGTGAACCTGATCTGGTGGCCGGCCTTCTCGGATCCCAGATATTCGACCGGCAGAAAGTTCATCTTGCCGATGAAATCCGCGACGAACGGAGAGGCGGGCTCGCTGTAGAGGCTGGCGGGGCTGCCGATCTGGGCAATTTGACCATCGTTCATGACCGCGATGCGGTCCGACATAGTCAATGCTTCCTCCTGATCGTGGGTCACATAGATGACGGTAACGCCAAGACGCTGCTGAAGAGTCTTGATCTCGATCTGCAGCTGTTCGCGCAGTTTCTTATCGAGCGCGCCGAGGGGCTCGTCCATCAGGAGCACGGGGGCTCGAAGACCAGCGCCCGCGCGAGGGCAACACGCTGCTGCTGTCCCCCCGACAATTGGGTGGGCATCCGGCTGCCGTAGGCGTCGAGCTGGACCATGGCGAGAGCTTCGCCGACCCGCCGCGCGATCTGCGCGCGATCGATCTTGCGCATACGCAGGGGGAAGGAGACGTTGTCTTTCACCGACATGTGGGGGAAGAGGGCATATTTCTGGAACACCATGCCGACATTGCGTTTGTTGGGAGCAACATGCGTCACATCGGTCGCCCCGATCTCGATGAGACCCGAAGTCGGCAGCTCAAAGCCCGCGATCATCATCAAGAGGGTCGTTTTGCCTGAACCCGAAGGCCCCAGGAGCGAGAGAAATTCTCCCGCTTTCACATCGACAGACACAGCCTCAACCGCCGTGACAGATCCATAGCGTTTCACGATTTCACTGACCGTGACTCTTTCACCGTTCATTACGTTTTCCATTTATGTCTAGTTTAATGCAAATCGGACGGTGGCAAGCAAGGTTCACGCCGGTCCGATCGAACGGTCTCTGCCATTTTATCCGGTCACGATAGGCTCCGGGAAGCTCAGCGCAAGCCGCGGAGATTATGATCTAAACCCATTTGTTATGGAACTGCAGACGGAGGGTAACAGAGTGGCGCCGCCACACCCTCCACCAAAACCCAGAGCTCGACCACCGACTACCAGAACTCAGCGAGCTTCGTGGCCGAGAAGCTAGTTTCCTTCGGTATGAATCACATCGAAACGGGAATAGCTGAAACCGGTATCGTCGCGTTGATTCAGGGCGAGGGCGGAGAGGGCCGAGATCGTGCCCACTGGCGTGGTGTAGCTGACGGCATTGGTCGCCGTGCTCTCCGGCAATGGGCCGGACTGATCAGCGCGCCACTGCCGGCAGGCTGATGAGTGGATCATCGCTCATCTGGCTGATGGTCTCAAGGTCATGTAGCGGGCCCGCTGCACGGCCCATTCATCGTTCTGTTCGAGCAGCAAGGCGCCGACGAGACGGACGATGGCGTCGTCATTGGGGAAGATGCCGACGACCTCGGTCCTGCGGTTGATCTCGCCGTTGAGGCGCTCGATGGGATTGGTAACCGGTATGATCATGACGGTGCCATCCGATCCCCGCTGGAGATGAGCGATTTTCGGCGTATGGTGCGACCATCCGGGACAGGGGCACCGGGAGCACGCCAAGTGCGGGCAGGCCGATGTATTCGATGAGCTGCGAGCTCGCGTTAGTAGCTGGCCGCCCCTGCGACCTGCCCGGTTGCGCCGAGAGCGCGGATCCGTAGGTGTCGCGTCGCCCGCCGCTCCCGACTGTTTGAGGAGAGGGAGCCGATGAGACGTGTGATTGGAATGGACATCCACCGCACCTTTGCGGAGGTGGTGGTTTGGGAAGACGGCCGGCTGCGCCATCACGGACGGGTCGACATGACCCGCTCGGGACTGGAAGGGTTCGGCCGCAGTTTGCGACGGACGGATGAGGTTGTCGTCGAGGCTACGGGCAACGCCATGGCGGTGGTGCGGGTTCTGTCGCCCTATGTCGGCCGGGTGATTGTCGCCAACCCGATGCAGGTGAAGGCGATCGCCCATGCCAGGATCAAGACCGACAAGATCGATGCCGGCGTTCTGGCGCAGCTCCATGCCAGCGGCTTTCTGCCGGAGGTCTGGGTTCCCGATGAGCGGACTGAGCGGCTTCGCCGCCTCGTCGCGCGGCGCAATCAGGTCGTGCGGCATCGCACGCGCGTGAAGAACGAGGTGCATGGCATCCTGCAGGCGCACCTCGTGCCGAAGTGCCCGCATGCCGATCTGTTCAACCGTCGGGGTCGCGCCTGGCTCGAGCAGCAGGTGCTTCCCGACGACGAGCGGGCCGCTATCGCCCGCCACATCCGCGAGATCGATCGCCTGGCCGAGGATTTGGCTGACCTCGATCGCGACATCGCCCGGGAAGCAGTTGATGATGTGCAAGTCCGGCGGCTTCAGACGATCACCGGCGTCAATGCCATCGTCGCGAGCGGTATCATCGCCGCCGTCGGCGACATCCGGCGGTTCCGCGAGCCGCAGAGGCTGGTGAGCTACTTCGGCCTCAATCCGCGTGTGCGCCAATCCGGTCTTGGCTTGGCGCAATATGGCCGGATCAGCAAACATGGGCGTTCCCATGCCCGCGCCATGCTGGTCGAGGCCGCCTGGGCAGCGGCGAAGGCGCCCGGACCGCTCAGGGCCTTCTTCCTGCGCATCCGCAACAAGCGTGGCCATCAGGTCGCAGCCGTGGCGGTCGCCCGCAAGCTCGCGGTGTTGATCTGGCATCTGCTGACAAAGGAGCAGGACTACTTCTGGGCTCGCCCGGCGCTGGTGGCGGCAAAGCAGAGGCAGCTCGCTCTTAAGGCTGGCGCGCCGGGCGAGCGCGGCGTCGGTCGCCGCGGTTCGGCTTACGCCTACAACGTGAAGGAGTTGCGAAACAGCGAGAAGGCCGCGGCCGAGAATGCCGAGCGTGCCTACGAGCTGATGGTTCGGCATTGGCGGTCACGCGGGCCGAAGCGGCGCACGGACGCCACAAAGGAGGAACGACTATAAGGCTGCGTGGCGGCACTCTCATCCCCTACACCACTCTTTGCCACGTGGTCGTCCGTGCCGGACAAATATAGCATAGGGAATGTGCCGGCACGACCGCCGTCTCGGTCCGCTCCAGACTGGCGCCGTGCTCGACGCAGTCAAGGCGTGGCCTGGAAACCTCGCAGCCGGCCGTGGCGCCACCGCACCGGCCAGCCTTGACTGCGTCTCGACACGCTCGCACGGAAAATCCTGTGGGCCGGGACGAAGAAACAGGCTCATCTGAAGCCGAACAAAGAAACGCCAGGAGTCGAAAAAGCCGAAATCAGGCTTGTCGATGTCATCCGTCGAGTGGAGCTTGGCACGATGTTCCTTCGGGAAGGTCATGTAGGCGCGCACGTCGGGCTCGGCGTCGTCCATGATGATTGCGAGCTTGGGCAGTCGCTTGCTGAAGCAGGACTTCCAGCGGCGATTGCTCTTCGGCGGGATGTTGAGCGTGGCGCCTTGGTCCTGGATCAACTCGCGGATGCGGTCGGCGTCGTAGACCTTGTCGGCCAGCACGATCATGCGCGGACCGAGACGGTCGAGCAATGCGTGGGCGATCTGCCCGTCGTGTGCTTGCCCTGCCGTCAAGCCGAGCCGAATCGGAAGCCCTTGCGCGTCAACGACCGCGTGGATTTTGGTCGTAAGCCCGCCTCTGGAGCGACCGAGACAATGATCTTGATCCCCTTTTTTGCGGTCGCGGCCTGCTGGTGAGCGCGAACGGAGGTGCTGTCGATCATCTGGATATTGCCATCATGCGCGGCGATGGCATCCATAATTCGGTCCCAGACACCGGCCTTCCGCCATCGCACGAAGCGGTTGTAGCAGGTAGTGCGCGGTCCGTAGCGCTCCGGTAGATCGCGCCATGGCGCGCCGGATCGCAGTACCCAGAAGATGCCGTTCAGCACGCGGCGATCATCAACGCGCGGTACGCCTCTCGGTTTTGTTGGGCAGAAGCGGCTCAATCACGCGCCACTCGAAGTCCGTCAGGTCATATCGGCTCATGCCAGGCCTGAATCAGCTCTTGCTGATTTGAGAAGCCCTTCAGTCAACAATCTTGATCGACACTGTCGAGCCGTCTGGCAAATCTTTGGTCTGCGCGTAGATCGATGCCCTGTAGCTGATCCATTCGCTCCATGAGCATAGCCAGACATTGTCGGGCTTATACTCTCCGCCGAACAGGGGGAGCGTGGTGAAGGCGTAACATTGAGTATCGCTGGGATTGATCCCCGCCGACCGGCACTGACGAACCAGCGACCGAGGCAGCCAACCATCTTCGTCACCGATGCATCGCTGACGAAATTCGTCCTCAGATGCGGCGATCTTGCGATCGAAGCGGCGGGCACTTCCAGCATGTGAACCGCGCCAGTTTCGTCAGCCAAGAATATTTCGGCAAACAGGTTGCCGCCCAACACGCTGTACCGCGCTGGCAGAATGTCTGCCCACCCGCTGAGATTAACAGCTCTTACCTCATCGGCAAGAAAGTCCGAGCGTTCATGGTCCATCATCGAAACTTGGCCGATTGGTCGCTCGGCGGCAAGCTGTGGCACCTCAGCCGGTGACGTTTATGGGTTCACAGCCTAGTACCGGGCCAGATGCACGCCTGCGGCCATGACGATCATACAGCCATGCTGCTGGGCGCCTGCCAGCGAAGCAAAAATCGCCTCAGCCGTCGACAGCGTCCTCGCTTTGTGAACACTCACCTGACGGTCGAGAATGCAGACATGCGTCTCTTCCATCGAGAACATCCAAACATGCAAAATGTTGCATGGTCGGTCTCCTCTTCCAACAACGGAGCCGATTCGACCGGCCTCCGCAGAAGAGCTGCTGCCCATTACCCATGTTGAAAAAGGCGGAGTTGCTGGGGGTGTAAAGTCCTGAGCTGGCGCAGTTTATATCCAACCCCATTCGTTATGTTTGGAGGAGGTCAATTGCCGCTCCCGATCATAATAGATCGGGAGCTAGGCATAATGAATCTGACATGACCGCGGCTACGATCCGACTGAAGCTGCAGCTTCATAAGTCAATGGGAGAAGTACATGATCAGTAGGCGTGATTTACTAATTTTGGGTGCTGCAGCCGCGACGAACTCGCTCGTGCCACGCAATGCGCTCGCCCAAGCCACTTCTACGCTTGTGGAGGCCGCCAAAGCAGCGGGCCAAAGTAGGGTGGTGATGATTGGCGGCGGGGCTGGCGCTTACGGCAAGTTGATGAACGAGCTGTTCTTCCAGCCCTTTACAAAGGAGACTGGGATAGAAGTCACCACGGTCCAAATCGGATATGGCGAAGCTATCCCGCGCCTCAAGGCAATGGCGCAGGTAAACAACATAGAATGGGACACTATGTCCCTCCCCTTCGAGCTCGCGTTGTCGTCTGATTTCAAGCCGTATTTCGAAGACTTCGGAAAAACCTGCGAGGAATTGCCGGCCGTCGGCATGCATGGCATTGAGGGATCCTGCTTCGGAACCGCTGTCCTCTGGGATCCGGGCGGCTCGGTCCTGACCTACGTCGAGCGCGAGTTCCCCAATGGGGGGCCAACCAACTGGTCTGAATTCTGGGATGTCGACAGGTTCCCGGGACCGCGATCTCTGCCGAATGTGGGTACTCCTTGGGAGGTTTTGATAGCGGCGCTTGTTGCTGACGGCGTCGCACGTGACAAAATTTTCCCGCTGGATCTTGATCGCGCGTTTGCAAAGTTGGATCAGCTGCGGCCACACATCTCTGCTTGGTGGACAAGCGGGGATCAAAGCCAACAACTGTTCCGGACGGGGGAAGTGGCTGCCTCGATGCTTTGGAGTGGTCGTGCTTCTAGCTTGAAAGCGGAGGGAGTCCCGATCCGTTTCGTATGGGACGGGGCGATGTTTGTCGCTGATGTTTACGGTGTGTTGAAGGGGGCAGCAAATCCATTGGCCGCCAAATCGCTGCTTAATTTCATGTACGCCCGCCCCGAAGCGCATGCTGCATTTATCGAGAAGATGCATTATGCCCTCCCAAACAAGAATGCCGCCGCACTTCTTGATCCCGACGCCGCATCAACGCTCGTCACCGCGCCGGATAATTTCTCAAAGGTCATCAAAATGGATCCCGATTGGCTCGGCGCCAACCGTGACGCCGTGCTTCAGCGCTGGACGACGTGGATTAGTGGGTGACATCAGTACGTCCGGTGGAGCGGTGCTTCCATCTGTCATGGCAGCCTGCGCTCCCGCCCGATCGCCTCGGACCGGCCAGATCCCTAACTGGACCAGTCCGAGGCTCCCCTCGCGATTATCGTGGCCGATCTGAATTGCACGTTGATGGCAGCGCGACACATGCATCGTTACGGCACCACGGCTGAACTGAAGACGTTAATCGCTGATCGAAGGTGCTCCAAAGCAAAGATCAGACTATAACTACGATTCACTTGCGTCCCTTGCCCGACACGCGGTGGAGCAAATGAAGGATCACCGAAAAATGAAGCTCAGTGAATACGTACAATACGATGCCACCGGGTTAGCATCTCTCGTAAATGCTGGCGAAGTAACTGCTTTGGAACTGGCGCGATTAGCCCGCGAGGCTTACGACGAGGTCAATCCTCGCATCAACGCTGTCATCGAGTTCTATGAAGATGCTGAGACCGTACCAGGCGCGGACGCTGGACTGTTCAACGGCGTACCATTCCTTCGCAAGGATAGTGGAGCCACCGAGGCTGGCCGCCTGCAGGAAAAAGGAAGCCGTCTGTTCAAAGGCTATCGCCCCAACACCGAAAGCTTCTTTTTCCGTCGCGCCCGGAATGCTGGGCTCCGAACTCTTGGAAGAACAACGACGCCGGAGCTTGCGAATTCCGTAATGAGCGAATCCATCCTCAACGGCACCACCGGCAATCCATGGGATTTGCAACGCGCTGCGGGGGGCTCTTCAGCGGGTGCCGCCGCAGCAGTGGCCGCCGGAATCACACCCATTGCACATGGCGGCGACGGCGGCGGGTCAATTCGCATCCCGGCGTGCTGGTGCGGCCTTGTCGGGCTGAACCCGTCCCGCGGACGCATTTCAGGCGGCCCGAACAGCCAGGACGCATCGTTTGGACTTAGTCGTACGTTTGTGCTTTGCCGGACCGTGCGCGATATGGCCGCTGCGCTGGACGTATTTTCCGGTCCCCATCCCGGCGATCCATTTGTCATCGTCCAGCCGAGCCGTGCTTATGTGGAGGAGCTCTCACGGTCTACGGGTCGCCTGCGGGTCGGAGTCGCGAGAACGAGTTGGGGCGCGATCAATCTCGAGCCGGAAGTCCTGCAGGCCGTCGAGTCGACGGCCATGCTTCTCGAGCAAATGGGGCACGTCGTGATGGACATCGAGCCGCCATATGAGTCCGTTGAGTACAGCGGAATATCGCGCGCCTGGTCAAATCTCATCGCGAGTTCACTTGAAGATGAGGCGCGCGCCATCGGACGCACTATCAACGCGGACTCATTGGAGCCGCTCAATCTCAAGCTTTATGAGTATGGTCGGAATCTAAAGGCATTCCACGCGGGGGACGTACTTGAGGCCATCCGAAGAATGCGTTTCCATGTGGGCGAAGCGATCCACGCTTATGACATTGTGCTGACACCCACGATGCCGCATGTGGCTCTACCGCATGGCGGCAGCTATTGCACGACCAACGCGACGCTCTCCGCAGAAGAATACAAGGAAGCGGATGCCGCGCTTTGCCAGTACACTGGCGTTTTCAATGTGACCGGACAACCTTCGGTGTCCCTGCCTTTGGCACAAAGTGCCGATGGGCTGCCGATCGGAATTCAAATCGTGGGCCGTTTTGGCCACGAGGCCACGCTGATCCGTGTGGCACGAGATCTGGAGGAGGCGAGACCATGGAGGGACCGGCGGCCAACTGTCCAAGCAGGGAAAAGCTGAGTGTCCGTCCCTTCGTACGGCCTGGTGTCACGAAGGCCAAAAGACGGATGAGCTGATGCGTCATACAGCTGGTCTCCGAAGGCAGGCGAGGCTCAGCACCAAGGTCTTGCGCATTGCAGGACGCACACATCGAGAGGCAAGGCATATGGTGCGCTGCGCGGCCGCACTGGCTGCTCGCTTAATGAGAGAATGACGCTCGGCCACGTGAACCTGATGAGCGGTTTGGGGTCCGAGTCGTTCGCCGATAGCCACAGCCGGAACGATGTCCGGGGCAATAGCCGACCGCGTGGGCCCTGACCGCTTAAGAACATCAATACCGCCCTGGAGTAGGCAGCGGTTAGTTGTGCTCTGTTGGTCGCGCATCGCTTTCGACCACTGATTGATCCAAAATCGACTGGAGGATTGGCAGCTGACGAAAGGCCATTAGTTATAGGTTCTGCATCGCTCTCAAACAGCGGCGCCGGCTCTGAGTCGAGTCCAACACCCCGAAAAGAGCCCGTCAAGAGCACCGCCGCATAATGAATAGATGACCACACATAATGCATCTTGCCTTCATTCCTGAATATGCAGTGCTTTCCTGGGTAGGACGTCTGCAAACCGAAACCATCTGATGCCTACCAGACGAGTGCACCGCAATGACAACCAGCGAACTCATGACCATTCCCGCGCGTCGCAGGGCTGTCCGGGGAAAGTTTTGAGTGAATCGAAATGCCACATGTGCATGCCCCGCAAAACGGGTTTTGTCCGTATTCTCTCTGGTTGTCGAGACTCAGAAAAGGAACGGGGCATGCGCTTTGCACCTAGCAGCTTCGGGCAGCTTCTTGAACCCATCGATCGGCGTCAATTCCAAGCAATTGTGGATCGCCACGACGGGGATGCGTACGACAAATCGTTCAGAAGCTGGGATCATCTGGTGGCGCTGATCTATGCCCAGTTCTGCGGCAGCAGCGGCTTGCGTGGTCTGGAAGCCGGCTGGAACGCCAACAGCCAGCATCACTATCACCTGGGCAGCGGTCCCATGACGCGTTCGACCTTGTCGGACGCCAACAGACGGTGTCCGGTCGCCATCTTTGCCGAGGCGTTCGGTCTGGTCGCGAACCTGCTCGACAGGCAAACGCGGCGCGAGGGCGAAGAAATGCTGCGGCTGATCGACTCGACCCCCATTCCGCTCGGCAAACTGTGCGATTGGGCCAAGTCGAACGGGCGCATCCGCGGCAGGAAGGTGCATGTCGTCTATGACCCGAAGACCGACTGTCCGCGCGTCCTCGACATCACCGACGCCAAGGTCAACGACGCTCAGGTCGGCCGCCAGATCACGATCGAAGCTGGAGCGACCTACGTGTTCGACAAGGACTACTGCCATTATGGCTGGTGGACGGCGATCGCCGAAGCCGGATCGATCTTCGTGACGCGGCCCAAATCCAACATGGGGCTGGCGCTGGGGTGCGATCGCCCTATAGCCGAGCCGCAGGGCGACGGCTTCCTGATCCTGGAAGACAGTGAAGTGGGTGGCCAGCAAGGGCGATTCCAAGCTGCCGATCCGCCTGCGCTGCTGCGCATTGTCGCGCGCACCCGCCGCGTCCTTATCCCAATCTTGATGGTCACAGAACTGGTCGCTCAATGTTTGTTCGGGCGGCGGAAAATGCACACCATCCATAAGCCGCTACCGGTCAATCCAAGCCGACCAAAAGACCGAGCCTCTCCCAATCAAATGGCTTTTGAATGAATAACTCTCCCCGGACAGCCCTGCGCGCGTCGGGGCCAAGCACAGCGGCTGACCGAGGGCCATTCAATCAAAATTATCGGGCGCACGGCAGCCATGTGATCGACACTTGGTGTTTCAGCGCCGAGGATCTGACCGAGTTTATGTGCATGGAGCACGTGCGCCCAGCGCTCCGGCGGCTCTGGCCGCAGAAAGGTGATCCGCTTACACTAATCGGAATAGGCGACGGCCGTTCCTGACGATGGTGGAGGATACTTCGCCGGGCCGGCACGACACCATCATGGCAGCCTGCGACGACCATCGCTATGGCCAACTCGGCTGCAAAGAACTCCACGACAATTGCGCCGATAATCTGAAGGCCGCGATGCGCCAGATCGGGCTTGCAATACCGGCCGTGCCGAATCCGCTGAATCTCTGGATGAACTTTCCGGTTGGGCCTGATGGGACGACGAGCTGGGCCGAACCGTTATCGAAGCCCGGAGACTATGTGGTGCTTCGGGCGGAAATGGACTGTATCGTCGCGATGTCGGCGTGTCCGTGGGACATACTGCCGTACCCGAAGGCCTGCATGCCGACCGACGCACACGACCAGCTCCTCGACTAACGGAGAGAAACGGGGAGCAAATCTCGCCCCAGCTAACTGGTAACTCAGGAAGAAGATAAGAACAATGACAACGCCTACGCTGTGGAATCTGCCGATTCCGGTCATCCATCACTTATGCGCCAGTTCAGGCGCATTGAGTTTTGTCGGTGGTGCTGGTGATTTCGACGCAGCGGGACGGATTCGCAATCCGGGCGACCTCGACAGACAGATCGAGGGTGCGATGGCTAACGTGGCGGACGCGCTCGCCACGGAATCCTGTGCCCTCGACGATGTGATACGGCTCAAGGTGCATTACACCGCCGAGCGCGACGACTGGGAGGTGATCGCGGCGCTGGCCCGCTTCTTCAAGGCGGACCCATCGCCGGTGATCAGCACGGTGCCAGAGCCCTTGCAGCCTTTCTCCGGCCAGACGATCCAGATCCAAGCCATCGCCCAACGCGGTTGGCGGATGCACTCCGACGTCCGAGCGGTGCCGCGCCCAATGCCGCCCGAGAGGCGGGCTCTCTTCGGCGATCGGACGGTCACGGGGGGTCTGCGAGCGGGGGAGTTCATCGCGCTGGCCAATCGCACGGCAGAGGACGCGGATGGGGCAGTGCAACATCCCGACGACGGCGTGGCTCAGACCCATTTCATCATGGAGAAACATACGGAGACGCTGGCGGCGCTCGGCGCCTCCTTACAGGACTGCATCAAGTTCGAGGGTTATTCCCTCTACGGCTCCTCCGGCAGTACGCACGACCGATGGGAGCCACTCGCGAAGGCGAGGGCGAGTCATTTCCGGGAGCCGGGGCCGGTCGGAACTGTAGTGCCCTGCCACCGCCTCAACCCACAGGGAGCATTGGCGAAGATCGAGGTTTTAGCTATGCGTGAATTGAGGAACGGCTTCGACAAATATATCCCGCGCGAGGACCACTGGCCCTGGCGCGTGTGGGATTGGCCGATCCCTCTACCCTACCGCCAAGCCATCCGACTGCGCGATACGGTGTGGCTCGGCGGCCAGTGGCCCGGGCGTCCCTACGACAACAAATGGTTGGCCGTGATGGAAGGCCAGCTCATGCCCCAGACCCGCTTCACCATGACCTATATCGAGGACCTCCTGCGCCCCTTTGGCCGAGCGCCTGCGGACTTGAAGCTTCTGGTCTGCTATTTCACTTCGACTGGCACAGAAGCCGAAACCATCGCTTTCACCAAGACCGTCGCTGATTGGCTGGGTGGAGTGCTTCCGCCCATGACGCTCGTACCGATGCTCATGTACTCCCCTGAGATTGCCGTTGAGATTTGGGGCGTTGCGCAGGGTTGAGGGCACTTCGAACGCGAAAGATATGCGGTTCGCCTGCCATTCCCGCGAAAATGAAGCGGCTTTGCGCCGCTCCATTCCTAGAAACGGAGACGGCAGATGGAGTAATTTCGGCGGGGGCCGCTGTCCGGTGCGATGTAGGCAGGTGTTGGGCTTCCGTTGACTGTGGTTGCTCACAAAAGAAGGGGCTCGCCGCGACGAGGCAGATCATCGCCGTGGCTGCAGAAGAGCGCCGTATAATAGCAGAGGTGGTAATGTGCTGAGAGTTCTGCAAATTCGCTAGGAGACGCGGTCATCGCAGACTGGTGATGTTCAACGTCACCTGATTCTCGCGAGGAACGCTACCATGACCAAGACAGCAAGACAGAAGGTAAGTCTGCCATCGCCGCCGTTAAAGACATTCTGCTTCAGAGTGGGGATGGGCTGCGCGAGGTGATCCGCGCAGTGCTGCAGGGAGTGCTCGAAGCCGAGATGGATGACGCGCTTGGCGCGTCGAAGGGCGAGTGCACGCCGGAGCGGCTCGGCTATCGGTCGGGCCATTACGGACGCACGCTGATCACCCGGTGTTGATTTCCATTGAGAGCTGAACCGGGATTTTCGCCGAGAAGTGACCCGCTTCCAAGTATGTTTCGGGTTTCAGGATTTGGTCAAGGGCGCGGCATTCTCCTCCCTTTGTGGTTGTGGTCTGGGCTGAGCTGTTCTTCAAGCGGAACCTGTCGTTTCCGGTTTCCAGGATGTGGCAACGATGGGTAAGCCGGTCGAGCAGCGCCGTGGTCATCTTGGCGGCGCTGTAGACGCTGGCCCATTCGCTGAAGCTCAGGTTGGTGGTGATGACAACGTAGAGCTTCCTTAGCAGATGGAACAGCAGCGCACCGCCTGACGCACTGAACGGCAGTGTATCCAAGCTCATCAAGGATGAAGATCGGAATGGGCGAGCCGGTTTGCGATCTGTCGTGCCTTTCCCTGGGTCTTCTCCTGCTCGAGCGCGTTGACGAGTTCGATGGTGACCCGGCTTGCCGTCGACCAGCCTGTGCAGGAGATTGAGGATATGGACCTTGGTTGGGGCGCCGGTCTGCAACGCCATCTCTACTGCGGACAGCACGGCCCATTCGCCATGCTGCACGACAAGTGACGGAATCTAGACCATCTCACGGTCGCCGCCAGCCTTCCTGAGAAGATGCTGCTGCAACCGTTTGAAGGCATTGGGCAGTTCGGTGAAGGGCGCGCCTTTGCGCAAGGCTCCGGGTTTGCGCTGGATGATCGCCAGATAGTGACGCCGGTCGTAGATGGTCTGGCCAAGGCGGTCACGCGACCGATCGCTCGCCGCCGATCGCCCAGTCTTCCAACCAGTCGAACTGGAAGGCTTCGCCGCGAACTCCAGAGGCACGAAGGTGCCGCGCCCGCTCGTTTTACATCTGCCACAGGCGATCCGCCTTCCAGGCACGCGCAAGGGCGGCAACGCGGCCGTAAGCTCATAGCCGAGGCTCATCAGGCCCGAGTGCAACTGCTTGATCGTGCGCTTCAGCTTGCGCGGCCTGTTCGTCTCGGTCCTCGCCACGCCGACAGCCGCTTGGCATAGCATCAAGCTGCTCAGCCTCGCTTTGCTGATTTGGACCTGATCCGCGCATCACCATACCGGCCGGCGGCATATGGAACGGCCGCAAATCAGCCGACTTCAGGTTGCCGCTATGCGGACACCGCGGCAGAACGGCTTGGTCGATCACGATCAGGGGGTATCGAAAGCCGGCAATCCAGGCTGCGAACGACGCTGACCAGACGGCCTGGCTGTGGCTCGCCATCAACCGAGATCGGCGCTCACCTTGTGGTGCCAGGACCGGCTCAAACACAACGCCGTCTGATGAAGGCGACGATTGTGGCGCTCGCTTTTAAGCTGCTCGTCGCGCTGTGGAAATACGTCAGCGCGCCGACGTCGTCGTCGAGAGAGCGGTCATAGAGACCGCCTGATCGTCACCCGAACCCAATTCTGCAAATCTTCCAGGACCCAATCATCTAGCGGAATCCAGATGGGACGAGCCGAGAATATGCATGGCCCTGAAATGGCCGTAAGCCTCGTCCTCCTGAGCCCTTGTCCTCCGCAAGCGGAATGCTGGTGCCATTTTGTCTCAAACAGTGACCGTATATAAGTTTGGATCTGGCTTGGCAACGAGCCGCGTCATGCACTGTCGTAAGCAGATGAGTTGTCCGGATTAGGTAGCACGTGAGTTGTCCGGTTTTATCGCCAGCGGATGGAGGCTGGGGGATGAAGCGGACAGCATGGCAAGAGGCTGGGGAAGCAGGGTTGCTGGATCGGCGCTTGGGCAAGCTTTCGACGCGTCGGGTGCCGGTGGAAGCGATTGAGGAGATGCTGGAGCTTTACCGTCATCGCTACCTCGGCTGGAATGTGAAGCATTTCCACGAGCACCTGCTGCGCGATCACCATTTCAGCTGGGGTTACACCTTCATCAAGACGCAGCTCCACGCGGCGGGCCTTGTGGACGGGCCAAGCGGCGCGGTGCTCACCGGCGCAAGCGGGAGAGGAAGCCTTGCGAGGGGATGATGCTGCATCAGGATGGCAGCCGTCATCGATGGCTGGCGGGTGAGCCGATGCTGGACCTGATCGTGACGATGGACGATGCGACGAGCACGATCTATTCGGCCTTCCTGATCGTGACCTGCCACTGAGTTTTTCCTCCATCTGAGATTAGAGTCCGGCCCTTGATCGAAGGACGGACTGATGAAGAGAAAGCGGTTTACGGAAGAACAGATCCTCGCGGTTTTGCGCGAGCATGAAGCAGGTGCGAAGGCGGGCGATCTGGCCCGCAAGCACGGGGTCTCGGAGGCGACGCTGTATAACTGGAAGGCCAAGTATGGCGGGATGGACGTCTCCGACGCCAAGCGGCTGAAGGCTCTGGAAGACGAGAATGCCAAGCTGAAGAAGCTGCTCGCCGACCAGATGCTGGAAGCCTCGGCATTGCGCGAGCTTCTGTCAAAAAAAATGGTAAGGGCCGCCGCCAAGCGCGAAGCCGTAGCGCATCTGCGGGCCGTTATGGGCCTATCGGAGCGTCGGGCCTGTTCCTTTGTGGGCGCTGATCGCAAGATGGTCCGTTACCGGTCTCGGCGTCCGCCCGAGACGGAGTTGCGCACCAGGTTGCGTGACCTTGCCAACGAGCGCCGGCGCTTCGGCTACCGGCGGCTGTTCATCTTGCTCAGGCGCGAGGGCGAGGCATCTGGGGTCAACCGCATCTACCGGCTCTACCGCGAGGAGAGCCTGACGGTGCGCAAGCGTCGGGCAAGACGGCGAGCGGTCGGCACGCGGGCGCCGATCCTGGTCGAGGCAAAGCCGAACGCGCGCTGGTCGGTGGATTTCGTCCATGACCAGTTCGCCAGCGGGCGGCGCTTCCGCGTGCTCAACATCGTCGACGACGTGACGCGCGAATGCCTGGCGGCGATCCCCGACACATCGATCTCCGGCCGCCGCGTCGCTCGCCAACTGACCGATCTGGTCGGCCGACGCGGCAAGCCGGCAATGATCGTTTCCGACCACGGCACGGAGTTCACCTCGAACGCCATCCTCGCATGGTCGAAGGATCATCGGGTGGAATGGCACTACATCGCGCCGGGCAAGCCGATGCAGAACGGTTATGTCGAGAGTTTCAACGGCCGGATGCGCGACGAGCTGTTGAACGAGAGCCTGTTCTTCGGCCTCGACCACGCCCGAAACGCCATCGCCGAATGGCGGGAGGACTTCAACACCGCGAGGCCGCATCCCTCGCTCGGCTACCAGACCCCGGCGGCCTATGCCGGGGTCATCACCGCAACCGGCTCCGACGCTGCGCTGATCGAAGGCTCCGCGCCTCCGCCGGTTGCTTCCCCCGCGCCCCATGGCGTAACAGAAACTGCCGAGGCTCTAATCGCCACTGGATGACAGTTCAGTGGCAGGTCAATCGAGGAGGAAGGCACGGCGTCGAGCTTTCAGGGCCTTCTGAAGACATTCGTCGCCAAGGGATTGCCATCGAGCCTCTACAGCGATCGCGGCAGCCACTATTTCGTGACGCTGAAGGCCGGCGAGGCGGTTGACAAAAGCCGGCTGACCCAGGTCGGCCGGGCACTCGAGCGGCTGGGTATCGAACATATTCCAGCCTATTCCCCTGAAGCGCGAGGCCGCTCGGAGCGGATGTTCTCCACCTTGCAGGATCGGCTACCGAGAGAGCTGGCGCTGGCCGGAATTGCCGACATCGAGGCCGCCAACCGGTTCATCGCATAGACCTACCTACCAGCTCACAATGCCCGCTTCGCCAGGCCGGCCGCGGTCGAGGACAGCGCCTTTGTCGCCGCAGACCCGCAACAACTGGCCCAGATCCTGTGCATCGAGGAGGAGCGCGTCGTTGCCCGCGACAACACGGTCGCCTTCGCGCGGCTGCGATTGCAGCTGCCGCAGAGCCCGATCCGGCATCACTTCGTCAAAGCCACCGTCAAGGTCAGGCACTACCCGGATGGAACCCTGGCGATCTTTCACGGGCCGCGCCGCATCGCTCGCTACAGCTCTGACGGCGCCGCAATCGAAGACACTTGCCCCATCAGGCAAGCCGCGTGAACCGCTTCGACGCCAAAACAGAAGCGGACAGATCATGTGCTACCAAACCGGACAACTTGATTAGCTACCGACACGAGCCGCGTCATGCAATCGGGCTCAGCCGCAACGACCGATGCAGTGCAAAAATGCCACCCCGATGACAGTTCCGTATATTGACTCTCCTCATGTGAATCATGTGAGGCCCATTCCGTCTCCGTGCTGCCCTCATCAATGGCAAACAAAATCTGCGGCAAAAAACATAGGGCGAAAAGATCATCCATCATTCTTTACCACAGTCATAAGAGTTTGTGGATGAAATATATGCGGCGAGGATCGGGATATTATGTCGGTGTCGGTGCATCGCAACACCATAAGGTGGCCTATGATTAGTGTGATAGCCAAATTCTGGACAAACTGGATATGTGAATAAGCCGAGAAACCTGCCATCGTCCCCCGAGAAAAACTCACTTGGTGCGCAGAGGATCGTGAAAATGGGAAGACATCCGTTCGCTGAAACGATCAGTCGGGAAAACCGCAATTTGGAGCCTGGATGCAAGGATTCCTCTGTCCAATGTCGCCGGTTCAGCCCACAGTTTGCAGCCGCTCATGTCTAAGTCTGCCCAAATCGAAGTGAAAGACGCTACCAAGTGTTTTGGCAGGGGTTAAGGTCCTTAATCGTGCTGAACGGCGGCGGTCAGAAACAGCAGCACGCCTTCCTCGACGCGTTGGCGGCTATTCGTTGGGCGGCTATGAGAGCCTTGCCGTGGGGCTCTTCCTCGCCGACCGCACCGTCGCCAAGGGCGATAACGCAGGCCCGCTGACCCGCCTGCGGATCGGGCTGGGGGATGTCGGGGATCTCAAGGCCGATATCGAGCGTGGGCTCAAAGCGGCGGCTATAGCCGCCGAATGACGGCTAATAGCTTTTATAACGGTCCCGAGATTCACAGCGGTCACCGAGATTTTCGAATAGCCAAGGGGAGACGATGCGCTACATACGTCCACTTTCAATCGAAGATGCCGTTGGCCAGTTGGCCGGATCGGCCGGAACGGCAGCCATTCTCGCCGGAGGCAGCGACCTGCTGGTGAGGATGAAGGGCGGCTTCATCGAACCCGAACTGATCGTCGACATCAAGGCGATCGCGGCCTTGAGCGAAATCAGGGAGACGGCCGACGGCTTCAGCATCGGTGCGGCGGTTCCTTGCGCGGTGCTGGGAGAGAACGCGGCCCTGAAGAAGGCCTGGCCCGGCGTCGTCGAGGCGGCCAGGCTGATCGGCTCGAAGCAGGTGCAGGGACGCTGCACCATCGTTGGCAATGCAACGCCTCGCCGGCGGCCGACAGCGTGCCGGCGCTGGTGGCGGCCGGAGCCAGGGCGGTGATCGTCGGGCCCGCGGGCCGGCGCACTATCGCCGTGGAAGCGGTGCCGACCGGACCGGGCAAGACGTCGCTCGCCAAGGGCGAGATCATCGAGGCGATCCTGCTCGACAGCCAAGCGCCGCGCTCGGGCGACGCGTATCTCAGGTTCATTCCCCGTACCGAGATGGATATCGCGGTGGTCAGCGCCGGCGTGAACCTGACGCTCGACGAGCAAGGTGTCGTCAAGGCGGCCCGCGTGGCGCTGGGTGCCGCCGCGCCCACGGTGCTTCTGGTGCAGGAGGCGGCCGAGGCCCTCATCGGCAGGACGCTGGACGAAGCCGCGCTCGAGCGGCTCGCCAAGGTCTGCTCCGGGGCCTGCCGGCCGATCGACGACAAGCGGGGCACGATCGAGTTCAGACGGAAAGTCGCGGGCGTGCTGGCCAGGCGGGCCGCGACGTCAGCCTACAAGCGTGCAGGAGGCAAGTGATGGCCGGTGTAGCAGTTTCAACCACAATCAACGGCGACAGCGTCGAATATCTCTGCCAGCCCGACGAGACGCTGCTCGACGTGCTGCGCGACCGGCTCGGGCTGACCGGCGCCAAGGAAGGCTGCGGCACCGGCGACTGCGGCGCCTGCAGCGTCATCCTCGACGACCGGCTGGTGTGCTCGTGCCTGGTGCTGGGCGCGGAGGCGCAAGGGCGCCGCGTGGAGACCGTCGAGGGCATGGCGCATGGCGACCGGTTGCATCCGCTGCAGCAGAAGTTCCTGGAGCACGCCGCGCTGCAATGCGGCGTTTGCACGCCGGGCTTCCTGATCGCGGCGAAGGACCTTTTGGCCAAGAATCCCGACCCGACCGAGGAGGAGATCCGCTTCGGGCTGGCCGGGAACCTGTGCCGTTGCACCGGCTATGACAAGATCGTGCGCGCCGTCCAGGACGCGGCAAGCGTGATGAAGGGAGCCTGACGATGAATTTCGATCCGCGTTTTTCCAATCGCAATTTCGCTTCGGTCGGCACGCGTCCCATCCGTCCCGATGGCGTCGACAAGGTGACCGGCCGCGCCCGCTACGGCGCCGACTTCAACATGGCCGGCCAGCTGGTCGGGCGTGTGCTGCGCAGCCCGCACGCGCACGCCAAAATCAGGAACATCGACACTTCGAAGGCGGAAAAGCTCGCCGGCGTGAAGGCGGTGATCACCGCGGCCGACCTGCCCGACCTCACCGATGGCGATGCCGCCATGTACGACATCCTCGACAATTGCAGGGCGCGCACCAAGGCGCTCTATGACGGCCATGCGGTGGCCGCGGTCGCCGCGATCGACGCCCGCACCGCCAGGCAGGCGCTGAAGCTCATCGAGATTAAATACGAACTGCTGCCGCACGTCACCGATGTCGACGAGGCGGCGAAGCACACGGCGCCCTTGATCAATGATGCCATCTTCACCGAGGGCCTTGAGGAAAAGCCGGTCAAACCCTCCAACGTCACCAAGCGCAGCCAGTTTGGCCATGGCGATGTCCATCAGGGTTTCGGGCAGGCCGACTTCATCGTCGAGCGCTCCTTCAAGACCGAGCAGACGCACCAGGGCTATATCGAGCCGCATGCCTGCGTGGCCAACGTCAGCTCCGACGGCACGGCGGACCTGTGGGTGTGCACTCAAGGGCATTTCGTCTATCGCCAGCATTGCGCCCAGCTGCTGGGCATGGAAGCCTCGAAGCTGCGCGTCACCTCGTCGGAGATCGGCGGCGGCTTCGGCGGCAAGACCCATGTCTGGGCCGAGCCGGTGGCGCTGGCGCTGTCGCGCAAGGCAGGACGGCCGGTGAAGCTGGTGATGACCCGCGACGAGGTGTTCCGCGCCTCGGGCCCGACCAGCGCCACCTCGATCGACGTCAAGATCGGCGCCCGCAAGGACGGCACGATCACCGCCGCCGAAGCGACGCTGCGCTACACCAGCGGCCCCTATGCCGGCACCTGGGCCGAGATCGGCGCCATGACCGCGTTCGCCTGCTACAAGCTCGATAACGTCAAGACGGTCGGCTACGAAGTGCTGGTCAACCGGCCGAAGACCGCGGCCTATCGCGCGCCTTCCGCACCCATGGCAGCCTTCGCGGTGGAAAGCGCGGTCGACGAGCTGGCCAAGAAGATCGGCATGGACCCGGTCGACTTCCGCATCAGGAACGCCGCACAGGAAGGCACACGGTCCTCCTACGGTCCGGTCTACGGACCGATCGGCATCGGCCCGACGCTCGAGGCGGTGAAGAGCCATCCGCACATGAAGGCGCCGATGGGCAAGAACCAGGGCCGCGGCATGGCTTGCGGCTTCTGGTTCAACTTCGGCGGCCAGACCTGCACCGACCTCAACATCGGCATGGACGGCTCGGTCTCGCTTGCCGTCGGCACGGTCGACGTCGGTGGTTCGCGCGCGTCGCTGTCGCTGGTGGCGGCGGAGGAACTGGGCATCGACTATTCCCAGGTCAAGGCGATCGTCGCCGACACGTCCAGCCTCGGCTACAACGACATGACGGACGGCAGCCGCGGCACCTTCTCCTCTTCCATGGCAACGATCTCGGCCGCTCGCAACGCGATCAAGATCCTGCGCGAGCGCGCCGCGCAGATGTGGGACATTGCCGTCGACGACGTGGTCTGGGAAAAGGGCCACGCGATCGCCAAGGGCGAGAAGCACGGCAATCTCGGCAAGCTGTCGCTGAAGGAGATCGCGGTCGAATCGGGCAAGACCGGCGGGCCGATCGCCGGCCACAGCGAGCTCGTCGCCGATGGCGCCGGCGTCTCCTTCGCCACCCATATCTGCGATATCGAGGTCGATCCCGATACCGGCGCCGCCAGGGTCATCCGCTACACGGTCGTACAGGATGCCGGCAAGGCGGTGCACCCGACCTATGTCGAGGGACAGTACCAGGGGGCGCCGCGCAAGGCATCGGCTGGGCGCTCAACGAGGAGTATATCTACGGCAAGGACGGGCGGCTGCAGAACGCCGGCTTCCTCGACTACCGCATCCCGGTCTGCTCGGACCTGCCGATGATCGACACCCAGATCCTCGAAATCCCCAACCCCAACCACCCTTACGGGGTGCGCGGCGTCGGCGAGACGTCGATCGTGCCGCCGCTGGCGGCGATCGCCAATGCGGTGTCGAACGCCGCGGGCGTGCGCATGACGCACATCCCGATGTCGCCGTGAGGCCGAGATAGACTCCAACGGATCTGGATCGTCGGAAGCGCGTGGGGTCATCGATCGTCGCCCTATATGTGAGTGCCGTCACAGGCCCAACGCCAGGCATGGTCATCAGGCGTCTGCAGACTGGATCCGCACGAACTGCCCTAAGAACCAGGTACAGATCGGCCAGATTCTCGCGCAAGCTCTTGTGCAGCCGCAACAAGGGCTCAAAAATGGACAGCAACAGCCTGTCTGTTCCAACCAGCTGGCGAACCCTGGCCTCAAAGCGAACGCGCGTCACCGCACCGATCTTGAGCCCCAACGGCCGCAGTAGCCCGCGGATGACCTGCTCGTTGCCGGTTAATGCTCGCACGGCCGCCTTCCGCGCCGCCGTCAGGGTGCGCAGCCGCTGCCCAGCCGCGGACTTCAGATGGACGGTCTTGAACCAACCCGTGCGGACGATTTGCGCAATGCCGTGGGCGTCATTCCGGTCAGTCTTAACCGTCATGGCGCTCAGCGCCGCTTTAACATGCCGGCTCTCCAGGCAAACGACGGGGAAGCCCTCGTCAACAAGATGCCCGCCGATCCATTCCGACGTTGCACCGGCCTCCAGACCCACGCGAGCAAGATCATCTCGCCATCGGTCAAGAGCACCCCTCACTGCCTCAGGTTCCCCGAGCACCTTTCCCTGCCAAAGTATCTCACCAGTCTCACCAACGACGCAAATGGATACCGCGTCGAGAGAGACATCCAGTCCTGCATACACGCCCATGCCGATCTCCTCTTGCCAGGTCGGCTCAGAGCATCAGGCGAACGCCGTCTTTCTGAAAGGGGTCGGGCATTCGCGAACTGAACCGAATACCCCATCGCTTCCGTGAACCGCGAGGTCGCATTCCCCGTCTCCGTGATCGACTGACTCTGCCGAATCTGGAGGAAGTTCAAGGTCTCAGGTCAGTGGAAATCAACAGACTCTAGTGGCGTTGCCGTGCCACTGTCATTCCTGGGCGACACGAGAGGCACATTCTCAGCGCGCCCGTGACTGTTTGTCGACCCCCGAGCGGACGCTATATGGCGCGCGTCGAATGGTGTGATAGCCAATTTCTTGGCAAACTGTGTATTTTGGTAACCTGAGAAACCTGCCATCGTCACTTAAGAATAAGTCAGTTGCTTGCGCGGCAGCGCAATTTTATGGCTCCCGTCAACTCTGGGGCAAGTTCCCTCCTTGTACGAGTCAGGCTACGAAAAGGATTGTTGAATTGGCAGGACACCCACTCGCTGAAACGATCAGGTCGAAAAGACCACAAATCGGAGCCTGGATGCAGATTCCGCACGTGATGGTCGCAGAGATACTGGCGCAGACAAACGTAGACTTTCTATTGGTCGACGGAGAGCATTCACCCATTCCACCCAACTCACTTTTAGATATCCTTCCTGCGACCGAACGATACGGAATGCCTGTACTGTATAGGGTCGCCTGGAACAGGATTGAACTTATAAAAGCGGCGCTAGATCATGGCGCGAACGGCATTATGGTACCAATGGTAAATTCCGGTGCGGAAGCCATTGATGCTGTGTCGTCTGCAAAATATCCGCCTGCAGGAAGGCGCGGATCAGGAGCCTGGAGAGCATCGAATTATTACCAAAGGGATGCAGAGTATCGGAAGAATGCGAACTCCAGCCTGGCTGTCATACTCCAGATTGAGACACGAGAGGCGCTCAACAATCTTGATGACATAGCCTCAACGCCTGGTGTTGACGCGCTCTTTATTGGTCCAGCAGACCTTGCCCTTTCCTTCGGCATGAAATCGGGAGGCCTTACGGCGGAGTTACTGGATGCCTGTCAGGCAGTTGCGAATGCCGCTAAGAAATATGGTATCGCATCGGGTATAGACATCGCATCCATAGGGTATTTGCCGCGACTCCAACAAATGGGTCTCAGCTTGTTCACCCACGGGTCGGACGCCGATTTTGTTTTGCAGAGCGGCCGCGCTGTGGCGAAAGATTTCCATGACGTCTTTCTCGGTAAGTAAAATGCTCATTGAACCCGATAAAGTACGTTGGGTGACCCGGTCGCTGTCGGCGTTTCGGTTCAGCGAACGCCTCTCTGTCCAACTATCCTTAAAGGCTCGCCCGCACACTGCCTGCAATAGGAAATCTATATGACTGATTACCGCATTAATCCTATGCCAGAATCCTTGTCGCCCGAACTCGTTCGTAACCGCCCGGTTATTACCGCGGAGATTTCGCTTTAATGCGAGCGATGAGTTCTTGGCCATCGACGAAGGCTTGAGGAAGTCATTCCATTCGTCAGCGGTGCGGCGCGCATGGGCAAGCATTTGCTCCAGCTCTTCCATTCCGTCGCGGGTAAGCGAAGTTATTGCCTCGTCCTGTCCGGTGTAGACGCTGATGATGCTGCCGTAGCTCAGGTTGCCATCGTTACTGACGATCGCCTGAAGGAGTTCGGCATCTTCATCGAGCATTTGGCGACATAGTCGATGCTGAACAAATGGGTCACCGTTGCCATCAGGTAGCCTCGGAGGAGATGGCGGTGACAGGTGACCAATTCCAGTGAAGCAGCTCGTCGAGGCGATTGATCTTGTGATCGTGGATGTGGTCGAGCACGTCTGCGAGATATGCCTGCGGATCGATGCCGTCATCTTGGCCGTCTCGATGATTGTCATGGCGCGAGCCAGGGTCTCCGCGCCGGGTCGGCGCCGGCAAATAGCCAGTTTTTTTCCCATTCCAATCGGGCGCAGGGCTCGCGCGGGGGCATTGTTGTCCATGGCGACGCGGCCGTCTTCGAGGAACAGGCAGAATGATGGCCAGCGGCTCAGGCCATAACGGAAGGCTTTTGCCAAATCGCTCTTGCCCGGAATGCGGGTCAGTTGCGTTTCGATCCAGAGACGAAATGCTCCGCTCTTTGGTTTGCTATGCTTCTGACGTGCGGCAAGGCGGGCACCGGCAGGCTGACCCGCAATGCCGTGCTCGATATCATAAAGCGCACCGATACGGTCGAGAGCCTCGCGTGCGATCTCGGATTTGTTCGAGGGCCAGATATCATGGAAATCGCGTCGCCAATGGGCCTTTCCGTGAACCCACAGGCAAGGTACACCGAACCCCAGTTCCCGGTCCGATCATGCTGCCTCAACCGCCTGGATAAGCCGGTCAGAGTGGCGGTATCGCTCTCTCTGTCGAAGCGCAGGTTCCGCCACAGCATAGTTGCAAATCAACCAGCGCTGACAATCTGGCAGTGCCTTTGCCCATAGGGGGTTCGCTCTGCGCCACGGGCATGTCCACGGGAACATGGGATCCCGCCGACGGCAACAGGAGCCCCTTCCTCCTCAGCTCTCGCGGCCAGATGTAAATCTGCTGCCGCGTCACATCATGCCGCTCGGCAACCTCAGTCACGGTCGCCCCCTCAATTTGCGGATTCCGACGATTTACGGGACGGCATTCCGATCAAAAACCGGACAGTTTTGAAGCCTGGATAGTGCCTTTGGGTCAGCAACCTTGGCATGCATTTCCTCGACGGTAGAGGAGAGATGCATGCCGAAGAGAAGAAGGCTGACCATGAGACAATTGAGACAACTGCTTCGCCTAAACGCGGACGGCATAAGCGTTCGCGACATTGCTACCATGCTTGGGAATGCCCGCAGTACGGTGCAGGACAACATAGAGCGAGCGACTGCCGCCGACCTTTCCTGGCCGTTGCCGGCGGAACTGACTGACGATGTTCTCGAACATCGGCTCTTCTCCCGTCAGGGCGTCAAACAAGGGATACGCCGACGCACCGAGCCTGACTGGGGAAGGCTGGCGGTCGAACTGAAGAAGCCGGGCGTGACGCTGTCGATCCTGTGGGAGGAGTATCGGGCCGTTCATCCCGATGGTTACGCTTACAGCAGATTCTGTGATCTCTTTAGAGGCTTCGAGCGGCGGCTGACGCCGACGATGCGCCAGGTGCATGTCGCCGGAGACAAGGTGTTCGTCGACTATTCCGGCAAGAAGCTGCCGATCGTAGACCGCAAGACCGGCGAGATCCGCGAGGCCGAGATCTTTCTCGGGGTCCTCGGCGCGTCGAGCTATACCTTTGCCGAGGCGACATGGAGCCAGACCCTGCCGGACTGGATTGGCTCGCATGTGCGCATGTTCCGCTTTTTTGGGGCGTCCCGCGCCTGATTGTTCCCGACAACCTGAAGTCCGGTGTGAACCGCGCAAGCTTTTACGATCCGGGGATCAACCGCAGCTTCGGCATGATGGCTTCGCACTACGGTGTCGGCGTTCTGCCGGCGCGACCGAAGCGACCGAAGGATAAAGCCAAGGTCGAAAGTGGAGTCCGTTTTGCGCAGAGCTGCATTCTAGGCCGGCTGCGGAACCAGACCTTCTTTTCCCTGGACGAAGCCAATGCCGCTATCCGGGAGGCTGTCGAGCGGATCAACACCCACGTCATGCGCCGACTGGACCAGTGCCGTCGCGACCTGTTCGAGACGATGGAACGGCCAGCGCTCGCCGCACTACCAGCCGAGGAATACGAGTTCGCCGAGTGGCGGCTGGCGCGGGTATCGACGGACTATCATGTCGAGTTCGAACGCTATTTCTACTCCGTGCCGCACAGCCTCATTCGCCAGCAGGTGGATGTCCGGGCGACGAGCCGAACGATCGAGATCTTCTTCAAGGGCAAGCGCGTCGCTGCCCATCAGCGCCGCTATGGCGGGGCCCGTTTCGGAACCGAGCCGGACCACATGCCCAGTTCGCACCGCCGCTACGCGGAATGGTCGCCGGAGCGCTCCGGCGCTGGGCTCGTTCGATCGGTCCACAGACCGAGGGGCTCGTTCATCGCCATTCTTGCCAGCCGGCCGCATCCGGAACAGGGATTCAGAACATGCCTCGGCGTTCTCAAGCTCTACCAGGCGATCGACACGGCGCAGGCCGAAGCCGTTTCGGGCCCGTGCGCTCGAGATCGGCGGCCTGAACTGCAAAAGCATCAGCGCCCTCATCAAATCCCACAAAGCCTCCAGGCACACCGCCGAACCTGCCGCCGTCGGCGAGCACGCTAATCTTCGCGGCCCAGGCTACTTTCATTAAGGAGATAATCAACAAATGCTGACCAATCCCACCATCGACATGCTGCGCGAACTCGGCCTTTCCGGCATGGCAAACGCGTTCCACGAACTGGAGACGCAGCCGGAGGCAAGAGCCCTCACGCATGGCGAATGGCTTGCCATCCTGCTCGAACGGGAGGCGACAACGCGCCGTCAGAAGCGCTTCGAAGCCAGAGCGGGCCAGATTACGTCATGACGCCCAGATCGAGAACGCCGATTTCCGGGCAACCCGCGGTCTTGATCGCAATCTCTTCATGAGGCTGGCGACATGCGACTGGATCAGACAGCGCCATAGCCTGCTCCTGATCGGACCAGCCGGCGTCGGGAAGAGCTGGCTGGCCTGCGCGCTCGGCCACAAGGCATGCCGCGAGGATCTCTCGGTCGCGTACCACCGTGTGCCGCGCCTCTTCGCCTCGCTCGCCCTTGCCCGCGGAGACGGCCGTTACGCGAAGCTGTTCAAGAGCCTGGCCAAAACGGACTTTGCTAATTTTAGACGATTGGGGGCCGGAGAAGCTCAACGACGAACAACGCCGCGATCTCCTGGAAATCGTCGAGGATCGCTACGAGAAGCGCTCCACCATCGTCACAAGTCAAATTCCGGTGGAGCACTGGTATGACATGATCGGCAATCCGACCATCGCCGATGCCGTTCTCGACCGCCTTGTTCATAACGCCTATCGCATCGAACTTTCCGGCGAAAGCATGCGCAAACACAAGGTCCTGCCAGTCACAGACGCAACTCCCGCTTGACCGAAAACGAGTTCCTCGACAAACATCGAAAAAGACCCAGAGGCGCTCTAAGCCGTCCGGCTTCGCCTAGGAATCGCGTCCGGTATTCTATCGGAATAGGTGTCCGGTTTCGTCTCAGAATCACTGTCCGGTATCATTGGAATACGCACTCAATTCCAACCGACATGACGCCTACCAAGCGATGCGCGGCATTGCGTTCATGTTCTCGATGAGACCGTCCAGAACCGCCGCAATACCAAGGCCGCCAAGCGCCTGCTCGCCAGACTGCTGAAGAAACAGGGCCTCGTACCAAAGCGCATGCCCACCGCCAAGCTGCGTTCCTATGGATCGGCGAAACGGCAGGTCATGCCGGATGTCGAGCACCGCGCGCACAAGCCTCAACAACAGGCCGAGAATTCCCACTTGCCGCTGCGAAAGCGGGAGCGGACGATGCAGGGCTTCCGTTGGCCGGGAAGCCTGCAGCGCTTCGTCTCGATCTTCTCAGCTTTCCGTATCTCTTCGTCCCAGTCCGCTCAAACGCTCCGCATTTCAGATCCATCTCCATCGCCTCAACGCTATGGCGGAATGGAACGCCGTGACCCGAGCCCACACTGAGATCCCTGTCAGCGATCCCTTCACGTCCAACATCAGATAACGTGACAACGCTACAAAAACTGCTTTGTTCACTCTACGGGAAGTCGCACCAGGACCTGGCCGTCTTCCACCTTTGTCTTGAACACGGTGATTGGGCGATCAGCCGGGCCTTGAACCACTTCCCCGGAGGTAATTTCAAATTGAGCACCATGTAAAGGGCATTCGATAAGCGTCCCCTCGAGCCAGCCGTCGGAAAGGAGAGCGAACGCATGTGAACACACATTGTCGGTCGCATACACGTTGCTGTCGACCAAGTAGATGGCGATTCTGTTATCATCGAGTTCGAACGGAGTTACGGTATCCTCTTGAAGATCTGAAAACTCGCAAAGGATTATCCATTCAAACTGCTTCGGCACCGTATCGATGTTCTTTTCTGCTGTTGTCACAATTAACTCCGATTGCCACAATTAGCCAATGGCCAGGTATATATCGGACGGATCGACTTCCTCGGCCCGGCTCATAATATCTGGCGATATTGGCTTGCCAGCTTTTGCGCCTCGCCGGATCTGCATCATGTCGCGACCAGGGTTGACTCCCACGGCACTGACAAAACGTCCATGGTCATCGGCGCCAATCTCCAGCCACCGTTCGCTCGCGACGTCTCCTATGCGATACAAGCGTGTCGCGAGGGCTGGCAGCCCGAGTGACTGGATAGTTACGCCGCACTGATCGGACCAGAACCAAGGTAGGTCCTCATACTCGGCATCCAGACCGCACATAACTTGTGCGGCCACGACGGCCTGATCGCCGGCCACAGTCCAGCTCTCACTGCGTAGCCGCCGGCCAAGCGCGGGCAAAGGATAGTTCGTCACTTCTCCGGCAGCATATATTCCCGCAACGGACGTTTCGCAGCGTGTGTTCACAACGATCCCGTCCGCGGTGTCGATGCCGGCGTCAGCGGCGATTTCCGCATTAGGCGCAATCCCGATGCCAATAAGAACCATGTCAGCAACGACCGACCCTCCATTCCAAGTCAGAACGACCTCGCCCTTTGAATCGTTTGACATACGCAGATTCGCACAGTTCAAACAGAACTCACCACCTTCGCTCGTGTGACGCGTCGCGACCCATTCTGACAAAGAGAGTGAGGCGCTACGCGGCAGCAGTCGCGGCGCTAGCTCGATGACCGTCGTTTGACAGCCCAAGCGGCGAGCCATCGACGACACCTCCAGCCCTACAAAACCGCCGCCTACAACTGCCAGCCGCCGGGCAGGCGCAAGAGCCGCGCGTAACCGCAAAGCGTCTGATTCAGTACGCAAATAATGAACTTGTGCTGGGTCCACGCTGGAGCTTTCGAACTGCCGGGCTCGAGATCCCGTCGCGATTAACAGCTTGTCGTAGCGTTCCGGTTCACCGGTATCAGTATGGATGATGCGTCGAAGAGGGTCGATGAGGGTGGCCTTCGTTCCATCGCGCAAAACTACGCGGTCTCCATACAGCTCAGAGCCTTTCAGAGTCGGCCTCTTGCCCCCGAAGAGAAAGTCCTTTGACAGCGGCGGTCTGTCATAGGGTGTCCCGCTTTCGCGATGAATCAGGACCGTGCGCTGCTCAGGACACAGCTCGGCGAGCGTCGTGGCAGCACGATGTCCTGCCAGTCCTCCTCCGATAATAACGACCGTTTCCATAAACCTTCCTCAGCGCCTGGCGACTTTGAACGTTACCAACATGACAAAAAGAAACAAAAATATGGAGACGCGCTAGTATCAAATTCCTGCGAATTCGTTCAGCACAGACGGCCCAGTTTCCAAACCTCGAAGCGCCTCCTCGCCAGAAACTGTGCTCCGCGGAATTGGTCGCTTTTGTGCATTTCACCGGTCAGAAAGGATCAATATTGTTCGGCCGCCGGCAAGGGGTGCAGAAGGCTCAAGCACTGCAACGGATCCGACTGTGACCCATGTTCGTGTAAAGGTGGAGCGGCTTTCTTGTGACAGACACAGCAGGTGCCAGTTACGATCGGAACTCCAATCCTATGACCCATGCCCCCAACACATCCGCTATGCGCCGCTACGAATTTGTCGTTGACCTCATCAAGCGCCGCATTCGCACAGGGACACTGAGGGTCGGTGATCGCCTGCCGTCCGTCCGGCAGTTAAGCGAAGATACCGGTTACAGCCCGATGACAGTGCATCATGCATACGAGCTCTTGGAGGCTGACGGTGTTTGCGAGGCCCGGCCCCGGTCGGGCTTCTATGTCATCGGTCTGCCGGCGCCAACGACAGGCTCAGGAAGCCACGATGGCGATGGAGAAACTGTTAGAAATCTGCCTGAGGCTCTGCTACATATTTGTTATTCAAATGAGCTTGGCGCATTCGGCAGCTTCTACCCAAGTCCGGACTTATTCGACCGCAGCGACATAGATCGGCTATTGCGCCAAATCTTGCGCCAAGGGGAAACCCGACTTGTTGGGTGCGATTCTCCACAAGGCGACATGCAGTTGCGACATGAAATTTCGCGCCGCGTATCGAAGCGAGGATGCGTTGTAGCACACGGGGAAGTGATTGTCGGCAACACCGGCATGTCGTGCTTCGACATGTGCCTCAATGCATTCACCAAGCCGGGAGACACCGTTCTCGTCGAAAGTCCTTCTTATTTTCCAATGCTGGCCGGATTGAACCGCAAGAGCCTCTCCGCGGTGGAAATTTATTCGCATCCGCGCTCTGGCATCAATCCCGAACAATTCCTGCATCTTGTCCGCTCGAATTCCGTTCGCGTGGCATTGCTTATGGGCTCTCATCACTATCCCACAGGCGTGACCTATTCCGAGCAAACTATGCGCCGTGTTGTGGAAATTGCTCGCCAACACCAAGTGCTTATCCTCGAAAACGACATGTTCAGCGACCTGAACTACCGTGGCAGCAGACAGCCTTCGTTCAAACAACACGATCCGTCCGATATCGTGGTGCAATTCGGGAGTTTCATGGCCTCGCTCCCGCCAGCGTATGGATTGGGATGGATCATTGCCGGCACTCACACACGGCGTTTGATGACCCACCAGTATACACACGGACTGAACAGCGGTGACGGAATTGTCCAGCGCGCGATCGCCACGTTTCTGGGAATCCGTAGTCAGGACCGACATTTGAGGCGATTGCGCGGCACACTGGCCGCGAGGATGCAAAGGGGCCTCGAGCTAATCGCAGAACATTTTCCCAGTGGATGTGTTGTATCGCCTCCCGCTGGCGGGTTTATGTGCTGGATACGAGGGCCAGTCGGCTTCGATGCTACTAGCGCTTTGCTTCAAGCGGTCGAATCCAACTTCAGTTTTCTCCCAGGTCCTATTTTCTCGATCGAGGCCTCCTTCCGAAACTTCGTTGCGCTTAACTTCTCGTTCCCATGGACCGCTCAGAACGAAACTTCTCTGGCGAAACTGGGTGAGATGATGCACAGGTCGGTCGGGAGGTAAGGACCATCGGATTCAAGGGTTTGGGGCTGCGCAGTCAAACGGAAGGATTAGCCAGCCCACCTTAGGCAGCGTTCGTGTAAACTGCTTTGCTCAACGCCTCGGCTGACTTCGATTTGCTGCGTGAGATTCGATCTCAGACAAGCGATCTACAGCAGTCAACACAAAAATCGAATCCGCTTTTGATGCCGCGCATGATGCTGCGCCGACGGGCTGATTCGCACCCCGTTGAACAGCTCGAGCGGCGGGCGTCCGAATCGCGCGCCGGACGCAATTGGACGCCTACATGAAGAGCGCCTACGACCGCAAATGTCAGGAAAGCACATATGGACGGCCAGCGGATTTGGCATAATCGGCGGCATGTTCCTGCGCCTGTTACTGCCTATGCTTCGCCTTCTTCGAATGTATGAAATTTCGATCTCTGAGATTGCGCAGCCGAGACGCGAACCGTTTGCCGATCAGAGCGAGAACCCGAAAAACGTGGTAGCTCGCACCGCAAATGTGGCACAAGCCACCTAATGATGACTCATATCATGCCCACCTGCAAACGGAATTCGTGACAGTCCCAAATGCCCAGACCAGCTGTTGCCTCGGTGCTTTCAAGCAGAAGGGAACACGGCAGGCGGCGTTCGCCTTCAATCCCAATCCATCCTTGGCCGATCACTTCCAAATCCTTGCCGCGTGATTTGGCCTTGTGTCAGACCTATCTGCACTCCCATCCAGCCGTAGAACCCCCCCCCCCCTCGCGTGATCCGTTCTAATACACGGTCAAGCGCCCGCTTTAGTGCGTTCGAACCCCCGTTGCCGTTGAAGTCCTGAAACACCAGCTCGTTCAGGCCGCCTTTGGTGGCAAATTCGCCACTGAGGTTGATTAAATCAACATCCTTCCCAGCAACGAACGCCGTCTCGGAAATACCGGCGAAGAGGTGCGCAAGATAGGCGCGGCCCTTCTCTTCCGGCAGACCGTGTTCCGCGAGCCATGCCGTCGTACGGTGCATGATGCCGACATACGTCGCCATCAGCGCGCTTGCGGCGGCGAGGAGGTCGTATTCCGTCTTCGTCTCGCATTCGACGGCGCCGCCGAGCACAGTGAAGATCGCCGCGGTGTCGGCGTCCGGTGGATAGACGGCGGTGACGCCCTTGCGACGCGCGACGAAGGGTAGGGGGATGGCCTGAGTGAGGCGCACATCCGCTCCGGTCCATTCCAGAAGGCAAGGTCGGCTCGTCGCAGCGACGACGCTGATCACCCTCTGTCCGTCGTGGAACCGCAAGGGTCGGACGACCTCTTCCGCGACTAGCGGGCGGATCGCCAGCACGAGGGTATCGCAGTCCTCGACGATCGCCTGGTTGTCCTTGGAGACGAGTACCTGCGGGAAATCTGCGGCGAGCTTCGCCGAAACGCCCGCGCTACGGTGGGAAACCATGACGCGCGGCACTGCCGCGGGCTCGGCGAGCAAGCCCCGCACCAAGGCGTCGGTGATGGCGCCGGTTCCGATGAAGCCGATGTTCTCGGGCAGAGGCATGGTCACTCCGCTGCAACTTGGGAACCAAGGAAAACGTGGGTCGTGTAGTTTTCGCGCAGGAACTGCATAAAGTCATCCTTGAACTGCCGCATATGGGCATGAGCCAGTTCGACATCTTTGGCGCGGATCGCTTCAAGCATCAGGTAACGCTCGTCGTAAGACGATAACCGTCGCCCGAACGCTCGAGATATTCGAAGTGCAGATTCGGCATGCGCTGGCCTTGATTGAGCAGCCGTTCGTAGAGCGAGGCGAGATAGGAAGTCTTGCCCGCATGAGCGATTGCCATATGGAACTGCTCTCGACATCTTCAGGCTCTCGCTCCAAGTTGCCCAAAACTAATTGGTTATATTAAAATGCTTCGCCGACCGTTGGTATGGGAATAAACTGTCGTCGAAGATCTGACCGAGGTTCTTTGCAACATATTCGGGTGTACCGTTCTCGTCTTGACGTAACTCGCGGCAGTTACTGAGGCCAGTCCTTAGGAGAAGTGAGTCGAGCCCTGCAGCCTTTGCGCCCTTGATGTCAGTATCAACCTGATCGCCGACCATCAAAAGCCGGTTGGTACCGGCCCGAGCGATGCACTCATCGAAAATCGCTCTTCCTGGCTTGCCGACAAACTCTACTGAAATTGGAGGAGCTCCGAAGGACGAGAGCCCTGCCTGAAGCATAGGCCCTATTATTCCCGGTCCAAAGACGAGTGAGCCGTTCTTTTTAGGATAAATGATGTCCGCGTTTGCCGCTATCAAACGGGGCATCTCACCCGCTTGGACTAGTCTACGGTGAAAGGTCGACAGGATGTTATCAGCAGCCCGTTTGAAATCGAAACCTTCGTCATCGAGCACTACGAGTGTGTCGAATGTCGGAACCGTATCGGCGCCATAAAGGTTTGGGTGCTTGCCGAAGATCTCATGCGCAGCGTGTGCACTACCTACATACGAAACTAGCCGCCCGGCCGCCAGCTCTTCGAGTACGCAATGTCGCGCAACACCTCCCGCGGACACAATACGGTCGACCGCCGGAATCGGAAGTCCCGCGCGGCGGAGACGTGCGAATATTGCCGTCTCCGATCCACTGCTGATGTTCGTCACGATGTAGTATGGCTGACCGGACACGTTAAGTCGGGCCAAGATATCAGCAGCGCCGGGCAGGGCTTCATTTTCTCTGATCAGGACCCCCGCCGCGTCGAAAAGAATCCCATCATAGCAATCTGCCAGTGTCTGAGGAGGTGGGTTCTCGAGGTCGGCGGTTTGAGGACAAGCCGACTCCGTCCTTGGCTGAACCGCGCGCGGCTTAGAGGGCGGAAAGTAGCCGTGACGCACGACCATCGCTTCGGGTAGTATGCTGGCCTCACACGTTTCGCTATAAGCCCAAGCAAGCCATTCGCACAAAATCGCCAAGTCATCTGCCTCGACGGTAGGCCCTGCCCATATTCGGAATCCTGGCGGCCCGTCACCGTAGCTCCAGATGTCAAAAGCCGCGCCTTCGGCTTCCAGTAAACGGATCATCCTCGCAGCGATATCAGCGACGTCCCCCTTCTCACCGGCAGCGAGCTGCTCTCGTACAAGCCGAAGAGTAATTGAACAGGTGGAGCGTGCTGCCGAATTGGTGCAAGTCCAATCGATCCAAGGAGTAGAGTTCACCCAGTCGGCCAACACAGCGTAGTTATTGGCAACCCTGTTCAGAAGTGCAGGTAGTCCCCCGCACGCTTCGGCCCAGTCGAGCGCAGAATGGATATCCTCGACAGCGAACATGCTGGGGGTCGAGATCGTCCGGCCGCTAAAGAACGCGTTGTTTACAGATCCGTCGGGGTTGTGCAGCCTCATGAGCCTGGGTACAGGCTTACGTCCGCTGGCTTTCAGCCGTGCCTGGGCTCGAGGCGAGAGCGCGATCATGCCGTGGCCGCCTTCGCCGCCAAGCGCCTTCTGCCACGACCAGCACAGAACATCGGTCCGGTCGAAGTCGATATTGCTCGTAAAAGCTGCCGAAACGGCATCCGCGATCACAAGCCCGGCACGATCAGGAAGAATCCACTCAAGATCCGGCGGACAAACGCCGCTGCTGGTGCCGTTTAGCACTAGAACGATGTCGTGATTCGCGTCGATCCTGCTAGGGCGCGGAAAACTGCCGTAAGCACAAGTGTGCCGGCGTTGGGGTGCAAGCACCGACCTATCGATCTCATTTGCCCAATACTGTGAGAAGCTATCTGACAAGAATGTCTCGACTGGAAAAGGGCCGAGTAGATTGTGCAAGGCCATGCTGCAGGCCCCAGTGCCTGAACCGGGCACGATCCCGGACAACCAGCTATCAGGCAGTTCAAGCAAAGAAGACATGCGCCTAATGACCTGTCTCAGCCTTTCTGCTCCCTCGGAACTCCGGTGACTTCGTCCCAAATAGCGCAGCATAGTTGGCTGGACGCTCCAACCAGGATGTTTACGGCAAGGGCCTGATGAAAACCGCGGATCAGACGGGAGGACCGATGGTTTCACAACCGCATTTCGTAGAGCCATGGCTTCCTCCAAGACAACTTGCATTCGTAGATCACGAACTGCCGACTTCAGAGAGTCCGCGGGCAATCGGCTGCGTAATGAAAGAACCAGCCACGGTCTTGCCCAACTGGTTGAATTGGGAACGGGCATCCCAACAGAGATATCGTCGATTAGGTTATGTCCTGCGCCATCAGCGCCGCCAGCTTTTCATCGGCAAACCTCATCCGTTCATCGGCGCGAAGGTCCGAAAGGCGGCTGATAATCGCGGCGTCAGACAATGCCCCGGCTTCACGTAGCTTTTGAACATACGAGGGATGGATGAGGTTTGAGCCCGCGAATTGATATGCCGCACTGCTGCCCCAGCCATATCGTTTGCGAAGCGGATCGAAGTGACGCAAGACGTGCTCGAGGAGTGCCCGTTCCTTGGATGTTTCGAGGCGAGTGAGAATAGGTAGGAGCTGCTCACTAGCCGTATTTCCTGCCCCGCGGCCCATGCCGCCCATGGTGCAGTCTATCCAGGTCGCACCCGCCATCGCGGCGGCCACTGAGTTGACCAGTGCATATCCGCGGTTGTCATGGCCGTGGAATCCAATGTCCAGCTCAATTCGACCCGCAAACCGGCCGATAAGTTCCTGAACGCGAGTCGGCTTCATAGAGCCAAAGGAATCGGCAATATACAGCACGTCAATGGTGTCGATCTGCTTTACTTCCTTCAGGCACATTTCAATTTCCGCAGCATTTGCCGCATCGATCTGCATGAGATTCACAAACACGCAGAAGCCCCTGTGAGACAACTCAGCGAAAATGTTCCGGCAGGCAGCCAAGTTGCTGTAATGTATCGCAACGCGAACGGTTGAGATATGCCCCGGTGCCAGTCCTTCTGTCAGGCGGCTCATGGCGATGGATAGAGGCAGTTCGCTCACAAGCACATCTTTGGCATCGATCATCACGCATGCCTTAACCAGGAGACCCGAAGCCACCTGTTCGGCCTTCGAACTCGTCATACTGGCGAAATATCCCTGGCCTTCAGGCTTTCCGGCGAGCCCCAGCTCGACCATCCGCACTGGAAGAGTGTTGATGGTAGCGATATAATCCGTCACCAGTTCCGGCGCAAAATTCCAATCTGTGTAGTAACCGCCGTCGCGCAAGGTGCAATCTAGGAGGTTCACTTCATGTGGTATTGCGTTTGTTGCGCTTAACATTGCCGAGCCTTCTCCAATATCGCCACAACTCTAAGTATATTGCATCAGCTCGCGGCGTAGCCGCCATCGACATAGAGAATCTCCCCTGTTACAAACGATGCAGCTGGGCTGGCGAGGAAAACGTAGGCGCCTAAGTACTCGGACAGATCGCCGCGGCGTCGCACTGGAGTGAGTTCCATTGCGCGGCGCTGATAAGGCGTATCGAGATTAGGATGCACCCCATCCATGAAGTTGTTGATGAATCCAGGTGCGACGGCGTTTACACGAATACCCTTATTGGCCCATTCTACGGCCATGGTACGCGTCAGTTGATTGACGCCACCCTTGCTCGCAGCATAGACAGTCAGGCCCGGTATGCCGAGCGAACTGGCGACGGATGAAGTCATGATGATGTTGCCGCTGCCTTGATCCAGCATTGCTTGGGCGGCAAACTTGGCACAATAGTAGTAGCCACGCAGATTAGTATCGACAATTTCGTCCCATTCCGGCTCTTCATATGAATCCGCTGGCTTAATGATGTCGGTACCTGCGTTGCAGATCATTACATCGATCTGCCCAAACCGGTCGACGGTGCCACTGATCAGTGCCTTGCAATCGTCGTGAGACCGCACATCAGCGCGGATGGCCGCCGCGTTGATTCCTTGGCTCGCAAGTTCGGCCTTTGCTTTGGTCAGCTCCTCAATATTGTGCGAGGAAAGGACTATTTTGGCACCCAACCTTCCAAAGCAGGCGGCGAGCGACTTCCCTAGACCGCGGCTTGATCCTGAAATGCAGACCACCTTGCCATCAACTCCGAAGAGCTGCTGGTATCCTTCTGCGCCACTTGAATAGTTACGATTTGTATCGGACATTACAGGACCATTGCTATTGTTTACTTGGTTCAGGTCAAGGTCACTTCGTCAGTGCTCGGAAATGGTGTGATCGACCAACCGATCAAGTTGACGGCACTCTGAAGTATCGCCTTGGTCTGAGCAAGGCTGGGCGAAGCGGCCATGACCCATCCCAAAGCGTCTAGCTCGTCGCCGTTCCTGATGATCGGCGTTTTGGGTCCAACACACAATTTGACCTCGGCGACACCTGGTACAGCAGCCGCCCGAGCAACACCATCGATCCAATCAAGGGTGCCATCGCGATCAGGAAGGAGGCACCGCCAGGCCGCCACGTGTGAGTGCCTTCTGCGCAAATCGCACTTGTCGCCGATAACCAGCTTGATGTGCTCTGTGATGAGATCGAAGCCGTAAGCAAGCTCAAATATTTGAGAGCCGCCTAGACGCGGATTGACTTCAATGACAACTGGGCCACGCTTCGTCCACCGGAATTCAATACAGGCTGGCCCCCAGCCAAGGCCGAGAGCTTGCAAACAGCTCAGCGAAACATCGGCAATACGTTTATACTCGTCATCAGCCAGCGGGGCCGGAAAGATGCCCTCACGCAAGACGAAATGCGGTGGGGGGCCGAAGTCAGCGACCTCAATCCCAACTACCTCATTTCCCATTGTATGCGCGATATAATGGGGGCCTTGTGCGAATTCTTCAATCAGTATCCTCGGCGAGGACCGCCATATGTGCTTCCCACCCAACAGATAGGTCGTGTGTTCGACCACCTCATCGACGTTGCGGCACAATCGGACACCGACACTGCTGCTGCCCACCGCAGGCTTAACAATCACCGGCAGTGCGATCTCCGCGGCAGAATCCTCCACTTCAGCTGCATTGGTCGCCAAGCGATAAGCAGGCATCGGAACGCCTGAGGCCGCAAGAAGTTGACGCTGAGTATACTTATCGCAGCATTGTTCAACAGCGTCCGGATTCGGTCCCGGCAGATCGAAATGACGGCAGAGCTTGCCAACTGTCGCATACACTGGGTCCACCGCGCCCGTAATGCCAGCGATTCCATAGGTCTCTTGGAGCCTGGAACATTCGCGGATTAGCGCATCCAGATCGTCTGTATCAACGCGGATTGTCTCAGCCCCTTTCGCCCCAAAATGGTCATACCGAGTTGGCTCGTCCGAAAAGGTAATTGGCCGGAGGCCAAGACGTTGAGCGGCCTGGACGTAGCGCAGGCTCGCGCCCAATTTCGTGCCTCCAAGTTGGATCAGTGCTCTTGCCATTGGCTGTGAACTCCTTCTGTGCGTGCCGCCCGGGTCTGAAGGTTGGGCGGCATCTTTGCAGTCGCACTTTGACCTCAGACTTGCCCCAAGCTAGCACTGTCAACCAACTTTGAGGAGTTAAGTATTTGTGAATTTTATTTCGAGTCGTGTTGCAGGTTTTGTTGCAAGGGTTGCCGTTCAAACTTAGTGATGTTGACGCGGCACCAGGGATGATTATCTCCAAGGAGCATGGCAGAGTGGGTGCTGCCCCAGGCTGCGCGCGGATGCGATCAGCCGCGGATCGACGGTCCCGACGTCCTGGATGGGTCTTGATGAGGATCGGCAAGAGAGCTCCCGCGAAAGTCGACGTGCTCTCTATCTTTGGATCGCCCGAGCAGGAACTTCTGGGAGTGATGGCTCAGCGCGGAACGACCGCGGATGAGTCTTTCATAAGCGGCTTGTTGCGGATCGCGTGACCTGCCACTGAACTGTCATCCAGTGGCGATTAGAGCCTTGGCCGTTTCTGTTACGCCTCTTGGCGCGGGTTGAGCAACCGGCGGAGGCGCGGAGCCTTCGATCAGCGCAGCGTCGGAGCCGGTTGCGGTGATGACCTCGGCATAGGCTGCCGGGGTCTGGTAGCCGAGCGAGGAATGCGGCCTCGCGGTGTTGAAGTCCTCCCGCCATTCGGCAATGGCGCTGCGGGCGTGGTCGAGGGCGAAGAACAGGCTCTCGTTCAAGAGCTCGTCGCGCATGCGGCCGTTGAAGGATTCGACATAACCATTCTGCATCGGCTTGCCCGGCGCGATGTAGTGCCATTCGATCCCGTGATCCTTCGACCAGGCGAGGATGGCGTTCGAGGTGAACTCGGTGCCATGGTCGGAGACGATCATGCCCGGCTTGCCGCGGTGGGCGATCAGTTCCGTCAGTTCACGGGCAACCCGACGGCCGGAGATCGAGGTGTCCGGGATCGCGGCCAGGCATTCGCGCGTCACGTCGTCGACGATGTTGAGCACGCGGAACCTCCGGCCACAGGCGAACTGATCATGCACGAAATCCAGCGACCAGCGCGCATTCGGCTTTGCCTCGACCAGGATCGGCGCCCGCGTGCCGACTGCTCGCCGTCTTGCCCGGCGCTTGCGCACCGTCAGACCTTCCTCGCGATAGAGACGGTAGATACGGTTGACCCCAGATGCCTCGCCCTCGCGCCTGAGCAGGATGAACAGCCGCCGGTAGCCGAAGCGTCGGCGCTCGTTCGCGAGGTCACGTAGCCGACCACGCAGCTCCGTCTCTGGCGGTCGGCGAGACTGGTAGCGGACCATCTTGCGATCGGCGCCGACGAAGGAACAGGCCCGACGCTCCGATAGGCCCATGACGGCCTGCAGATGCGCTACGGCTTCGCGCTTGGCGGCGGGCCCTACCATTTTTTTGACAGAAGCTCGCGCAATGCCGAGGCTTCGAGCATCTGGTCGGCGAGCAGCTTCTTCAGCTTGGCGTTCTCGTCTTC
The DNA here is from genome assembly GCF_044998965.1 of Mesorhizobium maamorense. Classification (NCBI taxonomy): domain Bacteria; kingdom Pseudomonadati; phylum Pseudomonadota; class Alphaproteobacteria; order Hyphomicrobiales; family Phyllobacteriaceae; genus Mesorhizobium; species Mesorhizobium maamorense. The sequence goes on from NZ_CP173356.1 coordinate 218,081, forward strand.
CAGTGCCTTCAGCCGTTTGGCGTCGGACACGTCCATCCCGCCATACTTGGCCTTCCAGTTATACAGCGTCGCCTCCGAGACCCCGTGCTTGCGGGCCAGATCGCCCGCCTTCGCACCCGCCTCATGCTCGCGCAGAACCGCAATGATCTGCTCTTCCGTGAACCGCTTTCTCTTCATCAGTCCGTCCTTCAATCAAGGCCCGGACTCTAATCTCAGATGGAGGAAATTCTCAGTGGCAGGTCACGCGCTATGGGGTCGGACTGTGTTGTGGTCCTTACTCCATTCCTCCATCTTGGCACGGGCGTCGTCTTGGGTCAGGAACCAGTGCCGCGTTCAGGCATTCCGCGCGGAACTTTCCAGTAAACGATTCGACAAAGGCATTATCCGTTGGCTTCCCGCTGCTGCCGCCAGTTCCGGGATGCGTCCCGGAACTGGCGGCTTCCGCTCCGGCGTCGATAGTCCGTCCTGATTTGATTGAAAACGGAGCGGCGCTGGTGGTCCAGCTTGGAGAACTTCTGATGATATTGAATCAACACCGTCAGGGCCTGTCCGTGGCCGCAATCGCCCGGCGAATGGGCCGTCGATCCCAAGACGGAAATACGAGGAATCTGTTCGCGAGCTCTGCGCGGGAGAGCTTGGGCTGGAAGGTGCTGTTTCAGCGTTGCTGGCTGTCCGCGCACGCATTGAGCAAGAAATCAGGACGTGGCTACTTTGCGAGTTCGAAAAAATCAGGTGCAGTCCCGAGGAATGCTCATAGTCCTTTCTCGTGAGAAAATTTTTTGGCCGTTGTAAAACGCTTCTACTCCATCCGAAATGATCCATTCTGTCTTCGTACAAGACTGTTTGGTAAAGCCTTTGGTTACTGTCTCCCACCCTTCTCTCGAAAGATTCGCAGTGAAGTGACATTCAGCCGTCTGCGACAGGGGATCCTGCGCCGTGATCGACCATTTCTCCTCCTGACGCAGACGTTCGGCCAAGCCGTTGCCGGGATGGCGAATGAGGCCGGTATCGGAGATCGTATAGGAATTGGTCGTGCCGTTCTCGAGGTTGCGCTCAAACCACCGTCTTTCTTCGCCAGCCTCCAGAGTTTGGTACGTTGGCAATGGAATGGTGTTGGAAGGTTCGGCAACCTTAGTGCGTTCATGCTTGCCGAGAAGCGGCAGCGATAGATTGACACTGGAGAGTTCGATGTTGAGGGTAGCATCGTAGGGAGGTGAGGCAATCATCGGCCAATAGGCCGTCGAAATAGACAAACGAATGCGATGACCAGGCGCAATCCGATAGCCGGAGGCGTCGAGCATGATTGTGACAGTCTCATCCTTACCCGGCACAAGCGGCGTCGGCTTGCTATCACTCATGCGGTGGGCCAGATTGAGTACACCGTAAGAGATGCGCATCGCGGTGCCATCGGGGTGGACATCGATCAGGCGAGCGGCGACATTCGCGAGTGGGCTGTCACTCGATAGGGTCAACTGCAACGAAGGTTTGCCCAACAGGATGCATTCGTCGTGCAGCGGTGCGCTCTCCAAGACCAAAGAGCCCTCGTCGTCGAGCCGCTGGTCCGAGGCCATATGATCGGCATTGCCGTACCCCCATAGTTCACCACCAGCCGTACCTGTCGCAAGCGGCGACCGCAGCAGGAACCGGTCGCTGGGGCGCTCAAGTGGATGATCCACGAGTTGCCTGCTCGCATTTAGAGCTACCTTGCGGACCTCGGGACTTGTCCATTTCTTTTTAGAGATCCAGAAGCCTGGGACTCGCTTACGCTGAGAAGTGGGGCGTGGCCCATCAAGAATGTATGCGCGTAGCTGAGGGGTGTTCTCGACCCCGCTTGGTTCGTCACGCAGCCAATGGTTCCACCAGGCAACGGCTTCGTTCAGGAAGTCGGCTCCAGGCCCTGGAAAAGCCCGATTCGGATATTGGTGCGCCCAAGGCCCCACCAAAGCTTTTCCCTTGTCTGGCAGACCCTCGATAAGATCAAACCCTGAATCACGATAGCCATCACTCCACCCAGCTGCGAACAGCGCCGGTACGGGAAAGTTATTGAAATCTTCGTTGATAGAAGCATGGCGCCAGTAAGCATCGCGTCGTTGATGAGATAACCAGGTCTTAAGGTAAAAAGGTTGTTCCTGCAGGCGCTGCCGCCACATGTCGAGCCATCGATCGCCGACAATCTGCGGGTCAGGTGCGCGAGACTGCTCGCTTAGCATGGTTGTGTGCCACGACAGATTGAGCGATGTGTAAGCACCGCCTTTATATCGAAGAGCGGTTCTAAAGCGATCGATTGAGCAACTGCACGCTATCACAGCTTTGAGCGCCGGCGGCCGCAGAGCAGCTGTTCTCAACGTGTTACCGCCGCCCCACGAGATACCCATCATTCCGACTTTGCCGCTGCACCAGGGTTGAGCCGCGATCCAGGCGATGATTTCCACCGCGTCGGGAAGTTCTTGGGTGAACTCGTCATCGTGCAGGCCTTCGGATTCCCCAGTACCTCTCAGGTCTGCCCTTACTACCGCAATTCCGGCCCTTGCGAGTACGGGCCAGTCGGCTTCGTCACGCTTTGAAGTGCCATTTCGCTTACGATAGGGAAGGAAATTGAGGACAGCCGGCACCGGGACGTTGTCAGCGCCGTCCGGCATCCAGATCCGCACGGCCAAGCACGTACCGTCGCTAAGTGGCACCCACTCGTGCTCAATAATCGAGAAGGTTCCTTGGTGAACCGCTGACGTACCTGACTTCATTGCTTGCTCGCGCCCTCAAATTTCGAGCCGTGACTTTCAACGTTCAAGCGACACCGATCTTTACGAGATCCCGGCGAGCCAAATGATGTGAGTAAATATCCTTGCACTCCCCGCCGGGAAGTCAATTAGGCTACCGTTTACCACACAGGTCGGATGTGGCATTTGATGTAAGCGTGTTGTACTCATTTTCCGCTCCGCGGCCCTAGTCAGTAACGTCTTAATCGTGCTTGGAGCAACATGAGGTGTCGGCCGCAAGCATCCGCGTCAATTGGCGAAGCTCACCTCCCGAGCTTAAGAGCAAAGCGCACTCCACGTCCATCAAGAAGACATTATGGACTGTGGGCAATTGTTATGCCCTAGGACGTGAAGTGGTGGGCGCCCCCCCTAGTCAAGTCAAGTTCCTGTGTGGATGCCAGCCGTTTTGCAAGGAAGAACCTGAAACATTGGACATGTGATCGAGTGCGGTCATGTGTCAGGCGTTATCAAAGTGACGCGACAGCCCCTCCGACCACAAGACGGCGGCAAACTCCGGCCCGGTGCCCTGCAGGTCGAGCAGCCGGTGCCGGCGAGACGACCGGCACGGCAACAAGCATGGCACGCGCGGGGCCTCGGCAGCCTTGATCTGCTCCAGCAGCAGTTCGAGCCTGTCGAGTGTCGTAGTCGGATCTTGAATGCAGTGGTGGCTACGCCGGTCGTCGTCTGTTTCGGTTCTGCTTTCGTCCAAGCCTGTGGTGGTGCATTTTTATCAAATCTGTCTATTCCAACACAGATGGAGCGAGCTTATCATGATATCGGATCATGTTCCGTCTCGCTTTTACCTAGGGAGGAAAAATGGCTAAGCATGTGGTGGGCAAGGCAGAGGATATCGGCCCGGGCAGGCGCAAGGTCTTCGAGGTGCGTGGCCGTCCTATCGTCATCTTCAATCTCGACGGCGACTACCTCGCCCTCCTCAACCGTTGCCCTCACCAGAACGCAGAACTGTCGATGGGCTTTATGTCAGGCATTGCAACGGCAGATGAGCCCGGACATGTCCAGTGTTCGCGTCGCGGGGAGTTCATCCGCTGCCCCTGGCACGGCTGGGAATTTGATATTCGGACTGGCCAGTCATGGTGTGATCCAGGGCGAATATCCGTGAGACAATTTCCGGTATCGATAACTCCGGGAGACGAGTTGGTTGAGGGTCCGTATAAAGCGGAAACCTTCCCTGTGAGTGTCGAAGACTCCTATCTGGTCGTCGATCTGTGAACGATTGACCCCATTTATTGCGACATGGCAGAGTTCTGGAAGCTGAGGCATTTATGCTCGACAACCCGACATCAGTAATCGATTGCGATATTCATCCCGCAGTGCCGGGAAACTATGCTCTGATCCCCTATATGGACGAGTATTGGCAGGAACAATTTGCCGGCCGCGGGATCGGCGAGATGGATCTGGCTAGCTATCCGCCGAGCGCGCCGCTGTCATGCCGCCCAGACTGGCGGCAAGTTGGTGAAAAGCCGGGCGCCAGCCTGGATCGCTGTCGGGATCAGGCGCTGGACAAATTCAACTGCGAGATCGCAATTTGTAATCCGCTCTATGGCGGTCAAGCCGCGGCAAGCGGCTTGATGGGAGCAGAGGTATGCAGTGCGACCAACAAATGGTTGGCTCGGGATTGGCTGGATGCTGAGCCACGTTTGCGCGGTTCGATGGTCGTGGCCTCGCAGCTTCCCGATCGGGCCGCAGAGGAAATCCACAGATGTGCTTCTGACAAGAGGTTTGTTCAGGTCCTGCTGCTGGCCGGCAATGAGATGCTCCTTGGCCGACGTCATTTTTGGCCGATCTATGAAGCAGCCCAAAAACACAGGCTGCCTGTCGGTATCCATGCAGGGACGATGTATCGCTATCCCACGAGCGGCGGTATGGGGTGGCCGTCGACCTACCTCCAGGACTATGCCAGCGGAACTCACATTTTCGCGGCGCAGCTCCAGAGCCTGATCATGGAAGGCGTATTTGCCAAGTTTCCGGACCTCACCTTCGTGATGATCGAGGCGGGCATCAGTTGGGTGCCCAGTTTTATCTGGAAGAGTACGAAGGACTGGCATGGTACCCGCGGCGAGGTGCCATGGGTGAAGCGTTCTCCTGTGATGGAAATCCGGGATCGTGTCCGGTTTACAATTCAGCCGTTCGACACGTCGGAGGATCCGGTGCACGTCGAGAAGCTGCTAGAGCATCTCGGCACCGAAGACATGTTGCTGTTCTCTTCCGACTACCCGCATTGGCAGTTCGACGGAGATGATCCGATGCCACCCGGTTTTCCAGCGCGGCTTCGCCAGAAGATCGCGCGGGAAAATCCTCTGCGGACTTACCCACGGCTGATGGAGACGGTGTAATGAACGATACGATAGCCAGGCCGAAGCAGTCGGTGCGCACAACATCTTCGGCAGGTATAGCCGATTGCGATATCCACCCGGCACTCAAAGACCGTTTTGGCCTCTATCCGTATATGTCAAAGCGATGGCGCGATCATCTCGATCAGTATGGCGAGTTGGGATTCGAGTCGTTTACCAGCGGCTACAACTATGACGGGTCCAACCCAGGCTCATGCCGTCGCGATGCTTGGCCGTCGGGCGGCGGGCCGCCCGGTTCGGATCTGGCGCTTATGAGGAAGCAGCACCTTGATCCGAACAATGTCGTCTTCGGCGTGCTCCAACCCATGATAGGGCTGCCAAATGGCGGCCGCAATCTCGATCTCAGCAATGCGTTGTCCACGGCGATTAACGATTGGCAGATCACCGAGTTCGTCGAGCCGGAGGATCGGCTGAAGGCATCCGTTGTGGTCGTTCCTGACGATGCCGTTTCCTCTGTCGCAGAAATCGAAAAGCGGGCTCTCGATGCGCGATTTGTCCAGGTCGAGATATTCGCAGGGACAACCGAGCTATTGGGGCATCGGCGCTACAGGCCTATCCTCGAAGCCGCGGCGCATCATGGCTTTCCCATCGGCATGCACATCGGAGGCCGAGGCGGCGCACGGACTGCCAGCGGCTGGCCGTCCTACTACTGTGAGGACCATTTGGATCTCACCTTCGCTGCACAGTCGCAAATCATGAGTCTCATTCTTGACGGCGTGTGCGACCAGTTACCATCTCTGAAGGTGGTCATCGTCGAGTGCCTCTGTACCTGGTCGATCGGACTTGGACACCGGCTGGACATGTTGTGGCGTCGCATGGGCTCGGAAGTGCCAAGCCTGAAACACCCGCCTTCTCACTACCTGCGCAAGCACTTCTACTTTTCCACACAGCCGGTGGAAGAGCCAGACAATCCCGAGGATCTCAACTATTTGTTTGATCAGATCGGTTGGGACAGGCTCATGTATGCAAGCGATTATCCTCACTGGGACTTCGACGATCCGCGCTATGCCTTCAAGGCACGAATATCCGAGGAACACAGGACGCTGTTGTTTCGGGAGACCGCCAGAAACGTTTACCGGGTCGTATAACGCGAACAGCTGAAAACAATTATTCGGGATCTTCAGCGAGAATCGGTCGTAAGTTTTTGGGGTGGTTTCGTGGCTCCCGACCTAGCACTACTTTGGCAGTTTAAGTTTGATGGCGTCTGCGAGCAGCGTCTCACAGTGAGGACATCTGCGGGGGTGGCGGCCGCGTGAAGAGGTCAAGAATGGCTTGCCTAACAGCTGGCATGCTCGGTTGTGGCGGTGGTCCCCCGACTCTTTTTTTCCGTCCCGCGGCGGGCTTGGAGAAAGGCGTAGGCGATCATGGTCATCAAGGCGTGTCGATGTAATCCAGTAAATGATCAACCTTCGAAGTGGTCGAGGCCGACTTCCTCCTTCGATTGCTGATGTGCCTGCTCACAGACCCACCTCGCCTTGATCGTGGCGGCGAGCATCTTGAGGCTCGCATCGGCCGGTAAGTTCGACACATAGCATTTTTGCTCGCCAGTCGACCGGCGTTCGCCGACGAGCCAGACCTCCTCGCCTGGCAGGCATTGCATGCGATTGTCGAGCATCCGGTGCTTATGACCATCCGCAACGCGGACACGTCGAGCCGCAAACAAGCATGTCAGCCGACCTTTAGTGCCGCGCCGCCAGCTTATCTTGTGCCATCACCAGACAGCATCACCTCGGCAGAGACCGGCGGCTGGATGGTAAGCGCTGTTCCGGCGGCACCTTTCGCGCGTGGATGTAAGGGACGATGTTCGAGGCCTTTGAGGGCTTCGACATATGACGGTTTCAGAGTTTACGCTTAAGTCCAGGGACGGTGAGCCGGTCCGTCGGCTGGAGATCTTCACTGGTTCGGGTCGGCGGCGTGAGTGGCCGCCGGAGGAGAAGGCCCGGATAGTGGCGGAGAGCTACGAGGCGGGCGAGACGGTTTGTGCTGTGGCACGCCGGTATGGACTTTCCCCGCAGCAATTGTTCACCTGGCGTCGGGCTGCTCGCCGGCCGATGGGGGAGGAAGCGATATCGGAATCCATGTTCGTGCCGGCGGTGGTGACGGCAGCGCCTCCGACGCCTGCGGCGAAGCATCGGCCACAGCCAAAGAAGCGGGAGCCGGCTCGAGACGCTGGTGAGATCGAGCTCGAGATCGACGGCATCGCAATGCGGGTGGGTCGTGGGGCGGATTCGAAGACGGTTGCAGCGGTGATCCGTGCGCTGAGGGCAACGTCGTGATCGGGCCAACGGGAGCGGTCAAGGTCATGGTGGCGACGAAGCCGGTCGACTTCCGCAAGGGAGCGGAAGGTCTGGCAGCGCTCGTGCGCGAGGCTATGGGCGCGGATCCGTTCTCGGGCGCGGTCTACGTGTTCCGGGCCAAGCGGGCCGACCGCATCAAGCTCGTCTACTTCGACGGCACGGGCGTATGCTTGTTCGCCAAGCGGCTGGAGGATGGCAAGTTCTGCTGGCCGGGCATTACCGATGGTGTCGTGCGACTGACGGCGGCACAGTTGCAGGCACTCCTGGAAGGCCTCGACTGGCGGCGGGTGCACGAGACGCGCCAGATGCGTGTTCCAACGACGGCGAGCTAACCATCGCATTATTGCCAAATCACTGGAATCCATGCTTGAATCCGCTTCGTGACTGACGCGGCCGCTGCCCTACCCGACGATCCTCAAGCGCTTCAGGCGATGCTTCTGGCCGCGCGCGCGGAGAATGAGAGGCTCCGCCAAATCATCAAGGAGTTGCAGCGCTATCGCTTCGGCCGAAGGGCGGAGAGCCTGCCTGAGGACCAGCTGCTTTTGGGGCTGGAGGAAGCCGAGCAGGTAGAGGCGGAGGGCTTCGCCAGCGCGGAAGCCGCGGACCCCTCAAAGCGTGATGCCAGGGCTCGTAAGCGTCGCGCCAACCGCGGCTCGTTGCCCACCCATCTGTCGCGCGTCGAGCAGGTAATCGACATTGCCGACAAGATCTGCCCGTGCTGCCAAGGTCAGCTGCATGTTATGGGCGAGGACGTCTCCGAGCGTCTCGACATCGTGCCCGCCCAGTTCCGTGTGATTGTCACCCGTCGACCGAAGTATGCCTGTCGGGCCTGCGAAGAGGTGGTCGTGCAGGCGCCAGCGCCGGCACGTCTCGTCGAAGGCGGCATTCCTACAGAGGCCACGGTGGCTCATGTTCTGGTGTCGAAGTATGCCGACCACCTTCCCCTATATCGTCAGGCCCAGATCTACGCCCGCCAGGGCGTCAATCTCGACCGTTCGACACTCGCCGACTGGGTGGGCAAGGCAGCTTTCCTGCTTCGCCCTGTGCATGAGCGGCTGTTCGAGCGGCTGAAGGCTTCAGACAAGCTCTTCGCGGACGAGACCACTGCGCCTGTGCTTGATCCGGGCCGGGGGCGGACCAAAACGGGGCAGTTGTTCGCCTATGCCCGAGACGACCGACCTTGGGGCGGAATGGACCTACCCGGCGTCGCCTATCTCTACGCTCCGGACCGCAAGGCCGAACAGCCGATCCGGCATCTTCAGGGCTTTGTCGGAACCCTGCAGGTCGACGGATACGCGGGTTACAAGGCGCTGGCCGAACGCAACGCCGTGAGCTTGGCCTTTTGCTGGTCGCACGTGCGTCGCCGCTTCTATGAGCTCGCGCAGTCCGGCCCCGCGCCGATCGCGACGGAGGCGCTCGCCCGCATCGCCCAACTCTACCACGTTGAGAGCGATATCCGCGGTCGTTCCGCCGACGAACGCCGCGCCGTCCGGCAGGAGAAAAGCCGTCCCGTCATCAATGCCCTTGAGCCGTGGCTTGGACAGCAACTCACCCTTATCAGCCAGAAGACCAAGCTGGCGGAAGCCATCCGCTACGCGCTCTCGCGCTGGCAAGGTCTGACACGATTCCTCGACAACGGTACGATCGAGATCGACTCCAACGTCGTCGAGCGCGCCATCCGTCCCATTGCGCTGAACCGCAAGAATGCGCTCTTCGCCGGCTCCGACGGCGGCGCCGAGCATTGGGCAACGATCGCTTCGCTGATCGAGACATGCAAGCTCAACGGCGTCGAGCCTCACACCTACCTCGCTGACGTGATCGCCCGGATCGTCGCCGGCCATCCACAAAGCCAGATCGACGATCTGCTGCCTTGGGCCTACAGACCTATGCCGCTCAAGGCAGTGGCCTGAGAACAGCGGTTACGCTGGATGTGCCGGTGGTCGCGACCGGGAAGATCAGATCAACATCGGCCGGATAGACGTTTTGGCGTCGCGACAGTCCTACAGCCCACAGCAGACTGCGCTCACTCAACGCCTGACCAAAAGAGCTGCTCGACTGACGTTGCCCCCAAGTTTTATCCAATCCTGAGTTCGCTCCGGCGATCTATGTTGCCCTGTTGGGCGGTTTGAGCGACGGGCACAGGCGCGGAGCTGATCACGGTGCGCAGCGCTGTGTCCCGTCGCGGGGTGAAGGTGTGGGCGAACTCGAAGGGGGTCTGCCATCCGAGCCGCGAATGTGGGCGATTGAAGTTGTAATCTGTCCGCCAACTGGCCAAGACCGCGCGAGCCTGTGCCAATGAGGTGAACAGCGTCTCGTTCAGCAGTTCGTCACGGAGGCGACCGTTGAAGCTCTCGATGAAGCCGTTCTGCATTGGCTTGCCCGGCGCGATATAATGCCAGTCCACGCGGCTTGCATCGGCCCAGGCAAGGATCGCATTGCTGGTCAGTTCGCTGCCATTGTCACTGACCACCATCTTCGGCTTGCCGCGTTCGATCACGAGCCGATCGAGTTCGCGGGCAACCCTCACGCCGGACAGAGACGTATCCGCGACCAACCCCAGGCACTCGCGCGTGCAGTCGTCGACGACGGTCAATATCCGGAAGCGACGGCCATCGGTCAGCTGATCCGACACGAAGTCCAGTGACCAACGGTCGTTGGGTGCAACGGGGACCATCATCGGTGCCCGCGTTCCAATGGCTCGCTTGCGGCCGCCACGGCGCCGAACGGCAAGCCTCTCCTCGCGATAGAGCCGGAACAGACGCTTGTGATTGACCACATAACCTTCCCGCCGCAGCAGCACGTGCAGGCGGCGATAGCCGAAGCGCCGGCGCTCATGCGCGATCGCCTTCATCCGCTCCCGCAGGTCACCATCGTCGCCACGGCTCGCCTTGTGGCGAACCGTCATCCGACAGCAGCCGATGGTCTTGCACGCCCGCCGCTCGCTCATCTCGAATGCCGTTCGAAGATGCGCGACAGCCTCTCGCTCGGCAGCGGGCGTCACCATTTTTTTCCGAGAAGATCTTTCAAAGCGGCATTGTCGAGCATGGCGTCCGCCAGGAGCCGCTTCAGACGAGCGTTCTCATCCTCCAGCGTCTTCAGCCGCTTCGCTTCCGACACGTCCATGCCGCTATACTTCGCCTTCCATTTGTAGATGCTGGCGTCGCTGACCCCGTGCTTGCGGCACAGATCGGCCACCGAAACTCCGGCCTCATGCTCCTTCAAAATCCCGATGATCTGCTCTTCACTGAAACGGCTGCGCTTCATTCTCTGGTCCTCGCGTTGGGCCAGAGCGAACTTCAAACCGGATTAAGCCAAAGGGGCAACGTCACGACCCGTAGCCCGCGTCGGCAAGCACGCAGCCGAAACGCGCGCCGGAGGCGATGACACGATCGATCTCTTCGATGGCGATCTCCGGCTTTGTCAGAGCGACCTGTCGATCCTTCGGGACGCGCGCCCGCATCATCCGCTCGGGATCATTCGTCCAGGTGTCGGGCAAGAAGAGCCGAAGGCCCACCATCACCGGCACTTCGCGTGAGGCCAGGGTCACCGACACCAGCGACTGGCAGTTGGACGTCTTGCCAAGCGAAAGCGTATTGAGGCGCGACACCAACCGAATGTTGTCCGTTCTTCGGTAACGCTGTGTCGTCAATGACGAGAAAACCCGCCTCATCGCCGACTAGGCGATCTGCCTCCTTCAGCAGGGCGGCGTCGAGCGGAGCGCTGTCCCAAACCCCTGCCGCGACATGATGAAGCTGATCGTAGCCGACATCGCCCGCTCGCGCGGCCATCGGTTGTACGCTCTTACGGTCGCCCGGCCCGATCAGACCAGCAATGTACAGCGGACACATCCGGCGCCGAGCTGGATGCGAAAGACCTGCCAAAAACGGTTGAAGCCAGTGCTCGAGATCGGCTTGCCAGTCCACATCCATTGATCGGCCCTCCACAAGCCGACCTCCTATGAATCACGCAAACTCTCTCTTGGGAATTCCAAAAACTCGCCCGCCAATAAAAATCTGCCAAAGTAGTGCTAGGACGTAGACTCATAAGCGCGTAGCCAGATGCGGACTGCGACGAGTTTGAGGGCGGCCGGATAGTTCTCAGCCAGTTTATCGTAGCGGGTCGCGATGCGGCGGAACTGCTTGGCTTTGTTGAAGAAGCGCTCGATCAGGTTACGGGCTTTATACAAGAAAGGGCTGAAGCAGATCGCGTCCTTGCGGTTGCCTTTGGGTGGGATGTTGGCCCATGCCTTTCGCTCGGTGACAGCAGTGCGCAATGCGTTTGCATCGTAGCCCTTGTCGGCGAGTAGCATGGCACCCTCAGGCAGATCCTTGATCAAGTCCGCTGCGGAGGCGATGTCGCTCTTATGGCCTGCCGTGAGCGACAGCTTGATCGGCCTGCCTTGGGCGTCGACAAGAGCATGGATTTTGGTTGTCAGCCCGCCTCGGGAACGACCGAGAAAATGATCTCGATCCCCCTTTTTGCCGTCGCGCCCTGCTGATGGACGCGAACAATGGAGGTGTCGGTCATCTGCACCTTGCCGTCATGGCCTTTGGTGATGGCGTCCATGAGGCGGTCCCACACGCGTGCTTTTCGCCATCGGACGAGGCGATTGTAGCAGGTGGTTCGTGGGCCGTATCGCTCTGGCAGATCGCGCCAAGGCGCACCGGATCGCAGCACCCAGAAGATGCCGTTCAGGACGCGCCGATCATCGACACGTGGCACCCCTCGCGGTTTGTTGGGCAACAGCGGCTCGATTACGCGCCATTCGAAGTCGGTCAGGTCATATCGGCTCATGCGGAGTCTGAATCAGGTTTCGCCCGCGATAGGAAAGCCGGAGTCGCAAAGCGACCCTATAGAAGACATCTACACTCAGCGCCTCTGACGAAACACGCCCAGAAGTGGTGCGGACGAGCGGGGTAAGGTGCGTCCGCCGGTTTCAAGCTCATTCAGCAGGTGCTGCATGATCTCTTCGAGTTTGAACTGTAGTGAGCCATATTCGGTGATCTCGCCGGAGCGTTCGTAGGCGGTGCGTTGAAAGCCGTCCTCACGATCGTTGAACCAGATTGCGATTTGCCCAACTATCCCGACAACCCAAAAGTTCGCCGAATCGCTGATTCTCCACCGCAGCCTGTCGCGATCCGAGGCTGAGTCGGAAACGATTAGGCTGTTGGAAAAGGTACGGATCCCGGCGGCGAAATCGCGCTTCCACGAATATCCACACACTTCTCGGGGGCATGGGCCAACGCGTGATGATCGCAATGGCGTTGGCCAGCAAGCCAAAGCTGTTGATTGCCGACGAGCCGACGACGGCGCTGGACGTAACGATCCAGACGCAAATCCTTGAGCTGATCAAGGAGCTGCAGCAAGAGGAAGGCATGTCCGTCCTCTCATCACGCACGACATGGGCGTCATCGCCGAGATGGCCGACCGCACGGTGGTCATGTATAACGGCAAGGTGGTCGAGGCTGCGCCAACCGAGGACTCTTCAAACGCCGCGATCACTCCTACACGCGATCGCTGCTTTCAGCCGTTCCAAAGCTCGGCTCGATGAAGGGGCGAAGGAGACGATGCGTTTCCCGATCGTCGATCGCACGACTGGCCAACCGGCGTGTCGGCCGAGGTACCGGACACTGTCAAGGAGGCGGAGCGATCGGTGCTGGAGGTTGCGGGCTTGACGAAGCGCTTCGAAATCCGGTCGGGTATGTTTTCTTCAGTCAAAGGCCGGGTCTACGCGGTCGAGAATGTATCCTTCAGCGTCAAGAGCGGCGAAACTTTGGCACTGGTCGGCGAGTCAGCTGTGGTAAATCTAGGACCGGCCGGACGGCGATGCGGTTGAATGAGCCCGTCTCGGGTTCGAATTTGCTCGACGGCGTTGACCTTGTCAAACTTGGCCAATCCGAGTTGCGCAAGCAGCGTAATCGCATGCAGATGATCTTCTAAGATCCGTTCGCATCGCTCAATCGGGCATGGATATCGGCACGGCGATCATCGAACCGCTGCTAATCAATAATCTCACCAGCCGTTCGGAAGCACGCGATAGGTCGCCGACCTCCTGCGGGGAGTGGGACTTTCGCCTGACATGGTCTCGCTGCCGTTGGGACCGTTGGCAGCACAAAGAACGGGAGACGTCGCCGATCGATCGTATCGCTCTTCGGAGTTGCGAGGGCAGCGATACTGCCTTTCTGATCGGCTATGTGCTGATATTCACGTTCGGTGTGTATTTGGGGTCAATGCCGGTTTCCGGATTGCCGGGATTCGACAGCGGTGTGTGGGAAGTCTTGCGGCATGTGCTTCTACCCGTGACCATGATGCGAAGGGGCAGCATATAATCGCTCGCATCGTAATTTTCAGTACATAGAGCGAAAGATCTGACCTCGAAACTATTCAGGATCAAAGAAACGTGTGCCGTGAAACACTAGATCCGTCGTGGAAACCCGGGAACTAAGCTCGGGTGAAGCAAATTATCGATGGGCCGTCAGAGCGCGACGTCCTGTAAGAGGCCACCGCGTATTAAGGATGCAAAGTGAGATATCCTGCGCCTCATCATCGGCCGAGGTTATCCTCGCCAGAAGCGCTTCCAAGGCCAGGTCTGGTTCAAGTTCCTGTGGCAGACGGGAGCGACAAGCGAGCACTCTCTCCAAAGGCGGGTCCACATCTATCGTGACTATATTGATCTGAAGCGGCTGCGGACCCGAAAGATTGAACTTAACGCCGCGGGTAAAATGGACAAGGGGATCGCGGCGGAAGGCTTTGTCCCAGGACGCGGCTGCGCGTTCAGACGTGAGAATGTCTGGCTTCGGCGGGCACGTTCGGGCATTCCCCCTGTCAAGATCAACGGGACCAGCGCCAATCCCGACCGCCGGCCAGATGAACCTACTCTGTTCAAGGATCGGCGGCCGCTTTGAGCGTCACACCACAAACTGTGTTCGACTGTCTCGCACGTGAGCTGGCTCAAGGGGCGACAGCTCACCAAGGGGCAGCCATGGCAAATCGAACTCTCAGACGACCAGATCAACACCCTGTGGACACGGATCGCGCGCACCCGCGATTAAAGAAGGAGGCGCCATAACAACTTCGGTGACCCCGCATGACGCTCGCCGCGGTCGACCGCCTTTGTCCACCACGCCACAATTCTTTGAGCTGAATGTCGGGATCTATCGGCGCCGCGAGGCGATCGAGCGAAAGCGAGGGCCGGCCGGCCGGCATCATAGGCGCCACCAGCGCGACACACCAACGCCGCGACAGAAGATCCTCATCCAGATTGATGGTATAGAACGGCTCCTCCGACAGCATCGGAGTGCTAAAGGTGGCCGTTGTTGCAGCCACAAAGGGAGAGCCGTTCAGTGAAGCAGAAGGACTGGATTTGGCCGAGAATGTTTTTCGTGTATCATGGCGCCGATCCCGGAAGGAAATCGATCTTAAACAAGAGTCTCCGGCGCGCTGAGGTGCTGCGGCTCTTCGACAAGACGCCACCGTGTCTGGTTGCGATCGAGGCCGGGCCTGTGGCGGATCTCATCATTGCGCCCGCGGGATCGCGGCATTCGGGCACGACGTACGGCTGATCCCGCCGATCTATGTCAAGCCATTCGTAAAGCGCGGCAAGAGTGGTGCCGCCGATGAGGAGCCGATCAGCGAAGCCGCCACCCGCAGGACCATGCGTTTCGTCCCGTTCAAAACCACTGAACAGCAGACATCGGCGATGATCTTGAAGCCGCGCGTTCTTCTGGTCCGGCAACAAACGCAGGCGATCAATGCGCTTGGTGCCCCATCTATCGGAAATGGACATTGTAACCGGTGTCAGCACTGCCAAAGTAGCGGCTCTCGTCGAAATCTTGCGTGACGAAACTGACGAACGCCTACCCCGCGCCGCACGATTCGCCTTGACGCAACTCGCCGACCAGATCGAGTTGCTTGCAGACCAGATCGGCGGGCTTGAGCGCGCACGACGTCGCTGTCGGCCTGCTTCTCAATCAGCTCGATCAGGGCCATTCCCATCAGTCATCGTGGTCTCAGTTGAGGTTCCAGGTGTTGCTACCCGAACCTTCTCGAAGACCGGCGATGACCGCCAGCGTTATGCCGGCAGCTCCGCGCCCGCGGCCTCCACCACGTTTAGGGACGTCACCACCCACCGACGAGTTCGTCCTTCACTAACCGTGCTGCGTAGAGCTCGACGAAATGTCCGTGGTGTCCCTCCTCAGGGTCGCAACGCCGGCTCCTGCCAGATACTCTTCCGTCATGTTCTGCGCTGTTGAAAGCGGAGGCGGGAGACATATTATGCCGAGCCGATTATGCCGCTCACGATGAATCCCTGGGAAAACGAGCCCATTCGGTATGGTTCGGCGGGCAGCATAAAACACAAAGGTCAACGGGGTCGATCAGTTCGCCTGGCTCACCCAGACCCTTAGTGCATCACTCCCGGCTGGCCGAACCGCGATCTCGGCCAACTCCTACCATTCGACTGAACGGCCGCGGCTAGACGCTTACGCGGATGAGTCTTTCAATTGCTGCTCCCGCAATCATAACAGTCGAAGGCTGGGCATAACAAATCTCGACTAACCGACAGGTTCCGTTTCGCTGAAACTAGATCTGAAAAAGCAACAACCGAAGGATTAAACAAACGGTATGGGATTGCGGCGGGAATGGAACCAGAAGTTTGAGGAGGACAGAATGAATGCTGTGGCACTCAGTCGCCGTGCCGGTACAGCGCACTTGCCCTCCGGGCCGATCGCGGAAATCAGAATGGCCCGCGCGATCCGTAACAGGAATGGAGGAGGAAATCATGAATGAGGCCAACCCCGAGTGGCTGCCGGATCCGATGAGGCCCGACGCGCCCATGATTCCGCGAACATGGTGGGAGCTGTCGCCGTACAACCGTTGGACATATCAGCATAGTTGCGAGTGGACGCCGACCGCGTCGATCCGGCGCGGCCCCGGACCTGTCCTGCCGCTTCCGCAGCGACTCACGGACATCGATGGCATCGAGTTCGAGGTTAACGGGCGGCGTTATACCATTCGCGAGTTTCTGGACCGCAGCTATACTGACGGATTCCTTGTTCTGTCTCGCGGCAATGTCGCGGCCGAAAAGTACATGAATGGCATGGAGCCCCACACTGCCCATGTCGCCATGTCGGTATCGAAGTCGTTTACGGGAACATTGTTAGGCATACTCGTCCACAAGGGCGTCATCGACACGGACAGGCTTGTGACACACTATCTGCCCGAACTGGAGGCGACCGCCTATCGCGGTGCCAAGATACAGCATGTGCTGGACATGACGGCTGGGGTGAAGATCGCGGAACCCTACACTGAGCCTCATACGCCCGCCCACATGTTCCAGCTGGCTACGGGATGGAGTCCGCTGGAATATGCCAAGTATCCCGACTACCCCAAGAACACTTGGCAGGCCGTCCTGAGGCTGACCGAGCAGGAGGCGCCGCATGGCGCACGCTTCGAGTATCGTTCGCCCGAGAACAATGTGTTGGGCTTCATCATGCAGCGGGTCACCGGGAAGCGGATTCCGGAGCTTTTCAGCAGCGAGCTGTGGGCGCCCATGGGGGCCGAGGAAGACGCCTATATCACCATTGACCAAGGCGGCTTTGCCTGCACGGATGGCGGTTTCAATGCGACCCTGCGTGACTATGCCCGGTTTGCGCTGTTGCACCTGCGCGGCGGAAAGCTATATGGGAAGCAGATCATCCCATCGGAATGGATCGAGAAGACACGAAGGGCTAATCGGGATCTATTCCGGATATTCGGGCACGCCAGACAATACTTGCCGAAAGGCGCTTACCACAACACGTTCTGGATCGAGGACCCTGAGCGGCGCGCCTATGTGTGCACTGGGCAGGGCGGCCAGCTGATCTATATGGATCCGCAAACCGACTTTGCGGCGGTGAAACTGTCGTACTATCCAGATGACGGCAGCTACTCGGGTCGCACGCTCGAGGCGGTGACGGCGATCCATGCCATCAGGGATGTGTGCGCGGCCCGTTGAATGGCTAGCCCGTCGACCGTAAAGAACTCGGGGAGCTGCTGATATTCTTTAGGAATCGCCCGATTACTGATTTCGGAATTGCAGGAAACGGGCGGTTTCTTGCGATTCCCTGCCTGGCGAAGCGTGATTCACTGTTTTCATCGCAGTGAATCGGCGCCAGACGATGGGCCGACCACGTGAACGGCGCGAGGCGGGAGAACAGGATCTGTTTCGCGCCCGCCTTGATCAAGATCTCACATGAACCACGAGTTGGTGCGGCGGGCCCGCATCATCGGTTGGCCGGTGCTGGAAGCGCGCTTCGGCGACGTCTATTGCGACGGGCCCGGAATGCCGCCGCTGCCGACCCGCTGATGGCCGGGCTCGCCATCCTCAAGCACACCTTCAACCTGTCGCACGAGGTGCCGTATGCGCGCTGGATCGAGAACCTGTCTTGCAGTACCCGTGCGGCGAGGAGTTCTTCCGGCCGTTCGCCCGCTCCTCGATGACGCACTCGCGGAGCCGCATGGGCGAGGAGTGGATTGCAGCCCAGTTGCAGGAAAAGTTTGGCGGTCGCCGTCAAGACCGCCGCAAGATTTGGAGCCCTGCTTACGTGTCGATGGAAGTCTCCCGTTCGATCTGGGTTGTTTACGTCGCTGTTGCCGAGGATCGGTGAGAAGATGTCGAAGTGTCCGATGGCTGCCAGGTAACATCGCCGATCTGTTCGCTCTCTTTTCGAAGCTGCGGGAGAGAAGCCAAGCCAAGACCGGGCAGACCCCATCCGATCATCACGATCCAAGGAGGCTGGTCTCGACGGCTTCTGAATCCACCGCGTGCTTACGAAAGAGGGCATCGAAGCCATATCGTCGAGGGGGCGTCAATTGCGATCCTGCAGCGTAGGCACGTAAAGCCCGATCGCGTCGATGGTGAGGTACTGCTTCGGTTTTGTTGGCCTTCAAGAGGCGTGAACCGCGTATGTTCGATGGTACAGGCAAGGCCATTTCTCATGAAGAGGAAGATCGCCGGCGGATCGGCCGGGGAACGCAAGCGCGGATGGTCGAGCGTTTCTGCCATGTCAACTGCATCAAGGGCTGCTGTTCTCCTAGCGCAACCACTGACTATGAGCCGGTTCATAAAGATCGGCGACAGCGGCTCGAAGAACTGCGAATGGAGACGGGCACACACTGCCAAAGCATCTCAGGGCCCAGATCGGTCGAGAACTAGCAGGCCGTTGAAGAAGTCAGGCTCTTTCGCAAACGAAGCCGGAATCATCGGCGTTGTGGATGTAGAAGTGGCCGACGAGGCGACCTGCAGTGCCAAAGACAACCTAGCCGCGGCCACAGGCTGGGTCGTTCTCATGATGCCCCTCCCACGAGAATGCCGCGCATCTGAACCATCGCGGGTGCCATAGCGGGCATCGAGGAAGCCCTTGAGTGCGCCGAAGGCGATCTCGCCATCCGCCGAGCCTTTGAATGTCAGATGGGCTTCCTCGACGAGATCGAGGAAGTCGTTATCCCAAACATCCATCTCGATAATGCGCCAGCGGCCGGCGAAGGCCTTGGCGAAGTCGGGAACCTTGGCCATCAGCCGGTCTCCGCCATGAGCTTTGGCAGTGGCACCAGATTGTAGGCAGCGGCTGCGAAGGTGAAGGCCCATCCGATACGGTCGCGGCCGCGGAACCTGAACCGAACGCCTCTTCGATGCGCTTCCTGATGCTCTGGCTGACGGCATAGCCGCCATGTCGCGTCGTGCGCTCGTCGATCGCGGAACTGCGGCCGCTCGTGTTCTGCGCTACATGCGGCGTCACTCTCATCGAGCGCAGCTCATTGACGAAGTCTTCCGCGTCATATACCTTGTCGGAGCGAAGCGTGATCGCCTGGGCCGCTCCGCTGGAGGTTCGATCATGTGCAGTGCGGCCATCCGTTCAACATGTCCGTCGGCCAGTGTCGGGCAGGCGTCGACCAACAGGCCGTGGCGGTTCTCCATCAAGCGATGTCCCATAAAGCACAGTTAGGCGAGCGCGCAGGCCAGCCAGCTCTTCCCGACGCCGGCTGGTCCGATCAGGAGCAGGCTATGGCGCTGTCTGATCCAGTCGCATGTCGCCAGCCTCATGAAGAGATTGCGATCAAGACCGCGGGTTGCCCGGAAATCGGCGTTCTCGATCTGGGCGTCATGACGTAATCTGGCCCGCTCTGGCTTCGAAGCGCTTCTGACGGCGCGTTGTCGCCTCCCGTTCGAGCAGGATGGCAAGCCATTCGCCATGCGTGAGGGCTCTTGCCTCCGGCTGCGTCTCCAGTTCGTGGAACGCGTTTGCCATGCCGGAAAGGCCGAGTTCGCGCAGCATGTCGATGGTGGGATTGGTCAGCATTTGTTGATTATCTCCTTAATGAAAGTAGCCTGGGCCGCGAAGATTAGCGTGCTCGCCGACGGCGGCAGGTTCGGCGGTGTGCCTGGAGGCTTTGTGGGATTTGATGAGGGCGCTGATGCTTTTGCAGTTCAGGCCGCCGATCTCGAGCGCACGGGCCCGAAACGGCTTCGGCCTGCGCCGTGTCGATCGCCTGGTAGAGCTTGAGAACGCCGAGGCATGTTCTGAATCCCTGTTCCGGATGCGGCCGGCTGGCAAGAATGGCGATGAACGAGCCCCTCGGTCTGTGGACCGATCGAACGAGCCCAGCGCCGGAGCGCTCCGGCGACCATTCCGCGTAGCGGCGGTGCGAACTGGGCATGTGGTCCGGCTCGGTTCCGAAACGGGCCCCGCCATAGCGGCGCTGATGGGCAGCGACGCGCTTGCCCTTGAAGAAGATCTCGATCGTTCGGCTCGTCGCCCGGACATCCACCTGCTGGCGAATGAGGCTGTGCGGCACGGAGTAGAAATAGCGTTCGAACTCGACATGATAGTCCGTCGATACCCGCGCCAGCCGCCACTCGGCGAACTCGTATTCCTCGGCTGGTAGTGCGGCGAGCGCTGGCCGTTCCATCGTCTCGAACAGGTCGCGACGGCACTGGTCCAGTCGGCGCATGACGTGGGTGTTGATCCGCTCGACAGCCTCCCGGATAGCGGCATTGGCTTCGTCCAGGGAAAAGAAGGTCTGGTTCCGCAGCCGGCCTAGAATGCAGCTCTGCGCAAAACGGACTCCACTTTCGACCTTGGCTTTATCCTTCGGTCGCTTCGGTCGCGCCGGCAGAACGCCGACACCGTAGTGCGAAGCCATCATGCCGAAGCTGCGGTTGATCCCCGGATCGTAAAAGCTTGCGCGGTTCACACCGGACTTCAGGTTGTCGGGAACAATCAGGCGCGGGACGCCCCAAAAAAGCGGAACATGCGCACATGCGAGCCAATCCAGTCCGGCAGGGTCTGGCTCCATGTCGCCTCGGCAAAGGTATAGCTCGACGCGCCGAGGACCCCGAGAAAGATCTCGGCCTCGCGGATCTCGCCGGTCTTGCGGTCTACGATCGGCAGCTTCTTGCCGGAATAGTCGACGAACACCTTGTCTCCGGCGACATGCACCTGGCGCATCGTCGGCGTCAGCCGCCGCTCGAAGCCTCTAAAGAGATCACAGAATCTGCTGTAAGCGTAACCATCGGGATGAACGGCCCGATACTCCTCCCACAGGATCGACAGCGTCACGCCCGGCTTCTTCAGTTCGACCGCCAGCCTTCCCCAGTCAGGCTCGGTGCGTCGGCGTATCCCTTGTTTGACGCCCTGACGGGAGAAGAGCCGATGTTCGAGAACATCGTCAGTCAGTTCCGCCGGCAACGGCCAGGAAAGGTCGGCGGCAGTCGCTCGCTCTATGTTGTCCTGCACCGTACTGCGGGCATTCCCAAGCATGGTAGCAATGTCGCGAACGCTTATGCCGTCCGCGTTTAGGCGAAGCAGTTGTCTCAATTGTCTCATGGTCAGCCTTCTTCTCTTCGGCATGCATCTCTCCTCTACCGTCGAGGAAATGCATGCCAAGGTTGCTGACCCAAAGGCACTATCCAGGCTTCAAAACTGTCCGGTTTTTGATCGGAATGCCGTCCCGTAAATCGTCGGAATCCGCATCCGAATCTCTCCGGAGACACTGAATCACGCTCACAGTCCCGCTGCGAGCCATTTTTTTTTCAACAGCCTGCTAGACCGGCTGGAACTGGTGATGGGGCAGATCAAGGCGATCGAAGGTGAACGCGATGCGCTCATCGCGGCGCAGAGCACCGAGAAGGCGAAGCCATCGCCGGTCACGCGGTGTTACTGGAGATCAAGGGCTCGGCGCGGAATTTGCCAATATCCTCTGGGCCGAAGGGTTGTTCCGGCATTTTGATAACCGTCGTCAGGTCGCCGACTATACCACGCTGGCGCCTACGCCTTGGCAGAGCGGCTCGATCAACCGAGAACAAGATGTGTCGAAGGCTGACAGTCCAAGATTGCGCACCACGCTCATTGAACTGTCCTGGCTATGGTGCCAACACCGGCATTGGCAAAATGGTACAAGGCGCGCGTCGAGCGTAATGGTGATGCGCCGATGATCGGCTGTCGAGCCGGTGATCGGCTATATCAAGAGCGACATAAAATGGGTCGCAATTACCTCGCCCATACGCAGGGAGACGCGATCAACGCCATCCTGGCGGCCGCCGGCTACAACATCTCCCTCCTTCTCACTTGGCTGAAGCAATTTTCATGGCTCTCGCCGCTGCACTTCACATCCGGCCGAGCCAGCTTACGCCTTAGGACCCGGATTGTTCACGGTCGGCTAGCACCGAGGCCGTTGGCTGTCGCAATAGCTCTCACCAATCCCGTAGCAACGCCGGACAGGCTGGGCGGCATTGCGGACAAACTCTTGAGCACGGAAGGTATGGCCGAAGCAAAGCACCACTCTTCCCCATTATCGAGCCGTCGCTCCCATGAAATAGCGAACGAGCGCCTCGATCTCGTCGTCAGTGGGTCGCCGATCCCGTTCGTTGCCTTTACCCACGAGACCGAGACGGAAGAGGGCAACGCGGCCAAGTTCCACCGGCTCCGCCGAATACGGCAGCCCGTGCACAGCCGCACCATGCACAAGCAATGTACGGATGTATCCGATGTCTATTCCAACGGTAACCGGCCCAGCGTCGTCCTCGGCTCGTTCCTTGCCAAACTTGATGACCTGCTCGCGATTGAGGTCCGCTATGTTTAGCTTCCCGAGCCTTGCTCTTAGCAAATCGAGGCTGAACCCCTTTGGAACGACCGATTTCCTTGCCAACTTCCACCATATCCGCGATATGCAGGTCGATGAGGTCGGAAACCGTCTTGATCCCGTCCATATGCTTAGGGGCGGGCTTCTGGCCCAAGTCGATCTCTCGCTCAATTCGACGCGCCCACATTTCAGCGTCCTTGCGAGCGAGAAGCTGTTGCTGAGGTAGTGGCCCTTGCAGCGGACCTGGACACGCCACTTGCCGGAAGCCAATTTATTGATGGATGCCATGCTGGTCTCATCTTCGTGCACGCTGTGTGCACAGTGCGCGGTACAAAACGCGAAAACCGAGGGATATTGTGGCGTACAAACGGCGAACGTGTGCACGTTCTAACACCCTGAAAATACGAGAAAAAATGTGAAATATCAAGCACATAGTTTTTCCGTGGAGCCCATGAATGACCAGGTCAGCCAGGGCACCGATGTCCGAGGCTTTGATGCGAATCGGAAGCTAAGGAGAATCGTTTTGCCGGAACCGAGGCTCGCGTCATAACAATTGAAGCTCGGGCATAACACATCGAGCCTAACAAGAACCTCCGTTTGAGTGAAGTATGGATCTGAGAATATCCCATCGGCTGTACACATAGCATAGGTTGCCGGCCGAACGGGATCAGGCTTGAAGGGAGGAGAGAATGAACGTTTTGCCACTCAGTCGCCGTGCGCTCATGAAGGCGATGCTGGTGGGGTCGGCTGCACCTTTGGTCATGCACTCAAGGGCGCTCGCCTCCTCATGTGACGATC
Organism: Mesorhizobium maamorense; assembly: GCF_044998965.1. Lineage (NCBI taxonomy): Bacteria > Pseudomonadati > Pseudomonadota > Alphaproteobacteria > Hyphomicrobiales > Phyllobacteriaceae > Mesorhizobium > Mesorhizobium maamorense. The sequence continues at coordinate 241,424 of NZ_CP173356.1, forward strand.
ATGTCGTGCGCCTCGGTGGAATCGTTGCCCCCGACACGATGAACCCCTTTGCCACTTGGAGTTCGTACTGGCCGCTGGTCTTCACCTATGACTACTTGGTTTGCGTGGACGCGCAACGCCACTCCGATCGAAAGGGCTTTGCCAAGGAATGGTCGGTTGCCGACGACGGGCTCACCTGGACCTTCAACATCTGGCCCGGCATGAAGTGGTCGGACGGCCAGCCCGCCACGGCCAGGGACGCCGTGTTCAACTATAATTACCTTCGCGGCTCCATCGGCAAGCCCGACGAGCTGAACATCGGCTACAATAACACTAGCGGTTTGGAGTTCGTCGAATCCATCACGGCCCTCGATGACGAGACCTTGCAGATCGTGACCAAGGTCCCCACTCGCTGGCCGATTGACAATTACATTCACATTGTTCCCGAACACATCTGGAAGAACGTTAGCTATGCCGATGCGCGCAGCACCTTCCACAACGATCCGCCGCTGGTGGGTACGGGGCCGATGATCGTTTCGGAGTTTCAGCAGGGCCAATTTGCGCGCTTCACGCCGAACGAGTACTTCCGCGCTGGGCGGCCGGCGACGGCCGGCATGATTTTCCACTTCTTTAACACGGCCGATCCTATTGCCCAGGCTCTGAAGAGCGGCGGCCTCGATTATGGCATGAACCTGACGGCCGCCCAGTGGGCGGATCTCTCGAAGGAACCCAACATCACGGTTGGCCAGCAGCGTATCGAGCAGCGGGATTACCTGGCCTTCAACACTCTCGCCGGGAAGGGGGCGGGCAGCACCAAGGCCCTGCAGGATTCAGCATTTCGCGATGCGATCGGCTATGCGATCAACCAGAAGGCCATCGTCGATCGAGCTATGCGCGGACTCGCCGACCCTGGCGTCGGGCTGGTCCCGCCGGTGGTAACTGACTATTACTCGGACCTGAGCGACATCAGGCGCCACTTCGATCTCGCCGAGGCCGGCCGCCGGCTCGATGCCGCCGGTTATCGGGATGCGAACGGCGACGGCGTCCGGGAGGACAAGGAAGGAAACAGCTTCCAACTCGAGCTGATCACCGGAACATTTTCGAGTATGCTCGAGATACCGATCGCGGCCCTGCAGCTCATCGCTGGCTGGCTCGGACAAGTCGGCATTCCTGTATCGGTGACACGACTGGATGCCGGTGCGCTCGGCGCCCGCACGGCAGCGCCGGAGAAGGGCGGCGGAGGGTGGGATCTGCTGGTTGCCTCAAACTGGCCGTCTCCCAACCCCGGCCTGCTCGGCATGGGCGGCAGTGCGCGGAACTACTCGTATTGGAAGAACGACAAATTCGAGAAGCTCCTGTCCGAAATCGACGTTACCGTCGACCTCAAAAAGAGCCGGGAGCTGGTCGATCAAGCGGTGCGCCTTATCTACACAGAAGCGCCATACATCATGCTGTCTTACCCCCTCGCGCTCGACGCCCGTCGCAAGGATTGCTTCGAAGGCTGGGGGGCGCAAGACATTACGTCAATGTGGAGCTACTTTCCATTCGATCGCTTGAAGCCGGTCTGAAAGGATCCCGATGGAAAGCGAGACCAAATGAGCCGGCGCTTCGGGCGAATCCTCCTCAGGGCGGTCGTCACGCTTCTAATGGTGACTGGCCTGAACTTCATCCTGTTCAGGGTCATTCCGGGTGATCCTGCATCACTTCTGCTTAGCGGAGCACGTATCAGCGTGACCGCTGAGCAAATCGAGGCGCAGCGCGAGAGCTGGGGCCTTGATCGGCCGTTATTCCCGGATCAGGTTCTCGACTACCTATCGACAACACTCCGGGGTGATTTGGGGTATAGTTTCAAGTTTAGGGGCAGGCGCGTCGCTGACCTGATCGTGGAGCGGCTTCCATCCACTATTGCTTTGGTCGGCCTGGCACAGCTTGTCGCGATAATCTTTGGGGTCATGCTTGGCATGTACGCGGGCTGGCGTCGTGGAAGAGCCGTCGATAATATCATTATGGGTGCCTCTTTAGCGCTCTATTCCACACCATCGTTTTGGCTTGGCATGATCCTGATGGCGATCTTCAGCACAGGATTAGGGTTGCTGCCCGGCTACGGCGCATATTCGCCGACTGCGGGGGACACCGCTCCCTTCGCTTGGTTGATGGACCGCGCCCGCCATCTCGTGCTCCCGGTGACTGCGATAGCGCTTGGCCTGATCGGACAATACGTCGTGGTCTCCCGTGCTGCAATGAGCGACGTCATCACGGAAGACTACATGGTGACAGCGCGAGCCAAGGGGCTAACTGGGCGACAGATGCTCATGCAACATGCCTTTCGTAATGCAATGCTCCCGGTCGTGACCTTGGTTGCCCTCAATCTCGGCTACGTGGTGGCGGGTGCCATTACCGTCGAGGCCATCTTCGCCTGGCCGGGGATCGGCGGTTTGACGGTACAGGCGCTCAACGCCCGGGATTATCCAGTCCTTCAAGGAGTATTTCTGTTGCTCGGTGCCTCGATTGTCGTCGCCAACCTGGTAGCTGATATTGCTTACGGAATTCTTGACCCGAGGGTCCGTCAATGAGTAATGTTCAATATTCTCCGCGTGGCTGGGCGCGTGCTATCAAAACCTTTCTAGGCCAGTTTCTTGGCTATGGCGGGGCTCAGCTTGGCCTGTTGTGTCTGGTATTGTTTCTTGTTATGGCAGCGATGCCCAATGTCCTGGTGGGGCCGCTTCAGACCGCGATCAATGCAACCGGTGATTTCCTCGCGCCACCCTCAGGCCAGCATCTGCTAGGGACCGATGAGGTGGGGCGCGACGTCCTCAATCTGGTCGTCCACGGCGCCCGGATCTCGCTCATAATCGCGCTACTGGCGACCGTGATCAGCCTCATCGTCGGCACCACGGTCGGAATGACCGCGGGCTATTTTGGTGGCTGGGCGGACGTCTGGCTGATGCGCTTAACGGACTTCTTTTTTGTCATGCCGTCCTTCGTGCTGGCGCTGGTCATCACCCCCGTAGTTCTCGAGGTGATGGGGCGGGGCAGAGAAATCCTCGGCTTCCGGCCTTCTCTTTTTGTGATCCTTGTCGTTATCGGGATGACAAGCTGGGCGTTTGTCGCGCGTATCGTTCGCAGTCAGACACTCTCGCTTAAGGAGCGAACATTTGTTGATCGTGCGCGTGTTGTGGGCAGCAGTGATTTCAGCATTATGGTGCGGCACATCCTGCCCAATCTCGTGCCGCAAATCGCAGCGAATGGTGCCCTGGTCGTCGCCGGCGCAATCTATATCGAAACGTCGCTCTCGTTCCTCGGGCTTGGCGATCCGTTGCAGCCTTCATGGGGCACTTTGCTTTCGCTCGCTCAACGCGCCGGGGCGGCCAGTGCTGGAGCGTGGTGGTATCTCGGTGCCCCCGGAGTGTGCGTCCTCACGGTTTCGCTTAGCTTCGTCCTGATTGGCAATGCACTCGACGACACGTTCAATCCACGGCGGCGGGTGATACCATGATAGACTCCTCTCAAGGCAGAGCATCGCTTTTGGAGGTTGACGGGCTCACTGTCGACTACGGGCTAAAGGGCGTTTCATCGCGTGCGATCGACAGAGTAAGCTTCGCGCTCCGGGGCGGAGAGGCCGTTGGCCTCGTCGGAGAATCGGGCAGCGGGAAGACCACGACTGCAATGGCGATTGCGGGTCTGCTGTCGCCCAACGCGCGGGTCAGCAGCGGCGAGGTCCGCTATCGCGGTAACCGACTGCCGATCGACAATGATGCGGCTATGCGGCCACATCGCTGGAGCGAAACCTCCGTAGTCTTTCAGGGCGCGATGAATGCGCTTAATCCTGTGCAACGCATCATCAAGCAGATCGCCGAGCCGTGTATGCTGAAGCTCGGCATGTCGCGTGGCGAGGCGACCGCGCGGGCAAAGGAGCTGCTCGAACTCGTCGGCATTCCGGCGGATCGCGGCGGCGCCTATCCTCACGAATTGTCAGGCGGAATGCGACAAAGGGTTATGATCGCAATGGCGCTAGCGTGTCGCCCCTCACTCATCATCGGCGATGAGCCCACGACGGCGCTGGACGTTATCACACAGGCTCAGATCCTTAAGCTGCTGGGTGAGTTGCGATCGCAGCTTAACCTTGCCCTTATTTTGATCACCCACGATCTTTCCGTTGTTGCCGAGACTTGTGATCGCGTGATGATCATGTACGCTGGCCGGATCGTCGAGGATGGCACTGTCGCCGAGATCTTCGCCCAGCCTAAACATCCCTACACCCGCCTGCTGATCGAATCGATTCCGAACCCAGCGAACGGTAAAAAGATGATCCGGCCAATACCCGGTGATCCTCCCAACTTGGTGAATCGACCCTCGGGCTGCGCTTTCCATCCGCGTTGCCCGTCGGCCATGGAGATTTGTGCGACCGAGGTCCCCAGCCTCGATAAGTTCGGGCGGGGACGCGTTGCTTGTCACCTCCACCGGTCCTCTCAAGAAGACAAGGTCGCAGCTCATGCTTGACACCGCCGACTTCCTGTGTCTGGAGAGCCTGCAGGTCCATTTTCCTATCCAGGGCGGGCTGTTCGACCGTGTCCTGGGCCGACCTGCCGGCGCCGTGCGCGCGGTAGACGGGATCGACCTCAACGTCCGACGGGGTGAGATCGTCGCGCTGGTCGGGGAATCGGGGAGCGGCAAAACCACTGTGGGCCGCGTCATTGCCAAGCTTACCCAGCCGACCGGCGGGAGAATGCTGTTCGAACGCCGCGATATGACGTCAGTTCAAGGGACCTCAGCCCTGCGTCCTTACCGGCATCGCGTGCAGATGATCTTCCAAGACGCTTATCAGGCCCTCAATCCGCGACACACTGTGTTCGATATTGTGGCGGAGCCGCTACGTTCACTGCGGCTGGTCAAGAACGGCACCCAACTCGCCGAGCGGGTGAGCGAAGCGCTTGCGGCGGCCGGGCTCAATCCTCCCGGTGATTTCTTCGCCCGCTTCCCACACGAACTGTCTGGCGGACAGCGCCAGCGGGCTGTGATTGCCGGAGCGCTCGCCGTGAGGCCGGAGCTCATCGTTGCTGACGAACCTGTGTCGATGCTCGATGTCTCGATCCGCGCTCAGATTCTGCAGGTCCTGGTCGACCTGCGCGACGAGCACAATGTGGCGCTGCTGTTCATTACCCACGATCTGCCGCTCGCCTGGTTGATCGCCGACCGGATCGCAGTCTTATACCTTGGACGATTGGTCGAGATCGGCACCGCTGACGAGATCACATTCAACCCTCGCCATCCGTATACCGTCGCCTTGCTTGACGCGACCCCGCAGATTAGGGGCAACGCAGGTCGCGCCGAACTGCCGGCCCTGCAGGGCGAGGTTCCAAGCCTCGCACGGGTGCCGAAGGGCTGTCCGTTCCATCCGCGTTGCCCGCTGGCCTTCGACCGTTGCCGGGAAGAAGAGCCGCCAGCCATCGAAGTCGGGCCACAGCAAATGTGCGCGTGCTGGCTGGCTAAATGAGGTCGAACTAGCTAGAATTTCTTGGTGATGCTGCCTACCTTCCGCAATAACGCCATTGAATCGCTCAAGGCCACCGCTGTCGTGTCAAGATCTCGCTCGCTGGCCTCACCTTCAACGCGCAGGATGTGCGGGCGCAAACTGGCCACCGGTGGTGCCGTTCACCACCATCCTGATCACTAGAACTACTTTGGCAGAATTTTTAGCGAGCGCCCATGTCGCAATACGTTGGGTGGGCCAATCTGCAACCAGGACACGGACAGCCGCGAAGCGCGCCGAGAGGGGGCCTTTGGTGCCACGCCGCCAACTGACCGTTCGCCATTGGGCTTTTTCCAGCATCGCCGGCGGCCGCGTCCGGCAACGAGGAAGATCATCGCCACATCGGCGGCATAGCCCTTCTGCTTGAACGGGATGCCGACGATCAGGCCGCGCTCGGTGAGCGCCTGCCGGAAGGGGGCGCTTAAGCCGTGACCGGCACTTCGCCAGCGGCTAGCGTCAGCGACGCCAGCATCTGGCAGTTGGCGTCCTTGCCAAGCGACGAGGCATATTGCGGCGCGATGCCGACCGAGCGGCGCCCCTTCTTGGGCAGCGCGTTGTCCACGATCAGCCATGCACCGTCCTCGCCAACTTGCTGTCGGCCTCCGCGAGCAACACCTTCTCCAGCGGCGCAGTATCCACACGCCCTCGCGATCAAGTGGTGCAGCTGGTCATATTTGACGCCCTCGTCGCGCGCCGCCACCGCTCTTGCGATGCCCAAGGTCAATCATCAGCCCAGCAATATAGGCCGGACACATGTCCGCGTGCTGGCCAAGTGAAGGCTGACCGGTTTTTTTGCCTTTTTAGATGAGGTATTCGGCTTTGCCCCACGTCTTGAACGATGTTTGAGGTGCTGCGCTTCGAGCTGATGATAAAACGTGGTCTGCGTGAACAGCCACAACCATCAGGAAAGGAAGCGCAGCATGAAGCATTATGCCGGGCTGGACGTCTCCGTGAAAGAGACGACCGTTTGCATCGTGGATGAAGGAGGTCGCATTTGCCGAGAGATGAAGGTTGCGAGGCATCCGGACGATCTTGTTGAGGCGTTGAAGAACCCGACCTGGAATTTGGCCCGGATCGGGCTTGAAGCTGGTCCCTTATCACAATGGTTGTTCAGTGGTCTGGCGGGAGCCGGACTACCTGCAATTGATGCGGGTTAATTTGTTCCGGCCGGTGCACGTCAAGACGCTGATGAGCCAGAAACTTCGGGGCGCTGTTGATAGCCCGCAAGTTGCTCCAGGAAAAGGCCATCGCAATTGAGAACGACATTCGAGCCTGTTGCGTAACTTCGGTCTCAAGGTTGGCATTGTCGGCGCTGCCAAATTTGCGGATCGCATCCAGGACCTTTCCAACGATATTCCGGAGCTACGTGACATCATGGAGGTGTTGCTCGCCGCCCGGCAGAAACTTCGCGGAGCAGTTCACGGTATTGCATGAAAGGCTGTTATCGATCGTGAAGGCTGACACGGTTTGCAGGCGGTTGATGACCGTCCCTGGTGTCGGCCCTGTCATTGCGCTGGCTTCCCAGACTACGGTCGACATTCCTGCCCGCTTCAAGAATTCTAAGGCCGTGGGGCCAGCTCTCGGGTTGACGCCGCGCTTGCATCAATCAGGCGAGGACAATCGCGTCGGACGTGTTTCCCTGTGCGGTGAAGCCATGATGCGAACGCTACTTTATGAAACCGCGCAAGTCTTGCTGACGGTGGTGAAAAAGTGGTCATGGCTGAAAGCTTGGGCGATGAACGTCGCTAAGCGCCGGGGCCGACAAAGAGCGACCGTTGCCCTTGCTCGCAGATTAGCTGTCATCATTCACAGAATATGGTCCGATGGCGGTGAGTTCCGCTGGGCGCGAGAGGAAGCGACGGCGTTGATATAGCCGGGTCCACCAAACGAAAGGGAGAACATCCGATAACGAGATCCGCCAGGGGCGGATGAATGTCCTTCGCGGGACGGAGGATGAAGAGAGAATATGCCGGGACTCGTTTCCACCGCCGCAACATGGTGACAGCGCTGTTTAGATTGTCCCCTTCACTCCTACTGATCCCATGCTGGGAGGCCAACGCGCCGATCCCGAAGAGAACCAAGGCCTCGCGAAGACATCAAATGCCCGTGCTAGAGGAAGCTTGAAAGCGATTGATTTCAACACGCCGAATAGAGAAGTCCCGACATTTGCTGAACGGATTAAGCTTGAAGCGCTCGGGCTGGGAAGCCCATGCCTTGCAGATGAACTCGTAGGGCGTGAGGCCGTTGAGAGTCTTGAGCCTGCGGCCGAAGTTGAAGGCCGCAACGAAGTCGGCAAGATGCCGACGCAGTTGGTCGTGATCGTCGTAATGAAAGCGCTTGACGGTTGCGTCCTTGATGGTCCGGTTCATTCTCTCGACCTGACCGTTATCCGGTATGTGATCGGTGGTGCCTTTTCGTCCTGCTGTTCTTGTTTTGGAACGGCCTTATGGTGAGCCCATCCGGGACGTGGGGCACCGGGAGCACGAAAGTGCGGGCAGGCCGTCTTTAGACCGTGGGCTGAGAGCCCGAGCTAGTTACATGGCCGCCCCTCGCGACTTTCCCGGATGCGCTGCGAGCGCGGATCAGTAAGTGTCGTGTTGCCCGTCAGCTCCCGTCTTTCACCGAGCCAGGAAGGAGGGAATACGCATGCGTATCATCGGACTGGATATCCATCGCGCCTTCGCCGAGGCGGTGGCATGGGAGGACGGCAAGCTCAGGCGGCTGGGTCGTGTCGACATGCGGCGCGATCTGCTGGACGCCTTCGCCGCGAAGCTGTCGCCGAGCGATATCGTCGTGATCGAGGCCACTGGCAACGCGTCCTCGGCCGCCGCAGTTGTCGCGCCGCACGTGAAGAAAGTGGTGATCGCAAACCCGAAGCAGGTGCGCATCATTGCCTATGCCAAGATCAAGACGGACACGATTGATGCCGGCGTTCTGGCGCAGCTCTATGCCAGCGGCTTCCTGCCGGAAGTCTGGATTCCGGACGAACCTACACAGGCACTGCGCCGGCAGGTGACGCGGCGCAATCAGATCGTTCGGCAAAGATCGCGCTTGAAGAATGTTATCCAGTCGATCCTTCATAGCCACCTCATCCCGTCCTGCCCGCATGCCGATCTGTGCGGCGCCAAGGGCCGGTCGTGGTTGAGCGAACAGGTCGTGCCGGAAGACGAGCGCCTCGCGATCGATCGGCATCTGCGCGAGTTCGACCGATTGGGCGACGACCTCCAGATCATCGAGCGCGATCTTGCCCGCTCGACCCTTGGAGATGAAGGCGTGAAGCGTCTGATGACCATTCCCGGCGTCGACATGACCGTCGCGCTTGCAATGAAGGCAGCGATCGGCGACGTGTCGCGCTTCGAGGAGCCGCAGAAGCTTGTGAGCTATCTTGGCCTGAACCCGAGTGTCCGGCAATCAGGGCCAGGGCCTGCCTACCACGGACGGATCACCAAGCAGGGACGCGGACATGCCCGCGGTATGCTCGTCGAAGCTGCCTGGGCAGCGGCACGCGCACCCGGACCGCTGCGGGCTTTCTTTCTACGAGTACGTGCCAGGCGCGGGCAGCATGTCGCGGCCGTCGCGACCGCACGCAAGCTCGCTGTCGTGATCTGGCATCTGTTGACGAAGGGGAGAGCTACGCCTGGGCTCGGCCTTCCCTGCATGCCAAGAAGCTGCGCGATGTGGAACTCAAGGCCGGGAGCAAGGCTGTGTGCGGCCAAAAAGGGGCCGCGCACGCCTACAATATCAAGAGTCACCGGGACGAGGAGAGGCGCTGGGTGGAACAGGCCGAAACCGCCTATGCCCGCTTTGTCTTCGGCTGGAACCCACGAGGTCCGAAGAGGGTGCGCACGGGCGCCGCAAATGAGAAGCGACTGTAGAGGCTGCGCGGCAGGGCTCTCACCTCGGACCCTGCTCTTCGCCACGCGGTCACCCATGCGCAACAGGAGAATATCGCAAATCCGATCAAAAAGCTCTTGTCGATCACATCAGACCACGGATGTCTTGCCTTGGTCGTCCGGTGCTCGATGTCGTTCGTGGTGCAGGCGTATTCGAAAGCATGGGCCCAGAAGCGTTCGCCGTTTGCGATGGCCTCCTTGATCAATGGCACGGCAGAACCACCGGCGCCGGCGTCGTGAACTGGATACCGTAGCACCTACGGAATGAAGGAGCGGCGGCAGCTGAGACAGCGGTGCGCGCAGCTTTTCGCTGCAGGCGCGCACCGCTGGAGGCGGCCATGGCCGGTCAAGTTTCTCTAGAATGTGAATGTTCACAACCCATTCCGGAGAGACCGATCATGACCACTTCAGATTCTACACCCGCCGCCGCGGTGCTGGTAGCGATCGATATCGCCAAGGTTCGCAATGAGGTCCTAATTGAAGACCCTAGCCATAAACGCCGGCATGCAGTGCCGAGCGCGTGAGGTGTGGGATCGTCGGTTGTAAGGCATAGAGGCAGTCGTCGAGCGGCAGCAGCGTATAGCGCCGGAAAGCGACAATGACCGCCTCCTCCTCAATCGAGAGCACCGTCGATCTCGGTTCCTTCGGACCAGTTGGCAGATCGGCAACCGAAGCGCGCCTCTTCGATTCGCGACTGTCTTCTGATTGATGCCGTAGCGCTTGGCCAGCGTCCTCAGGCTCTCCTTGAGGGGGTGGACGGCGCCCGCAACGGCATCATCCTCGCGAGAGGCGTGCCAAGATGACTGCTGTCGAGCACCCATCTGAAGGAGCACCGTCCATGGGCACTACCACCGACCTCAGCACTGTCGCTACCGTTGGCCTCGATCTGGCTAAGCACGTCTTCCAAGTTCACGCAGTCGATGTCGCCGGCCACATCGTCACGAACCGGGCCCTTCGGCGCAAGGATGTTCTGGCATTCTTCGAATCCCTACCATGCTGCCTCATTGGCTTGGAAGCATGCGGTTCGGCCCACCACTGGGCTCGGGAGCTGACGAAGTTCGGCCATGATGTGAGGTTGATGGCGCCAGCATATGTGAAGGCTTACGTTCGCCGCCAGAAGAACGACGCTGCCGATGCAGCAGCCATCTGCGAGGCGGTGACGCGGCCTTCCATGCGCTTTGTGCCGGTGCGATCGGTCGAGAACCAGGCGGCGCTCATGCGTCACAAGGTACGCGAACTTCTGGTGGCCCAACGCACCCAACTGCTCAACGCGCTGCGCAGCCATCTAGCCGAAATCGGGATCATCGCCGCCCAAGGACCTAGCAATGCCCGCGCGTTGGCGGTTCTCATCGTGGAAGGCAACGACATGATCCCAGCGATCGTGCGTTCGGCGCTGTTGCCGCTGGTGCGGCGGCTGAATGAACTCGATCATGAGATCGGGAAAAGCGATCAGGCTATTCTGGCTCTCGCAAAAACCGATGCGACAGCCCGCCGTCTGATGACAGTTCCTGGCATCGGTCCCGTCACTGCGTCTGCCCTTGTGGCGAGTGTCCAGGATATCTCCGCCTTCTCGGGTCCGCGCGAATTCGCCGCCTTTTTAGGGCTCACGCCAAGGCAGAACTCCTCCGGCGGAAAGGAACGGCTGGGGCGCGTCTCCAAGATGGGAAACCGATATCTACGCAAGCTGCTCGTGGTCGGCGCGCACGCCGTCCTCTTCCATCGCAGACGCAGCAGTGATGCTTTGAGAAGCTGGGCAGATCGCCTCTTGGAGGCCAAACCCTTTAAGCTTGTCGCCGTGGCAACGGCCAACAAGCTCGCCCGTATCGTCTTCGCAATCATGCGCGACGTGACACACTATGCCGGCACACCCGCGTAACCACAGCACCGGCTAGGCCGGGACCGGAATCGAGGGTGACGATGACGTGATGGGAACAGACGAGAATAGATCCTGAAAGCCTGCAGCATAGTCGGAGCTTCGAGCTCGCTCTCTTGATCAGGCCAAAGGCTCAGCGGATACCATCAGGGCCAGCGATCACAAGACCGCAACAACAGGCCGGAGACATGACCGCACCCGCGACTATCCCATCCCCAAAAACAACCCTTGATCAGCGGGCGCCGTCCAGACATGACTATGCTGTATCGCTCGACGGATCGCCTCTGTCGTTGTGGCGCTCCCATGCAGAACCTGGCCCATAGCGCATCCTTTGATTCGGACGACAATGATGAACCATCAAAACCTGGGATCAAACATCTAACAGGCCGCCCCAAGGCGGCACGCTAAGTTGCCAAAATGAACTGCTGAACATCAAAGGCAGCTACACTACGCTTTCGTGTTCATGTGTGTCCAATTGAAGACGTCCATGTGCGAAACCCGACGCACCGAGGCACAAGTATTTTCGCCGGCGCCGCGCCAAAGACATGGAGTTTCCCCCTTGTTCGCACAACCCCTTGGGTGGCACGCCGATTGCTTGGTAGTCCGTGTAAGCGCGCAGGGTCCAGACGAGCTGTTCCCCTCAAGCAGAGCGAACGAACGTGACAGCAGGCGAACATCCAAGGAGTAGCTCATGCGGGTAGCAGTCGTGAAGAACAGTGATTTAACGGGCGTGATCAATCGGTTCGGTCACTCATATCCTCAGCCGCCGCAGCCTTGGCCACAGGCAGTCAACGAGACAGCCGAGGGCGTGGCGGCCGCCCTGCAAGAGGGTGGTCACGAGACGCTGCTGTGCGAAGGCGACAAAGGATTGCTCACCACGCTCGAGCGGTTCATGCCACCCGATCCGCTGGCCGGCCCTTCAGGAATCGTCTTCAACATGGCGCTTGGCATTCAGGGCGAGTGCCCTACCACCCACGTTCCGGCCATGCTCGAGATGGCCGGCGTTCCGTACACCGGATCGAGCCCACTCGGGCATGGGCTGGGAGATGATAAGGTCATAACCAAGAGGCTCATCCGCGATTGCGGCGTGCCGACGCCGAACTTTCGCGTGATGCGTCGCGGCACCGAAAGTACCGGCGACCTCCGATTCCCGGTGGTAGTGAAGCCGCGTCACGTCGACGACAGCCTCGGATTGCAGCTGGTACATGAACCAGCTCAGTTGAGGCATGCCGTCGAAGTGATCGTCACCCAGTATGCACAGGATGCGCTCGTGGAAGAATACATCGAGGGGCGAGAAATCGGAGTCCCGTTGCTTGGAAATGGAGAGCCTGAGGTGTTGCCTCTGCTCGAGTACGACTTCGGCGGCCGCGAAACGCGTCTTTTGACTTGGGAGGCGAAGTACTTGCCGAGCGCAGGGCTACCGCGGATTTGCCCGGCGCAAATCGGGAGCACCCTTGCGACTTTGCTGCGGGACATTTCGGTTGCGACCTTCCGTGCCTGCCGATGCCGGGACTATGCCCGCGTCGACCTCCGGATCGACCGCGCAGGCCAGCCCTTTGTCCTGGAGATCAATCCGATGCCGGGGCTCCGTATGGGCTCCTCTTATGCCTTTGCCGCAGCCACCGCCGGGCACAGCTACTCGAGCTTGATCAATCGCATCCTCGATGTCACCCACACCCGGTACTTCGGAATCGGCATCCCCAAGGCTGAGGATTCAGTCACCAGAGCCAAAAGATGACGGCAACTGCGATGCAGAGTTTGCGAAGAAGGTGCAGGTACATCGATCGCAGAAGGTGGCGATGGTAAAGACTTCCGGGCCGACACGGATGCCGAGGTGACCGTTGCAGAGATGACAAGAGGATCTTCAGATCCGATCTTTTCTCGAAGCTTGACTGGGTAACTGAGTCTTTGTCCGTCAAGTGTCGCATTGCCGCAAGCCGCGGCTCTGAATTCTTGGTTGCGATATAGAGATCCAGGGCCACAGCTGAAACTACATCTTGGTCCGACATGAAAGAAAACTCGTCCTTTAGCTCCCAGGGCTAGAAATCAGGGTAAAAGGTCGAGAGAATGAGGTCGGAGTAGACATTGCCCCGAATGATGGAGATCGAAGACTTTGCCTTTTGGAGTGCCAAGGTCCGCCGCGTTCAAGTGACTGGCTCTTAAGTTCCGGCTCACTTCGCTAGGGCAGCCGAGTCGGCGGTCGCGCATAACGACAAGTGGCCGCTCATAATAGCTGTTCCTTTCCTGGAGCTGCTCAGCCTTGCAATCTGGATGCTGATTTCCTTATCAGCGAAGGGGCGACACCCATGGTGGAACATCAATGAATGCGACCCGAGAGCGGATTCCCTTTACGAAACCATCTTTTCCGAAGTTTGAGTATGTGAAACGATATCGGCGCGTACTCCATGCGATGGAAGCTATGGGACTCGACGCCGTTCTGGTTGCCTCGCAGAGCCATCTTCAATACTTGACAGGCTATTCGGGAGTTTACTTCGCGCCATGTCCGTTCATCCTTTCACCAGGACGGGCGCCCACGTTTATCGTTCGGGCATTCGACGAGGAAGCCGCCAGAGCCTGTAGTCATATCGACGAAATCATTCCTTTCCTTCATCAGCATGACGCGCTTGAAATTTGTGCCGATGTTCTGCGACGCAATGCTCTGCATGACAAACGAGTCGGTTTGGAACTGGGGCGCTGGAGTCTCGCGCCAAATGACGTGGCAGTTCTTCAAGCCAAGCTGCCTGAACTGAAGATTTTTGATGCGACAGCCCTCGTCACAAGAGTCGCAGCGGTAAAAAGCGAGCTGGAAGTCGAAGCGTTAAGGGCGGCAGCCGCCACGACGGACTTGGCTATAGCCGCATTTCATGGGTCAATCCGGGAAGATGTCACCGAGGTCGAGGTGGCTGCAGCGATCAGAAGCGCAGTTGCAGCTGCTGGTGGGGAGTTGAGCTGGTCTATCAACTTGCTGTTTGGGGATCGTCTGCGGCTGCCACATGGAATGCCGGCGAGAAATCCCCTCGGGATGAATGAAGCGGCATTCACCGAACTCAGTGGGACCAAGCACGCCTATCATTCGCCGTTGTGTCGATCCGCCGTCCTAGGTCGCCATCCTGGTCTCGAATCCTTGCACGCTATCGCCGAAGAAGCGTTGGAGGCGGCGCTCGATGCGATCAAGCCGGGCACAACGGCTGGGGCGGTGAATGCTGCGGCACGCAAGGTGCTCGAGCGACACGGGCGCTCGGAAGCGCTTCGCGCCAGGACCGGCTATCAAATCGGCATCCATTGGGTCGAGCGCGGCGATTTGAGCCTGGAACCAGAGGTCGAAGACATTCTGGAAACAGGCATGAGTTTTCATATTCCATTGATCCTTTTCGACGAAGTCGGACGCCAGATTGGTTGCAGTGACAGCTTTGTGTTGACTGAAAAGGGAGCCGAAATACTTAGCAAAACGCCACGCGCGTTGTTTCGAGCGTGACATGCTGACGTCAAACAGATATCGGTCGTGGCATCTGGTATTCGCGCAAACCGCCGAGCGCTCGATGCCTTTTCAATCGCGGCGAGTTAGGCGCACGCTATGCTTGACCGCTCGCCCGAGATGACATCGCTGAATGATAATGGAGCGCTGCGGAGATCAGGCGACCCCTTCATCGAATACCGAGACAGGTGCACTCATGACCAGTAAGCCTCGACCATCCCTCGGCATACTGGCCCTAGAATATGGCGGGTCGCCTATCGAATTTCCGCCCGATCCTCGACCGGGTTCGCTCTTCAACCCGGCAACCTTCGATTTTCCCCTGATTCTGGAAACGGCAGCGGGAGCGTGGGCGGACAGGGTCATCTCCGGCGATCCCTTGCTGGAATCTGCCTATGTTGCCGCCGCCCGACGATTGGTCGACCGAGGGGCCATCGCCATAGTCGGCGACTGTGGCTTCACCATCCGCTATCAGGCAGCGATTGCCGCGGCTGTCGACGTCCCGGTGGCGATGTCGAGCTTGCTCCTGGTGCCGATGCTGCTCCGTCAACTTCCACCCAAGGGCAAGCTGGCTATCCTGACCGCCGATTCGACCAACTGCAGCGAAGATCTTTTCGGGGTCGATGACCCAGCCCAGCGGGCAAGGGTGGTGATCGGCGGCGTTGAAGGCGGCGTGATGTGGCAGAACGCGACGAAGCGTCCGTACAAGAATACCTCTGTTCCAGAGATAGAGGCGGATGTCGCCACTTGTGTGACGCGTCTCCGCAACGCGCATCCAGATATTGCGGCGATCCTGTTCGAATGCACGGGGTTCCCAATGGTCACGCCGGCCATTCGCCGTCTGACGGGGCTGCCAATCTACGACACGGCAACTGTCTTCCGGATGACGTTCGAGTCCGTTGATAACGGGTGAGCCAAAACCTTCAGGAAATGATGCGCACGCGGCCTCGACTATCCCCGAGCGCAATTTCGGTCCCCGCCAAGCAGGAAGGGATGCTTGCTTTTGCGAATTTGAGCGACTCATCGGAAGCGCTGTTCTCAGGCCACGGCCATGAGCTCGAGCTTGTTGATGTAGGCCCAAGGCAACAGGTCGTCGATCCGGCTGTTCGGATGACCATCGACGATCCTGGTGAGGACGTCAGTGAGATAGCGGAGCGGTTCGCCACCATTGAGCTTGCAGGTCTCGATCAATGACGCGATGAAGGCCCAGTGCTCGGCGCCGCCGTCAGAGCCTGCGAAGAGCGCGTTCTCGCGGTTGAGCGCGATCGGACGGGTCGAGCGTTCGACGGTGTTGCTGTCGATCTCGATGCGGCCGTCGCCAAGGAAGCGCGAGAGACCTTCCCAGCGCGAGAGTGTATAGCGGACCGCCTCAGCGAGCTTTGTCTTCTGGCTGATCAGGCCGAGCTTCTCTCGCAGCCAAGGTTTGAGGTCGGCGATAACTGAAGCGCTCTTTTCCTGGCGCATGGCGAGGCGTTCGTCAGCCGATCGGCCGCGGATGGCGTCCTCGATCTTGTAGAGCTCGGCAATCCGTCTCAGCGCCTCGCTGGCAATTGGCGCGGGACCAGCTGCTGCCAGTTCATAAAAGCGTCGGCGCACGTGTGCCCAGCAGAAGGCGAGCGTGACGCCACTCTTTTCGGCCAGCACGCGATAGCCGCCGTAGCCGTCGACCTGCAAGATCCCGGTGAAGCCTGCGAGATGAGCGATCGGACGCTCGGCCTTTCGATCCGGCGCATAGACATAGGCGACGCCCGGCGGGTCGCCGCCATTCCATGGTCGGTCATCGCGGGCATAGGCCCAGAGTTGGCCTGTCTTCGTCTTGCCGCGGCCGGGATCGAGCACCGGCGCGGTGGTTTCGTCGGCAAAGAGCTTCGGCGAAGCCTTCAGCTTGCCAAGCAGCCGCTCATGTACCGGACGCAGATGCCAGGCGGCGCGGCCGACCCAGTCGGCGAGCGTGGAGCGATCGAGATTGATGCCCTGCCGGGCGTAGATCTGCGCCTGACCATAGAGCGGCAGATGATCGGCATATTTGGAGACCAGCATCTGGGCGACCGTCGCCTCGGTCGGAAGACCACCCTCGATCAGCCGGGCCGGCGCCGGAGCCTGAACCACGACGTCCTCGCAGGCGCGGCAGGCATATTTGGGCCGGCGCACGACGATTACACGCAGCTGCACTGGCACGATGTCGAGCCGCTCGCTCACGTCCTCGCCGATCCGATGCAAGCCATTGCGGCAGCATGGGCAGGCATGGTCCTCGATGTCGACGATCATTTCCACCCGCGGCAGATGGGGTGGCAACGCGCCGCGGTTCGTCCGACGCTTCCTGGCGCGCTCCAGGCGCCCTGCGGGAGATGCTTGTTCGTTCTCTTCCTCGTCGGCGGCCTCGATCTGCTCGGCCTCTTCGAGCCCCAGCAGCAACTGATCCTCGGGAAGCGTCTCAGCTCTTCGGCCGAAGCGGTGACGTTGCAATTCCTTGATGATCTGGACCAGACGGGCATTCTCGACGTCGCGTGCCAGGACCATCGCCTTCAGCGCGTCCGGATCGTCGGGAAGCTGGTCAGCAGTCATCGCCATGACCGGATCAGACCATATTCGCCGACAGCCCGCGACAGCGGAATCCAGGCTGATTCACTTCGTCGCGGGTCAGCCCGCCTGAACCGGAACGCGGGTCCGGCGCGCCTCGTGGACCCGCCGCCAGTCCAGACCTTCCAATAGCGCCGAGAGCTGCGCGGCCGTCAGCCGCATCATGCCGTCATGCACTTTCGGCCAGCGGAACTCGCCGTCCTCCAGACGCTTGGCATAGAGGCAGACTCCGGTGCCGTCCCAGAAGATCAGCTTGATCCGGTCAGTCCGCTTCGCCCGGAAGACGTAGATCGCGCCGCTGAACGGATCGGCGCCCATCGTCTCGCGCACCAGCGCCGCCAGCCCCTCCGCGCCCTTTCGGAAGTCCAGCGGCTTCGTCGCCACCATGACCTTGACCGCACCTGTCGGCCCAATCACGTCGTCGCCTTCAGCGCGCGGATCACTGCGGTCACGGTCTTCGCATCCGCACCCCGGCCAACGCGCATGGCGATGCCGTCGATCTCAAGCTCGATCACGCCGGCGTCTCGGGTGGCTTGCCGTTTCCGCTGCTTCGATGGATGCCTGGCTACAGGTTCCGGCGCCGCCACAACCGCCGGCACGAAGGCAGGAGAATCTTGCTGCGCCGAGCAACCTGTTTGCGCGCTTCGCGGCGCCAGGCGAAGACCTGCTGCGGCCTGAGGCCATACCGGCGGGCGACCTCGGAAATGATTGCGTTCGGCTCCAGCGTCTCCGCGATGATCCGCGCCTTGTCATCCATCGACCACTGCCGCCGACCGCCAGCACCGTTGATCACCTCGAAACGTCGAGGTTGCCGCTCCGGGTCAAACGTAAGGTCAAGTCCAGACACAAGCCGATCTCCGATCCCAATGCAGAACCGGCAACCTCACAGATCGCGACCACTCCCGAAAGGTGGTGCCGGAACAGCTGTCAAGGTTTGGAGCGCAGGAGACCGTCCGATCCAAGGAACGGCTGCTCATTCTGATAATCGCACATGGGTGGAGGCGGAACTGAAGGACGTCGGTGATCAAGCTCTGATGCGCGGGTTGGCTACCGCATTGCCGATTGTGCGTCCGGGGCTGTTCCTATCTTACTGCGGGCGTCGGTCGATTTGCCGGCCACAAAGCGTCTGACGGGCGTTCCCCTGCCGTGGTCCCGCCTCCGCCCATGTGCGAAAGATGTATGTCGCCGCGGCGGCGACCGATCAGGCTGGTTGCGCCTCCCTTGCAACGGCCCACATGAAGCCGGCCAGCTCCCGGGCGATCGCTGTGCAGACCACCGTTGTCTTCTTGCCTCGTCCGCTCAACATTCGATAGCGGGCCGTCAGCCGGGTCTGCGCCTTCCAGGCAATCTCTCGCACCTTTGGCGATGCTTGTTCCAGACGGTAGAGCTTTTTCGCACCGACCCTCGGCGGATGTCTGTAGGTCCAGGCGCTCTCGACCAGCATGTGGCGAACGCGTCCGTTCCCCGCCTTGGTGATGCCGCCCCGTTTGACTGTCTCGCCGGTCGATCGTTCGCCGGGAACGAGACCGAGATATCCCATGAGTTGGCGCGGACTCTCGAACCTTTGCACGTCGCCGATTTCGGTGGCGAATGTTACGGCGACGATCAGTTCTACGCCGCGCAATGTCTGCAGTGCACTCACGACCGGCGCCAGCGACCAGGTCGGAACGAACTCCTTGATCACATGCTCCAGCCGCTCGACCCGTTCTTTCGAGATGCGGACCGCTTCGACCATTTCCTGGAGCGCGATCTGGTGCGCGGGGTGATCGAACGGTTGCTCTTGCAACCAGCGCAGATAGCGCATCGTCCAGCCCTTTTTGCGGGGATAGACTCGTCCGTGCTTGAGCATGAAGGCGCTCACATGCTGCCGGTGGACGCGAAGTGTCTCGACCGCGGCCGCCGAGAGCGGACGAGATCCCGCATGGCTTCATGACCTTCATCGGGAACCCATACCGCCGTCAGTTCGCCGGCGCGCAGCAGTCGAGCCAACGCAAGGGCATCCCGCCGGTTTGTCTTCACACGATCGCCAGGCTTCCTCGGGATCAGCGCGACGGGGCGACCACAATGCATTCGGCCCGTCCGAGCAATCCTCGGACGCGCAGTGTAGGGCGAGCCACCTCACCGACAGAGACGGACATACGGTCTTACGACTCACCTGCACTGGAGACATATCTATGGCGGACTACGTATTAGGGATACCGATACTCGTCGCGATGTGAAGCGGGTGGTGGTGGTCGTCATGAATCATAAGGCAGGCGAATCGAAAACGCGTGCACCCTGCCGCTGACCGGCCAGCGCGTGGTCGATCAAATCGTCACCGACCTCGGCGTCCTGAAGATAAAGGAAACGCGCTGATGGCGTGACCGACACCGACAACCATTCAAGTTCCTCGCGCCGCTAGCTGCCGCACCGGCGCTAGCCAAAACGATTGAAACAGATCCGTCAAACAAGTTTACAGAACCTTTGCGACCGCACAATCGCTAACACTGCTATATCGTCACGGCTAGCCTGAGGTTGGGCACGAAAAAAGGTGATGCCTGTTCCCGCTCAAACCACCGCACAAAACACGCAATTGAGGTCGACGCAATGACAAGAAGAGCGCTTATCCTGGTTGAAGGCCATAGGGGTAGTGGTCTGCGATACGTCCAAGGGGCTAAGCGTCTTGGTCTTCATCCAATTACCCTGTCGGCAGATCCAACTCAGTACGACTATCTTGCGGCGGAAGGGGTTGAGGCAATCCGTCTCGATACAGACAATCTCGATGCGCTGATCGACGAATGTTCCCGGCTGCACGCGACCTATGACATTGCTGGCATTACGGGCTTTTCGGGCGACGACGAGTCGGTCTATGCGACAGTTGGCAAGCTCTGCCGGCATTTCGATCTACCTGGACCAAACCCCGCGGCGGTTGAACAATGCTGCGACAAATTCACTCAACGTCAGCTCCTCGCGGGGGAGGGGGTTCCAATACCTGCTTATCGCTTGGCAGCGAATGCGACGGACGTAGAAAGTTCCGCCGCGGAGATCGGGCTTCCAGTAGTTCTTAAGCCAGCCGTCGGCAGCGGCAGCAGCGGGGTCCGATTGTGCCGCAACGTCGATGAGTTAGCCGAACATACGGCCTATTTGTTGGGCGGGAAGCACATATGGCGGTCGTCTCCGAGGATCTTGGTTGAAGAATTCGCAGAAGGCCCCTACTATACCGTCCACACAATGGGAAGTGAGGTTATTGGGATTGCCACCGGTGACTCCGGCCTTCCACCGCATTTCGTATTTCGTGGGGTCGCCTATCCGGCCGAGCTAACCGATGAAGAGCATAAACATATCGCTGAGGTTTCGAGGAGCTGTTTGCGAGCTCTCGGCCTTGGCTGGGGGCCAACCAACGTTGAACTCCGGTGGACCAAGCGTGGCCCAGTCGTCATTGAAGTCAATCCGCGTCTTGTTGGCGCACCCGATCCTCAATTGGTTCAACTAGCCTACGGCGTGGATCTCATCACCGAGCACATCAAGCTTGCCACCGGCGATGAATGTGATTTGCGCAGAAAGCATTGGCAAACTGCGGCCACGAGGTCCCTGCTTCCTGATCGCGACGGCATCCTCGATTGGATTGATGGCGTCAGTCGGGCGGCTGCTGTGCCAGGTGTTGCCGAGGTCAAAATGTATATTAAACCCAAGACGCCGATCGTCAGGAAAGGCGATTACCGCGAGAAAATGGGATACGTCACCGCCGCGTCACCCAACCTCGCTCAGACCGAGAGGATACTTCAGCGTGCGGTCGACTTAATTAGCTGGTCGATTACACCATTTCCGTCGCTTGGCGAGTAGGAGCATCGGCGGTTACTCACTGACCGCATCAGCGCAGTCAGCGCCAGGCAAGGGATGATGGTCGCTAAGGATGGTCACCGCCGGAGCCGGATCACGTCGGGGGCGAGAATGTTGATGATGGCGGCGGATGAGCAGACGTTCTGGTCGAGCGCCTCCTGGCGCGCCGCCTCGACGGCATCGAGCCCGTCGCTGAGAACGGCCCTAAGGATCGCCACCATCTGGTGGTCTCCGTGATGTGCGCTCTTGAGTTTGCGCCGCACCCCGCTCCATGGCCGAGGGAAGAACCCACCCTTCGCACGGCGTGCCATTGCGCAATGTGCCAAGCTACTGACGAGCACCGCAACCCAATGCCAGGGATTCAGCACATAGTATTTGTTGTTGTCAAAGCGCACCGTGCAGGTCTTCGACATCGAGGCCGGCACCGTGCGGAAGCCGTCAAAGGGACCGCGATACTCCACCAGCTTGCCGCGCCTTCCTCGAACACTTGCTAGTCGAGCGTTGTGGCTGTTCGACGTGCGCCTTGGGGTAGGCCACGAGATTTATTCTGCAGCCATGCGTTCAATTCCTCATAGGTCTTGAAGCGCAGCCTGGGCGTGAAGAAGTGTTCGCGCACCAGCCCGACCGGTCCTCGATCTGACCCTTCTAAACCGCCGGCGTGCAGGCGACCGGCTGCAGACACGGTGGCTGCACATCTGCAGAGGCCGCGATTGTATTGCCAGTCTTTGCCGACGAAACGCCGTCTCCTCCGCTGTCTCATATTGTCGAATGCCGCATGTGCAGGCCGTCGCAAAAAGCATCAGGGTGGGTCAAAATTGGGAGCCGATTCTCCGGCTGATGGAGTGCACCCCTGGGGTGGACAGATATCAGGGCTGCTGATTTGCCAGTCTGCCGGATGTGTTGATCCTCGACCTGCTGCGGGCTCAGCTTTCCAAGCACCCGAATGGAGCCTGTTTTTGTTGTAGACCCCCTCGATGAAGCGGGGGAGAGTGGTCAATGACGTCGTCGACGGTTTAGAAGGCCATCGGGTGGACCGCCTCCACGTTCAACATCTTCATGAAGCTCTCCGCCTTGGTCGTTGTCGTAAGGATAGCTCTCTGCGACCCATCGAGCTCGTCAGCCGTTTGTTTCCAGCGCTTCGCGGTAAATCTGCGCGGCCTATTGGGAGCCCCGATCGCATTGTGAATGGAGCCGGACGGCGGGTGGCGCCGTTCGGCCGCCTTCAAGGCTGCCATCGTCAGCCGCGCATGGATCGATCGGCCAATTTGCGCAGCCGACGATCCAGCGCGACCGGCGCTGAGAATGACTGCGACTAGACGAAGCGGACCGGCAGCGCGACATAAATTATGTCGGAGACCCAGAGCTGGTTCGGACCGGTTTGAACGATGTCCCTGGTCAGGTTGGGGAAGATCGGGCCATCATGATCCCTGTCGCTGCTGGCCACGAAGCGCCGCCTGATTTTGGGCTGTACAACCGCGACTTCGATCGCAGTGAACTAAGAGTCCGCTTTGAAATGGATGAGCATTTCGGCGGGTGAGATTGCCGCCCATTGCGACAAGGATCATGGCTTGCGAGACGTCGATGCGCTGCTCGTAGTCGCGCACGAGGCGGCGCCATCTTGTCATCCAGCCGAAGGTCCGCTCGACGACCCAGCGGCGGGGCCGGATCTGGAAGCCCTTCTGGTCGTCGGCTCGACGGATGATCTCGACCACGAGGTCGACATATGCGGCTTTGTCCATGAGTTTCAGCCTGTCATAGGGGCCGTCGGCGAACAGATGCTTCACCCAAGGCCAACGCTTGTGGATGCCGTCCAGGATCGCCTGAGCGCCGGCACTGTCGGAGATATCGGCGGTGGTGAGGTTGACCATCAAGAGCCGCCCATCGTATCGACGGCAATGTGTCGCTTTCGGCCGACAATCTTCTTGCCGGCGTCGTAACCCCTTGTTCAGCTTGCGGAGCTTTGACCGACTGGCTGTCGATCACGCCAGCCGTGGGACTGCCCTCGCGCCCGGCGCGCTCGCGATCCAGCATCATCGCCACTCGTGGATGGTCTGGAACAGAAAACGCCGCGCCAACCCGCGGAACCAGCCGTAGACCGTTTGTCAGGGCCCGAAATGGATCGGCAGCATCCGCCAACCGCAATCGGAGCGGACCAGGTAGCGCACGGCGTTCACCATCTCTCGGAAATCAACCTCGCGCGGACGGCCGCGACGCCCAGGCCTGGGCATCGGTGGCGCGAACTGCTCCCACTCCTCGTCCGTCAAATCAGACGGGGGGCTTGGTCTTCTTGGCGATCTGGGCCATCCGGCCACGGCTCTGCTTTGTCCACATCTAAAGCTTGAATCACAACCAAGCCTCAGACGGAACCCATAGCCACCGATTTTCAAAACGGTCTCTTAGTCGTGCTGCGCTCCAAGAGCCGCGCCATCGTCACCACACGGTGCGATGGCGAACACCGGATGGTCGACAGCCGCATCGTCGCCCCTTTTCGAAGCAGGTGCCGTCGATTCTGCGTCGGCTCGTGGGTGCCGAACACCACTCGCGTGCTAGGCCCGTGGCCTGCAGTGCGGCCATCACCTCGCGAGGGCCGACTGAGGCATTGTATATGCCGTGAAGCCAGGAGGTGGACCACCGCGCCGCCCGGGGAGCAGCGCAATCACCGCCACCGCAGCCACGATTAGAGGCCGCGCTCAGTTCCAGTTCTGTCGTCAATTCGCGGTCTGGCGCGCTCCGTTCCAAAACAAACCCCAAGCGAGCACCGGTCTCGCCGACACATCGAGGAGAGAAATCGCTATCTGCCCCAGCTACTCGTCGGCAAGGATCCCGTCACGGCCGACCTAGAGAAATAACCAAGCATCGTGGTTGCAGTCATGCTGGAAAATAGCGGTGCGGTTGTGTCGGTCGCCCTCGCCAACAACGCCGCGATAGCGTTGCTAGCAAAGCCGGGTACTGACTGCCACGCTGTCGATACCCAAAGCGTGCAACGGATTTGTCAAACAAATTTACGGACTCTTTGCGAATGCAAATTGCTGACCATGATATGTTCGTTTAAGTCCGAGATTGGCCGTAGCTAATTGTATAACTCAATGGTTTGGAATGCGTGAACATAGAACCGGCAGCGTTGATCGCGAGCCGCATACAGAGAGGCCCTTTAATGGATATCGACATCTTCGCAGCTTACGAGTCTAACGTTCGTCGCTATGGACGGTCGTTTCCAGCAGTCTTTACCAAGTCCCTTGGGGCGACAATCTGGGACGAGTCCGGCAAACCCTATATTGACTTCCTTGTAGGGTCCGGCGCGCTCAACTACGGTCATAACAATCCAGATATTATGGCACCGGCAATTCAATATCTCACGGATAAAAATATTGTCTTGTCTCTTGATATGTATACAGCCGCAAAGCGTGATTTCATCGAAGTGTTTGTCGAGTCGATCCTGAAGCCTCGGGGCCTGTCTTATAAGATACAGTTTCCTGGGCCAACCGGGACAAACGCTAACGAAGCGGCGTTGGCGCTGGCGCGAAAATATACCGGCCGCTCGAGTGTCATGGCCTTCACAAATTCGTACCATGGCATGTCGCTCGGCTCCTTGGCGGTGTCGGGTTCAGCGTCAACCAGACAGCTTGGCGGCGTTGCTCGCCACGATGTGATCCGTATCCCTTATGAGAACTATCCGCACCAAAGTTTCGATTCCGCGAGTTACATTGATCACGTGTTGGGCGACCCAGGCAGCGGGATAGAAAAGCCGGCCGCAATCATACTGGAGCCCATCCAGGCAGAAGGCGGCATGAACACCGCATCCGCACCTTGGCTCTCAGAAATTCAGCGCATTTGCCGTAAGCACGACGTGGTTTTCATCGTCGATGACATTCAGGCAGGTTCGGGACGAACGGGCGATTTCTTCTCGTTCGAGTTCGCGAAAATCGAGCCAGACATCGTGTGTCTTTCGAAATCGCTGAGCGGTTCAGGTAATCCGTTGTCCATAGTTCTGATTCGCCCCGACATGGACATATGGAATCCGGGAGAACATAGCGGGACCTTCAGAGGCAATAATCTCGCCTTCGTGACTTCCGCGGCTATGTGCGCAATGTGGTCCGATAGGCAGTTTACTACAGCCGTCGAGCGGACGGCTGTCAAACTGCAAGAACACCTTGATCGCCTCGTTGCGAAATTCCCCAAGTGCATCGAACAAAAGCGCGGCCGTGGTCTGATGGTCGGCCTCAAGTGCCGGTCACAGGCCGTTGTTGGCCGTGTGCACGATGTCGCGTTCGAAAGCGGCCTCCTGATCGAATCCTCGGGGCCAAATCGCGACGTCATCAAAGTCCTTCCGCCGATAACCATCTCAGATGACGAACTCGATCACGGCATTGCCATCCTCGATCAGGCACTACTACAGGAGAAAACCAATGGCGACTAACCAAGTAGCTCAAATACCGGCAATCTCGCCTCTTACGATCAAAGAACGAACAGGCTCGATCAGCACTGCGGAGATCATCTCGGTCCTGAAAGGCGAGATCACGGCTCTGCACATCAGCCCAGCTTTCAGCACCGAATTGGCCGAGGAGATCACCACGAACTTTGTTGGCAGTCCCGGTCTCAAGGAGCGCAAAGACGGCGTCCCCGGACAATATGTGGGCGCATCCCACTACAGGAAGGATGCAGCCACCTATTTCGCGGAGTCGAAAAATGCGAAACCGTTCGTCGACGCCCTTTTTGAGAATTTGGTTGATCCGGTCCGAGGAATATTCGACGCATTGAAGCGCGAGCTTCACAACCAGGGTATTGAATTGCGGCTGGCCCGATCAGAACACGGTCAGGCTAATGTTTGTCGCGCTCTCAGTTGGTCTGGCAGCGGCACATTTTCCTTAGACCCCCACGACGACGTCGCTCAAGTCCTGTGTGCTGGCAACGACTACGAGCTTTCTGCGGTGGCCCACAACATCGTTGCAGCACTCAACTTATATCCCAGCGTGCCCGAGGAAGGTGGCAATCTGCGGCTCTGGAGCCATAAGCCGACGGTCGCCGACCGAAAGTCGCAGAGTGTTGAGGCCACGGGCTATCCCTACTCGGCAGCTTATCTCGAGGCCGTTCCTTGTCGCGAGTTCCAGCTCAACCCCGGGGATATCTGCCTGATCGATGGCGGTTTCGTTCACGGGGTCACCGGTCAATCAGGCAATGGAAAACGCCGCCTGGTGCTGAACAGCTTTTTCGGGTTCGCGCGGCCGGATCTCGTTCTCTGGTGGACTTAACGTCAATGTCGTAGCGTCTGACCGGCTTATGTCGGCAGTTCGCCGTAGGGCGGCCGCCCACGGGACCGGCCGACGCAAGCTTCTTTATCCGTGGCAATCCACCTTGGCTGCTCAGCACGTCGACCTTGTCGCGCTTGCGCCCTGGCGACGCTGCTCCGGAATGCCGAGCGGTGGCGGCCTGCCGCGGAGAAATATGGGGAGGGGATGAGCGCCGCCACTTTTCCGATTCAGGCACAGCTGAAGGAGCTGCGCGCTTCTATCGACAACATCGACGCAACGCTCATCCTCATGCTGGCCGAGCGCTTCCGCTGCACGAAAGCGATGGAGCAGATCAGGCCGAGCACAACCTGCCGGCCGACGTCGAGCGCGAGCGCTCGCAGATCGCCCGCCTTCGACGGCTGGCCGATACGCATCCGGACCTCGATTTCGCGGAGAAGTTTCTCAATCCATCATCCGCGAGGTTGTCCGCTCAAGAGGCGATCGTCGCCCAGAACGGCAGTGGAGCACTCCAGGGCAAGGCGCGCAGGCATGATCCCAAGGCTTGAAAGCGAGCGCCTAGTGCTGCGTGGCTGGCGGAAGGAGGACTTCGCCGCCCAAGCGGCCCACTTCGCCGACGAGGAACGCATACGCGACATGGGCGGGCCGAAAAGCGAATGGGAGGGGTGGACGCTTTCGTCGCCATGCTTGGCGAATGGGTGCTGAGCGGTTACGGCATGTTTGCCGTCCAACTGAAGGAAACCGGTTCCGTCGTCGGCCTTGCAGGCCTGTGGCACCCGTACTCCATCGACGAGCCGGAGCTCGCCTGGAGGCTCTACGCCGGTTTCGATGGCCGCGGTGGAAGCCGCGCGGCGCGTGCAGGTCTGGACCGCGTTTGACCTCGGTCTGCCGCCGCTCATGAGCTTCATCCATCCCGAGGATCTGCCGTCCCAGAGGGTAGCGAAAAGACTCGGTGCTACACCCCTTCCGCCCAACCACCCTCTGCGGCGAGCCGTACTTGCGTTTCCGGAATAGATCGCCGGCCTGAAGAGCCATCATCGAAAGGAAGACATATGGTACTGAAAATCCGGCTGATCTGTGCGGCACCAGAGGCGCTCCTACTATCAGTCGTCGTCCCGCCCCGCGTGACAGCCGCTTCATCGAGCAACTTGGCTCCTGAAACCGATGCTGTCGTCCAGTTTGGGTTGCGGAATGTCTCTGTCCATTGCGAAGATAGCGCAGGAGAGTCCAGTGCCGAGCACCCGCGCCGCTCTATACGTGTCGGCATGCACGCATGAGGTTGGGAGAGCTTCGAGATTATGCGCGGGATCAGCAGTCGCCGCCCCTCCAAAGCCGGCCAAAACCCATCCCGGCCTGAAAAGCCTCAATGTTCACGGCCGACTAGTTAGACTTTAGTGGCTCTGACGAACTAGAAGGTCCGATCGTAGCCCGATGACTCATCGACTGGCTGCCAAGAGCAGACATGTGGAAGAACCATCGTTCTATCGGGTGAACCCGCCTTCCATTCGGGCTTGGCGTCGCCATACTCCGATAGATGGATTGAATCTCAAGCGCAGCTTTCCGGGTAGCGTGGAAGGATCGATAACCGAACGCATCGCTGAGGCGGTATCGCGTTTACTGAGGAGGGGCAGTCAGCTACCAAGGCTTGGAAGTATACGAAGCTGGCGTGCGCAGCGCCATCAACGCGCTCGGGCTCGTCCAAAGCGTACATGGAACTTCACCCTCAAGTAGTGGTAGCGCCGTCCGTGCGCTTGAAACTCGGGTCTCTGACAGGTTGAACTCTCCCACACGAGGGATTTTCGAACCTCGGTGCTCGCTGCTGGATGAAAGTTCAGGCGGAAGAGCTGGTGGGTACCGTATATTCAATTGAAATCTCTCTTGGCTTCAACCGTTGATGTTCGCGCGCCAGCCGCAGGTACCGTGTGCGCTATTCGATCTGGTCTATACGTCCCGGCTGGCGAGGAGGTGACCCCGTTGGGGAGGCCGTTCAGACTTGGATGAAGCACGTCATTGAGCGCGATCGGTTGAGGGCAGTGATGAAGCTTGGCAAGCCGCCGGACACCTGGGTTGCGTAGCGGCAGACCCATCTCAAAACGCGATGGTACAGTACGGGACTTTATATTGGTGAACTCGGTGCTGGGTGGGTCATAAACATGTGCGCAGCAATTGGGCTGCACAGACCTGACTGTGGTGCGATTGAATTGAGCGAACCGAAAGTGCGGATCAAGGATGTCATTCTCGTGCCGGGCAACGGCGCGTTTTTCTATGACGACCAGGACGCTATCCGCTCTGGCGCCGTCCAGGATGGTTTCACTTACGTTGGTAGACCGCTAATATTGGGGTTTTCGGCCATCCGAACTCCAGCGGCGTCTCTCAGCGTCGGGCTTGTCCTTGAGGACGAAACAGTCGCATGGGGCGACATGATGGGCGTGCAGTACTCCGGAGCTGGCGGACGCGATCCTCTGTTCGACATCAATCGAATCTCGGATTTGACGTCACGGGTTGTAGTCCCGCGTCTCCTCGATATCGATGCGTCTCGCTACCTTGATGCCTGCGCGAAGGTTTTCGAGTCCCACGAACACAAGCGGCTACCTCTCGCGGTTGAGTATGGCGTCAGCCAGGCGCTCCTTCGCGCAGCGGCTCAACTTCACCGTACGACCATGGCGGATATCATATGCAGTGAATTTAACTTACCGCTGCCGACGCGCAGAGTGCCGATCTACTGCCAGAGCGGTGACGCTCGCGAAATCAACGTCGACAAAATGATCCTGAAGGCAGTGGATGTGCTTCCGCACGGCCTAATCAACTCGCGGCAGAAATTCGGCGTCGAAGGCCAGCTTTTCATGGAGTTCGTCAAGTGGGTTGCAATGCGCACGCGCCAACTTGGCCGCCCGGGGTATCATCCGGTGCTGCATTTCGATGTGTACGGCTGGATCGGCAAGGAAATCGGCCTGGAGCCGCAAAGCATTGCCGATTTTATCTGCAAGGTTGCAGATACCGTGCCCGATTTTCTGCTCAACATCGAGTCCCCGGCGGATTTTGGGTCGACGCAAGCGCAGGTTGAGAGCTATGCCAAGATCGTATCGATTTTGGACAATCGGGGTTCCAGCGCACGCATTGTTGTGGATGAGAGATGCAATACGCTTGAGGATATTCGGCTGTTTGCCGAAGCCAAAGCGACCCATCTGGTCCAGATCAAGACACCCGATGTCGGCTCAATCGCCGATACGGCGCGCGCCGTTCTCATCTGCAAGCAGAATGGGGTAGGGGCCTATGTCGGGGGAAGCTGTACCGAGACGGATCTCTCCGCCCAGGCTTCTGTCCACGTGTCGGTGGCAACCCAGGCCGACATGATGCTTGCGAAGCCCGGAATGGGTGTCGACGAGGCATATTCCATCGTTGGGAACGAGCAGAACCGATTGATGGCTATGCTGAACCGGCGTCGAGTTTGAGCCAAGAACGTTGATGAAAGGCGCGGTGTCGCATGCAGAACTCTCTTGCGGGGATCACTGTCGTAGCCGTGGAGCAGGCCGTGGCCGCGCCTTACGCGTCGTCTAGGCTCGCGGATGCCGGCGCCCGGGTGATCAAGATCGAACGGCCCGAAGGTGACTTTGCCCGAAGCTACGACAAGTTGGTCCGGGGGCAGAGTGCTTATTTCGTCTGGCTTAATCGGGGTAAGGAATCGGTGTGTCTGGACCTGAGGTTGGAGGCAGACCGCGAGATCCTCGACACGCTCATTGCCGCTGCTGACGTCTTTATCCAGAATCTGAAGCCGGGCAGCATCGAAAAGCTAGGTTTCGGGTCTGCTGACCTGCGTCGCCGATTTCCGCGCCTGATAACCTGTGACATCTCGGGTTTCGGTGACAAAGGGCCTTATTCACACCTGAAGGCCTATGATCTCATCGTCCAGGCCGAAACAGGTCTATGTGCAATCACCGGCAACCAACAAGGGCCCGCGCGTGTCGGGGTCTCGGTCTGTGACATCTCAGCGGGCATGACAGCGCACAGCGCCATTCTTCAGGCGATGTATCACCGCGAGGTCACCGGCGAAGGGACCAGCATTCAGGTGTCATTGTTCGATGCTGTCGCTGACTGGATGAATGTTCCGGTTCTGCAAAACGACTATAGCGACTACCACACGGAACGCGCCGGTGTGAAACACCCGTCACTGGCGCCATATGGCGCCTATCGTTGTGCCGATGGCAAGGACGTCATCTTTTCGGTTCAGAATGACCGCGAATGGGTGAATTTTTGCGAGAAGTTTCTAAAGCAGCCGGAACTTACACGCGCAGTTGGTTTTGCCGATAATATGGAGCGCCTCAGTCACCGTGCGCAGCTTGATAAGATCATTGAAAGGCGGTTCTCTGAATTATCCTGCCAGGGAGCAATGCAGGAGCTTGAGGCGGCCGGCTTGGCATATGGCCGACTGAGCGAAGTGGCGGATGTTTCAAAACACCCACATGTCCGCAGAGTGGAGATTGGCACGCCTGAAGGGACCGTCGAGACGATCGCGCCGGCGGCAATTTTCAACTATGAGCAGCCCTCGCTACGCCCAGTTCCGGCTCTTGGCGCTCATACCCAGGCTGTCCGCGGGGAGGTCCTGCGGCTTCTGCGCGACAGAGCCGCATCAGCGTGAGAGCGTGTCCCGGCAAGGTGAGTGCGCAGGCGATTTCCAAAGAGCCTGTGTCCCTCCGGTCATCTCAGCGTATCGGCCGCCAAGAACACTCACTGCCACCGCCCTCGCTTAACCGGGCGCAGAGGGGACTTCATGATCAAAGACACCTGCGCGGCCATTGGAAGCGAGAAATCTGTACCGCGCTGGAGATCGCTGCTTTTCGTACCCGCTCACGTACCGCGCTTCGTGGAGATGGCCCATGAGCGGGGTGCGGATGGCGTCATACTCGACCTTGAGGATTCCGTTCCGCAAGATCAGAAGGGAGAGGCACGGCGGCAGCTTCGTGATTCCGTGGCAAAAGTGTCCCGCAAGGGCGCATCTGTTTTAGTCCGCGTGAATCGTGGTTTCCGCGCGCTGGCGGCCGATCTCGATGCAGCCGTCATGGCAGGCGTCCATGCGCTTGTACTTCCGAAGACGGATTCGGCGGAGTGGGTTCTAGAGATCGCGAATGCCGTTTCAGACCTTGAACGGGAAAGAAATCTTCCGCTGGGACGCATCCGGTTCCTTGCCCAGATCGAGACCCCGGGTGCCTTGCAAAGGCTGGCGGCCATTGCGTCGGCCCATCCTAGGATGGTCGCAATGGCGCTCGGTCCCGAAGACTTCAGTGCCGCTGTCGGCGGCTCTCCTGAGTTCGACCTTCTGTTGGCTCCGAACCTTTCCGTTTTGTTTGCCGCCCGTGCGGCCGGCTTGCTCCCACTGGGCTTCGTCGGGAGCATCGGCGAGTTCTCCGATGGTGATAAACTTCGTGAAGCCGCGACGCGTGCGCGGCGGCTTGGCTTTGTTGGAGCATTGGCGATCCATCCGACACAAGTGGCCATATTCAATGAGGCTTTCTCGCCAAGCGTACAAGAACTCGCGTGGGCTCATCGTGTCGTCGCGGCGGAAAACGATTCCTCGGCGCTGGGCAGAGGTGCTTTCGCCTTGGATGGAAAGATGGTCGATGCACCGATCATTCGAAGGGCCCGTGAAATCCTTGCCCTGGACGCGCAAGCTGAGCTGGAACTTTGAGACCTTCGCCAACTGATGAGACCGGACGAGACATCACAAGAAAGTCGCGGGCCTCCAATTGCGTCGCCAGCGGGTCTCTGCGGCGTGGCACAATTATTGCTATCGCGCCATCGCATTTCGAGATAGATTATATAAATTGGAGTTGGCCCTCGGAAGAGTACCGGTGGAAATCAGGCAGTTAAGATATTTCGTCGGCGTGGTTGAAGCAGGCAGTTTTACGAAGGCCGCAGGCTTCCTCAATGTCGCCCAGAGTGCGCTGAGCCTACATGTGCGTCAACTGGAGGAAGGTTTCGGTACCCAGTTGCTAATACGCGATAGGACCGGCGTGAGTGTCACGGTGTCGGGAGCCAAGCTCCTCGAGCGGGCGCGGGCGATTCTCAGGGAAATTCGACTTACCGAGGTGGAATTGACCAACACAACTGCTTCCCCGGCAGGGGAGGTGACTATTGGCATTCCGTCTGGAGCTGCTCGAGTCCTAAGCGGTCCGCTGCTTGAGTCGGTAAGAAACGAACTGCCCAAGGTGTCCCTCAAGATGGTCGAGGGTATGACTGGACCGCTAGAGGAGTGGATGGCTGCCGGGCGCTTCAATCTGGCGGTTCTCTACCGCACCGCAGACAGTGTAGGGCGAATGACGGTGCTAGCGCGCGAAAACCTTTGTTTGGTGGTCCCGTCCGGTGAGCCGCCTTTCGAAGATGCGATATCTCTGGCTGACCTGCATGCATTCCCGCTGGCTGTTCCCATGCGCAACAACAATGTCAGGCGTTCTGTGGCTGACGTCGTCGCACAACACGGTTGCGCGCTGGACGTCAAGTTTGAAGTGGATTCGCTTTCAACGATCATCAACATGGTGATGGAGGGGAAAGCCCATTCTATTCTCGCCCCGTCTGCGGTTCAGAAAGAGGCTTCTCAAGGGCTGGTTCGGACGGTCAAGATTGTCGATCCGGTGATCCCCCGCTCCGTTGTGCTTGCGGTAAATCCGAAAGACGAGCGTTCTGCGGCCGTTTCCGCGATACGCAAGCTCATTCCGAAGGTCGCCAGAGAGTTGATAGAGAGCCGCCGCTGGGCAGCATCCGTTCCTGACGCGGCCTGACGGCCGTCGTTCTTATAAAACGCGGCCTTTTTTTGCCATCGGATCAGATCGATCTGGATTCCAGATGGATTTTGGCACTAATCGATATTTGACCCGCCCGACCGTCACGATGAAACTAGCTCAGGCGACAGTTCAGCGGTTTCGACATCGAACGGTGCTCGCCTGGCAATTCAGTGCAGTGGAGCGCGCATGTCCGACACTAGGAGCAACGAGCTCTTTATAAACGGCAAATGGCGAGCCGGTGGTAGCAAAGCCACATTGCCGGTGATTAATCCAGCCACGGAGGAGGTATTTGCCTCGGTGGCCTCGGCGACGGTGCCGGATCTGGATGAGGCTCTCGCTTCGGCAGAACGCAGCCGCAAGGCTTGGTCTTCACGGCCTGCAAAAGAACGAGCCGAAATCCTGGTAGCAGCCGCAAGAATCTTGGCAACGAAGATTGAAGCGGCAGCCAGAGACCTGTCGGCCGAACAAGGAAAGACGATTGCCGAAGCGAAAGGTGAATACGCACGCGCCGTCGAAACGC
The DNA here is from genome assembly GCF_044998965.1 of Mesorhizobium maamorense. Lineage (NCBI taxonomy): Bacteria > Pseudomonadati > Pseudomonadota > Alphaproteobacteria > Hyphomicrobiales > Phyllobacteriaceae > Mesorhizobium > Mesorhizobium maamorense. Next base: position 275,112 of record NZ_CP173356.1, read on the forward strand.
TGGAATGGAACGGCAGGCATGCCGACGAGCTGTCGGCCCCGATTTCGATGGGGCCGAACCGGATGGTCGTCCCGGAGCCGCTCGGTGTCGTTGCTGCCTTTACGCCGTGGAACTATCCAGCCGTTCTCATCGCCCGCAAGCTCGCCCCCGCGCTTGCGGCAGGCTGCCCGGTGATCCTCAAAGGGGCTGAAGAGACCCCGAGCGTTGCGGTCCATATCGTTGAATCATTGCGCCAAGCAGGCATCCCCGACGGCGTGGTCAATCTGGTCTTCGGTGTGCCAGTGAATATATCGCGGCATTTGCTCAGTTCACCAATCGTGAAGGTCTTGACTTTCACGGGCTCAACCGCGGTTGGAAAACAACTGGCCACGCTCGCCGCGAATAACTTGCAGCGTTGCATCCTTGAACTCGGTGGACACTCGCCGGTTGTTGTTTGCGAGGATGCCGACTTGGCAAGGACCATCCCGGCTATTTCGGAATACAAGTTCGAATGCGCTGGGCAGAGCTGCAATGCGCCGAGCAGGATTCTTGTCGCTCGGTCTCTCTATGAGGAATTACTGTCCCGGATGACGGATGCGGCTCGCAAGATCAAGATCGGGCTACCAGACGACCCTGTAACGGAAATGGGGCCGATGGCAAACGCACGGCGGATTGAGGCCATGGAACGCCTGACCACGGATGCGGTCGAACGCGGCGCTCGCATCGAGACCGGTGGTGCCCGCCTCGACCGACCGGGCTTCTACTGGCCGCCAACCATCCTGACGGGCGTACCGAAGGAAGCGAGAGTGCTTCATGAAGAGCCGTTCGGGCCGATCCTCACGGTGGCGCCGTTCGACACGCTCGAGGAGGCGATCGAGGAAGCCAACGCCACCGAGTATGGGTTGGCCGCTTACTTCTTCACGGGCGCTGCCGATACGCAAAAAAAGCTGACCAACAGTCTTTCCGCAGGAGCTGTCAGTGTGAATTACCTGAAAGGGGTTTCCGCGGACGCGCCTTATGGGGGCGTCAAACAGAGCGGCTATGGCTATGAAGGAGGCGAGCAGGGGGTGCGAAGCTTCCAAATCCTGAAAATGGTGAACGGCCTCGGTTCATTTGGATGAAATCCGGTGGGAAATAGCACACGGACCATTGCTGGCAAGGACATCACAAGGAGCGTCGCCGACGCTCTTCAGTATATCTCATACTATCACCCTCCAGATTATATCCGGTCTCTTTCTCACGCATACACGCGCGAACAGAGTCCTGCGGCGAAGAATGCCATCGGGCAGATTCTGCTGAACTCCCGCATGGCGGCATTTGGGCGGCGGCCGATCTGCCAGGACACTGGACTTGTGGTGGTCTTCGCGAAGGTTGGAATGGACGCCCGCATCAAATCAACGGTCAGTTTCGCAGACCTCGTGAATGAGGGCGTCCGTCAGGCCTATCTCGACCCGGACAACCCCCTTCGGGCATCGATCGTTGCCGATCCGCTTGCCGGACGGGTCAACACCCGTGATAACACGCCGGCAGTCGTCCACGTCGACCTCGTGCAAGGTAACCAGATTGAGATCACCATTGCCGCAAAAGGCGGCGGGTCGGAAAAACAAGGCACGTTTTACCACCTTGAACCCCAGCGCCTCCGTTTCCGACTGGGTGATTGACACAGTATCGACGCTTGGCAGTGGGTGGTGTCCGCCCGGACTGATCTCCGTTGGCATCGGTGGTAGCGCTGAAAAGGCGATGCTTCTGGCTAAGGAGGCCATGAACCAGCCCATCGATATGGCGGAATTGATCACCAGAGGGCCTTCAGGCGCGGAGGAGGCACTGCGGATTGAGCTTTATGAACGGATTAACGCGCTGGGTATCGGCGCCCAGGGCCTTGGCGGCCTAACGACAGTCGTCGACGTCAAGGTTGCGACCTATCCTACCCATGCCGCTTCCAAGCCCGTGGCGCTCATTCCGCAATGCGCCGCGAACCGGCACCTGAAGTTTACCTTGGATGGCTCTGGACCAATCAGGCTGGAGCCGCCCGATTTGCGCGAATGGCCCGACATTGGAACCGACGAATTGAGTCCAGCCGGCATACGAAGGATCAACCTCGATACGCTGACGAAGCAAGAAACGGCATCGTGGCGCTGCGGGGAAACCCTCCTTTTATCCGGAAAGATGCTGACGGGCCGTGACGCCGCCCACAAACGAATGGTCGAGCTGATCGATGCCGGCAAGCCGCTTCCGGTCGATTTGCGTGGACGAGTGATCTACTACGTCGGCCCCGTTCGGGCAGTGAGGAATGAGGTCGTCGGACCCGCTGGTCCAACTACCGCCAGCCGCTTGGACGATTTTACGGAAAGGGTGCTCGCCGAAACCGGCCTGTTCGCGATGGTGGGCAAAGCGGAGAGGGGCCCTGCTGCCATCGAGTCGATTGTAAGACACAAGACGCCCTATCTTGCTGCAGTGGGTGGCGCTGCTTACCTCATTTCAAAATCGATCAAGGCGGCGCGGATCGTTTCCTTCGAAGACCTCGGCATGGAAGCAGTCTATGAATTCGAGGTGCAAGATATGCCGGTCATCATGGCTGTCGATGTCGAAGGAAACTCCATTCACAATTCGGGGCCTCTTGAATGGCGTAAGCGCATGGCAGCGGACAGCATCGCACGAAATATTGGCGTTTGAGCCTTTCCCAGCCCGATGGCGAGAGGTCGCATCACTTCCACGTCGACAACAGCACTAGAGCAGAGGTCATGAAGGTAAAACCCAATCCTGTGCGCCTCGACGCGTGGGATATCCGGATTCTTTCAGCGATTCAGTCAGACGGTAGAATTTCAAAAAGCGAGCTTGCAAAGCGCGTCCATCTGTCGGCGTCGGCGTGCTCGGATCGGCTCCGTGCACTCGAAGCTGGAGGAATCATTGAGGGATTCTACGCGCGGCTCAGTCCAGCCCTGATCGGTGGCATGGTCTTTGTGATGGTGGAGGTCGTGCTGGACCGTCATCGTCTCGAGGACCAAAGACACTTTGAGACTGCCATCCAAGAATTCCCGGAAATCCTGGATTGCTGGGCGATCGGCGGGAGGATCGATTATCTGATGCGCGTTGCAACTCTTTCCATGGCTACCTATCAGGATTTCATGGAGGGGCTGCTGCAGGCGGGCCTGGGGATCGATCAATACTATAGCCTTGTCGTTACGAAACCTGTGAAATCCAACGGGCCGATTCCCTTGTCTTCACTACGGCAGCGCTAATCTCCCCAGCCTTGTTTTCCGCGGGATTGGATCTCCATTCCGCGAATTCCGTGGTCAAACACGCGCATTCCCGTGAAACACAAAAGAACGGCTCCCTTATAAGGGGGAGCTGAACCATGTCTCCCATCAGCCAAACATGGAGAGACAGGATGATGCGCCTGATCAAGCCGAAAATCGAGCAATTGTGAAAGAAGGATAGAAGCCTGTGGCTCCGAAAGAGAAGTTCAAATTCAAAATCGAGAACGAAAATTACGAGTGGGGCAACCAGTCCATAACCGGCGCTGAGGTAAGAGGCGTAGGTCCTGGCATCCCAGATAGCATGGACTTGTATGTGAAAATACCGGGCCAGCCCGGCCGACTGGTGGGGCGTGACGACTCAATCGATTTGCGACAGCCGGGGATCGAAAAGTTTTACGCCCAGGATGCAAGTTCGGAGGCGGGTAATCGGTAATGTCCCCCCTATTGGTTGATTCTGACTACGAGATACTTAAGAAAGCCGGTGTCGACTTTGAAGAAGAAGGGGCGGCCCGCTTTCTTATTTTCAAAAACTTTCCGCTGCCGAGAGACATCTATCTGGCCGATGGGAAGCCGGTCGACGCGGCCGATATTTTGTACGTCATTCCGCAGAACTACAATAGTTCGGGGGGTGACATGTTCTGGGTTCACCCACGCCTCCATCGGGCTGACGGTAAGGCGATCCCAAATGCCGGCGGTCCTGGTCCCAATGAGGATACCCGTACTCATAAAGGGATGGTGTTTTGCCGGTGGTCCAGACACTGGGGTAATAATCCGTGGAAGCCAAAGGTCGACGACGTCCAGACCATTATGGACCGGGTTTCGTGGGCGTTGAAATACCCCGACGCGAGGCGCTCATGAACGGACATCGCATTTCGATTGCAGGTTCTCTCGAGGGTAGGCTGAAGAGCTGGCTGACCGGGCACCCTGACGGTTACGAGCGCGGCGCGCTGGTTCTCTTCCGCAAAATGGAGAGAACTGTACTGGGTCTGCCGCCGTCGGCGCGTTTCCTGGCTGTTGACGTGATTGAGATGGATGGCGACTGGGTGCTGGAAAGCTCCCTGCGCACTTGCGCATTAATCTGCGCAAGTTCCAAGACGTCTACTTTCGCTGCGAGCAGGAGCGGCTCGAATTGGGATTCGCCCATAGTCACCCAAGTGGCGTTCTGGATTTCTCGATCAAGGATGATCAGAACGAACACAGCATTCTAAGGGGATACGCTGGCTGCAACGGCCCTCAGGTATCTCTTGTGGCTCTGATTTTGGCCGACGGTCATTGGCGTGCGAGAGTTCGGCCGGGTGCGGCCGCTCACCGCGTGACTGACGCCCGGCACGTCTGTGTGCTCGGGACGAATCTGGCAGTTCATTTGACCAAGACCGGCGATGCTGCACCCCCGGAAGTGCTAAGGCGCCAAGAGGCAGCCTTTGGCGAACCGTTCAACGAGAAGCTCGGATCGTTGCGCGTGGCAGTCGTCGGAGGAGGCGGAACCGGGTCTTCAGTTGCCACACTCATCGCACGTGCGGGGGTAGGCGAACTCATCATCATCGATGGCGATTTGCTCGAAGACAGCAATCTCAACCGAGTCCGCGGATATCGCCGTTCCGATGTGGGGGAGAGCAAAGCTGCCACGTTAGCCCAGTACATACGAGATCTGGGGGTGGGGGTTACTGTCGCTGCCATTGAGGCTTATGTTAATGAATCTGGAGAGGCGGTCGATGCCATTTCCAGCGCTGATCTGGTTTTCGGCTGCACCGACGATGTCGCTGGAAGAGAAGTTCTCAATCAGGCAGTGTACTATTATTGTCAAGGGCTTATCGATTGCGGGCTCACCGGCAACATTGGTCTTGACCAGGAGCGCCAGCCGTACCTACGTGACCATAGAGGTCGGGTTAGCACTGTTCTTCCCGAATCTGGCGGGTGCCTAAGATGCCAAGGCGTGGTTACGGAGGAAAAGCTCAGTTACGAGAGTGCACTGAAGGCGCGTCCGGAACTGGCAGAGCTGGATCCAGAAACACTCCGAGCGGAGTACTATCTGGTCGGTGGCGGGGAGCGGGCACCCGGAGTCGGGCCCTTCACCAGTGCGACGGCGGACATGGCCGTAGCGACATTGTTTGATCTGGTGCGCCCCTATCGGGGGCTTCCGAGCGATATCCGCCGTGACAACATATGGTGGGACTTCGTGCACATGGCAATTTACAGCAATATGCCAAAAGACAACGCTGATTGTTTTTGCTGCGGTCCAGATGGCTTGTTGCTAGCGCATGAGAATGGGTACCGGCTCAGCATGCCGTCACTCGGCAAGCCGTGTTGAATCACGTGTGGATTTGGCTGCGATCACTCCTGCTTCGGCTCATTCTCGGTCCAGACAGTCAGAAAACACCGAGGTCCCAAAGTCCTCCCGAGGAACGGTCAGCGGACGTATTTTTCCCCCATTGCGCGGAAGTGGAAAAGACGCCTTCGAATGACATGGTTCCGCCAGGACAGTTCATCAGTGTTGTGCACAAAGGCCGACCATACTGGGCGATCTTTAGGTGCCCCTGTGGGTGTGGCGATGTGGTTTCGTTACCCACGCATCCGCCACATAACCCCAGGTGGCGCATCGAGGTCAGCCTGGAGGGTCGGCCAACGTTGCATCCCTCGATTTGGAGAACCAAAGGATGCCTAAGCCATTTCTGGCTTGACGACGGGAGAGTCTACTGGTGTGAAGACACCGGCGTTGAGCCTTGGCGAGCTCGACCAGACATTTATGCCAGGAAACTCTAGACCACGTCCTGCACTCAACGACGCTTTTGCGTGTGACGACGGCCGTTGCCGTGGTCCCACGTTGATGCTCCGAATCACCGCATGTAGTTACGACAACACAATTGAAAGCCGCCTCCGCTGTTCTCGGCTCAAGATACTGCGCGTGGACGCTGCCGTCGACCATTTGATCCAGGGATGCGTATGAAGCTTCATCATTTGGCTCGGTGGTCCGGCATAAAGATATCACATCAGCGCGTTTCGAGCGACCGAGCGGTTGATACCGAATGGCCCGGAACCGTGGGGCGGCTATCTTCTTAAGGCGGGCAGCAGGTGCAAAACCTCGTGAACGTGCGCACGCATTACTGACCTACGCGAAAGGTCTGTGATCACCTTCAAGGTGGCTCGGCGTCCGCTGATTGGCAAAGTCACGTTCAGGCCTGATTTCCACGACATCGGATCCCGATTCCGCGAAATCGTCGGCGAAAAACGTCCATTCCCGCGAAACTCGAGCCCTCTTTCCGGTATACTGCTTGCCAATGAGCTGGCCGGCCGAGTGCCTCCGCCATTGTGTTGGGAGGAGAGGGAACATGCGCTTGAGCAATCTGGGAACCGAGCAACTCCGGGAGAAGGATCGAAGCTTCGTCTTTCATCCGTCTACCCATCTGGCCAAGCACAGCCGAGGCGAGACGCCAAATCGGATTATGGCCGGTGCAGAAGGCGTCTACATCTGGGACACCGAAGGCAGGAAGAGCCTCGACGGTTTCGGAGGGCTCTACTGCGTCAATATGGGATATGGATGCACGGAAATTGCCGAGGCCATCGCCCGGCAAGCGCATGAGCTGCCGTTCGCACACGTCTATGCCAGCCAGGGGACGGAGCCGGTCGCCCTTTTGGCAGAGGCGGTAGTTGAGTATTTCGGACGGAACATGCGACGGGTCTATTTCGGCCTATCCGGTTCCGATGCCAACGAAACCAACATAAAGCTGGTCTGGTACTATAATAACATCCTCGGTCGGCCCGAAAAGAAAAAGATCATCTCACGAAATCGCGGCTATCACGGATCTGGATTGGTCACCGGTAGCCTGACGGGGCTTCCCTTCTTTCACAATTTCTTCGACTTGCCTCTGGATTTGGTGCGCCATACGACCACCCCGCACCATTACCGCCAGGCGCATACCGGGGAGAGCGAGGAAACGTTCTCCCGGCGCTGTGCTGATGAGCTTGAAGCGTTGATCCTGGCCGAAGGTCCCGAGACGGTTGCGGCTTTTATCGGAGAGCCGGTACTTGGGACAGGAGGTATTGTCCCGCCCCCTACAGGGTACTGGACGGCCATTCAAGTGGTGCTCGACAAATACGATATCCTTCTCATTGCCGATGAAGTGGTCTGCGGCTTCGCGCGAACCGGCGAGAAGTTCGGTTCCCACCTGTACGACATGCGCCCGGATTTCGTGACGATCGCCAAGGGGTTGAGTTCCGCCTACCTCCCTATATCCGGGTCAATCATTGGCGATCGTGTTTGGTCGGTTTTGGAACAAGGGACTGAAAAGCATGGCGCACTCGGGCACGGCTGGACATATTCGGGGCACACGCTGTGTGCTGCGGCCGCGCTCGCCAACATTCGACTGCTTAAAGAAAAAAATGTTTTGGAGCATGTTCGCGATGTTGGACCGTATTGGCAAGACCGGATGAAGGCTGAGCTGGCGGGACATCCCATCGTCGGTGAAGTTCGCGGAGTGGGTATTCTGTGCGCAGTAGAGATGATGCGGGACCCAAAGCAAAGGATACCATTTGAAGCCGACCTTCAGGTCGGGGTGCGCACTGCAGCTGCTCTGTTTGAAAATGGTGTGATCGGACGGGCCATGCCGCATGGCGACATCCTCGGCTATGCGCCACCTCTGATCATTACCCGAAAAGAGATCGACATCATTGTAGATGCGACCGCGAAATCGGTCGATGCCACATATCGCGCGCTGAAGACCGAGGGTGCCGTATGAACTTCCAAATTCGGCGGGAGTGAGCACTGGCGTGACCATGTGCCAGAATGCTGTCATATTATCCCATGAAAAACTCTGCACGGACCAGTCGTAAAGATCTGGCTGCGTCAGAGGCCGTCCTTGGGTGATGCTGGGCTTGACTGTATTCTGTTGCGCCGAGCAAACCCAAACAGTTGAATTTCTGATCCTGAGCATGCTCCGGACCACTTTACCCGCAAGTTGTAACCGAACCAGTTCTGCCGCCACTGTCCTGTCCCCCAACAACCAGGGCCTTTGTGCGGCGCGCCCTGCCGGTGTACCTCCCCGCCGGCAGGGCGCGCTTTTGATTCACCCCATCAGGATCACAATGGGCCGTCGGGAATCGGGCGTTCAAAGATGATTTGCGTATTGGGATGCAGATCGAACTTAGACGCGACTTTACGCCATTGCAGCGCGCCATCACCACCGTTCCACGGAGCGGCCACGCCGAAGATATCGTCCTCCATCATCTATTGGAGCAGAACAATCGCGGCGGTGAATTCTCACATCTCAAGCCCAGTGTGGCCATATCTGCTGATCAGCTCCGCGAGGCCTGCGAAGTCAATGACAGTTGTCCGGCCATGCACGCGGCGGCCGGGAGGCGTGCAGAAAGGGAAGAAGCGAGCGCGACTATGACGAGGGACATGCCACTTGTTTTCGAGACATTCCTTGAAAGACTGTCACGGAGTCTCGATGAGGCAGATTTCCGGGAAGCCTTGGCTGAGGCGGCCGCAAGATTTGACCTACTCTCTTTTGCGTACCTGTCTTTGCCATCACTGCCTTCCGGCAAGCCAAGGCTAATTTCGAATTACCCACCTCGCTGGGCCATGCAGTATCTGGAAAATCAGTATGAGAAGCTCGATCCTGTCATCTTGCGTGCTCGAAAGGGCGGCCGCCCGTTTCAATGGGGATCGGATTTGTGGGGCGGTAAGATGTCGCCGGCTCAACAGCAGCTATTTGATGAGGCGGCCCAATTCAGCATCCGCTGCGGATTGACGATCCCAATCGTCGATCTACGAGGCCGCATTGCCGCGGTTACTTTCGCCGCCGATGAGCCTCGTCCAGTATTTCTTCGGGTCATCGAGCGGTACGAACAAGCTCTTCAGCTGATGGCCACCTGCTTTCATCGTTGCGTTCGCCGCAAACTGCCGGGCGATCGAACCGTGGATGGGATCTTGCTGACATCGCGCGAATATGTGTGCCTGCGGTCGGCAGCGCGCGGCAATTCAGCCTGGGTAACCGGCCGCATCTTGGGCATTAAGCCGCGCACCATCGCATTCCATTTGGAGAACGCCAAGAAGAAGCTGGGCGTGCGCACGCAAAATCAGGCCATAGCCCTTTTGGGGTCCCAAGGGAGCTCGATCCTCTGAGTAGCTCTTTGATCCGCTGTGCTCGGGCCATCGGTCGCAGCATTTTAACAGCGGCGAAGGGATGCTGAGACCCTTTGTTCCGCCCGGCGTGGTCAGGCGCGATGCAGTCGTATATTCCCGTCACAGTTTGCACTCAAAGGGCTCAGTCGGCGTCTCGTTCCGACGCTAGTCCGCGTTGCATGGTTATGAGGATAGCTCGCCCCATACTGCTGACGTCGAGCGTCAACCGTGGCGGGCGCCGGCTATTTGAATATCCAGCTTCACCGAAAACCTACACACTTGTTACTCGTGGGTGGGGAGCGGCACTCGATGACGTGCTGCTCTGGCTACTGCCCACCCTAACGGCACGCGATTCCTTTTGTCGCATCAGACCCCCGACCGGCCAAAACCGATGCCTATGAACCGAATTGAGGTTGCCGTTGGCAGTTCCTGGATGCCTGGTCAGGCGCCGAGGAGGGGGCTGTAGCCAAAGCAGTGGCGGCCACGGCGCGAGCACTGCGCAATTTCTCAGCTGTCGAACAATTCCTTGTACCCGCTTGTCATCACCCAGTTTGCACGGTCAAGATGACTGCGAACAGCCTTCCTCGCACGCTCCGGTTCTCGTCTCGGATCAATGCCGAGGATCAGATCTGCCATTTCCTCTTCAGTAGCATCGTCGCCGGATGCATCGAGGAGCCTCATGTAGGTTGTAAAGTGCTCCTTGTCGTAGGCTGTGATGCCGTCTGACCAGGGCACTTCGTCGGCAATCGCCAAGTCCGATTTAGGCTGTAACATTGCTGATCCTAGCTCCAGATGATCGCCTCCGCGAAGCCCTCTCCCGGCAAAATGTGGATTACATATTATAGTTGATAAACTCAAGTCGCCTGATCCGGTGGCTTGCGTGCATGGATATGCGCAAGTTGATCGGACGGAATGTGCAGCGGATCAGGCAAAGGAAGCGTCTGACCCAGGAGCAGCTTGCCGACATTTCCGGCTTCAGCCAGCAGTACATCAGCGGTTTGGAGAAGGGCCGAAGAAATCCGACGATCATCACGATCTATGAACTGGCGTTGGCGCTCGGCGTCAGCCACGTGGATCTGGTACGGCCCGACAAACAGGCCTGAAGTGGCCGTTCATGTAATTACTAGGCGCCAGCGCCTGACGGCGCTCACTGGCTCTCACTGGAGGTCCGATCTTCCCCGGGGCGACCAGCTATCGTCGCCATCCCATTGCCGATGAGTGTTCGGCGGGGCTCGCGGGCAAGGTAACTGAGAGAACCAGCGCTACGACGTTGCAGTCGAGGTTACGACGTTCTGATCAAAGGTGGGCGCGACGCATGCTGATCGCGTACCTCGACAGGCGTCCTTGTGCTGGGCGTTCTTGCAGAAGTCGCCACGGGAAACTGAAACTAACCCGAGGAAGGGGGAACGCCAACGGGCGCCTGAGGGCGCCCGTTGGCTCAAAGCGCGCTCACGAGGCCGCGTTATCAGAATCGGTACGTGACACCTGCGCCGATCAGCCAGGGATCAAGCTCGGCTTTCCCGGTCAGCTTCGCGCCGGCCACCGTGACGTCGAAGTCCGCCTTGAGAAATAACTTCTTCACGTCGAAGTTGACGCCCCAGTGTTGGTCCACCATGTAGTCGAACCCGACCTGCAGCGCGGTGCCGAACGTGTTCTTCACCTTGAGAGCGTCGGCGCCGCCGGCGTCCTGGTTATAGAAGACTGTGTAATTCACGCCCGCGCCGACATAGGGCTTGAAGGCCCCGAAATCGGTAAAATGGTACTGCAATGTCAGCGTCGGCGGCAGCAGCCAAACCTTGCCGATATTGCGCAACCCACTGATCGAACCCTGGCCCGTTATATTGGCATAGGTGGTGCCGAGGATAAGCTCGGCGGCGACGTTGTCGGTGAAGAAGTACGAGATGTCGAGTTCCGGCGTCACGGTGTTCGAATAGGAAAGACCGGAGCCGGGCACCGCATCAACGTAGCCCGAATTCTCAGTGATGACTCCCAAGGCGCGCAGGCGGATCTGCCAGGGGCTAGCCCATTCCCGCACCCAGGCACCCTCGTCGGGGTCGCACGGGACCTCTGGAACGTCAGCCGCGACCGCCTGCTGTCCGATCATGATTAGGGTGATCGCCGCTATTACGCCGCGCGCCACGTTGGTTAGCTTTGTCGCCATTATTCTCTCCTCGGCTCGTCAGAAATCGTGAATTGTTGCGAGTATTGCCTCTGGTTAGCAGTGGTGTTTGCATCTGCATCTTTGCCCCAGCCAAAACCTATACTCATTGGTTTGTGGTTGCTTTGTCGCGGGTCCCAGTCATCAATGAACGCTCTCCGCTCGCCAGCCGATCGCGCTGCGAAGGAAATTGTTGCTTAGGGCGATGAATGCGGCTCGCTCGCTCTTGTCCTTGCCGCAGCCGTGTCCGCCCGAGCTGAGTTCGAAGAAGTAAGCGGGATAGCCAAGAGCCTGCAGTTTTGCGGCCATCTTGCGCGCGTGGCCAGGGTGTACGCGGTCGTCGCGTCTCATGCTCGCGAACAGGATAGGCGGGTAGGGCTGTCCCGGTCTTGCAGCGTGGTAGGCGGAGATTTCCTTCAGGAAAGCCCAATCGTCAGCCCTGTCGGGATCGCCATATTCGTCGGTCCAGCTCGCGCCCGCCAGGAGTTTGGTGTAGCGGCGCATGTCGATAAGCGGAACCATGCAGAACAGCGCGCCGAAACGCTCAGGATAGCGGGTAAGCATGTTGGCGATCAGCAGGCCGCCATTTGAGCCGCCCTGGGCGGCAATCCGCCTCGGCAGCGTAATGCCCCTTCGCACGAGGTCGGCGGCAACGGCGGCGAAATCGTCATGGGCGAGACGCTTGCCCTCCCTCCGCCCGGCATCGTGCCAGCGGGTGCCGAACTCGCCGCCCCCGCGGATGTTCGCCACCCACACGTGCCGCCGCGCTCGAGCCACAGCTTGCCGCGCGAGGGGTAGTAGTAGGGCAGGAGCGATTTGCCGAACCCGCCATAGGCGGAAAGGTGAACCGGGGCATCTCCGTTCCCCTTCGCCGGACCAACCTGCGTATAGGGGATCATCTCATGATCAATCGAGACTGCCTCGTGGCGCGTGACCACCAGTCCGGATGCGTCGAAAGTCTCCGGGTTGCGCTTCAGGATCACTGGAGCACCGAGCGGCGGCGCGGCATTGAGATCGAACAGGATAAGCTGCCGCGGCGTGATCGGGTCCTGAGCGGAAACTAGGACCTCTCCATTGGTCTCGTGAACTGCCGCATCGAGTGACCGGAGGTGAACAGTCCCTTGCACGGGAACGGTGTCCAGGGCTCGGCGCGTCCATTCCTGCGGGCCCGGCGTGAACACCTCGACTCTCGGAACGAGGTTCGCCAAGTAGGCGATAATGAGCTTCCCGTCATTCCAGAACAATGACTGCAGACAGCGTCTCTCGTCCGGTTCAAACAGGGTACTGAAACGGCGCTCGCCGGCCAGGAAAGCGGAAAGTGAGATGCCGATCAGCGCGTCGGCGCAATAGGTTGTGCCGCCAACCGTCCATGCTTTGCGCGGCTTTACCGCGAGCCAATCGCCGAAGGTATCCCACCTGGCGTCCTTAGGAAGGTCGATCTCAATCTTCGGCCCGCTTTCATCGCCAATGCGGACTATCTGCTCGAAGCAGGCCAGCTGCTCGATGAACCACAGGCGCTCGCTCTCGGCGGTACGGTCCAGATGGCCAGACACACCCAGGGTTTCGGAACCGGTCTCGAAGATTACCGGCGCCGCGAGGGGATCCGCGCCACGCTTCCACAGTCGCACGGTGCGCGCGTAACCGGAGCGGGTGGCCATGCCATCACCAAGCGCACTGGAAAGCAGAAGCGTGTTGGGGTCGAGCCAATCAATGTAACCCTTGGCCTCGGGGAGATTGAAACCGTCGGCGACAAAGCTCAGAGAACTCAGGTCGAATTCGCGATGCACGACCGCGTCGCTGCCGCCGCGCGACAGGCGCAAGACGGCTCTTTCGCGCGTCTCCGGCTCGATCGACGCGCCGCCCCAGACCCAGTCTTCTCCGTCGCTACCCGCGAGGGCGTCCAGATCGAGCAGTAGCTCCCATTGGGGATCCGCCTGCATGTAGACGGCAAGGGTGATCCGGCGCCACAGTCCGCGCGGATTTCCGGCATCTCGCCAGAAATTGTAGAGGTACTGACCGTGGCGCGTGACCAGGGGAATTCTGTCGCGACGGTCGAAAATGGCTGCCAGCGCCGCCCGGTCGCGCTCGAACTGCATTCCCGCGAAGTGCTTCAGGGTCTTTGCCGACTGGCTGGCGGCCCACGCAAGTGCCCGTTCGCCTTCTACATCTTCGAGCCAAAGATGGGGGTCATCGTCGGGTGCATCCAGCGTTGGACGGAAATCGAATTCGCTCATGTCCGAAAGACCTGAGGAATGAAGGCGCAATGGCTCTCGCCTGCTCGAGAAGGATCAATGTTTGCGGCGGCGCCCGCACGTTCGAAAAGCGTGATCATGAATGAGTTCTTCCCACTCGGTGCGGCGTCGCAGTGCTTTTGCGCATAGGACCGCAACCGTCATGCCAACTGGGAAATCCTTACGGAACAATGGGATCGCTCTGGCAGCGCTGTGTCAGATGTCAGACATCGTCGCGAATGCGACAACGAGTGCACCCCGTATCATGGGATCAACCTTCGGCGCGGTGACACCGTGCACGAACTCGAGCGGTGAGCTCGAAGTGAACTTGGTTGGGTCCGACATCTTCGCTCCGGAACGCTTCACGCAGGCAAATAGAGATGAGGTGATGGACGCTTGAGTGACTCGAGACGGCTGAGCCTATGGATCTGACACCGCCAGCGGCAAAGAGATCCGAGAAAACCGCGGGCGCCACTAGACCGACCTGATGGTCTCTGAGCACGCCAGCAAACTTGGCCTGAACCGTCCACTTGATGGATTTTTCAAGTCTGCCGCTCGCGCCAGCAAGGTAACCGCTGTTCTCAGGCCACTGCCTTGAGCGGCATAGGTCTGTAGGCCCAAGGCAGCAGATCGTCGATCTGGCTTTGTGGATGGCCGGCGACGATCCGGGCGATCACGTCAGCGAGGTAGGTGTGAGGCTCGACGCCGTTGAGCTTGCATGTCTCGATCAGCGAAGCGATCGTTGCCCAATGCTCGGCGCCGCCGTCGGAGCCGGCGAAGAGCGCATTCTTGCGGTTCAGCGCAATGGGACGGATGGCGCGCTCGACGACGTTGGAGTCGATCTCGATCGTACCGTTGTCGAGGAATCGTGTCAGACCTTGCCAGCGCGAGAGCGCGTAGCGGATGGCTTCCGCCAGCTTGGTCTTCTGGCTGATAAGGGTGAGTTGCTGTCCAAGCCACGGCTCAAGGGCATTGATGACGGGACGGCTTTTCTCCTGCCGGACGGCGCGGCGTTCGTCGGCGGAACGACCGCGGATATCGCTCTCAACGTGGTAGAGTTGGGCGATGCGGGCGAGCGCCTCCGTCGCGATCGGCGCGGGGCCGGACTGCGCGAGCTCATAGAAGCGGCGACGCACGTGCGACCAGCAAAAGGCCAAGCTCACGGCGTTGCGTTCGGCCAGCGCCTTGTAACCCGCGTATCCGTCGACCTGCAGGGTTCCGACAAAGCCCTGAAGATGCCGGATCGGCTGTTCGGCCTTGCGGTCCGGAGCGTAGAGATAGGCGACGCCGGGTAGGTCCATTCCGCCCCAAGGTCGGTCGTCTCGGGCATAGGCGAACAACTGCCCCGTTTTGGTCCGCCCCCGGCCCGGATCAAGCACAGGCGCAGTGGTCTCGTCCGCGAAGAGCTTGTCTGAAGCCTTCAGCCGCTCGAACAGCCGCTCATGCACAGGGCGAAGCAGGAAAGCTGCCTTGCCCACCCAGTCGGCGAGTGTCGAACGGTCGAGATTGACGCCCTGGCGGGCGTAGATCTGGGCCTGACGATATAGGGGAAGGTGGTCGGCATACTTCGACACCAGAACATGAGCCACCGTGGCCTCTGTAGGAATGCCGCCTTCGACGAGACGTGCCGGCGCTGGCGCCTGCACGACCACCTCTTCGCAGGCCCGACAGGCATACTTCGGTCGACGGGTGACAATCACACGGAACTGGGCGGGCACGATGTCGAGACGCTCGGAGACGTCCTCGCCCATAACATGCAGCTGACCTTGGCAGCACGGGCAGATCTTGTCGGCAATGTCGATTACCTGCTCGACGCGCGACAGATGGGTGGGCAACGAGCCGCGGTTGGCGCGACGCTTACGAGCCCTGGCATCACGCTTTGAGGGGTCCGCGGCTTCCGCGCTGGCGAAGCCCTCCGCCTCTACCTGCTCGGCTTCCTCCAGCCCCAAAAGCAGCTGGTCCTCAGGCAGGCTCTCCGCCCTTCGGCCGAAGCGATAGCGCTGCAACTCCTTGATGATTTGGCGGAGCCTCTCATTCTCCGCGCGCGCGGCCAGAAGCATCGCCTGAAGCGCTTGAGGATCGTCGGGTAGGGCAGCGGCCGCGTCAGTCACGAAGCGGATTCAAGCATGGATTCCAGTGATTTGGCAATAATGCGATGGTTAGCTCGCCGTCGTTGGAACACGCATCTGGCGCGTCTCGTGCACCCGCCGCCAGTCGAGGCCTTCCAGGAGTGCCTGCAACTGTGCCGCCGTCAGTCGCACGACACCATCGGTAATGCCCGGCCAGCAGAACTTGCCATCCTCCAGCCGCTTGGCGAACAAGCATACGCCCGTGCCGTCGAAGTAGACGAGCTTGATGCGGTCGGCCCGCTTGGCCCGGAACACGTAGACCGCGCCCGAGAACGGATCCGCGCCCATAGCCTCGCGCACGAGCGCTGCCAGACCTTCCGCTCCCTTGCGGAAGTCGACCGGCTTCGTCGCCACCATGACCTTGACCGCTCCCGTTGGCCCGATCACGACGTTGCCCTCAGCGCACGGATCACCGCTGCAACCGTCTTCGAATCCGCCCCACGACCCACCCGCATTGCGATGCCGTCGATCTCGAGCTCGATCTCACCAGCGTCTCGAGCCGGCTCCCGCTTCTTTGGCTGTGGCCGATGCTTCGCCGCAGGCGTCGGAGGCGCTGCCGTCACCACCGCCGGCACGAACATGGATTCCGATATCGCTTCCTCCCCCATCGGCCGGCGAGCAGCCCGACGCCAGGTGAACAATTGCTGCGGGGAAAGTCCATACCGGCGTGCCACAGCACAAACCGTCTCGCCCGCCTCGTAGCTCTCCGCCACTATCCGGGCCTTCTCCTCCGGCGGCCACTCACGCCGCCGACCCGAACCAGTGAAGATCTCCAGCCGACGGACCGGCTCACCGTCCCTGGACTTAAGCGTAAACTCTGAAACCGTCATATGTCGAAGCCCTCAAAGGCCTCGAACATCGTCCCTTACATCCACGCGCGAAAGGTGCCGCCGGAACAGCGCTTACCCAGCAAGCTGCGCTCGAGCGAACACGTGGGAGTGGTCGTAGCTACATTCAGGTGCTGGCGACCGTCGTCCGATCTACAAGTATGAGGGGCAGGAGACAGGGAAGCTCCGCCGCCCGCTGAGACGGCAAACGATCGGCGGTTTTTGGCTTACGCTGCGATCTGTATGCCCGCACCAAAGCCAAGGTGGGACAAGTCAGCCTGTGAAATTGGCGGCAGCAGGCGCAAGTGGCCCCAGCCGGCTCCATCTCCCAGCCGCTCAAAGCCCGGCGTGAGCACCAACCCTAGAAGCAATGCGAGCCTCGCCGGTTCGTTTGGCGAGCGCACTGAACAGTCGCCTTAACCTGTAAACCTATACAGGCTGCCACAGCGTGAAACTTGGCCTCCAATGGCGGCATTTCTCTCAGGAGACCTCCGATGACTGAGCTTATAACGCTCGCGCTACGACAACCTGCCCACAATCAGCGTGCAATCCACCACGCCACTGCACCTCCAAGGAACGTCTCGAACACGCAGGAGCCGATCACCGCTATCGAACCGACTCCCTTGGCGTGCTCCGGCCGCCTTGGCTGTCTCTGCGGCGGTTCGACGGTCTGCTCGCTGGTTGCGCGCGTCATCTGCTCTCGACAGTGCCATTGGCGCACGCTTCGACGAAACGACGCCATCGAGGTCTGGTGCCCTCGGCGCCAGCGCTTTGCCAAGTGGCATGGTGTTTCGACGTCCGTGGGAGCGGGCAGGGGAGCACAATATTGCCTGCAGTTCTCGTGAAAGGCGCGGACGAGCCGGATTGGCGCGATGAAAGATCATACGATTACACTGCTGGCCTGACGCCGCGCGAGTGGGCCTGGGAGTTCTTACGTCGCAATCCAGCATTCCAGCGTGACGTGATCGCTGCAAGCCAGCAGGCCAGTACTTTGTCCTACGGACCCTCTCTCGACGTAGTCAGGTCGGCTGGTGACCTGTCAAGCTGGGGTATCCTGTTTCGCCGAGTCCTACGGGCGAAATTCGCTCGTATTCTGGTCTCCGATCTGGTGCGTGCATGTGCTGCCGGTGATTGCGGAACAGCTGTCTACGTGGTCGGCGACAGGGCCGTTCGAACTCTCGGCATTGCCATGCCGTGCGACGGTCCTGCTGGCGCCCGACAAGAGCCAGCATGTTCTTCTTCGCAACGCGGAGCATACGCTCCAGCTCGCCGTCTCTGGCGCGGATATCTTGCGCCCCGTTTGCCTCCGTACCGAGGCTATCTGGCCCGCGACGCTCTCGAAACAGCGCCTGAGGGCGCTCGAGTACCTCAATGCTCTAAATCTGGATCAACATCTGCCTGCCCGCTTGTTGCCGCCAGAAAAACGGGGTCCCCGTTTGTCCTTCGTTCTTCGTGCGCTCCACGGCTCACTTGCTGGGGCGTCACATCGCGAGCTTGCCGAAGCGCTGATCGGTCAACGGCGCGTCCATGCCGACTGGAGGGATCCTCGCGATCATCTGCGCGACCGCATTCGCCGCGCGGTCTCTCGTGGCCGCGCCCTCATGCAGGGAGGGTACAGGGATTTCCTTCTTTGAAAAGGAACAATCCGACCTGTACATCAGCCGTCGAATCGTTCGGTGCTGGAACCGGTCACCGCCAGTCTGCCCGGTCGACTTGGCGGGGAACGGCAATTAAAGGTGCGCTCTGGTTCAGGCGTCAGTCGATGCTGAGAGGCACGTTCGACATTGTCCCATAGGTGACAATGTCGAGTACGCAACGGAGAAAGAGCTGTCACGTCGCGTGTTGCAAAAGGCTTTTGCCTTGGCACGGTATATGCACGCTCAGCAAAACGCGCGGACTGAGTGGTTCCCCCCGCCACGAAGGTCGCGGACTTACGCCACCTCCCGAGGCGTAGCCGGCCCGGCAGCGAGCTCAGTCTCCTGCCGGGCATGCGGGTTCAGACGTGCTCGCGTCCAGGACTTTAAATTAGAGACGCAATGTTTCGCGTCCGGCTATGCGGGCTGGTGCCGAAAGGCAGTCGAGGAGGCGGAACTTGCCGCTGCGCATCCAGATTGGTGGCGAGAAAACGCGCGCCCCTCGCCACAAGCTCGGCGCCAATTGCGATCTGCTCGTAATCGTACGAAATTGTGTCCCCGAGGACCACGAACTCGGGGGCAAACTCCGTTATCCGGCAGCCTGCCTGCCGCAGGGCCTCGACAAGACCGTGGTCGCCGATGACACAGGCAGATGATTTGTGCTTTTGCAGTTCCATGAACCGCGCGGTGGCGAGCGCCGATTGTAGATGTGCTCTGGCTGTACGGCGAAGCCAACCGCTCTTAGACGCTCGGCATGATCTTCGGGCGTGAAGCGCGAGTTATTGGTGAAGATCTGAACGGCTCACCCCTGGCGATTAGTCCGGCGACATAGTCGACCGAGCCAGCGGATCGGTTGGCCGCCCCGGGCCAGGACCCCGTCCATGTCGAGCAGATGCGCTGTAATCATTGGATCTCAACCCTCAATGTCTTTCGTGCATGCACGGCCTGGGCACGTCTTGTGTCACTGAATCTTCTCTAGGCGAGAATGCCTGCGACTGCACCGATTGAGAGCGATGCGCGAAGGGCGCTTAATTGGCCGTGCGGCAATAAGGAGGCTGCAGCGTAACCATATCGGTACACCCGCTCACCGTGCGGACCCCCTGCACCGTCGGCTTGACGAGAATCGCGGCGTCAGTGCAGCTGATTGATAATCGCGTTCTATTTTCATTGAACCACGAACCTGGCGAGACGTGCCGCGCTTGGATAGGATAAGCAACCTACCGTCGGCTAGCGGGGCCTTGCCGCGTCGCCGCAGAGGCGGTTCAACGTAGCTGGGCGTCTGGATCTCACTTAAGGCGCGCAGGCCGGAGGTCGCGGTGAATGACCCGAAACCATCCGCAACAAGGTTCTCCAAAGCGCTCGATCATGCTTTTGGTTCATTCTGCGCCTGAGGTGTCCATCCACGCAGAGATCAGATGCCGCCCATGCAGAGGTATTTCATTTCGAGGTAGTCTTCGAGCCCGTGGCGGGAACCTTCTCGCCCAATGCCGGACTGCTTCATGCCGCCAAAGGGCGCCGCCTCCGAAGACATTCGCCCGGTGTTGATGCCAACCATGCCGTATTCCAATGCCTCGGCAACGCGCCAGACACGCTTCAAATTCGAGGCATAGAAATAGGCGGCGAGGCCGTAAATCGTGTCGTTGGCCTCACGCACAACCTGATCCGCATCGTGGAAGCGAATGATCGGGGCCAGCGGCCCGAAAGTCTCCTCTTGCGCAACCGCCATGATGCTGGAGATTTCAGTGAGGACGGTCGGTTTGAAGAAGGTCCCATCCTTGCCAATACGTTCGCCCCCGCATCGAATTGTCCCACCCTTGGCAACGGCATCTGCGATGTGGGACTCGATCTTGGCCAAAGCATGCAAGTCGATGAGCGGTCCGACGTCCACTGCCGGAGCGAAGCCGTCGCCGACCGACAAGGACCGGGCTTTCTCCACGAACTTCTCGACGAACTCATCGTGAACGCTCGATTGGACGTAAAGCCGGTTCGCTGAAACGCAAGTCTGGCCGGCGTTGCGAAACTTCGCCTGGATCGCGCCGTCAACCGCAGCGTCTATGTCGGCGGCGTCGAAGACGATAAAAGGCGCATTACCGCCGAGCTCCAGGCTGACTTTCTTGATCTGGTCCGAGCACTGGCGCATGAGCAGCCTGCCAACCTCGGTCGAGCCTGTAAAGCTGATCTTTCGGACCTTCGGGTTGGAGCAAAGTTCACGTCCGACGCCATCACCTTCAGACGCATAAATTAGGTTCACCACGCCGTCGGGAAAGCCAGCTTGGTGCGCGAGGGCGAACATTGCACCTGCCACGAGCGGCGTCTGTTCAGCAGGCTTAAGCACGATCGTGCAGCCCGCCGCCAGAGCCGGCGAGATCTTGCGCGCCACCATCGACGCCGGGAAATTCCAAGGCGTAATCGTGCCGACCACACCGATGGGCTGCTTGATCACCAGCATGCGACGGTCTGTCGACGGTGCGGGGATCGTCTCACCATAGATGCGATTGGCTTCTTCGGCGTACCATTGCAGATACGCGGCCGCGTGCGAAACCTCCGACTTGGCCTCGGTAAACGGCTTGCCCATCTCAGCAGTCAGCATCGCGGCAAGATCGTCGGTGTGATCAATGATCAGCTCATGCCACCGCAACAAAACGTCGCTGCGTTCTCGGGCGGTCAGCCCCGCCCATCCAGGCTGCGCTACATAGGCCCTGTCGATCGCAGCGCGCGTCTCCTCCACACCCATGTCGGGAAGCACAGCCAGCACTTCACCGCTCGACGGATTGAGGACCTCGAATGTCCGCTCGCTAATCGGCGTGCCGAGCGCCGGCAAGCTATCGATGGCGCCAAACAGGTCCGGGGATTTCAAGTGACGGATCATCGGCAGGCACAGGGGCAATACCGTATTCCTCTCAAGGTGGGGCTGATATGTAGGTCGACAGGCCGTCTGTGTGTACTGCGGACCCTGACGGTCTTGATAGGACCTCGGACAGAGGGCCGGTAGACCATTCCACTCACCCTAAAGCCAGAAGATTGACCGTTCCAGTCGATTGATTCCGGTTCTCACCAGTGCAACCTCAAGAATGGACATCGGCTTCCCCCACCGCGGCTGGTTCTGCGCGCACGACAGGACTCCTCCGCCAAAGTGACGGTGAGGCTGCATTTGATGATCACTCGACTAAACTGGGCAGAAGGTTCCTTCCGAAGAAGTTGCTTTTCTTCCGAGCTTCTTCTTTTGGGGCATCTCTCAGCGCGTTTGAGGCTTTGTGTTGAAAGCCGTGATCGTCCTCGAGCCTAAGTAAAGTCGCTGCTCCTAACGGAAGTTGGCGCCATCACGCTTGCGCGAGGAGAGCACTGCCTGCAGTCGCACATGACCTTGAACCGGTGAGACAAGCGACGTTACCCAATCAATCGCTCCATAAAATACTCAAAAGAACGAACCTGGTTGCGGAGTATGTCGGATACGCTGGCAGGCTCAACCCAACCGCAAGATCCGCTTCGGCCTAGCAACTGAGGAATCCCTAGTTGGAAAACAGCACTCCATCGGGGCCGTGGAGCCACGTGGTCCGCCATCTGGGTCTATACCGGCACTTCCGCGGCTGCCGTCTTGACCGATCTTGTCATTGCAGTCTGCCGACCGGCCCAAGTGAACAGAGATCCTAACTTTCGCGCTTTAAGGGAAAGTTGGAGTCCCTTTCTTGCCGACTGTTGGCCGATTCAGCATTCACGCCGTTCCGAAGACGATCAGCGCGGGCCCTAGTAGAGCGTGAGATTGCCGGTCGTCACGGGACATGGGCAAGCCCTGGGCCAACACCCATAATGGCTGGCTCGGCCGAAAGCAGATTCTTCGCCGCCGCCCTGACCTGGTCGATCGTCACTTGTTGGATGAGGGCCGGGAGGCGCTGAACGTAATCTATGCCAAGTTTGTCAAGCTGCAACGCGAGAAGCGTGGCTGAAATGGATCTGGACGAACCCAGATTCTGGATAGCGTAGGCGCCGATCAGATGCTTCTTGCTCGCATCGAGCTCGGCCGCTGTTGGGCCTGTGTCCACCAAATCCTTGATTACCTCTCTTATCAGGCCGAGCGTCTCGGCCGCCTTGTCGGCGCGCGTCGACGTGGTCACGACAAGCGTGTTGGAATGCTGGTAGGTTTCCAAGCGAGAGGAGACACTGTAGGCAAGGCCACGCTTTTCACGCACTTCCTGGAACAGTCGTGAGGTAAATGGCGAACCACCCAGTATGTCGTTTATCAGCTGCACGGCATAGAATTCCGGGTCGCTGCGTCCGATGCCGGGAAAAGCCAGCTGGAGCGAAGTCTGGGGCAGGGCGTAGGCAACCAAGGTCGACTGGCCGAGCTTCGGGGTGACATCAGGTACCGTCGCAAGCGTCTGTTTCGGGGGCAAATCGCCGAACAACTGGTCGAGCCTTGCACTCAGGGACTTGGCATCTATGTCGCCCACGACCGCGACGTGCAGCCCACCGAGGGCCAAAGCGGCCTTGTGGAAGGCGCTTAGATCGGTGGGCGTTATGCGGGCCAGGCTTTGCTTGGTACCCTCGGGCGGCCTCGAATAAGGGTGCGCGCCGTAGATACTGCGTCGCCACGCATCCTCGCCGATCGCGTGAGGTTCGCGCTCGTTGGCGATGATGCCGGAGAGAAGCTGAGCGCGGATTCGGTCAAAGGGTTCCTGATCGAAGCGGGGCCTGTTCAACGCGAGCCTGATAAGATCGAAAGCGGCGTCCCGGCGCAGGGAAAGCATGCGCACCGAGCCATAGATGCCATCACGCCGCGCTTGGAAGCTCATCTCAGCGCCGGCATCGTCGAGCCGCACCTGAAAGGAGTCGCCGCCGTAATCGCCTGCGCCTTCGTCGAACAAGCCGGTCATCAGATTGGCAAGCCCCTCCTTACCGGCCGGGTCGTGGCTGGTGCCACCGTCAAACACGAACTCGAGCGTGATGATTGGCAGCGTATGGTCTTCCACCAGCCAGGCGGTGATCCCCTTTTCAGATTTCACCTCCTGGATCTTCAGGGCAGCAGGCGCGGTAAGTGCCGGGAGGGTGAGGAACAAAATGGCTAGGCAAAGCACAGCCAGCGAGGAGGCGAGGCGCCAGCCATGTCCAAAAGGAGAGGGCAAGCCTCGTGGAATGGCCCAGCGGTGTAGGTTCGTCATCATATCAATTTTCCTTGGGCAGGAGATAGCCGGTGGTCGAATGGTCGGACGCGAGGTAGCGGGCGGCAACGGCCTTAACCTGATCGGCGGTGACCTTGCGGATGCGGTCCGGCCATTCCTCGACGTCTTTCACATTGCCGCCTGTGGCGAGCGTGTCGCCATACATGTTAGCCACGGAGTCCTGCTCGTCATGTGCGAAGATGAACGAGCGGATATAGCGGTTTTTCGTCTGCTCCAGTTCGTCGCTGGTGACGCCGTTGCTGGCGATGCGCGCTATCTCGGCGTCGAGGGCGGCCTCGACGTCCGCAAGCTCGGCGTCGCCGCGCGGCCAACCACGGATGCTGAACTTGCCAGCGTCCAGCATGGTGCCCTGGAAATCAGCGTAGGCCGCCGCGGCTATGCCCTGCTTGACAACGAGCTCCTGGTACAGCCGGCTGCGGCTACCGCCGCCGAGGATCTCCGCCAGCAGGTCCAGCGCCTCCGCTTCGCCGGGCTCGGCGGTGCGATAGGACGGCACCACCCAATGTCTGGAGAAGAGGGGGACCGAAACGCGGTCGTCGCTCAGCGTCAATGTGCGCTTGGTGTTCTGTACCGGCTCAGAGGCGCGCTCACGCGGCGGCAGCTCCGGTCCACGCGGGATGTTGCCATAGGTCTTCTCGGCCAGCGCCTTCACGGCCTCGGGGTCAACGTCGCCTGCCACAACCAGCACGGCGTTGCTCGGCCAGTAGTATTTGTAATAAAACGTGACGGCGTCGCTGCGATTCAACTTCTCGATCTCGTGCATCCAGCCGATCACTGGGATGCGGTAAGGTTGGCTCTGCCAGAGCGCCGTGACGACCTCCTCATCGAGAAGCGCCTGCGGATTGTTGTCGACCCTCGAGCGACGCTCTTCGCGGACCACGTCACGCTCGGTTTTGATGACGTTGTCCGTGAGGGTGAGATTGCGCATGCGATCAGCCTCGTAGCCCATCATCTGCTCCAGTGCCGAAGGCGGCACTATTTCGTAGAAGGCAGTAAAATCGTAATAGGTAAAGGCGTTGAGAGAGCCCCCGATCTTGGACACCGCGCGCTCCAACTCGCCGGCGCCGTGATTGGCCGTCCCTTTGAACATCAGATGCTCGAGGAAATGTGCGATGCCGGACTTGCCAGGGGGCTCGTCGGCGCTGCCGACCTTGTACCAGATCATGTGGGTGACGATGGGCGCGCGGTGATCCGGAATGACAACCACCTCCATGCCGTTCTCGAGCAGGAACTTCGCTGCCTTGATGTCATTGGCGGCCGCCGCAGGCGCGGTCGTCAGAAATGCCATCGCGGTCGCAAAAAGAGCGCCCCGCAGCCAGGCAGACAGTCGCTTCGGTTGCGGTGACCGGGCGATTGACAAGGCTCGAACCGAAGTGAGTTGTCCTTCATTTTGAAGGTTCTGCGTCCCTGTCGCCCCCACCTGGAGCAGGTGGATTGGTGGAGAGCGCCGGTTCAGACGAGCGCTCACAATGCTGCCAGGCCCCGCTCGGGTGTCAATTTTCAGTAGATCGGCGAAAAGTGGGGCAGCATTTTTCTGTGTGGGGATCATGGGACGACTCTCCTGCGCGTTTCCATGAACCGCGCACGAGCCGTGCCAAATGAGAAAGCCGTTTCGGGGATGCGATCCACCGGAATCTGTGTTGCGTATCTGACATTGTCCGACGTTAGACAACGCCGACGGGGAGCGCTTGCCGGTAAAGAGGTTGCTAGGTGCAATACCCTCCGCAAAGCGGCGCGAACATGGTGACGTTAGCGCGCCCGTGGTTGCTGGTCGTCCGCGTGCTCTTGCTCACTTCGGCCGACCGCAGGTCCCGCAACACGACTCCAAACCAGCGATAGGCGCGGTTCTTGAAGTTACCGGAGCGTTGCAGAACTTATGTTTGCATTCGGAGCGCCAGCGCGGGAGACGCTGTCCGTGACAGGCGGTCATGATGGAGCTCTCGAGCCGATTTGCGATTTGACCGGGGCTTTTGCTATTTTCGCTTTTGCTGCCCCTAAAATCTCGGATATGAAGCGGACCTGGCTTATAGCCTGCCTACATTGAATGGTTACAAAGGAATACGCTATGGCGACTGGAACGGTGAAGTGGTTCAACAGCACCAAGGGATTCGGTTTTATCCAGCCTGACAACGGAGGTCAGGACGTTTTCGTCCACATTTCCGCTGTCGAACGAGCGGGCCTTTCGACCCTCAATGAGGGCCAGAAGATCAACTACGAGGTCGAACAGGACCGCCGTACCGGCAAGTCCTCCGCGGGCAGTCTCAGCAAAGCTGGCTGATCTTTTCTGCTTCTGCCCGGCGAGAGCCGGGCAGAAGTGCCGCTGGGTCCGCCATATGCAAGAACCACGGATCTCCCGCTGACCGGGCGGCGGATTGCGGGAAGCTGCTGAGTTACTGAAACAGATATTTGCAAACGAAGAGAGCGGGTCCCAGCCCTCTTATTGTCTGCAGAAGGTTCTTGCGTAGCAGATGCCGACGGCAACCGCACGCATCAGAAAGAATCTGGACATATGAGATCAAGCTGCGACAGATATTGCGAGCAGGAACTGAAGAAGGCCTGCATAACGTTACGCGGTGGTGGGTGCTCGGGCGCAGCACCCCTGCGCCGACAGGTTTGACCGGACAACACTTCACCTCCGCGTTTCAGAGCAAAATCTCAGTTGTGTCCTGAACAGGTTCTCGAAGGACGATTTAGCCGTTCTCAATGTCTATCAGCGTCCGACATGCGAGCGGCTGGACACCCATCACTATGTCGTCGATGTCGCTGGGCACGTTTTGACGCATCCGGCTTTGGCCGCGTTGGCGGAGATTGATGGCCTGAGATTTCTCGGATCGTACCCACGTCGTTATTAGCTATGGCCAGGCTAGTTTCCACCCATAACCCCAAGACTGTTGATCCATTACTGACGAACAGGGGACCGCCGCATCGAAACTTGCGATGCACACGACCCTGCCTCGGGAAGTGAACGAGATCATTGCGCCGACGATCTTTCGTCCGGCCAATTTCTTGCCTGCTAAACGGGGGTATTCATAGGCACAGATGTCGACCGGCGCGCATCTCGCAAAACAAGTCACCGTGTGACTGTGACGCTTATACGCGGTACGCTTGCCCATTCGGGATATGAAACACTTCAAATCCGCACAGGGCGCCGTGACCGGTCTTCGGCGCGTTTCGAGCAGGCCGTTTAGCACGAGCTATCGCTTTGGCCCCCTCACGATGCTTGGCTGTGCTATGGGACAGTCCGGTCGACAAAATCATCGAAAGCGGCAGCAACAGCGCGAATCACGAAGCGATGCTCCTGCCGCACCCGGATGAAACCGGTTTCGATGTCCACGATCCCATCCTCGGCCAGCTTCGCCAGGCGTTCAGCAGCCGAATCCAGAAGGCGAGTTGGATCGAATCCATAGGCCGCACAAATTGCCGGCACATCGGCCTGCAAATCGCACATCAGCCGTTCGATGATGGCGGCTCGCACGCGGTCTTCATCTGTGAGTGGGTAGCCTTTTGACGTTGCCAGACGGCCAGCTGCTATGTGCTGGCTGTAGCACTCACGTGTCAACTCGTTCTGGACGTAACCCTCGCCGACCCGCCCGATAGAGGACGCGCCGAAACCGATCAGGGTTTTGCAGGTATCGGCCGAGTAACCCAGCGAGTTACGCCGTAGGCGACCGCTGGTCTGCGCCAGCGCAAGTTCGTCGTCCGGCAAGGCGAAATGGTCGAGGCCGATCTCACGGTAGCCGGCCGCAACCAGCGTCTCTGCCACGGCGGCAGCCTGTTCGGCGCAGGCGGCGCTGTCAGGCAGCGCAGTCTTCTCGATCAGACGCTGATTCTTCATCACCGATGGAATGTGGGAGTAGGCGAACACCGCGAGCCGGTTGGGACGCATGGCGACAGTCGCCATCGCAGTCTCGACGCAGGACTCCACAGTCTGGTTCGGGAGGCCAAAAATGAGATCGAAGTTGATGCCGCTTACTCCATGCCGGCGCAGCTTTTCGACGGCAGCGGACGTCTGCGCCTCGCTCTGGACCCGGTTGATCGCTTTTTGAACGATCGGATCAAAGCTCTGCACCCCAAGGCTCGCGCGGCTCGCGTTCGCTGCTCCCAACGCTTCGGCGATCTCGGCCGTGAAGGTGCGCGGATCAATTTCGACGGCGATCGTAGCGGATTCCCTGAACGCGAAGCGGCGGCGCAGGAGTTCTATGGTGTCCAGGAACTCGGCTGCCCCGATCAGGGTCGGGGTTCCCCCGCCGAAATGTACGTCGTTCACGACGAGCCCCTGCTGCACTTTCTCCGAGACCAAACGGATCTCGTTACGCAGAACGTCCAGATAGTTGAGGATTGGGCCCTGATTGCGGGCAATCGTGGTCGGGAAGCCGCAAAACCAACAAATCGATTGGCAGAACGGGATGTGGAGATAGAGCGATACCGAATCGTCAGCCGACAGACCTCTTAGCCATTCCTCATAGCTCACAGCCCCGACGCTGGCGGTGAACTCCGGCACAGTCGGATAGATGGTGTACCAAGGCAGGAGAGCCTCGCGATATTCTTTCAGGATAGAGGTCTGCAACGGTTTCCGTCCCAAGCTGAAAATTGGTCCTTTTACCGCTGCGGTCTCCTGTGTCTCTGCGCTATGTCAGTTCCATTGCGTTTTGCGGCGTGTAATCACACCGTGCAAGGAAAAGGCGGGATTTTGATCCCGCCTTTCGAGTGTTTCGCTCACATCTTGCTGATCGAGCCACCAGTCCCACAACGGGTCTGGATGGAGGAAGTCACGCTGATACCTTCTTTCTAGACGGCTTCTCGGGCGCCGAGACCTCAGGCTCTTTTGGTTTGCGGCCCAGTCCCATTGTCTTGGCCAATGCGGAGCGCGCAGCCGCGTAGTTCGGCGCGACCATGGGATAGTCCGCCGGCAGGCCCCATTTGGCGCGATAGTCGTCAGGGCTCAGTCCGTAATGGGTCGACAGGTGACGCTTTAGCGATTTGAATTTCTTGCCGTCCTCAAGGGAGATAATGTAGTCCGGCGTCACCGATTTTCTGATCGGGACGGCCGGCGTCAACACCGTCGGCTCTTGTGCCGAGACGCGACCGGATGCCGTGCGTTTCAAAGCTTCGTGCACTTGGCCGATCAGGGTAGACAGTTCGCCCACCGGAACGGGATTGTTGGAAACATAGGCTGAGACAACGTCAGCGGTAAGGTCGATGAGGTTGTCGGCGCTTCCGAAGTCTTCTTCTGGCATGAAACTCTCCGCTGGATTGGTTTGGGGAGCGCCGCTTCTAGTGGTGATTCCCGATGAAAGCAACAAATCTCGCCACAGCATTGTTCGTTGCTCGTCCAGGATCGAGGCCTATAGCGCCACTGCACGCTGCCCGTCACACTAGTCTGCGCGGTAATCGCTGTCCATAACTGCGCCGGTATCCGCCGTTCAGCCCCGATCTCGTCCGTCTTAATTGCAAGAGCAAGGCGCAGAAACCTTGAAAGCAATATGAGCCGTGAATGCGCTGGAGACAGAAATCTTGCGCGTGTGAAACAGGTAGTCGTTGCGGTACCATGCGGCGACAGGCCAGGGAACCGACCAAACCCTCAGGCGAACAAACAGTGATTGCGCGCGCCCGCCATTGGAATCGTCATCGGATGATGAATCGCAGTCACTGTTCTGCCGCTCGATCGGCTTGGTCGGTGGCACGATTCCCTCGATCCGCTGATCTAGCGCAGGGCGTTCGCAAGCCGCATGTGGAGAATGGTTTCCGTGCACATCGTAAGGATTCCATCTATGAAAAGTCTATTGACAGCGATAGCTGTTGCGCTCGTTGCAGCCACAGCTTTTGCTGCGCAGTCCATTCCGCCAGACCTCAAAGAAACGGCACTGGCCATCTTCAAGCCCTTGCCATCGATCCCGCCGGTCACCAATAACCCGCGCACGCCGGAGAGGATTGCCCTCGGCAAGGCACTGTTCTTCGATCCACGCCTCTCGTCCTCAGGCGTTTTCTCCTGCAACTCGTGCCACAACCTGGCCACCGGCGGCGACGACAATCGCGAAACTTCGATTGGCCATGGTTGGCAGAAGGGGCAGCGCAACGCGCCGACGGTGTTTAACTCTATCTTCAACAAATCACAGTTTTGGGACGGTCGCGCCAAAGACCTGAAAGCTCAGGCCAAAGGGCCGATAGAGGCCGGTGTCGAGATGGCCAACACATCGCATCGAGTGGTCGAGACGTTCAAATCGATGCCGCAATATGTGGAGTGGTTCCATTCAGCTTTCCCGGGGGAGGCCGAACCCATCACCTTCGACAACTTAGCCAACGCACTCGCAGATTACGAGGCGACACTGGTCACGCCCGCCCCCTTCGACGCCTACCTCAACGGCGATGACACCGCCATCGGCCCCGAAGCGAAACAGGGCCTGGCCCTTTTTATCGAAAAGGGCTGCTCGTCCTGCCATTCCGGTGTCAATCTTGGTGGGGAAGGCTATTATCCATTCGGCCTCGTTGAGAAGCCTAGCGCCGAAATTCTGCCGGAGAACGACAAGGGACGATTTGCCGTCACCAATGTACCAGAGGATGCCTATGTTTTCCGCGTGCCGTCGCTACGCAATGTAGCAATCACCGCGCCATACTTTCATTCGGGCAAGGTCTGGGACTTGAGAGAGGCGGTCGCCATCATGGGCACCACCCAGCTTGGCCAAGAGCTAACGCAAATCGAAATCGATCGGATCGTTGCCTTCCTTAACTCGGTGACCGGAAAGCGACCGGACATTGCAAATCCCATCTTGCCACCTGAAACGCCCACAACACCTCGGCCTCGATCCTAGGCGTTGGGATAGCAGACGATCGCGCGGGGCCTGTTAGCATTGGTTGCCTGGTCCGGGCGAATTGCCAAAAACGCCGCCGTGCGATTGGGCCGCGATACGTCGCCTCCGATTGAGCGGCGCACGTTGGGGAGGAGCCATTGCTTTGTAGCCAGCCATGCTACCGCGCGGAGATCGCCGGCAGGCCAAGGTGGTGTCCTGTCAGCACCTCGGCAAAGTCACGCTGACCAGTCGACCTACCAGTCCATCACCACCTTGCCCGAACTGCCGCTGCGCATCGCGTCGAATCCAACCTGGAAATCATCGATGCCGATGCGGTGCGTGATCAGGCCTGAGACGTCGAGCGGGCCCTGGACCAGCGCGATCATCTTGTACCAGGTCTCGAACATCTCGCGGCCATAGATGCCCTTGAGATGCAGCATCTTGAAGATGACCTTGTTCCAGTCGATCTCGAACCCGGTCGGCGCAATGCCGAGGATGGCGATCTTGCCGCCATTGTTCATGGTGTCGATCATGTCGCGGAAGGCGGGGGCTGCCCCCGACATTTCCAGGCCGACATCAAAACCCTCCGTCATGCCGAGCGCCGGCATCACGTCGCGCAGTTTTTCCTTGGAGGCGTCGACGACGTGCTGGACGCCAAGCTTGCGCGCAAGA
The DNA here is from genome assembly GCF_044998965.1 of Mesorhizobium maamorense. Taxonomy (NCBI): domain Bacteria; kingdom Pseudomonadati; phylum Pseudomonadota; class Alphaproteobacteria; order Hyphomicrobiales; family Phyllobacteriaceae; genus Mesorhizobium; species Mesorhizobium maamorense. The sequence continues at coordinate 306,085 of NZ_CP173356.1, forward strand.
TCCAGCCGAACCGGATTGATATCGGTGATAACGACCTTCCTGGCGCCGACGCATTGCGCCACCAGCGCGCCCATGATGCCGATCGGTCCGGCGCCGGTGACCAGCACGTCCTCGCCGACCAGATCGAATGACAATGCGGTGTGAACCGCATTGCCCAGGGGATCGAAGATCGCGGCGATCTCGTCCGGCACATCGTCCGGGATCGGCACGACATTGTGCTGTGGGATCGCCAGGTACTCGCCGAAGGCGCCCGGGCGATTGACGCCGACGCCGAGCGTGTTGCGGCACAGATGCCCCCTGCCCGCGCGGCAGTTGCGGCAATGTCCGCAGACGATGTGGCCTTCGCCCGACACGCGTTGGCCGACCTTGTATTCGGTGACCGCGGCGCCGAAATCCGCGACGGTGCCGACGAATTCATGGCCGGTCACCATCGGCACGGGCACCGTCTTCTGCGCCCACTGGTCCCAATTGTAGATGTGGACGTCGGTGCCGCAGATCGCGGTCTTCTTCACCTTGATCAGGACGTCGTTGGGGCCGATTTCCGGCACCGGCACCTCTTCCATCCAGATGCCCGGCTCGGCCTTGGCCTTCACCAGCGCCTTCATTATGTTCGACATCAGGTGCTCCTTACAACTTGGTTTGGTTCCACTCCTCGCCGCTCCTCTCCTCTGGTAGCCCCAAGAACGGAAAGGTAGGTTTCGAGAGCAAAGCTGAAATCTTTGGACCGATCGTGATGTTGGCGGCTGCGTTGGTGTCGAACACTCCAACCGCGAGCGGTGCGCGAGAAAACCCAGTTCGAACCTCCGCGGAAGCGGAGCAAGCGCCGCGCCAGATGCAGCGAAGTTTCAGTTCAAGGATGAGGAATGAGAGCAGCTTTCGGCTCGGGCTATGTTGTCGATGTCCGCCACATGCGGCGCAATCACTCGACACGATCCTCTCGATGATCGATCTCGCCGCGATATCTCAATAGTACGGACGCACAGGCGGCATCCGCAAACGTTCGCCCCTCGGTGAAGTGTCTGTTGACCGCTGGCGATGTGAGGGGCAGAAACTCATGGACGAAGCCGCCTTCTCACACCTCGTGCTCTAGATCATCCGTCCTCTGACCAGAAGCGGCTTCCCAGATCCTGCCCCGCGGGCTCAGCCGTCCAGCGGGCCTTCGGCTAGACGACAAGGGCGGGGCCCCGCTCGTGCCTACCGACTTGCGCGCGGCTTTTCGATGGCGTCCTTTCTGCCTCGAATTATCCCCGAAGCCCGCGGGGTCAGATACTTGCCGCTCACAGTGGCTCAGCGGCCTGCGCCTGGACCTTCTCCCGTAGCGCGCGTGCTGCAGCGACCATGTTGATGAGGGCAGGGCGGACTTCCTCCCATTTCCTCGTCTTGAGGCCACAGTCCGGATTGACCCAAAGTTGGCTGTCCGACAGTCGCTCGCGGGCAAGTTGGGCGAGATGCAAAATCTCGCCGACTTCCGGGACACGTGGTGAGTGAATGTCGTAGACGCCAGGACCGATTTCGTTCGGATATTTGGACTTCGTGAAGGCGTCCAGCAGTTCCATTTTGGAGCGCGACGTCTCAATCGAAATGACGTCCGCGTCCAGTTCAGCAATGGAATCGATGATCTCATTGAACTCCGAATAGCACATGTGGGTGTGAACTTGGGTCGCGTCCTCTACGCCCGTCGAAGCGATCCGGAAGCATTCGACAGCCCAGCCGAGATAATGTTTCCAATCGGACTTCCGAAGGGGCAGGCCTTCGCGAAATGCGGCCTCATCGATCTGGATCACCCTTGCGCCAGCTCTTTCCAGGTCGGCCACTTCATCGCGGATGGCGAGTGCGATCTGGCAGCAGGCCTCGGCGCGGGGTACGTCGTCGCGAACAAAAGACCAGTTGAGGATCGTCACCGGGCCTGTGAGCATGCCCTTCACCGGCTTTTTCGTGAGTGACTGGGCAAATTGCCACCAGTGGACTGTCATCGGATTCGGCCGCGATACGTCGCCGAAGATGATGGGAGGGCGCACAAGCCGGGACCCGTAACTTTGCACCCAGCCATGCTGGGTGAAGGCGAGGCCGGACAGTTGCTCCCCGAAATGCTGCACCATGTCGTTTCGTTCGAACTCGCCGTGCACCAGCACGTCCAACCCGATTTCCTCCTGCCAACGGACCGCCGCCTCTGTCTCCTTCTTCAGGAACGCCTGGTAGTCGATATAGCTCAGTCGGCCCTTGGCATGTGCGGAGCGCGCCCTGCGCACCTCGGGCGTCTGCGGGAAGGACCCGATGGTCGTCGTGGGGAACGGCGGCAGGCCGAGCGTGTCAGCCTGGACTCTCGAGCGCTTGGCAAATGCGCTCTTTCGTTGCTTCTTGCCGCCGTCAATGCTGCTTACGCGCCCGTGGACGAGCGGATCATGGACCTTTCCAGACATTGCGCGCGCGGCGGCCGCCTCTTCAGAAGCCTTCAGCGCGCCTGCTACGGCCTCCCTGCCTTCCGATAGGGCTTGGGCCAGCACGAGCAGCTCTTCAGTCTTCTGGGCGGCGAATGCCAGCCACGACCCGACGTCCACGTCGAGCGCGGTCTCCATCCGCAGGTCCATCGGCACATGAAGCATTGAGCAGGAAGGCGCAATTTCGACGCGGTCCAGCGGCCAGCCGGCAATCACCGGCTCGATGCGGTCGAGAATGGCATTAAGGTTCGCGCGCCAGACGTTGCGCCCGTCGATCAAGCCAAGTGAGAGCACCAGATCCTTCGGTGCGAGCCGACCAACCGTCACCAACTGCTCGGGAGCGCGCACGAGGTCGAGATGCAGGCCCGCCAGGCGCAGCGAAAGCGCGGTCTCGAGATTGTCTCCCAGCGGCCCAAAATAGGTAGCCAGCATAATCTTCAACTTGGGCGCGGCTTTCGACAGCTGCCCGTAGGTGAATTCGAAGGCAGCTCGTTCGTTCGGGTTGAGATCGAGCACAAGCGCCGGCTCGTCAATTTGCACCCAGTCGGCCCCCGAGAGCTCCAGCCTCCCAAGCAGTTGCTCGTAGACGGGCAGCAGCCGCGGTAAGAGCGCTATGGGATTAAAGCCCTGGTCGGGAGACTTCGCCAGCTTGAGGAAGGTCATCGGTCCAAGGATGACCGGGCGTGTATGGATGCCGAGCTCTTTTGACTCCAGAAAGTGATCGACTGGTTTCGTCGACGAGAGGGCGAATGTCTGATCGTCGCCAAGCTCCGGCACGATGTAGTGGTAGTTCGTGTCGAACCATTTGGTCATTTCCATCGCGGTTACGCGCTGCCCCTGAACTGCATGCCCGTGACTGGCGTGTCCGCAACCCGCCGTATCGCCTTGCGTCCCGCGCGCCATCGCGAAGTAGATGTCGAGCGGGACCTCGCCGCTCATCCAGCCGTAACGAGCTGGCACGGCGCCGACCATTGCTGCGGTGTCGAGCACATGGTCATACAGTGAGAAATCGTTCGACGGGATTTTCGACACGCCGCGGTCGTGCTGCTCGCTCCAGCTGGCGGCACGGAGCGCCTTCGCCGTCGCCAGAAGGTTGGCAGCAGACGATTTTCCGGACCAGTAGCTTTCGAGCGCGAATTTCAGTTCTCGCCGGCGACCGATACGCGGCACGCCAAGCGTTGCTATGGGAACTTGCTGGGAGACATTCATTCCATACCCCGATGGTTGGGGGCGGGGACAAGGAAGGCGCTAACAGGCCGGCATCAATGCCGAACTGCCGCGGCCACCAGACACCCCGCCCGTGGACGTTGTTCACCGTGGCAGGTCTCCTGGCTCGCGGGTCACAGCCTCTGCCCCGTCTTCCCGGGGCAGTTCACCCCAGTGACATTGGTGGGTAGGCTCGCCGCTTACAGTTGCGGGGGCAGCACCGGCATTGCACCGGCTTCCCTCTTAGCTCCGCTGGGGCAACGCCTTGCGAAGAACCACGACACCCGAACAATCGCAGCCCCTCGTGTTGCTGTCAATAACGTATAAAGAAATGTTTATGTGTTTATGTGAAACCTTTTACCTGCTACGGGTTTGCACGGTCCAAGGCCCCGGTCCAGCTGAGCCGCTTGTGCCCCAGTTTTGCGCAGGCCGTGCCTGGCTGCTCCGGCAAATCCGCTAGCAGCACGATCCTGGCTAACGACTTCGTCAAATGGCGTGTTGGCCACCATGATCGGCCACAGTGCTGGCCCGAAGAGCGTAAATGTTTCCGAGCCGTCAAAATCCGAAATCTGGAGAAAACTGCCATCCTTCACGGAAGGGCACGCGACATTTCTGCACGCGCTTGTCTTAACAGCCCTGCAGCAAGTGCGGTGGGCAGCACCTTGCGATATGCCGCCTACAGCAATCCCGCCAGTTCGGCTTCTCTGCGCAGATTCTGCCTTGGCCTGGGGCCGATCTGCTGGATCACCAGGCCGGCCGCCAGTGAGCCGAGATCGCCGCAGGTCTTGAGGTCGCGGCCCTGCGTATAGCCATGCAGGAAACCCGCGGCATAGAGGTCGCCGGCGCCCGTCGTGTCGACCAGCTCCTTGATGGCGGTCGCCTGGATGACGACGGTCTCGTCGCCGCGCGCGATGACGGAGCCTTTTTCCGAACGCGTCACGGCGGCGACTTTGCAGTCCTTCCGGATCCGGGCCAGCGCCTCGTCGAAGGACGAGGTCTGGTAGAGCGACTTGATCTCGTGGCTGTTGGCGAAGACGATGTCCACGGTGCCCGAGCGCATCAGGTCGAGGAACTCGTCGCGGTAGCGGTCGACGCAGAACGAATCCGACAAGGTCATCGACACTTCGCGGCCCGCCGCGTGCGCCAGCTTGGCCGTCTGCCGGATCGCCTCCTTGGCGCGGGGCGGATCCCACAGATAACCCTCGAAATAGGTAACCTTGGCGCCCGACGCCTTGTCGGCCTCGACGTCCTCCGGCCCGAGCTCGACGCAGGCGCCGAGATAGGTGTTCATCGAGCGCTCGCCGTCGGGGGTGACGAAGATCATCGAGCGCGCCGTCGGCGGCTCCCCCTGAAGCGGCTTGGTGTCGAAGGCGACGCCCTGGGCGTGGATGTCGTGGGCATAGATTTCGCCCAAAGCATCGTTGGAAACCTTGCCGAAGAAGGCGGCGCGGCCGCCGAAGGAGGCAACGCCGGCCGCCGTGTTGCCCGCGCTGCCGCCGGACGCCTCGATCGCCGGGCCCATGCGGCTGTAGAGCAGTTCGGCGCGGTGCGTGTCGATGAGGTTCATCGCGCCCTTGATGATGCCATTGGTCTCCAGGAATTCCTCTTCGCACTGGGCGATGATGTCGACAATCGCATTGCCGATGCAAAGCACGTCATAGTCCGGCATCAATGTCTCCGCCAAAATCCGCGCCGGCTTCTTGCCATGCCCTAGCGGGTGTTTCTTACGAGTGTGGAATGGGTCGCCCTATGCCGACGCGTCCAATACCGGTGCATCACGCAGCTGCCGGTCCTGCCTCTCGCAACAGCTCGTCAGCTCTGTCCGTCTTTTCCCAGGTGAACTCCGGCTCTTCGCGGCCGAAGTGTCCGTAGGTCGCGGTCTTGCGGTAAATCGGCCGTAAGAGATCAAGCGCCTTGATGATGCCTTTCGGCCGGAGATCGAAAAGCTCAAGGACGGCGCGCTCGATCCTTTTTTCATCAATCTTTGCGGTTCCGAATGTATTGACGAGGACAGAGACCGGCGCGGCCACACCGATCGCATAAGCAAGCTGAACCTCGCACAACTCGGCGAGTCCGCTGGCAACGACGTTTTTTGCGACGTGCCGCGCCCCATAGGCGGCCGATCGATCAACCTTGGACGGGTCCTTGCCCGAAAAGGCGCCACCGCCGTGACGCCCCATCCCGCCGTAGGAATCGACGATGATCTTGCGGCCGGTAAGCCCGCAATCGCCGCGCGGCCCACCGACCACGAACCGGCCTGTTGGATTGACCAGGAACCTGATCCCCGTCGTATCCAGGTCCTGAGGCAAGACCGGCCTTATGATCTCCTCAATGACGCCTTCGCGGACCGTGGCTTGTGAGACCTCCTCGTCATGCTGCGTCGACAGGACTATGGTATCAAGCGCTACCGGGCGCAAACCCTCATAGCGGACGGACACCTGAGATTTCACGTCCGGGCGAAGCCAGCCAAGGCCTCCGGTTTGGCGCACCTCTGCCTGTTTTTTTGTCAGATCATGAGCAAGTTGGATTGGCAACGGCATCAATGTTTCGGTCTCGTTGCACGCGTATCCGAACATGAGGCCCTGATCCCCAGCTCCCTGCTCGAGATCCTGCCCTCGCCCCTCGTCGACGCCTTGGCTGATGTCGGGCGACTGCTCGGTCAAGGCCAAGATCACGGCGCATCGCCGGCCGTCAAAGCCGATCGCATCGTCGTCATATCCAATGTCCAGGATGATATCGCGGGCAACTTGGCTGTAGTCGATCTGCGCGTGGCTGGTGATCTCGCCAGCCAGAACGACCATCCCTGACTTAACCAACGCTTCGCAAGCAACTCGGGCCGTAGGATCCCTGCGAAGGATCGCATCAAGCACGCCATCTGAGATATTGTCGGCCATCTTGTCGGGATGTCCCGCGCCGACGGATTCGGAAGAGAACACGAATTGTCTGGTCATGGAATGTCCTCGCTTCAAACGTTGGAATTGGATGTGACAGTTGATCCGGCCGCCTTACCTGTCGGAGATGCCAGGCACGTCGAACGCAGCGCAGAAGTCGGCAACGTCTCTGCGTACTCTGGCATGCACGTCCGAATCATCGGGCTGGCGACAGACCAGGTCGATGAAAGCGGCAATCTGCACCATTTCCGCTTCGCGCATGCCCACAGACGTTACTGCTGGCGTGCCTAACCGAATGCCGCTGGTGAGCGCGGGATGGCGCCGGTCGCCAGGCACCATGTTGAAATTCGTAATGATACCTGCTTGCGACAAGCGCTCGGCATAGGCTTTCCCAGACAACGGCCGGTCCCGAAGATCAAGGATCAGCATGTGATTGTCAGTGCCACCCGTGACGAGTTCATAACCTCGCTCCAGAAGCGCCTGGGCCAGAGCCTTGGCGTTGTCAACGATCTGCTGACCGTACACACGGAAGGACGGGTTCCCTGCTTCCTGCAGAGCGACAGCTAGCGCGGCAATCGTATTCATGTGCGGTCCGCCCTGGAGGAGAGGGAACACGGCACGGTCTATGCGTTTGGCCAGATTGTGTTTGCTCTTGGAATGATAGAGCGCCTGATGGCGGTCTTCATTCCTTGACAAGATGAAGCCACCGCGGGGACCGCGGATCGATTTGTGAGAGGTGCTGGTGACCACATCGCAATGGCCAACAGGATTCGGATGCACTCCTGCGACAACGAGGCCGCTGATGTGGGCGATGTCGGCCACCAGGTAGGAGTTCACCTCCGAAGCAATTTCTGCCATTGCCTCATAGTCAAAGATACGCGGATAGGCAGTTCCGCCGACCCAAATGAGCTTCGGTCGTTCCCGCTTGGCCGTCTCGCGCAAGCTGTCATGGTCAATCTGCTGCGTCTTTTCGTGCAGCCCGTACGGAACTCGCTGATAGTCAGTGCCGGAGAAGTTGACGGCCCAACCGTGAGTCAGATGCCCGCCGCCGGGGAGGGTCAACCCCATCATCTTGTCTCCCGGACACAACAGCGCTCGACAGACAGCCTGATTGGCCGGCGAGCCGGAATAAGGCTGCACGTTCGCGTGTTCACAGCCGAATAGCGACTTCAATCGCTCGATAGCGAGGTTCTCAAGCTCATCGACGATCTCGTTTCCGGCGTAGTAGCGCGCGCCGGGATATCCCTCGGCATACTTGTTGGTGAAAATAGACCCGGTCGCTTCCAGCACCGCGGAGGACGCGAAGTTCTCGGAGGCGATAAGTTTGAGGGTCGTCCGCTCCTGGCGCTCCTGTCTTAAAAGCAGCTCGTGAACGCGAGAATCTGTGACAGCCAGGTGAGGCCACTCGCAAGTGCCAAGCTCCGCGATCGCGCCGCCAGTCGAATTGTTCATATTAGCTTCGCGCTCCATTGGGACTAAGTTTCAGGCAAGCAGGCGGTCACCTTGGACCGCGCGCCCTGTATCGCCTCCAGGCGCTGTAGGTCTTGTCTGTGATGGCCATCGCCGTGGGGCAGGAGATCAACCAGCAATTGAACCAAGCCGCCGTCCGAGCCTCCTGCTTCGAGGTGGTACGAAGGCCAGGGACGCTGTTCGTTGCCGAGAAGAAAGCCGGCTCTGGCGAGCTGGCGGACGTGTGCGACCACGTGCTCACGAGACAGACTCAGAACTTCTGCTAGCTCGCAGACGGTTAGGTCCGCATGCGCACAAAGTCCCAGGATTCGAAGTCGATCAAGATGAGCCGCGGCTTTTAGGCGCCTGACCAGTGTCATCATCGGCCGGCACTCGTTGTACTAACTTCCTCCATTTGGCGTCCTCCACTCTTTCAGAGGCAATCTTGCCGTCCGACAAGTTCAATACGCTCGACCGAGATCGTGTGCGACACATCTCTTCGACCAAGGCAAATGCTCCTGCCGGCTCCGCTTTACCGAGCTGCAGGTATTTGGTCGGGCCACGGCGCCACGGTCTCGACCCGCGGCTTTAAACGAGGCTCAACGTACATATTCTCAGCGGTTTAGAGTGCTAAAAGTCCGCGATTTTCTTTGAAGGATCTGTTGCGACGCGTGCATACCGGCGTTGGGAAAGCTCAATCAGGAGGACTTCATCGAGGTCCTTGCGCGGGGCGGCCAAGCGACGCGCTCACCGCTGAGCCCGCTTGTGTTGGATCTCGCTGCTATGGCGCTGCGTCAGGCACCCGAACTGCCCCCCGGGATGTCATGGCATGTTGCTGTCGTTCATCTCGAGAGCGGGCCTGGTGATACAAATCCTCGGATAACTGATGTCAAACTCTGAGGCTTGCCGCCATATTGCCCCCCATCAGCCGGAAATCCGGTCTGTTTGGGTCGAGGCGGCCGCCATTTTGGCCTCAAGGCGCGGCCTTCCCCGGCGTATCGATATTGCGACAGTACCGGACGGGGCCGAATACGTTTCGGCAGACCACACGCTCATCTCACTTGAATCACTTGTTCATCCAAGGCGTGAACTCTGTCGAGCCAAATCGACATGGACCTCGAAGCCAGCCATCGCGGGACGATCCGGTTGGCCGCTTGAGGTGGACATGCTTGGGCAGGTCGGCAGTGGCGAGCGCCTGACCGTCGCTATCGTTGCTGATGTCGGCGACCTGTCTCAGGCCGTCCAGGAGGCCGAGTGCCTGCAGGACGCCGGCATAAATGCCGCGCGATCGCGCAGCTGATGATCCATGCCTGACTACGAAGCGTCGGACGCCGACAGTCTAGACGCAGCTCGCTGTGCTCGACGAGGCGTTGTCATACCTCATAGAACCTGACCGCCTCACCAACGATCAACTGGGGGAGGGAGGGCGCTTTTCAGAGCCCGGACGCCTTGGTGAGATTGACACGCGGTCGCGGCGGCGCTGGTACTTGCGCGTCATCTCGGCGCTGGTATGGCCGAGTTGCTTTTGCACATAGCGCCCCATCGACGTCGGCCGAGGACGCGAGCCCGGCGCGTAAGGAGTGGCCAGCGAAAAGTTTTGCGGGTTCGCCTTTGGCAAGATCGCCGCGTACGCCGGCGGCAAGCGCGGTCCGCTTGACGAAGCGGGCGACCTCCTGATCGTTAAGCCGGTCGGCGCCGACCGCCTTGCCCTGGCCGGTGACGCGCCGGCAGGCGGGGATTGGCGACGGCCGGGAGAGGGGGTGAGAAGTGGTCGGGTCGCCGGCGGAAAGCCAATGATTTGGCGTTCCGAGCGACGAACGCCCGGAGCCATAGCGGAGGGACTGGGCTTCGGCCGCCGGTTCGTCCGGCGTCCCGCCCATCCCCAAGACGACGGCGATGATGTTAGCGAGATCGTCGGCGTCAAGCGCGGCGGTTTCGGCCAACGGCTGCGCGGCGAAAATGTCATCCCCGGTGCCCGTGCTGTGGGGCGGTCGGGAAGCTTGCTCGGCGTGAATTTTGGGCTTCTGCTCGCCGAAAATGGCCATTTCTCAATGCTAAAAATGGCCATTTCTGGCGCAAAGCGCACAGCCGCTTTACCCTCCAAATCATGATTCGCCTCGATCCCGCGACCGCCAGCCCCGCCGCGCCGCCGACCGTTCCGGCCTGGGCGCTCGCTCATGGCGGCGCTCTCAACGATGCTGATGCCGCCTTCCAGGCCGGCGCCGCCTTGGGCGCCCTCGACACGCTTGCCCGCGCGCAAGCCAGCTGGGCCGGCGCCTGGCGGCAGCGGCTGGCGCTTCGCTGTGCCGCCGCCAGCATGCGGCTCGCCGGTCGCGCCGAGGACGCCGCCGCCTTGCGCGACGCCTGGTACCTGCGCCCGGCCGGCGCCGCTCCCGGTCCAGCCGGTGCCGTCCTTGGCGCCTGGCGGCAGCTGGCCGTGCAGCCGCCCGCCGCCAGCGCCGATCGGCTCGAAAGAATCGTCGGCCAGCTGGGTCTCCATTGGGACGGCGAGGCGCTGGCCGCGCTTTGTGAACACATTAACGACCTGGCGCGCTCGGGGCGGCCGGCGCCGTTTACCGCCGCGGCGATCGCCGCCCACGTTGTTGCCATGCGCCCCGATGCCGAGCTTTTTGCCTGCTCGCCGACCTGGTGCTGGCGCAAAGCCTGCGCTGGCCGCGGCCGCTGCCGCTGCTGATGGCTCAGGCCTCTGGTCCGGCTTTTCGCGGCGAGGCTGGCGGCAAGCGCATCCGACCCGGCGAAAAAGGGTTTGAGCGGGCGGTGTGCCTGGCGCTGGCGCAGGCTGCGGCGGACGCCTGTCAGCTGGCCGCAGAGCTGTCGCGACGCGGCTCATTGCCATCGCACCACAATTGCGCGCCAAGTGCGCCAGCGAGGTGATCCAAAAACTGCTCGACGACGCCGCCGTTTCGGGCTCGTTGACGACCAAAAACCTGTCCCGTTTTGCGGCGCGGCGCTTGTTCGACCGGCTGCAACAACTGGAGGCCGTGCGCGAGCTTTCCGGTCGCACCACTTTTCGGCTGTTTGGGTTGTAGCCATGAGCGAAGCGTCTGCCCGCCGGAAGCCAAACGTTCAGCCGGCTTTGCTGGATATCGAGCTCGAGCATCTGCCGGCCGAGCTTCGCTGGCGCGAGTAGATGGGCCGCGTCGAAGCGGTGATTTTTTCCGCCAGCGAACCGGTGACACGTAGTGTCCTCGCGCGGGTGGTGGGGAAGAACTGCAATCTCGAGCTGATCATCGACGACATCCGCGCCGAGCTCGCCGGGCGCCCCTACGAGCTGGTCGCCGTCGCCGGCGGCTGGCAGCACCGGACAAAGAAAATTTTTGGGGACGCCATCCGCGCCGCCTTCGGCACGGCAGCGGGCGAGGGGGCAAAAGAACTGTCGCAGGCGGAGGCGCTTGTCTTGATGTGCATTGCCTATTTCCAGCCGATCACCCGTGGCGAGCTGTCAGGCTTCTTCGGCAAGGAAGTGTCACGAGACCTGATCGGCGTGCCGCGCGCGCAAGAGCTGATCGCCTCGGGGCCGCGCAGCCCGCAGCCGGGCGCGCCCTATACCTATGTGACGACCAAAAATTTTCTGTCGCAGTTCGGGCTCGACACGGTGCGCCAGCTGCCGGATTTCGAGGCGCTCGAGGATGCCGGCCTGCTGTCGAAGGAAAAGCTGCTGACTGGAGATATTCCGGTTGCATTGGCCGATGGTGACGATGGTGAGAGCCAAAGTGCTGTCGGCTATGAGGAGCAAGCATTACTGGACGAAGCAAGCTCGGATTGAACGAAGTGGATCAACTTAGGGCCGTTGAATTAAAGGTCGTGGACGAGGTGTTCGGAATGCGTTCCGGCTATGTCCTAGATTTCACTAATGCGACGTTCGACGATTTCTTCCGCCGCGAGCTCGGTATCGACATCTATGACGACGCCTATGCGCGGGGCTCCGGCAGCAAGAGGAAGCGCCTACGTGCCTTTCTTACTGTCGGCCAACCGCGCGCGATCATGCGCGCGGTCACATCATTGTGGGAGTATCGCCAAACTGCACGCATCGGCCGCGGCGATCCGTCACCAACGCTCGCAGGCGCCTCAGCGCCATCGTCGAGCGGTTGGGCAGTGGGCCACTGCCGTCCTTCGATGTCGACGATGTCTCACCTCGGCCGGACGCCTCGCCTGTCCGAATCGGCCCCGACCAGGCTGCGCTCGATCGTCACGAGAACGACTACCTGGCGCTGCATGCCATGTCGGACACAGCGCAGGCGCGCGGCTATCATTTCGAGCGGCTTCTCACTGCCTTGTTTAACGCATGGCACATGGATGCAAAGGGAGGGTTCCGCCTCATCCGGGAGCAGATCGACGGCTCGTTCCAGCACGGCGGAACGACATATCTACTGGAAGCTAAGTAGCACCGTGCGAAGACCGAGGCGGAGAAGCTGCACGCCTTCCAGGGAAAACTGAGCGAACGGCTCGCCTGCTGTGGTTGTGATGGAACAGCGCGAGCTACTGGGCCCGAGAAATGGTAAAACTTTGCCACGAGGTAAAGCTGATTGCGCCGCAATACGTGCGGCCTTTCGTGAAGAGCGGAAAAAACGATGCTGCGTCAGGGTGGCGGCATTCACGTTACCTGCACCTTTGTCGTGCCCTCAAGTGCCCCAATGTTCGGCGACCGATTACCTTGCGACGACGCGAGGGGCCGCATGTTGTTCTTCCTCGCCAACGGTCGGAAATGGTGTGATCGACCAATTGATTAACTCGCCGGCATGCCATCAACCAGGATGAGCGCTCTTCTTGACATTGGCTGTTGATCCTGCGTTGCGTGCTGTGCAGCGATCCTCAAGCTACCACTGTCAGCGATTTGCGGACGTAAAGCTTCTGTGAATTTCGTTGAAGGTGTTGTTGCAACGGCTGAATTAGCAAGGACAATAGGCGAGTTGCTGGTCTGGCGGGCGACCACTGGCAAACTGCTCGTCCGGGGAGGAATTCGGATAGAGGGCGTATCTCCCGTATTATGCGACTTGTGCCGGAAGATGAGCGCCTCGCTATCGATCGGCATTTGCGCGAGTTCGATCCGCTGGGCGAGGACCTCCAGGTCATCGAGCGCGAACGTAGCCGTAGCACCTATAGAATTAAGGAGCGGCGGAAGCTGAGACAGCGGTGCGCATGATACAAAGAATGCCCAGGTGATCCTGCACATGCTCAGGATCCAGGCGGCGCAACTGAACGAGAATGCGCTCTGCCGGGCCTGTCCGGCGCATTGACGCATGGCATTACATCATCGGCGGGCATCGTTGCGCTCCGGTCAAGTAAACCGAACGTGCAACAGATCTTTACGGAAACTTTGCAGCCGCAGGAAGCCGAGAATGATACCTCCACCGCAAAGCTAGGGAGCGAACCATGAGCATCAGGCATCATTGCGACTTCGAAGGAATCGGATCAGAGCATCAAATCGTGGCGGACCCAAGAGTCTCCGAATATTCCGAAATGTCAGAGAAGGAACGCTGCTTCATCCTCGGGCTTCTTTCTGTCTATAAACCGAGGAAGATCCTTGAGGTCGGGGTGTCTTCCGGCGCAAGCTCCGCGCTTTTGCTGCAGGCGAGTGACGCCAACGCGCGGGTCCACTCGATCGACATATCCTCGCAATATTATCTCGATGTTTGGAATAACGTCCCAAAAGAGAAACAGCGCGACACCGGTTTCCTTGTCGGACAGCATTTCCCAGAGTTGCTGCCAAAATGGCGAATCTACACCAACGGCATGGTTTCCTCGCACATTGAGCAGATCGGGGCTGGAATTGATTTCGTACTGCTCGACGCCGCCCACGGCCTCCCCGGCGAGTTGCTCGATTTTCTGACGATCCTTCCGTTTGTGACGGAGGATGGCCTGTTCGTCCTGCATGACATCAGTCTCAACCTGGTGGTGCAGACTAAATCCATAGCCCCAAAGCTGCTGATGTGCACAGTGGCCGCGGTCAAAATCTATCCGCGCACTAAGTTGGAGCACTTCAACACATCGAACATTGGCGCTTTCATCGTGAACGAAGAGACACGTGCTGTCGACGATCTCCGCGACCTCTTTCTAGCCTTGACCCTGGATTGGGCGGTGCCGATCACCGACTACGAGATAACAAAGGCGCGGAAGATCCTGGACCGGTACTATCCGGAGGAACTGGTAGCGCTCTACGACGTGGCGACAAAGAACCATGTCATGCAGCGCGAGGCAGCCAAGCAGGCAAGTTAGTTGAGCGTTTCCAAGAATTGAATCATATCAGGCGGCTTCGGCGAGTTTGTAGGACCAAGTGTTGAATGACGGGATGGCGATTGACGTCTTCGATGCCAGATGATGCGCTGCTTGAGCTTGCTTCGATGCCACCCGGATGTGGCGCAGGACGGATCGGGCGAACCTTGAGAAGAAGCCCTCGACGAGGTTGAGCCAGGAGCCGTGCTTGGGTGTGAACGTGAACTCGAAGCGACTAGGCGGTTGGGCGGCAAGCCAAGTTCTAGTTTCTCTCGATATGTGTGCGGAATGATTGTCGAGGATCAACTTGATCGCGGTGCTGGGCGGATAGGCGGCATCGAGCAGCTTGAGGAACTCGATGAACTCTCGGCTACGATGGCGGTCTCTGACCAGCGCATGCACCTTGCCGGTGAGCAGATCGATCCGGCCAACAGGCTGAGCGTGCCATGGCGTTTATACTCATGATCGCGCGCGAAGGTCGGGTGGACACCAGGTACGGGCGGCAAGTCCGGCGCCGTCGTTGCGATGGCTTGGATTCTCGGTTTCTCGTCGTAGGAGACGATCGCCACCCGTTGCCCGGTTTCTTCGACTTGGCGGCGGTCTCTTTCAGGATCTGGACCTCGCGATAGACACAAGACCTGCACCATCTTCTGCTCGAACTCGGCGTCGCGACGTTCCAGGTAGTAGCGCACCTTGTGCGGATTGATTTCCTCTTGGCCCAGTATCTTGCACACCGTGCCCTGCACCAGCCTGGCGAGACATTTGTGCCCAGCCGCCGGTCCATGCTCGCGCGCATGGGTGCCAAAAAGCCGCTTCGTCCACAACTCATGTGGATAGCCGTGCTCTTTGGCCTTGTCGCACGCCAGAGATACCAGCCAAGCCTTGGCCTCCGGCGGGATCGTCGGCTCCTTTCCCGGATGCGGTCGGTCATCGATGCCGTCAGCGGCCCGTAGGCCAGCGCTCGCTGCACGCAGCGCTCGACTGTTTGATGATGGACGCCAAGCCTCCGCCCGACCGCGAAGAACGACGGATTGTCACGGTAGGCGAGCAGCATTCGCGCCCGCTCAACCCGCTGTGCCGGCTCGGTTCGCGAGCGCGAAAGCGCCGTCAGACTTCCAATCTCCTCATCGCTCATCGCCAGCTCAATCGCTGCCGCGATAGCCCTTGTGGACGTAGATGCGGTCCGGCTCGACGCCGCCATTCTGCGCGGCCTGATCGACCGTCGCTGCGAGCGTGTGGCCGTCATACGGATTGCCCTCGAAGGATTTGGCGGCCAGCACGACGCCTTCACGGTTGGTGGTTGCGATCCCGACCTCGCAGCCGAACTCGTAGGGCGCGCGGGCTTACAGTCTCATACGTGCCGATCCGTCGCGCTTCACGAAAAGAGCCTGAGGACAGTGCAATTGGCTGGAAGGCATGGCGCGCGGAAACGGCGGAGCGGATCATCCTCTCCGGATGAATAGCGCGGACCATCTCGGCACTTCAACGCTCAGTAACCTTCTCCGGTGAGGCGACACAAAGGGCGAAACCCTCACTTCGCTTGACAAGTGGATGTTGGTTGCCCGGCGTTTTCCCCTTGCGGGCAGGATTCCTGCGCAGAGAAGCTGATTCGCGCGCTGCTCAACTCCGCGGCGTTGTCCGATGTCCAACGATGTCGGATACCAACGTAGCAGAGCCAAATCTATCGTATTGTTTTGAAATGATCTCCTCCTTTGGCATGGGACATGCAAGGTTATCCGCAAACGCTCACGGACTGAGGAGAAATCGCCCATGAGCACGGTCACCGAAAATATCGCCGCCGCAGGTCTCCCGGTGGCAGAACCATCCAAAGATGACGCTCGAGCAAGGCCTGGCAGAATGAAGACGGTTGCTTTCGTGCTCCGCTCGGGCGGCGAATACGCGCCGCGCCATGTTGCCCGTCTATTGGATCAGGTGACCGAGCATTTGCCCGGCGCCAAGTTCCGCTGCTTCTCCGACATCAATGTGCCGGGCGTCGAGGTAATACCGCTCCGGCACGGGTGGCCGGGCTGGTGGGCGAAGATGGAGCTGTTCCGCCCGGAGCTGCCCGACGACTGGCTTTTTTTCGATCTGGACACTTCCATTGTCGGTAGTCTCGTGGATATGGCGGCGGTCGAGGGTCCGGTGATCATGCGCGACGTTGTCGAGCCGTCCGGCTTACAAAGCGCCATCATGGCAATCCCGCAATCGATCAAGGCGGCGGTGTGGGAGGCGTTCACAGCGGCACCCGCGGACCACATGCGGCGGTTCGCTGAGGGCGGCGATCAGTCGTTTATTGAGAGCTGCCGGTGGGTTGATTGGCGCCTGTGGCAAGACATCTGCCCCGGTCAACTGTGTTCGTACAAGATGGACGTTCAGCGCCTCGGCCGCGTCCCGGACGGCGTTCGCGCAGTGGTTTTCCACGCCAAGCCCCGGCCATGGGAAGTAGGTTGGTGAATGCATTCATGGCTGGGCCATTAACTTCACCGGCAATGAGTATCATCGAGTACCCTATGGACTTCACGAAAAAGATGCAGAAATTGACTGCGACCGCTTCCATGAAGCAGCTTAGCGGGAACGGCCGGAAATTGATTTGGCTCAGCGGAACCGCTTATCGCGTGCCTTTGACTGCGCGACAGTGGCAGAGATCGGCCTGGTCCAGGGTTGCGACCAATCGACGGGACGACCGTGGCTGAATAATGAGCAAGATCCTGGTCACCGGCGGCGCAGGTTTCCTCGGCTCTCATCTCTGTGACAAGCTTCTTTCAGAGAGCCACGATGTTCTGTGCGTCGACAATTTCTTTACCGGCTCGAAGGCCAATATCCGCCACATCCTCGACGATCCCGATTTCGAACTGATGCGGCACGACGTGACCGTCCCGCTCTATGTGGAAGTGGACAAGATCTACAATCTCGCCTGCCCGGCTTCGCCCGTCCATTATCAGCACGATCGGATCCAGACGACGAAGACGAGCGTGCACGGCGCCATGAACATGCTGGGGCTCGCCAAGCGGCTGAAGGCGCGCATCCTGCAGGCATCGACCTCCGAGGTCTATGGCGATCCGGAACCATCCGCAGGTCGAATCCTATTGGGGCCGGGTCAATCCGATCGGCATCAGAAGCTGCTATGACGAAGGCAAGCGCTGCGCTGAGACCCTCTTTTTCGACTATCACCGTCAGGTCGGCCTCGAAATCAAGGTGATGCGCATCTTCAACACTTATGGACCGCCCATGCATTCCAATGACGGACGGGTGGTGTCAAATTTCATCGTCGGAGCGCTCACGGGCGAGCCGATCACGATCTATGGCGACGGCTCACAGACGCGGAGCTTCTGCTATGTCGACGACCTTATCGACGGCATGGTACGACTGATGGGGAGTCCGGCCGCCTTCACCGGCCCCGTTAATATCGGCAATCCGGGCGAGTTCACCATGCTCGAACTTGCGGAAAAAGTGCTTGCGACCGTCGGCGGGCGATCGAAGCTCACTTTCCTGCCGCTCCCCGGGGACGACCCGAAGCAGCGCCAGCCCGACATCAGACTCGCGAAGGAAGCGCTCGGCTGGGCGCCGCGCGTGCCGCTCGAAGACGGTCTGAAAGAGACGGTCGCCTATTTCAGGAAGGTATTGGCGTAGGAAGCGCCTCCCGCTCATTTCCTTGCGCCGTAGCAGCTGGCGCGCGAAACCAGCTGCTTCGCGCGTTCGGGGTTGTACTCATAGGGCTGAACATTCGGATCGAAGCCATTGGTTAGCGGGCATCATGTAGTTCTGGGCGATCTAGGCCGCAGACTCATAAGCCCGCAATCATATGCGAACTGAAGCGAGTTTGATCGTAGCGAGAAAGTTTCGCGGATCGCGGTCGTATCGGGTCGCTATGCCTCTGAAGTGTTTGAGCTTGTTGAAGTATCGTTCGACGAGGTTGCGCTGTTTGTAGACCCATGCGCTGAAGGAGAAGCTGCCGGTTCGGTTTTTCTTCGGCGGGATGTTGGCCCAGGCTCCTTTCTCTGCGGCGATGCCGCGAATGGCGTCGCTGTCGTAAGCACGGTCGGCGAGCAGGATCGCATCGGGCTGGAGGGCGTCGAGCATGGCGAGAGCGGGCTTGCCGTCATGCGCCTGTCCGGCCGTCAGGTCGGGATCGATTGGCCGCCCTTCGGCATCGACAAGCGCATGGATTTTGGTGGTGAGCCCGCCGCGGGAACGTCCCATGCAACCATCGTCATCGCCCCCTTTTTTGCCGTGGCCGCGTGCTGGTGAACGCGGACACAGGAGGAGTCGATCATGATGATCTCGCCGTCAAAAAGCCTTGGAAACCTCCGCCAGCAGCCGATCCCAGACCCCGGCTTTGCGCCATCGCACGAACCGGTCGTAGCATGTCGTATAGGGACCATAGCGATCCGGCACATCCGCCCATGGCGAGCCCCTTCGGAAGCGCCACAGGATGCCGTTGAGAACCTTGCGGTCATCAACACGCGCCACACCGCGAACCTTGTTCGGCAAATGCGGTTGGATCACGCCCCATTCAAAGTCGCTAAGTTCGTAACGACGCATTCAAGCCTCCAAAAGAAGCCTTGAATCAGAACTCGTCACAAAACGAAACTCAGTTTATGAGTTTGCCGCCTAGTAGGTGGCTGGGGAGACGGTGCCGATCAAACCTTTGCGATCGATGGCGTAGTTGATCGCCTGGCGAACACGACATCGTCCAGCGGCGATTTGTAGCGGGTCGACGACTTTGCCGGGCACGGACTAGCAGACCTTGCCGCCACGGCGGTGGCAGTCTCCTGGCAGACATAGGTCGGGACAGGCTGACCGTGCTCCTGGCTGTAATGGACGCCCATGCGCTCGCCGCAAGGGCCGCAGAGAACTCTGCCCTGGAGCAAGGCGGATCCTTCGCGGACCGGCCCGGCGGGGCGCTGCATTCCATAGGCTTGTGCATTGGTGGCGAGACGCTCCTGGTTGGCCTTGAAGCGCTCCGAGTCGATATAGCCCGGGTGCGCGTCGGGATTACGAACCGCCAGTCAGCCATATCCACCTTGACCTGCGAGACGCCGCCGCCCGGCCGGGGCCGTCCATGCGTTCGACAGTAGACGAAGGCACCGGCATATCTCGGATTATGCAGGACCTGGAGGGTGCCGGCGTGCCGTGGCGGCGCCCACATGAGTTCGCCTTTGCGCGGTCCCTTGCGCAGTCGTCGCGGGAACAGGATGCCTTCGTTGAGGAAGAACTTGACGGTTCTGGTTGCGCTACCTAGGCGCTCGAAGGTCGTGAACAACATGCGGGCCGCGGCCTGGACCTCGGCGTCGGGTCGAGTGCGAGGATGCCGTCGGGCAAGTAGACTAAGCCCCGAGCTGCTTTTGCACGTAGCGTTCGTCGACCTCGGCCGAGGAGGCGAGGCCCGCGCAGCGAATGCCCGGAAAACTTCATCTCCCGCTCGCCCTCCGGAAGATCGCCGCGCACGCCGGCGGCCAAGGCCGAGCGCTTGACCAGCCGGGCCATCTCCTGGTCGTTCAGCCGCTCCGAGCCAAGAGCCTTGCCTTGGCCGGTGACGCGGCGGAACAACGGTCCGTGCGCGATGCGAGCGAGCTTCGGCCAGGTCTGCAGGGCGGCGACCGGGCAGGTGGCGTCGGACGAACCGGGGCCGATCTCGACCTCCCGCCCAGGCGGTCTTGCCGCGAAGGGAAACGAGCATGCGCTTGTCGAGGATCTCGATCCAGCCGCGGCCGTCCTCGGTCTGGTCGCGGCCGACATCCAAAGTCACGATCTCGGAGCGGCGCAGCCCGCCGGCAAAGCCGAGCAGCAGCATGGCGCGGTCGCGCAGCCCGCGCAGGGTGCCGCGGTCGAGCGTATCCAGCATGGCAATCAGATTCTCCGGCAGGGATGGCCTCCTTTGCCGGGGCGGCGCGACGTGCGTATTGCCGGCCATGACAGTCACGATGTGACTGTCCTTGAGGTCGAGCGGCTGCCGCGCTGGGTGAAATTCCAGCTCAGCGACGACAGCCGCCGCTCGATGGATCGATACCGAGTTGAGGCGCTTGTCTCTGCAGACAGACCC
Source organism: Mesorhizobium maamorense (assembly GCF_044998965.1). Classification (NCBI taxonomy): domain Bacteria; kingdom Pseudomonadati; phylum Pseudomonadota; class Alphaproteobacteria; order Hyphomicrobiales; family Phyllobacteriaceae; genus Mesorhizobium; species Mesorhizobium maamorense. The sequence goes on from NZ_CP173356.1 coordinate 326,346, forward strand.
GGACGCGCAAGCGGTATATAGAGGCCGACCACTCGCGGATCGGGCGAGAACGCGTCGACACCTTGCCGCCGCGCCCAGGCGCGAAAATGCTTCCAGTCGGCGGCATAAGCGCGGCGGGTGCTGGCGGAGCTTGCCGCTTCGACATAGTCTCGCGCTGGATCGGCGAGTCTGGAGATGCGCCGGCAGGCGCGGACCATCATCCGCATGAGGTGCGGCCGCCGGAGCGCATGGGAGGGAGGGGAGGGGGTTCCGTGTCCTCGCCATCGCATCAAGTCCCATCGCACGGACGATCTCGATGACGTCCGGTAGATCGTCATCCTGGCCGGCACCTTTGGATCTGTCGGCGGCCGTCATGATCAAAGCCTCCCGCCGAGATGAAGCGCGGCCTCAAACGAGGCCAACGGCAGGAATAGCGACAACGGCCGATCCTCCAGACCGAGCGCGCCGTACGATCGATACCATGCCGCCACACGCTCATTCCTGGCATCGATGAACATCAGGGTGCCGCCAACCTCGGCCGATGCCCGAATGCAGCGCAACGCCGCCGTAAGCAGCAACTGGCCGCCCAGGCCGCCCTCACCGTGGACCGACCGCGCCACGGCGAGGCGCGCCAACCGGAAGCCGCCGACCTCATGGCGGCCCAGGCCCTTGCGGAGTTCCGGCACGCGCTCGAACTCCGCCGCGGCGGGGCTCAGCGTGTAGAAACCGAGAACCGTTTCGTCCTGCTTTGCCAGGGCGGGAAATGTCTTGGAGGCGCCCCGCTCAGGGTTGCGGCGCGCATGCATGCGAAGAAATTCATTGAGAGGGGCATCGCCGCAGTCGAAACTGTCGCGGTCGTGCCGGGCGACGGGCTCCTCGCCCCACGCCGGCAGGCTCATAGATCGGCCGGCAGCGCCCGCGCCGCCGCGATCAGCTTCTCGTGGGGGCAGGCGGGTTCTCCAGCGCCTCCAGAACGCGCAGTCGAGGACGGTGCGCAGAACAAAATCCGTTATCCCGGCGGCGCCCGCCAACTGAGTTGCGCGCAGGATCACCGCCTTGTCGGCGGGCCTGATGCGAAACGACATGCGCTGGCTATCAATGACGGCGGAGCGGGGCATGGGGCGAATCCTTCACTTTTCGCAGGCTTTTGCGGCCAGCGAGCCGGTGCCGCGCGAGGTGCTGGTGCGGGTGGTCGGCAAAAGCTGCAATCTCGATCTGGTGATCGACGACATTCGCGCCGAGCTCGCCGGCCGCCCCTATGAACTGGTGTCGGAACGCGGCGGCTGGCAGCACAAGAAAGTCTTTGGAGACGGCATAGTTCGGCGGTCGGCATAGACCGCGAAAATGAACGATGTCGATCCGTTCGCCTGGCTCGCCCAAACCCTTCAGCGCCGGCTGAACGGCTGGGCGCTACTGATGAGGATGCTTTCGCCCGCTCTCGAAGCCATGGTAAAAGATGGAGATCTTGATCCATTGCTCGTGGCAGCAGAGCAATCTGCGAACGTCCGCAAATATGCGCCGCTGTTTTTACGGATTTCGTTTCCCGCTCGGCGCCGGGACGCTCCCGAGTCGGACTGACACGACCCATGCCGTGTTCGACGCCCTGGGCAACCCCGTTGGCTTCTCTCTGCCCCCCGGCCAAGCCTCCGATCTTAGCCAGACTGAGCCGCTGCTGGGCCAAGTCGACCCGCAAGCGCTCGGCCGACAGCGCCTACGACACCGAGGCTCTCATCCAGAACCTCGACGACCGGCGAAGCACCCCCGTCATCCTACCCAGGCCAACCGCGTCATGCCGCGCCAAATCCGCGAGCGCAATCGTCCAGCGGTTCTTCAATAAGCTCAGGCACTTCCGCGCCATCGCCACACGATGTGCCAAGACGGCGCGCAATTTCCTCGCCGTCCAACTCGTCACCGTAACCTTCCTCCTCAACTGAGGACAGGCCCTAGCTAATCGCGTCCTGCGAGCAATTCACTTATCGGCGTTCTGTCGTTGTCTGAGTGGCCATAACTCTCCAAGCTTGGCAGCCGTAGACACGACCGATGATGCTATTTCTTTCTGCCGCTCCGTGGTCAGGCGCGACCGCGGACCTGCAACGCTAACTGTGCCAACCGTTCGGACGCCCGCCAATGTAATCGGTGCAGCAATCGCAACAACGCCGGGCTCAGCCTCTTCGTTCGAAATGGCCCAACCTCGGGTTCGAGCTCGTTTCAATTCCTCCATAAATTCTTCCACGCGGACGTTAGATCGCTCCGGTCCATCAGCGCTGTCATGAATGGCGATGCGAATTGCATCCGTCTGGTCGAGCGTCGACAAATAGGCCTTGCCGTTGGCTGTATTCGCCAAGCGAACTTTTGCTACCAATTCAGGCTGATATTTCAGGCCATTTCGAGCGCCTTGAACCTGTGCAATCCAGGTGAGGGTTTCGCCCTGCACAACAGCCATTCGAACAAGCTCAGAGCTTTCTGCCGCCAATTGCTCCAATGCAGGCTGGCAAACATCAGTCAGGTGGGTCGCGCTTAGAAACCGTTGACCAAAAATGGCAAGCCTGAGCGTGAGTTTATAAAAACCGGTGACAGGCTCCTGCTCTACCCAACCGGTTTCACTCAAAATGTTGAGCATTCGATGGGCTGCGCTCTTTTGAAGGTCGAGTTTCTCAGCAATCTCACCGAGACGCATCGCTGCCGCCTCATTCGCTAATAGCTCTATTACGGCAAAGCAACGCTCCACAAGGGAATTCACCACTCGCACCATGCACCTCCTACGGATCGTTCCAAAAATAATGACATTCTATCAGCCGCAGAAGTGGATCGGTCAAGGGTATTCCGGAGGTCTACGCAAAGCGTAGGCTTGCAACTGCGGACGTATCGATAGCAGCACCTTTGGATGCAAGCGCATGATTTGTACCGCTCGGGTAAAACGCAGAAACTCTCCGGTCGCGCTGGAAAGCAACATCAACCCGGTGGACCGGAGCGAGGCACGATCGATCGATGAAATCTGTCTTCGAGCGTTCGCCGCGACCGGTGTCACGAAAACCGGCAGCAGTCCAGAGTGCCAACGGCGTGTCGAGCATAACTTCCGAGCGCCGTTGTCAGAGAAAGGTCATCCCGCTAACCGGACCACCTCGCGGCGCGACTACCTCCAAAGAGGCTAAGAGTTCGTTCCCACGAGATCGCCCAGGTGACAGGCACTTGTAAACTGAGCCGTGGCGTCATGGCGACCACCGAGCGTCAGCTTCAAGATCGATTCTTCCCTCGATCTCGCAGAATCTCCCGCACCGCGTTATAGCCCGGTAATCCGGTGACACCCCCGCCAGGGTGGCAGGAGGAGCCACATTGATATAAACCTTGGATGGGTGTCCTATAGTCCGCGTAGTGCGGGTACGGTCTGCGCGAGAACAATTGATCGGGAGTCATCTGCCCATGCAGGATGTTGCCCCCTGGTATGTTAAGGATATTTTCGATATCGGTAGGAAGCAGGACCTGATAATCTATGATCTCATTCACAAATCCTGGAATAAATTCATCCAAGACTTTCCACACAGTTTTGACGAACTCGGATCGATGTGACGACCAGTCTCCCTCGCGCGGTTTATATGGAACATGACCACCGTACAGGTTCACAACATGCTTACCCTCGGGCGCCATACTCTTGTCGAGGTAGGTAGGCGTTGCCACGGTCATCCAGGGGGCCTGGGCGAATTTTCCGTACTTCGCATCATCGTATGCTTTTTCTAGGTAATCTATAGTCGGCCCGATATGCACGAATGCTGATACTGGCCTGCCAGTGTCCGACCCAAGGCATTTGAGCTGAGGTGGCCGATTGCAAGCGACGTTGATTTTCCAGTTTGTACCCACAGTGTTGAATTTTTCCAGCGATTGAAGAAGGTCATCTGGAAGATGCTTTCGATCAACGATCTCACCAAAGAGAATTTTCGAATTCATGCTGCTGGCTACAATTGCAGCGCGATACTCCCGACCGTCTTTGGTTGCTACGCCTTTGAGCTTACCACCGTCCACGATAATGTGTTCGACTTCAGAGTTGGTGTGAATCTCTACACCTAAGCGCTGAGCGGATGCAGCCAAGGCTTTCGATACGGTTCCCATGCCTCCGATAACGTGCCCGCGTGGTATTTCGTGGGAATGATCAGTCAGCATATTGTAGAGGCACGCAAGCGCGGACCCTCGCGAATGCGGACCTACGAAATTCCCAATGCCCGCCTGATAGGCGAACAGCGCACGAACTGCGTCGTTCTCAAACCAATGGCTCAGATATTCCTCGGCGCTTTGAGTCATAAGTTCCGCAAAATCAAATAACTTCGTTCTCAGCCCAAAGTTTCGCCAAGAGAAGGCGAGCGTTCTGGTCACATCGCGGAACGTTGAAGCAGTTGGATCTGGCGGAACCTCCGTACCGAGATGACGCAAGTAGACCGCTAATCCATTATGAAAGTCGACGAACTTGCGATACGCTTCAGCGTCTCGCGTAGAAAACTGTGCTATGTTCTTCGCAGTTGCTGCGACGTCATCATTTGTTATCAAGCAATGACCGTCTTCTGTCGGACTGAAGAGGTCCCCATAAGGGACAGATTTCAACCCAAACTTCCTAAGGTCCAGGTCATGGATAATCTGCGGGTAAAGGTGCTGTAACCCGTACGAAAAGACTGAGAATGTGAAGCCGGGAAACACCTCGTCTGAAAATGCCGCACCGCCGACTGCGTGCCGCCGTTCCAGAACAGCCGTTCGCATTCCTGCTCGTGCCAAATAAGCCGCACACACCAAGCCGTTGTGTCCGCCACCTAATACGATTACTTCATAGTGGTTTGTCATAAGTCACCTCTTGCCATGCCGCATAAGACTGGCGCACTCCAGTGCGTATTATCCAATCCCGGAAGTTTACTCGGACTCTCTAGATGTGGCAGTCAAATGCTGTTCTGTTTGCGGAACAATGTTTCGCTTTTTGTCTTCGGTGAAAACGTTATCTTCGCCGCTAACCGCCGTCTTTGTCCTGTCGTAAAGGTACATTGTCTGGCTGTACACGCTGCTACTTGGCCACTCGCTTCCATTTCGCCTGTTACCTCGTGCACCAGAACCTGCGGGCCGTGCCGCTGTCGTATGCAGGCTCTCGACGCCATTAGAGGAATGCCGATGGAAATCCCTCCCAGTCCTCTTCTGGCGATCATTTCATTATTCGAACGACGTTCCACTTAGAACAGTCATAAAAATGATGTCAAGCCGATTATTGCCGGCTTGGGCAAAGGGGAGATAGCCGAGTTCGTCGAGTATGACGAAGTCGAGACGGGTGAGACAGTCGGCGATGCTGGGCTGTTTGCCGCCACGGTGCTCGGTCTCAAGCCGATTGATCAAGATCGACGACGTTGAAGTAGGTTCAATGACCTCGTAGCCGTTCAAAAGCCAAGCCAATCAATAAAAGAAGAACGCAACTATCTCTTTGTCGAGAACTCCGTTCCATACCGGTGGGGGCGGCAGGGCACACAAAGAGGCCGGGGCAGATCGCGCCCTGATCTGATCCCGGCGGGCAGGCCCAGGTTACGGCGGCGGCACTTCTTCTCGACCGCCGGTTGACCTAGCCAGTCGAAAAGCGTATGGCAAATGAAACGCCATTCCAGATGATATGTCATGTCAAACACAGCATCCCCAATCTCGAGTGCCCTCGCACAAAGTCTTGTCGCTGCCCACCAAGGCGGCCAGCGCGTCGGAGCCGACTTATCGACCCTAGAGTCTCTGAGCCGCGCACAAGCTCTAAGTATCCAACATGAGGTCGTCAGCAGACTCTCAGTTCCAATCGCGGGTTGGAAGGTTGCTGCCTTGCCCGATGGAGACCTAATATCTGCCCCGATCGTCACTAGCCGCCTTCTTCATAGTCCGGCGCGCATTTCTCAAACAACTTATGGACTTGGTGGTGTCGAATGCGAAATTGCATTTCGTTTTGCGAAAGAGCCAGTTCCGGACAAAGGTGGCTTCGCGAGAGCGCAAATTATCGAGGCAATCGACGGGGCCTGCGCAGCAATCGAGATTGTAGACAGCCGGTGGACGACGGCCTTCTCGACTCCTCGCAACGCAATGATCGCGGATTTGCTCTCGAACGGCGCGTTGGTCGTTGGCGCAGTGAACAAAAATTGGCGGGACGTGGCATTTAACAACCTTCGGGCTCACCTCGGCATCAACGGAACCACTGTCTGCCAAAGCACGGGCGGTCACCCAAACAGCGACCTTATTGGCCTCCTCACTATGTTCGCAAACGATCTTCGTGAAAGAGGGCTCGTCTTGAGGCCCGGTGAGATCGTGACGACGGGAAGCTACACAGGTTTTCACACAGCAAGATCCGGTGATGAGATAGCAGCCGAGTTTGACGGGTTCTCGCCAGTCTCGGTGGCTTTTCAACAGCTTTGAGAATTGAGGAGACAGCAATGCTCTGCGGCAAAGGCGTGGTTGCCATCTGGAACGGAATATCCGAGGACGGGCGCCAGGACTTCTATCAGTGGCACATACACGAGCACATGCCGGAGCGAGCCGGCATCCCGGGCTTTCAAAGGGGGCGACGCTACAGGGCGACTGATAAAGACACCCATCCTGAGTTCTTTACGCTCTACGAAGTTGAGCAATTCGAGGTCATAAAAGGCGAGGAATATGCCAGGCGCCTCAATGCCCCGACCCCTTGGACAAAGCGCGCGACATCAAATTTTCGCAATACGTCTCGCGGTTTGGCGCGAGTCCTGTCGTCGGAGGGACCTGGGCCGGGCGGCGTCCTTGCGACAGTACGCTTCCATGGTGCGACAGTCCACGACGAGCAAGTAGCCGGTGAGCTCTCATCGCTTGCATCCCAGCTTATGCAGGCACCACTCATAACCGGTGCGCATTTATGCAAATCTGATGAAGAGGCTACGGAGGTGCGCACTGCCGAGAGTGAGGGGCGGAGGGACTTTGATGCGCCGCCCAATTGGTTCATGCTTTTGGAAGGTTGCACCGTGGAGTCTCTGGAAATACCGTTGCAGGCTGTCCTCCAACATCCAATGGTACGGCAGGCGCAGGTCGGCCGCTATTCGCTCGAGTACACCCGGTTGAAGACCGATTCGGCGGCCGGGTAGTTTAAGGGAAAAGTCATGAAACTATTACGATTTGGAGCACCCGGGTCTGAGAAGCCGGGGTTGCTGGACAATGATGGAACTATTCGTGACCTCGGTGGTGTGATTCCGGATATTAGCGAAAAAACGCTCTCTCGCACCGGCCTGGAGATGCTGCGTTCAGTAGATACGTCGTCATTGCCCACTATTGACAGCAATGTTCGTTTAGGACCTCCGGTGGCCGATGTCCGACATTTCATCGCCGTCGGCCTGAACTACACCGATCATGCAATCGAAACCAATACTCCGATGCCTGAGGAGCCAGTTGTCTTTTCAAAGGCGCCGTCGTGCATTGTTGGACCGAACGATGACGTCCTGATGCCGCCAAAATCCCGCATGTTGGACTGGGAGGCGGAAGTCGCTGTTGTCATTGGAGAGCATGCTTTTGAGATGGCAGAAGAGGATGCGTTGTCGGTTGTGGCTGGCTATCTTGTCTGCCACGATGTTTCGGAGCGCGAATTTCAGATCCATCGTTCAGGACAGTGGATCAAAGGGAAATCCTCGCCGAGCTTTGGCCCCCTTGGGCCTTGGCTTGTGACGGCAGATGAGGTTCCGGACCCTCAAAGTCTGGATCTGTGGCTAACGGTGAATGGGGACATGAGGCAGTCAGGATCGACCGCCAAAATGATCTTTCCCTTCAAATATCTGATCTCATACATCTCGCAGTTCATGGCGCTTGAGCCGGGGGACGTCATTACCACCGGTACGCCCCATGGTGTCGGACTCGGAATGAAACCCCCGGTATTTTTACAGCCGGGCGATGTGGTGGAATTGGGGGCCAGTGGGCTAGGCCGGCAAAGGCAAACCGTCGTCCTCCGTGGGTAGGCTTCGGAACCTGATACCCTGGACGAGGCCCGGTGCCGCGGCGCACTTGGCGCCATGACTATTAGCGACTCGCGGTCCGGCACGGCCCTTGCAGTACCGAAAAGGAGTCGAAGCACGTTTACTATGAGACTTGCCGCAGAGGAGACGCTCCATTGATAAAAGTAGCATTGATCGATACGGCCCATTGGCACGTCCCGCTCTACCTCGACGCCCTGCTCAAAGCCGACGTCGAATTTGTAGGCATCTCCGATCCCACCGGAACGACCGGACCCGCCCTCGCTCAAAAACTAAAGACGAAGTGCTTTGCAAGTTGCGAGGAGCTTATCGCGCAGGTAAGGCCCGATCTGGCATTTGTCTTTGGCCGGCACATCGACATGCCTATTTCAGCTAACCTGTTGTTGGATCACGACATTCCCTTCGCGATCGAAAAGCCGTGTGGGATAAGATCTGTTGATGTTCGACAGCTGGCGGCGAAGGCCGCCCAGAAGCAGGCATTTGTAGCAATTCCTTTTATCTTTCGCTTGAGTGACACGATGAGGGTCATTCGCAGTGGAGGATTTCCGGCTAAAATCGACCACGCCAGCTTTCGCTTCATTGCTGGACCGCCAAGCCGTTATAGGCAGGCGGGCAACCTTTGGATGCTGGAGCGCGATATCGCGGGCGGTGGGCCATTAATCAACGTTGGTGTGCATATGGTTGACCTTTTCCGCTCCTTAAGTGAAAGCCGGATCGTCGCGGTATCGGCTTTTGCCACATCACACATTAACGAGTTGTCCATCGAAGATTTCATTGCCGTCACGCTTCAAAACGAATCCGGGGCTATCGGCATAATCGAATGTGGATACACATTCCCCAGTGCCCCCGGCCTGCAACGTGACTTTTCGTTCTCTATTCGGTCCAGCGACCGGTTCTTGCGGTCTGTTGATAAGGGCATCGAAGTCATTAAAGACATGAGAGCCGGTGTCGAGCATGAATTTGTGGTTGCCGATTTCGAATTCGAGCCCTGTTACTCCAAATTCGTCGAACATGTGCTTGATGCGTTGAAGGCAGGCAGTCCCGCAATAGCAAATTTCCAGGACGCGGCTGGCGTGCTGGAGCTTGTCGAAGCCGCCTACACGTCAGCAGCTGAGGGGGGGCGAACAATCCACCTCTCGACCTAACCTCTTGGTATCCGGCCCCCGTTTCGAATGAGAACCAATCAAGGAGAGCTGATATGAGCAGCGTGTTCCACCGAATTCCTAAGCGGCATCTTCCTGTCGCCGTCAAGGGTGACGGCATGTACATATTCGACCGAGATGGCAAGCGATACATCGACGGCTACGCCGGCGGCGCTTGCGTGTCATGCCTCGGCCATAGTCAACAAGAGGTAATTGACGCCATCAGGCATCAAGTCGGTGAAATGGCTTTTTTCCACGCCGGGATGTTTACCTCGGAACCGCTCGAGGAACTTGCATCCATTTTGACGACTGATGCTCCGGAAGGCCTAACTCGTGTTTTTTTCACGAACAGTGGGTCAGAAGCGGTGGAAACAGCCATCATGATGGCTCGGCAATATTTTGTGGAGGTCGGCGATCCTAGGCGGAAAAAAGTCATTGGACGCCGGAGCAGTTACCACGGAGCCGGCTTAACGGGGTTAAGCGTTGGATACCAGGTGGCACGTCGAACACCATTTGAAGACATATTCCCAAGCGTCTTTCACATTTCGCCTTGCTATGAGTACCGAGGCCGATTGGAAGGCGAGACGCCGGAACAATACGGTCTGCGTACAGCCAATGAATTGGAGCAGGCAATTCTTGGGCTCGGGCCCGAAAGCGTAATGGCTTTCGTCGCAGAAACTGTGACCGGCACCACGAGCGGTGCTACTCCACCTGTTCCGGGTTACTTCAAACGTGTTCGTGAGATCTGTGACAAATATGGTGTCCTACTCATCTTGGATGAGGTTTTCTGTGGCTTGGGCCGAACCGGTACTCTCCATGCTTGCGAGCAGGATGGCGTGGCCCCCCACTTTCTGACCTTTGCAAAAGGCATTGCGGCTGGCTACCAGCCGATTGGCGCGACGATGGTGAACCAGAAGATTTACGACGCCATTGTAGGCGGCTCAGGAACTTTTAAGGGCGGATATACCTATTCCGGGCATGCCACGGCATGTGCAGCTGCGGTAGCAGTGCAAAAGATTCTGCGCGCTCCTGGTTTTCTTGACCACGTAAAGGCAACAGGAAATGTGCTAGCCGCTCAGCTTAAAGACCGGTTTGCTCAACATCCACATGTCGGCGACATTCGAGGTCGAGGTATGCTAATGACCTTGGAACTCGTCGAAAATAGGGAAACGAAGGCTCCGTTCCCGGCGGCGCTCGGCTTAAGCTCGAAGATCTATCAAAGCGCTCAAGTTAAGGGTCTGATCACACATGCGCAGAGTGGAACCGTTGACGGCCATGTCGGGGACCACGTCGTGATTTGCCCACCTCTGATCGCGACTCCGGAAAATGTCGAGACAATCTCGGGATTGCTAAGTGAGGCTATAGCGATAGCCTTGGAAGAGGTACGCGCAAAGGCGGCGTAGACGCTACGTAGCGGGCTGTAGTGGCGATCGGCGCCATCGGGAACGATTGCTGTTCCCGATGGCGTTGCCTCACTCCTGCGGCTCATCGAAGAAGAGAAGCAGTTGGAGTGTGAACACCGAGGTCCCGAAATTTCCTGGTCAGCGTCGGCGCTGGCGGCGGCCATTGCGGCATGGTCACCATTGGAGAGCGTCACTATATACTTTTTGGGTTAACCCTACGAGCCACCTACGAAGCTTATGTCGATGAGAAATATGAAACAGGAGCTGTCTGGTATCTCCGGTTTTCATTTGTAACTTTCGGTGCCATCTCTAACCGCCTGATGCGAGACGTGCACGCTCATCCGACATCTCCGCCATTTTCGCGAAGTCGGTTGTTAGCGCGTCGCGAATCTCATCCAGCCAACCCGGTCGCATCTCTGGCACTGACGACAACAGCAAGTCTGTATAGGGATCAAAGGGCGGCATCAGCACTTTGCTCTTCGCACCGTAGCGCACGACCTCGCCGCGATACATCACCGCGATCGAATCGGCGATTGATCTCACGGTTGCAAAGTCGTGGGTTATGAAGAGGTAGGCGACCTTCTCGTGCTGCTGCAGGTTCAACAAAAGCTTGAGAATGCCGTTGGCCACCAGCGGGTCGAGCGCCGAGGTCACCTCGTCGCAGATGATCAGCTTCGGTTTGGCGGCGAGCGAGCGGGCAATGCAGACGCGCTGCTTCTGGCCGCCCGACAGCTCCGCTGGATAGCGGTCGATGAAGCCTTTGCCCATCTCGATCTCGTCGAGCAATTCGGCAACGCGCCGGTCGCGCTCACGTCCCCGCATGCCGAAATAGAACTCCAGCGGCCGGCCGATGATGGTGCCGACGGTCTGGCGCGGGTTCATGGCCACGTCGGCCATCTGGTAGATCATCTGCAGCTGCCGCAGATCCTCCTTCGGCCGGTCGGCAAGCCGGTTGGGGAGGGGCCGCCCGTCGAAGGTGACAGTGCCCTGCTCTGGCGGCAACAGGCCGGTGATGGCGCGCGCCAGCGTCGACTTGCCGGAGCCGGACTCGCCGACCACAGCCAGTGTCTGGCCCGGATAGATGTCGACGGAAACGTTCTTCAGCACCTTGATGTGGCCGCCGCCATAAGCGGCGGTGACGTTCTTCACGGACAGGAATGGCGAGACGCCGGGTTTCTGCTCGGCGTGTTCGATCTCGTGCACTGACACCAGCGCCTTGGTGTACTCCTGGCGCGGTTCCTTGATGATCTGCTGGGTGCCGCCCCATTCGACCAGCCGGCCATGGCGTAGCACCATGATCTCGTCCGATACCTGGGCGACGACGGCAAGATCGTGGGTGATGTAGAGCGCGGCCACATGCGTGTCGCGGATGGCGTCCTTGATCGCCGACAGCACGTCGATCTGCGTCGTCACGTCGAGCGCTGTGGTCGGCTCGTCGAAGACGATCAGGTCCGGCTCCGAGCACAGCGCCATCGCCGTCATCACACGCTGCAGCTGGCCGCCTGAGACCTGGTGGGGAAAGCGCTCGCCGATGGTTTCGGGGTTCGGCAGGCTCAGCTTCTTGAACAGCGCGACGGCGCGTTTCTCGGCCTCCGCGCGCGTCGCCCTGCCGTGCAGCAGGGTGGCTTCCACCACCTGGTCCATCAGCCGGTGCGCCGGGTTGAAAGCCGCTGCCGCCGACTGCGCGACATAGCAGACCTCGCGTCCGCGCAGTCTGCGGAAACCTTCCTTGCCGCCCTTGAGGATGTCGCGGCCGTTCAGGATCACCTCGCCGCCCGTGATGCGCACGCCGCCGCGCCCATAACCCATCGAAGACAGGCCGATGGTCGACTTGCCGGCACCGGATTCGCCGATCAGGCCGAGCACCTTGCCTTTTTCCAGGGTCAGCGAGACATCATGCACCAGCACGATGTTCTTCGGCGGCTCGCCGGGCGGGTATACCGTCGCTTCGATGCGCAAGTTGCGGATGTCGAGCAGCACTCCTGGCTTCGGCTGCCCGGGTTTCGCTTTACTGTCGGCCATCATCCGCGCCCTCCCTTCAGGCTTGTCGTGCGGTTGAGCACCCAGTCGGCGACGAGATTGACCGAGATCGCAAGCGCCGCGATCGCGGCCGCCGGTATGAGCGCCGCGGCAATGCCGAAGACGATGCCGTCCTTGTTTTCCTTGACCATGCCGCCCCAATCGGCGCTAGGCGGCTGCACGCCGAGGCCGAGGAAGGACAGTGTCGACAGGAACAGCACGGCATAGATGAAGCGCAGGCCGAGTTCCGAGACCAGCGGCGACAACGCATTGGGCAGGATCTCGCGGAAGACGATCCACGTGCTGCCTTCGCCGCGCAGCTTGGCGGCTTCGACATAGTCCATGACGTTGATGTCGACGGCGACCGCGCGCGACAGGCGGTAGACGCGGGTCGAGTCGAGAATGCCCATCACCAGGATCAGCGTCACCAGGTTTGTCGGCAGCACCGAGAGCACGACAAGGCCCATGATCAGCGTCGGGATCGACATCAGGAGATCGACGAGGCGCGACAGGATCGTGTCGAACCAGCCGCCGAACACCGCCGCCGAAAAGCCGAGAATGGCGCCAAGCGAGAAGGACAACGCCGTGGCGAGCACTGCGATGAAAAGGGTGATGCGCGCACCATAGATCATGCGCGACAACAGATCGCGGCCGAGATTGTCGGTGCCCAGCCAATCTGCCGCGGACATCGGTCCCCAGACATCGCCCACGATCTCGCCATTGCCATACGGCGCGATCCAGGGCGCGAAGATCGCCGCCAGCACGAACAGCGCCGTCAGCACCAGGCCGATCAGCGCCGGGATGGGGATGCGTTTTATGTCGAGCATGCCCGCTCCCTATTTCGGATGTCTGAGACGCGGATTGGCGACGATTGCCGCTATGTCAGCGATGATGTTGAGGCCGATATAGACGGCGGCGAAGATCAGTCCGACCGCCTGCACCACCGGCACGTCGCGCTTGGTGACGTGATCGACCAGATACTGCCCCATGCCGGGATAGACGAAGATCACTTCGACCACGACCACGCCGACGATCAGATAGGCGAGGTTGAGCATGACGACGTTGATGATCGGCGCGATGGCGTTCGGGAAGGCATGTTTGCGGATGACCGCGAAAGCCGAGAGCCCCTTGAGCTCGGCGGTCTCCACATAGGCCGATTGCATGACGTTTAGGATCGCAGCGCGCGTCATGCGCATCATATGGGCAAGCACCACCAGCGTCAGCGCCGCCGCCGGCAGCGCGATCGCCTGCATGCGTTCACCGAAAGGCATGCCGTCATAGACGGTCGAGATGGCGGGGAACCACTGATGCTGAACCGCGAAGTAGAAGACCAGCAAGTAGCCGATGAAGAATTCCGGGAAGGAGGTCGAGGCGAGCGCCAGTCCCGAGATCAGCTTGTCGACCCAGCCGTTGCGGTAGCGCACCGCGATCAGGCCAAGCGTTATGGCTAGCGGAATGGCCACGATCGCCGCCCAGAAGGCGAGGAACAGCGTGTTCCACAGCCGGCCCTTGATCGATGTCGCGATATCCTGTCCGCTCGACATGGCGGTCCCGAGATCGCCGGTCAAAACGCCGCCGAGCCAGCGGAAATACCTGAGATAGGCCGGGTCGTTGAGCCCGAGCTGCTCGCGCAGATTGGCGAGCGACTCCGGCGTCGCCGATTGTCCGAGAATGGCTTGCGCGACGTCGCCCGGAAGAATCTGGGTACCGGCGAAGATCAGGACCGAAACGGCCATCAACAGGAGGAAGCCCAGCGCAATGCGCTGAGCCACCAGTCTTGAGACGAAACTCACCTCTCAGGCCTGCCAGCACAGGACGGCGGCCTTACCGTTCATCATGTCCATATTTGGGTTTTCCTGCCATCCAGCGACCCGGTCGCTGCGGTAGGCCTTAATGAAGCTCTTGAACATCGGGGTGATCAGCCCCCCTGGTCTCGCAGGATCAGGTTCGCTTCGCTATACATATCCTTGCGCTTGGTCTTGTCGAGTTCGCCTCGCGCTTTCAAGATCAACGCGTCGAACTTTGGATTTTTGAAACGAGTATCGTTCCAGTTCGCCGAGGAGAAATAGACGGTTGAGAATATCTGGTCCTGTGTGGGCCGACCGCTCCACTCTGCGGTCGAGAAAGGCTCCTTGTTCCAGACTTGGTCCCAGTAGCCGTCGCTCGGTTCGCGCTTGAGCTCGATCTTGATGCCGGCGCTGGCGGCGCTCTGCTGGAAGAGCTGCGCCGCGTCGACGGCCCCGGCGAAGGCAACGTCGGAGGTCCTCAGCAGGATCGAGCCGTCATGGCCGGACTTCTTATAGTGGAACTTGGCTTTATCCGGGTCATAGGCGCGCTGCGGGATGGAGTCGTCAAACAGCGGATAGGATGCATTGACGGGGGAATCGTTGCCGATCGACCCGTAACCGGCAAGAATGTTATTTAGCATCTGCTCGCGGTTGATGGCGAGCTTCAGCGCCATGCGGAGGTCGTAGTTGTCGAAGGGAGTAGTGTCACAGAACATGTTGAAGCAGTTGTATGCGCGGCCAACTGATGACTCGACGATGACCTTCGGTGCCTTCTTGAGGAGCCCGGCTACGCGTGGCTCGACTAGGTTGACCATGTCCACTTGGCCAGACTGAAGCGCCGAATTCCTCGCAGTCGAATCGTTTATCACTAGGATATTGACCGCATCGAAATGACCGACCGTTGGATCCCAATAATTCTTAAACTTTTCCATCTGGATACGCTCGCCCGGCTCAAAGCTATTCAGCTTGTAGGCGCCGCTGAATATCCCTGCGTCCGGCTTGTCTATTCCCCCGCCAGGCTGGATCACCAAATGCCAATCGGACATCAAATAGGGCAAATCTGCGTTGGGGGATTTCAGCGAAACGACGACATTGCTGCCATCCACCTTCACATCCGCGATTTGCTCAAGGATGCCGAAGGCGCCCGACTTGGAATTCTTATCGGAATGGCGCTGAATTGTCTTCACGATGTCGTCCGGCGACAGCGTCTTACCATTGTGAAACTCGACGCCCCTGCGAATTTTGAATGTCCAAGTGGCGGCATCGGCCGAACTTTCCCAGCTTTCGGCAAGGGCGGGCACCGCTTCGCCCTTTGGCGAGACTTGGACCAGGGTCTCACCCAAGGTGTTGAGGTAAACGAGGGCGACCCCGTTGGAAGCCAGTGCGGGATCAAGGGAGTCTGTTGTGCCTCCGCCCCCCAGTCCCATTGTCAGGGTACCACCTTTGTTTGGCGCGTCCGCCTTTACGCCGGTGCCGAACATGCTATTTGCCGCGGCAGCGGCGAGACCTAGAGCCATGGTTCGTTGGAGGAAGCCCCGTCGGCTATACCCGGATTCTCCGCCGAATTCTGCGACATGACTGAACTCATCCTTGTTCATTACTTCTTCCCCTTTGGTTTCCTAGCAGTGATAAAGTAGTTTATCAGTCGGTCTATCCAGCATTTAGCGTGGATAGAATGTGAGTTGCCGAATTCTGTTACGGGCCTGGGCGCACAGGCCGCCGACAGCCGTTAGAAGGTCCCGAGGGCACGGTCCCAAGCATGGAGCAACCAAAATGGAAGCCTGTTCCAACTAGATCACCGTTTCAAAATACCGTCAAGTGCCGCGCTAAAGTTTGCTGCCGGCTCAACCACGGTATGACGACGTAGCGATGCTGACTGGCCTAACGAGGGATCTAGGGATCGGCTGCGCATGAGCTGGAAGGTAAATCACCGATGGGCGCGGCCGACAGTGCGTAGGCCCTGCGGCCCACCAAGCAAATCTAAGCCGATGGACACTCAGCAAAGTCGCCGAAAACAGCAGCCGTGGTGGCGCCCCAAAAGAACTTGTTCGGCCGTTAAGCGCCTAAGAATCAGGGCTTCACAACTGAAGGCACATCGACAGGAAAGGCTTATAGGTCGAGCTTTAGACGCCTAGATTCCGCTCGTGAGCAACAAATCATAACGACGGTTTGCGACGCCTTCTCTTCGTCGGTCAAGACGAGGTCGCGGTGATCTGCTGTTCCGCCCAGAAGACCTGTTGCGCACGTCCCACAAATCCCCTCTTCGCATGAACTATCAGGGAAAATCCCGTTCTCGCGCAAGACGTGCAAAATGGATTTTTGCGGCGGTACGTCCAAGATTTGTCCGGTTGAAACGATCTCTATTTCGAAGGTGGAGTCCCGTCCTGACCCGATTGATAGAGTCGGATCTATCTTAAACCGTTCGAAGTGAACGGAGCTTGCCGGCCAATCCCATGTGGCGGCTTTGACACCGTCAATCAGACCCGAAGGCCCGCAGCAATATACTTGCTGTCCTTCCACTCTTTCACGGAGCAGGGAAGCGAGGTCGAGCCTTTGTCCGGAATGTTCGCCATGGAAGTGCGTCACCGTGCGCCGGCTAAAGGGTGCCGTGTCAAGAATGTCTCGAAAGGCGGCTCGCTCAGGATTTCGAGCACAGTAGTGAATCGAGTATGCCGCGCCCGTTCTCTCGAGATAGCGGGCCATCGACAAAATTGGTGTGATGCCAATACCCCCGGCGATTAGGGTATAGATACTAGCTCCCGCCAGCAGCGGAAAGTTGTTCAGGGGATCTGAGATTTGAACTTGACTGCCCACGGCAAGATTCTCGTGCACGTAGACAGAGCCTCCGCGCCCGGCGGGCTCGCGAAGAACAGCGATAACGTAGCGCTGGCGTTCCCGAGGATCGTTGCAAAGTGAGTAAGACCGTGTGCGGCCGTCGGGCAAATGCAAATTTATGTGGGCACCGGCTTCAAAGGGTGGGAGAAGCGCGCCGTCAGGGTCTACCAACTCGTAAGAGCGTATGCCGAGGGCCTCATCTACGCATCGACTAATCCGGAGTGTCCTCACAGCATTACTCGTTGATCAGCCTTTTCAAGTACCAAGCGACAAACGCTGCTGTCATTTCCTCGCGCACCGAGTACAGGCCCGGAGTGTAATGGCGGGAAGTCACCCCTCGATGGTTGTTCGCGATGAGCTCTGCGTCTTGCAGAGTGGTCACATGCCACATCCACTTCAGTCGCTCCACGTCATAGTCCGTCCCCTCGACTGCGTCTTCGTGCACCAGCCAAGTGAGCCGCATCTCCGTGTGGGTCGGATCTATCGGGGTGAAACGAATAAGGGTTGTGTGATCACTGGTGCTATGAAGCCCGAACTGAGGCATAAAGTCCACGGCAGTTTCGGCCCCATCGAACTTCCTCAGGTTGCCCATGAGTGGAGCAACCGGTTGGCCGTCTTTGGAAGCGGTTTGCCACCCATCGCGGATTGGCCGCCGCCTGACTTGATATGGCTGAAGTCCAGTGGCAAGCGCGACAGACCCCACAACGAATCCTTCCTCCCTCGCGGCCTCTTCCCATGCGGGAAGAACATTCGCTTCAAACGAGCCTGGCACGGCATCATTCGTTTTGACATATGCATTTACCGCTGTGTATTCCGGATGTGCCATTACGCAGTGATAGCACTCTCGAAAGTTCTCAACCGCCAGCTTCCAATTTCCGGGTGTTGTGTATACTTCAGCGTGAGCGATCTTTGCCCTCGTTAGCCCATGCGGCTCCAGATAGGGGAGCACATCCGCTTCCATCGCAGCAAAATCAGGGGCGTCCTTCTCGTTCCCAAGATAAATGAAGATCAATCCCGCAGTCACACGCACTGCACATGAGTGCAACCCCCATTTCGAGCGATCAAACCCTTCACCCATATTCTTGGCGTGCACCAAACGGCCACTCAAATCGTAAACCCAGCCGTGATAAGGGCAGGTAAACGTCCGGACCTTCCCCTCTGGTTTCTGGCAAACTATACTGCCCCGATGGCGGCAGACATTGTGGTGCGCAAAGATTTCGCCGTTTGTGCCGCGCACAATGACGATCGAGTCACCGCCGATCTCAAAAGTTATGAAGTCCCCCGGTGTCGGAATGCGCGAGACATGATCAACGAAAAGCCACTGTCGACCGAAAATCACCTCGAGGTCCCGCTCAAAGATATCTTTGTCAACGTAAAAGACACGGTCGAGTGAATGCCCAGGGCGTTGAAGGGCAGCCAACTCCGTAACCGTCTTTTCAGCCATATTCTCCATCTCGTAACTTCTCTCTGCTGGGCCATGCAAACGTTGGGGGTGAGTATTTGGTACAAAATCCTACGCCGGAAGTCAATGTCAGTGGAACGGTATTCAATCTGGAACTCGATACGCATTTTGTGGAAAATGGTGCGCGGGCTTGCGTTGGACGTGGGGCGGCTGTGCCAGCAATCGCCGATCGCGCTTGGCTGATCACCGGCCGATCAAAGGCAGCCGCCATGACGTCGCCCGCGCATGTGACGTCAGGCGACTCTGATCGCGGCCCCATTCATCTGCGCAGACAATTGTAGCCTAGAATTTGGCGGCTATTACCTCTACCTCGACAAGCGCTCCTGGTGCAGCCAGCGCTGGTACTAAGACCAGCGTGTTGGCAGGGCGATGACCTGCGAGAAACTGATTTCGCACGCCAGTGTAAGCTGAAACGTCTGTACCCGCGACGATATATTGATTGATCTTAGTAAGGTTGTGGATGTCCATTCCCGCTTCCTTGAGCAAAGCCGCTATTTGGTCCCAAACTGAGTGAGCTTGTTCCTCACAGGATCCTTCAGCACAAAGCTGTCCAGAAACATGAAGCCAGTTCGCGCCAGATGGCGTGAGCATGGCTTGGCTAAACGGAGCTGAAGGATTGTGGAGAGTAGCAGGTTCTATTGCGGTCGATTTCAATGGCCTTCCCTTCAAATCAGTCGTTTCACCGTACATTGTTATTCGAGCGACAGAACGACGGGAACGGTCGTGCGCGTCACACTGGGGCTCGGGATCCGGGTCGCGGCTTACCAGCCTACTTTGGCAAGGCGCCAGACTTCTTCGCGGTCCAGGTGGCGATATAATCCATCAGGCCAGGGTTGAGGCAGTCGTAAGGTTCGAGGCCGATCGATTTCAGTTGGCCGCGAATGCCGTCCATGCGGCTCGGGTCGACACCGGATTCGATGATCGAAGAAACAAAGGCGGTAAAGCCCGGCGGCGACCAGCCATCCTCCTCGAAGCGCTCGGGATGGATGAAGGACAAGCCCTTGAACGGATGGTCGCGCTCGACGGGTCCATGCATGTGGACGCCGCAGCCGGTGCAGGCATGGCGCTGGATCAACGCGCTCGGGTCCACCACCTTCAGCTTGTCGCCGTTCTCGGCGACGGTGACGTCGCCGGTGCCGGCTACGGCCACCACCGAGAACACCGCCCCTTCGGGCTTCCAGCATTTGGTGCAGCCGCAGGCGTGGTTGTGGGCGATCTGGCCCTTGACCTTCACCTTGACCGGATTGCTGGTACAGGCGCAGACCAGCGTGCCGCCGATAAAGCTCGCACTCTCCCTGGGCAGACCATTGTCGATTTTCGGATGCAGTTTTTCCGCCATGCTTTTCTCCTCCCATTTTTGACCACAGAGGTCGCGGGCCCGTTGCCTGCGGCGTGTGGCCGCCCTCAGTAAACCACGACACTCCTGATCGACTTGCCCTCGTGCATGAGGTCGAAACCCTTGTTGATGTCCTCGAGCTTCAGCGTGTGGGTGATCATCGGGTCGATCTCGATCTTGCCGTCCATGTACCAGTCGACGATCCTGGGCACGTCGGTGCGGCCGCGCGCGCCGCCGAAGGCGGTGCCCATCCAGGTCCGCCCGGTGACCAGCTGGAAGGGCCGCGTCGAGATCTCCTGGCCGGCGCCGGCCACGCCGATGACCACCGACTTGCCCCAGCCGCGATGCGAAGCCTCCAGCGCCTGGCGCATCACCTTGGTGTTGCCGGTGCAGTCGAACGTGTAGTCGGCGCCGCCGATCTGGTCGGCGCCGCGCTTGGTCATGTTGACGAGATGGGGAACGATGTCGCCGTCGATCTCCTTCGGATTGACGAAATGCGTCATGCCGAAGCGCTCGCCCCAGGCTCGTCTGTCGTTGTTGAGATCGACACCGATGATCATGTCGGCGCCGGCAAGTTTTAGGCCCTGGATGACGTTGAGCCCGATGCCGCCGAGGCCGAAGACCACGGCGGTCGCGCCTTGCTCGACCTTGGCGGTGTTGATGACCGCGCCCACGCCGGTGGTCACCCCGCAGCCGATGTAGCAGATCTTGTCGAAGGGCGCGTCGGGATTGACTTTGGCCACGGCGATCTCCGGCAGCACCGTAAAGTTGGAGAAGGTCGAGCAGCCCATATAGTGAAACAATTTTTCGCCCCCGATCGAGAAGCGCGAGGTGCCGTCCGGCATCAGGCCTTGGCCCTGCGTGGCGCGGATGGCGGTGCACAGATTGGTCTTGCGCGACAAACACGACGGGCACTGGCGGCATTCGGGCGTATAGAGCGGGATCACATGGTCGCCCTTTTTGACCGAGGTGACGCCCTTGCCGACATCGACCACCACGCCGGCGCCCTCGTGGCCGAGAATGGCCGGGAACAGGCCCTCGGGATCGGCGCCCGACAGCGTGAACTCGTCGGTGTGGCAGATGCCGGTCGCCTTGATCTCGACCAGCACCTCGCCCTCGCGCGGGCCGTCGAGGTCGACCTCCATGATCTCAAGCGGCTTTCCGGCAGCAACGGCAACGGCGGCGCGGGTTTTCATGCAACGTTTTCTCCAAATATCTGGTCTTTTCCGGGAACCCGCAGTCGCCCGCAACGAATCCGGACTTTGGGCTGCAAACCGATCCGCAACCACTTTCTAACGCGCAACCTTAATCACTGAGGGAAGCACGGGCTCGCGCTTGGCGGCTTAATTCACCTTTTTGCCCAAAGACTCCACACGTCTTATATAGAACCTAATTCCAACTAGGATAGCGTGTCAATTGCGGCTCGGGGCTTTTTCGCGTTACGCTGCTAGGAGGATCGCCTGTAGGTAAAATGCGCGGGGGTTACCAATCACGGGCGCCAGCCCTCCGCCGCACCTCTCGGCTCAGCCTGATGCGACCCAGGTGTGCTGTACGACCTACCTGCACGTAGGCGTCTTGTGTGAAAATCGCACCATCGACCGGCTGCGAGCGAAATACAGAACGCCGCCGCCGGCGCCCGATGCTCATTCAAGCGATTCACTTATCAGAGTTTTGTCGTTGTCTGAGTAGCCATAACTCTCCAAGCTTGGCAGCCGTAGACACGACCGATGATGCTATTTCTTTCTGCCGCTCCGTGGTCAGGCGCGACCGCGGACCTGCAACGCTAACTGTGCCACCGTTTGAACGCCCCCAATGTGATCGGTACAGCAATGGCATCGCGGGCACGCGCCAGCAAACGTCTCGCCACGATCGACCACTCACAGCAAGCGTGATCGCTGCGGACGTCCCCGACGCTTCACTGTTCCGTTCAGGGCGACAGTGCGCCGCTTGGCTCGGCCTGACGACGCCGAGAGCTCCTTCGAGCGGTGGGCATGAGCGGCTAATGGGCATCAGCAAACAAGGAGACGACTATCTTCGCCGCCTGGTTGTGTCGGCGCTACAGCCGTGCTGCGATACGATCGTCAATTGAGCGAAGATTTGGGCAACGCAGCTTCTCGCAGGAAGCGCCCGAAAGTCGTCGCGCTCGCGTTGGCTAACAAGATAGCGCGGATCGCGTAGGCGCTTCTCTGCACCGCAACGAGACCTACGTGACGCCGACGGCGTAGCCGGTATCTGCGCTGCCAACGAATGCGCATGGGTGCTGAGAGGAGATGACGAACCGGCCGTGCGGGGATCGGCACACCCCTTGCGGTCAGAGCGCATCAAAAGCGCGCAAAATTGATTGGGAACCGATCCACGGACTTCATCTTGGCCTGCGAGGCGAGCCTCACATGAAACCGCCCGTAGATATGACTGCGCCCGGCCGGTCCGTCACCCACAATCACCCTTGCGCAACTGGGGTCGTCCAGACATGCCTGTTCCAATTCATTGGCTCATTGGCTGCACGCAATCCGTATTGCTCCGGCGTTTCGCTTTCCAATCGCCCCCTATGTTCGTAGCCGAGCGAAATATGAAATATGCTCCGGAAGCATCTCTTCGCAGGGTGTCCGGCGCGCTACCTGGTAGCCAATGCCAAGTTCCGTCCCTTGCCCGGCGGCCAATGACTTTGTTCGCCGCGGCAGACCAATCTCCACGAAATAGTGCGATTACGAGTATCGCCGCAACGGCACCTTCAACCCTGTTTGTCTTTCTCGACGTGAACCGACCTTGCGGCCTTCCAGAGCATCGGTCGTCAGTACGCTAGTTCCGTTTCAAAGTGATTCTGCGAAAGGTCAAAGTCACCAAACAGCGTACGGCACGAGACTATGCCCATTGCATGCGCGACCTCGTCGATGTCCACTTTCCCACGGCCCACCTGCATTCGCGTCGTCCAGGACA
Source organism: Mesorhizobium maamorense (assembly GCF_044998965.1). Classification (NCBI taxonomy): domain Bacteria; kingdom Pseudomonadati; phylum Pseudomonadota; class Alphaproteobacteria; order Hyphomicrobiales; family Phyllobacteriaceae; genus Mesorhizobium; species Mesorhizobium maamorense. The sequence continues at coordinate 349,225 of NZ_CP173356.1, forward strand.
ACTTATGGACCCACACGGCCGGTGCCCTCTACGAAACCTTCCCGCCGACCGAGGCCCGCCTCCTCCTGCGGGTGACTCGTTGCCTGTTTCAGGATAGGCGCGGCCCATTTTGGCTCGTGCATCATGACGGCTGTTTCAACCGCCTCGGACCCTCTATTGCTGAAAATACGTCCTCAGCAGCCTGGACCGACCTATCAACGACGCCAAGCGCCTGGAGTTTCATTACACGCCAAAGCACGCCAGCTGGCTCAACATGGTCGAGATCTCGATCGGCGGTCGAAGCACACCACCGGGCGCTCGGGGTCGAGGGCTTCGGCATACAGATCGAGCACGTCTTCCATGCGCGCCACGTATTCGCCGTTGCCTCGGGAATGCACCACATGTCCCGGCGCCAGGGTTTGAGGCCATTCTCGGCCAGCCGGCGGCGCACCGTCTCGTGCGACAAGCTGTAGTGATCGGTGAGCTAGGGTCAGGACTCATTGATCCAGAAGATGAGGACTGCGGCGAAGGCGATCGCCGACAGGAAAGTGTGAGCACATCTGTCGTACCTCGTGTGGATGCGACGCCAGTCTTTGAGGCGCGTGCGAAGATGTTCTCAATCCTATGGCGTTGTCGGTATAGGACAGGATCGTAGCTGTGCTGAATACGATGCTTGGCATGGGGCGGGATGCATGGCGTGATACCGCGCTCGACGAGCGCCTGGCGGAAGGCCGCTGAACTGTAGGTCGGCCAGCAGGGTGTTGGCGGTGGGCAAATCCTCGATCGCTGCCGCAGCAGTCTTGTGATCATTGGCTTGCCCTTCGCTCAGATGCAGTAGCCGCGGCGTCCTTTGCCGTCACACACCACTTGCAGCTTGGTGGTCAGTCCGCCTCGGCTGCGTCCGATACATCGGGATAGAGCCCCTTTTTGAGTAGGATGGCGGCAGTGCGATGCGCTTTGAGATGGTGGCATCGATCATCAGATGATGTTCATCGCAGCCTCCTTTTGTTGGGCCCTGGACGAATCCAAAGAACAGTCAAAAATCAGGCGCTGCGCACCGGTCCGTCGACCAAGGCTTCACCGAAAAGCAAGGCCAGTACTTGGCCTTCATCTACACCTACTCGCACATGTTTCGACGCCCACCCGCCGAAGCCGATATCCAGCGCCATTTTCGGGTCAGTTCGCTGTCGGTCCACCAGATGGTTGTCACCCTAAAACGAAATGGCCTCATTCGCCGTCAACCCGGAGTTCGCCGAAGCATCGAGATCCTCATCCGCCGCAACGCCTGCCAATCCTACAATGGCTGCAAATCGACCAGTCAACATCACTGTGAAAAACTACTAGTTCCTCGAGCGGCTCCGAGGTGAACATAGCGGAGTGGAAGAAGGCCATTTTCCCTATTTGATCCCGAACGGGCCTCAATAACCGATCCTGGCTGTGACCAAGGCGCCGCCAACGTAGCCGTCGATGTATCACCTGCTATCCTAATGACTATGTACATCCCATCACCCACCACTGCCACAGGCATCCTGCGCGCCGGGAGCTGTCGAATACGTTGGGCATTAAATTGACTTCCGAGTTTGCGAGCGATGCAAACTGCAGCCACTCAATTGCGCCTGGTATGTGGATCCCCACTCATTAGGCGGCACTTCATCAGGAGAACGTTTTATAAATCACTTGAGACCTCGAATCAGCGAACCACCACTAATCGTATACTCGGCCATCATTCAGCGGGAAGCGGCCAAATCTCATACAAATGCAGATTGATCATGCTATCAGATGTAAATTTCTTACTCGCAATCAACTTATGAGAAAGAGTTAGTTTATCCAACTTGTCTGTGATCGCAGATTCATTTTGCGATACATTGTATGCCAACATTAATGTACCAGTTCGTGTTAAATATTTTCCAGAATCCTGCAGAAGCCTATTGAGTAATTGCCCGCCTGGATCGAAACTGCTGTATTCGATCATGCTGGAGAAATCGAAGTTCTCTGGAACACGGGTTGATGGCGAATGGAACACAATGTGGTCAAAACGCGAATTTTGATCAACGCTCTTATAAAGGTCGCTTTGAATGCTAGTAACGTTGGTAATTTCGTTTCGGTGAGCGTTGGCCAGTGTGTTGGTGATCGCGTTCGGATTTAAATCGGTGGCAAGCACGTGGGAAGCGCCACTCTTCGCCAAGAATAAGGCAATGAGGCCGCATCCGCATCCGAGTTCGAGCACGCGCTTCCCAGCCGTTGGGGGTACATTCTCCGCTACCCAACGGCCAGTGCCGTTATTATTGTCGTCCCAGAATACGTCTTTGTGTACTTCTATATCTAGTCCAAGACAACGGGCATACTTCGGGAATTCAGATAATTGGCTTTCTGCCAGGCGCTTTCTTACATAGGATATCCTATTAATGTTCATGCGAGATTCTCCGGTCATCGGCAATCATAGGGATACTATAAACGCCAGGGCGATTTTCAGTGTGAATTGTTCATGTACTTTTCCTTGCAGCGATATGAAAAATTCGCCCTCGCCCAGGGGTTGTTAAACACGGGCAGATACGCGACCTGCCTCCCCTCGGCTTGTGCGCAAGCCAAGCTCGATGACGATATGCGCGGCTGACGGCATTACTTTCGTGTCGTGACGCCATGCAGCGGCCTTCAAACAGTTCCGGGCACGCGTCTCAAGCCGTGCAGCTGTTCCGTGAGCGCGAAATCGAGCTGATGCCATTGCACGATGGGCAGGAAGCGCTCGCGGGCCTGCTATCTCGCCAGGATCCTGCAGCCATCCTGATGATGCGCGCCTTAGCGAATGACTTCCAAATCATGTGGGCATCTAAGCGGCCACAGGATTTGTACTGCCACACTCCGGGATTCTGTAACTGTGAGCCGCAGAGCGGTGGCGACCTCGATCTGGGCACAGGGTCAGGAGGGTTCCGTGTCACGGTGAAAAATGTCTTTATCAAAATGATAGCTGCACGAGCCTGTCATGTCCGACTTTGTTATATTGCAGACAATGCGGAATGGAGGGTCGTGTCCCTGCCGAAGTCGCTCGTGAGCGCGCCCCCAACAGCGCTGAAGCGAGCGGGGTTGCGGTGATCATCTCCGGCAAGGTCGGTGGGTTGGTAACGGCAACCTGGTTCGAAGGAACCGCCCAAGACCGAGCACATTTTGACCAGTTCAAGTTTTGAGAACCCGACGCACAATTCGAGCCTTCCCAAAAATGGGGCGGGCGGGCATCTACTAGAGCGGGAGCGGTCGGTGCAATGCATTTGCACTGGGAGTCGCCTGGTGCCAACTCCTCTTCCCTACCGGCCACCCTCCTGTCTCCTCTGCTCGTTTGACCCTGGCCTGCCTGTCGAGGAAGCGTTCCGCGGCAACTACTATCATCCCCAGGCTCTCATTAGCTTTCACTCTATTACAAGGGCCAAGGCCAGTTCGAAACGCATCCTGTCCCTGCGCAGCAGCACGGTCAATCCTGCCCGAGAGCAAGATATATCGTCCCAACCCGTAAGCGCTTCGCGTTCGGCGCCTTTCCAATGTCCGACAAATTCGGATACGCAAATATATCACAGCCTTTAAACGGTTTCTCAATTGGCATGGTACGTGCGGGTCATCTGCAAACACGTCACGGACCAAGGAAATTGTTCCATGATCACCTTACCAAAGAACACCGGGGCGGCGGGCCTCCCGGACCGATCGAGGGATGACGCTGGAGTCAGGCCTGGCGTCCGCGGATGGCAGGCGCTGGTGTGGGTCTGCCACGTGCTGGAGCATCAACTGAATCCGAACGCATTCCTAAGGCCATACCTGGCTCGCCTTCGACCAGGCGGTTTCCTCGTGACGGTGCCGCCGATGAAGAATCAGTTTGTGAACGGAGATGTGTCGCTCTGGAACGCGGGGCTTCTCCTTTATCACCTGATCTTTGCGGGGTTCGGTTACCGCCATGCGCGCGTAGGAACCTATGCCAGCGGACCGGGGTATCCGGTCTACAACATCAGCGTTGTCGCCAACAGCCGGGGCTCCGATCCGCCTGCCTCCGCTCAGGACGCTGGCGATATTGAGCGCCTAGCTGACTCCTTTCCTCGCCCGGTCCGTCAGGGATTCGACGGTCGGCTTTCCGACATGAACTGGTGATCGGATGCATCGTCTCACTGACCATTACGACGCCGGCAACCGACCCGCTGTTGCTGACTGCCGCGCAGATTCGCGAGCCCGCCGGCGAGAAGGGCTCTTGCAACCACGTGAAGTTGACCGCTCTCGGCCTTCGCCTCGCGGCCGACATCGTGACCGAATGCAACATTGCGGGAGGGCGGTTGGTCCAACGATGCTAGGTTACGAGAGGTTGACAAAGACATTCCGGTCCGTCTCACTTGACAAGTTGTCGTTGTCGCGCCGGCATCATCCGCATCGCGGAAGGAAATGTGACCGTCGGTGCAGACGAATACACCGCATTTTATCATAAACATGTCAAACATTCTTGTCGAACGGTGCTTCGATACAATTGAGCTATTGGCGACTGAAGCGAAAAGCCTGCGACTCGAGGATATCGTCGAGCATCTCGATTTGCCGAATAGCGCAGTCTGTCGATTTCTATCGGTGCTTTGCCTAATTGGCTGGCTCGAGCAGGATTCTCAAACCGGCTTCTATCGTCTAACACTGCGACTTGCTGTTCTCGGGCAAAGGCTCCTGTCTGCAACCAAAACCCCTGATATCTGCCAATCTATCGTGAATCGCCTTGCGCAGGACAGCCAAGAACTCGTGCGTGTGGCTACCGTCCAACAGGACGGTCTTGCTTGGATTGCCTACGCGCAAGGCGCGAAGGCTGGCCTCATGTACGAACCGGAGACTACGGCAGAAGTGCCGTTACAAGTCACCGCCGAGGGGAAGGCGTGGCTCGCAACTCTTACTACCGGAGCCGCGGTCAAGGCAGTACTGAAAAATGGGTTCGGGGATCCAGACACCCATGGTCCCAATGCCGTTCGGACCATTGAGGCGATCCTAAGCGAACTCGAAGTCACACGAGAACAAGGCTGGGCCTTGGCGGTGGACGAAGCCGAACTTGGCGTGATATCGATAGCCTCGGCAATACGTCCAAATGGCGGATCACCAGTCGGAACGGTGAGTGTCGCTGGTCCAAGCCTTCGGTTTGGGGGTGAAAGAATTCTGGAAATATCGCGGCTGATCTCCATTGCGGCGGACGATCTTGCGGCGTTTTGGCCGCTGCGACGCAGGCCGCATTATTGCAATTCACTCAGGATGATCGCCTTAGGCAGCGGGCAATACCCTCGCTGACAAAGCGATCCGTCCGAGACGCACATAATACGGCGGGAATGACGGAGCAATTGGCCGCCTAGAAGAACCTCGATCCACGTCAGCCAGGCCGCCGAACTGTCTCAAAAAGCGGCACCACCTCACCCATCGTGCGATATGCATCCAAGCGAGCGCATACCGCACGTAACGTCTCCAGCCGGGTCACTTCAGTTCGTGGCTTTGCGGAACACCGACATGTATTGCCGAGATGCATTCTCAAAAGGGCGCCTCTGCCAATCTCCATACCGCTCGATAAGCTCAAGTCCGCTGATCCTTGCAAGCAAGTCGAGCTCGGTTGGATAGACATAACGCAACTTGAGCGGTATCAGTTTGTTTCTAGAGGCTGTGATCAAAAGGTCCTGAGAAATAAACAGTTGCTGATTTCGTTCATGTCTGGCAAAACGCACAATCATCCGCCGCTCGTCCGTATGCATGACGGTGGTTCTCTGGTCTCCGTATACGCCGGAATGTGAGAAGTCTGCGGTATAAGGATAGTATAAGTCCAATACGACTCGGCCATCTGGCCTTAGCGCCTTCACAATTGATTCAAAGCAGCTTAATTGTTGTTCGGCCGTTGCCATAAGTGCGAATGTACTATTTACACAGTATACCAGATCATATTGAGTTCCAAGATCGAACATTGCCATGTCGCCAAAGTGTGTCGTGACCGAATCACCTCCCTCCCTCGCATGCAGGGAGGCAAGCATCCTTTCCGAGTTATCGAGACCGTGAACCGATGCCCCTGTCTCCGCGAGGGGTAGGGCGATATGGCCATTTCCGACGCCAAGTTCGAGCGCAGTTCCGTCCTTGAGGTAGGACTTGAGGAAGCCGACTGCATGCACGTTCTCGACGGATTTATTGAGTACTTCCGCATATTCGTCATAGACGTCGTACCATACTTCGCCATACTGTGTATAGAGGTCATGATCTACTACCTGATCTTTCATGATGCTTTCCTTTCTCGCGGGTTTCTCTTCCTCCTTAAGCTGTGACACTGCATCGTCTCGCCAGGGATTGGACGTCACTTTGCAGATCAATGCGGCGGCGCGCGCCCCCCCACAGCCCACGTTGCATAGGGTTCAAAATGCGTGCCAATTTGTTTGGCCGGTCCGAAAAAAGGTTTCTGGTAATTTCAGCTAGTTAGACTTGGAAAAGCAGGAGACTTGTAAAACACGTATGTCGCGGACCGAACAAATTTGACAATTCGGGACCTCTCTGATTGGGTCATTGAGGTTAAGCTACTCCCTCTTTTTTCGGGTCGTTACGTTCGCGGGTCACGCGCTTCTCGTCGCTGTCGTGGCTGCGTGCAAAAGAGGCCGAGAGGTTTGCGAAAACTAGTTCAAGGCTACCGAATCAGCCCCAGAGACCCTCTTTCGATCCCGAGGGGAAGTGATCGGACAGGCGCAAAAACTCAATAGCTCGATCTTCCACCCGAAAGGTCGAACACACCTGCTGTGGAAAACGAGCACTCGTCACCTGCGAGCCAAGCGACCATAGCCGCAACTTCGTTTACGGAACAGAAACGCTTCATTGGAATGCGATCGAGAATGTAAGTGCGGCGTTGGTTCGCAATCTCATCAATCATGCCGCCGTTAACTGCCGTTGGTGTGATACAGTTCACCAAGACCCCGCTTGTGGCGAGTTCCTTGCCAAGAGTCTTGGTCAGAGCGATGACCCCTGCCTTAGACGCGGCGTATGCTCCCGCGAGCTCCATCCCCTCCTTTCCTTGAACCGAGGCTATGTTTACGATTCGGCCATAGCCAGCTTGAACCATGTCGCTTACGACTGCCTTACAACAGACAAATGTGCTCGTCAGGTTCACGTCTATTACGTGTCGCCACGTCTCGATCGTGATTTCTAGTACACGCGCAACAGGGCCGAGAAGCCCGGCATTGTTGACCAGGATTTGAACCGGTCCGAGAGTTTCACGAACTGAGGCTAGCGCCATTTCGACGTCAGCTGGCACGGTGACGTCGCAATGGATCCGAAGCACCGAATCGTGACTCTTTTCTTTGCTCGCCGCGAGGTCAAACACCGCAACCCGCGCACCCTCTCGAAGGAGTCGCGCCACGATTGCGCGGCCGATCCCACCGTGTCCACCCGTTACAATCGCTACCCGTCCTTCAAGAGCCGCTGTGTTCATTTAAGTTTTCCTGTCTACCCACGCCGCTGATCGCTTTCTTCCCTTAATCCTGATCGTCTACTTCACCCACCGCAAGTTGTGCATAGCAACCTTGATCACAGTTCTGTGTGGATGTCGTCAGCACCCGAAAGCCGTATTCTTGCCGGACAGCGAAGTTTGCCTTGTCGAAGGACGACTTGCACACAAGGCCTACGCCGAATGACCTGCAGAGCTCAGCAAGCTTGCCAGCCATCATGAAAGCATGTTCGTGGCTCTCCATCAGGCAAGGGAGCCGGCGATTAGGGTGAACCGGTTTTTCGGCGAGAATACCACCTAGCCGGCACCGTCGCCGACGACGACCGTCGAATTGGTCACCATCAAACATACTCCAAAGGCGAACCATCCATAAAACCTCACTTGCTTCCGTCAACGACTTCATCGGGGGCCAGGTCTGACACTGCTACGTGGGCCGGGTCTGAGACGAAGCGTGTCACAATGGCACGACCAAGGTTTCTATCAGTTGCAACTGTTGATTCGTAAGTGTTCCTGTTTGCATTTCGTCATCCGTCGATCCGACGCGTCCTGTTCCGAAAGCGTCAGCGGGGGGCCGGCCCCCAGTATACACTCCTCCCTTCTTCCGTTCATAAATCTGAAAACAAATATGAAGGTCTTTTAACAGGACTAATAGGTGAGAACTGATAAGTTAAAGAAGTTCTCCAACGGAAGCCTGCGCAGCTATGAAAGTTATTTTCTCTAGACACGGAAATACGTTTTCGACTGCCGCGAAGGCGATATGGATAGGTGGCCAGACCGATCCTCCTCTCGTCTTGGAAGGGGAACGTCAGGCACGGCGACTTGGGATCGCACTGCGACGTGCAAGGCGCATTCCATCCGCTGCTTTTTGTAGCCCTTTGCGACGAACAAGCGCATATGCAGAGATCGCTTTGGCCACTTCTGGTGCAATGCGGTCTCCGATCCCTGATTCGAGGCTTAGCGAGATAGACTATGGCGACTGGGAAGGACTCTCCAATATTGAAGTGGTCCGCCGTTTTGGCGCGCGTGTTTTCTTCGACTGGTATCGACGTAGTATATGGCCTATATCGAACTGGAACACGGACCAGAATGTTTATGTCGACGCGATCGACAGCTTTCTTTTGGATCTCAGGCGCTATCGCGAACCCACCGGAACCATCCTCGTGGTCACCGCTCATGGGCCTCTCAAGTGCATCGGACGGCGTCTGATGGGACGATTTGGAGATTACCCGATAAGGCAATTGGCCCGAGTTGATACCGGCAACATCAGTGAATTGGAAATGGGGGATGCCTTCCTCCGACCGGTTACTTGGAATGAGCGTCCGGACGTCCTGCTTCCACCGGCTAGACCAAAATGAGGTGCTAAAGTTACCCCTTCCCTGTCCCCAAAAGCGCAAATGCCTATGGCCCGAGTTATAACGCGGCGTTTTCATGTTGAAGCCCTCATAAAGTCTCGGTTTCTGCCCACGCGCGAGGTACGTACAAACCGAATTTTCGAACGGTTGTTCTTAGACATCCATGACACGCGACCTGCGGCGCAATCCGCTGTTCGTTTCCACATCTCTTCGGGACAGGAGGCCGATGAAGTGGCCGGCTGTATCCTGGACAAACAAGACGTCACCACCATCACGCAGAAATACCTGGACGGCGTCACTTAGGCTTGCATTGTCCTGAATTGCGTCTGGGGGCCGCTGGATGTACGAATCCACGCTCCCTTCCAAGTCCAATTGCTGCGCTCGCATTAAATAGCTTGCGATTGTTCGCGAGTTGACCATCCCAACGATCTTTTCGTCGGCACCTCGAACAATAGCCATTTCGGTGCAGCGTGCCGCCCCACATAAACTCACGAGTACCTCGCCGAGCTGTGTGCCCGGACGTACGACTGGAACAGTTATTAGCGGCCACATGAGATCACGCACCCGCACGAGTTCTCTGCCGAGACTTCCACCTGGATGAAAACGTGCGAAATCGCGTTCAGTGAATCCGCGGCGTTCCTGTATGATAAGCGCTAGGGCATCGCCGAGCGCCATCATTGCTGTAGTGCTAGTGGTCGGTGTAAGTCCCAGGGCGCAGACCTCCTGGACCGGGCCGATGCCGAGCACGCTATGAGCTGCTCGCGCTAGCGAGGAGTCCGCACGACTGGTTATCAACGCGATGAAAACCGGCTGCGCCTTCAAAGCCGATACGACCTGCCTGAGCTCCTCGGTTTCGCCCGAGTTTGACAGTGCAAGAAATACGTCACCTGCACTAATGCGCCCAAGGCTGCCATGAAGAGCGTCGAGCGGATCAAGCGAAATCGAGCGGGTACCCGTCGAAGCGAGCGTTGCCGAGATTTTTTCGCCGACAAGACCCGATTTGCCGACCCCCGAAACGACGACGAGACCGGATGTTGAGAGTATGTGCTCCGCCAAGTTACAAATCTGTTCATCGAGGCGAGCAGCCACTGCCTCGAGCGCTTGCGCCTCAGCGCGGATTACCTCGCGCGCTCTGTCAAGCATTTGCAGCCAATCTGCATCAGCTCTCTTTGAGTAGGGCGTATTCGTCTGATTTTGGCCGCTCATGATCATAGCCCCCGGAACATTCATGTCGATCAGGGAAACTATAATCAGCCCTGGGCCAGCGGTGTGTGTTATTGCTGTAAAATTTTTTGCTGCTTTTTTTCATTTTTGGCCGACATGGGGCCCTGAACCCGAAACTCGGATTGGCCAGGGGCCGGCTGCCCGGCTGTCGGGATGCTGGGGAAGGCCATCAACTTCCCTGCACCCTGGTCCTGGTCCGGGAGGCGAGCCCGAGCGTCGGCGCTCGAGAGTCAGTCGGCAAGACCAAGGACGTTGCCGGCTTCCATGGCTACGACGATCGAGGGCGGCAAGCTCGATATCATTGACACTGACGGGTCGGTCAGTTGAGGTTGCATACGCCAGCCTCGAGGAGCGGGGGTGGCGCAAGCCCCATTCGACGGCTTTACCCTAGGTTGCGTCGTCTGTTGGCCGACGGCGGTTATGCTGGAGAAAAACTGACGCTCGGTCTCGCCGATATTAGCGCGTGGGTGCCCTGGTTGAGGCAAAGCCGCACGCGCGCTGGTCGGTGGATTTCGTCCATGACCAGTTCGCCTGCGGGCCGAGGTTCCGCGTGTTCAACATCATCGACGACGTGACGCGCAAATGCCTGGCCTCGATACGAAATACCTCGACCTTCGGCTCCCGCGCCGCGCGCGAGCTGACAGCCCTGATCAGCGTGGCAAGCCAGATATGGGCGTGTCCGATCCAAGCACCGAGTTCACCTCGAACGCCATTCTCTCAAGGTCGAAGGATCAGCGAATAGAATCGCGCCGGGCAAGCCGCTTCGTGATGCGCCAGTGATAGGCCGGCCTCTCACCGGACTGCCGCTCGGATTGAGGCCAAGATAGGCGACAAGCCTCTGTGGATCGCCGAAGCGCCGAATGTCGCCGATCGCCGCGGCAACGCTTGCAGCCACCGTTATATCGAGGCCCGGCAACGTCATCAGACGGCGGATTGCCGGTTCTGGAGGGTATGCACCGCGATATCCGCCTCAACCGCCGTCAACGCCTCGTTGATCTGGCCAATCAAGCCGAGGTGGCGTTCGATGGCGGCGCGCTCATCCGCAAGGAATATTTGCCCTCGTCAGCCATTTTCGCCCGCTGATCCCGACGAGGTTCCCATGCGGACATCGCGGGATCGGATGGGCGTGGAGGATTGACCGAATCAGGTTCTTCAGCTGCGAACGCTGGCGAACTAGATGTTTAGATGGGGTATTCGGCTGTCCGAGCCCCTCGTTTCCCCGTTGAGGTGCTGCGCTTCGAGCTGATGGTAAACGTGGTCTGTTTTGGAGCAGCCACAAGCATCAGATGGAGAAGCGCAGCATGTCATATTATGTTGGCCTGGACGTCTCGGTCAAAGAGACCTCGGTTTGTATCGTGAACGACGCCGGTAAGATTTGCCGTGAGACCAAGATCCCGAGCTATCCCGACGATTTGGTGAGGTTGCTCAATGATCCTGCGATGCCAGCGACTCGCATCGGTCTTGAAGCCGGGCCGCTGTCACAGTGGCTGTTCAGCGGGATGGCGGAAGCCGGGCTACCGGTGGTTTGCATCGAGACCCGGCACACGAAGGCCTACCTGAAGGCGCAGGTAAACAAGAGCGATCGCAACGACGCCCGTGGCATTGCCCAGATGATGCGGGTCAACTTGTTCCGACCCGTGCATGTGAAGACGCTCACCAGTCAAAAGCGCCGGGCTTTGCTGACTGCGCGCAAACTGTTGCAGGAAAAGGCTGTGGCAATCGAGAATGATATCCGGGGGCTGCTGCGCAACTTCGGGCTTAAGGTCGGCATTGTGAGTGTAATCAAGTTCGGCGAGCGTATCCGTGAGCTTGTCGATGGCATCTCCGACTTGGCCGAGATCATGGAACCTCTGCTGGCAGCTCGTCAGAAGCTGCGCGAACAGTTCATGGTTTTGCAGGGAAAATTATTGTCGATTGTGAAGGGTGACCCTGTTTGCAGACGATTGATGACCGTGCCCGGGGTGGGTCCCGTTGTTGCGCTGGCTTTCAAAGCCACGATCGACATTCCGGCACGCTTCAGGAATTCGAAGGCTGTGGGTCCTTCTCTCGGTTTGACGCCGCGGCTGCATCAATCAGGGGAAGACCATCGCGTCGGACGTGTCTCACTGTGCGGCGACGCTATGATGCGGACGCTGCTTTATGAAGCCGCGCAAGTCTTGTTGACCGTCGTGAAGAAGTGGTCGTGGTTGAAAGCGTGGGCGATGAATGTTGCCAAACGCCGTGGTCGACAAAGGGCTACAGTCGCTCTTGCACGCAGATTGGCGGTCATCATGCACAGGATATGGATTGACGGCAGCGAGATACGCCAGCGGTGATGTAGCTGATTCATCGAAGAACAGAACGCAACGACCAATAACGGAATCCGCCTTGGGGTGGATAGATGTCCTTCGCGGGACGGAGGATGAGGAAGAGCGTGCCGGGACTCGTGTCGGCCATGGCAACATGGTGAGAACGCTGTTTAGATTGCTCCCTTCATTCCAACTGATCCCATCCTGGGAGGGCCAAAGCGCCGATCCCGAAGAGAAGCGAGGCCCCGCGAAGGCACCAAAACCCCTTGGATGAGGGAGCTCGAAAGCGCTTGACTTCAACACGCCGAATAGAGAAGTCCCGGCATTTGCTGGATCGGGTTGAGAGTGAAGCGCTCGGGCTGGGAAGCCCATGCCTTGCAGATGAACTCGTAGGGCGTGAGGCCGTTGAGGGTCTTGAGCCTGCGGCCGAAGTTGTAGGCTGCGACGAAGTCGGCAAGATGCCGACGCAGTTGGTCGTGATCGTCGTAATGAAAGCGCTTGACGGTTGCGTCCTTGATGGTCCGGCTCATTCTCTCGACCTGACCGTTGGTCCAGGGGTGCTTTGGCTTTGTGGTTCGATGTTCGATATCGTATTCGAAGGCATGAGCCCGGAACATCTCGCCATTTGCGATCGCTTCCTTGATCAGCGGAACGGCCGAACCGCCAGCGCCTGGCGTGGTGAACTGGATCCCGTTGTCGGTGAGCACGGTGTGGATCCTGTAGGGGACGGCCGCGATCAGGCGTAGCAGAAACTGTTTGGAAATGGCTGTCGGAGCCTTCTCGTGCAGTTCGACGAAGGCGAACTTCGAGGTCCGGTCGATGGCGACGAACATGTGTAGCTTGCCTTGTTCGGTTCGGACCTCCGCGATATCAATGTGGAAGAAGCCGATCGGATAGGCCTTGAACTTCTTCTTCGCCGGCCTGTCGCCCTCGACATCCGGCAACCGGCCGATGCCGTGGCGCTGCAGACAGCGGTGCAATGAAGAGCGTGTCAGATGCGGGATTGTCGGCTGCAATGCGTAGAGGCAATCATCGAGCGGCAGCAGCGTGTGCCGGCGGAAGGCCACAACGACAGCCTCTTCCTCGATAGACAGAACCGCCGATCTCGGCTCCCTGGGGCCGGTGGGTAGATCGGCGGTCGAACTCCGCTTCTTCCATTTCGCGACCGTCTTAGGGTTGATGCCATAGCGCTTCGAAAGCGCCCTCAGGCTCGCTTGATGGGGTGGACGGCGCCCGCAACGGCATCATCCTCGCGAGAGGCGTGCCAAGATGGCTGCTGTCGAGCACTCATCTGAAGGAGCACCGTCCATGGGCACGACTACCACCGACCTCAGCACTGTCGCTACCGTTGGCCTCGATCTGGCTAAGCACGTCTTCCAAGTTCACGCAGTCGATGTCGCCGGCCACATCGTCACGAACCGGGCCCTTCATGCCGGTCTTGAACGCGTTCTTGAGGCGAAGCTCGATGGGATCGATGCCAAGCAGTTCGGCCGCCTCATCAACCATCATCTCTGTCGCGGCCATGGTCTGCAGCGTTCCGTACCCGCGCGTCGAGCCAGCATCGACAGCGCGCGAAGCGCGGACCTCGACCGAGAAATCGCTCTTCGGCAGATAATAGATGCTCTGCGCCGCGCCGGCCCCCGACCTTGCCAACGTCGGGCGAGAAGTTGCGCCGCCCTCCGGCATCCGTGCGATAGTTGCCTTTCATGATGCGGAAGGCGTGCGTGGAGCGATCCACGACAAGTGTGTTCTCCATCCAGAGGCATGGCGCTTCAATCCCATCTGGAACTGCTCGAAGCGGTCGTTGGCAAGACGCACCGGGCGCCCGTCGCCATAGAGGCCTGCCAGGATAGCGTAATAGGGAAAGATGGAATGATCCTTGGTGCCGCGCCTTATGAGGTGGCGACCTCGACATTGGAAATGCTCTCGAAATCGCGGTTCGCGGTGAAGGCACTCGACTTTTCAATCGCTGACACGGTCGGATACGCGATTGGGTCGCGATGACTGCGTGCAGGGTCGAATTGCCCGGCTCGAACCAGGCATTGCCATTGTCGGCTTCCATCGCGCAGGCGTCGGTCGACTGCGAGAAATAGCTTCGCTTCAGGACCAACGCATCGTCGCCGGCTGCCGTGATCTCACGCTCGATCTCGCCCGCCGCCCACATGGCGCGGGCCACCGCATCGCCGCTCTGATCCGGCTTCGGCCAGACGACCCGATCGCCGTCGAAAGTGCCGTAGGTGGTGGTGCCTTCGAGCGGAGCGGTTGCATCCGATGTCCCGCCGCTGATGCGCACGAAGCGGCTGGCGCCGTAATGCGGTGGCGTGTCGTAGCCGCCGATCGCGCCCCAGCGCACGATGCCCTTGGCGAAACGGACCAGCCGCTTGGCCGCGTCGAAGCGCGCAAAATCCTTGTAGATCAAGAGCGCGACCGGCTGACCGAGCAGGCGCGGAACGCGTCCCTTCGGCACCAGGAACATGTCGCCATAGAAGCCGGGAGCCGTCTTTTCCGGCGGGCGGCCGGGCAGATCGGCAATGAGCGCAGCCGATGCGGGCTGGCCCAGAAAACCGATCTTGACCGCGATCCCCGCGCAAGCCGCCGCTGCGATGAACTGGCGCCGTGAAACCCTGCCGCTCAAGGGTTGTCGCCCAGCGTCAGCCGACCCCACACCCGGCCGGCTCGCCTCATCTGTATAGTCCCGACTCGGGCCCGCCTCGCCGATCCGGCATCGCTGACCAACGGAACGGCCTTGCCAGATCATGAAATCTCGGGCGTCTAGTATAAGGCCGCGAGATTGAAGCGCACGACTTCTGCTTCGGATCCGCATGTCCTGATAGACCTGTCCTCTGTGAGCCCTTTCGAAAGAGATGGCCGAATTCGACGCGGTCGAGCCGCGCCGGCTGGCTTGCGGTGGTGTGTCCCCCTTCATCACGCGGAAACCACATTGTGAGTTTCCCTTCCTGCATCCAACGTCTGGTCGGACGGCTATTTTCACAGCCAAGGTAGTAGCATCCCACCTGCAGAGCTCCTGTCAGACCCAGCAGCCCTAGGCGCTTTCCGAAACGTCCAGTCACGTTTGCAACGCGCGTGTTGGAATCGGTGAATCTGCGCCACATTCCCGCCATGATTTGGCCACGCGATTGCCACAAAATCCCACGACATAGCCGGCGTTGCCTGAGACGGTTCGGTCCGGCACCGGCTCAAACAAGCCCCCCGCCCGAGGGTCAGTGCCGGATCGAACCACTCTCTTCTTGAGTGACTCAAGTCGAGCCCCGAATGCGCTCAACAGAAGCAAGCTGATCCGCTTCATTGATGCGTGGTCTCCCAAAGTTGCACAGGGGCGGCAAAGACCTACACAGCAACAATGGTTTGAGGCGCGCCTCGGCTTCAGGCGAGTGGCAACTCTGGCCGGCGCCACGATGCCTTTTTGTGAGAGGCTCCTGCAAATTAGCAAACTGATGCTGGTCGCTAAGCAGGCTTGCATACCCTCAACGCTGTCGATGCTCCCATCATAGTTGGTGTCCTCAACCGTGCCTGATGATCCGACGATCTCGTCGATGTTGCAGTGATCGTGGTAGATATCGGTCACTGTGCCTTGGCTCTGGCTGCAGATCGGCTCCTCATTCCCAAAGTCGTGGTCGAATTCAATGTTGGAACCGTGGACAGCCGCGTCAGGCTTTACACGTGAAAACACGCTGTCCGCCATGTTGCTCCCTGCACCGGGTTCAGGACGTGAAATGCCGCTTTGTAGGATCGGCCCCTAACGATATCAGGCCTGCGTCCCACTGTTCCAACCTCTGGCAGCCGGACAAAGTCGACAGCGCGACCGACGTAATGATGCCTCTCATGTTCGTGCCTGGGTTCGCGCTCTCAGCAGTTCCATGCAAGTTTGAGGACCATGTTGCACTAAGCGTGCCAAAAGAAAAAAGCTTTCAACGACAGGGTTGTGGGCCACCTATGTTTGCCTTGGCATCGCGCAGAAATGTGGGTGGTGAGAGCGTGCTAATGCCCGATCGCGACGGTAAGCTGAAACGTCATTGAGCCTTGACAAGGCGATCAATCGGGCTGTGCCCACGAACAGGCATGGTGTCGGCCAGGATGACTCCATCCCCGCAGTCATGCCAGTCGGGTCTGACAAGCAAAGCGGGTGGGCGCCACTTGCCCCCTCCTTCATTGAACCCCTTGCACCCGATCGTGGAGACCATTCACGATTGGCGCCAGACTGCGGCCTGAAGGGTGTGAATCCTAGACCGTCGCACGGAAGGCGAGGGGATGTTGCAGCCAAAGCAAGTTATGTCGATGGTGCGCCTGCAAAGATGCGATTGGGGCAGCGCGGCGATTGCAGCCGGTCACCTTGCTGCGGAGGTGGCGCTGAATATGCCGGCTGCGCCAGGTGACTCCTGTTGTGAAAACCCAGGCCCAAGGCATTGAAGAAGTCGCCATCGCCCAGCCGGCGGTTGGCTCGCCAGCGGCTGGTGCTGACGACCGCGGCACTCATAGGCGACAGGCGGCTGCGTGAAGCACGGGGCGCGTTGCGCGATGCCGTGCTGGCCGCTCGCGCGCGATTTTTTCCTCGTCGGACCACGGCCTCCAGCAGGAATGGCAGTGGTGGCATGGAACAGTGATGCAATTTGCGCGGCGCTGCGCAAATTGCCGGTCAGGTTGCGACTGTTTTCCTGGCCGAGGGAGCACGACAACTCGGCCGATCAGCCGGAGGGGGCGATGGTCGTCCTCGAAACCTTCAAGCATGCAAACCTGCGCTCGAAGGAGAAGCTGCTGCGGGGGATATTATGCCGGGCTCTCGGAATGACCGGAAGCAGCAGGCCAAGGAGTCGGCGAAGGCGTGCCATTCATGCGCTCAGGCAGAACTCACTCATCGCATTTGATGCCAGCCTTCTTTGGCTTAGACGGGGCTGAACCCTCTGCCAGACTACAACTGTAACTTCATATTGGTTCAGCAGGTCAAGCTTCGGTGGTAACCTCATTGGGTAGAGAAACGACTTTGGAGGCCGAGGAATGGATCGCGATAATAAACCGGCACGCGCAGTTGCAAGTTCATCCCAAGGCGGGGGGAGACGCAGTGGTCTCCTGGACCTTCCGGAGGGGCCATTGAGCGATGTTGCAGAACGGCTGGTAACCGCTAACCCGCGCGATACAGCGCGAAATCTTGGGGGCTTCAAAGACCTCGGGACGCAAGCGCGAACAGCCGTTCGGGGCACTCAACCCGGGCCAGAAACTGACCTCGCGAAATTTGAAAGGCGAGCCAATCAACTCGGACAATCATCCATCGAGCTGGCCGGGAAATTGACAGCCGAATTGGGGTATCAACCGGATAACGTAGCATTGCAGCAAGTCAGAGCGGTCGGTAGTATAGCCAATTACATAACGCCACAGATGCAAGATGCTGTTGTTAATCGCATTGGCAACATGGACCCAATGGGGCAAGCTGCTGGAGTTATGGTTGTGGCGGAAAACTTCAGTAAGTTTAATGACCAAAATAAATCTCGCATTTTTGAGCAGGCCATCGACTTGGCTGCGGATCCTCATAATCACCACATGGTCAAGGAGACCGCACAAAATGCCATTATCGCCGTGTATCATGAATTAGACGCAAATCAACAGGCGCAAGCTAGCTCACTTCCCCACCTGCATGGTCTGTTGCAGAACATGCCTCGGCCGCAGCGTGCAGCAGAGGAACGGACTGCGAATCTGGACGGCCACATAGCAGGTATTGAGGCTGCAGTCCGTGATACAGTAGGTGCGCAAATCTCCCATGAACAGCTGCAGCGGGGTGGTCAACTCGGGCAGTCCATAAGCCACGCCTACAATCACGCCCGCGAGGATCTAATGGCTGCCTCCAGAAGCAGAGATCGCTCGGGCCGTTGAGGTCTCGGCCATGGTACAGTGACGCCTTCTCTCCCGAATTCCGTTCACGGCCTTGCCGTTTCAATTCGCTGTCCGTTGACGTACCTGCTTAGTGTAACTTTCAAAAACCACGGCTGCGGGTGGTGCGATGCAAGCGTCGCACCACCCGCTGCGGCATCGATCTGTCGAATGGCGACATCGCGCGCGACGTCGGTTCGGTGTCTGAAGCAAGCGCAGCATTAGCTACGGCTAATCGGCAATGGAACAATGCCTTCAACAAAAACGACGCCCCCTAACATAGCCGTTAGCATCGCCTGCTCACTCGCCTTGGGCTTCTGTGCGGCAAGTCTGTACGCAACCTTCCGCCACGGCGTTGGCGGCGAGGCTCTGATGACGTTTGATGTCCGTGCCTTTTGGTTTGAGACGCCCTTCTATCTGGGTTTCGCAACCCCCGTTTTCTATCGGGGCGCGGCTATCGTGCTCTCGACATCCGCGGTGGTCTTGCTGATTCAGCAGATCGTATTGCGCCGCAAGCTCGAACACCACGGGACGGCTCGTTGGGCTCGAGTGGATGAAATGCGACGCACCGGATATCTGCGACGATACCGTGGCGTGACAGGCCCGGTATTTGGGAAGACGAGTGGCCCTTTCTGGCCTGGCTACTACCTGACCAATGGCGAGCAGCCTCACAGCCTCATCGTTGCACCGACCCGCGCTGGCAAGGGCGTCGGCATAGTCATTCCAACGCTACTTACATTCAAAGGCTCAGTGATAGCTCTGGATGTCAAAGGGGAGCTCTTTGAGCTCACCTCGAGGGCGCGCAAAACCGCAGGCGACGACGTGTTCAAATTCGCGCCGCTGGATTCGGAGCGGCGCACAAACTGCTACAATCCGCTGTTGGATCTTATAGCGCTGCCGCCACAGCAGCAATTCACCGAGGCCCGCCGCTTGGCCGCAAACCTGATTACGGCCAAGGGGGAGGGCGCGGAAGGTTTCGTCAGCGGCGCGCGAGATATCTTTGTCGCGGGGATCCTCGCCTGCATCGAGCGGGGCACGCCAACAATCGGCGCCGTCTATGATCTCTTCGCCCAGCCGGGGGAGAAGTTTAAGCTCTTCGCGCGACTCGCCATGGAGACCCGGAACAAAGAGGCACAACGCATATTCGACGACATGGCGGGGAACGACACGAAAATCCTGACCTCCTACACTTCCGTGCTCGGCGATGGCGGGCTCAATCTGTGGGCGGATCCCGCTGTAAAGGCAGCTACAAGTCGCTCGGACTTTTCGGTCTATGATCTTCGCCGTCGCAGAACGTGCATCTATCTTTGCGTTGGTCCGAACGATCTTGAGGTGATCGCGCCTTTGATACGCTTGTTTTTTCAACAAATCGTTTCAATTCTGCAGCGGTCGCTCCCCCGCCGGGATGAAAAGAACGAGGTTCTCTTTCTGCTCGATGAGTTCAAGCACTTGGGTAAGCTGGAGGCGATCGAAACCGCTATTACGACTATTGCTGGCTACAAGGGGCGTTTCATGCTCATCATCCAAAGCCTTTCGGCACTGACGGGGGCTTATGGAGAGGCTGGCAAGCAGAACTTTCTCAGCAATACCGGACTGCAAGTGTTCATGGCCACGGCCGATGACGAGACTCCGAACTACATTTCCAAAGCCATCGGTGAATACACGTTTGAAGCCAAATCAATTTCCTACAGCCAGGCGCGAACCTTCGACTGGAACATTCAGAATTCGCATCAAGGTGCACCGCTGTTGCGTCCCGAACAGGTTCGGCTGCTCGATGACGACTACGAGATTGTTCTCATCAAAGGTCTGCCACCATTGCAATTGAGGAAGGTGCGATATTTTTCGGACCGCATTCTGAAACGCATCTTTGAAAGCCAGACAGGCGCCCTCCCGGAGCCGGCACCCTTGACGATAGCAGACGAGGGGCTCTCGGCAGAATCTCAACTCGATGAGCCGCTGCGTGGATTAGCGCAGAACTTTGACGATACAATTTGATGTGAGGCTAGTGTGGACCCGCGAAATAGTAATCCATCCCGTGTAAGAGCTTCGTCGCAGGTGCAGGACGCCAGCTTGGAAGAGGGGCAAGCGGGCCAGGCCCGGCAAGTGGGCGATGAGCAGCACCTTGCCGAGGCCCGGAGGCTGTTCGATCAAGCTGACGAGTCGCCAACCAATCCAGAGGAGGTTCTGCGACTGGAACAGGCGTTGAGCGAAGTGCTGTTGAGCGAAGTGCTTCAGCGACGGCAGGATGATCACGCCGCCTCGTCTCTTTTCAGCGACCTAGGGATGCCCGCTGGACCGGGTGACCTCAACAGCATCGTGGCCGACGCTTTTGCAGCGGCCGGCTCTAAGCACGCCGGAGTTGAGGCCGCCACCCCGCCAGTGTTAGCCAGCCAACAGCAGATCGGACCCTCGCCGGATGCGGTTGACCAAGGCACCCACTGGCCACCCCAGTGGGTCATCGTCAACAATGAACATTCCACGGCGCTGGTGTGGCGAGCGGAGAGCCAGAGGGGCCTGAATGCGCCGCAAGCCGTTGCCATTCAGCAGCAGCCGAGCGAAATCGGCAATTCAGGCGGCCGCGTGCCGATGCAGCCCGCCATGCAGCAGTTGGGTGAATTGCCATTGGCAGGGGTACCCGTTCAAGGGACATGGTCCGAACACATCGGAAGGCTGCATGCTCAGGCCGCGCCCTCCGCAAGGTCTGAGGCACCCCCGCTGCGATCGAGGACACCATAAACGTCTCATTCGCCGTCCCAAAAGGCTTCTCCCATGGGACTCAACGCGTCCCAGACGCGATGCTCTCTTTCGTGGATCGCCAAGACCCCTTGCCGAATGCGGGCCAGGCCCGGCAAGTGAGCTTTGAGCAGCACGTGGCCGAGCCGCGCCGAGCCGAACCTGTCGCGAGTGGCGCCCGTGCTACCGGCTATCCCCATCTGTCCGAGGAACACCGGGACCTTATTGATAAAGCGATCGCCCACGCTGCCGCTCAGAAAAAATATGGCGAGGGCACGGTCCAAAAATACACGTCTGCACTTCGCCGATTGGCAAATGATCTCGGCGCTCGTAGCCAGGCGACTGACCTAAAAAATCACCAATCCCTGGTCGATCACGTCGCTGCTTTCTTTCCGAAAAACGACGAAATGAAGAGGGCGTTGAACGCCCTGCGTGCCTATCATGAGCCGGGCTATTCATCGACTGCCGGTGCCCCGGCTAACCGCTATCCCCATCTGTCCGACGAACACCGGGACGTGATTGATAAGGCGATCGCCCACGCTGCGACTCAGCAACACCATAGCGAGAGCACGCTCCGAATATACTCGTCTGCGCTTCGCCGGTTGGCGAATGATCTCGGCGCTCGTGGCCAAGCGACTGATCTAAAAAATCACCGATCCCTGGTCGATCACGTCGATGCTTTCTTTCCGAAAAACACTGGCATAAAGGATATAAAGCCGGCGTTGAACGTCCTGCGTGCGTATCATGAGCCGGGCTATTCAGCGTCTGGCCGATGGCCAGTGCCGGTGCCCTCAAAGGCAGACGCGCATGTCTTGGAACAACTGACCAGTGACAGCAGCTTGGCCTCAAGCACTCGTGCTGACTATGGTCTTAGTCTTCGCAGATTTTCTGAGGCGCTTGAGAGTCAGGGCCTGACGATCTCTGGGCTGGATCATGACTCGCGGATCAAATTCGCCGAGGGGTTGTTTCCAGGCAGCCGCAATCTCCGCTTGGCTCTGGAACGGGTTCGCGATGCGGAGCCCGCGTCGGACAGGATCGTGACGGACGCTTTGGCAGCCACCGGCTCTGGGCACGCCGGAGTTCAGGCCGCCGCCCCGCCAGTCCTAGCTGCCAGCCAACAGCAGATCCGGCCCTGGCCGGATGCGCTTGACCAGGGCAACCACCTGGCACCCGAGCGGGTCATCATCAACAATGAACATTCCACGGCGCTGTTGCGGCCAGCGGAGAGGCAGAGGGCCCTGAATACGCCGCAAGCCGCCGCCATTCAGCAGCCGCTGAGCGAAATCGACAATTCAGCCGGCCTCGTGCCGATGCAGCCCCCGTGCAGAAGTTGGGTGAATTGCCATTGCAAGGGCTACCGGTTCAAGGGACATGGTCCGAACACATCGGAAGGCTGCATGCGGAGGCCGCGCCCTCCGCAAGGTCGGAGGCGCCCCCCGCTGCGGTCGAGGACTTCATATTCGCCGTCCCTGAAGGCTTTTCCCCAGACGCGATGCTCTCTTCCTTGGACCATTATGGCCTCTTGCCGGATGCGGAAAAGCCGGAATGGAACTACGAGATTAAGGGTCACGGCTACACCGCCGAGAGGCCGGAAGGGCGCAACGACCTTTGGCTCGTTGATCGCGGTCCGCTGAGTGAAGCTGCAGCGGCAGCAGTACCGGCAAGGGCTCCAGAACCCGCCTCGCCAGCGACCGCCAGGCTGTCAGACACCTATCGCGGTGTTCCGGTAGTCGATCTGACCACCTCCTCCGACGCACGGATCGCAGCGCTTCCGTCAGGCTCGTCCAACCTCCCCGAGGGGGCGGTGCTCGGCGCCGACCTGCTGAGCGACGCCCATATCCACAGGGATTACCGGTTGCTGGAGCAGGACCTGCAGCAGGCCCACCCAGCGCTCGCCGCCCGAACGCGGTTCGTGGATCCCTTGGTCTCCCAGCAACTGCGCCGTCCCGACCGGGACGCGCAACATACGGTGCTGTCCATCTATCATCAAAACGACGTCGCAGCCGACTTCGTGTTCCTGCCGGTGAACAGTGGCAATCCCATGGCTATGGCGGAGAATGATGGACGCACCGAGCATTGGTCGCTGCTGCTCGTTGATCGCCGCGACCCGGAAAGAGCGGTCGCCTATCACTACGACTCCATCCATCAGCCCGATGGACGGGGATACAATGACGCGCCTGCACGAGAGCTCGCAACAAGACTGGACGCGACCACCGTGGTGACACCCGCCATGGCCCGGCAGAACAACGGTGTTGATTGCGGCGTCTTCGTGGTGGACGGCACGCGCGCGCTGGTTCAGAGATTGGCGAACCAAGAGTGGCCGGAACGGCAGCGGCCGCTGCACCTCGACGACCTCGTGGCCGATCGGCAGGCGCTGCAAAACCGACTGAGGCTGGGCCGCTTGCCGCACGAGCTTGCCGCAATCCCCGCCGACGCTTTTGCAGCAGCCGGGTCGCAGGTGCAACAAGCCGTGTTGCAAGAGCAGCAAGCCCGACAAGTCGCGCCAGCGCCGTTTGAACGGCGCTTGGGCAGGACTCGCGAGGCCCTGGACGAGCTGACGAGTACACCTGACAGGAGCAACCGCGTGAACACCGGGGGCGTCATCATCAACAATGAACATTACACAGCGCTGTTGAGACCGGCGAAGAGGCAGAGGGGCCTGAATACGCCGCAAGCCGTTGCCATTCAGCAGCAGCCGAGCGAAATCGGCAATTCAGGCGGCCGCGTGCCGATGCAGCCCGCCATGCAGCAGTTGGGTGAATTGCCATTGGCAGGGGTACCCGTTCAAGGGACATGGTCCGAACACATCGGAAGGCTGCATGCTCAGGCCGCGCCCTCCGCAAGGTCTGAGGCACCCCCGCTGCGATCGAGGACTCCATAAACGTCTCATTCGCCGTCCCAAAAGGCTTCTCCCATGGGACTCAACGCGTCCCAGACGCGATGCTCTCTTTCGTGGATCGCCAAGACCCCTTGCCGAATGCGGGCCAGGCCCGGCAAGTGAGCTTTGAGCAGCACGTGGCCGAGCCGCGCCGAGCCGAACCTGTCGCGAGTGGCGCCCGTGCTACCCGCTATCATCCCCATCTGTCCGACGAACACCGGGACCTTATTGATAAGGCGATCGCCCACGCTGCGGCTCAGAAAACATTTAGCGAGAGCACGGCCCGAAAATACAGGTATTCACTTCGCCGATTGGCAAATGATCTCGGCGCTCGTGGCCAAGCGACTGATCTAAAAAATCACCAATCCCTGGTCGATCACGTCGATGCTTTCCTTCCGCAAGACAATGATATAAAGACGGCGTTGAACGTCCTGCGTGCGTATCATGAGCCAGGCTATTCAGCTACTCGCGGGTGGCGAGTGCCGGAGCCCTCAAAGGCAGACGCGCATGTCTTGGAACAACTAGCCAGTGGCCGCAGGTTGAATCCAAGAACCCTTGGTGTCTATGGTCGTCCTCTTCGCAGATTTTCTGAGGCGCTTGAGAGTCAGGGCCTGACGATCTCTGGGCTGGATCATGATTCGCGGATCAAACTCGCCGAGACGTTGTTTCCAGGCAACAGCAGTCTCCTCTTCGCGTTGAAACGGGTTCGCAATGCGGAACCCGCGTCAGACAGGATCATGGCGGACGCTTTCGCAGCGGCCGGCTCTGGGCACGCCGGAGTTGAGGCCGCCGCCCCTCCAGCGTTAGCTGCCAGCCAACACCGGCCCTGGCCCGATGCGCTTGACCAGGGCAACCACCTGGCACCCGAGCGGGTCATCATCAACAATGAACATTCCACGGCGCTGTTGCGGCCAGCGGAGAGGCAGAGGGCCCTGAATACGCCGCAAGCCGCCGCCATTCAGCAGCCGCCGAGCGAAATCGGCAATTCAGCCGGCCTCGTGCCGATGCAGCCCCCCATGCAGCAATTGGGTGAATTGCCATTGGCAGGGGTACCCGTTCAAGGCACAGGGGCCGAACACATCGGAAGGCTGCATGCGGAGGCCGCGCCCTCCGCAAGGTCGGAGGCGCCCCCCGCTGCGGTCGAGGACTTCATAAACATCCCGTTCGCCGTCCCCGAAGGCTTTTCCCATGGGACTCAACCCGTCCCAGATGCGATGCTCTCTTCCTTGTACAATTATGGCCTCTTGCCGGACGCGGACCAGTCGGAATGGAACTACGAGATTAAAGGTCACGGCTACACCGCCCGGAGGCCAGAGGGAGGCAACGACGTTTGGCTTGTCCATCGCGGTCCGCTGAGTGAAGCTGCAGCGGCAGCAGTACCGGCAAGGGCTCCAGAACCCGCCTCGCCAGCGACCGCCAGGCTGTCAGACACCTATCGCGGTGTTCCGGTAGTCGATCTGACCACCTCCTCCGACGCACGGATCGCAGCGCTTCCGTCAGGCTCGTCCAACCTCCCCGAGGGGGCGGTGCTCGGCGCCGACCTGCTGAGCGACGCCCATATCCACAGGGATTACCGGTTGCTGGAGCAGGACCTGCAGCAGGCCCACCCAGCGCTCGCCGCCCGAACGCGGTTCGTGGATCCCTTGGTCTCCCAGCAACTGCGCCGTCCCGACCGGGACGCGCAACATACGGTGCTGTCCATCTATCATCAAAACGACGTCGCAGCCGACTTCGTGTTCCTGCCGGTGAACAGTGGCAATCCCATGGCTATGGCGGAGAATGATGGACGCACCGAGCATTGGTCGCTGCTGCTCGTTGATCGCCGCGACCCGGAAAGAGCGGTCGCCTATCACTACGACTCCATCCATCAGCCCGATGGACGGGGATACAATGACGCGCCTGCACGAGAGCTCGCAACAAGACTGGACGCGACCACCGTGGTGACACCCGCCATGGCCCGGCAGAACAACGGTGTTGATTGCGGCGTCTTCGTGGTGGACGGCACGCGCGCGCTGGTTCAGAGATTGGCGAACCAAGAGTGGCCGGAACGGCAGCGGCCGCTGCACCTCGACGACCTCGTGGCCGATCGGCAGGCGCTGCAAAACCGACTGAGGCTGGGCCGCTTGCCGCACGAGCTTGCCGCAATCCCCGCCGACGCTTTTGCAGCAGCCGGGTCGCAGGTGCAACAAGCCGTGTTGCAAGAGCAGCAAGCCCGACAAGTCGCGCCAGCACCGTTTGAACGGCGCTTGGGCAGGACTCGCGAGGCCCAGGACGAGCTGACGAGTACACCTGACAGGAGCAACCGCGTGAACACCGGGGGCATCATCATCAACAATGAACATTACACAGCGCTGTTGAGACCGGCGAAGAGGCAGAGGACTGATGATCCGCAAAGCCTCGCCATGGGGCGGCAGCCGAGCGAAGCAACCACGACGTCCATCAGGCAAGCCTCCGATCAAGCCCGAGCGGACCTGATGGCCTCCTTCAGAAGCAGAGAGCGCTCCGACGCGGGGCGGTGAGCTCGATGGCGGATGAAGCAGAACAGCTCTTTTTGTAACGGTGAGGCTGTTGCAAGGCGATTTTAGGCTTGGAACTCGCCGATCCGCAGTCAGGGCGCTGAGCGGATCGCCGACCTTAATAAGACGGAGGACGGTGTCCCCGCGACCGCATCGGCCGATGAACGCCGGGCGACGCGTCAGGAAAATAGCCGCGCTAGACTAGTGTCGCCGATCTTGAACCTTGGCTGCGCGAAAGCCCTGCCTGTCGGTCAGAAGACCAAGCGTGCCAAGGCAATCCGCTACATGGTCTCACGCCGGGAAGGCCTTACACGCTTCCTTGACGATGGTCGCATGGAGATCGGCAGCAACACCATCGAGCGCTCAGTCGCCCGATCGGGCTCTTCGCTGGCTCGAACGGCGTCCCGAACACCGGGCAGTCAGATCGACGACCTGCCCCTTGGGCTTACACTGGGACGCCCGCGAGCTAAAGGCCGTGGCCGGAGAACAACGCTTACGCTTGATCAGCCTCATCAGCTATCCACAAATAGCTCCTTTCACGCGGCCAAGGTGCCTCCGTAGCTTACGTCTACGTCAGCGTTGAAGAAGTACCCCGCACCACGACACGTCTTGACCAGGCGAGGATTGGCCGCATCAGCCTCCAGCTTTCGGCGCAATCGCAAGACCAGGACATCGATACTTCGATCGTAGACCTCTTCTCCACGCACGCGGCT
This sequence comes from Mesorhizobium maamorense, assembly GCF_044998965.1. Taxonomy (NCBI): domain Bacteria; kingdom Pseudomonadati; phylum Pseudomonadota; class Alphaproteobacteria; order Hyphomicrobiales; family Phyllobacteriaceae; genus Mesorhizobium; species Mesorhizobium maamorense. Next base: position 376,250 of record NZ_CP173356.1, read on the forward strand.
CGCGAGCAAAAGCCGTTCTCTGGATAATACGCTGCGGGGGTTCTCCAGGAACGCGATCAAGAGGTTGAACTCACATGCGGTAAGCTTGACTTCTCCACGCTCTGCACAGATCAGCCGCCGCTGCTTGACACTGAGCTTCCAGGCTCCAAACCGAAATGAGCGATGATCTTTGGTTCGCGGACTGGAGATTCGCTGGCGCAGCGCTACGCGAATGCGGGCCAGGAACTCGCGCATCCCGAAAGGCTTGGGAATGAAATCGGTTGCGCCGAGCTCCAGTGCGACCACTTTTTCCGCCTCATCAAACCGGTCGCCGCTGATCACTATGATGGGTAAATCCGATTTTGTCGCTAGATTGCGGACGATCGCAAGCCCATCCTCCCGGCCCAGATTGAGGTCAACAACCACGAGGTCGACTGGCTCATGGGATAGAACGTGGTTGAACTGCTTGCTATCGTTGACTGCGGTCACCTTCAAGGCATGCATCATGAGATACTCAGCGATGAGGCGCCGCATTGCGGCATCATCGTCAATGACAAGAACATGTTTCAACGGCTCACCTTCAATCTTGAATCCCCTGTTTTAAGCTGTTGCCGAGCAACCCTGGGTCACCGACGCAGAACAGCTGCTCCTTGCTACCACTCGCCGTAGCGTGCGGCCAATGTGAGGCGTTGCTCGTCCTCGTCTTCTCATCCAAAGCCAATTGACCGCATCAAGGGCGACCAGACGGATCCAAGCTCGGCCCCGGAAACCGCCAATGGCGTGGGGTTTTGTGCCGGACTGTGCATGATCCCCGTTGGCAGTGCGCCCGAGCAATTGACTAGGCTCGCATCAGGCTGGGCTGCGCCGCTGCGTCTTCGAATTGACCCTCGCGCCCCGCGGATTTGCGCCTTCCGCCTGCTTTGCGGACGAGTTCGCGGTCAAATCGATGACCTGACCGTGTGGGGCTGCTCATGGCAGTCTCTTAAAGCAATGGCAGCATACCGCACGTGGCAGCTTGGCGTCCTCCCGTTCGATCGGGCCGACGGTATCCTCAGCCTGGACAACCCGCCGAGCTTCCATTTGCCTTTGACCAAGCGCCCGCAGACGATCCATCATCCATGACGCCGAAGCCGCGGTTTACGGTCCAGGAGCAACGGACGACCGGGACGGGCAAATCCGCACACGACTCATCATATCAAGATGCTTTGATCGGGCCAGGGCCACCCCGCGCATGCGCAAGATGCTCACCCACGCTGACACGAACAAGGTCTTTGTTTCAGTTGAAGCCGAAAGGCTGAACTTGAACATCACACAGTAACAAACCTCCGCGATAAGCGCGTGCCGGACAGGGCCAGAACCCGCCCGGCGGCTTGGAAAGGTAGGTGAAAGGAAATGTTTATTGCAGTTTGGCCGCTGGCCATTGTCCTGTTGACATCCATGTCGCTCCCAGCCGAGCCCGCGCCACTTTCGCCCCGTGAGTTCCACAGCCTATCGCGCAAATGCGCTCCCTGGGTTGCGCCGTCCACCCTCGCAGCGATTGCCAAGATTGAAAGTGGCTTTGAAACGCTGGTGGCTCATGACAACACCACAGGCGAGCAGCTTCGCTGGATAGACCACCTGCAAGCCACGCGGGGCATCAAGGACCGCCTCGAAGCACAACATTCTGTCGATGTTGGATTGATGCAGATAAACAGCAAGAACTTTCCCATGCTCAATCTCACGCCGGAAAAGGCTTTCGAGCCCTGCGCCTCGCTTTCGGCTGCTGCACACCTGCTTGAGAGCCGGTATGTCGGCGGGACGACTGCACCGGCGCAGCAACTGTCGCTACGCCGTGCCATCTCGGCCTATAACACGGGCGACGTCACGCGTGGCTTCGCCAACGGTTATGTACGCAAGGTCGAGTCGGCCGCAAAGGACATGTCAAGTCAGCTTGAGCGAACGCTGGAGCCGACCGCCCGAGATGCGCCACACCTTGAGGAACTCGGTCGCAAAGCCGTGCCGCCTCTGCTCCAACGGAGCCAACAGGCCAGTAGAAAGCAGCCCAACCAAAATTCCTGGGACATCTGGGGCTCCTATCAGCCAAACCGCTCCGGGGCCGATCCCTTCGGTCCGACAGGCAGCCAGACTGCGCAAGAGCGGGAACCCTCGAACCCGAACAAACTCGTATTCGATTGAATCATGGAGATACAATGATGAAGCCACTCAAAATACTTCGTGCGCTTAGAACGCGTGTTCCTTCGCCTTTTTCCATGCTGCGCATGGCGGCTGAATACGTACCGGCCGCTGCTGCGGGCGTCGCGTGGACGGTCTTCTCCAGCGGGCCAGCCGCGGCCCAGGTGACCGGAGGGACGGATCCTGCCAAGATGGTCCAGAATATCTGCGCCTTCATACTTGGCCCCTTCGGACAATCGCTGGCCGTGCTCGGACTCGTGGCCATCGGTATCTCCTGGATGTTCGGTCGTGCTTCACTTGGCCTGGTTGCGGGCGTCGTTGGAGGAATCGTCATCATGTTTGGCGCCAGCTTCCTGGGCAAGGCGCTCATAGGCGGCGGCTGATGAGCGACCGGTTGGAAGTGAGCACCCTCTATGTGGCGGCGACACGTCCCGCACTTTTTCTGGGGGTGCCGCTGACGCTCGCCGGAGCGCTCATGATGTTGGCGGGGCTCGTCATTATCCTCCTTAAGAACCCACTTTATGAAGTCGTGCTCGTGCCACTCTGGTTCGGAGCACGGCTGATTGTTGAGCGTGACTATAACGCCGCAAGCGTGGTGTTCCTCTATTTGCAGACCGCCGGCAGAAGCGTGGACGGACAGGTCTGGGGCGGCGCGAGCGTCAGCGCCAATCCGATCAGAGTGCCAAAACGCGGAAGAGGAATGGTGTGATGTTTGGTGCCGGTGGCCGGACCGAGAGATCTGGCGAGATCTACCTTCCGTATGTCGGTCATCTAAGCGATCAAGTTGTCCTTCTGGAGGACGGGTCGATCATGGCCATGGGACATTTGAATGGACTGCCCTTTGATTTGGAAGACGCTGAGATGCGCAACTCGCGCTGCCGCGCGTTCAACACTCTATTGCGCAACATCGCCGACGACAATGTCACGCTGTACGCACATCTCGTGCGAAACAACGATGTGCCGGAGACAGCATCGCGCCAATTTCAAAGTGCATTCGCTGGCAGTCTGAGCGAGGCCTATGAGACCCGTGTGCTGTCGGGCAAGCTCTTTCGCAACGATCACTTCCTCACTCTCGTCGTGTTCCCCCGCACCGCAATCGGCAAGATCGGCTGGCGCGTTGCCAAATCCCCCAGGCGCAATGACAACGATCTGGCCACACAAATTCGAAGCCTGGAGGACCTCTGGCAGATCATTGTTGGGTCACTGGGCAGTTACGGTCTGCGCCGGTTGGGTATCCGTGAGAAAGGCAACGTGCTCTTCACGGAAATCGGTGAGGCGCTTCGGCTGATAATGACGTGCCGGTTTCTTCCGGTTCCGATGGTTACCGGCTCACTTGGCGCCTCGATCTACACTGACCAGGTCATCTGCGGGAAGCGGGCGCTTGAAATTCGACGACCCGGGGGCAGCTCCGTGGGATCATTGTTTTCGTTCCGTGAATATCCGGCGACGACGCGGCCAGGCATGCTGAATCCCTTGCTGTCCGCCAACTTCCCGCTTGTCCTCAGCCAGAGCTTTTCCTTCCTCACTCGGCCACAAGCTCATGCGAAGCTTAGCCTTAAGTCCAGCCAGATGACGAGCGCCGGCGACAAGGCTCTCACCCAGATCAGTGAACTTGCCGAGGCAGAGGACGCCCTGGCAAGCAACGAGTTCGTCATGGGTTCGCATCATTTGAGCCTGTGCGTCTATGCCGACAGCCTTAATAGCCTTGCAGATCGCGCAGCAAATGCGCGCGCAAGGCTGGCTGACGCAGGCGCCGTTATCGTTCAAGAAGGTATCGGCATGGAGGCCGCCTACTGGTCTCAGCTTCCGGGGAACAGCAGGTGGCGCACACGCCCCGGGGCGATCACCTCGCATAACTTTGCCGGGCTGGTCTCTTTTGAAAACTTCCCAAGCGGTTCCACTTCCGGCCACTGGGGCAAAGCTGTTGCGCGCTTTCGCACGAACGGTGGAACTTCTTTCGACTACATCCCCCATGAGAATGACGTCGGCATGACGGCGATATTCGGACCCGTCGGCAAAGGCAAGACGACGCTGATGACCTTTATCCTCGCGATGCTTGAGCAAAGCGTGGTCGATCGCGATGGTGCCATCGTCTTTTTCGATAAGGACCGGGGTGGTGAACTGCTGGTGCGAGCCACCGGAGGGACATATCTAGCGTTGCGCAGAGGCGCTCCGAGCGGCTTGGCCCCTCTGCGTGGACTGGACAACACCTCCGCCTCATTGGACTTTCTGCGCGAATGGTCGGTGGCTCTAATCGAGAGTGACGGCCGTGGCCCGATCTCGCCGGAGGAAAGCCGTCGACTAGAACGTGGCATTGTTCGTCAACTTTCGTTCGAACCCGTCATGCGCTCAATTGCGGGCCTGCGCGAATTCCTGCTGCACGGCCCTTCCGAGGGCGCAGGAGCGCGGCTGCAGCGGTGGTGTAGAGGAAATGCGCTTGGATGGGCCTTTGACGGAGATGTCGACGAAGTGAGGCTGGATGCCTCCATCACAGGCTTCGACATGACACAGCTCCTGGAATTTGAGGAGGTCTGTGCGCCGGCCGCCGCATATCTTCTGCACCGCGTGGGCGCTGTTGTCGATGGTCGTCGGTTCGTCATGAGCTGCGACGAATTTCGCTTCTATCTGCTCAACCCCCAATTCTCCGCTGTGATCGACAAGTTCTTGCTCACCGTTCGCAAGAACAACGGGATGTTGATACTCGCAACGCAGCAGCCTGAACACGTGCTTGAATCGCCGCTCGGAGCCAGTCTCGTTGCACAATGCATGACGAAGATTTTCTACCCATCACCGACGGCGGACCGGGCAGCTTATGTCGATGGCTTGAAGTGCACCACGCAGGAGTTCGAGGCAATCCGCCAGGGAATGGCAATTGGCAGCCGCAAGTTTTTGCTCAAGCGCGACAGCGGGAGTGTTGTTTGCGAATTCGATCTTGGCCAGATGCGCGAGTATGTCGCCGTACTCTCGGGGCGGGCCAACACCGTACGCTTTGCCGACCAGCTTCGTGACCAGCACGGAGATGCCCCAAGCGGGTGGCTCGACAAGTTCATGGCTCGCTACCACGAAGTTCAAGACTGACGGAGGAATATTCATGAGAGTTGCCAAGCTTGCAGCAACGACGCTTGCTGCTTCCTTTCTGCTTAGCACACAGGCCCGGTCGCAATGGGTCGTCACAGACCCCGGAGTAGCATTCCAAGCGGGCTTAACAGCGGCTTCCACTGCGGCAATGCTTAAGAAGTCAATCGAGACGCTCGCTACCACGATCGAAATGGTGGAGATGCTGAAGTCGTCATTTGCTGTCACGGGACTGCTGGGCGCACTGAACCAAGGAAATCACTACCCGTCGAGCAATAAGCTGGAGGGGCAGATGTTTGATGCTCGGGCGCCAGTTTCGACCATGGCGCGTAATATTGCGCAGGACCCAACTCGGATAGTCACCGGCACCGATGCAGAAGGGAAACTGTTACAGGGGCAAATCGCTGGTGCCGCCAATGCCGCAGCTCTTGCAGCCGACACTCTGGACGTAATGGACAAGCGCCTTAAGGCTAACGACAGCACGCCTGGTCAGCTCTCCAGCTCGAGAAATATTGTGCAGGCCACGGTGACCAACGGTCTGGTCCTCAAGCAGATTCACGATGCGATCGTCCAGAATGTCCAGGCCACCAGTCTGCTGACGATGGCCACTGCACAAGGGAGCCTTCACGCAGTGGAGGAGGCCGCCACGCAGCGTCGGGAACGCCAGGATACCGCCAAGATGTTCATGCTGCCGTGAACCACGCAGAGTTCATCCGGCTCAGTTCCGCTGATCAGGGACAAATCAGGCTCATGCCATGACTTTCAAGATTCCCGCGCCATTCACGGCCATACACACGATCTTTCATGTGGCCTTTACGTCAGGGCTGCACAACGTGCTTGAAAAAAATCAAGAGGCGGTCAGCGCGCCTCTGGTTGCGTGTGTGACGCTTTGGATAATAATCCAAGGCTGTCTAGTCATGCGTGGTCAAGTCGATGCGCGCGGGGGTATCTCCCGCGTAATCATGGTGTCGATCGTCGTTGCCCTTATCTTAGACCAGTCCAAATACCAGTATTACATTGAGGCGTTCTTCGACGACACGATTCCAAGGTTTGCTCACAAGATGAGTAGCAGCGACTTGCCATTCGTCGACATTCCCCGGAAGCTCGACATGATGTTTGCCTCAAGCCAGTTTGCGTTTCAGATGATTGCTTCCGAAATTGGGCCTATGAACGGCCAGGACATACTTGCGTTCGAGGGAGCGCAATGGATTTTCTACGGCTCGCTGTGGACAGCGTTCGAGATCTACGATGCCGTGGGAATTCTGACGAAGGTGCTCTTGACGATCGGCCCTTTGGTCCTTGTAGGCTATCTTTTCGATCACACGCGAGACATGGCCACCAGGTGGATTGGCCAACTGCTCTCGTACGGGCTGCTGCTTCTCCTCCTCAACATCGTTGCAACGATAGTTATCGCTGCCGAAGCACTCGGGCTGGGGGGCATGATTATCATGATCAAAATGTCGGGCACGACAGCTGCCAAGATCATCGGGCTTTACGAGCTCGACATGCTCTTCCTGGCTGGCGACGCTCTCATCGTCGCGCTTCCGACGATCGCCAGCAGCATCGCCGGCGGCTCTTGGGCAGGCGAGAACCGACCTCTTAGCAACCTCAACCGCTACTTTGCCAAAACGGCGCGTCAATAATCAATCAACCGGTGCCAAAAACATGAAACGCTACCTACTTTTGTCAATCCTAGTTTTGGCGGCCTGCAAGACAACCGATCGGCTTGCGACCTGCACGGGTACGCCATTCCAACTGAACGCGGGACAATGGGAAACCACCCCTGAGGATCTTCAGGTCGAATGTGCGGAAGAGCCCAAGTGAAATTTCCTGAACATGCCCTTCTGGTGGAGAGAGAAACTCTAGCCGCTCACTACAAGAAGGTGGAAGCGTTTCAAACTTCACGAGCAAAGTCTGCGCGGCGCCTGTCAAAGGCCCTTATAGCCTTTGCCGCAGCGGCGGTCCTAGGCAATGTTGCCCAGGCATTTACCATTGCTGCCATGGTCCCGTTGGCCAAGCTCGTACCTGTGTTCCTCTGGGTCCGGCCGGACGGGACCGTTGACAGCGAAGTGTCAATCTCTCGACTGCCCGAAACCCAAGACCGAGCCGTCATAAACGCTTCGCTGTGGGAATATGTACGCCTGCGGGAGGGCTACACGGCAGATACAGCCCAATACGCCTATGACCTCGTGTCCAGTTTCAGCGCACCGGCTGTGCAACAGCAATATCAAGATTTCTTCAACTATCCGAATCCCACCTCGCCGCAGGTCACGGTCGGCAAGCGCGGCAAGCTCGAGGTCGGGCATATCTCCTCAAGCGACCTCAGTCCCGACGTTCAGCAGATCCGATACAAGCGTATGCTTCTTATCGATGGGCAGATGCCGATAGTGACTACCTGGACAGCTACCATCCGCTACGAGCGCCTGACGGGTCTGCCGGGGCAATCGAGGCTCACCAATCCGGGCGGCCTACTCGTCACGTCCTATCAAACCTCGGAAGATACCGTATCAAACCTGGGCGACGTGCAGCCATGACAAAAAGAGCATTTCTCGCCCTGGCCTGTTCACTCTTCCTAACGATGGGAGCGGGCGCGGAAGACACGCCACTTGCCGGAAAGCATGATGCGCGGATGCGCTACCTGGCCTACCGTCCCGATGAAGTGGTGCGCCTGTCGACCGCAGTGGGGGCAACGCTGGTCGTCACATTCGCGGCCAACGAGACCGTAGCAGCCGTGGCCGTTTCCAATAGCAAAGACCTGGCTGCGCTCCCGCGCGCCAACTATCTTTTTTTCAAGGCTAGCCGGATGCTCCCGCCGCAGCCGGTGATCGTGCTGGCCGAAAGTGAGTCCGGTACGCGCAGATACGTCTTCAGTATTTCTACGAAAGCGATGCCAAAGCTCGATGAGCGGCAACCGGACCTATACTACAGTGTGCAGTTCACCTATCCTGCTGATGAGGCTGCTGCTCAGAGAAAGGAAGCAGAAAGGCGCTCGATTCTTGGTAAGGCCCGGGCGAAGGTGCTGCAGGACGAGAGAGTTCAGGATTTATTGAGTCGGCCCGCCGCATCTGCCAGTCCGGACGAAAGCAATTTTCACTACGTCGCAAAGGGCGATCGATCGCTGGCGCCGCTGGAAGTTTTCGATAATGGCTTTACGACCGTTTTTGGGTTCGCAAGCAATTCCCGCATACCCTCCCTCTACGTCATCAATCCCGACGGCAAGGAAGCCGCTGCCAATTACACGGTCAAAGGCGACTATGTTGAAGTATCCGCCGTCGCCCGGGAGTGGCGTCTGAGAGATGGCAATACGGTCTTGTCCATTTTCAACAGGGCTTATGATCCTTTGGGACGAGCGCCAGGGACCGGTACAGTGACACCCGACGTCTGGCGCGTTTTGAAAGGCTCAGGCCAATGAATGGTACCGGCCCACAGGCGGGACATGATGTCCATGCATCCGGATCGATGGTCTCGGAGCCGACCCGCCGGCATGTTTCGGGATCGCAGAAGTTGGCCATCGCTGCTCTTGTTCTCGTCTCATCTCTATCGCTCATCTGGCTCGGAGGTCGTTCCAGCAAAGAAGACGAGCCATCTCAGCCAAAACCGCCAATTGTCGCCAACGCCGAGCCATTCCGCCCCGTGCCAATCGAGGTTGCTCCAGAACCTCCAGCACCCGTAGAGGCGGCCAAGGCGGCAGATCCTGCGCCATCCACGCCGCCCCCACCGGCGCCAGATGATCCGCCGCCGGAGGAATCACCAATTTTCGCCTACAGTGGCAGCGGTCAAATGCCCAATGACGATCAGCGGAGCGAAGACAAGCATAAGGATGCGCCGGCGAACGCGGATGAGATTTCAGTCGGTGGCGATCTGTCAGGCCGATTGAAGCCAGATATACAGGAGCCGAGCCGGGCTACACTTTTGCCGCACCCTGATCTCGTAATTACTCAAGGGACGATTATCCCCTGCATTTTGCAAACGGCAGTTGACACAAATCTACCCGGCTATGTGAAGTGCGTTTTACCTAAAGACGTCCGCGGCACAACCAACAATGTCGTGCTCTTGGACCGCGGGACGACCGTGATTGGCGAAATCCAGCGCGGTCTCCAGCAGGGGGATGCGCGTGTCTTCGTGCTGTGGACGCGCATCGAAACACCTGACCATGCCCTCGTTTCGATAGCATCGCCGGGCGCTGACGAGCTCGGCCGCTCCGGAATGCCTGGCACGGTGGACAATCACTTCCGGGAACGCTTTGGCGGCGCGATTCTCATGAGCGTCATCCAAGGCGCGTTTCAGGCCGCCGGTCAATTTGCGGCCAGCTCTGGCGGAGGAAGCGGCATCGACAGCTTGCAGAGCAATGGCGGACAAGCCGTCGAGACGACACTGAGAGCGACGATCAACGTTCCGCCAACCCTGAGGAAAAACCAGGGAGATGCCGTATCCATCTTTGTGGCTCGGGACCTAGACTTCTCAGGTGTATACGATCTTAGAGCGACTGCCGTGGCGCCATTCCCCCAACATCGCGAACGCCGGAGAGACAACAATGCAATCGGAGGCTGATCCTCAACTGCGTTTGCTTCTCGAGCCCGTTCTGAAATGGCTTGAGGAACCAAGGACCGAAGAGGTCGCTATCAACCGGCCTGGGGAAGCCTTTGTCCGACAGGCCGGCGTTTTCGCGAAACATCCGCTGCCACTGTCTTATGACGATCTTGAGGACATCGCGATTCTCGCTGGAGCGCTGCGCAAGCAAGATGTCGGACCGCAAAGCCCCCTCTGTGCGACCGAGTTGCCGAACGGAGAGCGGTTGCAGATCTGTTTGCCGCCCGCTGTGCCCTCAGGAACAATAAGCCTGACGATACGGAGTCCCTCAAGTCGTGTGACCGAACTAAAGGATGTCTCTTCTCGCTACGAATACTCGCGTTGGAATCAATGGCGCTCACGAAAAAAGCGCCAAGAGCGGCAGGACGAAACGATCCTTCAGCACTACGACCATGGTGACTTGGAGCATTTTTTGCGAGCCTGCGTCTGCGGGCGGCTCACAATGCTGCTTTGCGGACCTACTGGAAGCGGCAAAACGACAATGAGCAAGACTTTGATCGACGCTATACCCCCGCAAGAGAGGTTGATCAGCATCGAGGACACGCTCGAACTTGCAATCCCGCACGAGAACCATGTCCGGTTACTTTATCCGAAGGACCGAGCAGGCGCAGGTGCGGTGACGGCCGAGCAACTGTTGCAAGCCAGCTTGCGCATGCGCCCTGATCGAATTTTGCTTGGCGAGATGCGCGATGATGCCGCTTGGGCCTATCTTAGTGAAGTCGTCTCCGGCCATGCGGGATCCATATCAACGATCCATGGGGCTGATCCGGTCCAAGGTTTCAAAAAGCTCTTTTCACTCGTCAAGAGCAGCGCGCAAGGAGCCGCTGTGGAAGACAGCACGCTTATTGATATGCTGTCGGCTGCCATTGACGTCATTGTCCCGTTCCGTACCCAAGGCGAAGTGTACGAGGTGGGAGAGGTATGGCTCGCCGCCGATGCCCGCCGACGGGGAGAGACAGTAGCCGACCTTCTCAACAAGCACTAAGGCGGGAACAACGTCTCGGGATCGGTAAGCCGGCCGCCGCGACGTGTCATTCTGTTCTACTTCGATGTCTTTTTGACGGGCCTCCTCGGAGTGCTTGGATAGCCTGAGCGAGTCGGGGGCATCATGCCATCATCATTGTACGAACCGCATGCGCCATTGTCCGGGACGAGACCGGCTTCGCTAGCCAAAGGACGAAGGCCTGATTGGCAGATGTGACCGGCATGAGGTCCATTTCACCGACGACTATGACAGGCACCGTCATGAGGGTGGGGCATGCCGATTCTACCTGTTCTCGCTCGAGGAAAGGCATTTTACCCAAGATCAGCAGGTCGGCTGCTTTCCCGCTCTCGATCCAGCCGCAAAGGCTTTCGAAGGTCGCGAAGCCGACCGGCTTATAACCCAGCGCGGCGATATTCTTTTTGTAGATGTCCAACTCTGCTGGGTCGGGCTCCACGACTGCAATGATTTCTCCGTTGCCAAGTGATCCGTCGTATGGGCCGACGGCGATGTCGGCGCTGACTGGCTCTTCCTCGGAGGCCGGTAAGTAGATATCAAACCGCGTCCCTCGGCCAACAGCCGAGGTGACGTCAAGGCATCCTGCGAGCGCGCTCACGTGCCTGTCAACCGCAGCAAGACCCAGCCCGGTCCCGCCGACGAGAGAGCGCGTGGTAAAAAAGGGCTCAAAGACATGCGGGAGTATCGAACTTGCAATTCCCGGGCCATCGTCGCTGATGGAGAGCAGAACGTAATGTCCAGGTCTCAAGCTGCCCTGAGCCAGCGGCTTTGTTTGGCACACCTGGGCGCGGGAAACGCTAACCTCGATACGGCCCTGGTTCAAGACAGCCTCCGACGCGTTCTTGCACAGATTCATAAGGATCTGCTGTATCTCGGTTGGGCTGCCCTCGACCACCGTTTGCCACTCATTGATCTTGAAATTCAACTGAACACCCGCACGAACTGTAACCCGCAGCAATGGCGCAAGATCCATGACAATTTCGGAGACGTTGAAAGGCACTGCAACGCGCTTTCGGTCTCGGCTGAGTGACAAGATCTGGTCAACGATCGGCTTGGCTCGATGTCCAGCTAAGATGATTTGGTCGATTTGGTTCCGAATTCTGGAGGGGCGACGCGCCAGACCTCGGGCAATTTCTGAATATCCGATTATCGCGCCTAAAATATTGTTGAACTCATGTGTGGCGCCGCTTGCGATCGTGCCGACGGTCCTCAGCCTTTCCACATGCTCCCATCGACTTACCAGAAGGTCGCGTTCGGTATTCACACGTTGGATTTCAAGATGGTTGCTCAAACGCACAATGGCACTGGCAAGAACCCGCAGGTCGCCTGCTGGGGGGAGTGAGCGATCTCGTTCAAAATCAAGGATGCAAACCACGGCCTGCTGATCGGAGGCCCTGCAAGCAACAATTTGACAAACACCGGAAGTGCCTGGGGCGGTGCCAACCATTTCCGCCGCCGGAACGACGCGAAACACTGGCCGTCCTGCGCGGGCAAGTGAAACGACTTCATCAAGAAGCGCGACGTTCCAGACCGGTATGCACGTGTTCGCCACAAAACACTCAGTCTGCCTGCTGAGACTTGGATCCACCAGCGCGAGCGCGCATTGACGCGCATCGAAAACGCGTTGAACGAGTCCAAGCGCTGTTTCGGTGGAAAAGCGCGCGGAGGCGTTTTTTGCTTTAGTGTCGTTGAAGCGAGCTTCGATCTCACGCATTGCCTCTTCAAGCTCCAACCGCCTTTTCAGCTGGTTTATCCGCAGATGCTGCCTGGAGGACCGAATGACCGCCAACAAGCAGAGGCATATGGACACGAAGCCGAAGAAAATTCGCGTACGCTGCGCTTGCGCGCTGGCCAAAGCGCAGCCTTTCAAATGCTCTCGCTCCAGTTCGGTTGCCTTGGATGACGTGTCGAGCGATGCGATCTGATTGGCAGCTTGGTCCAACCACCACAAAGAAGACCCGGTAGCGACGGCCTTGGCCACGACATCCGCGGCAGTCCGGGCCTGGCTGGCAGCAACCCGGTCGGGAGCCTGATCCATCTGTGATGCGAGCGTGAGCCCCGGTTCGGCCAAAAACGCGATCAGCTTGGACAGTGCAACCCTGCGCGAAGGTGCCCCCCCAAGGCGACCAAAGGAGCGAGCAAGATCAGCAAGGCAGTTTTGCACAAGCTGATATTGCTTGATCAAGGCTGAGACGGCAGCCTCTTTGTTTTCGATCGAGTTTATGAGCTGCGCGCGCAATCTGGATTGCCCGGAGCTCTCATCGGGCGAAACCTCGGGAGCGCGTCGCAAGCTTTCACGATTCCTTTGCAATGCCTGTCCGGCAGAAGCAACCGACCGGGAGTCCAATGCCGCATTCGTCCGGGCGCGGGAGACGTCACGCCGCAGCAATGCATCGTTGATCTGAATCGCTCGCAGCTGGCTTAGGATCGCGTAGTCCATCTGCGTGAACGGCCCCTGCGTCCCGACCAAGAGCGCAATCGAGGCGGCTAGGGCGACTACAATTGCTTTGTCGGAACTGAGCCATGTTTCCCAAGGAAACGGCGTTTGATCCGCGGTGCACGCCTTGCGAAGGTCCGACCTGAACTCCAGTTCGCCATGGCCTCGGTATGCAGCAGGATGCTGCGGGAACAGGAAAGCCACGCCTACCTCTCTGTCTTATGAAGACGGTTCAACACCGTTGCCAAACTGTGTCTTGGTCCGCTTCCAGGACGAGAATGAGCGCCCAAAGGCCTCCGCCAGGCGGAGCACATCCTTACGATCTTGGAAGCAGATGAATACACCGCGCCGGGGGTGCTTCGATCCCTCACGGCCTCACGGACCCTCAGTCGAGGCCCAGGATGAAGCGCCGATTGGGTGAACGGATAGGGCGCGCGTTCCGGGGATATAGCGAGGTAAATCGCTCGATATCCGCTGGGTCGACCTCAACCGGTTCTATCGCCACCATCCAGTCGACGTTTTCGGTACATGGTGGTGTCGTCAAAGATCCTTCATATGTCCAGTAGCCAAGCGAAGCCGGCAGAAGCGCGTTCGGGTCGACGTCGTCGAGCACAGCCTCTTCGCCTGACGTTCCTGGAAATGATGCAGCAAGCCTGGCAAAGCTGGCATTTGTTGCGCCTGGCGTCAGAAACACGCCCAGCACACCCAGAATTTCGCTGTTGCGGTCCTTATGGACAAAATGCACTTCCACCGGGAAACTCTTGCCTGCGACGTGGTGCTCGCTTGGCGCGTGGAAATGGAACTGTAGCAGCTCATAAACACGATCCCCTCGAGTGAGCGTGCTGCCTTGTGGCAGGTTGATTTGAATGGTGTGGCCGTTGTTCACCATCCTGCCGCCGCCCCTGTGCCAGCCTATGGCGATGCGCGGGATATCCGCTTTGACCGCGCCCTTGATATCGACCGGCGATTGCTGCATGCCCGCCGAGCAGACCAGATTCGTCTTGTCCAGATGCCCCCATTGTTCTGGTCCGACCGGGCCGGCATATCCCCATTCGGTGCTGGACGCCTGCGCGGCTTCAGCGCAAATAGGATGCGCGCCCAGCGCGACGAATCCCTTGATCAGACTACGACGGTGCATATTGCCATGGCTCCTCTGAACACGTCAATTTAGCGCTGGCACGGGAGACTGCAGGCGCAGCTGTGATGTGGGCGACGTCGTCGCAATTTGCAGCCGAACAGTTCGGTACGCACCATCGCCGCTTCAGCTCGGCCGTCCCGGCGCGCGGCCGTGCTCGCCACCACATGCGGTTTGCTACAGTAATTTTTCACCCGGCAGATGGTCCCAGCTACTTGATCGAAGCCATCGTCTCCACGACACCCGATTGCCGTTCGTAGTAGATCACAAGGTCGACCCCACTGAAGGTCGCCTGCACCCGGGCCGCCTTGGACAAACGATTCCATGCAACGACTCCGATGGCGCCCGCCACGCCAAGTGACGCTTCATATTCATCATCGGACAGCCAGAGAAATCGATTGCTTCGATAGGAACATCCACGACATGGATGCATTGATGCCCGATCGGTGCTGCTGAGGACACCGGCTCGACATCGCAGCGTCCGCCACATTTTCGGCGCCATCACGCGGCGGAGAACTACGCAAGGTAGGACGAACGTGGACTAAAGATCGACATTATGCTGTCAAGCGTTCGATCAGGACCAAACGCTTGCGCACCTCTGGGCGATCCGCTGCGACTCAAACACGGATTGAGTTCCCCTTGAAGATGGCCCAACCAGAATAAGATTCTTGCTGACTTAGACTGATTTGCAATGACGCCCGCCGAAAACTGATCCTGAACCACCGAGGAAAGTTGACGAGTGTCTGGCGTCCAGGTGTCTACCATTCTTGCCGTGCCGCCGGAGCTCTCGATATCGAGCAGCTCATCGCAATGGGGGTAGCACCACAGGGATGCAGATGGACCCAGGGATGTCCTGGACCAGCTGTTGAGTGGCTTTGCTGAGCGCTCCACGGGAGCCTCGCTGAGCAGGCTATGAAGTCCAGCAAAAGTCCCGGCATGATCTTCCGGGACGACATCTTGAACATCGCAAGGCCAGACACCGAGGCCACACCAGTCGGACCCCGACATTCAGATTCGTTGCGCTAGAACGAGCTTTGGAATCGCAGTACGCCGCCGAGGCTGTCCGCTTTGCCGTGTGTCGGATTCATGCCGGAACGGCCGACGGCAGTGAGATTGGCGTAGTGGGCATAGTCGACTTCGGCTGTGACTGTGAAACCTGGAATGGCCATATAGGCGACGTTTGCAGCCAGTCCGGAGTTCCTGAGCTGATCACCAGAGAGCTGGAGGTTCAACGACGTTTTCTCGTCGAGCGTGTAAGTGGCACCCATCCACAAAGCCCAGTCGCCGCTCCAATTCTTGTAGAAGCCGCGACCATGAGCGGCGACTGCCTTGGTTGGGTCGTCGTTGAGATTGCCAACGGAGCCGTAGCCGAACATACCGAATAGCGACAGGTCATCTGTGACATTGACGTCGATTCGGACCTTGCCGGCCAAAGCGTCGTAGTTGCTGTCACGAGCGATTACGCCGGTGATCGCGCCGCCGGCCTGCGTCTGTCTCACGCCTAGGACGAGGTGGGGAACATGGCTGTCGAGAGAACCGACCTCACCCGCCCCTTGTTCAAGTGAAACCAGAGCTGAAAAGCCATTGGCGAAATCCAAATAGTACTGAGCCACGTTGGTATCGAAGTCGCCATACGAAACAAGTGCGTTATTGAGGATGTTCCCGGCGTATCCGATAAATGTGTCGAAGGCCGATTCGTCCTTCCCGACTCGGAGACCACCAAGCTGGATCCAGGCGGAAGCCAACTTGGCGCCGCTGTTGAAGGCTTGGTTCTGAGCACTGTCCGGACCCGGATAAGGGTTGCGGTTGCCGAAGTTCAGGCGGCTTTCAGTATAGGTCTTCAGTGGTCCGATTTCGATTTCCTGGCGCGTCCAAGTCTTGAACGTGAAACGCGTGTTGTTTCGCCAGGTGCCCTGAGCCTCCCCGGTTCTCGCACTGGATGTTCTTGCCCCCTCATGCGAAGGGACACCACCGATGCCGACGTCATATTGGACGTAGCCGCCGATGCGCAGGCAGGTGTCGGTGTTGGGGACATGCAAGTAGCCTGCACCGTAGACGTCGCAGATGTGGACATGTTCGGTCCGGTCCGACGCGGAGATTTCGTCCGCCGCGCGAGCCACCGAAACGGAGATCAGGGCCGCAACCGAGCCGAGAAGAAGGCTGCTCACGTTCATTCTGGATTCTCCATTCAAAAGGGGATCGCGTTCTTCATTGCGATCTGAGGAATGCGGAATACCCGCTGAATAGGTGAGTTGCCGTCTGATATTGGCATAAGGAAATCGACGTCTTGTCTGGCGCGAGGACGTACTGCGTCGACAATGGTGCGACACACGGCGGAAACGCTGTGCTGGGTTGCCTTCTGCCGACAAAAGTGAGGATCGACCTGCGTCCGGCTTAAAAATAGACGTCACAACGCCTACCGCCCCGCTTCCACACGGCTGTTCGGCCAAACTCTTCGGGCACACGGGAGGGGCAGCCCTTGTGAATCAATCGCCATAATCATCTCCGCTGTTAGTGGGCTAGCAGGGTGCGTTCCATGCGGAGCAGCAAGCGACGTGCCATTCCGACGAGCCGGCTTCGCGATAATTTAAATTGGCCGCTGCTGCTCGTGGCGCTCTCTTGTCGGCGCAGGCTGAGCACGAGAATCAGAGCTTGGGACAACTTCGTATGTTTGGAATCTGACACTTTCGCCCGATGCCGACAGCCTTTGCCAATACCGACACATTCCGGCTTCGGGCTTATGTAAACGACCTAAAATGAGTTAAGGCCGTTTTTATGAGACAAAGATGCGCTCGACAGTGACCGACACATTGCCTCCCAGAGTCTGGGCCGACATTGCGCTCGCCCGCAAAAATACAGCCTGACTGTGATGATGATGGCGGAACGACTGGGCATCCTATTTGAAGATCGAAAAAGGAGACCCCACGGTGGCTATGGGTGCTTACGCCATGACCTTTTTTGTTCTGGGCTTTGAAGAGGCTCTGACTAAGATCGTCGACGCCCAGCGGAACGAACAAGGCCTGCTCCTCGTCGCCGAACGTTTGCCCAAAAGCTCGCAGACGTCGAGAGGGTGGTCGCCACATGGCGAGAGGAGGGGCGGGCGCTTGGGATGACCCACCAAGAACTCGATAGCTCACCGACGCGAACATCGCGAAAGGCAAGCCGCCCAAATTGCGCAGCAATGACACTGAACGCGTTCTCGTCCCGGGGCTCCCTTCACCCGCCGTCTCCGGCGCCGAAAGCTCGAGGACCCTGCGTGCGCTTCGCCAGGTGCAATTCGAAACGCTTGGTCTCGAACAGCCCCGTTTCTGGCTGCCCTGCAGCGAGCGGGACCCTCTTGCCCGCCATCCGGGCTGCACAACTGGCTGAACCGCCCGCCGAAGGGCGAAAGCCGGCGACCACCAGCCCTCAAGACCAATGCGCTTCTGCCGCCTTGCGGATCGCCCAGAGAGCGCAGTTCCCCGGCCTCTGTCTCACGCCTAAGACCGACGTCGGGAACATGGCTGTCGAGAGAACCGACCTCACTCGCCCCTTGTTCAAGTGAACCACAGCCGAAAACCCATTGACGGTATCCATGTAGTACTGAGCGAAGTCGCCATACGGAACAAGTGCGTTTTTGAGGACGTTCCCGGTGTATCCGATAAATGTGTCGAAGGCCGATTCGTCCTTCCCGACTCGGAGACCACCAAGCTGGATCCAGGCGGAAGCCAACTTGGCGCCACTGTTGAAGGCTTGGTTCTGAGCACTGTCCGGACCCGGATAAGGGTTGCGGTTGCCGAAGTTCAGGCGGCTTTCAGTATAGGTCTTCAGTGGTCCATTTCGGTTTCCTGGCTTGTCCAAGTCTTGAACGTGAAAGGCGTGTTGTTTCGCCAACTGCCCTGAGCCTCCCCGGTTCTCGCACTGGATGTTCTTGCCCCCTCATGCGAAGGGACACCACCGATGCCGACGTCATATTGGACGTAGCCGCCGATGCGCAGGCAGGTGTCGGTGTTGGGGACATGCAAGTAGCCTGCACCGTAGACGTCGCAGATGTGGACATGTTCGGTCCGGTCCGACGCGGAGATTTCGTCCGCCGCGCGAGCCACCGAAACGGAGATCAGGGCCGCAACCGAGCCGAGAAGAAGGCTGCTCACGTTCATTCTGGATTCTCCATTCAAAAGGGGATCGCGTTCTTCATTGCGATCTGAGGAATGCGGAATACCCGCTGAATAGGTGAGTTGCCGTCTGATATTGGCATAAGGAAATCGACGTCTTGTCTGGCGCGAGGACGTACTGCGTCGACAATGGTGCGACACACGGAAGAAACGCTGTGCTGGGTTGCCTTCTGCCGACAAAAGTGAGGATCGACCTGCGTCCGGCTTAAAAATAGACGTCACAACGCCTACCGCCCCGCTTCCACACGGCTGTTCGGCCAAACTCTTCGGGCACACGGGAGGGGCAGCCCTTGTGAATCAATCGCCATAATCATCTCCGCTGTTAGTGGGCTAGCAGGGTGCGTTCCATGCGGAGCAGCAAGCGACGTGCCATTCCGACGAGCCGGCTTCGCGATAATTTAAATTGGCCGCTGCTGCTCGTGGCGCTCTCTTGTCGGCGCAGGCTGAGCATCGCTCTTGGAGCACGTCACCTGGGTGGGCGAGAAAAGAGCGTCGGCGAACGGGTACGAGCAGCCTCAGTCGTGCGTTCGATGGAAAGCACTGTGTGAGGAGGACGCTCCCCATCATGCAGGGACAGGAGATGATCACCGATTTCCTTATCCGCTGCCGTGAGCCGATGATTCAGGCGAAGAAAATCCATCCAGGTTGGCGTGCGGAATGTCTCTGTCCAGATCGAAGGCGTTTGAAGATTTCGCTGCAGTGTCCAGTTACGCGCACCGGCACGGCTCTGGACATGGCGCCTTGCGCGCATGTAGCCCAGAAAGGTCTCGATATTCTTTTCGGATATACGATACTCCACTTTCACTACTATGGGACCACTTCTGGGCTTCAAGTCGAGTGCCAGCTCCGGCGGCCGAAAATCCGAACTTTCCTGATCCGTTTCCTCCCATGGACCGACCGGAAACAGTATTCCCGCAGCTGCAACCAGCAACAGAGCACCTGCGGCGCCCTCCAAAGCCCAGCCCAAGGAGTAGTTCTGTGCGACAGTACCCCAGATCCAGCTGCCAGCTGCCATCCCACCTGCGCTCAACGCGTAGTAGATCGACAATGTGCGGCCGACCACCCATCTGGGGCTTGCCAGCTGCACCGACACGTCGATGCCAGTCCAGGTGATGAGCCAACCCGCGCCGCCAAGTGCCAGCGAAACGGCCGCCACAGGGACCGACGATGTGAGTGCAAGCGAAAGGCAACATGCTGCACAAGCGATGGAGGCGAAGGACACCAGCCTGTTTTGAGACGTGACCCGCCTCAGAAAGCTATTGCTCATGCCCGCGATGAAAGCACCCATGCCGAAGCCGGCCAGCAAGATGCCGTAGATGATGGGTCCGCTTTTCAGCTGGTCCCGGACAAGCAGCGGCAGCAATGCAAGGATGGAGATGCTTGCCAGGCCGAAAAAGGGTTGCACGGGCAATTGCTGCCCTGATCTCCAGGGACATCACCGTGAAGCGCACTCCGTCATGAATGGCCATCGTCATGCGTTCACGAGGGAGAGGGGAAGTGCGAACATCCCAGCGAGTACGCCATATTGCGCTTAGAGGCGCCAGATCACTCAACGCTGCCAAGGCGAAAGCGGCCAGCGGTCCAAAGAATGCCAAGACCACGCCCCCCAAAGCCGGACCGAGGCTGCGCACAATGTTGTATCCGACGGACATGAGGGTAACCGCGGCCGGGATATCCCTTTTGTGAAGGATATCGCCAACAGAAGCGTGCCAGGCCGGATCATTCAAGGCAAAGCCGCAGCCGGCCAGGAAACCCAATCCGAGGATTAGCCAGGGACCGGCAAATCCGAGACCCACAGAAATCATCAGCGTCGTTGACGCCAAGGCTATCAGGCAGTGTCCCGCAAACATCACCCATCGGCGGCTAAAATTGTCGGCAATGGCGCCGGCCAGGATTGAAAGGAGGAATACCGGCAAGGTGGATGCAGCCTGCACGAGTGCAACCATCAGATCCGAAGCGGAAATCGTGGCCATCAGCCAACTGATGGCCACCGTCTGCACGAGCCAGCCGAGGCTGGATATTTGTGTGGCCATCCAGATCGAGCGAAACACCTGGTTTCGAAAGGGAGCGAGCGTTGTTGAGGAAGGCAGATTTGTATTGTCTTCGGACTGCATGATGATGCCTTAGAGGGCCGCTTATTCAAATTCTCGGCTGCACTGCTGCCGCTACAATGTTGATCTATGCACCGGAAGGGCCGACCTATCGACCAGGATGACCCGTCGAACGCGGAGGCTGTGAGCTCTGTCGGCTCGACTCTCCCACGCTGGCGCCGACAACCCTTGCGGCAAGATAACATTGCCGATTGTGCTGATCGACAGAATGGCCTGCAACTTTGATCGCTCTCGCGTCACCGCGCCAGCGCCCGTGAAGCTTGCCGGCTACCGTTTTTTGGCAGACCCGTTTGCTTTGTCATCCGTGACCACTCCTGTGCATGACCGCCGTGCGGCTAAATTCCTATAATGAGGGCGCCTCCGCTGAGACCGGCACCGGCTGCCGCAAGAAGAATCTTTTCACCGGGCCGAAACGGCTGTGCCCGATGCGAAAGCGAGAGCGAGAGCGGGATGGTCGCGGCGGAAGAGTTGCCGTAGTCGGCAATCGTCTTGACGATCGCTTCATCATCTATTCTGAGAACCCTGCCGACCGCATCGAAAATCCGCGCATTGGCCTGGTGTGGCACGAACCGGTCGATGTCTTGCGATCCCATTCGGGCAGCACAGAGGGCATCCTGCGAGCAGCGAGACATCATCTCTACGGCCTTGGCGAACACTTCACGGCCGTCACTGATGGTCATCCGGGTTTGCTCGAGGTCCAGGTCGCCATGAAACGGCGTATTGCTTCCGCCGGCGGGGATCTGGATCAGCCCGTAGCGCGAGCCGTCCGAACCCACCGAAGCGCCGAGAATGCCTCGATCCTGGTCCTCGGACGGAACGATCACCACGGCGCCGGCGGCATCTGCAAACAGCACGGCGCTGGCGCGCTCGGCCGGATTGATGCGGCGGCTGAGGATATTGGCGGCGATGACCAGGGCTGCTTTGCCATGAACGCGGGTGAATCCGTCCGCGAACATCAGGGCATAGATGAAGCCGGCGCAGGCGCCTGTCAGGTCAACCGCACCGGCGCGGTCGAGTCCCAGCCGGTGTGCCACCAGCGGCGCGCTGGGCGGCAAGAGGTGATCGGGCGTCGAGGTGGCAAGCAACAAAAGACCGATGTCGGCGCGCCCGATGCCGGCATTCGCCAGCGCCATGTCGCCGGCACGCGCGGCAAGGCCCGATAACGTGTCTTCGCCCGTTGCCCAGAAGCGCGAGCGGATTCCGGTGCGTCGCTCGATCCAGCCGGGCTCGAGTCCGAGGCGGCTTTCGATCTCCGGGTTCTCGACCTTGCGCGCCGGCGCATGATGACCGAAGCCGACTATGCGCGACCACCGGATCATGACCGCGAACCGAAGCGTTCGCCGGCCTCCTCGATGGCGCCATAGAGTCGGTCGAGCTCCTCGCCGGTGATGCAATAGGGCGGAAGCAGATAGAGCACATTACCGAGCGGGCGCACCAGCAAGCCACGCTCGAGGAAAAAAGCGCGCAGTTTCGGCCCGATCTCCGCCAGGTAGCCGGTCAAGCCGGTGCGCAGATCGAGAGCTAGGATCGTGCCGTTCGCTCGGCTGTCGGCGAAGAAGGGATTACTGCGGAAGCGTTGCAGACCAATGGCCTGTTTCGCACTCAAGGCCGCAATCCGCTCGGCGACCGGCTCGCTCCGCCAGACCTCAACACTGGCAAGTGCGGCCGCGCAGGCGATCGGATTGGCGGTGTAGGAACTCGAGTGGAAAAAGGTTTTCTTTCGGTCCACGCAATAGTGGGCCTGGAAAATGGCATCGCTGGCGAGCGTGGCTGCCAGCGGGACGGCGCCGCCAGTCAAGCCCTTCGAAGTGCACAATATGTCCGGTGAGATCGATGCCTGCTCGCAGGCGAACATGGTCCCGGTGCGCCCCCAGCCGGTCATCACTTCGTCGGCGATCAAGAGCGTGCCGGACGCCTCAGCGATCCTCTTCAATTCGGTCAGAACCCAGGCCGGATACATCAGCATGCCGCCGGCGCCAAGGACGAGCGGCTCGATGATCAGCGCGGCGGCGCGGCCTTCGCGAGACATCGCCTCGAAACGGTCCAGCGTTTCCTGCTCGCGCCCCGCGGCCGGAAAGGGAATGGTGTCGACCTCGAACAACAGCGGTTCGTAGGCGTCGTTGAACACGCCACGGGCGCCGACGCTCATCGTGCCGATCGTGTCGCCATGATAGCTGTGTTCCATGGCGACGATGCGCGAGCGCGGCGCGCCGATGTTGCGGAAATAGCCGAGTGCCATCTTCAGCGCGACTTCAACGCAAGTAGAGCCGCTGTCGGAATAAAAGACCCAGTCGAGGCCTGGCGGCACCATTTCGATCAGCGCCAAGGCCAATTGCTCTGCCGGCTGATGGGTGAGGCCGGCGAAGATCACCTGGTCAAGCATCTCGGTCGCAATCCGGATCGCTTCCATGATCCGTGGGTGGCGGTGGCCGTGAGTGACCACCCACCAGGAGGAGATTGCATCGAGGATACGACTTCCGTCATTCGTCTGCAGCCAAGCTCCTTCCGTGCGGACAACGGACAGCATCGGCGGCTCGATCGCGTGTTGGGTGAATGGGTGCCAGACGCGCGACCGCGACATCACTCGGCTCCGAGGATCTGGGCGAGATCGAAGCCAGCAACCATCGCCTTTCGCAGAGTTTCGCGCGTGAGCGGAGTGAGGTGTGGCAGTCTGCCGAGCTGACGCACCGCGCCGAATTCGGTGATTGTCCATTGCGTATCGGCCGCCTCTTCACCGACAAAGACAACGCCAATCAGCGGGATGGAGCGAGCCCGCAGGGCTTCGATCGACAGCAGGCTGTGGTTGATCGTGCCGAGCTCGGTGCGGGCGCACAGGATCACCGGCAGCCGCCATTCAGCGAAGACGTCAATGAATCTTGTCTGTCGGTTGATCGGCACCATCAGTCCGCCAGCGCCTTCGATGACGAGCGGTGTGGGCAGGACCGGAAATGAAAGATCGGCAGGCTCGATCGAGACACCGTCGATTTCGGCTGAACGGTGCGGCGACAGCGGGCTCCTCAAGCGGTAGGCCTCCGGCAGCACCCGCCCAGAGGGCAGGCCGGCCAGCCGTTCAACCACTTCACTGTCGGTCTCACCATCGAGACCCGATTGGACCGGCTTCCAGTAGAAGCCGTCCAGCAGACCTGCGAGCCCCGCGGCAAAAACGGTTTTGCCAATTCCCGTATCCGTTCCCGTGACGACGATGCGCTTGCTCATGCAGTGGCCAATACTTCGGCAAGTGTCTCGACCATGGCGCAAATGTCAGCCTTGCCCACGTTGAGCGTCAGGGAGATGCGCAGCCGCGAGGTACGCTCTGGCACCGTCGGCGGACGAATGCCGCGTATGTCGAAGCCACGTGCCTGCAGAGCCGCCGCGACCGCCATGGTGCGCGTCACGTCCCTAATGACAAATGGCTGGATCTGCGAACCGCTGGGCGTGGCTCCGCAATGCTCGGCCAGTTGCCGGCTTGCTGAGGCAACGTGCTCATGCAGCTCAACGCGGCGCATCGGCTCGTCGACCAGCATTGCGAGCGCTTCGCGCGCAGCTACGGCCATGAGCGGCGATGGCGCGGTGGCGTAGATAAACGGCCGGCAGCGATTGACGACATAGTCGCACAGCACTCCCGGCCCCGTGACGAGCGCGCCGGATGCACCGAGCGCTTTGCCGCATGTATGAAGAGCCATGATGTTGTCGCGGCCCTCGAACGCCGCGGCCAGCCCGCGGCCCCCCGATCCCCAGACCCCGGTGGCATGTGCCTCGTCGATCAGTATGAATGCCTCGTGCCGATCGGCCAGCTCGACCAGGCTCTCTATCGGCGCGCGGTCGCCATCCATGCTGTAAAGGCTTTCGACTCCGATCCAGATGCGGCCAATGCCGCCTTCGGCGCGCCAGCGCCTGATCGCATCCTCAAAAGCATCAATGTCACTGTGCGCGACCAGCCTGAACTCGGCGCGTCCAGCCCGCGCCCCTTCATGCATGCTGGCATGCGCGAGTTCATCGAGGATCAAGAGGTCCCCCTTTTTCACAAGGGTGCTCAGCAGGGCGAAGTTGGCGATGTAGCCGCTGCCGAAAAACAGCGCCCGTTCGGCCCCGAAGAACGCGGCAGCATCTGACTCCAACGCCTCATGCTCCGGCGCGTTGCCGCGCAGAAGCCGCGATCCGGTAGCGCCGACCTTGGTGCCCCGCTCGATTGCGGCCGCGACTGCATCGCCAAGTCTCTTCGAGGCGGCAAACCCGAGATAGTCGTTGGAGGAGAAGTCCAACCCGGCCCGCGGCGCCAATGTGCGCAGCCGGTCCTTGCGTGCCAGCCCCTGCAAGGTGGCTTCATAGCGGGCGAGCGGTGGCTCGTTCATTTCGCCTCGCAATGCATCGGTTCGATGCCGAGACGCCTAAACAGACGAGAATCCTTGTCCTCCCCGGGATTGTCCGCCGTCAGAAGCGTGTCGCCGACAAAGATGGAATTGGCCCCGGCAAAGAAGCACAGCGCCTGCGTCTCGTCGCTCATCGCCGTCCTGCCGGCGGAGAGCCTCACAGAGGATTTCGGCATCATGATGCGGGCGAGCGCAATGGTGCGGATGAAATCGATCGGATCCATGGGCTCGGCATCGGCAAGCGGCGTCCCCCTGATGGGGATCAGCATGTTGATCGGCACGCTTTCCGGCGGCTCGGGCAGGTTCGCCAGCGTTACCAGCATATCGATGCGATCGGCTTTTTCCTCTCCCATCCCGAAAATGCCGCCGCAGCAGACCTTGATCCCAGCCTCGCGCACCCGCCCAAGCGTTTCCAGCCGGTCGGCAAAGGTCCTGGTTGAAACAACCTGGCCGTAATAGCGCGCGGAAGTGTCGATGTTGTGGTTGTAGTAGTCGAGACCGGCCGCTTTCAGGCGCTGCGCCTGGCTGAGGTCGAGCATGCCGAGCGTCATGCAGGTCTCCATGCCGAGCGCCTTCACGCCTTCGATCATAGCGAGCACTGCGTCCATATCGCGCTCCTTCGGGCTGCGCCAGGCAGCGCCCATGCAATAGCGGGTTGCGCCAGCATCTCGTGCCTTGGTCGCCTCCTCGATGACACGTTTGACCTCCATCGGCTTCGATGCCTTCAGGCCGGTTTCATGATGCGCAGACTGGCTGCAATAGCCGCAATCCTCCGGGCATCCGCCGGTCTTGATGCTGAGCAGCCGCGAAAGCTGCACCCGGTTGCGATCGAAGTTCTGGCGATGGATGGTCTGGGCCAGGAAGAGCAGATCGTTGAACGGCATATCGTATATGGCCTCGGCCTCTTTGCGGCTCCATCGGGCTAGTGCTGCCTCCATCGACTGCGTGGCACAGTCCGACTCGCACTCCTCGTTCATTCCCGTCATCATCGTCAAAGCCTCTATTGCTGATCAGCGAGCGCACTCACGAGTCCGTCCGTTGGAGAGCCCCTTCCGATGGGCTCGTCGGTGAGCGCACACTGGAATACCGCAAGTGTTGAATGGTGAGCCGCATGAAGCATGCTCTTTCGAGCCTCTTGTCTGCGCGTGCAGCCCGAGCGCGTTGCTCCTCATTGTGTTTCCCGTTAGTTCAAATGAGTGCTGATGTTCCCGCGAGCCGGCATGTCCAGGCCAATGTCGAGAATGGGCGCGCTGTGTGTCAGCCATCCGACCGAGATGAGGTCAACACCCGTCGCAGCAATCGCCGGAGCCATTTTCGGTGTCACACGACCGGAAGCCTCGGTGATGGCGCGGCCACCGACCATTGCCACGGCGCGGGCAAGGTCCTCAACCGACATATTGTCGAGCAGCACTGCGTCGACTCCCAGCGTGAGCGCTGTATCGAGCTGCTCAAGGGTCTCGACCTCGACCTCGATCTTCACCATGTGCCCTGCGGCGGCGCGCGCACGCTCTATTGCCGTGCGAATGTCGCCGGCGATAGCGATGTGGTTGTCCTTGATCAGCACGGCGTCGTCGAGCCCGAAGCGATGATTGGCGCCGCCGCCGACGCGTACCGCATATTTCTCCAACGCGCGCAGGCCGGGCGTCGTCTTTCGCGTGCACACGATCCTCGCCTTGTGGCCACGCACGGCTTCGACCATAGCCGCCGTGGCCGTGGCAATGCCGCTCAGGCGGCACAGAAAATTGAGCGCCGTGCGCTCGGCCGTGAGCAGGCCTCGCGCCGGTCCGCACAGCACGGCGATAGTCTCGCCCCCCGCAACATCGCTGCCGTCAGCTCGCCAGATTTGCATGTCGATCGCAGGTTCGACGAGCATGAAGGCGAAGGCGGCCAGATCGAGCCCGGCAACCATCCCCGTCTGTCGCGACTTGAGCACCAACGTGGCTGTGCGATCATGCGGGATCACGGCGTCGCTGGTCAGATCGCCCCATCTGCCCAGGTCTTCGAGAAGAGCACCGCGCACGATCGGCTCGATCAGGGTTGAGGGAAGGGGTGAGAATGACTTCATGCCATGGTGCTCCGTGTCGGTGCCCGCCAGCTGAGTGCGACGGCGGTCTGTATTGCGCTGCGCAGCGTCAGCCGTGACAGGCGCGCATCAGCATCGCGTCCGGGGAAATCGGAACGATAGTGCGAGCCGCGGCTCTCTTCGCGCCGCAGGGCCGCAATGGCGATCATCAGCGCGACCAAGGCGGGATCCGAGGCAGCGCTGTCGTGAGCTGCAATCGGCAACAGGGTTGTCACCCCGTCGCGTAGCGTCTCGCTATCGCGGATGATGCCGAGCGCCGCCGAGACGATTGGGCGGATGCTGGAGGCGTCTGGCCGTTGAGGCACGAATGCCGAACACACGCGCGGTCGCCGGGTGTGTGATACGTCGGCGAGGCTTTCAGCAACCCAGCTCGCTGTGACCGCCGCTTCGATTAGCGAGTTGCTGGCGAGGCGGTTCGCGCCGTGCAGACCGGTGCATGCGACCTCGCCGCATGCCCACAATCCCTCGATGGAGCTGCGGCCGGCCGCGTCTACAGCAACACCGCCCATGTGATAATGTGCCGCCGGGCGCACCGGGATCGGCTCGGTCGCGGGATCGATGCCGGCTTGGCGGCACAATTCGGCGATCGCTGGAAAGCGCTGGTCAAATCTGAGGCCCAGACATTGCCTGGCGTCAAGAAACACACGGCGTCCGAGAGCGAGCTGGTGCCAGACCGCGCGGGCAACCACGTCGCGAGGCGCAAGCTCGCCCCCTGGGGTTTCAGCAAGGAAACGCTCTCCTTGCTCATCGACGAGCACGGCACCCTCGCCACGCACCGCTTCGCTCACCAGCGGCATCGGCCGCCGAGGACCCTCGAGGGCGGTCGGGTGGAACTGCACGAATTCCAGGTCGGCGAACTCCGCCCCGGCACAGGCGGCGAGCGCGAGCCCCTGTCCACATGAGCCAGGCGGGTTTGTCGTATCGCTAAACAAGCCGCCAATGCCGCCGGTCGCGAGCACCGCACGGCGCGTTGGCAAGGCGATAGCGCCGGTGCACCCGGCCGCAACCACGGCGATGATCGCCCCGTCTTCCACGATAAGCCGGCGCGCCTCCACGTTTTCCAGGATAGTGATGGAGGCTGTGCGCCGCGCCGCGGCGATCAGCGCGCGGACCAGCTCGCGACCCGTGGCATCGCCCGCCGCATGCACGATCCGCCGCTTCGAGTGCGCCGCCTCAAGCCCGAGCCGCAACGCGCCGTCAGCACGTCGGTCGAATGCGACACCGAAGCGCTCTAGAGTCCTGATCGCTTCGGGTGCAGCTCGGACCGTTCGCCGCACCGTCATGACGTCGCAGAGGCCGTCGCCGGCTGCGAGGGTGTCACAAAGATGAAGTTCGGGACTGTCCTCGCCGCCGACACTTGCCGCAAGACCGCCTTGGGCGAGCTCGCTGCAGGCTCCGGTTCCCAGCCCCGCATTGGACAGAAGCACAACCGGTTCCGGCGCAAGATGAAGCGCCGTCATCAGGCCTGCCACACCGGCGCCGATGATGACTGGCGCCCCGCCGATGTCATGAACGTCGAGGCTCATATGGAAAGCATACGCTCGACCGAGCGGCGCGCGCGCCCTGCAATCCCAGGATCGATCCGAACCTCATGCCGGTTCTCCTCGAGTGCGACGCGAATGTTAGCCAGCGTGATGCGCTTCATGTGCGGACACAGATTGCAGGGGCGGACGAACTCGACCTCGGGATGCGCGACCGCGACATTGTCGCTCATCGAACATTCCGTTAGCAGGACGACGCGCGACGGTTTCTTCCGCTCGACATATTCCAACATGGCCGCAGTCGAGCCGGAGAATTCCGCTTCGGCTACAGTCTCCGGCGGGCATTCGGGATGGGCGAGCACGATGACCCCTGGATGCGCTTCGCGCAGTTCCCGGACATCGGCCGCCGTGAAGCGCTCATGCACTTCGCAGTGGCCCTTCCAGGCGATGATCTCCACCTCCGTCTCCGCCGCCACGTTTTTCGCCAGATATTCATCGGGCACCATGATCACACGCGGCACGCCGAGCGATTCCACTACCGCCCTGGCGTTGCCCGAGGTGCAGCAGATGTCCGACTCCGCTTTTACAGCCGCCGAAGTGTTGACGTAGGTGACAACTGGGACCCCCGGATAGTGCTGCCGCATCAGCCGCACATCTTGTGCCGTGATCGAATCGGCCAGCGAGCAACCGGCGCTTAGATCCGGGATGAGGACGATCTTGTTCGGATTGAGCAGCTTGGCCGTCTCGGCCATGAAATGCACGCCCGCAACCACGATGATTTGCGCCTCGACCGTAGCCGCCTTGCGGGCCAGTGCGAGGCTGTCGCCGACAATGTCGGCCACGCAGTGGAAGATCTCCGGCGTTTGGTAGTTGTGCGCAAGGATGACCGCATTGCGATCGCGCTTCAGCGTGAGGATGGCTTCAATGTCGCTGGTGAAGGCCGGCCATTCGACTGGCGGGATCACCCGCCGGACGCGCTCGTACAGGGACGCAGCCGTAGATAACGCCCCAGTCATCAGCGCCTCCGATTATATTCGATCTGACAATAAGGGGAATATGTCTACCTTGACTATAACTATGTCAAGCCCGCGCGAGCGGTAATTTTGTCCCGGCCACAGCCCTGTCGTCGAGGACGGCATGGCGAAACCGATAGAGCTTTGCCGGTCGCCCGCCCGTCTCGAGGCAGGTCTCGCCAGTTTCCTCGACCAGCTCTTGCTGCTCAACAAGTCTTCGGAAGTTCGGCTTGTTGATGAGCCTCCCGGCGAGCGCCTCCACGGTCCGCTGCAGCTGGAGCAGCGTGAAGGACGGCCTCATCAGCTCAAACACCACCGGCCGGTACTTGATCTTTGAACGTAGCCGCGCAATGCCGGTCGCCAGGATTCGTCGATGGTCAGCGATCATTGCCTTGCCAGATACCGCCGCAGGCGCGACGTGCCGCCCGCCACCAGCCTCTTCGATCAGGGCAGATTCATAGAGCAACTCATAGCGTTGGAGCGTGAGTTCCTCGTTCCAATTGCGGTCGTCGAAACCAAAAGCAATCGCGGCGCGCTGCCGGCGTTCGCGTCGCGTAGCGGCGTCGCTGGCGCCCTCAGCCCACTCAATCAGGCGTGGTCGTAAAAAATCAAGCACCACCGGCGTGCCGGAGCGATGGTCCTCCCAGGGAAAATACTCGTACCAACTCCGCCACCCACAATTAGCGGAGCCCGTTGCCTGTTCCTTCCT
This sequence comes from Mesorhizobium maamorense, assembly GCF_044998965.1. Lineage (NCBI taxonomy): Bacteria > Pseudomonadati > Pseudomonadota > Alphaproteobacteria > Hyphomicrobiales > Phyllobacteriaceae > Mesorhizobium > Mesorhizobium maamorense. The sequence goes on from NZ_CP173356.1 coordinate 406,559, forward strand.
AGTGAGTGCGAGATAGCTGATTGAGATGGCGCGTTCCTGGCGCTCGGCGCCTATGCGGTCCCGATCGGCGAAGGTGTAGAGCTGCTCGATATACCCCAGTGGGTGGCCGGTCTGTTGCTCCACCCAACCCCTCAGACCGGATTGCAGCGATCGATGCTCTAGCGCATATGGTCCGGACGGAAGGGTGTCCGCGTTCCCGATGGTGAGAAGACAGGGTTCACTTTCGCTTACGGCGACGACTACGGCGATCAGATCCACTTTTGCTTCGTCGGTCTTGACCGCGGCTCTGCCTTTTCTGGTTCCTTTTGCCTGATGGTCCATGATCGCGAAAGTGAGTTGGTCCCAAATCCAGGGTGATTGAATCGATTGAATTTAAACGCTGCTGCACAAACGTCAACACCGCACAGCTGGACGTCTTTTTTAGCTCTTCGCACTCGCACAAAAATATGCCAAACGCGACACCCGCGGCGGGTAACGCAAGGGAAGGATGCGTCGGTGAGCGCAACTGGTGAGACAAAGGCGTTGACACCGCCGGATATTCGAACGCGGAAAGGTCAGACTCCACTCGTCTGCCTGACGGCATACACCACGCCGATAGCCAGATTGGTTGATCCGCACTGCGACATCGTTCTCGTTGGCGACAGCGTTGGTATGGTACTGCACGGCCTCTCGTCGACGCTGGGCGTCACTCTCGACATGATGATCATGCACGGCCAGGCGGTCCGCCGCGGTCTGGTGCGATCATTGATGGTCGTAGACCTGCCATTCGGTTCCTATGAAGAGAGCCCCGAGCAGGCCTTCCGCAGCGCTGCGCGCCTGATGGCGCAGACCGGTTGTGCAGCTGTGAAGCTCGAAGGCGGTGAGAAAATGGCCGAGACCATTTGCTTCCTCGGCGCCCGCGGCGTCCCTGTCATGGCCCATGTCGGTTTAACGCCGCAGGCGGTCAATACTTTCGGTGGCTACCGCGTCCAGGGGCGGGGAGACGATGCCGAGCGCATCAGGCGCGATGCCAGTGCGGTTACGGAGGCCGGTGCCTTCTCTGTGGTGTTGGAGAAAGTGCCAGACCCCCTCGCAAAGCGCATCACTGCGGAGATCGCCGTCCCAACCATCGGGATCGGCGCCTCACTCGCCTGCGACGGCCAGATTCTGGTGAGTGACGATATGCTCGGGCTTTTCAGCTCCTTCCGGCCGAAATTCGTCAAGCGCTACGCCGAACTGGGCGAACAGGCCGATGCAGCGATTGCGGCTTATGCCGCTGACGTCAGGAGACGGTGCTTTCCGGCGGCGGAACATCTCTACACCAACGAGGCGAAGGCCGGAGACGTCATATGAGCGTGCCGATCGTTCGAACCGTTGCCGAGCTCCGCGCTGTTGCCGCGCGATGGCGTCGCTCAGGCGCCAGTATCGCCCTTGTGCCGACCATGGGGGCGTTGCATGAAGGTCATCTGAGTCTCGTGCGTGCCGCGCTTCAGAAGGCCGATCGGGTAGTCGTGACGCTGTTCGTCAACCCCATGCAATTCAACAGTACCGCCGACCTTGCGGCCTATCCTCGCACGGAAAACGAAGATGCTGCAAAGCTTGCGCCGCTCGGCGCTCATTTGCTCTATCTGCCGGATGCAGAAGAGATGTATCCGCCAGGTTTCGCCACAACCATTTCGGTATCCGGTATCAGCGAGGGCCTGTGCGGCGGCTTCCGGCCGGGCCATTTCGACGGCGTGGCGACGGTCGTTGCCAAGCTCTTCCTGCAGACCGGCGCTGACTTCGCCTGTTTCGGCGAAAAGGACTTTCAGCAGCTTCAGCTGGTTAGGCACGTGGTCCGGGACCTGGACATTCCAATCACCATCCTGGCCTGTCCGACAGTCCGCGAAGCCGATGGTCTTGCACTATCCTCGCGCAATCTTCGGCTCTCGCCAGCACAGCGCGCCATTGCCCCGACATTAGCAGCGGTCTTGCTCGGGGTGGCTGACCGCCTTTCGCGCGGCTCTCCTGTCCCGCCCACTCTTGCCGAAGCGCGCGCAGCGATTCTGGCTGCCGGCTATCGCAAAGTCGAATACCTGGAACTTCGCGGCGAGGCAGATCTGCAACCGCTGACGAGCCTTGACCGACCGGCACGCCTGCTTGTCGCGGCATGGCTCGGCGACATACGGCTCATCGACAACATAGGAATGTCACCGATTGGTGCAACATATTAGACGCTCACAGCGCTGAGCCGCCGCACAACAGCCTCATTAAGCACAGTAGCAGAGCGATACCGGCGATTATAGTGGCGAACCCGCATACGTTGCATCCATCGCCAATCATTTAGACCAAGGTCTACTCCTGGCAATCGAGCAACGGGCACGGAGGTTATGCAAAGCGCAGATGCATCGCGTGTTTGAAGATTTCCTCGAGCAACTCTCCGAAAGCGTCGATGCTGTCGATCTGTGTGAGGCAATGGCCTCTGCCGCGGCCGCATTCGACTTTCCGCTCTTCGCCTATTTCAGTTGCCCGTCGGCCTCCAGCCAGAAGCCGCGCCTGATTTCAAATTATCCTTCATCCTGGACATCACACTATATGCAAATGCGCTATCACAGCCTTGATCCGGTCATCCTGCGCGGGCTTCAAGGCTGGGACACCTTTGATTGGGGTGTGGATAAACCTCGGCAAGATCTGCCGGCCTCACAACAACAAATTCTAGAAAAAGCAGCTCGATTTGGCATTCGTTGCGGGTTGACCATGTCGATGCACGACCATCGCGGCCGCTTTGCTGCCCTGACCTTCGCTTCCGACCAGTCCCGTCCGCCTCTCTTGCGGTCACTGACACGTTATGAAAAAGCATTGCAGCTGGTCGCGATCAGCTTTCATATATATGCCCGGCGCAAGCTCGCTGAAGATTGCGTGGTGGACGGCGTTATCCTAACCCCCCGAGAATTCGAATGCTTGAAATGGGCGGCGGACGGCAAGTCGGCTTGGGATATCAGCCAGATTCTCAGCGTCTCGAAACGCACCGTGACCTTCCACCTGGAAAACGCCAAGGCAAAACTTGGCGTGCGAACCATCAACCAGGCCGTAGCGCGGCTGGCTGCTTCCCGTCATTCGAGATCCTAATTCCTTTCGTCGGATACCTGTAAAGGTCTACAGGCTGCATCAGTGTCGGCTTTGCTCTTCGATGGCGGGAACACATCCTGCACGGAGGCGACAAATGATGCAGCTAATTACACCTGAGCTTTACGATGAGTTTTCAAGCGAGCTCAACGAAATGTACGGACTGAGGCATCGGGTTTTCAAGGAAAGGCTGGAATGGGATGTTCAGACCGCAGAGGAAATGGAGACAGACGCATATGACTGGCTGAACCCCGTCTATCTCCTTCTCAAAGGATCCGACTGGCGCATTTGCGGTTGCGTCCGTTTTTTGCCGACAACGGGGCCGACAATGTTGCGCGACACCTTTCCGATGCTGCTGGGTGAGACCGCGGCGCCAGCGAGTACCCGCATTTGGGAGAGCAGTCGTTTCGCACTGGATCTGCCTGCATCAACACCCAAGGCTGGCGGGCTAGCCCAAGCAACCTACGAGCTCTTCGCGGGCATGATCGAATTCGGCTTGGCCAACGAACTCGATCGGATTGTGACAGTGACGGATACGCGCATGGAGCGGATCCTGCGTCTCGCAACGTGGCCGTTGGCCCGCATCGGGCAGCCGAAGGCGGTCGGCACCACGGAGGCGGTCGCCGGTTTTCTCGAGGTTTCCCACGCCAGCCTCACGCGCGTCCGCTGGAGGGGACGTTTGAACGGACCCGTGTTGTGGCAGCCGGTTCTCGGCCTGTCGGCATAGTGCTTGAGGATGCTCGGCCTGACCACTCCTCTGCCCGCGGGCGGCGATGGTGACTGCCGCGAACCTCAACGCCGTGGTCGCCCCCCATGAACCGGCCGAGAACGCATTGCAAATGCCGTCGCAATCGGTGGGGCTGGAGATGCGCCTCTGGTGGACGCCGGAGGGAGCCTTCCTCGCACGCCTGTCGAAAGCCGACATCTACGACCTGATGCGGGATGACGATGCCAGGGCGAAAGCTGTAGAACGCGCTTTTCAAACTTTGCCGGCATTCGCAGCGCAGCGGGATTTCTTCTCGGCGTGCAAGACGCCTTCAGGTTTCGGGGCGAAAAGCTTGGCAATCGCCGTCCAGTAGGTACGGACCGCCATCTAAGGTCGGGGCGGCGATGCCACAAGCTTTTTGCGGCCCCCGTCGCGCACGACAAAAGACGGGTGTGGACATCTCAATAAGCTCCCGACAGGCTAGACGCCCGTGCGGTTATGAGGGCAGTGCCGGTCCAGCCGACACCTGGCATGTGTGCTGAACTTTATCGCGTGCTCCGCCAAGTCGACCTGATGCCGGTGACCGAAGTCCGGTGCCTTGACGGCGGCGATCTTCATTCCACCGCGCAGCTTGTTGACGACCAGTGTGGCCAGGGCTTCCTTGACGTCTGCCGAGATGATGAGCAGCGGCTTGGAGGTTTGCACGACGGCTTCGAGACCGGCAGCATGGCCTGCAGGTTGGAGAGCTTCTTCTCGTGGAGATGTAGGCGTCCTCGAGATCGGCAACCCCTCTGGCAGGCTGCGCGATCGGGCGGATGCACGATCACACATCTATCACCGTCATGCTAGCCGCCAAGCATATGACCGGCATTTCGTAAGGCGCCGAGGAAGAGACCGGCATGGACGGTAACATCGATCTTGGCCTGCATTGCCAGGGGCATGCTGGTCCAGTTCTCCAACTGCGCCATCAGATCTGAGAACGTGCTGTTCACCATGCAATGGTGGGTAACAAGGCCTTGTCTGTCCAACGCCACCACGCCAGTCCGTTCGCCTCGATACCGGATGGCTGCGACCCTCTGCACCTGCGCGTCACCGTACACCCGCACGTCGAAAACCAAGGTAGCTTGGCTCCTCGCCGCTATCTCCGCGGCTCTTTCGTTGAAGCTCAGCGAGAGGGAGCGGACGCTTTCGACTGCCATCTGGAAAATCGCCCAATCCAGTTCATCCGAGGCCATGGCGGCAATAGCGCGCAACGGAGGTGTGATTGCAACGACGCAGACGGCTTGTTCACAGATGTCGGCTGACGACCAATCCTTGGCGGGTTCTGCCGCCCGACCGCGATGTCCGGTCGGGTTTGATGCTGAAGCGAGGGCAAGCCCACCGTCGCTAAACCTGGACCTGTGCACTCGCGTCCACTCCTTTCCGCTTCGCCTTGCAAAGCACAGCACGTGGCCTCTGCAGCCATGAAGTCGGCGGCTTCTTGCCCAGCCATGTCGCGAGGACGCGTCGCATTTGGGCTCCTGAGCATGTGCCCGGGGTGAACATCCACCAACGAGGCTCAGTCCGCCTTTCGCGACCCTGCCGCATCCCGGCGCGCCAGCGCAATCAGACTCCCGCAGGGTTCACAAAGTTGGCTGGCTGGGGTAGGGGGAGCGCAGAGAAATCTCCGGTCGCAGCCTTACCCGGTCAAAACAAGGATACCACGATGAAGACTCTCGTCATCTGCTCCGGCGGATTGGACTCCGTTTCCCTTGCCCACAAAGTGGCGTCGGAGCACGAACTCACCGGGCTGCTGTCCTTCGACTACGGCCAGCGACACAGGAAAGAATTGAGGTTCGCCGCTCTGTGCGCGGAGCGACTGAACGTTGCGCATCAGATCATCGACATCCGCCAAATCGGCCGCAGCCTTCGCGGCTCGGCGCTGACCGACAGTGTCGACGTGCCGGACGGCCACTACGCCGAGAAAACCATGAAGATCACGGTGGTGCCGAACCGGAACGCCATCATGCTGGCAATCGCGTTTGGTCTCGCCGCCGCGCACAAAGCCGAAGCGGTGGCGATGGCCGCTCATGGCGGGGACCATTTCATCTATCCAGACTGCCGTCCCGCCTTCATCGAAGCTTTCCAGACGATGCAGGACCGAGCGCTCGACGGCGACGCGCAGATCCGCCTTTACACGCCCTATGTGAACCTCACAAAGGCGGACATCGTCGGCGATGGATCAGGATACGGAACCCCATTTGCGCAGACCTGGTCCTGCTACAAGGGCGGCGAGCGTCACTGCGGGCGGTGCGGGACCTGCGTCGAGCGACGCGAGGCGTTTCATCTCGCGCAGCACGCCGATCCGACCGAGTATGAGGACACCGATTTCTGGCTTGAGGCGCTGCGGAGGCGGAGCGCCTGATGTTCCGCATCACCAAGGAATTCCACTTCTCGGCCTCGCATCAGCTCACCTCCTTGCCACCCGAACATCAGTGCGCGCGGCTGCACGGGCATAACTACATCGTCGAAGTGGAGCTTTCGGCCACGGAGCTGAACGCGCACGGCTTCGTGCGCGACTATCACGATCTGGCGCCGCTCAAACGCTATATCGACGAGAGCTTGGACCACCGGCACCTCAACGACGCGTTGGCACATGAGCAGGTCACGGCGGAATACTTGGCCAGGCATTTCTATGAATGGTGCAAGGCACGGCTGCCGGAAACCGCGGCCGTGAGGGTGAGCGAAACCCCGAAAACCTGGGCGGAGTACCGGCCGTGACGGACACGCGGTCCGCAATCCGGGTGAGCGAGATATTTGGACCTACCATCCAGGGCGAGGGCGTGCTCATCGGGTTGCCGACCGTCTTCATCAGAACCGGCGGCTGTGACTATCGCTGTTCCTGGTGCGACAGCCTCCATGCGGTGGACAACCAATTCCGCCATGAATGGCAGATGATGCCGGTCGATGCGGTGTGGCAAAGCGTGGTTGCGCTTTCCAGCGGCCGGCCAGTGATGGTGTCGCTGTCAGGCGGCAATCCGGCCATTCAGCCTTTCGGCGGGCTGATCGAGCGAGGCCATGGCGAAGGGTACCGTTTTGCGCTGGAAACCCAAGGTTCGGTGGTCAAGGACTGGTTTGCGCAGCTTGATGTGCTGGTTCTCAGCCCAAAGCCTCCGTCGAGCGAAATGCGGCCCGACTGGGCCGCCTTGGAGGCGTGCATCGAAGCGGCGCGGGAGAAGCCCCAAGTCGTGCTCAAGCTCGTTGTTTTCGACGAGAGTGACTATGCCTTCGCCAAAGACGCCGCGGCGCGATTTCCACATCTCCCGGTCTATCTGCAACCTGGCAATCACACGCCACCGCGCCCTGGCGACGAAGACGCACCTGTCGACTTTGACGGAATCATGAGACGCATGGAGTGGTTGATCGAAAAGGTGACGCGAGACGGGTGGTTCGAAGCTCGCGTGTTGCCGCAGCTGCACGTTCTGCTCTGGGGCAACAGGAGGGCCGTTTAGGTCCCGCTTGCCGGTGCGGTAACTGCACTCGGATCTTCGGCCAGAAATACTCGCCCGCATGTGACAGCGCTGCGGGATAGACGGGGGCTCAAGGCCGGAGATGAACGAGGCGCTTGCAAAGCGAGCGCACGCGGAGGAGCTCGGCTAATCCGTCCGCCTTTGTGACCGCGCGGTTTTGAAACTGCACAGAACCATTTTCTGCAAAGTGCCCAAAACAGGGATCGCCAACAAGTCCCCTCGCAAATGGCTTGAATGGTTCCCGACCCTATGTCGCACAACGGCCACCGATTCCCCCGTTTTATGGTGCGCCGGACATGTCGCGCGTCGCCCCACGGTGTTCGAGGTCCAATGCGCGAGCCAAACAGCGATCTCCGATGCCCGAGCCGGCCTTTTTCGGAGCGCAGCACTGCGTGAGCTCCTGCGCGACAACGCGCCGCCGCTTGGCACGCGACTTGCGGCATCGGGATGCAGCGCTTGACCGGAGCGCCGCGACGGAAGCGCAGCAAGGCGCCGGGAGTGCCGGTAGGGCGAGCTGCCGTTCATTTTTGATGGGAGCCTCACCCAATGTCCAAGCTAAATGCCGCCTTTGTTACGGTGATCGCTCTCTTGGCCCTCGCTTTGTTCGCGCTGGGAGCGCTGAAACAACATCTGGATACGGCCAAGAACCTGCAACGTCTGGAAGACCAGCGCCTGATAGCGGCTGACTTGCGCATCCGCATTCCGCAGCGGCGCGACGCCCTCCTCAACGACCAAGCCTCGCCGAGCGCGGGCAATCCGTTTGGCGATATCGCTATGGTCTCGTTCTTCGACTACAACTGCGGCTTTTGCCGGGCGGCAGCCCTCGATCTCCAGCAAGCCCTCACGGATGATCCCAATGTGAAGCTTGTGTTCAAGGACTTCCCAGTCCTGGGGCCAGCTTCCAGGTTCGCCGCGCGCGCAGCGCTCGCCTCGCACAAACAGGGGAAGTATGAGGCGTTCCACCTCGCCCTGATGGCTTTCCCCGGCCCCGTAAACGAGCGCAGCACCTTGACCGTTGCAGAGCGTGTGGGCCTCGATCTCGAGCAACTGAAGCGGGACATGCAAGACCCGGCCATCACAGATACCATCACACGCAATTCCGCACTCGCCAAGGATCTGTATATCTACGGCACACCCGCGTTGGTGATCGGCAACGAAGTGATCCCAGGGCAAGTCGGCATTGCCACACTGCAACGCGCCATCGCTGAAGCGCGCGCGAAGGCAAAGGTATCATCGACAGCTGCGAAGTTGGCGTTTTGACGTACTGTCGGCAATGCCGCGGTCGCAGGATCGTTTGTCGGAGTGGTTTTTTGATGTGCTCCTGAGGGCCGTCTTGGTGGTTGGCTTCTTGACCGCATCGTGACGCCGGCGGGCGCGACGCCGAGGCTGCCGTCTCCCGCTGTGCAGCTATTTTAAACCAACATTCGCGGCGGCCGCGATCCCGCTTCCGAACGCCCTCTCCTTGGGCGGCAGGGGGCGCCGAGAGGGCTTGTACCTTCGTGCCTGAGATCGTGGAAATGCTTCGATTTTCAAGTCGCGGCAGGCTCGTCGCCTCGTAGGAATGTCCGTAGCGACTTGTAGAGCGAGATTATTCAGGGGCCACCAGCAAGCCCCGGGCCAATGCCCAAAATGGCGGGCTCGGCCGAAAGCAGCTTCTTAGCCGCCGCCCTGACCTGGTCGATCGTCACTTGTTGGATGAGGGCCGGGCGGCGCTGAACGCAATCTATGCCGAGTTTGTCAAGCTGCAACGCGAGAAGCGTGGCTGAAATGGATCTGGACGATCCCAGATTCTGGATAGCGTAGGCGCCGATCAGATGCTTCTTGCTCGCATCGAGCTCGGCCGCTGTTGGGCCTGTGTCCACCAAATCCTTGATTACCTGTCTTATCAGGTCGAGCGTCTCGGTCGCCCTGTCGGCGCGCGTCGACGTGGCCACGACAAGCGTGTTGGAATGCTGGTGGCTTTCCAAGCGAGAGGAGACACCGTAGGCAAGGCCACGCTTTTCGCGCACTTCCCGGAACAGCCGTGAGGTAAATGGCGCACCCAGTATATCGTTTATCAGCTGCACGGCATAGAATTCCGGGTCGCTGCGTCCGATGCCGGGAAAAGCCAGCTGGAGCGAAGTCTGGGGCAGGGCGTGTGCGACCAAGGTCAACCGGCCGAGCTTCGGGGTGACATCAGGTACCGGCGCAAGCGTCTGTTTCGGGGGCAAATCGCCGAACAACTCGTCAAGCCTTGCGCTCAGGGACTTGGCATCTATGTCGCCCACGACCGCGACGTGCAGCCCACCGAGGGCCAAAGCGGCCTTGTGGAAGGCGCTTAGATCGGTGGGCGTTATGCGGGCCAGGCTTTCCTTGGTGCCCGCGGGCGGCCTCGAATATGGGTGCGTGCCGTAGATCCTGCGCCGCCAGGCATCCTCGCCGATCGCGTGAGGTTCGCGCTCGTTGGCGATGATGCCGGAGAGAAGCTGAGCGCGGTCCCAAGGGTCCCTGATCGAAGCGGGGCCTGTTCAACGCGAGCCTGATAAGATCGAAAGCGGCGTCCCGGTGCAGGGAAAGCATGCGCACTGAGCCATAGATGCCATCACGCCGCGCTTGGAAGCTCATCTCAGCGCCGGCATCGTCGAGCCGCACCTGAAAGGAGTCGCCGCCGTCATCGCCTGCGCCTTCGTCGAACAAGCCGGTCATCAGATTGGCAAGCCCCTCCTTACCGGCCGGGTCTTGGCTGGTGCCGCCGTCGAACACGAACTGGAGCGTGATGATCGGCAGCGTGTGGTCTTCCAGCAGCCAGGCGGTGATCCCCTTTTCAGATTTCACCTCCTGGATGTTCAGGGCAGCCCGAGCGGTAAGGCCGGGACGACGAGGAACAAAATAGCAAGGCGAAGCACAGCCAGCGAGGAGGCGAGCGCCAGCCCTGTCCAAAAGGAGAGGGCAATGCTTGTGCAATGGCGCTGCGGAGTTGGTTTGCCATCGGGTCAATCGTCCTTGGGCAGGATAGTGGTCGAATGGTCGAGGTTGAGATAGCGCGTGGCCACGTCCCTGACTTCGTCGGCGGTGACCTTGCGGATGCGGTCCGGCCATTCCTCGACATCCCTGACGCTGCCGCCGGTGGCGAGCGTCGCGCCGTAGATGTTGGCCATCGAATCCTGCTTGCCGCGGGCGAAGCTCATCGAGCGGACGAAACGATCCTTGGCCTTCTCCAGCTCGCCTGATGAGACGCCGTCCTTGGCGATGCGGGCGACCTCGACCTCGACCGCTGCCTGGACATCGGCCAGTTTGGCGTCGCCGCGCGGCACGCCATAGACGGTGAAATTGGTGGCGTCGAGCACGGTGCCCTGGAAATCAGCGCCGGCCTCGGCGGCAATGCCCTGCTTGACAACGAGCTCCTGGTACAGCCGGCTGCGGCTGCCGCCGCCGAGGATCTCCGCCAGCAGGGCCAGCGCTTCCGCTTCGCCCGGCTTGGCAGTGTGATAGGAGGGAACCACCCATAGCATCGAAAAGTTTGGCACGCTGACACGCGCGTCAGCGAGCGTCACCGTGCGCCTGGTGTTCTGTTCAGGTCCGACCGGACGGGTGCGCGGCGGCAGGTCTGGACCACGCGCAATCTTGCTATAGGTCTTTTCGGCCAGCGTCTTGACCACCTGAGGCTCAACATCGCCGGCGACCACCAGAACGGCGTTGTTGGGCGTGTAATACTTGTCGTAGAAGGCCTTGGCGTCGGCGCGGTTCAACTTCTCCATCTCGTGCATCCAGCCGATCACCGGAATGCGATGGGGCTGGTTCGGCTCGAGCGTCGCATCGACCTTATGGCCGAGCAATGCCTGCGGGTCGCTGTCGATGCGCGAACGGCGGTCCTCGAGGATCACGTCGCGCTCGGTGGCGATGACATCGTCGGTCAAGACGAGGTTGCGCATACGATCGGCCTCGAAATCCATCACCTGCTCGAGCGCCTGCGGCACCACCGTCTCGTAAAAAGCAGTGTAGTCATGAGAGGTGAAAGCGCTGTTGGAACCGCCGATGGCGGAGACGGCGCGGTCGAACGCGCCGGCCGCATGGTTGGTCGTCGCCTTAAACATCAGATGCTCGATTAAATAGGCGATGCCGGACTTGCCCGGCGGCTCATCCGCGCTGCCGATCTTGTACCACACCATATGAGTGACGATCGGCGCCCGGTGATCGGGGATGACGACGACCTCCATGCCGTTGTCGAGCAGGAAATTCGCTGCCTTGATGTCATCGGTGGCCGCCAGAACCGGAGCGGCGGTGATCACAAACGACAGCGCGGTCGCAAAAAGTGTCCCGCGCAGCCAGCCAGACCGAAGATTTATCGATGGCTTCGGCTTTGAATGCGTCGTGGAAAAGTGGAGCGGCATTTTTTGGTGGGGGATCATGGGACGACTTTCCTGGCTTCGTATGTGTTTGCGCACCACGCACGCACCGTGCCAAATGAGAAAACCGTTTCGGCAATGGGATTAATCGGACTCTGTGTGTTGCGTATCCGACATTGTCGGACATTTGACACCACCGAGTGGGAAGCGCTTGCCGTTAAAATGGCCGCTATGTCATGAAGAGGCGGTCTTGTCGTCAGCGTGGCGTCCCAAGCTGAGTGCAGGTTCGTGTTGAACGGCAGGGGTCCGTTCACCCCTTCCTGGGTTGTTACCGTGACATCGATGCCGTTTCCGCCGCGTTCGGCCTTGATCGCGTGCACTGATTGGTGGAGATCTCCGACGAGGTGAACCAGGAACTTCAGCGCCCGCTCCCGCTGTTCCATCCTGCAGTGGCACAGCTGTCGGGCGCGAGTTCCCGGTCGATCGCTGCGATGATGCAATGACCCAGCGCCGGGTCGGGCGTTTTCGCCCGAGGACCTGATGGGGGTCGAACTCATCCTGCAGGGCAAGGACGGGCCGATCGCAAAGGCTTTCACCGGGCGCGCACGCGCGCGGAAGGAGAAACTCAGGGCGTCCGGCAAAGATGCCGCAATCGCCGTGCCGGAGGGCTGTCCCACCACTATCGCCTGTGTTTCTGGCTTTCTGGTGAATATGCGGCAGGGACGTTTACAACTGGTGACGCCGGTACCCGGGAGCGAACGCTGGCCTCTCGGGTACCGAATCGTGGCTCAACGTTTCTTCAGCACGCCCGACGAGTTCCGGGAGGGTCTGGATAGCATCATCGACGAGAATATGCTCGAAAGCCCACCTCCCAACCGGCCAATTCGCTTCCGCGGAGACCTGCAATACGAGGTGGGGGACCACTGCTTCCATCTCCGCTCACGCAACATTGAGCATCGAGTGTTCGACGGGGAGGTTCCGATTCCATGGCCATCTAAATCGCGAGCGGGAACTGTACATCCTGGGAGCTGATCACGGGGGTCACGGATGGAGCGAGCGTCCTTGCCGTCGCCGATCTGCTCGATCTGGGGTGATCGAAGAGGACCTCGATGACGTCTCGCTTGGCAGAACATGCACACTAACAAGGTCGGCGTCGCCTTGGCGGCCAAGGTCGATCGGCGCGCCGTAAGCCCCCTGTGCAAAAAAGCGGGTTGTGAGCCCGGACCATTCATCTGGGAACGGCACGAGCGGATCTCAGCATGGCCTGACCGCAACAGCGCAGGGGCGGGTCATACATTTTTGAAGCGGCTCGGAAGGCGGCCGCGTCGAGCATCTGCACGGCCAGAAGCTTCCTCAGCTTCGCGTTCTCCTCTTCCAAGTCCCCTCAGCCACTTCGCCTCGGAACGTCCATGACGCCCAAATTTGGCCTTCCAATTGTAGCTTCGGAGATCCCATGCTTGCGAGCCAGGTCCAGCATGTCCGATCTATCTACATTACGTATGTAACCCGTTTCTACGTTGACGCTTCAGAATTTTGGATATTCACTAAAGCACACGCTCCAATAGGTGTTGAACGAAGGAATATTAGCCGATCGGAAGATTTACATCATCTCACTCGGAGCTCTGTCAAAGTGGAAACAACGTTCGTCTATCACTTGAACTGAATGCGCTTGGAATATTAGTGAAGACGACTATGAACGGGATGAAAATCCGTTTCTGTATCTGGGACTTTGTGAACGCCGGTTTATAGGTGGCTAAGATATGTTAAGTTCAAAGATGAAAACCGAAAAGTTCCAGGTTTATTTGAAGGATCGCTTAATGGCCGATGATGATCTGTCCGACGTCGAGATTCCGGAGATTTCTGCTGACGAAGTCGATGTTGCCGCTAGACGATCATCAGCGCTTCGACTCAACGCAAATCGACGCTCCGGCGCCGGCAGGCTTCCTTCGAACGACGACCCTTTGATTGCGGTCAAGGATACCACGCTTAGTCGTATCAAGAACATCAACGTAGTGTCGTTGGATTTGAAAGGCGCATTCACGTCACTTGCTCAAACTCTGCAGAGGGCTGATCAAGAAAGGGATAAGGATAAAGCGCGGGGATCTCGCTCAACCATGAGATCTTTGAGGCCGTGTTCTACTCCACGGGTTCAAGCATCTCGGCAGGCCGGAGTTAGTGGAGACGGCCGTCACCATAGTCGCGGGCTACCGGGGCCGGTTCATGTTTGTGGTGCAGAGCCTCTCGGCTCTAACCGGTCTGTACGAGTAGTCGAGGAGAGAGAACTTTCCTCAGGAGCACCGGGATCCAGGTCTTCATGGCGACCTCCGATGACGACACGCCATCTATTTCCACGGCAATCGGCGACGACACTTTCGGTGCCAAATCGACGCATTCACGCTGAGCCGAATGTTCGAGACCAACATCCAGCTCTCGGATCAGGGAGCCAACCTGATGCGGCCTGAGCAGGTCCGCCGGATCAATGAGAACAGCGAGATCGTCCTCATCAAGGGACTGCCACCGCTGCGAATGTCTAAAGTGAATTACTATTCACACCGCGTATTAAGACGGATCTGCGAAGCCAGACCGGCCGACTGCCGGAGTCAAAGGCGATTGCTCAGCAAATCGCCGCATCCGCTACGCCATTGCACTGCAAGCAGAAGGGCAAGAGGTCGAGGGCACAAGCAGCGGCGGGTATTTTGCCGCTATGAAGCAGAGACCTTCCCACAGGATCCCATCGCTCTCGGGTCGCGGCGAAAAATGTCTCGATCTTACCGATCAGGATCAGTGCCGGGTCCAACATGAGGCCGGAACTTCAGCTCCGGTAGAGGAACCGCAAACTGAACCGGCCGATGAGAAGGCAGTAAATCAACGGCGCGAGCGCGAGGGTCGAAGATCATATGTTCCAGGGCGCAAAAGCCAGAACCTGTGCTGAAGCCCGAAGAAAGCGAGGCCGTGGCGCTCCCTGGGTGCCAAAGAGCGACTGGTTGATAAATTGAGAATTCTGCACAGCACCGTCACATTTGGTTCACATCTTCTTCGGTCAAAGGAGCAGCCATGGGTACCGTGAAAGTCGATATCGATAACTTCGAGTCGGAAGTTCTGGAATCCGCAGCACCCGTCGTCGTCGATTTCTGGGCCGAATGGTGCGATCCCTGTAAGATGATGGCTCCGAGCCTCGAGGAAATCTCCGTCGAGATGGAAGGCAAGATCAAGGTCGCCAAGCTCAACATCGATGAAAACCCAGAACTCGCCGCCCAGTTGGGCGTGCGCTCCATTCCGACGCTTGCGATCTTCAAGGGCGGCGAAGTGGCCGATTTCTCGGTCGGCGCCAAACCGAAGGCAGCTCTTTTGAACTGGATTTCGAACGCTGCCTGATCGATATCGCTGAATCTGTACCGCAATGAAAAACCGTAGATTCGGCCCGCAAAGCGGTAGGGTCGATAGTGATTTATGGAGGTTTTGTACAGGGTTCCCCCGTTTGAGCTTCAGCCTGATGTCGGAGCGATCAAGTGGCGAAGAAGCTTTTCATTGCGGCGTTGTCGAGGGAGTTGCCGTTGCGTGAATGCTGCGGCTTTCAAGCATGCCGTTGCAGGGTCGCGTGACCGCACTCAAACCAATGATCTGTTGTTGACAGGCTTAGGCGATGCGTTTTGCTGGATCGGAGAGGGAATATGGGCAGCACCAGAGAGTTGGCCGGACAAGCAGGGCGTCCAGATAGCGAAGGAGGCCCGCACCGCATCTCCGACGCAATGTCGGACCAGCAGAAGACGCGCGAAGAGACGCTTGCCATCGCCGGCGCGGTGGTTGCCCGCGACTGCAATCTCGACGGATTTTCGGATTCAGAGTTGGCCGATTTGGTGAACGGCTTCAGCAGATGGCCGGACCAGCGGGAGACGCGTGAAGCGACGCTTGCCATCGCCGGCGCGGTGGTTGCCCGCGACGGCAATCTCGACGGATTTTCGGATTCAGAGTTGGCCGTTTTGGTGAATGGCTTCAGCAGATGGCCGGACCAGCAGAAGACGCGCGAAGCGACGCTTGCCATCGCCAAGGCGATGGTTGTCCGCGAGGGCAATCTCGACGGATTCTCGGATCAAGAATTGGCCAATCTGGTGAACGGTTTCGGCAAGTGGCCGGAAGAAGAAAAAGCACGCAAGGCGATCGTTGCCATCGCCGGCGAGCTCGGTTCCAAGGGCCGTCGCTTCAGTACTTTCAGCACGCCTGCGCTAGTCAGGATCGCCAACGGCCTGTCGCGGGTTATCGAGGCGGGAGAGACCGCCGGCGAGGTCGCCGAACCGGCCTTGCTGAAGGACCGGCTGCATCAGCTGGCGCGCTACCTCCAGCATGCCGAGGATCGGCTGCAGCAGGCCGATGTCCATGCGATCGCGAGTATATTCAAGGCGTTGGGCAAGGCGCAGTTGTTGGACGATCTCGGTGTGCTGACACAGCCGGGGCTGGATAGGCTCGAGGTGTTACGTGCCGCTCCCGGGTTTAAGCTCGACAACAACCTCGAGACGATGGGCAATCTTTGCGCCTCCCTGCTGCCACTGGCTCGCAGCCCGAAGCCGGTGTTGCGCTGGCACCGCAGGTCGGCGCTGAACCTGCTCAACGCCATCCAGCCGGTGGTGGAACACAAGATCGATGCCCATCTCAAAGCAGGCCAGGCCGAGCGCACCAGCGGCGCCAATGCAAGCCGCTGCCCGGCGCTTTCGATCCATGAGGTGCTCAAGACCCGGGCGGTGCTGGAGAACCTCTACCGGCTGCCCTATGTCGACGGCGACAAGCTCGCCTTGCAGGCCAGGCAGCAAGAGCTGCACGGCAAGACCAGGCAGATCCTGGACAGTGCCCGCGCCCTCATCGAGGCCGACCGTTCCTACAGAAGCTGGAACGTGATCGCCGAGATCGAGGCGAAGGAGCCGCTCGAAGCGCTCGACACCTTCATGGCGCAGAACGCATCGATGATCCAGGCCCAGCATGCAGCCGCCAGCTTCGATGTCCATCGGGTCCTTCAGGCCATGGACCAAGAGCCGAGACCGCCGCAAGGCGATGCCGGACTGATGCGGCTGCCGGTGGTCGACATGCAAGGCCGGCCGCTGGCCAGCGAAGCCGAGTTGCGCTATTCCACTTTCCACCGCTTGACCTCGGGCGCGGTGAAGGTGGTGGCGGTGCAGCTAAAGGGAACTCCGACTGGCGCCATGCTGACACGCACGGTCGCCGTGGAGGGCGTGCCCTACCGCATGGACCTGTTCGGCGGCAGCAAACTGAAGCCGCCGCAAAAGAGCCTGAACCAGCTTGCCTCTCAGCTGCCCTTCACGGCCGAAGAGGCCCCGTGCGGCAAGCTTTTTGGCGATCCCCTATGCCGAGACGGCTCCGGGTACGGCCTTTGAACAGCTGTCGCGGGACTGGGCGCCGTTCAAGGAAGCCTATTACTACACCCAGCGCCGCGGATTTGCCGCGCCGCCGGGCATCCCCGACATTGGCCCGCATGATTATGCGCTGGAAGGGTGCTTCAAGCTGTCCCTTCTGCCCGACCGCCCCGCAGGCGCAGTGCATCCCTTCCGGTTCAAGGGAGACGGCGAGATCGCCTTGCGGCCGCATGACGGCTGCGGCTTCATCAGGGCCTCACTGGCCGGGCGCATGCCGTCCTTTGTCCGGGCTCGCCACGACGCTCCCGAGCGGATGCCTGCCTTTGCCGATAAAAGGCAATCGGCGGTACCGCCCTCGGCGCTGCAACATTATCCGCGCAGCGTCGAGGTGGCACAGGAGACCCGCGAGAAGGCTCTGGCATGGCTCGAAACCCATCAAAGCCTCACCGCCGAGGAGCTGTTCCGGACGGTCACGGGTGGGCATATCGAGGGTTCGAGCGCGATCGCCGTGCCGTCCAGCGACGAATGCCTGCATGTGCCGACGGGCAAGAGCAAGACCTTGACCCGTGACGCTGGCGTGCTTGTCGGACGCTCCCCCTATGACAAGCCCAACCTGCGCCCGTTCGCCGCCGACCGGGTCAGGTCGGCGCGCGATGGCGATCGGACCGCGGCGTTCCTGGATCGGTGCGTGGCCTTCCAATACAGCTTCAACGTCGCGCACAAGTCGGGGGCTAGGCTTGCCGCCGACGATCCGACCTTCTTTGCCAAAGGCATCTTGATCGTTGTGCCCGACGAAATGTGGCCGGCGGACTTCGCCGATCGCGGGATGGTGATGTCTGCCGAGGACGTAAAGTGCCATTCGCACTGGCTGGAGGAAAAGGACCGGGTCACGGCCGACACCGCGCTCGAGTGCGTCGGAATCCTGCAGGCGACGGAGGTGATCGCGCCCGGCTCTTTGGTTGCAGTTCCGAGCGCCCAGCAAAAAATGCTTGACGGCGATTTTGACGGCGACAGCGTCGTCATCATCGGCGACCGGCCTCGCCTTTACGAGCATGTGCGCCAGTTCGACGCGCAGCTGCAGGCGCGCGGCATCCCCTCGATGAAGCCGCCGAAGTCGCACACGCCGGCCATTGAGAAAGGCAGCTACCAGTTCAGCCGGTCCAAGCAGATCCTGTCGACCACCGGGCTGGTGCTGGAGACCTACAGCTGCCTGCAGCGCAACCTGCTGGCGCAGCCGCTGGAGGCGCAACGCTGGTTTGCCGAGCGTGCCATCTTCGGCACCTACGAGGGCATTCATCAAGAGCTCAAGGCCGACATCCGCGCACTGTTGCAGGAAGATCGGCCGGATGGCCAGACCCTCCATGAGCTCATCGCCAGGGCGAGGGAAGACAGCAAGGCCGCCAGGCATCCGGTGGCCTGCGAACTGGCCGCGTTGCTGGTGGCCGAGCTCCAGGATTGGAACCTGCAGCTCAATAGCGAGCCGGCTCATGAGCAGTCGGACGTCAAGCAGCAGTTAGCGCGATCCGTGGCCTCAATCGGCGCGAAGCCTGCCGTCAGCGCCGACGCCGGCGCGCTCTTCCCGAAACTCACCGAATCCTATCCGGCAACCGCTGACGCCAGGAAGCGCATCGACTTCCTGCTCAACCACTACCAGCCGCGCATTGATCCGCGGCCCGACGGCTACAACCCGCACGATCTGCATGAAAGCGCCATCAATCTGTTGAGCGTCGGCATCAAGGTCGGCACGGACGCCTACAAGTCCGATACCGGTGCGCGGGTGTTCATGCAAAAAATCACCGAATTGCAGCGGCTCTTGGAGCGGAGGCCGGGCTTCAAGTCGGCGCCCTATGTCAAGGCGCAGGCGGCAAAGCTCCACCAGGGCCGGTTCGAGGTCGATGGCAGCCTGGCGGATCTGAAGGACAACCCCACGCTGGCGGCTTCGGTCATGGAGGCCTCGATCAGACTCGCCGTCGAAAAGCGCATCCTGCCCAGCGCCTTAGCAATCTCGGCCGACGACCCCGCCAGCAGGATAATGCTGAGCAGCGAACAGGCCCTGGAGCGCGCCAGGCTCGAAGCCGCCCCCGCCGAAGCGCAAGAAGCGATTACCGAAACTGTGCATGGGGTTGCCGAGCTTTTGCGGCAGGACGGCATCGAGGTGAAGGTGCCGCATCTTGACGAACGGTCGCGCGGGCATGTCTGGATAGCCGACGAGTCGACCGGCCAGAGCGTGAGCGCGGCGCCGGAGGCCCAACTGGTCACCAATGCCGTGCGCCATGTCTTCGAGATCCCCGACGAGACATTTGCGAGCGCCTTCAGGAAAGCGGCGCTGGCCTTCGAGGAGCGGGACTGTAGCGAGGTCGAGACCACCAACTGGTTCATCAGGATGGACACGCCGCGGTTACGCGGCGTTCACACGGCGTTTAGAACCGCGCAGAACTATCGCTTCGAGGTCGAGTTCCATACGCCGGCCAGTTACCGGGCCGAGCTCGCGCAGCGCGCGCAGAGCGAATGCGAGCCGGTCCCCATTCCCCCTGGTGCCTGGGACTTATCACACTGGGGCTCGTCAGCAGAAAGCAGGTCGAGGGCGGCAGGGACCTCCAGGTCGCTCACCGTCGCAAGACAACAGATTGCGGTCGCTCGCTCGCCGCAAGCCGGCGAGATCGTCGCGGCCCTCGGTACGCGGCCGGTCGTGCTCGTCGGCATGCCGGCGAGCGGCAAGTCGAGCATCGGCCCCCAGCTTGCCAAGGAGCTGGGGGTGGAGTTTGTCGACATCGATAAGCTTATCGTCAAAAGGCACGGCAATATTGCGGATATATTCAAGCGCAGTGGCGAGCTGTGCTTCAGGGAGCTGGAGGCTAGAGAGCTCGCCGAGCAGCTGAAGAAAGGGCCCATGGTCATCGCAACCGGCGGCGGCGGCTTTGTCAAGCAGCACAATCGAGACCTGATCCGCGAGAAGGCGGTGTCGATCTGGCTCAATACCGACCTGCAAGAGATCGGCAGGCGTCTCAGGGGCGACACCAGCCGGCCGCTGCTGCAAGGCCCCGACAAACAGCAGCAGCTCGAAAACATGTTAGAAGAGCGCCGGCCAGACTACCAACAGGCCGATATCAGGGTGGTCCCGCCCTTTAAAAAAGACAAGAAGAACGCCGGCACTTGCGTGAAGGAGCTCTACGCTTTCCTGTGCAGCAGGGAGAGAGAAGCCGCCCTGACGCCCGCTGCCGAGATATCAAATGTCTCCGGTGCTTCCGGCTCCGCCATCGACTTGCCTCCGACAGCACAGCGCATGCGCGACGATCATGACAACCGCTATGATCGCGGGGGCGGCGTCGTGGAAACCATCCAGGCGCCGGCGGCACCAATGAGTGAAGGTGAACTGCCGCCGCCCCGCGACACCCTCACCGCCGACCCGCAGCCTTTGCTGGCCGGCAACAACCCACGAGCGGATTTAGCGTCTTCCACGAGAAGCAGAGAACGCTCAAGTCCAGGACGATAAGCTTTAAGCGGCACAAGGGTTCTTTCGCAGGTTTGGTGCAGGGGGCGGGTTCGCGCCGAATGCTAATAAAAGCGGGAATCGCATGCATGAAGTCGTCAGAAGTAGGACGATTCCGGCCAAGGATTTTGAATGACTCACAGGAACTGGCTGGCAACGGGCGTAATTTGCGCCGCGATCGCCCTTGTCGTCGCCACAGGCGCTTTCTTCCATTCGCTGCAACCGGCTTCGGCCGACAGACGGGCGATGATCCTTGCCGTCGACCCGCAGCCGCTGGTCGCGGTGACGAAAGGCGGCGAACGCTCTTTCTCCGTCGAAATAGCCGACACCTCGGCAGAGCTCGACGCCGGCCTGATGTTTCGCGAGGAGATGGCCGACGATCATGGCATGCTGTTCGTGTTCGAGGAGCCTCGGAATCTCAGCTTCTGGATGAAGAACACGCCAATGCCGCTCGACCTGATCTTTGTCGGCCAGGACGGCAGGGTCCGGGCGATCAAGCAAGGCATGCCGCAATCGGAGGCGATGATCTCGCCCAGCGAGCCGGCTCGCTTCGTGCTCGAGCTCAAGGCAGGCACGGCAGCCAGGAGCGGCATCGAGGATGGCGATTTGTTGCGTCACCCGGCAATTGGCAATGCGCACAACTGAACGCGCAGGATCGATCGCAGATGCAGTTTTCTCCCATGACGAGGTCGAAACAAGAACTGTTCCCAGCGACACGCCAAGATCGAACGGAGCACGAACGTCATGCGGCGTGGCGTAACCGAGCCGGGGTCTGAGCGACCTGAAGCCCTCAGACACCTGATGTTCTGTATCCCAGGTGTAATGCCGGTCAGATTGATGTGTTCCCAGCTACCGAGGCTGTCATCTTCGCCGTCAAGGCCGCTCGCGCTATTACAGGGCGGGTCTCCGACGTCATTGCCGGACCGTGTCGCATGAGCTCCTCATTCAGTTTCACCTGAAGGCTAAGCGCTATGATTGCAGTGTCGCCAGCCCAGCTGTCATGCTGAGCGGATTGGCGCTGAACGTGCCGCCGTGGGAGACGGCTGGTTCCCCTTGGTGTGATCGAAGACCGCCATGTGCGACCCTGGCCCCGCTGCGGCCCCTTTGGTGCAGAATCAAGGCTCACTTCCACATAGTCATAGGCGCTGTGATATGCGCCCTCGAACTTGGAAATCATCGGGCGTGGCGAAGATCCAGATCAATGGTCCTATCCTCGCCTTCGCATATGACCGGTGTTGGTTTCTCCCGGATCATCTGCGATTTAAATCAATATGTCTAAGGATATTGACGATTGCGCGACCGTCACCTCGTAGAAGGCTAACGCGGGATGCAACTGAGAGGGTAAAATGACAAGCGATTTTTCCGCGGCGCGAGTGCATCTAGATCGAGCGTATCATTATCTGCGAGGTGATGACCCGATGAGCCGGAGGGGGCGCGAAGCCTTGGATTTGCTAATTGAGGCAGTTGCCGGCGAGGAGTTAAGCAGCCGAGCCAAAACGCGGACGTGCTAATGTTTCCGATTTGGCGCCGCTCTGAGGCGATCTCCAGCCAGGAACGCCCGTGAAGGCGTGAGCCGAGACGGCAATCGAATGGGGGTCCGAAGCCTGTCGCTCACAACCTCCGAATTTCGCTGCGCCTATTGTCATAGGCGGCAGTTATTTCCGAGAATGGCCGCGCCCGGTAGGTCCGCCGCGCCCGCGCCAGGTTCTGGTGATCGAGGCCGAGTTTCGGCCGAACACTTTTCCAGCCATCTGCCTGCCTTCCTGTCCCAGGACGGCGTTGACCCGGCCGAGATCACGGAACGGTCGCCTGAGCGGCTTTCGCGCTACGCGACGCCCTTGTACGACGGAACGGCCGGGCGGGTGAGAGAAGCCGCAACGGTTTCGGGTCCTGGCCTCCTCGGAGAGCCGTCGAGTTTCGCTGCCGGCGTTTCAGATGCGCTGCCAAGGGTCAATGGGCTAACTGAGATATGGGGAAACAGCGTTCCAACGACCTGATGTATGACTGTGAAGCTGCCCATCCTGCTCTCCACCAGGCACTTCGTCTGTCCGAATGAGACCCGCTGCTTTGCCCTGCGGGGCGAACGCCCATTTTTCCATAATAATTGCACATATCAGTGCTAGGAACGTCCGAATTGGAGACGAAACAATGGGGCGAGGCTTATGATGTTGAGCTGTAGCCGAGGCAAATCGCCTGCACAGCTTTTCCGCTATCTATCGGCCAAGTGGCCTGCGGCATTCAATCCGAAAGCGCCTAGGCCGCTCAAGATCGGCATCCATTATGACATTCGGGTGCTCGACGGCGAACTGTCCGATGATGAATTAAGGAGAGCCCTGCTGGCATATACCAAGATGGCCAAATACTTGGCGAGACTGCATGCCGGCGCCGCACGGGTCGATCTGGATGGCAAGCCGGCCGGCGTGGTCTCGGATGCCGACGCGGCGACCGCCAAGGCTTTGCTGAGGGCCCGCAAGCAGAAACAAGAGGCGAAGCAAACGCCGGAGCCAAGGGTAGAGCCTCAACCGCCAGCCAAACCAAAACCGAAGCGAACCGCCGTGTACAAGGCGAAGAATACGGCCGACAGCCCGACCGGCATAGTCGTTGAGACGAAGCGTCGCCGGTCATTCCGGAAGCCGATGGCGGAGGGCCGCTGAGCGATAGGCCTGCACCGACGGGGACAGCCCCAGAGGATCGGAGCACGTGGCGCGCCCGCCAGTCCGAATTGCCGCAATCGCAATGGAGCTGCCGCACTCGTGCTGGCGAAACGGAGTGGTCGGTCATCCCTTCTTCGAGATGAACGAAGCCGGACGCTATCCCGATGGTCGTTCTGCGACCGCCGCGACCGCTATCGTTCGGGATGGGCAGTCAGGTCGACGCCGGCCCAGATTGACTGTGGCCGCTTCACGAGCCCACGCTTCTGTTGATCTGTAGCTGCTGCCTCATGCTCTCCTGCGACTTGAGGCAGGGTGCGAATATCATCCAGGCCGATTGCACCTTTTCGCCACCGCTCCCTTATACTCTTGAATGGTATTCGAATACGTTGGTTGTCTTCGAAGCCACGACGCCAGCGGCTCTCCGCCGCATCCGTGCCCGCGCGCTCTCCTTGTTCTGCTTCACGACCAGCGCTACTACGGCCACACAGCCGGTGTACGCACCGAACGTTTCCGGCCGCATCCGACTTCAAGGAAATGGGCGGTATTGCTGCCGCCCTTTCCGTATTAGCCAGGTAGCGTGGATTAGAAATCCATGCCGCCCATACCGCCCATGCCGCCGCCGCCCATGCCGCCAGGCATGCCGCCTCCGCCAGCCGACTCCTTCTTCGGAGCCTCCGCGATCATGGCTTCGGTGGTGACCAGCAGGCCGGCGACCGAAGCCGCGTCCTGAAGAGCTGTACGGACAACCTTGACCGGATCGACGATGCCCATGGCGATCATGTCGCCATACTCGCCGGTCTGGGCGTTGTAGCCGAAGGTCGCGCCCTTGTTCTCAAGGATCTTGCCGGCGACGATCGATGCTTCCGCACCGGCGTTGGCCGCGATCTGGCGGGCCGGAGCCTGCAGCGCACGACGAACGATGTTGATGCCGGCAGCCTGGTCGGAGTTGACGCCGACAGCGTTGATGTTCAGCGAAGCGCGCAGCAGTGCGACGCCGCCGCCGGGAACGATGCCTTCTTCGACGGCCGCGCGGGTCGCGTTGAGGGCGTCATCGACGCGGTCCTTCTTTTCCTTGACTTCGACTTCCGTCGCACCGCCGACGCGGATCACGGCAACTCCGCCGGCGAGCTTCGCCAGACGTTCCTGCAGCTTCTCCTTGTCGTAGTCCGAAGTGGTCTCTTCGATCTGCTGCTTGATCTGGGCAACGCGGCCCTGGATCTCTTCCTTCTTGCCGGCGCCGTCGACGATGGTGGTGTTCTCCTTCGAGATCGACACCTTCTTGGCGCGGCCGAGCATGTTGAGGCCAACATTCTCGAGCTTGATGCCGAGGTCTTCGGAAATGACCTGGCCACCGGTGAGGATGGCGATGTCTTCCAGCATGGCCTTGCGGCGATCACCGAAGCCCGGCGCCTTGACGGCGGCGATCTTCAGGCCGCCACGCAGCTTGTTGACGACGAGCGTGGCCAGAGCCTCGCCTTCGACGTCTTCCGAGATGATGAGCAGCGGCTTCGAGGTCTGCACGACGGCTTCGAGGACCGGCAGCATGGCCTGCAGGTTGGAGAGCTTCTTCTCGTGCAGCAGGATGTAGGCGTCCTCGAGATCGGCAACCATCTTGTCGGCGTTGGTGACGAAGTAGGGCGAGAGATAGCCGCGGTCGAACTGCATGCCTTCGACGACTTCGAGTTCGGTCTCGGCGGTCTTGGCTTCCTCGACCGTGATGACGCCTTCGTTGCCGACCTTCTGCATCGCTTCGGCGATCATCAAGCCGACCGAAGCATCGCCGTTGCCGGCGATCGTGCCGACCTGGGCAACCTCTTCCGAGGTCTTGATCTTCTTGGCGTTCTTGATCAGCGTCGCGACGACGTCGGTTACTGCGAGGTCGATGCCGCGCTTCAGGTCCATCGGGTTCATGCCGGCGGCAACGGCCTTGTGGCCTTCCTGGACGATCGACTGCGCCAGAACGGTCGCGGTCGTGGTGCCGTCGCCGGCGATGTCGTTGGTCTTCGAAGCGACTTCGCGGATCATCTGCGCGCCCATGTTCTCGAACTTGTCGGAAAGTTCGATTTCCTTGGCGACGGTGACGCCGTCCTTGGTGATGCGCGGGGCGCCGAACGACTTGTCGATGACGACGTTGCGGCCCTTGGGGCCGAGCGTGACCTTCACCGCGTCGGCGAGGATGTTGATGCCATGCAGCATGCGCTCGCGGGCATCGCGGGAGAATTTTACGTCTTTGGCAGCCATTTTTAGCTCCTGGCAGGGGCTTTGATCGAGCCCGGGAATTCAGTTGACGGAATGGCCGATAATCAGCCGATGATGCCCATGATGTCGGATTCCTTCATGATCAGAAGGTCTTCGCCATTGAGCTTGACTTCGGTGCCCGACCACTTGCCGAACATGATGCGGTCGCCAGCCTTAACGTCCAGGGGCACGAGCTTGCCAGCTTCGTCGCGGGCGCCGGAGCCGACGGCGATGATCTCGCCTTCCTGCGGCTTTTCCTTTGCCGTATCCGGGATGATGATCCCGCCCGCGGTCTTGGATTCGGATTCGACCCGGCGAACGACCACGCGGTCATGAAGCGGCCGGAAATTCGACTTTGCCATTGTGGATATCCCTGGTGCGGAGGTTGAAAGGTTCTCCGTTGCCGGAGCCTGGTTAGCACTCGCCAGCGGGGAGTGCTAACGTGTCGGTGAGATAGGCTGTAGGTTCGTCCTGGTCAAGACGGATGAGCGGACAGCCGAAGAGCCAAAAGATTTGGAATCGGCCCGGAAACCTGGCCCGCATTGCGGCGCATCCCAATGCCTTAGCGCGTTTCGGCCGTCAGCTCTGGGCCGACTTTTGTGTCTTATTTGGAATGTGAAATTATGTGAAATTAACAGCCGAGCAGTCGGCCGGGTATCGACGGCCAGCCGAACAGTCTTGAGCTTTTAGCAGTGCATTCCTAACCTGGAGCTGCATCGCGAAAGGAGCGTTCTCGCTTCAAGCGGGCAATCGCAGACGATGATCGGAATGCCGCCTTGAGGACGATATTTCCCTCGGTCCGGGTAGCCTGTCGAAGCGAAAACTTCGACCAGTTGTTTCCGGAGCCCGATATGGTGATGAAATACAGACGTTGATCCAGGTCTTCAAGCGAAGTCCCTTGGTTCGGACAGCCTCACCGCCTACGACAAGGAGCACTTCAAGACCTACTTGAGGTTCCTGGACGCCTCCGCCGACGATGCCGGTTATGAGGAGATGGCGCAGGTCATCCTGGGCATCGATCCGGCGGAAGTGCGGTGCGCGCGCGGAAAGCCGCGAGAAGCCATCTCGATCGGGCGAACTGGATGATGACCACCGGTTATAAGGAGTTGTTTGCGTATATGACGATGAACGGTCGGCGACACACGCTGCTTGTCCAGACGTGATCACGGCCGTCCGCCACAAGAATGGCGTGACATCCGGGCCTGCGCGATACGTCTATTCATTGTCAAACTCCGCTGCTCGTACAGGCAGAATATTGGCTTCGCCGATGCGTCTGGCGTGGCCATGCAGGTCTGCGCCGGCCGCTCGTCATACCTGGCCGGCGCAGCCAAGGCGGAGAGATGAAGCCGTGTTCTGTTGGCGGGTCAAAGCCGGACCATGTTCCAATGGTCTTCGTCGGGACCATGTAGCTATGCCACCTGATGAGCCACCGCGGCAGCAGAGCCGCCACCGTGTCGCTCGTTTGGGCAGACCGGCGCTAGCCGGCTTGCTCGCGTGGGGGACATCACGCCGTTATTTTCTCTTGAGATCGTCATCGCCCTGACAACACACTTTGCTAGGTCCCGGATGTCACGAGGTGCCTGTTCACGCACCAGATGTTCAGCAGGTCGGGAGGATTGATGAACTCTGAAGCTTTCAGCAGCCCACTTTTCGTACGACGTGCAGCGTACATCGTGCAAGAGATTGCAGTCTTGCGGACGCTGTCGATTTCCTCGCTGAATGGCCACCAGATCGCAGAGACCTGGTCCGCGAAGCCGCCCTGAAGGCATGCTATGATGCATACGACGGGCGAAAGCCTGTAAGTGCATCGCGCAATGCCTTTTTCGGCTTCGCGAAGCGTGTCGCCATATTGGAGGATGCAACCTCCGCCATGCAATGATCCTTGCCCGCCACGATCCCTTGACCAAGCTTCCAAACCGCACGAGCTTCAACGAAAAGCTGGAGGCCGAGTTTACGGCACACCTCGCCACCGAGCGGTGCCTTGCTCTTCCTCGATCTCGACCGCTTCAAGGAGATCAACGACCTCTTCGGCTATCTTGTCGGGGACGCGGTGCTGCTGTGTGTGGCCGAGAAGACCAGGAGCATCCTCAAGCCAGGGCAGATGGTTGCGTGCTTGGGCGGCGACGAGTTCGCTGTGATCGTTCCCGGTCTGCCGAGCGCCGCCTAGGCGTATTGCAGGCGCTTTCATGTTTGCTTCTCCACCGTACGCATGGCATGCCCATGGCCCCGACACCCTTCGTCCGACCCGGACTAGAACAGATGGTATCAGGTCAGTTCCATCTTGCGCTTCATTTCCGCGTGGGCCGGCGTTTTGGGAAACTTCAAAACTCGGCCGGCGGTTTGCATTGAGCTTCGGACCCAACCCCCTATGGGATTCAGAACACGGACTTTTGGATCGTGTCTAACCCTTATTGCAGGCAAACGTACTCTCGGCTCCGGAAAGATCGATGTAAAATCGAATTGGATGGTTGGGGGCCGTCACAATCGCCGCTTACAGAATAGGCGATGCGGCCAACGCGCCGTCGCTGCCTGATCTGGGGTGAACCCGGCCTTGTCGAACACCTCCTGGGCAGCGAGCAGGCCACGCACGATTTGTTCCGGCTGCGCTCCTTCGACGCGATCATGAGCGGCTGCTAGCCCGACCTGTTAATTGATCCAGGTGTTTGCGGCTGCGTCAAGCGCATGGGCGCGACGTGCCAGATATGGGCTGCCATTCCGTTTGCGACAGAACCGATGCATGTCCACAATCCGACAGCGACAGACAAAATATCAGGTTCAAAACAAACATTGACGAAAATGTCAGGTTCATTACCACCGGCACTGTGGAGCTTTTTCAAAGTGAACAGGCGCTTACTGGTCGCTGAGCGCGTTGGCACAGGCTTTGCACATAGATGTGCTGCAACACTGAGCGATGGTGACTGCACGATGGACGGTTCAGCGCGTGGTTTACTGCTTGCGGAAGACCCTAAAGTTCTTGTGGGGGACAGAATTGGCCGGCTTTGATGTGAACGGCGCAAAACCCACCTGACGACGTCCGAAAGGCCGCGGCCTCCTCACGTCCGCCGCCGCGCTCGGCTTTGACGGTTTGGTGCCGCCGGTCAAGAACAACAGAGGACATAAGGAATGACGATGCAGACGGGTCGAGTTGTATGGGGGAGCAAAGGATCACGGCAATCTAGGCTGGCGTGCGCCGGAGCTATGCAGGTCAGAGCCGCGCCATGCCGTGCTCGTCTGGCCAGGCTTCGCTCCTTGCGCAGCGCCGCCGCGGTGCTGTTGGTCGCGACCGCTTCGTCCGGGGCGTTGGCGCAGGAAACGCCGCCGTATGTCAATGCTGACGGAACCGGCACCTACGATCTACAGGCCGCCATGCAAAGCTGGCGCGATGACCCAGAATTCCAGGGCAATTGGGGACTGAAGGCAATGAAGGCCGACGGTGCCTATGCTTTGGGCATTACCGGAAAGGGGGTCAGAATTGGAGTGTTCGATTCCGGTATTCTGTCTAGTCACCAGGAGTTCGGTGGTGGTCGGCTTAATCTCATTTACGTCGAGGGGTTTTCCACGGAGGGCAAACCATTTGGTATGAGCGGCGAGTACAATCCGCAAATCAATGATGGTCACGGAACTGGAATGACAGGGCTGATCGTCGCGAGCCGCGACAACAAAAAAATGCACGGCGTCGCTTTCGATTCGCCCTTCTATGTTGCCAATACGGGCGGGCGTGACGATCTACAGCAGGGCTCCAACAATCCGGCCCTCGACTTCAACTTCTTCAAATCGACGTTCGATGCGCTCGGCAAAAAAAATGTAAGAGTGGTCAATGAGAGTTGGGGAAGCGATTCAGCTATTCTTTCGGAGAGACGTACAGGTAGCATTTCCGACTTGGTTTTTGCCTCCAGGAATTTCTGGAAGCTCCGGACGGGAGGAACCAAAACCTGGCTTGATGCAGCGGTCAAAGGGGCCAGGCAGCATGGTTTTGTTCAGGTGGTCTCTAACGGCAACGATAGCAAGTCTGCTAATCCTGACTTGTTTGCCAGTCAGCCGTTTTTTAATCCGGATGTAGAAAGGAAGTGGTTGGCTGTTAGCGGCTACGACGAAACAGGGAGCCAAGTCTATAATAAATGCGGCGTGGCAAAGTGGTGGTGTATCATGGGTCCCTCTGGCATGAGCTCAACCAAGACAGATGGCAACTACATGGACAATGCCAACGGCACATCGGCAGCTTCCCCCACATTTCCGGGGCTCTTGCCCTTGTCATGAGCCGATATCGCTATATGAGCAACGAAGAGGCTGTCACAACACTGCTCACGACAGCTCAAAACAAGATTGCCGATCCAGATCGCGAAGTACCCAAACGTGGTGATAAGACCTTTGATTTTCTTACCTCGGTGAAGAATGGCGACAGTCGGATTCCGAATGAACTTGGCGGCTGGGGGCTTCCCGACCTGAAGAAGGCGATGGCCGGTCCCGGCCAGTTATTGGGGCATTTTGCGGCGGGCTTGCCGAAGGGAATGTCCGACACCTGGGCGAACGACATTTCCGATGAGGCGATCAGAGCGCGAAAGGATGACGATCTAAAAGAACAAGCAACTCTGCGCCAGCTTCTACAAAGCAGTCAGGGAGAGAATGGTAAAGCATTCACCGAGGATGACAAAAAAAACCTGACGAATATCATCCTCACTCGCGAGAAGGCCATGCAGACACGCGGCAAGGATCCGGTGACGGGCAAGACCTATGTCGACAGTCTGGAGAAGCTTGGCGACGGACATCTCATTGTGACTGGGAAGAACACCTATGCGGGCAGCACTTGGGTACGCGGCGGCAAGCTGTCGGTGGATGGATCGATCACCTCGACCGTGACGGTGGATGGCAGCGGCATTGGCAAAGAGGTCGAATACTATACGCCGCACGACGACAAGCAGACCGAACAGGGCACGACCGGCGGGACGATTGGCGGCACCGGCACGATCGGTGGATTGATTGCAAAAGCGGGCGGGACGGTTGAGCCGGGCAGTGTGGCGCAGCCGATCGGCACGCTTAAGGTTGGCGATGTGGGTGTTCGCTTTGAGAAAGGCTCGACCTATGCGGTTGAGGTCAATTCCCTCGGCGCAAGCGATCGGATCGAGACCACCGGCACGGTCACGCTCATTGGCGGCACGGTCAAGGTGCCGGCGGGATGGCTTTATAAGCCGGAGACGCGCTATCAGATCCTGACTGCGACCGGGGGGTGAATGGTCAATTTGACAAAACAACCTCGGACCTTGCGTTTCTGGATCCGTCGCTTGATCACCGGACCCATGATGTCGGGCTGACATTGTCGCGCAACCAGGTGGCGCTGGCCTCGACGGCGGCAACGCCGAACGAGATGGCGGTTGTGGCGGCGCTGGAAAATGCCTTTCCCCTGACGCCGTCCCCGACATCACCCGGCCAAGCGACGCCGGCGGGAGAGCCTCAGGCGGACGCCACGCCAGAACTGGCGCTGGCGCTGCCATCGCCCACTGTACAGGCTCTGCCGGCGACCCCGCTCGATCCGCTGCTGCTTGCTGTTCTCAATTTGAGCAAGGCCTCGGCCGGCCACGCCTGGGCGCCGCTGTCGGGTGAGATTCATGCGACGGTTAAGGGTGCGCTGATAGGGGAGAGTTCTTATGCGCGCGATGCCGTGATGGAGCGTCTGCGTGCGGCGTTTGACGGGGTGGGGGCCTCATCCGTGCCTGTGATGGCCTATGGGCCGGACGGGGTGGAGCCGGTTTGCGCCGATACGCAACGGTTTGCTGTTTGGAGCCAGGCCTACGGCGCCTGGGGAACTGCCGACGGCGATGGCAATGCGGCCGGTTATCACCGCTCGGCGCGCGGCTTTTTGGCGGGCGGGGATGTCTTACTTGGCGATTGGCGCCTAGGCCTTGCGGGCGGTTATGGTCATTCCTCCTACGAGGTCGATGCGCGCGCCGCATCGGCCGAAGCGGACAATTACACGCTTGCCCTTTATGCCGGTACCCGAATCGAGGCGTTATCTTTGAATTTTGGGGCGGCGCATAGCTGGCATTCGATCGACACCGGCCGGGGGGTTGTGTTTCAAAGCTTTGCCGATAAGGCGACAGCCTCCTATGATGCCCGTTCGGCGCAGGCCTTCGGCGAGGCAGGCTATGAGCTGAGCTACGAGTTTGCCCGCTTCGAGCCTTTCGCCAATCTGGCGCATGTGCATCTCAAGACGGACGGCTACCGGGAGAAGGACACGAACGGCGCCGGGTTAACGAGCAGCAGCAGCAGCGGCGACGTGACGTACACCACGCTTGGGCTTCATGCCGGTAGCGACTTCGTCGTTGGCGGCGTGGCCGTCAAGTCATATGGGACGCTTGGCTGGCGGCATGCCTTTGGCGATGTGGTGCCGCGGGCCGCGCATGGCTTCGCCGGCGGCCAGAACTTTGCGATCAGCGGCACGCCGGTCGCCAAGGACGCTGCCATCCTCGAGGTCGGGCTGGACTTCCGTCTGGCGGCCAATGCCAGCCTCGCGGTCTCTTATGAGGGTCAAATTGCTTCCTCCGTGCAAGAGCATGGCGTCACCGCAAGGGTTGGCGTGCGGTTCTGACAAAAGAGGACGAAACATCGCCAAAGCCTTCTGAAGGATCGGCAGCAGCGACAAGACCGGCGACCTGGCTCGCTATCTGCCGACGGCTATCTGGAGTTTTTGGGCCGCAACGACGACCAGGTGACATCCGCTGACGTTGCCCCTTTGGCTTAATCCGGTTTGAAGTTCGCTCTGGCCCAACGCGAGGACCAGAGAATGAAGCGCAGCCGTTTCAGTGAAGAGCAGATCATCGGGATTTTGAAGGAGCATGAGGCCGGAGTTTCGGTGGCCGATCTGTGCCGCAAGCACGGGGTCAGCGACGCCAGCATCTACAAATGGAAGGCGAAGTATAGCGGCATGGACGTGTCGGAAGCGAAGCGGCTGAAGACGCTGGAGGATGAGAACGCTCGTCTGAAGCGGCTCCTGGCGGACGCCATGCTCGACAATGCCGCTTTGAAAGATCTTCTCGGAAAAAAAATGGTGACGCCCGCTGCCGAGCGAGAGGCTGTCGCGCATCTTCGAACGGCATTCGAGATGAGCGAGCGGCGGGCGTGCAAGACCATCGGCTGCTGTCGGATGACGGTTCGCCACAAGGCGAGCCGTGGCGACGATGGTGACCTGCGGGAGCGGATGAAGGCGATCGCGCATGAGCGCCGGCGCTTCGGCTATCGCCGCCTGCACGTGCTGCTGCGGCGGGAAGGTTATGTGGTCAATCACAAGCGTCTGTTCCGGCTCTATCGCGAGGAGAGGCTTGCCGTTCGGCGCCGTGGCGGCCGCAAGCGAGCCATTGGAACGCGGGCACCGATGATGGTCCCCGTTGCACCCAACGACCGTTGGTCACTGGACTTCGTGTCGGATCAGCTGACCGATGGCCGTCGCTTCCGGATATTGACCGTCGTCGACGACTGCACGCGCGAGTGCCTGGGGTTGGTCGCGGATACGTCTCTGTCCGGCGTGAGGGTTGCCCGCGAACTCGATCGGCTCGTGATCGAACGCGGCAAGCCGAAGATGGTGGTCAGTGACAATGGCAGCGAACTGACCAGCAATGCGATCCTTGCCTGGGCCGATGCAAGCCGCGTGGACTGGCATTATATCGCGCCGGGCAAGCCAATGCAGAACGGCTTCATCGAGAGCTTCAACGGTCGCCTCCGTGACGAACTGCTGAACGAGACGCTGTTCACCTCATTGGCACAGGCTCGCGCGGTCTTGGCCAGTTGGCGGACAGATTACAACTTCAATCGCCCACATTCGCGGCTCGGATGGCAGACCCCCTTCGAGTTCGCCCACACCTTCACCCCGCGACGGGACACAGCGCTGCGCACCGTGATCAGCTCCGCGCCTGTGCCCGTCGCTCAAACCGCCCAACAGGGCAACATAGATCGCCGGAGCGAACTCAGGATTGGATAAAACTTGGGGGCAACGTCACCAGGACTTCCGCATCGAGCCGGGCGAGATCGCGGCGCGGCTGATCGAGCACGCCTGGATGCGCGAGGCGGTGGTGGTGGCGCGCCAGGACCGCGCCAGCGACAAGCATCTTGTCGCCTATATCGTGGGCCGGCCCGAGGCCGGCTCGTACCGGCTGCGTTCGTGCGGCTGGCGGCGCTGCCCTTGACGACGAACGGCAAGCTCGACCGCAAGGCGCTGCCGGCGCGACGAGGCCTATGCGCGGGCGGCCTATGAGGGCGCCGCGCGGCGCGGTCGTGACGGCGTGGCAGAGAT
The DNA here is from genome assembly GCF_044998965.1 of Mesorhizobium maamorense. Lineage (NCBI taxonomy): Bacteria > Pseudomonadati > Pseudomonadota > Alphaproteobacteria > Hyphomicrobiales > Phyllobacteriaceae > Mesorhizobium > Mesorhizobium maamorense. The sequence continues at coordinate 440,209 of NZ_CP173356.1, forward strand.
CTGGGCGGAGCTTCTCGGGGTCGAGCGGGTCGGGCGCCACGAAAACTTCTTCGAACTCGGCGGCCACTCGAGCTCGATGAGCGGCAGCATCTGCGGCGTAGTCGCCGTACTCTGCGGGAGAGCAATGGCATTGCCAGATTGGTGGGCGGCGAATTTGCAATAACTGCTACGCGCGATGTCAGGCCAGATCAGATCAGGTCCTTGGCCAAACAGATAGTAAATGCCATGCGCGACCCATTTCTGATCGAAAGGCGCGAAATATCTTGCAGGGCGTCTATAGGCATCGCTTTGGCGCCCGCTGACGGTTTGGATGCCATCCAACTCCTGCGGTGCGTGGACACCGCGCTATACAGGGCCAAGACGCTGGGGGCGGGGTCCATCCAGTTTTTCAGCGCAAACGACGATGAAGCTGCACGAGGCGCCATGTCCTCGAACGCGATCTGAAATCTGCGCTGGCCAATGACCAAGCTTTGGCTCGCATTCCAACCCTTTTCTCGACCTCGGAAGCGATAGCGTCCGGGGGTATGAAGCGCTTCTGCGGTGGCGGCATCCGACCCTTGGCACGATCTCCCCGTCCCAGTTCATACCTATCGCTGAAAAACGGGTTTGGGAGCGGCGGCTATCATGCCAGATCCACGCACTGTCGTTTCCGCAACGGCGTTGCCCGCGGATTGGATGGCGGCTGGCGTGGCCCTCGTTCTGTCGTCATCATCCTTTTGGCCATCATCGGCCTCGCCCTCGATGTGCGTGATCTCCGCCGCGCCGGCTAGATAACGCGTATGCAGGAGCTGGTCGACGCGGCCGTCGAGGGGCTGATCGTGTGCGACAAAACCGAGATCGTGGCTGCCAATCGCAGTTTCGCAGCGCTTGACTGCGTCGACGGCTCGCAACCGGTCGGACGCCCGCTCACGTCCTTCTTTCCCACGGCCTCCCCAGGCGAACTCACAGGCACCGCGCAAACGCCGCTGGAGGTGGAGCTATGCGCGACGGACGGCACGATGGTCCCCGTGGAGCTGATCCGGCACAGCATCCTTTATGCCGGTAAGCCGCATCAGGTGTTTGCCGTGCGCGACATTCGCGGGCGCAAGCGGGCGGAGGAGGAAATTCACTTCCTTGCCCACCACGACCCCTTGACCAAGCTTCCGAACCGCACGAGCTTCAACGAAAAGCTCGAGGCAGAGCTTACGGCACATCTCGACACTGAGCGGTGTCTTGCCGTGCTCTTCCTCGATTTCGACCGCTTCAAGGAGATCAACGACCTCTTCGGCCATGTCGTCGGAGACGCCGTGCTGCAGTGTGTGGCCGAGAAGATCCGGGGCATCCTTAAGCCCGGGCAAATGGTTGCGCGCTTGGGCGGCGACGAGTTCGCTGTGATTGTTCCCGGTCTGCCGAGCGCGGGCTATGCGACGCGCACTGCTGAAGCCATCCTGGACGCATTCAATGACGCAGGCGCCAACCTGCCCGCCGGCGTCACCATCGGCACCAGCATAGGCATCGCTGTATTCCCGAACGATGCACCCGATGGCAGCGTTTTTTGAGCCATGCCGATGCCGCGCTCTATGAGGCCAAATGCAGGGGCGGGGCGTCTGTTGCGTTTTCGAGCCATCCATGGGTGAGCATCTGCGCGATCGTCGCCAGTTCGAGCACGACGTCCGTCATGCGTTCTCGCGCAAGCAACTGCACCTCGTCTATCAACCGCAGGCGGAACTCTTGTCCAACGAAATCTTTGGTTTCGAAGCGCTGCTCCGGTGGGATGATCCGGAACGCGGCGCCGTTCCGCCGGCGGTGTACGTCCCGATCGCGGAGGAGTGTGGCGCCATTCTGAAGATCGGTGAATGGGTGCTGTGGACCGCCTGCGCCGAAGCGGCAAGCTGGCAACAACCGCTGGCAATCAGCGTCAACGTTTCGGCCATGCAACTCCATGGCGGGAATTTATCCGAGTTGGTCGGGGCAGTGCTGAAAGAGACCGGTCTCGATTCCTTCCGCCTCGAGCTGGAAATTACCGAAACTTGCCTGATCAAGGACATAAGGGCGCGCGCTCGCCGCGCTGCGCCAGCTCAAAGGCCTTCGGGTCCAAATCGCAATGGATGATTTCGGCACCGGGTACTCGTCGCTGTCGAATTTGCGGGCCTTCCCGTTCGACAAGATCAAAGCCGACCAGTCTCTAGTGCGGGCGGTAGATAGCAGCGACGAGGCGGCTGCCGTCATGCGTGCTGTCTTTGGCCTCGCCCGGGGTCTCAAGCTCCCCGTCTTGGCAGAGGGCGTCGAAGCCGACGCGGAATTGACTTTCCTTCGGGGAGAAGCCTGTGATGCGATCCAGGGTTATCTTCTCGGCCGACCTTGCCCGATTTCGACTTCGCTCAGCACACGATCGGCAATGATAGGGCAGCCGCTTCCCGGCGGTTGGGGAACCACGAACTGCGCGTGATCAAGAACAGCGCGGCTTGATCGGCAGTGGGTCGCACGGTGCAACATCACGCGCTGCTACAAGCCGCTCGAGCTGCGGGAGGTGATCGGCAAGTTCACGATCGATGAGGTGAGGGAAAAGGTTCGATGCCAGCAGTGCAAGAGCCGCGAATGGATCAGCGCAGAGCTATTCCACCCAACTCGAGCAGCACACGATCTGCCTCCGGCGCTCGGCGTTGGGAGATCTGGCGGGACGAATAGGAAAAAAGGCCGGCGCCGTCTGGTGGAGGTTGCCTGAAATGGACGCCGGCTAGATGAGAGTGTACGCAGCACCGATACTTGAGTCTTGACGCTAAGTCACCTGCGGCAATTTGGGATGGACCGGCCCTCTAGCGAGGTAGGTCAGCACGCGCCGGGCCTGACCGGCGGGGGCTCGGAAGCGAAACATGGCAGCGGCTGACTATACGGCATTGCTAATGCCAAACCGCAGCTCCAATCGTCGCGGACCCGAGTGGCGCCCGCGCGCCTGAAGGCGCGCGCCGGGTGCTCGTTCACCGAGCCCGCTTTTTCCTCGGCAGGCTCGGGCGGTCTCGGCCATCCGGCTTCGCCCCCTGGCTCGGGCAGCCTGGCGGCTGCTGACGGCCGCCGGCCGATTGGCCGGCGTGGTTTCATTGTGGCCTTCCCCGGTGGCGCGCGGTGGGCGGCTCTCCCTTCTAGGCCCGCCGCGGCATCCCGCAACCCTTCGCTGCGCTTCGGGTCCTCCTCTGCGTTCCGGTCCTTCGGATGCGGTCCGCCTTTCACGGCGGGCCTTTCCGGTCGTTTTCGCCGCCCACCCCGCTTCCGGGGGAGGGCGCGATTTGGCGAGCGGAGGAGCAGCGCATGCGTTCAACCAACAAACGTTCCGGCAGCCGAAAGGCTGGCGCAAGCAGGGGCGGGCGCTCAGGCGCCAGCCTTTATCAAGAGATCACGGACCGCATCATCGCCGAGCTCGAGCGCGGCATCGTGCCATGGGTCAAGCCCTGGGGAAGCGCGAAGGCAGGTCCCGGCCTGCCCAGGAACGCGGCCACCGAGCGCCGCTACTCCGGCATCAACATCCTCATCCTGTGGGGCGCGGTCATCGAGCGCAGCTATGCCAGCCAGAACTGGCTGACCTTCCGGCAGGCGCTTGCCCTTGGCGGCAATGTCAGAAAAGGCGAGCGCGGCACGACCATCGTTCATGCCGACCGCTTTGTTCCGCAAAACGAAAAGGAACGCGCCAGGGCTGATGGCGACGAACCACAGGCGGTGCCTTACCTGAAGCGCTTCACCGTCTTCAATGTCGCTCAGTGCGACAACCTGCCCGAACATCTCCATGCCGCCGCCGAACCGCTGCCGTCGCGCCAGATAATCCCGCAGGCCGAGACGCTCATTCGTGCAACCGGCGCGGATGTCCGCATCGGGGGCGATCGCGCTTTCTACATGCCGGGCAGCGACTTCATTCAGGTGCCGCCGCAACCGGCCTTCTTTCAGCAGATCAACTATTACCGCACCTGCTTTCACGAGCTTGGCCACTGGACTGGCCACCCGACGCGCCTTGCGCGCGACCTCTCCGGCTCGTTCGGCTGCAAGGCCTATGCGCGCGAGGAACTGGTCGCTGAAATCTGCGCAGCCTTCGTCTGCAGCACTATCGGCATCGAGCCCACCGTGCGCCATGCCGATTATATCGGCTCATGGCTGACGGTCCTGCGCGAGGACAATCGCGCCATCTTCCGCGCCGCCAGCCATGCCTCGAAAGCCGCCGATCTCCTGCTCGGCTTCAATGCCGACGTCGAAGGCGACGCGCATGCCGAGATCGCCGCATGAGCGCGCCTGATCCCCATGCGCGACAGGCTTGTGCTTCTGATGGCGCGCGATGTGGCCGCGCGGCGCACAAGCCGCTCGATGTCGGCGTGTTTGTCTCAGCCGCTCTCAATCAGCACCAACCGTTTTGAAGGAAAGCGGCAATGATCCTGATCACCGACGAACTGCGCCTTGTTCTGCTCGCCAATGGCGCTGCCGAGACCGAAACCGACCATGTTCCGGTCGTGAAACTGTTCAATCCGGTCGGCGCCGCCACCTGGCTTCTGAGCGAGCTCGACGCCGATGGCGATACACTCTTCGGCCTTTGTGATCTCGGTTTCGGCTTCCCCGAACTCGGCAGCGTCAGCCTTGCCGAGCTCCAAGCGCTCAAGGGGCCGCTTGGCTTGGGCATCGAGCGCGACCTGTATTTCAAGGCACGGTTTCCGCTCTCTGTCTATCCCGAAGCCGCTCGCCTATGCGGCCACATCACCGAGGCCGAACGGCTCTTGCGGCAGGCCGCCGCCGCCCTCTCGCTTCCCCTTCCCGAGCTTCCGCCCGACCGGGCGGAACAATAGCGCCATCCGGCGCAAAACCGTCGCGCCGCTCGGCCTGCGGCCTCGCGGTCAGGCACTTTCAGGCAACAGCAAAGGAGAAAGACCATGCAGCTTGCCCACGTTTCCATTGACCAATTGAGCGTCGCCGCCGCCAACATGCGACATTCCAAACGCGCGCCCGACATCTCCGACATCCTGCCGTCGGTGCGCGCGCGGCGTCCTCGTTCCGCTACTGGTGCGGCCCAACGGCTCGCCCGAAACGTTCGAGATCGTTGCCGGAGGGCGACGGTATTTCGCCGCCAAGACCGTCGCCGGCGAACGCGGCGAGGCCGAGCCGCTGCCATGCGCCATCATGGAGGATGGTGACGACGCCGACGCGCTCGAAGCCTCCCTGATCGAAAATATCGCCCGCCTCGATCCCGACGAGGTCTCGCAATGGGAAACCTTTACCCGCCTCATCAGGGAAGGTCGCACCATTGCCGATATCGCGGCCACTTTCGGCCTCACCCAGCATCAGGTGAAGCGCATTCTGGCGCTCGGCGAGCTTCTGCCTAGGATTCGCGAAGCCTATCGCCGCGAGGAAATCGACGCCGAGACGGTGCGCCATCTCACCATGGCCTCGAAGGCGCAGCAGAAGGACTGGCTCGCGCTCTTTGCCGACCCCGACAGCCGCGCGCCGCGCGGCTGTCAATTGAAGCAATGGCTGTTCGGCGGCCAGTCGATCTCGACCAAGGTGGCGCTGTTTGCCATCGAGGATTATCCCGGCCTGATCGTCTCCGATCTGTTCGGCGAGGAAAGCTATTTTGCCGACGCCGACCTGTTCTGGCTCAAGCAGAATGAGGCCATCGCCGCCAGACGCGATGCCTATCGTGAGGCCGGATGGAGCGACGTGATCGTGCTCGAGCCGGGACAGCATTTCCACGCATGGGACTACGAAAAGACGCCGAAGAAGAAGGGCGGCAAGGTCTTTATGTCAGTCTCGCATCACGGCGAGGTCGGGTCTCAAGAGGGCTGGCTATCGCGCAAGGAAGCCCGCCGCGCCCGCGATCAAAGCGAGGCCGCAGAGGCCGGGACCCCGGACAAACCCGCGCGGCCCGAACTCACCGGACCGATGCAGAACTATGTCGATCTGCACCGTCATGCCGCCGTGCGCTTGGCGCTCCTCGACCATCCGGCAGCAGCACTTCGCCTGATGGTGGCGCATGCGATCGCCGGCTCAAGCCTGTGGCAGGTGCGCATCGAGCCGCAGCGCGCCGCCAACCAGACTGTGGCCGCGAGCCTCGCAGCCTGCAAGGCCGAGGCCGCCTTCGCGAATAAGCGGCGTGCGGTCCTGGCGCTGCTTGGACGATCCGACGAAGATGGTACAATCGCCGGCGGCAATGGCGGCGGCATCGGCACTGCGACCCTGTTTGCGCATCTGCTGACGCTGTCCGACGACGATGTCCTGCGCGTCCTCGCAATAGTCATGGCCGAGACGCTTGAAGCCGGCAGCGCCGTCGTCGAGGCGCTCGGCAATCATCTGCATGTCGACCTCGCCGCTTGCTGGCAACCGGACGACGCCTTCTTCGACCTGTTGCGCGACAAGGAAATCGCCAATTCCATGCTTGCCGAACTCGGCGGCAAGCATGTCGCGGACGGCAATGTCGCCGAGAAGGTGAGGACGCAAAAGACGATCATCCGCGACTTTCTTTCCGGCGAGAGCGGCCGCGAGAAGGTGGGAAGCTGGCTGCCGCGCTGGATGAAATTCCCGGTCGAAAGCTAAACGCAGCGAGGCGGCTTGCCCACCGCCGATCAATGGGTGCGGGTCCGGTCCCTGTTCGGCTGCCAATAGGCGTCACGCTGGGCGGCGGCTGCCAGGTTGGCCGCCGCCCGGCAAAGTACCCCGGTCGCACTGGCCGCATGTTCGAGACCTTTGGCCCCCGCGTCCCCCGGCACAATCCAGCCCTGCAAGCCGCCTTGATCCCGCGGATCGATCAGCCCGTTGCATGCCTGTTCTGGCGCCAGACCCGTAGGCACGATCTCTTGTTGGCATGCCACGGCATCAGCCCGCAGTCCCGCAAATCCCGGCTCTCCTGGCTTGGCTGCAGCGACCGCGCTTGCCACGATCTCCATGCTCCCTGCCAGGACCATCCCCTGCGGCTGGCTTGTTGACCTATAGACGGGTCCGGCCGCCCGAAACCCTCGCCAGCAGCTTTTTCCCCGCCGCCTGCGGCGGCTTCCTCGCGCCGCTCCGCTTCAAAAAAGCTGCCTGCTCGGGTCCTCCGCTGGCGCTTCGGCCTGTCGGGTTCAGGCGCTCCGGACGCGTCCATCACGGTCCGCCATCGCAGGGGATGGTCCCCGGCGACAGCAAAAGGAGACTTCGAAATGACCGCGATCGGTTACGTCAACAAGCAGGAAAACGGCGCCTACAAGGGCCAGCTCAAGACCCTCAGCGTCCGCGCCGACATCGACATCATCCCCAACCAGGCCAAGAGCGCCGACAACCATCCCGACTACCGGGTGCTGACGCAAGGGGTCGAAGTTGGCGCCGGCTGGATCCGCACCGGCGAAACGTCCGGCAAGGATTATGTGAGCCTGTCGATTGCCGCGCCGGAGTTCGGGCCCCGCAAGCTCTACGCCAATCTGGGCCGCGCCGCCGGCCAGGACGATGACGACACCTACGCCATCATCTGGAACCCGGCCGACTGATCGGCCGACCCGAGCCCCGCGCCGCAGCCGGCGCGGGGCTCTTCCCACAGGAGCGGCGAAAACTCGCCTCCCACTCTTCGCCCGTCCCCGGGGCGCCCTCGTTCGCCCATCCTCGCCGTCGCTTCTCCTTAAGCGACACGAGGACAATCATGGATGACGAAAACGAACGCGCCGCCCGCGCCAAGAAGGGCAGTCCGTTTCTCAACACAGCCCAAGCCGCCTTCTACATAGGGCTCTCCCAGCGCACGCTGGAAAAGATGCGGCTTAACGGCGGCGGCCCGAAATTCCGCAAGCATGGCCGTTATGTGCGCTACCACATCGACGAGCTCGACGAGTGGTCGAAAGGCCAGAAGGTAACCGGCTCCGGCGATGGAGGCCGCCCATGAGCCGGCGTCCCTCCATCCGTCTGACCGGCAGCCGCCTGCGTCGCGTTCGCGCGACAAAGGCGATAGCCGCGACCGCGATTGCCCTGGGCCTCATTGCCTTTGGCCCCCTTGCAAACCCGTCGCCCTGGCTGATCTGGAACGCATCGGCGAGCGCGCCGGTCGGCCTCTATCGCGTCATGGCGGGAGCGCCCGCACGCGGCGACCTGGTGCTCACCGGCGCACCCGAAGCCATCGCCGGCCTCGCTGCCGAACGCGGCTATCTCCCGCGCGGCGTTCCCCTTGTAAAGCACATTGCCGCGCTGCCGCACGAATGTGTCTGCGCCTTCAGCAAGGCGATCATCATCGGCGGCAAGATCGTCGCGCGTCGGCTCGCAACCGACAGCCAAGGCCGTCCGCTGCCCTGGTGGAGCGGCTGCCGCGCGCTCGCCGACGACGAATTCTTCGTGCTGAACGGCGAGGCGCCACGCTCTTTCGACAGCCGCTATTTCGGGCCGGTGCCGGCCGCGAATGTCATCGGGAGGCTCGTGCCGCTATGGACCGAGTGACCCTCCTGATGCTTGGCATGATCGCTGTCGCGCCATGCGCCTGTTCCGCCTCGACCGGCGCTGAGCCGGTCGCCATCTCCCAAAGTCCGCAGCTTGGAAAGTGGCAGCACTTCGTTGCCGAAGCAAGCAAGCGTTTCCGTATTCCTCAGGCCTGGATTTACGCCGTGATCGATGCCGAAAGCAGGGGCAGGACCATGCTCGGCGGCCGCCCAATCACCTCGCGCGCCGGCGCCATGGGCCTCATGCAGCTGATGCCCGACACCTATTCGGAGATGCGTACCGAGCAGGGCCTGGGCGCCGATCCACACGATCCGCGCGACAACATCCTGGCCGGCACGGCCTATCTCCGCGCCATGTATGACCGTTTCGGGTTCCCCGGCCTGTTTGCCGCTTACAACGCCGGCCCCGAGCGCTACGAGGCGCATCTGAAGCGCGGCAAGCCGCTGCCGAAAGAGACCGTCGACTATCTCAAGCAACTCGCGGCGGCCGGTGTTTCGGCCACCGACATGAAGAAATCCAGCGGCCAATCTGTCGCTCCAGGCGGGCAAAATGCGCCCTCGGGGCGCTCGCTGTTTTTCCTGCAAAATGGTGTTCGCGCCGGCGCGCGAAACGGCGATCTCTTCGTGCCGCTGGGGATGGACGTCGCACCGGTCAAGCAGCCGGACCGCTAACAGCGGGCGAGCTGGACGCGTCCGAAGGGGCAGGGCGCGTAAGGCAAGATAAAGGCACCGCCTCCATGAGGCGGCGAAGTGTTTGTCTGCACATCTTTTTTGCCGGAGGCAGCCTCCAGCGCCAGGAGAGCTTTTTCGGAGCGCAAATGGCTAATTCGACTCTGTAAAACGCGGAGGCTACATGCAGGATGACGAGTTCAGACCCAAGCTCGGGAAGATAGGCTCCCGTGGTTCGAAGGCAGGCAAACGCTTTGCCGGCCAGGTCCGGGCGGCGATCAACCGAGCCGGTGGCCGGCCCCAGCGTGGTGGCCGCTTCGTTGGGAGCCGGACGGGCCGCGGCGGGGCGACGGCCGCGCTGCTGAAGTCACGCGATCGCCATGCAGCCTTCCGCCAGCGCCGGGTCGTCATCAAGGCGCGTGTCGTCAAGCTTTCCGGCAAGAGCGCGGACGGGCCGCGTGCGCATCTGCGTTACATCCAGCGCGACGGCGTCACCCGGGACGGCGCGCCTGGCGAGCTCTATGGCGCCGAAAGCGACCGCCTCGCCGGCAAGGACTTCCTCGATCGTGCCGATGGCGATCGCCATCAATTCCGCTTCATCGTCGCACCCGAGGATGGCATCGAATTTGACGACCTCAAGCCACTGACGCGGCGGCTCATGGCACAGATGGAGGAGGATCTCGGCACGAAGCTCGACTGGGTTGCCGTGGATCATTTCAACACCGGCCATCCGCACACCCATATCATCGTTCGTGGCAAGGACGATCGCGGCCAGAATCTCGTGATTGCGCGCGAATACATCTCGATCGGCATCCGCGAGCGCGCCGCCGAGCTGGTCAGCCTCGATCTTGGTCCGCGCACCGACCAAGAGATCGACCATCGCCTGCGTCAGGAAATGGAGCAGGACCGGTTCACCAGCATCGACCGCCGCCTGCTGCAACGGCGTGACCACAGTGGGCTCGTTTCGCCCGATAGCCGCGACGCGTTTCGGCAAACCTTGGAGCAGGGGCGCCTGCGCAAGCTCAAGCGGATGCATCTGGCCGAAGAGATCAGCTCGGGTCGATGGCGCCTCGATGACGGGCTAGAAGCGACGCTGCGCCGCATCGGCGAACGCGGCGACATCATCAAGACCATGCATCGCGAACTGGCGGGCAGGGGGATTTCCCGCAGTGCCGCCGATTGGGTGATCCATGATCGATCCGGCGACCCGGTCGACCCTGTCGTCGGCCGTGTTGTCGCGCGCGGGCTGGCCGACGAGCTCACCGACCGGCATTACCTGATCGTCGACGGTGTTGACGGCAAGACCCGATACATCGACATCGGCAAAGGCGAGGCGACAGAGCCGACGCCCGACGGCTGCATCGTGCGTGTCGCGCCGAGGAACACAGAACCCAGGCAGGTTGACCGCACGGTTGCCGAAATCGCGGCTGCCCATGGAGGCCGCTACAACATCGACATTCACCTGAAGCACGATCCGACCGCCAACGACCGCTTCGCCGAAACGCATGTCCGTCGGCTGGAGGCGATCCGGCGCGCTACCGGCGGCGTCGAGCGCGAGCCCGACGGCACCTGGATCGTCGCGCCGGATCATCTCCATCGTGTCACCGCCTACGAGCGCCAGCAGGCCAGGCCCCAACCTGTCACGGTCGACAAGCTCTCTTCCATGCCTCTGCAGCGGCAGGTTGGTTTTGACGGCGCCACCTGGCTCGACGGCCAGCTGGTCTCCGATGGATCAGAGAGGTTGCGCAATTCGGGCTTCGGCCGTGAAGCCCAGGAGGCGCGGAGCCGCCGACAGCAGTGGCTGATCGCGCAAGGTCTTGCCCATGAGGAGCAGCATCGGATCGTCTATCGCGCCAACATGATCGCGATCCTCCGCCAGCGGGAGCTGAACCGTGTTGCCGGTCAGCTCTCGGAAGAGCTCGGTCTATCTTATGCTGAAACGCGACCCGGGGACCGGGTAGAGGGCACGCTCCGCCGCTCAGTTGAGCTCGCCAGCGGCAAATATGCCGTTATCGAGAAATCGCGCGAGTTCGTGCTCGTCCCTTGGCGGCCGGTGCTCGAGCGGCATGTCGGCAAAGAGGTTTCCGGCCTGGTGCAGCGCGAGGGCGTCTCTTGGAACATCGGTCGGCAAAGGAGTGGACCAAGCGTCTCGTGACTTTAATGGCAGCCATGCGCAGGCGCGGTTTCACTCGACTGGCCCGGCTTTCGACAAGGTGCTCCGGGAGCCGATTGCCACCGGCTCTGGCGGGGTCTGCCTCATCAAAAGTGCGTTCGCCGCCGATTGCACTCACCTCGGCGCCTGATCGCAAACTGCCGTGGGGTCGAGCAGATTTGCTGAACCAGCCACGACGAAAAGCAAAGGGATCGAGCTCCTTCCGACGGCTATCTGCTGTGGATGCGCTCCACATGCCATGAGGCATAAGGTGGCACGACGCGTCCGCCCGCTTGCATAGTCAGCCAAAATTGGGGCTGATAGCCCCCGATTCGCATCGCCATCGATCTTTGATGCACGATCAATCGACCAACGCGGAAGACGGGAATGCGCTGGGCAGCAGAGGAAACTAGCATTGCAAATGATTCTTAGGGCCTTCGGCAGAGCCTGGCATTCCGCTTTATCTAAGATCGACACAGCCCGGTTGCGACGGCAGCGCAGGCAACTCCGCGACTAAGTCGGCCGCCGGACCATCCTGCCCGCGAAACGCGGCGGTGCCCACGAGGGACAGCTTGCACGGACGATTTGCGCGGCCGGCTCGGTCGAAAGCCCGCAAATCACGACAGTTGGTGGCGAATTTACGGCTTTCTCACTCTCTGAGGCGGGTGAAGCTGAGGTCAGGAGCCCTGTTTAGCCGAGGTCAAAGGTCCTCTCGCCGGGTCGTCAAACACGTTTCCCGACCATCCGCTGGCTGTATGGCAGCTATCCCAACAATCGATTTTACCTCCTTCGCCGAATTCCACTAGGGGCTGAGCGGTGGCGGGTTTCCTTCGCGCCGACTGAGGCAACGGGGAAGAGTTCGGAGACGATCATGTGCGGGATTGTTGGCATCGTTGGACATCAGCCAGTGTCGGAGCGGTTGGTTGACGCGTTGAAGCGGCTCGAATATCGCGGCTATGACTCAGCCGGCGTCGCCACCATTTGCGAGGGCTCGTTGAACTGCCGGCGCGCCAAGGGCAAGCTTGTCAATCTCGAGAGAAGATTGAAGGAAGAGCCGCTGAGTGGCTTCATCGGCATCGCACACACGCGTTGGGCAACCCATGGGGCACCCACTGAGCGCAACGCGCACCCGCACATTGCGGAGGGTGTGGCCGTGGTTCACAACGGCATCATCGAGAATTTCGCCGAGTTGAAGGACGAACTGGCGGCGGCGGGCGCCGAGTTCCAGACCGATACCGACACCGAAGTCGTCGCTCATCTCTTGGCAAAATACCGCCGGGAGGGCATGGGGCGGGGCGAGGCGATGCACGCCATGCTGAAGCGCGTCAGCGGCGCCTACGCCCTTGCCGTTCTCTTTGAGGATGATCCGTCGACCATCATGGCGGCGCGCAACGGACCCCCATTGGCGATCGGTCACGGCGACGGCGAGATGTTCCTGGGCTCCGACGCCATCGCGCTTGCGCCCTTCACAAATGCAATCACCTATCTCGTCGATGGCGACTGGGCGGTTATCAGCAAGACAGGCGCCGACATCTTCAATTCCGATGGTCATCCCGTCGAGCGTCCGCGCCAGACTTCCCTTGCCGGGGCATACCTGGCCGATAAGGGCAATTATCGCCATTTCATGGAGAAGGAAATTCATGAGCAGCCCGAGGTTGTCGCCCGTGCGCTCACTCATCACGTCAACTCCGAAGGGAATCCCGATACGGCTTCTTGCATAGATTTTGCCAGCATCCCGAGCCTCGCGATCTCGGCTTGCGGCACAGCCTATCTGGCTGGACTGATCGCAAAATACTGGTTCGAGCGCTATGCGCGCCTGCCGGTCGAAATCGACGTCGCGTCCGAATTCCGCTACCGGGAGATTCCATTGCCGCCGCACTCGGCGGCTCTTTTCATTTCGCAGTCCGGTGAAACCGCCGACACGCTCGCATCTCTGAGATACTGCAAGGCGCGCGGGCTGAAGACCGGCGCTGTCGTCAACAGCCGGGAGTCGACCCTCGCGCGGGAGGCCGACGCGGTCTTCCCAATCCTTGCCGGGCCGGAGATCGGCGTCGCCTCCACCAAGGCTTTCACCTGCCAGCTTGTGGTTCTTGCCACACTCGCCATTGGTGCTGCCAGGGCCCGTGGAACGGTAACCGAAGCTGAGGCGAAGGCGCTCGTCGCGAGCCTTGCCGAAATGCCTCGTATGATGCGCTTGGTCCTGAACAGCATCAAGCCAGATGTCGAGCTCCTGGCGCGCGAACTGTCAAAGTGCCATGACGTCCTGTATCTCGGCCGCGGCACCAGTGTCCCACTGGCCATGGAAGGTGCGCTGAAGCTCAAGGAGATTTCCTACATCCATGCCGAGGGCTATGCGGCTGGTGAATTGAAGCATGGTCCGCTCGCATTGGTCGACGAAAACATGCCAGTGATCGTCATCGCGCCACATGATCGCTTTTTCGACAAGACCGTCTCCAACATGGAGGAAGCGGCCGCCAGGGGAGGACGGATCATCCTCATCACTGATGAGAAAGGGGCCGCTGCTTCGAAACTCAAAACGATGCACACGATTATGCTGCCGACCGTCGACGAGATTATCGCGCCAATGATCTTTGCCCTGCCGATACAGCTTCTTGCCTACGACACGGCTGTCTCCATGGGCAAAGATGTCGACCAACCGCGCAATCTCGCAAAATCGGTTACCGTCGAATGATTTGTGATGGCCCGTCCATACGAAACCCGCCGGAGCAAAGCGCGTCATCGGCCACTTGGATGTCGAGGAGATGCCGATCCGTTCAGCTGCCTGTGGATCGTATCTCGCGCTGAACGCATGCCTGCGTTTTGATCAGACGAAGCAAAAACACAGATTAGATCGCGATCGCCGAGGGCGGCCATGGCCAGTGACCCAGTCTGCGGCGCGGGCTCCAGGCGAGTAAAAGGCTGCTCTGTGAGCGATCCGGCCCATTCCCCATCGCACCTGGTCGTGCGTATTGTGCATTTCAGTTCACATCGCGCCGCGCGATGCTTGCCCCGACGTTCAGAACAGCGGAGCAAGCCAATGACACCCACCAAGTTGCTGGTTGGGCAGATCGCCGTCGTATTCGCAATCGTCATCCTCGGGGTGTGGGCGGCCACGCAGTGGTGCGCCCACATGCTGGGTCATCAGCCGCCACTCGGCACGCCGTGGTTTGTCGTGGCTGGCTGGCCGATCTACAAGCCGTGGAAACTGTTCGAATGGTGGTACCATTTCGACCCCTATGCGCCCGAGGTCTTCGATAAGGCCGGTGCGCTCGCCGGCGCCAGTGGGTTCGTGGGCTGTGCCGCAGCCATCGCGGGCTCGCTCTGGCGCGCGCGACAGCTCGGATCGGTGACGACCTATGGCTCATCGAGGTGGGCAACGACTCAGGAGATCGAGAGGGCAGGGCTGTTTCGACCGGCCGGCGTTTTCCTCGGCAAGCTGAAGGACCGCTATCTGCGACATGACGGGCCCGAGCACGTCATGGCCTTTGCCCCAACGCGATCAGGCAAGGGCGTCGGACTGGTTGTTCCAACGCTTCTGTCCTGGACCGGGTCGGCCGTCATTCACGATATCAAAGGTGAGAATTGGCAATTGACCTCCGGCTGGCGGTCGAAATTCTCCTATTGTCTTCTCTTCAATCCGACAGATCCGAGGTCGGCGCGCTATAACCCGTTGCTTGAGGTGCGAAAGGGTCCGCAAGACGTCCGCGACGTTCAGAATATCGCCGACATCCTGGTAGATCCGGAAGGTGCGCTGGATCGCCGGAACCACTGGGAGAAGACAAGTCATTCCCTCCTCGTCGGCGCCGTTTTGCACGTTCTCTATGCCGAGGAGGAAAAGACGCTTGCCCGCGTCGCCACTTTCCTGTCGGACCCGCAACGTTCCTTTTCCGCGACGCTGCAGCGGATGATGACCACCAACCACCTGGGCACGCCTGACAAGCCTGAGGTCCATCCTGTGGTGGCCTCGGCGGCACGCGAGGTGCTGAACAAATCGGAAAACGAGCGTTCGGGTGTTTTATCGACCGCCATGTCGTTCCTCGGGCTCTATCGCGACCCGACGGTTGCGTCGGCAACATCGGCCTGCGACTGGCGCCTTGTCGATCTCATGGATGCCGAGCGACCGATGTCGCTCTATCTGGTCGTGCCGCCGTCGGACATCTCGCGCACCAAGCCCTTGGTACGACTGATCCTGAACCAGATCGGCAGACGCCTGACGGAGCGCCTTGAGGGCGACCCTAAGAAGGGTCGCAAACATCGGCTCCTCATGATGCTCGACGAATTTCCGGCGCTCGGTCGGTTAGATTTCTTCGAGACCGCGCTCGCCTTTATGGCCGGCTACGGCATTCGCGCTTACTTGATCGCGCAATCCTTGAACCAGATATCCAAGGCCTACGGCGAGAACAGCGCCATTCTCGACAACTGCCATGTGCGCATTGCCTTTTCCTCAAATGACGACCGCACGGCCAAGCGCATCTCGGACGCGCTCGGCACGGCGACGGAACTGAGATCCATGCGCAACTATGCCGGCCATCGTCTGGCCCCCTGGCTGTCGCACGTCATGGTCAGCCGCCAGGAAACGGCCCGACCGCTGCTGACTCCTGGCGAGGTGATGCAACTGCCCCAGAACGACGAGCTGGTGCTGATTTCAGGGCTGCCGCCATTGCGCGCGCAGAAGCTGCGCTACTACCAGGATCGGAATTTCACGGAACGCGTGCTACCGTCCCCGGTGCTGCGGGACGGCACTTACGCCGACTGTCCCGCTTCGCGCCCGGACGATTGGACTGGACAGGTCCGCGGCGTTGACAGCCGTCTGGCTGCAGGCGACGAGATTGTCGACGCGGCGATCGCGGACGAGGGCGGTGTCCAGCAGCAGCGACATCCAGCTTTGCCAGAAGATCAAGTCGTGCTTTCTCAAGAAGCTGACCAGGGCGATCTCTTCAAGTCTGTTGACGATGATAGCGAGCCGGTCGCCGACAAGCGTGTCATGGATCGGATTTCGACAGCTGCCCGCGCCTACGGCATCAACGAGGGAAGGGGCGACGACAAAGACATCGTGCCCGGCTTCTGAACGCCGTCCTGACGGCGTATTTCGGCGTAGATAACGGCGATAAGCTTTTTTGGGCATCTGGCGGATGCTTGTTGCCGTCGCCGGCGCGTCGGCGCTGGCAGCTGGAAGAAGCCACATGAAGCCCCGCCGCATTCGTCACCAATTTCTGCTTGAGTTTGAGCTGAGCGAGAAGCTGGACAAACTCAGTCGTGATCCTTCGACCACCAAATCGGCGATTGTCGCCAAGGCGGTAGAAGCCTTCATCGAGCGCCGTGGCGAGAATGAGCTCGACAAACGCTACGGGGTACGGCTCGACCGTCTTTCTCGCGACCTCGCGTATGTCACGCGCGACGTCGAGATGATGCTGGAGAGCCTGGCGCTCTTCATCCGCTTTTCGATCACGCTCCACGCCCACACGCCGGTCCCGGACAGGGTAACGCAGGCCATTGGCCAGGAGCGCTTCGACAAATTTGTCGAGCAGGTGGCTCGGCAGATCGCGTCCGGAAAACGATCGCTTGGCAAAGACAATGACGTGGGAGGGGAAGGGTGAACTCTCATCCTGAAGCCGACCACCGCCGCAGCGCCATGCTGCGAACCGCCATGGGTCCGGCGATCACCAAAGCGCTCTCCGATCCATTGATCATCGAGGTGATGGTCAATCCCGACGGAGCACTGCGGCTCGATCGGCTCGGAGAAGGCCTGGTCGACACAGGCGTGCACATCCATCCTGCCGAGGCGGAGCGGATCGTCCGCCTCGTCGCTTCCCATGTGCGGGCCGAAGCGCATGCGGATAAGCCGATCGTCAGCGCCGAACTGCCGTCGGGCGAGCGATTCGAAGGCCTGCTGCCACCCGTGGTGTTGGCGCCATGCTTTGCTATTCGTAAGCCTGCCGCAAAACTCTACACCCTGGCCGATTATGTCGCTGACCGCGTCATGCTGCCGCTGCAGGCCGATGCGTTGAAGGGAGCCGTCCGCGAACGGCGCAACATCCTGATCGCAGGCGGCACGTCCTCGGGCAAGACAACCCTTGCCAATGCGCTGCTGGCCGTCGTCGCCGACTGCGACGAGCGGGTGATCCTGATCGAGGATACGCGCGAACTTCAATGCGCAGCAAAAGACTGCGTTGCCCTGAGGACGAGGCGGGGTTCGGTCACGCTCGCCGATCTCGTGCGTTCGACACTGCGCCTCAGACCCGATCGCATCATCGTCGGCGAGATCAGAGGCGCCGAAGCGCTCGACATGCTAAAGGCGTGGAACACCGGTCATCCAGGCGGCATTGCCACGGTTCATGCCAACTCGGCGCGGTCTGCCCTCTACCGCATCGAGCAGCTCGCACAGGAAGCCGTGGTCGCCGTTCCCCGCCGGCTCATCGCCGAGGCGATAGATCTGATCGTCTTCATCGCTGGCCGCGGACCCTCACGCCGCATCGAGGCGATCGCCGAGGTCACTGGTCTCGACAGCAGTGGCGACTACGCCGTCACCCAGCTCACGCTTCCGCAACTCCAGCAACTCTGAAAGGTCATTTCATGCGCAAGAAGCTTCGCTTTCTCTGGGCCACCACGCTCGCTTTTCTTCTCACGTTTCCGGCATACGCCACCGGCTCCGGCATGCCTTGGGAGCAGCCGCTGCAGCAAATCTTGGAATCGGTGCAGGGTCCGGTGGCCAAGATCATCGCGGTCATCATCATCATCACCACCGGCTTGACACTCGCCTTTGGCGACACGGCAGGTGGGTTCCGTCGGCTCATCCAGATTGTCTTCGGTCTGTCGATCGCCTTTGCCGCATCGAGCTTCTTCCTCTCCTTCTTCTCCTTTGGCGGCGGGGCGCTCGTCTGATGCTGGCCGGAGAGCACATAGATGGTTTCGAGGTTCCGGTTCACCGGGCACTGACCGAACCGATCCTGCTCGGCGGCGCGCCGCGAGCGGTGGCGATCCTCAATGGCACCGTTGCCGCGGCCATCGGGCTTGGCTTGCAGCAGTGGATTGCGGGACTGGTGCTGTGGATCTGCGGGCACACTGTGGCTGTCTTCGCGGCCCGCCGCGACCCGGACTTCGCCGGCGTGCTCGTCCGCCACCTTCGCCTGAGGGGGTGGCTTGCATGCTGAATCTTTCGGAATATCGGGGCAAGGCCGACCGGCTTGCCGATCATCTGCCTTGGGCCGCACTGGTCGCGCCGGGCATCGTGCTCAACAAGGACGGCAGCTTCCAGCGCACATTTGCATTCCGCGGCCCTGATCTCGAGAGTGCAACAGAAGCCGAACTCATCGGCATCTGCGCGCGAGCCAACAATGCGCTCAGACGCCTCGGCTCTGGCTGGGCATTGTTCTTCGAGGCCGAGCGCATCGAGGCGCTGTGCTATCCAGACTCGCGCTTCCCAGACGCTGCGTCATGGTTGGTCGACGAAGAACGGCGCGCGGCCTTTCAAGGCAAGGTCGCGCACTACGAGAGCCGCTACCACCTGACGCTGGCTTTCATGCCGCCGCCGGATAGCCAGGCGCAGGCGCAAAGCGCTCTCGTCGACTCGCATCATTCACAAGGCGAGAGAGAGTGGCGCCAGGAACTGGCGCGGTTCCGGGACGAGACCGGCCGCGTGCAGGATCTCCTGTCGGGCTTGATGCCCGAAATACGCGCACTGGATGATGCCGAGACGCTGACTTACCTCCACGGCACGATCTCGACCAGCCGCCATCCCGTCACCGTGCCGGAAACACCGATCTATCTCGACGGCATCCTGGTCGATGCGCCGCTTACTGGCGGATTGGAGCCGATGCTTGGCGACCAACATCTGCGCACGCTCACCATTCTCGGTTTTCCGAATGTCACACGGCCCGGAATTCTCGATGCGCTTAACCACCTGGATTTCGCCTATCGCTGGATGACACGCTTCATTCCGCTCGACAAGACGGACGCCGCCAAGACGCTGACACGGTTGCGGCGGCAGTGGTTTGCCAAGCGCAAATCGATCGCGGCCATCCTGCGCGAGGTGGTGACCAGTGAACCTGTCCCGCTCGTCGACAGCGACGCCGAAAACAAGGCGCTCGATGCCGACGCCGCACTCCAGGCGTTAGGCGGCGATCATGTCGGGTTCGGCTATCTGACGACGACGGTGACGGTATGGGACGAGGACCATCAGGCCGTCGCGGCCAAACTTCGCGCGGTCGAGCGCGTCGTCAATGGCCTCGGCTTCGCAATGATCCGTGAAGGCGTGAATGCGGTCGAGGCCTGGCTCGGCTCGTTGCCCGGCCATGTTTACGCGAATGTGCGCCAGCCGCTCGTTCACACATTGAACCTCGCCCATTTGATGCCGCTTTCCTCGGCTTGGGCCGGCCCGGCGGCGAACGAGCATCTCGCCAAGGTAATCAAGGCAGAGGCCTCGCCGCTTCTCTTCGCCTCAACCAGCGGGTCGACACCGTTCCGGCTCTCCACCCACGTCGACGATGTCGGCCACATGCTGATCGTGGGACCGACTGGTGCCGGCAAGTCGGTTCTCGTTGCCCTCTTCGCGCTGCAGTTCCGACGCTATGCCGGCGCGCAGGTCTATGTCTTCGACAAAGGCAATTCAGCCCGCGCCGCAATTCTTGCCATGGGTGGAGAGCACCACGCGCTGCGTGCGCACGGTGCGCTTGCCTTCCAGCCGCTGCGCAAGGTTGACGATCCGGCCATCCGCAGCTGGGCGGCCGAATGGATCGCCGGACTCATCGCTCATGAGAACGTCACCGTCACCCCAGAGGCGAAAGAGGCAATCTGGTCGGCGCTCACCAGTCTTGCAACCGCGCCGACACAGGAACGCACACTCACCGGCCTGTCGCTCTTGCTTCAGTCCAACGCGCTGAAGTCCGCATTGATGCCCTACACGCTCGACGGCCCCTTCGGCCGCTTGCTCGACGCGGATGACGATCGGCTGGCCTTGTCGGATGTGCAGTGCTTCGAGACCGAAGAGCTGATGCACAGCCAAGGCGCTGTTCTGCCGGTGCTCACCTATCTTTTCCATCGCCTCGAAGCACGGTTCGATGGGCGACCGACCTTGCTCATGCTCGACGAGGCTTGGCTCTATCTCGACAATCCGCTCTTTGCCGCCCGCCTGCGCGAATGGCTGAAGGTACTGCGCAAGAAGAACGTCTCCGTCATTTTCGCCACGCAGTCACTGGCCGACATCGCTGGCTCTGCAATCGCACCGGCTATCATCGAGAGCTGCCCGCAGCGCATCTTTCTTCCCAATGATCGTGCTGTGGAACCGCAGGCACGGGAAGCCTACGAGCGTTTCGGCCTGAACGAGCGGCAGATCGAACTGGTCGCGCGCGCCACGCCGAAGCGGCACTACTATCTGCAATCGCGCCGCGGCAATCGTCTGTTCGACCTGGGCTTGGGCGCCGTCGCGCTTGCGCTCTGCGGTGCCTCCGATCCGGCCAGCCAGACCCTGATCGACAGGATCCTGTCGGAGCATGGGCAGGACGGCTTTGCCTCCCACTTCCTAAATGCCCGCGGTCACGAGTGGGCCGCCGAGCTTCTCCGCCAATTCCCTCAACCAGACATGGAGCAATCGTCATGATGCGGCGCCGTTTCCTTTCAGGCCTGATCACCCTTTCCCTGATCGCCAAACCGATGGCCGACTATGTCCAGCCAGCATATGCGCTCATTGTCTTCGATCCGTCGAACTATACCCAGAATGTGCTGACGGCGGCGCGCTCGCTGGAGCAGATCACCAACCAGATCCAGTCGCTCCAGAACCAGGCGACCATGCTGCAGAACATGGCGCGCAACCTTCAGAGGCTGGATTTTTCTTCGGCGGGCCAGCTCACCGGTTCGCTGCAGCGGATCGACGGGCTCATAGACCAGGCGAGTGGCCTGAGTTTTGATCTGGGCAAGCTGCCGGACCAGTGGCGCAATCAATATCCCGAAAGCTACGACGCCACGATCAAGGTCAGCGATGTGGCAACCGCAGCGCGCAAGCGCTGGCAGAGCGCCATGCAGGCGTTCCGGCAGACGATGGGTGTCCAGTCGCAGATCCTCCAGAACGTCCGCGGCGATCGCGACCTGCTTGCTGATCTCGTCAACCGCAGCCAGGGTGCTGCCGGTGCGCTTGAGGCAAGCCAGGCCACCAACCAACTGATCGCGCTGTCAACCAAGCAGCAGATGCAGATCCAGACGCTGCTCGCGACGCAGTTTCGCGCTGAGGCGGAGGACGCGGCTCGCAAGGCGCAGTCTGAAGAAGCCGCCCGCCAGACGACAAAGCGGTTCCTCGGCACCGGCACGGCCTATCCCGCCAACTGATCACCAGTTCTTTCACGAGGGGGAAGACGGAATGAACGACCTCGGGGTCATCGATCGCTTCATGGAGACTTTCATCCGCTATATCGACAGCGGGTTCGGTCTGCTGTCGGGCGATGTCGCCTTCCTCACCACGACGCTGATCGGCATCGACATCACGTTAGCCGGGCTCGCTTGGGCATTCGCCGGCGAGCCCAACATTCTGGGCCGCCTCGTCCGCAAGGTGCTCTATGTCGGCGTCTTCGCTTTCATCCTGAACAATTTCAAGAACCTCGCCGACATCATATACCGCTCCTTTGCCGGGCTGGGCATCAACGCTTCTGCCGACAATCTTTCCCCCGACAATCTCCTGCGGCCCGGACGTATTGCCGCCACAGGTTTTGAGGGCGCCTGGCCGCTGCTTGACCAGGCAAGCCAGCTTCTTGGCTTTCCTGAAATCTTCGGCAACGCGCTCACCATTTTCGTGCTGCTCGTGGCCTGGTTCCTGGTCATCATCGCCTTCTTCATTCTTTCCATCCAGCTCTTCATCACCATTCTGGAGTTCAAGCTCACCACTCTCGCCGGATTCGTTCTGGTGCCCTTCGCACTCTGGAACCGGTCGGCGTTCCTGGCCGAGCGTGTGCTCGGTAACGTAATCTCGTCGGGCATCAAGGTGATGGTGCTTGGCGTCGTCGTCGGCATCGGGTCCACACTGTTTGGTGAGTTCGCTTCCGCGCTGCAAGGCAAGGAGCCGGATTTGGCCGCAGCCATGTCGCAGGTGTTGGGCGCGCTGGCGCTTCTTGGGCTGGGCATTTTCGGACCCGGAATAGCATCCGGTCTCGTCTCCGGCGCCCCGCAGCTTGGTGCGGGCGCCGCACTGGGTACGGCCGCGGCCGCGGTCGGTGCAACACTCGTTGCCGGAGGTGCCGCGGTCGCTGGCGCGCGCGTGGCAGCTGATGGCGGGCATGCCGCAATTCGAGCCGGTACGACCATTGGTTCGGCAGCTTCCTCAGCGTGGCAGTTGGGGCGTGCGACCTCGCCTGACTCGGGCATGTCCGGTGTGGCTGCTGGGATGCAGGGCGTGGCGGGTGCCTCCAGTGGCGCCGCAATGCGAGCGGCACGATCTGCCGCGGGAACCTTCGGGCGCAGCGCCGATGCCGGGCGCCAAGCCGCATGGACCGCGACCGGCGGGTCGCCTGTCGCGACGATGAATGAAAGTGCCGCGGGTTCGACCGCCGACGCGGCCCCTGGCTGGGCCAGGCGCCTGCGTTCCCAGCAGTCTGCGCGAGCCCACCGCCACGCCGCCATACAGGCCGTGCGTGATGGTGACAGACCGGGCGGTAGCGCCAATCCCTCTCTCAACGACAAGGACGACTAGATGCTCTTCAAGCGATCCGTTCAACGCTACGGCAAGACACCCGAGCCCACTACACCGTACCAGAGGGCGGGCCACCTGTGGGATGAGCGCATCGGCTCATCGCGGGTGCAGGCCCGCAATTGGCGGCTGATGGCTCTTGGCTGCCTGGCGCTGGCAACCGGGCTCTCGGGCGGGCTCATTTGGCAGTCCATGCAGAGCCGGGTTGTGCCATACGTCGTCGAGGTCGACCGCTTTGGCGAGGCGCGCGCCGTAGCCTCGGCAATCCGGGACTACGAGCCAACGGATGCCCAGATCGCCTGGCATCTTGGCCGCTTCATCCAGAATATCCGTTCCGTTTCCACCGACCCGGTGTTGGTGCGGCAGAACTGGTTGGCGGCCTATGACTTTGCCACCGACCGCGCCGCGCACTTCCTCAACGAATATGCAAAGGCGAACGACCCTTTCGGTCAGATCGGCACGCGCAGCGTGTCCGTCCAGGTGACCAGCGTGGTGCGGGCCTCCGACAGCTCGTTCCAGGTCAAATGGACCGAGCAGGTATTTGAGCGCGGCAGCCTTGCCAGCATGACCCGCTGGACGGCGATCCTAACGGTCATGATCCGGCCGCCAAGCAATACCGACCAACTGCGCAAGAATCCGCTCGGCGTCTTCATCAACGCCATCGATTGGTCGCGCGAGCTCGACAGCGCCGCGCCGTCATCCGTTTCCCCAAAGGAGCCCGCCAATGACAAATAGAGCCCCCTCGCTCCGTGCCGCGCTGATCCTGTCGGCCTCAGCCGCGGTACTGTCCGCCTGCGCGTCCAAGCCAGTGCCGCCGCCCGAGATTTCCTATGACGCTGCCGACTTCAAAGCAGCATCAATCGAGAAGCCGCCGGAGAAACCGGTCAAGATCGTCGAGGTGCCAAAGCCGCTACCGCTGCCCGGCCAGTCGCAGCCTGACCCGGTCAAGGGCGCCGAAGACAAGCGCTCACCTGAAGAACGCGTTGCCGATGCCAACAAGGCCGCAACGCGGCAGCCAACCAGGTATGGCTATGTCAACGCGGTCCAGATCTATCCCTTCACCGACGGTGCGCTTTATCAGCTCTTTGCCGCGCCGGAGCGCATCACCGATATTGCTCTGCAGCCGGGCGAGAAGCTGACAGCCGTATCCGCCGGGGACACGGTCCGCTGGGTCATAGGCGATACCGTCAGTGGCACCGGTGACAGTCAGCGCACCCATGTCTTGGTGAAGCCGTTCGCGCCCGAGCTTACCACAAATCTGGTGATCACCACGGATCGACGCACCTATCACTTGCAGCTCCAAAGCACGGAGAAGACCGCAATGGCGGCCATCTCTTGGACTTACATCGAAGACCAGATCCTTGCGCTGCGCCGGCGAAACGTTCAGGCCGAGGCTGCTACGCCGGTCGCGTCGAATGTTGCGCTCGAAAATATCCGATTCCGCTATTCAATCGCCGGCGACACACCGCCGTGGAGACCGACACGGGCCTTTGACGACGGCAGCAAGGTCTACATCGAATTCCCGCGCCGCATCGATCAGGGCGAGGCGCCGCCGCTCTTCATCGTCGGTGCTGACGGCGGCAATCAGCTAGTCAACTACCGCATGCGCGGCAACTACTACATCGTCGATCGCCTGTTCGCCGCGGCCGAACTGCGCCTCGGCGCCAAGCCGCAGCAGGTCGTGCGCATCACAAGGATTGACGGTCGGCAATCGCCGCGTCGGATGCCGCTCTTTGCCGGTTTTGGCAGGTGAGGGGACAAGGCTCATGACCGATAAGTCCCACTCCAATGCGCCGCCGAAACTTGATCCCGACCAGCTCCAGTTGCGCGCCTCACCCCGCGCGGCTGTGCGCTTCAGGCGAGGTGTGATTGTCGCGATCGCTGCCGCCGGATGTGGTGCCATTTTGGGCGTTATGATGATTGCGCTTCAGGGACCGGCATTGCGATTCAAAGGGCATGCGGAAGACCTCTACCATCCTGACCACAAGCCCACCGCCGAGGGACTCGACGGGCTGCCCAGGGATTACTCCGGCGTCAAGTCTAAGCCCCCGGTGCTTGGACCGCCGCTACCCGGTGATCTCGGCCGCCCCATCCTCGAGCGGCAGCGCCAACTCGGCATCGCGCCGGGACAGGACGTCTCCGCCGAGGATCAGCGCCTTGCCCAGCAGGCGATCGAAGCGCGCGAGTCGCAAGTGTTGTTCCGAATCGACAATCGACCGAGAACGACAGATCTCGCGGGCGGCGGGGAGAGTGTACAGCAGCGGCCTGAAGCGGTTCCGCAACCGGGAGCGACAGGCGCGTCGGCTTCCGTCGTTCCAGCCGAGGGCGATCAGAACAACCAACAGCGCAAGCTGGATTTTGTCAGTCAGCGGAGCACAAGCGGGATCTACAATCCGCATGCGCTGCAGACGTCTGCTTCGCCCTACCAGCTGATGGCTGGCAGCGTGATCGCGGCAAGCCTGATCACCGGCATCAATTCCGACCTACCCGGCCTTGTCGTCGCGCAGGTCACAGAGAATGTCCAAGACACAGTCACGGGCAGCATCTTGCTCATTCCACAAGGTTCACGGCTGATCGGCACCTATGACAGCGTGGTGGCGTTTGGGCAAAGGCGCGCATTGCTGGTCTGGCAGCGAATAATCCTGCCGGACGGTTCCTCGATCGAAATCGACAATCTGCCGGCAACCGACAGCGGCGGATATGCAGGGCTTGAGGACAAGGTGGATTTCCACACCTGGCAGCTGATTAAGGGGTTTGCGCTTGCGACCTTGCTTGGCGTGGGCACCGAATTGAGCCTCGGAGACAATGAAAGCGATCTGGTCAAGGCGATCCGCGAATCCGCCCAGCAGAATGTCAGTCGAGCCGGCCAGCGCATAACTGAGAAGAATCTCAATGTTCAGCCCACCATCACTATCCGACCAGGCTGGCCGCTGCGCG
Organism: Mesorhizobium maamorense; assembly: GCF_044998965.1. NCBI lineage: Bacteria > Pseudomonadati > Pseudomonadota > Alphaproteobacteria > Hyphomicrobiales > Phyllobacteriaceae > Mesorhizobium > Mesorhizobium maamorense. The sequence continues at coordinate 466,031 of NZ_CP173356.1, forward strand.
TCATCGTGCACAAGGACCTTTTGCTGCGGCCGTACAAAGTTGAACGGGAGTGATTATGGCCAACTTGAAACTTGGTAAGCTTCCAGATCGAACGCCTTTGAAGATCACCATCACCGTGAGCGCGGAGTTGAGCCAAGAACTCAATGCGTATGCAGCGCTCTATCGTCAGACCTACGGCGAGTCTGAAACGGTGGCGGAACTCATCCCTTTCATGCTGGCGGGATTTCTGGAAGGCGACAGAGCGTTTGCCAAGGCCAGAAAAGAAGGTATGGCGACGGCCAGCGTCCCGGGCAAGTCGCGGTCTCAGCCAGCTTCAGATTCCAAATGACCGCAGCAGAGAGTTGGTCAAGTGCAATGGTGGCGCACCGCCCGCTCGGCGGGTCCATCCATATGAGGCCGAGCTGTCGCCAAGATGGTCCATCGCCATCATGCGGCGGCCGATCTCGACCGGGAAGACAACCATTAACGCGGCAGCGTCGTGTGGAGGCAGCGTGGATGCAGCGCGTCAGCTTAGGTTTTCCGATCCGATTAGTATGCCTGCGTGCTTGTCATTGATTCTTCACGAGAGGGGTGCGCTGACAACATAGTGGCGTGGCGAAAGGTCACCGTGATGGACCCCTGCCCGGTCTGCGACGCACTCTGGCTCAAATTGCCACCGAGTGCCTGGCCTTTCCGCTTTCGAGATATTTGTCGAACTTCGCAGCGACGCTCCTGACAAAGGGACGACTTTCCACCGGCACGACGAAACGGTCGCCATCGAGTTCAAGCAATCGGACGGGGTTGTCGAGGGCCACGGTACTCGACCGGAGAAGGAGCTTCTGGCCGGCTTTGCCAAAGCGTTCCACCAATTCGACTGCCGAGAAGCCGAAATCGCACATCAGCCGCTCGATGATCCAGCCGCGAGCGCGGTCGTCGTTGGAGAAAACGATTCCGCGGACCGAAGCCAACCCACCCTGATCCACCATACGGCTATATTCGGCGGTTGAATGCATGTTCTGGACGTAGCCTTGCTTGAATTGGCTGATGGACGAGGGGCCGAGGCCGATTAAAGTTTCGCAGCGATCCTCGGTATAGCCCTGAAAGTTGCGACGCAAACTCCCCGAACTTGCGGCAAGCGCCAGCGGATCGTTCGGTTTGGCGAAATGGTCGAGCCCGATCGCTTCATACCCGTGCTCGAGGATGGCGCGTGCTGCCAGTTGCGATTGGGCAAGCCGCTCCTCCGGGCCTGGCAGCCAGGCCTCGTCGATCATTGTCTGATGCTTCTTGAACCATGGCACATGGGCATAGCCAAAAAGGGCGATCCGGTCCGGCTCCAGCGTGAGTGCCTGCCTGACAGTGGACAAGACACTCTCCCTGGTCTGGTGCGGCAAGCCGTAGAGCAGGTCCAGGTTGACCGATTCGACGCCGCGGGACTGAACGCCGTCGACAACTGTTCTGGTCTGCAAGAAGGTCTGCTCGCGATTGATGGCCTTCTGCACCTTCGGATCGAAATCCTGCACACCGAGGCTCGCCCTCGTAATGCCGATTTCGGCAAGCGCGTCGAGGCGGGCTTCGTCGATATCGTTGGGTTCGATTTCGACGCTGATCCTGGTGCTGGGAAGAAATGAGAAGCTGTTGCGCAATGCGGTCCCGAGGGCCACCATGTCATCGGGCTTGAGCATTGTCGGCGAACCGCCGCCGATATGGACGGCACGCACCCGGCCCTTGCCTCTGGCGAGGCTTGAGGCGCTGGCGATCTCCGCATGCAATGATCTCAGATATCTGGTCACCAGTTCATAGTGGCGTGTCTGCTTGGTGTGGCACGCACAGAACCAGCAAAGTTTGTGGCAGTAAGGGATGTGCACGTAGAGCGATATCTCATCGTCCTCGCCGAGCGCCTCCAGCCAGCCGCGATAAGCCGCAGCCTCGACGCCCTCATGGAAATGCGGTGCCGTCGGATAGCTGGTGTAGCGAGGGACGTTTTCGACAATCCGGGCAGCTACTTTCGACTGCATGTCGTGGTCACCATGTCTGCATCGCTGGAACTCTTGACTGGTTGGCCGGCCAACGCCCTGATTTCGATCAAGTGCAGCTCGGACAAACTGCCGCAAGGATTTCTCTACCCTGGATTGCTATCATGTCGGTGCTTGGGAGAGGGTAGAGCGAGCGCATGACACTACGGCAAGACATTCACAGTTCCGGCATTCCCGTTCTTTGCCGCTCTTGCGAGGGAAGGCGTCGCGGTATTTGCGGTGCGCTCGATCCAGACCGTTTGGTAGCGCTTGCCAAGACTTCGTCGCGGCACAAGATCGAGCCAGGAGTCGAACTGATCGGCGACTGCGAGGCCGTCGGCAGCTATTCGAATGTGCTTTCAGGCGTGGTGAAGCTCACAAAGAGCCTTTCGGATGGTCGCCAGCAGATCGTAGCTCTCCGGTTTGCACCGGATTTTCTGGGGCGACCCTTCAAGGTGGAAAGCGAGATCAGTGCGGAAGCAGCAACTGTTGTCACGCTGTGTTCGTTCCCCAAGTCAGTCCTCGAACGGATGATGAAGGATTCACCGGAACTCGAGCATCGCCTGCTTAGGCAGGCGCTGGACGAACTTGACGCAGCACGCGAATGGATGGTGACGCTCGGGCGCAAGACGGCATCGGAAAAGGTGGCGAGTTTTCTCTTCATGATCGCCCTGAATATCGATTCCAGTGTTAATCCGACCGCCAGCTCAGCGGCCTTCGATCTGCCACTAACTCGTGCCGACATCTCTGATTTCCTTGGACTGACGAATGAGACCGTGAGCCGGCAGCTGACTCGATTGCGAGTTGAAGGCGTGATACGGATCGAGAACAAACGTCATGTGAGGGTAGAGAGCGTCGGCCGGCTGGAGCAGCGTTGCGGCGGCCGAAGGCCGCGGCAGTTTGAATAATCCCAAGTGGCGGGGTCTGCGCCGCCAACTCGGAATCCGCGACAGGACTGCGTTCGACGCAAGGTTTTGCTACAGCTTTCGAGCCCTCGGCAGCATGGACCCGACAGCATCCGCGAGCCTTATCAGATACCCTAGCCAGCCGCCATGAGTGTTCCGGACAGCTCGCCGGTGAAGCATTGATCGTTGAGGTCCTCGTAGCCGCAATGGTAGTGGCGATGTCGCCATTTGCCTGGTTCCCGAGCCGTTCCAAGCTACGTTACGATCAGTACTTCCAAAGTCGCGGAGGGCACGCATCGACATATCGCCCCCGCCTCAACGTCCGCTCGACTTCGGGCAACAATCCACATGTCGTGAGCGGGGCAGGCCCGTCGCGCGCTCCTCTATATGCTGCCTTCTGATTTGCGCGAACTCGGTTCTACGAACAAACCTGGCGCCTGACATGGATCAGGGCGAGCAGAGGACAGCTGCGCAATTGATGCACAGCGGAGTTGGCGTCCGCCCGAGTCGGGATCAGGAATTGCGATGAAATTCGGCACAGCGATCGTCGTGGTGGGCTTATTTGCCTTTGCAGCCCTGGTGGCTGCCGGCTTCGGCATTGACGGCCCTATCCGCCAGCATATGTGGGTGCTGTTTTTTGCCCTTGCTGCCTTCACCGGGATCTTGTTGCGCAACACGGAGTTCAAGCCGGCAACTGCGATCGACCCATCCGCCTATATGGACGATCCGATCCGCTACGGCGCCATCGCCACAATGTTCTGGGGCGTTGTCGGCATGCTGGTCGGCCTCGTTGTCGCGCTGCAGCTGGCCTTTCCCGATCTCAACATTCAGCCCTGGTTCAATTTCGGACGCTTGCGGCCGCTGCACACTTCCGGAGTCGTCTTCGCCTTCGGCGGCAACGCGCTGCTATGCACGTCATTGTACGTCGTGCAACGCACCTGTCGCGCCCGCCTGTTCGGCGGCAATCTCGCCTGGTTCGTCTTCTGGGGCTACCAGCTATTCATCGTCATGGCCGCGACAGGCTACCTGCTCGGCATTACCGAGAGCCGCGAATACGCCGAACCCGAATGGTATGTCGACATCTGGCTGACCATCGTCTGGGTCGCCTACCTCATCCTCTTCCTTGGCACGATCCTGAAGCGCAAGGAACCGCATATCTACGTCGCCAACTGGTTCTACCTGTCCTTCATCGTGACCATCGCGATGCTGCATGTGATCAACAACCTTTCGATGCCGGCCTCTTTCCTCGGTTCAAAGAGTTACTCCGCCTTTTCCGGGGTCCAGGACGCGCTGACGCAATGGTGGTACGGCCACAATGCGGTCGGCTTCTTCCTCACCGCCGGCTTCCTCGGCATGATGTACTACTTCGTGCCCAAGCAGGCGAACCGGCCAGTCTATTCCTACCGCCTGTCGATCATCCATTTCTGGGCACTGATCTTCCTTTATATCTGGGCCGGGCCGCACCACCTGCATTTCACCGCTCTGCCCGACTGGGCGCAGACGCTCGGCATGGTGTTCTCGATCATGCTGTGGATGCCGTCCTGGGGCGGCATGATCAACGGCTTGATGACGCTATCCGGCGCCTGGGACAAGCTGCGCACCGATCCGATCATCCGGATGATGGTGATGGCCGTCGCTTTCTACGGCATGTCGACCTTCGAAGGCCCGGTGATGGCTATCAAGGCGGTTAACTCGTTGTCGCATTACTCCGACTGGACCATCGGTCACGTGCACTCCGGCGCGCTCGGCTGGGTCGGAATGATTTCTTTCGGCGCGATCTACTACATGGTTCCGAAGCTCTGGAACCGCGACCGGCTCTATTCGCTGCGGCTGGTTACCTGGCACTTCTGGCTGGCGACCCTCGGCATCGTCGTCTACGCCGCGGTTATGTGGGTGTCCGGCATCATGCAGGGCCTGATGTGGCGCGAATACGACGAGCAGGGCTTCCTGGTCTACTCCTTCGCCGAAACCGTCGCCGCCATGCACCCCTACTATGTGATGCGCGCCATCGGCGGCGCCATGTACCTCTCCGGCGCCCTGATCATGGCCTGGAACATCGCCATGACCATCCTCGGCCACCAGCGTGAGGAGAGGCCGATGTCGGGTGCCGCGCCTGTCCTGCAACCTGCTAGGGAGCCAAACCGATGGGCTTAATGGACAAACATGCCATTATCGAGAAGAACGCCACCCTTCTTCTCGTAGGCTCCCTTCTTGTCGTGACCATCGGCGGCATCGTCGAGATCGCACCGCTCTTCTATCTCGACAACACGATCGAGAAGGTGGAAGGCATGCGTCCCTACTCGCCGCTCGAGCTCGTTGGGCGCAACATCTATGTGCGCGAGGGCTGCTATGTCTGCCACAGCCAGATGATCAGGCCCTTCCGCGACGAAGTCGAGCGCTACGGTCACTACAGCCTGGCTGCCGAGTCGATGTACGATCATCCTTTCCAGTGGGGATCGAAGCGTACCGGGCCCGACCTCGCCAGGGTTGGCGACCGCTACTCGAGTCTGTGGCATGTCGAGCATCTGACGGATCCGCGTTCGGTGGTGCCGGAATCGATCATGCCGAGCTACGCGTTCCTCAAAGACACGCCGATCGAGGTGAAGCACTTCTCGACGCATCTGGTTGCCAACAGGCGTGTCGGTGTCCCCTACAGCGATGACATGATCGCCCACGCCAATGCCGACCTGATGGCGCAAGCCGATCCCAACGCCGACACGTCCGGCCTCGAAGCCCGCTACCCCAAAGCCAAGATCGGCGACTTCGACGGCAACCCGCAACAGGTCACCGAAATGGATGCCCTTGTCGCTTATCTCCAGATGCTCGGCACGCTGGTCGACTTCAAGAATTACGACGAAGCCGCCGGCTACCGCTGAGGAGTGTTTTCCATGGATTATAATTTGATGCGGGAGTTTGCGGATAGCTGGGGTCTGCTTGCCATGGCGCTTTTCTTTGCGGGGGCAAGTGTCTTCGCGCTCCGCCCCGGAAGCCGCGCGCTGGCCGACGAAGCTGCCCTAATTCCGCTTCAGGACGAGTGATCATGAGCGAGGAGCATATCGATGAAGTCTCTGGGGTCCCAACGACCGGCCACGAATGGGATGGCATCCGGGAGCTGAACAACCCGCTTCCGCGTTGGTGGATCACCATCTTCTACGTCACCATCGTCTGGGCGATCGGCTACACAATCGCCTATCCGGCATGGCCGCTGCTGCACTCTGCGACTACGGGTGTTATCGGCTATTCGAGCCGCAATGACGTCAAGCACGAGCTGGCGGATTCGGAAGCAGCGAAGGGCAAATACCTCGCGGCGGTGGAGTCGAAAAGTGTCTGGGAAGTCGTCTCGGATGATGCCCTGCGCGAATTCGCCATTGCCGCCGGTAGCGCCGCCTTCAAGATCAATTGCGTCCAATGCCATGGCTCCGGCGCCCAAGGTTCCAAGGGCTTTCCCAATCTCAACGACGACGACTGGCTGTGGGGCGGCAAGGCCGAGCAGATCCAGCAGACAATTACGCACGGCATCCGCTTCGCGTCCGATCCGGACACGCGCCTGTCGGAAATGCCTGCCTTTGGCGACATCATAACCGCTGACCAGATTGCTCAGGTCAGCGCCTACGTCGCCAGCCTTTCCGGCAAGGTCCAGGACGCAAGTCTGATCGAGCCCGGCGCCAAGGTCTTTGCTGAAAATTGTGTGGGCTGTCATGGCGACAATGCAAAGGGCAACAAGGAGCTCGGCGCGCCCGACCTGACCGATGCGATCTGGCTCTATGGATCCGGCGAGGCGGCCATCGCCGCCCAGGTCCGTGCACCGAAACAGGGAGTCATGCCGGCCTGGGTCGGCCGTCTCGGCGAGATCAAAGTCAAGGAACTTGCGGTCTATGTCCATTCGCTTGGCGGCGGAGAATAGGAAGGAAAGCCCTATTCTCGGCCTCCCCTGCCAAGCGACGAGGCCCGGCGCGAGCCGGGCCTCGACACCATTTCGGCTGCGCCGCATCATCAATGCGGCACGCTTCTGACATCGGCTGGGAGTGGAGACGCACGTGTGCAGTAGTACGCGAATAGAACGGCTCGAAGCCTCGGCCATGAATTCCCGCAATCCGCGCCGGCCGCATTATGCCAGACGCAAGAAAATCTTCCCCAAGCGCACCTCAGGCAGCTTTCGCCGCTTCAAATGGCTGGTGATGGCGATCACGCTTGGCATCTACCATATGACGCCGTGGCTGCGTTGGGATCGCGGTCCATTTGCCCCAGATCAAGCCGTGCTCCTCGATCTCGCCAATCGGCGGTTCTATTTCTTCTTCATCGAGATATGGCCGCAGGAATTCTTTTACGTGGCTGGCCTTCTGGTCATGGCCGGCGTCGGTCTTTTCCTGATTACCTCGACCGTCGGCCGTGCCTGGTGCGGCTATACATGCCCTCAGACGGTGTGGGTTGATCTGTTCCTCGTTGTGGAGCGCGCGATAGAGGGCGACCGCAACGCCCGCATCAAGCTCGATGCAGGTCCCTGGACCGCGCGCAAGCTGATGATGCGCTTGTCGAAGCACACGATCTGGCTGGTCATAGGCGCGGCGACCGGCGGCGCCTGGATTTTCTATTTCGCTGATGCGCAGACATTTGTGGGCGAGCTTTTCACCGGTACCGCCGCACCGGTTGCCTACATCACCATCGCCGTCCTGACAGCAACCACCTACACGTTCGGCGGGCTGATGCGTGAACAGGTCTGCACCTACATGTGCCCATGGCCACGCATTCAGGCAGCCATGCTCGACGAGAATTCGCTCACCGTAACCTACAATGACTGGCGGGGTGAACCGCGCTCGCGTCACGCCAAGAAGGTCCAAGCCTCCGGGCAGTCCGTCGGCGATTGCGTCGACTGCAATGCCTGCGTTGCGGTCTGCCCGATGGGGATCGACATTCGCGACGGCCAGCAACTCGAATGCATCACCTGCGCGCTGTGTATCGACGCATGCGATGGCGTCATGGACAAGCTCGGCAAGGAGCGTGGGCTGATCTCCTACGCGACGCTCTCCGATTACAACGCCAACATGACGCGGGCGATCGCAGGCGGCTCCAGTTCAATCAATCCGTCGCTGGTCAGGGCTCGTGTTGGCACCTTCTCCGATCAGGTGGTACATTTTCACATTCGCAAGATCTTTCGGCCGCGCACCTACATCTACATGTGCCTGTGGTCGCTGATCGGGCTTGGCCTGCTCTATTCGCTGCTGACGCGCGATCGGCTTGAACTGAACGTGCTGCATGACCGCAATCCGCAGTTCGTCACGCTGTCTGACGGGTCCATACGCAACGGCTATACTGTCAAGCTGCTCAACATGATCCCTGAACCGAGGACGATCGTCGTCACCATGCAGGGCCTTGAAGGCGCTGATATGATCGTCGTCGGCGACGACATCCCCGCAGGCCGTTCCTTGGCCATCCTGATCGAACCCGACCGACTGAAAACGTTGAAGGTCTTCGTTCGGCAACCGGCGGACCAGATCCACGCTCCGGCACAGACCTTCAAGTTCCGTGTCGAGGACAAATCGAGTTTCGAGGCGGACGAATACACCGCCACTTTCAACGCGCCGGAGATCGCCAGATGACCGCTAACGCTGAGAAACCCCGCGAATTCACCGGCAGGCACATGCTGGCCATTGTTCTGGCCTTTTTCGGCGTGGTCATCGCGGTCAATCTGACCATGGCGACGCTCGCCAACACAAGCTGGACCGGACTAGTCGTCGAAAACACCTATGTGGCGAGCCAGCAATTCAACAAGAAGGCCAAGGAGGGTCGCGCGCAGGCAGCCCTTGGCTGGACCGGAAAGCTGACCATCGCATGGGGCGAGGTCCGCTACGGCCTCACCGATACCGCCGGCAAGCCGGTTCCCTTGCATGGCGTCAAGATGCTGTTTCGCCATCCCGCATACGAGAAAGAGGACGAGTCCGTCACGCTCGCCCTCGCCTCGGGCCAGGAATTCGCAGCCCAGCACATGCCGAAGGGTGGCGTCTGGATTGTCGAAGTCGACGTCGACGCCGGTCTGGATAAACCGTATCGCGACGTCCGCAGGATCATGATTTCCCATGGAGCGCTGCAATGAGCTGTTGTGCACCGAGCGCCGAAATGGCGCTGGATCTGGGCAGCACCGCATCGGTGCTGCCATCCAGCCAGGAAATCAGGCTCGCGAGCCGCTCGCTTGGCGACGATCTTCGCCAGACTGACCTTTCCGTGCCGACGATTCATTGCGCTGCCTGCATCCGAACGATCGAGGCGGCGCTGGCGAAGCTCGACAATGTCGAAGGCGCCCGTGTCAACCTGTCGACGAAACGCGTCGCGATCCGGTGGCATGGGGACGAGGTGCCGCCCTTCGTCGCTGCGCTGGGACGACTGGGCTACGAGGCGCATCTGTTCGCCGCCGAGATCGATGAAAGAGACAAGACGCTTGCCGAGCTGATCCGCGCCGTCGCTGTCGCCGGCTTTGCGGCAGGCAACATCATGCTGCTTTCGGTCTCGGTCTGGTCCGGCGCCGAAGGGGCTACCCGCGACCTGTTTCACTGGGTCTCGGCGCTGATCGCGATCCCGGCGCTCGCCTTCGCCGGTGGCATCTTCTTCCGCTCGGCCTGGAATGCAGTGCGCCACGGCCGCTTGAATATGGACGTGCCCATCGCGGTCGGTGTTTCGCTCGCCTATACCATGAGCCTCTATGAGACGATCAGCCATGGCGACCACGCCTATTTCGACGCGTCGGTGTCGCTGCTGTTTTTCCTGTTGATCGGCCGCACCTTGGATCACGTGATGCGCGAACGTGCCCGGACCGCCGTTAAAGGCCTGTCGCAGCTGGCCGCACGCGGCGCCATGGTGCTGCGCGGCGACGGCGCGCGGGACTATCTGCCGGTTGGCGAGATCGAACCGGGGATGCAGCTGCTGATCGCGGTCGGTGAAAGAATCCCCGTCGACGGCAAGATCATTCAGGGGGCGTCGGATCTGGACTGCTCGCTGGCCTCAGGCGAAAGCGCGCCGAAAAACGTGGCGCCGGGCGAGACTGTGCAGGCCGGCGTGCTCAACCTGACCGGCCCGCTGACGATTGAGGCGACAGCCGCCGCGAAAGATCTCGTTTCTGGCGGAAATGGTTCGCCTGATGGAAGCCGCAGAGGGTGGCCGCGCGCACTATCGCCGGATCGCCGATCGCGTTTCAGCGCTCTATGCCCCAGTGGTTCATCTCACCGCCTTCGCGACGTTCCTTGGCTGGATGGTGGCGACCGGCGACTGGCACCAGGCGATAACCATCGCCATCGCCGTTCTCATCATCACATGCCCATGCGCGCTCGGTCTCGCCGTGCCGATCGTGCAGGTGGTCGCCGCGCGGCGCCTGTTCGAGAGCGGCATCATGGTCAAGGACGGTTCGGCCATGGAGCGCTTGGCGACGATCAATACAGCGGTGTTCGACAAGACCGGAACGCTCACGCTCGGTCAGCCCCGGCTGGTCAATGCAGGCTCGATTGATCCGGGCATGCTAGCAATCGCCGCCGACATGGCCGCGCATTCGCGTCACCCGTTTTCAAAGGCCATAACCGGCTTTGCCGCTCCTGGCGGGCAACACAAATTCGATGCCGTCACAGAGCATCCGGGATTTGGAATCGAGGCCACTGACGTGGGAAGTACCTGGCGACTGGGCCGACGCGGGTGGGCTGGCTGGAAGGCTCGAACCGGTGGAGAAGGCAAACATCGCTACGGCGGAACGGTGCTGACGAAAAACGGGATGATTGTCGCATCCTTTGTTTTCGAGGATGCGCTGCGCGCCGATGCCAAGGCGGCGATCGGGCAACTGAACGATTTCGGGGTGTCGGTCCAAATGCTGTCGGGCGATACCGCGGCAGCCTGCGGCGAGGTTGCGAAGGTGCTGGGTGTCGATGACTTCGTTCCGTGCCTGCTGCCGTCCGGCAAGGTCGAATGCATCGAGACCCTGGCGAAAGACGGACACAGGGTTTTGATGGTTGGTGACGGCCTCAACGACACGCCTGCACTGAGCGCAGCACGTGTCTCGATCGCACCGGCAACCGCCGCTGACATTGGGCGCAACGCAGCCGACTTCGTCTTCCTGCGCGAAAGTCTTCTGGCATTGCCTCTCGCGCTGGATGTCTCGCGCAAGGCGGGAAGTCTTATCCGCCAGAACATCGTGATCGCGATCGTCTACAATGCTGTCGCCGTGCCGATCGCCATACTGGGACACGTCACGCCATTGATCGCGGCGATCGCCATGTCCGCTTCATCACTGCTTGTCATTGGAAATGCGTTGCGTCTGCAAGGCTTTGCGCCAGGATGACGAGAGTTTCTTCGACAGCTGCGCGCTCTGGCATTCATGCATCGGCGCAGCCGTCGTGACGACGCTTGTCTACCTCATTCCGGTGGCTCTGTTTCTCGGCACGCTGGGACTGTCTGGCGTTGTGTGGGCCTTGAGGAGTGGTCAATATGAGGATCTCGACGGCGCCGCCGAGCGGATCCTCGTCGACCAGGATGACGATCTGGAACGGTGAATGAAGCCGCTATCCGGGCTGAGTTGCCATGCTCTGTACGGGTTGCGAGTGCGAGGTCGCGATCACCAGTGGAGCGGGAGCCCGCTCTACCTTCAAACGCGTCTGGCTGATCCAGATCAGGACTATCTCCTCATTGCCGTGGTTTATCGGCTCTGCAAGGGAGAACGAATGCTCAGTGGGAGTTTGGTCGCCAGTGTCACCGTCTCGACGGTTTTGCCTTTTCACCGTAGTGGTCGGCTCTGCTGCTTCGACGAGTCGCGGCCGAAGACCTATGCGCGCTTTCGATCAAAACGGTCGCGAAGAATGAGCAGAGCCGGCGATGTGGGAGCGCGGGCGGCGGCCAGATCATTCCGCGGGTCGGGGGTGACGCGCTCGACGATGGTTGATGCCGACCCTGTGCGCAGCGTGATTGTGGGGCTTCGCCAGTCAACAGCCGGCACTGTGAGAAACTCGCTTGCTGGCTGGCCTTACGTTTGGCTGCGAGGAGACTATGACTGGTCCAATCATGCGCGTCCGCAATTGGACCGATGGTACGCTTCGGGTTTTACTGCCCTGCGCCTTGGCGCGATGCAGCCGCCCGAAGGCGGCGCACAGCACCGGTCCGAGTGTAACCTGCATCTGCCCTGCACAATTCCACCCATGGCGGTACGGTGATGTGCAGCCTTAACCGTTGCTTCGATATTGTTGTCGTAGGAGCCGGGCCGGTCGGCCTTTCATTCGCCGCTTCGCTCGCCCAAAGCCAACTCGAGGTGGCTGTTGTTGAACAGAACTCCATCGACCGTCTCGCGAATGCGCCTTTCGATGGCCGCGAAATCGCTCTGACTTCCGCCTCCATCAGAATCCTTCGCCAGCTCGGCGCTTGGGATACGATCCCAGCTTCGGAGAAATCGCCGCTTTATGGCGCGCGAGTGCTCAACGGTTCGAGCACTTTCGCACTGCGTTTTGACGCTCCCAGAGCGTCTGGAGAACCCCTCGGAATTTTGGTCCCGAACTGCCACATTCGCGATGCGCTGTTCAAAGTCGTTCGGCTGGGTGATGAGCCACTTCTGCTTTGCGGCCACTCGGTTGTCCGTGCAACGACCAGCCACAAAGGAGCAGTGATAACGCTTTCTGACGGCATGCAGTTGAGTGCCCGGCTTGTTGTTGCCGCGGATTCGCGCCTGTCGCCCACGCGTGATCTGCTCGGCATCGGCGCCGACATTAATCGGCTTGGCCACTCGATGCTGATCTGCCGTGTGCGACATGAGGGCGCCCATCACCAGGTGGCAACCGAATGGTTCGATCATCATCAAACGATAGCGATGTTGCCTGTCGGGGAGGGGATGTCCTCGTTGCTGCTCACTCTGCCCTCAAGCGAGGCAGACAGACTGCTTGCCTTCAACGACGATTTGTTCCTCTTGGAATTGACGAACCGGTGTCGAGGCCGTCTCGGGAAGATGGAATTGGCAAGCAACCGCCACACCTATCCGCTGGTCACCACGTGGGCGCACAAATTCAAGGCGCCGAGCGCGGCACTCATCGGGGACGCTGCTATCGGAATGCATCCGGTGACTGCGCATGGCTTCAACATCGGTCTCAGCAGCCAAAAGCAACTTGCCGATGCAATCTTAACTGCAAGTCGCCACGGCCGTGACATTGCCGATCCCGCCATGCTGCACAGATATGAAAGGTGGCTGCGCCTGTCTGCGGCGCCTCTCTACCATGCTACGAATATACTCGTCGGCCTCTACTCGAGCGAGCAACCGGTGGCACGGCTTGCACGCCATGCTGGGCTTCGGTTCGCCCAACATGCTCCCCTTGTCCGGCATGTCATCTCGGCCATGCTCAAACGATGAAAGCACCAGATTGGAAATCCCTCCCCGAGCGGCGAAGCTCGACACCATATAGCCTAACCGTGTTCTTTCCTTGTACTGAGCTGCAGCGCCAGTCATCGCTCGTTTATTTCGATTCAGTCTTCTGCGAACAGGTGAGGAGGCCCTAGGGCACGGCTGCGATACCGGCTGGGAGCGTCTCCTCCAAGTCCCGCTGGAAAAAGCGGTCCTCGTCGGTGACGAGGACAAGGTAACTGCTAAATAAAAGAGGCTTCTGACCGAGCGTTGTCGATTTTTTTGGTCAATAGGCGGGTGAAATTCTGATGCAGCGTCGAGCGGCAGTGAAGTATCACTCGCGGGTTGTTGGTTTAACACGTTCTGCGGTCATCTCCGATCAAGTGAGGCGACTTTGGCTGCCGCTCACCGCCGGCTCGAAGAAGAGATGGGACTTGATTGCCGACTGCGGCCAGTCGGCGTGTTTCAATATGAGGCGCGCGTCGAACCTGGACTGATCGAGCGCGAAATTGATCATTTGTGCGTGGCTGTATGCAACGGAATCCCGGCGCGCAACCGGCTGAGGTAACTGACTTGACCTACCTTCCTCCTCCGACACTCTCCCGATATCTGAGCGAGAAACCTTCCGAGTTTACTCCTTGGCTACAATACGCGTTTGCGCACGTCCGAAATGATCGTCTTGCTGCTGCGCTGTCATGAGTCCGCGACTGCACCTCATTATTGGACCGACGACGGCCGGCAAAACCGCCGCGTCCCTCGAACTCGCTCAGCGTACGGGCGCGCCGGTGCTCGTTCTAGACCGAATCCAATGCTATCCCGAACTCGCCGTCGGAAGCGGCCGACCCTCAAACGCCGAACTGCGGTTCACCCGTAGAATCTACCTTGCTCAAAGGCCAGTTATTGCTGGAGAGATCTATGCCGCAGAGGCGAACTCCCTGTTGCACGATCATGTAGCGCAATTTGATCAGCACGTGCCGTTGCTTATCTTGGAAGGCGGCTCGGTTTCACTCCTGCGGGCAATGGTCGCCGATCAGAAATGGAAAGCGCACCGCTGGACTTACGAACGCCTCCACTTGAAGACACGCGCGGACTACATTGCCAAAGCGAGGTCGCGCGTCCGTGAAATGTTAGCTCCCGTAAATGGTTGCCGCTCGATGCTTAACGAGATTGCTCAATTGTGGTCTGACCCGCGCTCGCATGTGTTCCTGCGAGGCCTCGCGGGCTACCGTACAGTCATAGCGTATGCCGAAACCCTAGGAATCGCACTGGGCGACCTTCCGCGTGCGATCCAGCCAGCTCAGATCGTCTACCTTTCTCAGACAATCGCGCTTGAGTATCTGGCGCATGCTCGCTGGCAGGAACGTGAATTTCCCTGCATTCCTGCGGCGTGGAAGAGCGGCAGGTGAAGAGTGTCGACCTGGGCCGCAGTTGAAACGAATTCAGAAATATAAAACCACGTCAATGAGCTCGCCGGCGACGCCCATTAATTGCTGACATGCCGCTTGCGGCGTTCGCCCTGGCGATGACACCGGCATGCGACTCGAACAAGCTGACCAGCCGGTCGCCGGCCTGCACTACCTTTTCAGCCAGGGTCCGCTCCTTCTGCAACATCTGTCCAATCAGCGGCTGGGGGCGGGCCATGGCCTGCCAGTTCGCAGGCTGGACCCGCCGCTGGCGCCTGCCTTGCCGCCTGCTCGACATAGCCGGGGGCTTGCGGGTCGTTTGAACAATTGGCGGTAGGGGCTTGCCGCCTTTAGGCGGCAGACTTGATCGTCTGCCCTGCTCCTTCGCCGCGGACAACGATCGTGCTATGGGATCGCACTTTTCTTCGAAGGCTTGCCGGGCAACGAGACCAGCCGCAACGCTCCGCCTCTGCCGGTCGACGAGCGCATCGATTTTATTGCCATCGCGGAAGGCCGGCGTCGGATTGAGGAACTCACGGAACTACCGCGCGAGGCCGCGTCGCGGCCTTGATCTCCGCAATGGGGGACGAGTTGGCAGTCATTCATAATCAGGACAGCGTAGAGGCCGATGAGCACGCGCCGGCCAAGCGCAAAAGCGGTCGCTATGTGCGGTAGGTAAGTGAGAGAGCTGGGCGGTAAGTCCAACCGTGCCCAGCTCAAGGCCGGCGCGACGTGTTCACCCAAACGCTTACGGCGCAGGCCGCTCCTTCTGTGATCAGTTTCGGCCGACCGACGATGGCCTTCGCCAATTCCTCGTTTTCATCGACGGCTTCGCTGCAGCAGAGGCCGCGCTAGCGAATCTCCGTCGATACGTTGCCAGTCACACGATCCTTCAGCAGATCATCTGCATGACATCCGAAATGGGACCCGCGAGGCAGGCGTTATCATCGAGCAGGCCTCGTTCGCCCCAGATGACTACATGAGAGGTGGGCCATGGTTCAAAAGGTCAGGCGGCCTGCCATCATTCCGGGACAGACAACTCATGAAGTCGCCAGTTTGGCGTGTGCGCTATCCGACCTGTTCTGTCGCCTTTTGTCGGGTCCGCGACACCGACCTATTTCGCCGAGCTGTCTGGCCTCAGGCCAACTCGCTGAAAATAATGTAATATTTTTTCCTCTGCTGGGTCGCCAAATTGGCACGAGTTTTGAAACTCCTTCGTTGCAAGCCGGAGCCGCCGAAAATGTCAAATCCGCATCAGATAGCATTCTATGGAAAGGGAACCCCGGCGAAACCGCCGCTGCCAAACAGGCTGCCGCCCTCTTCGACCCTTGTGAACGAAATGTCGATGGCCGGCTACGACTCAAAGGCCGGCCTACCACACGCGCCTTATCCTGAATTCGAAGGCGCAGGATAAGTCGGCTACGCCGCGGACATCCACATGCAGTCTCACGTCATTGGCTGCCCGCAGCGCCTTTCGCCCTTCCATAGGTTAGAGACTGAAGTGCCACGATGTCCCAAAAAACCACTGCCGACGTTGCCGATGTGGCGCGTCGATCACATCGAGCCCTCGCCCGAGATGTTGGCGCTACGCGCCAACGGTCCGATCCACCGCGTGCGCTTCCCGTCCGGGCACGAAGGCTGGTGGGTGACAGGCTACGACGAGGCCAAGGCGGCGCTGTCCGATGCGGCGTTCCGCCCCGCGGGAATGCCGCCAGCGGCATTCACCCCAGATTCAGTCATTCTCGGTTCGCCGGGGTGGCTGGTCTCGCACGAGGGGGGCGAGCACGACCGGTTACGCACGATCGTGGCGCCGGCCTTCAGCAACCGCAGGGTGAAACTGCTCGCGCAACAAGTCGAGGCGATCGCCGCGAAGTTGTTCGAGACGCTGGCCGCCCAGCCCCAGCCCGCCGACCTGAAGCGCCACCTCTCCTTTCCGCTTCCGGCCATGGTCATCAGCGCGCTGATTGGCGTGCCCTATGAGGATCACGCTTCTTTCGCCGGACTGTCCGACGAGGTGATGACGCATCAGCATGAAAGCGGTCCGCGCAGCGCGTCTCGCTTGGCTTGGGAAGAACTGCGCGCCTACATTCGCGGCAAGATGTCGGACAAGCGCCAAGATCCGGGCGACAACCTGCTGACGGATCTGCTCGCGGCGGTCGACCAGGGCAAGGCGTCCGAGGAAGAGGCGATCGGCCTGGCTGCGGGCATGCTGGTGGCGGGGCACGAGAGCACCGTTGCGCAGATCGAATTCGGCCTGCTGGCCATGCTCCGCCATCCACAACAGCGCGAACGCTTAGTCGGCGATCCATCCCTGGTGGACAAAGCGGTGGAGGAAATCCTGCGCATGTACCCGCCGGGCGCGGGCTGGGACGGCGTCATGCGCTATCCGAGGACCGACGTGACTATCGCGGGCGTGCATATTCCCGCGGAGAGCAAGGTGCTCGTCGGCCTGCCGGCGACGTCGTTCGATCCGCGCCATTTCGATGACCCGGAAATCTTCGATATCGGACGCGACGAAAACCCCCACCTGGCGTTCTCCCACGGGTCGCACTACTGCATTGGCATGGCGCTGGCCAGGCTGGAACTCAGGGTGGTGGTCGGTTCGATCTTTCAGCGCTTTCCCGCGCTGCGCCTGGCCGTGGCCCCCGAAGCGCTCAAGTTGCGCAAGGAGATCATCACTGGCGGGTTCGAGGAGTTCCCGGTGCTCTGGTGATGTGCGGACGCCGCCCGGATCGCGATCTTCTCTGCAATTTGCCGGCGTGCCTAGAACGCGCCGATCAGATCAGCTAGCCAACAGGTAATCAAGATGGACGTGCAAGAAACAACGGCAGCATGCCGGGATGCCTTCGCCGAACTGGCGTCGCCAGCGTGTATCCACGACCCCTATCCGTTCATGCGGTGGTTGCGCGAGCACGATCCGGTGCATCGCGCGGCGTCGGGCCTCTTTCTGTTGAGCCGCCACGTCGATATTTACTGGGTGCTCAAGGCCACGGGCGATGCGTTCCGGGGACCGGCGCCGGGCGAACTGGCGCGCTATTTCCCGCGTGCGGCGACCAGCCTGTCGCTCAGTCTGCTGGCGTCCACGCTAGCGATGAAGGAACCACCGACGCATACGCGTCTGCGCCGGCTGATCTCGCGCGATTTCACTATGCGCGAGATCGACAACCTGCGACCGAGCATCGCGCGCATCGTCGCAGAGCGCCTGGACTGCATGGCGCCCGCGCTTGAGCGGGGGAGGCGGTGGACCTGCACCGGGAATTCGCGCTGGCCTTGCCCATGCTGGTCTTCGCCGAACTGTTCGGCATGCCCCAGGACGACATGTTCGGGCTCGCCACTGGCATCGGCGCTATTCTGGAAGGCCTGAGCCCGCACGCCAGCGATCCCCAGCTCGCCGCGGCGGACGCGGCCAGCGCCAGGGTGCAGGCCTACTTCGGCGACCTCATACGGCGCAAACGCACCGATCCCCGCCACGACATCGTGTCGACGCTAGTCGGCGCGCACGACGACGATGCCGACACGCTGTCGGATGCGGAGTTGATCAGCATGCTGTGGGGCATGCTGCTGGGCGGCTTCGCCACCACTGCTGCGAGCATCGACCATGGCGTCTTGGCGATGCTGGCGTTTCCCGAACAGCGGCACTGGCTTCAGGGGGACGCCGTGGGAGTGAAGGCATTCGTCGAAGAGGTCCTGCGCTGCGACGCGCCCGCCATGTTCAGCTCCATTCCGCGTATCGCCCAACGCGACATCGAACTGGGCGGCGTGGCAATCCCGAAGAACGCGGACGTGCGCGTGCTGATCGCGGCCGGCAATCGCGACCCGGACGCCTTCGCCGATCCCGACCGCTTCGATCCCGCGCGGTTCTACGGCACCAGTCCTGGCATGTCGAGCGACGGGAAGATCATGCTGAGCTTTGGCCACGGCATCCACTTCTGCCTCGGTGCGCAATTGGCCCGGGTGCAGTTGGCCGAGAGCCTGCCGCGGATCCAGGCGCGCTTTCCCACGCTGGCATTGGCCGAGCAGCCGACTAGGGAGCCCTCCGCGTTCCTTAGGACGTTCCGCGCGCTGCCGGTGCGGCTGCATGCGCAGGGGGGCTGAGATGCGCGTCTTGGTCGACCAGGATCTGTGCGGAACCACTGGGCAGTGCGCGCTGACGCTGCCGGGCACCTTTCGCCAGCGCGAACCGGACGGAGTGGCCGAATTATGCGTGGCGACGGTCCCGCAGGCGCTGCACGCCGCCGTGCGGCTCGCGGCCAGCCAGTGCCCGGTCGCCGCCATTCGGGTCATCGAAAGCGACGCTGGCGATGACGAGCGCGCCGGCGCCGACCCTGCGCCTTCTCCGGCGGAGGCTGAGCAGCACGCCGCGAAAGACCAAGGCAACCCAGGAGGACACGGTGGGACGGTTTGAAGGCAAGGTGGCCGTGGTGACCGGCGCCGGCGCCGGCATCGGCAAGGCATGCGCCCTCGCCATCGCCCGAGAGGGCGGCAGAGTGGTGGTGGCCGACATTAATGCCCCGGCGGCCATCGCCTGCGCCGCGCAGATAGCGGCCGAAGCGGGCCACGGGCTGGCCCTGGCCACGGACATCGCCGATGCGCAGGCGGTGGCAGCGCTGTTCGAGACGGCCGAGCGGCACTTCGGTGGGGTCGACCTGCTGGTGAACAACGCCAGCGCCATGCATCTGACCCCACGCGACTGCGCGATCCTCGACCTGGACCTGGTCGTCTGGGATGAGACTATGGCGACGAATCTGCGCGGCACGCTGCTCTGCTGCCGACAGGCCATCCCACGGATGATCGCCCGCGGCGGTGGCGCGATCGTCAACATGTCGTCGTGCCAGGGGCTCAGCGGTGACACCGCGCAGACGTCCTACGCCGCGTCGAAGGCGGCGATGAACATGTTGTCGGCCTCGCTCGCCACCCAGTACGGTCATGCGCAGATTCGCTGCAATGCTGTTGCGCCGGGTCTCATCATGTCCGAGCGTCTCCTCGCCAAGCTGGACGAGTGCATGCAACGGCATCTGCGCCGGCACCAGCTCCTGCCGCGCGTCGGCCGCCCCGATGACGTGGCCGCGCTGGTGGCGTTCCTGCTCTCTGGCGATGCTGCGTTCATTACCGGCCAGGTCGTGTGCGTCGACGGCGGCCTGCTGGCGCATGTGCCGACGTTCGCCGACGGTGGCAACAGCCCCGCAGCGCTGCCTGCCGGCGGCATCACCGAAGCGGCCGCGGCGCCGCGCTGCTGATGGACATGCTGCTCAACCCGCTGGACCGTCGGCACCGGTTGCGGCACGACATCCCGGTCATGCCCGGCGCTTTCCCCCTGATCGGGCATCTTCCCGCGATCGTCTGCGACCTGCCGCGCCTGCTGCGGCGCGGGGAACGGACGCTGGGCAGCCACTTCTGGCTGGATTTCGGCCCTGCCGGACACCTGATGACCTGCGTGGATCTGGATGCGTTCGCACTGCTCCGGCACAAGGACGTGTCCTCAGCGCTGATCGAAGAGATCGCGCCCGAATTGCTTGGCGGAACGTTGGTAGCCCAGGACGGCGGCCCGCACCGCCAGGCGCGCGATGCGATAAAGGCGGCGTTCCTGCCCAAGGGGCTGACCCAGGCCGGCATCGGCAACCTGTTCGCGCCCGTCATCCGAGCGCGGGTGCAGGCGTGGCGCGACCGCGGCGACGTGACCATCCTGCGCGAAACCGGCGACCTGATGCTCAAGCTGATCTTCAGCCTCATGGGAATCCCCGCGCAGGATCTGCCGGGATGGCATCGAAAGTACCGGCAACTGCTGCAGTTGATCGTCGCGCCCCCGATCGACCTTCCCGGACTGCCCTTGCGGCGCGGCCGCGCCGCCCGCGACTGGATCGATGCGCAGTTGCGCCAGTTCGTCCGCGACGCGCGCGCGCATGCCGCGCGCACCGGGTTGATCAACGATATGGTGAGCGCCTTCGATCGCAGTGACGATGTGCTCTCCGATGACGTACTGGTTGCCAACATCCGCTTGCTGCTGCTTGCCGGTCACGACACCACCGCCTCGACGATGGCCTGGATGGTGATCGAGTTGGCTCGGCAGCCTCTGCTGTGGGACGCCCTGGTCGAGGAGGCGCTACGCGTGGGCGCGGTGCCGACCCGGCACGCGGACCTGGCGCAGTGTCCGGTCGCCGAGGCGCTGTTCCGCGAGACGCTGCGCATGCATCCGGCGACCACGCTCCTGCCGCGTCGCGCGCTGCAGGAATTGCAACTCGGCCAACGACGCATTCCGGCGGGCACCCATCTGTGCATCCCGCTGCTGCATTTCTCGACCTCGGCGCTGCTGCACGAGTCGCCTGATCAGTTCCAGCTGGCGCGGTGGCTTCAACGCACAGAGCCGATCCGGCCGGTGGACATGCTGCAGTTCGGTACCGGACCACACGTCTGCATCGGCTACCACTTGGTATGCCTGGAAATGGTGCAGTTCTGCATCGCCTTGGCGCTGACCATGCACGGGGCCGGGGTGAGGCCGCGGTTGCTGAGCGGTGTCGAAAAAGGCCGACGCTATTACCCGACCGCACATCCGTCCATGGCAGTCCGCATCGGATTCTCATGAGCTGGCATCGCATGCCCCGTCTGGCGGGCAGCGGAAAGGCGCGCTGCACTCAGTGCGACACCGGCAATACCGCGGCGGTTAGGAGCTCGCAGTGGCCGTGTCAGGTACAAGGACTATGAACAACATGCAGACCGGTTCCACGCTACACAACGACCGAACTGGCGTTTCCGCGCCCGGGGAATTGGGCGCTCAGGCGCGCGGCGCATCCGGCAGGCTGCTGCCGGAGATCTGGATGCAGGACGGCGCAAAGCGGGTCGAACAGGCGCTGGCGCGTCTCCTCTGCGGCGAAAATGACGGTGAGACCGAGTTGATGGCGGCCATGCGCTATGCCACCTTGCACGGCGGGAAGCGCACCCGCGCCTTGCTTTGTCTGGCTGCCGGCGCACTGGCCGACACGCCGGCGCACATGCTCGACGACGTCGGCGCAGCCATCGAGATGATGCACGCCTGTAGCCTGGTCCACGACGACCTGCCCTCGATGGATGACGACGTGCTTCGCCGCGGCCTTCCGACCGTGCACGTTAAGTTCGGCGAAGCCACTGCGATCCTGGTTGGCGATGCGCTGCAGGCGCACTCCTTTCTGGCCCTGGCGAGGTTGGATGCGCCGGGCGACAATCGTATCGCGCTTGTGCGTGAACTGGCGCAGGCGGTGTCCGCCGAAGGTGCCGCAGGCGGTCAGGCCATGGATCTGTCGCTGGTCGGAAAGGACGTCGAGCTGGACAGGATCGTGGCGATGCACCGGATGAAGAGCGGAGCACTAGTGCGCGCGTCCGTACGCATGGGCGCCCTATGCGCCATCGAGGAGGATGCCGCGCACGCTCCGCTGTACCGTGCGCTGGATCGCTACAGCGCCTGTTTTGGCCTGGCGTTGCAGGTGGTCGACGACGTTCTCGACGCGACAGCGGATGCCGCGACGCTGGGCAAGACCCCCGGCAAGGACGCGGCAGCGCAGAAGCCGACCTGCGCGTCGATCATGGGGCTGCAGGCAGCGCGCCAGTTCGCGCTGGATCTCTTGCGCGATGCCGGGGAGGCCATCGCCCCGCTGGGGCCGCGTGCGGAACGGTTGGTGCAGATGCTGCAGCGGGCCAAAGCGTATCTCTTCAAGCACACGCCGTGCGCATGAGCTCCCCGTCCGCATGGAGCCGCCCCTGTGCCGCAGCGATCGGCCGGCGTCAGCGGTGCATGCTGCGCTGTGTCCGAGTCCGCGGGGATGGTCAGCGGTTGCCCAGCACGGCCGCGGCGCACGGCGCTGTGCGCAAGCCTATTCGGCGGACCGGCGCCAGCATTGGCGCGCGTCCCGCGCCGGAGCAGGGCGGCCGTCCGGGGCTGCACATGCGCCGGGCCGCGACGGGCTGGCGAGGTGCGCGGCGTCTGCCCGACCTGAATTCTCGTCAACCGCCTGCAGAAGGAACATACCGCGTGAACGCGCTGTCCGAACAGATCCTTTCCGAACTGCGCCATCTGCTAAACGAGATGAGCGACGGCGGCAGCGTCGGTCCGTCCGTCTACGACACGGCGCGAGCTCTGCAGTTCCACGGCAACGTCACCGGTCGGCAGGATGCATACGCGTGGCTCATCACGCAGCAACAGGCCGATGGCGGATGGGGAAGCGCGGACTTCCCGCTGTTCCGCCATGCGCCCACCTGGGCGGCGTTGCTGGCATTGCAGCGTGCCGATCCTCTTCCCGCGGTTGCCGACGCAGTCCAGACTGCAACTCGGTTCCTCGAGCGCCAGCCTGATCCTTACGCGCATGCGGTGCCGGAAGACGCGCCGATCGGCGCGGAGCTGATTTTGCCGCAGTTGTGCAACGAGGCTTCATCCCTGTTGGGCGGCGTGGCGTTTCCGCGCCACCCGACGCTGTTGCCATTGCGGCAAGCGTGCCTGGTCAAGTTGGGGGCGGTGGCGAAGTTGCCGAGCGGCCATCCGTTGCTGCACTCCTGGGAAGCCTGGGGAACGTCGCCGACCACCGCATATCCGGATGATGACGGCAGCATCGGCATCAGTCCGGCGGCGACCGCCGCGTGGCGTGCGCACGCCGCGACACAGGGGAGCACGACGCAGGTCGGGCGCGCCGACGCGTATCTGCAGGCTGCATCGCGGGCGACGCGCAGCGGCATCGAAGGTGTCGTCCCCAACGTCTGGCCGATCAATGTATTCGAGCCATGCTGGTCGCTATACTCCCTGCACCTGGCAGGGCTGTTCGCGCATCCCGCGCTCGCCGAGGCGGTGGGCGTGATCGTCCTGCAGCTCGACGCCCGCCTGGGCGCGCGCGGTCTGGGCCCGGCCTTGCACTTCGCGGCCGATGCGGACGACACCGCCGTTGCGTTGTGCATCCTGCGCCTTGCAGGCCGCGCCCCGGCAGTCGATGCGTTGCGCCGTTTCGAAGTTGGCGAGCTGTTCGTCACCTTCCCAGGCGAGCGCAATGCATCGGTGTCGACCAACATCCACGCCCTGCATGCGTTGCGCATGTTAGGAAAGCCCGCCGCCGGCACCAGCGCCTACGTCGAGGCCAATCGCAATCCCCACGGTCTATGGGACAACGAAAAGTGGCACGTTTCCTGGCTGTATCCTACCGCGCATGCGGTCGCTGCGCTGGCGCAAGGCAAGCCCCAGTGGCGCGACGAACGCGCGCTGGCGGCGCTGCTGCAGGCGCAGCGCAACGACGGCGGCTGGGGCGCCGGTCGCGCGTCCACATTCGAGGAAACCGCCTATGCGGTGTTCGCGTTGCACGTGATGGACGGAAGCGGAGAGCCGACAGGAAGCCGGTGCATCGCGCAGGCGGTGGGGCGTGCACTGAAGTGGATGCTCGCCCGCTATACGGCGCATGCGTTGCCGCAGACGCAGCTGTGGATCGGCAAGGAACTGTATTGCCCCACCCGGGTCGTGCGCGTAGCCGAACTCGCCGGGTTATGGCTGGCGCTTCATTGGGGGGGCGCGTTCTAGCCGAGGGGCGAGGAGTGGCACCATGATCCAGCCCGAACGCGCGCTGTCGCAGGTGCTTGAATGGGGGCGTTCCCTGACCGGGTTCGCCGACGAGCATGCCGTCGAAGCGGTCAGGGGCGGCCGGTACATCCTGCAGCAAATTCGCCCGAGCCTGTACGACACCGGCGCCCGCACCGGC
Source organism: Mesorhizobium maamorense (assembly GCF_044998965.1). Taxonomy (NCBI): domain Bacteria; kingdom Pseudomonadati; phylum Pseudomonadota; class Alphaproteobacteria; order Hyphomicrobiales; family Phyllobacteriaceae; genus Mesorhizobium; species Mesorhizobium maamorense. The sequence goes on from NZ_CP173356.1 coordinate 490,382, forward strand.
CGCGATCCGCAGGACGAAACTCTGATCGTGGCATTCTATCGCGAACTGGCGCTGCTGTTTTGGCTCGACGATTGCAACGACCTTCGCCTGATCGCGCCGGAGCAGCTCGCTGCGGTCGAGCAGGCGCTGGGGCAGGGCGTGCCGTGTGCACTCCCCGGATTCGAGGGCTGCGCTGTGCTCCGCGCTTCGCTGGCCGCGCTCGCCTATGATTATCGCGACTATACTCAGCTTCTCGACGATACCCGGTGCTACTGCGCGGCGCTGCGCGCCGACGCGCAGACGGCAGGGGCGGAACGCTGGTCCTACGCCGAGTACCTGCACAACGGCATCGATTCGATCGCCTACAGCAACGTGTTGTGCTGCCTGTCGTTGTTGTGGGGGCTGGACATGGCGACGTTGCGCTCTCGTCCGGCGTTTCGCCAGGTCCTGCGGCTCATCTCCGCGATAGGGCGCCTGCAGAACGATCTGCATGGACGCGACAAGGACAGGTCGGCCGGCGAGGCCGACAACGCCGCGATCCTGCTGCTGCAGCGCTATCCGGCTATGCCTGTGTTGGAGTTCCTCAACGACGAGCTGGCGGGCCATACGCGCATGCTGCACCGGGTGATGGCGGAAGCACGCTTACCCGTGCCATGGGAACCGTTGATCGAGGCCATGGCGGCTATCCGCGCGCAGTACTATCAGACCTCGGCTAACCGCTACCGCAGCGACGCAGGCCAGCATGGGCCGTTCTGAACGCGCGGGAGGCGGCGGCGTGCGCGCGCTGCCGTCGGTCCGATCCAACGACGCAACGCCATCGCCCGATGCGACTGATGAAGCGAGCATACACGACACCGCCCTGAGCCAGCGCAAGGACGACCATCTTGACATCCTGCTGGATCCCCGAACGGCGCCGGCCACGGTCGCCGCCGGCTGGGAGGACATCCGTTTCGCACACTGCGCATTGCCCGAGTTGGACCTGACGCAGATCGACCTGCGCGCCTCGCTGCTGGGCAAGACCATGCGCGCGCCGCTGCTGATCAGCTCCATGACCGGCGGCATGCCGCGCGCCGAGACGATTAACCGGCATCTGAGCGAGGCAGCGCAAGTCTTGGGGATCGCCATGTGCGTCGGTTCGCAGCGCGTGAGCCTGCAATCCCGCAACTCCCAGGGGCTGACGCGCAAGTTGCGCCGCGTGGCCCCAGACATTCCCTTGCTGGCCAATATCGGCGCCGCGCAACTGCGCGAGGCCGACGGGCTGGACCTGGCGCGCCGGGCGGTGGATGCGCTGGAGGCGGATGGACTCATAGTCCATCTCAATCCGCTGCAGGAGGCGGTACAGCCGGAGGGCGACCGCGACTGGCGCGGCGTCCTGGCGCAGATTGCTCGCGCCGCGCGCAGCGTGGGCGTGCCCATCGTGGCAAAGGAAGTGGGGTCCGGCCTTTCCGAGTCGGTAGCTTCTGCGCTCGTCGAGGCGGGTGTGGCGGTGATCGATGTCGCCGGCGTCGGCGGCACCAGCTGGGCCGCGGTGGAGGGCGAGCGCGCCCGCGATGCCGCCGATCGTGCAGTGGCGATGGCGTTCGCCAATTGGGGGATTCCGACCCCGGCCAGCGTGCAGGCGGTACGTCAGGCGCTACCAGCGGTGAAGCTGATCGCGTCGGGCGGAATCCGCGACGGCGTGGACGTGGCCAAGGCCATCCGCCTGGGCGCGGACATCGCCGGGCAGGCGGCCGGCGTGCTACGCGCGGCGACGGTGTCCACCGAGGCGGTTGTCGCGCATTTCGAGATCGTCATCCGCCAGTTGGCCGTCGCTTGCTTCTGCACCGGCTCGGCTGACTTGGCGGCGTTGCGTCAGGCGCGCTTGTTGCCCTCGGCGCATCAGCCCGCCTGTTGATGCCGGCATCGCCCGCAGGTTGCGGCGGGCGCCTAGCAGGCTGTTGAAGCAGTGCTGGCGCGGTTGTTTGGAGCGTGATTCACTGGTCCCCGGATGATTTGGGGATTTGTGGATGCGCGGCTCAGACGACGGACAGGTTCGCTGCTTTCGTATGTCGACCTTGAGGCACGCGTTCGACGAGACCAACCGCTGCGGGTGGTACGGGAGATCGTGAACGCGGCTCTTGTGGGGATGGACGGCGATTTTGCGGTGCTTTATCCGCCTGGGCTCGGCCGCCCGTCGATCGCGCCGGAGCGGTTGCTGCGTGCGATGCTGTTGCAGGCCTTCTACGGCATTCGCTCAGAGCGTCATTGATGGAGCGGATGGGGGGCGACGAAGCAGACTTCGTCGCTCGCAAGTGGACTTCTTCAACAGCCTGCTAGGCTAAAAGGTGCCTTTTGTCGTGAGAGGTCTCCGCCTACCGCCCCGCTTTTAATTGGTACTTGTTAGGGTCATCTGTAGGGCGGGCGATGTGTCTATCCTTAGGTATCGAAAACTGTCTTACAGTTCAACCGTGTGCGGTTACAGATGCGCTTCTACCGAACCGGCGACAGCGAGGCTTGGGCTCCAAGTTGCTGGCCGGGATGAATAGCACTTTGAACTGCCCGACGTCGGCAAGCTCGACGCCCGCGCTCGCGGAAACTCTCGGCGACGCGCTACGGGCAGCCGGATTACCAAGCTAGCTCTCATAAGTCGTCAAGTGCGTCACTTACAGTCCAGCGACGGCTAAGGGTGGCCCGGTTATCTCCATATCGAACTGGGTCGCGATCGCTTTGATTTCCGAGAGGTCGCGCGGAATCTCCAATCCCTGTGCGGCAACCGCCGAGAAAAAGCCTTCGAGCCCCCCGGTGACAGAATGGCGATCCATCGTGCTCGCTCAACGACAACGAATGCGTGCTCAACGCCAGCAGGAATGTAGAATACTTCTCCGGCGATGCGATCGGAAGCTTTCCCGGCACACCAGAAGCGTAGCCGCCCTTCGAGAATGACGAAGACTTCGTCGGACTTGAAATGGCGGTGGCGTGGCGGTCCATCGCCCGGACCAGCATCGGAAGCAAATGCTCCTAGCTTTCCGCCAGTCTCGTGCGCCGTCAGGAGCGTTTCGTAATGCGTACCATTCCAATCGGTTTGACTACCAAGTGCTGCCCGCGTTCGCATTTTTCGCCCCATGAGGTTGGTGTGAAGTTGAGCGTGATGGCGTCACGACAGCTACACGTTGATCTCGGCCAACGCCTCATATGAACATATGAGTGCGAGCGCCGAACCGGCGCGGAAGTGGTTGTCAGTGAACTCGGCTTCCGGCAGACTAGAGATGGTTTCGGTGAGAGAGCGGCAGAATCCGATCCAGGACAGATGTAGGTGCACGCATGCACGACTTCGATCGACTGGTCGGGCAGATCTACGATGCGGCGGTCGAGCCCGGCCGCTGGCCGGAGGTCCTTGAGATTTTGTCGGATTTCCTTGAGGGCGCCGCCACCAAGCTGACGTTCCAGAATGCCAGGACATTGCGTAGCGAAGCGAGTTCGGTACGCATGCCGCCGGAGGCGGACCTCACCTATGCGCAGTACTACCACAAGACCAATGTGTTCCTGCCGCGCATCGCCAAGCTCCACGCGGGCACCTTGATTCCGGTGTGGGACCTCCTGCCGCGCGAGATCTACCAGCGCTCCGAGTTCTATAACGACTTCTGCCGGCCCGGCGACATGTGCCACCCGATCGGGGTCGTGCTGGTCAACGAACCGGACGTGCGCATCGTGTTCACCTGCGGACGCGCCAGAATGGCCGGCGAGTTCGAGCCCGAGCACCTCGAGCGGCTGCGCCGCATCGGACCCCACTTGGTCCGCGCGGCTGGCGTAAGGCTGCGGCTCTCGCGTTCCGAGATCGCCAGGGATGCCACCGCCGAGACGCTCAACCGAGTCGCTCAGGGCGTGCTGATCGTGGCTGCGAACGGCGAGATCCTGTTCGCCAATCGGGCGGCCGAGGCGCTGCTCGCCGAAGCCGATGGGATTAGGGCTGAGAAATTGGTGCTGTGCGCAGCCATGCCGGCGGATGCCAAGCAATTTCGCCGGTTGATCGCCACGGCCGCGGAGCGAGTGGGCGGCTCAGGCGGCGCGATGGCGCTTGCGCGGACTGAGCCGCACCGGCCGCTGAGCGTGCTGGTAACGCCGCTGATTATCGAGACGACCTGGTTTGTGACAGGCCGCCCCGCCGCGATCGTGTTCGTGGCCGATCCAGACAGCGCGCCTCCGACGGCGCAGGAACACTTGCGCAGTCTCTATCGGCTGACCCCGTCCGAGGCGGCCGTGGCCATGGCAATTACACACGGCGCGGGGCTACAGGCGGTCGCAGATGAGCTCGAAATCAGCCTAACCACGGCGCGCACCCACCTGCAGCACGTATTCGAAAAGACGGGGACGCGGCGACAGGCGGAATTGGTTCGCCTTATCGGGGCTAGTGGCCTTTACGAGCGACAATAGCCGGAGCGCAGTCCGGCTTAGTAATGCCCCAGCAGGTCGTGAGGACCTTCAACAGCTCGACGCCACTACATCGTAACCGCTGTTCTCAGGCCACTGCCTTGAGCGGCATAGGTCTGTAGGCCCAAGGCAGCAGATCGTCGATCTGGCTTTGTGGATGGCCGGCGACGATCCGGGCGATCACGTCAGCGAGGTAGGTGTGAGGCTCGACGCCGTTGAGCTTGCATGTCTCGATCAGCGAAGCGATCGTTGCCCAATGCTCGGCGCCGCCGTCGGAGCCGGCGAAGAGCGCATTCTTGCGGTTCAGCGCAATGGGACGGATGGCGCGCTCGACGACGTTGGAGTCGATCTCGATCGTACCGTTGTCGAGGAATCGTGTCAGACCTTGCCAGCGCGAGAGCGCGTAGCGGATGGCTTCCGCCAGCTTGGTCTTCTGGCTGATAAGGGTGAGTTGCTGTCCAAGCCACGGCTCAAGGGCATTGATGACGGGACGGCTTTTCTCCTGCCGGACGGCGCGGCGTTCGTCGGCGGAACGACCGCGGATATCGCTCTCAACGTGGTAGAGTTGGGCGATGCGGGCGAGCGCCTCCGTCGCGATCGGCGCGGGGCCGGACTGCGCGAGCTCATAGAAGCGGCGACGCACGTGCGACCAGCAAAAGGCCAAGCTCACGGCGTTGCGTTCGGCCAGCGCCTTGTAACCCGCGTATCCGTCGACCTGCAAGGGTTCCGACAAAGCCCTGAAGATGCCGGATCGGCTGTTCGGCCTTGCGGTCCGGAGCGTAGAGATAGGCGACGCCGGGTAGGTCCATTCCGCCCCAAGGTCGGTCGTCTCGGGCATAGGCGAACAACTGCCCCGTTTTGGTCCGCCCCCGGCCCGGATCAAGCACAGGCGCAGTGGTCTCGTCCGCGAAGAGCTTGTCTGAAGCCTTCAGCCGCTCGAACAGCCGCTCATGCACAGGGCGAAGCAGGAAAGCTGCCTTGCCCACCCAGTCGGCGAGTGTCGAACGGTCGAGATTGACGCCCTGGCGGGCGTAGATCTGGGCCTGACGATATAGGGGAAGGTGGTCGGCATACTTCGACACCAGAACATGAGCCACCGTGGCCTCTGTAGGAATGCCGCCTTCGACGAGACGTGCCGGCGCTGGCGCCTGCACGACCACCTCTTCGCAGGCCCGACAGGCATACTTCGGTCGACGGGTGACAATCACACGGAACTGGGCGGGCACGATGTCGAGACGCTCGGAGACGTCCTCGCCCATAACATGCAGCTGACCTTGGCAGCACGGGCAGATCTTGTCGGCAATGTCGATTACCTGCTCGACGCGCGACAGATGGGTGGGCAACGAGCCGCGGTTGGCGCGACGCTTACGAGCCCTGGCATCACGCTTTGAGGGGTCCGCGGCTTCCGCGCTGGCGAAGCCCTCCGCCTCTACCTGCTCGGCTTCCTCCAGCCCCAAAAGCAGCTGGTCCTCAGGCAGGCTCTCCGCCCTTCGGCCGAAGCGATAGCGCTGCAACTCCTTGATGATTTGGCGGAGCCTCTCATTCTCCGCGCGCGCGGCCAGAAGCATCGCCTGAAGCGCTTGAGGATCGTCGGGTAGGGCAGCGGCCGCGTCAGTCACGAAGCGGATTCAAGCATGGATTCCAGTGATTTGGCAATAATGCGATGGTTAGCTCGCCGTCGTTGGAACACGCATCTGGCGCGTCTCGTGCACCCGCCGCCAGTCGAGGCCTTCCAGGAGTGCCTGCAACTGTGCCGCCGTCAGTCGCACGACACCATCGGTAATGCCCGGCCAGCAGAACTTGCCATCCTCCAGCCGCTTGGCGAACAAGCATACGCCCGTGCCGTCGAAGTAGACGAGCTTGATGCGGTCGGCCCGCTTGGCCCGGAACACGTAGACCGCGCCCGAGAACGGATCCGCGCCCATAGCCTCGCGCACGAGCGCTGCCAGACCTTCCGCTCCCTTGCGGAAGTCGACCGGCTTCGTCGCCACCATGACCTTGACCGCTCCCGTTGGCCCGATCACGACGTTGCCCTCAGCGCACGGATCACCGCTGCAACCGTCTTCGAATCCGCCCCACGACCCACCCGCATTGCGATGCCGTCGATCTCGAGCTCGATCTCACCAGCGTCTCGAGCCGGCTCCCGCTTCTTTGGCTGTGGCCGATGCTTCGCCGCAGGCGTCGGAGGCGCTGCCGTCACCACCGCCGGCACGAACATGGATTCCGATATCGCTTCCTCCCCCATCGGCCGGCGAGCAGCCCGACGCCAGGTGAACAATTGCTGCGGGGAAAGTCCATACCGGCGTGCCACAGCACAAACCGTCTCGCCCGCCTCGTAGCTCTCCGCCACTATCCGGGCCTTCTCCTCCGGCGGCCACTCACGCCGCCGACCCGAACCAGTGAAGATCTCCAGCCGACGGACCGGCTCACCGTCCCTGGACTTAAGCGTAAACTCTGAAACCGTCATATGTCGAAGCCCTCAAAGGCCTCGAACATCGTCCCTTACATCCACGCGCGAAAGGTGCCGCCGGAACAGCGCTTACACTACATCCGATATTATATCTCAAAGACTCACTTTGTAACCACTGCTGCTAGTCTAGAAAGCGATCCGGCGGACAGATCACGGCTTCCCTGCCTCGCCCCGGCGCAACCCGCGCGGGCCACTGCGTTACGGCACCCCGCAGGCTTGCCGCAGGTGATCGGTGCGTTCCATGTTATGCAAAGGCGCGATACAGGCCGCCGGAGCCGCAGGACTCCCATCGCCGGCACAGAAGAGTTGCTCGTCGGCATAAGCCGAACTCACTCAAGTGGGTTTGGCAGACGTCAACTTTAGCTTTGCTACGTGCCCAAACCCGTCAGTCGTCTTCGCGAAGAGTTTAGGGCGCCGGCAGGCGTACGAAAGTCCCCGAGGAAGGAATCCGGGGGCCACAGGCGACGGCTATGGAGATTTCGATCTGCGGCTGATGTCGGCGATGGCTGGGACGTCGCCAGGGAGGGCGGAGATGGATGCCGACGGGCCGCTTCGTTGCGCCTCCAGGCGATGTTGTCGACCTGGCACGCTGCTGGGCACGGCTCTGTCGGCGTTGAAGATCACCTTGGACACGCGTGGGTTCGCCGCCGGAGGCTGAGTGCCTGCGGCTGAATGCTGGATGATACAAGCCGGTCATGGGGCGTTCTCCGGGTTCGGTGTCGATATGTCCGGGGCCCGCGCGGCTGCCTCCATCGGTCGAAGGTCTAGATGACGATCATGCGTCTCGCGTCGCAGATTCGCTCCGGTCAGGCTCATCTCAACTAGCCGGCCTGGGATCCGCGCGCCCCATTTTGCGGTTTCAAGCAGTCCGGAAACGGGCGCGAATATCGGGTCCAAGGCAAGTTGGAAAGTCTTGAGTGTCAAATCCATCCTTGGATGTTTCCAGGCAACATCTTTGCCGAGCGCCGAGGGCGCGCCGGTGGCGTCATCTTGCCGGTAGGCGGCCTTCAGTGGGGCTTCCGCTCTCGGGTGCGCCGCCGATCCGAAAAGAGGCGAGCCGATCGGCGGGACCAGCCGGATCATTAACAGACCGCGAAACAGGCTTGCGGGGCTTTTCCCATGCTACCGAGATGCCGTTGGAAAGCTCATGGGGCTTGGCGTATTGGGTGCGACGGTATGGCGGCGTCGCTGGTCACCACTTACTGTTCAGGCATCTGGCGAGCTGCTTGAGTAGGTGAGCCTCACCATGACACAGGGTTCGGTCTAAGGCTTGTTTAACCAAGCCAAGGCTTTGCCGACAGATAGGCCTCTGTCTCAATCCTCCATCAACCACGTTCGTGCAAAGGGGAAGAGGTTGGCTGACAGGGGGTTGTTGTGCCTAAGGATTTTTGGCGTTGTAAGAGCGGAAATTTCGCGCTTCTGATGGGCTTGGCGTTGCCCGCTATTCTGGCGACCGTGGGTTTTGCGACGGACGTCTCCACCATAATGCGGGCGAAGGTCAGCCTTCAAAGCTCCCTGGACGCTGTTTTTTCGCGGCAAGTCGGCCGGCCAGGATCGTCTCACCCCCTGAAAAGCGGCCGCGCCGGTCGATATCTAATCGCTTGGATAGCTCGACATCTCCGCCCCGCGCGGCCCAGCAGCATTGGCCACAACGGAACCTCGATTTTCGCGAACATCGGTCATGCCGGCTGGCGCCTGTTGAGCAGATCTCTCGAACGCGCGAGCGCCTGATGAGAGATCGCGATCAGTTCCGTGCTGATAGTCATGATCCCCACGGAGCGATGCAGACGTTCGTTCGTTCCTGCGATGCTGGTAAGCACGTTATTCTCGACCGCAATGAGGGTGGCGGTGAGCCGATAAGCAGCGCACCCTTGCCGACGCGATTCATCGTTATTTTTCGAGACGTTTGAGGCTGAATGACGCCTCTTGTCGCCAGGATTAAAGATCGGCCGCTCGCTGGTCATGACGCCGGTATGCGCGATGATGGCGGCTATCGAACTTAACTGGATCAAGCTTGCAGCAAGATCGCCCTGGCGGAACCAAAGCTATCGAATCGGCTTTTTCCTGCACCCCATGATCAGGAGGGTCCCCATGGATAGTCCGTTGCTCAAGAAGCTGGTGCAGTTCTCCGATTTTTCCGAAGACGACAAGTGTCTCATCAACGAACTCACGTCAGAGCGACAGAAACGCTATGGTGCCCGCCAAGACATTATCCGGGAGGGTGAGCACTCCAAAGACATCCACGTAGTGCTTTCCGGGCTTGCATGTCGATACAAACTCCTCGAGGACGGCTCGCGTCAGATCATGGCATTCCTTGTGCCGGGAGATCCCTGCGATTCCGAGATATTCATCCTGGACGCGATGGACCACAACATCGGGACTTTGGCGCCGAGCGTGGTTGCGTCGATCTCAGGCACCCGCATGAAGGAACTGCTTCTCAACCGCCCTAGCATCGCGCTCGCCTTCTGGTGGAACACGCTTCAGGACGAAGGAGTGTTGCGCGAACGCATTATCGATGAGGGAAGGCGCGACGCCTATTCGCGCATTGGATTTCTGATATATGAAATTTTCGTGCGCATGCGGGCTTTCGGCGACATCGTTGACCAGAAGTTTGAATTCCCGATTACCCAAGTGGACCTGGCGGACGCGACAGGCCTCACACCTGTTCACGTCAATCGAATGCTGAAGCAGCTTCGCGAGCAAAATCTCATCGCGATCGATGGCACGACGTGGACTGTGCTTGACCCTAAGGGCCTGCGCAAAGCCGCGCAATACGAGGCTAGCTACCTGCATCTGGACCGAGCCAAACGGGAGCCGGCAAGCGAGGCGGGGCGACGGGTCAATGGTCTAATCTGATGAGGATTACCGGCGGTGAGCAGCCGATAGAGATGCCATCTAGGCCATCAAAACCGATCAATCTGACCGCAGCGGCGGAACCGATGCCTTGGGCTGAAGCCTGCAAAACCATCGGCGTGACCGGACCAAGCGAGCTGGTTGCGCTGGATGTTCGTGGCTTAACTCATGCAGACAATGGCCGGCTTAACGATGGTTCTCGGGAGACCGTATATGTCGTGGTCGCTGGTTTCGGCGTGTTGCGGTGCGATGATGCGGCTATGGAGTGCACCGCTGGCGACGTCATTTTCGTCCCGAGAGGCTGTCCGCACCGCTTCGAACGACTGGACGGAGAGATCAAGATCTGGACTATTTCGCCAGTGGGCGGCCCGTAGCCGGCAAACTGTTCCCTCACAGCTTCAGCCCCCCGGAACTGCGCATTGTCGAGAGCTGGCGCAAAGCAGACAATCGTCTCTCAATTCGTGACAGGAACCTGCCCGAGGCTAAATATTGTTTGGTGCTTCGAAAGCGGACACATTGGATATGTGAGCGTCGGGGACCGGCGTACCCGCGTCTTGAGGGTGGCTGCAGCATGCCGGGATATAGCCTACCGACTTCTCTTCAGGCGTCAGCCCGCCAAGATCACCCATGACGACTCCGCGTTGGCGTCGCTCGTTACTCCTATTGGCAGACATCTGGCGTGTGTTGAGGGGGTAGGAGAACTTAAATCTGCTGATGCCGTTTTCGGACCTGTGGGATCCAGCCATTCCGAAGAGGAACATATGGGCCAAATAATCGCCCGATATACCGAGACCCGCGCCCCGCAAGGAAAAAGACAGGGATAACCGAGAGGCTGTCGTCAAAGCTCCCGACAAGACGAAACAATTGGGATCATGGTGCGGGTCTATGTGACGGCGACGAATCGGCGTTGAGTCGGAGCAGGCATGGAATCGAAATAGGCAACGCCAGGGCAAATGAACGCGTCGGCCAAGACATGAAGCGGAGATCGACGATCTGCGGCGCAAGGGGCTCGTCATTGGCATAGTAGCCTAGCGGTTATGCTTTCATCCGCTAGGAAAGCGCGCGGAGGGCAGCGGCATCCTTGACTTCCGGCGAACGTCGGCAAGTTCGTCAAGCAACCGCTATATGATCCCTGCCGAAGCATGGAACGATTTCGAGCTGGCGATGTTGGGCCCTCGCACTGTTTTCATTCAGTGCTGTGTTCCCGCTGATTGCCCGCCGCCGAAAGGTGGCGGGCTTTTTTAGGATCGTGGAACATACCTCCACCTTCGCAGTTTATAGCGTTCCGATTGCTGCGTGTGGGGAAATCATGAAGCGAGACTTTGCAGACCTGTGCGCTTGGGCGAGCGCACGGGGCATTACAATCTACCAGCGTTCAAAGACAGTATGGATCGCGGCTGGCGGCTATAGAGGTCGCGATTTGGAAATCAAGGGGCGGTCGCCAGCTATTGCCCTCGCACTATGGATTGAGGCTACCCGGTACCGAGGCTCGATGTAGGACTGTTCTTAGCAAACAATTTGCTCGCATCCGTGCCGAGCCAAGGTGGCCAGCGCACTTTTTTGCGGGGGGCGGTGGGGTAAACCTGCCAGCCGCGCGGTGCGGCCTAGACCCTACAGCTGCCCACTACAGGGCAGGAGGGGACCTAACCCACCATCCGAAGCGGCATGTCATGACGGGAAATGATGCGTTCGAGCTCGCCTTCGTCGTCGATGCCCGCCTGAAACAGCGCCATCAGCTCACATGCTGCGTCGTTGGCCATGGCGGAATCCAGGCTGCACCGTCTCTCTGAACAGTACCGGATAAGAACCCGCTGCAGCAGTTCGAGATCGGTTGGATAAATGGCGATGTCAGCTGGATGATGCATGCGCATGCTGTGGTCCTCCGCAAGCCGATGCCTTTGTTCAGCAGCTTAAGGGGAGCCGCTGAGCACCCCCAATCGCATCCTGCTCCTGCACCGTCATTTAACTATGATATGTCCGCCCTGGATCTGCCGTCGCCAGCCACGTCGCTCGGCGCGTATGCGACGAAACGGAACTACTTATCCGATCCCTGGCTCACAAAATTCTATCGAACATTGCGGTTCTGTGCGCTTCAAAGCAGCGCGCGCCGTCACCAGGCAAGTAGTGAGTTGTACAAGAAACTTTTCGTCTGCGACCGGATCGGAGCGACAGCGACGCGTGCGTTCGACGATTCAGTCCTGTAGCGACACTGCATTCCCGTAGCCTGCAACAATGTGTGTGGCGGACCGGAGTCGCACATCCTTTTATTGGTGATAGCGCGCTGCCTCTCGGAGGCTCTCGTAAAGAACTTCCTCCTCCACTTGTCCATTCGCGAACAGTGCTATTGCGTACACGGCTCCGCTCCTGGGAGCGGTCACTACCCTCCAGAATACGATTCTTCAGCGCAAACCCAATCACAGAGCTGCTTTAGAGCGTCAGGTCGCCTGGGTAGGCAATACTGTGTTCGGTCTTGGTGTTGGCCATGAGTCCTGCCGGTGGGCGGAAGCGCGATGATCGCTCACAGCCGGCGATGCCCAAATGCAGTGTCGCCGATGCTGCACCATACGGCTGTCCGACGTCGGAGTCGATTTGATCTAAATTATATTAGATTTAGCTAATGGTTTCATTTCTCCCCTGCTTGTCCCCATAGTGCCCGAGGGGGAGCTTGGGAGGTACCCAGTGGATCGCCTGTCGAAGTCCACCGAAGCGATCATTCAGAAAGCCATCGAGGAATCCCTTGAAGGCGACATTGTCTCCCTAAAAAAGACCGTCGCGCTGATCCGAGCAAAGCGTCCTGACCTTAAGGAGGAGCTAGACGAGATGGAGACGGATAACGAGCTATGTGAACAGGTAGTTCAGTTGGCCTCAGCGATTGGAAAGGTCGTCCTCTTCGACCTTCACGAGTAAGGAACCACATGAGCGTCCCGAAAGTTCGGCAGTTTCGTGCAAGCCGACCAAAGGACCTCTTGCATGGCACCGCAAAGATACGACCTCAAGATGGACCTGGACAAAACCTGGACCGTGTTTGACGTGTTCACCGGGTTGCCGGTCGACGCCTGGGGCGTACCGGCTGTCGGTCTCGACAAGGATTACGCCGACGATCTGGTAGCCCTCCTGAACAGCCTCGACCTGAAGCGTAGGGTCGCCCAAGGAGACTTCTGATGGCAACCCAATGGTTCAACCCTTCGCTCGCTGTCAGTGCTGAGCAGTTATGGATGGCGTCGGTATCACGATCATGGCGGGTGTGCGCGAGGCGCTGAAGGTGCTCGCCAATCACAGCCTGGTTATCTTTGCGCCTAACCACGGCGACTGCGTCGCCCAGATTGGCACTTGCCGGCGAGCTCACCTGTGTCCGGGCCACCCGCACGAATCCAGGTACCCAGGCGATGCACGACGAGATCGTTGAATAGTACCGCGCCGGCGGCACCCTCGGCTATCTACGGCTCCTCTATGAAGCTTTTTCGAGATCGCTGGCGACCGCCCTGAGCCACGCTCGACCAATTGTCCCGGACGACGGTGACCAAGGTCGGTGCCCCAACTGCACAACGGCGCGTAGAAGGCAGCGTCCGGAACAAAGCCTCCGCCTGAACATTAGGGAGCATCGTCCTCTCTAATCAAGGAACCCATTCATGAAGAACAGTCTCCGCTGGGCGTCGTTATCGGTCGCCACAGCAATGGTGTTTGCGCTGCCTGCGCTGGCCGCAGAAACGGCCCAAGATTTCGTAACCAAGGCAGCGATCGGCGGCATGTTCGAGGTGCAGTCGAGCAAGGTCGCCCAGGACAAGCTCCAGGATCAGAGCCTCAAGGATTTCGCTCAAAAAATGATCTCCGATCATGGGGTCGCCAATGCCAAACTCGAGAGTATTGCCGGTGAGCAAAAGTTGCAGGTCCCATCGGACCTGGATTCCCCGCACAAGGCCGATGTCGACAAGCTTCAGTCGGCTGCGGCGCCCGTCGATGCACCCTATGCGAAGATGCAGAAGGCGGCCCATGCCGACGCTGTGAGCCTGTTCAAAGGATATGCAAAGGACGGCGACAACGCCGCTCTGAAATCGTTCGCAGCCGACACGTTGCCGACGCTCAAGATGCATCAGGAAATGATCGAAAAGGTCGCAGCTACGGCGTCAGCTTCCGACAGCACCACCCCAGCCGTCACCAACACGGATGCCACTGATCCAGCGCCGCCGGTGCCGGGCGCCAACAGCTTCACCGAGGACCAGGCCAAGAGCGCCATTGAGAAGGCGGGTTACGCCGACGTCTCCGCACTGACGAAGGACGACAAGGGCATCTGGCGTGGTACCGCGAGCAAGGACGGCAAATCGACGCCTATCGCGCTTGACTACCAAGGCAACGTTGTTGCCGGCGCCAACTGATCAGAAACCAGGGACCATTCAAATGAAAACGATAACAGGACTCTTCGACAATTATGATGACGCCAGCGATGCCGTGGGGGAACTTGAGGCCACGGGTGTGCCCCGCTCGGACATCAGCATCGTGGCCAACAACGCGACAGGCTGGCACGAGGCTGAAGCTTCCGAAGCTGGGGAAGATGCCGCGACAGGAGCAGGCGTGGGCGCCGTAGTTGGCGGTGCCGGCGGACTGCTCACGGGGTTGGGCTTGATGGCTATTCCCGGCGTCGGGCCCGTGGTTGCCGCCGGATGGTTGGCTGCCACCGCTTTCGGTGCCGTGGGTGGTGCCGTCGTCGGGGGTGCTGCGGGCGGTATCATCGGCGCAATGACAGAAGCCGGCGTGCCGGAAAACGATGCTCACGTCTACGCGGAAGGCATTCGCCGCGGTGGAACGCTGGTCACTGCCAAGGTCGAGGACAATCTCGTTCCGAATGCGGAACAGATCCTCAAGCAATATAATTCGGTCGATATCGCCGGTCGGCGCAATGAATACGAAGCCGGCGGCTGGACCGGGTTCGACCCGACGGCTGATGTCTATACGGGGGCTGATCTGGAGCGCGCCAGAGGAAGACGCGACAGCTGAGCCTCGCCCGGGGGCGGCGAACAGCCGCCCTCGAATCGAGATGCTCTCGCCTGGCCCGGCAACCAAAATGTCGAGCGAGCTAGGGGGCCTACTCGACACTTAGAGGTAGCGCTCGCCTTGGCCGCGGTGCTCGAAACAGAACCAGTGCGGTTCTTGGCGCGGCCTGGCGAAGCGAAACCGGCATGCCTGGTGCACGTCGGATTCCGCCCGCTCAGAAACTTCTACTAGGCATTCCGATCCCGCAGGGGAACCATTTGTCGGACAAAAACGTTTCGGGGATGTCGGGGACAGCTTATTGACCAAGCGCGACAAAGCCGGTCACAAGACCGTCGCCGACCATCTTCGTGATTTGATACGCAACAAAGACAATCATCGACAGGTACAGAAGGTCTTCGGGTTGGAGGCTGAACCTGCGCTGCCACCACGCTAACCTCACTGCTGGACGCCATTGAAGAGGCTCATAAGGGAACCCTAAATTAACCCTCATGGCGCAGCAGAGATTTGACCTCAGGAAGGAACCAGACGGGAGCTGGACGGTGTTCGATGTGTTCACCGGGCAGCCGGCTGATGTGTATGGTGCACCAGCCGAAGGTCTCGACATGGAGTTATCCGACGATCTGGTCGATCTCCTGAATGCTGCCGACCTGAAACGTAGGGCGGCCCGAGGTGACCTTTAATGGCGCTCCATTGGTTCAGCCCTCCGGTCTACGTTAGGTCAGACAAGGTCGGCACCACGACAGGCATAAGTCACGTCGAGGGTGCCGCTCAGGAACTCATGAAGTGGCGCAAGAGGGGACCCAAATGGAAGACGGCGGTGCAGTTCTGCGTCGACTGCTTCGCGGACCGAGCGTCACCCCAGGATGTCCGGAAGGCATTCGAGGAGGCTGCTAAAGAAGAGGGAATGTTACGGGGTCACTGACGCCGGACCACTCGGCACAAAGCTCATCCGTAGCGCTTGCCGAGAGGAGGGGCCTGGAGGGCGTCGAGCTGATCCTGAAGGCGGCCGTTCAGCACGATCATTTCCTTCAGGGCCTTCATTGTGTCGCCCTTGTGGAGGGCGACGAACTTGTCGGCTACGGCTTGCAACGCTGCTTCCTGGCGACTGTCGAGAGTGATGATGCGGTCTGCCAAAGCGGTCCCTCCACTGCCTAGAACAACGAGCCCTGCTGGGGTGCCTGTTGCGGGAACTTGATCTGGGTCGCCGGCTTGTCGACGATCACAAGGGCATCGTCGGGCGCGGGACGCTGCAACTTCTTCGCCTCCGACCAGGGCGCGGTAAGCCAGGTCTCGGTCTCTTCCTGGCTGGTCAGGATCACCGGCATAGCCTTCTCGTGGATCGGCTTGATCAGCACGTTGGGCACGGTCGTCATGAAGCCGTAGAGCTCAAAGTCGCCCGGGCCATCCTTGACCTTGCGCACGCCATGCCAGGGCGTCCACAGGCCCGCGAAGAAGAACAAGGGACGCTCCTCGTTCAGCGCGAACCAGTAGTTCCGCTGGATGCCGGTTTCGGGGTCTTTGTCACCGGGAGTAGGGACGGCTCGGCGAAGCTGGTCACGGGGACCACGCAGCGATGCTCGATCCCGACATATTGCTGCCAATGGCCGTATTGTGGGTTGCGAATGTTCGTGGTGCCGTAGTCGGCAGCGCCTTTCACGCGCTCGGCCGGCGTCGGCATTCCCCAAAGGAGATTGGCGACCTCGCGCTGCCCATCTTGAGCGTTACGAACCACTGGGCCCGGCCTGTTTGGATAGATGTCAATCGAAGGCTCGAGGTTGCCGAGAATGTCTCGGAGGGCACCCGTCCACTGGCGTATGGCCGCTTGGCTGGTGGTGAGATTGTAGAGATTGCACATGTCTTGCCCCTAGTTGCGCAGGATCTCGGGAACGCTCAGCGGTCCAAGATCGAGGATGCGCTTATATTCGCCAGTGCGGCGCCAGACACCCCGGATCTTCCCACCCTCTCGATCGCGTTTCGGATCGAACACGTCGCCCCAAAAATGGTCAAGGAACGCCTTCGCCGCGGCGGGGTCGGAAAAGCAGTGGATGCGATAGTTCTCGTATTTGCCGCTCGGCCATATCGCCTGCACGCGCCTTATCTGTGGTTTGACGCCGATGTCCTGGCAGAACTGCGTGATCATGGTCAGGTTCCGGTCCGTGCAGATGTCATCCGGCAAGGCAACCTGGTGCGGCCAATCCCGGTCGATAACCGATGGCGCCGGCGTGACGCGGTTGCGTTTCGGCATCAGTGTGACGTCGGCTTCTCGGTTGCTGCCTCCAGCGCGTTGATTGCGTCGCGCACAGCTTGGCGCTTCGGTTCGATGGGCTCATCCGGGCGGAGATGGGAATGGGAGAGGGCGGTAAAAGCCACTGACAGGTCGCAAATCAGATCGCGAATTGAAAGCTGGTCGACGACCTCGGCAGCAACCCGCCAAGCCAAAACGGCGTCATCCCCGTTTAACGTATCCTTCCCATCTTGCTCGAGCTGTTCGCGAAGCATTGCCAGCGCTGTCGAACGGTCGGCGAGTTGCGTCTCGGGATCGGTCAGCAACTCCAGACTTACCGAGATGGGCTTGCGGTTCTCCGGCCAGCCGTCACAACAGGCGTCCAATGCTGCCGCATGGGCTCGCCCCCAAGCACTTGCGGCGCGGGACGCCGAATAGTCAGGGCCATCTTTGGGCGGACCGTTGATGTCCCAACCTTCAACAACGAAGGCACCGTAAGCGGCTTCCTCGCCAGTGAAACCAGCGCGTTCTAGCGCTTCCTCTGCCGCCGCTAAGCCTCGCGATATTTCCTCGGGCGATGCGCCCGGAACTGACAGAACGAGGTCCATGTCATCCTCCTGTGGCTATCCTGCCGACAGTGAACGAAAAGAGAACATTGGAGTCAAGCCCCTCTTGACGCGGCAGGAATATGTTCCTCATTCGTCAGCATGGCGCACGATCCGATCGACACGCTGGGCAAGGCGACCCGGCACAATATGCTCGTCAAGGCGGAATGCAGCTGCGGTAACGTCCGCTACTGCCGTTCAGCCGACTTGATGATGGTCTACGGCGGTGGCATCGAACCGCTGTCGCTGAAGTTCGATTGCAGCCGGTGCAAGCCGCAGGTGACGATCACCCTGCTTGAAGTACACCCCGAGCACCTGCCGAAGCGGCTGATGGTCCACAAGCCGATGAAGGTGGATGGCAAGATCACTTGGCACACCGAGCGGTTTCGGGGATGACGATATCCTGCCGGCGCCCTACGGCTGCTCGTCACATACGTTCCAACCGCGGGAACGACCGGCGCCGCTCACGAGCGTGATGCCCAGCTAACCTCGGTGGCGATATGCGACAATGCCGAACAGAGCGGCGGCCCCGACATTGAGCACGGCCCAGAGTTCGCGTGGCAGATGAACGGGGGCGAACGGGTTGAAGATGGCAGCAGCCCCAAACAGAACCCAGGCCAGATTCTGATTTCCAAGGTTCGACCGCCGCACCATGACGCCGCAATAGATCCCGGCAAAAAAGATCACCACGCGAAGCAATTGATAATACCCAAACGGCCATGGCGCGACGGCCAGCAGGGAGGCAATCGCGACACAGATGCAAACCAGCCGGACCGTACCGGCTGGCGTCGACAGCATTGTTTTCAGCAAAATTCTCTCCCAATCCAGCCTTCAACATCCTTCAACCTGAAGCTTATTGCAAGTGCGATGATGTAGCCTTGTTGAGGGCGTCAATTGATGTTCTATTGAGGCTAGATCTTGGGAGGGGATAATGGGGCAATTCTTTTCAGGCATTTTCGGCCTAGCAATAATGATCGCCACTTTTGGGGGGTGGCTCACTCACCTCAACGTGTGCTTCACAGCAAAACTCTGGGGCTTCTTGATCGCCGGGGCGATATTTTTCCGGTGGGCGTGGTTCACGGCTGGGGGATTTGGTTCGGTTGGTGGTAGCGGCCGCTAACCGGTATTCTTCACGTGCATTCCTGCGAACGCCTTCCAGGCGGAGCGCGACCGCGACTGGAAGCCAACTTTGATCAGAGCAAGCCTGGACGGAACATTAGCTATCGCTAATGGTTGATGTGCGCGGCAGGTGGTGCCCCCCATCGCCTGCCGAAGATCGGCCCCCCGATCGGGCCCGTGTCCTCCGCCAGAGGCGCGGGCTTTCGCTTGCCCAAAGCGAAGCGCCCTAAGCGCTCCCGTCCGTTTCGCTGTCCTCATCGATTTGGCGCACCGGGAGATAGGCGCTGGTCATGGTCCAAAGGCAAAGGGCAGGGGCAGTTTCGCGTCAGGCGACTTTGGCCGTCCGTTTCGCAGGAGCCTTCTTTTGGGGAACCGGCTTCCGCCCAAGCCCAAAAGACTTCGCCAAAGCGGACCGCTGTTCCGCATAGTTCCGCGCCACCATCGGATAGTCATCCGGTAGCTTCCACTTAGCGCGATACTCATCCGGCGTCAGGCCAAGGTTACGAAGGTGGCGCTTCAGCGATTTGAACTTTTTGCCATCATCCAGGCAGATGATGAAATCCGGCGTCACCGACTTCTTCGGATTAACTGCGGGAACCTGCATCTCAACCGCAGGCGCGGCCGTCTTACTCAGACCAGAGAGGGACGCGTGCAGAGATGCGATGAGACTTGGCAATTCGCCGACTGGCACCGGGTTGTTGCTAACATATGCGGCGACAACGTCCGCGGTCAGCTCGGTAAGTGCCGCTGCGCGGTGATCCGCTTCTTCGGTCATGTGTTGGAGGTCCTGTTTCAGCTTAGTCGACTATTATGGTGTGCCGTGCGGAAGCGCAAGACGAGCACAGAGTGCGATTGGTATTACGAGGAGATCACACCGCTCAGTCGAATCCATGCCTTAACCCTTATTCAATGCATCTAATTTAGCATTGATATATGCGCTTCTCCCTTCTGCTTTTTGGCTGGGCGGCATTCTGCTGTTGGGACTTTGCCGCCAACGATGGCCAATTCATCGTTGGGCTTGGTGTGCGAGTTGCCAAGCTAATCCGCTGAGTTGAAGAGACTCTTCCGCTAAGCAGGCATTTCTCTTGGGTTCGCTGCACGGAAGCGGCTGCAAAGTGATAGCGCGCATGCATTAACCCGGCTATCAAGGATAGCGCGTCTGGCCTTGCTTGACTTGCTTAGGTTCGGGCTTTGGATGAGGCCGAGCTGATCTCACTTTCGAAGCAGCCGCTGGGCCGTTAGAACAGTCACGGAACGTAAAGGGCGGCATGAGCACACGCGGTGTCAACTTTCTCGACAAATGGATGGCAAGGCATTTGCCGACCGCCATGATCGATGACCCAATGGCTATAGGCGTTCTCACCGAGCAGGCGATGAAAGCTGCGACCGAGGCCGGCATCAGCTCGGACGAAATAGCTGAAGAGGTCGGGGGTGTCTTCGACGTGATTTCGGAGGCCATGCAGCATCGCTATGGCGGTTCGCCTAACTAGGCGTCAATTGTCGCTTCAGGCTCAAGTGGCTCGTGGTCTGGGGTAGTTCGTGCCGCCTGACCTTGTGCAGGTCGGATTCCGCCCGCTCAGAAATTCTACCAGACATTCCGATCCCGCAGGGGGAACCATTTGTCGGACAAAAACGATGCGGGGGATGTCGGGGACAGTTTAATGGCCAAGCGCGACAAAGCCGGTCACAAAACCATCGCCGACCATCTTCGTGATTTGATACGCAACGAGGACAATCGCCGACAGATACAGAAGGTCTTCGGGTTGGAGGCTGAACCTGCGCTGCCGCCAACGCTAACCTCACTGCTGGACGCCATTGAAGAGGCTCATAAGGGAACCCTAAACCCTCATGGCGCAGCAGAGATTTGACCTCAGGAAGGAACAAGACGGGACCTGGACGGTGTTCGATGTGTTCACCGGGCAGCCGGCTGATGTGTATGGCACACCCGCCGAAGGTCTCGAAAGAGTATGCCGACGATTTGGTCGATCTCCTGAATGCTGCCGACCTGAAACGTAGGGCGGCCCGAGGTGACCTTTAATGGCCCTCCACTGGTTCACCCCACCGGTCCCTGTCAGCGGCGAGCACTCAGGCATGATGTATATAGTCAGCAATGTCGAGGCAGCATCCGAACATCTCCTCATATGGACCAAGCGTGGTCCTAAGTGGAACCAGGCGGTGCGCAAAATGCATGAACGCACTGGTTGACCAGGCGACACCTCAAGAGGCGAGAAGATGCTTCAGGCTGGCTATCGAGGCGGGTAAGCTGCGCCCTCCTCATGAAGGGGATGACTAAAGAAGGAAGAGACCGCCGTCCTCGTCGATTTGTCGCATCATCTTCTTGACGACCGTTCCCTCCGCTTTACACTGAGGCATGACGTCGGATCAAAAGAGGACTGCGGTCGTCATAGCCATTATTGCCGCCATGGCTGCGGTCTTAGGGCTTTTCGTCTGGGCTATCATCCAAAATTCCGGGGGATACCGGCCCAACGCGCAATCCAGCGGTAGTGTCAAAGCCGCCCTGACGGTGATGATTTTCCAAGGTGCAGCTTGACGATCTAGGAAATGTTCCTTATTCGTTCTCATGGCGCACGATCCGATCGACACGCAGGGCAAGGCGACCCGGCACAACATGCTCGTCAAGGCGGAATGCAGTTGATGATGGTCTATGGCGGTGGCGTCGATCCGCTGAAGCGCAAATTCGATTGCAGCCGGTGCAAGCCGCAGGTGACGATCACGCTGCTTGAAGTGCATCCGGAGCACCTGCCGAAGCGGCTGATGATCCATAAGCCGATGAAGGTCAACGGCAAGATCACCTGGCACACCGAGCGATTTCGGGAGTGATCAGCATGGGCGTAAATGGTTGCAAGTCAAATAGCCTACACTTTGCAGTGTCATGTCCAATTGGCCCCCTTGGATTAGTCCGGCTACCACATTTTGATATGGTGCCAGGACCCTGTTGAGGCCTTAACTTTGCCTGTCCGGCACCTTGGATTTCTACCGGCCGATCCTGTGTTTGTGCAGGGTGACACGCGCTAGCTTGGGCTGCGAAACTCAATCGTCCTCGCAATGCTGCCCGCCTGCGTATTCAGAAATCCGTGAACAATCGCATACTGACGCGGGGGCGGCAGGAGAATGCGACCTCATGAAGAATTTTCAAACGTCGATGCCCCTGACGGGAAAGCCGACAGGAAAAAAGAGCAAAGCGGAACTTCAAGCGGCTGTTGAACGTCTCGCACCGTTTCATCACGCCATCGACTTGCCTTACGGCTTGAGCACCTACGTGCCGGCCGCATCTCGTCAAGATCGAGAACGGACGAGAATGCAAAACCTTCTCGATCACGCATGGCCGAGTATTCTGGCCGCCTGCGGAGGATCATTGGCAGGCAAACGGGTTCTTGACGTAGCATGCAACTGCGGTGGTTTTTCTGTTCATGCGGCAAAAGCAGGTGCGAAATCTGTGCTCGGGATCGACATTGATCCCCACTATATCGAACAAGCGAACTTGGTAAAGGAAGCGGTAGACCTCCACAATTTGGATTTCCAACAACTTGATCTGATGGAACTTGATCCGTCCAAACACGGTGAGTTCGACCTAATCCTGTTCTTCGGAATTCTATACCACTTGGAGAACCCCGTTTTAAGCCTCAAACGTATCTCAGCCGTGGCAAGCAACGTCTTGGCAGTTGATACCACTTTGATGAAGGTGCCGATCATAAACAGGATACTGGATCGCTGGCCGATGTGGCACATGCGCAGGGTTGCCGAGGTCGATGCCACAGCAAGCAACATTACGACCTCGCGCTGGCGCCCAGAGGAATTTTGTCAGTTTTCCCCCAATTCACGCGCTGTCACCAGCTTGCTGGAATATTCTGGATTTGCCGGAATTGAACGTCTCAAGCCGACTAAAGCCGGGCTCGAGAAACGCTACTATAATGGGCGACGGGCAACTTTCATTGCTGTAAAATATCGCGCTAGCTACCCCGGTGTCAGGCTTGCCCACACGAGCGGGTGACAGACACCGACCGGTGATCAGCGAAGCAGGCGTCAGCTCAGGCCCATCAAGCTCATGGGTTCGTCTTCAGCCTCACGCCCGCGCCGCCACCGTTGGCGTCGATGAAGACCACGCCGGCGCGCTCGCACGTCTTCGCAATACGACGAGGGTCGCCTGCTGCGGCTCTGACCGGCCTGACTCGAAGTTGCGGATGGTCGCGTTGCCAATCTTTCGACGCGTCTGCAAGCTCCTGCTGAGACCAGTTAAGAAGAACACGGGCAGCGCGGCATTGGGCTGGTTTCATCATGAGGACACCCTGTCGCGCCGTTACGTTATCCGCTCGTCCTAGCGAAATCGATTGTGCCAGTTCAACAACCGCATATCGTTACCAATAGCGATAATCGCTAATAAGGGAGCTATCTACATGCCGAACACCGCTGTTTGGGCTGCCGCCGAAGGCTTGCCCAATGACAATCGCCGCCGCTTCTGCTTGGCCTCGCCGCTGCTTCAACCGCTGCTGCTGCCGCCAACGGCCGTCGCGAGACCGTGACGCTCGGCCAATACGGACCGGACGGTGTAACCCTCGCCCGGGCGCGAGAATTGTGTCTCGATGCGCGTCGCATGGTCGGGGAAGGAATCTCGCCCGCGCAGGAGAAGCAGCGACAGAAGCGCCGCCTGAAGGAAGCCAAGAGCTTCGGTGAGTTCGGGGAGGGTTGGTTCAAGGAAGCGCGGATGGCCGACAGCACACGCGCTATGCGCCGGGCGATTTTCGACCGCGACACTGTGCCGACCTGGAGAAACCGGCTCCTCAAGGAGATCACGCCGGAGGACCTTCGGGCGCTTTGCGCGAAAGTGAAGGACCGAGGAGCACCGGCCACCGCCATCCACGTCCGCGACATCGTCAAGCAGATCTTCGCGTTCGCTATCCTGCATGGCGAGAAAGTGCCGAATCCGGCCGAGGACGTCGGTCCTGCCTCGATCGCGACTTTTGTGCCGAAAGACCGTGCCCTCTCGCCAACTGAAATCCGGATCACGCTGAAGCAGCTCGAGCACGTCCCGACGCTGCCCACGATCCGCTTGGGCTTGCGGCTGATCCTGCTGACCATGGTTCGAAAGAGCGAGCTGCAGGATGCAGTCTGGGATGAGGTCGATTTCGAGAACGCGGTGTGGAGCATACCCAAAGAACGGATGAAGCGCTCCAAGCCCCACAATGTCTATCTAGCCCGTCAGGCCATCGACATCATGATCGCGCTCAAAACCTGCGCAGGGAATTCACGCTATCTCCTACCGTCGCGCTACGATGCCGACGCGCCGATGTCCCGCGCCACGTTCAACCGCATCACCACCGCTGTGGCCGTGCGAGCCAAGGAGCAGGGTCTGCCCCTGGAGCCGTTCACCGTGCACGACCTGCGCAGAACCGGATCGACCCTACTCAACGAGTTGGGCTTCAATCGCGACTGGATCGAGAAATGCCTGGCCCATGAGGAGGGAAAATCCTCCCGCGGCGTCTACAACAAGGCCGAGTATGAGCAGCAGCGCCGTCACATGCTCCAAGAATGGGCCGACGTCGTCGACGCTTGGGTAGACGGCCGGACGCACCAGCCGACGCTCTATCCTCCGACCATGCAGCTGATCGCACCGGAAGCCAAGATCTAGCGAGCGAAAGCACGCGTCCGGGACCGGAGCCGGAATCACCGCGAAAATATCGCCAGGAGCGCCGCTGACGTTGCCATTGTCCCGATGATCGCTCGCTGGCGCCCACCGGTCCCGACGCCCTCTTAATGTCGAACAGGTCTTGTTTTCCGCTGGCGCACGTCAGGCCACGGAGCACGTTTGATCATCGCCGCATCTGAGGCTCGGCGTCGCTCCTCGACCCAGGCTTCAACTTCCGCTAGATCCCAAACAACGCAGCGCGGAGTCAGATGGAAACGTCGAGGAAATTCGCCCCGCTGCTCCATCTCGTAAATCGTGGTGTCCGCCAGAGGAACAATCTTGCGAAGTTCCGGCCGCCGGATTGTTTGCTTTGGCGATTTGGGCTGGGGCCATGAGGTGCCAGAGGTCGCAGTGTCAGCGGATGATGCACTATTCGATGGCTCCAGCACGTCCAAACTATGCACCTTGATGTTGGCCTTTCCAGTCATGGCGATTTCCCAAGTCAGCAACCTGTCGTGGAGGCTGACCACTTTGGACAGAGAATGGAAGAGGCGTCGTCTGCGCGGTGAGGAACGAACGGCTCCGGCCCGCAAATCGGACAACTGGCAATCTCGCGAGGGCGTCGCCCAGCCCATGTCGGGGGTTCGAGTCGCTGGACCGCTACAGCGCCAGACCCACTACCCAAGATAGTGGGTTTAGGGTGGTAGCGGGAGACCGCTACATCGCCAGACCCACTATCGAAGACGCGTTCTTCCACTATCGCCGGCATGCGGCGTAGCTGCAAACTGCGGTTCTGGGGTCAGGAGTTCGAGATCTCTTCGGGCGCGCCACAATTTCAAGGACTTAGCAGGACACCGCAGACTACCGAGAAGAATTGCGAGGGATTCTTCTCTCGAGAGCCTGTCCGACGAGATCCTGGGGCTGACGAAGATGAAACTGGAACAACACGCACATTGACGGTCGGCTGCCGATCACGCTGGAATGCGCCAGGAAGATCAGAGATATCATGAAATACGTCAACCCGACGGAGAAGCCGCAGGTCAGTTAGGCGTGAACGCAGGATAGAGGCCCAGTGAGTAAGCCAATGGAATATGAGGCGGACTACACCAAGATTGCTGCGATACCGACTACCTACAGTGGCGTCGTTTTCCGTTCCCGCTTAGAGGCGCGCTGGGCAGCCTTCTTTGACCTTTGCGGATGGGTTTGGGCTTATGAGCCAATGCCCCTTGATGGCTGGCTGCCCGACTTTCTGATTAGGACTAGCGCCTGCGATGTGCTTGCGGAGGTCAAACTAACCTGCCGCCGACAATTTTTTCCACCCCTGAGTAGTCTCCGGTTGCACAAGAGACAAGTTATAAAAAAACGAAAATAGGCCTGTACAGGGCCAGAATCTAAAGTAAGGTTGTAATATATTGTGGGTTGTGGGTTGGCGACGCGTGGCTGCCACGCTTGGCGAGGATGGGCCTGTGGATGGCTCAAACATCATAGTGGCTATGTTGCCTGAACTGGGCGCGGCATCGATCGGTGCCGTCGTGACCCTGATCGTTGTGGATCGCATAATACTCGGGCGGCCGGTCGGCACAAAGACGAGGCTGCGTTTCGCAGCCTGGGCCACCACGCTGGCAACAGGGGTAGCAATCGAGACCGCTCTATTCGCCGGCTTCGGCGCACTGGCTTTGCTGAGTACTGGCGCAGTCATGGGCGGTCTCGCGCGAATGGCTATGATGAGGGCTTTGCAAGACCAACCTTGAGGTTGAACGGTGAGCGGGGACGGAGCATGGACTGGAAGATCGCGGGCGCACTGGCATTCGGCCTCGTGCTTGGCTGGAACGTTTATTTCGTCAACCGGTACCGCCGTGGTGATATCAGTTTTGGCGACCTAGCGACGCTGCTCGGCGTGGTCGGTGGCGCGGCAGTGCTATCGCTTTTTCCCAACAATACCGACCTGTTCGGCGCTTACGGTGTGGGACTCGGCGTCGGTTTTTTCGCTTACTTCGCCAGCTTGGTGGCTATGGTGAAGGTCTCGCCAAATTTCGATTCCGACTGGTTCCTCGACGGTCGGCGCAAGAACCCGGCTGACGGCTATGGATACGGGACGGATGCACGCCCGACGTTGGCACCGATGGCCCCCGATCCGGCGCGACTCGCGCAGTTGCCGGGCGCGCCGCCTGTCACGATAAACTTCCACGGCAACAACCCAGGCGAGGCGTCCATGGTCCGGACTGTCGGCCAGTTGGAGACACTTTCCGCGCCCAACCCGGACGCGATGCGTGTACAGCAGGTCTGCGCCGAAACCTGGTCGCAAGCGGGGCCGAATGGTCCGTTCCGCGATGCAAGCCACCGGTACGCGATCGAGGTCGCCCATCGTCTGGGAGTCAACGTTTCGGGCTCGGCCGATCAGATTCTCGACAGCATCGCAGGCAACGCATCCTGGAGGGCGTTGCCCGAAGCTGCGGCGGCGCGTGAAGCCGCCTTGCAGGGAAAGCTCGTCATCGCCGGCGTCAGGTCAAACGCCGGCACGCCGCCAAGGATGGAAGGGCAACTCGCGGTGGTCACCGGCGGGCCGATGAACGCCGGCGGATGGGCGCCGGCAGGCTACTGGGGCAGTTCCGATCCTGCCATTGCTGCTCTTGGCGGGACCGGCGCGCCGATCAGCGGCTGCTTCAGGGCGGGTCTCAAGGACCAGATCATCTATTTCTGCCGTGACATTTGAGGTTGCCGCCATGTCTGCAACCGACACGACCGTCCATGACCACCGCTTCTGCTCCAGCCTCGAGGACGCAGACTTCCAGCCGCCTAGCGCCACTGGCTTCAATGCGCGCGCCGCATTGCTCAACGCAGCTTTCTGGGGGCGCGGCGTCAAGTTGCGCGTCTCCTTCATGGAGGGTGCACCCGATCTGCAGCGGCGCGTCGCGGCGCTTGCCCAAGCTTGGCCCGACGAGACCGGCGCAAACTTCAGCTTCGAGTTCTGGATTGACAACGGTCGCGAGCCTGCCGGGGGCGACATCCGCATCACCTTCCAGCCAGGAATGGGCAGCTTCTCCAGGCTCGGCCGCTTCGCCCAGGCGGTCGACCGCACACAGCGCACGATGAATCTCGGCTGGATGACCATGGCCCTTCCCGAGGCCGACGCGCGTGCCGTCGTGCTGCATGAATTTGGCCATGCGCTGGGCTTGGTCCACGAGCACATGAACCCGGCCCAGTCCATCGACTGGAACAAGGAGAAGGTGCGCGAAGACATGCGGGCCTCGCAAGGCTGGAGCGACGACAAGATCGACGCCAACATGTTCCATCGGTACGACAAGAGCGAAGTCTTCGGCACCGATGTCGATCCGACATCGATCATGATGTATCCCATCCCGACCGGCTGGACGAAGAACGGCTTTACGGTCGGCTTCAACACTGCACTCAGCGCGGTCGACAAGGCCCTGATCCGCAAGGCCTACGGTGTGCGCCCGGTGTTTGGTGGGTAAGCGCCATGCCAGACCAGGCTATTGTCGTCGGCATCGGCAGCTATCCGACGTTCGGGGCGGACGGCAATTCGCCGAACGACCTGCCAGGTGCGGTGGAGGATGCCAAGGCCGTTGCGGACTGGCTGGTCAATATCGCAAAGGCCGATGTGACGCTAATCACCTCCACTGGCATCAACGGAGCGCCATGGATGGTGACCAATCTCATTGCCGCCCGTCCCGTTACGTCGGACCTCGACGCGGCCTTCGTCCCCTTCGTCACATCTACGGCACCGAAGGTCGCCGAGCGGCTCTACGTCTACACCGCCGGCCATGGGCTGGCGCCAGACGCGCGGTCACGGTGCCTAATCACGGCGGATGCTAGGGGCATAGGCTGGGTGCCGAACCTGGAGATTCCAGCTTGGATCGACTGGTTCGCCAACCAGAGTCATTTCGACGAACTGGCGCTGTGGATGGATTGCTGCGGTACGCAGGCGCTCGAATATACGCGCACCAAGCCGGCGGGTCTCGCCAACATTGCGAGCCGTCCTCCCCGCCGGCCAGGGTGTTCATGGCGTTCGCCTCGGGCTTCGGGCGCAACTCCTATGAAGGGCCAATCGGAATAAACGGCGAGGTGCGGGGCCTCTTCACCGACCGCCTGCTCAAAGGTTTGAACGGCGCGGCCGCCGACGCCAATGGCGAGGTGCGCTCGAAGTCGCTAGCCAACTTCCTGCGCAATGGCACGTTTAACGGTCCGGGCGGCGAGGACCAATTCGCCACGGTGCCGCAGGAAGAGGACATGCTGTTTGCGATCCGACTGCATCCGACGTATCGAATCCGGCCTAGGCGCCCCGACGGATCGCTTGCGCCGGACGGCACAGTGCTCACACTGACCAACCCGCCCGGGCCACTATCGAAGACCGCTACGGTCAACCAGGGATGGGCGAACTTTCCGCTGGGTGTCGGCCTCTACAAGCTGAGTGGAGACGGGGTGGAGCGCCTCATCGAGATCGGGGCCACCACCCCGGCCGACTACGAATAGGAAGGCTGCACGATGCCGCAGCTCGACGTCTACACCAACAATGACGCTGAAGTGTTCGTCTTGAACGCGGCGCTGAGTCGCGTGGCGCGGTCCGTCGGATCCTTTAGCGACAACCTCAGCCCCGGGCTCTACAAGATCAGGGTTAGCCGGGCAGGGACGTTCCAAGAGCAACTGGTAGAGCTGAGCGGCAACCCCCAACAGCATTCCATGTTCATCGACCGATTTTCCGCCGTCGCCCCAATCGGGCCAATGCTCTCCGATGTCGGGCGGGTCGAGAGCCTGGCACGCGCGGCGCTCGAAAGGCTTACCGGGCCCAGGCTTCTGGTGCTTGCCCACCAAAGCGCCAACAACGCCGACCACCGCAGACCCTTCCAGGGAGCGCGCATTTTCCCGTGGCGTGCCACACGGGATGCCGTCCGGTTGGACGGGCCGCCCCCGACCACCGCGGTCATCGACAGTGAGCTGTGGGCGGCGGTTGCGGTCGAGGCCAATGCCGCAGACGGGCCTTTCGTCCTGGAACTCAGCCGCGCGGGTGAGGTTGCGCGCCAAGCGGTTCTGGTGGCTACGGACTGGCAGACACGCATCTTCCTGCGGGCGAGCAATGACGACAGGCCGCGCGCACAGACACCTGCCGCCGGCGCCAGGGAGGCAACCCCGTTCGACGTCTCGATACAGATGGCAAGGCCCACCGCCGACGTCGTCTATTCAGACCATTGGGAGACGGTGGAAGTGGCAAGAAGCGCGCTTGAGCGGGGTAGGGCGATCTTCACCAGCCAGCGGCTGGTGGAAGAACTGCTCTACGAGAAATACGAGAATCCGGTTGCTGGGCTTACGGGATTGCACCTGTTCCTGGACGCCAAGGCACGATCGGAGGCGGGCGACACGGCCTACGATCTCGCGCCCGGCATACAAGCACTGGCGCACGACGAGCGAGAAATTGCCGACGAGGTGCTGGTAAACCTGACGAGGCTGCTGCATCCTGAACGGGCCGCAGCGGCTCAAAAGCAGGCGGACTCCGATGCCGCCCTGAAGCAAGTGCTGGTATATGCCGACCCGGACTGGCCGGAGCCCGCCGACCTCACCGCGCTGCGGTTGAGGGCTGGTCGCTGCAGACAGCAGGTCTTCGTGCCGAGCCCACCGATGTTCCGTGTGAGCTGGGACGTGCTGAAGGCCAATGCCGCGCGCGACGGGTTGACTTGGATCAGTCGGGAGCTGTGGAGCAGCACGGGCGCGGCCGGTTCCGCCGGACCCTACCTTGCCTGGGCGCGCGGCCGCCATTCAGTGAAACGCACGCTGCAGCGTATTAGCGACCAGTTCGCGGACCGGCCGAGACCGGGCGGCTCGCTGCCATTTGTCGTGGGGAATACGGAGGCGGCCATAGCTGGTTCCGATACGGTCCGGGATGACAAGATCACCAATCAGGACGAACTCTCGGGCCTGGAGTCCAGGGCAATCCGGCCGAGCGCGCCGACGCTCGAGTCGATGGTCGCAGGCACTGTCGACAACGCGGCCAAGCTCGAGTTGGCCGCCAGTTTCGGACTGCCCCTTTCGATCCTTCAGAAAGCTCCCGACAAGTTGGGTTAGATGGAGTTTATGCAGTGGCTGAAGAGGAACATTATGCGCCACATCTGTTCGATCCCCGACCTCCCCAGGCGGGGACGCGCCCCTATCCCACGCAGTCGAAGCTGGCGCCGACCGAAAATGACCTCGCCGGGGAATTGCGCGGTTACTACGGGCGACCGGAGTTCAATCCCAAGTCCAGTCGTTTCGGCAAAGTGCGCAGCGGCGGCACTAAGAACCACGGCGGCGTGGATATTTACGCCTCCTATTTGCCGTTTCCGCACGAAACCGCTGTTTATGCAATCTGCGAAGGCAGGGTGGAATTCCTCTACGATAACGAGTCGCCCGACGACATCGGCAACCGCGCCTGGCTATACCCCAAGCATGCACCAAATGACCGCGTGATATTCGGGCACCTCAGTCGCTTCGTCGGCCACGACAGAGGTGTAACGAAAGGTTGTCTGATCGGTTTCGCCGGCTGCAGCGGCAACGCCGACGCGGATCACGAATGCACGACGCTTGGGGTGCTCAACATAAATTCCGGCCATGTCCACATGGCCTATCGGCCGGCAAAAGGGGCCCCCGTCGACCCGCTTGGCAAAGTTGGCTGGTCTCTCCGCTTCGCCGACGTCGAGAAAGCGATCGAGCTGAAAACCTGGACGAACGATGGCAATCTACTGGACAAGCCCGCTCCGCCAGACTTCAAGTTCGGATTACTGCGGACGGATAAAGCGAAGCGAACTGAGCGGATCAAGAAAGCCGATGATCCCAGCCAGCTTCCTGCTCCGTTCGAGACGATTGACTTCGACAATCGAAAAGCAGTGGCCAAGACCGCGAAGTTCTATGAACTAGCCGGGACGCGGCTGGCAACAGCTGAGCCGACGCACCCCAAAGCCAAGTTCAAGCAGTTCGGCATTGCCGATTTCCGCAAATCGCTGGCGGCCCTCAGCATACTGATCGGACGGCTGAACGATATCATCGCGGAGCTTGACGAGATCTCGAAAGTGGCGGCCACAGCGGAAACGCCCTCGGATATCAAGCGCGCGCATACCCGGTCGGCCGAGTTCATGTTCGACGCCATCCGCCTCCTGTGGTTTGCCATGGCCGGCGAGGCGATGTTGCCCGTCGCCAAGGATCCCGGCAAGGTCTACGACAAGGCGAAGAAGGAGTCGGTTCCGGTGCCGGGCGGGCCGTGGGACGGCCATGTGCCGCGGTCGGGCATCGGGCTGTGGGGCAAGAGCATGCTCGTAGCACTCGGCAATGGCCGGGCGGCGCTGCAGGCGAGCTTTCTCAAAGATTTGGTCGACGACACGACGAATCCTGGAAAGAAGAAAATTGTCCCCTACAGCAAATGGACTTTGTCCGTATCGCTCGGAGCCGGCACGTCCTGGCATGCCATTTTCGACGAAAAATTCGAGGCGGAGGTAAGTAAATTACCTGCCGAGACAGCAAAAATATTTAGTAAATATTTTATCGCGGTTTATAATAGTGTTCAGATTGCCAGTAACATCTCGAAGATAATCTGTGACAATGCAAAGATTGTCGACGAACCGGGATTGAAGCGATACTTAAGCAGCATCAAGGTAATGATGAGCGCGCTGGCCGGCGAGGCGGAAGAGCCTGGCGAGGCTAGGAAGCTGCAGTCAGCGCTCGAGGAGATCGGGAAGAAGGACGATCTGATCCTGACCCTGCTGGCAATGATCGCGAAGACGGCGGGCGACGCGGCTAGGCAGGCCGCGAAGTGTCTGGATCCCAAAGAGAAGCAACTCGATCGGATCCGCAGCGCTTACGACATGATTTGGATCGAACCATCGGAATAGCGGAAGCGAGCCGGCGCGGCGATGCACGGCTTTTCGAGGAAGACGGGAAGGGGGCGTAGGTGGGCGTCGAGCTTTTCCAGACGAATGTCGAGTTCGATGCCGTGGCGTCGAAACTGTCGATCGGGCTCGACGATTCGACCGGAGACTCGCGCCTGATTTTCGCCATGACGGCCACGACCGGCGGCGCGCCGGTTGTCAGGGAACTGGCGGTTTCCCTGAGCGACGCGGATGGATTGACCGCTGCCTCTTTTAGCTACGACGGGCTCGATCGCACCTATACGCTGACTGTCGACCTGAGCGATACTGTCGATGGCAAGAAATTCGGCGAACGCATCGACCTGAACGGCGTTGCCGGCGCCAGCTTCAACGCGAATGCTAGCCTGAGTTCGCTGAAAGTGGTGTTGCGGCCGCGACCACCGGGTGGAGACTGGACGTCCGACCATCCGAGCTTCGCCTTGATGGCTTGCTGGGAGATCGACGGGCGTGCGACCCAGAGTTGGGAGGATCCTGACCGTCCGGTAGAAGTGAATGTAGAGGCCGCGATCGAGGTGTGCGTTGGTCTTTCGGTCGTCGTGCCCAACGATCTCGACCTCGGTCTGCCAAATTTTCAGGTCCGGCTCGACCTCCCATCGATTGGCCTCGCCACCAAATGGGTGCCGTTGTCCTGGTTCGAGTGGCCGGATCTGATGCCACTGAAAATGGAGGGCCTCCTTGCCTGGTTCTCCGGGCTACTCGACTTCGACTGGGCGCAACTCCCGGACATCCCACTGCCGCGCCTGCCGCAATGGGATGTCGACCTCCCATTGTCGATCGACCTGCCACTCGGCGTCGGTGTCGTGTCCACACATTTGCATCTGCGCAAGGCGTCAGGCCAGGGACTGGTGGTCGACGCTTCTGCGGAAGGTTTCTACCTCACCTGGCAGGGGGAGGCGGTCACCGCGCCGCGTGGACAGGTGGTCCTGCGCTATGTGGAAGCCACCGGGATCTACACGATCGAGGTGCGTTTCTTCGAAGCCCAGTATCCGGAAGCAGACGCGATTCCGCCCTGGCAGCCCTACGGCTTTTCGCTGCCATTCGACCTGCTCGGGCTCGAGGCTGAATGCTGGTATCTTCGTCTGGGACTCTTCCTCAGCAATGTCGATGGCGGCGAACGGCGAGCCTGTTTCGAGGCTCTTCTTGAGATCGGTGGGCTGAAAGTGACCAGCCGCTTCACCGGAGACGAGAGCGAAGGTCTCTATCACACTGACGTGCGGCTGCTCCTTCGCGATACAACGCTCGTCAGCGCAGCCCTAGCGCCGGCAGACGCACCCGTGTTTCTCGTCGATGCGAAGCGCCCGGCCGGTGCCAACCCTTTCGACCGTTGGCAGGACAAGCTGGTCCCGGCCTTGAGCTTTGCCGACGACCTGGTCGCCCCGCCACCCGCCTCGGGCGTCAACGAATACGGCCTTACGTTCCACGATGGTGAATTCCGCAGCGGCGAGCGCGCCTTCCTGCTCTGGCGCATGAATGGCCGTCGCTTGCTCAAAGCGCTCGCCCACGACCTTCTCGAGCGCGAGGCGGCTGGCGCCGTCGCCGCTCATGAGGAGATGACGGATTTCGGGTTGGAGATCGCCACGCAAGGCAGTGGCGCGCAGCAGATCAGGCTCGACTGGCGGGCGGCTGCGGGCGGCGCGCCGGGTGCGCCTGACCAGGGCGCTCCGGCCGCGTCGGAGGACGAGTGCCTGAAAATCAAGGGCGCGAAGGATATCGCCTTCAACGTACCGTTCGCTTCCCCCGGGACATATCTCGAGGGTAGCTTCGCAGATCCGCTCACTCTTGATCTGCCCGCGGTCTCACTCGAAATGGCGCGTCCGCGCACCCAGTCGATCGTGCTGCGCGCCGAGCCGGACGGTAGCCATTCGGCGAGCCACCTGCTGCTCTTCGATGGAACGCCGGAAGCCCCGATGGGCCAGCCGGTCCCGCCTTTGGCGCGCGCGCGCATCGGTTTCTCTCTCAAGCAATCGGGCGACGCGGGGGATGAACGTGATGTCGTGGAAACGCAGCCCGGCGAGTCAGCCGAGCCGTTTCTGGCGATCAGTCTTGGACGCGCCCAGGCAGGTGACCTCGCGCTCCGCACGGTCGGCTGGCGTCGCGGCCGCGCCCCCGCTTCCTCGAAGTGCTACCCGCGGAGGCGTCACCGATCCGCTCGCTGATCCCGGTCGACCTCCCGAATGTGCCGGGCGAAGACCCCGGCTGCCCCGGCACGAAGGCGGCGCCGCTGCCGCCCGCCGCGCTCGATTTCGACGCGTTCGAGACCCCGCGCTTTGGCAACCAAAGTTGGCGATTGTCCGCCAGGATCGCGGCGACCAATGCGCTGTTCAAGATGTTCGGCGATGCCGGAGACGCCGGGCAGAAGGTCTCATTCGCTATCGATGAGATCTGCATAGACAAGCAGGACGACCGGGTGGTCCTTTTGAAGACGAGCGTGACTTTCGCGCTCGATGCCTTCAGCGCGTCGGGCGCCGTCACGTTCCGTTTCGACCTGCGGGACCTTTCGCTGA
Source organism: Mesorhizobium maamorense (assembly GCF_044998965.1). Classification (NCBI taxonomy): domain Bacteria; kingdom Pseudomonadati; phylum Pseudomonadota; class Alphaproteobacteria; order Hyphomicrobiales; family Phyllobacteriaceae; genus Mesorhizobium; species Mesorhizobium maamorense. The sequence continues at coordinate 525,083 of NZ_CP173356.1, forward strand.
GCATGGCCGACGGCGCCTCGCTCAAGTTCCGCCTGCCGAAGCAGGGGGGCAACCCGCCCGCATGGACGGCCGAAGCGCCGCTGCCGGAAAAGGCAACCGCCTACGACTTTAGCGAGGAACGCCCGCTTCTTGGCTTGCGGATGACCGCGCTTGCCCGGAAGGAGGAGGGAGACGACCTCGAAACCATCGACGTGCTGACCCTGTCAATCAAGGGCGGCCGCTTCGTCCTTGCGCTGCCCGCGGATCGCTGGATCGTGTTGCGCTACACCGGTCTCGGCCGGGGGAGCTTGAACTTCTGGATAACCGAGTTCGTGCTCGGACCGGGCGGGCTCGACGCGACCGGCAATCTGATCTCGAACGCGTTGCGGGTGAAGGGCCTGAAGAACCCGTTTATCCTCGAGCAGGCGACGCTTCGCATCCGCTCGAGCCGGCTCGACTATCTCTCGGTGTCGGGCTCGGGCGTACTGCCCGAGCTGCTGGACGAGGCGCCGGTCAAGATTGCGATCGCCTTCAAGCAGGGCAATGACGGACGCATCGATATCGACAGTCTCGACGCGCAACTCGGCGACAAGGACAAGCCGATATTCTCGCGCGGCACTCGCTTCAAGTTCGAGATTCAGCAACTCGGCCTTGCCTACCGGCGCGCGCCTGACGGCGGTGAGCGTCACTTCTTCTTCGAGCTGACCGGATCGGCGCAATTCACGCCGCAGTCGAATGAGTTCACCAGCGGACTTCTTGAGAACCTGAAATCGGCGCGTCTGGATTTCGTTCGCGTGCCGCTGACGGACGAGTTTGCCGAGCACATCAGCCTGTCGATCGAGCTCAAACGCCCGATCGTATTCAAGGTCTTCGGGGTCTTTCGCATGGAGATCCGCTCGATCGGCTTCCATCCGAAATTTCCGAAGTTCAGTGCGCCGACCGCCGCCATCATCATCGGCGGCCAGGTCGAGTTCGCCGATACGGGCGACGTGATCCGCGCCGAGATCGACTTCCACGCGATGTATATTGGGCTGCCCAAGCCCGATTCCTCGGTGCCGCAGGTCTACTTTGACGGGCTGCGGGTCGATATTTCAACCTCCGAGGGCTTCCGTATCGGAGGACGCGTCGACACCTATAAGAGCGACGTGCTCGACGGCTTCGCCGGCGAGGGCACTGTGCAGATCCCCGGCTTTCCGGAACTTTCCGCCGCCTTTGCCTTCGTGCGCGTGCGCGAAACGCCGGATCAGCCTTGGCTGCGGGCATGGTTCATCGCCATCGAGGCGACGAAGATCGGCTATCTTGTGGGTGGTGCACTGCCGATCTATCTGCGCCAGGTCGGTCTCGGCTTCGGCTACCGCTACACCTTGCCCCTCATCCTCGAACTGGAGAAGCACAAAGAGCTGTCGGCGCTCATCAATGCGATGCTGCGCGAGGTCGGCAAGCACAAGACCCTGGCGCGCATCGATTCCTGGAAGCCGGAGACGAGAGGTCGCCGCTGGACGATCGCTCTCGAGGCCGTGCTGTCGCTCGGCTCCGCCAACTCTTCGCCTTTCGAATACAATGAAAAGGCCGAGCGCAAGATCCGTACGATCTTTACCCAGATCTTCGCAGCCTATCGCTCCGACTTCACCTTGGTGGCGGCGGCCAAGCTCTGGTTCCCCGTTAGCGTCGACGATTTCTTCCGAAATGCCGAGAACATGCGGGAGCGCCCTCTGGCGTCAGGCTTCTTCGCCTTTTCGGCACCGCAGAATCGCCTGCTCGCGCATGTGCGCAAGAACCAGGATCCTTATCTCGGTGAGGATCCGAACCAGCCGATCCCGTATCCCCTCAAGCTCGCGCTCGAAAAATCCTATTTCGAATCGACGCTGCTGATCGAGCCGGGGCTGGTGCATGCCGAACTCGGCTGGCCCGACCGGCTCTGCTTCGACCTGACCGTTGGCCCGATGCGCGTCGGCTGCCGCGCCGGCATCCTGATGCGCATCGAGCGTGACCTGCTGATCTATGGCTACTATTTCAGCGCGTATGGCGAACTGAACCTGGGCGGCGGCGTGGACTTCGGCTTCGTCGGCGTGCGCGTCGAGGCGCAAGTGCGCGTCCAATATGCGACCCGCCTCCTGATCGGCGCCAATCTGCGCAAACCTCTCGAGTCCAACATCTACGGCGCGATCGGGCTGGACATTGCGGTGCGTTTCCTGGTGCGCGCCTGGCTGCGACTCAATTTTAGGTTTTTCAAGATCAGCATCGACATCTCGTTCTCCTTCAGCCTGCAGCTGTCGGTGCTTGGCGAAATCGGATGGGCCGGAAATGGAGAGCTCGGCTTCCGCGGTCGCGCCCAGTTCATCATCGGCGTGTTCGGCCGTTCGCTCGCCATCAAGATCGACGTCGGCGTCAACAAAGGCGCGGTCGAGCAGGCGAAGAGGGTGCTCTCCGAATATGCCGGTTCCTTCCTCGAGCCGGGCAAGGCGCCGCCGGCGATGCCTGGCATCGACGACGGGCTTGGCGGAGGCCGTTTTGATGCGGCCTTCGCCAAGGCGGGTGGTCCGATGCTTGGCGTTGCAGCCGTGTCGCCGGAGGCCGTGGACCCTGAGCTGCCGCCGGATTGCTTCGTGACCGCCCCAATCGCCGGTGAGAACCGGGCGAGCGACGGCGACAAGTTGTTCTTTGCCTGGATTATGCCCGGCCCTAACGGGGAGCGGTTCTATCCGACGAAATTCGAAGAGGACTCTGACGAGGGCTGGCACGGATATGCAACGCTGGTGATGCCCGACGTCAACATCGAGCAGGTGTTCGTGGCCAAGAGGGGGAGTTGGGCCAAGGCCTCGAAGCGCACCAAACTGGAGATAAGACCCTCAGCTTCGATTCGTCTCGAGGCGGAAGGTGAAGGGCGTGATCTCACGCTTGAGCAACTGATTGCCGGTTGCTATGTGCCTGACCTTTCCGACCTCTCTGAGCAAGAAGCGGAGGACTTTCCGCTTAACTGGCCGACAGTCCGGCCGCGGCTTACTACCCCCGGAAAGATCGCCGCTGGCACACGCCTGCACGATGCGCGTGTCTTCGACCCCAACAATGCGGCTCGTGGCCCTCGCCGCGTGCTCGACAAGGGGAACGCGTTCGACCGCGCGGTCCTAGCCTCGATCGAGATGCGCGATGTCGCCAGTCGCAGCTTGTTCGCCAGTGCGGAAGGAGATGACGAGGGGCCGGCGAATGGCCGGAAGGATCAGAAGTACCTCAATGAACAGGCGCTGGCCAATCAGAGCCTGTTGCTGCAGGGCTTCTACGATGACCTCACGCGCATCGCTCGCACGACCAGCTTCAACGAGACCGGGCTAGACAGCTTGCCGGAGACCCCATCGCTTGGAGAGGGCAGGCCTACCCTCTTCGACCTCGGCGTTTTGATCTGCGTCAAGGCGAAGCAAATGCCGGACTGGCTCGCCAGGCGCGATCGGGCCCATCCCAGCCTCGAGATCGCCTCTCATGTATCCGATATGGAAACGCACGCGCTCAAGCCCGCCGCCGAAGCTGCCTGCATCGATTTTGCACTTAACCCGCCTGTCGTGCACGAGGCGGCCGGCTATTTCGACGAGGAGATCGTCGCACTCGCCTGGAGACTCGACTGGGGCGGCACTCCACCCGTGGTGGGCAAGCAGCTTGCAGACGGATCGAGTGGGGAAATCGAGGACTTCCTGCGCACATACGAGATTCAAATCCTCGACTTCAACACGCAGCGATGTATCCATTCGGTAACGTCGAAGCCGTGCGATGTCCTGTCGGAAACGAACGCCGAGGACGTTCGGTTGGTCCGCTACGGCTACAGCGTCGCTCGCGAGGAAATTCTGCCGGTCGAGACGGCGGCCGCCGGCCGGACTCTCATCGCGACGGTCACGCCCATCAGCCAGGCAGGCACGCGCGGCGCACCGTTCTCCTTCACGCTCGAGCTTACGCCGGTCATGACGCCGCTGCCGGCCGACGACGCGCATCTGGACCTGCGCTACGCCGAAGCGGCGTGGGCGGCCTCGATGCGCTGGCGGCAGCCGATGCTGCCGCAGGCGACGGGCATCGCCCGCACCGTGGGCTGGCAATTGATCCTCAGATCGCTCGCCGACGTGCCGCTCGGCGCGTATCCGGAGGAAGCGATCGACGTCACCGAACGCGGCCTGATGAGCACGACCGGCCAGGCGCTGATCGAAGGCGACATCATCGTTCCACTGGTCCTGGGCGAGAAGGACGCCCCGTTCACCTGCGTCGAAGCGCCGGTCGAGACGGAGCCAACCGACCCCGATGACAAGCCTGTCGAGGGGGTAGATGACCTGCCGCCGGCCGAGAAGGTCCTCGCTTTCAACTTCGTTCCGCCCAAGAGTGGCGCAACGGATGCCCCCTATTTCGATCAGAAGGGCCGGCGTCTACTGCCGGGTTCTGTGCTCTATCAGGCGGCGGATGGTTTCTTCCGGCGTCTTTCGGCGGACAAGAATGGCGGCCGATCATGGCGCCTGTTCCTGCGTGCCGTCACGCATCAGGACGCCATGAAACAAGATGCCAAGTCATTGCGGGAGGTGCCCGTCTCGGGGCTTTCGCCCGTGCGGCTTGCCATGTCCATTCGCGCAGAAACGAACCCGCGGCCGCTGCCCTATTTCGAATGGCCGGCTGTCGTTGCGAGCGATCCGAAGGTCGCCGTTGTCGCCCAGCGCGATCTGGGGGCGGACGCTGACCTTCTGCATGTGCCGGTGGTCGGCGACGGCGGGGGAATCAGGTTCGTTCCGAAGCCTGGACGCGAGCGCGCCGTCACGGTGACCTGGAATGCTATGCCGGCCGGGGAGACGGGTGATGTCGCGACGCCGCTGGCCGCGATCGCAGCCTATTCCGTGTACGAAACCGTCCTCGATGGTCTCATCAATTTCGATCTTACCGCGCTGAGCCGGCGGGCGAAGCCGTTGCGTCGCATCGTGCCGACCGACGCCGCGCGGGCGCGGCTGCACCCCACGACGATGGCGGATACGCAGAACTGGGAAGCGCAATACCCGGTTTTCGCACGCACGTGCGCTCATCTCCAGACGGAGGGCGTCGCTGCCGAAGACATGCTCGACCGCTGGCCGGGCACTTATTCCTGGGCGGATAGCGAGCTCGACTGGCCCGACAAACTGACCCCTGCGCAGCGCGCAGAATTAGTGAAGCATCCAAAGCTCGGCAAACTGCTCGACCTTGGCGAGGCCTTCGCACGCGCACCGGTCCACCCATTCCTTGCGCTGCTGTTCGCACGCCTGCACGATCTCGGAGACGGCTTAACCGCTGCACTCCAGGTGGAAGTGGCGCTCGGCCCGCCGACGGCCATCGCTGATCCGGTCAAGTGGCTCGATGCCAACAGTGACCTGATCGACCCCTATGGCTGGGCGGGCCTGACGGCGCTGGGCCTAGCTGCGGCGTTCGCGCTGCGCGAACCGGTCACCGGAATACTCGTCGACCAGGGCGAACTGCTCCACCGGCTAGGCGACGCTCGCAAGCGCCTGCTAGCCCTCTTCGACGAGGCGGCTTCCGACGCGCCCGCCGAACTCCTCGGGGCGCTGGATCGGCTCAGGAAGGTCGCGGGTAGGCATGTTATGACTGAATTGCCTATCCAGCACCCGCAGGCCTATCGCGCTGGGACGGATTCGGCCCGAGCCGCCGATATCGGTCTTGCCATCGTGCAGGTCTCTTTGCGTCCGGTGCCGTGGCAGATCGCACACTACGACATCATCCGCGTCGGGGAGGCCAAGGCCGAAGGCAAGTTGACGCTCAAGGGCCAGGTCAACATTGTCTTTGCTGGCGTGGACCGCCCGCCAATCAGCGGCGACCCTGACCAGGAGCTTGACGCGACGCTGTTCAAGCCGGACGAGACGCTGCTCGTCCGCGAGTTCATGGGCAAGGGCAAGGGCTTCCGGCAGCTGTTGCGTGAGTTCTTCAAGATCAGCTCCGGACCACGCGAGACCAGCCTGCTCGCCAAGGTCCCGGCAGCCCGGTTTGTGTTCGGCAAGCTTCCGAACCGCCTCGACCTGACGCCGTTCGGCCGCTTCGAACCGCTGCCTGGCAAGCAGGAACAGCGGGAGGCGGATAACCCTGCGATCGTCCCGCCCGGCTATTCCCTGGACCGCTACAAGGTCTGGATCGCCTATCTGGTCGAAGCCTTTGCGCGGCCGGCTCCCGGCGACGATGCCCCCGACGCACGCGACAAGGCGATCGAGCGACTCACAGGCGAGTTGTTGGCAAGCAACGGACTTTTCGATTCCTACCGGATTTGGGGTGCGCGATTGTTTGCCACCGCGCCGATACAGAGCCTAATCGACCGGCGCGGTGCCGAGGCGACCGCAGGCGACGGGCTGGCGCTGGCGATTGCGGCGACGCAGCCAAAATCGGTCGAGCCCGTGCAAATCTCGGCGGATGGTCAGGGCAGGCTGCGCCTCACACGCTTCGTCAAGGAAGAATGGGCCACCGCGCGAAGCTACTCCGTCACATGGGAAGGTCGCTACGATCGCCTGGTGAAAGCGATCGAGCGTAAGGCGGCCTGGGAAGACAAAGACAAGGCCAAGGAAGAGGCACTTGATTTGGAGCCGCCGCTTCCCGCGGCAGCGGCCCGCAGGGATGTGTTCCTTCCCCGCGTGCGCGCGTTGGAGCCACCCGCAGTCCTTTCGGCGCGTTCGTTGCGGGCAGCCGATGGACGCCCCTTCAATGAGATCGTCGTCGCGCATTCGGAGCTTCGACTTGCGGAGAGCAACACCGAGGTTGCAGCCAAGCTGGAGTTTGGCGATCTGCGCCGGCGCTACCAGAGGGAATTCGCGGAGCCCGACTACATAAGGCTGCTGAAGGATACCAGTTTCGCCAACGGCGACTCTCTGCTCGATGGCGTAGCCGTTTCGCGGGCGGCGACCGTGGAGGGTGACTGGGACGCTTGGCCGCAACCGCCGGATCTGAGTGAACACGACGAGACGTTGCTTTTTGTGGCGCCGACAGCGCGTTGGGGCGCGACGCGCTACCAGGATGCCGCTGAGCCATTCTACTACCGCCAGACCGTGACCGTAGAGGCGACAGCGGCGCGCCGCCTGATGACGCAAGGCCATTCCGTCGTCGTGCCGTTCGGCGATCCCGACACGCTGACGCCGCTGGGACCCGAGCACAGCGACGACCTGCCGGCCGCAAACAGCACGCTCGATTGGAACCTGTTCTGGACGCCGGGCGGATGGGAGGCTGTGTGGACCGACGACATGCGGAAGGCTCGCGCCGAACGTTTCGTCGACTGGTCGGCGCAGATCGCCTTGCCCGAGCAATTGAAGCAAGCCGTCATCGGTTTGATGCGGCCATCGGGATACAGGGTGAGGGCGCGGCTGCCGCGCTATGCCGAGAGCCTGTCTACAGAATTGCGCGCCGGCTCCTTCGCCCATGAGCTCGTCGTTCGCGCGCAGGGCGCACCCGCCGGACTGCTGCCTGATGCCGGCGCCCGACTGACCATCGCCGACGTGGCTCCCGGACAAACCTTCGCGCCGATCGCCCAGGTGCTGCCGGTCACGCGGCCGCCCGCCGGAGAAGAAGGTATAGTTCCGCCGTGGGCAAAGGCCTTCAAGATCACTGCGCTGAGTTCGGACTTTGAGACTGCCGGGGCCGATATCACCCGGGTGCAGGGGTCGAATTGGAGCCGCGGCCTGTTTGCGAAGATCGATATCCGTCCGGCTTTCGCCGCCGCGGTCAGTGAGGATTTCGACTCGTTGCCGCCGCTGACGGAAATCGAAAAGCTCGTCGGGCCCGAGTTCGACAAGGTGATCGCGGTGAACGAGTTGCCGAAGTCGGGCGCACTTGCCAGGCTGACGCCGCTTGCGATCCGGCTGATCATTCCCAAGCGCGACGAGGTCTCCGGCGCGCTTACGCTTGGGCTCGCGAGCCCACTGGCGGCGCCGCGCTGGGCGTTCCGCCCGGCGCTCGATCCGGCTTCCCTTTCGGCACAGGCACCGGCCAGCGAGATCGATCTGGCGATCGGGCTGCGGCTGTTGTTAGACACCGACCGACGCCACGCGGCCGCGCTTGCGTCATGGGATGCACTGGCGAGCCCCGGGGCGGACAACGGACTGCTCGAGCTCATCGAGCAGGCTGCCTTTGCAACCGTGCTCTTCCGCGGCGTTGCGAATGAGAGCGACATTGTCAAACAGTTGCTCAAGCTTGGCTTCGAGATATTCGAACGTGTGGTCAAGGACGGCGTCAGCAGTTGGCAGAAGGTAGTAGGCGACATCGTGTCTGAGACGAGCTGGAAGGTCGCGCTGGTCAGGCAATATTCGTCCGAGCTCACGGTCGAAATCGTCGATGCGGAATTGACCAGGCTTTACGACCGTCCCGCACATGCGCTGAGCAAGCAAACGCTGGGCGAGGCGATCGGCAGGCTCGTCGGCCAGGCCTATCGGCCGACAGCCATGCGCGAGCCGCAGGTCTTTGCCGAACGTGGCAACGAGGCGCGAGTGCCCTGGCGCGGGGAGGCAAATTCATGAGCAAGATTCTCGCCTATCGCGCCCTCATGCCGGCGCATTTCACGCCGCGCCGCACGACGAAGGGTGGACCGCAAACCGATCAGGACGGTTCGCGCAAATGGGTGGCGACACGCTTGCCGGCCATTCGGGTCTATGGCCCATTCTGGTCGTTCGGCTTCCAGGTCCATGAGAGCCCAAAGGCAGCGGTCTGGCCGGACAAGGTACCGGCGCTGCGCAGCGTTCGGGCTCTTGCCGAAATCGGCGACGGCGGGAAAGCGAACCCGCAACTCGCGAAACCGCATTATCCCACGCTGCTCGCAGTTCATTTGAAGTCGTTCCTGCAGGTCAGCCCGGAGCCAAAGGGTGATGCCGGCAAGTTCGAGTTCTGGGAATCGCGGATGAGCCTGTTGGCGATCCGGTCGATCGACCCGGCTCGCATCAACGAGAGTGGCCAGCTCATCAAGTTCGATCCGAACGATTTTCCCGTTGTGAACGGAACGGTGGTGGAAGGCCCGGCAACGCTGCTTGTCGCACCGTTTGGAGATCCTCAACCTAGGCCCGAAAAGACGTTCAAGGAGGACAATAGCGGCAAGACCAAAGAGGTCGATGCCGTCACCGACCAGCACCTGCCTGCGATGCAGCTCATCCATGGTCAGGTGCGTTTCAAGCCCGGCAGCGCATATTTGGAGAAAGCACGCAAGGCGTTAGGACTTTCCGCTCCGTCCGGCGAAATCGCTCCAGGGGACACGATTGTTCTCCTTCCCGACGGCTTCGCGCTCGCCGGTGCGATCGATGTGCCGTGGATGGGTGCGGACTCCATCTCGGGTTGGTTCAAGGTCACCTTCCGGTGGCTCGATCCGGAGAAGGATCGCACGATCGTCGACGGCAAGGCGGTGGATATCGCCCCGGCGCCGGTGCTTCGGCCCTGGTTCGATGCCGAGGACGACAATGCCGGCGGCCGTCGGGCATGGAGCGACGTCATCGCCCGGCTGGAGTTGCTGATGCGAAGTGCCGGCCAGCACGATGCGGCCCCGCGTTGGCTCGACATCCGGCCGAACGCACGGCTGTCAGCGGGAGACTTCTTCTGGCCGCTCGAATACGACGGGAAGAAGGAAGAGCCGTCTATCCTGCTGCACAGACCAAAGCGGGATGTTGTCATCATCGACGGCGCCGGCCTTCTCGTCCGCCTGGCAGACCGCCCGCTTGCCGACGCACCGCTGTCCACGCTGACGATTGAGCCCGAGGCATTCGTCGTCACCAAAGGCGCCGGCGGTAAGAGCTTCACGATCGAGACCGAGCGCAAGCTTCCTGCCGGCAAGAGCGTGCTGGTCGCGTCTTATGCCTATGCGGAGCCGGTCGGCGACAAGCCGCAAACCGAAACGATCTCGGTCGATACGCTGGACGACAAGGGCAAGCTGCTTGGTCATGTCGACCTCACCGTACCGATGATCGAGACTGCCGATGGTCTACGTCAGGCCATGGGGTTGCCTCGGCCCATTCAAACGACCGGCGAAGCGGCGGCATTGCCGATGCTGTGGGCCTTCACCCCCCCTTGACGAGGGTTGGTTGCACTGGCCGCTGCCGAATGCCACTCCGGGCATTTTGAGCCGGCTCATTGGTGACAACGTGTCGTCGGTGGAGCCTCTGCCTCCCGCGAACGAGGCCGGGGACGGCATTTCCGGCGCGATCATGTTCGGGAATCGCCCTGGCGATACTGGTTACAGCCCAAAACAGCGAAACTGGTCGTTTGCCATGGGCGAGCCCAGGCAAGGCAGCCTATCGGCAACTCTGCAACTGCTCGCTGAGAACGGCGCCAGTTTCACGGCTGCCAAGATTGACCTGCGCGACTTCGCGGTTAGCTTCGACGGGGTCGTTCCACTGACGCCCTTCCGGCAGACACCGGAGCGGTTGTTGCCCGATCATGCCGAGCGAGCGCTTGTCACGGGCGGATTGAGGGCGGTTTCGCCTAACAGCCTGAGCAAGCTTGAGAGGGATCTCCTGGCTACGAAAGGTGCGCCGCGTTTCTCTGTAGTGCTCGACAAGCTCAAACTTGAGAACAGCATCGTGGGCGCGGGGAACCGGGGCGCTCGGCGGACTCGGGTCGACGCGGACCTTTCCTGGTCGCTGTTCATGCCGGCGTCGAAAGAACTCGACGCCCCCTGGATCTGGGTCCGGCACGCAAGCATGCCGACGGTGCAGACCATGCCGCTGGCGGCCGCGGGCAAAGCCCGGAACAGGCCGGCTGAAACGCCCTCCCTTGCCCCGTTCGTGTACGCATGGAAAGGCACGACGCTTACCTACGCATGCAGAGCCGGCGGGCTCGACATGGCGCGTTCGACGATCGCGCTCGACCCCACGGTGAAGGATTCGGTCGGCGCGGGCGAGTTCCGGCGCCCACCGGGAGACAGAGCAGCCGGCGGATGGCCGATGGCCGAATGGCGGTGGCGCGAGGAGATCGGCATGGCGGTCACGACGCTGCCGTCGCTGACGCTTTTCCCCGGCCAGAAGGGTACGCCAGGCCTACCGGCCGGCCAGTGGTCAACCTACCCTGTGGCCGGCGCCGTGACCGCCATGGCGCGTCACGACATCGCACTGCGCGACCAGTTCCACGCATTGTCGGTCGCGCCGACCAAGCCGGAACCCGGCAAGGAGGCGGCTCCTCCGCTGGCGCTGTTCACGCCGCGAACGGATAATGCGCCCTATGGCGACAGGGCGACCAACGGGTACGATCTTGTCTGGTCCGAGCTCAGCCGCAAGGCTGGCCTTGCCGCGCTCGACCGGCGCAACATGCTAGCGATCAATGGCGGCAAACCGATCCTCGCCGGCGTCTTCGGAGAGATCACCTACTCCATAGCGGATGTGCAGTTCGACTTCAGCGTCGGTGTCGTGCGGGAGGAGGGGGACAAGATAATGATATGATCTTGGCCGTTACTCAGATTGGTCGATGGTCGCTCGAGGGGGTGACGGGGGTCGAGCCCAGTTCGATGATGTTTGCGGGCCTTCCGCAGGACGGCGATCTTGTCGGCATCTCGGGGATATTTTTGCGCGGCGCCGACAAGGTCACGGTGCGCCATGGTACAGCCGCGCTGCGGTCGCAGGGCAGAGCCTTTGCCGACCAGCATGGCACAGTGGCGGTGCGCCCAGACCGGCCCGCGGCCAACGGACCCATCATCAGGCGGGTAACGAATCGTGCCTTGAAGAAGGCCCACGATCTGCTGACGCTAGTGCAGCCCATGAAGGTCCGTGGCACCGGTCTGTCCTTCTGGTGTGCGGACGTGCCCGTCGGCGCCGGGTCGACTTCCTTCCTGGCGACTTATGCTGACGACCATGCCACCCGTCTCAACGGCGGCAGCCTCGACAACGACGCGTTTGCAGGTTTCCGTTGGACGCTCGCCAATCCTGACGCGCCCGCCGAGACAGTTGTCATGGACGGCATGGTCTTCCAACCACTGGTGCTTACGGGGCTGACGGTCGATCCAATCACGGTAACGATCCGCGGTCGGCTGCTGCTCCCGGTCGGCGCTCCGCCCGTGCTGCCGCGCGCAGGCGGAACGGCGACGCTGACCCTCACGGCCGACTCCGCCGGCGATCTGAAGCCGCAACTCCAGGGGGCGGACATTGTCTGGCCGCTTGTCGACCCGCAGAGCGCGAGCGGCTTCGTCCCAACCCTCACGATCAAGGTTCTGCCTGAAAAGGGTAAGGACATAGCCGCACAATTCAGCTTCGGTTTTGCCGGAGCAGTCTTCTCGGTGCCGCTCACGCTCAAATGGTCGAGCGTCGAGGGTCGGCTGCTGGAGGCGACACTGACGGGCGCGAAGGCGGGCGACACGCCCTTCGGTGCCATCGACACCGATCGTTTCGACCTGGCAATTGGTCGAGCCGAGGCGGGGCAGGTCGGTCAGCCTGCTCATAGCGCGAAGTTGCGGTTCAAATCTCGGGTCGGCCAGCCTGATGCGCAGCTCTTGGCAACACTCACTCACGATCTCCTGGCGCCAGAGGCGCCGAATGCGCCTGCGGACACCCAATTAGCCGGGCCGACCGGTATTAAGTTCGATATCGAGTCGGACATCGCGGATGCGGAGCGGGACGTGACCGACGCGGATAAGATGCGTGCGGTCGTTGCCTTCAACGCGGATCATTTCGCATTCCGCTGGCGGCTCAAACATCCGACGAACGAAGAACTCCGGCCCCTGTTGCTTGACGGCTTCGCCGTAGCTGAAGCAACGGGTGCATTCTTCGCAACCCTCCGCGTGGATACGAAGACGGCTGCATTGAAGAAGCTGCCGTCGATCCAGGTGGTCGGTCTGGAGGAGCAGTCGCGGTTTGAGCTCTCGACCTGGTCCAGCAATGTCGAGCAGCTCGCCAGTCTGCAGTTGGTACGTCAGAGACGCTCCGGTGAGACCACGCCGAAATACCGGCTTTTCGGCTCTTTTGCCGTCGCGAACGCCTTCTCCTGGCCACAGCTGTCCGTGATCGCGTCGGGTGATTTCGAGGAGGCAACGCTGCAGCCTGATGCTGCCGGCCGCATCGGTCACAAGGCCGTCGTTACTTTCCGCGGCGACCCCCTCCTCGCCGATGAGCGCGGTGGCTTTATGGTCACTGCCGCTGTCGCGCATAGCTTCGCGACAGTCGGAGAGACCTGGACCTGGCAGGCGCATCAAGTTGTCCGACTACTGCCGCAAGCGGCCTTCAGCGATCGCCTGGCGACACTCGCGACCCCCGGTAGCAAGAAGCCGGCCGACATTCAGAAGCTCGACACCGGCTTCTCGCCGCTTGTCGGTCAGGCAGGCTCGCCGCTGACCGATTACGCCGCAGTGCCGCATTTCCTGCATGTTTCAGCAAGCGGCCCCGGGGGCATTGCCGGACCGCTGGCGGACCGGTTGCTGGCTGCGATCAAGGCGAAGCCGGCGCGCTTCCTGGCCGTTGATCTGTCGGCCCACCTGCTTCTGGGTTTCGGCTCGACCGATGCGAGGCCGCTGGCCGGGCCTTTGATCCTTGCTTCCGTTCCGGCGATCGGCTTTTGCCTCGACAAGGAGGGCGATTTGCCTTGGAGCAAAACGCCGGAGGTCGTGGCGATGCTGGCGACGCAAGTCGCAGCCGATACCAAAATCCTCCAGTCCGCGACCGACGGTATCGAGGCCCGCAGCCTCCCCCAACTCGAACACGCCGTAGCCGGCAGGTTGGTAACCCGTCTTGGGGATGCGAGTGGCCGAGCGGAACATTCTGCCGCCGCGTCGCTGCTGGCGCGCGATGGGGACAAGGACGGCCACCGTCCGGTGTTCCAGGCCGTCGTGCTCCGCCAGCAGCACGCGGTCTGGCAACCAGCCTGGGATCTGCCGGGCGCCGCTACGGCGATGCATCTCTCCGCACTACTGGATGCCTCCGCGCGGAGCACGGAACCGGCTGTGGTCGGCTTCCGCCCGTTTGGTGGCATTTCCGGCGACGATCTCTTTCCGCCGCAACTGGACCCGGCAAAGCACCCGCTGACCGACATAACCAGAGTCGATGTCGACCTGTACACGCTGGCGATGCGTCGCTTCCGCAAACGTCTCATTCGCGACCTGGTTGCGGGGCCGGGGGCGGCACCGTCGGCTGCCGTCGCCCCGCGGCCGGCCGCGGTCTTGCTGCGCCTCGTGGCCCGCACTCGCGACGGCGACAACCAGAGCGTCGTCGTCGAGGAGCGCGAGAGTGCATCGAGCGAACAGCTTGAAACCATTCGGGGACACGCCGCCGACTGGGGGCGCTTGAGCCTGGAGCGGCTTGCGCCCTGGGCCGCCACTGGTCTGGTTGCGATTTTCATCGACGAGCGCGGCGTGCAGTTGGACGAGGCGAGAATCGTCCGCAGCGCTCGGCCGGCGACGCGCCGCCTGCTGTCGCCACAACCCATTGCCGGCACCGACATGCCGGCGCAACGGCAGCGCGAGAAAGTTGCGCGCGCAGCCGGTGAGCCGCGTACAGTAGCGGGATACTCGCCACTGGTGGCGGAGCCGCGGCTGTTCACCTCCGAGCCGGCTTGGACCTACGGCGAGGACGAAGCCGATTTCCGGCTGACCGCAACTGGCGTAGCGATGGCTTGGTCGCTCGCGGGCGGCAACGGCGCTACTCTGGGCGATGCACCGGGCTCGAACCGCGCATCGGCCTATTGGATCACCGATCGCTACCGGCCGGCATTCCGTCCTTTCAGCCCCGACGGCCCCGAGATCACCTTCGCCTTCCCTGAGCAGTACGGCGCACAACTTCCCGGTTCGTTGGTTCCTGCACATCACGCCGACGGCATGCTTGCTGCTACGCACGGACCGGATCAGGGAAGCGGCACTTCACAGTCCTTCGCACCAGCAATCGTGACTACCAGCCGGATATCGTCGCGCGCCGGCGCCCTGGCGTCCACGCGAACGGGCCTGATCACGGTCGTCGAGGGCCGCGATGACCGCCAATGGCTACTCGACGCCGCGCAGACACCTCTCAGTATGCGCCAACCACGTCCCCCTGTTCTCGCTCGTAACGATCGCGCCCGCGCCAGCTCGCAGGAGACTGGCCCGTTCCACCTTTCACGCAATCCGACCGTCATACTGCATGGACCGCGCGCGGCACCTTTTGGTGCAAGCGCATTCCCCGTTGGTCTCGATCGCCGCCCACGCTCGAAATTCGCCATGCGGTTAGTGCTCGACTCGCCGAACGCCGGCATTGCCACGCCCGAGTGGGACGGCGAGGTCAAGGTCGTGGTCGACGACGTGTTCGGCGCCGAGGACGACGCCACATGGACGGTGAAGAGCGCGGCGATCATCGTCGGCGCCGGTCGCTATGCTTGGAAGCATGCTGAAAAATCGCTTTCGGGCGAAAGTCGGACCATCAGCCTTGTCGACTTCCGCGGCAGTGCCGGGGGGACCGGCCTTGAGCAGAGCGCGCGTGATGCGTTGCGCGCGGTCGCTCCGGCGACGCCGGCGGTGCTGGAAATCACGCTTGCTTATGCGCGTCCGAACAACGATGGCAGCCTGCTGCGCCAAATCCGGTTCGAGTTGCTGAGCGCCGGTGCTGGAATGGCGGTTCCGGGAGTGGAAGCCCCGCTCTTTTTCCGCTTCGACGATCCCGAGTATAACGATCAGCTCCAGGGCCTCGCCAAGCTGGCGCGCGAGGGATCTCCGGCGGTGCCTGGCGACGACTTCGTCTTTGCTGCCGACTTGGCTGACATCCGGCCGGACCAGCGGCTCGAACTGGCCTTAGCGCTTCGGTCGGCGACCGCTGGCGCCGAAGTGACGAAGAAGTTCGAGGTGGACAGCGGCCGGCTCGCCTATGACGGCGAGTTGGTAGTGATGACAGTGGAGCGCCAGCGAGCCGGCCAAATCGCGGCCAAGCCGCTTGGCAGCAAGGATGTCGCCATCGAAAATGCCGTACCGACTGGCGAATGGGGCAAGTTTTATCTGACTGGCGCCGGCCCGACGGTTTTCCATGCGATGAAGCTCGACTGCGCGCTGCTGATGGAGTCGCTGGAATCGGCCGGACCGGCGCTGGCGCCGGACGATCAGTTGCAACTGGTCCTTTCAACGGCGGGCCCGAAGCAACACCCGCTAGTCACTTTGCGCTTCGACGTCGTCGCCAGCCCGAACATGCCAGCGAACCAGTCCTCTTTCGGCATCCTGATGTTGAAACCTGATGGTAAATCGGTTCCCGTGCACCTCTTCGCGGCAGGCCCGGACGCTGCGGTGATAGAGCTTGTTGACCCGTTCGACCTGATCGAGGGCGTGGTGCGCCGGCGGGCGATCTTTCAATGGCGTTCGTTCCACCACGCCCAGGAGTTGGACCCGGTGTCGCCAGCCCTGAACACCGCGCGCTTCGCGTTGCAGAAGACAAGCGGCACCGGTGGAACCTGGCTTCCCGGCGAGGTCCAAGGCGGATGGCTCGCGGCGCCTGGTAGCTGGTGATGATCAGTGGCTCTGGCCTTGCGGGTTTCAGCCGCAGCTTTGCCTTTCTCGTTGGGATCGACCGGTACACGAACGGGGTGCCTGCGCTTCGCACCGCCGTGTCCGATGTAGAGAGCCTGGCCGGCGTGCTGCGGGACGAGCACGGGTTCAAGACGAAAGTCATTGCGGACCAGAAGGCGACGATTGGGCGATTGCGTCGGTCGCTCAAGGCGCTTGGCAGGTGGGCGCGTCCGGACGACCGGATTTTGTTCTACTTTGCCGGCCATGGCATCGCGTTGGAGAGCGACGAAGGGCCGAGGGGCTATATTCTTCCACAGGATGCTGACCGAAACTCGACAGCTCGATACCTGCCCATGGTCGAGCTTGATGAAGCGCTTTCGGCTGTGCGGTGTCGGCACATGCTGGTGGTGCTGGATTGTTGCTTTGCCGGGGCGTTCCGTTGGTCGAGCTTCCGCCACCTGGCGCTGCGGCCTGAGAACCTGCACCAGGAGCGGTACGCTTGGTTCATCCGCGATCCGGCCTGGCAGGCGATCGCCTCGGCAGCACACGACCAAAAGGCGATCGATGTTGTGGCTGGAGAGCCGCTGGGGCAGCGGGGCGATGGGCGCGAACATTCGCCGTTTGCTGGTGCGCTGCTCGATGGGCTGAAGGGCGCTGCGGATCGCGCACCGGTCGGGGGTGCTGGTGATGGCGTGATCACGGCAACGGAGCTGTTTCTGTATCTACAGGATAAGTTGCTGCCTCCGCCGTTTCGGCAAGCTCCGATCCTTTGGCCACTCAAGAACCACCATAGAGGCGAGTTCGTGTTCCTGGTTCCCAAGCGGAAGCTGGACCTGCCGCCAGCCCCGCCACTGGACCCAAACGCCAATCCCTGGCGCGGCCTCCAGCCGTATGAGCGCAAGCATGCTGAACTGTTCTTTGGTCGCAGTCGCCTTAGCGAGCGGCTGCGTGCCCGGGTGCTGGCCGAGCGATTTGTGGTCGTGACGGGCCCCTCCGGCATCGGCAAGTCGAGCCTCGTACGGGCAGGTCTGCTGCCCCACCTGCCGGCTGAGATCCAGCCCCTCGTAGTGCGGCCTGGGCCTCAGCCATTCGCCAGTCTCGCGGCGGTCCTGCGGGAGGCCACGCCGGCCGACAAGAGCTCACCTGGCGAGCAGGCCCTCAAGGCAGACCTTCACGCTCTGGCATGCTGGGTTAAGGCGCGGACGGGTGACCGCGAGATCCTGCTGGTGATCGATCAGGCCGAAGAGCTGATTACCCAGAACCGGGAAGCGAAGGTCACGACGGACTTTCTCACGCTCTTCGCCAATGCCCTGGCTCAGACGGAGGCGGGCCTACGGGTGGTGATCACGATCCGCTCGGAGTTTGAGCCGCAGTTCGCGCAATCGCCCTTGAGCAACCGCTGGTCGACCGCGCGCTACCTCGTTCCGCAGATGACCCAGGACGAGTTGCGCCGGGTCATTGAAGGACCTGCAGCAGTCAAGGTGATGCGGTTCGAGGATGATGCTCTTATAGACCAGCTCGTCAACGAGGTGGTCAACATGCCCGGTGCGCTACCGCTGCTCTCGTTTGCGCTGAGCGAGATGTACGCCCATTACCTGACACGCCGCGGTGACGACCGAACGCTTACATGGTCCGACTACAACATTCTCCAGGGAGGCGTGACAGGATCGCTGCGGGTCAGAGCAAATGAGGTGGTGGACGGTGTTGACCAGGCGCACCAGGCGACCGCACGCCGAGTACTCGAACGGCTGGTCTCCGTGGACGCCGGCGAGTTCGCTAGGCGCAGGGTACCGAAGAGCGAGCTGGAAGCGGCCGATCCAGAGGAGAATGTCCGGATAAAGGATATGCTCGAACGCCTCGATGCCGCCCGCCTGATCGTGACGGATGAGGCCGACGGCAAGGAGATTTTGGAGCTGGCCCACGATGCCCTGATCTTCGGATGGGACCGCCTTATGACATGGGTCCGAGAGGACGCTGAGCGGATCCTCACGCTCCGCCGCCTCACACCTGCCGCGCAAGACTGGGCTGGAGCGTCACCACCGAACCCGGGACTGCTCTGGGACGATGCCGCCCAAGTGGCTTCAATCACCAAGCTGCAGACCGCAGCCTACCCTGGGCTCAATCGTATAGAGCACCAATTCGCCCAAGCCAGCGTCCAGCGTAGCAAGAGAAACCGGTTCGTTCGATGGAGCATAACCGGGGCGCTCGTACTGCTCACTGCGGGCGCCTCAGGCGCAGCGTACATCGCCACCAACCAAGCAATGGAAGCGAGGGCGCAACGCACGCAAGCGGAAGAGCAGCGAGAGATCGCGGTCGCCCGACTGGCAGCGAGCGAGTCTGCACGCCTATCGAGGAACTTTGGGGACGTTGTGAAGGAGCAGCCATCCGTCGCGCTGCTCTCCGTCGAGGCACTTCGTCGCCTTCAGCCCAATGAAGCCGAGGAGTTCTTAGTTCAAAACGCGTTGCGGATTGCCCCCGTTATCGATGCACAGAGGAGGACGCCGATCGAAGCGATGCGGGTGTGACGTTGCCCCTTTGGCTTAATCCGGTTTGAAGTTCGCTCTGGCCCAACGCGAGGACCAGAGAATGAAGCGCAGCCGTTTCAGTGAAGAGCAGATCATCGGGATTTTGAAGGAGCATGAGGCCGGAGTTTCGGTGGCCGATCTGTGCCGCAAGCACGGGGTCAGCGACGCCAGCATCTACAAATGGAAGGCGAAGTATAGCGGCATGGACGTGTCGGAAGCGAAGCGGCTGAAGACGCTGGAGGATGAGAACGCTCGTCTGAAGCGGCTCCTGGCGGACGCCATGCTCGACAATGCCGCTTTGAAAGATCTTCTCGGAAAAAAATGGTGACGCCCGCTGCCGAGCGAGAGGCTGTCGCGCATCTTCGAACGGCATTCGAGATGAGCGAGCGGCGGGCGTGCAAGACCATCGGCTGCTGTCGGATGACGGTTCGCCACAAGGCGAGCCGTGGCGACGATGGTGACCTGCGGGAGCGGATGAAGGCGATCGCGCATGAGCGCCGGCGCTTCGGCTATCGCCGCCTGCACGTGCTGCTGCGGCGGGAAGGTTATGTGGTCAATCACAAGCGTCTGTTCCGGCTCTATCGCGAGGAGAGGCTTGCCGTTCGGCGCCGTGGCGGCCGCAAGCGAGCCATTGGAACGCGGGCACCGATGATGGTCCCCGTTGCACCCAACGACCGTTGGTCACTGGACTTCGTGTCGGATCAGCTGACCGATGGCCGTCGCTTCCGGATATTGACCGTCGTCGACGACTGCACGCGCGAGTGCCTGGGGTTGGTCGCGGATACGTCTCTGTCCGGCGTGAGGGTTGCCCGCGAACTCGATCGGCTCGTGATCGAACGCGGCAAGCCGAAGATGGTGGTCAGTGACAATGGCAGCGAACTGACCAGCAATGCGATCCTTGCCTGGGCCGATGCAAGCCGCGTGGACTGGCATTATATCGCGCCGGGCAAGCCAATGCAGAACGGCTTCATCGAGAGCTTCAACGGTCGCCTCCGTGACGAACTGCTGAACGAGACGCTGTTCACCTCATTGGCACAGGCTCGCGCGGTCTTGGCCAGTTGGCGGACAGATTACAACTTCAATCGCCCACATTCGCGGCTCGGATGGCAGACCCCCTTCGAGTTCGCCCACACCTTCACCCCGCGACGGGACACAGCGCTGCGCACCGTGATCAGCTCCGCGCCTGTGCCCGTCGCTCAAACCGCCCAACAGGGCAACATAGATCGCCGGAGCGAACTCAGGATTGGATAAAACTTGGGGGCAACGTCAGTGGAGGAGGCCTTCTTTGTGCAAACTGGCAAATATGCTGTAGTCCGATCGGCTGACGGCGCCTCGGCAATCGTTAACATGCATCTGGGCTTCACGGTGGCAAGGGAGCTATCTGGATGGGCCGATGGCGTCTATGCTGCCGGTTCCGCTAATCAAATCTTCTTTTCACAGGGCCCATTGCTCCGCGGCATTCCCATGACGGTGCCCGACGCCATTCAAGCAATTTGCGAGAAACTAACGAAAAAGTCCCTGTCTGAATTCGAGTGGATGGCAAGGTTCGGCAACGAGGTTCCAAGGCCGACGTGTGACTGATTTTATGTCGCATCTCTGCGCAACTCAGTCCGGCGCAGTCAGGAGAGCGTTTCGCCCGGCATCAGAGCTGAAGAACGTCAGTGATCGCAGGCGACCTCCGCTACTTTTGGCTCCGGTAAGCGCCCGCTCGGCACTGCCTTGGCGCTGGATACGCCAACCGCGATGTCGTTCGGCGCTCTCAGAAATGCTAGCGAAGTCGCGCTGAAGAGAGAGCTTGGAAAGTAGTCTCTCAAGTCTTCCTCCTTCTGAGGCGGCTGGAATAATCGAGGTATTTCCCACCAACAGGACGTAAGGAACCTTCGGGTCGCCGCTCTGCCCAAGTTCGGCCAAGAGGGGTGAGACCATAGCGTCTCTGATCCAGCGTTGGCCGCTATGTCCGTGACCGCGCTCCACACCATGCCGACAGCAAATCCTTCTACAGCGTCGATCCTGGCGCTCGCAACCTATTTCGCGGGCAACCGAAGAGAACCAGCGCGGCCCAGATCGGATCACCCCCCTCTGAATGCAGCCGATTTGGCCTCTCGCAGGGCTTCGCCGGTCGAATAGCCGGTATTAAGCAAGGCATAGAATTGCTCAGCCACCCTAAGGGAGCTCTCATCGTAGATGGGCCATAGGCTGCCAATATAGTTGACCGCTCCGGCCTCGATGAAGGCGGCCGCCAGACCAGTCCAACTTCTCAACTCTCCTGTGGCACCGCCAACACCGGACTCACATGCGTTGCTGTAGACTATAGGCGCCCCTTCCAGCGGAGCAGGCACATCTGATGCCTGGAGCCGTCCTTCCGCGAACACAAGCGCGGACTGCGCTGGATTCTCCTCGTCATACACCGCATGACCGGCGAAGTGGATGATGCCGGCCAAGGCGGCTTCGCCAACGAAACCTGCAAGGTCGTGTGGGCCGCTCACAAACGTGACGTTCAAATCGGCACTTTTGGACAGCGTCTCGTTCAGTCGAATGCCTTCCTGACGCGCGCCAGGAAGGGGTCTTTCCGGAACTGCGTCAGATGCCTCGGATACGAGGACTCGAACGATCGGATCGCGCCTGACTTCCTCTCGCAAGGCTGCTGCGGATATCAACACGGAGAGCGACGTCAGGTCTGGGGCACACAGGCGGCCAAAGGCATAGCGAACCCCAAGCGGCGGATCCCCTACCATCTCGAGCGGCACGGTGAGCTTGCTCGACACCATGCCAACATACAGAGGGTTCATGCGTTCGAGTGCCGCTTGCAGTGGACCACTCGAAGGAGAAATCACGGATGGAAATGCGGCGGCATAGCCCGACCCGACATGTCGCGACCGCGCGCCCTGGCCGGACAACATCAACGATGACCGTGTACGCGCTTCGCTGGAGAACAGCGTGTCATCGTCAAACAATAACAACGGGCTACCGAGGGCCGCCGCATAGTTGGCTGCCAGAGCTGCTGCCCAATACTCGGACCCGGATATGCTCGCTACGACAACATAGTCATTGGGACGCATCTCCGACATCAGCCGCGAAGTCACCGCGTCAGACCGTTCCTTCCACGCCGAAATGTGGGACTGGTGATCTCGTCCTACCACCTCCCAGAAGGCCAGCGCGATCTCCATGTGCTCCGCCGGCAACCACGTGATCGCCTGTGCCCCGGTCGAGATGACACACCCTTCGACCACAAAGAGCTCCGCAGGCTTCGCAGCGGCAGTAAAGCTCGCCGCATCCGGTGTGTCTGGGAGAAGGATGGCACCCAGGTGCCGGGCATACGGCGTTGTGGCCAGGAGGGCGGCCGGATCTCCGGCGGGAACGACAAGATGGGGGCGTCGCGGCAAGGGTGCAGATATCAGCCCAAAGTACCTTTTCAGCGCCTCGCCATCTGCCGACCCCGCAGTCTCGAATTTCGGAGGATCGAGCAGCTCCAGATATTTGGCTTGCAGCCCGTTCCAGGTCGCCGGTATCGGAAGCTCAGTCATCCTCCGCCGCATTGCCATCGGATTCCCCAGGATCTGAAACTGATATGGCATGTCAACCGAGCCTGTCGGGATGTCTGCGACGGGTAGCGCGCGATAGGCGGCGAGATCGAGCACCATCTGAGCGGCCGCGGGGACAAGCTCGCGGGGCACATCGACGACTTGGAATCCACTCACATTTTCGAGCTCGTCATCCATCGAGCGGGCAACTGCAAAGAGTGGCGCCCCGACGGATGCGCCGATCCGGCCGTATAAACGGTCGATCGCCGCGATTGCCTCGTCGCCTTCGCTCGTTTTAACAAGGAAGGTCACCTCCCTGCGTGGTTCGAATACAGCATCCAGCAGCTCGTCGATATCGGTCGGTGTTCCCACGACCACAAGCTGTCGAACGGAGGCGGCCCTCACCTGTTGGATTGTCTGTCGGTCGATGTGCTCGGAGAACAGGTACAGTGAAGAATAGGCACGTATTAATGACGACGGAATCGAAGGGCTCGGCGAAGCCAAGTTGAAGCCACAACCGCCGCAAGCGCCTGCGAACGGGCTATCACATTTTGCCAGTATGGCGACACCTGCGTCCACGATCTTCGGGGTCGCCCGGAACGTGATCGTCAGGGAGTGGGCATTTGTGCGGACGCGGGTGTTGTCTGGTCCGGGTCTCAACTTTAGCAGGGAGATCGACTCTCTTGTCTCCCGCCCCACCCTGATCTCGGCTACGCCGGCGCTTGCCGCGAGGGTGGCGACGCTCACCTCCTGCCACGAATCATCGTCGCGGCATGCGATCCCGTACCCCTCCGGATCGAGCATGGTGAACGGAAGAACGAGTTCCAGAATCCCTCCCGCACCGTTGGCGACGTGAAACACCCACGAGTCCCAACTGGTCGTCGGAACCTGCACCGCAAGGATCTGAACAGCGTTGTCGCCGCATCGGCACGACCCGATTATCACGGGGACCGTGGCCGGCACACCGGACCAGTCGATTTGAGGATAGGAGTCGGCAATCGCCCCGACGCTGCTCCTCTTGATCCAAGACGACTCGCGGACCTCGACATCAAGCGCTTCCGCAACCAAGCCACCAATGACAAACGCCTGGCGCTGAAAGAGAATGCCGACCTCGAGTCCTGCTTGGCCCGCGGCAAGCGTCAGCCCATTTACCGAGAGGCGATCTTCGGTCCGGAACACCCGGAACCAGTCCGCATAGGATCGGCTCAAGGCGCGAGGAATGGTTCCACCTGTCCGGCCGAGAGAGTCGAAGCGCTCCGCCGCGACGATCAGATCGTCGCGGTTTCGTCCTGCCTCATGGAACATCGCAAGGTTGGCTCGCGCCGCGAAATAGTTCCAGTAATCGCGTAGCTCCGCGAGCAGTGTCTCGGAGACCATCGCTTCCCTGCAGAGGTTCGCCAAGACCTCCTCGATAGACAATAGGGCCTGCTCTCTGAACGATCTGACATTCGACCAATTGTCATCCATCAGTATGGGTACGCCACTGACCCCGTGGCGTACCTCCGCGACCTGCCACGTATCGAAGACGGCCCTCAGCGATCTGCGCAACAGCCCTTCGTCGCGTAAGCGGACCGACGTCACAACGGCTGCCTCAGCCTGCTCGAGCGCGAAGCATACGTAACGGGTCGCAAAATCCCATGTTGAGAGCACCGATCCCTCGATTGCGCGCAGCCAGTTGTGAAATTGGCTGCGCAACGCGCCCTGGTTCGCCCGCGTGTGCTCGAGACACGACAGGGCTAGCCTGGTGGCTAGGAGAGAGATGCTCGTGCGAGCATGCACTGCTTCGCGCGGAGAACCGTTCTCGGTCGCGATGTCTCTGGCCAGCGCGAACAGGCACAGCGCTTCGCGGATGTACAGCGGCGATGCAAATTCGCCCGGCCCTTCCCCCTGTTCCGCCAATCTTTGGTACGTCAGGCCAAGGTTTAGGTAATCGACATGTGCGGGCCGGGTGTGCATCGCAAGGCGGAATTCCGGCTGCTCGCGAAGGTCTCGATAAGCGACGAGGGATTTGCGAAACAGCGAGGCCGCACGCTCAAGAAACTCGACCTTGAGTTGACCTGTTGTATGGAGGGCATACTGGCTGTAGGTATGGCCGAGATCGTGCAGGCACGTGGCATGGCGCAGCGGATTGGCGGTCATGGATGTAGCAGCGAGGACCCTTTCCAGAAGTTCAATCGCTGCAACAGGGAACTCACGGCTCTCTTCCGGAAACACGTCGAACACAGCGATCGCCGCCATCGCCAGCTCGCTGGCACAGGCCAACACTGCAGCGTTGTCCTCAGCGCCGGATCTCTTCGGCTGCCCTCTGACAAACCACTGACGTTCGCGTTCAAACAGTCCTAGCGCCTCATCTGCACAAGTGATCGCCTCAGGCGCACCGAACTGGACGAGCATCCTGAGCGCAAGGGCGAGATAGCCGGCCAGCTTGAACCGTGTGGCGGCGTCACCGCGCTCGCCGAGGACTGCGAGATCTGCCCGTGCATTTGCGGCGAGCGCCGGCCAATCCTCCGTCACTAGTGCCTCGCGGGTCGTGAGGCTCACCTCCACGGGCAGGAGATGCACATTGCCGAATTCCGGATGGGCGCAGTCGATCCTGCGCCGCCGAATCTCGAGGAGGTATGGGAGTAGGTGGCTGAGCTCGGTGAACTCGGTGCACAGCTGAATCGTGTGGTCGAGATCAGTCGGAGTTTGCTCTGCGGGTTTCTTCAATGCGGCCGACGCCGCAGCAGCGGCAGCTCTCGCGAAGGACTCTGCCTGATCATCAGTTGGGTGATTCCCGCGTTCCTTGGACAGGATCTCAAGCAGTGCAGCCAGATGACGCCCATCGCGTGTGAGCTGCGCCAACTTAAGCGCCGTTGAGACCACCAGGCCCAGGATATCCCGCCGATTTGCCTGTGCTTGATCGGAAAGCAATAAGGCTTTTGATCTATGTAGCGCGAAGATGAGAACGTCCGGCACCGCGACCTTTGAAAGGCGCAGACAGGCCGCGAACGTGTGATCGAAGGCTTCGCTAGGGTCGGTGCGCAGGCCTGCCAGAGACAATTGCTCGACGCCCTCGACGACCGCAAGAAGCGGATCCCGTAGAATTCCTGACAACAGGAGCCTCGCGACCTCGACCGCAGCACAGGCGCCGTTCAACTCGCCCTCATCGTACAGTTCCTGCACCGCTTCGGAGAAGATGCTAAGCGCCGCGTCTTGGGTGGCTGTGTCGACCCCGTCGCATTCGCAAGCAAGCATCGCGGATGAGCGGAAGCGCATTTGAGCATCGGCCTCGGCGCTAATCTGACGCAGACGCTCGCCAAGCGCATCGACTGTTTCCGAATCACTACGAAGGGCAAAACCGCACAATCGCACTATGAACGGAGTCATGTCGGAATGCTCGATACCGGCGTGCTCGGCAGGACGTCGCACATTGCCAAGTTCAGGCGACTGGACGAGGGCCAGTGCGGCTTTTGCGCTTGCGAAGTCACCGGCAGCGTAGTAGCCCGCGCAGAAGGCTTCCCACCCATCATCGCAGCTGCCGCGATACACGAGAGCGATGTCGAGGGCGCGCGATGCGATCGAGGGATCCGCGGCCGCTCGCCCGTTCTCCTTGCCACGTGCGCGTCGTCGTCTCAACATGCGGGCACTTATGCCTGCAAGAGCACCAGCGAACCCGTCCGGCGGTGTATTTTGAACATCGTTGAAGTGACGGCGGGCCAGCTCCCTGCCCAGTTGCTCCCACAAAGGCGACGGCAGATCGGGTCCTTCATTTACAGGTGCTTCGCGCTTCTCCGAGCGAGAAGCGCGATAGCTTGCAAGGTAGCGCCCGCGGAGGACTAATGCCGTCGGCCAATCGCGGTGTTCCACGGCGAGTCGGATCGACTGCTCCGCAATGAGACGAAAAAGATCCCCGATCATCCGTGTCCAGGCGCGAAGTCCAAGGAAATGGGATGATTGAACGAGTTCCCAACATTGGTCGGACCATGCCACGTGCTCTCTGAATCGTTCGCCACCTTCGTCGCCCGGCTTCCGGAAGTGTTCCCGCACATCCTCCTGCCATTGAGAGAGGACGCCGCCACGATATTCCCGTTGCGCAGGACGCTGCGCCAACGCTAGGCAAAGGTTCTCAAAGAACCTGGCAGCCTCGGCAGCTTGTAACCACCCCACCGCCTCGCTTTGTCGTATCGCTTCGCGTGACGACGCGCGGGCCGCCTCAATATCCGCTGATGAGGAATCTCGGGCAGCGCCCCACGTTGGCTTGAGTGAGCTGCGGAGGCTGCGCGAAAGGCCGACACTGGCGTCCCAGATCTGGACCAAGATGGCTGTTTCGGCGTCGGTATTGGTCAAACCTGGCTGGACGTCGTCTCCTTCGTCACCGTCCAACAGTGCATCGAACCTAACGCACAATGTTCGCAAAAGTGCATCGCGATCCATTGACTCACCCAATCCACGATGGACCCCTTTTCGACACAAATATTAGCTGTGCTTTTATGATCGATCTAGTCGTTGTATTCGGGCATTGCGACCAAGGTCGAAGCGCGGCGCCGCTCAGCCAAGGACCTCACACAATCATGATGGGAGGTGGGATCTCTCTCGACGAACCCGCGAAGTGGGCGCGTTTGTCAACATCCCAACTCTATCGTGGCGAAGGAGACTTCTGCATGCGGATAGCAGACCTCAACGGTTGGCGCCGGTAGCTTTGGCGTCGGGTGCAGGCTCCTCGGCAGTGTTTTGGTTGGTCGGCCGGCGGTTCTGGCCGGCCCATTGCGTTTCTTGATCAGTCTTGGGCCGAATAGGGGTTCATCTCTTTGTAGCGGCCTTAGAGCCAGCTCCCTATGCGCACTTGTAGATTTCAACCGGTTTGAGATAGCTTGCCGCACGGGCACACTTCCAGCGGGTTGCTGTAGACACGAGTGCGCATCGCCGGTGATCCTAGTCCGATTTCAGAGATGTCGGTCTGATGCATCCAACGTCCTCCGAGCCAGTTCCTTGGCCAACAGGCACGGCAGCGGCACGGGCAACTCGCGAGTTGCCACGCATCCTCTTGTTCTTTGCCAACGACGATGAAATCCAAGAAACTTATCTGCGCAAGCTCGAGGCCGAGGCCGATGCGTTGGCTGAAGCGATGCGTAGGGCCGAGGCGCTCGATCTGTGCAGATTTTTTGAAGAACGCCAGGCGACAGCTTCAAGGATTTTCGATTTGTTCGCAGATCCCGCAAACAGGGGTCTCGTTGCCGTGTTCCACTACGCAGGGCACGCGAACTCGTTTCAGCTACTATTAAGGTCGGCTGAAGGAGGATTGCGAGCGGCTGATCGCAGGGGCCTCGCGGAGTATCTGGGTCAGCAGAAGAGCTTGCGCCTGGTCTTTCTGAATGGATGTTCAACCGGGATGCATGTCGAGGATCTGCTGGTTGCGGGCGTCGACGCGGTTATTGCCACGGATCGGGCAGTTGCCGACCGGACCGCGACAGACTTCGCCACCCGCTTTTACCGGAATTTCGGAAGCGGTGCCTCGATCGGAACCGCATTTGCGGAGGCAGTCGCGGCTGTCAAAACCGAGCATGGTGCGGATCCCCGGCATATGTATCATCCCGATCAGGTCGAATGGAGCGCCGACCGATGGCCATGGAGCCTTCATCTGCGACCCGGCGCGATCGACGCGGCCAACTGGAGCCTCCCATTGGCCGTCGGAGATCCCCTGTTTTCACTTCCGCAGCCAGCAGCTCGAGAATTGCCTGACCGGCCGTTCCGGCATCTGCAAAGCTACGGCGAGGAGCATGCCGAACTGTTTTCGGGCCGTGCAGACGAGATAAGATTTCTCTATGATTGGTTGAGAGGCCCCGATCGCGCTCAGCTTCTGTTGGTCACGGGGCAATCTGGGGCCGGCAAGTCGTCCCTGCTCCAGGCAGGCTTCCTGCCACGATTGACGGCGTTTTTGCCTCGGTTTGTTGTGTGCGACACCGGCCTCGGAATGGCCGGCTCACTGGCGGGCGCGCTAGCGCGAACATCCACCATAGCTTTAGACGACGCGTGGCGAGTAGCAGAGCAGAGCGCTCTACCCGTGCTTGGGGTACTGGATCAGATGGATCGAGCACTGGCCGGTGCCGATGAACGGCAGAGTGGATCCCTGCCGACATTTCTTGACGCTTTGTCGAAGCTTTTCGGTGCGCGCGATCGTGCGCAGGGCCGCCTTGTCCTTGTGTTCCGCAAGGAATATCTCGCGGATATCGAAGCCGGTCTTGTCCAGCGCTCAATTTCCTTTGAAACCTTCTGTATTCCCGACCTATCGCGCCAGGGCGTAATCGACATAGTTAAAAGCGCTACACGTACCGAGCGTCTGCGCAGCGCCTATAAGCTCTCTATCGACCCCGCCTTACCTGACCGCATGGCCGACTATGTGCTCAGCGACGCCGTCTCGAACGTGACCCCGCTCCTGCAAGTCCAATTGTCTCGAATGTGGGATGACGCACCAGAGACGCCGACGGGTGGAAGGCATTTGTCCGTCGAACTTTTCAGAGACTTGGTGGACAAGAAGCGTTTCCTCCACGATTTCTTCGACGAACAGATCGATCACCTCCGAAGTGAAGTGCCAGAAGCTGTCCGCACGGGGCTCGTACTGGATCTTCTCGAGTACTTCACGAATACCAACGGTACCGCGCGCGATCGGACCGAGACGGAGCTCGGAGCCGATTTCGGCCCTTCGATTTTGAGCCTCGTACAAAAACTGAGGGGATTGTATTTCCTTGTTGCCTGTACCCACGCGGGGCTGCCGGCAAACCGGCTGGCACATGACGTCATCGCCTCGTATGTCCGCAGCAGGTTCGAGGAATCGCAATCTCCGGGACAGCGTGCACGCCGCATCCTCGAAGCGCGCATGAGGCCCAATGACACTTCCAGCCCTGACGCACGCCGGCCGCTAGGCGAACGCGACCTAGAATTGGTGGAACTAGGCCTTCCGGGGATGCGTCTACCGACGCGGGATCAGGTGAAGTTGATTGAGGGCAGCAAGGAGGCGCGCAGAAATGCACGATTGCGCAGAATTGGCTTGTCCTTCGGGGCCACTGCCGCCGTGCTGCTGATTGCGGTCCTTGGTTTCGTGGCATGGGTGACTGACCAACAGAAAGAATATCAGAGGCAGGCCGCGATGATCCGCGCGCTCGCCCAGCGCGCGTTGCGCGATGCCCCGCAATACGACCGAGCGTCAATACTGATTGCCGAAGAGGCGTTCGAACTCAGCCGTCGGGCAAAGGGGGCTGGCATGCTCGAGGTGGCGGATGCCCTCCGCCAGATTCTATCCCAACCCTACCACCTAAGGGGCATTGACGCTGCCGAGCTGTCGGTCGTTTCTGCCAGGAGTGACTCCGCTGAACGCCACGCTGTGCTCGTCGAAAGCAATGGCGGGCTGGGGGTACTCGACATCGAAGAGCGCCGAACTTTTAACCTCGGCAGCATCGAGGGTGAGGAGACTGTAACGGCCGACATTCATCCCGCCGGCAAGATGATCGCCAGCGCCGCAGAGGGTGGAAAAATATATCTTCGTACCGGAAATACTTTCGAACATGTTGAGACGCTGCTTGACGACAAGCATATAGAACTGACGGCCATTGCATTCTCCATCGACGGCTCCGCACTTTTGGCCGGCGACGGGGAGGGCAGAATCATCAAGTGGGTTGCGAAAGACGCGATTCCGACTGCCTTCGCGGCGCCGGAATGGCTCGACGAGAAATGGCCGCCAGAACTGAAGTTGCCACGGATCACAGCCATTGCCTCCGCACAGGACGGTTTCTATGTCGGCGGCGGAGACAAGGTGCTGCTTATCCCTCGAAGTGGTCCCAACCAGCCATCCGAGGTCTGCCGCCTTCCCGACCACGGGGAGGTTTCGACGCTTGCGATCGACTCGACTTCTGGCAATCCCGTCGTAGGGACCTTCGGTGGGGCGGTGCAGCGATGCGATCGAGCCCATACCCTGCACGAAGTGCTCCCACCGAGAGCGAGTGTAGTGGTCGGGATCGTGTCAATATCTAGTCCGCCGAGGTTCCTGATCTCTACACAAAATCATGGCACGACCCTGTACGCCGCCTCTGCCGGAGGCGAAAGCAATCTCGGTGGAGACGGATTGCAGGTCCTCGCTTCGCTTCCGAGACGCCATTCATTGCTCGTGGCCAATTCTGGAGTCATGGAGCTTCTCGAGGCAGCGGATTTTCTGCCCCTCTCTCAATCAATCCTAATGCGCGACGGTCCCGATGCAGGGCAATCGGAAACACTCTCATATCTAGCGTTCGCACGAAATAATAACCTATTGCTTGCCGGTGCACTTCAAGAGGTCCCGAACGCGCTGCGGCTGTGGGACATTTCGGGCACCAATGCGCGTGAGCTTCCTCCTGTCCCGCAATCAGTGCACGTGATGTCGGCTGACGTCCCGCCGGACGCATCGCATGTCTTCACAATTGATCCCTACAGCGCTGTTCGCGAATGGGATTTGGCCGATTATCGAGAGCGTCTTCTTCGCCCCGGTACCAGCGGCGTGGGATGGTCCGTTACGCTAGATTCAACCGGCACCACGCTTGCAGTTTCAGTCGACGATTCTCGCTTAGAACTGATTGATCTGGTTTCGGGTCGCCGCCGCCGGATTGATGCGACCCGGCTTGGTGTAACAACGCGCACAGTTGGTTTTTCTCCTTGGAACATGGACCTTGTCTCCGGAGATGATGACGGAATGCTCAGGTTCTGGAGACGCAATGGGACGGGACAGTCGAGGGCGCCAATTCGCCTGAGCAAACCGGTGATGTCGCTCGCAGTCGATGTTGAGTCCGGCTTGCTCGCGGTCGGAGCAGGATCGACTGTTTACCTTCTCCGCAAGACCTCAGACGTAAGCGTGATGGCAGAACTGCCGATGCTGAGCACAGCAATGAAGGTGGTCTTCTCTCCATCTGGAGATTTACTTGCAGCTAGCGATTCAGACGGCGGGGTGCTTGTATGGGATCTGCGCTACTTGGATGGGGAACCACTCGTCTTTTCGAGCAAACAGGCTTGGGCTTCGCGCGCACTAGCGCTGGACGGCAAGGGAAGGCTGGCAGCAGGCACTGTGAATGGACGCATCGTTTTGGATACCGTTGATCCTTCCGTCCTCGCCGCTATCGCCTGCACTCTTATCGAAACATCGGCATCCGAAGACTGGAACTGGACAAAGGGCGTGGCAGCTCTGGATGACAAAAGTTCGCTGGCTCCGGTTTGCAGCGGGTCGGATCCGATGTGATTGCGAGAAGCGAAGGTGCAGCTGTCAGCCCGATGCAATGGGATTGGCGTCTAGGCGTGCACCCGATCCGGACCGTCTCGCCGGCCTTTGGTACTCGTACAAAGCAGCGGTCGGCCGACATAGGTGCCGATGGCGAGTGTGCTGCCGCCACGGCGCCCGGCTCGCAAGGAAGTTTGGGTTGGTCCCGTATGGTGGAGCGCCGCTAATAATGCCACGATGGCAAGCACTTAAACATCGATGCCTCAGAGTGGACGAGAGCTGACCTACTATTTCCAAGCCTTTCGGTTTCAAGCGAGGCAGGGGACGCCGGGATAGAGACAATGGAGGGTTTTTCTCGGAGTCTGGCGTTTCTGGTGGCGATTGACGGCTATGGGAGCGGACTGCCGGTGCTGCGGACGCCGGTATCGGATGCCGAGGGGCTTGCGAAGGTGCTTCGGGAGGAGCACGGCTTTGAGACCGAGGTCATTGCGAACGAGAATGCGACGGCTCGCCGGCTGCGCTCGTTTTTGAAGAAGCTTCCCTCGCGCGTTGGCAGCGACGATCGGGTGATCTTCTACTTCGCTGGGCATGGCATCGCACTGGAGAGCGACGAGGGCCCCAAGGGGTTCATTCTTCCCCACGATGCCAGCCGCGATACCAGGCGCAATCTTCTGGCGATGGCTGACTTAGACAAGGCCCTTGCGGCATTGCCGTGCCGGCACATGCTGGTGGTGCTCGACTGCTGCTTTGCCGGAGCATTCCGGTGGGGGAGCTTCCGCCATGTGGTTCCGGCCGCCGGGAACCTGCACAAGGAGCGTTATCAGTGGTTCATTGAGGATGCGGCCTGGCAGGCCATCGCCTCGGCGACGCATGACCAGAAGGCTCTCGATGTCGCAGGCGGGCAGCCGCTGGGCAAGCGGGATGACGCCCGGGAGCATTCGCCCTTTGCCGCGGCGTTGATCCGTGGGCTCAAGGGGGCCGCCGACCAAGCGTCTGTCGGCAGCAGCGGCGATGGCGTGATCACAGCGACAGAGCTCTATCTCTATCTGGAGAGCGAACTGCTGCCGAAGAGGAGCGGTGGGTTCCGGCAGACGCCGATCTTCTGGCCGCTGAAGAAGCATGATAAGGGCCAGTTCGTGTTCCTGGTGCCGGGAAGGGCGCTTGCCCTGCCGGATGCGCCGCTCCTGGATGCCGATGCCAATCCCTGGCGCGGCCTCGAGCCCTACGAGGCGCGGCATGCCGAGTTGTTCTTCGGCAGGGGCGAGGTCAGCAAGAAGCTCGTCGAGCGGGTCGTGGGCGAGCGATTTGTCGTTGTGACCGGACCGTCGGGCGTCGGCAAGTCGAGCCTTGTCAAGGCCGGGTTGCTGCCGCGCCTCAAGGACGAGCCGCGCCTCGAGGACAAACCGTTGGAGTCGATCGTGGTCCGGCCCGGCCCGGCACCCTTCGCCAGCTTGGCGCGAGCACTGAAGGATGCGATCCCGGTGGGAGTCAGCGTCCCCGATGAGACGGCCCTGAAGTCCGATCCTCACGCCCTGTCGGCTTGGGTCAAGTCGCGGTCGGGGCAGGGCGAAGTGCTGCTGGTGGTCGACCAGGCCGAAGAGCTCATCACCATGAGCCGCGATGACGCGGTCATGAAGAGCTATCTCACCCTCATTGCCCATGGGCTGGACGAGGGCGAGGGGCATCTACGGGTCGTGTTCACTGTGCGCTCCGAGTTCGAGCCGCAATTCGCCCAGTCACCGCTGAAGGCGCGATGGTCGCAGGCGCGCTTCCTGGTTCCGCCGATGACACAGGATGAGTTGCGGCGGGTGATTGAGGGTCCTGCGGCGGTCAAGGTGATGCGCTTCGAGCCGGGCGGACTGGTCGAGGACCTCGTGAACGAGGTGGTGCAGATGCCAGGCGCGCTGCCGCTGCTCTCCTTCGCCCTGAGCCAGATGTACACCAACTACCTGAAGCGCCGGAGCGACGACAGGGCGCTGACCAACGCCGATTACAAGGCTCTCGAGGGCGGCGTCACCGGATCGCTGCGGGTGCGGGCCAATGAACTGGTGGGTGTTTGGGATGAAGCTCACGAGACAACGGCGCGCCGTGTGCTCGAGCGCCTTTTGTCGGTGGAAGCCGGCCACGGCTTGTTGGCCGATGAGCTCGACGTCAAAGACCCTGTCGAGGACGCCCGAGCTGAGCGGGTTCTGTCGCGCATGGAGGACGCGAGCCTCATCGTCAGAAGGCAGGAAAACGAACAATCGCTCCTGCAGCTCACCGAAGGTGCGACGTCTCCAACCCTGAACGACCTCCTCGCTCGGGTGAAGCAGGCATTCGATTCATACCAGGAGACTGCCCGACGCGTCCTAGAACGATTTGTGTCGGTCGATGTGGGCGAGTTCGCCAGGCGGCGGGTGTCGCGGCAAGAGTTCCAGGTCGCCGCTCCGGCTGAGCAAGCCCGTGTGGACAAGATCCTCGAGCGCCTGGACGAGGCACGCCTGGTGGTGACCGACAAGGTCGATGACAAGCCCTACCTGGAGTTGGCACATGACGCCCTGATCCTCGGCTGGGACCGACTCCTGAATTGGGTTCGCCAAGACGCCCCCCTCATCGCCGACCTACGCCGGCTCACGCCCGATGCCGAAATATGGGTCAAAGCCCCGAAGCAGCAAACGGGCCGGCTCTGGTCAGACCCCGCTCGCCTCGATGCCGTCAAGAAATTGCAGGCTGCCGCCGCGCCCGGTCTCAACAAAACCGAGGCGGAGTTCGGGCAAGCGAGCGTAACACGGGCGAGACGCAACAGATTCATTCGGTGGGGCCTAGCTGCTGTGTTAGCAGCAATCACTGCTGTAGCGGTGTCGTATTCATACCTTGCTTCCGAGCGTGAGCGAGTTGCGACCTCACGACAATTGGCGGCTGAATCAGAACGCGCTGTTCGACAACAGCCGGATCTATCTCTCCTCCTTGGGATTGAAGCCATCAACGCTCGGCCTACGGTCGAAGCTCGGTCTGCGCTTCTAGGCGCGTTGACACAACAACCGCGTCTGAACGCCTTTCTGCATATTCCAAATCTAAGTCCCGGGAAATACATTCAAAGTCTATCATTTGCCCCGGACGGACTCCAAATAGCCGCTGGATCGTCCGATGGTTCGGTAATCCTGTGGGATGTAAAGAGCCGGCAAGCCCTTGAGCCATTTCTGCGCGAGCCAGTCCTAGGTTCTGGTGTGTCGGTCATCGCCTTTAGCCCGAACGGTCACGTGCTCGCCGCGGGTACGCAGCACGGCGAAGTTCATTTTTGGAATACTCGGACGCACGAGCTTCTTCCACCCCTCGCTGACCCTGAGGTGAAGAACGGCAATGCGATGTACAATTCTATTGATGCCTTGGTCTTTCTAGATGATCAGTCACTGGCGGTTGGTCGCTATGACGGACGCGTCGAGGTCTGGGATTTACAGCATCATGCGTTGTCTCGCCCCGCGTTTGGCGATCGGATATCAGCTGAGGAAAACGCCCATCGAATCGGCGTCCAGACACTTGCCTATGATGCCCGGACGGGATTCCTCGCCGCAGGGTATGGTGGCTCTGTCGCGGGATTTAATGGGGCTGAATCATCGATTTTACTTTGGAACTCGCGGGCAGATTTCGATTTCGTTCGCTCGATCCCCGTCGGCAACAGCGGCTTGCCAAGCTTGGCGTTTCATCCGACAGCATCACTGCTGGCGTGGGGGAGAGCAGATGGGACTATTGGGATATATGATATCCAAGCGGGGCAGGAGCTACCATCGTTGGTGGGTGGATCGAAAAGCGCGGTGGGTGGCTTAGCGTTCAGTTCTGACGGACGCTTCCTGGCATCAGGCACGTTGGATGGCTCCTTGATGCTGTGGAACTTCCTTGAACGGAAGCCACTGGATCATCCGATTCGCGCAAGCGAGCGTGCCATAGCGGATGTTTCATTCAACCCCGGAGGCGATATTGTTGCGACGGGTGGATACGATGGGAACGTGGTTTTGTGGAACACTGTCGTCCACCAACCCGGCGATGGTCTGCCAGAGAGTCCAGAGGCAGTCAAAATGCTGGCCGGTAGTCGCAGTGGCCGATGGCTGGCCGCAGCGACTTACCCAGGAAATATCTTGGTTTGGGATACCAAAGCAAGATCAATACATAAGATCTACAGTGTAGGACGCGACAAGCGGGTGGAACGTATCCAGCCAGATGGCGATAAGGACGCGTTTCTGATCTTCACGTCGGATCGCACCTTATTCCGTTGTGACCCTATGCAGTGCTACGAGGATCCCCGGACTGCACAGTTGGTAAAAGCGCCATCTTCGGAATCATACTTTATCTCCGATGGCTTCGTGTGGATTGAGGGACAGCTTTCGTCGGTGGGATTCAAGCAATGCTCCACTGACGGGTGCTTACCCCTCACATTTCTCGACTCCGAGACGATGTCTGATGTTGTCCGGATGACTTCGGCTACCAGCGATGGATCGAAAGTTGCGCTTGCCGGAAGTTATGATGTCTCCATTTGTGCGCTGCAGACATGCCGTTTGGTGCCATTGCAACTGGAGCCAGGGTCGTCCGATAGTATCGGCGCGATGGCGTTCAGCCCTGATGGTCGACTGCTTATTGTAGGTACCGGAGCTGGGCGTCTATATTTCATTGATACAAAATCCGCACTCCCGCTTGGTGTGCCAGTCGAAGCCCATCGCTATTTCGTCGAACACCTCGCGTTTAGTCACGACGGAGCAGTAATGGCATCTGGAGGACGGGACGGATCAGTTGTACTTTGGGATCTCGCTACCCAGCGTTCGCTTGGCAGGATGGCTTTGCCACCAGCGGTCGGCGCGCAGGTGACGTCCCTTAGCTTCGTCGGTGTCGATGGCCGACTGGCAGTGAGCTATACCGACTCGGGCCCGGTGCTTTTGGAAACTAATATACAAGCGCTCGAAAGCCGAGCTTGCAGACTTGCGAACCGCAACCTCAGCGTTGCAGAATGGGGGCAATTCTTCGGTAGTGGTTCGTGTCGTGGCACATGTGATGGTGTGTCAAGCTGTGTTTCTTGGCTTCCGAGGCCGCCGGCATCTCAGTAGGATATAAGATGCGTGAACTAATTCAGAAAACATGCAAGCCGCCCTAACCAACGCGATAGCTCTCGAAGAGACCACACATTGAAGCGCCTATTCACCCGATGACGGGTACGCCCGCGCAGACCGACGTTGGCACGCTTACATTGACCCCAGCTGTCTGCCAGGTACTTTCTGTTGATGTGGGCACAGGTTGTCGAATACACCAACGCCACGTTGTGGTAATCTGGGCGACACGCCCGCCTGAACAGCGAGATAAGTTCTCTCACGTGTGGTTGCAATGGAAGAGATCCAGCGTCTCTGCGCCAGACTCGGCAAGTTGGTCAAAAAGAAGTCTTGGGATGAAGCCCTACCGGTGGCTAAAAAACTCTGGGATGTCTCGCGGCGTGCCAAAATTGTAGAGCGCGACCTGAGCATAACTTGCGCCAGGACACTCTTCACCGTGGCGGACCTCTTCTCACAGATGGCCGATGATTCGTACAGCGCGAGCTTGGTTTTGCGTCGCGCATACGACCTTGCAGCCGAAGAAAATCAAGTTGACATTTCGCGGCCGTCCCTGCGCGAGTACGCGTCCCACCGGCTTGGGCTGCTATTCGAATTGGCAAAATGCCACCAATCGGCCGTCGTCTGGTTCAAACGGTCGCTGGCCTTGGCACGCGAACGAGGAGTTCAGGATCAAGTTCTTGCCAACCTCTATGGTGTCGCCTGGAATCTCGAACTTCAAAAAAAGTACGATGAGCCCAGGTCCTTCTACGATGAGATACTTGGTCTGCTTTGGCCGACCATCCGGAAAGGTCTGCTGCTGCAGCGGCTACGCTACCTACTGCCAGCGGCCATGTATCACATCAGCAACGGGGATCAGCAGCTCGGCGAAAATGTCATGCTGACGTTGAAGTCACTCCTTCCCATTGGCCGAAAGACTCTGCCGGGGTACTTTGCCGCAGGCCTCCTTGGGTTGGGCAACTTCTACCTTGCAAATCGTCGACGGGACGACGCGATAGGATTAGCCCGTTTGGTGGTGACCCACGCCATGCGGTTTGGCGATGATGCCGGTGAGATCCGCGATTTGATGCATGGCGTGATGGCACGGGCGGCTCTACAGGTGGGGGACTTTGACAACGCGCTTGCAGAGATTGGGAAGGTCTTCGATCTCAATTCGCCCGAATCCAGCGGCCACGGCCCCGGCACGTTCGTGGACAATCTGGAACTCTGGCGCGACGTAGGTCGCATCCGCGCGCATCGCCGCGATTTTGTCGGCGCGGCCAATGCCTACGAGACGCTGGCGCAAGCCCTAGGTGCATACGCCGCTGACTGGCGCAATGGTAAGACCGCACGGACACGTCTGGCATATGTTCGATTGCAGGCCGACGTTGTTCATGAACTTGTCTCGGTCTGGATCATGGTCGACGACCCGGCGGCTAGGCAGGCGATCGACCTTACGGTGGCGAACGCCTTGCTGCAACTAAAAGCCAACCAGTTCCTCGCCACCGAAGGCAATCGGCTTGTAACTTTTCGCGATTGGGAAGGGGTCGACAAGGTCTTGTTCCGCGCAAACCGGCGCTTCGCCGCCGCTGCTCGCCGCCTTGCCGCCGACCCAGAGGACCTGGACGCTGCTTTGGAACTGGACGACGCGTTGTTTGCGCGGGAACAGCTTGAAAGTCAGATGGTTGGAAATTCCTTCGAAATGATTCCCTCGATCGCCCACGTCTTTCACTTCGACTTCCGCGAACTCCAAAGCGTCAAATACGGAAAGCATACTCTTCTCGACTACTCCCTGGTTGAAATCCGACCTCCGCAGCAGGGACTCGCAGGAACGACTGCGGGGAAACACTACATTGGGATCAAGTTGTCGGAGAACAGCCTGCGAGTTGAGGATTTAGGTCCGCAAGAGCAACTGGACGCGCTTAGCATCAGCTTCACCACTCAAGCTTCCCGTCGCCCCTCCCTTCCTCTCACCCAAACGCAGGGAGAGGAACGCCACCTTGTCGCCAAACCAGATCCGCACCAGCCGCACGAAAGTATGTTGGCCATTGCAGAGAAGGTCTACCAAAAAATTGTTGAGCCTTTGGAGCCAATCGGTAAGTCAGTCGTAGTCGCACCTGATGGCTCGCTGGCAGCGCTACCTTTCCACGCGCTGGTGCGCAATGGCCGCTATTTGATCGAGGAGCTCGAAATCTCGAATTGCCACTCTTTGCTTCAAGAAGAGGCGATAGCATACCGCCAGAGGAATCCGGGAATGAGGATCTCTATCGACGTAGCTGGTGTGAATCGCGACGTCATTCTGCTGGGCGACCCAGACTACAGTGGCGCGTCAGTCGCTGCGCTACCCAATACGCGTGTGGAAGTCGAGGGAATCGCTCGGCTCCTAATCGATCATGGTTGGTCCGACGACGACATCCATAAATATTTGGGGGCGGAGGCGACCGCTTCACAAGTGTTCTCATTCGATCATCCACGGGTGCTGCATGTAGCTGCACATGGATCGTATCAGCCGGCGGCGGCCCTTCCAGTTTCGAACCTCATAGCGACGCCTGCCACTAGCTGGCGAAGGTGGGACGAGCGGGAGTCCGACCCCTTGTCTGACTTAGACCGCGCTCTCCTTCGCGCGGTGCTCTTGCTGTCGCCCCAGAAAGAGTTCCATAGCGATCGGGTGGCGGGACGACTTCTAACAGCTCTTGAGCTGTCATCACTGAATCTGATCGCGTGTCGTCTTGCCGTGCTCAGTGCCTGTGAAAGCGGGATTGGACAGCCTGAGCGAGGGGCCGGTGTTCTGGGCTTTCAGTATGCGTTGTTGGCATCGTTCGCACACGCCGGCCTAGTGAGCCTATGGAGCGTGCCTGATCGCGATACGAGCGACTTGATGAGTAGCCTCTATCGCAGCCTCGTCTCCAACAGCTGGGACGTTAGGCGGAGTTACTTGGCTACATTGCGTGGCGCATGTCGGTGCAACGGCAAGGCGGTTCATCCCTATTTTTGGGCCGCCTTCGTCCTGCTCGGCTCCATCAACAGGTGACATTCCTTGATATGACGCGACCAGATCGTCAATAGCCTTGCGCTGGCAGTATGGCCGAGTTGTGTGATTTGAGATTGGTGCCACGTTTTGGGCAGTAAGCTACTTTCTTGAAATGGACTGAAGGCGGCTCCTTAGACTAGCGCAAACACGTAGCGGTTGCGGATGCCAGGAAACTGGCAACTTTGCAGCTGCTTAGGCACGGCCTTGTGACAGAGGGCGCTGCAAACGAACAGGCAACAGCGCCGGCTGATTCCACGTCGGCGTGTCTTGCAAGATTAGATGATTTCGTTGATGATCTATGCTGCCGTCCGTGGCTAAAGCTGAGCGCATCTTAAGTGAGCCGCAGCGAGGAAGTGCGTTTTCGAAGGCGTGTGAGAATGCGTGCGCTTGCTGCAGGCGCGAGATTGCCTCATGCACGAGGTCTTTCAAGCGTTTGATCGCGCGCCTATCGAACCCGGCGGCAGGACGGTCCTGCTTGAAGGTCGCGGCGTGGAGACAGCCCAGCAGCTTGAGGAGTGCGTCGCGGCATATGCGGAGGGGGACCTCCCGCGATGCCTGGGGCTATGCGCTAAGCTACTGACGCAGGAACATTCGCCGATCGTCCTCCGGCTGACCTGCGTCTGCCTCGACCGATTGGGCATGTCTGATCAAGCGGAGGCGCTGGTTCAGCCGGCTCTCGCCACGGCACCGCTTCCCGGATGGGACCGCACTCTCTTGCAACTCCTGTTCGGTCTTACGACTATTCAGGATGCTGACGCGCAGGCCGAAACGCCTTTGCAGAAATGCCAAGTGTTCTACTACCTTGCGGCATGGCTTCTCGCCGGAGATGAGCCTGTCGACGCAATGAACGCGCTTCGCCTGTGCCTCTGTCATGAAGTCGACTGTGTGGAAAGGGAGCTCGCGAAGGCCGACCTTGCCGAGTTGGGGCATAGGTTCAGCGAGAATGTTGCCGCACTGTATCAACGCGGGGATCACGCCGACGCCGCTGAGACGGCTCGGATGGCGTGCGGCGCGACGGTACTTGCCCATGGCGATGATCATCCCCGTTTTGCTGCGGCCCTCAACAATCTGGGCCTAATGCTCACGCATGTGCAGCGATACGACGAAGCTCAGCAGGCTTTGCAGCGCGCTATTGCAATCTCCAGAAAGCGTAATGAGACAGAGACGGCCGCCTACGCGATGTACCTGCACCATCTCGCGGGTGTGCACCATGCGACCAATCGCTATCGCGAAGCGTGGGACCTGAACGAACAGGCGCTCGCGATCCGCGGCCGTGTCCTAGGTGCCAAACATGCAGAAGTAGCCAACAGCCTCAACAGCTTGGCCGTCATTGCTCTCGCGCAGCAACGCTATCAGACGGCGCGAGACCTTTTCCGGCAGACGGTGGCGCTCGAGGAAATGACACTCGCGGCGGACCATCTCCACCTCGCGAGCACGCGCGCAAATCTTGCGGAAACGTTGCATTGCATCGGCGAATACCAAGAGGCCGAAGCTTTATATGCTCAGGCGCTAGCGGTTCGCCAAGCTGCCTTGGGTGATAGGCATCCGACGGTAGTCGCCAATTTTGATCAACTTGGCCGACTCTATCTGGACATGGGAAAGTACCGAGAGGCTGAGCAGCCGTTGAAGCTCAGCCTCGATGGCCGCCGCCGCCTTTACGGCAATCGGGATCCCAGGGTCGCTCTCAGCCTGAACAATCTTGGCCTCCTTAACAAGCAGTCGGGGCGGTTCGATGAGGCTGAAAGGATTTATGTTGAAGCTCTCAATTTGCGGCGAGAACTCGTGGGCGGGGCGCACCCGGACATTGCCCAGAGCATGAGCAACCTCGGCTTGCTCTATGAATCCACCGGCCGCTACGCGGAAGCAGAACCGCTACTAAAGCAAGCCATAGAGATCGAGCGAGCGACGGGACATGCCGATCGGTCAGTTTTTGCCATACGACTAAACAACCTCGGCCTGCTTTATATGACTCAAGGAAAGCATACCCTGGCAAAACAGCTGTTCGACGAGGCGATGGAGATCGACCGTTTGGCGGTCGGGGAGAATCATCCCCATTTCGCCACTCGTCTGCACAATCTGGCGCAACTACACCATTCACAGGGGAGCTATGCAGAGGCCATCCCACTCTACCGACAAGCGATCAAGATCCGAGCTGCAACGCTTGGCTTTTCGCATGCCGACTACGCGCGCTCGCTGAACGGATTGGCGTCCGTCTACAGCGGCATGGACGACGCAGCCCAGGCAATTACACTGTAGCATGCGGCTCTCGATGGGATTGAACGTGCGGTCGGAGTGGACCATCCCACTTCAGCGACAGTCCTCGATAATCTTGCCATACTCTATCGTGACGCCGGTCGGCCGGAAGCGGAGGAAATGTTCAAAGACGCGGCGGCGATCCGTCGAAGAATCCTCGGCCCGGATCATCC
This sequence comes from Mesorhizobium maamorense, assembly GCF_044998965.1. Taxonomy (NCBI): domain Bacteria; kingdom Pseudomonadati; phylum Pseudomonadota; class Alphaproteobacteria; order Hyphomicrobiales; family Phyllobacteriaceae; genus Mesorhizobium; species Mesorhizobium maamorense. The sequence continues at coordinate 567,226 of NZ_CP173356.1, forward strand.
ACATGTCGGCCTCAGCCTGCAGCGGGAAGCGGAGTATGCCCTTGGGGCAGGACGCCCTGCCGAGGCTGGCGTCCTGTTTGGCGAAGCCGCCAAGATCGCGGCAAAGACGCTTGGGGAAAATCACGCCCAATATGCGATAGCGCTACACGGTCAGGGAGTGGCTGCTACTGCTACCGGTCGGCCTCGGGATGCGATCCCCCTGCTGGCGCAAGCCATCGAGGCAATGCGCCGATCGGTTGGACAAGAGCACGACAATGTCGGGCTAGGGCTCGTAAGTCTGAGTGTTGCCTATCTTCTCTCCGGCCAGCTGGACATAGCAATCGACACGATCCGAAAGGCAACATCGGTGCTGGATCGCGTAATTAGTCGTGTCTTTCGCGCTGGCTCGGAGCGGGTGAGGGCTGGGTTTCTTGACAAGATATCCGATGATTTTCACCTCGCGTTGGCACTGATCTCTCGTTATCGAGCAGACGTGCCGAATGAGGTACGCTTTGCCTACGAGCTTCTATTGCGACGCAAGTCGCTATTGTCCGAGACACTTTCCGTCCAACGGGACGCGCTGCTCGGAACTCGCTATCCGACGCTTGCCCCACTTCTCCAGGGATTGCTTGACCTGCGGCGGCAGTTGGCCATCGAGTCGCTTGCCGGCCCCGGCTCGCTCGATCCCGCAGACCACGAAAACCGCTTGGCGCGACTTTTTGCCCGTCGGGAACGAGCCGAAGCCGACCTTTCGCGCCAGATTCCCGAACTCTGGTTAGAAGAGCGCTTGCGGAATGCTGGTATCGACGATGTTGCGGCGGCAGTTGACGCCGGAACCGCACTGGTGGAATTCATACGCATACGCCCACGGCTTCGCGGGCCGTCGACGGATGGGTGGGCCATCGGGCGTTACCTGGCGTTTGTTCTCCCTGGCCAGAACCCGAACGGGCTCCGTCTGCTTGACCTCGGCCCAGCCGAGGCCGTCGATACGCTAATCGACGAATTTCTTCGCTCAGTCCGCACCGAAGTTAGCGTCGGCGGCGAGACCGTTGCGGACAGCGGTACGAGACATGTGAGACCCACTCCCGATGATCTACAGCAGCGGGAATTCGACGCCGGGGACCGCCTGTCCCAGGCGATCTTTGAACCTCTCCGCTCTGCCTTGGATGGAATGACCCGGCTCATTGTCGCTCCTGATGGCGATCTAAGCAGGATCCCCTTCGAGGCGTTGCCGAACTTGGACGGAGATCGGCTGATCGACACCTACTGCTTCAGCTATGTGGTCTGCGGCAGGGACTGTGTAGGAGGCGGCGACGCCTTGGACGCGGCAACTGCGGCTGTCGTTATCGCGGATCCGGATTTCAATCTGGCCGGTCACAATGCAACCGCCCTGTCGGCCGCGGAAGACGGGCTTGCGGGGACCTTGCGAAAGGCTTCGTTGGCTTTCACCCCGTTACCGGAGACTTTGGAGGAAGGCCGCCTAGTCGGTGAAATGCTCGGCGTTGCGCCGTTGACACGCGATCAGGCGACTACCGCGGCGGTGCGCAAGGCGAAATCTCCGCGGGTCATCCACTTTGCCACGCACGGATTCTTCCTTCCCGACCAGCTTCCCGGCGCGAGAACGGAATTCCTGCTTCCGGACACGCCGGGGCAGGAGAACTACTTTCTTCCTGAGACTGGGCTCCTTAACCCGCTGCTTCGTTCTGGGTTGGCGCTAGCAGGCGCGAACACCTTTCTTGGCGGCGGCGAACTTCCACAGGATGCAGGAAACGGCCTTCTCACAGCGGAGGACATTGTAGGGTTGAACTTAACTCATACGGACATGGCCGTGCTATCGGCCTGTGATACTGGCATTGGCGTGATCCGGTCGGGCGAAGGGGTTTATGGACTGCGCAGGGCCTTTGCGGTCGCCGGCGTGCGAACTCTTGTGCTCAGTCTTTGGCCAGTCGGCGATGCTGCCGCGCGGCATCTCATGACGCAGTTCTACAATCGGATCATCAACGAAAAAGAGCCCCGCGCACAGGCGCTTCGGAACTCCATGCTCGCCTTGAAGGCCCAGGATTCCAGACCGTGGTATTGGGCGGCATTCATATGTCAGGGAAATCCCGGCCCGCTTCTCGGAGCGAGTGATGCTCCCCCAACCTACTAGCGGCGCCTTCCTGTATGAAGTTGCGGATATTCGGAAACTTATCTCAGCATTCGAGAGCCTTGTTAGTTGAGCGGCGCGCATTTGTAAGAGCTAGACTTCCTTCACGCACAGAATCACAGCGAGGATTTTAGCGCCATGACAAAGACGATCTACGCTTTGCTCGTCGCGATAGACGACTACCCTCGACCAGTCCCAAAGTTGCGGGGATGTGCAAATGATATTCGTTACCTCAAGCAGTACCTCGATGCGCGGGTTGATCCCGGAAACCGCGCGCTGAAAGATGCGCTGAGGATCAAGACACTAATTGACGGAGATGCTACGCGCGAAGCGGTGATCCGCGCATTCCGTGAGCATCTCGGAAGCGCCGGACCGGAGGACGTCGCTCTGTTCGCCTACAGCGGCCACGGCTCGCAGGAGCAGTCCCCAGAACAATTCTGGAATATCGAGCCCGACCATCTCGATGAAACACTCGTTCTGTACGATAGCCGAAGTGAGGGTTCGTGGGATCTCGCGGACAAGGAGCTGTCCAAGCTAATTACCGAGGTTTCTGAGCGGGGAGCCCACGTGGTCGTGTTGCTAGACTGCTGCCACTCTGGCTCTGGCACGCGCGCCGCGGGCCTTTCAGAAACGGCTGTGAGGCGAGCGCCGACTGATCTGCGGCAACGACCTTTGGAGAGCTTCATTTTTGCCATAGACGAGCTTTCAGAGGTAGGCTCAACTCGCGATTTGCGGACAAGCCCCTCCGGTTGGGACGGTGCTGGACGGCATGTGCTACTCGCCGCTTGCCGCGACGACGAGGAGGCCAAGGAGTATCAGGGCGGGGGTACTACGCGAGGGGCCTTCTCCTATTTCCTAGGCGAAACGCTGCGGACCGTTGGTGGCGCCATCACCTACCGCGACTTGTTCGCGCGATCCGCCGCGCTCGTTCAGGGTCAGGTCCAACGGCAGTCCCCCCAGCTCGAGGCTACAGTCAGCGAAGATCTGCTGCGGCCCTTCCTTGGAGGGACGATCCGGCGGGTCCCGCACACATTCTTGGCCAGTCATCACAGCGGCCGCTGGTTAATCGATGCCGGACGGATGCATGGCATACCCAACCCGACGCCCGACGACATCACCGAATTGGTTTTGTTTGCCTTTGACGCTTCCGACAACGACCTGAAGGACCCTGCGAAGGGGGTCGGCAAGGTCCGGGTCGCAGAGGTTTTCGCAACCACTAGCCGGCTCGAGATAATTGGTACGGCACTGGACCCCGCCGACGCACCTTTCAAAGCGATCATCACGCGATACGCGACCCCCCGGCTCCGTGTGCGGCTAGAGGGCGACGCTCAAGGAACTAAGCTGGCTGAAAAGGCTCTGGCGACATCACAGTTCGTCCGCATGGCATCAGAGGGTGTGACCGCCGATATCCGCCTGATTGCGCAGGGACAGCAATATGTGATTGCCAAGGCTGACGATGACCTTCCGCTCGTCGAGCAGATTTCAGGTTACACCGATAGTGCAGCCAATCAAGCTGTCGCACGGCTGGAACACATCGAGCGCTGGAAGACTTCCGCCGAACTGAACAACCCTGCTTCCTCCATTGGTTCTGCCGAAGTGGAGGTCGAGATTCTGAAGAACGGTACGGCCCTAATGGAGCCGGAACTCCGGATGGAATACATGCAGGCTGACGGAGGCCAATGGATCAATCCTGAAATTAGAATTAGGCTCAAAAACTCCGGCAAGAGAACGCTTTATGTCGGGCTGCTCGATCTGCCTCAGACCTTCGGCATCTTCAACATGCTGACAAATGTCGGTTGCCAGAAACTGGCCGCCGGTCAGGAAACCTTCGCCAACAATGGCGAGCCAATACCGGTTACCGTTCCTGACGAATTCTGGGAACGCGGCGTTACCGAGATCAAGGACCTCATCAAGGTTATCGTCAGCACGACCTCGTTCGACGCCAGGCGAATGGAGCAGCCCGATCTCGATTTGCCGCGGTCCCGTGCTGCTGATCTTAAGGAGCGCGGTGTAACCCGTAGCCCTAGCGAACTCGGGACGCTTGAGCGACTCATGGAGCGGGTTCAAACGCGGCACGCAGGGCAGGAGCCCACGAAACGCATCGACGATTGGCGGACCTTTCAATATGCGATTACAACCGTCCGTCCGCTGCAGTCTGAGCGCTTGTCACCTGGCAGCGGTGTGACGCTTGCTGGCGAGGTTCGGATAGAACCGCATTCCGCTTTAGGTGCGGCCGATGTCCGGTTGACAAGCATGCCGGTGGCCACGCGGGCCATAGGAGCGCTGGCGTCGCTTCCGCGTTGGATCCATGAAGACCCGACGGTAGTGCAGGCGTTTGACCTCGCGCCGACTAGAGGGACCCACGACGCTTTGAACGTTCTAGAACTCTCTGGCGTGAACGATCCAGCATTAGTGACTCCAACTAACCCCTTGCAGGTTACAATCCCCCGACGCCTTGGGCCGGGCGAGCGCGTATTGCCAATAGCGTTCGACGGCGAGTTCTTCCTGCCCCTAGGCCGGTCCGAGGCCGTGGGGGACGAAACTAGGGTGATTTTGGAACGACTGCCGCATCCCACCGAGGCGGAGAGCCGAACGCTGGGAGGCTCACTGCGTATCCTCTTCCAAAAAGTCATCTCCCTTAGCTTCGGTACAGAGTACCACTATCCGATCCTGGCAGCAGCCGAAGTCGGTGAGGATTTCACCGTTCGATACGAACCAGACTTGGCGGTGATCCAAAAGCGCGTCGCTAAGGCGAACCGAATTGCACTGTTTGTCCACGGCATCATCGGGGATACCCGCGACATGGCTGCCAGCCTCAGGCGAGCGGGGCTGACTGACTATGACCTGATCCTCACCTTTGACTATGAGAACTTGCAGGATCCAATTACCGAAACGGCACGTGCGCTCAAGAGCCGTCTTGGTACCGTAGGTTTGGGGCCTGAGCACGGCAAATCACTCGACATAATCGCCCATTCGATGGGAGGCCTGGTTTCCCGCTGGTTTATTGAGCGCGAGGGAGGCGATCGCGTGGTCCGTCGGCTGGTCATGTTAGGGACACCAAACGGTGGATCGCCGTGGCCGAACGTCGTCGATTGGGCGACCACAGCATTGGCGGTCGGGCTGAACGAGTTGTCGAAAATCGTTTGGCCGGCGGCGTTGCTGGCGGGCCTGACCCATGCTGCTAGCACGGCGCAGATAACCCTCGGTGAAATGATGACGGATTCGGATTTCCTAAAGGATCTTTCTAGAAGCCCGGATCCGGGACCCGACGTCTCCTATTTTCTGATTGCGGGCAACACCTCCCTGATCCCAGCCACCTCCGAAAACGAGGAGCGTCGTTCGAAGCTGCAGGCGCTTCTGGCGAGGCTTTGGTCAGATCGAACCAAATACGACTTTGCGAATCTGATGTTTGGCGGTTCGGACAACGACATCGCTGTCTCGCTAACCAGCATGCGCAATTTGCCAGGAGGGCGCCAACGCACCTGCGAGGTCGCGATAGCTGCCTCGGATCACATGAGCTATTTTCGGCACCCGGGGACACTGAAACTGTTGTCCAAAGCGCTGCGATGAGAACGTTCGGTTTCTTTTCGCAGACGACCGACAGCCCTGGCCCCGCCTGCGCTTCTGCAAAAGCCTGGCTTGATGATCTCGATCCATTTGCGCCATGCGAGCCAGATACCGGTTCGTCACCAGGATGCGCTTCCAAGAGGGATTGGCCCTCCGATCCGCTGTTAAGGAACTCGTAATGCTCGAGCACCTACCCAGTGCCTGTCGCCAGGTCATTGGCAGACACACCTACAGAATAGATGACAATCCTTGCATCGGTCGGCACTAGACAGCGTAACGCGACATGCTGGAGGACAGGTGATGGTAGACCGTCAACAGGACCTCGAAAATCTGCAGGAACAACTCTCTCTTCTCCAGCGAACTTCCCGATTCCGCGAGGCAATTGAACTAGCAACCCATATTTGCGAATTGACCCGGCAGCGTTTCGGAGAGGTAAGTAAGAACTTCGCTATTAGCTTAAACAAGCTTGCCGAACTGCACCAGACTGTGGGCGACTACACGATTGCGGAGCAATTGTATTCCCAAGCACAGGCTGTCAATGAGGGGGTCCCACTGAGTGATCGAGGGCTGACGTCGGCCATACTCGGCAACTTCTTCGCGAAAATCCGAAATTCCTCAAAGAATTCAACAGTCGAGAATTCTGACGGTCTTTCTGACGGTATCAAAAATCTGGGAAAAATATTCCTATCTAAAATCAATAGTTTAGGTTGCTAGGATACAATGGAGTGGGAGTGATTCAGGCCCACTCAAACGCCGCCGAAAATACGCCAATCCGCGACTTAAGTACGTCGGAGCAATGAGGCTCGTGACGGTGTTTTTTGCCTAAGGCATAGAGGAAAAAGGAATTTCCTGCCACGAGCCTCCAAATTGTACTGACGGTACTTTTCAGGACGCAGTAGGGATGTTGACGGATGCCGCCCTTAAGGCGCTGGAAACACAGAATATCTACAAGATTGCTGACCGAGATGGCATGTATGTCCGGGTCATGCCCGGTGGGGCGATCTCATTTTCGGCTTGATTACAGGCGCCGCCTGAACGACGCCAAGAGTTTTGGCGAGTTTGGAAAGAAGTGGCTCTCCGCCGCCCCGATGGCCGACAGTACGCGCGCCATGCGGCGCTCCATCCTCGAGCGAGAGCTTCTTCCGGTCTGCGCAATCGCCTGCTGAGGGAGATCACTCGGACAAGAGCCATTGCGGCAGCATCGTCGAACGTGGTGCTCCGGCGAGCGCTATCCACGTGCGAGAGATCCTGAAGCAGATTTACGGTTTTGCGATTCTCCACGGGGAGAAGATCGCCAACCCCGGCTGATGACGCGAACGACGTCTTTGCGCTGTATATCAATCCAACAGACTTGCACTGCAAACTTCTGAAAGGGGACATTTGTCCCTGATCGCAGCATAGCAGCATATGACCGTGGCAGTCGCATTGGCCCCTCGAACGCAAGGTCGGCTTTCTAGCCTAGGTCATCCCGAACGCGGCAGATCCGCTATCGACCGGGTGTTCTCGCGCCTCCTGTCTGGCGTGGATATCGGCTCCGCCGGGGCCGAAAGCGTGCCGCGCCAAGCACGCGCACTCAGGCCTCTAGTGGTCAAAACGCTTCATCCATCCGAACGAATCGGTGACGGGGCGATATTCGGCGCCGAATGCACCATCATAGCCGGCGTCCGCGATTGCGCGCAGGAGCCAGCCATAGTCCACCTCGCCGTGATCGGGCTCGCTACGATCCGGTACGGCGGCGAATTGGATATGGCCGATCTTGTCGGAAAATTGCCTTACCGAGTTAAGCAAATCGCCTTGAATGATCTGCATGTGATAGCAGTCGAACATTACCTTTACCGCACCGTCTGTCGCATCGATCACACGCAATGCGGTGGAAAGGTCGGAGAGGAAATAGCCCGGCGCATCGCGCGGGTTCAGGGGCTCGATCAATATGCCGATGTTGTGCCGTGCCGCCGCCTTCGAAGCGTACCGCAAATTGCCGGTGAACGTCGCGAAGGCTTCGTCACCGATTGCCTTTCCTGCCATCACATGGATGTTGTGACAGCCTGTTACGGCTGCCCATTCAATCGCCTGGTCGATCGCCGCGCGCGCTTCCGTTTCACGGCCCGGCAGCGCGGAGAGGCCGAAATCACCCGCCCCAACATCCCCCCGGGCCGTGTTGATGCCAAGCAGCGGAAGACCGGTTTCGGCGAGCAGCGCCGCGACCACCGATGCGTCGGTATCGTACGGCCAATGCATCTCGACCGCCGCGAAACCGCGCCGCTTGGCCGCGCGGATCGCATCCGGAAGCGCTAGGTTACGAAAGAGAAATCCCAGATTGGCCGAAAGTTGCATCAGTCGTCCCACTCCACGTCAAAGTGTTCCACTAACTCGCGAATTTGCGGAGCCGCGAGGATCTTGGGCCGCAAGCCCTGGGTGAGAAGCGTGAGCTTGGCCGTTTCCTCAAGTTCCTCCATCGCATAGGCGGCGGCTTCGAGATCCTTGCCGGCGACGACGGGTCCGTGGTGGGCCAGCAATACGGCCGACCGTTTCCCGGCGAGTCCGCGCACGGCGTCTCCCATCGCCGGGTCGCCGGGCCGGATGTAGGGCAGCAGTTTCACCTTTCCCAGCCGCATGACCGAATAGGCCGTCAGCGGCTTGAAGACGCTGTCGGGATCGATGTCGGGCAGAAGCGAAACCGCGACGGAATGGGTCGAATGAAGATGGACGACCGCTCCGGTGCGCGCGCCGCGTGTCTCGTAGAACGCCTGATGCAGCGGCATCTCCTTCGTCGGCTTGTCGCCGTCCAGGAACCGTCCCTCAGCGTCGAAGAGCGACAGGCGGGCGGGGTCGAGCGCGCCAAAGGACGATCCTGTCGGCGTGACGAGCAGCCGACCGTCGCCGAGGCGGGCGGAGATGTTCCCCGAGCTTCCCGCAGTGAGGCCCCGCGCGAACATGGACGCAGCGATGCTGCACATCTGATCCCTGAGTCTTGTTTCATCGCTCATCGTAGAACGCCTCCCGTAAGGACGTCGGCTGCCTTTTCGAAGAACCCGGCCGAGCCGAAATTGCCCGATTTAAGGGCGAGCACCATATCCGGGTCACGGGCCTTCAACGCCGGAACACCGGGGTCGATCTCCGGTCCGATCTCGAATGACGAAATGTTGAGCGCCGATACGACGGCCCCCGATGTCTCGCCGCCCGCCGTAACCAGCCGGCGTACGCCACGCGCCGAAAGCTGACGCGCCAGTTCGCCGAAAAAATCTTCAACCGCCGTCGCGACGCGCTCCTTCCCGTAGCGGTTCTGTGCGGCGGCGACGGCTTCGGGCTCGGCCGACGAGAACACCAGTGGCAAGCCGTGGTGCTGGCGGTCGATCGCCCACTCGGCATATTCAACAGGATTCGCCGTGCCGTCCACGACCGCATCCACCTCCACAACGCGCGTCGGATGGCTTTTCCGGTGCTCGGCAATCTGGCGCCGGCTCATGGTCGAGCACGAACCGCAAAGCGCGGCCGCCGGCCCCTGTATTCCCTTCCAATGCGTGGCCGCCGTGCCGATCAACCCGGCCCGACGAAAGTTGGCCGGAAGTCCCAGCGCTATTCCCGAACCGCCGCTGAGCAGGACATCGGCTTCGGCAGCCTCGCCAATGGCGATAAGGTCCTTGTCCTGGATGGCGTCGACCACGACGTAGCGAGAGCCCCTGGCGGATGCTGCCTCCAGCGCATCCCTGATCGGGAGGGCGCCTCCCGCTACGACATCGTAGGGGACATGGCCGATCCCGCGCGCGGTCTGTCGCGCAAGCCAACGCCGCAGATCGGGATCCGTCATCGGCGTAAGCGGATGCTTCTCCAAGCCGGATTCGCTCAACAGCCGATCGTTGACGAAAAGATGCCCCTGGTAGATCGACCGGCCGGTTGCGGGAAACGCCGGACAGACGATCGCGCGTGCCGCTCCCAACGCGTCGCCAAGAGCGTCCAGCACGGGACCGATATTGCCTTCGGGCGTCGAGTCGAATGTCGAGCAGTACTTGAACAGATATTGGCGGCAGCCTTGGCGTCGAAGCCACTCCAACGCCGCGAGCGACTGCTTCACCGCCTCCGAGGCGGATATCGTTCTGGTCTTCAGGGCAACGACGCCCGCGTCAACCGAGCGGTCGGAGGCGGTGTTGGGAACCCCGTTGTACTGGACCGTGCGCATGCCCCCCTTGGCAAGCGTGTTGGCCAGGTCGGAAGACCCGGTGAAATCATCGCCTATGCAACCGAGAAGCATCGGAATTTCCCACATTCAACTTTCACGAAATGCCCGCGATCGTGCGCTGCCTCAAGGGGTGGTTCGAGGGGCGTCGTCCGCCAGGTAAACCGCGATCAGTTCGTCGACCGTGCTTTCGGCCACAAAGCCCAGACTGGTGGCCAGCCTGGGCGTGAAGGATTTCGGCCACCCAGCAATAATGGCCTCGATCGCCTCGTCCGGCGTGCGGTCTATCAACGCCTCGGCTTCGGCCCCTGCCACGCGGCGGAGCGCGGCAATCTGGTCGGAGACCGTGGCCGCGACACCCGGCATGTTCAGCGTGCGCCGGGGGCCCAGCGCGGATGTATCGAGCATCGCGGCATGGATGAGGAAGGCTACCGCCGAGCGCGGGCTCGCCAGCCAATGCTTGACGGTCTCCTTCACCGGCAGCACGGAGCGCTGCCCGGCGAGTGGCTCGCGCAGGATGCCGGAGAAGAAGCCCGAGGCTGCCGCGTTGGGAGTGCCGGGCCGAATGACGATCGTCGGCAGGCGTATCCCGACGCCGTCGAGGAAGCCGCGGCGCGAGTAGTCGGCCAGCAACAGCTCGGATATCGCCTTCTGGGTGCCGTAGCTGGTCAGCGGGGCAAGGATGTAGTCGTCGGGAATAGGGTCGGGCAGCGGCGCGCCATAGACAGCAACCGAGGAGGTGAACACCAGCCTGGGGATATATTTCCGCCGGGTTCCTTCCAGCCGGATCGCCTCGAAAAGAGCGCGCGTGCCGTCCATATTGATGCGATAGCCCTTCTCGAAATCGCGTTCCGCTTCGCCGGACACGATGGCCGCGAGATGGAAGATCACATCCGCGCGGCGCGCGGCCAGATCCTGCGCTGCGCCGGCAGCGGAAATATCGGCGGCAATGGCTTCGACAAAACCTATGTCACCGGTTGGCACCGGCGGCTTCGTCACGTCCGCCAGCGTCATCCGGTCGATCTTTCGATCTCCAAGCGATGCTGTCCGCGAAAGCTCGGCCGCGAGTTTGCGGCCGATCATTCCACCAGCGCCAATGATGAGTATATGCATGGATGCTCCGTTCTCTTCCGGGACTGGTTTGTGATGCCGCTTCAGACCTGCCTGAGCGCGCGCACGACTGCGTAGGCTTCGAGCGACAGGGTTTGCGCTCCATCATGCGTCAGCCGATCGAGCAGATGCGGTTGGCGCGATGCCGCGACGAAAGATGAGGCGTCAAGAATTGCAGCGCGCGCGAAGCCTTCGGGGAGGCGCACCTCCAGCGCGTTGGGCGAGGGGTTGCATAACCACAGCTCGGTGCCTTTTTCGGTAACCGCCGCGATCCCTCGCACTGCGCCAGGGACCGACGATCGCAGCGGACGGAGCGGGCAGCCTTTGAGCTTCGCCAGGCCTCGCACGATGTGCCAGACAGGATAGAGCTCGCCCTTGCCTTCGAACCAGGGCTGCGGAAATGACGTCGGCACGGAGAGGACGCCGAACGGGCCGACCGCGGCGCCGAGCGCGATGGCCGCCGCGCCGCCTTCCGCGAAGGCGGCGAAGTAGCCGAGGTTCCAGGCCGCTCCCATGACGCCCCGCTGGCGCGGATCATTGAAATTGACCGCCTGCCGGATGTTGGCGGGATTGGCGACCGGCGCTTCACCATAGGGATTGTCGCGCAACCCGATTGCGGACGGCCCAACGGAATATGGGCGGCCCTTGGCGATCGCCGGCACGGTCCTGGCAATATGCGGCAGGCATTCGAGCGTCTCCATCAAGGAGCGGTCGTCACCAGCGTGGAAGATCGCCGCCGTCGTGAATGTCACGAGGTCTATCGCCTCGGCCGGGGGACGTTTGCGGTTGAGCTCGGTGAAGAAGCTGAACATGCCTCCGCCGATGCGAGATCCGGGGAAGGCCGCGCGCGCGGCCGTATAGAGCTTCGCCGCATCCGGCGCTGGCGGCCAGATGCTGCCGGGCAGCGTGCATTTAAGATCGGGTGCGGGCGACACCAGAACCGTCGTGAAGCGATGATCGAGCCTCGCGGCCACCTTGCCCAGGGAGTCGATTTCCGCCGCGGCGCCAGCATCGTCGGCATGCTCGACCACTGCTTCGAGCCAGGGTTGGGCGCCCATTGCGATGGCGATCTCGACCTGCCTCGCCAGCGTTTCGGCATCATGGCCGAGCCGCGGATCGTAATGGCAGATGACATGGGCGACGCCGAGCTGGGCAAGCGTCTCGACATGCCGCAATGCGGCCGAAGCGTCATCGGGATGCAATCCGACGCCGAGAGGTGGAATCGCGTCCGCCGCCTCGCCGAGCGTCAGGGCGGCGATGCCTCCCCCTGACGCGACGGACCCTTGGGAGAGCCCTTGACGGTCAGGGTGATCTTCTGTTCGACGACCTCGCCGGGCTCGATCCTGTATGGCCAGGGCAGAGCGAGGGGACGAACATAGGTCTTGTAGGAGGCGTCGGTCCAGTTCCGCTGGTCCTCCATCTCGAACGCGTCGCCCTCCATAAGGCAGCTGACCTCCAGCCCGCCGGGAGTACGGTGCGAGATTTCACGCAGATCCATCATCGGCTGCACCGGATCGATCTCCACAGGAAACCGTGTCTCGACCCTCTCGCCGCTTGTGTGCGTGATCGTGGCGGCCGCGCCGCTTATGCCCTCTATGGGATGCAGGACGACAAAGCCGGTCCGGTTCGTGAGAAGCCCGGTCGGCGTGGTTCCGCGAGCCGAATAGGTCAGAACGCCTGCCGCGGTACCAGCGATGCCCACGTCATAGCCGAAGGTCTCGCCTTTGCTGGCAACGCTTGCGCGATAGGCCACACGAAAGCGATCGTCGTCCTTTTCGACGACCAGGTCGGTGATCTTCGGAATGAGCGTCGCCCAGTCCTTGTCGCGGACCACGAACGAGATTGCGCGGATCACCTCTTCGCCATGCATGCGGCAGTCGCGCAGGTTCGCGCCGTCGAAAAGCACGCTGAGGGGCCCGGCGCTCAGTAGCCGCTCCTCTGCCGGTAGTTCTTCGGTGCCGTAGAGGCGGACGGCGCGGGAAGGATCGGACTGTGTCATAGGATTCTCCTGGTCTCAAACGCGGCGCGATTTCCAGGTGATGAGGCGCTCGGCCAGCAAGGCGAGGATGATGATGGCGCCGATGGCGGTCCCCTGCCAGAACGGCGAGACGCCGAGCAGGTTGAGGCCATTGCGGATCATCACCATGATCAGAACCCCCATCAGCGTGCCGAATATCGTGCCTCGTCCGCCGTAGAGGCTCGCGCCACCGATGACCACGGCCGCGATGGCGTCGAGTTCAAGCTGGTTCCCCCGATCGGGTCAGCCGACATGATCTGCGCCAGCGAAAAGGTCATCGCCGTCGCCGAAAGGGCACCGGACGCCACGTAGGGAAAGATCGAGTAGAAGAGGGTGTTGAGGCCGGCCGCCCGGGCGGCTTCGATGTTCGAGCCGACCGCGTAGATGGTTCGCCCGCCCTTGGAATATGTCAGCCACGCCCAGGTGGCGAGGTAGAGCGCGATGAGGAAGATGACGTTGGCGGGGATGCCCAGCAGGTTCGTGTAGACGATATTCTGCAGCCCCATGGGCAGTCCCGAAATCGAGCGCTGTCCCGACACGATGTAGGCGAGACTGCGCCCCATCGCCATGACCCCGAGCGTCACCACGAAGGGCGCCAGGCCGAACACTGCGATGAGAACGCCGGAGAAAAGCCCGATCAGGGCGCCGCAACCTATGGCGAGCGCGATCGCCACCGGAATGGGGAATTCCTTCAGGAGTAGGGCGAGGATGATGCCGGTCACGCCCGCGACCGACCCGACGGAAAGGTCGATGCCGCCAGTCAGGATCACCAGGGTCATGCCGACGGCAACTATGCCAAGCACCACCGATTGGTCGAGTATGTTGAACATGTTCCGCTCGGTGAAGAAGTGCGGCGAGATGAACGACAGGATCACCGCAAGCACCATGGCGAGGCAGAGCATCCGGAACTCAAGCGTGCTGGCGAATCTGGGCATCGCAAAGGATCGTGTGGGCGCGTTCATGCGTCGATCTTTTCGTCTTGAGGTGTATCGAACAGGCCGGCGATCCGGGCCGACAGGGCCCCGGCGTCCGGCAGCCTGGAGCCGGCCGGCAGGCTGAGCCCGATCCATCCCAGATCGTGCCCTCGGCGATTGGACAGTGGTGCAAGCAAGGTAGAGCGGCCGTCATTCTCGGTCACGATGCCGGGTTGACGCCTTCCAAGCGCGAGGGGGATTGCCGTCTCCTGCGCAAGATAGACATGCCCGGCCGCGAGTCCCATCGTTGCACCCGGCGTACCCTCGGCGAGGGCGAGGCAGACGAACCGGTCGTCGTCGATCAATCCCCAAAATGCCGTGCCGCCATGGCTGGCGACAAGATCGCGCAGGAATGCCGTGTTGCGCTCGGCTGAGCTTCGGGGCGCGGCGAGCAGCGTCAGGCTCTCTTCGCTCAGTCGCGAGGCGGGCAGGTCGGCGATGGTATAGCCGTCACTCACCACGACGACCCGCTCGCAGATCCCCAGTAATTCCTGGAAATCCGAGGAGATCACGACTACGGCTATCCCCCTTTCGGCCACCTCGCGCAGCAACTCGTAGATTGCCTGGCGTGTCCCTATGTCGACGCCTTTCGTAGGCTCGTCGAGGATGAGCACTTCGGGCTCGATCAGCAGCCAGCGCGCGATAATGATCTTCTGCTGCATGCCGCCGGAGAAGTGCAGAAGGTTTGCATCCATGCGGTCGGTCGGAAGGTCGAGACGCGAAATCAGCTCGCTGGCCTGCTTGCGGCGCGCCGAATGGCCTCGCCCGAAACCCCTGTGCTTGCCCATCTGGGCGAGGAAGAGATTTTCGCCGACCGTCATGTCGGGCACGATGTTCTGGGCCCGCCGGTCCTCGGCGACCATTCCGAGACCGGCGCGGATTGCCGCGATAGGGCTGTTGGGGGCAATCTCCTTGCCGCCGACAAGGACGCGCCCGCGGCTGCGGTGGCGCAGTCCGAATATCGCTTCGGCGCTCTCCGAGCGTCCAGCTCCGACAAGCCCGCCGAGGCCGAGAATTTCACCCCTGCGCACCGTGAACGAGACGTCACGCACGAAAGGCGGGGCTTTGAGCCCAATTACCTCCAGAGCCACCGGCTGCTCGTTAGTGGTCACTCGCGAGACGGCCTTTCGATACACATTTCCGATGTCGCGTCCCACCATGTGGCGGATGACGTCGGCCTGCGTGAGCCCCGCCGTAGGCACGCTTTCGGCCACGGTCTTGCCCTCGCGCAGGATTGTGACGCGATCGGTGACTGCGAAGACCTCCTCAAGCCGATGCGACACGAAGGCGAGTGCCTTCCCGCTGTTTTTCAGCCGTCCCATAATCTCGAACAGCCGGTCAACCTCGATCGGCGAGAGGGAGGCCGTCGGCTCGTCGAAGATGACAAGATCGGCGTTGAGGGCCAGCGCCTTGGCTATTTCGACGAGTTGGCGTTGCGCTGCCGAGAGCCGGCGCACCTCGATGTCGAGTGGCAGTACGTGGTCGTGGCCAAGTTCCGACAGGATGGTCTGCGCCCTGTGTCGCAACTGGCTGAAAGACAGACGGCCCGGCATCGCGTAGCTGGGTAGGAAGATATTCTCCAGCACGCTCATGTCGGGCGCCAGACTGGTTTCCTGTGCCACGAGGGCAATGCCGGAACGCAGCGCGTCGCGCGCGGATCCGACGGTCAAGGGAGCACCCTTGAAGAGTATCTCGCCCGACGAAGGCGGCAGGTGTCCGCAAACGATCCGTGACAGCGTCGATTTTCCCGCGCCGTTCGCGCCCAGCAATCCGCAGATCTCGTACCGGCAGAGCGCTATCGACGCGTTGCTGAGCGCGTAGGCGTTCCCAAACAGGCGGGTGACGCCACGAGCCACGAGAAGCGGCTCGGGAATCTTGCTGCTGTCTACCATCCGAGGACACACTCCAAGTGGTACGAATAAAGCGTCCGGGGAGGGTGCCCCGGACGGCCTATGTCGGCCAGGCCCCGATTACATCTCGTTGGCGAAGACCGTTTCCTTGATGGTTGGAAGCTCCTGCTCGATGTTCTTGCTGGTCACGATTTTGATCGGCACGAGGATTTTCTTTTCGGGAGTCTTGCCGCCGAGATGGTCGACCATCGCGCGTCCCGATTCCTGGCCCATCAGATACGGCTGCTGCATGCCCGAAACGACCAGTTCGCCCGACTGCAGCAACGGCACGAATTCCGGCACGCCGTCGAAACCGGCAACCAGCACGTCGCCGGTGAGGCGGGCCGCCTTGATTGCCTGCAAAGCGCCCAGCGTCGGGCCGTCGGTCTGGACGAAGAGGCCCTTCATGTCCGGATTCGCGGTCGTCATATCCTGCGTGAACTTGAAGGTTTCGTCCGCGGTGTAGGTCTGCATCTGCTGCAGCCCGGCTTCCTTGGTGATGCCAGCCTCTGTCATCGCGTCCTTGAAGCCCTTGGTGCGGGCCTGGCCGTTGAGGCGGGCCTGGCTGATGCCGACAATGCCCACGCTGCCGTCCTGCTTGCCGGCGGCCTTCATTGCCTCGGCCAGCGCTTTGCCGACGCCGTTCGCGCCCTGATAATTGTCAGAGATGATGAAGGACACATAGTCGCCGCTGTCCGTGCCGATGTCGGCGATGACCACGGGAATATTTGCCTGCTTGGCGAGATCGAGCACGGCCGGCGCGGTTGAACTGTCTGTCGGAGAGATGATGATCCCGGCGACGCCGCGGGCGATCGCGTCCTTGGCATTTTTAAGCTGGGTCTGGGCATTGTTGCCCGAATCCAGCGCCTGATAGGTGTAGCCTCCCTTGGTTGCGACATTCTCGATGCCCTTGGAGAGGTATCGCCAGAAGGCAAGATCAAGGCCTGGAGTCAGATAGACCAACTCCTTGGCTTCGGCGAGAGCGGCGGTCGCCGTCCCGGCAATGCCGGTCAGCGCGACAACGCCCGCGAGAGCTGCGGTGGCAAAAAGGCGTCTTGTCAGCATGGGAACTCCTCCTGTTGTGCTGCATGGTTGCCCGGCAATCCGCCCCTATTCTTATCCCTTTCGAGCGGATTGCGTTAAAAGCTGCTTGGTCGTGGTGTAGATGCGTGTTTCGTGGACCGCGAAGGCCCTTGCGGCCGCCTCGGAATCGCGCGCCTCAAGTCCCGCAAGAATGGCACGGTGATCGGCGATGCTCGTTGCGATGCTTGAAGGCTGGGCGACTGCTCGCCGCCGATGGTCGAGAAGGTAGGAATAGAGATCGGCGGCGATATCCGCCAGCGCGGCATTGCCGCCCGCCCGATAGATGGCCGTGTGAAATTCGCGATCGCAAATGAGGAAGCGAACGGGATCGTCGATCGCCGCTTCCTGCGCCTCGATCGACTTTTGCAGGGTCTCGAGCGTCGCGGCTTCAACCCGGACGGCCGCGGCCCGCGCCACCTGATCTTCGATCAGCAACCGCGCCTCATGCACGTCGTCAAGACTGTATCTGGAAATGTCGCGATAGCGGGCCGATTGAACCGCGAGTTCCCCGACTTCCGTCGAGGCCACCACTGTCCGCGTGCCCTGGGCGACGGAAAGGATGCCCTTTGTGGAAAGGATCAGGATCGCGCCGCGCACCGTCTCGCGGCTTACCGACAAAGCGCCCGCAAGTTCACGCTCGCTTGGCAACGGGTCCCCCACGTCAAGAATGCCGGTCGCAATGAATGTCGCGATCTTCTGGACGACGAAGTCCTTCATCGAATGCTTCGGCACGCCGCCAAGCGCACTCCCGTCGTCGGTCAGAATCGCTCGTAGGTCCATCCGTCCTTACATCCGAAGAGGTCTAGTGGTCCGGTATATGTACCAGTAGGCCTGCTTCAGCTGTGCGTCAATAGCGAGACGCGGCCGTCAAATCTCGGCTGACAAGAGATATTGCTTTGGGAGCGGTGAGAACGTTCTCAGCCCGCATACTCTGCGGCACAGCTTCGCCACTCACCTGCTTGAGCAGGATGTCGACATCAGCGTCATCCAGGTGCTGCTCGGGCACAGCAAGCTCGAACGACAGCGCTCCCCGGCGGAGCGGGAGTCTTCCTTCCATCGATTTCGGGCTGCTCTTGTTCTAACCCTAATACGGCCAATTTCCGGATAAATCGATATGAACGCCCGATACTCGTGATGGATAGGAGTGGCGGGACCATGCTAGCCACGAGGCAGACAGACCGCAGGCCTGTCGTGCTTCACTCCAGCTTAAGCGCTTCGGCTCATATCGAAGGTCGCTGCCGGATGGCGTGAGGGTTATCCGAAAGGGAGAGTTTCGATGTCTGGACACGGGTATGAGGGTGGGCGGCTCGATCTCCCCTTCGTTGGGCTTAGCACCTTCGGTAAACGGCCGATCTGCCTTGATTGGGACAAGATCGACGCGGATGTCGCCGTGCTGGGTGTGCCCTTCGACATGGGGACCCAGTACCGCTCCGGTGCACGTTTCGGCCCCCGCGCCATCCGCGAGGCCTCGACGCTGTTTTCCTTCGGTCATGCCGGCGCTTACGACCATGAGGACGACCAGATCTATCTGCCGCTCGACAAGGTGCGGATCGTCGATATAGGCGACGCAGATATCGTGCATACCGATACCGTGGCCAGCCACGCGAATACGGAAATGGCGGTCCGCAAGATTCTTGAACGCGGAGCGCTGCCCGTCGTTCTGGGCGGCGACCATGCCATCAACATTCCCTGCGTCAGGGCGTTCAGCGAACATGGCCCCATTCACATCGTGCAGATCGATGCGCATCTCGACTTTGTCGACGTGCGTCATGGCGTGCGCGAAGGACACGGCAATCCGATGCGCCGCGCGGCCGAACAGTCGCATGTCAGCGGTCTCAGCCAGATCGGCATCCGCAACGTCTCTTCGACCGCCCGCGACGGTTACGAGGATGCGCGCCAACGCGGCTCGACGATCCTTTCCGTCCGCCAGGCGCGCAAGCTCGGGGTCGAAGGTGTTCTGGCGACCATTCCGGAAGGCGTACGCTACTATGTGACGATCGACATCGACGGTTTCGATCCGTCGATTGCGCCGGGCACTGGCACGCCTAGCCATGGCGGCTTCCTGTATTATGAAGTAATGGAAATGCTCCGGGGCCTTGTGAAGCGCGGCGACGTCGTCGGCATCGACCTCGTCGAGGTGGCCCCGGCCTACGACCCTTCGGGCATCACCGGCTTTCTCGCAGCACAGGTACTCCTGAACTTTCTCGGCTATATCTTCGTCGAACACGGAGCGCGCGGACGCTGAGCGAAAGGAATTCAACGATGCCAACGAACGCAAGTAACGGTCAGGTTCACGTCATTCCTGCCCGCAAGGGCGTGGCGACGCGCGTTGCCCAAGGCCAGGTGATCACCGTCATCAACACCCACGGCACCCAGGTGGTGGACACCTGGGCCTTCTGCGCCGACGATATCGCGGAATTCATGTCGATGGAGCACAGTCGTGGAGCCATGCTCAAGGTGAACCCGAAGAACGGCGACACGCTGTGCAGCAACAGGCGGCGTCCGATGCTGACCCTGATACAGGACACGTCGGGTGGCGTGCACGATACGCTGATCGCCGCCTGCGACCGCTATCGCTACCAGCAGTTGGGCCATGTCGGGCACCATGACAACTGCACCGACAATCTGGCGACGGCCCTCGGCGCGGTCGGGCTGACGCCACCCGAAACCCCTTCGCCGCTCAACCTGTTCATGAACATTCCCGTCGGCGAAGACGGTTCGGTCACCTTCGAGGCACCGGTGGCGGGACCGGGCTCCTATGTGTCGATGTGCGCGGAAATGGATTTGATCGTCGCGTTCTCAGCCTGCCCCCAGGACCTCATTCCGGTAAACGGTCAAGGCTGCGTTCCAACCGAAGCGCATTATCGGATCGACGCCAAGGCGCCGCGCCTTTAAAGCGCAGCCAGCATTCAGACCATTGATCCCGAAAAAGCGGCTCCCGCTTTTCGGGATCAATGCATAAAGGAGTTTTTACATGCCGCGTACCTTGGGCATCTTGTTTTTTGCGTCGGCGGCTTGCCCTTTTCCGGCCGATTTTTCGGCACTCCCCACCCTTTTGCGCAGTTCCTGAAAAAAATCCTCTGCGACAGCGACGCTTTCTTGTGCTTTGGCGCGATGATGACGAAGGGCGAGCGGATCTGCGCCTCGGGAATAAGCAGCGCCTTAAGCCGGTTGTTCTGTCTAAACGTGACGGTCATGTGATCCGGCAGATAGCCGACGAAGTGGCCGCTCAGGATATACATTGCCTGCGCCTCGATATTCGAAGCATAGGCGCCGACATGCGCGTTGGGGAAATGCTGCAATTCCGACTTGTTGGCATAAGGGCGCACCACCATCTGCGATGCTTCCACATCAGCCTTTGTCACCAGCTTGCGGGAAAACAGCGGGTGGCGCTCGCTGCAGTAGAGCGAGTTGATTTCATAATGGAACTCGGTCTGCGAATAGCCGGGCAGCAATTTGATGCGGGGGGAGATCGCGAAGTCGATCCCGCCCTTGGCGGTTTCCGCGATAAGCTGTTCAGGCGAGCCGATGGTGATGCGCAGATCGACTTCGCTGGCTTTCTTGATAAACTGATGAATGACGTCATCGAGGCCCAGGGCTGAATCGGTAACGGTGGCATCGACGATCCCGACGCGCAGCACACCCGTCGCCTTGGAGCGCAGTTCGCCCAGTTGCATCTCGAACGCCGACAGCGCTGAAGTCAGCGAATGGGAATATTCATAGACCGCGGTGCCCCTATCGGTCAGTTCGAAGCCGCGCCTGCCGCGTTGGCATAGCGAAAACCCCAGCCGTTCCTCCAACGCGTTGATTTGGAAACTGATCGTCGATTGGCTCATCGCCAAAGCAAGCTGCGCTCCGGTAAATCCGCCATGCTCGACCACCGAGCGGAAAACCCTGAGCGCACGAATGTCGGCAACCGACAGACGCATTCTGACACTCCTCCTTGAGCCTCTCAGACGGTGTTGGGTATCAGCCTTACATCGTCAACTTCGATGTATAGTCTATTCCTTCCATGTTTATCAAAGATTCAATCCTGCCATGCTGCCCTACCAGATGGTGCCGTGCCGTCATGCCACTGGGGAAGCAAACAATCGGGCCGGCATTGCAGCCGGCTGACGACCTGGAGGTCTAAGGCTCGTCACGCATGCGAGATTCCTGAGCGCGTACAGAAGCCTCGGACTCCAAATAATCCATAATAAACGGGAACATACGAAACTGGAGGAAGTTATGCGATCCGCTTTGAAACTGTGCACTTCGACGCTGTTGGCCGCGTCGCTCTCGCTCGCCGTGGCGAGCATTGCCACCGCCTCCGATCTTCTGGAACGGATCAAGGCAAAGGGGGAAATCACCATCGCGTCCGAGGCCCGCTACCCGCCGTTCGAATATGTCGAAAACGGCAAGATCGTAGGCTACGGAGTTGACCTCTTCGAAGAAGTCATGAAGGCGCTGCCGGACGTGAAGGTGAACCGGCTCGACCTGCCGTTCCAGGGCTTGCTGCCCGGTTTGCAGACGGAGAAGTTCGATGCCATCATAACCTCCGTCACCGTTAACAAACAGCGCTACGATACCTACAGGCTGTCTCTGCCAATCGCCGACGCGTCGTTCTCCTACGTCAAGCGCAAAGGCGACGCCGCCTTGAACACGCCCGAAGACCTGAGCGGCAAAAATGTCGGCACGCAGGCCGGCTCGGCACAGCTCAAGGGCACCGAGGCCTTTTCCGAGAATTTAAAGGCAAAAGGCCTGGCGCCGATCGCCAACATCCAGACCTATGTCGACTTCAATGAAGCCTATGCCGATCTCGCTGCCGGGCGCACGGATGCCGTCGTGAATTCCCTGCCCAATCTGCTCTACCTGCAGACGCAGCGCGGCGACGTCTTCGAAACCATCCGCACAACGTTCGGGGACCCGACCTATTTCAGCTGGGCCTTCCGCAAGGACGACGACAGCAAGGCGCTTGCCGACTTCATCGATGACCAGTTCCGCAAGCTCGCCACCGATGGAACCATGGCCAAACTTCAGGAAAAGTGGTTCGGCTTCACCATGAAACTGCCGACGGACGCTCTGCCCGAACCCAAGAGCTGACGAGTCGGCGTCCAACGCCGGATAAGGGCGAGGCTTTCCAGCCTCGCCTGCCTAAAAACGCACAGGCTGCAAGCCTGACCTCAAGTCCATAAGGTCTGACGACTTGGCAATGTTCGCCCTCATCCAGAACAACCTGCCCATCATGCTCTGGGGCGCGGGCATGACCATCCTGGTGTCGGGCGTCGCCATCATCCTCGGCATGCCGCTCGGCCTCGTCCTGTGCTTCGGCGTCACCTCGAAGAAGGCGTGGCTGCGCTGCTTTTCGCGCATCTATCAAAGCGTGTGGCGCGGCACGCCCATCCTCGTGCAGTTGCTGATTATCTATTATCTGCTGCCGCTCATCGGCATCAATGTAGCGCCCATTCTCGCGGCCATCCTCGCGCTGACCCTGAACACGATCGCCTTCCAGGCCGAGATATTTCGCGGCGGACTTTTGGCCATTCCACCAGGGCAACTGGAGGCGGCGCGCATGGTAGGCATACGCAAATGGGCGGGGCGCCAGCATATACTCGTGCCCCAGATATTGCGCCTCGTCATCCCGTCGCTGGTCAATGAGACCATCAGCATCCTGAAAAACTCATCGCTGGTCTCCGTCATCGCGGTGACGGAACTGATGCGGGTAAGCCAGCAGATCGTCGCGACCACCTATCGCCCGTTCGAAATCTACATCACCGCCGCCGTCATCTATATCGTCATCAATTTCCTTCTGTCGCTGATCGGCCGCATGGCCGAGCAACGGCTGGCGCGGAGGGCCTGAGCCATGGCGCAATTCTTCGACCTGTGGGTGCAATATGGACCGCTGATGCTGGCCGGCCTGGCGACGACCGCCTGGATCTGCGCACTTGCCACAGCCCTCGGGCTGGGGATCGGCCTGTTGCTCGCCTGCCTCGAGAGCACGCCGTTCACGCCGCTGCGCTGGGCTGTTCGTGCCTATATCGAGATCATGCGCGGCCTGCCGATCCTGATCCTGCTGTTCGTGCTCTATTATGGCGGCCCGAGCATAGGCCTCCGGCTGAGTGCCGAAGCGGTGGGTGTTTTCGGCCTCGGCTTCTATGGTGCCGCCTATTTCGCCGAAATCTTCCGCTCCGGTTTCCAGTCGATCTCCAAGGGCCAGATCGAGGCGGCGCGCATGGCCGGGCTCTCAGGCACGCAGATCATCCGCCATATCAAGCTGCCGCAGATGCTGGTCATGATCACGCCACCGATGGTCAACCAGATCATCATCCTCATCAAGGAGTCCGCGGTGCTGTCCATCATCACCGTTGCCGAGCTGACCAAGAACACGACGCAATTCGTCAACGAGACCTACGCGGTCATCGAACCTTATCTCGCCGCCGCCCTACTGTACTGGCTGCTGGTCGAGGCAGTCGCGCAGCTCGGCAAATATGTTGAGCGCCGGGTGCGGTTCTAGGCCGCTCAACCACCAATTGGGAATAAACGATGGCCACTGAAACCACCGAGCCCGTCATCAAGATCCGCAATTTGACCAAGGATTTCGGCACATTCGCGGCCCTGTCCGGGATCTCGCTCGACATCAACCTCTCCGAAGTCGTCTGCATCATCGGACCCTCGGGGTCGGGCAAGAGCACGTTGCTGCGCTGCGCGAGCTTCCTCGAGGAATATACGAGCGGCGAGATCGAGATCGAGGGCCGGTTGCTCGGCTACAAGCGCGGTGCCGAAGGACTGGTACGAGAAAGCGACCAGAACATCGATTCCGTGCGCCGCAACGTCGGCATGGTGTTCCAGCACTTCAACCTATGGCCGCATATGACAGTGCTGGATAATGTGACGCTGGGATTGCGTCTTTCCAAGCGCGCTCCCGCCGCCAAGGCGAAGGAAAGCGGGCGCCGTGCGCTGGCCAAGGTCGGCCTCGCGGATTTCGCCGAGCGCTACCCCTCGCAGCTTTCCGGCGGCCAGCAGCAGCGCGTCGGCATCGCCCGGGCGGTCGCGATGGAGCCGCATGTGATCCTGTTCGACGAACCGACCTCCGCACTCGATCCCCAGCTCGTTGGCGAGGTTCTCGACACCATGAAGCAACTGGCCGTCGAGGGCATTACCATGGTGGTGGTGACGCACGAGATGGGCTTTGCCGCCCAGGTCGCCGACCGTGTCGTCTTCATGGACCGCGGCAAGGTGATCGAGCAGGGCCCGCCCGCCAAACTCTTCAACGATCCGCAAAGCCCGCGCTTGCGTGAATTCCTCGACACTTGGAGACGGCGCAACATGCTGTTCCAGAGCGAGCCCGCCGCCGGCCAGTAGGGCAGCGGCACAATCGACACGACAAGACGGAGGACCGTACCATGAGCGAAGCTTTGAGCCCGGCAGGTGTTCCCCGCATGTATGGCGACGTGCCACCCTTCATGGCATTTCCCTATGTGCGCGATCTGGCGGGTCTTTCCGCCGACGCTGTGGTGGTGGGCATGCCCTATGACGGCATCGCCACCTTTCGCGGCGGCGCGACCCGCCGCGCCCCGCAGGAAATCCGCAAATACTCGCTTCTTTACGGCAGCTACAGCTTCGACTGGGACCTCGACATGCTGGCCCATATCACCGTCGCCGATGCCGGCGACATCGATGTAGTGCCGGGCGACAATGCCGCCAGCTACGCCCGCCTCGAAGCGCGGCTTGCCGCGGTGCTGGTCAACGGGGCGGTGCCGCTGACCATCGGCGGCGATCACGGCATCAGCTATCCGGCGGTACGCGCGGTCTCCGATGCCGGCGACACCCCGGTCGGGCTCATCGTCTTCGACACCCATCTCGATCTCAGCGAATCCTTCGGCGGCGACCGCCTCACCCGCGCCTCGCCCCTGCTGCGCATTGCCGAACTCGACAAGGTGGCCCCCCGCCGCATCGTTGTCATCGGCGCGCGCGGCCCCCGCAACCTGCTCGAATGGACCCCGCTCTACCGCAAGCTCGGCATCACCGTGTTTTCCATGGAGGAAGTCGAGCGCCTCGGCATCGAAACGGTTGCCGAACGCGCACGCGCCATCGCCAGTGCCGACGGCGCGCGCCTCTATATCAGCCTCGACATCGACGGCGTCGATCCAGCCTTTGCCCCTGCAACCAACAGCCCCGAACCAGGCGGCCTTACCTCGCGCGAGATCATTCGCGGCGTAAGAATAGTGGCCCGCGACGGCTTTGCTGGGTTCGACCTCGTGGAGGTATCGCCGGATTTCGATGCTTCCAGCGGCACCACCAGCATCCTGGCCGGCCGGCTGCTGGCCGAGGCCCTGTTCTGCCTCGCGGCCAAGCGCGCCGGCAAGCAGAACGCCTGGCGCGACGCCCACAGGTCCGACTTCCAACAGAAATAGCACCACCTTCGGAGTGCGCCTCGCGGTCAAGCGACCCGATGCGCCAACAGGACACAAGACCATGAGCATTACAAATTTCCAGCCACTCGATTCCGGCAGCGTTCCGCGTTTTGCCGGCCCTTCAACCTTCATGCGCCTGCCCATGGCTACCCCCGAGCAGGTCGACATCGCGCTGATCGGCGTCCCCTTCGACGGCGGCACCACCAACCGGCCGGGCGCGCGCCATGGACCGCGCGAAATCCGCAACCAATCCAGCCTGGTGCGGCGCGTCCACCATGTCACGGGCGTCTCGCCTTTCGAACAGGTTCGTGCCGGCGACTGCGGCGACGTGATTGTAAACCCGCTCGACCTGCCCGGCTCGCTGGACACGATCAGCGCCTTCTTCGAAAACGTCCACCACTCCGGCGCCCGGTCTCTGGTCGTCGGCGGCGATCATCTGATCACGCTGCCCATCCTGCGCGGCATCGCCAAGGAACCGGCCGGCCTCGTTCACTTCGATGCCCATTCCGACACCTATGACGAGTTCTTCGGCAACCGCTATAATCACGGCACCCCGTTCCGCCGCGCCGTCGAGGAAGGCCTGCTCGATCCCAAGCGCATGGTCCAGATCGGCATCCGAGGAGCGATCTCCGATGTGGAAAACTACGATTTCGCCCGCGAGGCCGGCATCCGGATCATCTTCATCGAGGAATTCATGGAGCGCGGCGTGGACACGGTGATGGCCGAGGCGCGCTCGATCGTCGGCGACGCGCCGACCTACGTCTCGTTCGACATCGACGCGCTCGATCCGTCTTTTGCCCCCGGCACCGGCACCCCTGAGATCGGCGGCATAACGACGCGCGAGGCCCAGAAGATGATCCGAGCGCTGGCCGGCGTCGACATCATCGGCGCCGATCTGGTCGAAGTCTCGCCGCCGCTCGATCCTTCGGGCGTCACCGCGCTAACCGGTGCCACCCTCCTGTTCGAGCTTCTCTGCGTCATGACGATGCAAATACCGGCTAAATGAGACCCATGTGTGGAGTGCGCCCCTCGGACCGGACAGGATGAACAAGCAGAATTGACTTGGAAGCCGGGCTTTCGAAGGATGGAAGCCCATGGTGACTTATCGCACGCACAGCATGGAGTTCAAACGTCAGGTAGTGCAGGAGTTCCTGTCCGGCGAGACGCTGCATGGTCTCGCCAAGCGGCACGAACTGCCGCGTAACCTGATCCGCATCTGGGTTCAGAAATACGAGGCCGGCTCCTTCGACGAAGACGTGGCGGCGGCCGACACGATGAGGCGCGGATCGCAGCGCTGGAGCGGCTGGTAGGCCGGCAAGCCTTGGAAATTGAGTTTCTAAAGGGGGCTCTGAAAAGCGCACCACGTCCGAGAAGCGGGACTACATCCGGATCAAAATTTCTCCCGCCTCCAACGCCCCTGCTACCGATTGAGCCCCGGAGGCGGGGCAAGGAAGCCATAGTTGCGTCGGGAACAAGCGGCGAGACCGATCCGCCGATCTCGAATTCCCATCCGAAGAGTTCCGCGTAAAGCGGCGCAGGTTCGCAGGATCACGCCCTATTATTTCAAAGTGGATGATTGGCTTGGCCATGATGTCCAACCTTTTAGACGGTTCGCAAAACAGTCGCAGCCCGAGCGGCAGCGGCTGCTGGCTCGGCAGGTGAAACACCTCCCAGGTCGCCCGCATCTGGCCACAATCGTTCTGTGCGACAACACCGCGGGACCGTCAGATCGGGGCGACGATGCGGAGAAGGCAACGGTTCACCGACAAAAAAGGCACGAGAGAAAAGAGCGCACCTCGGATGTTGCGCGCGAGTCGATCGAGGTCGAGCGGGCGGCACGGGATGCGAAGACAGCTCGGCTCCGAGAGCAAGGGCTGATGACTGAGATTCGCAGCTCAGCACCTAAGAAGGTGCAGCCCCGATAGCTGCTTAAGGGAGGCAGCGATGCTCGATACCCATACAGACATTGCGCGGGCGGCTATTGAAGCCACCTTCCTGCCACGTCGCGCCACATTTCCGCGCGATATTGATCACTCCCGACGCGTGCTCGCGGCATCACGCGAGCTTCTGAAACGCCTGCGCCAAAGCCATGGCGATGACACCTCCCGAGCTTGGGAGGATGCAGACCCGGTTCCCTTCGCTATCTCAGCGTTCGATGCCGATGTTCTCCGGGCAGTGTTCAAAGATTTGGTGTTGGGAACATACGCGCCCAAATGTCGATGGCGCGATCTGGCTAAGACCCTGGTACTCGAATACGCCGGGTGCGATCAGGTCGAAGTTGGCTTGCTGGATTGGATCACCAGGAAGTAAGTACCTTGTGCCAAGTCGAGTTGAGCGCGTGTTCTAGAGATCCACCAGGCGCGCCACGAGGGGGTTGCGACGTCTCGACTTCAGGAGTTTATCTCAACTGTCCGAATGGCGATTTGACATACCCAACCCGCCGCCAGCTATGGCGGAGGTCGGGTTCGTTCTAGGTCTCAGTCGTAGACTTTGACGATCTTGCGGGTGCCCGGGTCCACCAAAACCGTGCGGTTGTCGATCACCACATACCGGTATTTGACATTGGGGACCTCATGGAGCTCGACCGTGTCCGGCAGAGCCGTGCCGACATTCAGCTCAAGTCCGAGAAGGTTCACGGAAGCCAGCGGTTGCTTCTTCACGTATTTGCGCACGACGGTGTCCTGTTCCGGTGTGATGACAACATCCTGTGCCGCAACTGCGCCGACGCCGGCCAAAAGCAATAGCGCGGCAGCGGTGCTGGTAAGGGGGATCCTCATGGTTTTTCTCCTGTTGTTCCGGCGACAGCACAAGTCTTCTGTGCGCCAGGCAACTGAACACGTCGGCAGGCCGAACGTTCCTCGATCAGGCTTCAGTCGGAATCCTGACCAGACCAAAGGCCGATCACAAAACGCAATGGTCTTATCTCTTGAGACTAGGCGGAACGGCTTAGGGCTAGGCTAGTTGCTTCTCCAGACTCGGAGAAAGCAGATGGATAAAAGCATTGGCCAAGCGCGTTGGTTGCTCGCGCCAACTTTCGCCGCAGCCGTCACATTTTTGGTGATCGGCATATTCCTTGGCTGACATGTCGTGGATCGGCACAGCTACGTCCCTTCCTGTGCTGATAGGGCCCGCAAGCCGCTTCGGTGGCTGGCGGGCCCTCTATTTCCAGTATGTTTGGTGAGCAAAAGACAATGACATCGATCCAGAGAACCAATGAGAGTGGCAACGCAAACCAACCGGCAAATGACAACGATGATCATGCGCCTGCGCTACTGGACGCTGTTTCTTTGACGAACGAGGAAAACATTGCCGACCTTGTCAGGCGAACCGAGCGCGTGGCGATTTTGGTAGTGTTGGGAATGGGGGGCTGGTTGATGTTAGTCTCCGCTATCTACCTTGTACTGAGCCACCGAATATGAATGAACAATTACGCCAGCATATGATCGCCCGTCTCGGGGGCCGGGGTCGGACAGTTTCATCATCCGCGCAGCTTTTCGCCTCGAATTCCAGCGTGGCGCTCGTTACCGTGACGCTTGATCATCTTGTTGGGCTGCAGCACCTGATCTGGAACTCGAGCGCGGCCCATTGCTGACCGGCTCGCTAAAACACACCACCAATGCCTATGCCGCCACTGATGTCCGGTGGGGGAGGCGCGGGACGTCTCGGGGCGGCCTGCGAGCGTTTCGCAGTCGTCCGTACGGAGCCGTTTCGTGAAGGGGCGGCGTCCGACGCTATCTTAGCCGGCTTGGCCTTCACGATGACCGGCTGCTTGCAGATTCTGCCTGAGCGCAAAAAGAGATCGCCCAGCAGTCCGACGCTCGGCTCCGTCGTCGCCGCGACTTGCTTGGTATTCTTGTAGTAGTCGGTGAGAGCACGGATTGAACCCGTGCCCCAATCTCCATCAATCTGCATCCGGTAGCAACCCAAGCGACGAAGTTCGGTCTGAACGTTGCGCGCAAGATCGGCTGTCTTGTCTTTGTCCGCCTCGCCCATAGATGCGCCGACAATGAGCGTTTCGAGACCGGAGACGACGCTTTGGCGAGCGTCCTCAACCCTTTCGGTCGGAGACAGATTGGCGACCTGTGTGCCAACCGGCTCCGGTGAACTGGCGGACGGTGCCGGAATCTCGACCGACCGCAACGTCTGTCCGACGATTAGCACGGCGGTCTGCAGGTCATTGGAGGCAAGTTCGACTTGCAATCTCTTCTTTGCCGCAGGGTCCGCAAGGATGCGTGAAAGGCTTGCGCTCAACTGTCCCGGATCGAGTACCTGTTGCTCCGTGAAATAGAACTGCTCACGCAGGTTCGATTGATCCCACGGCACT
This sequence comes from Mesorhizobium maamorense, assembly GCF_044998965.1. Classification (NCBI taxonomy): domain Bacteria; kingdom Pseudomonadati; phylum Pseudomonadota; class Alphaproteobacteria; order Hyphomicrobiales; family Phyllobacteriaceae; genus Mesorhizobium; species Mesorhizobium maamorense. The sequence continues at coordinate 596,882 of NZ_CP173356.1, forward strand.
TGACGGCCAACCGTCAACGCTTCGGTTTCGTTGCGGACGCGGATCATCATATCCGAAATGCTGAGCCCGGGGATCTCGAGATTCTTCAGCAGCGCAATGGTGAACGGGCTGTTTTCGCCGCCGCCATCGGCCGTGACATTGCCTGGCTGGGTGGCAAAGGCAACGAACGTGTTTTCACCGACTTCAACTTGCGCCAGACCATTGCCGGCACCGGCACCGAGCGGATTGTTGCGGCACGCGTCCAGGAATATGAACGTCTGGCGGTCGCGGCGCGCGAACCGCGCGATCACATCATTCAGCTTGATGGCCGTGGCGGTGAGTTTTTCCAGGCTTTCAGGATCGGGCGTATCGACCGGGAGCAGGTAGTTTTCGCCGTTCAACTGCACGCCATGACCGGCGTAGATAATCAAAACTGCGCTGACGGTAGGCAGCCTTGCATCAGCTTCTCGAAAGATTCTGGAAAAATCTTGGGTCGAAAGATCGGTGCCCGTCAGGACCTCAAAATTTAGCCGCTTCAAGCTCTCTGAGAGCTTTGCGGCATCATTTGCGGCATTGGGGAGATGCTCAAGTCGGCTGCTTTGATAGTTCGAATTCCCGATGACGATCGCTAGCCGGTTGCGTGGCTGCGGCGCCGCGGTCGGCTCGACCGCGGCGCGAGCACCAGCTGAGCCAAGAAGCAGGAAAATGAGAAACAGTGGGACACGAAACAGAAGTCCGTTGCAGTGGGTCATGTCAGCACGCTCGCTCCGGCCTGCCTCAATCTTGGTCCAGCAACTTCCCAACGCACCACGACGCAACCGCAATCAGCCTGAGCGCCTGCCCCATACCGGCGAAGGTCACCAAAATTTATACCAAGAATCCTGTCAAAGATAGGGAAAAGGGATTTGTATGCGATCAGTCATTGGACTGTGGAGGACAAGATGCCGACCAAGATCAATCTTGCGCTGCCGGTTTATGGAGCAGCCTACAAAAGCGTGTTCGTTCGCAGCTTGTTCGCGGCCTTAACTCATAAGAGCCTGTCCAACTACGCCTTCACGCTGTCGGAAATCGAGTACACGGATATTCCATTTTCGCGGAACTATCTGCTCACGAATTTCTACTACAATAAACCGGATTGCAGTCACATTCTGATGATCGACAGTGACATGGGCTTTTCACCTGATCTTATCGCGGCGATGCTGGCGCTGGACAAGCAAGTCGTCGGCACCCTGTATCCGCGGCGCCGGATCGATCTGCGCAAACTCCATTCCCTCTCGACACTGCCCTTCGACAAAGCCTTTGCGCAAAGCCTGGAGTTCATCGGAACCGTCGTCGAACCTCGGCAAGAGCAAGAAGGCTTTGTCCGGGTAACGTCATGCGGCACGGGCATCTTTCTGGTCTCCCGCGACTGCGTGACGGCCATAATCGAGAAGTTACCCGAGACGGTGGACCGGTCTCGTTACAGAAAGAGCAAGTACACCGCTCAGTTCGAGAATTTCCTGACGCCGTTTGCGAAGATTGTGACGCCGGAACTGGACCTCCCTACCGATTTCTCGTTCTGTCACCGCTGGGTTGAGCAGTGTGGTGGCGAAATATGGGCAAGCTACCATCGCAAGATTGCACATGCGGGAGATCTGACTGTTTCGGCGGCCTATTCTGATCTTTAAAGATGCCTTTGAAGTTTGGCCACTGCTTTTGACAGGCTCATTTAAGTTTACGATAGTGTCCTTGTCGCCACAGATAGCCTTATAGTCTCCTGAGAACGAACCCCAAACCATTGCCGCCCAGCAACGCGACGCGTACAGTGCCGGTTAAGCAGTCACCGATCCCATGAGATGGATCGTTGATCTATTTAATTGCCTTGATTTGTGACGGTATCGATTTCTCGTAAGGTGGGGTCGAATGAGAGTGTCGCGCGAGGCCTATCAATTGACGGGAGTCTCGTTGCTCGCCTTAGCGGCGGCGTCCACGTTCCAAGTGTCTGGCGCGGCGGCCTGCTCCGCTACTGCAAACGGCGGCGGCACTCCCTTCCAGGCGACATCGGTTACCGTGAACTGCACGACGACCGGGGATTTTCAGGACGTCGATGGCGTATTCACCACCCGATTTAGCGGGTTCGAGAACTCGTCGGAAGTCATCGTCAACGACTACGACGGCAATGGCGACGACGTCGTGAGAATTTTTGGCGGCCTCCTGACCGATAAAGCGGCGACAACACCCGGTGTAGGCGGCCTGCCTGCGGGAGGGTCGACCTCCTTGCAGCCGGCGGACGGTACAATCGAACTCCTCGGCGGCAATGACCGGTTTGAGATGTTCTATGGGGATTTCTTGGGGGTTCCGTACGCCCCAACCGTCGCGGCCAATCTCAATACCGGGGCCGGGGATGACCTGGTCGTCATCCAGAGCGGCAGTATTCAGGACATTGACCTTGGAGATGGTACCGACAGAGCCGTGATATTCGGCGACGGTACACAGGTTGGCAATGTGACCGGCGGCAGAGGTGACGACCTGTTATCGATCGGCATGCTCACCACCGAGGAGGGAATTTTTTTCAGCGCGCCGACCGTCGGCGTTCTCTCCGGGGGCGATGGCAATGACACCATCATCATTGCGGGAGGCACGGTTGATGCCCTGGATGCCGGGACTGGCAATGACCAGGTCAGCGTCAGCGGCAGTGCCGCGGTCGACCTCGACCTCGACGGAGCGGCCGGAAACGACACGATAATGGTCGCTGGCAACGCCACCATTGGCGGCAGCATATTCGGCAATGACGGCGACGACACCGTCAACATCAACGGCGGAACCATAGGCGCCACGACAGGCGGCAACATCACCGGCGGCCTAGGCTTCGACAGCGTCTCGGTCGTGGGCGGCGACATAAAGGGCGGCATCGACGCCGAACATGTCCATTTGTCGGGTGGCACGATCGAGGGTGACATTACCGGCCTTGGACCCAACACGCTAACCATCGATCATATCGGCGCCGTCGAGCCGCTCATCCTTAGCGACGGGGTGCTATTCAGCGGTACAGGCGCCAACGGCACAGTCGTCGGCACCGACCTTGCCGCCGGCGGCAAGAGCCAGAACTTTGCCGGCTTCGACAATTTTTCGGCCGACCATTCGACCCTTCGCTTCAGCGGTGGCACGCAGGGCATAAACCAACTCAACCTCGGTAATGGTTCAACGCTGTTCATCAACGGCAACGTCACTATGCCGGGTTCGATCATCGCGACAAATTCCCTGATCAACATGATGGACGGTGTCGCCGACGACGTGTTGATGCTCGGCGGCCTCGCCCTCAACAGCGCCGCCATCAGCCTCGACATTAACCAACAGACGCTACGGTCGGATCAACTCGTTGCCAATGCGTTTTCGGCTGCCGGCACCAGCACCATTATTGTCAATCTGCTGGGCACCCCCCAATTCGCCCAAGTGACCAATATCCCGATCATCGTCTCGGCCAGCGGACCGGTTGCCGGCACCTTCCGTCTCGGAAGTATTTCCGGCACGCCGGGTTCGCTTTTCAGCTATGAGATCGTGAACGGCCCGAATGGCGGCTTGTTCCTGCGTGCCACGCCGGCCAGTTTCGGCATTGCGGCGGCGCCGACCAGCGCGACCAACGCGGGCGCGGTCGAGGTGGCACTCGACGCTCTCTACGGCATAAACCGCGACGCGATCGATGCTGACCTCCACCTTTCGCCTGCATCCGGATCTGGAATGGTACCGGTTTCTTCGAGCTTCGGGGTCTTTGCTTCCGGCCAGTTCGCTCATACCGAGCATGACGGCTATAACATCAGTGGCGGCGGCTTGAATGGCCCGGGCCCGAGCTTCGATGCCAATGATTTTTCGGCCGCCATCAGCCTGGACTTCAATGCCGCCAAGCATTTCCAGTTCGACAATGAGTATGGCCTGAACATCGGTGTATTCGCCGGCTACGCCTCGACTGACGTCAATCTCGGAGCCTTCCAGGGATTTGATGCCATAGGGGAAGGTAACAACAAGGCCGGACTGTTCGGCGGCTACGCACTCTTGCGCAAGGACTACAATTACGCGCTGGTCTCGGCCTCCGGTTTCTTCGGCCGAAGCGACGTGATGAACGGGGTGCTTGACACCACCGGCAGCTATGACACCGAGGGCTACGCGGTCACGGGATCTGTCGGCCACATCTTCGCGCTGGGCGAACGCACCCGTTTCGATCTGCGTGGCGGCCTGCTTGGTGTTTCATTCCGCGGCGATCCCTACACTGACAGCGGTGGCAATCAGTTCGGCAAGAGCCGGCTTTCATTTGGCGCCATCAAGTTCGAGCCTGGCATTTATGGCGATTACACGCTGAGCAACGGTATGGTGTTCAGCCCCTATGCGCGTGGCGAATTGCAGCAGCGTTTCGGTTACAAGAACACGACCGAGATCGGTACCAGGACGATCGCCTTCGACGATGCGGATTTTTCCGTGGCGCTATCGACGGGGTTCAACCTGAAAGTTTCGGAGTTGACGACCGTCAACGGCGAAGTCCGTGGTAAGGCCTCGTCGGATAGCTCCACTATTGGCGCCAAGCTCGGACTTAAGATAGCTTTCTAGCGGTTCCTCGATCCGCGGATCATCCGCGCCCGCGCTGAGTTCGTGACGTCTTTGGGATGGGAATAGCAGGACCTTCGAATCCCCCGCACTCAGGCAAGGTGCGGTATCGCGATGCCGGGATCGCGGGCTGGCCAAACACACCAACCGGGATGCTCGCCAATTGGCAGCAAGTGCTCTATGCTCTCTGGAGACACCGCATGGTCGTGATGTCGATACGGGGTTCTGTTGTCGTAGGCAGGGGGAGCCATGTTCGAAGTTCTCGGAGTCTGGCGCAAAGCACGGTCAAGAAGCAGAGTCGCCGCGAAGACGCTTGGCTTGATCGTTTCGTTGTTCGTGTTGTTTTTGCCCGGACTGGGAACGGCGAACGCGCAGACGAACTGGGCGCTCGATCCGACCGCTTCGGTCCTCACCTATCAGTCGGTCAAGAAGAACACGATCGTCGAAACCAACAAGATCAGGAATATTTCCGGCAGCCTTACTTCGACCGGCGACGCCAAGGTCTCCTTTGACCTCAACTCAGTCGATACCGGGGTCGACCTGCGCAATGTCCGGATGCGGTTCCTCTTCTTTGAGACCTACAAGTTTCCAACCGCCGAACTGACAGCGAAAGTGGATCCGGCGGCATTTGCCGACCTCGCCACCAAGCGACGTATGAAGGCGGTTCTTCCATTCCGTCTCAACCTGCATGGGGTCGACAAGGATCTTGAGGCCAACGTCGTGGTGACCATGATCAGCGACACCATGGTGTCGGTTGCCTCGGAGGCCCCTGTCGCGGTGCATGTGGAGGACTTCGGTCTATTGCCCAATGTCGACAAACTCCAACAGGCGGCCAGTGTGACCAACATTGTTCCTACCGCATCGGTGTCGTTCGATTTCGTGTTCACGGCCGACGGAAGCAAGCCTCCCCCGCCCAGACCGTTGCGGCAAGCACCGAGGTCGGGCCCGTCGCCACCGATGCGACGAAGACCAACTTCAACGATGAGGAATGCCTCAACAGGTTTGCGGTGCTGTCTCGCACCGGGGCGATCTATTTTCGCCCCGCGAGCGCGCGGCTCGATGCCCAAAGCCGCCCGCTGCTTGCTGAGGTCGTCGGTGTCGTCAGCAAATGCCCAGGCCTAAAGGTCGAAGTTTCCGGACACACCGATGCCGATGGACCGGTTGCAGAGAACAAACGCTTATCGGAGCGCAGGGCCCAGGCAGTGGCCGACGCCATTGTTGGGGCGGGCATTCCGCGCACGCAGATCACGGCGACCGGCTACGGCGAGGAGCGCCCAGTCGCCGGCAACGACACGCCGAAGAACAAGGCGCTCAATCGGCGGATCGAGTTTTCCGCCACCAAGCTCGTCAACTGAGGAAGGATCTGTTGTCCCGGTGGGTTTCGATCTGATCGCCCGTCGCAGTAGCCTTCTGCGCGCAATCGGGCTCGCGGCAGTTGCGCTGCTTTTCACTTTGACGGCAGCCGATGCCGAGCGCCGTACAGCGCTGGTGCTTGGCAACTCCCAGTATCAGCACGCCCCGGCACTCGCCAATCCGGTGCGCGACGCCAAAGCCATGGCCGAAAGCCTGAAGGGTCTTGGTTTTGACGTCGTTTCCGGCTTCGACCTGACCAAGTTGCAGACCCAGACGACAATAGCGCAGTTCGCAAAGCAGGTGCGCGGGGCGGACATCGCGCTTTTCTTCTATGCGGGCCATGGCTTGCAGGTTTCAGGCAGCAACTACCTTCTTCCGATCGATGCCGCCCTGGAGGACGAGACTTCGCTCGACTTCGAGGCGGTGCCTGTCGATTTCGTTCTGCGACAGATGTCTCGCGAGACCAGCATAAGGCTTATTTTCCTCGACGCCTGTCGCGACAATCCTCTAGCCGAGGTGCTGGCAAAGACCGCCGGCGTCAGGGGAGCAAAAAGCGGCCTTGCGGAAATCTCGATCGAGAATGGCGGTGCCGGTACGCTTGTCGCGTTCGCCACCAGTCCAAATCAGGTCGCCTACGACGGATCCGGCAAACATTCGCCGTTCACCTCGGCGTTGCTTGCGCACATTGGCGAGACAAATGTGTCCATCACTGAGGCGATGAACCGTGTTACCGCCGATGTGTTCAAGGCAACCGCTAGCAAGCAGCGCCCCTGGAGCAACGTCTCGCTGACCACCGAGGTCGTCCTGCACAAGGTTGATCTCAACTCACCGCTGATCGTCGGTGAGGCGGGCGTTCCCGGACCGCAAGGCGACTCGGATACGCGCAATGCCACTGCTAATCCGTCGAGCTCCGCCAATGACGCCCAACTCGCACTCAATGTGCTCCGTCAGAAAATCCCAAAACTCGCCTCTGACGACCCGATCTTTTTCGACGTTCCGATCGATTTCGGCGACCCCGAAATCGATGGGAAGAGTATTGCGGAGCTCATAAAAGGCGAGCCACGCTTCAGTCCGGTGGAGGGCCTCGACAATTCGGTATGGCAGGGCAAGCACTGCGACGGCTGCCATGAGTGGAACGAGACCCGACTGTGTGATCAGGCGAAGAATTTCGCCGCCAACGATGTCTCCGTTCTGCGCTTGCAGCATCCGCTTGGGACACGCTTCAAGGTGGCGCTCGCCAAATGGGCTCAAGGGGGTTGCAAGTAGGCGGGACGGAGGGCGTCCTCCAGTTCTGTGGGTGCCGGTCGTGTGGGCGAGTGCCCCTAAGATGCATCCGTTGACTGGTGGAGGGCCTCGATCTCGGCCATCTGGATACCGATTTCGACGAACGCCGACAGCACCGAGAAACGGTCCACGAGCGCCACGCGTGCCAGACCGGCCAGAATTCCGGCATTGATTGCATAGGCAGCAGGAGAAGGCTGCAAATCCAGTGCCGGCATCGCGGCCACGGCTGACCGATCTTCACGCGATCCCGCAGCTAGGATAATCCAGCCGACCGGGGTTGTTGGCGATTTTGCCGCGGCGGCTCTGATCTCTGTTCGATGGCGGGGGCTGTCGGGCTCGCTCACCCAGTCGCGGACAAGACCGAGCAACCGGTGATCGGTCTCATCGAAGAGGTCGCTCAGATGGCTTAGGCATTCGTGGGCCCACCAGACCGCGGCCCGCTCGGGAAGCAGGTAGGCGCAAAATGTAATCGCTTCCTCAGGAATACGCCCGGCGAGGAGGTCGCGGCAAAACGCGATCGAGTGCTGTTCGGTCGGAGCAGTGCGCATGTCCCTGGTGATAGCGGGACAAGCTGCGAAAAGATCCCGTGCCGTTTTGAATCGGAGCCCATGGGCCATGAACGCCGCGCTTTCATTGAGGAACTTTGGCCACTCAAGCCTCCGGCACGGCGCGGGTCAAGTCTCAAGCCGTGCCACGGCCAAAACAGTCGCGATGATCGCACCTCCAACGTTTGGCCACAGACAATTGCGCTGGAATTCGGTATGCTGGCGGTCGATCAAAATCGGATACTCAAACAGGAGGAGCGCTATGCAGTGGAGTCGTTCAGCCTTTGTGTTGGCGGTCGTGTTTTTCTCGAACCATGCTTCCGCCGATCCGGCTCGGAAATCAGAAGACATCGTGAAGTTTTTTGCCGGCGCAGCCGATCTTGGCAAATCTCGAGGAATTTGTGTCGGTTCCGAAGAGGAGTGCAACAAGAGCAACACCAATGGGCAGCAGGAAGGCAGATCCAACCTCGACATGCTGATCAATTTCGGGCTGGATTCGGCCCAACTCGACGCAACCGCGCGCGCTGAGCTCGAAGAGTTCGCCAAGGCTTTGAAAGACAACCGGCTGAGCACGTTCAACTTCGTCGTCGAAGGCTACACCGATGCGACGGGCACGCTGCGCTACAACGAAGGTCTGTCACAGCGAAGAGCGAAATCGGTGGCAGCTTTCCTGACGGCCAGCGGTGTCGAGGCCGCGCGCATCAACGCCGTCGGCATGGGCGAGAAGAACCCTCGCAACGCCAACCCGTACGATCCTGCCAACCGCCGCGTGGAAATGCGGATAAAAACGCAATAACCGTCGAAACTGCGCGGCAAACCGAGGGGGAACCCTTCTGCGCAAGAAACTCATGCCAGACCTGACGCTCAGAGCGTATTTGGGATCGAGCCCATGAGAGCAGTGATGGCCTGTTTGTATTTTTCGAACTCCGGCGACGTCTGACGGATTTCGGTGGTCGTTGTCTGTGACCCGGCGTCGGTTGCCAGATGAGTCAGCTTCTGGCCCATTTTTCTTTCGGCCCAGTCCACCACGTAGCTGGCTGTCTTGCCGGTGAGGAACGGGTTGGCCTGGATGACGGCCGACCCCAGGACAGCACTCAGCTGCGCCGAACCTGATGCCGACAGAACCTGATGCGCGCCTTCCATTCCAAGGAAATGACAGAGATAGAGCCGGCCGGCCGTGATTTGGTGGCCGCGCTGGCGCAGGTAGGCCTCGCCTTCGCGCGCCAGGTTGCGCACCATCTCTCGCGAGATCGTGGCGTCGTAGCGCAGGGCGAGTAGGTCGTCGGTCGACAGCGTGCGTGCAAGCTCCGGGCGGTAGGTATTCATCATCCTGATCCAGGTCTTGGTTATGAACTGGCCGGCGCCCGTCGCGGAAGAATTAGGATTCTTGGCGCGAGCACTACCGCCACTTTCGACGTGAACGATGCGCTCGGTGAGCGTTTCGACCGCGGGATCGTTCGATGCGACCGCGGTAACCGTGCCCAAGGGGTCGATCGCCTCGCCATTTTGGTAAAGCTCGAAATGCAGGTGAGGGCCGGTCGATAATCCGGTGGTGCCGATATAGCCGATGACGTCGCCTGCCTTGACCTTGGTGCCGACGCCGGCTTCGATTGCAAATTTCTGCATGTGCGCATAACGCGTCTCGCGGCCGTTTTTGTGCAAAATCTTGACCAGATTGCCGTAGCTTCCCCCATCGCCCTGGAACGTGATCTCGCCATCGAAGGCGGCTGCGATCGGCGTGCCGACGGGTGCCGCCCAATCGACGCCCTTGTGGATGCGCACGGTCCCCAGAATGGGGTGCTTTCGTGGTCCGAAGGTGGAGGTCATGACGCCATTCACCGGCGTGACCATGCCGTTGGTGACTGTCAGCGAGCGTACCTGATCGTCACCTGTAACACACGCAAACTGGCCGTCGCTTTGCTGGAAGACAAAACAGTCGAGGCTTTTCTCGCTCCCCTGCACGCCCACATACAGAACCCGTCCCGCGCCCTCGTCCTTGCCCCTGGGCGTCTGTGAATAGATCATCACCAGACGCTGGTCCTCGCTTGCAAAGGCGTCCAGATCCTGTCCTCTCGAAAGATACATGATCGCCTCGCCGATCACGCCGGTTGGAACATTGTTGCGGGCTGCCGTCGAATAGATGGCGTCGAGCAGACGATACTGTCGTTTATGCGTGCCTTCTTCCTGTGCGCCCGAATAGTTGAACAGATCTTCGCGAACCCAAGGATCAACACCCGACACGAAGGCGCCCGCGCCGTTGCGCGTCAGCGTGCCGACGAACAGGTTCTTGGCGTAGATCGAAACCTGCATCAGGGACATTGCGCTCGTGTCGCGCGTCGGCCTGAACCCTCGCATCGCAACGACGTAACCCGCTGCCAGGCCGTCCCGGTGGAAAAGCGCGCTCAGGGCCTCGCCTGCCAGCTTGGCATCCTGCGCGGAGAAGTGCGCATCCAACGCTACGCTGTCCAGACTGCGATCATTGAGAACCTTCACGAACGTGTCTTCGGTCGCCGCGAATCGCTGGTACTCATTGGTGACGGCTACGACGCTCGTGTTGTTCTCGATCTCGGTCTTCTGGAATGCCGGCAGGGCTGCATCGCCTGCATCGATCGTCTCACCCCATCCGGCTTCGGGATCGTCGCTGTCGGCTTTCTGACCGGAAGCCGCTTCAAGTTCCCTGGCGGGAGGCGAGGGCTGAAGATCGTTCTCCAGATCGCCCGATGGCGCGGCAGCGGTTTTTCGTTGCGCTTGGAAGAATGCGAAATCCTCCTGCGTCGACGGTATCGTCGTCATGAATTTTTCGCTGGCGCTCAGCATGACGTCTGACAGGACTTCGAGCTGGGGAGAAACGTCGGCCTGATCGAGTTCTGCCGGACGCGGGACCACTCGGCCTTTGGTTGCGGCGCCGGCATCTGGCGCAAGGGTGATCCAGATCGGGTCCCCCGCCAGATCGATCAGCGCTGGCACGTAGACGGATGCGTCGGCCGGCACATCGTCCGCCCCCTCGACCGCATGCAACTCCTCGTCTTCGTCGCCGAATGACCAATAGTCCGCGGTCAGGTAAAAACCGGCGGCCACGCAAAGCAGCACAGCCGAGGTCAAACCCACCATCAACCTACGCCATAGCGTGCGCCTGCGAAGGGCGGCGCGCGCCTGCTTCTTCTGTCTGAAGCTCGTGTCGATATGGTGTGTCACGGATTGCTTGCGGTCAGGAAGAAGGTCCACCGCACCTGTTCGAGGGTGTCGACTTCCAGAAACCGGGCGGTGATGTGGCCGCGCTGCCAGCATTCGTCACTGCCGCGGATCGAGAAACGTCGCCGTTCGATGCACATTTCGGTCAATCCGGCGAGGATGGCATGACCAAACACGTCAGTTGCATAGATGTAGACGTAGCGGTTGGTCAGTTCCTCCCGGATAACGTTCACGCATTGGTTTGCGCCGATGGTCCACCATCCATCGGTCTGGTCCGCATTGTCGACCTTCTGGCCGACGGCGAGATTGACGACATCGAGTGTCTGATTGCAGACCGTGAACTCGGCTCGCGCTTGGCTGGACAACAGCAGGGCGAGGGGAGCGCCCAAAATGATCGCGAGTTTCATGCGCGCCCTCGGGGCAGATAGGGCTGGAACCGGACCTGCTGCTTTTCGGGCAGGGCAGACCAAGTGGTCAAACACCAGCGGCGGCGTTCCATGCTAGGCCCACGCTATCCGCCGAGCCGGAAATACTTGGCAGTGGCTGAGAACCGAGATCCGTCGGTCTCGACTTCCTCGATGATTTTGGGCAACAGCGCCGAAGCTGGCGTGGGATCGGAGAAGGCAGCCGACTGAATGTCGCGAGGGCCCGTGATCACCAGTATTATCTGCGGCACGGACTTTCCAGCAGCCTTATCGGCCGCGCCGAGACCAATCGGGATCCTGAAGGTCGCCTTGTCCGACCCCGTGACGATGCGGTCGTCGAGATTGAACACCATGCCTTTGTGGTCGATCAGCAGGACGCTGGAGATGAGCCCTCTGCGCGTTACCAATGTACCGCTAATCGGCGTACCGTTCGGCACAGATGTTCGGTCGAGAACAAGCTGCGGCTGGTCGGCCGCGGTCTGTCCCAGAAAGCGCAGAAAATTGGTTACCTCGCATTGGCTTGGCTCAATGAGGCGGACGCTGATGTCTGGCTCGACATGGAATTTTGCCTGGAAATCGCCGAGCATGCGTTCGAATGGCTGGACGGCCGTGCCAAATCCTTCGATTGCGGCGGCCTTGTCGGTAGCAGATGTGACGGCGGCATAGAAACAGTCGCCGCCGCCGAAGGCGCGAACCCAGGCGACGCGTTGAGCGATATCGTCGACCGCCGGGGGGATCGCTGGTTTGGGCACGTTCAACGCTACAACGCGTTGGTTCGGCTGCTTGCCTGTCGGCAACGCAGAAATCTGGCTGTTGGCGTTGGCATCCACCGCTGGACCTGCATTCGATTTCAGTTCCGGGATTGGGGCCGCCGGCGGGCTGGCCCGTGGTTCGGGCTTTTTGGTCTCGACAACCTCCGTCTCAGCCGGCGGCGGAGTTTGGACCGTTTCGGCTTCTGGCGGGGTTGGAGCGGTCGTAGCGGGCGAAGTCGGCTTTTGCCTATCGCCGGCCGTCGTGTCGGGCTGGATTGCCGGCGATGCCCTTTCGGGCGGCGGCGCGTTCGTCGCGATTGGCTTCGGCGGCGCCTCGGTTCGTAGAGGTATGTCGACGGGCTTGGCCGACGGCAGTCTTTGAGCTGCCACAGCATGTGGCTTATCCTCGGCGGGCGGTGTGCCGGCCTGCGTTTCCGGCTGCGCCGGCGGAACAACCTTTGGCGGCTCGGGCGCGTTCGCTACATCCTGCGTAGCGACGGGCTGTGACGTTTGGGGCGTGGGCTTTGCTGGCTCTGCCGCGGAAAGCGACGTCTTGCCGACAGTCGGCGTCGCGGGCGTCATGACGCCGCCCAGATAAAGGCCGCCTCCAGAGGCCACGGCTAGCGCCGCCAAGGCACAGAGCGCGATCGTTCGGGTCCTTGTGGATTTGCCAGGCACCTCGGCCATGGCCGTACGTGCAGCGCCGAGGGGGGCCGGGCGCGGCGGTCCAGACAAATGCGCGGGCCGCACATGCTGGACGAAGCGCGTCCTACCTGAACCCGTCGCGTCTGCGTCGTCGTGCCGCTCGACCTCATTCTTGCTGGCTGGAGCAGCGGCTTGCCCTATCGGCGGCAAACCCGGCCGAGCACGGGGCGCGAGGGAAGTCGGCGGGATTGTCTCCTCGTTGTCGTCACGTGTCATCCTGGCGATTTCGGCCATGCTGACGGGCCGGTCTCGCGGATCCGGTTGAAGCATGGCTTCGACAATGCCGCGAAAATCGTCATCGATATCGGAGAGATTAGGCACGGTCCGGCGCTTTTCGATGACTTCGAACTGCGAGCCGCTCATATCGACCGGCTTGCCGCGCAAGGCGGCAACCAATACCAGCCCAAGGCTGTAGATGTCGGACTGCTCTCTGACGTCGCCGCTGTAGAGCCCGAGTTGTTCGGGCGAAACATAGTTGTACTTTCCCGCGAACCTTCCGCCTATCAGGGTCTCTCCGCCCACCGTCGCCGAGCGTGCGATGCCGAAATCGATGATCTTCGCACGGTCAACCCGGTCCCCCGGCAGAATAATGTTATCCGGTGAGAGGTCGCGGTGTATTGCTCCGGCCTGGTGCACGGCGCTTAGACCGGAGGCGAGGCGATGGCACAGCTTTCGTACCTCTCCCGTCGGCATCGCCCCACGTCGCATGATGTCGAACAACGACGCTCCATCGACGAATTCCATGGCGAGGTAGGGACGACCGATCCCCGGATCGATCGTGAAGACGTGATAACGCACCACCGCGTCATGCGACAGGTGGTTCAGGATAGTTGCCTCTTTGCGAAACAGGGACAAGATCGTTTGGTCGCGCGCGAATTCCGGCAAAACGATCTTGATCGCGACATGGTCGCCGGTCTGGATGTTATGGCCCCGGTAGACTTCGCCCATGCCCCCGAATGCGATCCGCTCGTCAAGTTCGTAGATACCGCTCAGTTGCGTGCCCACGGCAGTGTTGGCCGCGCCTGGCGATATCCGCGTCTTGTCGTCGGCGCTCATCAGCCCCGCCCCTGTGCTTTGTACAGAGCTGGACGGGGCGACTGGCCATCGTATCCGCCCGCGACCCTGACAAGCACGATGGTCACATTGTCTGTTCCGCCACGCGCCAGAACTGTTTCCAGCAGGTTTTCACACGCCGACTGAGGTGTCGCGGACACTGTCGCAGCCTCGATCTCGGCATCGGTGACATGCGCCGTCAGGCCATCGGTGCTCAGCACAAAGATGTCCCCCGGCAGGATTTCACCTTGCTGGAAATCGATGACAATCTCGTCGCTGACGCCGACTGCCTGCGTGATGACATTGCGGCGCGGCCAGGTGAGCGCTTCGGCTTCGGTGAGCATGCCTTTATCGATGAGTTCCTGAACCTCGGTATGGTCCTTCGATATTTGCGAGATCGAGGCCTCGCGGATCAGATAGACGCGGCTGTCACCAGCCCAGAGGCAGGCGAACCGCCCGTCTATGGCAAGCAGGGCGGCAAAAGTTGAGCCGATCGTTATCCCGCGAGACTGGGATATGCGGCGGATCTCGGCATTAGCCCTGCTCAGCCTGTCTTCGAAGCGCGCCCGAAGATCCGGTGCGGAGCTGGCAATCCCGATCGTTGCCAGATGATTGACGATACTGGCTGAAGCGACTTCTCCGGCGTCGTGACCACCCATCCCGTCGGCGACCAACCACAGGCCAGCCTGGGGCTCGACCAGGTAGTTGTCTTCATTGAGCTCCCGCACACAGCCTCTGTGGCTCACGCCGAAGCTTTCAATGGGAAGGGCGACATTGTTCAATTTGCCACCAAACGCTTCACCCAGCGTCCTCCGCGGCGCACCTTCGGGCGCGTTCGTGCCACTTTGCCACAGGCTCAAACATTAGAGTATCGAAAACTAAAATATGTGTGTGCCTGGTTTTGCGCTTCTGCGGCTTACTGCCCAGGATCATCTCAATCTCAGAACGCCTTGGGACAGGTGAACCCGGAAAGGGCAGGGAGCAGGAAGAGGTTGGTGCCGGACCCTGTCTGGATCGTGTAGGTGACGTCGCGCCCGCCGATCACGAAGCGGGCCTGCATGCTGCCCTCGTTGCCCGTGATAGCCGCCTTGCTCAGAAGCCGCGTCAAGGCCCACGGCCCTTCGAACGTGATGGCGGACTGGCGCCCCGGCATTTCTGGCGTCAGGCTGAGGCTCGCGGATGGGGTAGCCGTACCGGTCGGCCAAGTCACCGTGCTCGGCCCATTTCCGGTCTGGTTGCTCTGAACGGTCTGGCCATCGATATCAAGTACGGCCATGTCGGCATCGCCATGCAGCGAGAAGGGTGTAAAGGTGACGCTGACGGAGGGTACTGAAGCGCCCGATGGAAAAAAGGCAATGCGGATTTCCGCAGCCAACTGGAAGTCCTTCAAGGTCGATTTCGACAAGTTGCGTCCAAAGCGCGTATCCTGTTTCCAACGCCAGTCCTGGCCGGTCATGTCGATCAGCGAGGCCAGATTTTGTGCAAAGAACCGGTCCATCAGTCCGCCTGGGGCGAACAGCTTCGCGAAATCGGCCATGGCGACATCCTCGGTGCTGCTCCCGTCGAAGGGGTAACGGCCGTTGATCGCTGCCTCGCAGGGGGCTGTGACCGTCTGGTCGAGTATCTGGTTCAAGTTTGTCACCGAGGTTTCGGCGACGTTACCTTGGAACTCATCTGCCGTCGTGTTGACCATCCGGCCGAGTTGCTTGGGCAGACGCGAGACATTGGCGCGAAGGGTGGCAATCTGTAGCTGCAGATTACCGTTGAGCCGCTCCACCTGCGAAGGAACTTCGGTGGCCAATCGCAGGCTTTGATAGATGTCGCTGAAGTTCTGGGTTAGTGCGTCGATCGGGCGATGTCCGGCGGGCCCGTTCACCAGGACCTGGAATGATTTGAATCGCGCTTCAATGTTCGCGCCCGGATTCAACTTCTGTACGTCAGCGGGCTGTGCGCCGGCGCGGATTTGCGATTTGCCGTTGGCTATGTGTATGCCGATACGGGCTAAGCCCTTGGCTAATTCTGCGGCGCTGCGTTGCTGGTTTTGAGCCGCGGATTCTGTCTCGGCGCCAGGACCGTCACCTGGGTCCCGTGTCAGCCCCGTTTCGTTGGCGATCGCCGAAAACAGCCGCTTTATCGGCGAACTGGGGGAGGCAGCGGCTGAAAGCGCGGTATAGTGCGGCTTGTCCGCCAGCATCGCCTTGAATTTCAACTGGTCGAGAACGCTGTTCCACGCCGCGGCGAACGCCTTGCCGTAGCGATCGAGAAGTTCCGGGCCGAGCCTGAGCAATTGCTGATCGATGTCGCCTTGCTCTCCGCCACCACCGAGAACCCACTGCTCGTCGACGAGCATCTGCGCAATGCGCGAGAGTTGGGCAAGGTAGAACCTGTTGAAGCCGGCGTTAGTGTAGAGACCGGGAACACGAAGGTCCGCCAGATCGCTGCCATCGATACGTTCGAACAGCAGTTGCGCTTCGGGACCACCTTGCTTGGAAATGGAAAAGTCCTCCAGCGCCGCCGCGTAGATCGCCGACTTGATCAAAGCGGTCGCTCGATCGGCAAGGCTCATGCGTTCGAGAGAGCGTTGTGCGGCTTCAACAAGTGGCTGGTTCAGTTCGAAAACGGGGTCATAGGCGTCGTCCAAGGCGAGCATGGCGCGCAGGTGCTTTTCGAGGTGCGCTCGTCCCTCGCGGTTGTTTTCGCCCGGGTATCGGTTCTGTTCCCAATCTTGCTTCATCCAGGAAACGATCAGCGCGTCATCGACCTTCGGCGCTTTGCCACCAAGCATGAGGTAGATTTTCAACGGCTCGTAGAGTGCGGCGGGATCGCCCATCTTGGCTTGGATCGTTCGCTCGGCCTGGATCAGCAGGCGCGAGCGCAACATGCGTTCCAGGCCTTTCCGATAAGCGGTCCGGGACGCGGAAAGAAGTCTTTCCCGCTGACTGAGGCCGAACGTCTCCCCGATCGGTGTCGCTAGCTCAGCGGCTTCGAACCCGGCCGGCAGGTCGCGCAACTGGTCGAGCGGGCCGATGACGTTTTCAAGGTCCACATCGGTAACCGTGGCCGCCTTGAGCAGCGGTTCCGCCGTCGCGCGATACTGGCCCATGGCAACCGTTGCGGACGCGATCAGCGAGCGGTTGGCCGCGAAGCTCAGAGCGAGCGTACCGAGTGCGGCAGCAGCGATCAGCGCTATCGTACCGAGGCCGCCAAATCTGGCCACCGCCGCCCGCCTCGCAGCTGATTTGTCATACGAAACCCATCCCGATTCGGCAAAAATGACGTCCGTCAGCAGATCATGCAAAAAGAAGCTTTTGCCGGTTCCGGAAAGATGCGGGCGGGAATTGCCCCCGAAATTGCGGCCGATTGCGCCCAGCACCTGATCGATGGGCGTTCCCTCTTGCGTGCCTGACGAAAAATAGAGTCCACGCAGGCTGGCGTTCACCTGGCTGCGGGACGGGTCGAATAGACCGGCGACAAAACTGGTTATGCGCCCCCTCAGCGCGCCGAACTGAGCCGGAAAGCCGAAGATGGAGATGCGCGTGACCGGATCAGCCTCTTCCTGGAGGCGGTCGGCCATCTCGTCCGCGAGTCGTTCCGCCAGCCCATCGAGTTCGGCAGGAGCCGCGGCGGCCATGTTCCTATCGCGCT
Organism: Mesorhizobium maamorense; assembly: GCF_044998965.1. Classification (NCBI taxonomy): domain Bacteria; kingdom Pseudomonadati; phylum Pseudomonadota; class Alphaproteobacteria; order Hyphomicrobiales; family Phyllobacteriaceae; genus Mesorhizobium; species Mesorhizobium maamorense. The sequence goes on from NZ_CP173356.1 coordinate 614,390, forward strand.
CCGCCGTCTGGAATGTCGTGCCCCATACCTTGCGTCTGAGCGCCTCGTCGAAACCGCCGAAATAATCCGTGAACCCTGAAACCAGATCGGCCTTGGTGAAAAGCACATAGACGGGAAACTGGATCTTCAGCGTCTCGTGAATTTCTCTCAGGCGGCTGCGTATCTCGACGATGTGGGCATCAAGCTGCTGATCATCGAAGCTCATCACATCGGCAAGGCTGATGGCCAGGATGACGCCGTTTATCGGTTGTCTGGTGCGGTACCTCTTGAGCAGTGACAGGAATGCGAGCCAGCTCTTCTTGTCAATCTCGGGATTGGAGTCCTGCGTCGTATAACGACCTGCGGTGTCGATCAGCACGGCCTGATCGGTAAACCACCAGTCGCAGGCACGTGTTCCGCCAACACCGGCCACCGGTTGGGCGTCCCCCGAACCGGCAAGCGGAAAATTCAGGCCTGAATTGACCAGAGCCGTTGTCTTGCCGGCACCCGGCGGGCCGATGACAACGTACCAGGGGATCTCATAGAGAAAGTTGCGCTTGCCGCTCGACCGTTTGAGCGCCGCCACGGCCTCATTCATCCGCGCTTCGAGCACCCGAGAATCGTCATCGCAGTCGTCATTGTGCGCAACGACGGCTTCGAGCGCTTTTTGCGCCTTCCTCGCTTTCCAGAAACGCAGCGCGTAAAAAGCGCCAGCAGCGCGAGGATCACACCAATGATCGTCGCGCGCAGCCACCCAGGTCCGAGCGGCCGGATGTCGGCGAAGCGGATCAATGGCCCGCCAAACCACACTGCCGCGGCGAAGCCGGCCAGCGCGATCACGCTGAATATCCGCAACAGCCAACGCGTCATGGGTGGTTCCAGCGGGCCGTGCTCACAGTGTTTCCTCCCTGGGGATCATCACATCGACACGGCGGTTCTTGGCGCGGCCATCCGGTGTCGCATTGTCGGCGATTGGCTCGTCCTCGCCCTTGCCCTCGACCGTCAGTCGCGAGGGATCGCTGAATTTCACTGCCATCAACACTTCGACTGCCTTCGCCCGGGCGACGGAAAGGTCGAAGTTGGATTTGAACGCGCTCGACTTTCGTGGTTTCACATTGTCCGTGTGGCCGACGATCCGGATTGGTCCAGGCTCGTGTTCCAGAGCCGCGGCGATGTCGGTGGCAATGGGCTGGAATTCCGGCCTCGCCTCGGCCCTGCCGGACTGGAACAGCAGGAGATTGTTGATCTCCACGACGATGAAGTCGCCCTTGGTGCCGATGGTCAGCCCGCCGCCTTCGAGATCCTTGGCCAATGCCGCACGAATACGATCAATCTGCGCGGTGGCCGCTGGTGGGGTGACTTTCGCCGGCTCAGCCAACGGCGCCACGCCGGCGCGTTCTATGACGACTGGTGTTAATGGGTCGAGCGCCAGCAATTCACCCGCGACCGCCTCACCTTCATTGGTGATGAAGACCCGCAACGCGAAGAACGTCGCTGTCAGCAACGCGGTCGCCGCTGCCGCGACGACCCAAAGCGGCAGGCGGGCGGAGGACTGCGCCATCGTCGCCGCTAGGCCCTGCCAATGCGGCGAGATGTCTCCACCGGAACGCGGCCTGAAATAGCGAAGCGTCTCGTAGACGTCGCGACGAACGCGTTCGAGATTGTTGTCTTGTCGCGTCACGCCTCGATACTGGCCTTCGAAACCCAGCGACAGGCAGGCATGCATCAGTTCGAGCAGATCGTAGTGTTTTTCGGGACTGGCCAGGATCTTGTTCAGCGCTTCGTAGAAGCCGGTGCCGGTGGGCTCGAGATGAAAGAATTGCCGCAGCATCCCGTGTGGCGCCCAGGCGTCAGTCCTGGGCCACGGCAGGTTACCGATGAGATCGTCGGCGGTTTCGCAGAGGGCGAATTTCGCAATCCGGGCATCCTCTTCGGCAACGCCTGACTTCTCAACTATCCCGTCGAATTTCTCAATCGCCTCCGTGACATGTTGCGCCAATGGCGCCGCCTGTCTTTCAACGGGCAAGAGCCTGAACTGTCCGAGCAGCATCAGCAAAGGTGCCGCCGCGGCGAGAATGGGGTTTGCCGCGGCGTATTTGATGCCGCTCCCGGCGTTGAATAGGCTTTCCTGCTCGATGCCTGTCCTCGGCGCAGTCCCAGCAGAGCCTGTCGGCGCACCAACATCGCCGGGGCCACCTTGATAAATCACGGTTCCGGATGCCCAGCTTGGCGACCACCCGCCGCCTGGATCGAACACCGTCGAATCCTTGATTGGAGAGGACTGGCCTCTGTCCGCGACGGGCAGCTCGGGAATTAGCGTCGATTTTTGCTTGCTCCGCGGATTTGCGCGAATGACCGTCTTGCCCGCCGGGCCGAAGGGGTCGTCCTTCGAACTCATCGCAGATCGTCCGTGCAGGCGGGGCGCCGGCGATGGGGTGAGATGGGCGCAGAACGGTTTCCGGCCAGGTAAAGGAAAGACAGCCGCTGCCGGCCGTGGCAGTGGCTAGAAAATGCTATCCCGCCGTGGCATGACATTTGCCGCAGACCCCCAGCTCAATGAGTCTTACCCGCTTGGCGAACTGTCTCATGCGATCGTAATCTCAGAAATCGTCGATTGGAACTGGACGCCGGGGTGTCAGCGAGACTTTTCTTCGCCGACTGCCGTGCCATGCATTTTTGGCCATGTGCTTTTTGGCCATACGTTTCCCGGGGCCGTGCCTTCCTGGGACCTCCTATTTCTGCTTGCCGGCCTTGGCGTAGGCCTCGCTGAAATAGGCCAGGAATATATCAAGCATGCCGTTTTCATGTGCCTCCTCCATGGTCCGCCATGTCGCGACATAGACGTCCCAGGCTTGGCTCTTCTTCTTCGTAAACGAGGTAGGCGGGAGTTTCCTGCCGATCGCCTCGGGCGACAGGTCGTCAAGCAGCCGGGAGAGCGCGGTTTGCATCGCGGCATAAGTGGCAAACTCGTGAGTCTTGAGATCGCGGAACGCATCTTCGATGCTGCGCCTGGCATCAAGATAGCCGGTCCTGCGCCGGGCGAACATGATTTCCAGGATGTCGTCGATTCCTGGAACGAACTTCATCGGATTGTTGTCGGCGGCGCTGATCATCGTTCGCTGTGTGCTTTTGGCCAACATTTTCGCGGCCGCGCGTGCTTTCAGCAGCAGGGTCAGCTCCTCGACCACGTCCCGCAAGACCGCGCCGATTTCGGCGGCAACTTCATGGGGGTCGCGCGATTGAAGCAATTCCGGCGAAATGCCGGCTGCGATCGCGATCTCCCGCAGCACCTCGTCCCTGGTTGAGGGAAGGGCAGGCGACGAGAATGTCGGCGCGGAACTGTGCTGTGCGGACCGTTGCTGCGCGGGCTCGAAGAAAGGCCCATCTCCGAATTCCAGCGGCCGGCCTGTCGCGACCGGCGTTTCCCGCTGTGTCGAATCGCGGCTGGGGTGGTCTGCCGTGGCGCGCTCTTCTTCGACCGATACCAAGACGACATAGCGGCCGATCAGCATCCGGTCGCCATCGACCAGCCGATGCGGGCCGCTCATGCGCTGGCTCGATCCATTGATGAAGGTCCCGTTGCGCGAGATGTCGTACAGCCAGAACGCGCCCGCCTCGTATCGAACCTCGCAGTGCCGACCCGAGATGAACTTGTCGGGGTCGGGCAAGGTCCAGTCACAAGCATCGCGCCCGATTTCGAAGCCGCTATCACGCGCCACGTAGCTGGTCGAGGTGCCAGCGAGCAGGGCGTCGACATTGTTGATCCGCAGACTGATGTACATCCAAGATCGCCGTCGATCGTTGATCGATACTCCACCATTCTAGCAGCTTGCAGCTAAAACAGGACAGCGGCGTTTCAAGCCGACGAATCGAGGGTAAGATTCTGTCGCCGCATGTCCTCTTTGGTCAGCGGGAAAACATGTGGTAGGCTTAACATGGCCTGGCGGCGGATTTGGAAAGTTCCTGAACGTGATGCCGATAACATAGCGGGAACTTCAAATCCATCACTTTGGCGGCCGCGTCCAGGAGGGGGCTCGACCCATGCCGAATGAACGTGCCACCGTTGTCCGCACACCGGTTGGCTCCGAGTTGTTGACCTTCACGCATCTTGTCGGACGCGATGAGATCAGCCGTTGCTTTGCCTACACGGTCGGGTTCGTGAGCACAGACTCCGATATCGACCCGTTGAAGATGCTGGGCGGGCCTGTCTCGATCGAAGGTGAATCCGATCCAAAGCGCTGGCTCAGTGGAATCGTATCGGAGTTTCGGCTCACCCGCATGGAGGACCGGCTGGCCTACTACGAGGCCGTCATCAGGCCGTGGCTCTGGTTTCTCGGCAACACCACAGATTGCTATATTTTCCAGAACAAGAGCGTCGTCGACATCGTCAAGGATGTCTTCAAGAAATACGGTATCTCCGAATTCGATCTACGCCTGCAAGGGTCCTATCCGGCGCGTGAATATTGCGTGCAATACGACGAGACCGATCTGGACTTTGTGCAGCGGCTGCTGGAGCACGAAGGCATCTTCTATTTCTTCGAGCACGATGACGGCAAGCATACGCTTGTCCTGGCTGACGCGATGAGCAAGCTGAAGCCTGCGCCGGGCTACGAGAAAGTGCTCTATAACTTTGAAGGTCAGGGCTCCCGGCGCGACGTCGAATACATCACCGAATGGATACCGGGCAGCTCGGTGCGCCCAGGCGCCTATGCCCACACCGATTATGATTTCAAGAAGCCGGGCGCCGACCTCATGGCCAAGTCGGCCCAGCCGTTCAGTCACAAACTGTCCGCGGGTGAGAACTACCGCCAGCCGGGCGCGCATCTCGAAGTAAGCCGGGGCGACAGCCTGGCTTCGATCCGGCGCGAGGAGATCCAGGCCTTGCACCAGCGCATCGCCGCGGCCGGCACCGTGCGCGGCTTGTATTCCGGCTGCACGTTCAAGCTGGACGGTTTTCCGCGCGAAGACCAGAACCAGGAATATCTGGTGGTCAGCGCCGAATACAGGCTGTTTGACCCCGGCTATAGAGCCCAGGCCGACGTCGAAAGCGAGAGTTTCAAAGTGGTCCTCGGTGTGGCGCCGACAGCCTTGCCCTATCGCCCGCCGCGGACCACGCCACGACCGATCATGCGCGGCCCGCAGACGGCGACGGTGGTCGGTCCATCCGGCGAGGAGATATTCACCGACAAATATGCGCGGGTGAAGGTCCAGTTTCATTGGGACCGCGTCGGCAAGAAGGACCAGAACAGTTCCTGTTTCGTACGGGTGTCGCAGAGTTGGGCCGGCAGTGGCTGGGGGTTCATCCAGATACCGCGCATCGGCCAGGAGGTCATCGTCGACTTCATCGAAGGCGACCCGGACCTGCCGATCATCACCGGCCGGGTCTACAATGCCTCGCAGATGCCGCCCTACGGCCTGCCTGGCAACGCCACACAATCGGGCTGGAAGTCGGATTCTTCCAAAGGCGGTGGCGGCTACAACGAACTGATGTTCGAGGATAAGGCCGGCTCCGAACTGGTCAATTTCCAGGCGCAGAAGGATCACAACCTTCTGATCAAGCATGACCGCACAAAGCTGGTCCAGCACGATCAGTCCGACCGCATTGACCACGACGCCAAACACTCCGTCGGCCACAACCTCGACGAGGACGTCGGCAACAACAAGACGGTCAAGATCGGCGTCGACCAGACCACCAACATCGGCTCGAACGACACCGAGACAGTGGGCGCCAACCGCTCGCTGACAGTCATGGCCAACGAAACCATCCATGTCGTGTCGAACTCGACGGAAAACATCGACGCCAATCATTCTCAGACAGTGGGGATTGTACAGACGGTGAGCGTTGGCGCGGCGCGTGTCGATTCGGTCGGAGCATCCGAGACGCGAAGCGTCGGCGGCCCGCAGACAAATACGATTGGCGCGACACGGTCTGTGACAGTTGGGGCAGCGCAGGACCACAGCATAGGAGCGAGCGACAGCTGGCAGATCGCTTCCGACCAGAGCGTGTCCATAGGCGGCGGCCATACCGAGAGTATCGCGAAGGATCAAGGCTCGACGGTCGGCGGCGGACGCACCGCTTCGGTGGGCAAGGACGATTCCACATCCGTGGCCGGCGCGCATTCGCTTTCCGTCGGCAAAGACAGTGCCATTTCGGTCACCGGCAATGGCACGATCAAAATCGGCAAGAAGCTGGTGATAGACGCAGGCGACGAGATCCTGATCCAGACTGGATCGGCAAAGATCATGATGAAGAAAGACGGCACGATCGGCATTGAGGGCAAGGACATTTCGGTCAAGGCGTCGGGCAAGATCAGCATCAAAGCATCGAGCGATATCACCATGAAGGGCTCGAAGATCAGCGAGAATTGAGGGTGCAGCGATGAGCGACGTTCGCGAACGCATTGACGGTGTGGTGATCGGCATCTTTCTCGGTTTCGATGATGCCGCGTCGCCGCTGGTGGTATTCCCCGGCAACCCCGAAGAGACGGCTTTGCCTGCGCGCAGCCTGACCGAACTGACATCCGATATGGTCGGCTCAGAGGTGGCTTTGCTCTTTCAGGAGGGCGATCCCATCAAACCGCTGATCGTCGGCCGCATCGTCGAGCCGGCGCGCAAGACCGCCGCACCGCAGGTCGTGCGCGACGGCGAGCGCATTCGCATCATCGGCGAGGAGCGCATCGAATTGCGTTGCGGCAAGGCGACGATCCTCATGGAAAAAGATGGTCGCATCACCATTCGCGGCACCTACGTCACCAGCCAGGCGAGCGCCGCCAACCGCATTCGCGGCGGATCGATCGATCTCAACTGATGTTGGCGGCAACCGGAAAGCCGAAATTGGAAGGCGCGCCGGAGCGGCGAATAGTACCGGATGTCGTCAGACAGCACGCCGAGCAGGCCGCGTTCTTCTGGGCGCAGCGCGACACGCTTATGGAGGATGATCCGCCGGATCTTCATGTGGTCGCCGGCGTCGACCGGCGCTTGGAAGCCAACCTGGATGGTCTGCGTATCGCTGGACCGGCCGCTTGGCCGTTTGTAGTGGCGGCGTATGAGGACTTCCCAGAAAAGGGCGAATTGTTCCTCTATGGATGGATGGCGATCGAGCAGAACGACGGCCGCCGCGTGGCCGACGCGGTGGAGTTCGGCCGTCAAAGCCAGGACGGCGCTCGCGGATTGGTCGGCGCTCTGGCATGGCACAAGCCTGTAACCATCGCACCGCTGGTACGGGATTGGATCGGGGCGCCGGATGCGTTCAAGCGATTTCTCGGCGTATCGGCCTGCCTTGGGCACTGCGTCGACCCCAAGCAGATGCTGGCGCGGCTCGTGCGCGATCCGGATGCGCGCGTGCGCGCCGCCAGCCTGCGCCTCGCAGGAAAACTAAAACGCGCCGACATTGTCAACGAATTGAGGGCCGCCTTGAACGATGCCGAAGAGCGCCCGCGATTCTGGGCCGCCTGGGCGCTGACTGAACTCGGCTCAGGGGATCTGGCCAGCCCTGAATTGCGCAAGGTGGCGGTCGGCGGCGGCCCTGACGCGATGACAGCGCTACGCGCAGCAGCCAAGGCCGCGCCTGAAAAGGACGTTCGCGCCTGGATGGGCACATTGCTCAAATCGCCTGAGACCGCGCCATTGGCGGTGCGCGGCGCGGGCATGTTGGGCGACCGGGAAATCCTGCACTGGCTGATCCATCAGATGCGCATGCCGGCGCTGGCGGTCGCGGCGGGCGGCGCGCTGCTGGAGCTGTTTCCGGAGGCTAGGGAGGCGGACCTGTTCACGCTCGACCCGGCCGAACTAGGCCAGCCCTTCGAGGATCATTTTGGAGATTTTAGCGCCAGAACACCAGTGGCGGAGAAGGTTAAGAAGTGGGGGGAAAGAAATGGATATCCTGCCGCGCAATGTCAGGACACGATCACGCGCTCTACTGGCGCTAATGAACGATGGAGCGTCGAGAATGCGCTGAATAGCTCGGAAAGGTGGGATAGGTCGAACTTGTAGCGCTCGAAGCGCATAACTATTTCCAATGCGTTGAAGAGCGGAAAGTGATCAGCTACCGCGAAAGCTTTTCCCGGGGGTGCTCGAGATCGTAGAATGCGCCGAGTTCGGCAAGCGTCGCGAAGTTCTCCCAAGCTTCGACAAATGGCGCTCGTTGCTCTTCGGTCGTTACGTCCTGAAATTCGAGCAGCACCGTTAATTTCGGGCCTTCCGTCTCGTTTAGTACTTCGAATGGGAAGCTGGCTACCAACGGCTTTGGCCCCTCCGCCAATTTCAAGTCCAGATCGGCTCCCCCTGCAACAAGCGTGATCTCCTTGACGCTATTGTTCTCAAGGCTGGCACCGTGAACGATGTTGATAATTTTGGCGAGAAGGGAGGGGTCGACTACCGGACAATGCAGATACCATCGGAACGCGTTTCCATTGCGCGTCTGATCCAATATAGAAAATGCAGCGCTTCTAGGATCCGGCGAAAGTGCTGCGAGGCTTTCGATCGAGCGAATTCCCCGGTCAATCGACTCGATAACGAGCTTTGCGTCGACCTTGTCGTTCAACAGGACGTTCAGTTCGATCTGGCCGGGTGCTCGACTAAGTTGGTGCTTCACCATGAACGGTCGCGTGATCATGGCGCGTTGTTCCAATCCGCAACCTCAAGACCGTCGAAGCGCGCAAGCCAGTCTTGCGCATCGAAAATTGGGTCACCAAAGTTTGCGACACGACTGCGAAGTAATTTTAGTGCTCTCGCTGTCTCTGGCATGGACCCTATATCCGTTGCCCGGCGATTGACGTCACCGAGGGCAGGCGCCTTGGAGTTCTGAATCATCAGACCTCCATCCGAAAAGTCGTTAACCACCGCATGCTGGACGTCGGCGATGATGCTGGAGCGTTTGAGCCTCTCAACGATAGGTCTTCCAATAAAGTCTATCCAATGCGCTCCAAAAGTCTTTCCTCTCATTTTATTCCTCATCGGTAAATAAGAAGGGTCTAGGCCTAGATACCTAGAAATCAATGCATTAATTTTGCTATTTGCCATATGAGACGTAGATTCTGTTCTACGCAGGCAATACGATGCATAACCGTAAGAAATGGGTGAAAAGGTAGAAGCCATTTGCCGAAACTCTTCAGCCAACGTGTGAGCGCCGATGCTTGTGACTGCATCAAATGGAAGAGTTAGAATGAGCATGCTCGCCTCCTCCGGTCCGGCGTCCTCGGAGTTGGGATCGATGCCGAAAAAGCTAACGGAATACGCCCCGACCCATTCGTCGATCGCTGAGTCATAGAGGATTTCCTCGATCGTCTGGCGGGGCTGCGCGTTCCTCAGGGTCTTGAGGTCGCGAGCATATCGATTGGGGGTTAATGGGCGATCATTTCCATCAGCGTCGTACCGTATTGCCAGCTTGTCGGAACCTATAAGCTTGACATATCGCTCAATGGTATCGGCGGCTGCCAACATGACAGCGGCGAGTGAATCGCCGCTGAAGAGTGATAGACAAATGGTCGGTAGCGCTATGACCGTGCCGTGCTCATTTCGAACTGTGAGATTGCTTTCGGGGGTCATTGATAGCACTCGACGTTGCAGATCTTGATAGGCGGATACTTGTCGGGATCGCTTCCAAATTCCCGAGTTATCCGTTCCTGCTTTCTAAGCTGACCTTTTCCCCAACGCGTCGCCTTTGCGCCTTTCTTTTTCGTCCCTTTGCATTTGAACTTGAAATCGAAACACTGTTGCGGGTCGCCGTTTTCATCCATTCCTACCGCGTCGGGCCAGCCAGATCCGCTGCGCTGCCATTGTCGACTTCCCTTTCTCGAAAAGCCAACCATGTCAGTCGCTGGATTCTCGGAAAATGGATCGTCCTTTTTCCAGCCCGATTCGGCGCCGATGACAGGCTTTTTCCCTTGTCCGTTATGATCCATGATCTTCTTATCAACGCAGTCATGTTTCGCATCCCCTAGCCGCAGGCAGTAGGTCGTCTTGGGAGATTTTGGGACATCGCTGATCGTCTTTTCGTCCACATCGCATTCGCACACCATCTTCTTCAGGGCGTCAAACGTGGAATTTGTGCCCGGTGCCGGGTTGGCGTTTCCCATAAGGTCGACGGTGTTTTTGTTATTGTGGAATTTCTTGTCGGTATCACGGCAAGCGTTCTTGCCGTCCATCTTAACGTCGAAGGAGTAGGTGATCCAATCCGTAGCTTGCTTGAAGGTGTTCGACTTTACGCCGCCAACGGTTCCCGGCTCGTCGCCGGTGGACATCTTGTACTGTGAGCCCTTGTTGGCGATCATCGTGCCCCCTTGGCAAAGACCGTTGTGGTCCCGTCTCCCAGCGTGCTGCTCATCGCGAAGTTCGGGTACGGCATCGGGACAGGGCCGCCGGGAGTGGGCGTTTTGCAGATGTCGGGGATCGTGGCCTTCGAGAAGCCGGTCGAACTCTTGTGTGTGAGGCCGAGGCCATTCACGGTGATGTGCGTAGGCATCAGCGTGTGCTCCTTGGGCCACCGAGAAGCGCGGCTGCGCGCGTGCCATTTTCCGAGCTCGCCCAAATCAAGGAAAGCGGGCCCTTGCGGTAGCCGCGGACTTCTGCTTCGGCGACCAAGCTGACGAAGAGCGGACCCGATGCTGCGCCGACATCCCCCCAACAATCCGCTGGGGTCTCGAAATCGGCGGCGTTCTTGAATCGACCGGGATTGCGCAGCACCGCGAAGCCGTACTCGTTGCCGCGGTAGCGTTCGCCATTCATGTCGCAGATAATGCGGTCCACTGGGTCGATCGGGGCGTCGTCGAACAACAGCTGAAATGCCGTGCTTAAGCCTTCTCCGAGGCAAACGGTCTGCGTTTTTATGCGGTTCTCTTCGCTGGCAATGGCGGTGCAGACCAATTTCAGCAAAGGTTCAATTCCTAACTCTCGTGCCGTCTGCTGCCTTGTCATGAGACAGAACCCGGCGCCTTCGCCCGGACAGAACCCATAGGTATTCTCATCGGAATGAAGTTGTTCGTGTTCGTCCAGCCACTCCAAGGTTTCCGGTTCGAGATAGGTATCCACGCCGCCTGCCAGGCAAAATTTGGCTTTGTCCTCCCTAAGCATCCTGCAGGCGTGGTGAATGGCGAGCATCCCGCCCGCATGACCTCCGGCATTGGACCCGCCTCCCGCGAGCGCGACGTCTTGCGACAGCCGGCCGTGGAGTTGTGCATATGTCCTGGCAGCGAAATCCTTGTTCTGCCCCGGCCGTGACTCGCCAGTCGACACGATAAGGGCGACGGGAACTGATTGGCCCGCCCGGCGCAAAGGCGCCAAAGCATCGAATGCTGGCGTGATGGCGATCGCGGCCGCGCGATCCGGACCGGTCAACGCTGCGTCGACGCCGACATCCCGCGTCACCTTCATCCGTTCGCCGAAACGATCGATCATATACGGATGGTCTTGGATGCCTGATATTCCGGCGCGCACGGCCGCAGCGCTGGCCGCAGCGGAAAATCCGAGCGGTGTGCGGGCACCGACCCCGACAATGACTATGGCGCTGCCGCTGGCCATCAATCAGATCCTGTCCAAACGCCGGTGCGGCTGACCGCAAGAGAAACACCCGTGCGCCGCCGAATGCGGATGGTGCTGGTACTGAGTTTCTCCTCCTCATAAGGCACCGGAAGCGCGGAGAGCCAGGTGACGATAAACGTCCGATCGTCCGGCCTGAGGCGTAGCGTGTGGATTGAAGCCTCTCCGTGTTCGATATCCGGTTTGTTTTTGAAATGTGTTGTGATGTCGAAGGTTATGCGCGGTACAAGAAACTGCATGAATCCGTCGGCGGTCAATCCGCCCAGCCGGACGTCTTCATAGCCGACCAGTGGCGTCTTGGTTTGCTGATCCTCGGGTGCACATTGATAGTAGAGGCGATTGAAATCGCGAGGCAGCAGTGGGTCGCGCGTCTTCTTCCACTCCTCGCCGTAGGTGCCCGCGTATTTGGTACGCGGCTGCCAATGTTGCGCGACTGGGCCGAAACCGGCGGGCCGGCCACTTCGGTGGTCGCGATAGGGAGCGTCTTGATACTCGAAATTGGGCGCCGTCTTGCCGACCAGCCTTTGAGGGTCCACGGCAAAGCCGGCGCCGATCGGGTTGCGCGGATCCCAGTCCGGTTTCGACGCTTCAACATCTGTGCCGCCATAGGTGCGACGCCAACTGATAGGCATTTTGACAAATGGTTCCGGGCGGCTTATGCGGACTGAAACCGGGCCAGGCACGAACACCCGGTCGCCGGTCACTTTGACGATCTTGTCCAGGTCGCCGACCTTCAGACGGGCCGAGCACTCGATATTCGGTTGGCCGTTAGGCGTGTAAACATGTCCCTCAACCAGCACGTCGGTGTGCTTCTTCTCGATGTTGAAATCGTCATCATCAATCAATTCGTTCGAATCGGCGGCGAACAATGGCGCCATGTTGACAGGAATCTGTGCTTTCAAGGGGGTCTGTTTCCCGGCGGGGTCGATCTGGAAGGAAGCCTTTATCGCCAGCAACCACACTTCGTGGCCGCGCTCGTCGCGCGTCCACAGGCCTTCCGCAGCGAATGGTGTTTGGTTCGACAGCGGCAACATTCAGCCCGGCCTCCTCCAACGCCAGCGAACTGATCCCCACGGAAATGTTTCTGCCTTCATCAGCTGGTCTCCCAACTAGCAGCGAAAACCTGTTCCAACGTCACTTGCGGCGATTGCGGATCAATGTCGAAAATATCCGAGCGGGTTGTCCACATCACCAGATCACGGATGACCTCGTCGCCTGCCTCGACAGTCGGCACCGGCAGTGCGGTCAGCGCGCCATCCAACTCATCGGGCGTCAGCTCGCCATGCTGCGCAGCGATGGCAGCTTCTTCGATACCGGCAAACCACGCTTCGGCCTCAGTCAGCCGAACCGGAGCTTCAGCAAGCCGCGCCACGATGGTCAGAGGGAATTGTCTGCCAACTCTGTCGGCACTCTGCAAGATAATGCCTGCCGATGCACCGAACGAAGCCGGGCCAGCCAGGAAGCGCAGCGCGGTTGTGCTTGGCCAAAATTCCGACCCCATCAGCGGAACGATATGCTGCGCCAGCCAGCGGTCCCAGACGTGCACAAAGTCCCCCGGCAGGCGCCGCGTGACGAAATCGCCGGTGGCGGGCATTTTGCCGAAAAAGCCGGGCGCGTTCATATCTGCGGTGGACATGTGAATTTCTTGAACATTTCGAGGTTGTAGGGGTTTTCGACGCTGGCGGCCTTGAGCTCGAAATCGGCGTACATGCCTTTCGTGCCTAGGCGCAGAGTGTAGACGTCAGTCAGCGCCGTGCCGGCGAAGCGGCCGCTGCGCAGCATCCTCAGCCATGCCCAACTGCCGGTCTCGTTGAGCATGATTTCGGGCGATCCGTCGATCGGCTGGAAGGCGAGCGAAATGACCCCGGTGCCGTCCTTGCCGGGCCAGGTCATCGGTTGCGGCCGCGTTGCGTTGTTGTAGTAGACGAGGCTCTGGCCATCGAGATTGAGCGTGACGCGCGTGAGGTTGGGAGACAGATCCTTCGGTTCGAGCGTGAAGCTCATCACCGGTCCGGCACCCCCGGGGAAAAGATCGTCGCGGATGTGCCTGGCCTGCTCGAACGCCGCCAGCGCCGAAGGGTCGAGGCCGAAATCGGCGCGCCACTTCCAAGGCTCGCCGGTCGTGTCGACATAATTGATCAGGTGGTCGTTGATGAAACCGTCGATCAGCCCGGCGGGCCCGAACAGGCGGGCGAAATCGCGCACGTTGACGTCGACCGCACTGGCTTCGCTGAAGGGATAGCGATTGTTCAGCGCCGCCTGGCAGAAAGGCAGTATGTCGGCCCGCCAGATGGCGTTGAGTTCCGAAGTGACCGCCTTCTGAGTCAAATTGCTGGTGTCGCCGGCTATCCCGCCCAACCAGCTGTTGATGGGATCGGGCAGGATCTGGGCCTGCCTTGCCACCGCGCCCGTCAGTTCGGCAAGGCCTCCCTGTTTCTTGATGGCATCCTGTGGATTGGGGTTCGCGGTGACCGTTTGCAGGACGTTCGAAAGCGCGGTCAGTGCGACAACGGCAGCATCCAGCGCCGGTGGCTGGCCGTCGACCTCTGCGATGGTGCTCTTCAGCGGTTTGAAATGTTCGGCCACCAGATTGCCGGTCAGGTCCACCTCACTGGCGGATCCGGCGCGGGGAAGTAGTTTCGCACCCGATGTCGCCAGCTTGCCAAGCTTACCCAGCTTGCCGAGCAGTTTCGAAGCGCCCTTGGCTGCTGCCTTGTCGTCGGCAGGCGCTTCGTCGGAACGGGTCAGTTCTGTCTCCTGGACGACCGCCGTAAGCAGCCGCTTCAGCGCTGAATCAGCACTCGAGAGATCTTTCAGATTTTCGCCGGCGACATTGAGATCGGTCAATGATGCAAGCCTCATGTCGCGCAGGAAGCTGTCCCATTGTGCGATGTAGTCGTCGTAGTAGAGCTTCAGAATATCCTCGGACAGCGCCGAGACGGATGTCTCGGAATTTTCCGAGCAACCGCCGGCGAAAACCGCACGATCGAGCGCCGCCTGGGCGGCGACATCGTCGATGCGGTCGAGAATGACGTCGTGAAAGCCGGAATAGGTGAAAGCGCCCGAAATGCCGACGCGTAATGTCTTGCCCGAACGCCGTGCAAACACTTTGCCGCCGTTTGGGCCGGCGAAATTGGCCGGTATCCACTCCTTCAGCCCGGCCACTGCCGGATCGGCCAACAACTGCTTGTAGCCACGCGCCGGCAACGAAATCGTGCAGACCGTTTTCAGAGCTTCGGCAACCAGGGCCTGGTCCGGCGCGACATAGCTTTCGTCGACCGTCATCCGGCGGATCGCGGCAAGCTGATGCTCTTCGGCGTCGGCTGTCGGAAATGGCGCCGCGGCCGCGAATTCGGGCAGACTGTTCACCCACCAGTTCTGGGCGTAGTCGGGATCCATCTGCGACAGGCCCGTCATCATGCGATAGGTCTTGAGCGCCCCGAGCATGAAGTCGGGATCGCGGATCTGGCGCCACATCGTCGCCTCGAGCAGGGCCACCATCCGGGGCTCGAGCACGTTGCGGAGGGCGTGGTCATAAGTGTCGGCCTGTGCCCTGACCAGTTCCGCCGAGGCCGATGGGCCAAGCAGATCGTGGGCAGCGCCCGGCGGTGCTGTCCGGGCATTTGCGACCGCGTCCATCGCCTCGAGCGCGCCGTCCATGACAGGCTGCTCCACCGATGCCGGGGTTGCGGCAGCGGAGGTCAGTGGTGTTTGCAGCGCTTCAAACTGGCCTGCCTGCGCCGAGATCGCATGGCGGTTGTCAAAATAGGACCAGGTGAACAGGCCGCCTGCCAGCAACGCCGCCGCAGAGCATGCGGCAGCGGCGCCGCGCCAGATCCAGGCGCGGCGGCGTTGCGCCAGCGGGTCGAATGTACCGAGGCCTGCTTCCTTGAAGATGACTTCAGTGAGAAGGTTCTTCAGGAAGAAGCTGCGTTTCTCGACCCGAGATGCGGGCAGGGCGCGCCGCGGCGGAAGACCGAAGGAGGAAGACAGCGCGGCGGTCAGCCGGTCGATAGGCGCTCCTTCCTGCGTCGCCGATGTCAGGTAGAGGCCGCGCAGCCAGGCAGCCTCCTCATACCGGCTTTCGCCGAACATGGCTTCGACCAGCACCTGTATCGGTTCGGACAAGCTTGCCAGTTGGGCGGGAAACCTGAAGATTTCGGCACGGGCGGCGAGTTTGTCCTCGTCCTCCAGGCGCGTCACCAAGCGCCGCTCGAGTTCGGTCGCCAGCGTCGCGATTTCTCGTTCGATGGTCTTGCCATCGACGCGCGCATCCAGCGCGAAGGTCGTCCCCCACACCTGTTCGCGCGAGGCGGTCGACAGGCCGCCGAAGAACGGCTCGAAGCCCTTGATCAGGTCGGCCTTGGTCAGCATCAGATAGACCGGCAGGCGGATTTCAAGCCGGTCGTTGAGCTCGGCCAACCGGCGGCGGATCTTGCGCCCGTGCGCCTTGATGGCCTCGTCGCCCTCCGAAAGGACGTCGATCGAAAGCGCGACGACTACGCCGTTCAGCGCACGGCGGCCGCGATGTTTCTTCAAGAGGTCGAGGAAACCGAGCCATTCGGCCGCGTCGACATCCGGCTGGCTCTCCTGCTGGACATAGCGGCCGGCGGTGTCGATTAGAACCGCGTTTTCGGAAAAGAACCAGTCGCAGTTGCGCGTGCCACCGACCCCCTGCAAGTCGTCTGTGAGGTCGATCGGAAAATTCAGTCCGGACTGCCGCAAGGCGGTGGTCTTGCCGGTGGCCGGCGGCCCGACGATCACATACCAAGGCATCTCGCGCAGGAACTTGCGCCCGCCCAGCTTGCGGCGCCTCAGTTCGGTCATCACCTCGGCGAACTTGGCGCCCACGGCGGCGACGTTCTCTTCGCCTGGGCTGAGCGGCTTTTCCACCGCTGGCGCGGCAATCTCGGCGACGAACATGCGGTTGGCGCGGATCGCCCGGCGCTGGGCAACGATCAGCCAGACCAGCCAGAAGATGACCAGCAGCGCGATGATGACGATGCGCACATTTTCGGAGGCGAAGGGGTCGTAGGGACCAACCCTGACGATCGGACCGAAGATCCAGATAACCAGGGATAGCAGCGTCAGGCCGATCAGCGTCCACAGCCAGCGCGATGTCAGGACCGCCCAGAGGAAGCGCAGGATGAACATCTCACAGCCTCTTTTCGACGAGCACCTCGACGCGGCGATTCAAGGCTCGCCCCTCGCGCGTGCTGTCGCTGGCCACAGGATCGGTGGCAGCCCGGCCCTCCGAATGGACGCGATCCTGCGGCACTCCGTTTTGAACCAGCATGTCGGCAATCGTCCGGGCGCGAGCCTCGGATAGTCGCTGGTTGGTCGACAGCGGGTTGGTCTTTTGCAAAGGAACGCTGTCAGTATGGCCGACCACCGTGATGTTTCCGATCAGCTCCTGATTGGCGAGGATCACCTTGGCGATCGAACCGATCAAGGGTTCGAAACCATCGGTCAATTGTGGCCGCGATGACTGGAATAGTTCGGGGTTGGAGGCCTGGATGATCAGCTTGGCCAGTGAAACGCTCTCCGTGCCGCTGAGAGCAGATTTGAGCTCGGCCGGCGCCCCCGCCTGGAATTCCGGCAACAGCGCAAAATCCACTTTTTCCGGTGGCGGGGCGTCGACTTTGGGCGACGCGCGGGTGATGTCGCCGCGGGCAGGCGGTGGCAGGGCACGAACAAGTGCGGAAAGCTCGACCGCCTGGCTGCTCAGTCCCATCGACAGCCCGATATGGATCGCCGCGGCTGCAACCGCAGCACCGAGCGCCATGACCCAGATCGGCACGATGAAGCGCTGCGGCTGGTCGGAGGCGATGACACCTTTCCAGTTTGGCGCTAAAGGCGCGCCTTCGGCGTCGGCATTGCGCAGGAAGCGGGCCGCCGCCACGCGAACCGCATTGAGCGAGCGGTCGCCTGAGCGGCCGGGCACGCGATATTTGCCACGGAAGCCGAGCGCCAGGCAATGGTACTGCAGTTCGAGCAATTCTCGGTCCCGGTTAGGATGTCGTTCCAGTTCGTCGAGTCGCGTGAAGAATTGCGTGCCGGCATCGACATCGCCGCGCAGCATGACGACGAGCGGCTGCCGCGGCCAGGCACTGGCCCCGCCCCAAGGCGTGTTCAGGGCCAGATCGTCGAGTAACGCAGCCACCACCCAGGCTGCCTGGTCGGCCCGCTCCATCGAGGACCCCGTCGACATAGCCGTGTCGCGTGCCCGAACCAGTTCTTCGAGCAAACGGGTGCGCAAGACTTCCGGATTGTCTGGCGGCATTGCGCTTTCGAGCTCGGGGGCGAACTCGAGCAAGGGCGCAAAGGCGTTGACAAGCGCGTTCGGGTGGGTGCGAGAGCGTTTTACCAGTGCGCCCGGCGAAAGTGGCGCCATGGGCCTTGGCATCGGCGCGCCGCTCAATCGTATGCGAGTGCGTTCGCGATCCTCCGACAGTCCGAAAGGATCATCGCGGCTCATGATCTCACCTGTTCACCGAATAGCAGTCCACCTGCGGCTCGCTTGGCAACACGCCCGAAACACCGATGACGAAGCCTGGTGCGTCGAGCAGCGAGGCCCAGTGTTCGCTTTTCTGATCCAATTCGAGGCACAGCCGATCGCCGTCGTAGGGGATTTCGCGTGGCTGGGAATGAAGCGGTTTTAGCGGAATGCCGGGCAAGCGCGATTTCCACAGGCCCTCGAACTGGTCGGCCGAGCCGACGGTCGCCTGATTGACGAAGATCTTGCGCAAGGCATCCTCCGACAGCTCCGAGCCGACCCGGATGACGATGCGGCTGGCCACCAGCAGCTTTGGGTTGTCGATGCGAATTTTCCAGACATTGGTCGAGTGCCGCATGACAGGCAGCGCACGCGATTTCGGCTCGATGTAGCGAAGGCTGAGAATGAGCGAGCGCAGCGCATCCGCCAGCGCCGAATAGGCAGGGCCGGGCGCCATGTGATCGTAAGCGGGCAACTCGCCCAGCCGCCGCGCGCTCGATCCGTAAGTTGCCATCGAACCGGCGAGCCCGGCGAGTTCCAGGTAAAGCTCGGCCGGATGGAAGACATCCTGCGCCAGCATGTGAGCCAGTCGCGGCCGCGCCGCATTGGCGAGATTGAGCATCAACAGGTCTTCGACGCTGCGCCCAGGCCCGCCCATGACCATCTTGCCATGCGCCTCGGCGATCTGGTCGAGGCCGGTGACAACTTCCAGAAGCAATTGCCGATACCAGGCCACCGCGCCGGTAACCAGTGCCGGTGGCAGGAAGGTCTCGTCCAGAGAGACGCCGCCATCGGCTCGAACTCCGTTGAGGTCGGCTATCGGCAAAGCGGTGTAGCCACCAACCGACTTGCCAGGTGCAAGCAGCAGCGCCTGCGGACGGGCGATTTCGATTTCTTCAGGATCCGAACCGCCCTGGACAGCGTCGCGCACCGAAACAATCCGCCCATGATATCGCGCTCCAGAGGCGGCGGCGTGTGCCGGATCGAAGCCGACACCACCGGGAGGCTCCAGCGGCAAGGCGACCAGCACCGGCCCTGCGCCCGTCTCGGGGGTGACCGGTAGCGGTCGCGGCGCGTCCATCAAATCCGGAATGGAAAAGGGTGTCCCATCCGGGAAGATGCCCCGGGCCGACAGGATCGCGACCTGGCCGGCTTCCAGCAATGCCTGGTCCAGCGTCAGCTGTCGAAAGCCGAACGTATGCAGTTGTCCGGCCTGCAACGCGCCGCGCACCGTCGCCTCGAAGAAACGATCCTGCTGCTGGAAATGCTGGGTTCGCAGGAAAAGTCCTTCGGACCATAGCACCCTGTTTGCATCGCTCATGCCGCTACTCTCTGCATTGAGCTCCCTTACCTTGGCCGCTAGGCGGAGATGCCGCCGCTGCCCAACGTGACATTGATGGTGAACTTTGATCCCGGCGACACCGACTTGGTTGTCCGCCAGTTCCTGCCGCCAGGTTCGCGGATCAGTGCAACGAAGCCCAGAGCCGTCGCGTCCGGCTCGACCGTGATGGTCTTGGATGCGGATTTTCCGGGCCCGACGGCGATCTGGTCGGAACCGATAAGATCTCCTGCGAGTGCGCTGCCGGCATCCCCCTGCAGCGCAAAATAGTCGGCGGAATTGAATTTGCCGGTGCTTTTTAACCGCATCACGAGAACCGTCACCGGCCGGTCGCCGCCACCTGGCCCCGGATTCATGCCGGCCCCGCCGGTCACGTTGACGGTGATCACCGACGGCTTTGGCGGACCGCTCTGGCACGCTGCAACCAGCCCGGTCGCGCCCAGGGCAATCATCAATTCACGTCGGTCGATCATGGCTTACTCCTCCTCATATGCATCTCGAAAATCAGTGCCGATTTCGCCAAGGAAGCTTTTTTCCGCGCTTTCGGCGATTTCGCGATGGCGTTTTTGATAGAGCTCCCACAGCTTGGCGCCGCGCCCGCCCGAAAGCAGGGTGCCGATCGCCGAATTCGATTTCAGCTCTTCCTCGATCGCTGCGGGATCGAAACGATCGATCATCCGTCGCAAAGCGGCCTGTATGCCTCGCCAGGCGCGCACGTGATGTTGCGCGAGATCGCGAACTGCATCGGCGATTGCCGCCTCCCCGGCGAGAAATCCGGGGCTGCGCTCGGCGATCAGCGTCACGATGGCGTCGTCGACCGACGGCAGAAATTTGAGCGGATTGACTTCGGAGGCACCGACCATTGTCTGGGCGACGCGAGCATTTCCTTTCTCCTCGGTCCGCTTGCGCAGAAGCTGCATCAGTCCTTCCATCATCAGCCGGTACTCGCGGCCGAACTTCTCCATTTCCACGATGCTGTCGCGCCCGGGGAAATCGGCTTCCTCGACGCCCATGCCGCGCAAAAAGGCGGCGCGGAGCGCCATCTCGGCAGGCTGCGCGCTTGCCGGCGGGCGGGCAGGTTTGGAAGCAGCACCCATGCGCGCTGGAGGCAGGACATCGGCCGGTTGCGCGGGAATATCCCAGGGATTGGCGGATGGTGGCCGTTGGGCAATGCGCTCGCGCTGTCCGGTCGAGGCCGAGTTATTCGTCGAACTGGGCGAGGAGACCGGTCCGAAACCAAAATCGTCGTTGAAGTCGGACAGCTTTCCCGCTGCGGATTCGCCTCCGTGGCTGGGAGAGGGGGGCCGGTCGAAGCTGAATGGATCCGCCCGGCTGGCCACCCCGCCCTGCTCGACATAAGCGGCGGCGCTTTTTGACACCGGCGTTGAAACCGGATCGAGGCTGAACGGGTCGTCGAAAGCAGGCGAGTTGCGCTGGCCGGAAGACGCGCGCTCGAACGCCCCTGGGATCGGCTGCTCGAACGGGTTCGGCAGATCAGCAGGTCGAGGCCGTTGCGGCGTTTCTTCGACCTTGGCGGAAAAGAAGTCATCGCGGCCGATGCTTACCGGCGCCCGCGATGCCGCTGGCAGACGTTCTGGTACCGGCTGGATGACTGCGGGCGCTTGAGCGGCCGCGATCTGCAGGTCGACACAGACGACGTAATCGCCCAGCCTGAGCCGCATGCCGCTTTGAAGGCGTGCGGACTTGCCTGGACCAAGCGGGCTATCGGAATCGTTTATGAACAAACCGCTGCTCGATGTGTCGGTGACGAAATATCCATCTCGCCCGCCAGAGATTTTGCAGTGAGCACGTGAAACGAACATGTCGGGATCATCGATCTGCCAGCCTGCATCGGCGCTGCGGCCGATCACCAGCTCACCTTCGTCCAGGCGAGTTTGCCGCACCGCCTGGGCGCGTGGCCCTTGCTCTAGCGTTAGCAGCAGACTCATGCCGCGCCCCCCGCCATTTCCGGCCGCCATCCGACGATTGTGCGCAGCCGCATATCATCAGCATCTCCCCTTTCAGCGGGTCGCGCAAGCCAGGCGGTTCGGCCGAGCTGCACCGCTCCAATACGGGGCGGCGGCACTGCTTCACGCGCAAGCACGATACGCAGATCGACATCGAGAGATTCTCCGACCATGTCGCGAACCGCGTACTGGAACAGTTTGAGCCGCTGGCTGCCCGGCAGGAATGTCTTGAAATCATCATACTTCAAAGGGCCGACCCGCAGTTCGATCCTGCTTTGGCGGGTGAAAACGCGTGGGCCGATCGTCGCCCCCCGACCGAGCACAGCAAAGGATTTTGCGAGGCGGGTCTGGAGGCCTGCTGGTATGATTGTCCAGGCGGCGACGAATTCCCTGATCTTTACCGGCACCTTGAAGGCTTCCGCCAGGAACAGTGTCAGTCGTTCCGGGCCCTCGACCTGGCTGGCGAGCGAAGCCGCCTGGCGAAGCTTCACCATGTCGAGATCGATGTTTCGGGTGCCGGGAAGTCCGATACCGGCCATGGCCGCAAGCATGGCGCGAACCCGGCCACCGACCGCGCGTTCAACCTGAACGGCCGGATTCGCATCCGCCCACGCCCGATAGTAAAGGGCGATCATGCGGTGCTGCAGAATGTTGACGAAATCGACGAAAGTAGTGTCGCTGGTCAGCTGTGCGTTGGCCCCGGCGAACCACCGCTGCGACAGCCGGTCGAGCACCCAGCGCGTCAGATGCAGCGGCATTGGACCCTCGGGGCCCAAGAGACCCAGATTTGCAATCGTGACCCGGGCCGGCTTGCCGTTGTCGGCTTCGCGGAAATGGACCAGGTCCCTGGCCGAGAAGGCGAGGCGCACATGCTGGCCAAGCCTTGCCGGCTCACGGTCGGGACGGCCGGAATGGCCGAACACGGCATTTTGCTGTTCGAGACGGCGCAGCAATTCGAAAAAGTCGAACCCTTCGGACAGACCTTCAGCGGGGTTTGGGCTGGGCTTGTCTAGATCAGGGAGCGATTGCCGGGCGTCATCGGCCATGGCACATCCTCCTGCTTCTGCAGCAGCCGCGTGCGGGTCCGCACGAAACCGTTTATTCCGGCATATCGGGCGAACAGCCGCGCCAGCAAGGCCGAAAGCAGCAAAGTGCTTTGGCCAGCCAGGATGGATTCATCGACATGCAACGTCACCTCGGTGCCGCGTCCGAAGCACATCGGCCCCTCGATCTGAAGCCGCTCCACGACGGGCCGCGAGTCGATGCGGGCGATCGAATGTACATTGCGAGCCAGGCTGGGATCGCCTCGGTCGGCATAGATATCGAGAAGCGCATGCAACGGGTCGACGCCGCGGCC
This sequence comes from Mesorhizobium maamorense, assembly GCF_044998965.1. Classification (NCBI taxonomy): domain Bacteria; kingdom Pseudomonadati; phylum Pseudomonadota; class Alphaproteobacteria; order Hyphomicrobiales; family Phyllobacteriaceae; genus Mesorhizobium; species Mesorhizobium maamorense. The sequence goes on from NZ_CP173356.1 coordinate 637,063, forward strand.
CTCCTTGGCAAGGCTGAGGAAGTTGAGCATGAGCTGTGCCACCAGCCGCCAGGCGAGATCGTCGGCGCGCGATTCACCCTCGGCCCCTGTGGGCAGTGCTGCGGGGATCGCCGGCTGCGGTGGACGCAGGGCTCCAAGGAGCCTGACGATTTCGACCGGGTCGCCGGCCTCAAGCGTCAATGTGGGATTGTCATCGAGGATCGGCAGGTCACGATTGGTGCACAGTGCTACGACGTCGAGACGCTTCAGAGGTCGGTACGCCGGGCTTGCGAGCGGTCGCGATACGGCCAGGAAAACGTCGTCGCCGGTGTATGACGTGCGCGTTAGACCGTCGCGCCGTTCGTCTTCGGTCGCGCGCCGAGGGCGCCGCTCGGTTGAGTAGACCCACCCACTGCCGCTGTTCTGCCCCAGGCTGAACAGTTCCGGAATTTCGGCGTCGTTGCCTTCGGTGTCGGCGTCCTCGACACGAATGATCCGATAGATTTCAAAGTCGCGCGCCCTCGTGCGGTCTGCATGCAAAACCTGGCGTGTCTTACGCGCATCGATCTCGACGACGTTGCACTCACGTTCGAAAAGATTGATGATCGGCGTCGCGAAAAGTTCGAAGTCGGCCGATGTCAGATCGGCCAACTCTGGCACCGGACGCCTGAATTGGAAGACGATCTCAAGCCCTCCGTCGCATCGACGCACGACAGGCTGTAGCCCCGAAACCCGCACATAGTGGAAGCGCTCGGGCATTATGAAGTATTCTCGCAGGAGGCGATATCCTTCGAATGTCGGGCGGGTACGCGGCATCAAGGCTTCGTCGTCGCTGATGCCAACCATTTCGGGCGCTGGCAAGGGCGACAACGGGTTGCTCTTGCCCTCAGCGCGTGCGCCAACGGTTGAGCAAGTGCCGAAGATCGCGTCGAATAGCAGCGGCGCCTTGGTTCGCCCGGCAAAATAAATATCGAGCCGGTCGAGCGTCAATTCGTGGAGCTTGCCTTTTCCGGTCGGGGCCAGCGTGATGCGGAGCGCCGCCTCGCCGCGCACACCGCCGACCGTGGCCATCCCGGCCGCCGCCAACGCGCTGCGGTCCTGAAAATAGCTGACCGAAGTGATTGCTATCGGCCACAGGGTCGTCTCTTGCGCGGTCGAGAAAGTGCAGCGCGTCGAAAGGCCGGGCCGCAGGCTGGAAACCAGCCGGGTGTTGCGCCTGACGACGTGGCCGTCGAGCATGGTCTGGACCTGCTGGCCTGGTTTGAGCACCACCATCGCCGTTGCCGGCGCCGGGGTGACCAGATCGGGATAAAGAACGTCGAGCACACTGCGCGAAAATCGCGAACGCTCGGCGTCGACCTTTAGCCGGGTGCGCGCCGCGAGGAAAGCCACGCCATCCAGCAGCCGCTCAACATAGGGGTCCGGACAGGGGACCGTGTCGAGGGAAAGGTTGCGCGCGACCGCTGGATGCATATCGGCAAATTCGGCCGCAAGGCCGCGGATGTGGGTCAACTCCTCCTCGTAGTATTCGACGAAGACCCGATCCATCTCAGGCGTCCCTGATTTCGGTCCGCGCCGCGCCGTTATCGAGATTGATCGTAGTGCGCAGGCGCATGCGTTCCGGTGTCGGGGTTATGATCAGCACACCGTCAATCTCGATCTTGAGGCCGGCGGTCTTGTCGCCAAGCGTCACTGTGACCTTTGTTGCGCTTTCCTTGAGGCGGGGCTCGAAGGTGGCGAGCACCGCACGGATCTCACGCGCCAGCACATCGCGATCAAAGTCGCGCGAAGACCTGCCCGAGAAGGAGGGGACGCCGTAATTGACCACGCTCCGGCGCACCTCCGGGAAATCTGCGAGCGATGGTGGGTTGTCCGATACCTGTTCATTTTCCAGATCGGACAGGAGCGGCGTGGCCTCGAAGCGCTCGGTGTTGAAGAGCGCCTCGACGTCACGCCGCACTGCTTCTCTGAGGACGCGGGCTGACACCACAACGCCGCGACTTTCGATCTCGACCCGATGCTGGGTCTGAAAGGCCAATCGATGCAGACGCCGTTTTTGCTCGGCTGTGAGTTCGGCATCAGCGTCGATGGCCCGCGCGCTGGCGCCAACGAGGGCGTCGACACGGTCGGCGCCAAGCTCGTCGAGCAAGACATGGCGCAGCCCGTCTATCTCCGAGGTCAGACCAGGCAGGTCATTGACGAGGCGATCCCAAAGCGACGGCTGGACGGCCTCGCTTTTTGCCCGCAAGCTGCCGGTACTGTGCTGCTTGCCAGCGTCGGGTCGCCGACCCTCACTTGCCGACATAGACATCCATTTCGGCTTCATCATTGCCGTCATAGACGAACTTGATCTTCTTGTAGGCGAAGCTGACCTCTTCCTGGATCAGGTCTTCCTCATCCTCGGCCTGCGACATGTCGTATTCCATGATCGAGGCGTCGGTGAGGGTGACGACCAGATAATCCTTAGTCTCGCCATCGATCGTCCGACGTGCCGAGAACACCACTTCATCGAGGGCCTTGTTCTCGAACAAGGCTTTCTTGAGATAGGGCGAAGATTTGTCGTAGTGTTTGATGAACTTGATCATGCCCATGGACACGCGGCCCCGACGTGAGAGCGAATTCGGGTCATAGGGTGCGACCATCTTGTAGTCGACGCCATGGATTTCGATCTCATCATCGTGGCCGTCGCGGGTGCTGGGGCCCTTGATATCGGGAACCTTCAGAAAACCATCAATCTTTACTGGCATTGTCTCTCTCCACCATTGTCAAAAAAAAGATTGTTGTTGCTGCAATCAAGTCTTAACGGACGGCAGTTCCGACACCAGTCGAAGCGAGGCATTGATGCCCTCCAACTGGTAATGCGGGCGCAGATAGAAGCGGGCGTTGTAGTAGCCCGGCCGCCCCTCCACGCTGTCCACTTGGACCTCGGCGGCGGCGAGCGGGCGCTTGGCGCGCGCCTTGTCGTCGGCAAAGGCCGGGTTGGCCAGCACGTAGCGGTTGATCCACTCGGTCAACCAGATCTGCATGTCGGAGCGTTCCTTAAACGACCCGACCTTGTCTCGCGCTATGGCTTTGAGATAGTGCGCAAAGCGCGAAACCGGGAACAAGTAGGGCAGGTTGGCGCTCAGCCGCTCATTAGACTGCGCATCGGGGTCCACCAGTCGGCCGGCGCGCGTTTCGTCGTCCTGTAACGAATGGGCACCGATGAAAGCCGCAAGATCCGTGTTCTTCCGGTGCAGGATCGGCATCAGGCCAAGCTTGGCGAGTTCCGCCTCACGCCGGTCATCAATGGCGACTTCCGTGGGGCATTTCATCGCTATCGACCCATCATCGGTCGGGAAGCTGTGCACCGGCAAATTAAGCACCGTTCCGCCGTTCTCGACGCCGCGGATCTGGGTACCCCAGCCAAACAGCTTGTGGCTGCGGTTGATGTTGACGCCCATCGGGAAGGCGGCGTTCATCCAGACATACTTGTTGTGATCGCCCTGCACCTCTTCCTCGAAGGTGAAGCCCTTCACCGGAACGGTGTCCGTGCCATATGGCAGCCGGGCCAGGACGCGGGGCATGGTCAGCCCGATGTAGCGAGCATCCTCGCTTTCGCGCAGCGACTGCCAGGAGGCATAGGCCGGGTTGGAAACGATCTGCTGTAGATCCTGAGGGTTCGGCAATTCCTGCCAGCTATCCATACGAAACAGTCGAGGCGAGGCGGCCGCGATAAAAGGCGTATGCGCAGAAGCGCAGATGCCGGAGATGTTGCGTAGCAGACCGACGTCGCGCGGGTGGTTGGAAAATTCGTAGGCGCCGATCACGCAGCCGATCGGCTCGCCGCCAAGCATCGAATATTCGTCTGTGTAGACTTTCTTGAAGATCGGACTCTGATCCCACATCTGGCCTTCGTAGTCTTCGAGCGTGTCGGCTAGCTGCTCCTTGGAAATGTTCATCACCCGGATTTTAAGCTTCTGGTCGGTCTCGGTGTTATTGACGAGGTACCACAGGCCGCGCCATGTGCCTTCCATTTCGCGCACTTCCGGCGCGTGCAGGATCTCGTTGACCTGAGCCGTCAGCATCTTGTCGATACCGGCGATCAGCGACTTGATCGACTTGATGGCATTGGACGAGATGGTAGTGGTGTCGGAACGGGACTGCGCTGCGAGCGCGAGATTGCGCACGAGTTGCTGCAGCTTCTCGCTGTCGTCTTTCTTGACCTTGAAATCCTTCTCGAGGAGTCCACTGAATTCTCCAAGGTCTATGGCTTCGGCCTCGGCGGCGAGGGTGGCGGTCTTTTGCTGTTCGGCCATGGTTTATTCTCCCGTCTTGTCGTCGTCAGTCAGCGCCTGGCTGGCGATCTTGCCAAGAAGTGGCTCGTTGTTCAGCAACTGCGCGATACGTTTTTCGGCGTCTACGCGGCCATCCATGAAGCCCAGCAATTCCTCGAGTTGACGACGCATCTTGAGGATCTCGGCCAGTTGCGGAACCTGCTCGGCGATCTTGTCGGGGGCGAAATCGCCCATTTTGGTGAAGGTGAGATCGAGTGCCAGTTCCTCGTCGCGCTCTTGGCCTTCGGCCTGCGGCAGCGTGTTCTTCACCCGCGCTTTGACGCGGGGTCCGAGCGCCTCCATGAACTTGGGGAAGCGGTTCGCGTCGGTCTCGACAAAGGAGCGGTCCAGAACCGACTTTGACGCTTCCTTGGTTTGCGAAGCACCGGAAAGGTCGGCCATCACGCCCATGACAAACGGCAGTTCGATCGTCGTCGGGCTGCCGTAGGTTTCCACGTCATAGGCGATCTGCACCCGTGGCGCGCGATTTCGTTCGATGACCTTGGCTTTGCTTTCGGCTGGCATGTGTCTTACCTTTCATCTTTCTGTGCCGTCTTCTTGACATCGGGAACGCCGGCAAGAAGCCGAAATTCCTTCAGTCCCGACGGGGCGAGATCTTCCATCAGTTCAACGAAATCCATATGCACCATTCGGCGCACGCGCCGCGCCAGGTGCGGGATCGGGCTGGACGGTTCGGTGCTGTCATAGAAGGCGACGACGAGATCGAGGCATTTGACGACATCGTCGCGCGAGGAGATCCGGTCGGGCAGGCCGCTGTCGCCGGATGCTGCGTAGCTTGCCACGCTTGCCATCGTATCGGCTCCATCGCCGTTGCGAACACGTGCTGCCGGTTCTGCTGGCGTCGCGACCGGCTTTGCGAGGCCGTTCGCGGCAGTGGCACCGGTCGCGTTTCGTTCGAGGGTCGTCAGCAGACGCTGCAGAAACCGCTTTAACTCGGGAAGCGTGGCGCCAGCGCCTTCGAGGCGGGAGTTAAAGGCGGCTTCGACGCTCTCGAGAGCGGCGATCGCGGCGCGGGCGTCGGCTATGAGCAACGTCATTTCTGGCCCGGCCTGATCAATCAGCGCCGCGCATGCGCTGCGCACCCGGTTCACCAGTTGGCTGTGCTCGCTTGCCAGCTTCGCCTTCTCGGCCGCATTCAGTCCCGAAGCAGCCTCCTGCAGCATGACCCGCTCGTCAAGCGAACCCTTCTCCAGATCCGCGCCCAGGATCGGCCCAATGGCGCGCGGCGCAAAGAATGTCATTTTCCGCAAATCTTTGAGTAGACCGTCCTGGCTGTTCTGAAGGTCGGTAAGCGCATTGATGCGGCGCAAGGCTGCTTCGCGCGGCGTGGCACCGGGCCGCAGGGCCGGATGCATGGTCGTCCAATGCTGATCGACGGTTTGCGCGATGAGGGTCAGGCCGGCAGCCAGGCCGGCCAACCGATGCTCGTTGGCCAGTCCACGCGTAACAATGACGAGAAGGCGCAGGTCCCGGCCGTGAGACCGCAGCTCTTCAGCCCTGGTAAGCACGGTAGGCCAGTCTATCGGAACGTCGACTTCAGTGTTTTTGCTGCCTTGGAACTCGACTTTCTTCTGCTGTTCCGTCAGTCGCTCCAGCTCATGGAAGGCCGGGTTGTTGCGCAAATCCTCCCCTGACGGATTTTCACCGTCGAGCGGAGTAAGCCAAAGTGCGACATCAATCACACAGACCCCCAGCGACCGGCCCTCAACGGCACTTGACCCAAGGTTACCACACTGACGTGCCGTACGCCAATTAAAGCCGCTGCTTAAAAACTAACGAAAGCTGACCACCGCGTATTCGCTATGGGATGGCTTGGCGAGACTGCCGAACCCGGTCGGTAAAATGCACCACATGGATGCGCGAAATTCTTCTGCCGCCAGTGGTCTGGGCTTCCAAAGGCTGACGGCCCCGCGAACGGCCTTGGCGACGCCGTCCATCGGGCGCTTTGTCAAGCGACGGCTTATGTGGCAGGTTATCGACTGGCAGATTGCAGGAGCAGGTTCGATGGAACAGCGCCGGTCGTCACAGAGCTTCAAGCGTAAGGAACTGGTCGGCAAGCTCAATCCTGTCGGCGTGCGCGCCTTCAAGGCAGCCGCGGACACCGCCAAGCTGCGCGGCAACCCTTACGTCGAACTCGTCCACTTCATCGAGCAACTGGTGCTTTCCGATCGCTCGGACGTGCAAATGATCATCGCCGATGCGGGAGTGGATGCCAGCCGGCTCACGGCCGATATGACCCGCGCCGTGGACAAGCTGCCATACGGCGCCACATCGATCGAGGAATTTTCCGACCACATCTTTCATGCCATCCAGGAGGCCTGGAACTTGGCGACGCTTGAGTTCAGCGTCGAGGAAGTCCGCAGCGCGCATATTCTGCTCGCTTGCCTGAAGACCCCGGTCCTAGAAGGCCTGCTGTCGAAGATCAGCGGCGCATTCGACGAGATCGACGCCGACGCGGTGATCGCGCGGTTCGCCGATGTCATGGAGGGCTCACTCGAAGCTGGCACCTCGACCACGGTCTCCGCAACGGAGATGCCACGGCGGGCTCCGGGTGGGGATTCGGCGCTGGCGAAATACGCCACCGACCTGACCCAGCGCGCCCGCGACGGCAAGATCGATCCCGTCGTCGGCCGCGACCCCGAGATCAGGCAGATCGTTGATGTCCTGATGCGGCGGCGGCAGAACAACCCGATCCTGACGGGCGAAGCCGGGGTAGGCAAGACCGCGGTCGTCGAGGGCTTCGCCTTGCGTATTGCCCAGGGCGATGTACCGCCGATGCTACAGGGCGTCAGCGTGCGCATGCTCGATGTCGGTTTGATGCAGGCCGGGGCAAGCGTAAAGGGCGAGTTCGAAAAACGGCTTAAGGCTGTAATCGACGAGGTGCAGTCGTCCGAAACACCGGTTATCCTTTTTATCGATGAAGCTCACACCTTGATCGGCGCAGGCGGCCCTGCTGGAACCGGCGACGCGGCCAATCTCCTGAAGCCGGCGCTGGCACGCGGTGAACTGCGTACCGTCGCGGCAACGACCTGGGCTGAATACAAGCAGCACATAGAAAAAGACCCGGCGCTGACCCGTCGGTTTCAGGTGGTAAAGATCGACGAGCCTTCCGAAGCTGTGGCCGTTCTCATGTTGCGCGGGGTGGCCGGAGTTCTCGAGCAGCACCACCGGGTGCAGATACTGGATGAGGCGATCGAGGCGGCAGTGGGCCTGTCACACCGCTATATCCCGGCGCGGCAACTACCCGACAAGGCGGTAAGCCTTCTCGACACCGCTTGCGCCCGGGTCGCAATCTCGCAGCATGCCACGCCGGCCGAGCTCGAGGATATCATACGGCGGCGCCAGGCGCTGGAGGTCGAGCACGGCATCATCGATCGTGAGGCGGCGATCGGGATCGAGGTGACCGAACGGCAGGCACGGGTCGACACCGGACTTGCCGAAACAGGGGTCGCGCTGGCTGCCGCGCAACAACGTTGGGACCGCGAAAGAGTTTTAGTTGCCGAGATACTCGAATTGCGTGCCCGGCTGCGCGGCGACGGTATGCCGCTCGATGGGGTGGAAACGCCAGCGGATGCCAATGCCTCTGAGTCTGAGTTGCCTGAGATCCAAACGTCCAAGGACAAGGCATCCGATCCCAAAGTGAAAACGGCTGTTGCCGATGGACTTCCACCTGATCCGGTCGCCGATCTTACCCGGTTGCGCGAACGCATGGCTGAACTGGCCGAGGCGCAAGGCGAGGCGCCGCTGATCCTGCCCTCGGTTGATCGAAATGCCGTGGCCGCGGTGGTCCAGGACTGGACCGGCATCCCCACGGGGCGCATGCTGTCGAGCCAGACCGAAAAAGCCCTCCGGCTCGCGGCCACTCTGTGCGAGCGCGTGGTTGGCCAAGAGCATGCCATGGAGATGATCGCCAAGCGTGTGCAGACCAGCCGCGCCGGGCTCGGCGCGCCGGAAAAGCCGGTGGGGGTGTTCCTGCTTTGTGGCCCCTCCGGCGTCGGCAAGACCGAAACCGCGCTGGCCTTGGCGGAGACGCTTTATGGTGGCGAACAGAACCTGATCTCGATCAACATGTCGGAGTTTCAGGAGGCGCATACTGTCTCGACTTTAAAGGGAGCGCCCCCCGGCTATGTCGGCTACGGCAAGGGTGGCATCCTGACAGAGGCGGTTCGGCGCAAACCCTATTCGGTGATCCTGCTCGACGAGGTCGAGAAGGCGCATCCGGACGTCCACGAAATCTTCTTCCAGGTTTTCGACAAGGGCATGATGGACGACAGCGAAGGGCGGCGCATCGATTTCAAGAACACATTGATCCTGCTCACCTCGAACGTCGGCTCCGAAGTCATCATGGACCGGACGAGGAACGGCACGGTTCGGACCGGCCTCGAAGATCTGGATACGGCCTTGCGCCGGCCGTTGCTGAAGGTTTTTCCGGCGGCGTTTCTTGGACGGGTGGTAACCATTCCTTACTACCCGCTGTCGGATTCGATGATCGAGGCGATCACCCGTCATCAGTTCGCCAGGATCGCTCGCCGGCTGCGTGCAACCAGTGGCGCGGAACTGGTGATCGGCGACGGCGTCATCGATCTGGTCAGGGCGCGCTGCACGGAAATCGAATCCGGCGGGCGGATGATCGATGCCATCTTAACCAACACGCTTCTGCCGGAATTAAGCCGCGGCGTGCTCAACCGGTCGCTTGACGGTGAAAAGATGACGAAGGTGACCGTCGGAGCCTCCGACGGGGGCTTTACTTATTTCTTCGAGTAATTTGGGCGGATGGTACCGGCGCATCAAACGGCTTTTGCGTCCCGCGGTGGATTGAAGGATGCCTTCCACGGCATGGCGCAAGAGCGCGGCGAGGCTTTTGTCCGCGCTAGCGTGCAAAAGGCAACCAAGCACGCAAATGAGTTCCTTTGGGCGGCTAGACCTCTCGCCGTCGCTTGCCGTCATAGTCCCCAGGTGTGCTCATTCTGGCCCCTGGATTATACTGAACGTGAATATGCGGAAACATAGGCCCTTGATCGTTCACCAGGACTAAATACTTGGCCTTGCCAAGTTCAGAGTTAAGTTCCTGCTGCAAAAAGTATCCTAAAAGGATTGACAACATACCGGTCCCGCGATCCGCCAGCTTTTTCGTCCTAATATCAACCGCATTGCCGGAATGATGCAGGGACCAGCGGGAATGATTATACCACTCTTTTCCAGCAGTAAGCTCAAGCTCAAGCCGCCTCGGCGCATGTTGTCTGAAAACGCGTCGAATTATCGGAATGGCCTCCTGCATTTGCGGGCTGAGGCCGCTTTCAATCGTTCTCTCCCTCATCGCAATCTCCATGAAAAGAATGCGTCATTTCCTTACCACAACTAACACACGTATGCCTCATCCATGAATATCGCAGGGCCGAGATTGAGCTCTTTGTGAGTGCAAACGTGACGCCTCAGGTCGTATACAAGCCGGTGCACCATGCCATGTTGCCGTCGTCACCCATTTTGGCGGGCGGTTCTCTGTCATGCATCGTGGCAGGATCATCGAGTTCGGCCCACCACCGGATCATTACTGACCCCCACTCAAACGCCGCCGAAAATACGCCAATCTGCAACGTAACACACTGAAAACAAAAGTAAAAAAATTCCATAGACAATCAGCGACAATCGGCGCGCAGATAACTACTTCGTCGGCAGGTAGTCGTGCCGAAACCACGTCCCAATTCGCCAAGCGCCCGATGGGCTCACGGCAATTGGGGATTGCTGGTGGATTGCGGTAATTCGTTTGGTCGTGCTGGAATTTGATACGAGTGTCATTCCAAGTACCTGGCGACCATCGGCCACGCCGCAAGTTGGCGGCTATCTGCAGCCAGCTTTAAAAGCCAATGACCATCCACGGATCGGTGTCGTATCCGAGGCGCGGCTTTTCCGGGGTTGCTCCATCCGGCATTTTGGCCGTGCCAGTCAAACCGCAGTCCAGATCTCTCACCTGCTTCTTGGTCGAGTGCTTCGTAGAGCACAGGGCCGCAGCATCACCGACCACCACTTTCTTTTCCTTGGCAATGGTGCCACCAGTCGCAGCGATCATGATAGCCGCGCAAAATATAGCAACTCTCATCGTACTCCCCCACGGTTGCGCATCCTCAAGATGCCGGACATTACGTTACGTCATTTTTATATTAGCACAAGCGAATATTTAATCCTCACGCCCGCCTCCTGCCAATGGCCTCGAGGCGGGCTGCTCCTCCATTTCGCGATGGCCTTCACGCCAAGCTCGTCCGCTGGATTATCGCCACGAGCGATGCCGACAACGTGATGACCGGCGGCGGCGAGCCGCGCCGAGAGCGCGCGGCCGATGCCCTTGCTGGCGCCGGTGACGAGAAATGTTCGCTTTGTCATGATGTTTCTGCCTGTAGTGAAAGAAGGGCGGTCAGGCGCACCCAGATCCAGGATCTGCGCGGGCACAGGGCGACTCCGCCGGAACCTATGGAGGTCGTCTCGACCGGCAGGAGTGCGTGGCGCTGCGCCGGACTCCTGCTCGGCCTATCGTCGTGTCAGGCGGCCCTGCTTGCGGCGCCATTCTTCGACTAGGTGGGGAAGTCCGTGTACCCCACCTCGCCATTGCGGGTGTAATAGACGGACCGGTCCGCTACGGCCAATGGCCAGCCGCTCCGAAGACGCTCGACGAGATCCGGGTTCGCGATATACGGCCTGCCGAAGGCAATCAGGTCCACCAGCCCGGTATCGAGCGCTGCCTGGGCGCGCTCGACGTCATTGAAGCCGCCGCACCAGATGAACGCGCCGGGGAACGACGCTCGCGCCTTGGCGAGCATGTCGTGGTCGAGATGGCGCGCCTCGAATGTGGCCGATTCCATGTTGCCGTCGGGCAGCAGTTCGTAGAGCAGATGGACATAGGCCACGCCACGGCGCCCGAGCTGCTCGACGATGTACAGGAACGTCTCCTCGACGAGCGGATCAGCGGGCATTGAACCATATTTGCCGAACGGTGAGAGGCGAACCCCCACGCGTCCCGCGCCGAATTCCGCCACGACCGCGTCGACGACTTCCATCAGGAAGCGCGCACGATCTTCCATGCTGCCGCCGCCGTAGCGGTCGGTGCGGGTGTTGAGCACCGAGTTCATGAACTGCTCGATCAGATAGCCGTTGGCGGCATGGATCTCGATGCCGTCAAACCCGACCTCCCGCGCATTGGCAGCGGCTTTGGCGAAGGTTCCCACCATGGCCGTCACTTCCTCGGTGCTGAGCGGCCTCGGCGTCTCTGCCGCCATGAAGCGCAACCGGCCGTCCGGGCCATGGGCGAACACCTCTGAGCCGACGGCCTGTTCCGCGGTCACGCCCACTGGCGCCTGGCCGTTCGGCAGAAGCGAGGAATGCGCCAGTCGGCCGACATGCCACAGCTGCATGAAGATGGTGCCGCCCTGACGATGAACCTCTTCGGTCACCGGGCGCCAGGCCTGCTTCTGGGCTTCGGAGTGAATCCCGGGAATCCGCGCGTAGCCGTGGCTGGACTGATCCACGTCGTTGACTTCGGAGATGATCAGGCCGGCGCTAGCTCGCTGACCGTAATATTTGACGGTCAGTTCGTTCGGGAGGTCGCCATCTGTCGGAAGAGCACCCTCGGAGGTGCGGGTGCGCGTCATCGGCGGCATGACGATGCGGCTCGTGAGGTGGACGGGACCTAGATCGAAGGAATCGAATAGAGAGGGCATGGGGCGGCTCCTGTGGAGAATTAAAGCTCCAGAAGATATAAAGGGATACTCCTCAGCAGATTAGTGCCGGACTGGTGGACTCACTATTGCGTCTGAAGCTACAATAGGCGGATGAACTCGCGTTTCGATGGCATCGCCGAATTCGTAGCCGTTATTCGGCTCGGTAGTTTCACCGCGGTTGCGGCGGAAATGGGCATGGCCAAGTCCGCGATCGGCCGGGCGGTGTCGCGTCTGGAGGCGCGCTTGGGCTCCAAGCTGCTCCACCGGACGACCCGCCGCCTGACCTTGACGCCTGCCGGAGAGGCCTGGCTGGAGCACTGCGTCGCGGCACTCGACGAACTTGAGCGTGGCGAGAGCGCCCTCGCGCTCGCGCGGGACACGCCTGGCGGCGAAGTCCGCATCGATCTCCCGACGGCGTTCGGTCGACTGCACGTCATGCCCGTACTGTTAGGGGTTGCGAAACGCTATCCGGCGCTGAACCTCAATGTCAGCTTCACCGACCGGCGGGTCGACCTGATCGGCGAAAACATCGACCTCGCCGTGCGTATCGGCAATCTTGAGGATTCGACCGACCTCGTCGCGCGACAGATTGGGGTCCAGCAGACGGTGATAGTCGGAGCACCTGGCTATCTCGCACGGCGGGGCGTTCCGCGATCCTGGAGCGATCTTGCCGGACACGATTGCATCGTCGGACGACGGCAAGGCAACCGCATCGCCTGGCTGATGAAGCAACCCGACGGCTCGACAGCGCGGCAGGCCGTCCCCGTCAAGCATGAACTGCAGGATTTCGAGACGGTGCTGATGGCCGCTAAGGCAGGACACGGTCTGACGCAACTTCCGTCATGGATGGTGGAAGGCGATCTTCAAGACGGGGCCCTTCAGATTGTCCTGGAGGGCCTGTCAGGCGGCGAACTGCCGATCAGCGTCCTGTGGCCGCAGACAAAGGCGCTGCCGGCGAAGATTCGCGTTACCATAGACGGCCTCGTTCAGTGGTCGCTTGTTTCAACGAGTGTCGCTGCCTAGCAACGTCTTACTTGGAGCAGTCTCAAATCGGCTGTCCGCCGTCGATCCGCCTAATCGCCTCGAAGAGCCGATCACAGGATTTTGCCAGGTTCTTGCCCGGCGTGGTGGCGACCCCGAGCAAGAGGCCGGATTCGGCAGTGGCGGGCGACGCATACCACGCGGAGAGCGGTGCGGGCGACATCCCGAAGGCCGAAACCTCGCGCGCCACGGCAATGTCCGATATTTCCCTCGGCAGCTTCAGCAGCACGGCCAGGCCCGGCGTTGCAATCTGGTCGGCATTCACATTCGCCCAAAGCTGCTCGAGCAACGTCGCGCGCCTTGCGACATAGGCCCGCTTCGTGCGGCGGAGATGGCGAATATAGTGGCCCTCCCGCATGAATTCGGCGGTCGCGAGCTGCACTGCCGGTCCCGGGGCGGGCGCTAAGCACGCCGCGACTTCAGCGAAAGCGCATACGAGGCTGGCCGGCACGATCGCGAAACCCAGCCGAAGGGTCGGGCTGATTGTCTTGCTGAAGGACCCGATGTGAATGACGCGCCCGTCGCGGTCGAGCGACGCGAGCGCCGGCGCGGCCCTGCCGGTCAGCTGAAGCTCGCTCAGATAATCGTCTTCGATCACCCAGGCCTGGGTCGAAGCTGCCCATTCGAGCAGGCGCAGGCGCCGCTCGAGCGACAAGGTCGAGCCGAGCGGCGCATGTTGACCCGGTGTGACCAGGGCAAGCTTCGCGGTCGGATGCTGGCACAGTGCGTCATCGAGATCGATGCCGTTGCAATCGACCGGGACCGGAGCGAGAGACAAACCGGCGAGTTCGAGCCCCTTTCGGGTCCATGGGAAACTGGGCTCCTCGATCAAGGCGGTCTCCCCCGCCAGCTTCAGAACGGATAGCGCCAGGCCGAGCCCCGCACCGAAACCTCCAGTGATGATGACCTGCGACGGCAGACAGGTGATGCCGCGCGCTACGGCGAGGTAGCCAGCGATTTCCCGCCTCAACTCGAGTTCGCCGCGAGGATCGGGGTAGAGGGCGGCGGCAGCGGCTTCGGCGCGGATGGCATGCGCGCGTATCCGCGCGAACAAGGTGGCGGGGAAGATATCGCTTGCGGGGATGCCCATCTGGAAGATCCGGGGACCCTGCGTCATCTCCTGATAAATCCGCATGAAGGAGCCTTCATCCGGCACCGGCTCGGATTTCGCGACGGTGCGGGGGCGCTGTGCGACGCGCGTTCCCTCAGCTGGCGTTGCCTCGACCAACTGGGCGGCCGCGAGCTTCTCATAGGCGGTCCGGACGGTGCCGCGCGCGACACCCAGCTGCGCCGCCAAGTCCTGCCATGAGGGCAACCGTGCGCCTGGTTCCAGAACGCCTTCCTCGATTGCGACGGCCACGCCCTTGCGAATTTGCTCCGCAAGGGAAGTCTTGGCGGCGCGATCCAAATCCAGGTCCAGCAGCTTGCTCATGAAGCCTCAGTACACGATTTTTTTGCGTTCTTGGTGCTTTTTCCTGGCCCGATTCGCCGGCATCTATACGGGCAAGGAGAGGCCAATGCGAATTCGTGCCATTTTCACCGCCGCCTGCGCCGCGATTGCCATCGTCGGGCCGGCCTGGGCGCAGGACGACCAATCGGAGACGGTCACGCCGAAGTTCGAGCAGGTGATCCCGAACATCCCCGGCAAATCGATGGTCGTCGTCGAGGTCGATTATGCGCCGGGCGCCGCTTCCCAGCCGCACCGGCATGCCAGGTCCGCCTTTATCTTCGCCTATGTCGTCTCGGGCGAGATCGAGTCCAAGGTGAACGATGGCGAGACCCGCATCTACAAAGCGGGCGAGAGTTGGTCGGAGCTGCCCAACGCAACCCATTCGGTCAGCCGCAACGCCAGCAAGACCAGGCCAGCGAAGCTGCTTGCGGTCTTCGTCGTCGATTCCGACGACAAGGCCCTCACTACTCCCCTCAATTGAACGGATCGGAACGATGGCCAAGAGGCTCGACTACAACCAGATCGCCCCGAGCGGCGCCAAGGCGCTCGGCACCGTCTACGGCTATGTTCTCCAGAGCGGCTTGCCTGCCGAACTGGTCGAGCTCGCCTATCTGCGGGTCTCTCAGATCAACAACTGCGCCTATTGCCTTGACATGCACACGCGTGACCTCGTCAAGAAGGGCGTGAAGATCGAGAAGATCGCGCTGGTGCAAGCCTGGCAGGAAGGCGGCAGCCTGTTCAGCGAGAGAGAGCGCGCCGCGCTTCGCTGGGCCGAGAGCGTGACCAATGTTGCACAGACCGGGGTTCCGGACGCCGCCTATGAAGCCGTGCGTGCCGTCTTCGATGAAAAGCAGCTCGTCGACCTGACGATCGCGATCAGCCTGATGAACAGCTACAACCGAATGGCCATCAGCTTTCGGAATACGCCCCAGGCCGTTCTCGAGAATTGATGGAGCAGAATAATGAATGGTAACGTGATTTCCAGGATCAAGATCCCGGACAGCAAATTGGCGCGCGAGGCGACCGAGTTCGTTCGCGACAGGAAATCGAGTTCCTTTTCAATCACTCTGTTCGCTTGCGCCTTCTGGTGATCGTAACCTGACAGATGGCGGCCCTAAGGAGAGGCGGCTCAACTCGCAAGCCGGCAGCCCCATTGTCGTCGGTCAGGAGTGTGCACGGCGATTCCGAAACCGGCCGTTCCGTATGCGGCCTGAGAAGCGGTACACTCACGTTTCAGCTTGGACTTTGCAGCTATTCCCGCTTGCATCGCGACCGAAGCGCTCGGAGAGGACGGCTTGAAGGCTTGCGGCTCAATGACTGCGTTTCAGCGCATGGGCGATCCGGCAGAGCTCGGGGCGGCGGCACCCTTCCTCGCCTCATCGGACAGCAGCTTCATGACAGCGAGGTAGCGGTCGACGGCGGCCTAGCCCAACTCTGACAGCCGTCTTCCAAGTTCATTGAGCAGGCCTTCTCAGGTGCGAACTGGTCAAGGGTTTCAATCATTTGATCGCTGCCATCCTTGACCAGGATCCGGCCGTAAAGGGCGGCAGGAGAGTCATATTCCTGGCGAGCGATGATGAAGACGCCGCGGCGCAGATTGGTACGCTCGCGGAAAATCTCGGCTTTGCGCCGATAAAGCTAGGCGGGCTTTCCGAAGGCGACTGCTCGTGCAGGCGCGCAGGAACAGCTGGGGCCGGCTGGTCTTCAAGGACCTGGTCAAGTTTGACTGATGAACATGACGTCCTCACCGGCAGGGACACGATGCACGCATCGGATCGAGCACTATCCGATGCGTGCGGCCGAGGTGATGCTTGGAAGCAAACGATGAAGTGCTCCGCCTCTCGTCAGCAGTATGATGAATACTTAGTTTTGACGGTCGAGCGCAGCAGAAGCCGATCCGGTCGACGGGTTCGCCAGGATGGCGCCCGTAATGATGCGAAAGAGATGATCGGCCCGCGGCGCGAATGAGGGTTGGTCGACCGCCCAGCCGAGCGCCGTCATCAGGGCGAACAGGTCATCCCCATTCATGTCGGGCCGCGCCGCGCCTTCGGCCTGTGCGCGGAGCAGCAGTCGCGCGCTCGCCGAGTGCACCGCTGCGCATGAAGCGTAAAGAGCGGAGTTCGGATTCGTGTGGGCGGCGGCCATCATGGCGACGACGCCCCTATAGCTTTGGGCGAACGCCAACCACTCCTGGAACCAGGAGATGAGCGCTTCGTCAGGCGAATCCGAGGTTTCGAGTTCATCTGCCCTCTGAGTCAGTGCGTCCAGATTCGTACACAGCAGCGCCTCGAACAGGGCTTCTCGCGTCGGGAAATGACGAAGCAGCGTGGCTAACCCGACCTCGGCCCGACGGGCGATATCGCGCATGGACGCATTGATACCGTGCTCGGCGACGACGTCACGCGCGACCGCGAGGATATGGCTGTAATTTTTTTTGCGTCGGCTCGCATGAGATGCCTTGATAAGCGGATCAGTGATCCGCATATGTGGATCGATGATCCGGTTACTAAGCGGATCGGTGAACCACTAAATAGAGTGCGTCTGCACAAATGGCAACAAAGGCGCTGCCCGCCCCGCAAGGAAAATGAACATGAGCACTATCAGCATCATCGGGTCAGGCGGTATGACCGCAGCGATCGGCGACCTTGCCGCCAAGGCCGGACACACCGTCGAGGTGATGAGCCGCGACGGTGCCAAGTCGCGGGCGCTGGCCGAGCAGGTCGGAGCCGGCGCGACGACCGGAACGTTTGGCGCCGCTCCGGTCGGGGACATTGTCATCCTGGCGGTTCCCTATTCGGCCGTTCTCGACGTGGTGAAGCAGTACGGCGAAAAGCTGGCAGGCAAGCTCATTGTCGACATCACCAACCCCATCAAATCCGACTTCACGGGTTTCTTGACTCCTGAAGACAGTTTCGGCGCGCAGGAGATCGCCAAGGTTGCTCCTGCCAATGCCACTATCGTCAAGGCGTTCAACACCCAGAACGCCCGGGTCTTGGCTGACGGTCCAATCGGGGGCCATCCATTGGACGTGTTCATCGCCGGGGACGACTCTCAAGCGAAGGCGCGCGTCTCGGCGTTCATCGACAGCCTCGGACTACGTCCGATGGATACCGGGCGGCTGATTATGGCCCGAACGCTGGAGCACGCCTGCATGCTGTGGCTGGGCCTCATGACCCACTCCGTCAAACACACCAACTTCTCAATCCGCGTCAGCCTCCTCGGCTGAGCCCGCGGCACCACGTCTCGCATCACATTACCCAAGGAGCAGCAGCATGCGCGTTTTCGTTACTGGCGGGACCGGCCATATCGGTTCGTATGTCATCCCCGAGCTCATCGCGGCCGGACATGAGGTCATTGGCCTGGCCCGGTCGGACACGTCCGCGACTGCGGTATCGGCACTCGGCGCCAAGGTACGTCGCGGGGATATCACCGACCTCGATGGGCTCAAGGTCGCGGCGGCGGAGTCCGACGGCGTCATCCACGTCGCGCACCGGCAAGACCTGCTGCCCTCCGGCGGGATCGACGCCGTGGCAGCCGCGGAGCTCCAGATCATGCTCGCCTACGGCGAGGCGCTGGCGGGGACCGGAAAGCCGCTCGTCGTCTCGGGGAGCATCGGCTCGCCGGGGTGGGAAGGCCTGGGCCGGCCGGCCACCGAGGAAGATCCGGCTCTTCCCGGCGGCGAAGCATACAAGGGCACCCTGCGGGTTCGCAACGCCGTGGAACTCGCCGTGATCGGCTTAGCGGGACGGGGCGTGCGGTCTTCGGTCGTCCGAATTCCTCCCATCGCGCACAGCACGACCGATGCCGGCTTCCTCCAGCTGCTGATCGGTCTCGCGAAGGAGAAGGGCGTAATCGGTTACCCCGGAGACGGCGCGAACCTCTGGCCGGCTGTGCATGCCCGCGACCTGGCCTCCCTGTTCCGCCTGGCGCTGGAGAAGGGGCCGGCTGGCAAATATTGGCACGGGATTGAGGGCGAGGGCATCCGGTTCCGCGAGATCGCTGAGGCCATTGGCAGCCGTATGGGCATGCCTGCTGTGCCCATCCCTGCGGACGTACTGATGTTGCCGGGCTTCTTCGGCTTTCTCGCGAACTTGGTCACGCTGGACCTTCCGGCGTCCAACGCCATCACCCGCCAGACGCTCGGCTGGGAGCCAGCTCAGCCGGGCCTGCTCGAGGACCTCGACAACGGCCATTACTTCCCGGCGGATCGTATCGCGATCCCGTGATCCGTCCACCCAACTCACAAGGAGACAACACATGAGCACTATCAGCATCATCGGCTCAGGAGCCATGGCCGCCGCGATCGCGGGCCGTGCCGCCAAGGCCGGACATACCGTCGAGGTTGTCAGCCGCGACCCCGCCAAGGCGCGGGTGCTCGTCGACCAACTTGGAGTCGGAGCGACCACCGGGACATACGGCGCCGCCCCCGCGGGCGACATCGTCATCCTCGCCGTGCCGTACAGCGGTGCCGCGGCGGCGGTAGCCGACTTTGGGAAAGCGCTCGATGGCAAGGTGATCGTCGACATCGCCAACCCGGTTGCCCCCGACCTCTCAGGCCTCGTCACGCCCCACGGCAGTTCCGGCGCGCAGGAGACCGCAAAGGGCCTCCCCGCCGGCGCGCATGTTGTGAAGGCATTCAACACGATCTTTGGTCACGTGCTTGCGAAGGGCGGACGCCTCGACGCGTTCATCGCAGCCGACGATGCGGAGGCGAAAGCGCGCGTCTCGACGTTTCTCGAAAGTCTCGGGCTGCGTCCGCTCGACGTGGGCGGCTTGCACATGGCCCAGACGCTGGAGGCGCTCGGTTTGATGGTGATTGGCCTCGCCAAAAACGGCGCCGGCACCTGGGACTTCGCCATGAACGTCGATATCGGCTGAATCACCGACATCAGCCCTCCGCTGCACTACAGCCAAGGAATCGATCATGATCACTCCCTTCCAGATTCCCTATGATGCGGACCAGGCCGCTGACCTTCGTAGCCGCCTCGCACGGACGCGTTGGGCCGACGCGGTAACTGACGACTGGACCATGGGAACCGAGCGCGGCGTCCTCAACCAGTTCATCGATTTCTGGCGTGACGGCTATGACTGGGCGCAGCGACGAGACCGGCTTAACCAGCTTCCCCATTTCCGGACGACGGTCGACGGCCATGGCATACACTTTCTGCATTTTCGCGGCGGACAAAGGGGATCGATCCCGCTACTGCTGATGAACGGCTGGCCGTCTAGCTTCGTGGAGTTTCAGCGTATAGCGCCGCTGCTTACCCGGGGAACGCCGGCATTCGATGTCGTGATCCCCACCATGCCCGGCTTCGGCTACTCGGACAGGCCAACCCGGCCCTACGAGGCGGAGCCCAGCGACCTTTATCCGAAGCTAATGACGATGCTGGGCTATGAGCGGTTCGTCGTGGCCGGGACTGACATCGGCTCCGGCCTTGCCACGCGAATGGCGCTTCGGCATCCCGCGCGTTTGCTGGCTCTCCATGTCTCGGCGGTCGCGCCGAAGCCGATTCCAGAAGATGCGTCGCCCCTGTCGAAAGCCGAGATCGACTATGACGAGCGCCTCCAACTGTGGATCCGGGAGGAAGGAGGCTATCAGGCGATCCAGAGCTCGAGGCCACAAACTCTCGCCTTTGGGCTTGCCGACAGTCCTGTTGGCCTCGCCTCGTGGATTGTCAAGAAATTCCGGGCCTGGACGGACTGCGATGGCGACGTCTTCTCTGTCTGGCCCCTCGAAGCCTTGATTGACACCCTGATGATCTACTGGATGACCAACACGATCGGGTCGTCTGTCCGCTACTATTACGATGCCGCCCGGCTGCGGCCGCCGCTGCGGGCAGATGACTTCGTGCATGTTCCCACCGCCGTCGCGATGTGGCCACATGATCTGGCGCTCGCGCCGCGCGAGCGGGCCGAGCGGCTCTACAATGTGCAGAGTTACACCGTCTTTCCGCGTGGCGGGCATTTTCCGGCCTGGGAAACGCCGGAACTCTACGCCGACGATTTGCGAAAGATCGCGCTCGCCGCGATCTGAACGAACAAGCGTGTTCCGCTTCACCCACGAGCGGGCACGGCTCGTGGAGATTGCCCGCCAGCGGCGTGCCGAACAGGCGCGGCTGGCCAAGCTCGAAGACCAGCGGGTGGAATATCTCGATCGCAAGCTCGCGCAGGCAGAGGAGCGTGATCGACTACGGACGTTTCTGATGACGCTTCCCGCTGACTCCATCTCCGAGGAAGCGTTCGGGCGAAGAAGGAAGTTACCGCTAGAGTATCTGTGTTGGTCAAGGAAGGGATGGGGTCCAGTTTCGACCATCCCTGAGCAGAGCGTTTGCGAGGAGGATGAGCCTTCTCATGATTGCGGTGATTGCGACCTTTGCGGCTTTGCCGGCTGCTCTGAGCTGATCGTACTTGGTCTTGAGATTGGGATTGAAGCGCATGGCGACGAGGGCGGGCATGTAGAGTGCCTGTCGGACATTGGCCCGCCCGCCGCGGATGAAGGCGCGGCCGGTCCACTGCCCGGACTGCCGGGTGAGCGGAGCGAGACCTGGGAGGGAAGCGGCCTGAGCCTGGCCGAGCGTACCGAGTTCGGGCATGTCGATGAGCAGTGCGAAGGCGGTGATTGCCGAGACGCCCGGGATCGAGACGAGGATGCCGAAGCGGCGGGAGAGATCGGAATCGGCCTGGATGAGCGCCATGATCGCCTTTTCGACAGCGGCCATTTGACGTTCGATCTGCCTGAGCTGCTGGGCATTGTGGCGCTTGAGGATGGGAAGGGTCAGCGTCTTGGCCCTGTTCCTCACCGCTATCCGGTTCTTCATCAGCGCCTCGCGCGCCATGTGCAGGTCCTTGAGATCGTTGAGGAGCGGACTGCGCGGCTGCCGCGCCTCCAGATCGAGCAGCGCACCCATGCGGGCGAGCATGGCGGCGTCGAGCCGGTCGGTCTTGGCGCGCCTGCCGGTGGCCTCGGCGAAGCGCCGGGCCTGGCGCGGGTTGACCTTGACGAGCGCGAAGCTTGCCGTAGCCAGCCTGCGTTCAAGGGCGCGGTGATAGGGGCGGTCGGCTCGTAGACAATGTGAGCGTCGGGTTCTCCCAGCCACGTCACGAAGGCCCTGTGGCCGGGATTGTCGTTGGCAAAGCGGCGGCTCGCACCGTCGCTCAGCCTGTGGGCGTCGAGATGGTCTTTCGATATGTCGACCCCGATGGTCTTCGGCATACGGGATCAGTGTTTTGGTACATCTGCACCAGACGATTTTTCCATCTCGAAGCGAGCTAGCAAGTCGCTGTCGTCGCCAATTGCCGGCTTGACGCTGCTTTGGGCAGCCCGCTTCCAAGTTCGCGTTTCCGGCTCCTTTGGAAGTGTTCCGTTCACGAATTGCAGGCCCTTCCGGCCGTTCGCATCGCAATGGACCGTGAGGACCATTTCTGATCACCAGATTGGCGCTTGGCGCATCGTCTCGGGCACGACCGGTTCGAATTCTCCGATAGATCTCCGGGCCTGACATACCGCCGCGTCCGGCTGCCATGCAGCTGTATTTTCGGCGATTGCTTGCCTGTGGTCGATCACTCGGCATGGGGTTTTATCGATATCTCTATTTCCACAATGAATTTGCGAGCGAAGGAAAGAGAACGAAAATAAACGAAACAAAACGGATATGGGGAGGCGCATGGACACGCAGACTAATCCAGAAAGCAGGCAGTGGATCCAGGCGATCCGTGCCGACAGTCTTCCTGTCGACGATGCGACGCGCATCGAGCACCAGGGGGTATGTATCGCCATCTTCAATTTTGCCGGCAAGTTCTACGCCACTTCAGGCATTTGTACGCACGCCCACGCCTTCCTTTCGGAAGGCTATATCGACGGCCAGACGGTGGAGTGTCCTTTGCATCAGGGACTGTTCCGCGTTCCCACCGGCACACCGCTTTCACCGCCCGTCACCGAGCGGCTGAAGACCTACGAAACCAAGGTGTCGGACGACGGTTTCCGGGACTATCTCGACGTCTATCCGGTCGGCGACCTCGCCGGCGGATTCGTCTGGAAGCCGGGCATGGGCGCCAGCTTCGTCGGCCCTTACAGCAAGCTGCAGATCAAGGCGCCTTTCACGGATTATCTGCCGTTGCCTGAAGGTCCGGTGCTCGACGCCAGCAAGAAATGTCGCATCGGTCTGGTCTTCCATGGCTTCAACCATCCCTGGCTGATCAGCCTCGCCGACACCGCCGCCTGGGAAGCCAAGCGCCATCCGAATATCGAACTGGAGGTCATCGACGCCGAGTTCGACGACAACAAGATGGGCCAGGTGATCGATACGTGGATCGCCAAGCAATATGATGGCATCGTGCTGTGGCCGAACCGTGAAGCGCCGATGGGCCCGCCCGTCGACCGTGCCATCGCCGCCTTGGCGCCGGCATTGTTTCCAGGACCGAGTACCTTCCGGACGATCGTTTGACGGCGCTTTCGATCTCGGATCACAAGCCGTTCACGCAATCCTTCGCGGCGTGCCTGAAGGTTCGCCAAATGCTACGTCCGATAGAGGCTTTCATGCAGCTGGTCAGGGATCATTAGACTGACCAAGTGCCTTTTCGCGCCGCCGCATGGCATTGCTGCCGGCGCAATCGGTCAGTCCGCAGCCCAAAGCTCTACGACCAATTGCGGCCGCCGCATGGCGCACGCTTGACCGCTCCCCGCTCTTCGAACGGCGCCCATACGCGGTCAATCCCACGCCAGCCTTAGCGACCTTGTGGTCTTCAAATATTCGGTCGCGCGCTGCTCGAAGAAGTTAGCGCGCGACCAGTTCTCGGCGTCGATCACGCGGTCGTAGATCGATTACTGCTCCTTCTTGAACAAATCCTGGAAGATGAGGTGGCCCCAAGTGCGGCCGCGTGCGTGCACCAGCGCGCCACCCTCGTCGAGTTTTCCCAGCTTGACGGGTGCGAACCCGAGTTGTTTGGCCAAGGCCGCCACGGGAGCGGTCGTGTCCTCGTCGTCGCTCGACAGGAAAACCACGCGGTGGCCGCCCTCGACGATCGGATCGGCAGCCAGGGTGGCCGCAGCCAGGTGATTGAACCCTTTGACGAGCTTGGCGCCGGTGAACGCCTTCGCGACGAAGGCCGAGGACGGGAGACCGTCCAGCTCTTCGGGGAGAACTCCAAAAGTGTTCATCGCGTCGATGACCGTCTTGCCTTCCCAGTTTGGCAGGGCCTTCGCGACCTCGCGATGCTCCCAGAACGGGACCGCCAAGATGATTGTGTCGGCCTCGAGCGCATCCCGCAGCGACTTGGCGATGACCGTGGGTCCAATCGCCCGAGCCTGCGACGCCAATGCCTCGGGCGGCCGGCGGCTCGCGACGGCCACCTTGATGTTCTTACGGGCGAAGGCCTGGGCGAGGGCCTGGCCTATCTTGCCGAATCCTACAATTGCATAGCTCATAATACTTCTCCGATCCGTGTTGATGTCGATTCCCGGCCCTCAACGGCGCTGGTTAATTGAATGGAGTGCCGGCCGGGCGTGGCGCCTCAGAGTTGCGCAAGGCCGCCGTCGACGGCGACCTCGCTGGCGGTCATGAAGCTGCTGTCCGACGACGCGAGAAAGGCGGCGACGGCCCCGATCTCCGCCGGATCAGCCATTCGCTGGAGCGGCGTCATCGCGGCGAAGACCTTCTGGCCCTCCTCGCCCAGCGCTTCTTTCGCGAGTTCGGTCGCGGTCGCCCCGGGCGACAGCACGTTGACCCGGATGCCGGTGCCCTTCAGGTCCTCCGCCCAGGTCCGCGCGAGGTTGCGCACTGCCGCCTTGCTCGCGCTGTAGGCGCTCATTGCCGGGGCGCCCGTGGTGCCGGCGCTCGATCCGGTCAGGATTATCGAACCGCCTTGGCCCATCAGCGGCAGCGCCTTCTGGACAGTGAAGATCGTACCCTTCACATTGGTGTCGAAGGTTTCGTCGATGTGCTCGGCAGTGATCTCGCCGAGCGCAAGCTGGCTTCCCGCCCCGGCATTGGCGAAGACGATGTCGAGGGTTCCGCGCTCGGCCTTCACCGTCGCGTAGAGTCGGTCGAGGTCGGCCTCATCCGAGACCGAGCCCGTCACCGCGCCGGCATTTGGCCCGAGCTCGGCCAGAGCCGCGTCGAGCGTTTCCTGCCTGCGGCCGAAGATGAAGACGAAGGCGCCCTCCTCGATGAAGCGCTTTGCCGCGGCGCGGCCGATGCCGGTAGCGCCGCCGGTGATGACTGCAACCTTACCGTTTAGCTTTCCCATGACTTTTCCTTCCAGGCTCTGCCTTTGATCGTTCGGGAAGAACCCCGAGAGCCTGGAAATAAGTCTGCAGGGGTCAGGCTTTGAGTGCGGAAGTGCGCACATCGGTGGTGCAAAATCGATCCGGTCGGACGACTGCCGCCAGCCGCGACGAATTGGTGTCCGTCGTTCGGAATTGGGCCGCGCTCGTCGACATAAGCTATGATAACCGCCCATACTGCTGTACGACTGCGTTGGATACGGGCTTTGGAAAGCGCACCGCGCGGTGCGGGATCGCGCCATGATCGACTGGGATGATGTTCGCTATTTTCTGGCCGTGGCGCGCGGAGGCTCGGTGCGGGCTGCCGGCGAGCGCCTCAGTGTGAACCACTCGACCGTGCTACGACGCGTTGCACAGCTCGAGGAACGCCTCGGGGCGCAAATGTTCGAAAAGCTGCCTTCGGGCTACCGCCTGACGGCTGCGGGCGAGGAGGTGCTCGAGCTCGCGAACCAGATGGAAGCGTCGTCGCACCAGTTGGAGACACGCGTCTTCGGGCGCGACCAGAGCGTGCGCGGGCTTCTGCGGGTGACATTGGCTCCGACCCTTGCGACACACCTGCTCATGCCTGATTTCGCCGAGTTCGCGCGTCTGCATCCGGACATCGAGATGGACGTCTTGTCGTCCGGGGAGCTGGCAAATCTGACCAACCGAGAGGCCGACGTGGCGATCCGCGTCGTCTATGACCGCAAAACCCTGCCGCTCAATCTTCACGGCCTGAAGGGGCCAGAGTTGTTCGGCGGCGTCTATATGTCCCGCGATCGACTCGCCGCCTGGCATGCGGGCGCGCCCGATCCCGTCCGGTGGATCGTCATAAGCATTCATGGAATTCCGGACTGGGCTCGCGAGGGCGAGGTTCGCACCACGAAGGTTCCATTCAGGACCACGGACGCCGAGGCACAGATCGTTGCGGTACGGCAAGGGCTCGGGATCACGACACTGCCGTGCTTCGTCGGAGATGCCGACCCCCTGCTGGTGAGGGTGCCGGGTACCGACCTGCACATGTACGGAACGCTCTGGCTTCTCACGCAGGGGGAGACACGCAAGACGAAGCGCGTGCGGCTCTTCACGGAATTCGTATCCCGCAGGCTCGCCGCGTACGCTCCGCTTCTCGCGGGATTGTCCATATCGCGCGACTGACGCCTGGCGGGTTGACGGCCTGCCTTGCCGACGGCTTTCCGGGGGGCTTGCCGGCTGCTTATGATTGCCGCTTTCCGGCTATCATTGGCGCCGCCTCAGGTGGAAAATGCTTCGATGGAAACTGTCCGATTTCCCAAGCTCACGACACCAAGGCTCGTGCTTCGGGCGCCGAGAAAACGGGATATCCCGGCATGGTTTGCGCGCGCGACGGATGTCGAATCCGCCTCTCTTGCCGGCGATCCTGTTCCCGACGACATAAGCGCGGGCGAGCGATGGTTCGCCCGTTCGCGTCAGCGTTTCGCTGACGGTACGGCGATCCAGTGGTCCATAGATCAAGTAGGAGTTTCGGAAGCGATCGGGACAATAACCCTGTCCTTCGGCGCAACCGACGCCAAGGCAGCCGCATTGGGATTTGTGCTCGCGCGTGCGCATTGGGGGCACGGACTGGGCAGCGAGGCGGCGCGCGAAGTTCTCCGCTACGCTTTCGAAACTCTGGCGCTTGAACGGGTGACGGGCGAAGCGGCGGCGCGCAATTTTGCCTCGGTGCGGATATTTGCGAAGCTTGGATTCAAACATGTCGAAAGCTTCATCGACGAGTCCGACGGCGAGCGATGCGAGCGCTTTACGCTCGACCGAGACATCGGGCCGTCACTGTTGGCAAGCAACGCCATGCCGGACTGCTAGGGCTCTGAGCCATGGCAAATAGCGTTGCTCCGGCGAGTCGATACTGACATGCGCTTGCGCGCCTCTCTCGACAAGACCAACGGCTGGACGCGATCGAGCGCAGCCAGGTTCAGTTGGTGCTGGTTGTGGCTGTGAACCCGCACTGCTTCTGTTCCATATCGATCTGCTTCGTGATGCGGACGGCGTTCTGTGCGTAGGCTTCCGTCACGGAGCCACTATTCACGGTCTTGTCCTTTAGCGGACTCACGCCTGCGCAGAGGTGGAAAACATGCGGCTCGGTGGACTTCGCGGCTCCGTTTTCGGGCGCGATCCAGTAGACGACGTCCTGACCTGCGGGGTGGCTCGCGTCTCGCGTCGCCGCCGCCACCGCGGCGGTGTCCGTGGCGATCGCCTGCGCCTGAGCGGCGACGTCGGGCGAACAGGCAGTGGTGGGCTGCCCCGACTTGATCTGGGCTGCGCATGCGTTCATATCCTGGGTGTATTGTTCGACCGACGGGGGTTTGAAGCTGATCCCCATGACCGTCGCGAGCACGGCCAGCGCAGCGCCGACGCCGCCGGCAACCTTCTTGGTCCGCGGGTCCATGTTTTTGTCGGTGAGGATGAGGAAAACCAGCGGGAGAAAGGCAATCAGCGTGATGATTGCGCCGAGCTGGTTTTGGAAGAAGAACCTGGCCGTGTCGGATGCACGGGCCGGATCATGCCTGTTCGCCGCCTTCCACAGCAAGTTGCCGGCGATTGCGAAAATCGCGATGCCGACCAGAAGGCCGATGATCAGCGGCAGGTGTGCCTGATCGAATTTGTTCTGGCGAAGCAGCATAATCCCGTAGATTTCGCCGCCAATGGCGACGATCCACGAGAGTGCGGCGAAAAAGACGAAGACGCGTGGCGGAGGACTTCTGGCCCTGCGTCGCTTGCCAATCCTTGGTAACGTCTGACTTGTTGTCGGTCATTGACCAGATCCCCTGATATCGACACTTAGGCGGGCGGCGTTAGCAGCGTCATTGAACGAGCATTACTTGCCTTAGCGATGCGGGCAAAATGTGAGCGCCACGGCAGGCTTAATCCTCATACATATTGCGCATGAGTGAATCCGTCCATACTCATTGAGGCAGACGCCTATGCAGCGATGGCTCCGTTAATCTCTGGCCCGAACTGACGACACCAGCCGAAAATCGAAATTGCCATTGCCATCTCCGTGGTTCCTTCCTCGGCGGCTTTCGCACACCCTGCGGCGCCCGAACATTCGCTTCTCGCACTGTGGGGTTATGATAGCCTGGGCGACCGAAAGATCGAATACGACGCGAATTCCACAATGACGATGACCACGACACCAACTGCGGTATTGCGTGGCATGGAGCTCAGCATCCCTCGCGAGAATGCACCCGGCAGACTATGTCCGAGCGATCACCAGGGAGGCGTGGCGTCGATGCTCGCCGCGCTCGCCCGATGAACCGTTGGCAACTTGCTCATGGACGGTATCTCGATCTTGGTGCGAGATCGTTACTGATGGGGATCTTGAACGTTACGCCGGACAGTTTTTCCGACGGTGGAGAATTCGATCGGCCGGAGCGGGCACTCGAACAGGCACGGCGTATGATCGGCGAGGGCGCGGCGATCATTGATGTCGGGGGCGAGTCCACCAGGCCCGGCGCCGGCAGCGTTTCGGCGCTTGAGGAACAATCGCGTATCCTCCCGATCATCGAGGCGCTGTCGTCGGACGGCGACTGCATCGTTTCGGTTGACACCTATCGGGCCGAGACGGCGCGTCTCGCGGTCGCGGCGGGTGCACATATCGTCAACGACGTACACGGCCTGCAGCGCGAACCCGACATTGCGCACGTCGCAGCGGAAGCCGGCGCTGGCCTCGTCATCATGCACACCGGGCGCGACCGGGAAAAATTGGCCGATGTAATCGCCGACCAGTTCCTGTTTCTGAACAGATCGCTGGAGATCGCTCGCAACGCCGGCATTCCGGACGACTGCATCGTGCTGGACCCAGGCTTCGCTTTCGCCAAGAGCGAAGAGGAGAACCTTGAACTCATGGCTCGCTTCGGCGAACTGCGCGCTCTTGGTTTTCCATGGCTCGTCGGCACCTCGCGCAAGCGGCTTGCCCATCACCTGGTCGGCGACAGCGACGAAGGGCGGGACGTTGGCACAGCTGCAACCAGCGTCATCCTGCGGTTGAAGGGTGCTTCGATTTTTCGTGTGCACAATGTCGGGATCAATCGCGATGCCCTGGCTTTCGCCGACGCAGTGCGCGAGCGCGAGAATACGGCGGAATGAAAGAACCTGTCAGGCGGGCTCGGTCACGACGCCGATACGCCGGTAGGTGAATGGTTCGTCCTCCGAAGGAACTGTCGCGGTACGCTTGGCTTCGTCGATCAGCATCGCCATGCGCGCGTGGATCGGCGACTTCGCGCAAGCCGGATCCGTTGCGGCGGCATCGCCGGCGATCACCATCGCCTGGCAGCGGCAACCGCCCCAGTCGATCTCGCGTCGTTCACAGCCGCGACAGGGTTCCTGCATCCAGTCCGTGCCGCGGAAGGCATTGAACGCCGGCGAATCGGCCCAGATCGAGGAGAGGGTGTGTGGTTTGAAACGCTCGAAGCTGAGCGACGGGATCGTCTGCGCGGCATGGCACGGCAGCACGGTGCCGTCAGGCGCCACCATGAACGCGTCACGCGCCCAGCCACCCATGCACGGTTTGGGGTAGATGGCGAAATAGTCTGGTGTCACGAAATCGATGTTGATAATGCCGGCCAGCCGCTCGCGTGCTTCCGCAACGATTTCCGCCTGCCGGTCGACTGCTGCACGCTCGGGCATCAGCTGATCGCGATTGATCAAAGCCCAGCCAGCGTACTGGACGTTGGCGATCTCGAGCCTCTCCGCGTCCAGCGAAAGGGCAAGATCGATGAACTCCGGTACCTCCTCGATGTTATGGCGATGGATCGGCGCGTTGATGGTGAGAGGCAAGCCGGCAGCTCGCGCGCGGCGTGCCGTCTCCAGCTTCTTGTCGTGGCTGCCTTTGTGGTTGCCGATGCGTTCGGTGGTCTCAGGCCGTGCGCCCTGAAAGCTCAATTGCAGATGGTCGAGCCCGGCTTCGGCAAATGCTTCGATGCGGCCTTCGGCGATGCCGACGCCCGCGGTAATCAGATTTGTATAGACGCCGCGCGCTGAAAGTCCGGCGATCAATTGCTCGAGGTCGCGGCGCAGCGTCGGCTCACCGCCTGACAGATGCACCTGCAGAACACCGAGATCGGCGGCCTCCGAGAACAGGCTGAGCCAGGTCTGTGTGTCGAGTTCGCGATTGGCCTTCTGCAATTCGAGCGGGTTGGAGCAATAAGGACATTGCAGCGGGCAGCGATGTGTCAGTTCCGCCAGCATGCCGATAGGAGGGAGGAGGGGCGTGTTCATAGCTTCACCAGCAGCTTGTCCGACCACTCTTGCAGGAAGGCGATGACGTCGGCCGCCACGGCCTCCTCCTCGGCCTCATAATCCGTGGCAAGGCCGGCGATGATTTCGCCGACCGTGGACCGTCCGTCGCAGCGCCGCAATATGTCGAGGCTGATATCGTTCGGCCAGAATATTCTCTCCGGTGAAAGCACGGCGAACGCCTGCCGCACGGAATCGTACTGTATGCGCACGTGCTTCGGCAGGAAGGGTATCGATCGCAGCGACACCAAGGCTCTTTCGCGCAGCATCATGGGGCTGCCTCGGGGCGGAAGGCGCCGGGCGGTATGTTTCCCGGCTCGCCATAGGCGTGTTGAAGCGCATCAAGCATGGCCCAGAGTATATCGCATTTGAACACCAGCGCATCTATTGCCTGCTGCTGGCGTTCCGCCGTATCAGCATGGCTGAGCACGTAGGTGAGGGCGAAGTCGGCGTCGCGCGAGGCTTGTTCGGGCCGTTGCTTGAAATAGGCCAGCGTATCCTCGGTGATATAATCGTATTTGGCCAGCATCGCCGGTACGCGCTCGCCGATGATGAGCGGTGAGAACATCTCGGTCAGCGATGACGCGACCGCCTCGAACAGCGTTCGGTTGGTGCAAAAGGAGAGGTAGGCCCCCACGGCGAACCGTGTCGCCGGCAGTGCCAGCCTTTCGCTTTTCACGGCCTCGGCGTTCAAGCCGAGCGAGGTTGCCAGATGCAGCCAGCGCGCGATACCGCCGCTCCAGCCGTCCTCGCCATCATGGTCTTCGATACGTTTGCGCCAGGCGGCGCGAAACGCCGGATCCTCGGCATGTGCGAGGATCATGGCATCCTTGCGCGGGATGACAGCCTGGTAGCAATAACGGTTCAGCGCCCAGGCCTTCATCTCGGCCTTTGACAGCGCGCCGCTGGTCATCCTGTGATGGAAGGGATGATGATTGTGGTAGCGCTCGGCGCCGACCTGCCTCAGCACGGCTTCGAGATCGCTCGTGGACAGGCCGCCTTTGGCCGCATCGCGGAAATCGTTCAAAATTCCATCTCCATGCCGTCGCCTGCGACTTCCCATCCTGCCGCCTTGACCGCCGCGTGTTCGGCCGAATTCTCGTCAAGGATCGGATTGGTGTTGTTGATATGGACGAAGACGCGGCGGCCCAGCCTCACATCGGCCAGGCTGGCGATCGAACCCGCGTCTCCCGAAATCGCCAGATGCCCCATGCGCGCGCCGGTTTTCTGACCGACGCCGGCGACGATCATCTCGTCGTCGGTGTAGACAGTGCCGTCGAACAGAAGACAGGCTGCATCGCAAAGACGCGCGCGCAGCGTCGCATCGATGCGCGCGCAGCCTGGGATGTAGAAGACAGAATCGCGGCTGCCGATACCCGCAATTCGGACTCAATCGTGTCACCGGCGTCGGAGCTGAAATTGGCATCCGGATGGTCTTTGTCCTCCAGATAGAGTGCTATCTTTCCAGGCACCGGAAAGCTCTCGATCATCACGCCGGTCTCGCTGCCTTCGGCATCGCAGATGACCAATTCTTTCGCTGTCGGCAGGATGCGCCGCGGCACGACCGCCGGATCGAGAACGTTGAAAATCGAATTCGCCTCCAGCGTCGCCAGAACCTGCGCCGTTGCATAGATGGCGAAAGGCTGCCGCTCGCGCAGGCTGAGCAGTCCGGCGATATGATCGACATCGGCATTGGTCAGCACCACCGCGCGGATAGGCGTCGAACGCAGCGGCGCGTGGCGCGCAGGTTGCAACTCTGGCGTTGCCGCGATCTGCTGGCGAATGTCGGGTGAGGCATTGAAAAGAACCCAGCCGACGTCATCCGTCGAAGCGATGACACTTGATTGGGTTCGTGAATGCACGCCAGCCATCCCGGAGCGGGCCGCACGACTGAGACGATAATTACAATTCCATTGCGGAAAGCCGCCGCCTGCCGCCGATCCGATGATCCTCAAATGCATGAAAACGCCCGCCCCGCGGCTTCTCTGACCAGCAGGCAATTTGCAGCCCTGAAAAGTGCCGCGCGCGCCCTACACGCGTCAAAACCTTTCGCCAAAACCCTTGCGGGGATGCGTGCCCCTGTTGCCAGGGACACGCACCTCTGCGGCCTACCTCTTGGGAGTAATTTCGGCAGGCAGATACCGAGAAATTTCCATGCCCGCAGCAACCTGGCACATGGTCGGTTTTTTCCAGTTCTTCTTCATGACATTTCTCCTCTTATACCAGTCCGAAGGGACCGATCCCTGTTGTTAGCCAACCATTGCAGGGCACCGAAGCAATGGCTCGTCCATCACGTCTCAAATGGACAAACGAAAAAGTAGGTTTTGAAAAATCGAAAAGCAAAACTACCGAGAATAATAGCAAAACCTTCCTTCAATTGTTCGTTTCATATGGTCTTTTCACCTCCAGCGGAAGATTTGCACCTTCCCACCCATCAGCGCCGAGTGGATACCAGATTACCGAACTGTAGCCCCACTCGATCGCCCGTTTGGCGGCATTCCAGGACATCCAGCAATTCGTCATGCAATAGAACAGAATCGCTCGCGATTTGTCCGTGCCGGCCTTGGCTTCGAGGCCTTGGCGAAAATAGCTGGTGGTCTCTTGCGAAATAGCGCCGTATCCCACGTTGGCCAGCCATGTACTGCCTGGAATGTCCTTTCTAACCTTGTCTCTCCATATCGTTCCTACCGGCAAATTGGTCGGCTTGGGCGTGTTCGGCATCACGTCGAAGAAGACAGCTTTCTTCGCTCGCCACAGCGCTTCAGCTTCCGCCGTCGTCACCACCCTGGCGCCTTGCAGCGTCGGCGGCACCGGCGCCCGATAGTCGTCCATCCGGTACCCCCTGGGTTCGGCGATCTCGCCAGCCCGCGTCGGTTCGGCCAGACCCATAAGGCTCGCAGCGACCAGCAAAAAAACAGCCTCCTTTCCCTTCATTGGGTGATCGGATTGTCGTGTTCGTCGATCAGCGGCACGTTGTAACTCAGCAGGAGCCTGTTGATCTCCGCCTGGTTTTCCCTGATCACCCGGTTGAGCGTCCGCTTCCATTCCTGGTCGGACGGACGTACGCCCATGGTGATGCGGTAGGACATGCGCGAGCCGGTTTTTTCCTTTACCAGCGGAACAATCGCCACATCGGCTCCAAGTTGCTTGGCATAGTAGCCTGCCATCGGTCCCCACAGGACCGCCGCGTCGATCTTGTGGGCCAGCATGTCCTTGATCATGACCTCCCCCATGGAGGGGGTGACACGCGTATCCACCGCAAGCGGATAGATCTTGGCGGTCCGCAGAAGCTTGTTGGCGGCCATGTTGGCGGTTGGCGGCGTGCGCTCGACAACCCCGATCGTCTTGCCCGTGAGTTTGGGATCCTCGATCGTTTCGACGCCCTCCATATCGTTGCCCTTCGGGTAGACCAGCACATATGTGGAGCGATAATAGGCGTTGGTGTTCTGCACCAGTTCATCGCCTTGGGCATAGCCCATGATGATGTCGCATCGGTTCGCTCCCAGCGTGTTGCGAACGAAGCCGGTGACAAGTGGAAACCAGGTATAGGCGACGGACTTCCGTCCGGTTTTCGCGGCTACCAGTTCGGCAAGTTTGTTTTCGAAGCCTTCGCCGCTCTTGTCGGTGAAGGGCATATTCGAAGGATCGGCGCAGACGCGCAGAATGTCGGGATCGACCAGTTCTCCCGCCGCGCCGAGGCCGGCGCCTTGCGCCTGCGCGTTCGATGGCAACAAGGCCAGTGCGCCGAGAATCGGCAGAACGACGCGCAGCTTCAATGCACCGCAGCCGTTCATGTCATCCGCCCATGCAGGATGCTTCGGCATCCTTCGCCGCCTGCGGCTTGTCTTCGTGCTTGGGCGGCCTGCCGCGTGGCGCCGCACCATCGGCGCGCGCGCGCAGGTAGACATAGAGATCGTCCAGGTAGCAATAGACGTTCTTGTTGTCGCCAAAGGCAGGCATGACGTTTTCCTTGCCGCCGCCGACATTCTTGCGGCCCTCGGCGACGATCGAGAGGAACGTGGCGTAGTCCATGGTTTTCAAGCTGTTGACCAGGGCCGGCGCGTAGCTCGAACCTGTCGCATCCTGTCCGTGACAGACATGGCAATCGGAGTGATACCGGCGGTAGCCGCTGAACGTGTACCAGTCGACGGTTCCGTTCTCGATCTTGTAGGTCGGATTTCCATCCGCATCCAAATGCTTGCCGCCTTCTTGCTTCACCGCCTTGGCTTTTTCCATGCTGTCCTCGGCCCACGCCACGCCTGAGCTTGCCAGAGGCAGCAGAGCCAGGACGAAAGCCGAAATTACAATGCGAACGGACATTCAAACGCTTCCTTCATTTGCCGTGGACACGGTTTTGCTGCCGTGGCCGGCATTGATCGGTGTGTCGGGGGTGCAACCGCATCGAGAGCCCGGCCATGGTTTCGGATGATCCGGGCTCTCGTTCTTCAACCCTCCGGTCCAAAAAAGACCCGAGGCGTGCTTAAGGTTCCCCGCCCGTCAGTCCGGGAGACCGAAGACGGTGAGCTGACCGCCCAGCGTCGTATAGTCCGCAAGTGCCGCGTAGCCGCCGACGGCACCCAGGCCAGCGGTACCAACGACCGCGGACTGATCGCCTTGCGCACGGCCCTGATCGACGGCGCCATGCCAGGCAGCAGCGTTGTCAGGCGAAAGCAGACCGCCTGCCAGACCGATACCTGCCCACCCACCGACGCCGGACAGAACGGCGATGTACTGCTTGCCGTCATGCTCGTACGTGGTGATGTTGCCGATGATGCCGGACGGGGTCTTGAACTTGTAAAGTTCCTTGCCGTCCTTATCGATCGCCTTGATGTAGCCTTCGAGCGTGCCGTAGAAGACGACGTCGCCATCTGTCGCCAACGCGCCCGACCACACGGAGAACTTCTCAGGCTTCGACCAGACGATCTCGCCCTTGGCCGCATCCCAGGCAATGAAGTTGCCCATGCTGCCGTCGCCGCCAGGTGCCGGGTACATCGACACTGTGGCGCCAACATAAGGCTGACCGGCGGTGTAGCTTACCTTGTACGGCTCATAGTCCATGCAGACATGGTTGGTCGGAACATAGAACAGGCCGGTTTTCGGCGAATAGGCAGCCGGCTGTTGATCCTTCGTTCCAAGCGCCGCCGGGCAAATACCCGTCGAGTTGGTGTCTTCGCCGTTCTGCTGGGTCGAATATTTCGCCACGACCTGCGGGCGACCATACTGTTCGCTCTTTGGGTCCATGACGACTTCCGTCGCCCAGTTCACCGCTGGATCGTATTTCTTGGCGACGAGAAGCTCGCCGGTGGCGCGATCCATGGTGTAGGCGAAACCATTACGATCGAAATGCACCAGCACGTCGTGTTTGGCGCCATTGACCTCCATGCCGTCGACGAGGATCATCTCGTTGATGCCGTCATAGTCCCATTCGTCATGCGGGGTCATCTGGTAGAGCCATTTGGCAACACCGGTATCGGCATCGCGGGCCATGATCGTCATTGACCAGCGGTTGTCGCCAGGCCGTTGGACCGGGTTCCACGTCGAGGGATTGCCGGTGCCGTAGTAGACCAGGTTCAGCTTGGGATCATAGGAATACCATCCCCATGTCGTGCCGCCGCCTGTCTTCCATTGCTCGCCTTCCCAGGTGTTGGTGCCGGAATCCTTGCCTACCGGCTTGCCCAGCTGGGTGGTTTTCTCGGGATCGATCAGGGTGTCGGCGTCTGGACCTTCCGAATAGGCTTTCCAGGCAAGTTTGCCGTCTTTCAGATTGTAGGCGGCCAGCCAGCCGCGAACGCCGAATTCGGCGCCGGACACGCCGATGAGTACCTTATCCTTGACCACGACGGGGGCAGCCGTGCCGGATTCGCCTTTGCCGCCGTCGGTCATGTCGCCATTCTTGACCGACCAGACGACCTTGCCGGTCTTTGCATCGAGGGCGACGACCGTGGTGTCGGCCTGATTGAGAATGATCTTGCCGTCACCATAGGCAACACCGCGATTGACCGTATCGCAACACATGATCGGAATGACGTTCGGATCCTGCTTGGGCTCGTATTTCCAGAGGATCTTCCCGTCATTCTTGAGGTCGAGCGCAAAGACATTGTTCGGGAAGGGCGTATGGACATACATCACATCGCCGATGATCAGCGGCCCACCCTCATGCCCGCGCAGCACGCCGGTGGAAAAGGTCCATTTGACCTGCAGGTTCTTCACATTATCCGCAGTAATCTGGTTGAGTTTGGAATAGCGGGTGTTGGCGTAGTCACCCGTCTGCATCGCCCAGTTCTTCGCATCCGAAGCGAGCTTTGCAAGATCCTCGTTGGCCGACGCCGTATAGGCCGCGCCGAGCGACAGAAACGCCGCAGTGGTTAGAACATACGTAGCTTTCGTAAGTACACGCATCCGAATTCCTCCCGGGGTTCACAGTGATGAATCGACTGTTAGGCCCACAAGGGCTCGCCCAAGCGATTCACGGGGGGAAATATTTCCGGCAGCGTGTCACGACCTAAGCCAGATGTGCAGAGGGCACCGTTACTGCCCACCTCACTTTGGCCTACGAAAGACTGTCGCCGCTCCCTAATGACGGTGACGCCCTTGAAGCCGGAAACAGGGAAAGGCTATGTCATCCCAAAAGGCGAGGCAAGCAAAAAAGGCCTAGTGCATTGTTGCACCGCAATACTCTAAATGATGCGCTGCAATATACAGAAATGAACAGAACTACAAGCTTAATATGAAGTGTTTTACGCCTCCGTGGAGACCGAGAACAGTATTAAGATAGTCTTACGGTCGATCTTTTGATTTTAATATACAACAAGGTTATTTGATAATGTTTATCGGCGACCATCTTGGATGGCATGTAAAAAGTCTCGCCGTTGCCCGGTATTGAGCGAGATACGAAGCGGTCGTAGGAGCCTGGGCGCGGAGCCGGTGATCAAGTCGTCATCCGCAGCTATCGCTCGTGGACAGCCCTTTCCTCCTTTGGTCGTATACGGAACCCATGGGTGCTTGACTGGCTTTACGGCGCGTTGCCAACTGGCACGCCGATCCCGTCCGGGCGCATCGAACCCGGACCAACCGGAGATTCCTCATGATCAGATATGTTGGATTTTCGACCTTGCCGCTGCTCTTCACCGCGACGCTGGCCATCGCAAACCCGGCGGGTGCTGCGGGAGATTATCCCACGGTAACGGTTGTCGACTACGTGCTCGGCTGCATGCGAACGAACGGCCAGACGCGTCAGGCGCTGGAAAGCTGTTCCTGCTCGATCGACGTCATCGCCTCGATCCTTCCCTACGACCACTATGAGACGGCTGAGACCTTCAAGAGCATGTCTTTGACAACAGGGGAAAACGCAGGACTGTTTCGCGAAAGCGCACCGGCGAAGGCAGCCCGTACAGAGCTGAAGCGCGCGCAGTCTGAAGCCGACGTGCGTTGCTTCTAAAGATCAAGCGTGCCCATCGCGGTGGCAGTGCGGCATACCGTATTTCGAGACTTCAGAGCCCTGTTTTCTCCAGCGGCCACTGATTGCGGAATACCTTGCCATCCGTGTCGATCGCTTCGACCTGGATTTCACCATTGCCGTGCGCCGTGAAATCGAATCGGAAATTAGGGTCTTCCGAAATCGATATTCCACCTTCCATCGAGAGGATCGGCCGGCCGGCCTGCGAGATCGACAGCTTCTGAACAAAATGCGCGGGAATGAAATACTGGGTCAGTGGATCCCGCTGCAGGCCCGAATTGTTCGGGTGGCGGATCATCAACTGCAACTCCTCTGCCTTGCTCATCGTCTCTTGGGGTGGGAACTGGCGCAACTTCATCTGCCCCATCGTCGCCATGGCCTCGTCCTGGTTCTTGACCGCAGGGGCGGAGCAGCCGCCTGACGCCTTGACGAAGGTCTGAGCCATGTGGAGTTGGCCGCCTTGAGTCTCCGCTATGGCACGCAAATAGGAATAATCGTTGACGCGCACGCGTGTCGACAGATGTGTCACCCCGGCGTCCTTGCCGATCTGGAACGTTGCCGCCACCGGCGCAGGATTGGCGTCGATGATCAAGGTCACGGATTTGATGCCGTCCGGCGCCTTGGCTGAGTCGACATAGATGTCGACAGGCACGATGGCGGCATCTTGCGCCCGCTTTGGCGCTTCGATCCTGACCACGCCGGTATCGACCAGAATAGCTCGGTCGCCGAACACGTCGCCTTTCAAGTCTTCCCAGATCTTCTCTGAAGAAGCCGTTGTTTGCTGTGCGTTGGCGGCTGAGGAGACGCCGAACAGCGTACCGATGGTCAAGATGATTGCGGCCAAGAACGGTGCCAGCGACAAGGCGAACTGCCTGCTCGCGTAAGCGTGATTTTGCATTTCGATGCCTCCACCAATGCAACAGAGGTGGTGCCCAGGCTGGCGTTTAGAATATGCCTTTGACGACGCGTTGGCAAATCGCCCCACTTCATGATCTCTGGCGCATGTCGGTGTGGTCTATTCCCATTCGAGTTCAGCAAAAGCAGCCGTTGCGTTGCGCTCATTGTAGTCGTCGAACAGGTGCCATTTGCCCCGTTCGCTTCCGGCGGCGGTTTTGACGGCCTCTCGGAGCGGCGTCCCGTCGGCGATCGCCTTGCGGATATCGCGCGCCAGAATCTCGAAATAGCGCCGTTCTCCTGCCAGCGCCTGCGGCCAGTCGGCCGGCACCGGACCATGACCCGGAACGACGCGCGCGGCGCCGATCGCGGCGAGCGCATCCATCTGGCGGAGCCAGCCAAGCAGCGATCCGTCGAGCGTCGGCAAGGAGCCCATGAACACGAGATCGCCGGCAAAGAGCGTGCTGGTCTCGGGGTCGAAGACGGTCAGGTCGTTGTCGGTGTGCGCAGCCTTCCATGCCCGCAGTTCGAGCATGCGCCCCCCGAGATCGAGTTCCAGGCGATCGTCGACCAGCATCGCCGGCGAAACGATCTCGACTCCTTCATAAGCGCTTCGCCGACCTGTTCGCGATAATTGTGCAGATAGAACGCACCACGCGCCTCGAGAGCACGCGGCAAATTGCGATGGCCAACAATGGTCGCGCCGATCTCCCGGAATGCCGCATTGCCGAAAATGTGGTCGGGATGCATGTGGGTGTTGATCAGGAAGCGAACCGGTTTTGCGGTTATCTTTCCGATCGCGGCGAGCAAGGCGTGCGCCTCGGTCAGGCTGCCGCCACTGTCGACGACGGCAACTGCATCGGTGCCGACGACGACGCCCAGATTGCAGATGGCACCGTCGTTGGTGGCGGTCATCAATTCATCCACGCCCTGGAAGGCGAAGACGCCATCGGCGATTTGGCGGACCGAGAACCGCAGGCCACCGGCCGCGGCCAGGGCGGCTCGTCCGAGGCAGCAGGGCAGCAAGGCGGCGCTGACGGCGGTGCAGGCAAACCCACTCATAACCCTGCGTCGTAGCCGATCAATCGACATGGGGTCCTCCGATATGCATTCGCCATCAGGGCGTTTAGATGACGCCCGGAAATCTTTGCCGGAACGACCGCAGAAGGTCGCTCATCACCTGTGAATTGCGATGTTGCCGAGGCAACCGCACGTCGAACACGCCCAGCACATGTGCTGGTCGCGGCGCGAGCACGATGATGCGATCCGACAGCATCAGCGCCTCGCGCAGATCGTGCGTTATCATCAAGGCGGTCGTAGGCCGTGCCGACCACACCGACAGAAGCAGGTGACGAAGCCGCTCGGCGGTCTGGTGGTCGAGCGAGACAAACGGTTCGTCCAGGACAAGCATCGCCGGCTCGGTAGCGAAGGCCCTGGCAAGTGCTGCCCTGCGCGCAAGGCCGAGCGACAGTTCCGCAGGATAGAGCGAGCGCATGCCGGCGAGGCCGAGAGTTTCAAACAGACCGTCGAGGTTCTTCGTTCTCAAGCTTTTCGGCAACGCCAGCCTGACATTCTGCTCCACCGTTCGCCACGGCAGCAAGATCGGCTCCTGGAACACGGCCGCGATGCGGTTGGAGCCTCCTTGCGGCAACTGGAAGGATCCGGAAAAATCCTTGTCCAACCCAAGCAGGATACGCAGCGTCGTGGTTTTGCCGCAGCCCGACGGTCCCAGCAAGCAGGCGAATTCGCCTTGCCGGACCTCGAAGGAAAGGTCCTGAAGCGCCGTGATCGAGACGCCTTGCGCGGACCTGAAAGTCTTTTCAGCGATATCGACCCTAAGCGGGACGACGGCGCCAACGGGTTGCATGTCGTTCAACGGGTTGCACCAGAAGAAGTTCGATGACGAGCATCACCGCCACGAAAGCCAGTGTGTAGGCAAGAATGGCGGCGACGTCGAAGAGCTGGAAATAGAGATGGATCTGGAAGCCGACGCCGTTCGACCGGCCGAGCAGTTCGACGACCAGGACGATCTTCCAGATGAGGGCGATGCCGGATCGTGACGCGGCGGCAAGATAGGGTTGCAATTGCGGCAGCAGGATGTGGCGGATGCGATCGAGAGGACCGAAGCGATAGACAGTGGCCATTTCGGCGTAGCTCGGATCAAGCGCCCTGGCGCCCTCACGCATCGTCACCACGACATTCGGGATTTTGTTCACCGCCACCGCGCCGATCGCCGCCGCCTCGTTGAGGCCGAACCAGATGTAGCCGAGGACGATGACCACCAGCGCCGGGATGTTGAGGAACAGAATTACCCATGGGTTGAAAAAGCGGTCGGCGCGACGATAGCTGCCGAGCAAAACGCCGATGACCGATCCTATGATCATCGCGACGATATATGCCGCGGCGACCCGGCCGAGGGTCGCGCCGAGATGATAGAAGAGGTCGCCGCTCGCAGCCTCCCTGAGGAGCACCTGCCAGACCTGTCCCGGCCCCGGGAGGGCACGGCTCCGCCAGACACTCGCCGCAAGGCTCCACAGCAGGCAAAGCCCGAGCAAGGAAACCGCCACGGTCAGCGCGGGCATCAGCGTTGTCGCCAAGCTGGATCGCCCGGACATGCTCGTCGGGGCACCTCGCGTGCCGTTGCTGGTTTCCGGTGCGGTCATTCCGTGCGGTCCTGCCAGAATG
This sequence comes from Mesorhizobium maamorense, assembly GCF_044998965.1. Classification (NCBI taxonomy): domain Bacteria; kingdom Pseudomonadati; phylum Pseudomonadota; class Alphaproteobacteria; order Hyphomicrobiales; family Phyllobacteriaceae; genus Mesorhizobium; species Mesorhizobium maamorense. Next base: position 678,149 of record NZ_CP173356.1, read on the forward strand.
TGCCGGGCGCCATCTCGGGCGCGCTGCCGACCAGCTTCGCGCCACCGATCGCCGCCAGCACGTGATAGAGCTTGCCGGCGTCGGCCGCTTCCTCGGCGACCGCCCGCCTGGGGATGCCTTGGCGGTAGCGTTCGCGCAGTTTTTCCAGTTCTTTGCCTTCCGCGCGAATGATCGGCGCCATGCGCAGCCACTCCTCGTCGGATCTGGCCAGCAGGTCCTTGGCTTGCGCGGAGGCCCTGACGAAGCCCCTGGCGGCCTCCGGGTTCTCGTTCGCCCATTGGTCGTGGAAGACGTAACCGAGTGCCGACACAGGTCCCAAGGCGCCGAGCGCACGCGCCGCATCGTTCACGCCCATCAATCGACGAAAGCCGTTGGCCTCGAGACGGGCGCAAAAATGCCAGAAATTCAGCACCGCATCGAGTTCGCCCTGCATGGCCTTTTCCGAAATCAGCGGTGGCGCGCCAAAGATGATGTCGCTGGTTGCCAACAGGTCGACCCCGTAGTCGCGTCTGGTCAGAGCCTGTATCAGGAGCCAGCTCTTGTCGAGCGGGCCACCAGCGACGCCGATCTTCCTGTGCTTGAGGTCGGCGACCGTCCGGATCGGCGACCCCTCCTTCACCATGATCGCCCCCACAGCGGTCGAATAGGGGGCTAATGTGAAATCGCCGCCTTCCGACCGTTGGCGCGAGACCCACAACCAGTCGGAGACGATCATGTCGATCGCACCGGCCAGCAAGGCGACGTTGGTCGCGTCCTCCCCGGCGAAATCGATGATCTCCAGATCGATCCCGTTCGCCACATCGAATTTGTGTTGCCTCAACGTGTCGAGTTCCCAACTCACGGTTCCAAACTTCAGGATACCGACGCGAATCCTGGCTGCTGCAAAGACAGGCCTTGCGGCAAGAGCAGCGACTGTGCCGAGAACCGCTAGACGCAGCGTGTTGCGCCGTGAAATCATCATGACACCTCCTCCCTGGGCTCCAGGACGTCACTCAGATCGCTCGTTCCTTGCTCGGAAAGGCGCATTTCCAGCGCATGACCTTGAGGGCCGGGTGTTCCTGAGACCATTTCGCGATCTCGCTGGGTGCAAGGAACATGCATTGGAGCAGAGAGCCGCGGCTCTCGAAATAGAGGTGTTCGTCTCGGCAATTGCCCGGATTGGTGCTGAGGCACACCGTCAATATGAGATCGACCATATCCATTTAGCACCTCTTGCGCTCCGGGACGCCTGTCTCGACTGGTCCGGCCCAATAAGGAGCCTGGACAAAATCGCCAGTTGCCGGATTCCCGAGGTGCCAGTGGAGAAACCGGAATGTCTTGAAGCTACGCATTCGCCCGATAGCCGTCAACAAAGACGAATGCCGGTACCCTGGGTACCCAAGCCTCTATACCTTTATACGATTGACTTTCACCGCACGCCAACTAGCTTTCCGATTCACGCGGCGCCGCTTCACAAACGGGGAGCGGATACTCCACTCCGCCGCGTAAGGTGCATGCCAACGGATGAAAGATCGGCATGCGCAAAATCGTCCAGGGCACCCAGACGATCCATGAGGAAATGCCATGCGCGCAATCGCATTTATCGCAGTCGTGTTTGCTGTGTCCTTTATCACAAGCCAATCCCAGGCACAGGATGCCGCGGCGGGTGAGAAGGTCTTCGCCAAATGCAAGGTCTGCCATGTCGCCGACCAGGACAAGAACAAGGTCGGCCCGTCGTTGAACGGCGTCATCGGCCGGACGGCTGGCACACACCCGGGATTCAGTTACTCCCAAGCGATGGTCGCGGCAGGCAAGTCCGGCGTCAAATGGGACGAACCCACGCTGACGACTTATCTTCGCGATCCCAAGGCTATGGTCAAAGGAACGAAGATGGCGTTCGTCGGCCTCAAGCAGGACCAAGACATCGCCAACGTCATCGCCTATTTGAAGCAATTCTCGAAATAGCGGCGCCGCCGGCCGTTCGAACTTGCGTCCGGCCGGCGTTCGCCCCGATCAAGCACCGGCTTGCAGCCCCTGCATCGCCGCAGGCAGGTCGAAAAGGCTGTCGCAAACCTGGTCGGCGCCAAGCTCTTCAACCGGAAAATGGGTGTATCCGCCGCGCAGCAGAATGACGGGCACGCCGGCGGCGCGTGCGGCGCCTGCGTCGGCGCCACTGTCTCCCACCAGCAGCGCGTCACAGGGGTCGACTCCAAGCTGGGCGAGCGCCAGCAGCAGAGCATCGGGCGCGGGTTTCAGGCATGTCACCGCGTCTCCGCCAATGATCGCACGGAAATATTCCGTCAGTCCGAAATGCAGCAGGATCTCGCGAGTCGCCAACTGCGGTTTGTTGGTCGCCACGCCCATGGCCATTCCCTTCGCGTAGAAGTGTGTGAGAACCTCCCTGACGCCAGGCATCAGTCTTGTCAGGCCGGTCAGATGTCGGCTGTAGATCGGCGCCATGACGCGGTTGGCCTCATCGAGCGCGTTGCCGACGAGCGGCGCTCCCGACGCCGCGAAGGCCCGCTCGATCAATTTCCTGACGCCGCCACCGATCATGGCCTTGACCTGGTCCAGGCGCAACGGCGGCAGATCGCGGCTGGCCAGCAACTCGTTGACGGCGGCCGCTATATCAGGCGCCGAATCGACCAGTGTGCCGTCGAGGTCGAACAGGATCGCCTTCGGCGGTCGAAGCGACCTACCTGCGCCGACATTCATGCAGCATCCTTCCACTTGATCGAGCAGCCGATCGAGGCGATCTGGTCGAACGGACCATCGCCGGTTCGAGCAACCTGCTTCATCGCCTCGAACAGATCGCGTCGCAGCCCGAGCGGTCCGGATTCGCGTCGCGACGCGTCCAGCCGGCCGCGATATTGCAGTCTCAGTTCGCTGTTGAACCCGAAGAAATCGGGAGTGCACACCGCTGCGTAGTCGCGCGCTACGGTCTGCGCCTCGTCGTGCAGGTAAGGGAAGCTGAAGCCGTTCGTCATGGCGAAGCGCTTCATTTGGTCGAAGGAATCGTCCGGATAGGCGTCGGCATCGTTGGAGTTGATCGCGACGAAGCCGATACCTTCGGCCTTGAGGTCATTGGCGTCGCGCACGATGCGAGAGATCACGGCCTTCACATAAGGGCAGTGATTGCAGATGAAGGCCACGACCAGGCCATTCGGGCCGGCGTGACCGAAGATGGAATGCGACGTGCCGTCGACGCCGGGCAAAACGGCATCGATGGCGGGCCAGCCGAAATCACATACAGGTGGGACCGCAGCCATGTTCGTCTCCCCGACAACGGTTTACGCGGCTTTCCGGATCGCGCCATCGGCCGCCTGTCTGATGGCGCCGATATTGGCACGATAGGCTGCCTCGGTGCCTCCCTTGAATACAGCCGAACCGGCGACCAGTACGTTGGCGCCAGCCGCGGTGACCAGCGGGGCGGTTTCGGCCGTGACTCCGCCGTCGATCTCGATGTCAATCGGGCGATGGCCAACCAAAGCCTTGATCCGTCTGACTTTCTCGATGACCGCTGAAATGAAGGCCTGGCCGCCGAAGCCTGGATTGACCGTCATCAGCAGCACCAGATCGAGCCGGTCGAGCACATACTCGATGACGCTCTCCGGCGTCGACGGATTGAGCGACACCCCGGCCTTCTTGCCAAGATTCCTGATCGCCTGCAATGAGCGGTCGAGATGCGGTCCAGTCTCGGCATGCACCGTGATGATGTCGCAACCGGCATCGGCGAAGGCGGCCAGATAGGGGTCGGCCGGTGCGATCATCAGATGGCAGTCGAAGACCTTGTCCGTTCGGCCACGGATCGCCTTGATGACCGGTGGACCGAAGGTGATGTTGGGCACGAAATGCCCGTCCATCACGTCGAGATGGATCCAGTCGGCGCCCGCCTGAACGACAGCTTCGACCTCGTCTCCGAGCCGCGAGAAATCCGCGGAAAGCACAGAGGGCGCGATGATTGTCCTGGTGACCATGGTGGTCGTCTCCAATTTCTGTCTTTCGTCTCGGGTCGCCCGCCAGCCGGCTTCGTCCTGTCAGCGCGCCTTCGTCTCCGGTTCGCCTTCGAGCTTCCCTTCCGCGAATACGCGGCTGCCGCGGATATCGGATTCCTCGATGGTGATAAGGTCTGCCTTGGTCAGGGCACGGCTTCGCGATGCGAAAAGCCGATTGGCCTGGCGAAGCCGCGCCCGGTCCAGCCCATTGCGCACCGAGCGCGCGTTGGAGAAATGCGGCAGCCTCATTCGGATCGGAAGATACTCTTCGAGGGCCTGGGCGGCCGCGTCGCTGAGGCGGTAATTTTGCTCCGCCAGCATGATCTCGGCGATCGATTTCAGCTCACTGACGCCGTAGTCGGGAAAATCGAGGTGGTGGGCGATGCGCGAACGCATGCCGGGATTGCTGTCGAAGAAACGGTCCATCTTGTCCTTGTAGCCGGCAAGGATCACGACCAGGTCGTCACGATTGTTTTCCATGCATTGCAGCAGGATCTCGATCGATTCCTGGCCGTAGTCGCGTTCGTTCTCGGGCTTGTAGAGGTAATAGGCCTCGTCGATGAAAAGCACGCCGCCCATGGCACGCTTGATCACGTCGCGCGTCTTGGGTGCGGTGTGGCCCACATACTGGCCGACGAGATCGTCGCGCGTCACCGCGACCAGGTGGCCTTCGCGGACATAGCCGAGTCGATGCAGGATTTCGGCCATCCTCAGCGCCACGGTGGTCTTGCCCGTGCCGGGGTTTCCCGTAAAGTTCATATGCAGTGTCGGTGCGCCCGAGGTCAGTCCGAACTTGCGGCGAAGCCGGTCGACCAGGAGAAGGGCCGCGATCTCGCGGATGCGGTTCTTGATCGGCTTCAGTCCAACGAGTTCGCGGTCAAGCTTATCCATCACCTCGTCGATGTTGGACGCTTCGAACTCGGCCTGCAGATCAACCAATTCGTCCTGCGCGGCTGCGCCTTTGGCTATCGTGTCCAGCATGGCTCAGCTAGCTCCGCTCGCCCTCGGGCCTGTCGGTGGCATAAGGCACGATCGAATAGCCCTGGCTGCGGCCGTCACGCTCCTGGCGCAGCAGCCGGAACCCGGGTTCGCTGGGTGGCCGGTTGACGATGAACGACATGCGCGGCGCTTCCCATCCCTTGGTCGAATCGAAGGCGGTTACCCGGACATACATGTTCGGACAGGCTTTCCGGCAAGCGTTGACTTCGAGCAGGATGCCCGCCGGGTCTCTCAAATCGAACATCGGGTTGCCGTACATTTCCCAATAGGTGTTTCGCGGATGCGGATCGTCCGTGTACTCGACGCTGACGGCCCAGTGGTTCTTCAGCGCATATTTGATCTGCGCCGAAATCTGCTCATCGGTCAGGTGGGGCAGGAACGAGAACTGTCCCTGCGTGACCTTGTTTCCCGGATTGGTCATCATGGCGACGGTTCCTTTCTTCTAGAAGCTGGGCGTTGCGGTTGGCACGAAGTCGGCCGTGTCGGTCGATTCATAGTTGAAGGTGACATCCTTCCAGGTCTCCAGGGCAGCCTTCAGCGGGGTGCACCATTTGGCCGCCTGTTCGAGGATTTTGGTTCCTTCGCGCAAATAATCGCGTCCCTCGTTGCGGGCCAGGATCATCGCTTCCAATGCAACGCGATTGGCCGTCGCGCCTGCCTGGATGCCGTCGGGATGGCCGATCGTGCCGCCACCGAACTGCAAGATGACGTCCTCGCCGAGATAATGGATCAACTGGTGCATCTGGCCGGCATGGATACCGCCCGAGGCGACGGGCATCACCTTGTTGAGCGAGGCCCAGTCCTGATCGAAGAACAGCCCGGTTTCGAGGTTCTGCGGCGTGCGTTCCTCGCGCAGCGTGTCATAAAACCCCTTGATCATGAGCGGGTCGCCTTCCAGCTTGCCGACCACAGTGCCGGCATGGATATGGTCGACGCCGGCCATGCGCATCCATTTGCAGATGACGCGAAAATTCATGCCGTGGTTCTTCTGGCGCGAATAGGTTGAGTTGCCGGCGCGGTGCAGGTGCAGGATCATGTCGTTGCGGCGTGCCCACTTGGCCATCGACTGGATCGCCGTGTAGCCGATGACGAGGTCGATCATGATGATGCAGGAGCCAAGCTGTTTGGCGAATTCGGCGCGCTCGTACATCTCCTCCATCGTGCCGGCGGTGACGTTGAGATAATGGCCCTTGACCTCGCCGGTGGCAGCTGAAGCCTTGTTCACCGCCTCCATGCAGTAGAGGAAGCGGTCGCGCCAGTGCATGAAGGGTTGCGAGTTGATGTTCTCGTCGTCCTTGACGAAGTCGAGGCCACCCTTCAGCGCCTCGTAAACGACGCGGCCATAGTTGCGGCCTGACAGCCCCAGCTTCGGCTTCGTCGTCGCGCCGAGCAGCGGACGGCCAAACTTGTCGAGCCGCTCACGCTCCACCACGATGCCGGTTGCGGGTCCCTGGAAGGTTTTGAGATACGCGACCGGGATGCGCATGTCTTCCAGCCGCAGCGCCTTGACCGCCTTGAAGCCGAACACGTTCCCGATGATCGACGCGGTCAGGTTGGCGATCGAACCCGGCTCGAACAGGTCGAGGTCGTAGGCGATGTAGGCGAAGTACTGTTGCTCGGTCTTGGTGCCGGGACCGGTGTTTGGAACCGGCTCGGATCTGAACGCCTTGGCGCGGTAGAGCTCGCAGGCTGTCAGCCTGTCGGTCCACACCACGGTCCAAGTCGCGGTCGAGGATTCACCGGCGATGGCGGCCGCTGCCTCCTCGTGGTCGACGCCGGGTTGCGGCGTGATCCGGAACATCGCGATCAGATCGGTCTCCTTGGGCCTGTAGTCCGGCTCCCAGTAGCCCATCTTCTTGTAAGGGATGACCCCTGACTTGTAGCGTTCCTTGCCTTCCTTGAGCGTACCCGCTGGCAGCATATCGATCTTGTTCATGACAGGTCTCCTGTTTGTTGCTCAGGCGGCTTTCGCGGTTGCGATATGGGGCGCGAGTTTTCCCGCGGCATAGCGTTTGGCCATCTCGTCCATGGCGATGACCTTGATCTTCGAGGCGTTGGACGCCGTGCCGAAACGCTCGAAGCGGTCTCGGCAAAGATCGTGCAAGGCGTCCATGGCGGGCTTCAGGAATTTTCGGGGATCGAACTCGCGCGGATTCTCCGTCGCGACGCGGCGGAACTGCCCGGCCATGGCCATGCGGCAATCGGTGTCGATGTTGACCTTGCGCACGCCGTAGCGGATGCCGCGCTCGATTTCCTCCACCGGGACGCCAAAGGTCTGGGGCATCTCGCCGCCATATTTGTTGATGATGTCCTGCAGTTCCTGTGGCACGGAGGAAGAGCCATGCATGACCAGATGCGTGTTGGGTAGCTTCTCGTGGATCGCCTCGATCACCTGCATGGCCAGTATGTCGCCGTCCGGCTTGCGGGTAAATTTGTAAGCGCCGTGCGAGGTGCCGCAGGCGATCGCCAGCGCGTCCACCTGGGTTGCGGCCACGAAGTCGACCGCCTGATCGGGATCGGTCAAGAGTTGGTCGTGGGAGAGCGCGCCCTCGGCGCCGTGGCCATCCTCGGCCTCGCCCTGGCCGGTTTCCAGCGATCCGAGCACGCCCAGTTCGCCTTCGACGGAAGCCCCGACCCAATGCGCCATGCGTCTGACTCGTTCGGTTACGGCGACGTTGTAGGCATAGCTTGCCGGCGTCTTGGCATCTGCCATCAGGGATCCGTCCATCATCACCGAGGTGAAGCCGTGGCGGATCGCGGAAAGGCAGGTGGCCTCGTCGTTGCCGTGGTCCTGATGGATGCACAGCGGAATGGTCGGATGCATTTCAGTCAATGCCTCCATCATTTTGGCCAGCATGACGTCGTTGGCGTAGGACCGGGCCCCACGTGAGGCCTGGATGATGACAGGCGCGTCGCAGGCTTTGGCCGCTTCCATGATTGCGAGGCCCTGTTCCATGTTGTTGATGTTGAATGCAGGGACGCCGTAGCCGTGCTCGGCGGCATGGTCGAGAAGCTGGCGAAGGGTGATGCGGGCCATTGTGGGTCCTCCTAGATGATGAGCTTCAGCGCCGCCGCAGCAACCGCTTCGGACGTTATGTTGAAATGCCGGTACAGATCGGGGGCAGGGGCGCTGGCGCCGAAACCGGCCATGCCGACGACAGCGCCCGTCTCGCCGACCCAGCGGTCCCAGCCCAGCCGGGCCGCCGCTTCGACCGCGACGCGCGGCGCGGAGCCGAGAATGGCCTTGCGGGTGGCGCTTTCCTGCTCCTCGAAAAGCTCCCAGCATGGCATCGAGACGACCGCGGCGGCGACGCCATGCTCGGTCTCCAGCCTTTCAGCGGCGGCAACCGCGATCTCGACCTCCGAGCCGGTTGCGATCAGGGTGACGGCACGGTGCCTGGCTGGCTCGCGCAGGATGTATGCGCCCTGGCTGGAGCGGTTCGCGTCGCTGTGCGCCTCACGCAGCATCGGCAGGTTCTGGCGCGACAGCACCAGCACGCTCGGCCGATCCCTGCTCTCCAGCGCAAGTTCCCAGCATTCCGCCGTTTCGATGATATCCGCTGGGCGAAAGACATTGAGGTTCGGCGTGGCACGCAGCATCGCCAGGTGCTCGACCGGCTGATGCGTCGGGCCATCCTCGCCGAGGCCGATGGAATCATGCGTCATCACGTAGATGACGCGCTGACCCATGAGCGACGAGAGCCGTATCGCGCCACGCGCATAGTCCGCGAAGCAGAGGAACGTACCGCCATAGGGCACGAAGCCTCCATGCAATGCGATGCCGTTCATGGCGGCGGCCATGCCGTGTTCACGAATGCCGTAGTGAATATAGCGGCCGGCATAGTCGCTCGGCGCAATGCGTTTCATGCCCTTGGTGATCGTCAGATTCGAGTGCGTCAGATCGGCCGAGCCGCCGACGGTCAATTCCGTGGCGCCGTTGATGACCTCCAGCGCCATTTCGGAAGCTTTTCGCGTTGCCACCTTGGTTGCCTTCTCGACATGCTCTCGGCGAAAGGCATCGAGCGCTTCGAAGACCGCGTCGGGCAGTCTGGCGGCGACCGCGTTCTCGAAGGCCTCGCGCCGCGGCGAGGCGGCAAGCCGCTGCTCCCAGGCGCCCCGCATCGCTTCGCCGCGGCCGGCAATTTCGCGCCAGGCGAAAAGCACGTCGTCCGGCACCTCGAACGGCGCGAAGGTCCAGCCGATGTTCTCGCGGGTCGCGGCGATCTCTGCTTCGCCCAGCGGCGCGCCATGCGTCTTCTCCGAGCCGCCGAGGTTGGGGGCGCCCTTGCCGATTACAGTGCGGCAGGCAATCAGCGACGGTCGATCCGACTGCCGCGCCGCCTCGATAGCCGCGGCGACGGCTTCCATGTCGTGGCCGGAGACCGTTTGGACATCCCAGCCGGCGGCTTTGAAGCGCGCCGGCTGGTCCATCGACGTGGACAGAGAGGTTGGCCCGTCAATGGAGATCGCATTGTCGTCCCAGAAGACGATCAGGCGGGAAAGCTTCAGGTGGCCGGCGAGGTCGATCGCCTCGTGGCTGATGCCTTCCTGCAGGCAGCCGTCACCTGCAATCACATAGGTATGATGGTTGACCAGATCGGCACCGTAGCGGGCAGCAAGCATGCGCTCCGCCAACGCCATGCCGACCGCCGTGGAAATGCCTTGTCCGAGCGGGCCGGTGGTGGTCTCGACACCAAGCGCGTGGCCATATTCGGGATGTCCGGCCGTGCGGCTGCCCAGTTGCCGAAACCGCTGCAACTCCTCGATCTGCATGTCTTCATAGCCGAGCAGATAGTGCAGCGCGTATTGCAGCATCGAGCCATGGCCGGCTGAAAGCACGAAACGGTCACGGTCGGGCCAGCCCGGCCTGGAAGGATCGATATTGATGAAGCGGTTGAACAGCACCGTTGCGAGATCGGCCATGCCCATCGGCATGCCGGGGTGTCCCGAATTCGCTTTTTGGACGCTGTCCATCGCCAGCACGCGAATGGCGTTCGCCATGTCGAGCTCCGAGACGACGGCGGCGGCGGCAGGCTTTAGTGCTGTTTGGCTGGTCATGGCGTTCTCCTCACGACACACGGCTCTTGCGTTCGATCAATTGCAGGATGAGCGGCGTCAGGATCAGCTGCATGGCAAGGTCGAGCTTGTTGCCTGGCACCACGATGGAATTTGGCCGCGACATGAACGAGTCGTGGATCATCGACAGCAGATAGGGAAAATCGATGCCGCGCGGATTGGCGAAGCGGATAACCAGCATCGATTCGTCAGGCGTCGGAATCCAGCGCGCGATGAAGGGGTTGGACGTATCGACGATCGGCACGCGCTGGAAATTGATGGCGGTCTGCGAGAATTGCGGGACAATGTAGCGGACATAGTCGGGCATCCGGCGCAGGATCACGTCCATCACCGCCTCGGTGGAATAGCCGCGTGTCGAACGATCGCGATGGATCTTCTGGATCCATTCGAGATTGATGACCGGCACGACGCCGATCTTGAGATCCGCATGCTTCGCCAAATTGATCGTGTCGGTGACGACACAGCCGTGCAGCCCCTCGTAGAAGAGCAGGTCGCTGGGACCGAACTCGCGCCATTCGGTAAAGCTTCCCGGTGGCGTGCCGTACTGCTTTTCCTCTTCCTCGTCATGGATGTAGGTGCGGGTTCTTCCGGATCCCCGGCGGCCGTATTCCGCGAACACCTCTTCGAGAATCCCGAGTTCGTTGGCCGCGGCATGGAAGTGGGTGAAGTTCGGATTGCCGGCCTTCTCCTCTTCGGCCACCTTTGCCTTCATCGCGGCGCGGTCGTAGCGGTGGAATGCGTCGCCTTCGATGAACGCGGCCTCGATGTTCTCGCGCCGGAAGATCAGCTCGAAGATACGCTTGACCGAAGTGGTGCCGGCGCCCGACGAGCCGGTGATGGTGATGATGGGGTGCTTGGCTGACATGGTGCTGCTCAGGCTCTGAAGAGGCCACGGCGGCTGAACAGCGGCGCTCGTTCGCCGATGTTGCTCGGCTCGGTGTGGTAGCGGGTGACGCGCGCGACCTCCCGCGCCGACCCGAAGACCATCGGCACGCGCTGGTGCAGGCTGTCGGGTTCGATGTCCAGGATGCGGTTGATCGTATCGGTGGCCGCACCGGCAGCCTGTTCTATGAGATAGGCAATCGGGTTGGCCTCGTAGACCAGGCGCAGCCGTCCCTGACCGTAGCCCTTGCGCCGGTCGCCGGGGTAGAGAAACACGCCGCCGCGCATCAATATGCGGTAGCAGTCGGCGACCAGGGAGGCAATCCAGCGCATGTTGAAATCCTTCTCTCGCGGTCCTTCGGTGCCCTCCAGGCAGTCGTCGACATAGAGCCGCACGGCCTCGTCCCAGTGCCGGTAGTTGGCGGCGTTGATGGCGAACTCCTGGGTGCGTTGCGGAATGATCCGGCTCTCGTAGGCCTGGACGAAGGTGCCGAGCCTGGCCGACAGGACGAAGATATGCGTACCGCTGCCGAGCGACAGGACGAGCGCCAACTGCGGCCCATAGATGAAGAAACCGGCGCCTAGCTGATTCACGCCCGCCTGCAAAAAAGAGGCGGCCGGATCGGCATCCGGCGCGCCAGTTGCGGGCAGGAGCGAGAAGATCGTTCCGATCGACACGTTGGTGTCGATGTTGGAAGAGCCGTCGAGCGGGTCGATGGCAATGGCGAGTGGTGCTTGCCCGTCGAGCAGGACCGGCTGCTCCAGCTCCTCGGAAGCGTAGAGCGCGACCGGAGCGTGGCGCATGGCGTCGAGGAAGATGTCGTCGGAGAAGACGTCGAGATCCTTCTGGACATCGCCGTCGGCGTTGGCGCCACGGGTCCCGGCAAAGGCGGCGCCGAGCACACCTTGATTGATGGTATTGCGGATCTTGCTGGCGGCCTGTGTCAGCTGACGGACAGTCGTCACGACCGCGGAGCGGAGTTCGTCCGGCTGGCCGAGATAGGAGTTCAGAAAAGCGTCGAGCGTTGCCGCTGGCATCGTAACCTCCCGATCAGCCGCGTCTCCTCGGATCGGCTGGATCGGGGGAATGAAAACAAACGACACTTGATAAGTACAATTCAATAACTTTACGTTGGTACTAAAAATAATTTAGTATGAGACATGAGAAACCTCACGCTCAAGCATTTCAAGACCATCCAGGCCATCATCAAGCACGGAAAAATTGTGAGTGCGGCCAAGGCGTTAGGTCTGTCTCCTTCAGCACTGACAATTCAGTTGCGGCAAATGGAGGAAGAATTCCAACTGGCTCTGTTCGACCGGACGTCGGACGGCATGCGTCCCACTGCCGCAGGTTTGGCCGTCGTTGAGGCAGCGCAAGCTATCGAGGAGCATCTCGGTCTGCTCGAAGACAAGATCGACGCCATCAAGGGCGTTCGTACGGGTAGCTTGAGGCTCGGCGTCGTTTCCACCGCCAAGTATTTCGCGCCGCGGTTGATGGCTGCGTTCATGAAGGAACATCCCGACATCGACATGCGGCTTGCCATCGGCAATCGTGCCCAGACGATCGACAACCTCAAGAATCACGACATCGACATCGCGCTGATGGGGCGCCCGGCGAAAGAGGTCCCGGTGCGTGCTTCGGTCTTCGGCGACCACCCGCTGGTCATCATCGCACCGCCCGAACACCCGCTGGCGGCGGCACGCGATATCTCCAAGGAGCGCATTGCCGAGGAGCATTTCCTTATTCGCGAGCCCGGCTCCGGAACCCGCATCTCGCTGGAAATATTCCTGAGCGACGTGCCTGGCCGCATCGATGAACTCGGCGTCGAGATGGGCTCGAACGAAACGATCAAGCAGGCGGTGATGGCTGGTCTGGGCATCGCCTTCATTTCTGCCCACACGATCGCCGCGGAAACCGAAGCTGGCCGGCTCGTCATCCTCGACGTTGTCGGCATGCCGATCCGCCGACAGTGGTTCTCGGTGATACGAACCGATCACGCAATCTCGCCGGCCATGGCTACGTTCAACGACTTCCTGATGCGCAAGGGCGCGATGTATCTGCCCCTGTTCGGTAAGCTTTATCCCGATTCCTGAGCGGGATGACCGACGGATGGCGCTCGGAATCGACCGGAGCGAGACGCCGGACGTGTCGCCTGCCAAGAGACGTGAAATCCGTCGCAAGGTCGACTGAAGGTCTATTTCTTCCGACCGAGCGTTTCCGAGACGGTCCTGGACAATTGATAGAGCCGCTGCTCGATTATCGTCGGCACGTCGCAGACATAGGTCAGCGACTGGACACGTTCGTTGAAAATGCGCGTCGCCAAATTCAACTGGTCGGCACGCCGTTCGACTTCGTCCGGATCGGCGTCGGCTTTGGCACGCAGGGCGTCGACGTCGGATGCTTCCTTGCGCAATTCAGCCGCCATTTCGAGCTGCTTGTGGGCATAGCGGGAAATGCCGGAAATCACGTGCGAACGCTCGGCGTCCATGTGATCGAACATTCCCTGCACCAGCATCGCCATCTTTGGTGCGACCTGCTCCGCCGGCAGGGAAGCCGCGAAGTCCTTGATCTCCTTCTGGGCTTCGGCAATCGGCGTCCGTCGGGCCGCCACCGCCTCGACCAGCGCGGAGACGCCCGAATCCTTCGACCAATCCTTCGCCGCCGGGGGAAGCTCCGGCCCATTCCAGATCTGGCCGAGCGAGAGCTGCGGCACCTTGCGCTGCATGCAGGGCCAGTCGGGATCGGTGTTTGCCGCCCTGGCGTCCATCGGGACAAGCATGGCGACCAGAACCAGGGTGTGCACAAGTCTCATTCGCGCCATCAGCCGTTTCCTCCCGTGTCCTGTTTGCGGGTCATCAGGCCGCGCGAAGGATCGTACGCAATGATGGCGCCGCCCAGAAACAACAGCGTGCAACCGGCGACGACGCCCAGCGACAACCAGTCGATCTGCCCATAGAAGGCGAAGCGGATCAGTTCGACGGCATAGGTGAACGGATTGGCGAGGCAGATCTTGTAGAGCAGGGGGCTTGCCTCCTGGATACGCCACAAAGGATACAGCGCCGGAGACGCGAAATAGCCTGGAAAGATGACGAAGTTCATGATGCCGGCGAAGTTTTCGAGTTGCTTGATCATGGACGACAAAAGCATGCCGAGCGCGCAAAGCATCATGCCCGACAGAAACAGTGCCGGCAGCACGTAGAGATAGCCGAGCGGCGGCGCCCTGACGCCCCACAACCAGGCGACGATCAGAAATGCGTAGACTTGCACGATCGATACGGCCACGCCGGCCAACATCTTCGACACCAGCAGGAACCAGCGCGGAAATGGGCTGACCAGCAGGATGCGCATGTTGCCCATCTCGCGGTCGTAGACCATCGACAGTGAAGACTGCATGCCGGAAAACAGCAGGATCATGCCGCACAGACCCGGAGTGATGTAGACCTCGTAGAGCACATAGGTCTTGTAAGGAGGGATGATCGACACGCCGAGCACCTGGCGGAAGCCGGCGGCGAAGATGAACAGCCAGACGAGCGGCCGCACCAGTGAGGAAATGAACCGTTCGCGTTGGTGCAGGAAGCGCAGGCACTCGCGCAGGACGATGCCTTTCAGGCAAATGAGATAGTGGCGGAGGCCGAATGGTTCAGACCCTACCGGTTTGATGCCGACAACTTTTCCGGGCATCGCAGGAGCGCTCATGACGATGTCTCCGCCATGCCTGCCGCGTCGATGCGGCTGAGCTTCGAAAAGGCATCGCGAATGGAATTTCCTCCATTTGCCTGGACGACATCCGACACCTTGCCCCTGGCGACCAGGTCACCCCGCCGCAGCACGACGACATGATCGGTATCGTCGACTTCATCGATCAGATGCGTGGCCCAGAGCACGCCGATACCATCGGTTTCGACGAGCTTGCGGATGGTGGCGAGGATGCCAGCACGCGACTCGATGTCGAGGCCGACGGTCGCTTCGTCAAGCAGGAGCAGGGAAGGTCGGTGAAGCAGCGCCCGGGCGATCTCGATGCGCCGCATCTGACCGCCGGAGAGGCTGCGTGCCTTGTCATGCTGGCGGCCCTGCATGTCGACTGTGTCAAGCAGCGCGGCGATGCGCTGCCGGGCTTCGCGTCCGCCAATGCCATGCAGCGAGGCATGGTAGGAAAGATTCTGATAGACGCTGAGATCGAGGTCGAGCGTGCGCGCCTGGAACACGATGCCGACCCGTCTGAGAGCTTCGCCCGAAGCGCTGCGGATGTCGTGGCCGAAGATGCGGATCGAGCCGTGACGCGTGTCATAGAGGTGGCTGATCAGGGAGAACAGTGTTGTCTTGCCGGCCCCGTTGAGGCCGAGCAGGACCGTGAACGTCGCCGGCAAGATCGAGAACGAGACCTCTTTGAGTGCCCGCTTCGGTCCATAGGAGTGGCTGACGGCACTGACGTCGAGCGCCGCCGCCTCGTCTCCCGGTCCGCTTGTTCTCACATGCTGCATGCCCGGATCGCTCCTTCAGGACGCGTTGGCAGGACGCACTGCTATCTAGCGCGCCTGATTGCCTTTGGTCTCACTTGATCGTGATCTTGCCCTTCAGGCCCTTGTCGGCGAGGTCGGGAACCGACCAGGTATATTCGCCCGGGCGAACTGTGTGGAATTGCACCTGGATTGTTCCCGCGTCGTCGAATTCCAGCCAGGCCGGTCCGCCATCCATATGCACCTCCAGATCGTCGATGACGATCTGGTCCATCCACACATTGCGGAACAGGTCGGTCACGAACTTGTATTCGAAACCGCCCTTGGAGGTGATTTTCCACCGATAGCCTTGGCCGGCGATCAGTTCGAAATCCTTCTGATTGACGGCATAGGTGGAATCGGCCGAGCCGATAATCAATTCCGGCAGGTTCTTGCTGGCACGCGAGGGTTTTGGCGTTGCGTCATCCGCGCTTGCGCCGATCGGAGCAAGCACAAATCCGGCGAGCGCGGCGAAGATAAACCTATGGCGAAATTTCATGTCGCGATCCTCCCCTTGATCAATGTCTGCTATTTGGGCGAAATGGCCACACCCCAAGGCTGCTGGCCTACGGTGAGCGATTGGACCGGCTCGTCGGTCGCCGTATCGATGAACGTGATGTCGTTGGAGTTGCCATTCGTGGTGATCAGCGTTTTCTGGTCGGGTGTGAAGGCCAGGTGCCAGACGCGTTGGCCGACGAGGATGTATTTCTCGACCTCGTAGGTGTCGGTATTGACCACGGCGACATGGTTCGCCGGGCCGAGCGCGACATAGGCTTTCTTGCCGTCGGCGCTGATGGCGATGCCTACCGGCTGGATGGTCTCAGCCCGCAATCCCTGAATCGCGAACTGGATCTTCTTCACCACTTCGCGTTTGGCGTTATCGATGACGCTGACGGTGCCGCCGACCTCGGCGCTGACCCAGACCTGCGAGCCGTCCGGCTTGAATTCGGCAAAGCGCGGGCGCGTGTCGACCAGTACGTTATCGGTTACATCGTGGGTGCCAGTGTCGATGAAATGCGCCATGCTGGTGGTTTCCGAGGTGTTGACCATGGTCTTGCCATCAGGGCTGATACCCATGCCTTCCGGTTCCACGCCGACTGGAATCTCGGCCATGACCTGCTTGCTCTCGACGTCGATGGCGGTGACGAGGTTGTCGTCCTCATTGGCGACATAGAGCGTCTTGCCGTCAGGCGAGAGCACGAACAATTCGGGATCGGGGCCAGATGGCAGCGTGCCGACGATCTGCAGCGTCGCGGTGTCGATGATTTCGACCGTGTCGTCGTCACTGGCGCAAAGATAGACGAATTTGCCGTCATGCGAGATGGTGATGCCCCGTGGCCTCTGGCCGACCTCGACGGTCTTCACCACCTGCATGGTGGCCGTGTCGACGACCGTCATCGTGTTGTCCTTCTCGTTGGAAACGTAGGCCGTATAGGCCGATGCCGGGCTGGCCGTGAGGCCGGCCGCGAGAATGGCGAATGCACAAGCTCGTGTCTGCACGCAAATTCCTCCCCTTTGGCCCTACTTGAGGACGCATTTCGTTTCCGGCTGATCGATACCAAGCGTATCGAGTTCGGAGAATTGGTGGAGATAGCCCTCCTGCGGCGATGTCGACACGACCGACTTGGTGTCGCCAAGCAGGATCGGCTGGCGAAGCTGGAGGTTCCATTTGCGGAAGGTGAGCTTCTGTCCCTTGAAGGCGGCAACCGAGAAATCGCCCGACCGGATGTAGTCACTGATCTTTTTGGCATCGTCGCCTTTGGTGCGCGTGGTGGCTTCGCCGACGGCACGCACTGCTGTCCACGCCGACATGTCCTTGGAAAGCATCCGCCGGCCCGTCGTCTTCAGGAAGCGGCTCTGCATCTGGATGCCGCCCCATTGCTCGCTGGCGGGATGCCACGACGATGCAACAAGCCCGGCCGTGCCGGCGACCAGCCGCGGCGTCCAGGTGCGGTAGGGCACGTAGGTGCCAAACACCTGGCTTTCGTCGGCGACAAGCACAATGTCGTGCTCCGGCAGATTCTGCGTGAATACGGAAATCTGCTGCTGTATCTGCGTGGCGCCGGTGTCGGTACGCCTGGCCGTGCCGGTGTCCTTGAATTCCTTCTCGGCGACGATCTGGCCGCCGAAACGGGTTGCCGCGCGGCGCAACGCGTCGGCGTAGAGATGGTCCTGCTCATGCGAGCCGTAGAGCAGCACCCAATTCGGCCACTTCTTCACCATGAGATACTGCGCCAGCGCATCGGCAAGCATGCTGCGCGTCGGCGCGATATGAAAAACATTGATGCGGCAGTCCTCCTCGCGCAGGCTATCGTCGGTGGCACCGATGTTGAAGATCAGCACGCCCTTGTCGCGGGCTATATCGGCGATCGACAGCAATTGTTTGGCCGAGAGGTCTGCGACGACATAGTGGTCACCTTTGGCGATCAGGTCCTCGAATGCCTGAACTGCGTCGGCTTCGGGTTTGATCTCGGTCACGTCGAGGCTGAATTTCTGGTCGGTGAATTTTCCGGTGGTGTTGTTATCGCCGATTGCCACAGTGGCGCCGGCGACACCTTCGTCACGCGGCGGCAGGTCGAGCATGGAAAGCGTCAATTGCGGCGCGTAGGCCCGCAAATACCCTATCTTGATTTCAGTGACCTTTTTTTCCGGCTTCGCCGCCGCTTCCTGGGCTATCGCGCCCGGAGCGTTGACGGTCAGGGAAAAAAAGCACAAAAAGGCGGCGAGAGTGCCCGGCACCGCGCTCGTCATCGATAGTAATTACCCATTCTTGCGCTGAGGTCCGACGGGTGTCGGAGCAGCGCTAAGTCCAGGTGCCCATGGTCAACTTAGCCGACCCGCAAAATTTATCAAACCCTATCGGACGACTTTTCGCGTCTGCCCTGGCTCGCTGTCTTTTTGACAAACATGCCATGGCGGCTGAAAAGATTGCCATCTTCGATTTCGAGGTCGTTCGCAGCTATGTCATCCGCGACGTGCGTGAGAATCGAGCGGACGAAATCTTGTCCTCCAAACTGGAGAAACTGTTCAAATGACCAGAATGCTGGCCAGCGTCACCGGCATCGAAGAGGCGGAGATCGTTCTTTCGGGCGGCGCCGACATCGTCGATCTGAAGGATCCGAAGGCGGGAGCGTTGGGCGCGGTACCCACGGAAACCATCCGCCGAACGATTTCGTTCATCGCTGGTCGGGCTCCGGTCAGCGCGGTCTGCGGCGACCTGCCGATGGAACCCGAAACGATCCGCGCCAAGGCTGAAGAGATCGCGGCGACCGGCGTCGATTATGTCAAGATCGGGTTTTTCCCATCGGCTCACATCCCTGCCTGCGCGGAGGCGCTCGAACCGCTCGCCGCGCGAACGAAGTTGATCGCTGTGCTCTTTGCCGATATGGCGCCGGACTTCGAGCTCCTGCCGGTATTCGGCAGGCACCGCTTCCACGGCGTGATGGTTGATACCGCGCAGAAGGGAAAGGGCCGGCTGCTCGACCATTTGCCACCGGAGCGGATTCCGGGATTCGTCGATCGAGCCAAGTCGCTCGGTCTGATGGTTGGCCTGAGCGGATCGCTCGAAGCCCCGGATATTCCACGTCTATTGCCTTTCGCTCCCGATTTCCTCGGCTTTCGCGGCGCGCTGTGTGGCCATGCCGGCCGCTCGGGTTCAATCAGCGCCGAGGCGGTCTCGCAGATTCGCGAATTGGTCCCGGCAGAGCCTGGGACGGGCGGTAAATCGAGCATCGACTATCGCCTGTTGGCAGCGAGAGGCTATTCGCCGGGCACCGATCCGACACTGGGCACGGACAGGATTTTCGTGCGGGATTTTGTTCTGCCGGTCCAGATCGGTGCCTACAGCTTCGAGCATGGTCATACTCAAAAGGTGCGCTTTGATGTGATCGCCGACGTGCTGCAAGTCACCGACCATCCCGAGGACATGCGCCATGTGTTCTCCTATGACATCATCATGGATGGCATTCGCACCATCGTCGCGCGGGGGCACATTCAGCTCAGCGAGGCTTTGGCCGAGCAAGTGGCGGCGCACGTTCTGGAGAACCAGCGCGTCGTGCGCGTCACGGTAAGGGTGGAAAAACTCGAGCTCGGGCCTGGCGGTGTCGGCGTCGAGATCGAACGCAAGCGCCAATCGGCAGGACGCGGTGTCGCCTCCGGCTCTGCCGGCCGAAAAGACCGAGGCAGTGTTTCCCGGCCGCGCCAGCAAGGCTCCGACGTCCTCGGGCGGGCCGTCGTCAAGCTTGGCGGCAGCACTGCCCATGCGGCGGAAATGACGAGCTGGATCGCGGCGCTGGCGGGTTCCAGGTTACCGATCGTCATCGTGCCCGGCGGCGGCCTGTTTGCCGACCAGGTGCGCGAGACGCAGACCCGCATGGATTTTTCCGACACCGCCGCACATGCCATGGCGATCCTCGCCATGGAGCAGTTCGGCCAAATCATCCTCGATCGGGACGAAAGACTGACGCCGGCACGATCGCTGGAGGAGATTGTGCGAGCATTGGACGAAGGGAAGGTTCCGGTGTGGCTGCCGTCGTCACTTGCGTTGCCGGCACCGGACCTTCCGGCCTCTTGGGACATTACCTCCGATTCCCTGGCTGCCTGGCTTGCCGGGAAGCTTGGCGCGAACGCGCTCTTGCTTATCAAGCAGACCGATGCATTCTTCGACAACGATACCCCTGACAGCCTGAAGGCCAGGGGCATTGTCGACCCAGGCTTTGCCGCCATGCTGCCCGACGGCATCGATTTCCGTCTCGCGGGTCCGAAGGATGCCGCCGAGGCGGGCGCGCTACTCGCATCGGGCAAGCTGCCCGGCATCGGGATCGTGGCTTCGACCCCCTCGGCAAAGAAGGCAGGATAGCCGATGGTGAAGCTGCACGTGCCGCGCTGGGCGTGGGTTTTGACGGGGTCCGGGCATTTTTTCACGGAGAGCTTCGCACTTGTTCGCCAACTCGAACATTGCGATGTCTTCGTGTCGAAAGCCGCCAATGAAGTGCTGCGCATGTACAAGCTCAAACTCGATTTTCCGGAGACGACGCGCGTGCTGCACGACAAGACGGCGAGCGCCATTCCCGTCGGCGAATTTTACCACGGCGTCTACCACACGGTCGTGGTAGCGCCTGCCTCGTCCAACACGGTTGCCAAATGCGTCTGGGGTATTTCCGATACGCTTGCCACCAACGTCTTTGCGCAAGCCGGAAAGTGCCGCGTGCCGATCATCGTCTTTGCCTGCGACACCGCACCCGAACTCGAAACCATGGCACCGCATGGCCTGGTCAAAGTCTATCCGCGCAGGATCGACCTGGAAAACACCGAGCGGCTGAAGGGGTTCGAACGTATCCAGGTCGTCGAGTCGCTCGCCGACCTTAACGCGGCGGTTCAGCAACGCCGGGCCGAGCTGTCCGGCCATGGCTGAGCGGCTGGTCTTTCTCACCGGACATCTGGCCAAGGCACGGCTGGAAAAGCTGCTATCCGGTCTGGGCGAGACGGAGTTTTCGTGGGAGGTGGTCGACATAGGTGTCAAGGTCGCCGCACTGATGACCGAAGACATCATAAAGCGGCGTCTCATCGCGCCCGACGCGGTTGACCGCTTTATCCTGCCAGGGCGCTATCGCGGCGACATCGAGCAATTGTCGAACCATTTCGGCGTGCCCTTTGCGCGCGGTCCTGACGAGATCGCAGACCTGCCGGCCTTTCTCGGCCGTGTCGGCGAGCCGCCGGATCTTACGCGACACGATATGCGCATCTTCGCCGAGATCGTCGATGCGCCAATGCTGTCGATCGAAGCGCTCATGCTGCGGGCGGGGACGCTAGCTGCCGCCGGCGCCGATGTCATCGATCTTGGCTGCCTGCCTGAAACGCCATTTCCGTTGCTGTCGGAGGCTGTGCGCGAGCTCAAGGCACAAGGATTTCAGGTCAGCGTCGATTCGGCCAGCGCGGACGAACTGTCGATCGGTGCGCGCGCCGGTGCGGACTATCTTCTCAGCCTCGACGAGAACACGCTGCCGTTAGTCTTCGGCCATGGGGCTACGGCAGTGTTGATCCCGTCCGCCCCCGGCGATCTGGATTCGCTTGGCCGCGCCATCGATGCGGCGCAAAGGGCTGGCATTTCCTTTATCGCCGATCCCG
Organism: Mesorhizobium maamorense; assembly: GCF_044998965.1. Taxonomy (NCBI): domain Bacteria; kingdom Pseudomonadati; phylum Pseudomonadota; class Alphaproteobacteria; order Hyphomicrobiales; family Phyllobacteriaceae; genus Mesorhizobium; species Mesorhizobium maamorense. The sequence goes on from NZ_CP173356.1 coordinate 699,703, forward strand.
TGTTGGATCCGATCCACTTCGGCTTCGCCCAATCGCTCGGCCGCTTCATCGAGGCGCGCCGCCGCTGGCCGGAGATCGAATTGCTGATGGGCACCGGCAATCTCACCGAACTTACCGACGCCGACAGTTCCGGCGTTACGGCCGTTCTAACGGGCCTCTGCTCGGAACTCGGGATTCGAAACGTGCTAGCCGTGCATGTCAGCCCGCACACGGTGCGGACGATCGAGGAGCACGACATTGCCCGCCGCGTGATGTTTGCCGCCCGCAATGACGGTGCACTGCCGCGAAGCTATCACCCAGGCTTGCTGCAGATCCACGATCGCAAGCCTTTCACGGCCTCGACCGATGATATCGCTGCATTGGCGGCCGAGGTGCGCGACGCCAACTACCGTATCGCGGCAGCGGAGGACGGCATTCATATTTTCAATGGCAAAGGGCACGCGGTTGCCACGGATGCGTTCGAATTCTTCGCCGGACTTGGCGTGGAGACCGACGGTGCGCATGCTTTCTATCTGGGCGCGGAACTGACGAAGGCCGAGATCGGGTGGCGCCTCGGCAAGCGCTATGTTCAGGACGAGCCGCTCGCATGGGGCGTTGCCGCACCGGCTCCCGAAACCGACCGTACCCGTCTTGCCGAACCGGGCGAAACGCTTCGCGCGAAGAAGGAGGGCTAGGTGCCTTACATTCGCGAGACAATCATCACCACTGTCGACAAGACAGGAAAGGTCCATATCGCGCCGATCGGCATAATCTCCGAAAAAGACGGCTGGGTCATCGCACCGTTTCGTCCCTCGGTTACGCTCGACAATCTGGCGGCGGTGCCGTTCGCCATCGCCAACTACACCGACGACGTGCGCGTCTTCGCTGGATGCCTGACCGGGCGCAAGGACTGGCCGACCGTTCCCGTTGAAAATTTTCTGGTTCCCCGGTTGGCGACTGCGCTGGCGCATTCGGTTCTCGAAGTCGAGAGCGTTGACGATGATGGCGTGCGCCCTCGCCATTTCTGCCGCGTGGTTCGAGAGGAAATGCATGCGCCTTTCACCGGCCTTAACCGTGCCAAGGCGGCTGTTCTGGAACTGGCCATCCTGGTCAGCCGGCTCGGCATGCTACCCCGCGACAAGATCGAGGCCGAGATCGCGTATCTTTCGATCTCTATCGAAAAGACAGCCGGCGCTGACGAAAGGGAAGCCTGGGGTTGGCTGATGCAGCGTGTCAATGATCACCTAGTCGTCAAAGGGTCCAGCAGCGAGGACGCGTGAGCGTGACGCGAGCGCCGCTACGCTGCTTGTGATCGATATCCAGCCAGCAGCGCCACCGCCGATGCTGGTGCGGCGCGGCTGGCCTCGCCGCGAACAGCGTTATGGGCGGGGACGATGTCGGCGAAATCGACAAAGCGACGTTCCATGCGCTCGGCCAGCCGCCTGATCTGCCAGCGGCCCGTTCCGGCGCCGACGATCGGAACATCTTGAGCAAGACCCCAGGCAACCAGGGATGCTGCGTCGTGGATTTTCCGCAATTGCTGCTCGCTGAACCAGCGTGCGACTTCACCCCATTCCGGCGGCGAAAGTTCAGCGGCGTCGCGCCCGACCATGCGCGCCAGTCGCGCGATTGAGCCGTGGACGGTCTTTTCCTTGCCGTCGGCGGAAGGGTGCATGTCGTCCTCCTCATCGAGCACGCCCAGGATCCGGTGCGCGTCGGCGATCGAGGCGAAATACTCGTTCATCAATGGCGTCAGCCTTCGATGGACCGGAGCAGACGAGGCTACACCGAACAGGAATGTCCTGGTGAAACCGGTATAGACCAATTCACCAGTCAGAAGCCGTCCGGCATCGGTGTAGCCCTCATTGACGACGGCGCCGTCCTTTATGGCGATAATGTCGGTGGTGGTGGAGCCCATATCGACGAACAGGGCATCGCCGGCCAGTTTTGCCACCAAAGAGGCTGTCGCGTGCCAGTTGGCGGAGGCGACATCAGTGCTCAGCCGCGCTGCCTGCTCGACCTCGACAAAGCCGGATGATCCGGCATAGATCAGCTTTTCGCCTGTGGGAAAACGATTGGAAATCTGACCCAGCAGCGTCGTCACGCCGATATCGCGGGACGCAAAGATGTCCGATAGCTCGCCCGTCATGGTGAACGCGTTGAGATCGGCTTCCGCATAGATCGGGGCTGTTTCGTCGAGGGCCGAGGTCAGGCTGTGCAACCCTTGCCAAAGCGGCGTGGCGATCGTTACCGCGCCGACGATGCGGCCGCCTTGCGCGCGCGTCACCTTCAGATGCGCGCCGCCAATGTCGAAACCCGCAATGATGCTCTTTCTTTTTTCCACACTTCAAGCTTTCATGACAGCAGTTGGTTGGCGAGAAAAGCGTTGCGCATCATTCCGGTTCTCGACTTGAAAGGCGGCGAGGTGGTTCGCGCCCAGCAAGGAAAACGCGATCGCTACCGGCCGATCATTACGCCGCTCAGCCGAAGTTCCGATGTCCTCGCCGTCGCCGAAGGGTTGCGCACGCTTCATCCCTTTTCGACCTTCTACATCGCCGATCTGGACGCCATTGGAGGCGGTACTCCAAACAGCGACGCACTTGCCCGGCTGAGGGCGATGACGCAGCCGCCTGAGCTCTGGGTCGATGCCGGCGTAGCAGACAGGAAAACGCTTCTGGCGGCGCTCGCTGAACATTCGGTTTACCCGGTGTTGGGCTCCGAATCGCAGCAGGACGATGTGCTGCTCCGGCATTTTCGCGATCATCCCGATCTCATCCTGTCCCTTGACTTCTTTGGCGATGATTTTTGCGGACCGCGTTCTCTTCTCGCTGAGCCCGAGCTTTGGCCGCAAAAGGTGATCGTCATGACGCTGGCCAAAGTCGGTGCGGCCGCCGGCCCGGACTTCAGGCGGCTGGAGGAGGTCAAGGCCAAGGCGGGAAGTCGCGCGGTCATCGCGGCCGGCGGCGTCCGCGATGACAACGATATCCACGCATTGTCAGCGATGGGCATCGCCGCAGCGCTGGTCGCAACCTCACTGCACAACGCCACGCTCACACCTAGTCACCTGGCGTCGCTCGGCGCCTGATCACAGTTGCTCCTCACCCCCGAAAGGCGGGCGCCCTTCGGGAGTGTCGCTTCAAAAGCCCAGAACCCTTTTCAGCCGGCGCAACAGACCATCCGTTTCGGAAGATGGCTTTTCCTGTGCGGGGCTGTCTCTTGTCTAGGCCGCGAACGGATGCTTGACGTTGTCGCGCTGAGCGGTGGCTTCGGCGGCGGTCGGGGTTCCTGCGATAGCGCGCTGGATGGCCTCCTTTGTCGCCTCGTAGTTGTATTTCTGGATCTTGGCGTCGTCGGCCGCGTCCCAATGGATGAATACGCCAACGCAAATGAACACGTCGTCCGCTTCGTTTGCCGGAATTGTCCCGTCCGCGACGCTGTCCTGCACTGCCTTTGCAACGGCGTGCTGCGCCGGGCCGAACATCTGTACAGCCTGCTTGGCGCCCTTGATCGTGACCTTGTTGAACATCACCGTATTGGGCTTGCATTGAAGATTGGGCGCGATCACCGCCAAAAGCGAGGTAAAACCGTCCTTGTTGTTGGTAAGCGCGTTGCAAAATGCCGTTTCGACTGCGCTCCCTCGCGGCCCGATGAGCAGGTCGACATGCGCGACTTCGTTGCCGTCCCCGACCAGCGATTCACCGACCATTACCTTCGAGATTTTTGCCATGCCAATTTCCTCCAAGACACAATTATGATGTCCACGGACGCTGCAACCGAGCAGGCGCTCGATGGACAGCTATCCTTGTTGGCAGCGCCCGGATTGCCCGGACCGGTTGGCTAGATAGCCGCGGAAGCACAGCTCCCGCTTTTGGAAGTCAAGCACCAACGCCGCGATTATGCAAGCGAGTGCCTAGAGTGTGGACTAAAAGAGTAGCCACGGTCAGATCGGCCGAGGTGCCGGGGTTTACTTTGTCCGCCTTCAGCCGGCGGTCGAACTCCATGAGCAGGCGAATGCGTGACGGCTCGTCGCCGTTGGCATGGAGCGTCGCCTGAACGGAAAGAGCGTCCTGTCGCGCCTGATTTGCGACTTCAATTCCGTGATTGCGCACCACGTGACTGTCGGGGAAGCCTGCGAGAAACGCCATATAGGCGAACACGGTCGGCCACATGCCGCTTTCTCCGCGAGCTAGCGCCCCTACCAGCGCGGCCAGCCCTACCCCGAACACGTCGCCGAAACAGGTGTCATACTGGCGGGCGATCATATCGCGGTCGGCAGCCTCCCGCATTGCTTCCAAGAGATGAACCTTCGGCTCCTGCCGCACATCATTCGCGGCATCTCCCAGGCCGCCTGGCGCTGCCATGGCGATCGCCTCGAACACTGCCCTGGTATCGTCCATGCTCAACGCGCGCAGCAGCGAGTCGAGATTGTCCTGCAAGCTGCCACTCCTCATTTCGGCGGCGCCTATCAGAGGCCCCGCCAGGAGGACGATGCCGAGATTGGTGTTGGTTGCTACCGCCAGGCGTGTCGCACGCACCGCCTCCAGCATGCGCTGCCCGACCGAGAGGCGAGGATCGGTCAGCGGCTCGGACGAAACCTCGGCACTCATCATGAACTGGGCGGCGGACATGCCGTGTCCGTCGGCGAACAGGTGGACGTTGCCCGGCTTCAGAGCTTCGATCTCCATCCGGCAGGCATCCTTGTAGCTAGCCCGGAGGCGTTCACGCGATAACGCCATCCTGCCGCTCCGTTACGAATTCGCCGGCGCGGTGAAACGGAAGGGCCGCGGCGCGGCGGTCGCTTCGGTGCGGTCGGCCAGGAATTTCAGCAGGGCATCGGCGATCGCTTCGGCGATGTTCACAGCGACCACCGATTGCAGTCCTGACCAGGCGGGCATGCTGTTCACCTCGAGTACGAACAAGCTGCCATCGTCGGCTCGCACGATGTCCACGCCGGCGAAATCCGCGCCGACGGCGGCTGACGCGGCGACAGCCAGCGATGCCAGCTCAGCCTTGCCAGGTCCCGAAACCGGCTCCGGCACGCCACCCCGGTTGACGTTCGTGATCCAGTCGTCGCTGCTGCGGCTCATCATCGCGACGGTTTCGCCGGCGCAGACAAAAACGCGGAAATCCCGGAAGGGCGGGCCGGCGCGCGACACATAGTGCTGGAGATAGTAGACGCTGTTCACCTCGTCTGCGGCGGGAAGGTCGGAGAGCGTACGGATCAGCCTTATCCCGCGGCCTTGCGCCCCGAACAATGGTTTCAGCACCAGCGGTCCCTCCCGAAGCTCCTGCGCCGCGATCTCCTTGGCGGCGGCAAGGCCTTCGACGGCGAATGTCGGTGGCGTTGGCAGACCGGCATTTTTCAAGAGGAAAGTCGTCATCGACTTGTCGACGCAGCGTTCGACCGCCTGCGCCGAATTCCACACGGGAACCGACAGCCGGCTCAGCGCGTGCAGTACCCCGAGGCGCCGGGTGATCGCTTCGAACGATCCGGCGGCGATCGAACGGACGAGCACGGCATCGGGCAGCGCACCGCCGAAACCGGGGATCGAAAGTCCGCCCGGGCTGCCGGTGTCGAACGCGATCGCCGCCAGCGGCACGGTTGCAACAATAGCGCCCCGTCGACCAAGCCTTGCCGCGAGGCCACTTGAGCCGGTGTCCGAATTGTCGCTGACGATCAGGATGCGAGGGATCATGTGGTGCCTCGGATGTGGCGGATGACGGACGGGTCTCTTTGTGCCGCCATGCTAACCGAGGCTCCGTTCGAGCATCTTTGGATCACGCCGGCCAGCGCGAAACGTATCGCCGGTTTCGATCGCCGTCACGATCACTTCGGCCGGGCTGAACAACAGTGGATCGATGGCATAGAAATCCCCCTTGAACCGCTTGAAGATCTCGGCAAAGGGTTGACCGTAGTCCCGTGAGGCGCGGCTCGGAAGTTTCTCCGCGAGGTTGCTGGCCTCTTTTGCCGACCCTTTTACGAAGAGCTGGACGCTGCCGCCATAGATGATGGCATCGTTCGTTCTGCCCATGGCGGTCAGGAAATCCGGGTGGGGGGCGGGGATTGGCGCCGCTCCGATGCCGTCGACAACGTTCTCCAGCGGAAATTTGAGATCGTTGGCCTTGTGCAGGGCAACCTCGAGCGCGCGCGCAACGATCTGCAGGCTGCCGGCAAGGCTTTGCGTCGGCGCGTAGAGGAAGGTGAGCTTGTCGGTTGCCAGTCCGGTTGCCTTGCTCACTTTCTCGACGATTGCTGGGGGAGGCGGTTTGGCAGTCTCCAGGATAAGCACGGCGGACGATGCGGTGTCTCGATAGGAAAGCGCGTCGAACAGGGGTTCGACGCGGGCGAGTGCCCGCGCCGGTCCCGATCCCATGGCGAAATAGTCCTGGGCAGACAGGTTCCAGCCCGCATATTGACTGCCTAGGCAGGCCAGTACGGGCTGCGACGAGCGCACCTCGACGGTGAACGGCCATTTCCGCTCCGTGCGGTCCATGAACACCGAAACGCTGCCGAGACCGCCCATCGCCGCCTCTGCCATGCGCAGCCCGGCCTCGACGCTGCCGGGCGCCTTGGCGCCGACATCGATAAGGAGCTCGCCCAAGGTTCCCTTGGAAGCGGCGATCCGCAGCCGTTCGGCGTCGCTGATCATGCCGTCAGCGATGCGCTGTGCATTGTCGTTCAGGAATGCCGAACCGTCTTTCATGTCCGGTCTCCTTCCCATTGGAGTTGCAACCGGCGGGCTTGCCCCTTGATGAGCCGCCTGGTCAAATCGGCGTTCGGACCGCGCGCGAAGACGGTGCAGACGGGGTCGCCGGCAATCAGAGGGGTGCCGGGCGACTGATGGTCAGCGGTCCATTCGGGCCACGCAATCGACGGAAACCGCGCGATTGGCGTCGCGGCGTAGGTCACCATTGAAGCCATCGAATCGACGAAGCGTGGCAAACGGTAAGTTCCGCCGGTTGCAGCTCGCAGATGTGCTTCGATCAGCGGCGCGTCGGCCTCGTCAAAAATGTCCAGCGTGGCGCCTGGCCGCGGATTGATCTCGATGAGCTTGTAGCCATCCGATCCGCGAATGAGATCGGCGCTGCACAATCCAACCAGGCCGGCACGGCGCGTCAGGGCTGAAAGCCAGCCGCCGATGACCGCCGCCTGCCTGCGGTCGAAGCGTCTCAGCCGCACGGCCCCGCCATAGCGGTAGGGCGCCGTGGAGACGGGGGAAGTCCATTGTTGGCTGAAGCCGACGATGCGCGCGGCCTGGCCGTCGCCGACGAACAGGGCCGAGATACTGCGTCCGGCGACGAAACGCTGGAAATAGCGGCCGGTGGTCTGGCTTTCTCCGGCCGCCTGTCTGATATGCCCACCCCCGGCGCCGCCCACGGTCTTGGCCACCCAGCTGTCTGGCTCAGGCGGTCGATCCCACCGGAATTCCGGATGTGGGATGCCGAGTTCGGCACAATCCGCGGCCAGCAATTGCGGGTCCTTGATCCTGCTGATCGCCGCGCCGCGATTGCCGGCAAGCGGAAAATGGCGAGCGACGGCGTCGACAGTCTCCGTCATCCGCTCAAAACCCGAGCCCAGGACGACGGCGACCGGCTGGTCTTCGCCGACCAGGTCCCGAAGCGTCTCGATGATGCGCTCGCCGTCGATGCCGTCCTGTAGGTTACCCGGCAGCTTGGTCGTTCGTTCTGCCAGCGCAACCGTATCGGTATCGCAGAAGAAATCAGCGACCAACGGACGGTAGCCCGCACGCCGCGCAGCCATGGCCAATGCCCGGCCTGAAATCGCCGCGATCAGCAGAGATCTGGCGCTATTTGGCAATCTCGCGTGCAAGGGAAAACGCTTCCTGGAAATCGAGCGCGATCGTTTTTTCGGATTCGATCATTCTTTTGAAAAGGCCAGACTCGACCTTATATTTGACGTTGCCGATGGCAAGCGGGCCAATTCCGACGGCCTTTGCCGCTTCTAGCGGGTCGCCATTGGCATTGACGGCCAATCCTTCGATGCCTGCGGGCGGGACCGCGTTGACGTCGGCGGCGATAAGCAAGCCGCTGCCTCTCAACTGGGCCTTTGAAACCACCTGGACGCCGGCTTTCGCACAAGCCAGTATGACCTCACTTGCTTCGACCAGATCGGCTTTCCGGGCATCGCTCGATCCGTCAGCCGCATCGACACCGATCTTGAATCGGCTTTTGATCTCGGCAGCGATCTGTTTCACCCTTTCGATGCCGTCATGGCCGACAAGCGTGACGCGGGCGCCCTCCCTTGCCGCGATGACGGCGGTGCAGAAGCCAACCACGCCGGTGGCGCCGAAAACAGCCACCCTCGTGTCCTTCAGCCCGCGCTCGAATTTCTTCTCCAACGCCTTTTCGACCTTGGCCACCATCGCCGCGGCCGTGGTGAACGAGCCGGCCGGGTCGGCAAATACCGAAACCTGGAAAGGCGGCACCATCGCCTTCTTCGCGGCATCGAACATGTCGAGCGCCAACGAAGCATCCTTCCCGGCGATAAAGATGCCGGTATCGACGCCGGCATCCGGCGGACGCGAAAAGATCGCGTCCTGAACCAGGCCTGTCACCTCGCCAAGGCCAACATCGACATAGGGGACTACACTGTCGAAGCCAGCGTCGAGCGCCATGTTCACGTCGAACGGGCTCATGTGCTTCAACGGCGTCAGCATATGCAGGATATGTTTGCGGGCCATTTCTCGCCTTTCTGCTTGGAATCTGAGCGTCAGCTGCCGACGAGACCGAGTCCGGTCGAACTGATCTTCGCGCCGGAGTTCCTGCCCTTGACGATCTTGATCTGAAGGCCGTCTTCAACGGCTGTCTTCTGAACCGCGCCGACGAATTTGAGCGCGGCGTCATGCGACGGCGCGAAGGCAAAGCCTGTGGGTCCCCAGGAACTCTGGCCGATCCCGACGGCGCCCGCTTTATTGAGACGGTGAGCGACCATCTCGACCCGCTTTGAGGTGAACACACCGCCCTGCGCCGGAGCGAAATGGCTGCCGATCAGCATCTGTATCGCGGTGACGGCAGCGCCGAATGCCGCAAGATCGCGCTCGACCAAGGCCGGCATGATACCCATCAGTACCCTCCGGCAGATCTCGCCGCTGCCCGCCGTCGGGAAGGGTGGCAGTGAACGGAACGCCGCGACCTCTGCCTCGCCATGCAGTCCATGCCCGGCATGGTCGAGGATGAGGATGACGCGCCATTCTTCGGGAAACGGCAGCCGCGCGACGACCGGAGGCGGTCCGCCACGCTCGTCCTTGCCCGCGTCGACAATCACGCCGCCGTCTTCGAAACTTGCGATGCCGATTCCAGATCGGCCGCCTCGTTCGAGCAGGGTCGCGTCGCCGGCGACATCGAGAGGCAGGTTGTGGAGCGTTCGCAGTGCCGAGGCGACGGCAAGGGCGATCTGCGTGCCGGACCCAAGGCCGGCGTGACTCGGGATCGACTGTTCGATCACCAAATGGTGCTGGCCGCGAATGCCGAGATGCCTGCAGAGCGTCGACAAGTGCTCACCGGCGCGAACGCTCTCGGAACCTTCGACTATGGTCTCGCCGGACCGCGACAGGGTGACAACGGTTTCGGGTTCACTCAACGGAAGCCCAACGCTGCCAAAGCGACGTCCGGCATCGCCATTGAGATCGAGGAAGCCAAGGTGAAGGCGAGCGGGCACTCGTACGGTAACAAAATTCGACATCTGCCCCCCGATGGGTGCATCATGGATGCATCATGGAAGTTTAGGTGCCCGCCACGATGATAACTGTTTTCGTCGAGGGAGCAAGCCAAAGAGAGTGCATTCATGTTTCTGCTTTGGCCTGTCGTGTTGACGGACCGAGCAATTCGGGGAGGTCGAGATGAGCGAAACGGTCAAGGAGAAGGTCTATTCGGACGCCGAGATTGCCGACCGGCTTGAGAAGGAGCTGCCGAAATGGCGCTACGAAAACGGCTGGATCCGGCGCAAATACAAGACCCACAGTTGGAAATCGACGCTGATGGTCATCAACACGGTTGGCCATCTCGCCGAGGCGGCGTGGCACCATCCCGATATCACCGCTTCCTATGCCTGGGTCGAGGTACGCCTGATGAACCACGCGGCGAAGGGTATCACCGACAAGGACTTCGAGTTGGCGAGAAAGATCGAGGACGTTGTCCAGTGGCAGCCGGCCAAGGAAGGCGGAGCGCTGGAGGGAACTCCGGCGACCGATCAACGCTTCGCTTACATCAAATATGATTAAGCGCGGTCGGAGTTTGTTGATAGCGTATGAAAACATTCGTTAATCTGCTGGTAAGCGGGGTTCACGGCCAATCCAGTTTCGTCTAGGATCGGGCCGGCACCAGAAAGTAGTGTAGCGAATGGCGGTTGCTTGGATAGGCAACCGGGAAGCGCTGGTCGAGCGCGCGGCTGCGCATGCCGCGTCGCTGTTATCGTCAAGCCGGTGCCCGGTTTTCAGCTTTGATACGGACATACACGGCACGAGGGCGGCGATCGCGCTGGCCGAGCGGCTTGGCGCGGCATACGATCACACCGACGGCGCGGCACTTGCCCGAGAGACCATGCTTTTTACCGACAGGGGCGCGATGACCGTCGCCCCTGGGGAGACGCGCCGGCGTGCCGATATCGTGGTGATCGTGGGCGAACTCGCACAAACCCATCATGATCTTGTTGCCGAACTCGCTGGCACGGTTCCCGATCTCTCGACCAGGCCCGATCTCTCGACCGGGATTGAGCGCGAGTTCTTCCTGGTGGGATCGAACGGGGTGTCCGCGCCGCCGTTGAAAAACGGGCGCAAGGCAACGCTCCTTTCCTGTGGCCAGGCTAGCCTCGGCGCCACGCTGGCGGCGCTGAGGGCGCAGTACAAGGGGCGGCAAACATCGCGACCGGTGTCGAACTTCAACGATTTCGCCAAGGCTCTGGCGGCTGCGCACTTTCCCGTGTTCCTGTTTTCAGGCCACGCCACCGATGGGTTGGCGTTGGAGATGCTGCAGGGGCTGATCGCCGATCTCAATCGCAAATCACGTGCATCTGGCCTTCATCTGCCCGCGAGCGAAAACGGGTGGGGAAGCGTGCTCGCCTCGACCTGGATGACAGGTTTTCCATTGCGCACGGGCTTTGCGCGGGGCTTCCCGGAATTCGATCCCTGGCGTTACGATGTGGCGCGCATGATCGCCGCCGGCGAAGCCGACCTGCACCTGCGGATCTCCGCCACGGTTGCCCAACTCCCGAGAAAAAGGGGACGCATGGCACTGATTGCGCTGGCTAAAACGGAAGAGCCGGTCACAGGCGCCGCGGTCACCATCGCCATTGGCGAAGCTGGAGTCGATCACGATGCGGTTGTCTATTCCAGCCGTACCGGCTCGCTGAAGTTGACTGATACCTGCGCTGCTTCGAAATTGCCCTCCGCCGCGACGATCATTCGCCTGGTCGCCAGTCGGGTTTTCGCCGAGGCATTGCCATGCTGACGAAAATCGCCAACGGCGACATCGTCGACCCCGTCAACAGCCGCCTCGGCAAGGGCGACCTGTGGATCAAGGACGGCAAGATCGTCGCGGCGCCGGCTGACGGGGTGGCCGACCGGACCATCGAAGCCGCCGGCTGCATCGTGATGGCGGGCGCCATCGACATCCACTCCCACATTGGCGGCGGTAACGTGAATACCGCGCGGCTTCTCTTGCCCGAACAGCATGCCGCCCATCAGGCCCGACCGGCGACCACGCCGCTCTCCAATGCCGGCTGGTCGACCTTCCAGACCGGCTGTCTCTACGCCAAGATGGGCTTCACGACGGTCGTCGAACCGGCGATGTCGCCGGGATCTGCACTCCACACCCATCTCGAGCTGGCCGACATCCCGATCATCGACAAGGCGACGCTCGCCATTCTCGGCAACGACGACTTCCTGCTGTCAATGATCCGTGACGCCGCCACACCTCAAATGATCGAGGACTATGTCGCCTGGACGGTCGCCTCGACGCGAGCGCTCGGGGTCAAGGTGATCAACGCCGGTGCAGCGGCCGCCTTCAAGGAAAACGCACGCACGTTCGCGCTGGACGATGTGGTGCCTTCCTACGGCGTCAGCTCGCGCAACATCGTCAAGACGCTGCAGGCCGCCGTCGACAATCTTGGCCTGCCGCATCCTTTGCATGTCCATTGCAACAATCTGGGCATCCCCGGATCTGCGGACACGGCGGCCGCGACGATTGCGGCGGCGGATGGGCTGCCGATGCACCTCGCCCACCTCCAGTTCTATGGCTATGGCACGGAAGGAAAGCGCAGATTTTCCTCCGCCGCCGCGCAGCTTGCCGAGCTTATCAACACGACTCCGGAAGTCACCATCGATATCGGTCAGGTGATGTTCGGCCAGACGGTCACGGTCTCCTCCGACGTCATGCGGCAGTTCTCGGCGCGGGGCAGTGCGCATCCGAAAAAGTCCGTCATTCATGACGGGGATGGCAATGGCGGCGGCATCGTGCCCTACAGCTATGGCAAGGACTTCTATGGCACGATGCAGTGGGCGATCGGGCTCGAGCTTTTTCTCCTCATCGACGATCCCTGGCGTGTGTTCTTCACCACCGATCACCCCAACGGTGCACCCTTTACCGCTTATCCGGCTCTGTTCGAGCTGCTGATGAGGCGGGAAGCACGCACCGAAATGGCCGCTGGACTTTCACGATCCGCGTTAGCGCTCTCTACCCTGTCCGCAATCGACCGCGAATACACGTTCGAGGAAATCGCCATCATGACGCGTGCAGCGCCGGCCAGGCTGCTCGGGTTGACGGATCGAGGCCATCTCGGCGTCGGCGCGATCGCCGACATCGCTGTCTATCGCAGGAACGAAAGTATCGCGAAAATGCTCGGACAGGCGGCTTATGTTTTCAAGGATGGCGATCTCGTCGTGCAGGACGGGGAGATCATCCATTACCGCTGGGGCAAGGCCCTCAGGCTTAATCCACCTGTGGACAAGGCGATGGTGCGGCGTCTGGAGGACTATCACCAGCAGCGCTACGGCCTGTCCTTAGATTGGTTCAATTTCCCGGATTCCGCGATTGCGCGTGAACAGCCATTCGGCGAGGTGCCATGCCGAACGTGAGCGTAAATGGCGTAACGATCGACGATACTTTTGCCGAAGCCTTTGGGATGCGGGCAACCGCCATCATCATCACCGCGCCGAACCGGAAATGGGCACGGCAGGCGGCGATCACGATGACCGGCTTCGCCACCTCGGTAATCGGTTGCGGCTGCGAAGCGGCAATCGATGCCGACCTGCCGCCGTCAGCCACCCCGGATGGCCGGCCCGGCTGCCGCGTGATGATCTTCGCGATGGGAACCGATGAATTGCAGAAGCAACTGCTCAATCGCGTCGGGCAGTGTGTTTTGACTTCGCCGGGCTCCGCCTGCTTTGCCGGGCTGGAGGGCAGCGCCAAGCTCAAGCTCGGTTCGGCACTGCGTTATTTCGGCGACGGCTGGCAAATCTCCAAGAAGATCGGCGACAGGCATTTCTGGCGCATTCCCGTCATGGATGGTGAATTCCTCTGCGAGGCAACAACCGGACTGACGAAGGAAGCCGTCGGCGGCGGCAATTTCTTTGTCATGGCCGAAAGCAGCGCCAACGCATTGGTCGCGGCCGAGGCCGCGGTCGCCGCGATCGGAATGGTGCCCGGTGCCATCGTGCCGTTCCCGGGCGGCATCGCCCGTTCGGGTTCCAAGATAGGTGGCAAATACAAGGGCATGATCGCCTCGGCCAACGAAGCCTACGCGCCGACACTGCGCGGTGTGGTTGCGAGTGAGCTCGGCCCCGACATCAACGCCGTCCTGGAAATCGTCATTGATGGTGAGACCAATGATGCCGTTGCCGCGGCGATGAAGGCCGGCATCAAGGCCGTCATCCAGATCGGACCGAAGAAAGGCGCGGTTCGCATCGGCGCCGGCAATTACGGCGGCAAGCTCGGTAAGTTCATCTATTCGCTGAAGGATATGTTGCCATGAAGGCGCTGACCTTCACTCTTGTTGCCGAACCGCCTGAGCGCCTCGACCTGTCGCCGCTGACGCCGGAGCGGCTTGCTGGGAGCGAAAGACGGGATATCGAAAAAATCCGGATCGGCATGTCGAAGCACGGATCGAAGGTGGGCGACATTTTTCGCCTCGCCGGCAGCGATCCGCTAAGCATCGTGTTCGAAGGTGGAAGCACGCGCCTCGACCGGGTGGCGCAAGGCATGGGAGGTGGATCGGTTCGCGTGATCGGCAATACTGGCGCGCAGGCCGGGCGCGCCATGCGCAGCGGCAAGCTGACGATCGAAGGCAATGCGGGGCCGCACGCCGGCTCTGGCATGCGCGGCGGCAGGCTGGAGATAACAGGTAATGCCGGCGATCACCTTGGTGCGCCGCTCGTCGGCGAACTGGCCGGCATGAATGGCGGCGTGCTGATCGTCAGGGGCAGGGCGGGCGCCTTCGCCGCGGACCGGATGCGGCGCGGTCTGATCTCGGTACTGAAAGGCTCGGGCGACTATGCCGGCAGCCGCATGATCGCAGGCACGCTGGTGGTAGCCGGTGGCATAGGTGAAATGCCCGGCTACCTGATGCGTCGCGGTTCGATCCTTCTTGATCGCGCGCCAGGACATCTGTCGCCGAGCTTCGTCGAGTGTGGCGCGCCCGAGAGCGTTTTTGCCACCATCATCGATCGTCATCTGATCGCCGAAGGCATTTTGAAACGGCCGCTGCTGGGGAGCGCACCACATAAATATGGCGGCGACAACGCGGTGCTTGGAATGGGCGAGGTTCTCTTTCCGCGCCGATGAGGTTTCCGGCAACGAGATCGATCAAGTGCTTGTGCCTGTCGAGCGGCCCTGCTCGCTGAGCTTTAGGAATGTGTCCAAACGTCGATTTGCCGCCAGTTATTGGCTTCGCCAAGGTTAAAGCGGCCTACTGGAGACCTGTAGGGCGCGTTTCGGCGGATGCGCGGGCGGATAATTGCGCTTCCGCTGAGCGAAACATGTCCTCGAATCCAAGCTCGGTTTCAAACACGGTGCTTCCCAGGCTGATCGCCAGAACGTCCTCGGTCCCCTTGGGCGCGAAATAGACCCGCGCGACGCTTGCCCGAATGCGCTCGCCAATTTCCGCGGCCTCCGCTTCGGTCGTACCTGGAAGAAAGACTCGAACATCGATGTTCCTATGCGACCTACCATATCCTCCTTGCGGACCGAAGACTGAATGGCCGATGCGACGAGCCGCAAGGCCTCATCGCCCCAATCTGGGCCGAAGCGAAGATTTATGGAGCGAAGGTGTTCGGCATGAATCACCAGGAAGGCGCCCGAGCGCGGCCCTGGCGCTGACGGCCTGGCCGCGCGCCGCTCGACCATCGAGGTGAAAACCGGGCCGTTCAGGCAGCCTGTCACCCTGTCATAGGTCTCGGCCCTGTTGAGCTCCCGCCGGTAGCCGCGGATCTGGGCCTGCTTCAAGCCGATCAATACGAAAAGCGGCAGACCGATGATCAGAGGCAGCAGCACCGCAGTGACCATGCTGCGCCCGAACGGCGTCAAGACATCGCTGAACAACAGCAGATAATTGAGGCCCACGGAGAGGGCAAGGCTGCCAACGGTCCCCAGGAAGGCGAGCCACGCGACACCCTTCCATACCGGCTCGGTGGCGGTCGTTTCGGCTTGTGCCATTACCAATCTCCTGTCAGATCGGCGAGCATAGCGCCGGCATGCGCAATTTCAGTTGCGGCAAACCATACAATTTGATCGATGTGCGAATCGTGAATCGATTTCGCCTATCGCGGCGGGCCGAAAACTCCCACCTCCGCGTCCTCGGCGACTGCTTGCGCCTTGCCATAGATGCCGGTGGGCAGCGCGATCGCCCAGCCGTTGGACACAAGCCAGGCGCCGACATCCTGCTTGCCAAGGCTACACGGCGCGGCAATGGCAAAACGTTCGATCTCCGGCGGCATGAAGCACTTCAGCGCGCGCCCACGCAGCCAGGAGTTGAAGGCGGCGCGTGCGCGCTGGCCGCAGGACCAAGCGACATCGTGAAACGAGCAGGTGGCTTCCGGTTCTATGCTGGCCACACCACTGACGGCCACTTTGCGTCCCATGGATTCGAAAGTCGCCGATGACGTTGCCATTGGCCGGAAGAGCAGGGTTTCGCGCCAGTCATCTGGCATGGGCGTTTTAGGGGGCACGGCGAGGCCGAGGTCGCCGAGCGGCGGCCGGGCTTCGATCCGCTCGATCTCGGGCAAGGTCAATCGACGGCAGCGCGACAATGCCCTCGGCAACCCTGCGCGCTTCTCGCCATCTTCCGTCGAGAACAGTCGTCTGCGACCGGGCTGGTTGCCCGGCATTCTCGACACGAGTCCCAAGGGCAGGCCTGTCGGTCGCAAGCAAGGCTCCGGCATGCATGATCAGGGCAATCCCGAACAGCAGCTCGAGGCCTCCGACCGTAATGACCAGGCGGGCCAGCACAGCGTTCGTTACCGGACGGTCAGAACCCTGAGGTCGATTTGGCAACCAGTTTGAGCGCACCCTTTTCTATCCGATAGAATGGCATCGATCTTTGGCTGGATCCATCGGCGCGAAAGCGGAACAGGCCGGTCGATCCGCGAAATCCGCTCGGATTTTCGAGCACCTGTTTGCTGAAACCGTCAGGTCCGACCGCGCTGGCAATTCCGGCAGTCAGCGCAACCATATCATAAGCGTAGGCTACGTTGACGTCGGCGGGATAATTGTATGTCGTCCTGAAGCGCTCGGCGATCGGCCCGGTTTCGCCCGGATCGAGCGTTGCGATATAGGCTCCATCGAACGATGGTTCCATGGGATGCTCCAGCCAACGGCTGGTTCCGACGACGGAGGTCGCCTTGCCCGCAATGTCCTTTGATTTGAGGGCGGCAAGGATAGGCGAGGGGCTGGCATCGCCGCTGGCAATGATGACAGCGTCGGGAGTGTCCACGAGCGAGGCCATTTCGTCGACCGCCTTGGCGGCGCCGTCGCCGGCCGAATATGGAACGGTGACGGCGAGCGTCGCGCCATAGATGCTGAGACTGTTGGCGACCCGCTTCTCGACCGTGCTGGCGTTCGAGCCACCCGCGACAAACAGTACGAATTTTTTTCCGCCTTTCGCGGCGATGCCCGCGGCGCCCGCCGCCGCACTGTCCGCTTCGCTGAGGCGCACGGCATAAACACCGGCGCCGCCCGCGAAATTGTCGGCAAGCGCCAGCACGGGCGGCCGCTTCGATCCCGACAATGTGGCGATATGCTGGGCTGCCGGCAGTTCGGTCGGCCCGATGACGACTTTCGTGCCGGTCGTCAGGGCTTGCAGCGCCAATTTGCCGGCCTGTGCGTTGTCGCCCCTGGTGTCCTCCACCGTCAGCGTAAGCAATCCATTGCCGATATCGGTCATCGCGAGCTTGGCGCCATCGAGCATCTTGCGGCCATTTTCCCCCGCCGTTCCCGGGGCGGATAATGGCAATAGCATGGTAGTTTTCGTCGAACCGGTACCCATCGACTGGGTTGCCTGGGCCGGGCCGGCGGCCGGGGCGCCGTCCTGCCCGGCAGGCGCGGCAATCGCCGCGGGATCGAGCGCTTCGGTAACGCCCCCTTCGACTGGCAGCCCGACAATACCGCGGCGAGCGCGAAGGCGGTTGCCCAAATCTTCAGCCCACGGACCCGTCGGCCAGCTTCCATGATTGCCCCACCCTGTTCACCGCCGGCTTATTATTCCCGGTCTGGTCTCCGACGCATGTTACGGCGAACTGGTCGTGCCGTCCTGTTTTTCTTCAGCCGCCGAAGAGCCGGGCCCTCAGCGCCCCGACCCGTCGCGCTTGCCCTGAGAAGGTATCGCGGTCCGACGAAAACGCGGAAACGCCGAACGTCGCCATCGGCAACGGCACGGTCGGCTGATAGCTCGCGAACGCCTTGAATGTCTGTCGCATACCACACTGCGGTTGCGTCACAATGGGATCGGCTGCGCCGAGCCGGACGACGGAGGTTGTGCCATGGGAGGCTGCTCCAGCCGGTCGGCGCAAGCCAGCGTGACGACTTGGCCAATGCCGGCCAGGGCGATCGTTGCGGCGATCGCCTTCAGGAGTTGATCCGTCCGCTGCCATGGTGGCCAACAGGCGCAGGTTGCCTATCCGGTCAGTGCATGTACTCGACCATGCGATCGTGGAAACACTCGCATTTGTTGAGCGTGTCCTCGTCCTTGTAGTTCGTCTTCAGATAGCCGTAAGCCATGCCGCAGGCGACCTTGGCTTCCGAGGCCCAGACGAAAACCGGCCGGGACGAATTGATCCATTCCGAGCTGTTTGCGACGGCGACCGACTCGTCCATCAGCTTCACCACCTGATCCCTGAGATCGACGATGTTGTCGTTCAGCACTAGGTTGGAGGTGCCGACGACACCGCAATAATCGCCCGTGGGTCCTTCGATGATGTCGGCGGCATTGAGGCCCGTCGACAAGATCGACAGCAGACCGGCCCCGAAAGCCACCCGCAAGATTCTGTTCATGTTGCTCACCCCGTTCCTTTTGCCCCTTAGGCCACGTCCTGCTTGGTACCATGGCTGTCGTCATAGAGTATTTTGACTGCTTCGGCCGCACTGTGGAACGTATAGTTCTCCAGCACCGCCACCGTGTGATAGTTGTCGCCGCCGCCATTGGTGTCGACCTTGACCTCCGCGTTCGCCGCGTTGGCCGAGGACTGCGCGATCTCCACGAAGCCGCCGGCCTCGAGATCGGTGACGCCGGCCAGGCCCTTCAGCAGTGCCGTAAGATCGATCTGGTCGCCCTTGGCCCCGTCATGGAAGTCGGCGATCAGGTCGGTCACCTCGAGAGAGCCGATGGCGAAGGTCTTCGTGCCGTCGGAGGCGACGGTCGGCTGTGCGGGGGCACCGAGCGAGGTGTCGAGTTCGACCTCGACATAGTTGCCGGTGGTGCCGTCGGCCATCTGGAACGTGCCGTTGCCTGTCACGGTCTGCCCGTCGATTTCGCCCACGGCGGGGCTGGCCGCCGTGCTGATCGAGACGATACCGTTATCCGCGAGGTGCGACAATTCCCCGGCATCGCTGGCGCCGTTGGTATTGGCGTCCTTCCAGATCAGCAGGCTGTCGAAGGCGGCGTCATTGTGATCGATGACGCCGTCATGATTGCCGTCGAGAGAGGCGAGTGCCGCCGCCCCGCTGGCGAACTTGCCGCCGCCGAAGCTCGGCGTGAACAGCTCGGTGCCGTCGTCGATCTTGCCGTCATGGTTGAGATCGACCGCCAGCATGCCGTCATTCGAGGTGTTCCAGGCGATTTGGTCCTTGGCGCCGTCGCCATTGATGTCGAACTGGACACCGTGGCTGAGGTCGGAGAAGGCGAAGCCGTTGTGGTTGAGGTCGAGGATGATCGGGTCGACTGAGCCGTTCGAGATAAGCGTCCCCAGATTGGAGATGCCGCCCGGGACATTTTGCAGATCAACAAGAATGTCATTAGTTGAGTTCGGTGTGTTTCCAACCTGCTCATACACGAAGGTGTGAGTGATGCTACCGTAGGTCGCAGTGAAGGCGACTGCTACGCCGGCGTTACCCAGATTATTGTTGTGCAGATATTGGACAACTGCGGCGACATTCGCTGCCGCCCCCAACGTCACTGCCGTGTTCGATGCGTTGTAGAAGGTGATGATACCATTCGTAATGCTATGCTGGCTGATCACGCTATCACCAATGGTCAAGGTGGAATTTGCACCATCGACATGGGTGGGAATCCCCACGTTGGCGGCGGCAAAGGGCGTCCCTGCCAGCGTAAGCTTGTCGGTTGTGGGATCGAAGTCGGTAATGACGTCGAAGCCGGATATGGTTCCGGAATTCAAGTTACCGCCGGTTGTCCCCGGCGAATTGCCGCTTGCAATAACGAACGTGTCAGCGCCGGCTCCACCCGTTAGCCGGTCGCCACCCAGCCCTCCGATGAGCGTGTCCGCACCGGCACCACCGTTAAGTGTGTCCGCGCCCGAATTGCCGATGATATAGTCATTGCCGGCACCACCGGTCATCGTCGCTGCGGAAGTCTGAGAGTTGACGATGATCGGATCCCCAGTTCCAGCGGCGTTCAAGGTGACTGTGCTGGTGGAATTGTTGCTGAACGCAATATTGACCGAGGGCGAACTGGCCGTGCCGTCCGTGGCGATGGTTGAGAACGTTCCGCCGAGCGAACCCTTGTCATCGATCGTAATCGTGCCCACCGTCCCAACGTTTCCGGCGCCGAGGCCGGTTCCGCTGGCATCATCGAGGTTGCTCCCCTCGGCGACGCTGGCGATACCAACCGCAGAGCTATCGACGTCAGTAAAATAGTGTGCCAGAGCGGCCTCGGTAAAGGTGACCGCGCCTGAACCCGTATTCGACACTAGAGTCAGCGCGGAACTCGTGGCTGCAAAGACCGGCACTTCGTTGACGTTCGTCACATTGACCGTGATCTGCTGCATGTCCGTGCCACCATGGCCGTCTGAGACCTGGACGTTGACGATGTAGGAATTGTTGGTGCCGACATCGGTCGGCGCCTCGAAGTTCGGCGCCGAGACAAAGGCCAGAACGCCTGTCGTCGGATTGATCGTAAACTTGCTGGAGTCAGTCCCTGGGGTATTTACGATCGAATAGGTCAGCGTGTCGCCATTGGTGTCGGTAGCATTGATGTCGGTCACTGCGGTCGTGTTTTCCGGCATGCTTACGGTGAAATCACTGCCGCCATTGGGCGCCGTGATGACGGGTGCGGCGTTCGGGATATCCAGAACCGTTATCTGCAGATCCGCTCCGGCCGTATCGCCGTCGCCATCCACCAGGACATAGTGGAATGTCTCGATCTTGTCCGCATTGACGTTCGCCGGTGCGGTGTAGTTGTAATCGCCCGCGTGGTGGGTGCCCTCATCGGCGAAATAGAAGGTCAGCTTGCCACCGGCGCTCGTGCTCACCTCGATCGACTTGCCGTCGTTTGCAAGCAGATGCGCGCCGGGTAATGCGCCGGAAAGGCTGATGGCGTTCGTTCCATTGAACGTATAGGTCGTACCGTCGATCGCAATCGACTGGATGTGGCCGCCGTCAGCGCCAAACGCATCGATGCCAAGGCCATGATCGGCAAGAATGCTGCCCGAGGCGGACGATGGCAGCGCACCCGCCAGCGTCGATGAGAGCTCGGTCGGATCCGTCACCGCTTCGGCAATATCGCCTGGGCGCGAGGCGATCTGCGCCAGGAAATTCGTATTGGCGATATCGCTGAAGCCAAGCGCGAAGACCTGGTTCACTTGGCTGCTGGCGAGGAAATTACTCCAGCTGCTCTGCTCGTTCGCATCCAGGCTCGCTCCCGATTGCGGGTCGCCGTCGCTCAGGAAGTAGATGTTGGTGGCGTCGGCCGTGGGATGCGGCAAATTCGCGTAGCGATCGGCACTACTGCTTCTGCCGTCGATCAGGTTGGCGGCGGAGTCATATTGCGTGCCAGCCGAGAGGCTATTCGAATTGAACCCGTTTACAGTGTTGATGGCACTCTGGATGTAGTTGCTTTCACCGATCGTGTACTGGCCGACGAGCTCGGCTCCTACTCCGAAAGAATAGATCGTGATCTGGTTGAAGATCACTGTCGAACTGCTCAGGAAATTCTGGACCGCCGCCTGCATGAGTGCAAGCCGGGTAGTGAAACCGCCCGTGCCATCCGGATCGCTGTTCATGCTGAGCGAAAGATCGAGCACGAGGATAGCATTGAGCGTCGGCTTGCTGCCTTCGTCTACTTGCACGGTGTCCGGCTTCGCCACCGGCATATCGTCGTCGATCTTGATGGCGACCGTGCCGTTGGCGTGGTCGCCGTTGGAGTCGGTGATGGTGTACCCAAGCGAAAGATTGATGTCGTTCTCGCCGCCGCCTTGCGGGTGATCGACCTCCTGCAGCAGCGTGAAGTTATAGGTCGCCGCTGTCTGGTTAACCTCGATCTTGAAGGCGGCGTGGTTGGCTGCGGCCGTCGCGCCGGACGTGTCGGTCGTGCCGTACAAGGTGTGTGAGGCCGTGTCGTAGTAATAGTGGAGCGCGACGCCGTCATGCTTCACTGTGAAAGCGCCGTCCATGACGGTGTCGCCATTGGCAACGTCGAAGCTGAGCGAGCCATGCCCGTCCGGCCCATAGCTGCCGAGCGATATGTCCGCGGGGTTCGAAGTCGTATCGTCGCCCGTGCTATTGGTGTTGTGGACGCCCGCGGCAAGATCGTCTTCGTCGACCACAATGCTCGACGAGGTGGCGGTCGGCTGACCGGTGCTGTCGAGCCCGACGGTCAGCGTCGCGGTCGAGGTGTCGCCGTCGCCGTCCTTCAGCGTGTAGGTGAACACGTCGCTGCCGGCCAGGCCGGAGACACGGGTATAGACGTAGCTGCCGTCCTCCTGCAGAGCCAGCGTGCCGAATTGGCCGCTGACGACGAAGCCGCCGCCAGCCACATCGGTGTCCGATCCACCAGAGCCAGTGACGCCGCTGATCTTGGCGCCGTCGGCACCCAGGGTGTCGATACCGGTGCCGTGCAGACCTTCGTTGGTGCCGGCGCCGTCTATCACATTGCCGAGGATCGAGCTGCCTATGATGCCAGTGCCGAAGGAATCGGTGTCATTGTGGGCCGTTGGGCCATCATCGCGTATCGCGATGTCCAGCGAAGAGGTGGTGCTGCTGCCGTCGGTGTCTGTAACGACAACACCGTAGTTCGCAAACACCTGATCCTCGAGGCCACGGTCATCGGGCGTCGCATCCGCCGTTGTATTCGGATGAGTGACATTGTCGAGCAAGGTGAACTTGTAGGTCACCGTGCCGCCGGTCGCGTCTCCGACAAAGCTTGTCACCTGGAGCAATCCGTAGGCCGGGCCGCCCAAGATGGTCACCGGCGCTCCGGGCGAGGCGGCCTGTAACTCTGCCAAGGTCAGCGCTGTGGTCCCGATCGTCAGCGTGACCAGGCCGTCGGGCGATGTGAAACCGAAGGCGCCGGTGTTGCTTTCTGACGGATCGACATTGGTAGCCGGATTGTTGTCGTTTTCGCCGGATCCCGCAGGTTCGCCGCTACGGATATCCAGGCCCTTTTCATCGACGAACGTATCCCCGCCCGAAGCTTGCAGCGTCAGACCGGTAAGCGTCGTCAAGTAGTTGACGTCGACAGTGGTCGAGCCCGCCGTGACCAGATGCTCGTATTCGCTGCCCCCCGACTGCACCGACGCGATCGAATTGGAAATATTCGCCTGGTTGGTGATCTGGGCGTCCGTGTAGGTGTGGGTCACGGATCCTGTCGTAGCGCCGGTGGCGACTGTCACTGTCTCGCCATTGGCCAGCGTGAAGGTCAGTGGTGCGGTCGGTGCGACCGAACCAGGAGTACCGGTCAGCGTCACCGTGTAGAGGATCGAGCCGCCATTTTCCGAGACCGGGATTGTTGAGGACGTGAGCGTCGCCGTCACCGTGTTGGTAGTGTCGGTGACCTGCGCCGTCGCCGTTGCGGCGCCGACCACGAGATGCTCGAAATTGCCACCGCTGGTGTTGATGATGGTCGCGGTCCGGCTCGACGCGTCGAGATAGACGTCCTCGTCATTGCCTGAGGCAATCGTCAGCGTGCCGGTGGTCTGGCCGTTCGCGATCGTGATGTCGCCCTGGTTGGTTGTGATCGTGGTCACGCCCTGGGAGGCGTTCGACAGTGTTGCCGTGAAGACGTAGTTGGCCACCGCTCCTTCCGACACCGTCGAGGCGCTAAGGTTGACCGTCGTGTCGTTGGTGGTGTCGTTGATCGCAAAGCCGAAGTTGGCGGTCGACGTATCGCCGTCGCCATCCTTTACGGTGAAGGTGCCGGTTGCGGTGCCTCCAGTAAGATAGACGTCGTCGCCTTGCGCGGTGAATGTGTAGCTGCCATTCGCCATGACCGCCATCGTGCCGTGCTCGAAGACGATTGGCTGCGAGTAGCCATCGGCGCCGAACACCAGGGTCTTGCCGTTGATCTGCGTCACCGTGGCACCATCGGCGCCGGCGACGAAGTCCAGCACGCCGGTGACCGTTGTGCCCTCGGCGACGTTTTGCGAGGCACTCACACTCGCCGTCGGCGTGTCGTCGTCGACATCGATCGACAGCGTGCCGGTGGCCGTGTCGTGGTCGCCGTCCGTGACGGTGTAGTTGACCCCGAACTGCAGATTGTTCTCGTCGTCGCCGGCAGGGTGCTCGATCGCATGAAGCTGCGTGACCGTGTAGGCGCCGGATGTGGTGTCGGCCAGATGCACCTTCAGCACATCGACGACGACGTTGTTCTGCATCTGGCTGATGATCAGGTCGGTTCCCGAGTTCGAGGTCACCGAGAACCCGCCCGCAACCGGCAGCGTTGCGCCGGTGAGCAGCGTCGTACCGGCGCCGTCGGCGCCGTAGGTGTGGCCGAGCGTACCGGATGTGTGGGCTGTGTCGGGAGTGACATCGCCGGTGCCATCGGGATTGCCGCCCAGCGCGTCGTCATCGAGCTGGACCTGTGCATTCATCGCTGCCGCCGGCACGTCGTCCGCGACATTGACCGTAAAGCTCTGGGTGACGGAGTCGCCGTCGCCGTCGACGGCCTTGATGGTGAAGCCGAGCGGCAGCGAGGCGTCGCTGCCGCCGGTGTGGTCGTGGTCAAGCGGCTGCCAGAGGGTGAAGACAAAGGTCGGGGTGCCCACGCCGTTCAGGGTCACCATGAAGACGGGATTGGATACGGTGTCGCCTTGCTTGAAGGCGACGAGTTCCTCATCGACGCCGTTGGCGGCAAGACGGACTGTGTAGTCCAGCGAAACGCCGCCCGAGGTCAGCTCTTCGGGCGCCATGAGAGTGTTGCCGGGACCGCGCGCGAATTCGAGATGGCTCGATCCCTTGTCGTCCGCATTCCAGTCGATATTGAGATTGCCTGATGTCGGCTGTACCAGGGGCAGCAGGCTCTCCGACACATTGCCCGTACCCGCAGGGCTGGTGACGACCGGAATGTCGTCGGTGACATGCACGGTGAAGGCGGACGACGTGCTGTCGCCATCCGAATCCGTCGCGTTGAAGCCGAAGGACAGGGCCTTGTCGTTGTGGTCGGCTCCAGCCGGATGGTCGATATTGTCTTCTAGGTTGAACGAATAGTTGCCGTTCGTCTGATCGTTGATCGACACGGTGAAGATGGTGCGGATGACCGAGTTGTGCGTGGCGGTCGCCGTCAGCACGGTGTCGTTGCTGGACAGAGTGTAGGTGATGGCATCGCCATTGGACGTCAGGCCAGCCTGGACGCCGGCCAACGCCGGATTGAAGGCAACCGAGCGGTCGTGAATGCCGCTGTTGGGATTGGCGTCGTCGGCTCCCCACGAGATTCCCAGCGAGCCGGTCGCGGAGGCCGCGTTGAATGCGTTTGTGGAACCCGCTGCGGTGCTTTCCGCCACGGTGGTCTCCGCCGCAACGATCACTGGCCTGTCATTTTCGACCACAATGTTCAACGTGCCGGCCAGGTTGACGCTGTCGCCGTCGAAGTCGGTCGCCTTGAAGAGCGAGCCGATGTCGATCGCCATCGTTCCGCTGTCGCCGGAATTGAGACTATGGTCGAGGTGATCGAGCAGCGTCAGCGTAAAGGTGCCGTTGTTGTTATCCGCAATCGTGAACACGGTGCGACCGTCCGCCGCGACGCCATCGACGGCATCGACACCCACAACGAAATGAACCGCCGATCCCCCCGACGACACGCCCGCCTGAGTTCCATTCTTTTCGACGTTGAAGGAGAAAGTCGCGTCGTCATCAGCGCCGATGGAAAGCAGTGGGACGAAGGCTGATGCCCCAAACGTAACCGAGGTTGGCTGGCTGCCGGCTTCCGAATTTCCGCTCGACAGGCCGGTCAGCGTGTCTTCATAAACGGTCGGAAGAGTGGCGCTGCCGTTCAGCGCCACCGGAATGTCGTCCTCGATGCCGATGGTGAAGACGCCGCCGCTGGTGGTCGTGGTCGACGTATAGAGGAAATCTTCGGCACGGATCTTGTCGCCGCTGTCGAGATCGAAGCGGATCACCAGATGGTCGAACGTGCCCGTCGGGTCGATCGTGACCACGGAGCCGTTGGCGGGCATGGCCATCGTTCCAGTCTGGAAACCGGCGCCGCCGGAAATCGGCACGCCGGCGCCATTGTAGGCTTCCCAGGAAATCGTGCCCGAACCGTTGCCGTTGATGGTGAAGCTCACTGCGTCGGTGCCGGGCCGCGAGAAGATGAAGCCCTCATTGTCATGGATATGGTTGTCAGCGATGCCGACGCCCTGGCCCGAAACGTTGAAGGAATCGCCGCCGGCGCCATTGTTGAAATCGTGAGCCAAGGTTCCATTGAACGTCAGTCCATCGAACGTAACGCCGCCCACGGTGTAGGTGTCGTAGTGGCCCGGATGCAGGCTCAGGCCTGTTGTGGCTGTGGTGGTCGTCGTCTCGCCGGTGATCGCGATCGTGTCGCCGTCGGCGTCGGTGAACTGGAGCGCATGTGTGAAGTCGAGCACCAGCTTCTGGTTGTCATCGTTGGCGGGGGAGTTCGGCAGGTGGTCGATCTGGTCCAGCAAGGTGAAGGTGTAGGTGCCGTTCGGCTGGACATCGAGGGTGAAGACTTTGCGGTCGCCCGCATCGAGGCCGGGTGTTCCGCTCTCGACATAGCCGGTCAGCACCGTGCCGTCGACGTGGTAGACGATCGCCTCGCCCTTCGATGTCGCCGCCGGCAAGCCAGCGGGGTTCTGGATCAGCGAGAAGGAACCGGGCTCGTCCGCCCCGGCGGAGACCAGCGAGCTCAGCGAACCGGTCGCGACCGTGCCGAGGCCATCTCCGTCGGGATTGCCGACGGAATGACCATTCGAGTTCGCCAGCAAAAGCGCGTCCTCGCCGACATTGCCGGAGACGGTGGCGCTGGTCTGCACCGGAATGTCGTCGAGGACCTGGATCAGGAAGGTCCCGGCGCCAAGGGAGATGGAGTCGCCGTCACCGTCGGTCGCGACGATATACGAGGAAAGATCGATCGGGTTCGTCAGCTGGTTTTCACCATTGTCTCCCGCCTGGCCTTCCAGCGCCGGATGATCGATCTGGTCCTTGAGCGTGAAGACGTAGGAGCCGTTGGCCCCCACGGTCAGCTGGAAGATCTCGCGGTCGCCGGCCGAGAAGCCGGCGCCGTTTCCTGCCTCGGCATAACCATGCAAGGTGCTCCCATCGGATACGATGAGCACATGCGCGCCCTGCGACGTAAGGCCGGAATCCGCCGGCACGGCCGTCGAGGCAAGATGAAACGCCTGGGCGCCCGGGCCGTCGGCGCCGAAGTCGACGAGCGCGGTCAGCGCGCCGGCAGCGCCCGTGACGGTCGCGGAAAGGCCGATCGCTCCCGTCTCACCCGGCCTGCCGGCATCTGGGTTGTGTCCGGCAAGCCCATCTTCATCGACATTCGCCGTGATCGAGGCGGTTCCGACCGCCTTCGGCCCGTCGTCCTCGAAGATGATAGTCTGTGAGATGTCGGCGCTCTGTGTGACGTGGTCGCCGTCGCCATCGGTCGCGGTGACGGTGACCGAGACCGAGCCGGCGCCGAGCGCGATGCCCTCGTCGTTGCTGTGGGTGTCGGGATGCTGGAGCGAGACGTATTGCGCAACCGCGACCTGGCCGGTGGCGGCATCGACATGCAGCGCGAAGGCGACCTTGTCGGTGGCGGTGATGCCGTCGTTGTTGGCATCATAGACGCCGATGATGTGGCCGTGGCCGTCGTTGAACAGGGAAATTGCAAGCCCGTCCGTGGTCTTCAGGCCGGAATCCACGCCCGTATTGCTGGCAAGGGTGAGCGCGTAGACAAGCGAATTGCTCGCTGCCGGGCCATCGGCACCGAACAGCGCCGTGGCGTTCACGACGCCGCCGCTGCCTTGCGCGTATTGCGGCAGCGGCATGTCGGGATCGCTTCCGACATTGGTGATGCCGTCGAACAGGTTCGCGATTCCGGGAGTGTCGTCGGAATCGGCATCGACACCTGCGGTCTCGTCGATAACGATGATGTCGCCGACCTTGATGTTGGCAAGGAAAGTGCCGGTGTTGTCGCCCGCTTCGCCGATTTCACGGAACATCAGTGAGTTGTTCCCGCCGACCGCCGTGACGTCGATGGCGATGGTCTGCATGACGCCCGACGTGGGATCATAGATTCCGACCGAGACGCCGTTCCACAGCACTTCGAGCTTGGCGCTGTGTAGGAGGCTGGTGTCGTTGGCGGCGCCGATCTCGAAGGAGATGCGGTATTCGCCGGCGCTGAGCAGCATGGTCTGCGAGATCTGGATGTTGCCGGGGCTGGCCTCGAGGTCGACCATAACGCTGTTGGTCGGACTGTCGGCGCCGCGATAGCCGTCACCGACCTTCTCCAGTTCGACGCTGGTGGCGCCGTGGGTTTCCGAGGCCTCGATGGTCCAGGCTCCGGCCGTGCCCGTGGTGTTCGTGCCGCTGCCCGCACCCCAGGCGTCGCCATTGGGGACGAAGCCGTCCAGGAACAGGCCGTTCAAGGCACCGTTCGGCTGCGAGATGGTCAGGCTCGGACCATCGTCGTCGAAGCTGATCTGGCCCGAGACATCGGCGCTGGCGCTGGCGGTGTCGCCGTCGCCATCCGTGACGGTCACGCTCACTGCGATCGAATGCAGGCCCAGCACCACCGTGTCGTCCGGATTGGAGGCGTTCGAATGATGAAGCGACAAATATTGCTCGACGGTCACCTTACCGGTGGCCGGATCGATCGACAGCGCGAACGCCGCATCGCCACTGAACATGCCGCCCTGGACGACGCCGACGACGACGCCATTGGCCAGCGTCTGCAAGGTGATCAGCGAGCCGTCGGTGACGGCAAGGCCCGAGACCGCATTGGTGACGCTCAGCGCATAGACGGTGCTGCCCGAAACGGCCGGACCATCGGCGCCGAACAGCGCCGTGATGTTGACGAAGGCACTGTCGCTGGTGCCGTGCGCGATCGCGCCGGTGCCGCCGACATCGGGATCCTCGCCCTTGGTGACCGTACCAGTGTCGATCCCAGCCGGGGTGCTCGCGGTCGCCGTCTCGTCAAGCGCTACCGTAACGCCGCTGGCGGCGACAGCCGTCACCTTCGGCCCGTCGTCGTCGAAGATGATCTTGGCGCCGATGGCGAGCGACTGGCTGACTGTGTCGCCGTCGAAGTCGGTGACGGTGACCACCGCATTGATCTTGCCGGACAGGTTGACCGGCTCGTCATAAGAGCCGCCCGAACCGTTGCCGGCCAGCGGATGCTGCAGCGACAGGTACTGTGCCGTCGAGATATGGCCGGTCTGGTCGACCGAGACCGCGAAGGCAATGGCGCCGCCAGGATTGGCCGTACCGTTCGCGTTGTCGACGCGGCCGACGATCAGATTGCCTTCCTTGAACAGCGAGATCTCGTGCCCGTCGGTCGTCTTCAGGCCCGAATCGGTGCCCGGCGCTGCAACCGCAAGGCTGAGCACGGCCGCGCGCGGCTCGTCCGTGCCGAGCAGCGAGCCGAACAGCACCACCGACTGGTTGCCATGCGCATAGCCCAGGCTTGCCGTGCCCAGTCCAAGCGAATCGAACTGGTGCGCGACCGAGGCGCTGCTGGTGTCGTCGTTCTGGTTGCCCGCCGTCTCGTCATGCACGACCGACACGCCGGTCGCGGCGATGAGCACCTGTGGCACGTCGTCGACCACGGTGACCGTCGCCTTGCCGGTCAGCTTGACCGTATCGCCGTCGCCGTCCTTGGCCTGG
This sequence comes from Mesorhizobium maamorense, assembly GCF_044998965.1. Classification (NCBI taxonomy): domain Bacteria; kingdom Pseudomonadati; phylum Pseudomonadota; class Alphaproteobacteria; order Hyphomicrobiales; family Phyllobacteriaceae; genus Mesorhizobium; species Mesorhizobium maamorense. Next base: position 729,412 of record NZ_CP173356.1, read on the forward strand.
AACACCGAGCCGAGGTCGATGCCGGCCACGCTGCCGCTGCCCAGATGCGTCTGTAGCGCGGTGTTCTGGTCCGATGTTCCGGCCGACGGCGCGACATGGTCGAGCTGGTCGAACTGGCGCACCACGAAGGCGCCGCTCGAGGCGTTCAGCGTCACCGTCATCACGGTGCGGTCGCCAAATCCGTTGTAAGCGCCGTTGTGGTTGCTGTCGACAAAGCCGACCAGCGTGTTGCCCTGGACCGCCCAGCTCAGCTCGACGCCCTTCGACGACAGCCCGATGGCCGTCAGGTCTACGGCCGCCGTGCCGGTGAAGCCGAAACCGCCGCCGGCGGCCGGACCGTCGGCGCCGAAGTCGACAAGCCCGTTCAGCGAGCCGGATGCGATCGCCGCACCCAGCGGGAACTCCGTGCCCGAACCGTCGCCGGACCCGTCATAGGGCGAGGTTCCCTGCGACAGCAGGCTGGCAATGTCGTCCTCGTCGATCGTCACCGGCGCGGCATGGCCGCTCAGGATCTTCGGCCCGTCGTCGTCGAAGATGATCTTGGCGCCGATGGCGAGCGACTGGCTGACTGTGTCGCCGTCGAAGTCGGTGACGGTGACCACCGCATTGATCTTGCCGGACAGGTTGACCGGCTCGTCATAAGAGCCGCCCGAACCGTTGCCGGCCAGCGGATGCTGCAGCGACAGGTACTGTGCCGTCGAGATATGGCCGGTCTGGTCGACCGAGACCGCGAAGGCAATGGCGCCGCCAGGATTGGCCGTACCGTTCGCGTTGTCGACGCGGCCGACGATCAGATTGCCTTCCTTGAACAGCGAGATCTCGTGCCCGTCGGTCGTCTTCAGGCCCGAATCGGTGCCCGGCGCTGCAACCGCAAGGCTGAGCACGGCCGCGCGCGGCTCGTCCGTGCCGAGCAGCGAGCCGAACAGCACCACCGACTGGTTGCCATGCGCATAGCCCAGGCTTGCCGTGCCCAGTCCAAGCGAATCGAACTGGTGCGCGACCGAGGCGCTGCTGGTGTCGTCGTTCTGGTTGCCCGCCGTCTCGTCATGCACGACCGACACGCCGGTCGCGGCGATGAGCACCTGTGGCACGTCGTCGACCACGGTGACCGTCGCCTTGCCGGTCAGCTTGACCGTATCGCCGTCGCCGTCCTTGGCCTGGAACACCGAGCCGAGGTCGATGCCGGCCACGCTGCCGCTGCCCAGATGCGTCTGTAGCGCGGTGTTCTGGTCCGATGTTCCGGCCGACGGCGCGACATGGTCGAGCTGGTCGAACTGGCGCACCACGAAGGCGCCGCTCGAGGCGTTCAGCGTCACCGTCATCACGGTGCGGTCGCCAAATCCGTTGTAAGCGCCGTTGTGGTTGCTGTCGACAAAGCCGACCAGCGTGTTGCCCTGGACCGCCCAGCTCAGCTCGACGCCCTTCGACGACAGCCCGATGGCCGTCAGATCTGCGGCCGCCGTGCCGGTGAAGCCGAAACCGCCGCCGGCGGCCGGACCGTCGGCGCCGAAGTCGACAAGCCCGTTCAGCGAGCCGGATGCGATCGCCGCACCCAGCGGGAACTCCGTGCCCGAACCGTCGCCGGACCCGTCATAGGGCGAGGTTCCCTGCGACAGCAGGCTGGCAATGTCGTCCTCGTCGATCGTCACCGGCGCGGCATGGCCGCTCAGGACCTTCGGCCCATCATCCTCGAAGACGATGGTCTGGGAGATGTCGGCGCTCTGTGTGACGTGGTCGCCGTCGCCATCGGTCGCCGTGACGGTGACCGAGACCGAGCCGGCGCCGAGCGCGATGCCCTCGTCGTTGCTGCTGGTGTCGGGATGGTGGAGCGAGACGTATTGCGCAACCGCGACCTGGCCGGTGGCGGCATCGACATGCAGCGCGAAGGCGACCTCGTCGGTGGCGGTAACGCCGTTGTTGTTGGCGTCATAGACGCCGATGATGTGGCCGTTGCCGTCGTTGAACAGCGAGATTGCGTGGCCATCGGTGGTCTTCAGGCCGGAATCCACGCCCGTATTGCTGGCAAGGGTGAGCGCATAGACGAGCGAAGCTTTCGCTGCCGGTCCGTCGGCGCCGAACAGCGCCGTGGCGTTCACGACGCCGCCGCTGCCTTGCGCATATTGGTGCAGCGGCATGTCGGGATCGGTCCCGGCATTGACGCCGGCAAACAGGGCCGCCACGGCAGGATCGGTGGTGTCGTCGGAATCGGCATCGACACCTGCGGTCTCGTCGATAACGATGATGTCGCCGACCTTGATGTTGGCAAGGAAGGTGCCGGTGTTGTCGCCCTGTTCGCCGATTTCACGGAACGTCAGTGAGTTGTCGCCGGCCGTCGCCGTGACGTCGATGGCGATGGTCTGCATGACGCCCGACGTGGGATCGTAGGTTCCGACCGAGACGCCGTTCCACAGCACTTCGAGCTTGGCGCTGTGTAGGAGGCTGGTGTCGTTGGCGGCGCCGATCTCGAAGGAGATGCGGTATTCGCCGGCGCTGAGCAGCATGGTCTGCGAGATCTGGATGTTGCCGGGGCTGGCCTCGAGGTCGACCATAACGCTGTTGGTCGGGCTGTCTGCACCGCGATAGCCGTCACCGACCTTCTGCAATTCGATGCTGCTGGCGCCCTCGTAAGGCGAGGCCGTGACGGTCCAGGCGCCGGCGGGACCGGTCGTGGTGCCGCTGCCCGCACCCCAGGCCTCGCCATTGGGGACGAAGCCGTCCAGGAACAGGCCGTTCAAGGCACCGTTCGGCTGCGAGATGGTCAGGCTCGGACCATCGTCGTCGAAGCTGATCTGGCCCGAGACATCGGCGCTGGCGCTGGCGGTGTCGCCGTCGCCATCCGTGACGGTCACGCTCACTGCGACCGAATGCAGGCCCAGCACCACCGTGTCGTCCGGATTGGAGGCGTCCGAATGATGAAGCGACAGATATTGCTCGACGGTCACCTTGCCGGTGGCCGGATCGATCGACAGCGCGAACGCCGCATCGCCACTGAACATGCCGCCCTGGACGACGCCGACGACGACGCCATTGGCCAGCGTCTGCAAGGTGATCAGCGAGCCGTCGGTGACGGCAAGGCCGGAGACCGCATTGGTGACGCTCAGCGCATAGACGGTGCTGCCCGAAACGGCCGGACCATCGGCGCCGAACAGCGCCGTGATGTTGACGAAGGCACTGTCGCTGGTGCCGTGCGCGATCGCGCCGGTGCCGCCGACATCGGGATCCTCGCCCTTGGTGACCGTACCAGTGTCGATCCCAGCCGGGGTGCTCGCGGTCGCCGTCTCGTCAAGCGCTACCGTAACGCCGCTGGCGGCGACAGCCGTCACCTTCGGCCCGTCGTCGTCGAAACTGATCTGGCCCGAGACGTCGGCGCTGGCGCTGGCGGAGTCGCCATCGCTATCCGTGATCGTGACCTTCACGGCCAGCGAGCCGGCGGTGAGTGCAACCGTGTCGTCGGGATTACCGGTGTCGGAATGGTGGAGCGACAGATATTGCTCGACGGTCACCTTGCCGGTGGCCGGATCGATCGACAGCGCGAACGCGGCCTCGCCCTTGAACGCGCCGCCCTGCACGACTCCGACAACCACTCCGTTCGCAAGCGTCTGCAAGGTGATCGTTGAGCCGTCGGTGACGGTCAGGCCGGAAACGGCGTTCGTGACGCTCAGCTGATAGACGGTGGCGGTGCTTGCCGCCGGGCCGTCGCCGCCGAACAGCGCCGTCACATTGACCAGGGCGCCGTTGCTGGTGCCGGAGGTGATCGCCCCGGTACCGCCGATATCGGGATCATCGCCCTTGACGATGGTTCCTGTGTTGATCGCAGCCGCCATGCTCAAGGCCTGCGTTTCGTCGAGTGAGACCACGGCGCCGGCGTCGGCGACGACTGTCACCAAAGGTCCATCGTCGTGGAACTGGATCGCGCCGCCGATCTGGGCACCGCCGAATGCGCTGTCGCCATCGAAGTCGGTGACGGTCACCGAGGCTGTGATCTTGCCCGAGAGGGTCAGCACGTCGTCATGGACAGCAGCGCTCGATCCATCGACAGTGTGCTCCAGCGGAGCGTATTGGGTGACCGTAAGCGTGCCATTGCCGTTGATGACGATGGTAAAGGCGGTGTGGGTGCCGCCGTTCTGATAAGTGCCGGTGACCGTCGTCGCATTGGTCTGCAGCAGCGTGATCGCAAAATCGCCAATGGCCGTCTTCAGGCCCAGAATCGAGCGATGCGACATTGCCGGTCAGGCCCAGCGCATAGGCGATGCCGCCGCCGGCGGCGGCGCCGTCGGCACCGAAATTGGATGCAACCGAAATAATCGGGTTGGCGCTCGTCACATCGATCGGAAAGCCAGCCGGCGAACCGGCGTTGCTTTCATCGAGCACCGCGGAACTGGCTGCCGTGTTGCCCACCGTCAGGGCAGGGCTGTCGTCCTCGACGATCACGGTCATGTTGGCCGTTGCCGAGCCGCCGAACGGATCCTGCACGGTAACGGGGACGACGATGGAGAGGTCATCCTCGAAGCCGGCCAGCGGGTGGTCGAGGGGACCGAGCAGGGCGATCTGGAAGGTTCCCGTGCTCGCATCCGTGATGGTGACGCTGATCACGACGTCCGATCCGACCCTGCCGACGAGATGCGTCGAATCGACCAGTTCCCACACGATGTCGGTGCCGTGCGAGGTAAGTGTCGTGGCAGGCACTCCGAGGCCGTAGGTCAGCGGATCGCCATTGGGATCCGTAGCGCCGAAGCTGCCGTTGATCACCGAAAGATTCGATTCGTCGAAGGGTGAGCCGGGATCGCCGTCCGGGTTTGCGCCGGAAAGCCCTTCTTCCGACACGCGGACGGTGAGATCGCCAAATTCCGGGTTCGCATTGGGAAGGAACAGTTCCCGCCTCTCGGCCTGCCCGAACTGCAGATCGGTCGGCGGCAAGAGCGCCGAAAGATCAAATCCATCGCCGATGCCGCCAGGAGGAATTTCAAAATTTCCACCGGCGCTCGAGGTCGAACCTCCAGGGCCAGCCGACATCGAACCATCGGCGCCGAAGGCGACATCCACATGGCTCGCCTCGAGCGCGGCGATCAAGGCGACGCGCGGCACCTCGACATCGCCAAGGACGAAGGTCGGCACGTTGAGCGCGCCGTCCTTGATCACGATAACCGAGCCGTCGGCCTGTTCGAGCACGAGATTGTGGCCGTCGACCTTGATGTTGTCGATCGAGACGTTCGCCGGAAGCTTCACGACGTTGCCGGCGTCGGCGACGTATTCGTGCGGCGCGGCTGCCGCCTGGGCCTTCGCCTCCGCGGGTGCTTCCGCCGGCGCGCCACTGCCCACATCGACCGGCACTGGTTCGGCCGCTGCCGGCCCGGCCTGTTGCGTCGAAGCCGCCTGTGCGACCTGGAACTCTGCCGGCGAGGTCTGGTCGTGACGTTCACTGGCCATGGAATGCTCGTCCCACGAACCCGAAACGGCGTCCAATTCGTTATTGATGGTCATTGCTTGTACCCCTCCGGCATTTCCCCGAAAGAGACAGCGGCAACCATTACTTTGCAACCGTCCGTCAATCTACTTTATATACCATTATATGCCTACAATGGCATTTTTTACGCGTGGTAAACTGGGAGCATATATTCTGTTATATAAGTCGATATGTGCCGGTGCGGATGAGGCCTCGCCCCCGGTTGCATGGTAAATAGAAGTATAAATTCAAATAAAATTTTACGAAAAATAGGGGAAACAAGTTTCGTCGCCATTATCTACCTTCATTGCCAATAATTTGAGACAAGATCGGTACCGTCCACAGTCAAAAGGTGGGCGTTATGAAAAAAGAAAAAACCGCGCCGGGAACAGCCGGCCTCAAGCTACTCTTGCTGACGATCAGCCTCGCAGGCCTGCCGCAGCCATCGCTCGCGAGCGTCCATTTAGAGGACACCGCTTCGGTCGGCGGGCTTGTTGAAGACGTGCGGATGCCGCCCAGCCTGGGCGGCGTTTCCCTAGAAAGATTCCAGCCTTGGCGACCGGCGGTAGGATACCAGCCCGACCTGGTTTCCATGAGTTACACGATCGACGATGCCCAAGCGGGCGTTGCGCCGGCGCCTGCGAATGTCGGAATTGATCCCATCAAGACGGCAACGATTATCCCCGGCGTGTTCGGCTCGGTCGCGTTGTCCATGCATAACTTTCCCGTCGCCGCGCGGTGGGCACCGGTCTACCAGGCAATTGTCGGCTGCTCGGCGGGCAGTGCCTGCGAGCAGAAGAGCGCGGCTTTTGCCAGGCTGATCTCGTCGGCACAGGGCAAAGGGTTCAGCGAGAAACTGTCATTCGTCAACAGCGGCATCAATCACCTGATCGCCTACAGGAAGGACAGCGTCATCTATGGCAAGCTCGATTACTGGGCAAAGCCCACCGAGGTGCTCGATAAGCGCGCCGGCGACTGCGAGGATTTCGTCATACTGAAGATGACGGCGCTGCTGAGGGCTGGCATCCCCGCGCAAAGCATGGCGTTGGTTGTTCTCCAGGATCGCAGGCGGGGATTCTTCCATGCGGTCCTGTCGGTAAGCACGGCAAGTGGCGTGTTCATTCTCGACAGCCTCAACAACACCGTGCTGCGCGACAGCGATCTCCCCGATTATGTGCCGCTTTATTCCTTCAGCACGGACCGAGCCTGGATCCATGGTTCGAGATCGGGCAGCGCGCAGGTCGCGGAGATCAAGGGCGGTTTTGCAGGCGTCGCGCCCGGCGAGGGATTGCAGCCCGACACGGCTTCTGGAGCGCTTGCCCGTCGGTGAGCAACCGCGGTTCGCCGGCTTTTATGGAAAACGCCGAACCGCTCTATCTCTTATTTTGCGCAATTCCCAAGGGAAAGCGCTACACGCTTTTCCCGGGAAGCGTTTCGCACTTTTCCTGGAACTGCTGCTAGCCGCTGACGAATGCCATCAGCAGGTCCTGCCCGACCAGCGGTGCTCGCACGGCATTCAATTGGCCACGATATCGGCGTTCGCCGGCGCCGATGACGAACCCGCTGGCGACCGGAATCTCGCCATTGGCATCCAGCCGCGCGAAGATGTCCGCCACGTTGAGATCGAGCGCCAGCCTGAGATCCTGACGCCCGTCATCGCTCGGCGCCGTCGGCAATTGGCGCTTTACCAATTGTTGGAACGGAGCGTTGAAGGTCAGGATCTTTTTCGACGATGAAAGGGCGAAGGCGGGCGAGGGGCAGGCGACCAGTATCGCGGTGATCGTCCTGATCGACGCAAGCCTCTTCAACGTCAGGTTTTCTTCCGTCAAGTCACGAATGCAGGCAACCCTGATCGCCGACGTCAGATTGCCAGCGGGAGACTGGCTCTCGGCGATCTCATCGACAAGCATGCCGATCGTGCATTTGCGGCTTTCCGCCATCTGCCTGAGCGACGTCCAGAACGTCCGCTCCAGGCGGATGCCGCGGCGGATGCCGCGGCGCGCGACAACCCGGAACTCCATGCCGAGGTCTTCCGTGGCCATCGGCACGAGCAACCGCTCGAGAACAGCGGGAGGCGTGGCGCTATCGTTCACTCATCGCCTCCTCTCGTGCCTTGTTGATGGGTTTCAGCAGGTAGGTCAGGATCGTCTTGCGGCCGGTCTTGATGTCGACGGAGCAGATCATGCCCGGGATGATGGAATAGGTCTTGCCATCCCGCGTCAGCGTCGACCTGTCGGTCGCGACGCGCACCTGATAATAGGGCTCGCCTGTCTTCTGGTCGACGAGACTGTCGGCGGTGATGTTCGAGACCTTGCCTTCGATGCCGCCGAAGATCGAGAAATCATAGGCGGTGACCTTGATCAGCGCCTCCTGGTCCGGCCGGATGAAGGCAACGTCGCGGGGCGAAACCCGCGCTTCGACCAGCAAGGTCTCCGAAGTCGGAACGATGCCGGCGACCACCGCGCCGGGCTGCACGAAGGCGCCAACCGTATTGATGTCAAGCGTGTTGACGATACCGTCGACTGGAGAACGGATGTCGGTGCGGGCCACCTTGTCGGTCGCGCCGCGAATGGTTTCATCGACCACCGAGAGGTCAGCCAGCGCCTGCGTGAGGTCGCTCAGCGCCTCCTGTTGCAGCTGCAGGCCGAGCTCATCGACCTGAAGCTGGGCCTCGGTGATGGCCGATTTGGCTTTCTTGGTGGTTTCTCCAGCAAGCGTCAGCTGCCCGTTGAGCTCTGTCTGCTCGCGTTCGACCCGGAGTTGCTCGGTTCGCGCCATCAGGCCTTTCTTGACCATGGCTTCGACCAGCTTTGCCTCCTGGTCGCTGACGACCAGATTCTTCGTGAGGCGATCGGAATTGGCCGTCGCCTCGTCCAATTCCTTCTCGCGCTGATCGAGGCGCGACTTGAGAACCGACAGCTTGACTTCGAAGTTGTCGCGGCGGGCGACGAGCAGCTTCTGCTCGTTGTCGCAGATTTCCGGGGCGACTTTCTGGATTTCGGCCGGACATGGAAATTCGCCTTGCAGATCGCCGCTCTGCTCGAACTTCAGCCGTGCAATGCGGGTCTGTAATGCCCGTGCCTTGGCCTGTTGCTCGCCAAGGCTGGAGGTGTTGAACGTATTGTCGAGGCGGATGATGAGGTCGTTCTTCTTCACGACCTGCCCGATCTTGACGGCAATTTCCTGGACCACGCCCGGCTCGCTGGCCTGGATGATCTGCGTTTTGGAAGCAGGTATGACCTTGCCGTCGCCGCGTGCGATTTCATCCACCTCGGCAAAGGACGCCCAAGCGACGGAAGACACGAAGAGTGCACCTATGATGAATATGGACGCCGACGCAAAGAGCGGCGGCCGGTCTTCCCTTGCAAGCATTTCCCACGGCCCCAACGCGTTGAATACTTTGATGTTTTTCGTTCTTCAGGTGCTTTTTTTCTGCAGCGCCTGTATCACTTGGTCCTTTGGTCCATCGGCAACGATCCTGCCTTGCTCGATGACGATAAGCCGGTCGGCAAGTTCGAGCATGCTGAAGCGGTGCGTCGAGACGATCAGCGTCGTGTTTCGATCGAAAGCCACTTTGAGCTGCTTGATCAATTGCCGCTCGGAAGCCAGATCCATCGAGCCGGACGGCTCGTCCAGGAAGACGACTTTCGGTTTCGTCAGCAACAGCCGGGCGATCGCCATCGTCTGTCTCTGGCCGCCCGAGAGATTGGTGCCGCGCTCGCCGACATTCATGTCATAGCCACGCGGGTGGCGGGAGACGAAATCGTCGACGCCGGCGGCCTTGGCCGCTTCGACGATCTGCTCATCGGTCGCCTCCGGACAGGCCATCAAAAGATTTTCCTTGATGGTGCCTGAAAACAGATCGTTCGCCTGCGCGACGATGCCGACGGCGGCGCGAACCTCGGAGGGGTGGTATTGACGGATGTCGATGCCGTCCAGCAGCAGTTCGCCGGAACTCGGCAAGAAAAGCCTGCCGATCAGCCGCCCCATCGTCGTCTTTCCCGATCCTATGCGGCCGATGATGCCGATCCGCTCCCCCGGCTTCACGGAGAAATTCAGGCCGGTCAGGACTTCATTCTCGGAGCCGGGATAGGTAAAGCCGACGTTCCGGAACACCATGGCGCCGTTGCGGATGGGCCGGTTGACGAAGCCCACAGTGTCCGGACGATCCTCCGGCTGAGCCATGATCGAATTCACCATTCGCAAAGAGAGCATGGCCTGGCGCAATCTGGACAAGGTGATGGCGATTTGCCCGAGCGGGGCCACAGCCCGGCTGGCCAGCATGACGGTGCCGATGATGGCTCCGGTGGAGACATGTCCTTCGGAGAAGGCGTAGGCGCCGGCCACCACCAGCGCGACGGTGACCAGCTGCTGGATGGCCTGCGTTATATTGCCGGCGGCGGCCGAAAGCTGCTTGATCTTCTCGGAGGTGTTGGAGGCGTTTTTGGAATGCTCTCCCCATTTTCGCAACAGGTAGGCTTCGGCGCGCAGCGACTTGATCGTCTCCAGCGTGGAAATGGATTCGACCAGCAGCGCCTGGCGCTGCGAGGCCTCGTTCATGGAGGCCGCCACACGCTTGCCGATGCGCCGCTGCGTGACCAGTCCGACGATCACCGACGCGACGAAGGCCAGCGCGGGTATCATGACCAGCCAGCCGCCTATCGCATAGATGACGAGGAGAAAAACAAACACGAAAGCCGTGTCGATGAACACGCTGATGGTGTTGGACGTGAAGAATTCGCGCACGAATTCATATTGGGTCACGCGATTTGCGTATTCGCCCGTCGAGCCCGGCCGTGCCGCCAGAGACGAGTTCAGCACCTTCTCGAACAGCATATATGAAATGCGCAGATCCGCCTTGCGCCCGGCATAGTCGATGAGCGATGCTCGGGAGGTCTTTAGCAGCAGGTCGAACAGGATGACCGCGCCGATGCCGATGGCCAGCACCCAGAGGGTCGATATCGCTTTGTTCGGCAGGATCCTGTCGTACACGTTCATGGTGAAGATCGGCGAGGCGATGGCGAGCAGATTGATGAACACCGCCGACAGGACAACCTTCGAATAGGTGCGCCAGAACGGCCCCATCGTTCCCGTCAGCCAATGTCGCCGCTCGATTTTCGGCGCCGAGCCGACGCTCATGGCCTCCGTCGCGTTGGCGTAGGTGATCGAGAAGGACGCACCGCCGCTGATATAGCTGTTGGCCAGCTCCGACCGGCTGATCCTGGTGCGCCCGTCCTCCTGGGGAGCTGTAAAATATTCCCCGGCTTCACCATCGGCCAGCAGCGCAACAGGCAGCTGGCTGACGCGAAAGACGATCGCGGGGAGGTCGATGCGCCCCCGAACAAAGTCGCGCTGGCTGAATTCGGTGATTTCAAGGCCGACGCGCTCGGCAAGATGCCGGATTGCGTCGATGTCGATGCGCGTTTCCGCCAGCGGCACGCCGGCAAAGAGCACGGTTTCGGCGCTGGGGCGGCCGAGATATGCGGCGACGGCCGAAAAGCAGGCCTTGAAAGCCTCTTTCGGTGACAGAATGTTGGGTTGCTGGTTCACGATCCGCCCGCGGGGACTCTCGATCGATCCTTAGGCCCGCCTATTTTTTCCTGACCGGTGCCAGAATATCGAACGGCACGTCGTTTTTCTGTTCCGAGGGCGTGCGCGCATAGGTTTCGGTGTCGGCCGTTTCCGGCGCGGCGAACTCGGTCCGCGCGTATGCCGTAGCCTGTTTTGGCGGGTGGACGTCCATCGTTTTCAGCAACTGCCCGGTCGCCGCCAGAAGCCGATATTGCGCGAAAAGGGATGCGTAGGACGCGGTGTCGGCCAGTGTCGCGGTGTTGAATCGCGTGTTCTGCGCATCGAGCACGTCGAGCAACGAGCGCTGACCGACCTTGAACTGTTCGCGATAGGACGCGACCAGCTTTTCGTTGGAGACTGCTTGTAGCTTCAGGGTCTTGGCCAGATCGGCCTGCCGGAAGCGACGATCCCATGACGTGCGAACGGCTTCCTCGATCTCTCGGAGAACCTGGTGCATCGCGAGCCGCTGCTCGCTGGTGCGGCGGATCTGCTCCTGCTCATTGGCCTTGTCGATGCCGCCCCGATAGAGATTCCAGCGCAACACCAGACGTGCCTGCAGATCGGATGCGTCTCCATTGTCGCCGTCAATGTCGTAGCCCGCCCGGGCAGAGCCTTCGGCAATGATCGAAGGGCCGTATTTCGCCCGCGCCGCGTCCACCAGCGAGGCCGCCGCGGCAATATCGCTGTTGGCCATGTGGACGCGCGGGTTGCTCTCGCGCGCAAGGCCCAGCGCATCGTCCAGCGACCTTGGCAGCGTGCCGGACACGTCGGCCGGCCTCGCTGCATTGGTCAGCGGCTTGCCGACGGTCTTGAAAAACCGTATCCGCGCGGCCTCCAGTTCCTCCGACGCTTCCTGCATGCGGGCCTTGGCCGCGAACAGCCGCTCCTCGGCCTGTTGCCGGTCGGCTTCGTTCAACCCGCCGCCGGCAATGCCTTCCTGGATGTCGTGGAGGATTGCTTGATGGAAGCCCAGGTTTTTCTTTGCCTCGGCAACAATCGAAGCCTGGAGCATGTATTCGAGGTAGTCCTGGACAACAGAGAGACCGATGAATTCCGACCGTTCCAGCACCCGAAACGACGCGCCATCGACGCGGGAGGCCTGGCGGTTCAATTCTGCGCGCCTTGCGCCGCTGTCATAGAGCGTCTGCGAAACGGTCAGGTCGGTTTCTGCCGGATAAAGCGCGTCGTCCTCTATCGAGAGTGCGCGCCGTGACGAATTGTCGAGACGGCGAGCGCCAGCCGGCGCCTGCAGGTCGACGCTGGGCAAATAGAGGCCCTTTGCCTGACGCAATTCGAACTCGATCGCTTCGCGATTTTCTATGGCCTGGCCGATCTCCGGATTGGATTCGACCGCTACCGCCACCGCCTCCTTGAGCGTGAGGGCGTTCGCCCCCCGCAAGTCAGCATCGTAGCCGCCATCAAAAGACCAAGGCGCTTGCCTATGGCCGACATGCCAGTTCTGTTCATTTAGCCCACCCGTTTCCCCAACGCCTTCCTCAAGGCGCTTAAGCGGGCCAACCCCAAGCCCACCATTGCCGAATTACCCGATATATTCAGAAAATACGTGAGCGAATATTAATTTAGGCGACTCTAAATGGGTTTTCCCAGTCATGAGCAGCGACATGTAGCAAAAATAACACATAACAACGGGGCCGATGGGGGTGGGAGAATGCCGATCGGCTGCAACGAAAAATGCCTTGGTTGGAGCGGTGAGGGCACTTTTTGAAAAATCGCGCAGTGGTTCCCAACAGTTGGACACGCTTGCCCGGGCCGAGACGGTGGCGCTGTTGCCGAACGGGGATGCCGGACGCGGACTATAAAACGGATGTAGCCTCCGATAAGTGCCGATAACGCGTCAATGGAATGCTGCCCATCCAGTCACAAGGATAAGGGCAAGCGTAACCAGCGCTCCCGAAACGTACAGAACCGTCCTGACACTGCCTCCCTTTGCGGCGTTTCCGCCACGTAGGTAGATTCCCAGATGAATCAGGCGTATCGCCAGGTGCAGCCCCACAAGCGTCGCCAAAGTGGTCGGTCCAACACCAACCATCATCGCCAGCACCGCGGGCACGACAAAGGGCGCCAGCGCCTCAACCGAGTTCATGTGGACGCGGTCGATCCTGTAGAGCCTGTTGTGGTCGTCCGCCGGGACTACCGGTCCTGAAAGTACCCCTGCAAATCCCTTGGACGAACCGGAATAGACCGCCAACACCACCGACAGCTAACAAAGCGTAAGCACGCCGAGGATGCTTAACCAATAGACTTCCATGTTGTCTCTGCTCCTGGAATCTCAGTGGGCGATACGGTGCTTGCGAGTCATACCCCTATGAACTGCAACGCGGTTGTCAGGCTGCCCGATGGTTGAACAGGCCGTGGAACCGTTGCAGGTAGAGCGGCCAGCCCTGATCGCTATCAACTGCACCCCTCACGCCCTCCCAGCCTTGCCCATGGCGCTCGAAATGCCGGTGCTCGATCTCAACCCGGGTTCTGTTCTCGGTCTCGGCCGTGAATCGGACCTCCCATTCGCTCGTCTTGTTCGGGTCGGTCTCGATCTGCCACCGAGGGCTGATGTCCCAGCTCAGAACCAGCCGGCTGGGCGGATCGTAGGCCAACACACGAGCCCAGCGGCACTCGCTGCCATCCACACCTCGGTCGTAAACGTGCCCTCCGACCCGGGGTTCGAAGATCGTTTCTGCGATCGGAACGGCAAGAAGATTGTGCTCTCGAGGTTTGAATCTCCCGAAATCCTCGGTGAAAACCTTGAAGGCATGCACAATGGATGCCTCGACGACGACGAAATGCCTTACGGGCGCGAGTGCAGGATCCTTACTCATGCTTGATCCTTTTTTGGATACTCGACGGCTAATTTGTAGCCCGCCAGGGTCTTGCTCCAGAACTGGTCGATTTCCGCGCGCAGGCCTGCCAGCCCATCCTGATCGATACGGTATATGCGTTCCTTGCCCCAGCGCGTGTCGGCCACAAGCCCGGCAGCCTTGAGTATCTTCAAGTGCTGAGAGACAGCCGGCCGGGTTACAGGCAGGGCACGAGCAAGTCCGCTGACCGAGCAGGGCTGTTCGACCAGCAGTTCGAAGATCGTGCGCCTTGTCGAATCTCCGAGCGCTGTCCAGTAGTTCGCGTTAGTCACCACTAACGCGAACTTAAATCGATGGCCGCGATCTGTCAATATCGGGAGGTCAACGATGCGTCATCCAAGCCTCCGTCCGGCTCCGCGGATTAAAGGAAACCATTTCAGCGACCTGCGCTCGCTCGTGGCGTGGACCATGCGGCCGTCGCAGGGAGTGCCCGTTGCGCTTTGACGTGATCGGCATACCGAATTGCATTTTTTGAATTGGTCTTTGCCGACCTGCCTTGGCATTTATCGAGCAGTCAGTTGATGCTGGGATCGAGGATGGCCAAAGTGGCGCAAGTCTATTGCAATCGGCGTTACATGCCCGAAGACGAGGCGCGCATCGGTCTCTTCGATCGGGGATTCCTCTTTGCAGACGCGGTCTACGAGGTGACCGCCGTGATCGGCGGCAGGCTGATAGACAATGATTTCCATCTCAATCGTCTCCAGCGGTCGCTTGCCGAGATATGTATTCCCATGCCCGTGACGCTGCCTGAGATAGAAGCCATTCAATTGGAACTGATCTCGCTCAACGGATTGGATGAAGGAACGGTCTATCTCCAGATTTCGCGCGGCGAAGCCAAGCGCAATTTCCTGTTTCCCGATGATCTTGAGCCGACCATGGTCGCCTTCACAAGCGCCCGCAAACTCGTAGGAACCAAGGCTCAGGCCGAAGGCGTCGCCGTCGACCTGGCGCCTGATCCGCGCTGGGCACGGCGCGACATAAAGACCGTCATGCTGCTGGGGCAGGTTCTGGCAAAGCATGCTGCAAGCGAGAAAGGCTTCGATGATGTCTGGTTTGTCGAGGGTGGACAGGTGACCGAGGGCGCATCGGCGACGGCTTTCATCGTTACGCACGACGGCCGTGTCATTACTCGCGCCAATTCTCAAGCCATCCTGCCCGGCTGTACGCGGCGAGCAGTGGCGCGTCTATGTGAAGACCAGGGCATTTTGTTTGAAGAGCGTGCGTTCTCGCCAGAGGAGGCGTTTTCGGCGGCGGAAGCGTTCCTGACCTCCGCCTCGAGCCTGGTCACCCCCGTCATCCGTATTGCCGGCCACAGGATCGGAAACGGCCAACCTGGTCCATTGACACGCCGCCTGCAGGAAATTTACGTCCAGACAGCTTTTGCAGAGATGAACGGGCATGCGGCCGGAAGAGCGGCCCTTGCTTGATGAGTGGGATGTGAAAATGGGCGCGGCACGGCGTTTAGGCCTTGGCATGGGGCGGCTGCCGCCCGGCCCGAACAATGCGATCACGGACGTGCCGGGTGTCCTGGTCGGCCACAAGACGATCATCGCCGACGGGCTGGCGACAGGCGTCACCGCCGTCCTGCCCCATGGCGGCGACCTGTTCAGATCCAAGGTCAGGGCGGCGGTCGATATCATCAACGGTTTCGGCAAGTCGGTCGGGCTCATGCAATTGGCCGAACTGTGCACGATCGAAACGCCGATCCTTCTGACCAACACGTTCTCGGTCGCACCATGTGCGGAGGCGCTGATCAAGCGTGCCATTGCCGCCAACCCGGAGATCGGGCGCAAGACCAGCACGGTCAATCCCGTCGTTTGCGAATGCAACGACGGCGGCATCAATGATATTCAGGCAATGGCGGTCACCCGGCATGACGCCGAAGCGGCGCTGGATGCCGCGAGCGCCGGTCCGGTCGAACAGGGCAGCATCGGCGCCGGCACCGGAATGACGTCGTTTGGCTTCAAGGCGGGTATCGGCAGCGCATCCAGGTCTGTCGAGATCGGGTCTCGCGCCTTCACGCTTGGCGCTCTGGTGTTGTCCAACTTCGGTAGGGCAGGGGATCTTGTCCTCCCGGATGGCCGCAGAGCCGATCCCAAAGGGCTCGGCGAGCCTGAAAGCGGGTCGATCATCATCATTCTCGGCACGGATATTCCTCTTGACGACCGGCAATTGAACCGTGCCGCCAGCCGGGCCGGCGCCGGCATTGCCCGCCTCGGTTCGTATTGGGGACACGGCAGTGGCGATATCGCCATCGCCTTCACGACCGCCGATCCTCTGCCGCACGTCTCGCCTTCACCGTTCATTTCGATTTCGCGTGTCGATGACAGATACATCGACCTCGTTTTCGAAGCGGTTGTGGAAACCACGGTCGAGGCCGTTCTGAACGCCCTGTGCGCCGCGCAAGGCGTGGTTGGACGAAATAGACGCAGGATTCCGGCGTTGACCGACTGGCTGAAGGAGCCCCTTTGAGCATGAAGATTTTCATTTCGGCCGATATCGAAGGCACCGCGGGCATTCAATCCTGGGACGAGGCGGAAAGAACGCATGCCGACCACAGGGAATTCCGCGAACTGATGACCGGGGAGGTCCTGGCCGCCTGCGAAGGAGCGCGAGCCGCTGGCGCCACCGAAATCATGATCAAGGATGCGCATGACAGCGGGCGCAACCTCATTCTCGAACGCATGCCGCCTTTCGCGCGCATCGTGAGGGGCTGGTCGGGACATCCGGACGCAATGATGTTCGGGATCGATGAAAGCTTCGATGCCGCGCTTTATACCGGCTACCATTCCAAGGCCGGCGTCGAGGACAACCCGCTTGCACACACATCGACATTGCGAATATCGCAGCTGATCCTGAATGGCGAAACAGCGTCCGAATTCACATTGAATGCGTTGTGCGCCGCGCGCTATGGCGTGCGCTCGGTATTTCTTTCCGGCGACGAAGGCATTTGCGCCGACGCCAGAGCCCTCGTCCCGGGGATAGCCACTGTCGAAACCCTCAAAGGCATCGGCGCGGCCACCATCTCCCTGGCGCCTGCGGCGGCGCGCGGCGCAATATGCGAGGGCGTTGAAAGGGCGTTGCGCGACAGGGCGCGGCAAGCTTTGCCGTCAATGCCGGAAAGGGTCGAGATCATCATCGAATTCAGCAACCCCGTCGATGCCTATCGCGCCTCCTGGTATCCCGGAGTGCGCCGGAACGGGCCACGTGCCGTCGCCTTTGCATCGAACGACTATTTCGAGGTGCTGCGCGCCTTCCGCTTCATGAAGAGCTGAAGGTCGCCGTGCCCGCGGCTGGCGCGGCGGGCTTCAACGTTTGCGCCAGCGCCTTGGATGATTGCCAAAGAGCCTCTACCATGGTGCTTCGCGTCTTCTCCGAGCTGCGATACAATCGTATCTCGAGATCGAGCGTCCATGTGCTGTCATTCGAACAGATGACAAGGGCTCCATTGGAGATGTCGTTCTCGACGAGGCTTTCTGGCAGCCAGCAGATGCCCGCGCCGGTCAGCGCAAGTTCCTTGAGTCCGGCGCTTATTGTGCTTTCATGCACTGTCTGACGCCGGAACGGCGAGTGCTTCGAGAACAGTTTTCCGAGGGCGACACCAAAGAAAGAGCTGTAACCATAGCCCAGATAGGGCAAAGCTCGCTTTGCCGTTTCCGGACTGTCCAGAATGCCCGCCGCGGGCACGGTCGACTTGTCGAAGCGCAGTTCCGGCGCCGCGACCGGGATGAGCCGATCCGATCCGATAGCCAGATGAGAAAACTTGTCGCGATCCAGGTGAAACGGCACTTCACGATGCGCATAGGTCAGGAAGAAGTCGGTTTCGCCATCGGTCAGTGCAGCCAGGTTCGCCTCGATGCCACCCCTGTCAGCCATGAAGGATGTGCCGAAGGTGCGAGTGTTCCGCTGTACCTCCCGCAGCCAAACCGGAAAGAACGTGATGGTCAATGTGTGAAGGGCCGCAAAGCGTACAAGCCCCTGTTCCGCAGGCGGGCGCAGAGACTCGCGCACCGAATAGAACATCCTGATGGCGTCTTGCGCCATCGGAAGAAAATTGCGTCCGGCCGATGTCAGTTCGGCCGGCATGGTGGCACGACTGATGAGCGGTGCTCCGAGCCACGTCTCAAGCTGCTTGATGCGCCGACTGAAGGCCGACTGGGTGACATTGCGGATTTCGGCTGCCCGCGAAAAGCTCGAGGTTTCTGCAAGCGTCACGAAATCTTCGAGCCATTTGATTTCCACGCGGCCTCTCCTCCACTGCGTTCGAGCATTGATCCAGCCGCAATGGGAGCATATTTCATTATAATTGCAATGTTATGCAAATTTTGCATGCTTGATTGCGAAAACCGAATTGGCCTTGTGATCGCCGACGCCCCAACGTCTGCAAAACGAAAAAGCTGGCAACTGGAGCCGGTGGCAGGGGAACGTGACGTCGAGCGCGGGAGAAGAATCTGACCGCACACGAAACGGAATGCCACTCAAAGTCAAATCTATGTCGGCGACGTCCGTGAACGCCGGGGAGAAGAAAAAGGCAGCATGAATTCGCAGAACCAAGCCGATCTCGTTTTGCATGGCGGCAAGATTTGGACCGGTTACGGAAATCCGATCGCGGAGGCGATTGCGGTCTTGGGCAACCAGGTCGTGGCCAGTGGCTCCAACGCCGATATCAAGCCCCTGATCGGAAAGGGCACGAGGGTCGTGGATCTGGCCGGGCGCTTCGCAATGCCCGGTTTGAACGATGCGCACCTGCATCTGATCTCGACGGGGCTCCTGCGTGGCAAGGTCGATGCGACGCCCGATGCCGCGCCGACCCGCGGCGCGCTGATGGCTGCGCTGCAGGCACGGGCCGCCGAAACGCCCAAAGGCGCATGGGTGACCGCGCGGGGTTTTGACCAGACCCGATATCCCGACGCACTGATGCCGACCGTGAAGGAACTGGACGCCGCCCTGCCCGATCATCCCGTTTCGGTCACACGCGCCTGCGGCCATGTCACTGTCGTGAATTCGCTGGCGCTGGCGCTGGCGGGAATCGATATCGACACGCCCGATCCGGATGGTGGCGTCATCGGGCGCGAGGCCGGGCAACTGACCGGAATGCTGGCTGAGAACGCCCAGAACCTCGTCTACGACGTCCAGCCGACACCCTCTTTCGCCGAGATACTCGATGCTATCGAAGCGGGGGGCCGTGACCTCCTGCGGTTCGGCATAACGTCCTGCATGGACGCGGCCACTGGCCAGATCGACGGTATGACCGAGATCGAGGCTTATCATGAGGCCGAGCGCAGCGGCCGGCTGCCGGTACGGGTCTGGGCAACACTTCTGGGCGACCCCGGTTCGTCCATCGTCGAGCCTTGCCATGCCGCGGGTCTCGTTACCGGGGTTGGCAGCGACATGTTCCGCATAGGCGGCGTGAAGATATTCACGGACGGCTCGGCCGGCGGACGCACGGCCTGGATGCGCCAGCCATATATTGGCCAGCCCGACAATTTCGGTGTCAGGATGCTGCCGGACGCTCAGTTGTTCGAACTGGTCGACCGCTACACCGCAATGGGCTACACCATGGTCTGCCATGGCATTGGCGATGCCGCCATCGACCAGCTCGTGCGCGCTTATGAACGTGTGCGCGCCGCCAGGCCGGATCACAAGCACCGGCACCGGATCGAGCATTGCGGTTATGTCGATGATGCCATCAATCAGCGGATGTTGAAGGCAGGCATCCTGCCTGCGCCGCAGCAGGCCTTCATCTATGATTTCGGCGACGCCTACGTCTCTGTTCTCGGGCTGGAGCGCGGGTTGCGCTCCTATCCGATCGGAACCTGGGATCGCCTCGGCATGAAGCCGTCCACCGGCAGCGACTCGCCGGTCTGTTCGCCCAATCCCTTCCCGGACCTCTACGCCATGCTGACGCGCAAGACGCACAAGGGCACGGTAATGGACGCTTCCGAGATACTGACGCCCGAACAGGCGTTGCGCGCCTATACCGAACATGGTGCCTACTCCCAGGGCGCGGAAATGGTGAAGGGCCGGTTGGAGCCTGGAATGCTCGCGGACATCGCCGTGTTCTCGAACGACCTCCTGACGGCCACACCGGAGACAATCCTGCGTGAAACGCGCTGTGAGATGACAATTCTGGATGGGCGCATCGTCTATGAAGGAAGTTGAGGCGGGATGCCGGTTGGGCCCGTCTCTGACAGGAAATCAACAACGAACCACAGGGAGGAATTGAGGGATGTTGAACAGACTTGGCTTGATCGCGGCGCTTGCGCTTGGAACGGCGACCGCCGCGCTGGCGCAGGATGCCACACCGAAGGATGGGGGGAAATTGGTGTTCACCGCGCCCTATGGCAACTCCATCACATCGCTGGACATCACGGCGACACCGCATACGCAAGACGAGATCGTGGCCAAAGCGATCAACCGCTCCCTCTACAAATGGAACCCGGAAAGCGGCAAGCCTGAGCTCGACCTCGCCGAAACGGTAGAGAAGTCGGCGGATGGCAAGACCTATACCTACAAGCTCCGGGAAGCGACCTTTCACAATGGCGACAAGCTCGACGCCGATGACGTGATCTGGTCCTACAACCGTCTGGCCGATCCCAAGAAGGCCCTGCCGGGCGCCGAGCAGATGTTGCAGATCGCCGGCGTCGCCGAATTTCAGGCAGGCAAGGCCGATCATATTTCCGGGTTGAAGAAGATCGACGACAGGACCATCGAAATCACCTTCATCAACCTGGCCGATCCGGGCTGGAACCTGATGTCCAACTATGCGCCGATCTACTCCAAGGACTATCCGGAGGATCAGCTCGCCTCCAAGCCGAACGGCCTTGGCCCGTTCAAGCTCGCCAACTACGTCGCGGGCTCGAAGGTCGAACTGGAGAAGTTCGACGGCTACTATGAGAAGGGCAAGCCGCATCTCGACAAGCTCGACATCATGCTGATGGGCGAAGCTTCGGCTCGCGACGTTGCCTTCCGCAACGCGGAGATCGATACCAACGTTCTCGGCCCTGTGCAGTATGAGGCCTACAGCCAGGATCCGGCGCTGAAGGATCACATCCTTGAGGTGGCCGAAGTCTACACCCGCAATATCGGCTTCAATCCGAAGGTCGAGGCATTCAAGGACAAGCGCGTCCGGCAGGCGATCAATTATGCGATCAACAAGGACCTGATTGTCGAGAAACTCTTGAAGAACAAGGCTTATCCCGCGGTCTCCTGGCTGCCGATCTCATCGCCGGCCTTCGACAAGGACGCCAAGCCCTATGCCTATGATCCAGAAAAGGCCAAGGAACTGCTGAAGGAGGCAGGGTTCGAGACCGGTCTGAAGTTCTCGGTCACCGCGACCTCGAACGAAAGCTGGGGCCTGCCGATCGTCGAGGCGATCATCCCGATGCTGGCCAAGGTGGGCGTCACCGTGACGACCGACCCGGTGGAAAGCTCGGTCCTGTCCGACAAGATCCTGTCCGACAATTTTGATGCCTTTATCTGGTCGAACTCGTCGGGCCCGGATCCGCTGAAATATCTGAACTGCTTCTATTCGAAGACATCGCAAACCGCCTGCAACTACGTCAAGTTCAACAATGCCGACTTCGACAAGCTGATCGAGCAGGCAGGCAACGAAACCGATCCGGCCAAACAGAACGATCTTCTGAGGCAAGCCAACAACCTGCTGCAGGACGAGGCTCCGGTCTGGTTCTTCAATTACAACAAGGCCGTCATGGCCTACCAGCCATGGGTCCACGGGCTGAAGCCGAACGGCGCGGAACTGGCTATCCAGGATTACGAGGACATCTGGATCGACGACAGCGCACCCGCGTCACGCAAGTAGCGCGATGGCATGGCTGGCGGGCGGGACCGGTTTGTACGGCCCCGCCCACCGCATGGCGCCCACTCCTCGCCCGCCGCATGGCGCCCAGTTGTTGAAAGGCAGGATTCGCGGATGTCGCGCTTCATCTTTCGTCGCACGCTGCAGATGATCCCGACCCTGCTGGCGGTCGTGCTGATCATTTTCGTGATATTCAGCGTCGTCCCCGGCAGCTTCATATCGAGCCTGATGTCGGAGGGGCGCAACGCCACGAATGCCGATGTGATGGCGCATCTGAACGAGCAGTTCGGGCTGGACAAGCCTCTGCCGGTCCGCCTGTGGGACTATCTGTGGGGGCTGGCGCATTTCGACCTTGGAATTTCCTACCGCACCCGCGAACCGGTGTGGAACGTGATCGAGCCGCGGCTCTGGCCTTCGATCAAACTGGCGCTGGCGGCGATGGGCTTTGCCGCGGCAGTCGGTATTCCTCTGGGATTTCTGGCCGCGCTGAAGCCCGGCAGCGTGTTGGACACCGGCACGATGATGCTGGCGGTTTCCGGCCTGTCGGTTCCCGAATTCTGGCTAGGCTTGCTGCTAATGTACGTCTTTGCGCTGCAGCTCGGTCTGCTGCCGAGCTTCGGCTACCAGCCCGGCGGCATCCGCTACATCATATTGCCTGCCATCGCGCTCGGCGTATCGCCGATGGCGCTCTTGGCGCGAACCACCCGCGCTGGCGTTCTGGACGTGATGAACGCGGATTTCGTGCGAACGGCGCGAGCCAAAGGGTTGACCGAACCGCGTCTGGTGCGCAGTCACGTCACCCGCAACGTGCTGGTGTTGATCCTGACCACGCTTGGCCTTCAGATCGGTTCGCTCATGGGGCAGGCGATCGTGATCGAGAAACTGTTTTCCTGGCCAGGGATCGGGTCGCTTCTGGTCGACAGCGTGTCGGCACGCGACATTCCCGTGGTTCAGGGTACGGTCATCGTGATCGTGTTGTGGTTCCTTGTCATCAACATGCTGGTCGATATCGCCTATGCCATGATCGACCCGCGCATCAAGGTGGCCTGATCCATGCGGTTGCGTTTCAATTTCGCCCTTGGCCTGGCGCTGGCGTTGCTCGTGGTCGCCGCAGCCGTCAGCGCCGGCTGGATTGCCCCGTACAACCCGATATTCGACGCCGACCTGATGAATTCTGAAATGCCGCCGAGCTGGGACCATCTTTTGGGCACGGACGGGCAGGGTCGCGACGTCTTTTCCCGTATCCTCTACGGCGCCAGGGTGTCGCTGACCGTCGGCCTCGTTTCGCAGTTGATCAACTCGTGCATCGGTATGGCGCTTGGGGTTTCGGCCGGTTATTTCGGAGGCTGGTGGGACGACCTGGTGAACGGGCTGACCAACGTCATGCTGGCGATCCCATCCCTGGTCTTCGCGCTCGCCATCATGGCGGTGTTGGGACCCGGCTTGCCAAGTCTCCTGATCGCATTGGGCCTGACCAACTGGTCCTGGACCTGCCGCATCGCCCGCAGCTCCACCTTGTCGCTCAAGAATCAGGGCTTCGTGCAGGCCGCCAGGGCGGCCGGCTTCAGCGACGCCAACATCATGCGCACGCAGATACTGCCGAATATCGTCGGTCCGGTGCTGGTCATCGCGACACTTGGCATCGGCGGCGCGGTTCTGGCGGAAGCTGCACTGTCTTTCCTCGGCGTCGGCATCCGGCCACCGCAGCCGAGCTGGGGGAACATGCTGACCGATGCGCGCGAACTGATCCGCACCGCCCCCTGGGCCTCGCTGTTCCCCGGCCTCGCAATCTTCGCCACGGTCCTTGGCTTCAATCTGCTCGGTGACGGGCTGCGCGACATGCTGGATCCGCATATGAGGATCAGGCAGGCATGAGCGGCGTTCTTCCCGATCCTGTTCTGTCCATCCGCGACTTACGCATCGGCGTCGGCAAGCGGAACGAAATCCTTCACGGCGTGTCTTTCGATATCCTGCCTGGGGAAACTTACGGACTTGTCGGCGAATCCGGTTCGGGCAAAAGCATCACCGGCCTTTCGGTGATGGGGTTGCTTAAGCGCCCGCTGGAGGTGACCGGCGGCTCGATCTTCTTCCGGAGCCAGGACGTGTTGAAGCTTGGCAGCCGCGCCAGGCGCCGTCTACGCGGCGACCGTATGGCGATGGTGTTTCAAGAGCCCATGACGGCGCTCAATCCGCTGATGGCAATTGGCCGTCAGATCGCGGAAATGTTCGTCGTTCACAGGGGCTTCGGGTGGTCGGATGCGCGCAGGAAAGCCGTCGAGGCGCTGGAAAGCGTTCGTGTGCCGGCGCCCGAGGAACGCGCCCTGTCCTACCCCCATCAACTATCGGGAGGGATGCGCCAGCGCGTCATGGTCGCCATTGCACTGGCCTGCCGTCCCGACCTGCTGATTGCGGACGAGCCGACCACCGCACTTGATGTGACGGTCCAGGCAGGCGTCCTGGAATTGCTTGCTGAGCTTTGCACGGCTGAAGGAACGGCCGTGCTGCTGGTCAGTCACGATTTGGGCGTGATCGCCAATATGTGCCGGCGCGTCGGGGTCATGGACCGGGGGCGGCTCGTCGAGGAGCAGGACACCAAGGCTCTGTTCGAAAATCCGCTGCATCCCTATACCCGAGGCCTGCTCGCGGCACGCCCTCGCCTGGGGTCGCGAACGCTGGTTGGACGCGCACGCCTGACCGAACTGGACCAAGTCGTGGGCAGCGAGGAGCGTGGACGCGACGCACCGACGCTGACCACGCCGCGCGGCCTTGGTCTAGAGGCGACCGCATGAACCAGCCTCTTCTGGAAATCCGCGACCTCAACGTCCATTTCCCGCTGCCGCGTCGCTCACTGTTGGGGCCAAAGCGGACGCTTCGTGCCGTTCAGAGCGTGAACCTGACCCTGAACGAAGGAGAGTGCCTGTCCATCGTCGGTGAATCCGGCTGCGGAAAATCCACCACCGCGCTGACCGTGATGGGCCTGCAGGAGCCGACTTCGGGAAAGATACTGTTCCAGGGCAAGCCGTTGGCAGGCCCTGGCGCTCCCGCCCGCAAGGAGCGCGCGCGCATCGCTCAGATGGTGTTTCAGGACCCGTATGCGTCGCTGAATCCGCGCCAGACCATCGGTCGCATGCTGTCCTCGCAGCTTTCCCTGCATGGAATCGCCAGGGGAAGCGAGGCCAGCCACCGCGTCGCCGAGATGCTGACCCGCGTCGGCCTGACGCCCGATCACGCCGACCGTTATCCGCATGAATTCTCCGGCGGGCAGCGCCAGCGGATCGGCATCGCGCGGGCGTTGATGCTCGATCCAAAGATCCTGGTGCTGGACGAGCCGGTGTCGGCGTTGGACGTGTCCATCCAGGCGCAGATCATCAACCTGCTGATGGACCTGCAGGAAACGCTGGGCTTGAGCTACATCATGATCTCCCATGATCTGAGCGTGGTCGAGCATGTTAGCGACCGGGTTGCCGTGATGTATTTCGGCCGCGTGGTGGAAGAGGGTGACTGGCATTCGATTTTCAGCCGCCCGACGCATCCCTACACGCGTCGCCTGATCGGTTCGGTTCCCGATCCCGACGCGATCCTGACCGGGGCACGCGCCTTGCCGGATGCTGCCTTCGTCCCAGACGCCGCCCGCTTTTCGCCCGACATTTCGCGCCGTCCGGACCCCGACGAAGAACCCCAGTCAAGCGAGCTTGTCGAGATCGGCCGCGGTCATCGCGTGCGTCTCGCGCAATAGGAATTGCCCATGACCTTCAATGTCCTTACCTGCGAATTCATGCACGAGAGCAATACGTTCTCGCGCTTCCGTACCGACTTGCCGCAGTTTCAGGTGGACACGCTTCTCCTTGGCGACGACGCGATCCGCGCCCGGCGCAACGCCAACACCGAACTTGCCGGATTCATGGATGTGGCGGAACCGGCGGGCTGGAACGTGATCCACGCGATTTCGGCACATGCCGTGCCCGGGGGGCGGGTGACGAAAGCTGCCTATGATCACATCGCCGGTATTATCCTGGAGGCAGCGCGTTCGAACAAGAGCCGCCTCGACGGAGTGCTGCTTGGACTTCATGGCTCGATGGTGCCTGAGTTTTGCCCGGACGGGGAAGGGTATCTGCTAGGCCTTCTGCGGGCCGAACTTGGAGCGGACATTCCTGTCGCGGTAACGCTCGATCTTCATGCGATGGTGTCGGAAGACATGGTCCGGGACGCGCAGATCCTTGTCTCCTACAAGACCTATCCGCATGTGGACATGCGCGAAATCGGCGCGCATGCCGCCCGTATCCTGGATCGCGCAATGAAAGGTGAAATCGCGCCCCGGACCGTCAGGGCGCATGTGCCGATGCTGGACGAAGCGAATTCCGGCCGCACCGACCTTCCCGAGACGCTGGCCCTTTATGACCGCGCCCGCGAGGCCGAGGCCGAGGGCTTGCTCGCGGTTTCCGTCAATGCAGCCTTCACGGGCGCCGACGTGTCCTGCGTCGGTCCCACCGTGCTCGCAACCTATGACAGCCGTGATCCCGGCGCCAAGCCAGCCGCCATGCGTGTGACAGAGGAACTTGCGGACAGGATCTGGCAGGGCCGGACCAAGAAGCGCAATGTTTTCATCGAGGTCGATAAGGCTGCTGCCGAGGCGCATGCCTGGCGCGGCGACAAACCGCTTGTTATCGCCGATTACGCCGACAATCCCGGCGCCGGTTCCTACGGCGACTCGACCGCGCTGTTGAAGGGCCTGCTTGATGCGGGAGTAAAGGGTGCGGTACTCGCGCCGATGATCGATCCTCAAGCGGCAAATGAATTGCACCGTCACCGGCAAGGCGAGACTGTGACGGTGACGATTGGCGGCAGGGGCGACCCCAATTTCGGCGGTGGCCCGCTAACAGTGACGGGTGTGCTGACCAGGCTTTCGGAGGGCAGCTATGTCGGTGACGGACCGATTCAAGGCGGGCTCACCCATAGTTTCGGACCCACCGCCGTAATCGATGTCGACGGGATCGAAGTCCTGGTCGTTTCAGAAGCGCAGCAGATGGTCGACCTTCAGCAATTGCGGGCCTTCGGAATAGAACCGACGGCTCGCCGTGTGTTGGTCCTGAGGTCGATGCAGCATTTCCGGGCGGCATTCGAGCCGATAGCGGGCAAGGTCATCGTCTGCGATGCGGGCGCGCTGGCAACGCCGCGGGCAGAACGGCGTCCCTATATCCACGCGCCGCGCCCGCTCTGGCCGCTCGACAAGGATTTCGAGCGCTTCGTTCGTCCCTTGGTCGACACATTCTAAATTACCAAAGCGGGCCAGTGCAGACGGCCCCTTCCTGGATGCGAATGCTGACAGCGAGCGCACTCTTCGCAGGCCCTGCGTGGCGACGGCGGTGCGATCGATCATCGACCGTCAAGTCACAGACATCGCCGATACGCTTCAGCTCATCTATTCGCTCCGGCCTGCGGGCCTGCCCGGGCCGTTCTTCGAGGCTCGGAAAACGGCGGCGTCCGCGCTGCATCGTGACGCGCGCCGTCCCGGTGCCAGAAGTCGAGAACGGCTGCGGTGATAGCCTCTGGCGCGTCCTCCTGAACAAGATGCTTCGCATCCGGTACGACAATGAATGGAGCGTTTGGGATGCGCCGCGCGAGTTCTTCACCATCTTTCAACGGGATAAATTCATCCTCGGAGCCCCAAAGAATGCTCACGGGGCAGCGGATTTCACCGTAGCGGTCCTCGACCTCTTCGCTGTACTTGTCGTCCATCTGCGCCACCTGGCGCCAGAACGCCTTCTTGCCCTCCTCGCTAAGCCAAGGCTGGAGGTAAAGCCGCATCTCCTCTTCGCGCAATTTGTGCTTCGCTGCGGCACCGATATACGCGCGCAGGACGGCTTCATGGATATAGGCTGGTAGACCGGCAAAAACGTCTTGGTGCACCTTGGCCGCCTGCACCAGCGCGGACCCCTGCGGGCTGATTGCGACAGGATCGATCAGCATGAGGCTGCTGTAGTCGATGCCGTCCATGAGATGGGCGCGCAGCGCGGCAGACCCGCCAAAGTCATGCGCGACGACGTCCGGGCGCTCTATACCCCAGTGCTTTACCAGCGCCGCGAAAAGTCCATTCTGAAGACCGTGCAGAACGTCGGTATCCGGCTTGTCGGACTGCCCGAAACCTACCAAATCATAATAGAAAACCCGACGGTGCCGCGCGAGCCACGGTGCAATTCGCCGCCACACCAGCGAGGAAAATGGCGAGCCGTGCAAGAGGACCGCAGCCTGTCCCTTGCCGAGCGTGCCCCAGGCGATCGCATGACCGCAGTAGATAAAGCGTTCAGGGAGAGTCCAGTTCGCAGTCATCTCGTCCTCCGTATCCAGAGACTTGTCGAGGAATCCGACAGGAAGCGGGTCGGACCGAAACTCTCAGCCATGGTGCGATGGTGCGAATTCCGGCCCTGGACAATCTCTCGGCGACAGAAACCCAGGTGGTAGCGTCGTCAGGCCAGCCGTGCAGCAGCAAAGCCGCTGTGTCATGCTTCGCGCCTTTCTCCAGAAAGGCGATGTCGAGCATTTGTGGCCGCGGTTGACGGCATGATGAAGCGCGCGTGGGTCTGCATCCCTGCCCAACGAGGACGGCGCGATCGGGTTCCTTGGCATGCGACCATCAGGCCGCTCTTGTCGACCTCCGTCCGAGGCAGCCCGTTCACGGAAAGCCTTCCCCTATCCGAGCCGGACTTGCTTCATGATCCTGTTCCTCAGATGACCCCGCCATTCGCTCGGACGATCTGGCCGTTGATCCAGCCGCTGTCCGGTCCGACCAGCAGGGAGACGACGCGCGCGATGTCGTCGACCTCGCCCAGACGGCCGAGCGGGTTCATATGTTTGATGCGATCGAGCGTCGCCTGATCCTTGCCTTCGAGAAAAAGCTCGGTGGCCACCGGCCCCGGCGCAACCGCGTTGACCGTGATGGCGCGGGATCCCAACTCCTTCGCCAGGATGTGGGTGAGCGCTTCGACGGCGGCCTTGGTGGCCGCATAAACGCCATAGGTCGGCTGGTAGAGTCCGACGACGCTGGTCGAGAAGTTCACGATACGGCCGCCGTCGCGCAGGCGCCTCGCCGCCTCGCGCAGCCCGTTGAACGTGCCCTTGAGATTGATCGCGATGGTCTGATCGAAGCTCGCATCTTCAAACTGAGCGACCGGCGCGAGCTTCATGATGCCGGCATTGTTCACCAGCACGTCGACGCCGCCATGGGCCGCTTCGGCGGAATCGAACATCCGTCTCACAGCTTGGGGGTCGCTGACATCGGCCTGGAAGGAGGTGGCCCGACCGCCGGCCTTTTCGATCTCGTCCACCAGCTTGGCGGCCGCTTTGGTGCTACCTGCATAGTTGACGACGACCGTGAGGCCGTCGCTCGCCAGCCGGCGGGCGATGGCCGCTCCAATGCCACGAGACGCTCCCGTGACGATCGCAACTTTGTTCGTTGAGGTGGTCATTGTCGTTGTTCCTTTGCCGTGTTGTTGCCGATATCAATCCTTCGCTCGATATTCCTGCGGGATCACGAAGACCTCATCGGCGCGGGCGTAACCGCCGTCCTTGACCTCCTCGATCAGGACCATGGTATGCGGCCGAGCGGCCTCGGAGAAATATTCCACGAGCATCGCCGTGGCCCGATGGACGATCTCTTCTTTCTGGGCCCGGTTCAGCGCCGCCTCGGGGACCTTGAAATTGACGAAGGGCATGATCTTCACTCCTGTCGATCTGATGACTTGAATGGTGTGAAGGTAGCCGTTTTTAAAACCAGCACTAGAAGGCCGATTTCAACATCACCATTTCAAAAACCATAACAATCGACTACGAGATGGTCATGGATCGCATCGACGTCATGCGGCTCTTCGTCAGGATCGTCGAGCGTGGGAGCTTTGCTCAGGCCGCGCGGGACCTGCAGGTTCCGCGGCCCACCGCCACCCATGCGGTCCAGCGCCTGGAAGCGGATCTCGGCGTTCGGCTCCTCGAACGAACAACCCGAAATGTGAGGCCGACGCTCGATGGCGCACTCTACCATGAACGCTGTATCCGGCTCCTTGCGGACCTGGATGAGGTGGAGAGCGTCTTCAGGAATGCCGAACCCAAGGGTCCGCTTCGTGTGGATATGCAGGGGACCATCGCGCGGTTTTTCGTCATGCCCGCCTTGCCCGAGTTCATCACGCGCTATCCCGGCATCTCGCTCAGCCTCAGCGAAGGCGACCGGATGGTCGACCTCATCACTGAAGGCGTCGATTGCGTCGTGCGAGCCGGCGAACTGTCCGACTCGTCTCTGATCGGTCGCCGCATAACCGCATTCGAGCAACTCACCCTGGCGAATCCAGCCTATCTTGAACATCACGGCGTCCCTTCAACACCGGATGATCTCGGCGGCCATCGCATGGTTGCCTATACCGCCTCCGCGACAGGGCAGCCGTACCCGCTGGAATTCTATAAGGACGGCGCGGCAAGGGAGGTTCCACTGCCCTACGATATCGTCGTCCGGGGCGCCGAAATCTACACGGCCTCCGGCGTCGCTGGGCTCGGGTTGATACAGGTCCCGCGCTATCGCGTAGAGCATCAGATCGCCACCGGGCAATTGGTTCCGATACTGGAAGCCTTCCCACCACCGCCGATACCCGTATCCGTGCTCTATCCCCAGAGCCGCCATCTGTCTTCGCGGATCAGGGTGTTCATTGATTGGCTGGCGGACGTCTTTCGCGCCCCTCGCGGCGCTGCCGGGAGTTCCTCTCAGAAGGGCTCGGTCGAGATGCCAAACTGAAGCAGTTCATCCCGGAAACGCCGAACGGATACGCCACGCTTCGGCACACCGTCTCATGGCCTGCCCCTCGACACGAATGTGAGATGCCTCTGGTGCATTCTCAGGCGAAGGCGTCTGGCGAGCAGAAGCGCCAGACCAAGCGCAAATACGATGCCGCCCGCCACCAGCGCCTGGGCCGCCAGAACCAGCACCGTCTGCTCTGTCGTCGAGCCTGCCCGCATCTGGCGCACATCGGCTGCCGTGACGCTGACTTGCGGGTTTCCGAAGCGCGCTGTCACATAGTTTGCAAGGGCCGCCACCTGGCCGTCGTCCAGCCAGCCGTCAAAGGCCGCCATCGATTTGCGGCCCGCGACGCCGCCTGCCTTGACGCCTTCAAGGATGGTCATGACGACATTCTCAGGCGAGGTTACGCCGAGCGTGCTGTTGTTGGTCAGTGATGGATAGGTGCCATCCGCCGATCCGCCTCCATTCAGGCCATGACATCCCGAGCAGAGCGACCGGTAGAGATCGTCGCCCACCGCGACCCCGCTGCCCTCCACGCTGGTCTTCGTCCCGGCATCGCGGGCGGCTGCGGGCGGATTGGTCCACGCGAAGCGCGGCCGCTTCTCGTCTCCCGATTGGGCGGGCACGGTCCTGAGATAGGCGACGATGGCATGAATGTCGTCGTCCGAAAGATATTGCAGACTGTTCATGACCGTTTCCGCCATCGGACCGCCCGCATATGCCTTTCCAGGCATGGCGCCGGTCTTGAGAAACCGAAACAGCTCCTCATCGCTCCAGCCGCCTATGCCCGCGATCTTGTCGCCGCTGATGTTGAACGCCTGCCAGATACCGGCGCTGCCGCCGGCAAGCTTGCGATCTTCATCCATGCCGAACGTCGTATTCCTTGGAGTGTGGCAGGCGCCGCAGTGGCCAAGCACCTCCACCAGGTAGGCGCCCCTGTTCCATGCGCCGGTTCGGCTTGGATTTGGTCCGAAGCCGCCGGCGTGGAGGTTGGCAAGTTTCCACAACCAGAGCGTCCAGCGCTGGTTAAATGGAAAGGGCAGTATGTTTGGCGGCGGCGGCTGAGAAATCGGCGCGGTCGTGAGCAGGTAGGCTCGGATCGCGAGCACATCCTCGCGGTTCATCCCGACGAAGCTGTCATATGGCATGGCGGGATAGAGATCGGCCCCGTCGCGTCTGACGCCTTTCTGCACGGCTCGCACGAATTCGTCGGCGGAATAGCGCCCGATGCCTGTGTCGAGGTCCGGTGTGATGTTGGTGGAATAGACATCGCCGAACGGCGTCGGCACCCGATAGCCTCCGGCGAAAGGCCGGCTCGGATTGGACGTGTGGCAGCCGACGCAATCGGCGGCTCGGGCAAGATATTCGCCTTTCTGGATCTCGTTCGCCCGCAGCGGCGTGCCAGGCGCCAGCGACGCCATGACGGCCGCGACTACACGTAGGAGAACGGCGAGGAACGGAACGCTCGCAGCAGGCCACCGCAAACGCTGCCCATGGCGGATGACCGCTCGTCGGCTCCGCTGCACAGTCACAGTTCGCATCCGCTGAAGATCAATCCGGCCGCCATTTGCGCCAGCATGACGAGCGTGAACAGGGCCCCGATGCCTACCGAAGTCCTGGCCAGAAACGCGCGCGTGCGCGCCTTCAGGGGCGGGCTCGTGCCGTGCCCTGGATCATGAACGGCGCGCCATGACGACAGGACGCCCAGCGCCGCGACGGCGGCGCCTGTCAGCGAGAACAGAACAGTGGGCCGAAACCCGGCGTCGCATTGCCAATATGCGATTGAATAGTCGAGCTGCAGCGATATCGCCCACGCCGTTGGTCCGGTGGCCATGCCTGCCCAGGAAACGCCCGTGCGGATCGCCTGCATGTTACATCCTCGGAACCCAGTAGATTACGAGATAGAGCACGACCCATGAGACGACCACGAAGTCCCAGTAGAAGGCATTGTCCGACACGTCGCTGAAGTGGCGTCCGGTGTTGCCTTTCTTGGTGAACATGAGAACGGCGAGCACGATCGTGTCCCCGACATCGGTGAGGAGGTGTGTCGTGTGCAGGCCGAGCAGGAACCAGACGATCGACCCGTAGGCGTTCTGGTCCCAGGAGATCCGGAGCGCGGGAAATTCCCAGATGCGCACGATCAGGGGAAGAATTCCGGCGATCGACATGACGACGATGCCGATGCGCACCTTCACAAGGTCCTGCCGCCGCGCCCAAAGATCGATCAGACGGTTGGGGACGGCGCTGGCAAGCAGAATGATCAATATTGCCGTGCCCGGCAGGAGGTCGGGTGCTGGCGCTCCGATCGGCCAATGCCGCGCCTGCACAGCCAGGTAGAAATAGGTGCCGATCGCCAGGGCAAAACCGGTTGCTTCAAGGGTGATGAAGGCCACCGTTCCCCACCAGATCGGGCTTGCCGATCCAAAATCATAGGTGGGCAGGTGGCTGACGTCGACGGTTGGCCGGTGTCTCATTCTTCGTCCTCCGGCTCGCCTTTCGGCCAGAACCAGCAGATAAAGCCGATCGAGACCGGTATCGCGCCCCAGACCACCGCCCATGGCGTGTAAATCGAGCCCAGAAACGCGCCACCCACGGCGACGGCCGAGAGCAGCGGCCAGATCGAGTTGTCGCCCGATGGCACGCGCAGTTGCGGCACCGCATCGGCGACCGTGCCGGCAAGCACTTCGCGCGCATCGACGCGCAGGCCCTCGACCACCGGGAGTATGTCGGGTTCGGCCCAGAGCGGCTCGCGATGGGGCACCACTGGCAGGCGCGAAAAATCGTAGGAAGGTGGCGGCGACGTCGTTGCCCATTCCAGTGTGCTCGCCCCCCAGGGATTGTCTCCCGCGAGGCGACCGTTGCGAAGGCTGAGCAGCATGTTCAGGACGAGAAGCGCGAAGCCGGCGAACACCACCAGCGACGAGATGCTGATGAACAGGTTCGTGCCGCCCCAGCCGCTCGCCGGCGGATAGGTGTAGACGCGCCGGGGCATGCCTTGCAAGCCAAGGATGTGCATCGGGAAGAAGGTGAGATTGAAGCCGATGAAGACAAGCCAGAAATTCCAGCGGCCGAGCCTTTCGGACAGCATGCGGCCAGTGATCTTGGGAAACCAGTAGTAGACGGCGCCGAGCAGGGGAAGACGGCGCCGCCGACCAGCACATAGTGGAAATGCGCGACGACGAAATAGGTGTCGTGCACCTGCAGGTCGAGCGGCACCGAGGCGACCATGACTCCGGTCAGCCCGCCAATCACGAAGGTGAAAATGAAGCCGAGCACGAAAAGCAGCGGCGTGGCAAAAATCGGCCGGCCGCCCCAGATCGTCGCGATCCAGCAGAAGATCTGGATGCCGCTCGGAATGGCGATCATCATCGAGGAGGCGGTGAAGAAGCTTTCGCCGAGCTGCGGCAGGCCCGTGGCGAACATATGGTGCACCCACAGGCCGAAGGAAAGAAATCCGATCGCGATCAGCGACAGCACGATCCCGAGATAGCCGAAGACGGGGCGGCGCACGAAGGTCGGCAGGATTGCCGAGACGAAGCCGGTCGCGGGAAGGAAGATGATATAGACCTCCGGGTGGCCGAAGAACCAGAACAGGTGCTGCCAGAGCAGCGCGTCGCCCCCCGCCGCCGGGTCGAAGAACCTGGTGCCGACCAGCCGGTCGAGGATCAGCATCGTGCTCGACACCATCACGGCGGGCATGGCGAACAATATGATGAAAGCCATGACGAGGACCGACCAGACATAGAGCGGGATGCGATCGAGCGACATGCCAGGGGCGCGCTGCTTGAACACAGTCGCGATGATCTCGACGGCGACCGCGAGTGCGGACACTTCGGTGTAGGTCACCATCTGCGCCCAGAAATCGGGACGCTTGCCGATCCCATATTCAGGTCCGGCGAGCGGCACGTAGGAAAACCAGCCGGCATCCGCGCCCGTGTCGAAAGCGAAGGCGACCCAGATCATCAACCCGCCTGAGAGGTAGACCCAGTAGCTGAAGGCGTTGAGCCGCGGGAAGGCGACGTTTCGGGTGCCGATCATCAGCGGCACCAGGTAGATGGCGAACGCTTCCATGACCGGTACGGCGAACAGGAACATCATCGTCGTGCCATGCATGGTGAAGAGCTGGTTGTAGAGATCGGGGCCGATATGGCGTGCCTCCGGCGTGGCAAGCTGGAACCGCATGGCAAGTGCCGACAGGCCTGCAAGGGCGAGGAACAGGAAGGCCGTCACCATATAGCGCCGGGCGATCAGCTTGTGGTCGACCGTGACCAGCCAACCATAGAGGCCGTTCGGCGTCCGCCAGGCATGCGCCAGATAGTCGTGCAGTCTTGCCTCGTCGAGCCCGGTGTCGCGGATGCCTTTCAGGGCCGCTTCCTGTTTTCGCCTAGCCGTCTTCCCGGCAACGCCACTCATTCAAGACTTCCAAGATAGGCGACGACCGCACGAAGATCGTCGGCGCTGAGAGCAATGCGCGGCATCTTCGCGCCGGGTTTTATGGATTGCGGATCGGCGATCCACGCGGCGAGCGCGCCGGGTGTCATGGCCAGCGTGTCGGCGGCCAATGCACGCCGGTTTGCGAGATGGGTAAGGTCGGGCCCGACCGCTCCCTTGGCCGGCGTCCCCCTTATCGTGTGGCAGAGCGCGCAACCGGTGGAAAGAAAAGCCCGCTGGCCGCGGCGTTCCTCCTCGCTGGCAGGCGCGATGGCGGCGGCGTCTTGTCTGGACCGCCATGCCTCGAACGCTTCGCGGCTTTCCGCGATGACGGTGACGGCCATGTGAGCATGCTGGTAGCCGCAGAACTCGGCGCACTGGCCGCGATAGATACCAGGCCTGTCGGCAATGAGGGTGATCTCGCTCGGCCGGCCCGGAATGAGGTCCCTTTTACCGGCGAGGCTTGGCACCCAGAAGCTGTGAATGACATCGGTCGAATCGAGTTCCACCTTTACCCGTTCGCCGATGGGAAGATGGATCTCGTTCGCCGTGACAATCATGCGCGACCGATCATCGTTGGGATAGCGTATTTCCCACCACCATTGATGCCCTGTGATGCGGATGGTGAGCGTCTCCTTTCCGCCCAGCGAGGCAATGGATTTGCCGGCGAAGAAGCTCGTTATCGTCAGCGCGGCGAGAACCAGCACGGTCGCCGCGACGGCGCTTCCGACCGCGCGGCTATACCTGTGCTCCTGATGGCTGTCGATGACCAGCGGCGGGGGTCCTGCTTGTGCCCGGCGCTGATGGAAGAGCGCCATTGCCAAGGCCAGCATGACGAGCAGCCAGGTGATGGTCGCCACCGCGCCAAAAGACCAGATGAGATCGAGAATCGCACGGGCATTCGCACCACGTGCGTGGAGTGCGGATTGCCAGCCGCAGCACCCGCTCAGGACCGGTGCCGAGACCACTGTAGACGCGAGGCCGAGCCATTTCAGGACGCCTGGAAGACGGCTGCCGGACGTGCTTCGAGCTGGACGTGCAAAGGCGGACGCAATGGGCCATTGCCGCCGTTGCCGCAGGCGGATGGACGGGCCCGTGCATCTTGCCATGTGAAATCCCCATGGATGCCAAGGCGATAACGCGAATCGCTGTAAAAGGATGCTTGGCAACGATGGCCGGCTTTTTCTCCGCCATGCGATTGGCGCCGGGCCGATGCTTGCGCGCCGGGAGCGCAACCAAATGGCGGATATGTCCGTTTCTCCAGGCAAAGGCGCGGGACGCGCATCGGACGGTTCCACGCCGCGAAAGCTTAGGAACTAGCCATGAGCAACACAGACAAAACGGCCGGCGGAAATCGAAGCGTCGCAGGCAAGGACGATCGCAGCCAGGACGCGACGCGCAACGACCGCCGAGGCAGGGAAGAGACGCGGCAGGAACAGGCTGCGGACAGCCATCCGGAAGAGGATCCGGCGGAGGGCTCTCGCCAAACGGTCGAGCACGAGTTGGACAGGCTGGATCGGTCGGGGCCCAGCGCCTCGCAATCCGCGGGCGAGGGCCAGGTGGAACGCGCGCGTGAGGAGCTGCGGAAGCAGGTCAGCGAAGAGACGCAATTACCGGGACGAGGTTCCGCCTGACAGCGGCTGTGGATCGCCCCGCGGTTGGCTTTTTGTTTCGATTCTTCGGTGTCAGACGGCACGCAGGTCGTGTCGGGCCTGCCGTCTTCCGCTTTCCCGGATCCAGAGCGCCGCCCCGCCATAGATCAGGCCGGCTAGGGGAAGGTGCGGGTGAAGAGCCTCACCGCACTCTTTTCGACCGTCGGCCCCAGGCATATCCATGTCGATTTCAAGGCGATGCGGCTCCAGCCGCATCAAGGCGGGCGCTGCGTTTCATTGGCGGTTGGCTTCCACAGGAACAAAAAGCTTGACCGGAGGTTCGAACCTCAATCTCGGCATCGGCACTTGGTCGGAACAATCGACATGATTTTTTCCCGTGTGGCCTCGTTGGACACGCATCTCCCATGAGTGGAGCAGCTGACGATGCCGGCCGAAGCGAGGGAGAGCGAAAAGACGGCGGCATCACACGCGCTCTCGGGCTCGGACTGATCACTGGGGCGGCTGACGATGATTGCTCGGCCATTGGCACCTATGCGAGTGCCGGAGCCCGGTTCGGGCCCGACCTTTTGTGGACGGCTCCTGTCACTCTCCCGATGATGTACATCGTCGTCTATCTCTCGTCCAAACTTGGCCAGGTGTCGGGCCGTGGTCTTTTCAAGGTCATTTCCGATTTCTATCCGCGTTGGCTGCTGTGGTCCGTGCTGGTGGGCGTGCTGATCGGCAACACGATCGAGGCAGCCGCCGACCTTGGCGCGATGTCGGCGGCTGTCGTGCTGTTCGTTCCGCTGCCTTCAAACTCGGTCGTCATCGGTGTCGCGATGATTATTTTTGCCTTGCAGATGTTCGGATCCTACAAGCTAATCCGCAACATATTCCGATGGTTGGCACTGGCCCTGCTCGCCTATGTGGTCTCCGCTGTGCTCGCCAAGCCGGATGTGGTCTCGGTGCTGCGCGGCACCTTGCTGCCGAAAATCGAGTTCAGCCGCGAATATCTGTCCATCATCGTCGCCATCATCGGCACGACGCTGTCCGCCTATCTCTACACCTGGCAGTCCAATCAGGAGGTGGAGGAGGAGATCGCCAAGGGCAGGACGAGCCTCGAAGAGCGCAAGGGAGCCACCGAGGGTGAACTCCGCCGGTCCCGGCGCGATATCCTGATCGGCATGATCTTTTCCAACCTGATCATGTATTTCATCATCCTCTCGACCGGATCGACGCTGTACGAGGCGGGGCATACCCAGATCGAAACGGCAGCGCAGGCGGCCGAAGCGCTGCGGCCGCTTGCGGGCGACGCGGCCGGAATTCTCTTTGCGGCCGGGGTGATCGGCGTCGGCTTCCTGGCGGTGCCGGTCATGACTGCCGGCGCCGCTTTCGATTTCGCCCAGGCGATGGGGTGGAAGAATGGCTTGAATGCCAAGCCCCGGCATGCGCCCAAATTCTACATCGCGACGGGAGTGATCACCCTGGTGGCGGTGGGTCTCAATTTCTTTGGCTTCAACCCGATGAAAGCCTTGGTCTGGTCCGGCATCGTGCAGGGTTTTTCGACGCCACCTCTGCTGCTTCTCATGCTCATCATGACCAACAATCGCAAGATCATGGGCGACAAGGTCAACAGCAGGGCCACCAACATTCTGGGCGGCGTGACGACCATAGCGGTCTTTGCGGCGTCCGCGGGACTGGTGGCGACGTGGTTCATGTAGTTCGCCGGCGCGGAAGGACGTTCAGGCGCAGTGGAACATCCACGGTCAACTCTCGTTGAAATGCGTGTGAGAGAAAGGGCTGTCCATGTCAAAGCTCCAAGCCGCCACTCAAGAGCATTTAGAGCAACTGAGACTCGAGGCTTCGGCTCGCTTCGCCCCGATGATGCTGCATGAGGCATTGTTGCGTCTTTCCCGGGCCTGCGGGGGTGATAGCCTTGCCCGGTTCGAGAAAGCCATGGTCGATCAGATCGAGGCGACCAAGGACGATCGAGCCGATTTCGAGGCAATCAAGGAATTCGCGATCGAACAGCTTTATGCCTGGATCAGGAACGCGAACGAATCGCCGGATAAGAAGCAACCGCTGGAAAAGATAGAGGACCGCAGAACCCCCGGCCGCTCGGAAGAGCCGCAAACGCTGGAGGATCAGCTGCAGGCCGGTCTGGAAGATTCCTTTCCCGCAAGCGACCCGCCAGCGGTGGTGTCCACCTCCATTCCAGGCGGAGCCAAGAAGCTGGTCGGAACCGACGAAGTGCTGAGAAAACAGCGGGAGGCCAAGGAGCAAGACCGCCCCTAGCCCGCACCGACTGGAATCCCGCTGGCCGAACCGCCGCTCACGGACGGGAATCCGTGCCGGTCGATAGCGTCACAGCTTGACGGCCGCTTCCCGGGCCCACAGCCGCAGCTTGCGGCAAGCCTGCACGAATGTGTTGGCGGAGGCTGCGGAGTCCAGCCGCATCAATCCCTCATCGGCATCGGCTGCGACGCCTGCCTTGGCCAGGAGAGGCGCGGCTCCCGGTGTGAAGCCGATGAATTTGCAATGCGCAAAGGCATCCGACACGAAGTCCTTCGCGGCTGCCTCCTTGACCAACAACTCGGCGCCCGGCTCGGACAGGAGCAGTACCACGGCGTCGAACAGGACCGACGGACCGCCGTCGATCATGTGTCTGGCTTCGATGTGGGTGCCGTCTGCGGCCTCGACGCCGCCCACCTTGGGCGCTATCACCTCCATGACCGCGCCTTCCGTTTCGATGGCCGAGCGAAGTTGTTCGAAAAGGGCCGTGTCGGCCCCGTCGCTCAGCAAGACGCCGACCTTGCGGCCTTTGAAACTGTCGGGGCCGTTCTCGATAATGCTGAGAGCCGGAGACGGCGGCAGGTCGTCGCGCGGCGGGACGGCGGCCTCGGCGGGGTCGGGCATGTTTCGAATGCCAAGCTTGTCGGCGACTTGAGTCGCCAGCGTTTCGTCTATGTTCAGCAGATGCGCCACCATGCGTTCGCGGATCGCCGGTGCCTGCACCTTGCTCAATTCGAATGTCAGCGCCATGGCGATATGGCGTTGCTCCGGCGCTGTCTGGCTGTTGAAGAATTGCCGCGCTTGGCTGTAGTGGTCGGCGAAGCTCTCCGCCCGCAGACGCACCTTCTGCCCCTCTTCGGCGTCGGCGAAAGAGCGGAAGCCGCGTTGCGGATCCTCGCGGGGACCCGATCGCCACGAATTCGGCTCATAGTTGGCGCGGCCGACCGGGTTGTGCATGGCCATGTGCCCGTCCTGCTGAAAATGTGCGAAGGGGCATTTCGGAGCGTTGATTGGAATATGGGTGAAGTTCGGGCTGCCCAGCCGCTTCAACTGGGTGTCGAGATAAGAGAAGTTGCGGCCCTGCAGAAGCGGGTCGTTGGAGAAGTCGATCCCGGGTGGCACGTTCTGGGTCATGAATGCAACCTGCTCGGTCTCGGCGAAGAAATTGTCCGGCATACGGTCGAGCACCAGCCGCCCGACCGGGATTGGCT
Source organism: Mesorhizobium maamorense (assembly GCF_044998965.1). Classification (NCBI taxonomy): domain Bacteria; kingdom Pseudomonadati; phylum Pseudomonadota; class Alphaproteobacteria; order Hyphomicrobiales; family Phyllobacteriaceae; genus Mesorhizobium; species Mesorhizobium maamorense. The sequence continues at coordinate 769,420 of NZ_CP173356.1, forward strand.
CAATGATCTCTTCAGGGATGATCTTCGTGGCGTCCAAGATGTCGAAGTCGAAGCTGTCGGCAAAATCCTGGTCGAACAATTGCACCGTCAGCTCCCATTCCGGGAAGTTTCCTGACTGGATCGCTTCCCACAGGTCGCGGCGGTGGAAGTCGGGATCGGCGCCATTGATCTTGACCGCTTCGTTCCAGATCACCGACTGCATGCCGAGTTTCGGCTTCCAGATGAATTTGACGAATGTGGATTCGTCGTCGGCATTGACGAGGCGGAACGTGTGGACGCCAAAGCCTTGCATGAAACGGAAGGAGCGCGGTATCGCTCGATCCGACATGATCCACATGACCATGTGCATCGATTCCGGCATCAGGCTGATGAAATCCCAGAAATTGTCATGTGCGGTCTGGGCCTGCGGGAAAGCCCGGTCTGGCTCCTGCTTGGCAGCATGGATGAGGTCCGGAAATTTGATGGCGTCCTGGATGAAGAACACGGGAATATTGTTGCCGACGAGGTCCCAATTGCCTTCTTTGGTGTAGAGCTTGACGGCAAAGCCGCGCACGTCTCGGGCGAGGTCGAACGAGCCCTTGTTGCCGGCAACCGTCGAGAACCGCACGAAGGCAGGCGTCTTTTCGCCGGCGCGCTGGAAAATGTCGGCACGCGTGTATTTGGCCAGCGATTCATAAGTCTCGAAATAGCCATGAGCGCCGTAACCACGGGCATGCACCACCCTTTCCGGGATGCGTTCGTGATCGAAGTGGAAGATCTTCTCGAAAGTGGGAGTCCTCGATCAGAGACGGTCCGCGCTCGCCAGTCCGCAATGTGTTCTGGTCGTCGGAGACAGGCGTTCCCAGGGCAGTCGTGAGAACAGGCGTGTCGGCTTCCGCGATCTGGTGCAATTCGCCGCCATTTCCGCGCGCGGCATTCTGATCGTGCATACGCGCCGATTTGGGAGCTGAACGGTGTGCGGATTTGGCCATGATTTTTTCCTCGATTGACGCCCGTGGGCTGACTTGGCTCAAGGCGCCGAACTGCCGGTGCATGGCTTTGTTCCCGCACAACGGCGCGTCGCGCCTATCCTAAGCCAGCGCGAACACGCTGGTGGACGGCGCGCAAGGGGGCGCGGCCGCAGCAGGATCGTTCGGCCGCATCAGAATTTTCTGGAGAGTTGTCTTCAACGCCCGGAACGATACAAACGTCCATGCATTTAGCTGGGGTCTGCATTCATACTTCTTTCTGGGAGCTGGACCATTGTCAGGCGAAGGCTATCTTTTGGCCGACCAGGAAACCCATGAAGTTTCCATCGTTGACCTGATACCCGCGCTACGGGCTTTCGCGCGCACCTTCTGCCGTATCCCCGACGATGCCGACGATCTGGTGCAGGAGACGTTGACGAAGGGCCTTGCCAACATCGACAAGTTCGAACCCGGCACGCGCATGAAGTCGTGGCTCTTCACCATCATGCGCAACACCTACTACACCCGGGTCAAGGTCGCGGCCAGGGAAGCGCCTGGCCTGCTCGACTGCGCGTCCTCGAGGCCGATTTCGGAAGCCACACAGGAATGGACCGTTCAGAGCAAGGAAGTTCACGGCGCCATCCAGAGGCTCCCTGAACACCAGCGCGAGGTGCTGATGCTGATCGGCGTCCTAGGTGTCAGCTATGAGGAGACGGCCGAGATATGTGGCTGTGCGGTGGGAACGGTCAAAAGCCGGCTCAACCGTGCCCGCGCCGCCGTTCTTGAGTTCCTGGGGGAGAGTTCGCTGCAGACGCTGATGGAAAGACGAAATCATCTGTCGGACGGGCAGATCGATATCGATGCCGACAGCCGCAGATAGTCAGTTCTTTATGTCGCGCCGGCGTTTCGCAAGGAGCGCGTTTTGCAGTTCGATCGCCAGTCTGGTCAAGCGATCAGGAACCTTTTCCTGCTCGATCGCGATCAGCAGAGAGGCAATCTCCTGATCCATCGCCATTCCTGCGCGCGGGTCCATTCTATCATCGCTCGAACGAGACATCGTATTCCCTGGCTGGATGGACGGCAGTCCGTCATCCTATTGTGATGACAAGCAACCGCCATTACAAGGAGATGCCCGGTGCCGAAACCGTTGCCGGCAGCCCTTGCACAGGTTTTTCTTCCACTCTCGATTGCCGAGGTCACAGATCCACTGCGGCGCTTTCAGTCCTTCGGCAATCGATTTGCGGCATGATCCTGATATTGATCGGACTTGATCTGATTGCCGTCCAGGCCGCGTTCCTCGCTGTGCTGCTTCTTGTCCCTGTTGGATAAAACGGCATTCTCTTCGATCTTGTCCTTGGCCAGTTCGGTCATTGCTCCGGCGCCGGCCCCTTTGCCGTGGCTGCCACGGCCGATATGTTTCTTGCTGCCGGATGCCATGCTGTCCTCCTTCGAATTGGCGCCGCTCTTCAGCGTCGCTGTGTTCGACGCCCGAACTGGCATTGACTGGTAATGTTCCGTCACGCCGGCAAGCAGGAAGGCGTCGCCGTCCCACAGCCGAAACGGCTTTTCGCCATCGATGACGACCTGCAATCCGTGACGTTGCGCCAGGCGATATATATCGGAGCGGTCCAAAAACAGTGATTCGCGATATGAGTAGTTCAGCAAGGCCAGCCTGCCCGGCCTTTTGAGGACGCGCGCAATTTCGCCGAAATGCCGCTCCGCCACGCCGGCTAGCACCAGATAGGGGAAACTGTCGACCGCCAGAACGCAGTCGAAACTCGCGTCGCCGAACTCCGCCAGATCCAGGCCTGAGGTCCGCCGCAACTCTACATTGCCAAGCGCTGCGCATTGCTCACGGGCGATCGATATCATCCTCGACGATATGTCGATACCGACGACCCGCCCACAGGACGCCGACAGCGCGCGTTCGAAACGCCCGATGCCGCAACCGATGTCCAGAATGCTGCGTCCAGCGCCGGTGAAGTCTTGCGCTGTCAGCCATGTAACGATTTCGTCGGTCGTGGCTGCCAGCCTTTCCTCATCGCCAAGGGAAGCCAACTGGACACTCGCCACCCGGGAAATCGCTGCCGCGGCATCAAAGCCCGAGGCCAGCCGCGTCACGACATCTGCATCCGTCTCGTCGTCGTCGCGTTCGTGACGAACGGCAGAACCCGTTTTCTGCAACGTGGCAAAAACCTCCGATCCGCGGCGAAGCAGCCCGGCTATCTGCTGGAGCCTTTCCCTGTCTCGAGTATCGACCGGATCGATCTCCGCCACGATCTCCGCCAATTCGACTGCCCCGATGCCTGGGTGGAGATGCAGCGCCAGCCTGGCGATGACGGCCTCGGCACTGACAGCGTCCGCCATACAGTCCTCGACCGCCAGCCTGACCGCTATCCGGCGGCGCACGGATGTTGGTTCCAACGAAACCATGGTCTCATTTCCGCGTCCAAGTCCTTCGCATCGTCCACCTGTCGCCAGCGCCCCAGCCATATTTGTACGGCTCCTGGCCGCGCAGGAAGTCGAACTCGCGCGCACCTTCGCGGATCGATTCGGCGATTGCGTGGCCGACCAGGATCGCGCCTGGACTTTCCTCGGCATAGGCAGGATCGAAACCGCCAAGATAGGCATAGGCACGGCCGCGATGGTGAAATCCGTAGTAGACGCCGATTGGCTTGCCGTCGATGGCGAGCACCCAGCGTCGGGTCAGATCTCGAGCGTCGAGCAGGGGAAGCGAGCACCTGTGGAATTGCTCGACGGCGAGGTCGGCCAGCACGCCGCCTCCGTTTCCGGCCCAGCGCGCGCCGTGCAGGCCTATCAGGTGGTCGAGGAACAGTTGAGGATCGCCTCGTACCGGCGACAACTCGACCCGGCCGCGTCTGGATGCGGCGCGGCGCGCCCGGCGCAACTGGCGTCTGCGCCGGGCAGGGACGCAGCCCGCCAGCGTTTCATCGCCGTCGGTGGCAAGCACGGGACAAACGGCGTGGCCGACCAGTCCATCGGCTTTCAATTCGGGATGTTCGATCGCCAGACCGGCACTGCCTTGCGGCAGATCCGGCAGGATCCACTGCGACCACTCGATCGAGAGTATCTTCTCTGCAAGGGCAGCGGCGACCTGGGCCTCGCTGCCGGGCACACACAGCACGTCCAGATAGTCGCTGAGGGAAATGCCGATCGGAAGCAGTTTCGAGCCTTCCGTGCCATGTTCGAGATAGAGCGGCGCCAGGCCCACCAGATCGTTGCCGCGCCAGATGGCGACCGTCGCCAGCTCCCCCGGAGCGAATGTGCGCCACCACGGCAGCAGCCAGGCGGGACATTGAAAGGGCGTCGCCGACGAACTCTGCTCCCACAGGTTCCACCAGTGCGGCGCCAGTGCATGCAATTGCTCTGGATCGCCGATGATCTCGCTGCGCAGCATCTGCTCTTTCACCGCACCGCGGCGAGACGCCTGCGGTCGGCGCCGAGCCGGGCCAGCGCCAGATAGGCGCTCATGTAGGACGAGATCATGCGCTCGAGCGAAAACCGCCGGCGCGCCTCGCTTCGGCACGTCTCGGCATCAAGGCTGGGTGCCGCGACAATTGCTTGCGCCATCTCGTCGACATTGTTGACGATAAAGCCGGTCTTGCCGTGCTCGACCACTTCGGGAAGCGCACCATTTGGAAAGGCGATCACCGGTGTGCCGCAGGCGAGTGCTTCCATCGCGACCAGCGAACTGGTCTCGGCGGCGAGGCTCGGAACGACCAGGCAGCGTGCTGCATTGAGCAAGCGCCGCTTGGCGATGAAGCCGAGCGGACCGAGGAAGCGGCGCCGACGATCGAGGCGAGGTTCGACCTCATCGCGAAAGTACTGGGTATGCGTCTCGTAAGGATAGACCCGCCCGCCGATGACCAGCGGCACATCAGCCTGCCTGGCGGCATCCAATGCCAGGTGTATGCCCTTTTCCGGGCAGATGCGGCTGAGCACGACGGCGAAGTCGCCCCTGGGCCGCGGCTGGTTCAGCGCGTCGATATCGACACCATTCGGGATCGGGGCAACCAAGCTTGCGTCCGGCGGTGCGGTTCTTTGCTGGGCTGACGAGACGGCGTGAAGCCAGAGATCGTCGCGCCCTGGGCGCAGCGCCCCGGCCGGGTACCAGTCGAGCGGCAGGTGAAGCGTCACCAGGGTCGGACCGTCGGCAGGCAGGTAGGCGTCGAAGTCGATGCCATGCAGGTGAACCACGTCGATCGGCCATTGGGCGCGGGCAGCGGCGATTGCGGCGCGATGGGACTCCTGTGCCCGGTTTTTTGCTGACTGGTCGAGCACGCCGGCTTCGGCGGGCGTTTCCACCAGAATGCCGCTTGCACTGGAACCCTGGCAGCCGATGACGATGGACCGGTGACCGGCGCGGGTCAGGGCCTGATCGAGCATTGACAGCACCTGCTCGGCGCCGCCAACGGCGTTCGGTCCCACCGGCGCGAGAGGATAGGCAACATTGAGCACTGTGAGCGTCATGGCTGGTCGAGCCGGAGCGCCTCGTGAGCACGGGCGCTTGCATGCAGCCAGGTGCCGGGCTCGAAACCCAGCGGCAGCGATTCATAGTAGAGCCTGCCATCGTTGGGCAGCTTCAGGAAATCATAGGTCGGCGCCAGCCGGAAACGCTCGGTGCGGGTCGAGAACGGCGCCAGCGTCCGCTGCTGCGTCAGGTGGCTGGCCAGCATGCGCTGCTTTTGCTGAAAGGCCGCTTCGGTCAGGCAGACCTCTATGCAATCACTGCCGGTGCCGCTGGCGAAATCCTGAAATACCGGACCGTCCGGGCCAGCCGAATAAAAGGCCATTTCGATGATGGTGGGCACGGGCCGGCGGTCACGGCGCAGAAGATGGCAGGCCGCGTGAACGGCAAAAGCGGTCGCGTCGTGGTCGGGATGGCCTCCCTCGAAAGGATGTGTGCAGACGAAGCGGATGTCGGGTTCGCAAACAAGGCAGGCGAGTTCCTGCGCGAGCGCCACGAGATTCGCCGCAGCCTCCTTGTCGGGATAGCCAAGAGCGGTCAGGCCCGATGGCGATATGCCGGCCGCGGCCAAGGCTTCCGTCAGTTCCGCACGGCGGGCATCGGCATAGTCCTGCCATGTCTCGAAACCATGCGCTTGCGCGTCGGCAAGATCGCGTGGTGCTCCGTCCGTGACATGGACGATGCGGCATGACCGCAGTCCGGCAAGATGCCCGCCGATGCCGATCGTCTCGTCGTCCGGATGCGCGACGACGACCATGATGGCGGAGCCATGTGCTGCGTCACTGCCCGTCAACAGGGCCGCGAATTCGCCCAGGGTTGCCGACGGTTGATGCATGGGGGCCTCACGCTGCCGAGGCTCGCCGCTTCGACGTGGAAGCCACGCCGGGCGCGTAGCGGCGGATCATGGTTGCACAGAATTCGGCGAATTCCTCCGGCACCAGCGGCGGACTGGTGTGGTGAGGCATCATCCCGCGATGCTCTGGCGTGAAGCAGAAGGTGACGGTCACGTCGAAATCGGCGAGCGCTTCCATCTGTCGGTCGAACCAGTTCAATGCATTCGGCCTGAAACTGTCGGCCCAGGAAAGTCCGGTCCGCATATTGGTGACCCCGAGCCGCTTCATCCAGGCGACGGCGTCGTCCAGCCGCGGGTCCTCGAAATGAAACCACTGCACCAGCCCCATCTCGGGCGTATGGCGCAGGAATTCCTCCAGTGCCGGTTTTGGCGTGCCGTCCTGGCGCAGCAGCCCCATATGGAAGTGACGATAGTAGGAGGAGCCTTCCGCTTCGCGATGGCGCGTTGTTGCTTCCCATTCGCGCGGAAGATCATAAAGGCTGTACCACTGGATGCGCGGAGCGTTGCCGAGCAGCAATTCAGCGGTGCGCCTGAGGCCCCAGACCTGGATCTCGTCGGCGCCGAAGGTCGATACGCCAACTTCGCTGACCCAGATCGGGAGATCGGTGACGGCCGCGATCTCACCGATCTTCTGTGGCCATTCCTGGATCTGCCACAGGTTCCAGTCGAGCGGAAAGCCATGCACCGCGACGGCATCGACGTAGTCCAGCAATCTGAGTTCCTTCATGCGCGTGACGAAGCCGGGGTCGATCGGAGAGATGCCGCCGAGCACCTTGGTCAGGGCCGGGTTCTCGGACGCTATCGCATCCGCCGACAACATTGCCATGGCGGCGAAGCGGCTCCAATCGGGGTCGAGCTCGGGATCCCAATGCGATTTGTTGTTGGGCTCGTTCCAGATCATCGCGGCTTCAATCATGGATCTGTCCTTTCGACGGGTAGACGGCGCCGCCGCCGGCCGGATCGCCGGCGGAACGGCAAAAATAAACCTCCTGCTCGGGGTGCAAAAAAATCTCGAAGCCGGCGCTGCGCAACATCGCTTCGGTGCAGGCGCGGTTGGGAATCCACCAATTGGTCGGATCGTCGGCATATCGATGTTCGATGAAATGCAGTTTCGGAAATTCCGGCCGCTCGAACAGGTCGTGCGTCCAGAAATGATAATTCTGCTCAAGCGCAGGCAGATCGGCGCTGCCGCGTTGCATGGACTGGAAGATCATCAGGTCGCCGGCGACATGCCCGCGGATCAGGTCGAGCGCGAGCAGGGGATGGCGCAGGTGGTAAAGAACCCCCATGAACAGCACGATGTCGAATGTCTCGCGCAGGGCGCCGACGTCATAAACCGAAAGCTTCTGGAACTCGATGTCGCAGTCCGCGATCTCGGCGGCAAAGCGCGCCTGTGCCAGATAGGCCTCGTCGAAATCGATGCCGAGGACGCGACCGGCGCCGCGCCGTTTCATTTCGATGGAATAGAAACCGGCATTGCAGCCGATATCGAGCACGGACTTGCCGGACAGGTCGGCTGGAATGGCATAGGCGAACTTGCGCCATTTGACCAGCGGGTAGTTACCGAGAAAATGGTCCGGAGCAGTTTCGACGCCGGCCAGTTCCATGTTGTGGAACCATGGGCCGAGGGCATCGATACGGCGTTGGATTTCAGCATGGGAATGCAGCATGGCTAAGCTCCTTCGCCCGGAACGGCATGCGAATGTGCCGTAGGCGCGATCATCGTGGGCCGGTGCTGTTTGGACGCAGCATCGTCGTCGAGCAGCCGAAGGGCCGCGCGATAACCGTTGAAAGTGCCGACATCGACGTAGGCGGCCCCTGCCTTCACCCCATACGCCTGACCGCCCGCCGTCAGGTAGGCGTTGATCAACGTGCCGATATATTCGTCATAGCAATCCCGCTCGCGCCAGAGTGCCGCGAGCTGGTGCAGGACATGGCCCGGCATCTTGAACGCGCCCCATATCCAGTTCGTCGCCGCGTCCTGCCGCTTGACCTGGATTTCCCGCACCCGGCCCTCCTCGTCGAGAACCACGGCATCGAAGAATTCCGGCCGATCCACCGGGAAGAGCAGGAATGACAGCCGGTCGTCCGGCAGACGGCAGAAGCCGTCTTCGGGAAACCAGATCGTATCGGGAAGCCCGATCAACACCGTCTCGTCCGGTGCGACGAGGGGTGCTGCCCGGAAGATGGCGTCGCAAAGGCCAACAGGGTTGGGTTGTACCACGAACAGAGCGGTCGCCGCTCCGTAGCCCGCGGCATAGTATTCGAGAATGTCGGATTTACCCGATCCGATGATGAAACAGACCTTGTCGACGCCGGCGCGCACCATCCGCCGCACCAGGTACTCGCTTACGGCACATGGGCGCTCTGTCTGTCCATCGATCCGGCTCCCGACCGGCAGCAGCTCTTTCGAGAAGCCGAGCGGTTGAATGCGGCTGCCGCGTCCGGCAGCGGGCACGATGCCCAACATCAGACTGCTTCCTTCATCGGTTCGCCGGCCGACCTCTGCAAGGCTTCGTTCAGGATGCGATCTAGTTCCGCCGCGCGCCGCGTGGATGTGTGTTCGTCCAGAACCCGTTCACGCGCACGGCTTCGAATTGCATCGAGCTCGTGCGATGGCAGTTTGAGCGCCGCGATCACGTCGTCTGTGTCGTACGCCAGCAGGATCTCGCTACCGGGTTCGAAGAAACTGCTGAGGCCCGGCCAGGTGTCGGTGACGATCGGCACGCCGCATGCCGCTGCTTCGAACAGCCGGCCCGAAGGGCACCACCCCTTTTGCGCCATCGCCTCGCGCGTCACATTCAGCGTCAGGCGGGACGACGAAAAGAAGGCTGGATGATCTGCCGGCGGAAGATGCCTGACGAAGAAGATGTTGTCGCTCCACGGGAATTCCTGTGGATATTGTGCACCGCCGATGATGAAGCGGTGGTCAGGCAGGAGTGCGGCCGGACGGACCAGCAGTTTCTCGACGCCGGCCTGGCGATCTGCCGCATAGGTCCCGAGATAGGACAGATCGCCCGCAAATTCCGGCCTAGGTACTGCCGGCCGGTGTTGGTCGGGATCGACATGGCCATAGAGCGGCACCACGTGGCGTGCACCGAGGACCGACTTGAGTGCATCGATTGCCGAGCCGCCCGTGTAACTCAGGACGAGATCGAAATCGGCAAGGCCCTCGGGCCCGAAATAGGGTGGGCGTTCACCTTGATCGAGGCGCGCCAGAGTGACCGGAGTGTCCAAGTCGTAAAAGACGCGCAGCCCGCGGCATGCCTGCTGCGCCAGGCGCGAAGCGTCCACGGCGTCGGGACAGTAGGAGGTAATGATGACGACGTCGGATTGCTTGATCGTCTGCTCCGCGACCCTCCGGATGTCCTCCCAGTCGGGGTAGAGCACGATATTGCCGCCATCCAGTTGATCGAGGTCCCGCGCACCGGCATAGTAGGGGGTGTTGCGCTCGAAAAAGGTGATGGACCAGCCGTGCCGGGCCAGCGCGCGGATCAGGCCACGCCACAGGGTGGCGTGGCCGTTTCCCCATGAAGACGTGACGGTGAGACCGAAAATGACCATCTGCATCCGGCAAGTCCTCGTCAGGCAAGTTCGTTCAGACGGATGAGCTTTGCTCCCCAGTCTCCGGACACGATCGTCGTGATTGAGGCGGGGTCGATATCGAAGCGAAAACTGTCGCCGACGGGCAGACCAAGCACATGGCAGATGGCTGCCTTGATCACGTCGGCATGGCTGATCAGCGCGACGCATTGATTCTGATGCCGCTCGCGAGCCTGATCCATCAGCGAGACGATACGCTGTTGGACATCTAGCATGGTTTCGCCGCTTGGGGTGCTTGCTTCCTGCCGCCGGCTGTTCCACGCCTGCCAGCCGGCATCGCCGTTCAGCTCCTCGAACGTCTTTCCCGACCAGATGCCGAAGTCGATCTCGTCGAGTTCGGCGCAGATCGCGATTTCGCCGACATTGCAGGCAGTCGCGATCGGCTTGGCGGTTTCCTGCGTGCGCTCGCGTGGGCTGCACCAGATAGCGGCAATCGGCTCGCGGGCCATGCGGCGGCCAAGATGCGCCGCCTGAGCCCTGCCGGATTCGCCAAGGCGAACTCCGCCCATCCGTCCGGCCAGATAGGAGCCGACATTGTCGTGTGCCGCGTGCCGGATCAGGAAGAAGGTCGTCGTCATTCCGCGGCATCGAGCATAGGCTCGTCCCTGCCTGTGATGAATGCGAGCGTGCGCTGCCGAGCTTCGGCATCGGTGAACTGCTCAGGCGGAGACTTCATGAAATAGCTGCACGGACCGGTCAGCGCGCCGGCGATGCCGCGGTCAAGCGCCAGCTTGGCGCAGCGCACGGCGTCGATGACCACGCCGGCCGAATTGGGCGAATCCCAGACTTCCAGCTTGAGTTCGGCGTTGAGCGGCACTCCACCGAAGGTCGTGCCTTCAACCCGGATGTAGGCCCATTTGCGATCGGTGAGCCATGGCACATGGTCACTGGGGCCGACATGAATGTTGCCCGGCTCCAGGGGAACATCGAACTGGCTGGTCACGGACTGCGTCTTCGAGATCTTCTTCGATTCCAGCCGCTCGCGTTCCAGCATGTTGAGGAAATCGGTGTTGCCGCCGAAGTTCAACTGATAAGTGCGGTCGATGCGGACGCCGCGCTCGCGGAAGAGATTGGCCAGCAACCGATGCACGATTGTCGCGCCGACCTGGCTCTTGATATCGTCGCCGACCAGCGGCAGCCCGCGTTCCTCGAAACGCAGGCGCCATTCGGGCCGTGACGCGATGAAAACCGGTATGCAGTTGACGAAGGCGCAGCCGGCCTCGAGGGCGCATTCGGCATAAAAGCGCGTCGCTACCTCCGACCCCACCGGCAGGTACGAGACGAGCACATCGGCACCGCTGTTCCGCAGGATTTCGCTGACATTGGCAACCGGCTCCGGCGCTTCCTCGATTTCCGTGCGCAGATATTTGCCGATGCCGTCCAACGTGGGGCCACGCTCCACGCGAACCCCGGTTGCAACCGCATCGGCAAAACGGAACGTGTTGTTCGGGGCGCTGTAGATCGCTTCGGCCACGTCGCACCCGACCTTGCCCTTGGCGACGTCGAACGCACAGACGACCTCGATGTCATCGACGTGGTACCCGCCGAGATCGGCGTGCATCAGCCCGGGGATCGGCTCGTTGCCTTTTGCGTCTCGGTAATAGGAAAGGCCTTGCACCAGGGAGGATGCGCAATTGCCTACACCGACGATACCGACACGAACTTTCTTCGATCCCACGAAATTGCCGTCCTGTGCTGTCCAAGGTAAGTTCCTGGGCCCGAACCGTCAGCTTGCCGGAATGTTCCTTGGCATGTGGAAAAATTGCGCGCGGCAGGATGGATCAAAGCCGCGCATGCGGCGTTGGCGCACGGCGAGCTTGGAATCGGTGGATGATCGTCTACGGCGACCACAAACGAACGGAAGACGCGCGACAGCTTCGCGAGGCTGCAAGCGAAATGGCTGAAAGCCTCGATTGCAGGCCCTGCGGCATTCAACGCCACGCTGCGCTGGTAGGGTTGTTCGTCAAGGTCTCGGAACTGGTCCAGGCACTGGCCGACGTCGAGTTCGAGGCCCGCGGCGGGGACACCCCTTCGCCGAGGCAGCGGCAAGGTGCCAAGCTGCTGGTCGGCCTTGCGGCGGAAGTGGCGAGGTCCTGGCGAAGCGGCTTCACAGTGACCGGCGCCGTCGATCCCATGCTGAGGCATATGCTGGCCGCGCTCGACTGCCGGGGCAAGGTTCTTACCGGCACGGCCGAGGGATACGCGCATTATGCGCTCTATCCTGAAAGCTATCTCGGCGCGGCGCGGGCATCAGGCCTCGACGCGAATACATGCGTCATCGGCATCCGCAGCATTGGCCTCGGGCTTGCCGCCCTGGTCGCCGCGGCGATCGACGCGCCGGTACCCATCAGCGTGCGCCCGATCGGCCATCCTTTCCGCAGGTATGTCAACGCCGACCCGGAATTGATCAGCGCCTGGAGGGACAAGCCCTCGGCTTGCTTCGCTGTCGTCGACGAGGGCCCCGGCCTGTCGGGCAGTTCGATGCATGCCGTCGTCGCATGGCTGCGGCGGCTGGGCATCGATAGGGATCGCATTCACCTGTTCCCCAGCCATTCCGGCGGCCCAGGTGCCGAAGCCTCTAAGGAGGTTCGTGAGACATGGTCGGGTTGCCGCAAACATGTGGCGCGGGCCTTCGAACGCACCTTCCCGGGCGGCGCGCAAATGCCGACGCTACGCGATTGGGTGGCGGAGGCTGCCGGCAGCCCGCAATTGGCCCTGACCGAAATATCCGCTGGAGAGTGGCGAAACCTCCACTACGCCGAGGAGAGGCTCTGGCCGCCGAGTCAACGCGGCATCGAGCGGCGAAAATTCCTGGCGTCCGCGGGACGCGATCGGTGGCTCGTCAAATTTGCCGGCCTCGGTCAAACCGGGCAGCGCAAGATGCAAACCGCGGAGATGCTGCACGAAGCCGGCTTCGGACCGCAGATCGTCGGGCTTTGTCACGGTTTTCTGGTTGAACGGTGGATCGAGGGAAAGACAATGGATCAGGCAAACCTGTCCAGAGACAGGCTTGTCGCGGAGCTCGCACACTATCTCGCTTGGCGTGCGGCCAATCTCAGAACTCCGGAACTGGGTGCTGGATTGCCGGAACTCGCTGAGATGGCCGTCCACAATGGCGCCGAAGCCCTGGGTGAGCGGCGCGCGGCGGAGCTGCGGAACTGGTTCTCGAAGCGTGCCCCTGCGCAAGCGCTGCCACGGGTCGAGATCGACGGAAGGCTTCACCCGTGGGAGTTTCTCGTTTGTGCCGACGGGACGTTGATCAAGACGGATGCCGTCGATCACTGCCGGGGACATGATTTGATCGGCTGCCAGCCCATAGAGTGGGATATTGCCGGCGCTCGCGTCGAATATGGATTTTCCGACAGCGAGCTAGCGACGTTGGTCCACCGCATGGAAGCCGGGGAGCGGCTCAATATCGATACCGGCCTCATTGACTGTCTCGAACCTTGCTACCTGGCGTTTCAACTGGGACTCTGGGACGTTGCTGCCCGATCCGAGCATGGCCCGGAGAAGCCAAGGCTGGTAGCTGCGGCAACGCGGTACAAGAAAGGGCTGCTACGCTTCCTGGAGAGGTCCGGGCCGTGACGATCAGTCCAGTCTCCGCAGCATGTCCGCTTCGCGTTCGAGAATGGTGGCCACTTCCTCGCGCTGCAGATGCGTCATCATTAGGCTGACGCAGCACTCGAGATAGGTGATGGAGGCCCGTCGCAGAAAGGCAGCCGTCTCTCTTTCCGCAATCTGCTCGATATCCTTTGCGGATCGTTTGGGTTGCACAGGTCCGTTCTCCATAGCGGGATCTCATCGTCAAACCCCGAGCTTGCCAGGATGTTCCGCGCAATCCGCAAAAGTGCGGCAGGAGGCATGACCGTGCTTGAGCGGTCATGCCGGAACACGTGGCTGCGGCGGCCTGGCCTCAGGCCGGAAGGTTCTGCAACCTGCCCGATCTTGCGTTTGTCGCAATAGCTGTCATCCGGCCGTCGATCCCGCTGGTTTCGAGATTGGAGAAGTATTCGATCGTCTGCATCAGCCCTTGCCTGAGCGGCACTTTCGGCGTCCAGCCGAGCAGCGCCTTCGCACGCGAGATGTCGGGCTGCCTCCGGCGGGGATCGTCTTGCGGCAAGGGCAGGAATTTCAGATCCGATTTGGTTCCGGTCATGTCTCTCACCATGGATGCCAGTCGCATGATGGTGAATTCTCCGGGATTGCCCAGGTTGACAGGTTTTCCGGGATTGGGGTCGAGATCCATCAGGCGCATCATACCTTCGATCAGATCGGAGACGTAGCAGAAGGACCTTGTCTGCAACCCATCACCGAATATCGTCATCGAGCGCTTCTCAAGCGCCTGCATGATCAGGTTCGAGACGATGCGGCCGTCGGCGGGGTCCATCCTGGGACCGTAGGTATTGAAGATGCGAGCCACGCGAATATCGGCTTTTGCCGCTCTCAGATAATCGAAGCAAAGCGTTTCGGCGGTGCGCTTGCCTTCGTCGTAGCAGGCGCGCGGGCCGGTGAAGTTCACATGGCCAACATAGTCTTCCCGTTGCGGATGTTGTTCCGGGTCGCCATAAACTTCACTTGTCGACGCCTGCAGGAATCGCGCATTGTTGCGGGCGGCGAGTTCGAGCAGGTTGAGCGTTCCGATGACGCAGGTGCGTGTCGTGTGTATCGGATCGGCCTGGTAGCGCGGCGGCGAAGCAGCGCATGCCAGGTTGAAAACGCGATCGACCGGCTCGCCGAGGTTCAGCGGCCGGCAGATATCCTGCTCGATCAGCCGGAAGCGCGGCTGGTCCATGATCGAGACGATGTTGTCCATGCGGCCGGTAAGGAAATTGTCGACGCAGATCACACGCCAGCCGTTGCGGAACAACGTTTCGCAAAGATGCGAGCCGAGGAAACCCGCGCCGCCGGCGACAAGCACTGTCTTCGCCCTTCGCGCTTTTCTTGTTTGCCGCATCGCTGTTTTCTCCTGTCTTTCAGTCATGCTGCGGTTCCGATATCGAGATCGATCATCGCCGCTCTCGGTCGTGTCAGCAGCGACACGAATTCGCGGGCCCTGGCCGCACCGGTATGTGCTGCCAGGACGAGTTCGCGCGCCCGGCCGGCCATGGCGAGCCGGGCGCGCTCGGATTCCCTGAGCAGGATATCGACGATGTCATCCGCCTTGTCGGCCGTGCGGATCGCCGAAGCAGGAAAGAAGCTGTCGAGACCCGGCCAGCGATCGCTGATAATCGGCGTGCCGCAAGCGGCAGCCTCGAAAAGCCGTACGCTGGGCGACCATCCGGCGGCGATCATCGATCTGCGCGTGACGTTCAGCGTGTAGCGCTGGCGGCTATAGAATGCGGCATGGTCGGCCGGCGGCAAATGTTCGATTCGTTCGACATTCTCAGGCCAGACGATGTCGGACGGATATTGCGAGCCGGCGACGACGAAACGGCGCTCCGGCATGCGCCGTGCGGGCTCGAGCAACAGCGCGTTGAGCGTTGCCTGCCGGTCGGTGCTGTAGGTGCCGAGATAACCGAGGTCCCAGCCGACTGGGTCGGCGGTTCGGTGATGCCGTTGCGGATCGACCGAACAGTAGAGCGGTTCGGCACGGCGCGCACCGAAATCCTGCGCCAGTCGGCCAAGCGTCGGCCCGCCGGTGAAGGAGAAATAGACATCGAAATACGGAATCTGGCGCCGACTAAGATAGTCGCATTCATCCGTCGAAAGCTTTGCTAGGGTCACCGGCGTGTCGATGTCATAAAAGCAGAGCGCCCCTTTGCAGAGCGCCGCGGCAATGTCGATGACCGCGCGCCCCTCCGGAACGAAGGACCCGACGACCACGACATCGGCCTGTTGCAGGCGTCGTGCCCAGTCCTGTTGCAACTCCTGCGTCGTTTCGTAGTAGCGCAGAGTGCAGAAATCGGGATCGCGCAAGTCGCGGTGATTGGCATACCACGGCACGTTGCGCTCCAGGAAGGTCACGCGGTGACCGAGTTCATGCAGGCCTTTCAGCAGGCCTCGAAATGTCGTGGCGTGGCCGTTTCCCCAGGACGAGGAGAGGGACAGGCCGAGAAAGACGATGTTGAGCCGCTTGGTCATTACGCCGCCTCCACGGTCCCGCGCTCGAAGTGCCGCCTCAAGACCGTATCGGTCACGGCCGCTCTCATGGCGTAGGTATGTTCACCGCGGACGCGGCGCAGCGCGGACGCGCCGATCGCCTTTGCCCGGTTGGGGGTCAAGGTGCGCATGATTTCGGCGACATCGCCGCCGTCGCGCGCGACCAGAATCTCCTCGCCGGGTTTCAGGAACAGTTCGACGCCCAGCCATGCATCCGTGATGAGGCAGGCACCGGCGCCCGCCGCCTCGAAAACGCGGGTGGCGGGCGAAAAGCCGTTTGCGGCCATGCTGTCGCGGCTGATGTTCAATACGGCCTTCGGCGTGACGTTGAAGGCGTTGTGGTCGCGGGTGCCGACGTGGCCGAGCCAACTGACATTGCCGGGAAGCGGCTTGTCGCCCCAGCCCGATCCGCCAAGCAGGAAACGCTGCTCCTGCAAACGGCTGGCCGGATCGAGAAAAAACGCCTCGACGCGCGCCTCACGGTCCGGCAGCCGGTTTCCGAGGAAGGCGAGGTCGCAAGCAAAACGCGCCTGACTGGCGACTGGATGATGCGTTTCAGGATCAAGCGCATTGTAGATCGGCACGCATTCCTTCGCTCCCATGGCGCGATAGGCCCAGACCACTGGGTCGCCACCGCCATAGGTCAACACAAGATCGATTTGCCGCAGCGCGGCATGCAGCGGATGGTCCGGTTCATCGCGCAATTGGCCGAGCGTCGCTGGAGCATCCACGTCCCAGAACACGACGAGCGCGTCAGGACGCGCGTGATCGAGCACGGCGCGCAGCAGCGCCTCATCCTCGAAACCGACGCCGCTCGCCTTGACGACGATATCCGCCTCGGCGGCGCGCGCCGCCACCTGCATCAGCGCGTGCCGGGTCGCCTCGTACACGACGACGGCGCACCAATCCGGCGCCTCGATGTCGCGGTTGTTCCGGCGGTCATAGACGTCAGGTTCATAGAAGGTGATTTCGTAGCCGAGTTGGGAAAGCGCCTTGAGCAACCCACGGTAATAGGTAGCGGCGCCGTTCCAGTAGGACGACAACAGGCTCGATCCATAAAAAGCGATCTTCATTCAGCAGCTTCCTTTGCGGCGGTCGGATTGGTGATGTGTTGAGGTCCGCATTCGGCGAGCACGCCGAACAACTCGTCCACGCGGTGCCGGCATGTGTGCCGCAGGCGGATGGTCTCGAGACCAGACGCCGCCAGGGAGGCAGCGAAATCCGCGTCGCCGAGTACGGCCCGGAGGTGTCGCCGCATCTGGGAGCCATTGTCCGCAAACAGGAAATCGACGCCTGGTCTGAACAGTTGCTCGGTGTCGGACCACGGGGCGGAAATCAGCGGAATGCCGCAGGCGAGCGCCTCGAACACGCGGATGGTCGGAATGCCGGGCAGGCCTTCCCGATAGGGGCGGCGCGGAACATGCACCGTGACACGATGCGCTGCGAACGCTTTCGGCACGTCGGCATTGGCGATCCAACCTTCATGGCGTAGGCCGGCGGCTGCGAGATCGGCGAGCGCCTGCCTGGGGTAGCGCACGCCATGAACGGTGGCATCGAGGCCGAGTTCGTACACCGGCTCGATCAGAAATTCCTTGAGCTCCGCGGTACGCTCGTCGTCGCCCCAGTTTCCAATCCAGATCAGATCGGAGGTCGGGCGGATCTCAGGATGCGGTCTGAACAGGCGGTCGTCAGCCGCCTCGTGCCAGGTGAAGACGCGTTTGCCCCACCCGGCGCGCAGGTAGCTCTCGCGCAACGCTTCGCCAAAGGCGAGAACGCCGTCGTAATGCTCCAGCTGGAGCGCCGAGATCGCCTCGGTCGCCGACACGGCGCGGTGGTGGGTGTCGTGAAACAGGAGGATGAAATTGCCGCCGCTGGCCCTGGCGCGACCAATGCGCGCGACGAGGTCCGGCTCGGTCCATTCATGGACGACCACCACGTCCGCATCGGCGATCCAGGCCTCGTGGTCAAAGCCGGCATCGTAAGTCACCGGCATCAGCTCGGGGAAATCGTTCCTGAAGCGCTCGATGGCGAAGGAGCCCTTCTCGGCCAGCAGATTCGAGCGGCTCCAGCCGTCCGCCGGCTCCAGCGCGATCGCCTGATGCTGGCGTGCGACCAGCTCCCGCATGACGCCGCGCAGGAAATGTGCGTTGCCGTGGTTCCAGTCGGAAACGACCGAATGGGTATAGAACAGAAAGCGCATGATCAGCGCTCCGCCATCGCTAGGGCCGCTTTGTCGTAGACGTCGCGCATGGCCGTTGCCTGCCTCGCCAGCGAAAACCTGCGGCTCCGGCGCAGGGCTGCCCGTCCGAGCTCCCGCCTGTGCTGCGCATCCGCGGAGAGACGGTTGATGCAGGCGGCGAGGTCGTGCGGGTCGCGCGCGTCGTAGAATAACGCGGCCCCGTCCCATAACTCGCGGTAGGTGGCGATGTCGGACAGAACCAGCGGCGTCGCCGACATGGCCGCTTCCAGCGTCGCCAGGCCGAACGGCTCGTAGAGCGATGGCGACACGAAGATTCCGGCGCGTGCCATCAGGGAGCGCATCTCATCATGCGGTAACGCTCCGAGAGCGACGGCATGGCTGAAGCCGGCGCGCTGGCCGTCCGGACCTAGCGTGGAACCGGCTGCAAAGACGGGCCATTGCGTTATCGACGCGGCCTGGTCGATCACCGTGGCGTTCTTGGCTTCGTCCCACCAGCGGGCGGCGGCGAAGACGAGCGGTTGACGTTTTTCGGCTTTCGCAATCGGGCGGGCGCCGTTGGCGACGACATTGAGACGCGCGATTTGTCCATAGCAGGTTTCGAGCATTGCGGCGTGGCTGTGGCTCGGCGCGATGACGGCGTCGGCCCTGTCGAAGCCGCGCCTGTTGCGCTGCTTCTGCCAGTCCCATGCACTGTCCACCGCCTGTCCCTTGACGGCATGGAACCATGTGACCACGCAGGAATGCGAGACCACCACGACAGGGCAGGGCGCATCGAGCCCCACTGCCTGCGTCGGCGCATTGAGATGAACGAGGTCGATGGCGTGGTCACGAATGGGCGCATGCAGCTCCCTCGGCAACGCATCGAGGTCGCTGGCATTGCGGGTCATCCAATCCGGCGGCGTGTTCAGCCAGGTCAGTGTCGCCAAGGACCGTGCTTCTTCGGCCTGTTGCGTGGATGGTTCCGGACCGAGACCGGCGAGCAAAACGCTGTCCCCGCCGTCCACGAATTCCCGCGCCAAATCAAGCGCGTACCGCCACACGCCGCCCACGGCATCGACCGTCATCAGGATGCGCCGCGAACGCGGGGTCAGTGTCCGCAACATGTCGCCTCCAGTTCCGCCAGCGGACGCGGGCGCTTCTCCTGGATGTCGCTGAATTTTTGGAACGAGGCGAGATAGTGTTCATGCGCGCGCTCCCACGCGATGTCATCGGGCTCGCCCCAAAGCTCGCGATAGCTGGGCGAACTCGGGTAAGGATAGAGAGGTACCGGCTCATTGGCCCATACGCCGTTGTCGATCAGGTGGTTTCGCCAGTAGTCGACCAGGGCAGGGTCATCTTCGACCACGCCGATCAGATTGGCCTGGACGAACGGAACATGGCGTCTTGCATCGACGAGCAGCGCGGCGAGTTCCTCCGTGCCCAGGCGGCAGCGCTTGGCCAGCATGGCCCGGCCCTCCACTGTCAGGCTTTCGAGGCCCGCTTCGATTGACACGCAACCGGCCGCGCCAAGCAATTCCAGCAGTTCGGGCTTCCACAGGTCGATGCGGGTCTGTACGCCGAATTTCACATCACGGTCGACCAGTGCCTCCAGCAAGGCTTTCTGCGGCAGGAAAATCTCGTCGATGAAGTAGATATAGCCGACACCTTGGGCGATCAGCCGGTCTATTTCCGTCACGACCGCCTCGTGATTTCGGCGGCGATAGGCATCGCGGAAATCCATCTTGGCGCAGAAGCTGCAATTGTAAGGGCAGCCGCGCGACGCCTCGACTTCCGCGCCGAACCCCACCTGGTGGTCGTCGAACCTGTGATGGTGGTGCGCGTGCGCGGCGATCCAGTCCGATGGCCATTCGAGCGGCGGATGGTCGATGAACGAACTGGCGTGGACGCCGCCGTTCGAGATCAGCCTTGCTTCGCTAAAGTAGGCGGTTGACGACACCGCACTCCAATCATCGCGCCGTGCAAGGTCGGCCACGACCTCCTCGCATTCGCCGCGCACGATGATGTCGACGCCGAGCTTGCGCAGCGTTGGCGCCGGTGTCGCCGAGCCATGCGGCCCGACCGCGACGGTGCGCCCGCCCCGCCCGGCAAGGCGGTTGAGAAAATCGGCCGGCACGCGCAATTCCGGCGGCGCGCAGCGCCAGAACAGATAGGTCGGCGCGGTGGTGACGACCGTCATTGCCGGCGCGAACTCGGCCACCCGTTCGGAAAGGCTGGAATTGTCAAGCTTCTGAAGCTGTCCGTCCAGCATCAGCACCTCATGGCCAGCCCGTTCGAGCAAGGCTTTCGAGTAGCCGAGTTCCAAGGGTAGATGCGGTTGGCGGCAGCCGAAATAGATGCTGTCGTCGTAGGTCCAGAATGGGTTGACCAACGCGATTTTCATGCGACGTACCTCTCGGCTTCGGCGTGGGGTTCGAGCCGGTGACGCTGCAACCATTCGGCGAGGTCACGGATGCCTTCTCGCCACGAAACATGCGCCGTCCAGCCAAGCGTGGTTTGCATCTTTCTCGTATCGGCGACGAAGAAGGGCTGGTCGCCCGTCCGCTCTGCCTCATAGCGGATCGACAGTGCTCGATCCGTCAGGCTGCCGATCTCGCTCAACAGCATGCGCAGGCTGAGCGCATTTTTCGGTCCGCCGCCGAGATTGAACGCCTGGCCCGTGATCGTCTCGATCCGGTCGAGCACGGCCCTGTAGGCTGCAACCGCATCGGAGACGTGCAGGATGTCGCGCACCTGCCTGCCGTCGCCGTAAATGGTTATCGGCCGCCCCGAAAGCGCGCAAAGCAGGAAGTGCGCAACCCAGCCCTGGTCCTCCGTTCCGAACTGGCGCGGGCCGTAGATGCAGCTCATCCGCAGGACCGCCGTCGGCAAGCCATAGGACTTGGCGTAGTCGAGCACGTACTGGTCGGCCGCGCCTTTGGAGCAGCCATAGGGTGTGCAAAAGTCCAGGCTGCGGCCCTCGCCGATGCCCTCGGTGCGGATCGCAGGGTCGCAGGGCACATAGCGCTCGCCCTCCGGGCGAACCGCGATGTCGGGGAGGCTGCCGTACACCTTGTTGGTGCTGGCGAAGATCACCGGGATCCGTTCGCCGCTCTGTCGCGCCGCCTCCAGGACGTTGAAAGTTCCTCTAAGGTTAATGTCGAAATCCTCGCCCGGCCGAACCAGGCTGGTGGTAACGGCGGTCTGCGCGGCCAGGTGGAATATGGCTTTCGACCCCGTGAGGGCCGAAGCCAAGGCGTTGGCGTCGCGCACATCGACGGTTTCCACGGTGAGGCGGCTTCCATGCTTGTGCGACAACCATTCAAGGTTCTGTTCGACACCAGCGCGACTGAGATTGTCGATCACCAGCACCGGCTCGCCGTCCGACAACAGGCTGTCGGCGAGATTGGACCCGATGAAGCCGCTGCCGCCGACGATGGCGACAGGTGCTTCGCGACGGTTGCGTCTACCCGGCTTCATGACACCAGCCCGCGTTCTTCGAGCTCGCGTTTCATGTCGGCGCCCCGATCGATGGCAATCGTGTTGCGCACCCAGGAAACAAAGTCGCCGAGCGAATTCTCCAATTGCCGCCCCGGCTCGAAACCGAGCAATTCACGCGCCTTGGAAATATCGGCGAAGCAGTTGCGAATGTCGCCGGAACGCGCTTTGCCGAGCAGCTCGGGTGAGCGGTCCGGCGTTCCCATGGCCTCGGCCAGCAGGCGCGCGACATCGCGGATCGCATAAGCCCGGCCGCTTCCGATGTTGATGACGTGGCCTTTTGCCTGGCGTTGCTCCAGTGCCAGGCGAAAGGCGCGGGCGACGTCACGTACATGAACGAAATCGCGCTTCTGCTGGCCATCTTCGAAGATCATCGGCCGCTTGCCGTTGGCGAGACGCGAGGCGAAGTTGGCCAGCACGCCGGTATAGGGGTTTGAAAGCGCCTGTCCGGCGCCGAAAACGTTGAACAGGCGCAGCGCCACCGCATCGACGCCGTAGGCTTCGCCGAAGATCAGCACGGCGCGTTCCTGGGCATATTTCGTCAATGCATAGATGGAGGCGAGATCGATCGGCTTTTCTTCGTCTGTCGGCAATGGCGAGAGAGGTTCGCCGTCCGCAGACAAGGGATTCCACTGTCCGCCTTTGAGATCGTTGGCCTTGCGCCGGGCGTTGCCGATGCGCCGGCCGTCGGGCGTGGCGTACAGACCTTCGCCGTAGACGCTCATCGAGGACGCGACGACGATCCGCTCGACCGGGTGCTTGATCAACACCTCGAGCAGTGTTGCAGTGCCGAGATCGTTGGCGCCGACGTAGCGGGCGATCTCGTACATGGATTGGCCGACGCCGACTTCCGCAGCCAGGTGAACCACCCCGTCGACGCCGTTCAGCGCCTTGGTGACGGCTTCGCGATCGCGCACGTCGCCCTTGATCAGTTCGGCTCCAGCGGGAAGGTTGACCGCTTCGCCTGCATGCACCTGATCCAGCAATGCATCTAGGATGCAAACCGAATAACCGTGATCGGCGAATTCTTGTGCGACGTGGCGACCAATGAAACCACAGCCCCCTGTGACCAGTATACGTTTCACGACAACTCCTCGAACTGGTGACCTCGGCGTCCCCAACTTCTCGGCAAAAGCTTTGTTCCCTGGGCATCAACAAAGTTCTCCTGGCGGTTTCATTCGACAGCAGGCGCATCGCACCGCGCGACGGGTGCTGGAACATTGCCTGCCGTGTGCTGTTAGGACGCTCAACAGTTGCCGCGGTGCGTGCGCGGCGAGAGAGCAGGTCCAAAGGAGATTTCGATGTCGCAATCGCAGACGACCACCAATCACGAGGAGATTCGCAAATGGGCCGAGGAGCGGAACGGCCGGCCGGCAGTGGTGCGAACCAAGGGCGAGGGCGGCATCCTGCGGATCGATTTCGGCGAGCCCGAGGAGGCATTCGAACCAGTCGAATGGGACGAGTTCTTTCGGATATTCGATGAGAACCGTCTGGCTTTTCTTTACCAGGCCAACACCGGCGGCGGGCAGACCAGCCGTTTCAACAAGTTCGTCGAGCGTGACCCAAAGGGCTGACCGAGGCCCGGCCGGCGATCAATCGGAAACCTGGTTCGGCTCAGTTCAGAAGCCTTGCGCCGCTGGACTTTGCCAAATCGCGCATGATGGCGTTAAGCCAGTCTTCGGTGGACTGGCCGATCCGCCTTTGGTCGATGTCACGGATCGCTCGCTCGAGCGTCCTTTCGACAAGCCGGTCGGAGGCTTCCACATCCCCCAGCAACAGACGTGCCGCAAGCCTGAGTTTGGGCAGGAGCGAAAACACGTCGTCCGGCGAACTTGGCACAAAGCCGCTCGCCGCAGCCGGGCTTTGCGGCGGGAAAAGAGCATTGAATACAGCCCCGCTGCCCGAGGATTTTCGCAGGTTGCTGGCATGCCGGAGATGTTCGGGAATGGCGATATCGCTGTCACCGCTGAAAAACACGAACGGCACGCCGCGGCGCATCAGTTCGTCCGCGATCGGAAAGACCCGTCGCCCGTTGAGGTTGACGTCGAGGATGGCAGCCTCGGCCGATTCAGTGTGCAATGATGCTTGTTCGACGGTCGCTGCCGGTCCCAGAATGATCGCACCCATATTGCTGAAATAACGGGCGAGATCTCCGGCTATCACCCATTCGTCTTCGACGATCAGAAGATGCACCCCTTGCAGATCGCGCACCTCGTCATCCTTTCTCGAGCAGTACCTGATGGAAACAGTCTCCCTCGCCAAGCCTACTGGCGTTTCGGCACGAGCCCGGCCGAAACCGTCGAGCAATTCCACGCCGCTGACTCCATGTGCGTCGGGAGCTTTGTTTCAGATGGACGTTTGGTCATTGAACACGTGAACTCCAAATTCAACGCCATCCGTGGCGACTTGTTCCGTATCTCCGCCGCGCCTATGCTTACCTGCTGTCCAGCCTGCTTCATAAGTGATTTCGCACACAGGTGCCGAAAGGGGAACTTCCAGTGACAGCCCAGTCGAAAAGATTTCCCATCGTTGGCGTCGGCGCGTCCGCCGGCGGGATTCCGGCGATGGAAGGGCTGTTCAAGGGTATGGCCGATCAGCCCGGCATGGCGTTCGTCGTCATCACTCATCTCAGCCCTAAGCGAGAGAGCCTGTTGCACGAGGTCGTCGGCCGCTACACCGAAATGCCGGTCGAAGTCGCGGCGGATGGCATGATCGTTCAACCGAACCACGTCTATGTCATGCCGCAGAACGTGACCCTGACCATCGACAAGGGAATGCTGCGCCTGCGCCGGCCCAACGGGTTCAGCCAGGAACGCAAACCCATAGACATCTTCTTCAGCGCATTAGCCGAAGACCAGGGCGAACATGCCGTCGGTGTCATCCTGTCGGGCGGAGATTCCGATGGAACGTTGGGCGCCAAGGCGATCAAGGAGCATGGCGGGCTCACCGTCGCGCAGATCTCCGATGGCTACGGACCGCGCAACCCCGATATGCCGCAGAGCGCCATCACCAGCGGACTTATCGATATAGCCGCGCCCGCCGAGGAGATCGGCACGAAGCTGCAAGCCTTCGCCCGCGGCTTCGACGCGTTAAATGGGTTGGCGGAGGAGGATAGCGTCCGCACGGCGGGTATGGAAAAGATTCTGTCCCAGATCTACGGCATCCTGCGCAGCCACTCAGGCCATGATTTCTCGGGCTACAAAACCAAGACGTTCCTGCGACGCATCAAGCGGCGCATGCAGATCGCGCAGATCCAGTCGCTCGGCGCTTACACCGAATGGCTGCAAAAGGACCCTCGCGAGGTGAAGAACCTTTTTCGCGACCTGCTGATCAACGTCACCAACTTCTTTCGCGATCCCGAGGCCTTCGAACTGCTCGAGCGAAAGATCGTACCGCAACTCTTTGAAGGCAAGACCGCCAACGACACCGTCAGGGTGTGGATTCCCGGCTGCGCCACAGGCGAGGAGGTGTTCTCCATCGGCATCCTGCTGCGCGAACATGCGGATAAGCTCCCGGTCGTTCCACGAATCCAGATATTCGCGACCGACATCGACGAACCGGCGCTGGCAGTGGCGCGGGCAGGTCGCTATCCCGAAGGCCTGCTGCAAGGACTTTCCCCCGAACGCCGCCAGCGGTTTTTTAATGGCGACGGCGATACTTACGTCATTAGCAACGAGATACGGGAGCTGTGCATCTTTTCGCCGCACAGCGTTGTTCGCGACCCGCCTTTCTCACGCATGGACTTGGTCTCGTGCCGCAACCTGCTGATCTATTTCGGCCCAGCCATTCAGAACCGGGTCGTTCCTATTTTTCATTACGCCCTGAAGCCCGGCGGATACCTTTTCCTCGGCACCTCCGAGAGCGTCGGACAGAACGACAATCTGTTCGCCACCGTCGACAAGAAACATCGTATCTTTCAGGCGCGGGAGCATGCCTCGCCGCATGTCAGGCTGCCCGCCCTGATCGGCGATAGCCGTTCAGGCGCATTCCCGCCCGAGAGCGTGGGCATGAGGAAGGGTGCCGCCGGTTACCCCCTGCGCCAGGCGGTCGAGGCGCAGGTGCTGGAGCGCTTCGCCCCCCGCATGTGCTGGTCAACGCCGAGGGCGACGTCGTCTACTACTCAGCTCGCACCGGCAAATATCTTGAAGCGCCGCAAGGCATTCCCAGCCGGCAATTGCTGACCATGGCGCGGCGTGGGCTGCGGCTCGACCTGCGCGCCGCACTGCGGGAGGCGACGTCGACGCGCCGAACCGTCGTGCGGGAAAATCTCACGGTCGAGGACGACGATGAGCGGATCCAGCCGATCAAGCTCACCATCGAGCCGCTGGCGGAACGCGACAATGGCGAGCCGCTCTATCTCGTCCTGTTCGAACCGTCGGGACCTACGCAGATCCGCACGGACGAAGGCGGCAGCCATGACAGCGACAGCACCGCCGATCTCGAGCGGGAACTGCGCGATACGAGGGAGCGCCTGCAATCGACAATCGAGGAATATGAGACCGCCCTGGAAGAGGTGAAATCGTCCAATGAGGAACTCGTCTCCGTCAACGAGGAAGCGCAATCGACCAATGAAGAACTTGAGGCCTCGAAGGAGGAAATGCAGTCGCTCAATGAGGAACTGAACACCATCAATGCCGAGTTGACGAACAAGATCGAGGAACTCGATCACGCCAACAGCGATCTGCGCAACCTGTTCGAAAGCACCGAGATCGCGACCATTTTCCTCGATCGCAATCTGGTGGTGCGGACCTTCACGCCCGCGGCTTCGTCCTTCTTCAGTCTGCGTCCCTCCGACATCGGCCGGCCGCTGACGGACCTGTCGAGCCAGCTCGAATATCCCGAGTTGAAGCAGCATATCGCCGAGGTGTTCGAGACAGGCGAGACCCTGAACCACCACCTCGCGCGCGACAGCGCCGGGCGGTTTCACATGGTCCATATCAATCCCTATCGGGACAAGGGCAGCCGGGTTCAGGGCGTGGTGGTGACACTGGTCGACGTCACCACCCTGGCTCAGGCGGAAGAGCATCAGCAGGTTCTCATCTCTGAGCTCAACCACCGGGTCAAAAACATGCTGGCGGTGATCGTCAGCATTGCGAGCCGTACGCGGGAGAAATCCGTGTCGAAGGATGAGTTCGCGGAAGCCTTGATCGGACGCTTGCATGCGATGTCGCGGGCCTATGGATTGTTGAGCCGGAAAAGCTGGAAAGAGGCCTCGGTCAGGGAACTGCTTCACCAGGAACTTGAACCGTTTGGCATTGATCGGTTCAAACTGAACGGCGAGGAGATAGAACTCGGACCGCAACAGGGTCTTTCCCTCAGCATGGCCGTGCACGAACTGGCCACCAACGCGGCCAAATATGGCGCTCTTTCCAAACCTCGTGGCAAGGTGGTGGTGATGTGGTCGATCGCTGACGGCATGTTCACGTTTACCTGGCGCGAGAAGGACGGTCCCCCTGTCAATGAACCCGTCGGCAGCGGCTTCGGCCTCACGCTGCTGCAGGGAGAGATCGGCTACAGGCTTGGCGGCCATGTTGAAACCGCTTTTCGCAAGGATGGCCTCAACGTTCAGATCGCATTTCCCGTTAACCGGAAGGAGGGGTCGTGAACGACGGACCGCGCGTCCTGGTTGTCGAGGATGAATGGCTGATCGCGGAAGACACCGCATTAGTCCTGCGTAGCGCCGGTTACCAGGTGGTCGGTCCCGCGCCTTCGGTCGCCGCGGCGCTTCGTCTCGTCGGCTCGGACAAGATCGACATGGCGTTGCTGGACATTCAGTTGAACGGTGAAACGAGCCTGCCCCTCGCGGAGACATTGCAGGCGCAGGGTGTTCCCTTCGCCCTCATGACGGGATTTGGCGCGCGCGATCTACCGGCATCCTTTCGCGACTGCAAATTCGTGCCCAAGCCGGCGACTGAAGCAGCTATCCTGGCTGCGCTGGCCGACCTGGGGTCGCTGCGCGACGTTTCGCGTTGACGGGCACTCGAAGGGCGCCACAGGATCAGTCCAAGGGCTTGTCCGTCGGTCGCGGAGTCGTGCTGGGCTGACGGGGACGACCGGCATTTCGATTGGCTGTGGGATTGTCCAGGGGAGGGGCTGAAGGGTGAGATCCTCCGGCCGTCTTCGGCGTCGGCGATTTCGCCCCTGCGTCCGTATCACCGGCGTCTCGCCTCGGGTGTGGCAAACCATCGGTGTTCGGAGACCGAATAACGGGTTTCGAGCGAGAATTCTCGTTGGCCATGGCGGCACCCTTCTTCCGAACCGAACTCAGCGGGTCAATCGCCGACACAACAGAAAGTTCCGAACTGCCAATGCCGATCGGGCGGGCGTCCAACGGATGCCGGGAATGAGACAGCTCTTGCCTCTGGAATTGCGACATCTCAGCCATGCGGCCGCATAACCACCTTGATGCAACCATCCTGCTTGTCTCGGAAGGTCTTGTAGAGGTCCGGCCCGGCTTCGAGCTCGGCTCTGTGGGTGATGACGAAGGACGGGTCGATCTCGCCATTCTGGACCTTGGCCAGAAGTGGTTCGAGATAGCGCTGGGTATGGGTTTGGCCCATTCGGAAGGTCAGCCCCTTGTTCATCGCGGCGCCGAACGGGATGTGATCGACCAGGCCGATATAGACGCCGGGAACCGAGATGGTGCCGCCCTTGCGGCAGCAATAGATCGCCTCTCGCAGCACATGCGGCCGATCGGTGCCGAGATAGACGGCGGCCTTCACCTTGTCGAGCATGGCGTCGGCGCTGGCGCCGGGGTCGGATTCAGTGCCGACGCAGTCGATGCAGCGATCCGGGCCGCGGCCGTCGGTCATCGCCATCAGTGCGTCGTAGATATTGGAATTGCTGAAGTCGAGCGTCTCGGCTTTGCCGTGTTCACGCGCCATGGCCAGCCGCTCCGGCACCTTGTCGATGGCGATGACGCGGCCGGCGCCGAGCATCCACGCGCTCTGGATGGCGAATTGGCCAACCGGGCCGCAACCCCATATCGCGACCGTATCGCCCGGCTCGATGCCGGCGTTCTCTGCCGCCATGTACCCGGTCGGGAAGATGTCGGAGAGAAACAGCACCTGTTCATCTTCCATTCCCTCCGGCACCTTAATCGGACCGACATCGGCGAACGGAACCCGCAGATATTCCGCTTGTCCGCCCCAATAGCCGCCGACAAGATGCGAATATCCGAAAAGGCCGGCCGGCGATTGCCCCATCGCTTCGGCGGCCTGTTTTGCGTTGGGATTCGAGCGGTCGCAAAGCGAAAACAGCCCGTTCTGGCAAAACCAGCACTCGCCGCAGGAAATGTTGAACGGCACCACCACCCGGTCACCCTTCTTGAACTTCGAATGGCCCTGACCAACCTCCACCACTTCGCCCATCGTCTCGTGGCCAAGCACGTCGCCCGATTTCATCGTCGGCATGTAACCGTTCATCAGGTGGAGGTCGGAGCCGCATATGGCGCAGCAGGTAACCTTGATGATCACGTCGCGGTCATCCTCGATGACGGGATCGGCCACTTGGTCGCAGCGTATGTCGCCTTTGCCGTGCCATGTAAGGGCTTTCACGATGTTGCTCCTGAGTTTCGAGGGTGCGTTTCATCGGTGAGACGCGCGTTTCTCGTGCGTGGCGCTGAAGATGCCGCCGGTCAGTCCTGGGACGCCGAGCCCGGCGCAGCCATCTCGCGGTGCTGTTCGGCCAGCGTACCCGCTGGCGTGACATGCGCAGCGGCGACCTGCAGCTTGTTCTTCCAGCCGCTGACCACCTGTTCTTCGCCAGTCATCATCGCTTCGTAGCCGGCCTTGGCAACGTCGGCCGGATTGTCCTTCTCGTCGGTGCCGACCTTGGTGTCCATCATCTCGGCGCGTTCGAAGAAGCGTGTCTGCGTGGCGCCGGGCATCAACACGGTCACCGTGACGCCGGTGTCCTGCAATTCGTGACGCAAGGCGATCGCGAAGGAATCGATGAATGCCTTGGTGCCGTTGTAGACGGCTTGGAAAGTCCCGGGCATGAAACCGGCGATCGACCCGGTGAAAAGAATGCGCCCGCGCCCGCGGCGAGCCATCTTGGCGCCGAGTTCATGCGCGAGATACACCGTTCCGGTGATATTGGTGTCGATGATGCGCCGGATCTTCCCCCAGTCCTGGTCGACGAAGCCATTGCCGAGCCCGCGTCCAGCGTTGAGAAACAGCAGGTCGATGTCACGCTCGCCAATTCGGGAGATCAGCCGATCCACGCCTTCGACGGTCGCGAGATCGGCCTCGAGGGCTTCGACTGCGATATTATGTGAGCCGAGTGCCTCGGCGGCCTGCTGGATTGCCGGTTCATCAGCCGCAACGACGAGATTGTAGCCATCCTTCGCGCAGAGTTTCGCAAGTTCCTTGCCTATGCCGCTCGAGGCGCCGGTGACCACTGCGAGTTTTGCATCCGTCATGATTTCCTCCGTCGTGCCGGCCGAACCAGCAGAGGAGATGATTGTTCCGTGGATCGGTATCGTCCGGTCGGCGCCTGTCGGGAGTCTGACTTCTGCTCTTGGCCGGGCGATGGATTTTCGGAATTCGGGCGGGAACAACCGGATGGTCCCGCAGTTCGGCGCGTGCAGGAGGAACATGATGCAACATGCTGATAAGATCGCGCTCCGGCGTGTGAAAATGCTGGTCGAGCAATATGTGCTGACCAGGAGCAGGCGATATGATTTCGTGTCGACGGAGTTGGCTTGCAGGGCCATTCGTGAGGTGATGCGCAGCCCGATCGATGATGCCGAACTGGATCGCATGTTGGCCAGAAGCGCGGCCAGGCAGGGGCTTTCGGTGCGATTCGACCGGATGGAAGCTTGGCAGGCTGCTTCGCCATCTCCCATCGAAGGAGTATCGATATGAGAGCCGTGTTGCTGATGCTGGCACTGGTCTGTCTGGCCGGGTGCAACAATCCCGATCCCGACAAATCCAAAGCGGATACGAACAGTCAGCCGGTCGACAAAAACCCCACAACCGACACGAACCCCACCCCACAAACCACCACCGGCGGAGATCAGCAAGGCACCCAACCGGCCCAGCCGGCATCCCCTAAGCCGGCTGGCGGCTAGCTACCGGCCTGGCCCACCAGGCTGGGACCGCCATAGAGCAGTTCATCGTCTGCGGAAACGGCTAACCACTCTGTGTTGTTGTTTTTGCGCAATTCCTAAGGGAAAGCGCACCACGCTTTTCCCCGGAAAGCCGTACACACTTTTCCTGGATTGCTTTAGTGGCGCGCCGAGCTTCTCGTTCTGGGTTCCCTGGCAACAATTCTGACGGGTACCGATTTGACGGCGGGGACGTGAGCCTTCTTGGCCCGGTGCCACAGAGGAACCAGGGGATTGAGTTCCGGATAATAACCGGCGCAGTTGCCTTCGGGCACGGAGTAGGGGGTGATGCGCAAACCTCGAACCCGCCGCTCCACGCCATCGTCGGCATGGGTTTCCAGATCGATTTCCTGCCCGGCGCTCAATCCGAACCGCTGAATGTCGGCCTCGTTCATCAACAGGACCATGCGTGTGCCGTGTATGCCGCGCAGTCTGTCATTGTACCCATAGACGGTGGTATTGAACTGGTCATTGGAGCGCACCGTTATCAGCGTCAGCACATTGTGACCCGAAACATCGATGTCCGGGTCTGTTTCAAGCGTCGTCGGCAGCTTGAAATTGGCTTTCTTGTTCGGCGTCTCCCAGACCCGTTTCGAGGCCTTGATATCGCGGTGAAAGCCTCCCGGCGTCAGGAACCGCTTGTTGAACTCACGAAAATGCTGCGGGTAACAACGCTCGATCTCATCGCGGATAAGGGAATAATCGGCGACCCATTTATCCCACGGGATCGAACTCACCCCCGATACGGTGGCCTTGGCCAGTTCCGCCACGATCTTCGGTTCGGAAAGCAGATGCGGTGAAGCCGGCGGACGCGAACCGAAG
Organism: Mesorhizobium maamorense; assembly: GCF_044998965.1. Taxonomy (NCBI): domain Bacteria; kingdom Pseudomonadati; phylum Pseudomonadota; class Alphaproteobacteria; order Hyphomicrobiales; family Phyllobacteriaceae; genus Mesorhizobium; species Mesorhizobium maamorense. The sequence continues at coordinate 801,016 of NZ_CP173356.1, forward strand.
GAGCCGTGGATACAGGCGGTGGAGTCCTCCATTGAAACGGTCTGGTCACCGCTCGCCTGATGGTCCCTTTCCAGCCGCGACAGGCAGGGCAGCAGATAGGTCACCGCCCCTGGCAGGAGATGGCTGCGGTTGAGCTTGGTGGCGACTTCGACATGCAGCCCAAGCCGACGCCATGCTTTCTCGATCAGGCCGGTTTCGGGAACGGCGCGAACGAAATTGCCGCCGAGCCCGATGAAGCCGTTCACCGAGCCGGCGATGACGCCCTCGCAGGCCTCGACCGTGTCGAGACCCTTCTCGCGTGGCGGCTCGAAATCATAGAACCGGGCGAACTTGTCGAGCGGGACGAGCTCGGGCTTTTCGGATATGCCGACAGTGCGCTGGCCCTGGACATTGGAATGGCCACGCAGCGGTGAAATGCCGGCGCCGGGCTTTCCCATGTTGCCGCGCATGAGCAGCAGGTTGCATAGCATCTGGACGTTCTCGGTACCGTGCCGGTGCTGTGTCAAACCCATGCCGTAATTGCCGATCACCGCATTGGAGCGGCTGTAGACCTCGGCAACATGTTCGAGATCCGCCTGCGCAATTCCCGAGCGCCTGACGATGTCCTCCCACCTGGCGGCCCGCAGGTAAGCTTCGAATTCGGCAAAACCATCCGTGTGCTCGGCAATGAAATCGACGTCGAGGACACGCGGATCCCCGTGTTCCCGTGCCGCGTCGTCGAGCGCCAGCACCGCCTTGGCGATGCCGGTCATGGCGGCGATATCGCCGCCGCTGCGGACCTGGAAGAAGTCGCTGGACATCTTCGTGCCGGGGCCCGGCGACAGCATCTCAAGGGGATCTTGCGGATTCTTGAAGCGCTTCAGCCCCCTTTCCGGCAAGGGATTGAAGGTGAACACCGGCACCCCACGTTGACGAGCCTCTTGCAGCGGATGCAGCAGCCGCGGCGCCGTCACCCCGGTGTTGTGGCCAAAAAAGAACATCATGTCGCACTGGGAGAAGTCCTCGAGCTGCACGGTTCCAACCGGCGAGCCGATCGATTCGGGCAGCCCGACCGATGTCGATTCGTGGCACATGTTGGAAGAATCGGGCAGGTTCGATGAGCCATAGATACGCGCAAAGAGCTGATACATGAACGAAGCCTCCAGCGAGGCCCGGCCGGATGTGTAGAAGACGACCGATTTCGGATCGAGCCGGCGCAGCTCCATGCCGATCTCGAGGAATGCGTCATCCCAGGAAGCCGGTTCATAGCGGTCGGTGACGGCATTGTAGCGCAGGGGATCCGTAAGCCTGCCCTGTTTTTCGAGCTCACGATCCGGCCAGTCGAGCAGTTCGGTGACCGTATGTCGTGCGAAGAAATCCGGGCCGCAACGCAGCTTCGTCTGATCCCACATGGTCGCCTTCGCGCCATTTTCGCAGAACTCGAAGGGCCGCGGATCGGCCGGCTTGGCCCATGAACAGGAAACGCACATGTAGCCATCGGCCTTGTTCTGCTTGAGCAGCGTGCTCCATATGCCCGACATCAGCAGGCCTTCGCCGTATGCCTTGCGGACCAATGACCTCAGGGATCCCCATCCGCCCGTGGGATGGTTGTATTTTTTTGTTTCGATACGGTCGGTTACGGCAGGTTTCATCGAGATCGTCCTTGAAGAACCAATACCGAACCTCGCCCGTCACCGATTGTTCCCGCGGCTCCGTGCAGGGTTGGCGTCGAATCTTGCGTGTCGAAGCCGACGCGACCGAGGAGCGATCGCGGCTGGTTGTGGAACTATTTTCGTGATCGGCTGTTCGGCTTGGGAAGGGAGCCTGGCAATGGTGCGACGCAATGCAGTGCTTTCGCTCGTGATAGCCGCCATCATCATCATCGGCTTCCTCATAGGATTTCTCTATGCCGACATGGGCTGGCATACCTCGCCACTGAAGCGGGCGCCTGAACAGAACCGGGGCGGTAACGCGCCGACGGATACTTCGCCAGCCGCGGGTGTCCGGAAAAATCCCCAGGAAAACACCGAAATGCCGGGGCAGCAGTAGCGACCTCGAACGGGATCCCGCGCGAAAGGATGTCATGCTGTCAGATCCTACCGTGCTGATCTTGATGTATTTCCTGCTGCCGGTCTGGTTGGCCGCCGGATTTGCCGACTGGATCTGCCATCGCGCCTCTCACATCGAATCGACGACAGGCGCCAAGGAGTCGTTGATCCACCTTCTGATGTTCGCCGAGGTCGGAATACCTTTGCTGGCCGCCATGTTTCTTGACGTGAATGCTCTCATCATTCTCATCATGATCGTCACCTTCTTCGTCCACGAGGCGACAGCGATGTGGGACGTCAGCTACGCCACCACCGCCCGCACCGTCACGCCGATCGAGCAGCACGTTCACAGCTTCCTGGAGATGATCCCGCTGATGGGGCTGGTCAGCGTCATTTCCCTCCACTGGGGACAGTTCCTCGCCTTGTTCGGGGCAGGGACGGAAACCGCGCGCTTCGAACTTGTCTGGAAATCGCAGCAGCTGCCGGTGATCTACATTGCCTGCGTGATGGCCGTGATCCTGCTTTTCGAACTGCTTCCCTATCTGGAAGAGCTCGTCAGGGGATTGCGGGCCAATGCCGGGAAACTGATCCCGTCGAAGGCCAGGCGAGGGGATCCGGGCCAGACGACATGGCGTTGACACGGATCGCGCGGCAGCACCCCTCCAGCCGCCGGCGTCGGATATCCCGCCGGTCCGCAATGCCAGCATCCTTGTGCGGAACATTTCTGCTGGGCTGGCCATTGGGCGAGCGGGCATGGCAGCGATGGGGAGTGCGATGATGGGATTTCTATCCGACCTCGACAAGAAACTGACGGACAATGTCTACGAACATGGCAGCCAGCTCACCGATTCCGCCGCGGATCTCCCGCAGACGGTCGGCGAAATTGTCGAACGGCTGATGCCTTTCGTCCAACCTGAGGCGCGCGAGACGGTCAAGGCTCAGATTCTGGGCCTGATCCACGAGTACAAAGCCGAGCGCACCCGGAGCGCCGCCGAGCAGGATCATCCAGACTGAACTACCCGTTCTGGTCTATCGCGTGAGGCGCCGGCTGGCTGCCGCCCCCGCTGCCCGATGTATCGCGACCGAACCATATCCAAGCCGCGACAAGCACAATCACCACAATGGCTATCCAGGCAATGAGACGGGGCATTGAGGGATCCTTCCCTGCCAGTCGATCATTTGGGGGCGCGACGATCAGGATGGAAATCGAACCGCCCCGCCGCCTCCTCGTTAATCCGGCTACCGATCCTTTGTTCCGCTCGCGCTGGTCCCTGCCTCGGTTGACGGGGAGGGCGGGCGCGCTAGATCAAAACTTGCGCCGAACATGGTTCTCGTTGGTGGGGGAGGTCATTCGTGTGGCGGATCCAACGCCGGCTCTAACCCTTAGCAGCTATCGCCTTGGCCGCAACAGCGCGTGCCTGCTGTTGCTCATGGCCATGTCGACCGCGTGCTCGTCCTCGGACCAGATCGAACAGCAATCCCGAACTGCCGCCTCGACGGCGCAGACCGTATCAATGACGCTTGATGCCTGGGCGGCGGGAGCGGCCCCCTCCGCGTACGCTTCTGGCACGCTGCACTCGGCCAGCACCACGCTGGCCGATATCGACGCGAAGATCCGATCGGCCACAACGGCTGAACCTGCCGAGCAGGCTGCGTTGGCGGCGGCGGTCAAGGACCTGTCGATCGCGGTGGACCGCGCCCGGGCGGGAGTGCAAGCGGACCGCCGCCCGCAAGTGCAGGAGGCTCAAGAAGATATTCGGACGGCCACGCGCTCCCTGGCCGCCGCTTACTTCAGATATTTCGCGCCGAAGCCATGAAGAAGCTCTTGGAAATATCGCTGGGCATCGTCACCAGTGTTGGCGGCTTCCTGGAAGTCGGATCGATGGCGACGGCAGCCCAGGCAGGCGCGACCTTCGGGTTTCAGCTGATCTGGGCGGTGGTTCTCGGCACCATTTGCATCATTTTTCTGGTCGAGATGGCCGGCCGGTTTGCCGCCGTGAGCCATCACACGATCTCCGACGGGATCCGGGAACGATTTGGCTTTAACGCTTCACTATGGCCATTGCTTGCCGCCCTGCTGGTCAATTTCATGGTGCTGTCCGCCGAGATTGGCGGTGTTGCGATCGCGCTCGAACTTGCCACCGGCATTGGCTTCCAATGGTGGGCTTTACCCGTGGCTTTAATGGCATGGCTGTTGCTGTGGAAAGGCACGTTCGGGCTCATCGAGAAAGGCGTGTCGATACTCGGCCTCGTGACGCTGTGCTTCGTGGTCGCAGCGGTGATGCTGAGGCCCGATTGGACAGCTGTCGCGTCCGGCGCGGTGCCTACACTGCCGGCCCACGACGCGGCGAATTACTGGTACATGGCGGTCAGCATTCTTGGCGCTTCGATATCGCCTTACCTGTTCATGTTCTATTCCTCGGGGGCTATCGAGGACCAGTGGGACAGAAGCTATCTCGGAACCAATCGGGCCATCGCCGGTCTGGGCATGGCGTTTGGCGGCACCATTTCGATCGGCGTCTTGATGGTGGCCGCGCTCGTGCTTGCAACGCACGGCATCGATCAGGTCGACGACTATCATCAATTACCATTGATGCTGATCCCGATATTCGGCTTCTGGGGCTTCGTCCTGTTCGTTGCCTCGCTCGCCATCGCTTGCTTCGGCGCCGCACTCGAGGTTGGGCTGCAACAGGCTTATCTGGTGGCGCAAGGGTTTGGATGGAACTGGGGCGAAAACCTCAAGCCACGCGACGATCCCGGCTTCAGTGCCGTCTACACGGTATCATTGTTTCTGGCCGCCATCCCCATCATGCTTGGCCTGGATCCGCTGAAGCTCACCATTTTTTCCATGGCGCTGACCGCCGCCAGCCTGCCGCTGACGGTAATTCCTTTCCTTTTTCTGCTGAACGACAAGCGCTATGTCGGCGAGCACCGCAACGGCATCGTCTCGAATGCCGCGGTGATCTTCATCATCGGGCTTGGTTTCGTGCTCGCCGTGGTGACCATTCCCCTGCAGATATTCGGAGGCACGTGATGGATTTGCTGCGCGACATCCTCGACAAGCAGATCGTCGACCGCGAGCAGGTCAAGATCGGCAAGATCGACGGGCTGGTGGCCGAGTTGCGACCGGGCAAGCCGCCGAGGATCGTCGCGGTCGAGCTCGGATCCGTCACCTTGGCGCGTCGCCTCGGCGTGCGGCCAGGGCGTTGGATGACGCAGCTCGCGGCAGCGTGGGGCGGCAAACGCCATGGCAAGCCGCACCGGATCGCCTGGAACAAGGTCCAGGACATAGGCGTCGACATCCAGTTCGATATCGATGTGCGCGAAACCTCGATCTTCGCCTGGCAGGACTGGCTGCGCGATCATATTATCGGACGCATTCCTGGAGCTTGATGATGTCCACCGTCAACCTCGAACATCTGGCCGGGCGACGCGTTCTCTCGCGGCAAGGCGAAAGCATCGGCTATATCGAGGAGATACGAGCCGAACCGGCCGGCGACGACTTCGTCGTTACTGAATTCCATGTCGGTATCTACGCCGCTTTCGAGCGTCTCTCGGCCTCGACTATCGGCACGGCGGTGCTGGATTTCTTCCGGCTGCGCCGTCGCGACGGCCTGTACCGTATTCCCTGGGACAAGCTCGACATCTCCGATCCTGCACGGCCGCGACTTCTGTGTTCGACAACGGAACTTTCCGGCATGAAGGGCGCCCCCGAATTTCATCCACGAGGGAGGCAGGATTGATGACGACCGGGCCCGACGGCCGCGCGAAAAGTGCTCGATCTCAGCCAAGGGTTGTCTGACGCTGTCTGCACTCAGGATGATGCGCCTTACCGCAGCAGGCTGGCTGCCAGGAACACCGCGGCCGCTATCAGCACGACGGCCGCAATCACCATTAGCGGCCAGTTGCTGCGGGGCTGCAGTTCGGGCTCGTTCTCCACCGGCCGCATCGCGTTGGCGAAGCTGGCATCGTTTTCGAATTTTGGCCGGCGAGAACGTTGCGGACCTGCTTCAGTGACCGGGTTCTGCGTGTCCGCCGCCTCGGCGTCGGTCTCGAACGGGGCAACGGCAGGATCGAATCCGGGCGTTTTGTCCCGTGTGGCTCCGGCCTGAATTTCGCCCCGGGCTGCGGCAGGTGTGGAATTTGAAATCTTGGCCATGAACTCTCCTCGGAACCCAATTCGGCAAGTTCGCTCGGTCGACAGATTGACGCTCATGGGTCGCATTTAAAATCAAATCTCGCAGCCGCCGATTTGTTCCGCGCCGCGGTCCCGATGTTGAAGGTCTCCTGGCCGGCTGTGGGGCCTGTCCGAAGGCGCTTGCAGCGCATCGCACGGCGCCGGAACAAAGCCCATCCTGGCTTGTTAGGGCGCATCGTAAGTTCGCGCATCGACAAGGACAAAGCCAATGAAAACGCGACACCTTCTTGCCTCGCTCGCCGCTGCTTCCATGCTTATCGCAATGCCTGCTTTGGCTGCTGCCGACAGCGCCCAGGATTTCGTCGACAAGGCCGCCGTCGGCGGCAAGTTCGAAGTCGACTCAAGCAAGATTGCCCAGGACAAGGCCCAGGATCAAAGCATCAAGAATTTCGCGCAGACGATGATCCGGGACCACGGCGCGGCCAACGCCAAGCTGGAAACAATTGCCGGCGAACAGAAGTTGAAGATGCCGACGGCGCTCGATGCGCAGCACCAGGCGGATCTGGATAAGCTCCAGAACGCACAGCCGCCAATCGATCCGGCCTATGTGGACATGCAGCGCAAGGCGCACGCCGATGCCGTCAATCTGTTTGAAAGCTACGCCCGCGACGGCGACAACGCGGCCCTCAAGACATTCGCCCAGCAGACGGTCGATACGTTGAAGATGCATCGGCAGATGATCGAAAAGATCGCCGCCGGCCAGGACTCCATCACGGGAGCGACAACGCCCGCTGTGAAAACCACGAACACGCCCAATGCCGCGGCCCTGGTGCCCGGCGCAAACAGTTTCACCGAGACCCAGGCAAAGAGCCGCATCGAGGATGCCGGCTATTCCAATGTGTCGAAGCTTGCCAAGGACGATCAAGGCATCTGGCGCGGCCAGGCGACCAAGTCAGGCCAAAGTGTCGCCGTCGGGCTCGACTATCAGGGCAACGTCGTCGCCGACAGCAAATGAGCCCGATCAGGAGATATCAAAATGAAAACCGTAACTGCACTGTTCGACAACTATGACGACGCAGCCGACGCGGTCGGCGAACTGGAAGCGTCCGGAGTGCCACATTCCGATATCAGCATCATCGCCAACAACTCGGATGGCTGGTACGAGAGAGATCGTTCCGAAGCCGCTGAAGATGCCGCGAGCGGCGCAGGGATAGGGGCCGTGGTCGGTGGCGCCGGCGGTTTGCTGACGGGGTTGGGCGTCATGGCCGTTCCGGGCGTCGGACCTGTGGTTGCGGCCGGATGGCTTGCCGCTACCGCCACCGGGGTGGTTGCCGGCGCGGTGGCTGGTGGTGCGGCGGGCGGTATCATTGGCGCTCTGACGGATTCGGGCGTTTCCGAAAACGATGCAAATGTCTATGCCGAGGGCGTACGTCGTGGCGGTACCCTGGTGACGGCCAAGGTGGACGATGGGCTTGTTCCGGAAGCCGAGGACATTCTGGGTCAGTCCAGCTCGGTTGACGTAATGGAACGCCGCAGGGCTTACGAGGCGGATGGCTGGACCGGCTTTGACGTCAACGCGGGCGACTATGTCCCTGAGCGCGACGGCGGCAGGGCAATAAACCGGCCCTGAAGAACAAGCCTGCCAGGGCGGCGGGGCACTTTGCAGCCAGGCCGGCGTGGGTGCCTCGCCCGAAATTGATCTTCGGGACATGTGCGAGGGATGTTTGGACCGCTGATTAAGTTTGCTGTGGGCCACGGTAGCTACAATCAATCCTTGTCCTGATGATAGAGCCGATCGGTGGCTCGATCGCTTTCTCTGCGTTCTGCGGGACCGCGGCGACGTCGGGTGACAATGACGTAGGCCAGCAATACGAGCAGCAACAATGGCCCGCCGGCGACGACGATCAACCACATGACGCTTTCAAACATGGGACGTCTCCTTTCCCTCACAACCGGCAAGGAGAAGAACCGTTCCGCGCGTGGACGACGGCGCCCGGATCAATCTGCCTTCAATTACCGGCCACGTTCGTAGGTTCCGACGAGTTCTGCCTGCTCCAGCAAATGTTTTTGCGCCTCGTGCCAGATACGCTCCACGCCCGTGCTTGCGGGGATAGCAAGGTTCGGCGTGTCGAGCGCCGCCAGCCGGAAGTGGTAGTGATGGACACCGTGGCCCGCAGGCGGTTCAGGGCCGTCGTAATAGGCATTGCCGAAATCGTTCCGCGCTTGCCTGAGGGCCTGTGGACCCGGTCTGCCGCTTTCCGCTTCGGGCAACTCCTGCACCTCCGGCGAAATGTTGAACACCCCCCAATGGCCGAACATTCCGCTCGGCGCGTCGGGATCCTGGACGACAAGGACGAGGCTCTTTGTGCCGTCCGGTACCCCGGCCCACTTCAGAGGCGGAGATACGTTCTTGCCGTCACGAGTATAGGCTTCGGGGATCTCTCCGCCGTCGGCAAAGGCGGGGCTGCTGAGCGTCAGGGGCATGGTTCGCACTCCTTTGGGGGAACATTCGATCGCATCACCGCCGCCTCGCAAAGCGTGCCGGAATTGTTTGCGGCCATCGAATTGCTTGCGAGCACGTTCCGGCGCGGCTAAGCGCGCTGCGGCTCGAAAGGATTCTAAGATCCCGTCATAAGCGGCTTGAGGACGAATATGGCCAAGAGGCCAATAAAAAACACGGCGGCGATCACGACACCCCAGGTGATGAGCTTTCCGGTACCGCGTTGCTCTTCCTCGCGAGACAGGTCTTCCGGCATTGCGCGGATCCTCCTGTAAGGTTCGGTGATTTTAACAACCTGTTTTGTCGAGGTCCCGGCAGCCAAATCCAGAGCAGGACCCGCAGTTCAACTCGAACGCACCCCGCTCTGGACAGGAAGGCTGCCGGGCGCTTAGCGTCGGGCTGCCCCGCGGCTAAGCGGCTTTCTCAAGAGCCCGCTCATTGACCCCGCCTTCGCCTAAGCCTGTAAGCGCTTCATCGGTTGCCACTTCCTCTTTGAGCGTCTCGTTGAGGAGCTTGACCGCGTCGCTCTTGCCAAGCTGTTCAGCCCACGCGATCAACGTGCCGTAGCGTGCGATTTCATAGTGCTCGACCGCCTGTGCCGCTCCGACCAGTCCTGCATCCAATGCTGGGTCGCCCTTATAGTCGTCGAGAATCTCCGAACCCTCTTCGAGAATGCCGTCGATTGCCGGACAGGTCTTGCCGCGGGCTGGCTTGTCCATCAGGTCGAACACCTGTTCGAGGCGGTCGACCTGGCCTTCGGTTTCCACGCGATGTTTCTCGAACGCCGCCGCGACCTCCTCGGACTCGGCACCCTTGGCCATCTTGGGCAGCGCCTTTAGTATTTTCTTTTCGGCGTAATAAATATCCTTCAGCCCGTCGAGGAACAGGGCTTCCAGCCCTTTCGTCGCCGCCTTCTTCGCAGTCGCCATGTCTTCGTCTCCCTAAGGTTGTCATGAAAGCTCCACCACCGGTGTAGCTTTCCATAACCTTGAACACGGGCCGTTGTTCCCGCCGGATCGAGACAAAGACAAGGACGGCCGTATCTCACACGATCGCACTGTCCCAGCTGACATAGTGCGCATCGCTTGACGCTGGCTGCGGTCCAGCTACCTCTCACCAGCCGGCTGGAGAGAGTGCGTAGCGGGTTTTCGACCTTCTAGTCTAGGTTCGGCCCGCACGCGTGCTGGCGGCCTTCTGCGCTGCTTTCTTTCTTCCGGCAGCACCCTTGGTGCGGACCGCCTTGCGTGCGGCGGCGGACCGGCCTGCAGTGCCCTTCGTCTCCGAGGCTTTCTTGGCTGCGGCCGAGCGCTCCTCGGCCGTCCGGCGCGACGCCGCCTGCTTGGTCTGTCTTGAAAGCGCCTCATGGGATGCCGTGTTCTTCGGCTCGTGCTCGAGAACCTCGGAAACGGCCTTCGAGACCTTGGGGCTGCGTTTTGGCTTACGTTCGCCCTGGCCAACTTCATAGGCGTATTCGGCGCTCTTGCGGGTGCTCTCCTTGACGCTTCGTTTCTTGGGCGGAGGCGGGTCGACGCCTGCGCGGCGCGCCTCCGAAAGACCGATGGCGATCGCCTGCTTGGTCGAGCGCGCGCCGTGCTTGCCGCGACGGACCTTCTCGATCTCGTCATGCACGAATTCGCCGGCCTGCGTGGTGGGCGATTTACCTTCGCGCTTGTCTTTTTTCGCTTTCTCGATGGTTTTCTTATCCGGCATCGCTTTCTCCTCGTTGGATACAGCGGGACAGATGGCGGTGCGACGTCGCGACCTCCAGAAAACCTAACGCATCGATGGCGCGAATGATCCGGAGGAAAAGAGACTTTCTCCGGCGACAATCTACAGATCGGCCGGACGCCACGAGAGCGCCGACAGCGTCGCGAGACAGAGCGCGGCAAATACAATCGCGGTATTTACCGCATGAGAATATTCCCATTGCTGCCTCAGCGCTTCCCAGTTTGCGGGAATTGTCGTCCAGTTCTGCGTCGCCTGGTTGGCAGGGAGCGTCCAGACAACGAAGATCGCGAGCATGATCGCGAAACACAGCGCCGCAAGCAGGGCGAGCCAAAAGGGCCAAGCCTGTGAGCGCACGGAGATCGCCAACAATGCGTTCACGATCAGCGCGGCAGGCCAGAGCAATCCAAGGATCGCCCATCCGTAATAGATGCCTTGGACGGTGAAATATTCCGGCTGCGGCAGAGATATCTTGTTGGGGAGAGCTGCGAGATGGGCCCCTGCCGGGATGAGCGCGAGGGCCGAAATGACAATGGCGAGAAATTGCAGAACCCTGACTGTCATGGAAGCTTCTCCGCGGAATGATTTTTAACGCGCCGACGACCCAATCGATCTGGCTCTCTGATGAGGCGATGGCGTTGGCGCCGGCGTCACGCGGGCAGTTGGCGCAGGAACCATTGGATCGCGAGGTCCGCCACTTCTTCCATCGCGCCGGGCTCCTCGAACAGGTGCGTCGCAGCCGGAACGATGGCCAGCTCCTTTTCACACCGCAGCGCCGCGAACGCCGAACGGTTGAGCGCAATCACCTGCGTGTCTGCGCCGCCGACCACGAGCAGCGTTGGTGCCCGGACGCGGGGCAGGGCAGGTGCCGCAAGATCCGGACGCCCGCCGCGCGAGACGACGGCGGCCGCTCGATCCGGGCGCTCTGCCGCAGCCATCAGCGCCGCGGCAGCCCCTGTGCTCGCGCCGAAATAACCGACGCGCAGCGCCGACGTTTCCTCGAACATGTGCAGCCAGTCGGTAACCTGAACCAGTCGATCGGCGAGCAAGCGGATGTCGAACCGCAACTCGGCGGTAATCTGGTCGATACGCTCCTCTTCGGTCGTCAACAGGTCGATGAGCAACGTGGCGAGTTCCGCCTCGTTCAACCGTCCGGCCACATAGCGGTTGCGCGGGCTGTGCCGGCTGCTGCCGCTGCCGTGAGCGAAGAGGACGAGCCCACGGGCTTCCTGCGGCAGCGACAGGTTGCCCGCGAGCAATGCGCCGCCGGCGGGAACCTGCACGGCCTTCTCGTTTGTCTTCAGGACTGAGACCATGGCGATCTCCATCTCAACTGGATCGGTCCCTAAACCCCGAACGGATAGGTCTCCGCGGGCTCGCCGGCGTCCCATTGCGAGCTGCGCTCCAGCGGCTCAACCGCCCGCGTCTCGTCGAAATGCAGCAGCATGTCGAATTGCGCGGCAAGGTCGGCATGGAAGTAGTGGCTGGCCCGTTCGGTCTCAGGGCGGTAGATGACGCCGATCGCGCGCTCCAGGAGCCGTCGCGGCAGGGCTTCGCCGTCGCCGCGCAGATCCAGCTGGAAGCGATCAGCCGGGACTGCATGCAGCAGCGCCTCATAGCTGCGCGCTAGGGCAGGCCGGACAACCTTGCGCTCCGCGGGGCCGTCCCAGTTCGATGCCGCCGTCACCGTTCCTTGATACGTCGTGAAGCCGACGAGGAAGGCGTCGCGCTGATGCTTTTCGCGGATAAGCTGTCCGAGGTTGATCTCGCCATGCAGGCTCCTGTCTGTCGCCCTGGCGTCGCCGAGATGGGAGTTATGCGCCCAAACCACGATCTTCGGCGATCGCCCGAGCCGGCCGAGATGAGCGGTGAGAGCGTCGAACGTCTCGGCCATGTGCCGATCACGCAGGTTCCAGGTCGATTCGGGCGCCAGGAACATGGCGCGATAATAGGCCTCCGCATTCTTCACCAGGCGGGCGTTTTGCTGCGCCGCGAAGAGTTCGTCCGCGATGGCGCCTTCGCGTGGCTCGGCCTTCGCCGGGCGCCGCTTCAGCATCTCGACCAGCTGTGCGACCACAGCCTCCTGGCAAGATTTGTCGACCTCATTGCCGGCTATGAAGCCATAAGCCTGCGGGTCAGGGCCGAAATGATCGAAACAGGCATAGCGGCGACGCGCGATCTCCGCCGCGGCCGGGTCGGCCTTTTCGAGATAGCGCAGCACCGCCTTCATCGCGCCGTGCAGGGCATAAAGGTCGAGCCCATAGAACCCGACTCCCGGATTGCCCTTGCCGGGCGCTTCATTGTGCCGGCGCAGCCATTCGACAAAATCGACGACGACCCTGTTCCGCCACATCCAGGTCGGGAAGCGTCGGAAATCGGCGAGCGCCTCTTCGGCGTCGATATCCCCGCCTGTTCCCTGAACATAGCGGTTGACCCGGTATGTGTCGGGCCAGTCGGCTTCGACAGCGACGGCGGCAAAACCCTGCTCCTCGATCAGCCGCCGCGTGATCCGCGCGCGCTCCTCATAGAATTCGTGTGTGCCGTGCGAAGCTTCACCGAGCAACACAAAGCGCGCCTCGCCGATCGCCGCCAAGAGCTCGTCGTAGTCTCGCGCGTCTCCGGAGAGCCGAACGACGTGCTTGTGCAATCGGTTTGCCGTATTCTGCGGCGCATCGCGGCCGGACGGTGCGGTTGGTCGCCCCGCCTTGGCGAGAAGGGCGCGGACCTCGTCGTCGCTGGTTTGGGAGAAGTCTTCATACCAGCGCCCGACGCCGATGAGCGGCTGCGGCGTCGTCGCACAGACGACCTCGTCTGCCTCGCTCTCCATCGCCTCGCAGGTGTCGGGACTGCCGACCGGAACGGCCGCAACTATACGGGCAGGCCGCTTTTCGCGCAGCGCCCTGACCGCCGCGCGCATGGTCGACCCAGTGGCGAGCCCATCGTCCACGAGAATGACGATTCGATCCTCCACAAGGAGCGGTACCCGCTCGCCGCGATAGAGGTGCTCGCGGCGTAAAAGCTCCCTCTCCTCGCTGGCAGTGACCGCATCGATGACGTGGGCCGGCACAGCGAGGCCTTCCACGATCTCGTCGTTCAGGACGCGTACGCCGGAGGTCGCGATTGCGCCCATGGCCAACTCTTCGTAACCGGGAACGCCGAGCTTGCGCACGACGAAAACGTCGAGCGGTGCCTTCAATGCCTGTGCGACTTCGCAGGCGACAGGCACGCCGCCGCGCGGCAGCGCCAGCACGGTGACATCATCGCGCGCTGCGAAGTGGCCGAGCTTATCAGCGAGAACGCGTCCTGCCTCGCGACGATCCGAAAAGACAATAGTCATGATCTCAAGCCCAATATTTGCGCCGCGCCCACCCTTTGGGGTCCCGCTGCAAGGCTTTGATTGGCCGAGGCCACACGGGGCGGCAAGGCGTGGCGCAGGCACATCATTGGCGTGTTCGTCGCCAAGAGTTCGAGCGGCGGGCATTCCCAAGTCATCCACCACTGCGCCGATGCTCGGAAACGGCCTAATCCCCCAAGGGTTCCGTGTCGCTCCGGTGCGGCTAGTCCGGATCGCTCCAAAAGCGTTGCCTTTGTTTCCGGAGGGAACAAAGCGGCCTGCCGGAGATTGGGGCACGCAGGAGGAGTTTCCAATGGACAAGGAAGAACTCATAAAGCGACGAGCCTACGAGATCTGGGAGCGCGAAGGCCGCCCGCAGGGCCGAGAGCAGGAGCATTGGGACCAGGCCGTGCAGGAAATAGAGGCGGAAGGATCGGAAGCCGAGCGCGGTCCGGTAGTGCCCGATCCGACCATCGGCAGCGGGTCGGAGCCTCGAAGCTCCTGAAGCGACGTCAATTGCCGCCAAGGAGGAAAAATGCGTCGACCGACTGTTCATTCCGTCGACGCATTCGAGATGGCGTCTGGGTCAACGTCCGAGCAGCGCCCTGAGCCTGGCGAAGATATTGAAACCTTCGCCCATGGCGGCGCGCACGCGAACGGCGACCCACCCGGCTTTCATGGTCGCACCGACGTGGCAATCACAGACGATGTTGTGCAACTGCCAGTTGGACAGTTCGAAAAAGCGCTTTGCCTCTCCATAGGTGTCGCCTTCCAGACCCTGCGCCCGCAGTATCGGATCTTCGAACGCGACGCTGATGGGGGATTGCACGCAGTAGGCGTTTTCGCGCATGTCGGGGCTCATATATTCGGTGCCCGGAAGCGCTCCGAGGCGCCGTTCAGGATGACGCTCAAGAAGACTTGCCCAGCGCTCCAGGCGTTGGTTCCGCGTCATTGTCGGGCACACCGTATCAACTTCCGCGATTGCGTGTAGTTGTTCGAGTGTATGGGACTTCATGGTCAGCTCCTGTTGATCCAGGTTCCTCCCGCTTCAAGGTGAGTCGCGAGATCACGACAGCGCGCTCGCCGTCGCCGCGCTCCGAACTCTTTGTTGTCGCTGAAGTTCCATCATTTTGAGAATTTCAAGGCCGGTGCGCGGCAGCTCGGCAAACCCCGGGGCCGTTGCGTCACCTCGGTCGGTGCTGGGTCAACCCCTTCCAACGCCACGCTCCTGGCCCCGGCCGCCCTTCGGCGCAGGAGTGTCGGTGTTCAATGCTGGAGATCGTCGGGCGGCTCCTCCAGGCTCCTGCTGGGGTGAATTTCGTTCGAGAGGGGGATATCCATCGTGCAGATCACCTCGGCATCGGTGAAGCGCAGCGAGCCAGCTCCGCCGATCTCATAGGGCACCACCTTTTCGATCAGCTCGGATCCGAAGCCGCGTCGCGCAGGTATTGCTGCCGGACCATGCAGGTCCTCGATCCAGCGGATCTTCAGCTCCTGTCTGGCGGGCGTGCCACCCACTTTCCAGCTTACGCTGATTGATTTGTCGGCTGCCGACAGCGCGCCATATTTCATCGAGTTGGTGGCGAGTTCGTGGAACGCCAGGCCCAAGGTCTCCGCCGTCTTTCCGGACAAGGAAATATCCGGGCCATCTATGGTGAACTGATCTTCCGTCCGGCCGCCTTGGGACGCAAGCTCGTCAAGGACAAGCATGTCAAGCTGCACGGTGGCCGAGGCCGATCGCATCAGCACATTGTGCGTGCGTGCAAGCGCATTGATGCGGCCCTCGAGGTGAAAGGCATAGTCCTCGACATTGTCGCTGTTTTCAACCGACCGGCGAGCGATCGAACGGACAATGCTCAACGTGTTGCGAACGCGGTGCTGCAATTCGGCGGCAAATGCCTTCGTCGCCTGGAGGCGGTCGCGTGTGACCTGGAGTTCGGCTTCGAGCCGGGCGATATGACCGTCACGTTCGTCCATCTGTTCATCGACATGGCTGAGCCGCATCGACGCGGAAGCATCGCGTTCTTCGGCGGACACACCTTGCGGACGGGAGAATGTACCCGTGACGTCTTTCTTGGGAGGTCTTTTTCCAGCCACCTGTCAGTCTTTCAACCGTTCATCGATCATGCGCGGTGCCAAGCGCCTCGTCTCGTCGGCCTTTGGCTCGCGTTCACGCGCCCAGGATTGGCTTTCGTGCCGCCGCGCGCGGTTTTCAGCCGGCGAAAATGATACCGTCGAGCCGGCAGGAGCATTAATGCCGCCGCTGTCGGCAGAAATATGGAGGGCGATCGCAGCGGCCCAGCGGATCGATCGTACCTGCCGATCCGCCGATCAAATCGCGCTTGGCCATCGCTCGCTACCGCCTCCGGACACGCCGAACCGGCAGAAGCAGGCCAGGTTCCCTATGATGTTTCATTTTTGCGCTCCACTCGATGAGGCCGTGCCTGATCATGCAAAAGGCTCCCTGACGTCCAACAGATGAAGGTAATCAGGATTGAAAAAGGCCGCCGCCTCCAGTTTCGCCAGGTTCTTGATCGTTACAGTGCCGTTGTTGAACGAAATGAGGCCGTCGCGCCTGAGATCCTGAAGCGTACGGTTGATGTGCACGTTCGAAAGACCGAGCGTATCGCCCAGGGTCGCCTGGGTTACCGGTAGGGGATAGCTCTTGCCGGCCGTTTCACCAATTGCGTGAAGCCTGTGGAACAGCTCGCAAAAAAGGTGAGCCATCCGCTCATAAGCAGTCCGCTGGCCGATGTTGACGACCCATTCGCGGGTGATCGCCTCGTCGAGCAGCGTGGTCCACCAGAGCGCACGCGTAAGATTGGGATAGCTGTTGGTGAAGCCGAGGATGGCGCTCTGCGGGATCGCCGCAACCTTGGAGCGGCTGAGAGCACCGATCGAGTGGTCCATGCGCCGCAGCAGGAACACGTGAAGATCGCAAAGGTCGCCCGGCACCAAATAGGCAAGGATCTGTCGCCGACCGTCTTCGAGAATCTTGTAGCGGCAGGCAAATCCTTCGAGCAGCAGGTTGACCCCGCCTGTCCTGTCGCCCCTTTGGATGACGTCATCGCCGGCGGCGAATTCGGCGACCTTTGTTGTCGCGCTCTCGATGGCGTCGCATTCTTCCACGGACAGGACCGTGAAATTGGACAGCTTGCGGATAAGCGGGTGCCGCGCGGTCTTCGCTCTCAGGCCAACCGCCGGCTCGCTTCTCTCGTTCATCGCGTATCGTGTGCCGTCGCGGCAACGAACTCGACAATGCTGCCGAATTCCAGAGGCTTTTCAAATCGCCTGATCCCGCCGAGCTCTGCTGGTATGGCCGTCTGATCATAGCCGGTGGCGAAGGCGATCGGAACGCCTTTCGCCAACGACTCGCGGGCAATCTCGAATGTCTGCTCGCCGCGCAAGTTGATATCGAGAATCGCAAAATCGCATTGACCGCTGTTCAGCAATTCGATTGCGGGCTCGACCGTGGCGACCGGGCCGAGCACTATCGCCCCTTGTGTGACGAGAGCCTTACGCAGGTCATCGGCGAGAAAATATTCGTCTTCCACGATCAAAACGCGAATCCCGCCCAGAAAGGCTGATTTCGCCGCTTCCCCGTCCATTGTGCAAGAGCTCTCCCTTTGCAGCGGCCATCACTTGGGACACTACACCGCAACCCGCTGCACTCCCAGTTATATTTCCACCGATGCAGCGGAGGTGAACTCCAAAGCCACCGCCAGCCCCTATTCCTGAATCGACATCTTTTTCGTCTGCCGTTTTAACAATTGTGATGGCAGGTTTCGGTGTCCGTCAACACAGTGAGAAAAACGGGGAAATAAGGAGGAGGAACCGATGCCTGTGATCGATATGACCTCGAAGGAACTGATCCGGGCCATCGATCACTACATCAATTCCCGCAGAAATCTCGAATGGCCAATTTCCACGGCGCAGGCGGTGTCAGCCATCCGTTACGAACTGCCAGAATGCACTCTCTCCGACAAAGAACTGGCGGACATTGTTGCAAGCTCAGCAATTCAAAAGCATCGCAACATCGCATTTGACCTGCAGTCGTAGCCATGCTCATGCATGTCGCCCAAAACGCCTCGGTTTGGAACAAAGACATGCATGAAAACAGAAACCTGACACACGTCGCCCGCCTCGACGCATGCCGGGGCGGGCGCTTTGGAACATGCGGTCATTGAAGGACCTGGACGATTTTCCGGGTTTCCGGGTCGACCAGAACTGTTCGATTGTCGACCACGACGTAGCGGTATTTCACATCGGGAACTTCATGAAGTTCGACCGTATCAGGCACGGTGGATCCGACATTGAGTTCCACACCGGGCAGCTGGACCGAGGCCAGCGGCTGCTTCTTCACATACTCCTTGATAACGGTTTCTTGCTCCGGCTGGATGACCACATCTTGCGCCGCGGCCGCTCCGGCCCCCGCAAGAAACAGGATGCCCACTGCCGTTCCCAGTAGATATTTTTTCACTTCTGTCTCCATCAGATGTTGCGCAGGGCGCCGAGCCGACGACGCCACCGGCATTTCGGCAGGTGCGCCCCATGCGCCGAACTTCGCAAAATGCCGGCAGTTCCATCCGCTCCGGAATATATTGGCCTTCGGTGGAACAATCGCGGGGTGGCAAAGTTTTGCCGCGAAGGGACTGCCATCCTAGGAGACTTCCCATGAGAACCACTTTGATCACCAGCATGTTAGCGCTTACCCTCGGATGTGGGGCGGCAATCGCGCAGACCCAGCAGCAGTCGGGCGGAGCGGCCCAATCGGGTGGGGCAGACACTTGCGCAGCCGGCTCGGCCGATTGCCAGAAGGGCGGCAGCACCGAGCAGCAGACGCAAGGCAAGGCCGGCATGAAGACCGACGAGCAGGCGCAAGGCAAGGCGGGCGTAAAGACCGACGAGCAAGCGGAAGGCAAGGCGGGCATGAAGACCGACGAGCAGGCGCAAGGCAAAGCCGGAGCGAAGACCGATGAGCAGGCGCAAGGCAAGGCGGGCATGAAGACCGACGAGCAGGCGCAAGGCAAAGCCGGAGCGAAGACCGATGAGCAGGCGCAAGGCAAGGCGGGCGTAAAGACCGACGAGCAAGCGCAGGGCAAGGCGGGCGTAAAGACCGACCAGCAGGCGCAAGGCAAGCCCCGCATGAAGACCGACCAGCAGGCGCAGGGCAAAGCCGGCGCGACTACCGATCAGCAAGCGCAGGGCAAGGCCGGTATGACGACCGACCAGCAGGCGCAGGGCAAGGCCGGTACGACTACCGATCAGCAAGCGCAGGGCAAAGCCGGTACGACGACTGATCAGCAAGCGCAGGGCAAGGCCGGTACGACTACCGACCAGAGTTCAACCGCTTCAATCAACAATATATCCGTCGAGCAGAAGACCGAAATCACCAACGTCATCCGCGAGACGAAGGTGGAACCGGTCTCGAACCTCGACGTGGACATTTCGGTCGGCGTGAAAGTGCCGAAGCAGAAGGTGCGGCTGCATCGACTTCCGCACCGGATCGTCGAAATCGTTCCTGCCTATGAGAGCTATGAATATTTCCTTCTGGCCGATGGCAGGATTGTTATTGTCGATCCGAACTCATATGAGATCGTCGCTATCCTGAGTTAGGAACCGAGCCGACTAACAAAAGCCCGCTCTCCATCGAAAGCGGGCTTTTGCGGCGCCTTCGGGCTCGAAAAATGCCAGTCGTGCGTCCCCTATTCACTCCGCTGCCATGTCGGGTGCCCGGCTTCGTACCGGGCCTAGCGCGTCGGCGTTCTGCACCAGTGCGCGCATGTAGCCCAATGCGAAGGCCTTGCCGGCGTGCCATGGCGCGTCGCAGGCCATCTCAGGCGTGTGATCGGGTATCATGACGCCTTGATAATTCTCGTCGCGCAGAATGCGCACGATCTCGGCCATGTCGATGTCGCCGTCGTCGACGAAGGTTTCGTGATATTTCGGCACTTTGCCCCGCACATTGCGGAAATGGATATAGCCGATGCGGCCACGCCGCGCGAAACGGCGCACATGACTGTAGATCTCCTCGGCCTGCGGCATCTCCTGCAGCGAGCCGAGGCAGAGCTCCAGCCCGTTGGCGGGCGAGTCGACGATATCCATCAGCCGGTCATATTTCTGCGGCCGGTTGACGAGGCGCGCCGTGCCGCGCAGCGCCTCGGCGGGTGGATCGTCCGGATGCGCAGCCATCACGACGCCGGCCTCTTCGGCCACCGGTACGATTTCGCGCAGGAAGACACCAAGCCGTTCCCACAGTTCTTCTTGCGAGACCCTGACAGGCGCGGCGCCGGCTCGGCCCGGCCGGTAGCGCATATTCCAGACCACTCCGTCGGGCAGCGGCAGGTCGGGATCGATGTCGGACAAATCGAGCCCCACGGACATGGCGTCGCCGCGCGCGAATGGCCCGCGCTGCCAGCCCCACACGCCCGCGATCGAGAAGTTGTAGCCTATGCAGGGAATGCCGGCCCGGCCGGCGTCACGCACCAGGCGCTTGAGGCCGTCGAGCTGCCTCGACCGATCGGGGCCGCCGAGCAGCACGTCGGACCAGAAGCGCGGCGACAGGTTTTCGATGCCGGCGATCTCCAGGCCGTTGTCGCGTACGGTTTTCACCAGTCCGGTGAAATCCTCGTAGCTCCACAATCCATCCGTCGAACAATCGCCCCAGCCATCCGTTTCGGTGCCGGCCGACAGCGAGGGATCGCGGCCGCGAAAATAGTTGGTGAGATGCGCAACGACATGCGTTGCGCCGGCCTGCCGGGCAAAACGGAAATTCTCCGGCGTCAGCGAATCGCGATAGAGGCCAAGTCCGATCTTCATGTCGCCCTACTTGACGCCGATGCCAGCGGTGAGGCCGCCATCGATCTTGTAATCAGCGCCGGTGCAGAAGCCGGCTTTCGATGAACACAGGAAAGCGATGAGTTCCGCCACTTCCTCCGGCTCGCCGATACGGCCGAGCGGATGGGCGGCGCCGAAGCGCCTGTAGGCTTCTTCGACATCGGCGTCGCTGCCATTGTCGCCACGCGCCGCCTTCTCGAGGATTGGCGTGCGGATCGAGCCCGGGCTGACCGAATTGACCCGGATGCCGGCCGCGGCATAGTCGAGCGCCAGCGAACGCGTCAACGTGTGGATGGCGCCCTTGGTTGTGGCATAGGCTGCGACGTTCTGCTGGCAGGCGAACCCCTGCACCGAGGCGACATTGACGATGGCACCGCCGCCTCGGCGGATCATTTCGGGAATGCCGAAATGCGCGGTCAGGTAGATCGACCCGACATTGACCGTCATCGCCCGGTTCCAGGTTTCCCAGTCGGTGGTGGTCGTCGTGCCGTAGGGGTGGACCGCCGCCGAATTGACGATGATGTCGATGCCGCCGAACCTCGCGACGCCCGCTGCGACCGCGTCGCGCACCTGGTCGGAAACGGAGACATCCACCGTTTGCACCAGCGCATTCGCTCCGGCCTTGGCGAGGCTCTCCTGCATGGCGGCATTGGCCGCCCGGTCGATGCCGCAGGCGATGATCGCAGCGCCGCCTTGCGCCAGGCGACTCGCAGTGGCGAGCGCGATGCCGGTCGTGCCGGTGATCAGCGCCACCTTGTTCTCAAAATCAGACATGATGCAAATCCTTGGAAGATGCCGGACCCGGATGCACCGGGTTTGCCGCCGACATACGGGCGTTTTCGAGGTCGTCGGGAACGAAGCGCAAGCCGAAATCGAGATGCCGGCTCATCAGGTAGCAGTAGGCAATGCGGTCGCGCGCGCGCAGTGCCGCGATGATCTCGCCATGCGCGTGGCGTGTTTCGCTCAGCACCGGCCGGATGGATTTGCCGACGGTCATGATGTGCAGGATGACCGGCGACAGGAACTGATAAGTCTGCACCAGCATGCGGTTGCCGGCGAGCTTCATCAGCGCCAGATGGAAATCGAAATCGCGTTGCGCGGCTTCCTGGACATCCTTGCTGGTCTCGATCAGGCCATTGACCTCGTCCAGGGCTTCAAGTTCGGCGGCGCTGGCATTGAGGATGATGTGGTCGCCGACGCTCACTTCGATGATGCGGCGAAATCCTTGTATGTCGTGAAAGGACGTTTTCGATATGTCCATTTGCGCGGCGAAAAAATTCTGGATCGCGACATTCTGGCGATCGGCGAGCACCGCGCCGACGCGCGGCTTGGGATCGATCAGCCCATAGGTTCGGATGGTGCGCAGCGCCTCGCGTATCGTGTTGCGGCTGGCGCCGAACAGTTCGCCAAGCTCCCGTTCGGTGGGCAGCACATCGCCGATGGACATGGCGCGATTGCGGATGAGGTCGAGGATCTGCCGCACGGTCTGGTCGACGGCGGAACTGCTGATCCCGGCTTCGTCTGCCGCCTCCATCGAATCGTGGCTCGCCTGTTCCACCGCAGAACTCCTTGCTATTTGTTGGACCACCCTAGGGCTCGATCCACAGGAAATCAACTGTATGGCGACGGAAAGGTTCTGTTGACAGGCTTGTGGTCCGACAATATGGTCGCCGCCAACCCTGAGGAGGCTTCATGGAACAGTGCTGGCGCTGGTATGGTCCCGATGATCCGGTGACGCTTGAACATGTCAGGCAGGCCGGCGCCACCGGCGTTGTCTCCGCGTTGCACCAGATCTATGACGGCCGCGCCTGGCCTGAGGCCGATGTGCTCGAGCGCAAGCGGATCATCGAGGCGGCTGGCCTGAAATGGTCGGTCGTCGAGAGTATTCCGGTGCACAATTCCTTCAAGATCGGCGCGCCCGAGCGCGAGCGCTATGCCGGCTACTACCGCGACAGCATCCGGGCGCTCGCCAAGGCCGGCATCGAGACGATCTGCTACAATTTCATGCCGGTGGTGGACTGGACCCGCACCGACCTAATGTATCGCCTGCCGACAACCGGCTATGCGCTGCGCTTCGATGCGATCGATTTCGCGGCCTACGATCTTTTCGTGCTGCAGCGCAAGAACGGTGCGGCAAGCTATACGCCGGCGCGTACCGCCGAGGCCGAGAAGCGGCTGAAGATGCTGACGCCAGAGCAGATCGACCGCATCGAGCGCAACCTCATTGCCGGCCTGCCGGCGACCGAACGCAGCTATAACAGGGACAGTTTTCGCGAAGCCCTGGCTGAATACGATTCGATCGGGCCGAAGGAGTTGCGCGACAACCTCGCCTGGTTCCTGCGCGAGATCATTCCGGCGGCCGAAGAGGAGGGGGTGCGCATGTGCATCCATCCCGACGACCCGCCATTCTCGCTCTACGGCCTGCCGCGCGTGGTTTCGACGGCACAGGACGCGCGTTTCATCCTCAACGCCGTCGACAGTCCCGCCAATGGACTGACCTTCTGCACCGGCTCCTATGGCACGCGCGCCGACAACGACATCGTCGCCATGGTCAAGGAATTCGCCGACCGCATCCATTTCGTCCACCTGCGCAACATCACCATCGAGGAGGACGGCTCGTTCTATGAAGCCGAGCATCTCGAAGGCGGCACCGACATGGCGCACGTCATCCTCGCTCTGATGCAGGAAGAAAAGCGCCGTCGCGAGCAAGGCCGGGCCGACTGGCAAATCCCGATGCGGCCGGACCATGGGCATCTGCTTGCCGACGACATCGGCAAGAAAAAGATCAACCCCGGCTATTCGCTTATCGGACGGCTCAAGGGGTTGGCTGAACTGCGCGGCATCATGCGCGCCGTGGAGCGTTTCGATCTGGCTTGAACCCTGCATCGGCCAGTCGGGAGGATGTGTGCGCTTGCGCAAATGAAAACAAGTTGCGCATATGAAAAATGGTGCTAGTGTCGATGGCGAGCCGGCTATTACCGGTGCCGGGAGGATTTGAGTGGCATGACGAAGCTGCGCGGACTGGCGTGGGATCATAGACGATGCTGGGGTCCGCTGGACGCCAGCATCGAGTCCTATTGCGCCGCGCATCCCGGCCTGGAGATCCAATGGGACCGCCGCAGCCTCTATGAATTCGGTGAGGGCGCCCTCGGTCCGGTGCTCGGCACTTACGATCTGGTCGTGTTCGACCATCCCTTCATCGGCGATATCGCCCAGGATGAACTGATGGTCCCGTTCGACGCTTATCTGTCGGCCGAACAGATCCATTTCTTCGAACGTGACTCAGTCGGGGCGTCCTGGCGTTCCTACCAGAAGAACAGCCGCCAGTGGGCGCTGCCGATCGACGCCGCCTGCCAGGTCGCCTCCTATCGGCCGGATTTGCTGGAGCGCTACGGCCCGGTGCCCGGCACGCACCAGGACGTGCTGGAGCTTGGCCGGCGCGCGCGCAGCGACGGCAAGTGGCTCGGCCTGCCCTTCGTGCCGACCGACGCCATGTGTCTGCTTCTGACGCTTGGCCGTCCCCAGGAAGATGGCGAGCAATTCATCGCGAAGGAAATGGTCGAGCAGGCGATTGCGCAATTGCGCGAGCTTGTCGCGCTTTCGCACCCGGACTCGTCGAAGTGGAATCCGATCCGCTGCTACGACCACATGATCGCGCATGACGACGTTGTCTACGTGCCGTTCGCCTTCGGCTATGTGAATTACGCCTCGAAACCCGACAGGCCCTATCTGCGCTTCGCCGACGTGCCCACCCCGCAAGCCGCCGGCGCCTTGCTCGGCGGTGCCGGCATCGGCGTCAGCGCCCAATCGAAGCACAAGCAGGCCGCGATCGACTACGCACTGTTCCTGTGCTCGCCCGAATACCAGCGCGGCGACTATGTGAAATCTGGCGGACAACCGGGTTCGCTGGCTGCCTGGAAGGATGCCGGGGTCAATGGTCTTTCCGGCGATTTCTTCGGCTCGACGCTGCGGACGATCGCCTCGTCCTATCTGCGTCCGACCCATCCGGGCTTCATCGCCTTCTTCCGCGAATGCGCGCCGCATGCCGCCGCAGCCATAGCCGGTGACATGTCGGCGACCGAACTCGCAGGCCACGTCAACAGCCTCTACCGCGAAACCAGGCAAGTCCAGCCGGAACGGAGCGTCGCCTGATGGCCGCCAGCGTTGCCGAGACGCTCGACGAGGGCGAAAGCGGCCGCAACGGCTATCGCGTGCCGGCGGTGGAGAAGGCGCTCGACGTTCTGGAATTCATGGCCTCCAGCGCCGAAACGCTGACCCAGACCGAGATCGCGACCGGCCTCGGCCGCTCCATTCACGAGATCTACCGCATCCTGCTTCTGCTGGAGAAACGGGGCTATATCTTTCGCACGCAATCGGACCGTTTCCGGCTGTCGCTGAAGCTGTTCGAACTGGCGCACATGCATCCGCCGGTAAACCGGCTGGTGGAATGCGCTCTGCCGGTGATGCGCGAATTGACCGCCAATGCCGACCAGAGCTGCCATCTCGTGGTGCGCGAGGGCCAGAACGCACTGGTGGTTTTGCAGATCGATTCGCCGCTGCCGATGCGCTACTCGGTAGCACTTGGGTCGCATTTCCCGATCCTCGAAACAAGTTCGGGTGCCGTGCTGCTCGCCCATTCGAACCGGGCCGAGCGCGACCGCATCGTCGAGCGCATCGTGGCCGCCGGTGAGGGCCAGGGCACGCGGGCCGAAATCGAGGTGCGGCTGAACGAGGTCGCCAGGCTCGGCTACGAGATGCGCGCTTCCTTGGCCGTTGCGGCCTGCACCAACATCTCCATGCCTGTGCACGATCACACCGGTGCCGTCATCGCCGCGCTAACCGTGCCGCTGCTGCCGCAGAAGGCGGCGCGGTTCGACAGCGAAACCGTCTTCGAACGCACCCGCGCCGCCGCCGAGAAGATATCGGCGGCACTCGGCTGGGGCGAAGCCACCAACTCCTTACGTGCCGACCCGGAACGGCGGGACTATCCGTTCAGCGACTAACAAAAGCGATAAATCTGGGAGAAGAAAATGCTCTGGTCCAAGTCAATCCTGTTTGCGTCCGCCGCCGTGCTGGCGCTCGGCGCCGCCGCCGCGCATGCCGAGAACATGCCCAAGCGCATCGGCTACGTCACCAACTACGCCACCCATGAGTGGTATCAGAACGTCATCAAGGGCATGAAGGCTCACGGCAAGGAACTCGGCATCGAGGTCGAGGTGCAGGATGCCAATCTCGACATAGCCAAGCAGGTCGCCGCGGCCGAAGACTTCATCGCCAAGGGCGTCGACGTGCTGATCATCACCCCGGTGAACGAAGAAGGCGTGGTGCCGCTGCTGCGCCAGGCCAAGGCCGCCAACGTGCCGGTCGTGCTGGAAGGCAATCCGGTCAAGGGCATGACGACCATGGTCGCCATCTGCGACTACGACACCGGCTATTTCTCCGGCGTCGAGGCCGGCAAATACGCGAAGGAAAAGCTCGGCGGCGTTGCCAAGGTGATGAATGTCGGCCTGCCGCTGCTTTCCGCCACCGTGCTGCGCTCCCACGGCTTCATGGACGGGCTGAAGACCATCATCCCCGATGCGGTCATGGTCCACGATCTCGACGGCGGCGGCAATCCGGACCGCGCTCTCGAAGTGTCCTCCGCGGCACTGGCCAAGAACGCCGATATCAACATCATCTACGGCATCAATGATTCGTCTTCGTTGGGTGGCCTGCAGGCCTGGAAAGCGGCGGGCAAGTCGCAGGATGGCCTGTTGACGGTCGGCACGGGCGGCGAAGGGCTTGCCTTCATCAACGCGATGCAGAACGAGCCTTCCTATCGCATCGAAGCCGCGATGTTCCCCGAGAAGGAAGGCTTTACCGCCATTGATGCCGCGGTGAAGCTTTTCAACAATGAGGAAGTGCCGGAGCACATCGTCAGCCCGACCGCGCCTATGAACGGCGACGACTGGAAGAAGTTCTATGACTATGACGGCACCACCCGCACAATCAAATGGGATGCCGTCAACGCGCTGCAGCCGCCGGCAAAGTGCATGAAGACCTCCGCCGACCTGAAGAAATAAGGCCGGCCGATATCGCCCTTCCCGTGTTGCGGGAAGGGCAGGCGGCCAGGACCTTTCGGTGGCCAAGACAAATGCCGGGTTCGACACGACAGGTTCCAGAGGGACCAGGCAAACGGCCGGGAATGGACTGAAATGAGCGAGCTTACACAGGCCTCCGCGTCGAAGCGTTTCATCGGCGGCAACCTTCTGGGCAGCAGCCAGCTCGTGCTGGGCGCAATCCTGGCCGTGCTGTGCATCGCCATCTCGATCGCGGCGCCGCAATTCTATTCGGAGGCCAACATCATCGCCATCCTGCGCCAATGCGCTCTGGTGCTGATCGTCGCCTCGGGCATGACCATGCTCATCATCACCGCCGAGGTCGACCTATCGGTCGGCGCGTCGCTCGCCTTCGTCGGCTGCATCGGCATGGCAGTGCTCAATTCCACCCATAGTCTTGCGCTCGGCATGCTGGCGGCGCTCGCCTTTGCCGGCGGGGTCGGCCTGTTCAACGGGCTGGTCGTCACCAGGCTCAGGGTGAATTCGCTGATCGCCACCATCGGAACGATGATGATGCTACAGGGCGGCGTCTATCTGTTCACGCGCGAGGCGGTGCAGAACCACAACCAATTGGCAAGCTTCACCGATCTCGGCGCCGGTTATGTCGGCCCCGTGCCGGTTCCCGTCATCCTGGCGGCGCTGATCTTCGTGGTTGCCTATGTGACGCTGCGCTTCACCACGCTCGGCCGCTACCTCTACGCAGTCGGCGCCAATGAAAAGGCGGTGCGCCTGTCAGGCATTCGCTCGGAACGGCTCAAGCTGTTGGCCTTCGTCGTCACCGGCCTGTGCGTCGGTGTTGCCGGCATGATCCTGTCGTCGCTGATGAATGCCGGCCAGCCGACCGCCGGCCGTGGCTTCGAGCTGACGGTGATTGCCGCCGTCATCCTCGGCGGCACCAGCCTGCTTGGTGGCCGCGGTTCGCTGTTCGGTACCTTGCTTGGCGTTCTGGTGCTGAAGGTGATCGACAACGGCATCATCATCCTCGGCTGGAACCAGGATTTGCAGATGGTGGTGCCGGGCATCGTCATCATCCTGGCAACCTATCTCGACATCATCCGGAACAGAGCCAATGTCCGTTGATTTCCTGCATCCTGGCGAAGGCGCGGCCATCGATACCGATGTGCCGGCGCTGGAATTGCGCGGCATCGGCAAGCGCTTTCCCGGCGTCGTGGCGCTCGACAATGTCGACTTCACCCTGGAGCCCGGCAAGGTCCATGCGCTGATGGGCGAGAACGGCGCCGGCAAGTCAACGCTGATCAAGATCATGGCCGGCGTCTACGGCAAGGATGCCGGCTCCATCCGCATGCACGGACGCGAGGTCGACATCAAGTCGCCGCGCGACAGCTTGAAGCAAGGCATCAAGGTCGTGTTCCAGGAGATCGCGCTGATCTCCGAATTCACCGTTGCCGAGAACATCTTCCTGGAAGGCTATCCGACCGGCAGAAGCGGCTCCATCGACTGGAAGAAGATCCGCGCCGATTCAGCCGCGCTCTTCGACCGCATCGGCTTCAACGTCGATCCGGCGGCGCGAACCGGCTCGTTGCCGGTCAGCCAGCAGCAAATGGTCGAGATCGCCCGCGCGCTCGCTCATGAAGCCCGCGTGGTGGTGATGGACGAGCCGACATCCTCGCTGACGCCGAACGAGGTTTCGCTGCTGTTCACCGTCATCCGCCGGCTTGCCGACCTCGGCATCGCGGTGGTCTATGTCAGCCATAAGCTCGACGAAGTGTTCGAGATCGCCGACACGGTGACGGTGCTGCGCGACGGGCGCCACATCTCGACCAAGCCGATCGGCGAGCACACCAACGACACGCTGATCCAGGACATGATCGGCCGGCGCATCGAAAATCTGTTTCCCCGCAAGCGTGGCGCACCGGCTAGCAAGGTAGCCCTGTCAGTGGACAAGCTCAGCACGGCGAAGAAGCTCAACGGCGTGTCCTTCGAGGCGCGCGCCGGCGAGGTGCTCGGCTTCTTCGGGCTGATGGGCGCCGGTCGCACCGAACTCGCCAAGGCGATCGTCGGTTACGATCCGATTACTTCGGGCACGATCACCGTCGACGGCCAGCGCCTCTCGCCGCACGATACGCGCACCGGCGTCAGGTTAGGCATCGGTCTGCTCACCGAGGACCGCAAGAGCGAAGGGCTGATGGGCGAGCTGCCTGTCTACCAGAATGCCAGCCTCGCCTCGCTCGGCGCCTTCGCCCGCATGGGCTTCGTCGATAAGGCCAGGGAACACAAAGCAGTGCAGGATTACGTCGACCGCTTCCGCATCAAGACGCCCAGCCTGTTCCAAGAGGTGAAAAACCTCTCAGGCGGTAACCAGCAGAAGGTGCTGATCTCGCGCTGGCTGATGCGTGGCCTCAAGGTCATCGTCGTCGACGAGCCGACCCGCGGCATCGATGTCGGCGCCAAGTCGGAGATATTCGCCTTGATCGACCGGCTCGCCGGCGAAGGCCTGGCGGTCATCATGATGACGTCGGAAATGCCGGAACTGCTCGGTCTTGCCGACCGGGTCGCGGTGATGTGCGAAGGCCGCCTGACCGCGATCATGCCGCGCGACGAAGCCACGCAGGAGAAGATCCTCAATGCGGCGATCGGATAAGACATGAGCGTTGTGAATACAGTCTCCGCGAAAGCCCGGCCGTCCATGCTGGCGCGGCTCTTTGCCCGGCAGGAATTGGCGCTGCTGGTCTGCCTCGTGCTGGTGCTGGCTTTCTTCTCCGTTACCGTCGAGAATTTCTTCTCCGTGCGCAACATGACCAATGTGCTCGGCCAGGCCTCGCTCGCGCTCACCGCCGGCATTGGCTGCGCCATCGTCTTCATTTCCGGCGAGGTCGATATTTCGATCGGATCGCTGCTGGCGACCATTGCACTGCCGCTGATCATCATCATGAACGACACCAATTCGCTGCTGCTCGGCGTCGGCGGCGCGCTGTTGTTCGGGCTGATCATCGGTGTCGTCAACGGCTATCTCACCGCCTATGCCGGCATCAACTCGCTGATCGTGACGCTGGGCACGATGTTCATCATGCGCGGCGGCGTCTATCTCTACACTGGTCAGCGGGCGATCCCTGACGATGCCAGCCTCGACAGCTTCATCGCGCTGTCGGATGGCCGCCTGTTCAACGTCATCCCCTATTCGGCCGTCATCGCCATCGTCCTGCTCGCCGCCTTCGCCTACATGATGCGGCACCGGCCGTTCGGACGGCAAATCTATGCCGTCGGCGGCAATCAGGAAGTGGCCCGCCTTGCAGGCTACGACGTGCGGCGGGTCAAGTTCATCTGCTTCATCATCAGCGCGCTGCTGGCGACGGTCGCCGGCATCATCCTGGCCGCGCGGGTCGGCTCGGCACAGCATACGGCGGGGCTCAATTTCGAATTCCAGGTGGTTGCCGCCACCGTGCTCGGCGGGGTCAGCCTTGCGGGGGGCATCGGCAGCCTGACCGGCATGGCGCTGGGCGTGCTGATCCTGCAATTCCTGTCCAACGGCCTGCGCGGGCTTGGCCTGCCGACCGAGTGGCAGCTGGTCATCACCGGCATGATCATCATTGCCGCGGTCGCCCTTGATGAAGCGAAACGCCGGCGTGCGAATGGAGGCTGAAGATGGCTCGTCTTGAAGCAAAAATCGCCGTCATCACTGGTGCGGCCGACGGGATCGGCCACGCGATCACGCAAGCGATGGCGCGCGAAGGGGCGCATGTCTTCCTGGGCGACATCGCCGACAGCGCTGGTGAGGATTTCGCGGCCGCACTTCGCGCCGCCGGCCACCGCGCCGACTATCTGCATTGCGACGTTTCGCAGGAGGCCGACATTTCAGGCCTCATCGACAGTGCCGTCAAAAAGACGGGACGCCTCGACATCCTCGTCAACAACGCGGCCATTGCCATTGGCGGCATGCCGGTGCACGAGATGACCGACGAGCAGTGGCACCGGCTGATAGCAGTCAACCTGACCAGCGTGTTTCGCGGCTGTAAATACGCGCTGCCGCACATGATCGCGCAGAAATCGGGCTCGATCATCAACATGGCCTCCGCGCAAGGCCACATCGGACTTGATGGCTGGACCGCCTATGCCGGTGCCAAGGGCGCGGTCATGGCGATGACACGCCAGATGGCGGTTGAATTCGGGCCGCTGAACATCCGCGTCAATTCGATCTCGCCGGGCACCATCAACACGCCGATGAACGACAAACTCATCAAGGAGATCGGCGGCAATCTTGCCAAGGCCTGGGTCAAGATGCATCCGCTCGGCCGTATCGGCGAGCCTTCGGAGGTGGCCGAGGCCGCCGTCTATCTTGCCTCCGATGCCGCCGGCTTCACCACCGGCACCGACCTGCGCGTCGATGGCGGGCTGACGGCGGCGCCGCGCTACGTTCCCGAACTGCTTTGAAAATTTTGAAACGAGACATGACATGAACAAGGCCCTCGAAGGCGTCCGCATCCTCGATTTCAGCCATCTGCTGCAGGGGCCGTTCGCTACCCAGCTGCTCGGCGACATGGGCGCCGATGTCATCAAGATCGAGCGCGCCGGCGCCGGCGACATGTTCCGTGGCATGACCTTCTTCGCCAAATGGGTCGGCGGCTCGGAGAGCCCGAACTTCCTCGCCTGGAACCGCAACAAGCGTTCGATCGCGCTCAACCTGAAGAGCCGCAAGGTGCATGCCATCATCATGGAAATGGCGAAAAGCGCCGACGTGGTGGTGCAGAACTTCCGCCCAGGCGTGCTGGCCAAGCTCGGCTATGGTTATGAGGATTTCAAGACTGTCAATCCCCGCATCATCTATTGCTCGGGCTCGGGCTATGGCGAGGAAGGGCCTTATGTCGAGCGCCCCGGCCAGGACATGCTGATCCAGGGGCTCGCAGGGCTGATCGCCAACACCGGCCGCGGCGATCAAGCCCCGGTTCCCGCTGGCGCCGGCCTCGCCGACCAGATCGGCGCCATGAACATGGTCTACGGCATCCTGTCGGCGCTCTATTATCGCGAGAAGACCGGCAAGGGCCAGAAGATCGAGGTCAACCTGCTGGCCGGCCTCTTGGCGCACCTCAACCAGGAATATGTCGCGGTGCTCAACCTTGGTGAGGACTTCGTGCGGCCGAATTCCGGGATCGGCCATCCCGGCATGCAGGCGCCGTTTGGCATCTACGAGACCAGCGACGGCGGCTACGTGTCGATCGCCATGAGCCCGTTCAAGACGCTCTACGAGGTGTTGGAGGCGCCGCAGCTTGCCGTCTACGACGATCTCAAGACTTTGTTCGACAAGCGCGATGAAGTCTTCGAGAAGGTGAATGCCGAGACCAGGAAATTCGCCACGCAGGATTTGTTGGCGCGGCTGCTGGCAGCCGACATCTGGTGCGCCGAGGTGAAGGATATCCGCCGCGCCGCTGAGGACCCGCAGGTCAAGCACATGGGCATGATCACCAGCTACGACCATCCGCGCGGCGGCAAGGTGCGGGTGGTCGCTCCGGCGGTCAAGATGAGCGAGACGCCCGCGACCATAGAACGGCCGGCGCCGCTGGTCGGCCAGCACGGCCGCGAGATCCTGGCCGAGTTCGGCCTCTCCAAGGACGAGATCGCCGCATTGGAGGCGTCCGGTGACATGACCGTGGACGCCGCCTGACGATGCGCACCTACCAGACACTCACGGTCGAAACCGCGGGCCGCGTCGCGATCGTCACCTTCCGCCGCGCCGATCAGCTCAACGCCATGAACCGGCTGATGCAAGGCGAGATCACTGAAAGCTTCGAGTCGCTATCCGGCGATGCAAGCATCGGGGCGATCGTGGTGACAGGGGAAGGGCGCGGCTTCATGGCCGGCGCCGACATCAAGGAATACGCCGCCCAGACCGGACCGGAATTCGACATTTTCCAGGCTGCCGGCATGCGCATGTACGCGGCCATCGAGAACAACCGCAAACCGGTGATCGCGGCGGTCAACGGCTTCGCGCTGGGCGGCGGCATGGAGCTGGTGCTGTGCTGCGACCTCGTCATCGCCAACCAATTCGCCAAGCTCGGTCTGCCGGAAATCAAGCTCGGGCTGATCCCCGGCGGCGGTGGCACGCAACGCAGCGTGGCCAAGCTCGGCCGCAGCCGCGCCAATTTCCTGCTGATGACCGGCGCCATCGTGCCGGCCTCGGAATTCGTCGCTGCCGGTCTGGTCAACGAGATCGTCGAGGTCGACCGGCTGATGCCGCGCGCGCTGGAACTAGCCGAAATGATCGCCGCCGAGCCCGCTGCCGCAATCGAGGGACTGAAGGCGCTGACGGCGCATGCCGTGTCCGGCGATCTGGACGATGGGCTCACCATGGAGCGCGACATATTGGGTGAGCTCTATCGCAGCGAGATCGGCCAGCAGCGCGTCAAGGAGTTCGCCGAGCGGAGCACGACAAAGGCAAAGAAGGGCGGGCCGTGAACGCGGGCGACGATTATCGCGGATTGGGCTGGGCGCATGGCGCGCTGACTGTCCAGCGGCTTGGCGCGATGCTGGCGCCGGTTACGTTCATTCTGGAGGACGGTCGGCAGGTTTCGCCGATGCACATTGCGCCGTGGTCGAACGAGCCGCAGGCGCAAGCGCTGCCAGGCATCCTGCGCAAGTTGCGCGGCGAATGGCCCTGCGTGCCCTTCGGCTATTCGGTGCCGGCCGATGGATGGCCCGAGGACTGGGCTCGGGTGATGGGCTCGCCGGAGGAGGGCGAGGAAGCCCATGGCCATAGCTCCAACCATGACTGGCAATGGCGCGAGAGCGCCAAAGGATCGTTGTCACTGACACTCGCCTATCCAGCCGGAAGCCCGGTCGGGCGTGTCGAGCGGACGGTGACGCCCGATCCGTCGATGCCAGCCGTCGACGTTGAATTCAAGATCGTCGTTCGCCATGCCTGCCGATTGCCGATCGGCTTGCATCCGGTGTTCCGGCTGCCAGCGGAGATCGGCGCCGCCGCGCTGGAACTTGGTTCCTTCGATCACGGTCGCACCTATCCACACGATGTCGAAACTAGCGCTGAACTGTTCGCCCGGAACGCGTCCTTCACTGACTTGTCGAGCGTACCGGCCCGCGCGGGCGGCATGGCTGATGCTTCGCGACCGCCGCTGGTGGCCGACACGGAGGAATTGTTGCAGATCGAGGGCCTGGATGGCACGGTGGCGCTCGCCAATCATGCGGACGGGTACCGCGTGAAACTTTCCTGGCAGAAGGAGCATTTCCCGAGCCTTTTGCTCTGGTACTCCAATCGTGGCCGCAAAGCAGCACCCTGGAACGGGCGCCATGTCGCCATCGGCATCGAGCCGATCTGCTCGCCCTTCGGGCTCGGCCCGGCGACAGCGTTGGCCGACAATCCGATCGCGCAATCCGGCATCGCGACGGCGCAGGAATTCTCGCCTGAAAAACAGTTCGTGACCCGCTATCGCATCGAGGCATCCGCGCTGTGACGAACCGTGCCGCAATGTCCCTGGTCAAGCCGAACCGGCCGCGCTTCACGGATGTCGAAGGACTGGCCGCGATGGTCGGCCATGGCGAATCGTTTGGTGTCGGCGGCCACCATTTCGCCCGGCTGCCGATCGCATTGCTGCGTGCGATAGCCCGGTCGGGCGTCAAGGATCTGCATTACATCTGCTGGGCCGGCGGCTTGCCCCTCGAACTGCTGCTCGAAGCGCATGCCGTGGCTGAGATCGACCTCTGTTTCTCCAGCCTCGACATTTTCGGCTTGCCGCCAAAATTCCGCGCAGCCGCCGAAAGCGGCGCGATACCGGTTCGCGATTGGACGGCGCTGGCCATGATCCAGGCGCTGCGGGCGGCGCAGCAGAACCTGCCCTCGATGCCGTTCCAGCTTCCGCTGGGATCGGGCATGCTGGCGCGCGTGCCGGGTGCGAGCGCCAGACCTGATCCGATTGCCGGTACCGAAAACGGATTCGTCCCGCCGCTGCGGCTCGACACATTCGTCGTCCATGCCCAGCGCGCCGATGAAAGCGGCAATGTGCAGATCATCGGGCCCCGCGCGCTGGACTTCGCCATGGCGGGTGCGGCGCGCAAGGTGCTGGTCACGGTCGAGGAAATCGTGCCGGGCGGGACGCTGCGCCAGGACGGCCGCCAGAGCGTGCTGACCCGCAACCAGGTTTCGGCGATTGCGCTGGCGCCGGCCAGCGCCTATCCGGCCTCGTGCCTGCCGTTTTACGTCACGGATTATCAGCGATTGTCGGAGGCGTTCGCCGACCGGCAAACGCCTTTGGCGGACAATCTGCGCCCGCCTTCCGAGGGCGTGCCGAAGCCGTTGCAAAGAGCCGCGAAGGTTCGAGCTGACACAGTGCTTGCCATGCCGGCGCTTGCGCGCGCCGAAGAGAAAGCATCCGTCGACGAGATCATCGCCGCTCGCATCGCCGCCGAACTCACCAATGAGAGCTTCGCCAGCGCGGGTGCGGTCTCGCCGCTGGCCAACGTCGCCTACCGGCTGGCCAAGGCAACGCACGCGCCGGACATGATCATCGCGACGATGAGCTGCGGCCATCTCGACATCGCGCCGAGCCCGATGATCCTCTCGCTGATCGAAAGCTTCGATTGCGAAACGGCTGTCGCGCATGCCGGCGGCGACGACACCTACTCGACCTATTACCAGGCCGGCGCGGTGACGCACGAGATCGTCGGCGCGGCACAGGTCGACCGGCGCGGCCGCGTCAACACGATCGCACTGCGCAAACCAAGCGGCGGCCTCATCCGGTTGCCGGGGCAAGGCGGCATGGCCGATGTCGCCAACATGCACCGCGATTACCTGCTCTACATCCCCCGCCACTCGATCCAGTCGCTGGTGGACGAGGTCGAGATCGTCAGTTCCGCCCGGGGGTTGCTGACGGCGGCCGAACGCGAGCCGATGGGCTATCGCACCGGCAGGGCGCTGGTCTTCACTGATCTCTGCGTCTTCCGGCTCGACGAGACTTCGAGGGAATTGATCGTCATCGAAACCATGCCGGGCGTTACGCAGCAGCAGATCCGTGACGCCACCGGATTTGCGGTGTCGTTCGACGCCTGTTGCCGCGAGGTCTCGCTGCCTTCCGACAGCACGCTCGCCATCTTGCGAAACCGCATCGACCCGCTCGGTCTGCGCCGTCTGGAGTTCGTCAGCGCCAAGGAGCGCGGCGCGCTGATCGCCGAGATTCTTGAAGCCGACCGCGCGATGGTCGAACGCTGCATCGCCGCGCAGACGGCGCTTGTCGAAAGCTGAGATCCCATGGCCAAGCCGTTGCTCGACATGTCAGCCGCGCGCGTTTTCTTCGACGGCATCTTCACCAGCCCGCGCGTCGCGCATCCGGAGGGCGTGGCCGTTCACCGCGATGGCTCGATCTGGTGTGGCACCGAAACCGGCGACCTGCTGCGGCTGGCCGCCGATGGCGGCTCGGTCGAGCGCATGGGCGGCACCGACGGTTTTCTGCTCGGCATCGCTTTCGACAGCGCGGGAAACTGCTTTGCCTGCGACCTCAGGCATGCCGCGATTTTCCGCTGGGATGCCGCGACAGCGCGCATGGAGCGCTTCGCGTCGGCCGGCATTCGCGTGCCGAACTATCCGATCGTCGACGAGGCGAGGGGCTGGCTCTTCGTTTCGGACAGCGTTGGCCAGGACAATCGCTCGGGCATCTTTCGCTACGACCTCAAGACGGGCGAGGGCGGTCTTTGGTGCAGCGAGCCCATGTCGTTCGCCAACGGCATGGCGATGGCGCTGGACGGCAACGGCCTCTACGTCGTGGAGAGCGACGCATCCTGCATCAGCTATGTACCGGTCCTCTCTGACGGGACGGCGGGGGCTCATGAGATCGTCGTCGAAGGCGTGCACAATGTTCCGGACGGGGTGGCCTTTGCGCCTGACGGCTCTTTGTTCATCTCATGTTATGAGCCCAGCCGGATTTATCGCTGGCAAAAGGACAGAGGTCTCGAAGTGCTGATCGAGGATCCCGCCGCAACCACGCTGGCGCACCCCACCAACATCGCCTTCAAGGGCGACAAGCTCTATACCGCCAATCTGGGTCGCTGGCATATTACCGAGATCGACTTGAGCCTTCTCCAGCAAGGGAAATAGCATTTCGCAGAAGGTCAACTCGTCGGGCGAAAGGGTTTTGCCAGCGAGGCCGGGAAGTGCAGGGCCAGCATCTGGCGGTTTCGTGAGATCAGCACCAGAACGATGATGGTGGCGAGATAAGGCAGGGCCGAGAGCAGTTCGGATGGCACGTCCAGCCCCAGCGCCTGACCTTGCAACTGAAGGATCGTCATCCCGCCGAACAGCCACGCGCCAAGCAGGATGCGCAGCGGCCGCCAGGTGGCGAAGACCACCAGCGCAAGCGCGATCCAACCCTTGCCGGCAGTCATGTTCTCGACCCAGAGCGGCGTGTAGGCGACCGACAAATAGGCGCCTGCCAGGCCTGCCATCAGCCCACCGAACAGCACGGCCATGTAGCGGATCCTGATCACGGGGTAGCCGATCGCATGCGACGTCTGCGGCGACTCGCCGATCGTGCGCAGCACCAGGCCAGCTTTCGTGCGGTAGAGAAACCAACTGATGGCGACGAACATCAGCAGGGCCAGATAGACCATCGGATCGAAGCGGAACAGTAGCGGACCGATCAGCGGCAGATCGGACAGAACGGGGATGTCGAGGCGGCGCAGTGCCTCGATCGGCTCGCTGCCGAAGCCGCGCCCGAGGAAGGCGGAGACGCCCGAACCGAAGATCGCCAGCGCCAGGCCGGCTGCATATTGGTTGGTCAGGAACGTCAGCGCCAGAACGCCGAACAGCAGCGAGGCGGCCGCACCCGCCAACGCGCCAGCCAGGATCGCCACAGGCATCGGATAGCCCGCGGTGACGGCCCAGAATGCCAATGCGGCGCCCATCAGCATCATGCCTTCGATGCCGAGATTGAGGACACCCGACTTCTCCACCACGAGCTCGCCGAGCGCGGCGAATATCAGCGGTGTGGCGGCAATGACGGTGCCGGTGAAGATGGCGATGAACAGATCCATCAGGCTGTCTCCCGCACGATCCGAAATCCGCTCATCGTGCCGTCTCCAGCGCATGCGTGTCCCGGACGGGTCGCACCAGTCGAACGCGATAGAAGATGAAGAAGTCGGCGGCGAGCAGGAAGAACAGCAGGATGCCCTGGAAGATCCGCGTCAGGGCCGAAGGCAGGCCGAGCGTCATCTGCACACCTTCGCCGCCGAGGAAAAGCAGCGACATCAACAGCCCGCCAAGCACGATACCGAAGGCGTTCAGCCGTCCGACGAAGGCAACGATGATGGCCGCGAAGCCGTAGCCTGGCGAAATCTGAGGCGAGAGCTGCCCGAGCGGCCCGGCGGCTTCCGCCATGCCGGCCATGCCGGCCGCGGCACCTCCCGCCAGCAGTCCGATCCAGACCGCAGCCGATTCGCGAAAGCCGGCATAACGGGCGGCAAGCGGTGCAGCCCCGCTCACCGACATCTTGTAGCCGAGGAAGCTGCGGTCGGTGAACAGCCACATCAGGAGCACGGCGACGACCGTGATGAAGATCGACGGGTTGAGGCGATAGGCGGGGTCAAAGGATTCGAACAGGGCCGCCGTCGGCAGAAGTGCCGTCTGCGGATAGTTGAAGCCGGCCGGATCGCGCCACGGTCCGTGCACGAGATAGGACAGGAACAGCGTCGCGATATAGGTCATCATCAGCGTGACGAGGATCTCGTTGGTGTTCATGCGGGCGCGCAGAAAGGCGGGGATTGCCGCCCAGGCCATGCCGGCGCCCATGCCGGCGATGAACATCAGCGGCAACAGCAGCACGCTTTCGGGGTTCGGCCAGAAAAGCCCCACGCCGCTGGCCGCGATTGCCCCCATGGTGAACTGGCCCTCGGCGCCGATATTCCAGACATTGGCGCGGAAGCCGACCGCCAGCCCGCAAGCAATGAGGATCAGCGGCGAGGCCTTGAGCAGCCATTCGGACAGGCCGTTCATGGAAGAGAGCGGCTCGATGAAGAAGGCATGGAGGGTCGCCAGCGGATCATGTCCGAGGGAGGCGAAGAAAATCGATCCGACGACGACAGTCAACAGGGTCGCCAGTGCCGGCGCGGCAACGCGCATCAGCGAGGAGGGCTCCGGCCTTTGTTCAATCCTGAAGCGCATTGTTGCCACCCCCATTTGCCAATGCGCCGTCGCTCATGCCGCGGCCCGTCATCAGAAGTCCGATCTCCTCGCGATCGGTCGTCTTGCGCGCCAGCGGTGGGGAAACCTTCCCTTGGCAAATGACCAGCAGCCGGTCGCAGATCTCGAACAACTCGTCGAGTTCCTCGGAGACGACGAGCACCGCCGCGCCGGCGCGGCTGAGATCGACGATGGTCTGCCGGATGAAGGCGCTCGCGCCGACGTCAACCCCCAGGTCGGCTGAGACACCAGGAGGAGCTTCGGCTGGAGCGCGATCTCACGCCCGACGATGAATTTCTGCAGATTGCCGCCGGACAGGCTTTGCGCGGTCGCCTGCGGCCCGTTGGCCTTGACCTTGAACCT
Source organism: Mesorhizobium maamorense (assembly GCF_044998965.1). NCBI lineage: Bacteria > Pseudomonadati > Pseudomonadota > Alphaproteobacteria > Hyphomicrobiales > Phyllobacteriaceae > Mesorhizobium > Mesorhizobium maamorense. The sequence goes on from NZ_CP173356.1 coordinate 840,171, forward strand.
ATCGATTATGCCGGCGGCGAACGCCTTGGCCCGGCGCCGGTCGACCAGCCCGTTGCGCACCGTGCCGAAGCGGTGCGCGGTCAGCACCGCATTCTCCCACAGCGTGTGCGAGGGCACGGCGCCGCGCCCGAGCCGCTCTTCGGGAACGAAGGCGACGCCGAGCTTGCGGCGCTCGTGCGGGCGGAGGCGGGCTGCGCCGGTTCCGCAAATCCGGATGGCGTCGCTGCGCTCATGCGTGCGCTCGCCGCTGAGCAAGGCGATCAGCTCGGCCTGGCCATTGCCGGAAACCCCGGCCAGGCCGACAATCTCGCCGCCATGCACCTTGAAAGAAATGTCCTTCAGGTCGACGCCGAAATGATCCCGGGACTTCACCGTAAGTCTATTGACCTCGAGCACCGGTCTGTCGCTTGGCGTCGGCGGGCCGACATGCATTTCAGGCAGCTTCGAACCCACCATCATGCGGGCAAGCTCCAGCGACGTCGTCTCCTTCGGACGCGCGGTACCGGTGACCTTGCCGTTGCGCAGCACGGTGGCGGTGTCGCAGAGCTCCTGGACCTCGTCGAGCTTGTGGCTGATATAGACGATGCTGCAGCCCTCGGCGGCAAGTTGGCGGAGCGTCTCGAACAGCTTCACCACCGCCTGCGGCGTCAGTACCGAGGTCGGCTCGTCGAGGATCAGCAGTTTCGGCGCCTGCAGCAGGCAGCGCACGATCTCGACGCGCTGGCGCTCGCCGACCGACAGGTCGTGCACCTGGCGATGCGGGTCGATGGGCATGCCGTAGCGGCGCGACAGATCGCGGATCTTGTCGGCGAGCGAAGGCAGGTCGTATGCGCTGCTTGCCGAGAGCGCTATGTTCTCGACCACCGAAACGGATTCGAACAGCGCGAAATGCTGATAGACCATTTCGATGCCGAGTGCGCGCGACATCGCCGGGGTGTGCGTGGCGATCGGATTGCCGTCGCAAAAGATCTCGCCGGAATCGGCTTGCGTCGCCCCATAGATGATTTTCATCAGGGTGGATTTGCCGGCGCCGTTTTCGCCCAGCACGGCATGGATCTCGCCGGGTTGAATCGACAGCGACACATCGTCATTGGCGACGACGCCGGGATAACGCTTGCAGATGTTGCGCAGTTCTAGTCGCGGATGCATGGCGGGTCCTGCCGTGGCGTGAAGCGAGGTTGGACGGGAACCAGGCAAGGAGACGCCGAAGATATGGACTTGGGCGTCTCCCGGCACTTTTACGGCGATCAGCTCAGCCTGCCGATCATCCCCTTCACGAACCAGTTCATGCCGCGAATGTCGTCATCGGCCAGAACCGAACCGGCGGCAACCTTGACGTTGCCGTCCTGATCCTTCAGCTCCCCGGCGTAGGGATGAAGCTTGCCGCTGCCGATGTCGGCCTCGAGCTGCTTGAGCTTGGCGCGCGCATCGGCGGGGATACCCTCATTGTAGGGGGCCATTTTCACCACCCCGGCCGCCAATCCGTCCCAGCGTACTTCCGGCTTCCAGGTACCGGCGGCCACCGCCTTGGCTGCGCCGACATAGTCGCTGGTCCAATCGAGAACGAAAGAGGTCAGCTGCTTGCCCGAGGCGAATTTCGACATGTCGCTGGCATAGCCGATCGACCAGGCGCCACCTTCGCCGGCGACCTGTACGCCGGTCGCGGTGTCCGTCATCGAGCAGACCACGTCGCAGCCTTGAGAGATCAGCGTCTTGGCCGCCTCCTTCTCCTTGCCCGGGTCGAACCAGGAATTCAGGAAGATGGTGTTGCAGGTCGCGTTTGGATTGACGCTCTGCGCGCCAAGCAGCAGCGCATTTGCCGGACCGACGATGTCGGGGATCGGAAAGCCGCCGATGAAACCGATCTTGCCCGATTTGGACATGTAGCCGCCCGCCGCGCCGGCGACGAAGGTGCCTTCGTAATATTTCGCTTCGAAGGTTCCCAGATTGGCTAGGTGGACGATGCCTGAGCAGTGTTCGAACGCCACCTTGGGAAAGCGCGGCGCCACCTTCTGCATCGGCGTTCCATGCGAAAAGCTTGTGCCGAAGATCAGCCTGTTGCCGGCGCTGGCCAGTTCGCGGAAGACACGCTCGGCGTCCTGCGGCATGAAGATGTTGTCGATGACGGTGAGCTCGACCTTGTCGCCGAATTCGGCCTTGATGGCCTCGACGCCGAGGCTGTGCTGCTTGGTCCAGCCGATCTCGGCGACCGGCGAGACGTAGACGGCACCGATCTTCAGCACCTCCTGCGCCTGTGCGATGGTGCTCAGCGCTCCCGCGCCAAGAGCCGCGCCGGCCGCGCCGCTGTGTTTCAGGAATTCACGTCTCGTCAGTTTCTTCATGATGGTAGCCCTCTGTTGGTCTTTTTTGTTGATGCCCGGCTTGTCGGTGCCCGGTCTGTTCTGGGGATATGGAGGTGGAGATGCGTTGCCGCGTCGCCGCCGCCGGATGCATTCGACAATCTTCGCAGCGGCACAGTCGCGCCGTCGGCCTTGCCGTCGAGATAGGGCGCTAGCGCTTCGGCAGGCGTCATCTCTGGAAACACTGCGCGATCCATGATGTAGCCGCGCACCACCGCGCGGTGGTGGGTGTCGATCAGGTCCATGGCCGGTTTCAGCCGGCCCTTCTCCAGCAGGTCGACGACCCGCGAGTGGTCGTCCAGCAGATTGCAATAGTCGAAATCGGCTGAAATGAGGGAGCGCAGCAGCGTCGTGCGGCGCACCAGCTGCGCGTGGATTTCCTGCATGACCTTGTTGCGGCTGAGGCGTACGAACACGGTATGGAACTCTTGGCCCAGCACGTCGGCCAGCGCATCGTTGCCGGCGGCAACAGCTTGGCGCTGGCGCTCGACATGCTGGCGCAGCTCGGCCCAGCCGGCCGGCCCAAGGCGATCGCTGAGCTGTGCTGCGACGCCCTGTTCGACGAGCGTCAACGCGTCGTAGATCTCCATCGCCTCCTGCATGCTCGGCTTGGCGACGAAGGCACCGCGGTTGCGTTCGATCTGGGCCAGCCCGTCATCGGCGAGCCGGATCAGGGCCTGGCGCACCACGATGCGGCTCACGTTGAATATTTCGGAGAGTTCGCGTTCGCCGAGCTTGCAGCCGGGCACGAGGCGATGGTCGATGATGGCGCGGGTCAGCGTATCCGCGATGGTCTGGGAACGGCTGCTCAAGGCATGGTTCTCCGCCATTTCGACGACATGATCAGCAGGCTTTCGTGATGGCGACATGCCTCGTCAGGACACGACATATCCCAGGTTCAGCTTTCTCATATCGGAATTCAATCATCATAATCTGTCAACACAAAAAAGGATTTTGGACGACAAAAAAATGTTGATTGGTATCCAATCTTGTGGTTTCGTCATCCCGAAACGTCGGGCTAGGTTCATGGTGAAGGGCTAGCCGAGTTGGGAGGGAAGCCGATGGCAACCCGTTGCGTTGACCGCGAGCTTTTGAACGACTGGCACATCGTCGCGGATCAGGAATCGCTAAGCCAGGATACGCGGTTTGCCACATGCCTGCTTGGGGTCGCTCTCTCCGTTCACAAGTGTTCAAACAAGATCGAAGTCGTTCGCAGCGATACGGGCGCCACGCTGAAAAGCGCCCAGCGTTATGGCTTCATCTGGACCTGCCTGGACAAGCCCTGGCGCGACATCATCTATATCCCTGAGGCCAATGAGGCAGACCGGCATCTGGTCAGCGGCGGTTCGATCGCGGTCAAGGTGTCGGGCCTCCGCGCGGTCGAGAATTTTCTCGATATGGGGCATTTCCCCTTCATTCATACCGGCTGGCTCGGCGAGGAGCCGCATACCGAGGTCGCGCCCTACAAGGTTGAGATCACAGCGCAGGACGAGGTGCTGGCGACCGAATGCAAATTCTATCAGCCGGTGGCTTCGCCGACCGCCAAGGAAGGCTTTGTCGTCGACTACATCTACAAGGTGATTCGGCCCTACACGGTGGCTCTCTACAAGAGCAACCCGATCCAGAAGGACCGGCTCGACGTCATTACCCTGTTCGTGCAGCCGGTGGACGAGGAAAACTGCATCGCGCATCCTTACCTCTGCTATCTTAAGGAAGGCATGGAGGCGGCAACGGTGCGCAGCTTCATGCAATTGATCTTCGCCCAGGACAAACCGATCCTGGAGAACCAGGTACCCAAGCGCCTGCCGCTCGATCCACGTGCCGAGACCCCGATCCGTGCCGATGCCGTGTCGGTTTCCTACCGGCGCTGGTTGCGTGATCGGGCCGTCACCTATGGCGCGATACCGGCACAAGCCTGATGACGTCTGAGGGCTTCCAGAGGATAAAACGATGACAAAATGCTCGGATCCTGTGATCCTCAATCTCTGGCATCCCGTAGGGGCGATCGCCGAGACCATTCCCGGCGCTGTCCAGGACACCGTTCTGCTCGAGGAGCGCCTCAGTTTTGCGGTCGATATGGATGGTGAGCCCGTCGTCTGGCGCTCACGTCCCGATGTAGAAGGGGTGGATCGTGTTCCAGGCGCCGACAGGCTGCCGGCAAGAAGCGCCTACGGCTATGTCTGGACTTCGCTCGGCTCGCCACCGGCCGAGCTGTTCCCGATCCCGGAATATGAAGAGCCGGACCGCCGCAAGCTCAACGCGGCCACGTTTGGCGTCAACGTCTCGGCACCGCGCGCCATCGAGAACTTTCTCGACATGGGCCACTTTCCCTATGTGCATACCGACATACTCGGCGTCGAGCCGCATACCGAAGTCAAGGAATACGACGTCGAGATATCCGTCGACCGCGACGAGATCCTGGCCACGCGCTGCCGCTTCTTCCAGCCGATGGCTTCGACCGCTTCCGGTGGCGGCGCCGACGTGGACTATGTCTATCGCGTGCCGCACCCCTATTGCTCCGTGCTCTATAAATCGAGCCCGGTCGACGAGGCACGGCGCGACGTCATCGCCATCTTCCTGCAGCCGGTCGACCAGGAGCATGTGCGCGCCCACATGCTGCTTTGCGTGCTCGACGAAGACAATGAAGACAAGGTGATCAAGCGCTTCCAGCAGACGATCTTCGGCCAGGACAAGCCGATCCTGGAAAACCAGGTGCCCAAACGCCTGCCGCTCGATCCGCGCGCCGAAACGCCCATCCGGGCCGATAAGTCGGCCATCGCCTACCGGCGCTGGCTCAGCCAGAAGGGAGTGATCTACGGTGTCATTCCGGTTGCGGCCTGACGAGATTCTTGGAGACGATTGATGTTGGAAGAAGCCAGAAGCCAGTGGCATCCGATCGCCGCTTCCCATGATTTGCCGTACCGCCACGTTTTCCATGGTCAATTGCTCGGCCGGGAATTCGCCGTCTGGCGGGCCGATGACGGCTACATCAACATCTGGGAAAACCGCTGCCTGCATCGCGGCGTCAGGCTGTCGATAGGCATCAATGACGGGCGCGAGCTGAAGTGCCAATATCACGGCTGGCGTTATTCGAACCGCACCGCCGGCTGCACCTACATTCCAGCGCATCCTGCCGACGCGCCGGCCCGCACCATCACCAACCGCACCTTCCCGGCGGTCGAGCGCTACGGTCTTGTCTGGTCGTCCGAGGAGCCTCGCGGCGAAGTGCCGGATGTTGCCGCGCTGACCGAAGGCAAGCTGCTCGCCTTGCGCGGAATCGCGGTCAACGCGCCGGCCGACAAGGTCGTCGAAAGGCTGAAAGCCTATCGCTTTCAGCCCAACGCAGCGATCGAAGGCGAGGGCGCGGAAACCATCATCGAGGCCGCGCGGGATTTTGCTGTGGCGCTGCATTCGCGCGATGGCGGTGCCGAGACGCGCGGCGTGTTCTTCGTGCAGCCGGTTGATTCAAACCGCTCGGTGATCCGTGGCGTGCTCGATCAGGAGGTCGAAGCAGCCGCGCGCATCGCCATCCTGTGCCACCACAATGAGCGGCTTTCCAAGCTGCGCGATGAGGCCGAGCGGGAGGCGGCAAATGCCACGGCGCCTGCCCCGATCGAACCGGTCTATGAAAGGGTGTCGGCCGAACTCGCCGAAATGCCCGAGGTGACCGCACATGGCCGCAAGGCGGCGCTGCGCGTCACCGTGGCGAGGAAATGGCAGGCGGCCGACGGCGTTGCCGGTTTCGAGCTCCGCCCGATCAAGGGCATCCTGCCGACGTTCCAGCCTGGAGCCCATATCGACGTCCATATGCCCAATGGCGAGATCAGGCAGTATTCGATCACCAACGGCCCTGGTGAAACCGACAGCTTCATCATCGGCGTCAAGCTGGAGCGGGATTCGAAGGGCGGCTCCAAATGCATGCATGAGACAGTCCGCGAGGGCGACGTGCTGGCGATCTCCGAGCCGCGCAACAATTTCCCGCTGCGCCGTGACGCGATCAAGACGCTGTTCGTGGCCGGCGGCATCGGCATCACGCCGCTGCTCGCAATGGCGCAGGCGCTGAAGAACCAGGAGCTGGCGCACGAGCTTCACTATTTCGCGCAAGGGCAGGAACACCTCGCTTTCGCCGATCGGCTGAAGCATCTCGGCGATGCGCTGAAGCCGCATCTCGGGCTGTCGCCGGACGCGACCGGCGCCGAGCTTCGGGGGATTCTCGCCGGTTACCGGGACGGCATGCATCTCTACATCTGCGGTCCCGGACCGATGCTGGAAGCCGCGCGCAAGATCGCCGCCGAGCAGGGCTGGCCGGATCCCGCCATCCATTTTGAATATTTCAAGAACACCAACAAGATCGACGACAGTTCGAGCTTCGAAGTGGCGCTGGCGCGCTCCTGCGTCACGCTGCAGGTGCCGGGCGGCAAGACGATCATGCAGGTCATGCGCGAGAATGGCATCGATGTTCCGTCGTCCTGCGAGCAGGGCGCATGCGGTACCTGCGTCGCGACAGTGATCGAGGGCGAGCCGGATCATCAGGACGTCTATCTCAACGATGCCGAGAGGAAGGCCGGAACCAAGATCATGACCTGCGTCTCGCGCGCCAAATCGGCACGCCTCGTGCTCGACATTTAGGAACTCCCGATGATCACCCTTTACGATTACGAACTGTCGGGCAATTGCTACAAGCTGCGGCTGCTGATGAGTTTTCTCAGTATTGACTACAAGACCGTGCCGGTCGACTTCTATCCCGGCCGCGAGCACAAGTCGGAATGGTTCCTGAAGCTCAATCCGCTCGGCCAACTGCCGGTCATCGAGGATGACGGGCTGATCCTACGCGACGCCCAGGCGATCCTGGTCTACCTGGCGTCGAAATACGATCCGTCGGGCACATGGTATCCCCGGAACAGCCCGGCCCTGCTCGGCGAGATCAGCCAGTGGCTGGCCTTCGCCGACGGCATCACTTCGACGGCGTCGGCCGCCCGCCTGCACGACGCGCTGTTCTACGATTTCGACATCGATGCCGCGCGCGCCGGCGCGCACCGGCTGTTCCGTATCCTCGACGAGCATCTGTGGTTCGGCGAGCAGCAGGGCCGCGGCTGGATCTGCTCGGCCGATCATCCGACCATCGCCGATATTGCCTGCTTTCCCTATATCATGCTGTCGGAGGAGGGCGGCATTGCGCGCCAGGACTATCCCGCCGTCCGGCGCTGGTGCGATCGCGTCAAACGCATCAAAGGCTTTACCGTGATGTCGGGCGTGTTCCCGGCGGGGCCGGCCAAGGCCGCATGATTTCTACCGCAACGCCGGGCGATCGATCGTCCCGGCAAGCAAGTTTGGGAGAAAGAAATGAAAACCCGCGCCGCTGTTGCCGTTGCTGCCGGAAAGCCGCTTGAGGTCATGGAGGTCGACCTCGACGGCCCGCGCGAGGGCGAGGTGCTGGTCGAGATCAAGGCGACCGGCATCTGCCACACCGACGAGTTCACGCTGTCGGGCGCCGATCCCGAGGGCCTGTTCCCGGCCATTCTCGGCCACGAGGGCGCCGGCGTGGTGGTCGATGTCGGCAAGGGCGTCACCTCGGTCAAAAAGGGCGACCATGTGATCCCGCTCTATACGCCCGAATGCCGCCAGTGCCCGTCGTGTTTGTCGCGGAAGACCAATCTGTGCACCGCCATCCGCGCCACGCAGGGGCAAGGCCTGATGCCTGACGGCACCTCGCGCTTCTCGATCGGGGGCGAAAAATTGTTTCACTATATGGGCTGCTCGACCTTCTCCAACTTCACCGTGCTGCCGGAGATCGCCGTTGCCAAAGTCAATCCCGACGCGCCCTTCGACAAGATCTGCTACATCGGCTGCGGGGTGACCACCGGCGTGGGCGCGGTCATCAACACCGCCAAGGTCGAGCAAGGCGCGACCGCGGTGGTCTTCGGCCTCGGCGGCATCGGGCTGAACGTCATCCAGGGCCTGAAACTTGCCGGCGCCGACATGATCATTGGCGTCGATCTCAACAACGACAGACGAGCCTGGGGCGAGCGCTTCGGCATGACGCATTTCGTCAATCCGAAGGAGATCGACGGCGACATCGTTCCCCATCTCGTCAACATGACCAAGCGCGGCGCCGACCAGATCGGCGGCGCCGACTACACGTTCGACTGCACCGGCAACACCAAGGTGATGCGCCAGGCGCTGGAGGCTTCGCATCGCGGCTGGGGCAAGTCGGTGGTCATCGGTGTGGCGGGCGCCGGCCAGGAGATCTCGACGCGGCCCTTCCAGCTGGTCACCGGGCGGACCTGGATGGGCACCGCCTTCGGCGGCGCGCGCGGCCGCACCGACGTGCCCAGGATCGTCGACTGGTACATGGACGGCAAGATCGAGATCGATCCGATGATCACCCACACGCTCAAGCTCGAGGACATCAACAAGGGGTTCGACCTCATGCATGAGGGCAAGTCGATCAGGAGTGTCGTGGTTTACTGAGGGCGGCCACACGCCGCGGGCCCGAGGACATCCCCGCTTGGACCGACAGGAGCCCTGTCGGCTTGAGAAGGCGGGCCACAGAAATGCCCGGACTTTTCGCTACCTCCAGCCTCCCGGCCAGGTCGGCGTGTTCCCAAAGTCCGGCGTCGACCGGCGGCGTGACCAAGGTGCACCTCGGTTACGCCGCCGGTGCTGTTTACAGGGCTGAAGGTTGCGGGTGCGGCGGCCGGCAGCTATGTCGGACGGAAAGGTCATGACGAAAAGGCAGAGTTGATGAAAGTCGTTTCCACGTCCAAGTCGCATGGCGGCGTCCAGGGTGTTTATTCGCACGCTTCAGAGGTCTGCGCCTGCGACATGACCTTTGCCGTCTTCGTGCCGCCGCAGGCCAAGGATGGGCCGGTGCCGGTGCTGTGGTATCTTTCGGGTCTCACCTGCACTCATGCCAATGTCATGGACAAGGGCGAGTACCGGCGCCTGGCGGCCGAGCTTGGTCTCATCGTGGTCTGCCCCGACACCAGCCCGCGCGGTGCCGATGTGCCGGACGAGAAGGATAATTGGCAGTTCGGCTGCGGCGCCGGTTTCTATGTCGATGCGACGCAGCAGCCTTACGCCAGGAACTACCGTATGTATTCCTACGTCCTCGACGAGCTGCCGGGATTGATCGGCGCGAACTTTCCTGCCGACATGGCGCGCCAGGGCATATCGGGGCATTCGATGGGCGGACACGGCGCGTTGACGATCGCGCTGAAGAACCCCGACCGCTTCAGGAGTTGCTCGGCCTTCGCGCCGATCGTTCAGCCGACGACTGCTGGCTGGTCGCGGCCTGCGCTCGAGAAATATCTCGGCGCCGACGACAGGGACTGGCGCGCCTATGACGCCACGCTGCTTATCGAGGACGGCCGCCGTTTTGGCGAGTTCCTGGTTGATCAGGGCACGGCCGATGGGTTCCTTGACGAAGGCCTCCGTCCGTGGCTGCTCGATGAAGCCTGCAAGAAGGCCGGCATCGACCTCACCTTGCGCATGCAGGAAGGCTACGATCATTCCTACAACTTCATCTCGACCTTCATGGACGATCACCTGAAGTGGCACGCCGTGCGGCTAGGCTGAAGAACCGCCGGGCATTATCAGCGGTAGGACCTGTGCATCGGCGAAGGCGACATAGCCATGGCGCAGGCGGCGCACGGGTCCGCGCCCGATATCGCCGGCAAGGGTATCGTCAATCCCTACGCGATGATCGAATCCACTCGCATGCTGCTGCAATGGCTTGGCCACAACCGCGGCGCCATCGTCGCTGCCATCGAGAAGGAAACTGAAAATGTCCTCGCATAGGATCGCTGTCATCGGTGGTGACGGTATCGGGCCGGAGGTCGTCGAGGCCGGCGTGAAGGTTCTGGAAGCCCTGATCGCTGTCGAGCCGGGTTTGGCCTTCGACTTCAAGCGCTTCGACTGGGGCTCCGATTATTACCGCCGCAACGGCCGCATGATGCCGCCGGACGGCCTCGGGCAACTGGAGGGTTTCGATGCGATCTATTTCGGCTCGGTCGGCGATCCGGACCTTCCCGACGACATCACCCTCTGGGGCCTGCGCCTGGCCATCTGCCAGGGATTCGACCAATACGCCAACGTGCGGCCGACGCGCCTCTTGCCCGGGCTGACCGGCCCGTTGCGGCCCGATCTCGGCAAGCAGATTGACTGGGTGATCGTGCGCGAAAACAGCGAAGGCGAATATGCCGGCGTCGGTGGTCGCGCCCATCGCGGACTGCCTATCGAGGTCGGCATGGATGTCGCAGTCTTTACCCGCGCCGGGATAGAACGCATCGCACGTTTCGCCTGCGAGCTTGCGCTGTCGCGCCCCCGCAAGCTTCTGACGGTTGTCACCAAGTCGAATGCGCAGCGTCACGGCATGGTTCTGTGGGACGAAGTCGTGCGCGGCGTGCTTCGCGACTATCCCGGTCTCAGCGTCGACTGGATGCTGGTGGACGCCATGACCCAGCGCATGGTCAACAAGCCCGGCAGCATCGACACGGTTTTGGCGACCAACCTGCATGCCGACATCCTCTCCGACCTGGCCGCCGCACTGGGTGGATCACTCGGCATCGGCTCGACGTCGAACATCGATCCCTCGCGCAGCCGGCCGTCCATGTTCGAACCCATCCACGGTTCGGCCTTCGACATTACCGGCAAGGGCGTCGCCAATCCGCTCGGATCGTTCTGGACGGCGAGCCTGATGCTTGAGCATCTCGGCGAGCAGGCCGCCGCGCGGCGCCTCATGGTTGCGATCGAGCTTGTCACGGACCGGGCGGAATATCTCAGCCCCGATCTCGGCGGCACCGCGAGCACCGCCGAGGTTACCGCCGCGGTGATCGCGGCCCTTCGCGCCAATTAGAGTAATTCCAGGAAAAGTGTGTACGGTTTTCCCGGGAAAAGCGCGTAGCGCTTTCCCTTGGGAATTGCGACAAAAACAAAGAGATAGCGCGGCACGAACAGGCAAGCATGTCATCGAGGGCGTGGCCTCAGGAAGTTCGCGCGCCTTCGGCGTCCGTTCCCCGATATTTAACATGCTCTATGAACGCGCGCAGCTTGGGCAGGACCTGGCGTCTGTCGGGATAATACAGAAAAACGCCCGGCGTCGTGACGGCGAAGGGCGTGAGCAACGCTTGCAACCGGCCATCGGCAATCGGGGCTTCGGTGAGAGGGCCGGGCACCTGTGCAAGTCCGACACCTTGGATCGCCGCGCCAAGCAGTGTCGGGTAATCATGCGCGACCAGCGGCCCGAAGACGATTGCCTCGACGGTCTTGTTGCCGTCGATGAAGGGCCAGGGCGCGATCGATCCGTTGGAGCGGCGCATGCGCAGGCAGGCATGGCCGCGCAGATCGTCGAGGCGCTCCGGCCGTTTCTGCCGGCGCAGATAGCCAGGGCTGCCGACGACCACGAGCGGGAACGGCGGCGTCAGCCGAACCGCGACCATGTCGGCGGCGATGAACTGGCCGAGCCGGATGCCGGCGTCGAACCCCTCGGCCGCCAGGTCGACCAGCTCAGCGCTTGCGGCGATCTCCACCTCTACTTCGGGATAGGCCTGGCAAAAGGATGCCACCAGCGGCTCCAGCAGGATCGGCACCACGGCGCGCGGCACGGAGAGGCGCAACAGCCCGGTCGGCCGCTGCCCAAGTTCACGTGCGACTTCGCTTGCTGCGACCAGTTCCTCGAAAGCGGGCTTTGCGCGCGAAAGGAACCGTTCGCCGGCTTCGGTCAGGCCGACGCTGCGCGTCGTGCGCATGAAGAGCGCCGCGCCGACGCGCACCTCGAGCGCGCGCACCGCCTGGCTGATCGCCGATGGCGTGACGCCGAGCTCCGCGGCCGCTTTTCGGAAGCTGCGGTGTTGCGCGACGCCGAGGAACGCCTCCACGCCGTCGAGCGCACCTTTCCGGATTGTGAAGTTCTGCTTCATGCCCCGTCAACATTATCGCGAATAGTCGACCGCTGGAAAGCGGGCGTAAATTGCGCCTTACATCTCTTGGGAGGCCATATGTCGCCTGCAACCATTTTCCTGTTACATCTCGCTCTAGGCTACGTGCCTTGGCTGCTCTGCGTCGGCGTGTATGTCTTGCCCCGGCTCAGATCCGTCAACCTGGTCGAGGCGCAACGTGCCATCGCCACGCTGCACAGCTTCCGCTTTTTCGGGCTTGTCTTCATCGTTCCAGGCGTCGTCGGGCGCGATTTGCCGGCTGATTTCGCCACCTTCGCCGCCTATGGCGACTTCGCAACCGGAGTGTTGGCCATGCTGGCGCTTTTGACGACGAGGATACGTCCGCTGTTCTGGTTGTTCGTCGTCGCGTTCAATCTCGTGGGGACGATCGATATCGCCGTCGACTACTATCACGGCAGCCAAGCCGGTCTTCCTGAGCTGGCGGGGCAGTTGGGCGCTGCATACGCGATCCCCGTAATCTATGTCCCACTGCTGATGATCACGCACGTCGTCGCGTTCTACCTGATGCTGCGCCCCCAGATCCAGGCAGCTCGAGTCTTCGCAGGCGACGCGGCCGCATCTCCGTGAGGCAGCAAGTGCCGGTGTACCGGCGCGCCGCGGCGCAGACGCTTCGCGGCGCGCGGGTATTCGACTAATAGGTCGTGCGCCCGCCCGACAGGTCGAAGGTCGAGGCGGTGGTGAAGCTGTTTTCCTTTGAGACGAGCCAAGCGACCATGGCGGCGGCCTCGTCGACCTCCAGCAGACGGCCGCGTGGAATGCGCGAGCGCATGTATTCGATGTGCTCGGGCGTGAGCTGTTCGAGGATTCGAGTCTGCGCGGTGGCCGGCGAGATGCAGTTGACTGCAATGTCATACTGCGCGAGCTCCTTGCCGAGCGATTTGGTCATGCCGATGACCGCCGCCTTCGAAGCGGAATAGGCGGCGGCGTTGGGATTGCCTTCCTTGCCAGCGACGGAAGCGATGTTGACGATCCGCCCGTAATTGCGCGCCTTCATCCCGGGCACCACGGCGCGGTTGGCGTAGAAGGTGCCGTTGACGTTGATGTCGATGATCTTCTTCCACGTCTCTATGTCGTAGCTGTCGAGCGGGGCGGCGGGACCGGCAATGCCGGCAGAATTGACCAGGATGGAGATTTTGCCGGCGCTCTCCTCGGTTTTTGCCCGCGCGGCGTCCACCGTCTCCCAATCCGCAATGTCGACGACCAGGGTTGTGGCGGCCTTGCCAAGGTCGCGCTTGGCCGTTTCGAGGCGCGCCTCGTCGACGTCCCATAAGGTGACCGTCGCGCCGGAGGCGACGAAACGTTTGGCCATCGCGAAGCCGAGGCCTTGCGCGCCTCCGGTGACCACGGCGTGTTGGCCGTCAAGATCGATCCTGTTCATGCCGAGCGTTCTTTCTGGTTGAGAGAATTGAGGTTGCCTGTTGCGGGCGGGCGATGTCGCTACATGGTAGCGCCGAGGTTCCAGGGCACGAACTCATTGTCGCCGTAGCCCAGCGTTTCCGATTTGGTACGCCCACCCGATGCCACGCGCAGGATCTCTGCGAAGATCTCCTGGCCTTTATCGTCCAGCGTGACGCCGTCGAGGATGTCCCCGCAATTGATATCCATGTCCTCGCGCATCTGCTCGAAAATGAAGGAATTGGAGGCAAGCTTGATCGAGGGCGTCGGCTTGCAGCCGAAGGCCGAACCGCGCCCGGTGGTGAAGCACAATATGTTCGCGCCGCCGGCGACCTGGCCGGTTGCCGAAACCGGATCGTAGCCGGGCGTGTCCATGAAGACGAGGCCGCGTTCGTTGATCGGTTCGGCATATTCCAGCACCGCGCGCAGATTGGTCGTCCCGCCCTTGGCGGACGCGCCGAGCGACTTCTCCAGGATCGTCGTCAACCCGCCGAGCTTGTTGCCGGGAGACGGGTTGTTGTTCATTTCCATGTCGTGCTTGGCTGTGTAGTCCTCCCACCAGCGGATACGCTCGATCAGCTTCTCGCCGACCGCGCGGTTTTCCGCGCGCATGGTGAGCAGATGTTCGGCGCCGTAGATCTCCGGCGTCTCGGACAGCACCGCCGTGCCGCCTTGCGCGACAAGCAGGTCCACGGCGGCGCCAAGCGCCGGATTGGCGCTGATGCCGGAATAGCCGTCCGACCCGCCGCATTGCAGCGCGAGCACCAGTTCGGAGGCCGGTTGTGGCGTCCTTTGCGCGGCGTTGACCATGGGCAGCATATCGACGATCGCCTTGACCCCGGCCTCGACCGTCTTGCGTGTGCCGCCAGTCTCCTGGATCGTCATCGTGCGGAAGGTCGTGCTCTCCTCGATATTGTAGGACTGCATCCAGCGCGGAATCTGGAACGCCTCGCAGCCGAGCCCAACCATCAGCACGCCGCCGACATTGGGGTTCGTGGCAAAACCCACTGCGTGCGCTTCAAGAGGTCGTAAGCGGGGCCTTTGGTGTCAATGCCGCAGCCGGTGCCATGGACGAGCGAGATCACGCCGTCGACATTGGGATAGTCGCGCAGGATGCCGCAGCGGTTGACCTCTTCTACGATGAAGCGGGCGACGCTGGCCGAACAATTTACCGAGGTCAGGACAGCGATGAAGTTGCGCGTCCCGACCTTGCCGCTCGGCCTGCGGTAACCCATGAAGGTCGCGCGCTCGGCTTCAGGGACGACAGGCGTTTGGCTGGCGTTGGTGCCGAACAGATAGTCGCGTTCGAAATTGCGCAGATATACATTGTGCTCGTGAACCCAATCGCCGGCGGCGATCGGCCCGCGGGCGAATCCGATGGTCTGCCCGTATTTCACGACCGGCTCGTCCGAAGCGATGTCGCAGATCGCCATCTTGTGGCCGCGCGGTATGCGCGCCTTCGCGGGGATGTCGCCTGCCTTGTCGCCGATCATCAACGGATCGACCGCCAGAAGGATGTTGTCGGCATGCGAAAGCTGGATGAACCGCGCCATTACGAACTCTGAAAAAGCCCCGCCGGCACAATGCCGCCGAATGGATCGGAATACTAATATAATAGAACGTCAACGGTCAAGCTGCGAACATTGCTCGCCGGGCATAGGCAAACCGGCCGGATGGCAGGTTACAGGTCGACGCTGAATGGACCTGGAACCTCCGCCGCCCGTCTCAGCGCTCAGTCGAGGTCGTCAGTCGAGAAGCTCGGCGGCGACTTCGAGCGTGTTGCGAAATGACGTCTCGAGGTGATGCTCCATCGCCTGTGCGGCGCCCTCGGCGTCGTGACGCTTCAGCGCGTCCAGAATGGCCTCGTGCTGCTCGATCGTTTGCTCGCCATAGCCGGGCTTCGGAATGGCGAGATAGCGGCCGCGATCCATCTGCGCCTTTGAGATGTCGACGGCGCGCCAGATCATCGGCAAGCCGCATATTTCGGCGATGGTGCGGTGAAAGACATCGTCGAGCTGAATCGCTGTGGCGTACCTGCCGCGCGCAATGGCGAGCTTATGCGCGGCCATGTTGTCTTCCAGCAATTCACTGGCAGCCGGCGTCAGCTTGGCGGCGGCGCGCCTGGCGCTCTCCATTTCCAATGCGCGCCGGATGACATAGGCTTCCTCGAGGTCGGCCCGGCTGATGGGAGCAACGTAGGTGCCGGTCTGCGCCAGGATCTTGACGAGCCCTTCGTCGCTGATGCGTTTGACCGCTTCGCGCACGGGCGTGCGCGAGACGCCCAGCGCTTCGGCAATGGCGATCTCATTGATGACCTCACCCGGTTTCAGCCGTCCGACGACGATCATGTTGCGGATCTTGTTGTATATCTGGTCGCGCAGCGGGAGGGCTCGATTGAGGGTCGAAGGATCTAGATCCATGGAAAATCCCATCGTTCGTCCACCTGAAATGGCAAAATTATTCGAATGTCAAACGGAATGCACCTGCTTGCGACGCGGGGTTCGTTGCGATCCGACGCCAGTGACGGGAGCGGTCAGATCCAGCTTGCCAGAACTATTATATTAGTGCAATAGTGCCGCCCGTTGCGTGATTTTCAGCCTATGGTGAAGTGCCTGGTGCGGATGCGCTGAAAGGGGCCTTCGGGCCGGCTCGAGGTGGGCCGAACCGTGCCTTGAAGTGCATTATACTAACATAACGTTGCCCGCATGCTACCAGGGAGGACCAAGCCTAGATGAGTGCCGCCGCCGATTGTGCCCTGGACATGAGAGGCATCTCCAAGAGTTTTCCCGGCGTGAAGGCCCTGTCGAACGTCAATTTCGCCGTCCGGTTCGGCACCGTCCATGCGGTCGTCGGCGAGAATGGCGCCGGCAAGTCGACGCTGATGAAGGTGCTCAACGGATCCTACGCTCCGACCGCCGGCACGATCCTCGTCGGCGGCGCCGAAGTGCGCATGCGGCGCCCCGCCGATGCCCAGGCGCTCGGCATTCGCATGGTGCACCAGGAGATCAATCTTGTTCCCGACCTGACCGTCGCGGAGAACGTCTATCTCGGCCGCATGCCCGGCAAATGGAGCTGGCTGCGCAAGGGCGAAATGGTCAGGAAGGCCGCCGCCGTCCTCGCCGAGCTGGGCGCGGCCATCAGCCCGCGCGCGCGGCTCGGCGACCTGTCGATCAGCCAGCAGCAACTGGTCGAGATCGCCAAGGCCTATGCGGCGCAGCCCAGGATCATCGTGCTGGACGAGCCGACATCGAGCCTGAGCGAGCACGAAACCGCGGCGCTGTTCCGGATCCTTCGCAAGATGCGCGATGACGGCATCGCCATCGTCTACATCAGCCATAGGCTGAAGGAGGTCCTCGAGATCGCCGACGAGGTGACCGTGCTGCGCGACGGCTCAATGATCGAGACCCGTCCGATCGACGGCATAACCGCGGCCGAGATGATCAGGCTGATGGTCGGCCGCGAGGTCGCCAACGTGTTCCCGAAAAGCCCGGCCGCGATCGGCAAGTCCGTGCTGCGTGTCGAACGCATCGGCGACGGGGCGCATTTCCGCGATGTCAGCTTCGATGTGCGCGCCGGCGAGATACTGGGCTTGACCGGACTGGTCGGGGCGGGGCGCACCGAGGTAGCGCGCGCCATCTTCGGCCTGTCGCGGCTGGTGGAGGGAACGGTCAGCGTCAACGGGCGCAAGGTCGCCATCAACTCTCCTTCCGAGGCGGTGCGAGCCGGGATCGCCTACGTCCCCGAGGACCGCAAGGGCGACGGCATCATTCCGGGCATGTCGGTCCGCGAGAACATCAGTCTGCCGATATTGCGGCGTCTGACCAGCTTCGGCCGTATCAGGCGCAGCGCCGACCGTTCGCTGGCGGCGATCTATGTGAAGCAGTTTTCCATCTCGCCGCCCGACGGGGAGCGGCGCATCAACCTGTTGTCGGGGGGCAACCAGCAGAAGGCGGTCATCGCCAAATGGCTCGCGGCCAAGCCCTCCGTGCTCATCCTCGACGAGCCGACGCGCGGCGTCGACGTCGGCGCCAAGGCCGAGATCCACAGCATCATCGGCCGGCTTGTCGCCGACCGCATGGCGGTGGTGATGATCTCGTCGGAACTGCCCGAAATCCTCGGCGTCTGCGATCGCGTCGTTGTGATGCGCGACGGCCGCGCATCGGAGGCGCTCGCCCGCGCCGAACTGAGCGAGGAGCGCATCATGGCGCTGGCGACGGGGGAGGCTGCATGACTGATGCGGCCAAGGAGACCAGCGGGGCGAACCGCAATGACCGCTTCACGCGCGGCAGCAGGCTTGCCGATGTCCTGTCCAAGGCGGGGCTTGGCTTCGCTATCCTTGCAGTGGTGCTCTACGGCTCATTCGTCAGCCCCGCCTTCTTCACCACAGGCAATCTGCTCAACGTCCTGACCTCGATGTCCATTGTCGGCATCGTCGTCGTCGGCATGACTTTCGTGCTTGTGGCCGGCGGCTTGGCCGACCTGTCGGTGCCGGCCACCATCGCCTGCGGGGCCATCCTCTCGCTCGGGCTGCAGCCAATGATCGGGCCGGTTCCTGCCTTCGTCCTGGCGGTGGCGCTTGCGGGCCTTATCGGCCTGCTCAACGGCGTGCTGGTCGGCTATGTCGGTATCAATCCCATCATCGCCACGCTCGGCATCGGCACCATCGGGCTGGGCATCGTGCAGGCGGCCGTCGGCGGCGTCATCGTCTATGGCAACAATCCCGCTTCGGCCGAATTCGCCAAGGGCCGGCTCTTCGGCGTCCCGGTCGTGGTGCTGATTTTCCTGCTGATCGCCCTCATAGGCCATATCGTCCTCTCGCGCTCCTTCTGGGGCAGGTGGACGCTCGCCACGGGCGGCAATTACAGCGCCGCCGAGGCGAGCGCGGTGCCGGTGGAGGCGGTGAAGGCCGGTGCGTTCGTGATCACGGCGTTGGCTTCGGGCGTCAGCGGCGGCCTGCTGGGCCTGACCTTGCAAAGCGCGCGGCCGCTGATCGGCGCCGGCTACGAGTTCAGCGCCATCACCGCGGTCGTGGTCGGCGGCGTGTCGATCATCGGCGGTTTCGGCTCGGTGCCGAGGGCGATCGCGGGCCTGATCTTCGTGCAGCTTCTGACCAACGTCATGGTGCTCGACGGCGTGCGCACGCCGATCCAGGGTTTTGTCCTCGGCATCCTGATCGTCGGCGCCGTCGGCATGGATGTGGCATTGCGCAAGAGGGGGGTGGCGTGATGCGCTTCCTGGCGCTTGCCTCGCGGCACAGGGTGGTGATCATCCTCGGCCTGACGCTGATCATTTCCGCCCTGGTGGTTCCAGGTTATTTCTCGGCATCGACCCTCGGACTCGGCCTCGACCGGGCGGCGACGATCGGCCTGATCGCCATTGGACTTACGGTGCTTCTGGTCGCCGGCCAGATCGACCTCTCCGGCGGCGCCGTGTTCGCGCTGGCGGGGATCATGTCGGTCATCCTGCAGCGCGAGATCGGCATCCTGCCTGCCGCACTTGTCGGTATCCTGGTCGGCATGCTGGCAGGCGCCATCAACGGCGCGCTGGTCGTCGGGCTGAAGGTGAACTCGCTAGTGCTGACGCTGGCGACGATGCTGATCTTCCGCTCGCTCGCGCATTGGATCACCAACAGCCAGCCGGTGACCGGCACCGACATCATGCTTTCGCTGGCGTTCGCCAAGATCCATCTCGAAATCTTCACCATCCGCAGTGCGCTGTTCATCGTTCTGATCGTGCTGCTGCATGTCTGGCTGACGCGTACCATACCGGGCCGAAATGTCTTTGCGGTCGGGTCCAATCCGGCGGCGGCCAAGGAGAGCGGCATCGCCTCCGATCGCATCGTTTTTCTGGGCTTCGTCTTCGCCGGCACGCTCGCCGGTCTCGCAGGCGTTCTCCAGAGTCTCGTCACCAACACCGGTTCGCCCGTCTTCGGCTCGGAACTGACGGTCGCCGTCATTGCCGCGGTCGTGGTCGGCGGAACCCGCCTCGAAGGCGGCAAGGGATCCGCGCTCGGCACGCTTGGCGGCGTGCTGACGATCGGCTCGCTGACCATCGCGATGGAGTTCCAATCCGTTCCCGCATACGTCCAGCAGGTCGTGTCGGGGCTTATCCTGATCCTGCTCGTCGTGCTCGATCGGGCCGTGACTACCAAGGGGAGGGCGCCGGGCACAGGCCCCGCGCTCATTCGCGACAATCCAATCACTCAAGGAGGAAATACATGATCGGGAGGAAACCTATGATTGGCAAGAAAAGCATGCTCCACATTACCGCCATGGCGGTAATATTGGCCTCGGCGGGCTGGGCCAGTGCAAAGACGGTCTGCTACGTCACGGCCGCGGATTCGCATGCCTATGCGACGCCGGCCAACAAGGCGCTCCAGGCGCGCGCCGGCGAACTCGGCATCGAGATCCTGAGCCTCAGCCAGGATTTCGACGTCCAGAAGGGCACCGAGCAGCTCAACACCTGCGTCGCGCGCAAGGTTGACGGCATCATCCTGTGGCCGCTCGACCCGCAGGCCTACATACCGGGCCTCGCCCGCGCACGGCAGGCGAACATTCCCGCGATCCTCATCAACTCGCCGATGAGCGACGATGCCAAGCCGTTCATCAAGTCGTTCACCGGGCCCGACGTTTACGAGGAAGGCAAGCTTGCGGCCGACTCGCTCAGCAAGGCGCTTGGCGGCAAGGGTTCCGTCGTCATCATCGCCGGCCAGGCCGGCAACGGCACGACGATCGGCCGCGTCGGCGGCTTCACCGATCGTCTCAAGGAAACCAGCGCCGACATCAAGGTGCTCGATACGGTCAATGCCGATTTCGACCAGCAGAAGGCGCTGGTGGTCAGCCGCGACCTGATCACCCGTTTCGGCGACCAGATCAGCGGCGTCTACGCCAATGACGACACCATGGCGCGCGGCTTCATCGACGCCTGGAAGGAGGCCAATCCGTCCAAGGCGGCACCGCCGATCGTCGGCATCAACGGCCAGAAGGACGCGTTCGAATCGATCCGCACCAACGAAATGTACTCCACCATCGTGCAGTCGCCGGTCGAGGACGGCCGCCTGGCGATCGACACCATGGCGGAGATCATGGACGGCAAGGAGGTCAAGGACCGTTTGCCAATCCCGCTGACGGTCGTCACCAAGGACAATGTCAACGCGGTCGAGCCGGCGTTCTGATTCCTTGGGGCCGGCTCGGCAGAACCGGGCCGGCTCCTTCATCTCCTGGCGCGGACGGACGATCCGGCTGCGCTGCTCGTTATAGGAAGGCCTGCCAGCCAAGGCTGCCCGGCACAGTTGGAACTTCCGTTTGCGCCCAGGATTATCCATCCGGGAGAACGCCAATGCCTTCTACGGCCATCCGCAGCACACAGTACCATTTCGCCACCAGGGTGCTCTCGGTCTGGTTCGTGCCGAGCGGAAACCGCTATGACTACGAAGACGTGGAGCCCGAGACCTACGCTGCCTTCAAAGCCGCCTCTTCCAAGGGGCGCTTCTTCAATGAATTCATACGGGATCGCTACAGGTTTCGTCTGGTCGAACGCGCCCCTGAACGCTGACGCACGCCAGCAACAAAGCGTGGGATCGCGGGACTGTTCGTCGGTCACGAATTCGTGCTGACAGGCATACGCCGAACAAGATCAGCAACTTAATTGCCGGATATTCGTTTCATGATGTCCTCGAGGCCATGAAATGTCTCAAGTTTACGATCTTGCATCCGGTCTGGTGCGGCGGATCTACGAAAAGCGCATCGACGCGCCGGCGATCCTCGATACCGCCAGCGAATTTCCAAACGCGACCAAGTTCACGGCCGCCTGGCAGGCCATCCGCGACGAAGCGCTTGCCGTGGGCAAGGCGCCCCGCTTCCACGACATCATGCCTGAACAGGCCGACATCTCGGCCAATGACGGTCGCGACTGGCGTATGTTCGTGCTCAAGGCCTACGATGTCGCGGTTCCGCAAAACCTCGCGCGAATGCCGGTCCTCGACCGGCTGCTTGCAGAATGCCCTGAGGTGAAGTCGGCGGCGATCTCTTTCCTGGCTCCGGGCAAGCACATTCCCAGCCATCGCGGCCCTTTCAGAGGCATAATGAGGTTCCATCTCGGCCTGGTAATCCCTCGACAGGCAGATGGTCGTCCGGCGACGGTCATGATGATCAATCATCAGGAGAGGCGGATCGCCGACGGCGAGTGTCTGTTGTGGGACGACACGTTCCCTCACGAAGTGACAAACAACGCCGACAAGCCTCGCGTGGCCTTGCTTTTGGATATCTGGCGTCCACGAATGCCGCGCGACATGGAAATCCTGTCACGCCTGATCGTCCACGGCGTGCAGGCAGGCATGCGCCGCAGAGGCGTGTCCTTTTCTGCGTGAGGAGAGGCTCGCGGGCCATGGGCTCGCCGAGCGCCTTGGCGCGTCAGTCGCGTGGGCCCGCCACCATCCGTGCGATCCGTGTCATGTCCGTGCTCATTTCGCGGTCATCGTCAAGCGGGCTGACAAGGGAGCGCACGGCGGCGAAGGTTCGCTGCGGCCCGTCGCCCATGCTGTCGACGACACCGCGCAACTCCACCCCCGTAGCCGCAAAGATAAGTTCCATCGCAACGAGATAACGCAGCCGCTCGACGATTTCGGCTGTCTTGGCCACCACGCGCGGGGCCATCGACGACTGATCCTCGATGCCGTCCGAAACGGCAAGCGGGCTGAGCGACATCGGGTTGGCGAGGTGCCGGATCTCGACTTCCAGCGCGGCAAGCGGTTTCTGCAGCTCCGCATAGCCCTGGCGGCTCCCACCCCTGGCCGACAGGAAGCGCGGCAGCTCCGCCGTTATCGGCGACATCAGCTTCATGCAACGGTTGGCGGTGCCGACCGCGCAATGCGCAAGCGCCTGGCCGAGCTGTTCCCAGGCCAGCGTCATCGCCGTCAGGTCGAAGTTGCCGTTCGAGACGACCCGCTCGATCTCCGGCAGGATAACCGGGTTGTCGCCCGAATGAGCCAGTTCGATCTCCGTCGCCAGCTTCGCCTGTTCGAACGCATGCAGCAGGCCGCCCCACACCTGCGGCACGCAGCGATAGCTGAGCGGGTCCTGGAGACGCCGCGCGGCGTTGTCCTCCCACAGGCCGCTTCCCGCCAGTTCCGCCCGCAGACGCGCGCCGACCTCGCGCTGGCCGAATGCCGGGCGGGCTGACAGCGCCTCCTCGGTGATTGCGCTGACGGATGAGCGGAATGCCTCATAATTGAGGGCCACGGCAGCCAGCGACCAGTCGATGAGATGGGCGACGTCTTCCAGGCACAGGCATGCCGTTCCGGTCGAAAGGCTGTTCGCGACGATGATGGCGTGGCCGTCCTTCTCGCGCAGGTTGAGTGGTTCGAGCCCGGCGAGAGCCAGCGCCTCGGCGGACGGCATGATCTTGCCCTGGAACTCCGCTTCGCCGTCGCCGCGCAGCGCCCTTGCCATATGCCCGAGGGCGGCAAGGTCCGCCGCCCCGATCGATCCCCAACTGGGGATCACCGGATGGACCCCGGCGTTAAGTGCCGCCACAAGGCCCATGACCACATGTTCGGAGGTGCCGGTGCCGCCGGCCGCCATGCCTGAAATCCTTGCGGCCATAAGGGCCCGCACGGCCTCCGTCGGAAGGGCGGGGCCGATGCCCATACTGTGGCTGAGCGGTACGCTATGCTGGAACGCGATCAGGTCGGCCTGCGCAAGCGGAGTATCCACGCACGCACCGAGACCGGTGGTGACGCCATACATGGGCCTGCCAAGTTGCGTGAGATGCTCGATGAGCGCACGGCTCTCGCGGATGCGGCGCATCGCCTGACCACCCAACTCGAGGCGGGCATTGCGTCGTGCGACCTCGGCCACATCAGCCGCACTGGGCGGCTTGCCGTCAAGCACTACCATTCTGAGTGTCATATCCTGCCCCCATGATCGCTGCCGCCAATGCCGCGCCGGCCTGGCCGCATGCGGCTTGCGGCTGCCAGTTTTGCTGTTTCCGCGGGCCAAACTGCAAGCCATTCCCGTTCCGAAGGTTTCGCCGCGGCGATCTCGCGTCCATGCCGGGCGCATCGCCGCCGGCTTGCAACTCTTCTCGTACACATGGATACCTATATCCGAGAATGAAGCTTTCCCCTAAGCTGACGATACGTGAAATGGGAGCATGGATTGCGCGGATTTGGCGAAGGCTTGATCGAGAGGCCGCAAACGGTTGCCGAGCAGGTCGCCAATGTCTTGCGCGAGGCCATTGCCAGCGGGACCCTGAAGGCCGGCACGACGTTGCGCCAGGATGATCTGGCCGAGCAGTTTGGCTTCAGCCGGATGCCGATCCGGGACGCGCTTCGTCAGCTCGAGGCCGAAGGCATCGTGTCCATCCACCCGACAAAGGGTGCGCACGTCGCCAGAATGGATGGCGACGAGATCCGAGAGATCTATGCCGTGCGCGAACTGCTCGAGTGCGAGGCACTGCGGCTCTCCATTCCCGGCCTGCCCGGCGGCAAGCTGGACGAGGCCGAACAGGTGCTCGATCAGATCGATGCCGAGCGCAATGTCGGCAGGTGGGGCGTGCTGAACCGGGCCTTTCATCTGGCGCTTTATGACGCCTGCGGCAATCGCCGGTTGCTCGGCCTGATCGAGGCGCACCATAATGCGGCCGACCGCTACGTCCGTATCCTGTTGTCGAACCTCGACTACCGCGCCCGCTCGCAGACGGAGCATCGCGACCTCTTGGCCGCTTGCCGGCGACGCGACGCCGGCGAGGCCGTCAGCGTTTTGACGCAGCATCTGCGCCAAGGCAGCGAGACACTGGTCAACGCCATAGAAGGCGACGGTCTGTCGCGAAAATCTTAGAATCTTTGTCCAATTCCGATGGGCGCGTGACGGGCTGTACGCCTTCGTCTAGCCGCTGCCGCCAAGGACACTGCTTTTCAGCTTACCTGATTTGATCAAATGGAAGAATTGGTTCTGGATTTCTCCCTGAAAATGCGTTTTGAAGAGCACTCCAAAGAAAAGTGTGATCAAATTGGAAAGGCTGGGCTACGGTGCAAAAGGAAGAGATCGACATCCAGAATGCGCTGGCTCTTGCCGAGCGCTTCACGATGGCTGGCCGGCGCGCCTTGGTGACCGGCGGCAGCGTCAGCATCGGCCGTGAGATCGTGCGGGTTTTTGCCGAGGCGGGCGCCGATGTGGCCGTCCATTTCGCTCGCGACGCCGACGTGGCATTCGGGCAGCCGGATGCGGCCGCCGAAGCTGTCCGTGAAATTCGCGGGAAGGGCAGGCGCGGCGTCGCCATCGATGCTGATTTCGCTCGGGCCGGGGAGGCGGCTCGCTGTGTCCAGGCGGCGATCGAGGCGTTGGGTGGTGTCGACGTGCTTGTCGTCTGCGCCTCGATCCAGTACCGCACGCCTTTCCTCGATCTACCCGCCGAGCAGATCGAGCACCAGATCAAGATCAACTTCAAGGCGACGATCGAATTGCTGCAGGCCGCCTTGCCCGGCATGAAGGACAATGGCTGGGGCCGTGTGCTGACGATCGGCAGCATCAACCAGACGCGGCCCGAATCCGATCTCGCCGTCTATGCCGCGCTGAAGAGCGCGCAGCACAATCTGTCATTCAACCTTGCCAAGGATTATGCGCCACACGGGGTGACGATCAACAACCTGTCGCCCGGGCTTGTCGTTACCGAGCGCAATCGCTGGCGCCGCGAGGACGCGGCCAAATGGGCGGAGATCCAGAAGGGGTCCGCGCCGATGCAGCGGGCCGGCGAGGCGCGCGAGATGGCGGGAGCGGCGTTGCTGCTTTGCTCCGACGCCGGCAGCTTCATCACCGGGGCGGACCTGCAGGCGACGGGTGGCCGCCATCTCGGCTGGCAATAGCCGAGATTAACCGGCAAAAGCCGGCTCCGGCAGTCCCGCCACGCCGACGTCGAGTGCAAGCAGGCAACCCGCCAGGGGCTCGTTGGCCAGTTGATCCTCCGTCAGCTTCTGCGTTGCGGTCGTCACGTACAGTGTCTTCAGGCCTGGACCGCCGAAGGCGCAGGAGGTCGGCTGAGTGACTGGCAGAGGGACCAGCCTGTCGAGCCGGCCATCGGGCGCGAACCGCGCCAGCGAGCCGCCTTGGTAGCGCGCATTCCAGAGGAAGCCGTCCGCATCGACGGTGGCGCCGTCGGGCTTTCCAGGCGCCGCGTGCCGGTCGGCGAACAGAGACCACGGCCCCACAAATCCGCTCGCCGGGTCGAAATCCGCCCGCTCTATGTCGCCTTGCCGCGTATCCGTGAAGTAGACGGTACGGCCATCCGGGGCAAAGGCGATCGCATTGGGCACGGCGATCCCGTCGCGGATCCAGCTCGAACTTCCGGCGGCGTCGATCCGGTAAAGCGCCCCGGACGCATGCAGCCCATAGTCCCACATGCTGCCGCAGATTATGCCGCCGCCGGGATCGCACTTCATGTCGTTCAGCCGATGCTCGGGCGGCCCATCCTCCACGCGCGCCAGCAGGCTCAGTGCGCCGCTGGCGGGATCAAATGCGTGGAGACCTTGCCGCAAGGCCACGACGACACCGCCCGATGCTCGTGGAACCACCGAGCCGATGACCTCAGGCATCGGCCACGATGTCACCGCTCCTGTCTCGGGCCGCAGCCTGTGCAGGCAAGGACGCCGCAGATCGACCCAGAACAGCTCTCCGCCCCGCGCCAGCCATGTCGGCGATTCGCCCAGCGTATCGCCCGTCGACGCCGCGACCTCGAACCCGGCCGTCATTGCCGGCCGATATCGGGTTTGGGGTCGACGGCGATGCGCGCCAGGAGGTCGTGTTTGGCCTTTTCGATATGCGCGCCCATCAAGGTCGCCGCCGAGCCGGCATCCTGGCGCTCTATGGCCCGGATGATGTGGCGATGATCGTCGATGACGCCATGGAAGCGCCCCTCGTCATAGCCGTAGCGTTGCCAGATCGCCGCCACCAGCAGCCAGTTGCGATCCACCATCGACAGCGCGCCCGGATTGCCGGCCGCCTCGTTGATGACGCCGTGAAAGATGTTGTTGGCATGTGGGACGGCAAGGAAGTCGTCGCTGGCCACTCTTTGCTCAAGCATGTCCTGCGCGGCCTTCAGATCGCGCAGATGCTCGGCGGTACGCCGCTCGCTGGCACGCCGCGCCAGCATCGTTTCGACGGCGCTGCGGATATCGAACAGGTCGATCACAAACGACATGTGGACCGTCCTGACGCTGGCGCCGCGATTGGGTTCCAGCACGACCAATCCCGTGCCGCTCAAGGCGCGCAAGGCCTCGCGGACCGGCATATGGCTTACGCCATAACGACCGGCGAGATCGTCGATCCTTAGCCTTGCCCCGAATGGAATGGCTCCGGAAACGATGTCGTCACGAAGAAGCTTCTGAACGTCGGGAATACGCGCCATGCATTCAAGCCTACCCTGATTTGAGCAAATATTGCTCGCACGGCGATCGAAAGAAGTCAATTTTGCCCTTGCCAAGGCGACATTTGATCAAATATTGAGATTTGAAGAGATTGCCACGCTCGCGACGGTTTGGAAACGCCAATGCCACTGCCTGCCTCCGGTGCCGACAAAATCGACGGCCTGCCGCCATTCAGTGGCTACAGGCGGGTCGATGGCCGCGCCGGAATCCGCAATTATGTGCTGATCCTGTGCATCAATGGTTTGGCGCTGCGTGTCAGCGAGCGAATCGCGGCGGGTCTCGAAGGCGCGCTTCTGGCCGCGACGAGCGCGGGCAGGGGGCACATCGAGCCGGACCTCGGCCTGCACCTTGATCAACTTGTCGGTCTCGGCCGCAATCCGAACGCCGCCGCCGTTCTGGTGGTCGGAGTGGATTCGGCGACGACCGAGATGGTCGCGGCCCGCATTTCGGCTTGCGGCAAGCCGGTCGCCAGCGTTTCCTTCGCCGAGCAGCATGAGGACATGCTGTCGGTCATGGGCGAGGGCATCAGGCGCGGCGCGGCGTTGCTGCGCGAGGCTTCGCGGATCCGGCGCGAGAACTTGCCCGGCGCGCAGCTGGTGGTCGGCATCGAATGCGGCCATTCCGACGCGACGTCGGGTCTGGTCAGCAATCCGGTCGTGGGGGCCGCGGTCGATCTTCTGGTTTCGCATGGCGGCACCGTCATTGTCGGTGAGACCGTCGAGTGGCTGGGGGCAGAACATATACTCGCGGCGCGCGCTCGCGATGCAACGGTGGCACGACAGATCCTGCAGGCCGTGGAGCGCAAGGAACGCTTCGCCGCCGCTTCCGGCCACAGCCTGACCGGCAACAATCCGGGCGAGGAGAATATACGCGGCGGGTTGAGCACGATCGAGGAGAAGTCCCTCGGTGCCCTGGCCAAGACGGGAACTTGCCGCATCGACGGCGTGCTCGGCATGGCCGAGCCGGTCACCGCCGGCGGCCTTTACCTCATGGACGGCCCGTCCTTCTCGCCGGAATCGATGACAGGCTTCGCCGCGGCCGGTGCCCAGATCATGCTGTTCACAACCGGGCCAGGCAACAGCACCGCGAGCGCGCTCGCGCCGACGATCAAGATCACGGCGCGGCGCGAGACGGCTCGCCGGCTGCCTGAGCAGATCGATTTCGACGCCAGCCCGGTTTCGGAGGGGATCGAAACCGTCGCCGAAGCGGCGAACCGGCTGCTGGCGACCATCCTCGATGTCGCCGGCGGCACCCTCACCTTCGGCGAGATTTTGGGGGAAGGGCTCGAAGTTCCGACCCGCGTGCGGGGCTCGTTGTGACGGCTATCTCCTCGAACGATGCCGGCCAAAGGACAATGCGCTTTGCGCGCCTGACCAGCCTGTTCGTGTATTTGCGCACGATGGGCCTGTTCGTCCTTGCCTGGTATGTCGGCTCGTTCTTCGTGCCTTCGAAGCTGCTCTTGCCGTCGCCGGTCGCGGTTGCGCTTGCGCTGCGCGATACGGCCCTCAACGGCGAACTGCTCGGCAATGCAGGGATCAGTCTGGCCCGTCTGCTGGCAAGCGTTGCGGCTGCCGCGGCGGTGGCGGTGCCGCTCGGGCTGCTGATGGGCCGCAGCCGGCTCTGGAACGATCTGCTCGAACTGCCGGTGGAGATCCTGCGGCCGATAGCCGGCATCGCATGGATACCGCTTGCGCTCTACATGTTCGGCATCGGCCATCGGCTGCCGCTGTTCATCATGTTCTATACCGCCTTCTTCCCGCTGCTGATCGGCACCGCCGCGGGCGCCGCCGCCGTCGACAGGCGGCTCGTCGCGGCGGCCAGCACGATGGGCCTGTCTGGGCGGGCGATCATGCGGCGCGTCATCGTTCCGGCGGCGCTGCCGGCGATCCTGGTCTCGGCACGGCTTGCGGTGGCGGCCTCGTGGACCGCCGTCGTCGCTGCCGAACTGGTAGGAGCGCCGAACGGCCTCGGCTACGCCATCGAATACTACCGCAGCATGCTGTCGACGCCGACGGTGATGGCTTTCATCGTCGCCATCGGCCTGCTCGGCTTCCTGACGGACAAGGGGTTGCGCTGGCTCTCTGATGTCTTGACACCGTGGGCGCGGACGGAGGTGGCGCGATGAACAGGTTTGCGCTTCGCCTCATCGTTCCGGTGCTGCTGCTGGTCGTCTGGGAAGCTCTCGCGTCCGGCTCCGCCCAGGCGCCACGCCCCAGCACGGTGGCCGAAACGGCCATTTCCATGCTGCGCGACGGCGATCTCGTGGCCGGTCTCGCCACCAGCCTCGGACGGGTCTTCGCCGGCTTCGCGGCGGCGGCCCTGTTGGCGATCCCGCTTGGCATCGCCATGGGCAGCATGCCGGCCGTCGAGCGCAATCTCGATCCGCTGGTCGAGACCTTCCGGCCGATAGCGGCACTTGCCATCCTGCCCCTGGTTATCCTCTGGTTGGGCTCGGGCTCCGGGGCAGCTGTCGCCATCGTTGCCTATGCCGCCTTCTTCCCGATCCTGATCAACACCATCTCGGGCGTGAAGCGTATCGAGCCCAGTCTGATGCGCGCCGCGCTGACCATGGGGCTGGCGCCGCTGACGCGGATGCGGGTGGTGCTGCTGCCGGCCGCCTTGCCATCCATTCTGGTCGGCATGCGCATCGGCCTCGGCATCGCCTGGACGGCGATCATTGCCGCCGAACTTGCGGTCGGCGCCAAGTCCGGCAGCAGCGGCGGCATCGGCCAGATGATGTTCGTCTTCTACGCCTATTCGATCAACCTCAACGGCATGGTGGTCTGCATGATCGCGGTCGGCATCGTGGCCTTCGCGCTCGACCGCATCCTGCGTGCCGCACTCGCCTTCGCCGTGCCGTGGAGCCAGCCATGAGCGATGCCAAGATCCGCCTCGACGGCGTCAGCAAATCCTTCGGGGAATCTGCCTCCGTGGTGGCGGTCGACAGCCTGTCGCTGGACATCAAGGCCGGCGAGTTCATGGCTATCGTCGGCCCATCCGGATGCGGCAAGACGACCGTTCTCAACATGCTCGCCGGCCTCGACAGGCCGACGTCGGGTACGATGAGCCTGAACGGCAGGCCGATCGAAGGACCGGGGGCCGAACGCGGCGTGATGTTCCAGGACTATGCCCTGTTTCCCTGGCGCACCGTGCGCGGCAATGTCGAGTTCGGATTGATCTATGGGCCGGCCGGGCGAGGGCTTTCGCCCGCGCAGCGCGCCGACCGCGTCAACCGCACCGTCGAAATGGTCGGCCTGACCGGCTCCGAGGACAAGTACCCGCACCAGCTATCGGGCGGCATGCGCCAGCGCGTGGCACTGGCGCGCCTGATGGCGAACGAGCCGGAAATCCTGCTGATGGACGAACCGCTAGCGGCGCTGGACGCGCAGACCCGCGTCATCCTGCAAGACGAATTGCTGCGCATCTGGGGGCAGGACCGCCCCGCTGCCGAGCGGCGGACGGTCGTCTTCATCACGCACGCCATAGACGAGGCGGTGTTCCTGGCCGACCGGGTCGCGGTGCTAAGCAGCCATCCGGGCCGCCTGAAGCAGGTCATCGACATCGACCTGCCCAGGCCACGCGGCGACGAGACGCGGCGCTCCGGCGATTTCGCCAGGCTCAGCCAATCGATCTGGGAACTGATCCGCGAAGAGGCTTACCGCGCAACGATGAACTGAAACGACAACAGGGAGAGGATTGTCATGAGGAAACTTCTGGAAACCGCATTCAACCGACGCGCAGTCCTGAGTGGTGCCGCGGCTGCCGCGCTGGCCATGCCATCGATCGTGCGGGCGCAGGACCGCAAGCCGGCCAAGGTCTCAATCGGCCGCCAGCCCTACGCGGCTGGCAACTCGCCGCTGACGCAACGCATGATCAACGAAAAGCTGCTCGAGAAGGCGGCCGCCGAACTCGGCTACGACCTGACAGTCGACTGGCGCGACTATCCTTCCGCGCTGCCGATGGTGGAGGCTTTCGTCTCCGGCGATCTCGACATCGGCATGTGGGGCAACACCCCGATCGTGCGGCTGCTTTCGCAGGCGCAGCCGATCAACATTCTCACCGTCGGTGAGGGCCACATGCGCATGGTGCTGGCGACCCGCAAGGGCTCCGCCATCAAGAACATCGGCGACCTCAAGGGCAAGACCGTCGGCGCGCTTGTCGGCGGCGACCCCTACAACGCGCTCTCGCAAATGCTGCTGCAGGAACTGGGCGACGCCGACCCGCGCGCCTTCGGCATCAACATCGTCAACACGCCGACCCAGGCCGTTGCCGCGTCCCTCCCGGAGGGCATGGACGCGTCGGTGGTGATCTACCCGGCCTTCCTCAAGGCGAATGCCGAAACCGGCCTCACCGGGATCATGAATTCGTTCGGCTATACCGAGGCCGGCTACAGCGGACCCGCGGGCGAGGGCGAAGGCCACATGCTGCCCGGCGTCAAGAAGTCGAAATTCTACCCCGACGGCTACTATTTGCACCGTTCCTTCTGGATCTGCAGCGACCGCATCGTCGGCGACGATGCCGCGCTCGGCCAGGCCTTCCTGACGGCCGCGCAACGCGCGCTTGCCGATCTCCAGAAGATCGACCCGCGGGAGATCTCGCAGTCGGTTGTCAAATATTGGGGGCTCGATCCTGCGCTGGGCGCCAAGGTCATCGGCGACGAGGTGCTTTTCCAGCGCGGCTGGATCTGGCCGACCGAAGGCGATGCGGCGGCAATCAGCCAAATCTCCCAGTTCATGGTTGCCGGCAAGATGATTCCTGAGGCGCTGAGCTGGGACCAGGTCAAGGCCGCCTTCGGCAAGGCGGCGCCGCTGCTTCAGAAAGCCTATGAGGGCACGGGCAAGGTGCCGGACGAAAGCGGCTTCACCGACAAGAATGCCAAGGATCTGCGTGGCCTGCCGGCATGGCAGCTCGACCAGTGGAAAGTGCCGTCCTGAGGAGTTCGGGCGGCACGCGCATTCAGAGTAATTCAGGGAAGGAAGTTGATCCATGACGTCAGTCGGTTTTGTCGGGCTTGGAACCATGGGCGCACCCATGGCCCGCAACGTGCTCAAGGCGGGACACGCGCTGACGGTCTTCGACCTCAATCCCGTGGCGGTGAAAAAACTCGTCGAGGCCGGCGCTCGGGCGGCGGCGTCGCCGCGCGAGGTTGCACAGCAATCGGAAATCGTCATCACCATGCTGCCGGATGCGCCTGATGTGGAGGCCGCCGTGCTCGGTGCGGACGGCATCGGTCATGGCCTCAGGGCCGGCAGCCTCTATATCGACATGAGCACGATCGACCCGCAGACCACCCAGCGTATCGGCGCATGGCTGGCGCAACGCGGCGTCGACATGATCGACAGCCCTGTTGGCAAGACGGTGGAGCACGCCATCGCCGGAACCTCGACGCTGATGATCGGCGGCGATGCCGCCGTGCTGGAGCGCGCGCGCCCGATCCTGTCGAGCATGGGGGCTGACCTCATCCATTGCGGCGGGCTCGGCATGGGGCAGGCAATGAAGCTCACCAACAACCTGCTGGCCAGCGTGCTGATAACGGCCAGCTCCGAGGCGCTGGTCGCCGGCGCCAAGGCGGGCCTGACGCTCGACACCATGATCAACGTGCTGAAGACGACGATGGCCTGGAACCAGCAATTGGCGGTGGCGATGCACAATCGCGCGCTCAAGGGCGACTTCGAGCCAGGCTTCATGGTCAAGCTTGCCCACAAGGATTGCCGGCTTGCCCTGGCGATGAACGACGCGCTCGGCGTCGAGACGCCGGTCGGGGGCGCCACGCTCGCCGTGCTCAGGGAGGCGATGGATGCTGGCATGGCGGGCAAGGATGTCGGCGCCGTGCTGAAGCTGCGCGAAGACGCGACCGGCGTCCAGGTCCGGCTTGCCGGCGCATGACCAAGCCTGGAGCCATAGTGCTGCACGCTGACGACGACGTGGCTGTCCTCGTGGAACCGGTCGAGGCAGGCGCCGAAGTGACGACGGGAGGCGCCCGCGAGGGGGTTGTCCTCAAGGCCGGCGCCGCGTTGCAAGCCGGTCATAAGCTGGCGTTGCACGACCTGGCCGCCGGCTCCACCATACGCAAATACGGCGAGGCGATCGGCCGCCTGACGGCTGCCGTGGCGGCCGGCGACCACGTCCACGTGCACAATCTGCAAAGCCTGCGCGGACGCTGACGCCGGGTCAGCACCCGAACAGGGCCAGACCTTATCGATCGACTATGGCCACGCCGTCCTCGCGGTTGCCTCCCGGCCGGTTCACTGCCACATATTGCAACATCATTCGTTCGATATGAGGTTCTTCATGTCCCCCGACAGCCGTCTGCCGGCACGTGCCCTTGCTCCTCGCCGCCATGACGAGATCCTGAGGCGCCTGAGCGTCCAGGGCTCCGTCAGCGTCGCCGAACTGGCCGGTTTCTTCGACGTCTCGCGCGAGACCATCCGCCGCGACCTGAAGCTGCTTTCTGACCAGGGACGGCTCGGCATCGTGCACGGCGGCGCCGCTCGCTTCGAGCCGAGCGAGCCGGCAATGGGCCTGCGCAGCCGGGAGAATGCGCCTGGCAAGGCGGCCATCGGCAGGGCGGCGGCCGGCCTCGTTAGCAGCGGTATGGTGGTCTTCCTCGATTCCGGCACCACCACCTTGGCCGTCGCGCAGGCCATGAATGATCTGCGCGATCTCACCATATGCACGGCCAGCCTGAAGATTGCACTGCATCTGTGCCATGTGCCCGGCATGCGTGTGCACATACTGGGCGGTGAAGTCGACCCGGGCGAGGAGGCCGCTTCCGGCATCAATGCGCTGGATGCAATGGCGCGCTTTCGCGTCGACATCGCCTTTCTCGGCGGCGGCGCGCTATCGCCGGATGGCGAAGTGACCGATTTCACCAGGGCCGGCGCCGAGCAGCGCGGCCGCATGATCGCGCTCGCCGGCAAGACCTATTTCGTCCTCGACAGCAGCAAGTTCGGCAAGCTGACGCCGCTGAGGATTCCGAACTTCGACCGCACCGCCGGCGTTATCGTCGACGCCCGGCCGCAACCTGCGCTTGCCGACGCGCTTTTACAAAAAGGGCCGGAACTGATCATCGCATCTTGATGTGATATTTTGTGGCTTTTTGACTTGATATTTGACTTTCCTGTGTTAGCTTGCCGACCATCCCTCAAGATGGCGGAACCCTCATGGCACATGAATTTCCAACGCAGGCACGCGTCGTGATCGTCGGCGGCGGCATCATCGGCTGCTCCGTCGCCTATCACCTGACGAAGCTCGGCTGGGCCGACGTCGTCCTTCTCGAGCAGGGTCAGCTCAGCGGCGGCACCACCTGGCATGCGGCGGGTCTGGTCGGGCAATTGCGCAGCCATTCCAACATGACCAGCCTGATCAGGTACTCCACTCAGCTCTATGGCGAACTGGAGGCCGAGACCGGTCTCGCGACCGGCTGGAAGAATTGCGGCTCGCTGTCGGTGGCGCGCACCGCCGACCGCATGACGGTGCTGAAGCGTACGGCTGCGTCGGCGCGCGCCCAAGGCGTTGAGATCGACGTCATCTCGCCGAGCGAAGCCGGCGATCTGTGGCCGGTCATGGCGACGGACGATCTGGTCGGCGCGGTCTGGCTGCCTGGCGACGGCAAGGCCAATCCGACCGATCTCACGCAATCGCTCGCCAAGGGCGCGCGCAATCGCGGCGCGAGGATATTCGAGCGCGTCAAGGTCACCGGCATCACGGTGAGAAACGGCGTCGCCTGCGGTGTCGAGACCGACCGTGGCGACATCGTCGCCGAGATCGTCGTCAACTGCGCCGGCCAGTGGGCGCGTAAGGTCGGGCTGATGTGCGGCGTCTCGGTGCCGCTGCATTCGGCCGAGCATATGTACATCGTCACGGGCCGGATCGAGGGTGTGCATCCGGGCCTGCCCGTCATGCGCGATCCGGACGGCTTCATCTATTTCAAGGAAGAGGTCGGCGGGCTGGTCATGGGCGGCTTCGAACCGCATGCCAAGCCGTGGGGCATGAACGGCATCCCCGAGAATTTCGAGTTCGCGCTGCTGCCGGACGATTGGGATCAGTTCGAGATTCTGATGGAAAACGCGCTGGTGCGCGTGCCGCAACTGGCGCAAGCCGAGGTCAAGAAGTTCTACAACGGTCCCGAAAGCTTTACGCCCGACAACAATTTTCTCCTCGGCGAGGCGCCGGAGCTGAAGAATTTCTATGTTGGCGCCGGCTTTAACTCGATGGGCATCGCCAGCGCCGGCGGTGCCGGCAAGGCGCTGGCCGAGTGGATCGTCAACGGCGCGCCGACCATGGATTTGTGGCCTGTCGATATCAGGCGCTTCGCCGCCTTCAACAACAATCCGCGCTGGCTGCATGATCGCGTCAAGGAGACGCTCGGTTTGCATTACGCCATGCCGTGGCCGAACCGCGAGCTGGACACCGCCCGACCCTTCCGCCGCTCGCCGCTCTACGACCGGCTGGCCGCCAGGGGCGCCTGCTTCGGTTCCAAGATGGGCTGGGAGCGCGCCAACTGGTTCGCGGCCCCGGGAGAGAGGGCCGGGAACGATTATGCCTTCGGCCGCCAGAACTGGCATGAGGCAGTCAAGCGCGAAATGAAGGCGACGCGCGAGGCTGTTGCCGTATTCGACCAGACCTCTTTCGCCAAGCTTCTCGTGCAGGGCCGCGACGCCTGTGCCCTGCTCAACCGCATCTGCGCCGGCAATGTCGATGTACCGGTCGGTACATCCGTTTACACGGGCGTGCTCAACGCGCGCGGCGGGTACGAAAGCGATCTCACCGTAATGCGACTTGGTGCGCAAAAATTCCTCATCGTCACCGGTTCGGCGCAAGCGGTCCACGACGCCGACTGGATCGCCAGGAACATCCCACCGGACGCACATGCCATCGTGACCGACGTCACCTCGTCCTACGCGGTGCTGGCGCTGATGGGGCCGCGCTCGCGCGATCTCCTGGGCAAATTGTCGTCGGCCGATCTTTCCAACGCCGGCTTCCCCTTCGCCACCATCCGCGAGATCGATATCGGCTACGCTACCGCCTACGCCAACCGCATGACCTATGTCGGCGAGCTCGGCTGGGAGCTGATCGTGCCGACGGAATTCGCCGTCGGCGTCTACGAGGCGCTGCACGAGGCTGGCGGCGAATTCGGCCTCCTGGACGCCGGCTACTACGCGCTTGATGCCTTGCGCATCGAAAAGGGTTTTCGCGCCTGGGGCCGTGAGTTGACGCCTGACATTACCCCCTGGCAGGCGGGGCTTGGCTTCGCCGTCGCCATGGACAAACCGGGTGGCTTCATCGGCCGTGACGCGCTGGTCGAGGCCAAGCCGTCGACGGCGCCAGCAAAACGCATCGTACTGTTCACGCTCGACCATGCCGAGCCGATGCTGTGGGGCGGCGAGCTGATCCTGCGCGACGGCAAGCCCGTCGGCGAGGTCCGCTCGGCCGCCTACGGTCACACGCTTGGCCGCTCGGTGGCGCTCGGGCTGATCGAGAACGAGACGGGCGTCGACGCTGCGTTTCTGGCTAGCGGCCGTTTCGAGATCGATCTTGCCGGCGTTCGCCACGCGGCCACGGCACATTTGCGCACCCCTTACGATCCGAAGTCGGAACGGGTGAAAGCGGATGTGGAGGAGATCAGGGCCGCCGCCTAATCCGCCGACATCGAACGCGCCATGTCGAGGAAGGCGCGCACCAGCTTGCCGCCGCTGCGTTCGCGCAGGCAGATCAGCGCTTCGTCCATCAACGTCTCAGGCGCGTCGAGCGCGATCGCAACCAGCCGCGAATCCTGGCCGAATTCGGCCGCCGAGACAAAGCCGATGCCGGCACCCGAGGCGACGATCTCGCGGACGGCTTCACGGCCTTCGGCCTCGATCACCGGCCTGAGTTCGACCTTCGATGCCGCGGCCAGATCCTCGAGCTTCTGGCGCGTCTTGGAGCCGCGCTCCCGCATGACCAGCGATTCCTGCGCGAGTTGCTTGAGGCTCAATGATTTCTTGCCCGACAGCGGATGATCGACGGACGCAAAAGCGATGATCGGCGTCGAATTGAGTTTCAGCACCTCGAAGTCGCGTCCGGTCGGCACCTCGCCCAGCACGCCGATGTCGGCATCATAGCTGTAGAGGCTGCTGATTACCGTCTCGGTGTTGCCGGCGCGCAGCGAAACCTGGACGCCGGGATAGCGCGCGCGAAAACTGCCGAGGATGTGAAGCAGATGATGCGCGGCGTCGGCGACGATGCGCAGCGTGCCGGAGCGCAGGGCGCGCGATTCCGTCAGTAGCTCGAGCGCCTGCTGCTCGGTGTCGAACATGCGGCGGGTAATTTCGAGCAGCTTCTGGCCCGAATGGGTCAGCGTGACCTGCTTCTTGTTCCGGTTGAACAGCAGCACGTCATATTCTTCCTCGAGCTTGCGCACCTGGTCCGAAATTGCCGGCTGCGTCAGGAACAGCGCTTCCGCGGCACGTGAAAACCCGCCTGATATCGCCACCTGGTGAAAGGCTCGCAATTGAACGTAGCGCATGTTCTCACCTTTCTAGATCCGAGTTCCGGCCGCCAACCTATCATAAGCCTCGCAGGCAAAAAGGCATGAAGGAACGATTCTTCTTATATCTGGGGATGATCGCCCACGGTCACGCACGCGTCATGGATACCACGCAGGCTGCGCTCGGCTGGAGGCGCGATTATCCCGCCGGGCAATAATTCGACTGCAAGCCAGATCATCGGGTGAGCTTATACATCAATACAAAATAACGATTTTACAAATACGTCGTTCCAGCCAAGAATGGCCCCACATAAAAAGCAGCGGAGGACACTATGCTCGCCGAGACGAAATTTGCCGCGGAGCCGTTGGCCGGTCCGGCGCTGGGCGAGCCATACCTGCTGACGCCCGGGCCGCTCACCACCTCCTATCCGGTCAAGCAGGCGATGCTGCGCGACTGGGGATCCTGGGACGGCGATTTCCGCGCCATGACGTCAGACATGCGCCGCCGCCTGCTGGCGCTGACCGGCGATGCGAAAGGCGAATTCGACTGTGTGCCGATGCAAGGCAGCGGCTCCTTCTGCGTCGAGGCGATGCTGGGTTCGTTCGTGCCGAAGGACGGCAAGGTTCTGGTCCTGGCCAATGGCGCCTACGGCCTGCGCGCGGCCCAGACCATGCAGTATCTCGGCCGCGCCTATACGCTGGTCGACAAGGGCGACTACCTGCCGCCGCGCGGCGACGAGGTGGCCGCCGCCCTCGAGGCCGATCCTGCCATCACGCATGTGATCGCCATCCATTGCGAGACCAGTTCCGGCATCCTCAACCCCGTCGCCGAGATTGCCGAGGCCGTCCATGCCAAGGGCCGCAAGCTGCTGGTCGATTCCATGAGCGCCTTCGGCGCCATCGCGCTCGACGTGAACGAGATCCGCTACGAGGCGATGGTCTCGTCCGCCAACAAGTGCATCGAGGGCGCGCCGGGCTTCGGCTTCATCATCGCCCGCAAGAGCGAATTGGAAGCCGCCAAGGGCCGCAGCCATTCGCTGTCGCTCGACGTCCATGCGCAGTGGGCGCATATGAACAAGACCGGGCAGTGGCGCTACACTCCGCCGACCCATGTCGTCGCCGCCTTCCTCGAAGCGCTTCGCCAGCACGAGGCCGAGGGCGGCGTTGCCGGCCGCGGCGCCCGCTACACCAGGAACCGCGACGTGATGGTGGCCGGCATGCGCGAGCTCGGCTTCGAGACTTTGCTCAGGGATCGCTGGCTGTCGCCGATCATCGTCACCTTCTTCAACCCGGCCCACGCCAACTTCGCCTTCGACCGCTTCTACGAGCTGATGAAGGACAAGGGCTTCATCATCTATCCGGGCAAGCTGACCGTCGTCGATAGCTTCCGTATCGGCTGCATCGGCCAGATGGACGAACATGTCATGCGCCGCGTCGTAGAGGCGGCGGCGCAGTCGCTGAAGGAGATGGACGTCGACACCGCCGCTCCTCCCGCCGCGGCAATCGCCGAGCGCGCCAAACTCGCCGCCTGAAGCGGCAGAATTTTTGAGGATTTCGATGAACCAGATGTCTCCCATCAACGTCGCGGTCAACGGCCGCACCTACGCCTGGCCACGTGTGCCGGCCATCGCCATCTGCCTCGACGGCTGCGAGCCGGCCTATCTCGACGAAGCCATCAAGGCCGGGCTGACGCCGGCGCTGGAGAAGATCAAGCAGAAAGGCACGGTGCGTTTTGCGCATTCTGTCATTCCGAGCTTCACCAACCCCAACAATCTGTCGATCGCCACAGGCCGCCCGCCGTCGGTGCACGGCATTTGCGGCAACTACCTCTACGAGCGCGAAACCGGCAAGGAAGTGATGATGAACGACCCGCGCTTCCTGCGCGCGCCCACCATTTTTCAAGCCTTCTACGACGCCGGCGCCAAGGTCGCCGTGGTCACCGCCAAGGACAAATTGCGTGCACTGCTCGGCAAGGGCCTCGCCTTCGACGACGGCCGCGCGCTGTGCTTCTCGGCGGAAAAATCCGACACCACTACCAAGGCCGAGCACGGCATCGACAATGCCTCGAAGCACTTTGGGCTGCCGGTGCCGGAAGTCTATTCGGCCGAGCTGTCGGAATTCGTCTTCGCCGCCGGCGTCCAACTGCTGAAGGCATTCCGCCCCGACATCATGTACCTGACCACCACCGACTATGTGCAGCACAAATACGCGCCCGGCGTGCCGCAGGCCAACGCCTTCTACGAGATGTTCGACAAGTACCTGGCCGAGCTTGATGCGCTGGGCGCGGCAATCGTGGTGACCGCCGACCACGGCATGAAGCCCAAGCACAAGCAGGATGGTTCGCCTGACGTCGTCTATGTCCAGGACCTGCTCGACGAATGGCTGGGCAAGGATGCCGCGCGCGTCATCCTGCCGATCACAGATCCCTATGTCGTGCATCACGGCGCGCTAGGCTCGTTCGCCACCGCCTACCTTCCTGACGGCGCCGATCAGGCCGACATCATGGCGCGGCTGGCGAAGATCGACGGCATCATGTTGGTTGTCGACAGCCCGACCGCCTGCGAGCGTTTCGAACTGCCGGCCGACCGCATCGGCGACATCGTGCTGATCTCGACGCAGAACAAGACCATCGGCACCTCGGAACACCGTCACGACCTGGCAGCCCTCAACGAGCCGCTGCGCTCGCATGGCGGGCTGACCGAGCAGGAGGTTCCGTTCATCGTCAACCGCGTGCTGGCCGATTTGCCTGATGAGCCCGTGCTGAGGAACTTCGACGCGTTCTACTACGCGACGATGGCGGCCGCGCTCGCGTGACGGATGGGTCGGGTGCCGGTGTCGCCTCCAAGATGGCGCTGGTCGACCCCACTCCGCCTCGCTCCGCTCGGCACCTCTCCCCGATCGACGGGGGAGAGGAAAGGCGCCAAGCCTGGGGCGCTGACCTCACCTGATTTCCTCTCCCCCGTCGATCGGGGGAGAGGTGGCCCGAAGGGCCGGAGTGGGGGTCGACCCTCGCCGCGACGTACCCAAGAATCTGCTGGAGCAGAGCACATGACCCAACTCGACCCTGCCATCAAAGTTCGCCACGAGCCGATGCGCATCGCCGGCAAGAAGGTTGATGCCGACGACGTTGTCGAGGTGCGCTATCCCTGGAACGACACCGTTATCGGCACCGTGCCTGCCGGCCGCGCCGAGCATGCCCGCCAGGCCTTCGAGATCGCCGCCGGCTACAGGTCGAAGCTGACGCGCTACGAGCGCCAGCAGATCCTGTTCCGCACGGCGGAAAAACTCGCGTCGCGCCGGGAAGAAATCTCTGATCTCATCACGCTCGAGCTCGGCATCTCCAAGACGGATTCGCTCTATGAGGTCGGCCGCGCCTATGACGTGTTCACATTGTCGGCGCAGATGTGCATCCAGGATGACGGCCAGATCTTCTCCTGCGATCTCACCCCGCACGGCAAAGCGCGCAAGATCTTCACCACGCGCGAGCCGCTGAAGGCGATCTCGGCGATCACCCCGTTCAACCATCCGCTCAACATGGTCTCGCACAAGGTGGCGCCGGCGATCGCCACCAACAATTGCGTGGTGGTCAAACCGACCGAACTGACGCCGATGACGGCGCTGCTTTTGGCCGACATCCTCTACGAAGCCGGCCTGCCGCCGGAAATGCTCTCGGTGGTGACCGGCTGGCCGGCCGACATCGGCAACGAGATGATCACCAACGACAACATCGACCTGATCACCTTTACCGGCGGCGTGCCGGTCGGCAAGATGATCGCCCGCACAGCCGGCTACAAGCGCCAGGTGCTGGAGCTCGGCGGCAACGATCCGCTGATCATCCTCAACGATCTCTCGGACGACGATCTGGCCAGGGCCGCCGATCTCGCCGTCGCCGGCGCCACGAAGAACTCCGGCCAGCGCTGCACGGCGGTCAAGCGCATCCTCGTCCAGGAAAGCATCGCCGACCGCTTCGTGCCGCTGGTGCTGGAGCGGGCCCGAAAGATCCGCTTCGGCGACCCGATGGACCGCACGACCGATCTCGGCACCGTCGTGCACGAGAAGGCGGCGGCACTCTTCGAAGCTCGTGTCCACATGGCCGCCGGGCAGGGCGCCGAAATCCTCTACAATCCGGGCCGGCAAGGCGCGCTGCTGCCGCCGATCGTCGTCGATCGCGTGCCGCACACATCCGAACTGGTGATGGAAGAGACGTTTGGGCCGATCATCCCGATCGTGCGCGCACCGGACGATGACGAGG
Organism: Mesorhizobium maamorense; assembly: GCF_044998965.1. NCBI lineage: Bacteria > Pseudomonadati > Pseudomonadota > Alphaproteobacteria > Hyphomicrobiales > Phyllobacteriaceae > Mesorhizobium > Mesorhizobium maamorense. Next base: position 882,025 of record NZ_CP173356.1, read on the forward strand.
CGCTGATCAGGCTGTCCAACTCGACCGCCTTCGGCTTGTCCTCGGGCGTCTGCACCAACTCGTTCCCCCGCATACAGAAATACATTGCCGGCCTTCAGGTCGGCACCGTCAACATCTGGGAAGTGCCGGGCTACCGCATCGAGATGTCGCCCTTCGGCGGGATCAAGGACAGTGGCAATGGCTACAAGGAAGGCGTCATCGAGGCGATGAAGAGCTACACCAATGTGAAGACGTTTTCGCTGCCCTGGTCCTGACCGGACCACTCGGCTGACAGAACAACAGAGGGAGCGTTCCACGCTCCCTCATTCGCGTTTCGGAGAGGGTTATGGTCGCGATCAAAGAGCTTGTCCATACCGAGGGTGATTCCAACACCACGGCGGCCCGCAGCCGCTGGGATTCCGGCCAGGATGATCCGCGCATCCGCGGGCTGCTTGACCGCGACGCTTCGGCCTTCATGCACCAGAGCCTGTCCAGCCCCTGTCTTTCGACGATTGCCAAGGCCGAAGGCATCTGGATCGAGGACACCGCCGGCCGCCGTTTTATGGATTTCCACGGCAACAGCGTGCACCATCTCGGCTATGGCCATCCGAAGCTGGTCGCCGCGATCAAGAAACAGCTCGACGATCTCTGTTTTGCGCCGCGCCGCTTCACCTGCGAACCCGCTGTCGAACTGGCCGAGAAATTGGCCGAGCTGGCGCCCCGCGATCTCGGCAAGGTGCTGTTCACGACAGGCGGTTCCGACGCCATCGAGGTGGCGCTGAAGATCGCGCGCGCCGCGACCGGTCGCTTCAAGACGGTTTCGTTCTGGGATGCCTTTCATGGCGCCGGCTTCGGTGCCGCAAGCGTCGGCGGCGAAGCGACCTTCCGTTCCCATATCGCTGGCCCGATGATGACCGGCACCGAACATGTCGCGCCTTGGGACGGCTACCGCTGTCCTTACGGCCACGGCACCCTGGAAGCCTCCGGGCTCGCCTGCGCCAACATGATCGCCTATGTGCTCGGTCGCGAACAGGATGTGGCCGCGGTCGTCGCCGAGCCGATGCGGGCGACGCCCAACCCGCCGCCGCCCGGTTTCTGGAATCGGGTGCGCGAGGCCTGCGACCGGCACGGCACGCTGCTGATCTTCGACGAGATCCCGACCGGTCTTGGCAAGACCGGAAAATTCTTCGCCCATGAGCATGACGGCGTGACGCCGGACATCGTCGTTCTCGGCAAGTCGCTCGGCGGCGGCATCCTGCCGATCGCCGCTGTCATCGCCCGCCGCGATCTCGACGTCACCGGCGGTTTTGCCATCGGTCACTACACCCACGAGAAGAATCCGGTGACGACGCGCGCGGCGCTGACGACGATCGATATCATCCTGGAGGAAGGACTGGTCGAGCGTGCGGCCGAGCTTGGCCGGCATATGCTGGGACGCATGCAGGATCTGATGGGGCGCTCGCCTCATATCGGAGATGTCAGGGGCAGGGGATTGATGGTCGGCGTCGAACTCGTCGAGGACCGTACCTCGCGCCAGCCCGCGCGCGATCTTGCCGAACGCGTCTTCTATGCCTGCCTGGAACGGGGGCTGAGCTTCAAGGTCAGCCACGGCAACGTGCTGACGCTGTCGCCGCCGCTGGTGATTTCGAAAGCCGATCTCGACCGTGCGCTCGATATCGTCGAACGCGCCGTGCTGACGGCCTTACCGTGAAGGCCGTCCGTACCGACCGCGAGCTCGAATGCCCAGGCATCGATGCCGGCTTGCGGGCAAGGGGTGTCGAGCTGGTGACGCTGCCGGACGGCATTTCCGAGGCGGAGCTCAAAGCCGCGGTCGCCGACGCCGATCTGCTCTTGATGTGCTACACGCCAGTCACTGCGGAGGTGATCGACGCGGCGCCGAGGTTGAAGGGCATCATCAAATATGGCGTCGGTATCGACGCCATCGATATCCCCGCTGCCATGCGGCGCGGTATCCCCGTCGTCAACGTGCCCGAATATGCCGAGGAAACCGTCGCCGAAGGTGCTTTCGCCATGATGGTCGCGCTGGCCAAGCGGCTGCCCGCCATCACCGCGGCGGTATCGCGCGATGGCTGGATCTGGCCCGAGCCGCGCTGGCTGGGACGCGACATTTCAGGCGCCACGCTTGGGATCGTCGGTTGTGGCAAAATTGGCCGCAGCATGGCGCGCATGGCCGGCCAGGGATTTCATGCGCGGCTTCTTGGCTTCGATCCCGGTGTCGACGCCGAAACGATGCGCGCGGCCGGCATCGAAAAAGCCGACGACCTCCAGGCAATGCTTCGCGCCTGCGACTTCGTCTCAATCCATTGCGTGCTGAACGACAGCACGCGCGGCCTGATCGGCAAGGCTGAACTCGCCTGCCTCAAGCCTTCCGCCATCATCGTCAACGTCTCGCGCGGCGCGCTCATCGACGAGGCGGCCCTTGTCGAGGCGATCGTTTCCGAGCGCATCGGCGGCGCCGGGCTCGACGTCTATTCGGTCGAGCCGCTGGCCAAGTCGGGCCATCCGATGGGCGCGCTTTTCGGCCGCGACGACGTCATCCTGTTCCCGCACCTCACCTTCTTTACGCATCAGGCGATGCGCCGGCTCGAGGACGACACGCTCGCGCGCTGCTTTGAGATTCTCGACGGCCGGCCGGTGATCGTGCGCTCGTCCGACCCGCGGTTGCGGGCGCAGACTTCTGGCGTTTCATTCGTCTGATCATCACCTGCTCAAACGCTTCGACGGCCTGCCCTGAGCAGGCCGAAATATGTTCGCGACATGACTGCGACGGTTCCATGACAACTATCAGATGAAGTTTGCCTGTCATAAAATAAATAGATTTTACTTATCGATTCCCAATCCCCAGAGTTGTCCATAACGACGACGCTGCCGGTACTAATCGAAGCAGAAGCAGCCGGCGCCGTCGCCACAGTGCATCGCAGAATGTGCCATCAATCAAAAAGGGGAACTGGACATGAAATCACGCAACGCAACCACGGTCGCGGCTTTCGCCGCGTTGCTGGCGTCGGCTGCCCTCATCGGACCGGCGATGGCAGATGGCGTCGTCACCATCTACTCCGCCGATGGCCTGCATGACGGCAACGGCAGCTGGTTCGAAACCGAGTTCGCCGCCTTCACCAAGGCCACCGGCATAAAAGTGCAGTATATCGAGGCTGGTTCGGGCGGTGTCGTTGAGCGTGTCGCCAAGGAGAAGTCGAACCCGCAAGCGGACGTGCTGGTGACATTGCCGCCCTTCGTGCAGCGCGCCGCCGCCGGCGGCCTGCTGCAGGATTACAAGCCCGAAGGGGCGGACCAGATCGACGGCGGCACCGACAAATACCGGCCGCTGGTCAACAACTACATGAACTTCATCTACAACAGCGCCGTGCTTTCGGAAGCGCCGAAGAGCTACGACGATCTGCTGGACCCGAAATTCAAGGGCAAGATCCAATACTCGACGCCCGGCCAGGCCGGCGACGGCACCGCTGTCATGCTGCAGATCATCCATGCCTTCGGCGGCGAGGATGCAGGTTTCGAGTTCATGAGGAAATTGCAGGACAACAATGTCGGCCCCTCCGCTTCGACCGGCAAGCTGACGGCGCTGGTCAACAAGGGCGAGCTGCATGTCGCCAACGGCGATTTGCAGATGAACATGTCGCAAATGGCCGACAATCCCAACATCAAGGTGTTCTGGCCGGCGGGGCCTGACGGCGTGCGCTCCACCTTTGCGCTGCCCTATGAGATCGGCCTGGTAACCGGCGCGCCCAATGCCGACAACGGCAAGAAGCTGATCGACTTCCTGCTCTCAAAGGAAGCTCAGTCGAAGGTCAGTTCCGTGGCTCTTGGCCTGCCGGCCCGCAAGGATGTGACGCCGAACGACGCCAATTTCGCGAAGGCGCAAGAGGCAATGAAGGGCCTGACCATCTGGTCGCCGAACTGGGATGACGCTCTGGCCAAGCTGCCCGACTACGTCAAGCGGTGGAACGAAGCGACCGGAAGTTGATCCCTGCCAATCCGGAGGACCATGCCATGTCGGCCGCCGCTTTTACTGGGACCAGTGTCATGGACATCGACGCCGCGAAGGTTCGCGGCGCCGGCTCCAACGTCCATTTCGACAAGGTCGTTGTCGCCTATGGCGCGCATGTCGTTCTGCATCCGCTGACCCTGGATATTGCTCCCGGCGAGATCCTGGCGATGATCGGCCCGTCCGGCTCCGGCAAGACCACCGCCTTGCGGGCGGTGGCCGGCTTCGTGCGGCCGAGAAGCGGACGAATCCGCATTGGCGCGACGGATGTGACCGATCTGCCGCCTTATGAGCGTGGGCTCGGCATGGTGGTCCAGAACTACGCGCTGTTTCCGCATATGCGGGTCGAGGACAACGTCGCCTTCGGCCTCAGGGCTCAGGGCGCCGACAAGGCGCTGATCGCCGAGCGGGTCAAGGATGCGCTCGGCACCGTCGGCATGGCTGCCTATGCAGCACGTTATCCGCGCGAGCTTTCCGGCGGCCAGCAGCAGCGTGTCGCGATTGCGCGCGCTCTTGCCGTGCGGCCCCGCGTGCTGCTGCTTGACGAGCCGCTTTCGGCGCTGGACGCACAGATCCGCCGCAATATGGTCGAGGAGATCGCCAGGCTGCACCGCAGCCTGCCGGGCCTGACGATCCTCTATGTCACTCACGACCAGACAGAGGCGCTCACCCTCGCCGACAAGATCGCCATCATGCGCGACGGCTCGGTCTGTTCGCATGGACCGACGACCGAGCTCTATCGCCGCCCGCCCAACCGCTTCACCGCCGAGTTCCTCGGCCGCGCCAATCTCCTGCCGGTCACCATTGCCGAGGCTGCCGGCTCCAAGGGTTTTGCCGCGGCAAGGCATGGCGACGCGGTGCTGATGGGCACCGGCCGTGACGAGAAGGCCGGCGACAAGAGCCTGCTTTGTATCAGGCCCCAGCACCTCAGCCTGACGGCCGATGGCGACCATACCAATCGCATTGTCGGCACGCTCCTGGAGGTGCACTGGCAAGGCGAACTCACCCATCTCGTGCTCGATGTCGACGGCACGACGGTGCGCGTCTCGGCGACGAGACTGCCGATGGCCCTGCCGGAACCCGGCGCCAAGGTGCCGCTGTTCTTCGCGCCCACCGACACCTCGCTCGTTCCGGAAGACGCCGGTGTCTCGAGGCTGTCGCTATCGCCTCGCCAGCGGTCAGGAGAGAGCCTGGCAGATTCTGGATCGTGCCGCCGGCCGCACTCCTGGCCCTGCTGTTCTTCTATCCGCTGGCGCTCATCGCCCGGCAGGCCTTCCTGGACGACAGCGGCGTTGCCAATGTCGCCGAAGTGATCCGCGTCCTGCATTCGCGCTTCTTCCTCAACGCGCTGATCAACACGGTGACGATTTCGGTTACCGCGACTGCCGGGTGCCTGATCGTCGGTCTCGTGCTGGCACTGATCCTGGCCTTCGTTCCGTTCCCCGGCAGCGGCTTCATTGCCAGGCTGATCGACACCTTCATCGCATTGCCGACCTTCCTGGTGACGCTCGCCTTCACCTTTCTCTACGGCTCCGCAGGCATGCTCAACGCAGGGCTGATGGAGACCTTTTCACTGCCGTCGCCGCCCGTCGATTTCCTCTATTCGAGCTGGGGCGTGGTGCTGGCCGAGGTCACTGTCTACACGCCGTTCATCCTACGGCCGCTGCTTGCCGCCTTCTCGCTGGTGGACCGCGGCCAGATCGAAGCGGCAAGCGTGCTCGGCGCGCGGTCGTTCCGCATCGTGCGCCAAATCATCCTGCCGGCCGCCATTCCGGCACTCATTGCCGGCGGGAGCCTCTGCCTGCTGCTCACCGTCAACGAGTTCGGCATCGTGCTGTTCATCGGCGCCAAGGGGGTCATCACGCTGCCGCTGCTGATCTATGGCAAGGCGATCCAGGAATCGGCCTATCAGGTCGCCTGCATCATCGCCCTGATCAACATCGCGCTGTCGCTCGGCCTGTTCGGGCTCTATCGTTTCGCAGCCGGCCGGCTGGGGGTCTAGCCATGCTGGTCTGGTCCCGCTCCGGTCGCCTCGTTCTGTGGCTCCTCTTCGCGCTGATCTTCGGTGTGCTGTTCCTGGCGCCGCTTGCGGTCATTCTCCTGTCCAGCCTTGCCGGCCAGTGGAACGGGGTGCTGCCGAGCAGCCTGACGACGGAACACTACAGCGACGTCTTGCATGGCGCGGCCGGCGATGCGGTCAAGGCGAGCCTTCTCACCGGTTTTGCAGCCAGCGCGCTGGCGCTGGTCAGCGGCACCTGGGCGGCGCTGTCGCTGCGGGTCCAGGGGCATGCGCAGCGGCGCCTGCTCGGCCTGTTGTTCTTCATCCCCAGCGCCGTGCCTTCGGTCTCCGTCGGCCTTGGCCTGCTGGTCGCCTTCAGCCATCCGCCGCTGCTGCTCAACGGTACGATCGCGATCGTCATGATCGCGCACTTCGTGCTGATATCGGCCTTCACCTTCGGCAATGTGTCGGCCGGACTGGCGCGGCTCTCGCCCGACTTCGAGCAGGTGGCATCGAGCCTCGGCGCGCGGCCGGCCTACCGCCTCTGGCACGTCACCTTGCCTCTGCTCGCACCCTATCTGGTCGCAGCGTTCGGGCTCAGCTTCGCACTGTCGATGGGTGAACTCGGCGCCACCGTGATGGTCTATCCACCGGGTTGGGTGACGCTGCCGGTGTCGATCTTCAGCCTCACCGACCGAGGCGACATCTTTGCGGGAGCAGCGCTCACCATGATCCTGGTGATGGCGACCCTGGCGCTGCTGCTCGGTCTGGAGCGCATCACCGCGCGCGCCACCGGATCGTAGCGCTGCCTCAGCCGGGTTTGCGTTCGACGATGTAGATGTGATCCGCGGCCAACACCACTTCGTCGCGCTGGTTGATCACCTCGCAGCGTTCGATGACCCGGCCCGCGGCCGGCCGCTTCGGATCGTCCTGCTTGGCTGCGATGGTGGTGCGCGTGCGGATCGTGTCGCCGATGAACACCGGCTTGATGAAACGCAGCCGATCATAGCCATAGGAGAAGGCAACGGGATTGACGACGCTTGCCGTCAGTCCGATGCCGACCGAGAACACCAGCGTGCCGTGCGCGATGCGCTGGCCGAACGGCGTCGTCTTCATGAACTCGGCGTCCATGTGGTGCGGAAAGAAATCGCCGGTGTGGCCGGCATGGACGACGAAATCGGTCTCGGTAATGGTGCGGCCGCTGGTCAGCCGCGAGGAGCCGATCTCGTAGTCTTCGAAATAAATTATCTGTTCCATGTCCTGCCTTACGGCTTTTCGGCCAGCGGCGTCGCCGGCGCCGCGCTCGATTTATAGGCGGCTTCCACCAGCGCCATCGTGCTCCAGGCGTCCTCGACCGAGCTGACCAGCTCGTCGTCTTCTCCGCAAGCAAAGCGCTGGACATTGGCCATGCGCCCGACAAAGGCATCGGGGAACCATTCGCCGGCGAGTGGCACGGCAATCCAATCCGTCCCGCCTTTCGGGTATATTTCCAGGACATCCGGTTCGCCGCGGGGATAGTCAAGATTGAGGCCGAGTTTGAGATAGGCCGCGCCCTCAGTGCCGCAAATGCGGAATTCGCAGGCCTGGTGCCGGCGCCCGAACTTGTGGTCATGGTTGATCGACAGCGCGCAGCGCACGGTGTCGCCATAGTCGAGGATGGCGCTGGTGCGCGTCTGAGCCACGGTATGGTTGGGGTGGCCGAGCGTCTTGGCGTGCACCCCTTTGGGTTCGCCCAGCAATTGCCTGACGAGGTCGAGATAGTGGATCGAATGCATCGCGATCTCGACGCGCGGCGCCTTGAGCAGGAATTCCCACAGTTCCCAAGGTGTCGCCAGCGCCAGCCAGGCATCGAAGTCGACGACCTCGCCGAGCCATCCCTTGGCGATGGCGTCCTTGAGCGCCAGCATCATCGGCGCGAAACGCAATTGGAAATTCACCGCAGCCTTGAGCTTCCTGGCGCGGCAGATTTCGAGGATTTCGGTTGCCTCGCCGAGATAGTTGCCCATCGGCTTCTGGATCAGTGCGACCGCCCCCTCGGGAAGCGCCTTCAGGATCTCGGCATGCCGACCGGGCGGTGTCGCGAGATCAAAGATCGCATCGTTGATTCCGGCGGCTTCTTCCACGGAACGGAATGCGGTGACACCCCATTTCTCGGCCAGGGTCCGCGCCTTGGCCTGGTCCGGATCATAAAGGCCGGCAATCGGAAACTTAGCTTTCCGGTAGGCGGGAAAATGGGCATCGCCGACAATCGAACCTGCGCCAAAGGTGACGATCGGCCGAGGCTTTGTAGGCTTGGGCCAGGACTGGATGAGTGAGGCAGGGTCGAAACCGCCTTCAGCCATGATGGAAGACCTCGTCCATCGAAGCCCACCATTCGCCCTCCTTGCGGGTCGCCAGCGGCTCCTGGCAAGGCATGCAGAGGGCCCACCATTCCTGCGTCTTCGGGTCTGCCGCCATCTTGGCCATGTCGGCGGCATAGTCGGTGCCATGGTATTCGAAATAGGCAAACAGCAGGTTCTCCGGCCGCTTCAGGTAGATCGAATAGTTCTTGATGTTGCAGGCCGAGATCATGGCCAGCACGTCGGGCCAGACGGCGGCATGGAGGCGCACATATTCCTCGACCTCTTCCGGCTTCAGTCCCAGAACCATTCCCATCCGCTGCATGTTCGTTCCCCTATTTCGTGATCGCCGTGGTGAATTCGGCGATGCTCATGGCCTTGACCGCGTCCCAGTCCCAATCGATGCCGATGCCGGGCTCGTCGGGTGCCAGCGCCTGTCCATCCTCGATGCGCATGCGCTTGCCGGTCAACTGGTCAAGCTGCGGAATGTACTCGACATACCGGCCGTTCTGAACAGCGCAGGTGAGGCTGACATGCAATTCCATCAGGAAATGCGGGCAGACCGGAATGTCGAAGGCCTCCGCCGCATGCGCCACCTTTAGCCAGGGTGTGATGCCGCCAATGCGGCCGACATCGACCTGCACGATCGAACAGGCGCCTTTCTGCATGTATTCGCGGAAATGCCTGATGGAATACAGCGACTCGCCGACGGCAAGCGGCGTCTGCGTCGAGTTCGACAGCCTGACATGCCCATCGATGTCGTCGGCCGGCAGCGGCTCCTCGATCCAGGCGAGGTCGAGTTCACTGAGCCTCGCTGCGCGGCGGATCGCTTCGTCGACGGAGAATCCCTGATTGGCGTCGGTCATGATCTCGTAGCCGTCGCCCACCGCCTTGCGCACCGCCGCCAGCCGCGCCAGATCTTCCGATCCGTGCGGTTTGCCGATCTTCACCTTCGAGCCGCGAAATCCCTTGGCCTTCGCGGCCAGCGCGTCATCGACCAGCGCCTGCGTCTCGATGTGCAGCCAGCCGCCCTCCGTCGTGTAGAGCGGGCAGCGGTCCTTGGCGCCGCCCGCCAGCTTCCACAGCGGCAGACCTTGCTTCTTCGCCCGCAGGTCCCAAAGCGCGGTGTCGATCGCCGCGATCGCGATGGCCGTGATCGCGCCGATCGTGGTGGCGTGTGTGGCGAATTCGAGATCGTGCCAGATCGCCTCGATCATGTCGGGGTCGCGGCCGATCAGGCGCGGCGCCAGATGGTCGGACAAGAGCCGCATCACGGACGAGCCGCCGGTGCCGATCGTGTAGCTGTAGCCGGTGCCGACGGCGCCGTCGGAATCGGTGATCGTGACGAGAGGCGTTTCCTGGCTGACGAAACTCTGGATCGCGTCCGTGCGCTTGACCTTCGGCACAAGGTCCACCATCCGCAGTTCTATCTTTTCGATCGTGGCCATGTCGTCAGCTCCGCAATGACTTTCCCGTGTCGGCGGCAAACAGGTGCGCCTGCGACAGGTCGAGGCTCATGGCCACCCGCTCGCCCGATCTCAAAGCTCTTGGGTTCAGCATGCGCGAAACCCAGTCTGCGCCATTGAACTCGACGAACACCAGCGTCTCGTTGCCGAGTGGTTCGGTGACCGTGATCGGCAATTCGATTTGGTGGACGTCGGCCGCATCACCGGAACTGATACCATGGCCGGTCGGGTAGATGTCGTCGGGCCGCAACCCGAACACCACCTTGTTACCCCTGGCGACATTGGCTTTGAATTGGCTAGGCAATGGCAGCTTTTCGCCGCTGGCGAAAACCAAGTGGCCGTCATCGATCGTCGCCTCGTGCAGGTTCATCGGCGGCGAGCCGATGAAGCCCGCGACGAACCGCGTCGCCGGCCGTCGGAACACCTCGTCTGGGGTGCCGACCTGTTCGATATGGCCGTCGCGCATGATGACGATGCGATCGGCAAGCGTCATCGCCTCGACCTGGTCATGGGTGACATAGATCACCGTGGACCGCACCTTGGCGTGCAGCTTCTTGATTTCGGTCCGCATCTGCGTGCGCAGTTTGGCGTCGAGATTTGAAAGCGGCTCATCGAACAGGAACACGTCGGGATCGCGTACGATGGCGCGGCCCATGGCGACGCGCTGGCGCTGGCCGCCGGAAAGTTGCGACGGTCGGCGGTCGAGCAGCGTGTCGAGGCCGAGGATGGCCGAGGCTTCGGCGACGCGGCGCTCCATATCCTCCTTGGCGGCCCCGGCAATCTTCAGGGAGAAGCCGAGGTTCTCGCGCACCGTCATGTGGGGATAAAGCGCGTAGGACTGGAACACCATCGAGATGTTGCGCGAACGCGGCGGCAAATCGTTGACGACGCGGCCGCCGATCTCGATCGAGCCGGCGCTGATCTCTTCCAGCCCTGCGATCATCCTGAGCGTCGTCGACTTGCCGCAGCCGGAGGGGCCGACCAGCGCGATGAATTCGCGGTCCGCGATGTCCAGGTCGATGCCGTGCACGATCCCGACATTGCCGTAGCGCTTGGTCAGCTTTTGGAGGGAAACCGTTGCCATGGGATCAGCCTTTCACCGCGCCGGAGGTCAAGCCGCCGACAAGGTGTTTCTGGACGATGTAGGTGAGGGTGAGCGCCGGGATGATCATCACCACGGCGAGCGCGCACATGCCGCGCCAGTCGATGGTGAATTCGGCCGTGTAGTCGAGCAGGCCGACCGGCAGCGTCTTGGCGCTGACCGAGCGGGTAAGCTGCGAGGCCAGCGCGAACTCGTTCCAGCAGGTCAGGAAAGCAAAGATCGCGGCGGAGGCGATGCCGGGCCCGGCAAGCGGGAACTCGACCTGCCAGAAGGCCTGCCAGCGGGTGCAGCCGTCGATCTGGGCGGCTTCCGCGAGGTCCTTCGGCACCTGGCGGAAGAAGCCGTCGATCAGCCAGATGGTGAACGGCACGTTGAGCGCGACATAGGCCAGGATCAGTCCGAAATGCGTGTCGATGATGCCGAGCCTGACATAAAGGAAGAACAGCGGCAGCGAGAGCGCGATACCCGGCACCGTGCGCGTCAGCATCAGGCCGAGGAAGACGCCCGACTTGCCGCGGAAACGGTAGCGCGCGAAGGCATAGCCGCCGGCCATGCCGATGGCCACCGCGATCATCGTCGAGGTCACCGAGATGATCAGCGAGTTGCGGAAATATTCTATGACCGGGATGCCGCCCTTGCCGATGCCTGAGAACATCGCGACATAGGCGTCGAACGAGATCTGCTGCGGGATCCACACCGGCGGCTTGGCCATGATCTCCACCGTCGGCCGCAGCGACGAAAGCACGATCCACAGGCCGGGCAGGCAGATGGTCAGCATCGCCAGGAACAATCCGATGCGATAGGCGATGCCCAGCAGCCGGCGCTTGAGGCGGGCGGAAGAATTCTCGTCCATCACCACTCCGCACCGATCTGCGTGCGCGCCGCGGCGAGCTTGTTGAAGAAGTAGACGGTGAAGGCGATCGACAGCAGGATCGAGAAATAGGCCATGGCGTTGGCCATGCCCATGCGCCCATCGCTGTAGGCGGTGCGCGCCACCAGCGTCCACAAAAGCTCGGTGCGGCCCGCCGGCCCGCCATCGGTCATGATCTTGACGATGTCATAGGCGCGCGCCACGTCGAGCGAACGGATGGTCATGGCGATGTAGGCGAAAGGCATCACGAACGGCCAGGTCACATAGCGGAACGTCTGCCACGGCGTGCAGCCGTCGACCCGCGCCGCCTCGATTGGCTCCTTGGGCATGGCGAGCAGGCCGGCGAGGATCAGGATGGCGAAGATCGCCGTCGACGACCAGATCTCGGCGATCGAGATGGCGATGAAGGCGAGATGGCCTTCGATCAGCCACGGAATGGCATCCCTGGTGATGCCGAGCGATTGCAGGGCGTTGTTCACCAGGCCGATATTGTCGTTGAACATGAACTTGAACTGGAAGCCGACGAGGATCGGCGAGAACATCATCGGAAACATCATCAGCGTGCGAAGGACGCGCTGGCCGCGCGTCGCCTTTTCGACCAGCATGGCGAGGCCGAGGCCCAGCAGCATTTCGAGATTGAGCGCGATGGTCAGCAACAGAACCGTGCGGCCGAACGCCCACCAGAAATCGGCGTTCGCCAGGATCGAGAGATAATTGCGGAAGCCGACAAGGACGAAGAACGTTTCGGGCTTGGTCAGGCGGAAAGGCGTGAAGCTGGAATAGAGCGACAAAAGCAACGGCACCACGACGACCGCCGCCAGCACGATGATCGCCGGAAGCAGCAGCAGGAATGGCGCGGATGGCTTGAAGCCCTTCATTGGGACCCTGTGAGTTGCATTCGATTGCCGCCTGTCGAGCCGGGCGGGGCAGGCACCGTCATCGTGGAACACCCGAGGCAGTGCGCGCCTTAAGACGCGAGCGCCTCCCCCATGACTGATGGGGGAGGCGGCCCTGGGAGCGGTTCTACAGCTTGCCGGCGTCTTCGAGGATTTGCGTCGCCTTGGTGGCGGCTTCGTCGAGCGCCTGCTTGGACGTCTTGTCGCCGAGGATCGCCGCCTGCAATTCGGGATAGACGGCGTTCGAGATCTCGATCCATTCAGGCGTCTGCGGCACCGCGAAAGCGTGCTTGGCTTCTTCCTGGAAGGCGGAGAGAACCTCCTTCTTGTAAGGATCGTTTTCGGCCTGCTTCAGGTCCCAGTCCCAGACCGCGGTGCGGGTCGGCAGCGGGCCCGCGGCGGCTTCCAGCTTCTGGCTGTCCTCATTGGTGAGCCACCACACCAGCGATGCCGCGGCCTCCTTGTTCGGGCAGTTCTCGGTCACCGAGAAGCCATGGAAACCGGACCAGCCGGTGCGCTTGCCAGACGAGCCTTTCGGCGCGACCTTGACGCCGACATTGCCGGCGACCTTCGACGACTTCGGATCGTTGAAGAAGCCGGCCCAGCCCGGCCAGTCCAAGTTGATGGCGACGGTGCCGGAGGCAAAACCCTGGCCGAGATCGTCCCAGAGATAATTGGTGGTTCCGGCCGGCACAGCCTTGGCCTTGTAGAGGTTGACGAACCAGTCGAGCGCACGCACGCCGGCTTCGGAGTTGAAGACCGGCTTGCCGTCCTTGTCGAGATATTCGCCGCCCTCGGCCACCACCATCTCGTAGAAGCGGCCGTTGATCGCCTCTTCCTTGCCGGCGAACTGCGTGCCGTAGAAGTTGGGCGGGTTGGCGAAGAACTCGGCCTGGTCGGTGACTTCCTTCCAGGTGTCCGGCGGCACCAGATCATAGCCGTATTTCGCCTTGAACTTGGCCTTGTTGTCGGCGTTCTCGTAGAGGCTCTTCTGGTAGTAGAGGGCAGAGACGTCGAACTGCGCGCGCGGCAGCATCTCCAGCTTGCCATCTATGGTCGCCGCCTTGATCGTCGATGGCACGAAGGCGTCGATCTCTTCCTTGGGCAGCAATTTGCTGAGGTCGGTATAGAGGCCGGTATACTGCGGCGCGAAGGAGGAATGGTTCCAGCCGACGCACCAGTTGGTGCTGCCCGAGGCGATGTCGGACTTCAACTCCTTGTCGATGTCGAAGCCGTTCTTCTTGGTCAGGATGTTGACCTTGGCGCCGGTCGCCTTCTCCCATTCGGGGATGCGCTCGTAGAGCTTTTCATATTGCTGGCCGCCGATCAGCTTCACGTCGACGGTGACGCCTTCGAACTTGCCGGGCAAGTCGCCGGCAAGGGCTGCGCCTGCGCCTGACGCGAGCAACAAAGCGCCGGCGGACACGCCGGAAAGCAGTCTGTTCATTGGTATCCTCCCTGGGGTGCGCCTTGGCGGCGACCGCAACTCGTCTGATGACAAGAAGCGCTACATTCATATACAAACAAAACATTCATAGAAACGTCAAGGCGAAATTGTTTCCGTCGGCGGCGTTCCTGCGTATATGAAGAATCGATTTCACTGGAGGGAACGCCCATGGATGACAGCGAAGACGAGCGGTATCGCGCGCCTGCGCTCGACAAGGGGCTCGACATCCTGGAACTGCTGGCCGGCGTCGACGGCGGCCTGACGCAGGCGGAAATCGCCAAGAAGCTCGACCGCAGCCCCAACGAGTTCTACCGCATGCTGGACCGGCTGGTGCGGCGCGGTTATGTCACGCGGCTCGACGGTGACCGCTATTCACTGACGCTCAAGCTGTTCGGCCTGGCGCAACTGCACGCGCCGGTGCGGCGGCTGGTTTCCTATGCGACGCCGTTGATGCGGGAGCTGGCGGAGACGTCGCAGCAGGCCAACCAACTCGTTGTTTTTGATCGCGGTTCCGCCGTGGTCATCGGCCAGCAGGAGGCGCCGAACTACTGGGGCATCTCGATCCGGGTCGGCGCCCACATCAGCCTGTTCGACACCGGTTCGGGACATGTGCTGCTCGCTTTCCGTTCGCAGGAGGAGCGCCAGATGATGATCTCCGAACATGTCCGCAGCACCGACAATACGGCGCAGCCGCCCGAGTTCTTTGCCCGTCTCGACCAGATCAGGGAACGGGGATATGAGATGATGGCCTCGATGCAGACTGCCGGCGTCTACAATCTGTCGGCACCGGTGCGCGGCTCCGACGGCAAGGCGATCGCGGCGCTTTCGATTCCTTACATCACCGTCGTCAACGCACCGTCCGCGCCGGACATGACCCGCACCATCGAACTGCTGCTGGCCACATGTGAAAAGCTGTCGCGTCTGGCCGGGTCGGCCGTCGGTTCATCGGCGTAATTCTTATTTGAATGAAGAATTCCTCCGTGAGATGATGTGAAAGATACGGGAGGAGCCCTGCCATGATCATCGACACCCACCTGCACCTCATCGACCGCTCGGCCTTGCGCTACCCGTGGCTTGCCGGCGTGCCCGCTCTCAACCGCGACTTCTCCTATGAGGAGTACGGCGTGGAAGCTCAACGTGTCGGCGTCGAGCGTGTGCTGCATATGGAGGTCGATGTCGACCCTGCCGATATCGAGGCCGAGACCGAACGTGTCGAAGGCCTGTCGAGACAGGCCGGCAGCATGCTGGCCGGGGCGATCGCCGCCTGCCGTCCGGAAGAGGCCAATTTTGCGGCCTATCTCGAGCGCCAGCGAGCAAAGCCGTTCGTCAAGGGTTTTCGCCGCGTCCTCCACGTCATGCCCGATGAACTCTCGGAAGGCGCGCTATTCCGGGACAGCATCCGGCGGCTCGGCGGCACCGGGCTCACCTTCGATCTCGTCGTGCTGCCGCACCAGATTCCCAAGGCGATCGCGCTCGCCGATCTGGCGCCCGACGTCCAGTTCGTGCTCGACCATTGCGGCGTCCCCGACATCAAGGGCAATGGCGAGCATCCGTGGCGCGAACACATGAGCGAAATCGCGCGGCGTCCCAACGTCGTGGCCAAGATTTCCGGCGTCGTCGCCTATGCGGATCCCGGCAGTTGGACGGTCGAGACGCTGCGGCCCTATGTCGAACACACGATCGGTTCGTTCGGATGGGATCGTGTTGTCTGGGGCAGCGATTGGCCGGTCTGCACGCTGGGTGGCGGTCTCTCGACCTGGGTGGCGGCGACCCATGCGCTGCTTGCCGGTTGCAGTGTTGCGGAACGCGACAGGCTGCTCTCGGTGAACGCCCGCAAGCTCTGGCGGCTTTAACCGGCTCTGCTTGGGGCTCTTCAGATCGTCGCCGAAACGTGCCGTTCGCGGCCGTAGAGCGACACCAACAGCACGATGATGAAGCCGAGTGCTGCCTGCACCGCCGAGGGCTGGAAGCCCAGCCCGATGAGCAGCGTGTTGATCTCGGTCAGCACCAGCACGCCGGCAATGGTCCCGAGATAGCTGCCGCGCCCGCCGACCAGCGCCGCGCCGCCGACGACCACGGCCGCGATGGTCTGGAACAGGTAGGGCTGCCCGACATCGCCATAGGCCGAGCCGGTGAAGCCGAGCAGCAGAACGCCCGCCACCGCGGCGAAGAAGGCGCTTGCCGCATAGGTGATCACCCACATGCGGACGGGATCGATCAGCGCCAGAGGCGCGGCACCCGGATTGCTGCCGAGTGCGTAGAGCCGGCGCCCATAGGGCGTCCGCTCCAGCACCAGGACGACGAGCGCCGCCAGCACGACAAGACAGGGCACCAGCCATGGAACCGGCAGTGGCCCGGCCGATCCGCCGATCGACACGAAGCTCGAAACCGCTTGCGGCGCGGAGCCTGAAGGGAAGCCCGCGGTCCATAAAAGCACCAGCCCTTGCACGACCATGCCGATGCCGAGCGTGACGATAAGCGGCTGGATGTCGAGGCTGCGCGCGATGAGCCCGTTCAGGCCACCGATAAGGATCGCCAGCACGCCGACGAGGCCGCAGACCAGGACAAAATTCCAGCCATCGCCGTAGAGTTGCGCGGCCACGACATTGGCAAAGCCGATGACGAACGGGATCGACAGGTCGATGCCGCCCATGATGACGACCAGCGTCTGCCCGATCGAGGCGACGGCGAGCAGCGAGGCAAGCACCAGCATGGCGCGCACCGCAAACGGGCTGGAGTAGCCCGGAATGAGGATGATGCCGGCAAGATGCAGAAGGGCGGCAACACAGAAGGCGCCGACGACACGGGCATTGGTTGTCGCGAATAGATTTCGGCCAGCCATGTCAGCGCCTCCCGATGGCAAAGCGTTCCTGCAGCGCGGTCAGCATCACCGCCAGCACCAGTATGGCGCCGTAGGCGATCTGCAGCACGAAGGTCGAGACGTTGAACGTCGTCAGCACGCTTTGCAGCAGGAAGATGTCGACAGCGCCGATCGCGGCACCCGCGACGCCACCACGGCCGCCGGCAAGACTGACACCGCCGAGCGCCACGGCGGCGATGGCGATCAGCGTGTAGGTCGGGCCGATGTTGGGATCGGCCGACCCGATCAGCGCAGTCAGCATCAGTCCGGCGCAGCCGCCCAGGATGCCGGTCATGACATAGGCGATGAAGCGCACGAGCGTGACGTCGACGCCGGCCGTATAGGCGGCGCGATCGTCGCTGCCGACCGCCATCAGCTGGTCGTAATAAGGGCTGCGCCGCACCAGCCACCAAAAAAGGAACATCAAGGCCAGCGGCAGAAGCGAGAGTGGGCCCGCCAGGGCTTTCAGCCAGGCCGGCGCCGGGCCGATCGGCGCCGGCAGGATGGTCAGCGTCACCCCCGTCAGGATCAGATAGGTGCCGAGCGTGGCCACGATCGGCTGGATGCGCACGATGGTCGCCAGGAAACCGTTCGCCGCCCCGACCAGCGCACCGATGAGCAGCGCCGCCGGAACAAGCGCCAGCGGCGAGGATATTCCGGCGCGCAGGAAAAGCACCTGGATCACGATGGCGTTGACGAAGCCCATCAGCGGCCCGACCGAAATATCGATGCCGCCGCGCCCGGCGAGGATCACCGGCGTCGAGGCGATGGCCGCACCGATCAGCGGCGCCGCCAGACCAACCAGCGCACCCCAGGAGCCCGGCTGGAACCGTGCCGGGCTCAGCATCAGATTGATCGCCAGCAGGGCGATCAGCAGTACGACGGCGAAGCCGACGCTTCGGCCGAGGGACAGGATGCGTGCGAAGGGTCTCATGCCGCGCGTCCGAACATGGCTGCGATCACGTTCCCGGTGGTCATCGCCTGGCCGGCGATTTCCGCCACGACTTCATTTTCGCGGAACACCAGCACGCGATGGCAGAGAAGAAGGATCTCCTCGATCTCGCTGGACAGGATGACGAGCCCCATGCCGTCGGAAGCCAGCCCGCGAAAGACGTCGTAGAGAACATGCCGGGTCGCTACGTCGACGCCGCGCGTCGGGTCGTTGAGAAGCAACATTGCGGGGTCCAGCGCCAGGGCCCGCGCCAACAGCACCTTCTGCTGGTTGCCGCCGGACAGGGTGGTGATCGGCGCGTCGGGCCGAGGCGCCGATATCGACAGCCTTTCGCGATAGGCCTCGTAGCGCGCCTTGCGCGCCGCCGGGCTGATCAGGCCGAGGCGGGTATCGCGAGACAGCGTCGAGACGGCGAAATTGTCGAGCACCGATTGCGTCGGGAAAATGCCTTTGGCACGCCCGCGCGGAAGATAGGCGATGCCGCTCGATACGGCCTTGCGGAAGCCGGTGATGGCGCGGGATGCGCCGGGCAGATCGAGGGTTATCGAACCGCCAAGCGGCGCGACTAGGCCGGCGAGCATCTCGAGGAAAAGCTCCTGGCCGTGGCCATCCAGGCCGGCGAGCCCAACGATCTCGCCGGCGGCGACCGCCTGCATGATCGGGCTGGCGTCCGGTGCTATGACGAGGTCGCGGATAGTGAGGGCGGCGCGATCAGCCATGCGCCAGCTCCGCGGCGGTGCGTGGCGCCATCGCCTTGAGAAGCTCCGCCGGCGTCGAAGCGCCGCGCTCCTCGGTGCGCACCACGCTGCCGCCGCGCAGGATCGAGATGCGATCCGAAAGCGACGTCACCTCATCCATGCGGTGGGTGATGAACAGGATCAGGCAGCCTTCGCCGGCAAGCGTGCGCATCAGCGAAAAAACGGACTCGCGGTCGGCGAAGTCGAGTGCTGCGGTCACTTCGTCGAGGATCAGGATCTTTGGATCGCGCACGACCGCACGAGCAAGAACGACGAGTTGCTGTGCTGCGAGCGGCAACTGCCCGGCGGGCATGTCGAGCGGAACGTTGGTGACGGCGAAACGTTTGAGGGCGGCGGCTGCCCTGTCGCGCCGCTCGTTGCGGGGAACCGCGCGCCGGACCAGGCCGTCGAGGCCAAGCAGGATATTGTCGGTCACGCTGCGGTCCGGCGCGACCAGCACTTCCTGGAAGACCGCGGCGAAGCCTTGCGCCTGGAAGGCCGAGGGGGTTCCGCCCGAAAACGGCCTGCCTTGCAGCAGGACCGTGCCGCTGTCGGGCTGAACGATGCCGGACAGCAGCTTGACCATGGTGCTCTTGCCCGAACCATTCTCGCCCAGGATGGTGTGGATGGTTCCTGCCCGGAACGCGATCGAGGCGTCCGCAAGCGCGACCGTCTCGCCATAGCGTTTGGATATGTTTCTGATTTCAAGCATGTCGCGTTTCGAAGCTGGCAAGCCGGCCCTCCGAAAGGAGCCGGCTTGTCGAGGTCTTATCTGGCCCAGGCGTCACTTCGCGCAGGCGTCTGGCACCTTCGAATAGTCCCATCCCTTGGTCGGCGCCGGGTTGGAGAAATAGGCGTCGAGCCATTCTTCCGGCATCGGATCCTTGGGCGGCACCGGGAAGATCGATACGGCATCCGTCGTCATGCAGTCCTTGTACCAGGCGCCGAGATCGGCATTGTGGACCGGCGGAATCGGAATGAGCAGCGTGTTCAGCTTCGGCTTCTGGCCGTCGAGCATGCGTTCGCCGACGCGAAACAGCGTTTCGGCGGTCCAGTGCGGCAGCACGGCATGGCCCTCGAAGCGGTACTTGTCGGGATTGGCCTTCCAGTAGCCCAGGGCATCGCCGGTGATCGAACCGGTGATCAGCGGCGCCGGCCGGCCGGCTTCGGCGAACGCCTCCGCGACGACGCGGCTTTCGCTGCCTGTCGTCCACACCGCATCGATCGGCGCCGGGTTGGTGGCGATCGCCTGCAGCACCACCGTCTTGGTGACATTGGCCGTCCAATTGCCGTTGACCGTGCGCGAGATCTTCAGCTTGGGGTTTTCCGCCAGCGCCTTGTCGGCGCCCTGGCGCTCCTGAACCACGATCGGATGGCCGGCGATGCCCTCGACCAGCAGGATGCTGGCGCCATCAGGCTTGGCCTTGCCGATCGCCGTCATCATGTCGTAGCCCCAGCGCGCATAGTTGGAATCGACATTGATCGCGTTCGGGCTGGTCACCGAACCGGCGGCGGTGATGAACGGGATGCCTGCCTTGGCGGCCGCATCGATGGCGTCATCGAGCGCTGTTGCCGAGCCCGGGATCGAGGTGATGATCGAGCACTTCTTGTCGATGAAGGCGCGGATCTGGTTGATCTGATGGCTGGCGTCGTTGTTGGAATCCGACACTTCGAAGCTGGAGACGGTGCCGTCGGCGATCAGCCCGTCGACCAGGCGCTTCAGCTCCTTGGTGACGGTGACCCGCCAGGGGTTGCCCTGGTAGGATTCCGAATGGCACCATTTCCATGGCTTGGACGGCGGGTTGAAATTGTCCCAGGCCGATGGCAGCACCGTCTGCGGCGCGCCGTCATATTGCGCCTTGAGTTCATCGGGCAGCCCGCTGATGACGCCTTGTACGTCTTCGGCAAAAGCTGTCGTTGCGAGTGAGGCGAAGGCGGTTGCGGCCACAAGGCCGCGGATCAGGCTTTTCATTTGTCTCCTCCGTTCAATTTTTTCAGGCTCCTCCACCGGCAGTGCCGGTCGCCTGCGCCGGGGCGCTCTGCCGAAACAGGCGATTGAGATCGGCAATGACCTGGCTGGAACGATGCCCTGAGGTCATGCCGGAATTGACGCGGTCGGACGCGGCCTGCTGGAACGCCATGTAACCATCATGGCGAGGCCGCACCCATGCGCCCTCCAGGGTCGCGCGCGTATCGCGATAGAAATTGCCGGTCGCCGCATTGACGGCCTGATCCTCCCAGGCCGCGGCATGGCCGGGCTGTCCGCCGGCCGCGGCATAGGGGCCACGCTGGACCTCGCCGCTGGCGAGCCAGTAGGCGAAATCGGTTGCCGCCTCTTTCGCCTTCGAGAAGGCCGACACCGCTATGCCTGTGCCGCCAAGCGCCGTGCCAATCGGGCCGCTGGATCCGACAACAGGGATGTCGCCAAATGCCAGGCGATGTGGGCGAAACCCGGCCATCGCGTAGGAAACATAGCCGTAGATCAGCGGTGCGCAGACGATCGGGGATCCGGCCTGCGCCATCCGCTCCGAAACGGCGATCGGATCCATCTCGAAGCAGGCCGGGTCGACCAGCGCGGCAATCTCGCGCATTGTCTCGAAGACTTCGCTGCCGGCCTCGCCGTCGATGAGATCGTTGGATGGGTCGGTCGCGCAAGCATGCCCGAGATTGCCTGCGAGCGTGAAGAACACCATCATCGAATGCGGTGGCCGCAACGCCAGCAGCACGCGCCCCTGCCGGGCGAGATCGAGCACTTCGCTCCATCGCGATGGCGGTGCGCCAAGCGCATCGGGCCGCCATGCCTGGACCTGCGTCGCGGCATCGATGGGAAACGCCCACTGCCGCCCCTGCCATGTGTAACTCGGATAGGACTGGCCGACGCTGCCGGAGGAAAGTGCCGCGCGCTCCGCCTCGCGGCCGGCGACATCGAGCGGCTCCAGGCAGCGTTCGGCGGTGATCTGGCCGACATGCGGATGGTCGATGACGATCAGATCATAGGCGCGCGCCAGTTCCTCGACCGGGAAGGACTCGAAGTCCTGCAGCGAACGCTTGTCCCATTCGACGGCAATGCCGGTTTTCTGCTTCCACAGCGACGAGCAGGCGACCATCGGATCATAGCCGCGCGGATGGTTCCAGGTCATGCCCCTGAGCGTGGGCTTGAGGAAGCGCGTGGTCACAGGCCGAACTCCTCGCGGATCGCGGCGCTATGCTCGCCGATGCGCGGTGCTGCCCGGTCGACCTTGGCCCTGATGCCGTCGACCCTAAGCGGCGAACTGGTGGTAAGGATCGAGACATCGTCCTCGCGCGTCACCGTCTGCAGCATGTCGAGCGACTGGAAGCCCCCGCTTGCCAGCATTTCCGGCCAGGTCAGCACCTTGGCGCACCAGATGTCGGCGGGTTCCAGAATGCCAAGCCACTCGTCGACCGTCCTGGTCGCGATCCGCTGCGCGACGATCGCCTTGATGTCGTCGCGCGCGGTGAACCAGGATGCCGGCTTGTCGCGGTAGGGCGCCAGTTCCTCCAGCGACAGCAGGTCGGCGAGTTTCGGGATCGGTGTCATGGCGATGGCGAGGTAACCATCCTTGGCGGGATAGACGCCGTAAGGTGCCGACAGATAGGCATGCGCGCTGCGGAAGCTGGAGCGGCGCGGCAAACGGCGGCCGTCATTGAGATGCGTGGTCAGTACCTCGAACTGGAAGTCGACCAGCGCTTCCAGCAGGCTGGTTTCGATATGGCTGCCCTGGCCGGTGATGCCGCGCCGCACAAGGGCGGCCAGTATGCCTTGCGCGCATGCCGCGCCCGCCAGCATGTCGCCGATGGCAAGCCCGAACGGCACCGGCCCCTGGTCCTCGTCGCCGTTCAGCCACATCACCCCGGAGCGCGCCTGCGCCAGGAGGTCCTGGCCGGGCCGCTTGACCCATGGGCCTTCCTCGCCATAGCCGCTGATCGAAGCATAGACCAGGCGCGGGTTGATCTTGCGGACCGCCTCGTAGTCGAGGCCGAGCCGTTCGATGACACCCGGCCTGAAATTCTGGATCAGCACGTCGGCCTTGGCCAGCAGGCCGCGCAGCGCCTTGAGATCCGCCTCGTCCTTCAGGTCGATGGCGAGGCTTTCCTTGGCCCGGTTGATGGCATGGAAGATGGTGGAATCGCCGCCGATCTCGGTGTCGCTGAGATAGAGCCGGCGCGACAGGTCGCCGCCGTCCGGACGCTCGATCTTGATGACGCGGGCGCCGAGATCCAGCAGCCTGAGCGAGCAGTAAGGCCCGGACAGGAACTGGCTCATATCGACGACGACGAGACCGGCAAGCGGCAATTCGGCTGCTGCCGGCATTTCTACTTCTCCGTCTTGCCGACGAAATCGGCAGGGTTGCGGTACTTCACCGTCTGCAGATGCTCGCAATAGAGAACGAGTTCGCCTTCGCCCTTGAACACCTCGTAGCTGGCGCGGATCAGCCCCATGTCCTTGTAGCGCGGCGTCTTGTCGAGGTTGGAGCGGATCGAATAGATCGTATCGCCGATGAAGACGGGCTTTATGAAGCGGAGCTTGTCGTAACCATAGGAAAACGCATTGACGCAGTTGGTGGCGACGAGCCCCAAGCCAGCCGAGAAGACGAAGGCGCCCGCCACCAGCCGCTTGCCGAAAATGCCCTCTGTCTCGGCAAACATCTGGTCCTGCACGTAAGGATGGATGTCGAGCACCAGCGTGTTGAAAAGGTGGCTGTCGCCTTCCGCCATGGTGCGGCGCAACGAGCGGATCTTCTGGCCGACCGGCCAGTCCTCGTAGAACCAGTTCTCGGCGTTCCAAACCGGCAGGGCGGCATGCGCCTCGGGCATGTTGGCCGGGTGCGTCGAGGCGACGCCGACGGTCGATGAGAACTCGTTCATAGCTGGCTCCGGAAGCTCTGCGCGAGGCACGGCACAAGTTTCGGAACACGCATCAAGGCGCCAGATTGCACGACGTCTCCTCCCGTCAATCTTCTTTTGTAAATACTATTTTCACATATGGGGTTGCGTTGCAAGCGAGGACGGGCGAAATTTTGGCTGTTTCCGCTGCGCTCGAGCGCCGGCGAAACAGGGAGAAAAACATGCGCGATGCCTGTCTGGTCTTTGTCGGCAGCCTGAACCGGGAGGCGCCCTATTTTCAGGGCGCACGCGGCGTCGGCCTCGGCGTCTACAGCTTCGACGAGGAGACGCTGGAAACACGCAAACTGTCCGAGGCCAGTGACATCGACAATCCGACCTTCCTGTCGGTGACGCCGGATGGTTCGCGCCTCTACGCCAATTCGGAAGTGTTCGCCTGGCGCGAAGGAACGGTTTCGGCCTACGGCTTCGACCGCGCCTCGGGCACGCTCACTTACCTGAACAAGCAGCCGTCACTCGGCAGCATCACCGCGCATAACACCATCACCCATGATGGCACGAAGCTGCTGGTCGCCAACTACGGCATGGGCGAGGGCGGTCCGGATCGCGCAGTCGCGGTCTATGGCTTCGACAGCGATGGCGCCTTGTCGGCTCCTCTGGCCAGCGTTTCGCACAAGGGCACTGGCCCGAACGCAGCCCGGCAAGAGCGCTCGCATGCCCATAGCGTCACCGAAACCATCGCCGGCGGAACGGCCATCGTCGCCGATCTCGGCATCGACCGGTTGGTGTCCTACCGGATCGAGCATGATGGCAATCTGACCAAACTGGCCGAATCCGCTTTGCCGCCGGGCGCCGGTCCGCGCCATCTCGCCTTGCATCCGAACGGCCGTTTCGTCTTCGTCATGAACGAGCTGGATTCGACCATCGTGTCGATGGCGCTGGACGAGGCGAGCGGCAAGCTCTCGATCATCGACACCAGGCCGGCCGTGCCGGCCGAGGCGCGCCATGCCAACCACTGCGCCGATATCCAGATCTCGCCCGACGGCCGCTTCCTCTACGGCTCCAACCGAGGCCATGACAGTGTGGTCGTTATGGCCGTCGACCAGCAAAGTGGCGCGCTGAGCCTTGTCGGCCATGTCCCTTGCGGCGGCGCCACGCCGCGCAACCTGGCGCTGACGCCGTCGGGCGACCACCTGTTCTCGGCCAACCAGAATGCCGACCGCATATCGATCTTCGCGCGCGACGCCGAGAGCGGCCGGCTGACCGACACCGGCCGTGCCATCGAGATCGGCACGCCGATGTGCGTCAAGATCGTGCGGTGAACCGTGCGCGACATCGGCATCGAAGCTTCGGACTGAAACGGGCCGGAGCTCAGGCCGGGCGATCCGGGTTGACGGGTGGCTTCGCCGGAGCTGTTGACGGAGCATTGAACGAAAAAACCCGCCTGCGCGGCGGGTTCCTGGCGCAACTCAGCACCATAGATAAATATCTACCATAGCTGCCTTCACCCAGTCAAGAAAAAATTCCTATTTTGAGAGCTGCCGGCCATGGAGGCTGCTGACACAGCCGGACCGGCCGTCGTCAGGCCGCCTTTGTCAACGCGAGTTCGCACGCTGGAGCTCAGGCCTGTTGGATTGCCGAGAGCTTCCAGCTCGAGCCATTCTGACGCGTGAAGGTCCACAGCTCCGTCGTCTCCGTGGGATGATCCTCGTCGCCCTCGACGACCTTGCCGCTGGCCCGTTCGCGCATCACGTCGCGCGATTCATAACGCAGGGCCGCCGTGGCATAGTCGCGGTCATCCTCGCGCCAGCTTTCCGCGATGTCGGCCTGCAGGAGGGTGACGTCGGATACCTCGTTCCTGAGGCCCTTCTTCGCATTGTCGGCCAGCTCTTCAGAGAGATAGGACACCATTTCGGGAGTCGTCGTCTTGCGCAACGCGGCATGATCCTCACGCCCGAACGCTTCCTGGACATCGCTCAACAGCTGCTGGAATGCGTCGAGGTCGGTCTGGGCGAGCCGGATTTCATCGGAACCGGTGGCCGCCGCGGAGCCTCCGCCTGAACCGCCGCCAAAGCCGGGAATGGCGAAAGAACGCGCATTGTTGGCATCGCTCTGTCCGGCTGCGCGGTTTTCAAATCGCGAGGCATTGCCAGCGCCCGCGAGCGCAGGGGCGGGGCCACGCGCGGATTGCGACCGGAAGAACCTGATTGCCAGCATGATGGCGCCACCGATCAGCACGGCCTGCAGCAGGAAACCGAACATGCCTGCCAGCCCGCCGAAGCCCTGGCCCAGGAGCAGCCCGATCAGGCCGCCGATCAGCAGGCCGCGCATCATCGTTCCACCGAAGCCGCTCATGAAGCCGGGCCTCTGCGGGCCGGCCTGCGGCTGCCGGGCCGCGGTGTTCACGCCGGTATTGGGCGTCATCGAACGCTCGACCGGAGCGGTCGGCGCCGGAGCGGTCCTGGTCGGCGGCGCTGATTGGAACGTGCGCATGCCGCGGCTGCCGAAACTGCCGCCGCGACGGGCCTCGGCATGGTCTACCGCGACCATGGAGAATGCCAGGAACAGTCCGGCAAACAGGGCGGCAAATCGGCTTGTGCGGGAAATCATCTGGACGGACCTTTATCGATGGGTTTCGGAAATTTTCGACAGGCGTCGGGCCGGCTACCGGCGTGCGGTCAATCGAACAGCTCTTCGAAGAACGATTTCTTCCGTTTCGGATAGCGGTGGCCCTGCGAGCGCGCATAGTCGTCATCGCGGTCCCGGCCATGCTGGGGCTGGGAGAACGCTGCCGGCTGTGGCGCGGGCGAGGCCTCCTTGGCCGATCGCTCGATGATCTTGTCGAGTTCGCCTCGGTCAAGCCACACGCCACGGCACTGCGGGCAATAATCGATCTCGATACCCTGGCGTTCGCTCATCACGAGCGCGACGCGGCAGGAGGGGCAAACCAATCCAAGAAGGGAAGACGATGTCATATGGGGCTCCAAACCAAAAGAGATGAGCCCGCTTGACCGAAAGGATGGAAACGGGCCCGTTAAAGCGGTCCGACATCACGGTCGCGAGGTGCGACAGTCAGAGGGGCCCGGCCCGCATGCGAGAGTTAGGAACACAGAGCGGCGCCTTCAAGAGCGACATTGTCCGCGAGGATCGAATTTGTTCCCCATCGCTGACGTCATTGCGCTTCGAGCGCTGGGTACCGCGCCTGCGCCAACGACCCCGGCGTCCCTGCTCAGACCGTCACCACGATCTTGCCGAACTGCTCGTTCGACTCGAGATAGCGATGCGCCTCGACGATCTGCTCGAACGGGAAGGTTCTGTCGATGATCGGCCTCAGCGTGCCGGCCTCCAGCCCTTCGAGGATGAACGCCTTGGCGGCTTCCAGCTTCGCCGGGTCGCCGGTGATCTCGTGGACGAGGTAGCCGCGCAGCGTCAATGTCTTGCCAAGCACGGCGGGCAAGGGAAACGGCGTCGGCTCGGGGCTCAACCCGCCATATTCAATGAGAATGCCGCCCCGGGACATCGCCGCCGCGAGCGGCTCGAAAATCGGGCCGCCGATCGCGTCAAACACGATGCGCACGCCTCGCGGCCCGGCGATCCGGCCTAGCCGCGCCTCCAGATCCTCCTCGGCCAGGACCACGACTTCAGCCGCGCCGGCGTCGAGCAGGGCCTGCTTCTTCGTCGAGGTCCGTGTCACCGCGATCGCCGTCGCGCCGACGCTGTTGGCGATCTGGATCGCGGCAAGCCCGACGCTGCTCGAGGCTGCCGTGATGACGACGAAGTCCTCGTTGCGCAGCCTGGCGATGTCGATCAGCGCGCCATAGGCGGTGAGGTACGGCATCCACATCGCGGCCGCGGTCTGCCAATCGAGTGATATCGGGTTTTTGACGACGAGCCCGGCGGGATAGGTAACAAGCTCTCCATAAGCCGGCCAGCGGATCATCGATTGCGGCGGGATGACGCTGACGGCATCACCCGACGCCAGAGCCGTCACGGCTCCGCCGACCGTTTCGATGAGGCCTGCGGCCTCCAGGCCAAGCCCGGAGGGCAGGGTGGGCGTCTCGATATAGGTGCCCGCGCGCAGCAGCGCCTCGGCGCGATTGAGGCCGAGCGCCTTGACGCGGATCTGAACCTCGCCCGGGCCGGGTAGGGGAAGATCCACATTTTCGATCCGCAGGACCTCGGGGCCACCATGCCGATGAAAGCGAACGACGCGCGCCATTGGGTCTACTCCAAATTGTTTGAACCGAAAGGAGCTATGTCGCCAAGGCGAAGTTGGATAAATAGCAATGGGAGCAGAACAGTAGAAACCAGGAGTTTCGAATATGGATCGCCTTGAGAGCATGGCCGTGTTCGTCAGGGCGGTCGACCTCGGCTCGTTCGCGGCGGCCGCGGCCGCACTCGATCTGTCCGGACCGATGGTCGGCAAACACGTCCGGTTTCTGGAGGAGCGTCTCGGCATGCGCCTGCTCAACCGCACCACGCGCCGGCAGAACCTCACCGAGTTCGGACGCGCCTATTACGACCGCTGTCGGCTGGTGCTGGCCGAGGCCGAAGCGGCCGATCAACTCGCCGCCGACCAGCTCTCGCAACCGCGTGGCAAGCTGCGCGTCACCATGCCGGCGCATTTCGGCCGGCACTGCGTAACACCCGTGCTGCTGAAACTGGCGCGGCAATATCCGATGCTGGAACTTGACCTGTCGCTCAGCGACCGCTTCGCCGATCTTGCCGAGGACGGCTACGATCTTGCCATCCGAACCGGCGATCTGGAGGACAGGGCAGGCGTGATCGCGCGCCGCGTCGCGAGCCAGGACATGATTGTCTGTGCGGCGCCGTCCTACCTGAAAATTCAGGGCGAGCCACGGCGGATCGAAGATCTCGCCAATCATCATGCCATCGTATATCGCCGGCTCGGCCAAGCCGTTCAGCCTTGGCTGTTCCCGCGCGAAGGACAACCAGCACAGGAGATCATGCCCGGCGGCCGGCTGCGGCTCGACGATCTCGATGCCATCGCGGATGCTTCGGCCGAGGGCATGGGGCTCGCCTGGTTGCCTTGGTGGCTGGTTCGCGAGCGTATCCAGGCCGGGGCGCTGGTCGAGCTCTTGCCGGACCAGCCGCGATATCTCTATGACTGCCACGCCCTTTGGCTGCAGACGCCCCATTTGCCGCTGAAAGTTCGGCTGGCCGTCGATGCGCTGGCGGCCGCCTTGCCGAAACGGATGGCTTGATCGCTAGCGCTCGCGGCCACTCTCGTTTGGGATCGCGCGGACATTCCGTGGAGAGGCGCCTCGGCTCTTTGAGGCATCGCTTTCCAGTGCCATATGAGGCAAAGCTGGCGGCATGCAGGCGCATTGCAGGAGAGACGGTTGATGACCAAAGGTTCGGATCTGTTCGTGGCGGCCCTCGAGAACGAAGGGGTCGACCGGATATTCGGCATTCCGGGCGAGGAGAATCTCGACATCGTCGAATCCATCCGCCGCTCCTCGATACAGCTCATCCTGACCCGTCACGAGCAGGCGGCCGCCTTCATGGCCGCGACCTATGGCCGGCTCACCGGCAAGCCAGGTGTGTGCATCACCACGCTCGGCCCCGGCGCGCTCAACCTGACGACCGGCTCGGCCTATGCGCTGCTCGGCGCCATGCCGATGATCATGATCACCGGCCAGAAGGGAATCCTGTCGTCCAGGCAGGCGCGGTTCCAGATCGTCGACATCGTCGCGGCGATGAAACCGCTGACCA
This sequence comes from Mesorhizobium maamorense, assembly GCF_044998965.1. Taxonomy (NCBI): domain Bacteria; kingdom Pseudomonadati; phylum Pseudomonadota; class Alphaproteobacteria; order Hyphomicrobiales; family Phyllobacteriaceae; genus Mesorhizobium; species Mesorhizobium maamorense. The sequence continues at coordinate 911,296 of NZ_CP173356.1, forward strand.
AGCTGTCGCGCCAGATCGTCTCGCCCAAAATGATCCCCTCGCTGGTGCGCGAAGCCTTCCGCGTCGCGCAGGAAGAGCGGCCGGGTCCCGTGCATCTGGAACTGCCGGAAGACATTGCGGCGGCTGAGTGTGAGGATGTCCCGCTGGTGCCGACGCATCCGGTCGAACTGCCGCTGGCCGGTGCGGGCGCGCTCGACCGCGCCGCCCGCATGATCATCGAGGCCAAACGTCCGCTGCTGATGTTCGGCGCCGCGGCGTCGCGGCCGCGCGTCACGCCCGATGTCGCCCAGTTCGTGCTGCGCACCCAAATTCCCTATTTCACCACGCAGATGGGCAAGGGCACCGTGCCCGGCGGCACCGAACTCTACATGGGAACGGCGGCCCTTTCGGAACGCGACTACGTGCACGAGGCCATCGAACAGGCCGACCTGATCATCACCATCGGTCACGACACGGTCGAGAAGCCGCCCTTCATCATGGGCGTCAACGGGCCGAAGGTCATTCATGTCGGCTATCAAACCGCCGATGTCGAGCAGGTCTATTTCCCGCAGACCGAGATCGTCGGCGACCTCGGCCCTTCGCTGGCGCTGCTGGCGGATCGCATCGAGGGCAAGATCCCCAATGCGCAGGCTCTGTTGCCGTTGCGCGAAGGCATTCTGAGCCGCATCGCCGCGCGCGCCACGGAAGACCGCTTCACGCCGCAACGCATCGTGCATGACGTGCGCGCCGTGATGCCGGCCGACGGAATCCTTGCCCTCGACAACGGCATGTACAAGATCTGGTTCGCGCGCAACTACCGCACGCGCATGGCGAATACGCTGCTGCTCGATAATGCGCTGGCCACCATGGGCGCGGGGCTGCCGTCGGCGATGATGGCGGCACTGCTCTATCCGCAGCGCCGCGTCATGGCCATCTGCGGCGACGGCGGCTTCATGATGAACAGCCAGGAACTGGAGACCGCCGTCCGGCTCAAGCTCAATCTTGTCGTCCTGCTGCTCGAGGACCACGCCTATGGCATGATCCGCTGGAAACAGGCGGTCGACGACTTTCCGGATTTCGGCATGACCTTCGGCAATCCCGACTTCGTCAAATACGCCGAGGCCTATGGCGCCAAGGGAACCAGGGTCGGCGCGATCGCCGAATACCGGCCGGCGCTGGAACAGGCTTTTGCCGGCGGCGGCGTGCATCTCGTCGTCGTGCCCATCGACTATTCCGAAAACATCAGGGTGCTCGTCGACGAATTGCGTGAGCGGCTGCCAGCGGTGCAGGCGACCTGACGGCGGCCGGCGCCAAGGCCGTCGATGCCGAGATGCCTGGCTGGTTGCGAAGGCGTTTTCATCTGGCGTCGGGGGACCAGTCCGTCTCGATCAAGGGAATCTGCGGCGCCGCATCACGCGGCAACGTTCCCTTGATTCTGGGATCGTCGGCGATTTCGAAGCCGGTCGCAAAGGGCTCAAATCCGCAGGCCCTGTAGAAACCGATGACACTGTGATGGTCGAAGCTGCTGGTATGCAGCCAAATGCGGCTGGGCCGGAGACGCCATGCCTGGTCGAGCGCGCCGGCCATCAGCCGCTTGCCGAAGCCGCGGCCGGTCAGGGAAGGGAACAGGCCGAAATAGGTGATCTCGATCTCGTTGTCCTCGGCCGCCGAGAACTCGACCATGCCGACATGGGCGCCGCTTTCATCATGGCCGTGATAGAGATGCTGGCGCGGATCGGCGAAATGCGTGGCGATCTCGGCATCCGACATTTCGGCGGCGCGATCCCAGAGCCAGGGAGCGCCGATCTCCAGGAAGATTGCACGGTAGGAAGCACTGTCGGGTTTCGCGATCCTTGTCATGGTCAACGGCCGCGCGAGACCCGGCACCGGCGCGCGCGCTTCCATCCATGTCACCGCATTGACGATCTTGCCGGCCGGCACCCGCCGATAGCCGACCGTTAGATTGGTGATTTCATCAGGCAATCTGCCTTCGGTGACCAACATCTGTCCTCGACCTTCCCCACCGGCGCGCAAGAAGCTGATGCCTACTCTGCGCTCGCCTGCCAAGAGGCTCCCGAGGTGGGTCAAGATTTTTGGCCCGCCTGTCCCTTGCGTTTCACAGAGATGGCATATGAGATATGATACACCATCGAACGGAAAGCGGAATATCATGCCTGAGCGAATTGCCGACGAGGCCATTTTGAACGCGGTCGACGACGGCTTCGCGCGGCAGGTGGAATTCCTCGCGAACCTCGTGCGCTTCCCCTCGCAACGCGGCGAAGAACACGCGGCGCAATCCTTCATGGCAGCCGCGTATGAAGCAGATGGCTATACGGTGGACATGTGGCGTGTCGATGTCGATGCGATTCGCGACCTGCCGGGCTTTTCGCCCGTGGCCGTCTCCTATGACGACGCCTTCAACGTCGTCGCCACCCACATGCCGCGAAACGCGACCGGCCGCTCGCTGATCCTCAACGGCCACATCGACGTCGTGCCGACGGGCCCGCTCGATCGCTGGCTGCGCGATCCCTATGATCCGGTCATCGAGGACGGCTGGATGCATGGTCGCGGCGCCGGCGACATGAAGGCTGGGCTCTCGGCCTGCCTCTACGCGCTGGCCGCACTGCGTTGCCTCGGCTATCAGCCGGCCGCGAAGGTCTTCCTGCAATCGGTGGTCGAGGAAGAGTGCACCGGCAATGGCGCGCTCGCTTGCCTGCAGCGCGGTTACCGCGCCGACGCAGCCTTCATCCCCGAACCGCTGGAGCCGAAGCTGATGCGGGCGCAGGTCGGCCCGATCTGGTTTAGGGTCGAGGTCGACGGCGATCCCCAGCATGCGTCGGGCGCTTTCTCGGCCGGCGCCAACGCCATCGAAAAGGCTTTCCTCATCATCCAGGCGTTGAAGCAGCTCGAAATCGTCTGGAACGCGCGCAAGGTCGACGACAGGCATTTCTGCGATCACCCGCATCCGATCCGTTTCAATCTCGGCAAGATCGAAGGTGGCGAGTGGACATCGAGCGTCCCCGCACGCTGTGTGTTCGAGATGCGTGTCGCCACCTATCCCGGCCAGAAGCTGGAGGATGCCAGAGCCGAGCTCGAGGCCTGCATCGCCGACGCGGCCCGCGCCGATCCGTTCATGGCCAACCGCCCGCCCAGGATCACCTACAATGGCTTCATGGCCGAGGGCTATGTGCTGGAGGGCGCCGACGAGATGGAAACCGTGCTGCGTCGTAGCCATACCGCCGTCTGGGGCGAGCCGCTGCAGGAACACGTCACCTCTGCCACCACCGATGCGCGCTTCTTCGGCCTCTACGCCGACACGCCGGCCATCGTCTACGGTCCGATCTGCCGCATGCCGCATGGCTATGACGAAGCGGTGGACCTTGATTCCGTACGCAAGGTCACCCAGACGATCGCGCTGTTCATCGCCGACTGGTGTGGGCTGGAGCCTGTCGACCCCGAGGCAAGGCCATGACCGGCGCCGTGACCAATGCATTCGGCGAGACGCTGGCCGAGGACGCGCCCGATGTCCCGATTGCCGATGCGCTTGCCATCCTGCGCCAGCACTACGGCCTTGCCGGAACCGCTCAGCCCTTGCCCGGGGAGCGCGACCACAATTTTCACATCCGCACCGATGGCGAGGGCGAATTTGTCCTGAAAATCTCGCATCCGGCGGAAGAGGCCGGCTTCACCGATTTCCAGAACAAGGCGCTGGACCACATCCTTGCTGTCGATCCCGCCTTGCCGGTTCCCTCGGTGCGCAAAAGCCTCGATCGCGATGCGCAGTTTACGGTCAGCATCGGCGGTTCGCAGCCGCGTATCGTCCGGCTGGTCACCTATCTGCCCGGCCAGTTGCTTTCGCGCTCGCCGGTATCGGCTGCGCAAGATCGCAATCTCGGCATCTTCCTCGCTCGGCTTGGCCGGGCACTGCGCGGCTTTTTCCACCCGGCCGCCGGCAGCGACCTTTGTGGGATATCCGCAAGGTCGCCAAGACGCGGCCCATGCTGGCGCATATCGTCGATGCCGGGCGCCGCGCCATGGTCGAGCGCGTCATCGATGCCTTCGAGGAACATGCCGCACCCATTATTCCCAGCCTGCGCGCCCAGATCGTCCACAACGACATGAATTCCTACAATGTGGTGATGGACGCATCGCGGCCGGAGATCGTCAGCGGCATCCTCGATTTCGGCGACATGATCCATTCGCCGCTGATCTGCGATCTCGCCATCGGCGCCGTCTACCGCTGGCCAGCCGACGGTCACCCGCTGGCGCCCGCCGCGCGCTTCGTCGCCGGTTATCAGTCGGTGCAGCCGCTCGAGGCCGAGGAGATCGGCATCCTGTTCGACCTGATCCGTGCCCGCCTTGCTCTCATCGCCAACATTGCCACCTGGCAGGCGGAGCGCTTCCCGGCCAAGCGCGATTATGTGCTGCGCCTCATCACCGAGGTCTGGGCCTCGCTCGAGCGGCTGGACGGACTGTCACACAGCGATGCCCGCCGTTATTTCCTCGATCATTCCAATCCGGAGTAGACGCTCGTGTCCCAATCCTCGCCCGCAAATGCCTCCGCCGATGCCGGTGCATCAGCATCCGCGCTGCTCGAGCGCCGTGCCAGGCTGCTCGGCCCGACCTATCGCGCCTTCTACCGCAGCCCGATCCATCTCGTGCGTGGCAGCGGCGTCTGGCTCTACGATGCCCAGGGTCGCAAGTATCTCGATGCCTACAACAACGTCGCTTCGGTCGGGCATTGCCATCCACGTGTCGTCGAGGCGCTGTCGGGGCAGGCGGCCACGCTCAACACCCACACGCGTTATCTCAGCGAAATCATCCTCGACTACGCGGAAAGACTTCTCGGCACGCTTCCGCCTCATCTCGGCCATGCCATGTTCACCTGCACCGGCAGCGAGGCCAACGATCTCGCCATCCGCATCGCCCAGCATTCCAGCGGTAATACCGGCGTGATCATCACCGATTTCGCCTATCATGGCGCCACCATCGCCACGGCGCAGCTGTCGCCGGCAGCGGTCGGGGCAAAAGGCGTGCCCGCGCAGCACAGGACCGTGGCAGCGCCGGATACGTTTCGCGATCAGGGCCGGGCCGCGCGCGATTTCGCCAGGAATGTCGCCGCCGCCATCGAGGACATGCGCGCACAGAACGTGCGCCCGGCGGCGCTGCTGCTCGACTCGGCATTTTCCAGCGACGGAATTTTCTTCCCCGATGCATCGGTGATGCGCGAGGCGGCCGATCACGTCAGGAAGGCGGGCGGCATCGTCATTGCCGACGAAGTCCAGTCCGGCTTCGGCAGGCTCGGCCAGGGCATGTGGGGTTTCGCCAATTACGGCCTCGAACCTGACATCGTCACCATGGGCAAGCCGATCGGCGACGGGCATCCGATGGCCGCGGTCATCGTGCGGCCGCAGCTTGTTGCCTCCTTCGGTTCCAACACCGGCTACTTCAACACATTCGGCGGCAATCCTGTCGCCGCCGCCGTCGGCATCGCGGTGCTCGACGTGATCGAAGGCGAGGGGCTGGTCGAGAATGCGCGCACGGTTGGGGCCTATACGGGCGAGCTGCTGCGCGCCTTGCAGGGTCGCCACGCCATGGTCGCCGATGTCAGGCATAACGGTCTTTATTTCGGCGTCGAGTTGACTGCGGAGGGGGACGAGGCGCTGGCCTCCACCAGGACGTCGGCGGTCGTCGAAGCCATGCGCGAGGACGGCGTGCTGATCTCGTCGTGCGGTCCGCGCGGCAACGTGCTGAAGATCAGGCCGCCGCTGCCGTTCGCCAGGGACAATGCCGAGCAACTCGCCGAAACGCTCGATCGCACCCTGTCGCGCTGGTGAGGGGATAGCAAAAGGGCGGCAATCGACATGCTGAAGCTCGAACATCAGACCCTGAACGACCGCGCCTATGGCGCGCTCAAGCAGGAGCTGATTTCGGGCGGCTTCAGCCCGGGCCAGACATTGGTCATCCGCAAGCTTGCCGAGACATTCGGCATTTCGACGACGCCGATCCGCGAGGCGCTGCAACGGCTCGTCGCCGAGCGGCTTCTGGAGTTGCAGAACAACCGCTCGATCATCGTGCCCTTGCTGTCTGCCCCCGCCTTCGAGGAACTGACGCGCATCCGCGTCGCTGTGGAGGGGCTGGCGGGTGAGATGGCCGCCTCGCGCATCACCGAAGACGGGTTGGTCGACATACAGGCCACGCTGGCGGGCATGCAGCGTGCGATCGAGGCGGGCGACCCCGGGGCCTATCTCGCGCTCAACGAGGCCTTCCACTTCGCCATCTACCGGCATGCCGGCGCGCCGATCCTCCTCAACATGATCCGTGACCTCTGGGGGCGGGTTGGGCCCTATCTCAAGCTCCTGATGCAGGCCGAGCGCTACAAACCCCAGTCGAACGAGGCGCATCGCAAGATCGTCGCGGCATTGGCGCAGCGCAACGGCGCCGACGTGAGGGCTTTCATAGAACAGGACATCGCCATGGCGGCGGCGGTACTGGCGGGGAACCTTCGCGCGGCCGAATAACGATCCGATGCCGTCGCGCCCTTGCGATCGGCCTATCCGGTCTTGTCCAGCCGGTCGCGAAGCATGCTCCACGGCAGCAGCGCGTTCGGCGCGAAGCGCAGCAGGCTGTGGAACGGCATCGGCGACGGTGGCCCGAAGGGCAGCGGCAGATCGCGGGCGTCGGTTCCACCAGCCCAATCCGCAAGCACCTTGCCCAGGGCCGTGGTCATGGCGATGCCGCGGCCGTTGCAGGCGCGACCCGCGATCAGCCCCGGTCCGAGATCGATGAGGTGGGGCAGGAAATCGGGTTCGACCGCAGCCATGCCCGACCAACCATAGGCGAGCGGCGGCAGGTCCGGGAGCTCGAGATGCCGGGCCAGCCGCCGCCGGATCGTCTGCGGCAGGCGTCGGTCCGCACCCGCGCCGAAGACATGCATGCCGCCGCTGATCAGCCGGTTTTCGGCATCGAAGCGGTAGGTGAAGAGATTGCGTCTCGTGTCGCCGACGCCTTGCCCGCCGGGCAACAGGCGGCTGCGCACCTTGCGCGGCAGCGGCGCCGTCGCGATCTGGAAGATTTTCAGCGGGAAATAACTTTTCCGAAGCTCCGGATTGAGCCGTCCGCCATAGGCGTTGGTGGCGATCAGCACCTTTCCGGTGCGCACCGAACCCGTTTGCGTCTTAAGTGACCAGCCGTCCGCGATGGGGTCGATCGCTGCGACGCGCGTGTGCTCGAACAGGCGCGCGCCGGCTTTTTCCGCCACGTCGGCCAGGCCGCGCGCATAGGCGACCGGATTGAGTACGCCTCCTGAACGATCCATCCAACCGCCGACATAACCGCGGGCGCCGGTCAGCGCCTCGATTTCTTGCCGGTCCAACACGACGGCCGGTCGGCCGCGCTCCGCCCATTGCCCCGCGCGTGATTTGACCTTTTCGAGCGCGACAGGGGAATGTGCCGGCTGGATCCAACCGTTCTGCACCGCGTCGCACTTGATGTCGTGCCGCCTGATCAGGCCGAAGACCAGGTCGGCGCTGCCAGCGGCGAAGTCGATCAGCCTCTCGCGCGCGCGCGGGGCCTAGATGGGCCTTTATCGCATCCGGATCCATTTTGGCGAAGTTCGGTACGATGAAGCCGGCATTCCTGCCGGTAGCGCCCCAGGCGATGGTTTCGGCCTCGAGAACGGCGACCGAAAGACCTCTGGCCGCGGCATGCAAGGCCGTCGAAAGGCCGGTGAAGCCGCCGCCGACGATGGCAAGGTCGACATCGAGCTCGCCTTCCAGCGCCGGGCGGAGGCGGGTCTCACGGCTGACCGCGTGCCAAAGCGAAAGCGCTTCCTGCCGGGCCATTGCGGTCACGAGCCGCTCTCGCCGGCGGCCACCTTCGCCCGCTTGCCGAGCCGTGCCCGCCGCGGCCGTTCCCCGAACAGTCCATTGGGGCGGACCAGGAGGATAATGCACAGCATGACGCCGATTGCCACGATCTGCAGGGATGCGGCGCGGGCCTGTTGCTCCGGCGGGAACAGCGCGCTGGTGAGCGTGCCCGACCCGGCCCATATCCCCCAGACCAGGATGCTGCCGATGACGGCACCGGCATTGCTGCCCGAGCCGCCGACGATCAGCATCACCCAGACCTGGAAGGTCAGGATCGGCAGGTAATTGTCCGGCGCAATGAAGCCGGTGAAATGCGCCTGCAAGGCGCCCGCTAGGGCCATGATGGCGCCGCCGACCGCGAAGGCCTGGACACGGTAGAAGCGCGCGCTCTTGCCGAGCGAGATCGCCGCCCGCTCGTCCTCCCGCAGCGCCTTCAGCACCCGGCCCCACGGGCTGCGAGACAGGTGCTCCAGCGCCAGATAGGCGACCAGCGTGACCGCCGAGACGACGGCAAGGTTCGACAGGTTGAACAGCAGCGGCGTCTCGGCGAGGCTGCCGAAGGGGCGCGGGATGAAGCCGATGCCGAACGGACCGCCGGTCAGTTTCTGCGCATTGAGCGCGACCAGTTGCACGACCACGGCGACGCCGAAGGTGGTGATGGCAAGATAGTCGGATCTGAGCCGCAGCGTGGCGATGCCCGTCAGGGCCGCGGCGATGCCGCCGACGACCATGGCGCCGAGCCAGCCGGCCAGGATCGGTAGGTCGAAACCGCCCAGACGCGCGGCATCGTCCGGCGTCGTCAGCAGCGCCGACGTATAGGCGCCGATGGCGACGAAGCCGGCGAGCCCGACATTGAAGAGCCCGGTCAGCCCCCATTGCAGATTGAGCCCCAGCGTGACGAGCGAAAAGATCAGCGCCGTGGTCAGGAAGAAAGCGCCATAGCCGAGCAGGTCCATCAGCGTTCCCTCACACCAAAAAGGCCGATCGGCCGCACGAACAGCACCGCCATCAGGATGATGAAGGAGACCGCCGCGCGCCATTCGGCGCCGATCAGTTGCACGGCGCCCGCTTCGGCGAGCCCGATGATCAACCCGCCGAGCACGGCGCCCGGGATGCTGCCGATACCGCCGAGAATGGCGGCGGCGAACATCGGCAGCAGCATGTCGAAGCCCATGAACGGGCGGATCTGCACCAGGATGCCGATCATCACGCCGGCGACGCAGGCAAGCGCTGCGCCGAGGACCCAGGTGACACGCACCACCTTGGCGACGTCGATGCCGACGACGCGGGCAAGGGCCGCATTCTGGCTCAGGGCCTGCATGGACCGGCCGGTCTGCGTGCGCGTCATCAACAGGTGTACGCCCAACACCAGAACCGCGGTCAGCAGCAAAAGCGCGATCTGGTCGGGCGTGATGCGGATGCCGAAGCCGACCGGCATGGCGATCTGGATGGCGCGGCTGAAATAGGTCGGGCGTGAGGTGAAGGTGAACTCGAGCAGGCTTCGCAGCGCCATCGAGGCGCCGAAACTTGCCATCACCACGATGATGGCCTGGCCCTGGAGAGCGCAGCCGCGCGAACAGCACCTTGTCGAGCAGCAGCGCCAGCAGGGCGGTGAATGCCATGCCGACGACCAGCGCGACGATGAGCGGCCAGCCGAAGGAAAGCGGGGCGATCGGCGCCACCTTGCCGATCGTCGCGCCGATGGCGCCTACGACGGCCAGCGTCGCATAAGTGCCCCAGGCCATGAAGTCGCCATGGGCGAAGTTCGAGAAGCGCAGGATCGAATAGGTCAGCGTCACGCCGATGGCGCCGAGGCCGATCATCGAGCCCGTCAGCAATCCGTCGACGATGAATTGCAGGTTCATGCCGCACTTCCCTTGCCTGAAGGCGCGGCCTTGCCGGCGCTGTCCGGGCGCTGGCCAAGATAGAGCTCGGCGACCACCGGATCGCTCCACAGTTCAGAGGCGATGCCCTCGTGCCGGTCCTTGCCTTCGACCAGCACATAGGCGCGGTCGCCGATGGCGAGCGCCGCCTTGGCGTTCTGTTCGACCAGCAGGATGGTGACGCCGGACTTGCGGATGCCGGCCAGCATCTCGAACACCATCGAGACGAATTTCGGCGACAGGCCGGCCGACGGCTCGTCCAGCACCAGCACCTTGGGATGGACGATCAGCGCCCGCGCCACGGCCAGCATCTGGCGCTGCCCGCCCGACAGATTGCCGGCGGCGATGCGGCGCTGGCGCGCCAGGTCCGGGAAGGTCGCGTACATCTCGTCGATGCGGGCGGGAACCTCGCGGCGCTCGATGATACCGCAGGCAACCCTGAGATTGTCGTCGACCGACATCAGTGGAAACACGTTCTCCGTCTGTGGCACGAAGGCGAGCCCAAGCCGCACCATGGTGTGGGCCGGTGCGGTGGTGATATCCTTGCCGTCGAGGAGAACGGTGCCGCCGGTGACCGGGACGAGACCGGCAATTGCCTTGATCAGGCTCGACTTGCCGGCGCCGTTGGGGCCGAGAACGACGACGATTTCGCCCTTCTTCACGGTGATCGAGGCGCCGCGCACGATCGGCACGCCGGGTTCGTAGCCGGCTTCGAGGTTGCGGACGTCAAGCGCGGTGCCGGTCACGCCGCGCCCCCGAGATAAGCCTCTATCACGCGCGGATCGCGCGCCACCTCGTCGGCCGTGCCTTCGCACAGAAGCTCGCCGCCCGCCATCACCAGGACGCGATGGCAAAGCCGCGTCACCATGTCGATGTTGTGCTCGATCAGAAGAAAGGTGATGCCGCTTCTGTTGATGTCGCGGATGCGGTCGATGATGACTTCGAGCAGCGTGGCGTTGACGCCGGCCGCGGGCTCGTCGAGCAGGATGATCGCCGGGTCGGCCATCATCACACGGGCAAGTTCGAGCAGTTTGCGCTGGCCGCCCGAAAGCACCCGCGCCGGTTCGTGCGCCAGCCGGGTGAGCGAGACGAGTTCAAGCAGTTCGGCAGCCTTCTCGGCGGCTGCCTTCTCTTCGGCGGCGACCCGCCACGGGATCAGGAAATTGGCGAGCAGCCGCCCCCTGCCTGACGTTGCGCGGCGAGCATGACGTTTTCGATCAGCGTGAGATTGGGCAAGGGCCGGGGAATCTGAAAGGTGCGCCCAAGACCGCGGCCAATGCGCAGGTGCGCTGCTTCGCCGGAGACGAGCGCCCCGTTGAGACGTATCTCGCCGCTTGTAGGCAGGATGCTGCCGGCGAGCAGGTCGAACATCGTCGTCTTGCCGGCGCCGTTGGGGCCGATCAGGCCGAGGATCTCGCCCGGGCGGACCTCGAACGAGACATCGTTGACGGCGACAAGGCCGCCGAAACGCCGCACGACGTTCTTTGCCGCCAGAACCGGCGCCTGGGTCTCCGTCCCATGCCGTTTCGCCGTGTCGTTCATCAAGCCCTCTGGCCGAAGCGATCTTTGCCGCTTTCTGATTTTTTGATTTGTGATCACACTTGCTTTGATCACGGTAATCAGCTTTAATTTTCTCCGCAAGCCGAAAACAGGCCAGGCCGCCGAAAAGGCCAAGATCGGGAACGCCATGCAAAGGGCTGCTGTCGAGCGCACCAACGAGGTCATCGCCGCGCAACTCGCGCCGGTCGGCCGCGAGACGGTGCAGGACCGCGTCTATTCCGAATTGCGCAGGGCGCTGATTGGCGGTCTCTTCGAGCCGAGCCAGGTTCTGACCATACGCGGCCTTGCCGATGCGCTGGTCACGTCTACCATGCCGGTGCGCGAGGCGCTTGGGCGGCTGATCACGGAAAAGGCGCTGGAAGCGCTTCCAAACCGCTCGGTGCGGGTGCCGCCGATCACGCTGGAACGCATCGACGACCTCCTGCGCGCCCGTGCCCTGATCGAAGGCGAGGCAATCGCGCTTGCCGCCGCGCGCATGGATCCGCGTCAGATCGCCACCATCGAAACCATTCTCGGTGAATGGGACGAGATGCGGGCGCTGAAGCACAAGAAGGATGTCGACCGCGAGGTGACGCTCAATCAGAGCTTTCATTTCGAAATCTATCGCGCCTGCGGTTCCGCCGTGCTGATCCCGATGATCGAGAGCCTCTGGCTGCAGTCGGGACCATGCATCCGCGTTGCAATCTATGCCTTTTCCGAGGCCGGCGAGGTCGACACCGCCCGTTATCATCGCAGCATCGTCGCCGCGCTTGCGGCGCAGGATGCCCAGGCCGCACGCGAGGCGCTGGTGGCCGACATCAGCCGCCCTTTCGCTTTCCTGCGCGACAAGCTGAAGTTGACGGCAAAAGCGGAGTGAATGCCTGATATGACCAGACGCATCATCAGGATCACCGAGCCGCATTCCGAGCTGTCGGTGACGGCGCAGTTGCTGCCGGAAAAAGCGCCAGAGAACGCAACGTTCCTGTGGTCTTACCTGGCCGAGCCGCGCGTCGTCGCGGGCATTCATGCCATGTGGACCGGCCCGGAAATCTCCTGTCCGATCCCCGCGGCGCATCTGGACGGCGAGGCCTTTGCCCAGGCCTTGCCGGCGGAGAACGCGACGCTGACGCCGCAGCCCGGCGACATCGTGCTTTCCTATGTGCCGCCGCGCATGTGGGGCGGCAACCCGCATGCGATCTTCGACATCGGCCTGTTCTACGGGCAAGGCGCGCGCCTGCTGTTTCCGATCGGCTGGCTCGCGGGGAGCGTCGTTGCGCAGGTGCTGCCTGAGCAACGCGATCAGTTCGCATCTGCCTGCGGCATCATTCGCCGCAATGGCGCCTGCGACGTCACCTTCGCGCGGCTGGAGAGCTGAAATGGCTGAACGCGACGACAGCTTCGAACTTTTCGACCTCCGCGTCGAGGCTGTCGTCCCCGAAGGAAAGCCGGTTTATTGCGGCGCCAGGCCCGGCGACTATTTCGAGCTGAAGGGCGAGATGCTGTCGATGCCGGCGGGCCAGGGATTTTCGATCTATTCCATAGCGGCCGTGCTGCCGCTGCTGGCTGCAAAGCAGCGCCCCACCCATGCCAATGACTGGATGACCTCGGATGCCGAGATCGCCTGTCCCGATCCCAATTGCGCCAGCAGGCTCAGGATCGTCAGGACCGGCAAACGGCGGTTCAGCCACGCCGAGACCACGGCGGTGCCGCTGCCGAAGGAGAGTGAGCAGAGATGACCGCCAAGACTTTCGAACTCAGCCCCGGCTACACAATCTCGCGCGTCATTCGCGGTGGCTGGCAGTTGGCCGGCGGCCACGGCGCGGTCGACCGTCAGCAGGCGGTATCTGACCTGATCGCCACCTTCGACGCCGGCATCTGGACCTATGACTGCGCCGATATCTACACCGGCGTCGAGGAACTGATCGGAGCGGCGCGGCTGCGTCTGGCCAACGAACGTGGTCTCGATGCCGCCGCCAGGATGAGGGTGCACACCAAGCTGGTGCCGGACCTCGAGCGGCTCGCCGGCATCAGCCGCGACTACATCAGAGGCATCGTCGACCAGTCTCTGCGCCGGCTGAAGACCGAACGGCTCGACCTCGTGCAGTTCCACTGGTGGGACTATTCAGTGCCTCGCTATGTCGACGCGATGGGTTGGCTCGACGAGCTACGGCTGGAAGGCAAGGTGCGCAATGTCGGCACCACCAATTTCGATACGCAGCGCCTTGGCGAGATCCTGTCGGCCGGCGTGCCAGTCGTCAGCCAGCAACTGCAATACTCCGTCCTCGACCAGCGTCCGGCGGCGAGCCTCGCCGCGCTCGCGGCACGCAACGGCGTCAGTTTTCTCTGCTACGGTTCGGTGGCCGGCGGCTTTCTCGGCGACAGATGGCTCGGCGTCGCCGAACCGGACATGCCGCTCGAAAACCGCTCGCTGGTCAAATACAAGCTGATCATAGACGATTTCGGCGGCTGGGAGCTCTTCCAGGCCCTGCTCAGGGTGCTGAAGCGGATCGGCGACCGCCACGGCGTCGACATCGCCACTGTCGCCAGCGCCTGGGTGCTCGAGCAGCCGCAAGTGGCGGCCGTCATCGTCGGCGCCCGCAACCAGGCGCATGCGCTGGCCAATGCGAAGATCATGGATGTCGCGCTCGGGGCCGAGGACCGGGCGGAGATCGGCGCCGTGATCGCCCAGAGCCGTGGTCCCCTCGGCGACGTCTACACGCTGGAGCGTGACCGTCACGGCCGCCACGGCTCGATCATGCACTACAACCTCAACGCGGCCCGGCCATGAGCGTCGCCACCGAAAGCCTGTTTTCGCGGGCCAGCACCGAAATCGTCGAGTTGCATCGCTTCTTTGTCGACTGGTTCGTCGCATCGCGCGCCGGCAAGGCCGATTTCAGCCGCTTCGAACGCGTCATGGGCGAAGGCCTGGCCATGGTCACGCCTGACGGCACGGTCCTCGATCGCGATGCGGTGGTCGACCATGTCCGCGCAAGCCGCGCTTCCTGCGACGAAGCCTTCGCCATCTCGATCGAGGACATCCGGCCGGGTTGGCAAACCGGCGACGCGATCGTCGTGCTCTATGTCGAGGCGCAGTTGCGGGCCGGCAAGCACAGCCGTCGTCAGTCGAGTGCGCTCTTCACCACCAATCCATCGGCGCCCAACGGCGTCGAATGGCGACATCTGCATGAAACCTGGCTGCAGATGCCGGAAAGCTGAACAGGCTCCAGACGTGAAATTTGGTTCGTGTAACTCAATTCGTGTAGCTCAAGGGGAACAACAATGAGAAAGACGATACTCCAACTCACCACCGCGCTCGCTCTCGTGATGATCGCCGGTGCGGCACATGCCGCCGACTGCAAGATCACGGTCGGCCTGGTCATGGAATTGACCGGACCGGCCGGTGAATACGGCCAGGCCGGCGCAAAATCGGTCGAGATGGCCTTCCGCGACATCAACGACGCCGGCGGCGTTCGCGGCTGCGATCTGGTGACCGACACGCGCGACAGCCAGAGCCAGGGCAATATCGCCGTCGATGCGGCGACCCAGTTGGTTCAGGTCAAGAAGGTGCCGGTGATCATCGGCGGCATCATCTCCTCTGTGTCGATCCCGATCCTGACCTCGGTCACCGCACCGGCCAAGATCGTCCAGGTCTCGCCGGCTTCGTCCTCGCCGACGCTGACCGCGCTCGGGCGCGATGGCAAGACCAATGGCATCTTCTTCCGCACCATCACCTCCGATGCGCTGCAAGGCGTGGCCGCGGCCAAATACGCCATCGACAAGGGCTTCAAGAAGCTGTCGATCATCCATGTCAACAATGATTTCGGCGTCAACATGGTGGCCGAATTCTCGCGCGCCTACAAAGCGCTCGGCGGCACCGTCGTCTCCGACACTCCCTACAACGAGAAGCAGTCGAGCTATGCCTCGGAAGTCACGGCGGCCATGGCCGGCGAGCCTGACGGGCTTTATCTCGTCAGCACGCCGGTTGACGGCGCCACCGTCGCCCGCACCTGGATTTCGCAAGGCGGCGTGCAGAAATTCCTGCTCAATGACGGCATGAACAGCCCGGACTTCATCGAGTCCGTCGGCGCCGACTATCTCAAGGAGGCCTATGGCACTTCGTCCGGCACCAGCCCGACCGCCTCCACCGACTACTTCACCAAGAACTACAAGGAGTTTTCGGGCATCGAACCGTCCAATCCTGCGGCCGACCGTTCCTATGATGCCGGCGCCATTGTCGGCCTGGCAATCGCCATCGCCGGCTCAGAGGATCCGGCCAAGATCAAGGACGCCATGTACAAGGCGGTCGATCCGGCTGGCGCGCCGATCTTTGCCGGCAAGGACGAGTTCGCCAAGGCGCTCGGATTGATCAAGGAAGGCAAGCCGATCCGCTACGAAGGTGTTATCGGCCCGGTCGCCTTCGACAAATATGGCGACATCACCGGTCCGTTCCGCCTGTGGAAGATCGTCGACGGCAAGGTAACGACCGACGGTGAAATGACCACCGACGACGTCAACGCCCTGCAGGCGAAGCTCCAATAGGCCGCCACATCAGGCAGTCCGGCACCGATCGCTCGATGCCGGACTGCGAGCAACCCGCTCCGGCACTGCGCTCTGAAACATGCCGTCCACAACAACGGTTGCGGGTTTCATTCTCCCGACTCGCGTGACAGCCAGCGCCTGCGTCTTTCGTGCTGTTCGGCGAGTTCGGCCTCGTCCCAGTAGCCGATCAGCACGCCGGGCTCGATCAACGGATCGAAGTGCCGGATCTTGTCGTCGTTTCCCGTCAGCCATTCCTCGGCGGCGGTGATGCGGTTGTTGGGCAGCGCCAGCCAGCGGAACAGCGCCTGCCGTAATCGTTCGATGTCGGCCGCCGCCGATGCTTCGGTGCCGAGATCGCGCAGTTCGTCCGGATCGCCGTTCAGATCGAAGAACATCGGCGCCAGGCCCTCGCCATGGACCAGTTTGAAGCGGCCGTCGGTGATCATGTAGAGCTTGCAGTCGGCGACCGGCATAGCGAGCTTCAGCCGCGCGGCATCGCCGCCATAGTCGTACTCGCTCACCGCGTGCCGCCGCCACTTCACGTCCTGGCCTGCCAGCAGCGGCAGCAGCGACCGGCCCTCGAGAATATGCGGCTTCGCCTTGCCGCCGAAGAAGTCGAGGAAGGTGGGCGCGAGGTCGATCATCTCCACCAGCGCATCGGACGTCGTGCCGCGCGTCGCGTCGGCCTGCCGGCGCGGATCGCAGACGATCATCGGCACCTTGGCCGCGACGTCGTGGAACAGGTATTTTTCGCCCAGCCAATGGTCGCCGAGATAGTCGCCGTGGTCGGAGGTGAACACGATCATCGTGTTGTCGAACAGGGCGCGCTGCTCCATGAACTCGAACAATCCGCCCAACTGATCGTCGATCTGTTTGATCAAGCCCATATAGCAGGGAACGACCCTTTCGCGGACCTCGTCGCGGGAGAAGTTCCGGGAATAGCGCTCCTGCTGGAAGGCTTCGAAGATCGGGTGAGGCAAGACGCGTTCTGCTTCGCTGCGCACGACCGGCTTTATGTCGGCCTTGCCGTACACGTCGTGATAGGGCGCCGGCACGATGTAGGGCCAGTGCGGCTTGATGTAGGAGAGATGCGCGCACCAGGCTTCGCCCTTTGCCTCGGCCTCCTCAATGAAGCGCATGGCGCGGCGCGTCATATAGGGTGTTTCCGAATGCTCCTCGGGGATGCGCGCCGGCTTGTCGGCATGGACGAGCAGCCAGCCGTTGAAATTTTCGCCATTCTCGCCTTCACCGGAATTGGCCCAGTGCTCCCACGGATTGGCGGCATCGAAGCCATGCTCGCGCAGATATTGGTCGTAGGCCGGGTCGGGATCGTAGGCGGACGACGGATGCAACCCGTCGTCGCGCTCGAACGGTTCGAAGCCGCATTCGGCGACGCGCACGCCTATGATGGACGTCTTGTCGATGCCGAGGCGCTCCATGCCTTCCTCGTCGGCCCTCATATGCGTCTTGCCAATCAGCGCGCAGCGCACGCCGATCTCGCGCAGATGGTCGCCGAGCGTAGGCTCGCCGACCCTGAGCGGCACGCCGTTATGCGTCGATCCATGCGAGCGGACATAGCGGCCTGTATAGGCGCTCATGCGCGAGGGACCGCATACGGTCGATTGTACATAGGCGTTGGTGAAGCGCACGCCGCGGCTGGCCAGCCGGTCGATATTCGGCGTGTGCAGGGTCTGGTGTCCGGCGCAGCTCAAATAGTCGAAGCGCAGCTGGTCGCACATGATGAAAAGGACGTTGCGGCGGTCTGTCATTGGTCGTCCGTCATTGTGGTTCGCGCAAGACCGGTGTGCCAGAACGGCCGATGTCCTACAACGATGCCTCAAAATATCATTTTACCCAACCAGATGCCTCATGCACTGTGAGAGCCGGGAGGGTCGAAATCGTGCCGTTCGTCACCATTGGCGGCCTTGCGCTGCACCACCGCTATATCGAGGCGACCGGCACCGCGCGGCCGGTGATCTTCATCAATTCGCTGGGTACCGATTTGCGCATCTGGGACGATGTCATCTCGCAATTAAGCGGTGACATGCCTCTGCTGGTCTACGACAAGCGCGGCCACGGACTTTCCGATATCGGCAGCGGCATCCGGTCGATCGATGATCATGTCGACGATCTCCTGGGCCTCATCGATCATTTCGATCTCGGCAGGGTCGTGCTGTTCGGCCTGTCGGTCGGTGGCTTGATCGCGCAGCGGCTCTATACCCGTCATCCCAGCTGCGTTGAGGCTCTGATCCTGTCCGACACGGCGCACAAGATCGGCACGGACGAGAGCTGGAATAAGCGTATCGCCACCGTCGAGCGCGACGGGATCGAGGCGATAGCCGACGGTGTGATGGAAGCATGGTTCACGCCCGGCTTCCATGCCGCGCGTGCGGCCGACCTTGCCGGTTGCCGCAATATGCTGACTAGGCAGGCGCTGCCGGGTTACATCGGGACATGCATGGCGGTCCGCGACGCCGACCTCACCGAGGCCGCGCGGCGTATCGCGGTGCCGACACTTTGCATGGTCGGCGACCAGGACGGCTCGACACCGCCCGATCTCGTCCGCTCGTTGGCAGCGCTGATCCCCGGCGCCCGCTTCGAAATCATTCCTAATGCCGGCCATATTCCCTGCATCGAACAGCCGGAGGCGGTGGTCGCGCTGATCCGCGATTTTGTCGCGTCGCCTCCTCCGGGGCAGAAACCTTTGAGCGCGGCTACCCCTTGATCGCCGAGCCGACGATGGAATCGACGAAAAAGCGCTGCAGCAGGACGAAGAGGATGAGCGGCGGCAGCACGGCAAGCGTCGCGCCGGCCATCACCAACCCGGTGTTGACGGCGCCTCTGTTGTAACTCAACAGCCGGCTGAGGCTGATGACGATCGGATAGGCGTCGGCGTTGCCTTGCAGCACGGTCAGCGGCCACAGATAGCTGTTCCAGTGATAGACGAAGGCAAACAGCGCCAATGCCGCGATCGCCGGCGCCACGCTGGGCGCCACGATCTTGAACAGGATCAGCAGTTCGGAGGCGCCGTCCATGCGCGCAGCGTCGATCAGATCGTCAGGCACGCTTGCAATGAACTGGCGCATCAGGAAGATACCGAAGGCATTGGCGAGGTTGGGCACGATGATGCCGGCGAGGCTGGCATTGAGGCCGATCGAGCCGACGAGGCGATAGAGCGGGATCAGCGTCACGATCGGCGGCAGGAACATGGTCGCGATCAGCACCGAGAACAAAAGCGAGCGGCCGGGGAAGTGGTATTTGGCGAAGGCGTAGCCGGCCATCATGCTGGTGATGAGGATACCGGCTGTGGTGATCGAGGCGATGACCAGGGAATTCCACATAGAACGGCCGACATTGACCACGCCCGAAACTTTCTCATAGGCGTCGAGGCTCGGCGTGTGCGGGATCCACACCGGCGGCAGCTGCATGCTCTCGGCCGGAGTCTCGAGACTGGACAGAACCATCCAAACCAGCGGAAAGGCCGACGCCACGGCCACGAGCAGCATGAGCGTGGCCAGCAGCGCCTTGCGGCCGGCGGGGCGTCTGCGCGGCAACCGGCTCGACGATCCCGCGCTCATTCCTGATCCTTCCGGTTGGCAAAGGCGAACAGAGCGCAGACCACGACGATCAGCGACAGCATCAGCATGACGGCCATGGCCGAACCCAGTCCGCCCTGCGCGCGCTCGATGCCGACGCGGCGTATGTGATAGGTCAAGACATTGGTCGAGCCGACCGGCCCGCCCTGCGTGATCAGCGCCACCGGCTCGAACACCTGCACGGCGTTGATGATGGCGATCACCGCGCTGAACAGGAGTGTGCGCCGCAGCAACGGCAAGGTGATGAAGCGGAACTGCTCGAACCGGTTGGCGCCGTCGAGTTTTGCCGCCTCGTAGAGGCTGCCGGAAATCTGGGTCAGCCCCGCAATCGCCAGCACCGTGAAATAGCCGACCTGCTGCCACACGTTGAGCAGGACGATCGAGATCAGCGCCGAGCGCGGCGACGACAGAAAGGGTTGCGGGCCGATGCCGAGCAGGCCGAGCATCTGGTTCAGCGGCCCTTCACCAGGCGAATAGAGCTTCGACCACACCAGCGCCACCGCGATCATCGGCACCATGTAGGTGGAAAACAGCACGGTCCGCAGCGCTGTGCCGCCGCCAACATCGTGCTGGTGGACCATCAGTCCGAAGGCGACCGAGAGCGGCAGGATGAGGATGACGGAAAGCGCGGTGTAGACGGAGGTGTTGATCAACGCGCCCTTGAAGTCGCGTCCGACCGATGAGGCGCCGAAAATCTCGCGAAAATTGTCGAAGCCAATGAAGGTCGCATTGGAAAAAGGCGTCTGCGTCGACCAGTCCTGGAAGGATAGCCAGACGGTGAGCAGCATCGGCAACAGGATGAAGATGCCGATCAGCGTCACGGCGGGCGCCAGCATGATGCCCGCCGAGGCACGGTACCTGTTGATCATGGTTCGGTCTACTTGGCGGCGCGCTCCAGGATCGAGGCGGCGTCCGCCTGCGCCGTCGCCTGCGCATCCTTGGCCGAGATCTGGCCGTACTGCAACGCCTCCAGCGTCTGCTGCAGGGTTCCTGGAGAACTCCTGTCCGCCCGGCACGACCGGGAAGGGCTTGGCGTCGGCCAGCACGCTGACATAGCCCGACAGGAATTCCGAGCCGAGCTTGTCCTTGTGGGCCTCGATATCGGAGCTGCGCGAGGGCAGGATGCCCATCGACATCAAGATGTCGGACATCGCCGAGGCGCCGTTCTTGCCGGATTTCGGATTGTTGAGCCAGGCCAGGAATTCCCATGCGGCCTTCTGCTCGGCCTCGCCGGCATTGCCGTTGACCACCGTCATCCAGGAATAGGAGATCGAATGCGGCTTGTCGCCGCTCGGGCCGACGGGGATTGGTGCGGTGGCGATATCCGCGAACCTGTCGCCCATGCCTGCCTTCAGCGCGCTTTCCCACCAATTGGCCATGATGATCATGCCGGTGTTGCCGGAGACGAAATTGTCGAGGAAGGGGCCGGTGGTGTTGGCGTCTGCCGTGGCCATGGCCGGCACGCTGGCGCCCGACTTGATGAGATCCTCATAGAGCTGGAAGGTCTGCGCGGCCTGCGGAGTGTCCAGCGCCGGTTTGCCGTCCTTGACCAGGTCGCCGCCATTGGAGACCAGCAGCGAGGCGAAGGGATGGACGACGCCCGCCGCCCAGGAATTGATCATGCCGAAACCCTGCTGGCCGGCATCCTTGTTGGTCAGCTTCTTCGCCGCCTCCTTGAACTCGTCCCAGGTTTTCGGCGCGGCGGCAATGCCGGCCTGCTTGAACAGTGCCTTGTTGTAGTTCAGCGCGTAGACGTCGATCTCGTTGGGAATGCCGTAGAGCTTGCCGCCGACCGACGCGGCGCTCACCACGCCAGCCGGCCATGCTCCCTTGACCTCTTCGGCGACGGGGTCGGGGGCGGGCGCGACGAGCTTGTCGCGGGCGAGCTCAGGCAACCAGAGATCGTAGATGCCGCCGATCGTAGGACCGTCCGCGCCGCCCCCCTGGGAGCGCAGCGTCGTTAGTAGATCGCCGAAGGGAACGGCGCGCACGGTGACGCTGACATCCGGATTTGTCTTTGCATAGTCCTTGGCCGCCGTTTCCAGCAATGCGACCGTCTCCGGCGACCAATGGGTGAGATAGGAGATGTTGACCGATTGCGCCCAGCCGCTGGCGGGCAGGATGGCAAGGCTCGCGGCCAGAGCCAGTTTCGAAGTCCAGGCAAGAGACATCCTCATCCTCCCTCAGGCTTAGCGATCACGATGACGTTATGACAACATGAAGCGCTGGCGCAAGGCCCGATTGCGAAAAAGCTTCGCACGGGCTACCTCTGATTTCTGTAAGTGTCCGCTAGATTACGAAATTCGCCAATATAGACAGCAACTTACGATTAACACATCGCTTTTTAGCTTAGCTCAGCTGCTCCCGAGGGAGTGCCAGGACCTCTTGCGGAAGCTGCTATGTCGTTATAATGACTTGTCTGAGAAAATGACTCTTCCACGGCGTCCACAGGGCCGCGGAACGCCAAGGACAGATAAAAATGGGAGACTGGCAATGAGCATGCTTTCAATTCACCGACGCGCAGCCCTTGGCCTGATCGGCGGCCTTGCCGCCTGCGCTGGCCTGTTCACCAGCCTGCCGGCGCGGGCCGACAGCACGGTGACGCTGTGGAGCTGGCGCACCGAGGACGAAGCCGCGATGCGCCGCATCTTCGATGCCTTCGAGGCCAAGAACCCAGGCATCAAGGTCAATATCCAGTTCACGCCGGATGCCGACTACCAGAACCGCCTGAGCACGGCGTTGCGTGGCGGGCGCGGGCCCGACATCGCCCAGCTCAAGGCCTATGGCGAATTGCAGCCCTTCGTCGAGGCGGGCTATCTCGACGCGCTCGACGAGAGCGTGCCGGAACTGAAGAACATGCCGGACGCGGCCCTTGGCGGCGCGCGCGGCCGCGCCGACGGCAAGCTTTACGGCGTGCCCTATTCGGTGCCGATGATGGGCGTCTTCTACAACAAGGATATCTTTGCCGCGCAGGGCATCGAGGTCCCCAAGACCTACAAGGATTTCGTCGCCGCCTGCGACAAGCTGAAGGCGGCCGGCGTCACGCCGATCGCCACCGGCGGCGCCAACGGCTCGGCGTGGGAGCTGGAGATCGGCGTCGGCGTCATCGGCCCGACCGTCTACGGCCCCGGCTTTTACGACGAGATGATGACCGGCAAGGCGACCTTCGAGGATCCGCGCTATGTCGCGGCGCTGAAGCGCTTCGCCGAGCTGAAGCCTTATTTCCCCGACGGCTTCGCCGGGATCGACTACACCACCGCCACCCAGCAGTTCATTGGTGGCAAGGCCGCGATGTTTCTTGGCGGTTCGTTCGAGAATGGCAGCTTCAAATCGCAGAACCCGAAGCTGAAATTCTCGATCTTCCCGTTCCCCGCCGACGATGCGGGGGCAAAGCTCTACACCTCGGCCTTCTCGGACGGCTCCTACGGCCTCGTCTCCGAAAGCGCGAACAAGGAAGCCGCGATCAAGGTGCTGGATTTCATGGCCTCGGCCGAATTCGCGCAGATGTTCGCCGACGAACTCGGCTGGCCGCCGGCCCGCACCGATGTCACGGTGAAGGACCCGGTATTGGCCGAGATGATGGAGATGTCGAAGAACTCGACGCCCTACCTGACGCTGGTCGGCTTCCGCTGGCAGTCGCCGACCGCCTCTTCCGTCCTGCAAGCGGAGATCATCGACATGGTCGAAGGCAACATCGCACCGGAGAAGCTGGCGGCCGACATGCAGGCCGCCGTCGCCACCTGGTTCAAGCCGAAGCAGTAAGGAGCCGGGCCGGCCGCAATGCGGCCGGCCTCCCACCGGGCAAGCCACGCATGATCGATCGTCGCCGCAAAAGCAGCCTGAAGCGAACGCAGCAGCGCATGGCCGTGCTTTTCATCCTGCCGGCGCTGGCCGTCTACGCCCTGTTCGTCCTCTATCCCCTGGCGATGTCGCTGTGGGGCAGCTTCTTCATCTGGAAGGGGCTGCGCATCACCGAGTTCGCCGGCCTGTCGAATTTTTCGCGCCTGTTCGTTTTCCCCAGTAGCGCCAGGCTCTACGGCGCGCTCTGGCACAACACCGCCTGGTTCTTCGGCATCATGGTCTTCCAGAACGGCATCGGACTGCTGTTCGCCTGGCTGCTGTTCCTGCGTGATCGGGGTGCGGCCTTCTTCCAGTCGGTGTTTTTCTTCCCCGCGGTGCTGAGCCCGGTCATCGTCGGTGCGCTGTGGCGCCTGCTGTTGGCGCCGGGCGGCGTGGTCGAATGGGCGCTGAACGGGCTTGGCCTGCATCAGGGCAGCCTAACCGTGCTTGGCAACAGCCACACCGCGCTGGCCATGCTGGTCGCCGTCGACGCCTGGAACTGGATGGGCCTGCCGGTGCTGATCTACACGGCGGGCCTGCGGCAGATTTCGGGCCAGATCTTCGAGGCGGCGAAACTCGACG
The DNA here is from genome assembly GCF_044998965.1 of Mesorhizobium maamorense. Lineage (NCBI taxonomy): Bacteria > Pseudomonadati > Pseudomonadota > Alphaproteobacteria > Hyphomicrobiales > Phyllobacteriaceae > Mesorhizobium > Mesorhizobium maamorense. The sequence continues at coordinate 935,122 of NZ_CP173356.1, forward strand.
GCGCCGGCAATGCGCGCATGCTGTTCTCCGTCGCGCTGCCCTTGCTGATGCCGGCGCTGGGCACGCTGACGACTTTGTCCTTCATCAACACCTTCAACCAGTTCGACATCGTCTATGTGATGCAAGGCGTGCAGGGCAATCCAAGCTATTCGACCGACACGCTGGTGACCTATTTCTACAGGCTGGCCTTCGGCGCGGAGGGCGCCGTCGGCATCACCGATATCGGGCTTGCTTTGGCGTTGGGCACCATGCTGTTCCTCATCCTCAGCGTCGGCACACTGTTGATGCTGCGCTTCTTCGACCGCCGCACGGTGCAGCTATGAGCACGCTGGCCATGTCAGGCAATCCCGTGATCTCGCGCCGGCTTTCGCGGCTGCCCGGCTGGACGGTGCTTGCCGTATGGACGGCGGCCGTGCTGCTGCCGCTCTACATCCTCGTCGTCTCCTGCTTCAAGTCGACGGCCGAAATCTACGACAACCGGCTCGGCCTGCCGACAAGCTGGGCCTTCGACAATTTCGTCAACGCGTGGACACGTGCCGACCTCGGCCACAATTTCATCAACAGCCTGATCGTCACCGCCGGGGCGGTCATCCTCACCATCGTCGTCTCGGCCATGGCCGCCTATCCGCTCAGCCGTTACCGGCTGGGCTGGAACGCCATCATGCTCGGCCTGTTCCTGTCCGGCATCATGCTGCCGATAAGGCTCGCCTCGGTCGAGCTGTTCACGCTGATGCGCAATCTCGGCCTGCTGGATTCCCTGACCGGACTGATCCTCGTCTATTCGGCGATCCGCATTCCCTTCGCCGTCTTCATCTTCGCCAATTTCATGCGCGTCCTACCCTCCGAACTCGACGAGGCGGCACGCATGGACGGCGCCGGCGAGGTCCGCATCCTGTTCCAGATCATCCTGCCGATGGTGAAGCCGGCGGTGTCGATCGTCGCCATCTTCACGGCGATCGCCGTGTGGAACGACTTCTTCTTCCCGCTGATCTTCATCTTCGACGACCGCTACAAGACCGTGCCGCTGGCCATCAGCGTCTTCGTCGGCCAGTACCGCACCGATTGGGGCCTGGTGTTCGCCTCGCTGGCGATCTCCATGGCGCCGATCCTGATCATGTATTGTCTGCTCGCCCGCCAGATTCGCGAGGGCGTCGGCGCCGGGGGAGGCATGAAATGATCGAGGACAGGATTTATGCCGCCAAATCCATCCTGGTCGTCGGCGCGCATGCCTTCGATGCCGAGGTGATCGCCGGACCGCTGGCGGCGGCCGCCGTACTGAGGGGCACCACGGTGACGTTCCTGCACCTGAGCATGGGCGAGCAGGGCCATCCGTGCCTGATTCCCGAGCACTATTGCGCGCAGAAGGAAGACGAAGCGGGCAGGGCGGCCGCGCGCCTCGGCGTCGCCATGCGCAATCTTGGCCTGCATGATGCGTTCCTGCCTTCCGATGACGAGACGGCGCTGAAACTGTGCGATGTCATTCGCGAGCTGAAGCCGGAAGTGGTCATAACCCATTGGCACGGCAGCTGGCACAAGGACCATCGCGCCGCAGCCAAGCTGACGCAGACCGGCATCTTCTTCGCCGCCTTGCCGACCGTTGCGCGCGACCATGCCGCCTTTACGCCGGGCTTGCTGCTGTTCGGCGAGAACTGGGAGGACGATGACGGTTTCCGCCCCGAGCATTTGGTCGACGTCAGCGACGGCTTCGAGGCGTGGAGCGAGGCGGTGCATGAATACGAGTTGGCGCGGGGCCTGAGCAGCTTCCCCTATGTCGATTACTACAGCGCGCTCTACCGTCTGCGCGGCTGCCTGCGCGGCACGCGCCATGCGCAGGCCTTCGCGGCGGCCTCGCATTCCTGGAACGCCGGCAGCGGTCTGTTCGCGCCACCGGCTGCCGGAGGGCGCCGATGACGCGGGTTCTGGCCATCGATCTCGGCGGCACCAATCTGCGCGCCGCCGTCCAGTCCGGCAATGTCAGCGCGCTGGAGAGGCCGAGCCGCGAACCGGCGCCGGCAAGCCTTGATGCCTTCGTCGCCCGTATCACGGCGCTTTGCGCCGAGGCTGGCGTGGTCAAGGCGTTGGGCCTGGCGGTGCCAGGTCTCGTCGAGGGGTCGGTCTGCCGCTGGATCCCGAATCTCCCTTGGCTCGACGGTGTCGACATCGCGGCGCTGTTCCCGCGGTTGCGCGTCGCCGTTGGCAATGACGCGCAGATCGCCCTGCTGGCGGAAGCCGTTGAAGGCAGCGCGAAGGGCATGTCGGATGCGATCCTGCTGGCAATCGGCACGGGCATAGGCTCGGCGGTGCTCGCCAACCACCGCATCGTCGCCGGCACGCATGGCGGCGCCTGCTCGTTCGGCTGGGCCTGCGCCGACATCAAGGACCATGGCGAGGAGCGCAGCGGCTGGCTGGAGCGCGTTGCATCGGGCCGTGCGCTTGACGCGCTTGCCGGTCAGGTCGGCCTTGCCAGCGGCCGCCAGCTGATCGCGGCTGCCCAGGCGGGCGAACTCGCGGCACAGACCTTGCTCGAGCTGCCGGCGCGCCGGCTGGGCACCGCGCTTGCCGGCGCCGTCGCGCTGCTCGACCCCCAGGTGATCCTGGTTTCCGGCGGCCTTGCCGATGCGCTTGACGTCATCGGACCGCCGCTGCTTGCCGCGCTGCGGCGCCAACTGCCGCCGCATCTGCGCGGCATTTCTCTCAAGGCTGGCGCGTTCGGCCCTGGCGCAGGCCTGGTCGGTGCGGCAGTGGCCGGGCAGGCCGGAAGCGGGTGGAGACAGATCCGATGAGTGAAGCCAGTTTTCAGCAGCCGGATCGCAGAAGGCCCGAGCCGCTCTGGTATCAGGTCGAGGAGGCCATCCGCGCCATCGTCAAGAGCGGCGAATGGGCGACGGGCGACCAGATCCCGGCCGAAGACCGGCTGGGCGCGCTGTTCGGGGTCAGCCGCATCACGCTGCGCCACGCTTTGCGCAATCTGGAGGAAAGCGGATTGCTGCGCCGCGAACACGGACGCGGCACCTTCGTGCGCTCCACCACGCTCGTCGCCGGCACCCGCGAACTGACGAGCTTCACTCAGGAGATGGGCAATATCGGCGTCGTTGCCGGCTCGCGCCTGCTCGATTGCAGCCTCACCACCGCCAATGCGGCGGCGGCCGGCGCCCTGGAGATTGAGGAGGGTGACCCGGTGGTGCGCATCCGGCGGCTGCGGCTCGGCAACAACGAGCCGATCGGCATCCAGACGGCGCAGCTCGCAGCCGCGCGCGTGCCGGGCTTCCTCGACGCCGGCCTGCTGCAGGGATCGCTGTACGAGGCGCTGGAGCGCCACTACGGCATCGTGCCGGTGGCGGCGCGCGAGAATTATCGCGTCGGCGCGGTCGGAGCGGCGGACGCCGAGCTGCTCGATTTGCCGGTCGGCAGTCCGGCCTTCGTGGTCGAGCGTATCGCCACCGACGAGCGCGGTCCGTTCGAGTTCACTGTCTCCATCATGCGCGGCGACCGCTACGAGATACGCTCGACGCTGCGCGCCGGGCGCGTCCCGTCAAATCCGCGAAGCTGATCCATCATCACCCAAGCAGACACTTAACAGGAGTACCCACGTGTCCGACCTCTACATTCACCGTCTCGCCGCCCTCATCGACCAGGCAGCGAAAACCAATGAAGCGGCCTTTGGCCAGGCAGCCAGCCGCTTTGCCGACTCGCTTGAAGGCGGCGGTCTGATCCATCTCTACGGTTCAGGCCATTCGGTGCTGCCGGTGCAGGAAGTGTTTCCGCGTTACGGCAGCTATGTCGGTTTCAACCCGCTGACGGACCCGCGCGTGATGTGGCACAATGTGCTCGGCGCCGGCGGCGTGCGTGAGCTGCTGTGGCTGGAGCGCACCGAGAAATACGCCGAAAAATTCCTGGATCATCAGCCGCTCAACAAGGGTGACTCCATCATCATCTTCGGCCACAGCGGCCGCAACTCTTCCGGCATCGATACGGCGCTCTATGCCAGGAAGCGCGGCATCTTCGTCGTTGCGGTCACCAGCAAGAACAATCTCGACAAGCCCGCGACGCACTCCTCCGGCAAGCGACTGGCCGACGCGGCCGATCTCGTCATCGACACCTGCTCGCCGATAGAGGATGCGATCGTGCCGGTCGAGGGCTGGAGCCGTCCGGTCTCCGGCTCTTCGACGGTGCTCGCCATGATCCTGGCGCATGAGCTGATCGCGCGTACCGCCGAGCAGCTCGCCAAGCGCGGCATCGAACTGCCGGTCTTCGCCTCGCCGACGATCGCGGGCGTGACCCTGCACGACACCGATGTCATCTACGGCGTCTACCGCGAACGCATGCTGGAAGCACAGAAAAAGCACCTGCCGGCCTTCCAGGCGACGATGCGGGGCGAATGATGTTCGGGGCGGGAGGCGTCGCGGACGCCTCCCGCCATGGATGCGCCCAATACGAACTTATCATCGTCGATGCAAGACCGGGCCTATCCCATTGGCTTCCTTCCGAAGCTTCAGTGTCGCTTTGAAAGCGTCAATAAATAATTTGACGCGCGTAATGACTCCGCGATCTATTGGGAACCGTTAAAACTTGACTGGACAAGTTCGGTCGAGCATTGCTGCTTCCAGGCAACGGCCGCGTGACTCGTGTCGGCCGGGGCGGCGGGCGAGGGCAAGGGACCCTGAATATCGATGGCGGAAAAGACGCACCGCACGATGGATGACTTCGCCCGGGCGTGCGGCGTGTCACGGCCGACCCTGTCGAAATATTTCGATGATCCGGCGAGCGTCAAGCCGGCGACGCGCACCCGCATCGAGGCCGCGCTTCGCTCCTCGGATTATCAGCCGAACCTCTTCGCCCGTAATCTCAACCGCAAGCGCACCCGCAATGTCGGCATCGTCGTGCCGGCGATCACCGATCCGTTCTATGCCGAGATGGTCAGCCGCATTGAGCTGCGCTGCCGCGACGAAGGTTTTTGGCCGATCGTCATCTCCTCGCACGGTTCGCCCAGGCTTGAGTCGGAATCGGTCAAGACGCTCACCTCGCTGAAGGTGGCCGGCGCCATCGTGGCCCCGCTGGGATCGGTCTCCGAGCCAGGCGTCTTCGAACGGATGGGCAAAGACATCCCGATCGTCTATTTCGACACCTATATCGAGGGTGACACGCCCTTCGTCGGCAACGACAACCACCAGAGCACGTCGATCATGGTCGATTATCTCTGCCGGTCCGGCGAGCCGCCGGTGTATGTCGACATCCCGCACGTCAACCACAATTCGGGCGAGCGACTGCAAAGCTATATCGAGACGATGCGGGCCGCCGGCCTTGAGCCTGTCGTCATCAACGCGGCGCGCGACTACACCTGGGACTTCGAGCGGATCGGCCATGAATGGATGGAAAGGACGCTCGACAAGGGAGGCCTGCCTGGTCGCACCATGCTGTGCGCCAATGACCGGCTCGCCTTCGGCATCATGTCGGCCGCTTTCACGCGCGGGCTGAAGATCGGCCGCAAGCCCGATTGCGACTTCCGTGTCGCCGCCCATGACGACCACCCGTTGAGCCGCTACACCTGTCCGCCGCTCACCACCATGGCGCAGGACTTCGGCGCAATGGCCGGCCGCAGCGTCGAGATCTTGCTGGCCTTGCTCGACGAGGCCCGCCCGCCCGCGCATGACCTCGTGCGAAACGTCAAGCTCGGCGCGACCCTGGTGATGCGTCAGTCGGCCTGAGCGCGCGTCTGCAATTGGAGCCAGGCCGCGGCCTCGCTCATCGCTTGCCGCGCGGCGAGAATGTAGCGGCCCATCGAGACGAAGCCGTGGATCTGGCCCGGCCAGTGCCGCAGGACCAGCGGCACCCCTTCAGCAAGCAGGCGTTCGCCATAGGCGGTCCCTTCGTCGGCCAGGATATCGTGACCGGCGGTCACGACAAACGCCGGCGCCGCGCCTGCAAGGCTCGGTGCCAGCAGCGGCGAAACGCGCCAGTCCTTGATGTCGTCCGGGGTGCGCACATAGTGGTCGCGGAACCAGGCCATGGTGGCGGCGGTCAGTCCAAACCCGTTACCGAAACGGCGGTAGCTGTCCGCCGTCTGGCGGGCATCGGTGTTGGGATAGATCAGGATCTGGGCGGCAAGCGGCGGTGCTTGCCCATCGCGGGCGAGCAGTGCCAGCACGGCGGCAAGATTGCCGCCGGCGCTGTCGCCGGCAACGGCGATACGGGCAGGATCGATGCCGAGCTCCCCGGCGTCTTGCGCGATGAAGCGGAGCGCTGCCGCGCAGTCCTCGAGCCCGGCGGGGAACTTGTGCTCTGGTGCCAGTCGATAAGCGGGGCAGACGACGACGGCATTGGCCAGATTGGCCAGCCAGCGGCAGATCTCGTCATGCGAATCGAGATTGCCGATGACCCAGCCGCCGCCATGCAGATAGAGCACGGCGCGCGCGCCGGTTCGCGGTGCGCCGATGCCGCGATGGATGCGGATCGGAACCGGGCCGTTCGGTCCGTCGATCTGCCGCTGCGACGTCGCCGCGACCGGCTCATGTTCACCCTGCTGCGCCGGGAACGAAGCGTTGTAGGCGGCCCGCGCCGCCGCCACGCTGCCGTTCTCGAACGGCTCACCACCGGCCGCGCGGCCGATTTCCAGGGCACGCAGAGCATCAGGATCGAGCGTCATCGCAATCTCCGTCATGATTGCATCTAGGCGAGCAGGCCGCGCGCCTCGTCCTCCGAGAGTAGGGCCGGCTGGACGACATCGCCAGCAATGGCGACCGGGCTTTTCATTTCGCCGGAGCGCAGGATCGCCTCCATGATCTCCAGCACATGCAGCGCCAGATTGCCGGACGCGCGGGGCGTGGCACCTGTCGCGAGCGAACGCACGAGGTCGGCGACGCCGAGCATGCGATAATTGGCGCGGTCGGGCGCGGCATAAGGCCAGTTGCGGGCGCCGTAGAGTTCGCCCTCGCTGGGGAAATCCTTCCACTCGGCGCCGCGCTCGGACAAGGACACGGTGCCGCCGAACGTGTCGGGGTCGGGCAGGCGCAGCGAGCCCTCCGTGCCGTGCAGTTCGATCGGATGGTTGGAGTGCTTGAAGACGTCCCATGAGGCGCCGAAGGTGACTGTCGCGCCCGACCGGAATTCGAGCAGCGACAGCACGTTGGTCGGCGTGCCGACCTTGAAGGTCGTGTTCTTGAACGGTCCCTCGGCTGATATCAGCCGCTCCTGCTGGCCCCGCGTCGCCATTGCCATGACGCGTTGGACGGGACCGAGCAAATTGACCAGCATGGTCAGATAGTAGGGGCCCATGTCGAACACCGGGCCGCCGCCCGGCTGGTAGTAGAATTGTGGGTTGGGGTGCCAGTGCTCCATGCCGCGGCCCATCATGAAGGCTGTGCCGGTCACGGCGCGGCCGATGGCGCCTTCATCCATCAGGCGGCGCGCCCGCCGGCCGGCGGCGCCGAGGAAAGTGTCGGGGGCCGAGCCGAGCAGCAGCCCCCGCTTGGCCGCCTCCGACACCAGGCGGCGCCCGTCGCTGGCCGAGGTCGCCAGCGGCTTTTCGGTAAACACATGCTTGCCCGCCGAAAGCGCCGAAAACGAGATGTCGAAATGTGCCGCCGGGATGGTCAGGTTGAGGACGAGATCGATCTCGGGATCGGCCAGCATCGCATCGACGCCGAGCGCACGGATGCCATATTCCTTGGCGCGCAAGGTAGCCATGTCGGCCGAGATGTCGGCGCAGGCGCGCAGCTCGATGCCGCCGAAAAGCGCGGCATTGCGCAGGTAGGTCATCGAGATGTTGCCGCATCCGACGACGCCGATCCCAAGCTTCGTCTTCGATTGTCCGTGCATTTTCTTGTCGTTCCTCCGATGCGGCCACGCTCTGCCCGATCCGTTGCCCGCTAATGGATCATTCCTCGCAGCCGCTATACAACATATTGAATATTGACGCGCGTAAAATTTTTATAGACCATGCGAAACCCAGGGGCGCCAAGGAAACCCAGGGCGGCGTCAAGGAATGAACGACATGACGAAGACGAAGCTCAAGGTCGGCTGCCAGACCTTCACCTGGGAGATGCTCGGCAAGGCCTGGACCGGCGGCCCCGACGATCTCCTGAAGGCGATCGCCGATGGCGGCTATGCCGGCATCGAGATCACCGACACCATGATCGGCCGCTATGCAGGCAAACCGACGGAGTTCGCCGCGGCGCTGGGGTCATCCGGCCTGACGCTGGTCTCCTTCGCCTTCGGTTCGAAAAGCGGCTTCACGCTGAAGGACGAGATCGGCGCCGATCTCGAAACCGCGAGGCGCTGGATCGATTTCGCCGCCGCGTTCCCAGGTGCGCTTGTCTCGATGGGCTCGGCGACCGTCGTCTCCAACGGCTCGCGCGACGACAAATTCGCTATCGCCGCGGAGGTCTACAACAGGGCCGGCGAGCTCGGGCGAAAGGCCGGCGTCCAGGTCGCAGTGCATCCGAGTTCGCACCACAACACGCTGCTGTTCGACCGCGCCGACTACGACGCGATCTTTGCCTTGCTCGAACCCGACCTGGTCGGCTGGGTGCCCGATACCGGCCACATATTGCGCGGCCACAAGGACATGGCCGATACGCTTACCACCTACCGCGACCGCATCCGCTACATCCATCTGAAGGACGTCGACGCCAAGGGCGATTGGGCGATGCTGGGTAAAGGCGTCTGCGACACGCCTGAAGTGATCGAGATCGTCGGTGCGGCGCCGCGCTTCAACGGCTGGCTGGTGCTTGAAGAAGAATCCGACACGGCCGCGGCCGATCCTGCCGGCGCGGTCAAGACCAACCGCCAGACGATGCGCGGCTACGGGGCCTGAGACGGTGATCAGGAAACAGGACAGGCGCCTCAGGGTCGGCGTGCTCGGCTGCGGCCCCATCGCGCAGTTCGCGCATCTGGAATCCTGTGCAAAGGCCAGCAATGCCGACCTCTACGCCATTTGCGACGCCGCGCCCGACCTGCTCGCCCGCATGGGCGCCACCTACGAGCCGCGGAAGATGTATGCCGACTATGACGAGATGCTCGCCGATCCGGAGCTGGAAGCGGTCATCGTCGCCACCTCGGACGCCTATCACGTGCCGATGTCGATCAAGGCGCTCGACGCCGGCAAGCATGTGCTGTGCGAAAAGCCGATCGGAACTTCGGTCGAGGAAGGCGAGGCGCTGGCGGCGGCGGTGAAACGCTCCGGCAGGATCCTGCAGGTCGGCCACATGAAACGCTTCGATCCGGCGCTGGAGGCGGCGCGCGACTTCGTCCGCGACGAAATGGGCGAGGTGCTGGCGCTGAAGGCCTGGTATTGCGATTCCACCCACCGCTACACCAATACGGATGCGGTGCAGCCGCTGCCTGTCACCAGCAAGCTGGCGAAGAAACCATCCGGCAATCCGAAGGCGGATCTCCGGCAGTATTTCATGCTGGCGCACGGCTCGCATCTGGTCGATACGGCCCGCTTCCTCTGCGGCGAGATCACGGCCGTACGCGCCCGTCTCAACGAACGCTTCGGCGCCTATTGCTGGTTCGTCGAGACCGAGTTCGCCAGCGGCGCGCTCGGCCATCTCGATCTCACCGTCGCCGTACGCATGGACTGGCACGAGGGTTTCCAGCTCTATGGCGAGAACGGCTCCGTCATCGCCAAGACGTTCAATCCCTGGTACTTCCGCGCCAGCGAGGTCGACATCTTCCATGAGAAGGACGCGACCTCGCGAAAACCGCTCGGCGCCGACGGCCATTTCTTCCGTCGCCAGCTGGAAGGTCTCGCCGACACGGTGCTGAACGGCGCGCCGATGCGCGGTGCCAATGTCGAGGACGGCATTGCCTCGATCCGCGCCATGGTCGCCGTTGCCCGCTCCGTCGAGACCAGCGAGCGGATCGAGCTCGCTTCCGTCTCGGGTGCGGTCTGATGCGTCTCGGCGTCTTCGCCAAGACCTTTGCGGGCACCGAGCCGGCTGTTGTGCTGGAAGCAGTGCGGCAGGCGGGCTATGAGACGACGCAATTCAATCTCGCTTGCGCCGGCCTGCCGTCGATGCCCGATGCGGTGCCTGACGCAGCCATTTCGGCCATTCGCGCCGCCGCCCGATCAACAGGCGTATCGCTCGCCGCCCTGTCGGGCACCTACAACATGGCGCATCCAGACAAGGCGGTGCGCGATGATGGTCTTCGCCGCCTTGCCGTCGTCATCGATACAGCCGCCGCCCTCGACATTCCGCTGGTCACGCTCTGCACCGGCTCGCGCAATGCAGCCGACCAATGGGCCTATCATCCCGACAACGCCACACCGGCCGCCTGGTCCGACATGGCCACTGAGATGGAAAAGGCGCTGGCGCTGGCCGAAGGCGCAGGCGTCGATCTCGGCATCGAGCCCGAACAGGCCAACATCGTCACCTCGGCGAAGGATGCCACCCGCTTGATCGCCGACATGGGCTCGAAGCATCTGAAGATCGTGCTCGATCCGGCGAACCTGTTCGAGCATACGACGCCGGAGGAGGCGCGCGCCATCGTCGCGGCGGCGATCGACGAGGCCGCTGCCCATATAGCCATGGCGCATGCCAAGGACCGGCATGCCGACGGCCGCTTTGCCACAACAGGGGAGGGCATTGTCGATTTTCCGGATTTCGTCGCGCGGCTGAACACTGTGAAATTCGATGGCCCGCTTGTCACGCACGGACTGTCGGCCGACGAAGCTCCCGCCGTTGCCGCCTTTCTGCGCCGCCTGCTCCGATGAGCGTCGCACCGACGACCATGCTTCGCGACGATGCGGCGCTTCGTGTCTTCGACACGGAGCAAGGCAGGCTTCCCGTCGTCTTCCAGCACGGTCTCGGCGGTGACGCCGCCCAGGTGGCGCAGAGTTTTCCCGACGGCCCGTCGCGACGCCGGCTCACCGTCGAATGCCGGGCGCAAGGCGGCTCCGGTGCCGGCCATAAGCGCCCCTTTTCGATCGCCATGTTCGCCGACGACGTGCTGGCCGCCGCCGATGCGGCCGGCATCGAACGCTTCGTCGCCGGCGGCATCTCGATGGGTGCGGCGATCGCGCTGCGCCTGGCCGTCCGGCATCCCGAGCGCGTCACCGGCCTGGTGCTGGTCCGGCCTGCCTGGGCTTTCGACGCGGCCCCTGAAAACATGCGTCCCTATGCGGAAGTGGCCGAGCTCATCCGAAACCGTCCGCCGAACGAGGCGCGCGCCGTCTTTGCCGCTTCGGCCACGGCCGCCCGGTTCCGCGCCGAGGCACCCGACAATCTGGCTTCCCTTCTCGGTTTCTTCGAGCGCGACAATGCAGCGGACTTCGCCGAAATGATGCAGGCAATCGCCGGCGATGGGCCCGGCGTTTCGCGGGCCGCAGCCTCTGCGCTCTCAATCCCCACACTCGTCGTCGGAAGCGGCGTCGACCTCGTCCATCCCTTGGCGACTGCCCGCGAACTGGTGAAGACAATCCTCAACGCGATCTTCACCGAGGTGACACCGAAGGCCACCGACAGGGATCGCCACTTCGCCGAAATCCGTGCCGCGATCGGCGGCTTTCTCGATAAAAATTTCAACAACCAGGACCAGTCATGATCTCGAAACCCCTGTCAGGCCCGGCCGCTATCGCCGCATTGCCGCGCGATCGTCTGATCGCTGAATTCTCGTCTTGGTCTGCCAATCTCGCCAATTTCGAGAGCGACTTGAAGCGCATCGAACCCTATGTCGACCTTCACCACATCGATGTCGCTGACGGCCACTTCGCGCCGTCCTTCCTGTTCTTCCCCGATCTGGTCGCCCGTATTGCCAAACTGACGGCCAAGCCCATCCATGTCCATCTGATGGTCGACGGGACAATCGTCGAGGAACAGACGCGCCAATTCATCGAGGCCGGCGCCGACATGATCAGCGTCCATGCCGAGAATGGCGAAGCAGGATTGCGCGCCGTGCGGCTGGCGCGCGAACTTGGCGCCGAAGCCGGCGTCGTGCTGCGGCTGGAAACGTCCGTCGAAGCGGTGAGGCCCTTTGTGTCCGAAGTCGCGTTCGTCACGCTTCTGGGAACCGCGATCGGCGTCAAGGGGCAAGGCCTTTCGGAGAAAGCCTGTGACAGGCTGGGCGCTGCCCGCGCCATCCTGAGGAAAGCCGGCCGCGAGGCGAACGTGGTTCTTGCCGCCGATGGCGGCATCCGCCACGAGACGGTGCCGCTGCTGCGTGCCGCGGGCGCCGAGACCGTCGTTCTTGGTTCGCTCGCCTTCGGTGACAAGGATCTGGCCGGCCGCATCGGCTGGCTGCACGGGCTGAAAGTCGCGGCATGAGCAACGAGGCCGCTCTCGCGATCGATCTTGGCGGCACCGAGCTTCGTGCCGCCCTGGTCGACCGTTATGGCAAGATACTGGCATTCGCGGCGGTGCCGACACAGGCGCAGGCCGGTCCCGAAGTGGTGATCGGCCAGATCGAGGCTCTCGCCGCGACCATCCATGCCGAGGCACCGGCGCTTACCATCCTCGGTGTCGGCGTCGGTGCGCCGGGACCGCTCGATCCGCTGGCCGGCATCGCGGTCGGGCCGCCGACGCTCGCCGGCTGGCTGGACGTGCCGCTGGCCGACATCCTCGAGCGGCGGCTCGGCTTGCCGGTGCGGCTGGAGAACGACGCCAATGCGGCAGCGCTCGGCGAGTGGCGCTTCGGCGCCGGCCACGGCGCCCGTTCGCTCGTCTTCGTCACCGTCTCGACCGGCATCGGCGGCGGCGTCGTCGTCGACGGGCGCATCCTGCATGGCCGCCGGGGTCTTGCCGCCGAGATCGGCCACATGACCATAACCAACGAAGGCGAGCGCTGCATATGCGGCGTCGTCGGCTGTTTCGAGGCCATCGCCTCGGGCACCGCGCTCGGCCGCCGCGCCAATGTCGCGACGTCGGCCTTCGACGGCTCGACGCTGCGCCGCCTCTCGGCTAATGCCGAGGTGACGGGCCGCCATGTCGTCGATGCAGCGCGGCTGCAGGACGATCTCGCCCTGGCCCTGCTCGAGGAGGAAGCGCGCTGGCTGGGCGTCGGCTTCACCAACCTCCTGCATCTCTATTCGCCCGACGTGCTGGTCGTCGGCGGCGGCATCGCCAATGGCCTCGATCTGATGGCTCCGGCAATAGAGGCGACAATCGGCCAGCGCGCCATGCGCGCCTATCGCGACGTGCCGGTGGTTCAGGCCCAGCTCGGCCGCCACGCCGGGCTGATCGGCGCGGCAAGCCTTGTCCTGTTCGACGACGGCACGGCCCGCGTGCCTGTCGAAGGGCCGAACAGATATCCCGGAGATGGGGAGGGACACTGATGGCCGGGCTGCGCGGCGTGCGCAAGTCCTGCCGCCTCACACGGTGAACACACGAAAAATGGCCGGAGGCAGCGATGCCTCCGGCCATTTGCTATCGCTATGCGGCCGCTGCGATTACTCGGCTGGAACGATGTCCGCCGGCAGGCTGTCGTCGGCCGTTCCCGCCAGCGCCCTGGCCAGCTTGGCCTCGTCGAGCTCGCCTTCCCAGCGCGCCACCACCAGCGTCGCCACCGCATTGCCGACGAAGTTGGTCAGCGCCCGGCATTCCGACATGAAGCGATCGACGCCGAGGATCAGCGCCATGCCGGCGACAGGCACGGCCGGCACCACCGAAAGCGTGGCGGCAAGGGTGATGAAGCCGGCGCCGGTGATGCCGGCCGCCCCCTTGGAGGAAAGCATCGCCACCAGGAGCAGCAGGATCTGGTCGCCGAAGGAGAGGTGGATGTTCGTCGCCTGCGCGATGAACAGCGCGGCCAGCGTCATGTAGATGTTGGTGCCGTCGAGGTTGAAGGAATAGCCGGTCGGGATGACCAGGCCGACCACCGAGCGCTTGGCGCCGGCCTTCTCCATTTTCTCCATCAGCGAGGGCAGTGCCGCTTCCGAAGACGAGGTGCCCAGCACCAGAAGCAGCTCCTCCTTGATGTAGCGGATCAGCGACAGGATGGAGAAGCCGTTGTAGCGGCAGACGGCGCCCAGCACGATAAACACGAACAGGAAAGCGGTCATGTAGAAGGTGCCGACCAGCATGGCGAGGTTGATGACCGAGCCGATGCCGTACTTGCCGATGGTGAAGGCCATGGCGCCGAAGGCGCCGATAGGGGCTGCCTTCATCAGCACGCTGACCAGCTTGAACATCGGCGCCATCAGCGCCTGCAGGAAATTGAGCACCGGCGCGCCCTTGTCGCCGACCAGCGCCAGCGCAATGCCGAACAGCACTGAAAAGAACAGCACCTGCAATATGTCGCCGTCGGCGAAGGCGCCGACGATGGTGGCAGGGATGATGTTCATCAGGAAGCCGGTGACCGACTGGTCGTGCGCCTTGGCGGCGTAGCTGTTGACGGTCGCGGCGTCGAGCGTCGCCGGGTCGATGTTGAAGCCGGCGCCGGGCTGCACGACATTGGCCACGATCAGGCCGATGATGAGCGCCAGCGTCGAGAAGGTGAGGAAGTAGAGCATCGCCTTGCCGGCGACGCGGCCTACCTTCTGCAGGTCGCTCATGCCGGCGATGCCGGTGGCGACGGTAAGGAAGATCACCGGGGCGATGATCATCTTGACCAGCTTGATGAAGGCGTCGCCGAGCGGCTTCATGCTCTCGCCGAGCGAGGGATAGAAATGGCCGAGCAGGATGCCGACGGTGATCGCCACCAGCACCTGCACGTAGAGTTGGGCGTAGAGCGGCTTGCGCTGCGCGCGCGCGCGCGTGATTGGTCTGCCATGTGCATCTGCTATCTCCCTGGCCGGAGGGAACGGCACGCGCCGCCCCGCAAGACTTCTCCCATCGCGGCGCTCCGGTCGCTCGCCGCTGTCGAGAGTTTTGCAAGCGCCGTGCCAGATCGAGAAAAGGCCGGAACCCTGGATTTTCGGCAGTTTTGTCCCCGTTTCGATGGAGGCATGTGCGGATTTCCGCACTCACCCCTTGTTTGCCTGGGCGGAGTTTCGCATTACAGTGGCTGCTGAACAGCGAACGGTGGAGAGGGCAGACGCCGCAGGCAGACACCGATAGCGCATCCCCGGAGTTCGCCGGCCGCGACCTGCTGCGTGAAGCGATGGCCAGGCTGCGTGACGGCCGCTGGCTCATTCTCCTGATCGGCCTGGTAATGCTGGCGGGAGCGGTCGCGATTGCCGGGCGCCTTGCCGCCAACCAGGCTGCCGGCGATCTCCGCGACGGAGCACTGGCAGCCTTGCCGCTGGCGGCGGGCACCTTGACCGGCGAAATCGAAAAGCAGCGTCTCGTTCCCTTGGTGCTGGCACGCGACGATGCGGTGCGCGACGCGTTGCGCCGGGCCGGCAAAACGCAAGAGACAGCGCTCGACGACAAGCTCCGCGCCATTGCCGCCGACGCCTCGGCATCCGCCATCTATGTCATCGACACGGCAGGCATCGCGATATCGGCCAGCAACGCCGGCGAGCCGGGCAGCTTCGTCGGCATCGACTACAATTTCCGCCACTATTTCACCGACGCCATGACCAAGGGCGCCGCCAGCCAGTATGGCCTCGGCACGATCAGCGGCAGGCCGGGACTTTATCTCGCCAGCCGCGTCGATGACGGCAAGACGCCGCTCGGCGTTGCCGTACTGAAGGTCGAACTCGACGGCGTCGAAGCCAATTGGCGCTCCAGCGGCTTTGTCGTCTTCGTCACCGACGAGCGCGGTGTCGTGCTGGCGACCAGCCGGCCCGAGTGGCGTTTCCACGCGCTTGCGCCGCTCTCGGCCGCGGATGCCGCGACAGCTCACGCGCAGCTTCAACTTGCCGAAACCGGCTTCGAACCGCTGCCGATACGACGCGGTGCCGGTGACGGCCTGGCGACAATCGACAATGCCGGAAAATCGCGCCAGTTCGTCGAAGTGGCGCAAGACCTGCCCGGCGCCGTTCCCGGCTGGCGTCTGTGGCTGCTCACGCCTGCCGATGCCGCTTTGACGTCGGCCGTCAACACGGCGCGCCTGACCACGCTGCTGGCGTTGCTGCTCACGGGTTTGCTTGCCTACGTGCTTCTCAGGCGCCGCCGTGCGCGCCGCCTGAGGCAGGAAGCGCTGGCGCGCATGAATGCCGAGCTGGAGAGCAGGGTAAGCACACGAACGGCGGAACTGACCCGCTCCAACATGGCCCTTGCCGGCGAGATCGCCGAGCGCGAAAACGCCGAGGCCAAGGTTCGCCGGCTGCGCGACGATCTCGCCCAGGCCAACCGGCTTTCCATCCTCGGCCAGATCGCCGCCGGCGTCGCGCATGAGATCAACCAGCCGGTGGCGGCGATACGCACCTACGCCGAGAATGCCGGCCGCTTCCTGCATGGCGGCAAGGTCGAATCCGTCTCGGGCAACCTGACATCGATCGTGTCGATGACCGAGCGCATCGGCGCCATCACCAGCACGCTGCGCACCTTCGCACGGCGGCCAGGCGTCGCCGCCTCGCCATTGCCCGTGCGCGAAGCGATCGACGGCGCGCTGTCGCTCCTGTCCGGCCGCATCCGCGATTCCGGCGTGACCGTCGTCAAGCCGCGCGGCACCGCCTCGCCGACGGTCATGGCCAGCCGAATCCGGCTGGAGCAGATCCTGGTCAATCTCTTGCAGAATGCGCTGGATGCCCTGAAGGACCGGCCCGATCCGCGCATCGAGATCGAGCTTGCCGAGCGCGACGACAGGGTGCTGGTTTCGGTGCGCGACAATGGACCTGGCCTCGGGCCGGAAGCGGCCGGCAATTTGTTCATGCCGTTCCAGACCACCAAGGAAAAGGGGCTTGGCCTCGGTCTGGTGATCTCGCAGGAGATCGCCCAGGAACTGGGCGGCACGCTGCGCCTCGATCCGGGCAGCACGAAAGGCGCATCCTTCACCATAGATCTGAGGCGAATTGAATGACTGAGGGATCAGGGCTGGTCGCGCTCGTCGAAGATGACGCGGATCTGCTTCACGCCACCACGCAATTGCTCGAGCTTGCCGGCTTCGGCGTGATCGCGTTCAAGGCCGCGGAGGCAGCGCTTGCCGCCGTCGACCGGGATTTTCAGGGCGTGGTGGTCAGCGACATCCGCATGCCCGGCATGAACGGTTTGCAGCTGTTCGATCGGATCAGGGCGATCGACATCGACATACCGGTGATCCTGGTCACCGGACATGGCGATATTGATCTCGCGGTGGCCGCGCTCAAGGATGGCGTCTACGATTTCATCCCGAAACCCTATGCCGGCGAGCGCCTTGTCGAAGCGCTGAAGCGGGCAAGCGAAAAGCGGCGGCTGGTGATGGAGAACCGGCGGCTGCACGAGGCCGCCGCGCAGGCCGCCGAGGGCCTGCCGCTGATCGGCGAGGCGCCCGCCATCCGCCGCCTTCGCGAGACCTTGCGCCAGATCGCCGACATGGATGTCGACGTGCTGGTGGAAGGGGAGACCGGCACCGGCAAGGAGGTGGTGGCGGATCTCCTGCACCGATGGAGCCGGCGCCGCGCAAAGCCTTTCGTGGCGCTGAATTGCGGCGCCCTGCCGGAGACCGTCATCGAGAGCGAGCTGTTCGGCCACGAGCCGGGTGCGTTCACCGGGGCGCAGCGGCGGCGGATCGGCCGCATCGAGCATTCCAGCGGCGGTACGCTGTTCCTCGACGAAATCGAATCCATGCCGCCGCCGCTCCAGGTCAAGCTGCTGCGGGTGCTGGAAACGCGCAGCCTCACCCCGCTCGGCTCCAACGAAACGCGCAGCCTCGATCTGCGGGTCGTCACGGCAACGAAGGTCGATCTGGGTCGGCCGGACCAGCGCGGCGATTTCCGCGAGGATCTCTATTTCCGCCTCAACGTGGTGATGCTGCGCATCCCGCCGCTGCGCGAGCGGCGCGGCGACATCCCGATGCTGTTCGGGCATTTCCTGGGTAACGCCTCGCAGCGTTTCGGCCGTCCTGTCGCGGCCGTGAATGCCGCGGTGAGCGACCATCTCCAGTCGCATGACTGGCCCGGCAATGTGCGCGAGCTCGCGCATTTTGCCGACCGGGTCGCGCTTGGCCTCGGGCCCGAAGAGGAGGCCAGGGCAACGTCCGCGCGCTTGCCGGAGCCCTCGGCGGCGCTGCCCGAACGGGTCGGCCGCTACGAGGCGCAACTCATCCGCGAGGCTTTGCGCGATCATGCCGGCGACGTGCGCGGGGCCATCGACGCACTCGGCGTGCCGCGCAAGACTTTCTACGACAAGCTCAAGCGCTACGGCATTTCCGCCTCCGAATTCCGCAATGGTGGCGACCCGGACCGGCAAGCTGTTCGGGAACGGACATAGGCGTTGCGCAGGCGCTCCGGCCTTCGTAACTCTGTTCGTATTCCGTTGCGCATTTCGGATGAGCCATGATCACGACACTTGAGACGACGGCAACCCCCTTGCCCGAGGAACTCGCCTTTCTCGGCGAGCGTTTGATGGCGTTCAACGACGGCGATGTCGGCGCTTCCGAAAGGAAGGCCCTTGCGGTGTTCGTGCGTGACGAAGCCGGCGCGATTGTCGCGGGCATTTCGGGCTACACCGCCTGGGGCTGGCTTTACGTGCAATGGCTGTGGGTCGACGAAAGGCTGCGCGGCCGGCACATGGCCGGCACGATGCTGGACGCGGCTGAGAAGGAGGCGATGGCGCGCGGCTGCCAGAACGCCTGGATCGACACCTTCAACCCCAACGCCGCCAGGGTCTATCGGCGCCAGGGCTATCAGCCCTTCGGAACACTCGCCGATTTCCCCGTCGGCCGCAGCCGCGTCTTCCTGCAAGAAAAACTGTCGGCGGGCTGATCAACCGGCCAGCCGTCCGCCGCGCATCGGCTGCGGCGCGCCCGTCGTGCTGGGGAAACTGATCGGCAGGCCGCGCAGCACGCGCACCGCGAGAAAGGCAAAACACTCCGCCTCCACCGCGTCGCCGCTCCAGCCGAGGCTTTCGGCCTGCACCACCTCGACACCGGCGCGGCTGGCGATCATTGCCATCATCGTCGGGTTGTGGCGGCCGCCGCCGCTGACCACCAGTCTTTTCGGCCGGCTCGGCAGAAGATCGAGTGCCTTGCCGACCGCGGCGGCGGTGAAGGCGGTCAAAAGCGCGGCGCCGTCCTCGGCGCTCAGGCCATCCGCCATGGTGGCGCCGAAGTCGAAACGGTCCAGCGATTTCGGATAGGGTTTGGTCAAATAGGGGTGTTGCAGCAGCTTGGCGAGCCGGGCTTCGTCGACCGTTCCCGCCCGGCCAAGCGCGCCGTCGCGGTCCATTTCGCCGAGCCCCTTTGACTTGATGAAGTCGTTGAGCGGCGCGTTGGCGGGGCCGGTGTCGAAGGCAACGACATTGTCGCCGCCGTCCCACCAGGTGATGTTGGCGACGCCGCCTAGGTTGAGCACGGCTACCTCGCCACTGGCGCCGGCGCTGCGCATCAGCGCGGTGTGATAGGCGGCCGCCAACGGCGCGCCCTGTCCTCCGGCGCGCATGTCGGCAGAGCGGAAATCATAGGCGACCTTGGTGCCGAGGATCGCATGCATCAACTCGCCGTCGCCGAGCTGCCGGGTCTGTCCGAGCCGGCCGATTTGCGGCGCGCGATGCAGCACGGTCTGGCCGTGGAAGCCGACGACGCCGATATCCGCCATTGTCATCCCATGGCGTTCGACGAGCTCCCTGACCGCCGCCGATTGCGCGCGCGTCAGCGCCTCCTCGGCCTCGCGGAAGATCGCCGGCTCCGGTCCGGCAAAATTCCAGCCCCGCGCCTGCTTAAGCGTCTCTTCCAGCAGCGAGCGGATCGACGGGGGGTAGGGCATCAGCCGGTAGGTGCCGAAATCGTCGATGCGCTCGCCATCTGTCTTGATCAGGGCGACATCGATGTTGCCGTCCAGCACGGTGCCGGTCATCAGGCCGACGGCCCAGATGGATTCCATTATCGAACTCCATTGATGAGATCGCCGACCGCTTGGCGAAGCGCGACGATTCCGCTGTCGAAGTGACGTGTCGGATGGATCCGGTTGGTAAGCAAGGTCCAGGCCTTGCCTCTGTCGAAGTCGATCCACAGCCCCGTGCCGGTAAAGCCGGTATGGCCTATCGTTCCGGGGCCGCACAAAGCGCCGCCGGACCAGCCGTCATAGGGACGCTCCCAGCCATGGGTGCGGGTGGCGGACAAGGGCGTGCGCATCGGCGCGATCGACCGTTCGGATGCGCCGGTCAGCAGCCCCTGGGCGAAATCGAGCACCGAGGCCGCCGTGCCGAACAGGCCGGCATGGCCGGCCCCTTGCAGCGCCGCGCAATTGTCGTCGTGAACCTCGCCGGACAGAACCCGATGGCGCCAGGTGCAGTCTTCTGTTGCCGCGGCGAGATCTGGCTCGGCGGACCACGCAAAGCCCGGACCGGGCTCCATGTCGCGGATGGTTTTGCCCGACAGCCGCTCGAGCGCAAAACCGAGCAGGATGAAATTGATGTCGGAATAGACCCGATCGCGTGCCCGCCATTCCCGTTGCAGGATGAAGGCGCGCAGCAGGTCGGGGTCGCGCCCGTAAGTGTAGATCGGTTCGACGGCCGGGAAGGGCGTCTGGTGCCCGAGGCACTGGCGAAACGTCACCTTCCGCTCCCAGGCACTCGCGTCATATTGGCGAAGGTCCGGCAGCACCGAGACGAGTGGTGCGTCGAGATCGATGGCACCGTCCTGAGCCAGCGCCAGAATGCGCGGCGTGGTGAAGATCACCTTGGTCAGGGATGCCAGGTCGAACCAGCTCTCCTCACGCATCGGTCGCTGCTTAGGCACGAGTTGGGCTGAGCCGATCGCCCTGGTGATGCGGTCGCCATTCCTGTCAACGATGCCGAGCACGCCACCGGGGATGCGCTTGGCGGCAACTGCCGCTGCGAGTGGTTGGAACGCGCGGTCGAAGATCTGGGCGAGGTTGGTCAATGCGGGCCTCCTGAAAGGCCGAGTTCCGTCACACCCCCTCTGCCCTGCCGGGCATCTCCCCCGCAAGGGGGAGATTGGCAGAGTTGATGTCCCGCCAGCCTTCCACCATCGGAGATTGGCGAAAGCCGACGCGACATCCGATCTCCCCCTTGCGGGGGAGATGTCCGGCAGGACAGAGGGGGTGCTGTCCCGCCGACCTAACCGAGCCCAGGGCACCATGCATCACCCTTCCACCCTCGCCATATGATCTACCCCAAATTCCTCCCATCTCGCCGGCGCCGGCTCAAACCCTTGCGGGCGCACCAGGGAAGGCACTTGGCGTGTGTCGACCTCGAAACGCTCATGCCGCCGGTCGATGGCCGGAACCGCTGATATGAGCTTCTTCGTGTAGGAATGTTTCGGCGCCGACAGCACCGAGGCCGCGTCTCCGATCTCGACGATCTGGCCGGCATAGATGACGGCGATGCGATGAGCGATCCGCTCGACGACAGCCATATCGTGCGAGATGAACAGATAGGCCAGCCCGAACTCGCGCTGCAGGTCGACCAGCAGCTCCAGCACCTTGGCCTGCACTGAAACATCGAGGGCGGAAACCGCTTCATCCAGAACGACGACCGACGGGTTGAGCATCAGCGCGCGGGCGATGCACAGCCTTTGCCGCTGGCCTCCGGAGAATTCGTGCGGATAGCGCTGCAAACTGTTCTGCGGCAGGCCGACGCGCTCCAGCAGGCTCGCCATCCTGGCTCGCGTTTCGGCGTCCGCCCGGCCGCCATTGGCGATCACCGGCTCCGCCAGGATGCTCTCGATGCTCAGCCGCGGGTTGAGCGAAGCGTAGGGATTCTGGAAAACCATCTGCACGGGCTTGGCGCCGTGCTTTGCCGAGGCCGTCCGGGCGCCGACCGAGAAGCTGCCGCGCGTCGAGCGCACCAGCCCAAGGACTGCTTTCGCGGTGGTTGATTTACCCGAGCCGCTCTCGCCGACAATGGCCAATGTCTCTCCCGGCATCAGGTCGAAGTCGACACCGTCGACGGCGTGCACCGCGCCGCTGGCATGGCTGAAGAAACCGCTCCTGAGCGGAAACCGCACCACCAGGCCGTTGACCTCAAGGGCCGGGTCGGTCCTTGTATTCTTGCCGCGCTGTCCGTCCGCGCGTGTCGCGCGGCCGTGGGCGAAATGCGGCACATCCTGCAACAGATGCTGCGTGTAGGCGTGCTGCGGCCTGTCGAGGACCTGGTTCAGTTCGCCCTGTTCCACGGCCTGCCCGTTCTGCATCACCATCACCGTGTCGGCGATCCCGGCGACAAGGCCGATGTCGTGGGTGATGAAGATCATCGACATGCCGCTTTCCTGCTTGAGCTCCGCAAGCAGCGCCATGATCTGCGCCTGTACCGTCACATCGAGCGCCGTGGTCGGTTCGTCGGCGATCAGCAGACGCGGATTGCAGGCGAGCGCAATGGCGATCATCACCCTTTGCAGCATGCCGCCCGACAGCTGGTTGGGCGTGTATTTCAGCCGCCTTGCCGCATCGGGGATGCGCACCCGGTCGAGCGCGTCCTTGGCCGCCGCCGTGGCCTGCCGGCCGGTCAGGTCGCGATGCAGCCGGAACGATTCCTCGATCTGCGTGCCGATCGTCAGCACAGGATTGAGCGAGGTCATCGGCTCCTGGAAGATCATGCCGATCTCTGCGCCGCAGATCCCGGTCAGTTGCCGCTCGGTCGCGGTCGTCAGGTCGAAGAGACTGCCGTCGGCCCGTTTCAGCGTCATGGCGCCGCCGGTGATGCGGCCGCCGCCGAAATCGATGAGACGGTTGATCGACAGCGCGGTGACGGACTTGCCCGAGCCGCTTTCGCCGACAATGGCCAGCGTTTCGCCGTCGGCGAGATCGAAGCTGACGCCGCGCACCACCTCATTGGCTTTCGGGTGGCGGCCGAAGCCGACGCGCAGATCGCGGACCGACAGAAGCGGGATCATGCGAGCGCTCTCCGCATTCTGGGATCGAGGATGTCGCGCAAGGCGTCGCCCAAGAGGTTGAA
Source organism: Mesorhizobium maamorense (assembly GCF_044998965.1). Lineage (NCBI taxonomy): Bacteria > Pseudomonadati > Pseudomonadota > Alphaproteobacteria > Hyphomicrobiales > Phyllobacteriaceae > Mesorhizobium > Mesorhizobium maamorense. The sequence continues at coordinate 957,996 of NZ_CP173356.1, forward strand.
GCCCAGAATACTGATCATGATCGCCAGGCCGGGGAAGATCATCAGCCATGGGGCGGTTTCCATCAGATTGCGGCTGTCGCTCAGCATCAGGCCGAGCGAGGCGGCCGGCGGCTGCGTGCCGAGACCGAGGAAGCTCAGGCCGGCCTCGGTCAGCAGTGCCCAGGCGAGCGCCAGCGTCACCTGGACGGTCAGCGGCGCGACCAGATTGAGCAGCAGGTGCCGCGTGACGATGTAGCTGGAGCTGCTGCCGAAGGTGCGCGCGGCGTCGACGAATTCGCGCGCTTTGAGCGACAAAGCAGGGCCGCGCACCACTCGTGTGAAGATCGGCGTATAGACGATGCCGATGGCGACCACGCTGGTCCATGTGCCAGGTCCGGCAACGGTGACGATGAGCAGCGCCAGAAGAATGGCAGGAAAAGCCAGCAGCACATCCATGATCCGCATCAGCACGCCGTCCCAGCGGCGCCCGAGCCAGGCGGCGGCGAGCCCCAGCACGGTGCCGGCAAGCGCGGCGAAGGCTACCGAAAAGAAAGCCACGGTGAAGGACTGGCCGACGCCCGCCATCAGCCGGCTCGCCACGTCGCGGCCGAACAGGTCGGTGCCCATCGAGTAGGCGGCACTGGGCGCATGCAGCCGGTCGACCCGGTATTGTGTGATCGGATTGTGCGGGGTCAGTCCCAACAGGCCGAGGATGGCGACCAGGAGATAGACGCCGACGATCACGCCGCCGATACGGCCGCTGCTGTGCCCGAAGATGGCGCGCAGCATGCGCATCACTGCTCGCCCAGCCGGATGCGCGGATCGAGCGCGACATAGGCGAGGTCGACCAGGAGATTGACGATCATGAAGTTGAAGGCGATGAACAGCACGCTGCCCTGCACCAGCGCGTAGTCGCGCTGGAGGATGGCGTCGAGCACCATGCGGCCGAGGCCGGGCAGGGCATAGATCTGCTCGACGATGACCGCGCCGCCCAGGAGATAGCCGAACTCGATGCCGCTCAGCGTCACCACGGGGATCAGCGCGTTGGGGAGCGCATGCCGCCAGATGACGCTGCGCGCCGAGGCGCCCTTGCTGCGGGCGGTGCGCACATAGTCGTCGCTCAACACGTCGAGCATGGCCGAGCGCGAGATGCGGGTGACCGAGGCGGCGAAGGCGAAGCCGAGCGTGATGGCAGGCAGGATCAGCTGGCTGAGATTACGCAAGGGATCCTGCCAGAGCGGCGCGAATTCGCCCATGGCCGGCAGCACGCCGAAGCCGGCCGACAGCGCGTAGATGATCAAAAGGCCGAGCACGAAGCTCGGCGTCGACTGGCCGATCATAGCGACGACGCGCACACCGAGGTCGGACAGTTTCTCACTATGCGTGGCGGCGTAGATGCCCGCCGGCATGCCGGCGGCGAGTGCGATGATCATCGACAGCACGGCCAGTTCCAGCGTCAGCGGGAAGCGCTCGAGGATGACGTCCAATACCGGCCTACCATAGGTGACGGAGATGCCGAAATTGCCGTGCAGGATGCCGCCGATCCAGCGCCAGTACTGGACGAACCAGGGCTGGTCGATGCCGAAATAGGCGGCGAGCGCATCGCGCTGTGCCGGCGTCAGCAGGCCGGCTTCGGTGCCCAGCATCGCGGTGATCGAATCGCCCGGCACCATCCGGATCGCCACGAAGACCAGGATCGACACGCCAAGCAGGACGAGAGGAAACGCCGCAAGTCGTCGCATCAGATAGTTCACGCGAAGAAGACCTCTCGTCTAGAGCATGATGCCGAGTGTGAAGCGGTTTTCGGACGACATCATGCTCTATCCCTTGGATCTAGAGGCGGATTCAGATTTCAGGTCGATTCAACCTGAAATCATCCGTCTCCAGGGCCGCCCACGGCTACTGCTGGATGGTAACCTTGCTGAGGCTGAACAGCGTGCCCGTCGGCGTCGGCACGAACCCGGCGACGTTCTTCTGCTGGGCGGTATAGCTGTAGGACGTGTAGAGCCAGATCCAGGGCGAGACTTCGGCGAGGTGCTTCTCGAACTCGGTGAAGATCGCCTTGCGCTTGGCCGGATCGGTCTCGGTGCGGCCTTTCTGCATCAGGCTGTCCAGCGTATCGTCGATGTAGTTGGCCACCTTCTGCAGATTGCCTGATTTGGTCCAGTAGCGGTTGTACATGGTGTAGGGGTCGGCGCGGCCGCCATTGAGCGCGATCGCCATGTCGAAATCGCCCTTCAGCCAGGCATCGACATAGACGTTGAGCTCCATCATCTTGATGTCGAGCTTGACGCCGATCTCGGCGAGCTGCGATTGGATGACCTGGGCTTCTGCCGCCGCCGTCGGCGGCTCGCCGGTGGCGCCGATCACGGTCGCCGAAAAGCCGTCGGCAAAGCCTGCCTCCGCCATCAACTTCTTGGCCTTCTCGACATCACGCTTGTAGCAGAAGAGCTGGCTTGGATCGGTCGCAAGTGCTGGGATGGTCAGCGGTCCGGTGACCTTGCCTTCACCGAGCGCGGCGGTGTCCAGAACCTCCTGCCGGTCGATGGCGCAGGAGATCGCCTGGCGCACCTTGAGTTCGGTCATCGGCTTGCGTGACGGATTGAGCTGCAGCACGTTATAGGCCAGCACCGGCGCGCGGTTCAGTTGCAGGCTAGCCTCCTTCGGCACCAGCGTGGCGACGAGCGGATCGTTGAGCAGCGCGAAATCGACCTGCTTGGTGCGCATGGCGGCGAGGATCGCCGCTTCATCGGGCAGCACGCTGATTTCGATACCGTCGACGCCGGTCGCGCCGCCGGCCCATTCCTTGTTGGCGCTCAAGACTTCCTTGGCGTTGGGGTCCCATTTATCGAGCTTGAACGGGCCGGAGCCGACCGTTTTGGTGCCGATCGAGCCGGCCTTGATCTCGGCCGCCGGCACGATGGCCGCGTTGATGTCGCTCATCGCCGTCAGGATCGGCGCGTCGGGCTGCGATAAATGGAACACGACGGTTCCAACGTCCGGCGTGTCGATGCTGGCGATCGACAGGAAGTTGGCGCGGGCGGCGGCGCCTGTCTTCTCGTCCAGGATGCGCTCGAACGATGCCTTGACGTCGGCCGAGGTCACGGCAGCGCCGTCCTGGAATTTCGCCTTGGGATCGAGCTTGAAGGTCAGCTCCTTGCCGTCCTTGGAGAATTCCCAGGACGTGGCGATGGCCGGGATGATCTGCAGGCTGGCATCGACCCGCACCAGCGGCTCATAGATCAGCTCCAGGAGCCGCAGCGAGGAAAAGGCCGTCTGCTTGTGCGGATCAAGTCCCGTTGCGTCCTGCGACCAGGCCATGTGCAGCGTCGCCGCCTGCGTCGAGACCGTGGCGATGCCGAGCATGGCTGCCAGCGTGATGCCCGACAGCAGCTTTCTTGTGAGGTGAACCATTCTCGTCTCCCATCTTTGCTTGAACCCGATGCCCTTGCAGTTTCTGCGGACCGCTTCCAAGACACACGCGCTTTGGACTATCGGCCCAGTCTATGCGGCTTCGCGCCGTCTTGTGTAAAGCAGCTTCACGCCGTCTGGTCTCAAGCGCCTTCATGCGTCTCGTCGCTGATTGCCTTTCGCAGGAAACCCCTTGCCTTGGCGAGGGCTGCGCGCGCCTCCTCGACCTCAAGCCCGGTGATGGTCAGCAGGATCGCCAGCTTCACGTCGTTGCCGGTCCGGCCGAGCGCCTGGCGCGCCTGCGCCGCCGTGCAGCCTGTGGTCTGCATCACGATCCTGGTTGCCCTGGCGGCCAGTTTCCTGTTGGACGGATTAAGGTCCACCATCAGGTTCTGGTAGCTCTTGCCGATGCGGATCATCGAGGCCGTGCTCAGCATGTTGAGCACCAGCTTCTGCGCCGTTCCGGATTTCAGCCGCGTCGAGCCGGTCAGCACCTCGGGACCGACGACCGGCGAGATGGCGATGTCGGCAATGCCTGCTATGGTCGATGCCGGATTGCAGGACAGGGCGACCGTCGTTGCCCCCACCTGCTTGGCATAATTCAACCCGCCGATCACATAGGGCGTGCGCCCGCTGACCGCGATGCCGACCACCACGTCGTCCGGGGTGAGCTTGATGTCCTGCAAGGCCCTGGCGCCCATCTTGGGATCATCCTCGGCCCCTTCGGTCGAGCGCACCAGCGCGTCGGGCCCGCCGGCGATCAGGCCAACGACCATGCCTTCCGGCACTCCGAAAGTGGGCGGACATTCCGAGGCGTCGAGCACGCCCAGCCGGCCGCTGGTGCCGGCGCCCATATAGATAAGCCGAGCGCCTTTCTGGAAGGCGAGGACGATGCGGTCGACCGCGGCCGCGATGTCCGGCAGCACCTTTTCGACCGCTGCCGGAACCACCCGGTCCTCGTCGTTGATTTTGCGCAGCACATCGATCGTCGGCAGCAGGTCGATGTCCATGGTCCGCGGATTCCGGCCTTCGGAAACCAGCCGGTCCAGCTCGGACATCAAACCTTGCTCGCTCATCCCAGTGCTTTCAAATCAGTGCTTTCAAAAATAAGGCCGCTCAGCCTGTTCGGAAGTGGTTCCTCTTTGGCTCCGGCACACGCGTATTTCGTTATGCTACCCCGTTTCGTTAACGTCTTAGAATTGAATATTCGTTCCGTCAACGGAAAGATGGAATAAATTATTCCTTCCGCGCTAATGCTTGCCGAGTGACCTGCGGGCAAGAATGATCGCCCCGGAAACCGCGTCGCCATCGGCGGCTTTCAGGCGCCGGCGAACGTCGGGTGCGAGCCATGGTTCGAGCGGACTGGCGAGCCCGCCCAGCAGGGCCACGCGCGGCGCGCCTTTTTCGAACAGAACCCGCACCAGCGTGTCGATCTGTTCGGCGGCCTTTTTCACGATGCGCCGCCCGGCCGGATCGCCCTGGTCGGCGTGGCGCATCACCATCGGCGCTAGGGCCGCATAGTCGGTGGCGCTGGCGCGGTCCATCCAGGCCACGGCTTGCATCGGGTCGTTCTCGAAACGCTGCATGACTTCCGCCAGCAGTGCCGTGCGCTCATGCCGGCCGTCATGGGCGCGCAACGCCAGCTGCACTGCCTTCAGCCCGAGATCGGCGCCGCTGCCTTCGTCGGAGATCGGAAAGCCATAGCCTCCGGCGCGCAGGTCGCGGCCCTCGACGAAGCCGAGGCCGATCGAACCGGTGCCGGCGATGACGATTGCGCCGTCCTGGCCCGAATGCGCGCCGAGGCAGGCGGCGACGCCATCGCTGACGAAATCGATGCTGGCAAAGGGATGCGCGATCGCCCGCAGCGCCTCCAGCGCGCCCTTGCGGCCGATCCCGGCAAGACCGATGCCGGCGTGGATCCGGGTGGTTTCGGCCGCTCCGAACCCTGCCTCCTCGATCGCCGCGCCAAAGGCCGTGGCAACCGAGGCCCAGGCCGCGTCGATGCCGAGCCGCGTCGACGCTGGACCGGAGAGGCCTTGTCCCAGCACGATTCCTTCAGCGTCCTCGATACGGGCGCGACAGCCGGTCCCGCCGCCGTCGACGCCGAGAAAATAATCGGAGCGGCCGTTGTTCATGCGCTCAGCCGCTCGATGTCGGCGCCGCACAGACGCAGCTTGCGGTCCAGTTGCTCATAGCCACGGTCGAGATGATAGACCCGGTTGATGGTCGTCTCGCCCTCGGCGACCAAGGCCGCCAGCACCAGCGACACCGAGGCGCGCAAATCGGTGGCCATGACTTGCGCGCCATGCAGTTTCTCGCCGCCGCGCACCAGCGCGGTGGTGCCTTGCAGCTTGATGTTGGCGCCGAGCCGCATCAGTTCGGGAACATGCATGAAGCGGTTCTCGAAAATGGTTTCGCGCAGCAGCGACGCGCCCTGCGCGCAGCACATCAGCGCCATGAACTGCGCCTGGAGATCGGTCGGAAAGCCCGGATAGGGTTCCGTCGTGACGTCGGCGGCCTTGAGCGGCTGCTCGCGCGACACGATGAGCCCGCGGTCGCCCGGCCAGACGCCGACGCCGGTCGCCTCCAGCAGTTGCACCACGGAGGCCATGTGCTCGAGCCGAGCATGCGTCAGTTCCAGTTGCCCGCCGGTGATCGCCGCGGCGATGGCATAGGTGCCGGCCTCGATGCGGTCGGGAATGATGTCGTGCCTGGCCGCGCGCCAGTCCGTGTCGCCGGCGATCAGGATGCGATGCGTGCCGGCGCCTTCGACGCGCGCGCCCATCGCGTTGAGGCAAGCGGCGAGATCGGCCACTTCGGGCTCGCGCGCCGCGTTGAGGATTTCGGTTTCGCCCTTTGCCGTGGTCGCCGCCATCATGGCGGTTTCCGTCGCCCCGACCGATGGCGAGCTCAGCACGATGCGCGTGCCGGTGAGCCCGTTCGGCGCCGAGGCGACGATCAGCCCGTTCTCGATGGCGATCCGGGCGCCCAGTGCCGCGAGCGCGGCGACATGCATGTCGACCGGCCGCGCGCCGATAGCGCAGCCGCCGGGCAGCGAAACCCGCGCATGGCCGAAACGGGCGAGCAGCGGCGCCAGCACCAGCACCGTCGCGCGCATCTTTCTGACGGTGTCGTAGGACGTCTCCCTGGAAACGGCGGCACGGGTGTCGATCGTCGCGGCATGGGCCGATCGCGTCACCTCGGCGCCGTGCAGCCGCACCACGCTGAGCATGTTCTCGACATCGGTCACATCGGGCAGGTTGGTCAGTTCGAGCGGGTAGGGACTGAGCAGCGCCGCCGCGATCTGCGGCAAAGCGGCGTTCTTGGCGCCCGATATGGTGACCGCGCCTTGCAGTCTTTGCCCGCCGACGATGCGCAGTGTGTCCATGGCTGAAACCTTGTGCGCCGGGCCGCGTCCGGGCGCGGCGCTCTCGAAAGCTGTTCCCGAGCTCAATCCGGCCCGCTTGAAAATTAATTCCGCGTTCTTGGCTGTCAATCGAAATTGGAATAAATTATTCCTTGGCCGTGCGGCTGGACGCCAAAGCGCAAGGGGAATCATGTCCGTTCTGAACAGGATCAATGCCAAGCTCGACGGCATGGCGCCCGGCGATCGTGAGATCGGCCAGTACATCGTCGAAAACCCCGACGAGATGCTGCGGCTGTCGACGGCTGCTCTTGCGGCTGAGATCGGGCGCAGCCAGTCGAGCGTCGTCAAGTTCAGCCAGAAGCTCGGCTATGCCAGCTACCAGGAGCTCAAGCTCGCCGTCAGCGAAGCCAAGGCACGGGAATGGCAGGTGCCGGCGGGTATGATCCATGGTTCGATCGAGGTCGGCGACGGCTATCAGGTCATCTTGAAGAAGCTGGTCGGCAGCAAGCTTCTGTCAATGGAGCGGACCGTCGCCGCCAACAGCGAGCGGATCATCTCCAGGGCGCTCGAACTGCTGGACGGTGCGCGCCGCATCCATCTGGTCGGCGTCGGTGCCTCTTCGCTGGTGGCGCGTGATTTCTCCTACAAGCTGATGAAGCTTGGCCGCAATGTGCTGCATGACAGCGACAGCCATATCCAGATGGCCAATGCCTCGACGCTCGGGCCTGACGATGTGCTGTTCGCGCTCTCCCATTCGGGCGCCAGCATCGAAACCTTGCGTATCGCCGAGCTCGCCCGCAAGCGCGGCGCCATGGTGATCGCCGTCACCGGCCTGCACGACAACCCGCTGGGCCGCGTTGCCGATATCTGCCTCTACACCATCGCCGACGAGGAGCGTGCGCGCTCATCGTCCATCACCGCGCGCGATGCGCAGCTGACGCTGACCGACCTTCTGTTCATCCTCATGGTGCAAAAGCAGCCGGACGCCAATGACTACGTCCACAACAGCGAGGCGGCGGTCTCGGTGCTGAAGGCCGAACGGTCTTCCTGACATGCCCGGACCGCGTCAGCCCTGACGAGGCACGCCCTTGGCAAGCAGGTAGACGAGATACGGCCCGCCGAGCAGTGAGGCGAACAGGCCGACAGGCAGTTCGTACGGGAAGGCCGCCATGCGCGACAGCCAGTCCGATATGGTCATCAGCAAGGCGCCCAGAAGCATCGCCCCGGCAAGATGAATGCGTGCGCGCCAAAAGCCGAGGAGCCGGGCAAGGTGTGGCGCGATCAGGCCGACGAAGCTCAACGGGCCGACGATCAAAGCGGCCAGCGCGGTCAGGAGCGCGCTGACAACGACCAGCATCAGCCGCCCGCCGGCTACGGGCACGCCAAGTCCGCGCGCGCTGTCGGCCCCGAGCGGCAGGATGTCCAGCCAGCGCGCGGCAAGAAAAAGCGGCAGCGTCAGTGGCAACAGGCAGGCCAGTGCAACGGCTGCGTCCAGGGCGGTCGCCTGGCCGGTCGAACCGCTCAGCCAGCGCAACAGCACATAGGATTGTGTATTGCCCATCGCGATCGTCGCGGTGATCAGCGCGCTGCACAGTGCGCTCATGGCAATGCCGGCAAGCAGCAATCGGTCGGCGCCGAACTTTGCCTTGGCGGCGATGGCCAGCATGGCGGCCAGTGCCGCCAGTGAGCCCGCGGCCGAGCCGGCGAGCTGCCAGCCGAGCCCGATCGTTGCGCTGACCGTCAGCACGGCGGTCAGACCGGCGCCCGCGCCGGTGCCGACGCCAAGCACTTCGGGGCTCGCCAGAGGGTTGCCGGTAACGCGCTGGATGACCACGCCTGCCGCCGCGAGCATCGCGCCGGCGGCCGCGGCCACGCCGACACGCGGCGCGCGCCAGGAGACAAGATCGGCCAGCAGGTCGCCGCTGGCGATCGACCACCCTGCCGGTCCGCGCCCGACCACGAGGGCCAAGACGGCGGCAAATGTGAGCGCAAGCAGGACGAGGATGATGAGCCACGGACGGCGGGCCTTGCGCGGTGCCGCGCCATTGGAACCGAGATGCGGCCATTCGAACATGCGCAGCCTCGGCAACAGCCACAGCAGCAGTGGGCCGCCCAGAAGCGCGGTTCCCGCGCCGGTCGGAATGCGCTCGCCGCCGGCTCCGGCGGCGAGCTGGACCAGCCCGTCCGTCAGCCACAGCAGTACCGCGCCGATCAGCGGCGCGGCGACCAGCTTCTGCCGCAGGGTGCGCGCGCCCGAAAGCGTGGCGAGCGCCGGCGCGGCAAGGCCGACGAAACCGATGACGCCGATCTGCGCCGCGACAGTCGTTGCCATCCACACCGCAAGCGCGATGATGAGAAAGCGGCTGGTGTGGCGGGCAACGCCAAGGCCGCGCGCCGAGGCGTCGTCGAGGCCAAGGATGGTCAGCGGCCGCAGCAGCATCAGCGCCGCGGCGGCGCCGGCCGCCAGCCTGATCGTCAGGGCGATAGCCGGTTGCCAATCCTGCTGCACCAGCGACCCGCCGCCCCAGATGAACAGCGAGAACAGGTAATCGCCATTGGCGAGGATCAGCGCGGCGCTGACGGAACTCGCGGTCAGCGCCACCATCATTCCGGCGAGCACGACCGACACCGGCTCCAGCCCGCGCCGCCAGGTCAACGCCAGCACCAGCAGCACAGCGGCGGTGCCGCCGGCAAAGGCCAACAGCCCTTGCGACCGCTCCATCAGCAACGGCGCGTAAAGCGAGGCGAGCGTCATCGCCAGTTGCGCGCCGCCCGAAATGCCGAGCGTCGATGGTTCCGCCAGCGGATTGCGCAGCACATGCTGCAACAGCAGGCCGGACAGGCCGAGCACGGCGCCCGCCAGCACCGCTACGACGGCGCGCGGCAGCGAGCTGTAGAACAGGATGACATGGCGGAGATCGCCCGGCACCGATGCCGGCTGCTGCATGCCGACGCGCCATGCGAACAAGAGTGTGGCCAGCCCCGCGAGCAGGCCCCACAGGATGATGGGCGACCGCGCGCCGCCGATGGTGCGGTGAGGCATCTCGCTTCGGGCCACAGCGCGCTCCGTCACGAAGCATGACCCGCAAGCGCCGCCGTCGCCAGGCGCGCGAAGCGGCGGGCCGACGGCAGGCAGCCGAAATGGTTGATGGCTTCGAGCACCGCGACGCGGCCCTGGCGCACGGCAGGCAGCGCGTTCCACAAGGCATTGGTGGGAAGCGAGCGCCCGATATCCGCCGGCAAGGGCGAGACGATCAGGATGGAGGCCTCGGGCACCCGCGCCAGCGCCTCCAGGCCAACGGGTGCTGCCGCGCTGTAACTTGTCTCGTCGGACCAGGCATTGACCAGGCCGAGCCGCGTGAGCACGTCACCGAACATGGAGTCCCGACCGAAGGCGCGGAAGTGCCTGGAGTCGCCGAGGCTGATGACAAAGACCGGCCGTGCGGACCTGGTTGGCATGGCGGCGCGACGCCGCGCTATGTCGTCGGCGGTTTCGTCGAGGTAACGCTTCGCTTCGGCCGGTCGTCCGAGCTTCTCGCCCAGCGCCAGCGTCGCTGCCTCGGCAAGAGCGTAGGGCGGTACTCCGGCATCGTAGACGGTTTGCGCGAACACCGGCGCTATGCGTTCCAGAATCGGGCGTTGGTACTCGTAGAAATTGGAGATGACGATCAGGTCCGGCGCGACGATGCGCAACAGCTCGTAGTTGGGCGTGCCGCGCAGTCCGAGATCGGTCACGGTTTGGGGAACGGCAGGCTCGACCGCAATCCTGCGGAACTGGATCAGTTCGGTCGCCGCCGCCGGCTCGACGCCGAGCGCCAGAAGCGTTTCCAGCATGCCCCAATCGATCGCGGCAACATTTGGGGTCGCAGTCCTGCCGGCAACCGGCGGCAGCAAGGCCGCGGCCGTTAGCGCAAGCACCTGCCGTCTGTTGGGCGGATGGATCATCGCCGGTGGGTTCGGTCCATGACTACCAACTCGTGTGCGCCTTCAGCTTGAAGGAGCGGCCTTCGCCGTAGGAGCAGGTGAGCGTTGTCTGGCAACTCGACACATAGCTCTTGTCGAAAAGGTTGGTGATGTTGAGGTCGACGCCCCAGTTCTCTTTCTCGTAGCCGAGCTTCAGGTCGGCCAGCGTCACCGCCGGAACCTTCGCTGTATTCTCATTGTCTGCCCATGAGGAGCCGATATAGCGCAACCCGCCGCCAATCGAGATGCCGTCATACCAGTCGCCACGGAAGGTGTAATCGACCGATGCGGAAGCCATCACTTCCGGCACGATGAAAGGCGTCTTGCCGACGAGCGCCGGGTTGGCGTCCCTGGTGATGTCGATGTCGTAAGCTGTGAATGCACCGGTAAGCCGGAAATCCTCCGTCACGTTCACCTTGCCTTCGAGTTCGACGCCGCGTGAACGCACCTCGCCGGTCTGCATCTGGGTGAAGGGAGTGACATTCGACGGCACGTTCTGGCGGGTCAGGTCGAACAGCGACAGGGTGAACAGGCCATCGACAAAAGTCGGCACATACTTCACGCCGACTTCGTATTGCGTGCCCTCTTCCGGCTTGAACAGATTGCCCATCGCATCGGTGCCGATGATCGGATTGAAGAAGGTGGCGATGCTGGCATAGGGGGTTACGCCGTTGGCAAACTCATAGGCCAGGCCGGCGCGGCCGGAGAAGTCGCCAACCGTGCTGCTCTGCGTGCTGGAGCCCGCCGAGTAATAGGTCGGGCGGTTGTCGGCTTCGAGCCAGCCACGGTCGTAGCGGCCGTTCAGTGTCACCAGCCAACCATCGCCGAAGCGCATTTGATCCTGTGCATAGAAGCCAAGCTGCTTCTGCGTCAGGTCCTGATTGAGATAGCTGACGCGAGGCGTCAGCGGCGAACCGTACACCGGATCGAAAGCGTCGATTGGATTATCATAATTGGGATCGTAGAGGCCGGACGACTGTACCTGGTCGATGTTGTAATATTTGAAATCGACGCCAGCGAGGATCGTATGTTCGATCGCTCCGGTCGCCACCTTGCCTTCGATCTGGTTGTCGGCGAGGAACGTCTTGGCCGTGGTGTCGTGATCGAAAACGATGCGCGCCAGGTCGGTCGGCCCTCCGATGGTTGACCAGCCGTTCGGATAGACGCTGACCTCGTCGATGTCGGCGGCGGTGAAACGGGCGCTGGAGCGAACGGTCCAGTCATTGTCGAACGTGTGCTCGAACTCGTAGCCGAGGGAGCCCTGTTCGCGCTTGTAGAGATCGATGCTCGGCTCCGTGAAGTTCGCATCGGGATCGATGCGGCCATAGTTCACGCCGCCGACAATGTGATCGACCACGGTGCCATCGTAGGGCAGGAAGCTGCCGCCATTATGGTTCTCGTCGATGTGGCTGTAATTGGCCAGTATGGTTAGCGTGGTCGCTTCGTCCGGCTTCCAGCTAATGCTCGGCGAGATGAAGCCGCGCCAACCGTTCTGCAGGTCGCTGTAGGTATCGCCGCCGGCGACCTTGCCCGTCATCCGGTAGCTGACCGTGCCGTTGTTGGCGACGTCGCCGGTGTCGAAGCCGAGATAGACATTGCCGGCATCGTTGACGCCGGTTTCGACATAGCGCGTGCGTTCGAAGTCCGGGCGCTTGCTGACATAGTTGACCAGGCCGCCCGGATTGCTGCCGCCATAAAGCACCGAGGCCGGCCCCTTCAGCACTTCGATGCGCTCAAGGCCGAAGCTGTCGACATAGAAACCGCCGAAACCATAACTGAACAGCTGGAGGCCATCCATGTAGGTCCCGGTGGCCGTTGCATCGAAGCCACGAATGTACATCCAGTTGGTGTCGCTGTCGGGGCCAAAAGGCTGCGCAAAGACCCCGGCGGTGTAGCGCAGCGCCTCGTCAGCTTTCTGTGCGCCCTGATCCTCGATCTCCTGCCGTCCGACCACTGAGACGGATTGCGGGACCTCCTTGATGTCGGTCGCCGTCTTGGAGCCGGTTCTGGTTGTCTTGGCGACGACGCCGTCGACCGGCCCGGTCGCGCTGTCTCCGGCCTCGCCCTCGACCACGACCGGTTCGAGCTGGGTGCTGGATTGCGCCGTCTGCGCGAACGCCGGCATTGGCGGGATCGTCGCGGCAGCGGCGACGCCGGCCGCCAGAAGCGCCTTGATCCGGTAAATTCTGCTCATTCAGGAAAGTCCCCGCCTGTCGTCGTTGAGATACTTGATGGTTTACCTCAACTTATCAACGGGTCATTGGACTGATTTGGGCGGCTTGTCCATTCTTGTCCAAACCACTGATATCGCGGTGCCATGTTGCGGAAATGTCACCGGCGGCCGGCGCTCTTCATCCACGCACCCGGGGTCAATCCGACCACGGACTTGAACACGCGGGTAAGGTGCGCCTGGTCGAAGAAGCCGGTGGCCTGGGCGATGTCGCCAAGCGAGGCAGCCTCATGCGCCATCATCGCCTTTGCCCTGTCGATCCGCGCCTGCATCTGCCAGCGATGCGGCGGCACGCCCGTTGCTGCCTTGAAGGCATGGCTCATCGCGGTTTCGGACAGGCCGGTCAGGGCGGCAAGATCAGCAAGGCGGATCCTGTCCAGGCAGTGGGCGTCGATGTAATCCTTGACGAGGCGCAGTTTGCGGCGGGGCAGGGGCGACCGGCGCTTGGCGGCACTTGGCCGGTCTATCTGGAAAAGGCATGCGAACAAGGCGTTGAGCAGACCTTCGCCATAAAGATCATGCAGGTTCCACTCGCTGCCGCATTCAGCGGCGATAAGGCCGGCAAGCGTGGCGATCCGATCATCGCGAAACTGGAGGCGCGAGATCTGCAAGGCATCGCGATCGAGGCTGCGGCCGAAGCGGCGGGTCAGTGTCGCCGCGTCGAAATGAAGGTCGAGATGCCTGATCCGTTTGAGTCCTTCGACGCGGCCGCGGATCGGCACCCCGGCCGGTATATAGGCTATGGAAAACGCCTTGTTGTGGCGGCGCGGTTCGCCCTGGGCGCCTTCGACGACGAAGGCACCGTCGCCGTCGATATCGAGAGCGACGAACAGCCGGGGGTCGGGAGAGACGTAATAACCCTCGGCATTGTCACCGCATGAGACATCCCAGAGGTCGGCGACGACGCCGTCCCAGACGTGCCATTTCAGCTCGCCGATCACGGCAAATCCCTGAATCCGGCTCTCCATGCGCGCGACGAAGGTCAATTCTGCTTATCCTGGGCATAAACATGATAGAAAAGATCATGTATGCCCGGTCAGCGACAGCACCGCAAGCCCTTGCGTTCGAAGGTCGTGCTGAACCGACGCCGCTGCTGTCGGTCAGCGCAGCCTCAGACGCTTTCGAGATAGGTCTCGATCTCGAAGTCGCTGACGTTGAGCGCGAATGTATTCAGTTCCTGGCGTTTGCAGGCGATGAAAGAGTGGCGCAGGATCGCCGGGAAGATCTCCGCCACATGCGTCCCGCTTTCAAAGGCCGCGATCGCGGATGCCCAGTCCGGCGGCAGCTTGGCCGGGGCAAGGCCTTGCCCATCATTCCCGGTTGGGTCGCCCGGTGACATCTGCCTTTCGATGCCGACCAGTGCCGCGCCCAGTATGGCGGCAAGCACAAGATAGGGATTGGCGTCCGCTCCCGACACGCGATGCTCGATCCGGCGCGCACCAGTCGGGCCGCCGGGAATGCGGATCGCGACCATGCGGTTCTCGTAACCCCAGGCGACGGCGGTCGGCGCGTAGGATCTCGGCCGGAGCCTGCGGTAGGAGTTGAAATGCGGCGCGAACACCAGCGTGCTCTCGGCCATCGCCGCCAGCAGTCCGCCGACAGCGTGGCGCATAATGCCGGAGCCCTGGTCGGTGCCGTCGTCGAAGACGTTGCGCCCGTTGGCGTCGACAAGGCTGAAATGGACGTGGAAGCCGTTGCCGGCTCGGTCGCCATAAGGCTTGGCCATGAAGCAGGCGGCAAAGCCGTGCTTGCGGGCAATGCCCTTCACCGTGCGCTTGAACAGGACGGCGTCGTCGGCTGCCCGCAGCGCGTCCGCGACATGGTTCAAATTGATCTCGAACTGGCCGACGCCGTTCTCGGCAATGGCGGTATCGACGGGAATGCCTTGTGCTCGGCAGGCTTCGTAGATGTCGTGGATGAAGGCCTCGAAGTCGTCGATCTCGTCGATTGACAGTGCCGCGTCGGAATCCAGACGCCGCCCGGTGACCGGCGAGACAGGCCCGACCGGTCGCTGCGATTGCGGGTCGACAAGATAGAATTCGAGCTCGGTGGCGGCCACAGGCGTCAGGCCCAAAGCCTTGTAGCGGTCGAGGATACGGGCCAGTGCCCGCCGGGGATCCCCGAGATACGGTGCGCCGCCTTCGTCGGCGAGCCAGAGCGGGATGAGGGCGGTCGGATGCGCCGTCCAGTTCACCGGAAGGATGCCGCGGCCGGTCCATTGGCACAATCCGTCTGCGTCGCCGGTCGAGAACACCAGCGCGTTGCCTTCGATATCCTCGCCCCAGATGTCCAGCCCGATCAGCGAATAGGGCATGCGCAGCTTGCCCTCCAGTGCCTTGCGCGCCTGCTCGACGGGGATGCGCTTTCCCCGCATGATGCCGTTGAGGTCGCACACCGCGGCCCTCAGGCTCTGGATGTCGTTTCGGCTCTCAAGCCAGCTCAGAACGTCCGCAATTGCATCGCCCAATTTCCAACCTCTGGTTTCGAAGGTGCCCGAGCCCTGATCGGCCGCGCTGTCCCTGGTAAAAATGGCTTGTGAGTTTTCGGGATCCATATCTGGCCGCAGCCGGATGTTTCCCTATTTATTCAAGTCATTAGCTGGGATGTCGGGAGGCATTTCAAAACCAGTTGCGCGATCTGCGACCGAAACATAGAGGCAAGAGCGTGGAAAGCCAAGGCTCGGCATCGGGCTTGGCGCGCGCAGGGTGAAGCCGGGATGCCGGCATCACTCTCGGGCATGCGCGGCCGTCGTGGGATATGAAACGTCCCTATCACAAATCTTGACCTTCCCCGCACTTGCACCTCTGGCCGCTCTCTGGCTTTTTGGGACACCCATCCGAGCGGACTGATTCGTCACGCCGCTCTGCGTCGATTGCCGTTTTGCGGTGTGATCGATCTGGCGGGGCGTGAAGCGCGAGCGACTGGCGAAGGAGAAGAGGCATGGCCGAGTTCAAGAAGCCCGAGATCTCCGAGATGAGACCCAAGATCACCGTTGTCGGCGTCGGCGGCGGCGGCGGCAACGCCATCAACAACATGATCGCCGAGCAGCTTCAGGGCACCGAATTCATTGCCGCCAACACAGACGCGCAGGCGCTCACCATGTCCAAGGCGACGCGGCTGATCCAACTCGGCGCGCATGTAACCGAAGGGCTGGGCGCCGGATCGCTTCCCGAGATCGGCCGCGCCGCGGCCGAGGAATCGCTGGACGAGATTATGGACCATCTGGCCGGCACCCACATGTGCTTTGTCACCGCCGGAATGGGCGGCGGCACCGGAACCGGCGCCGCGCCGGTCATCGCCCAGGCGGCGCGCAAGGCAGGCATCCTGACGGTCGGCGTCGTCACCAAGCCGTTCACTTTCGAGGGCAGGCGCCGCATGCAGATGGCCGAAGAGGGCATCGAGCGGCTGCGCGAAAGCGCCGACACCGTGATCGTCATCCCCAACCAGAACCTGTTCCGGATCGCCGACGCCAAGACCACATTCGCCGATGCCTTCGTCATCGCCGACCGGGTGCTCTATGCCGGCGTCAGCTGCATCACCGATCTCATCGTCAAGGAAGGCCTGATCAACCTCGACTTCGCCGACGTCAAATCGGTGATGCGCGGCATGGGCCGCGCCATGATGGGAACCGGCGAGGCGTCAGGCGATAGCCGGGCGATGAAGGCGGCGGAAGCCGCCATCGCCAACCCGCTGCTGGACGAAATGTCGATGAAGGGCGCCAAGGGCGTGCTGGTCTCGATTTCCGGCGGCCGCGACATGACCCTGTTCGAGGTGGACGAGGCCGCCACGAGAATCCGTGAAGAGGTCTATGAAGACGCCGACATCATCGTCGGCGCCATCTTCGACAAGAGCATGGAAGGCCGGTTCAGGGTTTCGGTGGTGGCCACCGGCCTCGACCGCGGGCTCGGCGTGGAAGATGCCGATGCCGGCATGGCGCACGACCATTCCATGCCATTCGCGGCGCGGACGTTGCAATAGGCGCTGCTCGCCGGCGGCCTTGGCCGCTGCCGGGCACCTCGACGTCGCCGGCGCACCACCAAGTTCAGCCTGGAGCTGATCACCCGAAAGCGGCTTGCCGAATGGTGCGATCCGCTCACCGGCGAATGCTGGGCGCCGCCGCTTCACCTGGACGGCGGCGATGGTGATCGGGTTCCTGCGCTTTCGCTGCCGCTGTTACCCTGACCGGTGCCACGCCGGTGTTCGCTCGTCCATTCTCGTTGAAAATCAGCGTTTGCAGGCGCTTGGCGCTTGACTCCGATGCGTCCATGTGAAAAATTTTGCAGAAACTGAAAAAAATATCAGAGGGCGGAACGTGGTTGGATTTGGAAACGGCCTCTTGCGCGATGATGAAACCGGCATGGCGGCACGCGCCGCCTGGCTTCATTACGCTGGCGGCCTGACCCAGTCCGAGGTTGCCAAGCGCCTCGGGCTGACCAGCCTCAAGGCCCACCGCCTCATCACCAAGGCCAATCAGGAAGGGCTGGTGAAGGTCTATATCGACGGCGAAGTCTCGGAATGCGTCGAGCTCGAGGACGAGCTGTCGCGCCGCTACGGCCTCGATTATTGCGAGGTGGTTCCCGATTTCGATTCCGAGGAATTGCCGCTCAAGGCGCTCGGCATCGCCGGCGCGCAATTCCTCAAGCGTGAGATCGAACGCGGCGAGCAGGCGCTGATCGGCGTCGGCCATGGCCGCACGCTCGCCGCCTGCGTGGAATACCTGCCGCGCAGCTCGACAGACAAGATCCGCTTCGTTTCGCTGCTCGGCGGCTTGACGCGGAAGTTCTCGGCCAACCCGCATGACGTCATTCACCGCCTCGCCGAGCGCACCGGCGCCGAAGCCTATGTGATGCCGGTGCCAATGTTCGCCAACACGGTGGACGACCGCGCGGTGTTGCTGGGACAGAAGGGCATCAGCGAGGTTTTCGATCTCGCAAGATCCGCCGACCTTTTGTTTGCCGGCATCGGCACGGCCGAACGCGAAGCCTCGCTCGTCGCCACCGGCATGATTGAGAAGGGCGAGATGGAGGAGATCCGCCGCAATGGCGGCGTCGGCGAATTGCTCGGCCATTTCTTCGACGATGCCGGCAAAGCGGTGGCAACAACCCTTTCCAATCGGGCGCTGGCGCTGGCGCGCGAGGACATCGCCAGCCGCCGGATCGTCGCGGTAGCCGGCGGCAAGGTCAAGGTTCGAGCCGTCAAAGCGGTGCTGGAGGGCCGCTATCTCAAGGGCCTGATAACTGATGAGCGTACAGCGCGATCGCTCGTGGAGGAGACGCCAGTCGGGTAGCCGGCGTCGGTTCAGTTAAAACTACCCTGTGGAGGAGAAGACCAAATGCATGAGAAAGAGAAAGACCTCATTGACGCTTTCCTGCGCGGACAAGTCGACCGTCGTGGGCTGATCAAGGGCCTGGGTGCGATGGGCCTTGCCGCCGGCACGGCCGGTACGCTGCTCAATCTTGGGCAGACCCGGGCGCTGGCCGCCGACTTCGACTGGAAGGCGCACCAGGGCAAGACCATCAAGCTCCTGCTCAACAAGCATCCCTATGCGGATGCGATGATCGCCAACCTCGAAAACTTCAAGCAGTTGACCGGCATGAATGTCGTCTACGACGTGTTCCCGGAAGACGTCTATTTCGACAAGGTCACGGCCGCGTTGTCGGCGAGCTCGCCCGAATACGATGCCTTCATGACCGGCGCCTACATGACCTGGACCTACGGCCCAGCCGGCTGGATCACCGACCTCAATGAATGGATCAAGGATCCGGCCAAGACCAACCCCAACTATGCCTGGGATGACTTCCTGCCCGGCGTCAAGAACTCCTGCGCCTGGAACGGCAAGCCGGGCGGTGCCCTGGGGTCCGAAGACGCCAAGCAATGGTGCATTCCGTGGGGCTTCGAACAAAACAACATCACCTACAACAAGGGGATGTTCGACAAGGCAGGCGTCAAGGTTCCCGGCAATATGGACGAGATGGTGGCCGCGGCCGCCAAGCTCACCAAGGATGTCGGCGGCGGCGTCTACGGCATTGGCGTCCGCGGGTCGCGCTCCTGGGCGACGATCCATCCGGGTTTCCTTTCGGCCTACGCCAATTTCGACCAGAAGGATCTGAACGTGTCGGCCGACGGCAAATTGTCGGCCGCCATGAACACCGCCCAGTCCAAGGCTTTCCACAAGCAATGGGTGCAGATGATCCAGGAAAGCGGTCCGAAGGACTGGTCGACCTACACCTGGTACCAGGTCGGCGCCGATCTCGGCGCCGGCGCCTCGGCGATGATCTTCGACGCCGACATCCTCGGCTACTTCATGAATGGCGGCGACAACAAGATGGCCGGCAAGCTTGCCTTTGCCGCCTTCAAGGCCAACCCGGAGGCCAAGGCGCCAACGCCGAACATCTGGATCTGGTCGCTGTCGATGTCCAACTTCTCCAAGGACAAGGACGCCACGTGGTACTTCATGCAGTGGGCCTCCGGACCCGAGCATGCTCTGTTCGGCGCCACCAAGATGGATTTCGTCAATCCGGTCCGCCAGTCGGTCTGGAAGGATGAGACGTTCCGCGAGAAGCTGAACAAGAGCTATCCCGGTTATGTCGAGATGTTCGACGCCTCGGCGCCGGGCGCCTCGATCAAGTTCACGGCGCAGCCGCTGTTCTTCGATCTCACCACCGAATGGGCGGCGACGCTGCAAAAGATGGTGGCCAAGGAAGTGCCGGTGGACGAGGGCCTCGACAAGCTGGCCGAAAGCATCAACGGCCAGCTCAAGGAAGCCGGCCTCGGCTAGATGTAATGGAGGACCGGCCAGCCTTGGCAGGCCGGTCCTCACCTGACCTTTTCAAGATTGCGACGCGGGGCCGTAAGGTGGCCGCCAATTCGCCCGACCGGCCGCCTTGCTCCCTTGGGCGGCCGGCAGGGCGGAGCGACAGGGACAACGGAGCAGCACGATGACTGCGGTGGTATCGCAAAGGCCCAAGCCCTCGGGCTTCAGGATCAGCAAGAGAGTGCTGCCCTACGTGCTCAGCCTGCCGGCTCTGCTGGTCTGCATCGGCATCCTGATTCCGTTCCTGACCTCGGTCGTCTATTCGTTCCAGCGCTATCGGCTGAGCCAGCCCTGGGCGCGGCAGTTCAACTGGGGCGACAACTACATCTCCTTTTTTACCGATCCGAAGTTCTGGAACACGCTCAAGGTCTCGCTGCTCTATGCCGGCACCACGGTGGTGCTGGAACTGCTTCTCGGCCTGGCCATCGCGCTGCTTTTGCAGAAGCGCTCGACCCTGAACAACTTCATCTCGATCATGCTGCTGATGCCGCTGATGACGGCGCCGGCATTGGCCGCGCTGATGTGGAAGCTGATGACCAATCCCGGCTTCGGCGTCTTGAGCTATCTCGCCAGCCTCATCGGCTTACAGGATTTCCGCTGGGCCTCGTCGCCGTCGACGGCTTTGTTCACCGTCGTTCTCGTCGATATCTGGGTCTACACGCCCTTCATCATGATCCTGCTGCTTGCCGGCCTGCGAAGCCTGCCGACGCAGCCCTTCGAGGCCGCGGCCCTCGATGGCGTGCCGAGGAGCTTCGTCTTCTTCCGCATCACGCTGCCGATGCTGACGCCGTATATCCTGACGGCGACTTTGTTCCGCCTGCTCGATTCCATCCAGCAGTTCGACATCATCTACGCCATGACGCAAGGAGGACCGGGCGACACGCTGACCGTGTTCCAGGTCGAGGCCTATCTCAACTTCTTCCAGTCGACCAATGTCGGCCGCTCGGCGGCGCTGATGATCATCCTGTGGGCGATCACCTATTTCCTCTCCAACATCTTCATCAAGAACTGGCTCAGGCTGCGCGAGCGCGCCCGTGGCCAGGCATAGGAGGAGGCAGCCATGGAACACACCTCCTTGCTTGAACGCACCCTGCGCGGCGCGGCACTCACGCTGGTCGTGATCTTCTTCATGTTCCCGATCGTCTGGATCCTGATGATGTCGTTCCAGACCAACGAGACCATCCTGCGCATTCCGCCGCAGCTGGTCTTCGAGCCGACGCTTGCCAACTACACCGCGCTGATCACCGGCAAGCTGACGACCGCCGCCGGCACGCTCGACATCGCCTTCATGCGCAACCTGTGGAATTCGGTGTTCCTGTCGGTGACCTCGGTGGCGGTCTCGCTGCTGCTCGGCGTCCCGGCGGCCTACGCCTTCGCGCGGCACAAGTTCCGCGGCTCGGAGGACATCGCCTTCACGCTGCTGTCGTTCAGGTTCGCGCCGGCCCTGCTGGTGCTGTTGCCGCTCACGCTCTATTTCCAGAAGCTCGGGCTGGCCAACACCTATATCGGGCTGATCTGGGTCTACCAGCTGATCTGCCTGCCGCTGATCCTGTGGATCGTGCGCGGCTATTTCGAGGATATTCCGGCCGACATCGAATATGCCTATCGCATCGGCGGCCATTCCTGGTTTGCCACCTTCCGCAAGATCGCGCTGCCGCTCGCCGGCCCCGGCATCGCCGCTGCCGGCCTGCTTGCCTTCATCTTCGCCTGGAACAATTTCGTCTTCGCGCTGGTGCTGGCCTCGGCCGACAAGCAACCGGTGACGGTCGGCGCGCTCGCCTTCATCACCTCCTCGGGCATCCAGTACGGCCAGATCTCGGCGGCCATCGTCCTGTCGATCACGCCGACGCTGGCGCTCGCCCTCTATGCGCAGCGCTACCTTGTCGAAGGCCTGTCGCTCGGCGCGGTGAAGGGGTAGTTCCAATGGCCAGCCTCGAACTCAGAAATCTCGTCAAGCGCTACAAGAGCCAGACCGTGCTCGACAATCTTTCGCTGACCGTCGCCGACGGTGAGACGCTGGTCCTGTTCGGACCCTCCGGCGCCGGCAAGACGGTGCTGCTGCGCCTCGTCGCCGGCGTCATCGACCCCGACGAAGGCAAGATCCTCATCGGCGGCGAGGACATGACCGACGTCGATGCCGAATTTCGTGGCGTCGGCATGGCGTTCCAGAATTTCGCGCTGTTTCCGCATATGAGCGCATTCGACAACATCGCGACGCCGCTGGAGGCCAAGCGGTCGTCGCAGGGAGCGATCAAGGCCGGCGTCGAGAGCGTCGCCAAGCTGTTGAAGATCGCCCATGTGCTCTCCCACAAGCCGCGCGCTCTTTCCAATGGCCAGAAGCAGCGCACCGCGCTTGCCCGTGCGCTGGTCGGCTCGCCGCCGCTGCTGCTGCTCGACGATCCCTTGCGCAATGTCGACGCCAAGCTGCGTTTCGAGATGCGGCTCGAACTGCCGCGACTGCTTGCCGACCGCGGCGCCACCGTCGTTTACGTCACCCAGGATTATAAGGAAGCCATGGCGCTCGGCGACCGCATCGCGGTCATGTCGCAAGGCGTCATCAGCCAGCTCGGTACGCCCGAACAGATCTATCGCGAGCCGGCAAATGTCGAGATCGCCCGGCTGTTCGGCGACCCGACCATCAACCTGCTCGACGTCAAGCCGGCGCTTGGCGCCAAGGGAATCCATGTCGCCCTGTCGAATGTGCAGGTCCATCTCGCCGGGGCTCCCGAGACCGCGGTCGGCCGCGACTGCATCATCGGGCTCAGGCCGGAAGCACTGCATTTCGTCGGCGAAAATGAACCCGGCGCCATTCCGGTGACGGTCGAGGCCGAAACCCCGCTCAACGAAAAGATCGTCACGCTGGTGCGCACGTTGCGCGGCCGCGAGATCCTGGTTTCGCGGCCGGCCGGAACACCGGGCCGCAGCGAAGGCAAGGCCCACATTGCCGTCGACGGCAAGAGCGCCCTGTTGTTCGATCGCGCCGGCGGCGAGCGCATCGGCTCGAAGAATGTCGTCAGTTTGCGCAACGGAGAAGCCGCATGAGCGTGAGCGCACTCACCATTTCCGGCGTCGACAAATTCTATGGCCCGATCGACCGGGGCGTCCACGCCGTCAAGAAGCTGACGATGGAGATCGGCAAGGGCGAGATCGTGGCGCTGCTCGGTTCGTCCGGCTGCGGCAAGACCTCGACCTTGCGCATGATCGCCGGCTTCGAGGAGGTGTCGCGCGGCGCGATCTCGGTCGCCGGCCGCCAGGTGCACACGCTGCCGCCGGTCAGGCGCAACGTGGCGATGGCCTTCGAGGGCTATTCGCTCTACCCGCCGCTGACGGTGCGCGAGAACATGGCCTTCGCGCTCAAGGCGGCCCGGCTGCCCAGAAGCGAGGTCGAGGCCAGGGTTGCCAGCATCGCCAAGCTGCTCGAGATCGAGGATATATTGGAGCGTTACCCAAGCTCTATCTCCGGCGGCCAGCAGCAGCGCGCCAGCCTGGGCCGGGCGCTGATCCGCGACGCCGATTTGCACCTGCTCGACGAGCCGATGGGGCAGCTCGAACCGCAGCTTCGCGCCGTGCTGCGCGGCCGCATCAAGCATTTCATCAAGGAGCGCGGCTTGACCGCGATCCTGGTCACCCACGACCAGACCGAGGCCAATGCGCTTGCCGACCGCATCGCGGTGATGGAAGGCGGCGTGCTGCAGCAGTTCGATACGCCGGACAGGATCAAGGAGCGTCCGGCGAACCTGTTCACCGGCACCTTCGTCGGCGAGCCGCCGATGAACGTCTTCGAGGCCTATGTCGGCGCCACCGCCGGGCGCATCAATCTCCAGGCTTCCCGACGGGCTGTCGCTGGACTACGACAAGGACGCCTTCAGCGCTCCGGTCCGCGACCAGCTGCTCAGCCGCGAGCGGGTGGTCATCGGCATCAGGCCTTATGCGGTGCGGCGCTCGAAGGAGGGTGTTCCCGCCAGGGTCTCGGCCAACCAGTGGCTTGGCGACCAGACCCATATCGCGGCCGATTTCGCCGGCGGCTCGCTGGTCCTGGTCGAGCACGACCGCACCCGGCTGGACCTTGGCGCGCCGATCAATGTCAGCATCGACCCGAAGAACCTGCATGTCTTCGACCAGGCGAGCGGCGAGGCCATTTCGCACGGCATGGAGCTCGCCTGATGCGTGATCTCTTGATCGGTATCGACGCCGGTACTTCCGTCATCAAGTCCATCGCCTTCGACACGAAAGGCCGGCAGATCGCCGCCGCGGCAACGCCGAACCATTACGAGACGCTGCCGGGCGGCGGCGCCGAACAGGATCTTGCGCGCACATGGGTGGATGCGGCGGCGACCTTGCGCCAGCTCGCCGAGAAAGTGCCCGATCTCGCCGGCCGGACCATCGCCATCGCGGTGACCGGGCAGGGCGACGGCACCTGGCTGATCGACGGCAAGGGCGAGCCGGTGGCGAAGGGCTGGCTCTGGCTCGACGCGCGCGCCGCCGGCGTCGTCGAGGAGATCCGCGCGCGGCCCGAGGACCGGCTGCGCTTCGAAAAGACCGGCAGCGGGCTCGCCGCCTGCCAGCAGGGCTCGCAGTTCGTGTTCATGAAGCGCAACATGCCCGAAATGCTTGGCAAGGCGGCGACGGCGTTTCACTGCAAGGACTGGCTCTATTTCAAGCTGACCGGCGAGCGCGCCACCGACCCCTCCGAGGGAACCTTCACCTTTGGCGATTTCCGCACCCGCGACTATAGCGAGGATGTGCTCGACGTGCTCGGCGTCGCCGACCTCAGGCATTTGCTACCGCCGGTCACAGACGGCACCAGGCACAGCGCCGGTCTGTCGCAGGCGGCGGCCGCCGCCACCGGCATGCTTGCCGGCACGCCGGTCGTGCTCGGCTATGTCGACGTCGTCTGCACCGCGCTTGGCGCCGGCCTGCTCGACCGCGAGCGCAAGCCCGGCTGCACAATCATCGGCTCCACCGGCATGCATATGCGGCTGGCCGAGACGCCGGACGACGTGCAGCTCAACGAGGCCGCGACCGGTTATACCATGGCCATGCCGGCGCCCGGCGTGTTCGCGCAGATGCAGTCCAACATGGCGGCGACGCTCAACATCGACTGGGTGCTTGGGCTTGCCTCCGGCATCCTCGCCTCGCAAGGCATCACCCGCAGCAATGGCGAGATGATCGCGCTCGTCGATGCCTGGATCGCGGCCTCGCAGCCCGCCTCGCTGCTCTACCAGCCCTATGTGTCCGAGGCCGGCGAGCGGGGGCCGTTCGTCGATGCCAATGCCAGGGCCGGCTTCGTCGGCATATCCTCGCGCCACGGCTATGCCGACCTGGTGCGCGCCGTCTTCGAGGGATTGGCCTTCGCCGCGCGCGATTGCTACGCCGCCATGGGGCCGTTGCCGCGCGAGATCCGGCTGACCGGAGGCGCCGCCCGAAGCCCGGCGCTGCGCAAGATCCTCGGAGCCGCCGTCGGCGCAGACATCCGCACCAGCCAGCGCGAGGAGGCCGGGGCGGCCGGCGCGGCGATGATAGCCGCGGTCTGCGTCGGCCTGTACAAGTCGATGGACGAATGCGTCGCGGAATGGGTGACGCCGCTGCTTGGCGAGGCGGAGCCGAGTGATCGGGACCTCGCCGCGATCTACGACAGGATGACCCCGTCCTACATGTTGGCGCACCAGGCGCTGCGGCCGGTCTGGCGCGCGATGGCTTCGGTGCAGGCAAATTGAGAAGTCGAGTATGCCCAGGAAAATAGCGATCATTGGTGACAACTTCATGCTTCCGGAGGTGTTTCGCGCCAAAATCGAGAAGGTCGCGAGCGGTGACCTCGATGTCAGGACATTGCAGACCGCCTGGCCCGACGAGCCGATGGAATTCGGCGATCCGGCGCTCGGCCTCGACAAGGTCAAGGAGTATTTCGGCCGTCCCGACGAGGTCGTCGAGTTCATCGGCGACGCCGAGATCCTCGTCACCCAGCTCGCGCCGCTGTCGGAAGGCATGATGCGGCGCCTGCCGGCGCTGAAGCTGGTCGCGGTTTCGCGCGGCGGCCCGATCAACATCGACATGGAAGCGGCCCGCACACATGGCATCACTGTCGTCAATGTGCCCGGCCGCAACGCAACCGCCGTGGCCGAATTCACCATCGGCGCGATATTGGCCGAAACACGGCTGATCCGGGTCGGCCACGAAGCGCTGCGCAGGGGCGAATGGCGCGGCGATCTCTACCGCGCCGACCGCACCGGCCGCGAGCTTAGCGAAATGACCGTCGGCGTCGTCGGCTATGGCAACATCGGCACGAAAGTGATCAGGCTGTTGCGCGCCTTCGGCTGCCACGTCTTGGTCAGCGACCCCTATGTGCAGTTGAGCGCAGAGGACCGCAACGCCGGCGTCGAACTGGTCGCGCTTGACGATCTCCTATCCCGCTCCGACGTGGTCACGCTGCATTCGCGGGTGACGCCGGAGACGCGCGGCCTGATCGGCAAGGACACCATCGCGCGGATGAAACCCGGCGTGATCTTCGTCAACACGGCGCGCGGGCCGCTGGTCGACTATGACGCACTCTATGAGGCGCTTGTTTCAGGCCAGATCGCCAGCGCCATGCTGGAGACGTTCGCGGTCGAGCCTGTGCCGTCGGACTGGCCCTTGCTGCAGCTTCCCAACGTGACGCTGACGCCGCATATCGCCGGCGCCTCGGTGCGCACCGTGACCTATGCGGCCGAGCAGGCCGCCGAGGAAGTGCGCCGCTATATCGCCGGGCTGCCTCCGGTCAATCCGTGCTGAGGCGGCAGCCATGGTGTGTAAATCCGGCAGCGAGATCGTGACGAGATGAGCGGCGGACCCGAAATCGTCGACCTTTTCGTCATCGGCGGCGGCGTCAACGGCGCCGGCATAGCCCGCGATGCGGCAGGCCGCGGCCTCTCCGTCATCCTGTGCGAAAAGGACGATTTGGCGGAAGGCACCAGTTCGCGATCGGGCAAGCTCGTCCATGGCGGCCTGCGCTACCTCGAATATTACGAGTTCCGCCTGGTGCGCGAGGCGCTGATCGAGCGCGAGGTACTCCTGGAATCGGCGCCGCACATCATCTGGCCGATGCGCTTCGTGCTGCCGCACAGTCCTGACGACCGGCCGGCCTGGCTGGTGCGGCTCGGCCTGTTCCTCTACGACCATCTCGGCGGCCGCAAGCGGCTGCCGGCCACCCGCACGCTCGACCTGCGCACCGCGCCCGAGGGTGCGCCGATCAAGGACGAGTTCAAGCGCGGTTTCGAATATTCCGATTGCTGGGTCGACGACGCCCGTCTCGTGCTGATCAATGCGCTGGATGCGCGCGAGCGCGGAGCGAAGATCTTCACCCGAACCGCCTGCACCGCCGCACGCCGGGAAGGCGGCCTCTGGTCGGTGGAGATGCGCGACGGCAAGACCGGCGTGAAGACCACGGTGCGGGCGCGGGCGCTGGTCAATGCCGCCGGCCCTTGGGTCAACGACATCATCAACCGCGTTGCTGGCCAGAACTCAACGCGCAATGTCCGCCTGGTCAAGGGCAGCCATATCGTCGTGCCCAAATTCTGGGAGGGCCGCCAAGCTTACCTCATCCAGAACAGCGACAAGCGGGTGATCTTCATCAATCCTTATCAGGGCGATCTCGCCTTGATCGGCACCACCGACATTCCCTATGACGGTCGACCCGAGGACGTGGCGGCGGACGAGAGCGAGATCGAATACCTGATCAGGGTGGTCAACCGCTATTTCAAGCGCGGCCTCGCGCGCGGCGATGTCGTCTATTCGTTCTCCGGCGTCAGGCCGCTCTATGACGACAATGCCGACAACCCGAGTGCCGTGACTCGCGACTATATTTTCGAACTCGATGCGCCGAATGCTGAGGCGCCGCTGCTGTCCGTCTTCGGCGGCAAGATCACCACCTTCCGCAAGCTCGCCGAGCATGCGCTGGACAGGATCGCTCCGTTCTTCCCCCGGATGGGCAAGCCCTGGACGGCGAAGGCGCATCTGCCTGGCGGCGACATCGCCAATGCCGATTTCGAACAGTTTCTAGGAGATCTCGGGCGGGAGTATCCATGGATGCCGGCATCGCTGCTCAAGCACTACGGTCGGCTCTACGGCACCAGGACACGCCTTCTGGTCGGCGCAGCCCGTTCGCTTGCGGAACTCGGGCGATGTTTCGGCAAGGATTTCTTCGAGCGCGAGGCCAGTTACCTGTTCGAGCAAGAATGGGCTGAGACACCGGCCGACATTCTCGAACGGCGCACCAAGCACGGCCTGCATCTTTCCGCCGAGGAGAGATCGGCTTTCGAACACTGGTGCGCGAGCCGGCTGGCGAGGGCAGGGTGATGGCAATCATTGCCAATGTAGCGCGACAGGGCTGAGAGGATCGCGATCGTGGCATTCACGCTCTCCCTCAACACCAATCCGCTGGTCAATCGCTTTGCCGAGCCTGACGACCTGGTCGATACCATTGCCTACGACATCGGCATCAGGGACATTCAGCTCACGCATGAATTCGTCAATCCGGGCTGGCCGGCGGCGACGATCGTGAAATTCGTCCGCCTGTTTCGTGGCGCACTCTCCCGCACCGGCGTGCGCGTGACCTCGGGCATGACCGGTCCTTACGGCCGGCTCAACCATTTCGGCCATCCAGACGCCGATGTGCGCCGCTACTATGTCGACTGGTTCAAGACCTTTGCCGACATCTCGGCCGAGCTTGGCGCCGGCGGCATGGGTACCCAATTCGCGATCTTCACCCATCGCGATTATGATGATCCCGCGCGCCGCGCGCGCCTGTTCGACATTGCACTGGAATGCTGGCGCGAGGTCGCCGA
This sequence comes from Mesorhizobium maamorense, assembly GCF_044998965.1. Lineage (NCBI taxonomy): Bacteria > Pseudomonadati > Pseudomonadota > Alphaproteobacteria > Hyphomicrobiales > Phyllobacteriaceae > Mesorhizobium > Mesorhizobium maamorense. The sequence continues at coordinate 986,579 of NZ_CP173356.1, forward strand.
ACACGCCCGCGCGGCCGGGCTTAACTACCTGTTCTGGGAGCCGATGTCGGTCGGCCGCGAGTTCGGCCACACGATCGAGAATTGCCGGCTGCTGCAGGATGCGATCGACGCGGCCGGGATGGCCATTCCGCTGGAGATGATGGTCGACATCGACCATGGCGACGTCACCTCCAGCAACCCGGCCGATATCGATCCCTATGCCTGGGCCGAGGCTTTCCCCAGGAAGTCGCCGATCATCCACATCAAGCAATCGTCGATGAACAAGGGTGGCCATTGGCCGTTCACCGCGGCTCACAACAGGGACGGCCGCATCACGCCTGAAAAGCTGCTGGAGACGGTGCGGCGCGGCGGCGGCACCGACAACGAGATCTGCCTCGAGCTGTCGTTCCGCGAGCGCGAACCGGTCGACCATCAGGTGGTCGCCATGATCCGCGAATCGGTCGACTACTGGGCGCCCTTTATCGACACGGGCAGGCCTGACCTGCTGCCGAAAAACGGGTAGAGGTCGGAGTGGGGAGCCGATGCCACTCGCGCTGTTGACGTCCAACCGGTTGGCCCGCCAGCGAAGCAACCAGATGACATATTAGATAATGCGAGTATTGCGGCAGCCTGCGCTGCTGATTGCTATAAAAGTACAATGCGAAAGATACTTTTGTTTAACTTCGCCATGCATACTGCGAATTGGTCCGATTTGTTTGTCCGGCTTCCCTCGCGAACTAGAGAATCCGCATGTCGGTTACACGTCGTACGCTGCTCACGGCCGGAAGCGTCGGCTTGCTGGTCGCGCAAGCTCGGGCGGCCAATACTCCAGGACAGCAGGCGGAGATCGCTCCCGTCGTCGGCGACAATGCGCTGCGCATTGCAATGCCGGCCTTTGCCTCCGATCCATTCTTCCCGGCCGATGGATCGGGGAACAGCGGCATAGACATGGAACTGGCCCGCGGCATAGCAGCGGAGCTCGGCGTCGAGCCGGTGTTCGACCGATCCGCCGCAACGTTCGACGGCATGGTGAAACAGCTGACTTCCGGCCAGGCGGACATAGCCATCGGCAAGCTCAGCCGAACCCTTCGCCGTGGCCGCTCAATCCTCTATTCCCGGCCCTATGCCATGCTGCACCAAGGCCTCATCGCCAATCGCCTCAACCTGGCGCGCATCGCGCAAGGCAAACCACCCGAGCAGATCATCCGCGATTTCTCGGGCGATCTCGGCGTGATCGAGGGCTCTTCATTCGCAACCTATGCGGCGACGACCTTCCCGCATGCACAAGTTCATCGTTTTACAGGCTGGGACATGGTTGTCGATGCGATCCGCGATGGGACGATCGACATGGCGTATCGCGACGATTTCGAGATCAAGAAGCTGATGGTCGACGATCCGTCGATGACGGTCGCCGCGCGCTCGATCACGCTGACCGACAAGGTAGACACGATCGCAATCGGTGTGCGACCGGACAATCCGCATCTCGCGGCGTTTATCGACCTTTACCTCGATCTCGCGCGCGGTCAGCAGGTTCTCAACACTGACGAGATCATCGCGCGCTACCGGTTGGGGAGCAAAGCCTGACGATGGCCGTCACGGAAGCAGCCGGACCCTTGGCTTTCGATTGGCGCCTGGCGGCGAGGCGCATATTGCGCTCGCCCGCGACGACGATTGCGATGATCGGGGCGGGAATCCTTTGCGGCCTCTATTATCCAGCATTTGCCCATGCGATCAGCCCTGTGGCGCAGCTCTACCTGAATTTCCTCAAGATGGTCGTCCTGCCCTACCTGGTCTCGTCGGTCATCTTCTCGATCATGTCGATGGTTCAGGATCCCAACTCGGTCCGTTACCTTGGCCGGGTGGGTATGGCGGTGCTGGTCGTGTCATTCCTGAGCGTGTTGGTGAGTGGCACCTACTCGCTTGTCCTTCAGCCGGGCCAGATCGAGAATCCTCAATCGCGCATCGAGCTTGGCGAGTTCATCAATTCGCAGGGCAGTGTATCCACCGATCTCGCATTCCCCTACCAACCACCACCCAATGAGGGATCCGACACCGGGCGTTCGATACTGCTCGATCTTGTACCGAACAACGTCTTCAGCGCGCTGGCCTCCGGTCAAACCATCCAGGTCCTGCTGTTCTGCCTGCTTTTCGGGCTCGCGATGGGCAAGATTCCCCAGCCTTCGTCCATGAGCCTGTCTCAGGCGCTGAACGCGGTTTACCGGGCCTGCACGGTCCTTACCAACTGGTTCATCTGGGGATTGCCGTTTGCAACCTTCATCCTGATCGCGGATCAGACCGCGTCGACCGGAACCAAGCCGCTCACGCTGATGGGCGGTTATCTGCTGGTGATGGGTCTTTCCTGCCTCACATTCATCGCCGGCGCATTTGGCGTTATCGCCATCCGCTCTCGGCGAAGCTACTGGGCCACGATCAAGACCTGTCAGCCCCTTCTCATGGTAGCCATCACCACGCGCTCTACCGTCGCCTCGCTTCCGTGGGTCATAAACCTGTTGAGCGAGCGTCTGCGGTTCAGCCTCGTGGTCGTCGAACTGCTCGTGCCGCTGCAGGCGGCACTGCTGCGGACAGGCCCGGCGCTGCTTTACACGTCTGGTGTTCTTTTCATCGCTCAGCTCTACGGCCGTCCGCTGGCAATCCCCGACCTCCTGCTCGTCGGCATCACCTCGGCGCTTCTCGCGCTCACGACCGGCGGCATGGGCAGCCTGCTCATCCTGTCCCAGATGTCGATCGTCTGTGGCTACCTGAAGATTCCCTTCGAGGCGGCGTTCGCCCTGTTCGTCGCGGTCGACGCGGCCGTCGACACGTTCATGACGCTGTCTAGCGTCTGCACCGTTGCGGCGAGCACCGCAATGATCGCGCCCAGCCACAGGGAGACAACGCAGTCTGTCGAAGCGGCGTCGGAACAGCTCGAAGCCGAGCCCGCTCGATGATCGACCATGGCATCAGCCTCCAGCTCGGCGTCATTGGCGGCCTCGGGCCGTTGGCATCGGCTGACTTCTACTTCAAGCTGACCCGAATGACCCAGGCGTTCCGGGACAATGAGCATGTGCCCGCCGTCATCCTCAGCGTGCCACAGCTGCCTGACAGGACCGAGGCGATCCTTGCCGGCCATGACGGTCCGCTGGCGTCTTTGAAAGCCGCGGTCTCGACGCTCAATGCGCTCGGCGTTGCCTGTATCGCGATGCCGTGCAACACCGCCCATCATTGGTATGAGCAGTTGGCGGCGAGCTCGCAGGCGCGGATCATCCATATCGCCGACGCGGTCGTAGCTGAAACCCATCGTAGCCTGGGCCGAGGCAAGGTTACGATCCTCGCCACGCAGGGCACGCTGGTCTCCGGCTTCTATCGGGACAGGATGTCGGCGGCGGGATTTGAGCTCTGCTTTCCCGCCGTCACGGAATTCCAGGGTCGCGTCGATAGAGCGATCGGCCTGGTCAAGGGTGGTTCGATCGCGGAGGCGGCGAGCGAAACCGAGCGCGCGCTTGAAATCGCGCGATCGGCCGGCGCCGATACGGCCGTTCTCGGCTGCACCGAACTGTCGGTGGTGGCCGCCAGCCTCAACCCTACGAACGGATTGGTCGTCATCGACAGCAATGCAGCCCTGGCGCGAGCCTGTTTGACACGGTTGGGCTTCGCCGCGCAGGACGTTCCGCGACCTCGGCCGGTGTTCTCATCCCGTAAAGAGCTGGAGCGGTTCGGCGGTTCTATCCAACACTGAACCGCTCCGGGAACTGGTCGTTTAGCCGAATTTCGGATCGAGGCTGCCCGCTTTGTAACGCTTGGCCATTTCCGAGACCGGCAGCGGCTTGATCTTCGGCGCGTTGCCGGCGGTGCCGAACTGCTCGAAACGCTCCTTGCACAGCTTCCTCATCGCCGCCATCGCCGGCGTCAGATATTTGCGCGGGTCGAATTCCGAGGGATTTTCCGTCAGCACCTTGCGGATCGCGCCGGTCAGCGCCATGCGGTTGTCGGTGTCGATGTTGATCTTGCGCACGCCATGCTTGATGCCGCGCTGGATCTCTTCCACCGGCACGCCCCAGGTCGGCTTCATCTGCCCGCCATATTTGTTGATGATCTCCTGCAGATCCTCCGGCACCGAGGACGAACCATGCATGACCAGGTGCATGTTCGGCAGGCGGCGGTGGATTTCCTCGATGACGTTCATCGCCAGCACCGCGCCGTCCGGCTTGCGCGAGAATTTATAGGCGCCGTGGCTGGTGCCCATGGCAACCGCCAGCGCGTCGACATGGGTGTCGCGCACGAACTGCTCGGCCTGCACCGGATCGGTGAGCAATTGGTCGTGGCTGATCGCGCCTTCGACGCCGTGGCCGTCCTCCTGCTCGCCGCCGCCGCTCTCCAGCGAGCCCAGCACGCCGATCTCGCCCTCGACCGAAACGCCGCCCCAATGCGCCATGTCGACGACGCGCTTGGTGATGCCCGAATTATAGGCGTAGTCGGCCGGCGACTTGCCGTCCTCCTTGAGTGATCCATCCATCATTACCGAGGTGAAACCATGCTGGATCGCGGTGACGCAGGTAGCCTCGTTGTTGCCGTGGTCGAGATGCATGCAGACCGGGATGTCGGGATGGATCTCGACCAGCGCATCGATCAGCTTGGCCAGCACCACGTCATTGGCATAGGCACGCGCACCGCGGCTTGCCTGCAGGATGACCGGCGACTTGGTCTCTTCCGCCGCCTCCATGATGGCGAGGCCCTGTTCCATGTTGTTCATGTTGAAGGCCGGCACGCCATAGCCGTATTCGGCGGCGTGATCGAGCAATTGTCTCAGTGTGATGCGAGCCAACGAATAGTCTCCCGTATCTGGTTTCGAACCTGTGGTTGCAGGCTGTCCGCGCATCGTCCAGCCCACCGATGCTTCTGGCCGGATTTCCGTGCAACCGCAACCGTCAGACACCGTCCCGGCAGCAATTCTTGTTACAGGGCCGTGATGAAAGCCACGGGAATATCCCAGGAAAACATCTCATTATCACAAAAATCATGATAGTTTCAGGAAGAAATATGTTATCTTATCGAGGAGCCAGCGTCGGTTGGCGGACATCGGCAGCAATGAAGAGCGATAGCAGGCGTCAAGGCATCATGGACTTTCTGATGGACGTCGGCGCGGCGAGCGTCGACGATCTTGCCTCACGCTTTGGCGTCTCCAGGATGACGGTGCATCGTGACCTCGACGACCTTGAGGAGAGCGGTTTCCTGCGCAAGGTGCGTGGCGGGGCTTCGATCCAGCCGAGCGGTCTCTTCGAAAGCGATTTCCGTTACCGGCAAAAGCAGGCGACAGGGGAAAAGCAGCGTCTTGCGGCGGCCGCCGTGGCAATGATCGAACCCGGCCAGACTGTCATCATCGACGACGGCTCGACGGCTGGCGGCATCGCGCGGCATCTCGCCGATTTCAGGCCGCTGACGGTGATCTCCAACAATCTGACCGTCATCCAGGACCTGGCCGGCGCCGGGGGCATCGACCTCATTGCGCTCGGCGGCCAGTACAGCAAGAAGTTCCACGGCTTTTTCGGCCTGCTCGCCGAGGCTTCGCTGAGATCGCTGCGCGCGGACGTCGCCTTCCTGTCGTCATCGGCTATCCATGGCGCCTCCGCTTTCCACCAGGACCAGGAGGTGGTGCAGATCAAGCGGCTGATGATGGAAGCAGCGACCCGCAAATACCTTCTGGTCGATCACGGCAAGTTCGGCCGCACGGCGCTGCATTTCCTGACCGAACTCGAGGCGTTCGATGCCGTCTTCACCGGTCGCGCGCCTGAGCCCGGAATGCGCGCCGCACTGGATGCCGCCGGCGTTTCGCTGACGGTGGTCGCCAACAAGGATTGAGGATCAAGGAGCGCAGGCGTGGTTTATTGGGTCGGTACAAGCTGGAAGATGAACAAGACGCTCGCCGAGGCGCTGGATTTCGCCGGGGCATTGGCCGGCTTCGTGCCAGGCTTCGACGAGCGCATCCAGCCTTTCGTCATCCCGCCGTTCACGGCGGTGCGCGAGGTCAAGCAGGCGCTGTCGTCGACGCGGGTCAAGGTCGGTGCCCAGAACATGCACTGGGCCGATGCCGGGGCCTGGACCGGCGAGATCTCGCCGCTGATGCTGAGCGACTGCGGTCTCGACATGGTCGAACTCGGCCACAGCGAACGGCGCGAGCATTTCGGCGAGACCGATCGTACCGTCGGCCTGAAGACGGCGGCCGCCGTCAAGCACGGACTGATACCACTGATCTGCGTCGGCGAGACGCTGGCGGAGCGCGAAAACGGCAAGGCCGATGCGGTGTTGACCAGCCAGGTCGAGGGTGCATTGCAGTTCCTCGAAGGCGAGGCGAAGGCGGCAAAAATCCTGTTTGCCTATGAGCCGGTCTGGGCGATCGGCGACAAGGGTATTCCGGCCAGCTCCGTCTATGCCGAAAAACAGCAGGCGCTGATCAAGAAAGTGGCCGGCGGCCTGCTGCCGTCCATCCCGCCGGTGCTCTATGGCGGCAGCGTCAATCCCGGCAACGCGGCCGAGCTGATCGGCCAGCCCAGCATCGATGGCCTCTTTATCGGCCGCTCGGCCTGGCAGGCGGAGGGCTACATCGACATGCTCAGGCGCGCCTCGGCGGCGATCTGAACGAACGAAATCTCATTCAAGAAAGGACACGACCATGAAAATAGCCATTGGAGCCGACAGCGCCGGCAAGCCGCTGCTCGATGTCATCGCCGCGCATCTCGCGACAAAATCCGGCCTCACCGTCAGCGACCTCAGCCAGGCCGGCTTTTATGCCGACCTGTCGCAAAAGCTCGCGCAGACGATCATCGACGGCGAGAACGACCGCGGCATCCTGTTCTGCGGCACCGGCATCGGCGTCTCGATCTCGGCCAACAAAGTGCCCGGCATCCGCGCGGCACTCACCCACGACACCTATTCCGCCGAGCGTGCCGCCAAATCCAACAACGCGCAGATCATCACGATGGGCGCCCGCGTCATCGGCCCTGAACTCGCCAAGGCGATCGTCGATACCTGGTTGGCCTCGGAGTTCGACGAGAAGGGGCCGTCGGCCGGCAATGTCCAGGCGATCAACAAGCTCGATGAGGCGAAGCAGGCCTAAGCCAGGTTGTCGCGCAACGCCTCGATGACGGTCACGGCCGAGGCGGCGCCGGGGTCGATATGGCCGAGCGAGCGTTCGCCGAGCCGCGAGGAGCGGCCCTTGGCGGCGATCATGTCCTTGGTCGCCTCGGCCCCCCGGCGCGCCGCGTTCACTGCCGCATCAAGGCTTTCGGCAAGGCCTTTTCCCGCCGCATTGCTGGCGCCGGCTGCTTCCGCCGCCGGCAGCCAGGCGTCGATCATCGTCTTCTCGCCGATCTCGGCCTTGCCGCGATCGCGCATGCCTTGCGCCATCGCCTGGAACAGCGCGACGACATCCGCATCCGCCAGCGTGGTCTTGCCCTTGACGGCAGCGGCGGCGCGCATGAAGGCGGTGGCATAGAGCGGGCCAGACGACGCACCGACCGCGTTGAGGAACGATTTAGCCGCCATGTTGAGAAGCGCGGTCGGCTCGGTCGCCGCCAGGTCGAGTGGCGCCAGCGCGTCGCGCACTGCGTTGAAGCCGAGCGCCATGGCGATACCGTGATCGGCGTCGCCGATGACGCCGTCGAGGTGGCAGAGCCGGTCCTTGTCGGCTTCGATCGCCACCGCGATCGCATCGAACATTCTCTTCAGGTCAGCGCTATCGATGCTCACGGATCACTCCTCAGCCGGCGCGGAACATGGCGCAGTCGCACGGATGGTCGAGCATGGTCTGCAACTCGCCATCGAGATGGAACAGCGTCACCGAGGCGCCGGCCATTTCGAGCGACGTGCAGTAATTGCCGACCCAGGTCGCATGGATGGAAACGCCGATGTCGTCGAGACGCTGCTTGACGCGACGGTTCATGATGTAGAGCTCCATCAACGGTGTCGAGCCCAGCGAATTGACCAGCACCGCGACCTTGTCGCCACGCGAAGGCGCCATCTCGGCGAGGATCTTGTCCAGCATCTCGTCGGTGATCTCGTCGGCGGTGCCGAGCTTGCCGCGCGCGATGCCCGGCTCGCCATGGATGCCCATGCCGATCTCCATCTCGTCGGCGCCGATCTCGAAATTCGGCCGCCGGGTCTGCGGCAGCGAGCAGGGCGACAGCGCCACGCCCATGGTGAAGGTGTGATCGTTGGCCTTGCGCGCGATGCGCTCGCATTCGTCGAAGGAGAGCATGCGGTCACAGGCCGCGCCGGCCGCCTTGAAGACGAAGAAATTGCCGGCGACGCCGCGACGCTTCTGCCGCTGGTCGCGCGGTGCCGAGGCGACATCGTCGGTGGTCAGCACCGTGCGCACCTCGATATCGTCCATGGCGGCCATTTCGGCCGCCATGTCGAAATTCATCACGTCCCCGGCATAGTTGCCGTACGTGAACAGGACGCCGGCGCCGCCGTTCGCCGCCTTGGCGCATTCAAGGATGGGATCGGGTGGCGGCGAGGCAAAGACATTGCCGATCGCCGCCGCGTCCGCCAGGCCCTTGCCGACAAAACCGAGAAAGGTCGGCTCATGGCCCGAGCCGCCGCCGACGACGAGCCCGACCTTGCCGGGACGCGGTCCGTTGCGGGCGATGATCGAGCGCGGGCTGCCGTCCGCGCTCCTGAGATGGCTGGGATGCGCGGCCAGAATCCCCTCTAGCATCTCGTCGACGGCACGGTTGCCGTCATTGATGATCTTCTTGGTCTGCACCGGCATCCTCCCGAACTCGGCATTTTCCCGAGATACTACAGGCTGTTACCGCGATTTCCACCCCGCTCTCGGCTGTTTCAGGCGGCGATGTGCCTTCGCGCCGCCAGAATCTGAAGGCATGCGCCGGCCGCTTCCTTGCCCTTTACCTGGAAGTGCTCGAGGAAGAAGCGGTGGTGCTCGGCGCTGTCGTGGTAATTGTGCGGCGTCAGTACCGCCGAAAGCACCGGCACGCCGGTCGTCAACTGCACATTCATCATGCCGTCGATGACCGCGCCGGCGACGAATTCGTGCCGGTAGATGCCGCCATTGACGACGAAGGCAGCGCCGAGGATCGCGGCGTAGCGACCCGTCTCGGCCAATGTCTTGGCGTGCAGCGGGATCTCGTAGGCGCCGGGCACGTCGAAGATTTCGACGGCAAAGCGGCCGTCGCCCAGTGCAGCAAGCTCCGCCTCGAAGGCAGCGACACACTGGTCGACGATATCCGCGTGCCAGCGTGCCCTGACAACGGCAACGCGGGTCGTTTCATAGTCTTTGTGGGAATGCTGATTCATGGGTCCATCCTTCCGTTTCGAACCAGAATCAGGACGCACGATACGAAAACCGGCCGCCGGAGCGGTCCGTCTTCCGTTTCGTTCTCTTCCATCCGGACTGTAACCGTCGGCTCCGGAATCACACCGGATCTGCTGACCCTTCCGGTTTTGCCGGAAAGCGCTCGCGGGCTTGGGTCCCGCGCATGACCCCGAAAACCGGACCGGTTTTCGGAAAGAAACCATGCGCAATCAGGAGTCCTTACCGCCGGTGGGGACTTTCACCCCGCCCTGAGAACATTAACGGCTTTGTATGGAAGGGCAGGGGCGCCGCTGTCAACCAGGCGAAGGCTGGTGGCCCATCACGTCCTGTGTGGCTGGCGCGTGCGCCATGCCGCTGCCGAAGCCGCGACCAGCATCAGCAACGCCGCCACCATTGCCGATGCGGCAAAGCCGAAATCCGAATATAGCGGCCCGAAGCCGGTGGTGCCGACAAAGACCGCCAGATATGTCACCGCGCTGTTCAGACCCATGATCGTGCCGCGCCGTGACGGATCGAGCGCCGACAGGCGCATCACCAGCACGTTCAGACCGAAATGATTGGCGAGACCCCAGGCCGCCACCATGGCGAGCGTCATGCCATAGCTTTTGCTTGTCGCGGCGATCGCGACATAGACGATGGCGACGAGCAGGTAAGCGAAGGGCATGACGCGGCGAGCCCCCAGGCGATCGATGATGCCGTCGAAGAGCGCCGCCGTGCCGAACCCGGCCCCATAGGCGAGTGCGGCTAGGCCGTTGGCGCTGACCGGCTGGCCCAGCCCGCTGTGCAGATGGTCGCCAAGATAGCCATAGACACCGTAGAAGGCGGTCATGAAGGCGCCGCAGGCGATCAGCAGCGGCACGATGCCGGGAATGCCGAGCGCCTCAAGCGGCGCCGGCGCCGGGCCGGCCTTTCTGACATCCGGGAGTGACGATGCGGTAAGACTGCCAAGCGCCATCGTCGCCAGCAGCGCCACGGCGGCGAAGACGGCCCGCCAGTGCACGAGATCGGCAAGCACCGCCGACAGCGAAACGCCGGCCACCATGCTCAGCGTCCATCCGGTCAGCACAACGCCGATCGTTCCGCTTTCCCGTCCAGGTGGGGCAATCGCCGCGGAACTGGCATAGATTGCCGGCATGGCGACGCCGGCGGCGATGCCGGCGAGAAGCTGCGCGGCGACCAGTGCCGTCACAGTCGGCGCCGCGGCGCTCGCGACAAGCGCCAATGCGAGCAGCAGCAAGGCCGCTTGCAGCATCCGGCGCGCGCCGATCCGGTCGATATAGCGCGCCAGGAACAGGGCGCTCGCCGAGGTGCCGAGGCCGAAGGCGGCGGCCGCCATCATCACGACAGGCACGCTGGTCGCGAACGACACGGCCACGGCGGGAGCAATCGGACCCAGCACCAGGGAGTTCGAGCCGATGACGGCGATGCATCCGGTCAAGAGATAGGCCAGCGCCGGGATGGGCGGCCGGGCATTCGCACCCAGGGTTACTGCTTGATCGCTGTTCGACATATCTTCATAATGGCCGTATTTTATTCGGCCACAATCGGGAATTTGCACTATGAACGAAGAAACAAATAGCATTCCGCAGAACAGGCCGGCGCCCCGCGATGTCGACGCGATCGACAGAAAGATATTAGGCGTTCTCGTCGACGACGCCACGGTCAGCTATGCTGAGCTCGGCGATCGTGTCGGCCTCTCGCCGCCCGCCGCGCATGAGCGCGTCAAGCGCCTGCGGCGCAGCGGCGCCATTCGCGGCACGGCTGCCATCATCGACCCCAAAGCGGTCAAGAAGCCGCTGCTGGCATTCGTGCATATCGACACCAAGGGCTGGGGCAAGACGCCGGAGCTGATGGCGGTTTCGCAATATCCGGAGGTCGAGGAGATCCACACGGTTGCCGGCGACACCTGCATGCTGCTGAAGGTCCGCACGGAGGACACGCGGGCGCTTGAAGGCCTGCTGTCGCGCCTCTACGAGACACCCGGCGTCACCTCGACGCGCAGCTACGTGGTGCTGTCGACCTATCTTGAGCGGCCGGTGCAGCCCGGCGTCACGACGCAGTGGCCGGCGCCCAGGCACATGGCCGAGCCTCTGTACTAAGGCCTGATGCCGATAAGCGTGAAGCGGTTTTCGGACGACATCATGCTCTATCACTTTGATTTGGAGCTGGACTGGTCGTCTCCGCCGAAAACGGCGCAAAACAAGCAATGATATGCTAATCTCCCGAGCCTCTAGGCAGAGGGCGGGTGATGGCAACGCTGGAAACGGACAAGGTATTCGCTGGCTCCATACCGGAAAACTACGATCGCTATATGGTGCCGTTGATTTTCGAGCCGTTCGCTACGGATCTTGTAGCGCGAGCAGCGTCCCTGTCGCCCGCCGCGGTTTTGGAGACGGCCGCCGGCACCGGGGTCGTTACCCGCGCATTGGCGCCGAAACTGTCTCCCGGCGCAAGCTATACGGTAACTGACCTCAACCAGCCGATGCTCGACTACGCCGCTTCGCGACAACCTCCCGACGGTCGCATCACATGGCGTCAAGCGGACGCCTTGGCGCTGCCGTTTGAAGATGCGACCTTCGACCTCGTTTGCTGTCAGTTCGGTGCGATGTTCTTTCCCGACCGGCCATCGGCCTACCGCGAGGCCAGGCGTGTCCTGAGGCCGGGCGGACATTTCCTGTTCAGCGTATGGGATCGCATCGAGGAGAACGTCTTTGCCGATGATGTGACGAATGCTCTCGCAAGGATCTTCCCCGACGATCCGCCGCGCTTTCTGGCACGCACACCCCATGGCTACCACGACAAGGCAGTGATCCGTCACGAGCTGGAGGATGCTGGGTTCTCCGGTGTAATGATCGAGACGAGAGCCGAACAAAGCCGTGCATCCTCGCCGCGCCTTCCCGCCGTCGCTTATTGCCAGGGAACTGTGCTTCGCACCGAAATCGAGGCCCGGGAGGCCGGGAAGCTGCAAGCCGCGACCGACTACGCCGCATCCGCGATTGCAGACAGACATGGCAGCGGCGCGGTGGCCGCCAAAATTCAGGCTCACGTCATCATGGCAACGGCTTAGCTTCCCAACCGGATCGTCTCGAAATAGGCGTCGGTGCCGACCTGGCCGCCCTTGAGCGCGATTTCGAGTCCATCGATCGCACCGCCGCCATGGGCGACACAGAGCGGTGATCCCGGCGATTGCGGCAACGGCATGCGCACCGTCAGCGCGTCGATGGCCAATTGTCCGAGCGCGTGACTGGAGGTGTCGCCACCGGCGATCACCGCGCGCTTGAGTTTCTGTTCCACGATTAACCGGCGCAGGATTGTTCCCAGCGCTCGCCCGAGCGTGTTTCGCGCACCTTCGATCCGGTCGATCTCGGCGCCACGGTCGGCCTGTGGGCCAAGCGCGGTGTAGAGGATGACGCTGCGCCCCGCAGCCAGGCTTGCCAATCCGCTCGCGACGGCGCGCTCGATTGCCTCCTTGGCGCCCTCCGTGACCAGTTGCATGGCATCCATCTCGACGCCGTCGAAACCGTGGGCAAGGGCGTGGCGGATCTGCTTTTCGGTGGTCGGCGACACGCTGCCCGAGACCACCGCGAGGCGGTCTACCGGTCCCGGCGGCGCGAACGACGCCTGCCCGGAGGCAATGCCTTTGCCGGCCCATTCGGCAAGCAAGGCATATTCGATGCCCGAGGATCCGACGACGAAGCCATGGCCTTGGTCATGGATGCGCCAGATCTGTTCGCCGACGCGTCTCTGTGTCTGGCGGCTTTCGACATCAAACAGGATGACCGCCCTGTTTTGCACGGCCTGGTCGACCGTTTGCGCGAGATCGTCGGTCTGCAATGCAGCCAGGTCGACAAGGCCGGAGCTGAGACTGGTCTGGCGCGAGAGATGCACGAGCAGGTCTGCTTCGTTCATCGGCGTCACCGGATGCCTGCTCATCACCGGATGCCTGTCGATGCGGAAATACTCGCCGCGGAACGCCGCGAAAAGATTGCCGAAGGCCGTGTAGCGCTTGAGCTGCGGCGCGCCGACGACCATCGGCACGCTACTCTGGCCGAAGATGCGCCGGCCGATCTCGATGGCGCGGCCGATATTGCCGACCGTCGGGCTGGAATCGAAGGTCGAACAGATCTTGTAATGGCAGATCGCCGCTTCGAGGCTCTTCAGCCATTCGAAGGCGGGCGCCAGATTCTGCTCCATCCATTGCGGCGTTTCGCTTCGGCTGGTGCCGGCCAGTCCGACGGCGCGGCAATGGAAAAATCGCGCCAGCAGGCGCTCATCGGGCCGACGCATGAACAGCACCGTCGGTACGCCGCCGAGCTCGAGCGCCTCCATGACATCCGTCGAGCCGGTGAGGTCGTCGCCATAATAGCTCAGGAGCAGGTTCTGCATGGCTTCGCTCAGGCCGCCTTGCCGTCGCTGAATTTCTCGATCGAGCGTGCCAGCTCGGCATGGTCGCGCGCGAATTCGTCGAGGGCAATGCCCTCGACCGCGGCCTGCCACGCTTGCAGCACCGCGCGCACCCCGGCGCCGGGCCCGTCCGGATGGCTGACGATGCCGCCGCCGCAGAGATAGAGGAGATCGACCGTGCGGCCGGTGCGCTCATAGGTCTCGGGCGCCTGGCCGCCCCATTGGCCGGAGCAGGCCACGGGCAGCGCGCAATCGTATGATGAAAACAGCGGCGTGGTCACCGCTTCGAAAGAGCGGATGAAAGAATCGTCCGGCTCCCAGTATTTCGAGCCGATACCGTTGATCTGGAACTGGTCGACGCCGAGCAGCCGCCAGAATTGCTGCCATACCTTGAAATCCATGCCGAGGCCGGGATGGCGGGTGAGAATGTCCCAGCCATTGCGGTGCGCATGCAGCGCCAGCCCGGAGCGCTTCCTGAGGAAAGCCATGCCGCCGAATCCGATGGAGTTGATGTTGACGACCGCGCAATTGCCGCCGGCTTCCAGCACCAGATCGTGGTTGCGCATCATCTCGTCGGGATCGGCATGCGAGATGCCGAAGGCGTACATCACTTTCTTGCCGGTCTTTTGCTCGTGGTCGCGGATCAGCGGCATGATCGCCTTCACCCGCTCAGCGAGCGGCGAATAGGCCGGGCTCATCAGCTTCTCGTCGTCCTTGATGAAATCGACGCCGGCTTCGATCAGTTCGCCCACCATCGCGGCTGTCTCGTCCGGCCTGAGGCCAAGCGCCGGCTTGACGATGGTGCCGATGATGGGACGGCCCTCGACCCCGGTCAGCCTGCGGCTGCCGGCAACGCCGAATTGCGGGCCGGGATGGGCGCCCCGGTATTGTTCCGGCAGCTTCATGTCGATGACCCGGACACCGGACAGGCCCCTGATCGAATAGGTGCCGCTGATGGCGATCGTCATCAGCGCCGACAGGTCGGTGCCGATGGCGTCGAACGGGAAGCCGATATCGACATCGGCGCGCCGGAAGGGGCCGTTCCCGGATCCGGGAAGCGACGGCTGCTCGGCATCGGGCAGGGGCCTGATCGCCAGCACACGAGCCGCCACACGCGCCTTTAATTCCTCGGTCTCGCCGGGCAGTGGGACGAAGGTGCCGGTCGACTGGTCGCTCGCGATCTTGGCCGCCAGCGCTTCGATGCTGCCAGAGGTTTCGATGCGATAGGTAAGCGTGATCATGGTCTGTCGGCCGCTCGAAAAGGGTTCGAAAAAAGTTTTGTCGCGCAGGAAATCTGGTATAATGAGTACCTAAGTATTGCAAGCAATATCCCGACTTCGGCAAGAGGGCCGGCTTCGGCAATTCCGGGAAATGAGCGGCGTTTTTCGTTCGGAATGCCTGGAACAAACAGCTGGCGCGGCTTGGCGATTGCATGAAATCGCGGGACCGCTCCAGGCGCAGGCATTCCGGTAATCCTGCCTGGAATGCTAAACACGAACCGGGCCAGGGAGTGATTCGTCACGATGAACCGTTCGGAGCCGATCGTCCGGCGCAAACTTTCCGACGAAGTCTTTGCAAGGCTGAAGCGGCTGATCACCAGCGGCGAGCTGCAGCCGGGCGACGACATGCCGTCCGAACGCGAGTTGATGGAGCGCTTCGAGGTCGGCCGGCCGGCGATCCGCGAGGCCATGCAGGCGCTGAGCAATATGGGACTGGTCGCCATCTCGCATGGCGAGCGCGCCAAGGTGCTGCAACTAACCGCCAAATCGATCATCAAGCAGGTCGACGGCGCGGCCAAGATCATCCTGTCTTCATCCAGGGACACGCTGGAGCACCTGAAGACGGCGCGCATCTTCTTCGAGCGCGGCATGGTCAGGGAAGCCGCGGAAAAGGCGACCGCCGAGGATGTGCAGCGGCTCAGGGCAACGGTGGCCGAGCAGCGCGCCGCGCGCGGTGATTCCGAAGCCTTCATCTCCGCCGACATGAAGTTCCACACCCAGATATCGGCGATATCGGGCAATCCGATCTATGTCGCCGTCAGCGAAGCCACGCTCGGCTGGCTGAAGGAATACCACACCGAGATGCTGATCTGGACCGGCAAGGAACAATACACGCTTACCGAGCATGAGGAGATCATCGACCGCATTGAGCACCGTGATGCCGACGGCGCCGAAAAGGCGATGATCAAGCATCTCGAACGCTCGCGTGCGCTCTATGTGATGAATTCCGATAAGTAGCTCTAGCCAACCCGGACAATGGCGTAGGGCGACATCGTAAGATGGCCCTGACCCAGTGCCGAAACATCAACCGGGACGTCGTTCGCCGTCAGGTTCGCCAGCCAGACGACAATGTCGCCCGAGGCGGCGCGACCGGCCAGCGCCGCAACACGCGTCTCGTCGCTTGTTTTCGCGGCAACATGCGCGAGCCCAGCCAGTTCGCAAAGCCCTTGGACGGCCCGGAAAATCGGCCGCGGCGATCCCTCGGCGACAGGTTCGCCGGATGCGGCCAGCAAGCCGAACGGGCCGGTGATGCTGGACAGTGTCAGCATCTCCAGCCCGGCCGGCGCGACGCGCGCGGCATAGCCAATGGTCCAGGCGGCGGCAAACTGCGCGGCATGGCGGGGATCACGGTTCGCCATGGCAATGCGTTGGCCGGCAAAATTGTCCTTGGTCGCGCCGCCATAGGGGTTCTGTCGCATGGCAATGGTCGACGGGCCGATCCGGTAAGGCTTGTCGCCGAAGATCGCCCGGGTCGACCGGGTGATGAAGGGCAGCGCCTCCAGCGATTGCATGACGCTGAGATCGTCGGCGGCGTGAACGATCGGACAGGTGCAGTGCGTGACGAAATCGAGTTGGTCGGCGGGCACGCGCTTACGGTTGAGCTCGGTGAAATAGCTGAACATGCCGCCGCCGAGGCGGATCCCGGGAAAGGCGCGCCGCGCCGCGGCATAGATTTCTTCCAGCGGCGGGCATGCCGGCCAGGCGCTGCCCGGCGGCGTCGACTGGCGGTCGACCGAAGGCGAGACGGCAACCGCATCGAGCCGCAGGCCGACCCGGCGCACCATATCGGCGACATCGGAGAATTCGGCATCGAGGTCGCCCGTGCAGGCCACCACGCATTCGAGCGTGGTCGAGGCGGGATGCGCCGCGGCGAGCCGGGCATGGGCGCGCAGCGCGTCCAGGCCGTGGCCGCGCGTCGGATCGAAGTGGAACAGGAGTTGCCGCGGACCGAGCCTTGCGAGCATCGGCAGTTCGGCCAGCGTTGCCTCGACGCCCTCGGGATAGACGATCACGCCGACATCGGGCAGCCTCGGCCCGGTCTCGCCGAGTTCGATGCGGACCGGTTCGGCACTCGCGGTCGCGGCGGGCATCCCGGCGCCGCCGGTGAGGCGCAGGCTCACCGTCTGGCGCAGCGGTTCGCCGGCCGGCAGCACATAGGGCCACGGCAAGGCCAGCGGCCGCACATAGGTCTTGTAGGAGGCGTCCGACCAGTTGCGCTGGTCCTCCATTTCGAAAGTATCGCCTTCCATCCTGCATTCGGCGCTGACGCCGGGACGCACTGCATGGGTGATGGCACGCAGGTCCTTGAAGGGCTGCCATGGGTCGATCAGATCAGGCAGTTCCGTGTCCACCACCCTGCCATCGGTGTGCTCCACCGTCACCGGGCTGCCGGCGAGGCCGGCGATCGGATGCAGGATGCAGAAGCCGCAGCGGTTGGTCTCGAAATCGCTCTCCGGCAGTGCGGCCACATCGAAGACCAGCCTGCCGTCGGCGGAGCCTTCGATCGTCGCGTGGAAGCGCAGGCTGCTGCCGCCCGGGCCGGTGCAATTCGCCTCATAGCTTACCGAGAAACGGTCGACCTTCTGGTCGATGGTCAGGTCCGTGAGCTCCGGCTCATAAGTGCCCCAGTCGCGGTCGCGTACGATATAGGCGATGGCGCGCAGCACTTCGGTGCCGGCATGCCGGATTGTGCGCAGATTGCCATTGACCAGCTCGGCACTCAGCGCGCCCGCCTGCAGCAGGATCGGTGCCGCTTCGGCCGCCCGTGTGCCGTAAAGATCGAACACGTCGGCCGTCATTGCAGCAAGGCTTCGATCTGCACCGGTTCGCGGCTCGCAGCACCCGCATAGGCGGCCTCGACCAGGGCGAATGTCTTCAGATTGTCGGCGCCCGAGGTCGCCGGCTCCTTGCCGCCGACAAGGCAGTCGACCCAGTGCCGCTGGATGGCCAGCACGCTTTCCTGGATGTTGTGCCATGGCCGCGAGGCCCAGGGCAGGAGCGGCGGCGAGACATCGCTCACTCTGGTTCCGCTCTTGCCGGTGACGGTCAGCCGGTAGCCCTGCGCCAGCCGGATCGTGCCGTCGACGCCGTCGAGTTCGATAAGTGTTTCCGGGAACGGCTCGGTGGCAAGCTTCGTCGCATAGCTGCAATCGACAACCGACGTGGCGCCGCCGGCATGATCCATGAGCATCGTCGCCACATCCTCGCCGGCGATGGCGGGGTTGATGCGTGTGGTCCGCGCGGTCAGGCTCGTGACGTCGCCGAGCAGGAAGCGGGCGATGTCGAGGATGTGGATGCCGAGGTCCTCGATGATGAAGCGTTTTCCGGTCGCCAGATAGGGCTGGCCGGAAAACACGTCATAGCCGGAGCGGAAGGAGATGCGGCCGAAGAATGGCGTGCCGATCTCGCCCTTGTCGAGCAGGGCGCGCACCGCCTGGATCGGCGACTGCCAGCGGAAGTTCTCATGCACCATAAGCGGCACGCCGGCCTTGGCACAGGCCGCGACCATCGCCTTGGCATCGCCAAGCGTCGGCGCGAACGGCTTCTGGCAGATGACGGGAACACCATGCGCGGCCGCCATCTCGACCAGCGGTCGATGGCTGCCGACAGTGGTGGCGATGTCGACGAAGTCGAGCGTCTCGGCGGTGAAAAGTTCCGCCGCATCGTTGTAGCGCTGCGCCACGCCGAACTGGTCGCCGACGATCCGCAACCGCTCCGGATCGCGGTCGCAGATGGCGACGATCGAGGCGCCCTCTATGTCGCGCCAGGCATGCATCTGATTGACGGCGAAGAAGCCGCAACCGATCAGCGCTCCACGCAACTCCGCCATGCTCAGCCCGCCTTTGCCATCTGCATCAGGGTGACGCGCTGCTGTAGCCGGCGCTGCGCCTGGTCGACGACGACGGCGACGATGATGACGAGGCCCTTGATCACCATCTGCCAGAACGAGCTCACCCCCATCATCACCAGCCCGTCCGACAGGATGCCGATGACGAAGGCGCCGACGATGGTGCCACCGATCGTGCCGCGACCGCCCGACATCGAGGTGCCGCCAAGCACCGCCGCGGCGATGGCGTTGAGCTCGAAGCTCTCGCCCGTTGCCGGATGCGAGGCCATCAGCTCCGACGAGATGATCAACCCGACGATTGCAGCGCAGAAGCCGGAGGACATGTAGACGAACATCTTGACCATGTTGACGCGCACCCCCGAGATGCGCGCGGCGCGCTCATTGCCGCCGACGGCGAAGATGTGGCGGCCAAGCGGCGTGTAGCGGGCGAGATAGGCCGCCCCCAGCGCCACCACGATCAGGATCCAGATCGAGACCGGCAGGCCGAGCAGCCGGCCGGCACCCAGGAAGCCGAAGCCGGTGGTGCCGAGTTCCGGCTTGCCGACGAGATTGGGGAAAGTGCGGCCGTCGGAGGAAAGCAGCGCGAAGCCGCGCGCCACATAGAGCACGCCGAGCGTGGCGATGAAGGGCGCGACGTTGAGCCTGGTGATCAGCAGCCCGTTGACGGCGCCGATCAGCATGCCGACCGCGAGCGTGATCAAGGCGATCTCGACGACATTGAAATAGATGGTGTAGCCGATCTGCAGGTCGATGCCGTTGAGCACGAGGTAGCCGGCCACCATGCCGCACAGGCCGACGATCGAACCAACCGAAAGGTCGATGCCGCCGGTGATGATGACGAAGGTCATGCCCATGGCGAGAAAGGCATTGAGCGCCACGTGCTTGGCCATCAGGATCAGATTGGCGGCCGACAGGAAGTTCGGCGCCGCGATCGAGAAGAACACCAGCACGGCGATCAGCGCAATGAAGGTTCTGAGCTTCATCAGCGTCAGCAGCGCCGAGCCGCTGGAGGCGGAGGAAGCGGCAGCCTTGGCCGGAATGTCAGTCATCAGCGTTGCTCCCCATGTGCGGCCGGTCCGTGGCCCAGCGCCGACGCGGCGACGATCGCCGCCTCCGTCGCTTCGGCGCGGTCGAACATGCCGGTCAATCTGCCATTGCTCATCACCGCGATGCGGTCGGACAGCGCCATCACCTCGTCGAGGTCCGAGGTGGCGAACAGGATGCCCAGCCCGTCGCGCGAAAGCTTGCGCATGGTGCGGAAGACATCGGCCTTGGCGCCGACATCGATGCCGCGGCTGGGCTCGTCCATCAGAAGCACTTTCGGTCCGGTGAGCAGCGCCTTGCCGATCACCACCTTCTGTTGGTTGCCGCCCGACAGCGACGAGACCTCCTGCGCCGGGTCGGCGACCTTGATTGCGAGTTCCCGCACCATCTGCATCACGGCCTGCCGCTCGGCACCGCCGCGGATGTGAAACAGGCGCACGAAGCGCGACAGGCTCGCCATCGTCAGGTTGCTGGCGACCGACAGGATCGACACCAGGCCCTCGCGCTGGCGGTCCTCTGGGATCAAGGCCAGCCCTCGCTGGATACGACGCGTCGTGTCGCGCTCCTTCACCTGCTTTCCGGCGATGAAGATCCTGCCGCTGGCATGGCCGTGACGGCCCATGATGCAGTCGAACAGCTCGCTGCGCCCCGCACCCATCAGCCCGTATATGCCGAGAATCTCGCCGGCGCGCAGCGACAGCGAGACGTGGTCGACCGCCAGCCCGCCGGTGACGCGTGGCAGGCAGATCTCCTCGGCGCGGAAGATTTCCGCGCCCGGCACATGGCCGTCGGCCTTGGCGAAGTCCTTGGCGTCCGAGCCGATCATCTGCCGCACGATCCACTGCGTATCGACGTTTTTCATCTCCTCCTGGCCGGTGATGCGGCCGTCGCGCAGCACGGTGATGTAGTCGCCGATGCGGATCAGTTCCTCCAGCCGGTGGGAGATGTAGACGATGGCGACGCCGCGCGCCTTGAGGTCGGCGATCACCTTGAACAGGATCTCGACTTCGGCGGCGCTCAGCGCCGAGGTCGGCTCGTCCATGATGAGGATCTTGGCGTCGAGCGAAACCGCCTTGGCGATCTCGACCAGTTGCTGCTGGCCGATGCGCAGATCCTCGACCAGCATGTCGGGCCGGATGCCGGCTTCCAGCCGCTCCAGGAATTCACCGGCCCGGCGCTCCTGTTCCTTGCGGTCGATCTTGCGGAAGCGGTTGGTGATCTCGCGCGTGGCGAAGATGTTCTCGGCGACCGAAAGGTTGCCGAACAGGTTCAGCTCCTGGAACACCATGCCGATGCCGCGGTCGACCGCATCTCCCGACGACGAGAAAGAGACCTCTTCGCCTTCGAGCAGGATGCGCCCTACGGTCGGCTGCTCGACGCCGGCGATGATCTTCATCAGCGTCGACTTGCCGGCGCCGTTTTCCCCGACCAGCACGTTGACCGCGCCCTTGCGCACTTCGAAATTCGCCTGCTTGACCGCGACCGTGCCGGCATAGACTTTCGAGACATCGTCCAGCTTGAGGATGACGTCATGGCCATTGGCCTGGCTCATGGCTTCGGCCCGATCTCGGCCTCCGCCGGCGTCACCAGCGGCAGGTCCTGGCCGCCTTCGATCGTATAGGCGCCGAGCACCTTGGCGGTGCGGCCTTCCAGCGCCTCGCGCGGCAGCTTGGAGAGCACCGTCTTGTCCGCATAGGCGTTGAAAGCTTTGCCGAACTGGGCGAAGTCGATCTGGTTGGTGAAGTCGTTGAACTGGACGAAGTCGAGGCTGTCGCGCAGTGCCGTGCCGCGCATCGCGGGCCCGATCTGAACGCGCGCGTCCGCCTTGCCGTCACCGTCGGCGTCGACGTCGATGGTGGCCGCGCGCGACTGCATATTGGCGGCGACGATCTTGCCTTCGACGCGGACCGCGAAAGTCCATGGCGAATTCGCCTGCTTCTTCGGATTGCCGTATTTGGCGCCGGCCGCGGCCGGATCGGTCTTCGCCAGCGCATGGACCTCGGCGAACGGTCCCGCCTTCTGCTGCAGGTAGGGGATGACTTTCGCGGCCCATATGTCCTCGACCATCTTGTCGGGGTTGAAGGCGGAAGCATTGCCGTCGCCTTGCGCCGACGGCGTCGGCAGGATCTTGCAGGCGCTGAGCGCGATGCCGGCGGTCAGGGCAAGGATCGGCCAACTCGGCTTTTTCTGCATGGCGGTCGAGGCATCCTGGTGAAAAGGAACGAGGGACGAACCTCGGTTCGCCCCTCGCTGTTCGCGTTGCGCCGGCTCAGTTTTTCAGCGCGAAGGTTTCCAGCTTAGCGGCATTGTCGCCATTGATGAGCACGCAATCCATCAGCTGCTTTTCCTTCTCGGGCGACTTCTTGTTCTTGATGAAGTCGTTGGCCTGCTCGACCGCCATCTGCGCCTGGGCATAGGCAGGCTGCAGCACCGTCGCCTTGATGCCGCCCGAGGTGATGGAATCGCGCACGTCGTTCGATCCGTCGAAGCCGACGACGATGACGTCCTTGCGGCCAGCCGCGGCAAGCGCCGCATAGGCGCCCATCGCCATCGTGTCGTTGCCGGAGATGACGCCCTTGATGTCAGGATTGGCCTGCAGGATCGATTCCATCTTGGAATAGGCCTCGGTCTGGCTCCAATTGGCCGACTGCTGCGCGACCATCTTCAGGTCCGGATAGTCGTCGATGACGTCGTGATAGCCCTTGGAACGGATGCCGGCATTGGTGTCGGATTCCTTGCCGACCAGCTCCACGAAATTACCCTTCTCGCCCATCAGCTTGACGAATTCCTGCGCGCCGAGCTGGGCGCCCTGGTAGTTGTTGGAGACGATCTGAGCCACCGCGACGCCGGTGGCGTTGATCTCGCGGTCGATAAGGAAGGAGGGGACGCCGGCGCCCTTGGCCTTCTGCACGGCGGCGACGGTGGCGTCGGCACCGGCATTATCGAGGATGATCGCCTTCGCGCCGCGGCCGATCGCGGTGTCGATCAGCTCGGACTGCTTGTTGGCGTCGTCGTCATGGACCAGCACCAGCGCCTCGTAGCCCAATTCCTTGGCCTTGGCTTCGGCGCCGACGGCTTCCGCCTTGAAGAAGGGATTGTCGTGCGATGGGGTGATGATGGCGATGAGATCCGCCGCATAGGCGGGCATCGCCGTGCCGAGTGCCAGCACGCCTGCGAAGGCGGCAAGCGTCATTCTGCGTGTCAGTTTCATGAAGTCCTCCCGTTGAAACCCATGCCTCGATCGTTTCGAGGCCTCTATCTACGATTGAATTCGTCAGGCAGGGCCGGCAGCGCGCCGCCCGGATTTCAGAGCCGATCGCCGGCTGTCTCCGAACTGCTCCTCGCTCCGCTCCCGCCGTCCTCACTCGCATCAACTTCAAACTTCCAACAAAGCATGACCGATCCGAGTCCGGGAACAGCTAAAGCTAACTGGTATAATGAGTCAACCACTAATTCAGGTGATCTGTATCTAAGCGGCGGCCCGCTCAGGTAATCCGCTGGATGCTGGCTGCGATCTCTTCCGGTTCGAAGACCCGCTTCCAGTCGTCGCGCATCAGCACCGGCTTGCCGAATTCGATGGCCTTGTTGCAGGCGTCGGAGAACACACCTTTGGTTTCGCCGAAGATTACGGCGCCGAGCACATTCATGTGGCCGAGCAGGAAATCGAGGGCCGCCTGCTGGTCGACGCCGCGCGCCACGACCTCGTCGACAGCTTCCTTCATGACCACCAGCAGCGAGGCGCACACGGTCTCAGAAAGGCCGGGCTCGAGCAGCGCCATCTGCTCGACGGAAACGCGGTGCGAGCGCATCACCGGCGCCCAGATGATCTTGGCGATGGCCTCGCCCTTGGCGTAGTCCGCTTCCGGTCCCTGCATCAGTGCGCTGACCATGTGCTGCTTGGCCTTGACGCCGCCGAAATAATCCTTCTTGGCCGCCATGTCGGTTTCGTCGTTGAAGATCGGCGGATGGCAGGGGTGGGTGACGAAGTAGGTCAGGTCGGGACGATCAGGCAAATGGCCGGCAAACGGCGCCGCGGCATCGAGAACGATCACCATCGTGCCCGGCGCAAGCTTGCTTTCGATGCTTGCCGCGACCTTGCCGATATGGGTGTCCGGAACCGCCAAGATCACCACCTCGGCGCCTTCCAGCGCCTCGTCGGCACTGACCGTATCGAAGCCCAGCCCGGTCTTCAGCCGCTCGCGCCCGGCCTCGCTGACCTCGACATGGTGGATCGTATAGGGCGAGCCGCGGAAATTGGTCGAAAGGCGGTAACCCATTTTGCCGCCGGCACCGAACAGCGCGATCGTCGTCATCTAGCCTTGCTCCTAAATATTGAACGATGGTCTCGCCATCGTCACCTTATATACTGGTATGATCACTCTACCATCTTGGCAAGAGAAATCATTGTCACTGCGGCCTGATTGCCGCAGCGCCCGCCTTAGGTTTCGCCGTGCCGTCGCCGGCTGCGCTCTCGAGGGCGGCGGGGTCGATGGCGGCGGGGTCGATGGCGGCGCGCCGCGACAGCACCTGCCGGCCGGCCAGCGCCAGAACGAAAATGACCACGATGCCCTGGACGATGTCCTGCGCGCCGGGCGGCAGGCCGATGATCTGCATGGTCGTGACGATGAGGATCAAAAGGATGCTGGCGAACAATGTGCCGAGCGCCGTCGCGGAGCCGCCGAAGATCAGCGTCCCGCCCAGCACCACCGCGGCGATGGATTGCAGGAGATAGGGCTGGCCCATTTCAAGAAAGGCGCCGCCGATATAGGCGCCCAGCAGCAGCCCGTTGAGCGAGGCCAGCACCGAGGAGATGATGAAGGCCGAGGCGATGACCCGGTTGTTGCGGATCGCTGCTAGCCGCGCCGCCGCGCGGTTCTGGCCGACTGCCGAGAGCAGTTGTCCGTAAACGGTATAGCGTAGCACGAACGACGTTGCGGCGACGCCCAGGATGGCGATGACTGCCATGATCGGCACGCCCGCGACGCGGCCCGTCGCCAGCGTCTTCAACAGCGGACTGACGGCGAAGCCCGATATCGCGCGGTTCGACAGCAGCGTTGCGGTTGCCAGCACATAGCCCGTCGCCAGCGTGGCGATGATGGCCGGTATGTTCAGCCCGACGACGAGCAGCGCGTTGAGAGCGCCGACCGCAAGGCCGAGCAGGATCGCGGCGCCGACGCCGACGGCGAGGTTGGCGTCCTGGCCCTTGATGGTCAGCAGCGCCACGAAAGCGCTGAGCGTGATCACCGAGGCCACGGAAAGGTCGATATTGCCGCGCCCGGTGGTGACGACGAACATCTGGCCGATGCCGACGACCGTTAGGAACGAGGCCGACAGAACGATGCCCGACAGGCTGGAGAGGCTGAAGCGGTTGGTGACGATGGACAGCACCAGCCAGAGCAGCAGCACCCCGATCGCCGACCAGATCCAGCGGTTTTTCTGCGCCCAAGGGCTGAAGGCGGCAAACGCATTCATTGTTCGCTCCTGCGGTCCGCGGTCAGGCTGCGCAAGGTCAGCAGCGCGATGAGGATCAGTCCCTGCGTCGCTGCGTTGAAGTCGCTGCTCACGCTCAGCGTGCCGAGCAGGGCGCCGATCAACGCCAGCGTGACCGCGCCGGCGACGGCGCCGACCGGCGAGATGACGCCGCCCAGCAGCGAACAGCCGCCCATCACCACGGCGGCGACGCTGAGCAGGGTGAACGAATTGCCGGAATTGATGTCGCTCGCCGTGTTGATCGCCGTCAGCGACAGGCCGGCGGCGGCGGCGAATAGCCCGGCGACGAGGTAGCGCACCAGCGCGTAGCGCGTCGGCGACCAGCCGGAACGGATCATCGCGGTCGGATTGTTGCCGAAACCGCGCAGCACCACGCCGAGCGGCAACCGGTCGATCACGAACACCACGACTGCCACCGCGGCGATGAGGATGATCGAGGTTGGCACAAAGCCGAGCGACCAGTTGAACATTGTCGACAGCCATTCGGGGCTGGCGCCGCCGGGCGTCGGCTGCAGCGCATAGCCTATCCCGACCCAGATGAAGGAGGCGCCCAGCGTGACGACGATGGCCGGGATCTTGCGCGCCTGGATCAGGCCGCCGAGCCCGGCATAGGCGACGATCGCCGCCGCCAGCGCCAGGGCGCCGAGCCACGGTTGGTCGTAGAGCAGCGTGGCGCTGAGCACGCTGACGAGCCCCGCGAACGCGCCGACGCCGAGGTCGATCTCGCTGCCGCCGACGATGAACATCTGCGCCGCGGTCACCAGCACCAGCGACAGCGCCGGCATCAGCAAGAGGTCGAGCCCGAAAATGGAGGCGACCGCCGGATTGGCCGAGATCATCACGGCCAGTACGGCGGCGAGGCCGATGAAGGGGGCAGCGTTCACCAGCCTGCGGGCAAGCCCGGCGCCGACAGCGCCGCTGCGTCCCGCACTGGCAGCTTTGTCCGTCTGCTGGGCAAAGGACGCTCCAACGACGGCTGATTCCGTGATCGCCTCGCCGGCCAGTTCCTTGACGATGCGGCCGCCTGAAAACACCAGCACGCGGTCGCAGGCCAGGAGTTCGGCATCTTCGGTCGTGTGCCAGATGAGCGTGCGCCCGCCTCGCGCAATGTCGTCGCAGAGGCGGTAGAAGTCCTGCTTGGTGGCGATGTCGACGCCGCGCGTCGGGTCGTCGAGCAGGACGATCGGCGTGTCGGCGACGAGCGCCCGGGCAACCAGCGCCTTCTGCTGGTTGCCGCCGCTGAGCTCCAATATGTTGGATCCGAAGCGGGTCTCGTCGAGCCGCAGCCGGCCGGCGGCGTCGGCCGCTGCCGCGCGGTTGGCGCGGTCCGAGACCAGGCCCAGCGCCGGGCGGCGCACCAGAGCGCCGATGCTGATGTTTCCCAGCACGCTCCACAAGGGGAACACGCCTTCCTTCTGGCGGTCGCCCGCGATGAAACCGGCTTCACCGTTTCTGACGACGGCCGCATCCGTTCCGGAATCGGGCTTGAAGATTGCGTGCAGCAACTCTTTCTGGCCGCTGCCCTCGAGGCCTGCCAGTCCGATGATTTCACCGCGGCCGATCTCGATGTCGTGGCCGAGTTCGGCCGTCAGGAACCCGGACAGTCGCACCAGCGCTTCGCGGCTGCCGGTGGTGGCGGTACCGTGCTGGTGGATCGAGTTGGCGTCGCCTCCCATGAGCTGCACCAGCTTGCCGATCGACGTATCGGCCACATCGCCGCGCCAGGCGGTGCGCCCATTGCGCAGCACGACCACCTGAGTGGCGATGTCGATGATTTCCTGAAGCTTGTGGCTGATGAAGATGAAGGCGAGGCCGGATTTGGCCCGCTCGCGGATGAAGGCCCGCAACTGTCTCGAGCGATCGAGATCGAGCGAGGAGGTCGGTTCGTCAAGAACGATCAGCTTGACACCGGGTGTCGCGGCGGCGCGCGCAATCTCGACCATTTGCCGTTCGGCGATGGAGAGGTGGCCGACTTCGGCATTCACATCGATGCCGTTTGCGGGGAAGACGGCGTCCAGCGCCGAGCGGGCGCGCGCCCTGTAGAGTGCCCGCCAGCCCGGCCGGTTGGCGGCATCCGCCGGAATTTCCAGGAAGAAGTTTTCGGCCACCGAGAGGTTGGCGCACAGCGACAATTCCTGGTGCACCATGCGGATGCCGCGGCGCTGTGCCTCCGCCGTGTCGTAGCCGGCGAAGCCGATATTCTGGCCGGCAAACGAAATCGAGCCCAGGGTCGGCCACATCGCCCCGCACAAGATGCGCATCAGCGTCGATTTGCCGGCGCCGTTGCCGCCGACCAGCCCGATGATCTCGCCGGCGGAGACGGCGAGGTCGATCTCTGCATTCGCCAGCGTCGGTCCGAAGCTCTTAGTGATCCCGGAAAGCGAAACAACGCTCTGCCGGGCCGGATCGGCGAGCACCGCGGCGGCTGCGCCTTGCGGGGCGGCTACGGCGAGATGGGACATTCGTCCTCCGTTTCTTCACGGCAAGGACCGGGCGCGGCCGTTCCGCGGCGCCCGGTCCCTGGCATTGCCAACCTTACTTGCTCAGCAGGTTCTGCTTGACCCAGTCGAGCGAATAGCTGGGGCTGATGATCTGGCCGCCCGGCAGCTTTGCATATTCCTTGAGGTTGCCGGCATCGACGGTAGCCACCGGCATGATCATCATCTTGGGTGCCTTGGCGCCCTTGAGCAGCGACAGGCCAAGCCAGAACGCGGCGCCGCCAATCCCGGGCGTGGTGTTCATCGAGACCGTCTGGTAGCCGTTCTTGGCGTTCTCCTCGGCCCACCACTTGACGAAGTCGGTGCCGCCGCCGCCTTCGATGATCGGCATCTTGCCGGCATAGTCGCCGCCATACTGGACGAATGCCTGGGCGATGCCGACATCGTCGCTGCCGCCTTGTGCGAGCACGGCGTCGACATGCGGCAGGGAGGGCAGCACGTTGGCAATGGCCGCCTGTGCGACCGACGCAGTCGCCTGGCCGTAGACCGTGGCGACAACCTTGATATCGGGATATTTGGCCAGCACCGACTGCTGCGCGTTGAACATGTCGTTGTCGGGCGCCGAGCCCTTGACGCCGCGCACCTGGATGACGTTGCCCTTGCCGCCGATCATCTTGAAGACGGCCTCGGCCTGGGCTGCCTTGTAGCCCTTGAAGTCGAAGTTGAGCTGGTAGTTGCAGGGCGCCGAGGCGACCGAATCGAACGAAACGACGATGATGCCGGCCTTGCAGGCTTTTTCGATGATCCCGTTGACTGCGGTTTCCGAGGCGGCATCGACGGCGAGCACGTCGACCTTCTTGAGGATCAGTTCGGCGATCTGGCTGTTCTGCTGCGCCACCGAGCCGTCGCCGTTCATGACGATGTAGTCGGCAATCTGACCGGCCGCCTTGGCTTCCTTGGCCGAGGCTTCGAAAGCCTCCACCATCTGGTGCCGCCAGGTGTTGCCGTAATAGGCGTTGGCGAGCGCGATCACCGGCGCATCCGGTGACGCCATTGCCGGCACAGCCGAGACGCTGACCAGCGCGGCCCCGGCAAGCGCCGCCACGGTTGAAAACTTCATGATATTTTCCTCCCAAAAAAACACCGGCCGATACGTCGGCCTTCTGCCATTCCGTTACGACGTCCTCCGAAAGACGCCATACCAGCTACATGTTATACCAGCATACCAAATAGGCAAGCGGGCACCGGAACCTCGATTGCCGAAACCTCCTTCGATTTAAGGACGAGACGAAGCTCGGCCGTCAGCTTCGTTCTTTCCTTGGCCAAACGGAGCCGGCCTGCTCCAGCAACTGGTGACCAGTCCAAAGTCGACCGTAGACGGACGTTAGGTCATCATATATGTAATGTCAATCGATGGCGCGACCCTTGTCTGCCGACGCGACTCGGGATCGACTATGCCGCGAACACCAAGGAGGGACGGATGGAGCCGGTCCAGAAAAAGAAATTGTATGTGGAGGTGCTTGACCGGCTGATGGCGGCAATCTCCACGTCCGAATTCCCGCCCGGCTCTCAATTGCCGTCGGAAAAGGAACTAATGACGATGATCGGCGTCGGCCGGCCCTCGATCAGGGAAGCGATGCTGTCGCTGCAGCAGATGGGACTTATCAGGATCTCGCACGGAGAACGTGCCCGCGTCATCAATCCGACGCCTGATGTCATCGTCGATCAGGTCTCCGCGGCGATGGTCATGATGCTGGCGACGAACTCTCGCGGGCTCGAAGAACTCAAGGAAGTCAGGCTCTTGCTGGAAACCGGCCTGGTCCGGATAGCCACGCGGCGCGCCACGGCCAAGAGTCTGGAACGCCTCGCGGAGACCTTGCGTCATTTGCGCGAGGCAAAGGGCGACCAGGCCCGGTTCGTGGCGGCCGACATGGAGTTCCACGCCGTCATTGCGGAGATGAGCGGCAATTCGATGATAGCGGCGGTGGCGAAGGGAATGCTCGAATGGCTGTCCCGTTTCAAGCGGGATCTGGTGGCGATGAAAGGCGCCGAGCGGCTGACGGTCGAGGAGCATGAGCGGATCTACAAGGCAATCGCCGGCGGCGATCCGGAAGGCGCGAGCGCGGCAATGGCCGACCACATTGGCCGCGCCAACGAGCTCTATTCGAAACTGGCCGGTGGCGGAGCCGGCTGAGCGGCCGCCGAAATTTTTTTGCCCGAGAAAACTCATATGATGACATGATTTCTTTTTGGTGCTAACGGTCACTCCGTGGACGTCATTCCAGTCGGGAAGCCTGCATTGTCCGGTCGCCTCCGCGCCACCTATCTGATCGAAACCCGCTACCCGCTGGAGGTTGCCGCGGCTGCGATGGCGGGCGAACAATCAAGCGGGACTTTCCGCGCCATACCCGGAGAAACGCCGGAGCTGCTGCGCAAGTTCGGAGCCCGCGTCGAATTCATCAGCGATGTTGCCGAGGTCGACAGCGAGGCGTTGCCGTTCTCGCGCTCGCCAAAAAATGCGACCGTGAGGCCGCACCGGGCCAAGGTGGCCCTTTCCTGGAACATCGAGAATACGGGGACAGTGCTGGCTTCGGTCTGGTCGACGGTTCTCGGCAATCTGTTCGAGCTGCATCATTTCTCGGCCATGCGTCTCCTCGACGTTACCTTTCCCGA
This sequence comes from Mesorhizobium maamorense, assembly GCF_044998965.1. Taxonomy (NCBI): domain Bacteria; kingdom Pseudomonadati; phylum Pseudomonadota; class Alphaproteobacteria; order Hyphomicrobiales; family Phyllobacteriaceae; genus Mesorhizobium; species Mesorhizobium maamorense. Next base: position 1,017,065 of record NZ_CP173356.1, read on the forward strand.
TGCCTTCGCGGATGCCTACCCAGGGCCGGCCTTCGCCGTCGAGGGAACGCGTCGCCTGACCGGCGTCGACGGGCGTCCGCTGATCGGCACCATCGTCAAGCCGAGCGTTGGTCTTACCCCGCAGGAGACGGCGGCCCTGGCCGACACGCTGATTGCCGCGGGGCTTGATTTCATCAAGGACGACGAATTGATGGGGGACCCTCCGCATTCGCCGTTCGAACACCGGTTCGAAGCGGTCATGGCGGTGATAGACAGGCACGCCGACAGGACCGGGCGCAAGGTCATGTATGCGGCCAACATTTCCGGGGACATCGACGCCATGCGTCGCCAGCTGGACCTGATCGAGCGCCGTGGCGGGACCTGCGCCATGCTGGTCCTGAATTCTGTCGGCCTGTCCGCGGTCATCGAGATGCGTCGCCACTCCGCCGTTGCGCTGCACGGCCATCGGGCCGGCTGGGGCCTCTTCAGCCGCTCTCCCGATCTCGGCATGAGCTATCTCGCCTATCAGAAATTCTGGCGTCTGGCGGGCATCGACCACATGCACGTCAACGGGCTGTCCAACAAGTTCTGCGAGCCGGACGAATCGGTGATGGCGTCGGCCCATGGCTGTCTCACCCCGATGTTCGAGCGGGCTGGCCGTCCCGATACGGTCATGCCGGTGTTTTCGTCTGGACAGACCGCTGTGCAGGCGGCCGAGACCTATACGAGGCTCGGCTCGGACGATTTCATCTATTGCTGCGGCGGCGGGATCATGGCGCATCCAGGCGGGCCGGCCGCCGGCGTTCGAAGCCTGCATGATGCTTTCGAAGCCGCGGCGGCAGGGGTTCCCGCACGCGACTACGCCGCCACGCATCCGGAGCTCGAAGCCGCGCTGCAAGCGTTCGGCTGAATCTGCGCCATCGGCGCGCCATCAAGGCAAATGGGAGAGAAGCAAATGACGACATCCGTGGCGGTGCTTGGAGCCGGAGGGAAGATGGGCTTCCGCGTGACGCGCAAGCTGATCGAAGCGGGCTACGATGTCCGCGCCGTGGAGATCGGCGAGGCCGGTCGCACGCGGCTGGGAGAGGCCGATATCGGCGCCGTCGCCATGGAGGAGGGCATTCCCGGCGCCAAGGTGGTGGTAATGGCTCTGCCGGACAACATCATCGGCCAGGTGGCGCGCCAGATTTCGCCGATGCTTGCCGCGGGCACCATGATCCTCATTCTGGATGCGGCAGCGCCCTATGCCGGCGACTTGCCCGCGGATCGGCCGGATCTCACCTATTTCGTCGGCCATCCCTGCCATCCGCCGCTGTTCGGCGAAGAGACGGAATGGGCCGCGCGTCGCGATTACCATGGCGGCATCGCCAGGCAATCGATCGTCTGTGCCCTGATGCAAGGTCCGGAAGAGCACTATGCGCTTGGCGAGGAAGTGTGCAGGGCCATGTGGTCGCCGATCATCGACAGCCATCGCGTCACGGTCGAACAACTGGCGATCCTGGAGCCGGGCCTGTCCGAAATGGTGGCCATGCCCTTCGTCGACACCATGGTCGAGGCCGTCGAGGAGTGTGAGCGCAAATATGGCATTCCCAGACAGGCCGCGCTGGACTTCCTGATAGGCCATCTGAACGTCGAGATCGCCATGTGGTTCGGCTTCTCTCCGAAAGTGCCGTCCGATGCGGCGCTGAGGCTGATGCGATTCGCCAAAGGCGTCGTGGTCCGGGACGACTGGCGCGAAGCGCTCACACCGGCCAAGGTGAAGGAAGCTTCGGAATTGATCGTCTACGGCAAGGGAGCCTGAGCCCTGCCTTCGCCGGCCCGGATCATATCGGTATCGACCGCGCTCTTCGATGGCTATTCCATGGAATTGGCCATCGAGGAGATTGCGGCGGCCGGCGCCCTCCATGTCGAGCCGGCCTTCATTCGCGGCTATGTCGATTTCGATGAAGGCATGTTTGCGGCTGCGCACGCCGCGAAGCTGCGCCAGGCAGCGGAACATGCCGGGCTCGGGATCAATGCCGTGTCGGCTCATCTCGACCTGTCGGGGGCCGATGCCCCCGACGCCTTGTCCCGGCGCATCGGCTTTGCCGCCGGTCTTGGTGCGTCCTTCCTGATTACCAATGCCGGCCCGGCGAGAAACAGCGCGGCGATCCGCAAAACGATTGACGCCCTCCTGCCGAGGCTGGAGGAAGTCGGCATCGTGCTGGCGCTCGAGAATCCCGGACATGGCCAAGGCGATCTGCTCGGCAGTGCCCGGATGGGGGCAAGCTTCATTCGGGACATCGGATCGCGACACGTGCGTCTGAACCACGACGGCGGAAATGTCTTTACCTACAGCAACGAGACGGTGCAGCCGGCGCAAGATATCGCTGATGCCATCGATGCCGTTGGGCATGCTCATCTGAAGGATGTCGTCAGCACCGGGGAGGGATGGACATTTTGCGCTATCGGCGACGGCTCGATCGGCTACGAACCGTACTGGGCAACGCTTCCCGCGACGCTGCCGGTCAGCATCGAACTGCCATTGCGGCTGCGGCGCCCGCAGCACCGTGATCCCCAACGGCGGAGCGCGCCGGTGGATATCGCCACCATTCGGAGCGCGCTGCGGCGTTCACTGGATTTCGTCAATTCGCTGGAGATCGCAAAGAGCAGCACCTTCTGAACAGCGAAAGGTGGTTCCTTGCCTTTGCGAGAGCCGGCTATCCACGCTCCGGGAACATCGCATTCAGCCCTTCACGCGAGGCCTTGGCGACGCCGCGTTCGGTGATCAGGCCGGTGACCAGCCGCGCCGGCGTCACGTCGAAGGCGGGGTTTGCCGCGGGCGTCGCTTCCGGCGAGACGCGCACCTGGGCGATCTCGCCGCTCGCGGTCTTGCCCCACACCAGCGAAACCTCGTCGCCGGAGCGTTCCTCGATCGGGATTTCGGCAAGTCCGTCGCCCACCGTCCAGTCGATGGTCGGCGAAGGCAGCGCAACGTAAAACGGCACGTCATTGTCTGCGGCGGCGAGTGCCTTCAAATAGGTGCCGATCTTGTTGCAGACGTCGCCGTCGGCCGTCGTGCGGTCGGTGCCGACGATGACCATGTCGATTGCGCCGCGCTGCATCAGATGGCCGCCGGCATTGTCGACGATCAGCGTATGCGGCACGCCGTGGCCGGCCATCTCCCAGGCCGTCAACTGGGCGCCCTGGTTGCGCGGCCGCGTCTCGTCGATATAGACATGGACCGGAATGCCGGCCTCCGTTGCCAGGTAGATCGGCGCGGTGGCCGTGCCGTAGTCGACGGTAGCCAGCCAGCCGGCGTTGCAATGGGTCAGAATGTTGACGGTTTCGCCCGGCTTTTTGCGCGCCGCGATGTCCTTGATGATGGCGAGACCGTTCTCGCCGATGGCGCGATTGAGCCCGACATCCTCGTTGGCGATCTCGCTGGCGCGACGATAGGCGGCTGCGGCGCGTTGTTCCGTCGGCAGCGGCCGCAGGAACCGCCGCATCTCATCCAGCGCCCAGCGCAGATTGATCGCCGTGGGACGCGTCTCGTGGAGCGTCTCCCAGACGGCATCGAGCGCGGCATCCGCCGGATCGTCCGCCATCTGCATGGCAACGCCATAGGCAGCGGTGACACCGATCAGCGGCGCGCCGCGCACCCACATGTCGCGGATGGCGGTGGCGATGCCATTAACGGTGTCGACCTTCACGATACGGAAGTCATGCGGCAGCCAGCGCTGGTCAATGATCTCCACCGAGCGCCCATCGTCGCTCAGCCAGATGGTGCGATAGTGGCGCTCGCCGACGTTCAAATGCGGTTCTCCTGTTCGATCAGCGTGGCCAGGTTGTTGACCTCGTCGATGCTGTGAATATGACGCCTATTGACGGCGATGTGGCGGCCGAACTTCAGCGCCCTCGCTTCACATGTGGCGCGCAGGTCTTTGTCGGCAATGGTTTCGAAATCGGCATTGTGGGCGAGGCCGAGGATGCGCCGGTGCACCTCGATGCCGGCAAAGCCGAGGAGGTCGTCCCTGATCTGGTGCAGCACATGGTCGAGCGCCTGCTCGGCGCCGAGCCTGTCGCCCTGATCCTCGAACAGGCTCTTCTGGTAGAGCATGCCGTTGCGTTCCGTGCGCCACAAATGCGAGAACTCGGTGCGGAACACCGACCACGTCTGCGCTGTGACATCGAGCAGATAAGCGCGCATGGCGTCGCGCTTGCCGCTCTGCTCATGACCCCGCTGCGAGAAGAAGGCCATCCAGAAATTGGCGAGCAACATGCCGACGTCGAACGCCATCGGCCCGTAGAAGGCGAATTCAGGGTCGATCATCCTGGTCTCTGTATCCGTGACCATGATCGAGCCGGAATGCAGGTCGCCATGCAGCAATGTCTCTGCATTGGCGGCGAACAGGTGCTTCAGGCGCTGCGCTTCCACCTTGAGGTCGCGGTCGGCGCGCAACTCGGCGACCAGGGCGTCGAGCTGCGGCGAAGTGTGGCGGTTCAGCTTGGCGTCGAAATAAGGATCGGAAAACACCAGGTTCTCGGTGATATCGCACAACTCGACATTGTCGGCGAACAGCGCCAGATCCGCTTTGCGTTCCTTGGTCACCATCGAGAAATCGGAGCCGCGGAACAGGGTGCGGGCCATGAACAGCCCGATATCCCTGGCGATGTTCGGCAATTGCCGGCCCTCGATCAGTGCCCGCCGCAAAATGATGTGCGGCGACAGATACTCCATGATGATCAGCGCCTGGGTCTCGTCGAAATGGTAGATGGCCGGCACCGAGCCCGGCGCGCGCGCCTCCTGCCGCGTCAGCGCGTGATATTCGAAGAAGGAACGCTTCAGCGGCAGCGGCCAGCTGTCGCCGACCAGCCGGACATAGGGCAGGGCCTGCTTGACGACAGCCGCGCCCTTATCACCCTCGACGATGAAGACGAGATTCAGATTGCCATCGCCGACCTCGCGCACTTTCCAGCGGCTGGTGTCCTCGCCGATGCGCCCGGTGAGCGCCTCGTTAGTGCCGAGCCGCGTGGCGAGCGTCTCCACCGACAGTGCTTCGAACGGCGTCTTCCCGGTCATCCTCACCTCTCCTGCTCGTTCCCCAATAATAGCGGAGCCACGGCGGCGGGGCCAAGCTAGGTAGCGCTCTGGCAATTGTCAATCGTGTTGACAATTGCCGATGTAGCCCATAGCGTCACGGGCAGGGAGGAACGCATGGTCGGCAATGCCGTGTTCCGCGTAGAGGGACTGAGGAAATCCTTTGGCCGCAACGAGGTGCTTGGCGGCGTCTCGCTCGAACTCCATGCCGGTGAAGTGACCGTCCTGATGGGCGCCAACGGCGCCGGCAAATCCACCCTCGTCAAGATCGTCAGCGGCGTCTACGAGCGCGACGGCGGCACCATGACCCTGGCCGGCCAGGACTTTGCGCCGGGAAGACCGGCGGAAGCGATCCGCGCTGGCGTCGTCACCGTTCACCAGAATATCAATGACGGTGTCGTCGCCGACCTTGACGTGGCGACCAATCTGACATTGGACAGGCTGAGCGGCAGTGGCGCCCCGGTGCTCTTCAACCCGGTCCGTGTGCGTCGCGAGGCCAAGGCGGTTGCCGACCGCATGGACCTGGCGATCGACTTGAAGGCGCGCGTCAGCGATCTCTCGCTGGCCGATCGCCAGATGGTGGCGATTGCCCGCGCGCTGGCACATCAGCCGAAAGTGCTGATCCTCGACGAACCCACCTCATCGCTATCGAGCGCCGAAGCCGATCGACTTTTTGCGCTGGTCGACAGGCTGCGCGCGCAAGGCGTGGCGATCCTCTACATCTCTCACCGCATGTCCGATATCAGGCGGCTTGCCGACCGCATCGTCTCGATGCGCGACGGCGCCGTCTCCGGCGTCTTCGACAAGAAGCCGCTCGACTACGAAGGTGCGGTCAATGCCATGCTCGGCCGTAAGATCCACCTCGACCAGATCGTCGTCAGGCACTCGGCCAAGGCGGTGCTGACCGTCGAAGGCCTGCGCATTGCCCCGGGTGCCAGGCCGATATCGATGACGCTTGGCGACGGCGAGATCGTTGCCGTGACCGGGCTGGTCGGCGTCGGCAAGACAGCGCTTGCCGAGACGCTGTTCGGCGTGCGCAGGCCGCTCGCCGGCACCATGACGATGAACGGCAAGCCCTACGTGCCGCGCTCGGCCGGCGACGCGATCGCCGCCGGTGTCTTCCTCGTCGCAAAGGATCGCGCCACCAGCGGCATCATCGGCGGCTTCAACATCGAGCGCAATGTCAGCCTGCCGTTTCTGAGAAGGATGTCGAACCTGGGCGTGCTCAAGCGCCGCCTGGAACGCGCCACGGCGCGCCGGCAGATCCAGGAACTGGGCATCGTCTGCCGCTCCGAGAAGGACGAGATGTCGGCATTGTCCGGCGGCAACCAGCAGAAGGTGATGGTCGCCCGCTGGATGGCGCAGGATGCAAGGCTGTTCATTCTCGACGAGCCGTTTCAGGGCGTTGACATCTCGGCAAGGCGCGACATCGCCGCCAAGCTGAGGGCAAGCGCCAATGGCCGCGCGACGCTTTTGTTCGTCACCGAACTCGACGAGGCGCTGGAGACGGCCGACCGTATCCTGGTGATGTCGGAGCAGACCATCGTCGGCGAACACCGCAACGCGGACATCGATCTCGATCGCCTGCTGGCCGAGGTGGCCGGTGGGCTGCCGCACCGCGCGGCTTGACCGGCTGGAATTGAAGAGCTGACGATGACAATTGGAATGGAGGGCATGGGTTCGAGTTGGGTAAAAACGGCAGCGGCGCGCGGGGATGCTGAATGACGCAGCGCAACCACGCCATCCGCTACGGTTTCATCGTCCTGTTGTTCGGGCTCGTCGCTTATTTCGCGATCGCCGCCGACGGTTTCGTTTCGCCGCAAAGCGCGGTCTTCATCTTCCAGTCGGTCGCCATCACCGGCGTGCTGGCGCTTGGCGTCACCGCCACGCTGGTCGTTGGCGGCTTCGACCTGTCGATCGGTTCGGTCGCCACGTCAGCCATGATGGCGGCGGCCTATGTGATGGTGGTGCTGGAGCAGAACGCTGTCGTCGCGGTCATCGTCTGCCTGCTGATCGGCGTTATTGTTGGGCTCATCAATGGTTGGCTGATCGTCTATATGCGCGTGCCGGACCTGCTGGCGACGCTCGGCATGATGTTCCTGCTGGTCGGCCTGCAGCGCATCCCGACCGAAGGCCGCTCGATCGCCACCGGCATGACCATGCCCGATGGCTCGGTCGCCAACGGCAAGTTCGGCGAGGCGTTCCTGGCGCTCGGCCGCCATCGCTTCGACTTCTTCATTCCCAATCTCGTTCCGGTCTCGGTCGTCGTCCTCGCGGTGCTCGCGGTGCTGATCTGGTTCTTCCTCGAATACACCCGCTTCGGCCGCATGATGTATGCAGTCGGCTCCAATGAGCGCGCCGCCGAACTCGCCGGCGCGCCTGTCAAGGCATACAAAATCTGGGCCTATATCATTTCAGGAGTTTTTGCCTCGATCGGCGGTATTTTGCTCGCCGCCCGGCTTGGACGCGGCGACATCGCCTCGGGTAATAACCTTCTGCTCGACGCCGTCGCCGCGGCGCTCATCGGCTACGCGGTGCTCGGCGCCGCCAAGCCGAACGCGTTCGGCACGGCCGTCGGCGCCGTGTTCGTCGGTGTCCTGCTGCAGGGCCTGACGATGATGAACGCGCCGTACTACACGCAGGATTTCATCAAGGGCGCCGTTCTGGTCGTCGCCCTTGTCTTCACCTTCGCTCTTTCCGGCAGGGGCAGGACATAGATTTCGACCGGGTTGCATTTCAACAAGTGGAGGAAACGACGTGAACATCACAAGAAGACTTTTGGGCAAGGCAGCACTCGGGCTCGCCGGCGCGGCGTTGCTGGTGCAAGGGACGGCCCTGGCTGCCGATCGCCCGGCGCCGTTCGACAAGCCAGGCGTCAAGATCGCCTTGGTGCGCTATCTCTCGACCGGGGATTTCTTCCAGGCCTATCTGTCCGGCGTCGAGGCGCAGGCCAAGGCCCTTGGCGTCGACCTGCGCGTGCTCGACAGCCGCCAGGACGCCGCCCTCCAGGCCGACATGGTCGACCAGGCCATCGCGCTCGGCGTGCAGGGTATCATCATCCAGCACGGCCTGACGGAATCGATGAAGGACGCCGCCCAGCGCGCGGTCGACGCCGGCATCAAGGTGGTCGCTTTCGACGTCAACGTCGAAAACCCCAAGATCCCGCAGATCGAGCAGTCAGACCGCGACCTTGCGCGCCTCGCGCTCGAGCAGGCGGTCAAGGATAATGGCGAGAGCTGGAAGGCCGGCTATGTCTATGTCGCGGGCATCGCCCCGCTCGACCGCCGCAATGAGACATGGGTCGACGTGAAGAAGAAATACTCGGGCATCAAGGAAGTCGCCATGTTCGGCACGCTGGACAACCCGATCGCCAACTCGGTCGCCAACCAGGCGCGCTCGGTGCTGACCGCCCATCCGGACATCAAGGTGATGTTTGCTCCCTATGACGAGTTCGCCAAGGGCGTGAAGATCGCCGTCGACGAGGCGGGCCTGAACAAGGACATCAAGATCTATTCGGCCGACATCTCGACCTCCGACATTGCGGCGATGCGCGAGCCCGACAGCGCCTGGGCGGCAACCGCGGCCACGAACCCGGCCGTCGTCGGCCAGGTCTCGGTGCGTGCGCTGGCGCAGCTGCTGGCCGGCGAAGACCCAGGCCACAACGTCGTCGTGCCGCCGACGCTGATCACCCAGAAGGACCTTCTCGACAAGGACATCAAGAATATGGAGGACCTGTCGGCCAAGCTGCCGCAGTTCGCCCACGCCGATGTCGCGATGCCGGCCTGGATGCCGAACCCGAACGCGAAGTAGGCCAATCGATATTGCAATTCGCTCACACTTGGAACAGCCGCTTGCAGCAACTGCAGGCGGCTTTTTTGCTGTCTTCATTCGTTGAACAGATCGGAGTAGGAGCCGGTGCGGGCAAGCCGCAGCTCATCGTCGGCAATGCGGTAGATCAAGAGCCAATCCGGTTCTACATGCGCATCCCGATAGTCTTTCCAGTCGCCTTTTAGAGGGGTGATCCTTATAACGCGCCGGCAGTCCGGCGATGAGCAGGCCCAACAACTCGCGCAATTTAGCGAGGTCTTTGCCACGCTTCTCCATGCGCTTAACGTCCCTGCGGAATTGCCCGGAGTGAACGGGCGTCGGCATGTCAGATGCCCAAATCCTTGAACAATTCGTCGGCTGACGCGAAACGCTTGCCTTTGCCTTTTTCCAATTCGGCCATGGCCTTTTGGGTGGTTGCGTTCGGCACCTTCACCGGAAAGGGAAATTCCTTGTCGGCGGCGACGCGGACCAGCAGCAGGCGAATGGCGTCGGAGACCGACAGTCCCATTGCCGCCAGGGCCTCGGTAGCCTGGTCCTTTGTCGCGGCATCAATTCGAGCGCGGACAACCGTATCCGTAGCCATGTTGCGACTCCTTACTGTTGAGCCACAATGTAGCTACAAACGGGTGTTCTTGCAAGCCTGCCGTCTGCGCTGTGCGTGACCGTGCTACCGCAGCGCCGCCGCGATATTGCCGCCGTCGACCGTCGTTACGTCGGCGGTTGTGCGGTCGGCCAGCGCGTGGTGCAGGAAAGCCTGCGCCACGTCCTGCGCCGTCACCTCCTGGCCGAGCAGATTGCCGGACATGTACTCTTTTTCCGACACGCCGCGTGCGCCCGATCGGCTGGCGATCATGGCGTCGGTCAACAGCCCGGAGCGGATGCGGTCGGCATTGACGGCGTTGGAACGGATGCCATGCGCGCCGTAATCCAGTGCATATTGCCTGGACAGGAACAGCGTCGCCGCCTTCGGCACGCCGTAGGCGCCGAATTTCGGACCCGGATTGACCGCCTGCTTGGAGGTGTTGAACAGGAGAGCGCCGCCGGTACCCTGTTCGAGCATGATGCGCACCGCGTTCTGCGCCACCGACTGGTGGGCGAAGAAATTGAGCTCGAAGCTCTTGCGCAGCAGCGCGTCGTCAAGTTCGCCGATCCGGCCTTCCCAAGCGGCACCGGCATTGGACACCACTATGTCGACGCCGCCATACACGGCGACCGCCTTGTCGAAGGCTGCACGCACTTGGTCCGGATCGGTGATATCGGCGGCGACGCCGATCGAATTGTTGCCCGCTTTCTTGGCCGCATCAGCGGCTTTTTCGCCATCGAGATCGACGACCACCGCATGGGCGCCATTGTCGGCGAAAAGCTTGGCTGTCGCGGCGCCGATCGCACCGGCTCCGCCAGTGATCAGCACGACCTGGCCGGTCAGCGGCTTCGGCTTGTTGGAGGCGAGTTTGGCCTGTTCCAGCGACCAGTATTCGAGCGGGAACAGGTCGGCCTTGGAAAGCGGATGAAAACGGCCGACCGCCTCGGCGCCACGCACGGCCTCGATCCACATTTCGCCGACATCGGAAGCGATCCTGGCATCCTTCAGCGTGCGGCCATGGCCGAACATGCCGAGCCCCGGCACCAGCGTCAGCCGCGGCATCGGGTCGAGCATGGTGCGTTTGACGTCGTCGAGCGCGTCATTGGTCTCGAAATAGGCGCGGTATTCCTTGGCGAAGGCGTCGACATGGTTCTTGATGACGGCCTTGTAGTCGCCGGCCTTGTCCGCATCTGGCGCCGGCACCGCCATCGGCCCGGTCTTGATGCGGATCGACAGGTCCGGCGTCGACACGCCGCGCGCGGCGTAGTCGGCGATCTCGGCCGAATTGATGAAATCGACGATCGCATCCGAGGTGCGGAAATCGCTGATCATGCGGTCGAAGCGGCCTTCGCCGCGTGCCACCGCCACGGCGCCGCGCAACATAGGAGCGATGGAAGCCGGCGTCGCGAGCTTCGCCGGAAGCGCGGCCTTTGCCGCCTTGGGCTTGGCATGCTTGGCAACATACTCCTCGGCGACATTCACATAATGGATCATCCGATCGTAGGCCTGCTTGGCGTCGTCGCCGAAGGTGAAGATGCCGTGCTTGTCGAGGATCAGTCCTTCCACATCAGGGTCGGCATCGAAGACGTCGGCCGCCGCCTTGGCGAGGTCGAAGCCCGGCATGATGTAGGGCACGTAGCCCATCTTGGTCCCGAACACCGTCTTCACCAGCGGCTGGCTGTCTTCCTGGTCGACGATCGCCAGGATGGCGGTCGAGTGCGTGTGGTCGACGAATTTGTGCGGCAGGAAGGCGTGCAGCAGCGTCTCCACCGATGGGTTGGGCGAGGACGGATCGATGAGATTGGCGCGCTGCAGCGCGACCATGTCCTCGTCGGAGAGCTTGTCCAGCGCGCGCGCCTTGATGAGCGCGCCCATCTTCACCGCCGGCAGGCCCTGCGGCTCGATGACGGCCATGTCCCAGCCGCTGCCCTTGACGCACAGCACGTCCCATTCGTCGCCGACGAGGTCGGTCGCCTTGGTCTTGCAGGAGGTGTTGCCGCCGCCATGCAGCACCAGTCGCGGTTCGCCGCCCAGCAGGCGCGTCGTGTAGACGCGCAGCGCGAGATCGCGTCCGACGCCTTTCTTTGCATAGTCGGCAACCATCTTCTCCGCGTCGCCGTCATTCCACAGGTTCTTCATTAGCTTCGTCCAGTTGCTGTCATAGTGGTGAAACAGGAATGCCGCGACGCCTTGATGACGGCTGCGGCAGGAATGGTCTCTAGGATACCTTTTTGCTTGGCGCTCCGGCATGATCCAGAAGCCGCTGCGCCATATCGGCGCCGACCACCAGATGCGTGCAAAGGCCGCCGGCGATCGCAGCGAGCAGGGGTTCGAACTTGCTGTCCTCCTGCACCACCGTCAGCCGCTTCTGAATGGCGCGCAGCGAGGAAAGCTCCGCCGAGATCACCCGCCGGTTGTAGCCGCAGTCGAGCACCTTGCCCTCGGCATCGATGATCTGCCCGGCAATGACGCCGGCCGCGCCCGCCTTGCGCAGGTCGGCCATTTCGTCTGATGTCAGCGCGCCGCATTTGACCAGATGGCTGTCGGCATCGACGGCGCCGACCGAATACAGCGCCAGATCGCATTCGTGGATGCTCGACAGCTGTTCGCGGATTACAGGCTCGGCCCGCAGGCCGCGCGCCAGCTCTTCGGTGGTCAGCACGAGCGGCGCGTAGAAATTGATGCCCTTGGCGTTGAGCCGTCGGGCGATCTCCATCGTGCACTGGTCGGGACGATAGGAATAGGGCGCGCCGAGATTGCCGCAGAGCTGCACCACGGTGACATCCTGGAGATCGGCGTAGGACATGATGTCGGCGATCATGTAGACGGTGCGCCCCCAAGCGACACCGATGCGGTCGCCCTTTTTCACCAGTTCGAGAAAGACGCTCGCCGCCAGCACCGCGATGTCGGTGGCGGGATCGGCGATATGGCCGTTTTCCGGCGCGATCCAGACCGCGTCCAATTCCAATGCGTCTTCCAGCTTGCGCGCCATGACATCGTCGGTGAAAAGCTGGGTCGAGGTCGAGATGTTGACGATGCCGGTCTCGCGCGCCTTGCGCAGATACATGGCAACCGAGGCGCGGGAAATGTTAAGCTGGCTCGCCACCTGGTCCTGGCGCAGGCCATGCGCATAATAGAGCCAGGCGGCCTTGTGGATAAGTTGTTCTGCCGGTCGGATTGCCATGCCTTCTCCTCGGCTGACATTAGTCACGGCTCTCGACAAAAGTCAAACCGCGCGGAGGTACGCGATGCCTTTACGCGCGCCAAATCTAGATCATCATTGCGCCAGACGCGCTTTGTCGTGGCATCGTTGCTGGTGACGCGGCCCCAGCCTGTGGTTAGAACTTGTCGGCAAAAGGACATTTGGGGAGGACAGCATGGGCAATCCGTATGAACAGGATCTCGACAGGAACGCTGCCAACCACCAGCCGCTGACGCCGCTCACTTATCTGGAGCGGGCCGCCAAGACCTATCCCGATCATGTCGCCATCATCCATGGCCGGCAGCGCGTGACGTATCGCGATTTCTGGCGGCGTTCGCTGCAGCTCGCCTCGGCGCTTGCCGGGCGCGGCATCGGCAAGGGCGACACGGTGACGGTGATGCTGTCGAACACGCCGCCGATGCTGGAGGCGCATTTCGGCGTGCCAATGACCAAGGCGGTGCTGCATTCGCTCAACACCCGCCTCGACGCCGCCGTGATCGCTTTCCAGCTCGACCATGCCGGGACCAGGGTGCTCATCGTCGATCGCGAATTCTCCGAAGTGGTTCGGCAAGCGCTCGATCTGGCCAAGGTGAAGCCCCTGGTCATCGACTATGACGATCCCGACTACGCCGCGGACGCTCCCTATCCGAAGGGCGGTCGCATCGGCACTCTTGATTACGAGGCCTTCGTTGCCGAGGGCGAGGAGAATTTCGCCTGGTCGACGCCAGACGACGAGTGGGACGCCATTTCGCTCAACTACACCTCGGGCACGACAGGCAACCCGAAAGGCGTCGTTTATCATCATCGGGGTGCTGCGCTGATGGCCTACGCCAACACCGTCCATGCCGGCATGGCCAAGCACGCGGTCTATCTGTGGACACTGCCGATGTTCCACTGCAATGGCTGGTGCTTTCCGTGGACCTTGGCCGTCCAGGCCGGCACCCATGTCTGTCTGCGCTGGGTTCGGCCGAAGCAGATCTACGACGCCATCGCCGACCATGGCGTCACCCATCTGTGCGGCGCGCCGATCGTCATGTCGGTGCTGATCAACGCCAGGGATGAGGACAAGCGCCAGTTCCCGCAAGCCGTCACCTTCAACACGGCCGCCGCGCCGCCGCCGGAAGCGGTGCTCACCGGCATGGCCGATGCCGGCTTCGCCGTCACGCATCTCTATGGTCTGACCGAGACCTACGGCCCGGCGGTGGTGAACGAATGGCACAATGAGTGGGATCATCTGGAGAAGGGGCAGAGGGCCACGAGGAAGGCCAGGCAAGGCGTCCGCTACGCCGCGCTCGAAGGCCTCACGGTGATGGATCCCGAAACGATGACGCAGACGCCCGCCGACGGCCAGACCATCGGCGAGGTCATGTTTCGCGGCAACATCGTCATGAAAGGCTATCTCAGGAACCGCAAGGCCACCGACGAGGCGTTCGCCGGCGGCTGGTTCCACTCCGGCGATCTCGGCGTCATGCATGCGGATGGATATATCCAGCTCAAGGACCGCTCCAAGGACATCATCATTTCGGGCGGCGAGAACATTTCCTCGATCGAGGTCGAGGACGCGCTCTACAAGCACCCGTCCGTTGCGTCTTGCGGCGTGGTGGCGCGGGCGGACGAGAAATGGGGCGAGGTGCCGGTCGCCTATGTCGAGCTGAAGCCCGGCAAGACAGCGACCGAGGCCGAGATCATCGAGCATTGCCGTGCGCTGCTTGCCCGCTTCAAGCTGCCGAAAGCGGTGGTGTTCGCCGAGATTCCCAAGACCTCGACGGGGAAGATCCAGAAATTCCGGCTAAGGGAGATGGCGAAGGAGGCGTAGGCCGCATGGCCGCTCTTGCGATGACCCCGACAATTTGCGGCGGGCTTTGTGACTTCGTCATCCCAGGGCGAAGCAAGGACCAAGCGACGCGGCGCAGACCCTAGGATCCATGCCCTGATGTCAGTCAAAAAATGAGGCGGATCAGGAAGTTACTGTAGCCCACAGCAGCCATCCTCGACTGCCGGAGCACGGCCGCAAGGCCACGGCATGGATCCTAGGTTTCCGCTACGTCGCTTCGCGACTGCTTCACCCTGGGATGACGAAGTGCGAGGCGAGCCACCCCCTCACTGTCACCATCTGTCACCATTTTGTACGCGTACGCCGAATCCGCGTTGACATCGCGTTCCTTTCGATTTACGAGTGACGAAAATTAAAATTCATCACTAGTAAATCGAAAGAGGCTATGTCCGAAACCGCCAACCTCGTCGCCGATGCCGCTCGCCACGAGAATGTAACGCGCATTCTCGATTGCGCCGAGCGCCTGTTCCGGCACTATGGCTACGGCAAGACCAATGTCGCCGACATTGCCCGCGAACTCGGCATGTCGCCAGCCAACATCTATCGCTTCTTTGCGTCCAAGGTCGAAATCCACCAGGCGGTCTGTGGCCGGATGCTCGGGGCCAGCTACAGGATGGCCCACGAGATCATGCATTTGCCGATCAGCGCCGAGGAACGGCTGCGGCGCTACGTGCACGCGCAGTACAAGATGACGATGGAGGTCATGCTCGACGACCAGAAGGTCCATGAGATGGTCATCGTCGCTCTCGAGCGCGATTGGGGCGTCATCGACAAGCATGTCGACAGTATCCACGATCTTTTTGCCGAGGTGATCCGCGAGGGCATCGCGGCCGGCGAATTCAGGGAGCAGGATCCGGTGATTGCGTCGCGTTGCTTCGGCGCCGCCACGGTCATTTTGTGCCACCCGCAGATGGTGGCCCAGTGTCTTGCCAAGACCAACCGGGCAATGCCCGACGACCTCATCGACTATGCGATCAAGGCCTTGAAGAAATAGCCGCCGCCCGCCGGGCGCCGGCAACGACAATCAATCTCCAGTTTGGGAGTGCTAAGGTGTCTTCGTCCAATTCCATTATCCGCTGGCTGCCCGTTGCCGGCCTGATCGTCGCGGCACTCGGCCTGGCCGGTTGTTCCCAGGAGAAGGCGGAGGTCAGGGATATCATCCGCCCCGTCAAGGTCGTCGAGATCGGCGCGGCGCAGACCACCCGCCAGCTCGATTATTCCGGCTCGGTGCGTGCCCGCACCGAGATGAATCTCGGCTTCCGCGTTGCCGGCAAGGTCACCGAGAGGCTCGTCGACATCGGCCAGCATGTCACCTCGGGCGACGTCCTCGCCCGCATCGATCCCTCCGATTACGAGCTTTCGGTCAAAAGCGCCGCGGCGAGCCTTGACGCCGCCGAGCGCCAGGTCGAGACGGTGGATCTCGCCAGGAAGCGCGCCGAGCAGCTTTATGCCAAGAATTTCGCGCCGAAATCGCAGCTCGAGCAGGCGACGCTGGCCTACAACCAAGCGGTCGCGACGCGCGATGCCGCCCGCTCGACCCTCGCCCAGGCTCAGAACCAGGTGCACTATACCGACCTCAAGGCGAGCGAGAACGGCATCGTCACCGCGGTCAGTGCCGATGTCGGCCAGGTGGTCGGTGCCGGCACGCCCGTGATGACGGTTGCCGTCGACGGCGAGAAGGAAGTGCTGATCGCGGTGCCGGAAATGGATATTGCCGGCTTCAGGCCGGGGAAGGAGGTCAAGGCAAGCTTCTGGGCGGACGATGCGCTGACGCTTGCCGGCAAGGTCCGCGAAGTGGCCGGCAGCGCCGACCCGCAGTCGCGTACCTTCGCCGTTCGCGTCTCGCTCCCCAACGATCCGCGCGTGCTGCTCGGCATGACCGCCAACGTGCAGGCCTCGATCGACAGCAAGACCCAGCTGGTCTCGATCCCGCTCAGCGCCCTGGCTGAAAAGGACGGCCAGAAGATCGTCTGGGCCGTGGACCGCGGCAGCGACACCGTGCATTCGCGTCCGGTCAAGATCGCGAACTTCACCGCCGATGGCGTCGCGGTTGCCGACGGCCTCAAGCAGGGCGACGTCGTGGTTGCCGCTGGCACCCAGTTCATGACCGACAATCTGAAGGTCAAGCTGTCCGGCGACAGTCTCCAGCAGTCCGCCTCGGCGGCGGACGACGCTGCCACCAGCAGCCTGCGCTGACAGCCAGGCACTACGAAAGCCCCCTGTCTTGGCGGCGCGAGCCGCAAGACCGGGCAGGCCATGGTTTCCGGGCGGCAGGCGCCCGATCGTCGAGACGCCGGCAAGATGGCTCCCCCGCATCATTGTCGCGTCACACGCGATGCGAGTCTCTCCGCTTGAGGGAGCTTCGCCGCCCGGAAGCCAGACGAAGAACGCATGAACGGCATGATGAACCTGCCTTGCAGATCAACTGGACTGGACTGGCGCCATGACCACCGACAGCAACACTGAAAAGCGGCCTTTCAACCTCTCGCGTTGGGCGATCGGGCATCCGAGCATCGCACGTTTCCTGTTCGGCCTGATCATCCTTGCCGGTGCGCTCGGCCTGATGCGCATGGGCCAGAAGGAAGATCCCGATTTCACCTTCCGCGTCATGGTCGTGCAGGCGATCTGGCCGGGTTCTTCGATCCAGGAGATGGAAGACCAGGTCGTCAACAAGATCGAACGCAAGCTGCAGGAAACGCCGCATCTCGACTTCGTGCGCTCCTACACGCGCGCCGGCAGCGCCATCATCACGGTTCAGATCAAGGGCGACACCAATGCTGCCCAGGTCAACGACGCCTTCTATCAGGTGCGCAAGAAGGTCGGCGACATAGCAGGCGATCTGCCGCAGGGCCTGCTCGGCCCCTATTTCAACGATGAATTCGGCGACACCTTCATCACCTTGCATTCCATCAGCGGCGATGGCTTCAGCTATCCCGAATTGAAGAAGTTCGCCATCCAGGCCCGCGACATGCTGCTGACGACGCCCGGCGTCGAGAAGGCGGTCATCATCGGCGACCAGCCCGAGAAGATCTATATCGACGTCTCGTCCAAAGCGCTGGCCGAGCGCGGCCTGACGCTGACCGACCTGCAGAACGCGATCAAGGGACAGAACAATGTCGACCCGGCAGGCTCTGTCGACACCGGCCTGCGCTCGGTCCGCATTTCGGTCGAGGGCGATGTCACCAGGGCCGCCGACATTCGCGAGCTGCGCTTGCGCGCCGGCAACCAGGTGACGCGCCTTGGCGATATCGCCACCGTGAGCTCGGGGCTGGAGGATCCCTTCGAGCGCAAGTATCGGTTCAATGGCCACGAGAGTGTCCAGCTCGGTGTCGTCATGGCCAAGGGCTTCAACGTCACCGATGTCGGCAAGGACGTCGAGGCGACCTACAAGCGATTCGAGGAGGCGCTGCCCTATGGCGTCTCCGTCGATCAGATATCGGACCAGCCCGAGGTCGTCAGGGACGCTGTCAGCGAGTTCATGCATGCGCTCGGCGAAGCGCTGCTGATCGTGCTCGTCGTCTCGTTCCTGTCGATCGGCTGGCGCTCCGGACTTGTCATTGCGATCGCCATCCCGCTGGTCCTGGCCGCCACCTTCGCCATCATGTACGAGATCGGCATCGACCTGCAGCGCATTTCGCTCGGCGCCTTGATCATCGCCCTCGGCCTGCTTGTCGACGACGCCATGATCGTCGTCGAGATGATGGAACGCAAGCTGGAGGAGGGGCTGGTCAAGATCGAGGCGGCGGGTTTCGCCTATTCCTCGACCGCTTTCCCGATGCTGACCGGCACGCTGATCACCACCGCCGGCTTCATTCCGGTCGGCTTCGCCGCCTCCACCGCCGGCGAATATGTCCGCACGCTGTTCTACGTCGTCGGCATCGCGCTCGTCGTGTCCTGGTTCGTGGCGGTCTATTTCACGCCATGGCTGGGATATATGATCCTCAAGCAGCGCAAGCATGCCGGCTCCCACCACGACGTCTTCGACACCAGCTTCTATCGCCGGCTTCGCTCGACCGTTACCTGGGCCGTGCGCCATCGCATCATCGTGCTGACGATGACGCTGGTGACCTTCGCCACCAGCCTGTGGGCCTTCCAGTTCATTCCGCAGAACTTCTTCCCGCAATCGTCTCGCCCGGAAATCCTCGTCGATCTCTGGCTGCCGGAAGGCACCAGCATCAAGGAAGTCGAGACGCAGGCCAAGGCGCTGGAAGCCAAGATGATGGACGACAAGGACAAGCGCTTCATCGCCACCTATATCGGTGAAGGCGCGCCGCGCTTCTTCCTGCCGCTGGACCAGCAGCTCAGGAATCCGAACTTCGCCCAGCTTCTTGTGATGGCCAATGACGAGCCGGCGCGCGAGCGGCTGATCGTCAAGCTGCGTACCATCCTGGCGCAGGACTTCCCCTCCATCCGCGGCAAGGTCGACCGCTTGTTCCTCGGGCCGCCGACAGGCTGGCCGGTGCAGATGCGCGTCATGGGCCCGGACCGCCAGGAAGTGCGACGCATTGCCGACCAGGTGAAGGCGAAATTCCAGGCCAACCCGCTGCTCGGCGCCGTCCATGACGACTGGCTGGAACCTGTGCCGGCGATGAAGCTGGTCATCGACCAGGACCGCGCCCGTGCGTTGGGCGTCACCTCGCAGCGCATCCGCCAGATGCTGCAGGCGTCCATGTCCGGCGCGCCGCTGGGCGACTTCCGCGACGGCGAAGAAACGGTGTCCATCGTCGCGCGCGAGCCGGATGCCAGCCGCGCGCTGCTGTCCTCGGTCGATTCCATCTACATCCCGACCGATTTCGGTGGCTTCGTGCCGCTGTCGCAGGTGGCCAAGGTTGTGCCGGTGCTGGAGCAAGGCGTCGAGTGGCGGCGCGACCGCTTGCCGACCATCAGCGTGCGGGCGACCTTGCCCGACGGCGTGCAGTCAAACGACGTCGTCACCAAGATGTACAACGACATGAAGGGCCTGCGCGATGGTCTGGCGCCCGGCTACAAGATCGAGATCCAGGGCGGTGCCGAGGATTCGGCGGAAAGCCAGGCTTCCATTGCCGCCAAGGCGCCGATCATGCTGGCCGTCATCGTCATATTGCTGATGGTCCAGCTGCAGCATTTCGGAAAGGCTATGCTTGTTCTGGCCACCGGTCCACTCGGCATCATCGGTGCGGCCGCGGCCCTTTTGATCAGCGGCGCGCCGTTCGGCTTCGTCGCCATCCTCGGCGTCATCGCGCTGCTCGGCATCATCATGCGAAACTCCATCATCCTCGTCGACCAGATCGACCAGGACATCGCGAAAGGCATGGAACGCTCCGAAGCGATCATCGGCTCGGCTGTGCGCCGTTTCCGGCCGATCGTGTTGACGGCAATGACCGCGGTGCTGGCGCTGATCCCAATCTCGCGCGGCGTGTTCTGGGGGCCGCTCGCCTACGCCATGATGGGCGGCATTCTGGTTGCAACCGTGCTCACCATCCTGGTGCTGCCCGCTGGCTACGCCCTGTTCTTCGGCCGCGAACGCAAGAAGGTGCCGACCGACGAACAGACGCCCGAACCGGAAACCGCCGAAGGCGTCGAGAGGCCGCAACTCGCTTTGGCGGCTGAATGAACCAGATCGGCCGGTCTCATTTGAGACCGGCCGATTTCTGTTCTTGCGGAGCCGAAGGCCGCTTGCCCGTCAGGCAATCAGATGACGAAAAACCAGTTGGCGATCAGCATTACCGCCACGCCGGCGACCAGCGTCAGATAGGGCAGCATGCCCGCCTTTTTCACCGAGAGGTCCGCTCCCGCCATGCCGAGGTCGGCCAGCATGTGGTCGGGGAACTTGCCGCCGTCCTGGATGTAATGGCGGAAGCAGAACACCGGGATGATCAGCGCCGCGGTGATCAGCCCGGCCCACAGCGCCATCGGGTTCCACACCTTGGCGCCGGCGCCCATGAAGATCGCGTTGACATAGGCGAAGACCGCCCCGATCCCCAAGAGCCACGTCGGGGCCTTCCATGGCCGCGCGATATGGCCGTTGTCGATGCGATGGATCCAGCCGGCATTGAGGTTGAGGAAGTTGAAGATGATGTAGCCGCAATTGGATACGGCGAGAATGAAGAAGAAGCTCGTCGCGTCGGCCGAGGCGATCGCCAGCACGATCAGGTTGAAACACAGGTCGGTCCACATCGCCCGCGTCGGCGCGCCATGTTCGTTGACATGGCTGAGGTAGCGCGGCAGCCAGCCGTCGACGGAGCCCTGGTAGAGCGTGCGCGAGGAGCCGGCCATAGCCGTCATGATGCACAGCACCAGCGCCAGGATCATCAGCATCACCAGCAGGCTGTGGATAAGTCCGCCGCCGCCGACCATGCCGGCGAGAGCATCCGCCACGCCTGAGCCGTCGACGATCGGCGTCGCCAGCATGCCGTTGAGGCCGAGCACGCCCTGGAAGGTGAACGGCACCAGGATGAACAGCAGCATGCAGAGCAGGCCGGAATAGAAGATGGCCTTGAAGGTATCGGTGCCCGGGTTCTTGAACTCGGAGGTGTAGCAGACGGCGGTCTCGAAGCCGTAGGTCGACCAGGCGGCGATGAACATGCCGCCGAGCACCAGCGTCCAGCCGGCGATGTTCCAGGCGCCGGGCTCTGGCGCATAGGCGGCGGCCAAGGGGACCAGCGGCGAGAAATTGGCCCAGTTGATCTGGCCGGTGAAGATCGGCACGACGCCGACGATCAGCATCGGGACGATGACCAGCAGGCCGATATATTTCTGCACATTGGCGGTGCCCAGGATACCGCGATGCTGGATCGAGAAGATCATCAGCATCAGCACGGCGCCGATGAAGAAGGTGGCGTTGAAGGTGAAGGACACCGGACCCAGCGTGTGACTGAACGCCGACCAGGTGCGGATCGCCGGGGTCGCCGCCGCGGTCACCGCGGTGATGGCGTCGCCGGCGCTCGTTCCGGCATGTGCCGCGATATAGGCGGCGACCTCGGGCGACGTGTCGGTAAAGATCGGCACCGGCGCCAGCGCATTGAGGATATAGGCGGCGGCGATCGAGCAGCCGAGCGAGAGCACCGGCGACCAGGCAAACCAGTTGCACCATACCGACAAGGGCGCGATGAACTTGGAGTAGCGCAGCCAGGCGGTGGCGCCGTAGATCGAGGCGCCGCCCGATTTGTTCGGGAACAGGCCGGCGATCTCGGCATAGGTGAAGGATTGCAGGAAGCCCATGACCATGGACACCGTCCAGATCAGGAAAGCGAGCGTCCCGGTCGTGCCGGCAATGCCGCCGATCGAGAACAGGACGAGGGCCGGGACGCCGCTCGCCACCCAGAAGGCGCCGCGCCAGTCGATATGCCTGAGCAGCTTGCTTTCGGCAGGCTGGTCCAGGACCGTGCTTATGGTGCTCATGTCGGTGAATTCCCCTTTTTGATGTTCCCCGCCGGCGACGCCTCGACTTTGCGAAGCTTGCTCCCCGGCCAATATCGCCGCGACTTCAGTGTTTCCACTCAGTCGTATTTTTTTCTTAGGAGTGAAGATTGATCCGGCGCGCTTTCACGTCAAGCGTTTTGTCGCGCCGTGCACATCACGCTTGCGGGCGGGCGCACAAATGTGCCCCGCGGCGCCGCCGACGGGCAATCCCGTATGCCCGGAAGGCCGCGGTCAGGAACGCGGCCTGGTCTTCTGCGGATCGTAATGGGCGAAGGCCACGACTCGCGCCGGCAGCCGCTTGGCGTGGCCGTCGAGCTTGCCGATTTCAACTCGCGCGCCGATGGCGGCGTGGGTGACATCGAGCCGCGCCAGCGCGATGGTCTTGTTCAGCACCGGCGAGCGCATGCCCGACGTGACGACGCCGATCTGGGCGCGGCCGACATGCACGCAATCGCCATGGCCGACCGCGACGTTGGCATCGATGTCGAGCCCGACCAGTTTGTTCTGCGGGTTCTCCTTGCGCCGGATCAGCGCCTCGCGGCCGATGAAGTCGTCGGTCTTGGACTTCAGCGGCACGGTGAAGCCGATGCCGGCCTCGAACGGGTCGGTCTGGTCGGAGAACTCGTAACCGGCGAAGATCAACCCGGCCTCGATGCGCACCATGTCGAGCGCCTGCAGGCCCATCGGCTTCAGCCCATGCGGCTGGCCGGCGGCCCAGATCGCGTCGAAGACCTTTTCGGCGTCGCGCGGATGACACCAGATCTCGTAGCCGAGCTCGCCGGTATAGCCGGTGCGTGAGACGACGACCGGAACGCCATTGCCGCCGCCGATGCGCGCGACGGCGAAGCGGAACCATTCCAGTTCCTCGATCGACGGCTGCAGCGGCGAGGTCCAGATCACCTTCCTCAGGATGTCGCGGCTCTTCGGCCCCTGCACGGCGATATTGTGCATCTGGTCGGTGGACGAGCGCACCAGCACGTTGAGGCCGAGCTTTGTGGCTGTCTCGCGCAGCCACTCGCCGGACAGATCGTCGCCGCCGACCCAGCGGAAATTGTCCTTGCCGAGCCTGAGCAGCGTGCCGTCGTCGATCATGCCGCCATGCTCGTAGCACATGGCGGAATAGACGACCTGGCCGACGCCGAGCTTCTTGACGTCGCGGGTCAGCGTGTACTGCAGCAGCGCTTCGGAATCCGGGCCGGTGACCTCGAATTTGCGCAGCGGCGACAGGTCCATGATCACGGCGTCCTGCCGACAGGCCCAGTATTCGGCGATCGCGCCTTCCCTGGCGAAGGAGTTGGCCAGCCAATAGCCCCTGTACTCGACGAAGTCGCGGGTGTGCTTGGCAAAGCTCGAATGAAAGGAGGTCTCGCGGGTCATTTTCGGTTCCGAATCGGGCGTCATGCGTCTGGCGATCGCACGCGAGAATTTGTGCTGGCCGGAATAGGTGCGCACATGGATGTCGGTCAGGTCCCAGCCATTGGCCGGCGTCGTATCGTCGGGGCAGGCGGAGGACACGCAGACGATGTCGGTCAGGGCCCGCAGCAGCACATAGTCGCCGGGCCGCGACCATGGCTCGTCGGAGACCATGATGCCATGCGCGTCGATCGCCGTGTTGAAGAAGAAGTTGATAGCCATCCAGCCGGCGCGTGGTGTGACGCCCTTGTCCGACAGCGCGCGGTTGAAGTTCTCCGAGCAGTTGGCATGGCCGGGATAGCCGATGTCATCGTAATATTTGGCGGCGCATGCGAGCGCGAAGGCGTCGTGCCGGCCGCATGTGTCCTGCACCACTTCGACCAGCGGCTCCATGTCCTGGTCGTAATACTTCGAGTGCAGCCCCGGCATCGGATAGCTCGCGCCCATCAGCGTGCGTGTCGTCGTCACATCGAGCGGATGGTCGAGCCCCTTGTCCAGCTTGCGCGCCGAAAAGCACTGGAAGTCGGTGCATTGGCGCCCGTCGACGTCGATGATCTGCAGATAGTCGCCGGCTTTGACGAAGTAGGATTCCGCCGTCGCCGAATGGACGCGCAAATCGAGCACCGGATCGGCGAGCGGGTCAGCCAATAGCGACTTCGCCGCCGGACGGATGGTGGCACGCCGCACGATCACGGTAAGCGGCGTCGCCGTATCATGGCCGTCGACCAGCATCGGCCCGCCGGGCGCGGCAATCACCACCGAGCCGTCGCGCACGACGGTGAAAGCTTGTTCGGTGCCGGCCGGCGTGGCGCCGCCGAACACGCGCACCGCCTTGGCCTGGTCGAGCCGCACCTGCCGGCGTGCGAGCCCGCGCCGCAGGGACGCGAGGCTGTCATCGCCCTCGGCAAGCAGCGCCTTGATGCCGGCGGCATTGCTGTTGGAGTTTTCCCCGAGGATGGAGGGATCGGTCGCACCGGTGCCATCCCATGCCAGCAGTTCGCAAGCCTGGCCGCCCTCGACATTGCGCACCGTGATGGTGTCGCCGGCCTCGACCTCGATCAACACCGCACCATCGCCCTGGACCGTATAGCGCTCCATGCCCGGCGGCAGCGCGATCTGGCCGGGCCGCAGGATCAGGCTCGGCCGGGGTGGTCCGGATGCGACGGCAGGGTAGGGCGACTGGCTCATCTCAGCCTTGCGGTTCGAGAAACAAGTTTGCCTGTGTGTGAAATTATTTTAGCAGCAAGAATAGCAGTGCGGGTGGGTTTGGCAAGGCGGTGGTGGGGCAGGTTCTTCCTTCTCCCCTTGTGGGGTCTGAAGGACGGGACGAGATCCGTGGCTCGCCCCAGGGCGGTGGATCAGTGCCCAGCGCCGAGACGGTTGAGGGGGTGGGTGACGGCGTGCCGTCATTGCCAAGCTGGAGCACCCTCATCCGACCTCGCTCCGCGAGGCCACCTTCTCCCACAAGGGAGAAGGGAAGGGCGTGCGCAAGGCTACGTCACTTCCTCGGAATGGCTGATATTCAAACCATATTCCGCCGCCGCATCGAGCATCGTGTGCCACAGGCTCTCGGCAAAGGTCGCGAAGACCAGAACGTTGAACACCGCCTGTCCGTCCGCCCGATCATTCCCACACCAGAGCGTGACGCTGGTGTGATCCATCGAGGTCGCGGCGGCAGAGCCGACCGCGAACACACCGGCATGCAGATCGAGCGATGACAGCTTGGCCAACATCGCCCGCGCCTTGTCACCGGAGATGCTGATCAGCGCCCGCGCATGCGACTGGTCAGACAGCGAAGCCGATCCGGCAAGCAGAGGAGCAAGCGCCTTCATCCCGTGCTTGCCACTCTTCGACAGCACGAAAAACTGATCCGGCCCGGACCAGATCAGCGTGGCGTCCGCAATCCGCACCGCCTTGGGCGCATCCGGACCGGCAATGCCGAAACACGCCGTCGCAGCCCTGGCCAGGTCACCCGCCTTGCCGCGGCGTGCCATCACTTGCACGAGGTCGAAATTGCGGATCTCGGTCAGCGAAACGCCGGTATCGCCCTGCGCGCCATGCGGACCGACGACCAGCGTGCGGTCGAGAGGGCTGCGCGCATCCCAGGTAAATTCAGCCACGCTGGCGCCCTCCATCCGGGTCGTAGAAGACGGGATTGCACAGTTCGACATCATACTCCTCTGCGCGCAGCGGATCGTGCGCGCGCACGGTCTCGCCGATACGCTCGCGACCACGTTCCACGAGAGCAAGCCCGATCCATTGATCCGATGTCGGCGAGAAGCAGACTGAGGTGACATAGCCCTGGTCGTTATCAGGTCCGGGCGTCTGGCCCTTCGGAACGATGTGCGCGCCGGAGCGCAGCCGCCGCGCCTTGTCGGTCGGCTTGATGCCGACGACGACCTGCCGGTCCGGCGCGACCAGCGCCTCGCGCCCGGCCATGATGCGGCCCACAAAATCCTTCTTGGTCGACATCATCTTGCCCAGGCCGAGGTCGGCGGCCGTGGTCGTGCCGTTCAGTTCCGGTCCGGCGACATGGCCCTTTTCGATGCGCATGACGCCAAGAGCCTCGGTGCCGTATGGCGTCACGCCGAACGGCTTGCCGGCCAGCATCAGATTGCGCACGAGCGCCTCGCCATAGCGCGCCGGCACCGAAATTTCGAACGCCATTTCGCCGGAGAAAGAGATGCGGAACAGCCGTGCCTTGATGCCGCCGCGCAGCGCGATTTCGCGTGCACCCATGAAGGGGAAGCCCTCGTTCGACAGATCCTCTGTCGGGTCGACGATCTCCTTCAGCAGATCACGCGTCTTCGGCCCGGCGATCGAGAATTGCGCCCACTGGTCGGAGACCGAGGTCAGTTGCACGTCCAATTCGGGAAACAGCACCTGCCGGCAGAATTCGAGATGCTGCATCACCAGCCCGGCCTTGGCGGTGGTGGTGGTGAGGAAATAATGATCCTCGGCCAGCCGCGAGGTCGTGCCGTCGTCGTAGACGAACCCGTCTTCGCGCAGCATCAGCCCGTAGCGCGCCTTGCCGACGGCGAGGCTGGAGAAGGTGTTGATGTAGACGCGGTCGAGGAAGGCGCCGGCATCGGGGCCGTGCACGTCGATCTTGCCGAGCGTCGAGACATCGCAGAAGCCGACGCCGGAACGCACCGTCTTGACCTCGCGTGTGACGGATTCCAGCCAGTCCTTCTCGCCCGTGCGCGGATACCATTGCGCGCGCTTCCACAGGCCGGTGTCGACGAAGACGGCACCCTGTTCGGCGGCCCAGTGATGCGAGGGCGTCAGCCTTGTGGCGTGGAAAGTCTCGTCGCGGTGATGGCCGGCAAAGGCGCCGATCGCGACCGGCACATAGGGCGGGCGGTAGATCGTCGTGCCGGTTTCGGGAATGGACTTGCCCGACACCGCGGCCATGATGGCAAGGCCGGCGACGTTGGAGGTCTTGCCCTGGTCGGTCGCCATGCCGAGCGTCGTGTAGCGCTTCAGATGCTCGACCGACTCGAAGCCCTCGCGCTGCGCCAGTTCGATGTCGGAAGCTGTGACATCGTGCTGCTGGTCGACGAACGCCTTGCCCTTGCCGGCGACATGCCAGAGCGGCGTCAACGAGAACGCCTCGTCATCGGCAGTCGGTGCTGTGCCGGCCTTGCCGCAGCGCCCGGCGTCGAGCGCGGCTGCCGCGCCTGCTGCAAACCCTCCCGCCAAGCAGGCGCCGAGACCGAACGAGCCATTGGCTGCACCGGCGGCGACCATGCCGGGAGGCGCGCCGTCGGGCACGAAGGCGGCGATGTCGTCGCGCCATTTCGGCCGGCCGCGATGATAGGAGGTGAGCCCGACCGCCGGGTTCCAGCCGCCGGAGACGGCAAGCCCGTCCGCTTCCACTTCGGCTCGCACGCCGCCGGTGAGAGAGACGGAGATTTTCCTCACACCGTCCTTGCCGCCGTCCGCACGGCTGACGGCGCCATGCAGCACCGGGAAGCCGCTCTTCGAGGCGAGCGAACGATGGGCGGGCGAGACGTCAGGCCGTGCGTCGATGACCGCCGCAATCTGCAAGCCTGCGCCGAGTACTGTCTCGACCGTGCGCCAGCCATCCTCATTGTTGGTGAACAGCGCGATGCGTTTTGCCGGCGCGGCGGCATAGCGCGCGACATAGGTCCGCATGGCCGAAGCCATCATCACGCCGGGCGTATCGTTGCCGGCAAAGACGACCGGCCGCTCGAGGGCGCCGGCCGCGACGACGCAACGCCTGGCCACGATGCGCCACATGCGCTGGCGCACCTGGTGCTCGGGCGGCGAGGGCAGATGGTCGTTGACCCGCTCGATCGCGCCATAGGTGCCGCCATCGTAGACGCCGAACAGCGTCGTGCGGGTCATGATGCGGACATCGGGCATTGCCTCGAGTTCCGCCAGGGTTCGCGACAGCCACTCGGCTGCCGGCAGCCCGTCGATCGTGCCGCCATCCGAGAGCAGGCGGCCGCCGGGAATAAAATCCTCTTCGCACAGAATGACGCGGGCGCCGGAGCGGCCGGCGGCAAGGGCCGCCGCAAGCCCGGTCGGGCCGGAGCCGGCGATCAGCACGTCGCAATGCGCCCAGGCCTTGTCATAATGGTCGGGATCGGCAACGCCGGCGGCGCGGCCGAGGCCTGCGGCGCGGCGGATCGCCGGCTCGTAGATCGCCTCCCAGAATTTCGCCGGCCACATGAAGGTCTTGTAGTAGAAGCCGGCGACGAAGATCGGCGCGAAGATCTGGTTGACCGACATCACGTCGAAATGGAGCGACGGCCAGCGGTTCTGGCTGGCGGCCTCGAGCCCTTCATAGAGCTCGGCGGTCGTGGCCTTGGTGTTCGGCTCGCGGCGTGCGCCGGTGCGCAGTTCGACCAGCGCGTTGGGCTCTTCCGAGCCGGCGGTCAGAATGCCGCGCGGACGGTGGTATTTGAACGAGCGGCCGACCAGCTTGACGCCGTTGGCGATCAGCGCCGACGCCAGCGTGTCGCCCTCGAAGCCGAAGAACGTCTTGCCATCGAAGCGGAAGCTCAGCGGTGACGAACGATCGAGGAGGCCGCCAGTGGAGAGACGATTGGACTGGGAGGAAATCACGATGCAGCCCCATGCACTGGCGTCGCGCTGCCCCTCATCGCCCTGCCGCTTCTTACCCTCCCCCTGGTGGGGAGGGTCGCTGCGAAGCAGCGGGGTGGGGGGCGGCGCCGACCCCACCCGGACCTGCGGTCCGACCTCCCTACAAGGGGGAGGTAAAGACGTACCGGCCTTCACCGCGGCGCTGAGCTGGACAGAAAAATTCATTTCGCAACCTGCCTCGCCCCGGCGCCCGCCGCCGGCTCCACGGCCGAAATTTCGTGCGTCAGCGTGTTGCGGGTGACCTTCAGCCACGCTCGGCAGCCGCCGCCGTGATACCAATTCTCGTCCATCACGCCGGCGACATTGTCGCGCAGGTAAACGTAGTCGAAGACGTCGTCCTCCGAAGCGCCAGCCTCCGGACGCATCGGCTTGGCGTCGCCGAGATAGGTGAACTCGCCGAGGTCGCGTTCGCCGCAGAAGGGACAGGTGATGCGCATGGCAGGGCCTTCAGTGCAGGTTCGGTTGGGCGCCCTGGCCCTTTTCGTCTATCATCGCACCAGACCGGAACCGGTCGAGGCGAAAGCGGGCGGCCTCCTTGTGGGACTGGTCGCGGGCCAGCAGGTGGGCAAAGACGAGGCCTGAGCCCGGCGTCGCCTTGAAGCCGCCATAGCACCAGCCGGCATTGAGGTAGAGCCCGTCGACCGGCGTCTTGTCGATGATCGGCGAGCCGTCCATCGACATGTCCATGATGCCGCCCCACTGGCGCAGCAGGCGCACGCGGCCGATCATCGGCATCAGCGCCATGCCGCCTTCGCAGACGTCTTCCATCACAGGCAAATTGCCGCGCTGGGCGTAGGAATTGTAGCCGTCTATGTCGCCGCCGAAGACCAGGCCGCCCTTGTCCGACTGGCTGACGTAGAAATGGCCGGCGCCGAACGTCATCACATTGGGGATGAGCGGCTTGATCGCCTCGGAGACGAAAGCCTGCAGCACATGGCTTTCGATCGGCAGGCGCAGGCCCGCCATCGCGGCGACACGCGAGGAGGAGCCCGCGACGGCCATGCCGACTTTCCCAGCGCCGATCTTGCCGCGCGAGGTCTCGGCGCCGGTCACCTTGCCGTTGGCGTCGCGCACGAAGCCCGTCACTTCGCAATTCTGGATGATGTCGACGCCGAGCGCGCTCGCCGCATGGGCGTAGCCCCAGACCACCGCGTCGTGCCGCGCCGTGCCGCCGCGCCGCTGCAAGAGCCCGCCTTGCACGGGAAAGCGCGCATTGTCGAAATTCAGGAACGGCATCATCTTCTTGACCGCGGCAAGGTCGAGCAATTCGGCATCGATGCCGTTGATGCGCATCGTGTTGCCGCGCCGCGCATAGGCGTCGCGCTGCGCGTCGGAGTGATAGAGGTTTATGACGCCGCGCTGGCTGACCATCGTGTTGTAGTTGAGGTCCTGCTCCATCCGCTCCCACAGCTTCATCGATAATTCGTAGAAGCCGGTGTTTCCGGGCAGGCCGTAATTGGAACGGATGATGGTGGTGTTACGGCCGGCATTGCCGGAGCCGATCCAGCCCTTTTCAAGTACGGCGACATTCCTGATGCCGTACTCGCTGGCGAGGAACCAGGCGGTGGCCAGGCCATGGCCGCCGCCGCCGATGATCACCACGTCGTAGCGGTCCTTCGGGCTGGCGTCGCGCCAGGTGCGCTGCCAGTTCTTGTGGCCGGAGAAGGCGGCGCGGGCGAGCGAGAAGATCGAATATTTCATACGTTCATTCCGAGGTCGCTCGCACGCTGCGCCGGTCAGATGTCCAGCGTGTGGTCGCGCTCCCATTGCGTGAAGTGCGAAGCATAGGAATTCCATTCCTGGTGCTTCAGCTTTAGATAAGCCGACGAGAATTCCTCACCCAGCGCCGTCTTGAGCGATTTGTCATTGTCGAATTCGCGCAACGCGTCGAGCAGGTTGAGCGGCAATTTCGGCGCGCCCTCCACCGTGTGACCGTGCTGGTACATATCGATGTCGTAGCGCCTGCCGGGGTCGGCCTTGGAGCGGATGCCGTCGAGGCCGGCGGCGATGATGACGGCTTGCAGCAGATAAGGGTTGGCCGCGCCATCAGGCAGCCGCAGCTCGAAACGGCCGGGGCCGGGCACGCGCACCATGTGGGTGCGGTTGTTGCCGGTCCAGGTCACCGTGTTTGGCGCCCAGGTGGCGCCTGAAATGGTGCGCGGGGCGTTGATGCGCTTGTAGGAGTTGACGGTCGGGTTGGTGATGGCGGCGAGAGCCGAGGCATGTTTCATGATGCCGCCAAGAAAGTTCTTGCCCTTGGCCGACAGGCCGAGCTCCATCGAATTGTCGGCAAAGACATTGGTCTTGCCTGTTTTGTCCCACACCGAGATGTGCGCATGGCAGCCATTGCCGGTCAGTCCCTGGAAGGGCTTGGGCATGAAGGTGGCGCGCAGGCCGTGTTTCTCTGCGATCGACTTGACCATGAACTTGAAGAAAGAATGCTTATCGGCGGTCGCCAGCGCATCGTCGAAGGCCCAGTTCATCTCGAACTGGCCGTTGGCATCCTCGTGGTCGTTCTGGTAGGCGCCCCAGCCGAGCGCCAGCATGTGGTCGCAGATCTCGGCGATGACGTCGTAGCGGCGCATCAACGCTTGCTGGTCGTAGCATGGTTTCGCCGCCGTATCATATTCGTCGGAGATCGTTTTGCCGTCGGGCGAGATCAGGAAGAATTCCGCCTCGACGCCGGTCTTGACATGCATGCCGTCGTTAGCGGCTTCCGCGATCAGTCGCTTAAGCGTGTTGCGCGGTGCCTGGTCGACCTCCTTGTCGTCCATGATGCAGTTGGCGGCGACCCAGGCGACGTCAGGCTTCCAGGGCAGCTGGATAACCGAATTCGGATCCGGCACCGCCAGCATGTCGGGATGTGCCGGCGTGAGGTCGAGCGAGGTAGCGAAACCGGCGAAGCCGGCGCCATCCTTCTGCATATCTGATATCGCCTGCGCCGGCACCAGCTTGGCGCGTTGCCCGCTGAACAGGTCGGTGTAGGAGATCATGAAATATTTGACGTTTTTCGCCCTTGCGAACTCTGCAAGATCAACTGTCACGGAAGTTCCCCATTTTTGTCGATTGTTGGCCCTAGAGCATATGGCCTTCGGCCCTTTGTTGATCAGAAGCCGTTCTTCCCCGGTATCCAGTTGGTGCCGGCCAGCGGCACGCCGGCCATCGCGGCGGCCTCGATCGTGAGTGCGACGAGATCCTCGGGTTCGAGATTGTGCAGGCTGTTCTTGCCGCAAGCGCGGGCGATGGTCTGCGCCTCCAGCGTCATCACCTTGAGATAGTTCGCCAGCCGGCGGCCGGCGGCCACCGGATCGACCCGCTTCATCAGTTCGGGATCCTGCGTGGTGATGCCGGCCGGGTCGCGGCCTTCGTGCCAGTCATCATAGGCGCCTGATGTGGTGCCGAGCTCGTTGTACTCCGCCTCCCAGCGGGGATCGTTGTCGCCGAGCGCGACAAGGGCAGCCGTGCCGATGGAGACCGCGTCGACGCCGAGCGCCAGCGCCTTGGCGACATCGGCGCCGTTGCGGATGCCGCCCGAGACGATCAGCTGCACCTTGCGATGCATGCCGAGATCCTGCAGCGCCTGCACCGCCGGCCTGATGCAGGCGAGCGTCGGCTGGCCGACATTCTCGATGAACACTTCCTGCGTCGCCGCCGTGCCGCCCTGCATGCCGTCGACGACGACGACGTCGGCGCCGGCCTTCACCGCAAGCGCTGTGTCGTAGTAGGGGCGGGCGCCGCCGACCTTGACGTAAATCGGCTTCTCCCAGTCGGTGATTTCGCGCAGTTCGAGAATCTTGATCTCGAGATCGTCCGGCCCGGTCCAGTCGGGATGGCGCGAGGCCGAGCGCTGGTCGATGCCCTTGGGCAGCGTGCGCATCTCGGCGACGCGATCGGAGATCTTCTGTCCGAGCAGCATGCCGCCGCCGCCGGGCTTGGCGCCCTGGCCGACGACGACCTCGATGGCATCGGCGCGCCGCAGGTCGCGCAGATTCATGCCATAGCGCGAGGGGAGATATTGGTAGACGAGTTGCTTGGAATGGCCGCGCTCTTCCTCGGTCATGCCGCCGTCGCCGGTCGTGGTCGAGGTGCCCGACAGCGTCGCGCCGCGCCCGAGCGCTTCCTTGGCCGGGCCCGACAGCGAGCCGAAGCTCATGCCAGCAACGGTGATCGGGATTTTCAGCTCGATCGGCTTCTTGGCATGGCGTGAGCCCAACACGACTGATGTGTCGCAGCGCTCGCGATAGCCTTCGAGCGGATAGCGCGAGATCGATGCGCCCAGGAACAGAAGGTCGTCGAAATGCGGCAGCTTGCGCTTGGCGCCGGCGCCCCGGATGTCATAGATGCCGGTGGCCGCGGCGCGGCGGATCTCGGAAAGCGTGTAGTCGTCGAAAGTCGCGGATTTGCGCGGCGTCGTCGGCGGGTTGCGATAGGTCATGCTGCCTCAATACGCGTCGGCGTTGTCGATATTGAAATTGTAGAGCGTGCGCGCCGAGCCGTAGCGCTTGAACTCCGACGGCTTGACGCCGGTGACGCCGGCGCGATCGAGCAGGCCTTGCAGGAGTTCGAGGTGTTCGGGCCGCATTTCCTTGGCGATGCAGTCGGCGCCCAAACTGTCGACCTTGCCGCGCACGAATAGCCGTGCCTCGTAGATGGAATCGCCGAGCGCGTCGCCGGCATCGCCCAGCACCACCAGATTGCCGGACTGCGCCATGAAGGCCGACATATGGCCGATATTGCCGTGCACGACGATGTCGATGCCTTTCATCGAAATGCCGCACCGCGAGGACGCATTGCCCTCGATGACGAGCAGCCCGCCCTTGCCGGCGGCGCCGGCATATTGGCTGGCGTCGCCTTTGACTGTTATCGACCCCGACATCATGTTTTCGCCAACGCCGGGTCCCGCCGAACCATGCACGGTGATGGCACTGCCGGAATTCATGCCGCCACAGTAATAGCCGACGCTGCCGCGCACATCGATGCTGACCGGCTGGTCGACGCCGACGGCGACCGAATGGCTGCCCTTCGGGTTCAACACTTCCCAGGCGGTCTCGTTCGAGCCTGGCGTCAGATTGTGCAGTGCCTGGTTGAGCTCGCGCAGCGACATCTGGTCCAGGTCGAACACCCGGGAGGCATGGTCGCTCGCCGCCGCGGTTGAAAGTTTTGTTGCCGGCATGAACTCAATGCTCCCAGAAATAGACGGTTGCGGGTTCCGGTTCCCAGACTCTCGCATTGTCTATGCCGGGCAGTTTGGTCAGCGCGCGATATTCCGAGCCGAAGGCGACATACTGGTCCGTCTCGGCCATCACGGCGGGCTTGCAGGCGATCGGGTCGCGCACCACGCCGAAGCCGTTCTTGGTGCCGACGACGAAGGTGAAGAAACCGTCGAGATCTGAGAGGGTGCCCTCCAGCGCCTCGCCGAGGTTCTTGCCATGCGCCATCTGGGAGGAGAGATAGGCGGCCGCCACTTCGGTGTCGTTCTCGGTCTCGAATTTCATGCCTTCGCGGACCAGTTCGCGGCGAACGTTGTTGTGGTTGGACAGCGAGCCATTGTGCACCAGGCACTGGTCGGCGCCGGTCGAGAATGGATGCGCGCCCATCGTCGTCACCGCCGATTCCGTCGCCATGCGGGTGTGCCCGATGCCATGCGTTCCGGTCATCCCACGGATGTCGAAGCGGTCGACCACAGCCTCGGGCAAGCCGACTTCCTTGTATATTTCCACGGCTTCGCCGGCACCCATGATGCGGATGTCGGGCCTGAGCGACTGGATGGTCTCACGCGCGGCATCGACCTTTTCGGGCGTGGTCCTGATGACGGCATGCGTCGATTTTACCATGACGCTCACCGGCACGCCGAGCGCCTTGGTGAGTTCGGCGTCCAGTCCACGGAAATCACGCTCCGGCCTCGGCGACTGGATGGTGATCTTGGCCTCGTTGCGGGACGGCGCACCATAGATCGCGATGCCGGCGCTGTCGGGTCCGCGATCGCTGAGCGATACCAGCATCTGCGACAACATCGCACCGAGCTGCGGCTCCAGCGCCTTGTCCTTCAGGAAAAGTCCAACGATTCCGCACATGCCAGCCTCCAGACCGTTTGTAGCCAAAAAATGATGTATCGAATGAGTTCGGGGAATTCAATTGGTATGAAAAAAATATTCCTCTCGTTACGCGTTGTGTTTTGTCCCATCCGGCGGCCCATCGCCTTGCCGGCGCATGGAATGGGCCCATTTGGCGGTCCGGATACGAGCCATCTTGTAGGCGTCAAGGATCGACAGCGCATAGATCAGGAAGCCGCCGGCGTGGCGGCCGACAAAGCTGGCGTCGGGCGGGGCGATCTTCGCCGTCACCCAGGCCAGGATGACCATGAAGAAAAGAAACTGCAGGCCGCGCGTGGGAACGCCCAGCATGACGTGGCCGCTGCCCGGCAGCAGGGTTGCCGCGCCCAAGACGATATATGGGCTGGTAGGTCCGGGCGAGGGGGTTGCGCCGGTCATGCCGCTTTCCGTTCGTTCCTGTTGATCGCGTCGCGCAGTCCCGAAAGGGATACGAGCAGCCGCGAGATCAGCGCCGGGTCGATTTGCGCGTCACCGAAAGCGGCTTGCCGGAAGACACCGTAGCGGGCCCGCTCGGCTTCGGCCAGCAGCCAGACGATACGCACACCCTTTGGCGTGATCAGTAGCTCCTTGGCGCGTCCTTCTGAAAAGGGCTCCAGGTGGTCGGCGATGATGTTTTGCGGGAAGCGCACGCCTCTGCGGTCCGTTCGAAGCACCGCCTCGGCGGGAAAGCCGGGCGCCTTCGGCAGCGTGTGGTCGAGATGGTCGAAATTGGAGAATGTCGTCGGCGAGCCCGGCCGCATCATCATGTCGAAGGTGCCGGGCACGGCTGTTTTCTCCGTTATCGATACGCTGAGCCAGCGCGCCGGCAGCTTTCTCGTCGCCAGCGTGTCGACGATGGTGCGCAACTGCACGCGCTGGCCGTTCCACGAGCCTTCCCACGTAACGACGCCGGCAGTACCGTCCGAGACATCTTCGGCGTCGGCAATGACGGCGCGGATGCTGGCCTGGTCGGCGGCGCGCGCCACGGCAGCCCTGTCGCGGCTGCGGCGTGCCAGCCAGGCAAAGTGCAGGACGAGAGCCAGGACAGCCGCCCCGGCAAGCAGTGCTGACGTCACCTCGGACATTTCGTCATGCCAGGCCCGCCCAATTCGGACGGGCCTACTCCCATCAATAGCCCTGCGGTTTCGGCCACGGCATGGTGAACTGGTCGCCGCGCCGCACGAATTTGTAGCGGTAGAAATGGAACCACAGCGAGATCAGGAAATAGAACGCGACCATGGCGATGAGCTGCGAGCCGAAGCCGAGGAAGATGGCGAAGAAGGTGACCACGCACAGGCAGAACAAGACGATCGCCGGCAGCGGGTGAAAGGGATGCGTGTAGCCGCGGCGGATCGAACCCAGAGGCCACTTCTTCCGGAACATCATGATGTTGATGCTCATGAACGTATATTGCAGCACGCCGGACAGGATCGAGAAGGTGATCGCCTGGTTGAGGTCGGCGATAAAGGCGAAGGCGAGCGCGATCGGCAGCAGGAACAGGATCGAGCGGTAGGGCGTGCGGTATCTCGGGTGCACCGCCGAGAACCAGCTCGGCAGGTAGCGATCGCGGCCGAGCGAGAACCAGGCGCGCGCCGCGTCGTTGATGCAGCCATTGGCGGACGCCAGTGCGGCAAGCAGCGTGGCGATGAACAGGAGGTTTTCCAGCAGCGGGTTGCCGGTCAGCTTGCCGGCGTCCCACAGCGGATAATAAGTGATGCCGAGATATTCCCAGGGCATCAGCGAGGCGCAGACATACCAGGTCATGGCGGCGGCGATCAGAAGCGTGATCATGCCGGCCATCGTGCCATAAGGCAGCGAGCGCGCGGGCGAGCGCACTTCCTCGGCCGCCTGCGTGGTGCCCTCGATGCCGAGATAGTACCAGATGCCGAACTGGAAAGCGGCGATGACGCCGATCCAGCCATAGGGCAGAGCATTGTCCGGGGTGACCAACTCGTTGAGCTTCAGCACCGCGCCTTGCGTCCACGGGCTGACCGAGAAGAACAGGATGACGATGGAGATATAGGCGATCGCGGTGATGACGAAGTTGACGTTGAGAGTCATCAGCACGCCGCGATAGTTGAGCCATGCCAGGACGACGATGGTGGCGGCGATGAAGGAGTTGTGGGTGAGACCCTCGACGCCCGCCTTGGCGACGATCGTGTCGCCGAGCAGGATGGCGTCCGACACTTCGAGCATCGTGTAGGCAAAGACCAGGAACAGCGCGACGTTGAAGGCCATCAGCGGCCCGACGATGTGCTTGGCCTGCGCATATTGGCCGCCCGCGGCGGCGACCGTCGACGTCACTTCGGAATCGATCATGGCGACCGAGGTATAGAGCAGCCCGACGACCCAGCAGACAATCAGCGCGGCAAGCGCGCCGCCCTTGTCGGCGGAGAAATTCCAGCCGGTGAACTCGCCGACCAGGACGATGCCCACACCCAACGCCCAGACATGGGCCGGGCCAAGCACCCGAAGCAGCGAGACCCTGTCGCCATTTGTTGCCGAACCCGCAGTTTCAACCACGACCGTCATCGATCAATCCCCACTCAGATCCGGTGTTTTTCGGAAGCGGCTTCAAGTTCGCCTTCGCGCGAGGACGTCAGCACATCCTCGGAGTAGGTCGTATCGACCTTGAACCAATCGTAGAGCATCCACAGCGCAAGCACGATCGAGATGCCCCAGCATGCGTAAGAGAGTACTATCCACATGGTCTGTCCCCGGATTATTTCTCGTCGAACTTCTCGTTGATGACGTCGCGATATTCACGGTCGGATGCCCGGAACAGGAACACGAAATAACCGATCAACACGGCTGCCATGACAACCAGCGTCGGCCAGTCGATGATGTAGTGGAAACGGTTCTGGATGATGTCGTGCGCGGTCTCGGGCGTATAGCCGAGCCTTTCCCAAATCGACGCCATGGTCGGGTTCTGGCCGAGCGCCTCCCAGGTCTTGGCGTCGAGCGCGTCGATGGACTTGGCTGCTCCCGCCAATCCCAGTTTCAGCGGCAGCCACAGCGCCACAAAGATGGCGACCACGACGACGGCGATATCGAAGACCTGCCCGGCCTTGCTCTGTTGCGGCGGCGTGTAGCGGGACATGCTTCTCTCCCCCTCAGGATTTGCGGTTGCGGTCGTAGTTCTTGATGTCGAGCCCGTAGATGAACTCCTTGTCCTCCTTGTAGTGGTTGACCATGGCCAGGATCGCCGCCGTGTTGAAGATCAGCACCGCGGCGGCGGCAATCGCGACGACGGCCTTGATGCCGTCATGCGGGATATGCGGCCATGTCATGAAGAGGACGAAGAGGATCGTCGCCCACAGGCAGACGATCAGGAGCGCGGATCCGCGCAAGTCGGAACGGTACAGCGCCTCGATGCGCTGCTGCAGGTCTGACATCGGTTTTCCCCTTTTTCGACGTCCGGTTCCGAATCCACCGTCCGCCGTTCTCTTTCAAGAGAGTGAAATTTTTTTCATAAATTCAGACCGAATTCGGAAATTGTCAAGGCGAATTTACGCAGAGTTAACCGGCTTGTTCGGATGACGAATTTTGCCTGACAATGAAATTATTTGCTTTCAGGGGATTGCAGGCCCCACGCGTTTGCGATCAATATTCGCTCAAAGCTCCAGCCCGCGCGCACAGGAGCAGGGAACATAATCAAAATATCGAACGGAGGATCGGATGACGGCATCCTGGAGATTTTCAACCCTGGCGAATCGCCATCGCGCGCTGGGTTCGAAACTCGAAGACTGGAGCGGCATGGGCACCGCCTGGACCTACGACAAGGATGCCGACGAGGAATACATCGCTATCCGCACCAAGGCCGGGCTGATGGATGTCTCGGGCCTGAAGAAGGTCCACATCACAGGCCCGCACGCCTCGCACCTTATCGATCTCGCCACCACGCGCGACGTCGAAAAAATCTATCCCGGCAAATCGGCCTATGCCTGCATGCTCAACGAGGCGGGAAAATTCACCGACGACTGCATCCTCTACCGCACCGGGCCGAATAGCTGGATGGTGGTGCATGGCTCGGGAACCGGACATGAGGAGTTGCAGCGGGCGGCGATGGGCAGGGACGTGTCGCTGTGCTTCGACGACAATCTGCACGACCTCTCGCTGCAAGGGGCCGGCGGCGGTCGACTATCTTGCCAGGCACGTGCCGGGCATTCGCGACCTCAACTATTTCCATCACATGCAGACGCAGCTCTTCGGTTTTCCGGTGATGATCTCGCGCACCGGCTATACCGGCGAGCGCGGCTATGAAATCTTCTGCCGCGGCCAGGATGCCGGCACGATCTGGGACAGGATCCTCGACGAGGGCAAGAGCGCCGGCATTATCCCGTGCCGCTTCACCACGCTCGACATGCTGCGCGTCGAGAGCTATCTCCTGTTCTATCCCTACGACAATTCGCAGAAATATCCGTTCGAGAATGAAGGCCCCGGCGACACGCTGTGGGAACTCGGCCTCGACTTCACCGTCAGCCCGGGCAAGACCGGCTTTCGTGGCGCCGAGGAGCACTACCGTCTCAAGGGCAAGGAGCGCTTCAAGATCTATGGCGTGTTGCTCGACGGCAAGGAGCCGGCCGACGAGGGCGCCCCGGTCTATCGCGATGGCAGACAAGTCGGCGTCGTCACCTGCGCCATGTATTCGCCGCTGGTCGAGAAATCGATGGGCATCGTCCGCCTCGACGTCGACTGCGCCGTCAAGGACACAAGGCTCGAGATCCGCAACAGGAGCGGATCGATTAAGGCGACGGCGCAGCCATTGCCGTTCGATGACCCAAAGAAGAGCAAGCGCACGGCGAAAGGCTGAGGCATAGTCGAAGGCGAGGGTTCGAGGCACGAAGCAGAGAATGGCAGCCAAGTCGATCATCAGCCGGCCCGTCTACGGAACCTTGTCGCCGCAGCCCGGCAAGCATCATCTTTTCATCGCCGATGCCGAGGGTGCGCTCGCGATAGCGGACATGGCCAAGACGGCTCCGGACAGGTTCTTCGACGGTGCCGAAATCGTCTTCATTCCCGGGCCGGACGACAAGCATGTCGCCGCTCTCGAAGCGCTGAAACCGGCGCGCTTCCACCAGGCGCCGTCCTTCGCCAGCCTGCTGCCGCGGCTGAAACAGACGCTTGATAACGCGCATATGGGCCTGCGCCTCTATCTCGCCGGTACCGAAGGGCTGATCGGCCAGGCCATGCAGGTGGCGCTCGATGCCGGCATCGACCACACCGCGATCCAGACCGAACATCGCGGCTCGCTGGCGCGCCGCGTGCAGTGCGTGCATTGCAAGGGCATCACCGAGAATGTAACGACGCAACCCGCCACCTGCTCGCATTGCGGCCTGCTACTTCTGGTACGCGACCACTATTCGCGGCGGCTGGCGGCGTTCCAGGGCGTCTGCATCAATGCCGAGGATCGCAGCGAAATTCCTCCGATCGAGGAGGTCTTCCGATGAGCACCGGCACCACCAAACTCGACGTCGTCGTCAGCGATGTTGTTCCCGTCAACGAGCTGGTCACCCGCTTTCATTTCCGCCGCCGCGACGGCGAGCTGTTGCCGACCTTTTCAGGTGGCGCCCATGTCGTGGTCGAGATGCGCGACGGCGACCGCACAAGGCTCAATCCCTATTCGCTGATGGGCTCGCCGCTCGACACGCGCGAATACACGATCTCGATACGTCGCGACGATGTCGGCCGGGGCGGCTCGCTTTTCATGCACCGGAGCGTCAAGCCCGGCCTGGAGATGGTGATCTCCTATCCAGTCAATCTGTTCTCACTCGATCTCCGGGCGAAGAAACATTTGATGCTGGCGGGCGGCATCGGCATCACGCCCTTCATGGCCCAGACCGCGCAGTTGGCAGGCGAGGGCGGCAATTTCGAACTGCACTACACCTGCCGCACGGCTTCGCTCGGCACCTATGCCGATGTGCTGCAACAGCGCTACGGCCGCCGGGTCCGGCTCTATCACGACGACCGCGGGGAACGCATAGACCTCGACCGGCTGCTGTCGTCGCAGCCGCTCGGCACGCATCTCTATGTCTGCGGTCCGGCAGGCATGATCGGCTGGGTGCGCGAGCGCGCCGCCGCGCTTGGCTGGCCACCGGAGACCGTGCATTTCGAGCATTTCGCGGCGCCGCAACCGGGATTGCCCTTCGATGTGACGCTGGCCGTCAGCGGCAAGAGCATCCGGGTCGGCGAGCAGCAGAGCCTGCTCGAGGCGATCGAGGCGGCCGGCGTCGATCCGCCCTATCTCTGCCGCGGCGGCGTTTGCGGCCAATGCGAAACCAACGTCATTTCGTCCGACGGCAAGTTCATCCACAACGACCATTGGCTGAGCGAGGAAGATCATCGCTCCGATTGCAAGATCATGCCGTGCGTGTCGCGCTTCGAAGGCAAATCGCTGGTCTTGGAAAGATAGGAGGCGAGCTTGGGCATCACCTTTCGCAAGGAAACGTTTCGCGACGACTTCACCTTCAGGAACAGCCCTGAGCACATCAGGCGGTTCCCGTTTCCGTTCCATGAAGACAGCTACATGTATGCGATCAACATCGAGCCGCATGTGGTCGGTCCGAAGGGCAGCGTGCTGGAAAACCTGATCGATGTCGACGAGCACTATGTCGCCGAGATGCAGGACCGCGCTCTGGTCCTGGCCGAGGATCCGTTGCGCTGCCAGTCGCTGCCGCACATGACGCTGGCCGGCTGGGATCTGCTCGAACTTCTGATGGAGCAGCAGGCGCTGGGCTATCCCGAGCATTTCACGCTGACCCGAGACGGCGACCGCTGGCGCTGGATCAACCGGCCGCTCGGCATCGACGACACCTTCACCTTCGGCGACACCTCGACGCTGCCTTACGGACCGATGGAATACATCACCCGCCAGAGCCAGGGCGATTTCTGCATCCTCGATCAGCGCGACGGCAATCTTTGGATGGATGCCGGAATGGTCACCACCCAGGCCGACTGGTCGCTCGACTTCGACATCGGCATGAACTTCTTCGAGTGGCACGCTCCGGTACCGCTGGCACATGAAAAGGGGATTTTCGTCAGGGCGCTGAAGTTCCTCATCAACATCCAGCAGGGCAAGCCGGCGCGTCGCCTGAACTGGACCATGACCGTCAATCCGCGCCTCGACACCAGCCCCGAGAATTACCACAAATGGGGCCCGGACCGCGCGACGGTGACGCCCGACAATGTCGGCGACAAGGTGCATCTGCGCGTCGAGTTGCAGAGCTTCTGGCGCCTGCCGCGTTCCAACGCCATCGTCTTCCCGATCCGCTGCTACCTGATCAAGATGGACGAGCTGGTGACGCAACCGAAATGGGCGCGCCGCCTGCACCGCGTCGTCCGCGACCTGCCCGAGGAACTCGCCACCTACAAGGGGCTGACGCGCTACCGCCCGACACTGGTCGAGTGGCTGTCGAAATTGGATGATGGCAGTGCGACGAGCCCGGGATTCGGGCCGGATTGATTGACGCTGCCCTCCAAGCAGCCAATCTCCCCCAAGAGGGGAGATGCCCGGCAGGGCAGAGGGGGCGCCGTGGAGCGCAGGCCTTGCCCAATGTCCAACCTCTAACGCTCCGCGAAACTCACCCGCCGCCCAGCCCGGCCACAATCACGACATGCTGGCAGACACTGTCGATGTCGCGGATAACATCGTCGTTCCAGAAGCGCAGGACGGTCCAGCCCAGGGCTTCGAACTTGGCGGTTCTTGCAGCGTCCAATTCCAACGCTTCGGCTTGGCCATGCTGGGAACCATCAAGCTCGACGATCAGCTTTTTGTCCGGGCATGCAAAATCGACGATATGGCCGGCGATAGGCATCTGGCGCCGAAACCCCAGTCCCATCAACCTATGTGCCCTGATCTCATTCCAGAGCTTGAGTTCGGCGTCGGTCATCACCTTGCGCATCCTGCGCGCATTGCGGCGGTTGTTGGCGGATACGAGATTATGCGTCATCGCGGTTCGCCCCCTCTGTCCTGCCGGACATCTCCCCCTCAAGGGGGGAGATCGGATGCCACTTCGGCTTTCGCCAATCGCCAATGCTGTAAAAAAGGAAATCGAGTCCCCTTACCCCGCGCTCTGCGGATAGCAGATGATCGACAGATAGCGCATGGGCAGTTTCGTCAGTTGCTCCGGTCCGTGCGGGGCGTCGGCGTCGAAGAACAGGCTGTCGCCGGGCTTCATCGGATAGAGATTGCTGCCGTGTCGGTAAACGACCTCGCCCTCGAGCATATAGAGGAATTCCATGCCCTCGTGCTGGAA
The DNA here is from genome assembly GCF_044998965.1 of Mesorhizobium maamorense. Taxonomy (NCBI): domain Bacteria; kingdom Pseudomonadati; phylum Pseudomonadota; class Alphaproteobacteria; order Hyphomicrobiales; family Phyllobacteriaceae; genus Mesorhizobium; species Mesorhizobium maamorense. The sequence continues at coordinate 1,059,865 of NZ_CP173356.1, forward strand.
GGTCGGGAACACGTCCGAATCCTCGGTCAGCGTGATCAGATAGGGCTCGACGACGACGCCGCTGGTGTTCGAGCCGATGTGACCAAGCAGATTGTACTGGTGGCCGGCCCGCGTGCCGCGGCGCTCGACGTCCAACCCTTCGCCCGCCTTGACGAAAACGGCGCTGCGCTCCTCTTCGAAGCGGCGGAAGAAGGCGGTGACGGGAACACCCAGCGCCCGCGACAGCGCCTGCAAAGTGGTCAGCGACGGCGAGGTGATGCCGTTCTCGATCTTCGACAGCATGCCCAGCGAAATGTCGGTGGCGACCGCCAGATCGGCGACGGTGATGCCGAGCTTTTTGCGGAACGCGCGCACCTCGCGGCCGATCGCCACTTCCAGCACCTTTTCACGCGTGTCGCGGATGGCGTGCGGGTTCTGTGTCAGCGGCGCGCGGATGGTCTTCCCGTCCACTGAGACCTTTGGCAGCGGCTTTGCCTTTGCGCCGCCGGCTCCAGCACCGGCCTTTGGATTTGAAGCGTTTTTCGCCATGTCGCCCCCCGGACTTCGCGGATTTATTTCACTCAAGGTGAACATGTTCGGTGGCGATACATGAGCGCAGCCGCGTCGGCAAGCCGTCTTATGTCGCATGCGCCAATCCCGCGATTTCGGCCAATGCGGGTTCTTCGCCAGGAATCCGCCTTGCGCAAACGCCGCTCCCGCAGATGACTGTTGACAGTGCCGAAGGGCCAATTACTGTCACTGCCAGTGAAATTTGTTTCGCTGGGGAAATCAAAAAAATGGAGGCCCGGAAATGAACACTCGCGTTGCCGTCATCGGGGCCGGACCGTCCGGCCTAGCACAGCTCAGGGCCTTCAAGTCAGCGGCCGACAAAGGGGCAGACATTCCCGAGATCGTCTGCTTCGAAAAGCAGTCCGACTGGGGCGGCCTGTGGAATTATACATGGCGCACCGGCCTCGACGAGCATGGCGATCCGGTGCACGGCTCGATGTATCGCTATCTCTGGTCGAACGGGCCGAAGGAATGCCTGGAATTCGCCGACTACACGTTCGAGGAACATTTCGGCCGACCGATCGGCTCCTATCCCCCGCGCGCCGTGCTGTGGGACTACATCAAGGGCCGCGTCGAAAAGTCAGGCGTGCGCAAATGGGTGCGCTTCAACAGTCCTGTGCGCATGGTGACCTTCTCGGACGAGACGAAGGAATTCACCGTCACCGCGCATGACCGCACCAACGACGTCACCTATTCGGAAGAGTTCGACAATGTCGTCGTCGCCTCCGGGCATTTCTCGGTGCCAAACGTTCCCTATTTCGAGGGGTTCTCGACCTTCAACGGCCGCATCCTGCACAGCCACGATTTCCGCGACGCGATGGAATTCAAGGGCAAGGACATCCTGATCATCGGCCGCTCCTATTCGGCCGAGGACATCGGCTCGCAGTGCTACAAATACGGGGCGAAGTCGATCACCTCGAGCTACCGCTCCAAGCCGATGGGCTTCAAATGGCCTGAGAACTGGAAAGAGGTGCCGCTGCTCCAGAAGGTCGTCGGCAAGACCGCGCATTTCAAGGATGGTTCAACCAAGGATATCGACGCAATCATCCTGTGCACCGGCTATCTCCATTCCTTCCCCTTCCTCACCGACGACCTGAAGCTCAAGACCGCCAACCGCATGTGGCCGCTGGATCTCTATGAAGGCGTCGTTTGGGAGAAGAACCCGAAGCTTTTCTACATCGGCATGCAGGACCAGTTCTACACTTTCAACATGTTCGACGCGCAGGCTTGGTTCGCGCGCGACGTCATCATGGGCCGCATCAAGCTGCCGTCCGCGCAGGCAATGGCCGAGCACGGCGCCAGATGGCGGGCGCGCGAGGAGACGCTGGAAGACGCCGAGCAGATGATCTGGTTCCAGGGCGACTACACCAAGGAACTGATGGACCAGACCGACTATCCCGGCTTCGACGTCGAGGCGGTCAACCAGACCTTCATGGAATGGGAGCATCACAAGGTGGAAGACATCATGAGCTTCCGCGACCATTCCTACCGCTCGTTGATGACCGGCACCATGGCGCCGCTGCACCATACGCCGTGGCTGCAGGCGCTGGACGATTCGATGGAGAGCTATCTGGAGGTGAAGGGCGTCGCGGCGGAGTAGCGGCTTTCAGGCCGGCAACACGACCCAGTCGTGGCGGCTTTCGCCATAGACGGCTTGCGTCGGCGCAGGGAAAGACGGATCGGCGAAACAGCCGACCGCGACAGCGACCGCCTCCGGTTTGCGCGACGGATACCAGAACACCGTCGAGCCGCAGTGTCCACAGAAGTGGAACGTGACGGGAAAGCCGCTGTCGGAATTGCGCCGGAATATCTGGGATGAGCCGTCGATGTCGATCGCGTCGGCATCGAAGAAAGCCGCTATCCCGAACGGACTGCCGGTGCGCCGCTGGCAGTCCAGGCAGTGGCAAAGCGATATTTTGGCCGGCTGTTGCGGACAGCGGATCTGCAATTGGCCACAGGCGCAGCGGGCAATCCTGCTGGTCATGTCTTCCTCCCTTGATAAGTTCGCCGGTTGAGCTTTAACCCAGCCTTGCCCGTGCCTTGGCCGTCCAGGCATTGAACAGCCGGTCGGCGACGATGCCGATGAAGGCGATGGCGAGGCCTGCCACGATGCCGCGGCCGGAATCGGCCTTGGACAGCGCGATGAACACCTCCTGGCCGAGATCACGGGTGCCGACCATGGCGCAGATGATGATCATCGCCAACGCCATCAGGATCGTCTGGTTGACGCCCAGCATGATCTCGGGCAGCGCGAGTGGCAATTGCACGCGAAAGAAAGTCTGGCGCGGCGTGCAGCCCGAAACCTTGGCCGCCTCGATCAGTGCCGGCGGCACCTGCCTGATGCCGTGATTGGTGTAGCGGATCGCCGGCACCACGGCGAAGGCGATCGTTGCGATCATCGCGGTGACGTCACCGACGCGGAACAGCATCACCACCGGAATGATGAAGCAGAAGGAGGGCAGTACCTGCAGCGTGTCGATGACGGGCGTGATCACCTTCTCGACGCGGTCGCTGCGCGCGGCCATCAGGCCGATCGGAATGCCGATCAGGCAAGCGATGAAGGCCGAGATGCCGCAGAGATAGACGGTCGCCATGGTCTTTTCCCACAGCCCGGTGACGGCGCAGAAGGCGGTCAGCACTGCCACCAGAGCGGCCAGGCGCAACCCGGAAAGCTGATAGCCCGCAAGGCCGAGCAGGAACACCGCGCCCAGCCACGGAAAGCCCTCGCAGAAGGCGCGCACCGGGTTCAGCACGTTGAGGATCAACGCCACGCGGAACGCCTCGATGACATCGAAGAAATTGATCGTCACCCAATTCACCGCCGCTTTCCACAATGGCGCAGTGGTGAAGGTGATCGCCTTCGGCACCGCCGCGAAGGCAGGCACGAAGAGGCCAAGCAGTGTGGTGGCGATCAGGATGGCGACGGCCAGCGTCAGATTGCGCCGCCAGAAAGCGGGCTGGACTTGCCGGTGGACGTGACCTTTTGCATGGTTGGCGGCGATGGCCTGGCTCAGCCGGTCGAGCGCGATGGCCAGCGCCACGATGGCCAGCCCCGCCTCCATGGCTTCGCCGACCTTCAGCGCACGCAGCGCCAGCAACACGTCATAGCCTAGCCCGCCGGCGCCGATCATCGAGGCGATGATGACCATGTTCAGCGCCAGCATGATCACCTGGTTGACGCCGACCATCAGCGTCGGCCGCGCCGACGGCAAAAGCACGCGCCATAGTTTCTGCCGCGCCGTGCAGCCGGCCATCTCGCTGAAATCGTTGATCTCGGACGGCACCCGCGACAGGCCGAGCATCGTTGCCCGCACCATTGGCGGCGTGGCGAAGACGGCGGTGGCGATCATCGCCGAAACCGGGCTGTTGCCGAACAGAAGCAGCATCGGGATGAGGTACGCGAAGGTCGGGATGGTCTGCATCAGATCGAGGGCAGGGGAGACGATCAGCCTTTCCGCCCAAGGCTTGCGCCAGGCCCAGATGCCGACGAACAATCCCGTGGCGATGCAGAATGGCACGGCGATGGAAATCAGCGCCAGCGTCAGCATGGCGCTGGTCCATTGGCCGAACAGCGCGATGTAGAGAAAACAGCCGCCGACCAGCATGCCGAGCTTGCGACCGCCAGCGGCATGCCCGGCGACAAAGGCTGCCGCGCAGACGCCGATCCAGGACAGGCGCGGCAGCACATAGGCGTCGGCACCGTGGCCGATCTTGAAATTCTTGGCCAGAAGGTCGAGCGCGAAATCGAGCGGCACGCCGAGCACGGCGGTGGTCGACCGCGTCAGCCATGACAGGTTTATCTTTATCCAGCGCATCAGGGCGCTGACCCAATCGGCGACCGGCACGATCGCCTCGGCCGGATAGTTGACAGCCCAGGGGAGACTGTCCTGGAGCAGGAACACGACCAGCACCACCGCAAGCGCTGCGGCCCAGACCAGCAGCCGGGTCTGCGCCGGTCGCGGCCTCGTCCCACTGGCGCTTGCCGTTACTGTCATGCACCGGCTCCTGACCTCTCGATGCCGGCGAGCAGGTCGATCACCGCTTGCGGCGTCACCTCGCCGATCGGCTTGCCGCTGCCGTTGACCACCGCGAACGGTCTGCCGACCGCGACGATGCTGGCCGAGAAGCTGGCAATCTTGGCCTCTGGCGCCACCGTGCCGCCATGCTCGGCGCCGTCGCAGGCGCGCATCAGGCTCTTCGCCGAGATCACCTTGGCGCGGTCGACGTCGCGGGTGAATTCGGTGACATAGTCGGTCGCGGGATCAACCACCAGTTCCTCCGGCGTGCCGATCTGGATGACTTCGCCATCCTTCATGATGGCGATGCGGTCGGCCAGCCTTATCGCCTCGTCGAAATCATGGGTGATGAAGACGATGGTCTTGTGCAGCATGGTCTGCAATCGCGTCAGCTCGTCCTGCATCTCGCGGCGGATCAACGGGTCGAGCGCCGAGAACGGCTCGTCGAGGAACCAGATCTCCGGCTTGGTCGCCAGGCTGCGGGCGATGCCGACACGCTGCTGCTGGCCGCCTGACAGCTCGCGCGGATAGAAATGCTCGCGGCCGCGCAGGCCGACAAGCTCGATCACGTCGCGGGCGCGTGCTTCGCGCGTCGCGCGGTCCTGCCCCTGGATGCTGAGCGGAAAGGCGATGTTGTCCAGCACGTTGAGATGCGGCAGCAGCGCGAAATTCTGGAACACCATGCCCATGCGGTGGCGCCTGAGTTCGATGAGCGCCGCATCGGAGATCTTGAGCAGGTCCTTGCCCTCGAACTCGACCTTGCCGTGCGTCGGCTCGACCAGACGCGACATGCAGCGCACCAGGGTCGACTTGCCCGACCCCGAGAGCCCCATGATGGTGAAGACCTCGCCCTGGCGGATTTCAAGATCGACGCCGCGTACCGCCCCGACCAGTCCGGCAGCGGCGATATCGGCCATGCTGGCCTTGCCGTCGCGCTCGCGGATGAAGCTGGCTGCGTTCGAACCGAACAGTTTCCAGACATTGCGGCAGGCCAGCTTTATCGAGCGGGCATCCTTTGGCGCGCCCGCAGCGTTCGATTCCTGTTCGGTCTTGTCAGGCATTCAAGCGTCCTTCTGGAATATCGACGATTGAGACCCGGCCGATCGACGGCCGGGTCTCATTCTCCAGTCGGAGCGATCACTGTGCCCAGGCTTTCCAATCGGCTTCGTGGGCGGCGATCCAGGCGGCGGCGACGTCCTCCGGCGTCTTGCCGCCGAGGTCGATCTCGCCGCTCATCTTGTTGAGCTCGTCGGTGTCGACCGTGTAGGCCTTGGCCACCTTGTAGGCGACGGGCCATTTGTCCTTCATGCCGTTCCAGGCATATTTCCAGATCTCGCCATGCGGCTTGCCGCAATCATATTTGGCATCGGGATTCGTGCCCCATTTCGGGTCGCTGTAGCATTCGGGCGTGTATTCGGGGAACTCGACCCACTCGCCCTTGTATTTGGCCGGCGCCCAATGCGGCGAATAGATCCACAGCATGATCGGCGCCTTGCGCTGGTAAGCGGAATCGAGCTCCGCGAACATCGCCGCGTCGGTGCCGGCGTGGATGACGGTGAATGGCAATTTGAGTGCCTCGACGCGCTCGTCGTCAAAACCCTCCCAGGTCACCGGACCGCCGAGATAACGACCCTTGGGCGCCGTCTCGGCCGTCGAAAAGGCCTCGGCGCATTTCGGATCTTTCAGCGCTTCCCAATTGGGCAGGCCCGGGCATTTCTCCTTCATATATTCGGGGAACCACCACTCTTCCTTGGCCTTGGGGCCGAGCTTGCCGAGGCGTTCGGTCTGGCCGGTGGCGTCGGAAGCCTTCATCGCCTCGCCGGCGGTCGTGTCCCAGAATTCCAGGCCGATATCGAGGTCGCCATTGGTGAGACCGGTGGTCAGGCTGGAGAGGTAATCGGCAGTCGGATATTCGACGGTGTAGCCGAGCTTTTCGAGAATACCGCCGAGAATCTTGGCGTTGAGATTGACGCTGGTCCAGTCGAACAGCGCGATCTTGATGGGATCGTTGGATTCAGGGGCTGCGGCGTGGACGGAAAGCGTTGGCAGGCTCAGTGCCGCGAGCGCGGCGGCGCCCAGGGACAGTTTAGAAACTCTGCTCCGAAATGACATGCTTGTTCTCCTTCAAGCTGTGACGGTTATCGTTCGTTCCCTTCTTGCGTCTTTCTGCCCTTGTTGGGTTTTTTCTTGATTGTGTTGGAAAGACCTGCCTTTGCGCAAGGCCGTTTCCGCCATCGCGCGGCCAAAACCGGCGCAGGCGGGATTGTGCTGAGTTTTTGATTTGCGGAAATGGTGCTGAGAGGGTCGGCGTCCTAGCTGCCGACGCATCGCTGCGACAGCGATCATCTGCGGGTCGATTGCCAGCCTTATGGCGCCCTGCAAAAATGCGAGCCATCAGGGTCCCCTGACCTCGGCTATCGGCCCGGCAAGCCCCATCGCCAGGACGGTTTCATGGGATGAAAATATATATACCAACGTTCATCGGGCGCAACGACTAAGGCTTGCTGGATGCATAATTCGGACCGCAGGCGAGGTCGCACCCAACCCGCCTGCCGAGCCACCTTACCAGCAGACGTAGCCGCCATCGACGATCAGGTCGAGGCCGGTGACGAAGCTCGACGCGCGGCTGGCCAGGAACACGGTCGGCCCGACCATTTCCTCGGGCGTCGCCATGCGCCCCATCGGCGTGTCGCGCTTGAAGATCTTGATCTCTTCCGCCACCTCCGGCCGCTTGTTCATCGGCGTCAGCGTGTAGCCCGGGCTGACCACGTTGACGCGCAGGCCGCGGTCGGCCCACTCCATGGCGAGGCTCTTCGACATGTGGATGACGGCGGCCTTCGAGGAATTGTAATGCGCCTGCGTCAGCCCGCGATTGACGATGGTGCCCGACATCGAGGCGATGTTGACGATCGAGCCCTTGCGCCGCGCCAGCATCTTGCGCGCTTCGGCCTGGCAGGACAGGAACACGCCGGCGACATTGACCTCGTGCACCTTCCGCCACGTCTCCAGGGCCATCGTCTCGGCCGGCTCCGATCCGGCGATCCCGGCATTGTTGACGGCAATCGTCAGGGCGCCGAGTTCGCTCTCGACGCGGTCGGTCGCCGCCGCGAGATCGCTCTCGGACGTCACCGTGCCCGTCAGCACCAGCGCCTTGCGCCCAAGCGCGGTGATACGCTGTGCGGTCTCCTCCAGCCCGCCCTTCGATGCATGGCCGAAACAGGCGACGTCGGCGCCGGCCTGCGCCAATCCGATCGCGATTGCCTGGCCGATGCCGCTGCCGGCACCGGTAACCAGCGCGACATCGCCGTCCAGCTTGAAAAGATCCATCGATAGCCCTCCCTGCTTCAGGGAGGGTATGCGCTGTCCCGCGTTCCGATCAAGCCTTCAGCGCGGGCATTGCGACACGGCTAGAAATAGCCGTCGGAGGCGGCCGTGGCTTCTTTCGGGATCTCGACGCCGTCGACCAGGATCTTGTCGACCAGTTCGTGATGGAAGCAGACCAGGCCCTTGATGCGCTCCGCCTCATGCACCGGCTCCGGATAGTACCAGACGAGGTTCTCGTGGCGCTTCTTGCCCGTCGTCACGTGATAGTAGTTGGAGATGCCCTTGTAGGGGCAGCGCGAGATGTAGCGGCTGGGCGCGAACATATCGAGCCGCGTGTCGGAGATCGGCAGATAATGGCGTACCGGATGGCCGGTCTCGAACAGGAACACGCCGCGCCGTGAATCAGCGACCTGCTCGCCGTCCAGGATCACCTGCACCCGCCGTGTCGACGGCAGGCAGTCGACCCGTCGGAACGGGTCGCGGGCGTGGACGAAGATCTCCTCGTCCTCCTCATACCAATGCGTCATCTTGGGCCAGTAGAAGGACATGTAGTCCGCGATCGGCGGACAGCTCTTGACCGGGTCGAGATAGCGCCAGGCGGCATCCTCGACCAAGGTGATGCCGGTGTTGAGCGAGTAGTGCGTAGCCAGGCCCTTGAACGGATCTTCCGTCGTCGTCCTGCTCGGCAGCAGGAACTCCTCGCGCACATCACTCATCGGGAAGTAGTAGACCGGCAGGTGATCGGATTCGTAGAACACCAGCGCCCTGGTCGTGTCGGCGACGATCATCGATCCCACTTGCACGCGCAGCCGCTTCTGCGTCGGCATGGTGAAGGCGACGTAGCCGGGCTCGAACTCATACTGCACGATCGTGTCGAGCAAGGGAAAATGCGGCCCACGGCCGCGCAAATGAGGCTTGCGAATGGTAGTCTCCCGTTTCTTTTGTCATCGAGTGTTGGCGCAGAGCGAGATGGACCTGGACTGAGTCATGGTATCGGAGTGGGTTTCCGGGCGGCGGGCTTCTCCTGAGTCGAGCGGCTCGAACAATGGCCCCCCATCGCCCTTCGCAGCCCGCTGGCGAATAGCCTCGCCGCCCGAAATCAGAAATTGTCCATCCAGCCTCTATCCCAGCGACACCCGGTCGAGCAGCAGGCCGGCGGCGATCGGCGGCAGCCCGCTGACATTCTTGCGCACCGGCACCAGGAGGTCGGGGAAATAGCTGAAGATGACAGGCGTCTCGTCGAGCAGCAGCTTCTGGATGTCTGACGCCGCCGCGCGCTGCGCGCCGATGTCGAGCGCCTTGAGATAGGAAGTGACCATGCCGTCATAGGCGGCGCTCTTGAAATGCGCCGCATTCCACGGGCCGTCGCTGACCAGCGGGCTTTTCAGGAACACGTTCGGCACGCTGCGATGGGCGTAGTCGGTGATGCCGAGCGGGCTGTCCAGCCAGTCCGATTGACCGAACACCGCCTTGCCGTAATATTTGTCCTGGTCCTCGATGTTGAGCGAGACGCGCGCGCCGATCTCCTTGGCGAAGTTCTGGAACAGCTGCGCGTAGCCGGGAATGTCGGAGTAGCGCAGCGTCGTCAGCGTGATGTCGAAGCCGCTGCCGAGGCCCACGGCTTCCATAAGCTGCTTGGCCTTGGCGATGTCCTGGGCGCGCTGCGGCACCGTTCTGTCGGTCGCGGGGAAGGCCGGCGCAAACGGGCTGTCATTGCCGGTCGCCGCCATCCCGCGGCACAGCCCATCCACCAGCTTGGAACGGTCGATGCACAGCGCCAGCGCCTGGCGCACGCGCTTGTCGGTGAAAGGCGCCATGTCGCAGCGCATGTGGAGCTGGCGGTGCGCGGTCGAGGCGACGCGCAGCACGGTGATGTCGGGGCTGTTCAGCACCACTTGGCTGACATCGAGCGGAACGGCGTCGAGAATGTCCACTTCGCCGGCCTGCAGCGCCAGGATGCGCGGCTGGACATCGCCGTAAAATTTGAACTCGAGCCGGTCCGGCAGCGCCTTCTCGCCCCAATAATCGGGGTTGCGGATGAAGGTCGCGCCGACTTTCGGCGTGTAGGTCTCCAGCCTAAACGGGCCGGTGCCTTCAAAGGTTTCTTCGTAATCGCCCTTGTAGTTCGCCGGCAGGATGACGGCATTGTAGTTGTCGATCGACACCGAATAGGGAAAGCTGCCGTTCGGCACGTCGAGATGGAAGGCGACGGTGTGGTCGTCGACCTTGCGGGTGCCGCCCTTCGACAGCAGGCCCTTGAACACCGAAAGCGCGTTCGAGGCCCCGTCCGGGTCGGCCAGCCGGTCGAAGGTCGCGACGACGTCGTCGGCCTTGAAGTCCTCGCCATTGTGGAATTTCACGCCCTTGCGCAGCTTGAACGTCCAGACGCTGCCGTCCTCGTTCGGCGACCAGCTTTCCGCCAGCACCGGCTTCAGCGTGAGGTCCGGCTGTGTGACGCAGAGGAATTCGGCGGTCTGGAAAACCAGCTGGTAGCTGCCGCTGTCGTAGTAGGTGACGGGATCGATGGCCCCGCCTGGCGTCGCCACGCCGGCGCGCACCGTGCCGCCCGGTTTGCCTTCGGCGCGGGCTTCTTGCGTGCCGAGACCGGCGGCGGCGACAAGGCTGCCCAAGAACGGCAGCGAAAGGCCGAGAACGCTGCCATGGCGCAGGAAATCGCGCCGGTCGAGCCGGCCGGCCAGCAATTCGTCGACAGCGGAATTTTCGATTGCAGTGAGATTCCGGCGAGCGATGTCGATCCTCTCGAAATGCTTCGGCATGGCTGCAATCCTCGCTTGTCTTGGGGCAGGCCATCTAATTCATCGTTGACCGCCAGCGGAAAGCGATATTTTTTGATAGGGGCCATCGGAATTTTCGATGCGGAGAGCCAAGACATGGACACCGAAAACCTGCGCAGTTTCCTGGAGATTGCCGAGCATGGCAGCTTCACCGTCGCGGCCAATCGGCTGAACCTTGCCCAGTCCACCGTCAGTGCGCGGATAAGAGTGCTGGAGGAGCAGTTGGGGCGACGGCTTTTCGTCCGCGAACGCGATGGCATCACGCTGACGCCGGCCGGCCGCCAGTTCCTGCCGCATGCATCCGCAATCACCCGTACCTGGGAGCAATCGAGGCAGGACATCGCCGTTCCCGATGGCTACGAAACACTGCTGCGGCTGACCGCGCCCGCCTATCTGTGGGAGCGCATCACTTCGCCATGGGTCGAATGGATGCGCGCCGAGCGGCCGAAGGTGGCGTTGCGGCTCGAGGGCAGTTTTCCCGATCTGGCGATCGATCAACTGGCCGAAGGTCTGCTCGACATCTGCATCCTCTATCTGCCGCGGCCGCATCCCGGCATTGTTTACGAAACGCTGGCCGTCGATCAGGTGGTGCTTGTCCAGCATGCCGCCCAGACGAAGCCGTGGACCGAGAACTACATACTGATGGACTGGGGGCTCGAATTCCGCATCGAGCATGATCGGGCGTTTACCGGCATGGTCAAGCCGGCCATTTCGGCCGGCCTGGTCTTCATCGGGTTGCAGCACGTGCTGTCGCAGCAAGCCGCCGCCTATCTGCCGCTCAGCGCCGTCAGCGCCCATATCGAGCGCGGCGAAATGAAACGCGTCGCGAACACGCCCGTGTTCCAGCGGCCGATCTATCTTGCCTATCCCAGCAATCCGGCGTCGTCGGATGTGCTCGACGTGGCCTTGGCGGGATTGCGGGCACTGACGAGGGATTGGGCCGGCGAGCAGGGCTTTGCCGAGGGCGACCGGTCCTTCAGCATGGCCGGCCATCCGTGAAGGGCAGGGGCCGTATGTTCGGCTACGCCGGCTCGGTATCGACCGCTGCCGGCCTCTGCAGCCTGGCGAGTTCCGCGTAGGGAATATGGCAGCGGATCGAGTGTCCGGGGCGCGCCTCGGCCAGCGGCGGTTCCTGCTGTTCGCAGATCGGGCCGATCTTGCGTGGGCAGCGCGTGTGGAAGACACAGCCCGGCGGCGGATTGGCGGCGCTGGGGATTTCGCCGTCGAGACGGATGCGCGCCGTCTCGGTCTGGTCGAGCCTGGGCACGGCCGACAGCAGCGCTTCGGTGTAGGGATGATGCGGGCCGGAGAAGACGTCTTCCGACGGGCCGAGCTCCATGATGCGGCCGAGATAGAGCACGGCGATTTTGTCGGAGAGGTAGCGCACCACGCCAAGGTCATGCGAGATGAAGATGTAGCTGACGTCTTCCTTCGCTTGCAGATCGGCGAGCAGGTTCAGGATCGCGGCCTGCACCGACACGTCGAGCGCCGAGGTCGGCTCGTCGCACACGACGATGCGTGGATCGCCGGCGAAGGCGCGCGCTATGGCAACGCGCTGTTTCAGTCCGCCCGACAGCTGGCGCGGCTTCACGGCCAGATGCCGGTCGGTCAGCCGCACCGAGCGGACGAGGTCGTCGAGGCGCGCCTCGAGCGCCTTGCCGCTCAACCCTGCCAGCCGCTTCAGCGCGCGGCCGATCAGATGCCTTATCGAATGCGACCGGTTGAGTGCGGAGTCCGGATTCTGGAAGACGATCTGCATCGCCTTGACCTGGTCGTCGCTGCGGTCCCCCAGCCGCGGCGCCAGCGCCTTGCCCTCGAGCTCGATGCTGCCGCCGTCGTCGGGCGGCACGAGGCCGAGCAGCAGCCTGGCGAAAGTGGTCTTGCCGCTGCCGGATTCGCCGACCAGCCCGAGCGTTTCGCCCGGCCTGAGATCGAGCGACACGTCCTTCACCGCGCGCAGCGAATGGCCATGGCTGGCAAAGGTCTTGTTCAGCCCGGCGACCCGCAATACCGGCGCGGCTGCGGCTTTCGGCGCGGCGGGCGCGTCGCTGGGCGTCGCGCGCGGCAGGGATTGCGCCTTCTCGTGATAGTGGCAGCGCGACAGCCGGCCGCCCAGTTCGTAGAGCGGCGGCAACTCGTTGCGGCAGCGGTCGGTAGCGAGAGCGCAGCGGTCGGTGAAGGGGCAGCCCTTGATGTCGGCCCCGATGCCGGGCAAAAAGCCCGGGATGGTGTCGAGGCGGCCCTGGTCCTTGCGCTGGCCGCCGCGCGGCAGGCAGCGCAGCAGCGCTACCGTATAGGGATGGCGCGGATCGTTGAAGACGGCCTCCGTCGGCCCTTCCTCGACCAGCATGCCGGCATAGAGCACGCCGACGCGATCGCACATGTTGGAGACGACGGCGAGATTGTGGCTGATGAACAGGATCGAGGCCGACAATTCTTGCCGCAGCTGCGCGATCAGGTCGAGCACCTCGGCTTCGACGGTCGCGTCGAGGCCGGTCGTCGGCTCATCCAGGATCAGCATCGAAGGATCGTTGGCCAGCGCCATGGCGATCGCCACGCGCTGCTGCATGCCGCCGGAAAGCTGGTGCGGATAGCGTTGCATGACGCTGGCCGGATCGGAGATCCGCACCCGGTTGAGCATGGCGATTGCGCGATCCTCGGCTGCCTGCCCCGTTTTGCCCCCAAGCTCGAAGATCTCGGCCAACTGGCGACCGATGCGGATCGACGGGTTGAGCGCCTTGCCGGGGTCCTGATAGACCATGGAGACGCTTTCGGCGCGCATTTGCCTGAGCGCCTCGGCATCGAGCTTCATGACGTCCTGGCCGTCGAGCGAGATCGCGCCGCCTGATATCGAACCGTTTCGCGGCAGGTAGCGCACGACGGAAAGGGCGACCGTGGATTTGCCGCAGCCGGATTCGCCGACCAACCCATAGGCCTCGCCCTGGCCGATGGTCAGGCTGAGATTGCGCAGCACCGCCCGGTTTCGGCCGGAAACACGATAGGCGACCGACAGATCGTTGAGGTCGAGTGCGTTCTGGGCCTTCGCGTTCCGGGTCTTGGAGGGTTCAGTCATTGAACGCTCCATGCACGCCGTCGGCCGCCAGGTTGACGCCGATCACCAGCGAGGCGATGGCGAGCGCGTCGAACAGCACGGTCCACCAGAAGCCGCCGCCGATCATGCCGTAATTGCTGGAAATCGAGAGGCCCCAGTCCGGCGACGGCGGCTGGATGCCGAAGCCCATGAAGGAAAGCGTGGCGACCGCGAAAATGGCATAACCAAGCCGCACGGTGGTTTCGACCAGGATCGGCGGAATGACATTGGGCAGGATCTCGACGAACATCGTATGCAGCGCACTCTCATGCCTGAGCTGGGCGGCGGCGACATAGTCGAGCTCGCGCTCAGCCAGCACCGCCGAGCGCACGGTGCGCGCGATGATCGGCGCGAAGCTCAGGCCGATGACCACGATGACGGTGGTCTTGGACGTGCCGAGCGCCACGATGGCGAGCAGCGCCACGATCACCACCGGGATTGCCATGAAGGCTTCCAGGATGCGGCTGACGACATCGTCGACAATACCGCGGAAGTAACCGGTGAGCAGCCCGAGCGCGGTGCCGGCCACCGTCGCCAGCAATGTCGCCAGCGGCGCGACGGTCAGGATGTCGCGCGAGCCGACGATGACGCGCGAGAAGACGTCGCGGCCGATCTGGTCGGTGCCGAACCAGTGTTCGGCCGAAGGCGGCGCCAGCGCGTTGATGATGTCGTCGGCGAGCGGATCGTAGGGCGCGAAATGTTCGCCGAACAGCGCACAGGCGACCCAGAACAGCACGATGGTGATGCCGACGAGGAAGGTGCCGGAGCGAAGCAGCGAGGACAAAACCTCCGCCAGGGGGCTGCGCTGGCGGGTGTCGTCCTGTCTGGCGGGACTGGTCTGGACGGCGCTCATTGTTCTGACCCCAGCCGGATGCGTGGATTGAGCACGGAATAGAGGAAGTCGGCCACAAGGGTGGCCACGGCATACACGATGCCGATGGTCAGGATGCCCGATTCCAGCATCGGGAAATCCTTGCCCCGCGCAGCGGTGAAGATCAGCGAGCCGATACCCTGGTAGCGGAACAGCGTCTCGATCACCACCAGCCCGCCGATGAGATAGCCGGTCTGGGTGGCAATGACGGTGATGGTCGGCAGCAGCGCATTGCGCAGCACATGGCGCCAGATCACCGTGCGCCAGGGCAGGCCCTTGAGCACCGCGGTTCGCGTATAGTCGGAATCGAGCGCCTCGATCATGCCCGAGCGCGCCATGCGCGCGATATAGCCGAACAGCACCAGGAACAGCGGCAGCGCCGGCAGGATCAGGTAGTAAAGCTGCGTGAAGAAACCGGCATCACGCGGCCATGCCGCCGAGATCGGCAGCCAGCGCAGCCAGACGCCGAAGATCAGGATCAGGATGATGCCGGTGACGAACTCCGGCAGCACCGTCACCGACAGGCCGCCAAGGCTGATGATGCGGTCGAGCGGCCGGTTGAGGTTGAGGGCTGCGACGACGCCGCCAAGGATGCCGATCGGCACCACCAGCACGAAGGCGACCGCCGCCAGCTTCATCGAATTGCCTAGCGCATCGATGACGAAGGGGGCGACCGGCGAGCGGAAGATGTAGGACGTGCCCATGTCGCCCTGGACGAAGTTTGAAATCCAGCTCCAGTACTGGGCAAGCAGTGGCCGGTCGACGCCGAGTGAATGGTTGAGCGCATCGACGGCGCGCTGGTCGGCGAACGGCCCCAATATGGCGCGCCCGACATTGCCTGGAAGCACCTGTCCGCCCAGAAAGACCATGATGCTGAGCAGGAACAGCGTGACGAGCGAAAGCGAGACGCGCCGGACAAGGAAGGAGAGAATGGCTAACACTCCTGAGTAGCCAGCTCCCGTCAGGAAGCTGGCTGTTATAGGATTGGCTTTCCCTTCCGCTCAGGCCTTCGACGCCTTTTCGAGGAACAGCTGCGACATCGCGGTCGGCTGCACGCCGGCCACGCCCTTCGCCGTCGCCGTCAGATAGTCGTAGAAATAGCCGAAGATGACCGGCGTCTCCTCGAGCAGAAGTTTCTGGATCTTGCCTGCCGTCGCCTTCTGCGCTTCGAGATCGAGGGCCGCGATATAGCTGGTCGCCAGCGCGTCGTAGTCCTTGTTCTTGAAGTGCGCCGCGTTCCACGTGCCTTCGCTCTTCAGCGGGGCGGCAAGATAGACGTTCGGCACGCCGCGGTGGCCGTAGTCGGTGATGCCCATTTCCGAGTCCAGCCAGTTCGATTTGCCGAACACGGCGTCGCCGTAATAGGCGCTCTGGTCGAGGATGTTGAGCTCGAGCTCGATGCCGATTTCCTTGACCCAGTTCTGGATGAGCTGGGCGTATTCGGGGATTTCGAGATAGCGCTCGGTGGTCAGCGTCATCTTGAAGCCCTTGCCCGCGCCCGCCGCCTCCATGAGCTGCTTGGCCTGCGCGATGTCCTGCTTGCGCTGCGGCACGCTCGCATCGGTCGAGGGATAAACCGGGGCGAACGGGCTGTCGTTGCCGGCCACGGCGCGCCCCTTCATCAGGCCCGCGACCAGCTTGTCGCGGTCCAGGCTGAGCGCGATGGCGCGGCGCACGCGCGCATCCTTCATCGGCCCGTCGTCGCAGCGCAGGTGCAGTTGCTGGTGTGCCGACGATTTCAGGCTGATGATGTCGATGTTGGGATCGTTGAGCAGCGCCACGCCAGACAGCACGGGCATCTGGTTGATGATGTCGACCTGCCCGCCCTGCAGCGCCAGGATCATTGGCTGCATGTCGGCAAAGAACGTGAATTCGGTGCGTTCCGGCAGCGCCTTTTTCGCCCCAGTAGCCTTCGTTGCGGACGAAGGAAGCGCCGACCTTCGGCGTGTATTTGTCGATCTTGAACGGCCCGGTGCCGTCGAAGCTCTTTTCGTAGTCGCCCTTGTAGCTCGCCGGCACGATGACGGCGTTGTAATTATCGGACGACACCATGTAGGGAAAGTTGCCGTTCGGGGCGTCGAGGTGGAATTCCACCGTGTAGTCGTCGACCTTCTTGCTGGCGCCCTTCGACAGGATACCGGTGAACACCGACAATGCGTTGGACGAGTTGGCCGGGTCGGCGATCCGGTCGATGCTGGCCACCACGTCGTCGGCCTTCATTTCGCCGCCTGAGTGGAACTTCACGCCCTTGCGCAGCTTGAAAGTCCACACCGAGCCGTTGTCGTTCGGCTTCCAGCTTTCAGCCAGTGCCGGCTTGAGCACGAGATCGGGGCCGTCGACGCAGAGGAACTCCGCGACTTGCTGCATGATCAGCAGGCCGCCGGCATCGGCGATGGTGACAGGGTCGATCGTCGCCGCCGGCACGCTGCTTGCGACGCGGATCGTGGCGCCTGGCGCGCCTTGCGCCCGGGCGAGCGACGGCATGGCACCGAGGCCCGCGGCCGTGGTGATGCCGCCCAGCAGCGGCAGCGACAGGCCGAGCAGGCTGCCATGGCGGATGAAGTCGCGGCGGCTGACACGGCCGTCGACGAGACCGTCGATGAGGTGATTTTCGAGCGGCGAGCGATTGCGCCGGATGAGGTCGAGAATGCGATAATTCTTGCTCATGGGTTTGACCCTTTCCCCTGTTTCTTATGGTTGACGAAAATTCGCGACTACACCGTTTCCGGTCGCCAGAGGCCTGTAGACCGGGACTGTAGCACGCGGTTTTGTCCGGTCCATCCAGTCCTTGGCGCGGACGTGCCGGTTTCTGGGCTGCACTGCTTCCTCTGGTCCGTGGCCACCCTCTCCGACCGGGATCGCGGCGGCTGGCTTCTTCTGTTGTGGCCGGCCGCCATCATCTAGTTCAGCGGCAAACGACGGTAAGTTCCGGGCTTTGCCGGATCGTGATATTTGTTGCAGGGCCCGTTCTCGGCGAAGTCGCGATGGCAGGCAGCGAGCCGTTCTCGCGACAATGTGATGCCGAGACCGGGTCCCTCCGGCACAGGCACGACATTGTTCCTCGGGCAAAACGGTCCTTCCTCGGTGATGTCGGTCGGTTGCATGCGAAACAGCGACTGGTTCGGTTCCCGTATCCAGCCGAGCGCCGCGCATAGATGCAGGTAGGCGGCGCTGCCGATGCCGCTGTCGCCGCTGTAGCACCAGAAATCGATGCCGGCGTGCTCGCAGGCGCCGACGAAGCGCAGCATGCGGCCGATGCCGCCATGCGCGGTTGGATTGCCGACGAAGGCGTCGGGCACCTTGAGGTCCATGGCGCGGGCGATGTCGATGTTGTGGGTCGAGAACGGGATCGAGCAATGGCGCCTGAGTTCGCGCATCTCCTCGATCGTCGCCACTGGATCCTCCCAATTGCGCACGCTAAGCTCTTCCAGCGGCCACGTCAGTCGCCGGGCGGTGCTGAGCGAATAGGCCTGGTTGGAATCGATGCGGATCATTGCATCGTCGCCGAGCTTCCTGCGGATCAATTCGATCATCTTCAGCGAGATTTTTGGATCCTGCGTCGAGAACTTCCCTTCGAAGAAGGTCGTTCCGTGGGTCTCATGAAGCTCGACGCAGTAGTCGGCGACTTCCTCCGCTGTCGTCTCGCCTTTCACGCTTGGCCCGTCGCCGCGCAGCGAAAAGTAATCGGTGAACGGGATCTCCTTGCGCACGGCGCCGCCGAGCAGTTGGTAGAGCGGCTGGTTCCACGCCTTGCCGCGCAGGTCCCAGAGCGCCATCTCGATCGCGCCGAAGGCCATGATGCGGGTGCGGTCGTTGATCGACTGCACGCCGGTCCAGTAGGGCAGGCAGACATGCTCGGCGCCGGCGATGTCGAAGGCGTCGCGGCCCACGAGCCGGGGTGCCAGGATGTCGTTGATGATCGCGGCTGCTGCCGGCATCGGTGCTTCGCCGAGGCCGATCAGGCCATCTTCGGTCTCCACTTCGACAATGGTCGGCGAGAAGCCGTCGAGTTCACCGAACACCCAGGCATAAGGCGCCTCGAGCCTGAGGTTGATCGGCGTCGCCTTGATGCCGCGGATTTTCACCGGCCGACCTCGAAGAAGGGTTTGCCGAGAAGATCCGGGACGACGTCGATGCCGAGGCCCGGACCATCCGGAACGCCCATGCGGCTGCCGGTGACCGGCGGCTTGTTCGACGCCGTGCGCACCGTCACCCATTCGTGGAACGCGATGGCGTGCAGGCGGCGCTCCTGCGGCGTCGACAGCGACAGATGCGCCATGGCTGCCGTGTCGATCTCGGCGCCGCCGGTATCCTCGACGGTGATCATGAAGCCGAGGTCGACGGCGACATCGCGGATCAGCCGGGTCCTGCCGACGCCGCCGAGCCGCGAGATCTTCAGCGTCAGCCCGTCGGCCGCGCCTCGGCGATGGATTTCCAGCATGTCCTCGAGCGAGGTGACGGATTCGTCGAGCACCATCGGCTTGTCGAGCATGCGGCGCACCGACATGTTTTCCTCGATCGTCGTGCAGGGTTGCTCGAATGTGTAATCGATCGAGCGCGTCGCATCGGCGAACTGGCGCGCCTGGTAGGGCGTCCAGCCGGCATTGGCGTCGCAGAAGATGACAGTGTCTTTCGGCACTGAGGCGGCGACCGCCGTGACGCGTTCGATGTCGTCGCGGACGTTGCCGCCGACCTTGACCTGCAGCCGGTGGAAGCCGTCCTGGACGATGCGCTGCGCAAGGGCGGCCATGGCATCGACGCTGCCATGGGTGACGACCTTGTAAAGCTCGGCCGTATCGCTCTCCTTGCCGCCCAGCATCGTCACCAGCGGCACGTCGGCGGCGCGCGCGGCGAGATCCCAGCAGGCCATGTCGAGCGCCGACTTGATGTAGGGATGCCCTTTGAACACGATGTCCATCAGCCGGCCGATGCCGGCGAGGCCGCGCGGGTCGTGGCCGATGAGGTGCGGGGCGATCTCCATAACGCCGGCACGGGCGCCCGCAGGGAAGGCGGCCGAATAGAAATTACCGAGCGGCGCCATCTCGCCCCAACCGGTGATGCCATCGTCCGAGGTGATGGCGACGATCACCGCGTCGAAGGCGTCGGCGACGCGTCCCTTGGACATACGGTAGGGGCCGTCCACGAAGGGCTGCACGACATGGTAGGCTTTGATGGTTGCGATCTGCACGTTGATGTCCGTTGTCCGCTGGGGAAGGATCAGGCGCCTTTCGACGGGCGCCGTTCGAGAGCGCGCGCGTAGGCAAGAAGCTCTTGGAAATCTTGGTCGATATGTTGACGGGCGTGGCGCTGCGCAGCACGCATGTCGTTGCCCTTGAGCAGCCGCACGTAGGTCTCGTGAACGTCCTCGGCGGGCACGGCTTCGTTGCGTGCCTGCTGGTGCAGGGCGAAATACATCTGCAACCGGCTGGTCAGTCGCTGCCATGTTTCCAAAAGAACGGAATTGTCGGCCCATTCGTGAATCAGGCCATGCAGTTGCAGCGCGGTTTCGATCTGCCTTGTGGTGTCGCGGTCGCGCGTCGCCTGCTTCACCGCCTCATGGCGCCGGTCGAGCTCATCGAAAAAGCGCCGGTCGCGCAGCTCCCATGTCCGCTCGATGGCGAATTCGTCGAGCACCTTGTTGAGCGAGTAGACATCGTCGATGTCCTTGGCGGTGACATTGATGACGAAGGTGCCGGCATAGGGGATGCTGGTCAGGATGCCTTCCTGCACCAGCTCGCGCATCGCTTCGCGCAAAGGCGCGCGGCTGACGCGCATCTGCTCGGAAATCCGCAGCTCGTTGAGCTTCTGGCCCGGCTCCAACTGGCCGGTCAGGATTGCCCGTCGCAGCAACGCCACGATCTCCGCGCGTCGCGTCGTATCCGCGATTGGACTGAAATCAGCCTTTGCCATCCCGGCCACTCCCGACGAAACCAAGCGCAAGACAAACAGATTGTCGACAATCTAACAAGAACTTTTGCGGCTTTTTTCACATCGCGGTACTGGTCGGGCGGAACTGCTCGCAAAAGCGGCGCCCGCGACCTGTGGGAAGGCCGGGGCGCCGCGCTGAAACCGGGCCTGCGGGGGAGTCAGGTGGCCGGTTTCTGTGGCAGTGGTGAAATCGGCATTCCAGGGCCGATCTTCTGCAGATTGCCTGTTATCACCTGGTCGCCTTCCGTGACTCCGCTCAGGATGGCCACCAGGTCGCCGCTGATCGGCCCGGTCGAAACCAGCCGCTGGTCGACGGTGTTGCCCTTGCCGACGACGTAAAGATATTTGCCGAGCTGGCTCGAACCCAGTGCGACCTGCGGCACCATCAGCGCATCGGGCTGCTGTTTGACGTGCAGCCGGACGCGAACATATTGGCCAGGCAGCAGCGCGAACTTGGCGTTGCCGATGGTGGCGCGCGCGGTGATGGTGCCGGTCGAATGGTCGATCGTGTTGTCGATGAAGGTGAGTTCACCCTTCTGATGGGCTTCGGTCTCGCCCGGGAGCAGCACCTCGACCTCGATCGGGCCGGCGGCGCGAGCTTCCTCGATCTGCGCCAGATCGCTCTCGCTCGGATTGAAGGTTACATAGATCGGGTCGAGCTGCACCAGCGTGTTGAGCACCGTGCCGGCGACGCTGACCAGCGTGCCGATCGAGGCCTGGTTACGGCCGATGCGGCCTGCGAAGGGAGCGCGAGATCTCCGAATAGCTCAAATTGAGCTCGGCCGAGCGGACCGCCGCCTGGTTGAGCGCCAGCGACGCCTGCGCCTCGCGCAAGGTGCTGGTGCGCTGGTCGAAGCTGTCCTTGGCCAGATAGCCGCTCTTGGCGAGCTCGGTGCCGCGGCCGAGATTGGAGCGGGCATAGTCGAGCGTCGCTGTATCACGCTGCACCTGCGCCTTCGCCTGGTCGAGCGCCGCCTGGAAGTCCTGCGGCGCGATCTTGTAGAGGAGGTCGCCCTTCTTGACGTCGGCGCCGTCTTCGGCGGCCTGCTCTTCCAGGTAGCCCGGCACTCTGGCCTGCAGCGTGACGCTGCGGATCGGTTCGGTGCGGGCGGCATAGTCGAGATAGATCGGGATCGTCTTCTTCACCACGCTGGTCACCGGCACCGGCATGACGAATGCCGCGGGAGCGGGCGTTGCCGCTCCGGCCGTGCCGGCATTGAGGCTGAGGCTGCCCATATCGAGCAGGTGAACGCTCGCCACCGAGATTGCACCCAGCGCGACAGCGGCGCCCAAAGCGATTTTCCATTTACGCATGTTCAGTCTCCAATCTTATTCGGCCGCTTGCGCCATGGGCGGCAAGGCGGGTTCGGCAGTTGGTTCGGAATGCAGGGAAGCGGGCTCTTCACCGCCGCGCCGTTCGCGCAGCTGTTCGATGACCGCATAGAAGACCGGCACGAACACCAGCGACAGGATGGTCGCCGCCACCATGCCGCCGAAGACGGTGGTGCCGATCGATTGACGGCTGGCAGCACCGGCGCCGGTCGCGAACATCAGCGGCAGCACGCCCAGGATGAAGGCGAAGGCCGTCATCAGGATCGGCCGCAGCCTCAGCCGTGCCGCTTCCATCGCCGCTTCGACGATGCTGAGGCCTTCTTCGCGCCGTCGCCGGGCGAACTCGACGATCAGGATGGCGTTCTTCGCCGCCAGGCCGATCAGCATGACGAAGCCGATCTGCGAGTAGACGTCGATCTGCATGCCGCGCACCCACAGCACCACGAACGCGCCGAACAAGGCGAGCGGCACTGCCAGCAGCACCATGAACGGCATCGCCCAGCTCTCATATTGCGCCGCCAGGATCAGGAAGACGAAGACGATGGCGAGGCCGAAGACGACCGACGCGATCGATCCCGCCTTGAGCTCCTGGAAGGTGATGCCGGTCCATTCGAAGCCGAAATCCCTTGGCAGAGCCGTGGCGGCGGCCCGCTCCATGGCGGCGACCGCCTGGCCCGACGAATAGCCGGGCGCGGCGCCGCCATTGATCGAGGCCGAGGCGTTGTTGTTGTAGTGCGGCACCG
This sequence comes from Mesorhizobium maamorense, assembly GCF_044998965.1. Lineage (NCBI taxonomy): Bacteria > Pseudomonadati > Pseudomonadota > Alphaproteobacteria > Hyphomicrobiales > Phyllobacteriaceae > Mesorhizobium > Mesorhizobium maamorense. The sequence continues at coordinate 1,082,514 of NZ_CP173356.1, forward strand.
TTTCCGGGCCGACGAACGGCACCAGCTTGCCCAGCGTGCTGAGCGGCACCATGCCGCCGGAGGCATTGCGCACATAGAGCCGCGAAATGTCGGCCGCACCCGCGCGTGCATCCTTGTCGGCCTGGATGGTCACCCGGAAGGTGCGGCCGAACAGGTTGAAGTCGTTGACGTAGAGCGAGCCGAGATAGATCTGCAGCGTGTTGAAGACGTCAGGCAGGTCGAGCCCGAGCAGCTTCGCCTTGGCGCGGTCGAGGTCGTAGTTGAACTGCGGCGTCGAGGTCGAGAATGGCGAGAACAGCTGCTGGGGGTTGATTTCTGGCTGCTTGCGCGCCTCGGCGATCACGGCTTGCGTTGCGTCGTTGAGCGCGGTGCTGCCGCGGCCGGTAAGGTCCTCGACGACGAATTCGAAGCCGCCCGTGGTGCCGATACCCGGGATCGAGGGCGGATCGAAGGAGAGCGCGAACGCCTCCGGGATCTGCATCAGCTTGCCGCGCACGTCGGCGACAAGCTTGGAGGCGCTCTGGTCGGGGCCACGCTCCTCCCACGGCTTCAGGATGGCGAATTCGACTGCGGAATTCGACTGCGCGGCACTGGTCAGGAAGTTCAGGCCGCTGATCGAGCCGACGATGTCGACGCCGGGCGTCGATTGCAGGATGTCGCGCGCCTTCTGCGCCACCGCGTCGGTGCGTTCCAGCGAAGCGCCGTCGGGCAACTGGATGACGACGAAGAAATAGCCCTGGTCCTCGACCGGAAGGAAGGTCGAGGGAAGCTTCGCCCAGACGAAATAGGTGGCGACCAGCCCGGCTGCGAACAGGCCGAGCATGATCCAGCGCAAACGGATGAGGATGCGCACGCCATTGGCATAGGCATGCGACAGCCTGTCAAAGCCCGTATTGAACCAGCGGAACAGCACGAACTGCGTGCCTTGGCGATGGCGCAGGAAGGCGGCGCTCAGCGCCGGGCTCAGCGTCAGCGAATTGAAGGCGGAAATGCCGACCGAGATCGCCACCGTCAGCGCGAACTGGTTGTAGAGCCGTCCCGAAACGCCGGGGATGAAGGCGACCGGCACGAAGACGGCCATCAGCACGGCTGTGGTGGCGATGATCGGACCGGTGACCTCGGCCATGGCGGCCTTGGTAGCCGCCAACGGTTTCAGCCCGGCCTCGAGCTGTCGTTCGACATTCTCGACCACCACGATGGCGTCGTCGACGACAAGGCCGATAGCCAGCACCATGCCGAGCAGGGAGAGCATGTTGAGCGAGAAGCCCATCATCTCCATGACGACGAGCGTCGCTACCAGCGACACCGGGATGGCGATCGTCGGAATGATTGTGGTGCGCCAGCTTTGCAGGAAGATGAAAACCACGGCGACGACGAGGACCAGAGCCTCGCCGAGCGTGATCAGCACGTCATGCATGGAGGCCGAGACGAAGCGCGTCGTGTCGTAGTGCATGGCATAGCTGACACCCTTGGGGAAGCGGGCGGACAGCTCCTGCATCTTGTCCTTGACGCGCTGCTGCAGATCGAGCGCGTTGGAGCCGGGCATCTGATAGACGGCGAGCACCACGGTCGGGTCCTTGCCGAAGAAGGCCGACGACGAATATTGCAGGGCGCCGAGCTCGATGCGGGCGACGTCGCGCAGCCGCACCAGCGAACCGGTGGTGGTGTTGGCGCGCACGACGATGTCGCCGAACTCCTTGGGATCGCTCAACCGGCCGACGGCATTGACCTGCATCTCGAAAGCGGTGCCGGCAGGCGCCGGAGACTGGCCGATCTTGCCGGCGGCCACCTGGACGTTCTGCTCGGCAATGGCGTTCTGGACGTCGACGGCGGTGATGCCGAGATTGGCGAGCTTGTCCGGATCGAGCCAGACGCGCATCGAATAGCGCCGCTCGCCGAAAATCTGCACGTCACCGACACCGGGCAGCCGCTTCAGCGGGTCGACCACTTGCAGATAGGCAAGGTTCGACAGCGCCACCGGGTCGACGGAGCCGTCGGGCGACGTGAGGTTGACGATGAGGACAAAGTTCGGATTCTGCTTCTTGATCGTCACGCCGCCCTGATTGACGATCGCCGGCAGCGACGAGGCAGCCTGCGAGACGCGGTTCTGGACGTCGACGGCGGCGGTGCTCAGGGAATAGCCGACATCGAAGGTGATGGTGATCGTCGAGGAACCGTCATTTGAGCTGGTCGACGACATGTAGGTCATGCCTTGCACGCCGTTGATCTGCTGCTCCAGCGGCGTCGTCACCGTGTCGGCGACCACCTGCGCGCTGGCTCCCGGATAGTGGGCGCTGACCACGACCTGCGGCGGTGTGATGTCGGGAAACTGCGAGACGGGCAGCAGGAAATAACAAATCGTCCCGGCGAGCACCATGATGATGGCGATCGCCGAGGCGAAGATCGGGCGGTGAATGAAGAAGTTTACCACGACACGCACGCCTCTCCGGCTGCTCTTGCCCTGCCGAACGCAGTGGCAACCCTGGACAGCCTCTGGCCGCGTCCGAACTCTTCCGACGAACGGAGCAACGGCACCTCGCCGCGCTGCGAACCGGCAAGCGTGCGCAGCATTGTTTCGAAAGCGCGCGGATCGACCCCGTCGGCTTTCATGACCAGCCGGATCATCGGATCCCGGACGGCTTCATCTATGGTAAGATCGCGGCGCTGTGGCATTGGCCGGCTCCTTGTCTGTCGATTCGCAGCCCATGCTCGCGAACCGTTTTTCATCTCTTCACCGGCCGGAGCCGCATGAAATGCAATTTTTCGCCCGCCCCGATCTGGCCGGACCAGATCACGGTCTTGTTATTGACGGCGGACGCCATAGGTGTTACCAGTAAGTAACATTCTGGAAGTTACAGACCGGTAACACCCTAGTCAAGAGGTGGCCGAGGGATTTTTGGAAACGAAGGAGATCAATGATGACAGACGGCGTCGTGGAGCGTCCTCGTCCCCGGGATCGGATCCTGGAGACGGCGCGCGACATGTTCCACAAGCACGGCATCAAGGGCGTCGGCGTCGACGCCATCACCGAGGCTGCCGGCACGAACAAGATGACGCTCTACCGTCATTTCGAATCCAAGGACGATCTGATCATCGAATGCCTGCGCGCCACCGCATCAAAGGCCGGCGCGATGTGGGACGCATTCGAAGCCGAGCATCCGGGCGACAAGCTCGCGCAACTGCATGCCTGGGTTCGCAAGGCGGCCGAGATGCTTACGGCCGATTGCCGGGGCTGCGACATGGCCAACGCCGCGGTTGAACTGACTGAACCCGACCATCCGGCCAGGCGCGTGATCAAGGAACTCAAGGAAGCCCAGCGCGAGCGCCTGGTGGCGCTCTGCTGGGGCGCCGGCATCGGCCAGGCCGAACTTCTGGCCGATACGCTTTCGCTGCTGTGCGAAGGCGCGCGCGTGAGCGTGCAGACCGTTGGCACCGAAGGTCCCAGCGCGCAATTGGTGCGCATGGCGGAAGGGTTGATCCAGTCCTTCAGGGGCGGAGCCGCCGCGGGCTGATCCATCGGCAAGGCTCATTGGCGCCGGACAGCGCGTGCGCTTCCGGTCTGCCGTGGCTTTGATGTTGCGTGGATTCCCTGCCGTTCCCGGAAATGTCCGGCGTGCAATAAAAAAGCCCGCTGCCGGGAGGAGGTGGCAGCGGGCTCGATTTCGAATGTGGTGCGGGAGGAGGTGCACCCCACTCAGCGCCGGCATCGCATCTGGGAGGAGTAGATGGCCGACAACCAGAAGCTATGAGTTGCCCAATGATTCGGCAATCGTGAATCGTGCATAGCAGCTGTGCAGATTCGCCGTATCGCTCGCGAACACCGTGACCGGAAGACCTCGCGGGCCGCGTCACTGCACCGGGACGTTTTCCCGGAAGATCAGCCGCGGCTCGATGAATTTCCGCGTCAGGTAGGGCGCCGATGATGCGATCGAGCCAAGCAGGCGGATGACCGATTGCTCGGCGATCAGCCTGGCATTCTGGTCGATGACGACGTCGGCGAGATCGTCGACGAGATAGCCGCGCGTTTCCCTCGTCAGGTCGTGACAGATGAATACCGGTTTGCGGTTGGGCCTGGCCTCCCGGATGGCTTTGGCAACGCCGGAGCGTCCGGCTCCAATGCAATAGATGCCGAGCAGTTCCGGCTCGTTGCGCAGCGCCTTCATGGTTTCGGCATAGCTGGCATCGGTCTCGTCGTTGATCTCGACGGCGCTGCTGACGCTCAGGTTGGGGAACTCCTCGCCGAGCACGGAGCGGAAACCCATCTCGCGTTCCTCATGGCCGCGATAGGAGCGCGAGCCGACCACCATCGCCAACTGGCCCTCGCGGTCGCCGAGGAAGCGCCCCATCAGGAGTGCGGCGGTCCGTCCCGCCACCCGGTTGTCTATGCCGACATAGGCCGAGCGTGGTGCGGCCGGAATATCGGACACCAGCGTCACCAGGCGAATGCCGGCCTCGACGATGTCGCGCAGGATGTTGCGCGTCCTGGGATGATCGACGGCGATGACGCCGACGCCGTTGGCTTTCAGCGACAGGTTTTCGACGGCGGTCTGCAAAGCGTTCGGCGAGATTCCGGCGAGGTTGTGGATCCGGCACGAGGCAACGAGCGGCAGGCGCGAGGCATAATCCTCGATATGCCTGGCCAGATCCTGCATGAAGGCGTTGCTGCCGATCGGCAGGAAGAATTCCAGATTGGCCGGCCGCGAGGGGAGCGTTACCTGATCGGCGACCGGCAGATAGCCGAGCTGCTTGGCGGCCTCCATGACGCGCTGCCGGTTGGCCGCGCTGACCCCCTTCCGGTTGTTGAGCACCCTGTCGACCGTCGCCGTCGACAGTTCGCAGTTCCTGGCGATGTCAGAGACGGTGGCTTTCATGCCGCAACCCTATTGCCGATGCGATAGCACGCCAGACGGCCGATTTGAGCGGCGCCGATCGCGCCCATCGCCCGGACGCCCATTCTGCTGTTTCGCAGGGATGTTGCCCTCGTCCTCAATGCGATCCCTTGCCATCGGCGATGGCGTCGCGGATCTCCTTGTCCGACATGCCGGTGATGACGCGTTCAACCTCCGCCACGCTGGTCGTCTTGGGGTCGATGTCCCCGGCCACCACCTTGCCGCGCCGCATGACGACGATGCGGTCCACCACCTGGAAGACATGGTGGATGTTGTGCGCGATGAAGATGCAGGAATGGCCGGAATCGCGCGCGCTGCGCACGAAGCTCAGCACGCCCTGGGTTTCGGCGACGCCAAGATTGTTGGTCGGTTCGTCGAGGATGATGAGATCGCTGTCGAAATGCATGGCGCGCGCGATCGCCACCGCCTGGCGCTCGCCGCCGGAGAGCGAGCCGATCGGCGTGGTCGGCGGAATGTTCTTGGAAATGCCGACCTGCTTGAGCAGGTCGCGGGCGACCGTGTTCATCGCCTCCTGGTCCATGCGGTTGAGGAAGCGCGGCGGCTTGATCGGCTCGCGCCCGAGGAACAAATTGCGGGCGATCGACAGTTGGGTGACCAGCGCCGAATCCTGGTAGATGGTCTCTATGCCGTTGGCGATGGCGTCGCTGGTGTTGCGCAGGTTCACCTTCTTGCCGCGGATGAAGATGTCGCCGCTGGTCAGCGGCACCGCGCCCGACAGCACTTTGATCAGCGTCGACTTGCCGGCGCCATTGTCGCCGAGCAGGCCGACGATCTCGCGCTCGTTGACATGGAAATTGGCGTCCACCAGCGCCTGCACGCGCCCGTAGGACTTGCGGATGTTCTGCATGCGGATCAGTGGCTCGGCCATGGTTCACGTCCCTGCCTGATGCCGGCGTTCCAGCCATGAATGAAGCGCCATCATGCCAAGGATGATCGCGCCGATGAAGATGTTGTAGGCAAGGCCGGGCACGCCGATCAGCACGATGCCGTTGCGCATGACGCGCAGGATCAGGATGCCGAGCACGGTGCCGATGATGGTGCCGCGCCCGCCCGTCAGCGCCGTGCCGCCGATCACCACCATGGCGATGACCTCGAGTTCGTAGCCGGTGCCGCTGTTGGGGTTGGCCGCCGAGGTGCGCAGCGAGGAGATGACGCCTGCAAGCGAGGCCATGACCGAGGACAGCACGAACAGGCCGATCTTGACGCGGCTGACATTGACGCCGCGCGCCCTCGCAGCGTTCGGGTTGCCGCCGGCGGCCTGGATCCAGTTGCCGGTGCGGCTTTGCGTCAGCACATAGCCCAGCGCGATGGCCGCGGCGATGAACCAGAACAGCGACATGTAGATGCGGAACGGGCCGATGAAGAAATCGCCGACCAGCGCCTCCGCCAGCCAACTGCCCTCGGCGCTCCAGGTGCGCTGCGGAAAGCCGTCGGTGACGAACAGCGCGGTGCCGCGCACCACCAGGAGCATGCCGAGCGTGACCAGAAAGGACGGGATCTTGAGCTGCGTGACGAACCAGCCATTGACCAGGCCGATGAAGGCGGCGACCAGCAGCGCGAGGACGAAGCCCATCTCCAGCGAGGTGAGGCCGCTGTTGAACAGCGTCCACATCAGCACCGGCGAGAAGCCGAACAGCGAGCCGACGGAAAGGTCGAATTCGCCCGACGTCATCAGCAACGTCATCGCCAGCGCGATCAGCCCGAGCTCGACCGTGAAGGCCAACGTGTTGGAGATGTTCTGGGGTGACAGGAAGTCGTGGTTGAAACCCCAGAAGACGGCGATCTCGACGACGAGCAGCACGAAGGGGCCGAATTCCGGCCGCGCGATCAGGCCTTGGACAAGCGAACGATTTTCCACGTGTAACCCGCGACTGGTTGGAATGGGCCGGACCATCGGGCCGCATCAAACGGCTCGATACCAGGCGAAAGGGCGGGACGCCGCACGCCCGGTGGACGCGCGGCGCTGGAGATCAGGGGCTATTTGCCGGACAGGATTTTGTCGTAGATCTCGGCGGTATCTTTCTCATAGAGCGCGCCGGTGATGACGTTGAAGCCCGGGGGAATGCCGCTGGCGGCCATGTTGGCGAGCGACAGCGCGACATAACTGGTCGCCTGCGGATCCTGCCACTGGCCGGCATTGACGTAGCCGTTCAGCACTTCCTGGGTGGTGTCGAGCGAGTTGCCCCAGCCGACGACGGGGATTTCGCCGGGCTTGACGCCGACTTGGTCGAACACGCGTTTGATCGAGCCGGTGACGAGGTCGCCAAGGCCGATGATCGCCTTCACCTTGGCCTTGTTGGCGGTGAGATAGTCGACCATGCGGTTGATCACCTCGGCCTGGTCGAGCGTCGCCTCGGTCACCTCATAGGTGATGCCGAGCGGCTCGAACACGCTCTTGATGCCTTCCTCTTCCTGCACGCCGTAGGTGGCGCCGGGAATCTCGACAGGCATCCAGACGAAGTCGCCCTTCTTCACCAGGCCCTTGTCGACCAGATACTGCGCCCAGTGCTTGCCGAAGGTGACATTGTCGCCGCCGACATAGGCGTTGAAATTGGCCTTGGGATCGGGCGTGTTGAAATTGATGATCGGAATGTTGGCCGCGCGGGCTTCCTTGACGATCTCGACAAGGCTGCCCGGATCGGGGCTGGTGGTGGTGATGCCGTCGGCCTTGGCCGAGATCGCGGCCCGCACCGCCTCCTGCTGCGAGGCGACGTCGCCATTGTGGAACGAGGTGTTGACGGTATTGCCGGTGTCCTTGGCCCATTGCTTGGCGCCGGCAAGGAAGTATGTCCAGACCGGATCGGCCGGGCCGCCATGTGAAATCCAGTAGAACGTCTTGGCCTGCGCCGCCGCCGGAATGACCGTCAGCGCGACCAGCAGGCCGTATAGAACCACTCTTAGCCGTGTCAGCATTTGATTTCCTCCCGTTTGAAACTGATCAGTTCGAAACCGCCCTCTTGATCGGGCAAGACCGCGTCCTCCTCGCCAACGCCGTGTTGGATGATCAGAGCATCCTCTTTTTCGACAAATGGCAAGCCTCCGCCTGTCAGTCGTAGTCGGCGCCTGACGGGACGCCATCAGCGGTCCCATCAGATTGCATCAGTTCGGATGATTTTTCGCGGCAGGCGATACCGGCCTCGAGGGTCGCCGGAGCGATGATTGACCGCCCTCGGGTGAACCCAGAGCTAGAGGAGGCCGGCCCTGGCAAGATCGCGCATCAGATGGCTGGCGCCGTAGGTCCAGTGCGGGCAGTCCGGCGACAGTCGCACCCGGTTGACCAGCGCGCCGAATTTCTCCGACGAGATGGTGACGATGTCGCCGACCTTGTGGGTAAACCCCTTGCCCTTCTCGCCGCGGTCCTTCGAAGGCACGAACATGGTGCCGAGATAGAGCGCCAGGCCGTCCGGGTACTGGTGATGCGGGCCCATGGCGGCGGCAACGAGCTCTTCCGGCGAGCGGCTGATCTCGGCCATCGAGCTCGCGCCCTCCAGCGAGAACCCGTCCTCACCTTCCACTTTCAGCCGGACCACGGCCCGCTTTACGTCGTCGATCGAGAACGTGCCGTCGAACAGGCGGATGAAAGGCCCAAGCGAGGCGGAGGCGTTGTTGTCCTTGGCCTTGCCGAGCAGCAGTGCGGAACGCCCTTCGACATCGCGCAAATTGACGTCGTTGCCGATGGTGGCGCCGACGATCCTGCCGCTTGAGGCGGCGATCATGGCGATCTCCGGCTCCGGATTGTTCCAGGTCGAGACGGGATGCAGGCCGACATCGGCGCCGAAGCCGACCGAGGCCATCGGCTGGCATTTGGTGAAGATCTCGGCGTCGGGGCCGATGCCCACTTCCAGATATTGCGACCAGGCGCCGCGTGCGATGAGCTTGGCCTTGATCTCCATCGCTTCCGGCGAACCGGGCTTGAGCTTGGACAGATCGTGGCCGATCAGCCCGGCAATGTCGGCGCGGATGGCGTCGGCCTTTTCCGCCGAACCGCGCGCCTGTTCCTCGATGACGCGTTCCAAAAGGCTGACGACGAAGGTGACGCCCGAGGCCTTGATCGCCTGCAGGTCGACGGGGGAGATGAGATAGGGCCTTGCCGGATCACGCGCGGCCTCGAAACTGTTGGCCGCGATATCATCGAGCGAGCCGATCGGCTTGCCCTTGGCCGAGCGCACATAACCGGCCGGATCGGCCATCTCGCAGATATCGCGCACGGTCGGCGCCGTGCTCGACGTGATGTCGAAGACGGTGCCATCACGCACCGTGACCACCAGGGGATGCGAGGCGTCGCTGCTTCTGGCGCGCCCGACAAAAAGGCCTTCGGCGGGCAGATGCATCGGGTTTGTCATGCGTGCGGTCCTCTGATCATCAAAAATGCGGCTTGCTGGTTCGGCGCGGCACTTTCACCGGATTCCTGTCAAAGGTCTATCCCGTTTGTGGTGAGCCAGGCGCCATGTCTGCCGGCGTCGTCGGCGATTGGCGTACCGCAAGGAAGCACTCCTTCAGGGGTTGGATGCATGCGGCGGTGCGGGAGCCCCAACGCCTGCGTCATTTTTCGGCTTGCGCTTGTTCTCGTTTTGTTCTAATATGCTCGCCCTGAGTCAATTGGCGGACGAGATCAGTATGAGTGGGCAACCCGCATTCGGAACCGCGAAGAACGGCCAGGCCTTTTTCCGATGGGAACAGGCCGGGAAGCATTTCCACCGGCTGTTCTTTGCCATCCTCGTCGGCAGCGCGATTGCTGGTCGTCTCGCGCGAAAGGCCATTGCATTGAACCGTGAGTTCGGATTGCAAGGCTGGCTGGTTCCGGAAAATCACATCCACATCTCGCTTGTCGGCCTCGGCGACCATGAGGAGTATCCGCAAGAGCTGGCAGAGGCCGCCTGTCATATCGGATCGATGATCGTTGCGAAGCCCTTCGAGGTATCGTTCGATCGCCTGTCGGCTTTTGGCGGTGGTGCACTGGTCCTGCGCGGCAGCGATGGCAATCAGCCGCTGCAGAAATTCTGGCGTGATCTGACGGCGGTGATCTCGGACAGCCCGCTAAACCCCTTTCTCACCAGGTCCATCGAACCGCATGTTACATTGCTTCGTGATGAAGTGGGCGTTCCCAGCATTCGCGAGCGGTCGATCGATCCGATCGGCTGGACTGTCCGGGATTTTGTGCTGATCCACAGTCTCATTGGGAAGGGCGCCTACAAGCAGCCCGGACGTTGGCGGCTGACCGGCCAGGACGATGCACTGCCCGCCATGTGAGAGCCTGCATCGTCCTCGCATAGTCCGCGCGGTCCATCATCCTGACATGGCATGTCAGCTACCAGACGGCACGACGATGGCAGGCCGCCAACCTTTCCCTATTTGCAATGCGTCTGAACAGGAGGAACACATGACCAACACGGAAATTGCCAAGGATTTCACGGAGCTTCTCAAGCGCGGTGACTACGAAAGTGCTGCCGAGAAATACAATGCCGACGACATCGTCAGCTATGAGGCCATGGAGGGGCCGATGGCCGTCTGCCGCGGCAAGGACGCCGTCAAGCAGAAAGGCCAGTGGTGGCAGGAAAACAACGAAGTCCATGGCGGCTCGGTCGAGGGCCCTTATGTCAACGGCGACCAGTTCGCCGTGCGCTTTACATTTGACATAACGCCCAAGGCCACGGGCCAGCGTGTCACCATGGACGAGGTTGGCCTGTACACGGTCAAGAACGGCAAGATTGCCGAAGAGCGCTTCTATTATTGAGACGGGTTTTCGGCTGTCGGCACATTTCGCCGCATCCTAAGCGGCCAGGATCATGTCCTGGCCGCTATCCGACCTGATGCACATCGTCGTCACGGATCGGCGACCGCGCGCCCGCCATTGAAGAAACTTACTCTTCGATGGTTCTGCCGGGCCGCTGGCAAAGCGCGCCGGGGCTGCTTAATCTGCGGCCAGATCTCGAAGTCCGGAAGGCACCTGTTTTGACGATCACCATGTACGGCATCACCACCTGCGACACGATCAGGAAGGCCCGCGTCTGGCTGGAGGGCCACGACGTGCCTTGCCGGTTCCACGACTATCGGGCGGAAGGCATCGAGGCGGGCAGGCTGGATGGCTGGGTCCGCAAGGTCGGCTGGGAAAAGCTGCTCAATAAGGGCAGCACGACGTTCCGCGAGTTGCCGGACAAGGATAAACAGAGCCTGGATGAAAAGAAGGCCAAGGCACTGATGCTGGCCAAGCCGACGATGATCAAACGGCCTGTGCTCGAGGTTGGCGACCGCATCCTGGTCGGGTTCAAGCCGGATGTTTATGAGGCGGCGGTGGTCGGGAAGTAGGGCGCGGTACACTCTCAGTTCGTCATCCTAGGGCGGAGCAAGGAGCGAAGCGACGCGGCGCAGACCCTAGGATCCATGCCGTGACTTTTGGGCGTCGCAGCCGTGCAGATTCTGCTCCATTGCATTTCCGGACGGACGTTCACGGCATGGATCCTCGGGTCAAGCCCGAGGATGACGAAGGGACAGGTCACTGTCCTCTCAGATACCCCGCCAGTGCCACGGCATTGTTGTGCGCCTCGTCATGGGCGCCGTAGAGCAGCGTCACCTTGCCGTCGCGGAGCAGGGCGCGCAGTTGCGCCACGGCCTCGCCATTGCCTTCCAGTTCGGCACGATACCGCTTCTGGAACTCGGCCCATCGTTCGGACTCGTGCCCGAACCACTTGCGCAAGCCGGTGCTCGGCGCGATGTCCTTCAGCCATAGCGCCAGCGCGGCATGCTCCTTGCTGACGCCACGTGGCCAGACACGATCGACCAGGACCCGCTGCCCGTCATCGAACGAGGGTGGTTCATACACCCGTTTGACCGCGATCTCGAAGGCCATCCGCTCTCCTTCGTGCGCTCCCGTCAGGCCCACTCGCCCTTGCGCATGACCGGCACGCGGCTGCCGTCCTTGCCGACCCCGTCGATGTCGATCTTGTCCGAGCCGATCATCCAGTCGATGTGGATGAAGCTCTTGTTGCCGCCGCGCTCCGCGATCTCGGCCTGGCTGAGCGAGGCGCCGTCGACGAAGCACTTCGAATAGCATTGGCCGAGCGCGATGTGGCAGGCGGCGTTTTCGTCGAACAGCGTGTTGAAGAACAACAGGCCGCTCGCCGAGATCGGTGAGGAATGCGGCACCAGCGCCACTTCGCCAAGCCGGCGTGCGCCCTCGTCGGTGTCCAGCACTTTCTTCAGCACGTCCTCGCCCTTCGAAGCCTTCGCCTCGACGATCCTGCCGCCCTCGAAACGCACCGAGATCTCGTCGATCAGCGTGCCTTGGTAGGAGAGCGGCTTGGTCGATGAAACATGGCCTTCAACCCGCCGCGCATGCGGCGTGGTGAAGACCTCCTCGGTCGGGATGTTGGGATTGCAGGTGACGCCGTTCTTGGCGGTGGAGGCGCCGCCCATCCACTCATGGCCGTCGGCCAGCCCGACCGTCAGGTCGGTACCCGGCCCGGTGAAATGAAGCGCATGGAAAGCATGGCCGTTGAGCCATTCGGTGCGGCTGCGAAGGGCGGCATTGTGCGCCTTCCAGTTGCCGATCGGATCTTCCACGTCCACCCGCGAGGCGGCAAAGATGGCGTCGGCGAGCTTGGCCACCGCAACGTCGTCGGCATCATCGGGAAAGACCTGCTTGGCCCAGGCGAGATCGGGATAGGCGACGATGTTCCAGTTGATGTCGAAGCCGGTGATCTTTTCCAGCGCCGGCTGGTAGGCCATCGAATTGGCCTTGTTGGCGCGCGCCACGTTCGCCGGGTCCTGCGCCGACAGGAGCGAAGGATCTTCGCCGCGCACGGCAAGTCGCGCCGCATTGTTGGAGAAGGCTTTGGCCATGCCTTCATAGAGCCAGCCGGCGGCGCGGTCGAAGCCGGCGTCCGCGCCATAACGAAAGCGCGCCAGCGTGATCTCGTCATCGTTGAAGATCGGCGTCACCAGCCCCGCGCCGGCCTTGTAGGCATGCTCGACGATGCGCCGGGTCAGCGGCAGCGCGGCGATGGAGGAGGTCAGCACCAGGTCCTGCCCGGGCTGCAATTGCAGCCCCACTTTGATGGCGACTTCGGCCAGCCTGTCGAGCTTCACCGGGTCGATCGTTGCGGAAACGCCGCGCGAATGTGTGGTCATGATCCTGCCTGCCGTAGTTTGATGTCGGACTCTACATAGACCGGCGCCACGGTGCTTTCCACCGTGATCGCATCGGTCGTGCCCGTCTTCGCGGAGCCGAACCGCGCCATCGTCGCCTCGATCTCTTCCCTGATCCAGAGCTTGAAATCCCGGACCTTGCGGCTTTCGGCCTTGGCGGCGGAGGTCACCAGCCAATAGCCAAGCCCGCTCTGGGCGCGGATCCCGAACGGCGCGACGAGCCGCCCGTCGGCCAGCGCGTCGGCGGCGAGCAACTGCCAACCCAGCATCACACCATGGCCGGCAATCGCCGATTCCAGGCAAAGCATCGGATCGGTGAAGCGCGCGCCCTTCAGGAAGGTGACGGGTTCGACACCGGCCGCGGCGAACCAGCTTTCCCAGTTGATCATCGCCCGTTCGTCGGTGATCGCGCAGGTCTGGGCAAGGTCTTCGATCGATTTCAGTTTCTTCGCTATCGACGGTGCGCAGACCGGGAACACCTCTTGTGCCAAAAGCAACTCCGCCTTGCCGCCCGGCCATTTGCCGTCGCCGAGCCGGATGGCGATATCGATATCGGAATGGTCGAGGTCGGCCAGCCGCACCGAGGCGTCGATGCGCAACAGCACGTTGGGATGCCGGGTGAAGTGATGCGACAGCCGCGGCAGCAGCCATTTGGAGGCGAATGCCGGCGCCACGGAAACCACCAGCGTGCATTGGCGCGCCTCGTCGGCCAGCGCCACGGCCTGGGTGAGCTCGCGGAAACCTGCGCCGAGGCGCGTCGCGAACATGGCGCCGAATTCCGTCAGGACCAGCCCCTTGGCCGTTCTCTCGAACACGGCCTGGCCGAGCTGCTGCTCCGCGCGCTTTATCTGCTGGCTGACGGCGCTGGCCGAAACGTTGAGTTCGCCGGCGGCCGCGGCGAGCGAGCCGAGACGGGCGACGGTCTCCACGGCGCGAAGGCCGTTGAGGTGGACGCGGTTGAGCATGGCCATTGAGTTTTTCTAAACCAGCGGGGCTGAAATCTCAATTGAAAGTGATGCCGAAAGCGCAGACTTTATTCACGGGACAGGCCTGCGGAGGCTGACATGTTGAGGCTGTTATCGTCGCTCAAGATAGTATTCCCTGTGCACGAGCCGCCAGACGGCTGCGAAATGGTCGCCTGGCTGGCCGATCCGCTTGCGCATCCCGTGCTGGACGCCATGTCGGAGCGTGAGCTCGGCGACATGCCGTTCCGGCTGACGGCGCGTCGCACTGCCCACGAGACGGCGCAAGCGGGCTGCCGCTGATTGGTGCTGACGGCCCGGCGCCTGGCCCAACGCAAGCGCGTTGTGTCGCCGGTCCACGGACTTATTGTGCACCGCGATGACATCCGCCACCTCAACAGCGCTGCGGTTCGCTTTCGCCGGCATGATCGCCATGGCTGTCGCGATGGGCATTGGTCGTTTCGTCTATACGCCGATCCTGCCCGGCATGATGGAAGAACTCCATCTGTCGGCGGCCGATGCGGGCTGGATCGCGTCAGCCAACTATCTCGGCTACCTCGCCGGCGCCTTCGCCGCGGCGGGCGGCTGGGCGCATGGGCGCGAGCGCCTGCTGATGCTGGCCGGCCTCGGCGCCAGCGCCTTGCTTGCCGCGCTGATGGGCTTGTCGGATACGATCGCCGCGTTTCTCGTCATCCGCTTTCTTGCAGGCCTGGCCAGCGCCTTCGTCATGGTGTTCCTGGCCAGCATTGTTTTCAGCCATCTTGCCGCGGCCGGCCGCAGCGATCTGCAGGCGTGGCATTTCGGCGGCGTCGGCCTCGGCATCGCCGTGTCCTCGGTGCTGATGGCGGCCCTGGTCAGCGAACATGCCGGCTGGGCGGCGGGCTGGCTGTGGTCGGCGGCGATCTCGGCTTGTGGCTTCATCGTGGTGGCGCTGCTGGTGGACAGCGGTCCGCTGGCCAGCGGCGATACCGGCCGCGAGCCGGCGCTGCCAAAGGACCGCTCGCTGACCAAGGTGATCGTCGCTTACGGCTTGTTCGGCTTCGGCTACGTGGTGACAGCGACCTTCCTGGTCGCCATTGTCCGGCAAGGCGGCGGCGGACGCGTGTTCGAGGCGGTGGTCTGGATGGTCACCGGTCTTGCCGGCTTTCCCTCGGTCTGGCTCTGGCAGAAGATATCGGCACGGATCGGCCTTTACACGACCTATGCGCTGGGATGTTTCGTCGAAGTCGTCGGCATTGTCGCAAGCGTCGCGGCAGGCGGGCGCACCGGGCCGCTGCTCGGCGGCCTGCTCGTTGGCGGCACGTTCATTGCCATCACCGCGATCGGCCTGCAGACCGCGCGGCAACTGGCGCCACAAGCTCCCCGGCGGACCTTCGCCTTGATGACGGCTTCGTTCGGTCTTGGCCAGATCATCGGCCCGATTGCCGCCGGGCTCCTGGCGCAGGCGTCGGGCGATTTCTTCCTTGCCTCGATCGCCGCCGCGGCCGTTCTGGTCGCCTCCGGCGTCATCATATGGTCGGCCGCGCCAAAATCGCCATGATTGTGGGTTTGCTCGGTGCCGGGCATCGGGCATGGGCATTTTCTTTCCCCCTAATGTGTGACTTTATGCCTGCTGAACCCAGCTGATTTGCGCAAAAATCGAGGAATTCGCCACAGTGTTCGTATCCTTCTTCCCGCAGCCGAAGCTGTTTTTCTCTTCGGCCGCCGTCTGGAGCCTTGCGGCGATCCTGTTCTGGTTTTTCGGGGGTGAGCAACTGGGCGCCGTCTTCGGCCTGCCGCCGGCAGCAGCCGGTGCACCGCCCATTATCGGCATCGCCGTCCTCGTCTCGAAGCCGTTTCTCTGGTTCTACATCTACTTCGCGTTCTGCGTGGTCGCTTTCTATGCGTTCTGGAGCTGGTATTCGCCGCATCCGTGGCAACGCTGGTCGATCCTGATGACGGCGGTCATCCTGTTCTTCATCTATTTCAATGTGCAGGTCAGCGTCGCCGTCAATGCCTGGTACGGGCCCTTCTTCGACTATGTGCAGGGGCTGATGTCGGGCACCGGAAAATCGACCAACGCCGAATTCTACATTGGGCTGGCCGATTTCTCGTGGCTTGCGCTGGTCGGTATGAACGTGCAGGTGGTCAACGCCTTCATCGTCAGCCATTGGATCTTCCGCTGGCGCACGGCGATGAACAACTATTTCGTCGAGAACTGGGGCAGGCTGCGCCACATCGAGGGCGCCTCGCAACGTATCCAGGAGGACACGATGCGGTTTTCCCAGATCATGGAAGATCTGGGTTCCAGCTTCGTCCAGTCGATCATGACGCTGATCGCCTTCCTGCCGGTCATGATCCAGTTGCAGGCCCATATAACCGAGTTGCCGATCATCGGCGCGATACCCCAGCCATTGGTGGTCGCGGCACTGGCCTGGTGTCTGTTCGGAACGATTTCGGTCATGATCGCCGGCATGAAGCTTCCAGGGCTGCAGTTCCGCAACCAGCGCGTGGAGGCGGCCTACCGCAAGGAGCTCGTTTACGGCGAGGATCATGCCGACCGGGCCCAGCCCGCCACCACCGCCGCGCTGTTCGCCAATGTTCGCCACAATTATTTCCGGCTGTATTTCCACTACATCTATTTCAATGTCGTCCGGTACACCTACCTGCAGGCCGACAATATTTTCTCGCTGCTGATCCTCGGGCCGTCGCTGGTCGCCCACAAGATAACGTTCGGCGCGCTGAACCAGATCTCGAATGCATTCGGCAAGGTGACGGGTTCCTTGCAGTTCCTGCTCACCTCCTGGTCGACCATCGTCGAACTGCAATCGGTGCATAAGCGCCTGCGCGCCTTCGAGGCGACGCTGCAGGGCGAGCCGCTGCCGGAAATCGACCAGCGCTATCTGGCGCGGCAAGGCGCCGAGGATCCCGCTTAAGTCAGGAAAGACCTGGGTGCGAAACGGGTCGGCGGCTCAGCCGCCGACGGAAGCCTGCTTCTGGCCAGAACCCTGCCGCGAGATGTAATCGCGAAAACTGATGCATTCGACGTCTGATTTGACGCAGACCTCGCCGGCAAAACGCTCCAGCGCGTTCCAGTAGGCGCCGTCATTCATCAGCGCGAAATGGAAGCCGAGTTGCAGCGGAACGCGTTTGCCCCGGTATTGATCCTCGAAGGCGGCGCGGAAAGCTTGGTAGGTGCGGTCCGCGAACTCGCCTGCCTTGCTCGGCCGCTCGAAGCCGCCGGAATGCCTGACATAGAGATTGTAGTCCATGGCGATAACCGGCCGCGATTTCGGTCCTTCCGGGATCTGCGGCAGTGAAAAGCGCGCGAGGCCGGCGGTGGTCGGCGGCTGGACCGGGCCGCGCGAGACGCCGCTGGCGTCGAACCGGTAACCGGCGGCGGGCAGCGCCTCGTAGAGCGCCTTGCTCGTCGACAGATAGGGCGCGCGGAAGCCAACCACCGCATGCCGCGCGAAATCGCGCCAGCCGGTCGGCTCGGGCTCGATGCCGTTGATCGCATAGGCGTTTTCGAGGATGTGCTCGAACGAGGCGAACTCCTTCAGCCAGTCGGCCTTGCTCCAGTCCTTGCCGTCGAAATGGCCGCAGCCATGACTGGCGATGTCATGGCCTTCCGATGCCGCAAGCCCGATCTGCTCCAGCCGCTGGCTCACTTCCTGCGTCGAGGCGGCGAAGCCGATGTTGGATTTGCCCGATGTCTTGCGCGGCGCGGTGTATTGGCTGCGCGTTTCCGATGACAGCAGGAAGACACAGGAGAGGAAATAGGTGAAATGCGCTCCGGTGCGCTTCGCCAGCGCCCGGCTGCGCTTCCATTGCGAGATGTCGCGGGCGCTGTCGAAGGAGATGATGACGACCTGCTTCGGCCTTGCCGGCAAAGGCGCCCGCGAGCCGGGTGGATCGGCGAAAGCCGCACCGGCCGTGGCAAGCGAAGCGAGACAGAACGCGGCAACGCGAGACGAAAAGGATATTGGCAACAGCTACTGACCCCGGGCGGTTTTGGCCCCGCTATAGCGCAAATGTGGCGTGGGTGCGGTGGCCTTTTCGTCCGTTTGCCCCGCGAATAGGTGATTTTCCGGTCGAACCCCTTCCATGCCGACAAAATTTCGCTAAAACGCGGGCTCGCGAACGCTCCGGCCCGGGGCAGGAATGGTTTTATTGATGTCCGACGACAGTTTTATCCGTGAAGTCAACGACGAGATCCGTCGCGAACAGGCGCAGAAGCTGTGGGACCGTTTCGGCCCGGCCCTGCTTGTGGTCGCGGTGCTGGTCGTGCTCGGCACCGCCGCCTTCGTCGGCTACCGCTACTGGGACGAGACCCGCGCCAACCGTTCGGGCGATGCCTTCTCGCAAGCGTTGAAGCTGGCTAATGACGGCAAGAACGACGAGGCGCTGGCCGCGCTCGATCAATTGGAGAAGGATGGCTACGGCGCCTATCCGCTGCTCGCCCGCATGCGCGCGGCCACCGTCAAGGCCGACAAGGGCGATGTCGACGCAGCCGTCAAGGATTTCGACGAGGTGGCGGCCGACGCCGCCATTCCCCAGGGCATTCGCGACATGGCGCGGTTGAGGGCGGCGCTGCTGCTGGTCGATCACGGCTCCTTCGCCGATGTGTCGAGCCGCGTCGAGGCCCTGACCTCGGACACCAACACGCTGCGCCACACCGCGCGCGAGGCGCTCGGGCTGGCCGCCTGGAAGGAAGGCAAGACCCAGGATGCGCTGAAGCTGTTCGACCAGATCGCCGCCGATGACGGTGCCCCGCGCAACACCCGTGAACGGGCGACCCTGATGTCCGAGCTGATCCGCGGCTCGGGCAGCGCGTCGTGACATATGAGCTTCAAAGTCGCCATCATCGGCCGGCCTAACGTCGGCAAATCGACTCTTTTCAATCGGCTGGTGGGAAGGAAGCTGGCGCTTGTCGATGACACGCCGGGCGTCACCCGCGACCGCCGCGTCCATGCGGCAAAGCTTTACGACCTGCATTTCGACGTCATCGACACTGCGGGTTTCGAGGACGCCGCCGCCTCGACGCTGCCCGGCCGCATGCGTGCGCAGACCGAGATCGCTATCCGTGAGGCCGACCTGATCTTCTTCACCGTCGACGCCAAATCCGGCCTGTTGCCGGACGACCGGACCTTTGCCGAGATCGTGCGCAAATCCGGCAAGCCGGTCGTGCTGGTCGCCAACAAGGCCGAGGCGAAGGGCGCGCAGGGCGGCATGCTGGAGGCCTGGGAGCTCGGGCTTGGCGAGCCGGTTCCGGTCTCGGCCGAACACGGCCAAGGCATGCCCGACCTGCGCGACGCGGTGATCGCCGCACTTGGCGAGGCGAGAGCCTTTGGCGAAGATGAGGACGACGACGAGGAGATCGCCTCCAGCGAGGTGCTGATCGGCGAGGATATCGCCGATCCCGACGCCGACGAGGTGCCGGCCTATGACGACACCAAGCCGATGCGCATTGCCGTCGTCGGCCGCCCCAATGCCGGCAAGTCGACGCTGATCAACGCGCTGATCGGCGAGGAGCGGCTTTTGACCGGACCGGAAGCCGGCATCACCCGCGACTCCATCTCGGTCGATTGGGACTGGCGCGGCCGCCGCATAAAATTGTTCGACACCGCCGGCATGCGCCGCAAGGCCAGGATCCATGAAAAGCTCGAGGTCATGTCGGTGCAGGATGGCCTGCGCGCCATCCGCTTCGCCGAGATCGTCATCATCGTGCTCGACGCCACCATCCCTTTCGAGAAGCAGGATCTCCAGATTGCCGACCTGATCATCCGCGAGGGCCGCGCGCCGGTGATCGCCTTCAACAAATGGGACCTGATCGACAATCCGCAGGAACTCTTGGCCGAACTGCGCGAAAAGACCGAACGGCTTTGCCGCAGGCGCGCGGCATGCAGGCTGTGACGGTTTCGGCCGAGACCGGCCGCGGCCTCGACAAGCTCATGGAAGCCGTCATCCGCACGCACAAGGTCTGGAACAGCCGCGTCTCGACCGGCAGGCTCAATCGCTGGCTGGAAGGCATTCTTGCGCATCATCCGCCGCCCGCGGTTGCCGGTCGCCGGCTGAAGGTTAAATATGTCACGCAGGCCAAGACGCGCCCGCCGGGCTTCGTCGTCTCGTGCTCGCGCCCGGATGCGATGCCGCAATCCTATGTCCGCTATCTCACCAACAGCCTGCGCGAAGCCTTCGACATGCCGGGCGTACCGATCCGCATGGCGTTGAGGACTTCGGACAATCCCTTTGCCGGCAGGGCCAAGAAGCGCTGACGTCCGGGGGAAGGGTGCCAACCCTTCGACGCGGTGTAGACCCTGGAATGACGAAGAGGGGTTGCGACCAGGGCCTAGGCGACCTTCAGCAGGTTCTCATCCGTCCGCGCGCCCTCCGGTAGTGCCTGCCGCGCCGCTTCCAGCAGGATATCGGCGAGGCGGGTGGCCACCGGTTCGGGTTCGGCATCCCTGCGGTGCAGGAACAGCGTCATCCTGGGCAGCGCCGGCAGACCGGCAATCTCCGGCGTCATCGCGCTGACGCTGGCCGGCAGGCCGATGTCGGTGCGGATCGTCAGCCCGAGCCCGGCTGCAACAGCCGCCCAGATGCCACCAAGGCTCGGGCTGGAGAAGGCCATGCGCCAGGGCAGGCCGGCGCGGTCGAGCGTTTCGGTTGCGACCGTGCGCAACAGGCAAGGTGCTTCCAGCGCCACCAGCGGCAGCGGCTCGCCATGGCGCAGGCTGGTCTCGATGCGCTTTGCCGGGCCGATCCAGCGCATCTGCACGTCGGCGACATGCTGGCTGTATGGCAGCGTCGCGCCGCTGTGCCAGGCAAGTGCGATGTCCAGGCTGCCCGAGATGATCCGCTCCGCGAGCTCATGGCTGCGCGCGATGCGGGCCTCGATCTTGACTTTGGGATGGGCACGGGCGAAGCGGCCGAGCACGTCAGGTAGCACCGCCTCGCCAAAATCCTCCTGCAGGCCGAGCCGCACCCAGCCTTCCAGCTCGACATCATGGATGGCGGCGGCCGCCTCGTCATTGAGCTCGACCAGCCGCCGCGCATAGCCGAGCATGGTCTCGCCGGCTTCCGTCAGTGCCAGCCCGCGTCCCGACTTGCGGAAGATAGGCGTCGCCGCCTGCTCCTCCAGTTTCTTCAACTGCGCGCTGACCGCCGAGGTCGAGCGGCCAAGCCGGTCGGCCGCCTTGGCGAAGCTGCCAAGCTCTATTCCGGTGACGAAGCTTCTGAGGACGTCGAGGTCGAATGTCACGCGTCGCATGATAATCCCGTTTTTTAGGATTGTGCGTCAAAAACTTCCTGATTTTATGGACAAAGCTATGGCGATAGACATGCGCCGTCAAGCCGGTCACCGGGCCGCAAACGGGAATGAAACCATGTCCGCCATCGTCACCCGCACCGATTGTCAGTCGACGCCACGGGCCGAAGGCTCCGGCTCCAGGACCTTCACGCCCAATCACCGCTGGAAGGTGCTGGGCATCGGCGTCGCCGCCAATGCCGGTTTTTCCGCTACTTTCTCCGGCATACCGGCAACCGCGGTGCTGATGCGGCAGGGCTATCATCTCGGCAATGCTCAGCTCGGCCTGGCGCTTGGCCTTCTCGGTCTGGGCGTTGCGCTCAGCGAACTGCCCTGGGGCCTGCTCACCGATCGCTGGGGCGATCGCCGTGTGCTTTTGACCGGGCTCGGCGCCACGGCGGCATGGCTGTTCCTGATGGCGTTGCTTGTCGTTCCATCCCCGTCCGGCGTGCCGGGCGTTCATGTCCTGGCCGCCGCCTTGCTCGCCACCGGCCTGCTCGGCGGCAGCGTCAACGGTTCGAGCGGCCGCGCCATCATGGGCTGGTTCCGGGAAGGCGAACGCGGATTCGCCATGAGCATCCGGCAGACGGCGGTGCCGCTTGGCGGCGGGCTGGGCGCTCTTGTCCTGCCCTTGCTTGCCGCCACGCATGGCTTCGCGGCGGTCTATGGCCTGCTCGCCGCCTTCTCCGTGATCTCCGCTTTCTTCGCCTGGCGCTGGCTGCACGAACCGCCGACACAGGGTTCGGCCGCGCCGACCGTTCTGGCCGGGCCCCGGCCGCTGCGCAATGTCGAGGTCTGGCGCATCGCAGCGGCCATCGGCCTGCTGTGCTTTCCGCAAGTGGCCGTACTCACCTTCGCATCGGTCTTCCTGCACGACTTCGCCGGCATGGGGACCCTGGCCACCAGCGCAAGCCTCGCCGCCGTGCAGACCGGCGCCATGGCGATGCGCGTCTGGAGCGGCCGCTTCACCGACCGCCACGGCAACCGCCGGCCGTTCCTGCGCCTGTGCAGTGCGCTCAGCGCGCTTGCCTTCACGCTGCTCTGGCTGCTGGTCCTGGCCGGCCCGACCATATCAGGCGGCCAACCCGTCGTGATGGCCACGCTTCCCGTGATGCTGATTGTCGCAGGCATCCTGGTCTCCGCCTGGCATGGCGTCGCCTACACCGAGCTTGCCACGCTTGCCGGCGCCGGCCATGTCGGCACCGCGCTCAGCCTGGCCAACAGCTTCGTTTTCATAGGTTTCTTCCTGGTTCCGGTGGCCATTCCGGGGCTCTTGCATCTCTGGTCCTGGCCCGGCGTTTGGTTGTCGGCGGCGGCGTGCGCGTTGATCGCGTGGCCCATCTTCCTGCGGCCGGCCTCCATGTCCGTCCCGCCGCAAAACCGCCCCACTTCGCAACCACGAGCCTGAGCCGACCGGGAAAACCCGATCGAAGCTGTTAACGTCCCATCAAGGTTAATGCATCATTTTGCTCTCCAGTGGGGTCAGTAGCGTTCCTGGAGAGAGTTCCGTGCATCGACGTGTCTTGACGCGCCTTGTTGCCGTCGCCGGTGAGAAGAAACGCAGCCTCGTGGCACCTTTCATCGTCGGCCTCGGCATCTGGATCGGATTTCCGACGGTTTCCGCCTACCAGGATATGACGAGCCTCGTTTCCGGCCTCGAGGCGCCGACCCGCTGGAATTCCTATGTCGAGAAATCCGTCGCCGGATCGGTCCATGCCGCCGAGATGCCGTTTGTCGACGACGCTGTGACGGGTTCGCTCTCCGGATCGGGGGTGCGCCTGCCCGGCGTCGGCGCCGTCTCCTTTCGCGGCAAGGGCGGCAAGGTCAGCACTACGCCTGATGAGGACCGCATCGTGCGCGCCGACAAGAAGGGCCGCATCGTCCAGATCTCTCCCGTCGCCCCGCCGAAGAACTTCAACGCCGGCTCGATCTTCGAGCGCACCTCATCCCTGCTGCGGCCCAGCATGGACAGCGGCCTGAAGATGGCTTTCGCCAAACCCCAGATCAAAGGCAAGGAAATCCAGATCGCCGCGGCATTCCACGCGCGTGAGGACAAGAAGCCGGATCCCGGCGTGTCGCCCATGCTTGCCGCCCTGGTCAACAACGATCATCCGGATGTGCTGGCGACGGCCTATGCGCAGGCCGCGCCCGATTATGCCAAGGCGTCGCCCTTCGAGGCCCTGCTCCAGGACGAGGAGCCCAACAGCGGCCGTTTCATCCCGCCGATGGCCAAGGGCGACCATTCGTGGATCCAGAATCCACTTCCGGCGAGCGTCTTCTCCAAGCCCGAGCAAAAATGCCTGGCCAACGGCATCTATTTCGAGGCGCGGGGCGAATCCGTGCGCGGCCAGGCCGCCGTCGCCCAGGTCATCCTCAACCGTGTCCGCAATCCGGCCTATCCCAATTCGATCTGCGGCGTCGTCTACCAGAACGACAGCTGGTTCAACCGTTGCCAGTTCTCCTTCGCCTGCGACGGCAGGAAGAAGCGCATCGACAACCCGGTCGCCTACAAGACCGCGCAGGATGTCGGCATGGCGGTGACCGCCGGCAAGGTCTTCATTCCAGAAGTCGGATCGTCGACCCATTACTATGCCAATTACGTCCATCCCAACTGGGCGCGTACGATGCAGAAGATGACCAAGATCGGCCTGCATATCTTCTACCGCACCTATGGCGGCGGCTGGAGCTGAACGCCCGATAGGCGTCCATATTTTTGCGCGGCTGCGCGGTCTCTCGAAGAGCCGTCGCGCGGAGGATTCGCTCAAGGCGTCCGCGCCGCCATGGCGGGCACGATGTCGCACCTCTCTATTATATTGATTTCATTGTATAAAATACATGGTAACGAACTTCCGCCCGTGGCTTGACGGGCGCAAACCCTCTAACTATGTTGCCGGCGACTTTAGAAGCGGACGGACGGTGACGGTCTGCCCGGGCAGGGGGGTTGCGATGGCCGATGAAACTGGGCCAGGCGGAACCGGAGAAACCGGCCGCGGCAAGCAGCACGAAGCCGCCATCCGCGACGACGAACTTGAGCGCCGCCGGCGTGAACTTGAAGCATCGCTTGCGACAAGACGGCCGGACCGGCTCGAGGGGAAAGACGCGAAACCAGTGACCGGGTACGGTCAGGCACTCAAGCTGTCCAGCGAGTTCATCGCCGGGGTGGTGGTCGGTGCCGCCATCGGCTGGATCATCGACCGTCTGGCGGGGACATCGCCATGGGGTCTGATCGTGTTTCTGCTGCTTGGTTTTGGCGCGGGCGTGCTCAATGTCATGCGTTCGGCAGGCGTTGTGGCGGAATTCGGACAGGGCGACAAATCGCGCTCTGGCCGCGACGACAGCAAGTGACCGCCCTTCAGGCGGCATTTGGAAATAGCCGCCTTTCGACGGGCGGCATGGTAACAAGGCCGCATGCGGCACTGACGGGGTTTGAACGTGGCAGCTGACAAGGTCGATCCGATCCACCAGTTCCATATCAACAAGCTGATACCGATCGATATCGGCGGCTACGACTTGTCCTTTACCAATTCGGCGCTGTTCATGGTCGCGACCGTGGTTGTCGCCGCGGCATTCCTGTTTCTGACGACGTCGAGCCGCAGCCTCGTTCCCGGCCGGCTGCAATCGATCTCCGAAATGGCCTATGAATTCGTCGGCAACATGTTGCGCGACGCCGCCGGCACGCAGGGCATGAAGTTCTTTCCCTTCGTGTTTTCCCTGTTCATGTTCGTGCTGGTCGCCAACCTGCTTGGCCTGTTCCCCTATTTCTTCACCGTCACCAGCCACATCATCGTCACCTTCGGCCTCGCCGTCTTGGTTATCGGCACCGTGATCGTCTACGGTTTCGGCAAGCACGGCCTTGGTTTCCTCAAGCTGTTCGTGCCGCAAGGCGTGCCGGTGTTCCTGCTGCCGCTGGTGGTGCTGATCGAAGTGATCTCCTTCGTCTCGCGCCCTGTCAGCCTCTCGGTTCGTCTGTTCGCCAACATGCTCGCCGGGCACATCACGCTGAAGGTCTTCTCCGGCTTCGTCGTCAGCCTCTCGGCGCTGGGCGCGGTCGGCGTCGCTGGCTCGGTGCTGCCGCTGGCGATGGCCGTGGCGTTGACCGCGCTCGAACTGCTGGTCGCCTTCCTTCAGGCCTATGTGTTCGCGGTGCTGACCTGCATGTATCTCAACGACGCCCTGCACCCGGGGCACTGATAAAAAATTTCCGGCGCAAGAGTTTTCAACATTGCCGCCGGAATGGAATCGCAACGGAATTTCAGATCCAAAGGAGTTGAACAAATGGACGTAGAAGCAGCAAAGTACATCGGCGCCGGCATCGCTTGCCTCGGCATGGGCGGCGCGGGCATTGGCCTCGGCAACATCTTCGGCAGCTATCTCTCGGGCGCGCTGCGCAACCCGTCGGCCGCCGATGGCCAGTTCGGCCGTCTGATCTTCGGCTTCGCCGTGACCGAAGCTCTGGGCATCTTCTCGCTTCTCATCGCGCTGCTGGCCCTGTTCGGCTGAGCCCCTGTTTGGCTGAGCCGCTATTTGGCCAAGCTATGGGAAGATTGGACAGGCCGGCCGCGAGAGCGGCGGGTCTGATATCAGGGGATAGTCCATGTTCGTGACATCTGCCTTTGCGCAAGAGTCCGCGCCTGCCACCGAGGCTGGCCACGCTGCGACGGAAGGCGCCACGCATTCCGGCACCAGCGTACCTGCCGAAGCGCATGGCATGTTTCCGCCATTCGATCCGGCGACGTTTCCGTCGCAGCTTCTTTGGCTGGCGATCACGTTCGGGCTCTTCTACCTCTTCCTGAAGAGGGTGGTGGTGCCGCGCGTTGGCGGCATCATCGATGTCCGCAACGACCGCATCAGCCAGGATCTCGATCAGGCCGCGAGGTTGAAGGGCGAGGCCGACGCCGCCGTTGCTGCTTACGAGCAGGAATTGGCGGAAGCCAAGAAGAACGCCAACGCCATCGGCCAGCAGGCCAATGACGCGGCCAAGGCGGAAGCCGAGACCGCGCGCAAGAAGATCGAGGCCGCGCTCGACGAGAAGCTCGGCGAGGCCGAGGCGCGCATTTCTTCCATCAAGGCCAACGCCATGAAGGAAGTCGGCAGCATCGCCGAGGACACTGCCTCGGCGATCGTCGAGGCGCTGGTCGGCGGCAAGGCCAGCAAGGCCGAGATCGCGGCCGCGGTCAAGTCCGTGGCCGGGTGAGGAGCGCATCATGGACGCCACATCTCTTGCAACGCTCTGGGCCACGATCGCCCTGGTCATCTTTTTGGGTATCGCCATCTACATCAAGGTGCCCCGCCTGATCGCCAAGGCGCTCGATGCCCGCGCCGCCAGGATCAGCAGCGAGCTTGACGAGGCGCGCAGGCTGCGCGAGGAGGCCCAGCAGTTGCTTGGCCAATACCAGCGCAAGCGCAAGGAAGCCGAGCAGGAGGCCGCAGACATCGTCGCCGCGGCCAAGCGCGAAGCCGAACTGCTCGCCGCCGAGGCGCACAAGAAGACCGAGGACTACGTCGCGCGGCGCACCGCTCTTGCCGAACAGAAGATCGGCCAGGCCGAGCGCGAGGCGATCGGCGAAGTGCGCGCCAGCGCCGTCGACATCGCCGTCGAAGCCGCTCGCACGCTGCTCGCCGGCAAGATCGACGCCAAGGCGGGAGCCGACCTGTTCAAGACCTCGCTCGCCGATGTGAAGGCGAAGCTGAACTGAGCTGAAAACAACAGAAATGAAAAAAGTCGCCTGGGAAACCCGGCGGCTTTTTTGTTGTGGCGCGGAGGTCAACGCTGCCGATCTCCCCTCTCGTGGGGGAGATGCCCGGCAGGGCAGAGGGGGGCGCGAAGGAACGCCAGCGCTCGATTCAAAATCAGCTGAATTGGGTGCCGATAGTGCAGGGAACCTGGGCAAGACTAACTGATAGGCTGGAGGGACAGCGCCCCCCTCTGTCCTGCCGGACATCTCTCCCACGAGGGGGAGATTGGCTGTCACCGCCGCTTTCGCCAATCCTACCAACGCAAGATAGATCGAGCCGCCCTAATCCAGCCCGGCGAAGCTCTCTTCTTCCACCACCTCGGCACCTTCAAGCCTGAATGGCGCGAACGACACGCGGTGCAGCCGCGCCACCGGCCCGTGCGTCTCGATCGCGGTGCGATGGCGGACCGTGGCATAGCCCATATGCACTTCGAAGCCGTAGTGCTGGTGATGGCTGCCGCAGCCGCACATCATGCGGTCGCGCATCACCTTGGCGACGATCGAGGCGGCGGCTATGGATTGCGAGCGCTGGTCGCCCTTGATCAGCGCGCGCCCCGTGCAAGGCAGGCCCGGCGGCACGTCGCGCCCATCGGCAAGCGCGAGCTTCGGCTGCACCGGCAGGCCGGCGACCGCACGGCGCATCGCCTCCAGGCTCGCCTTGAGGATGTTGCTGCCGTCAATGCCCTCGGCGCTGACCGAGGCCATCGACACGCCGAGCGCGGAGCCGATGATGCGCACGAACAGCTCCTCGCGCTGCAAATGGCTGAGCCGTTTGGAATCGTCGAGGCCGTCGGGGATGTTGGCAGGGTCGAGCACGACCGCAGCCGCCACCACCGGTCCGGCCAGCGGGCCGCGTCCGGCCTCGTCCATCCCCGCGACCGGCCACAGGCCTTCGGCCATCGCCTTCGTCTCGAAGGAGAAATCGGGTTTCTCGACGATTTCGAAGAGAGGCGGAGAATCAGAACGCGCGCGAGCCATGTTGCGGCGAGGTTCGCATCGGCTCTGATTCTCCGCAAGTCCCTCCGGGTCGGGTGGGGCGCCGGACCGGGAGGGCACCGTCTGCAGGCCGGGGCAGGCCGGACGGGATTTTTTCGCCACGGCGGCAAACAGCCGCGGTCGTTCAAAGCAGCATCAACTGCTCCTGGTCCTTGCCGGCGGCGACGAACTGGTCGGTCCGCAGCGTGCGCCGCTCGGCATTGAGACCGAGCCGCTTGGCGGTGATTTCGAAGCGCCGGCCGATCTGCCAGGCGTAAGGACCCGCGCCCTTCATGCGCTTGCCCCATTCCGAATCGTAATCCTTGCCCTCGCGCATCGAGCGGATCAGCGACATCACATGGCGATAGCGGTCGGGATAGTGGCGCAGCAGCCAGTCCTTGAAGATCGGGCTGACCTCGAGCGGCAGGCGCAGCACGACATAGCCCGCCTCGCGTGCGCCGGCATGGTGCGCCGAATCGAGGATGCGTTCCATCTCCTGATCGGTCAGCCCGGGGATGATCGGCGCCACCATGACCGAAGCAGGGATGCCGGCATCCGCAAGCTGCCTGATCGCCTCCAGCCGCTTGGCCGGCGTCGAGGCGCGTGGCTCCATGGTGCGCGCCAGCATGCGGTCGAGCGTGGTCACCGACAACGCCACCTTGGCGAGGCCCCGTTCAGCCATGCGTGACAAGATGTCGATATCGCGCGTCACCAGGGCGGATTTGGTGACGATGCCGACCGGGTGGCCGCGCGCCTCCAGCACTTCGAGGATCTCGCGCATGATCCGGTACTGCTTCTCGATCGGCTGGTAGGGATCGGTATTGGTGCCGATGGCGATGGTTCGCGGCTGGTAACCGTCCTTCGACAGTTCCTTGTCGAGCAGGCGCGCCGCGTCGGGCTTGGCGAACAGTTTGGATCTCGAAATCCAGCCCCGGCGACAGGCCCATGAAACTGTGCGTCGGCCGCGCAAAGCAATAGACGCAGCCATGCTCGCAGCCGCGATAGGGATTGATCGAGCGGTCGAAGGAGATGTCGGGCGATTCATTGCGGGTGATTATGGTACGCGGCTTCTCGACCTGCACCTCGGTCTTGAAGGGAGGCAGTTCCTCCAGCGAGTTCCAGCCATCGTCGAAGACATGCCGGCTGACCGGCTCGAACCGGCCGGACGGGTTGATGCCTGCCGACCGGCCGCGGTTGCGGTCCGGACGCACGCGCATGCCGCTCTGCTCGATCATAGCATTGGCCATTTCGGCTCGTCCTGCTCCGAAGGCGGCAATGTCGGCGCGCATGATCGGTTCCATCTTCGCCCGCTCCCAGGGACTGTCCATGTTGTTTCGAATCGCTCTGCTCATGAATTTAATCCTATTTGCCGAACGAGAACAAAGCAAGAACTTTCTATGGTGCGCCGCAAAAACTGGCGCTGCGTTCCGCTTTCCGCTATTCGGCAAATGATGCTCACCGTTCTCATAGAGACCCACAATGACGAGGAGGGCCTCGCTCGCACCCTGGCGACGCTGATCGGCGGCGCGGTCGAGGGCGTGGTGCGCGAGGTCATCGTCTGCGACACCGGTTCCACCGACCAGACCCATCGCGTCGCCGAGCATGCCGGGTGCCAGTATGCGACCGACGGCGTCGCGGCGGCCATCCGGCACGCGAAAGGCGATTGGCTGTTGCTGCTGGAACCGGGCGCGCGGCTGGTCGACGGATGGATCGACGAGGTCGTTGCGCATACAGCGAGGCAAACCATGGCGGCGCGGTTTTCACGCACACGCGCCGGCCGCGCGCCATTCCTGGCCCGTATCTTCTCGGGAAACCGTGCCTTGGCCGACGGGCTGCTGATCAGCAAGCGCCAGGCCACATCCTTGTCGAAAAGAGCCGGCAGCGCCGAGGCTCTCGCTCGCGGCCTGGCGACCAAGCGGCTGGATGCCGAAATCTGGGCCGCTCCGGCAAAACAAGAGCACCGCCCGTCCAAATGATTTTGCAGCTGCTCTGTCTACGTGCGTTGCACATGTGACGCGCAGCCAGTTTCCGATCACGCGGGTGCCGGCGCGCCGGCCGCGGCTGATGATGGAAGTGGTTTCGGTGTCTCGCGGTCCTCGCGCCGGCGCTTCCACGGCGAGCCGGTCATTCGCTAAAACGCATCTCCACAGGCATCCAGCGAAGACGACGTCTGGCTTGACGCTGTGCCTTGCTTTCCGCGTCGTAGTCGACCGGGATCGGTTCCTGACTGAACGACCTTTGATCGTCCAGGGCGTTGATGATGACGATTGCCCTGGCATCGTCCTCTCCGGCGATTGCGGCGGTATAGACACCGCATTCACCGCAGATCAGGTAGTCGGCCGTCCCCAATCCAAAACGGTATTTCTTCAATCGCTGGATGTCCTTGACTGAGATGACCAGCCTGCCGTCCGGATCGGCGACGGCGCGCGAGCCATGCTTGGTACAGAACGAGCACTGGCAGGCGCGAACCTCGATTGTCGATGGATCGAGCTCGGTTGAAAATCGAAGGCGTATGTTGCCGCAATGGCACCCGCCATTATGCACTGTCATCGCGTCCGCCCGTCTTCAACGGCGATGGCCGCCGCCGCGAGACGATACGTCCTGCCGCATCCGGTTTGGAATGGTCTTTCGAAGGCGAAGGCGGTGTTCTGCCTGGCAAACGCGGCGTGAAACCAGCGCCTTGCCTCGGCTTTCACGGAGCCGACATGCCGCGCCGCAGGTGCTCGTCCAGGCGCGGCATGATCTCGACGAAGTTGCAGGGCATGTGCCGGTAGTCGAGCTGCGCCTTCAAGATGCCGTCCCAGGCATCCTTGCAGGCGCCGGGCGAGCCCGGCAGCACGAAGACGAAGGTGGCGTTGACGACGCCGCCGGTCGCCCGGCTCTGGATCGTGGAGGTGCCGATCTTGTCGTAGGAAATGCGGTGGAACACCTCGGAAAAACCATCCATGCGCTTTTCGAAGATCGGCTCCAGTGCGTCCGGCGTCACGTCGCGCCCGGTGAAGCCGGTGCCGCCGGTGGTGATGACCACATCGATCCCATCATCCTTCGACCAGCCGAGCACCTTGTTGCGGATCTTGTCTCCATCGTCGGTGACGATATCGCGGGCGGCGAGGATGTGGCCGGCATCCGCGATGCGATCGGCCAGCGTCTGGCCGGACCTGTCGTCGGCAAGGCTGCGCGTGTCGGAAACGGTCAGCACCGCGATGCGGACCGGAATGAAGGAACGGCTCTCGTCAGTCCTGGCCATGGGCATCTGCCTCCGTCGTCATGCTGCGCGTCGCGGCGACGAACCAGTCGGGTTGCCGGGCACGGATGTCCGCGGCCGCACGCTTGGCGACGTTGCCGGTCTCGAACAGGCCGAAGCACGTGGCGCCGGAACCCGACATGCGGGCAAAACCGGCCCCGGCCTTGTTCAGCACCGAAAGTGCCTTGCCGATGTCGGGCTCGATGGCGCGGGCCGCCGGCTCGAGATCGTTGCGCGTTATCTCCAGCCAGTTGCGCAGGCCGTGGAAGTCGACCACGCGCGGCAGCGGCGGCAGCGGATCATTGTCGCGCCGCGACAGCGCGTTGAATACGTCGGCCGTCGAGACCGCCTTGCCGGGATTGACCAGCACCAGTCCGAGCGCCGAGAAATCAGGCACGATCGACAGCACCTCGCCGATGCCGCGTGCAATCAGCGGCCTGGCCGCCAGGCACATGGGAATGTCGGCGCCGAGCGAAAGCCCGATCCGCGCCAGCGCGACATCGTCGATGTCGAGTTGCCAGCTTGCCGCAAGCCCGCGCAGAACTGCTGCCGCATCGCTCGACCCGCCGCCGACGCCGGAAGCGACGGGCAGGTTCTTTTCGAGCTTGATGGCGACCGGCGGCGTGCCGCGAGGACCGGCTGCCTGCCGCAGCGCGTCACGCGCCCTGAGCACCAGATTGCTGCCGTCGACGGGAACATCCGGACCGTAGCGGCCGGACACGCTGAAATCGTCTCGCTCGGCAAGCGCGATCTCGATCCTGTCACCAAAGCGCGTGAACACCGCCAGGCTTTCGATCAGATGATACCCGTCATCGCGCCTGCCGGTGACATGCAGAGCGAGGTTTATCTTGGCGGGCGCCGGCCACATCCGGACGCGCCGGCCGGATTCCAGGCTCTCGATTGCGAGTGAAATGAGGATCAGTCCTTGGCCAGCCGGTACTCGCCGGTCTTCGGATCCTTCACCAGCGTCCCCATCGCGCCGTTTGCCGTCTGCTTTTCGGTGCGCCGCACCTTGGCGGTTACGCGCTCGGCCTCGCGGATGAAGGTGCGGTAGCCAAAATAAGCGGCGATCCCGACGACGGCGAAGAAAATGATCTGCGGCATATCAAAACTCCTCCCACGCTGGGCCGGCGAAGGGCGGCCGGTCGGGTCGGTTGGCGCATGTCGTCCAAAGGCGGTTTCTGGAGAAAAACGACATGCATGGAACTTCGAGGTTCATGCTAGACGGTTTTGCCAGGTTTTCAAAGCCCGAAGCGCGCCCACAGAGCGCGCTCTTGCGCCGCATCGATCACGCCGCCGGTGGCAGCGGCGGCAATATCGGGCGCCGAAAATCCCTTGCTCGAGCCGAACAGCCCGAAGCGGCCGAACAAACCGCGCGGCGCCGAGATCAGCTTGAGTTGGGTTTTTCGCCCCGAACCGCGTCTTGAGCACGGATCGCATGTCGCCGAGCGCATCGACAAGCCCAAGCTCCAGGCCGCGCTTGCCGGTCCAGAACAGGCCCGTGAACAGGTCGGGATCGTCCTTGAGCTTGGTGCCGCGCCGCTCCTTGACCAGATCGATGAAGGTTTCGTGCACTTCGAGCTGCAGCGCCTTCAGCCGTTCGATGTCTTCCTTTTTCTCGGGCTTGAACGGATCGAGCACCGACTTGTTCTGCCCTGCCGTATGGACGCGGCGCTCGACGCCGATCTTCTTCATCAGCTCCGGGAAGCCGAACGAAGCCGAGACCACGCCGATCGAGCCGACGATGGATGATGGATCGGCGAAAATCTCGTCGCCGGCGACCGCGATCATGTAGCCGCCCGAGGCAGCGACGTCCTCGACGAAGACCAGCACCTTTCTGTTCTTCTCGATCGCGAGGTCGCGGATACGCTTGAAGATCAGCCGCGACTGCACCGGCGAGCCCCCGGGCGAATTGATGGAGATGGCGATCGCAGGCGCGTCGAAGGAAAACGCCTTTTCGATCAGCCCGGCGGTGGAGGCAAGCGACAGGCTGGGACGGAACGGGCCGCCGCCCGCCAGGATGGTGCCGTGCAACCGGATAACCGGAATGGTGACGACCGTGGAACGCCAGGATTTCGGCAGCAGGCGGTTGAAAAGGCGTTTCACTGAGGTCGATCTCCGCTCGATGGGTTGCCAGCATGTAGGAATTTCAAGGCCAACGGCAATGCCGCGGCCATCGCGGCCAGTTTGTGTTCAATCTCCGAACAGGGAGGCGAGGCCGTTGTTGATCATCTCCGTCCGTTCCGACGGGCCGTCGCCCGTCTGCGCGTGAAGCATCAACGGCGGCCGGATGGCGAGTTTGCCGCGCGCCCCGAACGTTGCCCTGACGATGATGCGGATCGCCGCGGCATCGGGACGGGGATGCACGGCCAGCATCTCGGCGTCGCCGAAACGGCCCGCGATCGCATCGAGAAGCGAACCGAGTTGCTCAGGCCGCGCGATGACGGCAAGCCCGCCGCGCGGCCTGACCACTGCTGCGGCACTGCGGATCCAGCCCTCTAACAGCCCGTCCTCCATGACATGCGCTTCCTTTCTCAAGCGCTCGGGCGTGGCGCGGTCCTGCGCGGCGTTGAAGGGCGGATTCATGATGACGAAATCGAAATCATTGTCGCCGAGGCCGGCCGCCGTCCTGGCGCGGCCCGAAAGCGCGACATTGGCGACGAGCACCGAAGCGCGGTCGACGAGGTGAGCGTTGCCGGGATGCGCGAGCGTGGCCGCGGCGAAAGCCGCCATTTCCGGCGCGCGTTCGACCAGCACGGCCCGGGCCGTCGGGCAGCGCGCCAGAACGGCAAGTGCCGCGGCACCGGCGCCGGCGCCGAAATCGGCGAGACGCCCGCCGAAGGAGGACGGCACGGCAGCCGCCAGCATCATGGCGTCCATGCCGGCGCGATGGCCGCCATGCTTGGGCTGCACCAGCCAGAACCGGCCGCGATGGAAGGCATCGACCGTGTGGGCTGGCGTGTCCGGGGCGAGGGCGGCTGGCGCGGCGGACATTATTTTTGGCGGATCTCGTTGGCGATGCCGGCATCCGTCAGGATGCGCCGCGCCGCGTCGGCCTTGTCGGCGTCGACCATGACGCGCCGCGGCAGGATGCCGAGCGAGCCGTCGAGCACGCTCATATTCTGGTCGGCCACGAAGCAGCCGATGCCGGCATCGCGCATCAGCGATTCGACGAAGGAGATGATGACCGCGTCGTTGGTGCGAATGAGCTCTATCATCGGACGAAACTCTCAGTTTGCCGCGTTCATGTAAACGCATGCGAGGCCCGAAACCAGAGAAGCCGCGCCAATTCGCCACTTGCCGTGGCCGCGTTCGCCGCCCTAGAGTCCGTAACGGAACTAAGGGTGCCGTCGCACGCGTTACATCAGACGGGAGAGTTTGTCGTGGGTGTCGTTCTCAACATCGAAAACGGAAAGCGGGAACCCGCCTCCATCAAGGATCTGATCGACCTGACGGCGGCCGACATGGGGCGCGTCAACGAATTGATCCTGTCGAAGGCCGGATCCGATGTCGAGATGATCCCGGAGGTCGCCAACCACTTGATCTCGTCGGGCGGCAAGCGGCTCAGGCCAATGCTGACGCTCGCCGCCGCACAGATGTTCGGCTATGCCGGCGAGGGCCACGTCAAGCTCGCCACATCGGTCGAGTTCATGCACACGGCGACGCTGCTCCACGACGACGTCGTCGACGAGAGCGGCATGCGACGCGGCAAGAAGACGGCCCGCATGATCTGGGGCAACCAGGCTAGCGTGCTGGTCGGCGACTTCCTGCTTGGCCAGGCATTCCGCATGATGGTCGATGTCGGTTCGCTGGAGGCGCTCGACATCCTGTCGAGCGCGGCCTCGATCATCGCCGAGGGCGAGGTCATGCAGCTTGCCGCCGCCAAGAACCTGGAGACCACCGAGGACGAGCATTTCGCCGTCATCAAGGCCAAGACCGCGGCCTTGTTCTCGGCTGCCGCCGAGGTCGGCCCCGTCATCGCCCAGGCGACGCGCAACGACCGCGCCGCCTTGCGCTCCTACGGCATGAATCTCGGGCTCGCCTTCCAGCTGATCGACGATGCGCTGGACTATGGCGGCACCAGCAAGGATCTGGGCAAGAATGTCGGCGACGATTTTCGCGAGGGCAAGGTGACGCTGCCGGTCATTCTCGCCTACCGGCGCGGCAGCAAGGCCGAGCGCACCTTCTGGAAGCGGGCCATCGAGGACAATGTCACCGATGACGCCGGCCTCGAAAAGGCGATCGGGCTGATGACCCACCACGGCGCGATCGCCGACACGATCGGGCGCGCCCGTCATTTCGGCGAGATCGCCCGCGACGCGCTGGCGCCGCTGGAGGCGACGCCGCAGAAATCGGCGCTGATCGACGTCATCGACTTCTGCATCAGCCGGGTGAACTGAGCCGCTGCCTTTCACGCAGCTCTCCTCTGGCTCGTGCTGGGGAGAAATCCGTGAATCCTTCTCCGCCGCCTCGACAAGCTGCCCGGCTGCAAATTATCTATAAAACATGGCAAAGGGCACGGACGACACCATCGCGGTGCGCATCGGCAAGGTTCTGGCGGATCGCATCATCTCGGGCGCGATCGAGCCGGGCGCCCGGTTGCGGCAGGACCATGTCGCCGAGGAGTTTAATACCAGCCATGTGCCCGTGCGCGAGGCCTTTCGCCGCCTCGAGGCGCAAGGCCTCGCCGTCAGCGAACCGCGCCGCGGCGTGCGCGTGGCGGCTTTCGACCTCGGCGAGGTCAAGGAGGTCGCCGAAATGCGGGCGGCGCTCGAAGTGCTGGCGCTGCGCCACGCGGCGCCGCATCTGACCTCCGCTATTCTCGATCGGGCCGAGGAGGCCAGCAAGGCCGGCGACAAATCCCGGGACGTCAGGTCGTGGGAAGAAGCCAACCGCGCCTTTCACCGGTTGATCCTGACGCCATGCGGCATGTCGCGTCTTCTCGCCACCATCGATGACCTGCACGCCGCAAGCGCCCGTTTCCTGTTCGCCGCATGGCGCTCGGAATGGGAGACCCGTACCGACCAGGACCACCGGGCGATATTGGCCGCCTTGCGGCAGGGCAACACCGAATCGGCCGCGGCGACATTGGGGCGGCACGTGCAATGGATTGGCCGCAAGCCGGTCAGGACAGCCTCCGGCACCACGCGAGAGGCCTTCGCGATCGTGGGCTAACCGCCTTGCGCAAGGCGTGCCTTGCCATCGTCCGAAAATTGTGGCTTCGATAATAGATCGAAGGCAAAAATTATCTATAATTTTGGATCGACCAAGGGAGCCCCTATGACCGACATCGCGTTCTCGTCCGCAAAACCGTCCTTCAGCCCGCTCCGGCTTCAGGAGCGATCGCTCGGCTGGCAGGCGGGCGCCGTCGTGCTCGGCACCCTGTTCCTGGCGCTGTCCTCCTACATCGAGGTGCCGATGGTGCCGGTTCCGGTGACGATGCAGACCTTTGCCGTGACGCTGGTCGGCGCGCTCTACGGCTGGCGGCTGGGCGCGATCACCATCGCCGCCTGGCTGGCCGAGGGTGCGGTCGGCTTCCCGGTTCTGGCCGGCGGGGCTGCCGGCGTACAACATTTCATTGGTCCGACGGGCGGCTACCTCTTCGCCTTCCCGGTTGTCGGCGTACTGGTCGGCTGGCTGGCGGAGCGCGGTTGGAACGGCGGCAGGGTCGTGCTTGCCTTTGCCGCCATGCTGCTCGGCAACCTGCTGTGCCTAGCCCTTGGCACGGCGTGGCTCGCCGTCATCATCGGCGCCGAGAAGGCTGTTGCCTTCGGCTTCCTGCCGTTTGTCCTCGGTGGCCTGCTCAAGTCGGCGCTTGGCGCCGCCACGCTGATGGCGCTCCCGCGCGGCAAGGCGAAATAGCGCCAGCCGTGACGATAAGGCTGCGCGCTCATCACCTCCTTTGCCTGCTCACCTATGTGGGCAAGGGATACAGCCCCGCATTCACGGCCAACTACGACGGTATCGCGCAGCGCCTTGGCCGGGGCGAGGACATACTGGTCGTGTCCGGCCCGGACGACATCTGCGCACCGTTGCTGGATGAACAGGAGCCACATTGCCTGCGGGACAGCGCCGCCGAGCGGGACCGGGTTGCCGCCCACGATGCCGGCGCCTTGCTCGGGCGACCAATCCGGGCCGGTGCGCGCCTCGATCCCGGTGCGGACATGCTAGCGCGGATGCGGCAGGCCTTCTCGGCCGGCCTCACGCGCGAGGCCTGCCGAGGCTGTGAATGGAGCGGCCTGTGCAGCGCGGTGGCGTCAGGCGGATATCAGGGCGCGCGCCTGCGGCCCTCCGGTCTTCCGGGCACTCCTGACGCCGATGCGCCGGTTTCGGGCTGAAAGCCGTTCTTTGCCGGCATGGTTTGTTAATCGGGTGACCCGATTGTGAATTCGAGGCGGATTGAAGCGTGACCCCAAAAAGGCCATGCTTTTCTCCGAAAGATCGAATCTACGTCGATCCCGCTGACGCGGAGATGGCGCCTGGCTGAAAGGGATACGATGCAGCAGGGACGTGCGCGCTGGCTGACAAGGCTGGCACTTGTGACGGGCATGGCGATTTCGGCGCTGCCGGCCTATGCCAAGCAGACCACCGAGCCGGTGAAGATCACATCTTTCTCGGGAGCCTATCTCGCTGCCCGGATCGCCGAGGGTGACAACGACCTGGATAATGCCATTGCCTACTACAAGCAGGCCCTGGCCTTCGATCCAAGCGATACGGGCCTGCAGCAGAGCCTGATGCTGTCGCTGATCGCGCAAGGCCGCTTCGACGAATCCCTTGTCTATGCCGACAAGCTCAAGGAAGTTCCCGACGTCGAACGGTTCTCGCGCCTGGCGCTGGCGGTCGATTCCTTCCACAAGAAGGATTTTTCCAAGGCGCAGTATTGGTTGAAGCTGTCGCTGGAATCCGATCTCGACCGGCTGATCTCCGGCGTCATGTCCGGCTGGGGCCAAGAGGGCGCCGGCGACCCCAGCGAGGCGATGGCATTCATCGACAAGCTGCAAGGGCCGGACTGGTTCGGCCTGTTCAAATCCTTCCACCGCGCGCTGATCGCCGACGCGTCCAACATGCCTGAGAAGGCCGACGCGATCTATGCCGCGACCATGCAGGACACCGCTGCCGGCAGTGCGGCTCCCGAAACCTGGATGCGCAATGCGCAGGCCTATGCCTCGTTCCTGGCACGCAAGGGCGACACGGCCAAGGCGATATCGGTGCTTGACCAGGCCGAGGCGTTTTCGCCGGGCAAGCTCGAAATCGTCGCCTTGCGCGACAGGATCAGCAAGGGTGACAAGATCCCGCCTTTCGTTGCCGGTCCCTCCGACGGAGCCTCCGAGATACTGCTTGATCTGGCGACCGCGCTCAATCGCGGCGGCGGTGAGCCTTTCGTCAGGCTCTATCTGCAATATGCGCTGGCGCTGAAGCCCGACAGCGATGCCGCCCTGGTGCAGCTTGCCGCCGTTTCCGAACAGCTGAAGGACGGCGAGGGGGCCATCGCGCTCTACCGACGGATACCGGATAGCTCGCCGCTGAAGGAGCTTTCGGACCTGCAGCTTGGCCTCAACCTTGCCGATCTCGATCGCCATGACGAGGCGATCACGCATTTGAAGGCCTTCGTCGATGCGCATCCCAACGACATGCGCGCCTATCTGGCGCTTGGTGGGGTTTATTCGTCGAAGGAGGATTTCCGTTCCGCCGCCAATCTCTACGACAAGGCCGTCGAGACGCTGAAGACGCCGACCGCCGCCAACTGGAATATCTTCTACCAGCGCGGCATCGCCTATGAGCGGCTGAAGGAATGGCCGAAGGCCGAGCCGAATTTCCGCAAGGCGCTGGAATTGCAGCCCGACCAGCCGCAGGTGCTGAACTATCTCGGCTATTCCTGGGTCGACATGAATATGAACCTGAAGGAAGGCCTGGCGATGATCCAGAAGGCCGTCGATCTCAGGCCGAGCGACGGTTACATCGTCGACTCGCTGGGCTGGGCCTATTTCCGCCTCGGCAGGTACGATGACGCGGTGCGCGAAATGGAACGCGCGGTGTCGCTGAAGCCGGAAGATCCGGTGCTGAACGACCATCTCGGCGACGCCTACTGGCGCGTCGGCCGCAAACTCGAAGCCACCTTCCAGTGGAACCAGGCGCGCGACCTGAAGCCGGATCCCGACGTGCTTGCCGCCTTGCAGCAGAAGCTGATGAAGGGCCTGCCGCCGATCGAGTCCAACACGGCG
Source organism: Mesorhizobium maamorense (assembly GCF_044998965.1). Classification (NCBI taxonomy): domain Bacteria; kingdom Pseudomonadati; phylum Pseudomonadota; class Alphaproteobacteria; order Hyphomicrobiales; family Phyllobacteriaceae; genus Mesorhizobium; species Mesorhizobium maamorense. The sequence continues at coordinate 1,121,995 of NZ_CP173356.1, forward strand.
CAGGAAACCCCCAAGGTCAAGCCGGCGCCGGCCGCGCCGAAGGGCTAAGATGAAATGATGTTGCTCGCGAACGGGGCCCTTGTCGGGCCCCGTTTACGTTGGCAGCCGTGTCAGAACAGCTTGCGGTAGACGACGAAGCCCGAGCACTCGCCGATCCTGTCGTAGAGCTTCATGGCGGTGTGATTGGTCTCGTGCGTCAGCCAATAGACCCGGCCCGAACCGGCCGCCTGCGCCCGCTCGTAGACGCCCTCGATGAGAGCCCGGCCGATGCCCTTGCCGCGCAAGGTCTCGTCGGTGAAAAGATCCTGCAGATAGCAGTTCGGCGCGACCGCCGTGGTGCTGCGGTGGAAGAGGTAGTGCACGAGGCCGACGAGCCGTCCTTCACTTTCGGCAACCAGCGCATGCACCGGCTCATAGGCGTCGAAGAAGCGCGACCATGTCATGGCGGTGATCTCGCTTGCCAGCGCCGTCTCGCCCGAGCGCCCGTAAAACGCGTTATAGCCGTCCCACAGCGGCAGCCATTGCGCGAAATCCTGGCGCGTGACCGGGCGGACGGTGATGGAGTTGGGCATGGCTGACCTGTTGTCTGGCGAGGCGGAGTTGTGAGCGTTCACCAGAAGGCACGCGCTCATGGCCGGCAATGGGCCAGCCGCTCGCAAAGCTTTCGACATGCCTCGCGCCGCCCGCGCCTTGCTGTCGGTAGCTAATCAAGTTGTCCGGTTTGGTAGCACATGATCTGTCCGCTTCTGTTTTGGCGTCGAAGCGGTTCACGCGGCTTGCCTGATGGGGCAAGTGTCTTCGATTGCGGCGCCGTCAGAGCTGTAGCGAGCAATGCGGCGCGGCCCGTGAAAGATCGCGAGGGTTCCATCCGGGTAGTGCCTGACCTTGACGGTGGCTTTGACGAAGTGATGCCGGATCGGGCTCTGCGGCAGCTGCAATCGCAGCCGCGCGAAGGCGACCGTGTTGTCGCGGGCAACGACGCGCTCCTCCTCGATGCACAGGATCTGGGCCAGTTGTTGCGGGTCTGCGGCGACAAAGGCGCTGTCCTCGACCGCGGCCGGCCTGGCGAAGCGGGCATTGTGAGCTGGTAGGTAGGTCTGTGCGATGAACCGGTTGGCGGCCTCGATGTCGGCAATTCCGGCCAGCGCCAGCTCTCTCGGTAGCCGATCCTGCAAGGTGGAGAACATCCGCTCCGAGCGGCCTCGCGCTTCAGGGGAATAGGCTGGAATATGTTCGATACCCAGCCGCTCGAGCGCCCGGCCGACCTGGGTCAGCCGGCTTTTGTCGACCGCCTCGCCGGCCTTCAGCGTCACGAAATAGTGGCTGCCGCGATCGCTGTAGAGGCTCGATGGCAATCCCTTGGCGACGAATGTCTCCAGAAGGCCCTGAAAGCTCGACGCCGTGCCTTCCTCCTCGATCAGGAAGGCCGAATAGATCGTGCTCGTCGCATCGTCCATCGTCACGATCAGGTCCAGCATCGGCTCACCCGCCAGCCATCGATGACGGCTGCCATCCTGATGCAGCATCATCCCCTCGCAAGGCTTCCTCTCCCGCTTGCGCCGGTGAGCACCGCGCCGCTTGGCCCGTTCCACAAGGCCCGCCGCGTGGAGCTGCGTCTTGATGAAGGTGTAGACCCAGCTGAAATGGTGATCGCGCAGCAGGTGCTCGTGGAAATGCTTCACATTCCAGCCGAGGTAGCGATGACGGTAAAGCTCCAGCATCTCCTCAATCGCTTCCGCCGGCACCCGACGCGTCGAAAGCTTGCCCAAGCGCCGATCCAGCAACCCTGCTTCCCCAGCTTCTTCGTACCGGTCGCGGTAGCGTCGGAATTGCCGCTCCGACATGCCAAGCAACTCCCCTGCCTCCATCATCGAAAGATCGCCACCATTCCAGCGGCTCAATACGTCCCGAAACTTTTGCATTCTCCGTTCCTGTAGCCATGCCGTCCGCTTCATCCCCAGCCTCCATCCGCTGGCGATAAAACCGGACAACTCACGTGCTACCTAATCCGGACAACTCATGTGCTTACGACACGACGCCCGCGCCTTGCTTGACGCTTCGCCGCCGTGTCTCTAGGACGGGGCCGCAAGTCAGCCCTTGCAGCCGAGGCCACCGTGACGATTGAAATCCCCGCCCATATGCATCCCAGCCGCTCCTTTCAGGGGCTGATCCTGACTCTGCACAATTACTGGGCGGACTATGGCTGCGTGATCCTCCAGCCCTACGACATGGAAGTGGGCGCTGGCACCTTCCATCCGGCGACGACGCTGCGGGCGCTTGGACCGAGGCGCTGGAACGCCGCCTACGTCCAGCCTTCGCGCCGCCCCAAGGACGGCCGCTACGGCGAGAATCCGAACCGGCTGCAGCACTACTACCAGTATCAGGTGATCCTGAAGCCCAATCCGCCCAACCTGCAGGAGCTCTATCTCGGCTCGTTGGCGGCGATCGGCGTCGACTCGCTGCTGCATGACATCCGCTTCGTCGAGGACGATTGGGAAAGCCCGACGTTGGGCGCCTGGGGCCTTGGTTGGGAATGCTGGTGCGACGGCATGGAGGTGTCGCAGTTCACCTACTTCCAGCAGGTCTGCGGCATCGAATGCGCGCCAGTTGCCGGCGAGCTCACTTATGGTCTGGAACGGCTGGCCATGTATGTGCAGGGCGTCGACAATGTCTACGACCTCAATTTCAACGGCCGCGACGGCGCCGACAAGGTCACCTACGGCGATGTCTTCCTGCAGGCCGAGCAGGAATATTCGCGTCACAATTTCGAGTACGCCGACACGACGATGCTGCTGCGCCACTTCGATGATGCCGAGGCCGAATGCAAGGCGCTGCTCGATGCCGGCGCGCCCGCATCGAACGACAATCTGCCTATGCACCGGATGGTCTTTCCCGCCTACGACCAGTGCATCAAGGCCAGCCACGTCTTCAACCTGCTCGACGCCCGCGGCGTGATCTCCGTCACCGAGCGGCAGAGCTACATCCTGCGCGTGCGCAATCTGGCGAAAGCCTGTGGCGAGGCGTTCTTGAAGACGCAGGCCGGCGGATTGGCGGCCTGAGCTTCAGGCACCCTCCCTCATCAAATCGGGGGAAGCGTCGATCGGCGATAGAATCTGGCCGCTCGGGCCGGCCATTATACGCAATGCTTGGCGCACGCCCGGCATCGAGAAGGCGCCATGGGCCTGAGCGGTGAAGCAGGCGCTGAGCGCCAGGATTTGCAAAAGTCTGGATGCCGTTTTCATGGTCGTTCAGCCAATAGCTCTCTGCCTGAGCGTGGGTCGCTTCAGCGCTGCGTTCGGTTCATGGAAATCTTTGATCCAAGGACGAGTGGGATCATCCCGTCCCGACAGGACGCCCAAAATTTCTGGAAAGGGTGACAGCGGCCAGCCGAGTTGCTATGGCCTCTTTACCTCCCCCTGGATGGGGGAGGTCGCCCGAAGCGGCGGGTGGGGGTGACAGCGCGACTTCTCATGCCGAAACTCGATCGGTTCAAACTGCGGTCGGCGCAACGGCTTCGTGCGGCGATGACCGACGAAGAACGCATCTTGTGGCGGCACCTATGGCGCATCCCGGTGGAAGGCACGCATTTTCGCAAGCAGGCGTCGGTCGGTATTTACTTCCCTGATTTCATCTCGCACCGCCTGAAGCTGATCATCGAGGTGGACGGCGCTCACCACAGTTTCGATCGTCAGCAACGACACGATGAAGTTCGGACAAAATGGTTCGAAAGTCAGGGCTATCGTGTCATCCGTTTCTGGAACTACGAAATCAAAAACGAACTGGATTCCGTGCTCGATACGATCTATGCGGCGGTGGAAGAACGAAATCAGACCTTCGCCCGTCAGACGCCGAAGGCGCTTGAGATTGAGACGCCGCCACCCCACCCCGGCGCTGACGCGCCGACCCTCCCCATCGAGGGGAGGGTGAGGAGCTATCCATGCCTGACCTGCTTCTAGAACTTCGCTCCGAGGAAATCCCGGCCCAGCCGCGCGCCCGCAGCGCCGGAGGCGCGAGGACGCGCGAACAGGAAAATGGCATGCGGGCGGAGACACTCTGATGCCGGATCTTTTGCTCGAACTTCGCTCCGAGGAAATCCCGGCCCAGCCGCGCGCCCGCAGCGCCGGAGGCGCGAGGACGCGCGAACAGGAAAATGGCATGCGGGCGGAGACACTCTGATGCCGGATCTTTTGCTCGAACTTCGCTCCGAGGAAATCCCGGCCCAGCCGCGCGCCCGCAGCGCCGGAGGCGCGAGGACGCGCGAACAGGAAAATGGCATGCGGGCGGAGACACTCTGATGCCGGATCTTTTGCTCGAACTTCGCTCCGAGGAAATCCCGGCCCGCATGCAGCGCAAGGCGGCGGGCGATCTGAGGAAGATGCTGACCGACGGCCTGGTCGAGGCAGGGCTGACCTACGAGGCGGCGCGCGAGTACTGGACACCGCGGCGACTGGCGCTCGACATCAGGGCCCTGACCGCGCGCTCGAAGGACATCAGCGAGGAGATCAAGGGGCCGTCGACGACGGCGCCGGAACAGGCGGTCCAGGGCTTCCTGCGCAAGGCCGGGCTTTCCTCGGTCGCCGAGGCACACGTCCATTCCGACCCGAAGAAAGGCGATTTCTACGTCGCCCATATCTCGAAGCCGGGCAGGGCGGCGGAAGAGATCATCGCCGGACTGGTGCCTGACATCATCCGCAATTTCCCGTGGCCGAAATCGATGCGTTGGGGGCCGGCCTCGGCCAAGCCCGGCTCGCTGCGCTGGGTGCGGCCGCTGCAATCGATCCTGTGCACCTTCGGTCCGGAAACCGAGGAGCCGGTCGTGGTCGATTTCGAGATCGACGGCATCCGTTCGGGCAATGTCACTTACGGCCACCGCTTTCACGCGCCCGGCGAAATCACCGTGCGCCGCTTCGACGACTATGTAAGCAAGCTGGAAGCGGCCAAGGTCGTGCTCGACGCAGACCGGCGCAAGGAGATCATCCTTGCCGATGCCCGCAACCTCGCTTTCGCCAACGGGCTTGATCTGGTCGAGGACGAGGGGCTTCTGGAAGAGGTGTCCGGGCTGGTGGAATGGCCTGTCGTGCTGATGGGCGCGTTCGAAGACGCTTTCCTGGCCATTCCGGCCGAGGTGATCCGCCTGACCATCCGCGCCAACCAGAAGTGCTTTGTGACATCGCGCCCAATCTCCCCCTCGAGGGGGAGATGTCGGCGAAGCCGACAGAGGGGGTCGGCACGACGGGACGCGACTCCCTTTCGCACACAGAGGACGCCGGCGCTCAACGTGAGACGACCCCCTCTGCCCTGCCGGGCATCTCCCCTCAAGGGGGAGATCAGCCAACTTTCCAACCGTTTCATCCTCACCGCCAATATCGAGGCTAGTGACGGCGGCAAGGAGATCGCCCACGGCAACGGCAAGGTGGTGCGCGCGCGCCTCTCCGACGCGCTCTATTTCTGGACGACCGACCAGGGCGATCTGCCTGATCTCGCCGAGCTCGAGGCGTCGGCGAGAAAGTTCGGGCTTGATCTGAAGAAGCCTCTCGACCAGCGCATCGCGCGCCTCGACCACCTCAATGTGACCTTCCATGCCAAGCTTGGCACGCAGGGCGCGCGCGTGGTGCGGATCAGGCGATTGGCGGAGGAACTGGCGCCGCTCGTCGGCGCCGATCCCGCGCTCGCCGCTCGCGCCGCGGTTCTCGCCAAGGCCGATCTGACCACCGAAGTCGTCGGAGAGTTCCCGGAATTGCAGGGCGCCATGGGCCGCAAATACGCGCTGCTTCAGGGTGAGCATCCGTCCGTGGCGGCAGCCATCGAAGAGCACTACAAACCGCAGGGGCCGTCCGATTACGTGCCGAGCGATCCGGTGTCGATCGCCGTCGCGCTCGCCGACAAGCTGGATACGCTTGTCGGCTTCTGGGCCATCGATGAAAAGCCGACAGGCTCGAAGGATCCTTACGCGCTGCGTCGCGCTGCGCTCGGCGTCGTGAGGATTTTGATCGAGAACCGCATTCGACTGGGGCTGACGATGATCTTCGGCAGCGCTTCCACGAACTACACGGTTGGCAACATAGATCAGGTCCGAGACCTTCTCGCCTTCTTCCACGACCGCCTGAAAGTCTACCTCCGCGATCAGGGCGCCCGCCACGACCTCATCGACGCGGTCATCACGCCGCAGTCCGACGACCTCTTGCAGATCGTGCGCCGTGTCGAGGCGCTGGGCTCCTTCCTCGACACCGAGGACGGCAAGAACCTGCTTGCCGGCACCAAGCGCGCGGCCAACATTTTGGCTGCCGAGGAGAAGAAGAAAACCGCGATCGCCGAAACCGTTGAGCCGGCGCTGTTCCGCGACGATGCCGAGAAATCGTTGTTCGCGGCGGTGAATCAGGCCGAGAAGCAAGCCGGCGAAGCGATTAAAAACGAAGACTTTTCCGCCGCCATGCTGGCGCTTAGCGTTTTGCGCGAACCGGTTGATTCATTCTTTGAACGCGTTCTCGTGAATGACGAGGATCAAGCCGTGCGCGCCAATCGATTGGCGCTGCTCGCCCGCATCCGCGCCGCCACCGATCAGGTCGCGGATTTCTCCAAGATCGCGGGCTAGAGGACTTCAGGCGGCGACGCTCGTCCACGGCGGCAAAAGCGGCCTGTCCGGCAATGGTGCCGGACGCCGGATCGACGTCAAGACAGCCGCTACTTGAGCTTGCCGACCCCAGGGACGGGCTGCTGCGCTGCCGCCGCCGGCGCGGCTGCCGGTGATGTCGCCGGGGTCTTCTGCCCATTCGCCGCCGGTGCCGCCGAAGCGGTGGCGGTTGCAGGGGCAGTGGCCGGCGCCTTGGCCTGCGTGGGCGTCGAGAAGGCGCTGCCGACGATACCGCCGCGAATGATCATCGGGTTTTGCAGGAAGCCGTGCCGCGCCTCAGGCGCGTTCGGGATCGCCGCCACCTTTTCATAGGTGACGTCAGGGTCGCCGAGTGCGGTGACCGACCGCGTATCGCCTGCCTGGGCAGCGTCGGCTGCCTTCAGCGTGACAATGGACGGCGTTGCGGACGGCGCTCCGGGAAAGACCAGTGACGAGGCCTGGGCCCCGCCGGCCATCGCCGCCAGAGTTACACCCAGCGTTCCCCAAATACGCACAGACACGATGAAAGCTCCCCATTACCCGGAAGCCGCACGATAGCGGGTCGGAATTGATGCCGGCTTTCGCGGAACCGTAGCATTTTAGGGATTGTTAAATCGCCAAGGGCCGGGCTTGCCCCTTGAACGCCATCGTACTACGCAGCCGGCATTCGTGAGGTGACCAGAGTGGCTGAAATTCTTGCCGTCGGCGAGGCGATGGAACGGGCATTGGCGCTGCTTGAAAGCGGCGAGGTGGTCGCCATTCCGACCGAGACCGTCTATGGGCTCGCCGGCGACGCCACCAACGGCATCGGCGTGGCGCGCATCTTCGAGGCCAAGGGGCGGCCGCGCTTCAACCCTCTGATCGCCCATATCGCCGATATGGAGATGGCCGAGCGCATCGCTGTGTTCGATCCGCTGTCGAGGAAATTGGCGCTTGCGTTCTGGCCAGGTCCTTTGACGCTGGTGCTGCCGCAGCGGCCCGGCAACGGCACCCATCCTTTGGTCACCGCCGGGCTCGACACGATCGCCTTGCGCATGCCGAGGGGCTTTGGCGGCGACCTGATTGCAAGGCTCGGCCGGCCGCTTGCGGCCCCCAGCGCCAATTCCTCCGGCAGGATCAGCGCGACGACGGCGCAAGCCGTGGCGGCTGATCTCGGCGCACGCATAAAGCTGGTCGTCGATGGCGGGGCGACGCCGGTCGGGCTGGAATCGACCATCGTCAAGGCCGAAGAGGGAAAATTGCGTCTGCTGAGGCCCGGCGGCATTGCCGCCCAGGAAATCGAGGCGGTCGTCGGCATGGAGTTGTTGCGCGGCGCCGACGCCGGTGTCGAGGCGCCGGGCATGCTTGCCTCGCACTATGCGCCTGACGCCGCGGTGCGGCTCAACGCCGGGACCGTCGGCGAAGGCGAGGCGCTGCTGGCCTTCGGCAAACGTCGCGCCGAAGGCTGGCAAAAGGCGGCCGCCTGCCTCAATCTGTCCGAGGCTGGCGACCTGCGCGAAGCGGCAAGCAATCTTTTCGCCTACATGCAGGAACTCGATCGCAGCGGCGCGCGGATCATCGCCGTCGAACCCGTTCCCTTCGACGGGCTCGGCGAAGCGATCAACGATCGGCTTTCGCGGGCCGCCGCGCCGCGTGACAATAGCTTGCCGCCAACATAGTTTCGCGCACATGACCGACATCGCCGAGATTCTCGACACCGCTCTCATCGACCGCTTCGCGGCGATCGTTGGCGAGAAATACGCATTGCGCGACCAGCGCGATATAGCACCCTACATCACCGAACGGCGCGGGCTGTGGCATGGCGCGACATCGCTTGTGCTGCGGCCAGGCAGCGTCGAGGAGGTCAGCCGGATCATGCGGCTGGCGACCGAGACGGGGACGCCAATCGTGCCGCAGAGCGGCAATACCGGGCTGGTCGGCGCCCAGGTGCCGGACAGGTCCGGCCGTGAGATCGTGCTGTCCCTGTCGCGGCTGAACCGCATCCGCGAGATCGATTCCTTGTCCAACACCGTGACGGCGGAGGCCGGCGTCATCTTGCAGACGTTGCAGGAAGCGGCCGATGCCGCCGACCGGCTGTTTCCACTGTCGCTGGCCGCGCAGGGCTCCTGCCAGATCGGCGGTAACCTTTCCTCCAATGCAGGCGGCACCGGCGTGCTGGCCTATGGCAATGCGCGCGAGCTTTGCCTGGGCGTCGAGGTGGTGCTGCCGACGGGCGAGGTGTTCGACGATCTGCGCAAGCTGAAGAAGGACAATACCGGCTACGACCTCAAGAACCTGTTCGTCGGCGCCGAAGGCACGCTCGGCATCATCACCGCCGCCGTGCTGAAACTGTTCCCGAAGCCGAAAGGTCGCGAGGTTGCGTTCGTCGGCCTGCCGTCGGCCGAGGCGGCGCTGTCGCTGTTCAGCCTGGCGACGGACCGCGCCGGCGCCGCGCTCACCGCCTTCGAGCTGATCGGCAAGCGGCCCTACGATTTTACGCTGGCGCATGCCCAGGGCGTGGTGCGGCCGCTGGCGCAGGATTGGCCGTGGTATGTGCTGATGCAGATCTCGTCCGGCCGTTCACCGGAGGATGCCAGGGCCCTGATCGAGGACGTGCTCGGGGCCGGGCTGGAACAGGAAATCGTCGGCGATGCGGTGATCGCGGCCAGCCTCGCCCAGGGCGATGCCTTCTGGAATTTCCGCGAGGTGTTGCCCGACGCACAGAAGCCCGAGGGCGCCTCGATCAAGCATGACATTTCGGTGCCGGTGGCATCGATCCCACGTTTCATCGAAGAGGCCGCCGGCGCGGTGGCTTCGGTCAGCCCCGGAGCGCGCGTGGTCTGCTTCGGCCATATGGGCGACGGCAATCTCCACTATAACATCTCGCGGCCAGTCGACGGCGACGACCAGGCGTTCCTCGATCTCTACCACCCCATGAACAAGGCCGTGCACGACGTCGTGCGCTCCTTCCACGGCTCGATCTCGGCCGAGCACGGCATCGGCCAGTTGAAGCGGGACGAACTGATCGCCACCGCCCCGCCGATGGCGATCGACCTGATGCGCAGGGTCAAGCAGGCCTTCGACCCGGCCGGCATCATGAATCCTGGTAAGGTTATCTGATCCTTTCGGATTCAAGCGCTCGGTCGCATTCCGATAACCATCCCCGTGATCAGCAAAATTTAACCGACTTTCTTAAGCGCGGCGGTAAGGAGGCCGCGCTACTGTTTCCCCATAACGAGGCCGGGAAAACTGGCCCGGAGAGAACCGGACACCGGCTCTCAGGAGAAACAGGAAGGCATTCAATGAACACTGGACTGAAGCCAGTCTGGGCGGGACGCAACATGCGCCTCGACCCATTCCGCCTGCCGCAGGTGGTAAGCTACGCCACGCGCGACGACTATGGCGACGTGACCTTCACCATCGACCACCGTGGCGCCGTGATCCGCCGCCTGCTCGAGATGAGCGGCGTACCGGCGATCATAGCTCTGCCGGCCAATGCGTTCCGGGGTGTTGCCGCCCGCGCGATGGAGGACCCGGAAGGTAACGTCACGGTGACTTTGGAACTCCTGCACAATGATCCGATGCTTTCGGTGCCGCTGCTGGTGGCAGACGATCTCGACGATGTCGCCGCCGACTGGCGCGCCTGGGCCGACGCCTATCGCCTGCCGATGCTGTTGATCGAATCGGACGGCATCGCCCGCACGCTGGAGGAATCGCTCGGCGCCGCCATCAAGACGCTGCCGCCGCAGGACCGCCGCAAGGGCCGCGTTTCGACCATGCGCCGCCCGCGCTTCCTCGCCCGCCGCAGGGCGGGTGACCTCGGTCTCAGGCTGGTGATCGGCGGCGAGGAGATCATTGCGCGCGAATAGGCTGAAATTCTGTCTGGAAGGCTGGCGCCGGCTGGCGCCACCTTCTCTCCGTAAACGGGGAGAAGGGAAAGAAAACTACACCAGTGGCTTCAGCGCCACCCACAGCGAGCCGCCGATGAGGCCGAGGAAGATCAGCCAGCCGACCTGGTTGTTCGACCTGAACAGCCGCAGGCATTGATCCGGATTGTCGATATCCAGCACCAGGATCTGCCGCGCCATGTGGGCGCCGGCGGCGATAAGTCCGGCCAGAGCCACGACAGGGGCCTGCGCTGACGCGAAGGCGATGGCGAAGCAGACAAGCGCGCCGCCGTAAAGCCCGGCCAGCCACGACTTGGTGTTGTCGCCGAACAGGCGCGCGGTCGAGCGTACGCCCACGATGGCGTCGTCTTCCTTGTCCTGGTGCGCATAGATCGTGTCGTAGCCGATCACCCACAGGATCGAGCCGAGATAGAGCATGATGGCCGGCCCGTCGAGGTCGCCGAACTCAACCGCCCATCCCATCAGCGCGCCCCAGGAAAAGGCAAGGCCGAGAACCAGTTGCGGCCAGTTGGTGATCCGCTTCATGAATGGATAGATGGCGACGATGGCCAGCGAGCAGACGCCGAGCAGGACGGCGAAGCTGTTGAACTGCAAGAGCACGGCAAGTCCGACCAGTGCCTGCAGGATGACAAACAGCCACGCCCCACGCCGCGTGACCTTGCCCGACGGAAGCGGCCGCGAGCGCGTGCGCTCGACCTGATTGTCGATGTCTTCGTCAGCCAAGTCGTTGTAGGTGCAACCGGCGCCGCGCATGGCGATGGCGCCGGCCAGGAACAGCACGAGATACAAGGGCGCCGGCAGCAGCGAAGGCAGCGGATCGCCCGGGCGCGGATAGGCGCTGGCCGCGAGAGCCGCGGACCACCAGCACGGCCACAGAAGTAACTGCCAGCCGATCGGCCTGTCCCATCGGGCAAGCTGCGCATAGGGCCATATCGGCCGCGGCAGCACGCGGTACACCCAATGGCCGTTCGGCGCGTCGGCGACGCGGCCCTGGGCTGCTTTCGACTGAACCGTTTCCATGAACGATGGAGTGGCAGCAGCCGCGCAAACCGTCAAGCGGCGAGCAGGGCAGTGGCATTCGTCAGCGCTTCAGGAGGCGAAGATGTCGCGGGTAGAGAACCAGCTCTTTGCCACGTCGATGAAGGCCAGCAGGGCATTGGGCGTGCGCTGATGCGTGTCATGGGTGAGGATGATGCGCTGCATGGGCAGCGGATCGGAAAGCGGCTTGCAGACGAGAGGCAAGCCGTCATAGCTGCGGTCGCCATTCGGCCTCGTGTAACTGACGGCGACGCCGAAGCCGTTGGCCACCATGCTGCGCTGGAGTTCGAACGAGCTTGTCTGCCTGTCGGCGACCGGCGACAGGCCACGGCTGCGGAACAGGTCCAGCATGTGCTGCCAGCTATGCGGCTGGTCCGTCGTGATCAGCGGATAGGCGGCCAGATCGGCCAGGCTGACATCGGGACGATCCGCCAGCGCGTGTCCAGCCGGCAAAAGCGCGTGCGGCCTGAGCTCATGCAGCAGGATGCGGGCGAAATGCGAAGGCAGCCCAAGATCATAGGTGAGCCCGAGGTCGACGGCGGCATCGCCGAGGCGCCGCCCGAGCGTCTCGAAGGTCTCGTCGCGCACGATCACTGCAACCTCAGGATGGCGTTCCGAGAAGGCGCGGATCAGGGCCGGCGCGAAATAAGGCGCCAGATCTTCGAAGCATCCGAGCACCAGTTCGCCCCCGAGCGCCGACTTGCGCGAGCCGAGACCGATGAGCTCGTCCGTCTCGGCAAGGACCTGTTTCGCCTTGGCCACCACGGCGCGGCCGAAGGATGTCAGCGAAACGCCGCTTCCGCGCTGGCGCACGAAGAGTTTCTGGCCGAAATCCTGTTCGACCGCGTCGATGGCCACCGAAATGGACGGCTGTGAAACGTTCAACGCCCTAGCCGCGCGGGTAACGCTGCCATGGCGAGCGACGGCAACCAGATAGCGCAATTGCGTGAGGGTAGGGCCCATAGAGTATAACTATATGACGGATCAGAAGTTATTATTTTACTAAATGAAAGAGAGTTGCGATAGTGGCATCGATCCCTGAAAGGAGAATGCCATGGCTTCCCAGACCGCACCTCGCGCGATCGACACAGGCTTGATCGATGCGCGGACAATAGCGGATTACCAGCGCGACGGCGCTGTCTGCATCCGCGGCGCGTTCAAGGACTGGGTCGAAACGATCGCCGCCGGCATCGAGCGCAACATGCAAAACCGCAGCGCCACCGCCTCGGACATCGCCAACGGCCGCGGCAGCTTCTTCGACGACTACTGCAACTGGGAACGCATTCCCGAATTCGTCAAGCTGGTCCGCGAATCGCCGGCGGCCGAACTGGCGGCCGCGGTGATGCGGTCGCGCACGGCGCAGTTCTTCCACGATCATGTCCTTGTCAAGGAACCGGGCACCCAGAAGCCGACGCCCTGGCATCAGGATATCCCTTACTACTTCGTCGACGGCCGGCAGACGGTGAGCTTCTGGATCCCTATCGACCCTGTAAAGGAGGCAACGCTGCGGCTGATTGCCGGCTCGCACAAATGGGACAAGATGATCCTGCCGGTGCGTTGGCTCGACGACAGCAATTTCTATGCCGACGAGGGCGACTACCTGCCGGTGCCGGATCCAGACACGGACCCCTCGCTGGAGGTGCTTGAATGGGAAATGGAGCCGGGCGATGCTATCCTGTTCGATTTCAGGACAGCGCATGGCGCACGCGGCAACCTCACTGCGGCGCGGCGGCGGGCGCTATCGCTGCGCTGGGTCGGCGACGATGCCCATTATGTCGAACGGCCGGGGCGCACCTCGCCGCCCTATCATGGCCATGGCATGCAGCCGGGGCAGAAGCTGCGCGAGGACTGGTTCCCGATCGTCTTCCAGAGCTGAGGCGCTTGCCCGAAATCGGCGGCGGAGGACGCCGCCGATTTTCTGGCAGGGGTAACGTTCCCGTGCGCAATTTCGACCAAATCGCCCGGATGCCTTGACCCGTCGTCCAGAGAGCAATAGCGGGTTCTTTGGAAGATTACAGGCATCAAGAGGTGGCCATGAACGTTCTTCTTCTCGGCTCCGGCGGCCGCGAACATGCGCTCGCCTGGAAGATCGCCGCGTCGCCGTTGCTGACCAAGCTCTATGCTGCGCCCGGCAATCCTGGCATGGGCCGCGAGGCGGAGCTGGTCAAGCTCGACATCGCCGATCATTCCGCTGTCGCCGCCTTCTGCAAGGACAAGCAGATCGGCCTCGTCGTGGTCGGGCCGGAAGGGCCGCTGGTGGCCGGCATATCAGACGATCTGCGTGGCTGGGGCATCCGCGTCTTTGGCCCGTCGCGTGCGGCGGCGCGGCTCGAAGGATCGAAGGGCTTCACCAAGGATCTCTGCGCCAGATATGACATCCCCACCGCCACCTATGGCCGTTTCTCAGACCCGGCATCGGCCAAGGCCTATGTCGAGAAGATGGGCACGCCGATTGTCATCAAGGCCGATGGCCTTGCCGCGGGCAAGGGCGTCACGGTCGCAATGACGATGGATGAGGCGCTGGCCGCGCTCGACGCCTGTTTCGACGGCTCTTTCGGCACGGCCGGCGCGGAAGTCGTGGTCGAGGAGTTTCTGACCGGCGAGGAGGCCAGCTTCTTCTGCCTGTGCGACGGCACTACAGCACTGCCCTTCGGCACCGCGCAGGATCACAAGCGCGTCGGCGACGGTGATGTCGGCCCCAACACCGGCGGCATGGGCGCCTATTCGCCGGCCCCGGTGATGACGCCGCAGATGGTAGAGCGCACCATGCGCGAGATCATCGAACCGACCATGCGCGGCATGGCTGCAACAGGTGCATCCTTCGCCGGCATTCTCTTCGCCGGGCTGATGATAACGGACGAAGGGCCGAAGCTGATCGAATACAACACCCGCTTCGGCGACCCCGAATGCCAGGTGCTGATGATGCGGCTGAAGGACGACCTGCTGGTGCTGCTCAATGCCGCCGTCGATGGCCAGCTCGCGCACATGTCGGCGCGCTGGAGCGACGAGGCGGCACTGACCGTCGTCATGGCCGCGAGGGGCTATCCCGGCACGCCCGAAAAAGGCTCGGTCATTCGCGGGCTCGATGAGGCTGCCAGCGAAGGCGCCCAGATTTTCCATGCCGGCACCGCCATCAATGGCGGTGCGCTGGTCGCCAATGGCGGTCGCGTCTTGAACGTCACCGCGGTCGGCGCGACTGTCGGCGAGGCGCAGGAGAAGGCCTATGCCGCGCTCGACCGTGTCGACTGGCCGCAGGGCTTCTGCCGCCGCGACATTGGCTGGCAGGCCGTGGCGCGCGAAGCGGCAGGAGCAAGCTGACCGCAAGCATCCGGTCGCACAAATTCAGCGTTTGCCGCGGTCGGGTTCGGTAGAAGCGGTGCTCACCGGGTCCGCCGCCGCAGCGAAGGCGGCGTCGAGTTGCGCTGGGGTACGCTGCCCGGTGCGCTTCCAGGCGACATATTGGACGATGCCGAAGATCGGCCGCCGCGGCACCGTCTTCACGACAGGCATGCGGAACCCGTCGCGGAATTTCGACCAGCGCGAACCAAGCACCGCGACCATTTCCCCGAAACTCGGCGGCGTCGCCACATCGGCGTAGATGAGGGTAGTCTTGCCGGCCAAAGCGGCTTCGCGCGAGAGCGGCACCGGTACGCTGGCGAGATAATCCGCAGGCACGTCGATCAGCCCGCCGAACGGCCATTGCTGGCGCAGCGTGGCGGCATCTGTCGGCGCGATGTTGACGTCGATGTCGTCCGGCGTCCCGGCTACCCTGTAGGGGCAACGGAAGCGGCCGCAATTGGCCTGGGCCGAAAACTGCCAGAGCGCATAGCCTTGCCAGTTGCCGATGGGAAAATGCACGTCGATGTCAGGCTTGTAGCGCGCGTACCAGAGCGGCAGCCGCGACAGCAGCCGGTATTTGTAGCTGTTGTCGGCGATATACTGGGCGGTCTTGCCATTGGTGTAGAGTACCGGGAAGCGGCCGATGCGCCGATGCACCTGGCGCACGAACGCCTCGGCGTCGTCGAGCGACATCCATTGCGCGGGATCGATGCCTTCGATGTCGAGGGCCATGAGGTCGTCCCGCGCGGGATCGGCGAAATCAAGGAAATTATTGGCCTGCTCGACTGGATTGCCGGGGCGGGCGAGGTGATAGGCGCCCCATTTCAGGCCGAGTGCCTTGGCGACCACCTTGCGCGTCTGGAACAGTTCGCGCGTCACCGCATGGCGTTTCCACAGTGCCTTGCAGAGTTTGACCTCGGTATCGTCTCCGGAGCAGGAATAGGGCGGCGACATGCCGTCGGAGGCTTTGTTGATGAAGCCGACGACGCGCTTGTCCGTGGCAAGCTGCGCCCAGTCGATGGAATTGTATTCGTAGGCATCGACGACAAGCGCCCGGTCGGCACTTTTCCACGGCTCGGAGAAATCCGAGGCCCTTGCCGCCGGTGTCAGCGCCATCATCGCCGCGAGAGCGATCGCTGGGCGGCGAAGAAGATGCGCCGTTCTCTTCAAACAGGAATCCCCGTTGATCAAAGGCAAATCCTGGACCGCTATGGTTAAGGATTTACTTCGGAAAGGGCCCGGACCGAAGTGGCCTTCAGGGAACAGCCGCCAAGTGCGAGATTATCGAAGATTCCGCGACAGGCCGTTTGTAACGGTTGACGGTGCGCGCAACGTTCCATTTGCTTTCGGTGGATTCACAATCGTTTCCGCCAAGGCGATCCGATCCCCGATGGAAAGACGGACGGCGGCAGCCTCGTCAATGGAGGGCAGCGCTGTTTTGGTAAGGGCAAATAGCAGTCTGTTCGCTTGGCATCATGTCATCGATGGTTCAGCGCTCACCGCCGGATGAACGGCCGGAATTCAAACGGATCCGGCGCGGGCTGTTGCGGCAGCGTGCCTTCGGCCGCGCGTTTGCGATGATGGGCGAGCGAGCATTTCGGCGAGCACAATATACCGCGATCCGACCAATAGGCGGCGCCGTTTTCCAATTCACCGTGATAGTATGAGAACCCCGCCGCCCGGTAGGGCAGGCCGCACTCGATACAACGGTAGGCGCCAGGTCTGGCAAGCATGAGTTGGTTTCCAGTCGGCTGGTTCTGGTCTGTTGCCGGTCGATTTTGACCCGGCGTCCATCGCATTTAATACGAGCCGGCGCGATTACAAAATCAGCGTGACAAAATTTGACGTTTACGTAAAAAGAAGATGGGCGATCGCCCAAAGGCGAATACGGTGTGTGGCAAGCAGGTCCCACTCAGGTCCTAGGATCAGCCTGGCCGATGCATCAGGAGGAGCGAGCGGCATGTATCTGGCACCGGTCGAGGACATCGCGTTCACCCTCAAGCATGTGGCCGGCCTGAAGCCTGCCCTCGATGACGGCACGTTCGGCGATCTCGGCGAGGATCTCGTCGACGCCGTTCTTAGCGAGGCCGGCCGCTTCGCCACCGAAGAGGTCGCGCCGCTCTACAAGATCGGCGACGAGCACGGCGCGGTGCTGAAGGACGCGGCAGTGACCATGCCGCCGGGCTGGAAGGAACTTTATCGCCGCTGGATCGACGGCGGCTGGAACGCGCTCTCCGGCCCGGAAGGATATGGCGGGCAGGCGCTTCCGACCATGCTCGGCGTCGCCGCGCTCGAAATGTGGAATTCCGCCGCCATGGCCTTCGGCATTGGCCCGACGCTGACCATGGGTGCGGTCGAGGCGCTCGACAAGCACGCTTCGGAAGAGCTCAAGGCCAAGTATCTCGCAAAGCTCGTCTCCGGCGAGTGGATGGGCACGATGAACCTGACTGAGCCGCAGGCCGGCTCGGACCTCGCTGCCTTGCGCACGCGCGCCGAACCGGCCCGCGACGGCACCTACCGCATCTTCGGCCAGAAGATATTCATCACCTATGGCGAGCATGATCTCACCGACAATATCGTCCATCTGGTACTGGCGCGGCTGCCTGACGCGCCTGCGGGCACGCGCGGCATCTCGCTCTTCCTGGTGCCGAAATTCCTGGTCGGCGCGGACGGCTCGCCTGGCGCACGCAACGACGTCTTCTGTTCGGGCCTCGAGCACAAGCTCGGCATCCATGCCTCGCCGACCTGCACCATGATCTATGGCGACGGTTTTCAGGGCGCCAAGCCCGGCGCCATCGGATGGCTGATCGGCGAGGAGAACAAGGGGCTGGCCTGCATGTTCACCATGATGAACAATGCCCGCCTCGCCGTCGGGATGCAGGGCGTGGCGGTCGCGGAAGCCGCGACCCAGAAGGCGATCGCCTATGCCAATGAGCGCCGCCAGGGCAAGGTGGCGGATTACGCCGGCGCCGGCATGGCGCCGATCGTCCATCACCCCGACGTGCAGCGCAATCTCCTGACCATGAAGGCGCTGACGCAGATCGCGCGGGCGATCAGCTATTCCTGTGCCCATGCCATCGACCTGGCGCGCGTATCGTCTGGTGACCAGGCGGCGCATTGGCGCGACCGGGCCAACCTGTTGACGCCGCTTGCCAAGGCTTTTTCGACCGATATCGGCGTCGAGGTCGCCTCGCTTGGCGTCCAGGTCCATGGCGGCATGGGTTTCATCGAGGAGACGGGGGCTGCGGCACTCTATCGCGACGCCCGCATCGCGCCGATCTACGAGGGCACCAACGGCATCCAGGCGATCGATCTGGTGACCCGAAAACTGCCGCTCGGCGGCGGCGAGCATGTGCACGGCTTCATCGCCGAGCTTGCCGCTGTCGCCAGCGCCGTGCGGACATCGAATCTCGAAGGGTTTGGCCATACGGCCGATGCTCTCGACCGCGGGCTCGACGATCTGACGCAAGCGACACGTTTCCTGCAAAAACTGTCGGCCGATGGCCGGACTGGCGAGGCGCTTGCCGGCGCGACACCCTATCTCCGGCTGGTCTCGCTTGCAGCCGGCGGCGCCTACTTGGCGCGGGGCGCCGTTGCCGATCACGGCCGCGTCGCCCTTTGCCGCTTTTTCGCCGAAAACCTGCTCGGCGAGACAAGTGCCTTGAAGGAGCGCGTTGTCGACGGCGCCGCAAGCCTCGCCGCTGCCGGCAAGACATTGATTTCCGCCTGACGTTCACAAGGAAAGAACCGTGACAGACCATATCCTCGTCGAGCGCCAGGGCGCCATCCAGATCATCCGCATAAACCGCCCGGACAAGAAGAACGCGCTGACGCGCGCCATGTACGCCAAGATGTCGCAAACCTTGGCCGAAGGGGATGCGGATCCGGCAATTCGCGTCCATGTCTTTCTCGGCGTGCCCGGTGCCTTCTCCTCCGGCAACGACCTCGCCGATTTCATGGTCGTCGCCACTGGCGGCGAAGGCGGCACGGAAGTCTGGGATTTCCTGATGGCGCTGGCCAGGGTCGAAAAACCCATCGTCTCCGGTGTCGACGGCATCGCGGTCGGCATCGGCACCACGCTCAATTTGCACTGCGACCTGACCTTCGCCACGCCGCGCACCGTGTTCAGGACACCCTTCGTCGACCTCGGCCTTGTGCCCGAAGCGGGATCGAGCCTGCTGGCGCCGCGCATCCTGGGCCAGCAGGGCGCGTTCGCGCTGCTCGGCCTTGGCGAAGGCTTCTCGGCCGAACGCGCCAAGGCCGCTGGTCTGATCTACGAAGTTGTCGAGGAAGGAGCGCTGGAGGCGTCGGTTCTGGCGGCCGCCGGCCAGATCGCGGCCAAGCCGCCGCAGGCGCTCAGGATCGCGCGCGACCTGATGCGCGGCTCTCGCGAGGACCTCGTCGCCCGCATCAACGTGGAAAGCGAGCATTTTCGCGAGCGGCTGAAATCGGACGAAGCCCGCGCTGCACTGACGGCATTCATGACCAGAAAAAATAGTTCGGCCCCCGCCTCCCCTAGATGGGGAGGTCGGCCCGCAGGGTCGGGTGGGGGTGGAGCGCCGACCTATCCGCGTGCCTCGGTCGCCACTGGCCAGCCCGGGCTAGGCGCAGTGAGGATGTCGGCGCTAGTTTACAAACTCAGGGATAAAGCCGCGTCTTCTCCCAACCGCCCCCGGCATTGCGCGAAAACACCACGCGGTCATGCAGCCGAAACGGTCTGTCGTGCCAGAACTCGATCGTCTTCGGCACGATGCGGAAACCCGACCAGTGTTTTGGGCGCGGAATCTCGCCGATGGCGTAGCGGGCCGTGTATTCGGCCACCGCCTTTTCCAGCGCGAACCGGCTTTCCAGCGGCCGCGACTGTTTCGAGGCCCAGGCGCCGATGCGGCTGCCGCGCGGCCGCGTCGCGTAATAGGCGTCGGCTTCGGCATCGCTGACGATCTCCACCGGCCCGCGCACGCGCACCTGGCGGCGCAGCGATTTCCAGTGGAAGCACATCGCCGCCTTCATGCTGCCCAGGATCTCCCGGCCCTTGCCGCTTTCGAAATTCGTGTAGAACACAAAGCCGCTCTCATCGAACCCCTTGAGCAGCACCATCCGCACATCCGGCATGCCCTCGGCATCGACGGTTGCCAGCGCCACGCCGTTGGGGTCGTTCATTTCGCTTTTGGTGGCGTCGTCCAGCCATGCGGCAAAAAGGCGAAACGGCTCGGCGGCCTCGGTAAAGTCACCGCTTGTTAACTCAGTCTCACTCATAGTTTTTCTCAAATTTTCACCAAACAGGGGAGGTTGCCGATTGTCGCGCATCGCGCAAGCTTTTGACAGCAGGCAAGGCAGCCTATTTGCTTCAGCCAGCGCTAAAGCCGCGATCGTGATGATTGCCTTGCCGCTTGCCGCATGTGGCGCGGGCGGCTTCAGCCTGCAAAAAGCCGAGGTCGATCGCTCGATCCTGACCGGCAGCATTTCGGCCCCAGCCGCGCCGGCGGATTCGGACCGCGATTCCGACCAGACGACGATCGGCAACGCGGTGTCCTCCGCCGACATCGAGCAGCTCGGCGGTCAAGCCGTGCCGTGGGCCAATGCCGGTACGGGTTCGCGCGGCTCCATCACCGAACTGGCGGAATTGAAGGACGGGGGTCAGACCTGCCGCCGCTTCAAGGCTTCGCGCGAAAGCTTTGACGGCGTTGCCATGTTCGCGGGCGAACTTTGCCTGGCCAGCGCCGGCGGCTGGCGCATGCAGGACTTCAGGGCGCTTTGATCTTCCACCTCTGAAATAACGTCCAGCACTGGAATTTCTTCCTATGCGAGCGCATATAAGAGGCGACTATGGACTCACTCTTTCTCCAGGGCAGGAAGCATGCGCGACCCCTATGAGGTGCTGGGCGTTGCAAAGAACGCATCGGCCAAGGACATAAAATCGGCGTACCGCAAACTCGCCAAGAAGCATCATCCGGACCAGAATCCGAATGATCCCAAGGCGAAGGACCGTTTTGCCGCGGCCAATCAGGCCTATGAGATCGTCGGCGACGAGAAGACCCGTGCCGCTTTCGATCGCGGCGAGATCGACGCCGACGGCAAGCCGCGTTTCCAGGGCTTCGAGGGCGCCCCCGGTGGCGGTGACCCCTTCGGCGGTTTTCGCCGCCAGCAGCAGGGAGCCGGCGGTTCGCGATTCGAGTTCCGCTCCGGACGCCCTGGCGGCGATCCGTTCGATGGCAACAGCGATATCTTCAGCCAGATTTTTGGCGACGTCTTCTCCGGCTCGCGCGGCCCCGGCCAAAGCGGGGCAGGAATGGGTGACCGCCGCCAGCCGGCAACCGCCGCCGACCTCAATGTCACGCTCGACGTTACCATCGAGGAAGCGGCGAACGCTGAAAAAGGTCACGGCGATGTTCCCTGACGGCCGCAAGGTGGCGGTCAAGCTGCCGGCCTATGTCGAGGACGGGCAGACCATCCGGCTGAAGGGGCAGGGCGAGCAAGGGCCGGGCCAGCCCGGCGACGCGTTGGTCAAGATCCGCTTCCGCCGGCATCCGCGCTACCGCCTGGAGGGCCGCGACCTGCATGCCGATTTGCCGGTGGGGCTGGCCGATGCCGTGCTTGGCGCCAAGGTGGCCGTAGAAACGCCGACCGGCAAGCTCGCGGTCAACGTTCCCGCCTGGTCGAGCTCGGACAAGGTCCTGCGCCTGAAGGGCAGGGGCCTGCCGGAAAAGGCCGGCGGCCACGGTGATCTCTACGCCCATGTGCGCATCGTGCTGCCAGAAGGCGGCGACAGCGCGCTCGAAGGGCTGTTGCGCAGCCAAAAAGGCTGATTGGCGGCTCTTGTCCCCGAACTGTCCCGTTTGAGCGCTTGAAGGGGCTCTGTGCCTGTGCGATAGGGCTCTCCACAAATAAGAAATCTTGCGGAGAGCACGCATATGGCGGGTGGACAGGGCCTGATGGCCGGCAAACGCGGCCTGATCCTCGGCGTCGCCAACAACAGGTCGATCGCCTACGGCATCGCCAAGGCATGCGTCGACCACGGCGCCGAGATCGCGCTGACCTATCAGGGTGAAGCGTTCAAGAAGCGGGTCGAGCCACTGGCTGCGGAACTCGGCGCCTTTGTCGCCGGCCATTGCGATGTGACCGATCCGGCGAGCCTCGACGACGTTTTCGCAAATGTCGCCAATCATTGGGGCAAGCTCGACTTCCTCGTCCATGCCATCGCTTTTTCCGACAAGGACGAACTGACCGGCCGCTATGTCGAGACGACGCGCGATAATTTCCTGCGCACGATGGATATTTCGGTCTATTCCTTCACCACCATCGCCAAGCGCGCCGAGGCGCTGATGACCGATGGCGGTTCGCTTTTGACGCTGACCTATTACGGCGCCGAAAAGGTGATGCCGCATTACAACGTCATGGGCGTCGCCAAGGCCGCACTCGAGGCCAGCGTGCGTTACCTCGCCGTCGATCTCGGCGCCAAGAAGATCCGCGTCAACGCGATCTCGGCGGGCCCGATCAAGACGCTGGCCGCTTCCGGCATTGGTGACTTCCGCTACATCCTGAAGTGGAACGAGTACAATTCGCCGCTGAAGCAGACGGTCACCCAGGAAGAGGTCGGCGATTCCGGCGTCTATTTCCTGTCCGACCTGTCGCGCGGCGTCACCGGCGAAGTGCATCATGTCGATTCCGGCTATCACGTCGTCGGCATGAAGGCGGTCGACGCACCTGACATTTCGACAGTCAAGGATTAACTCCTCCGCCTATCCTCCGCCCAGGCCCTGGCCCGACCTCCGGAAAACCTGATGTACCCGCTGGTTTATATCGTGCGCCACGGCCAGACCGCGTGGAATGCCGAATTCCGGCTTCAGGGGCAGGCCGATACCGACATCAACGCGCTCGGCCGCGAGCAGGCGAGCGCAAACGGGCATCGGCTGGCTGACCTGATCTCCAATCCCGCAGAGTTCGATTTCGTCGCCAGCCCGATGCGGCGCACGCGCGAGACCATGGAGCGCATTCGCGCCGCCATGAAGCTCGACCCGGCTGCCTACGGGACCGATCCCCGCCTTGTTGAAGTGAATTTCGGCGACTGGCAGGGTTTCACCTTTGCCGAGCTGGAGACGCAATTTCCGGGTGCGAGCAGGACGCGTGCGCTGGACAAATGGAACTTTCAGCCACCGGGCAAAGATGCCGAGAGCTACCAGATGCTGCTAGAACGGGTAAAGCCGTGGTTCGACGCGCTCGAGCGCCAGACAGTCTGCGTGACGCATGGCGGCGTCATGCGCACCTTGTTTCGCTTCGTGCTTGACATGGCCGAGGACGATGCGGCGAAGCTGGCGATACCGCAGGACCGCGTGCTCAAGCTGGAAGGCGACACCTTGGGATGGCTTTAGGCACCCGGCACGATCCAGGAAGGCTCATGCAGGCTGCCGGCGCAGGTGCATAAAACGGCTGTGACGGCTCAACAAACGCCGAACAGCCGATTTGCATTGGAAGCCTAGTCGGAGTCGCTGTCAGGCAACTGCATATCGGTGACGACGTTTTCGCCGTTGGTCACGTCATAGGCGATGACGATGTCCATGCCCGGCTTCAGCGCGTCGAGATCGGTTTCCGCGTTCAGCTTGTAGGATTTGCCGTCGTCCAGCGTCAGGGTCAGCGCGTCCTTGTCGATCTTCTTGATCAGGCCTTCGGTCTGCCCGGCGAAAGCGGCGGTGCAAAGCAGGAATGTGGCGGCAACAGCGCCAATCAGGGTACGCATCATCGTCCTCTTTGGTATTGCGCCGGCATGGGTAGCGGCGGATCCTCAACGGCGAATGGAGCAGAGCAGAAACCAATCGAATGTGTCAAAACTAAATCCGAAGATCACGGTTTGACCCCTGTGGAAAACGCCAATAGAAGGCAGGCTTCAGTCGGCTCCGATGCCGGGCAAGGCACTTTGCGATGTCTCACAACACGTTCGGCCATCTTTTCCGCGTCACCACCTGGGGCGAAAGCCATGGGGCCGCATTGGGCTGCGTGGTCGACGGCTGCCCACCCGGCATCCGCTTCACGCGTGACGAAATCCAGGCCGAACTCGACAAGCGCCGGCCCGGCCAGTCGCGCTTCGTCACGCAGCGCCGTGAGCCTGACGAAGTGAAGGTGCTGTCGGGCTTCATCCTTGACAACGACGGCGAGACGATGATCGCGACAGGTACGCCGATCTCCATGCTGATCGAGAATGTCGACCAGCGCTCGAAGGACTATGGAGAGATCGCCCGCCAGTACAGGCCGGGCCATGCGGACTACACCTATGACGTCAAATACGGCGTGCGCGACTATCGCGGCGGCGGCCGATCCTCGGCGCGCGAGACCGCGGCTCGGGTCGCTGCCGGAGCCCTCGCCCGCAAGGTCGTGCCGGGCATGGTGGTGCGCGGTGCACTGGTATCGATGGGCGAGAAGTCGATCGACCGCGCCAACTGGAACTGGAATTTCATTGGCGACGCGGACAATCCGTTCTTCACGCCGGATCCGGCGTCCGTTCCCGTTTTCACGAGCTATCTCGACGGCATCCGCAAGGCGGGTTCCTCCGTCGGCGCCGTGATCGAGATCGTCGCCGACGGCGTTCCGGCCGGCCTCGGCGCGCCGATCTACGCAAAGCTCGACCAGGATATCGCGTCAGGCCTGATGTCGATCAACGCCGTCAAGGGCGTCGAGATCGGCAACGGCTTCGAGGCCGCCCGCATCACCGGCGAACAGAATGCCGACGAGATGCGCATCGGCAATGACGGCCAGCCGGTTTTCCTGTCCAACAATGCCGGCGGCATCCTTGGCGGCATCTCGACCGGCCAGGCGATCATCGCCCGCTTCGCCGTCAAGCCGACGTCTTCAATCCTGACGCCCCGGAAGTCGATCGACAAGGACGGCAACGACGTCGAAGTGATGACCAAGGGTCGCCATGATCCGTGTGTGGGCATTCGCGCCGTACCGATCGGCGAGGCGATGGTTGCCTGCGCAATCGCCGACCATTATCTGCGGCACCGAGGACAGACAGGCAAGGAAGGCAGTAGGGCAGTAGGGCAGTAGGGCAGTATGTTAAGCTGCCCGCGAGACGAGCAATTTTTCCTTTCCCCTACTGCCTTACCGCCCTATTCCCCTACTCCCTTGCGAGCGAAGCGAGCATTCCATGTCTTACGACCAGAAGAAAATCGTCGAAGCAATCCGGGCCTTCGAGCGGGGCGAGATCGTCGTCGTCATGGATGATGACGGGCGCGAGAACGAGGGCGACCTGATCGTCGCCGCCGTCCATTGCACGCCGGAAAAGATGGCCTTCATCGTGCGCAACACTTCGGGCATCGTCTGCACGCCGATGCCGCGCGAGGAGGCCAAGCGCCTCAACCTTGCGCCGATGGTCGCCGACAATGATTCGGCGCACACCACCGCCTTCACCGTCAGCGTCGATTTCAAGCATGGTACCACGACAGGCATTTCGGCCGACGACCGCACGCTGACCGTGCGCAATCTCGCCAACGGCAATGTCGGCGCCTCCGATTTCGTCCGCCCCGGCCACATCTTCCCGCTCATCGCGCGCGAAGGCGGCGTGCTGATGCGTTCGGGCCATACCGAGGCGGCCGTCGATCTGTGCAAGCTCGCCGGCCTGCCGCCGATCGGCGTGATCTCGGAACTGGTCAATGACGACGGCACCGTCAAGCGCGGCCCGCAGGTCGCGGCTTTTGCCGAGGAGCACGGCCTCAAGCAGGTTTCTGTCGCCGACCTCATTGCTTACCGGCAACGCAAGGAAACGCTGGTCGAACGCGTGGCATGCTCCGAGATCGACACGCTCGGCGGCAAGGCGCAGGTCTTCACTTACACGCTGCCCTGGGATTCCATGCACCATGTCGCCGTCGTCTTCGGCGACATCCGCGACGGAGAAGAGGTGCCTGTGCGTCTGCACTCCGAGGACGTGGTGACCGACGTCTTCGGCACCAGCCACCGGCTGGACGCCATCATGAAGGCGATGGGCGAGCGCAAGCGCGGCGTCATCGTCTATCTGCGCGAGGGCTCGGTCGGTGTCGCCCACCAGGAGCGCAACCGGCCGGCGAGCGGCGACCGGGAGGACCACGAAGAGGCGCGCCGTCGCGAGAATGAATGGCGCGAGATCGGGCTCGGTGCTCAGATCCTGAAGGATCTCGGCATTTCCTCGATCAATTTGATCGCCTCGCGCGAGCGCCACTATGTCGGCCTCGAAGGTTTTGGCATCCACATCGCCAAGACCGAGATTCTCTAGGTTCGACGGCGGCAATAGCGTCCGACCCGCTGAACCGGACGCGTCATGGTTCATTCCGCGGCAGCGACGGCCGCTTCACACCCATCCAACTCGCATTTGTGAGTGGCAAGACTGCGCTGGCCGAGCAGCACCGTGACCAGCGCGATGCCGCCCGCGACCACCGAGACCCAGAACCCGTTCTGGGCGCCGAACGCATCCACCACCGCGCCGGCGGCGAAAGAGCCCAGCGCCATGCCGATGCCGATTCCCGTTGTCACCCAGGTAATGCCCTCGGTCAGCATCGCTTCCGGCACATGCCGTTCGATCAGGCCGAATGCCGTGATGAAAGTCGGCGAGATCGCCACGCCGCTGATGAAGACGGTCAGCGCCAAAATCGGCACGCTGTCGGCGGTGAGCGGCAAAATCGTGCTGACTGCGATGATGGCGACCGCGACGGTCAGCTGGCGCTGTAGCGGCGTCTTGAGGTTGAGCGCGCCGACCACGATGCCCAACACGAACGATCCCAGCGCATAGACGCCGATCACCAGGCTTGCGGCACCGGCTTGGCCGAACTCCTTGGTGATCGCCACGGTGCTCACTTCCGTCGTCGCGAAGGTCGCGCCGATGAAGATTAGGGCGAAGGTGATGATCTGTACCGGCCGCAGGCGGATTGCCGAGCCAGTCGAACCATGGTCCACCGGCCGCACTTTCGGCTCGGTCGATCGCTGCAGGATGAATGCTATCGAGCCCAAAGCGAGAAACAACGTGCTCGCCAGCATGCCTGCTTCCGGAAACAGCGCCGCACTGAGGCCCACCGACAGCGACGCGCCGGCGATATAGACCAGTTCGTCGGCCGCCGATTCGAAGGCAAAGGCGGTGTTCATCTCCGGCCGGCCGCGAAAAAGCTCGGTCCAGCGCGCGCGCACCATTGCCGGCATGCTGGGCATGGCCGCTGCCAGCAGCGCCGACACGAACATTGTCCATACCGGCCAATCCTGGTTGGCCGACGCAATCAGCAGCAGGAATGCCAGCACGGAGATGATGGTGGTGGGCACGACGATCCATGTCTGGCCGAGGCGGTCGACCAGCCTGGAGATCTGCGGCGCCAGGAAAGCGTTGGCCAGCGCGAATGTCGCCGAGACGGCACCCGCCAGCCAGTATTCGCCACGCGTCTGCGACAGCATCGCCACGATGCCGATCGGCGCCATGGCGATCGGCAGGCGCGCCATGAAGCCTGCAGCGGCAAAGCCCTTGGCGCCAGGGGCTCGAAAGATCTCGGAATAGGGGTTCTGCATGGTCCGTTCCTCGACAAAAGGCGATTCGGAAATTACATACGATGCGTATGAACTAAATAGATCATACGTCGCGTATGTCAATTGGCATACGTGACGTATGTGGATAAGGCCAGAAGAGATGCACAAGCCCCGCAGGGAAATGATCGCCGAAACGCGCGCCAAATTGATTGCCGCGGCCCGGCATGCGTTCGGAACGATCGGTTATGCCGAGGCATCGATGGATGATTTCACCGCATCGGCCGGGCTGACGCGCGGTGCGCTCTATCATCATTTCGGGGACAAGAAGGGGCTTTTGCAGGCGGTTATCGCCGAGATAGACGCCGAGATGGCGGCACGGGTGAATGAGGTTGCAGCGAAAGCACCGACCCGCTGGCAAAGCTTCGTCGACGAATGCACGAGCTACATCGAAATGGCGCTGGAGCCGGAAATCCAGCGCATCATGTTTCGGGACGGTCCGGCCGTGCTGGGGGATCCCGCGCAATGGCCGAACGCCAATGCCTGCGTCGCGTCGATGACCGATCACCTGACGACGCTGCAGGGCGACGGGGTAGTTGTCCCGGGCGTAGACCCCGAGACCGCGGCACGGCTGATCAACGGGGCGAGCAGCCAGGCGGCGCAGCGGATCGCCAATTCGAACGACCCGGAAGCGACGTCAAAGACCGTGGTGGCGGCATTCAAGCAACTGCTTGAAGGATTGTTGAGGAAGGATACCGGAGCCGCCTGACGACGGCAGGCCGCCGGCAGCTCTGGGCATGCCGTATCGGCAATCAAATCAAGGGTTTGTCAGACTTTTCGCATGTTGCCGCCTTGAGGCGTGCGATCGTTGATTTGAGCGGAACTTCGCCCTGTCCGCAAAACGTCTCGCTCATGATCAGCTCGGGCAGCGGCAGCCGCCGCCCCCAGCCATGTGTTTCGAGGTCCGGTTTCGGCGCGAACTCCGAGACACGGCCGACACAGAGATAGGCCACCGGCGTCACATGCTCGGGAATCGACAGAAGGCCTTTCAACGCCTGCGCCTCGATAATGCTGACCCAGCCGACGCCGACGCCTTCGGCGCGCGCCGCCAGCCAGAAATTCTGCACCGCGCAGACCGTGCTGTAGAGATCCATCTCGGGATTGTGCCAGCGTCCCAGCGGCGAACCCTGTGAGCGTCGGCGGTCGCAGGTGATACAGATATTGAGCGCGCTTTCGCAGATGCCTTCCAGCTTGAGCTTGCGGTAGAGCGCCCGCCGCTCTTCCTCGATCGCCGGCAATTCCTGCTCGCGCGCCGCGAGGAACAGGTCGCGCACCTGTTCCCGTCGTTCGGTGCCACGAATGACGATGAAATTCCATGGCTGCATGAAGCCGACCGATGGCGCGTGATGGGCGGCAAGCAGCAGCCGCGCCAAGACCTCGTCGTCGACGGCCTCTGATGTAAAATGGCTGCGGACATCGCGCCGCGTGAACATGGCGCGGTAGACCGCATCGCGCGCCATCTGGTCGAATCCGTCACCCACGGGGATGGTCATATTGTCCGGCATCGCTTGTCCCCTTGCGATTGCAATCAACTGCCGTCCGCCTGACCATGCGGATGACGATGCCTGCCAGGCCGGTCTTCTGGCTCGGGATCAACCCGCATCCGGCGCCTTCCCGTCATCGACAGTGGCATTTACCGGCGCGGTCCCCCTTACAGCGTTGGGCACGCCACGGTATCAAACCGTGTTCCCGATTCTCCCGCTCGCGGCGGGCACCAGGCAGTGGCCGAGACTTTACGACGAAGCCCCTACGCCGCCAATCCCCGCGGCGACTCGAATGGACGCAGGCGCGATTTTCCCCAGCCATCAGGCCGCAATGCATGGCCATCGCCGCGCCGGGGCACTAGATAGGGAGCATGGCCACTCGTCTCTACACCCATCCGATCTTCCTCGAGCACATCACGCCACCCGGCCATCCGGAGCGGCCGGACCGCTTGCGCGCAATCGAGCGCGTGCTCGACGACGAGGCTTTTGCCGCGCTCGATCGCCTCGAGGCGCCACAAGGCGACGAGGCCACCATTCTCTACGCGCATCCCGAGGATTTCGTCGAGCGGGTACGCGCCGCCATTCCCGATACGGGCATCGCCCGCATAGATGCCGACACAACGGCCAGCCCGAAGAGCTGGCAAGCGGCGATCACCGCGATCGGCGCCGCCAACGCCGCCGTCGACGACGTCTTTGCCGGCAGGGCAGACAACGTTTTCGTCGCCGCCCGGCCGCCCGGCCATCATGCGGAGAAAGCGACGGCGATGGGCTTCTGCCTGTTCAACACGGCGGCCATCGCCGCACGTTATGCACAGCGCAAACACGATATCGAACGCGTCGCCATCGTCGACTGGGACGTGCATCACGGCAACGGCACGCAGGATGTTTTCTGGGACGATCCGTCCGTGCTTTATTGCTCGACGCACCAGATGCCGCTCTACCCCGGCACCGGAGCAAAGAACGAAACCGGCGCCGGCAACATCGTCAACGCGCCGCTTGCGCCGCAGACCGGCAGCGAGGCGTTCCGCGATGCCTTCCTGTCGCGCGTGCTGCCCTCGCTCGACAATTTTGCACCCGACCTGATCATTATTTCGGCCGGCTTCGATGCGCATCATCGCGACCCGCTGGCCGAGATCAACCTGACCGAGGATGATTTCGACTGGGCGACCGGCCAACTCATGCAGCGCGCGGCGCGCCACAGCGGCAACCGGCTCGTCAGCCTGCTCGAGGGCGGCTACGATCTGCAAGGATTGGCATTTTCGGTCGCCGCCCATGTCGGGCGACTGATGAAAGGATGAATGATGGCTGGTGAAACCAACGAAGACGTCAAGGCGATGAGCTTCGAACAGGCTCTCGACGCGCTGGAGAAGATCGTCGATGATCTGGAGCGTGGCGATGTGCCGCTCGACCAGTCGATCAGGATCTACGAGCGCGGCGAGGCGCTGAAGGTGCATTGCGACCGGCTGCTCAAGGCGGCCGAGGACAAGGTGGAGAAGATCAGGCTGTCCCGCGACGGCAAGCCGGTCGGGACGGAGCCGCTGGATGCGGATTGAGGCACGCAGCCGTCTCTCTGGTTTTTGACACGATCATGATTGAGGATAGAACGCGTCCCGATTGAAACGGCTCCAGGACAAGAGGAGATACGGAAGCGATGTGCAGAAACATCAAGACCCTGTTCAATTTTGATCCGCCGGCGACCAACGACGAGGTGCGCGATGCAGCCCTTCAATTCGTTCGCAAGCTGAGCGGAACGACGCGGCCTTCGAAGCAGAACCAGCACGCCTTCGACCATGCCGTCGAGGCCATCGCGGCGTCGGCGCGCGAGCTTCTCGATTCGCTTGAAACCAACCAGCATCCGCGCAATCGCGAGGAGGTTGCGGCCAAGCTGCGGGCGAAGGCGGCGATCCGCTTTGCCTGATCTGGCCAAAGCAGCCATCGGCCGCTGACAAGGAGAGCTCATGAGCTTCTTTCCCGGGAGGGATCCTGAAGCCGGCGATGCCTTTGCCAGCGACCAGATCGAATTGATGGTCATTCCGAACGCCAAGGACATTGGCGGTTTTCAGGTTCGCCGCGCCTTGCCGACCGCCAAAAGGCGGCTGGTCGGTCCCTTCATCTTCTTCGACCGCATGGGCCCGGCCATCCTGCGTGCCGGTCAGGCGCTCGACGTCCGGCCGCATCCTCATATCGGCCTGTCGACGGTCACCTACCTGTTCGACGGCAGGATCAGGCATCGCGATTCGCTCGGCACCGAGATGGTGATCGAGCCGGGTGACGTGAACCTGATGACCGCCGGCCGCGGCATCGTCCATTCGGAGCGCACGCCGGAAGAACTGCGCGGCGCGCCGATGTCGATCTCGGGGCTGCAGACATGGTTGGCGCTGCCGGACGGCAAGGAGGAAGTGGCGCCGGTTTTCGAAAACACCGCTGTCGCGCGGCTTCCCGACATCGACGCGGAAGGCGTCAGTGGCCGCATCGTCATCGGCGATTTCCAGGGGCTGCGTTCCCCGGTGCGGGCCGATTCCGAGACGCTCTACGCCGACCTCAGGCTGGCGCCCGGCGCCAGCGTGAAAATCCCTGCCGACGCGGAAGAACGCGCCATCTATACGCTGGAAGGCGAGGTCTCGATTTCCGGCGACGTGTTTCCGGCGGAACGGCTTCTGGTGTTCCGGCCCGGCGACGAGATCGTCGTATCCTCACAGGCCGGTGCCCATTTCATGCTGTTCGGCGGCGCCTCGCTGGGCTCGAAGCGCTACATCTGGTGGAATTTTGTCTCGTCCTCCAAGGAGCGCATCGAACAGGCCAAGCAAGAATGGAAAACAGGCCGCTTCGACATCGTTCCCGGCGATGAGAAAGAGTTCATTCCCCTGCCGGACGGCTGAGGAAATCGACGACGGGGCCGTGCCTTCCGCGTCATTTGACAGGCATTTACTTTCGCCTGCCGGCGGCCTATCCCGCGCATGAACAGAAGCCTGGGCCTACCCGTGAACGCAACGCCGCATACGCCGCTTCTCGACAAGGTCCGCATCCCGGCCGAGCTGCGCACGCTTTCCGAAAGCGAATTGCCGCAACTGGCATCGGAGCTTCGCCTCGAACTGATCGACGCGGTGTCGCGCACCGGCGGTCATCTCGGCGCCGGGCTTGGCGTGGTCGAACTGACCGTGGCGCTGCACTATGTCTTCAACACGCCCGATGACCGGTTGATCTGGGATGTCGGCCACCAGGCCTATCCGCACAAGATCCTGACCGGGCGCCGCGATCGCATCCGCACCCTGCGCCAGGAGGGCGGCCTCTCCGGCTTCACCCGCCGCACCGAGAGCGAATACGATCCGTTTGGCGCCGCCCACTCCTCGACGTCGATATCGGCCGGCCTCGGCATGGCGGCGGCCCGCGATCTTGCCGGCGGCCGCAACAATGTCATCGCTGTCATCGGCGACGGCGCCATGTCGGCCGGCATGGCCTACGAGGCGATGAACAATGCCGGCGCGCTCGATGCCCGCCTGATCGTCATCCTCAACGACAACGACATGTCGATCGCCCCGCCGACCGGCGCCATGAGCGCCTATCTGGCGCGCCTGGCCTCTGGCAAGGCCTATGTCGGCCTGCGCGACTTCGGCAAGAAACTGACCTCGTATCTTGGCAAGCGTGCCGACCGTGCCATCACCAGGGCGGTTGAGCATGCGCGCGGCTACGTCACCGGCGGCACGCTGTTCGAGGAGCTCGGCTTCTACCATATCGGTCCGATCGACGGCCACAATCTGGACCATCTGATCCCGGTGCTGAAAAATGTCCGTGACAATGGCAAGGGCCCCGTGCTGATCCATGTCGTCACCCAGAAGGGCAAGGGCTACGCGCCGGCCGAGGCCGCGGCCGACAAATATCACGGCGTCAACAAGTTCGACGTCATCACCGGCGCTCAGGCCAAGGCCCCGGCCAACGCGCCGGCCTATACCAAGGTGTTCGCCGAAAGCCTGATCCGGGAGGCCCAGGAGGACGAGCGCATCGTCGCCGTCACCGCCGCTATGCCGGGCGGCACCGGGCTTGATCTGTTCGGCGAAGTGTTTCCGGCCAGGACCTTCGACGTCGGCATCGCCGAACAGCATGCGGTGACGTTCGCGGCCGGCCTCGCGACCGAAGGCTACAAGCCGTTCGCGGCGATCTATTCGACCTTCTTGCAACGTGCCTACGATCAGGTCGTGCACGACGTGGCGATCCAGAAATTGCCGGTGCGCTTCCCCATCGATCGCGCCGGCTTCGTCGGAGCCGACGGCGCCACCCATTGCGGCGCCTTCGACACCACCTTCCTGGCCTCCCTGCCGGGCTTCGTCGTCATGGCGGCGGCCGACGAGGCGGAACTGCGCCACATGGTGCGCACCGCGGCAACCTACGATGACGGCCCGATCGCCTTCCGCTATCCGCGCGGCAATGGCGTCGGCGTCGACATGCCCGATCGCGGCTCGGTGCTCGAAATCGGCAAGGGCCGCATCATCAGGGAAGGCGGCAAGGTGGCACTCCTCTCCTTCGGCACGCGCTTGCAGGATTGCCTGATCGCGGCCGAGGAACTGGGCGCGTCCGGGCTTTCGACCACCGTCGCCGATGCGCGCTTCGCGAAGCCGCTCGACGAGGACCTGATCCGACGGCTGGCCCGCTCGCACGAGGTTCTGGTCACGGTGGAGGAGGGCGCCGTCGGCGGCTTCGCCAGTCACGTTTTGCAGTTCCTCGCCCATGAGGGCCTGCTGGAAAGCGGTCTGAAAGTGCGCCCGCTTGTGCTACCGGACGTGTTTGCGGACCACGCCAAGCCGGAAAAGATGTATGCCGATGCCGGTCTCGATGCCGCCGGCATCGTCCATACGGTTTTCACCGCCCTCGGGCAGGCGGTCCGCGCCCAGCGCGCCTGACTCGACACATCAAGCGCTTGAATCGGTTTGCCGGCTCGATGTCGTAACGCATTGTTGACATTGCGGTTTGGCGTTTTGCTTACCGTGTCTCTTGCCCGTTTTTCAACGGCACGCTGCTAGGTTCTGGCCAGGCAGGGAGACAACAACAGTGAAGACGCTTCTGTGCGGCATGGCGATCCTGACCGCCATCGCAGCGCCGGCCATCGCCGGAACGCGCTACGACCGCAATCTCGAGAAGGCGGCCGTGGATATAGTCGCCAGCAGGATGGGGCATATCAGGGGCGGCTTCTCCTACAAGCAGCTGCCGCAGCTTGTTGTCCCGCCGGACGCCGCATCGGCATCCGCCGCGCCAGTCGAGCGCCCGCGCAGGGAAGTTGCCCGCGATCGGGATGACGGCCTGTCTCCCGCCGTCGAACGGCAGGCTCCCCGCACCATCTTCTGATCTCGCCCAAATCAAACCACCCAAATCAAAACCACATGTCGCGCACGCAGCGGCCGTCGCGCGGCAGATCGTCGTAGGTCTCGAGACCGTCGAAATGATCGATCGGCAGGTCGGCCACGGCTTCCGGCGGCGCAAGCCTTACATTGACGGCGATCCGCGTGCGGCCGGACTCGGCTGGGCGCAAACCGCGCCAGGCAAGCACGCACGCACATGTCGGGCAGAACAGGATCTCGAGCGTGGGTTCGGCCTTGCCGGCACGTTTATAGCTTTTTATCGGCCCCACGACGCGGATACGTTCATCGACAAAGTCGTAGGCCCAGAGCGTGCCGTAACGTCGGCACAGCGTGCAGTTGCAAGCGGTGATCGGCCCGGGATCGCCCTTCAAGGTCCAGTGGGCCGCACCGCAATGGCAGGTTCCCGTAAGCATCCGTCCTCCTTCGCCTTCGGCAGCAAAACGGCGTTTCTTCCTTATCATCGTGGCCGACCTGATGCGATATGCGACTGGCCGCGAGCGGCTCTCTGCGGTCGCTGCCCTGCGGCGATGTTACTTCTCCTGCTCCAATCTCCTTGCCTTCGCCGCCGGCTTTCGCCAAGGAAGACCGATGAATTTTCCCCGGCCAGCCAGCACGCGCCAGCGGCTCGACGATCTGCTCGTAGCGCGTGGGCTGTTTTCCAGCCGCTCGCGTGCACGTGACGCGATCGAACGTGGCACGGTAACGGTGGACGGCGCTATTGCCCGAAAGCCTGGCCAGGCCGTGCAACCGGAATGCGTCATCGCCGTTGATGACCCGGCCCAAGGCTATGTCTCACGCGCGGCGCTGAAGCTGATCGCCGGGCTCGACCATTTCGGCCTCGATCCGGCCGGCTGTGAGGCGCTCGACATCGGCGCCTCGACCGGCGGATTCACCCAGGTCCTGCTCGAACGCGGCGCGACCCATGTCACGGCGATCGATGTCGGTCACGGACAGATGCATGCTGATATCGGCAAGGACGCGCGCGTGACGGTCATCGAGGGGCTGAACGCCCGCGATCTCTCAACCGCCGATCTTGGCGGCCGCAGTCCGGACTTCATAGTCTCCGACGTCAGTTTCATTTCACTGAAACTGGCCCTGCCGCCTGCGCTTGCCATCGCCAAGCCCGGTGCCGCAGCGATGTTTCTGGTCAAGCCGCAGTTCGAGGCGGGTCGCGAGGCGATCGGCAAGGGCGGCCTGCTGAAAGACCCCTATCATGCCGCCCGTGTCGCCGGCTTGCTGCAGGATTGGCTGGATGCCGTGCCCGGCTGGCGCTCGCTCGGCTTGCATCTGTCGCCAATCGAGGGCGGTGACGGCAATCGCGAATTCCTGCTTGGTGGGGTCAAGGACCGATGAGTGCACGCTTCACCATCAAAAAGCTTGGCGCCCAGGGAGATGGCATCGCCGACACCGAAAGCGGCGATCTGTTCATTCCTTTCACGCTGCCAGGCGAGGTTGTCACCGCGGCGCGTGAAAGGGATCGCGCCACGCTGATGGCGCTGATCGAGGCCTCGCCCCTGCGCATCGAACCCGCCTGCCGCCATTTCGGCGAGTGCGGCGGCTGCGCCCTCCAGCATTTGGAGGCGCAAGCCTATCAGCAGTGGAAGCGCGAGAAGGTCGTGCATGCGCTGAGAGGCATCGATTGCGAAATAGGCGGTCTGGTCGCCTGCGCGCCGCACACGCGCCGCCGCGTCGTGCTCGCCGCCAGGCGCACCGAAACAGGCATGCTGCTCGGCTTCAATCGCCATCTGTCGCCGGAAATCATTTCCATCTCCGAATGCCCGATCTCGCTGCCTGGGATCGTCAACGCGCTCGACAGCTTGAGGGCACTCGCCGAATTGATCTGCGCCACCCCGAAATCGTTTCGCATGGCGGTCACAGTGACGGGTTCCGGCCTCGACGTGGCGGTTCATGAATCGGGCAAGCTCGGCGAAAACCAGCGCCGCATCGCCACCAATTTTGTCATTGCGCAGGGCTTTGCCAGACTGTCCATCGATGACGAGATCATCATCGAGCCGAAGAAGCCTGTCGTCATGTTCGGCAGCGTTGCCGTCGCGGTGCCGCCGGGCGCCTTCCTGCAGGCGACGGAGGCAGCCGAACGGACCATGGCCGATATCGTCGGCGGACATCTGAAACGTGCCAAAAAAATTGCCGATCTCTTCGCCGGCTGCGGCAGCTTCGCCCTGCGGTTGGCCGCGAGATCGGAAGTGCATGCGGTGGAGGGCGATGCGGCCGCACTTTCGGCGCTCGATCGGGGTTCACGCTTCGCCACCGGCCTGAAACGCGTGACCGGCGAGCGCCGAGACCTGTTCCGCCGTCCGCTGACGTTCAAGGAGTTAAACGCCTTTGATGGCGTTGTCTTCGATCCGCCCCGCGCGGGCGCGGAGGATCAGTCGAAGCAGATCGCCCGCTCGGATGTTCCATTCGTTGCCGCGGTCTCCTGTAACCCGGTGACGCTCGCGCGGGATTTGCGCATCCTCATCGACGGCGGCTACGCGGTGAAAAGCGTGACGCCGATCGATCAGTTTCTGTGGTCGCCCCATGTCGAGGCTGTTGCCTTGCTGGAGAAGCCGCGGAAAAGACGCTAGGCGCTTAGCCCTGCTCAGCGAGACCGGCAGCGTCATGCAGTCTGCCCCGAAATCCCAGCCAGGTTTATCGCTAAAGTTGTGGATCATCGCCACTGCGGTTGAATCTGCCCCTCAAAAAGGCATAATCCAAATTGGGATGGGGGAGAAGATGATTTCACCAGGTTTTGTTGCCGAGATTTTTGGTTCGGCTCTCATCATGGCGCTCACCGGTGCGGTGCTCGCTTGGATCTTGAGAAAATTCACGCGTGTGGGGCTGGTGCCATCCTATGCGCTTGGCGTCGCGGTCATGACGTTTGTCGGCGCTGCGCTCTATGTCTCGGGCCATGATGGGATCGTCGACTACCTGAGTGCATGGACCCAGTACGCGATCGGCGGCGTTATCGGCTTCCTGATCCTGTATGCCACGTCGCGCCGGTCTGTGAGCAAGACCTAGCAGACTGGCCACGAGGCGGCTTCAAACCCTTGTGCCGCCGACCGTCATCTGGTCCATCCTGAGGTGCGGCTGGCCGACGCCGACCGGCACGCCCTGTCCAGCCTTGCCGCACATGCCGATGCCGTTGTCGAGCTTCATGTCATTGCCGATCATCGAAACGCGGTGCATGGCGTCGGGCCCGTTACCGATCAGCATTGCGCCCTTGATCGGCTGCGTCACCTTGCCGTTCTCGATCATGTAGGCTTCGGTGCAGCCGAACACGAACTTTCCGGAGGTGATGTCGACCTGGCCGCCGCCGAAGGAGACGGCATAGATGCCGTTCCTGACCGAGGCGATGATCTCGTCCGGCTCCATGTCGCCCGATGTCATGTAGGTGTTGGTCATGCGCGGCATAGGCTGGTGCGCGTAGCCCTCGCGCCTTCCGTTGCCGGTGGCCCGCATGCCCATCAGCCGGGCGTTCTGGCGGTCCTGCATGTAACCGACCAGCTTGCCGTCCTCGATCAGCACGTTGCGCGCCGAAGGCGTGCCTTCATCGTCGACGGTGAGCGACCCGCGTCGTTCCGCGATCGTGCCGTCATCGACGACGGTGACGCCCTTTGCCGCCACCTGCTGGCCCATCAGGCCGGCGAAAGCTGAAGTTTTCTTGCGGTTGAAGTCGCCTTCAAGCCCGTGGCCGACGGCCTCGTGCAGCATGACGCCGGGCCAGCCGCTGGAGAGCACGATGTCGAAAGTGCCGGCCGGCGCCGGTACGGCTTCGAGATTGACCAGCGCCTGACGCAGCGCCTCCTTGGCGGCGTGCTTCCAGCTGTCCTCGACGAGGAAGTCGCCGAACGCCTTGCGTCCGCCCATGCCGTAGGAGCCGCTTTCCTGGCGGTCGCCGTCGCCGACCACCACCGACACGTTCACCCTGACCAGCGGCCGGATGTCGCGCACCACCTGGCCGTCGGCGCGCACGATCTCGACATGCTGCCAGGACGAGGTCAGCGATGCCGAGACCTGGCGCACGCGCGGATCCTCGGCGCGCAGCCATGCGTCGACTTCCTGCAACAGCTTCGCCTTGGCCTCGAAGGAAGGGGAGGGGATCGGGTTCTCATCGCCATAGAGATGGCGGTTGGTGCGGGCGGGCGCAGCGGCAAGCGTTCCGGAATAGCCGCCCTTGACGGTCGAGACGGCGTCAGCCGCGCGTCGCAGCGAAGCCTCGGACAGGTCGCTGGAGTGGGCATAGCCGCTGGCTTCGCCGGCAACCGCGCGTAGGCCGAAACCCTGGTCGGTGTTGAAATTGGCCGTCTTCAGCCGACCGTTGTCGAACATCAGCGCCTCGCTCTCGCTGTATTCGACGAACAACTCGCCATCGTCGGCGCCGTTGATGGTCTCTGCGACGATCTCCTTGACGCGATCGTCGGAAATATCGAATTGGCCGATAAGGCTGTTCATGGCGTATGTCCGTGGATGAATGGTTATATCCGGGATGTAGGCGCGAAGCCGCGCCCAGACAATCGCCAATCGTCATTCAAATGCAGGGCGGCGGCGTCCCGGATCTATCCCAGGTCCGGAAAACCTATCGTTGATCGGCAGCTCCCGGGTCGAGGCGCGGGAGTCTACGGCAGGGCCGCAAATCCGTCGGCAAAACCCTTGAGGTCCACCGGGATGCCGATGCCTTCTTCCGGCGTCTGGAAGACGATGAAGGTGGCCGACGTGCCGGTCTTCAGCGTATCGAGCAGCGGCTTCTCGAGGATGACCTCGGCGTAGCAGCCGTCCTGGAAGCAGCGCACGAAATAGGCGCGGCCGATATCCTTGCCGTCGACATTGAGGCCGAGCCCGTTGGGCAAGAGCACACCGAGCGGCGCCAGCACGCGCAGGATCTCCGCCTTGTTGTCGGCGGTGCGCAGCACGACGACCGACAGTCCCATCTCTGGGCGGTCCTCGGCGACGACGTTCTGCATCATCACGCATTGTTCGGACGTGGCACCAGCCGGCGTGTCGCAGATGATCGACCACGCGCCATGCGTCGAGCGCACCGTGCCGCTCGGCTGGGCCGCGTTGGCCTGGCCGGCGGCCGACAAGCCGGCGACGGACAAGGCGGCGAGAAAGATGACCTTCGCCAAGGGGCTCGAAAGCCCAAATCCCGACAGCCAAGAGTTCATGACGGCTCCATTGCGAATCACGGCACTTTAAGCCGCGCCAAAGCCAAGTAAAGGACGAGACAGCGGCCGAGCCGCCACGAAAATGCCCATGCGGCGCTTTTCCTAGCCAATTTCGCCCGAATTACGACGCCAGGCGCGCCGGCCGGCAGCAAGCAGCCGATCCGTCGAACATAGCCGACTCGCCATGGCGGCCGCCGCCTTCAAAGATGCATCCCGGCTTGCGCGCAAAAATGCCGCACGGTTTCCTCCGCTCCTTTCTTGCGGAGGGAAAAAGAGTATGGTTTGAACCAGCTTGAGACAGTCGGGATTCCCGTCCCGGCATTGTTCGTTATTCTCGTGGACACAGCCGCGAGGAACTGGGAGACGAAGAGGGCGATGAGAAATTTCCTGGCAAGCGCCAAGTTTCCAGCAAGTGCCAAGTTTCTAAGCGCTTGTGCCGTTACCACGTTTTTCGCCGGCACGGCCGCCCATGCCGATCAGCCTGTCGAGTGGGAGACGACCTTCCAGGCGCCGGCAACCGACATGATGCGCCAGATCGAGTGGTTCGGAAACTACACGATGTGGTTCATCATCCCGATCACCGCCCTGGTATTGGTCCTTCTGATCTACTGCATCGTGAAATTCCGCGCGAGCGCCAACCCGGTTCCGTCCAAGACCAGCCACAACACGCTGATCGAGGTGATCTGGACTGTCGGTCCCGTCGTCGTCCTGCTCTGCCTCGCCATCCCGTCTTTCCAGCTGTTGACCGCGCAGTACACGCCGCCGGAAGAAGCCAAGCTCACCGTCAAGGCCACGGGCAACCAGTGGAACTGGGATTACGAATACCAGACCGACAATACGCTCTCGTTCAACTCGGCGATCCTCCAGGATGGCGACCGTGCCGCCGCCGGCAAGGAAGATCGCAAGGTCTATCCGCGCCTGCTTGCCGTCGACAACGAGATGGTGGTGCCCGTCCACACGATGACCCGGGTGCTCGTCACCGCGACCGACGTGATCCATTCCTTCGCCATGCCGTCCTTCGGCATCAAGATCGATGCCATTCCCGGCCGCACCAACGAGACCTGGTTCAAGGCGGAGAAGGAAGGCCTCTATTACGGCCAGTGCTCGCAGCTTTGCGGCAAGGACCATGCCTTCATGCCGATCGCCATCCGCGTCGTCTCCGACGCGCAGTTCAAGACCTGGCTGGCTGCGGCCAAGACCGATCTGCCCGGCGCCAACAAGACGCTGATGGCCGAGGTCGATGGCCAGAACAAGGTAGCGGCCGCCGGCAACTGATGCCGCGGGTTAGCAAGATTTAGGGAACGGAGCGGAACATGGCAGACGCTGCAGCTCACGACGGGCACGACCACAAGCCTTATCATGGTTGGGTGCGCTGGGTTTATTCGACCAACCACAAGGACATCGGTACGCTCTACCTGATCTTCGCGATCATGGCCGGCATCATCGGCGGCGCGCTGTCGGTCGCCATCCGCATGGAGTTGCAGGAGCCTGGCATCCAGATCTTCAGCGGCCTGGCGCAGATGGTCTACGGCATGAACGGTGACGCCGCGATCGATGGCGGCAAGAGCATGTACAACGCCTTCGCCACGGCGCACGCGCTGATCATGATCTTCTTCATGGTCATGCCGGCCCTGATCGGCGGTTTTGCCAACTGGATGGTGCCGATCATGATCGGCGCCCCGGACATGGCGTTCCCGCGCATGAACAACATCTCGTTCTGGCTGCTGCCGCCGGCTTTCATCCTGCTGCTTATCTCGATGTTCGTGCCGAGCGCGCCTGGCGCCTACGGCGTCGGCGGCGGCTGGACGCTCTATCCGCCGCTTTCGACCTCCGGTCAGCCCGGTCCGGCCATGGATCTGGCGATCCTGTCGATCCACATCGCCGGCGCGTCCTCGATCCTGGGCGCCATCAACTTCATCACCACCATCTTCAACATGCGCGCGCCAGGCATGACGCTGCACAAGATGCCGCTGTTTGCCTGGTCGGTGCTGGTCACCGCATTCCTGCTGCTGCTGTCGCTTCCGGTTCTTGCCGGCGGCATCACCATGCTGCTTACCGACCGCAATTTCGGCACGACCTTTTTCGCTCCCGATGGCGGCGGCGATCCGCTGCTGTTCCAGCACCTGTTCTGGTTCTTCGGCCATCCGGAAGTGTATATTCTGATCCTGCCGGGCTTCGGCATCATCAGCCATATCGTCTCGACCTTCTCGCGCAAGCCGGTGTTCGGCTACCTCGGCATGGCCTACGCCATGGTCGCGATCGGCGCGGTCGGCTTCATCGTCTGGGCGCACCACATGTACACGACCGGTCTGTCGCTCGACACGCAGCGCTACTTCGTCTTCGCCACCATGGTCATCGCGGTGCCGACGGGCGTGAAGATCTTCTCCTGGATCGCGACGATGTGGGGCGGATCGATATCGTTCAAGCCGCCGATGCTGTGGGCGCTGGGCTTCATCTTCCTGTTCACGATCGGTGGTGTTACCGGGGTTCAGCTGGCCAATGCCGGTCTCGACCGGTCGCTGCACGACACCTATTTCGTGATCGCGCACTTCCATTACGTGCTGTCGCTGGGGGCGGTGTTCGCCATCTTCGCCGGCTGGTACTACTGGTTCCCGAAGATGACCGGCTACATGTATTCGCCTGTCATCGCCAACACCCATTTCTGGGTCATGTTCGTCGGCGTCAACCTTGTCTTCTTCCCGCAGCACTTCCTCGGCCTTGCCGGCATGCCGCGCCGCACCATCGACTATCCGGACGCGTTTGCGGGCTGGAACATGGTGTCGTCCTACGGTTCGTATATTTCGGCCGTCGGCGTGGTGATCTTCCTCTATGGCGTGTTTGAAGCCTTCCAGAAGAAGCGGATCGCTGGCGCCAATCCATGGGGCGAGGGCGCAACGACGCTGGAATGGCAGCTGCCTTCGCCGCCGCCGTTCCATCAGTGGGAGCAGCTGCCGAAGATCAAATAAGGCGGCAGCCCGGAATCGAAACCGTCGGTCCGCCGACGGTTTCGGCCAAACGGAATATGGATTTGAGTACGCATGGCCCTTGTCGACGAAACCAGCATTGACGAAGCGGGCTTCCGCATGTCGGAAGCGACGGCGGGTGATTTCTTCGCCCTCCTGAAGCCGCGCGTCATGTCGCTGGTGGTGTTCACCGCCTTTGTCGGACTGGTCGCGGCGCCGGTGACCATCAATCCGCTGCTGGCGGTGATCGCGATCCTGGCTATTGCCATCGGGGCTGGTGCCTCCGGCGCGCTCAACATGTGGTACGATGCCGATATCGACGCGGTGATGACACGCACCGCCACCCGCCCCGTGCCGGCCGGCCGCATCCAGCCCCACGAGGCGTTGAGCTTTGGGTTGGTGCTTTCGGTTTTGTCGGTGATGACGCTCGGCGTGCTGGTCAACTGGCTGTCGGCGGCGCTGCTGGCCTTCACCATCTTCTTCTATGCCGTCGTCTACACAATGTGGCTGAAGCGCTGGACGCCGCAGAACATCGTCATTGGCGGTGCTGCCGGCGCCATTCCGCCCGTGATCGGCTGGGCCGCGGTGACCGGCACGGTCAGCCTGGAGAGCGTCGTCCTGTTCCTCATCATCTTCCTGTGGACGCCGCCGCATTTCTGGGCGCTGGCGCTGTTCAAGTCGCAGGATTATGAACGCGCCGGCATCCCGATGATGCCCAATGTCGCCGGCCCGGCGTCGACCCGCCGTCAGATCTTCGCCTATGCTCTGGTGCTGGCCCCGGTCGGTGTGCTGCCGTGGCTGCTTGGCTACACCACGCCGTTCTATGGCGTGGCTGCCCTGCTGCTCGGGCTCGGCTTTGTCTGGTATGCGTGGAAAGTGCTTGGCATGTCCGACGACGATCGCGCGATGAAGCCAGCCAAGGCGTTGTTCGGCTATTCGCTGCTCTATCTCTTCGCCATCTTCGCCGTCTATCTCGCCGACAGCGTCGTCGAACGTGCACTTGCGGTGGGTGGAGCATGAGCATGATCGAAGACAAGCTCGAAACGGTCACCTTGACCGAACGCCAGCGGAAGGCCCGGCGCAACCGCTCGGTCGCCATCGGCGTAGCCTTGGCCGTGCTGGTCGTTATCTTCTATATCGCGACGATCGTGAAGTTCGGTCATAACCTCTCTG
This sequence comes from Mesorhizobium maamorense, assembly GCF_044998965.1. Classification (NCBI taxonomy): domain Bacteria; kingdom Pseudomonadati; phylum Pseudomonadota; class Alphaproteobacteria; order Hyphomicrobiales; family Phyllobacteriaceae; genus Mesorhizobium; species Mesorhizobium maamorense. The sequence continues at coordinate 1,165,530 of NZ_CP173356.1, forward strand.
GCACGATGTGAGGCGGGAGATGGGTGTCGACACGAGTGCCAAACCGGCCGGGCACAACAGCAACCGCCTTGTTGCGGCCGTCTGCCTTGCCTTCTTCACCGGCATGATCGGCATGGCCTATGCCGCGGTGCCGCTGTACAAGATGTTCTGCCAGGCGACAGGCTATGGCGGCACGACGCAACGCGTCGAGAAGCAGTATGCCGGCCGCGTGCTCGATCGCGAGATCACCGTCCGCTTCGATGCCAATATCGCCGGCGTGCCGTGGGATTTCCAGCCGGTCCAGCGCTCGATGACCATGAAGATCGGCGAGACGGTGCAGGCGCACTATCAGGCGACCAACAAGTTCGATCGCCCCATCACCGGCCGCGCCACCTTCAATGTCCAGCCTGAACTGGCGGGTCCCTATTTCAACAAGGTCGAATGCTTCTGCTTCACCGACACCACGCTGAAGCCCGGCGAAACGCTTGACATGCCGGTCCTGTTCTACGTGGACCCCGATATCGTCAACGTGCCGGAACTGAAGGACGTGAAGACGATCACCCTGTCCTACACGATGTTTCCGGTCGAGAAGAACAAGCCGGTCGCATCGTCGGAGCCGGTCCAGGGCAACAGCAAGACAATTTCAAATACCGAAGGAAATCTCGGGGGTTGATATGGCAGACGCGCACGCAAAACATCACGACTATCATCTCGTCGACCCGAGCCCGTGGCCTTTCCTGGGATCGATAGGGGCGCTCGTCACCGCCTTTGGCGGCGTTTGCCTCATGGAATACCTGAAGGGCGGCTCGTTCCCGATCTTCGGCTTCAACATCGCCAATCCGTGGCTGTTCTTCATCGGCCTTGCTATCGTCCTCTACACCATGTTCGCCTGGTGGTCGGACACGATCAAGGAAGCGCATGAGGGCCATCACACGCGGGTCGTGTCGTTGCATCTGCGCTATGGCATGATCATGTTCATCGCCTCCGAGGTGATGTTCTTCGTCGCCTGGTTCTGGGCCTATTTCGATGCCAGCCTGTTTCCCAGCGAGGCGCAGCAATATGCCCGCACCGCGTTTACCGGCGGCGTCTGGCCGCCGAAGGGCATGGAGGTTCTCGATCCTTTTCACCTGCCGCTCTACAACACCGTGATCCTGCTGTTGTCGGGCACCACGGTCACCTGGGCGCACCACTCCCTTATCCACGGCGATCGCAAGGGCCTGATCAACGGTTTGGTGCTGACCGTCGGCCTCGGCATGCTGTTCACCATGGTGCAGGCCTACGAGTACATGCATGCTCCGTTCGCCTTCAAGGATTCCATCTATGGCGCCACCTTCTTCATGGCGACCGGCTTCCACGGCTTCCATGTCATCATCGGCACCATCTTCTTGGCCGTCTGCCTGATCCGCGCCATGAAGGGCGATTTCACGCCCAAGCAGCATTTCGGTTTCGAGGCTGCCGCGTGGTACTGGCATTTCGTCGACGTGGTCTGGCTGTTCCTGTTCGCCTCGATCTATGTCTGGGGATCGGTCGGCGCGGTAATCGAAGCCCATTGATACCGGTCTGATGATTTTTGAAGGGGCGGCTGCGGCAACGTGGCCGCCTTCTTCTTTTCGGTGCAATGCGATCCGGTTGCGAGGCGCGCAGTGTCGATGCCGGCGACATGATCATGATCCACGGCCAGCCGAACGGATTCGGCGGCTGCTTCAATTGGTCGGCTGGACCGACGGCGGCATTGCCGTTACGGACTCCGGCATGGACGAAGTCTGGGCAGTGGTGGTCGATGGAACACCCATCAGGATTGAGCGGCAAGCAATGAGCGACGACAAGGCGATCTGGCCTCCGATCGACCCTATTTCGGCGGGCTTGCATGGACGCTGCCCGCGCTGCGGCGAGGGGCGGCTGTTTTCCGGCTTTCTCACCGTAGGCAAACGCTGCACCAATTGCGGTCTTGATTATTCCTATGCCGATGCCGGCGACGGGCCCGCGGTTTTCGTCATCCTGATCATCGGCTTCATCATCGTCGGCCTGGCGCTCTGGGTCGAAGTGACGCTGAGCCCGCCGCTCTGGCTGCATCTGCTGGTCTGGATCCCGCTGGCGCTGGTGCTGTGCCTGACGGCGCTCCGGCTGATCAAGGGGGTGCTGCTTACGCTGCAGTACCGCAACAAGGCGGCCGAGGGCCGGCTGGATCGCGGCGAATGAGCGACATGTCCGCCAAAGACGGCGGTCGTTCGCGGCCAGGATCGGTATTGCTGCTCGGCATTGGCCTCGTCCTGCTCCTGATCCTGCTGGCACTCGGCACCTGGCAAGTCCAGCGCCTGCACTGGAAGGAAGGTCTTCTCCAGACCATCGACCAGCGCACCCACTCGGCGCCGTTCCCGCTGGCCGAGGTCGAGAAACAATTCGCCTCGACTGGGGACGCCGACTACACGCCGGTGACGGTGACCGGCACGTTCCTGCATTCCGGCGAGCGGCATTTCTACGCGACATGGGAAGGCGAAGCCGGCTTCAACGTCTACACGCCGCTGGCCCTCGACGATGGCCGCTTCGTCCTGATCAATCGCGGTTTCGTGCCATACGATCTGAAGGATGCCGCCAAGCGCGCCAAGGGACAGGTCGCGGGCAAGGTCACGGTCACCGGCCTCGCTCGCAATCCGCTGCCGGCAAAGCCGTCGATGATGCTTCCCGACAACGACGTGGCGAAGAACATCTTTTACTGGAAGGACCGTGACGTGATGGCGGCGAGCGCTGGCTTGCCGGCGAGCGCCAAGCTGGTGCCAATCTTCATCGACGCCGACAAGACGCCGAATCCGGGCGGTTTGCCCATCGGCGGTGTCACCATCATCGACCTGCCGAACAGCCATCTGCAATATGCTATGACCTGGTATGGGCTTGCCGCGGCACTTGCCGCCGTTCTCATCCTGCGGCTTCGCAGGCCAGCGAAAGAGGAATGAGCGCGACCGACCCGCTTGAAGGGCCATCGCCCTTGACAGGACGGGGGTAGGCACCTCATTTCGGCTCTGATCAAACGGCCCGGATTCATGCTTCAGACCACGACAAAGCCTTCTCTGACGATCCGCCTCTGCCAGCCGCGCGGTTTTTGCGCCGGCGTCGACCGTGCTATCCAGATCGTCGTGCTGGCGCTGAAGAAATATGGCGCGCCGGTCTATGTCCGCCATGAGATCGTGCACAACCGCTATGTCGTCGAGGGTCTGCAAAGCCTTGGCGCCGTCTTTATCGAGGAACTTTCGGAAATTCCGGCCGAACATCGGCAGTCGCCGGTCGTCTTTTCCGCGCATGGCGTGCCGAAGTCGGTACCGACGGATGCCCAAGCGCGCAATTTGTTCTATCTCGACGCCACCTGTCCGCTAGTCTCCAAGGTCCACAAGCAAGCGATGCGCCACCAGCGGCTCGGCCGCCACGTGCTCCTGATCGGCCATGCCGGACATCCCGAGGTGATCGGCACGATGGGACAATTGCCGGAGGGCGCGGTAACGCTGATCGAGACCGAAGCCGATGCCGCGAGGCTTGCGCCGGCGGACCCGAAGGCGCTCGGCTTCGTCACCCAGACCACGCTATCGGTAGAGGACACGGCCGGCATCATCCGCGCGCTGCAGGACCGCTTTCCCGACCTGAAGGCGCCGGCGGCGGAATCGATCTGCTATGCCACCACGAACCGTCAGGAAGCGGTCAAGGATACCGCCGCGGGCGCCGATCTCTACCTGATCGTCGGCGCGCCCAATTCCTCCAATTCGCGGCGTCTTGTCGAAGTGGCTGAGCGTGCGGGGGCTGCGATGTCGCTTCTCGTGCAGCGCGCCGCCGAGATTCCGTGGGATGACATCGGCGACATCTCGACGCTCGGTCTGTCGGCGGGGGCATCCGCCCCGGAGATCATCGTCGACGAGATCATCGATGCGTTCCGCCAGCGCTTCGATGTCACGATCGACCTGGCCATCACGGCCACTGAAACGGAGGATTTTCCCGTCATGCGGGTACTGCGCGATGTCGAACTGACGGCGGCCGACATGGCTTTCGTCAACGGGGCGCCGTAAGGCACATGGCGGTCTACACCGACGTTGCGGAAGGCGAACTCGGCGCATTCCTGAAGCACTACCCAGTCGGCGATCTCCTGTCCTACAAGGGCATCGCGGAGGGCACCGAGAACTCGAATTTTTTGCTGCACACCTCCAGCGGCTCCTACATCCTGACGCTCTATGAAAGACGGGTCGAAAAGGCGGATCTGCCGTTTTTCCTCGGGTTGATGGGCCATCTCGCCAAAAAGGGTGTGTCCTGCCCGCTGCCGGTAACCGCGCATGACGGCAGCGTCATCGGCACGCTGGCGGGCCGGCCGGCCGTCATCATCACTTTCCTCGAGGGTCTCTCGCTCCGGCGGCCGACATCGATCCATTGCGCCGAGGTCGGCAAGGCGCTGGCCTCCCTGCATCTGGCCGGTGCCGACTTTCCGATGACCCGCCCCAATGCGCTCGCCATCGACGGCTGGCGCAAGCTCTGGTCGGCAGCCCGCGACCGTGCCGACGAGGTCGAGCCGGGCCTTGCGGCCGAAGTCGACGCCGACTTCGCCGACTTCGAGCGGAATTGGCCGAAGGGTCTCCCGGAAGGCATCATCCATGCCGATCTTTTCCCGGACAATGTGTTCTTTCTCGGCGAGAAGCTCTCCGGCCTGATTGATTTTTATTTCGCTTGCAACGACCTCTACGCCTATGACGTCGCCACATGCCTGAACGCCTGGTGTTTCGAGAAGGATTTTTCCTTCAATCTCACCAAGGGCAAGGCGCTGCTTGCCGGCTACCAAGGTGTGCGGCCTCTGAGCAATCAGGAAAAGGCGGCACTTCCGATGCTGGCACGGGGCTCGGCGCTGCGTTTCATGCTGACCCGGCTGTATGACTGGCTGACCGTTCCTGATGGCGGGCTGGTAATGAAACGCGATCCGACCGAATACATCAGAAGAATGCGGTTTCATCGGACGATCAAATCTGCTTCGGAATATGGGCTGGCATGAGCAAACACGTTGAGATCTTCACCGATGGCGCCTGTTCGGGCAATCCTGGCCCGGGCGGCTGGGGCGCGATCCTGCGCTTCAACGGCGCCACCAAGGAACTATCGGGTGGCGAGGCCGAGACGACCAACAACCGTATGGAATTGCTTGCCGCCATCTCGGCGCTGAATGCGCTCAAGGAACCTTGCACGGTCGATCTTCACACCGACAGCAAATATGTCATGGACGGCATTTCAAAGTGGATCCATGGCTGGAAGAAGAACGGCTGGAAGACCGCCGACAAGAAGCCCGTCAAGAACGGCGAACTCTGGCAGGCGCTGGATGAAGCCAATCGGCGTCACAAGGTCACCTGGATCTGGGTCAAGGGCCATGCCGGCCATACCGAGAACGAACGCGCCGACGAACTTGCTCGTGAGGGCATGGCGCCGTTCAAGAAGGGCCCGGTCAGGCTTGTTTCTACCCCACCCAAGCCGGTCTCGCAGTCCAAACAGCCGGCGGTGGCAAAGGCGCGGCGTTCGACCCAAAGCTATTGAATTCCGGGGCGGCACCATCCCCAGGCTGGGATCTCTGTCATGCCGGGCCTGCGCTATGTGACGCATCCCCAGGTTCAGGTGGCCGGAATGGGACGACGCGCGCCGAATTGTCCACGGGTGGCGGCCGATCGGCAGGCCGGCACAGCCGCAGATCCTCAGCGGATCAGCAGCGCCGTACCGTAGAGTCCGAAAGCGAACACGGTGTGTGACACCAGATTCAGCGCCCGTACCTTCATCGGGTTGGGCCGCTTCGACGCTGCCCAGCCCGCGCCCATGCCGGGCGCCAGCAGGAACCAGCCGGCGCCGACCGTGACCATGCCGAGGATGAAAGCCGGCAGGAAAGTCGGCGCGACAAGCCAGCCCGCTCCGGCCACCACGACAAGGATGATGCCGTAGACGATGCCGACAAAATAGTGAAAGGCCCAGCCCAAAGCCGATTCGTGTACATAGGGCGTCGCATCGCCAATATCGTCGTGAAAGACTTTTTCCCGTAAATGCCAGACCCAGCGGCCAACGGGGGCCCAGTTCGGCCGTGCTTGACCGAACATCTTGTAGAGAAGAAAGGCCCAGATATCCATCAACAGCGTGGCGCCGATGCCGATCGCCACGCTACGCCAGGCGATGTCGAACGTCATGGTCAGAGCAGTTCGAGGATCTTGGCGGCGCCGGATTCATCGACGCCGGGCTTGGTCTCGACGTTGAGGGCGGTGACCTTGCCGTCATCGACGATCATTGAAAACCGCTTCGACCGAAGACCCATGCCTCCGCCGGAGAAGTCGGCGTCGAGGCCGATCGCCTTGGCGAAGTCGCCATTGCCGTCGGCGAGGAACAGGATCTTGCCCTCACCGACGGTGAAGCGCGCCCAGGCGCCCATGACATGGACGTCGTTGACCGAAACCACGGCGATCGTATCGACACCGCGCGCCAGGATGGCGTCGCGGTTCTCCAGGTAGCCGGGCAAATGATTGTTGCTGCAGGTCGGCGTGAAGGCGCCCGGCACGGCAAACAGCACGACCTTCTTTCCCGCAAAAATCTCGGCCGTCGTGATCGGCTTGGGACCGTCGGCAGTCATCGTCTTGAACGTCGTATCGGGCAGTCTGTCGCCAGCGGAAATAGTCATGAGTTCCTCGCTTGGGAGAATGGGGAAGGACGTAGCCTTGGGTAGCGAACTATGCGGTTTCCCGCAACCATCGCGGGAGGCTGGATCAAGGGAAAGGCAAGAGCCCTTCGACCGCGCCTGCCGAACTCGTCAGCGTATAGTGAAGTCCGCCATCCGTGGGTGTCGTCGATGGCCGGTCGAGGATCGGCACGGTGAAGACCAGCTTGCCGTCCTTCTGGCTACGGGCCGGCGAACCGAACATGTAGTCGCGGTCTCCTGCGACGAAGAAGTCCGCCGCTTCCGGATCGCCGGGAAAGCTCGCCTCCACAACCAGCGTTTCATGGTCGCCCGGCAGCACGTTGATGCCGAAGTCGGATCTTGCCGGCGCGGGCAAGGCGGCGAAGCTCGCCTTGACCAGCTCCGCGTCCTCGGCATTGTCCGGGTCGGAGCCGGGGTCGACGGTCAGCCGCGTCTGCACAGGGATGCATATCGTCTCGCAAATGCCAAGGAAAATGTCGGCGTCGATGACGGACGGATCCTTCGCGGCCGACAGCGTGAACGTCACCGGCAGCGAGACCGGATAGTCGTAGCCCGCCCATTTGCCGTAGCCGTCGTCATGACGCTTCGGCGCCGGGAAGGAGAGGCTGGCATCGGAAATGTTGGTGCTGGCCGAGATATCGAGTTGCGGCGGCACACCCGCGTCGCCCGGGTCGCGCCAATAAGTCTTCCAGCCAGGCTTGAGCGCTATGTCGAGAACGCCCCGGATGCGGCCGGCATCGTCGGGCTTGCCGCTCGTCACCAGCCGTACCTTGCCGCCTTCGCTGTTGTACCAGGCGGACGAAGAGGCCGCGGCTGGGAGTGTGATTGCCGATCCGATAACGGCGCCGAGCAACAGGATTTTCAAGCTTTGCATGGTGATGATTTGATCGTCCGTTCATGGCCGTGCAATGATTTCATGGTCTTGCCGGTATCATATTTGCGTGACCTTTGCCGCAGGTAATGATCGGCCGGCGGCACGGGCTTGGTCGAAAACCGGCGCGGTACATCTTTTCGGCGCCCGGGAAACGCGTTACCCTCTGATTATGGACTTGTTGCGCCACAAGAAGACAGCCGCCGGCAGCGGCTTTCTCGACGATCAGTTCCTCATTGCCATGCCCGGCATGAAGGACGACCGTTTCACGCGCTCGGTCATCTACATCTGCGCCCACAGCGATGAGGGCGCGATGGGCCTGATCATCAACCAGACGCAGCAGATGCTGTTTCCGGACCTTTTGGTGCAACTTGGCATCATGAACGAGCACGAGGCGATCCGGTTGCCCGCCCGTACCCGTGATTTCGTCGTTCGCAATGGTGGGCCCGTCGACCGCAGCCGCGGCTTCGTGCTGCATACGGGCGATTACCGGGTGGAGTCTTCGCTGACCGTTTCCGACGATGTCTGCCTGACCGCGACCGTCGACATATTGCGCGCCATATCGTCGGGCCGGGGACCCCGTCACGCGCTGATGGCGCTGGGCTATTCGGGTTGGGGCGCCGGCCAGCTGGAAACCGAGATAGCCGAAAACGGCTGGCTGACCTGTCCGGCCACTCCGGAGCTTCTGTTCGATACCGACATCGAGCGCAAATACGACCGGATTCTCGCCTCGATCGGCATCGACCTCGCGCATTTGAGTGTAGCGGCCGGCCACGCCTGAGCTCCGGCGGCGTGAAAGCCAACTACGCCTGCGTCAGCGGATACTGTTCCTTCAGCGTCTTCAGCACCTGATCCCCGGGCATCGGGGCGCCGAACATGAAGCTCTGCACATATTCGCAGCCCATCTGGCGCAGCTCCAGCGCGTCGCGCTCGTCCGAAATGCCTTCGGCGACCACCGACAGGCCGAGCTCATGCGCCATGCTGACCATGGATTTGAGCAGCACGGCGCGTTTGGGCGTGCTGTCGTCCACGAAACTCTTGTCGATCTTGATCGTGTCGAAGGGAAAGCGCGTCAGGTAGGCCAGCGAAGAATAGCCGGTACCGAAATCGTCCAGCGACAGGCCGATGCCGAGCTGCTTCAGCTTGGTCAGCACATGGGCAGTCTGCTCGGGATTGTCCATAACCAGCGATTCCGTGAGCTCGAGCCGGAAGCAGCGCGGCTTCAGATTGGCCCGCGCAATCACGGAGCGGACGTCGCTGACCAGGTCGCGGCGGATGAGCTGGCGGCTGGAAAGGTTGACCGAAACCGACAGCGGCGCGTCGCCGATCTGCTTTTGCCATGCCGCCAGATCCTCGGCGGCCTGCTGCATGGCGAACAGCCCAAGCTGTACGATCAGCCCGCAGCTTTCGGCGACCGGAATGAAATCCGCCGGCGGGATCATGCCGCGGCGCGGATGGTCCCAGCGCAGCAATGCCTCGAAGCCGGCGACGCTGCCGTCTTCCAGCCGAACGATCGGCTGGTAGGCAAGCGTGAATTCGCGCCGTTCGATGGCACGGCGCAGGTCGGATTCGAACTGCAGCCGATCGGTGCCGACGGTGCGGAAGGCCGGGCGGAACGGTTCGATCCTGTCGCCGCCGAAGCGCTTGGCCTGATGCATGGCAAGCTCGGCGTCCTTGACCATGTCCTCGGCCGAGGTCTGTGCGGAGGTCCAGGTGATCAGTCCAATCGAGGCGGTCAGCACGATCTCGCGCTTGGCAAAGGTGATCGGGGCGTTGATGGCATGCTTGATGGCGTCCGCCACCGCCGCGATGCGGGCCGGGTCCTGCTCGGAAAGCAGCATCAAGGCGAACTGGTCGCCGGCGAAGCGTGACAGCGAGTCCTTCGGCTTCAAGAGCCGGTGCAGGCGTCGCGCGATGGTGAGCAGGATGGTGTCGCCGGCCGAGATGCCGAGCCCGTCATTAACCTGCTTGAAGCGGTCGATGTCGATGACGAAGACGGTCGGGCGCACCTTCTCTTCGGTCCGTGCGATCGAGATGATCGCCTCGAGCCGGTTCATGAACAATTCGCGATTGGGCAGGCCGGTGAGGTTGTCGTGCACCGCGTCGTGCAGCAGCCTCTCCTCGGATTTTTTCTGCTCGGTGACGTCAACCATGGTGCCGACACAGCGGATGACCTCACCGTCCGATCCGATAACCGGGCGCGCGCGCAGCGCAAACCAGTGATAGTGGCCGTCGGCGCCGCGCAACCGGAAGTTCTGCGCCACCTTGCCGCGACGGTGCTCGAGCACCACGTCGAGCGTGGTGCGGAACGTGTCGCGGTCATCGACATGCAGCACCGGCAGCCAGTTGCGGGCTGCACCCCCCAGGCTGTTAGGGGCGAGGCCGAGCTGGATGCTGACGTCGGGCTTGGTGACGACGCGGTCGCGCAGCACGTCCCAGTCCCACACCGTGTCGCCCGAGCCGGCCACCGCCAGCGCCTGCCGCTCGAGGTCGGAGAACAGACCCTGGTGCAGCGCGCCGCCGGCAAAGGCATGCTGCATGACGGTGAAGCCGATCAGCAGGATGATGAGGATCAGACCGCCGCCAAGCGCCGGCTGGGCGATGTCGTTGTCGAGCATGCCGGTTATCGCCATCCACGATCCGCATAGCCACAACAGCACCATCACCCAACTGGGCACCAGCATGATGGCACGGTCATAGCCGCGTATGCCGAGGAAGATGATCAGGCCGAGCCCGGTCAGCGCGGTGGCGGCGAAGGACAGCCTGGCGATGCCCGCGGCGACCGCCGGGTCGACGATGGCGACGCCGGCGATCAAGAGCAGCCCGAGGATCCAGACCAGCGCCCCATAGCTGAAATGGCCGTGCCATCGGTTGAGGTTGAGATAGGCGAACAGGAACACCACGAAGGTCGCCGCCAGGGCCACCTCCGTTCCCGCCCGCCACATCTGCTCGTTGCCGGGCGATATCTCGATGATCTTGTTGAGGAAGCCGAAATCGACGCAGATATAGGCAAGCACGGCCCAGGCGAGTGCTGCGGTCGCAGGGAACATGGAGGTTCCCTTGACCACGAACAGGATGGTCAGGAACAGCGCGAGAAGCCCGGCGATGCCGATGACGATGCCGCGGAACAGCGTGTAGGAATTGACTGAGTCCTTGTAGGATTCCGGGTCCCAGAGATAGACCTGCGGCAGCTTGGGCGAGGCGAGTTCGGCGATGAAGGTGATCACCGTTCCCGGGTTCAGCGTCACCCGGAAGACGTCGGCGTCCGGGCTGCTCTGGCGGTCGAGCGCAAAGCCTTCGCTGGGCGTGATGGCGGCGATACGGGTCGAGCCGAGATCCGGCCAGAAGATGCCGGAATTGACCAGTCGGAAATGCGGCGCCACGATCAGCCGATCGAGCTGCTGGTCGGTGGTGTTGGCAAGCGCGAACACGGCCCAGTCGCCGGTGGAACGGGCGTCATTGGCCTCGACCTCGATGCGTCGTACGATGCCGTCGGGCCCGGGCGCGGTCGAAACCTGGAAGTTTTCGCCCTGGTTGCGGTAGATTTCCACGGCGCCGGACAGATCGAGCGCGACATCGTCGCGAGCGATCTTGATCGGTTCGACGGCAAAGGCCGAGGACGCCGCGCACAGCGTCAGGATCGTCGCGAGGACAAAGGCGAACAGCGGCCCGTTGCGCAGGAATTTCGTCAAAAATCAGTCCTTCGTTCCAGCGCCTGGCGGATCGTCCGCGATCCGGGCGTAGAGGTAGTGGTCCTGCCAGATGCCATTGATCCTGAGGTAGGATCGCAGAAGTCCTTCGCGCCGGAATCCGGCTTTTTCAAGCACACGGATCGACCTGATATTGTCGGGAATACAGGCCGCTTCGATCCGGTGCAACCTCAGCGTATCGAAGGCGAAGCGGGTCACGACCTTGACGGCGTCGGTCATCAGGCCACGGCCGCCGAAGCGCTCGCCGATCCAGTAGCCGACATGCCCGCTTTGCGAGACCCCGTGGCGTATGTTGCCGAGCGTAATTCCGCCAGCCAACCTGCCGCTCGATTTCTCGAATATGAAGAAGGCGATCGCGGTCCCCTGCGCATAGTCCTCGCGGTAACGGCTGATGCGCAGCCGCCATGCCGCCCGGTCAAGCTCGTCCGGCGCCCAGCGCGGCTCCCATGGTTCGAGGAATGCCCGGCTCTCGCCGCGCACAGTCGACCACTCCCGGTAGTCATTGGTGAACGGCACGCGCAGCGTCACGCGGTCGCCCTTCAGTGCCGGCAGGTCGCGGCGAAAGAAAGGGAGCGCGAACACGGCGCTTGTGCGGGCTTAGACGGCGAGCTTGCGGGCCGTGGTGGGCGTGCCCGGAAGCGAATCGAGGATCGCTTCGTATGGCGCCAGCGTACCCACGGGCCCTACAGCGGTAAGCGTCGGTTTGGTCGAGAACAGCCGTGACGACAGGTCGGTCAAACGATCGACCGTCAGCGCCGACAGCCGCTCCATCAGTTCCTCCTTGGCGATCGGCCGGCCGAACAAGAGCAGCTGTCTCGCGATCTGCGAGGCGCGGCTGGCCGGGCTTTCCGCCGACATGATCAGACCTGCGCGGTATTGTGCGCGCGCCCGGTCGAGCTCTTCCTGCAGGATGTTCTCGCTGGCCTTCTGCAATTCCTCGATGATGACGGGCACCAGTTCGGCTATGTCGCTCTGCCCGGTCGCGGCGTGGACGCCGAATATTCCGGTATCGGAAAAGCCCCAGTGGAAGGCATAAACCGAATAGCACAGGCCACGCTTTTCGCGGACTTCCTGGAACAGCCTGGACGACATGCCGCCGCCGAGGATCATCGACAGCACCTGCGAGGCGTAGAAATCGCGCACATGGTAGGCGCGGCCTTCGAAGCCCAGCACGATCTGCGCATCCATCAGGTCGCGGTCCTCGCGGAAATCGCCGCCGACATATTGCGCATATTGCGGGATGGTGTTGTCGGCCTTGGTGCGGAAGCCGCCGAGCTGCTTTTCCACTTCGCGCACGAAATTGTCGTGCTTGATGTCGCCGGCGGCCACGATCACCATGCGCTCGGCGCCGTATTGGCGCTCGATGAAATCGTGCAATTGCTTCGAGGTAAAGGATTTGACGGTTTCCGGTGTGCCCAGAATCGAGCGGCCGATGGTCTGGTGGCGAAAGGCGGTCTCGGTGAACCGGTCGAACACGATGTCATCGGGCGTGTCGTGCGCGGCGCCGATTTCCTGCAGGATCACGTGTTGCTCGCGTTCGAGCTCCTGCGGATCGAATTCCGATTCCTGCAGGATGTCGGCAAGAATGTCGACTGCCAGCGGCACGTCGTCGGAGAGCACCCTGGCATAGTAGGATGTGGTCTCGACGCTGGTGGCGGCGTTGATCTCGCCGCCCACGTCCTCGATCTCCGATGCGATCTCGAAGGCTGTTCGCCGCTTTGTGCCCTTGAACGCCATGTGCTCGAGCAGATGGGCCATGCCATGCTCTTCGTCACGCTCATTGCGGGCACCCGACTTGACCCAGGCACCCAGGGCAACCGATTCGATGCTTGGAAGGGTTTCGGTGGCGACTGTCAGGCCGTTCGACAGACGGCTTACCTCAACACCCATATGGTTCGTACTCCTTAACGCGCCGCTCGCGCACGGCGGCTGACGTAATCTTCCACCATTTTCAGGTCGGAGGGAAGTACCGTGTATTTTTCCTCCGATGTCATCAACCCACCTAGCCATGCGGGCAGCGCGGGTGACACGCCGCTGGCGGCCTCGACGGCGGCCGGGAATTTTGCTGGGTGCGCAGTGCCCAGCACCACCATCGGCACGGCATTCGAAGCCTTGCCGGCCGCGACATGCACGGCTGCCGCGGTATGCGGATCAAGCAGGTAGTTGCTGGCCGCGAGCGTCGAGCGGATCGTCGCGGCGACCTCGTCCATATCTGCGCGGCCGGCATCGAATTCGGCTCGCATCCCCGCGATTTCCGTGGCTTCTATGGTGAAGGCGCCGGATTGTTTGAGCCCGGCCATGTAGCGCCGCACGGTCGCCGGGTCGCGGCCCGACGCCTCGAACAGCAGGCGCTCGAAATTCGACGACACCTGGATGTCCATGGAAGGCGAGGTGGTCGCGAACACGCCCTTGGTGCGGTATTCGCCGGTCGCGAAAGTGCGTGCCAGTATGTCGTTGTCGTTGGTGGCGATGACCAGCCGATCGATTGGCAGGCCCATTTTTTTGGCGGCGTAACCGGCAAAGATATCGCCGAAATTCCCTGTGGGCACGGTGAAGGAGACGGGGCGATCGGGCGCGCCGAGCGACAGGGCCGAGGAGAAATAATAGACGATCTGGGCCATGATGCGGGCCCAGTTGATCGAATTCACCCCCGACAGCGAAACCCGGTCACGAAAGCCGTGATCGTTGAACATGTCCTTGAGCATGCCCTGGCAATCGTCGAAATTGCCTTCGATCGCCAGGGCATGCACGTTCTCAGCCTTCGATGTCGTCATCTGCCGTTGCTGCACCGGCGACACGCGGCCATGCGGGAAGAGAATGAAGATGTCGGTGCGGCTGCGCCCGGCGAAGGCGTCTATCGCTGCTCCGCCGGTGTCGCCCGATGTGGCGCCGACGATGGTGGCATTCTGGTTGCGTTCGGCGAGCACATGGTCCATCAGCCGGGCGAGCAACTGCATCGCCACGTCCTTGAAGGCGAGCGTAGGTCCATGGAAGAGTTCGAGGACAAAAGCGTTGGGGCCGGTCTGGACCAGCGGGCAGATAGCCTCGTGGCGGAAGGTGGCATAGGCCTCCCGCACCAGACGCTCGAACACGGGGGCCGGGATTTCGTCGCCAAGGAACGGCGACAGCACCCGGATGGCCAGTTCGGGATAGGCCAGGCCGCGCATGGCGCGGATCTCGGCCATCGAGAATTGCGGCCACTGGCGCGGCACATAGAGCCCGCCGTCGCGTGCCAGGCCTGTCAGGACGGCATCGCAAAACCCAAGCGCGGGCGCCTCGCCGCGGGTACTCACATATTGCATCGTCACAATTCCGTTACTGCCTTGGGTTTTCGACCCACGCAAGGTGGTTAATTTCTACGCTGGCTCAGTCGCATTTTTGCCGCGCGGTTGATATACGTCACCAGCTTTGCGAGAGGGAAGTGCAGTTTCATGGCGTTTCATACATTCAGCGGTCGCTTTGTCGCGGGTCTTGCGCTCACCGGCTTTATGCTTGCCGCCGCCGGCTGCCAATCAGGCGACAACGGTATGCTGAACCTGGGTTTTGGCAAGAAGGACCCGACCGCGCCACCGCCGCCGCAGGACCCCAAGATTCTGGCCAGCCAGTTGAATGCCTATTGCCCGAGGGTGATGCTTCGCGACGGCACGGCATTCTTCAACACCTACGCCAACGAAGCCCGGAAGCCCAGGCCCAAGCTCAAGAAGACCGGCGACGCCGCGCAGGATGCCGCGGCCCAGGCTGCGGCCGATGCTGCCGCTGCTACTCCGCCGGACGATTCGGCGAGGGTCATTTATCAGGCCTCGATCAGCGACGTGACCCGCGATTGCAGCCGCGCCGACGGACAGCTGACGATGAAGATCGCCGTCGCCGGCAAGATCGTGCCAGGGCCGAAATTCACGCCCGGCACCATCACCATGCCGATCCGCACCGCGGTGATGCATGGCACCGAGGTGCTTTATTCGCAGATCCACCAATATCAGGTCCAGGTTACCGACCCCTCGGTCGCCACGCAGTTCGTGTTCACCGATTCCAACATCGTCGTGCCGGCGCCGACGGCGCAGGATTATCAGGCCTATGCCGGCTATGATGAAAATGCGCCGAAGGCCGCGACCGACAAATCGAAGAAAAACAGGAAGAAAGCCGCCGCGACCAACTAAATCCGCAGGGGTGCTCGTCGGGGCCTAGCGGACGCTCACACGTCCGCCGACCATTCTGATAGGGCGGCCAGCGTGCCGCTCAGATCCGCCCAGCGGCGGATCACCGTCTCGGCGCCCGCCTCCGTCAGCGTATCGGCATGGCCGGGATAGCTATGGGCGGCGCCCGTGAACCCGATGACACGCATTCCTGCCGACCTTGCGCCGGTCACGCCGTGCACGGAATCCTCGATGACGAAAGTGTTTGCCGGATGGGCGCCGAGCTTTTCGGCGGCGAACAGGAACACGTCCGGAGCCGGTTTGGTTTTTCCGGTCGGCGTCTCCATCGCGGAGAAGATGCGCCCGGCAAAGAATGGCAGCAGATGCACCTTCTCCAGCATGAATTCTATCCGCTCCGAGCGTGAGTTGGAGCAGATGCAACGTTGCGCCGTCACCGAGGCGACCGCTTCGCGCACGCCCTCGATGGCACGAACGTCGCTGCGCAGTTTCCGGTCGACCAGCTCTTCGGCGCGATC
Source organism: Mesorhizobium maamorense (assembly GCF_044998965.1). Classification (NCBI taxonomy): domain Bacteria; kingdom Pseudomonadati; phylum Pseudomonadota; class Alphaproteobacteria; order Hyphomicrobiales; family Phyllobacteriaceae; genus Mesorhizobium; species Mesorhizobium maamorense. The sequence continues at coordinate 1,181,444 of NZ_CP173356.1, forward strand.
GATCAGCGAAACCTGGAACGGGATGTTGGACTTCTCCTCAACCCGCATCAGAATGTCCTTGAACGTCAGCCCCGCATAAGTCTCGGCAATCTCCTCGGCCGAGATTTCGTATCCGGACAAGGTCAGGAGCTCGGCCTCGACGCGCGCGGCGATGATTTCGGAATCGACGAGCACGCCGTCGCAATCGAAGATGACAAGGTCTGGCTGGGGCATGGTGATCCGGGCAATGAGAACGGGCAGGCTTCAGGCGGCGCGGCATACACCAACGGGCACGTCGGCGCAAACCGGCGGCGTCCGATCGCTGCCCTTCACCGAATATTTACGCTGATCGGTAACCATAACCGGGAGTAAACAGTAACGCGTGCCTTGGGTGTAAAAATGTCAGCCGTGCGTCTTGTCGACGAGCTTTCCCATGCTCCCCAGCAATCCGAATGGCTGGACACGATCCTGAAGGGCGACTGCGTCGCGGCGCTCGACCGGCTGCCCGAAAAATGCATCGACGTCATCTTCGCCGATCCACCCTACAATCTGCAGCTCGACGGCGACCTGCACCGGCCCGACCAATCCAAGGTCGATGCGGTGGACGACGACTGGGACCGGTTCGAGAGCTTCGAGGCCTACGATGCCTTCACGCGCGCCTGGCTGCTGGCCGCGCGCCGGGTGTTGAAGCCCAACGGCACCATCTGGGTCATCGGCTCCTATCACAACATCTTCCGGGTCGGCGCCAAGATGCAGGATCTCGGCTTCTGGATCCTCAACGACGTCGTCTGGCGCAAGACCAATCCGATGCCGAATTTTCGCGGTCGCCGCTTCCAGAACGCGCATGAGACGATGATCTGGGCCTCCCGCGACCAGAAGGGCAAGGGCTATACCTTCAACTACGAAGCGTTGAAGGCGTCGAACGACGACATACAGATGCGTTCCGACTGGCTGTTCCCGATCTGCACCGGCGGCGAGCGGCTTAAGAATGACAATGGTGATAAACTGCACCCGACGCAGAAGCCGGAGGCGCTGCTCGCCCGCATCATGATGGCCTCGACCAAGCCGGGCGACGTCGTGCTCGATCCCTTCTTCGGCTCCGGCACGACAGGCGCGGTGGCCAAGCGCCTTGGCAGGCATTTTGTCGGCATAGAGCGCGAGCAGGCCTATATCGACGCCGCCAATGACCGCATCGACGCGGTGCGGCCGCTCGACGGTGCGGACCTGACCGTGCTCACTGGCAAGCGCGCCGAGCCTCGCGTCGCCTTCGTCAGCCTGATCGACACCGGGCTGGTGACGCCCGGTGCCACGCTCTACGACGCCAAGAAGCGCTGGGCGGCCAAGGTTCGCGCCGATGGCACGGTGGCGATCGGCGATAGTGCCGGATCGATCCACAAGATCGGCGCCGAAGTTCAGGGCCTGGATGCCTGCAACGGCTGGACCTTCTGGCACTATGAACGCAGCGGCGGCCTGACCCCGATCGACGAACTGCGTCGCATCGCGCGTCTCGGCATGGAAAGGGCAGGGGGCTAACCCTGTCGATTGCCGCGGCCTTGGCGTTGATTCAAAGTCTCAACGAAGTACTGGAAGCGATTCAAATCACGCCTTGATTCCGAGCCGCTCAAGGTCTGCTTGAAGTGTTTTGGCATCGGTGAATAGCACTGCCTGCCAGCCGGCCGCTTTGGCGCCGTCGACATTCTTCTGGCTGTCGTCGATGAACAGCGTCGCGGACGGTTCGAGCTCGAATGCGGCGACGTGATGGTCGTAGATGTCGCGATCCGGCTTGATCTTGCCTATCTCACCCGAAATGGTGACACCGCGCGGACGATTGAGAAAATCGAAGCGTTTGCGCGCTTCGGCCAGCGTATCGGCGGCGAAGTTGGTCAGCATGGTGACATCGTGGCCGCTGTCGATCAGGCCGACCATGATGGCGACGCTGTCGTCATAGGCATGCGGCACCATGTCGTGCCAGTGGCGGCGAAAATTGCGGATGTTCTCCGCGTGATCCGGGTGGTCCGCGATCAGCAGCGTTTCCGCCTCTTCCCATGTCCGGCCGCGGTCCTGCTCGATGTTCCAGTCATGCGTGCAGACATTGTCGAAGAACCACTTTCTCTCCTCGGCATCGGGAATAAGCCGGCTGAACGGGATGTTCGGGTCGTAGTGGATCAGCACTTTGCCGATGTCGAACACGATGTGGCGGATTTCAGTCATGGGGCCTCTCTGCACTGTTCGGTGACGGCTTTTTCGTCGCGCCGGGTATCGCAGCCTCGATTGCCTTTTTCATGACAGTGGGCAGCGCTTCACCCGAAATGTCCGATGGCAGCGACCAGAAATGCCCGGCGGGCGTCTCGCCGGTGCTTCGGGCGAGGAAGATTTCGAGCTCGAGCGCAAAATGGGTGAAGACATGCGCGATCCGGCCGGCTTGTCGCCAGTCGCCGGGAAAGGGTGCGGCCGCCGCTGTGGTCGCGCCGTCCAGCCGTGCCGTCCAGCCCGTCGTTGGCACCTCCGTCATGCCGCCGAGCAGTCCTTTGTCGGCGCGTTTGCGCAGAAGAATGGCGCCGTCGCTTCGCACTGCGACGAAGGCAGCCCCGCGCCGCAGCGGTTTGTCGGCCTTGGGCAGGCGCACGGGATATTGTTCAGGATCGCCTGAAACGACCGCGCTGCAGCCCTCGCGCAGCGGGCAAAGCATGCAGCGCGGTCGGCGCGGGGTACAGATCGTGGCGCCGAGGTCCATCATCGCCTGGGCGAAATCGCCGGGCCTCGTCGTGGGAACCATGCGCTCGACACGGGCGCGGATGCCGGCCTTGGCTTCGCTGAGCGGCGTGGCAATGGAGAACAGGCGGGTCACGACACGTTCGACATTGCCATCGACGACGGCAGCCGGCCGGTCGAAAGCGATCGCCGCGATCGCCGCCGAAGTATAGGCGCCGATGCCGGGCAATTCCTTCAAGCCGGCTTCCGTATCCGGAAACCGGCCGCCGCGCCCGGCCACCAGATCGGCGCAGGCCTTGAGGTTGCGGGCACGGGAATAGTAGCCCAGCCCTGCCCAGGCTTTCATCACGTCCTCGACGGGCGCCGCCGCCAGCGCCGCGATATCTGGCCATTTCTCGACAAAGGCGCGAAAATAGGCCTTCACGGCTTCAACCGTGGTCTGCTGCAGCATGACCTCCGACAGCCAGATCCGGTAAGGATCGGGTCGCACGCCACGGGCATGGTCGCGCGGGGTCACGCGCCACGGCAACTCGCGATGATGCACGTCGTACCATGCGAGCAGGCGGGATGCGGTATCGCCAGCTTTGCTGCTGTCCCCGGACGCAGCTCTGCTGCTGTCAATAGACGCAGCTTTGCTGCTGTCACTAGACGCAGCTTCGCTGCTGCTGTCCTCTGATATGGCCTTGCGGGTCTGCTCGTGCGGTGCCATTGATCTCGTGTCGGCCTCGGCCGGGAAGAGTGGAGGTGGGTGGCTGGAGAACGCACATGGCAGGGAAAAGGCCCTTCGGCAATCCCGTTCCGGTGAGCGATCTCGCCACCGCGATCCTCGATCCGGTGCTGCGCAAGCGGGCGGGCATTTCGGTCAGCCTGGTCCAGTCGTGGGAAGAGATTGCCGGTTCGCGCCTGGCCGGCCATTCGCGCCCTGAAAAGATCCAGTGGCCCCGGCGGCTGCACGAAGACGACCCGTTCGAGCCGGCCGTGCTGGTGATCGCCTGCGAGGGCATGGCGGCGCTCCATCTGCAGCATGAGGCCGGCGAGATCATCAATCGCGTCAATGCATTTCTCGGCTTCACGGCCATCGGCCGCATCAGGATAGTGCAGAAGCCGGTTCTAAGTGAAAAGGCGCGCCCGAAACCACCCGTCAGGCCTCTCAATGAGGCGGAAAAATCAAGACTGTCGCACATCGTCGGCAAGATAGAAGACGATGGCCTGCGTGCCTCTCTGGAGCGGCTCGGCGCCACTATTCTGGGACAAAGAAAGTCATAGCACCGTCGCCAATCTCGCGATTTCGTGATTATAAGCTTCAAGTTTCACGATTGGATTGGGGACGGCGATGCCTTAATTCGCGCCAACTCTCGCCTTTTCGTGCCTTTGCGTTGCAAAATCCAACCCCTGTCAGGTGATTCGTATGAACCGTCCTCCGTTCGGCAAAAGCTTGTCCCGCAGAAACCTGCTGTCTTCGCTGGCCGCCATTCCGGTGGTGGCCGTGCTTGCGGCATGCAGCGACTCTGGTGAGGAAGCCAAGGCGGCCGATGTGAAGCCTGCCGCTCCCGCCGCGCCCGCGACATCGGCCACGCCGGCCGTCGTCAAGGCGCCGGAGGCTCAAGGCACCGTCGACATGGCCGAACTGCTTAAGCCCGGCGCATTGCCCGACAAGCAACTCGGCAAGGACGACGCCAAGGTCACGATCGTCGAATACGCCTCGATGACCTGCCCGCATTGCGCGCATTTTGCCGAAACCACCTTTCCGGAATTGAAGAAGAAATACATCGATACCGGCAAGGCGCGCTATATTCTGCGCGAATTCCCGTTCGATCCGAGCGCCGAGGCCGGTTTCATGCTGGCGCGCTGCGCCAAGGACAACTACTTCCCGATGGTGGATGTCCTGTTCAAGCAGCAGGCGAACTGGGTGGGCGTGTCCAACACCAAGGATGCGCTGCTGCAAATCTCCAAGCTCGCCGGTTTTACACAGGAGTCCTTCGAAGCCTGCTTGACGGACCAGAAACTTCTGGACGATGTGAGGGCGGTCCAGAAACGCGGCGCCGACGAATTCAAGGTCGACTCGACGCCGACCTTCTTCATCAACGGAAAGACCTACAAAGGGGCGATGTCGATTGAGGAAATGTCGGCCATCATCGACCCTCAGCTCTGACGTCCTGGCGATGCCGAAGCGGCAGCGCTTCGGCATGCGTGGCCTTTGGCCGTGCTGCGCGCCGCCGCAAACCCGCGGCGCGTTTTCGCAAAAGTCGCTTTCAGGGCGGCGTGAATGAAGTTTTCGCGCCTTCGCCTCCTCGGTTTCAAGTCCTTCGTCGAACCAGGCGAGTTCGTGATCGAACGCGGCCTGACGGGCATTGTCGGGCCGAACGGCTGCGGCAAGTCGAACCTGGTCGAGGCGCTGCGCTGGGTGATGGGCGAAAGCTCCTACAAGAACATGCGCGCGTCCGGCATGGACGACGTGATCTTTTCCGGCTCGGGCACGCGCCCGGCCCGCAACACCGCCGAAGTCACGTTGTTCCTCGACAACAGCGATCGCTCGGCGCCGGCAGCCTTCAACGACGCCGACGAATTGCAGGTGTCGCGCCGCATCGAGCGTGAGGCGGGCTCGCTCTACCGCATCAACGGCAAGGAAGCGCGCGCCAAGGACGTGCAGCTTCTGTTCGCCGATCAGTCTACCGGCGCGCGTTCGCCCTCGATGGTTGGCCAGGGCCGCATCGGCGAGCTGATCCAGGCCAAGCCCCAGGCGCGCCGCGCCCTGCTGGAAGAAGCGGCCGGCATTTCCGGCCTGCATACGCGTCGCCACGAGGCCGAACTCAGGCTCAAGGCCGCCGAGCAGAACCTCGAGCGTCTGGACGACGTCGTTGGCGAGCTGGAAAGCCAGATCGAAAGCCTGAAGCGCCAGGCACGCCAGGCCTCCCGCTTCAAGAACCTGTCGGCCGACATCCGCAAGGCCGAGGCGACGCTGCTCCATCTGCGCTGGACGCTGGCCAAGGCCCAGGAAGGCGAGGCACGTTCGGCGCTGGCTGTCGCCACCGCCCTGGTTGGCGACCGCGCCGCCGCCCAGATGGCGGCCGCCAGGGAGCAAGGTATCGGCGCGCATCGGCTGCCCGATTTGCGTGACGCCGAAGCTGCGGCGGCCGCGGCCTTCCAGCGCCTGTCGATCGCCAGATCGCAGATCGAGGAAGAAGCCGGCCGCATCCGCGCCCGTCAGGCGGAACTCGAGCGCCGGCTCCAGCAGCTCGACGGTGACATCGCCCGCGAGGAGCGCATGGTGCGCGACAATGCGGATATCCTCGAACGCCTGCGCGCCGAGGAAGCAGCGCTCAACTCCGAAAATGCCGGCGCGGCCGAGCGTGAAGCAACCACCCGCGCCGCCTTCGAACAGGCAGCCGCGACGCTCTCGCAGAGCGAAGCCAGGCTTGCAGCACTTACCGCCGAGCGGGCCGAGGCCGCCGCTTCGCGCAATCAGGTCGAGCGGACGCTGCGCGAGACCGCCGAGCGTCGGGACCGTTTCGCCCGCCAACTCGCCGATGTCGACCGCGAATTGTCGGAAATACTCTCCAAAGTCGCGGGCCTGCCCGACCCGGCCGAGAAGCGACTTCTGGTCGAGGACGCGCTGGCGCGGCTCGAAGAGAGCGAGGCCGGCGCGATTGCCGCCGAACAGGCGGTCGCCGAGGCGCGCGCCGCCGAAAATGCCGCCCGCCCGCCATTACAGGACGCCAGGGCCGAACTGGCGCGCATCGAAACCGAAGCCCGCACGCTGGCCAAGATCCTGAACGCAGCCAGCGGCGATCTCTTCCCGTCCGTGCTGGAACAGATCAGCGTCGAGCGCGGCTATGAGACGGCCTTGGGCGCCGCCCTCGGCGAGGACCTTGACGTGCCGCTCGACCGCAGCGCCCCGGTGCATTGGGGCGAGAGCGCGATCCAGGCCGATGACGCCGCGCTTCCCGAAGGCATCAAGAGCCTGGCCAGCGTGGTACGTGCCCCGGCGCAGCTTGCCCGCCGGCTGGCGCAGATCGGCATTGTCGAAGCCGCCGACGGCCGCCGCCTGCAAGGGCTGCTCGCGCCCGGCCAGAGGCTGGTCAGCCCTGAGGGCGCGCTGTGGCGGTGGGACGGGCTGACCGCCAGCGCCGACGCGCCGACCGCGGCCGCGCAACGCCTGGCGCAAAAGAACCGGCTGGCCGAGCTCGATGCCGAAGCGGTGCAGGCGACGCTTATGCTGCGCGAGGCCGAGGCGGTGCTCGCACAGGCCGAACAGTCGCTTCGCGAGGCCAGCGAGGCCGAGCGCGCCGCGCGTCAGGCCGGACGCGACGCCCAGCACGGGCTGGACGCCGCCCGCAACGCGCTGGCCGAAGCCGAAAAGGCCGGCGGCGAGTTGGCGAGCCGGCGCGCCGCCCTGGACGAGGCCCGCGCCCGTATTGTCGACAGTCATGAAGAAACTTCGGCCGCCTTTGCCGAGGCGGAAATGCTGCTGCAGGACGCGCCCGATCTCGGCGACCTGCAGATACAGCTCGAGCAATCCTCGGCCAATGTCGCCCGCGACCGCGCCACGCTCGCCGATGCGCGTGCCGTCCATGAAGGGTTGCGGCGGGAGGCCGAGGCGCGGTCGCGCCGGCTCGATGCGATCGGCGCCGAGCGCAGCAACTGGCTGGAGCGCGCCGAGAACGCTTCGACGCAGATCGCCTCGCTGGGCGAACGCAAGGCAGAGGCCGAGGCCGAACGCGAGAGATTGGCCGACGCACCCGACGAGATCGATGCCAAGCGGCGCGCCTTGCTGTCGCAGCTCACCGAAGCCGAGACCTTGCGCAAGGCGGCAGCTGACCGTCTGCAGGAAGCGGAGAACAGGCAGGCCGAACTGGACAAGGCGGCCACCGGCGCCATCCAGTCGCTGGCCGAGGCGCGCGAGACCCGTGTCCGCGCCGAAGAGCGCTTGACCGCGGCCGACGAGCGCCGGCTGGAGGTCGAGGCGCGCATCCAGGAGACGCTGAACACGCCGCCACATCTGGTAATCCGCCATACCGGGCTGGAAGCGGACGATCCGATGCCCGAAATGGCCGAGATCGAGCGCCAGCTCGACAGGCTGAAGATCGAGCGCGAGCGGCTCGGCGCCGTTAACCTGCGCGCCGAGGAAGAGCAGAAGGAGCTTTCGGACCGGCTGGAGACCATCGTCTCGGAGCGCGAGGACATCATCGAGGCGATCCGCAAGCTCCGGCAAGCGATCCAGAGCCTCAACCGCGAGGGCCGCGAGCGGCTTCTCGCGGCCTTCGACGTGGTCAACGGCCATTTCCAGCGGCTGTTTTCGCATCTCTTCGGCGGCGGCACGGCGGAATTGCAGCTGATCGAATCCGAGGATCCGCTTGAGGCGGGGCTTGAAATCCTTGCCCGTCCGCCCGGCAAGAAGCCGCAGACCATGACGCTGCTGTCCGGCGGCGAACAGGCGCTTACGGCGATGTCGCTGATCTTCGCCGTGTTCCTCACCAACCCGGCGCCGATCTGCGTGCTCGACGAGGTCGATGCGCCGCTCGACGACCATAATGTCGAACGCTTCTGCAATCTGATGGACGAGATGGCCAAGACCACCGAGACGCGCTTCGTCATCATCACCCACAATCCCATCACCATGGCGCGCATGGACAGGCTGTTCGGGGTGACCATGGCCGAGCAGGGCGTCAGTCAGCTCGTTTCGGTCGATCTGCAGGCAGCCGAAGCCATGCGCGAGGCAAGCTGACTTCACCTTCAACGTGCCGTGCTGAAGCCTGATTTTGAGCGTTGTCTTTCGCGGTAAGGCAAGTCGGGTTCGGCTTCTTCTCACCTTGCGCGTTGCACGATCCAGGTCGCCCAGATCGCGGCCAGCAGACCGCATGCAATGCCAATGCAATCGGCAACCCAGTCGAGCACGTCGAAATCGCGGCCTATCGCCGTGGTGCCCTGGAGGACTTCGATGGCAGCACCGACAAAAGCCAGAAAGACGATCAGCGCTGGCTTCTGCCGCGGCCAGCCGAGGCTGCCCAGGAAAGCCAGCACGGCGAATGCGCTGGCGTGATTGAGCTTGTCATAGTGGAAGCCGATATCGATCCCGAATTGCTTGAGGCGATGTGCCGGCAGCAGCGCGAGAACGAGGACGGCCAGGAGCGTGACGACAAAGGCAATCCGCTCGGCGACGGAATAGATTCTCATTCTGCTCCAACAACATGTCTCCGGTATAAACCGTAACCTATGTGTCCGGAACGGACCTTGCGCGCTTGGCTGGGGCGCCAGGATCTCGAACCTGGGAATGTCGGTACCAAAAACCGATGCCTTACCACTTGGCGACGCCCCAGCAGCTGACATGCGTCGACTGCGCGCGGCCTTATAGGCTGTGCCGGTGGAAAGCTCAATGCCTGGAGATTGCGACTTTCCTGCTGATCCACGACTCCGTTGGCGACGGTCGTCTCATGCGCCGGTCGTGCCGCCTATTCTCCCCACACCGCCATCTCGTTTCCAGCCGGGTCGGCAAAGTGGAACCGCCTGCCGCCCGGAAACGAAAAGATCGGTTTGAGGATCGTGCCGCCGGCATTCTCGACTGCTATCAGCGTCTCTTCCAAATCCTGGGAATAGAGCACCGGCAACGGCTTGGCGGTGGCGTCGCCGCTGTCGGCCTGGAAACCGCCGTCCAGTCCCTCGCTAAAGGCCGAATAGGTCGGGCCATAGTCGGTGAACGACCAGGCAAAGGCGGCGCTGTAGAAGGCTTTCACACTGTCCAGCGTCGCGCCGGTTGCCGGCAGTTCCAGGTAGTCGAGTTTTCCGGTGAGCTTCATGGGGCACCTCTTCGTTCCCTGTATGTTCTAGTCTCGGGTCGTTGCGGTGGCAAGTCCTTTTGCCGCAGCTTTGCTTAATCGATTGTAGCAGCCAAACGACTTGCCGACGCCTTGCCTTTCGCATTGCAGCATCATATCCGTCCAAAGTCGGGTTATGACGGGACTTTCCGTTTCGTCAATCTTTCCAATCTCCTGCAACCGGAGAGCAAAGCATGACCAAGTGGGTTTTCACCTTTGGCGATGGTGCGGCCGAAGGCCGGGCTGGCGATAAGAATCTGTTGGGCGGCAAGGGTGCCAATCTGGCAGAGATGTGTAGCCTTGGCCTGCCGGTGCCGCCGGGCTTCACCATCACGTCGGAGGTCTGCAACGCCTACTATGCCAACGGCCGCGCCTATCCGGCAGGGCTTGAAGCGGACGTCGCCGTGGCGCTGGACCATATCGGCCGGCTCACCGGCCGCCGTTTCGGCGATCCGTCGAAACTGCTGCTTGTGTCGGTGCGCTCCGGCGCCCGCGCCTCGATGCCTGGCATGATGGACACCGTGCTCAATCTCGGCCTCAACGACGAAACCGTCGAGGCGCTGGCGGCCGATTCCGGCGATGCGCGCTTTGCCTATGACAGCTATCGGCGCTTCATCCAGATGTATTCCGATGTCGTCATGGGGCTCGACCACGAAGTGTTCGAGGAAATCCTCGAGGACCAGAAGGCCAGCCTCGGCCATGAACTCGACACCGAACTAACGGCTATCGAGTGGCAAGGCGTCATCGCGCTCTACAAGGCCAAGGTCGAAGAGGAGCTCGGAAGGCCGTTCCCGCAGGATCCGCACGAACAGCTCTGGGGCGCGATCGGTGCCGTGTTCTCGAGTTGGATGAACAACCGCGCCATCACTTACAGGCGCCTGCACGATATTCCCGAAAGCTGGGGCACGGCGGTCAATGTCCAGGCCATGGTGTTCGGCAACATGGGTGAAACTTCGGCCACCGGGGTCGCCTTCACTCGCAATCCGTCGACCGGCGAAAAGCAGCTCTATGGCGAGTTCCTGGTGAATGCGCAGGGTGAGGACGTCGTCGCCGGTATCCGCACGCCGCAGAACATCACCGAGGCGGCCCGTATCGCCGCCGGCTCCGACAAGCCGTCATTGCAGAAACTGATGCCGGACGCCTTCCAGTCCTTCGTCACCATCTCGGACAGGCTGGAAAAGCACTACCGCGACATGCAGGACCTCGAATTCACCATCGAGCGCGGCAAATTGTGGATGTTGCAGACGAGGTCCGGCAAGCGCACCGCCAAGGCGGCGCTGAAGATTGCCGTCGAGATGGCCAGGGACGGCCTGATCTCGAAAGAGGAGGCGGTCGCCCGCATCGATCCCGCCTCGCTCGACCAGCTCCTGCACCCCACCATCGATCCGAAGGCCGCGCGCGACGTCATCGGCGTCGGCCTGCCGGCGTCTCCAGGCGCCGCCACCGGCGAAATCGTTTTTTCCTCCGCGGACGCCGAGGATCTCAAGACACAAGGACGCAAGGCTATCCTGGTGCGTGTCGAGACCAGTCCCGAGGACATCCACGGCATGCATGCGGCGGAGGGCATCCTGACCACGCGCGGCGGCATGACCAGCCATGCCGCGGTCGTGGCGCGCGGCATGGGCAAGCCGTGCGTTTCGGGCGCCGGTTCGCTGCGCGTCGACTATAAGGCAGCTACGCTGATGTCGATGGGGCAGACCTTCCGCAAGGGCGACATCATCACCATCGACGGCGGCAACGGGCAGGTGCTCAAGGGCGCAGTAGCGATGCTTCAGCCTGAGCTCTCCGGCGATTTCGCCGCGATCATGGAATGGGCGGACGCGGTGCGGCGCATGAAGGTGCGCACCAACGCCGAAACCCCGCTCGACGCGCGCATGGCGCGCTCCTTCGGTGCCGAAGGCATCGGCTTGTGCCGCACTGAACACATGTTCTTCGATGGCGCCCGCATTGTCGCCATGCGCGAGATGATCCTGGCCGACACCGAAAAGGACCGGCGCGCCGCGCTTGCCAAGCTACTGCCGATGCAGCGGGCGGATTTCCTGGAGCTGTTCGAGATCATGGCCGGCCTGCCGGTGACCATCCGCCTACTTGATCCGCCGTTGCACGAATTCCTGCCCAAGACCGAGGCCGAGATAGCCGAAGTCGCGGCGGCGATGAATGTTGCGCCGGACAAGCTCAGGCAGCGCACCGAGGCGCTGCACGAATTCAACCCGATGCTCGGCCATCGCGGCTGCCGGCTTGCGGTGTCCTATCCCGAGATCGCCGAGATGCAGGCGCGCGCCATTTTCGAGGCCGCCGTCGAGGCCGGCCGCAAGGCCGGCGCGCTGGTGGTACCCGAGATCATGGTGCCGCTGGTCGGGCTTGTGAAGGAACTCGACTACGTCAAGGCGCGCATCGATGCGGTGGCCAAGGGCGTCATGGACGAAAGCGGCGTCAAGATCGATTACCTGACTGGAACCATGATTGAGCTCCCCCGCGCGGCGATCCGCGCCCATGTCATCGCTGAATCGGCCGAGTTCTTCTCTTTCGGCACCAACGACCTGACCCAGACGACATTCGGCATCTCGCGCGACGACGCGGCCTCGTTCCTGGAGACCTATCGCCAGAAAGGCATCATCGAACAGGATCCGTTCGTATCGCTGGACATCCATGGCGTCGGCGAACTGGTGCGCATGGCCGCCGAGAAGGGCAGGGCGACGCGGCCAGGGATCAAGCTCGGCATTTGTGGTGAGCATGGCGGCGATCCGGCCTCGATCCGCTTCTGCGAGGAGGTCGGACTGGACTATGTGTCCTGTTCGCCCTATCGCGTGCCGATCGCCAGGTTGGCGGCCGCGCAGGCGGCCGTTCAGGTGGCAAAGGCGGGCCGCGGCTGAGCGCTTGCCGCCGATCGGAACGAGGAACTGCCGCAAGACGGTGAGATTGTCGCGTCTGGTGCTTTTCTGCTATCCAGCTCCCGATTTTCGCCTTCATGCGGGTCTTGGGATGCCTGCGTTAAACGCCCGATTGGAATTGGATTTGATGCGCCTGCTGCAAAAAAATCTCTGCATTGTCGTCATGTCTTTGGCCGTGGTGTCCAGCGGCCATGCCGCATCCCTGATCGAACCGATCCTGCACATCAAGCGCGATACAGGCGGAGCCGGGCGCGTTGCCTTGACCCTCGATGCCTGCGGCGGACGGACCGACAACCGCATCCTCTCGGCGCTGGTGGAAAACAGGATACCTGCGACCATCTTTGTCACCGGCATCTGGCTGAAGCGGAACGCCGCCGCCGTCGAGATCATGCGGGCGCATCCCGACCTGTTCGAACTGGAAAACCACGGCGGCCATCACATCCCGGCCGTCGACACGCCGCAGAAGATCTATGGCATACGCAGCGCCGGCAGTCCGGAAGCGGTTCTGGCCGAGGTCGAGTCGGGCGCCGTCGCCTTGGCCGGGACTGGCGAGCCGGCGCCGAAATGGTTTCGTGGCGCGACCGCGGAGTATAGTCCGTCGGCGATCGCCATGATCCGCAAGCTGGGCTTCAAGATCGCCGGCTTCTCGATCAATGGCGATGGCGGGTCACTGCTCGGCGCCAGGGAAACCACAAGGCGCATAGGAGCTGCCAAGGACGGCGACGTCATCATCGCCCATATCAACCAGCCGACCCATGCCGCCGGGGAGGGCGTCGTGCAGGGCCTGCTGGCGCTCAAGCAGAAGGGTCTGACCTTCGTGCGGCTCGACGATGCCGAAGGCTTCGGCAATAACGGCACCACCGACTGACCGGCAGGACGGCAGGTCCGGCCTCCTCGTTGGTCCGTTCAGCCTGGCTTGGCTTCGATGCTGACCTTGCTTGCGTAGAACGCGCCGTGGTTGCGGATTTCAGCCATTTCGTCGAAAGGCTGCTCATAGGCCCACATCGCATCCTTGCCTGCCTCGCCGGCAGGCAGCACGCTCCAGTAGCTCGCGTCGCCCTTATAGGGACAATGGGTCGAGGATTGCGTGCCGCTCAGCTTGCTGAAATCGATGTCTGCGAACGGGATGTAAAAGGCGGCCGGGTAGGGCGCTTCCGTCAGCACCTTGGCGTTCGTCGATGAGGCGATAACAGTGTCGCCTGCACGCACGGTGACGGTGCCCTTATACGGTTCGATGGTGATGACCTTATCGGGATTGCGCTGGAAGCCGGGTGCCGGGTTGGCGATCTTGTCCATGCTGTTTCTCCTCGTCTCAACTTTAAGTGTGTCGACGAGGTGGTTTGCGCAAGGGCGACTGTCGCCGGCAATTCCGCAATCGGTCTCCAGCCGTGGGCGCTGCCGACGGCATTTATAGCGATAACCTTGTCCGGCGAGGCTCAGGCCGCGGTTCTGAACGCGTCCATCAGGCCGGCATAGGCGGCCGCAATACCGGCCACGGGATTGCTGCTCCTGGATGCGGTCTCGACTTTCAAGTGGCCGCCGCCGGTCGGCAAGGTTAGCAGCAGGAATTGACGACTGCCGCCATCGCCCACGGATGCCGCGGCGACGTGCTCACCTTCCCCTTCGTTCTGGACGCACATCTTGAACAGCAGCGTGCCGCCCACCGCTTCGAGCGCACCGCCGACAACTTCAACAAATTCATCTTCGGAAACAGTCTTTGTGTCCGGCACCAGATCGCCCAGGCTTTCGGCAAGCGTACTTTCCAGTGCCTTATCGTCGAGCTGCGTGTCCATGCGAACCTCTTTCAGTCGCCAATCGCACCCCTTTGCCCATCAACGAAATTTAATGCCGACGATGGCCGGATTGTGGCGAATTCTCCTCTCGGTCAAGTAATTTAGTCTTCTCTGATATAATGAATTCAAGGCCGCCGGTCCGATGGCATGAGCGCCAGGCATTCGGACCTCCAAGAAAAGACACGACTCGATCGCTTGCCTGCGCGACCGGCATTCGGATTTCGTTCGCCACCCGGCGGTGGCTGGACAATCCACCGGTTCGCTTCACAATGGCAACAAAAGCGAGGAGCGTAAGGGAGGAACGAATGCTGGGGCTGATGCAGGAATGGCCGCTTCTTTGCCACAAACTTATCGACAACGCAGAGCGGCAGCATGGCGCGCGAGAGATCGTATCGCGCTCGATCGAAGGTCCGATCGTGCGCACAACCTACGCCAGCATCCACCGTCGCGCCCTGAAGATCTCCCAGCGCCTGGAGCGTGACGGCTATCGGCTGGGCGACCGCATTGCGACGCTGGCCTGGAACACGGCGCGCCACATCGAGGCCTGGTATGGCATCATGGGCATCGGCGCGATCTATCATACGCTCAACCCGCGGCTGTTTCCCGAGCAGATCGTCTGGATCATGAACCATGCCGAAGACAAGGCGGTCTTTGTCGACCTGACTTTCCTCCCTTTGCTCGAGAAGATCGCCGGCGCGGTCAAGTCCCTGAAACAGGTGATCGTGCTGACCGACAGGGCGCATCTGCCGCAGAGCATGCTGCCCAACGTCGTCGCCTACGAGGAATGGCTCGACGAGGCCGATGGCGATTTCGCCTGGAAGAGCTTCGACGAAGGCACCGCCGCCGGCATGTGCTATACGTCTGGAACCACTGGCGATCCAAAGGGCGTCGTCTACAGTCACCGCTCGAATGTCCTGCACGCCATGATCGCCGCCATGCCCGACGCGATGGGCCTGTCTTCGCGCGACACGATCCTGCCGGTGGTTCCGATGTTCCACGCCAATGCCTGGGGCCTTGGCCAGAGCGCACCGATGATCGGCGCCAAGCTTGTCATGCCGGGCTGTAAGATGGACGGCGCCTCCATCTATGAATTGCTCGACACCGAGAAAGTAACCTTCAGTGCCGCCGTGCCGACCGTGTGGATGATGCTGCTGCAATATCTGGAGGAGACCGGCAGGAAGCTGCCCTACCTCAACAAGGTCGTCATCGGCGGCTCGTCATGCCCACGCATCATCACCAAGAAATTCCAGGACAATTACGATGTCCAAGTCGTCCACGCCTGGGGCATGACCGAAATGTCGCCGCTCGGCACACTGTGTACGCTGAAGCCGGACTATGAAAGCCTTCAGGGTGACGCCCGGCTCGATGTCCAGGGCAAGCAGGGTTACCCGCCCTTCGGCGTCGAGATGAAGGTGACGGACGACGACGGCAACGCGCTGCCTTGGGACGGCAAGACATTCGGGCGGCTGAAGGTGCGCGGCCCCGCGGTGGCCAGCGCCTACTACGGCGGCGCCGGCTCGGAGCAGTTCGACGAGGACGGCTGGTTCGATACCGGGGATGTCGCCCACATCGACGCTGGCGGCTATATGCAGATCACCGATCGCGCCAAGGACGTCATCAAGTCCGGCGGCGAATGGATTTCGACCATCGACCTGGAGAATCTGGCCGTCGGCCATCCCGATGTCGCCGAGGCAGCCGCCATTGGCGTCCCTCATTCGAAATGGGGCGAGCGGCCTTTGCTGGTGGTTGTCCGCAAGCCGGGGAAGGAACCGACCAAAACCGATATCCTTGGTTTTCTCGACGGTAAGGTGGCCAAATGGTGGATGCCCGACGACGTCGCTTTCGTCGGCGAAATTCCGCACACCGCCACCGGCAAGATCCAGAAGATCACCTTGCGCCAGCAATTCAGGGACTACCGCTTGCCGACGGATTGACGCGATATTGCGTGTCTCGGCCTGATGCGGTCGTAAAAGGACAGTGCAGCGCCGTGCACCTTTCCGGCAGCGCACGATAGCATTTCCAACTGGCGCACGATCCTCCTCGAAAATCGATTCCGATTTTGGTGGCCATGCGCTAAGTCTTCTTCGGCTTGGGATGACGCAGAGAAACATGGTCAGCATTTCGGAACGGCAAACGTCGAAGGCTGCCGGATGGTCGCGGCGCACCGCTGCTTTTTCGGCGGTGCTTTTGCTGACCGTGTTCGTCGGCCATTATTTCAACCTCGTTGAAACGCCGGTGTTCCTGTGGGTGTTGGCTATCGTCGCGTTGTTGGCGGCGCTGGCGCTGCTGTTCGCCGGATTTGCCTTCTCGAGGGTGTGGAATTTTGGCGACTATGGCGGCCGCGACATCACGGTCGGCGTCTTGCTGGCAGTGCTGGTGCTGACCCCCTATGGCATCGCCGCCTATTGGGCGACAATCTTTCCGCCGCTCAGGGATATTTCGACCGATTTCGACGAACCGCCGGCACTCGACGTCACCGGTCGCACGAAGGACATGAACGTGCTCTCGCCGCCGACGCCCGGCGAGCAGCGGTTGCAGACCGACAGCTATCCGCTTGTCACCGCGCGCAGCTACGACCTGCCGTTCGAGACCGTCGTCACTGCCGTTGAAACCGTACTCGACCGCCGCAATTGGGATCTTACCGGACCTTATCCCGAGCTCGCCGGGCAGAGCGACGTGACGATTACCGCTGTCGCCAGGAGCTTCGTATTGGGCCTCCCCGCAGACGTGGCAATTCGCATCACGGACGACGGGGACACGGTTCTCGTCGACATGCGGTCGGCTTCGCGCTACGGCCGCTACGACCTCGGCGACAACGCTGCGCGCATCACCGACTTTCTGGCGGAGTTGGATCAGGAAGTCGCCGGCCAGGTCGGCGCGGCTCCGGCCGACTAGATACTCGAGCCTAAGCGGCCGGCGTAAAAATGCCGTCTATGGCCGGCGCGGCCTCTGTCGCGACCAGCCCGCGCGCCACCAGATCCTCCAGATGGGCAAGCACCGACAACCCGGCGGCGCCATGCAGCCGCGGGTCGGTATCCCTGTAGATCGCCTTGACCATGTCTGCGATCGTGCGGTCGC
This sequence comes from Mesorhizobium maamorense, assembly GCF_044998965.1. Taxonomy (NCBI): domain Bacteria; kingdom Pseudomonadati; phylum Pseudomonadota; class Alphaproteobacteria; order Hyphomicrobiales; family Phyllobacteriaceae; genus Mesorhizobium; species Mesorhizobium maamorense. The sequence goes on from NZ_CP173356.1 coordinate 1,198,709, forward strand.
CCGCGCGGATCCGCTCCAATATGGCCCGTTCGCGCATTTTGCGATGGGTCTTCAATCCGCGCATGAAGCCTCGCGGTGCCGTCACCGGCCCGCCGTGGCCGGGCAGCAGCAGGCGGTCGCCGCGTTCAATCAGCCGGTCCAGCGAGGCCATGTAGTCCGCCATCGCCCCGTCCGGCGGCGCGACGATGGAGGTCGCCCACGCCATGACGTGGTCGGCCGAAAACAGGATGCCGGTGCCCTCCAGCGCGAATGCCGCGTGGTTGGCGGTATGGCCGGGGGTCAGGACCGTGCGGATTGCCCAGCCGTCGCCGGCGACCAGCGCGCCGTCCGGCAGCGCGAGATCGGGAACGAAAGCGGTATCGGCGCTGGCATCGAGCGCGTTGATCTCGCCAATATGCAATGGCCTTGCCGGCCGGTGCGGCCCTTCCGCCATCACCTGGGCTCCGGTCTCCTGCTTCAGCCGTGCCGCCAGCGGGGAATGGTCGCGATGCGTGTGGCTGACGAAGATGTGGCTGACCGGCCTGCCGGCGATGACGTCGAGCAAGGTGCGAAGGTGAGCTTCGTCATCCGGCCCCGGATCGATCACTGCCAGCGTATCGCGTCCGACGATGTAGCTGTTGGTGCCGTGAAAGGTGAAGGGACTTGGATTTCGGGCCGTGATGCGCTGCACGTCGGGCGCGACGCTGACGCCCCCGCCGTAGCAGGGATCGAAGCTGGTATCGAATTCGAGGGCCATGACGGTGTCGATGCCTGTTGCGGGAATGGCAAAACCGATTGCCGCATAGCACGCAAGCCAATATAGGAAAACGCAAGACCGCGATCATCGGATGGCGGCACTCGGATGGGGAAGACCATGGCAACTGCAACGACGATGCGTCCGCTTGTTTCTCTGGCTCTGCCGCAAGATGGCGCGGCGCGGCTGGCAACGCAGTTTTTCCTGGCGATAGCCGGGACATTGCTCCTGACCCTGTCGGCCAAGACCAAGGTGGTTCTGGGGCCAGTCGATATTTCGATGCAGACGCTCGCCGTCCTGCTGATCGGGGCCGCTTTCGGCCTGCGGCTCGGCGTCGCCACCCTGCTGCTCTATATGGCCGAGGGCGCGATGGGCTTCCCGGTCTTCCAGAGCACGCCGGAAAAGGGAATTGGCATTGCCTACATGCTCGGCTCGACCGGCGGCTATCTCGCCGGCTTCGTGGTCATGGCGGCGATCGCCGGCTGGGCCGCCGATCGCGGCTGGGATCGCCATCCGATCAAGCTTTTCAACGCGATGCTGGTTGCCGAGTTCGTCATGATGGCCATGGGCTTTGCCTGGCTGGCGATGCTCATCGGTCCGGAAAAATCCTGGCAGTTCGGCGTCGTGCCGTTCATCGTCGGTGATCTGATCAAGGTTGCTCTTGCTGCCAGCCTGGTGCCTGCCCTCTGGTCGCTGCTGAAGCGCAACTGAACTAGCGATCCACTGAGGCATTCCGGGGAAGAACCTGGTTCATCCAGGTCGGACGGATGTGACTGGGAGGTCTTGGCCAAGCAGCCAGCCAGTCACCAGAGATACGAACATCCATTTACCTTCATGCGTCCAGACATTCTCGATGGCGGGCAGTAAGCCAATTTATTAGCGATAGCTTTTGAACCGCATTCAGCGACGCGATTGATAAAAAATCCTGCCGATTGCTACAGTGTAAATAGATACTTGCTGGTATCGTTACAGTGTCGTAGCTCTTGATCTTCGACTGAGTCGAACAGCCAGTAGCGAGAGGCCCGATTCCGCTTTGCGAATGAACGGCCAAGCCAAGCGCATTATTGCAATGGCAATCGCCGACATGGCAGCTTCGAGGGGGGAAGAAGTTGAATGTCGCAACATCAACTCTTGTCGGAAGCCGGCACTTCCTGTTCAAAATTCGCTTTCAACTTATTGGCGGACTGACGTTCGCGATCGTCGCGCCGGCCCTCATCCGGATTGCCTTCAAACCCGATGCGGTCTACGTCGCCAATCTCCAGGTAACCGTCGCTGCCGCGGTCATTGCGCATGTAGCAGGCTTCCTTGCCTATCGGCGTATCGGGAATTTCCCCGGCGTGGCCGCTGCCAGCTACATCCTGCCGACATTTGTGCTGTCCTACGGGCTTGTTTTCCTGACTATTTTCTTTTTTCGTTTCGAGTACAGCCGGTTTCAGGCGGCTGCCAGCTTCACCCAGTCCACGCTCTGGTATTTTGGCCTGAGCATCATAACGCGGCATCTCGAACCGTACCGGCTGGTCGTCATTCCCGGCGGGAACGTAGAGCGCCTAAGGACACTGCCGGGAGTGCATTGGTTCTGGATCACTTCGCCTGGCACCGTCATCGAACGGGCGAATGGCGTGGTTGTCGATCTGCGGGCCGACCTTGACGCCGAATGGGAACGATACATCGCGGACCGGGCCCTTTCGGGCACGCCGGTCTACCACGTCAAGCAGGTCAGCGAATCGCTGACCGGCCGCGTCGAGATCGAACACCTGTCGGAAAACACGCTCGGCTCGCTCAATCCGAACCAGGCCTATCTCAAGATCAAGCAGGCAATCGACTGGATCTCCGCGCTTGTCATGGTCGTGGCTCTTTCACCTTTCGTGGTGTTGATCGCGCTGCTGATCCGGCTGGACTCGGAGGGCCCGGTGCTGTTTCGCCAGCCCCGCATTGGCTACAGGGGCCGGATCTACACGGTCTACAAGTTTCGTTCGATGAGGCAGCAAGCCGGCATTGGCAGCGACAAGGACAAGGCGATCACGAAACGTGACGACGATCGCATCACCCGGATAGGGCGTTTTTTACGCAAGTTCAGGATCGACGAGCTGCCGCAGGCAATCAACATCCTGCGCGGCGAAATGAGCTGGATCGGGCCACGGCCCGAGGCTGTCGTCCTGTCGCACTGGTATGAGGCGGAATTGCCGTTCTATCGCTACCGGCACATCGTCAGGCCAGGTGTGAGCGGGTGGGCGCAAGTAAACCAGGGGCATGTTGCGGCGGTCGACGATGTGATGGAGAAATTACACTACGATTTTTACTACATAAAGAACTTCTCGCCTTGGCTTGATGTTCTCATCACCCTCAGAACCATCAAGACGATGATTACCGGCCATGGTGCGCGATAGCGGAGGCCGTGGCTGATTAAGGCTTGCCGGACAGGAAGCAAATGGACCTCGGCTCCAGGAAAATAGCTGTCATCGGGCTTGGCTATGTGGGTTTGCCGCTGGCGGTGGCCCTCGGAGCGATCAGGGACGTCGTCGGCTTCGACATCAGCCAATCGCGCGTGGATGCGCTGAGGCGTGGCGAGGATCACACGCTTGAGGCCAGCAGAGATGAAATCGACGCCGCCACGCGGCTGCGGTTCACCAGCGACAAGGCCGATCTGCGGGATTGCGGAGTTTTCATCGTCACTGTCCCCACTCCGATCGACAGGGCCAACCGGCCGGACCTGAAGCCCCTTGTCATGGCGTCCGCCACGGTCGGCGAGGTGATCTCCCCCGGTGCGGTGGTAATCTTTGAATCGACCGTCTATCCCGGCTGTACGCAAGAGGTGTGTGCGCCGCTGATCGAGAAACATTCCGGTCTGCGCTACAACGAAGACTTCTTCCTGGGCTACAGTCCTGAGCGCATCAACCCCGGCGACCGCGAGCACCGGCTGCAGACGATCGTCAAGGTCACCAGCGGCTCCACGCCGGAGGTGGCGGACGCTATCGACGCGCTCTATGCCTCGATCGTTCCCGCCGGCACGCACCGTGCCTCGAGCATCGCGGTCGCCGAGGCAGCCAAGGTCATCGAGAACACGCAACGCGATCTCAATATCGCCTTGATGAACGAATTGTCGCTGATCTTCGGCAAACTGGGCATCGACACGTCGGAGGTGCTGGAAGCGGCCGGCACCAAATGGAATTTCCTGCGCTTCAGCCCTGGTCTCGTCGGCGGCCACTGCATAGGCGTCGATCCCTATTATCTGACCCACAAGGCTCAAGAACTCGGCTATCATCCCGAGGTGATTCTTGCCGGTCGCCGCATCAACGACGGCATGGGCCGGCATGCAGCGGACCAGACGGCCCGCCTTATGATGCGCAAGGGCATACCTGTCGTTGGCAGCCGGATTCTGGTCATGGGCGCGGCCTTCAAGGAAAACTGTCCGGACCTGAGAAACTCCAAGGTCGCCGACATTGTCGCGCAGCTGAGGCAGTACAATGCCGGCATCGATATCTGGGATCCTTGGGTTGATGCGCAGGAATGCGCGCGCGCCTTTGGCGTAACGAGCGTTAAAGAGATGCCCGCCGCGCGTTACGATGGCGTTGTCGTCGCCGTGGGGCACGGGCAGTTTCACACCCTGGGCGTTGCCGGTCTTCGGGCGCTTTGCAAGGACCCTAGCGTCGTCTACGACATCAAGGGTCTGTTCCCCAGGGATGTTACGGACGGGCGGTTCTGATGAAGGTTCTGGTCACCGGCGCTGCCGGCTTCATAGGCTATCACGTCGCCAGGCGGCTGCTCGAACGCGGCGACGAGGTCGTCGGCATAGACAGCATCAACGACTACTATGATCCGCAGATCAAGCAGGCGCGGCTGCGGCTTCTGGCCGAAGCAAGCCGCAACACCAATGCGGGCTACCATTTCATCCACGGTAATCTCGCAGAGCGAAACGTGGTGGACGGCTGCTTTGCCGATCACGCCTTCGACAGGGTGATCCATCTCGCCGCCCAGGCCGGCGTCCGCTACAGCCTTGAAAACCCGCACGCCTATGTCGAGAGCAACATTATCGCCTACGCCAACATGCTGGAGGCCTGCCGCAACAGCCGTGTCGGCCACCTGACCTATGCCAGCACGTCGAGCGTCTATGGCGCCAATACCGACATGCCGTTTTCCGAGCATCGCCCGGCCGACCATCCGCTGCAGTTCTACGCCGCAACCAAGCGCGCCAACGAGCTGATGGCGCACAGCTACAGCCACCTATTCGGGCTGCCGACCACGGGCTTGCGTTTCTTCACAGTGTACGGCCCTTGGGGGCGTCCCGACATGGCGCTGTTCCTGTTCACCAGGAACATCCTGGCCGGCGAGCCGATCAAGCTGTTCAACAACGGCAACCACACACGCGACTTCACCTACGTCGAAGACATCGCCGAAGGCGTGATCCGCACCAGCGACAGCCCCGCCGCGGCTAACCCCGCCTGGGATTCCGGTCATCCGGATCCTGCGACGAGCAGCGCGCCTTGGCGCATTTTCAACATCGGCAACAACAACCCGGTGAAGCTGACCGCCTATGTCGAGGCGCTTGAAAACGCGCTTGGCCGCAAGGCCATCGTGGAGCTCTTGCCGCTGCAGGCCGGCGACGTGCCTGACACTTTCGCCGATACTTCGGCGCTGCAGGCGGCGGTCGGCTATCGTCCCGGCACGTCCGTGACGGAGGGCGTCGGGCGGTTCGTCGAATGGTACCAGGCCTATTTTGAGCGGAGGTAGGGGGAGGTCACGTCTTGTCCACGAAATCGATGACGGGATAGCGTCTTTGCTGCGGGGTTTTGTTCGCACGAACGTGGCGGTCTCAGAGTGTCTGGACCGAGCCTTGCCGCTACGGCTGCGCGTGGATGGCAACCACGCCTTTGCTGCGGAAATCGCACCGGTGCTCTTTACACCTAACGCACTGGTCTATGATCTGGGCGGAGGAGCAAGGCCGCTTGTAAGCCTAGCCGAGAAGCGTCGTCTGGGGCTGGTTGTCGTTGGGGTGGACCGCGATGCCAAGGAACTGTCGAAAGCTCCGGGCGAGATCTATGACGAGCGGATCGAGGCGGACCTTACTTCGTTCAGGGGGAAGGGAGATGCCGATCTGGTCATATGCCAGGCCACTCTGGAGCACGTCCGCGACGGCGAAGGCGCATTTCGCGGCATTGCCAGCTGCGTAAGGCCGGGCGGCACGGTCGCCATTTTCTCGCCTTCACGCAACGCCGTTTTCGCCAGGCTCAATCGGGTCTTGCCCGAGGCGATCAAGCGTCGCCTGCTGTTTGCGGTCTATCCGGACAAGGGCAGGGGGCACGACGGCTTCCCAGCCTTCTATGACAGATGCCTGCCGAGCGAGGTGGAAAGGATCGCAGCGCAAAATGGCCTGGAACTCGTCCAGCGTCATCTGTTCTGGAGGAGTTCATACTTCTACGCTTTCGTGCCGGCCTTCCTTGTCTGGCGCCTCTGGCTAGGTCTCTCGGCTCTTCTCATCGGGAAGGATGCGGCTGAAACCTACGCCTATGTCTTTCGGCGAAGACATTGATCACCCGAAGATATTCTCCGCTTTCGTGGACCCGAGTGCGACGGCTGTCTCCCCGGTATCCGGGTGGAGCATCGCTCATCGCGCACGGTCAGGCGCAAGCAAAAAGCTTTCGCCGTGACCGGCCAGGAAAGGTGGCGAACCGAGTGACGTGCACGCGCCAAGACAAGAGATCACCAGGCAGCCCAGACGCTCGGATTGCTATCTTCATTCCCTCTCTTCGTGCTGGCGGCACCGAGCGGGCAATGCTCACCCTGGCCAGTGAATTTGGCCGGCGCGGCTTGCCGATCGATCTGGTGCTTGGGTGTGCGACGGGCGAGTATCTCGCTTTGGTTCCGAAGACGATAAGGATACAGGACCTCCGAGCCTCGCGGTTGCTGTTTTCCGTATTGGCTTTGATCCGGTATTTGAGGCGGGAGCAGCCGCGAGTGATGCTGACGGCGTTACCCCATGCAAATATCGTTGGCATCGTCTCGTCCATGCTCTCGCTGCGCCGGACACCGATCGTGATATCGGAAAGGAGCAATCTTTCCAGGACCGTCGCTGATACGAAGCTGGTTCGTGAGAAGTTCCTGCCATTCCTCATGCGGCTGACCTATGGTCGTGCCGACACGATCATCACTGTATCGCATGGCGTCGCGGAAGACCTGATCCAGAGCATCGGGGTCCACCGGAGTTCCGTCAAAACGATCTACAATCCGCTGGACATCAAACATGTTGAAGAGCAGGCGGATGAACCGCTCGATCACCCCTTCGCGGTCGAGGATGGCAGGATCTTGCTGGTGGCCGTTGGGCGGCTTGATTTCGCAAAAGACCATGCCACGCTCATAAGCAGCTTCGCGCGGATTGCGACGAAGAGGGCCGTCAAATTGGCCATTGTCGGGGAAGGACCGCTGCGGGGATCGCTTCAAACCCTGATCGACGAACTCGAGCTGAATTCTTCGGTCGCTCTGGTCGGCTTTTCGAAGAATCCGTATCCGTGGATGCGGCGGGCAGCGTTGTTTCTTCAATCCTCCCGCAGGGAGGGATTTCCAAACACGATCATCGAAGCAATGGCTTGCGGGACCAACGTGGTGAGCACCAACTGCGAAAGCGGTCCGGCCGAGATTCTGGAGGACGGCAAGTGGGGGCGTCTCGCCGCGGTCGGAGATGCCCAGGGTTTTGCGGCAGAAGTGATGGCCGCCCTTGATGAAGCTGATCCTCCGGACGTCAGGCGTCGGGCGCGGGATTTCAGTGTCGAAAAGGTGGCCGACGCCTACCTGCTCGCGATGGGTGTCGATCCCACGAACGCCGTGGGGAAGGAGCGGTCGTATTAAGATCCTGCACGTCATCACCGGACTTGAGAACGGCGGCGCCGAGGCAGCGCTATACCGCCTGTGCACGGCCGAGCGCAGCCATTCCCATTTTGTCGTCTCGCTTTCGGGTGACGGAAAATATGGCCCGTTGCTTCGCGCGGCCAAAATACCGCTCGCCTGCCTGGCGATGCCAAAGGGAAGGTTGAGTCTCAAGGGGCTCGCCTCGCTCAGGCGCGTGTTCTCGACCTATCGGCCGGACGTGGTTCAGTGCTGGATGTATCACGCCAACCTCGTCGGAGGCGTCCTGGCGCGGCTTGGCGGCATCAGCCCGGTTCTTTGGGGGATGCACAATTGCGGACTGGATCCGCGGGCGGCCTCCTTTACGACCAGGACAGTGGACAGGATATGCGCTCTCATATCCGGTATCATCCCGGCTCGGATTGTCAGTTGCTCGCAAAACGCGTCGCAGCGCCACATCCATGCAGGATATTCGAGCTCGAACTGGACGATCATACCGAATGGCTACGATCTGGCCGTGTTCGAGCCGGACGACCGGGGGCGCGCGCGGCTCCGTCGGGATTGGTCGATAGGTGATGGCCAGTTCGTTATCGGAAACGTCGCTCGCTGGCATCCCGACAAGGACCACCAGAATCTCTTCGCTGCCCTGTCCAGGCTGTCGATGCACAAGAGCCTTCCCTTCAAATGTGTTCTTGCCGGCCCGGGTATGACGGCTGAAAACACTGCGCTTGCCGTGCTGTTGGAGCGCTATGATGTTCGCCACAAGGTGAAGCTTCTCGGGCCGAGCGACGACATTGCCGGTTTGATGAATGCATTCGACATTCATGTGCTGGCCTCCAGCAGCGAAGCCTTTCCGAACGTGGTTGCCGAGGCGATGGCATGCGGCACGCCATGCGTGGGAACGGACGTCGGGGACATCGCGATGCTTGTCGGCAACACGGGATTGATCGTTCCGCCGCGGAACCCTGACGCGTTATCGCGTTCCATCGAGATCATGGCTTCGGAAATCCAGGATACCCGGTCTTGGGCGAGCAGGCGGCAAGCATGTCGCGACCGCATCGCTGCGGATTTCTCGCTTGAGCGGATGGCGCACTCGTATGGCTTGCTGTGGGAGAAATCGTCCCTGAGCCGCTAAGGGGTGAGAACAATTCGAATATTCAGATAGCGATGGAACGAAAGTGAAGCACCTCAAACGAGATTATTTTGTTTCGCCATTTGCGCTCACGCCGCAAATGTTGTTGCTTTTGTCGAGCTTGGTCTACTTTGTGCCATTCGTCACCGGGGGATTTCAGTATGTTGATGTCGGCAGAAGGAAGTATGATTTCATATATCACGCGGGCACTGGATATGCCATTGCGCTTTCTCTTTCTTGCATTGCTGCCGCGATGCTGGTCTTCATGCCAAGGCGTCAAGATTTCGAAGTCGAAGGCGACGTTCGGGGGAGTCGATCGTAATAATTGTGATGCTGGTGGTGTTCGGTGGGATTTCGATAGCAAATCCGGCACTTTTTTCGGCCTCAAAGGCCGATGTTTTGTCATCTACCGGGCGGATCCAGTATGTATTTTACAACAGCTGCATCATCGGCATGGTGTTCGGAGCCCTGTCGGGGTGGAAGAAATCCAGGCTGGTCATCATCTTGAGCTGCCTGGGACTGATGCTTACGCTCTATATCGGGCATCGCTCTTCGGTTGCCATCGCGATTTTAGCTTGTTTGTACATAAGGTACAGGAACATTTCCCTGCTTTTGATCAGGAAAAGATACATAATTGGAGGAATTGGCGCATTCTTTTTTCTTGCAGTGTACAAGGCAGTATATGCAGCAATAAAAGCAGGAAATTTTGAACTTGTAGGTCAGAAAATACAATTCGACCAATTGTCCGATTCCGCTCTCGTGGGGCTGGAGCAGTTCGTGACATTGGCTCACCTGGATCTGGTCGTGAAATATGACTACACCTTGCCGTGCTCGAATCTTTGGCTGGTGCCTCTTTCTCTGTTTCCGTTCTCGGATACGGTCTTTGGCAAGGACGGATGCACCTACAACGAGCAGGTTCAGCCGTTCCTATTTCCGGGTTACAGTGGTGGCGTCGCTGCAAACATCTGGGCGGAGTTCTTTGCCAATTTCGGGTATGCCGGATTTCCGCTGCTCGTTGTCATTCTGTCGCTCGTGTGTGTTGCCGTCGAGGCGATAATCCGCAATGTGCGCAGCGCGACGCTCAAGGCCGGGCTGATCGTGGCCATCGTCCATCTCACATTCTACATCCAGCGCAAGGAGCTGCTTGGCGCCTTCATCTCCGCCAAGCGAGCCGTTCTCGTTGCGCTTTTCATTTTTGGCTTGGTTTATGTGCACCGGAAGTGTTTTCCACCGGCCTCCGCCGAGGTGATGCCGCAGGGGGCGCGGGCCTTGCGCCGAGACAATGGCTGAGGACGTGACGGCGGTCGCCAAGCCTTCCGGATGGATGCGCGCGCGGCGGGTTGCCCGCGACGTTACGTTTACGACGTCCGCAAGCGGAGTGGCCGCGTTGTGCTCCATCCTTGCACTGGCGCTCAACGCACGGTCGCTTGGTCCGGGGAATTTTGGCACACTCGCCGTAATTCAGGCCTATGTGGCGTTCGTTTCCGGCCTATGCACGTTCGAGAGCTGGCAGCTAGTGATCAGGCTGTGCGCGAGGTCGCCTTTGCGTCTGGGACCGGCGGCATCTTGCGGAATTGCCCTCGATGTTTCAGCCGCCCTTCTCGCCACGGTCCTGGCGATAGGCGGGATCTTGCTGTTTGGAGAAGCTGTTGGCGTGTCGCGGGATAATCGCCTTCTGGCGATTATCTACAGCCTCACCTTGTTGGCGAGTCTTTCGGGTACGCCGAAAGGTGTGCTTCGGCTGAACGGCCGGTACCACGTCATTGCCGGCAATCAACTCATGCAAGGGGTTGCCGTGGTGGTTGCCTCTCTCGTCCTTTGGATCCTCGATGCCTCATTGCCGGATTATGTAATCGTGCTGGCAGCGGTCGGCGCATTCTACAACCTGACGCTGTTCGTACGCCTGCTTCTCTATGCCGGGCGGGAAGATATCGAATTGTTCAACCCGCTCCGTTCCCGGTCCAAACGCCGTTTCTTCTGGGCATTTCTTGCCATGGCCACGGGGACCAGTCTGCTCTCGACAATGATAAGTGCCAGGCGGCATCTCGCATTGTTCCTTGTCGCGGGCCTGCTGGGAGAGGTCGCCGCGGGCTCTTATTCGCTCGGATCGCGCCTGGCGACGATGGTTTCCCGGCTGACCGGTCCCTTGAACCAGGTGATCTTTCCCGAAATCGCGAAACTGTCGAAGCAAGAGCCTTCTTCTCGTCTATACCGCTTGAACGCCCACATCACCGTGGTTTCGGCATGCGCCGCCGCCGGCACGGCGGTTGGGGGTGCTGCTGCAAAACCCCATCGTCCTTCTGGCTGGCGGTTCGGCCTACGCGGAAGCTTCGCTGCTCTTTGCCATTTTGTTCGCGGCCGAATGCTTCGGCCTCGCTGGAATGCATCTCAATCCCCTGATTCAGGTCCTGGCCGGGACGAAGCCGCTTTTGAAAATCACGGCGCTGGCGATCGCCATCTATGTTCCGCTTTGCCTGGCTTTGTCCGGATGGATCGGAATTTCAGGCATCGCCTGGGCCGGCTTGCTCGTATCGGCGGCGGTCTATGCGGCGATGATGGTGGTTTCGCACTTATTGTTGAAAAGGCGGATCCGCCTGGCGGAAGATATCTGAAGGCTGATGTTTTGAGATACTTGTTTTGCCTGCCAAGATACCACACCAATGCGGTACCTTGGGTTCGCATTCTCACTTCGGCGGGGCACCATGTTGCGGTCGACGTAGTCGAAACGAGCGTCACGGAGAATCACGCTCTTGTTTCTCCCAACGTGATGGCTCCATCCGCGCTGTCCCGGATGATCATGCGTCGGCGCTCGAGCAACATTCCGAATTCGCCTTTTTCCTTTCCCGGCGTCTTTTCCTACTGGAAGCGTTTGCAGGCCGAAGACCCCGACGTGGTGATCATCCGCGGAGTGACGCGATGGTTTTGCAGGGTCGCGGCACTCTGTTCAATTCTGCAAGGGCGCAGGCTGGTCATCTACGACCAGGAGGACGCCAAGCCCAGCGCATGGAGTGGCACATGGGTTCGAAGAGCCGTCTTTCATGGCCTAGGCATCCCGCATTTCACCTCACGGCTTTCGCCAAATCTTGGCCCGGCCAAGCTCGGCGATGCCATGTCCCTGCCATTCGGGAGCCCTTTCGAGCCGGCCCGGACTGAAGGCCTGGAAAGCAGGCCATTGCAGTGGCCGCCTCGAATCCTGATGGTGGCAAAATACCGGGAGCGCAAGGGGCACAGTTTGCTTCTGAGGGCGTTGTCCGCGATTTCATCCATGCCCTTCTCCCTGACATTCTGCGGCGAGGAGGCAACGAACGCCGACACGGCTTTCTGTCAGGCCTTGCGGCGCGAGGCTCAGGCGCTTGGCGTGGCGGACAGGCTTCGGTTTCAAAACAACATTGCGCATGACGACATGATCTCGGTCTTTTCCGGTCATGATCTCTTGATACTGCCCTCGCGGGCTGAACCCGCGGCGGTGTCTCCCATCGAGGCGGCCTGGGCGGGATGTGCCGTGCTGATGTCGCGAGACAGCGGCACGAGGTACTACATGCCCGAGGGGGCAGCTTTCGATTTCAACCCCGACGATCCGCAAGACATCGCACGCGTGGTCGCGAGGCTGATCGCTCGGCCACAGGATCTGGGGCCTGCAAGGGACGCCTGCTTCGCCCGCATCTCATCGCTCGCCAGTGACGACGAGATCTTGCGGCTGTTCGAGACCTTTGGGCCGGGCAGGGCACGACTGCATACAAGACGGTGAGCGAAACGGCATTGGGGGAGGCGGGGACGATGCTTGGGATCGGAAGAAAGATAATCATCTCCATCAACACGTCCTGGAATGTCGTCAATTTCCGCAAAGGCCTCATCGAGGCGCTGCAAGGGCGGGGCTATGAAGTGGTGGTTGCGGCGCCCAGGGACGAGTATTCGCGCCTGATCCCGCCGATGGGCTGCCGGTATGTCGAAATCGAGATGGATAATTCCGGCACCTCGCCGTTTCGCGACATGGTGCTTCTGTGGCGCTACTGGCGCCTGCTGCGCCGCGAGAGGCCGCTGGCGTTTGTCGGCTTCACCATCAAGCCCAACGTGTTCGGATCGCTGGCGGCAAACCTCAATGGCATCCCGGTCATAAACAATGTTTCAGGGCTCGGCACGGTTTTCGTCCGTGGCGGCCTTCTCCAGAAAATTGCCAAGGTCCTGTACCGGCTGGCGCTGGCCCGTTCGAAAATAGTCTTCTTTCAGAATGACGACGACAGGATGCTGTTCGTCAGCGAGCGCCTAGTCCGCAAGGAACTGACCGCGCTGCTGCCGGGCTCCGGGGTCGACCTTATTCGCTTCTCTCCGGCGCCCCGCCAAAGCCAATCGTCCGGCGCGATCGTCTTTCTGCTGGTGGCCAGGCTTCTCTGGGACAAGGGCGTGGGCGAGTTCGTCGAGGCAGCTCGTCAGATGCGCCGCAACATGCCTGGCGCGCGCTTCCAGCTTCTTGGATTCCTCGATGTCGAGAACCGCACAGCGGTCAGCCGTGCGCAGGTCGAGCGATGGGCAGGCGAAGGCCTGGTCGAGTATCTCGGAACCACCGACGACGTCCGTCCCTTCCTGGACGCGGCCGATTGCGTCGTCTTGCCCTCCTACAGGGAAGGAACGCCGCGCTCGCTGCTGGAAGCAGCCGCGATGGGCAAGCCGCTGATCGCGTCAGATGTGCCCGGCTGCAGGGAGGTGGTGGACCACGGCGTCAACGGCCTGCTGTGCAAGGTGAAAGACGCAGGCGACCTGGCAAGCAAGATGCTCGAATTCGCAACGATGGACGCCGCATCCAGGAACAGGATGGGCATGGAGAGCCGAAGCAAAGTGGAGCGGCAGTTTTCGGAACGGATCGTCATAGAGTGCTACATGACGCAGATAGGGAAGCTCAATGCCTCGCCAGGCGATGAACCGGGCCGGCGTGTAGTTGAACGCGGTTGAAGTTCGAGCCGAGGAGATCAGGCATTCAAGCAGGCGCTAAGCTTGTCTTGCTGCATTGCAGACGGGACTCGGCTTTCGAGGGGGCTCGGCTTTGATCAAGTTGGGCTCGGTGTAATCAGGATGAAAAGGGAATCGTAATTTCTCTTTGGAGGGCCAGACATCCATCGCCGACAGCTCGGGATTATTTATACGTAATTGCTAAAATGGCGCGTTGTTCAGGTCAAACTTCTCCGCATCGTGCGACACGGGTTGGAATTGTGGCAAAAAAAATGTTAGACGCTGATGTCACCACCTTTTGATCTGGCATATCCGGGATGATTTGAAGGAAAGGCGAAACGGATGAATGTCATCATTAGAACCACAGTGAGCGCGTTGGTTGCCGCGAGCGGTTTCACTTCGGTTTCATCTTTCGCCCAGGACGTATCCTGCAGCTGCGCTGCCGCCTATCGCGGCCCGGCGAGTGCGATTGGATCCATTCGTTCCGCCGATGGCGACGTGATGGTCTCGCAGTCGGTCGGCTATGGTCCTGCAAAGGCGGGGAGCACTCTCGGCCTTGGCAGTCGGGTGGTAGTCGGTACCAAGGGTTCGGCATCCGTACTTGTTGGCGGCTGCAACATGAATGTACCGGCGAATTCCAGTCTGGATGTTTCACGCGTGGGCGGCAACATCTGTCTGAAACTCGTGGGTTCAGAACGGACGGCGGCCATCCAGCCGTCCGGTGGCACAAGTGGGTTTGGCCTGCCCGAAGGGATTTTCGCCGGTGCGCTTGTCACCAGCGGTGTGTTGGCGGCGACGCAGGATGACGACAAAGCGGTCAGTCGCTGAGGGGCGGACCACCGTGAGTGCTGGTGAGTTCTTTGAGTGTTGTTGATCGAAGGGGTGCGTAAGCGATCCGTTCCGGGGGCGGGTCGTTGGTTCGAAGGGGGTAGAAATGACCGGGCGTCATCGGGTTGGGGTTGTCTTCGCTTTTATCACGCTCGCCGGGGGAGGTGCCTGGTTTACAGCGTCCGATGCTGTTGCCCAGTCGGCACAGACATGTTCGTGCCTGGCCGCTGCGCCCGTGTCTGGCATTGTCGGCCAGTTCACCCAAGTCCGGGGTGATGTGCAGATGTCGCAGGCCGGCGGTTACGCCGGGGTGGGCGCGGGAGCGCCGATTTATCCAGGCGCGCGCATCATGACCGGGCCGCAAGCATCGGCTTCTTTGGCCATCGGCGCCAATTGCGCGCTTGATGTTCCGGCCAACGCGACCGTCAGCATCAATCCGGTGCAAGGCGGTATGTGCGTCTCGCTTGATGCGCAGGAAGCTGCTACCGGACCTGCCAATTCCGGACCTGGCATTTTGCCGGTGCTGTTGGGCGCCGGCGCGGTTGGTGGCGGCGCCGCACTGGCTATTGGACTACAGGATGACGACGACGCAGTCAGCCGCTAGGCAAGGTCTGGTCTCGCCGGTTTGCGCAAGCTCGGGCGCGATAGTGCAGAACCAGTTGCTCACGCCATCGGAAAAACGAGCGAAGAAGCCGGGAGCCAGCTGTGCGGGCCATTTCGATGGGCCGCCCAAGCTGTTCAAAAGTGGGGCTCTGTGATGGGCATTCTCGATCTCGGGGGAAGTGGCGTGGAGATGCCGGCATTGCTTGTATTGCTCGCCCTCTCTGCTTGCGCGAGCAGTTCATCATCGTCCACGAGCTCTGTCGATGCGATGCAGCCGACATCGTCCTCAACGGCGCTTGCCGGGGGCGGCGCGCTACAGATGGTGAAGGATCTGCCGGCACCGCAGAACACACAAAACGGCAGCGAGCAGCCGCTGTCTGCCAACGATGTACTCGAAGTCAGCGTATTCCAGGTCGACAACTTGAACAGGACGGTTCAGGTGGACGCCAGCGGCCAGATTTCCCTTCCGCTTATCGGGACGATGACAGCGGCTGGCAAGACGGTCCGCCAGCTTGAAAAGGATATCGAGACCGCCTATGGCGCAAAATATCTGCAATCGCCGGATGTGACGATTTTCGTCAAGGAATCGATAGGCCAGCGCATCACGGTCGACGGCGAGGTCAACAGGGCCGGCATCTATCCGGTGTCCAGCAGCGCCTCCTTGCTGGATGCGATCGCCCTTGCCGGAGGCTTCAACGCCATCGGCGATGCCGGCAAGGTCTTCGTCTACCGCAATGTCGGTCAAAACAAGCTGGTCGCAAACTACAATGTCGAGGAAATCCGCGCCGGCAAGAATCGCAACCCGCGTATCTATGGCGGCGACGTGGTCGTGGTTTTCGCTTCGAAGTCGAAAATCGCAATGAACAATTTGAAGGATGCCCTGGGCCTCGCGTCGAGCGCGGCCCGAATTGCGGTCATTCCGTAAGGGAGGCCTGGCCGGCCAGGGTACGGACAACCAGGATCACCTCGCGCATGCTCGATCGCAACAGGCAGTCCCAAATCGCCGGTCCTCGACATGGCCAGGCTTTGTCCGCGGACCTCTATTATGACGGGGCGCAGAATTATAGTCCTTACGGTCGAGACTATGCCGCTCACGACGAGAGATTCAATCCGCTCAAGCTGCTTTTCTATGTCGTGCAATATCGCTGGCTGATTGTCATGATGGCGGTGGCTGGCCTAGTTGCCGGTATCATAGTGACAATGATGCAGACGCCGAAATATCAGGCAACGACACAGCTGGAAGTCCTGGTCCCTTCGGCAAAGGTTTTTCAGGACATCGAAGTGGTTTCCGAAAACAGCGACTTACGCGCGTTTCTGACCGCTCGCGAGAAACTGAAGAGCCGGGCGCTGGCCCAGCGCGTCGTGTTTCAGTTGGGGCTCTCCGAAAAACCGGATTTCCTATTCCCAACCCCGAGCTTCTCGCTCAGCAACATCCTCTACCGTGCATTCGGAATTTCCAAATCGCCTTCGATCCAGGAAAAGACCCCCGAAGAGCGAGAGGCAATGGCGATCAAGCGCGTTCTGAAGGATCTGACGGTCAACCTTGTGACCAACACCAGCTTGCTGTCGATCACCTTCATCGACCAGAAGCCCAGATACGCAAGCGACGTCGCCAACCAGGTCGCGCAGAGTTTTATCGATCAACGTCTCGACCAGACCAGCGAGACGTCCGATCTGGCGAGACAGTTCATCCAGGAACAGGTCCTGCAGGTCAAGCAGAAGCTGCAGAAGTCCGAGGAGGAGCTGGTCACCTATGCGAAGGATGCCGGCATCACCGTCACCGGCGACGACAAATCGCTGATCGGATCGAACATCGAGGCGCTGAACACAGCGCTCGCGACCGCTATCCAGGATCGTCTTGATGCCGGTCGCGTCGTGGACCAGATAGACAAGGGGCGAGGCTCCAGCCTGTCGCCGGTTCTGGAGAGTGATGGCTTACAAAAACTCAGCGAAAAACTCGCGGACCTCAAGAGCCAATATCAGCAGAAACTGAGCATTCTGAAGCCTGGCTTTCCGGAGATGCAGCAACTCCAGTCGCAGATCAAGGAGCTGACGCGGCTCTATAATAACGGCGTCCTGGCGATAACCGATTCGCTGCGCCTGAAGTACCAGGAAGCGCAGAATAAGGAAGCCGACCTCAAATCCAAGCTCGCCGAGATGGAAAAGCAGCAGGTCGTCTTCAATGACAAGAATATAAAATACACCATCCTCAAGCGCGAGGTCGATTCCAACCGGTCGCAATATGACAGTCTCATCACCAAGCTGAATGAAGTAGGCGTCAGCTCCGAGCTCAAGACGCAAAGCGCAGCCATCGTCGATTTCGCGACCCTGCCCGCAAGTCCCTATTCTCCGCGCCTGATCATCAATCTGGCGATCGCGCTAGCGCTGTTCATGGCTCTCACTGCATCGATCATCTACATCATCGAGTTGCTGAACAACACCTTCACCAACCCCGAGCAGGTCGAAAGGGAGCTGGGGCTGGCCATGCTCGGCATCCTGCCGCTCGTCGATGACCGCGAACTGACGGCCAGCATCGCCGACCAGAAGTCCGGGCTATCGGAAGCTTATCGTTCGCTGCGAACATCGCTGCAATTCTCCGGCGCGGAGGGCGCGCCGCGTTCGCTGCTGGTGACCAGCTCCGAGCCTTCCGAAGGCAAGTCGACGACCTCGTTCAAGCTCGGCCAGGATTTCGCCGCCCTCGGTGCGAAGGTCTTGCTTATCGACGGCGATCTGCGCAAACCGAATCTTCATCGGCTGTTCGGTCTCGACAACGCGATCGGGTTGAGCAATCTCCTGACGAATACCGTGCGCAAGGAAGATGTGGCGGGCATATTCAGGACGACCAAATATCCCAACGTGACCGTGCTGACGTCCGGAACGATCCCGCCCAACCCCGCGGATCTGCTTTCATCGCCGAAGATGGCGCTGATCGTCACCAATCTCGGCAAGCGCTTCGATCTCGTCATCATCGACGCTCCGCCGATCGTCGGCCTGTCCGATGCGCCCATTCTCAGCCGGCTTGCCGAGGGCACGCTGGTGGTCATTTCCACGAACCAGGTGACGCGCAAGGCGGCCAAGACGGCGCTGAAACGCCTGCGCGCAGCCGGAGCGAACGTGATCGGGGCGGCAATGTCGAAATTCGCGGTGAACAAGTTCGACTACAACTACGCCTATAAATACATGAACTACCAATATTACGAACATGGCGCGGGCACGCCGAAGATTGAGGGCAAAGTCGATGACGGAGCAGGCCAGCCCTCTCATGCAAAATCTCCTGCGTTCAAGCGTTTGGTTCGTCGCCTCCGTTCTGGTGTTGATGGCTTCGTCGATCGGGCTAAGTCGGCTCCTTGAGGAGGGAACGCCGAGCGTGTCTCTGGCACTGGACCCGCTGAACGCAGATGCCTTGATAGACGAAATTGCCGGCGAGCTGAACGAAACGAGCGTCGATCTCGGCGCCTTGGCCGCCAAGGCCAAGAATGCGCTTCGCTTCAATGTCGCGGACGCCCGTCTCTACAGCCTGATCGGTGAGATCAGATATCGGCAAGGCGAACAGGCCCAGGCTTTCGAACTTTTCGACCAGGCGCGAAAACTGTCCAAGACTGAAATCCATGCGCTGCAGAGGTCCATCGATCGCTCGATCGCGGCAGGCGATCTGGCGAGAGCCGTGGGCGAGATCGACACCTTGCTGCGCCGGTGGCCAGACCAGTTTTCGGCCATCGCCCCAGGCTGGCCTGCCATCCTTTCCAATTCCGACGGCTATCAGGCCGTGCTGGCAGCCCTGGAGGCAGAGGCGCCGTGGCGTGGTAAGCTTTTTCTCGCCCTTGGCCAGAATCCGCAAAGCCTGGGACCTGCAAACCAGCTGCTGCTCGATCTCGGACGCACGGATGCGCCGCCGAAATCCAGCGAATTGTCCGCCGTTATCACCGGTTACATCAAGCAGAAGGACTATGGCCCGGCCTATCGGCTGTTTCTTTTCAGCCTGTCCGATCGGGAGCGGAAGCTGGGCGGCTATATCTTCAATGGCGGCTTCGAGCCGCTCTTCAGCGGCAAGCCGTTCGACTGGGTGATACACGACCGATCTGGGCTGGAGATCACCTTTGCTGGATCGCAGGGCGCGGGTGAAAGTGAAAGCGACAGCGGGGCGACGGTTCGATTTCTAAACACGCCGGTCAAGAACGCTGCGCTTCAGCAATATGTCGAATTGCCCCCCGGTTCTTACCGGATGTCCATGACCGTGTCCGCAACAAATCTCAAACTGCCAAAGCAGCTGTTCTGGTCCGTCAGATGCGCGGACCCGTCAAGCGAGATAGCGCGCTTCAACATACCGGAAGGCACATTCAACCGGCGAAGCCTGAGCCTGGATTTCACCGTCGGACCGGCTGCGTGTCCGATACAGTTGCTGAGGCTGGAAACAGCCGCAATTGCCGAGAGCTGGCGGTTTCGATACGTCGGCACGCTGGTCATGCACAGATTGAGCATCGAGAGGGTGTCGTCGTGAGAGCACGGTCACGGCAGCCCGGGCAGTGGGACAAATACCTGCTTGGGTCGGTTCTTTTCCTGTCCCTGCTGATTGGCGGCGGCACCGCGAGCGGCCTCTACACCGAAACGCTGATCGAGATCGCGGCGATTCTCTCGGCCGCGGCCATCCTGTCGCGGCCCAGCGGACAAACAATTCCCCGGGCGATCTTGTGGCTGATTGCTCTCGGCCTAGCCGTGTTCTGCTTCCAGATCGTTCCGCTGCCCGGGGCCTTGCTGGACGGCTTGCGGCCCGAGGTGCTGCTTGCCAGACCCTGGCTGGATGGTGAAACGCAATCGCGCTTCGTCAGCGTCGGCGTCGGGCGCACGATCGAGTGCATGTTGTATTTCGCCGCCGCCGCGGCATTTTTCCTCGGCGTCACCCGCCTGCGCACCGAGGAGGTCTACGGCCTTGTTCCTTTCTTTTTCATGGGCGTCATCTGCAATGGCCTGGCCGCGGCGATCCAGTATTCGCTCTCCGACACAGTCGCCATAGAAGGATTGCTGCCGTTTACGATCAATGCGGGCCTGTTTGCCAATCAAAATCACTTTTCGGCCTTGCTCTTCGTCTCCATCCCATTCGTGGTCTATTACGGCTTGTTCCGTGGACATTTTCTGTCCGGATCGCTTGGGCTGACGGTGCTCTTGCTGCTTCTTCTGGCAGCCGGCTCGCGCGCCGGCATTCTGATCGGACTGGTGATCACCGCGATATCAGTTGTCTTCCTGTCCGCTCGCTCAAGGGCGGGCGGATATGGCATTCTTGCGGTTTTCATCGGGCTTTCCGTCTACACGATCGGCGCATGGGCGAAGATCGATGCGAAAGTGGTCGATCCGGCTTTCGGCAGGGCAGAGTTTGCTCGCACCACGATCGAAGGAATGAAAGAGAACTGGGTGACTGGCGTTGGTTTCGGCAGCTTTCCGAAGGTCTATCAGATATACGAAAAAGCCGGAATGATTTTCAGAACTTATGTAAATCATGCCCACAATGACTACCTCGAATTGGCACTTGAGGGCGGCATACCGGTCGTTTTGTTAATGATTGTGTATGCCATATTGCTTTTCGCCTCGTCGGTCCGGATTCGCCGGGAGCCGTTACAGAAGGCTGCATTTCTGTCGGTGTCGTTTTTGCTCGTTCACTCTCTTGTCGACTATCCCCTGCGAACCGCAGCACTCGCGATGACGTTTGCCTATTTGAATGCGATCGTCTTTCACAAGGGTTTTGCCGAGCGGCTGAACCAAAGGCGCGAGATGGGCGAGATAGGCCATCACGATGAAGACAATCTGCTTGTCCCGGCCAGGACCTCGGGCCCGGCAAGGCAAGGGCGGTTGGCAGGGGCCGGTGACACTCACTCGGCCCCTTCGTCGGGCACCAGATTGACAAGCCACGGCATGAAACCTAAGCACGGGCGGCTTGTGTCAGGGGAGGGGACTTAGGCATGTCAAGGAGAGTTTCTTGAAAGGAATTATCCTTGCTGGAGGCAGTGGAACGCGCCTTTATCCGCTAACGTTGGCGGTCTCCAAGCAAATCCTCCCGGTATACGACAAACCGATGATCTATTACCCGCTGAGCGTTTTGATGCTTGCGGGGATTCGAGAGATTCTGGTCATATCCACGCCGCGGGACCTGCCGGTTTTCCGCGAGCTGTTGGGCGATGGATCGGAATTCGGGCTTGAGTTGTCCTACGCCGAGCAGCCGCAGCCCAACGGGCTTGCGGAAGCGTTCATTATCGGCCGCGATTTCATCGGCGCGGACAGCGTTTCGATGATACTGGGCGACAACATCTATTTTGGCGACGGATTGTCCAAGCTTTGCCGCACCGCGGCATCGCGCGAAAGCGGCGCTTCGGTGTTCGCCTACCATGTCGAGGATCCGGAGCGCTATGGCGTGGTGTCCTTCGACAAGACCACTGGAACCGCGCTCACGATTGAGGAAAAACCACAGAAGCCGAAATCCAACTGGGCCGTCACCGGCCTTTATTTCTACGACAACCAGGTTGTCGATATCGCCTCAAGGATTCGGCCCTCGGCTCGAGGCGAGCTCGAAATCACGGCGGTCAACAATGCCTATCTCGAGCGTGGCCAGTTGCAGGTGCATCGGTTGGGGCGCGGCTATGCCTGGCTCGATACCGGCACTCACGACAGCCTGGACGATGCTTCTTCGTTCGTGCGTACAATCGAACGTCGCCAGGGCATCAAGGTCGCCTGTCCGGAGGAAATCGCCTTCGAACAGGGCTGGCTGAGGGCCGATGAAGTGTTGCAGCGGGCAACCCGCTTGGGAAAAAATGAATATGCCGCTTATCTGCGCCGTCGCGTGGTCGAGTTGTCGGAGGACTAGATGCTGGAGGTGAGACCCCTTGGCATCGAAGGTCTGCTCGAAATCATTCCGAAGCGGCACGGCGATGCCCGCGGCTACTTCACCGAAACCTGGAACGCCGCACGCTTCGCCGAGGCCGGCCTCGAACTCGCCTTCGTCCAGGACAATCACTCCTATTCCGCCGCGGCCGGTGTCGTCAGGGGATTGCACTATCAGTTGCCGCCACGTGCCCAGGACAAGCTGCTGCGCGTTGTCAGAGGCAGCGTCCTGGATGTCGCGGTCGATATCCGCCGCTCCTCGCCGACATTCGGAAAATGGGTTGCCCTCGAGGTCTCGGCCGAGAAGGGCAACCAGATCCTGGTGCCCAAGGGCTTCGCCCACGGCTTCATGACGCTCGTGCCCCATACCGAGGTGCTGTACAAGGTGACCGACACCTATTCGCCCGAACACGACCGCTCGATCCGTTTCGACGATCCGGCCATCAGTATCGAATGGCCGCCGCCGGCTGGCGGCTTCCAGCTTTCTGACAAGGACCTCAAGGCGCCGCTGCTCGCCGCCGCCGAGGTGTTTGCCTGATGAACATTGCCAGATGCACGGGGATAGCGGCATGAACTTTCTGGTGACGGGCGGGGCCGGCTTCATCGGTTCGGCGGTGTGCCGGCATCTGTGCGCCAACCCGGCCTACCGGGTGACCAATCTCGACAAGCTGACCTATGCGGGCAACCTGGCCTCGCTGCGGCCGATCGAAAATGCACGAAATTACAGCTTCGCCCACGCCGACATCTGCGACGAGAGGGCGGTGCTCGACATATTGCGCCGCGGCGATATCGACATCGTCATGAACCTCGCCGCCGAGAGCCATGTCGACCGCTCGATCGATGGGCCGGGCGCCTTCATCGAGACCAACATCGTCGGCACCTACCGGATCCTCAACGCAGCGCTGGAGTACTGGCGCGGCCTTTCCGACGACAGGAAGGGCCGTTTCCGCTTCCATCACGTCTCGACCGACGAGGTGTTCGGCGACCTGCCCTTCGATGGTGGCATGTTCGTGGAAGAGACGCCTTACGCGCCGTCTTCGCCCTATTCCGCCTCCAAGGCGGCCTCCGACCATCTGGTGCGCGCCTGGCACGAGACCTATGGCCTGCCGGTGGTGCTGTCCAATTGTTCGAACAATTACGGGCCCTACCATTTTCCCGAAAAGCTGATCCCGCTGGTCATCCTCAACGCGCTCGACGAGAAGCCGCTGCCGGTCTACGGCGCCGGCGGCAATGTGCGTGACTGGCTGTTCGTCGAGGACCATGCGCGCGCGCTGGAACTGATCGCCACCAAGGGGCAGCCGGGCGAGAGCTACAATGTCGGCGGCAATTCGGAACGCACCAATCTGGGTGTCGTCGAGACGATCTGCGATCTGCTCGACGCCAGGCGCCCCCGGGCCGGCGGCAAAAGCCATCGTAACCTGATCTCTTTCGTCACCGACCGCCCCGGCCACGATCGCCGCTACGCCATCGACGCCTGCAAGATCGGCCGCGAGCTCGGCTGGGCGCCGAAGGAGAATTTCGACAGCGGCCTGGCAAGGACGGTCGACTGGTACCTGGACAACAAATGGTGGTGGGGACCGATCCGCGAACAGCGCTATGCCGGCGAAAGACTGGGCGAAGCCCGCAAGGCGGCCGTGTGAGGCTCGCTGTCACCGGACGCGAGGGCCAGATCGCGGCAAGCCTTCTGGAGGCTGGGCGCGGGCGCGAAGATGTCGAGGTCATCGCCATCGGCCGGCCGCAACTCGACCTCGCGCGGCCCGGGACCGTGATCGACGCCATAGCGGCCGCCATGCCCGATATCGTCGTGTCGGCCGCCGCCTACACGGCGGTGGACCAGGCCGAGGACGAACCCGAGCTCGCCTTTGCGGTGAACGCCGCCGGCGCCGGCGAGGTGGCGCTGGCGGCGGCTCGGCTCGGCGTGCCGGTCATCCATCTGTCGACCGACTATGTCTTCGACGGCACCAAGGACGGTCCCTATCTGGAAACCGACGCGACCGCGCCGATTGGCGTCTACGGCGCCTCCAAGCTTGCCGGCGAACAGGCGGTGGCATCAGCCAATCCGCGCCACCTGATCTTGCGCACGGCGTGGGTCTACAGCCCGTTCGGCAAGAATTTCGCCAAAACCATGCTGAGGCTGGCCAGCGACCGCGACGAGATACCGGTTGTGGCCGACCAATGGGGAAATCCCACTTCCGCGCTTGATATCGCTGACGCGATCCTGCATGCGGCAGCACAGCTGCACCGCAACGAGGATTTCGCCGCGTGGGGCATCTATCATCTGGCCGGCACGGGCGAGACCAACTGGAGCGGCTTCGCCCGCCATATCCTGGACATAAGCGGTGGGCTCGGTGGCCCCTCCGCGCGGGTGCGCAATATTGCTGCGACGAACTATCCGACCAAGGCGCGCCGCCCCGCCAATTCACGGCTGTCGAGCGCGAAGTTCGCCTCCGTGTTTGGATGGAGTGCGCCGGTACTGCAGAAGTCGGCGCGAGAGGTGGTCCGTCGTCTCCTGAGCAGGTGACCTGACGGGCTTTGACTGCATCAACAACCATCAACCCGCGGGGATTCACCGGCTGCCACAGCGCGAAGCCGTATTTCAGCGTCGGCGGTTATCGAGTTGGTGATAGAGCTCGGCGTATGCTTTTCCCATCCTGTCAGCTGTAAAGAGGCGAACGTAGCGATCGCGAGCAGCTCGCCCCCAGTTCGCTGCCTCGACCGGCGAATCGACGACCTGGTTGATGGCTTCGGCAAGGCGTCCTGGATCGGAAGGCGGTACGACCAGCCCAGTCTCGCCGGCCTTGTTCACATAACTTGTTCCCGTTCCGATCTCGCAAGAGATCATCGGCTTACCGCACATCGCAGCCTCGACGAGAGAAAGCCCGTAGGCTTCCGACCTTTGGTTTGACGGAAAAACGAACCCCAGGCAGTTGTGGAGGAGCGCCATCTTGTGCCGCTCGGCCACCTCGCCGAGGAAAATCACATTGTTGCGACGCAACGTCTTGGCCTGAAGCTTCAGGCGCTCTTCGATAGGCCCTGATCCGGCAATAACGATCTTGCACCTGACTTTGTCGGCCGCCTGAATCAGCACGTCCAGCCCCTTGTAGTAGCGCAAGACGCCGACGAAGAGCACGAAAGGCTCC
Source organism: Mesorhizobium maamorense (assembly GCF_044998965.1). Taxonomy (NCBI): domain Bacteria; kingdom Pseudomonadati; phylum Pseudomonadota; class Alphaproteobacteria; order Hyphomicrobiales; family Phyllobacteriaceae; genus Mesorhizobium; species Mesorhizobium maamorense. The sequence continues at coordinate 1,223,793 of NZ_CP173356.1, forward strand.
GTCACCGCCGCTTGGCACCATCTGTTGTCGGCTTCGGTCGGCGTGGGATAATCGGTTTCATTGATGCCGATTGGGATGATCGCCGATTTGCCCTCCAAGGCTCTGAGAACGGGGCTCGATTTCAAATAGTCCGGAGATGTCGCGACGATAGCGTCCACATCCCTGAGGAAGCGCAGCATCAGCGGCCGATAAAGAGGCAGCAAAAGCCTCTGTTTGACGATGTCGGAATGGTAGGTGACGACGGTCGGTTTGCCATGACGGGATTGAAAATGCACCATGTCCATGAGTGGCCATGGGAAATGGTAATGTATGAGGTCGGCTTTCCTGGCGAGCGCTCCGAAGTTCCGAAAGACCTCGAACGAAAACCCGGTCGACGCCAGTTCGAAATCCAGCTTGGCTTTTCGGGCCATGTGCCCGTCGAGATGCTGCGTGTTCTCGTTCGGAGCACGGCTCAACGAGAGCACTTCGGTTTCAATGCCGCGGCTGGCGGTGCTTTGAGCGATGGCATGTATCGTCCGCTCCACCCCGCCAAAGGTATCGGGCCAGTACGTCTTGAAGAAATGCAGCACTTTCAAATGTTGGTCTTCCGTCTTCGCTCGATGGCCAGTTCAAAAATCTGAAGCATACCTTCCACGTCAGCGCCTTCTTGCGGTTATGGCCAATTCGAACACTGCGGCCAGGTCCAAGGCGCTTTTTCTCCAGTCGAACCGGAGCGCGTTCAGGGGCGCTTTCTCAGCCAGTCGCGAGCGCAATGCATTGTCGAGCGCCATCCGGCCCATCGCGGCGGAGATATCCTGGACGTTGGTCGGGTCAACAAGAAGGGCAGCTCCGCCAGCCACCTCGGGCATGGAAGACATGTTTGAAGTTACGACAGGCACCCCAACCCCATTTGCTTCGATAATTGGAAAACCAAAACCTTCGTATAGCGACGGCATGACAAGAAACTTCGCTCGGCGATAGAGGACAGCAAGATCGCTGTCCGTGACATATCCCGTAAGTCGCACATCCGATTCGATTTCGTGACGCACCATGCGCTCGCGCAGGTCGCCAAGACGCCACCCCTGCCCCCCCGCTATGACGAGCAGCAGATTTTTTCCTGACCGGCTCCGGAAGCAGCGCATATGCTTCCAGGAGACTTGGCAAGTTTTTGCGGGGTTCAAGTGTGCCGACAAAGAGGGCGTATTCGCGGTCGATGCCTTTGTCCGCAAGCACGCTGCTGGTCCCGCCATCCTCCAGGCGCGTCAGTCCAGGGTACACCACGTGCAGTTTCCTGGAGACCTGTGGATACAGCATTCGAATGGCATCGGCCGTAGAGCGCGAGACTGCGACGATCTTATCCGATGAAAATATTGCAGGTCGCATGAGGAAGCGATCGCCGAGCCAGCCCTGCAAACGCATTGTCGATGCCGCATGGTGCCATACGAGATCGTGAATGGTCACAACGCGGGGAATATCCGGATCCAAGCTAAAGGGCAATCTGTGGGCAGGGCCCCAAAAGATGTCGATTTTGTCGCGGGCTGCCTGTTTGGGTAAGATGGTTTGACCCCAAACCATGCGCCTGAAATTGCCTGCATGACCAGATATCCGAAACGTTCCGCCCGATAGACGAGACAGATCTGACACCGGTCGCTCCGGGAGATACAGAAAGATTTCGTGACCGGCTTCCGCCAACCCACGGCACATCTCCAGCACATAGCGGCCGATGCCTGTGAGATTGTGGACAAGGTTGCGGGCATCAATGCCGATTTTCATGAATCGGGCCGTTTTTCTGTTCGAGCCTGAAAGGAAAGCGGCTGGCGCTGTCTAGCCGTGGGCTCGACGGGCCGGCGTGCCTGTATACACGCCGGGCACTTCAATGTCTCGGACGACCGTTGCGCCAGCGCCGATGATGACATTGTCACATATGCTGAGCCGATCAATCACCGTCGCACCTGCGCCGACCAGAACCTGTGTGCCTATTCGGCAACGGCCTGCAACGGTCGCATTGACGGATATATGCGAAAAATCGCCGATCACGCATTCGTGGTCAACGACTGCGCCGCTATTGATGATGACGCCCCGGCCAACCTTTGTAAGCGGTCCCATATGGGCCTGATGAGCGACCAGTGAGCCTTGCCCGATCTCACATTGCCTCCCGACAGAGGCAGTCGGTGCGACGAGCGTCGCAAGAGGAAGAAGGGCAGATTCACATTGAGCGCGTCTTCGGGCATTGTCCCCTGAACCGGGGAAAATCAGCCACTGGCCGGCAGCACTGCTGGGGAGAACACGGACGGCAGGGAAATCGGCGAATTCCTCGCCATCCCTTGCCTCCTCGTCGACAAAAGTCAAATTATCGAATCCTGTCGATAGTGCTATATCTCCAACGCTGCGTGCGTGGCCACCAAACCCTAGAATGAGAAGCCCCTTGCTCATTGTGAAGTTCCTCATACCCCCACACGGCTATGGCATCAAGAATGCTGGTATGTCTATCTTATCCATCACCACGCGGCATAGCTGATTGAATCGGCCGGGCCAATTTCATTCGGCTGGCCGCCGTCAACGGCTCGCTTGCACCCAAAAAATAGCGCCTAACGCAGAGCCTTGATTTGATCCATCATCCGTCATAGTTCCACCCGTCATCATGACGTGCTTATTCGCGCCCGGAGAAACCAATGTTAACACGCCCCAGGCGAGCAATGTGGCTGATGAACCATGGGACCCTCAGGAAGTTTGAGGTCCCCCTCCTGGAATCTCTTGGCTACGAGGTATTCCTGCCAAAGGTCTTCCCCTATGATGAAGGAAATCTAAGCGCATCGATCGACTACAGCCGAGACGCTGGGCTTTCCATCCCGTCGGAAGACCTGGAGATTCTCAACCGACACGACTTCTATTCCGGGCTTTCGCCCGAGGTGGCAGAAATCGCCAATCGTCATTTTGACCTCGCATTCTTTGGCTTCTTCCCTACCCAGCTTGCAGGCCTTGTAAGGCAATTTAAAAACGTCTGCGTAATGAGACCATTCGGGCTTGCAAATGGAGTCACCTATACAGATGTGACAGTCGCGAGTCTTAAATACTTTTTCCTTGACGAGTTGCAAAAGAATAAGTCGCGTTTTTGGTTCGGGCAGGCTTATGATCATCTCGCAGCGATTGAGAGCGGAGTGTACCTTGAGAAAGCAATCACGCTTCCTCTCGGACTCGACGATGCGCGTGTTACTGACGAGTGGACCGGCGAAGACGCTAAAGTGCTGTTCGTCTGTCCCCGCATTGGCTCATCTCCATACTTCAATTACATCTATCGAAATTTTCTGAGAACGTTTGGCGAGTATCCTTATGTCATCGGAGGCGCGCAGCCGATCGACGTTCCCGACCCAAATGTGACCGGGATGCTACCTCGCGAAGATTATGATCAAATGATGCGCCGTACCCGTGTAATGTTTTACCACAGCCAAGAAATGCGACATCTCCATTACCACCCGCTTGAAGCGGTGCGGCTCGGCATGCCTTTGGTATTTATGGCCGGCGGAATGCTTGATCTGCTTGGCGGCGCAAATCTGCCAGGTCGCTGTAAAACAGAGGCGGACGCTAAGAAGAAAATCAAGGCCATCCTAGCTGGCGATAAAAAGCTCATAACCGCTATCAGAGCTGCCCAAGGTGTGTTGTTGCGCTCGATGTCCAGAGAGTTCTGCGAAGCTGGCTGGCGAAAGGAATTCCCCAGGATTGAAGCCAGTATAGAACTTTGCCGCGCTCAGGCGGTAGCTAACAGTAACAAAAGAAAAAAGGTCGCCGTCATTTTGCCGGCCGCATACCGTGGCGGCACCCTCAACATGGTTAAGCTCCTTGCAAAGATGCTAAAGCGTGGCAGTATGGAGCACGGTTCAACGGTAGATGTTGTCTTCGGCTATCCCAACAATCCAATTTATTCTGAGGCGGATTGGAGGGATTTATATGCCGAAGGTATAGAAACGCGTCCTTTTAAGACTGTTGAGATTGACGGAACGGACCTAAGTGAGATCCAAGCCTGTATAGGATTTGAGGCGAAAACTCAAGGCGCCAGATTCACCCTTCACAAAGATGGAACCTACGACTTTCTTGACTGCGATTTTTGGCTCTTGGGGTCAGATCGATATGTCCATCCTGTCGCACCTCTCAGGCCCTATTGTGTCTTTGCGCATGATTACCTTCAGCGCTATTACGCCCCTTTGATGGGAAATGACTACGAGCGCGGTTTCATCGAAACCGCTAGAAACGGGATCGCGGTTTTGGCGAATACTCCGCACACGATTGAAGACATCGTACATTATGTCGGAAAACCGAGGTCGCAAACAATTCTTGTCCCGCACGTAGCTGAATTAGACCAACTCGAAGAGGCGTCGAAAAAAGTCAAAAAGGGGCCATACTTTATTTGGACAACGAATCTGGGACCTCATAAAAATCACCTGAAAACTCTGAAGGCGCTCAACCAATACTACACCAGTTATGCTGGCAAGCTGGATTGCCATGTCACGGGCGTTGGGACTGACCAAATGGACCCGAGTTCGAAAGTTGATGACAATAGGTTGCCGGATCACGTCAATGAAGCTCGTGCTTTCATCCGCAAAAATCCGCACCTTGCTAGCCGTATCCACATCCTTGGCGATGTGTCGAGCTTGGAATATGCGATACAGATCAAAGGTGCGAAATTTCTGCTACACAACGTCATAATGGACAATGGGACCTTGTGTGCGGTTGAAGCGGCCTACGTCGGGACACCTACTCTTAGTAGTGACTATCCGCCTATGCGTTACATTTCCGACCGGTACTCGTTAAACACGGAATTCTTTGATTCATCAGACCATAAAGTTCTGGCAAAGAGCCTAAAAGATATGGAAAAGATGTGGTTATCAAAGCAAGCTATCCTTCCCTCCGTTGAGCATTTGAAGCAGTTTAGCTGGAGGAGCGTCTCTTACGATTTCTTCGGGTCTATCAAAGGAATATTGGGCGTTTGATGAAAATAGGCATCTTCATTGCATACCCTCCCAGGAGCGAGCTCTCCAATCAAGGGCTGGGCCGACTCCTGAGATCGATCGTCGCCGGCATAAATGAGAGCGACAGCGGACAAGTAGTCCTACTTTGCCCATCATGGCTGCAAGACGATGTTCGTAATCTCTTTCGCGGTTTTCCAACCGATCGACTGCAAATCATCGGCAAATCCAAGATTCCCCTTGTCGTTAGATTATGGGAGAAGCTCTTTGCAAGGGTTAAAAAAAGACCAAGGGAGACCAGTCGACTAACAAGGCTCAAGGCAGCTCTTTCTCGATTGGTCGCTAAGTTACTAGTGGTGACAGGTCGGGGTCTCGTTTGGATGTTGTCTTCTGACAACGATCTTTGGTTCCTTGCTAGCTCCGCTATCCTTTTCGCGATCGCGGCGATCCTTGCTCCTGTCGCGCTCTTAGCGGTAGTTGGCCTCGTTATAGCTTACACGGCCGCGAGGTCGGCGTTCACCCTTCGTGCACGGCAGCGGCTCTCAACTCTTCGATCCAAGGGCCGGCAGATTATCGAGCGTGGGTTTGGATCCTTATTGCAGCGAAAACTACCACCGCTTAGCCAAATCTTGCTGCGTGAGGTTACGCGGCGAGAATCGCTTTATCTCGTTAGAATGGCAAATTCCATGAGGGACGTTGACGTTTGGTATAGCCCGACGGTCTTCTGGCCCGAGTTCAACGCGATACATGCGTCGAGGGTTCAGGCTTTTCCGGACATGCTTATCTCGCAGTTTCCAACAGCTTTCGCGTCGACGATTAAAGATGCGCCTTACATCTATAAACGGGCGAAGGAAGCGATCGCGAGCGGGAGTTACTTCACTGCTTACAGCGCCTTGGCGGCCGAAAGAGATTTATCCAATCAGTTTTCTGTTCCTCTGGATAGAATTTCCGTAATTCCTCACGCCGCAATGAATTTATCATCACACGTAAATATAAAGGGAACTCTAGACGATCGTCATGCCCGCGACCAGTTTACAAAAAATCTTCTAGACGGATACCGTTTAACTTCCTGGAAAGGCAACGAATACCTGTCGAGTATCGATCTAAAAGACGTTAGCTTTATATTTTACGCGTCGCAATTCAGGCCGAACAAGAATGTTCTAAATCTTATTAAAGGTTACGAAATCGCACTCCGAAAGAGGTTCATTTACTCGAAACTTGTCTTGACCGGAAACGTCTCACATGCGCCCGATGTGGAGGCGTACATCAAAGAACATCGACTGCAATATGATGTCCTGTTCGCCTACGATGTTCCCGATCAAGTCCTTGCAGCATTGTACGCAAGAGCCAGCCTGGTAGTGAATCCTACCCTTTATGAAGGCGGTTTTCCTTTCACCTTCAGTGAGGGAATGTCAGTCGGAACCCCAAGCATCATGAGTCGAATTCCTCAGGTGACGGAGTTCGTTAAGTCGGATCTTGCAGACGTGATGCTTTTTAACCCACTGAGTCCGGAGGATATTGCTTCGAAAATCGCTTGGGGCTTGAAGAATAGGGAGCGGCTTCTACAGCTTCAAATGCCTCTCTACAATAAAATGCGCGATCGTTCGTGGGCTGACGTCGGGCGAGATCACGTGAGCCTGTTCCGCAAGATAGTTGCTGCAGATGGATCAGAAATCAAGTTTCCGTGAGATCTGCGCTTACGTATGCCAACGCCTTCGGAAGGCTGACCCTAGGTAATCCGTTTAGGCATTTAGCTAGTGACCTTCAACTTAAAAGCTTCATTCCCGAGTAGGAATAGATTTCGAATTTTTCCAACTGTGGTGCGGTTTACAAATGCGCCTGACATACTCCGCCCACTGACGCTCTTCTCTAGATATTTAACGAAGCCCGTATTATGAGTTAAACAGCGATTCCGGTTACTATCTTGTATTTGTGGATAGCGCGGAGGATATCGCCGTCAAAAATGATCTGGCCATGATGAAATACAATTCCCCTTGCACATATGGACTGTAGCGTCGCGAAGTCATGAGAAGCAAGCAACAGAATCTCCGCCTGCTCGACAAGATCCAGGATGCGTTTGCGCGCTTTTCCCATAAAATTCGCATCACCGGCACCAATCACCTCATCGAGGAGGAGAATGTCGCCGCCGACCGCTGTCGAAATCGCGAAGGCGAGGCGCACCTGCATGCCAGCGGAATAGGTTTTGATCGGATAGTCGATAAACTCCCCGATATCGGCAAAGGCGACAACCTCGTCCTCTATCGAGCGCATGAATTTGGGCGAGAGACCAAGGAGAAGTCCCCGGTACAGGATGTTCTCCCGGCCGGTGGCATCAGGCTCGAAACCCAAACTCAGGTCGAACAAAGACCGGACGGTTCCCTCGACCACGCGCTTTCCGGAAGACGTCGGGTATAATCCTGCCACCATCTTGAGGAACGTGCTCTTGCCGGCCCCATTGTGCCCTAAAAGGCCGACACGTTCGCCAGGACCAATGTCCAGACTAACATCCTTCAATGCGTGGATGTCGACGATCTTCTTGCCTCCTCCATTCAACGTCGCCAGCGACGCCAGCATGGACTTCAACGACCGCTCGCTGAAGCCCACGGATGCATAATGGAGGTTTACCGACTCGAGGTGAATCCGGTTTGTCATAGGTAGAAGATCACCCTCTTTTCGGCGGACCTGCCCACGAGTGCTGCGATCATGGCGAGCACCGCTATAGTTCCGACGCACCATAAATAGTTGGCAGCGACGGGCCATTCACCATGCAGGAGTGGAGCGCGTACGATCTGGAGGAGATGATAGATCGGATTGTAGTCCAGCAGGACATGCAGATTGCCTTTGCGGAACACCGACGTCTCGAAATAGATTGGTGAGACAAACCATACCGCTTGCAATATCAGGCCAAGGGCATGCGGCAGATCGCGAAAACGGGCGGAAAAATATGCCATTATCGTCGCCCACGGCCAGACAATCAGACCGATGATTGGAAATATCGTGGGGGCGGCAAGCCAAGACCAGCCGAAATTCTGCGGCATGGCGACAAGCACCCAACCGATGAGGCTGATGCTGGCCAGGGCAAGCACTATAAGCCCGGAAATGACGTTTCGAAGCGTATATATCGCTAACGGGTGACGTGTCTGCTTGATGTATGCGTCGGCCTGGACGAAAGCCAATGCGCCTCCACTCACATTGAAGACGATGTACTCCCAGATGATGACCCCGGAGAGAATGTAGGGCGCATATTCCGAGATCGCGGCGTCGAAGATCTTGCTGAATACGATGGAGATAAGGATCGTAAGGCCCAGAGGCTGGATAATCGACCACAGGACACCGAAGAAGGACCTCCTCCAGCGGCCGCGCAGATCCGCCATCGCGAGATGCATCCAAAAATATCGCGCGGCCCAAATGCCCCTAAGATACTCGTTCACAGGCCATGTCCTTAACGCAAAGTCACCGCGGTCGATCCTCGAAGTAACCGATGATCGAGGAACATATGCGGTTCAACTGTTCCTCGGTCAGCCCGGGATAGCTCGGCAGATTGATGCCACGCTTGCTTACGCTATCGCCATTCGGAAAGGCCCGGTCAGAATAACAGTGCGGCATGTGGCTGGCTAAGGGGAAAAACGGGCGTGTCTCGATTTCGTCGTCGGCAAGACGCGCACGCAACCGATCTCGATCCTCAACGTGGTCAACGACAATCGAACACATCCAGTGCGAATGATTAACGTCGCCCACGGGATCATGGGTCCTCAAGGGAAGCCCGGACAGTCGGGTCCGGTATATCTCTGCGATCTGCTGCTTGCGGTGGATGATCTCTTCAGCCATCTCGATCTGGGCAAGCCCGATCGCCGCCTGGATATTGGTCATCCGATAATTGTAGGCGAGCATGTCGTGCCAGTATTCGCGGGTCGGCGAGACACCTTGGCTTTTCAGGCGCCGACACTTGTCCATCACCTCAGCCGATCGCGCCAGAACCATTCCGCCTTCGCCAGTTGTGATTGTCTTGTTCCCGAAGAAACTGAAGGTGGCAACATCACCAAACGTGCCGACATGCCGGCCTTTCCACCGGGTCCCGAAGCCTTCCGCGCAGTCCTCGATGAGCAAAAGATCGTGATCGCGGCAAAGGCCCGAGATCGCATCCATATCACAAGGATGGCCATACAAATGCACCGCCATGACCGCGCGGGTTCTCGGGGTTATAGCGTCACGTATTGCCTGCGGATCCACCTGCAGCGTGTCTTCCAACGAGTCGACATAGATCGGCGTCGCGCCGGTCTGCAAAATGGTGTTGACCGACGCTATGTAGGTGAAGCTTGGAACGATGACCTCGTCGCCGGCACCGATGCCCAATGCATCCAGCACAAGGTGGATGGCTACGGTGCCGTTTGCCACGCTTGTCGCCTCTTTCGCGCCTACATACTCCGCAAAAGCTTTTTCAAATCGGGGTATGAAGGCTCCACGCGAGGAAATCCAACCCGTAGTCAAGCACTCGTTGACATACGCCGATACGTTTCCGCTGAGGTGTGGCTCATATACTGGAATTCGTGCCATGGTTATTCTGCGCGAGTGAAGCGTTGATAGCCATGCGTTGTAAGCAGCTTTTCCTGCTCGGCACCCTTAAAGTCCTCGCGAATCATTTCTTGGACCAACTCAGTGAATTTAATTCTAGGTTCCCAGCCAAGGTTCTTTCGAGCTTTACTGGCGTCGCCAAGAAGCGTTTCGACTTCTGTCGGCCGAAAGTAAGCCGCATCGACAGCCACTATACATTGACCGCTTTTGTTATCGTACCCTTTCTCGTCGACGCCTTTTCCCTCCCATCTTACGTCAATATCCAGTTCCGCAGCCGCCAGGGTCACAAATTCGCGCACGGAATGCTGCTCGCCAGTTGCGATAACGTAATCCTCAGGCGCCTCCTGTTGCAACATAAGCCATTGCATCTCAACATAGTCTTTGGCATGCCCCCAGTCGCGCAGTGAATCTAGATTACCCAGGTAAAGCTTCTCTTGCATGCCTAGCTTGATCCGTGCCAGCGCTCGCGTAATCTTACGCGTCACAAATGTCTCACCTCGCATTGGGGACTCGTGATTGAACAGAATGCCGTTACACGCATAGATACCGTATGCTTCGCGATAATTGATCGTAATCCAGTACGCATACAATTTGGCCACGGCATAAGGAGACCGTGGGTAGAATGGCGTGGTTTCCTTTTGCGGCGTCTCTTGCACGAGCCCATACAGTTCAGACGTGGACGCCTGGTAGAAACGGACCTTCTTCTCCAAGCCGAGAATTCGGATGGCTTCCAAAATTCTCAACGCTCCTAGAGCGTCGGAGTTGGCGGTGTATTCAGGTTCCTCAAATGAAACGGCTACGTGACTCTGTGCCGCCAGATTGTAAATCTCATCCGGCTGAACGAGCTGAATGATCCGCATCAGACTTGATGAGTCAGTCAGATCGCCATGATGCAACGTCAGATCTACACCCTTTTCATGCGGATCATGATACAAATGATCGATGCGATCCGTATTAAAAAGGGATGTGCGGCGCCTTACGCCGTGAACGGAATAACCCTTTTCCAGCAGGAATGCCGCCAGATAGGCGCCGTCCTGCCCGGTGATGCCGGTTATCAGTGCTTTTTTTTCATCAATGTTCTCGATGTATCCGATTTGTGTCCGCCCAGCCCCTAAGGCTTTGCCCGCCCAAGCACCGTGAGCCAATGGATTGTCAGGCGCGGCCGTATACGTCGTCAAAACGCACGATATCGTCCTCGCCGAGATAATCGCCGCTTTGCACTTCAATGATCACCAGGTCAATCCGGCCAGGGTTCTCCAGCCTGTGTTTATGACCGCAGGGAATGTAGGTTGACTCGTTGGTCGCCAGGAACAGCTCCTGGTCGCCATTGACTATTTTCGCGGAGCCGCTGACCACGACCCAGTGCTCGGAGCGATGGTAGTGCATCTGCAAACTCAAACGTCTGCCGGGTTTCACCTCGATGCGTTTGATTTTGAAGCGCTCGCCTTCCTCCAGAACCGTATAGGTGCCCCACGGCCTATGTACGGTGCTGTGGACCAAATGCGCCTCATGCCCGGAAGCCTTGAGGCCCTCGAACAACTTCTTGACGTCCTGAACGCGATCGCGGGAGGCGACAAGCAATGCGTCGGGAGAATCGACGATCACCAGATCGCTGACCCCGACCGTGCCGATGACGCGTTTGTCGGAACTTATATAGCTGCCGGTGGTGTCCACCATATGAACATCGCCGCGTAGCCTGTTGCCGCTTTCGTCAGGAGTGATCAAATCGGCCATTGCGTTCCAAGATCCGATGTCGTTCCAATCCATGTCGCAAGGAACCACGGCAAGATTGTTCGCCTTCTCCATAACCGCATGATCGAGAGAGATACGCGGAGCGGAGCCAAAATGCTCCGGCGCGAGTTCGATTTTGGCAAAGCCTTCGCCTTGACTGAATCGGCCGTTCTCATAACTGTCGGAAACCGCCTGGATCACTTCGGGGCAATGCAAAGCCATCTCGTCGAGCATGCGTTGCGCGCTGAAGCAGAATATCCCCGCGTTCCAGAAGAAGCGTTTGGAGGCGACATAGGCCTTGGCTGTGTCGAGATCCGGTTTCTCAACGAAGCGGACGACTTTCTCACCATCGGCTTCGATGTAGCCGAATGCCGTGTCCGGTCTGGTCGGGCTGATGCCCAATGTGGCAATCCGCCCCAGTTTTGCATATTCGATGGCGCGGCCCATAACGTCTAGAAATGCGGGCAGGTTGCCAATCATGTGATCGGCCGGGAAGACGCATAGAATCGCATCAGGGCCCTGCGTTGCCTTGGCATGGACAGTGGCTGCCGCCACGGCAGCGGCCGTATCCCGGCCTTCCGGCTCGAGCAGAAACGTACGTGGCAACACAACCGAATCCAGTTCGTCGAAGTCGTCCTTTGTAAGGAAAAGGTGGTCCCCGGACGTTACAGCCACGAGTTCCACCACTCCCTCAATCGACGCGGCGCGCAGCACTGTGTGCTGAATAAGCGAATGCCCGTCCGCCACTTTAAGAAAAGGCTTGGGGTGCGATTGCCTTGAGGCAGGCCATAGTCGCGATCCGGCTCCACCGCTGATGATGACGGGAACCACTTTCATGAAATGACCTCTGCTTCGTTTGTGGATGCGATCGCCAGCGCCCTGTCGAGCGTCAGCGCCACAATCGCTCTCGCTCTGCCTGGGTCTGCTGCCTCCGAATAACAGCGAAGTTCAGGCGCGTTGCCGGACGGCCGCAGATGGATGATCTCGCCAGTCAGCATTTGTGTCCTTAGGCCGTCGGTCTCGTCAACTTCAGCAACAGTCCCGAACGGGGCCAGAAACCGCTGCAGTGCAGGCCGATCCGCGAGCCGACGCATCAAGCTGCGCGAACTCTCCACTGGGAAATTCTCAAGGCGTTCGCTTGCACAGGCCGGAAGATTCCACAACGCGCGCAGACCTGACAGCGACTTTCTTGTCGACGCAACCATTCCGAGGACAGCCAGGATGGGGAGCAGTGAATCCCGTGTCGGCAATGCCGTCAATGTCTTGCCGTGTAGCGAACAATCCGACCCCAAGAGAACGCCACCATTGGCTTCAAAGCCCACAACGATTTTCTCGGGGTGGTGTGAGGCTTCCATGGCTTCGACGACGAAGGGAGATCCGACCTTCGTTCTCAGAACCGTAAAACCGAAGGCTTTCGAAATACCTGAATTGGAAGTCACGGGCGTCACCACGATGTCAGCCCGCAGGAACAGAGCCGTGGCGAGGCCGATCAGGTCGCCGCGAAACAGGTCACCATTCTCGTCGGCAATCAGTGGCCGATCAGCATCGGCATCGGTCGACACGATGGCGTCGAGGTGGAATTCCCGCGCCCAACCCTTGAACTTTGCAATTGTGGTTTCGTCAACGGCTTCGGTATCGACGGGTACGAAGGTCTCCGATTTCCCGACAGGTGTCACATCTGCGCCAAAGGATCGGAGAACCTCCACCAGAAGATCCGCCGCGACCGAACTGTGCTGATAGACGCCGAGCCTCAGGCCCGAAAGGGACCCAGGCTCCAAGATGTCATCAGCGCGCGCGCGATAGGCGGCGATCGCATTGTCGTGATGTCCCGGCAAAGCCGTACCTATTGGCGGCGGGGGGCAATAGGCGTCTAGCCGTTCGGCAGCATAGTGTGCCATAGCGGCTTCATCGGCCTTGGTGATCTCGCCCCGCGGGCTATAGAACTTGATGCCATTGCGGTCCGCAGGGATGTGCGAACCCGTAACCATGAGCGCCGCTGCGTCATGCTGCCCGGCATACAACGCCAAGGCTGGCGTTGGAATGGCACCGCAATCGATCGGTTGAAACCCACTTGCCGCCAAGGCAGCCATGCAGTTGGCGGCGATCGTCGGACTGCTATCGCGCAAGTCGCGACCAACGAACACCTTGGCCTTCGATCGGACCCCATCGGCAACGAGACGCCAAGCGAAAGCCTCCGTATAAAGGCCGCTGGGTTTCCCGACTAATTCTGAAGCCAACCCTCGCAGGCCACTTGATCCAAACTTCATCACTTCGCTTTGGCTGGTAAAGGGAAGACCGTCATATTGCAGCAGACTTGGCTGTCAACCGCAAAATCGCTTCGGGCGGTTCACCTTTCCTTCCAGCTATCCACACTGCATTCCCAGCCGCGTCGACAGGGTGAGAGCCGTCTGGCGTCAAGGACCGAGCGATGGCCTCACGATCGCGCTGCCGGCATTCTCGAACCGCTTGATATCTGCGGAACCATAGGCCATAGGTCGAGAGCAGACCGCACCAGGGCAAAGAGTAGTCAAGGATTGACCTCTCCGGCCGACCCCTCTCTCTATCCTGAGTTGCTGTCGGACTCTAGGGCTCTTTGCAGTTGATGTGCAAGATCTTGATCAAACGGACTTTCTCTTCACCCGCCAACCTATGAAAAAATCTCTGGCGATGATTTCAAGTCCACGCTATGCGATACACGCGGCGGGGGCCGAAGATTTGGTACTAAAAAGAAGCCGCCGGTGACGGATGGTATTCGCTCTAGAGCCACTTTAGTATTGAAGTCTTCGCGCCTGGAGTTCAGTACCGTCCGATGAAATCCTATGTAGAAGCTGTACCCGGACTCCGGCCCACAATGCGTCGCGCCATCATCATGATTCAAGACATCACCATGGTTCTGGTGGCGGTGGCGCTTAGCCTGACTTTATCGCAGTCGAGGCTTTCGTTCGAAGCGTTCTCTCCTGCGGGTTTCGCTTGCTGGGCGAGCATCATTATTCTTAGTCATCTGTTATTCAGATATTGCGGCCTCTACAATACTGTGTGGCGCTTCGCCTCGACGCCGGATTTCTTCAACATCCTGAAGGGCTGCGCAATACTGACCATCGTCCTTTACTGTGTTTCGCTTTTTGTTCGTTCCTTTCAGCCGGTGGCGGGCCTCAATGAGCGCCAGTTCATCGTCTTCTTCCTGGTTTCTTTCACGATCATCTCGGCGCCCCGGATTTTCTACCGGTTCTTTCGCGACGGCGCGAGCTGGCGCATTCTGAGTCGCGGCAAGGCTTCGACCAAGAGAGCGGTGTTTGTCGGCAAGCTGAGCGAGGCCGACGTAATCATCCGTTTCACGCGCACGACGCAGCCTGTAGAGTATTCAATTGCGGGGATTATGGCGATCGAGCACGGTGTTCCGCAGGGCACTCGGATCCAGGGCGTTCCCGTCGTGGCCACTCGCCCCCGCCTGATCGAGGTGCTGGAAGAATACGCCAAAGGTACGACAAGCCTGGACCTGCTGATTTTCGGCAGCGGCGCCGAACGCGAGATCGAGGAGTATTCGGAGCTGGTCCGTGTTGCCCGGCAAGGCGACATAGCGGTGGTGCAGTTCTCGGGGCTTTCGCAGCTTGGCCAGGAAGGAAAGCTCGTTCTCGACGAGGTCGAGATGGAAACGATCCTGCGCCGCCCCACGGTTCCGTCCGACATCGAACGCATCGGCGCCTTCGTTGGCGGCAAGCGCGTCCTGGTCACCGGCGGCGCCGGTTCCATCGGCCGCACCCTGGTCAAGAGGTCACTGGAACTGGGCGCGGAGGCGGTGCTGGTTGCGGACAATTCCGAGTTCGGCATTTTCCAGTTGAGCCAATATGTCGAAGAGAAGGACCAGGACCGCCTCAAGGTCCGCATTGTCGATGTCGCCGACCGGCGCCAGATGACGCGTGTCGTCACCGAGTTCAAGCCGGACATCGTTTTCCACGCCGCGGCACTGAAGCATGTGCCTTTGCTCGAGGAAAACTGGGATTCGGCCATCCAGACCAATGTCTTCGGAACGCTTGTCTGTGCCGAGGTTGCCGCCAAATGCGGCGTCAAGCAATTCGTGCTTGTTTCGAGCGACAAGGCCGTGGACCCGACATCCGTGCTGGGCCTGACGAAGCGGGCGGCCGAACAGATCGTCAGCGCCTTGCATGAAACGGCCGCCGGCGAGCCCGGCGCGCGGCGCCCCGCCACCAAGTTCATAGCCGTTCGGTTCGGCAATGTCTTTGGCAGCAATGGCTCGGTCGCAACCATATTCCAGGCGCAGATCGAGGCCGGAGGTCCGGTCACCATAACCGACCGGCGCATGACGCGCTATTTCATGACCGTGGCCGAAGCCGTCGACCTCGTCATCATGTCGGCGGCCGATGCCGCCTCGCGGAAAGCCGGCGACGACTACGCCGTCTACATGCTCGACATGGGCAAACCGGTGCCGATCCTCGAAGTTGCCGAGACGATGATCCGCATGTCCGGAAAAAGCCCATACACGGACATCCCCATTCGCTTCACCGGAATCCGGCCGGGTGAAAAACTCCATGAAACGTTGCATGGTGAGGATGAGGAGCTGGTCGAACTCGGCATTTCCAAGATTTTTGGCCTGAGCACCGATGTCGCGGAATGGTCCGATGTCCAGGCGGCGCTTGCGGCCCTGCAGCAATCCGTGAAGAGCCAGGACAAGGCATCCTCGCTCGCTGTGCTTGCGGGTCTTGACCATACCAAGAAGGTAAGAGGGGACGTGCCTGAGGCCGTGATCCCGAAAGCGGCCGGGCAGGCGAACTGATGCTTCAAAAGACCCTGGCCTTCTTCGGCGCTTGAGCAGTCTGCGCAAGAGCGGCATTTATCGGCGGACCTTCGGGACCCTGGGGCGCTGGCTGGCATTCCTCTGCGGGCGCACCCGAGCAGGCGAGGGGTCGAGCTTGGTCGAGCGATAGCCTCATGCTACGTCGAGCGGATTCGTATTTTCGTCTTTGGTTTTGGCAACGAGCACTATCGGCGGTTCATGAAGACAGCCAAGCAAATCTTCGATCTTGCCGGCGCGGCGCTGCTGCTCCTGGTCACTTCACCCGTCCTGGCGCTCGCTGTCCTGGCTGTTCGTATATCGTCGCCCGGTCCGGCCATCTTTTCTCAAACGCGGGTTGGCCGCGATGGCGTGCTCTTTCGCTGTCACAAATTGCGCACGATGTATGTCGGCACGCCATCCTTGCCTTCGCACGAGGCGCCGGCGAATGCCGTGACGCCGGCCGGAAAGACCCTGCGGAAGTTCAAGCTCGATGAGTTGCCGCAGTTCTGGAATGTTCTGAAGGGCGAGATGAGCTTGGTCGGACCGCGTCCCTGTCTGCCGACGCAAACCGAGCTGATCGAGTGCCGCCGACGGCTGGGCGTTTCATCGGCGCTTCCCGGCATCACCGGCCTGGCTCAGGTCAAGGGCATCGACATGTCGGACCCGGCCCTATTGGCCGAAACCGATGCCGACTATCTCAAGGTCGCGTCGATCGGCCTTGATCTTCGCATCCTGCTTGCGACGATTTATCCAGGTTGAGCTTGCCTGCTGCGCGCCGCGATTTCGCTTAGACGATCAAGCGTCGCTGTTTCCGGCAGCCAGCCCTGCGAGACGAGCAGGGAAGGGTCGCATATCTGTGTCGCCGTCATGCTTTCCCAAAACGCCCGCTTGCCTAGCGCCACCGCGGCCATCCGCATCAGGCTGGCCGGTACGGCAGCCAGGCGCACCGGCCGCCCAAGTCCCTTACGGAAGGCGCTTACGACGGCTGCCACCGACACCGGAGGCACGTCGCTGGCTATATAGGCAGGGCTGAGCGGCCCCGGATGAGCCAACAAATGCCGCACGGCTTGCGCGGCTGCGTCGGCCGACACCAGCGAGCGGGTTCCTGTCAGAATACCTGTCGGCAGCGGCAGGCCCGTATCGGCCAGGCGCATCAGCATTGCCAGATTGCCCTTCATGCCGCTTGCGTAGGCCGCCGGCAGGCGCAGCACGGCCGCGTCGGCGCGGCCGTGCCATGCATAGGCGTCCAGGACTCTGATCTCGCCCTCGCGTTTCGAGCGCCCGTAGGCGCATTGCGGATCGGGGACCGTATGCTCGTCGATCGTTGCGCTGACGCGGGCGCCGATCACGGCCCGGACCGATGACAGTTGGATGAAACGTCCGGTTGCCTGCGTGGCAGCCGCATGCGCCAGCCGCGCGCTCAGTTCCGCGTTGACGGCTCGGTAGTCGGCTTCGGTGGCCTCGCCTTGATCATTGTTCAAGCCGGCGCAGTGAACGACGTCCGTGACGTCACGGGTGACGGCAAGGAAGTCCTTGGCCGGCGCATCGAAACGCGGCAAGCCAACGATGTCGCTGCCCGAAGCGAGCCTTTCTGGGTAGCGCGAGGCGAGGCGAACCTCCACCCCTGCCTCGCAAAGCCTTTGCACGACAAGGCGTCCGATGAAGCCCGATGCGCCTGTGACCAAGACCTTCATTGCCTTGCCCGGAGCCGCTATTGCGTGACTGGCGGAAGCGGCATCTCTTCCGGCAACGGGGCCTGACGTCCCGACGCAAGATAGGTCCCGGATACCAGGAAGACCATGAACACCGAATCCAGGATGTCTTGGCCGATCAGGATGCCTGTCATCCCGGCCGTCAGGTAGGTGATCACCATGACGACGACCATGGTGGCGCCAAAGCGCTCGATCGGGTCGGCGCTGTTGCGCAGGACCAGGGCGGCGTTTCTGCCGGCGACGACAAAGATCGCCGCCAAAGTCACGGCGCCCAGGATGCCCGCCTGTACCAATGCCGTCAGGAAGCCATTGTGGAAATGATTGAAACCTGCCGTTTTCGCGAACAGGTCTTGGAAGCCCTGCCTGATCAAGAGCTGGTTGGCGCCCACTCCGTGTCCGAACAAGGGCATGTCGCGAAATGCCTTCAGGCCGATGTCCCAGAGGGCAACACGTATTCCAAGCGAGGTGTCGGAATTGCCGTGCGCCCCAAGCGCGTCCCAATCAGAGCGCAGAAAATCAAATCTGTCGGATATCGTATGGAATCCGATAGCGGCGACCGCGACGCCGATCGCCGCCATCAGAAGCAGCAGACGGACGGCATTCTTCCCTTTCAGCCAATGCTGGTTGATCAACAGCACGGCAATGCCGGAAATCAGCAGCGCCAGCCAGATGATACGCGTGCCGGAATAGATGATGGCGATCGTTCCGCCGAGCGCTGCGCAGATCAGCGCACTCTTGTGCCTTTCGATGCCCGACAGAGCACCGGCCACGCAGGCCATCACTGCAAGGCAGACGACCGTGGCGAACACGATCGCATTTCCCGCTCCGCCCTCCGCCCTCATCCCGATCCAATATTGCTGGATGATCGCCAACAGCAGCGCGACGAAACAGGCGGCCATGCTGCTGAGGATTATGATCCGGACAAGGGTTGTTTTCTGCGTAATGCTCCAGGTTGAATAGGAGAGGGGGAAAAACAGGAAGGTGACGAGCGGGATCAGATGCGGCGCATCCCTGACAATTGCGTTATTGGCGAGCGAAGCCAGGAGATTTGCCGCGCAATAGGCATAGATCGCGATCGTGAGCGCCATCATCGCCCGGTCGATGTTGAAGCGCCTCTTTTTCGAGGCGATCAAAAGAACCGACCACAGGCCGCCGCCGTTGAACACGAAGCTCACCACAGACCCCAGGACCGGTGGAAAAAAGAAGCAAGCGATGGAAAAATAGATATTGATCCGCGCGGGCGAGAACTGCCGTCTTATCGATGAAAGCTGGCTCAAGGGCGGCTCACCATTCTCGGACGCTTCACACGGCGGATTGTCTGACGGCGGCGAACATAGCCCTGCCGAAATTGCCCGTGTCGCATCGTGCATCTGCCCGCTTTCAGGGGCCGGTATAGCGGCTTGGGTCTTTTTCTGAAAGTGCATCAAGGCCGATTGCCACCGAAAATCGGTAGTCGCTGGCAGACGATCGGATTTGGGCGCGGCGAAGACTGCGTGCTTTTCATCAAGCAATTTTTTCCCCCGCATTTTCTCAGCCGCCGGCGTGACAAGCAGGAATTTCCGCATTTTGACGCATGGATGGAAAATTCATTCCCGAACCACTCCTTGCCAGGCGCGTCTTGCATTGTTCTGGGCAGCGGCGATCTGCTAGAACGCCCGCAAGAATAACATTGTCCAGAAGCAAGCTTGAACCGGGCGGGAAGCCCGATGATTTGATGCCAGGTCTTCTGTCGGAAGGCACGAGAGAACGCTAGACAGGCCATGACAACAGCGCTTACGCACCTGCAGCGGCTTGAGGCCGAGTCAATCCACATATTCCGTGAAGTCGCGGCCGCCTTCGCCAAGCCGGTCATGCTCTATTCCGTAGGCAAGGATTCGTCCGTGCTGATGCACCTGGCGATGAAGGCATTCTATCCCGCCAAGCCGCCCTTTCCGTTCCTTCATGTCGACACAACCTGGAAATTTCGCGAGATGATCGCCTTTCGCGATCAGATGGCGCAAAAACTCGGTTTCGATCTCCTGGTTCACGTCAACCAGGATGGCGTGCGCGACAACATCAATCCCTTCGATCATGGCTCGAACACCCACACCCATGTGATGAAGACCGTGGCGCTGCGCCAGGCGCTCGACAAATACGGTTTCGATGCCGCCTTTGGCGGCGCCCGCCGCGACGAGGAAAAGTCGCGCGCCAAGGAGCGCATCTTTTCCTTTCGCAACGCCCAGCACGTCTGGGATCCGAAGAACCAGCGTCCCGAAATGTGGAAGATCTTCAACACCCGCATCGCCACGGGTGAATCGATCCGGGTCTTTCCGCTGTCCAACTGGACCGAGCTCGACATCTGGCAGTACATCCTGCAGGAGAACATCCCGATCGTGCCGCTCTATTTCGCCAAGCAGCGGCCGGTCGTGGAACGCGATGGCATGCTCATCCTCAAGGACGACGATCGCATGAAATTGCGCCCCGGTGAGACGATCGAGAATCGGCTGGTGCGCTTCCGCACGCTCGGCTGCTACCCGCTGACCGGCGCTATCGAATCGGAAGCAGACACGCTGGAAGCTATCGTCGGCGAGATGCTGACCGCGCGCACCTCCGAACGGCAGGGCCGCCTGATCGACCGGGACGAAGCCGGCTCGATGGAAAAGAAGAAGCGCGAGGGGTATTTCTGACCATGCGCCACATCATGGCAAAGAGCCTCGCACCTACCGACGGCGTCCGCGACTATCTGGCGGCGCAGGAGAAGAAATCGCTGCTGCGCTTCCTCACCTGCGGCTCCGTCGACGATGGCAAGTCGACGCTGATCGGCCGCCTGCTGTCCGACACCAAGCAGATTTTCGAGGACCAGCTCGCCGCGCTCGAACGCGATTCGCGCAAGCACGGCACGACCGGCGACGACATCGATTTCGCACTGCTGGTCGACGGTCTCGAAGCCGAGCGCGAGCAAGGCATCACCATCGACGTCGCCTATCGCTTCTTCGCCACGCCAAAGCGCAAATTCATTGTCGCCGACACGCCCGGCCACGAGCAGTACACGCGTAACATGGCCACCGGCGCGTCCACCGCCGACCTGGCGATCGTGCTGATCGATGCGCGGCAAGGCGTGCTGCGCCAGACCAGGCGCCACTCGATCATCGCCTCGCTGCTCGGCATCCGCCATATCGTGCTGGCCGTCAACAAGATCGATCTCGTCGATTTCGACCAGGCGGTCTTCGACCGGATCACGCAGGACTATCTGCAATTTTCGCGCGATCTCGGCTTTGAGACCATCGTGCCGATCCCGATGTCGGCGCGCTACGGCGACAACGTCACCGGCCGCTCCGACAGGATGGAATGGTATTCCGGCCCGACGCTGATCGAACATCTCGAAACCGTTTCGGTCGACGAGGCCGCGGCCGAGCTGCCGTTCCGTTTTCCGGTGCAGTACGTCAATCGCCCCAATCTCGATTTCCGCGGCTTCGCCGGAACGATCGCCTCGGGCGCCATCTCGCAAGGCGACGAGGTCGTCGTCGCCAAATCGGGCAAATCCTCCCGCGTCAGGCGCATCGTCGCGCAGGGTGGCGACCTCGCCCAGGCCGTGGCCGGCCAGGCCATCACGCTTGTCCTCGATGACGAGGTCGAGATTTCCCGGGGCAACATGCTGGTGGCGCCTGCGGCACGCCCGCAGGTCGCCGACCAGTTCGCCGCCAACATCGTCTGGTTCGACGAACATGCGCTGCTGCCGGGCCGCTCCTATATCCTGCGCACCGAGACCGACCAGACCAGCGCCACGGTCACCGACCTGAAATACCGGGTCAATGTCAATGACTTCGCCCGTGAAGCTGCCAAGTCGCTCGAGATGAACGAAGTAGGCATCTGCAACATCTCGACGCGCACGCCGATCGCTTTCGACACCTTCGCCGAGAACCGTACAACCGGCGCGTTCATCCTGATCGACCGCATCAGCAACGCCACGGTCGGCGCCGGCATGATCCTGCATTCGCTGCGCCGTGCCGAGAACATCCATTGGCAATCGCTCGATGTCGGCAAGCGGGTACGTGCCGACATCAAGAACCAGCGGCCCGCCGTGTTCTGGTTCACGGGGCTGTCGGGCTCGGGCAAATCGACCATCGCCAACCTGTTCGAGAAGAAGCTGTTCGCCTCCGGGCGCCATACCTACATTCTCGACGGCGACAATGTCCGCCACGGCCTCAACCGCGATCTCGGCTTTACCGACGCCGACCGCGTCGAAAACATCCGCCGCGTCGCCGAAGTGGCCCGCCTCATGGCCGATGCAGGGCTGATCGTCATCGTTTCCTTCATTTCGCCTTTCAGCGCCGAGCGGCGCATGGCCCGCGAATTGATGGCCGAAGGCGAGTTCATCGAAGTGTTCGTCGACACGCCGTTCGAGGAATGCGCCAGGCGTGACCCGAAAGGCCTCTACGCCCGCGCGCTCAATGGCGAGATCAAGAATTTCACCGGTGTCGACTCGCCTTACGAAGCGCCGGAAAAACCGGAAATCCATCTGAAGACACTCGGCAAATCGGCCGAGGAGATGGTAGATGCCCTGGAACACTGGCTGAACGAGCGTGACATTGCCGAAGACCAATACGACAATGGCGGCGGCATCTGACGACAGGTCGATGCTCGAAATTTTCGAGGGGCTCGCTTTGGCGGCCGGCCGCGAGGTCATGCGTGTGTTCCACGCCGGCTGCGCGGTCGACCAGAAATCAGATTCCTCGCCGGTGACCGAGGCGGACCGCGAGAGCGAGAAGATCATTCTGGCCGGATTGCGTGCCGCCTTTCCCGACATTCCCTGCGTGGCCGAGGAAGAAGCATCCGCCGGCATCGTGCCGCCGGATCTGGACGGGGCTTTCTTCCTGATCGATCCGCTCGACGGCACCAAGGAATTCGTCAATCGCCGCACCGATTTCACCGTCAACATCGCGCTTGTCCGTCATGGCGTGCCGGAAGTCGGCGTCGTCTTCGCGCCGTGCACGGGGCGCTTCTTTTCCGGGCTGCCGGGGAGGGCGGAATCCCTCGAAATAGATGGCGACTACCGCATCGTTTCTCGCCGGCCGATTTCGGTAAGAGCGGCTGCGACGCCGCTGGCCGTGGTTGCGAGCCGCTCCCACAATACGCCCGAAACCGAAGCCTATATTCGCGACCTCGGC
Organism: Mesorhizobium maamorense; assembly: GCF_044998965.1. Lineage (NCBI taxonomy): Bacteria > Pseudomonadati > Pseudomonadota > Alphaproteobacteria > Hyphomicrobiales > Phyllobacteriaceae > Mesorhizobium > Mesorhizobium maamorense. The sequence goes on from NZ_CP173356.1 coordinate 1,246,687, forward strand.
GTCGCTGAGATCGTCTCTGTCGGCTCGTCGCTGAAATTCTGTCTGGTCGCCAATGGCGAGGCGGACATTTATCCGCGCTTCGGTCGTACCATGGAGTGGGATACCGCGGCCGGCGATGCCGTGCTGCGCGCCGCCGGCGGCATCACGCGCACGCTGGACGGACAGCCCTTGATGTATGGCAAGCGAAACCAGGGCGGCGATGCGGATTTCGCCAATCCGCATTTCATCGCCAGCGGCAGGGCAGGGGCAAGCCCCGCCTGAAGCCGGCTGACTACTCGGCCGCGGCCTGCGCCGAGTTCGATCCGACATAGTTGCGGATTGTCTCGATGATCCGGTCCTGATCGGCTTCGCTGAGATAGGGGTGCATCGGTAGGCACAGGATGCGCTTGGGCAATTGCTCGGATACGGCAAGACCGGTCGGCGTTCTCGGATAGTCGCGATAGGCGATCTGCTCGTGCAGCGGCTTCACATAGTAGATGACCGACGGAATGCCTTTTTCGCCGAGATGCGCCTTCAGCCCGTCGCGCTTGGGCGTCTCGATGGCGTATTGCGCCCAGGCCGAGCGGCTGCCGTCCAGGTCACGGGCTGCCGTGACGACATCGCCAAGCCCTTCGGCATAACGGTTCGCTACCATTTGCCGGGCAACCATCTCGTCCTCGAGAATGGCCAGCTTTTCGATCAGGATCGCGGCCTGCAGCGTGTCGAGCCGTGAATTGATGCCGACCCGGATGTTGTCATATTGCGTCTCGCCCTTGCCGTGGAAGGCGAAGGAGCGCAGCTTATCGGCCAAGGCATCGTCGTTGGTGAACATCGCTCCGCCGTCGCCGTAGCAGCCGAGCGGCTTCGCCGGATAGAAACTGGTCGAGCCGACCGTGCCGAACGACCCGCACATCTTGCCGTCCGCCGAACCGCCCATCGACTGGGCGGCATCCTCGATCACCATCAGGCCTTCTCGGTCGGCGATCGCCATGATGGCATCGTAGTCGGCGGCAAGGCCGAAGAGGTCGACCGGAATGATCGCCCTGGGCTTCAGCCGGCCTTCGTTCTTGATCATCGTGATCGCCGCCTCGAGGCTGGCGATATCGATATTGTAGGTGTTGGGATCGACGTCGACGAACACCGGCTCGGCCTTGGCCAGCGCTACCACTTCCGCCGTGGCGGCAAAGGTGAAGCTCGGCACGAACACGGCATCGCCCGGACCGATCCCGGCGGCGAACAACGGCAAAAGCAGTGCGTCGGTGCCGTTGGCGCAGGCCACGACATGCTTGACGCCGACATAGGCGGCGAGCTTTTTCTCGAATTCGGCTACCTGTGGACCGAGAATATAGCGGCCGTCCTCGACGACATGGTCGATCGCTGCCTTCAGCCGGTCGCGGATTCGTTCGCGCTGTGCGCCAAGATCGATGAACTGCATGTCGTCCTCAAACTTTTAACCAGGCGGTCTAGCCTCGGCCCGCTGGTATCAGAATTGCGCCTACCGAGAAAGCCGGGCGCGCGGAGCGACAAATTGCCCGATCGTGGCAGTCTGTTACCGCATTTTCCGGTGTCGGTCAGCCAGACGCCGGAAATCCGCGCTTCGTCGGGCGCAATTACGGCCTTAGAACCCCAGAGTCGACCCTGCGAAACATAAAGTGATCGGCCGGCTCAATCCATGTTGGGCCGTACCACGGCCCGAACCTGGGTCAGCCAAGGCCTGAGAACGGCCAGTCCGCAGTGCGGCAGCTATCCGAAGATAGGAATTTTTTCTTGACGGGGTGAAGGCAACTATGCTACATATTTGGCTATGGTGCTGAGTTGCGCCAAGGACCCACCGCACAGGCGGGTTTTCTTTACTACCTCATCAACAGCGCGCCGGCGAAGGTTCCAAGGAACCTGTTAATTCGGATTCGTTCCTCTGGCGCGCCACTCAGGCGATCTCATGGCGCCAGGGCGGATTGGCGCCGGCCCGCGATACCGTCACCGCCGCCGCTTTGGCGCCGAGTGTCAGGGCCGCACGGATGGCGTCCTCGGAAAGGCCTGAAATCGCCGCTTTCGTTAGCCGGCCCTGCTCATGCAGCGAGGCGAGGATGCCGGCATTGAACGTATCACCGGCGCCGACCGTATCGACCACCTCGACTTTTCGCGGCGTTACGCTGACCGTGTGGTCCCTGGTGTAGCCGACGGCGCCTTCGCTGCCATGGGTGACGACGATCAGCTTGGGTCCGCGGTCGAGCCAGTTGCGCACGACATCCTCGTGCGAGCCGGCTTCGTCGAACCAGTGAAGATCTTCATCCGAGAGTTTCACGATATCGGCCATCGCCATCATCTCGCGGATACGCTTCAGATGCTTTGCCTTGTCCGGGATGAAGTTCGGCCGGATGTTGGGATCGAGCATCATGACGCGACGACCATGCTCGCGCTTCATCAATTCCTCGTAGGCGGCGCCAGCCGGGTCCGAAATAAGGCTGATGGCGCCGAACAGCATGGCCTCGATCTCCGGACCAAGTTGCGGCAGATCCTCGCCGGTCAGCATGCGCCCGGCGGTGTTCTCGTCGTAGAAAGTGTAGGTTGCCTGGCCATCGTTCAGCCGCACGAAGGCGAGCGTCGTCGGCCGGGGCGAAGTGTGCGCATAGGTGGAACTGACCTTGCTCGCCCCGAGCGCTTCGCGGAGCTGGCCGCCGAACAGGTCCGACGACAGGCCCGAGAAGAAGCTGGCAGGAGCGCCCAGCCGGCCGAGCGCAATGGCGGTGTTGAACACCGCGCCGCCGACATAGGGTGCGAAGGCCCGTTCTCCCTCCGTCGTCGTGCGCGGCAGCATATCGATCAGGGCCTCGCCGCAGCAAAGGATCATTGTCTTGTCGTCTCCGGCGGATGGATCACGCCCTTGCGGATGATGATGTTGGCGTAGAGCCTGGGTTCGCTGGTCGCGACGATGGCGTGCGCGGCCCTGACGCGTGCATAGAAGTCGGCACCGGCCAGCGCAACCACCTTGCGCCCGGGCGCGCGTTTTGCACACAGCACTTCGATTTCATGATGCACGGGATCGGCGAGCGAGGGGTCGCCCTTGGCCGAGGCGCGAAACAGCGCCTCCGGCACGACGTCATCGACGGGCAGCACGCTCAATATGGCGTCCAGCACCGGCATGAGATGGTGGCCGTCGGCCCGCACCAGCCGCCTTGCCTGCTCTTCGGCCGGGTAGTTTCCATCGACCAGGGCGATTTCGTCGCCATGCCCCATCGCACGCAGGATCGCCAGAAGCTCCGGACCGAGCAGCGCCGGGATTCCGATCAGCATTCAGATGCTCCTGGAAATCGTGGTCGAACCGATCAGGAAGCGCTCGGATAATGGCAGGCTGGCGCCGCCGAGAGCGCGCGCGTGAATACCGACGGTGCCTTCGCGGACGTTTGGCAGTTTCAATCCCTCGGCATCGACCGTGTCGATGGTTGCGATGACGGCGTCGACCAGCCTGCGGCGCACCTGCGTCGGCATCCAGCCGTCGATCACCGCCGCCTCGAAGTCGATGACGGACGATGCCGCGACGATGGCATAAGCGAGCGCCCGCGAGGCGTTTGTGATCCAGTCGTCGAGCTCGGCGCCGATCTCGCCCCAGTCCTCGGGCGACGTCCAGAGATGCGAAGCCTCGACGCCACGTGCATTGAGCGCTTTTTCGAGCATGGCGATCGAGGCCACGTCGATCAATTGGGTCGGCTTTCCCTCCGGTCCGGGCACCGGCATGGAGCCCAGCGCGCCGGCGTTGCCGGTCGGGCCGCCAAAGAGCCGTCCGTTGAGGACGATGCCGCCGCCGGCAAAGGCGCCGATATAGAAATAGACGAAATCACGCGGGGCGCCTGCCTGGCCGAAGACCAGTTCCGCGCCGCAGGCCGAAGTGGCGTCGTTCTGCAGATAGACCGGAAAATCGCATTGCGCCTGGATGTCGGCGCGGATATCGCGATGGCGCCATTCGTCCATGACGTCGCGCGGCGCGCCGGCGGTATCGGCCCAGTTCCAGAGCTCGAAAGGCATGGCGATGCCGAGCCCCGCTATGCGTTTGTCCTGCGCGGGCGAAAGCTCGCCACGCATCTTCTTCATGCCTGATGTGACGAATTCCACCGTCTCGCGCGGGGCAGGGTAGCGGTAGGAATGCTGCAGCATCGAACGTACATTGCCGAGGAAATCGATCAGCACGAGTTCGGCGCTGCGGCGGCCGATCTTCAGGCCGATGAAGAACGCGCCTTCGGGATTGAGCGCCATGGGGATTGAGGGCTGGCCGATCTTGCCGCGCAGCGGCGCCTGCCGCAGCAGCAGGCTTTCCTCCTCGAGCTCGCGCATGATGACGGAGACGGTTTGCGCCGACAGTCCGGTCATGCGGGCGATGTCGGACTTCGCCAGGCTGCCATGCTGGCGCACCAGCGAGAGCACCAGCCGCTCATTGTGGTCCCGCATGCCGCTCTGGTTGGTGCCGCGGTGAATAAGGCTCTCATTCGCCTCGGGCGAACCATGCCTGGCAATGGCCGTCTCCACCCTGTTCCTCCCGTCATTTCCCCTCGAGGCTTTTGGAACAGAATGTGCGAACGGCGCAAGGCTGTCAATAATAAATAAGAGTGATTTAATTATTGACAGAGAGATTGGTCTGGTGTCATTTGAGGCAGGCATCCCACCGGGAGAGGTTGCTTGGATGCCGTACGGGTGCCGGTTGGCCGGCATCCGGAATGTTCCACTGGGAGGAAAATCGTGACCAATACAAAACTGTTGAAGTCCACCGTCTTTGCGGCGGCCGCTCTGGGCCTGATGGCATTCGCCTCGTCCGCATCCGCGGCCGGTGTCGGCGCCTGCCTGATCACCAAGACCGACACCAATCCCTTCTTCGTCAAGATGAAGGAGGGTGCGACCGCCAAGGCCAAGGAGCTTGGTGTCGACCTCAAGACTTATGCCGGCAAGATCGACGGCGACAGCGAAAGCCAGGTCGCGGCGATCGAGAGCTGCATCGCCGACGGCGCCAAGGGCATCCTCATTACCGCGTCCGACACCAAGGGCATCGTGCCAACCGTGAAGAAGGCGCGTGACGCCGGCCTGCTGGTGATCGCGCTCGACACGCCGCTCGATCCGATCGACGCTGCCGACGCGACCTTTGCCACCGACAATTTGGAGGCCGGCAAGCTGATCGGCGCCTGGGCCGCCGCGACGCTCGGCGACAAGGCCAAGGACGCCAAGATCGGCTTCCTCGACCTGACCCCCTCGCAGCCGACCGTGGACGTGCTGCGCGACCAGGGCTTCATGATGGGCTACGGCATCGACGTGAAGGATCCCAACAAGATCGGCGACGAGGATGACGCGCGCATCGTCGGCCATGACGTCACCAACGGCAATGAGGAGGGCGGCCGCAAGGCGATGGAGAACCTTCTGCAGAAGGACAACACCATCAACGTCATCCACACCATCAACGAGCCGGCTGCGGTCGGCGCCTATCAGGCGCTCAAGGCCGTCGGCCTGGAAAGCCAGGTGCTGATCGTCTCCGTTGATGGCGGCTGCCCCGGCGTGAAGTCGGTGGCCGAAGGCGTCATCGGCGCGACATCGCAGCAATATCCGCTGCAGATGGCGGCACTCGGCATCGAGGCCATCGCCAACTTCGCCAAGGACGGCACCAAGCCGAAGCCGACCGAAGGCAAGAACTTCTTCGACACCGGCGTCAATCTGGTGACCGACAAGCCGGCCAATGGCGTGAAGTCCATCGACACCAAGGAAGGCCTCGCCAAGTGCTGGGGCTGATGCCGGTCTGACTGGCAACGAAAAACGGAGCGGCCGGACTTGATCCCCGGCCGCTTCGGGTGGACGATGGTCGCGTGACCGCGAACAATCCCGGCAGGAGACCGGAAAGGCGTGGACGGGTGTCGCCGCGTGGCTGATACCCTACGGGGAGGAAACATGTCTCAAGCTCAGGAATTCGAGAAGGTTCTCTCGGGCAGCGACACGAGCGTTGCCGCGTTTGACGAGCATAAATCGGCGGTCAGACGCATCCAGCATTTTCTGCATTCGACGCCGGCCGCGGTGCCGCTGATCGTTCTGGTCCTGGCGATCATCGTGTTCGGCCTCACCATTGGCGGGCGTTTCTTCTCGTCCTACACGCTGACGCTGATCCTGCAGCAGATCGCCATCGTCGGCATTCTGGGGGCGGCCCAGACCCTGGTCATCCTCACCGCCGGCATCGACCTTTCGATTGGCGTCATCATGGTGATTTCGGCCGTGATCATGGGCAATTGCGCCGTCAGCTACGGCCTGCCGAGCGTCCTTGCCGTGGCGATCGGACTTGCCGCGGGTGCTGCCTGCGGGCTGCTCAACGGGGTGCTTGTCGCCTACATGAAACTGCCGCCATTCATCGTGACGCTCGGCACCTGGAACATCGTCATGGCGACGAACTTCATCTATTCGGCCAATGAGACGATCCGCGACACCGACGTAGACGTTCAGGCGCCGCTGCTGCATCTGTTCGCGCTCAGCTTCAAGGTCGGCACTGCTGTGCTCACAGCCGGCGTGATTGCGATGGTCGCGCTCGTGCTGCTCCTCTGGTACGTGCTCAATCACACGGCATGGGGCCGCCATGTCTACGCTGTCGGCGATGACCAGGAGGCGGCGAAACTGTCGGGTATCCAGACCAAGAAGGTGCTCATGACGGTCTATACCCTGGCCGGGCTGATCGCCGCTTTCGCCGCCTGGGTCTCCATCGGTCGCAATGGGTCGATCTCGCCGTCGGCCGCCGTGACCGACTATAATCTGCAGGCGATTACCGCCACGGTGATCGGCGGTATTTCTCTTTTCGGCGGCCGCGGCTCGATCCTCGGCACGCTGTTCGGCGCGATGATCGTCGGTGTCGTCTCCATGGGCCTCAACATGCTGGGCGCCGATCCGCAATGGAAGGTGCTGCTCACCGGCGTGCTGATCATCGGCGCCGTGGCGGTCGATCAATGGATCAGAAAGGTTTCGGCATGACCCAGGACCCTATCCTCACCGCTCGCGGACTGGTCAAGCGCTACGGCCGCGTCACCGCCTTGGACAATGCCGATTTCGACCTCTACCCCGGCGAAATCCTCGCTGTTATCGGCGACAACGGCGCCGGCAAGTCGTCGCTCATCAAGGCGATTTCAGGCGCTGTGGTGCCCGATGAAGGCGAAATCCGGCTTGAGGGCAAACCGGTCGCCTTCAAGTCGCCCATGGAGGCCCGCGAAGCCGGCATCGAAACCGTCTACCAGAACCTGGCGCTATCGCCGGCGCTGTCGATCGCCGATAACATGTTTCTCGGCCGCGAGATACGCAAGCCCGGCTTTGTCGGCCAATGGCTTCGCATGCTCGACCGTCCGGCGATGGAAAAGCGCGCCCGCGACAAGCTGACTGAACTCGGCCTGATGACCATCCAGAACATCAGCCAGGCGGTGGAGACGCTGTCGGGCGGCCAGCGCCAGGGCGTGGCAGTGGCGCGCGCCGCCGCTTTCGGCTCCAAGATGGTCATCATGGACGAGCCGACGGCAGCACTTGGCGTCAAGGAAAGCCGCCGCGTGCTGGAACTCATCCTCGACGTGAAGAAGCGGGGCCTGCCGATCGTGCTGATCTCGCACAACATGCCGCATGTCTTCGAAGTGGCAGACCGCATCCACATCCATCGGCTGGGTCGTCGGCTGTGCGTCATCGATCCCAAACAACATACAATGTCCGATGCCGTCGCCTTCATGACCGGGGCAAAGACGCCGCCGGAAGCGGCGCTGGCGGCCTGAACTGCCAAATTGCCGCTGGTAAGTCACCTCCGGCTTATTTAAATCGATTGAACGTTTGCTGCAATGCGGTAGCATGGGCTGGGATGAATGATGAAAGCCGGTATGATCGTGGCAACCGCACGAGAGGCAGCATGACACGCACGATGACATCCGATCCCCTCCCGCCACTGCTTGAAAATCCCGACCCCAAGACGCTCGCAAGAGAAGTCTTGATGGCCCTCAAATACAGGGTCGGCAAGGACACCACCGTCGCCACCCAGTACGATTGGCTGACCGCCTCGATCAAGGTCGTGCGCGACCGCATCGTCGATCGCTGGATGCAGGCGACGAAAGAGGCCTACGCCCAGCAGGAAAAGCGCGTCTATTACCTCTCGCTGGAGTTCCTCATCGGCCGCCTGATGCGTGACGCCTTCTCCAATCTCGGCTTGATGGAGAACATGCGCGAGGCGTTGTCGTCGCTGGGTGTGGAACTCGACCTCATCGCCACGCTCGAGCCGGATGCAGCACTTGGCAATGGCGGCCTCGGCCGGCTCGCCGCCTGCTTCATGGAAAGCATGGCCACCGTCGATATTCCCGCGCATGGCTACGGTATCCGCTACGCCAACGGCATGTTCCGCCAGGAGATACATGACGGCTGGCAGGTGGAATTGCCCGAGACTTGGCTCGATCACGGTAACCCCTGGGAGTTCGAACGCCGCGAACGGTCGTTCGAGGTCGGGTTCGGCGGCTCGGTGGAATCGGTCACCACCAGGGATGGCCGGCTGGAACGCCATGTCTGGAAGCCGACCGAGCATGTGCTGGCCGTCGCCTACGACACACCTGTCGTCGGCTGGCGGGGGAACCGCGTCAACACCTTGCGGCTTTGGTCGGGCATGCCGGTCGATCCGATCCTGCTCGACAAGTTCAATGCTGGCGACCACATCGGCGCACTCGCCGAAAGCAACAAGGCCGACGCGCTGTCGCGCGTACTCTATCCCGCCGATTCCCACATGGCAGGGCAGGAACTCAGGCTGCGGCAGGAATATTTTTTCTCCACCGCCTCTTTGCAGGACATCGTGCAGCGGCATCTCAGCCAATATGGCGACCTGAAGTCGCTGCCCGACAAGGCGGCAATACACCTCAACGACACCCATCCGGCGATCGCCGTGCCGGAGCTGATGCGCCTCCTGATGGACGTCCACGGCATGGATTTCGACCAGGCCTGGGACACCACCAAACGCACCTTCGGCTATACCAACCACACGCTGCTGCCGGAGGCGCTGGAAAGCTGGCCGGTGCCGCTGTTCGAGCGGCTTTTGCCGCGCCACATGCAGATCGTCTACGCCATCAACGCGCAGGTGCTGCTCGAGGCGCGCGCCACCAATCAGTTCTCCGGCGAGCAGATCAGCCGCATCTCGCTGATCCAGGAGAATGGCGACCGTCGCGTGCGCATGGGCAATCTCGCCTTCGTCGGCTCGCATTCGATCAATGGGGTCTCGGCGCTGCATACCGAGCTGATGAAGGAAACGGTATTCGCCGACCTGCACACGCTCTACCCCGACCGCATCAACAACAAGACCAACGGCATCACGCCGCGGCGCTGGCTGATCCAGTGCAATCCAGGTCTGACCGCACTCGCCCGCGAGGCGATCGGCGACCGCTTCCTGGATGATATCGAGGCCATCAGGGGGCTCGATGCCTTTGCCGACGATACCGCTTTCCGCGAAAAATTCGCCGGCGTGAAGCGGCAGAACAAGGTGAAGTTGGCCAATCTCGTCGCCGACCGGCTCGGCATCCGGCTTGATCCCTCGGCGCTGTTCGACATCCAGGTCAAGCGCATCCACGAATACAAGCGCCAACTCCTGAACATCCTCGAGGCGGTCGCGCTCTACGACCAGATCCGCTCGCATCCGGAGCGCGACTGGATGCCGCGCGTGAAATTCTTCGGCGGCAAGGCGGCGCCCAGCTACCACAATGCCAAGCTGATCATCAAACTGGCCAACGACGTCGCCAGGGTCATCAACCGCGATCCGGCCGTTCGCGGCTTGCTCAAGGTGGTGTTCGTGCCGAACTACAATGTCAGCCTCGCCGAGATCATGATGCCGGCTGCCGACCTTTCCGAGCAGATCTCGACAGCCGGCATGGAGGCTTCGGGCACCGGCAACATGAAGTTCGCGCTGAACGGCGCGCTGACCATTGGCACGCTCGACGGTGCCAATGTCGAAATCAAGGAGTGCGTCGGCGACGACAACATCTTCATCTTCGGCCTGACCACGGCGGAGGTCGCCGAGCGCCGCAACAATGGCTACGATCCGCGTGGCGTCATCGAGGCATCGCCCGAATTGTCGCAGGCGCTCGCGGCCGTTTCATCGGGCGTCTTTTCGCCCGATGATCCCAACCGCTACCGCGATCTCATCAATGGTCTCTACGACAGCGACTGGTTCATGGTCGCGGCGGATTTCGACGCCTATGCCGCTTGCCAGCGAGACGTCGACGCCGTCTGGCGCAACAGTCCGGACTGGTACGCCAGGGCAATCCGCAACGTTGCGCGCGTCGGCTGGTTCTCTTCCGATCGCACGATCCGCCAATACGCGAAAGACATCTGGAACGTACCTGCCTGATGTGATTGCATGAGGCCACGAACGATGTAGTCCGGGGTGTGAGTTCAAACGCCGAATTTATACCTTAAAACAAACATTTGGTGCCCGGGGAGGGACACTGCCCGATGAGGAAACCGCGCGCGACCGCTGCGACAAGCGGGCCGGACGGATCGGCCCCGGCCAGCGATGTCGCGGCGATTGTCGCCGGCACGCACGGCAATCCGTTTGCGGTCCTCGGCGTCCATGAGGTGGGCAAGAACCTGTTTGCCCGCTGTTTCGTTCCGCATGCGGAGTTCGTCACCGCCTATACGCTGACCGGCATGATTGCTGGTGAACTGTCCAGGCGTGACGATGGCGGCTTTTTCGAAGGCAAGCTGTCGATCAAGAAGCGCCAGCCATTGCGCTATCACGCCAGGAATGCCGGGGGCGACTGGTGGTTGACGGATCCCTATTCTTTCGGCCCGGTGCTCGGTCCGATGGACGATTACTACATTGCCGAGGGCTCGCATCTGAGGCTGTTCGACAAGCTCGGCGCGCATGTCATCGAGCACGAAGGCGCCACCGGAGTGCATTTCGCCGTCTGGGCCCCCAATGCAAGGCGCGTCTCGGTGGTCGGCGATTTCAACGACTGGGACGGCCGCCGCCATTCGATGCGCGACCGCCGCGACACCGGCATCTGGGAGGTATTCATCCCCGATATCGGCGCCGGCAGGCCCTACAAGTACGAGATCATCGGCCCCGATGGCGTAAGATTGCCGCTGAAGGCCGATCCGTTTGCCTTCAAGTCCGAACTGCGCCCGGCGACCGCGTCGGTGACCGCTGCGTCGCCCGCCCATCAATGGGGCGACGAGGCGCATCGCAGTTTCTGGCGCAATGCCGATCCCCGGCGCGAGGCCATCTCCATCTACGAGGTCCATGCCGGCTCCTGGCAGCTTCGCGACGATGGAACGTTTCTGTCATGGGATGAACTGGCCGACCGGCTGATCCCCTATGTCGTCGAGACCGGCTTCACCCACATCGAGTTCATGCCGATCTCCGAACATCCCTATGATCCCTCCTGGGGCTACCAGACGACAGGCCTCTATGCGCCATCGGCGCGCTTTGGCGACCCGGCCGGCTTTGCCCGCTTTGTCGACGGCGCCCACCGTGCCGGCGTCGGCGTCATCCTCGACTGGGTGCCGGCGCATTTTCCGGTCGACGAGCACGGCCTTGCCCATTTCGACGGCACTGCGCTCTACGAGCATGCCGATCCGCGCCAGGGCTTTCATCCCGACTGGAACACCGCGATCTATAATTTCGGTCGCCGCGAGGTGGTGTCGTTCCTGGTCAACAACGCCTTGTTCTGGGCCGAAAAATATCATGTCGACGGCCTGCGCGTCGACGCGGTCGCCTCGATGCTCTACCTCGATTATTCGCGCAAGGCAGGCGAATGGATTCCTAACGAGAAGGGCGGCCGCGAGAACCTCGAGGCGGTCAGCTTCCTGCAGAAGATGAACAAGGAGCTCTACGGCCACCATCCAGGCGTCATGACCATCGCCGAGGAATCGACCTCGTGGCCGAAGGTCTCGGCGCCGGTCCATGAAGGCGGGCTGGGCTTCGGCTTCAAGTGGAACATGGGCTTCATGCACGACACGCTGGAGTATTTCTCCAAGGAGCCGATCTTCCGCAAACACCACCACAACGACCTTACCTTCGGCCTAGTCTATGCCTTCTCGGAGAATTTCGTGCTGCCGCTCTCGCATGACGAGGTCGTGCACGGCAAAGGCACGCTGCTTGGCAAGATGGCCGGCGACGACTGGCAGAAATTCGCGACATTGCGCGCCTACTACGCTTTCATGTGGGGCTACCCCGGCAAGAAGCTGCTGTTCATGGGCCAGGAGTTCGCGCAGCGCCGCGAATGGAGCGAGGCGCGCGCGCTCGACTGGAATCTTCTCGATTTCCGCTCGCATCGCGGTGTCTGGCAGGTGGTGCGCGACCTCAACTATCTCTACCGCTCGCGACCGGCCCTGCACGGCCGCGACTGCGAGCCGGAAGGCTTTTCCTGGCTGATCGTCGACGACAGCCAGAATTCCGTCTTCGCCTGGCTGCGCAGCGCGCCGGGAGGCAATCCGGTCGCGATCATCTCCAATTTCACGCCGGTGCCGCGCGACAACTACCGCGTGCCGCTGCCGAAAGCCGGCACATGGCGCGAGATCATCAACACGGACGCTTCCGAATATGGCGGATCCGGCAAGGGCAATGGCGGCGCCGTCGAAGCGCGGGCGGAGGAAGGGGGCATCTCCGCAACGATGCTCTTGCCGCCGCTGTCGACGATCATGCTTGAACTGGTCGCGGAACAAGCCATGTCGAGACCGGGTAACTTGGGAGGGTAGAAAATGGCAAACTCGAAACGAACCCAGCCGCTGGCCCGCGACGCCATGGCCTATGTGCTGGCCGGCGGGCGCGGCAGCCGCCTCAAGGAACTGACCGACCGGCGCGCCAAGCCGGCGGTCTATTTCGGCGGCAAGACGCGCATCATCGATTTCGCGCTCTCCAACGCCCTCAACTCCGGCATCCGCCGCCTTGGGGTTGCAACCCAATACAAGGCGCATTCGCTGATCCGCCATTTGCAGCGAGGCTGGAACTTCCTGCGGCCCGAACGAAACGAAAGCTTCGATATCCTGCCGGCCAGCCAGCGCGTGTCGGAAACCCAGTGGTATGAAGGCACGGCCGACGCGGTTTACCAGAACATCGACATCATCGAGGCCTATGGCCCCGAATACATGGTCATCCTCGCCGGCGATCACATCTACAAGATGGACTACGAGCTGATGCTGCGCCAGCATGTCGACGCCGGCGCCGATGTCACCGTCGGCTGCCTCGAAGTGCCGCGCATGGAGGCCACGGGCTTCGGCGTCATGCATGTCGATGCCAAGGACAACATCATCGCCTTCGTCGAAAAGCCGGCCGACCCTCCCGGCATTCCAGACAAACCGGAGTTTGCCCTGGCCTCGATGGGCATCTACGTGTTCAAGACCAAGTTCCTGATGGAGCAGCTGCGCCGCGATGCGGCCGAGCCCGGTTCGAGCCGCGACTTCGGCAAGGACATCATCCCCTATATCGTCGAGCACGGTAAGGCGATCGCCCACCGCTTCGCCAAGTCCTGCGTGCGCTCGACCGCGGAAAATGAGGCCTACTGGCGCGATGTTGGCACCGTCGATGCCTATTGGGAAGCCAATATCGACCTGACCGACGTGACGCCCGAACTCGACCTCTACGATCGCGACTGGCCGATCTGGACCTATGCCGAGTTGAAGCCGCCGGCGAAGTTCGTGCATGACGAGGATGGACGGCGCGGTTCGGCCGTGTCCTCGCTGGTATCGGGCGACTGCATCGTCTCGGGTGCGACGCTCAGGAAAAGCCTGATTTTCACCGGCGCGCGCATCAATTCCTATTCGACGCTGGAAGAAGTCGTCATGCTGCCCGACGTCCATGTCGGCCGGAACGCAACGTTGAAGCGCGTCGTCATCGACCACGGTGTAAGGATACCGGAAGGGCTGGTGGTCGGTGAGGATCCCGTGCTCGACGCCAAGCGCTTCCGCGTTTCGGAAAAGGGCATCTGCCTGATCACGCAGGACATGATCAACAAGTTGTCAACCTGATCAGTTTGATCAACAAGCTGTCACTTTAGGGTGGTTTGTGCATGTCCTTGCCCCAGAACCGCTGCACGGTTTGGGCTACATGCACCAGGAGCGGTTCGGTAAGCGCATGCAGGTTCTGTCGGTCACGCCCGAGATCTTTCCGCTGATCAAGACCGGCGGGCTTGCCGATGTGACCGGCGCGCTGCCCGTCGCGCTGGCCGCCAAAGGCGTGACCATGCGCACGCTTATTCCCGGTTTTCCCATGGTGATGGACGCCTTCAAGAAAAAAAGTCTGTCTACAAGTATCCGCTGCTGCAGGGCGGCAAGGCTTCGGTCCATTCTGTCCAGCTTGCCGGGCTCGATCTTTTCGTGCTCGATGCGCCGCATCTGTTCGATCGTCCCGGCGGTCCTTATGGCAATGCCGCGGGTGCCGATTGGCCGGACAATTGGCGCCGTTTCGCAGCGCTCAGCCAGGCCGGCGCCGACATCGCCGGCGGTGCCATCTCCGGTTACATGCCCGATATCGTGCATGCCCATGACTGGCAGTCGGCGATGACGCTGGCCTATATGCGCTATGGCAAAGCGGTCGGCACGCCGTCGATGATGACTGTCCACAACCTCGCCTTCCAGGGGCAGTTCGGCGCCGGCATCTTCGGCGAACTCGGACTGCCGACGGCGGCGATGGCGCTTGACGGCGTGGAATATTATGGCGGCGTCGGCTTCCTCAAGGCCGGCCTGCAGGCTGCCTGGGCAATCACCACCGTCAGCCCGACCTATGCGCAAGAAATCCGCTCGCCGGAATTCGGCATGGGTCTCGACGGCCTGATCAACATGCGCTCCAGCGATCTCTATGGCGTCGTCAACGGCATCGACACCGCCATCTGGAACCCGGAGACCGACAAGCATCTGGTGTCGAACTATACAGCCGCCTCGCTCAAGGCGCGCGCGCCCAACAGGGCCGCTGTCGAGGGCCGTTTCGGCCTCGATCGCGACGGTAGCCCGATCGTCTGCGTCGTCAGCCGCCTGACTTGGCAGAAGGGCATGGATATATTGGCGACGGCGGTCGACGGCATCGTTGCGACGGGCGCGCGGCTGGCTATTCTGGGTTCGGGCGATGCCGGCCTCGAAGGCGCGCTGCTCGCCGCCGCCGCACGCCACCGCGGCCGTATAGGCGTCGTCGTGGGCTATGACGAAGGCCTGTCTCACGTCATGCAGGGCGGCTGCGACGCCATCGTCATCCCGTCGCGCTTCGAGCCTTGTGGACTGACGCAGCTTTATGGCCTGCGCTATGGCTGCGTGCCGGTGGTCGCCCGCACCGGGGGGCTCGCCGACACCATCATCGACGCCAACGAGGCGGCGATTGCCGCCGGCGTGGCGACCGGGTTCCAGTTCGCGCCCAGCGACGGCGGCGCGCTGCTTCATGCCATCCGCCGCCTGGCCGAGGCCCATGCCAGCCCCGCGATCTTCGAGGCCATCCAGCGCCAGGGCATGAAGACCGACCTGTCCTGGGACCGAAGCGCTGACAAATACGTTGAACTCTATCGCCTGCTGCTTTCGAAAAGGGTTGCTTGAAGCATGATACGCACCGTTCCCACCAAACCCTATTCCGACCAGAAGCCCGGCACTTCGGGGCTGCGCAAGAAGGTGCCTGTATTCCAGCAGGAGCACTATGCCGAGAACTTCATCCAGTCGATCTTCGACGCGCTGGACGGGTTCAAGGGCGAGACCCTGGTGATCGGCGGCGACGGCCGCTTCTACAATCGCGAGGTCATCCAGAAGGCCATCGCCATGGCCGCCGCCAACGGGTTTGGCAAGGTGATGGTCGGGCAGGGCGGCATCTTGTCGACGCCGGCCGCTTCGCATGTCATCCGCAAATACAAGACGTTCGGCGGCATCATCCTGTCGGCCAGCCACAATCCGGGCGGCCCGCACGAGGATTTCGGCATCAAGTACAATGCCGGCAATGGCGGCCCGGCGCCGGAAAAGCTGACCGATGCGATCTTCGCCAGGACCAAGGCGATCTCCAGCTTCAAGACCGTCGACATCGATCCGATCGACATCGACGCGATCGGCACGGTCAAGGCCGCCGGCATGACGGTCGAGATCATCGATCCGGTCGTCGACTATGCCGAGCTGATGGAAAGCCTGTTCGATTTCGACGCGCTGCGCAAACTGTTCAAGTCGGGCTTTCGCATGCGCTTCGACGCCATGCACGCGGTGACCGGCCCTTACGCCAAGGAGATCCTCGAACACCGGCTTGGCGCGCCCGACGGCACCTGCCGCAACTTCAAGCCGCTGCCGGATTTCGGCGGCCACCATCCGGATCCGAACCTGGTCCATGCCAAACATCTCTATGACGAGATGATGGGACCGGACGCCCCGGATTTCGGTGCCGCTTCCGACGGTGACGGCGACCGCAATTTGATCATCGGCAAGGGCATTTTCGTCACCCCGTCGGATTCTGTCGCCATGCTTGCCGCCAACGCCCGCCTGGCGCCGGGCTACAAGGAAGGCCTGAAGGGCATTGCGCGCTCGATGCCGACCAGTGGGGCCGCCGACCGCGTCGCCGAAAAACTCGGCATTGGCATGTATGAGACGCCGACCGGCTGGAAATTCTTCGGCAATTTGCTCGACGCCGGCATGGCGACGATCTGCGGCGAGGAAAGTGCGGGCACCGGCTCCAACCATGTGCGCGAGAAGGACGGCCTGTGGGCCGTGCTTTTGTGGCTCAACATCCTCGCCGCGCGCGGCGAGAGCTGTAAGCAGATCGTCACCGAGCACTGGGCGACCTACGGCCGAAACTATTATTCGCGCCATGACTACGAGGAAGTCGAGAGCGGGCGCGCCAATGCGCTGGTCGACGAACTGCGCGCAAAGCTTGGCTCGCTGCCGGGCACCAGCGTGCGCGGCCTGAAGATCGCCAATGCCGACGACTTCACCTATCACGATCCGGTCGACGGTTCGGTGAGCGAGCATCAAGGCATCAGGGTGCTGTTCGAAGGCGGCTCGCGCGTCGTCTTCCGGCTTTCCGGCACGGGCACCTCGGGCGCCACCTTGCGCGTCTACATCGAGCGCTACGAGCCGGACAAGGCCAGGCACGATCTCGATACGCAGAAGGCGCTCGCCGATCTGATCGCAGCAGCGGATGACATCGCGGGAATCAGGAGCCATACCGGCCGCGACAAGCCGAGCGTGATTACTTGAGCGTGGCGGTGGCTTCACCCTCCCCCTTGTGGGGAGGGTCGATCCGCGTAGCGGGTCGGGGTGGGGGTGCTCGTAGAGGGCTTTGCCGGCGTCACCCCCACCCCGCTCACTTCGTTCGCGACCCTTCCCACAAGGGGGAGGGTGGAGGACGCGCCGATGACCTCACTAGGCGCCACCATCACCCCCGACGGCATCCGCTTTGCCGCCTGGTCTTCGTCGGCGCGCCGCCTCTGGGTGTCGATCTTCGATGAGCAGGGTGAGCGCGAACTCGACAGGCTGGAGCTGAAACCGGAAGGCGACAGCGTGCATGCCCTCTTCGTCTCCGGCCTCGGCGAGGGCACCCGCTACGGCTTTCGCGCCGATGGCGATTACGCGCCCGAGCGCGGATTTTGGTTCGACCCCGACAAGCTGCTGACCGATCCCTACGCCGTCGAGATCGATCGGCCCTACGCCTATCACTGGCGTCTCGCCGCGCGGCGCAACGAAGGTGCCGACACCGCGCCGCTGATGCCCAAGGCGGTGGCGAAAGCCTTGCTCACGGCTGTGCCTGTGCCGCCGCCGCTGTTCCGTCCGGGCGGCCTGATCTACGAAGTGCCGGTGCGCGCCTTCACCAAGCTGCATCCGGATGTGCCGGAAAAACAGCGCGGCACGACCGCCGCGCTTGCTCATCCGGCTATCGTCGAGCACCTGCAAAGGCTCGGCGTCTCCGCCGTCGAACTGATGCCGGTGACCGCATCGATCGACGAGCGGCATCTGCCGCCGCTCGGGTTGAGCAACGCCTGGGGTTATAACCCTGTCACCTTCATGGCACTAGACCCGCGCCTGGCCCCTGGCGGCCTGGCCGAATTGCGCGTTACCGTTGCCGCGCTGCGTGCGGCCGGCATCGGCACCATTCTCGACCTCGTCTTCAACCACACGGGCGAAAGTGACAGGCTCGGTCCGACATTGTCGCTGCGCGGCCTAGACAATCAGGCTTATTACCGGCATCAGCCGGATGGCAGGCTGGTCAATGACACCGGTACCGGCAACACGATTGCCTGCGATCACCCGGCGGTGCGGGAAATGGTGCTCGACACGCTTCGCCATTTTGTCCGCCATGCCGGCGTCGACGGTTTTCGTTTCGACCTGGCACCGGTGCTGGGGCGCGTCAACGGCACATTCGAAGCGCAAGCGCCGTTGCTGGAGGCGATGCGCGAGGATGCGCTGTTGGCCGGCCGTGTGTTGATCGCCGAGCCCTGGGACATCGGTCTCGATGGCTATCAGCTCGGCAACTTCCCCTCCCGCTTCCTGGAATGGAACGATCGTTATCGCGACGATGCCAGGCGCTTCTGGCGCGGCGATGCCGGCATGGTTGGTACGCTGGCGACACGACTTGCCGGTTCGTCCGATATTTTCGCCAAGGGCGGCCAGCCCGCCAGCCGCACGGTGAATTTCATCGCGGCCCATGACGGCATGACGCTGGCCGACATCGTTGCTTATGAGGAGAAGCATAACGAGGCCAATGGTGAGCAAAATCGCGATGGCCACAACGAGAACCTGTCCTGGAACAACGGCGTCGAGGGCGCGACGGACGACGCGGCAATCGCGAAGGCGCGCTTCAGCGACCAGTGTGCGCTGCTCGCCACGCTGTTCGCCTCGCGCGGCACGATCATGCTGACGGCCGGCGACGAATTCAGCCGCAGCCAGCAAGGCAATAACAACGCTTATGCGCAGGACAACAACATCACCTGGCTCGACTGGAAGGGGCGTGATCAGGCGCTGGAAAGCTACGCATGTGCACTGGCCGCTTTGCGCCGCGCGGTGCCGGCGCTCTCCAATGTAAATTTCTTCACCGGCCAGCCGCTGGCGGGTTCGGACACGGCCGACGTCGCCTGGCTCACCGAGACGGGGGCGCCGCTCGGCGAGGCGGATTGGAACGATCCCGCCCGGCGTCGCCTCGTCATGCTGCTCGGCGGCGGGGATGGCCGGCTTGCCGTCATGGTCAATGGCGATCGCCGCCAATGCATCTTCACATTGCCCGCGCGAGACGGATTCCGATGGCATCCCGCCATCGAAGCGCAAGCAGTTGATCTTTCTCGCGCGCTGCCGGGCCGCAGCGTGAATTTCATGATCGAGCGCAGGACGGAAGGGCCCAGACAGGGAAAGGGTCGTGATGACTGACGACAATGCCGAGCGAGCGGCCGACTGGTGGCGCGGCTGCGTCATTTACCAGGTCTACCCGCGTTCCTTCCAGGACACGACCGGCGACGGCAGCGGCGATCTCGCTGGCATCACATCAAGGCTCGCCCACATCGCCTCGCTCGGCGCGGATGCCGTCTGGCTGTCGCCTTTCTTCAAGTCGCCGATGGCCGATATGGGTTACGACGTATCGGATTATTGCGACGTCGATCCGATGTTCGGCACGTTGGAGGATTTCGACACACTGGTTGCCGAAGCGCACCGGCTTGGCCTGAAAATCGTCATCGACCAGGTGCTGTCGCACTCCTCCGACAGGCACGAATGGTTCGTCGAAAGCCGCGCCAGCCGCGACAATCCAAAGGCCGACTGGTACGTGTGGGCCGACGCCAGACCGGATGGCGGCGCGCCCAACAACTGGCTGTCGGTCTTCGGCGGCCCCTCGTGGGAATGGGATGCGACCCGCCGGCAGTACTACCTGCACAATTTCCTCGCTTCGCAGCCGGACCTCAATTTCCACAATCCCGAGGTCCAGGACGCGCTCTTGGATACTGTGCGGTTCTGGCTGGAGCGCGGCGTCGACGGCTTTCGGCTGGACACCGTCAACTACTACGTCCACGACCGCTGGCTGCGCAGCAATGCGCCCTTGGCGTCGAGCATTGCGGGCACCAACACCGAGACCAACACCTACCTCTACCAGGAGCACCTGTTCGACAAGACGCAGCCGGAAAATCTAGCGTTCCTGCGGCGCTTTCGGGCGCTGCTCGACGAGTACGGGGATCGCGCCGCCGTCGGCGAAATCGGTGATGAGGGGCGCTCCCTACAGACGCTGGCCGCCTACACCTCCGGCGGCGACAAGCTGCAGATGTGCTACACCTTCGATCTGCTTGGCCCGCAATTTTCGGCGGCGCATGTGCGCGGCTGTGTCGAGGCTTTCGAAAACGCTGTCGTAGATGGCTGGGTCTGCTGGGCGTTTTCCAACCATGACGTCATGCGTCATGTCAGCCGCTGGACGCGGCCGGGCGGCGATCCTGACGTGGTGGCCAAATTCTCGATCATGCTGCTCTCTTGCCTGCGTGGCTCGATCTGCCTCTACCAGGGCGAGGAACTCGGTTTGCCGGAGGCGGAACTTGCCTATGAGGACCTGCGCGATCCGGTAGGCATCCGCTTCTGGCCCGGTGTGAAGGGAAGGGATGGCTGCCGCACGCCCATGGTCTGGGAGTCCGGCGCCGATAATGCGGGCTTCTCCACCGGTAAACCCTGGCTGCCGGTGCCGGAAAGCCATCGCGCTCGCGCGGTCGATGTACAGAGCGGCAATGAGCAATCGGTACTTTCCGCCTACCGTTCGGCGCTTGCTTTGCGCAAGCGGCATCCGGCGCTGATCGGTGGTTCGATCCGCTTTCTCGACGTCGAAGGCGACGTGCTGGCCTTTGTCCGCGAGCAGGGCGATGAGAGGCTGCTCTGTGCCTTCAATTTCGCCGGGGAACCGGCCAATTGGCCGCTGCCGCAAGACCTAGGAGCGGTTGCGAAACTTGGCGGCGATGCCTCGCTCGCCGGAGAAGCCGTGCTTTTGCTGCCGACACTCGGATGCTTTCTTGGACACCTTGCCTAGATCAGCGCGTGCCGGCCATCTTACTGGACAAGCACGGCACGTCCGCACGTTGCGCCGGTGACCCGGACGTCGGCTTCACCGAGACGCACGCCAAGAGCTCCGAGCAGATTGGTAAGCAACGTGTCGACCGGAGCTGTTACGCTGTTCAGAAGTGCCACCACTGGCGGGCTTACGGTTGCGATCAGCGTGTTCAGATTCAGCAGCGGCAGACCGAGTAAATTCGCCGTCAGCGACAAATCGCTGACCAGCGACGTAGTCAACGACTGGGTAAAATTTTGGGTGTAAGCGGTCCTTATCGTCTTGGCATCGATATCGGCCTTGTTGAAAGTCAACGTCGTTGGCGTGTTGTTGGCCATGTCGAACGCCGCTGAGCCCACCACCGACAGCACCGGGATGATCAGAAGTTTCACGCTCGCGATTTCCGTGTTGGAAAACGTCTCCTTGTTGGTGAAATCGGCAAAGCCGGCGCTGCTGCTGTCGCCGAGATGCCCTTCGACGATACCGGGACGGGTGGCGATGGTCACCTTGATGCTGCTGGGGCCTGTCGGACAACTTATGTCGGTGAGCTTGGCCTCGGCATAGGCGACTTCGACATGCAGAGGCAGACTGAACGACACCAGGGTGATACCGCCTCCGACATTGCTGTTGCCGGCTCCGATCTTCACCACCAGCTTGATACGGGTCTGGGCCGTCCGCACAATGGTGCCGACTTCGCCAACCTTCAGCCATGGCGAGGATTGCGGCGGTTCGCCGAAGGCGATGGCGAGCGTGCTCGACAGCACCCCCGGTATGCCGGTGCTGAGACCGAGGTCGATCTGCTTCGAACCGTTTGCCAGTTCGGCGGCGGCCATCAGCATTCCCATCGCGCTGGCGTCAACGCCAAGGCCGGCTGGCCTCTGCCCGAGGCCAAGTCTGCCGAGGGGGCCGAGGTCAATGAGATGGCTGAGCGGAATCTTGACCGTGTTGGTCGATTTGCTTGCCATGGTTTGCAAGGCGACCTTGGCCGTGTTGCCGAGCCCGGGAACATTGGCCATGGCGGTGGCGATCTGGCCGACTGTAGCCTTTGAGGCCAGAACGTCCGAATAGGTCACGCCCGTCAGGTTCAATTGCACCGCCAGGGCATCGACGAAGGAAAGCACGCTGACATCGGCGGAGATCAATCCGTTGTAGTCCATGACGCTGAGCGAGATGTTGCCGCCTAGGAGGCCGCCGAGAAGCGCGTTGAGGATGGGGCTGTTGCTGGTATTGACGCTGAGCAACCTCGATCCGACCGAGAAAGTGGCCTGTAGCGTCATGCTGGCGGTGGCTTCGGTGCCGATGATGGGCGTTGGGATCAGCGAGCTTGCGAAATAGCGGTTGGGGATCTTGCGCAGGGTCACATGAACCGCGTTGTAAGGGGTTACGCCTGCTTGGAAGCGTTGATCCACATTGACCGAGGATGCCCCTGCATATCGGCCCCGCGTGACCGTCACGACGGTTTTGCCCACCGCCGCGGGAATGGTTTGACCCGAGCCCTGAACGACGACACCTGGCATCCCGTTGTCGGTGAGCGTGGTCAAGACCGCGGTCTGGACGTTGTTGATGTTCGAAGCCGCGGTGATCGCTGCCAGGTCGACCATCGCCTGTGCTTCTCGGCGCTCGGTGTAAATGGAGGCCTCGTCGATCGCCACCGCCGCCAGCGCCAGCGCGACCGGCGCGCTCAACGCCGTCATCACCGTGAAATTCGCTCGCCGGTCACCAAGCATCAGGCGTGCAAGCCTGCCGACCTTCAAGCGCGCGCAGAGCAGCATTCAGATGCCCCCGACCCTGATCGTTGATTGGCGTTTGATCGTTGTACCCGGCATGGCTATGCCCGGAAAGAGATTCCAGATCGGCAGGTTTCGGGCATCGTACTGGATCGACACCACGAACTGATTGCCGTCCGCCGTGCTGTCATTGGCCCGATAAGTCAGCTTGCTGGCGTCGACGAAGGGATATCCACCGGCATTATTGGCGAGAAACGAGGCCACGAGCGTCTGCCGCTCGGTCTGGTTCAGCCCCGAGATGGCCGTCCGGGCGGCGTCCGCCGCGATCTGCTGTATTGAATTGGCCGCGCCGAAATAGACACCGTATGCAACCATTCCGAGCAGGAGAAGGATGAATATCGGTGAAAGCAGAGCGAACTCAACCGCCGAAGTTGCCGAAGTGTCTGTCTGGAATCGGCGCCCCTGGACCCGGCGAATGACGTTCTGAACCATGCCGCCGAGCATGCCAAAGTTCGCATGCAAAAAGCGAAAACTCTAGGCGCAACCTGGAAGTGTGTATGATTGAAAAGCTACGCTAATTTAGCCGCGGCTTCTTTGATTCCTGGCTATTGACTTAGGGTCAATCAGTACTCGGTTGAAAAGAGCTTGCCGCCTGTCTAGTCTCCTGCCACCAGCCGACGGAGGGAACCGGCGGCGCGCTCAAAGGGGCCAGACATCGGTCCCGGGGCGTCAACACGCAAAGGCGCGCCGTTGGCAGCGCCGACAGGGAGAAACTTCATGCTGAAAAACATGCTGAAGGCGACGGCATTCGCCACAACCATGGCGCTGGCCGCCGGAACATTCTACACGCCGGCCTTTGCCGAGGTCGTCTACAACAGAGGCACTGCTGCCGAATCCGAGTCGGTTGATCCGCATAAGACATCGACGGTTTATGAAGCCAACGTCTTGCGCGACCTGTTCCAAGGTCTGGTGATGCAGGACGAGAAGGCCAACGTCATCCCCGGCGCCGCCGAGAGCTGGACGGTGTCGGATGACGGCACCGTTTACACCTTCAAGCTCAGGAAGGACGGCCAGTGGTCCGACGGCAGCCCGGTGACGGCCGAAGACTTCGTCTTCGCTTTCCGCCGCCTCGAAGACCCGGCCACGGCCGCCGAATATGCCTCGATGCTCTATCCCGTCAAGAACGCCGAGGAAGTCAACACCAAGAAGGGCAAGCCCGAGAACATGGGTGTCAAGGCGATCGACGCGACCACCCTTGAAGTGACGCTGAAGGCGCCGACGCCTTATTTCCTCGAAATGCTGACCCACCAGGCGACCTATCCGGTCAACAAGGCGTCCATGGACAAGCTCGGCGCCGACTGGATCAAGCCGGGCAATCTCGTTTCCAACGGCGCCTATACGCTGGCCGAGTGGGTTCCCAACGATCATATGAAACTGGTCAAGAATCCGAAATTCTGGGATGCCGGAAGCGTCAAGATCGACGTCGTCAACTACATCCCGACAGAGGATCGCTCCTCGGCGATGAAGCGCTTCGAGGCCGGCGAACTCGACAGCTACGACGATCTACCGACCGAGCAGCTCGCCGACCTCAAGGCCAAGTTCGGTGATCAGATCAAGGTGGGGCCGTATCTCGGCACCTATTACTACGCGATCAAGACCGACAAGAAGCCCTGGGACAATGTCGAGCTGCGCAATGCCATCTCGATGGCCATCGACCGCGATTTCATTGCCGAAAAGGTCTGGCAGAATTCAATGCTGCCAGGCTATTCGATGGTCCCTCCGGGCATCGAGGGCTACACGCCGGCGATGGCCAAATATGCCGACATGTCGCAGATCGACCGCGAGGACGCAGCCAAGAAGATACTCGAGAAACTCGGTTACACGCCGGAGCATCCGCTGAAGATGGAGATCCGATACAACACCTCGGAGAACCACAAGAATACCGCGGTCGCCATCCAGGAACAGCTGAAGCCGCTCGGCGTCGACGTCACGCTGCTCAACACCGACACCAAGACCCACTACTCCTTCCTCGAGCAGAGGGGTGACTATGACGTTGCGCGCGCCGCCTGGATTGCCGACTACAAGGATCCCGAAACCTTCCTGGGCATCTCGCGCAAGGCCAGCGGCAACAACTATTCGGTCTATGACAGCCCGCAATATGAGGCGGCCATGGACAAGGCGGCCGCCGCCGGCGGCAAGCCGGAAGAGCGCATGAAGGAACTCGCCGCCGCCGAGCGTATCCTCGTCGACGACGTCGGCCAGATCCCGCTTCTCTACTATAGCTACCACGATATCGTTTCCCCGAAGCTGCACGGCTTCGTCGACAACGTCATGGACGTGCATCCGTCCCGCTTCATCTCCAAGGATTGAAAACCTTGATCGACCCGCCGCCCGTTCAGGACGGCGGTTCGAGCTGTCGTCGCATGGGGCCCGAAAGTCGAAATCGATTTTCCCAGGCCATGGTGCGAAGATGAGAGGTGCCAGAGCGCTGCGGGCGTCCGGTTGGATGCCCGTCACCCTGGCCGAAGCAGGGCACCGCCGATGCTACGCTACATTTTCAGGCGGCTTCTGACCGCCATTCCAACGCTATTCGTCATCGTGACCTTGGCGTTCTTCCTGATGCGCGTCGCACCGGGCGGCCCGTTCAACCAGGAGCGGGGCCTGAGCCCCGAGATCAGGGCCAATCTTGAAGCCCAGTTCGGGCTCGCCGACCCGCTCTGGCTGCAATATGTCCACTATCTCGGCAATCTCCTGCGCGGCAATTTCGGCCCGAGCTACAATATGCCGGACTTTACCGTCACCGAGCTTTTCGCGAAGGGCTTGCCTATTTCCATTCAGCTCGGCGCCTCCGCGCTGATCTTGGCGCTGCTGCTCGGCAGCGTGCTCGGTACCATTGCGGCGCTCAACCAGAACAAACTTGGCGACTACACGGTGATTGCGCTGGCAACCGCGGGCAGCACCATCCCGACCTTCGTCATCGCGCCGATTATCCAGCTCGTGTTCGGATTGACCTGGAAGCTGTTGCCGATCGGCGGCTGGGGCGATGGCGCGCTTATCAACAAGATCGGTCCCGTGCTGACGCTTGCCCTGCCGCAGATCGCCATCGTCGCCCGCCTGATGCGCGGCTCGATGATCGAATCGCTGCGCTCGCATCACATCCGCACGGCGCGCGCGCTCGGCCTGTCCGACTGGTCGGTGGTGGTCAAGCACGCGCTGCGCGGCGCCGTCCTGCCGATCGTCTCCTTCACCGGTCCGGCTGCCGCCGCCCTGCTCACCGGCTCGATCATCGTCGAGACGATCTTCTCCATTCCCGGCGTCGGGCGCTACTTCGTCGATGCCGCGCTCAACCGCGACTACACGCTGGTGATGGGGACGGTGGTGGTCATCGCCATCTTCACCATCGTCTTCAACCTGATCGTCGACGTCATGTATGCCGTCGTCGATCCGAGGGTGCGCTATGACTGATATCGCGATCGCCGCACCGGTCGTCGGCCGTTCGCTGTGGGGCGATGCCTGGGCGCGCCTCAAGGCCAACCGCGCCGCCATGTTCAGCCTCTACTACCTGATCCTGATCGCTGTGATCAGCGTGTTCGGGCCCTGGTTCGTGCCGCACCAATACACCACCATCTATGGTGATTACGTGCGTACGCCGCCGAGCCTGTCGGCCTATCCGAAGGCGGACATGATCGAGACCGCGCTTAATGAGGCGATCAAGCGCATGCGTGTCGACATCAAGGACTGGCGCCAGGAAGGCAATCGCGTCTTCGTCACCGTAACCTCCAGCAAGGCGATCGACGACCGCAACATCCGCTATCTCGACCGGTCCGACGCCTTTGACGACACCAGGATCGAAAGCAAGTCGCCTGACGGCCTCGAAGCGACGATGAGCGCCTCGGTCAAGCAGCAATATTTTCTTTTCGGCACCGACAACACCGGCCGCGATCTGTTGTCGCGGACGCTGATGGCCGGGCGCGTCTCGCTGGCCATCGGTCTGCTCGCCGGCGTCGTGGCCGTGGCCATCGGCGTGCTCTACGGCGCCACTGCCGGCTTTGCCGGAGGCAGGGTAGACGAGGTGATGATGCGCATTGTCGACGTGCTTTATTCGCTGCCCTTCATCTTCTTCGTCATTATGCTGGTGGTGTTCTTCGGCCGCAACTTCGTGCTGATGTTCCTGGCGGTCGGCGCCGTGCTGTGGCTCGATATGGCCCGCATCGTGCGCGGCCAGGCGCTGTCCATCCGCCGCCAGGAATATGTCCAGGCGGCAGAGGCCATGGGCGTCGGCCAGCGCGGCATCCTTTTGCGCCACGTCATTCCCAACCTGCTCGGGCCGGTGGTGATCTATATGACGCTGCTGGTGCCGCAGGTCATTATCCTGGAGAGTTTTCTGTCGTTCCTCGGGCTCGGCATCCAGGAGCCGATGACCAGCTGGGGCGTACTGATCTCGGTCGGCGCCAAGAACATCGGCACCGCCAACTGGCTGCTCCTGTTCCCTGCCTTCTTCCTGGTCTCCACCTTATTCGCCCTGAACTTCGTCGGCGACGGCCTGCGCGATGCGCTCGACCCTAAGGACCGCTAAGATGGACGCAGCAGAGACCATTCTCAGCGTAAAAGATCTTCGCGTGCGCTTCCGCACCCTCGACGGCGCGGTCGAGGCGGTGAAAGGCATCAACATCCACGTCAAGGCGGGAGAAACCGTCGCCGTGGTCGGCGAATCCGGCTCAGGCAAAAGCCAGACGATGATGGCGGCGATGAGCCTGCTGGCCTCCAATGGAGAAGCCACCGGCAGCGTCGATTATCGCGGCCGCAATCTTCTGACGCTAAGCAAATCCGAGCTGAACAAGGTCCGCGGCCGCAAGATCAGCATGATCTTCCAGGAGCCGATGACCTCGCTCGATCCGCTCTATTCGATCGGCAACCAGCTGATCGAACCGATCCGCCGGCATCGGGGCTTGAATGCGGCGCAAGCGCGCGAGGAGGCGCTCAACCTGCTCAGGCTGGTGCATATTCCCGACCCCGAACGGCGCATGAAATCCTATCCGCACGAAATGTC
Source organism: Mesorhizobium maamorense (assembly GCF_044998965.1). Lineage (NCBI taxonomy): Bacteria > Pseudomonadati > Pseudomonadota > Alphaproteobacteria > Hyphomicrobiales > Phyllobacteriaceae > Mesorhizobium > Mesorhizobium maamorense. The sequence goes on from NZ_CP173356.1 coordinate 1,274,414, forward strand.
GGGTGGCCAGCGCCAGCGCGTCATGATCGCCATGGCGTTGGCAAACGATCCCGACATCCTGATTGCCGACGAACCGACGACTGCGCTCGACGTCACCATCCAGGCGCAGATCCTCATGCTTCTGGCCGAGCTGCAGCGCAAGCTCGGCATGGCGATCGTCTTCATCACACACGATCTCGGCATCGTCCGGCGCTTTGCCGACCGGGTCTATGTCATGCGCTCCGGTGAGGTGGTGGAGGAGGGGGACGCGCAAGCCATCTTCGCCAGTCCTCAGCATGCCTACACCAAGATGCTTCTGGCGGCCGAGCCGACCGGAACCAAGGCGCCGCCGCTGGCCAATGCGCCGGTCCTGCTCGAAGGCAGAAACGTCGAGGTCACCTTCCGTATCGGCGGCGGCTTTCTGGCCGGCGAACCGCTGATGCTGCGCGCCGTCGACCGCATCTCGATCAGGCTGAGGCGCAATCAGACGATCGGCATCGTCGGCGAATCAGGCTCTGGAAAATCGACGCTTGGCCGCGCTTTGCTGCGGCTGTTGCCGAGCGACGGCGTCATCCGCTTCGGCGACCGCGATATCTCGACCGCCGACCGCCAGACGATGCGGCCGCTGCGGCGCCAATTGCAGCTGGTCTTCCAGGATCCGTTCGGTTCGCTGTCGCCGCGCATGACCATCGGCCAGGTCATTACCGAAGGGTTGCTGGTGCATGAACCGAACCTCTCGGGCAAGCAGCGCGACCAGCGCGCCGTCGAGGCGCTGCGTGAAGTCGGCCTCGATCCCAATTCGCGCAATCGCTATCCGCACGAATTCTCAGGCGGCCAGCGCCAGCGCATCGCAATCGCCCGGGCCATGATTCTCAAGCCCAAGCTGGTGGTGCTGGACGAGCCGACCTCCGCCCTCGACCGCTCGGTGCAGAAGCAGATCGTGGAGTTGCTGCGCAAGCTGCAGGCCGACCATGAGCTGTCTTACCTCTTCATCAGCCACGATCTGGCCGTGGTGCGCGCCATGGCCGACTACATCATCGTCATGAAGCAGGGCAAGATCGTCGAGGAAGGGCCGACGGAAGACATTTTCAGCAATCCGCAGGCCGGCTACACGCAGACGCTGATGAGCGCCGCAATCGATGTCACGCGGTTTCGCTTGAGTGCGTGAGGCGAGCCGGGGCGGCGGCGCCTCGGCTCAACTCGCCAGCCTTGGGCATCTGCGCGCCCTGGCGGCGGCCATGGCCGCTTGCTGCTGCTTCAGCCGGTCGATCCTGGTCGTTTCGCGATTGGCGACCGCGGCCTTGACGCTTGAGCCGCCCAGCAGCCATCTCGGAACACTGGTGCTGGCGACCTTGCCCCGCGTGATGGCTGTCTGCGAGATGCCTTTGGCGGTTTCGCCTATGGCGCTGTTCAGTTCGGCGCATGTCATCTTGTCGTAATTCGCCGGGTCGATCGATCCGCTGGTCGACGCGCAGCCTCCGACAAGGGCGAGAAGGAGCACGCGGATGAACGGCCTGCTGGCGGTCGACTGCAATTTCATGTCCACGACCTTACTCCAGCGTAAGCGACCATGGCCACCCTCCGATATGCCCGTATCCGTACGTACGCCGAAACGAACGGGGTCATTCACATTCACGACGGTCACGAGTTCGGCCTCGGCGGAACCCTTGAAAGAGAGCCTGCGAGCCCCATCTGCGTTGACAAATATTCCTGGCTGGTTGATGGCTGAGGCGATATCCTATATCCGCGGACAGAACGAGCTTGTCATTGCCTGGCTATTGCCTACATCGATCGTTTGTCGAAAATTTTGGATTCTTTTTGGCTGAAATGGAATAGTCATTCCATGAAAAGTTGGATCAAGAATTCAAAAGAGCCGGCAAAGGCGCTGCCGAAGGCTGGCAACGTACAATCAATACTCATAAATCAGACGAAGTTTATCGGGGATGTCGTTCTAACTTCGGTTCTGGTCAGGCATCTGCGGGCAGAGTTTCCGAACGCGACGATCACCATGCTATGCCAGGCGGCGCTGGCGAAATTCGTTCTGGAGCAAGGCATCGCCGACAGCGTGGTTTCGCTCGATCGCGGCAAAATGCGCGGCTCCCCTTTCGAGCGCATGTCCGGAATGTCCAGGCTCCTGCACGATCTGAGGAAGTCGGAGTATGATCTTATCATCGATCTGTCCGACTCCAAGACATCACGGCTTGTGATGCGCTTCGTCAAGGCGCCTTTTCGCGTAGGCTATGTTCCATCGGAGCAGCCCCTGAAATTCTGGGAGCGCCAAAGCGCCAACATCTTTGCCGCCACATACGGCCATGGCGGTGAGCATTATCTGCATCGGTACCTTTCGCCGCTGTTTGCCCTTGGCATTCCTGTGACCGATCCTATTCCGTCCCTCAAGCCAACCGAATCCGGTTCGCGTCAGGCAAAGCAGCTGCTTGCCCGACACGAATTGGAAACGAAGTCGTTTGTCGCCGTCCATGCCGGCGCCAGTTTCCCAGGCCGTTGCTGGCAGCCGGATCGTTTCGCATCGGTCCTGGGAGAGATTTACCGTCGAAAGGGTCTCCGGGCGGTTATCGTTGGCGGCCCGGACGAGGCAGGTATCGCAGGCAAGGTGTTGGATGCGGCAACATCGCCGATCGTAAATCTCGTTGGCCAGGCACCCCTGACCACCCTTTTGCCCCTGCTGGGCGAGGCCCTGATTTTCCTGGGCAACGAAAGCGGACCCATGCACCTGGCCGCGGCCATGAAAACGCCCGTCGTTGGCCTGTTCGGTCTGACCCAACCTGACATCTGGGGGCCTCTTGGCGTTCCCAACCGTACGCTGCAGCCTCCGATGCCATGCAAGTGCATAGCGCCGGGCCTCTGCAAGGTGGGCAATGCAGGGGGCGTTTATTGCGTTCAACGGCTTGACGCCGCCGACGTCACCAAAGCGGCAATCGAACTCATAGAACGCGTCAGCTAGAGCAATTCAGGAAAAGTGCGCAGCGGTTTTCGGCCCGGAATTGCGTAAAGCGATGAATTGGGGCAGGCGACGATCAAACATCGAGCCGCTGCGGCGGGAACAACAAACACGCGTATCGCTTTGTTTTTCTGGTCGGAGTGGCAGGATTTGAACCTGCGACCCCCTCGTCCCGAACGAGGTGCGCTACCAGGCTGCGCTACACTCCGTGACCAGACCGCGGGCTTATAGCCGCCGCATCTGGTTCCTGCAAGCGTCAATGGCAGCACTTCTGTCGCATTTCGCCAGCTTTCTTCGCGAGCCTGTTTCAGCGCCTCGAATAAACGCCGCTTAAAGGCTTCCGTGGTAGGGCACCCCTCGGCAAACGTTTGCGCGATTTGTGTTTCCAGCCGCCCGGAGATTTTCAGTCTTGACCCTCAGGATCGTTGGCGAAGCACGGCTCGACAGGTTCGGATTGCCGGAGCTTGTCGTGGTGGTGGAGAGCCCGGTATCGTCGCAGCGGCGCCGGCAGACGTTCAAGGCCGTCGACGCCGTGCTGCGCCGCAGTCCGGAAGTCGGCGCCTACAACCAGACCTTTGGATAAGGGCATCATGAGCCAGCGCATCGTCAGTTTCGTCATGAGCGGCGGCGTCGGCTCGCGGCTCTGGCCGCTATCGCGCGAGGACAATCCCAAGCAGTTCCATGATTTTTCGGGCGACGGCTCGATGCTGGCAAAGACCTTGCGCCGGCTGGCGTCACGGCCCAGCGGCGATACGCCTATCTTCATGATCGCTTCCGAACGCCATGCCGAGCGCGTCCATGCCGATCTCGCCGGCATAAACCTTGCTGGCGGTGGGCCGCTGTTCGAACCCACCGGCCGCAACACCGCCGCGGCGGTGGCGCTGGCAAGCCTGCGCACGCTCGCCGAATTCGGCGACGAACTGGTGCTGGTGGTGCCGTCCGATCACGAGATTTCGACCGCGCGGCAATTCTGGCAGAGCGTTGAGGCGGGCGCTGCCGCTGCCAGCGCCGGGCGGCTGGTGGTGTTCGGCCTCAAGCCGACACAGCCGAAGACCGGCTATGGCTACATCGAGGTCGCCGCCGAAAGAGCAGGCGTGTTCGATGTCTCGCGCTTCGTCGAAAAGCCGGACCTTGCGACCGCCCAGGCGTATCTCGAAGCCGGCAATTTCCACTGGAACACCGGCATCTTCCTATTTCGCGCCGGCGCCATGCGCGATGCCTTCGCAGCTTTCGAGCCGAAGATCTGGCAGGCGACCGAAGCTGCCTACAAGGCTGCGACATCGGACCTTTCCGGCTTTTACATGCCGCTGGACCTCTACGGCGCCATTCCTTCGACCTCGATCGACTACGCCATCACGGAGCGGGCAAAGGACATCGCCATGGTGCCGGCCAGCTTTCGCTGGAACGATCTCGGCTCCTGGCAGTCGCTGCTCGATGTCGGGCCTGCCGATAGCCAAGGCAATGTCATCGCCGGCGACGTCGTCGCCGTCGATTGCGAGAATTCCTACATTCGCAGCGATGGCCGGCTGCTGTCGGCCATCGGCATGAGAGATGTCGCCATCGTCTCGACATCGGACGCTACCTTCGTCGCCCCGGTCAGCCATAGCCAGCACGTCAAGAAGATCGTCGAGCAGCTCGAAAAATCCGGCCGGCTGGAAACCCGCTTCACGCCTGCCCACGACCGGGTCATCGAAAGCGGCGCCTGGCGTCGCCGCGTCCATCACTGGCTGTTTCAGGAGACGCTTCCGCTTTGGTCGACATCAGGCGTCGACGAACGCTATGGCGGCTTCCACGAGGCGCTTGGCTTCGATGCCACGCCGCTGATGAAGCCCAAGCGCATGCGCACGCAGGCCCGCCAAGTCTATGCCTTCGCGGTCGCCAAGCAACGCGGTTGGGACGGCCCGGCCGACCGGCTCATCGCCCACGGCATCGACTTCATGGCCGGCAACGGCCGAACGGCAAGGGGCGGCTGGGTGCGCACCCTCGACATCGACGGTTCGGTCGCCGACCCGGTCGAGGACGCCTATGATCATTCCTGCGTGCTTCTGGCGCTGGCACATGCCCATATGTCTGGCCATCCGGATGCGCTGCGGCTCGGTGAGGAGACCTTCGCCTTCCTCGATGCCCATCTCGAGGATAGCCGCACGACCGGCTTTCTCGAAACCTCGGACGGGCAGGGCGAGCGGCGCTCCAATCCGCACATGCATTTTCTGGAAGCCTTCCTCGCCTGGCACGAGGCGACAGGCGAGCGCGCTTATCTGCGCCGCGCGGCACGCATCATCGACCTGTTCCGCAACCACTTCTTCGATCCGGAAAGCTGGACGCTGGGTGAATATTTCGACGCCGGCTGGAGGCCCGTGGCGGGCGAGAAGGGTACCTGGACCGAGCCCGGCCATCATTTCGAATGGGCCGCGCTGCTTGTCGATTTCGCCGCTCTTAGCGGCCAGGCCGAACTGAGTGGCTTCGCCAGGAAACTCTATGCCTCGGCCATCGCCAATGGCCTCAACCGCGCCACAGGCCTTGCCTATGGCGCCGTCTCCCGGCAGGGTCTGCCGCTGGACCTGGTCTCGCGTAGTTGGCCACAGGCCGAAGCGGTCAAGGCGGCGATTGCGTTGGACGGTTCTGGCGGACCCGATCTCAAGCCGGAGATCGAGGAACGCGTAGGCCGGCTGTTCCGCTGGCACATCGACCCGGCGCCGCTGGGTCTGTGGATCGACCGCGTCGACGAGCGCGGCCGCTCGCGGGCATCAGATCTGCCGGCCAGCATTTTTTATCATCTCGTGTGCGCGCTGACGCAGTATCTGGATGGGACTGCCGAGAAGGGCGGCTGAGAAAGAGGCGCTGTCCCGACGACATTTTGCTCAATACGGGCTGACCACATCCCCGGTCTCGACATAAACCGCCTTCATCTGCGAATAGAGCGCCAGCGCGGCCAGTGAATTTTCTCGCCCGATGCCGGATTGCTTGACACCGCCGAAGGGGATTTCCACCGGGGTCAGGTTGTAGGCGTTGATCCAGCACGTGCCGGCCTGCAGCTCGGCGATGACGCGGTGGGCGCGCGACAGGTCGCGCGTGAACACGCCGGCCGCGAGACCGAACTCAGTGTCGTTGGCGCGCTCGACCACCTCGTCCTCGCCGTCGAATTTCAGCACGCTCATGACAGGCCCGAAGATTTCCTCGCGCGCGATGCGCATGCTGTCGCTCACCCCGGTGAACACCGTCGGCTCGACGAAGAAGCCGCCTTCAAAACCTTGCAGCGAGGGCACGTTGCCACCGCAGGCGAGCGTGGCGCCTTCTTGCTTGCCCGCCGCGATGTAGGAGACGACCTTCTCCTGCTGTGCCTTGCTGACCAGCGGCCCCATCTGGGTTTCGCCATCGAGCGGATCGCCGATGCGGATCTTCTTGGTTCGCTCGACGAGCCGGTCGACGAAGCGGTCATGGATGCCCTTCTGAACGAAGACGCGCGTGCCGTTGGAGCAGATCTGCCCCGTCGAATAGAAATTGCCGAGCATGGCGCCGCCGACGGCATTCTCGAGATCGGCGTCGTCGAAGACGATCAGCGGCGACTTGCCGCCGAGTTCCATCGTCGCGTGCTTCATCTTCGAGCCGGCGAGCGACAGCACCTTGCGGCCGGTCGGCACCGAGCCGGTCACCGACACCTTGGCCACGACATCGTGGCTGACCAGGCTGGCGCCGACATCGCCATAGCCTTGCACGACGTTGAACAGCCCGTCGGGCAGGCCTGCCTCGCTGTAGATCTCGGCCAGGGCCAATGCCGACAATGGCGTGTTTTCCGATGGTTTGAACACCATGGCGTTGCCCATGGCGAGCGCGGGCGCGGATTTCCAGCCGGCGATCTGGATTGGATAGTTCCAGGCGCCTATGCCGACGCAAACGCCGAGCGCCTCGCGCCGCGTGTAGGCGAAGGCCCCGCCCAAATCGACAGCCTCGCCATTGTAAGCTGCAACCGCGCCGCCGAAATATTCCAGGCAATCCGCGGCCGATGGCGCATCCGCCACCAGCGTTTCCTGAATCGCCTTACCGGTGTCGAGCGTCTCGAGGCGGGCAAGATCGGCGTTGCGGGCGCGCAAGATGTCGGCGGCGCGGCGCAGGATGCGGCCGCGCTCCACCGGCTTCAGCCGCGCCCAAGCCGGTTGCGCGGCACGCGCAGCCTCGATGGCGAGTTCCAGCACGTTCGGCGTCGCCGAGCGCAGCAGGGCGATGGTCTCGCCGGTTGCCGGATAGATGACCGGCAGTGGCGCGCCTTGCTCGTCGTCTATGTAGCGTCCGTTGACATAGTGCGATGCCGTTGGCTGGGCGCGCATGGGCTTCTCCAAATCGTCTTAGCGGCATGCCGATCGTGCGGTTGCACGATCATGCTCTATCTGTCGGACGCCTGCCAGCGGGGATTGATCCATGGTTCCTGGTTGGAAGGCGCCAGCGGCGTGCGGCCGAGAATGTGGTCGGAAGCCTTCTCGCCAGTCATGATCGACGGCGCGTTGAGGTTGCCGTTGGTGACGCGCGGGAAGATAGAGGAATCGGCTACCCGCAGGCCCTCGACGCCGATCACGCGGCATTCCGGATCGACGACGCTCGTGACCTCGTCGGCGCGGCCCATCCGGCAGGTGCCGCAGGGATGATAGGCGCTTTCGGCGTGATCCCTGATGAAGATGTCGAGGTCGTCGTCCGATTGCACGTGGCTGCCGGGCGAAATTTCCTGGCCGCGGAAGCCGTCGAAGGCCTTCTGGCCGAAAATCTCGCGCGTCAGCCTGATGCAGTGGCGGAACTCGCTCCAGTCGTCGGGATGCGACATGTAGTTGAAGTGGATCACCGGTTTCGAATTCGGATCCGGCGAGCGCAGCGTCACCGAGCCGCGCGACTTCGAGCGCATTGGCCCGACATGGGCCTGAAAACCATGCGACTTCGCCGCCGCCTTGCCGTCATAGCGCACCGCCGCCGGGATGAAGTGGTACTGGATATCAGGATAGTCGACCCCGGCGCGCGAGCGCACGAAGGCCGCCGCCTCAAAATGATTGGTGGCGCCAAGGCCGGTCTTGAAGAACAGCCACTGCGCCCCGATCATCGCCTTGGAAAACGGGTTGAGCACCGAATTCAGCGTGATCGGCTTTGTCGATTCCTGCTGGATATAAAGTTCCAGATGGTCCTGCAGGTTGCGGCCGACGCCGGGTCTATCGGCCACCACCGTGATGCCGTTTTCCCTGAGATGTTCCGCAGGCCCGATGCCCGACAGCATCAGGATTTTCGGCGAATTGATCGACGATGCCGCGACGATCACCTCGCGTCGCGCCTTAACGACTTGAATCTGTTTGCGAGCTTCGATTTCGACCCCGATGGCGCGTTGATTCTCGATGATCACCCGCCGCGCAAAGCCCTTGACCAGGCTTACGTTTTTGCGCCTGAGCGCCGGCCTCAGATAGGCTGATGCCGCCGACCAGCGGCGGCCGCCGAAGATGGTCTGCTCCATCGGGCCGAACCCCTCTTGCCTGGAGCCATTATAGTCGTCGGTCAGTTCGAAGCCGGCCTGGCGGCCCGCCTCGACGAAGGCGCCATAGAGCGGATTTTTCCGCGTGCCGCGTCGCACGTGCAGCGGCCCGCCATGGCCCCGCCAGCCGTCCTCGCCGCCATCCGCATCTTCCATGCGCTTGAAATAGGGAAGCACGTCTGCAAAACCCCAGCCGGCGGCTCCCTGTTCGGCCCAGTGGTCGAAGTCGCGGGCGTGGCCGCGCACATAGACCATGCCGTTGATCGAGGACGAGCCGCCGATCACCTTGCCGCGCGGCGTCGCCAGCACGCGGCCGCCGAGATGCGGCTCCGGCTCGCTGGCAAAACCCCAGTCGTAGAGGCTCATGTTGAGCGGGATCGACAGCGCCGATGGCATCTGGATCAGCGGCCCGACATCGGAGCCGCCGAATTCGATTACGATGACCGAGTGCTTGCCATCCTCCGACAGGCGATAGGCCATGGCCGAGCCGGCGGAGCCGGAGCCGATGATGACGAAATCCGCTTCAAGCATTGTTCATATGCGCCCATCGTTCATATGCGTGATGAAATCGGCGAGCGAGACATTGCCGCCGGTAGCCACCACAAGGACGGTCTTGCCGGCCACATCCACCTTGCCGCCGAGCAGTGCCGCCAGCGAGGCAGCTCCGGACGGCTCAAGCACCAGCTTCATCCGCTCGAAGGCGATTTTCATTGCCCGCCGCACCAAGGCGTCGTCGACAGTGATGCCGCGAACGCCGGCGGTTCTGACCGCCGCGAACGGCGCGTCGCCGGGCCGCCGCGACATCAGCCCGTCACAGATCGAATTCGGGGCGAGCGGCATGGTCTCGATGCTGCCATGCGCCAGCGAGGCGCCCATGCCGTTGAAACCTTCGGGCTCGACGCCGATGATTTCTGTGGCCGGCGACAGGTAGTGGAAAGCGAGCGAAACGCCGCCGATCAGGCCGCCGCCGCCGACCGAGCAGAACAGCACGTCCGCCTTCGCGCCCTTGGCAGAAAGCTGCTCCAGCGCCTCCAGCCCGGCACCTGCCTGGCCGGCGACGATTTCCGGATCGTCGAAGGGATGCAGCAATGTCAGCCCTTCGGTCTCGGCGATCTCGCGCGCCTTGGCGGCGGCGACTTCCTCACGCGCGCGCTCGCCGTGATCGGTAAGCACCACGCGCGCGCCGTAGCCTGCTGTGGCGTCGCGCTTGGCCGCCGGCGCGTCGATCGGCATGACGATGGTGACGGGAATGCCGAGCGCCTGGCCCGCAGCCGCCAGTCCTTGCGCAAAATTGCCGGAAGAATAAGCGACGACGCCCTTCTTGGCTTCGTCGGGCGACAGCCGCTTCAGCCGCCAATAGGCGCCCCGAACCTTGAACGATCCCGCCCATTGCAGCGATTCCGCCTTGACGAAGACGCGAGCGGCGCCGGTTTCCCTGGCGAGCGCCGCCGATTCCAGCAGCGGCGTGATCTGCGTCGCCTTGGCGGTGACCGCATAGGCTTGCTTCAGGTGGTCGAGTGAGGGGACAAGCGTAGTCATCATTCGCCTCGCGGATACCGCTTGCTCTCCTCGAGAGTGTCGAGGTTCATGTGGTTGCGCATGTAGCGCTCGGACGCTTTCTGCAGCGGCTGGAAATCCCAGGGGTAGTAGGCGCCGTTGCGCAGCGCCCGATAGACGACCCAGCGGCGCGCCTGGCTTTCGCGCACCGCAGCGTCGAAAGCGGCCATGTCCCAGCGCGCCCGCACCTTGTCCATGAACGCCGCGACCAGCGGTTCGTTGGCCGGATCGGCCGCGAGGTTTTCCCGCTCCAGCGGATCGGATTGGAGATCGAACAGTTGCGGCGCATCGAGCTCGCAATGGACGAACTTGTATCGGCCCTCGCGGATAGCCACCAGAGGCGCGTATGAACCCTCAGCCGCATATTCCATCAGCACAGGCGCGCTGCGCCGCTCACCGTCGATCAGAGGCAGCAGCGATTGGCCATCGGTCCATGGCGAGACGGCATCGATGTCGATGCCAGCGAGTTCGCAAAGCGTCGGCGTCACGTCGAGATTGGAAACCGGCGCTTCGATCAGCCCGGCCGCAACGCCCCTGCCGGCAATCATCAGCGGCACCCGCGCCGAGCCCTCGAAGAAGCTCATCTTGAACCACAGGCCGCGCTCGCCGAGCATGTCGCCATGGTCGGAGCAGAACAGGACGGTGGTGTCGTCAAGCATGCGCGTCCGCTTGAGGACGTCCAGGAACTCGCCGAGCTTGTCGTCGACATAGGAAATATTGGCGAAATAGCCACGCCGCGAACGGCGCACCTGCTCAGGGGTGATCTGGAACGACGGATAATCGCTGGCGACATACAGCCGCTGCGAATGCGTATCCTGTTCGTCATACGCAATGAAATTGGTTTCCGGGTCGAGCGCCTGGCAATTTTCGTAGAGATCCCAGTACTGCTTGCGCGCGACATAGGGGTCGTGCGGATGTGACAGCGAAACGGTCAGGCACCAGGGCCGGCGCTCCTCATCATCCTGCTCCCGCGAAAGCTGGTAGAGCTTCTGCGTGGCGAGGAACACGACCTCGTCGTCATATTCCATCTGGTTGGTGGTTTCCGCAATGCCAGCCCCGGTCACCGAACCCAGATTGTGATACCACCAGTCGATGCGCTCGCCGGGCTTACGATAATCCGGCGTCCAACCGAAATCGGCGGGGTAGATGTCCGTGGTCAGCCGTTCCTCGAAGCCGTGCAACTGGTCCGGCCCGACGAAGTGCATCTTGCCCGACAGGCAAGTATGGTAGCCGGCGGCGCGCAGATGATGAGCGAAGGTCGGGATCGACGAGGCGAACTCGGCGGCATTGTCATAGACTCCGGTGCGCGACGGCAACTGGCCGCTCATGAACGAGGCACGGCCCGGCGCACAGAGCGGCGAGCCGGTGTAATTGTTGCGGAAGCGCGCCGAGCGGGCGGCCAACGCCTTCAGATGCGGCGCGTGCAGGAAGTCAGCCGGCCCGTCCGGAAAGAAAGTTCCGTTGAGCTGATCGACCATGACGATCAGGAAGTTAGGGTGCTTGCGTGTCACTGCGTCTGCCGTCCGCTGAGTTTCGTTTCGAGATAGTCCTCGACCAATGCGATCGCGGTCGCGGCATCGGGCACGCCGTCCTTGAGCGCGCGCCGGATGTAGAGCCCGTCGATCATGGCCGCCGTCGCTTCGGCGACGCGGTCGGCCTCTGCTCGGGACAGGATGCCGGCCAGCCCGCTCATAAGGTTCGAATGCAGCCGTCGCGCATAAATCCTGAGCAGCCGGCGCAACGCAGCCGATTTCTGCGCGTCGACATAGAAGGCGAGCCAGGCGGCGATCGTTTCGGCCCGGAACTGGATGTCGGAGAAATTGACGGCCACGACCGCCGAGACGCGCTCGCGTGGGGAACCGGCGGATTGAAGCGCGCGCCGCATGTCCGTGGTCAGTTCGGCCAGGATATGCCGCATCGTCGCGAACAGCAGCTCATCCTTGGCGCCGAAATAGTGATGGGCCAGCGCCGACGACACGCCGGCGCGCCCGGCGATCTCCGACATCGTCACGTCAAGCGAGCCGCGCTCGCCGATCGCCGAGATCGTCGCGTCGATGAGCGCTTTACGCCGCAGTGGCTCCATTCCGACTTTCGGCATGCTGTTCCCATTGTTTCGGTGAAGATTATTTTTTATTGATGGGTCAATCAACAAAAATTCAGCCCAAACAACAACCGATTGTCGGCTTTGGCTCATCCCGCGGACTGGAAAACGGTTCATTATTGAACAATATTGAGTGCTCAGGCCGCGATATGACGTGTTAGGATCCGCGGCAAATGGAGGTTGCCATGACCGCATGCATCGTCGGCTGGGCGCATTCGCGCTTCGGCAAACTTGAAGGCGAAACGCTGGAGAGCCTGATCATCAAAGTGGCTACCGAGGCGCTCGACCATGCCGGCATTGGCCCGGACGACGTCGACGAGATCGTGCTCGGACATTTCAACGCCGGCTTTTCCGCACAGGATTTCACCGCCAGCCTTGTCCTCCAGGCCGACGACCGGCTGCGCTTCAAGCCGGCGACGCGCGTCGAGAACGCCTGCGCCACCGGTTCGGCCGCTGTCCGGCAAGGCATCCGCGCCATCGATGCCAATGCCGCCCGCATCGTGCTGGTGGTCGGCGCCGAGCAGATGACGACGACGCCTGGCCCCGAGATCGGCAGGAACCTGCTGAAAGCCTCCTATTTGCCCGAGGATGGCGACACGCCGGCCGGCTTTGCCGGCGTCTTCGGCAAGATCGCACAAGCCTATTTCCAGCGCTACGGCGATCAGTCGGATGCGCTTGCCATGATCGCCGCCAAGAATCACAAGAACGGCCTCGACAATCCCTATGCGCAGATGCGCAAGGATTTCGGCTACGAATTCTGCCGCCAGGAGAGCGAGAAGAACCCCTTCGTCGCTGGCCCGCTGAAGCGCACCGACTGCTCGCTGGTCTCCGACGGTGCCGCCGCTCTCGTCCTCACCGAGACAGCGACGGCACTGAAGATGCGCCGCGCCGTCACCTTCCGCGCCAATGAGCACGTGCAGGATTTCCTGCCGATGTCGAAGCGCGACATCCTGACCTTCGAAGGCTGCGAGCAGGCCTGGAGCCGGGCGCTCAGGAATGCCGGCGTGACGCTTGATGATCTCTCCTTCGTCGAGACGCATGACTGCTTCACCATCGCCGAATTGATCGAATATGAAGCCATGGGCCTGGCGAAGCCTGGGGAGGGCGCGAGGCTGGCGCTGGACGGCACGACCGCAAAGGACGGGCGGCTGCCGGTCAACCCGTCCGGCGGCCTGAAGGCGAAGGGTCATCCGATCGGCGCCACCGGCGTGTCGATGCATGTGCTGAGCGCCATGCAGCTCGTCGGTGAGGCCGGCGGCATCCAGGTGCCCAACGCCAAGCTTGGCGGCATCTTCAACATGGGCGGCGCGGCGGTCGCCAACTACGTTTCCATTCTCGATCGGATTCGGTAAAAGCGACCCGCATCCGCGGGGGCAACATGACAAATCCGGTTCTGATCGAAGTTCTGCGTGGCGCCATCGTCGAGAGCGCGCACCGAGGCGCGGTCGCGGTTTTCGACGCCGATGGCAAGCCGGTTCTCGAGATCGGCGACACATCGAGGCCGGTGTTTCCGCGCTCCGCGGTCAAGGCGATCCAGGCGCTGCCGCTGGTCGAAAGCGGTGCTGCCGATGCCTACGGCTTCGGTAACCGCGAACTGGCGCTGGCCTGCGCCTCTCATTCGGGCGAACCGGCCCACGTCGAACTGGCGCGGTCGATGCTCGCCAGGGCCGGGCTGGACGGGTCGGCGCTTGAATGCGGCGCGCATTGGCCGTCGAGCCATGACGCGACGATAGCACTCGCCCGCGCCGGCGGTTCCCCGAACGCTTTGCACAACAATTGCTCCGGCAAGCATTCCGGCTTTCTTTGCACCTGCGTCCATTCAGGCATCGAGCCTCACGGCTATGTCAGGGCGGATCACGCCTTGCAGGAGATGGTGCGCGATGCCATGCAGGCGGTGACGGGAGCTCGCCACGGCGCCGACGAGCGCGCGACCGACGGCTGTTCGATCCCGACCTACGGGGTGCCGCTCAAGAGTTTCGCGCTTGGCTTTGCCCGCATGGTGACCGGCACCGGCCTCGGGCCCGGGCGCGCCAGGGCGGCAAAGCGATTGTTGTCGGCTTGCATGGCCGAGCCGTTCTTCGTCGCCGGCACAGGCCGCGCCGATCTCGCGCTGATGCAGGCGGCGCCTGGCCGAATATTTGCGAAGGGCGGCGCCGAAGGGGTCCATTGCGCGGCGCTTCCCGAGCTTGGCCTCGGCATCGCACTCAAATGCGATGATGGTGCCGGCCGGGCCGCCGAATCCATGGTGGCCGTAATCATCGCCCGACTGCTGCGCGCGGACGAGGTTTTGGCGGCGAAGCTGCTCGAAATGGCGAATGCACCCATCGAAAGCCGGATAGGCGCCAAGGTCGGTGCGCTCAGGCCGACGGCGGCACTGGCCTGAGACGGACGCTCTCAACTGACATGATTGCGCTCGACGGTCAGATGCGGAAAGCCGGTATCGGCTGACGCGGCGAGATCGCCCGTGGCCGGGTCGGCCCAGCGCTGCCCTACAATGGCGCCATTGCGTGCGCCGTCGATGACATTGTCGGAGATGATGGCAGTTCCGGCACCGTCGACCACGCTGACGACGATGCCGGTGCCCGCCTTGCGGATGATGTTGCCGGTGGCCACGACGTTGCGCAGATACGGTCCCCAGCCGATCGACATGCCGTAGAGCGGCACGTTCTCGATGACGTTGTTGGACACGGTGGTGTCGGCCTCGACGCCGATGCCGACGCCGAATCCCGGCGGGTCGGCGGGGTAGGGGCCTGATGTCGACAGGTTGCGCACGATGTTGCCCGAGCAAACACCCATGCGTCCGCCTTCGTTGAAATTGACGATCGAGATGCCGTTGGCGGCACCATCGACGATGTTGTTGCTGATAACGGCGCCCTCGAACGAGAATTCGGAATAGACCGCCGTTTCGCCGGAACGCATGCAAGTGTTGCTCGATACTTGCAGATTGCTGGCGCTGTTGGCGCGGATGGCGGAGAATGCGCAGTCCGAAACGATGTTGCCGGAGATGATCACGTTGGCGGCGCGGAAGGCATTGATGCCATTGCCGTTCTGGCCAGTGCCGCCGCCGCGCGCCGCGATGCGTTCGACCCGGTTGCCGGTGACGATAGTGCCGTCCTCCGCCGCCTGCCAGCGGTGCACGAGGATGCCGCCATTGGCGCAGTCGGAGACGGTGTTGCCTGTGATCGCCAGCCCTGTGGCCTCGACCGAATAGATGCCGGCGTCCGCCGCTCCGGATATTTCCGTGCGCTCGACCCGGCCCGCCGCGTGCTCGAGCGCCAGCCCGTTCTTGCCGCTGCCGGTTATCTGGCAATTATCGACGATGAGATGCGCCACGCGGCGCAGATCGAGCAGTCCTTGCGCGTAGTCGCCCATCGAGCGGTTTGAGCCGTCGAGGACCAGGCCGCTGAGCTCGATGTGATCGGCTTGTTCGGCCATGAACAGGTGGCCGTCGCCACCATAGACGATGCGCGTTGCGCCAGGCACGCCGGTAAGGCGCACCCGGCCGGGCAGCGTCAGGTTGGACACGACATAGGTGCCGGGCTGCAGGAAAACCGGCATGTCGCGATCGCTGGCCTCGCGCAGCAGCTTGGCGAAAGCCTTGCTCTGATCGTCAAAGGTGCCGGGTTGCACGCCAAGCTCGGTGGCGTTGATCGATCCGCGCATCGAGGCTTTCTCGACGCCGGGCAAGCTCGCGGCGGCTGCCTTGCCCAGCGAAAGCCCGAACACGGCAAAACCGGCTGTCCGGACAAGCAGCTTGCGTCTGTTCAACATCGGCACAGGTCCTGGCTTTTGCCCGTCTAGTGGCAGGATTCGTGCCAGTCAGGCACCTGCGTCCCCGGCGAGGGCAATGACTTGTGAAGTCGTGAGGGCGGGCATAAGTTCAAGGAATGAGCAGAGCCTTTACCCGCGAGGAAGACAGCGAAAACGCCATCGCAGGCGTCGGCGAACGGCCGATCAGTCAACACCGCAACCTGGTGACGGAGCGTGGCCTGGCAATGATCGACGAGAATCTGGCCGATCTGCGCGACATATTGGCCAAAGCCGAGCGGCGGGGAGACCGCGAGCGCATCGCACTGGTATCTCGCGACCTGCGCTATTGGACCGCGCGGCGCGAAAGTGCCGAGCTTTCGGTGCCCGAGCCCGGGAGCGACGTCATCCGCTTCGGCATGGGCGCCACGCTCGAAGCCGACGACGGCAAGAAGGTGCACTGGAAGATCGTCGGCGAGGACGAGGCTGACCCATCGAAAGGCAGCATTTCCCATGTATCGCCAATGGCGATTGCTTTGTTTGGCAAGAAGGTCGGCGATGTCGCCACCGTCAATGGCAAGGAATGGGAAATCGTCAAGCTGAGCGCGGGCGGCTGAACCCCAACATCAGTCCTCGGTCTTCACGAGGTGGTCGCGAAAAAATGCGGCGGCACCCGCTTCATCGATCTCGCCGGCGGCGATAGCCATCACGAATTCATAAAGCGTGCCGTTGTCCGCCGTCAGGACCTGACCGTTGACGATCAGGAAGGCGCCGGCGGCGACAATAGCCGTGCGTTTGTTGCCGTCGACAAAGGCATGATTTCTGGCAATGCCGAAGACATAGGCTGCTGCAAGATCTGCAATCGACGGAGTGCCGTAATTAGCCTTGTTCTCGGCCCGGGCCAGTGCCGATTCAAGTGCATTTTCATCCCGCAAACCTTGTGCGCCGCCATGCCGGCGCAATTGTTCGGCATGCATCGCTTCGACCGCGCGGCGCGACAGGAACTCCCAGTTCATTCGGCGAGCTTCTGGAGCGCGACCTTGTACTTGTCCATGACCTTGCGAGCAGCTTCCATCTGCCGCTCGAAACTATCGTCGACCGGTTTGAGGACGATGTCCTTGTCCGTTTCGAGAACCTGAAGCTGATCACCGGCTTTGAGATTCAGGCGGTCGAGTAGCTCCTTGGGCAGGATCACACCTTCAGAATTGCCGATCTTGCGAATGGTGGTGTTCATGCTGGATCAGCCCTGTTGCAACGCCGATTATAACTCGATCGCTGTGTTGTTGCAACAGATATTATAACTTACGAATGGGAGGAAGGCCCGGACACACTCGTTGCCGATAACTCAGGACGCCAGCAGCCGGTCGATCAGCCGCTCCGCTGCTTCCGGGATCACGGTACCGGGCGGGAAGATTTCCGCCGCACCCGCTTGCAGCACGGCATCATAGTCCTGCGGAGGGATCACGCCGCCGGCAACGATCAGCATGTCACTGTGGCCGAGCCTCTTCAGCGCATCCCTGAGTTCGGGGATGAGCGTGAGGTGTCCTGCTGCCAACGATGAGGCACCGACGACATGAACGTCGTGCTCCACCGCCAGCTTCGCGATCTCCTCCGGCGTCTGGAACATGGCGCCGACGGTGACGTCGAAGCCGAGGTCGGCAAAGGCTGTGGCGATCACCTTCTGGCCGCGGTCATGTCCGTCCTGTCCCATTTTGGCGACCAGGATGCGCGGCTTGCCGCCGGTCTTCTTCTCGAACGCGCCGATCTTCTCCTGCAGCCGGTCGACGGCCGGATTGTCGCCGAGCGCCTGGCGGTAGACGCCGGAAATCGTCTGCACCGACGCGATGTGGCGGCCAAAGACCTTTTCCAGCGCCAGCGAAATCTCCCCGACCGTCGCATTGGCGCGCGCGGCGTGGATGGCGAATTCGAGCAGGTTCTCGCCGCTCTCGGCCGCGCGGGAGAGCGCTGCGAGCGCATTCTCGAGCACCGCGACGTCGCGCGTGCCCTTCAGCCGCTGCAGCTTCGATAGTTGCCGGGCTCTTACCTCGGCATTGTCGATCTTCAAGACGTCGACTTCGATATCCGCACCGGGCCGGTGCGCGTTGACGCCGACCAGCACCTGCTCGCCTGAATCGATGCGCGCCTGGGTGCGGGCGGCCGCCTCTTCGATGCGCAGCTTGGGAATGCCCTTCTCGGTGGCCGCGGCCATGCCGCCGAGCGCCTCGACCTCCTCGATATGGGCAAGCGCACGCGCTGCCAGATCATGCGTCAGCCTCTCGAGATAAGCCGAACCGCCCCACGGATCGATGATGCGCGTGGTGCCGGATTCCTTTTGCAGGATCAACTGTGTGTTGCGGGCGATACGGGCCGAATGATCCGTCGGCAGCGCCATGGCCTCGTCGAAGGAATTGGTGTGCAGCGATTGTGTATGGCCCTGTGTGGCGGCCATCGCCTCGATCATCGTGCGGATGATGTTGTTGTAGGGATCCTGCGCCGTCAGCGACCAGCCAGAGGTCTGGCAGTGGGTGCGCAAGGACAGCGAACGCTCGTCCTTCGGCGAAAAATTCTCCATCATCAGGCTCGACCACAGCAGCCGCGCCGCCCTGAGCTTGGCGACTTCCATGAAGAAGTTCATGCCAACAGCCCAGAAGAAGGACAGGCGCGGGGCGAAGCGGTCGATGTCGAGCCCGGCGGCGACGCCGGCGCGGGCATATTCGATTCCGTCGGCAATCGTATAGGCGAGCTCCAGGTCCGCCGTCGCGCCGGCCTCCTGCATATGGTAGCCGGAGATCGAGATCGAGTTGAATTTCGGCATATGCCTGGATGTGTAGGAGAAGATGTCCGACACGATCCGCATCGAGGGCTTCGGCGGATAGATATAGGTGTTGCGGACCATGAACTCCTTCAGAATGTCGTTCTGAATGGTCCCTGCGAGATCCTTCTGCGCAACCCCTTGTTCCTCGGCAGCCACGATGTAGAGCGCCATGATCGGCAGCACCGCGCCGTTCATGGTCATCGACACCGTCATCTCGCCGAGCGGAATGCCGTCGAAGAGCTGGCGCATGTCGAGGATGGAATCGATGGCCACGCCCGCCATTCCGACATCGCCGGCCACCCGCGGATGATCGCTGTCATAGCCGCGATGCGTGGCGAGATCGAAGGCGACAGACAGGCCTTTCTGGCCGGCGGCAAGATTGCGCCTGTAGAGGGCGTTGGATTCTTCCGCGGTCGAGAAACCGGCATACTGCCGGATCGTCCACGGCTGCTGGACATACATGGTCGGATAGGGTCCGCGCACGAAGGGCGGCATGCCCGGATAGGTGTCGAGATGCGGCAGCCCCTTCAGGTCGCCCTGATTGTACAGATGTTTGACGGCAAGGCCTTCCGGCGTCATCCGCTGGCCCTTGATCTCGACTGGCGCCCGCCGCGGCGGCGCCCAGCCGACCTGGCTGAAATCCGGAATCAAGAAGCGGCTCCGATCGATTGATCGATGCGGACCGGAAACAGCGGCTCGCACATGACGATGCCTTCCGTGAAGGCAGGTCGCCGCTCCGCGGCCAGCGTCTCGACAGCGCGCTCGGTTCTCTGCGGATAGAGCGTGGCGCCGACGATGGCGCGCTCGCGGGATCGGAAGGCGGCAGCACGCCGGGCGGCGGCGGTGCGAACGCGTTCCTGTATGCGTCCGTCCTGAAGGCTGGACAGCACGCCGCCCTCGGCCTCGATCGCCTGCAACTCGGACCAGGCCGCTTCGCAGAGGCCAGCGGTGAGCGCTTCGACGCCACCGGAGCCGCAGGCGGGATCGGCGACCTGATCGATGTGGCTTTCATTGGCCATGATCAACTGCGCATTACGGGCCACGCGGCGTGCGAAAGGCGCCGGCAGGCCATGCGCGACGGTGTGCGGCAGGATGGCGATCGAATCGGCTCCGCCCGCCGCCGCGGCGAAGCAGGCGATCGTCGTGCGCAGGATGTTGGTCTCCGGGTCCAATGCCGTCATCATCCGAAACGACGTCTCGGCGTGAATATTGGCCGTCGAAGTCGGGATCGAGCAGGCTTCTTGGACGCGAGCCCACAGCCTGCGCAAGGCCCTGACCTTGGCCATCGACAGGAACTGATCCTGGTCGGCGCTCAGCGCAAACCCGATATGGGGCGCTGCGTAGACGAGCGGTTGCCGCGCTTTCTCGAACATCCTGAGATAGGAGACGGCCGAAGCGAGCATGATGCCAAGCTCCTGCGCCTCCGTGGCGCCGGCATTGTGGAACACCCGCCCATCCGCCTCGAGCAGCACGCCGGGCACGCCCATCGAAAAGAAATGTGCCAGCGATTGCGGCATGGATTCCTGCAGCGCCTCGATCGACATGCGCAACCGGCCGGTTCCGGCCAGGACCGCCGCCGGATCGATGCCGAAGGAGAGGTTGAGCTTTGCCGGATCGGAGCGGCGCTTGCCAAGGAACGCCACCAGCCAGTCGGCCATGGGGCGGCTCCACGGGTGGGCGTCGATCCGGATCTGGACGCGGTTTAACGGGATGCCGTCCAGAACCGTCTCCAGCGCCTGCGCCGTTCTCGGCAGGCCGTAGCCGAAGGCGTTCGGGGCACCTTCGAAGACGAGCGACAATCCCGTCGCGCCCTGCGCGACGTCCTCCAGCGCCTGGGCTTTGGCGCGACCAATGTCGGGATCGTCGATGCGCTGGCTGACGATCCACGGCGATCCGGGGTTGGCGCGCACGATCGGCTCGGCCGCCGCCGCGCGCTCATAAAGCGGTTCCACGCGGATGCCGTCATCGGTGTGCGAGACCAGTTTTTCCTCGAAAGATGCGCCGGCGAGCGCCTTTTCAGCCAGGGCCAGCCATCGCTGCCGGTCGGCATTCGGAACTTCGTTATCCCTGGTCAAGGCTCCGGCGCTCATCCACTGTCCTCGTCACTATGCGGCCGCATCAGCCTGGAGCACTTCAGTCTACGGGTCCCGGTGCGATACCGCAATGCAATGCGCTTCCAAGACTCGAATTCGATCCCTCGAGCGTACACCAGCCTTCGAGCACGAAGCATGAACGATTGCCAAACATGGGCAAAATCCGCAAGCTCCAAAAAAGGCCATTTTCGCTGATCGCCATTGTCGCTGTGCAAGGGCCCCACTATACCTTCGGGCAGGGGGCTGGTTTTATACACAGCAGTTTGCGGAGACCGGACATATGGCTGACGACACCATTTTCATAGGCGCCAGCCGCAAGCCCGACGACAGCTATCAGCGTCCCGAAAACCTGCTTTTGCACTATGGCAACCGTCAAGGCCTGGTGACCGGTGCCACCGGCACCGGCAAGACGGTCACCTTGCAAATATTGGCCGAGGGATTCTCCAATGCCGGCGTGCCGGTGTTCTGCGCCGACATCAAGGGCGATCTCTCCGGTATAGCCATGATCGGCACGGCGCAGGATTTCCTGGTCAAGCGCGCCGAGCAGGTCAAGCTCGACCCCTATGACTTTCAGGAATTCCCCGTCATCTTCTGGGATCTGTTCGGCGAACAGGGCCACCCCATCCGCGCCACCATCTCCGAGATGGGCCCGCTGCTCTTGTCGCGGTTGATGGATCTGTCCGAAGCCCAGGAAGGCATCATGAACATCGCCTTCCGCATCGCCGATGAGGAAGGCCTGCTGCTGCTCGACCTCAAGGACCTGCAGGCGCTGCTCGCCAATATCGCCGGGCGTGCCGAAGAGATCAGCGCCCGCTACGGCAATGTGACGAAACCCTCGGTCGGCGCCATCCAGCGCACGCTGCTGGTGCTGGAACAGCAGGGGGCGGCGAATTTCTTCGGCGAGCCGGCATTGCGCATCGCCGACATCATGCGCACCACCCGCGACGGCCGCGGCGCCATCAGCGTGCTGGCCGCCGACAAGCTGATGATGAATCCGCGACTCTACGCGACGTTCCTGCTTTGGCTGATGTCGGAACTGTTCGAGGAGCTGCCCGAAGTGGGCGACCCCGACCAGCCGAAGCTGGTCTTCTTCTTCGACGAGGCACATCTGCTTTTCGACGACGCGCCGAAGGTGCTGATCGACCGCGTCGAGCAGGTGGTGCGCCTGATCCGCTCGAAGGGCGTGGGCGTCTATTTCGTCACGCAAAACCCTTTGGATATTCCTGAGAAGATCCTGGCCCAGCTCGGCAACCGCGTCCAGCATGCGCTACGCGCCTACACGCCGCGCGAGCAGCAGGCGGTAAGGACCGCGGCCGAGACGTTCCGGCCGAATCCGGATTTCGATTGCGCGACCGTAATCACGCAACTGGGCACCGGCGAAGCGCTGGTTTCAATGCTGGAAGCCAAGGGCATCCCGTCCATGGTCCAGCGCACGCTGATCCGTCCGCCATCGTCACGACTTGGGCCCATAACCCCCGCCGAGCGCCAGAAGCTGATCCAGGAAAGCCCGGCGATCGGCCAGTACGATGAGCGTGTCGATCGCGAATCGGCTTTCGAGATGCTGCAGAAGAAGGCCAAGGACGCGGCGGATGCCGAGGCACAGCAGGCCGACGCAGGCCGTTCACGCTGGACCATTCCGGGCTTCGGCAATGATGCTCCGCCGCCGCAGTCCGGCGGCAGACGCCCGCCTCAACCGCGCCCATCCAACCGCCAGACGGTGACGGAAGCCGCGATCAAGTCGGTGGTGCGCTCTGTCGGCTCGTCGGTCGGCCGCGCCATCGTGCGCGGGATCCTCGGAAGTCTGTCGAGGGGCAGATAGGGAGCGCGATCGCGCAACGGTCACGCAGGGACAGGTTGATGTGGAGGGTGAAGGCGGCGAGTCGCCGCATTCACCCTCGCTCCGATCAGAAAATCGCGTCGGTCACCGCTTTCACCGGGCCAAGCAGAACCGATCCGTCCGGCACGCCGGCATCGATCGGGATGGCTTTGTGGTTCGCGGTCGCCACCATGGGCTGGCTGGCGTCGCTGGTCACGATGACCGGGGTCTTCGAAGGCACGCGGTCATAGAGGTCTATAATGTCCTGGTTCATCAGGCGCACGCAGCCCGACGACACCGACTTGCCGATCGAACGCCATTCCGGCGAGCCGTGCAGCCGGTAGAGCGTGTCGACGTTGCCCTGGAAGAGATAGAGCGCACGTGCACCGAGCGGGTTTTTCAGCCCGCCCGGCATACCGCCATTGTCAGCGCTGTATTGCCTCAGTTCCGGCTGCCGGGCGATCATCTCGTCCGGCGGCGTCCATTTCGGCCACTTCTGTTTCCACTGGACGACGGCATCGCCCGACCATTCGAAGCCGGCGCGGCCGAGGCCGACGCCGTAGCGGATCGCCTGGCCGCCCGGACGAACCAGATAGAGGAAGTGGCCGGTCGTATCGACGACGATGGTTCCCGGCTTCTGGCCGGTCGGGTCGGGCACGATCTGGCGCAGGAATTGCGGATCGATCCTGTCGACGGGAATGGCCGGCACTTCGAAACCGCCATCGCTGACGGCGGCGTACATCGTCACGTAGTCGGCGAGCGGCGGCTCGACATAGGCCGGTGGCGGTGGCTCGACTGGCCCGGACCCGGTGGTGGCGCATGCGGAAACCGCGATCGAGGCGGCGCCCAGGGCTGCGGCATTGAGAAAGCCGCGACGGCTCAGGCGATAGGATTCGATTTCGGCTGGGAACATGGTTGCCTTCTTTAAGTCTGAAATCGCAACAAAGCATGAATATGCCGACCGTTGCGAGGGTGCCTCATCAACACTTGGGCGCGATAGGCGGTTCCGAATCTGGCCTCAAGGTGGACAAACAAAGGCGAAGCTGTGACCGCGTCGCCACTGTGGCGCTACGGTCACAGGAGCGAAAACCAGGATTACTTTTGGGCCGCATGCGTTAGCCACCTGTGACAAGGGCATCGAGCGACGGCAGGATCAGGGCCGGTGGAAAATCCCGATACTCCTCCGGCTGGTTGGAGCGGTTGATCCACACGGTGCGGAAGCCGAACTTGGTCGCGCCGGCAATGTCCCAGCGGTTGGACGACTGGAAGGAGACCGCACCCGGATAGAGGCGCCAGCCTGTCGTGACCATGTCGTAGACCGACGGATCGGTCTTGAAGCGCCGTACCGCATCGACGGAATAGATATCGTCCAGCACCTGATCGAGCGCCGCGGATTTAACGGCTGCCTCCAGCATTTCCGGTGAACCGTTGGACAGGATTGCCAGCTTGGCGCCGGACGCCTTCAGCGCCTTCAGCACGGCGGGCACTTCCGCATAGCAGTCCAGCCGCCAATAGGCATCCAGCAATACCGCCTTGAGGCCGGGATCGGCAGAGGGCACCTTGTGTAACGCGAAATCAAGTGCCTGCTCGGTGAGTTGCCAAAAATCGGCATAGGCGCCCATCAACGTACGCACCCAGGAATATTCGAGTTGCTTGGCGCGCCAGATCTCGGACAGCAACTGGCCGTCCGGTCCGATGGCGTCGGCGTGGCGGCGCACGGCGGCATGAACATCGAACAGTGTGCCGTAGGCGTCGAAAACATAAGCGGCGTATTGCATGGCAACAGTTTTGAGGCGAGGCGGGGCAAGGTGCAAGTCTTGATTGCAGCGCGCCGTCCGTGGCCTCAACAAAACTCCCCGATGCTGGTTGACGACGCCGGCCAAAGCGTCATCCAATGCTGCAACACGAGATTGATCGGAACGGGACAAAGCAATGACACTGGCGGCTGCCGCACTTTCCGCGACATGGACTTTCGTCGACGGCGACTGGTACGAGGGCAATGTCGCCGTTTTGGGCCCGCGCAGCCACGCAATGTGGCTCGGCACCAGCGTGTTCGACGGCGCCCGCTGGTTCGAGGGTGTCGCTCCCGATCTTGACCTTCATGCCGCGCGCGTAAATGCCTCGGCGATCGCGCTCGGTCTCAAGCCTTCGATGACGGCCGAGAAGATCGTCGGGCTGACCTGGGACGGATTGAAGAAATTCGATGGCAAGACGGCTGTCTATATCAGGCCGATGTATTGGGCCGAGCACGGCGGCTATATGGGCGTGCCGGCCGATCCCGCCTCGACCCGTTTCTGCCTGTGCCTCTACGAATCGCCGATGATCTCGCCGACCGGCTTTTCCGTGACGGTTTCGCCGTTCCGGCGCCCGACTATCGAAACCATGCCGACCAACGCCAAGGCCGGCTGTCTCTATCCCAACAATGGCCGCGCCATCCTCGAAGCCAAGATGCGCGGCTTCGACAACGCCCTGGTGCTCGACATGCTGGGCAACGTCGCCGAGACCGGAACCTCGAATATCTTCCTGGTCAAGGACGGCCACGTCCTGACGCCGGCGCCGAACGGCACCTTCCTGTCGGGCATCACCCGCTCGCGCACGATGACGTTGCTTGGCGAGTACGGGTTCAAGACCACGGAAAAGGCGCTGTCGGTGCGTGAATTCCTCGAAGCGGATGAGATTTTTTCGACCGGCAACCATTCCAAGGTCATTCCGATCACGCGCATCGAGGACCGCAGCCTGCAGCCCGGACCGGTGGCCAAGAAGGCGCGGGAGCTCTATTGGGATTGGGCGCATTCGACGTCGGCGGGCTGATCCGCCCAGGCTTTTCGTCGCAATGCGCCCGGTTTCCGGAAACTGTGTGACAGTTCTCCGGAACCCGCTTAGAAAGAGCACCCGGCGCTTCACTTTTCGGAGTTGTCCGAACCCAATCCAGACCTATCTTAGTCCGGTATCAACACCGGATTTCCTTGAGGGAGTACCTTCCATGGCTTTTGAATTGCCCGCTCTGCCTTACGACTATGAGGCCTTGCAGCCCTACATGTCGAAAGAGACGCTGGAATATCACCACGACAAGCACCACAAGGCCTATGTCGACAACGGCAATAAGCTTGCCGCCGAAGCCGGCCTTGGCGATCTGTCGGTAGAAGAGGTGGTCAAGCAGTCGTTCGGCAAGAATGCCGGCCTCTTCAACAATGCCGCCCAGCACTACAATCACATCCATTTCTGGAAGTGGATGAAAAAGGGCGGCGGCGGCAACAAGCTGCCGGGTGCGTTGCAGAAGGCTTTCGACAGCGATCTGGGTGGCTACGACAAATTCAAGGCCGACTTCATCGCCGCCGGCACGACCCAGTTCGGTTCCGGCTGGGCCTGGGTTTCGGTCAAGGATGGCAAGCTGGCGATCTCGAAGACGCCGAACGGCGAGAATCCCCTCGTCCATGGCGCGGCGCCGATCCTCGGCGTCGATGTCTGGGAGCACTCCTATTACATCGACTATCGCAACGCCCGGCCGAAATATCTCGAGGCCTTCGTCGACAGCCTGATCAACTGGGATCATGTTCTCGAACTCTACGAAAAAGCGAAAGCCTGATCGAGATTCAGAAAGCCCCGGCACCCCCGGGGCTTTTCTCTTTTCTGTGCCGAGATCCCACAGCAAAGGTCTGCAAAATCGTCGGGGAAGGGAATATTCCTCCCGCCACGTCCGTTAACGTCCTGTCCCGAAATGCCCTCATCATGGAGCTAATTGAATGAGAAAGCTTGTCGTCGCCATCTCTATGCTCGCGTTCGCCGGTTCGGCGGCCTTTGCCGACCCGATCCTCGACCGCCAGGCCCTGATGAAGGAACGCGGGAAGATCGTCGGCGGCCTGTCGAAAGTGGTCAAGGGTGAGGAGTCCTTTGATGCCGCCGCCGTACTGACTGCGCTGCAGGCGCTCCAGGCGAACGCGGAAAAATTCGACGCCGACGTCCTGTTCCCGGCGGGCAGCGACACCGGCGACACCACGGCGGCGCCGAAGATCTGGCAAGACATGGCCGGTTTCAAGGCGACAGAAGACAAGTATCTTGCCGACGTCAAGGCCGCGGTCGCCGCGGCCCCAGCCGACGTGGATTCCCTGAAGGCGCAAATCGGCGTCATCGGCTCCGACTGCGGCACCTGCCACAAGGGCTACAGGGTCAAGAAAGGCTGATCGCCGGCCATGGCATGGCTGAGGAAGTTTGTCGGCGCCGCACTCGTGCTCGGCGGCGTCGGCGCTGTTGCCGCGTGGACGCTTTCGGCGCCGGTGAAGCTCGATGCGGAAACCCTGGCCAAGCTCGCGCCTGGTGACGCGGCCAGGGGCAAGCGCATTTTTTATGCCGGCGGCTGCACCTCCTGCCATGCAAAACCCGGTTCGAAAGGCGATGAGCGGCTCGAACTTGTCGGCGGCCTTGAACTCAAGACTCCGTTTGGCACGTTTGTGCCGCCCAACATTTCGCAAGATCCCAAGGACGGCATCGGCGCGTGGTCGGCCGAGGATCTCGCCAATGCCATGCTGAAGGGTGTCTCCCCGTCGGGCGAGCATTTCTATCCGGCATTTCCCTATACGTCCTACGCGCGCATGAAGCCCGCCGACATTGCCGATCTCTATGCCTTCCTGAAGACGCTGCCGGCAGTTGCCGGCCGAGCGCCGGCCAATTCATTGAGTTTCCCGTTCAACATCCGTCGCGGCATCGGCTTGTGGAAACGGCTCTATCTCAGCGAGCAGCCTGTTGTGTCCCTGCCCGAAGGCGCGCCTGGTCCTGTGATTGCCGGTCGCTACCTGGTCGAGGGACCGGGTCATTGCGGCGAATGTCACACACCGCGTGACCTTGCAGGGGGGACAAAGAAGAGCGAGTGGCTGGCTGGAGCCACAGCCGCCGAAGGCAGCGGCATCGTCCCCAATATCACCTCCGGGGAGGGCGGCATCGGCGACTGGTCGCAGGCTGACATCGCCAACTATCTCGAAACCGGCTTCACGCCCGATTTCGATTCCGTTGGCGGGGCCATGGTCGACGTGCAGAGGAACATGGCCGAACTGGCGCCCGAGGACCGCGCGGCGATCGCGGCCTATCTCAAGGCGGTTCCGCCGCATCCGAACGGCTATCCGGCGCGCAAAAAACCGGCGAGCTGACTACGGGTGGCGATCGCCCAGGAAGTCGAAGCCCGCCTCGAAGAAATGATTGTAGTTGCAGGTCAGTTCCTCGCCGGCCGCGATGTCGCGCAATGCAAAGCTTTCCTCCGGCGAGGATACGTCGCAATTCGGCTCGTCGGCGTGGTTCATGTAGCGTGCATCGTCGGCCTCGAAGACGATGTAGTTCGGATCTCGCCTGTTCGGATAGGCATAGCGATCGAGATAGCTCTTCACCGGTCCTGTCTGGCTCTCATAGGTCTCGACCTCGATGAGCCGGTCGAATCTCGGATCCAGCTTCCAGATCATCGTGCCGCGGGAAATGGGATTTTTGGCAAAGACACCAATGCCCTGGATGGGGGATTTGTCGAGATAGACGTCGACGAGCAGCATGGCAGGCCCTTGTGCGATTGTGGGCTGTCATTGCCCGGGACAAAACGCGCCTTGGGTAGCGCGCGGGCATCGCAATTGCGAGCGAAAACCAGCAACACGGAATTCAAAAACCAATGATTGCCCGGCTCGCCGAGAAGGCGCGCCGGTCACCGTTTCGCGTCAGCGCTGCTGAAGCGCCAGCCGCACGCCCAGGCCGCAGTAGATGCCGCCGACAATCTTGCCCTGCCATTTCAACACCGTGGGATTTCGACGCAGGAAAGTGCCAAGCCCGCCTGCGCTCACCGCGAAAACCACTGTGCTGAAGAGGCCCAGCAGAACAAAGATGATCCCCAATACCGCCAGCTGGAGCATGACCGATCCGTTTTCGGGCCGCACGAACTGTGGCAGGAACGCGAGGAAGAAAAGCGCCGTCTTGGGGTTGAGCATCTCAGTCAGTATGGCTTGCCGAAACGCCTTGCCCGCTGAGATTGGGAACCTGCCGGCGGCGAGATCGGCCGGCGTCTTTTCCATGATCGCGCGAATGCCGAGATAAACGAGATATGCCGCACCGAGATACTTCACGGCGCTGAACAACACCGCCGATGCGGCGATGATCGCCGAGATGCCGACCATGGCCGTGAAGGTGTGAAACACGTCGCCGGCCGCGATCCCTGCGCCGGTTGCGATGCCGGCTTTGGTTCCCGAACTCGTTGCCCGCGCGACCGTCAGCAGCGTGGCGGGACCGGGAATAAACACAAAACCGAGCACCACGGCGACATAGGTGGTCAATGTGGCCAGGTCGATCATTGCTCGCATCCTCTTCGGCGTTCGTCGCCGATCAAGTCACGCCAGGGGCCGAAGGGCAATGACCGCTTCAGCCCTGCGGCCCTGTTGCCTTGCCTGTCACTTTCAAGGCGAATGAATATGTGTAGGCGATCTCCTCCAGCCGGGAAAACCGGCCGGACGCGCCGGCATGGCCCGATTCCATGTTGATCTTGAACAGGACCGGATTGTCGCCCGTCTTGCGCTCGCGCAGCCGCGCCACCCATTTGGCCGGTTCCCAATAGGTGACGCGCGGGTCGGTGAGACCGGCTAGCGCCAGGATCGGTGGATAGCCGAGCGCGGCGACATTGTCATAGGGCGAGTAGGCGGCGATCGTCCGGTAGTCGTCCGCCGACGCGATCGGATTGCCCCATTCAGGCCACTCCGGCGGGGTCAGCGGCAGGCTGGCGTCGAGCATGGTGGTGAGCACGTCGACGAAAGGCACCTCGGCAACGATGCCGCCGAAACAGTCCGGCGCCATGTTGGCGACCGCGCCCATCAGCATGCCGCCGGCGGATCCACCTTGCGCGACGATGCGGTCATGCACAGTGTAGCGTTCGGCGACCAGATGGCGTGCACAGGCGATGAAATCGGTGAAAGTGTTCATCTTGTGCACCCGCTTGCCGTCATCGTACCAGCCATAGCCCTTGTCCTTGCCGCCGCGGACGTGGGCGATTGCAAAGACAAAGCCGCGGTCGACCAGCGAGAACCAGTTGGTGTTGAAGGCCGCCGGCACCGTGATGCCATAGGAACCGTAGCCGTAAAGCAGGCAAGGCGCGGAGCCGTCCAACGGGGTATCGCGGCGGTACAAGAGCGAGACCGGCACCAATTCGCCATCAGCCGCGGGCGCCATCAGCCGACGCGTGACATAGCGCTCCGGGTCGTGGCCGGACGGCACCTCCTGGGTCTTGAGCAACACGCGCTCGCGGGTGCGCATGTTGTAGTCGAAGACCTGCGCCGGCGTCGTCATCGATGAATAGGTGAAGCGCATGATCTCGGTGTCGTATTCCAGGGATCCCGACAGGCCGAGCGAAAACGCCTCCTCGTCGAAGGAGATCAGGTGTTCCTCGCCGGTTGCACGGTCGCGCACGACGATGCGCGGCAGGCCCTCCTTGCGCTCCAGCCTGACCATATGGTTCTTGAAGCCGATCACCGACAGGATCAGCCGGCCGGCCTCGTGCGGAACCAGTTCCTGCCAGTTGGCGCGGATCGGATCGCTCGCCGGCGCCGTCATGATCTTGAAGTCCTTGGCCCCATCGGCGTTGGTCAGGATGAAGAAAATGTCGCCGCCTTCCTCCATCTCGTATTGAAGACCGGTCTCGCGCGCCGCCACCAACTTCGGCTCGCCAAACGGCTCGCCCGCGCTCAGCAGCCGGTATTCCGATGTCTCGTGGTCGTTGATGGCAACCATGATCCATTCATTGGAGCGCGTGCCGCCGACATTCATGAAGAAGCCGGGATCATTTTCCTCATAGATCAGCCGATCGCTTGCCGGATCCTGCCCAAGCGCATGGAACAGCACCTTGGAGGGACGGTGGTTGGGGTCGAGCCGGGTGTAGAAAAACCCGTCATTGGCGGCGTTCCACACCCCCGAACCGCCGGTGTCTGGAACCGTGTCCGCGAGTTCCTTGCCGTCGGAGAGGTCGCGCACCCGAAGCGTATAGAATTCGGAGCCCTTGTCGTCGAACGCCCATAAAAGCTTGCCATGGTCGGCCGAATGATCGACGCCGCCAAGCCGGAAATAGGCCTTGCCTTCGGCCTCGGCATCGCCGTCGAGCAGGATATGCTGCGCGCCGCCGTCCCGCGGCATGCGGAAATAGCGCGGCTGCTCGCCGCCGAGTTTGAAGGAGGAGCCATACGCGTAGGGTCCGTCCTTCATCGGCACGGAAGAATCGTCCTCCTTGATGCGACCCTTCATCTCCTTGAACAGCCGCTTCCGCAAATCGGCCGTGTCGGCCATCAGTTTCGACTGGTAGGCGTTCTCGGCTTCGAGATGGGCGCGGATGCCCGCATCGAGCAATGCGGGGTCCCTGAACATCTCCTGCCAATTGTCGGCCCGCAGCCAGGAATAGTCGTCCGTTCGCGTGATACCGTGATGCGTGTCGAAAACCGGCCGCTTCTCGGGCGTTGGCGGGGTGACATCCGGGAATGCAGAAGTTTTGGTCATTGCGTCTCGCTTTGGAAATGTCCTGAATGGCCAATGAACACGCCGATCAGCGCGGGTTCAAGAGCCGGGTCTTATTGCTGCGCCGGGCTCCAGAAAGCGGGCCGGGAGGAGAAATAATGTATATCTATGCTCGCACCGTCGCGGCTCTCGCCGTCGTTTCCGCAACTATGGCCATCGCCGGCCAATCTCATGCGACCGTATTCGCCGCTTGGCAAGTGGCCAACGTGCCGTTCGGCGACACGCTCGACGTGCGCAAATATCCCTTGGGCACGTCCCAGAAACAGGCCGCATATCCGAACGGCACCGTTTTGCAGATGACCGGGCGATGCACCGGCGGGACGAACCTGCTCGATATCGCCAATCAGCCGGCATGGAAGCAGCAGCAGGCGGTTCGCTATCGCTGGTGCGAAGTCTGGCATGATCCGGCGAAGAACGGCGGTTTCGTCACCGGGTGGGCCTATGGCAAATACATCGCCCCGTATTGAGTGATCCGAGCTGGTCGGCTGCACGACGCGTGAGGGCCGGCAATGGCCGAGGTGGGGCAACCTCTGGTTTTGCGAAAGGGGGTGAACAACCAAGATTGCCGGCGCGATCTCCAAGCAAAGCAAAGCACTCGGAGATGCTTTGTGAGTTAGCGCGAATGTAACGGTTAGCTAACGCTGCGTCACCGGTCGCTGGTTTCGCCTGAGAAATATCGAAAAATTACATCGTGCACGAAAGATTGAAGCTGATCCGGAAATATTTGATCAACATCGTTCAATATAGTGCAAGGATCGAATTGACTTACTTGCTAGGTAGGTTCATTGATGCCCCCGCGACACGAATCGCAGAAGCTCTGTCTGCACAAAATTCGTGCAATGCCTTGCCTGTAAAAAAGGGCGCACTAAACTAACTCTCGTTGGGGCCTGAAGACCATGGATATTGTCGAAACACCTTCCAGAAACAGCGACGCGCTGATCGAGCTGACCGCCGACGTGGTGGCCGCCTATGTCAGCAACAATCCCGTGCCGGTCGGCGAACTGCCGAACCTCATCTCCGATGTCCATGCTGCTCTCGGGCGTGTGGGCGGAACCGCCGAACAGCCGCCCGCCGACAAGCAGAAGCCGGCAGTGAACCCGAAGCGCTCGGTTCATGACGACTACATCGTTTGTCTTGAAGACGGCAAAAAGTTCAAGTCGCTCAAGCGTCACCTGATGACCCACTATGATCTGACGCCGGATCAGTATCGCGAAAAGTGGAACCTCGACCCGAGCTACCCGATGGTTGCCCCGAACTACGCGGCCGCCCGCTCCCAGCTCGCCAAGAAGATGGGCCTCGGCCGCAAGCGCAAGGCCCGCTAAGCATTTGCTGCCAGGTGAGTGCACTTGGCATCGCAGAATGCGGCTCAAACGATAGATAGAGCCGGACGGACAGTTCAACCGGATCGATATCGGCGCCTTCGGGCGCCGTTTTACTTTGCCGGTGGGCCAAGGACAGCGCTGGTACCAGTGCGATCGGCTGGTCGCGGAGGCGATATCAGGCCGTCTGCTCGAGTGCGGCCTCTGCATCGCGCCTGATGCGCTTGACCATCGAGCGAAGGCCGTTGGCGCGCTGCGGCGACAGGTGCTCGTCCAGGCCGAGCGCCTTCAGCGTCGCTTCCGCATCGGTCTTCTGGATTTCGCTGGCGGTCTTGCCGGAGAACAGCGCCAACATTATCGCCACCAGCCCGCGCACGATATGGGCGTCCGAATCGCCCCTGAAGGTGATGACCGGATCGCCCCCCGGTCCCAGTTGGGTGGTAAGCCAGACCTGGCTGACACAGCCCGGCACCTTGTTGGCGGCGGTGCGTTCCTCGTCGGGGAATGGCGGCAGCGCCTCGCCGAGTTCGATGACATAGCGATAGCGGTCCTCCCATTCGTCGAGGAACGAGAAGTCGTCGCGGATCGTCTGGATCGTGGTCGTCATGACTGGGATATAGTCATCCACCGTCGCCGCGTCACGGAAAAACAAGGACACCGCGGGCGTCGAGAGGGCAGACTGCCCGCGGTGCGCCGTCGAAACGGCCTAATTCTTTACCGGCAGGTTGACCGTCTCGGGCAAGACGACTTCTTCCGGAACGCTGCCGGTCATTGTGGAGGTGTCGGGGCCGGCGGACTTGTCGTCCAGCATGGCGGCCGCGATCTTGGCGGTCTCCTTGGCCCTTGCGGTGATGGTGTGCATTGCCGACTTGCCGGTCTCACAGACATCGGGCTTGCGTTCGCAAATGCCGGCGATGTCGCCGACCGCGTCGCGGGCCGCGAACAAAGCCTGGATCGGGCCTACGCTTTCCTGGCCCGGCTCGCCGGGACCGACGCCCAGCGGCAGTGCCAGCAGCACCAGCGAAAACCAGAAAGCCATTCTCATCAGGAAGAACATGCTCGCCTCTCGTCGTGACCGGATCATGCATCCATGAGCATGACCTCTTTTGTGGGCGGGATATTGGCACACAGGCGCAAAGGACGGCTTGCGGGTTAGCCGAGAATTTTCTTCAAATTTGAGGCAAATTCGAAACGAAGCGTTTTGCTGTCGATTTGTCTCAGATTGGAACCATTTTTCTTATCATCCATTAGCCATATACTGCTTTGTTTTTATTGCGTTTTCCACAAAATCAGGCGGTCGGTGCGCTGCGGCTGGCCACGCCGCGGGCGGTCCCTGCGGATAACCCTCCGTTTACTATGGTGGCATTTGCCCGGGTTTTCGGGCGCTCCCATCCCGATATTCGCCGTGGGCCGGGCCTTGGGTCGGCCCTGCCTTATCCATTCTTTAAAGGCTGGGTGCGAGTTTCAGAGTCAATCAAAACGATCTGCAAAAGCAGAGCTGTTCACGACGAGTGCGGGTGCGTTGAGTTGATGCCGATCAAGGCCAGATACGTTGAATTGCCTGGGGCAATGGCCGCCGGTTGTGAACGTATGGTCCATCCCTCCATTCTTGGGCTGGACGACCGCGAGCGTCAGCGTCGCTTTATCGGCGCCATGCTGGCCGCTCCGTTCTTTGCCGCCGGTGCCGCGGTCACGCTCGTCACGTCAGGCATGGGCGCAGCCGTCACCGTGGCCGCCATCTTCGCGGCCTTTGGTCTTTGCTGGTTCATCGCCTTGCTGGTGGCCGCGACCGGCAGGATGGATCTGGCCGGCCGGGCCGCGCTGGCGATCGCGGGACTTGCGCTCGCCGGTCTTGTTGCCGCTGCCGGCGGGCTGAGCTCTCCGGTCGCGATGCTTTTCGTGGCGCTGCCGTTCGAAGCCTGGTGGATCGGCGCCTCGCGCCGCGCGGCGCTGTGGGGGGCCGTCTGCGCCATCGTCGCCATTATGTTGCAGCCTGTGACGGCAACCGTCCTCCCGCACGCCGCGGCGCCGGTCGCCGCGTGGCACTGGCTGCTGCCATTGGCCTGGGCACTGACGCTGGTGCCGCGTATATCGGCGGTTCGCAACGCGGCGGCTGCGGCCGACGTAGGGGACACCGGCGATCGTCTGGAAGACATGATCGACGCGGTGGTCCTGCGCGTCGCCCGCCATGGCGAGGTTATCGATGCCTCGGCAAAGGCGCGTACGCTGTTGAAACTGCCCCCGGAACTGCTTTGCGGAACCGGGCTTTTCGATCGCGTGCATCTGTCGGATCGCGTCTCCTATCTCAGCGCCTTGGCCGACATGCGCGACGGGGCGCTGTCGCGCAGGCTGGAGTTGCGCGTCAGGCTGCCGCAGGATGGCAATGGACAGAATGGCAATGGCCCGGCGGACAACTATCGGCCGTTTTCGCTCGAATTGATGCGCGCGCAGGAGCAGGGCGACGTTTTCACGCTTGTGCTGCGCGAGAACGAAGAGGTCGCCCGCTTGCGCGAAGACCTCGGCGCCGCCAATGACGCAGCCGCCGCCGCCGAAGTGGCGAAAGGGCGCTTCCTGGCGGTGGTGAGCCACGAACTGCGCACGCCGCTCAATGCGATCATCGGATTCTCCGACATGCTGCTGCACGAGATGTTCGGCGCCTTCAAGGATCCACGGCAGAAGGAATATGTCGGCCTGGTGCGCGATTCCGGCCAGCATCTGCTTGCCGTCGTAACCTCCATCCTCGACGTGTCGCGGATCGAATCCGGTGTCTATGCGACCGAACCGGAGCCGTTCCGCTTCATGGAAGCCGTCGACATGTGCCAGTCGATGATGCGGCTGCAGGCGCAGGCCAAGAACATCGATCTCAAGGCGCAGATCGCTCCGGACGCCGGCGAAATCAACGCCGACCGGCGCGCCGTGCAGCAGATCCTCATCAATCTCGTCTCGAATGCGATCAAGTTCACGCCCGATGGCGGCGATGTCGTCGTCGGCGCCAAGCGGATCGGTTCGCGCCTGCATTTCTGGGTGCGGGACACCGGCATCGGCATCGCCGAGGAAGATTTCGCCAATCTCGGCAAGCCGTTCATGCAGATCCAGAACGACTATACCCGTCGTTTCGAGGGGACCGGCCTTGGCCTGTCGCTGGTCAAGGGACTGGTGGCGCTGCACGAAGGCACCATGTCGATCGAAAGCATGCCGGGCGAGGGCACCACGGTCACCATCAGCCTGCCGGTGAACGGGCCGAGAGGGCGGCCGGCGGACAAGGCCGGGGTGCTGACGATGCCGCTGGCCAGGGCGAAAGGGGACGGAAATGGCGCGCTCCGCAAAACAGCCTAAGGCGGCCAAGCGCCGCAGCAACGCCTTCCAGGACGGAGCCGTCGCCATCGGCGGCATGGTTTCGCGCAATCCCGTCCTGGTGGGAGGGTCGACGGCATTCCTGGTGACGCTGTTCTACGTTTCGGCGAATGCGCTGTGGTACCAGCCTTTTCCGCATGCCGGCGCCTTCTTCGCGACCCGCAGCATGCAGGGCGTTCCGCACGCGGCCGCTGATGAGCCGGAGACCACCTTCAACATCGTGCGGCCAGGTACCGCGCCGGCGCCGGTCAAGGGCGATCCGGTGGTCGAGCAGGTGCAGGGCATATTGAAGGATCTCGATTTCTACGCCGGCACGGTCGACGGCATTTCCGGACCCAACACGCGCAAGGCGATCCAGGCCTATCAGCAGAAGGTTGGGCTCAACACGTCCGGCGAGATCGACGCGCTGCTGCTCGATCAGCTGGGCGCGACCCCGAAAACCGCCGCCGTGCCGAAACCGCAACCGCGTCCCGAAGTGTCGCAGGCGGTTCCAGTGTCGCTGCAGACCGATACGGCTTCCCAAGCGCCGGATCCTCGCATTGTCAAGATACAGGCCGGGCTCAAGGCCTTCGGCAATGACGACATGCAACTCGACGGCGTCGTCGGCGCCCGTACCAAGGCGGCCATCAAGGAATTCCAGTCGCTGTTCGGCCTGCCGCAGACCGGCGAGCCCGACGAACTGGTCTATGTCAAGATGCGCGAGATCGGCCTGACCAACTGACGGCGCAAACAACGGCTCGCCCAGCGGTGTAAATACCGATAGATAGCCCGCATGCTGTCCGGACTTTTCTCATGCGCGTGACCACGGATCTGTGGGTATCGGCCCTGTTGCGTCGGGTTTTCGGCGCGGGCGGATTTGCCGCCGTGGTCAAGCGCGGCGCGACCGAAGCCGGCGCCGTGTTCGTCCTGACGCGGAGCCGGCTTGGTGAAATCGCTCTCTATGGGCCGGCGCCACAGACGAGCTACGATTCGGCCAAGCCCGACGACCGTTTCTTTAGCCTTCTCGCCACCGCCGCCGATGCTTCGGTGCTGGACGCCAGGCTGGAACGCGAGAAGAAATTCGATCCCGACATCTGGGTGGTTGAGATCGAGGCCGGCGCTGTTCCTGTCGAGGAGCTTATTTCCGTGAAGATGTCCTGAGGCCAGGGAAGGCCGCTGCATCGTCACTGTTCGACGCCTCGCGGCTGGCGCTGTTGGTGGGGGCGGCGTCGCGAACCACATCGGACAGGGTCACGGCCTTCCATTCCCGCACCTTGTCCAGCGCCGCGTCGCGGTGCAGGAGCCGGTAGCGATCGAGGAAGGTGCGGATCGCCTGCGGATGCGGAAACTCGCGGGAGTAGACGGCAACCGTGATCAGGAATGCCCGGTCCTCGCTGAGGTCGAGCGAGCGCAGCGCCGCCAGCAGCGGCATGTAATTCTGATTCGCCGTCAGCAACCTGGCCGTCGAGAAATCGATATCGAGCGCATCGGCGAGCGCGGTCTGGAAGAAGGCGGCGTTTCCGGTCAGCGCCGTCTCGCGCAATTTGGCATAGGTGTCGGCTCCGGTGAACGGATCGACCTGCGCCGCCTGCGCCTCCTCGCCGGTCCGCATCATGGAGCGCAGTCTGCGCCGCGCATTTTCGGCACCAACGCCCGGCGTCTGCTGCTTCGCCGCGCTGTCGGCGGCCGGCGCCTTCGAGGGAGCGGTTTGTGCCGGAGAGGCTTCCGCTTCCGGATCGCGCACCCGCACCAGCGTCGGCCTTTCCAGTGCCCTGATCAGATCGGCGATAGTCGGATTAAGGTTCTTGCGGCGCGCGATCGCGCGCGCATGCGGCAGTCCGTGCCGGCCGATCAGCGCAATGAGGTCGATGTCACTGACTGCGCGCGAGCGGATGAGCAAGGGGGCGGCGATGCCCACCGGCTCCTCGCACAGGCGCCGCACCAGCCCGGCCGGAGCATATTCGCATTCAGAGAGGGCCGCCGCAACGTAGCGGCGCGATTCGGCGGACACGTTGTCGAACAGCGGCAGCGTCAGATCTTCGAGCTGGCCAATTTCACGGCGGGATGGCCGGGTGAGCGAGCAGAACGCAGACACCGCTGCGCGGAACAGCCTTTCGGCCTTTCCTGATTCCGTCCTTGCCGCGATTTGCCTGAAGTCCGAAGATGACACGAGGGATACGCCCGATACTCTATACACGCTTGACCATGCTCGGAACCATGTCGGTTTCGCGATTGCCAAAAACAAAGATCAAGTTAGCTGGGATCCGTTAGCGCTCCGTTAACCCTCTGCCGGCCTTAATGATATTTGGAGGCGTTGCGTTGTGCTCCGGGGCAACCGAGAGGAATACGCGAACCATGGGCATGGTACTGTCTTTCGTGCCGAGAACGGCACCGACCAATCGAGCAAAGCAAACCACCGAAATACCGGCGGCGGTGATCATCTTTCCTGGCATCCGCTATGAGCGGTCCGCCGCGGGGAGGCGCGGCCTGCCGGCCCTGACAAGCCGGGATCGCCGCGCACGCCAGTGCCGCACCACTGAACGTTCTTGAGGCCGAGGCGGGAATCATCCCTGCGGCACCGCCCTTGATTGTTCTGATGCGGATTGTTCGGGCCGCGGTCTAAAAGTCCTGCAGCTCGCACGAACTCTGCTCCAGAAAGCGCGACACGATCGACTTCCAGCTGTCGTCCGGCACGAAGCTGCGGATGACGAATATGCCCTCGTCGATCGGCGCTTCGACGAAGATCGCTCCCTGAAGCTCCTCGGGAAGGTCCCTGCGCATGTCGATCATCTGCGCCGGCGTCAGCACCACG
Source organism: Mesorhizobium maamorense (assembly GCF_044998965.1). Taxonomy (NCBI): domain Bacteria; kingdom Pseudomonadati; phylum Pseudomonadota; class Alphaproteobacteria; order Hyphomicrobiales; family Phyllobacteriaceae; genus Mesorhizobium; species Mesorhizobium maamorense. The sequence continues at coordinate 1,312,965 of NZ_CP173356.1, forward strand.
GCATCCAGCTTGCCCCCGGTCGCCGTGTGGTCGTTGAATGAATAGATGTTGTGGCCGTTGCGGTCATAGACAGACACCGACCAGAAGGGCACATTGCCCGGCGCCCTGATCCTCACCATTCCCTCATCGAGGTCGAACCGGCAAGCCGTCGCATAAAACAGCGGGTCGACCGATTTCACCACCGGCGCGCCGCCCGCCTCGGCATCGAGCCGGGTCATCCGGTAGAGATCCGACGCCATCGACAGCCGCGACCAGGCATCGCGTTCCGAGAATTCAGGCACCAGAAGCAGCACGACGATATGCACGATACCGGCACCGACGAGGCCGAGAAGGACGGCATGCACAAGTCTGCGCGTCGCGGCGTAGACACTACGCATCGCAGCCGACCTTGGTGATCTTGGGCAGCGAAACATCCGACAGGCCGGTGCTGCTGGCGATCGGCGTGTCGTAGAATGTCAAGACGAAATACATCCTGCCGGAACCGTCGGTCAGCAGCCAATTGCCGGGCATCGGTTGATGGCCGACGGAAATGAGCACCGAATTGTCGGATTGGCGCAGCACGCCATAGGATTGAAGTGCGGCAAGCCGCGATTTGCCGGTCTCGACCACGCCGAGCGATTGGTCGGCGGCATAGAGGGTCCAGAATCGGGCGGTCGGAAATCCGCCTTCGATCGTGTAGGTACATTCGCGCCTGAGCTCTCCGCCAGCTGCGTCGTCCTCGGCGACAAAGGACAGCCCTTCGGCGCGGCCAAGCGCAAGCACGCCCTCGCGCGCCACGCGGGCCTTGGAATAGGGGTCGGCTGCGGGTGTGCCGATGTCGGGAAAGGCGGTCCACTGGCCGATTCTGATCGCCCCGACGCCGTCCTGCATTTTCAGCGCATACCAGACGCTGGCGCCGCCGCCGCCGATGGCTATGGCAAGCGAAAGCAGCGTCAGGAAGGCGTTCTTGAGCATGAAAGGCCGGGCGCATGAAGAATTGCCGCTCGGGGATATCGCGGCGCGGGGTCGTGTGGCAAGCCGCAGGACGCGGATTCGCAAGGTGCGGCTTTTCCATCTTCCCGAAGACAGAAGGGAAGAGGCGCCGCGATCACAGCGCCGACAGCGTTTCGGGCGGAGCAGATGCACCGAGCCTGCGCGCCGTTTCGAACAGGTGGGTCATGTCCCTGAGCGTCTGTGTCGTCCGGCTGGACAGCACCGGCGGCCGTTCGGCGGCGGCATCGGCCGCTGCCTGTTCCTCGCTCTTCTTCTGCGCTTCCGCGGCCTTGGCCGCGATCTCCTCGTCGACGAAGGGTTTGTCGATGCCGGGGATAGGCTTGAGGTCGATGTTCTGATGCGCATAGACCATGAGCCGCTGCCACACCATCGCCGGCAGCGAGCCGCCTGTCATGTTCTTGGTCGGGGTGAAATCGTCGTTGCCCAGCCAGACGGCCGCCGTGTAGTTGCCGGTGAAGCCGACGAACCAGGCATCGCGGTAGGATTGCGTCGTGCCGGTCTTGCCGGCGACGACGATGTTGGGGATCTGCGCGCGCCTGGCGGTACCCATCGCTGGTACCGCGACAAGCATGGTGTTCATCGATTTCAGCGCCTGCTCGGACAGCACGCGATGCGGCGGCGGCGCATCCTTGGCGAAATCGTAGACCACCTCGCCGGTGCGGGTGACGAGCTGCGTGATGCCATGCCTGGAGCCGACGAAGCCGTTCTGCGCGAACACGCTGTAGCCCGTCGCCTGGTCCATCACGGTCATGCCCGAGGTGCCGAGCACCATGGTCTTGTGCGCTTCGAGCGGCGATTCCACGCCGAATGATTCCGCCATCGCCTTGATCGGCCCGATGCCGAGATAGTCCTTGGCAAGCCGCACGGGCACCGTGTTGATCGACTTGGCCATGGCCACGATCAGCGGGACCTTGCCCGCCGACTCGCCACCGTAATTGTGCGGCGACCAGTTGCCCCAGCTGATCGGCCCGCCTGATACGATCGAGTTCGGCGTAAAGCCGTGCTCCATAGCCGTTGCATAGACATAGGGCTTGAAGGAGGAACCGGTCTGGCGCAGCGCCTTGGTGGCGCGGTTGAACTGGCTGGCGCCATAGTCGCGGCCGCCGACGATCGCGCGCACCGCGCCATTGGTCTCGATGACCACCACGGCCCCTTCGGTGACGTTGTACTCCTTGCCGAACTGGCGCAGGTGGAACTCCACCGACTCTTCCGCCGCCTTCTGGATGTTGGCGTCGAAGGTGGTGTGCGCCACCAGCGAGTGCTGGCCGGGCTTGGCGATCTTCTTGACCTCGTCGAAGGCCCAGTCGAGGAAATAATCGGGGCTCTTCTGTTCGCCGCGGTCGACGACATCGGCCGGATGCAGTCTTGCCTGCAGCACCTGGCCCTCGGTCATGAAGCCGGAATCGACGAGATTGGACAGCACCACATTGGCGCGCGCGCGCCGCCGGCAGGTTGATATGCGGTGCGTATTTGGTCGGCGCCTTGAACAGGCCGGCAAGCATCGCCGCCTCGGCGAGGTTGAGATCCTTGACGCTCTTGCCGAAATAGAAGTCCGCCGCCGCCTCGATGCCGAACGTGCCGCCGCCCATATAGGCGCGGTCGAGATAGAGCTGCAAGATTTCCTTCTTCGACAGATTGGCTTCGAGCCACAGCGACAGGAAGGCTTCCTTGATCTTGCGCTCGAAGGTGCGCTCATTGGTCAGGAACAGGTTCTTGGCGAGCTGCTGCGTGATGCTGGAGCCGCCCTGGACGACGGAGTTTGCCCGCACATTTTCGAAGATTGCGCGCGACAGGCCAAGAACGTCGATGCCGTAATGGTCGAAGAAACGCCGGTCCTCGGTGGCAAGCACCGCCTTGATGACATGATCGGGCATTTCGTCGACCGGCACGGAATCGCGCTGGATGATGCCGCGTTGGCCGATCTCGTTGCCATAACGGTCGAGGAAGGTAACGGCGAAGTCGCCCTGGGCGCGCCAGTCGCCGGCCGTGTCCTGGAAGGCGGGAATAGCCAGCGCCAGCATGACGACGATGCCGCCGGCGCCAAGCGTAAAACCTTCGCTCAACAACTCGACGATGCCACGGCGCCAGCCGTTGACGCGAAAGCGCCGCGAGAAAATCGTCGCGCCCTCCCAGAACTGGCGCGCCTTGAACCCGATCTCGTAGAGAGGAATCAATCCATGCGTCGAGCGCCAGCAGCCGGGCGGCGATCGCACCTCTTCTCTTGCGTGGTTCAGGACTGACCATTCAAAAACCCGGACGGCTATAGCACGGCCTGAAAACCAAGCGGGCAGTTTCAGGGCGACGCCGCCCTGACTATTCATCCATTTGCGGACGCCCACAAGGGTGGCGAGGACACACCTGCGGGGTTTGTTGATGGGGGCGGTTACAAACTGCCATTCACCCCCCTGATGCTGATCAGGCCGGCGAAGATGGGGGTTGCCGTTCCGGGCTCAGGCCGCCTCGCGCTTCAGCGCCTGCGCCATGCAGTGGATGCCGCCGCCGGTCTTGGAGATCTCGCTCATGTCGACGGCCGCCACTTCGAAGCCGCGCGCCTTGAGTTGACCGATCAGCGACTGGCTGGATGTCGGCGCGATCACCCTGTCCTTGCCCAGCGACATGAAGTTGCAACCGAGCGCCATCGTGTCCTGGAACGGCACGTCGATGATCTCGTGCCCTTTGCCCTTCAGCCAGTCGACGATCCCCGGCTCGGTGCAGGCGAGGCAGACGGCGGTGAGTTTTTCGGCGATCGGCACCACCATCAGGTCGATATGGACATAGTACTCGTCGATGAAGGCGATACGTGTTTCCCAGCCCTCTTTTTCGAACCAGGCCTGCACCTGCCGGGCGCCTGCTTCCTGCGTGCGGGCGCCGCCGCAGCCGATTAGCACCACGCCGTCCTCGATGACGTTGAAATCGCCGCCCTCGAAGGTGCCTGCGGTGACCATGTCATAGATCGGGATGCCAAGTTTTTCATAGGTGCGAATGGCGGCATAATTCTCGCCGCGCCGCCACCAATTGGCCATGGCGGTGATGATGGCGCCGTAGGGCGTCATTACGCTGGAATCGCGGGAGTAGACCTGCATCGGCAGCTCCGGCGTCGGCTCGTGCCAGTGGATGTTGACGCCGAAATGCTCGTAGGCCGCGACCAGATCCTTGTGTTGCGCCTGCGCGATCTGCACGTTGCAGGGTGCCTCGCGCAGGTGTTTCCGCGACAGCGAACTGGTCGAGAGATGGCGCAGGAAATTGGGCGAGCCGAGCAGCACGTCGGTCAAGACGTCGGTCTCGTTGGCGAAACCCCACGATGTCAGCGGCTTGGTGCCGCCGGCCGGGTTGCGGCGCTGCAGCGAAAACGGCTCGGCGATGATGCGGTCATGAACGGTCATGCGGTTCTCCTCGTATGGGCGTTTGCGGTCATAGCTTGCTTGGTATCCACCAGTCGCGGCCGCGCGGCGTGGTGACATATTCCGGCCAGCGGAAGTTGATGGGCGGATCGTAGTCGCAGAGCGGCGCGATCCAGGTCGAACCGCCAATGCCGCCGCCGGTTCGGGTGACGAACTCGTCCATCGCCATGTCGCGCGCGGCCTTGTCTTCCAGCAGGCGAAGGGCGGATAGCGCGACGGTCTTCGCCGCGCAGATGACCATCGGGTCGATGGTCGCCGGGATGCCACCCAGCGCGTTCATCGCCCAAGCTGGAAAAACATGACCGTTTGCCGAACGCAGGGCAGGGCGGGCGACATAGAAACGCGCCGTCGGCGCGTGCCAGCTCATGTCGGTGTAGTCGTCCGAGGTCGAGTTCACCTGCGACGGCGGCAGGTCGCGGCGCAGGATCGCCTCTGCCTCCTGTGGTGCAATCAGCCGCTCCAGCTCGTCGATGAAGGGGTTTTCGCTCGCCACCCCACCGGCATTGACCTGGATCTCGCGGGCGATCTTCTTCGCCGCCTCGTCCCAGCGGGGCGGGCCGACGCTCGCCAACGCCTCATAGGCGATCCCGGCCATGGCATGATTGGCCAGCCCCGGCCGCGACTTCGAAACCCAGTGCCGTTCGTAGCGGCAGCCGCTGATCGCGGCGGCGGCCGAGGCGTTTCGGTCGAGCACGGCGGTGACCTGCTCGGCCATGGCGATGATCGGAACACGGATCATGTACTGGATCTCGGCAAGGCCTGCCGGCAGATTGTCGGCGGTGGCCTGGCCCGCCGTCAGGATCGCCTCGCTGATCGACCAGCCGCCCTGGTGCGGCAGCATGGAATCGCGCAGCGCCTTGGAGGCTATGTACATCGTCATCAGCGCGTCGTTGGCGCCGGGCGCGCGAACCGCCGAATGTGCTTGCGGGATCGGGGCGCCGTCGCCGGCGGCGCGTGCCCAATTCTCGGGCTCATCGCAGATGAAGCGATAGATCATCGCGTAGGCAGCGCCGCAATGGGTGTCCCAGCGCGCAGTGTTGCAGAGCGGCAGCATGTAGAAGGGATGGAAGGAGATCATGCCGGCTAGGCCGTCATAATAGCCTTTGGCTGCATGGATCGGTTTCGAGCCGCGCACCTTCTCCGCCGGCTCGCCGGTGAAGCGCAGCGTGCCTGCAATGCCGTGGCGCTGCATGGCGGCCTTGGTGGCGAGCAGACCGCCCAGGCTGGCCATGCCCAGGCCCGAGTGTGGATCGGTATGGCCGCCGGCTTCGGAACCGAGCCCGAGGCGTGGCCGCCTCACCGTGGCAGCGTCCTGGCAGTTGCCGGGCACGGCGTCATATTCGGCATACATGCCGATGGTCGGACCGTCCCCATTGGTCCAGTGGGCGCAGAAGGCCGTCGGCATGCCCGCGGAGCCTTCCTCGACCGCAAACCCCTCGCGCTTCAGCCGATCGACATACCAGTCTGCCGACTGGTACTCGCGCCAGGCAGTCTCGCCGAAGTCGAAGATGGTGCGCGTCCAGGCCGACAGCAGCGGCTGGATGCCGTCGAGGCAGGCAAGAGCGGTTTCTTGCGCCGATGTCGTCACCGGTTTTTCCATGCGCCAAAGAAAGCAGTGAAGCGGCTCGCCAAAAAGTGATATGTTTTCCCGGTTCGTGCAAATTCGGTTCACCTCTTGAGAATTCCATCGACGCAGGCGCTGCGCGCCCTCGACAGTTTCGCCCGTCATGGCAGCGTCTGGCGCGCCGCCGACGAATTGCACCTCACCCGCAGTGCGGTCAGCCATCAATTGCGCTTGCTCGAACGCGACCTCGGCTTCGATCTGCTGGAGCGCATCGGCAAGGGCGTGGCGCTGACACCGCGCGGCCAGCGCTATGCCGCGGACGTGCGCAAGGCGCTGACCGTGCTCGGCGACGCGGTGGCGCAAAACGCCGGCACCGGGGTCGGCGGCTCCTTCGCAGTCTCATGCACACCAGGCTTCGCCTCGCTGTTCTTGTGCACCCATATCGGCGAGTTCCGGCAGATGTATCCGGACGTGGCGCTGAGCATACTGACGCCCCGGCGGCTCGACGACGTCAGCAATCCGGACGCCGACGCCTTCATTGCCTTTGGCGTCGGCAACTGGCCGAACCGCGTGGTGGAACTGCTGTGCGAAATCTCGTTCACGCCGCTCTGCAGCCCGACGCTACTCAACAAAGTGGGCGGCTTTTCCAAGCCCGCCGACGTCCTGCGCGCCAACCTGCTGCATCTTGGCGATACGGAGGACTGGGCGCGCTGGCTGGCGCTGGCCAAGGTCGAGAACCCCGACACCGAGGGCGGCATCTTCTTTTCCGACATGAACCTCGTTTTCTCGGCGGCGATTGCCGGCCAGGGCATCGCCATGGGGGACGAGCTGACCAGCCGCCGGGCGCTGGTGAGGGCCGGCTGGTCAAGCCGTTCGAGACCTCGATCCCGTCGCCGCGTTCCTATTTCCTGGTTTCCGAGCACGCCAAGGCGGGTCACCCTGTGCTGGAGGCGTTTGGGGGATGGTTGAGGTCGAAGCTATCGGAGAACAGGTTGCGGACATATTGAGATCAACTGATCTCCCCCAGGAGAGGTGAATTTCGCGGCTCCAGCGTCGCCGGCATTCGCCATAGATGAATCAAATTTGCCGATCAGGCGAAAACTATTCGGTTGCGGTGAGCCTTCGCGCTGCCTACGATTTCCCCAGCCACCAAGGAAGAGGCAGGATGCAGCAACCCGGCCGGGCCGCAGAGATCAAGGCGAACGGGATCGGCAAGAGCTTCGGCTCGTTCCGTGCGCTGGACAATCTGACGCTCAATATCGGCCGCGGCGAGTTTTTGACGCTGCTCGGCCCCTCCGGCTCCGGCAAGACCACCTTCCTGATGATCCTGGCCGGCTTCCTGCAGCCCAGCGAGGGCCGCCTGTTCAGCGACGGCGTCGATATTACCGACCGGCCGGCCGAACAGCGCGCCGCCGGCATGGTGTTCCAGGGCTATGCGCTCTTCCCGCATATGAGCGTCGAGCAAAACATCGCCTTTCCCCTCAAGGTTCGCAAGAAATCTGCCGCCGAGATCAAGCGTAGCGTCGGCGAGATGATAGAGCGCGTCGGTCTGCTCGGCCACGAGAAAAAGCTGCCGGCGCAGCTTTCCGGCGGCCAGCAACAACGCGTGGCGCTGGCCCGCGCGCTGGTGTTCGAGCCGGGCGTGCTTTTGCTCGACGAGCCGTTCTCGGCGCTGGACAAGAGCCTGCGCGGCCAGATGCAGGCCGAGATGAAACGTCTGCACCAGGAGACCGGCACCACCTTCGTCTTCGTCACCCACGACCAGAGCGAGGCGCTGGCGCTGTCCTCGCGTGTCGCCATCTACAACCATGGCAAATTGTTGCAGGTCGGAGCGCCTGACGAGGTCTATGACCGGCCCGCCAACCGCTTCGTCGCCGAGTTCCTGGGCGAGATCAATATGCTGCCGCTGAAGGGCGTGCGCGTCGCCGACCATGGCGCGACCGCGCTCTGCGAAGACCGGGCAATCAAGCTGCGCGGCAACGCCGAAGCAGTGGATGGCAATGCCATCCTGGCGATCCGGCCAGAACATATGTCGATAGCGCGCGAGGCGGCGGCAGGCGAGAACGGCATAGCTGCCACCGCGATCGGATCGACCTATCTGGGCGCGGCGACCAAACTCGACCTTACGACACGCCAAGGTGCGAAGGTGACCGTCTCTGTGCCGAACGAGGTCGCGGCCGCGGCACTCAGCAAAGGCAATTCCGTCTGGCTGACCTGGCCGGCGGAAAAGGGTTTCCTCCTTCCGGACGGAGGGCAATGAGCACCGGCGCGGCCTGAATTCGCCGCACCGGATTCCGGATTCGATCAACGAAAACAAAGGGGAACTAACATGAACGATACCAAAAAACAGGCCATCGAAACGCTCTCCGAAAGGACAAGGCGCGGTGAGATCTCGCGCCGGCAATTCACGCAACTTGCAGGCCTCGTGCTTGCCGGCACGCCGCTGCTGCTGCGCTCGACCAAGTCCTTCGCCGCCGCGAAGGAACTGGTGCTGGTCAACTGGGGCGGCGACGCCATCACGGCTTACGACGCCGCCTATGGCCAGGCTTTCACCAAGGACACCGGCATCACCGTCAAGATGGATGGCTCCGGCCCGACCGAAGGGGCCATCGCGGCACAATTTAAAAGCGGTGCGCCGACCTGGGATCTTGTCGACGTCGACCCGTTCTCGGCCATCACGCTTGGCGCGCAAGGCATGCTCGAGCCGATCGACTACACAATAGTCGACAAGAAGAAGATGCGGCCGGGTTTCGGCTGGGATTACGCCGCCTCGACCTATTTCTTCTCCTATGTGATCGCCTACGATTCGCAGAAATACGGCAGCAATGCCCCGACCGGCATGGCCGATTTCTTCGACGTGAAGAAATTCCCCGGCAAGCGCTCCCTCTACAAATGGGGCGTGTCGAGTTGGGAGGCGGCTCTTCTCGCCGACGGCATCGCGCCGGCGTCGCTCTATCCGCTCGACCTCAAGCGCGCGCATGACAAGATCGCCGCGTTCAAGGAGAACGTCGTCGCCTATTGGGGCGGCGGCGCGGAAAGCCAGAGCGTGTTGCTCAACGGCGAAGCCTCGATGGCGATCGTCTGGTCGACGCGAGCCTCGCTGATCGAGCAGGATTCGGGCGGTCAGATCAAGTTCATCTGGGACCAGGGCCTGATTTCGCCCGGCGCACTGGCCGTGTTGAAGAACAACCCCGGCGGCAAGGACGCGGCGATGAAGTTCATCGCCAGCGCGCAGGACCCTGCAAAGCAGCTTGTCATGTTCGACAAGCTCGGTCAGGGCCCGGCCAACCCGGCTGCCGACGCTCTGGTTCCCGCCGACAAGAAGCGCATCAACCCGGTCGATCCCGAGAACATGAAGAAGCAGATCCCGCTCGACATGGACTGGTACGCCAAGAATTACGGGGCGGCGCTGGACGAATATACCAAGATCATCTCCGCCTGACCGGCGCTGGGCTGACATGAGAGGCGTTCTCTCGGATAGGATGGGCGCGGCGCTGCTGATGGCGCCGCTGCTCCTGTTCCTTGGCCTCGCCTATGCCTGGCCGTTCCTCGGCGTGGTGAAGTGGAGCTTCACGCTGCCGACGCCGGGGCTTGGCCAGTACGGCGCGCTGATAACCGACCCGCTGGTACAGTCGGTGTTCGTCCGCACGCTGCGCATCGCGGCGATCGTCACCGTTGTATCGGTTGCCGCTGCCTACGCCATCACCGTGGTCTGGGTGCGCGGCAGCCCGGCGCAGCGGGTGCTGGCCGAATTCTGCATCCTGGTGCCGTTCTGGATATCGGTGCTGACGCGCGCCTTCGGCTGGGTGGCGCTTCTCTCCAACCGCGGCCTGATCAACACCTGGCTGCAGTCGATCGGCTTCATTGGCGAACCGCTGACGCTGGTGCGCAACGAATTCGGCGTCATCGTCGGCATGACGCACTTCCTCATTCCTTTCGCCGTCTTTCCGCTGGCGTCTTCCATGCGCAGCCTCGACGAGCGTGTGCTGCTCGCCGCGCGCGGGCTGGGTTCCAGCCGCATGCGCACCTTCTGGACGGTGTTCGTGCCGATGACGCGCTCCGGCATCATCGGCTCCGCGCTGATCGTCTTCGTCTTCTCGCTCGGCTTCTTCGTCACGCCGGCGATCCTTGGCGGTGGCCGCAGCGTCATGATCGCTGAACTGATCTATCTCCGCATCTTCCAGAGCCCGGACTGGGGGCTGGGTGCTGCCATCAGCGTGGTGCTGGTGTTGTTCGTCGGCATCCTGATGGCGCTGCTCTTCCGCTACGTCAGACCGAAGCAATTGGTGTAGCCTATGCCGACCTATCGCCCCGGTCCCGTCTCGCTGGCCCTCGCCGTCCTGGTGGCGCTGTTCCTGCTCCTGCCGCTGCTGGCCGTGATCCCGGTCTCGCTGACGCCCAGCCGCATGCTGGCGATGCCGACGGGCGAGTTGTCGCTGCGCCACTACCGCTCGCTGGTCGAGGATCCGCGCTGGCTCCAGTCCATCCTGCTCTCGATCAGGATCGGCATCGTCAGCAGTGTCATCTCGACGGTGCTGGCACTGTGCTTCAGCCTTGGCGTGTGGATGTTCCAGCCGCGCTTCACCGCGGCTCTGGTCGGCTTCGTGCTGTTACCGATGGTGGTGCCGCCGGTGGTCTCGGCGGTGACGCTCTATTTCCTGCTCACCTCGATCTCCGGCGTCAGTTCCTTTTTCGGCTACGACACCTGGCTGGGTGTGGCCATGGCGCATTCGGTGATGACGGTGCCCTTCGCCACGGTGCTGATCCTGGTCTCCCTCAGCCAGCTTGACCGCCGTATCGACCTCGCAGCGCGTGGCCTTGGCGCCAGCGTCTGGGAGCGCGCCACGCGCATCATCATGCCCAACATCAAATTCGGCATCGTCACCGCGGCACTGCTGTCCTTCGTGCTCTCCTGGGAGGAAATCGGCGTCACGCTGTTCATCACCTCGGTCAACGCCATCACGCTGCCCAGGTTGATGTGGATGGGTCTGCGCGACAATATCGACCCGGCGATCGCGGCCCTTTCAGTGATCCTGATCGTCATCACCGTGCTGGTGCTTGCAGTGCGCAGCGTCGTAATGCGGCTGCGTGGAGGACAATGACCGGGGGCCTGTCTGCCTCAGGGGATTGTCACAGGGGTAAAACTGCTAGCAGAAGCGCACCGAGACCCGGCCGAACCTGCCCAAATCGCCGATGACTTCGTCGCCCGCCTCGACGCTGATCGGCGTCACGCAAGTGCCGGTGATCACGATCTGCCCCGGCTGGAGCGCTATGCCCAAGCCCGACAATTCGTTGACGATCCAGGTCAGCGCAATACGAGGATCGCCCAACACGGCTGCTCCTGATCCGTTATGCTGCGATTTTCCGGGGACAAAAGCGGCCACCGGGTGCTTCGCGAGATCTACGTCGCGCCAATCGTCTTCCACCGCCTCGCCGATGACGAACAGATTGGCGCAGGCATTGTCGGCGATGAGCTGCGGCGCGCCGACAGCGCAGAAATCGTCATAGCGGGAGTCCGGTATTTCGATCGCCGGATGCAAACTCGCCACGGCGTCCACTACATCACCGATTTCATAAGGCGCCGGGCGAGGCGGCAACTGACGGCCGAACCGGAAGGCGAATTCGATCTCGGCGACACGCATCTTGCTTGTCGCCAGGGAAACGGAGCCACCGACCTCGACCGCCTTCTCGGCGAGGAGGCGCCCGGCCATTGGGCCGTCGACGTTGATATGCCGCTGGCCGGCCAGGCTGGTTGCCGCGATCTTCCAGCCGAAGAGCGGAGCCACTGAGCGATCCATGACGTGCGACTGGATGGCGTAGCCTTCGGCCCGCGTCTTCGGCCGCAATTCCTCGGGGATGGCGTCGAGGCGGGTGCCCTTGTCCCAATGGCCTACCAGGAGGCGCGACGCGGCCCTGGCCTTTTCTGGATCGAGCATGATCAGCTCCTGAAATTAGGAAATGCGGCGCTGCCGGGCGTTGCTGATGCTTGCGGTTCGCAAAGGGCACCCGCTATTCATCGTCGCTGACGAGATTGTCGGGAAGTCGTATTTTCGAGATCATCGACATTCATCATCGTGACAACGAATCGGCAATCGTGTTCGTTCAGTAAATGGCTATATACGGCAAAGCGTCTGGAGTGCGGAAGAGCTTCTGGCAAGCAGGGTCGGTAACGCACCGGGTGAGGGAGAAACGATGACGGCGCCCGGCGATTTGCAACAGGCACTGTTTCTGAGGCTAAAAAGCGATCCGTCCCTGTCGGCTCTGCTGGGCGGCGCCGGACTGCGCGAACAACCAACCGACAACGTCGCCTTTCCCTACGTGACATGCGGCCAGACCTGCGCCTTTGACTGGGACACCGGCGCCGAGAACCGCGACGATCAACTTATTACGCTGCATGTCTGGTCGAAGGCCCATGGCGAAGCCGAAACGCGGGCCATCATGGATGCCATCGAGGCGCGCCTTGCCGACGCGGTGCTGGAGGTCGGTGCTCGCGGCCAGACACGCCTGTCGCTCGAATTCAGCGAGGCGCGGTATGACGAGGAACTGCTTGTCCATCACGGCCTGCTGCGTTTTCGGGCGCTGACCCAGGAAAACGCCTGACGCGCGCTTTCAATATGAACGAAACGGAGTCTAGACTGGAACTTCATGGGTTTCATCGGGTTGGGCGGTGAAATCTCAATTTGTTTGTCTCGCATTGCAGGGGTGGCGAGCATGGTTTCAGCGGCGATCACCGTTCATTTCACGTTCAGCGCCGATGCGTTACAACGCTGGCCATGAGAACGCTTCGCTCCCATTTCCGAACCGCGACCCTGGCGCTCTGCGCCGGGCTGCTTGCGGTGCCGGCAAGCGTTGCGCCGGCAGCCGCGCAGGATGAATCGATTGTCGTGGCGGCGGCCGACTGCTACGCGATCGGCCAGCAGGTGGCCGAGCAGAATGGCGGGACGCTTGCCAAGGCCTCGCAGTCGACGCGAGGCGGGCAGCCGGTCTGCGTCATCGTCGTGCTCGTTCCGGGCAAGAACGGGCAGCGTCCGCGCCGCTCCGAGATCGTCGTCCCGCAGAACTGACCCCGTCGTTTCCCAGGCCGGCGGAATCGGCCTATAGCTGAAGCAATCGGTCAACAGGCAGTGGTCTTCGCATGCGCGTACTGGTCGTCGAGGATGACAAGGATCTCAACCGGCAGATATCGGATGCGCTGGTCGACGCCGGCTATGTCGTCGACCGGGCATATGACGGCGAGGAGGGCCATTTTCTCGGTGACACCGAGCCCTACGACGCGGTCGTGCTCGACATCGGCCTGCCGCAAATGGACGGCATCAGCGTGGTCGAGCGCTGGCGGCGCGGCGGCCGCAAGATGCCGGTGCTGATCCTGACCGCCCGCGACCGCTGGAGCGACAAGGTCTCCGGCATCGACGCCGGCGCGGACGACTATGTCACCAAGCCGTTCCACATCGAGGAAGTCCTGGCGCGGGTCAGGGCGCTGATCCGCCGCGCCGCCGGCCACGCCTCATCCGAACTGACCTGCGGCCCGCTGCGCCTCGACACCAAGGCCTCGAAGGCCGATGTCGCCGGCGTGCCGTTGAAGCTGACATCGCATGAGTTCCGCCTGCTTGCCTACCTGATGCATCACATGGGCGAGGTCGTCTCGCGGACCGAACTGGTAGAGCATCTCTACGACCAGGATTTCGACCGCGATTCCAACACGATCGAGGTGTTTGTCGGACGGCTCCGTAAGAAAATGGGCATCGACATGATCGAAACCGTGCGCGGCATGGGTTATCGCATGCGTGAGCCGGAGGCGTAAGGCGGAACCGCTCCCTACCAACCCAACCGTGAGCAAGCGGCTCTCGCTGCGCTTGTGGCCGCGCTCGCTGACGTTCCGCGTCATCGCCTTTTCCACGGTCTGGGCGATCCTGACCCTCATCGTCATTTTCACCCTCATTACCACGCTCTACCGCCAGGCCAGCGAGCGCGGTTTCGACAGCCTGCTTTCTGCGCATCTGTTCAACCTGATCGGCTCCATCGGCATTTCCGACACCGGCGCGCTCACCGGCGCTCCGGATCTCGGCGACCTCCGCTTCTCGGAACCGAATTCGGGCTGGTACTGGTCCGTCGAACCCGCCTCGGAAGGGGTGCACGGCAATCTCCACTCATCGTCGATGACCAAGACGATCCCGTCGCCCGATGTGGCGGACGTTCCCTTCAACGCCAATTTCCAGCGCAGCTACGCGGCGCAAGGCATCGATGGCGAGGAGTTGGTCGTGTTCGAGAGCGAATTCGTTCTCGATGCCAAGAACCGCGCCGCCCGCTTTCGCGTCATGGGCAACAAGACCGAACTGGAACAGGAGATCGCCACCTTCCAGCGCCGCCTCCTGACCTACCTTTCCCTGTTCGGCGTCGGCATGATCGCCATCAACGCCATCGCCATCCTGCTCGGCCTGCAACCGCTGCGAAGGGTCAGGAACGCGCTCGCCATGGTGCGCGAAGGCACCGCGCAAAGACTTGACGGCCAGTTTCCAGCCGAGATTGAACCGCTTGCCAACGAAACCAATGCCTTGATCGAGAACAACCGGCGTATCGTCGAGCGCTCGCGGACTCAGGTCGGCAATCTCGCCCATTCCCTGAAGACACCGCTGGCGGTGCTGCTCAACGAGGGGCGGGCGCTTGGTGGCGCCAAGGGGCAACTGATCGCCGAACAGGCCGCTTCCATGCAGAAGCAGGTCGATCACTATCTCCAGCGCGCCCGCGTCGCGGCGCAGCGCGACAGCGTCGTCTATCGCACGCCGATAGCGCCGTTGGTGCAGCGCATGGTCAGGGTCTTGCAGAAGCTCAATCGGCAGACCAACCTGTCGTTGTCGCTGCCGCCGATCGAGATCGTCTTTGCCGGCGAGCGCGAGGACCTCGAGGAGTTGCTCGGCAATCTGCTCGAAAACGCGATGAAATGGGCGAAGAGCGCGGTTTCGATTTCCGTCGTTCCCGTGGGTGACAAGGACGACAACATGTTCGAGATCGCCATCGAAGACGACGGACCGGGCATACCCGAGGAAAAAGCGCGCGAAGCGTTGAAACGCGGACGACGCCTGGACGAGACCAAGCCGGGCACGGGTCTCGGCTTGGCCATTGTCGCCGACCTCGTCAACGAGTATGGAGGCATACTGCTGCTCGAACGGTCCGGCATGGGCGGATTGAAGGCGGTAGTGCGATTGCGGAGCCTTCAGTGATGCCTTTCCCCGGCCGATCGACATTGACGGACTGGGCATGTTATGGCGGCGCACCGATTGGCTCCGTAGCCGGCCCAACGGCCAAATTTCCGACAAATATCAACATTATAGGCTCGCCGACTTCTCCGATGACGCGGCCCCCGGCGCATCCATGACAGGCTCCAGCTCAAGAAAACCGGTTGTTGGCATGAAGATTCGCGTCGCGCTTGTTTCCGCATTGATGGCCGTTTCCGGCTGCACCACCTTGGGCGGCAAGGCTCCCACCATCGCTGCGACGCCGGCCTCGACGCCATCCGGCGGCGGCAAAGTCGCCACGACGATTATCTCTGCGATGGGCGGCGGCCTCATTGGCGGGTCGATCGGCAGCGGGCTTAGCGACGCCGAAAAGCGCAGCGCGCTCGAGGCTGAATACAAGGCGCTCGAATACACCACGAGCGGCCAGAAGGTGACGTGGAAGGGCACCCAGGCGTCCCGTTATGGCGAAGTGGTTCCGGCTCAGCCCTACCGCGTCGGCTCACAGGACTGCCGCCAGTACACGCAGACCGTCTTTACCGGCGGGGCAGGGGTCACGGCGCGTGGAACGGCTTGCCGCAACGCCGATGGCAGTTGGACGCCGCTCACCTGACAGGCTAGCCGGTCCATTTCGGACCCGGCCGGTTGATGTCGATGAAGGATATGCGGCGCGCCCGCCGTCAAAGCGTCGCAGTATGCTTGTGTTGGCAGGGCAAGGCTCTGACGTTATTGGAAGAACCATGCTGTTCTGGGTCATAGCCGCAATCCTAACGCTGGGCGCCAGCCTGGCGGTGCTGCTGCCGCTGGCCGGTGGCGCCAGAAGCGCGTCTTCGAGCGGCGAGCACGATCTGGAAGTTTATCGCGACCAACTGTCCGAACTCGACCGCGACGCCGCCCGTGGCCTGATCAAGCCTGCCGAAGCCGATGAGGCGCGCGCCGAGATCGCCCGGCGCATCCTTCGCCTCCACAATGCGGACCAGACCGGCAGCGCATCCGTCGGACGTACATCCGTCGCGACGCGGCTTGTCGCCACCGCGGCCGTGCTGGCGGTGCCGCTGGTCAGTTGGGGCCTCTACATCAACATAGGCTCGCCCGATCTGCCCTCGCAGCCGCTCAGCGAGCGGCTGGCCAAGAATCCGGCCGACAGCTCGGTCGACGAACTTGTGGCTCGCGCCGAAGCCCATCTTGCCGCCAATCCGTCCGACGGCAGGGGATGGGACGTGCTGGCGCCGGTCTATCTGCGCATGCAGCGCTTTTCCGACGCGGTCGCCGCCTATCGCAACGCCATTCGCCTCGACGGCGACAGCGCTGTTCGCCGGGCCGGTCTCGGCGAGGCGATCGCCAGCGCGGCCGGCGGCATCGTTTCGGCGGATGCCCAGAAGGCCTTTGAGGCGGCCCTGAAACTTGACCCGGCCAATGCCAAGGCCGGCTTCTACCTGGCTATGGCCTTGGCGCAGGAGGGCCGCAGCAAGGAGGCGGCCGCGGCCTGGCAGGCGATGCTGGGCACGCTGCCGAAGGATTCGCCATGGCGCGGCGCGATCGAGCAGGCGCTGGCCAAGTCCGATAGTTCCGGCGCCGGCAATGCAGGCGTCGCTTCGAGCGAGCCGGCAAACGGACCGACCGCGGGCGATATCGATGCCGCTTCATCGATGTCGCCGCAGGACAGGGAAGCCATGATCAACACCATGGTCGCCGGGCTCGACGAGAAGCTGCGGCAGAATCCGCGCGACCCGGAAGGATGGATGCGGCTCGTTCGTTCCTACATCGCGCTGGGCAAGGCCGATCAGGCGCGCGAGGCGCTGAGCCGAGCTATTGCCGTCTTTGGAGCCGACAGTGACGAAGCCAGGAAATTCACCGCTTTTGCCGCTTCGCTCGGCCTGACGGCGACGCAATAGGGCTGGACCGGACAATGACACGCAAACAGAAACGATTGTCGGTGATCGCGGGCGGCCTGGCCTTCCTCGGCGCCGCCACCGGCCTGACATTCTATGCGCTCGGCCAGAAGGCGTCCTATTTCTACATGCCCGCCGATCTGGCCACGGCGACGGTGCAGCCGGGCCAGCGCATCAGGCTGGGCGGCCTGGTGGAAAAAGGCACGATCCAGCGCGGGCAGGGGGCGACAGTGGCGTTTTCTGTGACCGACACCCATAAATCGGTCAAGGTCACCTATACAGGCATCCTGCCTGACCTATTTCGCGAGGAGCAGGGGGTCATCACCGAGGGCACGTTCGGCCCGGATGGCGTCTTTGTGGCCGACAGCGTTCTGGCCAAGCACGACGAGCGCTACATGCCCAAGGAAGTGGCCGATGGGCTGAAGGCCAAGGGCGTTTGGCAGGAGAGCAAGAGTGAATAGGCAGGCTCGATATAGCCGGGTTGGCGATCATGGTTGAGACCGGACATTTCGCGCTGGTCCTGGCCTTCGCGCTGGCGCTGGTGCAGACGGTGGTGCCGCTGTTTGGCGCCCGCACCAACAATCAGCGCCTGATGGCGGTCGGCGCTCCCGTCGCGATCACCGGCTTTGCCCTGACGGCGCTGTCCTTCGCCGCACTGGTCAGCGCCTATGCGAGCTCCGATTTCTCGGTCGCCAGCGTCTGGGAAAATTCCCATTCGCTGCAGCCGATGATCTATAAGATCACTGGAACCTGGGGCAATCACGAAGGCTCGATGCTGCTCTGGGTGTTGATCCTGACCTTCTTCGGTGCGCTGGTCGCCGCCTTCGGCTCCAACCTGCCGGCGACGCTACGCGCCAACGTGCTTGCCGTGCAGGGTGCGATCGGCGCGACATTCTTCCTGTTTATCCTGGCAACGTCCAATCCCTTCGCCAGGCTTTCGCCGGCGCCCATCGAAGGGCGCGATCTCAATCCCATTTTGCAGGATCTCGGCCTCGCAGTGCACCCGCCACTGCTCTATCTCGGCTATGTCGGCTTTTCGATCTGTTTCTCGTTCTCGGTAGCCGCGCTCATCGACGGACGCATCGATGCGTCCTGGGCGCGATGGGTGCGGCCGTGGACCCTGGTGGCCTGGATGTTCCTGACCGGCGGCATCGCCATGGGCTCGTACTGGGCTTATTACGAGCTCGGCTGGGGCGGCTTCTGGTTCTGGGATCCGGTCGAGAACGCCTCCTTCATGCCGTGGCTGGCGGGCACCGCGCTGCTCCATTCGGCCATCGTCATGGAAAAGCGTTCGGCACTGAAGATCTGGACGCTGCTGCTCGCCATCCTGACCTTTTCACTGTCGTTGCTCGGCACCTTCCTGGTGCGTTCGGGCGTCCTGACCTCGGTGCATGCCTTCGCCACCGATCCGACGCGCGGCATCTTCATCCTGTGCATACTGACGTTGTTCATCGGTGGATCATTGACGCTGTTTGCACTGCGTGCCTCGAGGCTGACGGCCGGCGGCCTCTTTCATCCGGTTTCGCGCGAAGGCGCGCTGGTGCTGAATAATTTGTTCCTGACCACGGCCACCGCCACCGTACTCGTCGGTACGCTCTATCCGTTGGCCGTCGAGGCCCTTTCGGCCGACAAGATTTCGGTCGGCGCGCCGTTCTTCGACCTCACCTTCGGACCGCTCATGGTGCCGTTGCTGGCCATGGTTCCGTTCGGGCCGCTGCTGGCCTGGAAGCGCGGCGACGTCTTCGCCGTCGCGCAGCGCCTGATGGCAGCTTTCGCGGCGGCGCTTCTGGCAACGCTGGTCACCGCCCTGTTCATCAACGGCGCTTCGGTATTCGCAGCCCTTGGCGTGGGCCTTGCCGTCTGGCTGATCCTCGGCGCTCTCACCGACCTCGCTGTCAAGGCGGGGTTCGGCAATGTGGCTGCGAGGGTCATGGTCAGGCGCCTGCTCGGCCTGCCGCGCTCGGTCTTCGGCACAGCGCTTGCCCACCTCGGTCTTGGCCTGACCACGCTTGGCATCGTCGGCACGCTTTGCTTCGGCACCGAGAAGATCCTGTCGATGCATGCCGGGCAAACCGTCGAATTGTCCGGCCACACTCTGCGTTTCGTCGGGCTCCATCCGGCGCAGGGACCGAATTACAGCGAGGATCGCGGTCGCTTCCAACTGATCGGTGTCGGCGGCAGTCCGGTTGGCGAAATCAGCTCGGCCAAGCGCTTCTATCCGGTACGCCAGACGACGACGACGGAATCAGGCATCAGGACGATGGGCCTTTCGCAGCTTTACATTTCGCTCGGCGACGAGGGCAATGACGGATCGGTCGTGGTGCGCCTGTGGTGGAAACCGCTGGTGACGCTGATCTGGGGCGGCGGCCTGGTCATGATGGTTGGTGCGGCCATGTCGCTGATGGACAGGCGCCTGCGCGTCGGCGCACCCTCGCGCCGCCGCAAGCAGGCCGGCGCCATGAGCCCCGCGGGCCTGCCATGAAGGCGAAGTTGTCCATCGCGTCGCTCGTGATGGTGCTGGCGCTGTCCTTTGCCGGCACGGCGCTGGCGGTGAAGCCCGACGAGATGCTTGCCGATCCGACGCTGGAAGCGAGAGCGCGAGCGCTGTCGGAAGGGCTGCGCTGCATGGTCTGCCAGAACCAGTCGATCGACGAATCCGATGCCGATCTTGCCCGTGACCTGCGCGTTCTGGTGCGCCAGCGCCTGGTCGCTGGCGATACCGACAAGCAGGTGATGGACTATGTGGTTTCGCGCTACGGCGAGTTCGTGCTGCTGAAGCCGCGCTTCGACCTGCGCACCGCTCTGCTTTGGGGCACGCCGGTGATCCTGCTTTTGGCCGGTGGCCTGTTCGTCGTGCTCAGCGCGAGATCGCGCCGGACACTGGCGACAAAATCCCTCTCCGCCGACGAGCGGGCGGCACTGGAGGCGATCCTGCGCCGCGATTGAGTGCAGGCGGCGATCGTTCGCCAACATTACCAAAGTTTCATGCGTCGGAAATGGCGTCGTAATGTACGCCGCTCTAATTCTCTTCCTCAGGATGCCGACAAGGCGCGTCCCTTCGAAAAGAGGATACGAGACCCCATGAATATTGCCCCCAATTCATATTCCCGCACCCGCAAGCGTCTCCTGGCTGCCGTCGCTTCCGTCGCCGTTGCCGGCGCGATCGGCGTTGGCGCGTTGACCAGCGGAACCAGCCCCGTTCTGGCCGATGCCGTGCGCGTCGAGGCGCCGCAGGTCCCCAGCTTCGCCGATGTCGTCGAGCGCGTTTCGCCCGCCGTTGTCAGCGTCAAGGTCAAGGCCAAGGTCCAGCCCACCGCCGATGACGGCTCCGACGACCAGGACGGTTTCGACAATTTGCCCAACAATCCGCAGCTGCGCCGCTTTTTCAAGGAATTCCGCGGCTTTGGCGATCAGGGCGGCCAGAACGACGATGGCCACCGCCGGTTCGGGCATCGTGACCGCGGCAATGGCGAGCCGCGCCCGGTGGCTCAAGGGTCGGGCTTCTTCATCTCCGAGGATGGCTATCTCGTCACCAACAACCATGTCGTCGAAGAGGGCACCGCCTTCACCGTGGTGACCAATGACGGCAAGGAACTCGACGCCAAGCTGGTCGGTACCGACCCGCGCACCGACCTCGCGGTGCTCAAGGTCGAGGGTGGCGGCAAATTTACCTATGTCGACTTCGCCGACGACTCCAAGGTTCGGGTCGGCGATTGGGTCGTGGCCGTCGGCAACCCCTTCGGTCTCGGTGGCACCGTCACCGCCGGCATTGTCTCGGCGCGGGGCCGTGACATCGGCGCCGGTCCCTATGATGATTTCATCCAGATCGACGCCTCGGTCAACCGCGGCAATTCTGGCGGCCCGACCTTCAACCTCAGCGGTCAGGTGGTCGGCATCAACACCGCTATCTTCTCGCCTTCCGGCGGCAGCGTCGGCATCGCCTTCGACATTCCTGCCTCGACCGCCAAGCAGGTCGTCGAGGATCTGATGAAGAGCGGTGCCGTGCAGCGCGGCTGGCTCGGCGTCGAGATCCAGCCGGTCACATCTGACATCGCCGAATCGCTCGGCCTGAAGTCCAACAACGGCGCACTGGTATCCAGCGCACAGGACGACGGCCCCGGCAAGAAGAGCGGCATCACCGCCGGTGACGTGATCACCCAGGTCGACGGCAAGGATGTTGCTTCGCCGAAGGAGCTCGCCCGCCTAATTGGCGCCTATTCGCCGGGCAAGTCGGTTGACGTCACGGTCTGGCGCGACGGCAAGAGCCAGAGCGTCAAGGTGGAGCTCGGCAAGCTGCCTTCAAGCGACAAGCAGGCCTCGGCCGACGACAAGCCTGCGGCTCCGGCTAAGGCCGATACGCTCGCCGATCTCGGTCTGACCGTCACCAAATCCGAGAACGGCAAGGGTTTGGTGGTGACCGATGTCGATCCCGACAGCGATGCCGCCGACCGTGGCATCCAGCCGGGCGACATCATCACCGCGGTCAATTCGATGGAAGTCAACGGCACCGACGACGTCACCAAGGCCATGGACGAAGCGGTGAAATCCGGGCGCAAGGCTGTCCTGATGCAGATCACCCGCGACGACAACAACCGCTTTGTGGCGCTGCCCGTCGCCAAGGGCTGACAACGACTTTTCCAGTGCGGCGGTTTCAAACACCCCCGAGCCGCCGCACGGGAAGTATGGAGCCGAGCACGTTAGTCAGTCATCGTGCTCCCCTCCGGCGGCAGCGGGCTTCCCATCGCCCGCTGCCGCACTCACCCGCAGACCATGCGCTCAGGCTGAGCGAACAAGCGGAGCGCTTTGGTGGCAACGGCATGCCGGCAGCATGTCTGGGCCAGCAACACCAGAGAACCAAGACTTTATCGCGCGCGGCCTGGATCATCTTGATCGCGATGCGCTTTGGCGAAGGCTAAAATGCAGATGCCGGCTACTCAATCTTCCTGCGAAATCGCGTATAACGGTCCTATGAAGATTCTCGTCATAGAAGACGATCGCGAGGCTGCGGATTATCTGCAGAAAGCCTTTACCGAGACCGGGCACACCGCGCATGTCGCAGGTGACGGCGAGACCGGCTTCGCGCTTGCCGATGCCGGCGACTACGACGTGATGGTCATCGACCGGATGATGCCGCGCCGCGACGGCCTGTCGGTCATCGCCGGCCTGCGCTCCAGGGGCAACGCCACGCCGGTGCTGATCCTGTCGGCGCTGGGCGAGGTCGACGATCGGGTCACCGGCCTACGCGCCGGCGGCGACGATTATCTGACCAAGCCCTATGCCTTTTCCGAGCTGCTCGCCCGCGTCGAGGTGCTGAACCGCCGGGCCAGCGCCAAGGAGGCCGAAACCGTCTACCGCGTCGGCGATCTCGAACTTGACCGGCTTTCGCATTCGGTCAGGCGCGCCGGACGCGAGATCACGCTGCAGCCACGCGAGTTCCGCCTGCTTGAATATCTGATGCGCCATGCCGGTCAGGTGGTGACGCGCACCATGCTGCTCGAAAATGTCTGGGATTATCATTTCGATCCGCAGACCAACGTTATCGACGTCCATGTCTCGCGACTGCGCGGCAAGATCGAAAAAGGCTTC
Organism: Mesorhizobium maamorense; assembly: GCF_044998965.1. Taxonomy (NCBI): domain Bacteria; kingdom Pseudomonadati; phylum Pseudomonadota; class Alphaproteobacteria; order Hyphomicrobiales; family Phyllobacteriaceae; genus Mesorhizobium; species Mesorhizobium maamorense. Next base: position 1,335,631 of record NZ_CP173356.1, read on the forward strand.
GACAAGCCCATCCTGCATACGATTCGCGGCGCCGGCTACATGCTTAGGGCCGGTTAGGCGGCGGCATGGCCCTTTCCGTGCCTGCCATCATGAAGACGACGGCTGCGCGGCTTTCGGCGCTCTATCTCCTGCTCTTCGCACTCTGCGCCGTGCTGCTTGTCCTCTACATGACCTCGCTTTCGGCGCGCATGCTGACGGCGCAGACGCAGGAGACCATCAACGACGAGGTGCTCGGCCTTGCCCGCGCCTACCAGCGCGGCGGCCTGCCGGTCCTGGTGCGCGTGGTGGAGCAGCGCTCGCGCCAGCCCGGCGCCAATCTCTATTTGATCGCCGACGCCAACGGCCAGATCCTGACCGGCAACGTGCAGAGCCTGGAGCCGGGGGTCATCGAAACCGAAGGCTGGACGACCGAGCCGTTCTCCTACCGTCGTTTCGGCGAAGGCGAGCTCGACCGGCAGCGCAGCACACCTTCCGATCAGACCACGCCCCAAGCCGGCGATACGGCGGTCCGATCCGAAGGTGAGAAGGGCCACAATGCGATCGCGCTGGTGCTGCGCCTGCCGAACCAGATGATCATGCTGGTCGGCCGCGATCTCGGCGAACCTGAGCGGTTCCGCGCCGTCATCCGCCGCTCCCTGATGCTGGCGCTCGGCATGATGGGGCTGGGCGGGCTGTTGATCTGGTTCTTCGTCGGCCGCGCCGCCCTGAAGCGCATCGATGGCGTTTCGGAAGCCAGCCGCCGCATCATGGGCGGTGATCTTTCGGGCCGGCTGCCGGTGACCGGCGCCGGTGACGAATTCGACCGGCTTTCCGAGAACCTCAACGCCATGCTGGCCAGGATCGCCATGCTCAACGAGGGGCTGAAACAGGTTTCCGACAACATCGCGCATGATCTGAAGACGCCGCTGACCCGGCTGCGCAACCGCGCCGAGGCGACGCTTTCGGGCAAGCGCAAGACATCGGACTACCGCCAGGCGCTGGAAGGCACCATCGCCGAGTCCGACCAGCTCATAAAGACCTTCAACGCCATCCTGATGATCTCCCGGCTGGAGGCGGGTTATTCCTCCGAAAGCACCAGTCGCGTCGATCTGGCCGCAGCCGTGCGCGATGTCGTCGAACTCTACGAGCCGGTGGCGGAAGAGGCTGGCGTTTCGCTCGAAGCCGCGGTCAATGGCGCATTCCTTGTCGACGGCAACCGCGAGCTGATCGGCCAGGCGCTGTCTAACATCGTCGACAATGCGATCAAGTACTCGACCGATTCCACCTCCAAGCCGACTGTCCGCGTGACGCTCGAACGCACGCATGGCGAAATCAGGCTTGTCGTCGCCGACAACGGCCAGGGCATTCCGGACGATGCCGATCGCGCCCGGGCGACGGAACGGTTCGTGCGGCTCGAGAAGAGCCGTTCCCAGCCAGGTTCCGGGCTTGGCCTCAGCCTCGCAAAGGCGGTCATGACATTCCACTATGGCCGGCTTGATCTGTTGCCTGGTAATCCCGGATTATCCGTGGTCATGAGTTTTCCCGCGCGGGAGGATCATTGATGACGGCGGCTGCAAAGCGGACGGCGAAGGACTGGCTGTTGAAGCCCGCGGCAAGGCTTGCTCCTCTGGACGACAGCCGGGCCCGGCAGGAGCTGGCCGAGATCGCCACCTTGGCACGCGAAGAAGGATTGACACGGCTGGCGAAATTCCTGGCTGGAACGGGTGAGGCGCAGGACTTCCTGGCCGCTGTCTTCGACCTGTCGCCGTTCCTGCGTGACATGGCGCGTCGCCGGCCGCAGATATTGGATGGGCTTTTCGACCAGCCGGTCGAGGCCCGGCTGAAGGCGATCATCGTGGCGATCGACCGGGCATCGTTCTCCGAGACGATCTCCGAATCCAGATTGATGATGGAATTGCGGCAATGGAAGGCCGATGCGCATTTCCTGATCGCGCTGGCCGATCTGGCCGCCGAGGCCGAGACCTCGCTTACGGTGCGGCGGTTGAGCGACCTTGCCGATGCGTGCACGCGCGCCGCCGTCGATTTTCTGCTGCGCGACGCGCATGGCCAGGGCAAGCTGAAGTTGCCGGATCCCGCCAATCCCTCGAACCGGTCGGGCTGGATCCTGCTCGGCATGGGCAAGCTTGGCGCGCATGAGCTCAATTTTTCCTCCGATATCGACCTCGTGGTCTTCTTCGACCCGGAAGCGTCGGCCGTCGTCGATCCGCTCGATGCGACGGAGCTGTTTTCGCGGCTGACGCGCCGTCTGGTGCGCATCCTGCAGGACCGCACCGAACATGGTTATGTCTTCCGCACCGACCTCAGGCTGCGTCCCGATCCCGGTTCGACCCCGCTGGCGATCCCGGTCGAGGCGGCGCTGCGCTACTACGAGGCGCGCGGCCAGAACTGGGAGCGCGCTGCCATGATCAAGGCGCGTCCTGTGGCCGGCGATCTGGACGCCGGCACCGCTTTCCTCAAGGAGCTCCAACCTTACATCTGGCGCAAATACATGGACTATGCCGCGATCGCCGACGTCCACTCGATCAAACGCCAGATCCACGCCCACAAGGGGCATGGCGAAATCGCGGTCAAGGGCCACAACGTCAAGCTCGGGCGCGGCGGCATCCGCGAGATCGAGTTCTTCGTCCAGACGCAGCAGCTCATCGCCGGCGGCCGCTTCCCGGAACTGCGAGGCCGCGAGACCGTGCCGATGCTCGGCCAACTGGCCGCGCGCGGCTGGATCACCGCCGAGGCACGCGACGCACTGGCCCGGCAATATTGGTTCCTGCGCCGGGTCGAGCATGCCATCCAGATGGTGGCCGACGAGCAGACGCACACCCTGCCGGAGGATGATGAAGGGCTGGAGCGAATCGCGCGCATGCTGGGCTTTGCCGATGCGGCTGCTTTTTCCCTGGGCTTCCGCGCCTCGCTGCAGCAGGTCGAACGTCACTACGCGGCGCTGTTCGAAACCGCACCGGAGCTTTCGGCAGGCATCGGCAATCTGGTCTTCACCGGCGACGTCGACGACCCCGATACACCTGCAGACATTGCACGGTCTCGGCTTCCAGCGAACGAGCGACATCTGCCGCGTGATCCGTGGCTGGCATTTCGGTCGCTACCGCGTCACCCAGTCGGCTGAGGCGCGCGAGCGACTGACGGAACTGACGCCGGCGCTGCTCAAGGCTTTCGGCCAGACGCGTCGGGCCGATGAGGCGTTGATTCGTTTCGACGAGTTCCTCGCCGGCCTGCCTGCAGGCATCCAGCTCTTCTCGCTGCTCCAGTCCAATCCGGCGTTGCTGAAGCTTATGGCGACGATCATGGGCGCCGCGCCACGACTGGCCGCGATCATCACGCGCCGGCCACATGTGTTCGATGGCCTGCTCGATCCCGCTCTTCTCACCGAATTGCCGGATCGTGGCTATCTATCGGCACGGCTTACCGCTTTCCTCGAAGGCGACCGCGCCTATGAGGACGTTCTCGATCGTTTGCGCATCTTTGCCTCCGAGCAGAAATTCCTGATCGGCGTGCGGCTGCTCGCCGGCTCGATCGATCCGGCCCGCGCAGGCCGCGCCTTTTCTGACCTGGCCGACCTCACCATTGAGGCCGCGTTGCACGCGGTTATGGCCGAATTCGAGGCGCGCCATGGCACAATCGCCGGCGGCGTGGTTTCGCTGCTCGGCATGGGTAAGCTCGGCAGCCGTGAATTGACGGCGGGGTCGGATGTCGACCTCATCCTGCTCTACGATCACGATGCGGACGCCGAGGAATCCGACGGTGAAAAACCGCTGGCGCCCTCGCATTACTACACCAGGATGACGCAGCGCCTCATCTCGGCCGTTTCCGCGCCGACCGCGGAAGGCGTGCTCTATGAACTCGACCTGCGGCTGCGGCCGTCCGGCAACAAGGGGCCGGTGGCCACCCACGTCGACGCCTTCAAGAAATACCAGCGCCAGGAGGCCTGGACCTGGGAGCACATGGCGCTGTCGCGGGCGCGCGCCATTGCCGGAGATGCCAGGCTCTGTGCCGAGGTCGAAGCCGACGTTGCGGCGGTGCTCGGGCAATTGCGCGACGCAGCACAGGTGAAAGCGGAAGCGTCCGACATGCGCGCCATGATCGAAAAGGAAAAGCCGCCGCGCGACCTCTGGGACATCAAACTCATTGCCGGCGGCCTGATCGATCTCGAATTCATCGCCCAGGTGGCCGTCGTCACGGGCAATGTCGAGTCCGGCCGCAGGGTCACGGCAACCGCGGAGGTATTGTCGCGCCTTGCGCCACAATTCGCAGCCGCCGATGTCAGGGAGGAGCTTGGCGAGGCCTACCGCCTCTATCTGTCGCTGACCCAGATGATCAGGCTTTGCCTCACCGGCCAGTTCGAGCGGGACGATGTGCCGCCGGGGCTTTCGGATCTGCTTCTGGCGGTCACCGACTTGCCGGATTTCGGTGTGCTGGAAGCACATCTCAAGGAGACGTCGCGGAAGGTCAGGAAGGATTTCAACCTTCTGCTTCGTGCCGGGCGGCCGTGATCAACGGCCGTGCGGATCGCATCGGGGGTGACGATGCAACAGGAGAAGACCATGAGAAAGACAACCAAGCTCGCGTTCGCCTTCATCGCGTTGGCAGGAGCCGTCGGCACTGCGGCCTATGCCGAGAACATCGACAGCGCAAACATGCGTGAGCGCACGATGATGCGCCTCAACAAGGCGATGAAGGACAATGACGGCACCATCAGCTTCGACCAGTTCTCAAGCGTCATGGATTCGCGGTTGAAGAAGCTGGTCGCCGACAATGGTGGCAAGCTCACGGTGGAGCAGCTCGCCGCAGCGCTGGAAAAGGCCCGCTTCGAGCACATGGCCAGGCGCATCATCGCGCGTTACGACAACAAGGGCGACGGTACGCTGACGACGGACGACATCGCCAGTCGCGACAAGAAGCTCTTTGCCCTGCTCGACAAGAACAACGACGGAAAGATCAAGAAGGGCGAACTGCCAAAGGGCGGCCGCTTTGGCTTACACCGTCAGTGGGATGACGAAGGCGACGACGGCAGCATGCAATAACGCCTTCCGGCACGGGCTTCGGCGACATCGCCGGAGCCCGTTGCTTAAGCCGCGACCTTGACCACGGGCGTCGCCTTCTTCACCGGAATGCGCACCGACACGATCGTGCCGACACCTTCGGTTGAGCGGATTTTCAGGGCACCGCCTTGCAGTTCGGCCAAAGAGCGCGAGATGGCGAGGCCGAGGCCGGACCCGGCATGGCTCTTGGAGAACTGGTTCTGCACCTGTTCGAAAGGCCGTCCGAGCTTGCCGAGCGCCTCCTTCGGGATGCCGCAGCCATTATCCTCGATCGTCAGCACCAGCGCCCCTGAGGTATTGCGGGCCCTGACCGATATGTGGCCGCCTTGGCCGGTGAATTTCACTGCGTTGGACAAAAGGTTTATGACGATCTGCTTGATCGCTCGGCGGTCGGCAAACAGCGTCAGCGCGTCGGCGATGCGGGTCTCCACGGTGATCGCCTTCTGTGCGGCCTGCAGCGAGACGACCCTGACCGTCTCGCTGATCAGCGGGCCGAGATCGATCTCTTCGCGGTCGAGCGAGAATTGGCCGGCCTCGATTTTCGACATGTCGAGAATGTCGTTGATGACGCCCAGGAGATATTTGCCACTGCTGTTGATGTCGGTGGCGTATTCCTCGTAGCGCTCCGATCCCAGCGGGCCGAACAGCCCCTGTTCCATCAGCTCGGAGAAGCCGATGATCGCGTTCAAGGGCGTGCGCAGTTCATGCGACATGTTGGCCAGGAATTCGGACTTGGCCCGGTTCGCCGCTTCGGCGCGCTCGGTTTCCTTCATGTATTTGCGGTTGAGCTCGACCAGTTCGCGCGCGCGCTCCTCTTCGGCCCGGCGGGCGAGGCTGAGATCGTGTATGGTCGCCATCAGCCGGCGCTCGCTGTCGACCAGCTTTTCTTGATGCAGCTTGATCTGGGTGATGTCGGATCCGACCGAGACAATGCCGCCGTCGCGGGTTCTGAGTTCGTTGACCTGCAACCAGCGGCCGTCGGCCAGCTGCCGTTCGAACGTCGCGCCGCCCTGCGGTCCATTGCTGTTGGCAAGCCGCCGATCGGAAGCGAAAGCGAGCATGCGCTCTTCCAGCGTGGCGCGCACGGCGCCTGGCATCACGTCACGGTCCGAAAGGCCATTGTCCTTCTGGTATTTGGAATTGCACATGATCAGCCGCTCGGCGGCATCCCACAGCACGAAGGACTCGTTGATGTTCTCGATCGCCGTCCTCAGGCGCAAATCGGCTGCCTCGGAACGAAGCGCCAGGTGACGCTGCTCGGTGACGTCGACGGCGATGCCGATCAACTGGATTTCGGGTGCTTCCGGATCCATGACCTGCGCCCTTGCGCGCATCCATACCCACTGCCCGTCGGCATGCCGCATCCGGAACACCTGATCGATATGATCGATCTCGCGCGCGACGATCCTGTTGGCGAGCTGGAACAAGTCGCCATCATCGGGATGGATGATCTCGTCGACCTCGCCGAAGGACAGCATCGTGTCGCATGGCTCGTAGCCCAGCATGTCGTACATCGAGCGCGACCAATACATCTTGCCGCGCACCATGTCCCAGTCCCACAAGCCGCAGCGGCCGCGTACCAGCGCCATGTCGATGCGTTGATGCGCTTCGAGATAGATGCGGTCGGCCGCCTGCGCGCGCGCCGCCTGGCCGAAATAGGCATAGAGGATGATGATCAGCACGCCGGCCGTCAGCACGAACAGCGTCACATTCAGCGAGACTGTCTTGCGCCAGGCGTCGAAAACCGCGTCCTGCGGCACCAGCGCCGCTGCCGCGCCTTTGCGACCGTTCGTCAGGCTGACCGCTGCATACCAGTCCTGCCCGCCAATATCGACCTCCATCACTCCGGCGCGGTCGCCGAACATGAACAGAGGCTGGCCGCCCTGGGCGAGGCTATCCAGCGAACGGCCTTGCCAGGACATCGAGCGCGGCGTCACCGCGGTGATCTTGAAGGCGCTGTCGGTGATGACAAGAACGTGGCCGCGGCTCATCGCGCTCTGGCGGCTGGTCGTTTCCAACAGGTCCTGGATGGCGCCCGGCGCGGTGTCGGACGTGGTGGCCAGCGAACTCGCCAGTTGACCGGACGCCAGCATCAGGATCGCCTTGGCGTTGCGCTCGATATCGTCGCGTTCGTTCATCAGCGACAGGACGCGCAGCGCCGCGATCGCGATCAGGAAGATGACGATGAGAGCCGGTATCGATCGGCGCAGCAATGGCTCCGCCGCCAGAAGCCGCTTGTAGGCCGGTTCGGCGATGAGCCGCGTATTCCCGGCAAGGCCGTCGCCTCGCGGCGTCTCGCGACGCGCAAAAGCTATCCCTCCGGGCGCGCCCCACGCGTCCGCCTTCGCCATAAATGGCACTCCCCGATTTGCCTATGCTTGATGATCCGGCAAACGCCGCACTTCCGAATCGCCATTAAAGAATCAAAGGTGATTCGCCTTGTCCAGTGGTCCGGCGAAAAAAGATTAAAAATCGACTAAAATAGCGGCTTTTCCGCCAACCGAGCAGAGGCATGCGATGGCGATTACCGTGGAAAGGGAATAATATTAGAAATCACGCATATTCCGTGCGGGATTGCACATTGGGAGGAAAGCATGAATCGCAGATCTGCAATTGCTCTCGGCGTGTCAGCGGCAGCGGTAACGCCTTTGTTCGCCCTGGCGGCGTCGGTAAAAACGAGGACATACGGCCCGAAGGAGGGCAAGGAGATTGCGCCCGGCATCAGAGTGGTGGAGGTAGGCACGGGAAACTCAGACATTCCTGCCTACAAAAGCATCTCAATCGTCGATGTCGTGTTTCAGCCCGGCACACATGCGCCGGCGATGGTGATGGACAACGACATGGTATGCACCATCACTGCGGGCGAATTCACGATCAAGAAGGCCGACAAGGAGTTCAAGCTCAAGGAAGGCGACATATACACTTGCGCCAAGGGCAAGACCGACGAGGCGACGAATACGAGCGCCGAGGTCGGCGTGCATCGCATCGCCATGTTGATACCCGCGTAGGGAGGCGGGAATCCGTTCGAGCAGCAGAAGCACAGCCTGACGGGCCGGTGGCGTTGCCTTGGCATTGCCGCCGACCACCATGGTGGCCGCTTGGGTCTGGCTCACGCCAGCGTACGCTCGACAATATCGCTTAAATCCGCCGACAGGTTTTCGGCATTGGCGATCGAAAGCAGCGCTTCCCTGGCCTTGGCCTGCCTGCCAGGTTCGAGCGAACGCCACGACCGGAGCGCCGTTGCCAACCTTGCCGCCACCTGCGGATTGCGTTTTTCGACCTCGAGCACGGTCTGCGTGAAGAATAGGTAGCCCTCGCCGTCGGCGCGGTGGAAGCCGGTCTGGTTGGCACTGGAGAATGTGCCGATCAACGAGCGCACCCGGTTCGGATTGGCCATCGAGAAGGCCGGATGCGAGGTTAGGGCGCGAACCGTCTCCACCGCCTGCGGACCGGGTACGCTGGCCTGGATCTGGAACCATTTGTCCATCACAAGCGGGTCGGACGCATATGTATCTTCGAAAGCCGCCAGTGCCTTGTTTGCCTCCGGCGAACCATGGTGGCGGTGCGCCAGCACGGTCAGTGCCGCGGCGCGGTCAGTCATATTGGTGGCCGACCGGAAGTGCTCCGCCGCAAGCCCGGCGCCATCTGACAGCAGCGAGAGATAATCGAGCATGACGTTGCGCAGCGCCCGCCGTCCGGCGGAAGCTGCGTCCGGGCTGAACGGGCCGGCGTCGGCAAGCCGCTCGTAGAGGCCGGCGAACGCGTCGCGGTTAGCCCTGGCGATTGCCAGCGCCAGCGCCTCGCGCGCAGCGAAGATGGCGTTGGGTTCGATGTTTTTGCCGATGTCGCGCGCTATGTCGGTCTCGCCCGGAAGCGAAAGCGCCAGCGCCCGGTAGGCCGGCTCCAGCGTCTCGTCGCTCGCGATCCTGCCGGCAAGCTCGGTCAGCCGCGCGGTGAAGCCAGGCTCGGCGCCGTCGAGAATCTGGCGGAAGGCCAAGATCAATGCATCCGTAAGCAGCGTGTTGAAGGTCTGCCAGCGCGAGAAGCTGTCGCTGTCGTGGCCGGCAAGGAAGAATTGGTCATCGGTCTTCTGCTCGACGGCAAGCGTTATCGGCGCCGAGAAGCCGCGGTTCAGCGAAACCGCCGGACGCTCGGCGACGCCTGAGAAGCGCACCACATGCCGGCGCTTGCGGATGTGGATGATGCCGTCCTCGACGCTGGCGCCGTCGACCGTGTCATAGGCGGCCGGCTCGCCACCGGCGCCAATCAGACCGAAGGCGAGCGGTATGTGCATCAGTCGTTTGCGGCTTTCCGACGGGGTCGGCGGCACCGATTGCTCGATTTCCAGAGTGAATTCCCGCTCCGCCCGGTTATAGGTCGAGCTCACCGCCAGGTTAGGGGTGCCGGCCTGATGGTACCAGAGCGCGAATTGCGACAAGTCGCGGCCGGACACCTCCTCGAATACTGTCAGGAAATCCTCGATCGTCGCCGCCGTGCCGTCGTGCCGCTCGAAATAGAGGTCCATGCCGGCGCGAAAGCTATCAGGCCCGAGGATGGTACGGATCATGCGCACCACCTCCGAGCCTTTTTCGTAGACGGTCGCCGTGTAGAAATTATTGATCTCGCGATAGCGGCGCGGCCTGACCGGATGCGCCAGCGGCCCCTGGTCCTCGGGGAATTGATGCGCGCGCAGCGTGCGCACCTCGGCGATGCGCTTGACCGCACGCGAACGTTGGTCGGCGGAGAATTCGTGGTCGCGATAAACGGTCAGCCCTTCCTTCAGGCAAAGCTGGAACCAGTCGCGGCAAGTGATTCTGTTGCCTGTCCAATTGTGGAAATACTCATGCGCGATGATCGCCTCGATATTGGCGAAATCGGCGTCCGTCGCGGTCTCCCGGTCGGCCAGCACATATTTGTCGTTGAAGACGTTGAGGCCCTTGTTCTCCATCGCCCCCATGTTGAAGTCGGACACGGCGACGATGTTGAAGACATCGAGGTCGTATTCGCGGCCGAATGCCTCCTCGTCCCATTGCATCGATCGCTTCAAGGCATCCATGGCGTAGCCGGCGAGCTTCTCCTTGCCGGGCTCGACATAGATGCCGAGCTCGACCGTGCGGCCGGACATGGTGACGAAACTGTCGGCGACCCGGCCGAGATTGCCGGCGACCAGCGCGAACAGATACGATGGCTTGGGGAAGGGATCGTGCCAAATGGCATAGTGCCAGCCATCGCCGAGATCGCCCTTGTCGACCCGGTTTCCGTTGGACAGAAGCAGCGGCGCCTCGTCGCGGCGGGCTTCGATCCGCACGGTGTAGACGGAAAGGATGTCGGGGCGGTCGAGGAAATAGGTGATGCGGCGGAAGCCCTCTGCTTCGCATTGCGTGCAATAGACGTTGCTTGAGCGGTAGAGGCCCATCAGCGCTTCATTGCCCGACGGCGCCAGCTCGGTCTCGATCGACAGCCGAAAGCGACGCGCCGCCGGGGGCCTGAGGATGGTCAGTCGGTCGGGCGTCACGGCAAAATCCGTCGGCTTGGCTTTCCTGCCGTCGATCTCGACGCGCCTGAGCGTCAGCCCGTCGCCATCCAGCACAAGCGGCGTAGAGGCCGCGACGCCATCCCGGCGCTCGACGGTCAAAATTGCCGTGACGATCGTCGCGCCTGGCGAAAGACGGAATTCAAGGTTCGTTTCCGGAATGAGATAGTCGCTGGGGCGATAGTCTTCGAGTTTGAAGACCTGGCCAGTGTCTGTGCGCATTCCTTGGTTCCTGTCTTTCCGGGCCTGTCCTGCCCGTCCAAAATTTTGAAGTCCGCGCTCTTTACACGAACCGGCGGCTCGACAAAACTGCGACAAGGTCTATTCAGACCTTCCTTTCCAGCATCGCGAGGCAGTCATGGCCGCCGTCTACGACGTCAGGCATATCGAGAGACCGGCAACGCCGGCGCGCACCTGGGCAACCACGCGGGAAGCGGCGGGAGCGTGACAGCAGGCCGCGACAACAGTGACAATACCGTAGGGCACAACACGCTCACCGGCATTATGCTGAAGATCGTCTCGGTGGCGGTCTTCGTCGGCATGTCGACCTGCATCAAGGCGGCGGGCACTGTGCCGGCGGGACAGATCGTCTTCTTCCGCTCCTTCTTCGCTATCTTTCCGATAATTGCCTTTCTGGCTTTCAAGGGAAATCTCGGCACGGCTTTCAGTACAAGCCGTCCGTTCAACCACATCGCGCGCGGCGTCGTCGGCGTCTGCGCCATGGGGCTCGGCTTCTTCGCGCTGACGCGGTTGCCGCTGCCAGAAGCAATCACGCTGAATTACGCCCAGCCACTGTTGGTGGTGGTGTTCAGCTCGATTTTCCTCGGCGAAGCCATTCGTGTCTATCGCTGGAGCGCGGTCGCCGTCGGCCTCGTCGGTGTGCTGATCATCTCCTGGCCGGAGCTGACGCTCCTGAGTTCCGGCGAGGCGCTCGATGACCAGGAGGTGCTCGGCGTCATCGCCGCATTGATAGCGGCGGCGATTTCGGCCGTCGCCATGCTGCTCGTGCGCAATCTCGTGCAAAGCGAGCGCACCGCCACGATCGTGCTTTGGTTTTCGGTCACCGCGAGCGTCATGGCGCTGCTGTCGCTGCCGTTTGGGTGGCAGGCGCTGACGCCGGGGCAGGCGGTCCTTCTTGTCGCCGCCGGCTTCTGCGGCGGCCTTGGCCAGATCCTGATGACCTCGGCTTACCGCCATGCCGAGGCATCGGTGGTGGCGCCGTTCGAATACACCTCGATGATCCTCGGCGTCTTGGTCGGCTATCTCGTCTTCGGCGATGTCGCCACGCTGAACACGCTGACCGGCGGTCTGATCGTCGTTGCCGCCGGCATCTTCATCATCTGGCGCGAACGTCAACTCGGCCTGGAACGCACCCGCACGCGCAAGGCCGCCCCGCCGCAGGGGTGATCAGCACCGTTAGGCCCGCTCTTTCGCCAATCTTACCAGCGCCGTCCGCGTCTGCTCGTCGGCCGGAAAGAAGGACTCGATCGCCAGCTCCGACAGCGTCACGTCCAGCGGCGTGCCGAACACGGTGATGGTGCTGATGAACGACAGCACCTGATCCCCATGGGTAAGCCGCAGCGGATGCACGATGCCGCTCGGCTCGACCCGCGCCGGCCGCCCACTCTTCAGGCCGGAGGGATAACCGCGCAACTCACGCTCCAGTTCGATCAGCACCGGATCGCCTGACGCGTCGTTCTGGTGCTTCAGGCGTTCCAGCAGGTGCGCCCGCCACTCCGCGAGATTGACGATGCGCGGCGCGACACCTCCAGGGTGCAGGCTGAGCCGCAGCACGTTGACTGGCGGCTTGAGCAGCGAGGGCTCGGAAACGTCGGCCAGGAACGGCCCAATGGCGGTGTTTGCCGAAACGAGGTTCCAGTGCCGGTCCACCGCGAGCGCCGGGAACGGCTCGTGCCCTCGAAGCACCGTCTCGACCGCCGCCATGGCCGGTGCCAGCGAAATGTCGGTCAGCGGCCTTTCGCTGAAGCTCGGCGCAAAGCCCGCCGCCAGCAAGAGCTGGTTGCGCTGGCGAAGCGGGATCGAAAGCTGCTCGGCCAGGTGTAGCACCATGTCGCGCGACGGCGCGGCCCGCCCGCTCTCGACGAAGCTCAGATGCCGCTGCGAGATATCGGCTTCCGTGGCGAGGTCGAGCTGGCTGATCCGGCGTCGGGTGCGCCATTCACGGATGAGGCTGCCGGCGGAGGTTTGAGGAGATGTCATGAGGGCATGGTTAGGGCGACGGCAGGCGCATTTCAATTACCCGCGAGGTCATGGGGCGGTGAGCGCTCTTAGCTTCGCCTTCACCTCGAGAAAATCCCGCCAGGCCAGCTTCTTGTGCGCCGGCGTCCTCAATAGATAGGCCGGGTGCAGCGTCGGCATCGCCGGAATAACGACGCCGGACGCTGTCGTGTGGGCGCGCCAGTTGCCGCGCAGCCGCAAGATGCCTTCGCTCGTATTCAGAAGGGTTTTGGCCGAGGGCCCGCCGAGATTGACCAGCACCTTCGGCTTGACCAGTTCGATCTGCCTTTCGATGAACGGCCGGCAGATCTCGGTTTCGTGCGGCGTCGGCGTGCGGTTTCCCGGCGGCCGCCAGGGGATGACATTGGCGATGTAGACGGATGTCCGGTCTAGCCCGATCGCGGCCAACATGCGGTCGAGCAGCCGGCCGGAGCGGCCGACGAAGGGCAGGCCTTCTATATCCTCGTCACGGCCGGGCGCCTCGCCGACCAGCATCACCGATGCATCCGGGTTGCCGTCGGCAAAGACCAGGTTCTTGGCGGTGAACTTCAGGTTGCAGCCGTCAAAAGTCGACATGTGCTGGCGAAGCTCGTCCAGTGTCGAGGCAGCCGAGGCCAATTCACGCGCCAGCGCCGCCTGCGCCTCGTCGGGTACCGCGGAAATGGGCGCGCGCGCGGGCGGAGCGTTAGGGACGGCGCTGGCATCGAGACGCGGTTGGGCGGGTCGCTCCGGTGCCCTGCTATCGATCGGCGCGACAGCAGGCATCCGCTCCGCCGGCTTGGGCGCGGCTTCCGCGAAGCGGTTCACCGGCGCGTCCTCCAACGCCTCGTCGACGCCCGCGCTGGCATAGAAGGCGAGCAGCTCGGCGATATCAGGTCGGCTGTTTGGGGAAGCGGCAGTCATGGCGCCACCATCGTTCGACTGGTCGCATATTGCAAGTTGGTGATTGGGGACATTGGCACAACCGGGCAATGACGGCCTGTCTGTGGCAGCGTCATACGCTCACCGCAACCTAACCCGTCGGTATGCGCGGGTCCTGCACCAGATAAAAGGTCCAGCGCGGCGTATAGTCGGTGATCAGGAATTCGAACCTGGCGGTCTTTAGCGGGTCGACCTTGCCGTTCTTGAACAGCAGACGGTCATACGGTTCAAAATCGCGGTCGAAATCGGCAAAATTGCTCGACCAGATATTGTCAGGCGTCTTGTTGCGCTGGTCGAACGAAAGCCCGTCGCCGAAGACGCTCGGCTGATTCAGGACCTCCTGAAGCTCGAACTGGAATTCGATCCAGGCCTGGCCGCTGTTGTTGAGCACGTCCAAGCGCAAATACATGATGCCGTTGGCGAACTCGCCCGCCTTGCCGAACGCCTGGATCGGCTTGGTTGCACGGATGGTCAACGTCACCGGCGTCGCTGAATTCAGCTCTTCGGTGATGACGAGCGGATCGTCCTTGGTGCCGGTGCCGGAAGCGCCGGTGATTTCGAACCCGCCAAGCTCGTCGGAGAAGGAGTAGGCACCGGTGGCCCAGACCTTCACCTCGTCTGCAAAGGCATGGACCGGCGCCAGCAGGGGAGGGCCGAAAGGAACGCCCGGCAGGCCCTGCCGGGCGTCGATGGGAAGCGCGTTGATGAGAAGCCGGCTGGCCCAGAAATGCGCATGGTGCGAAGTATGGCCGATAAGCAAGCCGTCGAACAATTAAAAACGTACGCGTTGCGGGCAGGCCGGCGCAAAACGGGTGTCCTTCGGCACGATGCGCGACTTTTTGGCCAAATCCGCGTTGTCACAGACGCGCCGGTTTCCTGTCGCGACTTGATGCGCTATGCAGCGCATGAGCCAGCAAGATACGCGCAATAGCGACAAGCCAGTGCGGAGGGGTTGATGAGCGATATCGAACGCGAAAGCATGGAATTCGACGTGGTGATCGTCGGTGCGGGCCCGGCCGGCCTCGCCGCCGCCATCCGCCTGAAGCAAGTCAATCCCGAGCTTTCCGTGGTCGTGCTGGAAAAGGGCGGTGAGGTTGGCGCTCACATCTTGTCAGGCGCCGTCGTCGATCCGATCGGCATCGACCGGTTGCTGCCGGGCTGGCGCGACGAACAAGACCATCCGTTCAAAACGCCGGTCACGGCGGATCATTTCCTGGTGCTCGGCCCCGCCGGCTCTTTCCGCCTGCCCAACATGATGATGCCGCCGCTGATGAACAATCACGGCAACTACATCGTCTCGCTTGGCAATGTCTGCCGCTGGCTGGCGGCCAAGGCCGAGACGCTCGGCGTGGAAATCTATCCGGGGTTCGCCGCGGCCGGCCTGCTCTATAACGAGGAAGGCGCCGTCACCGGTGTCGTCACCGGCGACATGGGCGTCGAAAAGGATGGCACACACGGCCCGGGTTTCGCGCCGGGCATGGCGCTGATGGGCAAATATGTGCTGATCGGAGAGGGCGCGCGCGGCTCGCTCGCCAAGCAGTTGATCGCCAGGTTCAGGCTTTCCGAGGGCCGCGAGCCGGGCAAATACGGCATCGGCCTCAAGGAACTGTGGCAGGTCAAGCCGGAGAAGCACAGGCCGGGTCTCGTCCAGCACTCCTTCGGCTGGCCGCTCGATCTCAAGACCGGCGGCGGCTCTTTCCTCTATCATCTGGACGACAATCAGGTGGCGGTGGGCTTCGTCGTCCACCTCAATTATAAGAACCCCTGGCTGTCGCCGTTCGAGGAGTTCCAGCGCTTCAAGACCCACCCGGCGATCAGCGGTACTTTCGAGGGCGCCAGGCGGTTAGGCTATGGCGCGCGCGCGATTACCGAAGGCGGTTGGCAGTCGGTGCCGAAACTGTGCTTCCCGGGTGGCGCGTTGATGGGCTGCGCCGCCGGCCTCGTAAACGTCCCGCGCATCAAGGGCTCGCACAATGCCGTGTTGTCGGGAATGCTGGCGGCCGAGCATGTCGCCGAGGCAATCGCCGCCGGCCGCGCCAATGACGAGCTCTCCGCTTACGAAGCCGCGTGGCGGGCGACAGACATCGGCAAGGATCTGAAGAAGGTGCGCAACGTCAAGCCGCTGTGGTCGCGCTTCGGCACCATCGCCGGCGTCGCCATCGGCGGCCTGGACATGTGGCTGAACACTTTGTTCGGCTTCTCGCCCTTCGGCACGCTGAAGCATGGCAAGGCCGACTATGCCACGCTAGAGCCTGCCGCGAAGCACAAGAAAATAGACTATCCCAAGGCCGATGGCGTGCTGACCTTCGACCGCTTGTCCTCGGTGTTCCTGTCCAACACCAACCACGAGGAAAACGAGCCGGTGCATCTGCTGGTGGCGGACATGGAGCTGCAGAAGCGTTCCGAGCATGACGTCTTTGCCGGACCTTCGACGCGCTACTGCCCTGCAGGCGTCTACGAATGGGTCGACAAGGACGGCAATGCCGCTGCCGATCCGGCGGCCAAGGACGTGCGCTTCGTCATCAACGCGCAGAACTGCGTCCACTGCAAGACCTGCGACATCAAGGATCCGAACCAGAATATCGACTGGGTGCCGCCGCAAGGTGGCGAAGGCCCGGTCTATCAGAACATGTGAGCGTGCCCGGCTAAGCCGTCACGAAGAACATGCGAGCAGCGGCGGACTTGTCTGTCGCCGTCGACCGCCTGCCTCGATCAAGCCCGTTGAAGCCTTCCGCCGAGTGTGGTCTGCTCGGCTCCGACAAAGGAGGCGGACATGCGCCTGACCAGCCCCACGATGCTCGCCATGGTCTTCATGCTGCTTTGCGCATCAGCCGCGTCGGCGGGCACAAAGCTCACCGTTCACATCCGCACCTATGATGTCGCTGGAAATACCGGAGCCGCCCTTGTCGAGGCGATGGACCGGCTTGGACCCAAGCACGGCTATATGACGCGCGCCATCGCCGAAACCGGTTACGCCGTGCATTGGGATCTCGATATCGTCCGGAAGGATGGTGCCTGCCATCTGCGGCAGGCCAACGGGACGCTCAACCTAACCTACACTTTCCCGCGGCTCTTGTCGGCAAGCCCTGTCCTGCGCAAGCGTTGGGACCGTTTCATGATCGGCGTTCGCAAGCACGAGCAGACGCATGGCGGTATTGCGAGGCGGATGATGCGGGCCACCGAGACCGCGCTTGCCGGCCTGCGGCGCCCGGACAACTGGTTCTGCACCGGCACGCATCTCGAGGCGCGGCGCCGGATCAAGGCCATCTATGTCGAATACGAAGCCAGGCAGAACGCTTTCGATGCGCGCGAGCATCGCGGCGGCGGGCCTGTCGAGCACCTTGTCGAAGCGTTGACCAAACCCTGAGAATGCCGAAGCATCAACCGCGCGGATTGTTTTCAAGGTCGCTCGCCGCGAGCGCGCTCTCATGCTCGTCATGGGGCAGCCTGTCGTCGGGGCGAAGCGAGAACTCCACGAGTACGGGAAGATGGTCGGAGCCGGTATCTTCCAGTCGCGTTGACGACAGAATGGTCACGCCGCCCTTGCTGAACGCCTGGTCGATCGGGAGGCCTGCATAGCGGCGCAGGAAGTCGGGCAGCTTCCGGTGAATCCAGGTCGACCCGGCCGACGGCATGACCGTCAGTCCGCCGAGAGCGGCGACGCTTCGCACCGCGGCGCTCCATGGCACCGCGTTGCAATCGCCGGCCATGATGGCGGTTTGGCCGAGCGATGAAAGCTGCTCCGAGAGTTCGCCGATCTGCCAATACTGCTCCCGGGGCCACGGCCAGCTGAGGTGGATGGCGGCGACGTCGGCGCTCCTGCCGCCGAAATCGATGGTCGCAATGGCCATTGCGCCCCGGCGCTCGCAATGTGGCGCGGTTCCGGCGACAAAAGGTCGCCGCGAGAGCAGCGCGACGCCGAATACGCCGTTGGGATAAGGACAGAGGATCCGGTATGGATAGGCGCTGGCGATGTAGCCAAGCTCCGTCGCCCACATCGCCGACACCTCGTCCAGGGTGATGACGTCGGGATTGGTCCGGCCGATCAGTGACAGCACTTTCTTCGGCGTCGGGTTGTCGTAGCGCAAATTCATCTGCAGCAGGCTGTAGACTACCTGGTCGGTGGATTTGGCGACCGCCTGAACCGGCCACGGCCGAGGCAAGGCGGTCGAAGCGGTCGCAAGAGCGGCCACGGCAAAAACCAGGGCCGCGGCCGCTTGCAGGCGAAACGATGTCGCCAGCAGCGGCAGCGCGCAAAGCGCCATCAGCACGGCGAGGTGGATGCGGAAATGCGAAAAGGAATCGAGCGCCGGGTGCAAGGCGCCGAAGAAGCCGGACACCAGCGCGACCGAGAGCGTCATCATCACGATGAATACCAGTGAAGCCGCCATGTCTCGACTGCGTTTCATCGGATCAGATCTGCATGAGTTGCCAGCGATGGTCCTCGCCCGGTTATCGGCAAAAATGCGGCTCAATCAAGATAGCGAATTGCGGGCAAGATGGCGAATCGCCGGCAAGACGGCGAATTGCTCTGGCGGCGCGCAGATCGGCTACTGGAAGGCCGTTTCCGAAAAACTTCTGAGCTTGCGCGAATGCAGTCGCTCCATCGGCATTTCCGAAAGCTTTTCCATCGCCCTGATGCCGATGGTCAGGTGCTGCGCCACCTGCCGCTTGTAGAACTCGGTCGCCATGCCGGGCAGCTTCAGTTCGCCATGCAGCGGCTTGTCGGAGACACACAAGAGCGTGCCGTAAGGCACGCGGAAGCGGAAGCCATTGGCCGCGATCGTCGCCGATTCCATGTCAAGTGCGATCGCCCTGGACTGCGAAAGCCGCTGAACCGGTCCGCGCTGGTCGCGCAGTTCCCAGTTGCGGTTGTCGATGGTGGCGACAGTGCCGGTGCGCATGATGCGCTTGAGATCGTAGCCCGACAGGCCGGTGACTTCGGCCACCGCTTCCTGCAATGCCACCTGGATTTCGGCCAACGGCGGGATCGGCACCCAGACCGGCAGGTCGTCGTCCAGCACGTGATCCTCGCGCACATAGGCATGCGCCAGCACATAGTCGCCCAGCGCCTGCGTATTGCGCAGGCCCGCGCAGTGGCCGAGCATCACCCAGGCATGCGGCCTCAGCACCGCGATGTGGTCGGTAATCGTCTTGGCGTTGGAGGGTCCGACACCGATATTGACCATGGTAATGCCGCCATGGTTCGGCTTCTTCAAATGGTAGGCCGGCATCTGCGGCAGGCGCTGTGGCGCCATCCCTTCGCTCGGGGCGCTCTGCCCGGCTTTGGTGACCACGTTGCCCGGTTCGATGAATTCGGCATATCCGCCGCCGCCACTCTCCATCAGGTCACGGGCGCGCGCCACGAACTCGTCGATATAGAACTGATAGTTGGTGAACAGCACGAAATTCTGGAAATGCTGCGGCGTGGTCGCGGTATAGTGCGACAGGCGGTGGAGCGAATAGTCGATCCGCTGCGCGGTGAAGGGCGCCAGCGGCCTTGGTTCTCCGAACGCCACTTCGAACGTGCCGTTGGCGATCTGGTCATCTGTACCGTCGAGATCTGGCACGTCGAACAGGTCTCGGATCGGCCGCTGGATACGCTCGGCCGCCGTTCCGTCGACATGGGTGCCTTCGAGAAAGGCGAAATGCAGCGGGATCGGCGTTGTCGATTCCGAGACCGTGACCGCGACCCCGTGATTGCGCATGATCAGACGCAATTGCTCGACCAGATAGCTTTCGAACAGGCTCGGCTGGGTGATGGTGGTGGAAAAATGCCCCGGCGTCGGCATGTGGCCATAGGCTTGGCGTGAATCGATCTGGGTGAACGAGTTCGTTGTGACGCCGATCTCCGGGTAGAAGGCGCGGTAGCGCTTGCTGCTGTCCCCGCCGGCGGCAAGCGCCGCGAAGGAGTCGCGCAGGAACTTGGTGTTGCGGTCATAAAGGGCTTGCAGCGCCGCGACGGCCTTTTCGGCGGTGTCGAAGCTTTGCCGGCCAAAAGGCTCGGGCATGACGACAGATTCGATGGCTTGGGGATAGATTCGCTTTTCCATGGCTCAATATAGAGATTTGGAAAGGCGGTTGGGAGGGGTGTCCCGATCGAAGGCGCGATTTATCCGCGCTGCAGGCTGACCAGCAGCACGAAACCGACGCCGGATTTCTTCAGTGCTGGCGCGTCGATCGTGGAACCGGCATCGGCACGCATCATCGGCACGGCCAGGACCGGGGCGGCAAGAAACGCCAGGATGAGCGCCGCCCGCGGCAGAAGCCGAACGGTTTTGAAGAGGTTGGCGGCGATGGGGTTCATGGTCTTTGCTTTTCTTTCGAGATCTTGGTTTGGTCAGGTCTTTGGTTTCTGCCTCAGGGGCGAAGGGTGATCGGGCAGGCGAGGCGGCAGGTTCTGGAACTGGCCTCGTCCCAGGAACGGGCCGGACGGCCCGCTTCGGCGACGAGGATGGCGAAGAACATTCCAAACAGGCTCACCAGCAGGCAGACGATGGTGAAGCGGCGGGCGAGCATTGGTCGTGTCTCCTTCAACACGCAGGAGAATGCCCGGGCACGACTGAACCGGCTCTGATGTCGGCGTTCATCTGCCGTTCAAATTGGTTGATGGGTTTGGAGGCAATAAGGAGCATGGCCGCCGGCACAGCATGCCAGGATCATGAAACGAAAACGGGGCCTGCCGGCCCCGTTTTCATGTCGCAAGGATAGGGTCGATCAGAGCTTGTGCCAGGTCTGGCTCTTGCAGATCAGTCCGCCGAGCACGCAACCGCTCATTTTCAGCGAGGTGCCCGACAGTGTCGCCTTGCCGGAGTAGGTCTTGTCGTTTGCCGGGTCGGTTATGCTGCCGGTGTATTTGTTGTCGCCGGACGCCTTGAGCGAACCGATGGTCTTGCCGGCATATTTGCCAGACTTCAGCGTGATGGAAAATGAACCCGAGCCCCCGATGGCCGCGGTATCGCCGGCCTGCGTCTTCCAGTTTCCCTCGATCGGATCGGCCCAGGCCACACCGGTCAGGATCAAAGTGGCCGCCAGGGCCAGGCTTGCTTTTCGAAACATTTTTCCTCCCTTGGTTACCCGGCAGGAGGCTCCGCCTCGCCGGTCTGCCGCTTACGCAAACGTAAGCTAATCCAGCTCCCTGCAAAACAAAAGCGGTGCCGCAGCGGCAGCTTTGGCAATTCAGAAGCACCGACGGAAGCAATGTCGGCAGGGAAATGAATGCATGCATGCGCGACGTTTGTTTCGCGTGGTTAGCGGAGTGTTGATTCCGCTCGCGAAAATTTTCGTCAAATTTGGCGCTATCCGGCTGAATCGCTGGCTTTGTATCCTTAACGAATTTCCACGTTTACCTATTGTTTTAGCTTTGTTTTCCTCAAATTAAGCACGCCATTTAACGACGGATTCAAGCCTGAGCGGCATTCTCGAAAGCATCGAAAGAGCAGCCCGGGCAGACAAACGGAGGCAGCTCTCGGGAGCCAGACAGGGCCGGAAGAGAGGATTGAAAAATGGCACGTTTTGAAATGCTTGAAGCAGGCTTCGGCGCCATGGGGGCAACTGCCCAGGCCGACATTCTTTTCGAACTGGGGATGATGTATGCGACGGGCCGCGATTGCGAGACCGATGTCGTCGCCGCCCACAAATGGTTCAACATCGCCGCGATCAAGGGTTCGGCCCGCGCTGCGGAACTGCGCTCGGAACTGTCGGCTGCAATGTCGAAGGTCGAGATCGCCAAGGCGCTGCGCGAAGCCCGCGAATGGATGACGATGCACTGAATTTAGAGATAAGGCAGGGCGCCTTCCGGTCCGCCGGGCAAGGACAAGGCCGCGGTAAGACGGCCACGCGACAAAACCAAGAACGCGGCACGCCCGACAGGGCCAGCGGCGCGGCGGCCATGATCCGGTTTTCGGAAAGATCAAGGCCAGCAGGAAGACAGGGAAGGCGAGTTGGGTTCGAGTGCGGGGGCGCTTGAGAAACAGCTCGACAGGCAAAGCCGCGACCGGCCGGAACAAGGCCGGCGCGGCTTTTGCCTTTTTGCTCCAGCGATGCTTCGCAGGCCTAATCGAGCGGCGTCAATGCGCCTAGACAGGCCACACGAAGGATGAAATTGTCCGGCCTCTCTGGAAGAAGCGTGGCCGGGGCGGCCGCGCGTGAGTGGAGGAGTCATACCACAATGAAAAAATTGAGTATTTTGAACGCGGCCATTTTCGGCCTGATGATGAGCGCGCCGGTCGCCTATGCCGACGACATCACCTTTTCGGTGGTCGGTCCGATGACCGGACAGCTCGCCACCATTGGCGATCAGTTCAAGCAGGGCGCGCAGGCTGCCGCCGATGCGATCAATGCCGCCGGCGGTGTCGACGGTCGCCAGATCAAGCTAGATATCGAGGATGACCAGTGCGACCCGAAGCAGGCGGTTTCGGTCGCCAACCGTATCGTCGCCAATGGCGTCAAGTTCATCGACGGCCACGCTTGCTCGGGTTCAAGCATTCCGGCTTCCGCCGTCTATGCCGAAGCCGGTGCCCTGATGATGAGCCCGGCCTCCTCGAACCCGGTGCTGACTGACGCCGCAGCGAAGGCCGGCTGGCCGACGATCATGCGCCTCTACACGCGTGACGATGCGCAGGGCGCCTTCATCGGCCCCTGGATCGCGAAGAAATATGCCGGCAAGAACGTCGTCATCCTGCATGACAAGAGTGCCTACGGTCAGGGCGTTGCCGATGCGGTCAAGGCAACGATGAATGCGGGCGGCCTGAAGGAAGTGGACTATGAAGGCATCAACGCCGGCGAAAAGGACTATTCGGCGCTGGTCACCAAGCTCAAGGACCTCAAGGCCGACGTTGTCTATTTCGGCGGTTATCACCCGGAGGCTGGCCTGATCCTGCGCCAGTCGGCGGAACAAGGCATCAAGTTCCAGCTGATCATGCCGGATTCGATAGCCTCGCCGGAGTTCTGGCAGGTTGCCGGCCCGGCCGGCGAAGGGACCATGTTCGTCTTCCCGTCGGATCCTCAGGCAAAGCCGGAAGCCAAGGCAGCCGTCGAGAAGATCAAAGCCGGCGGTTTCGTGCCGGAAGGCTTCACGCTGTTTTCCTACGCCACGATCCAGGCCTTTGCGGAAGGCATCAAGCGTGCCGGCAGCGATGATCCGGCCAAGGTCGCCGAGGCGCTGAAGAACGGGCAGCCAATCAGCACGGTTGTCGGCAATGTCACCTTCGACGAGAAGGGCGACCTCAAGAACGCCAGCTACGACATCAACCAGTGGCACGACGGCAAGTACGCGCCGATCAAGCCGTAATCGCTCGGACGTCGCTGCGGCGATCAGACAAAGAATGGCCGGGCTTGTCCCGGCCAGCGCTATCTATGCTGGTATTGCACGACCATGATCAGCCTGAATCCAAGCCAAAACAAGTCTTTCGTAGTCCGCAAACAAAATGTTTTGGCCATCGATGCCTGCCTGAGCCGTGAGGTCGGGCAAAGCCGCGACGAATCTATCATAGCTGTCCAAAGCTAAGTTGGGTGATGGAATTGATTTGCGTCGCGAAACTGTCGCGAGCCAATCGCGCACCCGCGTTACCATGGTTCTAGGAATGCCTTGGTGCGCGGTAATATCCATCCCGGCAAGATCGGAAATGAACTGTTGATATCTATACTGAGCAACATCTAGTATTAGGCATCGCTTTTTCTTTTGCTCGTCATCGCCGTATCGCTTCGCGCCAAGAAACAATCCGAGTTCCAATGGCATGTTGAAGCGGGGCAGATTGTTTATCGGATCCAGTTCTGTGCGTGATAGATCATGGACACCATAACGGCTTTCTTCCACAATCCTATAGAGCTTATCTATGCGAGTTTCAGCCCCATCGTCCATCTCGCGAGCACATCTCGCGCGGAATCCGCATGCTAAGACGCCAAATACCAAGGCGTGGAAGCTTGGTGCAAAGGCTACATCGAATGGGCAATTGATGAAAACATCACGGGCGCCCATAGATTATCGTGCGTACTTGCTTACGTAGTGAGTAACGACGTCCAGCGCTTTGCGGTCGGATATCCTACCAGGCTTTGTGATTGGTTTCTGGGTCAACGTGTGGACCGCTGCCGCCTTTGTTGGCGCCGCTTTTGCCTTGGCCGTTGCTGCCTTCTTAACAATCGCCGACTTAACTACCTTCGGCCTGACAGATGGCTTCGTTACTGAAGATACTGTTGTTTCAATAATCCTTCCGGCGGGAGACGTCGTCACGATCTCCCAAGATCCCGACTTTTTCGAACTTAGCTGAGTGTTAGGCGACTTGCTCATAGCCGTACAGATAGCATCTTCAAACCTGAAATTAAACGGCTTCAATCAAAGAAATCACGCTAAGCAGCCTCCTCGGCGAACCGCACCAGCACGGTGCCGTCGGTAACCTGTGCGCCCTCGGTGGCGATCTCGGCGATCACGCCATCATGCGGCGCGGCGATGGTGTGCTCCATCTTCATCGCCTCGAGAATAAGCAGCGGTTGCCCCTTCATCACCGTATCGCCCTTTGTCGCCCGCACAAGCTTGACCAGTCCCGGCATCGGCGCGCGCAAACTGCCTGACGCCGCCGCCGCATCATCGCCTCTGGCCAACGGGTCCGGCACCGCGAACGTATAGCCGGCCGCGCCTTCGAATATCGTGATGTGGCCTGGCCAGCGGGCGAGGCGAGGAACGGCGCGAAGGTCATGCGAATTGGCGCTGTCATAGGGTGCATGGAGCGTCACCTGGGAACGCCGGTCTGGTCGTACCGAAACCCTTGCCAGAATATCGTCCTCGCCAAACTTCAGCCGGATCTGTCGTGCCATGCCATGGAAATGCGTGTAGCCGGCAAGCGACGACCATGGATCATCCGATGCCGGCAGCGCGCCCGCCCCGGAGGCCGCTATGGCCGCGGCCGCGACCGTTTCGCCGCTCGGCGGCGCAATCTCGGTCAGCGCCTGCTGGTGGCGGCCTATCAGGCCGGTATCGACGTCGCCCGCCGAAAAGTCCGGATCGGTCACCAGCGCGGCGAGGAAGGCGGTATTGACGATCGAACCGGCGACTTCGGTTCGCGCAAGCGCCGCGCCGAGTGCCTCCAGCGCAGCCGGCCTGTCCCCGCCATGCACCACCAGCTTGGCGATCATCGGATCATAATAGGGAGAAATGGCGTCGCCGGCCCGCACCCCGGTTTCGACACGCATGGCGGCCCCTTGGGGAACCATGTCGGGAAATTTCAGATGATGCAGCGTGCCGGTCGCAGGCAGAAACTCCCTTGCGGCATCCTCGGCATAGAGGCGCGCCTCGAAGGCGTGGCCGGCAAGCTTTATCTCGCCTTGCGTTTTCGGCAGCTTCTCGCCGGATGCTACCCGCAACTGCCACTCGACCAGATCGGTGCCGGTGACCATCTCGGTGACCGGGTGCTCGACCTGCAGCCTCGTGTTCATCTCCATGAACCAGAAGCGGTCAGGCTTCAGGCCTTGCGAGGCATCGACGATGAATTCGATGGTACCGGCGCCGGAGTAGCTGATCGCCTTGGCGGCCTTCACCGCCGCCTCGGTCATCGCCTTGCGCAACGCCTCCGTCATGCCGGGGGCGGGGGCTTCCTCGATAACCTTCTGGTGGCGTCGCTGCACCGAGCAGTCGCGTTCGAACAGATGGACGGCATTGCCGAAATTGTCGCCGAAAACCTGCACCTCGATGTGGCGCGGTTTGTCGATATATTTTTCCACCAGTACACGGTCGTCGCCAAAAGCGGATTTCGCCTCGCGTCGTGCGCTCGACAGCGCTTCGGAAAACTCGTCGGGGTGCTCGACCCGGCGCATGCCCTTGCCACCGCCGCCGGCCCGCGCCTTGATCAGCACGGGGTAGCCGATTTCGCGTGCCTTGGAGGCCAGGACCACGATCTCCTGTGCCTCGCCATGGTAGCCCGGCACGACGGGCACGCCGGCCTTTTCCATCAGCCGTTTGGCGGCATCCTTCAGCCCCATGGCGCGGATAGAGGCCGCCGACGGGCCGATGAAGGTGAGCCCCGCGGCCGCCACCTGGTCGACGAAATCAGGATTTTCCGACAGGAAGCCATAGCCGGGATGAACGGCTTGCGAGCCTGTCGCCAAGGCGGCCGCGACGATCTTGTCGCCGCGCAGATAGCTGTCGCTGACAGGCGAGGCACCGATATGTACCGCCTCGTCGGCCATCTCGACATGCAGGGATTTCGCATCGGCATCGGAATAGACGGCAACCGTGCGCACCCCCATCCTGCGCGCCGTGCGGATCACCCGGCATGCGATCTCGCCTCGGTTGGCGATCAGGATCTTTGTGAACATGAAACCTCCGTAGACTGCGTTCGCCTCGAGGAAGCAACGGCCTCACGGTATAGTTCGGCCATTTGTTCGTCGAAGCAGCAGAAGATGACGGTCTGCGGCGTCGTATTTCCGCTCAAGAAGCTGGTTACGGCGCCGACTGCAATTGCTGCCGCCTCATCCCTCGGATAGCGGTAGATGCCCGTCGAGATCGCCGGAAAGGCGACCGAGCGGCATTCCTTCTCGGCGGCGATTTCGAGCGAACGCCGATAGCAGGAGGCGAGCAACTCCGCCTCGCCCTTGCCGCCGCCCTGCCAGACTGGACCGACCGTATGGATGACGTAGCGGGCCGGCAGCCGATAGCCCTTGGTCAACTTTGCATCGCCGGTCTTGCAGCCGTTGAGCGTGCGGCATTCGGCGAGGAGTTCCGGCCCCGCCGCCCGGTGAATGGCGCCGTCGACCCCGCCGCCGCCGAGCAGCGAGGAATTGGCCGCGTTGACGATGGCGTCGACATCCAGCTTGGTGATGTCGCCGACGTTAATGCGGATCCTGTCCTGCACCTCGCCCATCTCACATCCTGAACACGCCGAAGCGCGTTTCCTCGCTCTCCGCGTTGAGCGCCGCCGAGAGGCTGAGCGCCAGGACCTCGCGCGTCCTGGCCGGATCGATGATGCCGTCGTCCCATAGCCTTGCGGAGGAATAGAGCGGGTGGCCTTCATGCTCGTATTTCATCAGGATCGGCTTCCTGAACTTCGCTTCTTCCTCGGCGCTCCATTCGCCGCCCTTGCGCTCGATACCCTCGCGCTTGACCATGGCCAGCACCGTCGCCGCCTGCTCGCCGCCCATCACCGAAATGCGGGCGTTCGGCCACATCCACAGGAAGCGGGGCGAGTAGGCGCGCCCGCACATGCCGTAATTGCCGGCGCCGAACGAGCCGCCGATGATCACGGTGACCTTGGGCACGCGGGCGGTGGCGACTGCCATCACCAGCTTGGCGCCGTCCTTGGCGATGCCGCCTGCCTCATATTTGCGCCCCACCATGAATCCGGTGATGTTCTGTAGGAACACCAGCGGGATTTTGCGCTGGCAGCACAGCTCGATGAAGTGCGCGCCCTTCAGCGCGCTTTCGGAAAACAGCACGCCATTGTTGGCGATGATGCCGACCGGCATGCCGTGAAGATGGGCAAAGCCGGTGACGAGCGTGGTGCCGTAATACTGCTTGAACTCGTCGAACTCCGAACCGTCGACGAGGCGCGCGATCACCTCGCGCACGTCATAGGGCTGGCGCAGATCCGTCGGCACGATGCCGTAGATATCATCTGCCGGATGAAGCGGCGGAATCGGTTTCTGGACGGCAAGGCTTACGGTCTTGTTCCGATTGAGGTTCTTTATGATGCGCCGGCAGATGGCCAGCGCATGCTCGTCGTCGAGCGCGTAGTGGTCGGCGACGCCGGAGAGCCGTGTATGGACGTCGGCGCCGCCGAGATCCTCGGCGCTGACGTCCTCGCCGGTGGCGGCCTTCACCAGCGGGGGACCGCCGAGGAAGATGGTCGCCTGGTTGCGCACCATGATCGTCTCGTCCGACATTGCCGGCACATAGGCGCCGCCCGCCGTGCACGAACCCATGACGCAGGCGATCTGCGGGATGCCTGAGGCGGACATGTTGGCCTGGTTGTAGAATATGCGCCCGAAATGCTCGCGGTCGGGAAACACCTCGTCCTGGTTGGGCAGGTTGGCGCCGCCGCTGTCGACCAGGTAGACGCAAGGCAGATTGTTCTGCAGCGCGATCTCCTGCGCGCGCAGATGCTTCTTCACCGTCAGCGGGTAATAGGTGCCGCCCTTCACCGTGGCGTCATTGACGACGACCATCACTTCCGTGCCTTCGACGCGCCCGATACCGGCGATGATGCCGGCGGAGGGAATGTCCTCGCCATACATCGACCATGCGGCGAACTGGCCGATCTCGAGAAAGGGCGACCCGGTGTCGAGCAATTGCGCCAGCCGCTCGCGCGGCAGCAGCTTGCCGCGCGCGACGTGTCGCTCGCGCGCCTCTTCCGAGCCACCGCGCTCGACGCTCGCGGCCTTTTCGGCGATATCGCCGACCAGCGCCCGCATGCGTTCGGCATTGGTGTGGAAGGTATCGGAGGAAGGGGAGATCTGGGTCCGGAGGACGGCCATGCTATACCCCCTCCGCCATGATCTCGCGGCCGATCAGCCATCGCCGGATTTCGCTGGTGCCGGCACCGATTTCGTAGAGCTTGGCGTCGCGTAGCAGCCGGCCGGTCGGATAGTCGTTGATGTATCCGTTGCCACCCAGAAGCTGGAGTGCGTCGAGCGTCATCTGCGTTGCTTTTTCGGCGGCAAACAGAACGCAGCCTGCGGCGTCCTTGCGACTGGCCTGGCCGCGGTCGCAGGCGGCGGCGACCGCGTAGACATAGGCGCGCGCGGCGGTCATCGTCGTGTACATGTCGGCGAGCTTGCCTTGCACCAGCTGGAATTCCCCGATCGCTTGGCCGAACTGCTTGCGCTCATGCACGTATGGGACCGCGACGTCGAGACAGGCGGCCATCAAGCCGATCGGGCCACCGGCCAGCACCGTGCGCTCATAGTCGAGACCAGACATCAGCACCTCGACGCCGCGCCCTTCCTCGTGCAGCACGTTGTCGAACGGCACCTCGACATTATCGAAAACCAGTTCGCCGGTGTTGGAGCCGCGCATGCCGAGCTTGTCGAGCTTTTGCGCAACCGAAAATCCGGCAAAAGCCTTTTCGACGATGAAGGCGGTGATACCGCGCGCATGACGCTCTGGATCGGTCTTGGCATAGACCACCAGCGTCTCGGCGTCCGGGCCGTTGGTGATCCACATCTTGGTGCCGTTGAGCACGTAGCGGTCATTGCGCTTTTCGGCACGCAGCTTGAGCGAGACAACGTCAGAACCGGCGCCGGGCTCCGACATTGCCAGCGCGCCGACGCGCTCGCCCGAGCAAAGCGGCGGCAGGAATTTCTCCTTCTGCGCCGGCGTTGCCCAGCGGTCGATCTGGTTGACGCAGAGATTGGAGTGGGCGCCGTAGGACAGGCCGACCGAGGCCGAGGCCCTTGATATCTCCTCAACGGCGATCACGTGCGCGAGATAGCCCATGCCGCTGCCGCCGAACTCCGGATCGGCGGTGATGCCGAGGAGGCCGAGATTGCCGAGTTCCGCCCACAGATGCGCCGGGAATTCGTTCGAGCGGTCGATTTCCGCCGCGATCGGCGCGATCCTGTCCTGGGCGAAGCGCCGCACCAGGTCGCGCAACGCCTCGATATCCTCGTCATGCCCGAAGCTGAGCGTGTTCGTATACATCCGGTTCCTCCTGCCGCAGGACCCCCGAAAATCGACTTGGATTTTCGGAAAGGATCACGCGCAAAATTAAAATCCTACAGCGTCGTTTGCGCGTCCAAACGGACGTGCGGCGCTGTAGGTGTCGATCGTCGCGCCGACGAGCCGCATCGTCATCGAAAGATATGTCGCTGTGACTTCTGCGATCGACAGCCGCTCGCCCGGCCGGAACCAGACGATGACGCCGGTCATCATCTGGATCAGCGCCATGGCGGTGAGGCCGGTGTCTTCGACGCTGAACACGCCTTCCTCGGCGCCGTCACGCAGAATGGCGCGCAGTTCCTTCTCATAGGCCGTGCGCATCCGCAGTATCTGGGTCAGTCTTTCGGGCGACAGGCTGCGCAGTTCCATGTTCGAAACATGCGTCGCATGGCGGCGGGCGATGTGGAAGGCGATGTGGTTCTCGACATAGGCCGAAAGCCGGCTTGCCGGATCGGCATCGGCGGGCCGTGCGGCGTTCCAGGCTGCGATCAGCTCCTCCATATGCTCGCGCATCAGCGTGAACAGCAAATCCTCCTTGGTCGGGAAATAGCGATAGAGCGCGGCCGCCTGCACGCCGACTTCGGCCGCCAGCTGGCGCATCGACATCGCCTCATAGCCGAGCTGTGCGATCAGGTTGACCGCCGCCTCGCGGGCTGCCGCCTCGGTCTTCCCGCCATCGGATCCTGTCGTGCGCGCCAAAAGAGCCTCCCTTGTTGCGAATTAATAAAACGAACGTTCAATTAATTCAAGAGGTATGCCGAAGCCGCATCAGGTATCGATCCGGAAGCCGGTAAGGGGATTGCCAGATGCCGCATCCTCGACGTCAATCCCGGAAACGGACGCTCCCGGCGGTCCTTTCCAAAGCCGTCCGATCATGGTCGAGACGGCCTCGCCTGTGCCGGCAATTTCGGCGGTCACCGAGCCATCCGCTTCATTGCGCACCCAGCCCGCAAGCCCAAGGCTGGCGGCCTGGCTCCGGACCCAGATCCTGTAGCCGACGCCTTGCACCTTGCCGTGGGCTCGCACACGCACTGCCTTGCGATCGTCAGCCATTGTGTTTCTCCAGAGGCTTGTCTGCTGGAATCTGGCGCAGGCGACGGGGAATGCAACAGGCCAGAGGGGGCCCGAGTCGAACTCGAATTTAATTGACTCAGTCCACTAAATTTCTAACACTGTGGCTATCATCATCCAAGGGCTGAACGCAGATGCTGGACCAACGCAGTGCTTTGGTGGCCGATATCAGGCACTTCAACCGTTTCTACACCCGCACTGTCGGCCTTCTCGACGAGACCTTGACGCAGAGCCCGTTCACGCTCACCGAGGCGCGCGTCCTGTTCGAGCTTGGTCATCGGGATCGCCCAGCGGCGGCGGAAATCGCCGGCGAGCGAGGCTTCCTTTCGGAGACATTCGACATCGATGTCGGCCCGGCCGCCTCCGACATCGCCAGGCAACTGCGTCTCGACGCGGCCTATCTGACGCGGATCCTGCGAAAATTCGCCGGCGAAGGCCTGACCGAGACCCGGACCGATCCGGTCGACCGGCGAAGGCGTATCCTGTCGCTGACGGCAAGGGGGCGGGACGCCCTTGCCGGTCTGCAGGCCGCGGCGGACCGCGACACTTCCCGGCTTATCGAGAACCTGCCCGACCACCGCTTGGCCGAACTCGGCGACGCCTTGCGCAAGGCAGCGGAGCTGCTGGGCGATCCGGCGGCTGAAGGCCAGGCGGCGCCCCCCGTCGTGACGTTGCGTCCGCATCGCGTCGGCGACATTGGCTGGGTGGTTCAGCGTCAGGCCCAGCTCTATGCCGAGGAATATGGCTGGAGCATCGAGTTCGAAGCCTTGGTTGCCGAAATCGGAGCCGACTTCATCCGCAATTTCAAGCCAGGGCGCGATTTCTGCTGGATCGCCGAACGCGCCGGCCTCCCGCTTGGCGCGGTGTTTCTGGTTCACCAGGACGACGAGGTCGCGAAACTGCGGCTGCTGCATGTCGAGGCTGCGGCGCGCGGGTTGGGCATCGGCAAGCGCCTGGTTGCGGAATGCGTGAACCAGGCGCGCGCCTGCGGTTACATCAAGCTCGTTCTGTGGACGAATGACATTCTGGTCGCCGCCCGCGCGATTTATGAGCGCGCCGGGTTCAGACTGGTCTCACAGGAGCGCCATCACAGTTTCGGCAAGGAACTCACCGGCCAGAACTGGGAGCTCGATCTCTAACGGGCCGGCAAGTGTCGCCGCTATGGCAACGCTCGTTCAGTTTCCACGGGCGGCGGCCAGTGCGCCGGGCAGTTCCTCGGCAAAAATGTCGAGCTCGTGGTCCAGTCCGACGCTGACGCGGATGCAACGATCGAGCCCCGGCGCCATCGGCTTGCGGATGAAGACGTCGCGCGCCAACAGGCCTTGCAGGATCTTCAGCGCGAAAGCGCCGTCGCGGCCGCAATCGATGGTAACGAAATTGGTCGCCGACGGCAGCGGCGTCAGCCCGTTCTGTTCGGCTATCTGCGCGATGCGCCGGCGCCCTGCCGCCACCCGCGCCACCACTGAATCCAGATAATCCTGGTCGGCGAGCGCCTCGACGCCCGCCACCTGCGCCATGCGGCTGACGCCGTAGTGGTTGCGGATCTTCTCGAAATCGCTGATCACCTGGGCCTCGGCGACCGCATAGCCGCAGCGTATGCCGGCAAGCCCGTAAGCTTTCGAAAAGGTGCGCATGCGGATGACGTTCGGCCGCGAGACGTCGATGGGCGGCAGTGCGGAGGCCGGCCCCAATTCTCCATAGGCTTCATCGAGCACGAGCATGGTGGTTTCCGGCAGCGCTTCGATGAAGCGCGTCAGCTCGGCCGCTTCCCACCAGCTCCCCATGGGGTTGTCCGGATTGGACAGATAGACCAGCGGCGCTTTCTCCCTGGCGGCCGCAGCCAGCAGCCCTTCCAAATCCTCGTGGTCGTTCGCATAGGGCACGGTGACAAGCCGTCCGCCGACACCGGCAATGTGGAAGTTGAAGGTGGGATAGGCGCCGAGCGAGGTGACCACCGCATCGCCAGGCGCCACATACATGCGCGCCACCAGACCAAGCAGGCCATCGATGCCTTCGCCGACCACGACGTTCTCGACCTTCAGATTATGATGCGCTGCCGCGGCCACTTTCAGGTCGTGATTGTCGGGATCGCAATACATCCACATGTCGCGCGCGATCTCAGCCATCCGGGCGATGACGCGCGGCGACGGCCCGAAGCTGCTCTCATTGGCGCCGATGCGGGCGCGGAATGCACGCCCGCGCTCGCGCTCCTGCGCTTCGGGGCCGACAAACGGCACGGTCGACGGAAGCGCTGCAACGAGCGGCATAAGGGGAGGGCGCAGACGCATGGCAAAAGCTCGCGTGAGGGAAGGGGCTTCTTGCTAGCGCGGTCAGTAGGCGGGTGCAAGTTGCGCGAGCCCGCATCCGCGATGCTGGATTTTCTCGTTCTTTAGCGAGGCGCAATGAACAATCGTTTGCCGCTCGATCATAACCCCCAATGAAAAACCCGGCGGTTGCCCGCCGGGTTTCGATATTCGAAGCGATAGCTGTTAGAACGAGCGCTGGAAGCGGAGCATGCCGCCGACGCTGTTCTTCTTATCGGCAGGCGTAAACGATGGGTTGATGAAGCCAGCATCGTCAAACCGGCCGGCATGGAGGTAGTCGACTTCGGCCGTGACGGTGAAGCCGGGAACGACGTCATAAGCCACGTTCGCCGCAACGCCGACGTTCTTCCAGTCGTCAGCAGACACCTGAAGGTTGAACGAGGTCTTCTCGTTGAACTTGTAGGTGCCGCCGCCCCAGACAGCCCAGTTGCCGCCCCACGCCTTGTAGAAGCCGCGACCATGGGCTTCGACAAAATTGCCGGCATCGTCGTTGAGGTTGTCATCGGTGCCGTAGCCGCCCATGATGAACAGCGACAGTGCGTCGCTGACATTGACGTCCAGGCGAACCTTGCCGGCAACTTCCTCGTAATTGCTGTCATAAGCGACGACGCCGGTGATGGCGCCCCAACCCTGCGTATACTTCACGCCGCCGACGACGTGCGGAACATAGCTGTCGATCGTGTCGGTACCGGTGCCTTCTTCGAGCGAGACCACGGCCGAGAAGCCGTTGCCGGCGTCGAAGTAGTACTGAACGACGTTGGTGTCGAAGTCACCATAAGGAACCAGCGTATCCTGGATCACGTTGCCGGCGTAGCCGACGAACGTATCGAAGGCCGATTCGTCCTTACCAACGCGGAGACCACCGAGCTGGATCCAGGCGAAGTTCAGCGAGACGTCCCGGTTGTGGGCGGCGTTGATCGGCTCGTCGAAGGCATTGTCGTCGCCGAAGTTGAAGCGGGTCTCGGTGTAGGTCTTCAAGGTGCCGAGTTCGGTTTCCTGGCCGGTCCAGGTCTTCAGCGTGAAGCGCGTGTTCTTGTAGTAGGTGTTGTGGTCGTCGCCATCCTGGTGATCGGCAGCCTTCGCACCGTCGAACGAGCCGGTGTCGCCCACGCCGATGTCGTAACGGACATAGCCGCCGACGCGCAGGCAGGTCTCGGTGCCGGGGATGTAGAAGTAGCCAGCGCCGTAGACGTCGCAAATCTTGACGTATTCAGCGGGCTCCGGCTCGGCGACGACGACGGCGTCGGCGGCGCGCGCACCGGAAACTGCGATCAGGGCCGCAGCGGAGCCGAGAAGAAGGCTCTTGATGTTCATTTTCTGACCTCCAGTCAGAATCGAACGAAACAACCGTTTTGGTGGTGCGTGTTTTTGCAGCAAACAATTGGTATTGCTGCGTTTTTCCGGGAATCCCTGGATTTTTCACAAAGGAAGGGGCATTCACCACAGACGTTTGCTGGCGAAGGCGTGCCCGGAACCGGATTTGAGATAACGCTCAAATGAAGTCGCCTTGGCTTGATTCGAGAACGCCACATAGCTGACGATCTGCCATGGCAGGAACTTGGATGTATGACTGGATTTTCCGTCATTGTGCTCGGCAAGCCGTCGCTTCAGGTCGGACGTGATGCCGACATAACGCTCACCGTCGGCAGTCTTACTTTCCAGCAGGTATACATACCACACGACCGGCCCTCCTTTGCCAAGGCTTCGGAGGGCATCCTGCTTCGACCTGAGGGTATTGCCAATCCTGCTTTTGCAAGCTTGCGGCCCTCCTTCGCCGAGGCTTCGGAGGGCATCCTGCTTCGCGCTGAGGTCTGGTCTGGGCTTGTCCTGCGAAGCTCGAAGAGCGAAGCAGGATGGCGGAGAGGATGGGATTCGAACCCACGAGAAGCTTTTGACCTCTACTCCCTTAGCAGGGGAGCGCCTTCGACCACTCGGCCACCTCTCCGTTGCGCCGCTGGATAAAGAAAAGCGCCGGCACAATCAACAAGCCCCAGCCAATATCTCGGAAAAAGAAGCCATTATACGGAAAAATAAGAACGCACCGGCCTGCGGCCTTCCGCGATGCGGCGGTTCTGCGGCGATTCCCTGGCTGGCGGCTCAAGGCCTCGCCATGATTCCGTCAGCCGATCGCCGGATTCTGCCCGTAAACAAGGGGCTGGGGCGGGCCGAAGGTTAATGAGAGCTTTCTGAGTGAGGCCAAATCGTGTCATTTGTGCAACAACGATGGGGGATAGCAGCCGCACAGCCCTTTCGCCGGTACGATCGTGGTTGAACCCCGTCTGCTCATGGGTAATGTCGATTTCGAAGGAGCGGCGCGGTGCGCATCTTTTTCGGTAGTGGGGATGGGGCAGGGAACGCTGTCCTTCAGCAAAGAATACCCAGACCCGTTTTTTAACTTTTGACTGGAGGTCAGAAAATGAACATCAAGAGCCTTCTTCTCGGCTCCGCTGCGGCCCTGATCGCAGTTTCCGGTGCGCGCGCCGCCGACGCCGTCGTCGTCGCCGAGCCGGAGCCCGCTGAATACGTCAAGATTTGCGACGTCTACGGCGCTGGCTACTTCTACATCCCCGGCACCGAGACCTGCCTGCGCATCGGCGGCTACATCCGTTATGACATCGGCGGCGGCGACGTCGGTTCGTTCAATGGTTCGAAGACTGCGGACCACCAGGACGGCTCGGTAAATGACACCTGGCACAAAAATGCCCGCTTCACGCTGAAGACCTGGACCGGCCAGGAAACCGAGCTCGGCACGTTGAAGACCTACACCGAGACCCGCTTCAACTTCGGCAACGACAACGCCATCGAGTTCGCCAACACCGCCCACAACAAGGACGTCTCGCTGAACTTCGCCTGGATCCAGCTCGGTGGTCTCCGCGTTGGTAAGGACGAATCGGCCTTCGATACGTTCGTCGGCTACGCCGGCAACGTGATCCAGGATACGCTGGTTCCTTATGGTGACTTCGACACCAACGTCGTTCAGTACTACTTCGACGCTGGCAACGGCTTCTCGGCCGTGGTCTCGCTCGAAGAAGGCGCGGGCGTTGTCGGCACGATCGACAGCTACGTTCCGCATGTCGTCGGCGGTCTGAAGTGGACGCAGGGCTGGGGCGCCATCAGCGGTGTCGTCGCTTATGACAGCAACTACGAAGAAGTTGCCGGCAAGGTTCGCTTGGACGTGAACGTCAACGACGCACTGTCGCTGTGGGTCATGGGCGGCTACGGCACTGATGACAACCTCAACGACGACGCGGGCAATGTTATCGACGCTCATGGTCGCGGTTTCTACAAGCAGTGGGGCGGCAACTGGGCTGTCTGGGGCGGCGGTACCTACAAGTTCAACGAGAAGACCTCGTTCAACGCGCAGGTGTCGTATGACGATTGGAAGAACCTGGGCATCGCGGCGAACATCGCCTACGACGTCGTCCCGGGCTTCACGGTCACGGCCGAAGTCGACTACCTCAATGCAGGCAAGTTCGACGATGCCGACTTCTCCAACTGGACCGGCGCCGACAAGAAGAGCAGCATCGGCGGTATCCTCCGCTTCCAGCGCTCGTTCTAAGGGCTGGTTCCATACAGGTGAAATCCAGCCCGGGCGCATCAACGCCCGGGCTGTTTTTGTTTCGTGACTGGATCAAGGCAAACAGAAGGAACAGGGGGTAACGGTAGCTGAATAGAGTCCGTGGGATGGTTTCGTGGGATCCGCTGATGGCGGATGAAATCACAACTGCGTGATTCAAATCTCTTGAAAGGACGCTCCCAAGCGGATAGGGCTGAATCTATCCCACTCGGGGGTGTGGCAAATGATGACGACCGAAGCGATTCAAGAGGGCGAGCCCTCCGATCATTTTTCGATGTTTTCTTCTCAGAATTCAAAGTTTAACTACACCTACAATAAAATACGAGAAGTAAAGTCGCATAGGGTTGGAGATCTTTTTTCGGCATATCGAGACATATTGTGGGATGATGGGCGGCATAAATACAATGTCAGCTCGTTCATCGGCGAGATAGACGAGATTCTGCTCGGGGAGCGTTTCAGCGCCTTTGATCAGAGTACCCTGGACAACCTTATCGGCACCTTGCGCCAGCGCGGCAACAGCAACGCAACCATCAATCGAAAGATGGCTGCCCTCAGCAAACTGCTGCGCAAGGCCTACAAGATGGGAGATATCCACAGCCTGCCCGAGTTCCGCCGCCAGAAGGAGCGGTCGGGACGGATTCGTTTCCTTGAAAGGGACGAAGAGGCCAGGCTGTTCGCTGCCATCAGGAGCCGCAGCGAGGATGCTTATCGGCTTTCCGTCTTCCTGGTCGACACTGGCTGCCGCCTTGGCGAGGCGCTCGGGCTGATCTGGAACGACATCCAGGAGCATCGCGTCTCCTTCTGGATCACCAAGTCCGGCCGCAGCCGCACCATTCCGATGACCGAGCGTGTCAAGGAAGTGATCAAGCTGCCTCCCGGCGAAGGCCGTCGGCCGAAAGGCCCGTTCACCACATTCAGCCAGGCTCAATACCGTGCCATCTGGAACGATGCGAAGGCCGAAGTCGGTCTGGCCGCCGACGATCAGGTGGTGCCGCACATTCTGCGCCATACCTGCGCCTCGCGTCTTGTCCAGGGTGGCATCGACATCAGGCGCGTGCAGATGTGGCTCGGCCATCAGACCCTGTCGATGACGATGCGCTATGCGCATCTGGCCACCAATGATCTTGACGGCTGCGTCACCGTGCTGGAAGTACCCCGGTCTGGCGGCGCCGACAGCGTGAAGGCAGCGCCCGAACCGTCCCCGCGCGCTGCCGCGCGCGGTGCGGCAGACCAGCCGGCAGCCGTGAAGACCACGGCTAAGGCAATGAAGAAGGCCTCAAAGTCCCGATAAGTTCACGCTTTGAAGACGCTGTGGACAACCAATTCCGTGGATCCCCCGATCTGCGGTTATTTCAGGCATGCTATTCCGGCTTCGGAACCTACCTTGGTCGCCCTGCTGTCGTTTGCCTCGCCGGCAACGGTTTTTAAAGGCGAGTCGGCAGCCGCTCGGCTCTGTCGAGGAAAGCGGCGATGTCGCCCGGCAAGGTTCCGGTTTCGAGAAAAGGGGCGTGACCCTGGCCTTCGACGGTGATCGTCTGCATTGCCGGATGGCGCTCCCGCATCTGCCGCTGTGTGCCCACCGACAGCAAACTCGAATTGGCGCCGCGTATGGCGAGCATGGGAAGGGCCGACAGGGCGTCGAATTGCGGCCACAGCGCCGGCAGCGGCTGCGTCAGGTCGAGATTTGCAACCGTGTCGACCAGCTTCAGGTCGAAATCCGGCAGCAGGCCCTGATCCGTTTCGCGGTAGAGCGCCAGCACCATGCGCTCCCAGTCCGCATCGGCGAGCGCTGAAAAATCCCGGCCGTGAACGCGGCGCTGGGCTGCCACTGCTTCGGCGAAGGTCTTCGGCTTCGGTTTGCGTTCGAGATACGACTGGATATGGGCAAGGCCGGCCGGCTCGATCACCGGTCCGATATCGTTCAGCACGATCGCTTTCAATATGGCCGGCCGCAGCGCACCCAGGACGTGAATGATCAGGCCGCCGCGCGAGGTGCCGACGAAGGCGGCTTCCTCGATTCCCAATGCCGCCAGTCCGGCAAGAATGTCGCCGGCTTCGACGCCGACATTATAGCGGCTGACATCGGGATCATAATCGGACTGCCCGCGGCCGCGACAGTCAAAGGCGACGACCTTGCGCGGGCTTCCCGCTTTGCCGGCCAAATAGAGCGCGAGTTCGTGGAAGTCGCGTGCATTACGGGTGAGGCCGGGCAGGCAGACGACTGGCCAATGTCGCGAATTTGCGTCGCCATAGATCCGGGCATGGAGCTTCAGCCCATCGGGCCCCGCGTAGAAGAAATCGGAGAAACCTTCGCTCGCCATTGGAATGCTGCCGCTTGCTCTCGCCGGATGGTCCGTCTGCTACAGGCGAGGGGAGGGATGGTCAAATGGAGCAGTTACTTCTCCTCTTGCGGGCCGAAGGTGGCGAGGCCCCTTCACTCAGCCAAGGCGGGCGGGTCCGCGCGAGGCCAACTCCTCTCGCAAGAGGAATGAAAGCCGTCAACTCCGCCCGTTCACAAGATCTCCCACAATGTCATACTTGCCGGAAATGCGCATCTTGTAGACCTCGTAGTTCTCCATCACGCGCTGTACGTAACTCCTTGTTTCCGTGTAAGGAATCCGCTCGATCCAGTCAACGACGGCGTCGATGTCCTTGCCGCGCGGATCGCCGTATTTCGCCACCCATTGGGCAGCGCGGCTGGGGCCGGCATTGTAGCCGGCGAAGGTCAGCACATAGGAGCCGTTGAAGCGGTCGAGCTGCTGGCCGAGGAAGGCCGAGCCCAGCGTCGCATTGTAGCCGGCGTCGGTGGTCAGGCGTGCCTGCGAGAATTGCAGCCCGGCCTTCTTCGCCAGTTGCTTGGCGGTTGCCGGCATCAGCTGCAGCAGCCCGCGCGCGCCGGCGCTCGATATGGCGCCGATGTTGAATTCGCTTTCCTGGCGGGCGATGGCATAGGCCAGCGCCTTGCCCGAACCGGAAATATCGGCGCTATCGGGGATGACCCCCAAAGGATGCGACAGCGCGCCGACGTCGATGCCACGCGCGCCGGCGATCTTGCCGATCTTGAGCGACATGAAGTGGTTGCCCTGCTTTTCCGCCAGCACGGCCAGCAGCGCCAGTTCGCCCGGGCTGGTCAACTGTCCTGCAAGGTCACGATAGAGCGTCTCGGCATAGCGGTCGTAGCCCGCCTCCTGCAACCGCTTGATGGCGGCGACGGCTTCGCGGCCGACGAAACTCTGGCGATCGGCGGCGCTCGGCGTGGGATAGGCGATGTTCAGCGCCGGGCGACCAATGCGCTCGGCGGCGAGCTGGCCGTAGAATGTCGTGCCGTAGGCCGCCGCGCGCGCAAAATAATCCTTTGCGTTACCCGGGCCACCAACTTCGGCGGCGCGGCCGAGCCAGTAGTAGGCGCGCGACAATGTCATCGGTCCCTGGGCAAGGTCGGCGATGCGCGCGAAATGGGTTGCCGCAAGCCTGGGATCGTTCAGGCCGCGCAGAGCGTACCAGCCGGCATGGAATTCGGCTTCGGCGGCGTTCGCGGTGCTTTCGGCCGCATGCATGGCGACGATCTTGTAGGCAGCCTTCATGTCACCCTTGTCGACCAGCTCGCGCGACAGTACCCGGCGCTCCACCCACCAGGCATCCGGGTCGACCAGCGCTTCGCGATCCGTCGGCGCCTTCATCACAATGGCGGCGGCGTCGGCAATATTGTCTTGCTTGCGCAGATATTCGGCTTGCGCGAAGAAATAGCCGGCCGAACGCTGTGAAGGCGGTACCGCCTTGAGCAGCTTGGGGGTGTTCTTGTCGCCCTTGTCGGCTGCCGCCCAGGCGGTGGCCAGTTGCTGCGCTTGGGCCAGGCCGGCGACGCGCTGCGCCGCGCCGACCCGGTCGGCGTAGAACATGCGCTCCATACGGAATCGGTGATCGGCGGCCGGGATCAGCCCGCCGAACTCCTTGATCAGCGCTGTCTCGTCCTTGGCCTCCAGGATCGCGGTGCGCCAGAACGGCACCAGCACCGAACGGGCCGCCTTGGTGTGGCCCAGCGCCACATAGGCGCGGGCAAGAAGCATCACGCCTTCGAATGTCTGCGGCTGGCTGCCGTCGAACGCTTGCACAACGATGTCGGGGGCGGGGTTCTCGCGATAGAGTGCGCGTTCGCTGTTCTTGCGCAGCGCGGTTGTCCCCGGCCAGTAGGGCAACATCTTCGCTGCGGCCGCAATGTCGCCGCTCGGCACCTTGTCGCCGCCATAAAGCGCGATTGCCCAGGCAAGGATGTGCTGGTCGAGCGAACGGGCGGGAAGGGCATCGCGTGCGGCGCGGGCACCGGGAATGTCGCCCGCCGCCAGTGCGTCCAGACCGCTCTTCAACTGCACGATGCTGGGAGAGGGGGCCGTATCGCGTGGACCCGCATCTTGCGAGCCTTGCATGCCGGGTACCGGAATGGCCGATGTCAACTGCACGTCGACGCTGCCGCCGATCGCCATCTCCGGCATCAGCGCGACGACCGCGCCCAGGAGCGCGAAAAGATGAGGCCGCCTAGTCGGCATCGTTCAGCCTTTACACATCACCAGCAGGCGCGGAAGCTTCGCGACCCGGACCAGACCGTAAACTTAGGTCATGAAGGGCCAGTTAACAAAAGGTTATCGAGGCCGTTCGAATTGCGTTTGCTGGCAGCATGGCAATGCTTGCCGCGCAACCATGTCGAGACTATGGTGCGCCGCCTCGCTTTCGGTTAGAAGGCGCGACATTAAGACCAGAGACGAAACCACCATGCATATCGCCCAGAAGTGGCTACCGGTTTTGGGATAACGATATACGTGAACAAGAAGTCCCAAGGAGTTGGACGAACATGCTGAGAGGCTCGCTGACCGCGCTCGTGACACCGTTCGAAAAGAGCGGGCGTTTCGACGAGAAAGCCTTTCGCGCCTTTGTCGACTGGCAACTTGCGGAGGGCACGACAGGCCTTGTTCCCGTTGGCACCACCGGCGAGTCGCCGACGCTGTCGCATGACGAGCATCGTCAGGTGGTCAAGGTCTGCATCGAGGCGGCCAGGGGCCGCGCTCCGGTCGTCGCCGGCGCTGGCTCCAACAATACCGCGGAAGCGATCGGCCTGGTCCAATATGCCGAACAGGCAGGCGCCGATGCTGCACTTGTCGTCACTCCCTACTACAACAAGCCGACGCAGCGCGGCCTCTATGAGCACTTCGCCGCCGTGGCAAGGGCAACCAAGCTGCCGATCATCATCTACAACATCCCGCCGCGCTCGGTCATCGACATGATGCCGGAGACGATGGGCCGGCTGGCGCACGACTTCAAGAATATCGTCGGCGTCAAGGACGCGACCGGCAAGGTCGAACGGGTTTCCGAGCAGCGTATGACCTGCGGCAAGGATTTCATCCAGCTTTCCGGCGAAGATGCATCCGCGCTCGGCTTCAACGCGCATGGCGGTGTCGGCTGTATCTCGGTGACGGCCAACGTCGCGCCGCGGCTTTGTGCTGAATTCCAGGAGGCGACGCTGTCCGGCGACAGCGCCAAGGCGCTGGAATTGCAGGATCGCTTGCTGCCGCTGCACAAGGCGATCTTTATCGAACCCGGCGTATCCGGCGCCAAATATGCGCTTTCGAAGCTCGGCAAGGTCGAGAACGTGCTGCGTTCGCCGCTGGTCACGGTCGAACAATCGACGGCCGAAAAGATCGACGCGGCGATGAAGCACGCCGGCTTGATAAATTAGGGATGAGGCGCCACCTCTCCGCATTATGAATCAAGTCAGAAAAGCCGATCCCAACAACAAGACCGTTGCGGAAAACCGCAAGGCGCGGTTTTCCTATGAGGTGCTCGACACGATCGAGGCCGGCCTGGTGCTGACCGGCACCGAGGTCAAGTCGCTGCGCCAGGGCCAGGCCAACATCCAGGACAGCTATGCCTCGGTCGAGGGCGGCGAGATTTGGCTGATCAACTCCTATCTACCGGAATATCTGCAGGCCAACCGCTTCAACCACGAGCCGCGCCGGCGCCGCAAACTGCTGCTCAACAAGCGCGAGATGGCCAAGCTGTCGCAGAGCGTCGACCGCGAAGGCATGACCCTGGTGCCGCTGAAGATCTATTTCAACGACCAGGGCCGGGCCAAGCTGCTGCTCGCCGTAGGTCGCGGCAAGAAGCTGCACGACAAGCGCGAGACGGAAAAGCAGCGCGACTGGTCGCGTGAGAAGGGCAGGCTCTTGAAAGAGCGCGGGTGACAGCCATCAGGCGGTAGCCAAGCGGATAAGTGTTTGGCTTTCAGGGTTCTAGCCAAGGAGCCAGAATACCGGAGGGGACAGTCTTGAAGAACCGGATCATCCTCTGGGGATCGGTCAGCCTGGTTTTTGCAATCCTCATGGTCGCTGGCGGCTTCTTCTATTTCCATGCGTTTTCTCCGGATCGCGGCAAATATCCTGTCAGGGGCATCGACGTTTCGCATCATCAGGGCCGGATCGACTGGCGACGCGTTGCCGCCGCCGATGTCGCCTTTGCGGTCATCAAGGCGACCGAGGGCGGCGATCATGTCGACGATGCCTTTGCCATCAATCTGCGCGAGGCTCGTGCTGCCGGGCTCGCTGTCGGCGCCTATCACTTTTTCACCTTCTGCCGGCCGGGCGCCGACCAGGCGAAGAATTTCATCGCCGTGGTGCCGCACGACCAGCCTTTGCTGCCGCCGGTTGTCGACATCGAGTTCGGCGGCAATTGCCCGCAGCGTCCTTCGCCCGAACAACTCGACACCGAACTCCAGGCCTTCCTCGGTCCCGTTGAAGCCGCCTTTGGCAAGAAAGCCATCATCTATCTGACCGACGATGCAGCAACGGCCTATGCAGGACAGATCGCCGCCCGTCCGCTCTGGCTTCGCTCACTGCTGCTCGAGCCGGGTCGCGACGATTGGGTCTACTGGCAGTACCACAACAGGGGCCGCGTCGAGGGCATCGTCGGTGACGTCGACCTGAACGTCCTGCAAGGCGGTCAGGAGACGCTGGCCGCGTTGTTCGCGCCGGCGTTGTAAGGCAATTCCAGACCCTACGAATCCAGGAACGCCACAATTTCCCTGAAAACGCTGACGAACATCGCTTCGGTCAGCACGCCGGTGTTGGTGTTGTAGCGCGAGCAGTGATAGCTGGAAAACAGCGTAATGCCATCGGCCTCCTGCCGCCCGCCATGCTTGAAGGGATAGGCGGCGACGCGCTGGCCCAGTGCCCGCACGGTCGACTGGTGCGCGATCGAACCAAGTGTCAGCACGGCCCGCAAATTGGGAAACCGTGCGATCGTCGGCACAAGGAAAGTCCGGCAGGTGGCGATCTCGGCGCCCACAGGCTTGTTCTCGGGAGGCACGCAGCGGACGGCGTTGGTGATTGCCGTTCCAACGAGCTCCAACCCATCGTCAGGCCGTGCCTTGAACTCGCCGCGCGCCAAGCCGTGCGCGATCAACGTGCCGTAGAGCAGGTCGCCGGCATAGTCGCCCGTGAAAGGCCGGCCCGTGCGGTTCGCTCCGCGCAGGCCGGGCGCAAGCCCGACGATCAGCAGCCGGACCGAATCGTCGCCTTCGGGCGGCAGGAAGCTCGGAACCGGCG
Source organism: Mesorhizobium maamorense (assembly GCF_044998965.1). Classification (NCBI taxonomy): domain Bacteria; kingdom Pseudomonadati; phylum Pseudomonadota; class Alphaproteobacteria; order Hyphomicrobiales; family Phyllobacteriaceae; genus Mesorhizobium; species Mesorhizobium maamorense. The sequence goes on from NZ_CP173356.1 coordinate 1,379,584, forward strand.
CGTTGAACCACGATGGCTCGCGTTGCCGCCACTCGGCAATGAAACCGTGCAGCCGCGGACAGAGCGGGCAATCGCGATCGGGTTCCGGGGAGGCGGCCAGATGTGCGGCCAACGCAGCCGCCCTCAGTACTCGTCCTCTTCCGTCTCGGCCGGTTCGGGTCGGCGCACCGGCCTTTCGGAGGGATCGCGGCCCACCTCGTTCTTCAACGTCATCAGGTCGATGAAATGGTCGGCCTGGCGACGCAGATCGTCGGAGATCATCGGCGGCTGCGAGGCCATGGTCGAGACGATCGACACCTTGCGCCCGCGCCGCTGCAGCGCCTCGACCAGCGTGCGGAAATCGCCGTCCCCGGAGAAGATGACATAGTGGTCGACGACATCGGCCAGTTCCAGCGCATCGACGGTCAATTCGATGTCCATGTTGCCCTTGATCTTGCGGCGGCCGGTCGAGTCGGTGAATTCCTTGGCCGGCTTGGTGACGACCTTGAAGCCGTTATAGTCGAGCCAGTCGATCAGCGGCCGGATCGAGGAATATTCCTGATCCTCGACCAGGGCGGTGTAATAGTAGGCGCGCAGCAGGTAGCCGCGTTTCTGGAAGCTCGACAGGAGCTTGCGATAATCGATGTCGAAACCGAGCGCGCGCGACGTGGCGTAGAGATTGGCGCCGTCGATGAACAGGGCGATCTTTTCACGGGGGTCGAACATGGAAAAATTCCTTTTCGAAATAAGCGGCCGTCAAAACGAAATGCGACTATCAGTAGGGTTCGCAATAAACCGGCTGACCTTACGCTTTTCGAAATAACGCCAGTTTTGTGGCAATCCAAGGGTTCGTTGCCGCACTGCAAGCAATTGTGATCGCCGGCTTGGTACCGGCGCACCGGAGCTCGACCGAAACCGGCTTCGGGGGAAATCCGACAAAGCAATGACAGATCGTCCGTTCTCCGGCCCCGGCATTCCATAATGCTTGTATTTCGGCGGCGTTCGGGTTATTGACCGCGCCTGTTTTCCATTAAATCCAGGCATGAAAGGGGCAATCCATGGCCCGCGTAACCGTTGAAGATTGCATCGACAAGGTCGACAACCGCTTCGAGCTGGTGCTTCTGGCCGGCCACCGTGCTCGTCAGATCAGCCAGGGCGCGCAGATCACCGTCCCGCGCGACAATGACAAGAACCCGGTCATCGCACTGCGCGAGATCGCCGACGAGACGTTGTCGCCCGACGACCTCAAGGAAGACCTGATTCATTCGCTGCAGAAGCATGTCGAAGTCGACGAGCCCGAAGCCGATGGCGAGGCAATCGCTGATCAGACCGGCGCAGCCGTCACGGCCGCCGATACCGATGAGGCCGAGGACAACATCGCCTTCGATCGCATGACCGAGGAAGACCTGCTGGCCGGCATCGAAGGCCTGGTGCCGCCGGAAAAGAGCGACGACTACTAAGACTGCTTTGCGGAGGCGCCTGGAACAAGCTTCCGGCACTTCCGTCCCGGCAGTTTCGTGGCTATCTATGACATGCGCCGTGCAGTAGTGCGGCGCATGATTCATTTCATCGCCGAGAGATTCCGCCCATGATGCGTCAGTATGAGCTTGTCGAGCGCGTCCAGCGCTACAAGCCTGACGTCAACGAGGCGTTGCTCAACAAGGCCTATGTCTATGCCATGCAGAAGCATGGCCACCAGAAGCGCGCTTCCGGCGACCCCTATTTCTCGCATCCGCTCGAAGTCGCCGCCATCCTCACCGAAATGCACATGGACGAGGCGACGATCGCCGTCGCCCTGCTGCATGACACGATCGAGGACACCACGGCGACCAGGGCCGAGATCGACGAACTGTTCGGGCCCGAGATGGGCAAGCTGGTCGAGGGTCTGACCAAGCTGAAGAAGCTCGACCTCGTCTCCAAGAAGGCCGAGCAGGCCGAGAACCTGCGCAAGCTTCTGCTGGCGATCTCGGAAGACGTGCGCGTGCTTCTGGTCAAGCTCGCCGACCGCTTGCACAATATGCGCACCCTCGACCATGTGCCGGAAGCCAAGCGCCTGCGCATCGCCGAGGAGACGATGGATATCTATGCGCCACTGGCCGGGCGCATGGGCATGCAAGGCATGCGCGAGGAGCTGGAGGAGATCGCCTTCCGCTACATCAATCCGGAAGCCTATCGCGCCGTCACCGCCAGGCTCGCCGAGATTTTCGAGCGCAACAAGGGCGTGCTGTCCGAGATCGAGAAAGCGCTGTCGGCTCTGTTCGAGAAGCATGCGATCAATGCAGGCGTCAAAAGCCGGCAGAAGAAGCCGTGGTCGGTGTTCCGCAAGATGGAGGCCAAGGCGCTCTCCTTCGAGCAATTGTCCGACATTTTCGGCTTTCGCGTCGTCGTCGACAATGTCGAGGACTGCTATCGCGCGCTTGGCGCCATCCACACCGCCTGGTCGATGGTGCCCGGCCGTTTCAAGGACTACATCTCAACACCGAAGCAGAACGATTACCGCTCGATCCACACCACCATCGTCGGGCCGTCGCGTCAGCGCGTCGAGCTTCAGATCCGCACCCGCGAGATGAACAAGATCGCCGAATATGGCGTCGCCGCCCATTCGATCTACAAGGATACCGGCGGCAAGGCGAACGGCACGGCCCATTCGATCTCGAAGGAAACCAATGCCTATGCCTGGCTGAGGCGCACGATCGAACAACTCGCCGAGGGCGACAATCCCGAGGATTTTCTCGAGAACACCAAGCTGGAACTGTTCCAGGATCAGGTGTTCTGCTTCACCCCCAAGGGCATGCTGATCGCGCTGCCGAAAGGTGCCACGCCGATCGACTTCGCCTATGCGGTTCACACCGATGTCGGCGACACCTGCGTCGGCGCCAAGGTCAACGGCCGCATCATGCCGCTGATGACGGAGCTGAAGAATGGCGACGAGGTGGAGATCATCCGCTCCAAGGCGCAGGTGCCGCCGGCCGCGTGGGAATCCGTCGTCGTCACTGGCAAGGCGCGCGCCGCCATTCGCCGCGCCACCAAGAACGCCATCCGCAAGCAGTATTCGGGTCTCGGCGCGCGCATTCTCGAACGGGCTTTCGAGCGGGCCGGCAAGAATTTCACCAAGGAAAACCTGAAGCCCGTCCTGCACCGGCTGGCGCGCAAGGACATCGAGGACGTGCTGGCGTCCGTCGGCCGCGGCGAATTGGCGTCCACCGACGTCATGAAAGCCGTCTTCCCAGATTACAAGGACGAGCGCGTCACGCCGGCGGCGCCCAAGCAGCGCGAGGAAGGCTGGTCGAAGATCCGCAACGCCGCCGGCATGCTGTTCCAGATCCCGGGCCGTGCCGCGCGCAAGGACAAGGACCAGCCGCGCGACGGCGCGGTGCCGATCCGTGGCGTGCGCGGTGACCTGCCGGTGCGTTTCGCGCCGGAAGGGGCGGTGCCTGGCGACCGCATCGTCGGCATCGTGCAGCCGGGCACCGGCATTACCATCTATCCGATCCAGTCGCCGGCGCTGCAGGCTTTCGACGACCAGCCCGAGCGCTGGATTGACGTGCGCTGGGACATCGACGAGCGCACCAAGGAACGCTTCCCCGCGCGTGTTTCCGTCACCGCCATCAATGCACCGGGATCGCTCGCCGACATCGCCCAGGTCGTTGCCTCGAACGATGCCAACATCCATACGCTGTCAATGGTGCGCACCGCGCCCGATTTCACCGAAATGCTGATCGATCTCGAAGTCTGGGATCTGAAGCATCTCAACCGGCTGCTGTCGCAGCTCAAGGACAATTCGAGCGTTAGCGATGCACGGCGTGTCAATGGCTAACGTGACTGATCTACATGGGGATAGACGGATGAATACGGACGAGGTGCTGGATATTTTTCGCCAGGCTGGTGCTGTCCTGGAGGGGCATTTCATTCTGACGTCGGGTCTGCGCAGTCCGGTGTTCCTGCAGAAGGCGCGCGTGTTCATGCATGCCGATAAGACCGAGCGGCTGTGCAAGGCGCTGGCCGAAAAGATCCGCGCCGCCGTGCCGGGCAAAATCGACTATGTCGTCGGCCCGGCCATCGGCGGGCTTATCCCGGCTTACGAGACTTCGCGCCATCTTGGCGTGCCGGCGATCTGGGTCGAGCGGGAAGGGGGCGAGTTCCGGCTGCGTCGCTTCGAGATCGCGCGCGGCGCGCGTGTCGTCATTGTCGAGGACATCGTCACCACTGGATTGTCTATCCGCGAGACCATCGACTGCCTGCGCGAACTTGGCGCCGAGGTGGCGGCGGCGGCCTGCATCATCGACCGCTCGGCGGGCAAGACCGATGTCGGCGTGCCGCTGATCGCCCTCGCCGAGTACGAGGTGCCGGCCTATCCGGCCGATCGGCTGCCGCCGGAACTTGCCGCCATACCGGCGATCAAGCCGGGCAGCCGCAATATCTGAGAGGGGCGGGATGATCATCAGTATCGATCATTTCGTGCTGACAGTGGCGTCGCTCGAGGCCACCTGCGCCTTTTATCAGCGCGTTCTGGGCTTTCGGCGCATCGATATGCCGGGCCTGCCGACAGCGCTGGCTTTCGGCAACCAAAAGATCAATGTCCACGAGGTCGGCCGCACCTTCGAGCCGAAGGCGAAGTCGCCGACGCCCGGATCCGGTGATTTCTGCCTGATCACCGATCGGCCGCTCGGCGAACTCCTCGCCAGTCTCGAAGCCGATCGTGTGGCGGTGGAACTTGGACCGGTCGAGCGGGTCGGCGCACGCGGTCGCATGATGTCTGTCTATTTCCGCGATCCCGACGACAATCTGGTCGAGGTCAGTGAATATCTGGATAGCCGCCGTTAAATCCGCGCGAGATCGAGCAGCATTGCGCAGCGCCGGCTCGTTGGCATGCCGTGCGCGGCTTCCTGTCTCAGCCACCCGGCGAGCCGCGCATCGATCTGCGCGTCCTCCAGGACGCGGAATCCGAACTTTCTGTAGAACGGCGCGTTCCAGGCAACATCGCGAAATGTCGTCAGCGTGATCGTCGCAAGGCCGCGGCGCCTGGACTCCTCGATAACGGTCTCCAGCAGGGCTCGGCCGATGCCCGAGCCCTGCCACTCAAAACGAACGTCGAATTCCAGGATATGCAATGCATCGTCCTCAACGCTGGCGCTCAAGAAGGCGATGGCGCGGTCGCGCTTGTCCGTGGCGACCCAGCATGTGCCCTCGGTGATCATTGCGAGGTGCCGCTCGACGCTCATATTGCCGTCTTCGGCGATCCAGGCGAGGTCCGGTATGGAACGAAACGCCAGCCCGGCGGATTGCTCGATATCGGGCAACTCTTTCGCCTCGTCGTCGCGCGCTGGTCGAATGGTGGCCATGCCGGCCGTCCTTCTTTTTCCTCAGTTTCGCCTCAATGGCGATCTTGTTACCCCCTGCGGCAGACCATCGCGGCAGCGTTTCGTTGTTCCGAAGGCAGCCTGTCGCTATATCAAAGTCGTTGTTGCCTTTCTGCGCCCCGGAAGCGCAAGATAAGTTGCTGTGACCTGGCTTGGGGTGGCAGGACGGCGGGTATTGGTAGATCAGGAATTGGAATAGAGTGCTTTTTCGACGCCGCGAGCCTGATGGCCTCTTGGAGCGGGTGCGTACCTATCTATGGCCGCGCCGGTCGTTTTCGCGCTCGCTGCAGTACTTCTCCAAGCGCATCCTGCGGCTGAAGGCCACGCCGCATGCGGTGGCGGCCGGCGTCGCCGCCGGCGTCTTTGCTTCGTTCTTTCCGGTGGGTTTCCATTTCGCCATTGCCGCGGTGCTGTGCTGGCTCATAGCCGGCAATCTGGTGGCGGCCGCACTTGGCGCCGTATTCTTCGGCAATCCACTGACGTTCCCGCTGCTGTGGGGCGCCTCCTGGGAGACCGGCAAGCTGATCCTGCACAACCGCCTGCCGGCGCACGGCCCGCCCGCGCATCTGGGCGAGATGCTGCACAACCTTTCCTTCGCGCAATTGTGGGCCCCGGTGCTGAAGCCGATGCTGATCGGTGCGATACCGCTTGGACTGGCGTTTGGGCTTCTGTTCTACGCCATCACGCGCTGGGGCATGAACGCCTTTCGCGAGCAGCGGCGCAAACGGCTGGCAGAGCGCGCGGCCCGCCATGAGCAATCGTCTCACCCAAGCGCAAGCATCGGTTCCACCGCGCGATGATCATCGGCATCGGCAGCGACCTGATCGATATCAGACGCATTGAAAAGTCCTTGGAGCGCCATGGCCAGCGCTTCATCCAGAGAATCTACACCGAGGTCGAGCAGGCCCGCTCCGAAAATCGTCGGGCGCGGGCGGCCTCCTACGCCAAGCGCTTCGCCGCCAAGGAGGCCTGCGCCAAGGCACTGGGCACCGGTCTGGCGCAGGGCGTGTTTTGGCGCGACATGGGTGTCGTCAATCTTCCGAGCGGCGCGCCCACCATGGCACTGACCGGTGGCGCCGAGGCGCGGCTGAACGCGATTCTGCCAAAGGGCCATCGGGCGATGATCCATCTCACCATCACGGATGATTTTCCGCTTGCTCAAGCCTTTGTGATCATCGAAGCGTTGCCCGTCGAACAAGCGCCACATTGATTGCATCTGACCACCGGCATGACGTTGCCCAGCGCGCGCCGAGACTCTATACCATCCAACGCACAATCGAGGACGACATGAGCGTGGCTGAAAAACCCCAGAAGAAATCCGGCGGGCTTGGCGAAACCGTCAGCGTCATCGTCCAGGCGCTTTTGCTTGCCTTGGTCATTCGCACGCTCTTGTTCCAACCCTTTTCGATCCCGTCGGGTTCGATGCGGCCGACGCTGCTCGAGGGCGACTATCTCTTCGTCACCAAATGGTCTTACGGCTATTCCCGTTATTCGCTGCCCTTCGGCCCGGACATTTTCTCGGGCCGCATCTGGGGCTCCGAGCCGAAGCGCGGCGACGTGGTGGTGTTCAAGTTCCCGCCGGACCCGTCCGTTGACTACATCAAACGTGTGGTGGGCCTGCCCGGCGACAAGATTCAGGTGAAGGACGGGCAGCTGTTCATCAACGGCGTCGGAGTCCCGCGCGTGAAGACCGGTCAGATCGACAATCCCGACATCACCGAAAAGGACTATCCGATCGACGTCTATCGCGAGACGCTGCCCAACGGCGTCAGCTACGATACGCTGGATCTGTCGCCGAACTCGATCGGCGACAACACGCGCGAGTTCGATGTTCCGCCCGATCACTATTTCATGATGGGCGATAACAGAGACAACTCCGCCGACAGCCGATTCTCCGTCGGCTATGTTCCGGCCGAAAACCTGGTTGGCCGGGCCAACCTTGTTTTCTTCTCGATCGCCGGCAAGGCGAGCCCGCTCGAAATCTGGAAGTGGCCGTCGCTTATGCGTGCTTCGCGCCTCTTCCACTTCGTTAATTAGGGTCATGGCGGCGACAAGACGGCTGACCGCCGACGCGCTCGCCGAAGCGCTGGTGGAGCGCACGGGCCATGCCTTTGCCGATCGCCGGCGCCTGCAGCGTGCCTTGACCCATGCCAGCGCCCGCGGCGCCAATGCCGGCACCGACTATGAGCGCTTTGAGTTCCTGGGCGACCGGGTTCTCGGCCTCGTGGTGGCCGATATGCTGCTGGCCGCGTTTCCCGATGCGGCGGAAGGCGAATTGTCGCTGCGGTTCAACGCGCTGGTCAATGCCGAGGCGCTGTCGGAGATCGCCGAACATATTGGTCTGCCGGAGCTGATCCGCGCCGGATCCGACGTTCAAGGGCTCGAGGGACGCAAGCGCGTCAATCTGCGCGCCGACGCGCTGGAATCACTGATCGCCGTGCTCTACCTCGATGGCGGGCTGGAAGCGGCGCGCGCTTTCATCCACAAATATTGGCAGCCGCGCTCGCAGGCGTCGGGCGCCGGCCGACGCGACGCCAAGACCGAGTTGCAGGAATGGGCGCATCAGGCGGCAAGCGCCCTGCCCGTCTACCGCATCGATAGCCGAGAGGGGCCGGATCACGATCCGCTGTTCACCGTCAGTGTCATGGTTGGTGGGTTTCAGCCGGCTGTCGGCAGCGGCCGCTCCAAACGCGAGGCCGAGCAGGCCGCCGCCGCCGCCCTTCTCATTCGTGAAGGTGTCTGGATCGATCAGGGAGACGCGGCATGACAGCCACGGAAGACACGGTTCCGGCCGCGCCTGCGGCCGTTACGCATTCCGGCTTCGTAGCGCTGATCGGTGCGCCCAATGCCGGCAAGTCGACGCTGGTCAACCAGCTTGTCGGCGCCAAGGTGTCAATCGTCACCCACAAGGTGCAGACGACGCGTGCCATCGTCAGAGGCATCGCCACGCACGACAACGCGCAGATCGTCTTCGTCGATACGCCGGGCATCTTCAAGCCGAAGCGGCGTCTCGACATGGCAATGGTGACGACAGCCTGGGGCGGCGCCAAGGATGCCGATATCGTGCTGCTCCTGATCGATGCCGAGCGTGGCATTAGAGGTGATGCCGATGCCATTCTCGAACGCCTGAAGGATGTGCGCCAGCCGATGGCGCTGATCCTCAACAAGGTCGACCGCGTCAAGCCGGAGGCGTTGTTGGCGCTGGCGGCAGCAGCGAACGAAAGAGTGCCGTTCAAGCGCACCTTCATGGTTTCGGCGCTGACCGGCTCGGGCTGCAAGGACCTCCTCGATTACCTTGCCGAGGCGCTCCCGGTGGGGCCCTGGTATTATCCGGAAGACCAGATCTCCGATCTGCCGATGCGCCAGCTCGCCGCTGAGATCACTCGCGAGAAGCTCTATCTCAGGCTGCATCAGGAACTGCCCTATTCCTCGCACATCGAAACCGAGAAATGGGAAGAGAAGAAGGACGGCTCGGTGCGCATCGAGCAGGTCATCTATGTCGAACGCGACAGCCAGAAGAAGATCGTGCTCGGCCACAAGGGCGAGACCATCCGCGCCATCGGCCAGGCGGCGCGTATGGAAATCGCCGGCATCCTCGAGCAAAAGGTGCATCTGTTCCTGTTCGTCAAGGTGCGCGAGAACTGGGGCGACGATCCCGAGCGCTACCGCGAGATGGGGCTCGAGTTTCCGCACTAGGATGGATGGTTAGCAAGTCGAATATCGACGCAGCTTTGGTCAGCCGGTTGATCGCGGCGCAGTTTCCTCGCTGGAGGGATCTTGCGGTTCGGCCGATTGAACCTGGCGGATGGGACAACAGAAGCTTTCGTCTCGGCGACGAGATGACCGTTCGGTTGCCCAGTGCCGCCGCCTATTCCCTGCAAGTGGAGAAGGAACATCGCTGGCTGCCGAGGCTGGCGCCGCTGTTGCCGCTGCCCATCCCTATACCGCTGGCGATGGGAGCCCCGGCCGAAGGCTATCCGTGGCATTGGTCCGTCTACAGGTGGATCGAAGGTGAGACTGCAAAGCGCGAGCGTATCGCCAACCTGTCGGAATTCGCGGCGGACCTGGCCGGCTTTCTGGTTGCGCTGAAGCGGATCGACCCGGCTGGCGGACCGGGGCCGGGCCAACACAATTTCTTTCGCGGCGGGCCGCTGAACGTCTATGACGGGGAGACGAGACAAGCGATCGCGGCGCTCGACACCCGTATCAACGCCGGCGCGGCAAGCGCTGTCTGGGAAACGGCTCTTGCCGCCCCTTGGCAAGGCCCGCCCGTCTGGTTCCACGGCGATGTCAGCTGAGGCAATCTTCTGGTTGAACACGGCAGGCTAAGCGCGGTGATCGACTTCGGCACCTCCGGCGTCGGCGAGCCCTCATGCGATCTGGCGATTGCCTGGACATTGTTCGAGGGAAAGAGCAGGGGGCCTTCCGCGCTGGCCTCGGCGTCGACGACGCGACCTGGGCGCGCGGCCGCGGCTGGGCACTGTGGAAGGCGCTGATCACCGCCGCCGGCGAGATAGACATCAACTCGGCCGAGATCGAACAATCCTGGCGCGTGATCGACGCGGTGCTGGCCGACCACAAGCGCCGGTAATAATGACCCAAACCGTTGGCTGGTGGCTATCGACCAGGGACGCCGAGGTTCCGTTGGGTCGACTTCTCAGTTGGCCAGCGCGGATTCTTGCAGACGAGTCCGCCGACGTCGGATTGATCTTCCCATCATGGCCTGTGGTCCGTCCCGGCGTGCCCGTGACCCGCTGAAAGACTCCTTCGAGGGGATCGGCTTCGGTTTCACGTGGCTGGGGAATGGCTAGGTAGAAACGACCATGGAAGTGGGTTTATTTACGCGAAGTTTCTCAAACAATTGGTGTTCGTAGAATATCATCATAAAATTGGAACATACAGGGAATTATTACGGAAATATGACAATGTTCCACTTGTGCGGTGCCGTGGTTTTAAGTGAATTCGCCAGTGCTATTTCTGCAACACAGATTTAATCTATGTCATCAATCCCGAATGTTTGTGGAATTGTCATTGAAGGCGGAAGATTGATGGGTATGTTCGCCGCGAAAAGGGGACGCGGTGCGGGCCTTTTTCGTTGTGGTGAGGCGGGAAAATATATCCGCCAACCAAAATCCGAAGCCATTTTTAACTTTGACTGGAGAGGTCAGAAAATGAACATCAAGAGCCTTCTTCTCGGCTCAGCCGCGGCACTGATCGCGGTCTCCGGCGCTCGCGCCGCCGACGCTGTCGTCGTCGCCGAGCCGGAACCCGCTGAATACGTCAGGATCTGCGACGTCTACGGCGCCGGCTACTTCTATATCCCCGGCACCGAGACCTGCCTGCGCATCGGCGGCTATCTCCGCTATGACATAGGCGTCGGGGACAGCGGCACGCTGGATGGCGTCAACAACGTTGCCGATCACATGGACGGCGATAGCCACGACACCTACTACAAGAACATGCGCTTCGCGCTGAAGACCTGGACCGGCCAGGAAACCGAGCTCGGTACGTTGAAGACCTACACCGAGACTCGCTTTCAATTTGGCAACAGCAGCGGCGACTATGAGACTGGCGGCACTGGCTGGCAGGCCGGCAACAAGGCGACCACCCTCAACTTCGCCTGGATTCAGCTCGGCGGCCTGCGCGTCGGTAAGGATGAAACGGCATACGATTCGTTTATCGGCTATGCCGGCAACGTCATCCAGGACACGATCATCCCGTACGGTATCAAGGATACCAACGTCGTGCAGTACTATTTCGACGCTGGCAGCGGCTTCTCGGCCGTGGTCTCGCTCGAAGAAGGTACCGGCGTCAACACGATCGACAGCTATGTTCCGCATGTCGTCGGCGGCTTGAAGTACAAGGGCGACTGGGGTGCGGTCACCGGCGTCGTCGCCTATGACAGCAATTACGAGGAAGTGGCCGGCAAGGTTCGCTTGGACGTCAATGTCGGCAAGGAACTGACGCTGTTCGTCATGGGCGGCTACGGCACCAACGACAACATCAACGACTTCGGCACGGGCCGCACCCAATACAAGCCGTGGGGCGGAAACTGGGCGATCTGGGGTGGCGGCACCTACAAGTTCAACGACAAGACCTCGTTCAACGCCCAGATCTCCTATGACGACTGGAAGAATCTCGGCGTCGCTGCCAACGTCGCATACACGATTGTGCCCGGTTACACGATCACGGCTGAAGTCGACTACCTCAATGCAGGAAAATTCGACGACGCCGACTTCAACAACTGGACCAAGGCCGACAAGAAGAGCAGCGTCGGCGGCATCCTCCGCTTCCAGCGCTCGTTCTAACGGATCGACTGACCCCACCAGACCCGCCCGCAGCTATGCTGCGGGCGGCTTTTTATGCACCCTTGCGAGAGCCAGCCCAGGCACCAAGCCCGTACCTTGATTTCGCCACCCGATCGGTGAAATGCTCCAGGCATGGAATGGCGCGACGAGGGAATCATTCTCGGCACCCGCAAGCATGGCGAAACCAGCGCCATCCTCGAGGTGATGACGCGTGCGCATGGCCGCCATCTCGGCCTCGTGCGCGGCGGGCGCTCGCGCAAGCAGCAGCCTGTTCTCCAGCCCGGCAACCGTGTCGACCTGCTTTGGCGGGCGCGCCTGGATGAGCACCTCGGCACGTTCCAGGCCGAAGCGATCGAGATGAATGCGGCTAGGTTGATGGAGAGTGCGGTCGCCGTATATGGCCTGCAGACCATGGCCGCGCATCTGCGCCTGCTGCCCGAGCGCGACGCCCATGGCGGCCTCTACGAGGCGCTGTCGGTGATGATCGTGCATCTCGATGACGTCGATGCAGCCGGCGAACTGGTGGCCCGTTTCGAGCTCCTGATCCTCGACGAACTGGGCTTCGGTCTCGATCTCAGCCAGTGCGCCGCGACCGGCACGCGGCAGGATCTTGCCTATGTCTCGCCGAAATCGGGCCGAGCGGTGTCGCGGGAAGCCGGCGCGCCCTGGCGCGACAAGATGCTGGCGCTGCCGGCCTTCCTGCGTGGCTCCGGCCTGCGCGCCGATCCGGCGGCGATCCAGGATGCCTTCCGGCTCACCGGCTTCTTCTTCACCCGTCATGTCTATGAGCCGCGCGGCATCGAGCAACCAGACGCGCGCGCCGGCTTCCTTGCCGCGCTGCGCAAGCACCACACGACAAAAGGCCTGTCCGGAGAAACCGCCGCGAGAGAAATCATCACATGAGCGAAGTGGAACTTTATCCAGGCCGGGTCTCGCCGCTCGGCCTCGGCACCATTCCGCATGCCGACATGCTTGCCTACACCGGCCTGGAACTTTTGCAGCGCATCATCGATGGCAAATATCCGGCGCCGCCGATTTCCTTCCAGCTCAGCTTCGCTCTGACCGAAGTTTCGGAAGGCCGTGCCGTGTTCCGAGGCGTGCCGAACGAGCGCCATCTGAACCCGTTGGGGGGCGTGCATGGCGGCTGGGCGGCGACACTGCTCGATTCGGCGCTTGCCTGCGCCGTGCAGACGCTGCTCGCAAAGGGCGAGGCCTATACGACGGCGGAATTCAAGGTGAACCTGACGCGGCCGATCACGCCCAGGACCGGAGAGGTGGTCTGTGAGGGCAAGGTCATTCACAAGGGCCGCACGCTGGCCGTTTCGGAAGCGACGCTGAAGGACGCCGGCGGCAAGCTGCTGGCTTTCGGCACCGAGACATGCTCGATCTTCCCGGCCTCCAATCTGGCGGCACGATAGGAATCGTCCTAAGGCGCACTGGGCGAGCGGTGATAACAGCGGATGTTATCCGGCATTTTGCCGTTCCACGAAATCGTCCAGGATCGCGCGCTGGCCTTTGAGTATCTTGAGACCGGCCTCCAACTCTGAAAACCAACCGGCCCGGTCCACTTCGGGAAATGCCTTCATGGATCCCGACCGTGGCGGCCACTCCATGGTGAACATGTTGCTTTTGACGGCATCGGTGTCGACGTCGGCCTCGACGCTCCACGCACTCACGATCTTGCCGCCAGGCTGCCGATAACTGCCGGCAGGCTGGAAGTCGCCGTTGATGGCGACGCCGAGTTCTTCTTCCGCCTCACGTCGGGCGGCTTTCAACTCGTCCTCGCCTTCGTCGACGAGCCCTTTGGGGATCGACCATGCCCCCTCATCTTTTCTTGCCCAGAATGGTCCACCCGGATGGACGAGCAAGAACTGGAGGGCCCCGGCGTTTCGCCGGTAGATCAGCAGTCCTGCGCTTCGTTGCGGCATGCGTATTCTCATGACATCGCTTGGAGAACCCTTTGCGGCCAAGGTATCATAGGCCATCGGCTGCGGGTTTGGCAGGCAATGTTCCGGAAACCGGCCATTCGCAAGCGATGCCGAGGGCCAATGGGCGCAAGCCGCTGGCTTTCGACGCCGAAACATGCTCGATCTTTCCAGCCGCCGATCCGACGGCCGTTGGCTGGTCGTTTGCAGGCCACATTTGATTGTCAGTAGCAACTGGTCTGGTTTGGGGGAGCCGCCATGTTTGAAAGCCTGATCGGCCTTGTCGCCATCATCGCGCTGTTCGTCATCATTTCGCGCCAGCAGAGCCGCATCGGACTGATCGAGCGTGAGCTAGGCGCACTGCGGAGCCTCGTCCTTTCCGGCGCCGTGCCGCCTCTCGCCAAGCAGTCCGAACCGGCGGCGACCGAGGGCCAGCCGGCCGAAGCCGTTGTTGCTGCGGCCGTGGTCGTTTCGCCAACGGCCAGCGAGGCAGCCACCGGGCAGGCGCTGCCGGCTCTGGAAACCGACGCCGCGACGGACGAGGTCAAGCCGGGACCATGGACACCAGGCGAGGCGGCGCCCAAGGTAGCCGAGCCTGTCGCAGCGGTGAAAGCGCCCGGCAAACCCGATATCGAAACGGCGCTCGGCACCCGCTGGGCGGTCTGGGTCGGCGGTTTGGCACTGGCGCTGGGCGGCCTGTTTCTCATCCGCTACACGATCGAAGCCGGAATTTTCGGCCCCGGTGTGCGGCTGACCATGGCCGGGCTGCTCGGCCTTGTGCTGATTGCAGCCGGCGAATTCATTCGCCGCACCGGCTTCAGGGTGCCCGTGCAAGGCGCCGCAGGCGCCTACATCCCGGCGATCCTGACTGCGGCGGGCGCCTTCATCCTGTTCGGCGCCGTCTATGCCGCACATGGCATCTACGGATTTATCGGGCCGGCGCTCGCCTTCACGCTGCTCGGCGCCATCGGCATAGCGACGATTGCCGCCGCCCTTGTCCACGGCCAGGCGCTGGCTGGTATCGGCCTCGTCGGCGCCATGGTGACGCCGATGCTGATTGCCTCTCAGGCGCCCAATCCCTGGGCCCTGTTCGGCTATCTGGCGATCGTGCTTGCCGCCAGCGGCGTCATTGCCCGCATGCGCGATTGGAAGTTGCTGATGACGGCGGCCTTTGTCGGTACCGGCATCTGGACGATCCTCTACATGACCGATGCGCCGGGCGCGAATTTATCCGTGATCCTGTTCGTGAACACCGTCACGCTGGCCGTGCTCGCCTTCGTCTGGCTCGCCCGCCGCAGCGACGAAGGCGGATCAGCCACGGCTTTCGACTGGCCGTCCGTCGCGCCGGGCCTGTTTGTTGCCCTCTCGGCGCTGGGCCTTTCGGTCGATCCGGCCTTCGTCGCTGCCGGCGATGCCTTGCCGGGAGCCGTCGTGCTCGCCGCGATGGTGGCCGTCGCGCTCTACCGCCCCCCAGCGCTGCCACTGCTCCATGCGGCGGGACTGGTGACGGTGCTGATCTATCTCGGCATCATCCCGCCGACTTCGATCGCTTCCGATTTTTCAGGCGACGTCTTGGGCATCGATGCCGTGCCCCTGGCGACATCGAACGCACTGACCTTGCGCATCGGTGTTGCGCTTGGCCTTGTCTTCATCGGCGCCGGTTTCTGGGCCGCCCGCAAATCTGCCGCCGCGACCCACTTCCGCGCTGCGTCATGGGCGGCGTGGGGCGTCATCGTGCCGTTGGTCGTCCTGCTGGCACTCTGGTTCACGTTCGGCAATCTCGACCGCGATCTTGCCTACGCCGCCGTGGCGGCGCTGCTGGTCGTGGTTTTCGCTGCCGGCGGCGAGTGGATCGCGCGAGGCGAGCAACCGCCGTTGCAGGGCAGGGCGGCCGTATCCTTCGCGCTCGGCGGAGCCGCGCTCGCAGGCCTGCTGATGCTGCATATGGCCTTCAGTTCCGGCTGGACAACCATCCTGCTTGGTGCGGCCGCAATCGTGCCGGCGCTGGCCACGCGCTGGCGTTCCTATCCGGTGCTCGGCTGGATTTCCGTCGGCGCGGTCGCGGCGGTGCTTGGTCGTGTCATCTTCGATCCGACCGTCGTTGGCCCCGAGTTCCTGTCGACGACCCCGGTCTTCAACTGGCTGCTGCCGGGCTATGGCGTGCCGGCGCTCGCCTTCGCTTTCGCCGCCTGGCAACTGGCCCGCACCATCGACGGCCGGCCGCGCCTGGCCATGGAAGCTTCGGCGGCGCTGTTTGCACTGCTGACGCTTGCCATGCTGGTGCGCCACGCCATGCATGGCGGTGTCCTCAACAGCGATGCGCCCACACTTGCCGAACAGGCCATCTACACGCTGATCGCGATCGGCGCCGGCGCCATACTCGTGGCCATCGACAGGCGCTCGCCAAGTTCCGTGCTGCGCTACGGGTCCATGGCGGCGGGCGTGATCTCGGTCGCCTTCATCGTCGTGCAGCATTTCCTGGTGCTGAACCCGCTTTTCACCGACGAGTCGACCGGGCAGATCCCGGTCTTCAACCTGTTGTTCCTCGCCTATCTGCTGCCGGCGGTCGCGGCCGGAGGGCTTGCGCTCTATGCCCGCAACAAGCGGCCGAAATGGTATGCCGCCATGCTGGCGCTGGTGGCGGCACTGCTTGCCTTCGCCTATGCCACGCTGTCGGTGCGGCGCCTGTTCAAAGGCGAGTTCATCGGCTTGTGGAGCAGCCTTGGCCAGTTGGAAACCTACACCTATTCGGCACTCTGGCTGATCATCGGCGTGGCGCTGCTGACCGCCGGCGTCTGGCTGAAATCGCAGGTGCTGCGCATCGCCTCGGCCGCATTGATCGCGGTCGCCGTACTGAAGGTGTTCCTCTTCGACATGTCGGAGCTGGAGGGTGTGCTTCGCGCGCTGTCCTTCATCGGCCTTGGCGCCGTGCTGATTGGCATCGGCCTGTTTTACCAGCGGCTTTTGACCAGGGTGGCGAAGGGGCGTGAGGGTTAGGATTGTTTGAATATTCAAAATGGAATATATGAATATTCACGGAGATATTCATATGCCGCTCTATATCCGCGACGATGAGGTAGATGCGCTGGCGACGAAATTGCAGCGCGAGACGAATGCGCCGAGCAAAACGGAAGCCGTGCGAACCGCGCTTTTGCACGAACTTGAACAAAGCCGCGCCCGCAAACCGCTGCGGGAGAGGATTGCCGTTCTTCAAGCGCAAGCAGCGGCGTTGGGGCCGTCCGACACCACCTTCGATATGAAGGCATTCATGGACGAGATGTGGGAAGACTGATGTTTGTCGACGCATCGGTTGTCGTTGCAATTCTCGCCAAGGAATCGGGTTGGGAGGAATTGCTGAAGCGGGTCGCCGACGTCGACGGTCAGCTGTACATTTCAGCGCTTGTTCGGCTCGAAGCTACGCTTGCCCTCGGGCGATTGAATGCCGGTGCCAAAAAGCCGACTCCCGAAATGCTGTCTGCGGCGCGCGATCTGGTCGATGCGTTCATTGTTGAGATCGACGCTCGCAATGTAGCCATCAACGAGGATATCGGGGGGCGCGCCATTGATGCCAGCATCCGGTACGGCAAAGCGGTCGGTCATCCGGCCGACCTTAATTTTGGTGATTGCTTTTCCTACGCCTGCGCCAAGGCTCTTGATGTTCCGTTGCTCTTTAAAGACAATGACTTTCTCAAGACCGATTTGGCGTAGTTGGCCTCCTATTGATTGGGAATAAACCCGCCGCTCCCATCGTTACATCATTGCTTGGGTGACCGGGGCGGTGGACCGCTTCGCACTGGCTGCTTGCGTCACGCCGCGAAGGCGCGTTCAATCTGATGAATAGGGCAATTCCGAAAACCAGCGGTCATGGACGAAAAGAAGGCAGCAATCCTCGGCGAAATACCGCGCCTGCGCCGCTACGCACGCTCGTTGTTGCGCGACCGCGATGCCGCCGACGATCTCGTCCAGGACTGTCTCGAACGGGCCCTCATGCGGCTCGACAACTGGCAGACGGGAGAAAGCCCCAGGAGGTGGCTGTTTACGATCATGCATCATTTGTTCATTGACCAGATGCGCAAAGTGAACCGGCGCGGCGAAGCCGCGATGCTGCCGCTGGAAGCGGGCGAGGCGGTTGCACAGCCGGCCGAGCAGGTGGAAAGCATCGCCTCGCGCGAGATCGTCGACGCATTGCAGGCGATCAGCCCCGACCGCCGTGCCGCGCTCGTCATGGTCGCGATCGAAGGCTTTTCCTATGCCGAGGCCGCCAACATCCTGGGCGTGCCGGCCGGAACGCTGATGTCGCGCATTGCGCGCGGGCGCGAGGAGTTGCGCGGACTGCTGGACGACACGGCACGCCGCCGTTCGATAAGGATCGTCTAGAAATGATCCGCCGCGATTTCTCCGAACGCGACATCCACATGGCACTCGACGGCGAGTTGCCGGCCGATGAGCGCGCCGCCTATGACGCATGGCTCGACGCCACTCCCGAGATGAAGGCGAAAAGCGCCCGTTTCATCGCCGACAGGACGGCATTGCGAGATGCCTTCGCTGGCGTGATCGACGAGCCGGTGCC
Source organism: Mesorhizobium maamorense (assembly GCF_044998965.1). Taxonomy (NCBI): domain Bacteria; kingdom Pseudomonadati; phylum Pseudomonadota; class Alphaproteobacteria; order Hyphomicrobiales; family Phyllobacteriaceae; genus Mesorhizobium; species Mesorhizobium maamorense. Next base: position 1,397,726 of record NZ_CP173356.1, read on the forward strand.
GGTGCGGTTGCGCAAGGTGGTGCTTGGCGAGGCGCCAGCCAGGACGCCAATGCCACGCTCGCGCTGGTGGCTTGCCGCCGCCGCTGCCGGTCTACTGGCCGCGGGCGGGCTTGGCGGCTACTTTGCCGGCAGCGACGGTATTGGCCGGGAAGATCAGGCCGAGGATCAGTTGGCCGAGCAGGCGATCGCCGCGCATGTCATCTATGCCGCCGAGAAGCGGCATGCGGTGGAAGTGCCGGCAAGCGACAAGGACCATCTGCTGACCTGGCTGTCCAACCGGGTCGGATTGAAGCTGGTTGCGCCGGACTTGACCGGCAGCGGGTTCCAACTGGTCGGCGGCAGGTTGCTGCCGGCTGGCGAGAGCAAGGCGGCAATGCTGCTCTATGAAGACGACAAGGGCGAGCGCATATCGCTCTTTGTAACGGCCGAATCGGTGGAGAACGCCAGGGGGACCTACGCTTCGGCGCAAGCCGGCCCGCAGGCCGTCTACTGGCTGGACAAGGGCTATGGCTGCGCTGTCGTCGGCTCAGTGCCGCGCGAGCAATTGGCCATCGTGGCCAAGAGCGCCTACAGCCAGCTTCTGGCCGGCCTGGCGAGTTGAACAGCATCGTTTTTGGCGCCGCCGCCTACTCGAAAACGGTGACCTGGTTCAAAGCCTTTGTCCTCCCGGGCTGGCGCCAATCTGTCACAATTCGGCCCTAATCGAGGTGCGATAGCGCTGGATGGGCGCTGCCGTTTTGGGCTGGTGTCTGGACGTTTCGAATAGGGCCTTCATCACAACCCAATCGAGGTTTTCCAAGCCCGCATGCCTGCCGAGATTCGCACGGCCCGCGCGACTGACGTCGATGATCTCGCCGCCATCGAGAAAGCTGTTTTCTCCAGCGACCGCATTTCCCGTCGCTCCTTCCGACAGTTCATCGAGCGCGAGACCGCCGAGACGCTGGTCGCCGAAAGAGATGGCCGCGTCGCCGGTTATGCGATTGTGCTGTTTCGCAAGGGCAGCGGCGTGGCGCGCCTTTATTCGATCGCCACCAGTCCCTTTTTTGGCGCCCTCGGCATCGGCCGCCGGTTGCTAGTGGCGGCGGAGGAGGCGGCCTTCGAACACGATCGCATGATGCTGCGCCTAGAAGTGCGGGAGGATAATGCCCGCGCCATCAGCATCTACGAGCGGGCCGGCTACCGCAAGATCGGCCGCGAACCCGATTACTACGAGGACGGCGCCACGGCGCTGCGCTACGAGAAGACCTTGCGCGGCGAACTTCCGGCCGCCACCAGCGTGCCGTTCTACCAGCAGACCTGCGAATTCACTTGCGGTCCCTGCTGCCTGATGATGGCCATGGGCAATTTCGATCACGACTTCGTACCGGACCCGGTCAGGGAAATTCGTCTTTGGCGCGAAGCGACGACCGTCTTCATGATGTCGGGCCCGGGTGGCTGCGAGCCGTTCGGCCTCGCGGTCGCCGGCTATGAGAGCGGCCTTGCGGCCGAGATTTACGTGTCGTTCTACGGCGCGTTGTTCCTCCAGTCGGTGCGCAGCGCGGACAAGCGCCGGGTGATGGAACTGGCCCAGGTCGACTTTCGCCGACGCGCGGAACTTTACGGCATCCCGGTGAATTACCGTTCATTCACCATCGACGACATTCGCGCCGCGATCGCGAAAGGAAAATTGGTGCTGGTGCTGATCAGCGGCTTCCTGATGTTCGGCAAGAAGGTGCCGCACTGGGTGTTGGCCATCGGCGACGACGGCGACCATATCCTGATCCACGATCCCTGGGTTGAGGACGAGAGGCAGGAGACCATCCTTGATGCCGCCAACATTCCCGTGCCTTACGGCATCTTTATGAACATGGCGCAGTTCGGCCGCGACGGACTGCGCGCCGCCATCACTCTGGGGAAGCGCTGATAACAATGACCTGGGTTATCTTAACTGGCCGGCAGAGCGATCTCGACCAGGTGGCGACACCGCACAAGATTATCACGAACCGCGACTATCTCGCGCATCCGGCGCTGTTTCGCGGCCAGCGTCCCAAAGTCATCAACCTGTCGAACAACTACGGCTACCAGAGCCGCGGCTATTATGCCTCGCTGCTGGCGGGTTCGCGCGGTCACAAGGTCATCCCGACCGTCGAAACCATGATCGATCTGTCGGAGCGCAAGCTTTACGAACATGCGCTGCCCGAACTGGAGCTGGCGCTCAACAAGTGCCGCAAGGATCTTGGCGGCGCTTTTCCTGCGAAGGTCTGCATCTTCTTCGGCATTGGCCCGTCCAAGGTGTGGGACCGATTCGCCAAGCTCCTGTTCGACTGGTTCCGCGCGCCGGCGCTCGAGGTCCACATCAAGGATAGTGCCGAATGGGCCTCGATCCGCAAGATCGGCTTTCATCCCCTGGCGCGCATGACCGAGGAGGAGGAGAGCTTCTTCCTGCAATGCCTGGACACCTATACCAATCGCGAATGGCGCGACACCAAGGGCCGCACGCCGGCGCGCTACACTTTCGCCACGCTGGTCGATCCGCATGAGGAATTGCCGCCCTCGGAAATCTCCTCGCTGCGCTACTGGGCCAGGATCGCCGAAAAGATGGGCGTCGAAATCGAGCCGATCACCAAGAGGGACCTCGCCAAGCTCGCCAATTACGACGCGCTGTTCATCCGCGAGACCACCTCGATCTCCAACCATACCTATCGTTTCGCGCGCCGCGCCCAGCAGGAAGGCATGCCGGTCATCGACGACCCGCTGTCGATGATCCGCTGCACCAACAAGGTCTATCTCAACGAGCTGATGGCCTACAACAAGGTGCCGGTTCCGCCGACCGTGATGATAGCCGGCACTTCCGACCTTGAACTCGCGGCGCAGACGCTGGGTTTTCCGCTGGTGCTGAAGATCCCGGATTCCTCCTTCTCGCGCGGCGTCAAGAAATGCGCCAATTTCGAGGAATTGAAGATGCTCGCTACCGAATGGCTGGAGGATTCCGATCTTCTGATCGCGCAGAAATTCATCCCGACCGAATATGACTGGCGTGTCGGCGTGCTCGGCGGCCAACCGCTGTTTGCCGTACATTACCTAATGGCCAAGAAGCACTGGCAGATCGTCAACCATAAGGCCAGCGGCAAGCCCGACCAGGGCGGCATCAAGACCTTCACGCTGAAGGAGACGCCGCCCCATGTCGTCGAGACGGCAGTCAAGGCGGCGCGCTGCATCGGCGACGGCCTCTACGGCGTCGACCTCAAGGAGACCAAGGACGGCGTCTTCGTCATCGAGGTCAACGACAATCCCAACCTCGATCATGGTTGGGAGGATTCCGGCGAGAAGGACGAGGTCTGGGTGCGGCTGACGCAATGGTTCCTGGACCGTTTGGAGCGGCCGGGCCGATAATCATTCAAGCGGGGCAGAGATGCTGTTTTTGGTCACCGAGGATTTTCGAGGCTGCGACCGCAAGGAGATCTACCGCCGCTTCCGCGATCGCGGTCGCCTTGAAGCCCGAGGAGCTTCTGGTGCACCATAGCTGGATCGCGGCGGACATGAGCCGCTGCTTTCTGCTGGTGGAGACGGATGACGTCACGCTGCTGCAGCGCTGGGTGATCGAGTGGGCGGATCTGGTGGAGTTCGAGATCGTGCCGGTGGCGGCGAACAAGGACATGGTCGAGGCATTGAGCGGGCACCTCTGACCATCGCCGCTTGCTGGCTCAGCGGAGCGCCGGCGAGCTCACCACGCGCTGGCATTCATCGACCAGCCAGTCACGGAACGCCGCCACGACGTCCCTTCTTGCGCTCCGCTGCGGAATCGTCAGGCAATAGGGCTGGCGCAGCGCAATCGCCTTGGCGACAGGCCGGACCAGCCGGCCGTCCTCCACGGCCTCGGCGCAATAGATCCCTTGCGCCAGCGCCACGCCCAGTCCCGAAATGGCGAGGTCGAGCGCCGCGCGCGAGGAGTTTGCCGACAGGCCGCGCTGAATGCCGCGCCCAGGCGCTATGCCGGCCGCCTCGAACCAGCTGCGCCATGAGGGAAAGGATGCGCCGGTCGGTCCCCAGTCGGTGTGGATCAGGGGCAGCCCGGCGAGCGGACCGCCATCCGCCTCGAGCACGCTGGCAAGCTTTGGCGCGCAGACGGGATAGACCGCGTCCTGGACAATGTCCTCGATCGGGTGCTCACGATAGTGCGGACCGTAGGAGAGCCTGACGTCGATCAGGTCGCGGTCGAACGACACCGGGTCGTCATCGCCCCTGAGAGATATGTCGACGGCACCGTGGATGGCGATGAAGCCGGCAAGGCGCTCGGAAAGCCAGCCCATGGCCATGGACGGAGGGACCGAGACAACGAGCCGCGGGCGGAACGCATCGCCTGCAAGCTGGCGCGAGACGCTGCCGATTTCCTGGAAGGCCATGGTCAATCGAGGCAGCATCTCGACGCCAGCCTCGCTCAGGACGACACGCCGGTTGGCGCGGTGGAAGAGCTTGCGGCCAACTTGCTCCTCGACGATGCGGATGAGCTGGCTGACTGCGGCGGCCGAGACCGATAGCTCTTCCGCCGCCGCGGCGAAGCTGCCGGTGCGCGCAGCCGCCTCGAAGGCCTGAAGACCTCGCAACGATGGCATTGCAACCATGGCGGTGACCAAAAAGATAAGTTCAGCTTATCTATATTGCAGAAATCCTCGTTGTTAGAAAGGTTTCTTGCTGGGGTATGCTGACCGAATGAATTCAATCGGCCGGAATGCCCCTATGGATCATCGTGACGTGATCGCCTCGCTGACGAATGAGGAGCGCAGCCGGCTAACCGGCAAGTCGGATGGGCCCGGCCTTGTTCAGCTCGCTTTCCACCTCGGCGCGATCCTGCTCCTCGGATCGTTGATCGCCGCCAAGGTGCCGTTCTGGCCGCTGCTGATGCTGCCGCAAGGCATACTGATCGTGTTCCTGTTCACGCTGCTGCATGAGACGGTGCATCGCACGGCTTTCGAAAGGCAATGGCTGAACGACGCAGTCGCGCGTGTCTGCAGCCTGGCGATCGCGCTGCCGGCCGACTGGTTCCGCTATTTCCATTTCGCCCATCACCGTTTCACACAGGATCCCGAACGCGATCCGGAGCTGGCTTTCCCGAAGCCGGAAACCTGGCGGCAGTACCTGGTCCACGTTTCCGGACTTCCAGTGTGGTTGGGGCATTTGAAGACGCTCTACGCCAATGCCGTGGGACGTTGCCAGGACAGCTACGTGCCCCCAAGGGGCGTTCGAAGGTACGCGCCGAGGCGCGCTCGATGATTGCCTTCTACGCCGTCGTGCTGATGCTCGCGCTGTGGTTCAAGGCGACGGTGCTGCTCCATGTCTGGATCTTTCCCGCGCTGCTCGGCCAGCCGTTCCTGCGGCTCTATCTGCTGGCCGAGCATGGCCGCTGCCCCTTCGTCGCAAACATGCTGGAGAATACCAGGACGACGCTGACCAACTGGGCTATGCGCAAGCTTGCCTGGAACATGCCCTTCCATGCCGAGCATCACGCCTATCCGGGCGTGCCCTTCCACCGGTTGCCGGAGTTTCATGCGCTGATCGAGCGGCATCTGAAGGTTGTCGAGCCGGGTTATATCGGCTTCCATGAAAAATACATCGAGACGCTGCGCTGATTTATGGCGTCAGCCGGTCTGGCTGCGCACCGCGCTCGATTTCAACAGGTGCTGAATCTCCGCCGCCTTTGACGGCACGCCGATCAGATAGCCTTGCGCCTCCACGCAGCCGTTTCGGCGCAGCATGTCGAGCTGTGCTTCGGTTTCTACGCCTTCGGCGGTGACGGTGATGCCCAGTTCGGCGCCCAGTCCGATGATGGTGCGCACGATCGCTGCGGTATCGAGATTGCCGATGTCGGAGATGAAGGAACGATCGATCTTGATCTTGTCGACGGGAAAGCGCCTGAGATAGCCGAGTGAGGAATAGCCGGTGCCAAAGTCGTCGAGCGCGATGCGGATGCCGAGTTCACGCAACTGTCGCAGCGTCTTCAGGACGGCTTTGCTCTCGTCCATCAGCACGGTTTCGGTGATCTCCAGTTCCAGTCGTCTGGCCGGCACGCCCGAAAAGGCCAGGGCAGAGATGACGCTGCGAGCAAAGCCGCCGCATTTGAGCTGCACGGCGGAGACATTGACCGCAATGCGCAGGCCAGGTGGCCAGGCTGCCGCCGTCGCACAGGCCTTTCGCAGCGCCCATTCGCCAAGCGGCACGATCAGCCCGGTTTCCTCGGCGACCGGAATGAATTCGTCCGGCGCCACAGTGCCGCGCGACGGCGAATGCCAGCGCATCAGGGCCTCGGCGCCGACAATCTCGCCCGAAGCTATGGCCATGATCGGTTGGAAATCGAGATCGAATTCCCGGCTCGGCAGCGCCGTATCGAGATCGGCTTCGAGCGCCCGGCGCGCGCGCACCGTGGCATCCATGCCGGGCTCGAAGAAACGGTACAGGTTGCGCCCTTCGCTTTTTGCCCGGTAGAGCGCCATGTCGGCGTTTGTCAGCAATGTATCGGCGTCCCTGCCATCGCCGGGAGAAAGCGCGATGCCAACGCTGACGCCAACATGCATGTCCCGGCTCTTGTCATGAAATGGTTTGGCGATGGCCTCGACAATGCGTTTCGCCAGTTTTTCCGCGCTGGCCAGGCCCTCGACGTTGAATTGGACGATCACGAACTCGTCGCCGCCAAAACGGGCGACGATATCTGCGTCGTTGTCCACGCAGCGCAGCAGTCTTGCGGCCACGCCTTTCAGCAGCCGGTCGCCAGCCGGATGTCCCAGCGTATCGTTGACGACCTTGAAGCGGTCGAGGTCGAGCGAGAAGATTGCCAGCGGTCCCGCGGCCGCATCCTCCAGTGCCCGGTCGAGCCGGTCGCGAAACACCGAGCGATTGGGCAACCCGGTCAGCACGTCGTGATGCGCAAGATGGGTCATGCGCTCCTCGGCAAGCCTGCTCTCGGTCACGTCATCGAAAGTGGCGACCCAGCCGCCACCGCTCATCGGCCGGCGGGCAACCATCAGCGTTCGTCCGTCGGCGAGCCGGCGGGGGGTCGACCGCGTCTGGCCGGCCAGCACGCGAGCCTCGGTCCTCGAAACTTCGTCCTCGACATCTATGGGCGCATAGACCCCAAGGCGCACCAGCCGTTCGAGGAGTTCGCGGTGAGTCATGCCGAGCGGCAGATCCACCTCGGTCACACCATAAAGCTCCAGGATGCGCTGATTGCGTACGATCAGCCTGCCGCCGGCGTCATACATCAGCAGGCCCTGCGACATGTTCTCGAGCGCCGCGTCGAAGCGGCGATGCTGTTCCTTGAGATCCTGTTCGGCGCGCCGCTGCTCGGTGATGTCTTCGTAGATCGAAACCCAGCCGCCCGATGCCAATGGCCGGTGCGAGATGCTGATGATGCGTCCATCAGAGAGCGCCTCCTCATAGGTCGAGGGTTTCGCTCCATCGATATAGGGCTTGCGGATGGCGTAAAGTTCTTCGGCGCTTTGCGAGGCGATGCCGACATCGACGCTGTGCCGCAGGATGTCGATGAAATGGATGCCCGGCTGCGCCACGTTGGCCTCGAGGCAAAAGATGTTGATATAGTTGCCGTTGCAGATGATCATGCGCTCGTCGGCGTCGAACATGCAAAGACCATGCGACATGTTCTCGACGGCGGCCGAAAAGCGTTCGTTTTGTTCGCGCAGTTCGTCTTCCATATGACGACGATCCATGCCTTCGGCCCCCTGTTCAGGGACGGTCGAACCATCCTTGTCGTCAACGACGGGCATGAGGCGTGCCTGCGGCTCGTGATCGAACACCGCACTGTCGGCTGTTCCGGTTAATTTAGCGTTTTCTATCCTACCGCCGTAGCAACCTTGCGCCGCGACTTCTCGATCGCGGAAAAACGCTTCAGGAAGGCATTCTGTGCCCAGGTTACCGAGCGCGGCGTGAAATCGAAGCGCTCGGCACTGAAGCCGCGTGGACGACCGAAGAACTCGGTCGCCTCCGCGGTCGAAAAGCCGGCGAGCAGCGTGGCCTCGAAATAGGCGGCGATCTGGTCCGCGCGCTTGATCTCCTTGCGCAGGCCGGCGCCTGGTTCCGGCGGTAGCGAGAAGCGCAGATGGATGGCGCGCTGCAAGCGCAGTTCACAGTCCTTGTAGCTGCCGCCCATCACCGATTTGAACGGCGAGATCATGTCGCCGATGACATATTCGGGCGCATCGTGCAGCAATGCCATAAGCCGGGCGTCCGCCGGCGCATCGGGCATCAGGTCGCAAAACAGCGCTTCCACCAGCAGCGAATGCTGGGCGACCGAGAAGGCGTGCTCACCGCTGGTCTGGCCGTTCCAGCGCGCGACGCGGGCGAGCCCATGGGCGATATCCGATATCTCGATGTCGAGAGGCGAGGGGTCGAGCAAGTCGAGCCGGCGGCCGGACAGCATGCGCTGCCAGGCGCGTGGCGGCGCACCGATGCGGTCGGCCGCCATCAGGCCTTCTCCGTGCCGGCGGCTTCCTGGGGAAAGCTGAATTTGGCGAAAGGTGGAATGGCCACCGTAACCGGCACGTCTCCGGCCAGGATCGGCTGGCCGGCGTCGAGCGCTGTCTTGACCCTGTCGATACGGGCGATGCCGAGGCCGATCGTGCCGGCGTTCGAGCCGAGCGTCCCCACCGATCGCCCATCGACGGTCAATTCGGCGCCGGCCTCAGGCAAGGCCTGTTCGGCCCTGACGATCAGCACCCGCCGCCTTGCCGTGCCACGATGCTGCATGCGCGAGACGACCTCCTGGCCGACATAGCAGCCCTTCCTGAAGCCGACGCCACCGGTCTCGTCGAGTAGCACGTCATGCGGGAAGGCGTCGCCGAGCTGGTAGTCGGTGCCGCTCTCGGCAATGCCATGCGCGATGCGCAAGGCCTGCCATGCGGCACCGTCGTCAGTCTCTTGAGCGCTGCCATAGGAGCGGGTGACGCTTTCATCGCGAAAGCGCCGGTCGGCCAGCACGGTTGAATCCTTTTGTGAGGGAGCTGACTCATTTCCCCAGGCAATGGAGACAAGCGTCTGTTCGGATTTGGCAATCTCGACCTTGGCGCGCAACTTGTACAGCATCAGCCGGCGTACGAAATCGTCAGCGATGTCGGCGCGGCATTCGAGGCGGAACGCGTTTTCGCCGGCCCGTGAGATCAGGAAGTCAAACAGGATCTTGCCTTGCGGTGTCAAAAGCGCGCCCGGTTTTGCCTCGCCGGCGCCGAGCGCGTCGAGGTCGGTGGTCAGGATGTTCTGCAGGAAGTGTTCGGCATCAGGGCCGGAGATGGAGATGAGCGCGCGGTCTTTCAGCAGGGCAAAGGGCATGGGGCGAATAAAAGCCTGATCTTGCAAAACGGTTGGCCATTACGTAAGCCGCTGACACTCCCCCGCAAGAGATCGATCAGCATGGCCAACACCTACGACCTCATCCTGACAGGCGGCATGGTGGTCAACCATGACGGCGAGGGGCAACGCGATGTCGGCGTGAAGAATGGGCGCATCGCCGCCATCGGCGATCTGCGCCAGGCCTCGGCCGGCGAGACGATCGACTGCCGGGGCCTGCATATCCTTCCGGGCGTCGTCGACAGCCAGGTGCATTTCCGCGAGCCGGGACTGGAGCACAAGGAGGATCTGGAGACTGGATCTCGGGCGGCGGTGCTCGGTGGCGTCACCGCCGTGTTCGAAATGCCCAACACCAATCCATTGACTACCAGCGAAGAAACGCTTGCCGACAAGGTCCGACGCGGCACCGGCCGTATGCACTGCGACTTCGCCTTCTGGGTCGGCGGCACCCGCGACAACGCCAACGATGTCGCCGAGCTCGAGCGCCTGCCGGGCGCGGCCGGGATAAAGGTTTTCATGGGCTCGTCCACCGGCGACCTGCTGGTCGAGGACGATGAAGGCGTCGCCTCGATCCTCAGGAACACCCGCCGCCGCGCCGCTTTCCATTCGGAAGACGAGTTCCGGCTGCGCGAACGCCTTGGCGAGCGCATCGGGGGCGATCCTTCATCGCATCCGGTCTGGCGCGACGAGATCGCCGCCTTGCGCTGCACCGAGCGGCTGGTGCGCGTCGCGCGGGCCGCCCGTGCCCGCATCCACGTCCTGCACATCTCCACGGCCGAGGAGATATTGTTCCTCGAACAGCACAAGGATGTCGCCACCTGCGAGGCGACACCGCACCATTTGACACTGTCGGCGGACGACTACAAACGGCTCGGCACGCTGATCCAGATGAACCCGCCCGTCCGTGCCCCGCGCCATCGCGACGGCGTCTGGCACGGAATCGCGCAAGGCATTGTCGACGTACTCGGTTCCGACCATGCCCCGCACACATTGGCCGAAAAAGCAAAACCATATCCGGCATCGCCCTCGGGCATGACCGGGGTGCAGACGCTGGTGCCGATCATGCTTGACCACGTCAACGCCGGCAGGCTGACCTTGCAGCGCTTCGTCGATCTTTCAAGCCACGGCCCGCAGCGCATCTTCGGCATGGCCAGGAAAGGCCGTATCGCCGCCGGCTATGATGCCGATTTTACAATTGTCGACATGAAGCGGCGCGAGACCATCACCAATGCACAAGCCGGCTCGAAGGCCGGCTGGACGCCTTATGACGGCAAGGAAGTCACCGGCTGGCCGGTCGGCACTGTCATTCGAGGCCAGCGCATCATGTGGGAGGGCGAGATCGCGACGCCGGGCCAGGGCAGGGCAGTGGAGTTCGCCGAGGCGTTGCCCGCATAGCCATTTCACATCGTTGGATTTCTTAGGCACGATCCACTAAGTTGAGTGGGTTATGCGCACAGATATCACGCCAATGATTGTCCCCGCTGAGTTTCCGGAGCTACACGCACTCGTCTGGAGCCGCGATGCAACGCGCCCGATTCCTGCCGAGGAAGCTTTCGCCATCTACGAGCGCAACTGGCGGTTTGTCGATCAAGAGCGCCTTACAACATCTGAAAGGCTGCTTATCCAGAACCTGGCGGAAAAATTCGGCCAGGGCATTCTTTTGACCACTGGCTGAAGTTTCGTTTCCTTCCTGATTTCTCCGCAACTGGAATATTAACGGGCCCGATGCAGCCATTCGACGGGGCGATCCGCACGAATAGGCACTCGCGTGTCCGAGTTTCAGTCGCCGGCGACGAAAAACGTCCATTGCCCAGCGGGCGTGATGCCGACGCGGTAGAAGATGTAGGCGCCGAACTGCTTCATGTCGTCGAAGTCACTCGCGGTGACGATCTTGAACAACTCGACCCGTTGCCTGGCGTCGAGCTTGTCCAGGGGTAGGGCAAAGAAATACGGCCAGACATAGAGCTCTTGTGGCGTCCCGGCATCGACATGGACATAGCCGGCATTGAGCACCTCCTCCAGTATGGCAAGAATCTCCTGGCCATCCTGGTCGCCGGAGAGCCCCTTGAGGAAGGTAATGGCGTCGCCATCTATGTCGGCCAGCGACAGTTGGGTCATGCCGTCGCCCTTGCCGATCAAAGGCCTCAGTCTTTCGATGTCGCCGCTCTCGCAGGCTTCGATGATCAGGTCATGCATGCGCCGCACCGGTTCAGGCAGCTTGCTGAGGTCGTAGACGACCTCCGGCGTGGGCGCGTCGGGATCGACGCGCGGCCTGTTGGTGGCACCGTCGCCGTTCGGCGGGGTGACCGGCTCGGCTTTGTCCGGGGCGGTTGGCTGGCTGGTCGAAGATGGCGTTCCGACCGGATCGGGTATCGGCACGGTGCTTCCCGGCGGCGACACGTCGTCGTCCACCATCGGTTGGGCCGGCGAGGGGAATTCTTCGCGCTTGATCTCGCTCAGCGCATAAGCGGGACTGCTTGTCAGACACGCAACCAAGGGGATCGCGGCACTGCACGCGGCGAAACAGATGCAAAGGACCAAGCCGCGCGGCTCGCCTGACATCGAAAAATTCACTGCCCGTTTCTCCCTGCTTCCGGGCATGATGCCCGAGCGGCATTTGCCGTCAAAGAACCGGACGTCGGTTCAGTGCCGCAGCCGTTCGGGTTCGAAGGCGCCAGCAATCACCTTTTCACGCATGCGGTCGAGCAGGGCAAGGGCCGATGTCTCGCCGTTGGCGCGCAGCATTTCGCCGAACGCGGTTTCAAGCGCCGCTTCGGCGATGATCTCGGGTTCTATGCCTGCCGAAAGACCTTCGGCCCAGGCCTCGCTGTGGCTCTCCACCGCGGTCAGGCGCTTTTCTTCCCTGACCAGCGCGTCGATGTCGTTGACACCATGTTCCATAAGCGATGTCCACCCTTGCAAGCAGCGATCCGTCGATGGATCAGGCTTGATCTGTTCCGTTTACACGCAGCCGCAAATAAGTCTTTGTAAATACGACATTTTTTTGATCGTTCTTTACAGGAGGCCGGTTGCGCTTGCGAAGCTGCATTCAATCCTGGTCAAACTTAGCCGATTAGGCGTGCCTGCGGGGTGAAAACCTTCAGTTTGAGTTAATTCCACATCCGCGCGCTAACGTTTCATTAACGCTGTTGCATAAGCGCAACAAAAGGATTGCACCATGACAGTTCTCGACACAAGCTGGATATGCCCCGCAGTCGCCGTCAATGGACCGGATATCTGTTGATGAAGGCCGGATGCGCTCTTGCGAGGGCACTTTGGGCGATATGCGCTAGTTGCCGTAGCGCGAGGCGATGTCGCGCGACAGGGTCTCACCTTCCTTCATGTAGCGGCTGATGGCTTCGGTCGCCGACGCGGTGCATTGCGTGTAGGTGCCGCCGAATGAGCGGTAGCCGCGATTGAAGCTGGCGATGAAGCGGGCGCGCCGTTGCGGATCCGGGTTCTCCGATTCGAGCAGCTTCTGCATCTCGCCGCGCCACTGGTCGCCCTTTTCGCCGCACAGATTGCGCAGGAAATGCAGCGACCCCAGAACCTCCGCCAGCCGCATCAGCCCCGGTTCGAAGGGTGCCTCGGCGCTGAACGCCGGTCGTGCCGCCACAGGGCTGACGGCAAGGCATGTCGCGAGAAGGAGAGGAAGGCAACGCATAAGTCAATCTGGCCAAACAATTTGCCGCCTGCAAGGCGATTGTGCCGGGCGAATTCCGGATTTCAGGGTCGCTCAGGGGTTTGCGACGGCCGTCCGAGCAGTTCCTCGGCGACCGCGAGCACCGAACCGGCAAGCGGCAGATCAGCCATTTCGGCCAGCGTGTAGAAGGCGGCGGTCTCGGCGTCGTCGCTGGCCACGGCCTCGCCGCCGGCATGGGCCGCACCGAATACCGTCAGCAGGTAATCGACCGGATGCCCGTCGAGCGTGCCGTCGATGAGGATTTCGCGCAGCCGTCGGTAGTTTTCGGCCTGCAATTGCGTCTCCTCCAGCAATTCGCGCCGTGCCGCCTGTTCCAGCGTCTCACCGGCTTCGACCTTGCCGCCCGGGAATGCATAGAACCCTTGCGAGGGTTGTCGCGCCCGCTTGACCAGAAGCACGGCGTCGCCGCGCACAACGGCGACCGAGACCGCGGGAATGACTTTTCGCACTTCGTCCATGGATATCCGATCGCCCTGATTTACGGCAGCCTGTTGTGGACCGGCCGACGTCGGACAGCTTTAACGGTTGCAGTGCTGCTGTTCCATCGCCACTTTCGAAACCGGACATCAGGACCAATAGACATGTGCGGACGTTTTGCCTTGACCGCGACACCGGACCAGACAGCCGCTTTCCTCGGGCTGGCGGAGGTGGAGCAGTTTCCTACGCGCTACAATATAGCGCCGACGCAGCCGGTGCTGATGGCGATCTCAGGCCCGCCGCCGGCGCCGGGTTCCAACCTGCCGGACCGCCGGCCGATGCTGGTGCGCTGGGGCCTGATCCCCGCCTGGGTAAAGGATGTCGGCGAATTTCCGCTGCTGTTCAACGCACGCTCCGAAGGCGTGATCGAAAAGGCCTCGTTCAAAGCCGCCATGCGCCATCGCCGGGCGCTGGTGCCGGCATCAGGTTTTTACGAATGGCGCCAGGCGCGGCCCGGAGAGGCGGGCGGCAGGAAGGGGCAGCCTTACTGGATCAGGCCGCGGCATGGCGGGTTGGTCGCCTTTGCCGGGCTGGTTGAAACCTATGCGGAACCGGGCGGCTCGGAGTTGGACACCGGCGCCATTCTGACGGTCGAGGCCAATGCCGACATCGCGCATATCCATGACCGCATGCCGGTGGTGATCGCACCTGAAGACTTCACCCGCTGGCTCGATTGCCGCGGACTTGAGCCGCGCGACGTCGCCGACCTGTTGCGGCCGGCGCAACGCGACTTCTTCGAAGCGATTCCGGTCTCCGACCTCGTCAACAAGGTCGCCAACACCGGGCCGGAGATTCAGGAGAAGGGGAGATCGGGCCCGAGCCCGAGAAGGTCAAGCGCCGGAAACCCGGCGCGGACGACAGTCAGATGACGCTGTTTTAGCAGGAACTCTGTTCGAGGTGCGGTTTGGCGCCTCGTTCCGACCCTTGGGCCGATCGCGCACTGCTTCAGGCAGCGCGGGGCGATACGATTTTCTGCACCGGCTTTTTCTTCTTCGCGGTGTGGAGCAGGGCGGCGACGATCGCGGCCGGGCCGATTGCGCGATAATGGTTTGCCAGCGCTGGTTGCTTGGCGCGGTTGGCTTCCTGCTTGCTTCGAGGCATGTGTCTCTTCCCAGATAACGTTTCCGTGTCTGCGTTTGGCGGCCGAATCCGACCAAATCGTGACGCAGGTTGATCTAGCCGGCGTATGTTTCATGACTGTGCCGACATGTTTAATAAAATGTTTCAGTGGCTGATTCCGTGTGATCGGGCGACGCATTTGCCAGTTCTGGCGTCGTTTTTCTCGGGATAAGCGACTTGACGGCAACACTGGCCAAGGCGATAAAGCCGCCTATGAAAACGTCTTTCGCCATTTGTGGCATTTGCATTATTGGCTAGCTTCGCGCTGGTCCGGACGTTTTCGCCTCATCTTCCCCTAGATTGGACAAACGCCCCGGCCAGCAGGCTGGAGTCCGTTTTGCGCCTCGGCGCGGAGCTGGCTTCATCCAGGCAAAAGTTCTGAACCGGAAAGGCATGGAATGTCTGACGCACCGAAGGGCCTGCGCCTCTACAACACGCTGACGCGCGCGAAGCAGGATTTCGTCCCGATCGACGCGCTGAACGTGCGCATGTATGTCTGCGGTCCGACCGTCTACGACTTCGCCCATATCGGCAATGCCAGGCCCGTAATCGTCTTCGACGTGCTGTTCCGGCTGCTGCGCCATCTCTATGGCGAGACGCACGTCACCTATGTGCGCAACATCACGGATGTCGACGACAAGATCAATGCACGCGCACTGCGCGATTTCGGCAGCGAGATATCAGCCGGCAGACTGTCGCTTAACGAGGCGATAAGGCGGGTGACGGAGAAGACCGCGGGCCAATTCCACAAGGACGTCGCGACGCTCGGCTGCCTGGAGCCAACAGTCGAGCCGCGCGCCACCGAGTTCGTCGAGCCCCGTGCCGACGGCAAGGCAGACATGATCACCTTGATTCAAAGCCTGATCAAACGCGGCCATGCCTATGTTGCCGCAGGCGAAGTGCTGTTCGACACCGCTTCGATGCCCGACTACGGCCAGTTGTCGAAGCGAAATCTCGACGAGCAGCAGGCCGGTGCTCGCGTTGCAGTCGACGCGCACAAGAAGAATCCTGGCGACTTCGTGCTGTGGAAGTTGTCGTCCCCGGAGGAGCCGGGCTGGCAGAGCCCATGGGGCAGGGGCCGGCCGGGCTGGCACATCGAATGCTCGGCCATGTCCGCCGCCTATCTGGGCGAGGTCTTCGATATTCATGGCGGCGGTCTCGACCTGATCTTCCCGCACCACGAGAACGAGATCGCCCAGTCACGCTGCGCGCACGGCACCGATGTGATGGCCAACATCTGGATGCACAACGGCTTCCTGCAGGTCGAAGGGCAGAAGATGTCGAAGAGCCTCGGCAATTTTTACTCGATCAACGAGCTGCTGGAGACCGAAACCTTCGGCGGCCGCAAATGGCCCGGCGAGGTGCTCAGGCTGGCTATGCTGATGACCCATTATCGCGAACCGATCGACTTTTCCGTGCGCAAGCTCGAGGAAGCGGAGAACACGCTGCGCAAGTGGAAACGCGCGGCCGATCTGGCGCCGGCGGTCGGGCAATTGCCGGCCGAGGTCGTGCAGGCGTTGTCGGATGATCTCGCCACCTACGCCGCCTTCCAGGTTTTGACCCAGTTGGCCGGCGAGGCGGTCGACTTCGGCGGCGATGGCGAAAACGCCGCAGCGGCCTCGCTGAAGGGTGCGCTTGCCTTCCTGGGTTTCGATGTGGGGGCGGCCAAGGTCGACGAAGCCCCGGTCGCCAAGGCGATCGCCAGGCGCCTGGAATTGATCGCCGCCAAGAACTGGGCCGAAGCCGACCGCATCCGCGACGAGTTGTTGGCGCAAGGCGTACAACTGAAGGACGGCAAGGACCCGGTCACCGGCGAACGTGTGACGACGTGGGAGGTGAAGCGGTGAGGGCGACTGTTCTTGTGGCGGGAATGGAGAGGTTGGCGCGAAGCACCCCCTCTGTCCTGCCGGACATCTCCCCCTCAAGGGGGAGATTGGATATCACCGAGGCTTTCGCCAATCGCTGACGTTGGAGGTTGGGCACCGTCAGCGAAACTGCCGATCTCCCCCTTGAGGGGGAGATGTCCGGCAGGACAGAGGGGGGCGCCTCGCCGTGATCCATTATCGTGTGTCTCCTGTCAATCGAGGCAATGCGCGCAAGATGCGCAAGGCTATGACCGACGCCGAACTGAAGCTTTGGAATGAGATACGCGCACACCGACTCATGGGGCTGGCGTTTCGACGTCAAATGCCAATAGCGGGCTACATCGTCGATTTTGCTTGCCCTAACAGGAAGCTGATCGTTGAGCTGGATGGTTCTCAGCACGCCTCTCATGAGGTCTCGGCGTCTGACACCGCGCGAACAGCCAAGCTCACAGCGCTCGGCTGGACCACCCTGCGCTTCTGGAACGATGACGTGATCCGCGATATCGACAATGTCTGTCAGCATATCGTGATTGCGGCCGGCCTGGCTGGCGCGGAAGTGCCGGAACCAGCAACGGAGGAGTTCGTTTCATGATCGACCATCTCGGCATCGACGTTGCCGATTTCGACGCTTCGAAGGCTTTCTATGACAAGGCGATGGCGCCGCTTGGGGCCTCGCTGCTCCATATGGTGCCGCTGGAATACACCGGCGGCGCCAAGGTCGGTGGCTACGGCCGCGATCGGCCGGTGTTCTGGCTGCAGGAAGGCAAGGAGGGGCAAAAGGCCCACCAGCACGTTGCCTTCACCGCGCGCAGCCGCGCCGAGGTTGATGCTTTCCATGCTGCCGCTCTCGCCGCCGGCGGCAAGGACAATGGCGGGCCGGGCCTGCGCCCGCACTATCATGCGGACTACTATGGCGCCTTCGTCTTCGATCCCGACGGCAACAATGTCGAGGCCGTCTGCCATGATGCGGAGTGACCTGCCATGAGCCTCGACAACCGGCCGATCTACACCGGCGGCTGCCAGTGCGGCGCCGTGCGCTTTCGCGTCGAGGGCGCACTCGGCGATGCCTCGGTCTGCCATTGCCGCATGTGCCAGAAGGCGAGCGGCAATTTCTACCTTCCGCTGGTCTCGGTGCGCGGCGCCAAGGTGGACTGGACGCGCGGCGAGCCCAAGCGCTTCCGCTCGTCGAACGCTGCCTGGCGCGGCTTCTGCGCCGAATGCGGAACGCCGCTGACGTTCGAGGCGCCGGACGGCATGGCGCTGGCGATTGCGGCCTTCGACGATCCGGCTGATATCGCGCCGACCATCCAGTGGGGCACGGAGGCAAAGCTGCCTTACGTCGATTCCATTCCAGAATTGCCGGGCGAGGATACGATGGCGGACATGGGTTCGGCCCCCTATCTGGCAGAGCTTGTCTCCTACCAGCATCCCGACCACGACACCGAGCAATGGCCGCCGGAGAAAACATCATGAGCGAGACCATTCGAACCGGCGGCTGCCAGTGCGGCGCCGTGCGCTTCCGCATCAAGGGCAAGCTTGGACGCCCGTCCATCTGCCACTGTCGCATGTGCCAGAAACAGTTCGGTTCCTTTTTCGGCGCCCTGGTGACGGCGCCGAAGGACGGCGTCGAATGGACACGTGAGGAGCCGAGCTATTTCCAGTCCTCGGTCAACATCGATCGCGGTTTCTGCGCCCGCTGCGGCACGCCGCTGACCTACCGCCAGCCCGGCGGCTTGGAGATCGCCATCGGCGCCTTCGACGATCGCTCCGACCTGGCGCCGCAGATCCAGGTCAATTACGCCGGGCGGCTGCCTTGGGTGGAGACGATCTTCGACCAGCCCGTCCACCAGGATCCAGACTATTACGCTAGGCAGGAGGAGATCATCTCCTTCCAGCATCCCGACCATGAAACGACGGACTGGCCGTCCAAAGGTTTGCAACTATGAGCTCTGAACTGCGCACGCTTTATCCCGAGATCGAAGCTTTCGAGAGCGGTATGCTCGACGTCGGCGACGGCCACCAGGTCTATTGGGAACGCTCCGGCACCAAAGGCGCCAAGCCGGCGGTATTCCTGCATGGCGGGCCGGGCGGCACCATCTCGCCAAAGCATCGGCGGCTGTTCGATCCCGATCTCTACGACGTCATCCTGTTCGACCAGCGCGGTTGCGGCAAGTCGACGCCGAATGCCTCGCTGGAGGCCAACACCACGTGGCACCTGGTCGCCGATATCGAGCGCTTGCGCGAAATGGCCGGCTTCGACAAATGGCTGGTCTTCGGCGGTTCCTGGGGTTCGACGCTGGCGCTCGCCTACGCCGAGACGCACCCGCAACGCGTCAGTGAGCTCGTCGTACGGGGCATCTATACGCTGACCCGCCCCGAACTCGAATGGTACTATCAGTTCGGCGTCTCCGAGATGTTTCCCGACAAGTGGGAGCGCTTCCTGGCGCCGATCCCCGAGGCCGAGCGCGGCGACCTGATGGCCGCCTATCGCAAGCGGCTGGTGGGGTCCGACAGAAACGCGCAGATCGAGGCGGCCCGCGCCTGGAGCCTGTGGGAAGGCGAGACGATCACGCTTTTGCCCGAGCCGGAGACCAGCGGACCGTTTGGTGAGGACGACTACGCCGTCGCCTTCGCCCGCATAGAGAACCACTACTTCGTCCATGCCGGTTGGCTGGAGGAGGGACAGTTGCTGCGCGATGCCTGGAAGTTGAAGGACATTCCCGGCACCATCGTCCACGGCCGCTACGACATGCCGTGCCCGGCACGCTACGCCTGGGCGCTGCACAAGGCCTGGCCGAAGGCGGATTTTCACCTGATCGAGGGTGCCGGCCATGCCTATTCCGAGCCGGGTATCTTGGACCGGCTGATCCGGGCTACGGATGGGTTTGTGGGGAAAAACTGATGTCGGCGCTCACCCCCCTCTGGCCTGCCGGCCATCTCCCCCTCAAGGGGGAGATTGGCCATCACCCGGGGTTTCGCAAATTTTCAGCGCCGCAGGTGATGGCGGGACATTCGAACTGCCGATCTCCCCCCTTGAGGGGGAGATGTCCGGTAGGACAGAGGGGGGCGTTCAAGCGCCCACAGGACGATGAAAAAGCAACGCCTCTACCTCTTCGACACAACACTTCGCGATGGCCAGCAGACGCCCGGTATCGACTTCTCGGTCGAGGACAAGATCGCCATCGCCAAGCTGCTCGACGAATTCGGCCTCGACTATGTCGAGGGCGGTTACCCCGGCGCCAACCCGACCGACACGGCCTTCTTTAGGGAGAAGCGCACCGCGCAGGCAAAGTTCGTCGCCTTCGGCATGACCAAGCGGGCGGGGGTGTCGGCTTCCAACGATTCTGGGCTTGCCGCACTCGTCCAGTCGCGGTCGGACGCCATCTGCTTTGTCGCCAAGAGCTGGGACTATCATGTCCGTGTGGCGCTCGGCTGCACCAATGAGGAGAATCTGGAGTCCATCAAGGCCTCGGTGGAAGCCGCCATTGCCGCGGGGAAGGAGGCGATGGTCGATTGCGAGCATTTCTTCGACGGGTTCAAGGCCAATTCGGATTATGCGCTGGCGTGCGCCAAGACCGCTTATGATGCCGGCGCGCGCTGGGTGGTGCTGTGCGACACCAATGGCGGCACGCAGCCCTCGGAACTACGCGCAACCGTCGAAAGGGTCGTCGCCGCGGGCATTCCCGGCGACCATCTCGGCATCCATGCCCATGACGACACCGGTCAGGCGGTGGCGAATTCGCTGGCCGCGGTCGAAGCGGGCGTGCGCCAGATCCAGGGCACGCTGAACGGCATTGGCGAACGCTGCGGCAACGCCAATCTGATCTCCATCGTGCCGACGCTGGCGTTGAAGCCGGCCTTCGCCGACCGTTTCGAGACGGGGATTTCCGCCGAGGCGCTTACCGGCATTTCGCGCTTGTCGCGCGCCTTCGACGAACTCTTGAACCGCGCTCCGGAGGCGCAGGCGCCCTATGTCGGCGCTTCCGCCTTCGCCACCAAGGCCGGCATCCACGCTTCGGCGCTCGCCAAGGAACCTGCGACCTACGAGCATGTGCCGCCGGAAGCGGTTGGCAACCGCCGCCGCGTCATGGTTTCCGACCAGGGCGGCAAGGCCAATTTCCTGGCCGAGCTGAAGCGGCGCGGCATCGATGTGCCGAAGGACGATCACCGGCTCGACGCATTGATATCGGTGGTCAAGGAGCGTGAGGCCTCCGGCTATGCCTATGAGGGCGCCGACGCCTCCTTCGAGCTCCTGGCGCGCAAGATGCTGCACGGCTTGCCCGAGTTCTTCCACGTCACCTCGTTCCGTTGCATGATCGAACGCCGCTTCGATGCCAATGGCCAGTTGAAGACGGTGTCGGAAGCGGTGGTCAAGGTGCTGGTCGAGGGCGAGGAGAAGATGTCGGTGGCCGAGGGGCACGGCCCCGTCAATGCGCTCGACATCGCACTGCGCAAGGATCTCGGCAAATACCAGGGCGAAATCGCCGATCTGGAACTCGCCGACTTCAAGGTGCGTATCCTCAATGGCGGCACCGAGGCGATCACTCGCGTTCTGATCGAATCGCATGATGCGACAGGTGCCCGCTGGTGGACGGTCGGCGTTTCCGAAAACATCATCGACGCCTCGTTCCAGGCGCTGATGGATTCCATCATCTACAAGCTGATGAAGAACCGGGACATGGCGGGTCTGGTGGCGGCGGAGTAAGTTTGAACCATCAGCGAAAGTCCATTGATCCATCAGAACTTTGCGATGGTCTTGCCAAGGATACTGGGCCATAGCGTTGGGCCATGGCCGCTGAAGCAATTACCCAGGACGCAGTTTCAAAAGCCCGCAGCGGCTTCCTGCTGGCGCTGGGTGCCTATTTCTTGTGGGGTTTGCTGCCTTTCTACATGAAAGCGGTTGCGCACCTGCCGCTTGCCGAGGTGATTGCCCACCGCATCGTCTGGTCGGTGCCGATCGCCGCCGCGGTTCTGGTCTGGGCCGGCCGCACGGCGGATTTCAAGGCGGCAATCCGTTCGCCCCGCACGATCGCCATGGCGGCGCTGACGGCGGCGCTGATCTCGGTCAATTGGGGCGTCTACGTCTGGGCGATCGCCGTCGACCGCACCGTAGAAACCGCCCTTGGCTATTACATCAATCCCCTGGTCAGCGTCGTGGTCGGCGCCCTGCTGCTCGGCGAGCGGCTCGATCGGCTGCAGATCGCGGCCGTGGTGCTTGCGGCGATCGCGGTCGCCGTGCTGACGATCGAGGCTGGCAAGTTGCCATGGGTATCGCTGGCGCTGGCCTTTTCCTTCGCCGCCTACGGTTTTTTCCGCAAGACGCTGCCGATCGGCCCCAGCCAGGGTTTTCTGCTCGAAGTGCTTCTGTTGTCGGTGCCGGCCTTGGGTTATATCGCCTGGCTGATCGCCACCGGACAGGACCATTTCGTTTCCGGCAACGGCGTCGATGCGGCGTTGCTGGCCGGTTGCGGGCCGGTGACCGCGGTGCCGCTGCTGCTGTTCGCATTCGGCGCCAGGCTTTTGCGTCTCTCCACCATAGGCATCATGCAATATATTGCGCCGACCATTGTGTTCCTGATCGCCGTGCTGATCTTCAAAGAGCCGTTCGACACCACCCAGGCTGTCGCCTTTGCCCTGATCTGGGCGGCGCTGGCCATGTATTCCTGGTCGATGCTGGCGACGGCGCGCCGGGCTACATCTGCCCGAGCCGCCTGACGAAGAGATAGGTCGCTCCGGCGATCAGCATCGAAACCGCAGTCACCACCCAGAAGCCTATCGGCGTGTTGACCAGCGGCAAGCCGCCGACATTCATGCCGAACAGGCCCGAGATGATCGTCATTGGCAACAGCACCGCGGTCATCACCGACAGCACGTAGAGCAGCCGGTTCGACTGCGTCGTCAGCTTGGCCATCAGCTCGTCCTGCAACAGCCTGGCGCGCGCCTGCAACTGCTCGCCATCATAGTGCAGCGTCTGCGCGCGGTGCGAAAGCCGTGCTGCCATGTCGTTGATCGAATCGGGCAGGTCGTTGCGGTGCGAATGGTCGAGATGGCGAAACAGATTGTCAGGGTCGCCATCTGCCGGTGAATCACCACCAGGTGCCGGCGCGCATCGACGAGCGCCTGCCGCTCATTGTGCCATGCGTCGCAGACGATGCGGTCCTCGATGCCGTCGAGACTGTCGCCAAGTGCAGCGAGTTCCACCGCCATGCCGTCGAACGACTGGCCCACGACCGCCTCGATCAGCTCGGCCGGCGAGCGAAACTTGCGCGAGCCGTTCTCGATCGCCTTGCGGATATTGTCGACCGACTGCAAGGGCTGCTTGCGGGCGCCGACCAGCATGGTGTCGTTGAGGGCGAAACGGAAATGGCCAAGCCCGCCGGCTTCCGCCGAATAGTCGTGACGCAGGTCCGGCAGGTCGCCGTAGAGCCAGTCATCCTCGAGGTCGATGTGGCAGCCATGGCTGGCGGACAGGAAGGCCTCGCGCACTGGCGCCGGCAGGGCCTGTTCGGCGGCGATCTCGTGGCGTGCGCGCATGTCGGAAAGCTGGTAGCTGCGCCACGTCCATTGCGCGCCGGCGGCATCCTTGGTGCGCAGGCCGTCGGCGGTGAAATGATAGATGAAGAACAGCCCATGCTCGTCTGGCAGGTAGGGCGACAGGTCGGTGCCTTCCGGGGCGAGAGCAGTATCCATGGTGTAGTGCCGGATGCATATTTCGAGCATCGCACCGCTTGGCGGCGCGTGATTGCAACATCTAGCATGGGCGGCGGGGTTTCGTGTGACGGTTCCTTGACAGCCGATCACACTCTCTCGAGCGGCCGCGTCAGTGCGGCGGCGCCTTTCGCCGCCACCGCATTGCGACTGCCACACTTAGCGCTTCGGACCGAAACCGGGATAAGGGTTCAGCGGCACGATTGCGGCAATGTCCATCATGCCGGCCTTGACCAGCGGCAAGCTGCCGAGATGACTGCGCACGTCGGCATCGCTGGCCGCCTCGAACATCATGCCGCTCCCGGGAATGTCGCCACGGTTCCAGACCTGGCGAACCGCGCCCTGGGCGTAGAGCGTGCGCCGCTGCTCGGCCTCGCCGGGCAGCAGCGGCGCGAAATCGGCATCGGTGAATTTTTCGGTGTTGCGGGTGAGGAGGGCAAAGAACTGCATGTCGGTCTCCTGTTTGTCAGCGGTAGGTGACGGCAGGTATCGCGCTGGATGGTCAGACTGTCCAAGACTGATTAGGCTAAAGTTGAGACTTTTGAAGACTTGATGCCGCGCGGAGCAAAAAATGTTCGACTTGCGCCAGATCCGATATTTCGTCGCCGTCGCGGAAACCGGCAATGTCGGTCGCGCCGCCGAGCTGCTGCATATTTCGCAGTCGCCGCTGAGCCGGCAGATCATGCAGCTTGAACAGCAGCTTGGCGTAACCCTGTTCGAACGGGTAAAACAGCGCGTCCATCTCAATGCCGAGGGCCGCGCCTTTCTCGCCGAGGCCCGCGCGCTGCTGTCGAACGCGCGCCGGCTGGAGGAACTTGGTCGAAACCTTGCCAGCGGGTCTGTCGGGCGTCTTGCCATCGGCTATGTCGAAGGCGCCGTGCACGCCGGGCTTGTCGCCGCGATGCTGCGCCAATTCCGCCGCGACCGGCCGGATTTTCATCTCCAGTTGAGAAGCCTGCGCTCGGCGGCGCAGATCGAGGAGCTGCGGCAGCGGTCGCTGGATCTGGGCCTGGTCTATTCGCCGCCCGCCGCGGACGATCCCGATGTCGCCAGCATGCCGCTGCGCCACGAGCCGCTGGCGCTGGCGATGCCCGAAGGCGATCCGCTCGCCGAAGTGGCCGATATCCAGCCGCACCATCTCGACGGCCGCGTCTGGATCACCGTCGTGCGCCAGCCCGACGACACCAATCGCGGCCAGTTCCTGGCCGCCTGCGCCAAGGCGGGTTTCCTGCCCGATATCGCCTATGAGACGGCGGACCCGTTGACCTCGCTCGGCCTTGTCAGCGCCGGCCTCGGCCTTGCCACCGTCCAGTCGAGCCTGCGCATCGCCGCGCCGCCCGGGATCCTGTTTCGGGACCTGCCATGGTTCGAGCGCAAGGTCTCGATCCATCTTGCCTGGCGGCGCCAAGATCGGCGGGCGGTAATCGCTGATCTGCGGCAGGCTGGAGTAGGGCAGTAGGGCAGTAGGGCAGTAGGGCAGTAGGGCAGTAGGGCAGTAGGGCAGTAGGTTCTATCTTCCGCTACTGCCTTACTCCCCTACTCCCTTACTCCCTTACTCCCCTACATCTTATCTATCACCGACTGCACGCCCTCCGTCGGCGCATCGACCGAGGAGCCTGCCACCATGATGGCGGCGACGATTGCCTCGGGGTCATTGACGACCAGCGGCTTGACCCGCTGTGCGGTGTGAATGAAGCCTTCGGTTGCCATATGGTCGATAAGCGCCAGCATCGGATCCCAGAATCCGCCGACATTGCCGAAGACGATCGGCTTTCGGTGATGGCCAAGTTGCGCCCAGGTCATGACCTCGACGATCTCCTCGACTGTGCCGATGCCGCCCGGCAGCGCCACAAAGGCGTCGGATTTCTCGAACATCTTATGTTTGCGCTCGTGCATGTTTTCGGTGATCACGAGCTCGTCGAGCCGGTCTAGCGCGGTTTCGGTTGCTTCCCTGTTGATCAGGAAGCGGGGAATGATGCCGGTGACCTTGCCGCCGGCCTTGAGCGCGCCTTCAGCGACAGCGCCCA
This sequence comes from Mesorhizobium maamorense, assembly GCF_044998965.1. NCBI lineage: Bacteria > Pseudomonadati > Pseudomonadota > Alphaproteobacteria > Hyphomicrobiales > Phyllobacteriaceae > Mesorhizobium > Mesorhizobium maamorense. Next base: position 1,422,955 of record NZ_CP173356.1, read on the forward strand.
TGATGCCTTTGGTGCCGCCGCCATAGATCAGCCTGAGGCCGGAGCGCGCAAGCGATCGCCCGAGCAGGTGACCAGCCTTGGCATAGGTTTCATCGCGGCCCGGAGACGAGCCGCAATAGACGCAGACGGATCGAATCGTATTCATGCCGATGATTGGTGATTGGGTCTGAAAGCGCGGTCAAGCCCTAAGGGCCGAGAAGTCCGGGCTTTTTCTTGTCGGTGATGGTAAAACAGGCTAGACCGGCGTTAGGTGGCTAAGGGGCAGGGAAGTAGATGGCGATCAATCCGTTGAAGGCGTTTCTGTTCGCGGCGGGTGGGACCGTTGCGGTCGCGGGAACCGCCTATGTGTCGGGCGCGCTCGACCCATATTTCAATCGCACGCCGCCGGCGGACGTCGCGGCGCAGGCTCCGCCTGTGGCGCCGAAGCCGGCCAATCCGGGCACGGAAGCGCGGCTGCCGCAGGCTGCGGCACCGTCCGCTCCAACCTCTGAGGCAACCGCGCCTGCCGTCGCGGGTCCGATCGCCCCGACCTTCGACGTGGTGCGCGTTGAAGGCGATGGTTCGATCGTCGTCGCCGGCAATGCCGCGCCCAATTCAAAGGTCGAGATCCTCAACGGTTCGACCGTGATCGGCTCGACGGTCGCCGGTCCGGATGGCGCCTTCGTCATCGTGCTCGATGATCCGCTGAAGCCTGGTGACTATACGATTGCCTTGCGCTCCACCGCCGGCGATGTCGCGACCGCTTCCGCCCAGACGGCCGTCGTCTCCATTCCCGCCAATGCGAGCGGCCAGGTGCTGGCCATGGTCGAGGAACCGGGCAAGCCGGCCGAACTGCTGACCGTGCCCCAGCCGCAGACAACACCGGAAGCGCCTGCAGCCGCGGCTCCGGCGCCAGGTACGTCCGCCGCCATCGAAGCAACGCCTGCTCCTGCGGCGCCGACAACGCCGCCCGCGCCATCCGTGGCCGAACCCAAGATCGTTGTCGAAGCGGTCGAGATTGACGGCAGCAAGATCTTTGTCGCCGGCCTCGCCGACCCGGGCCGCAAGGTGCGCGCCTATGCCAACGATATCCTGCTTGGCGAAGCGCAGACATCGCCGAATGGCCATTTCCTGGTTGAGGCGAGGCGCGACGTACCGGTCGGCAGTTACACCATCCGTGTCGATGGCCTCGATGCCGACGGGATGAAGGTGGTGGCCCGCGCCGCCGTACCGTTCGAGCGCGAACCGGGCGAGGCGGTCGCCGCCGTGGCGCCTGCTGGATCCAAGGCGGCCGATGCAAAGTCTGCCGAACCGTCGGCTGCCGCTGAAGCGCCCGCCAACCCGGCGGAACCGGCTCCGGCCGATGCAGTGGCCACGCCGCCTTCCGATGTGGCCGAGACTGTTTCACCTAAGCTCGAACATGCCAACGGCGCCGTGATCATCCGCCGCCACGATACGCTGTGGCGGATTTCGCGGCGCGTTTACGGTTATGGCATGCGCTACTCGACAATCTATCTCGCCAACCAGGACCAGATCCGCAATCCCGACCGCATCTGGCCGGGACAGGTGTTCAAGGTCCCGCCACGGTCTAAGGAAGGCGAGGCCGCCGACCTCAAGGCGATGGGTGACCAGATGACGACGCATTCGGCGAAGACGGAGTAGGCAAGCGTCAGCGGGGCGGCTGCAAGCCGTTCCGAAGCCGATCCTTCGCAGCCCTCCGCCTGCAATCTCCCCATCCGGCCAGCTTGCCTCGTCACTGTTCATCGTCTATCGCCGATGAACGATGACCGAATCCCTGCCTGAACAAGACCGCGCGACGAGCGCGCCAACCTCTTGCACCACCGACAGCCACTCCATCGCTGCCCGCTTCGCCGCGCTCTCGCACCCTGCGCGCATCGAGATCCTGAAACGCCTGTCTGCCAGCGGTTTCTGCTGCTGTCGGGACGTTGTCGACCACCTCGATCTCGCCCAGTCGACCGTCTCGCAGCATCTGAAGATCCTGGTCGAGGCGGGGCTGGTGCGCTTCGCGCCTGACCGCCAGCGCTCGCGCTACGAGGTGGACCAAGCCGCGCTTGCCGGCGTGTCGGCTTCGCTGAGCGCGCTCGTCGTTTCCTGCTCGACCAGCCGCTGACCCTCTCACCCAAAAGGCAAGAAAAGTGGCCGAAAAAACCGTCTCCGCCGATTCCCCGACCTTCAAGACGCTGCTTAACCTCTGGCCCTATATGTGGCCGGCGGATCGTGCCGATCTGCGGGCGCGCGTCACCTGGGCGACAATTCTGCTGGTGGTTGCCAAGCTGACATTGGTCGCGGGACCCTATTTCTTCAAATGGGCGACCGACGCCTTGGCCGGTGACGGCAGATCGACGCCGCCGCTGCCCGCCTTCCTGCTCGCCCCGGTCATGTTGGTTGTCGCCTACAATGTGGTGCGGCTCGTGCAACTCGGCTTCAACCAGTTGCGCGACGCGCTGTTTGCCCGCGTCGGCCAGTACGCTGTGCGCCAGCTTGCCTTCCGCACCTTCGTCCATATGCACCAGTTGTCCCTGCGCTTCCATCTCGAACGACGCACCGGCGGCCTGTCGCGCATCATCGAGCGCGGCACCAAGGGCATCGAGACGATCGTGCGCTTCATCATGCTCAACACGGCGCCGACCATCCTCGAATTCGCGCTGACCACGGGCATCTTCGCCTACACCTATGGCTGGAAATACGTAGCCGTGGTGGCGGTCACCGTCTGGCTCTATGTCTGGTTCACGGTTCGCGCCAGCGACTGGCGCATTTCGATCCGCCGCGACATGAACGACAGCGACACCGACGCCAACACCAAGGCGATCGACTCTCTGCTCAATTTCGAGACGGTCAAATATTTCAACAACGAGGCCATGGAGGCCGAGCGCTTCGACCGCTCCATGGCGCGTTACGAGATGTCGGCGACCAGGATCTGGACGTCGCTCGGCTGGCTGAATTTCGGCCAGGGCGTCATCTACGGTCTGGGCACGGTCATTGTCATGTGCATGTCCGCGCTCGAAGTGCAGCGCGGTACGCAGTCTGTCGGTGATTTCGTCTTCATCAACGCCATGCTGATGCAGCTCTCGGTGCCGCTCAATTTCATCGGCTTCATCTACCGCGAGATTCGCCAGGGCCTCACCGATATCGAGCAGATGTTCGACCTGCTCGACGTGCCGCAGGAGATCGTCGACAAGCCCAGTGCCAGGCCGCTCGCGATCGAAGCCGGCAAGGTCGAATTCCGCGACGTGCATTTCTCCTATGATCCGAACCGCAAGATCCTGAAAGGCATCAGCTTCGAGGTGCCGGCCGGCAAGACGGTCGCCATCGTCGGTCCTTCGGGCGCGGGCAAGTCGACCATCTCGCGGCTGCTGTTCCGCTTCTACGACATCCAGTCGGGCCAGGTGCTGATCGACGGCCAGGATGTCAGGGAAGTGACGCAGGAGAGCCTGCGCGCGGCGATCGGCATGGTGCCTCAGGACACCGTGCTGTTCAACGACACCATCGCCTACAACATCCGCTACGGCCGCATCGGCGCCAGCGAGGAGGAGGTGCGCAAGGCGGCCGAACTCGCCCAGATCGGCCCTTTCATCGAGCGGCTGCCCGAGGGTTACCGCTCGATGGTCGGCGAGCGCGGGCTGAAGCTTTCCGGGGGCGAGAAGCAGCGCGTGGCGATTGCCCGCACCATTCTCAAGGCGCCGCCGATCCTGATGCTCGACGAGGCGACCTCGGCGCTGGACAGCCATACCGAACAGGAGATCCAGGCCGCGCTCGACCTGGTCAGCCGGGGCCGCACTACCATCGTCATCGCCCACCGGCTGTCGACGGTGATCACGGCCGACGAAATCATCGTGCTCAAGGACGGCCAGATCGCCGAACGCGGCACACATGCCGATCTGATGCGCAAGCACGGGCTTTACGCCTCGATGTGGGACCGCCAGCGCGAGGCGACCGAAGCTGAGGAGCGTCTGCGCATCGCCCGCGAAAGCGACGAACTGGGTGTGGTGGTGCGCAGGCGCACGTCGGAGCTGTCGTAGCGGCGTTGGCTATCTCCATCGCTTTCGCCAATCAGCGTGTGCCCGAAATGTAAGACGGCCATCCCGCGCCAGGCGAGGAAACAGCGACGCCCAGCACCTGACCAGTGCGGGCGTCGCTCGACATGTGGTCGAAGCCGCGCCATTCGGCGACGGTGATGAACAGCGTCCTGCCGTCGACACCGCCCAGCATGCAGGCGAAGCAGCCGCGATCGGCGGTCACGGTCTGCAGCACCTCACCGCCTTCGCGTACCTGCGCACAGCGCTTGTTGGGAACATCCGCGTACCAGACCGTCCCTTCGGCATCTAGGCAGATGCCATCGGGATAGCCGTCGAGATCGGCCCACACCCGCCGATTAGCCAGAGTGCCGTCGGCGGCTATGTCGAAGGCGGTCAGCCGGTTGGAGTGGGATTCGGCAATGATCAGCGTCCTGTTGTCCGGGGTCACAGCCATGCCATTGGCAAACGCGATATTCTCAGCCACTTGCCTGGCCGTCCCGTCCGGTGTGATCAGCACGATCGTGCCCGGGCCGAAATGCTGGCCGGGTGCCGGCGCCGGGCCGCCGCCATTGACATAGATATTGCCGCGCCCATCGACGACGATCTCGTTCCAGGGGCTTTTCGAGAGGTCGCGCAGATCGGCATGGGTGACGAGCCTGCCATCCACCTCCTGCCTTAGCAGCAGGCCTTCGCGGCCTGAAATCACGAGCAACCTGCCATCCGGCAGCCAGTCGATGGAGTAGGGCAGGACCGCTGGCATGGTGAGCATCACCCTGCTCTTGCCGTCTTCGCTCACGGCGACGATCTCTCCGGTACCCCAGTTGCAGAGCCACAGGCGTCCCTCATGCCAACGCGGCGATTCCCCGAAAGCGAGGCCCATGGTGATAATCTTGGCGTTCTCGGCAACGGATGACATTGGCTGGCTCCTTGGCTGCGTGACCCACGTCACCGTTCCGAAGGCGTCGCGGGGCACTGTCCTGCCAAGGACGGGCGAGCGTATGGCTTGCCGACATGGCGGCCGACAATTCTAAAAGGCTACTGCGCGCCCCTCCCTCGCCATTGTCGCGTTGCGGGCAGAGGGTGTTTCGGTTATTGAGGCCGGACCTGAAACAGGGACTGCCCCATCCCATGAGCCTTGTCGATACGGTCAAGAACGCGTTCGTACCGATCCATCGCGAGGGCTATCCGTTCATCGCCGCCTTTGGCGCGGGCACGCTTTTCCTCGGCTATTTCTCCTCGATCCTGTTCTGGATCGGGCTCATCCTCACCGCCTGGTGCGCCTATTTCTTCCGCGATCCCGAGCGGGTGACGCCGGTCGACGACCGTCTGGTGGTGAGCCCCGCCGACGGCGTCATCTCGGCGGTCGGCCCGGCCGTGCCGCCGCGCGAGCTTGGCCTCGGCAATGCCGAAATGACCCGCATATCGGTGTTCATGAACGTCTTTTCCTGCCACGTGAACCGCGCCCCGGTGCGCGGCAAGATTTCCCGTATCGAGCATCGGCCCGGGAAGTTCCTTAATGCCGAACTCGACAAGGCAAGCACCGAGAACGAGCGCAACGGGCTGGTCATCGACAGCCCCAACGGCACCGTCGCGGCGGTGCAGATCGCCGGCCTCGTGGCGCGGCGCATCGTCTGCTGGGCCGAGGCCGGCGGCTCGATCGCCATCGGCGAGCGTTTCGGCCTGATCCGCTTCGGTTCGCGCGTCGACGTCTTCCTGCCGGAGGCGGCGACACCACGCGTGGCCGTCGGCCAGACGGCGGTCGCCGGCGAAACGGTGCTGGCGGAATTCGGCGGTATCGCCGCCACGCCTCTCGTGCGGATATCCTGACCGGTGGGCGCGCCGTTCAAGAAATTCGAGGCACATGCCAGCGGCGGCCCGCGCATTCGCGAAATCCCGATGCGCATGGTGCTGCCCAATCTGGTTACGGTGCTCGCCATCTGTGCCGGCTTGTCCGGCATCCGCTTCGCTTTCGAGAACCGCTTCGAGCCCGCGGTGGTCATGGTGCTGCTCGCCGCGTTTCTCGACGGCATAGACGGCCGACTGGCGCGGATGCTGAAGGCGACGTCGAAATTCGGCGCGCAGATGGATTCGCTGGCCGACATCGTCAATTTCGGCGTCGCGCCCGCGCTGGTGCTTTACGCTTTCCTGCTCGACCGCGCGGGATCGCCGGGTTGGATTGCCGCCCTTTTGTTCACCATCGCCTGCGGCATGCGGCTCGCCCGCTTCAATGTTCTTGACGAGGAAAAGGCCGAGCGGCCGGCATGGCAGACCGAATATTTCGTTGGGGTACCGGCGCCGGCGGGCGCCGTGCTGGTGATGCTGCCGCTTTATCTGTATTTCCTGCGGCTTGGGCTGGAGCCCGGCCGCCCGGCCGCCTTCATCGCCACCGGCTTCACCATACTGGTCGCCTTCCTGCTGGTCAGCCGTTTGCCGGTCTATTCGGGTAAGAGCGTCAAGGTGCCGGGTGACAAGGTATTGCCGGTCATCCTGGGGGTCGTGCTCTACATCCTGCTCTTGATGACCTATCCCTGGTACACGCTGACGGCCTCCGTCGCCGGTTATCTCCTCTTCCTGCCCTTCAGCGTGCGTGCCTATTCGAAGCGCGCCAGGCTGGAAGGCGAGCAGGTGCCGCCTTCGGATATAGGATAACGCTGTTATCCCTCTTTGAAGTCGGGGATGTCGCTGAAGGCGACAGAGGGTGCATTGAAGGCCAGCGCTTTGCGCCCGGGCCTGCGATTTAGGCGAGACGACCCTTCAGGCCGTTCGCCTACGCCGCCGCACTCAGCCCCAGACGATCGATGGCCAGTCTGCGGGCCGACACGTAGTCGGTCTTGCCCGAGCCCAGCGCCGGGATCTCTTCCACCTTGACGATGTCGTTGGGCACCATCAGTTCGGCCGCCCCGGCCTTCTTGCCGAATTGGCGCAGTTCCTCGGCACTCGCATCGTCGGCGGTGGTCACCAGCACGATGCGCTCGCCGCGCCGTTTGTCGGGCACCGCCACGGCGGCATGGCGCTCTTCCGGCCACAGCGACTGCACCAGCATCTCGACCGCACCCAGCGACACCATCTCGCCGGCGATCTTGGCGAAACGCTTGGCCCGGCCGCGAATGGTGATGAAGCCCTCGCGGTCGACCGAGACGATGTCGCCGGTGTCGTGCCAGCCTTCGAGCCGCTGCAATTCGCCCGGTCGGTCGGCGGTCATGTAGCCCATCATCATATTCGGACCGTCGAGCCACAGACGGCCGGCGCCATCGATGCCTTCGACGGGTTCGAGCTTCATGCGGATGGCCGGCAGCAGCCGCCCGACGGTGCCGTCGCGGCTATGGATGGCGGTGTTGACGGCAACCACGGGCGCGGCCTCGGTCAGCCCAAAGCCTTCGATGATCTCGGCCTGGAAACGCTCGCGATAGGTGCGGCGGGTTTCCGGCTTCACCGCTTCGGCGCCGGCGACGACGAAGCGCAGGCTGGAAAAATCGCCGTCCTTGGCGGCGCGCGCGTAATTGGCGAGGAAAGTGTCGGTGCCGAACATGACCGTCGGCTTCACCTTACGGGCGATCTCGGGGATGATCTTGTAATGGAGAGGCGAAGGGTAAAGGAACAGCTTTACGCCTGTAACCAGCGGCAGGATGGTGCCGCCCGTCAGCCCGAAGGAGTGGAACACAGGCAATACGTTGAGCAGGATATCGGCCGGCGAGATGGTGACACGGGCTTCCGCCTGCATGGCGTTGGCGTAAAGGTTCTTGTGCGACAGCACCACCGCCTTCGGCGTGCCTTCCGAACCGGAGGTGAACAGGATGACCGCGGGTTTGGCTGCGTCCTGGCGCTGCAGCGGCCGGCGCCACAGCAAGGCGGCGGTAAGCTTTTCCAGCGCTGTCACGCTTGCGCGTGTATCCTCCAGCCAGAGAAATTTCGCGCCACCCTTTTCGACCGCCGTCACGATATCGCCGAGGTCGGCCTTCTCGATGAAGGCGCGGGAGGAGACGACCGTGCGGATCACCGCCGTGCGGATGGCGGCGGTGACGCTGGCCGGACCCGCGGTGTAGTTGATCATCGCGGCCACCCGCCCGGCCGAGAGCAGCCCGACCAGGGACAGCACCACGCCATCGGCGTTGGGCAGGAGCAGGCCGACCGCTTCGCCGGGCGCCGTCACCGTCTCGAAACGCCTGCCCAGCACGCGCGCGCCGATAAACAGTTTTCGATAGCTGAGCGCGCCCGAGACGACGTCCTCGATGATCGGATGCGATGCGCCGACCCTGGTTGCGGCGTCACGCATGGCCAGGAACAGGCCGCGATCGAGATCGGCGGCTGCGAAGCGCGCCTCGGCGAAGCGGTCGAACAGCGCGTTGGTGTTCGAGGCCTGGTCGGGAATGCGCGCCACCAGCTCGGCGATGGTCATTGGTTCCAATGCGCTGATCGACAGGCGAGGGAACCAGCGCCTTGGCGCGATGCTGGCCGGCGTCAGCGAGACAGGAAGGTCGCGGGCGCCGCCGACGAAGATCGGCACGATGCGGGCGTCGGCCTGCATGGCGATGCGGGTGACAGCGCGAAACAGCCGGAACGACTTGACGTCGGGCTCGACCGCGTCCGGCAGGTAGACGGCAAGCCGGCCCTTGCCCTTCAGCACGCGCACCAGCCTACGGCTGACGAAGACGTGTTCGGCGTTGAAGGCGATGGTGCGGCCAAGCTCGCGCCAAGGCTCTAGCCATGGTGCCCTGGCCGAGGCTCCGTCGAGGATGTGCAGCGTGTCGTCAGGCAGCAGCGACAGCATCAGCGCCGGTTCGAAGTGCGACTGATGTGAGATGACATAGATGACTGGCGCCACCGCATCGCGCGCGATTGCTATGCGGCTGTCGCTGATCCGATAGGCGAGCTTGAACGGCACGTAGAGCAGCGCCTGGGCAAAGCGCAGGCCGAGGCGGAACTTTTCCACTACCCCGATCAGCAGCCAGGCCACGACCAGACCCGCAAGCAGCGCCAGTGTCAGGATCATGCCGCGTCTCTCCCAACGTTCCTTGCACCTCGGCTCTGCGGCCGCTTCGGCAAGAACCTAGACGATGTGCGGGCAAGGTCAATGCGTAAGGGCCTCTTGCCGCCTCTCACGAAGGGAAGGGCAAAAGCGGCATCCTTTACGCCGCCTTCAGTCTCCCGCTGATGAAGCGGAATTCCTGCGTTTTGCCGCCATAACCGTAGGCGGCGGCCGGCACTTCGTGGACGAAGGCGTAGCTTTCTTCGTGCACGGACCCGAGCAGGCGCCCGAAGGCGGCGAAGATCGCCTTGAGATAGGCTTCCAGCTCGAGCTTGGTGTTGGTGCCGTCGACCACCTTGATGTCGAGCCAGAACGTATTGGTCCCATGCTCGGCCAGCGACGTGCCGCCGGCGAACCAGTGCTGCGGATCGAGATAAGAGACGGCAACCGCCGTTATGGTCGGATTCTTGCGAAGGTGCGTGGCGGTGAGTTCGGTCGCCTCCTTGGCGATCCTGGCGGACAGCGTGGCGTCGGGCTTCCCGGTGACGCTGACGTTGATGATGGGCATTGTCCTTCTCCTTGGTTCTGGCGGCCTCTGTCAGCCGATGATGCAACCCTGTCACCAACCAAGAAACATGAAAATCGAATTGTTTTCAGAGAATACTTCGATAATATCGAATTATGAAAACGCTCGATCCCGACCTCTTGAGGACATTCCTCGCCTTCGCCGACGGCGGCTCGCTGGCGCAGGCGGCCTCTATCGTCGGCCGTTCACCGTCGGCTGTGACGGCGCAGATGCAGCGGCTGGAAGAGGCTGTCGGCGAACCGCTCCTGGCGCCGCAGGGCAGGGGCCGCAGCCTGACGCCGACCGGTGAGGAGCTTGTCGGCCATGCCCGGCGTATCCTTGCAGCGCATCGTGAAGCCTGGCTCGGCCTGAAGGGCGCAAGGGCCGACGGACGCATCGCGATCGGTACGACGCAGGATTTCGCCGACAGCGGCTTGCCCGATTTGCTGCGTGCCTTCGCCGAAAGCCATCCGCGCGTCAGGATCGAGCTGCGCGTCGGCCGCTCCGCCGAGCTGGCGCAAGCCCTTCAGGGCGGTAGCCTGGATCTGGCGATCATTATGCGGCAAGCTGCGACGCCGGACGAAATCGGCATGCTGCGCGAGCCGATGATGTGGCTGTGTTCGCAAAAAGGGCTGGCTGCGCGACAGGACGAGTTGCCGCTTGCATTGCTCGATCCGCATTGCGGCTTCCGCGAAGCGGCTATCTCGGCGCTCGATGCGGCCGGTCGGCGCTATCGCATCGCGGCCGGCAGCGCGAGCCTGGTCGGCCTGCGCACGGCGGTCAAGGCCGGCATTGCGCTGACGCTGCGCACCGCGCGCTTTGCCCATTCCGGGATTGTCGAAGCACCGCGCACGTTCGAGCTGCCGCCCGTGCCCGTTGCCGAATTCGCCATCCGGCTGCGCGCCGATGCCGAGAACCCGGCGCGGGATTTGGCCGCACTGCTCGGCACCGGCCTGGCTGTGCCAGGACTTTTTGGCTGACAGCGGCCTGTCGTCCGGCGCGGGGCCAAAGAAAAAGCCGACCTTGCGGTCGGCTTGGAGTAGGACGGACCGAGGGGTTTGGGGGGACTCGGGGGTGGTCCGTCGGCTCAACAATGCCTGAACGGGATGATGGTTCCGTGACTGCGCAAATTTTTTTGGGCTCGGCTTTCACAACGGCCCTGGCGCTTGTTGCTGCTTTGCCGACAGCCAGTCGCGGCCGGCATGGGCAAAGACCGCGCAAAGCACGATTGCGCCGCCGATCATGCTGGCCATGGGCGGTATCTCGGCCAGGAAAAGGAAGGCAAACAGGATCGCGAACGGCACTTCGGCAGAGCCGAGCAGGCCGGATTCAGCCGCCGGGATGAGCCTCGCGCCTTCCGTCCACAGGATCGAGGAGAGCGCGAAGCTCGAGCCGAAGGCGACGAGCAGCACGGCATCCCTTGCCGAGACGGCAAGCGGGTCGGTGACGAACCAGCCGAGTATGAACAACAGCAGGGCCGAGACCGCGCCTGCCCAGACCGCCGGCGTGTCGCGGAAGGCGCGCACCATGATCATGTAGAGCGCGCTGCCGACCGTCATCAGCAGCGCCAGCCCGTCTCCGAACAGATTGCCTGTGCCGAAGCTCGACCAGACCATGACCGCGACGCCGCAAAGCGAGACGGCGGCGGCTAACATCGTCTGCAGGCGGAAGGGCTCGCGCACCAGCAGGAAGGCGAGCAGCGCGGCAATGAAAGGCGACGTCGCGTAGATGACCGTGACATTGGCGACGAAGGTGAATTTGAAGGCGCAGATGAAGGCGATGCTGGCCAGCGCGCCTTCCACCGCCAGCAGCCAGCCGCGCCAGCCGAGCCGCAGCGTTTGGCGGTTGCCGGAGCGGTGGCGGCGCCACAGCACATAGAGGCTGATCAGGATCGAGCCGACGAAACCGCGCCAGCAGGTGATGGTCAGCGGATCGGCATGGATCGATTTGGTCAGCACGCCGGTCAATCCGAACACCGCCGCCGACGACGACACCAGGATGATGCCAAGTGTCCGTTCTGCGGTGTCGGTGGCGGCTGCTACATCGGTCATGAAAGCCAATTTACGTGGTTCTGTCCTGACATCGTAGTGTCAGAAATCTGGCCCGTCACAGCCGTTTGCGGAAATGCTCGCCGCCGACGATCAGCAGCCCTGCGGTGATGATGAGAGCAGCGCCGAAAAACACTTCGCGACGCGGCACGTCGCCCCAGATGGCGAAGCCGAGCGCGAAGGCCCACAACAGCGAAGTGTATTCCAGCGGCGCGATGATCGAGGCCGGCGTCCGTTTCATGCCTTCGAAGAGAAGATACTGCGCCAAGCCGCCGAGCGCGCCGACGCTGGCAAGCAGAAGCAGTTCGCTCCAGCCGGGCATCTGCCACCAGAGCAGCGCGGGCACCGCCGAGAATATCAGGAAATAGAAATTGTTGAGCAGGAGCTGGATCATCGAGCGCTCGGCAAGTGCTGTCTTGCGCAACAGCACGATAGCGACGCCCCACAGGAAAGCGGCGGCCAGCACCAGCAGCACCGGCACGGACAGGCCGAGATGGGCAGGGTCGCAGGCGACGAAGACGCCGGCGAAGCCGATCGCCACCGCCAGCCAGCGTAGCATGGGCACTTTTTCGCCAAGCATCACCACCGAAAGCACGATGACGATGATCGGGGCCGCGTAATAGACGGTGGTCAGTTCGGCGAGCTGCAGGCTGCGCGCGGCATTGTAATAACAAAGCCACGCCGCCAGGGTGAAGACGCTGCGCAACAGCATCGGCCACACGATCGGCGACCGCGCCGTCTCCGCATAGAGATGCCGTCCGCCGATCGCCGCGCAGGCGGTCAGTATGGTGATGCTGCGGAAGAACAGGATCTGCCAGACGCTCATGCCGGCTACCAGCAGCTTGATCGAAGCGTCCTGCGTCGAAAAAAGCAAATAGGCGGCGCCGGTCAGGAGGATACCGGCGAGAACCCTTTCGCGTGTTTCGAGAATGGCGACATCGGCCATGCGACAAGCGGCCTTGTGTGAAAACGGCTCCGGCCCCTGTCGGCTCCGCTCCCGCCAGCTATAGGGGCGAAACCTTGCATGGCGCTGCTCCAGCGCCGTGCTTGCGTTGGGGCAGGGCCGATCCCGATGCGGCTTCTGGCGCGGCGCGACTGATTGGTTTAGCATCGTCTCACAAAGCCGGCGCGTAAGGTTCGGCGAGCCAAGGGAACGGTGCGGATCAGGAAGCCAGCGCTCGCATAAGAGACGCCATTCGCATCATGCGCGGTGGGCCTGACAGCTGGCACTTACGGATATCGAAACGCCGACATCAGGGGGAGAACGCAATGCAGAAACTGCAATCGCAAGGCGTCCATCACATCACGCTGGTCGGCGCCGGTCGCCAGACATCGATCGATTTCTGGGAAGGCGTGCTGGGCATGCCTTTCATTTTCGAGCAACCCAACCTCGACAAGGCAGCCGAAAGCCATCTCTATTTCGATCCGGGCGACGGGCGGCTGATCACCATCTTTACCGACGAGACCCGCACGCCGGCAAAGCGCCGCACCCCGACCGATACCGGCTGCGTCCACCACATCGCCTTTGCCGTGTCGCGCGTGACCTTCCTGCAGGCGGTCGCCCGGCTTGACGAGCGCGCCATCAAGCACAGTGGCGTCAAGGACCGCGGTTTCATGGATTCGATCTATTTCGAGGATCCGCTTGGCCTGCTGATCGAACTTGCTTCCTACCGTTTCGAGCCGCCGGCCGGCTTTAGCCATGCCGACGTGCTGATGGAAGCGCACAAGCTCCGCGTCGCGCGTGGCGACTACAACATCGCCGAGGCGCATCTGGCCGACGCCATCCAGGCGCTGGTCGAGCGCTCGCGCGCGACATTGTCGGCCGACAGGGCGCCACGCAATCCATATTGATTTTTGAATAAGCAAAGGGAGGAACACATGGCAAAGACAGCGACGAAGGGTGCGAGGAAGCCGGCGGCCAAGGCGACACCAAAAGCCACGGCGAAACCAGCAGCAAAAGCTTCAGCCAAGCCGGCACCAAAAATATCGGCAAAGCCTTCGGCCAAGGCGGCGTCAAAAGCAGCAACCGCCGGCAAAACCGCGTCCAGGACCAAGGGGAAATCGGCGAAGAAACCCGCCCTGATGATCAGCATGCTGAAGCCCAGCGTCAACAACATGACGGTTCGGGTGTTTGCCCGCGCCGCCGGGCTGGACCATGCCGAGGCCGACGCCTGGGGCAGCACGCGCTCGCCCGAATTCATGGCGCGCAACCCGGCCCATCTGACTCCGATGATCGAGGACAAGGGCCTGCCGCGAGGGGTGCTTTGGGAAAGCTGCGCCATCATGCAGTATCTCGCCAACAAGCACGGGCTGGAGAAATTCTACCCCAAGGCGCCTGCCAAGCGGGCGATGATCGACAGCGCCATGTTCTACCTGATCGGCACGCTCTATCCCTATGTGGCGCGCGCCACCTATCCGGCGCTCGGTTTCCCGCAATATGCCGGAGAGGTCGGCCACAGCGACGCTCATCCCGACAGGAAGGCCGAGGCGCAGAAGGCGGCGATCGCCGCCATCTCCGAACCGCTGGAGGTGTTCCACTCTTTCTTCAGGGATGGCAAGCCCTTCATCGGAGGCAAGAACCCGTCTATCGCCGACATCCGCCTGGCGGCGACACTCGAATTTCTCGCCGTCATCGACTATGCTCTGCCCGAATGGGCCAGCGACTACATGGCCGCGATGGAGAAGAAGCTCGGCAAGGCCTATGCAGACCCGGCCAGCGACGTGCGCGGCTACATTGCCCATGTGAAGTCACAGCCACGGGTGTGAGATCGCTTCGGCGCCGCAGGCCGGTTGAAGGCAGCCGGCGGCCAAGATGAACTGCGATGTCCTTCGCGGCTCCTTTGCCTGGAGGACAGAGGAGCGAACTGTCCCGCCAGCGTATCGCGGACTGCCCGTCACTCCGGTGTTTCCAAGCGACGCTTACTGCGTCGCTTGGTAAAGCTCCGCCGCCGCTGCCTTGAGCGCCCGCCTTCCGTCCGGCCTGAAATACATCATGTGTCCTCCGTCCAGCACATCGACGCGGATGGGCTTTGCACCGGCGAGCGTCGGTACCTGGTTCACCAGATAGCGAGATGCCAGATAGGGCGTGACGAGGTCGGTGTAGCCGTTGACGATGACGACGCCGAGCGCGGGATTGAGCGAGCGCGCCCGCTGCAGATCGTTCATCACGCCGGCATAGCCCTGCCGCGATGTGCCGTAGTCCCAATTGCGGCTGATCTCGCCATTGAGCAGCCGGTAGCTGACATCGGTGTGGTAGTTCAATTCGTCGCGGGCATAGCCGACAAAAGCCGAGGTCAATGCTGGAACGCTGCGGTCGAGCACAGGATCGGGTCCGGCGGTGCGAGCGCTTTCAGGAGCGATGTCGGCCGTGCCGATCATGGCGTCATAGGGGCTGAGCACCTTGCTTTTCGAGCGGGCAAACTCCCTCGCGAAAAGGCTGGTCGGTATACGCGCGAAATTCCGCTGCACGAGGTCGAGGGGCAGGCCGGTGATCTCGGCCACCCGCTGGCTCGCCAGCCGCCCGCCTTGCTCCAGCCCGCTGGCCAGCGCCGTGAGGTAGTCGCCAAGCGCATAGCGCTCGACCGCGGCCAACTGCGCCCGCAGCGCCTCGCCGGTAACGCCGTCGGCACTGAGCCGCACCGACGCCAGCGAGGGGAGTTCGAGAGCCCAGTGCAGCGGCTCGAATTCGTCGGGTTGCACCAGCATGAATTCCAGCGCCGGCGAGATCAGCACGATGCCGCTCGGGCTAAGGCCGACATCTTCCTGCAAAGTCCTGGCCAGCAGCGCCGCGCGAAACCCGCCATAGCTTTCTCCGGCCAGGAAAAGCGGCGAGCTGCTGCGGCCGTTCTGGGCCAGATAGAGCCGGATGAAGGCGCCGATCGAGCTGGCGTCCTGGTTGACGCCCCAGAAATCGTGGGTGTTCTGCCCGGGAGCCTCGCGGCTGTAGCCGGTGCCGACCGGATCGACAAAGACGAGGTCGGTCATGTCGAGCCAGCTGTCCGGATTGTCCATGATCTTTTGCGGCGGCGGCAGGAATTCGCCATCGGCTCCGGTCGTGATGATGCGCGGACCGAGCGCACCGAGATGCAGATAGGCGGAAGCCGCCCCGGGGCCGCCATTGAAGACGAAGGTAATGGGGCGTGGTGCCGTTTTTGCCGCGTCGGCCGGTGGCCGCAGCGTATAGGCGACATAAAAGATCTCCGCCGTGACGTCGGCCTTGCCTGAAAGCAGCGACAGCGTGCCGGTCTTGGCCTGATAGTCCAGCTTGCGTCCGGCAACCGTGATCGAATGGCTGGTGACCTGCGGCGGCGGCAGCAGCGACAGCACACCGCCGGTCGGCGCCGGCCTCTCCGGCGTTTCAGCCAGGACAGGCTGTGCGAAGGCAGCAAGCATCAGCAGGATGAGAGAGATCAGTTTCAACTTGAACGGCATGACGCCTCCGCGAGAACGCTTGTCGCATAGCTATAGCCAATGCGATCGAAGTCAAAGGAAAGGCTTGTCCGGCTGAAGACGGATCGCCCGCCATCAAGCAACGAATCCGGGTCAGCGGGTTCCGTGCAAGCCTTCTCGACGCGCTATTGAGAGAGCATTGAATGAAAAAAACCGCCTGTACGGCGGGTCCGTGGCGCAACTCAGCACCATAACCAGAAATATACCATAGTTGCCTTCACCTTGTCAAGAAAAAATTCCTAATCAGGAGAAACCGCCCGCACACCCGACTGCCCATCGCCAGCCCTCGTTGACCCGAGTCGATCACCGGAAAATGGGACGGCGGCACTCGCCACGGCTCAGACGGTCTTTGAGGCCTCGTCCGTCCATTTGGGATAGTGGTTGCGCGCGCCTGTGTCCCAACGCGATGATTATGTTTGCTTTCCGGTGTGATCGGGTCAAATCTCGGTGGGTTGACGCATGCCAGCGCCAGAAACGATCGTCGAAAGGGGCAGCGAAATGGACGCCACCGCACTGAAGGCCATGCAGGCGCCGCTGAAAGAGACCTATCGCGATGATGCTTCGCGCGCGCTCATCACGCTCAGGGCCAGAGGCAGTCTCGATGACCAGTCGATCGCCTGCAAGGTCGAGACGGGCAGGGCTCTCGCGATTGCCGGTCTGCATCCCGCAACCGGCGGCTCGGGGCTCGAGCTTTGCTCGGGCGACATGCTGCTGGAGGCACTTGTGGCCTGCGCCGGCGTGACGCTCAAGGCGGTGGCGACGGCGCTCGAATTCAAGCTCGGCGCCGCCACGGTCGAGGCCGAAGGCGACCTTGATTTTCGCGGCACGCTTGGCGTTGCCAAGGATGCGCCGGTCGGTTTTCGCGCCATCAGGCTGAATTTCAGTCTCGACACCGATGAGCCGCAGGAGCGCATCGATTCCTTGCTGAAGCTGACCGAACGCTACTGCGTGGTGTTCCAGACCATCAACCAGAAGCCGGAACTGACGGTCAGCGCACGGCGCTGACGCCGCATCGCGCCTTACTGCGCTGCCGGTTCCTCCGCGTCGCCCTCGTCGGTGAAGGGTGACGCGCTCGGCACGCATTGCAGCGACCAGCCGGTCGGGGCCGGCTGCTTCTGGTATTCGGTGATGGCGGCGGTGCATTGTTCGCGCTTGTCGAACGTGCTGGGCAACACGACCATGCCGCCTTGCGGGCCGGCGATTACCAGGTACCAGACCAACGCTACGCTCGAAGCCATGGGAATTTCCTTGCTCTGCCCAGCCGGGGCTTGTTGTGGGAATCTATGCGATCCTATCAACTCTGCGGAAATGACGAAAGCATGACCGCGACTCAGCTTTCCGCCCCGCCACATCACAGCCGCGTGATGTGGCGGGGCGGGCGAGGTCTGGTCAATTCGTTGCGAAACAATAGAACAGGCCGTCGCCGCCGGTGCCTTTCAGCGCCTCCTGGCCGCAGCCGCCGCGCGAAGCATGCGAAGAGTTCCAGGATTTGGCGGCAGCTGAATCGTCGAGCCCGGTGCGGTCGTGATGGCCCATCATGGCTGCCCCTTCCGTGCCGCTCATCGTCCAGTCACCGCAGGTCTGGTCGGCGATCCTGGTGCCGTCGGGTTTCGAGCCGGTCAGCATATCGTGGCGGTTCGGCGTGTCGCCGCGGCCGTTGACCATCTCGCCTTTCTCGGTGAGCGCCGTCTGCTTGGTGATGCCGTTGGCATCGCCGTGCAGCGAGGCGACGTCGTCGGCTATCTTGATGCCCTTGGCATTCACCCACGGTCCCTTGCCGATGCGGTCGCGCGCATCCTCGGTGCTGGTCGACAGATATGCGGCCCAGGTCTTGCCGGTGACGCCGGCTGCTTCCGCCAGCGAGGCGCAATGCGCGTCGGCGCCCTTCAGGCCGCCGAGGTCGGCCCCCTTGCCCGAGCCGACGCTGGTGACGAAGAAACTCATCTTGGCATCTTGTGACAAGGCTGTGCCGGCGGCCAAGGCGGAGATAGTGGCGGTGGCGGCGATGAGAATAAGTCTGCGCATGTCGGTCCTCCGGGTTTGAGCTTCGAATGTACATTCGAGGAACGCCGCCCGGAGCCGAATTCTTCCGACAAAAAAGATGCGGCTATTCCGGCTGTCGGTAGGCGACGAAACGGTTGTGCTTGGCCTGGAAGATCAATCCTGTCTCTTTCAGGTCGGGGCTTGCCAGCGGCACGATGCGTTTGGCGATCTCGGAGGGATGCGGCAGCGTTTCCGGGTCCTCGCCGGGCACGGCCTGCGCGCGCATCGCGGTGCGGGTGGCCCCCGGATCGGCGGCATTGACGCGCAAGGGCAGGCTCTGCGTCTCATGTGCCCAGGAGCGCATCATCGTCTCGACCGCCGCCTTGGAAGCCGCGTAGGGCGCCCAGAAGGCGCGCGCCGAGTGAGCAGCGTTGGACGACAGGATGATGGCCCGGCCGGCGTCGGAGAGCCGCAGCAGTGGGTCGACCGAGCGGATCAGCCGCCAGGTCGAGGTGACGTTGATGGTCATCACCTTCTCGAAGGTTTTCGCCTCGACATGGCCGATCGGCGAGATCACGCCGAGCACGCCCGCATTGGCGACGAGAATGTCGAGCTTGCCCCACCGCTCATGGATGGCGCCGCCCAGGCGGTCGATGCCGGCCATGTCGGCAAGGTCGAGCGGCACCAGCGTCGCTTCGCCCTTGCCGGTTTTGGCGCGCTCGGCCTTGATCTGGTCGTCGAGTTCTTCCAGCCCGCCCACGGTGCGCGCCACGGCAATGACGTGGGCGCCGGCGGCAGCCAGTTCCCTGGCGATGAAGTAACCGATGCCGCGCGAGGCGCCGGTGACGACCGCAACGCGGCCGGAAAGGTCGAAGGTCATGCGATAGATTCCGGAAATATGGCTATGGCAACTGGCAGTGCGGCAATCCTATGCGCCGCTCGTCGCCAGCAGCGACAGCGTGCGCACATTGTCGTGGCCTTCGAAGTCGAGCAGGCGGCTCGGATACTGGCCGGTGAAGCAGGCGTCGCAGAATTGCGGCTGCTCGTTGTCGCGGTTGGCCTCGCCGACGGCGCGATAGAGTCCGTCGATCGACAGGAAGCCGAGCGAATCGACGCGGATGAATTCGGCCATCTCCTCGATCGACATACGTGATGCCAAAAGCTTCGATTTTTCTGGCGTATCGACGCCGTAGAAGCAGGAGGCGCTGGTCGGCGGCGAGGCGATGCGCATATGCACTTCCTTGGCGCCGGCGTCTCGCACCATCTGCACGATCTTCTGGCTGGTGGTGCCGCGCACGATGGAATCGTCGACCAGCACGACGCGCTTGCCCTCGATCATGCGGCGGTTGGCGTTGTGCTTCAGCTTGACGCCCATGTGGCGGATCGAATCGCCGGGCTGGATGAAGGTGCGGCCGACATAGTGGTTGCGGATGATGCCGAGCTCGAAGGGGATGCCCGCGGCTTGCGAAAAGCCGATTGCCGCCGGCGTGCCGGAATCCGGCACCGGCACGACGATGTCGGCCTCCACGGGATTTTCCTGCGCGAGTTCCGCGCCGATGCGCTTGCGCACCTCGTAGACGTTGCGGCCTTCGACCGAAGAGTCCGGGCGTGCGAAATAGACATATTCGAAGATGCAGAAGCGGGTTTTCCGCGGCTCGAACGGGAACAGGCTCTCGATGCCCTTGGAGGTAACGACGACCATCTCGCCGGGCTTCAGGTCGCGCACGAAACGCGCGCCGATGATGTCGAGCGCGCAGGTTTCGGAGGCCAGGATCCAGGCACCGTCGAGGTCGCCCAGTACCAGCGGGCGGATGCCGAGCGGGTCACGGCAACCGATCATCTTCTTGGCCGTCATCGCCACCAGCGAAAAGGCGCCCTCGACCTGGCGCACCGCATCGATGAAGCGCGAGTTGAGATCGCGCTCCTTGCTGGTGGCGACGAGGTGCAGAAGCGTCTCGGTGTCGGAGGTCGAGGAGAAGATCGCGCCTTGCTTCTGCAGCGCGCGCTGCACGGTCATGGCGTTGGTCAGATTGCCGTTATGGGCCACGGCAAAACCGCCATCGGCCAGTTCGGCGAAGAAGGGCTGGATGTTGCGCATGCCGGCGCCGCCGGTCGTGGCGTAGCGCGTGTGGCCGATGGCGCGATTGCCTTGCAGGCTGTCGATGACGCGTTGCTTGGTGAAGGTGTCGCCGATCAGGCCGACATGGCGTTCGACATGAAACTGGGTGCCGTCGTAGGAGACGATGCCGGCCGCTTCCTGGCCGCGATGCTGCAGCGCGTGCAGGCCGAGCGTGACGATGGCCGCCGCGTCCTGCCGGCCGAAAATGCCGAACACGCCGCATTCGTCGTGGAAGTGATCGTCAGCTTCCGCGGAAAGCACGTGGTCTGCGTCTGCCATGGGGCTCAAGCTCCGCTAAAATCGCCATATAAGGCGACAGCGCCGTAAAAGCAACGCGCCCGGCGATGGTTCACGATCACCGCCAGTCTCGGGCGCCTGTTCTGCGGCGCCCGATCACTCATCAATTCGCCGGCGCCGCCGGGGCCGGATTGGCCGGTGCGTTGTCCGCGGGAGGCGTTCCGGCATCGCTGTCGTCAGGAGCCGGCGCATTGGCATCGTCCCCTCCCGCCGGGGCATCCGTGGCCGGTGCGTCCGGTGCGGCGGGCGTTTCGGCGGCCGGCTGATTCGGATTGAGCTTCTTGAGGATGGCGTTTTCCGGATCCTCGGGCAGCAGGCTTTCAAGCTTGGCGCCGATCTGTTCCAGCAGCGGCCGCGACTTGGCCTCCGTGACCCAGGCCGGTGCCTTGGCGCCGGCCAGCCAATTGAAGAACAGCAGGGCCACGGCAACCACCAGAATGCCGCGGGCGGCGCCATAGAGGAAGCCGAGCGTGCGGTCGAGCGCGCCGATGCGGGAATCGATGATCCAGTCGGCGAGCTTCATGGTGATGACGCTGACGACGATCAAAGCGATGATGAAGACGACGCCGGCGGAGGCCGCCATGGCGATCTTTTCATTGTCGATGTAGGGTTTCAGGTAGGGCAGCACGGGCTTGTAGAAAAAGAACGCCGCCGCGGCTGCCGCCGCCCAGGACACGATGGACAGGACCTCGCGTGAAAAGCCGCGAACCATGGCGAGCATCGCCGAGACCAGGGTGAAGCCGACGAGAATTCCGTCAAGCAGCGTTATCGGCATCTTTGTCGCCCCACTCCCTGTCGCTCACCACCAGGTGAGCCCGTCATTCTTCGTCGTTGGCGCGGCTGCGCCGTGAGCCGGCTATGCGCGCCACGAGGTCGGCGAGCTCGGTGGGCTGGAAAGCGCCGGCCCCGATTCCTCCGGCAAGTTCCTCGCTGCCCAAGGGCAGAACCGCGCTTGCGAAACCCAGCTTTTCGGCCTCCTTGAGACGCTGCTGCGCATGCGCAACCGGCCTCACGGCGCCAGAAAGGCTGATTTCGCCGAAATAGACGCAATCGGCGGGAAGGGCAAGACCGGTGAGCGAGGAAACCAGTGCGGCCGCCACCGCCACATCGGCCGCGGGCTCGGAAATGCGGTAGCCGCCGGCTACGTTCAGATAGACGTCCTGTTGGCCGAAGCGCACGCCGCAATGCGCCTCGAGCACCGCCAGGATCATCGACAGCCGGGCGCCGTCCCAGCCAACGACGGCGCGGCGCGGCGTGCCGAGCGAGGAGGGCGCGACCAGCGCCTGGATTTCGACCAGCACCGGCCTTGTGCCTTCCATGCCGGCGAAAACCGCCGCTCCCGGCGATTTCGCGTGGCGCTCGCCGAGGAACAGCTCGGACGGATTGGCAACCTCGCGCAGCCCCTTGTCCGACATTTCGAAGACGCCGATCTCGTCGGTCGGCCCGAAACGGTTCTTGACGGTGCGCAGGATACGGTAGTGATGGCCGCCTTCGCCCTCGAAATAGAGCACGGCGTCGACCATGTGCTCGACGACGCGCGGGCCGGCGATCTGGCCTTCCTTGGTGACATGGCCGACGAGCACGATCGCAGCACCCGTGGATTTCGCATAGCGGATCATCGCCTGGGCGGCCGCACGCACCTGGGTGACGGTGCCGGGCGCCGAATCGGCGAGGTCGGTCCACAGCGTCTGGATCGAATCGAGGATCACCAGGTCCGGCCGCTTACCGTCGGCGATCGTGGCAAGGATATCCTCGACATTGGTCTCGGCCGCAAGCTCGACCGGTGTGGAAGCGACGCCGAGGCGCTGCGCGCGCAGCCTGATCTGGGCGACCGCCTCCTCACCCGAGACATAGACGATGCGGTGGCCCCTCGAGGCAAGGGCAGCAGCAGCCTGGGTGAGCAGCGTCGACTTGCCGATACCGGGATCGCCGCCGACCAGCAGCGCCGAGCCGCGCACGAAGCCGCCGCCCGTGGCGCGGTCGAGCTCACCGATGCCCGACACGATGCGCGGCGCGTCCTCGATATCGCCGGAAAGCGTGGTCAGCACCACCGCGCGGCCCTTGCGGGCGTTGCGCGTATTGGCCGGCCCGGAACCGATGCCGCCGGACGTACCTTCCTCGACCAGCGTGTTCCATTCGCCGCAGGCGTCGCATTTGCCGGCCCAGCGCTGATGCACCGATCCGCAGTTCTGGCAGATGAACTGGACGCGGGATTTAGCCATTAGCGAGGCCTGCTTCGGGATCGCCGATGCTGGATAGGTGGGCGGGACAGAGGGGGTGTGACGGAGCGCGACGGTGAGTCAAAAAGCTACTCAAACCTTTCCGCGATATGATGTTCCTCCGCCAGATCCGAGAAGCGGGTGAATTCGCCGTGGAAGGCTAGCGTGACCGTGCCCGTCGGTCCGTGACGCTGCTTGGCCACGATCACCTCCGCCTTGCCGCGCATCTCGTTCATCTCGTTTTCCCACTTGATGTACTCATCGGTGCCGAGCTTCGGCTCGCGGTTCTTGAGGTAGTATTCCTCGCGGTAGACGAAGATCACGACGTCGGCGTCCTGCTCGATCGAGCCGGATTCGCGCAAGTCCGAGAGCTGCGGGCGCTTGTCGTCGCGGCTTTCAACCTGTCGCGAGAGCTGCGACAGCGCGATGATCGGCACCGCGAGTTCCTTGGCCAGTGCCTTGAGGCCGGTGGTGATCTCGGTGATTTCCTGCACGCGGTTCTGCGAGGCCCTGGCGCTGGAGCCCTGCATCAGCTGGATATAGTCGATGACGATGAGGTCGAGGCCGCGCTGGCGCTTCAGGCGCCGGGCGCGGGCCGAGAGCTGGGCGATCGAGATGCCGCCGGTCTGGTCGATGAACAGCGGGATCTTCTGCATGGTCTGCGAACAGGCGACCAGCTTTTCGAAGTCCATTTCGGTGATCTCGCCGCGGCGGATCTTCGAGGAGGAGATTTCCGTCTGTTCGGAGATGATACGGGTCGCGAGCTGTTCCGACGACATTTCGAGCGAGAAGAAGCCGACGACACCGCCATTCGCCGCCTTGAACGACCCGTCGGCCTGCTGCGCCGGCACATAGGCCTCGGCGACGTTGAAAGCGATGTTGGTGGCGAGCGACGTCTTGCCCATGCCCGGACGGCCGGCAAGGACGATCAGATCGGACGATTGCAGGCCGCCCATGCGGCGGTCGAGGTCGCGCATGCCGGTGGCCAACCCCGACAGGTGGCCGTCGCGCATGTAGGCGGCGTTGGCCATGTCGACCGCGGTCTTGACCGCGTCGGTGAAGCTCTCGAAGCCGCCGTCATAGCGTCCGGTTTCGGCCAGCTCGAACAGGCGCCGTTCGGCATCCTCGATCTGCTCGGACGGCGACATGTCGACCGGCGCGTCATAGGCGATGTTGACCATGTCCTCGCCAACGGTGATCAGGGCGCGACGCGTCGCAAGGTCATAGATGGCGCGACCGTAATCTGCGGCGTTGACGACCGTGACGGCTTCGACCGCCAGGCGCACGACATATTGCGCCACCGTCATGTCGCCGACCTTCTCGTCGGCCGGCAGGAAGGTCTTCAGCGTGATCGGCGTCGCCACCTTGCCCATGCGAATGAGCTCGGCCGCGATCTCGAAGATCTTGCGATGCAGGGGTTCGTAGAAGTGGCTGGCCTTCAGGAAGTCGGAGACGCGATAGAAGGCATCGTTGTTGACCAGGATCGCGCCGAGCAGCGCCTGTTCCGCCTCGATGTTGTTCGGCGCCTCGCGATAGAGCGGTTGCTCCGCCACGCCGAATTTCCGCGCTGCCTCTGCCATGATGTCCCCGATTTCGATCCCGGTCTCTCGATATCAGAATCGGAAAATTGAGTGCTGACTTATCTGCAACAGTTATCACCCAAGCAGATTTGATGCCCACTGTTCACAGAAACAAAAAACCGTCCACAGGACAGTATTCCCGTGCCCTGATTCCGATTGACTCGACAAGGTGCTGATTCTACGCGACGGTTTGGAACAAAGCAAGAACGATCGTCACCCGAATCCCTACGCTGTATCGAGCACATCGCCCCAGTCCGACCGCCGTGCCGCCTTGAACAGTTCACCGTCACGCTTGCTGAAAAGCGTCTCTCCGGCACTGCCGTCCGGCCGGCAAAGCTTGAGCGCCGCCTTGCCCGAGCCGGTTTTCGGTGGCGCGATCACCCGCGCCGCGCGGACTGGCGCCGGCTGCCTCGAAGCCGCGACATAGATGAACTTCTCGTCCTCCCATGGCACTTCGGCGTCCTTGGCCAGCCGGTGCAGGCGCGAGCGGGCGACGCGCCGCGAAAAGTGGCACCAGTCGGGCGCGATGAGCGGGCAGGGGGCTTCGTGCGGGCAAGGTGCCAGCACATGCGCGCCCGCTTCTATCAGTTGCCGGCGAACCGCGAGAACACGCTGCCAGCCCGCCGGCGTGCCCGGCTCCACGATCAGCAGCGTGTCTGTCGTGAGCTGCCACAGCCGATCGACCATTTTGGGCAGGGATGCCGGTGCGATCTCGTCCAGCACATAGGCGCAGGTGACCAGGTCCGCCGGCTGCAAACCGTCAAGGTCGATGGTCACGTCGCCGGCCTGCCAGGCGATCCGGGCAGCGATCGCATCGGCGGCAAGCGCCTCGCCGACCTTGCGCACCGCAGCACTGGCTTCCAGCAAAACCGCCTGTTGAAGACCGGGCCACAGGTCCGCCGTCGCCCAAAGCACCGTGCCCGGGCCGGCGCCGACATCGAGCAGGGTTTCCGGCGCGAATTCCGGCTGCGCTTCGTTCACCGCGTCGAGACTGGCGCGGACGGCGGCATAGGTCGCCGGCAGCCGCGTCGCCAGATAAGCCTTGACCGCCATATCCTGCGCCATATGCAGGCGACCGTCGCGCATCTCGGCGCGGTAACGGTCCGACAGGGTTTTCGCCGCCTGCCTGAGCACCGGCAGCGGCACGTTTTCGAGGGCACGATCGACAGCCTGTCGAAGCGGGGCAGGCAGTTCCACGGCTCATGCCCCTCGTGGTGCGAGCAGGATGACAGAGGCGCCCACTATGCAGAGCGCCGCCCCCGCAAGGTCCCACCGGTCGGGACGCACGCTTTCCACCAACCAAAGCCAGGCCAGCGACGCCGCGATGTAGATGCCGCCATAGGCGGCATAGGCGCGGCCGGCCGCGCCGGTGTCGACCAGGGCCAGAAGCCAGGCGAAGAGAACGAGCGAAACGAAACCTGGCAGCAGCCACAGCGGCGATTTCTCCAGCCGCCACCACGCCCACACCGAAAAACAGCCAGCGATCTCGGCGAGCGCCGCGGCTGCATAGAGGAGGTAGGTCATGAAAAAGGCCTCGCGACGATCACGAGGCCTTTTTCAGGGCACGAGCCGGGAATGGCAAGCGCCAATGCGGCAAAGCGGTCTGTTCCTACTCCGCCACCTTGCGGCGCCGGGCGGGCTTGGCGGGCTCTTCGACCGGAGCCGCTTCGCGATGGCCCATGTCGCGCATTTCGAGCGCCTTTTCACATTTGACCATATAGTCGCGCGCCATCGGCAGGGTGTCGTTCTTCCTGGCAAGCTGGATCTGGAAGATGACCAGATCCTGCCAACGGAAGGCGGCTTCCGAGGCTGCCAGATAGAATTCCCACATGCGGCAGAAGCGCTCGTCGTAGATCGCCTTGGCCTTGTCGCGGTTGGCGGCGAAGCGCTGGCCCCAATGCTTCAACGTGTCGGCATAATGGAGCCGCAGGATTTCGATGTCCGTGACGACGAGGCCTGACTTCTCGATCGCCGGCATGACTTCGGAAAGCGCGGGAATGTAGCCGCCCGGGAAGATGTATTTGCGGATGAAGGCGCTGGTCGCCCACGGCACGCCGGAGCGGCCGATCGTGTGCAGGAGCATGACGCCATCAGGCTTCAGCAACGTCGCGCTCTTGTCGAAGAAGGTGCGGTAATGGTTGACCCCGACATGTTCGAACATCCCGACCGAAACGATGCGGTCGAAGCGTTCGTTGAGTTCGCGGTAATCCTTCAGCTCGAAGTGAACGTGGTTTTCCAGGCCCTGGGCATGCGCCCGGTCGGTGGCGACGCCGTGCTGCTCGGTCGACAGTGTCACGCCCTGTACGTCGACGTCGAAGGCCTTGGCAAGGTAGAGGCCTAGCCCGCCCCAGCCGGAGCCGATGTCGAGCACCGTCTGCCCGGCCTTCAGCCTGAGCTTGGCGGCGATGTGGCGCTTCTTGGCTGCCTGCGCCTCGTCCAGCGTCATGTCCGGCTGCTCGAAATAGGCGCAGGAATACTGCATGTCCTCATCGAGGAAGAGCCGGTAAAGGTCACCCGACAGATCATAGTGGCGCTGCACGTTGCGGCGCGAACGCGACGCGGTGTTGATCTGCTGCAGGCGGCGGAAAGCGTGGCGCAGGCCTTCGATGGCTTTCGACCACGTCGCGTCGATGCCGCCGCTGCCCATGTTCTGGAAAGCGATGCGCATCAGGCCAAGGACGCCGCCCTCGAGGATGTCGAGTTCGCCATCCATGTAGGCTTCCGGCACGGCCAGCATCGGATCGAAGGTAATGGCGCGCTCGGCGTGCCTGGTCTTGATGTGCAGATGCACCGGCTCGCCGCTGCCGTCACCGAACACGAATGTCGTGCCCTGTGGGCCGGTCACCTTGAGACTGCCTGTGCGCACCAGGCGGTCGAGAACGCGTTTCAACAGAATATTCATGACCCAAATGTCCCCTCTCGGTCAGACAGGCTGTCCTACTCTGCATCAATATATAGGGTTTCGAAAAGTTCCTTTTGGCACAAAAATGCCCAGGTGGTGAACCCGGGCATTGGTCCAGTCTGACTTGAACTGCCGGTCTGATCGGAGCTGCCAGTCTGATCGGAGCTGATTGGCCGAAGCCGAATGCGGCGCGCCGGCAGGCGCGCCGCGCCGATGTCAGGCGTTCTCTTCGCCGCCCTCGAACTCGGCGTTCGGGTCGAAGAAGTTCTCCGGCCGGGCATTGTCGTTGATGTCCTCGCCATAGATGGCCTCGGCGGTGGTCAGCGTCTCGCCCTTGGCTTGGCGCTCGGCTTCGTCGGCCGTGCGGGCGATGTTGAGCGTGATCGTGACCTCGACTTCCGGATGCAGCGCGATCGCCACATTGGTCACGCCGATGGTCTTGATCGGCTGGTTGAGCTGGATCTGGTTGCGGTTGACCGAAAAGCCCTCTGCCGTCAGCAGGTCGGCGATATCGCGCGTCGACACCGAGCCGTAGAGCTGGCCGGTCTCGCCGGCCGAGCGAACGGCGATGAAGCTCTTGCCGTCGAGCTGTTCGGCGACCTGCGAGGCTTCGGACTTCCGCTCGAGATTGCGGGCTTCGAGCTGGGCGCGCTGGCCTTCGAACTTCTTCTTGTTGGCTTCGTTGGCGCGCAGCGCCTTGCCCTGCGGCAACAGGAAATTGCGGGCAAAGCCGTCCTTGACCTTGACGGTATCGCCCATTTGGCCGAGGCGGGAAACGCGTTCGAGAAGAATGACTTCCATGGTTTTGTTCCTTTCGTTAGGGCGCCAATCAAGGGATCGGCACCGAATTCTCTGGAACAGGTCAGGAAGCAAAAGGGCGTTGCCGCCGGTGTCGCTGTCCTGCCTGTCGCGGCAGTTAGAGGCTTTTGGCCTCAACTTGGGATTTGATGCGCAATCCAGCGGCGCCCGTCGCCGTGGAAGAGAAGCGGGCGGCGGAGCCGCCCGCGTCAAGGATTAGCGAACCACGTAGGGCAGCAGGCCCAGGAAGCGGGCGCGCTTGATCGCCTTGGCGAGCTCGCGCTGCTTCTTCTGGCTGACGGCGGTGATGCGCGACGGCACGATCTTGCCGCGCTCGGAAATGTAGCGCTGCAGGAGGCGCACGTCCTTGTAATCGATCTTGGGCGCGTTGGCGCCCGAGAACGGGCAGGTCTTGCGGCGGCGATGGAACGGGCGCCGGGTCGGGATCTGGTTAATGTCGACCATTATTCTGCACCCCCTTCAAAGCCTTCGCGCGGACGGCGCGGACCACGATCGCCACCAGCGTCGCCGCCGAAGCTGCGTGGCGGACGATCGCCGCGATCACGGTCGCCGAACGAGCGCGGACCACGGTCGCCGCGGTCGCGGTCGCCGAAGCCGCCGCGTTCCGAGCGCTCTTCGCGCTTCTGCATCATGGCGGAGGGACCTTCCTCATGCGCATCGACCTTGATGGTCAGGAAACGCAGCACGTCCTCGGACAGGCCCATCTGGCGCTCCATTTCGTTGAGCGCTGCCGGCGGGCAGTCAAGATCCATCAGCGTGTAGTATGCCTTCCGGTTCTTGTTGACCCGGTAGGTGAGGGACTTCAGTCCCCAGTTCTCGACCCGGCCGACGGACCCGCCATTGGCGGAGATGACGCCCTTGTACTGTTCGACAAGCGCATCGACCTGCTGCTGCGAGAGGTCCTGCCGGGCAAGAAACACATGTTCGTAAAGAGCCATTATGTCTTTTCGCCTTTCTTCGTTTCTCTCCCGGTTCCCGGCGGCAAAAGCCTCTGCAACTTCTCTGACCCGCCAGGAGCGGGGAAGAAAGGAGCATGACGAGACGGTCGAGAGCGGAGACACGGGAGGCGGAAGCGCTTCTGGCTTCACGCGAAGGTTTTCGAAAACCTCCGGCCCTCCGTTCAGCCCCCAGCTGGGACCGGCAGATTGGCGGCGTCTATATAGCAATCCACGTGGAAGGCAAGAGCAGGCGGCAATCCCGGATGTCGCAGGGCCAGAAAAACCGGCATGTGCGGCGATAGGACTCCGTGGTTCCCGGAAACCAGGCCTTAACCACCATGACAGGTTGTATGGGGTTGCGGCCCCGGCATCAACCGCCGATTCATCATGTCTGGCGCAAAAAGCGGCATCCCGCTGTCAGCAACGGGCTAGGCATTTCCGGGGGTAAGGATGCTTCTCAAGAAATTCTGGCGCTCGAAAAGCGGCAACTTCGCGCTTTTGCTCGGGATCGGCTTGCCGGCCATCCTGTCGGCGGTGGCCTTCGCAGCCGATGTCTCCACCATCATGCGGGCCAAGAGCAACCTGCAGAATGCGCTCGACGCGGCAAATCTCGCCTCCTCGCATCTCGGCGATCTGGACATCACCCGCACCGACGCCTTCAACCGCTATTTCCAGGCCAACGTAGCCGGACATGGCGAACTCACAAATGCGCGGGCCACGTTGACGGTCGACAGGGGCGTCAACTTCGTCAAGACTAAGGCCGTCGCCTCGGCTGACGTCGATTTGAACTTCGCCTTCCTGCTCGGTGAGAGCAGGCACATCGTGGTCGATGCCTCGGCGGTCAGATCGAACAACCAGCTCGAAGTCGTGCTGGTTCTGGACAACACCGGCTCGATGGCCGGCGCCAAAATTGCTGCCCTCAAGACAGCGACGGACAATCTGCTCAAATATCTGGAAGCGGCGCAATCACCGACGCGCAAGGTCCGCGTGGCGCTGGTACCCTTCGTCACGGCTGTCAATGTCAACGGCGACGGGTTCGACCCGTCCTGGATCGACATGGACGGCAAGTCATCCACCAATGGAATCAATTTCCCCGTCATCAACGACAAGCGTCCCAATCATATGGCGCTGTTCAGGCAGTTGATGAAAGATCCGGCCGCTGCCGCCAAATTGACGGGGTGGAAGGACGGCAAGGGGGAGGATACGGGTTGGAAAGGCTGCGTCGAGGCGCGGCCTGGTGTCCTTAATATCGCCGATACGCCGCCTGATCCACGTTACCCCGACACTCTGTTCGTGCCGTATTTCGCGCCGGACAGTCCGGGAAAGGGGACGAGACCTTCCAGCGGCTATTCAAACGATGCCTATCACTACAACAATTCGTTTATCGACGACGCCCCTGATGAGGCCAAACTTGCTCGGAATGGCGGACTGAATATTCTCGGAATAGACCTGAGCGGCCTGCTTGGAAGTGCTGCCGGGCTTTTGCGGGGTGATCTTGAAACAGTCGCCAAATATGTGGCGCCGCAGAACACCGCCATTGCCACCGCGGTCACAAACGATCCAAACGCCTTGCAATTGACGGTGGGGCCAAACCGGTCCTGTCCCTCGCCAATCGTCCCGTTGACGGAAGACTTTACAAAACTTCGCAACGAGGCCGCCAAGATGCTTGCATGGGCGGGGTCCGGCACCAATGTTTCCGAGGGCCTGGCCTGGGGCCAGCGGGTGTTGTCGCCGGGTGCGCCATACGCCGAGGGTACGCCTTGGAAGACGCCTGGGGTGAGCAAGATCGTCATGTTGCTCACCGACGGCGAGAATGTCGTCTACGGCGCCAGCAACGAGACGACCAAGTCCGACTATACGTCCTATGGTTTTCTCGCGGGCTCAGACTATGGCGCTGCCGGTCGGCTTGGATCGGACAATCAGACGACCGCCGCGCGCAATGTCGACGGATGGACCAAAAGCGTCTGCACGCAGTTGAAGAAGCAGGGCGCCGAAATCTACACGATGGTGCTGCAATCCGATACCGCCGCCAACCGCACGCTTTACAGCGCCTGCGCCTCGGATCCCAGCGACTACTACGCCGTCAACGATCCAAACAAATTGCCGAACGTGTTCCAGCAGATCGCCAACAAATTCTCGAAATTGCAACTGACGAATTGAACGCTCGACCCCGCTGGGCGGCATCCTGGAAGGATGCCGCGAAATTCAGCTCATATGGGCGACGACCTTGTCCACCGTTTCGGGAAAGAAGTCGGGCGCCGCGTGGCGTTTGCCGAACATCATGTCGTATTGCAGCAGCCGGAAGTCGCGGATCGCCGGGTCGATCTGCTTTTGCCGCGCCCAATCGGGCGTGGCTTCTCCCGCCGGCGTCAGCAGCAGATTGCGGTCGACCACGCGGTAGCGTTCGCGCATCTCGCCCAGGAAGCCGGTATAGTAGGGGTGGGTGATGCCGGCCGTTTTCAGGATGTGATAGGGCAGGAAGGCGGGGCTGACGGCGCCCATGTCCTTGGCAGGGCCTGTGCGGTTCGACCAGATGACCAGTGGCGTCTGATGATGCTCCAGCGCCGCCTCGGCGGAAGCCTCCTTGCGCGGCGCGACATTGTCCTTCATGAACCCGGTCTCTACATAGACCGGCCCAAGCGGCGGCAGATGGTCGCCGAAGAAGGCGATGACGGTGGGGCGAGAGCGTTTCTTTGCCCATTCGATCAGGCGTTCGAGACCGCGGTCCGCGTCGGCCGAGCCCTCGGTGTAACTCAGCAGCGATTCACGCGCCCATTGGCTGATCGGCGCCTGCACGGTGTGGGTCGGGTTGTAGTAGCGGTTCGGCTCGTAGGGGCCGTGGTTCTGCAGGCTGACGGCAAAGAAGAACACCGGGGCATCGCTGGCATCGGCCTCGCTGATGATCTCGTCCGTCATCGCCGCGTCGGATGCCAGCGGCCCGCGCTTTTGCATCGGCGGCAGCGTCTCTTCCGATCTGAAGTCGTCGAAGCCGAAATCGGCATAGACCGCGCCGCGGTTCCAGAACCAGTTGGTGCCCGGATGGATGGCGCGCGCCCTGTAGCCCTCCCTCTTCAGGAAGGTCGCCAGCGACGGCGTCGGCGTGCGCACATATTGCTGGTAGGGGATGCTGCCGGCCGGCAGGAAGGCGTTGGAGAAGCCGGTCAGTGCCTCGAACTCGATATTGGCGGTCATGCCGCCGAATTCGGGTGAGAACATGGAGCCCGAACGCAGCGCCCGCACGTTGGGGATCGGATCGGGCGTGATGGTGACCCCGGGCAGCTTGGTCGGATCCCAGAAGGATCTGCTCATGACGACGATGATGTCGGGCTTTTCCTGGGGCACCGAGGCGGTCACCTGCGGCCTGTCGATGGCCGCGATCGCCTTTTCCGAATAGCCTGGCGGCGCCGAGACATGCGCCATCGGCACGTTAAGCGCGAAGGCGAGCGCAAAGCCGTTGGAGGCGTAATTTTCCTTCTGGTCCCACATGATCGGGATGATCTGCAGCCGGTCCCGGGTCCAGGAGAAGGTGGCATAGTCCATGATCGAGACGAAGAAGGCGAGCAGCGGCACGGCCAGCGTCAGCCGGGCGAGACGGCCCTTGCGGCTGAGTATGGGCACTTTTCGACGCCAGACCCGCCAGCCATAGATGAGCAGCGACAGGCCGGCGACGATGCCGACAATCATGGCAAGGGCAGTCATCGGACGGTCACGCACCAGAAGCGGCAGCAGCGCCACGATCTGGCGGGAGTAGAGGAAATCGGTCGGGTAGAGGGGATCGCCGAGATAATGCGATTTCTGGTGACCGATGAAAGCCAGCGAGAGCGTCAGCGGCGCGACGATCATCAGGCTTTGATAGCTGCGGCCGAAAACGGCATCGAGGCCGACCAGAACCAGTGCGAACACCACGATCGTGGTCCAGCCCGGCTTGAGCGGCTGCAGGAAGAAGGAAACCGTGCCGGCGAAGTCGCCGCGCACGATCAATTCGATGGCGAACACCAGGACGGCCGCGATCAGCAGGCTGGTCAGCCCATAGCGTATGGTCGGCCACTTCCGTCCCGGCAGGTAGCCGGTGGAAGGATCGTCTTCCAGAAACTGTGGCGCGGCTTTGCCTGCGCCTTTCGAAATCCTAGCCACTTTAACTTCCCCACCCAGCGACAGACCCGTCACTCGATTGTCATGGAATTGTCACGCAAAGCTAGCGCCTGTGGCGGAAATAAGAAGAGCCAGCAAACGATTCGTGAGCGGTTTTCATCAGGAGTGATCGCCAAAAAGCCTTTTGGAACAGGCACTCGGCCGGCAAAGCTGCCAAGGGGCCGGGTCGAACCGGGCTTGACTTGGCAGGCCGCGTTGCGTCACAGGCAGGAAAATTCGTGTATCAGGCAAGCAGAACCGAGCTTTGGGAGCCCACACATGGCCGTTGCATTCACCTTTCCGGGACAAGGCAGCCAGGCTGTCGGCATGGGCAAGGACCTCGCCGATGCCTTCCCCGAGGCGCGTAGGGTTTTTAGCGAAGTCGACGACGCGCTCGGCGAAAACCTGTCGAAGCTGATCTGGGAAGGGCCGGAAGAGACGCTGACGCTCACCGCCAACGCGCAGCCGGCGCTGATGGCCGTATCGCTGGCCGCGATCAGGGCCTTGGAAGCGGGCGGCTTCTCGCTGAAGGACAAGATTACCTACGTCGCTGGCCATTCGCTGGGCGAATATTCGGCGCTTGCCGCCGCCGGCTTCGTCTCGGTTGCCGATGCCGCCAGGCTGCTGCGCATCCGCGGCAATGCCATGCAAGCGGCGGTGCCCGCCGGCGAAGGCGCCATGGCGGCGATCATCGGACTGGAGCAGGCCGATGTCGAAGCCGCCTGCGCCGAGGCTGCCAAAGGATCGGTCTGCCAGATCGCCAACGACAATGGCGGTGGCCAGTTGGTGATTTCCGGCGCCAAGGCAGCGGTCGAACTGGCTGCCAAACTGTGCACGGAAAAAGGCGCCAAGCGAGCGCTGATGCTGCAGGTCTCCGCGCCCTTCCACTCGGCGCTGATGGCGCCCGCCGCCGAGATCATGCGCGAGGCGCTGGCCGGGGTAACCAAGAACGCGCCTGTAGTGCCGCTCGTCTCCAATGTCACGGTCACTCCGACCAGCGATCCCGAAATCATTGCGCGCCGTCTGTTCGAACAGGTGATCGGCCGCGTGCGCTGGCGCGAGACAGTGGAGTGGTTCGGCGCGAACGGCGTCACCACGCTCTATGAAGTCGGCGCGGGAAAAGTGCTTTCAGGGCTGGCCCGGCGCATCAACCGCGAAATCGCCACGGCATCGGTCGGTTCCGCGGCCGAGGTCGAAACCGCACTGGCGGCGCTCGGGTGAGGCGCCGCGTGTGAATTTGATGGCGCGGCTTGTATCGCTGAAGATATTCCGTTGGTGATGGCAATCGGATACCCGCGAGACGTATACAGATAAGGTTGCTCGCTGAGCTTCCGAAACCAAAGAGGAAAACACAATGTTCGAACTGACCGGCCGCAAGGCACTTGTCACCGGCGCGTCGGGAGGCATCGGCGAGGCGATCGCCAGGGTGCTGCATGCGCAAGGCGCCATCGTCGGCCTGCACGGCACGCGCGTCGAGAGACTGGAGGCGCTGGCCGCCGACCTGGGCGACCGGGTGAAGCTGTTTCCGGCCGACCTGTCGAACCGCGACGAGGTCAAGGCGCTCGGCCAGAAAGCGGAGGCCGATCTCGAGGGCGTCGACATCCTGGTCAACAATGCCGGCATCACCAAGGACGGGCTGTTCGTGCGCATGTCGGACGCCGACTGGGACAGCGTGCTCGAAGTCAATCTGACGGCCGTGTTCAGGCTGACGCGTGAGCTGACCCATCCGATGATGCGCCGTCGCCACGGCCGCATCATCAACATTACCTCGGTGGTCGGCGTCACCGGCAATCCCGGCCAGACCAACTACTGCGCCTCCAAGGCCGGCATGATCGGCTTTTCCAAATCGCTGGCGCAGGAGATCGCCACCCGCAGCATAACCGTCAACTGTGTCGCCCCGGGCTTCATCGAATCGGCGATGACCGACAAGCTCAACGACAAGCAGAAGGAGGCGATCATGGCCGCTATCCCGACGCGCCGCATGGGCACCAGCGCCGAAGTGGCGTCCGCCGTCGCTTATCTTGCCTCCAACGAGGCCGGCTACGTCACCGGCCAAACCATCCATGTGAACGGCGGCATGGCGATGATCTGATCGGGTCGGCCAAAGCATGCATTTCGGGCCGGGCCCGGGTATTCGCGTGGCTTTGAGACGGCGACAGGCAACGCCTGGGCGGGCTGTGAAAAGCGACCATTTCGGCTTGGACGCCCACGATTTTTCGTGTAATGCGGCCCGCAACCCGGCGGTTCGGGCAAAAACCGGTCTGCGGCCATTGCGTTTCCGGCGGGACCATCTTTCAGCTTGATTAGCGGCATTCCGCCCGCTAACGAAGACAGACAACCAAAAGACGAGGATGCCCCAAATGAGTGACACCGCAGAGCGCGTCAAGAAGATTGTCATCGAGCACCTGGGCGTCGATGCCGACAAGGTGACGGAGCAGGCGAGCTTCATCGACGATCTGGGCGCCGACAGTCTCGACACGGTCGAACTCGTCATGGCGTTTGAAGAAGAATTCGGCGTCGAGATCCCCGATGACGCGGCTGAAACCATCCTGACGGTGGGCGATGCCGTGAAGTACATCGACAAGGCTTCGGCCTGACGCTTTCCGCAGTCATCACCGGGGAGGACCTGCGATGAGGCGTGTCGTCGTCACGGGCCTTGGGTTGCTGTCACCGTTCGGCATGGGCTTCGAGCACAGCTGGAAGGAACTTCTGACCGGCCGCAGCGCCGCCAAGCGCATCACCGAGTTCGAGGTGGAGGATCTTGCCTGCAAGATCGCCCATGTCGTTCCGCGTGGTGACGGCAGCAACGCCACCTTCAATCCCGAGGCGGTGCTCGAGCCGAAGGAACTGCGCAAGATCGGCGACTTCATCCTGTACGGGATCGCAGCCGCCGACGAGGCGCTGAAGGATTCCGGCTGGCAGCCGAAGACCCATGCCGAGCAGTGCGCCACCGGTGTCCTGATCGGTTCGGGCATTGGCGGCATCGAAGGCATCGCCGAGAACGCGATGATCCTGAAGGAGCGCGGCCCGCGCCGCATCAGCCCCTTCTTCATCCCCGGCCAGATCATCAATCTCGTCTCCGGCCAGGTTTCGATCCGGCATGGGCTGAAAGGCCCCAACCATGCCGTCGTCACCGCTTGCTCGACCGGCGCGCATGCGATCGGCGACGCAGCCCGGCTGATCATCTGGGGCGATGCCGACGTCATGGTCGCCGGCGGCGCCGAAGCGCCGGTGACGCGACTGTCGATCGCTGGCTTCGCTGCCTGCCGTGCGCTGTCGACCGAGCGCAACGACGCGCCGCAAACGGCTTCGCGGCCCTATGACCGCGATCGCGACGGCTTCGTCATGGGCGAGGGCGCCGGCGTCGTCGTGCTTGAGGAACTCGAGCATGCCAAGGCGCGCGGCGCGAAGATCTATGCGGAAGTGACCGGCTACGGCCTGACCGGCGACGCCTATCACATCACCGCACCGGCTGAAGATGGCGACGGCGCATTCCGTTGCATGACGGCGGCGTTGAACCGGGCAAAGCTGACGCCCGCCGATGTCGATTACATCAACGCGCACGGCACTTCGACCATGGCCGACACGATCGAGCTCGGCGCTGTCGAGCGGCTGGTCGGCAATGCCGCATCGAAGATTTCGATGTCGTCGACCAAGTCGTCGATCGGCCATCTCCTTGGCGCGGCAGGGGCTGCCGAAGCGATCTTTTCGATCCTCGCCATCCGCGACAACATCGCGCCGGCGACCATCAACCTTGACAATCCGGAGCGTGAGACCGCGATCGACCTGGTGCCGAACAAGCCGCGTGCCCGCCAGATCGACGTGGCGTTGTCCAATTCCTTCGGCTTCGGCGGCACCAACGCTTCACTGGTCTTCCAGCGCTACAATGGCTGACCGTCCGCCTGCCGGACGGCGCTTCGGCGTGTCGTCAATTTTGCCATATTCGCCCCTACTCTGCCGCAGGGGATTCGTTGAGAGATCAAACGGTAGGGCGAAATGAACACAAATCCGGCCGGCAACGGAGAGTTCGGGCAAGGGCAGGCGACATCGGGGCCGATCGTACCGAAGACAGCCGCCGAAGCCTTGCGGCCGGAGGCCGGCACGCCGCCGCCGAAGCGCTCGCGTGCTTCGCGCAGTCAGGTCGTCGTGTTCATGAACTTCGTCATCTCCTTGGTGATGCTGATGGTTCTGGCGGCGGGTATCGCGCTTTACTTCGGCAAGCAGGAATTCACCGAGCCCGGCCCATCGGCCAATGGCGACACCTTCCTGGTCAAGCCGAACACCGGCGTCCAGGATATCGCCGACCAGCTCGAGCGGCGCGGCCTGATCAGCGACGCCCGCATATTCCGTCTTGGCGTTAGGGCCTTCGGCAATGATTCGGCGCTGAAGGCCGGCGAATACGAGATCAAGCCCCGGGCGTCCATGCGCGACATCATGGAATTGCTGAAGAGCGGCAAGTCGGTCATGTACTCGCTGACCATTCCCGAAGGGCTGACAGTCGAGCAGGCGCTGGCGCGCATCGCAGGCGAGCCCGCCTTGAGCGGCGACATGCCGGCCACCGTGCCTCCAGAGGGCAGTCTCGCCACCGATACGCTGCGCTTCACGCGCGGCGCCACGCGCCAGCAGATGATCGACAAGCTGCTGGCCGACCAGAAGAAGCTGGTCGAGGAGGTCTGGCAGCGGCGCGCCGCCGACCTGCCGCTCGCCAGCATTGACGAGTTCGTCACGCTGGCCTCGATAGTCGAGAAGGAAACAGGCAAGGGCGATGAGCGCTCGCGCGTCGCCGCGGTCTTCCTGAACCGGCTGGCCAAGGGCATGCGCCTGCAATCCGATCCGACCATCATCTACGGTCTGTTCGGCGGCAAGGGCAAACCCGCCGACCGGCCGATCTATCAGTCGGACATCCAGAAGCCGACGCCCTACAACACCTATGTGATCAACGGCCTGCCGCCGACGCCTATCGCCAATCCCGGCCGCGCGGCGCTGGAGGCGGTAGCCAATCCATCAAAGACCGACGACCTCTATTTCGTTGCCGACGGCACTGGCGGACACGTCTTCGCCGCCACGCTTAACGAGCACAATGAGAACGTTGCGCGCTATCGAGCCCAGCAGAAGAAGCAAGTCGACGACGCGGCCAAGGCTGATGCCAAGGTGGAGGGGCAGACCGACGCGCCCATTGACGGCGACGCGGGGGCGGCCCAGTAGCGGCGCACGGTTTTTCCAGCTCGTCCACGCTATCGGTTGAAGACAGGAGCGTTTGGATTTATCGGGGCGCCTCGTAAGCCGATTGGCAGGCGGGCATTTCGGCTTTCTGAAGGTGCGCGAGGCCGGATCAAGCAGTATCCGTAGTACGCGCCAGGGGGTATGCAGGCACCATGAATTTGCAGAGCATGACCGGGTTTGCGCGTGCTGTCGCCGAACATGGCGGCACCTCGATTGCCTGGGAGGTCAAATCCGTCAACGGCAAGAGCGTCGAGGTGCGGCTGCGGCTGCCGCAGGGCTTCGAGCGGCTGGAGCCGGCCATCAGGCAGACGCTTCAGAAACGTTTCGCGCGCGGCAATTTTCAGGCGACGCTGACCATCACGCGCGCCGCCGGAATGCAGTCCCAGCCCGTTGTCAACGAGGCCTTCCTCAAGGACCTGGCCGGGCTCGCCAAGCGGATCGAGGAACAATTTGGTGTTGCTCCTGCGACCGCCGACGGATTGTTGTCGCTGCGCGGCGTGCTCGATATTCCCGAGACCACCGAAACCGAGGATGTGCGCACGGCGCTCGACAACGCCGTCATGGCGGCACTCGAGGTGGCGCTGGAGGGGCTGGAGCGGTCCCGCCAGGGTGAGGGCGCGGCACTTCGCACGCTTCTGCTGGGCCACATCGACGCCATCGAGGCGCTGACGCTGGGCGCTGAAGCGGATCCGTCGCGCGAACCGGCGGCCATCCGCGAGCGCCTCGCCGAACAGGTGCGGCTCTTGATGGATGCTTCGGCCAACCTCGATGTCGGCCGCTTGCACCAGGAAGCCGCCTTCCTCGCCACCAAGGCCGATATTCGCGAGGAGATCGACCGCTTGAAGACGCATGTGACGTCCGGTCGTGCATTGCTTTCCGGCGGCGGCGCCATGGGACGCAAGCTCGATTTTCTAGCACAGGAATTTAACCGCGAATCGAATACGCTGTGCTCAAAGTCGAACGCTGCCGCGGTCACCGCCATTGGACTGGAACTGAAGGCCGTGGTCGATCAGTTCCGTGAACAGGTCCAGAATCTGGAGTAGCCGATGGTCGCCAGGGATTTAGGGTCCCGCATTCGCCGCCGGGGCCTGATGCTCGTGCTGTCGTCGCCGTCGGGCGCCGGCAAGTCGACGATTGCGCGCAACCTTCTGGAGAGCGATTCCAGCCTCGAACTGTCGGTCTCCGTCACCACCAGGCCGCGCCGCGGCTCGGAGATCGAAGGCGTTCACTATCATTTCCGCACCATGCGCGAGTTCGAGCGGCTGCGCGATTTGGACGCCCTGCTCGAATGGGCGGAGGTGCATGGCAATTGCTACGCGACACCGCGCGAACCGGCGGAACTTGCGCTCGCTCAAGGGCGCGACATGCTGTTCGACATCGATTGGCAAGGCGCCCAGCAGCTCAAGGAGAAGATGCGCGCCGACATCGTCTCGATCTTCATCCTGCCGCCCTCGATGAAGGAGTTGAAGGCAAGACTGAAGCGCCGCGCCGAGGACCAGGAAGCGGTGATCGAGACGCGGCTGAAGAACGCGCGCAACGAGATCGAGCACTGGAAGGAATATGATTTCGTCATCGTCAACGATGATCTCGATCGCGCCTTCGCCGAAGTGCGCGGCATCGTTGTCGCCGAGCGGTTGCGGCGCGATCGTCGGCCCGGCTTGTTCGACTTCGTCTCGGGACTTTTGGACGAGAAGACGAGCTAGCCTTTCCTTTGCCCACGAAGATGGGCCGGCGGACAAGCCGAAGGCCGGCAGCACCAAACGATGTGCCCGGGCAGGTCGCGCCTGCAAGATGCGCTTTTCGGCGCCATAAATCAGACAATTGACGAAGAGGGCAGCGCCCCTAGTTTCTCCCGCACGAACGCGTCCGCGGCGCCGGTAACGGCCGGGCGGCAGCGTTTCAGCGTACCGCCATGAGGGAGAGCAGATCTTGAAACGCTTCTGGCTGGGCGTTCTTGCCATCATCATTGTCTGCGGCGCCGGATTTTTCGCCTATGCCTGGAAGCCGGCGATCGACCCTGTCGAGCCGCCGCAACGATCGTCGTTCGACCCGGCGTTGATCGAGAAAGGCGCTGTACTGGCCTCCGTCGGCAATTGCACCTCCTGCCACACCAGGCCCGGTGAAAAGTCCTTTGCCGGCGGGCTCGCCGTGCCGACGCCGTTCGGCACCATCTATTCGACCAACATCACGCCAGATCCGCAGACCGGCATAGGCCGCTGGTCGCAGGCAGCCTTCGACCGCGCCATGCGCGAAGGCGTCGACCGCGAGGGCAGGCATCTCTA
Organism: Mesorhizobium maamorense; assembly: GCF_044998965.1. Taxonomy (NCBI): domain Bacteria; kingdom Pseudomonadati; phylum Pseudomonadota; class Alphaproteobacteria; order Hyphomicrobiales; family Phyllobacteriaceae; genus Mesorhizobium; species Mesorhizobium maamorense. Next base: position 1,463,492 of record NZ_CP173356.1, read on the forward strand.
CCCGGCCTTCCCGTTCGATCATTTCACGCGTGTCTCCGATGAGGACAACCGCGCGCTCTACGCCTATCTGATGACGCGCCAGCCGGTGAACAACCGGCCGCCTCCGAACGAGCTGCCTTTCCCGCTCGATGTGCGCTTCGTGCTGGCCGGCTGGAAGCTGCTGTTCTTCGACAGGGGCGCCTATCAAAACGATGCGTCGCAAAGCACGCAGTGGAACCGCGGCGCCTATCTGGTCGATGGGCTCGGTCATTGCGGCGCCTGCCACACGCCGCGCAATCGACTCGGCGCGGAAGAGAAGGGGTCGCACATGGCCGGCGGCGAGGCCGAAGGCTGGACGGCCTTTGCGCTCGACGGCACTTCACCGGCGCCGATACCGTGGACGCATGACAGCCTGTTTGCCTATCTCAGGCAAGGCTGGCATGCCGACCACGGCGTCGCCAATGGCCCGATGGGCGAAGTGACGGGCAATCTCGGCCGGCTTCCCGATGCCGACATCGACGCCATGGCCACTTACGTCATGTCGCTCATGGGCGAACCATCCGCCGAACGGACGACCGCCGCGCAGGCCATCCGCGGCCGCGCCGCGGCCGACCCGGCGTCGACCGCCGGCGTGGCGCCGACATCCGCCGATACGCCGGCGGCGCGTGGAGCCGTCATCTACCAGGCGGCATGCGCCACCTGCCACGACGGCAGCCGTCCGCCGCCTTTCGGCGGTATCAATTTCCATCTGTCGAGCGCGGTCAACGCGCCAGATCCGCAGAACGTCATCAACACCGTGCTGTTTGGCCTGCCGGCGGCGAGTGGGCGCCCGAGCGCCATCATGCCGGGATCCGCAGCGACGCTGAAGGACGACCAGGTGAATAACCTGCTGGCCTATCTGCGCGATGCCTTTGCCGGCAAGCCGGCCTGGCAGGATGCGGCCGCCAGGATCGCCGACACCAGGAGCGGAAAATACCAAGTCAGCGTCCGGCCCTCGGACGGCATCGAGCGCGGCCCGGACAATGTAGGAGCGAAGGACAGATGATCAATCTCAACGTCAACGGCATCTCCCACCACGTCGACGTCGATCCCGCGACGCCGCTGCTTTACGTGCTGCGCAACGATTTGAAGCTGAACGGCGCCAAGTTCGGCTGCGGCCTTGGCCAATGCGGCGCCTGCACGGTGATGGTGGACGGCAAGCCCGTCTTCTCCTGCCTGACGCCAGCGATGCTGGTGGAGGGCCGCGAGGTCAAGACCGTCGAGGGCTTGGGCACGATCGAGAACCCGGGTCCGATGCAGAAAGCGTTCATCGAGGAGCAGGCGGCGCAATGCGGCTATTGCATCGCCGGCATGATGATGCGGGCGCATGCGCTGCTCGAGGCCAAACCCGATGCCGGTGACGCCGATATCAGGCAGGCGCTGGAACCTAACCTCTGCCGCTGTGGCACGCATATGCGCATCCTGCGGGCAGTGAGCCGCGCGCGCGACCTGATGAAATCGAAATCGGCCGGCTTGGCGCCGGCCGCGGCCGCGGGGAGGGCATGATGAACGCGCCAACCTTTCCCGACCTGACACGACGCGGCTTTCTCGCCGGGACCGGCGCGCTGGTCGTGTCCTTCACCATTCCCGTGCAGGCTCAGGAGGCCGCGCCCACGGCGCAGACGCCCGCGACGCCGGCGCCGGCCAAGAAACTGCCGGGCAGCCTTGCCGATACGCCCTCGCTCGACGCCTGGATCAGGTTGGATGCCGACGGTTCGATCACCGTCTTCACTGGCAAGGCCGAACTCGGCCAGGGCACCAGGACGTCGCTACGCCAGATCGCCGCCGAAGAACTGGAGGTCGAGCCGGCTTCCATCAAGCTCATCACCGCCGACACCGCGCTGACGCCGAACGAGGGCTATACCGCCGGCAGCCAGACGATCCAGAACAGCGGCACCGCCATACGCTACGCCTCGGCGCAGGTGCGCCAGATCCTGGTCGCCAAGGCCAGCGAGAAGCTCGGCGTTCCGGCCGACCAGCTCAAGGCGGCAAGCGGCAGGATCAACGGGCCGGACGGGAAATCCGTGGGCTATGGCGAACTGGTGGTGGCGGATTTGCTGCATGTGGACGCATCTGCCGACACAGCGCTGAAATCGCCGGACAGCTATCACGCGATCGGTAAGCCGTTCGCCCGCGTCGATATTCCGGCAAAGGTAACGGGAGGCGAGACCTACGTCCAGGACATGCGGCTTCCCGGCATGGTGCATGCCCGCGTCGTTCGCCCAGCAAGCTATTCGGCCAAGCTCGTCAGCGTCGACGAGGCGGCCATCAAGGCGATGCCGGGCGTGGTGGCGGTGATCCGCGACGGCGACTTCCTGGCCGTGGTGGCCAGGCAGGAATTCCAGGCGGTCCAGGCCATGCGCGCCATGGCCGCCAAGGCGAAGTGGCAGGAGCAGCCGGCCTTGCCGGACCAGGACAATATCCCCGCCTTCCTCGAACGCTCGGTCGCCGAGGTCGGCACCGTGACCTCGGTCGGCGCGGACACGGCAGCCGGCGCAAAGACGCTGCAGGCGCAGTTCACCCGCGCCTACCAGATGCACGGGTCGATCGGCCCCTCGGCTGCCGTTGCCCTGTCGGACAAGGGTCTCATCACGGTGTGGACGCACACTCAAGGCGTTTATCCAGACCGCAAGGCGATCGCCGAGATGCTCGGCGTCGGACCGGAAAAGGTGCGCTGCATCCACACCGAGGGATCAGGCTGCTACGGCCACAATGGCGCCGACGACGCGGCGGCCGACGCCGCGCTGATCGCGCAGGCGCTGCCCGGCACGCCGGTGCGCGTGCAGTGGATGCGCGATCAGGAGCATTTGTGGGAGCCCTATGGCCCTGGCATGCTGACGCGCGCCAGCGCAACGCTCGACGCCGGCGGCAAGATCGTCAACTGGCACTATGACCTGTGGAGCAACAGTCACGGCACCCGGCCGGGAACCGCAGGTTCGCTGATCGCCGGCCGGCTGATGGCGAAGCATTTCCCGCCCGATCCGGCCAAGCTGCAGATCTCGCCGCTCGGCAATGGCGACCGCAATGCCATCCCGCTCTACGACGTGCCGAACCAGCGGGTGAACTGGCATTTCGTCGCCGACATGCCGGTGCGCGTCTCGTCGCTGCGCGGCCTCGGCGCCTACTGCAACGTCTTCTCGATCGAAAGCTTTATGGACGAGCTGGCGCTCGCGGCCGGCGCCGACCCGGTGGAATACCGGTTGAGGCACATGAAGGACCCGCGCGCCAGGAAGGTGATCGAGGTTGCGGCGCAAGAATTCGGCTGGAGCAATGATCCTATGCCGGAGGGCCGCGGCCGGGGGTTCGCCTTCGCCAAGTACAAGAATCATGCCGCCTATCTCGCAGTCGCGCTTGAAGCGGAGGTCGATCGCGACAGCGGTGCCATCGCCATCTCGCATGTGGTCTCGGCGGTCGACTGCGGCGAAGCGGTGGCGCCGGATTCGATCATCAACCAGACCGAAGGCGGTATCTTGCAGTCGCTAAGCTGGACGCTTTACGAGGCCGTCCATTTCGACGACACCCGCATCCTGAGCGCGGATTGGTCGGCCTATCCGATCCTGCGCTTCAGCGCCGTTCCGAACAGCGTGGAAGTGCATGTCGTCGACAATCCCGGCACGCCCTATCTCGGCGTCGCGGAAGCAGCGCAGGGCCCGACAGCCGGCGCGATCGCCAACGCCTTCCGCCATGCGGCGGGAAAACGCATCTATGACCTGCCCTACACGCGCGAGCGCGTTAAGGCGGTGTTGGGCGTGTAGTTCGAAGCGTGCGCCCGACAAGGATCGGATTGCGCCGCCCTCCACGGCCGGCGGTGCTACACCGCATTGGTCAGCCGCACGAACTCCTCGACATCGAGCGTCTCGGCGCGCCGGGTCGGGTCGATCCCGGCGCGTTCGAGCAGGGCTTCGCCGCCGAGGCTCTTAACGCTCTGCCGCAGCATCTTTCGGCGCTGGCCGAAGGCGGCTTCCGTGACGCGACCGAGTTTTTTCACGTCGGCGTATAGCGGTTTCGCGCGCGGCTCGAGATGCACGACGGAGGAGGTCACCTTGGGCGGCGGTGTGAACGCCTGGGGTGGCACGTCGAACGCTATCCTGGCCTGCGTGCGCCACCCCGCCAGCACGCCGAGCCTGCCATAGGCCTCGCTGCCAGGCGCGGCGACGATCCGCTCGGCCACCTCGCGCTGGAACATCAGGGTCATCGAGGCATAGAAGGGAGGCCAGTCCGCGACGGTCAGCCAGCGGACCAGCAGTTCCGTGCCGATGTTGTAGGGCAGGTTGGCAACGATCCTGACCGGCCCGCCGTCACCGGCGGTCGCGGCAAGCGTCGGGAAGTCGATCTTCAGAGCGTCGCCGGAAACGACCTCCAGCCGGCCGGGATAATGGGCCGATATCTCGGCGAGGGCCGCCAGGCAGCGTTCGTCGCGCTCGATGGCGACGACCTTGCGCGCGCCGGTGAAAAGCAGGGCCCTTGTCAACCCGCCAGGGCCGGGGCCGACCTCGATTACGGTCGTCTCCGCCAGGCTGCCGGCGGCGCGCGCTATCTTGCCGGTCAGGTTGAGGTCGAACAGAAAATTCTGGCCGAGCGCCTTCTTTGCCTGCAAACCGTGGCGCTCGATGACCTCGCGCAGCGGCGGCAGCCCATCCATGCTCATGGGTTGAGCCTCATTGCGTGACAAATTTGGCGTCGGTGTCGGCCAGCTGCCGTGCAAGCCGCAGCGCCGCCATCAGGCTGTCGGGCCGGGCAATGCCCTTGCCGGCGATATCGAAGGCGGTGCCGTGGTCGGGCGAGGTGCGGATGAAGGGCAGGCCGAGCGTGACATTGACCGCCTCGTCGAAGGCCAGCGCCTTGGCCGGTATCAGCGCCTGGTCGTGATACATGCACAGCGCCACGTCGTAGCCGGCCCGGCCCCGGGCATGGAACAAGGTATCCGCGGGCAACGGCCCGAACGCGTCGATGCCTTCGGCTCGCAGGATCTCGATCGCCGGTCTGATGATGCGCTGGTCCTCCAGGCCCATGGAGCCATCCTCGCCCGCATGGGGGTTGAGGCCGGCGATGGCGAGCCGTGGGTTGGCGATGCCAAAGCGGTCCCTGAGGTCGGCGGCGGTGACCCGCGTCGTGGCGAGGATCAGGTCGGTGGTCAGCGCCTTCGGCACTTCGGCCAGCGCGATGTGAATGGTGACGGGAACGGTGCGCAGGTCGGGGCCTGCCAGCATCATCACCGGCATCGCTTCCACGCCGCTGTGCCGCGCCGCCAGATACGCCAGATATTCGGTGTGGCCGGGAAAGCGGAAGCCGGCGTCGTAGAGCGGCTTCTTGGCGATCGGGCAGGTGACGACGGCCGCGGCGTCGCCGGCGAGGCTAGCGGCCACCGCCCGATCGATCGCTTCGATGATGCCCGCCGCATTGGCCGGGTCCGGCTGGCCGGGGCTGTCGATGAAGCGGGCAGCCAGCGTAACGACCGGCAGTGCGTGGCCAAAGACCTCGGTTGCCTGCGCTGGCGTCGTTTCCTCGATAGGCAGCGAAACGCCGAGGCGGCGCGCCCGCGAGGCGATCAGCGCGGGATCGGCGAGGAGATAGAAGGGCGGAAGGGCCGCGGCTGTACGCGCCAGAAACGCGGCAATCGCGATTTCCGGCCCGATGCCGGAAGGATCGCCGACGCTCAACGCCAGCGCGCGCATCGCCCTGTCCACCTCAGCGCTTGACGATGCGGGCTTTTGCCTTCAGCTCGTCGACATATTTCTTGCTGAGATCGTCGGCCGCCTTGTCGTTGGAGCCTTCGCTCTGGAACACCATCTGGGCGACCTTGTCGTCGGACACCTCGCGCGACGAACAGATGCCGATGAACTCGACACCGCGCTCCGTTTGGCGGGTAGGCGTGGCGCCGCCAACCTTGGTGGCCTTGATCTGCTCGGCCCAGTCCGGCGGCAGTTGCGGCGCCAGCACCCGGCCGAGATCGCGAACCGTGACGTCGATCAGGCCCTTGGCGAACTGGCGCGTCGTGTTGCAGCCGTTGAAGCGGGCACGCATGGCGTCGGCTTCGCGCTTGCGCTTGCCCAGCGTCGCGCTGCGTTCGGCGGCCGGCACGACGAAGATGACCTGCTGGAGCATGTATTCAGTGGCGCTCGGCTTGGAGCCGCCCTTGTCGAGCATGCGCCTGACGGCGTCCTGCTCGGTCACGCTGCCGCCCTCGCCGGAACGGTACCGCGCGCTCAAGGCCTGATTCCAGGCCATCTGGGCGCGGATGAACTCCTTGAAATGGCCCTTGCTGACTCCAGACTTTTCCATGACGCCGTCGAGCTGGCTGAGCTGCATCTTGTTGCTCGAGGCAAAGCGCTGGTACGCGGCCTCGACCTGCGCGTCGCTGATGTGAATCCCAAGCCGTCTGGCTTCGGCCATGCGCAAGGTCTGATCGATCATTTCCTGGCCGGCGTCGCCCTTCTTGCGCTGCAGCTTGAGGAAGGCGGCGCGATGCGCGATGTCGCCGCTGGTGATCGGTATGTCGTTGACGACGTACTTGATCTCGCTGGCGAAAGCCGGCGGCGTGATGACGGTCATCGACACGGATGTCGCCGCCACAAGCAGCGCCAACCCTGCTGAAAAGAGGTATTTCCTCATCGCAAACATCCCAATTCTATCCCGGTCCCGCCCAACTTCATCCTTCTTCGGGGTTTGTGAAGTCCCTGCCAGCCCTATGCGGCGAAACGATGTCGCGGGCTACTGGGTGGTATCGAAGGCGCTGCTCGACGATCCGAAATCGCCGAGGGTGCGGAACGACAGGTTGAAGCCGATGCTCTGCGTCACCTCCCTGGTGTTCAGGTCGCGCGACTGCGAGTACGTCATCAGATAGGTGAAGCAGGAATCATTGTAGGCGAAACCGACCCCGTCCTTGACCAGCAGGCTTTCCTCGAGGTCATAGGTTCCCGTTCCGAACACGCGCCAGTTCTCGGCAAGATGCGTGGACGCGCCGAGCGTGACCTCGTGGCGGTCGGTGGTGAAACCATAGAGCGGCTGAGCCTGGATGAAGGCGTATTTGGCGCTCAGCGACACCGGTAGGCCGGAATAGGCGGCCTTTACCTCGGCGCGGCGAACCTCGAAGCTCTGCTCGTCGAAACGGCCGCTGACCGAGGCGGCGAACCCGTTCGGGCTGCTGACGCCAAACAGGCCGACATAGTCCGACTTGGTGTTTTCGAGGCCCGAATAGGCGCCGACATTGACCAGGTCCGGCGCGTCGAAGGAGTTCTCGCCGCCGATCTGGTAGGACTGGCCGAAGATGGCGTTGGTGCCCCAGCCGTTGATGTAGGAACCGGAATAGCGAAGGCCCACATTGGCGCGCGAGCCGCCTTCGATGCGGTCATAGCCGGAGAACTTGTCGCGCTCGAACAGGGTGCTCGCGTCGAAGACCATGCTCTGGGCATCTTCGTTCGGCACAGCCAGGCCGCCGACATATTGTTCGTTCGGACGCAGGAACACCTGCGCCATCGGCTCGAACACATGACTGGAGCCGCTGGCCATGGAAAACAGCAGCGGCCAGCTCATCTCGAGTCCGGCGGTTGCCATATAGCGGGCGAAAGACGAGCGCATATCATCCTGCTCGCCCAAATTCGTCGCCATGTGGTTGACGGCCGCGAGTGAAGCTGATGACGCGTTGACATAGTCGACGTCGCCCTGCAGCGCCAGCAAGGGTGTCAGCACCAACCCGTCATCGGTGACAAATGACCGCTTCCACTCGGCTTGGGCGGTGAGCCGGCCGGATTCGCCCTCGATCCCGCGCACACGTTGGGTGCCTGAATTGGGGTCGTAAGGGGTGAAATAGGTCTCGTCGAGGTCATCGCGGCGAATGACGCGCGAATTGACGTTGAACGACAACTGGCCGCCTGCGACCGATGTATCCGGAATGTAGGCATAGTCGAGCGAGGGCAGCACCCAGGGCTGCTGGCCGCTTCGCGCAGCGATGCTGCTGTCGAGTGTGTTTTCCTGCACCTCGAAATGCATGGCGCGCAGGTCGAAATAATTACGGCCGTCGAGCCCCGTCAGGTAAACGGACGACTGGTGAACGGACCCGTTGTATTTGTCGATGGCGTAGGTGTTCGAGAAGTTCTTGTCGGTCTGCAGCAGCACGTCCCAGCCGAAATTCCAGCGCGAATTGATGGCGAACTGGCCTTGCGTGCCCATCATGCCGCGGAATTTGTTGGGATCGCCGGCCTCGCCCGAATCGATATTGCGGCCGGCGGCGTCGATGAAGGCATCGGGGTCTCGCTGCTGAATCCCCGCGATCTTCAGGCTGTATTCGCCATTGTTGAAGCGCTGGCGCCACTCGGCCTCACCGAGAAAGCCCTGCTTGGTAAAGCCGGTGCCGGTGACGGTCAGGTCGTAGGTCGGCGAGAGCGCGAAATAATAGGGGACCTTTACCCCCACGCCCAGATCGCTTTTGAAGACGATGCCGGGGATCAGGAAGCCGCTCTTGCGCTTCACCGTCGGGTCGGCGATCTCGAACGCCGGCAGGTAGGCGAGCGGGAAGCCGAAGAATTCGAAATTCGCGTTCTCGAAGCGGACCGTCTTCTTTTCGCCGTTCCAGATGATCTTCCTGGCCTTCACACGCCAGGTCGGCGCCTTGTCGGGCTTGTCCTCGCACGGTTCGCAGGCAGTGTAGACGCCATTGTGGAAGGTGGTCAGCACGCCGCCCATGCGTTCGGCGCTTTCGGCGGCGAAATAGGCCTTGTCGATGGTTTCGACGCGGAGCGCGTTGACGAAACCGTCGGCGAAGTCGTCGGTGATGTCGATATGATCCGAATTGATCTTGGTGCCGTCGCTGTTGATCACCTCGACATTGCCGCTTGCGACCATGCGCTTGGTGTTGCGGTTGTACTCGACCTTCTGCGCGACAAGTCGGTTGCCGCCATAGTCGATCTGCACGCCGCCGACGGCGGTCACGGTCTGATTGTCGTTGTTATAGACCAGCGTATCGGCCGCCAGTAGCATCTGCGAGCCGGACGGCACCTTGGTCGCCATGTCGCCGACATCCTGCGCGATCGCAGGCAGCGGAACCGCGCATGCAAACAGGCATGCCAAGGCGGTCGCCGCATAAAGGCGCGCCAAACCGGCCTGCCTGTTACTGGGCAAAAAGGCCTCCCTCACTAGCCGTCTTCCTTGTATAGCAGGAAAGTCACCCCGAAGAACATAGCTACCACGACCGGCACCCAGGCAGCTACGACAGTCGGCACGAACCCCGCCACGCCGAATGCCTTCACCAGCACCGAAACGACATAAAGCAGAAACCCGGCAACGACGCCACCCAGAATCATCGTTGCCGATTGCCCCATCCTCGCAAATCGCATTGAAACTGTTGCCGCAATCAGCGTCATGGCGACGAGCAGGAACGGCAACGCCACCAGCGAATCGAACTGCATGGCAAAGGCATTTGCCTTGAGACCGAAAGAACGGGCAACCTCGATTTTTCCCGGCAGATCGTAGAATGGAATGGTCTCCGGGCGCGCCAGCCGCTCCTGCACGAATTCGGGCTTCAGATTGGTCGGCACGCGATCGTTTGCCGCAGGCTGGATGGTGCCGTTCCTGAAGGTCTTGACGTCCTGCAATTCCCAGTAGCCGTCCCGCAGATAGGCGCGCGCGGCATCCTTGCGCTCGACGATATCGCCTTGCGGGTCGAGGATGAAAAAGACAGCGTCAGCCATCTCCAGGCCCTGATTAAGGATGGCGCGCGCTCCGATGATGGTGTCTCCGGAGCTGGTTTTCTGCCGGATCCAGGGCGCGGCGTCGGCCGACACCGTATTCGACTTGCCCGAGCGCAACTGGGTTTCGATCTGTTCGGACCAGGAAAAGGCGTGCGCTGCGAGCGGGTTGATGAGACCGACCGACAGGACGCCGAACAACAGCGCTCCGATGCAGCACGGCAGAAGGAACTGCCAGGCCGAAACGCCGGCTGAGCGCGCTATGACCAGTTCATACCTGCGGTTGAGCGAGACCAGCGTCGCCATCGCCGAGAAGAGACCGACAAACGGCACGGTCTGCAGCATGATCATCGGCATCCTGAGTCCGGAAATGGCCAGCGCCGTTCCATAGGTGAAGCCGGGCAGGCCGGTCGTGCGGCCGGAAAGCTCGGTGAAATCGATCAGGAACACCAGCGCAAGCAGGCCGATGAAGAACCACACGGTAATCGTGACATAGCGGAAGAAGAAGTAGCGTCCCAGCGTCCAGCCCATCAACTGACCCCCTGGCCCGAGGCGCTGCGCCTGGACAGGCGCAGCTTGACGGCATTCCAGGCTTCAGCCATCCGGCTGGCGAGATTCGTCAGCCAATCTGCCCAGGCCACTGGCAGTTCCATCGTCCGGTTGGATGCGATGAACCAGATTGCCACCGCCGACGACACGATGGGCACGCCGTAGACCATATACGCATATTGCGGAACCTCATCGGCCTTGCTGGCGGCGAAAAAGCCCAGCCAGCGCACGAACAGCGATATCGCGATGGCCGTGATCAGCGGATTGACGCGCGCCTCGCGATGCGAGCGTGCGTCTCCGGCGACCGCGAGTGCGATCAGGGCGAAAACCATGGAATAGAGCCATTCCGAGAACCGCTGGTCGACCTCCGCCCGGTATTCGTTCGGGCGCTGCTGATAGACCTTGTCGTTGGCACTCGGGTTGAGCAGGTACTGGGTCGTCTGGTCTTTTGGCATCAGCGTCACCTCCGACGCTGCCGCCATGAAGGCCGACATGTCGAAGGCGTAAGAGGTGAAGCGGATGACCGAGAGGTCGCCGGTCAGCGTCTTTCGATGGATGACGCCGTCATTCATCATCAGCACCTTTTCGCCGCCGCGTTCGACGATGCTGCCGGTCTTGGCATAGTAGACGAGGTTGACGCCTTCCTCGCGCGAATCCGCGACGAAGATGCCGCCCAGCCGGTTGTCGGGAAGCCGCTCGCCTATCTGCAGGAACAGCCCGTCATCGATCTTGCGGAATGTGCCCTCCTGGATGATCAGCGACAGAAGATCCGCGCGTGACTCCGCCACCAGCATCCGGTTCTTCTGGCGCGCATAGGGGTCGATGCCATTGTCGACGGCGAAGGAAAAGACGCTGGCCGCGGCCGCGAGAATCATGATCGGCCGCACAATGGTCCAGCGCGAGGCGCCCGCTGCGTTGACGACGGCAAGCTCCGAATCCGAATTCATGACGCTGAGCGTCTGGGCAACCGCCACGACGAGCGCGAAGGGCACCACGATCGGAATGATCGAGGGAAGAATGAGGGCCGCAACCTCGAAGAAGGTCAGCGCCGACTGGCCGCTGTCGGTGACGAGGTCGATCTTGGCCAGCACTTGCGTCGTCCAAACAATGGCCAGCGTCCAGGCCAGCGCTGCAATAAAGACCACGAAAGCGCGGCGCATGATGTAGCGTTCAACGACCTTCATGAAGGCTTTTCTCAATTTTCTCGAACGGCATCATGCCACCGGATAAGGGTAGCCGTCCGGCGACGCCCGCACAACTGGCTGCGTCGGGCTCTGTCAGGCAGACGATCCGGTTCCCGTCCCACATCGCTCGCCACGTTGGGCCGGAGTGTCGGCGGGATTGGATAAGAAAGGGCGAACATCGATGGTTAACAACAGGTTGCGGCCAAAAAGCGGAGCCGTGCCGCGACGAATCGCCGTCGATTCATGTGCCATATGGGGAGCCCGTTTGGCAAAGTCTTGCCAAATGCCGGAAAACGACCAAATGTCGCGGATCGCTTCCAACCGCTTCGCGCGAGCCGCGCATTCCCCGAAAGCAGGACATGATGAACCAGAGACCCTCGATCGCCTTCGCAAAATTCGCCGCGCCGCAGACCGCCGCGAACAGGAAGGGGACGGTCTTCGTGCTAGCGGCGGATGATGGCGGCCTGAGCGAAACCGCCGCGGCGTATGATCCCGGCAAGACGCTGGAACGGGCCTTCCCTGTGGCCGAATTCACGGCCAAGTTCGCCAGCGTGATGGAAGTGCTGACGCCGCAGGCAAGCTCGCTCGACAGGCTGGTCGCGATCGGCGTCGGCAAGGTATCCGGGCTCGACGAATACGCCTGGACGAAGCTTGGAGGCACCATCGCGGGGTCGCTGCGCAAGGCGACGGACGTGGCGGTGGTGCTCGACGTGGTCGGCGCCTCGTCAAGCGGTGCGCAGGCGGCCAGCCTTGCCGCGGGTATTCTTCTGCGCAGCTATTCCTTCGACAAGTACAAGACCAGGAAAGACAAGGACGATGGCCAAGGCGACAAGGCCGAGCCGAAAAAGCCGGCCAAGATAACCATCCACACCGCCGATCCGGCGGGCGCGAAGAAGGCCTTCGCCGAGACCGAGGCGGTGATCGACGGCGTGCTTTTGGCGCGTGACCTCGTCAACGAGCCGGCGAACGTCCTGGGACCTGTCGAGTTTGCCGCCCGCGCCAAGGAACTGGAGGCCCTCGGCGTCAAGGTCGAGATCCTGGCCGAGAAGGAAATGAAGAAACTCGGCATGGGGTCGCTGCTCGGAGTCGCGCAGGGCTCGCCGCGCGGCGCCCGCATGGCCGTCATGCAGTGGAACGGCGGCAAGGCCAAGGACAGCCCGGTCGCCTTCATCGGCAAGGGCGTCACCTTCGACACCGGCGGCAATTCGATGAAACCGGCATCCGGCATGGAGGACATGAAGGGCGATATGGGCGGCGCCGCGGCGGTGACCGGACTGATGCATGCGCTCGCCGCCCGCAAGGCGAAGGCCAATGTCGTCGGCATCATCGGGCTGGTGGAAAACGCCGTCGACGGCCATGCGCAGCGTCCCGGCGACATCGTTACCTCGATGTCGGGCCAGACCATCGAGGTGCTCAACACCGATGCGGAGGGGCGCCTCGTGCTGGCCGACGCGCTCTGGTACTGCAATGACCGCTTTCAGCCGAAGTTCATGGTCAATTTGGCGACGTTGACCGGCGCGATCATGGTCGCGCTCGGCCAGCACTATGCCGGCCTGTTCTCCAACAATGACGAACTGGCGGAACGCCTGGCGACAGCCGGGCAGTCGACGCAGGAGCGGCTGTGGCGCATGCCGCTCGGTCCTGAATATGACAAGCTGATCGATTCCAAGAATGCCGACATGAAGAACATCGGCGGCCGCTATGGCGGCGCCATCATCGCCGCGCAGTTCTTGCAGCGCTTCGTCAAGGACACGCCCTGGGCCCATCTCGACATCGCAGGCACCGCCATGGGGGCGCTGTCGAACGAAATCAACCAGTCCTGGGGTTCCGGCTTTGGCGTGCGGCTGCTCGACCGGCTCGTGCGCGACCACTACGAGAGCTGATCGGGACCCATGGCCGACGTGCTGTTTTATCACCTGACTGAATCGACGCTGGAGGATGCGCTGCCCGGCCTCCTTGAGCGCAGCGTCGATCGCGGCTGGCGCGCCGTGGTGCAGACCGGCACCGAGGAGCGGCGCGACGCGCTCGACCAGCATCTGTGGACGTTCCGTGACGATTCTTTCCTCGCGCACGCCACCGACCGCGAAGCCCATCCCGCCGAGCAGCCGATCCTTTTGACCACCGGCGAAGGCAACCCGAACGCGGCGCAGATACGCTTCCTGGTGGACGGCGCTGCGCCGCCGGACCTTGGCGGCTACGAGCGCGCCGTGTTCCTGTTCGACGGCCACGATGCGGCCCAGGTCGAGGCCGCCCGCGGGCACTGGAAGACGATGAAAGACGCCGGCCACGCGGTGACGTATTGGCAGCAGACGCCCGATCGCCGCTGGGAACGCAAGGCTTGAGGACGTCAGCGGCGGTTGATCGCTGCCTTGTCGATAATGTGGATCGCGATCATCGAGCCGGAAGAAACCTGTCGCTCGTACATGAGCAGCCTTACTTCTTCCCCTGCGGATGGATCGTCTCGCCGCGCTTGAGCATCTCGACAAAAGTCTCGATCTTCTTCCTGCGCCCGGCTTCGGTCTTCATGTTGTGGATACGGAAGGCGAGCGCGAAGCGGTTCTGCGCGCTGAGTTTTTCGAGCATTTGCCGAGCCTCTGGCTCGGCATCGATCGCGGCCTGCAGGTCATCGGGAATTTTCATGTCCTTGCCGCTGGCATAGGCACGCGCCCAGCGGCCATCGGCCTTGGCGGCTTCGACCTCGGCGAGCCCATGCCGCGTCATCCGGCCGTCGTCGATCAGCCGGGCGACATTGTCGATGTTGATCTGGCTCCAGATGCTTTTCTTCGTCCTCGGCGTGTAACGCTGCAGGAAGCTCTTGTCGTCGAGCCCCTTGCGCACCGCGTCGATCCAGCCCCAGCACAGCACGACCTCGATCGCCTCCTTTGCCGAGATCGACTTCAGTCCCGAGCCGGTCTTGTGGATTTTGATCCAGACCTCGGTTTCCCTGTCATGATGTTCACCGAGCCAAGTATAAAAGCTCTCGGCGTCCTCGAATTCGTGCACCTTGTCGGGGTCGACCTTGACCGGCGCCATTTGCGGCCTCGTCCATGCTTTGCGATTGCACTTTCAATGCGGCATTTCCCGCTGGATGACAATCGAAGGCGAAGATGATGGCTGTCGGATGAGGGCAGTTCTGCGGTGGCCCGCAGGCGCGGACCACCGCGGGTGTCGTTTCACTGCCCGCCCGTTTCCTTCTTGAACGTGTCGAAATCGACCTGCATGCCATTGAAGATGGTGCTCCAATGGCGGGTCAGCGCCGCCATCGCCACCGCCTCCTGGATTTCCTCATCGGTAGCGCCGGCGCGCTTGGCGTTTTGCGTGTCCGACCAGATGCAGTAGTTGCACGGGATCTGCGCCGCCACTGCCAGCGAGATCAATGACTTTACCTTTGGCGGCAGCGCCGTCTTGTCGCTGAGTTCGATGGCCTTGACCTCGGCCCAGGCGCCGGGCAGACCGGCTTTGGGAAGTTGCTTCACAAAGCTCGGCACGCCGCCCATGGTCGACTGGATGTCCTTTATGGTTGCATCGTAGTCGTCGGCATAGGCAGGGGCCGCGGCGAGGACGCAGGCCACGGCGGTTAGAGCCAACGCACGATGGAGGGACGAATGCACGGATTTGGCAATGCGATGGTGTGACATGTTTTCCTCCTCTGGTCTTTGTTAGCCTTACTGTGTAAGATGAGTGAAAAATGAACCTTACGCTGTAAGTTGTCAAGCGCGGCCATGGACTCATCGATCAAAAAAAGCGAGCACGCGGACGGCTGTCCCGCGAGATGATCGAGGATGCCGCTTTCGAGGTGATCGAGAAGGAGGGCCTTTCCGGTTTTTCGATGCGCAAGCTCGCCGCCGTGCTCGGCTGCGAGGCGATGAGCATTTATCATCACTTCCCCTCGCAAGCGCACCTCTATGAGGCGTTGGTCGATCGCCAGGTCAGCGGGATGGTTATCCCCGACGACAGCATGCCGTGGCGCGACAGGATTCGGATGGTCATGCATGAGTTTCGCCGTGTTGCGAGGGAGCACCCGGCCTTTGCGCCATTCCTTGTCGTCTACCGGATGAATTCGCCGCCTTGCCTTGCGATGCTGAACGGCGTCATCGGCCTGTTCGAGGCTGGCGGTTTCGGCCCGGAACTCAGCGCCAGGCTGTTTCGCACCGCCAGCTATTATCTCATGGGCGCGATCCTCGACGAGACCGCGGGCTACGCCAAGGGCCCGTCGGCGGTGACCACCGTCGACGACGAGCAACTGGCGAAGGATTTCCCCAGTGTCATGGCGGCCGGGACCTATTTCGGCACTGGCGGTTTCGACAAGACATTCGAACTCGGCCTCGACATGCTATTGGACGAAATGGAGCGCCTGCGCGACAGCGCCAATGGAGGCTAATTGTCCGGCAACGTCCGATTACAAGGTGATTCCCTGAATGCGCTTTCTGTTCCTGTTGATCCTGCTCGCCGGCATCAGCGTCGGCGCCATCTATCCATGGGCGATGACCAATTTCTCCGGTCACCAGATCGGCAGCTGGCGGGTCTATGAGGGTGGCCGCTTCAGGCAGGTCACAGTGCCGCTTGCCGCGCGCGATGCGCCGGTCAGGGTGCTGGTCGACTTGACCGCGAGGGCCGAGCGCATCGTTTCGCAGCAGCGCACGGTGCTGACGCTGACAGCCGCCTCCGGCGGCCGCACGGTGCTTGCCTCGACGCTTCAGTTCAATCATTCCGACAATCCGCGTCAGGCGAGCCCGCAACTGCCCGACAAGATCTTCCGCGATGAGGCTGGCGTGATCCGGACCGTCGGCCCCGGCCCCTATGTCTTCACCGTCGGTCCCGGCGACGCCGACGACATCCCGATACGCGTGGTCGATCTTGTCTTGCGCTCCGGTGTGGGCGAGACCGACAGCCGTGCGCGACCGGTTGGCTTCGCGCTGATGGCGATCGGCTTGATCGGCTTCCTGCTGTCCTTGCGTTCTGCCGGCGGCCGGCCGCAAAATCCGAATTCACAGCCACCGCCGCCACGTTGGGGCAGGGGTTCCACATGAACTATCGCCACGCCTATCACGCCGGAAATTTTGCCGACGTCCTCAAGCACGTCGTGCTGACGCGGCTGCTTGAATATCTGAAGCAGAAGGACAAGGCGTTCCGCGTCATCGACACTCATGCAGGCATCGGCCGCTACGATCTGTCCTCGCCCGAGGCGCAGAAGACCGGCGAATGGCAAGGCGGCATCGGCCGGCTGGTCGATGCCGCGCCCGAAGCCCAGGCCGCAATGCTGCTCGCGCCCTATCTCGACGCGGTGCGTGCGTGCAACGCAGACGGTCAATTGAAAAAATATCCAGGCTCGCCGCTGGTCGCGCGGCACCTTCTGCGCAAGCAGGACCGGCTATCGGCGATCGAGCTGCACCCGAAGGATGTCGCGAAGCTGAAGACGGAATTCGCCGGCGATTTCCAGACAAGGGTGATCGAGCTCGACGGCTGGCTGGCGCTCGGCGCGCACCTGCCGCCGAAGGAAAAGCGCGGACTGGTGCTGATCGATCCGCCCTTCGAGGAAGAGGGCGAGTTCGGCCGCCTCGTCGACGGGCTGGCGAAGGCGTACAAGCGCTGGCCGGGCGGCATCTATGCGCTGTGGTATCCGATCAAGGACCGCAAGGCGGTGATTGGCTTCCGCAAGGCGCTGAAGGAAACCGGCGTTCCGAAATTGCTCGACATCGAATTCGAAATCCGGCCCGCGTCGCAAGCGCCCAGCCTCGACGGCAGCGGCCTAGTCGTGGCCAACCCGCCCTTCACGCTGGAAGGTGAATTGCGCATTCTCCTGCCGGCCCTGCACAAATTGCTGGTCTTGGAAAAGCCGGCCCACTGGACGCTGAACTGGCTGGCAGGGGAGTAGCAGCGGGATGCAGGCTGCGAGCGGCGTCCTTACAGATGCGCCAAGACAAACAGTTAAAGCGGGTCTGCGGCCGGCCCGGCTCCGCTCCGCTGGAATTGGTGGCCGGCTTCTGCCTCGCCATCGGCGCCGCGGTGCCCTATGCCGCCGGCGCGCTCATCCTGTTCACGGTGGCGGCGAACCTGCTCGTCCTGCCCTTCTGACGCCATCACGGGCCGGAAAGGCAGGCGCTGAGGTCCGCCTTCCTGGTCAACATCGCCGTTATCGGCGGGCTGCTGCTGGCGGCGCGCCCCGGCTGATGGCCGGCGGCCAAAGCCGGCGGCCACGCCCTGGAAACCATTGTCAATGCAATCGCTTGACCGCCGCCCGGCGAATCCCGCACAGTGCGCGCAATCGACCTTGAGAGGCTGCCATGACTCGCTTCGCCCGCTCCGCCCTTGCCGCCCTGATCTCGCTCTGCACGCCGTTTGGCACATCGCTTGGCTTCACCCAGGCGGCGCAAGCCGCCGATCTTGCCGTCTATTCTGACGAGGACAGCGGCATTTGCGGCGAAGCCTGGGTGCTGAACAAGATCACCAGCCGCTTCTCCTATCAGGTGCGGCACGTCCCGCACCTGCCGGATGTCGCGATCACCGATTTCCACCGCATCCACCAGCACCGCTACTTGCCGGCCAGCGAGGAATGGCCGATCGGCCGGCGCTATTGCGGCGCCACGGTCGCCCTGTCGGATGGCCGCGACCGCGCCATCTGGTACCTGATCGAGGAAGGCCAGGGCTTTGCCTCGATCGGCGACAATGTCGAATTCTGCGTCTCGGGCTTCGACCGCTGGATGGTCTACAACGGCCGCTGCCGCATCCTGCGCTAGCGGGCGGTTTCCAGTCGATTTGTTGGTGCCTGCGGCCTAAGCCGCGGGCCTTTTCTGCGACTCGGGGTATCGGCCCTGACGAAAATATGTGCCGCGCGGCACGCGCCGACAATGTTTGCCAATCGCAGTGCTATTTCCTGCCTCGCGTCGCCTCGGCTTCACCGATGATCTTTCGAAGAAAGGCAATGTGACCGCGAAAAGCGCGCCGCCCGATCGTCGTTGCTCTGATCCGTGTCCGCGGCCGCCGCCCGACGAAAAGCTTTTCAACATCGACGTAGCCCGCTTTGGCCAGCGTATCGAGATGCGCGCCGAGATTTCCGTCGGTGGTTTCGATCATGGCCTTCAGCTGCGTGAACTCCAGCGCCTCGCGTCTTTCCAGCGTGTTCAGGGCGGCCATGATCCTGAGCCGTGTACTCTGATGGATGATGTCGTCGGCACTCATCAATGGCTCCAATGCTGCGGACCTTGAGCTGTCACCCTACGGCTCTGCAGCCTCGGGCAGTACTAACCATTCGCCTTTGTGAACGACATCGAACACACTTGCCAGAATACTCTGGCATGCAGAGTAATCTGTCAATTCAGTGATGAAGCCAGGCTTGACAAGGTGATCTCCAGATCGGCGCATCGCATTGCACTTGTAATCCGAAGGGACCGGTCGCCTGCAAAAGATGATCATTCTCTATAAGCCGCAGCTCATGATATTCGCGGCCGAAGATCAATGCGTGAAGCTGCTTGCTGATCTTTGCAGCTTCATGGCAGGCGCGCCCACGCAGCGCATCGAGAATGTCGATGCCAAATTGCTGGCGATATCGGAAGATAACGCCATATTTTTGCGATGATGAGTGTGATCATGTGTCGATCGCAACGAAAATTTAAGCTGAGAAAATCATATCATTGCTTCGCTGGCTAGCGAGGCGCGAGTCAGATAAGCATGACACGCCGGGCCATTAACGGTCGTCGGCATAACGCAAGGGGCATCGCATGGCTAAGCAGTCATCAAAAGCGCCGGCATCCAAGGCACCGGCAAAGAAAGCACCTGTAAAAGCGGCGGCGGCGAAAGCCGCGACCGCAGTCAAGAAAGCAGCACCCGCTGCCAAGCCGAAGGCGGCAGCGCCGAAGGCAAAGGCGGCACCGGCCAAGAAGCCGGCAGCCAAGGCCGCCGCGAAACCGGCGGCGAAGAAGGCAGCGCCCGCCAAGGCCAGCGCCGCATCCGCAAAGAAGGCTGCACCGGCCAAGAAGGCCGCTCCGGCAAAGAAAGCCGCTCCGGCCAGGAAGCCGGCTGCCAAGGCCGCGGCCAAGCCCGCTGCAAAGAAGGCAGCCCCTGCCAAGGCTCCGGCCAAGGCTGCCGCGGCGAAGTCTTCGGCACCGGTGAAGAAGGCGGCGCCAGCCGCCAAGAAAGCAGCGCCGGCGAAGGCCGCGAAGAAATAGTCACGTTTCTTCGCGCCGGGGACCGTGTCGGCAGAAATGAGGGCAGGTGCCGTTGAGGCCTCGCGCCCTCTGCTCTGGCATTGGGGCGCAACGAGAGGGGCGGACGCCAGATATCTTTCGCAGCTCCCAGGACTTCGCCGCAGGGCGAAGTCCGGTGGGCTTTTGTTGCCCGCGCCATCACGCGGCGACGGGACGATCGTTGGTCTTGTCGGCCTGTCGGAGTTTGCCGCCGTCATCATGCGGCGCATCCTGATCAAGGCGTACAAGAGACCAAGGCATGCAGGAGTGGTCGCCGGCTGCTGGCGGCTGGTTTTTCCGCTTCTGGCTGTTGCGCGGGGAAGGGCGCCCGGTCAACAGTGACGGGCTGCCAACAGGAACCCGATCATGCCGAAGCTGCTTTACGCCTCCACGTCCCCCTATAGTTCCAAGGTGCGAATGGCGGCCCTTTATGCCGGCATCGCCGTCGACCTGGCGCCTGTCAAAACCGAAGAAAAGCCGGCCGAACTGATCGGCGCCAATCCGCTGGGCAAGATCCCCGTGCTGGTGCTCGACGACGGCCGCTCGATCCACGACAGCCGAGCCATCACCCAGCAGCTCAACCGGATGTCGAAGAGCGCGCTGTTTCCGCGCAATCCCGACAAGCGGCTGGAAGCGGAAGTGCTGGAAGCGTTGGCGGACGGCATCTGCGACTGTGCGCTGTCGATGGTTTATGAGCGCCGCACGCGGCCCGAGGAGATGGTCTACCAGCCCTGGCTCGATCGCCAGTGGGCGAAGATCACCGCCGCGCTCGATCTACTCAACGCCAATCCGCCGAAACTGCCGAAGAAGATCACCGCCGGCCAGATGGCGCTGCGCGCCTGCCTTGGCTACCTGGCGCTGCGTTTCGCCGGGAAATGGGAAAAAGGCCGCAACCGGCTGGTCCGCTGGGCCGCGCGCTTCGATGAGAAATTCCCGGACCTGAAACCCTGCGTTCCCGCGTGAGCGGCCGACAATAAAAAAGCCGGGCGCGAGGCCCGGCTTCTTCGTGTCGTGGCTTGAACGACTTAGAACTTCATACCGACGCCGAAGGTGACGCGGTTGTCGGTGGCCTTGACCTTGCCGATGCCATCGAAGTCCTTGCTGCCGAAGTCGGTGTAGCGGTATTCGACGCGGCCGAACACATTGTCGGTCAGCTTGATGTCGGTACCAAGACCGGCGGTCCAGCCGATCATGGTGGCGCGGTCGCTGGCGCCGAGGACGCTGTCCTCCACCTTCAGGCTCCTGCCGGCGAGACCACCGGTGCCGTAGAGCAGGATTTCCGGGGTCACAGCGTAGCCGAGACGGGCACGCAGCGAGCCTTCGAAGCCGGCCTTGGAGTCGATGCCATTGTCGTCGCCCTTGACGCCGTTGTAGCCGAGTTCGGCTTCACCGCCGTAGACGAAGTTCTCCTGCTGCCACTGATAGCCGCCGAAGACGCTGCCGATGAAACCCTTGGTATCGGTCTCAACGTCGAAATCCTTTTCCTTGGTACGGCCACTGAAGCCATAGCCAAGATTAAGACCGGCATAGGGGCCGGCCCAGGACGCGACGGGCAGTTCGGCGACCGGGGCAGGTGCCGGCGGCTCTTCCTGGACCACATCGGCGGCATAGGCAGTTCCACCGAGGGCGAAGAGCCCGAGCGCTACGGCCAACGGCCGTGCGAATTTGAGATTGGCTTGCATTGTTGTTACTCCTTAAGCCACAGGACACAGGCTTGTTCTTACGATCGCCCATCAACCCGTCCGGGGGGTGAAACGGATCTGGCGTTCGTCGGTTCCAAATGTCGTGTCGAAATGCGGCTGAAGCGAACCTGAACTTGGGTCATTCCCCGGCGCGAATGAGGCAGAAACTTGACGTTGCATCTTCGCAACAGCGAAATGTCAGCAGATGGGTCGTGCCGCGCCGCACGCGGCTTGGTGCAAGGAGTCCGGCCCCCTATATTGTTTCGAGGCTGGCTCATTGCGGGGCCGGCTCGAGATGCCGAACCGGCCGTTTCGCCACAATGCTGCCGCAGGTGCGAACGCCATTTAACCGGTGGCGGGCCATAATTTGCCGGCGCCCTCCTTTGCGCCGAAACCGAGGATTGACAACAGATGAGCAAAGCCACCGCGGCGCTGGTGACGGGCGGGGCAAAACGGATCGGTAGCGCGATTGTCGAGGATCTCGCCGCCCACGGTTTTGCCGTCGCCATTCACTGCAACCGCTCGCGCGATGACGCGGATGCGCTTGCCCAGCGGATCAACCGCGCCGGCGGCCACGCCGCCGTGGTCGCCGCCGATCTGACCGACATGGCCGAGGTCGGCGACCTGGTCGGCCGCGCCGAAGCCGCGCTCGGGCCGATCTCGCTGCTGGTCAACAACGCTTCGCTGTTCGAGGACGATTCGGTTCTTGATTTCGACTGGCAGGGCTGGGACCGCCACTTCGCCATTCATGTGAAGACCCCGGCGCTGTTGGCGCAGAACTTGCCCGGGCCCTGCCGGACGGGCGGGAGGGGCTGATCGTCAACATGATCGACCAACGTGTCTGGCGGCCGACGCCGCGCTACTTCTCCTATGCGCTGTCGAAGTCCGCCTTGTGGACGGCAACCCAGATGATGGCGCAGGCGCTCGGCCCGCGTATCCGCGTCAATGCCATCGGTCCCGGCCCGACCTTGAAGAACGCGCACCAGGACGACAGTGACTTTGCCGCGCAACTCGCCGGTCTCATTTTGAAACGCGGCCCGCAATTGCCGGAATTCGGCGCCACAATCCGCTATCTCTGGGAAGCCCGCTCGGTTACCGGGCAGATGATCGCGCTTGATGGCGGCCAGCATCTTGCATGGCGCACACCTGATGTGACAGGCATGACGGAATGAGTCCCGCAGAGCAGAAACACAAGATGCGTGGCGGCGCCGACGATCTGCCTCCCGAAATCGACGTCGAGGACGAGGCGGCGGAGGAGATCGTCGAACCGGCCGGCCCGGACGTCGCCTTCACCGCCATCGACTGGACGCCGCATGCCGGCGATGCCGACGGTATGGTCGGCGCCGAAGTGATCCAGACGCTGGTCAAGCGGCTGCCCAATGCGCCGGGCGTCTACCGCATGATGAATGCCAATGGCGACGTGCTCTATGTCGGCAAGGCTCGCAGCCTGAAGAAGCGCGTCACCAATTACGCGCAAGGCCGCTTCCACACCAACCGCATCGGCCGCATGGTGCGCGAGACCGCGACGATGGAGTTCGTCGTCACTCGCACCGAGATCGAGGCGCTGCTGTTGGAGGCCAACCTCATCAAGCGGCTGCGGCCACGTTTCAACGTGCTGATGCGCGACGACAAGTCGTTTCCCTACATCCTCTTGACCGGCGACCATGTCTCGCCCGGCATCTACAAGCATCGCGGCGCGCGTTCGCGCAAAGGTGATTATTTCGGCCCCTTCGCTTCCGCGGGCGCGGTCGGCCGCACCATCAATTCCTTGCAGCGCGCCTTCCTCCTGAGGAGTTGCACCAACTCCTTCTACGAGAACCGCACGCGGCCTTGCCTGCTGTATCAGATCAAGCGCTGCGCCGGTCCGTGCACCAGCGAGATCTCGCATAGCGACTATGCCGAACTGGTCGCCGAGGCGAAGGATTTCCTTTCCGGCCGCAGCCAGAAGGTGAAGACCGAGATTTCGGCCGCCATGCAGCAGGCCTCGCAAGACCTCGATTTCGAGCGCGCCGCCATCTATCGAGACCGGCTGGCGGCACTCTCGCACGTGCAGAGCCACCAGGGCATCAATCCGCAGACCGTCGACGAGGCCGATGTCTTCGCCATCCATCAGGAGGGCGGCCAGGTCTGCATCCAGGTGTTCTTCTTCCGCACCGGCCAGAACTGGGGCAACCGCGCCTATTTCCCGGAGGCCGATCCGGCGCTGGAAGGCGCAGAGGTGCTGGGCTCTTTCCTGGCGCAGTTCTACGACGACAAGCCGACGCCGCAGGCCATTCTGCTGTCGCACGCCGTGGAGGACCAGGAACTGTTGGCCGAGGCGCTCTCGACCCGCGCCGGCCGCAAAGTATCGATCTCGGTGCCGCAGCGCGGCGAGAAGAAGGACCTGACCGACAACGCGTTGCAAAATGCCCGCGAGGCGCTCGGCCGTCGGCTGGCCGAAACCTCGACGCAGGCCAGGTTGCTCGCCGGCTTCGCCGAGACCTTCGGGCTCGAAAAGCCGCCGGTGCGCATCGAGGTCTACGACAATTCGCACATCATGGGCACCAACGCCGTCGGCGCCATGGTCGTCGCCGGGCCGGAAGGTTTTGTGAAGAACCAGTACCGGAAATTCAATATCCGCTCGACCGAGATCACGCCCGGCGACGATTTCGGCATGATGCGCGAAGTGATGGAGCGGCGGTTTTCACGATTGCTCAAGGAGCATGGCGATGTGACGCCCGACGATGCCGCGGCAGGCGAGGCGGACAGCGATGAGGGCGACATGTCGGGCGGCTTCCCTGCCTGGCCCGACGTCATCCTGATCGATGGCGGCCAGGGCCAGATGAGCGCCGTGCGCAAGATCCTCGCCGATCTCGGCATCGAGGACCGGGTCGTGGCCATCGGCATCGCCAAGGGCCAGGACCGCGACGCGGGACGCGAGCGCTTCTTCGTCAAGGGCAGGGACTCGTTTTCGCTGCCGGTACGCGACCCGGTGCTCTATTTTGTCCAGCGCCTACGCGACGAGGTTCACCGTTTCGCCATCGGCTCGCACCGGGCCCGCCGCAAGAAGGAGATGGTCAAGAGCCCGCTCGACGAGATCGGCGGCATCGGCCCCAGCCGCAAACGGGCGCTGCTGATGCATTTCGGCACCGCCAAGGCGGTCGGTCGCGCGGCAATCGAGGACCTGGTAAAGGTCGACGGCATTTCCGAGCAGGTGGCCAGACTGGTTTACAACCATTTTCACGAGAACTGATGCATGTCGCCCGAAAGCGACCGTCGGCTCCCGGGCGAAGCAAGGAGCGGCGCGGCGTAGCCCGCGAGATGACAAGATTGGCCTATTTTTGCTGGCCAATCGATTTTGGCCTGTTGACCCCCTACATCAGCTTCTGATTTGAGTACGCAGGCAGAAAGAGTTCCCCCGGATATGGCTCAGCGCGCGTTCAACCTCCCGAACATCCTCACCTACGCCCGCATTATCGCGGTGCCGCTGGTGGTGCTGTGCTTTTTCCTCGAGGGGCATCTGAAGTCGAGCGACTTCGCCCGCTGGTCGGCGCTGATCATTTTCCTGCTGGCGTCCATCACCGACTATTTCGACGGCTATTTCGCCCGCGCCTGGAAGCAGACCTCGAACATCGGCAAGATGCTCGACCCCATTGCCGACAAGCTGCTGGTCGCGACATGCCTGCTGCTGCTTGCCGCTGACACCGACCGCCATGCCGGCATTGCCGGCTGGTCGCTGTGGGCGGCGATCATCATCCTGTGCCGCGAAATCCTGGTTTCGGGCCTGCGCGAATATTTGGCGGCGCTCAAGGTCTCCGTGCCGGTGACGCAGCTTGCCAAATGGAAGACCACTATCCAGATGGTCGCCATCGCCTTCCTGCTCGCCGGTCCGGCCGGCGACAAGATTTTTCCGCTGACCACACAGACCGGCCTGGTGCTGTTGTGGATCGCTGCCCTGGTCACGCTTTATACCGGCTATGACTATTTCCGTGCCGGCCTCAAGCACATCATGGACGAATAGGATGACGAAGCTCATCTACTTCGCCTGGGTGCGGGAGCGAATCGGCAAGCCGGACGAAGACGTGGAATTGCCGCATGGCGTCGACACGGTTGCGGACCTGTTGCGCTGGCTGAAGTCGCGCGGCGAGGAATACGACCATGCGCTGCAACATCCCGACGTGATCCGCGTCGCCATCAACCAGGAACATGTCGAGCACGGCGAGAAGATAGCAGGCGCGCGCGAGATCGCGCTGTTTCCGCCGATGACCGGGGGCTGAGATGGCCGGCGCGGTCGTACCCGTCGTGCGCGTTCAGCGCCGAGACTTTGACGTTGCCGCCGAAATCGCCAGCCTGACGCGAGGCCGAGCCGACATCGGCGCAGTGGTCACCTTCTCAGGCCTGTGCCGCGACGAACAGGGAACGCTTTCGGCCCTTGAGCTCGAGCATTATCCGGGCATGGCCGAGGCCGAAATCACTCGCATCGCGGCCGAAGCGGTTCTGCGCTGGCCGCTGCAGGGCATCACCGCCATCCACCGTCATGGGAAGATCCGGCCAGGCGAGAACATCGTGCTGGTGGTGGCGGCCTCCGTGCATCGGCAAGCCGCGTTCGAGGCGGCGAATTTCCTCATGGATTATCTGAAGTCGCGCGCTCCCTTCTGGAAGAAGGAGCATCGCGTTGACGGCTCCGAAGGCGGCTGGGTCGAGGCCAAGGAGAAAGACGAACAGGCGGCAGGACGCTGGAGGCCACCGTCCGAATAAATTCCGCCTCAGCCACGCATTGACCGCAATCCTTTGGCCAATTCGCTGTTGGTCAGCCTGGGCTGTGGCCAGCCCGGGGAAGGGAGATGGTCATGCTGGACAGGATAGCGGAGTTCTTCGTCTTCGGTTTCGTGCCTCTGGTCGTCGGTATACTGGCCGTGCCGGAACTCTCCGTGGCCGCCGAAAAAGCCCTGAAAGGCGAGGTGACCTACCGCGAGCGCATCGCTTTGCCGCCCAATGCCGTGCTCTCGGTCCAGCTTGCCGATGTCTCGTTGGCCGACGCGCCCGCCAAAATCGTCGGCGAACAGAAGCTGACGCCGGCAGGCCAGGTGCCGATCAGCTTTGCGGTCAAATTCGATCCGTCCCGGATCCAGCGGCGGATGACCTATGCGTTGCAGGCCCGCATCACCGTCGGCGACAGGCTCCTGTTCATCTCGGATGAGCGCCATCAAGTCGATCCGCTGACCGATGCGCCGCAAACAATCATGCTCAAGATGGTGACGCCAAGTCCCGAGCCCACTGCTTCCGTTCTCGATCAGCTTTGGCTTCTCGATTATGTCGACGGCGTAGCCATCACCGCATCGCAAGCGACATTCCGGGTGAGTGAAGCAGGCAAGGCCGACGGCAACGGTCCCTGCAACAGCTATTTTGCCACCGCCAACCTCGATGGCCAGAAGATCGCGATCAGCGACATCGGCTCGACCTACAAGGCCTGCGCGCCCGAGGTGATGGCGGAGGAAAAGGCGCTGTTCGAGGCTCTGGCAAAGGCGGCTTCGTATAAAGTCGATGCCGGCAAGTTGACCATCGCCGACGGGAACGGCCGCGAGATCCTGCGTTTCAGCGCCGCGAGCTGATGCCGTGAAACGGCTGTCGGCGGAGGTCAGCCGCTCATTTTTTCGAACACGGCGCCATAGTGGTAGGGCGGCACCTCGACCAGCTCGATGAATTTGAGGCCGGCCGCCTCGACGGCCGTGATGGTCTGTTCCGGCGATATCCTCAATTCGGTCTTCGGTCCGCGGGGCTCGCCGAGCACCGTGGTTTGTTCACGCGGCTGCTGATGCCAGTTGACGACAACAAAGCGTCCGGCAGGGACGAGCGCTTCGCTAACGGCTCGCGCCAGCCGTGGCCGGTCCGGCACGCCGTGGAAGGCGTTTGCCATGAAGATGAAATCGACGGGGCGGGATATCAGGCTCGCGAGTTCATAGGCATCGCCCGCTACGAGATCGAAATTCCTCGTGCCGTTTTCATTGAGCCGGCGACGGGTGACGTCGAGCAGGTCGGTATCGATATCGATGCCGAGGACATGGCGGGCGACCCTGGCGATGGGCAACGTAAACCAGCCGTCGCCACAGCAGAGGTCGGCCACCTCCATGCCCGGCTTCAGTCCCGTTGACGAAAGCACGGCACCGGGGTCGGGCCACAGCACCTCCCACCAGCCGCTCGATGGCATCTCGGTGCCCTGGAAGAAGCCGGGAATGGTGCTGGTCATGCTTCGCCGGCTCCCTGTGCCTGACCGACTTTAGCGCGGGCAAGGGTTCAACGGCAGTGCCGGATCGATCCGTTTCAATGAAAAAGGCCGGCAATCCGCCGGCCTTTTTCGGTCACAATGCCAGGGTCGGCTCAGCCGACGATCTCGGTGTCGGAGAACCAGTACTTGATCTCCTGCGCGGCGGTTTCCGGCGCGTCCGAGCCGTGCACCGAATTCTCGCCGATCGACAGCGCATGCACCTTGCGGATGGTGCCTTCGGCGGCGTTGGCCGGATTGGTGGCGCCCATCACCTCACGGTTCCTGGCAATGGCGTTCTCGCCTTCCAGCACCTGCACGATCGTCGGCGCCGACGACATGAATTCCACCAGCTCGCCGAAGAACGGACGATCCTTGTGGACGGCGTAAAAACCTTCCGCCTCGCGGCGGCTCATCCAAACGCGGCGCGAAGCGATGACGCGCAGACCGGCATCTTCCAGCATCTTGGTGATAGCGCCGGTGAGATTGCGCCGCGTTGCGTCCGGCTTGATCATGGAAAAGGTGCGTTCGAGCGCCATTGGGTCGTCCTTGTCTGGTTGGATTGGGAGTGGCGGGCTCTATACAAGCCGGCCGGCCCATTGCCAAGAGGAAGTCGACAGAGGTGTCGGTAGCTAATCAAGTTGTCCGGTTTGGTAGCACATGATCTGTCCGCTTCTGTTTTGGCGTCGAAGCGGTTCACGCGGCTTGCCTGATGGGGCAAGTGTCTTCGATTGCGGCGCCGTCAGAGCTGTAGCGAGCGATGCGGCGCGGCCCGTGAAAGATCGCCAGGGTTCCATCCGGGTAGTGCCTGACCTTGACGGTGGCTTTGACGAAGTGATGCCGGATCGGGCTCTGCGGCAGCTGCAATCGCAGCCGCGCGAAGGCGACCGTGTTGTCGCGGGCAACGACGCGCTCCTCCTCGATGCACAGGATCTGGGCCAGTTGTTGCGGGTCTGCGGCGACAAAGGCGCTGTCCTCGACCGCGGCCGGCCTGGCGAAGCGGGCATTGTGAGCTGGTAGGTAGGTCTGTGCGATGAACCGGTTGGCGGCCTCGATGTCGGCAATTCCGGCCAGCGCCAGCTCCCTCGGCAGCCGATCCTGCAAGGTGGAGAACATCCGCTCCGAGCGGCCTCGCGCTTCAGGGGAATAGGCTGGAATATGTTCGATACCCAGCCGCTCGAGCGCCCGGCCGACCTGGGTCAGCCGGCTTTTGTCGACCGCCTCGCCGGCCTTCAGCGTCACGAAATAGTGGCTGCCGCGATCGCTGTAGAGGCTCGATGGCAATCCCTTGGCGACGAATGTCTCCAGAAGGCCCTGAAAGCTCGACGCCGTGCCTTCCTCCTCGATCAGGAAGGCCGAATAGATCGTGCTCGTCGCATCGTCCATCGTCACGATCAGGTCCAGCATCGGCTCACCCGCCAGCCATCGATGACGGCTGCCATCCTGATGCAGCATCATCCCCTCGCAAGGCTTCCTCTCCCGCTTGCGCCGGTGAGCACCGCGCCGCTTGGCCCGTTCCACAAGGCCCGCCGCGTGGAGCTGCGTCTTGATGAAGGTGTAACCCCAGCTGAAATGGTGATCGCGCAGCAGGTGCTCGTGGAAATGCTTCACATTCCAGCCGAGGTAGCGATGACGGTAAAGCTCCAGCATCTCCTCAATCGCTTCCGCCGGCACCCGACGCGTCGAAAGCTTGCCCAAGCGCCGATCCAGCAACCCAGCTTCCCCAGCCTCTTCGTACCGGTCGCGGTAGCGTCGGAATTGCCGCTCCGACATGCCAAGCAACTCGCCTGCCTCCATCATCGAAAGATCGCCACCATTCCAGCGGCTCAATACGTCTCGAAACTTTTGCATTCTCCGGTCCTGTAGCCATGCCGTCCGCTTCATCCCCAGCCTCCATCCGCTGGCGATAAAACCGGACAACTCACGTGCTACCTAATCCGGACAACTCATCTGCTTACGACAGAGGAAGTCGACAGAGGAAGTCGACAGAGGTGTCGACAGGGGAAGTCGACGCCATGCGCGTTTGCGTGCCGGGCCGATATCGGCGATGCCGCCAGCCCGAGATCGGACGGCTGCAATATTAGGCTTTGCTTGCTATAGTCACATGTCGGCGCCGCGCTGAGGTCGGCCCGGATGGAGACCATGACCATGACAGACGATCGCCAGGAGCGCATTCGCAGCCGCGCACATCATATCTGGCAGGAAGAAGGGCAACCGGCCGGACAGCATGAGCGCCATTGGCAACAGGCGACGGTCGACATCGACCAGGAGGATGCAGGGTCATCCGCGTTGAAGAAGCCAGCAAGAAAGGCGGCCGTCGCCGGCAAGGCAAAAACCGCGCCCAATGAGGCCAAGACCGCGGCCAAGCCCGGCAAGCCAAAAAAGGCGGCCAAATAAGACCTGGCCATAGCGGAGCCGATGGCTCGTCGTTAGCCCTGCCGCAAGGTCAGGCGCTACGGTTCACGCGGCCGCCGCAACCGTTCGACCCAGCCCGCCATGCAGGTCGAGGCAGCGGGCGAACCACTGCGCCACGACATCGTGGTCGTCGAGCAATGGGTAGGGCGAGGCGACGCGTGCCCATTGCAGCGCGCCGAACACGATATAGTCGGCGAACAGGGGCGAATCTCCGCCGATGAATGGCTGATAGGCGAGCATCGAGCGCAGCGGCTCCAGCGAAGCCCTGAAATTGCCAAGCCCGGCGTCCCGCGCGGCCATCACCTCCTCCAGGCTCTTGCCCAGGCGCTGCTCCCGGCTCTGGCGGAAATAGGCGGCGTTCTCCGTATCCTGCATGGCATAAAGGTCCATGATCGCGGCGGTGGTCACATAGGGATGGATGGTCAGTTGCGACCAGCGCTCGATGAAGCGCGCCATGGCCTTGCCGCCTTCACCGCCAAACAGCGACGGCCGGTCCGGATAGGTTTCGTCGAGATAAAGCGCGATGGCGAAGGAATCCGCGACGACCGTCTCGCCGTCGCGGATCACCGGCACGAGTTTCGATGCGCCGCCCTCGACGCGGGGCACTTCGAGAAAACGCGTCGGCACCGCGCTGATCTCCAGCCCCTTATGCGCCAGCGCCATCGTCGCCTTCCAGCAATGCGGGCTGAAGGGGCGGGTGGCGTCGCGTCCGACGAGATCATAAAGCAGAATGGTCATTGGCGGCGGCTTCCTTGCGGTTTAGGTATCCCGCAACGCCTCGACACAGGCCGGCGGGAGAAAAGATGAAACGGCACTTCATGATGTTTGCGGCCTATAATCAATGGGC
Organism: Mesorhizobium maamorense; assembly: GCF_044998965.1. Taxonomy (NCBI): domain Bacteria; kingdom Pseudomonadati; phylum Pseudomonadota; class Alphaproteobacteria; order Hyphomicrobiales; family Phyllobacteriaceae; genus Mesorhizobium; species Mesorhizobium maamorense. Next base: position 1,494,294 of record NZ_CP173356.1, read on the forward strand.
CAATGGCCGCATCTACGATGCCGCCGCCGATCTCGACGAAGAGGAATTCAATCGCGACGTCGGCGCTTTCTTCGGCTCGATGAAGCGCACGCTCAACCATCTCCTGGCCGCCGATCGCATCTGGATGAAGCGCTTTACCGGCGAGGGCGATGCGCCGACGGCGCTGGACGCCATACTGTACCAGGCGTTGCCGGGCCTGCGCATGGCGCGCGAGGCGGAGGACCGGCGGATCGTCGGCTGGGTTGGCGCGTTGAGCGACAAGGCGCTGTCGGGCCGCTTTATATACATGACGGTATCGGACATGCGCACCGTCTCGCAACGGCTGGCTCCGGCGCTCGACCACGTCTTCAACCACCAGACCCACCACCGCGGCCAGGCCCATATGATCCTGACGGTTCTGGGCCGCCCTTCCGTGCAGCTCGATCTGGCGCATTTCCAGCGCACCGAGGAAGGGCGCGCATACGCCTGATTTCGGCCGCCGGCTGCGATAGAGCAGTTTTCACCGTTTCACGGAAACTGCGAACTGAGGGCCGAAAGACGTTGGAGCGCGTTATGACCGACGGCGCGTGTTTTACAGATATTGGCCTTCCAACCGGGCCGCCCAAGTCTGCCGACCCGAAAAATTAGCTTTTCTAGTTTGCACGGAGCCGATTTCCCTAAAAAATATTTGACTGCAAGTCTTGATTCGTTTTGAGATTTGCTGGTCCGTTTGGGGGACGCGGTTAAATAAATGCATCGACGAAATTCTTCTCTGGGGTAGATGATTTTGTCGCAAATAGGGTGAAAGATTTGTCAAATATCGAGGATAAGACCGTTATCGAGCTGACCGCTGACATTGTCTCGGCCTATGTCGGCAACAACCCGCTGCCGGTTTCCGGCCTGCCTGACCTGATTGCCAGCGTCAGTGCCTCGGTGCGAAAGCTCGGAGGTGCCGTTGTCGCGGAAAGTCCAAGCCTGGTTCCTGCGGTGAACCCGAAGAAGTCGGTTTTTCCCGACTACATCGTCTGCCTGGAAGACGGCAAGAAGTTCAAGTCGCTCAAGCGGCACCTCAGGACGGACTATGGGCTGAGCCCGGATGAGTATCGCACCAAATGGGGCCTGCCGCCCGACTATCCGATGGTCGCTCCGAACTACTCAGCGACACGGTCAGCGCTGGCGAAGTCGACGGGACTTGGCCGCAAGCCGGCAGCGCCGGCCCCCGTGGCCAAGGCGACAAAGCGCGGCAAAGCCAGCGCCTGAGCGCGGCCGACTGCAGCCGGAAGCCTCTGAGCTGCGATGTTGACGGCGCCATTGCGCGCGCCGTTTTCATGCCTTGCGTGGCCAACCGGCCCGCAAGGTCTTGCGAAGCGCCGGTCTCCCGTGCAAAAGCGCGGCCATGCTTATCATCAACGACCTCTCGCTGCGCATGGCGGGGCGCTTGCTTCTCGACCATGCCTCGCTGACCTTGCCGGCCGGCACCAAGGCCGGACTTGTCGGCCGCAACGGTACCGGCAAGACCACGCTGTTCAAGGCCATAACAGGCGATTTCCCTTCCGAGACGGGCTCGATCAGCCTGCCGAAGAACACGCGGATCGGCCAGGTGGCGCAAGAAGCGCCCGGAACCGAGGAGCCGCTGATCGAGATCGTGCTCAAAGCCGACCTCGAGCGCACGGCGCTGCTCGAGGAGGAAAAGACGGCGACCGATCCGCACCGTATTGCCGACATCCATATGCGGCTGGCCGATATCGACGCGCATTCGGCCGAGTCGCGCGCCGCCACCATCCTGGCCGGTCTCGGCTTCGACGACGCCGCGCAGCGCCGCCCGGCCTCCTCGTTTTCCGGCGGCTGGCGCATGCGCGTGGCACTCGCTGCCGTGCTGTTTTCCGAACCCGATCTTCTGCTGCTCGACGAGCCGACCAACTATCTCGATCTCGAAGGCACGCTGTGGCTCGAAAACTATGTTTCCAAATATCCGCACACGGTGCTGCTGATCTCGCACGATCGCGACCTGCTTAACCGCGCCGTCAACTCGATCGTCCATCTCGACCAGAAGAAGCTGACCTTCTGGCGCGGCGGCTACGACCAGTTCGAACGCCAGTACACCGAGCAGAAAGAACAGCAGGAAAAGGGCCGCATCAAGCAGGAAGCCGCCCGCAAGCATATGGAATCCTTCGTCGAGCGTTTTCGCGCAAAGGCATCCAAGGCAAGACAGGCTCAGTCCCGCATCAAGGCGCTTGAAAAGATGAAGCCGATCACGGCCATCGTGAACGACACGGTGCGGCCATTTTCTTTCCCGGAGCCGGTGAAGACGGTGGCCTCGCCGATCGTCGCGCTGAACAATGTCAATGTCGGCTATACACCCGGTGAGCCGATCCTGAAGAAGATGACCTTGCGCATCGATGCCGACGACCGCATCGCGCTGCTTGGCGCCAATGGCAACGGCAAGTCGACCTTTGCCAAGCTGCTCTCCGGCCGCCTGAAGCAGGAGACCGGCACCATGACCGTGGCGCCGGGGCTGAAGGTGGCGATCTTTGCACAGCACCAGCTCGACGATCTCAGGCCTGAGGAAAACGCCTACGAGCATGTTCGCAGGCTGATGCCGGAAGCGCCGGAATCGAAAGTGCGCGGCCGTGTCGCCCAGTTTGGGCTCACCACCGAAAAGATGAACACGGCGGCGAAAGACCTATCCGGCGGCGAGAAGGCGCGGCTGTTGATGGGTTTGTCGGCCTTCGAGGGGCCGAACCTGTTCATCCTTGACGAGCCGACCAATCATCTCGACATCGATAGCCGCGAATCCTTGATCCATGCGCTGAACGAGTTCCCCGGCGCCGTCATCCTGATCTCGCACGACCGCCATCTCCTGGAAGCGACGGCGGACCGGCTGTGGCTGGTCAAGGATGGCGCCGTCAACCCCTATGACGGCGACCTCGAAGATTACAAGACGCTGGTCACAGGCGTGTCCGGCGACCGGCGCGAGCGGCGCGAGGCGGAAAAAGCCTCGAAGGCCGACCGCCGCCGCGAGGCGGCCCAGCGCCGCGCCGCCTTTGAGCCGCTGGCCAAGGAAATTCGCGCCACCGAAGCGCTGATGGACCGCATCCGCAAGCGCATCGACGGCATCGAGGACGAACTGGCCAACCCAGCAATCTACGAAAAGGATCCCTCGACGGCGACAAGGCTGGCCAAGGAGCGATCGCAACTCGCCCAGACGCTCGCCGGCCACGAGGAAAAATGGCTGACCATGTCGGCCGAGTATGAGGAAGGCACGGCGGAGTAGTTACCCTCCCCCTTGTGGAGAGGGTCGATCCGCGAAGCGGAGCGGGGTGGGGGTCTGCGCCACAACCCACCCCGGCGCTACGCGCCGACCCTCTCCTTCAAGGGGACGGTCAGATCTGGCCCTACACGCCTGTTCGAAAACGGCTAAACAAGTGCCATGAACCAGCACGCCAGCCTTCGCATCGGCCATTCGGCCTGTCCGCATGATTGCCCGTCGACCTGCGCGCTCGAGGTCGAGTTGCTTGACGGCAACCGCATCGGCCGCGTCCATGGTGCCAAGTCCAACAGCTATACGGCCGGCGTCGTCTGCGCCAAGGTTGCTCGTTACGCCGACCGCGTCCACCATCCCGATCGCTTGCTGAAGCCGCTGGTGCGCAAAGGCGCCAAGGGCGAGGGCGCCTGGCAGGAAACAAGTTGGGAAGCGGCGCTGGACCTCGTCGCCGAAAAGTTCATCGCGGCCGAGGAAAAATACGGCTCGGAGACGGTCTGGCCTTATTTTTATGCCGGCACGATGGGGCTGGTGCAGCGCGACGGCATCGAGCGGCTGCGGCATGCGAAGAGATATTCGGGCTTCTTCGGCTCGATCTGCACCAACCTGGCCTGGACCGGCTGGATGATGGGGGCGGGCGCGCTGCGCGGTCCCGACCCGCGCGAAATGGCCAAGTCCGATTGCGTGGTGATCTGGGGCACCAATGCCGTGGTGACCCAGGTCAACGTCATGACCCACGCCATCAAGGCGCGCAAGGAGCGCGGTGCCAGGATCGTGGTCATCGACGTCTATGAGAACGCCACGATGAAGCAGGCCGACATGGGCCTTGTCCTGAAGCCTGGCACCGATGGCGCGCTGGCTTGCGCGGTCATGCATGTGCTGTTCAGGGAAGGCTTGGCTGACCGCGCCTATCTCGAGAAATACACCGATGACCCGAAAGGTCTGGAAGCGCATCTGCGCACACGCTCACCCGAATGGGCGGCCGCGATCACCGGATTGACTGTGGCCGAGATAGAGAGTTTTGCCCGTCTCGTCGGCACGACCAGGAAAACCTATTTCCGCCTCGGCTACGGCTTTGCCCGCCAGCGCAACGGCGCGGTCAACATGCATGCCGCCTCCTGCATCGCCGCCGTCACCGGCGCCTGGCGATATGAGGGCGGCGGCGCCTTCCATTCCAATTCCGGCATCTTCAAGCTCAACCAGGAGGTGCTGGAGGGCACGCGCATGCGCGATCCCTCGATCCGCTTTCTCGATCATTCGCGCATCGGCCCGGTGCTGACGGGGGCGCCGGATGCGCTCTATGGCGGGCCGCCGGTGACGGCGCTGCTCATCCAGAACACCAACCCGGCCAATGTCGCGCCCGAGCAGCGGCTGGTGAAGCAGGGTTTCTTGCGTGAGGATCTGTTCACCTGCGTGCACGAGCAGTTCATGACCGACACGGCCAAGCTCGCCGACGTCGTGCTGCCGGCAACGATGTTCGTCGAGCATGACGACATCTACAAGGGCGGCGGCAACCAGCACATCACGCTCGGCCCGAAACTGATCGAGCCGCCGGAAGGGCCGCGCACCAACCATTTCGTCATCGAGCAATTGGCTGAGCGCCTCGGCGTCGCCGACAGGCCGGGCTTCGGTCTCACCGAACAGCAGCATATCGATATCATTCTGGGCAAGCGCGGGCTGGGCAGCTTTGCCAGCCTGAAGGAGCAGAAATGGGTCGACCTGCAGCCGGATTTCGAAACCGCGCATTTCACCAAGGGCTTCGGCCATGCGGACGGCAAATTCCGCTTCCGCGCCGATTGGACCGGACAAGCCGCCCCCAATAGGCCGCCGAAAAGCATGGGCCTGTTCGGCCCGGTGGAGCAGTTGCCGCAATTTCCTGATCATGTCGACCTGATCGAGGTTGCCGACGAGGCGCATCCGTTCCGGCTGGCTACGTCGCCGGCACGCAACTTCCTCAACTCGACCTTTTCCGAAACGCCGGTGTCGAAGGCCAAGGAAGGCCGGCCGGAATTGCTCTTGCATCCCGACGATGCCGCCGCACACGGTTTGGCAGAGGGCGATCGTGTCGAACTCGGCAATGCGCGCGGCGAGGTGGTGCTGCATGCGAGGCTGTTCGACGGCATCAAGCGCGGCGTGGTGATCGCCGAAGGCATCTGGCCGAACAGCGCGCATGAGCGCGGCGAGGGCATCAACGTGCTGACTGGCGCCGATGCACCCGCACCCTATGGCGGCGCGGCATTCCACGACAACAAGGTGTGGCTGCGCAAGGCAAGCTGAGCGGCCTCAGCTCATACCGGCAGGGTTTCGGCCGTCCTTTTTCTGTTCTGCCGGAGACGAATGTCGTCGGCGATCGCCTGGGCTTCGATTCCGATTTCGCGCAGCAGGCCGGTGACCGAATTGTGGAAGCCGACGAGATAAAGACCGAGTTCCGAAGCGCGCGCATTGACGCCGCTGGCGCCAGGCTCAACGCCGGGCTGGAGGAATTTGGCATAGGCTGGGCGGTAGCCGGTGGCGAAGATGATCGCGTCGAAGTCGCTGTGCCGACCATCGACGAAACGGGCGCCGCCCTCTGATATCTCGGCAATGTCGGGCGCGACCTTGATCGCGCCTTCGCGGATCTTGCCGATGGTGCCGACATCGATCACCGGGATGCGCGACGCCAGGGATATCTGCTCCAGCAATCCCTGCTTGGGCCGTTTGAGCCCATATTTCTCCAGCCTGCCCAACACCAGATCGAGGATGATAGGAAAGACGGCGTCATTGACGCGTCGCGGCCCCAGGCGCGTCGCCATGCTGACGACCTGGATGGGCACCCCGAGCAGTTCGCGCGGCACGATATGGACGCCGCCGCGCACGGAGATCGTCGGATGCGCGCCGCCTTCCGCCAGGTCGAGCGCGATCTCGGCGCCGGTGTTGCCCATGCCGATGACCAGCACCGACTGGCCGGCAAACAGCGTGTTGTTGCGGTAATCCGCGCTGTGCAGACTTTTGCCCTTGAAACTGCCGGCGCCGGCGAATGCCGGCATCAGCGGCTCGGCATTGTATCCCGAGGCAATCACCACATGGGAAGCGCGCACGGTGCCCGATGTCGCTTCGACGCCCCAGCTTCTGCCCTGCCGGCGGATCGCACGCACCGCTTCTCCAAAGCGGGGCCGCAAATCGAAGCGTTGCGCATAGGCATCGAGGTATTCGACGAACAGATCACGTGGCACATAGCGCGGATAATGCCTGGGGAAGGGCACGAAGGGCAGGGATGAATAGCGCTTGGTCGTGTGCAGGTGGACGCGCTCGTAGTGGCGCCGCCAGGCGGGAGCGGGCTGCTGCTCTTTTTCAAGCAAGATGAAGTCGACCCCGGCCTGCCGCAGGCACGCGGCAACGGCCAGGCCCGCCGGCCCGGCACCGATGATCGCAACCGGGGTGGTGTCGTGCAAGCGCGCCTCCCGCTGCTAATTCGCGATGCGGAGAATGGCGAAAGCATGCCAGACATGCAACCTGATCGCTCATCCCGGCAGCGGCACCGTCAGGCCGACCTTGACGCGGTCCATGGCCACGAAGGTGCGGAATTTGCGGACATTGTTGCTGTTGAAGAACAGGCGCCGCGTCAGCGCCTCATAGGCGCTCATGTCGGCCACCGTGATGGCCAGGATGAAGTCGGCCTCGCCTGTCACATAGTAGCATTGCTGGACTTCCGGCGCCGCCAGGAATTGCCGCTTGGCCGCGTCGATCAGTTCGGTGCGTTCGCTTTCGAGTTCGACCTCGACGAAGATGGTGATGGGCTGGCCGACCGCCGCCGGTTCGATGACCGCGACATTGGCCGCGATGACGCCGGTCTGTTGCATGCGCTTGATACGGCGCTGCACCGCCGGCGCCGACAGGTTCACGGCCTCGCCGATCAGTCGCTGCGGCGTCGTGTTGTCCTTCTGCAGCACGGCGAGAATGGCGAGGTCGAAACTGTCGAGCGAGGCTGGCAACGCAGGCAATGGCATGTCCTGAGGAAACAAACTTGCATTTCGGGGCCTTGAATACAGCGCTTTTTGCGCCTGCCTTGCAATATAGTCTCGTTGTCAGCCAAGGAGGCCTTGATGTTCCTGCTCAACCGCAATGCCTTGCACGGCAGCCCACTCGATCCGGTCGACGCCGAAACGCTTGGGGTTGCGGGGGCAGACGCGGCCGAGCGTTTCCTGTCCCATCGCGCCAATCATCAGGAGACGCCGCTGGATGCGCTGCCGGCGCTGGCCGCCGAACTGGGCATTGGCGCCATCCACCTCAAGGATGAGGGTTTTCGCCTCGGCCTCGGTAGCTTCAAGGCGCTTGGGGGCGCTTATGCCGTCGTTCATCTGGTGCTGGAGGAAGCGGGCCGCCGGCTTGGCAGGCCGCTCGGCATCGCCGATCTCGATCAGCCCGATGTCAGGGCGGTCGCCGCCACCATGACGATGGTTTGCGCGACCGACGGCAATCACGGCCGCTCGGTGGCACAGGGCGCGCGGCTTGTCGGGGCCACGGCGACGATCTTCGTCCATGCCGGCGTCAGCGACGAACGCATCACGGCTATCGCCCGCTACGGCGCCGAGATGATCCGCGTCGACGGCAACTACGATGATTCGGTCAGGCAAGCCGCACGCGTCGCGGCGGACAAGGGCTGGACCGTCGTGTCCGATACCTCGTGGCCCGGCTATGAGCGCATTCCGGGCCTTGTCATGCAAGGCTACACCGCGATCATGCGCGAGGCGCTGCGCCAGCTCGGCGAACCGCCCACCCATGTCTTCGTCCAGGCCGGGGTCGGCGGCATTGCCGCCGCCCTGGCTGGCCATCTCGCCATCGTGCTCGGCGATGCCAGGCCGGTCTTCACGGTGGTCGAGCCCGCACGTGCCGCTTGCATCCTGGGCGCCGCCAGGGCTGGCCATCCTGTCAAGATCGCGCATGGCGAAGCGACTGTCATGGCGATGCTCGAATGCTACGAGGCGTCGCCTGTCGCCTGTCGCCTGGCGCGTGCTGGCGCGTGCCGCCGATGCCTTCATGACCGTCGACGAGGAGGATGCGGTCGCCGTGATGCGGAGGCTTGCGCGGCCGGCCGGCGGCGATCCGGCCATCGTTGCCGGCGAAAGCGGCGGGGTCGGCCTGGCCGGACTGATCCGGGCGCTGGCCGACAATAAGGCCGAACTCGGCTTCGACCGGCTCTCGCGGGTGCTGGTCGTCAACACCGAAGGCGCAACCGATCCCAGGCGTTATGCCGAACTCGTCGGCGTGGCCGCCGCGGACGTGCTTGCGGGCAAGGTACTTTCTGGAGCAACGCCATGATCTCGGTCGACGCGCAGCGGCTGCTTGGCCGTATTCGGGACCTCGGCGCCATCGGCCGCGACGGCGAGGGCCGGCTGGTGCGGCTTGCCGCCTCGGACGCCGACCGGCAGGGCCGCGACCGCTTCGTCGGCTGGTTGCGCGAGGCGGGGCTCGAAGTCGCCATCGACCGCATGGGCAATATCTTCGGCATCTGGCGGACGCCTGAGAATGCCGGGCAGGCGCCGATCCTGATAGGCTCGCATATCGATACGGTCATAGATGCCGGCATTTATGACGGCTGCTACGGCGTGTTGGCCGGGCTGGAGGCACTCGAGACACTGAAGGCATCAGGCTTTGTCCCGTCACGCCCGTTGGCCGTTGCCGCCTTCACCAACGAGGAAGGCGTGCGCTATTCCCCCGACATGATGGGCTCGCTGGTTCATGCCGGCGGTGTTGCGATCGACGAGGCGCTGGCGGCCGTGGGGACCGACGGCAGCGTGCTCGGGCAGGAACTGGCGCGCATCGGCTATGCCGGCGACGAGCAGCCGGGCTTCCTCAAGCCGCATACCTATCTCGAACTGCATATCGAGCAGGGCCCGGTGCTGGAGCGCGAAGGCGTGCCGATCGGCGCGGTGGAAAACCTGCAAGGCATCTCCTGGCAGCGCATCACCATCGACGGGGTCGCCAACCATGCCGGCACCACGCCGATGTCGATGCGCAGCGACGCCGGCCATGCGGCCGCGCGTGTCGTCGCCTTCCTGCACGATCGTGCCAAGGCTTCGAACACGCCGACCGTCGCCACCGTCGGCACGATGCGTTTCGAGCCCAACGCCATCAACGTCATTCCCTCGCGAGCGGTCTTCACCATCGACCTGCGCGATCCTTTCGAGCACCGGTTGCAGGCGGAGGAATCAGCACTCGCCGCTCACCTCGAAGAACTCACCGCCGCCGAAGGCGTGATGATCTCGGTCGAGCGGCTGGCGCGCTTCGAGCCGGTGATCTTCGACAGCCGCATCGTGGAGCTGATCGAGGCCGCTGCCATCAATCGCGGGCTGGTTTCGAAGCGCATGACGTCCGGCGCCGGCCATGATGCGCAGATGATGGCGCGTATCGCACCTGCCGCGATGATCTTCGTGCCGAGCGCCGGGGGCATCAGCCATAATCCGCGCGAATACACCGAGGGTACCGAGCTCGTCGCTGGCGCCAACATTCTGCTCGATGTCGTCACCCGACTTGCAACCTAGTTGAGAGGGGCGGAGAAATGGCCAAAATCGACCTCGATGCCTTGAAGCAGGAGATGACCGGCTGGCGGCGCGATCTGCATGCCCATCCGGAATTCGGGTTCGAGGAAAAGCGCACCGCGGCCTTCGTCGCTGCCAAACTGCGCGAATTCGGCCTCGACGATGTGACCGAGCGCGTCGGCGGCACCGGCGTCGTCGGCACGCTGAAGCGCGGCAGCGGCAACAGGGCGATCGCGCTCAGGGCCGACATGGATGCCCTGCGCATCACCGAGCAATCGGTTGTGGCCTATGGCTCGCAAAATCCCGGAATCATGCACGCCTGCGGCCATGACGGCCACACCACGATGCTGCTCGGCGCGGCGAAGCTGCTGGCCGGGGAGGGCGGGTTCAACGGCACGGTGCGCTTCATCTTTCAGCCGGCCGAGGAGTGGGGCAGGGGCGCGCTGGCCATGCTCGACGATGGGTTGATGCGCCGCTTTCCCTTTGATGAGATTTTCGGCCTGCACAATCTGCCCGGATTGCCGATTGGCCATTTCGAAACCCGCCCCGGCCCGATGATGTCGGCCGAGGATATCTTCGAGATCGTTCTGAGAGGCCTCGGCGGCCACGCTGCCGGGCCGCAGGATGGACAGGAGACACTGGTCGCCGCTTGCGCGCTGGTCACCAATCTGCAAACCATCGTCTCGCGCCGGCTGAGCCCGGCCGACATATCGGTGGTTTCGGTAACCGAGCTGATCACCGACGGCACCCGCAACGCGCTGCCCGGCCTTGCCCGTATCCTGGGAGACGCCCGCAGCTTTCGCCCCGAGGTCAGCGCCGAGATCGAGAAGCAGATGCGCACCATCGCCGCCGGCACCGCCGCCGCCTACAACGTCACCGCCGAGGTCGCCTACAGCAGGGAATTCGTGCCGCTGCACAACGACGCCGAATTGGTCGACGAGGCCTTTGCAGCCGCCGGAAACGTGTTCGCGCCCGAAGGCGTCGCCGTCGCCCGCGAGCCGATGACCGGCTCTGGAGGATTTTGCCCGTTTCCTCGCTCACGTGCCCGGTTGCTTCGTCTTCCTCGGCAATGGCGACACGGCGCCGCTGCACAATCCGAGCTACGACTTCAACGATGACGGCCTGCTGTTCGGCACGAATTTCCATGCCGCGGTCGTCAGACGGCGATTGGGAGCATGAACGGCGCGGTCGTTCCGGAATTTGGCGGGAAGCCAAAGGGGTGGAATCCCCATGACGCTACGGCAAGACTCAGCTAACATCCACATTGCGGCGGACCTGATATCCGCCTGGCCGGCGCTATCAGGCACCTCCCAAGCGGCGCCGGCCGTCCTTTCCAGGCTGTGCTTTGTGCTGTCCCGCCGTGGTCCGCGGCGTTGGTGCACGCATGTCAACTCATTTGCCGGTCTTATCGACTACAGGATTGCCGTCGGCGTGCGGGTTTTCCGCTGCCGGGGCCTTGGTTGGCGGGACGTTGTTGTCGCAGGCCGACACGGCCAGAACGATCAGCAGAAGGCCTAGGGAGAGCTTCTTCATCGCTACCTCCTCTCGTCTGACAACGAGACGACCTCCGTTTGGTTGCGACGATCAAGCCGAGGAACAAAAGCTCATGTCTCCGGTTGGATCAGGCAAAGGAGGACTGCTGGATGATCCGTCTGCTCTTGGCCTGCACCATCGCCTTCGTCACTTACCGCCTCGCGCGCAAGCTGATCGAGGACGTACCCGACACCGTCGATCCCCTGTTGCTGCCAGTCCCGAAGAATGATCGGGAGGCATTGCGCAGGCAGTCTGCGGCCATGGGTGTCGATCCGGAACGCTGACCTGTCGACCCTGAGCTCGCCGCGCCGCTTCCTTGTTGCGAACAAAGCGGAAACGATGCTTGATGGGCGATGAACCTTGCCGCCCATGATTCGACATTTCGGGAACCGACCGACCAGCCTGCTTATCTCGCAAGGCTGAACGACGCCCAACGCCAGGCCGTCGAACATGGCGATGGCGGGATCGCAGGACCGCTGTTGGTGATCGCCGGCGCCGGCTCGGGCAAGACCAACACGCTGGCGCATCGCGTCGCCCATCTCATCGTCAAGGGGGCTGATCCGCGCCGCATCCTGCTGATGACGTTTTCACGCCGCGCCGCGTCCGAAATGGCCAGGCGCGTCGAGCGCATCGCCGGCGAGGTGCTCGGCCGTAACGCCTCCATCGTCACTGACGCGTTGACCTGGGCCGGCACCTTCCATGGCATCGGTGCGCGGCTGCTGCGCGATTACGCGCAGGAGATCGGCCTCGATCCGGCGTTCACCATCCACGATCGCGAGGATTCGGCCGACCTGATGAACCTGGTGCGCCACGAACTCGGCTTCTCGAAGACGGAAGCGCGCTTTCCCACCAAGGGCACCTGCCTTGCCATCTATTCGCGCGCCGTCAACGCGCAGGCGCCGCTCGGCGAGGTGCTGGGCTCCGCCTTTCCATGGTGCGCCGGATGGGCCGAACAGCTGAAGCAGCTGTTCGCCGGCTATGTCGAGGCCAAGCAGGCGCAGAACGTGCTCGATTACGATGACCTGCTGCTCTACTGGGCACAGATGACCGCGGAACCGGAAATTGCGACGCATCTGGGCGGGCGTTTCGACCATGTGCTGGTCGACGAATACCAGGATACCAACCGGCTGCAGGCCTCGATCCTCATGGCGCTCAAACCCGATGGCGCCGGGCTGACGGTGGTCGGCGACGATGCGCAATCGATCTATTCGTTCCGCGCCGCCGAGGTGCGCAATATCCTGGACTTCCCAAACCAATTCGCGCAGGCCGCCGATGTGGTGATGCTGGAGCGCAACTACCGCTCGACCGAAACCATTTTGGCCGCCGCCAATGCGGTAATCGGCGAGGCCTCGGAACGCTTCACCAAAAACCTGTGGTCGGAACGCAAATCCGCCGCCAAGCCGAGGCTGGTGACTGTACGCGACGAGGTCGAACAGGCCAATTTCGTCTGCGAGGCCATCCTGGCCGAGCGCGAGGCCGGCACGGCACTGAAATCGCAGGCGGTGCTGTTTCGCGCCTCGCACCACAGCGTGCCTCTGGAAATCGAGCTGACGCGGCGCAACATTCCCTTCGTCAAGTTCGGTGGGCTGAAATTCCTCGATGCCGCTCACGTCAAGGATGTGCTGGCGGTGCTGCGCTTTGCCGAAAACCCGCGCGACCGCGTCGCCGGATTTCGCGTGCTGCAGCTTTTGCCGGGCATCGGCCCCTCGGCCGCGGCGCAAGTCGTGGAGACGATGACATCGGCGCTGGACGAGGCGATGGGCCTTGCCGGCTGGCGGCCGCCGCAGCGTGCGGCGGATGACTGGCCGGGCTTCGTCTCGCTCTACTCCGGCCTGCGTGCCGGCGCCAAATGGCCGGCCGATCTCGAACAGGTCAGGCTCTGGTACGAGCCGCATCTCGAGCGCATCCACGAGGACGCAACCACGCGCAGGGCCGACCTTCTGCAGCTCGAGCAGATCGGATCCGGCTACGCTTCGCGCGAACGGTTCCTGACCGAGCTGACGCTCGATCCGCCGGACGCGACCAGCGACCAGGCCGGGCCGCCGCACCGCGACGAGGATTATTTGATCCTGTCGACCATCCACTCGGCCAAGGGCCAGGAGTGGAAGAACGTGTTTGTGCTCAACACCGTCGATGGCTGCATTCCGGCCGATCTCGGCGTTGGTACCAGGGAAGATATCGAGGAGGAGCGCCGGCTGCTTTACGTGGCGATGACAAGGGCCAAGGACAGCCTCAACCTGGTCATGCCGCAGCGCTTCTTTCCGCATGGCCAGGCGGCGCGCGGCGACCGCCATGTCTATGCCTCGCGCACGCGCTTCATCCCGGCCTCCCTCCTTGCGGCATTCGAACAGACGGTATGGCCGGCAGCGCAAGCAGCACCGGGCAGGGCGCCCCGGCCGGAGATACGCGTCGACATTGGCGCGCGCATGCGCGGCATGTGGAAATAGCCGCAGCGATGAAGCCAGTCAGGATCGCAATTGCCGGTGCGCTCGGCCGCATGGGGCGCCAGATGGCGGACGCCGTGCAGGCCGACTCGCGGCTGGCGCTCACTGCCCGCTTTCATCGACCGGGCGTTGTAGGCGATGGGCTGGTCAGCCGCGACGAGGCGCTCGGCCTGGCCGATGTGGTGATCGATTTCACCACGCCGGCGGCATCGGCCGATCTGGCGAGAGCCTGCGCCGGCCGTCGCGGGCCTGCCATGGTCATTGGCTCGACCGGTTTCGGTGACGCTGAATTGGCAGCCATCGCCGATGCCGCGAAAACCGTTGTCATCGTACGCTCCGGGAGCTTTTCGCTTGGGCTCAACATGCTGGTCGGATTGGTCGAGCAGGCGGCGAGAGCGCTCGGTCCCGCGGACTGGGATGCAGAGATTTTAGAGGCGCATCACCGCCACAAGATCGATGCGCCATCGGGCACCGCCCTGATGCTCGGCCAAGCCATTGCCGACGGACGCGGCGTCGAACTCAATGCGATGGCGAGGCGTGTTCGCGACGGTGTCACCGGTGCGCGGCCTGCCGGCGAGATCGGCTTCGCGATGCTGCGCGGCGGCAGCATCGTCGGCGAGCACAGCGTCAGCTTCTGCACCGGGGGCGAGATCGTCACCCTGTCGCATGCGGCCGAGGACCGCGTCATGTTCGCCCGTGGCGCCATCGCCGCAGCCCTCTGGGTGGCCGGGCGACCGCCCGGTCAATACGGTATGCGCGACGTCCTTGGCTTTGGCGCTTCTTGACGGGCCAGAACCCGCCGCTTTCCATTTCTCCAGTCGCCAAAATGACTGAAAGCTTGCGCCTGCCGCGACCGGAGGCGAAGCCTCCGCGTGGAGAATGCGGCGCGCCTCTTGGCGCGTCCTTCAGCCCGTTTGCAAGCGACAATGTCGACCCAGCCGCAAAGCAAACGCCCGGATGCGGCCACTTGCGCGGGCCTTACGTAGATAAGACCGAACCGTTCGGTTCGATTTATGTTGACGGACCGTACATCAAACGGTGAACGTACGCTCTGCGCAAACGGGTGGGCTCAATGGAGTTTTCTCAATAAACCGTTGGTTCAACAAGATAAAATTGTGGCAGCCAGCGATGTCGTTTCAATTTCAAGGGCCGTCCCACAGCTTTTTTGGCACATTTTCGTGACTGGAAACGACAACACCGCAGACCCATCTCGGGGTGGTCCGAGCGACGCGAAATCCTCCCAAGGGCACGCCACTAGACGGACAGAACAAACATACTGGAGTAACCAAAATGACCAAGATCGCTCTTACCGCCGCTGCCATCCTCGTTGCCACGGGCACCGCTTTCGCCGGCAGCGACAATTATGGTTCGGCCAACGCCAATCAGCCCGCCGCCGCTGTCGACCATTCCGTCATCGCTTCGATCTCGAAGACGAATGGAACCGTCCAGGCCCCGGCTTCGCAGGGCGCAGACCGCAACCTTTTCGGCCGTTGATCGCGACTGCCGACATCAACCAACTTGAACTCAGGAGTAAAGAAATGACCAAGATCGCTCTTACCGCCGCCGCCATTCTCATTGCCACGGGCAGCGCCTTTGCCGGCAGCGACAATTATGGTTCCAACAATTTCAACCAGCCGGTTGCCAACCAGTCGACCTCCAACATCGACACCACGCATACCGGCTCGATCACCAAGTCCATAAAGGCGCAGGGCGACGCGAATGCCAACGTGCCGGCTCAGTCTGGCCAGGGCATCTGGGGCCGTTGATTCTGTAAGTCTTCGACCACAAAGAGCGGTGGGCCCGGCCCGCCGCTCTTGTTTTTTGCGCATGACCAATCCTCCAAGCTCGGCAGAAAACAATCCGAGCCCAGGAATAAAACAGGAGTGCCTGGGGTCTTGTCCTTAGCGGAACCGTCCTCCCAAGACGCCGCCTAACGGATGAATCCAGGAGATTGAAATGAACAAGATCGCCCTCGCCACCGCCGCCATCCTCGTTGCGACCGGCAGCGCCTTTGCCGGCAGCGACCATTATGGCTCCGACAATGCCAACCAGCCCGTCGCCCCGATGGCGGGCGTGGACCACCTTGTCACCGGCGCGCTCAAGGATACGGGCATGGCCGGCCACGAGACAGGCGATGCCAAGACGAAGCCCACTACCGACTGGCCCGAACCCGGCCAAGGCATCTGGGGCAATTAACGTCCCGGACACGCAGCGGCCTTGGCTGCCAGCTTAACCCCGGATTTCTAGCGCAGATCCTTCGGACGCAGGCAATGCGTCAGCCGCGCGGACGACAGGTTGGACCAGTCGCCCTGGAAAACGAGGCGCGCAAAGGCTGCCGTTGGAAATTTTCCTTCGAGCCTCCTGCGCGCCTTGGCCTCTGACCCTGGCCCGGCAAGCTGTTTCGCCAGATATTGCAGACCGGGATTGTGGCCGACCACCAGCAAGCTGTCGTTCGACGGATCGGCTTGACGAATCTGGCTCAGAATATCCGTCGCCGAGGCTTCATAAAGCGCCTCGGAGAACGCGACTCGTGGATGCGCTGGCAACTCCGCGTCCACCAGCCGCCAGGTCTCACGGGTGCGCAGCGCCGGCGATACCAGCGCCTGGTCCGGGAGCCACCCGCGCGCCGCGAGTTCGCGCCCTATCAATTGGGCCGCCTTCAATCCGCGTTCGGCGAGCGGCCGGTCGAAATCGGGGAGGTTGGGATCGTCCCAACTCGACTTGGCGTGGCGCAGCACAAACAACTGTTTCACGATACTCCCGGTCGAATGGCGGATGCAGATGGAGGCAGGACAGCTGCTGGTTCAGGCAATTTGCTTTTCGGCGGCCTCGCGCAAGACTTCTTCTCCCCACTGGTTCAGGCTCTTGCCTGCGAGTTCCGCTGCCATTGCGACTTTTGAATGAACCGAGGGGTCAACGCGCAACATGAGATTGCCGGAATAAGGTCTTTGCGGCGACTTACCGATTTTCGCGCAAGTTTCGACATAGTCGTCCACGGCTTCATGGAAGGCGGCTTTTAGCCCCGCGACAGTTTCTGAATGGAAGGATACGCCGTCTCGAATACCGGCAATACGGCCGAAGAAAATCTCGTCATCGTCATCATAATCAACACGGGCCGAATAGCCCTTGTAGGTCATCGCATTCATGGCTTCACTCCGATCCTCAACAAGAATTGGCGAGCATCCCGTACTTGATATCGCTTTGCTTCCTTTGAAGGGTGTGGCCGGTGGAACGTCTCGACTTCGCTCTTAAAGACAAAACGCACGCGTGAGCCGCTTCCTTCGATCACCTGGCAACCAACGGCGACCAGCAAGGCTTCGACGGCAATCCATTCGGTACTGCCCGAAACTGGATCGGTGAATATCGCTTTGAGCACGCGCCTATGCTTGCTGTTCATGCAAGCATGAGATAGGCGGGTGCGCCAAAGTTTGCAATCAAATTATGACTGCAAAAATGCCTACGGCGTGATCCGCGCCAATTGCTCGAAATCGATTTCCTCGCGTAGCGGGCTCGGTGCAATGATCGTCGAGGTTGCATTGTCGGCATCGTCGGCGAAGCGGGCAAACACGGCGCGGCCCTTTTCCATCCGGGCCTTGCCCTCGGCGACCAGCCCCAGCGCCAGCGGATAGAGCTGGTGTTCCACCTTCAGCACCCGTGCGGCAAGTGTGTCGGCATTGTCGCCGACCATTACCGGCACGGCCGCCTGTGCGATGATCGGGCCGTCATCCATCTCGGACGTGACGAAATGCACCGTGCAGCCATGGATGCGCATGCCGGCGGCAAGCACGCGCGCATGCGTGTCGAGCCCCTTGAAGGCTGGCAGCAGGGCAGGGTGGATGTTGATCATGCGACCCTGCCATTTCTGGACGAGGCCGGTGGTCAGAATGCGCATGTAGCCGGCCAGCGCCACGATCTCGGCATTGAAGGCCGTGAGCGCCGCATCGATCGCGGCGTCATGGGCCTGCTTGCTGGCGTGGTCGGCCCGGGAAATCACCTGGGTGGCGATGCCGCGCGCCCTCGCCATGCCGAGCCCGGCGGCATCCGTCTTGTCGGAGATGACGCCGACGATTTCGGCGGGGAAAGCCGGGTCGCTGGCGGCGGCGATCAGCGCCGTCATGTTGGAGCCGCGCCCCGAGATCAGGACGACAGTGCGTTTCTTCTGCGCGCTCATAGACCGATCGAACCTCGATAGATGACGCCGGCGTCGCGGCGCGGCACGATCCGGCCGATCGGCGTCACCGTCTCGCCGGCTTCCTGCAAGACGGCAGCGACCTGCGCCGCCTGGCCGGACGCCACCGCCAGGATCATGCCGATGCCGCAGTTGAAGGTGCGCATCATCTCTTCAGGCGCCACACCGCCGGTCTTGGCCAGCCATGAGAACACAGGCGGCACGTCGATGGCGTCGAGATCGAGCTCGGCCGAGAACTCCTTCGGCAGAACGCGCGGAATGTTTTCAGGGAAGCCGCCGCCGGTGATATGGGCCAGCGCCTTGATGCCGTGCGTGTTGCGGATCGCCTTCAGGATCGATTTCACATAGATGCGGGTCGGCTCGAGCAGCGCCTCGGCCAATGTGGCCTCGTCATTGAAGGGAGCCGGATCGGTCCATGCCAGGCCGCTGGTCGCAACGATGCGGCGCACCAGCGAAAAGCCGTTGGAATGCAGGCCCGACGAACCCAGCCCCAGCAGCACGTCGCCCTCGACGATGTCGTCGGTGGGCAGAAGCTGGCCGCGCTCGGCCGCGCCCACGGCAAAACCGGCAAGGTCATAGTCCTTGCCGTGATACATGCCCGGCATTTCCGCCGTCTCGCCGCCGATCAGCGCGCAGCCGGCCTGCCGGCAGCCCGCGGCGATGCCGCCGACGATCGCCGCACCCTGGTCCGGATCGAGCTTGCCGGTGGCGAAATAGTCGAGAAAGAACAGCGGTTCGGCACCCTGCACGACGATGTCGTTGACGCACATGGCCACCAGGTCGATGCCGATCGTGTCGTGCTTGCCGGCGTCGATGGCGATCTTCAGCTTGGTGCCGACGCCGTCATTTGCTGCGACCAGCACCGGATCGGTAAATCCGGCGGCCTTGAGGTCGAACAGGCCGCCGAAACCGCCGATCTCGCCATCGGCGCCCGGCCGGCGCGTGGCCTTGACCAGCGGTTTGATCTTCTCGACCATGAGATTGCCGGCATCGATGTCGACGCCAGCCTCGGCATAGGTGAGCCCGTTCTTACGCTTGACTGTATCGCGCTTCATATCTGGCTTGTCGCTGTTTCCTTTGCGGCTCTTCGCATGAACAGTTTCGGTCCGCAAGGAAAACGGCGCTGAAACTGCTGCTCCCCACCAGGGGAAGCTCGGCAGCTTCTCTCTTGCGCCTATCCCTCATCTCCATCATCTATCGTTCAGACAGAAGCGACGGGACATGCGCTTGACCATCCCCAACCTAATCACAATCATGCGCCTTGTCCTGGTGCCTGCCGTGGTGCTGGCCATGCTTCAGGCGCGCTGGGATTGGGCCTTTGCCGGGTTCCTCGTTGCCGGCATCTCCGACGGCATCGACGGCTTCATCGCCCGCCGGTTCAACCAGCATTCCAAGCTCGGCGCCTATCTCGATCCGGTGGCCGACAAGCTGCTCCTGGTTTCCGTGTTCGTCGTCCTTGGCTTCATCGGGCAATTGCCGCTGTGGCTGGTCGTCACCATGGTATCGCGCGACGCGCTGATCATTTGTGCGGTGCTGTTGTCCACCGTGATGGCCCACCCCGTCGAGATGAAGCCGCTCCTCGTCTCCAAGGTCAACACCGCCATCCAGATTGTACTGGCGGCGCTGGTGCTGGGTGAGCTTGCTTTTTCGATCCATCTCGATCCACTTCGTCCCGCCCTCATAATGCTGTCCGGGGTCTTGACCGTGGCTTCGGCCGCAGCCTATCTCGTGGCTTGGCTGAGGCATATGAGCGGCTATGGCGAAGGCTCCACCCCGGGCACCTGACAAAGAAGTTGCGGCGAGCGCGCCGGCGGCAGCCGGTGATGATCCATCCGCCGGATTCCGCCGGCAGATCTTCTTCTGGCTGGCCGGCGTCGCCGCGCTCGCGCTTTTCCTTTATGTTTTCAGCGCCATCCTCTTGCCCTTCGTGGCCGGCATGGTGCTCGCCTATTTCCTCGATCCCGTGGCCGACCGGCTGCAGCGGCTCGGCCTCAGCCGTTTCATGGCAACGGTAGTCATCCTCATCACCTTCCTCGTCGTGCTGGTGCTGGCCTTCGTCATCCTCATCCCGGTGCTGGCGACGCAGATGGCCGATTTTGCCGGCAAGTTGCCTGAGTACCTGACGCGGCTGCAGAGCCTGATCACCTCGTTCGATCCAAAATGGCTGGAACAGAAATTCGGCGTCAACGCCAATGGCCTGCGCGACGGATTGAACTCACTGCTGACATCCGGCTTCGGTCTGCTGACAACCGTGTTCACCTCGATATGGAGTTCGGGCGTGGCGCTGGTCTCGGTGATCAGCCTGTTCGTGGTGACGCCGGTGGTCGCCTTCTACATGCTGCTCGACTGGGACCGCATGGTGGCGGTGATCGACAGTTGGGTGCCGCGGGACAATGTCGCCACGGTGCGCGCCATCGCCAGGGACATCAACACGGCAACGGCCGGCTTCGTGCGCGGGCAGGGCACGCTGTGCCTGGTGCTGGGCGCCATGTATGCCACCGGCCTGACGCTGACCGGTCTCAATTTCGGCATCCTCATCGGCCTGTTCGCCGGGCTGATCTCCTTCATCCCCTATGTCGGTTCGCTGACCGGGCTGGTGCTGGCCGTCGGCGTTGCCTTCGTCCAGTTCTGGCCGGACTGGACCATGGTCGTCGCGGTCGCGGTGGTGTTCTTCATCGGCCAGTTCATCGAGGGCAATATCTTGCAGCCGCGGCTGGTCGGCAAAAGCGTCGGCTTGCATCCGGTGTGGCTGATGTTCGCGCTGTTCGCCTTCGGCGCGCTGTTTGGCTTCGTCGGCCTGCTGATTGCGGTGCCTGCATCGGCCGCGGTCGCGGTGCTGGTGCGCTTTGCCATTGCGCGTTATCTGGAATCGCCGCTCTACAAGGGTCACGGCAAGGCCGCGCCGCCATTGCCGGCCGATCGTCGCAAAGGCATCAATCCATGATCCGGCCTGGCCGGGTCGCGCGGCTGAGCCTGGCATGAGCGACCAGAGGGCCGACCCGCCGCGCCAGCTGCCGCTCGATCTCGGCCATGGCACCGGCTATTCGCGAGACGAACTCGTCGTTTCCGGCACCAACAACCAGGCAGTGGCGCTGGTCGATCGCTGGCCGGACTGGCCCTCGCCGGTGGTCGTGCTGGCCGGCCCGGCCGGTTCCGGCAAGACCCATCTGGCCTCGATCTGGCGGGCACGGGCGGATGCTGTTCAGGTCGACGCGCGCCGCGTCGGCGACAGCATTGTAAATCTCGGTGCTCGGCCGGCGCTGATCGACGATGTCGATACCGGCACCGTCGATCAGCAGGGTTTGTTTCATCTGATCAATGCGGTGCGCGGCAGCGGCTCGCATTTGCTTTTGACGGCGCGCCGCTTTCCCTCGGCCTGGGCCGTTACGCTGCCCGATCTGGCGTCGCGGCTGAAGGCGGCGGCAACCGTCGAGATCCACGAACCCGACGATCTCCTGCTGGCAGGTGTCATCACCAAGCTGTTCGCCGACCGCCAGGTCGAGGTCGAGCCGCATGTCGTGCAATATCTGGTGCGCCGCATCGAGCGCTCCCTGGCGACGGCCATGCGCGTGGTGGAGCGGCTGGACCGCGCCGCGCTCGAACGCAAGACGCCGATCACCCGGGCGCTGGCGGCTGAAACCGTCAGCGCCATGGACGAGGGGCAGGGCGAGTTCGAGGTTTAGGGCGCGATGGTCGGCCGGCCAGCAAATGGTGGTTCCATGTCCCTTTAACCGTCCCATTTCGGGAAACAAAGCTGGCACCGATCTTGCGATACAAGCTTGCCGGCTGATCCCGGTCCTGATTGCGTTCCAAATCAGGTTGTAGGCTCGCCGGGAGTGGGGCGGTTGGGGTTCTCGCCCGGCGAGCTTACCTTCATGTGACTTCAGTCACCCTCACTATTGCTGCGCGTTCGGCTTGCCCGCGCAATGCCAAGCTAGGTGAGAGAAGAACGGGTATTCGTCAATTGACGGATACCCAAAATGGCGACGAGGCCACCGAGTCGCTGAAATGCCGGCGCTCGGTGAACTCCGTGGCTAAGGCGAACGAGCCATATGCCCGCTGCTTGACGTTGATCTCGTCAGTTGGCGTTCTTCGCCTTGTTCACATAGTCGTTCGTGTACGTCTGCGTGATATCGATCTTGGCGTTGGCCACATCGGGCGAACCGAGAGAGAAAACGTCGAGCACGGCCTGCGCGCCTTTTGGATCCATGAGCCCGGTGGTCGAATACATGGGGATCGCATTTTTCAACGCGGCCAGATAGGCGTCCTTGTCGCTGCCGATCAGATTGTCGGGGATCTGGGCCATGATCTCTTCGGCGCTGTGGGAGTGAATGTAATCCAGCGTGGCAAGCATGGCATTGGTCAATCCCTGCGTTGCTTGGGGATGCGCGGCCATCCATTCCGGCCGGGTGTAAAGCGCTCCGCCGGGATAGTCGCCTCCGAATACCGCCTCGGTATCCTTCTGGGTGCGCGTGTCCGCCAGGATGGTCAGGTCCTTATGCCTGGCCTGAAGCACGGTGACGGCCGGATCGAGCGTCACCACGGCGTCGATCTGCCCTTGCTCCATGGCGGCGACGGCGGTAGCGCCCAGCCCAACGCCGATCACGGCGGCGGATGTCGGGTCGATGCCGTTCTTCTGCAGAAGGAACTTCAGGAAGAAGTCGGTCGAGGAACCGGGAGCGGTCACGCCGACCTTTTTGCCAGCAAGGTCCTTCACTGACTTGATCTTGCCGGTCTGGCCCGGCGCCACCGCCAGCACCAGTCCCGGGAACTGGTCGTAAACGACGAAGGATTGCAGGCGCTGGTTCTTGGCGGCCAATTTCACCGTGTGATCGAAATAGCCGGACACCACATCCGCGCTGCCGCCCAATACTGCGGTCAGCGATTGAGAACCGCCCTTGAAATCGACGAGGTCTGCATCGATACCGGCTTTTTCGTAAGCGCCGATCTGTTTGGCGAGCACGGTCGGCATGTAGCAGAGGCATGATGCTCCGCCGATCGAAATGGTGACCTTTTCGGCAGCCCCCGCGTCTGTGGCCACCGCGAGCAATACGACGGCGGCGGCCGCAAGTTTCGAAATGATCCTCATGATCTCCTCCTTGAGCGGAATTGGGGCCTATCGGCCTGGTTTCGAGAATTCAGGCCGCCAGACAAGCAGCCTTTTTTCGATCAGCGTGACGATCCAGTCGATCAAGAGCACGAAAGCGGCGAGGACGAACATTCCGGCAAAGACGCCCGCCACGTCGAACACGCCCTCGGCCTGCTGTATCAGATAGCCTAGTCCGCCGGCCGCACCGAGATATTCGCCGACCACGGCGCCGACCACGGCAAATCCGACGGAGATATGGAGCGATGAAAACACCCAGGACAATGCCGATGGCATATAGACGTGGCGTAGCAATTGCCGTTCGTTCATGCCGAGCATTCGGGCATTGGCCAGCACCGTCGTGTTCACCTCCCTCACGCCCTGGTAGACATTGAAGAAGACGATGAAGAAAACCAGCGTCACGCCCAAGGCAACCTTGGACCAGATGCCGAGGCCAAACCAAAGCGTGAAGATCGGCGCCAACACGACGCGGGGAAGCGCATTGGCCGCCTTTACATAGGGATCGAAGACGGCCGCAAGTCTTGGCTTGCGGGCAAACCAGAAGCCGATCGCGATCGCTGCCAGCGAGCCGATGGCGAAGGCCAGCATGGACTCCCACAGCGTGATCCACAGATGATGCCAGATCGTCCCGGTGGCAAACCACTTCCATATCTGGCCTGCCACCGCCAACGGGGTCGAGAAGAAGAAGGAAATATTGTTCGGATCGCCGATCAGGTGCGTCGTCGACGCTGCCTGCCAGAGCGCGATGACGATGACGGCCACGGTTAGCTGTGCGAAAAGCAGCGTCGTCCTTTTCATCGGATCGCTCCTTCTTCAATCTCGCCGTAAGCCTTGAGCACTTCCTTCTTCAGCATGTGCCAGATGTCGCGATGCAATTCCTGGAAGCGCGGTTCCAGCCTGATTTCCGAAATATCGCGTGGACGCGCCAGCGGGATTGGAAAGTCGCCGATGATGCGTGCCGAGGGACCGGCTGACATCACCACCACGCGATCAGCCAGCGCGATCGCTTCCTCGAGGTCGTGGGTGACGAACATCACCGCCTTGCGGTCGTCCGACCACAGCTTGAGCAAAAGGCCGCCCATGATCAGCCGCGTCTGTGCGTCGAGCGGTCCGAAGGGTTCGTCCATGAGGATGATCTTGGGGTCGCGGATCAGCACCTGCGCAAGAGCAACGCGCTTTTTCTGGCCGCCTGAAAGCATGTGAGGGTAGCGCTCGCAGAAAGCAGCCAGGCCGACGCGTCCGAGCCATGCTCGCGCGCGTTCCTTTGCTTCGGAAGAGGGCACGCCTGCCACTTCCAGCCCGATGGCCACATTGTCCAGAGCGGTCTTCCAGGGCATCAATGCATCCTGCTGGAAGAGGTAGCCAGCCTGTCTGTTGAGACCGCGAAGCGGGGCGCCGAACACACGGACGCTGCCTGCCGAAGGCTCGAGAAGCCCTGCGCCGGCATTCAGCAGCGTTGACTTGCCGCAGCCCGTCGGCCCAATGATCGCCACGAATTCCTGGTCGCCGACTTTCAGATCGGCGCGGGCGACCGCCTGGAAGCTACGCCCGGCCGCCAATGCGAAATCTATGGTCACTCCATCGAGATCGACCGCGATCCCGGTTCCGGCTGGCGGCTGTCTGAATTTTGTCTCCGTGCCGCCCGTGGCGGTTTCCGTCGTCATGCTGAATGCCGCCCTGCGCCGAGACGGGTGGGTGTCCAACTGTCGCTCATGGTTCCTCCGTGAGGCTTTAGCGGGACAGTCGATGTCCGATGGGCATCTGTTGCCCCGCACCGTGTCGTGTTCCGGCTCACAATAGTCGATGCGGTGGAGCAGGCAACTTTGCCGTCCGCGGCTTTTTGTTGCGACCGTGACATGCAGCAGCAAAGACCACTGGGCGCGCGCGGAGATTGCCGACAGCCCCATTCTGCACCCGACACATTGCCATTCGCAGGCGCCAACGGCCCTCGATTGCCTGTTCTGTGAAAGGTGGTCGGAGTGGAGAGATTCGAACTCCCGACCCTCTGGTCCCAAACCAGATGCGCTACCAGGCTGCGCTACACTCCGAACGGTCTGTTGCCTATTCATTTCAGTGTTGCATGGCAAGTGCAAAAACCTGCAAGTGCAAAAACCTTGCCGCCGTCGGCATTGCGCAGTAATGACGGGCGAAGAGGCGGCCATGCTGCCTTGCACAGCAATGAGGTGGTCATGTCCGCGCGCATTTTCAGTCCAGCCAAAACCGCGATGCAGTCCGGCACGGCCAAGACCGGCCATTGGGTGCTGGAATTCGATCCCGAGATGCGCAAGAAAATCGACCCGCTGATGGGCTACACCACTTCCGGCGACATGAGGAGCCAGATCAAGCTGACCTTCGACACGCGTGAAGAGGCCGTGGCCTATGCCGAGAAGGAAGGGCTCGCCTACCGCGTCGAGGAGCCGAAAGAGCCCAAGCGCCGCCAGATTTCCTATGCGGAAAATTTCCGCTATGACCGCAGGACGCCCTGGACGCATTGACCGGCAAAGCCCGGGCGGGCGCCAGCGCAGACATCTTACCGGCTCCGAGCCGGCCAGCGGTCCCGTAGCTCAGCTGGATAGAGCACCGGCCTTCTAAGCCGATGGTCACAGGTTCGAATCCTGTCGGGATCGCCAATAATTTCAAGGGCTTAGCTGCTCCGGACGTGAGGAATTTCAACGCGGGCAGGAATCCGGTCGGAACTTTTCATCCCTTTTTGTCTTCCCGAATGCGCTTGCCGGCGCGACGGCGGCACGCCGCCGCCGTGGCGCCCTTTCCGTATTATTTCGTGACCTTGTCGCGCGGGAACCTTCGCAAGGATCACGCGTTCGGGGCCTTGTATTCGCGGTCCCTCATAAAAGTAAGCATTCGGGCTGCGAATGGCGGGCAAAACAAGCATGGGTTGGGGAAGGAGAAAACCGCGTCATGTCGAAACGTGAAATTGGAACGTCGCCCGCCTTGGGGCGACGTATCGCCGAGCTCAAAGCCAAGATGCAAACCGCCCGGATTTCCGACCATGAGCTGAAGACCTTCCACAAGGTTGCCGCCATCATGGGAGCGGGCGAAGGCTCTCTAGGCCTGGATGCCGACGATCTGATCGCGGCATCCTTTGTTGCAGAGACGCTGGGCGAATCGGCGCCCAACGGCTGACGGCAGGACCCTCCTGTCGTAGGTCCGGATCGATCATCCGGACAAATCTTCGAGACGCAGGCCGGAGGCGGCCGCCGGTCCGGCGGCCGTAACCCTGCAACCTCTGCCGTCGAATTGGAGGGAAAGTCTTATCGTTTTGTTTGCGTTGGCGCGTCATAGTAGACGCGGCTAACGGAGTTGAAGAGATGAAGCTCGACCTGTCGCCGACGAGTTGGGGCAGGGTGATCGCCGTCACCGCCGCCGGCACGGCGTTCTTCATTGGCGTGGCGTTTTTCGTCGATTCGTTCAACTTCCCGTATCTTTCCCCCGAAGCTGTGTGGCGGGCTCAGCTGACCGACATTCTGTTGCCCCTGGTGCTGGGTGGATCGTTTCTCTTCTTCCTGATGTGGAAGATACGCCAGTTGGCCATTGCCCAGCGCGATCTCACCGTCGTTGCCGCCACCGACAGCCTGACGGCGGTGCTCAACCGCGGCGCTTTCTCCATGCTGGTCGAAGCCTATCTCGAACAGGTCCGCAAACAGGCGTCGGCCAATTCCGGTGCACTGCTGATCATCGACGCCGATCACTTCAAATCGATCAATGACCGGCTTGGGCATGACTGCGGCGACCAGGCGCTCAAACTGATCGCGCAGACGATCAAGGATCAGCTCCGCGGCACCGACATCGTCGGCCGCATCGGCGGCGAGGAATTCGGCGTGTTTCTTCCCGGTGTCGATCCCTCGCAATCCTGGCTGGTTGCCGAAAGCATCCGCCGGCGAATTCGTGAGGTGGAATTTTCGCCGGGCGGCCGGTCCTGTCCGCTTTCCGTCAGCATTGGCGGTACTGCCTTTAACGGGCCGACTACCTATGAGGAGATATTCTCGGCAGCCGACAGGCGGCTCTATGCAGCCAAATCGAATGGACGCGACCAGGTCAGTTTCGATCCGATGGTTTCTCAGCAAACGCCGCCAGCCGCGACAATCACGGTTCATTGAGGCGGATCCGGCCAGCCACCGGCGCCGGGGGCGCGTCGCTGGGGATTTCTGCAGCCATCACGCAGAAGGTATTTTCGCTTTGCGCGCCGCCCGCTAAAGGTGGTGGCCACAGCTCCGGCCGGGGCTGAATGCATCGGGCAGGGCCTTCTTCGCATGACATTGATGGGCGCGGCGGCACTGCTGATCCTGGTCCTGACCTATGCCGGCGTCGCCGTCGGCCGCATACCAGGCCTGCGCCTCGATCGGGCGGGGATCGCACTGCTCGGCGGGGCCGCGATGATCGCCATCGGGGCGATCAGCCTGGAGGATGCCTACCGCGCCATCAATTTCGACACCATCACGCTTTTGCTCGGCATGATGATCGTGGTGGCGCATCTGAAGGTCTCGGGCGCCTTCCGCGGCCTCGGTGCCATCGCGATCGAGCATGCGCATGCGCCGTTCATGCTTTTGGTTATGGTGACCCTGCTGACCGGCCTGCTGTCGGCCTTCCTGGTCAATGACGCCATCTGTCTTGTCATGGCGCCGATCGTCGTTCACGTCACCCGCGCCATCAAACGCAATCCGGTTCCTTACCTCATCGCGACCGCCACCGCGTCAAATTGCGGCAGTGTCGCCACCATCACCGGCAATCCGCAAAACATGGTCATCGGTGCGCTGTCGGGCATCTCCTATCCGGCCTTTTCAGCGGCTCTGGCTCCGGTAGCGCTGTTCGGTCTCGTCGCTGTCATCGCCATTGTTCGCGTCGTTTACCGCACCGAATTCGCGCGCAACGGCGAATTGACGCCGCAGGTCTCGCGCGGCCGCATGCATCGCCGCCAGGTGCTGAAAGCGGTGGTGGTTTGCATCGGACTGGCCGTGGCCTTCTTCGCCGGTGTGCCTGTCGCCAAGGCGGCGCTCATCGGCGGCGCCATCCTCCTGCTCACCCGCGCCATCAAACCAGAGCGCATCTATCGCGAAATCGACGGGCCATTGCTGTTCATGTTCGCCGGCCTGTTCATCGTGGTTGCCGGCGCCGAACGAACGCTGCTGACACCGGACATCGTCGCATCGGCCAAGAACCTCGGGCTGGACGACGTCTGGCGCCTGTCGGGCTTCACCGCGTTGCTCTCCAACATAATGAGCAACGTGCCGGCCGTGCTGGCGCTGCGGCCCTTCATCCCCGGCCTGGACAACCCCGAGCGCGCCTGGCTGGTCGTCGCCATGAGCTCGACGCTGGCCGGCAATTTCACGCTCCTGGGCTCGGTCGCCAATCTGATCGTTGCCGAGCAGGCGCGCGCCGCCGGCACGTCGCTGTCGTTCGGCGCTTTCTTCAAAGTCGGCCTGCCATTGACGCTGCTGACGCTGGCGGCTGGCACGGCATGGCTGGCGCTCTGATCCCTGGCGCGACTGTTCCGTGCTCAATTGCTCCGGAGTGACGGGGGCTCCGGCGTGACGGGGCTTGGTATTTGCGGCCAAGTCCCGCCACCGGCCCAGATTTTCAGGGCGCCACTACCAATCGGCCTTTCATGTTGGGATGGAAGCGGCAGAAATAATCAACCGCTCCCGCCGTCTTGAGGGTCAGTTTTCCCTTCGCCTTCGGCGGGATCATCACCTCCCAGCTGCCCTTCACCGTGGCCGTGTGGGCGAATGCGTCCTTGTTCACCCACTCGATCGTGTCGCCGACCCTGGCCTCGACGCTTGCGGGCGAGAAGACGAGCTTCTCGATCGTCACCTCGATCGTCGCGGCCGGCGCCGGGCCGGCGGCAAGCACCAGCGCCAGCCAGGCAAGGAGCGGTCGGATCAGCACGGCCGCTTTCATTTCAACATGCCGGCGACATGTTCGGCA
Organism: Mesorhizobium maamorense; assembly: GCF_044998965.1. Taxonomy (NCBI): domain Bacteria; kingdom Pseudomonadati; phylum Pseudomonadota; class Alphaproteobacteria; order Hyphomicrobiales; family Phyllobacteriaceae; genus Mesorhizobium; species Mesorhizobium maamorense. The sequence continues at coordinate 1,523,269 of NZ_CP173356.1, forward strand.
TGCTGCTCATGCCCCTGGAAGATCTTGAGGCCGGTTTCGAGCAGGCTCTTCAGCTCGGCATTGCTGGCCGACGGAATGAGCAGGGTTTCGAGCGCTCCATTGACCTGCTTGTGGTAGGCCACCTCGTTTTCGATATAGGCCTTGTCGAAGGCAGCCCCTTTCAGCTTGGCGAGCTTGGCATGTTCCTCTTTCGCCGCCTTGGTCAGCGCCTGGCTGGTGGCATTGTCTTCCGGCTTCACCTTGAGCTTCTTGAGCAGGTCGAGCGCCTGCTTGTTCACCGCTTCGTGGTCGCGCTCCATGTCCTTGGCGAAATCGACAACTTCCTTGTTCTTGGATTTCTTGATTGCCTGCTTGGCCGCCTCGATGTCGATCATGTCGGCAGTGTAGGCGATGTGGGCGATCTGTGGGTCGGTCGGCTTGTCGGCCGCTTGCGCGAATGGGGCAGCGCCAAGCAGCAAGAGGGCGGCAAGCGCTGCGGTGTGTCGGATAAGCATGGCATCTCCTTCTGCCCGACAGCCTGGGCAGCGGGCTTCATCTGGGTTGACATTCATTGGATGAGGATGGCGCGGAAACGTTCCCGACAATCGGCGAAAGATCTGGCCTTGAAGATCAGCCCTCGAATCCGAGCCGCTTCATCACGGCCTGCGTCAGCCGCTCGCAGCGCCGGCCGGCGAAGGGGAAGGCGTCGAGCAGCACCGGCCCGATCTCGTCGTCCAGCGCCTTGCGCAGCAAAGCGCGGGCGCGGTGCAGTCTCGTCTTGACGGTCTCTGGCCGCACGCCAAGCAGGTCGGCGGTCTCCTCGATGCTCAGCCCCTCGATGACGCGGGCTACGAAAACCGCGCGATAGGCGTCGGGCAGGCTGTCGGTCGCCCGCTCGACAAGAGCAAGAATCTGCCGCTGCGCCATCGTCCGCTCCGGATCGTCGCTTGGGTTGAGGGGAAACCGGATGATCTGCGCTTCCGAGTTTTCAGGCATGGCCACGGTTCGCCGTCCTTTGCGAAGCCGCCCGAGCGCTTCGTTGATGACGATGCGCGACAGCCAGGTGGAAAGCGAAGCATCGCCGCGATAGGTGCCGAGATTGGTAAAGGCCCTGACATAGGCCTCCTGCACGATGTCCTCGGCCTCGCTGTCATTGCGCACCATGCCGCGCGCCAGTCGGTAGAGCCGCTGATTGTTCAGCTTCATGATCTTGCGAAAGGCATCGCTGTCGCGGGCGAGCGCGCGGGCTACGAGCCGCAGCTCGTCCGTCGCCGTTGATGCTGCCGTCAGCGCGGGCATGTGTCCTCCATCGATCCTTGCACGGAAGATTGGATGCAGGTTTCGAAAAAAGGTTCCCGAAAAATCACGCCAGGCGATCCGCCTGGCTGCCTATGCTAGCACTTTGGCCGGCTCCCTGCCGGTGTTTTGCATCCGCGCCGTCGCGGCCAGCAGATCGGTTTGCGTGATCAGCCCGAGGATGTGGTTTTTATCGTCGACGATGATGACGGCGTGACTGCGCCCGTCGGTCAGCACTGGCAGCAGCGCCATGGCGTTCGAGCCGGCAGTTGCGGTTGCCGCCGGCGAGATCACGGTTCCGACCGTGCCGGCCGCCAGCGTCAGTTCCCGCAAGCCCACGGTTCCGGCCAGCCTTGCCTCGGCATCCACCACCGGCAAGGTTCGTATGTTGTGGTCAAGCAGCAATTGGCGCGCAGCGGCGGCTGGCGTGTGCTCGTCCACCGAGATGACGTCGCGCGACATGATGTCTTGGCACCGCAACGTCGCATGCTCGCGCACCATGGCCTGCAGCTCGACCTGCCGCAGCAGCCGGTCGAGATCGCCCCGGTCGATGTCGAAGGTCTCGTCGAGCGCTCCAAGCGCGGCATCGATGTCCTCGGAGCGAAAACCGACACGCAATTGCGCCGGCGGGTCGATGGTGCCGTGGCTGTTTACCGGCGCCGGGGCCGGCACGTGCGGGTAGTTGCGCCGGGCCAGCTTGTGGAAGCCGTAGCCAAGCGCCACCAGCAGCATCGAATTGACCGCCACGGGCACGAAAGGAAAAAAGGAAGCCGGCGCTGATGACGGCTGGACCGCCGAACACCGCGGTCAATGCCGCCGCACCCCCGGGTGGATGCAGGCAGCGCGTGAACGACATTGCGGCGATCGCCAGCGCTACCGCAATACCGGTGGCGAGCACCGGCTGGTGCACGAATTGCACCACGATCACGCCGACAAGCGCCGAGATCGTGTTGCCGCCGATGATCGACCAAGGCTGCGCCAGCGGGCTGGCGGGCACCGCGAACAACAGCACCGCCGATGCTCCCATTGGCGCCACCAGCAGCGGCACATGTGGGCCGCTACCCAGCGTAAGTCCGCTGATCGCGCCAGTCAGCGCAATGCCGATCATCGCACCGACGCAGGCGATGATGCGTTCGCGCAGCGTCGCGCCGGCAAGAATGGGAACAAAGAGACGGAACGCCATGACAGGCTCTTGGTGCGGTGGCTGGGGAATAATTTCCGCTGCCGCAATGAAGCGGAAGCCGGCAATTTGGAAGTCAAACAAATCCGCAAAACTGCGGATGGGGAGAATAATATTGCCGAAATGGCCGGTCCGGGGCGCCGCGTGCGGCCTCCGTTTGCTCAATCGCGTCAAGGCCTTGCGGGCGTTACTGGTCTCGGTCCGAGAGGTCGCGTCAGGCCGCTACGGCGGCGGTGAGCCCGCGAAGAATATCGGTCATGAGGTCCTCGACATCCTCGAGGCCGATCTGGAGACGAATCAACGGCCCTTCATAGGGGCCCTTGGCAACGACGCGGTCGCCGAGCCAGACCGGCACGGCAAGGCTCTCGTAACCGCCCCAGGAGTAGCCGAGACCAAAGATCCGCAATGCGTCGAGGAACGCGTGCTGCTGTTTCTGGCCGCCGCCGTCGAGCACGATGGAGAAGATGCCGCTGGAGCCGGAAAAGTCACGCTTCCACAGCGCGTGGTCGGGATGGCTGGGAAGGCCAGGGTGGAGCACGCGCGCGACGCCCTTCTGGCCCTCCAGCCATGCCGCGATGGCGAGCGCGCTGCGCTGATGGTGATCGAGGCGCACCCCCATGGTGCGCAAGCCGCGCAGCACCTGGTAGACGTCGTCGGGTCCGGCGCAGCAGCCAAGCGTGCAGAAGCTTTCATACAGCTGTTTCCAGCAGGCCTCGGTGGCCGACACCGTACCCAGCAGCACGTCCGAATGACCGGCGGGATATTTCGTCGCCGCATGGATCGAGATGTCGACGCCATGGTCGAGCGGACGGAAATAAAGCGGCGTCGCCCAGGTATTGTCCATCATGACGATGGCACCGGCGGCGTGCGCGGCCTTGGCGATGGCTGGTATGTCCTGCACCTCGAACGTGTTTGAAGCCGGCGATTCCGTGAACACCACCTTGGTGTTCGGCTTGATCAAGGCGGCGATGCCCGCGCCGATGCCGGGAGCATAATACTCGACCTCGACGCCGAGCCGCTTCAGCATCGTGTCGGCGAAGTTGCGCGTCGGATGATAGACGCTGTCGACGATCAGCAGGTGGTCGCCCGCCGAAACGAAGGCAAGCAGCGGCACCGTCACCGCCGCCAGGCCCGACGGGACCACGATCGTGCCGGCCGACCCCTCCAGCGCGTCTATGGCCTGGGCCAAGGCGTCGGTGGTCGGTGTGCCGCGCGTGCCGTAGGTGTATTTCTGGTCCCGTCCAGCCATCGAGGCGGCATTGCGGAACAGCACCGTGGAGGCGTGCACGACAGGCGGATTGACGAAGCCGAAATAGTCGTGCGGGTTGTTGCCCGAATGGGCAAGCCGCGTGTTGATGCCTATTTTGCCAGTCACCGGCTCGTTGCCGTCTTTTGCCATTCGTCGTCGCCTTTTTTGGTAAGCCGCTAGCCATAGTGCGGCGACATGGACCGCGCAACAGCCGGCTTTCGCCAGGACCCCGACTTCGAATGTGCCAATTGCCGAGCCGCCGCAGGCCGACTGCAAGCGGTAATGCCGCGGCCAGAAAGCCCGCCGCCGGCAGCGGCATGCGTCGCCTAATAGCGCAAAGCGCACCTTCACCATGACCCAGACCAGCCAGAGGGCGCAGACATCGGCACGCATCCGGCCGGCAGAGCACAGTAACGCAGAGTAATCGGGCGGATGGATTTTTTGCGGACAGAGCGCAGCCTGGCGTAGGGCGAGCTTCGCCGGCTTTATTCGCGCTTGTGACTAAATTGCGGGCGCGTTTGTCTGCGATTCAGGCAATTGCGGCAAACGATTTTCAAACCCATCTGAATTCGGTCATTTTCCTTGACCTCACAGGAATTATCGCCTTCGATGCTGTTCGTGAATGGGAGGCGGCGCGTCGACTGCGATGCGGAGTTCCAGAAATGGGCCGGAACGGAAAGCTGCGTTCACGCGGGAAAAAAAGATCAGGTTTGCCTGAAAACAGAAAAGGGTCTGTGGGTCATGAAACACATTGCAATCGGCATCCTTGGAGCCGCCGCGCTTGGAGCCGTGGCTTCAACGGCTTCAGCCACCACGCTCGACACGGTCAAGCAGAAGGGCTTCATCCAGTGCGGCGTGTCGACGGGCCTGGCCGGCTTCTCGGCGCCGGACGACAAGGGTGACTGGCAAGGCATCGATGCCGATTTCTGCCGCGCCGTGGCGGCCGCCGTCTTCGGTGACGGCTCCAAGGTCAAGTTCACGCCGCTCAGCGCCAAGGAGCGCTTCACCGCGCTGCAGTCGGGCGAGATCGACATCCTGTCGCGCAACACCACCTGGACCATTAACCGCGACACGGCACTTGGCCTGAACTTCATCGGCACCACCTACTATGACGGCCAGGGCTTCATGATCAACGCCAAGAAGCTGCCGGGCGTCAATTCGGCGCTTCAGCTGTCCGGCGCCGCCGTCTGCGTGCAGAGCGGCACCACCACCGAGCTCAACCTCGCCGACTACTTCAAGGCGAACAAGATGGAGTACAATCCGGTCGTTTTCGAGAAGCTCGAAGAGGTCAACGCAGCCTATGACGCCGGCCGCTGCGACGTCTACACCACAGACCAGTCGGGCCTTTACGGCATCCGCCTGACGCTGGGTGCGCCGGCCGATCACGTCGTGCTGCCGGAGATCATCTCCAAGGAGCCGCTCGGACCGGCAGTGCGCCAGGGCGACGACCAGTGGTACCATATCGTCAAGTGGACCTATTTCGCGCTGCTCGATGCCGAGGAACTCGGCATCACCAAGGCCAATGTCGACGAGATGAAGAACTCGGCCAGCCCTGAGATCAAACGCGTGCTCGGCCAGGAAGCCGACACCAAGATCGGCACCGATCTCGGCGTCTCCAACGACTGGGTCGTCAACATCGTCAAGGCGGTCGGCAATTACGGCGAAATGTTCGACCGCAATGTCGGCTCGGGGAGCCCGCTGAAGATCGCTCGCGGCATCAACGCGCTGTGGACCAAGGGCGGCCTGCAATACGCTCCGCCGATCCGCTGATCGAAATGTGATCCGGAAGGCAGAACCATCTGCCTTCCGGTTTCTCTTTCACAGGGGACGGTGATGGCATCGCAGGAAATCCTTCGCGAGGACACAAATCGCGGGTCCTTTATCAACGACCCGAAAGTCCGCAGCCTCTTTTTCCAGACGCTGGTCATCGTCGTTCTGTTCGGCTCCGTCTGGTGGATCGTGCAGAACGTCATCGACAATCTGCAGCGTCTCCATATCGCCTCCGGTTTCGGCTTCCTCAGGGGCCGCGCCGGATTCGACATCTCGGACACGCCGATCGCCTACACGTCCGATTCGACCTACGGTCGTGCCATCATTGTCGGCCTGATCAACACCATCATCGTCGCCGTGGCCGGCATCGTCACCGCGACCATTATCGGTTTCGTCATCGGCATCGGCCGGCTGTCGCAGAATTGGCTGATCCGCAAGATCTGCACGGTCTATGTCGAGATCTTCCGCAACATCCCGCCGCTGCTGGTCATCTTCTTCTGGTATTCGGGCGTGCTGGCCGTGCTGCCGCCGCCGCGCGAGAGCTATAACCTGCCCTTCGGTTCCTTCCTCAACCAGCGCGGCTTCTATTTTCCGCGCGCCGTCTGGGCCGAGGGCTCCTGGCTGATATTCGTGGCGCTCATCGTGGGCATCGCCATGGCTTGGTTCGTCGCCCGCAAGGCGCGCCAGCGGCAGATGGCGACGGGTCAGCAGTTTCCCGTGTTCTGGACGTCCGTCGCGCTCATCGTCGGCCTGCCGCTGCTCGCCTACGCGCTGAGCGGCTTTCCGCTGAGCTTCGATTTTCCGAAACAGTCGACCTTCAACCTGACCGGCGGCTTCCAGGTCAAGCCGGAGTTCCTGTCGCTCTATCTGGCGCTGTCCTGCTACACGGCGGCCTTCATCGCCGAGATCGTGCGTGCCGGCATCAGGGGTGTCAGCAAGGGCCAGACCGAGGCCGCCGCCGCACTTGGACTGCGGTCGGGATCGATCCTGCGGCTGGTCGTGGTGCCGCAGGCCATGCGCATCGTCATCCCGCCGTTGACCAGCCAGTATCTCAACCTGACCAAGAACTCCTCGCTGGCCATCGCCATCGGCTATCCGGACCTGACGGCGACCGCCGGCACGGTGCTCAACCAGACCGGCCAGGCGGTCGAGGGCGTGCTGATCATGATGATCGCCTATCTCATACTCAGCCTGGTGACCTCCGCCGTGATGAACGTGGTCAATGCCAGAATGGCGTTGGTGGAAAGGTAGGCCATGCAGGAACACGACATGTCCTGGGTGCGCACCGAAATGGCCCTGGCGGAGGCGGCGCCGATCAGCGAGCGCGGCCTGTATGCCTGGGTCCGCAAGAACCTCGTCGGTTCGGTCGGCGACACCATTCTCACGATACTCGGCATCATCATCGTCGCCTGGGTCCTGCCGCAGGTCATCAACTGGGCCTTCATCAATGCCCAGTGGACCGGGCCGGACCGGACCGTCTGCGCGACCGTGGCGCAGGGCGGCATCCAGCCCGATGGCTGGAGCGGCGCCTGCTGGGCCTTCGTCAACGCCAAGTTCGGCCAGTTCATGTTCGGCACCTATCCGGTCGAGGAGCGCTGGCGGCCGATCCTGGTCGCCATCCTGTTCGCGGCGCTGCTGGTGCCGATGCTGGTCCCCAGCGTGCCGCGCAAGGGCCTGAACGCCATCCTGCTTTTCCTCGTGCTGCCGATCGTCGCCTTCTTCCTTCTGGTCGGCGGCGTGTTCGGCCTGCCGCATGTCGAGACGTCGCGGTGGGGCGGACTGCTGATCACGCTCAGCCTCTCCTTCGTCGGCATCGCCGTGTCGCTGCCGCTGGGCACCGTGCTGGCGCTCGGCCGGCGCTCCAAGATGCCGATCGTCAAGATGCTGTGCATCATCTTCATTGAAGCTGTGCGCGGCATCCCGCTGATCACCGTGCTGTTCTTCGTCAGCGTCATGCTGCCGCTTTTCCTGCCGGCCGGCGTCACCTTCGACAAGTACCTGAGGGCTCTGATCGGCGTGTCGCTGTTTGCCGCCGCCTATATGGCGGAGGTGGTGCGCGGCGGCCTGCAGGCGATCCCCAAGGGCCAATATGAGGGCGCCGATTCGCTCGGCCTCGGCTATTGGCAGAAGATGGGACTGATCGTGCTGCCGCAGGCGCTGAAGCTGGTCATTCCCGGCATCGTCAACACCTTCATCGGTATGTTCAAGGACACCAGCCTGGTCCTCATCATTTCGATGTTCGACCTGCTCGGCGTGGTCAAGCAGAACTTCTCGGACGCCAACTGGGCGACGCCGCAGACCGCGAAATCCGGTCTCGTGTTCGCCGCCTTCGTGTTTTGGCTGTTCTGCTTCGGCATGTCGCGCTATTCAATGTATACGGAACGCCGGCTCGATACCGGTTACAAACGATAAAAAGGGGATTGGTTCATGGCCACCGAAAACGCCGTCAGCGCGGAAGAGATCAAGGTCAATGCCGCGAAGATGCACATCTCGACCACCGATGTCGCCATCGACATCATCGCCATGCACAAATGGTATGGCGAGTTCCATGTGCTGAAGGACATCAACCTCAAGGTGATGCGCGGCGAGCGCATCGTCATCTGCGGCCCGTCCGGCTCCGGCAAGTCGACCATGATCCGCTGCATCAACCGGCTCGAAGAACACCAGAAGGGCAAGATCTTCGTCGACGGCAAGGAATTGACCAACGATCTCAAGAAGATCGACGAGGTGCGCCGAGAGGTCGGCATGGTGTTCCAGCACTTCAACCTGTTCCCCCACCTGACCATCCTGGAGAACTGCACGCTGGCGCCGATCTGGGTCCGCAAGACGCCGAAGAAACAGGCCGAGGAGATGGCCATGCATTTCCTCAAGCGCGTCAAGATCCCCGAGCAGGCCAACAAATATCCGGGCCAGCTCTCCGGCGGTCAGCAGCAGCGCGTGGCGATCGCCCGTTCGCTGTGCATGAACCCGCGCATCATGCTGTTCGATGAGCCGACCTCGGCACTCGACCCGGAAATGATCAAGGAAGTGCTGGAGACCATGGTTAGCCTTGCCGAGGAAGGCATGACCATGCTGTGCGTCACCCACGAAATGGGCTTCGCGCGGAAAGTCGCCAACCGGGTGATCTTCATGGATCAGGGCCAGATCGTCGAGCAGAACACGCCGGCCGAGTTCTTCGATCACCCGCGCCACGAGCGCACGAAGCTGTTCCTGTCGCAGATATTGCACTGAGCGCTGCCTCGTCGAAATGGAAGGAGCCCGGCCGCGCCACGGTCGGGCTTTTTCACATTTGGCCGATCGGATCGTTTCGATTGAAACGTGATGGAATCGCAAGAACTATGCCCGGATGAGAAAACGCCTTCGTTTCCTGGCCGTGCTGGTTGCCGCGGTGGTGCTGGTCGCGGCACTCGGCACGCTGGTGCCGCGGCCACTTTGGCCGGCTGCCGCGGCCGGCGAGGGCACCAGGCACATTCTGGTGCTGAGCAATCCGATCCACACCGACATCGCCATTCCCGTCGATGACGGCGTGCGCCGGCGCTTTCGCTTCCTCGCCGCTGCCGGCCAGCCTTCCGACGCGCCCGAGGTGCGCTACATCGTCTTCGGCTGGGGCGGCCGCGCCTTCTACCTGGAGACGCCGACCTGGTCGCAGCTGAAGGCGATGCCCGTATTCAAGGCCCTGACGCTTGACGCTTCAGTGATGCATGTCGAGGTCGCCGGCAATATCTCCGGACCCGACGTCGCCGGTTTCGACATCCCGGAGGACCGCTTTGCGGCATTGCTCGACTTCATCGATGCGAGTTTTCAGCAAGGACCAGGCGGGCCGATCGTCATCGCCGGGGCCGCCTATTCCAATTTCGACCGCTTCTATGAGGCGAACGGCCATTTCAATGCGCTGGCCGGCTGCAACACCTGGACCGCGGCCGCCTTGCGAACCGCCGGCCTGCGCACCGGTTGGTGGAACCCGTTGCCGGTCTCGCTCGGGTGGTCGTTGAGGCTGTATAATTGGTAGGTCGCGCAGATAACGCCAACGCCTCGTTCGAGTTCTAGGCCCGCCACCCATAAAGCCAGTCCAAATCCGCGGCGAGCTTCTCCGGCGCCCGCATTTTCAGGAAAAGGTTGCGCGCCAACGCCACCGGACCCCAGGCATGCCAGGCAAGGCGGTTGAGGGCGCCGCGACGTGCCACTCACGACGCGCGGCCGGCGCAGGCCTTCCCAGATTTGAAGACTTCCGGCCAGGTCGGCAGGGGAGGCGGCCATGACATCGGCAAGCGTGGCGGCATCCTCGATGGCCATTGCGGCGCCCTGTGCCGCGAACGGAGTCATGGCATGCGCCGCGTCGCCGACCAGCGCGATGCGGCCCGACCTTACCCATGGCTGCTTCTGATCGACCGTATGGATCGGCCAGGCCGCCCATGGGCCGGCCAACTCCGCAAGCCTTGCCAGCGCCGGCGCGGTGCGGCGCATGGCGCCGGCCAGGATTGCGGGATCGGCATGGCCGGACCAGCCTTCGGCGATACGCTCGCCCCTGGTGAAAGCGACGAGGTTGATGGCGCTGCCCTTGCTGACGGGATAGGCGACCATGTGAAAGCCGGGATGCAGGAAGGTGGTGACGCAGTCCGGCGCACCGATCTCTGCAAAAGTTTGCCCGGCAGGACTGTCTGCGCTGACGGTTGCCCGCCAGGCCAGTTCGCCGGAGAAGTGGCTTTTCGCAAGCCTGGTTTTCCTTCCTTGGTCGGCAAGTCCGCGCACCGACGACCAGACGCCATCGGCGCCGACCAGAAGGAAACCTTCCGCCGCGATGGGCCTGCCACCCACATCGGCTGCCGCGGTGATGCCTGAACTGTTGATCGTGACGCTGCCAAGGCGCGCGCCGGTGGTGAGATGAACATCGGGCATGGCAGCCACGCGCGCCATCAGCGCGTTTTGCAGGTCCGCTCGATGCGCCACGAGGTAGGGCGCACCCCAGCGCGCCTCGCCGGTTCGTCCAAGAGGTACGCGCGCCAGTTCGCCCAAGGTTGCCGCATTCTTCAGCACCACGGCTTCCGGCCTGACGGCATTGGGAAGAAGTGCGTCGAGTACGCCGAACTCACGCAGGATGCGCGTCGCGTTGGGCGAAAGCTGGATGCCGGCACCGGCCGCCTCCAGGCGCTGCGCCTGTTCGAAGATCCGCACGGGATAGCCGCGCTCAGCGAAAGCCAACGCCGCGGTCAGCCCGGCAATACCCGCCCCGGCGATGATGACTTGCCGGGACTGTGCGTCTGCCATTGGCCGGGCCGCTGGAAGTCAGGCGGCCTGGTCGATGTAGAGGCAGCCGGCCGGCAGCGTTTCCATCGCCGTCAGCTTCGGCGAATAGCGGTAGAGCGTCGAGCAGTAGGGGCAGACCTTCTCATTGTCGTCGCCCATATCGAGAAACACATGCGGATGGTCGAAAGGCGGGTTGGCGCCGGTGCACATGAATTCCTTGACGCCGATGTCGATCGCCGGATGGCCCGCATCGTTCTGGAAATGGGGAATGGAACCGCCTGCCATCGTCGTCTCCTTTAGCGCAGTCTGCTCAGCGTTTGGATCATAACCGGCCTGTTTGCAAGTTCGATGAAATGAAACTGTCGCAAAAGCCTGTCAGAGGATAACTTAAGCCGGTTAACCGGCTGGAGCATCGCAGCCAGGCGCAACAGCCTGGGCGCCGCCCGAAAGCGGCGAAGCAACCAGACGTGGGAAGAGCAGGAACCATGAACGAACTGAAGCCGGTCCAGAGCGAGTTCATCAATGCGGAAGCGGCAAGCCCGGAAGGCAATCCGGATCGTTTCGTCAATCGCGAGTTCTCCTGGTTGCAGTTCAACCGCCGCGTCCTCGAGGAATCGCAGAACACAAACCATCCGCTGCTGGAGAGGGTACGTTTCCTGTCGATCTCCGCGGCCAATCTCGATGAGTTCTTCATGGTGCGCGTCGCCGGTCTCGCCGGCCAGGTTCGCGAAGGCATCGTGTTGAGAAGCCCGGATGGGCGTACCCCCGAGCAGCAGCTCGAACAACTGCTTCGCGAGGTCGAACGGTTGCAGGAAGACCAGCAGAAAAGCCTCTCGGCGCTGACCGTGCTGCTCAACAAGGAAGGCATCGAGAGTATCACCCGCGACGCGCTGACCAAGGACGAGAAGGCCTGGCTGGAGGAGCACTTCCAGGACCAGGTGTTTCCTGTTCTCACGCCATTGTCGATCGACCCGGCGCATCCGTTCCCGTTCATCCCCAATCTCGGCTTCTCGATGGCGCTGCAGCTTCGCCATCGCAAGAACGGCGAGGAGATGAGCGCGCTCTTGCGCTTGCCGGTGGCGCTGAAGCGTTTCATCCGTTTGCCGGACCGCAAGCACCATGTCCGCTTCATCCCGCTGGAAGAGGCGGTCGGCCTTTACATCGGCAAGTTGTTCCCGGGTTACGAGGTCAAGGGCTCCGGCACGTTCCGCATCATTCGCGACAGCGACATCGAGGTCGAGGAGGAATCGGAAGATCTCGTGCGCCTGTTCGAGACCGCGCTAAAGCGCCGCCGCCGCGGCTCCGTCATTCGCATCGAGTTCGACATGCTCATGCCGGCCGAACTACGCGAATTCGTCGCCGGCGAACTCGGCGTTTCGTCGAGCCGCATCAGCGTCCTGACCGGCCCGCTGGCGCTCAGCCAGATTTCGGAGATCGTCGCCGTTGCCCGCGACGACCTCAAATTCACGCCCTACAATCCGCGTTTCCCCGAGCGCATCCGCGAGCATGGCGGCGATTGCTTCGCCGCTATCCGCGAGAAGGACATCATCGTCCACCACCCCTACGAATCCTTCGACGTGGTGGTTCAGTTCCTTCGCCAGGCGATGGCCGACCCGGAAGTGGTGGCGATCAAGCAGACGCTTTACCGAACCTCCAACGACAGCCCGATCGTGCGTGCGCTGGTCGACGCCGCCGAGGCCGGCAAGTCGGTGACGGCACTGGTCGAACTCAAGGCGCGCTTCGACGAGGAGGCCAACATCCGCTGGGCGCGCGACCTCGAGCGCGCCGGCGTCCAGGTCGTGTTCGGCTTCCTCGAGCTCAAGACCCACGCCAAGATGTCGCTGGTGGTGCGGCGCGAGGACAGCAAGCTGCGCAATTATGTGCATCTGGGCACCGGCAATTACCATCCGGTGACCGCGCGCATCTACACCGACCTGTCCTTCTTCACCACCGATGCAACGATCGCACGCGATGTCGCCCAGCTTTTCAACTTCATCACCGGCTATGCCGAGCCGACCGCCGAAATGCGGCTGGCGATCTCGCCCTTCACGCTGAGGAACCGTATCCTGCAGCACATCTCCGATGAGGTCGCCCACGCACTCGAGGGACGGCCGGCACGCATCTGGATGAAGATGAACGCGCTGGTCGATCCGATCATCATCGACGCGCTCTACGACGCCAGCCGAGCGGGCGTCGAGATCGACCTGGTCGTGCGCGGCATATGCTGCCTGCGGCCGCAGGTGCCGGGCCTGTCGGAAAACATCAGGGTCAAGTCGATTGTCGGCCGTTTCCTCGAGCACAGCCGCATCTATTGCTTCGGCAATGGCCACGGCCTGCCGTCGGACGAGGCCGTCGTCTACATCTCCTCGGCCGACCTCATGCCGCGCAACCTCGACCGCCGCGTCGAGACCATGGTGCCGATCACCAACCCAACTGTGCATGAACAGGTGCTGGGCCAGATCATGCTCGGCAACATCATGGACAATCAGCAAAGTTTCGACGTATTGGCTGATGGAACCTCCCGGCGCGTCGTGCTCGAGGAGGGCGAGGAGCCGTTCAACGCGCAGGAATATTTCATGACCAATCCGAGCCTGTCGGGACGGGGTGATGCGCTGAAATCGCATGCGCCGAAGCGGATCGCGCAATTCAAGCGCCGCAAGAAGAACGCCGCCGCCTGATGCTGTCCGATTCCCAGGGCCGGCTGCAGGATCGCCGACCGCTGTCCATCATCGACATCGGCTCGAATTCGATCCGCCTTGTCGTCTATGAGGGGCTGGCGCGCTCGCCGACCATGCTGTTCAACGAAAAGATGCTGGCGGGCCTCGGCCGCGGCATCGTGTCGACGGGGAAGCTCGACCCCGAGGGCGTGACACGGTCGATGGAGGAGTTCCGCCGCTTCCGCGCGCTCTCCGACCAGGCCGGTGCCGAGCACATGTACGTGCTGGCGACCGCCGCCGCGCGCGAGGCCGTCAACGGCCCCGATTTCATCCACCGCGCCGAAGACGTGCTCAAGACCGAGATCCGCGTGATCAGCGGCCGCGAGGAAGCCTACTATTCCGCGCTCGGCGTCATCTGCGGCTTTCATCCGGCCAACGGTATTGCGGGTGACCTCGGTGGCGGCAGCCTTGAACTGGTCGACGTCAATGGCGAAGCGATCGGCGACGGCATAACGTTACCGCTGGGCGGCCTGCGCCTGCAGGACATGGCCAAGAATTCCCTCACGCAGGCGGCGAAAATCGTGCGCGACGAGCTGGGGCGGGCGAAGCTTCTGAAAAGCGGGCAAGGCAGGCCTTTCTATGCCGTTGGCGGCACCTGGCGAAATCTCGCCCGGCTGCACATGGAGATGACCAACTATCCGCTTGGCGTCATGCACCACTACGAGATCGGCGTCGAAAGTGCCGCCAATTTCCTGCGGCAAGTGGCGAAAGGCGAGATCGAGAAGATCAAAGGCATCGAGGGTGTTTCGAAGAACCGCCGCTCGCTCCTGCCTTACGGTGCCATCGTGCTGCAGGAGATCATGGCGGCGATGCAGCCGTCGAACATCATCGTCTCGGCGCTCGGCGTGCGCGAAGGCTTCCTCTATTCCCTGCTCGACCAGGCCGAGCAGAAGGCCGATCCTCTGATCTCGGCATCGGAGGAACTCGCCCGGCTGCGCTCGCGCTCGGTCACCCATGCGCATGAACTCGTCGACTGGACGGCCAAGACCTTTGCCGCTTTCGGCATCGACGAGACCGAGGACGAGGCGCGCTACCGCCACGCGGCGGCATTGCTGGCCGACATCGGTTGGCGCGCGCATCCCGAATATCGCGGCAAGCAATCGCTCAACATCATCGCCCACGCCTCCTTTTTCGGCGTGGACCACCCTGGCCGCGCCTATCTGGCGATGGCCAATGCCTATCGGCACGACGGCATCTTCAACGAAGCCATCGCGCCCGAGATCAAGGCGCTGGCGACACCGCGCTATCTGGAGCGGGCGCGGGTGCTGGCGGCATCGATGCGCGTCGTCTACCTGCTGACCGCCTCGATGCCCGACGTCATGCCAAGGCTGAAATGGGAGCAGCGCGGCAATGGCGTGCTGGCGCTGGTCTTGCCGGCATCTCTGGCAGATCTCTATGGCGAGCGTCCCGCCGGGCGCTTGGCGCAACTGGCGCGAATTACCGGCCGCCGCCTGGTGCTGGCGGTCGAGGGCGGACCGAGCGTTTCGGTGAAATAGGTACGGCCTACCAGAGCGTGAGTTATCTGATCCACGCCGATATAGACCAACTCAATCGCGCCACTTGTCAGCGGCTTCGCGTTTGAAGACCGGCTTCCCCCACTCCGTCTTGGCTTCGCCAAGCCACCTCTCCCCTCCGGAGGGAGAGGAAGGGCGCCAAGATTGGCGAACTCGCGCCCTTCCTCTACCCCGTCGATCGGGGGAGAGGTGTCGAGCGCAGTTCGACGGAGTGGGGGTCGACTTGACGCGGGTGTTGACTTGGCCCGGGCATCAAAAGTTCAACCCGGGGCATATGTCTGGTTGGTTCCGGGCCTGCCCTTGGATTTAGGCGATATCAAACCGCAGCCCGCCCGTCGACCGACCAGGCGCCGGGGCCGGCCATGGCGAGCGCCAGAAAGCCGCCCGATATCGCGATGTCCTTCATCAGCATCTGCTGGTGCAGGAAGGCAAGCGTCGCATCATCGGCGCCCTGGCCGTAATGGCCGATGAAGCCGGCAACGATGCAGAAGGCGGCCAAAAGCAGAGCCACGATCCGGGTCTGGAAGCCGATGAGTATCAGCAGTCCGGCGATCAGCTCGAACAGGCCCGTGCCCCACGCGGCGAGCCCCGGAAGCGGCAGGCCAAGGCCGGCGAAATAGCCCGACGTGCCGGCAATGTCGGCGAGCGCATGGAAGCCTGACGGTACGAATAGCGCGGCAAGCAGCAGCCGCGAAGCCAGAAGCAGTGCGTTGCGAGGCATGATCACCTCCGTTGTCGGTTGGCCGGTTTGGGCCTTTACCCACCCGGACCGATCGATCCTACCACCAATGCCCGGCAAATCCGGGCGCTGAATTGAGGCTTCTGCACCGACAACGAAACAGTGGCGCGGAAAATTCCGCGCCACTGCTGTCAAGACGGGGAGGAAGTTCAGCCGCGCTTGGCGTCGACCGAATAGGCGCCGGCGCCTGAGGAAGCCAGCACGAGGAAGCCGCCGGTGATCGCCAGGTTCTTCATGAAGTTGATCATCTGCATCTGGTCGGCCCAGCCGGTGTGGGCGACCAGGGCCGTGGCGACGGTGAAGATCGCCAGCACCCAGGCGGCAATCCGGGTCTGGAAGCCGACGAGAATGGCCAGGCCGCCAAGCAGTTCGATGAGGCCGACGACGATGGCCGTCACGGTCGGCAAGGGCAGGCCGAGGCCGCCGAAATAGGCCGCGGTGCCGGAAAGGGCGCTGAGCTTGCCGAAACCGGAAAGCAGGAAAATGACCGCGAGCAGGATGCGGCCGAGCAGGATCGTGACAGAACTGTTGGACGCGGTGCCGGCGCCGGCGAAGGAAGTGTTGGTGGACATGGTGGCTCTCCGAATGGGGTTGATCGCCCGTCAGATAGACTATGCCGACTGTTCACCAAAGCCGCCTGCCTGGCGACACATTGTTCACAGGACATACGTTTCCGTGAAGCGGTGAAAAACGGAAATTCGTGCCGGTCGATGCGGTGGCGGGAGGATATTCTCCCGCCGAAAAAGTGCCTTCACCCCGGATGGGTCATATCTTCCGGCCGCACGATCCGGTCGTAGTCGGCTTCGCTGACCAGCCCGGTGGCCAGCGCTTCCTCGCGCAGCGTGGTGCCGTTCTTGTGCGCGGTCTTGGCGATTTTGGCAGCGCTGTCGTAGCCGATGGTGGGCGCAAGCGCCGTCACCAGCATCAGCGAGCGGTCGAGGGCCGCCTTGATGTTGTCTTCGCGCGCCTCGATGCCGACGACGCAATTGTCGGTGAAGGAGACCGAAGCGTCGGCGAGCAACTGCACCGATTGCAGGAAGTTGTAGGCCATCAGCGGGTTGTAGACGTTGAGCTCGAAATGGCCTTGGCTGCCGGCAAAGGTGAGCGCCGCATTGTTGCCGAACACCTGCACGCAGACCTGGGTCATCGCTTCGCACTGCGTCGGATTGACCTTGCCCGGCATGATCGAGGAACCAGGCTCGTTTTCCGGCAGCGACAATTCGCCAAGGCCCGAACGCGGGCCGGAACCGAGGAAGCGGATGTCGTTGGCGACCTTGAACAGCGCGGCGGCAGCGGCGTTGATGGCACCGTGCGAGAATACCATGGAATCATGGGCGGCGAGCGCCTCGAACTTGTTCGGCGCTGTGACGAAGGCGATGCCGGTGATGGCGGCGATGCGGTCGGCCACCCGCTCGGCGAAGCCGACGGGCGCGTTGAGGCCGGTGCCGACGGCGGTGCCGCCCTGCGCCAGTTCCTGCAGGCCGGGCAACGTCAGCTCGATGCGCTTGATCGACGAAGCGACCTGCGCGGCGTAGCCCGAGAATTCCTGGCCCAGCGTAAGCGGGGTGGCGTCCTGCGTGTGGGTGCGGCCGATCTTGATGATATGGTTGAACTCTCTGCTCTTGGCGGCGAGCGCCTTGTGCAGGTGCTTCAGCGCCGGCAACAGGTCATGCACGATGCGCTCGGCGCAGGCGATGTGCATGGCGGTCGGGTAGGTGTCGTTCGACGACTGGCTCATATTGACGTGGTCGTTCGGGTGCACCGGCTTCTTGGAGCCCATGACGCCGCCCAGCATCTCGATCGCCCGGTTGGAGATCACCTCGTTGGCGTTCATGTTGGATTGCGTACCCGAGCCGGTCTGCCAGACCACCAGCGGGAAATGGTCGTTGAGCTTGCCGTCGATGACTTCTTGAGAGGCTTCGACGATCGCCTTGCCGATCGCCGGATCGAGCCGCTTCAGCTCCATATTGGCTTCCGCCGCCGCCCGCTTGACGATGCCGAGCGCGCGCACGACGGATGCCGGCTGCTTTTCCCAACCGATCTTGAAATTGCCGAGCGAACGCTGCGCCTGCGCGCCCCAATAACGGTCGGCGGCGACCTCGATGGGACCGAACGTATCGGTTTCGGTTCTGGTCTTGGCAGCGCTCACGGCAAGTCTCCGGTCTGTCGATTTGGGCAACGGCGTATCGCGTTGCACAAAACGCATCAAGCGGAGATTGCGGGCGATGAAGATGCAAATCGGTTGAAGACGGAGCCAATCTCCCCGCTCGTGGGGAGATGCCCGGCAGGGCGGCGGGAGCGCGAAGGAACGCTATCTGTCGTCATTCAGCTGCGTTCAGGTTAGAACAAGGGCGGAAGTGCAATCGAATGAGAGATCGGCGGGACAGCGCCCCCCTCTGGCCTGCCGGCCATCTCCCCCACGAGGGGGGAGATCGGCTGTCCACTCACTCCGCCGTATACCCGCCGTCCACCGCAAAGACGCCGCCCCGCCTCTGATCAGACGCCGCCTCCGCGCGGACTGGGAAATCAGCAACAAAGCCGCGAGCGCGATGTCGCCGACAGGCGCATGGTTTCGGTCGGTCTGGTCAGGTCATGTCGGACGGCGTGCGAGAAGGCTTGCCATGCAGGTGAGGCGGCAAGCGCGGTTTCATGCTGGGCCTGCGCTTCTTCGCCATCAAAACCCATCACACTGATGAAAACATTCTCACTCGCTCGCACCGGCAGGCGTGGAAAGCTGTTTTCCGCATGCTCCGTGACGAAAGCGGCGAGCAGCCGCGCACCGGGTGACGCCGTCATCGGCGCGACTTCGGCCTCGAAGCGGCTGGCGAACGCGGCCTCTGTGCCCGGCCGCAAATGATAAATCCGAATCACGACCATGCCTGACAGCGGCGTGCTTCTGCCTGGCTTTTCGTCTACGGCCAAGCCCGCGCGCAAGGCGCCGGAGAGATCGAAGCCAGCCCCGGTCCACGCAGGCTTGAGCAGCAGCACATCGTCGGAATCGATCATCGTGGCATTGGCTGAATTGCGGTGCGCTGCCCATACCGGACCGTCATAGAAGGCGCTCAGGGCACGTTTGCGCGCCTCCATGTCCTCGAAACCGCGCAGCCAGACGAACATGTCGGGGCGATCGAGGTCCCTGAATTGGCCGATGATGGTCATCCCGGCCTCTTCCTGGCCTTCGATCAGCTTGCCGTCAAAGAGGTCGATAAGGGTATCGCGTTTGCCAGGTTTCAGCGTGTACTGCCGCAGTTCGACGACCGGGGAGGCGAGCGCTGCTGTCTCCGATGTGGCACTCAGGGGCAGGCTCATAAGCTCGTCTCCAAAAACAGGGTGATCATCCTGTTTTACAAAACAGACCGGTTGTCCTGTTTTGTCAATCTGCTAGCTTCTTTTTCTTCCCTCCTGGAGGGGCACGGTGGAGATTCCCGATGACAGGGCATGCCCAGAAGCGCACCAATGATCCCGAAGGCATGCGCAACAGAGTGCTCGATGCCGCGCAGGAGTCCTTTCAGGTACGCGGCTATCACGCGTCCAGTCTCGGCGATCTGATGGCGGCGGCGGGTGTCAGCGGCGGCGCGTTGCATCATCATTTCCCGACCAAGAGAGCGTTGGCGCTGGCGGTGATCGAAGAGCGTGTGGCCGCGGCGGTCGAAGAGACATGGATGGCGCCTTTGCGGGCGGCCGCTTCGGCGCGCGAAGGCGTGCGTGCAGCCTTCGAAGCCGTGGCGGCGGAACTTGAGCAACAAGGCTTCGTGCGCGGCTGTCCCCTCAACAACCTTGCACATGAACTGTCGCTCGCCGATGCCGAGTTGCGCGCCGCCCTTGCCGGCATTTTTGCCGGCTGGCGCCAGGCGATCGCCGACAAGGTCCGGGCTGATCAGCAGGCGGGCAGGGAGCAGGACACCGACCCGCAGCGTTTCGCCGCCCTGGCCGTCGCGGCCTATTCCGGCGCGATGTCGATGGCCAAGACGGCGCAGGATGCCGGCATGTTGCGCGATTGCCTGGCGGGGCTGGAGCAGAATGTCGCCCAAGCTTCGCCCATGGCCCCAACGAGGCGGCGTCGCAGGATATTGCTGCCACCGGGAAACCTTTGATGCCGAGGACGGGAACGATCCCTACAACTCAGTTCCGTTCTGGGGGAGGGCAGCCGTGGACCGGGCGCTGAACTTTACTGCTGACCGGTGTCCGTGCTGAACTTCAACCCATGATGAAGCGCTTCTCACCAAAATCGGTATCACGACGCCGTTTTCTGGCGCGGGCCGCCGGTCTTGCCACGGCCCTTGCGCTTCCACGCCCGGCGCTCGGCCAGACCGGGCAGCGCATTCAGCCTGTCGATGCCACCTTCCTGTTCATCGCCGATGTCCATGCCTGCCGCATGGCCAGCGGCTTGAGTCCCAATTGCCAGCAGGAAGGCAAGACCGACGCTGCCTTGCTGCGCAATGTGGCGGCTCTGAACGGCATTGGCGACAAAACATGGCCCGTCGAGATCGGCGGCGTCCCGACGGGCCTACGCTCCGCCGGCAGCCGAATCGGCACGCCGCTCGGCCTCGTCATCGGCGGCGACATGACCGACGATGGCGGTGGTCAGATCACCCAGCCGAGTGAAGGCACGCAATTGCTGCAATTCAGCCAGCGTTACCAGCAAGGCATGGGGCCTGACCGCGTGCATGTTCCAGTCTATGTCGGGCTCGGCAATCATGACCTCGACCAAAACGGCCCGCGGCATCACGTTGACTGGTACCGGCGCGAAATGCGCGACTATGTCGAAGTCAATCACCGTGCCGGCGTGTTCTTCAAGCCACCGGTTCCGGCCACCGACTACGATGTCGAGACCGACTGCTATGCGTGGGACTGGGGCGGGCTGCATCTTGTCCAGACCCACCGTTTCGCTGGCGACACCGGCCATGGCGCGGAGAGCAGCCTGCCCTGGCTGAAGCAGGATCTGGCGACCTATGCGGCGGACGGCCGCCCGGTCATCCTGTTTCAGCATTATGGCTGGGATAATTTTTCGACTGAGCGATGGGATCCCGCCAAAAAGGCGTTCGACGACGACGGCAAGGGGCCGCCGCATTGGTGGAGCGATGCGGACCGTCAGGCACTGCTTGCGGCTCTGAAGGGCTATAACATAATTGCCGCCTTCCATGGCCATCAGCACGAGGTGCCGATGATCTATCAGCGCGACGGCCTTGATCTCTTCAAGCCAAAGGCGGCCTATATGGGCGGGTTCGCACTGGCGCGGGTCACCAATGATGGCATGGATGTCGTGCTGGGCGAAGCCAGCGACGATCACGGCGGGGTCACATTCACCAACGCCTTCAGCAAACCGTTCCAGACATGAAAGCCCGCAGCGGCCTTTTCGTCCCGGACGCTGACTGACGTCGACCTGGCAGTGCGCTCGGGCCTCGGCCTCCGCTACGAGATGCCGCCGATGATGACCGCCGCGATGCAAGGCCGAAAGAAAACGCCCCTCGCACCTTTTATCGTGCGGGGGGCGTCTTTGCCGTTAGCTTTTCCTTCGATTGCTCTCGTGAATTGCTGACGACAACCATGAAACGTGCTTCGACCGAAATGGCTCCCGGCGCGTCCAGATTTTTTAGGGCCGCTTTGTTCAGTGCCGATTGGCATGAACCGTCGCGGCGGGTGAGCCAAGAATGTCGGTAGCTAATCAAGTTGTCCGGTTTGGTAGCACATGATCTGTCCGCTTCTGTTTTGGCGTCGAAGCGGTTCACGCGGCTTGCCTGATGGGGCAAGTGTCTTCGATTGCGGCGCCGTCAGAGCTGTAGCGAGCAATGCGGCGCGGCCCGTGAAAGATCGCGAGGGTTCCATCCGGGTAGTGCCTGACCTTGACGGTGGCTTTGACGAAGTGATGCCGGATCGGGCTCTGCGGCAGCTGCAATCGCAGCCGCGCGAAGGCGACCGTGTTGTCGCGGGCAACGACGCGCTCCTCCTCGATGCACAGGATCTGGGCCAGTTGTTGCGGGTCTGCGGCGACAAAGGCGCTGTCCTCGACCGCGGCCGGCCTGGCGAAGCGGGCATTGTGAGCTGGTAGGTAGGTCTGTGCGATGAACCGGTTGGCGGCCTCGATGTCGGCAATTCCGGCCAGCGCCAGCTCTCTCGGTAGCCGATCCTGCAAGGTGGAGAACATCCGCTCCGAGCGGCCTCGCGCTTCAGGGGAATAGGCTGGAATATGTTCGATACCCAGCCGCTCGAGTGCCCGGCCGACCTGGGTCAGCCGGCTTTTGTCGACCGCCTCGCCGGCCTTCAGCGTCACGAAATAGTGGCTGCCGCGATCGCTGTAGAGGCTCGATGGCAATCCCTTGGCGACGAATGTCTCCAGAAGGCCCTGAAAGCTCGACGCCGTGCCTTCCTCCTCGATCAGGAAGGCCGAATAGATCGTGCTCGTCGCATCGTCCATCGTCACGATCAGGTCCAGCATCGGCTCACCCGCCAGCCATCGATGACGGCTGCCATCCTGATGCAGCATCATCCCCTCGCAAGGCTTCCTCTCCCGCTTGCGCCGGTGAGCACCGCGCCGCTTGGCCCGTTCCACAAGGCCCGCCGCGTGGAGCTGCGTCTTGATGAAGGTGTAGACCCAGCTGAAATGGTGATCGCGCAGCAGGTGCTCGTGGAAATGCTTCACATTCCAGCCGAGGTAGCGATGACGGTAAAGCTCCAGCATCTCCTCAATCGCTTCCGCCGGCACCCGACGCGTCGAAAGCTTGCCCAAGCGCCGATCCAGCAACCCTGCTTCCCCAGCTTCTTCGTACCGGTCGCGGTAGCGTCGGAATTGCCGCTCCGACATGCCAAGCAACTCGCCTGCCTCCATCATCGAAAGATCGCCGCCATTCCAGCGGCTCAATACGTCTCGAAACTTCTGCATTCTCCGTTCCTGTAGCCATGCCGTCCGCTTCATCCCCAGCCTCCATCCGCTGGCGATAAAACCGGACAACTCACGTGCTACCTAATCCGGACAACTCATGTGCTTACGACAGGCGGGTGAGCCAAGAATTGACATGGCCGTTTAAATAGCTTACAAGACCTTTGTCGATATTTGTTGACTGACTTTTGTTATCCGCGCTTTGCAGCGCGCCTTTGACGAACTTCCCACATCAAAAATCGAGACAAACGACGTTGTGCATCCGCATGACGGCGAACGAGTATTTGCCATGGAAAGGGTTCGTCATGAGCACCGGCACAGTTAAATGGTTCAACGCCACCAAAGGTTTTGGTTTTATTCAGCCTGACGACGGCTCTGCCGACGTTTTCGTCCACATCTCGGCCGTAGAGCGCGCCGGCATGCGTGACATCGTCGAGGGCCAGAAGCTCGGCTACGAGATGGTCCGCGACAACAAGTCCGGCAAGATGTCGGCCGACCAGTTGAAGGCGGCCTGAAAAAGGATTCAGCCTTCCCGGTGACCACGGATGTACTGGCACTGGTGAATGGCGAATTCGGGCGCATGGCGGCGGAAACCTGAGTTTTCGCACGCTGCGTGCCGGAGCGTCCTGTGCATCCACTGGATGCGCGACGCTCTCATGGAAGGTCAGGCGGTGCCTGGCCTTTTTCACTTTGTGGGTCTCGCCGTCGAAAATGCGCTGCGCGTCGGCCTGAACGTGCTAAGGGACGCTCCAGCAAATTGAATCCGCCGCCCCAATGCTTTTGTGCGTGGGTCCTGACTGAAGACCGGTCTTGCCCTATCGGCACGAGACTCCTGACAGGAGAAAAATTTTGACCGCCAATTCGAAAACAGCTGCTGATCAGGCAGTGCCCTTGTTCAGCAAGACGCAAACCCAGTCGATGTCGCTCAACCGCATCATTTCCGAACGCGATGCCCTCACCGAGGCGCGTGAAGCCAAGACCGCGCGTTTGCGCGAACTGCGCCTGGAAAAAGAGGCAGATGAAATGGCTGCGGCGGCCGCACAGGCGGCGTTGCCGAAACGGGCCGGAAGACGCTGATGGCGACGAAGCGTGTGCCGGCGACACCCATCGCCGCTGATGCGACCATCGCCGACATGGTCGAAACATTGGACAAGCCAGTCGAATATGTTCGGCGTGTGCTGGAAAAACTCGAACGCTGCAAGCGCGTCCATGGCGATGCACAGGTGCGCGTCGGCGTGCGGGGCCGCGCCGAGTGCCCGAACTATTTGATCGAATATGTCCGCCAAGACGCCAAGACCCGCGAGCCGGTGACCCATCAAGACGCCGCCTACAGCGGCAGCACGCATCGCGAACTGGCGCCGCATCACATCGCGGAGGCGAGGAACTGGTCGCCTGAGGAAATGAACATAACGGCGGTTTCGGCCCTGATCGGCCGTTTGCGCAGTCCGCGCGCACCATCGCGCTTCGCCGACGAGGACTGAGATGGCCATAAAATTCTCCGCCAAGGACCAACCGCCGGCGCCCGCCGCCGCTGCAAAGCCGGTCAAGCCGGCTGCCGCGCCGAAGGCGGATGCCGCTGCCGAGGCCGCGACCGACCTATTCAAGTCTCCGGCCGAGGCGCCGTCGCGCAAGGCAGGCAAGAAGAAATAGCGCCTTGCCGCAAGACGCCGACCGCAATCTGCTGTGCAGGGACCGTTCTCGTTGGTGACCGCAGCCAGCCTTTCATCGTCGCAACGAGGCACCGTCCCGGCATTTGATTGCCAGAGCTGCGGCGCCTGTTGCTCCTACTCGGCCGAGTGGCCGCGCTTTTCCACCGAGGACGACGCGCAGCTCGACCGTATCCCGGACAAGTATGTCGCGACCGATCTGTCGGGTATGCGTTGCGAGGGCGCGCGCTGTTCGGCTCTCTGTGGCGAAGTGGGCAAGGCAACCGCTTGCGGCATCTACGAGCTGCGCCCGGATGTCTGCCGCGCCTGCATGCCCGGCGACGAGGATTGCCTGATGGCGCGTCGGGCGCACGGGCTGCCTGTCCTCTGATCTGACGGCGCCGCGGCTTGTGCGCGGGGATTTCGCTGCTACGCTGCCCGCCGGGCAGCACAGCGGAGAACCAAATCGTGAGCATCGAATTCTTGTTGACGTCGCTGATCGTGGTGGCTTCGCCCGGCACCGGCGTCCTCTACACGCTGAGCGCCGGGCTTTCCCGCGGCGCCCGCGCCTCCATCGTCGCCGCTTTCGGCTGCACGCTCGGCATCATCCCGCATATGGCTGCCGCCATCACCGGCCTCGCCGCGCTCCTGCACACCAGCGCGGTCGCCTTCGAGACGCTGAAATATCTGGGCGTCGCCTACCTCCTTTACATGGCCTGGAACACGCTGAAGGAGAGGGGTGGTCTGAACGTCGAGGACAATGTCGCGCCGCGCTCCACCGGCAAGGTGATTGCGAGAGGCATCCTCGTCAATGTGCTCAACCCGAAGCTGTCGATCTTCTTCTTTGCCTTCCTGCCGCAGTTCGTCAGCACGACCGAGCCGCACGCGCTGTCGAAGATGCTGGAACTGAGCAGCGTCTTCATGCTTTTGACCTTCGGATGCGCCGCACGTTCGCCGGCGCTTTCGTCATGCTCGGCGCCAAGCTTGCGCTGGCGGACAGGTAGAATTCGTTCGCCCCGCCTTGGCACGAAATCGATGCCGAACAATGAGAAGGCGAGCCTTGGCCCGCCTTCTTTTGTTCTTCAACTCCGGACTAGCCGGCAATCATTTGTTCGCGCCGCCGAGCGCCTTCAATTTTTCGCAGAACGGGGCATACGGCTTGCTCATCGCCGCATCCTGACAGTCCTTCATCATCATGGCTTGGTCGTCCTTGGACATTTTTGCCCAGGCGGCTTTCATCTCGGCGTCGGATTTCATCGTCTTCATGCTCGCATCGGTGAAGAACGGTTCCATCATCTTGGGCGAGTCGAGCGCTCCGGCAAGTGCCGTGCCGCTGAGAACGGTCAACGCGAGTGCTCCAAAGCAGGCGGTTCTGATGTTCATGACATTAGTCCTCCCTATGGTCTTTCTCGATCGTCTAATGGCGGTCGGACTCTATTCCTAGCACAAACCGATGTGTATTAGGAGTAACTCATATGGTGAAGCCAGCCTATCCCTTGACGTAGCCCATCGCCTCGACGATACGCCCGCCCTCGACGCGCATCAGATTGACGCCGCGCAGCGAATTGCCGTCCGCCATCCAGTAGCGCCAGCGGATCGTCGCCCGCTCGCCGGCGACGAAGGTCTCCTCGATGTCGAAGCGCGTGCCGGGCTGAGTCGCGATCGCCGTCCATAGCCCGACGCAGGCCGCCTTGCCGGCATGGCGCGCACCGTCCGGTGCCGGCACGGTGTTTTCAATCACGCAGTCCTCGCCCACCAACTCGGCAAGCGCCGACGGATCGTGCAACTGGAACACGTCGTTGAAGCGCCGCATGATCTCGGCTGTCCGCCGCGACTCTGGATGACTGTCCATGATGCTGCTCATCTCGTGCTTCTCCTGATTCATTGTTGCGCGGCGGTGCCCACGAGGGTCGCCTTGAGGTTGATCTGGGCCACGCCGGCCAGCGCGCGCGAAACGAGACAGCTCGCCTTGGCGGACTGGGCAAGGCGCTCGAACTGGTCTTCGGCGAGCCCCGCGACGTCCACCGACGTTTCAAGGTCGATGCGGGTGATGGTCGGCCCGGCCTCCGTCGCTCCGAGGTGCACCTTGGCGACGGTGCGGATGTCCCGGGGAATATGACCTCCCTGGCCAAGGGTGAAGGTCAGCGCCATCGAGAAACAGCCGGCATGCGCGGCCGCAATCAGTTCTTCCGGGTTGGTGCCGGGGCCGTTCTCGAAACGCGACGGAAAGGAATAAGCGCCTTCGAACACACCGCTGCCAAGCCGCAGCTGGCCTGAACCTTCCCTCAGCGTGCCTTGCCACTCGGCCGAAGCTTCACGAATTGTCATTGCTGTTCTCCCTTGAGGTTCGATTGATGTTGAAGATCAGGCTCCGTCGATGACGACCTTCCCGAACACGTCGCCTTGCTGGAAATAGCGGTAGGCGTCGCGGGCCTCGGTGAAGGGGAAGACCTTGTCGATGACCGGCCTCAACCGGTGCGCCGAGACGGCGTTGAGCATCGTTTCGAGGTTCGCGCGGCTGCCGACGAACAGACGGCCGATGGTGGCGAGGCTGCGCTGATAGACGGCGCCCGGGATCTGCACCGTTGCGCCTTTCGCATCCTGAATGGTGAGCAGCACGATGCGCCCGTAAAGCGCGCTGGCGATCATCGACTGCGCGAAGGTCGGCGGGCCGCCAGTTTCGACGGTAAGGTCGATACCGCCGGTTTCGTCATGCACCATCGCCCCCCATTCCGGCATGTCGGTCGAGGACACGACGAGGTCGGCCCCCATCGCCCGCAGCTTGCCGACCTTCTCGGCGCGAGAGGTGACGGCGACGACGCGGCAGCCGAGCAGCTTGGCGAACTGCAACGCGAACAGCGAGACGCCGCCCGAGCCTATGACTAGAACCCATTGGCCGGGCTTGGGAATCTCCGCCCCGGTCAGTGCGTTCCAGGCTGTCAGGCCGGCGCAGCTCAGCGTTGCCGCCTCGCGCCAGTCGAGATGCTCGGGAACTCGCACCGCCCATTGCTCGTCAAGCACGGCGTACTCGCCGAGCATGCCATCCAGCGTGCAGCCGAGCTGGTCGATCAGTCCGGCATTGATGCGGCCATCGATCCAGCGGGCGAAATAGCTGCCGGTGACACGGTCGCCGACGGCAAAGCGTGTGACATCATCGCCGATGGCGACGACCTCGCCGGCGCCGTCGCTGAGCGGAACGATCCCGCGGCGCGGTGTCAGGGGGTAGGTGCCATTGAGGATCATCGTATCGCGTCGGTTGAGCGAGGTGGCGCGCACCCGCACCACGATCTCCTGGGGCCTTGGCTCCGGTCGCACCTCCACCCGCATCACCAGACATTCGGTTCCGCCCAAACCCTCAAGACGATAGCTGCGCATTTCGGCTCTCGATTATATAGACTGATCTACATATTATGTAGACCAGTTGTCATATTTCTGGCAAGGCTTATAAGGATCTCTCCTGACAGAGGTTGACATGGCGAACGATACGAGAGCCCGCATACTCGAAACGACCGGATTGCTGCTCAGGCGGCGCGGCTATCACGGCACTTCGCTCAATGACATACTGAGCGCCAGCGGCGCCCCGCGCGGCTCGCTCTATTTCCACTTTCCCGGTGGCAAGGATCAACTGGTCGTCGAAGTGACGCGCGCCAGCGTGGCCGAGGTGACTGAGAGGCTTGGTGCCGAGCTGGCGGCGGAAAGCGATCCGGCGGTCGCCGTTCACCACATTTACCAGTCGGTCGCTCGCATGCTGGAGGACAACGAATTCTCGCTCGGCTGCCCGATCGCGCCGGTCGTGCTCGATGCGCCGAACGACGTGCCGGACTTGGAGGAAATCTGCCGCTCCGCTTTCGAGCAGTGGATCGGCCTGCTGCGCCAGGCGTTTGTCAGG
This sequence comes from Mesorhizobium maamorense, assembly GCF_044998965.1. Lineage (NCBI taxonomy): Bacteria > Pseudomonadati > Pseudomonadota > Alphaproteobacteria > Hyphomicrobiales > Phyllobacteriaceae > Mesorhizobium > Mesorhizobium maamorense. The sequence goes on from NZ_CP173356.1 coordinate 1,551,369, forward strand.
GCAGGGGTGGTCGAGCGCCGCGCACGGGCGCTGGCGCTGTTGGTCGAGTCCTCGCTGGAAGGCCTGATGGTGATTGCCCGCGCCACCCGCGATCGCTCATCGATCAACGTCGTGGCCGATGAGGTGGCTACCCTGATCGAGCAGGCAGTCCTCGCCGGCAAGGCGACGCGGCAAGCGGAGAGCACTGCTGTCTGACGCTGATTCCAACCGACTACGCTGAAGCAAGGCCTGAATGTGCAAAGAAAAGGGCGGCATCGCTGCCGCCCTTTCCACATGCATAAAGCAGATGGCTGGATTAGAAGTCCATGCCGCCCATACCGCCCATGCCGCCGCCGCCCATGCCGCCAGGCATGCCGCCGCCAGCCGACTCCTTCTTCGGAGCCTCCGCGATCATGGCTTCGGTGGTGACCAGCAGGCCGGCGACCGAGGCCGCGTCCTGGAGAGCCGTACGCACGACCTTGACCGGATCGACGATACCCATGGCGATCATGTCGCCATATTCGCCGGTCTGGGCGTTGTAGCCGAAGGTCGCGCCCTTGTTCTCGAGGATCTTGCCAGCAACGATCGATGCTTCCGCACCGGCGTTGGCAGCGATCTGACGGGCCGGAGCCTGCAGCGCGCGGCGCACGATGTTGATGCCGGCGGCCTGGTCGGAGTTGACGCCGGTGGCCTTGAGGTTGCCCGAAGCGCGCAGCAGGGCCACGCCACCGCCGGCAACGATGCCTTCTTCCACGGCCGCGCGGGTCGCGTTGAGGGCGTCATCGACGCGGTCCTTCTTTTCCTTCACTTCCACTTCGGTCGCACCGCCGACGCGGATCACGGCAACACCGCCGGCGAGCTTGGCCAGGCGTTCCTGCAGCTTCTCCTTGTCGTAGTCCGAGGTGGTCTCCTCGATCTGCTGCTTGATCTGGGCAACGCGGCCCTGGATCTCGGCCTTCTTGCCGGCGCCGTCGACGATGGTGGTGTTCTCCTTCGAGATCGACACCTTCTTGGCGCGGCCGAGCATGTTGAGGCCGACATTCTCGAGCTTGATGCCGAGGTCTTCGGAGATGACCTGGCCACCGGTGAGGATGGCGATGTCTTCCAGCATGGCCTTGCGGCGGTCACCGAAGCCCGGAGCCTTGACGGCGGCGATCTTCAGGCCACCGCGCAGCTTGTTGACGACCAGCGTGGCCAGGGCCTCGCCTTCGACGTCTTCCGAGATGATGAGCAGCGGCTTGGAGGTCTGCACGACCGCTTCCAGGACCGGCAGCATGGCCTGCAGGTTGGAGAGCTTCTTCTCGTGGAGCAGGATGTAGGCGTCCTCGAGATCGGCAACCATCTTATCGGGGTTGGTGACGAAGTAGGGCGAGAGATAGCCGCGGTCGAACTGCATGCCTTCGACGACTTCCAGCTCGGTCTCGGCGGTCTTGGCTTCCTCGACGGTGATGACGCCTTCGTTGCCGACCTTCTGCATCGCTTCCGCGATCATCTTGCCGACCGACTCGTCGCCATTGGCCGAGATGGTGCCGACCTGGGCGACTTCCTCGGAGGTCTTGATCTTCTTGGCGGCCTTGCCGAGAGCTGCGACCACTTCGGTCACGGCCAGGTCGATGCCGCGCTTCAGGTCCATCGGGTTCATGCCGGCGGCAACCGCCTTGTGGCCTTCCTGGACGATCGACTGCGCCAGAACGGTCGCAGTCGTGGTGCCGTCGCCGGCGATGTCGTTGGTCTTCGAAGCGACTTCGCGGACCATCTGCGCGCCCATGTTCTCGAACTTGTCCTCAAGCTCGATTTCCTTGGCGACGGTGACGCCGTCCTTGGTGATGCGCGGTGCGCCGAACGACTTGTCGATGACGACGTTGCGGCCCTTGGGGCCGAGCGTGACCTTCACCGCGTCGGCGAGGATGTTGACGCCGCGCAGCATGCGCTCACGGGCGTCGCGGGAGAATTTTACGTCTTTGGCAGCCATGTTCAACTCCTGGCAGGGGCTCGGATCGAGCCCGAAGATTTAAGATTCAGTTGATGGGAAGGCCGATATTCAGCCGATGATGCCCATAATGTCGGATTCCTTCATGATCAGAAGGTCTTCGCCATTGAGCTTGACTTCGGTGCCCGACCACTTGCCGAACAGGATGCGGTCGCCAGCCTTGACGTCCAGGGGCACGAGCTTGCCAGCTTCGTCGCGGGCGCCGGAGCCGACGGCGATGATCTCGCCTTCCTGCGGCTTTTCCTTCGCCGTGTCGGGGATGATGATCCCGCCGGCGGTCTTGGATTCGGATTCGACCCGGCGTACGACCACGCGGTCATGAAGCGGGCGGAACTTCGACTTTGCCATGTTTTCTTCCTCGATGAGAACGGTGAGAAACAGTTCCTCCGTCCGGCGAAGCCGGACAATCTACAAAGCCCGGCGGTACCGGACCTGTGGTTAGCACTCACCAATGGCGAGTGCTAACGTGGCGGTGAAATAGGCTGCTGGCTGGCGAGAGTCAAGGCGCGCGCGAGCGGGCAGCGGCGCGAAATTTTGTTTTCCGCGAAAGCCCGCTCGCAGAACGTGCCAGTTGCCGCTGGCCTTTCATGCGAAATGCGCCGGTTCCTCCCGCAATCGACGGCAAAACAAGGCGCGCAGGGGTGCTCTGCCGCTATCGGTCAGAGATCCTGCCGCCCGATACTTCGATACGCAAGACGTGTCGATGTCACGGGAGAGGGGCGCGAAAGCCGCCGCCGAAAACTACAGAAACAATCTCAGCTGCGTATGGATGATGGACCTGTAGTCGTCGATCGTGCGCCGGCCTTCCTTCTCGTCCTGCGTCAGCGCTAGCCGCACGACGCCGCCGGCAAGCTGGAAGATCAGGAACACCACGCGCGCGAAGTCTTCGCGCCGGTCGGGCCGCAGCATCGGAGCGACGTGGTCGCAGAACATCTTGGCCTGGTGCCTTGTCTCAGCAATGTCGAGGTTCTGCAGCGCCTTGTCGGCCTGGATCGCGTTCTGCAGATCCTGGATGGCCGGGTCGTCGGCCACGCGCCGGTAATAGTCCTCGATCATGCGGTCCGCGGCAGCCGTCACGTCCTCAAGCCCACTTATTTCGGCGATGATCTCGCCGAAGCGTGCGCGGCTTTCCTCCGAGAAGCGCTCATAGAGCATCGCCAGGATCGCCGATTTGTTGGGAAAATAATGGTAGACGGTGGCGATCGGTCCTCCCGCCAGAGCGCCCACTTCCTTCATTGTCACTGCGTCGATGCCTTTTTCGCCGATCAGCCGCATGGTCGTCGAAAGGATCGCGTCGATGCGTTCGCGGCTCCGCTCCTGCTTGGGCCTGCGCCTCGGCGCCGTCGCCATCCGCCTTGCTTCCGCCATGCGCCCAATCTCTCGCGAGAGCTTCAAAATTCCCGGTTGACAAGAAACATGATCAAGTATCAGTTTCGTAATGCTGACAAGTTGTCAGCTTTTTTATCGCACTGCAAGGACGTTGGGAGGCGCCTCGTGACTGCGACGCAAGCCGTACAAGCGGAAAATGGCGATTGGCTGGTCGGCAACCCGACCGGCGTCGAGCTCGGCTCCGCATTATGGATCGGCTCGGTCGGGCTGCTGATCCTCGGGCTTCAGCCCGTGCTGCTTGGCGCGCTCTACACCGAGGGCCATGTCAGCGGCGATGAACTGGCGCTGGTCGCCACGGCGGAGATGATCGCGATCGCCATCGGTTCAGCCGTGGTGGCGATGCTGCTTTCCGCGCGCAACATGCGCTGGAAATGCGCCGTCCTTTTGATCCTGCTGGCCCTGGCGAATGTATGGACCGCCCATGCCGCAAGCGCCAATGCGCTGATCGCCGCCCGCGCCATCGCCGGGCTGGCTGAAGGTGGTCTGGTCGCGATCGCCACCGAACTGATCGCCCGTTCGCGCCGGGCGGAGCGCATCGGCGGCTATTTCGTGACGCTGCAGACCCTGGCGCAATGTGCGCTCGCTCTGCTTTTGGCACTCTATGTCATTCCCGAGGCGGGGTCGTCCGGCGGCTTCATCGTGCTTGCCGTCGTCTGCGTCGTCTCGCTGGCGGCCGCTTTCACCGTACCCGGTGACTACGCCGACCTGCCGAAAGAGGAGAACCTGGCCAATGTGCTGACGGTTCCGTCGATCACCGCGCTAGTGTCGGTCTTCTGCTACTTCATGTTCTTCGGCGCGATCTGGGCCTTCCTGGAACCGCTCGGTGCGCAGTATGGGATTGATAGCTGGACCGTTGGTCTGATCGTCTCGGCCAGCCTGGCGACGCAGGTCCTGGGCGCGATGACGGCGACCGTGTTCGAGGCGCGCATCGATTACCGCATTGCCATTACGGCCATCGGTGCCGTCGCGCTGGTCTCCTCCCTTGTTCTTGCCAGCGCACCTGGCCTGACGACATTCTGGATCGCCGCCTTTGTCATGGGCTTCATCCTGTTGTTCATCGTACCCTATCAGATCCGGCTGGCGATCACGGCGGACGAGACGCGTACCGCCGTGCTGCTGGTGCCGGCTGCACAGCTCTTCGGCCTGGCGATCGGGCCGGTCGCGGCGTCGCTGCTCATCGACGGCAAGGATTTCCGGCCCGTGCCGGAATTCGCCGCGGCAAGCGCGTTTGCCAGCGTGGCCCTGCTTGGCCTGTTCGTGGCCACTATGCGCCGTCGGCGCGTCTGACGGGACGGCTAGATGTCGACGATCACCGCGCGGAACTGGAGCAACTGGTCGGGCTTCGTGCGCGCCGAGCCGAAGCTGGTCGCCACTCCAACCGACGCCGGCGAGCTTGCCGATCTGGTGCGCACGGCACCTGGGCCGCTGCGCGTGGCGGGTGCTGGCCACTCCTTCACGCCGCTGGTGGCATCGCAAGGCTCGATCGTTTCCCTGGAGAAGATCGAGGGGCTGGTCTCGCACGATGTACAAAGCCATCGCGCGCGGGTGCGGGCAGGGACCCGGCTCGGCCCGCTGATGCACATACTGCAAGGCCTGGGCCAGGGCCTGCCCAATATGGGCGACATCGACCGTCAGGCGATCGGCGGCGCGCTGGGCACCGCCACCCATGGTTCCGGGCCGGCGCTGGGCGCTTACCACACCCGGTTGGAGACGGTGCAGATCGTGGACGGGCGGGGCGAGTTGCGCGAATTCGATCGGACCCGCGACCAGGACATGATCCATGCGATGGGCGTTGCGCTCGGCGCCTTCGGCATCTTGACCGAAGTCACGCTGAACAACATCGCGACCTACCGGCTGCGCCGCCGCAAATGGGTGCTGCCGATCGCCGACATGCTGCGCGATTTCGAGATGATGATGGCCGCGCACCGGTCGGCCGAATTCTACTACATTCCGTTTTCCGGCTACGCGCAGTTCATCGCCAGCGACCTCAGCGACGCGAACCCGACCACCAGGCCGACCGACGACGACGAGGCCGGCCTGGCGACGCTACGCAAGCTGAGCCGGGGCTGCGCCGGCTGCCGTGGCTGCGCCGCTCTTTGATCCGCGGCGCCGTGAAGAAGGTGCCGGCCGAGGATTATGTGCAAGACTGGCTCAACGTCTATGCCAGCGACCGCCAGACCAAGTTCAACGAGATGGAGTATCATCTGCCTTTCGAGGAGGGGCCGAAGGTGATCACGCAGATCATCGAGCTGACCGAGAAGCACTTTCCGGAAGTCTATTTTCCGATGGAGGTGCGCTCGGTGGCACCCGACATGTTCTGGCTTTCGCCCTTCTACAAGCGTCTGACCTGCTCGATCGCCATTCACCACGATGCCGCCAACGACCCTGAGCCCTTCATGCGGGCGGCCGAGCCGATCTTTCGCAGGCATGGCGGCCGGCCGCATTGGGGCAAGATGCACAGCCTGAAGGCGGCGGATTTCAAAAAGCTCTATCCGCGCTGGGATGATGCGATGGCTGTTCGGCGAGACATCGATCCCGAGAACCGTTTCGTCTCGCCCTACATGGCCGGCCTGTTCGGCATCGGCCAATGAGCGGCTATTTCACCACGCTGTCGGATGCGTTGAGGGCGGCCGGCGTCTTTCGGCCTTGTCTCGTGCTCGACCGCGACCGGCTGGACCGCAACATCGACCTGGTGAAGCAGAGACTGGCGCCCGGCCTTGCCGTGCGGCTGGTCGACAAGTCGCTTGCTTGCCTGCCGCTGCTTTCGCATATCGCCGAGGCGCTCGGCACCCATCGCTTCATGACGTTTCATCCGCCGATCACAAGGGCCGTGCTCGACGCTCTTCCCGATGCCGACATGCTTTACGGCAAGCCGATGCCGGTCGGCGCGGCAAGGCAAGCGATTTCAAGCGGTACCGCCGACTGGTCGCGCGCCTGCTGGCTGATCGACAGCGAGGAGAGACTGGCGGAATACGGCGCTCTGGCCGCCGAACTCGACGTCGGGTTGCGCATCGCTTTCGAGATCGATGTCGGGCTGCATCGGGGCGGGTTCGCCGAACCGCGTGCGCTGTCGAAGGCATTGAACGTGCTGCCCGCCCGGTTGCGCTGCGAAGGCGTCATGGCCTACGAGGCGCACGCGCCGCACATTCCCGGTCTGTTCGGCGGTCCCAAAAAGGCGCTGGCAGAGGCGTCGCAGCGGGCCGCGGCGTTCATCGCGGCTCTCGGCGAGGACCAGCACCGAACACTGAACATCGGCGGCTCGAAGACCGCGTTGCTTCATCGTGGCGGCATGGCCAACGAAGTGTCGATCGGGTCGGCCTTCGTGCTGCCCGGGGATTTCGACACGCCCGGCCTCGACGGCTTCCAGCCCGCGGCCTTCATCGCCACGCCGATCCTCAAGGTGGTCGAGCCGATGCTGCCAGGCCCGCCGGCGGTCACCCGCCTGCTGCAGACGGTCGGCCGGTTTCCGCGCAAGGGTTGCTATCTCTATGGCGGCAAATGGATGGCCGAACCGGTGTTTCCCGAAGGCATGAAGGCCAATGGCCTGCTTGGCCTTTCCTCGAACCAGCAGTTCATGGGCCTGCCCGGCGATGCCGCCACCAGGTCCGGCGACTACGCCTTCCTGCGCCCGACGCAGAGCGAGGCGGTGCTGCAGCAGTTCGGACCGATCGCGGTTTTTTCGGGCGGCAGCCTCGTGGACCGCTGGCCCGCGCTGCCGATGGGGTAGGCATGGTGCCTCGTTACGATGAGGCCAAACCAGACGCTTCGATGTAACAGACCGACCGTCAACCCAAAGCCACGATGCGCTGGCGGCCAGCAGCCGCATGCTTGGAACAGTCAGCGAGCCTATCCGCCTCCAGACGGGGTCATCGTTGACCGGCCTTCTCGGCGAGATATCGAGTAGCCAACGCGATTGAATTGGGGATCGGTGTCGATCCTCTATAGTTGGCAATTTGGCGCCTGGAGATTTCCAACTGGAGCGCCATCCCCTCAAGCGAGAATTTCAGCAGATCGTCCATGATATGGCGGAATTCCCGGTTCTCCATACCAATTGAGGGCAGGGGATCGATCCATTCGGCTGACAACTCGATTCCCCCGTCCCACTCGATTGCATTGCCGTCTTCGTTAACCCGCATGGTTCCAAACAGCTCGTCATCGTCGCGAAGCGGAATGAAGTGTCGATGGCTATTCAACACTGGATTCAGGTCAACCGTATTGGAGCGGCCGTCTCGCCAGGTGATGCGCACGCGGCGGCCATCAATCATGGTGACCGAGGCGATCCTGGGGAGCGGATTGCCGACTGTTACGGTATCGTCAACCATTGAGGCGGGTCCATTCATTGCGCAACTCCTCTTCATGCGAGTTAGCCCAAGCGATTACGGCATCGAGGTCTTTGCGACGCATTTGGCCACGCAACACGTTCCATGAGCCAATCCTGATCAGGACTTCATACTCACCCTTCAACGCGTGAAAGTGAGGCAGGTTATGGTCATCCGCAAAGACCTGAATCTTGATGCCGTCGAGAACCTTCAAAGTGGGCATGTGGCTGTTCCATCGCGCCAAATTTAATGCAGAGGGTGCACTAAATCAAGCGAAAGTGCACTGGGTGCACCAAAGCGTCGCATTTCATCAGTTTGATCGATATTGCGCGTGACGTAAATCGACGACCCCGGCCCTGCGTTCTCGTCCGCGCGGCCGCCGTTGTAGCTACCGGATTGAGCTCGGACGGTCGCGCCGAACGGCCGGCCTTGGGTAGCGTTTCAGCGGTAGCGCGCCTGGTTCCAGCGGTGGCCAAGCAGCGACAGGATGATGATCAGCCCGTTGAAGAACTGCACATAGAAGCCGCTGAGGCCGGCAGCGACGACGCCGGTCTGGATGAACGCCACCGTCAGCGCGCCGATAGCGCCGCCAAACACGGTACCGATGCCGCCCCAGGTCGGCGTGCCGCCGACGAACACCGAAGCCAGCACCGGCAACAGATAGCCGTCGCCGGCGGTTGGCCACCAGGTGAAGTTGATCATCGTCGAGAAGGTGCCGCCGATCGCGGCCCCGATGCCGACGAAGACGAACACCTTGACCTTCACCCGCTTGACGTCGATGCCCATCTGCTGGGCGCTGTCGGGATTGTCGCCGACCACCTTCACCTGCGCGCCGAAGCGGTGGCGGTTGTAGAGCAGCGCGGCGAACACGACGAAGGCGAGCGCCCACAGGATCTGTACCGGAATCCCGTAAACCTGGCTGGAGAAGATCGTATAGGTCCAGCTTTGCCCGAGCGTCGGCAGCGCGGTCGACTTGCCTTCGTTGATGATCTGGATCAGCCCGCGCAGCAGGAAGTTCATGCCGAGCGTGGCGATCAGCGACGACAGGCTGCCATAGACGACCAGCACGCCGACCAGGAAGCCGAGCAGCATGCCGGTGGCGAGTGCTGCGACGATGCCGAGGAAGGGATCGTAGCCGGCCTGAACGACCAGCGCGAAAACCCAGGAGGCAAAACCCATCGTCGCCGGAAACGACAGGTCGATTTCGCCGGAGGTGACGACAAAGACCAGCGGCACGACCACGAACAGCGCGACCGGCAGCGTGGTCAGCACCGAGCTGTAGAGGAACCAGGTGGTGAACACCGTCGGATTGGCGATGGTGAAGGCGACCATCATCACCACGAAAACGCCGAGCGTGCCCAGCGCCGCGCGATTGTCGAGAACGAAGCCGCGCAGCAAATGATCCGACGGGTGCTTCCACGCCGCTTCGCCCATTTCGGTATGGGGCGAGGGAGCCTGGCGATTGGGCTCGGCGATGTTGCTCATGGCCTTGTGTCCTCCGCGCGCTGGGCTTCGCCCAAGCCGGGCAGTCCGCCGGGATGCGCGAGGTCTTCCATGAAATTGACGAGCGTGTCGGCCGACTTGATGTCGCGCTTGTCGGCCTGCAGCGCCACAGTGCCACGATCGAGCACGACGAAACGGTCGGCGATGTCGAAGACATGGTGGATGTTGTGGCCGATGAACAGGATCGAGCGCCCGCTCGCCCGCACCTGGCGCACGAAGTGGAAGACCTTGGCGGTTTCGGTCAGCGACAGAGCCGTTGTCGGCTCGTCGAGGATGATCAGGTCGGCCTGCTTGTAGATGGCGCGCGCGATCGCCACGCCCTGGCGCTCGCCGCCGGAAAGCTGGCCGACGACGGACTGCGGCGTGAACACTTTCGAAGTGAAGCCGATCTCGCGCATAAGCCGGCTCGCCTCCCTGATTTCGGTGCCGACTTTCAGCCAGCCGAGGAAACCGGTGAGTTCGCGTCCCATGAAGATATTGCGCACGATGGTCTGCTGCACGGCCAGCGCACGGTCCTGGAAAACGGTCTCGATGCCGGCGTCGCGCGAGCGCGCCGCGTTCCAGCCGGTGACCGGCTTGCCGCGAACGAGGATCTCGCCGTTGGTCGGCTTGACCGCGCCGGCGAGGATCTTGATCAGCGTCGACTTGCCGGCGCCATTGTCGCCGATCAGTCCGACCACCTCGCCGCGGTCGACGCTGAGATTGACCCCGCCAAGCGCATAGACCTGGCCGTAGGATTTCGTGATGTCGCGCAGTTCGATGATGCGTTCGGCCATCGGGTCCTCGCTTGCTTGTCGCATGCCGGGCCTCGCCGGCGGTCCCGCCGGCCGGGCCTGAGCCCCCGGCCGGCGGCTTGGGAGGTCAGCGTAGTGCCTGCTTGGCCAGTTCGGCGACGATCTTGTAATTCTCAGGCGTGACGAAGCCGGCGCCGGTATCGACATTCATCGGTGCCAGCCCCAGCACCACTTGCTGGCAGAGGCTGAGGATCGGCAGATAGCCCTGCATGAACGGCTGCTGGTCGGCGGTCAGCTGCACCCAGCCGCCCTTGAAGGCTTCGACGATCTGCGGGCTGGTGTCGAAGCCGAAATTGAAGATGTCGCCCGGCTTCCGGCCCGCCGCCGTCATATAGGTCTGGACGTTGCCGAGCATCTGTCCGCCCGGGTAGCCGACGGCCTTCACGCCGGGATTGTTGAGCAAGGCGGCGGTGATCACCGGGATCGCCAGATTCGGATCGGCTGCCCACTCGGTTGCGGAATTGATTTGAACGACATCGATGCCGGCCTCTTTCAAGGCGGAGACGGTTCCTCGCTCGCGGGCGCCGCGGCTCTCATTCTCGAACGGGCCGATCATGATTGCCTTGTCACCGGCCTTGAGCTTGGCCAGCTTGAAGGCTTCCGCGCCGAGCGCGCGGCCCTGCTGTTCCTGCTGCGCGCCGACATAGCCCCCGCCGAAGGCCGCCACCACCGTCGGCACCGGCACGTTCTGGTACATCATCTTGATGCCGTCCTTATGCGCCTGTTCGGCCAGCGGCATGATGGCGGCGTCGCCGGGGTGGCCCATCATGGCAATACCGTTGGGCTTGACGGCGACCGCCTCGCGCAGCTGCTGGACCATTTTTTCGATGTCCCAGCCTGAGAAGATGTAATCCACTTTCGGTCCGAGATCGGCCGCAGCCTGCTTGGCGCCATTGTAGACAATGGTGCCGAAAGCGTCGCCCTCGGCGCCGCCGACGAAGAAACGGATGTGGACGTCCTTGCACCATTGCGCGTCGAGCGCCTGTGCCGGCAAGGTGGAGATGGCGGCGGCGAGCGCCGTGGCGGTCGCCACCACGGTCGTGCGCAGAAGTGTCGTTCTCTTGGCGATGCTCATGCACGTTCCTCCTTTGTCCTCGCGAGCGAGGGTTTCGACATCTGCTTCGGCAATCCCGTCCGGCTCCTCCCGCCGGCCAATCCTCACGTCGGGTTCGGCAGGTAGCTCAGGCCTCCCCTGCATTGCTGGAGGTATTCCAGCGCGCGGACCTGGCCTGTAATTTCAAGATCGTCGCGATAGACCGGGTCGTGCCAACCTTCGATGTCGATGGCGCCCTTGTATCCGGCCAGCCGTAATTCGCTGATCACCCGCGTCCAGTCGCTGTCGCCGAAGCCGGGCGTGCGCATCTGCACGAAGGGCAGGCGGCCGAAGACGCCGTGCTCGCGGATGACATCCCAGCGCACCGTCGCGTCTTTGCCGTGGACATGGAAGATGCGCGGCGCCCATTTGCGGATCTGCGGGATCGGGTCGATCAGATAGACCAACTGATGGCAGGGCTCCCATTCCAGACCCAGATTCTCATCCGGCAATTCGTTGAACATCAGCTCCCAGGCGTCCGGATTATGGGCGATGTTCCAGTCGCCGCCGGCCCAGTTGCCATCCATGGCGCAATTCTCGAAGGCGATGCGCACGCCCTTGTCGGCCGCGCGTTTGGCCAATTCGCCCCAGACTTCGCGGTAGCGCGGCAGGCTGTCGGTCAGCTGCTTGCCGCGGATGCGGCCGGTAAAACCGCTGACCAGATTGGTGCCGAACAGATGCGCGCTGTCGATCACCGTTTCCCAGGCCTTGAGCACGCCGCGGTCGGTGTCGCCGCTCTCGAGTGGATTGCCGAACACGCCGATCGAGCTGACGCTGACATCGGCATCGCCGATCGCGTCGCGGATCTCGCCGGCGAGCCGCCCCAGGTCCTTGCCGCCCAGCGTCTGCCAGAAGAAGGGCTGGACGCTCTCGAAACCGAGCGGCAGGATCTGCCTGACATAGGCGGCCGGATCTTCGAGATTGGCCCGCACCATGGTGCCGATCCTGATGTCAAGAAGCGGGTCCGCCATGGTCATCCTTCCTGCCTGGGGATTTCGATCCGGCGCCCGGTCTCGGCGCTTTCGATCGCCGCGAAAACCATGGCCAGGCTCTTGATATTGTCGGCGCCGCGCGTCTCCGGCTCGGTGCCGGTTTCCACGGCGCGGACGAAATCTTCCATGACGCCGAGATGCCCGCCGATGCGGTCGGCAGGGTCGAGCGGCGGCACCGCTACCGGCACGACCTTGTCGAGGAGGCCTTCGCGTTCCGGCAGCACGGCTTCGGCCTTCAACTCGTCATGACCATCCCAGGTCAGGCTGCCGCGTTCGCCGACGATGCGCCAACTGCCTTCCCAACTGGTGCGGAAACCGTCGGCGCACCAACTGCCGCGATAGGTGAACATCTTGCCCTGGCCGAGCTCGAAGGTGGCGCTTGCCGACGATCCCTGCCGGTACCAGGAATTGGCCGGCTCCCATTCCCGGCAATACACTTCGGTCGGCTCGCCATCGACCATGTAGCGGGCGGCGTCGAATGTATGGATCGCCATGTCGAGCAGCAGCACATGGCGCATGCCTTCGCGGAAACCGCCGAAATGCGGCGCAATGAAAAAATCGGCATGGATGCTGGTCGCAGCGCCGATGGCCCCGGAGCCGAGGAAGCGCCGGATGCGCCGGACGTTGGCGACGTAGCGGCGGTTCTGCACCACGGCATGGATGCGCCGGGCGCGCCGCGCATCGTCGATGATGGCGCGCGCATTGTCCGGGCTGTCGGCCAGCGGCTTTTCCGTCAACAGATGACAGCCATGGGCAAAGGCCGAATTCGCCACGGCGCGACGGGCGGCAGGCACGACCACGTCGAACACCGCATCGGGTCTGGTCTGGGAGAGAACGACGTCGAGATCGGTCCCGATCGCGACCCCGGCGAGGTCGTATTCGCGTGCCCGCTGGCGCGCCCTGTCGGCGTCGAGGTCGACGAGACCGACGATCTTGACGGCAGGGGATTGGCTGATGGCCTCGAGCCAGGTTTTGCTCATGGCTCCGCACCCGACCAGGACGACGTGCATCATCCAGCGCTCCTCCGGCCAACCCCTCCTGGCTGGCACCCACGGCAGTCCGTAAATGACTTCCGTAAACGTTTACGATGACACACCCGATGGCATATATTGTCAATCGGATTTGTACCGTCGGCTCTGAAACGCCTTGGCCGCACGACCGGCTGGTGCTAGCCAGAAGCAGGAGGGGGAGGTCTTGGCGTCCAGCATTCACGATCTTGCGCGGCACCTGAACATTTCGATCGGTACAGTCTCGCGCGCGCTTAACGGGCGCGCCGACGTGAACGCCGAGACACGCCAGCGCGTGCTCGAGGCGGCCCGGAAGCTCAATTATTCACCGAACCACTCGGGCAGGAACCTACGCCGCGGCACCACCCATGCCGTGGCTTTCATGCTGCAGCCGCATCCGGGCGACCAGCAGTATGGCGAGCCGTTCTTCATTCCGTTCCTCACCGGACTGCAAGCGACATTGGCCGAGTGCGGGCTGGACCTGATCATCGTCATGGGCGCGCCGGCGGATTATCAACAGGAGCGGCTGCGCCGCGTCGTCGAGACGCGTCGTGCCGATGCCGTCGTACTGGCCTGGACGCGGCGCGAGGACGATCGCATCGACTATCTGAGCAAGGCCGGCTTTCCCTTCGCGACGCTCGGCCGAAGCCGGTCCGGCGACGACAGCTATCCCTCTCTGGATCTGGATTTCGAGAAGGCGGGCGCCGATGCGGTCGACCGGCTGGTTGCGCGTGGCCACCGCCGCATCGCCGCCATCCGGCCGTCGCTTGACCTGAATTTCGGTTATCTGTTTCTGGAGGGTTATTGCAAGGCGCTGCGGCGGCACGGCATCGAAGTCGATCCCGGCCTGATTGTGGATGGTTTTATCAACGAAGCCGGTGGCTACGCGGTGACACCGCAAGTCATGCGGTCGAAGGATCCGCCGACCGCGATTATCTTCAACAACGACTCGATGGCGCTCGGCGGCTGCAAAGCGCTCGCCGAAATGGGGATCAAACCCGGGCAGGATGTCGCGGTGATCGTCATCGTAGACACGCCACTCTGCCGTTATTTCTCGCCGGCGCTGACCGGCTTTCGTCCGAGCCTTGACCCGATGGGGCGGCGGCTCGGCGAAATCCTGCTCGCCTCGCTCCCGGCTTTCGCCGGCGCGAAAGGGCCAGAGATCATTCGCGAGGTCTGGCCGCTGGAACTGGTGGCGCGCGATAGTGATTGACCACACGTTTGTATCGTTATAACAGAACATGCATCGACCTTGCCTTGACGCTGCCTGCATCCTAGGCTGCGACTCGTGATGGTCCCCGCGCCGCAAGGCGAGGGGTGAAAAGGGAACATGGTGAGGCCCGATTTTCGGGTCGAAGCCATGGCTGCCCCCGCAACTGTAAGCGGCGAGCAAAATCCGAGAAGCCACTGGCCGGCAAGGCTGGGAAGGCAGGATGGCGCAACGACCCGCGAGCCAGGAGACCTGCCATCTGCATGAGTTGACCGGACGGGGTGTGCCGGGAGGAGACGCAGGTTTCGGTCTTGTCGACCGGTTCAAGCCAGCTTCCTTCCGTCGCCATTTTGAAAGTGACGGAAGTTGGACGGCTCCATCGATCGCATACATCGCATTGCCATGCATCGCATCGTCGTGTGCACGCTTTGCCGCGATATCGCCACCGAGGTGAATTCAGGCCAGCGTCCGGCAGGACTGGCAAGCAAGACGCTGGCCCGTATTCCGGCAGGCCCTGCAAGGAATTGCCCATGACCGCGCCGCTTCTCGATGCCCGCGACCTGGCCGCAGCGGCGGATGGCCTGCATCTGGTGTATCCGGTCAGCCTTTCGGTGGCGGCGGGCGACCGTCTCGCCATCATCGGTCCCAACGGCGCCGGCAAGACGACATTGCTGCGCATGCTATCGGGCATGCTGAGGCCGAGTTCGGGCGAAGTGAAGCTAACCGGGCGCTTGCTGGACAGGATTTCGACCGCCGAGCGGGCGCTGCACATCGCCGTCGTCGGCCAGACCGATCAACCGGATCCACGGCTGGCGGTGATCGACTATGTCGAGCTCGGCCGGGTTCCGCATACCGGCCGCAGGCACAGGAGCGAGGAACGCGACATTGTCGTCGAGGCTCTGCGCCGGACCGGGCTGTTGCCGCTGCTTGGCCGCACCATCGGCTCGCTGTCGGGCGGCGAGCGCCAGCGCGCCCAGCTTGCCCGCGCCATCGCGCAGGAGCCGAAGATCCTGTTCCTCGACGAGCCGACCAACCATCTCGACCCGCGGGCGCGCAGCGAGTTGCTCGAACTGGTTGCAGGCCTCGGCATGACCGTGATCGCGGTGCTGCACGATCTGGCACTGGTGACGCCTTTCGTCACCAGGGTCGCGGTGATGAGCCATGGCCGGTTGCATGTGCTGGCGCCGCCACGGGAAGCACTCACCCAGCAGCTGATCCGCGAGATCTTCGGTATCGACGTCTTTAGGTTGCGCCACCCGACGGAGGACCGCGAGCTGACGGTGTTCGAGGTTCCGAACCGTGCCGCGCCATCTTCGTGATCGAAGCCATTTCCGGCAGATCCCGTTCAACAAGGAGCAACATCCGTGAAACGCCTTGCCGTGTCTCTTGCCTTCTCCCTGCTGGCCTCTACGGCCTTCGCCTTTCCGGTGACGGTCGACAGCTGCGGCAAGTCGCTGACCTTCGACGCGCCTCCAAAGCGCGCTGTCATTCACGATCTCAACATGGCCGAGATGGCCTTCGCCCTGAAGCTGCAGCCGTCGATCGTCGGCCTGACCGGCATCACCGGATGGTACAAGGTCGGCCCCGAATTCAAGGCCGAGCAAGGCTCGATCCCGGAACTGGCGCCCAAATATCCGACGCTGGAAAACCTGGTCGCTGTCGAGCCCGACTTCTTCTTCGCCGGTTGGTACTACGGCATGAAGCCGGGCGGCGAGGTGACGCCCGATACGCTGGCGCAACACGGCATCAAGACCCTGGTGCTGACGGAAAGCTGCGTCCATCTCGACAAGAACCGCCCCGCCGCTTCGATGGACCTGCTCTATGGCGATGTCGAGAAGCTGGGCAAGATCTTCGGCAAGGAGGCCGAAGCGGATAAGCTCGTCTCCGGCTGGAAGGCGCAGCTCGCCGAAATCACGGCCAAGGTCGGCGCCCGCAGGGGAACGCGCGTGTTCCTCTATGATTCCGGCGAGGACAAGCCGTTCACATCAGGCAAGTTCGCCATTCCCAACGCCATGATTTCCGCGGCCGGCGGCGACAACATCATGGCCGACATGGACACCAGCTGGGGCAACACGGATTGGGAGACGGTGGCCTCGCGCAATCCGCAATTCCTCATCCTGCTCGACTATCAGGATGGCGGCGGCTACCGGAAGCTGCTCGATTTCCTGAAAGCGCATCCGGCAATGAAGGAGACGGACGCGGTCAGGAACGAACGCTTCGTGGCGCTTCGCTATGCCGAACTGACACCCGGGCCGGCCAATATCGACGCGATCGGCAAGATTGCCAGGGCGATGCATCCGGAAGCGTTTTAACCGGGAACATGACTTTGCGGCACAAGGCATTCCTATTGGCCATGACGGCGGCGGCGTTGGCAATCGCCGCGTTCGCGCTGCTGTCGATCGCCTATGGCTCGACGATGATTCCGTTGGGCGACGTCGTTGCAGCACTTGGCCATGCGATCGGATTGAAGGGGCATGACGTGTCCGGCCCGGTCGGCAGGATCGTCGTCGACCTCAGATTGCCGCGCATAATCCTGGCCATCTGTGTCGGCGGCGGCCTGGGCGTGGTCGGCGCGCTGTTACAGACGGTGACGCGCAACGATCTTGCCGATCCGTTCCTGTTCGGCCTCTCGTCGGGAGCCGCCGCCGGCGCTGTCTCCGTCATCACCGTCTTCGGCGACAGTTTCGGGATCTGGACGCTACCGATCGCTGCGTTCACCGGCGGTATTCTGGCGGCTTGCGTTGTGCTTTTGCTGGTTGCGCGGGTGAGGGGACAAGGCCCCGAACGGCTGATCCTCGCCGGACTTGCGGTCTCCTTCATGTTCACCGCATTGACCAATTACCTGGTCTTTGCCGGTGACCAGCGCGCCGCCCATTCGGTGCTGTTCTGGACGATGGGCGGGCTCGGCCTTGCGCGGTGGGACAATATCTGGCTGGGTGCGCTTGGGGCCGGCACGATTGCGGCGTACGGGCTGTGGAATCATCGCCGGCTGGACGCTTTCCTGGCCGGCGAAAATGCCGCCGAAAGTCTTGGCGTGCCGGTGGCGCGAATGCGACGGACGACGTTTCTGGTCGCCGCTTTTTCGACCGCGATCCTGGTTTCGGTCGCTGGCGTCATCGGCTTCGTCGGCCTCATGATCCCGCATCTGTCGCGGCCGCTGGCCGGCGCGCTGCATCTGCGCCTGATCGTAAGTTGCGCGCTGTTCGGGGCGGTGCTGTTGCTGGCAAGCGACCTTCTGGCGCGCACATTGCTGCCGCCGCAGGAACTGCCGATCGGCATCATCACCAGCTCGCTCGGCGCCTTCTTCGTTGTCACCATGCTGATCCGCAACCGCTTGTAATGGGTGTCGCGGCGGCCGAAATCATCGGACGCAGCCATGATTGTGCTGCACGGCTGCCATGCACGTTTGCCGGCTTCTGGAACAATGCCGGACTTGAATGATAAGCACGCTTATTATATATGCCACTCATGGTTTCCGAAGGCGTAGACAGATTGGGATTTTTGATCCACGACGTGCAGCGGCTGATGCGAAAGCGCTTCGAAGCGCGCGCCAGCGGCCTTGGCCTGTCCTCGGCGCAATGGCGCCTGATGGTTCGCGTCGCCAAGGAAGCGGGCGTTTCGCAGGCGCGGCTTGCCGAACTGCTTGAAATCGAGCCGATCAGCGTCTCGCGGCTGGTTGACCGGATGGAGGAGGGCGGCTGGATCGAGCGCCGCTCCGACGCCGCCGACCGCCGCGTGCGCATGATCTTCCCAACTCCCAAGGCAAGTGCCGCGTATGCGGAGGTCAAGAGCCTCGCCGGCGAAGTCTATGAGGAGTCGCTGACCGGCGTTTCGCCGGACGATCGCCGCGTCCTGATCAGGGCATTGGATGCGATGGCACAGAATCTCGCGGATGGCGATTCACCGTCCTGCGACAAGGTCAAGAATACGGAAGGCGCAGCAGCATGAACGCGGTAGCCAAGGTCGACGAAAACGCCGCCAAAGTGGAAATGGAAGCGCCGCAGCAGCCGGCCGCGGCCCCTGTTACAATGACACCTCCGGCAGAGCCGGCGCCGGCGCCAAAGAAGAAGCGCCGTCTCGGCCGCTTCTTGTTGATGTTCGCCCTGCCGGCGGCGTTGGTCATTGGTGGCGGCTATGTCTGGGTCACTGGGGGGCGCTACCAGGAGACGGAGAACGCCAACCTGCAGCAGGCCAAGGTATCGATCGCCTCGGATACGGCGGGCCGCATCGTTCAGGTCGCCATCTCGGACAATCAGAGGGTGAAGCAAGGCGATCTTCTCTTCGCCATTGACCCCGAGCCTTACCGGATCGCACTTGCGCAGGCCGACGCGGCGGTGGCAGCGGCGCGGCTCAACGTCGAGCAGCTGCGTGCCGCCTACAGCCAGGCCATGGCGCAGGAGAAATCCGCCAGCAGCGAAGTTGCCTATGCCCAGTCGCAATACGACCGTGCCGCCGATCTCGCCCAGAAAGGCATCAACGCCAAGTCTTCGCTCGATGAGGCCAGGAACGATCTCGATAAGGCAAAGCAGCAGCTTGCCGTCGCCGAACAGGGTATCGTCAGCGCCAAGGCGGCGCTTGGCGGCAATCCCGATATCGAGACCGACAAACATCCGACCGTGATGTCGGCGCTCGCCGCGCGCGACAAGGCTGCCTACGACCTAGCGCAGACCACCGTGAAGGCGCCCGCCGATGGCGTCGTCTACCAGGCTGCTTCCTTCAAGGTCGGCCAGTATGTCGGCTCCGGCACGCCGCTGTTTTCGCTGGTCGAGACCGGCGATACCTGGATCGACGCCAATTTCAAGGAAACGCAGCTGACCAATATGAAGCCGGGCCAGAAGGCCGAAATCGTGGTCGACACCTATCCGGGCAGGACCTTCGAAGCGACCGTCAAGGCCATCGGCGCCGGCACCGGCGCGGACTTCTCGCTGCTGCCCGCCCAGAACGCTACCGGCAACTGGGTCAAGGTCACCCAGCGTATTCCGGTCCGTCTGGAGCTGAGCGATCCCGACGCCAAGATGATGCTGCGCACAGGCATGAGCGCGGCCGTTACCGTCGACACGGGCGTGGCGCGCGGCCTGCCTGGCATTTTCGGCCACGCCACGGCTGGCGAGGTCGCGAAGTAAATCAGCGGAAGCCCGCGGGGATCATGCGGGTGGACGCACTGAGCAGGGGGATTGGTCTGATGGGAGGAGTTAAAGGGTCAGCCTTCGGGGCAAACCGCATCGCGGCTTGATCGAAAGCTGAAATCTTCGACACGGACCCGTCGGTCCTCATGTTTCCGGGCGGCAGGCATCCGCTCAATCGAGACTTTCGGTCGATGTAACCCCCACATCGATAATCGCGTCCCACCGCGATGAGGGTCTCTCAACGGAAGGCTTTGCCGCCCGGAAACCCTGTGTACACGTTTTTGTTACCGGCTGGAAGTTCCGCATCATGAGCACGCCAGAACCTTTCAAAGAAGTGCCGCATCGTGGCCTGATCACGGTTGCGCTCATGCTGGCGACGATCATGCAGGCGCTCGACACCACGATCGCCAACGTCGCGCTACCGACCATGACCGGCGATCTCGGCGCCTCGCCCGACAACATCAACTGGGTGCTGACCTCCTATATCGTGGCGGCGGCGATCATGACGCCGGTCACCGGCTGGCTTGCGGACCGTTTCGGCCGCAAGGAACTGTTCCTGACGGCGGTGGTCGGCTTCACCATCTTCTCGATGCTGTGCGGTCTGGCCTGGAGCCTTGAAACCATTGTGTTGTTCCGGCTCATGCAAGGCGTGTTCGGCGCCGCGATCGTGCCCCTGTCGCAGACCTTCCTGCTCGACATCAACCCGAAGGAACGCCACGGCCAGGCAATGGCCATCTGGGGCGCCGGCATCATGCTGGGGCCGATTCTGGGTCCGACGCTTGGTGGCTGGCTGACCGAGAATTTCAGCTGGCGCTGGGTGTTCTTCATCAACCTGCCGGTCGGCATCGTCGCCTTCCTCGGCATGGCCGCTTATCTGCCGGCCATTGCGCGGCGGGTGCGAAGCTTCGATTTCTTCGGCTTCGCCATGATATCGCTCGGCGTCGGCGCTCTGCAGCTGCTGCTCGATCGTGGTGGCGAGGTCGACTGGTTCTCGTCGGTCGAGATCTGGATCGAGCTTGGCCTTTCGATAACCGGCTTCTGGGTGTTCATCATCCACACGATGACGGCAGAGCATCCCTTCATCGACCCCAAGATCTTCCTCGACCGCAATTTCGTGACCGGGCTGGCGTTCATCTTCGTCATGGGCGTGCTCATCCTGGCGAGCATGTCGCTGCTGCCGCCGATGCTGTCGACCATCTTCGGCTATCCGACCATCACCATCGGCATCGTGATCGGGCCGCGCGGCGTGGGGACGATGATCTCGATGCTCGTCGTCGGCCGGCTCATGAGCAAGGTCGACGCCAGAATCCTCGTCGTCATCGGCTTCCTCCTGACCGCGCAGTCGCTCTACACGATGGCCGGCTTCTCGCCCCAGATGGACAACTGGCTGATCATCACTTCCGGCATCATCCAGGGCCTGGGAATGGGAATGGTATTCGTGCCGCTGTCGACGGTGGCCTTCGCCACGCTTGACGTGCGCTTCCGCACCGATGCCACGGCTTTGTTCAGCCTTGTGCGCAACCTCGGCTCGTCCATCGGCGTATCGGTCGTGACGGTGCTCATGGTGCGCAATACACAGATAAATCACGCCGAGCTTTCCACCTTTATCAATCCGTTCAACCCCAATCTGTGGGCGGTTTCGCCGGCGGCGGCCGGCGGCGACCAGATGGCATTGTCCCAGGTCGACAGGATGGTGAACATCCAGGCGATGATGATCTCTTACGTCAACGACTTCAAAATCCTGATGATAATGACGCTGGCCGCCATTCCGTTCGTGATCCTGCTGCGCAAGCCGAAGACGGCGCCGGCTGGCGGCGCGCCGGCGGCACATATGGATTGATATTCGCCGACGGCTGTCCGCTGCCGGCGATGCCGCTGCCGGCGATGGCTTTGCTACCTTCCGAGCACCAGGGCCCAGTAGCGGAGGCCGGGGTCGCGGCCGTCGCGGACATAGGCAAGCCCGAAACGACTGAAGTCCGGGTCGAGTATGTTGCGCCGGTGGCCGGTCGAATGCATCCAGATATCGAACAGTTTCTGCTGGTCGAAGCGGCCTTCGGCGATGTTCTCGGCCGCAGCGCCGTGCACGCCATTGTCCTTCATGCGCGAGGCGAAATCCTTGCCCCAGCCGGTGGTGTGACTCATGCGCGTCCGCGACGCCATGTAGCCGGCCTGCTGCAACGCCGCCTGTTCGAGCTGGGTGTCCGCGGTCAGCGGAGTCCGCCCGGCCGCGGCGCGCAAGTTGGCCAGGGTGGCCGTGGCGGAGGAAGAGACACCTGCGCCCTCACCCGTGGGCACGGAAACGGTGCTGCAAGCAGCAAGCCCGGCAATGGCCGCAAGGCCGATCAGCAAGGAGCGCCTTGTCCGGCGCGGTTCTGGAGGGAGGTCGATGACAATGCTCATTCCTGCCTGCATAGTCGCGATCATGGCTTTTGACGGGCAAGCCGAAGAAACTGTCGAGGAAATTGATGCCTTGGCCTTCTCTGATCGCACCGCGTAGTCTTCAAGCGTTGCGTTTGGCCATCCAGCTTCAAAATGGCCCATCGTCCGGGAAATCCGATGCCGAAGATCGCGCGGCTTCTGCCGGGCAGCGATGACAATCCCGTGATAGCCTGTCCGGAACCATCGATTTGGCGACAGCCCCTGGCAAATCGGGTATGCTGTTACATCTACTAGTGGCAGCTACGGGCGGCCATCACGGTGGTGACCGCCCCCGACAACGGGAGGAAGCTTATGGCCAGCTTTCATGTCATGGCGGACGCGCGTGGAATGCATGTGCAGCCCACGGTGCGCCACATCACCACATCGGACCTCTGGGATGCGCTGCGGCTCGGCGCCGAGGATTTCTGGGCAAAACCGTCTCACTACGTTTTCCTGTGCCTGATCTATCCCATCGTCGGCCTGATCCTGACGCAGTGGACGTCTGGCTCCAACGCCATTCAGCTCGTCTATCCCTTGATGTCGGGTTTCGCCCTTGTCGGCCCTTTCGCCGCGCTCGGCCTCTACGAGATCAGCCGCCGGCGCGAGCTCGGCATGAACACCAATTGGCGGCATGCCCTCGATGTCCGCCACTCGCCGGCGGTGCCTTCGATCGCGGTCATCGGCATCATGCTTTTCGTACTGTTCCT
The DNA here is from genome assembly GCF_044998965.1 of Mesorhizobium maamorense. NCBI lineage: Bacteria > Pseudomonadati > Pseudomonadota > Alphaproteobacteria > Hyphomicrobiales > Phyllobacteriaceae > Mesorhizobium > Mesorhizobium maamorense. The sequence continues at coordinate 1,573,896 of NZ_CP173356.1, forward strand.
GTTGTGGCTGTTCACCGCGCAGTCGATCTACACCAGCCTGTTCGGCGACCAGCCGCCGGCTTCGATCGGCGCCTTTGTCCGCGACGTGCTGACGACCAGCAAAGGCTGGACGTTGATCCTTCTCGGCAACGCCGCCGGCTTCGTTTTCGCCGTGATCGTGTTGGCCACCACTGTCGTCGCCTTCCCGCTGCTGCTCGACCGTGACGTCGGCGCCGTTTCGGCCATAGAAACCTCGGCCCGGGCGGTGATGGCAAATCCGCTGCAGATGGCTCTTTGGGGCCTGACGGTCGCAGTGCTGCTGGTGATCGGTTCGATCCCGCTGTTTGCCGGGCTCGCGGTCGTTATGCCTATCCTTGGCCATGCCACCTGGCACCTCTACCGCAAGGTGGTGGAACCGGAGCGGACCCAGCAGACAAGGCGGCCGATGTAGACCAACGCCGGGACCGCCGCCCTCAGCGCTGTGCGTCGGTCGCCATCTTCAGCGCCAGCGCCGTCAGCACGCCTCCCATCGTCCAGCGCTGGATGACCAGCCACAAAGGCCGCCCGGCGAGAAACGCGGCGATCGAGCCGGCCGTCACCGCGATGATGGCATTTACGGTCAGGCTGATCGAAATCTGCGTCGCGCCGAGCACAAGAAGCTGAGACAGGACATGGCCTTTGCCAATGCTGATGAATTGCGGCAGCAGCGACAAATAGAGCACCGCCACCTTCGGATTGAGCAGATTGGTCATCAGGCCCATGGCGAACAGCTTGCGCGGCCCGTCTTTCGGCAGGTCGCGCACCTGGAATGGCGAGCGTCCGCCCGGCTTCACGGCCTGCCAGGCCAGCCACAGGAGATAGAGCACGCCGGCAAAGCGCAGCGCGTCATAGGCGAAGGGCACGGCCAGCAGCAGCGCCGTGATTCCGAATGCCGCCGACAGCACATAGAAGAGAAAACCGACGGCGACCCCGCCAAGCGAGATCAACCCGGCCTTCGGCCCTTGCGACAGGGAGCGCGAGATCAGGTAGATCATGTTTGGACCCGGCGTCAGCACCATGCCCAGGCAGACCAGCGCGAAGGCGAGGTGGTTGGCGGTATCGGGCATTGTTCGTCCCCAGGCGTGCCGCGATGGATGCGGTCCAGCGTGCAGCCATTATGTGCCCGTTGCGGCAGGCGCCCACAAGGGCTTGGCGGCGTCGGGCGTTGCGCCAGAGTTCGGTTAACCGACCACGCGCAGGTTCGACAATTCGTTGCCGATTTCCTTGAAATCGTTCGACAGGCTGGCGCCCGTCGCATTCCAGAACAGCTTGGCGGGTTTGCTCGGATCCGCCGGGTCCTTGCGGAAGCGCGAGTCCGACGAGCATGATTTCAGCGCATCGATGGCGTTCTTGTCGGTGGTCTTGGTCGTGGACAGGTCGAGAGCCACCGTCATCACCATGATGTCGGCCGCCTTGGCGTTGTTGCAAAGCGTCGTCATCTGCTCGTTGAGCGCGCTGGTGTAATTGCCGTTCGAATAGTCGAACTGGCCGATGGCGCTGGATGTACCCATGAACAGGCGCCCGACCGAGGTGCCGGCATAGCCGGGCTTGAGATAGCCGTAGGACGCGTAGGTCGACTTCGAGATCGGCGGGGTCGGAATAACTGAGCGAGGAAGGCGTGTAATAGGTGTTGGCGCCGTCGGTCAGCACGATCACCACCTTGTCGTTGCCTTTTTCTGTTTCCGGGCGCCCCTGCGTGAACGGCTCGCCGCTCGAGACCACCCGCCAGCCCCAGCCCATGCCCTCGGGAACATTGGTGCCGCCATCCGGCTGCATCAGGTCGATCGCGGCTTTGATCGTAGCGAGCCCATCGGCGACGCTGACGTCGGTCAGCGGCGTGATCGGGTTGGTAGTGCAACTGTAGTTCGGGCCGTTGCCTGCGGGCAATACCGGTGCATCGATCGGCCGCGGCTGGAAATACTTGGTCATGTTGCGCAGCCGGGCTTGGCCGCTGCTGCTCGAAGGATCGTCGTTCCACCAGCTGTTGATGGCGCCGTAGGTCTTTGGTGCGGCTTCGTTGGGATCCTGGGTGATCTTCCAGTGATTGCCGGGTTCATCCGGGGCGAACATCGGCACGAACATCGTCGCCGGATCGCCCACGCCTATCCCGGTGTTGGCCGAGCCGCCGGACGGCGGGGCGTCGTTGACATTGTAGGGGTAAGGCCGGGCTTCGACACAGCCTTGCCAGCTGGCGAACGGACCGTAGGAATCGACATAGTCGTATGCGTCGTAACTGCGCTTGCAGGTATTGTTCCAGTTGTATTCAGCACAAACAACGTGCTTGCTGTTTTTAACACGCTCATGGCTGGTGACGACCTTCATGTCGCGGTAGAGCGAAAACCGGGTCAGCATCTGGCCTTCCTCGTCGCCCCAGCCGGTGCCGCGTTTGTACCAGATGCCGTTGGTCTGCTGGGCGTATTTGTTGGCGGCGTTCAGCGTCGACCAGTCGAAATTCTCGTTCGACACCGGTGACAGGCCCTCGGTGTCCATCCAGGATGCATTGCCGTTGCCAGGACCGACATTGACCGAGGCGGCAAAGGGTACGAGGCCGAACTGCACCGGCTTGTCGACCTGCTTGATCATCGCGGCGTGCTGGGCAAGCGTGTCGACCAGCTGCTTCGCCGCGGTCTTGAGGAGATCGATGCGCTTCTGCCCCGAGCCGGTTCCGGGCGTGACCATCGATCCGGAATTGTCGAGCACCAGCGCCACTTCGAGCGTGTTCTTCAGCCGCACCTCCGAGCACGCGGTGAAGCCGATATTGGTGGCGCCGGTGCCGCCGAGCAGTATCTTCGCCGTTGGCAGGAAGTAAGGATTATAGGTCAAGGTGCCGCAAAGCTTCATTGTTCCGCCGCCAGCGGCGTTGCTGGGCAAAGTGAGGTTGAGCGTCGTGTTGGCGGCATCGACATCGTTCAGATTGGCGTTGAAGAAGTCGAGCGCATAGGCCCTCAGCTGGTCGTCGGTGGCGCCTTCCGTCAGGCGGCGTGCCGTGGCGAAGTTGGCGGCGTCGAGCGCGTTCAACACCGTCTGCTTTTCGCGGTTCATTTCCGTGAAGTCGACCGCGAGCGCCAGCCCGCCCATCAGCGGGACCATCGCGAAGGCTGTCACGAGAGCATAGTTGCCGCGCCTGTCGCGGTGGAATTGACGCCAGATTTCACGCATGTCTTGCAGCGGCCCCCGCCGGCGGATTCTCGATCGACGCCAGCTTTCCACAAAACGCTGAAGGACGGGTTTGGGAAACCGCTCGATTGCTGGCCCAGCGCTTCATCAACCGCTAACCAATCTGGAAGTTGCGGCCCCGTGCCGTCCAAACAGGCGCCCCGCCGGATGCAGGGCGTCGACGTGGAATTCGTCGGATCAGCTGACGATGCGCAGGTTGGACAGCTCGTTGCCGATCGCCTTGAAATCGTCGGACAGCGTTGCGCCCGTCGAATTCCAGAACAGCTTCATCGGCTTGCTCGGATCGGTCTTGTCCTTGCTGAAGCGGGAATCCGAAGAACAGGCCTTCAGCGCATCCATCTGCGTTTTCTCCGCTGTCTTGGTGGCGTCCAGATCAAGCGCGATGGTCATGACCATGACCCCGGCGGCCTTGGCGTTATTGCAGAGCGCGGTGAAATGCTCGTTCATGGCCTTAGTGTAGTTGGCGTTGCTGTAGTCGTCCTTGGTGACATCCGTTCCGAGGAACATGCGGCCGTAGCTGTAGCCGTTGCTGTAGGGAACGACGTAACCGAGAGCCGAATAGATCGCCTTGCTGCCAGCCAGGTCGTTACCGCCAGAATTCCAATTGGTTCCAGAGTAGGTCTGCGCCGTCACCGAGGTCGGCGTGTAGTAGGTGTTGGCGCCGTCGGTCAGCACGATCAGTACTTTGTCGTTGCCTCTTTCCGTTTCGGGCCGGCCCTCGGTGAAAGGTGCGGTGCTGGAAAGGGTCCGCCAGCCCCAGGCCATGCCTTCCGGAACGTTGGTGGCGCCGTCGTCGGCCATGGCATCGATGGCGTTCTTGATCAAAGTTGCGCCGGCTGTCGTGGAAACATCGGTCAGTGGCGTGATTGCCGTCGTGCTGCAGCTTGTATTCGGCCCGGCGTCCATGCCGTAGGCCGGCGTCACCTTGTTCACCCAGTCGAAATATTTTGGCATATAGCGCTGGCGTGCGGCATCGGACGCGGTTGAACTCACTGGGGCGTCGACATCCCAATTGTTATTGGCTGGCCTTGAAGAGCTATCGACGCGGTCGGTTTCGTCGGGCGCGAACATAGGCACGAAAAGCGTTGCAGGCAGTGTCGTCGATGCAGCTGTGTCCTGGATATTGTATGGATATGGGCGCGACTCGACGCAGCCACCCCAACTCGCGACCGGCGCATAGGTGAAGGTCGCGTTCGATGCACAAGTACCGTCCCAATTCTTGAGACTGCACGCTGAAATGCGTTTCATCTGTTTGTAGATCGAGAACCGGGTCAGCGGCTGGTCTTTCTGGCTCGCGTCCCAGCCGGTGCCTTTCGCGTACCAGATGCCGGCAATCTTCTGCGCGTATTTGGTGGACGAAAAGGACGAACTCATGGTCGTCCAGTCGAAATTCTCATGATGGATAGGCGATAGGCCGGTCGTGTCCATCCACGCCGCCGAAGCGTTGCCCGCACCGACATTCACGGAGGCGGCAAAGGGAACGAGGCTGAACTGGACCGGCTTGGTGACCTGTCTCATCTGCTGGGCCTGGCCGGCCAACTGGTCGACCAGCTGCTTGGCGGCGCTCTTGAGAAGGTCGAACCGCACCTTGTTCGAGCCTTTGCCGAGCTCCTTCATCGAACCGGAATTATCGAGCACCAGCGACACTTCCAGCGTGTTCTTGAGGCGCACTTCGGAGCAGGTGCTGAAGCCGATATCGGTGCTCCCGGCGCTGCCGCCCAGCAGTAGTTTAGCCGTCGGCTCGAAATAGGGCTTGTAGACCAAGGTAGCGCAGAGCTTCAGCGTCCCGCCGCCCGTGTTGTTGTTGGGCAGCGTCACGGCCAGCGTGGTGTTGGCCGGATCGATATGCGCGAGATTGGCTTCGAAGAAATTCTTGGCATAGGCCACCGCGTCGGCGTCGCTGGCGCCGGCAACGATCTGCTGGGCCGTGGCGAAGCCTGCCGCGTCCAAGGCATTCAAGGCGTTTTGCCTTTGGCCCACCATTTCCGTATAGTCGACGGCGATAGCCACGGCACCCATCAGCGGCACCATGGCGAGCACGGTCATCAGCGCATAATTGCCACGCCGGTCGCGTCCAGATCTTCGGATCATTGTCACAGCTGCCCCCACGAAATCGATAGTCATTGGGGACGGTGTCATAAATCGTTAAATTTCAGGTTTCTGGAATATATCCAAGGTCAGGCCTCACCTTCAAAGCTCGTTAACCAACCGGTGAACGGTGGCGGATGTCCGGTTAAGGGCGAAAGCTGGTGACAGGCTGGGCCGGTTCGGATAATTCAACCGGCTGCGGCGAACCGTCGGCTGCGGCACCGCAACGATCATGACTGAAGGATACGGCATGGCGGCCTCGCCTGACACCATCGGTTCGCTCGAAGACCTGTCGAAGAACTATTCGGCCATTCTCTGCGATGTCTGGGGCGTGGTGCACAATGGCGAAAGGCATTTTCCCGCGGCTGCGTCGGCGCTGGCGGCAGCACGTACGACCGGCATTCCCGTCGTCCTGATCACCAATTCGCCGCGCCGCAGCGCCGACGTCGTGGCCCAGATGAACGTCATCGGCGTTCCCCCATCGGCCTACGACCGCGTGGTCACCTCGGGCGACGTGACCCGCGACCTGATCGTGGAAGGCCCGCGACAGATCTTCCATATCGGCGCCGAGCGAGACCTCACCCTCTATGACGGGCTCGACGTCGATCTCGTCGAGGAGTTCGAGGCATCCGGCGTCGTCTGCACCGGCCTGTTCGATGACGAAGTGGAGAAGCCCGAAGATTATGCGGGGCTGCTGCGGCGGCTGCGCGCCAGGAACCTGCCTTTCATCTGCGCCAATCCGGATATCATGGTCGAGCGCGGCGAACGCATCATCTGGTGCGCCGGCGCCCTGGCGCGCGACTACGCGCAGCTCGGCGGCCGCACGTTGATCGCCGGAAAGCCTTATGCGCCCGTCTATGATGTGGCGATGAAGGAGGTGGCGGAGATCCTTGGCCGGCCGGTCGAGCGCCGCCAGGTGCTGGCCATCGGCGACGGCATGCTGACCGATATCAAGGGCGCGGCCGACAACGGTTTCGACGTTCTCTATGTCTCAGGCGGCATTCATGCCCGCGACTATGGCGATGCATCGCAACCGGATCCCGCAAGGCTCGCCGCGTTTCTTGACAGGCACGGCTATCATCCAGTGGCCGTCATTCCCAGGCTGCGGTAGATGGCGATGGACGCTTTCCAGCACCTTTCGGCAACCGCGCCGCTGCCCGCCGATTTGCGCGGCGGCGTTGTCGCGATCGGCAATTTCGACGGTGTCCATCGCGGTCATCAGGCGGTGCTCGAACGGGCATTGGCGGAGGCGCGGCGGCGTGGCGTGCCGGCGCTGGTGCTGACTTTCGAACCGCACCCGCGAAAGATATTCAGGCCCGAGATACCGCTGTTCGTGCTGACGCCGCCGCCGATGAAGGCGCGGCTCCTGTCGCTGCTGGGCTTTGCCGCGCTCGTCGAACAGCCTTTCACGCGCGACTTCGCCTCGCTATCGGCGGAAGCTTTCGTGACCGACGTGCTTGAGAGAACGCTTGGCATCACCCATGCCGTGACCGGCTTCGATTTCCATTTCGGCAAGGACCGCCAGGGCGGGCCGGCCTATCTGATGGCGGCTGGCGAGCGCCATGGCTTCGGCGTCACGCTGGTCGATGCATTTCGGGACGAAAGCGCCGAGGTGGTTTCATCGAGCCGCATCCGCGCCTTGCTTTGCGAAGGCGCGGTGGCCGAGGCCGCCGGCCTGCTCGGCTATCGCTTCACGGTGGAGAGCGAAGTCGCGGGCGGCCAGAAACTGGGGCGAACGCTCGGCTTTCCGACCGCCAACATGAGGCTTCCCGCCGAGGCCACCCTCAGGGAAGGCATCTATGCCGTTCGCTTTCGCCGCGCCGACGGAAGGCTGCATGATGGCGTTGCCAGCTTTGGCCGCCGTCCGACCGTCGACGATGATGGCGCGCCGCTTCTGGAAACCTTCGTCTTCGATTTTTCCGGTGACCTCTATGGCGAGATCTGCCAGGTGTCGTTCTTCGGTTACCTGCGCAGCGAGGTCAAGTTCGACGGGCTTGATGCGCTGGTCGCGCAGATGAAGCGCGACGAGGCCGAGGCGAGAGCACTGCTGGCCGGCGTCAAGCCGCTTTCGCAACTCGACGCGGCCATGGCTTTTTGAAGCATGGTCCCGAAAAGTGGAGTGCGGTTTTCGGGCAAGATCATGCTTTAACAAAATGAGCATGGTCCCGAAAAGTGGAGTGCGGTTTTCGGGCAAGATCATGCTTTATCAAAATGAGCATGGTCCCGAAAAGTGGAGTGCGGTTTTCGGGCAAGATCATGCTTTAACAAAATGAGCATGATCCCGAAAAGTGGCGCCCGGTTTTCGGGTTAGATCATGCTCGAATCAGACGTTACTTTTTCAGCGCCAGACCGACGGCGATGAAGGTCCAACCCTGGAAGATCAGGTCGATTGCCAGGAACAGGCCGAGCACCCATACGCTGTTGACCGGCCAGCCCATAGCTATGATCAACCCGGCGATCACGCTGATGGCGCCGGCCGCGACGATCCAGCCCCAGCCGCGCTCAGGCCGGTGGCTGTAACCGACCCAGGCGCGCAGCACGCCGGAAGCGACAAGCGCGACGGCCAGCAAGAAGGTCAGCACCGCCGAGGCCAGCAGCGGGTTGTCGAAGGCGAAAAAGCCCGCGACCGCGTAGAGCAATCCGCTGAGCAGCCAGTAGAAGAAGCGGCCCCACGTCTTGACCCCGAAGGCATGCATGATCTCGATGATGCCGGCCACCAGCATCAGCCACCCCACGACATAGACGGAAGCCACCGTGGCGATGAAGAGGTTGCCGAAGGCAATGCCGCCGAGGATCAGCAGCAACACGCCCAGACCAACAAACCACCCCCACTTTCCTCGCGTCTGTCCGATCGCGTTCTTCAGTGCATCGCCGTGCAGGGTCATGTCGCCATCTCCATCGAGGACCGCCAGCAGGGGATGAAGTTACCCTTGGTGCCGACCCGCGTCCAGCCGACGGCGGCCGGATGGTGCAAGCAATGCGAGCCGGACGTCTCGACCTTAAATCAAATTTTACCAAAGCCTCTTCAAAGCTGTGACCGAAAGACAATCGTATCGTGTTAATGGGGTAGCCATGAGTCCGGTCGGGAAAATTTCTGCAGCCTTGGCTACCGTCATGCTGGCTACCTCGGGTGCGGCCGATGCCGGCGAGGGCGCCTTCGGCTGGCTGTCCGGCGATTGGTATCTGACGGTCGGCGCCACCGGCATGGTGGCGCCCAATTTCGAGGGCGGCAAGAAGTACCTGCTCAGCGCCTCGCCGATCATCTCCTTGGGCAAGGCTGGCCCGGCGGCCCGCTTCACCTCACGCAACGACAACATTTCGCTGGCGCTGGTCGATGACGGCGGCGTTCGCGCCGGCCTGACCGGCAAGTTCCTGTTCTCGCGCGACGATGGCGATGCCGACGAGTTGAAGGGCCTCGATCCGGTCCGCTGGGGCGGCGAGGTGGGCGGCTTCTTCGAATTCTATCCGACGGACTGGATACGTGCGCGTGCCGAGCTGCGGCACGGCATCCGCGCCCATAACGGCTTCGTCGCCGACATCGCCGCCGACGCCTTCTACGATGTGACGCCAACCGTCAGGATCTCTGGCGGGCCGCGCGTCTCGTTCGCCTCCGCCAAATATTTCGACGCCTATTACGGCGTCGACGCGCAGGAAGCCGTGGCCTCGGGGTTGAACCAGTATAATCCCGGCGGCGGCCTGAAATCGGTCGGCCTTGGCGGTGCGGTGACGTGGAAGGTGACCGACCCGATGACCGCCAGCCTGTTCGGGGAATATTCACGCCTCGAAGGCCCGGCCGCCGATTCCAGCCTGGTCAAGGAGCGCGGCGACCGCAACCAGTTCATGATCGGCGTATCGACGACCTATCGCTTCGATTTCAAGATGTAGCCGGTACCGGCCTTATTCCAGCAATCGCGTATCGATCTGATGACTTGTGGTGCCGACGATGGCGATGCCTTCGCGTTCCAGCAAGGCGGGATTGAGAATATAGTTTCTGGCGAAGGGAACGATCACGCAAGGAACTTCCATGACTGGATGGCTGGCGGCACTGACAAAATCGCTGCCAATCTCGCGTGTCTTGGCCGGATTGTCTTTCCAGCCCTCGGGCAAATCGGGGACGGCAATGGAGACGCCGTCAGGCACTTCGATTTCCAGGAGCTGGAACGTGGGCGGCAAATCTTCCACGTCGACATGAACGAGAATTTCAAGAAGCGCCGTGGCGGGATGATCCGCGCAGTACACAATGGCGGTGCCCTTGATGTTCCAACGGCCGGAGCTGAGCATGCCGCCCCGGCCGGACAGGTCGGCGAAGTTGGAGATACGCCATAGACGCATCGTCAGGCGAAAATGCCATAATCGATGCGATGCAGTTCCTCCTCCACCAGGGAAGCACCGGTTTCCGACTGCAGGAGCGTGATAGGCGCTTCGTTGAGCACCCGGCTGCGTTTGCGCAACCAACGTTGCGCTTTTTCGTGGTCTCCGAAAACACGATCCGCCATTGTGGAAATGCGCTCGATGCGCATGACGCGATCGGACTCGGCAATACTCAGTTTCTCATTGCGTTCTTTCCTGCGCGCCAAAGTGCGCCGCGATCCTACGATCTTGTAGATTTCGTCATTGCTGAACCCACGGTGGCGGAGTTCTTCCACCTTGGTGAAGCTGACCAGGAATTGCCCCGTTGCGGCATCCCGGACCAAGCCATCCTGCGCAAGCTCGACCTTCTCCTTACGGGCGGCCCGTCTGGCAGCCGGCACGTGGACCTTGCGATGCGGATTGGACATGACGCGCCTCCGGTGCCATTTGCCCAAACATATATGCGCAATTGGCACAAGCGGCAAGGCGAGTGCCTTGGAGTTCGGGCTTTCCAAGCTGGCCCACCTCGTTTAAAAGCGCGGCCATGACAGTGGTCTCGCGTTCCGTCGCGATTACGATACGAATTACCAGCCCGGTGTTCCGGACGGCCTGAGAGCTGTCGGAGCCGCCGGGAATCTTGCGCGCGACCCCTCGCGCTTTTTCCAGATCATGATAGTTCAGGCCCGAGCTCCCTTGCCGCCGGGCAATCCACAATGGCAGACCAATGACCGATACAGCTGAAACGATCGACTATTCCAAGACGCTTTACCTGCCGCAGACGGATTTCCCGATGCGTGCCGGTTTGCCCGAGAAGGAGCCGGTGCTGGTCAAGCGCTGGCAGGAGATGGATCTTTACCGCAAGCTGCGCGAGGCCTCCGCCGGTCGCCCGAAATACGTGCTGCATGACGGTCCGCCTTATGCCAACGGCAACATCCACATCGGCCATGCGCTGAACAAGATCCTCAAGGACGTCATCAACCGCTCCTTCCAGATGCGCGGCCGCGACGCCAATTACGTGCCCGGCTGGGACTGCCACGGCCTGCCGATCGAATGGAAGATCGAGGAGCAGTACCGCGCCAAGGGCAAGAACAAGGATGAGGTGCCGGTCAACGAATTCCGCAAGGAATGCCGGGATTTCGCCGCTCACTGGATCGGCGTTCAGGGGGCGGAATTCCAGCGCCTTGGCGTCATCGGCGACTTCAAGAATCCGTATACGACCATGGCCTTCCACGCCGAGGCGCGTATCGCCGGCGAACTGTTGAAATTCGCCATGTCGGGCCAGCTCTATCGCGGCTCCAAGCCGGTGATGTGGAGTGTCGTCGAGCGCACCGCGCTCGCCGAGGCCGAGATCGAATATCAGGATTATGAGTCGGATACGATCTGGGCGAAGTTCCCCGTCGCCAGTCTGGTGCGCCCCGTCGCTGACGGAGAGGCCGCACTGACCGAGGGCGCTCTCGATCTGCTGCAGGCCCACGTCGTCATCTGGACGACGACGCCCTGGACGATCCCCGGCAACCGTGCCGTCAACTATTCGCCGCGCATCAACTACGGCCTCTACGAGGTCACGGCAGCCGAGAACGCCTTCGGCCCGCAGCCGGGCGAAAAGCTGATCTTTGCCGATACACTGGCCGAAGAGGCTTCGGTCAAGGCCAAAGTCACCTTGAATCGTCTTCGCAGCGTGTCGGCGCAAGAGCTTGGAAGTCTTACGCTTTCGCATCCCTTCAAGGGTCTTGAAGGCGGCTATGAGTTTCCGGTGCCCATGCTTGCCGGCGACCATGTCACCGATGATGCGGGCACCGGGTTCGTTCACACGGCGCCGGGCCATGGTCGCGAGGATTTCGACGCCTGGATGGACGCGGCCCCGGACCTGCGCGCGCGCAGCGTCGACACCGCGATCCCGTTCACCGTCGACGATGCCGGCTTTTTCACCAAGGACGCGCCGGGCTTCGGTCCGGATCGTGAGGGTGGCGCGGCGCGCGTCCTTGACGACAACGGCAAGAAGGGCAATGCCAACCAAGCGGTCATCGATGAGCTGATCAAGCGCAACGCGTTGTTCGCGCGCGGTCGGCTGAAACACTCCTATCCGCATTCCTGGCGGTCGAAGAAACCGGTCATCTTCCGCAACACGCCGCAATGGTTCGTCTACATGGACAAGGACCTCGGCGACGGCACGACGCTGCGCAGCCGTGCGCTGAAGGCGATCGACGACACCCGTTTCGTGCCAGGGGCGGGGCAGAACCGCATTCGCGCCATGATCGAGGAACGGCCCGACTGGGTGCTGTCGCGCCAGCGCGCCTGGGGCGTGCCGATCGCGGTCTTCGCCGACGCCGACGGGAATGTGCTCCAGGACGAGGCGGTCAACCAGCGCATCATGGACGCTTTCGAGAAAGAAGGCGCCGATGCCTGGTTCGCCGCCGGTGCCAAGGACCGTTTCCTCGGCAATCACGATGCCTCCAGATGGAAGCAGGTGACGGACATCCTCGACGTCTGGTTCGATTCAGGCTCGACCCACGTTTTCACGCTGGAGGATCGTCCGGACCTCAAATGGCCGGCCGATGTCTATCTCGAAGGCTCCGACCAGCATCGCGGCTGGTTTCACTCCTCGTTGCTCGAAAGCTGCGGCACCAGGGGCAGGGCACCTTACAACACCGTCGTCACCCATGGTTTCACCATGGACGAGGACGGCCGCAAGATGTCGAAGTCACTCGGCAACACCGTCGTCCCGCAGGACGTGATCAAGCAGTCCGGCGCGGACATCCTGCGCCTGTGGGTGGTGACGACCGACTATTGGGAAGACCAGCGCCTCGGCAAGAACGTGCTGCAAACCAACATCGACGCCTACCGCAAGCTGCGCAACACCATCCGCTGGATGCTGGGCACGCTCGCCCACGACGATGGCGAGGAGGTGCCGCTGGAAGGGATGCCGGAGCTGGAACGGCTGATGCTGCATCGCCTCGCCGAACTCGATGAGGTGGTGCGCCAGGGCTACGATGCCTTCGAGTTCAAGCGCATCACCCGTGCGCTCCTCGATTTCATGGTGGTCGAGTTGTCGGCCTTCTATTTCGATATTCGCAAGGACGCGCTCTACTGCGATGCGCCGTCGAGCGCGAAGCGCAAGGCCTCGGTGCAGGTGGTGCGCCACCTTTTCGACTGCCTAGTAAGATGGCTGGCGCCGATGCTGCCCTTCACCATGGAAGAGGCCTGGCTCGACCGCCATCCCGATGCCGTCTCGGTACATCTCGACCAGTTCCCGGCAATCCCGGAAAACTGGAAGAACGAGGCGCTGGCGGAAAAATGGCGTAAGGTGCGGCAGGTGCGCCGCGTCGTCACCGGTGCGCTGGAAATCGCGCGTGCCCAGAAGGTGATCGGCTCGTCGCTGGAAGCGGTGCCCGTCGTTACCATCGACGATGCGGCGCTCGAGGCGGCGATATCGGATGTCGACATGGCCGAAATGGCGATCACTAGCGATCTCGTCATCGCCCATGGCGAGGCGCAACAAGGCGCCTTCACGCTCGAAGACGTGAAGGGCGTCGCCGTGGTGATCGAAAAAGCCGAGGACCGCGGCCTGGTCAAATGCGCGCGGTCATGGCGTTACACCGCCGATGTCGGGCAGGATCCTGCCTTTCCCGATGTCTCGGCGCGCGACGCCGCCGTGCTGCATGAGCTTAGGGCGCTCGGCCGGCTTTGAAGGCCAGGCATATCGGTGCACAAATGCCACGCCGGGCGGTGCAAATCCGTCCGCGCGTTGCCCTTAACGAGTGGTTGAGGTAAACACGCGAAACTCCGGAAGACAAATTGTCGCCGGATTTTCGTCGCAAGTACTTGGACATGGGGACCGGACCTTGGGGCCGGCGGCGATCGAGAGGCTGTCTAGAGTGGGACTTTTTGGCATGACCGAGAGATTTAACGCGCGCCTCGCGCTGTTGGCGCCGCTTGTCGCATCGGGGCTCGCTCTGTCCGGATGTGTCGGTTCTCCGACCTACGGCACCGACAAGACCGCCGGCGAACAATTGGCCGGCGATCTCACGGGCGCTTTTTCGTTCGCGCCGAAGCGGAAGGAACACATCGATTACAAGCCGCGTCCGACCCTGGTGAAGCCGGCGCCTGGTCAGAAGGAAGCGCTGCCGGCGCCACAGGATAGCATCGAGACCGCAAGCGCCGAATGGCCAGAATCGCCCGAGCAGCGCCGTGCCCGCCTGCGCGCCGACGCGACCGCACACCAGGATGATCCGTCCTACCAGTCGCAGATCGTCGACGACGTGCAGACGGATCCCGCCTCGGTGAAGAAGGCGATGGAAGAATCCGGCTCGAGTCACCCGCCGCGTTGGACGCCTGCCGATTCCGACAAGGGCCGCGCCGCCGATATCCAGCGCCGCCTTGCCGAAAGCAAGCAGGGCGATCCGAATACCCGCAAATATCTGAGCGAACCGCCCCTTGCCTATCGCGTCGCATCCGGCACGGCGCCGCAAAACGAACTCGGCGAAGACGAGTACAAAAAGGAACGCCGCCTGAAGAAGAGAGGCGGAAGGCAAGAAGGGTGGCTGGTTCGACTGGCTGCCGTCCCTGTAAAAAGCGGGGCGCATTTGCTTTGCTGACGGGTATCGCACCCCGTTCAGTCGCGGCGTTCCCGAAAGAAATCCTTCAGCAGCAGGGCCGATTCGGCCTCCGCGATGCCCGCATAGATGTCGGGCGTGTGATGGCAGGTCGGCGAAGCGAAGAAGCGCACGCCGTTGAACACCGCGCCGCCCTTTTCGTCCGCGGCGCCAAAGTAGAGCCGGCGCAACCTGGCGAAGGAGATGGCGCCGGCGCACATGGCGCAAGGCTCCAGCGTCACATAGAGATCGTGTCCGGTGAGCCGCTCGCTCGACAGCCTTCGGCAGGCTTCGCGGATGGCCAGCATCTCGGCATGGGCCGTCGGATCGGCAAGCTCCCGGGTGCGGTTGCCGGCACTGGCCACGACCGTGCCGGCGCTGGCGATGACGGCGCCGACCGGCACTTCGCCGCGCGAGGCTGCCGCTTGTGCCTCCTCCAGCGCCAGCGCCATGAAATCGGGCCGCTTCACGCGGGTTTCCATTCCGATTATCTCCTCGCCACTCGACGGTGATCCTGTTATTGAGCGCATAACCTCGAAAATCGGGTACGGTTTTCGGAAATGATCATGCGCCAAATCAAAAATGCTACAGCGTTCGTTGCGCGCCCGAAAGGATGCGCCACGCTGTAGCAGCGCAAACGGACAAAGGCCACATGGACGACAACGACAAGAAATCTCCGCGCCAGAAGGGTCCGGGCAAAAGCGGTCCGAAACCGGCGGGCGCGCGTGGGCGCGATGCCGGCAAAGGCGGCAAGCCAGCCTTCGGCGCCAAGAAACCGTTTGCCAAGCGTGGCGACGGCGGCAAGCCCTTCGAAAAGCACGAAGGGCCGCGCAAACCCTACGCGCCGCGCGGTGAGCGGCCGATGGCCGCCGATGGCGAACGGCCCCAGAAGCGTGAGTACAAGCCGCGCGAAGGCGGCGAAGGCAAGCGCCCGGAGCGGCCCTTCAACAAGGGTCCGCGTCCGCAAGGCAAGCCTTATGAAAACCGCGAAGGCCCGCGCAAGCCCTACGCACCGCGCGGCGAGCGTCCAATGCCCGCCGATGGCGAACGGCCACGGAAGCGTGAGTACAAGCCGCGCGAAAACGGGGAAGGCGGGCGCTCGGAGCGGCTCTTCAACAAGGGTCCGCGTCCGCAAGGCAAGCCATATGAAAACCGCGAAGGCCCGCGCAAGCCGTATGCACCGCACGGCGAGCTGCCAATGGCGGCTGAAGGTGCGACGGGTGAAAGACGCTTCGATCGTCCTAAGCGTGATTTTGCCGATCGGCCCAAGCCCGACTTCTCTGACCGTCCGAAGCGCGATTTCGCTGCCGACCGGCCGCAAGGCGGTTTCAAGTCCCGTCCGCGTCCTGCGGAGGCGCCCGAGGAAGCCGGCGAGCGGATCGCCAAGCGGCTGGCTCGCGCCGGGCTTGCCTCGCGCCGCGACGCCGAGGAGTTGATCGCGGCCGGCCGCGTCAAGGTCAACGGCCGGGTTTTGTCTTCGCCGGCCTTCAATGTGATGCCGGGCGACATCATCCATCTCGACGGCATGGAGATCCCGCCGATCGAGCGCACTCGGCTGTTCCTGTTCCACAAGCCTGCCGGTGTCGTGACCACCAACCGCGACCCCGAGGGCCGCAAGACCGTCTTCGATGTGCTGCCGGCTGAATTGCCCCGGCTGATGACCATCGGCCGGCTCGACATCAACACCGAAGGCCTGCTGTTGCTGACCAATGATGGCGGCCTGTCTCGCGTGCTCGAACTGCCGGCCACCGGCTGGCTGCGCCGTTACCGGGTGCGCGTCCATGGCAAGGTCGAGGAAAGTGCGCTTGCGGGTTTGCGCGAAGGCATTGCCGTGGACGGCGTCTTCTATGGCGCCATCGAGGCGAGCCTCGATCGCGAGCAAGGCTCGAACGCCTGGCTGACCATCGGCTTGCGCGAGGGCAAAAACCGCGAGGTCAAGAACATTCTCGGCGCGCTCGGCCTCGACGTGACGCGGCTGATCCGCATCTCCTACGGCCCGTTCCAGCTCGACGAGCTCCCCGAAGGCCATGTGCTGGAGATCAAGGGCAAGGTGTTGCGCGATCAGCTCGGCGAACGCCTGATAGAGGAATCCGGTGCCAATTTCGATGCCGAGATAACAAAGCCGTTTTCCAACCTGCCGGTGCGGCGGGGCGAGCCGCGGCGCGAGGAGGCCGAGCGGCCGAGATTTTCGCGCGAGGGTGACCACCGGCCGATCGGCGAGGGCGGCCTGATCAAGAACCGCAAGCGCCGCGAAGGCAGCCGTGACGAGGCGCTGGGCAAACTGTCGACCAGCCCCGACAGAGGCGCGAGGCCGGAAAAAGCTTTGGCGACCGCGGCCCGAGACCCGAACGCGGTAGCTTCGGCGACAAGCCGCGCGGTGGTTTTGGCGGCAAACCGGGCGGCAAGAAATCCGAGCGCGAGCAGCGGCCGATCGAGCCGCCCGGCCAGCGCAAGGCCAATGTCTGGATGGCGCCGGGCGCGCGCCCAATCGGCAAGGGCAGGGCGGAAGCGGACGCTGCCAAAGCCGCTGAGGCCAAGGCCCGCAAGGCGTCTTTCAAGCCGGCCTATGGCAAGCCCGGCGGCAAGCCGGGCGGCCCCAAGCCGTTCGGCAAGCCGCGTGGCGAACGTCCGGGTGGCGGCGGCGAGCGGCCGCGCGGCGGTTCCAAGGGTCCAAGGGCGAAATGAGGATCGTCGGCGGCGAGTTTCGCGGGCGCCCGCTGGCGACGCCCCGCGGCAGCGCCATCCGCCCCACCACCGACCGCACCCGCGAGGCTGTTTTCAATGTGCTGGCGCATCGCTTTGCCGATCGGCTGCAGGGCGCGCGCGTGCTCGACCTGTTCGCAGGCACAGGCGCGCTCGGGCTCGAGGCGCTATCGCGCGGCGCGTCCTATGGCGTCTTCATCGAGGAGTCGGCCGAAGGCCGCGGCCTGATCCGCGACAATGTCGAGGCCTTCGGCCTGACCGGCCGCACCAAGATATTCCGGCGCGACGCGACGGCTCTGGGCGAGGCCGGCACGCTGGCGCCGTTCGACCTCGTTTTCGCCGATCCACCTTACGGCAAGGGTCTTGGCGAACGCGCGCTGAGGTCGGCCAAGCAAGGCGGCTGGCTGCGTCCCGGCGCGCTGTGCGTGGTCGAGGAGGCAGCGGCGGCGCCTTTCGAGCCGGG
Organism: Mesorhizobium maamorense; assembly: GCF_044998965.1. NCBI lineage: Bacteria > Pseudomonadati > Pseudomonadota > Alphaproteobacteria > Hyphomicrobiales > Phyllobacteriaceae > Mesorhizobium > Mesorhizobium maamorense. The sequence continues at coordinate 1,591,287 of NZ_CP173356.1, forward strand.
ACCGGGATTTTCAGTTGTCGACGAGCGCCACTATGGCGAGACGCTGATCCGGCTTGTCGAGGCCGCCTGAGTTAAGCTTCATTTGCGGGCGAAGATGGAATGCGAGCCCTCTTCCCAGGGGAGCAGGTCGTGCCATGCCAGTAATCAACAATTCACTTTCACAACATCGGCTCGCCGCCTATCGTCCGTCATGAGAAACCGGAGCCATTGATGACATTTCAGGCTGAATGGCTGCGCAAGACGCTCTTGGCCACATCGCTGGCTTTGGTCATTGCCGGACTGGCCCCGGCGACCTTCGCCGCCGACAAGCGGCCGGCCGAGTTCAAGGTAACGGATTTTCTGCTCGACAATGGCATGGAAGTGGTCGTCATTCCCGACCATCGCTCACCGATCGTCACCCATATGGTGTGGTATAAGGTGGGCAGCGCCGACGAGCCGCCAGGCAAATCCGGCATCGCCCATTTCTTCGAGCATCTGATGTTCAAGGCGACGGCCAATCACGCCGCCGGCGAGTTCGACCGCGCCGTCTCCGACATAGGCGGCTCCAACAATGCCTTCACCTCCTACGACTACACCGCCTTCCACGAGACGGTGGCGCCGTCGGCGCTCGAGCTGATGATGAGCTTCGAGGCCGACCGCATGCGCAACCTCATCCTCACCGACGATGTCATCAAGACCGAGCGCGACGTCATCCTGGAGGAGCGCCGTTCGCGCATCGACAACAGTCCCGAGGCGGTGCTCGAAGAGGAACTCGACGCCACGCTGTGGCAGAACCAGCCCTACCGAATTCCGGTCATTGGCTGGATGCAGGAGATGGAGCAGTTGAACCGCACCGACGCCATCGCCTTCTACAACAAATACTACCAGCCCAACAACGCGGTGCTGATCGTGGCCGGTGACGTCGAGCCCGACACGGTCAAGGCTCTGGCCGAGAAAACCTACGGCAAGATCGCGCGCGGGCCCGACCTGCCGCCGCGCGTCCGCCCGGTCGAGCCGGAGCAGAACACCAGGCGCACGGTGACGCTGTCCGACGCCCGCGTCAGCGTGCCGAATTTCTCCACCCAATGGGTGGTGCCGTCCTACCACACGGCCAAGCCCGGCGAAGCCGAGGCGCTCGACCTGCTGGCGGAAATACTGGGCGGCGGCAACCGCAGCCGGCTGTATCAGGCGCTGGTGGTCAGGCAAGGCATCGCTTCCAACGCCGGGGCCTATTTCCAGGGCACCATGCTGGACGACACCAACTTCACCGTCTATGGCACGCCGCGCGGCGACGCCAGGCTCGTCGATGTCGAGGCGGCCGTCGACGCGGAGGTCGTGCGCATCGCCAGGGAAGGCGTCACCGTCAAGGAGCTGGACAAGGCCAAGGACCGCTATGTCCGCTCGATGGTTTTCGCCCGCGACAAACAGGATTCGATGGCCAATATCTATGGCGCCGAGCTTGCCACCGGCGGCAATGTGCAGGACATCGAGCAATGGCCGGAGCGCATCCGCAACATCACTCCCGGCGAGATCAAGGCCGTCGCCGCGCGCTATCTGGTGCTGGCCCGGTCGACGACCGGCTATCTCTTGCCGCAGCAACAGGCGGGGAATTGATGATGAAGAGCGAGCAACACGGCTCTTTCCCGTCTCCCAAACGGGGAGAAGGGAGGGCACGCGCAGCGCTTGTCACTTTGCTCCTTTCCATCTTCTTCCTGGTCCTGCCGGCGCTTGCCGCCCGCGCCATGGACATCCAGCAGGTCACCTCGCCTAAGGGCGTCACCGCCTGGCTCGTCGAGGATTATTCGGTGCCGATGGTGGCCATCCGTTTCGTCTTTGGGGGCGGCTCGACGCAGGATCCGCCGGATAAGGAAGGGCTGGCCAACCTGATGACCGGTCTGTTCGACGAAGGCGCAGGCCCTCTGGACAGCGACGCCTTCCAGGTGAAGCTCGACGACGCCGGCGCCGAGATGAGCTTCGAGGAGACCCGCGACGGCATCTACGGTTCCATGCGCATATTGGCCGAGCAGCGCGACGAGGCGTTCGACCTGCTGCGGCTGGCGGTCAACGAGCCGCGTTTCGACCAGGCGCCGATCGATCGCATCGGCGCCCAGATCCTGTCCGGCATCATCGCCGGAGAGAACGACCCCGATACGATCGCGCAGGACAGGTGGGCGCGCGCGCTCTATGGCGATCATCCTTATTCGCGCTCCGACCAGGGCACCAGGCAGAGCATCGCCGCCATCACGCGGGACGATCTGAAGGCGCTGCACAAGGCGGTCTTCGCGCGGAGCGGACTGCATGTCGCGGTGGTCGGCGCCATCGACCCGGAAACGCTGAAGAAGAAACTGGACATGGTGTTCGGCAACCTGCCGCAGAACCAGGCGCTCGCGCCGGTTGCCGACGTCGAGCCGAATCTGGCGCGGCATATCGAGGTCGACTACGACCTGCCGCAGACCTCGCTGCAGCTTGCCTGGCCCGGCGTGAAGCGCAAGGCGGCGGATTTCTTCCCCGCGGTTCTGATGAACGAGATTCTCGGCGGCGGCACCTTCACCTCGCGCCTGTTCCAAGAGGTGCGCGAGAAGCGCGGGCTGGCCTACAGCGTCAATTCCTCGCTCATCAACCAGGACCATGCCGACGCTCTGATCGTCACCACCGGCACACGATCGGACCGGGCCGCCGAAACCCTTGGCATCGTGCGGGACGTGGTCAAGCGGCTTGCCGAGGACGGCCCGACCGACGCGGAACTGGCGGCGACCAAGAAATACATGATCGGCGCCTACGCCATCAACAACCTGGACTCCTCCAGCGCCATCGCCGCGACCCTGGTCGAGCTGCAGCTCGACGACCTCGGCGTCGATTACATTCAGCGCCGCACCGGCCTCATCAACGCGGTGACACTCGACCAGGTCAAGGCCGCGGCGAAGAAGCTTTTGTCGGCCGAGCCGACCATCATGGTCGTCGGACCGCCCTTGGCCGGAGCCAACAAGGGATGAACCTCACCTTCGGCATCGCCTTTGGCGGCGGCGGCGCGCGCGGTCTGGCGCATATCCATGTCATCGAGGCGCTGGACGAACTGGGCATCAGGCCGGTCGCAATCGCCGGCTCGTCCATCGGCGCCATCATGGGCGCCGGCATGGCCTCCGGCATGACCGGCAAGGACATCCACGATTATGCACGCTCGATCCTCGGCCGCCGCGCCGAGGTGGCGAGCCGCATGTGGCGGGCGCGGCCCGGCACCATCGCCGAGGCCATGCAGGCCGGCATCCGCGTCAGCCAGTTCAATGTCGAGCGCATCCTCAAGGCCTTCCTGCCCGAAGCCATTCCCGAAACCTTCGCCGAGCTGAAAATCCCGCTGAAGGTGACGGCGACGGACTATTTCGGCCACAAGCTGGCCGTGTTCGCCGAAGGCGACCTGCATTCGGCGCTAGCGGCTTCAGCGGCCATTCCTGCCGTGTTCCGCCCGGTGATGCGCGACGGCCGGCTGCTGATCGACGGCGGCATCTACAACCCCGTGCCCTTCGACCTGATCGAGGATGATGCCGACATCATCATCGGCGTCGACGTGGTCGGCGCGCCGGAAGAGGCCGACCACAGGCGGCCGACCTCCGTCGACCTGATGTTCGGCGCCACGCAATTGATGATGCAGTCGATCATCGCCAACAAGCTGAAGCAGTGCCAGCCCGACATCCTGATCCGCCCGGCGGTGTCCAAATACCGCGTGCTCGACTTCCTCAAGATCGAGGTCCTGATGACCGAGACGGCGGACATCAAGGATCAGCTGAAGCGCGAGGTGGAGAGGGTGGTGGAGGCTAGGGAAAGTGCTGCCGTCGAGCAAAGACGGGGAAAGCAGACCGGGTGACGCGAGGTCCACACGTTGCCTCACGTCACCGCTATAGCTTTGATCCCGAAAACCAGGCGCCCTCCAGTCCTCTCTGGAAGAAGGGCACTCTAACCGACTACGATTTCGCCAGCACCGGCGCATACTCCAGCGCCACCACGCCGTTGCTGAATGGCTTGACGGAAATCAACTCAAGCGACACCGGATCGTCGGCCGGAAACAGCTTTTTGCCTTGGCCGACGGTGCCGGGGTAGCTCAGCAGCCTGACGCGGTCGACCAGACCATGGCGCAACAGTTCCTGCGCGACGCTGAGGCTGCCATGCACATAGATGTTGCCGCCGCTACCTAGCTTCAGTGTCCTGACCGCCTCCGGCAGCGGCCCCCTGAGCAGCTCGGCCGGTTTCCAGTCGAGCACCTTCAAATTGCTGGACGCGACGTATTTCGGCAGCGCGTTGAACCGGTCGGCGAAGTCTCCGGTTTCGCTCGGCCACGAGCCGGCGAAAATCTCGTAGGTTGTGCGTCCCAAAAGCATGGCGCCGCTGTCAGCCAGCTCGTCCTCCTTGAACCTGTTCATCTCGTCGTTCCAGGTCACGCCAGGCAGTTTCTCGACTTCGGCGATGCCATCGACGCTGATGAATTCGGTGACGATAAGCTTTCTCATTGGCGTTCTCCTTTCCACAAGGACGAACGATGATGGCTTTGTGCGACACGCTTCTGGAAATAACGCTGCGCTTGTTGTTTGCCCGGGCAGCGCCGGCCTCGGCCGGCGCCAATTGGCGATGCCGCCGATCATCGTCAGCGGCTAAAAATAGGGTCCGGCTGAGAAGCTGGCGACGCCTGGCGCAGTGCTCTCAGTCCTTCGCGCGCTCCACATAGGACCCATCGGCCGTCATCACCACCACGCGGGTGCCTGGCGCGATATGCGGCGGCACGGCGGTGCGCACGCCGTTGGAGAGCAGGGCGGGCTTGTAGGAAGAGGACGCCGTCTGGCCCTTGGTCGTGGGCTCGGTCTCGACCACTTCGAAGGTGGCCCGCTGCGGCAGCACCAGGGAGATGGCGATGCCGTTGAACTGCGAGACCTGAACCGGCATACCTTCCTGCAAATAGGGGGCGGCATCGCCGACGACGGCTTCCGACACCGCCACCTGGTCGTAGGTCTCGGGGTTCATGAAGTGATAGCCTTCGCCGTCGGCGTAGAGGAAGGTGTGCTCGCGCTCCTCGACATAGGCGCGCTCCACCTGTTCGGTGGTGCGGTAGCGTTCCGAAACCTTCACCCCGTCGCCGATGCGGCGCATGTCGAGCTGCGTCACGGGCGTGCCCTTGCCTGGGTGGATGTTTTCGGCAAAGAGGATCACATAAAGCTTGCCGTCCTTGTCGACGACATTGCCTTTGCGGAGCGAACTGGCGATGACTTTCACCACGGTTTTTTATCCTGCGAGAGTTGACGGGCGTTTGCCGGCTTGCGCGGCGCTGGATGGGGGCCTAGCGCATCTCGGCGCGAACCGCCAGCCCCCAACGCGAACCAGCGCGCCTTCAAACCGCCCATGACCGCCGCTTCGCCCTGGTGGACGCCGCATGTGCATGCCGATCGCCGTTCGCGCCTGATGCTGCGCAACGGCCTTGCCGCCGCCTTGCGCGACTGGTTCGCCCGTCGCGATTTCATCGAGGTGCAGGCATCGGCCCTGCAGATATCGCCCGGCAACGAGGCGCATCTGGCGGCCTTCGCAACCGAGGCGGTCGCGCCGGACGGGCAGCGCAAGCCGCTCTATCTGCACACGTCGCCGGAATTCGCCTGCAAGAAGCTGCTCGCTGCCGGCGAGACCAGGATCTTCAGCTTCGGCCCGGTCTATCGCAACCGCGAGCGTGGCCCTTTGCACCATCCCGAATTCACCATGCTCGAATGGTACAGGGTCGGCGAAACCTATGAGAGCCTGATGCGGGATTGCGCGGATCTGCTGGCGCTGGCCGCGACAAGGGCAGGGGCCACGCGCTTCAGCTTTCGCGGCCGCGACTGCGATCCTTTCGCGGAGCCGGAGCGGCTGACGGTGGCGGACGCCTTCGCGCGCCATGCCGGGATCGATCTGCTTGCGACGGTCAGCGCCGACGGCATCACCGACCGCGATTCGCTCCATCAGGCCCTGACCGGTGCCGGCCTGCGTACCGCGCCCGACGACGGCTGGGCCGACCTGTTCAGCCGGGTGATGGTGGAGAAGATCGAGCCCAATCTCGGTATCGGCCGCGCGACCATCCTTTGCGAGTACCCGGTCGCCGAGGCGGCTCTGGCGCGACCGAGCCCACGCGACCCCCGCGTCGCCGAGCGCTTCGAGCTCTATTGCTGCGGCGTCGAACTTGCCAACGGCTTCGGCGAGTTGACGGACGCCGAGGAGCAGCGCCGGCGCTTCATCATGGAAATGGACGAGAAAGAGCGCGTCTATGGCGAGCGCTATCCGCTGGACGAGGATTTTCTCGCGGCACTCGCGGTCATGCCACAGGCCAGCGGCATCGCGCTCGGCTTCGACAGGCTGGCGATGCTGGCCACGGGCGCGCAAAAGATCGAGGATGTGATCTGGACGCCTGTTGCCGGGTCCTGAGTCCGCGCGCCACGGCTTGCACCATGTCAATGCGCGAAAATCTGCTCCAGCGAACGAAAGCCCTTGAATTCCAGCGCGTTGCCCGAGGGATCGCGGATGAACAGCGTCGCCTGTTCGCCGGGCTCTCCCTTGAAGCGGATCATCGGCCGCTCCAGCCAGTCTATGTCGGCGCGTGCTTCCAGCCGCGTGGCAAGCCGCTGCCAGTCATCCATCAAAAGCACGGCGCCGAAATGCGGGATCGGCACCGCCATGCCGTCGACCTTCCCGTCACTGGCGGCCGGCGCGGCCCGTGGCCGCAGATGCGCCGACATCTGGTGGCCGAACAGGTCGAAATCGACCCAGGTCTCCGAAGAGCGGCCGATGGCGCAACCCAGCACCTCGCCATAGAAAGCGCGTGTTTCATCGAGATCACGGACCGGGAAGGCAAGATGGAAAGGCGTCATTGGAAATGCTCCGTGCTGGCGATGCGGTGCCGCGCTTCGCGATGGGCGGCTGAACCGATGCATTTTGATTGAAGCTTGTGCCATTGCACAAGCCGGACCGGAACAATAGATGGGGGACGGCGGCTCCCAGGCCAGCCGCAACAGCAGGATCACGCGTATGAGCGATATATCGGACGCATCAAGATTGACCGACCGCGTCGCGGCCCTGGTCGAGGCTGCCAAAAAAGCTGGCGCCGATGCCGCGGATGCCGTCGCGGTGCGTGGCCGCTCGACCGGTGTGTCGGTGCGGCTGGGCAAGGTCGAAAACACCGAGGCCTCGGAAGGCGACGACGTTTCGCTGCGTGTCTTTGTCGGCCAGCGGGTGGCAAGTGTTTCCGCGACTGCCGCGTCCGACCCGAAGGCGCTTGCCGAACGTGCCGTCGCCATGGCCAGGGTCTCTCCCGAAGATCCCAACCAGGGCCTCGCGGATCCGGCGCTGCTGGCCAGGCAGACGCGCGATCTCGACCTGTTCGATGCAACAGAAGTATCGGCTGACCAGTTGAAGGAAGCGGCACTGGCCGCGGAAGCGGCGGCTCTGGCCGTCAAAGGCGTGACCAATTCGGCGGGCAGCAATGCCAGCGCCGGGCTCGGAGGGCTGGTATTGGCCACCTCGCACGGCTTCCTCGGCCATTATGTCGCCTCGCGCTTCTCGCGCTCCACGAGCGTCATCGCCGGCGAGGGTACCGGCATGGAGCGCGATTATGAATTCTCCTCGCGCCAGCATTTTGCCGACCTGGATGCGCCGGAAGACATAGGCCGCAAGGCCGGGGAACGCGCCGTGCGCCGGCTCGGCGCGCGCAAGGCCGCGACCGGACCGGTCGACGTGGTGTTCGATCCGCGCGTGGCGCGCGGCATTGCCGGCCATCTCGCGGGCGCCATCAACGGCGCTGCCGTCGCGCGCAAGACGTCGTTCCTGCGCGACATGATGGGCAAAAAGGTGGCTGCATCGGCCATTACCGTCACCGACGAGCCGCTGAGGCGGCGCGGCCAGGCCTCGCGTCCGTTCGACGGCGAAGGCGTCGAAGGCGACAAGCTTTTGATGATCGAGAACGGTGTGCTCAACCACTGGTTCCTGTCGACCTCGGCGGCGCGGGAACTGGGTCTCGTTACCAATGGACGCGGTTCGCGCAGCGGCTCGTCCGTCTCGCCGTCTTCGACCAATCTTGCCATCGAGCCGGGCGAGCGCTCGCCGGAAGAACTGATCGCCTCGCTCAAGACGGGCTTCTACGTCAACGAGGTGTTCGGGCAAGGTGTCGACATGGTGACCGGCGAATACAGCCGCGGCGCTTCCGGGTTCTGGATCGACAACGGCCAGCTTGCCTACCCCGTCGCCGAAGTCACGATCGCCTCCAACCTGAAGACGATGTTCCTCAACATGGTGCCGGCAAGCGATCTCGATCGCAATTTCGGCACCGCCGCCCCCACGTTGCTGATCGAAGGCATGACCCTTGCCGGAGCATGATCTGACCACGACTGGCGCCACGGAGGATCTGCCGCTGCTGCGCGACGCTGCCCGCGAGGCCGGCGTCATCGCCATGCGTTACTTCGGCAACAGCCCGCAGGTCTGGATGAAGGGCGGGACCTCGCCGGTCAGTGAGGCCGATCACGCCGCCGATGCGTATTTGCGCCAGACCCTGCTTGCGGCGCGGCCGGATTATGGCTGGCTGTCCGAGGAGACGGTCGACGATCCAGTGCGGCTTTCGGCGCGCCGAACCTTTGTCGTCGATCCGATCGACGGCACGCGGGGCTTCCTGGAAGGCCAGCGCACCTGGTGCGTCAGCGTCGCCGTCGTCGAGCATGGCCGCTCGCTTGCCGGCGTGCTCGAATGTCCGGCGCTCAACGAGACTTACTGGGCGCTGCCCGGCCAGGGCGCATTCCGCAACGGTAGCCGCATCGCGGTGCGCCAGCCCGGCGACAAGGCCGAAATTTCGGGGTTGAAGCAATTGCTCGACAGGATACCGGCCGGCTGGCAGGAACGGCTGAAGCGGGCGCCCTACAGCCCTTCGCTTGCCTATCGCCTGGCAATGATCGCCAACGGCACGCTCGATGCCACTTTCGTAAAGCCGAACGCGCACGACTGGGATATCGCCGCCGCCGACCTTATCCTGCGCGAGGCGGGCGGCCAGTTGCTCGACCCGCATGGCCGCGCGCCGCTCTATGCCGGCGAGGTGACCCGCCACGGCGCGCTCGCCGCCGGCAGCGGTGAACTGCTGGCGGTGCTCGTGGGCGTCATTGCCGGACTGGATGATTGAAAGCATTATCGAAGGTTCCAAAGTCGGCGGCTTTGGTCTAGACCTGTCACAAACTCACAATATGTGAAGGACCGAAATGGCCGCGGAAGACGGAAAGAAACAGCTTTTGCACCTGGTGTTCGGCGGCGAACTGAAGAAGCTTGGCGGCACCGAATTCCGCGATCTTGACGCGCTCGACATCGTCGGCATCTATCCCGACTATCAATCCGCCCATACGGCATGGAAAGCCAAGGCGCAGGCCAGCGTGGACAATGCCCATATGCGTTATTTCGTCGTGCACCTGCATCGGCTCCTGGACCCCGACCACAAGGCTGTCGGTTGACTTCGATGGATAATGATCTGGCGAAAGCGCCGCCCGGCCAGGCTACGCCGACGGGCAGGGGCCGCAGCCGCGCCACCAAGGCCTTCTGGCGCAGGATCCGCAAGCCGCTGGCGCAGTCGCGATTCGTCAAGAACATCATCGTCGGCCTGCTGGCGCAGTTCGTTCGGCTGGTGCGCCTGACCAACCGCGTCGTCGACGGCTCGGCGAAATTGACCGGCGGTGCCTATGCCCAGTTCGAGCCCGGCATCATTGCGCTCTGGCACGGCCAGCATCTGTTGACGCCGGCCTACTACCCCAAGGGCAGGCCGCTCGTCGCCATGGTGTCGCGCAGTGCCGATGCCGAACTCAACGCCCTGATGATCGAGAGATTCGGCATCGAGGCCGTACGCGGCTCCGGCGGGCGCGATAATGCCAAACATCTCGACAAGGGCGGCGCCAAGGCACTGATCGCCCTGAAAAAGTCGCTCGTCGCCGGCAAGAACGTCGCCATGATCGCTGACATCCCCCATGGCACGCCGCGCGATGCGGGGCTTGGCATCGTGCTCCTGGCGCGGCTCTCCGGCCGGCCGATCCTGCCGGCGGCCATTGCCACCAGCCGCCGCAAGGTGCTGGAGAAGAGCTGGGACAAGACGACCATCAACCTGCCGTTCGGCCGCTCGTCCATCATCATCGGTACACCGGTTTTCGTGCCGGCCAATGCCGATGACGCCGAGATGGAGCGCAAGCGCCTCGAAGTGACGGCCTCGCTCAATGCCGCGACCGCCGAGGCCTACCGTCTCGTGGATGCCCCGCGATGAGCGGTCGCTGGGCGCGTGCCATGCTGACGGCATATCGTTTGGCGGGCGCTGTCGCCTATCCGCTGGTCGGACCCTATGTTGCCTGGCGCACCTCGCGCGGCAAGGAAGACCGCAACCGCCGCCGCGAACGCTACGGCGTCGCCGGCCGGCCTCGCCCCGATGGGCCTGTTATCTGGATCCACGCCGCGAGCGTCGGCGAAACCATAGCTGTCGTTCCCCTGGTCGAGAGCATACTCGACTACGGGGTCAACATCGTGCTGACGACCGGCACGGTAACGTCGGCCAAGGTCGCCGACGAGAGATTGGGCGACCGCATCATCCACCAGTATGTGCCGCTCGACCTCAAGCCGGCGGTCAGCCGTTTCCTCGACCATTGGAAGCCGGATCTGGCGATCATTGCCGAATCGGAGATCTGGCCGATGACGATTCTCGAGCTTGGCGCCCGCCACGTGCCGCAGGTTCTGGTCAATGGCAGGCTGTCCGACCGCTCCTTCACGTCCTGGAAGAAGCGCCCCAACATTGCCGAGGCGCTGTTCGAGAACCTTGCCCATGTCGTTGCCCAGTCCGATGTCGATGGCGAGCGTTTCCGCGCGCTCGGCGCCCGGCCGGTAACCGTTTCCGGCAATCTCAAGGTCGACACCAACCCGCCGCCCGTCGACGAACGGGCGCTGGCCACTTTGCAGCGGCAGATTGGCGGCCGTCCGACCTGGGCGGCGATCTCGACCCATGACGGCGAGGAAGTGGTTGCCGCCGAGGTCCATGCGATGCTGCACAAGCGTCACCACGGCCTGCTGACGATAGTAGTCCCGCGCCATCCCGACCGCGCCGAGGCCCTGGCCGAGCAGATTTCCGGCATGGGCCTCAAGGTCGCGCGGCGCAGCAAGGCCGACAGGATCGGGCCCGACGTTGACATCCTGCTCGGCGATACGATCGGCGAGATGGGGCTCTATCTCAGGATGACCGAGATCGCCTTTGTCGGCCGTTCGCTCACCTCCGAAGGCGGCCAGAACCCGCTCGAGCCAGCCATGCTCGAGACGGCGGTCCTTGCCGGACGCAACGTGCAGAATTTCCGCGAGGCCTACCAGCGCCTGCTCGACAGCGGCGGCGCCAAGCTGGTGCGCGACCGCGACATGCTGGCCGGTGCGGTCAACTTCCTGCTCACCAACGAAGTCGCGCGCCATGAGATGATGGCGGCCGGCGCCGCGACCGTCGATGAGATGCGCGGCGCGCTGGCGCGCACGCTGAAGTCGCTTGAGCCCTATATCCAGCCGCTGGTCGTCAAGGCGCGCCTGAAGGGCGCGAACGGGCGCTAAAATGGCCTCCGAAGCACCGCCGTTCTGGTGGGAGGAGCCGGACTGGCGCGTTTTCGCGCTGTCGCCGCTGTCGGCCGCCTATGCATTCGTCGCCGGCCGTGGCATGCGGCGGGCCAGACGCGAGAAGATCGAAGCGCCGGTTCTGTGCATCGGCAATTTCACCGTCGGCGGGACGGGCAAGACCCCGGTGGCGATCGCCATGGCCGAACACGCCAGGCGCATGCGGCTCAAACCCGGTTTCCTCTCGCGCGGCCATGGCGGCTCCTTCGCCGAGCCGCATATCGTCAACATCAAACACGACAGCGCCAGGCATGTCGGTGACGAGCCGCTGCTGCTGGCCGAACACGCGCCCGTGGCAGTGACGCCGCACCGCGCCGCCGGCGCCCGACTGCTCATGGAAAATCATGGCTGCGATTTCCTGATCATGGATGACGGTTTCCAGAGCGCGCGCATCCATATCGACTATGCGCTGGTCGTCGTCGACACGCGCTACGGCATTGGCAACGGCCGTGTCATCCCGGGTGGACCGCTCAGGGCCAGGGTCGTCGATCAGCTGGTCTTCACCAGCGGGTTGTTGAAGATGGGTGACGGCACCGCCGCCGACGCGGTGGTGCGCCAGGCGGCGCGCGCCGGCCGGCCGATCTTCGAGGCTCACACCGAGCCGAGCGGCAAGGAACGCCTCGCCGGCAAACGCTATCTCGCCTTCGCCGGCATCGGCCACCCCGAGAAATTCTTCGACACGGTAGAGGAGGCCGGCGGCGAGGTGGCTTTGAAGCGGCCGTTTCCGGATCATCATTTCTACGGCGAGGATGAGCTTGCCGAACTGGCGGCCACCGCGCGCGCCGAAGGGCTCGGCCTCATCACCACCGCCAAGGACGCCGCCCGGCTGCGCCATGGCGCTTCGAAGGATTTTCTCGATCGTCTCGACGTGCTGGAAATCGATGCGGTCTTCGAGCTCGACCACGTTCCCGAACGTATCATCGAGGAGACGCTCGATGCCTGGCGCCAGCGTAAGCTTAAGCTTAAGGGCTAAGGCGTTCAGCCTTCGATGGAATCGCTGACCCGCTCTGCTTCTTGGTTTTTACGCAACGGCGGACAGAAACGGCTGCGCATTCCGGGATTTGCTCAGCTTCGCTTGCGCAATTCCGGATGCGCCTCGATCTCGCGGCGCAATGAGGCCGCGGCGTTGATGTAGGGCTCCTGCCTCTCGACGCTCCAGTACTTCAGCTCGTCGAGCGGAATGCTTTCGCCGGTCACGGCACAGCGCACGAACGCGCCGGGGCTCGTCACCTGGAAGTCGCCGTCGAGATAGCGAATACGGGCTTCCTTGCCGCCGGGGCCTTCGAAACGGTTCATCATGCTTTGGTGCCGAGCTTCATGCCGAGTTCATCGCCACAAATTGCCGGCAAGGTCAAGCATGGGACAAGCTCGAGGCAATGCTGATATCCTATTTGATGAGCCGAAGAGTACCATTGGTGGGGACATGATGGACATTTCTTCCGCTCGGCCGGCTTCCTTGCTCAAGGAGGCGATGACGCCGCAGGCGGTGCCGTCGGCGAAACCCGATGCGCTCAAGGCAGCGCTGGTCAAGATGGCCATGCAACCGCCGCTGCCGGTCTTACGCCCGCAACCGGCCTTGGAAGCGTTGGCGGCCCTGCCGCCCGCGTCGGCGAGACGTCGCAGCAATTGGCCGCACCGCAGATCGTACGGGGCCTATCAGGCGGCGATGGAGCCGGATATGGACACCGCCAGAAAGGCCGTTTCCGAGATTGCGGCGCGCAAGCAGACGTCGCCAGGCGACGAGGCTCAGCGCGGCGTGCCAGTGGCCGTCACAAGAGCCGAAGACGGCGGCGCTGCCCGGCCCGCGCCGCTCTCGTGGCCGGCGTTCGTCTCGCCGCGGGTATCCGTCGTGCAAAAGGCGCCGGCCGACAATGTGGTGCCGGGGCGCATGACCGGCCAGCCAAGTGACGCCGCATCGGGGGGTCGCAAACAAGGCACGGCCGGTATCGGGCGAGCTTCGGTTGCGATGGGGCTGCTGGTTGCCGCGCTCATTGCATTTGCCTGGCTGGCCATTCGCTGAAACCTACGTGTCGGCTTCGATGAAGTGTTCGATCTTTTCCGCCGACACCCCGGCATGCGCCGCGATCCGGCGCGACAGGTCGGCGGCAGCGGCGCGGGGCCTCCCGGCAGGACGATCGAGCCAGTAGGAAACGGGATTGAGCACAACGCGGTCGTCGACGGCCACGACACGCCCCGACCGTATCTGGTGTTCGGTGAGCGGCGGGCGTGCCAGCGCGATGCCCAGGCTGTGTGCGGCGGCATCGAGCACCAGATTGTAGTCTTCGAAGCGGCGGTCCTGCGGGCGCGGCCGGTAATCCATGTCCTGCGCGGCGAACCAGGCGCGCCAGCCGGATGCGTCGGAATCGTTGATCAGCGGGAATTTGAGCAGCCGGGCCGGGTCGCCGCCACCGATCTCCGGCGCGAGGCTCGGCGAGGCGATCGGAAACAGATACTCCTCGAACAACTGCATCGAAACGCGGCCTGGGATGCGGCCGCGTCCGCAGCGCACCGACAGATCGATGCCTTCATCGGCGAGATCGGCCTGGCGGTTATCGACATCCAGCACGATGCGCAGGCGGGTGGGATCATTCTCAAGCGCCGCCATGCGTGGCATCAGCCACAAGCCGCTCACCGAAGGGATCGAAGCCAGCCGCACCACTGCGGTGCCGCGCGGTTCAACCCAACGGTCCGAATTGACCGAGATCAACGCGAAGGCTTCTGTGGTCCTGAGATGCAGGCGATTGCCTTCGTTCGTCAGCGTCACGCCGCGCGCCCCGCGTTCGAAAACCTTCAGGCCAAGCCAGTCCTCCAGCTTGGCAATCTGCCGGCTGACAGCGCCATGGGTAAGGTGGAGCCTCTGCGCGGCTGCCGAAAAACTCCCCGTGCGTGCCGCTGCATCGAAGGCGCGCAGTGTCTCGAGCGGCAAGATGCCGTCTAAGCTGTGATCCATAGTCACAGCTGACCCTCGATTTGGTCGTTTGTCAATTGGTCCGAAAAAGCGTTTTCTCCTCATCGAGAGGCGAAAGAACGGGAGGACGACGAGATGAGGGCGATGACGAGCACGTTGAATCCAGCACAGCGGATGGACACCACCGCGGCCGTAGCGGTGGCGCTGACGGTGATTGGCTGGGCCTCCGCCTTTCCGGCGATCCGGGCTGGCCTCGCCGCGTTCGGGCCGCTCGAACTCGGCGCCCTGCGCTTTGCCATCGCCGCGGTACCTGCGGCGATCTTCCTTGCTGTCAGGCGGCCGACGCTGCCGCGCATAGGCGAGTTGTGGCGCCTGGCCTTTGGCGGCGCCGTTTTCGTCGCGCTCTACACCGCCATGCTCAATTTCGGCGAACTGACGGTTTCGGCCGGTGCTGCCGGATTCATCATCAATGTCAGCCCGATCTTCACCGCCATCATGGCGATGGCGCTGCTCGGCGAACGATTCTCGACGATGGCCTGGGTCGGCACCGCCATTTCCTTCAGCGGCATCGGCATTATCGCCATGGCCGACGGACAGGGCCTGCATTTCGACACGGGTGCGCTTCTGGTGCTGGGATCGGCGCTCTGTTCGGCCGTCAACACCATCGTGCAGAAGCCGCTGTTCGCCCGCCACCATCCACTGACCATCGCGGCCTCGAACATGGTGCTCGGCGCGCTCTGCCTGGCGCCCTTCCTGCCGGCAGCTTTTTCGCAGGCGGCGGTCGCCGATATGGCGGGGCTGGGGGCGGTCATCTATCTCGGCGTCGTGCCGAGCCTGATCGCCTATGCCGCCTGGGCGACGGCGCTTTCGCGCTTGCCTGCGGCGCGTGCCTCGAACTTCCTTTATCTGGTCTCTCCCATGTCCGCCCTGATCGGCTTCTTCTGGCTGGGCGAAGTCCCGATGCTGCTCGGCCTGCTTGGCGGCGCGCTGGCGCTAGGGGGCGTCATCGTAGTGAATTTGAAACGATAAATCAGAGAGTTGCGGCTGTTTTCCGACTCAAATCCACAAGGCGCTGCTTCAACCGGCAACCCCTGTGATACGGGCTAAGGCGCGCTATCCTGATTTGTGCTGATGGAGGGGATCGGGATGGGAAGAGCGTTCGTGGCCGCGTTTTTCTGCTTGCTGCTGCTGAGCCAAAAGGCCGTCGCCGGCTGGTATCACGTGGAGAACTACGAAGGGTCGATAGGACCCGATCCCGTTCATCTATCGCTTCAGACATATGACAGCTTCGGCAGCGGCATAACGGTCGAGGGAAGTTATTTCTACGACGCTAGGCAGAGTCCGATCGCGCTCTACGGCACGGTCAGCGGCACCAGGCTCTCGCTGTGCGCGATTTCGGACGACCAGGAATTTGAACGCATCATGGTGATGGGATCGAAGACACCAGTCGATACCACGAATTGCCCGCTTTCCCTCGACATCGGCGAAAGCGGTGCGAGAGGGACCTGGCGCAAAGGCGCGGACAAATTTCCGGTCACGCTGAAGAAGGTTGCAAGCCTGGACGACACGGGCGAGGCGAAACTCGACGGAACTGTCGAAATTCCCTTTTGGGCTGAGACCGCTGCCGACCGGTTTGCCGGACTTTACACAAACACCGGTTCAGGGATTTGCATGACGAAAATGCAGGTCATCAAGAAGACCAGCGGCAAGGTCGTCCAGCAAATCCCTTTCGATGACGATGGTTGCGATGCGGGCATGTTGATGACGCCTATCTACATGAACGTCCAGAAATGGGTGGAGCGTCACAAGGACATCATCTCCGTGAACTTTCGTGGCGGCGGCAACGGACACACGATGGATTACATTTTCAATCGTTCCGCCAGGAAATACCAGCAAAAGAAGTGACCGATGGCGCCCGGCCTTGCCGACATAGGGCCAAACTTCACCGCCGCCCGAACAGCCTTTCGATGTCCGCCAGCTTGAGTTCGATATAGGTCGGGCGGCCGTGGTTGCAGGTGCCGGAGCCGGGCGTGGCCTCCATCTGGCGCAGCAGCGCGTTCATCTCCTCGGCCTTGAGCAGGCGGCCGGAACGCACCGAACCATGGCAGGCCATGGTCGCCGCGATTTTGTCCAGCCTTTCCTTCAGAGTGTCGACGGTGTCGTTGTCGGCGATCTCGTCGGCGAGGTCGCGCACCAATTGCTGGACGTTGGTCTCGCCCAGCATCGACGGTGTCTCGCGCACGGCCACGGCGCCCGGCCCGAAACGCTCGATGCCGAGCCCGAAGCGGGCGAGCGTTTCGGAATGCGTGGCGAGCCGTTCGGCATCCTCTTCAGGCAGGTCGACGATCTCCGGCAGAAGCAGCATCTGCGACGGCACGGCGCGCGCGTGCAGCGCGTTCTTCAACGCCTCGTAGACCAGCCGCTCATGCGCGGCATGCTGGTCGACGATGATAAGTGAGTCCCTGGTCTGGGCGACGATGTAGTTCTCATGCACCTGCGCCCGTGCCGCACCGAGCACCGTGCCAAGCAGCGTCTCCGCCGCTTCGCCCTGTCCTGCCCGGGCGTCGGCGCTGGCGATCGGGCCGGCATCGAACGCCGCCTGCTCGTTTTCGCCGAACCCGCCGTTTCGTTCGAATCCTGAACCCTGGAACTCCATGTCGAGTGGCCGTTGCGGCGAGCGTGCGCGGTCGAAACCGGCAGAGCCCGAGGCGCGGTAGGCCGCTTGGTAGCTGCGGTGACCATTGGCCGGGCCGCCATGGGCGTATGACGCCGCTCCCGACCGGAACGCCGCCATCATGCCGGCGGCACCGGAAGTGGCGGCGCGGATGCCGGCTTCGGCAAGCGCCTGGCGGATGGCGCCGACGATCAGCCCGCGGACCAGGCCGGGGTCGCGGAAGCGGACATCGGCCTTGGCTGGGTGGACATTGACGTCGACGATCGCCGGGTCGAGTGTCAGGAAAAGCACCGTGACCGCATGGCGGTCGCGTGGCAGGACGTCGGCGAAGGCGCCTCTGATAGCGCCGGCGATCAGCTTGTCGCGCACTGGCCGGCCATTAACATAGGCATATTGCTGCAGCGCGTTTGCGCGGGTGAAGGACGGGATCGATACATGGCCGGTCAGATGCACGCCTTCGCGCATCGCATCGATGGCAATGGAATTGTCGGGAAACTCGGCCCCCATCACCTGGGCGATGCGGCGCAGGCGTCCGTCCGCGCTGTCATCGGTCGCCGGCAATTCAAGCGTCGAGCGGTCGGAACCGCTGAGCGTGAAGCGAACGGTCGGAAAGGCGATCGCGATGCGCTTGACCACGTCGCTGGTCGCCGAGCTTTCGGCGCGCTCGCCTTTCATGAATTTCAGCCTTGCCGGGGTTGCGAAGAAAAGGTCGCGCACCTCCACTGTGGTGCCGCGATTGGCCGCCGCCGGCCTGACGGGCGAGATCCTGCCGCCCTCGATGCCGATCTCGGCGGCGCTGTCGCTTGCCGCCGTGCGCGAGCGGATCGACAGCCGCGACACCGAGCCGATCGACGGCAGCGCCTCGCCTCGAAAACCGAGCGAGCGGATGTCGTGGATGTCTTCGGCAAGCTTGGAGGTGCAATGGCGTGCAATCGCCAGCGAAAGCTCCTGTTCGGGGATGCCGAAGCCGTCATCGGTGACACGGATCAGGTTCAATCCGCCGCCTGATGTGACGACCTCGACCTTTCCCGCACCGGCATCAAGCGCGTTCTCGACCAGTTCCTTCACCACGCTTGCCGGACGCTCGATGACTTCGCCGGCGGCGATCTGGTTGATCATCGTTTCGGAAAGCTGGCGTATGGGCATGATGACAGTATAGGCGGATTCGTGCCGAGCGGGCGAGGGTGAAGTACGGTGAAAACAGTGAACGACCTCACGCTTGCGCTGCCAGCCAATCCCGTACCTTGCGGGCATTCTCGCTAAGCTCCCGGTTCCTCGGCCAGATGACATAGAACGCCTTGCCGGTCCTGAGCACATGGTCCGTCACCGGCACCAGCAGTCCCGTCGCCAGCATCCGCTCGGCAAGGTGGCGCCAGCCGAGCGCGATGCCTTGCCCTTCCATGACGCCCTGGATTACCAGCCCGTAGTCGTTGATGCGCAGGCCGCGCGCGGTATCGCCGAGACGGGCGCCGGCCGATTCGAACCACTCATTCCAGCTCGCCGCCTCCCGATAGGGCTCCTCGAGATGGATGAGACGGTGCGTGGCCAGTTCCGCGACCGATTTGGGCAGGCCGAACTTCGCCGCGTAGCTGGTGCCGGCGACGGGAAAGATCTCTTCGTCGGCAAGCGGCAGCGAATGATAGTCCTGCCAGTCCCTCGGTTCGCCGCCGCGCACGGCAAGCGGGATGCCCTCTGCGATGATGTCAAGGTCGCGGTCGGCGGTCTGGATGCGCAGATCAATGCCCGGCAGTTCGTCGCGAAACTGCTGCAGCCGCGGCATCATCCAGAAGGAGCCGAACGCAGTCGAGGCGGCAAGCGTCACGTGGCCGCCGGTCGCCTGCAGGCGCAGATCCTCCGCCGACTTGCGGATGTGGGACAGGCCCAGCGAGACGTCGGCGTGGAAACGCTCGCCGGCCTCCGTCAGGCTGACCTGCCGGTGACGGCGCTGGAACAGCTTGGCGCCGAGCTGTTCCTCCAGCCCGCGCACCGCGTAGGAAACGGCGGCCTGGGTCATGCCGAGCTCTCGCCCGGCGGCGGTGAAGCTCGACAGGCGGCCCGCCGCCTCGAAGACGATCAGGCTGCCGGCCGAGGGCAGGAGGTGGCGCAGGTTTCGCATAAGCAGAGCTTATACAAGAGATCAGGATTTTCCAGCGTCACATTCCTGTTTTGTGCGTCTAGGCTGCGAGGTATAAGAGGAATGGAGTTGCCATGAACGCACCGGCCGCTGTGACCGAACACGCCAATCGTCGAGCCGGCGGCCGCCTGGGGCGCAAGGCGCTGCGGGGAGCTCCGGTAACGTCGTTTCCGACACTGGTCCGCCAAATCCCCGTCTATCAGATGGTGCCGGACGAGGCAGTGGAACTCATACACCAGGAATCGCTCGCCATCCTGGAGGACGTCGGATGCGAGTTCCGCGACGATGAGGCCATCGAAATGTGGAAGGCCGCCGGCGCGGACGTCTCCGAGACAAGAGTGCGGATCGACCGGGCCTTGCTGATGGAGCTCGTCTCGAAGGTGCCCTCGGAGTTCACGCTCAACGCGCGCAACCCTGAGCGTACGGTGCGCGTGGGCGGAAAGAATTCCATCTTCGTGCCGATGTATGGCGCGCCTTATGTGCGTGACCTCGACAATGTCAGGCGCTACGGCACGCTCGCCGACCTCAACAATTTCCACAAGCTCGCCTACATGGCGCCAGCCCTGCATTCCTCGAGCTCGATCATCTGCGAGCCGATGGAAATAGCGGTGCCCAAGCGTCACCTCCACATCATCCATTCGGCGCTGAAGCATTCCGACAAGCCGTTCATGGGCATCGTGACGTCGAAGGATCGGGCGGAAGACACGATGGCGATGGCGGGCATCGTGTTCGGTGAGGATTACGTGCGCGACAACCCTGTGCTGGTGTCGATCACCAACTGCAATTCACCGCTGGTATGGGATGCCACCATGCTGGATGCGATGAAGGTCTATGCCCGTCACAATCAGCCGCTGATCCTGGCGCCCTTCGCGCTCTGCGGCGCCTCGACCTCGGCCTCGGCCGTGGGCGCGGTGGCGCAGGTCAATGCCGAGGCGCTTGCCGGTGTAGCGTTCACCCAGCTCCTGCGTCCCGGCTCGCCTCAAATCTACGGCCAGTTCATGGTCACGGTCGACATGAAGACCGGCGCTCCGATGGGCGGCACGCCGGAGGCCGCGCAGATGATGTATCTGATGGGCGCGCTGGCGCGGAAATACGGGCTGCCGTGGCGCACGTCCGGCTTCCATGTCGGCTCGAAGCTGAACGATGCCCAGGCCGGCTACGAGGCGAACATGCTCATGCATGCCGCCATCCTTGCCGGAGCCAACTACATCTGGCACTCGGCCGGATGGCTCGAGGCGGGTCTCACCTGCGGCTATTCGAAGTTCGCGACCGATTGCGAACAGCTCGTCGGCTGGCACAAATATGCCGGCGGGCTGCCGTTCGACGATTTCAAGGAAGCGATGGCCGCCATCCGCGAGGTGGGGCCGCAGGGCCATTTTCTCGGCACCCAGCACACGCTCGAGCATTTCGAGCGGGCCTTCTTCATGCCCAGCATCATGGATTTCAATTCCTATGAACAGTGGAAGGCCGAAGGGGCGAAGGACCATGACACGCGCGGCCGCGAGAAAGCGCGTAACATGCTGGCCGATTATGAGGAGCCGAAGCTCGATGAGGGTATTGCAGACGGTCTCAGGGATTTCATCGCGCTGCGCGAGGAGAAACTGCCGGACAGCGTTAGCTGACGGGACGAAGATCTGACGGGAACCACAAGGGAGGAAAAAATGACGCTTTTCAAAAGCAATGGTGATCGTGTTCCAAGCGCCATAGAGGAGATGGCCAACGAGGCGCGTGCGGGTCGGATCGATCGGCGCGAATTCCTGGCGCTGGCAAGCGCCTTCGGGGCATCGACGGCTCTGGCCTATGGCATGATCGGCCTTGCCGCGCCGACGGACGCCTTGGCCGAGGAGCCGAAGAAGGGCGGAACGCTGCATGTCTCGATGTCGGTGAAGGCGCAGAAGGATCCGCGCACCTATGACTGGGTTGAGCTTGCCAACATCTCGCGCACCTGGCTGGAGCCGCTTGTGCGCTATACCAGGCAGTTCACCTTCGAGCCGGTGCTGCTCGAAAGCTGGGACATCAACGACGACGCCACCGAATATACGCTGCACGTGCGCAAGGGCATCACCTGGAACAATGGCGATACCTTCAACGCCGATGATGTGGTGCACAATGTGACGCGCTGGTGCGAGAAGGGCGTCGCCGGCAACTCCATGGCCGCGCGTGTCGGCGCGCTGATCGACGCCAAGACCGGCAAGGCAAGGGACGGCGCGATCACCAAGATCGACGACAACACGGTCAAGCTGAAGCTCTCCGAGCCCGACATTTCGCTGATCCCGAACTTCACCGACTATCCGGCGCTCGTCGTCCACCGCAATTTCGATGCCGATGGCGCCGATCCGATCAAGAAGCCGATCGGCACCGGACCCTTCGAGCTGGTCTCTTACGATGTTGGCCAGAAGGCTGTCGTCAAGCGCCGCGAGAACGGCAAATGGTGGGGCGGCGAAGCTCCGCTCGACGGCGTCGAATTC
Source organism: Mesorhizobium maamorense (assembly GCF_044998965.1). Classification (NCBI taxonomy): domain Bacteria; kingdom Pseudomonadati; phylum Pseudomonadota; class Alphaproteobacteria; order Hyphomicrobiales; family Phyllobacteriaceae; genus Mesorhizobium; species Mesorhizobium maamorense. Next base: position 1,613,105 of record NZ_CP173356.1, read on the forward strand.
ATCGACTACGGCACCGACTTCAACGCCACGGTGAATGCCTTCGATTCCGGCGAAATCGACCTCAATTTCGAGTCGCCCGCCGATTTTATCGACATCCTCGACAAGATGGGGCTGGAGAAATCGGAGGTGGCGACCGCGACCACCCTGGTTGCGCGCACCAACGTCACGCACAAACCCTATGATGACAAGCGTGTTCGCAACGCGCTCCAGATGGCGGTCGACAACAACGCGGTGCTGCAGCTTGGCTATAGCGGTCGCGGCACGGTCGGCGAAAACCACCATGTCAGCCCCATCCATCCGGAATATTACCCACTGCCCAAGAAGGAGCGTGATGCCGCCGGCGCCAAGAAGCTGATGGCGGAGGCGGGTCAGGCCGACTTCGAGCATGAGCTGATCACCATCGAGGATGATTGGCAGAAGAACACCGGCGATGCCATCGCGGGCCAGCTGCGCGAGGCCGGAATCAAGGTGAAACGGACGGTGCTGCCGGGCTCGACGTTCTGGAACGACTGGACGAAATATCCCTATTCGATGACGATCTGGTACATGCGCCCGCTCGGCGTCCAGGTGCTGGCGCTCGGCTATCGCACCGGCGAGGCCTGGAATGAATCGGCGTATTCGATCCCGATTTCGACGCCAAGCTCAAGCAGGCGCTATCGCTGATCGACGTCGCCAAGCGCAAGGAGGTGATGAAGGATGTCGAGCAGATCCTGCAGGATTCCGGCGTCATCATCCAGCCGTTCTGGCAGAAGCTCTACAGTCATACGAGCAAGAAGGTGAAGAACTACGGCGTCCACCAGACTTTTGAAATGGACCTCCAGAACGTCTGGCTGGACGCCTAGCTGCAATGGTTGGCGAATGCCGGCACCCTTTCAGGTGCCGGCTGTCCGGCAAATCGATTATGGCTGCGGGCGCTGGCGCTCGGGTGCTGCCGCTAGGGCTTTTGAGGAGCGGTACATGTCTGGGCAGGTCTTCAACCGGTTGTTCACGCCGATTGCTCTGCGCGGCAAGACCTTACGCAACAGGATCGTGTTCGGAGCCCATACCGCGAACATGGCGGTAGAGGGACTGCCGACAGAACGGCATGTCGGCTATTATGCCGAACGCGCTATCGGCGGCGCGGGCATGATCGTCGTCGAGCCGATGCCGGTGCACCGGGCCGGGATTCTACCCGCGGCAACTTCCGTCCTTCCGACGACAGCGTGATCCCCCATTTCCGCAAAGTGACGGAAGCGATCCGCGGCAACGGCGCCGTCGCCATCCAGCAGCTCTATCATGTCGGTCAGCACGCGGACGCGGACAACTCGTTCCATGCCGGCTGGTCCCCTTCCGGACTGCCGAGTTATCACGACTCTGACGGTTCGCATCGAATGTCCGAAGCCGAGATCGAAGAAACGATCGACGGTTTCGTGCAGGCGGCGCGCCGTTGCCGCGAGGCCGGTTTCGACGGCGTCGAGGTCTGGGCGGCGTATCATTCGATGCTGGACCAGTTCTGGACGCCCTGGTCGAATCGCCGCGACGACCGGTGGGGCGGCAGCCTTCAAAATCGCACCCGGATGAGCCGTGAGGTGATGAGCAGAATTCGCCGGGAATGCGGCGATGATTTCATCATCGGCCTTGCGGTCAACGACGAACCGGAAGTCGAAGTGGCGCTGAAGCGCGAAGCATTGGCCGAGATAATCGACCTCCACGACCGCGATTCTTTGATGGATTATGTGACTTGTGGAACGGGCTCCTACTTCGATTTCTACAAAATCATCCCGACCTTTGTTTATCCGGAAAAGCTCGGCGCCGACCTGGCGTCCGTGCTCAAATCCACCGTGCGCCACGCGTTGGTCACCGCCGAGAGTCACATCCGTACGCCGCAGAATGCCGAAAGTGTGCTGAGCGAAGGCCACGCTGATCTGGTTTCCATCGTGCGGGGGCAGATCGCCGATCCGCACCTGGCTGCAAAGGCCGCCGCCGGACGGCCGGAAGACATTCGCGGGTGCCTGTCCTGCAACCAGATGTGTTGGGGCCGACGCAGCCGCGACTACTGGATCAGCTGCGTCATCAATCCCTCGGCGGGGCGGGAATGGGAATGGGGCGGAGATCGCTTCGCCCCGGCTAGCCAACCCAAGCGCGTACTGGTCGTCGGCGGCGGTCCCGCCGGCCTCGAAGCGGCGCGTGTAGCAGCCGAACGCGGTCACCGTGTCACGCTGGCCGAGGCTTCCGACCGTCTTGGGGGGCAGTTCCGCCTTGCGGGGCTGCAACCGCGCCGCGCCCAGATTCTGGATCTGATCGACTGGTACCAGCGCCAGCTCAGCCAGCTTCAGGTCGACGTCCGGTACGGACAATATGTCGAGGTGGAGGATGTCGAGCGCGAAGGCGCGGACCACGTCATCATCGCAACCGGCTCGATGCCGTCAGACGGCGCTTTCCAACGGGCATTGCCGCAGTGGGAAAGCATCCCGGGCGGCGGGCTGGTTCTCTCGGCCGAAGCCGTGATGGCCCGTGAGGCGAGACCAGGCAAAAATGTTATCTTGCTCGACGATGGCGGCAATTGGAAAGGGTGTGGCACCGCATGGAAAATCGCCGAGGACGGTCACAATGTGACGCTTGTGACACCTGACGCCCTGGTTGGCAAAGAGCTTCAGCGAATGGCAGTCGACGCGCCGCTGCGCCGCGCACTCGCCAGGCTGCGGGTGCGGTTTTTGACCGAGAGCGCCATCGTTCATTGGGACGGGAAGGCCGCCAGGGTCGCTTCCCTGCTCGACGGAACCGAGCAGGACGTCGAAGCCGATGCGCTGGTCTTCGCCACGACGAATATGGCAGCCGACATGCTTTCCGTCGAACTCGACAGGCGCAAAATTGCCCACACGTCGATTGGTGATTGTACCGCCTCAAGGCAGGCGGCTTTTGCCATCCATGATGGCCGCAAGGTGGCGCTTGGTCTCTGATCGCAGTCTTGGCACGCACGACTGTCGGATGACCTGCATCGGCCGCGACGCGGCCGCGGGCTTCATGAGCCGCAAAAAAGCCGATATGCAGGATGCGTGCTACTGGATTGCGCCAAGCCATCAAAAGCCGGAGATTCTGCATGAGACTGACAGTGCTCCTTGCCGCCCTTTCGACGGCCTTTCCCGCTGTCGCCCTGGCCGGTCCGGCGTCGGACGCCGTGAAATTCTTCTATGTTCCGGATGTCAAGTTCGAGGCCGACGCAAAATACCGGGATCGCTTCACCGAGCCGGTGACGAGACTGTTCGACCTCAACGATCAGGCAACGAGGAAGAATCCGGACCAGGTCGCCTGCATCGATTTCGATCCGGGCCTCGATGCGCAGGATTTCGACCAGAAGACCGTCTCCAAGACCCTGAAAGTGTCCGAGATGGTGGATGGCGATACTGCCCAGGTGGTGGCGAGCTTCAGCCTCTTTCCCGAAGGAGACGATGCACAACGCGAAATGCATTGGTCGCTGAAGAAGATCGACGGCAAGTGGAGGATATCGGACATCGCATCGAAGACCAGCGATTGGACGCTGAGCCAGCTCGAATGCCTGGCGGGCCAAGATCCGGAGTGATCCGATGGCCCGCCGCCGGTTCCTGGCACTGTCGGCCGTGTGCATTATGGCGGCGGACTTGAGTGGCGGCGCCGCGCAGGGGCTGCTCGGCGCGCCGCCGGCAAACGCTCCGGCGGCCACCGCGCCCGACGACAACGGGTCGCCGCCAGCGCCTGCACCTCGCGCAGCCGCCGAGCCGGCAACACCACCGGCTGCCTCGCCGAGCGAACCTGCCGCCCCAATTCAGCCGGGCTCGCCGACAGCGGTGGTCCGGCCATTCTACGATCAGGTCGGCTTGGAGGTCGATCCGTCGCAGCGCCGCCATTTCGTCGATCCGGCGAAAACGGTGCTCGACAAGAGCGATGCGCTGCGCAAATCCGGGCAGGGCGAGTGCCTCGACCCCAACATGGCGCTCGACAATGCCGACTATGATAAGGCCGAGATCGACAAGAGCCTGAAGACGCTCGAGGCGATCAATGGCGACCAGGCCAAGGTCATCGTCGCCTTCGTCGTCGCCGGCAACCCGCACCGCCTTGAGTGGAAGTTCAAAAGGGTCGACGGCGAATGGAAGATATCGGACCTGCTATCGGTGACCGGTGAATGGGCGCTCAGCCAGTACCAATGCGAATGATGGTTCGAGCTAGCCTCGCCCGCGATAGGGCGCCACTCCGGTCTCGGGCAGCCAGGCGCCTTCCGGCGGTGCGCCCGTCTGCCAGAACACGTCGATCGGAATGCCGCCGCGTGGATACCAATAGCCGCCGATGCGCAACCATAGCGGGCTCGTTGCCGCCACGATGCGGCGGCCGATCATGACGGTGCAATCCTCATGGAAAGCACCATGATTGCGAAACGAGGTCATGAACAGCTTGAGCGACTTCGATTCCACCAGAGCAGCGTCGGGTGCGTAGTCGATGACGATGTGGGCGAAATCAGGCTGGCCGGTGACCGGGCACAGCGAGGTGAATTCCGGGCAGGTGAAGCGCACGATGGCCGGCGGGCCGTCGCCGCGCGAAAACGGCACGGTTTCCAGGACCGCCGCTTCCGGGCTCTGTGGCGTCTCGACATGCGCGCCGAGCTGGGTGAGGGTTTTGGTATCGATCATGGACGGCTCCTTGCCTGCCTGTCGCCGGAAGCACGCTTCCATGGCGGTCGGCGCGAACGAAGATTGGAATAAACGCCGCAATCCACTCAGGGGCGGCGCATCTGGCCGCTCAATAACACAATTTGAAACCGCAGGAAGACGATGACCAGCAACGATCCGCTTCTCCAGCCCTATCAGCTCAAGCATCTGACGTTGAAGAACCGGGTGATGTCGACCAGCCACGAGCCTGCCTATTCGGAAGACGGCATGCCCAAGGCGCGGTACCGGCTCTACCACACGGAGAAGGCCAAGGGCGGCATGGCGCTGACAATGACCGCCGGCTCGGCCATCGTTTCACGCGACAGCCCGGCCGCTTTCGGCAATTTGCATCTCTATGATGACGGGATCGTGCGATGGCTCGCGGAACTGACCGACGCCTGCCACGAGCATGAGTGCAAGGTGATGATCCAGATCACCCATCTCGGCCGTCGAACCGGTTGGAACAAGGCCGACTGGCTGCCCGTCCTGTCGGCTTCGCCGGTGCGGGAGCCGGCGCATCGCGCCTTTCCCAAGACCATCGAGGATTGGGATATCGAACGCATCGTTTCCGACTATGCTTCCGCCGCCCAGCGCTGCCAGGCCGCCGGTCTCGACGGCATCGAATTCGAGGCTTACGGCCATCTGATGGACGGCTTCTGGTCTCCGTCCACCAACCATCGGGACGACGAATTCGGCGGCTCGCTCGACAACCGGCTGCGGTTCACCGACATGGTGCTCGACGCCGTGCGGGCGGCCGTCGGCGAAAAATTCGTCGTCGGCATACGTATGGTCGCCGACGAGGATTTTTCGCAAGGCCTGTCGAAAGAGGAGGGCGTCGAGATCGCCAGGCGGCTTGCCTCATCAGGCAAGGTCGATTTCCTCAACATCATCCGGGGCTCGATCGAGACCGACGCGGCACTGACCAAGGTCATTCCGGTGACCGGCATGCGCTCATCGCCGCATCTCGACTTCGCCGGCGAGGTGAGGGCGGCGACGAAATTCCCGACCTTCCACGCGGCGCGAATTTCCGACGTCGCAACCGCGCGCCACGCCATCGCCGCCGGCAAGCTCGACATGGTCGGCATGACCCGCGCCCACATCGCCGATCCGCACATCGTCCGCAAAGTGATGGAAGGGCGCGAGCACGAAATCCGCCCGTGTGTCGGAGCCACCTACTGCCTCGACCGCATCTACGAAGGCGGCGAGGCGCTCTGCGTCCACAATGCGGCGACCGGCCGCGAGGCGGACATTCCGCATATCATCACCAAGGCCGAGGGACCAAAGCGAAAAGTCGTCGTCATCGGCGCTGGTGCAGGCGGACTGGAAATAGCGCGCGTGGCCGCGGAGCGCGGCCATCAGGTGACGGTGCTGGAGGCATCGGGCCAGGCCGGCGGGCAGGTCAGGCTGGCGACGCAGAACCCGCGCCGCAAGGAATTGATCGGCATCGTCGACTGGCGGTTGGCCGAACTCGACCGGCTCGGCGTCGAGATCCGCTACGACAGTTGGGCCGAGAAGGACGACGTTCTGGCGTTGTCGCCCGATGTCGTGGTGATCGCCACCGGCGGACTGCCGCAGAATCCGCCGCTGACGGCGGGCGACACTCTTGTCACATCGAGCTGGGACATCATGGCTGGCAGCGTCAAGCCGGCTGAAAACGTGCTGCTCTATGACGACAATGGAGGCCATCAGGGAATGGGCGCTGCGGAACTCGTCGCGGCTGCCGGTTCGAAGCTGGAACTGGTTTCGCCGGAGCGATTCTTCGCGCCGGAAATGGGCGGCATGAACCACGTACCCTACATGCGCGCCTTCCAGGAGAAGGGGGTCACCATCACTATCAACACAAGGCTGCGCTCGGTGCGCCGCGAGGGCAATCAACTGGTTGCCGAGCTTGCCTCCGATTTCGCCGATGGCTGGCGCGGCGAGCGGCGGGTCGACCAGGTGGTGGTCGAGCATGGCACGGCGCCGCTAGACGACCTTTATCTCTCGCTGAAGCCATTGGCGACGAACGGCGGCGCCATAGACTATGAGCGGCTGGTGAGTGGTGGCGACATTTTTCCCGAGCGCAATCCGCAAGGATCTTTCGTGCTGTTCCGCATCGGCGATGCCGTCGCCTCGCGCAACATCCACGCCGCCATCTATGACGGCATCAGGTTCGGGCTAAGGATTTGAAAGGCTGCTGTCGCTAACAATTTCGGGGAGGCGCGCAACGGAACCTCCGCAAGTAGAGCCATCTGCTGCCTTGGTTCGTGGCGCGCCGCGTACGCCGCCTGCTTGCGCCGGCACCGTACGATCCGTGATCAGAACATTCTGGCGGTGGCCATGCAGAGCACGGTGAGAACCAGCAGCCAGGCGGCGATTCGCTCGCCTTGGGCCATCTTCGCGCGCAGGGCAGGTTCGGTGGCCGCGTTGGCGCCAGCAAGCTGCGTGCTGGTGCGGCGGACCATGGTGCTGAGCACTCCAGCCGCGGCGAAGGCGGCAACGATGCCGAGGGCCAGCACCATTTCCATCGAACCGAAATAGGCACCATGGAAAAAATACCAGAGCAGCGCACCGGTGAGAAACACCATGCCGGCCGCTCCCATTTGCGGTCCAATGAAGCGTTCAGCCCGGATCTCGGGGTCGCGCGCCAGCGTGATGGTGGTGCCGGCCCAGAACACCCCCGCCATGACGTGAAGACCGATGGTGATGATGTAGACATATTGCATACCAGCTCTCCTCTCTTGCCCGCCGTCGCCTAAATAGTTAGATATCTAACTGTTAGATGTCAATGTATAAATGAGTGCCAGTTCCATCCGTGGAAAACACCGTCTAGTGTCTTGCCATGACGCCCTTTGAACGCCCGCCGGTCGGCATGAATCTCGGCCGCACCGCCAAGCTTGTTGCACAGGCCTTCGACACCGCTTTGGTTGAAGCCGGCGGCACATTGCCCGTCTGGCTTACTCTGCTGTCGGTCAAATCGAGCAAGCTTGCCAACCAGCGTGAGCTTGCCGGAATGATCGGCATACAGGGAGCGACGCTCACCCATCATCTGAACGGGATGGAGGCGCAGGGATTGCTGACGCGCCGCCGCGACCCCGTCAACCGCCGGGTCCATCTGGTCGAATTGACAGAGGCCGGAGAGGCGATGTTCGAGACACTGCGCAAGGCGGCGCTTGCTTTCGACAAGCGGCTGCGCGTGGGCCTGTCAGACGACAGGCTGGCGGAGTTTGCGCAAGTGCTGGCGACCTTGCGGGCCAATGTGGAAAGCTGACGATGTCCAAGGCGCGCCACGTAAATCTCTTTCGACACTAGGCGCTCTAGGGATCGCCCGCTCAGTCGTCATAGCTCTGGATTGTCCCAAAAGCATAGCCGCGCTGCTTCAGCGCTGTAATCAGCCTGGTCAGTTTCGTCTTGCCGTCGAAGCCGTCCTGGAACATCTCGTCATGCATGAGCAGGATCATCTTTCCGCGCTTGACGAAGCGGCCATAGCCGAACAAGTGATCGATCTCGCTGACCAGGTGGTCGACGCTCTGCACCGGCTTGCCTGTGTCGTCATGCACCCACTCATGGTCCCAGCCATAGAGATAGAAGCCGGAAGCGGCGACGAATTCGTAGTCCGGCTCCTCCCGGCCTTCCTGCGCAAGGCCGAGCGAGGTGTCGTTCTTCGACATTGAGGGCAGTCTGAACACGTCGCGCCCAGGCAGCCTCGCATGAACCGCTGGAGCGAGCCCGAGCACGGCATTGGCCCGCAGCATGTCGGCCACCACGCCTTCCGTATCGGCATAGAAATGCTGGTAGCGATTGTTGGCGTGGCTGTAGCTGTGATTGCCGACCGTCACCAGCGGCAGAGCTTTTGCGCGTCTGACTAATGCCTTGTTGCCCGCGCTCGCCTGCGCATGCATGCCGACCATGAACAACGTCGCCGGCACCTGCTGCGCTTCCAGCGCGTCGAGGATGTTGCTGGTGCCGTTCAGCGGTCCGTCATCGAAAGTCAGATAGATGGTGCGATCCGCTGCATAAGCGGGAAATGCGGCGAGCATGGTCAGCAAAGCAAGCAGAAGCGGCATCGGGGCTACCCGTTTGCGATCGTCACAGGGCGCCATTTCGGTGATGAGTTGTCAAGCGCGGGTGAGGGCTGCCTACGCCAGGCTTCCTGCAGCACCGTTAGCCTAGCCTTCTTCGGCATGCGGGCGCTCAGCCAGTCACGGGCTTTGTCCTGCGGCATCGGGAAGGCGATGGAGTAGCCCTGCACCTGGTCGCATCCGATGGCCATCAGTGAATCGAGTTCGGCTTCGGTCTCGGCGCCCTCCGCGACGATCGAGATACCAAGGCCGCGCGCGAGCTCGGTGATGGCGCGCACGATCTTGGAGTTGTCACCGTTCTCATGGATGTTCTGGACGAAGCGGCGATCGATCTTCAGCCGGTCGATCTCGTTGGGATTGACGTGGCTGAGCGACGCGTAGCCAGTGCCGAAATCGTCGAGCTCAAGATGGACGCCGGCGGCCCTGATATGGCGTAGCTTTGCCGCGATGCCTGTCTTCTCGTCATCGAGAATGACGGATTCGACGATTTCCAGCGACAGTTTCTGCGGCGGCAGGCCGGCCTTCTCAAGCGTCTCGAACAGGAAAGCATCGAAGTCGTGCTCGCGCAATTCGGTTCCGGATACGTTGACCGCAAGTCGTCCGAAAGCAATGCCGTCGCGGTTCCATACGGCGGCTTCGTTGATCGCCTTGCTGATGACGATGCGGCCGATATCAGGCATGAAACCGCATTTCTCGGCGACGGGAATGAATTCGCCAGGCGAGATCATGCCGCGCTCGGCATGGTTCCAGCGCACCAGCGCCTCGATGCCACTGATCGTGCCGTCGCTCAGTGAAACCTGCGGCTGGAAATAGACCTGGAATGCCTGCTGTGAAATGGCAACCTTGATGTCGTGCTCAAGTTGCTTGCGATAATCGAGTTCGCGACGCAATTCCTCGGAGAAGAACGAGAAATTGCCGCCGCCCATCTTCTTGGCGGAGTAAAGCGCCAGATCGGCGTGAACCAGCAGGTCCTGGGCGTTGTCGGCGTCGATCGGATAGACGGCGATGCCGCCGCTGGCGCCCGGTAGAATGGTCGTGCCCTGGAAGACGATCGGCTCGTTGATGTGCGCAAGAATGCGCCGTGCCAGCATGTTGATGTCTTCGCTGCCGCCGGCGCCGTTGAGGATCATCACGAACTCGTCGCCACCGAGGCGCACGCACAGATCCGACGCCCGACAGGAATCGCGCATGCGCTGGGCCGTGATGACCAGCACATAGTCGCCGGCGGCGTGGCCGAGCGTGTCGTTGATCTGCTTGAACCGGTCGAGATCAAGCTGCACCACCGCAAGACGTTCGCGCCGACGATGCGCGCTCTTGATCAGCGTGTCGAAATGGTCGGTCAGGAATGTGCGGTTGTGCAGACCTGTCAGCCCGTCATGAACGGCGATGAAGGCCATCGAATTGCGCGCATCGACGAGTTCGCGCGTCTTGCGCAGGATCGCGTTTGACATGGGCCGGAAGATGAACAGCGCCACCAGAACGATGACGCCGATCGTGGCGTAAAACAGCGTGCGGTGCAGATCGAGCATCTTTTTCGGATCGTTCGTCGGCGAAAGCGCTGATGCGCTGGCCCAGCGCCGAATAGCCCGACAATGTTGCGTTGGCGACCGAGGCGTCGAGGGTGACGCGCTCGTAACCGCCCTTGTAGCCGCCATTGTCGCCGAGTGCGAGTTGGGACGAGAAGGCCGATACCAGGCGTTCGCCATTGGCGACCAGCCCGACGGAAAAATAGTCGAGATGGAAAGGCTTGCCGAAAAGGACGTTCTCGATCGTCTTCGGATCGAGCCTGGCCGGCGACTTTGGATCGGCGGCCGTCTGCTTGAGCAGCAGGTCATAGTTGGTTTCGAACTCCGCCGTCGCCTGCTTGAGCGCGTTGACGAGCGCCGGCTGCTTGTCGCGCGAAGCAGCACCGGTCGCACCGGCGAGGAAGACGATGCGCTGCGACAGCGTCTTTTGCGTGCTGACGATATCGAGCAGCGTATGGTTGTGCCGTTGGGTGGCCATCACCTGCTGCAGCAGGATGAAGGAAGCCACCACCATGGCGGCGATGATCAGCAGCGCCAGCCAATAACCAGCCTTGATCAGCAGTATGAGCTTGCCTGAAACGGTTTGCACCGGCTGCTGCGACATCTTGGGGGGCGGCCCTCTCGCCAACGGATTCCTGTATGAGCATCATTGAACTGCAAACATTAACAGGACTGGAAATCGACAGCTGGCCGACAAGGGGAAAGGCTTAAAGGTCGCGAAATGGTTATCGGCCTCTTTCGCGGCCGGTCCGCATTTGAACATTCGCCGGCCCCATGTGATCCGGATCGTCTCTCGAGCCATGCCTGCGGCATCCGTTCGACATTACCCAGCCACCTGATCCGGTCGCTTTTGCGGTGGATTTTTTGTGCGTGCGGGACGACAGTCGGCCCACGTCAAACGAGGCACGATCATGACCGCAGCATTTCTCTCCCATATCGACGGCGAACTTGAGGGGCTCAGATCGGCCGGACTGTACAAGTCCGAGCGGGTGATTTCCTCCACGCAGTCGGCTGAGATCGAGGTTGGCGGCGAGAAGGTGCTGAATTTCTGCGCCAACAACTATCTCGGCCTCGCCGACAGCCCCGACCTGCGCGAGGCGGCAAAGCACGCGCTCGACCGCTACGGCTACGGCATGGCTTCGGTGCGTTTCATCTGCGGCACGCAGGAGGAGCACAAGCAGTTGGAAGCGACGATATCGTCCTTCCTCGGCATGGACGACACCATCCTCTACGGCTCCTGCTTCGATGCCAATGGTGGACTGTTCGAGACGCTTCTGGGCGAGGAGGACGCCATCATCTCCGATGCGCTGAACCACGCCTCCATCATCGACGGGGTCAGGCTGTCCAAGGCCAAGCGCTTCCGCTACGCCAACAACGATATGGCGGATCTCGAGGCGCGGCTGAAGGAGGCGAAGGATTGCCGTTTCCGGCTGATCGCCACCGACGGCGTGTTCTCGATGGATGGCATCATCGCCAATCTCGCGGGTGTGTGCGATCTGGCCGAAAAATACGATGCCATGGTCATGGTCGACGACAGTCACGCGGTCGGCTTCGTCGGCAGGAACGGCCGCGGCTCGGCTGAGCATTGCGGCGTCGAGGGCAGGGTCGACATCATCACCGGTACGCTCGGCAAGGCGCTGGGCGGCGCTTCCGGCGGCTACACGTCCGGCAAGAAACAGGTGGTCGACTGGCTGCGCCAGCGCTCGCGGCCCTATCTGTTTTCCAACACGCTGATGCCGGCGATCGCCGGCGCCTCGATCAGAGTGTTCGACATGATCCGCAATGGCGATGCCCTGCGCGAGCGCCTATATGCCAATGCGGAACGGTTTCGGACACAGATGGGGAAGCTCGGCTTCACGCTGGCAGGCGCCGGCCATCCGATCATCCCGGTCATGCTGGGCGATGCCAGCTTGGCGCAGGAGATGGCGGCGCGCATGCTGCAACGCGGCATCTATGTCATCGGCTTCTCCTTCCCGGTAGTGCCCAAGGGCCAGGCGCGCATCCGCACGCAGATGTCGGCTGCGCATTCCAGCGCCGACATTGATCGGGCGGTCGAGGCTTTCGGTGCGGTTGGCAAGGAACTAGGTGTGATTTCCTGAGCGACCGGCGCCGCAAACCGCTTCCGGATCAAGAGATTCAAGGGACAAAAGAATGTCGAACATGATGAAGGCGCTGGTGAAGGCCAAGGCCGAGCCGGGCATCTGGATGGAAGAGGTGCCGGTGCCGGAAATCGGCCCCAACGACGTCCTGATCAAGGTGAAGAAGACCGCGATCTGCGGCACCGACGTCCACATCTACAATTGGGACCAGTGGGCGCAGAAGACGGTGCCCGTGCCGATGGTGACCGGCCATGAATTCGTCGGCACCGTCGCGGATTTCGGCGCCGCGGTCACCGAATACAAGGTCGGCCAACGCGTGTCGGGCGAAGGCCACATCGTCTGCGGACATTGCCGCAACTGCCGCGCGGGCAGGGGGCATCTGTGCCGCAACACGCTCGGCGTCGGCGTCAATCGCCCGGGCGCCTTCGGCGAGTACCTGGCGATCCCACAGCACAATGTCGTGCCGATCCCGGACGATGTGCCGGACGAGATCGCCGCGATCTTCGATCCCCTGGGCAATGCGGTTCACACCGCATTGTCATTCGATCTGGTCGGCGAGGACGTGCTGGTCACCGGCGCCGGACCGATCGGCATCATGGGCGCGCTGGTGGCGCAATGCGTCGGCGCCAGGAAGGTCGTTATCACCGATATCAATCCGGTTCGGCTGGATCTTGCGCGCAAGCTTGGCGTCCAGCACGTCGTCGACGCCTCCAAGGAAAAACTGAGCGGCGTGATGCCGGCGCTCGGCATGACGGAGGGTTTTGATGTCGGCCTGGAAATGTCGGGGGCAGCCCCCGCCTTCCGCGACATGATCGACACCATGAACAATGGCGGCAAGATCGCCATCCTCGGCATTGCGCCGACCGGGTTCGAGATCGACTGGAACAAGGTCATCTTCAAGATGCTGCATCTCAAGGGCATCTATGGCCGCGAGATGTTCGAGACCTGGTACAAGATGATCGCGCTGGTCCAGGGCCCGCTCGACGTCTCAGGCCTGATCACGCACCGCATCGGCATCGATGATTTCCAGGTTGGATTCGATGCGATGCGCAGCGGCAGTTCGGGCAAGGTGGTGATGGACTGGTAATCGATGCGCCGGGAGTCTCAGGCCTCGAGGCAGGCGATGCTAGGGTCGCCTGGTTTTCAGCCATCGCACCTGTCGCCAGGCGCGCCGCAACGCAGTTGCGGCGGCGCCGATGGCAATGGCGGCGAGCGCAAGCGTCAAGACTTCGTTGTGGCCATTCCAAAGGAATTCTCCGGTAGATAGCAGTGCCGCGACGGTTGCGACTGCCATGCGATGTGGCTTGGCCATCGGTCCGGTGAAATCGCTCGGCGTCTCGTTGGCCCGCCCCAATTCCCGCACATAGGCGGTGAGAACCGAAAAACAGGCCGCTGCCCAGCCAAGGCCAGGCATGCCGATGCCGTAACCTATGCCGGCCATGATGGCGATATCGGCGAGCCTGTCCGGGAACTCGTTCCAGAACGGCCCGTCGGCCGACGCCTTGCCGCCCTCGACGGCGACCATGCCATCGAACAGATTGCACAGCAGCCGCAGTTGGCAAAACAGCGCCGCGCCCAGCAACAGCAGCAAACGAGAAGTGCCGCCGCTCTGCCCGCCAAGCCAGAAGGCCGTGCCTGCCAGCGCGCCGGCGAGGATACTGGCCTGCGAAATCTGGTTGGGGGTCACGGAGAGTGCGGCGAGACGTCTGGCCGTCGCTTGTGCCCAGCGCGTGTCGCGGCTTGCAAGTGGTCTGCGATCGCCCGTGTTCATCACTGCCTCATCCCGGTGACCAGAAATAACGAGTGAGATGGAAGAAGATCGGAGCGGAGAAAACCACCGAATCCAGCCGATCTGTCAGGCCGCCATGGCCGTCGATCAGATGGCCCCAATCCTTCACGCCGCGGTCACGTTTGATGGCGGACATCACAAGGCCGCCGAAAAAACCCATCAGCGTGATCAGGAAGGCCATCGCGCCCGCCTGAAGCGGAGAGAACGGCGTGATCCACCACAGGCCAGCGCCGATGAGGCTGGCGCTTGCAACGCCGCCGAGGAAACCTTCAAGCGTCTTGGACGGCGAAAGCTTTGGTGCGATCTTCGTATGCCCGATCGCCTTTCCCCAGATGTATTGCAGTACGTCGCTCAATTGCACGACGATGACAAGGAAGGCTATCAGAAGCACATTGCGACCCTCGTAGCCGGGAATATGCAACGTCAGAAGAGCCGGGACGTGGGAGGCGCAGAAAACGCAGATCATCAACGCCCATTGCACCTCGGCAATTCGAACGAGGAAGTGCTGGGTGTCGCCCCGTGTGGCTGAGATGATTGGCATCAACAGGAAGGCGTAGACCGGGATGAAAACAGAAAAGATCCCGTAGTCCTCGATCCAGAGCAGCACATACTGTACCGGCAGCACGACGAAAAACGCCGTGGCCAGCGCCCAGTGGTCGGCACGCCTGGTGTTGGTCAGCGTCACGAATTCGCGAAGTGCGGCGAAGGAACAGAAGCCGAAGAGAAGCAGGACGCCGATCCGCCCGGCGATGAATGCTATGGCGATGAGGATCGCCATTACCCACCAGGCATTGATACGGGCGTTGAGGTTCTCGATGGCTGGGTTGGAGCCTTCTGGCGACAGCCGTCGCTCCAGGATATGCCCCACGAAAGAGGCCACGAGCAGGATCCCGCAGACGCCGAGCACGAGAACCATCATATCGAATTGGGTTGAGCTCATTCCGCTGCCTTTTTCGGTGCCAGCGCCAGCAGCGCCACACGTGCCCGCTCGAGGAACATATCCTTGCTCTCGCCATCAGCCAGGTTCATTGGCTCGCCGAACGTCACGGTGCAGATCAGCGGGATAGGCACGAATTCCCCTTTCGGCATCACCCGGTTGAGATTGGCGATCCATACCGGCACCAACTCGAAATCCGGGTGCGATGCCGCCAAATGGAACAGCCCGGACTTGAATGGCTGCAAGGACGCGTCGGATTGGTTGCGCGTGCCTTCCGGGAAGAGAATGAGCGAAGAGCCTTCCCTCATCGCCTCTCCCATGCTTTCGACAGGATCCATCGTGCGTCCATCGCGATTGCGCTCGATCAGTACGGCATTGAAAACGTCACGGCCGATGAAGGCTCGGACTTTTGATTTCAGCCAGTAGTCGGCACCCGCTACGGGACGCACCCGCCGCCGCAGGCGCGGCGGCAGAACAGCCCAGATCAAGATGAAATCGCCATGGCTGGAATGATTGGCAAAGAAGATCGAGCGACGCCGAGGCAATCTGCCTTCATGCCAAAACGGCCGCACAGCGGTGATGGCTCTGGCAAACAGCAAGACGACCACGGCCACCGGCCTCGCGAGCAGCGACTTCATTCTTCCCCCAATTCGCCCGTCGATGATCACTGACTGACATACAGCACTGAAAATCCGCCACCGAGCAAGCAGCGATCGAAAATGACCGCCAGACAGTCTCTGCTTCAAGGCGCTGTCGCGTCGAGCCACCGTCTCATATTCTATCTGCCGATAGCCGCTATCTCAGACCCAACGCGCTTTCCAAGGACGCAACGCCTTTGACGATGGAGGCTTGCTGGTCGGCGCTCAGCTGGGCCAGCAGCTCCCGTTCGAAAGCCTTCGCCAGTGGCACCATCTCGCTATAGGCCGCAAGTCCGGCTCTGGTCAGCGCCAGGTGCTCGACGCGGCGATCGTTCTCGTCAGTGGTTCGGATGAGCCAGCGGCGACGCTCAAGCTCCGCCACGGCACGCGAAACCTTTGTCTTGTGCATCGCCGACTGCGCGCCGAGTTCCGTCGCGGTCATTGTGCCGCGCTGGCCAAGCCCCGAAAGCGTACGCCATTCCGGCCGTGTGAGGCCGTGACGCTCCTTGTAGATCCGAGAGAATTCGCGGCTCAGCGCATCGGCCAGCCGATACAGCCGGTAGGGCAGAAAGCTTTCGAGTTCCAGGATTTCGGATTCCATGACCAGCCATCGAGAAATGCCGGCGCACGGCATTGATAGTTACATTTTGGATGGTTACAAATGAAACCAATTTGGTCAAGCATTCGCGAGGAGGAAGCGATGGCCTTTTCCTACATGCCGGGTTTCGGTAACGATTTCGAAACCGAAAGCCTGCCGGGTTCGCTGCCGCAGGGGCGTAATTCACCGCAGCGGCCGGCCTACGGCCTCTATGCCGAGCAGCTCTCCGGTTCGCCCTTCACCGCGCCGCGCGGCACCAATGAGCGCTCCTGGCTTTACCGCATCAGGCCGAGCGTCAGACATACCGGGCGCTTCAAGTCGGTGAGCTATCCCTTCTGGAAAAGTGCGCCCAATGTCGGCGATCATGAGCTGGCGCTCGGCCAGTATCGCTGGAGCCCGGTGCCGATCCCGAAGGAGCCGACCGACTTCATCGCCGGCATGCGCTCGATCACCACCGCCGGCGACGTGCTTGGGCAGACCGGCATGGCGGCGCATGTCTATGTCGCCAACAGGTCGATGGTCGACGACCATTTCTTCAACGCCGACGGCGAGTTGCTGGTGGTGCCGCAGGTAGGCGCCTTGCGCTTCGTCACCGAGATGGGGGTCATCGAGCTCAGGCCCGGCGAGATCGCGGTCCTGCCGCGCGGCCTCGTGTTCAAGGTCGAACTGGTCGATGCCGAAGTGCGCGGCTATGTCTGCGAGAACTACGGCGCCAAGCTGACGATGCCCGACCGCGGCCCGATCGGCGCCAACTGCCTGGCCAATCCGCGCGATTTCAAGACGCCCTGCGCCTGGTTTGAGGAGAAGGAGACGCCCTGCCGGCTGATCGTCAAATGGTGCGGACATTTTCATGTCACGGAAATCGGCCATTCGCCCCTCGATGTGGTGGCGTGGCACGGCAACTATGCACCCTATAAATATGATCTGGCAACGTTTTCGCCGGTTGGTGCGATCCTCTTTGACCACCCCGATCCGTCGATCTTCACGGTGCTGACGGCGCCGAGCGGCGAGGAGGGCACCGCCAACATCGATTTCGTCATCTTTCCGCCGCGCTGGCTGGTGGCGGAGGATACGTTCCGCCCGCCCTGGTATCACCGCAACATCATGAGCGAGTTCATGGGGCTGATTCACGGCCAGTACGACGCCAAGGAAGAAGGGTTCGTTCCCGGCGGCATCAGCCTGCACAATCTGATGCTGGCCCATGGCCCGGACGCGCCTGGCTTCGAAAAGGCCTCGCGCGCGGATCTGAAACCGGTCAAGCTCGACAACACCATGGCCTTCATGTTCGAGACCCGGTTCCCGCAGATGCTGACCCACTACGCTGCCGAACTCGACACCAGGCAGGACAATTACATCGACTGCTGGGCCGATCTGAAGAAGCGCTTCAATGGCACACCCGAGGGCGATTGGTCCTGAATGGATCGCTGCCGTCGGAAAACTGCCTTCAGGAAAGTTGAGCCGGCGGCTTGACGATTGCCCATAACAGCCTTGTTGTGGGCCAAGCGGTGCAAGGCCGCGTCAGGAGAGGAAACCGCATGAAGCTTGCCACATTGAAGAACGGGACGCGCGACGGAAAGCTCGTCGTCGTCTCGCGCGATCTTACACGCTTCACCGATGCCTCCTTCCTGGTGCCGACGCTGCAGGCGGCGCTCGACGATTGGCGGCGGATTTCGCCGCATCTGGCCGCAATGGCGGAGTCGCTCGAGAGCAATGCGGTGCCGTCGGCGCGCTTTCACGAACATAATGCCCATTCGCCGCTGCCGCGCGCCTATCAATGGGCTGACGGTTCGGCCTATGTGAACCATGTCGAACTGGTGCGGAAGGCGCGCGGGGCCGAGATGCCGGCGAGCTTCTGGACCGACCCGCTGATCTATCAGGGCGGCTCCGACAGCTTCATCCCGCCGCGAGACCCGATCCGCATGGCCGACGAGGCCTCTGGCATCGACATGGAGGCGGAAGTCGCGGTCGTTGTCGATGATGTGCCAATGGGCGCCAGCCTCGAAAAAGCGCGGGAGGCGATTCGCCTGGTGATGCTGGTCAACGACGTGACGCTGCGTGCGATCACCGGACCGGAACTCGCCAAGGGGTTCGGCTTCTTTCAATCCAAGCCGTCCTCGGCCTTCTCGCCGGTCGCGGTGACGCCGGACGAGTTGGGCGAGGCCTGGGATGGCGGCAAGGTCAGCCTGCCGCTGCTTGCCGACCTCAACGGCAAACCTTTCGGCCGGGCGAATGCCGGCGTCGACATGACGTTCGATTTCCCCACGCTCATCGTGCACGCGGCGAAAACACGGCCGCTGGCGGCCGGCACCATCATCGGCTCCGGCACCGTCTCCAACAAGCTCGGCGGTGAGCCTGGCAAACCTGTCTCGGCCGGCGGCGCGGGCTATTCCTGCATCGCCGAACTGCGCATGATCGAGACCATCGAGACAGGCGAGCCGAAGACGCCGTTCCTGCATTTCGGCGACACGGTGCGCATAGAGATGAAGGATAAGGCCGGGCATTCGATCTTCGGCGCCATCGAGCAGACGGTCGAGAAATATGAAGGGTGAGAGCGCAAAAAGTTGAAGGATGAACCTACTTGATCATCTGCGCCGCATGGCCCGCAACAATCGCTGGTCGAACGACCGGCTCTACCGCGCCGTGCTTATGCTGGGGCCTGGTGAATTCGAAGCCAATCGCATCAGCTTCTTCCCGTCGATAAGGGCGACGCTCAACCACATCCTTGCGGTCGATCTTCTCTATCTCGATTTTCTGGAGCAGGGCGGTATCGGCGCCGCGGTGTACGATGATTTCGTGCCGTTCGATAGCGCAGCCGACTTGTCAGTGGCCCAGATCAAGTTCGACCGCAGGCTGATCACCTTCTGCGATGCCTTGTTGGAAGCCGACCTCGACCGCCATGTCATCACTGACCGGCGTGGAGACGGCATGATCCCGGAAAAGATCGGCGATATCCTCGCCCATGTTTTCCTGCATGACATCCACCATCGCGGCCAGGTGCACGCGATGCTGTCCGGCACGTCGGTCGCGCCGCCGCAACTCGACGAGTTCCTGCTCGATTATGATTTGAAGCTAAGGCAGGAGGAGGTTGGACGGCTGGGTTTGTGAGACCACTGCTTATGTCAGGGCGACGTCGTAGCGGGCGAAATGCGGGTCGGATGTCATGATGGTTAGTTTGTCCATTTGCGCCTGCGCAATCAGTAGTCTGTCGAATGGATCGCCATGGTGGTGGGGTAGGCCAGCGACAGCGTTCGCATGCTGGAAGGTGACGGCGAGCGGCTGAAATTGCATCCTTGGAAGCAGTGTTGGCAGATCATCCGGCGCATCGAGTTTTCTGATTGAGCGCTTGATGACAATTTCCCAGACGCTTGCCGCGCTGGCGAACACCACCGCTTCCGAAGCCAGGATGGCGCGGTAGTGCTTGCTGAGACGTCGATCGTCCGAAATCGACCAAAGGATGATATGGGTATCGGCGAGAAACGGGCCGATCATCATTTGACGTACTCGTCCCATTCGGGGCCGAGTTCGTCAAAATCGTCCGCAATCCAGATCTTGCCTTTCAACGCGCCGATACGCGGCAAGGGTTCCGCCGTTGCCGGAGGCACGATACGCGCAGCCACCTTGCCGTGGCGCGTGAGTACAATCTCTTCACCGGCTTCCGCGCGGCTGACGAGTTCCGACAATTTGGCCTTGGCCTCGGCGATGGAAACATTCATGGCTCGATCCTTTGTGACCATAATTTAGGTCATAATTTATCGAACCGCAAGCCGCCGGTCGGGATCGATCTACTCCGCGGCCTGCACCTTGATCACGCCGCGCTTGATCTGGTCCTGCTCGATCGATTCGAACAGTGCGCGGAAATTGCCTTCGCCAAAGCCTTCGTCGCCCTTGCGCTGGATGAATTCGAAGAAGATTGGTCCGATCACGGTCTTGGAGAAGATCTGCAAGAGGATCTTCGTCGTGCCGCCGTCGACCACACCTTCGCCGTCGATCAAAATGCCATGCTTCTTCATGCGTTCGAGCGGCTCGTCATGGCCGCTCACGCGTGCATGCGACATCTCGTAATAGGTCTCCGGCGGGCCGGGCATGAATTTCAGCCCGTTGGCGGCAAGCTTGTCGGTGGCCTCGTAGATCGCGTCGGTGCCCACCGCTATGTGCTGGATGCCCTCGCCATTGTACTTCTTCAGATATTCGGCGATCTGGCTGGTGTCGTCCTTGGACTCGTTGAGCGGAATGCGGATCTTGCCGCAGGGCGAGGTGATCGCCCGGCTGACCAGCCCGGTGATCTTGCCGTCGATGTCGAAGAAATGGATCTGCTTGAAGCCAAACAGGTCGCGGTAGAAATCCCACCATTTGTCCATGTTGCCGCGGTAGACATTATGCGTGAGGTGGTCGAGGAAATAGAAGCCGACGCCTTCCGGCCTGGGGTCGCGTTTGCCCAGCCATTCGAATTCGGCATCATAGGCCGAACCCCTCTCGCCATAGGTTTCGATGAAGTAGAGCAGCGAGCCGCCGATGCCAACGATCGCCGGCACGTCAAGCGTCTTGTCGGCGCCTTCGTAAGGCGTGGCTCCTTTCGATACCGCGTGTTCGAAGGCATGCTTGGCGTCCACGACCCGCCACGCCATCGAGGAGGCGCATGGGCCATGCTTGTCGACGAACTTCATCGCATGCGAGCTGGGCTCGGCGTTGACGACATAGTTGATGTCGCCTTGCCGCCAGACGGTGATGTCCTTCGTGCGATGCCTGGCCACGGCTACGTAGCCCATGCGGGTGAACAACTGGGCCAGCTTCCGCGGCTCCGGATGCGCGAATTCGACGAACTCGAAACCGTCGGTGCCGGCGGGGTTGGTCTTGCTGATCTTGGCGGGCGGGGCGTCGTGCGGGAAGGGACCCATGATAATCCTCCGGAAGCTGGCTTGGCCTGCATAGGCCATCTCAACTCATCATAGCGCGGGCAGGTCGCACGGTGCTTGCATTCAAACGCTTGAAATGTTTATCTGATGCATGAAATGTGCATGGTTTTTGGAAGTATCATGAATGATGCGCGTCTTGATCAGTTTGATCGCAAGATATTGGCGCTGTTGCAGTGTGACGCACGGCTCACCAACAACGACCTTTCGGAGCGGGTGAACCTCTCGGCCTCGCAATGCTCGCGCCGCCGCCAGCGGCTTGAGGAGGACGGCTATATCAAGGGCTATCGCGCCGTGCTTGACCGCGACCGGCTGGGCTTTTCGCTGGTCAACGTCATCTCGGTGACCTTGGCCACCCACAACCGCGACAATGCGCGGCGCTTCGGCGAACTCGTGGCGCGGCTGCCCGAAGTGCAGGAGGCGCACGCGCTGACCGGCGAAATGGATTATATCCTGAAGGTGGTTACGCCCGACCTGAAATCATTGTCGGAGTTCGTCAATGGCGTGCTCTTGCCGCACGAATCCGTGCAGCACGTCAAGACGGCGATTGTGCTCGAGACGCTCAAGGAGACGGGCGCGCTGCCGATCTAACCCTTCGACTGCTGGATCAGCCCGTAGAGATTGGTGCAGCGAGCGCCGGAACGGCAGTAGGCGAACACCGGGCCTTCCAGCTCGTCGAGCGCTTGTCCCTGGTCCTCGACATTCTCCGCGGTGATCTGGCCGCTGATGACGGGAATGTAGCGGAAGGCAAGCCCGGCAGCCTCGATTGCGGCCTTGAGCGTGTCGGCCGAAGGCTGGCCGGGCTGCTCGTCGTCCGGCCGGTTGCAGATCACGCTCTTGAAGCCGGCTGCCTTGATGGCGGCGACGTCCTCGGGCTGGATCTGGCCCGAGACCGAATAGTCCTCGCTGATCTCGCGGTATTCCATTGTGGTGTCCTCGCAATCTGGTTGGGCAGTCTTGCCACTCCCCGGCACGGCCGGCAATCCACGCCGAGGGATTTCTCTGCCAAATAGCGAGTGCTGACCGGAAAATCCAACCGGGCCGCGAGGGCCCGATTGGGTCGGAGCGGCTCAACTGCCGAGGATCGCGCCTTTGATCTGCGTGATGTTGTTGTGCATCATGTCGATATAGGTCGAGGCCGGGCCGTCGGGCTGCGACAGCGCGTCGGAATAGAGCGTGCCGCCGACCTTGATGCCGGTCTCGCTGGCGATCTGCTCGATCAGGCGCGGATTGGTGATGTTCTCGACGAAGATCGCCGCCGCTTTGTCCTGCTTGACCTGCTCGACCAGCTTGGCGACGTCGGCGGCCGACGGTTCGGAGTCCGTCGAGACGCCCTCCGGCGCTAGGAAGGTCAGGCCGTATTCGTGCTCGAAATAACCGAACGCGTCATGCGAGGTGATGACAACGCGTTTTGCCTCGGGAATGGACTGGATCGCCGCCTTCACTTCACCTTCGAGCGCGTCGAGCTTCTTTGTGTAAGCCGCGGCGTTGGTCTGGTAGCTGACGCAGCCATCATTGTCGGCCGCACAGAACGCCTCGGCAATGTTCTTCACATAGATCTTGGCGTTGGCGATCGACTGGAAGGCATGCGGGTCGGTGACTGTCTTGCTGCCGCCGGTACCCGCACCCTCCGCCGCGTCCGCATCGGCGAATTCCGGTTTGAAGTCGATCGCCGCCACGCCCTTGGTCAGGGTGACGATCGAGGCCTTGGTGGCGCTGGCATCGACCAGCCGCTGTAGAAAGCCCTCGAAATGCAGGCCGTTGACCAGCACCAGATCGGCGCCCGCCATGGCGACCGCATCAGCCGGGCTCGGCTCGTAGACATGCGCATCGCCGTCGGGTCCCACGATGGTGGTGATGTTGACGCGGTCGCCGCCAACATTCCTGGCGAAATCGGCAATGACGGTAAAACTTGCGACCACTTTCAAGGGCGCCGCAAAGGCCGACGACGCGTCGAGAGCAGTTATTGTTATAACGCTCATCGTAAGGGCGGCGCGGATCGATTTCAACATGGGCGGTCTCCTTGGAGGCTTGGGATGGATCAGGCCGTCCGATGACGGTGATGGACGATGCGGGCGCGCAGCGCGCCGCGTGTGCCGAACAAGATCGAGGCGAAATAGACGACGCCTCCCGACAGGATGATCGCCGGGCCTGAGGGCAGCGAGGCGTGGTAGGACAGAAGCAGTCCGGCGATGCAGGAGGCAAAGCCGATCAGCACGGCCAGCACGCACATCGGTTCGACGCGCACGGTCCAGAAACGGGCCGCGGCGGCCGGCAGCATCATCAGTCCGACCGACAGAAGCGTGCCCAGCGCCTGGAAGCCGCCAACGAGGTTGAGCACGACGAGGCCGAGGAAAATGAAATGCACCGGACTGCCCCACCGGCTGACCGAGCGCAGGAACAGCGGGTCGAGGCATTCGGCGACCAAGGCCCGCCAGAAGACGGCGAGACTGGCAAGCGTCACCAGCACGATGCCGCCGATCAGCGTCAGCGCTTCATCGTTGAGCGCCAGCACCGTACCGAACAGCACATGCATGAGGTCGACGCTGGAGCCACGGACCGAAACCATCAGCACGCCGACGGCGAGCGAAATCAGGTAGAAGGCGGCCATCGAGGCGTCTTCGCGCTGGATGGTGAATCGCGAGACGGCGCCCGCGCCGAGTGCAACGACGATGCCGGCGATCAGGCCGCCAATGGTCATCGGCAGGATTTCCAGCCCGTAAAGCAGGAAGCCGGCGGCGGCGCCCGGCAGGATCGCGTGCGCCATGGCGTCGCCCGAGAGGCTCATGCGCCGCAACATCAGGAACACGCCGACCGGACAGGCGCCGAGCGACAGCATCAGCGAGCCGAACAGCGCCCGCTGCATGAAGGCGAAATCGGCGAAAGGCGCGATGAAGAGTTCGTAGAAGACGTTCATCATGCAGCCCTTGGTCCGGCGCCATGATGGTGGTGACGATCCTGTGCATGGGCAGGCTCATCATGATTGTGATCATGTCCGTCATGGTCATGATCGGGTCCGCCCGGCTCGCACCATGGCGCGTTCTCTTCCCACGCTTCATGGAAGCGCCTGGCCCGCAGGAGATTCTCCAGGCCGCAGCGTCTCCTTCGTCTCGCCCCAGGCGACAGGCTGGCGGGCCAGCAGCAGCGTTTCGGGAAAATTCTGCCGGACAAGGTCGAGGTCGTGGACGACGACCATGATTGTGCGTTCCTCGCCATGCCAGCGCTTGATCAGCGCAATAAGATCGCCCATCGTCTTTGCATCGACGGCGTTGAACGGCTCGTCGAGCAGGATGAGATCCGCATCCTGCAACAGCACGCGGGCAAACAAGGTGCGCTGCAACTGGCCGCCCGACAGCGTGTCGATCGGGCGGGTCTCGAAGCCGCCAAGGCCGACCGCCATCAACGCCTCGCTGACGGATTGGCGATCCTCCTTGGTATGGCGGCCGAGCAGCCCGCGTTTCGGCCACAGGCCGAGCGAGACCAGATCGACGACCCGGGCCGGAAAGCTGCGGTCGAGTTCCGACTGCTGCGGCAGATAGGCGGCGCGCACGCCAGGCGCCCGCGTCACCGCGCCGGCCATCGGCTTCAGCACGCCGACGATACCCTTCATCAACGTCGACTTGCCCGAGCCATTGGCGCCAACGACGGCGGTCAGCGAGCCTTTGCGTATGATGCCGTCCAGATGATGGATCGCCGGATGGCTGTTATAGCCAAGCGTCAGGTCACGGAATGTCAGGCAGGTTTCGGTCATTTGACGGTCCGTGGGGCGGTAGTGCAGCTGCCGGGCAGCGCCGATTGGATATGTGATGTTATTACATTAGTCAACAAGCCAATCGAGCGGAATTGTGGCTGCCGGCTCAACTTGCCGTGACCCTCCGGCGCTGCTGGTCCAAGGGGATTTGGAACGCTCGGCCTTGCCCGAAGCCGATGCCAACTCTAAAGAGGCGCGACCACAAAGGAAGGAAACCTCCCATGAGCATTCGTCGCATCGATGTTGGCCCGCGCATGAGCCAGATCGTCATTCACGGCAATACCGTCTATCTGGCCGGCCAGGTCGGAGAGCCGGGCGGCAACGTCGCCTCGCAGACCCGCGATATTCTGGCGACGATCGACGAATTGTTGGCCAAGGCCGGCACCGACAAGACCAAGATCGTCCAGGCGATCATCTGGCTGGCCGACATGGGCACCTTCGCCGAGATGAACTCGGAATGGGACAAGTGGGTGCCGCAGGGCCACACACCCGCACGCGCCACCGGCGAAGCCAAGCTCGCCGGTCCGGAATATCTGGTCGAGATCATTGTCACCGCGGCGATCTGAGCTTTTTACCCTCTCCCTTGTGGGAGGGTCGCTGCGCAGCAGCGGGGTGGGAGCGGCGCTCACCCCACCCGTCTCGCCAACCTTGCTTCGCAACGTCGGCTCCGCGACCCTCCCGGAGAGGGGGAGGGTCAGGCCTGCGGCGTGAATCTTGCCACCAACGTGTGGCTCTCGGCTGCATAGGTGAAGCGCACATGGGTGACCGGGTGCTCGGCGCTCCATGTCCGGCGCTCGACCACAAGACAGGCCGCGCTCAGGTCGATGTCGAGGGCATCGGCAACACGCTCGTCGGCGGCAACAGCACGAATGCGATGCTCGGCCTCGCTCCATGGCACACGGCCGATCAGCCACGGGCCCGGTGCAATGTCGAGGAACTCTTCCTCGCCGGCTTCCGCGACGGCGGAGAGATTGATCAGCCGCTCTTCGAGCGCGAACGGCCGCTCTCCGGCGAAATGCAGGCATTCCAGCGATAGTACCCAACCCGAGGCAGAAAGCCCGAGCAGCGACCGGTCTTGCGCGCTGCTGCGCCGCTTCAGGCGCGCCAGCCGCTCATAGCGATAGGGCAGCCCAAGCGCTTCGACCTCGATCCTGATGTCATGGATTTCCAGCACCGCCGCTTGCGATTGCGGCTGACGCACGAAGCTGCCTGAGCGCCGGCGGCGTTCGATCAGTCCTGACTTGGCAAGCTGCGACAGCGCCTTGTTCACCGTCATGCGCGAGCAATCATATTCGGCCGTCAGCTCGTGCTCGAACGGGATGCGATGCCCCGGCGCCCAGGCGCCGGACAGGATTTTCTCGCTTATGTCCGACAGGATGCGCTGATGCAGCGACACCGTCTCGCCGCCCTCCGTCTCCGCTGTCGCCACCATGCTCATGGGCTGTCCCTGATCAGCCTGCCGAAAGCGCGGTCATGACATTGCGGAAACACGCCGCGATGGCGTCGCGCCTGACGTGCCTGCCGCCGCTGACTTGCTTTTGGCCGTGCACCCAGACGCAATCGACCTTGGTGCCGTTGGCGAAGATCCAGGCGTCGAGGATCGCGTCTCCGGTCTTGCCGGCAAGCGAAGCCTGGCTGTGGTCGAGCGATACGAGGTCGGCGGATGCGCCAATGGCGATCCGCGAGGCGCCGGCGCCAAGGGCGACGCTGCCGCCGTCAAGCGCTGCGTCGAACAGCGCGCGGCCGGTCGAGCCGCCGGCGACCGCCAGCACGTTGCGGGCGCGGTGGGCAAGACGCTGCGAATATTCGAGTTGCCGAAGTTCGTCCGGCAGCCCGATCAGCACGTTGGAATCGGAGCCGACGCCGAAGCGGCCGCCATGTTGCGCGAACAGCGGCGCCGCAAAAATGCCATCGCCGAGATTGGCTTCGGTGATCGGGCACAGCCCAGCGATCGCGCCGCTTTTTGCCATCGCCATGGTCTCGGCATCGGTCATATGGGTGGCATGGATCAGGCACCAGCGCCGGTCGACATTGGCATGGCCAAGCAGAAACTCGACCGGACGCGCGCCCGACCAGGCAATGCAGTCCTCGACCTCCTTCACTTGTTCCGCGACGTGGATGTGGATCGGTCCGTCCGGCGCCATCGCAGCGACTTGTCGCAACTCCTCGACCGTCGCCGCACGCAAACTATGGGGGGCGACGCCGATGACCGCTTGATTCAAGGCGCGAACGCATTCGCGACTTTTCTCAACCAGGCGTGAGAACCGGTTAACATCATTGAGGAATCTGCGCTGACCTTCGTTGGGAGCCGCGCCGCCGAAAGAAGAGTGTGCATAGAAGACCGGCAGCAGCGTCAAGCCTATGCCGGTTTCTGCGGCGGCGGCCGCGATGCGCTCGGCCATTTCGGCAATGTTGGCGTAGGGCTTTCCGTCGCGGTCGTGATGCAGATAATGAAATTCGCCGACGCGCGAAAAGCCCGCCTCCAGCAGCTCGACATAGAGCTGGGCGGCGACCGCCTCGACCTGATCGGGCGTCATCGACAGCGCGAAACGGTACATCACCTCGCGCCAGCTCCAGAAACTGTCGGCCGACGGGCCGCGCAACTCGGCAAGTCCGGCCATGCCGCGCTGGAACGCGTGGCTATGCAGGTTGGGCATGCCCGGCAGGACGATGGCGTGGCGCTCGTCGCCGGTGTTCGGCGCAACCCCGGCGTCGATTGCCGCAACGCGGCCTTCGTCCAGGGCGATGCGCACATTGCTTCGCCAGCCTTCCGGCAGAAGCGCCTGTTCCGCAAAGATCGCCGTCACGTTGTTCTCCGAATCCTGGCTTATGATGACAATAGCACTTGCGGTGCTTTTTAATATGTATATACATAACAGCCATCCTTTCAAAGGGAAAATATGATGGCTGGAGAAAGCAGGGGCCGGGCGGCGGCGGTTCGCATATGGCGCAATGCGCGCCTGGCGACTTTTGCCGAAGGGGCAGGGCAGGGCGTCGTCGAAAAGGGCGCCGTCGCCGCGCGTGACGGCATCATCGTCTATGCCGGCGCCGAAGCCGATATTCCGGCGGCGTTCGAGCAGCGTGCCGAGATCGTCGATTGCGAGGGCCGCTGGATCACGCCCGGCCTGATCGACTGCCACACCCATCTCGTCCATGCCGGCGACCGCGCCAACGAGTTCGAGATGCGGCTGGCCGGCGCCACCTATGAGGAGGTCGCCAGGGCCGGCGGCGGCATCGTCTCGTCGGTCAGGGCCTTGCGTGCCGCGGGTGAGGACGAATTGGTCGCTCAGACACTGCCGCGTCTCGATGCGCTGATCGCCGAGGGCGCCACCACCGTCGAGGTCAAGTCCGGCTATGGCCTTGACCTGGAAAACGAGAAAAAGTCGCTGCGCGCGGCGCGCCGCCTGGGCGCCGAGCGCCCGGTGACGATCCGCACGACCTTTCTCGGCGCCCATGCCTTGCCGCCGGAAGCCAAGGGCGACAAGGACGCCTTCATCGATCTCATCACCGCCACGATCCTGCCGGCCATTGCTGCCGACGGGCTTGCCGACGCCGTCGATGGTTTCTGCGAAGGCATCGCGTTTTCGGTCGAGCAGATGGCACGGGTCTTCGAAGCCGCAAAGGCGCTTGGCCTGCCGGTAAAGCTCCATGCCGACCAATTGTCGAACCTGCATGGCGCCGAACTCGCCGCGCGCTATGGCGCGTTGTCGGCCGATCATCTCGAATACACCGATGAGGCAGGCGCGGCGGCAATGGCTGCATCGGGCAGCGTGGCGACGATCCTGCCCGGCGCCTACTATTTTATTCGCGAAACGAAGAAACCTCCGATCGAATTATTCCGCAGGCATGACGTCAGGATCGCCGTCGCCACCGACAACAATCCCGGCACCTCGCCGCTGACGTCGTTGCTGCTGACCATGAACATGGCGGCGACCTTGTTCGGCATGACGGTCGATGAATGCCTCGCGGGCGTGACCCGCGAAGCCGCCCGCGCACTGGGTCTGCTCGGACAGACCGGCACGCTGGAGGCGGGCAAATCCGCCGATCTAGCGATCTGGAGCATCGAGCGCCCTGCCGAACTCGTCTACCGCATGGGCTTCAACCCCTTGCACGCGCGCATCTGGAGAGGACAATGACCGAACTCGTACTGAAACCCGGCAACGTGACCCTGGCCGACTGGCGCGCCATCTATCGCGGCGCCGTGCCCAGGCTCGACGATGCCTGCCGGCCAAAGATCAAGGCGAGTGCGGAGGCTGTCGCACGCATCGTCGCCAAGGGCGAGCCGGTCTATGGCATCAACACCGGTTTCGGCAAACTGGCCAGCGTCCGCATTCCTGCCCAGGATCTCGAAACGCTTCAGCGTAACATCGTGCTCTCGCACGCCGCCGGCGTCGGCGAGCCGATGCCGGTCGCTGTTTGCAGGCTGATGATGGCCTTGAAGCTTGCCAGCCTGGCGCAGGGCGCCTCCGGCGTGCGGTCGCGCACCATCGAGCTGCTGGAAGCGATGCTGGCCAACGATGTCATCCCGGTGGTGCCGGCGCAAGGTTCGGTCGGCGCCTCCGGCGACCTCGCGCCGCTGTCACACATGACGGCCGTGATGATCGGCGTCGGCGAATGCTTCACGCCGCATGGCCGCTTCCCGGCCAAGGTCGCCTTCGTCTCGCATGGGCTGGAGCCTGTCATCCTTGGCGCCAAGGAAGGGCTGGCGCTGCTTAACGGCACGCAGTTCTCGACCGCCTACGCGCTGGCGGGCTTGTTCGAGGCCGAAGTTCTCTACCAGTCGGCACTGGTCGCGGGTGCACTGTCCACCGACGCCGCCAGGGGCTCGGACGCCCCCTTCGATCCGCGCATCCATCTCTTGAGGAAGCATCGCGGCCAGATCGAGACGGCGAATGCGCTGCGCAGTCTGATGGCCGGCAGCGCCATCCGCGAATCCCACCGCGTCGGCGACGAGCGCGTGCAGGATCCCTATTGCCTGCGCTGCCAGCCGCAGGTGATGGGGGCCGCTCTGGACGTGTTGCGCAAGGCGGCCGACACGCTCGGCACGGAAGCCAATGGCGTCACCGACAATCCCTTGATCTTCGCCGAGGACGACACCGCCTTGTCGGGCGGCAATTTCCATGCCGAGCCGGTGGCTTTCGCCGCCGACATGATCGCACTCGCCGTCTGCGAGATCGGCTCGCTGTCGGAGCGCCGCATCGCCATGCTGGTCGACCCTGCGCTGTCGGGCATGCCCGCCTTTTTGACGCCGAAGCCCGGCCTGAATTCCGGCTTCATGATCCCGCAGGTGACGGCGGCAGCGCTGGTTTCCGAAAACAAGCAGAAGGCCTATCCAGCAAGCGTCGATTCGATCCCGACCTCGGCCAACCAGGAGGATCACGTCTCGATGGCCGCACATGGTGCGCGCCGGCTGATCGGCATGGTCGAGAACGCCACGGCCGTCATCGGCATCGAGTTGCTGGCCGCGACCCAGGGCTGCGATTTCCACGCGCCCCTTGCTTCCAGCGCCGCACTCGAAGCGGTGCGCAAATTGGTCAGGGCCGAGGTGCCGCATCTCGACAACGACCGGCATTTCCATCCCGACATGGAGAAAGCCATCGCCATGGTGCGAAGCGGTGCGGCGGTCAAGGCGGCGAGCGCGGTGGCGCTGCCGGGGATTGCCTCATGAGAGTGCTTGGCATGGTAGGTTGCGTTCCTTCTCATCCCAGCCGTAGAGCTCCAACCTGCGGAGGCCTCGCATGACACCTCCTTGGCTGACGGTAAAACAAGGCACCGCGCCGCTGCTGGTTTCCATGCCGCACACCGGCATCGATCTCGCCGGTCTCGACAACCGGCTGGTCTCGAGCTGGCTTGGCCAGCGCGACTGCGACTGGTGGATCGACAAGCTCTATGATTTCGCCGCAGGTCTTGGCGCCACCGTCGTGCACACCGCCATCTCGCGCACCGTCATCGACGTCAATCGCGATCCGTCCGGCGCCTCGCTCTACCCTGGTCAGGCGACGACCGGGCTGTGCCCGACCGAAACCTTCGACGGCGATCCGCTCTACCGTACAGGCGAGGAACCGGGGCCGTCGGAAATCGACGAGCGCCGCCGAAAATTCTTCATGCCCTATCATGCCGCGCTCCAGGCCGAGATCGACCGGCTGCGCGGATTGCATGGCAAAATCGTCCTCTATGACTGCCACTCGATCCGCTCTGTGCTGCCGCGCCTGTTCGATGGCACGCTGCCGGTCTTCAATCTCGGCACCAATGACGGCAAGAGCACGGATCCGGCGCTGCAGGAAAAGGTCGCCGGGATCCTGGCCGAGACCGGCGAGACCTTCGTGGTCAATGGCCGCTTCAAGGGCGGGTGGATCACGCGCCATTTCGGCCAGCCGCAAAACGGCGTCCATGCGCTGCAGATGGAACTGTCCAACCGCGGCTACATGCGAGAGCCCGAAGGCAAGGGCGCGCCCGACAGCTGGCCGGTGCCTTACGACGCCGCCTTCGCCGCGCCGATCCGCGCCACGCTGACATCCATCCTCGAGACCGCGATTTCGTGGGTCGAGGGCTGACGCCTCGCCGCACTCGTCTGAAAGGGAAGTGACGACATGACCGATCCTCGCCACAACATCCGCGAAGTGCGCAGCCCCCGCGGCGACAAGCTCAATGCCAGGTATTGGACGACCGAAGCGCCGCTGCGCATGCTGATGAACAATCTCGATCCCGATGTCGCCGAAAATCCCAACGAACTGGTCGTCTATGGCGGCATCGGCCGGGCCGCGCGCACCTGGAACGATTTCGACCGCATCGCCGCTTCGCTGAAGACGCTTGGCGAGGACGAGACGCTGCTGGTGCAGTCCGGCAAGCCGGTCGGCGTCTTCCGCACCCATCCGGACGCGCCGCGCGTTTTGATAGCCAACTCCAATTTGGTGCCGCATTGGGCGACCTGGGAGAAATTCAACGAGCTCGATAGGAAAGGCCTGATGATGTACGGCCAGATGACGGCCGGCTCGTGGATCTATATCGGCACGCAAGGCATCGTGCAGGGCACCTACGAGACCTTCGTCGAGGCCGGCCGCCAGCACTATGGCGGCGATCTCAGGGGCAA
This sequence comes from Mesorhizobium maamorense, assembly GCF_044998965.1. Classification (NCBI taxonomy): domain Bacteria; kingdom Pseudomonadati; phylum Pseudomonadota; class Alphaproteobacteria; order Hyphomicrobiales; family Phyllobacteriaceae; genus Mesorhizobium; species Mesorhizobium maamorense. The sequence goes on from NZ_CP173356.1 coordinate 1,645,162, forward strand.
ATGGATCCTGACTGGCGGCCTCGGCGGCATGGGGGCGCCCAGCCTCTCGCGGCCGTCATGGCCGGCGCCTGCTGCCTGGCCGTCGAATGCGATCCCGACCGCATCGATTTCCGGCTGCGCACCCGCTATGTCGACGAGCGTGCCGATACGCTTGACGAGGCGCTGGAGAAGATCGCGCGCTGGACCAGGGCAGGCGAGGCGAAGTCGGTCGGCCTGGTCGGCAACACCGCCGATATCGTGCCCGAGCTGGTGCGGCGCGGTGTGCGCCCCGATATGGTCACCGACCAGACTTCGGCGCACGATCCGTTGAACGGCTATCTGCCCAAGGGCTGGACGCTGGCCGAGTGGCGCGAGAAGCGCACGTCCGACCCGAAAGCAGTCGAGAAAGCCGCCCGCGCCTCGATGCGCGAGCATGTCGAGGCGATGGTGGCCTTCTGGAACGCCGGCGTGCCGACGCTCGACTACGGCAACAACATCCGCCAGGTCGCCAAGGAAGAAGGCTTCGAGAACGCCTTTGCCTTCCCAGGCTTCGTGCCGGCCTATATCCGGCCGCTGTTCTGCCGCGGCATCGGCCCCTTCCGCTGGGCGGCCCTTTCCGGCGATCCGGAGGACATCTACAAGACCGACGCCAAGGTGCGCGAACTGACGCCCGGCAACACGCATCTGCACAATTGGCTGGACATGGCGCGCGAGCGCATCGCTTTCCAGGGCTTGCCGGCGCGCATCTGCTGGGTCGGCCTCGGCGACCGCCACCGGCTGGGCCTGGCCTTCAACGAGATGGTCGCCAGAGGCGAACTCAAGGCGCCTGTCGTCATTGGCCGCGACCATCTCGATTCCGGCTCGGTCGCGTCGCCAAACCGCGAGACGGAGGCGATGAAGGACGGCTCGGACGCGGTGTCCGACTGGCCGCTGCTCAACGCCTTGCTCAACACGGCGTCGGGCGCCACCTGGGTGTCGCTGCACCATGGCGGCGGTGTCGGCATGGGCTTTTCCCAGCATGCAGGCATGGTCATCGTCGCGGACGGCACGCCTGAGGCAGCCAGGCGCCTGGAGCGGGTGCTGTGGAATGATCCGGCGACCGGCGTCATGAGGCACGCCGACGCCGGCTACGACATCGCCATCGACTGCGCCAGGGAGCATCAGCTCAATTTGCCCGGCATTCTGGGATAACAGGCCGACCGATGCGCGTCCTGCGGGCAGCCGAATACAAATCGATGCCATGGAAGAACGGCGGCGGCGTGACGACGGAAATCGCCGTCTCGCCGGCCGATGCCGGGCTCGACGCCTTCGATTGGCGTGTCTCGATGGCGCGCGTCGAGAGCGGAGGGCCGTTCTCCAGCTTTGCCGGCATCGACCGCACGCTGTCGGTGCTGGAGGGCGAGGGGATCGTTCTTGATGTCGCCGGCCAGCCGCCGGCGCGCCTGACCGCCGCTTCAGCCCCGCTTTCCTTTCCGGCCGACCGGCCGACCGGTGCCGAACTGATCGCCGGCCCGATCACCGATCTCAACGTAATGACTCGTCGCGGCCGCATGAGGCATTCCGTCGAACGCCTCGTAATCTCGAACCCTTTGGAAATCGGAACTGAAAGCCGGGCGACCCTCGTCCTGTGTCTGGGTGGGGAAGTCGTGGTTGCCGCCGCTGAGCCTGTTCGCCTTGGCCACCTCGACGCGCTCCTGACTGCCTCAGCCACAACTGGCCTGCGCATCCAGCCGATCGACGACACGACAGTATTCGTGGTCCGGATCGATGGCATTCGAGCCAACGATTAACGCTTGTTTCCAAACATGATCGCGATGCCGGCGAAATATAGGGTAAGCTCCAGCCGGGATCACGAAAAAGCCTGAATCCTTTCCGTCGATCGGTCTCGGCGGGAGTGAGAGGCGTTCGTCTTTGAAGCGGTCGAAAAAGACGATGCCTTGTCGTGGTGCGGAAACAATTTTCGGCAAAAGCTGGGCATGCAACCAATTGCATTTGAATCGGTTTTAGGGCCATTGCCGTGGCGGTGACGCCGCTGAGTGCCCGCTTACGGAATTTTCAATGAATATTCAGACGAATCCAGCACAAATCGAAAAGACCAGCGCGAGCTTCCCGCCCATCACGGAAGAACCGATAAGATCCATTTTCCTGCCGGAGGAACGCCTTCGGCTGCTCGGTGAAAGCCTGGCCAAGGGCGATCTCGCGGATCTGTTCGGCCTGACGCCATTCGATTTCCAGGCCCGCATCCGCGACAGCGCCAAGAAGATCCTCGAAGTCTACCGTTCGACCAACGCCGCGCAGGCGAGGGGCGAGACCATCACGCCCGCGGCGCAATGGCTGCTCGACAACAACTATCTGGTCGAGGAAACCATTTTCCAGGTCAAGCGCGACCTGCCGCGCCGCTTCTATCGTCAACTGCCGACGCTGAAGTTGCCCGACGGCGGCGGCGTGCCGCGCGCGCTGGCGCTGGCCTGGACTTATGTGGCGCATTCCGACAGTTCCGTCTCCGCGACCATGTTCAAGGCCATCGTCCAGGGCTTCCAGTCGGTCGAGCCGCTGAAGATCGGCGAACTCTGGGCGCTGCCGTCGCTGTTGCGCTTCGTTCTGATCGAAAATCTTCGCCGCCTTGCGGTCAGGGTCAACCGCACCCGGCAGATGCGCCAGATCGCCAATGATGTCGCCGACAAGGTGCTGGCGACCGACGATACCCGCGACCGGCAAGCGATCCTGGCCAATTTCAGCGCGCACGCCCAGGACACCACCTTTGCCACGCAACTGCTCTACCGCTTGCGCGACGGCTCGCAGAATGCAGGCAAGGCGCTGGAGTGGCTGGAAGGCGAACTCGAGAAGACCGGCTCGGACGCCGAGGAAATCATCATTTCCGAGCATCATACGCTGTCCAGCGGCAATGTGACGACCGGCAACATCATACGCGGCCTGCGTCTCATCAACGATATCGACTGGACGGTGTGGTTCGAGGGCGTCAGCCGTATCGACACGGTGCTGCGCGAGCGCACCGACTTCGCCGCGCTCGATTTCTTCTCGCGTGACCAGTACCGGACCGCGATCGAAGAGCTGGCCCGCCGCTCGAATCTGTCGGAATATCGCGTCGCCGAAAAGGCGATCGAACTGGCCGGCCAGATCACCAACGAAATTGCATCCGCCGCCGACGGCGCAGATGGCCTTGCGGCTCCTTTAGCGCACACGGATGTCGGTTTTTTCCTTGTCGGGCCACGCCGGCTGGAGCTGGAAAAGGCGATCGGCTACCGACCGACCGTCAGTCAGACCGTCAAGCGCACCTTTGCCAAGACCGGATGGCTGGGCATCGTCCTGCCGGTCTTTGCGCTGACCGTGCTGCTGCTGGTGGTTTCCGGCAATGCCCTTGCCAATCTCGGCCTGTCTGTGCCTTCGATCGTCTTGATGCTGGCGCTGTTTGCCGTGCCGGCCAGCGAAGGCGCGCTCGCTTTCTTCAATACCGTTGTCTCGCTGTTCCTCAAGCCGACGCGCCTTATCGGCTATGACTACAGGCACGGCGTGCCGTCCGAGGCACGCACGCTGGTGGTGGTGCCGTCGCTGATCGGCTCGCGCGACGACGTCGAGGAAAACATCCGCAACATCGAAGTGCACTACCTCGCCAATCTGGCGGACGAGATCCACTTCGCCCTGCTGTCGGACTGGCCCGACAGCAAGACCGAGATCGACGCGGCCGACACCGAGATTCTCGAATTCGCCCGTGACGAGATCGCCCGCCTCAACGCCCGCTATCCCGCCGAAGGCGCGCCGCGCTTCTATCTCCTGCACCGGCGCCGGCTCTATAATGCCGCGCAGGGATGCTGGATGGGCTGGGAGCGCAAGCGCGGCAAGCTGCACGAGCTTGACCTGCTGCTGCGCGGCGACAGCGACACCACCTTCCTGCCGCTCGATGTGCCGCTGCCGGAAAAAGTCGTTCACGTAATGACGCTCGACGCCGACACGCGCACCACCCGCGATGCGGTCGCTACGCTTGTCGGCAAGCTTTGCCACCCGCTCAACCGACCGCATTTCGATGCCACCAGGCGCGTCGTCACCTCGGGCTACACGATCCTGCAGCCACGTATCACCGCTTCGCTGACCAGCGGCGACGAGGCGTCGTTCTTCCAACGGGTCTTCTCGGCCAATCGCGGCCTCGATCCTTATGTCTTTGCGGTGTCCGACCTGTACCAGGACGTCTTCGGCGACGGTTCCTTCACCGGCAAGGGCCTCTACCACGTCGATGCCTTCGAGGCCGCGTTGCAGGGCCGCATCGAGGAAAACACCATCCTCAGCCACGATCTGCTCGAAGGCGCGCTGGCGCGTTCTGCGCTCGTCACCGACGTCGAACTGGTCGAGGATTACCCGACCCGCTATTCGGTCGACGCCTCGCGCCACCATCGCTGGGCGCGCGGCGATTGGCAGCTCCTGGGCTTCATCCTCGATCCGCGCTCCGGCGTCCCGGCGCTGTCGCGTTGGAAGATGGTCGACAATCTGCGCCGCTCGCTGACGCCGATCTTCTGGGTGATGGCGGCGATCGCCGGCTGGACGCTGCTGCCCTTCACGCAGGCCGCGCAATGGCAGGCATTGCTGATCCTCAGCCTGTTCATGGCGCCCACTTTCGACGTCGTCAACGCCATACTGCCCAAGAGCGGTGACCAGACGCCGCGCGGCCATTTCTCCGCGCTGGCGCGCGACGTGGCCTTCGGCACCGCCATGGTGGCCTTGAAGATCGTGCTGATGGCGCATAACGCCTGGATGATGGGCGACGCCATCGTGCGCACGCTCTACCGGCTGTTCGTCTCCCGGCAGAACCTGCTGGAATGGCGCACCGCCTCGCAGGCGCACAAGGCCGGCGACAACGGCATCGGCTCCTACTACGGCATGATGTACGGCGCCGTGATCATCGGCTTCGTCGGCCTCGCCATTCCGGTGCTGGCCGATTCCACCGGCGCCTTCGTCGCCTTTTTCTTCGCTCTGTTCTGGATCGGCTCCCCGGCGATCGCCAGCTGGATCAGCCGCTCGGCCGAGACCGAGGACCGGCTGCGCATATCGCAGGCCGACATCCATGCGCTGCGCACGGTGGCGCGCCGCACCTGGCACTATTTCGAAACCTTCGTCACGGCCGAGCATCATCATCTGCCGCCGGACAATTTCCAGGAGAGCCCGGCGCCAGTGGTCGCGCCGCGCACCTCGCCGACCAACATCGGCGTCTATCTCCTGTCGGTCGTCTCGGCCCGCGATTTCGGCTGGATCAGCCTGTCCGATGCCATCACCCGCATCGATGCCACCATGACGACCATCGAGAGCATGCCGCGCAACCGCGGCCATCTCTTCAACTGGTACGACACCACCACACTGAAGCCGCTCTATCCGCTCTACATCTCGGCTGTCGACAGCGGCAATCTCGCCGGCCATCTGGTGGCGGTGGCGGCGGCCTGCGCCGAATGGGCCGAGGCGCCGTCCGTTCACCTCCAGGGCGATTTCGAGGGCATCCTCGACACAGTGACCATCCTCGGCGAGAGCCTGGATGAGCTGCCCGACGACCGCCGTCAGCTGCGGCCGCTGCGCCAGCGCCTTGCCGACCGCCTCGACGGCATGCGGCGCGCCGTCGACACCATCAAGGCGCAGCCGGAAATGGCCTCGATCCGCACCATCAATTTGGCTGTGCTGGCCGGCGAGATCCGCAAGCTCGCCACCGCCATCCACACCGAGGCGGCATCGCCACAGAGCGATGTCATCGTCGACTGGGCGGCCAGGCTCGAAACCACCTGCGAGGCGCATGTCCACGACGCCCACAGCGACGACAACGCCGTAGAGGCGCTGCGTGCCAAGCTGCTCACCCTGCGCGAGCGCACGCGCCGCTTCGCCTTCGAGATGGAGTTCTCGTTCCTGATGCGGCCGGAGCGCAAGCTGCTGTCGATCGGCTACCGGGTCGAGGAGCACCAGCTCGACGAGAGCTGCTACGATCTTCTGGCCTCCGAGGCGCGGCTGACCAGCCTGTTCGCCATCGCAAAGGGCGACCTGCCGACTGAGCACTGGTTCCGGCTTGGCCGGCCGATCGTCGAGATAGGCTTCCAGGGCGCGCTGATGTCCTGGTCCGGCTCGATGTTCGAGTATCTGATGCCGCCGCTGGTGATGAAGGAACCGCAAGGTTCGATTCTCAACCAGACCAGCAAGCTGATCATCAAGCGTCAGATCCAGTATGGCCGCCAGAAGAATGTGCCCTGGGGCATCTCGGAAGCGGCCTACAATGCCCGCGACCGCGAGCTGACCTACCAGTACACCAATTTCGGCGTGCCCGGTCTCGGGCTGAAGCGCGGCCTTGGCCAGAACACGGTGATCGCGCCTTACGCCACCGTGCTCGCCGCGCAGTTCAACCCGCGCGAAGCGGTGCAGAACCTCGCGCGCCTGCGGGAACTCGGCGCGCTTGGCCGCCATGGTTACTACGACGCGGTCGATTTCACGCCGCAGCGCGTGCCGGAAGGCACCGATCACGTCGTCGTGCAGAACTACATGGCCCACCATTCCGGCATGTCGATCGCGGCGGTGGCCGATGCCATTTTCGAGGGTCGCCTGCGCGACCGTTTCCACAGCGATCCGGTCATCGAGTCGGCCGAACTTCTGCTCCAGGAGAGGGCGCCGCGCGACATCCCGACCGCGACCGTCAGGACCGAGGCGGACGAACGGGCGAAGGACGAGACCGAAACCGAGAGTCCCGACACCCGCATCGTGCTCGATCCTGTGCGGGCGCTGCGTTCGACCAACGTGATGTCGAACGGCCGCTATTCGGTGATGGTCACCGCGACAGGCTCCGGCTACAGCCGGTGGGGCGATCTGTCCGTCACGCGCTGGCAGCCGGACCCGACCGAGGACCGGCTCGGCTCCTACATTTTCCTGCGCGACGCCGGCACTGGTGATTGGTGGTCGGCGACGGCGGAGCCCAAGCGCGCGGCCGAGGAGCGCACCCAGACGCTGTTCTCCGACGATAAGGCGAGCTTCGTCAAACTGGTCGGCACGCTGCGCTCCGAGGTCGAATGCATCGTCATCTCGGAAGGCAATGGCGAAGGCCGGCGCGTGACGCTGTTCAACGAGGGACCGACCGACCGCCACATCGAAGTGACCTCCTTCGCCGAGCTCGTGCTGGGCCTGGAGGTATCTGACAATGCCCATCCCGCCTTCTCGAAAATGTTCGTGGAGACCGAAATTGCCCCCAACAATGGGGCGATCTTCGCCACGCGGCGCAAGCGCGAGACCAGCGAGCCAGACGTGACGATGGTGCATTTCGTCACCGACCCGTCCGGTCCGGCGCGCGACGCCGAAGCCGAGACCGACAGGCGCGCCTTCATCGGCCGCGGCCGCACCATCGTCGACGCTGCGGCGTTCGATCCGGGCGCCCGGCTTGGCGGCCATTCCGGCTTCACCCTCGATCCCGTCGCCTCGCTGCGCCGCCAGGTGCGCGTGCCCGCCAACAAGAAGATATCGCTGACCTTCTGGACCGTCGTCGGTTCCAACCGCGCGGAGCTGGAGGAGGCCATTGCCCGGCTCGACCACCCGGAGAGCTTTGCCCGACAGGCAATGCTTGCCTGGACGCGCAGCCAGGTGCAGACCCGGCATCTCGGCCTCAGCCTGGCCGACGCCGCCAACGTACAGAAGCTGGCGCGCTATCTGATCTATCCCGATCCGTTCCTGCGCCTGCCGGCCGAATCCATCGCTTCGGGACTGGGCAAGCAGTCGAGCCTGTGGCCGACCAGCATCTCCGGCGATTTCCCGATCTTCCTGGTCAGGATCGGCGACGTCGCCGATCTCGAAATCGTCGCCCAGGCGCTGCGTTTCCAGGAGTACATGCGCACCCGTGGCATGATGATCGATTTCGTCGTCGTCAACGAACAGGCCTCGTCCTATGTGCAGGACCTGCAGCGAGCAGTCGAATCCCTGTGCGAGAACAGCCGCTTGCGCGGCAAGGAGCTCGGACCGCGCCAGCACATATTCGCCGTGCGCCGCGACCTGATGGACGAGACCACCTACAAGACGCTGCTTGCGGTTGCCCGCGTGGTTCTGCACACGCGCAACGGCACCATCTTCGATCAGATCGAGCGGGCCGAAGTGGCCGCCTTGCAGGCGCGCGATGCCCAGCAGCCGGCGGCATTGCCCGAATTGGGGCCTATGACGCATTCCTTTGGCTCGCAGGCCCTGGCGGCGGACGGGCACGGGCTCAGCCAATGGAACGGGTTCGGTGGTTTCGAGGGCGACGGGCGGCATTATGTCGTCCGCCTGGCCGGCCGCAGCACCACGCCCCAACCCTGGATCAATGTTATTTCCAACGCCTCGTTCGGCTTCCACGTCTCCGCCGAAGGCGCTGCCTTCACCTGGAGCCGCAACAGCCGCGATTACCAACTGACGCCGTGGTCGAACGATCCGGTTTCGAACCGGCCCGGTGAGGGCATCTATATCTATGATCACGCCAGTGGCCGGGCATTCTCGCCGCTCGCCGCCGTGGTGCGCGATCCGTCGATGACTTACGAGACGTGGCACGGCCAAGGGTTCTCCACCTTCCGGTCGAAGCGCGGCTCATTATCGATGGACCTCACCCATGTCGTCGACCCGGTCGACCCGGTGAAGATTTCCCGCCTGCGCATCCAGAATGCCGGCCCGGCGCCGGCCAGGCTGCGCGTCTATGCCTATGCCGAATGGGTGCTGGGCGGACATCGCTCGCGCACGGCGGCGACCATCGTTCCGTCGCGCGATGCCGCCACCGGCGCCTTGCTGGCACAGAACCCCTACGGGCTCGATTTCGGGGAGCGCGTCGCCTTCCTCGCCGCCGATGACGGCGTGCATTCGGTGACAGCAGACCGGACTGAATTCCTGGGCCGGCACGGCACCAGCGAGTTTCCGCAGGCGGTGCTGAGCGGCGCGGGACTGTCAGGCCGCGTGGAGGCCGGCGACGATCCCTGCGCTGCAATCGCCCGCGACATCGATGTTCCGGCCGGCGGCGACGTCACGCTGTTCTGGCTGCTCGGGGACGCCGGCTCGGCCGCGGAAGCGAGCGCCCTGGTGCGCAAGCATCGGGGCAGGGATTTCGACCAGCGTCTGGCCGACAACGAGCGCGAGTGGCGCGGCTTCCTCGACACCATCCAGGTCGAAACGCCGGACAAGGCGCTCGACACCATGGTCAACCACTGGCTGCCCTACCAGAGCCTCGCCTGCCGCATCCGCGCCCGCTCTGCCTTCTATCAGGCCAGTGGCGCCTTCGGCTTCCGCGACCAGTTGCAGGACACGCTGGCTCTGCTGGCGCACGATCCCAAACTGGCGCGAGACCAGATCCTCAACGCGGCGCGTCGGCAGTTCCCTGAAGGCGACGTGCAGCATTGGTGGCTGCCGCGCACCGGGGCGGGTGTGCGTACGCTGATCTCCGACGACGTGGTCTGGCTGGCCCATGCCACCGCGCGCTACCTGCTGGTGACGGGTGACGCCACCATCCTGAAGGAGCAGCTGCCCTTCATCGATGGACAGCCGCTCGGCGAGGGCGAGCACGATGCCTTCTTCACGCCCGAAATTTCGAAAAAGACGGCGTCCCTTTACGAGCATTGCGCGCGTGCGCTCGATCTTGCCATTGCGCGCAGCAGTCCCGCCGGGCTGCCGCTGATCCTCGGCGGCGACTGGAATGACGGCATGAACCGCGTCGGCGAGCAAGGCAAGGGCGAGAGCGTCTGGCTCGGATGGTTCCTGCTGCGGACGCTGGGCGACTTCGCCGCCGTGGCCAAGACCGAGGGTGATGCCAAGCACGCGCAGGCCTGGGCAAAGCATGCCGACGCGCTGAAACGCGCGCTGGAGAGCACGGCGTGGGACGGCGAATGGTATCGGCGCGGCAGTTTTGACGATGGCACGCCGCTCGGTTCGCGCTCATCCCAGGAGTGCAGGATCGACTCCATCGCCCAGTCCTGGAGCGTACTCTCGGGCGAGGGCGATCCGGCGCGTTCGACGACGGCGATGCAGCAGGCGACCAAGCTGCTCGTCGACGACGAACTCAAGATCCTCAAGCTGTTCACGCCGCCCTTTTCGAAGACGAAGAAGGACCCGGGATACATCAAGAGCTACCCGCCGGGCGTTCGCGAGAATGGCGGCCAGTATACTCATGCCGCCACCTGGTTCGTCATCGCGCTGGCCGAAATGGGGCTGAACGACGAGGCCTATCGCTGCTTCTCGATGCTGAACCCGGTCAACCACGCATTGGACGAGGCCTCGGCAGAGCGCTACCGCGTCGAGCCCTACGTGGTTGCGGCCGATATCTACGCCGGCGACGGCAATGCCAGCGACAACAAGGGCGGCCGCGGTGGCTGGACGTGGTACACGGGCTCGGCGGGCTGGCTGTACCGGGCGGCGGTCGAAGGCATTCTCGGCATCGAGCGGCGTGGAAAGCAGATCACGTTTAGGCCGAAACTGCCCAGCCATTGGGATGGCTACGCCGCCACGCTCAAAATGCTGGGGGCCGAAGTCACGGTGCGTGTCGTCCGCGACAAAAAGACCAAGTCGATCTCGCTTGAAGTTGATGGTTCGAAGACGAAATCCGCGTCTTTCCAACCGAAGGCTGGTAGCAAGGTCGAAGTCGTCGTGAAGATACCTTCGTAAAATCAACAGCTTCAACCCTGTCCCGCGCATCCTCCGGAATGCGCGCGATAGTCTTTTGTCTATTTGCAGATCTCCGCTTCGGCAGCCGGCGGATCCGGTCGGGCCATGCCGGGCAAGATCGCCGTGATTAAAAATGTGGCAGCGCTCAGCGGCTGCCATGATTTTGCCGCAAGGCTGACATTTCACCTTTTATCTCAACCCGTTAGGTGATCACGTGAGATTTCGCCTCGTCGTCATCTTTTGTTCGCTAAACGGGAACGGAAGGGATAGACGGGCATTGTTTTGCGACGCGTTAACCGATACGTGTCAAGAAATGGTGCGGTGCACAATAAATGTTTTGGCGGAGTAGCTGAAGTGTCCCTTCTGCAAATCTACTGGCGAGCGCTCGGTTATTTGGCAGCTGACAGGAAACGCGTAGCGCTGATCTGCTCAGCCAATGTCGCGCTGGCCATCATCGCCATCCTGGAGCCGATCATGTTCGGTCGCGTGATCGACGCGATTTCCGCACACGGCTCCGTCTTTTCGACCCTCGCCCTCTGGGCCGGCCTGGGCGCCTTTAACATCATCGCGTTCGTTCTTGTGGCGCGCGGCGCCGACCGCTTCGCCCACGCCCGGCGCAGCGAAGTGCTCTGCGACTCCTTCGAGCGCGTCATCACCATGCCGCTCGCCTGGCATCATCAGCGCGGCACGTCCAATTCCCTGCACACGCTGCTGCGTGCCGTGGAGACCTTGTTTAGTCTCTGGCTCGAATTCATGCGCCAGCATCTGTCCACGGCCGTCGCGTTGTTCCTGCTGATCCCGACCGCGCTCAGCATGGACGTGCGCATGTCGATGGTGCTGCTGGCTCTCGGCGTGCTCTATGTCGGCATCGGCCGGCTGGTGATGAAGCGGACCAAGGCAGGCCAGGCCGCCGTGGAGCGCCACTATCACACCGTATTCGCCCATGTGACGGACTCGGTCAGCAACGTCGCCGTTTTGCAGAGCTACAACCGCCTCGGCCATGAGGCCGATACGCTGCGCCGCTACGTCAAGAACCTGCTCGATGCGCAGAACCCTGTGCTCGACTGGTGGGCCATGGCCAATGCGCTGCATCGCCTGTCGTCGACGATTTCGATGATGGTGGTGCTTTTGATCGGCGCCTATCTGGTCACCCACGGCCAGCTGCGCATCGGCGACGTCATCGCCTTCACCGGTTTTGCAACGCTGCTGATCGCACGTCTCGACCAGATGTCGGCATTCGCCAACCAGATTTCGGAAGCCCGCGCCAAGCTCGAGGATTTCTACCATCTCGAGGACTCGGCGGCCGACGCCGCCGAACCGGACGGGCTGCGCGATCTCACTAACGTCACCGGCCATGTCCGCTTCGAGAATGTCGGCTTCGAATTCGCCAATTCGGGGCAGGGCATCCACGACGTCTCCTTCGAGGTCCAGGCGGGCCAGACCGTAGCCATCGTTGGGCCGACCGGCGCCGGCAAGACCACGCTCATCAATCTGTTGCAGCGCGTCTTCTCGCCGTCCACCGGCCGTATCCTGATCGACGGCATCGACACCCGCACCGTGACCCGCAAGTCGCTGCGCCATTCGATCGCCACCGTGTTCCAGGATGCAGGCCTGCTCAACCGCTCGATCGAGGACAACATCCGCGTCGGCCGCTCCGATGCGACCAACGACGAGATCCATGCCGCCGCCAACGCGGCTGCCGCACAGGACTTCATCCTGGCCAAGAGCAATGGCTACGACACGGTAGTCGGCGAACGCGGCGGCCAGTTGTCTGGCGGCGAGCGCCAGCGCATCGCCATTGCCCGCGCCGTGTTGAAGGATGCTCCGATCCTGGTGCTGGATGAGGCGACCAGCGCCCTCGACGTCGAGACAGAAGACCGCGTCAAGGAAGCGATCGACGAATTGCGCCGCGACCGCACCACCTTCATCATCGCCCACCGCCTGACTACCGTCCGCGACGCCGATCTGGTCGTGTTCATGGACAAGGGCAGGGTGGTCGAAATGGGTGGCTTCGCCGAGCTGTCGCTGCGCAACGGCCGTTTCGCCAGCCTGCTGCGCGCCGGCGGCCTGCTCAACGACGAAGAGGTCCGCCGCCTCAGCCGCTCGATACAGGGCGAGGCCGCCTGAGCGGGTTCTTTTACCTCCCCCGTGGGAGGTCGGACCGAAGGTCCGGTCGGGGAGCGCCGCCGTCCTCACCCCGCTGCTTCGCAGCAACCCCCCAAGGGGAGGTGACAAGGCCTGCGACACTCCCTCGATTGCCCCAGACGCATAGCCGGGCTATTTAAAGCGGCATGAGCGACAGCACTTCACGCCTGAGCGGCTGGACCGATCTTGCCAACCCGACACGGTTCGTGGCGCTTGCCGACCGGGTGGTGCCGTGGCTGGCGACGATTGCGGCGCTGACCCTTGCCGCCGGCCTCTATATGAGCTTCACCGCGCCCGAGGACTTCCAGCAAGGCATCACCGTCCGCATCATGTACATCCATGTGCCTTTCGCCTGGTTGGCCATGATGTGCTACACGCTGATGGCGCTCTCGGCGCTCGGCACATTGGTCTGGCGCCATCCGCTGGCCGATGTCGCACTGAAATCGGCGGCCCCCATAGGTGCCGTCTTCACCGCGCTGGCGCTGGTCACCGGTTCGATCTGGGGCAAGCCGATGTGGGGCACCTGGTGGGTGTGGGACGCGCGGCTGACTTCGGTCTTCGTGCTGTTCCTGATGTATCTCGGCATCATCGCGCTGACCCGCGCGCTCGATGACGCCGGCCGCGCCGCCTGGGCCGCCGCCATCATCACGCTGGTCGGCTTCATCAACATCCCGATCATAAAATTCTCGGTCGATTGGTGGAACACGCTGCATCAGCCGGCCTCGGTGTTCCGCATGGGCGGATCGACCATCGACTCCTCGATGCTCTGGCCGCTGCTGGTGATGGCCATCGGCTTCACGGTGCTGTTCTTCGCGCTGCACCTGATGGCGATGCGTACCGAAATCCACCGGCGGCGGGTGATTGCGATGCGCAGGGTCGCGGCCCGGCAGGCTGAGCGTCAGCCGGCTTGAATCACCCGCGCCTGGCCAAAGAAGTCATCCCATCCGCCCACGTGCGGCCACCGGCAGGGTTTCCAGCACCGTCTCGCCGTCGATCAAATTGACCTCATTGAACAGGTTGGTGACGACGCAGCAATGGTCGGGCACCACGCGCACGCGCTCGCCGATGCGAAGCTTGCCATCGCCTGAGAGCGTGACCGTGCCGTGTTCCTCGCTCAGGCCGGTCACCCGCGCTCCCGCAACGCCGAGCAACTCGCCGAAATCGGCGAGCCCCAGCGTGTCGCTCGACAGCGCCTTGCTGCCGGCGTCGAGGATGGCACGCGTCCGCGTCGGATGGCTGACCACGGTCGACAACACGCTCAGCGCGCAATCGTCGAGGCTGCCGACGCCCTTGGCGACCTGGTAGCGGTCGAGATAGATGTAGGTGCCGGGCCGGTATTCCGTGACGACGCTGTCTTCGCCGGAGCGCCACATGTCGGGCGTGCCGCCGCTGGAGATGCGCTCGCAGGCGAGGCCGCAGGCAGCCAGCGCCTGCCTGGCGCCGGCGAGCCAGGCCTCGGCCTCCGCCGCACGGCCCGCGGCCGGATAGGTCATCAGCCCGCCGAAGGCGAGGCCCTTGGCCGTGTCGATCTGTCTTGCCAGCCCAACAGCCTCGCCAGCCGTCTGCACGCCGCAACGCCCCATGCCGGTGTCGCATTCGACCAGGACCGGCAGGGGATGGCCGGCATCGGCGAAGGTGGCGGCCAGTCCGTCGATCGTCTCAACGCTGTCCGCCGTCACCGACAGGGTGACGCGCCCATGCAGCGCCTTCAGCCGCTCCAGCTTGGCACGGCCAAGGATGTTGTAGGGGAGAAAAATGTCGGTCAGCCCGGCATCGGCCATCACCTCGGCCTCGCCGATCTTCTGGCAGGTGATGCCGACCGCGCCCGCCGCCACCTGCTTCTTCGCCCAATAGGGCAGCTTATGCGTCTTGATGTGCGGCCTGAGCTTCAACCCGTGGCGGTCGGCATGCGCCTGCGCGCGGGCAATATTGGCTTCGGCGCGCGCGGCGTCGATCAGGATCGATGGCGTATCGAGGTCGTGAATGGTCGGCATCATCTGTCACCCTGTGGAATCCGCAGGGGTTATGGCCCTGAAAGCGCCTTATGTCACGCGGCCAGCCGAGCGGATCGGAGGTTCCATGCGTCCGCGCTGCAAGCCGGGGCGAGGCAATACGGATCGACACCGCATCGTCGTTCGGCTATGCGATTTGTCGGAAAAGTCGACACGAGGACCACGATCATGAAACGCTCCGCCATCAACGACATCATCCGCGAAGCCGACGCTTTCATCCGCTCGTTCGGCTACATCATGCCGCCCTTCGCCTACTGGTCGCCGGAAGAGATGAAGGCGCGCCAGGTCGATTCCTCGGCCATTTTCACCTCGCGGCTCGGCTGGGACATCACCGACTACGGCCAGGAAAAATTCAAGGAGCTCGGCCTGTTCCTGTTCACAGTGCGCAACGGCCGCTACGAGGACATGAAGAAGGGCATGGGCATGCTCTATGCCGAGAAGATCATGATCTCGCGCAAGGACCAGTTGTCGCCGATGCACCGCCACAACATCAAGGCCGAGGACATCATCAACCGTGGCGGCGGCAAGCTGGTGCTGGAACTGTTCATGCACGATCGCGACGGCGGCATCGATCCCAAGGCCGAGGTGTCGGTGCCTGTCGACGGCACCATCCACCGGTTGCCGGCGGGCGGGCTGCTGAAGCTCGATCCGGGCCAGAGCGTCACGCTGCTGCCCGGCGTCTGGCATGCCTTCTGGGCCGAAGGCAAGGACGTACTGATCGGCGAGGTGTCGACCGTCAATGACGATCTCACCGACAATGTGTTTCGCGAGCCGATCGGTCGCTTCTCCAATATCGACGAGGACGTCGCGCCGCTGCACCTGCTGGTGTCCGATTATGAGAAGTGGCTGGGGTGATTTCGCCGTGAATTGAGGCGCCGGCCGGTTGACGGCAAGGCCGGCAGCGCCTCAATGGCAGCAGCCACGTGAAAGTGATTCCCCCGGTTGCCTCTACGGCGATCCCTGGGTGATCGATCCCACCGCTTCGCCGGTGAAGATGACCTTCGTGCCCTCGTGCACTTCGGAGGCGAGGTCTTCGGCGTCCCAATTGGTCAGCCTGATGCAGCCATGCGAGAAGGTTTTCCCGATCTTGCTCGGGTCCGGAGTCCCGTGAATGCCGTAACTTTCGATGGACAAATCAATCCACACCGATCCCACCGGATTGTTTGGCCCGGCGGCGATCGTGAAGGGGCGTTTGGTCCTCACCCCCTTGAAGGCGAAGTCGGGATCGTAGTGATAGGTGGGGTTGTGCACCACGCGTTTGACCTCTGCCTGGCCGCTCGGCGCCGGCTTCTCCTGGCTGCCGATCGAGGCGGGGTACACCGCAAGCACTTTGCCGGACGGGTCGAGCACGCGAAGCTGGCGCGCGCCCTTGTCGACCTCGACCTCAGCAACACCCGCGGGCGGATCGCCTCGGGTGACGGCAGGCACCAGCACCTTTTGCCCGGCCTTCCTGAAGCCGACGCCACGGTTGAGCCGTTGAAGCAACTGTTGGCTGACGTGGAAGCGCTCCGCTATTTTTTCCGCCGCGTTGTGGTAGCCGAGCCTGCGCAGGCGGGCCATTTTCTCCATGCGCGCCGGAATTCGCCTGGTAAACGGTCCGCGCACATCCTTGCGCGTCAGCTCGTACGTCTCGAGCGCCGGGCTCGGGGAGGTCGCGACCAGCTTGTCCCAGGTCTGGCGGGTGAGCTTACCATCGGCGGGCAGCCCGTTGGCCGCCTGAAACGCCCGGACCGCCTTGGCGAAGTTCTCTGCTGCGCGGCCGTCGATCAGGCCCGGCGAGAAGCGCGCGCGATCCAGAAGGATCTGTGCCTTCAGCACGGTCGCACTGACGCCTTTTGCTTCGCTGTCGTCGAATTGCGCGTTGTTGACGGCTGCGACGTCCAGCTTTGCCGCCGCCGATACGTCACATGCCATGGCGAGCACGACAGCCGCGACGAGAAGGAGCCTGGTCATCGACGTCACACTCCTGCATGAGCACCTGCTTCTATGACGTTGCAGGGCCGATCTGGTTCCATTCCCCCCTGCATTTGAGCCGCGATCACCGACCGCCAGTATGAGGAATACGGATCGGGACGTCCGGCGGTCGCGCGGATGCATGTGATGATAGACTTAACGGCAAGAACTCGGCGCCGGCTGCACGCTCGTCCTGCACACAGGCATGACGAGCTGATCGGTACATCCGCCTTGGCCATCGCCGTGGCGAGCTTTGCCAGCAGCGCCGGCAACTCCTCGCTTCGCCGCGCCGTGTCAGGCATTCCACCAGCCCGTGCAGCGCCTATGGCAACGCCGGGCTCACACGCACCGGTGTCGAACGCCATTAACTGCCAGGCCTGCCCTTGTTTTGTTTGCGGGCATAGACGACGCATGCGTCGACGGCGCTGACACACAGCCCATCGCGGCGGTTTGGAAGGTTGTTATCGCCCGCATAGGCGACCTCAGCCACACGGCCATCGACGATGCGAACCTGTGTGTTGCAATAACCTCCCGGAGCGACATTCAACGACCCGCCGACGGAAGGGATAGGGCCCACCGCGAAGGTAGGAAGCACGACATTGACATTGCCCCGCTGCACCGCGCGCTCGTAGCTCCAGATTTGCCCCGATGCTCCTTCGTCGGCGGTGGCGGTGGGGAATCCCGCACACATTCGCAGATCCGCTTCGCTGAGGCCGACCATTTCCTTTTGGGCGGCAGCCGTTGTGGGATCCTCTTTCGCAAGCTTGGACGTATCGTCGGGAACGACGCAGGACCAGAGCGCGCCCGTGCCGGTGAGAAGAAACAGGATAGCCGGTAGTCGAATCCCGCGAGACGCCAAAACCGCTCTCCGATCTGCTGGATTGTTCGCCCGCCCTTCACCGAGGTAAGAGGCCGCCCCGATATTTCAACCCGTGATGATCGGGCTGCCTGTTCGATCGCGAGACGGCGGATCAGGCTGGTTGGTCTGGTGCGGACGGTGGGATGCCCTTCCCGAGGGATGGGTGACAGTTCATTCCGGATAGATGGGTTACACTTTCGGCCCTTTGCAAGGAGAGCAAGGTGCCTTGGAAGGAGTGTAACGTCATGGAAGAGCGGCTGAAGTTCGTCGCCCGGCTGCTGGACGGTGAGAAGATGGCCGTGCTTTGCCGAGAGTTCGATATCTCGCGCAAGACCGGCTACAAGATCCTCGCGCGCTACAACGATAGCGGCCTGGAGGGGCTGACGGATCGATCGCGTCGGCCCTATCGCCACGCCAATCAGCTTCCGTTTCAAATCGAGAAGCTGATTGTGCGCCTCAAGCAAGACAAGCCGACATGGGGCGCGCCGAAGATACGCGAGCGGCTGGCCCGGCTGTATCCGGATGTGCACCGGCCGGCGATCTCGACGGTGCACGCCGTGCTCGATCGCCACGGCCTGGTCGAGCACCGCAAGCGCAGGCGAAACCGGGCGACGGGGACACCGCTTTCAAACGGCTGTCGCCCCAACGATCTGTGGTGTGCCGACTACAAGGGCGAGTTCATGCTCGCCGATCGGCGCTATTGCTATCCGTTGACGATCACCGACTTTGCCAGCCGCTATCTCATCGCCTGCGAGGCGCTCTCGACCACCAAGGAAGCCTGTGCCTTCACCGTGTTCGAAAGCGTTTTCAAAGAGTTCGGCCTCCCCAGCGCGATCAGGACCGACAATGGCGTTCCCTTCGCCAGCCCCAATGCGCTGTTCAACCTCAGCAAGCTGTCGGTCTGGTGGCTGCGCCTGGGCATCGACATCGAGCGCATCAAGCCGGGCTGCCCGCAGCAGAACGGGCGTCATGAGCGCATGCACCTCACCCTGAAGAAGGAAACCACCAAACCGGCTGGTGCCAATTTCCTTCAACAGCAGGCCAGGTTCGATGACTTCATCGATGAGTTCAACTCAGAACGCCCGCACCAGGCGCTCGACATGGACTACCCGGCGGAGCGCTACGCGCCCTCAACGCGTCCCTATGCCGGCCTACCAGACCTCGACTATCCGTTTCACGACAAGGCCGTCACCGTCACCACCTGCGGCCGCATCTGCTATAACAGAAAGAAGATCAACCTCAGCCTTGTCTTTGCCGGCCAGATCGTCGGCATCAAACAGGTCGAGGACCATATCTGGCTGGCTAGCTTCATGGACTACGATTTGGGATATTTCGATGATGAGACATGCAGGCTCGAACCACTCCAAAACCCCTTCGGGCCAAAAGTGTTATCCATGTCTCCGGTATAAACCGTAACCTATGTGTCCGGAACGGACCAGAGTGAAGCTGGCTGGGGAACCTGGATCCGAACCAGGACTAACGGAGTCAGAGTCCGTGGGTCTACCGTTAACCTATTCCCCAGCAGGCGAGGTCATAAACCGCGCGGGCCTAGCGGGCGAACCGCTGTGAGCGCTGCCTTGTAGCCGCCAGCAGAAAATAGTCAAGCCTGCCGGTGTTTCAATTGTGATGTTTCGGCGCGGCTTTTCAATTGCCTGTCCGCCCGAACTGCGAGCGCTCGAAGTAGAGCACGATGCCCAGGCCCAGAAACAGCGGGACGATGAGATAAAACAGCCGGAATACCAGCAGGGCCGCCAGCACGCCCACGGGGTCCATGTCGGAGAGCCCGGCCAGGAACACCACCTCGAACACGCCCAGCCCACCCGGCGCGTGCGAGATCTGCGCGATCGAGAAGGAGACGAGGAACACGCCGAGCACCACGAAATAGCCGGGGTTATGGGTCCCGGGGAGGGCAAAGAAGATGATCGCGGCTGCCGCCAGGAGTTCGATCGGGCCGATCAGTAATTGTCGCGCCACGATCGGCAGGGCCGGATAGTGAATCTGAAAGCTGCCGATCTTCAGCGGCCGCAGATGCAGCCAGCTGCCGAAGATATAGGCGGCGACGACGGCAAGCATGACGATGCCCGCAGCCCGCGACAGGCCGTGATGGGCTATGCCGGAGAAGCGGTCGGTGATCTGCGGTTCGAGCACCAGAACGAGGCCGGAGGCAAGTACCGTCGACAGCACGAAGGTAATCCAGCAGATCGCCACCAGCACGCCGACGTCCTGTCCGCTCAATCCCCTCGTGCCATAGGCGCGATAACGGATGACGGCGCCCGAAAACACCGAGCCGCCGATATTGTGCGACAGCGCGTAGGTGGTGAAGGAGCACAGCGTGACGAACAGCCACGACACGCGTTTGCCGATATGCAGGAGCGCGATGTGGTCGTAGCCGGCGAGCGAGGCATAGGCGACAACCGAGCTCAGCCCCGCGAGGATCCAGCCGCGGGCCGGGATCGCCGCAATACCGTCCCAGACATCATCCAGCGAAATGCCGCGCAATTCGTGCCAGAGCAGCAGGAGCGAGAAAATCACCGCCCCGACGCCGACGACCGGCCAGAAATAGCGTCTCCAGTTCATTGCCTGACTGCCATGCGTTGCGGGCCCGTTGCCTTCGCTGTCATCGCGGGAAAGCGGTCAGCGATTCCGATCGCTCTGCCCCCTCCATTTCAGAGATGCCTCATCGAAGCCGGCTATTCAACCGCCGGGCCTTGCCGCTATGGCAAGCCGCAATCGTAATCGTCGTTGAGAGGCGGAAAATCGACAGCCGAGCGGGAATATCGGCCCGGCCATGCGACCGTCCCCACACGCATTTGTGCTGAAAGTCGCTGTTTACCCCCACTTTGCGCAAGACGCGGCAGCGGGCGGTTTGCGGACAGCCCGGCAAAATTCGTGCCACGCGGCACTTGGTGATCCGGGCCGGCGCTGTTAGTCTGGCGGCAACTTGAAACAAAGAAGCGCCTGCTGCGTCCGTTCGCCGGTTCGCGCGGCGCCGGAAGGAACGACAGTGGAAGACCGCGACACCGGCGCCGGCGCGCCGGAGGTGGGCGCGTCCAGCGCTTCCCCGGGGCCGGCAGGCCTGGGGACCGCCAAATGGCAGCAACGCCGCCCGACGGAGCCACGCTCCGCCGACGGGCAGGCGAGCGACGCAAACCACCATCAAAAGGGCAAGGCCAAGAAAAGGCGCAAACGCCGGCGCGGGCGCAAGGTTTTTGCGCGCGACGATATCCGTCCCGCGGCGAATGGGGCGCCGGCGCCACGCGCCGCCGCGGCTGGCGCGGCGCTTGCAGGCATAGCCACACCGCCCATCGCGGTGGCTCGGCCAGAACCGGGGGCCCGTCGCCCGACGATGCCGGAATTGCCGGTATTTGCCGCGCTCGATCTCGGCACCAACAATTGCCGGCTGCTGGTCGCCGTGCCGGCGCGTCATGGCCAGTTTCGTGTCATCGACGCCTTTTCGCGCATCGTGCGATTGGGCGAGGGGCTCACGACCAGCGGCCGCCTCGGCCAACCGGCGATGGACCGCGCGGTCGAGGCCCTGAAGGTCTGCGGCGAGAAACTGCGCAACCGCAAGATCAGGAAGGCGCGGCTGATCGCCACCGAAGCCTGCCGCTCGGCGGCGAACGGCGTCGAGTTCCTGGAGCGCGTCGAGCGCGAGGCTGGCCTCAAGCTCGAAATCATCGACCGACAGACCGAAGCCCGGCTCGCGGTGTCCGGCTGCGGTTCGCTGGTCGAGCGCGACACGCAGGGCGTCGTGCTGTTCGACATCGGCGGCGGCTCCTCCGAGATCGCGCTGATCGATCTCACCGGCCGCCGCTCGCCGCGGCTCGCCAACCATATCGTGTCGTGGACGTCGCTGCCGGTCGGCGTCGTCTCGCTGGCCGAGCGCTTCGGCGGCCGCACGGTGACGCGCGAGATTTTTGGCGCCATGGTCGACGACGTGGCCGCCCGGCTCGCCGCCTTCGACGGCCGTGATCGGCTGGCTCACCTCAAGGCCAGCCCGAAATTCCATCTGCTGGGCACTTCCGGAACGGTGACGACGCTGGCCGGCGTCCATCTCGATCTCGACCGCTACGACCGCCGCCGCGTCGACGGCCTGTGGATGGACAGGGACAGCGTCGACCGCATGGTTGAAAAGCTGGTCGGCTGGGATTTCCAGCAGCGTGTCGCCAATCCCTGCATCGGCGCCGACCGCGCCGACCTGGTGCTGGCCGGCTGCGCCATCCTGGAAGCGATCCGGGCCGTGTGGCCATCGGAGCGGCTGCGCGTCGCCGACCGCGGCCTGCGCGAGGGCATCTTGAGCGAGCTGATGGCCGATGACGGCGTCTGGCGCAACGATGGGCGCGGCAGAGCATGATCCCCAACCGCAGGACCGCGTCAGCGAAAAGTGGCGACCGGTTTTCGCGGACAAACGCCTCCGTTTGTCCAGAAGTCACGCTCGGGCAAGCTGGCGCAAGTGTTGCTCCGGTGAGCAGTCGCCCCCGCTCCGTCGAGCTTCGCTCGACACCTCTCCCCGATCGACGGGGGAGAGGAATGGCGCGAGCTAGCCAATCTTGGCGCCCTTCCTCTCCCTCCGGAGGGGGGAGGTGGCGCTGCGAAGCAGCGACGGAGTGGGGGAAGCCGTTTGCCAAACGCGCTGCCGCCGAAAAACGGCCACAACCCGGCAAGCGAGAAAACTTGGACAAGAAGTCAACCAATGACCAAGAAACCGGAAAAGCCGGGCTCGGCCGGCATTCGCGTGCTGAAGACGCGGATCAAGAAGAAAAGCGGGCTGAAGGAATCGTCGCGCCGCTGGCTGCAGCGCCACATCAACGATCCCTACGTCCAGCGCTCCAAGGCTGACGGCTACCGCTCGCGCGCGGCCTACAAGCTGATCGAGATCGACGACAAGCACCATCTGCTGAAACCCGGCATGAAGGTGATCGACCTTGGTGCGGCCCCCGGCGGCTGGTGCCAGGTCGCGGCCGCGCGGACCAAATCGACCGCGGAAAATCCGCATGTCGTAGGCATCGACTATCTGGAGATGGACGCGGTGCCCGGCGCGCCGGTGCTGTTGATGGATTTCCTCGATCCCGAGGCGCCGCCGAAGCTGGCCGAGGCGCTTGGCGGCGATCCCGATGTCGTGCTGTCCGACATGGCGGCGCCCACCACCGGCCACAAGCGGACCGACCACATCCGCACCATGCATCTGTGCGAGGTGGCCGCCGATTTCGCGCTGTCGGTGCTGAAGCCGGGCGGCCACTTCCTGGCCAAGACGTTCCAGGGCGGCGCCGAAAACGAGCTGCTCTCGATGCTGAAGAAGAATTTCCGGTCCGTCCACCACGTCAAGCCGCCTGCGTCGCGCGATGAGTCGGTGGAGCTGTATCTACTGGCGAAGGATTTCAAAGGGCGAGAATCCGGTCCGCCATCAGGCGGATCGGAACGTCCAGTGGATGTCTCGAAGAACTTGAGCGCACGGAGCCATGGCGAAGGGCCGGCGGACGGCGACGGCTGAACCGTCTCACTCCCCCGGCGACCTCACCGGTTCCAGCGGCTTGGGCATGGTCAGGCGGCCGTGGCCCGATACGGCGTTGCCGGCATCGGGCGCCAGCCGCATGAACGACAGCGATGCGGCGGCGGAAATTGCCGCGACGATGAAGAAGGCGGTATGGAAGTCCGGCAATGTCAACGGGCCGCCGTGGATAGCCGTCGATACTTCCAGGATGCCGCCGGCAACCGCCACGCCCAGCGCGATCGACAGTTGCTGGAACACGGCGGCGATCGGTGTTGCCTTGCTCGTGTCCTCGGCTGAAACCTCGGCGTAGGCGAGGGCGTTGATGCCGGTAAAGAACATCGAGCGGATGAAGCCGCCCACCAGCAGCATGGCCAGCATCAAGAGATAGGGCGTATCGGGCGTGAACAGGCCGTTGACGGCGATCGACGCGGCGGCCACCAGCGAGCCGACGATCAGCACGCGACGAAAGCCGACGACGCGGAAGATCAGCGCTGTGACGAATTTCATGCCGATGGCGCCGATCGCGGAGACGAAGGTAATCATGCCGGACTGGAACGGCGTCAGCCCGAAACCGATCTGGAACATCAGCGGCAGCAGGAACGGCACGGCGCCGATGCCGATGCGGAAAAGTCCGCCGCCAAGCACGGAGGAGCGGAATACCTGGTTGCGGAACAAGTCGAGCGCCAGCAGGGGGTTCCTGGCACGGCGCGCATGCATGAGGTAGAGAGCGCCCGACACCAGCCCGACGCCCACGGTGATGAAGCCGGTCGCCGGCGGCAGATAGGGCAAGCTGATCACTGACAGGCCGAACACGACGCCGGACGCCGCCAGCCCGCTCAGCACGAAGCCGACGAAATCGAGCGGCGGCGTCTCCATCGATCTCGGTTTCCGGCAGGAAGCGGGTGGCCAGCCAGATGCCGATCAGGCCGATCGGCACATTGATCAGGAAGATCCAGTGCCAGGTGAAGTAGGTGGTGATGAAGCCGCCGATCGGCGGTCCGACCAGCGGGCCCACCAATGCCGGCACGGTCAGCCAGGACATCGCCGCGACAAGTTCGCTCTTGGGCGTGGCGCGCACCAGCACCAGGCGCCCGACCGGCGTCATCATGGCGCCGCCTATGCCTTGCAGGAAGCGCGACACCACGAAGGCCGGCAGCGAGCCCGAAACGGCGCAGGCGACCGAACCGACGATGAACACCGCGATCGCGGCGCGGAAAACGTTCTTGGCGCCGAAGCGATCCGCCATCCAGCCGCTGATGGGAATGAAGATCGCCAGCGACACAAGATAGGAGGTCAACGCCAGCTTGAGCGCGATCGGGCTGGTGTGGATGTCGAGGGCGATCGCCGGCAGCGATGTGGCGATGACGGTCGAATCCATGTTTTCCATGAAAAGAGCGACCGCCAATATGAGCGGAATGGTTCGGTTCAAAGGAACGCGTCCGGGCTTGATTCCAGATGTTGCCGACCGGGAGTTTGCCGGCAGGCAGGGCGGTTATCACGGCTGGACACCAATGTCGTGTTAAATTGCTGTCACTTTTATGCGACCGCAACCTCCGGTGGCGGCTGCGATACGCGATTGCTTGCAAAAAGCGGACACTATCCCTATTGTAGTGAAAATAACTACAGGACGTTATGATCATGGAAGAGGCCGTTTCGGCAGCCGATGCCAATCGCAGATTTTCTCGCATCCTGCGTGAGGTACGCGAGGGCCAGAGCTACCTCGTGACAAGCCATGGTCGGCCGGTGGCACGGATCGTGCCTGCGGAGAGGCACGAGGGTGTGGCCTCCCGCTCGCGCGCGGCATTGCTGTCGCGACTCGAACGGCAGCCGGTTGCCGATGCAGGACGCTGGACCCGCGATGAGCTCTACGAGGATGACCTGTGAGGGTCGCGCTCGACACCAACATTCTTGCCTACGCAGAGGGCGTTAACAACGTAGCCAAACGCGACCACGTTCTCGGACTGCTGCGCAAGGTTCCACAAGACGCTGCCATTGTTCCGGTCCAGGTGCTGGGTGAACTGTTCAAGGTCCTTGTCCGCGAGGCTGGAAGGTCGCCCAAGGAGGCTCGGGATGCGCTGCTTAGCTGGCGCGACGCGTTCCCGGTTGCCGGGACGACGCCGGAGGTGATGACGATGGCTGTCGATCTTGCGGCGGACCATCGCTTCGGCATCTGGGATGCCGTCATTCTTTCGGCTGCATCCCAAACGGGTTGCCGGCTGCTTCTGTCGGAAGACCTGCAGGACGGCTTCACCTGGGGCGGTGTAACCGTCGTCAACCCCTTTGCATCGCCGCGTCACGCTTTGCTGGATGCTTTCCTTGGTTCGCAATAGAAGCTGAAGCGTCCGCAACGATCGGCTTTTCTTCCGTGCCGGGACGTGGTACCAGCCACCGCCAATCCTGAAAGGGAAGAAGAGAGTCGCGCTGTCCATCCCGGTCCAGCGCTTTTCCCGCATTCAAAGGGCTGGCCATG
Source organism: Mesorhizobium maamorense (assembly GCF_044998965.1). NCBI lineage: Bacteria > Pseudomonadati > Pseudomonadota > Alphaproteobacteria > Hyphomicrobiales > Phyllobacteriaceae > Mesorhizobium > Mesorhizobium maamorense. Next base: position 1,670,706 of record NZ_CP173356.1, read on the forward strand.
GCAAAAATCATCGAAACGTCCACCGGCGCGCTGGCGCTGACCTTTGACGACGTGCTTTTGCAGCCCGGCCATTCCGAAGTCATGCCCGGCCAGACCGACATCCGCACCCGGATTGCCGGCGACATCGACCTCAACGTGCCGATCCTGTCGGCGGCCATGGATACCGTCACGGAGGCAAGGCTTGCCATCGCCATGGCGCAGGCCGGCGGCATCGGCGTCATCCACCGCAATTTCTCGCCGGCCGAGCAGGCCGAGCAGGTGCGGCAGGTGAAGAAATTCGAATCCGGCATGGTGGTCAACCCGGTCACCATCGGTCCCGACGCGACGCTGGCCGACGCGTTGTCGCTGATGCGCACCTACTCGATCTCGGGTATTCCGGTTGTCGAGAATGGCGGCTCCGGCGGGCACAAGAGCGGACGGCTGGTCGGCATCCTGACCAATCGCGACGTGCGCTTCGCCTCCGATCCGGCGCAGAAAGTCTATGAATTGATGACCCGTGAGAACCTGATCACGGTCAAGGAGAATGTCGACCAGGACGAGGCCAAGCGGCTTCTGCATCAGCACCGCATCGAAAAGCTCGTCGTCGTCGACAAGCAGGGCAATTGCGTCGGCCTGATCACCGTCAAGGACATCGAGAAATCGCAGCTCAACCCGCACGCCACCAAGGACGCGCAGGGGCGTCTGCGCGCCGCGGCCGCCACCAGCGTCGGCGACGACGGTTTCGAGCGCGCCGAGCGCCTGATCGAGGCGGGCGTCGACCTTCTGGTCATCGACACCGCGCACGGCCATTCGCAGCGTGTCCTCGATGCCGTCACGCGGGCGAAAAAACTCTCCAATTCGGTGCGCATCCTGGCCGGCAACGTTGCCACCGCCGAGGGCACCCAGGCGCTGATCGATGCCGGCGCCGATGCCGTCAAGGTCGGCATCGGCCCCGGCTCCATCTGCACCACCCGCATCGTCGCCGGCGTCGGCGTGCCGCAGCTGTCGGCCATCATGTCGGCGGTGGAGACTGCGCACAAATCGGGCGCCTCGGTGATCGCCGATGGCGGCATCAAATATTCCGGCGATCTGGCCAAGGCGCTTGCCGCCGGCGCCAGTGCCGCCATGATCGGCTCGCTGCTTGCCGGCACCGACGAAAGCCCGGGCGAGGTCTATCTGCACCAGGGCCGCTCCTTCAAGGCCTATCGCGGCATGGGTTCGGTCGGCGCCATGGCGCGCGGCTCGGCCGACCGATACTTCCAGGCGGAGGTTCGCGACACGCTGAAACTGGTGCCGGAAGGCATCGAGGGGCAGGTCCCCTACAAAGGACCTGTGTCTGGCGTGCTGCACCAGCTTGCAGGCGGCCTGAAAGCCGCTATGGGTTATGTTGGTGGCCGCGACCTTGCCGATTTCCGCGAACGCGCCACCTTTGTGCGCATATCCAACGCCGGACTTCGTGAAAGCCACGCCCATGACGTCACGATCACCCGCGAAAGCCCCAACTATCCCGGCGGAGCCTGATCGGCCCGACCAGTACACGTTCTGGCGCAATCTGGCCGCGACTATCTTGCGGCTATCGCGCCACGCTGCCGCCCTTTGCACCGCATCGGTGGCGGTTTTCATCGCCATGACGCTCATGGAGTTCTTCTATTTCCGCCAGTTGAGTGGCGGTTTGCCGTCGCTCGACATGCGCGTTTTTGGCTTCACGCCGGATGAAGGCATGGCCTGGCTGACGGCGCTCGGCCGGCGCGGCGGCGAGATCATCCTGGTCTGGCACTATCTGACCTTCGATCTTCTGTTCCCCGCGCTGTTGTCGGTGACGCTGGTCAGCCTGATCCTGGCAGCGGGAAGGCGGTTGAGGAATTTCCGCGTGCTTCCGGGCCAGATGCAATCGATCTTCGCACTGATCCTGGTGCTGCCCTACACGATCGCCAACTACGCCCAGAACATCGCCGTGGCCCGCCTTCTGTCGGATTTCCTGTCGGCCAATCCCGATTCCCTGGGTCTCGCCTCGGCGCTGATCGTCACCAAATTCGCGCTGCTCGCAATTCCGGTGATCGTCATCGCCGTCTTCTGGCTGGCGGGTCAGAAACAGAATTGATCTGACCCGGCACCGGGCGGGGAGGGTTCATGAACCAGACATCGATTTTCTGGCCTGTTCTGGCGCACGTGTTGCTGGTCTACATCGTCTATGGCGCCATGGCCCGGCGCAGGTATGTCGCCATCCAATCGGGCGAAGCCAAAGTCAGCCAGTACAAGGCGCGCTCGACCGAGCCGGCCTCCTGCGTGACAGTTGCCAGCAACCTCAGCAACCAGTTCGAACTGCCGGTGCTTTTCTATGTGCTGTGCCTGATGTTGCACCTGACCAACGGCGTCAACTATCTGACCTTGGCCCTGATGTGGATCTTTGTCGGGACCCGCTATTTTCATGCCTGGGTTCACCTGACCAGCAACAATCTGCTCCTGCGCAGCCGGTCTTTCTCCCTGGGGGCAGTGATTCTTTTGCTGGGCTGGATCTGGCTCGCGCTGCACCTGCTCCGGGTGGTTTGAGCAGTACTCCCCTTCGTTGGGGCGCTCCGCCTACAAATCGAACACCGCTATTTTGCGCTTGTCGAACTTGATGCCGATCTCGCCGCGCACCAGCTTCAGCGCCGCCTCGCCGAAAACGGCGCGGCGCCAGCCCTGCAGCGCCGGCACGTCGGCGGCTTCGCCTTCGGCAGCGATGCGGTCGATGTCGTCGCTGGAAGCCAGGACCTTCGATGCGACGCCTTGCTTTTCGGCCACGATCCTGAGCAGCACCTTCAACAGCTCCGCGGCGGCGCTCGATCCCTCGGGCGGCTGAAAACTCTTTGGCAGCTTCGGCAATTGCTCCTTGGGCAGAGCTAGTGCGGTGTTGACCGCGCCAAGCAGCGCCGCCGCGGTCGAGGAGCGCTCCCAGCCCTTCGGTATCGTGCGCAGCTTGGCCAGCGCGGCCGCGTCGCGCGGCGCCTGCTGCGCCACCTCGTAGATGGCGTCGTCCTTGAGCACGCGGCCGCGGGGTACGTCGCGTTCGCGCGCCTCGCGCTCGCGCCATGCCGCCACGGCCTGCACGATCGCCAGCTCCTGCGGCTTGCGCAGCCGCATCTTCAGCCGCTTCCAGGCATCCTCGGGGTGCGGATCGTAGGTTTCGCGCGAGGTCAGGACGTCCATCTCCTCGTTCAGCCAGTGGGCGCGGTTCTCCCGCTCCAGTTCGGCGCTGAGATGCTGGTAGACCTCGATAAGGTGGGTGACGTCGGCAAGCGCATAGTCGAGCTGCTTTTCGGACAGCGGCCGGTGGCGCCAGTCGGTGAAGCGCGAGGACTTGTCGAGCCGCGCGCCGGTCACGCGCTGCACGAGCTGATCGTAGGAAACGCTGTCGCCGAACCCGCAGACCATCGCCGCAACCTGGGTATCGAACACCGGATGGGGAACGAGATCGCCCAGATGGACGATGATTTCGATGTCCTGCCGCGCGGCATGGAAGACTTTGACGACAGATTCATTGGCCATCAGCCTGAAAAACGGCTTCAGGTCGATGTCTGGCGACAGCGGATCGATCAGCGCCGTTATTCCGGGCGCCGCCATCTGGATCAGGCACAGGATCGGCCAGAAGGTCGTTTCCCGGATGAATTCGGTGTCGACGGTGACGAAATCCGATTTTTCGAAAGCGGCGAGAACGGTCTCGAGTTCTTTTTGGGTGGTGATGACGTGCATCAAATCGCTTTTGGCAGGAGTAGGGTCTTCCTAGATTTCAGCCGGGAAGGCTTTCGTCAAGCGTTGGCGCTCGCATCACGGCCCGTCCGGATCGCCGTTTCTTCTCGCCAGCCGGGCGAAAACCGTCGAGGTGCGCAACAGCGCGGTGAAGCGGCTGCGCTTGCCAGCCGGCACGCCCGATCGTGCCCGCATCCGATAGAGGATGACGGCGATGAAGATTGCATAGACCAGCGCGCTGAACACGAACAGCGCGCTTGGGCCAAAATACTGCATCGCCGTCGATGCGGCGAAAGGGCCGCCAATGGCGCCGAAGGAATAAAACAGCATCAAGGCGGCGTTGATCAGAACGAACTCGCCCGCGCCGGCGCGGTCGTTGGAGTGCGCCGCCGACAGCGAGTAGAGCGGCATGGCGAAACAGCCGAAGATGAAGATGATGAGGAAGTTGAGAAACGGGTCGGCTCCCGCCACGAACGCAAGCGCCAGCGCTGCCAGCATGGCGCAGCATGTCGTCGCCAGCAGCACCGAGCGCCGGTCCCAGCGATCGGAGAGATAGCCTAGCGGGTATTGGATGAGTGCGCCGCCGAAGATACCGACGCTGACGAAGGTGACGACATCGGCGACAGACATGCCGATCTGCTCGGCATAGACCGGCGACAGCGTGCGGAACGCGCTGTTGGTGACGCCGACGGCGATGCAGCCGAAACAGCCGAGCGGCGAGATGCGCCAGACCCGCGCCAGGTCGAGCTTGACGTCTTCCGGCGGCGTCGGGTTGGAGCGATCGCCCAGCGATACCGGCACCAGCGACAGCGTGATCATCATCGACATGATGGCGAATATGGCGAAGCCGCCCGCTCCGAAGATCGGGATGAGGAACTGCGCGCCGGTGACCGAGCCGATGTCGACCATGCGGTAGATGGCAAGCACGCGGGCGCGGTCCTTGTTGCTGACCCCGGAGTTGAGCCAGGCCTCCATCACCGTGAACAGGCCGGCGAAGCAGAAACCGCCGGCAAAACGCACCGCGCACCACATCACCGGGTCGATGACCAGAACCAGGAGCAATGTGCCGGCCGAGGCGGCCGCGGCCAGCGCCGAGAAGGTCCTGACATGGCCGACCGCCTTCAGGATGCGGGTGACGGCCAGGCAGCCGAGCAGGAAGCCGGCGAAATAGAACGTGCCCATCAGGCCGATGTCGGAAGCCGAAAAACCTTCCTGCGCGCCGCGCAGCGCGATCAGCGTGCTTTGCAGCCCATTGCCGCCGAGCAGGATGCCTGCGGCGATGAGGAGCGGGATCAGCGGACGGATGGAGGACATTAAGAGGCGATCACATGTCTGTGATCCCTTCTTGAACCATCGCTTCTGTCAATACCAGCGGCAATTCCCCGCGCCAACAGGATGTGTCCGCCTTTCCGTTCAAGGAAGTCGGCGCCTGCCTCCTCGACGTCCCACGGCGAACCGCCCGGCTGCTCCCGACGCGATGGCTATTCCCGCGAGGACAGCGATGAGCCCGACAATTAGGTTTGCATTGATTTGCTCACCGAGAAAGACGGCGCCGAAGATCGATGCCGTCACGGGGTTCACGGCAACTGAAACGGCAACCAGCGTTGGCGGCGCACGTTCAAGCGCGAACGCCCAGAGGAAGAAGATCAGGGCGCCGCAAATTACGGCCAGGTATCCGCTGGCAACCCATTGCGACGCCTCAAGCGCGGCAAGTCGCGTCAGGCCTCCAGTCAAAGTCGACAGCGCCAACAGGCAGGCCGTGCCGACGGCCATGCCAAACGCGGCGAATGATGTCGGCGCGCAGCGGGTGAGAAAGGGTCGCGACCAGACATTGTAGAGCGCCATGCAGAATGCCGCCGCGATCATCAGGAGGTCTCCGCGCCAGGCGCCCTGGGGAGCTGTCGTCAGGCTGCTGCCAAGCGCGACAGCCACTCCGGCCATCGCGACCAGGACGCCGACGATCTTGCGCGTCGTCGGCGGTTCGATCCCCAGAACCGCGCCTGCGAGCATTGTGAGCACAGGCAGCGTCGAAAGCGCCAGAGCTCCTCGCGCCGCCGTCGTGTAGACAAGGGCTCCGTTGAAGAGCACCGGGAATAGGCCGAAGAACAGCAGGCCCAATGCGGCGGCGCCCGGCCAATCGCTTTTCGCAGGCCACTTGTCCCGCCGCAGAAGCGCTACGGCGGCGAGCACTAGAAAACCACCCCCGAACCGGATCGCGCCGATGGTGAGCGGATCCAGCGAACGCGCGAGATAGCGCGTTGCACCGACAGCGGTGCCGCCAAAGGCGCTGGAGAGAATCGCCGCGAGCACGCCTCCAGTTTCCATCGCTTCCCCTCTGCCAGTTCGGAGTCCAGCGGTATCGGGCAAACCGGGTAAAAGGAATCGAATAAATGCAATGAGCTTGATAAGCTTGCGCAATGAGCAGTCGGAGTCTCGATCCGGAATTGTTGCGGACTTTCGTCGTCGTTGCCGAGCGGCTCTCTTTCACGCGAGCCGCCGAGCAGCTCAATCGAACGCAAGCCACCGTCAGCTTGCAGGTGAAGCGCCTTGAAGAGCGCCTCGACATTTCGCTGTTCCGTCGATCGACGGCCCATGTCGAGCTTACGGCCGCCGGCGAGGGGTTTCTGATCGACGCACGCCGCATTCTTGCACTTAACGAGCAGGCGATTGCCCGTGTCTCCAACCAACGGGTAGCGGGACGCATCCGGATAGGCGTCATGGAGGACTACGGCACCAAGATCCTGCCACGCCTCCTCGCCGATATCGCCGTGCGATTTCCGCTCATGCAGGTCGAAATGGAGATCGGCCTCACGGCGCGGCTGCTGAAACGGCTCGGCTCATCATTTGACGCGGTCATCGCCATGCATCCGGAAGGTGTGGCCGAGGGCGATCTGATATGCCGCGAAAGAGCGATATGGGCGGCGGCGAGGACCCACTCTGTCGAAGAACTCGATCCGCTGCCCGTCGCGTTGTCGGACCCCGATTGCTTGTTTCGCGCATGGGCGATTGACGCGCTCGACAGAGCGGGCCGGCCGTGGCGACTGGCCTATGTCAGCCCGAGCCTTGCCGCGACGGAGGCGATCGTCGAGCAGGGCCTTGCGGTTACCGTGGTCAAGGGCAGCATGCTCGCGCCCGGCCTGCGCGATGTCCATCCTGGCCCTTATGTGCCGCCGCTGTCCGGGGCGGAGATCCGCCTTCATCGGGCCACAACGTCTTCCGCAAGCGCCGCATTGGTCGTCGATCACCTCGCGCATCGCCTGCGGCTGTCAAGCCTTGGTTCATAGGGCGACCTGCGCGCCGGCGAATGCTCCGAAAGAACCCGTCAACCCGGGTTCGTTGCCCTGGCCCTCCGCCCACTCGCCTTGACAAACCGGGCCTCCCATGCGCTTTTCGCGCAAATTTTTCAGGCCGGGCCGCGATGCTTCGGCCGGCAACCCAACATCCCGGACTTTTGCCCATGACAATGCACCGTTACCGCAGCCATACCTGTGCCCAGTTGAGAAAGAGCGACGTCGGCGCTTCCGTTCGCCTGTCGGGCTGGGTGCATCGCGTGCGCGACCATGGCGGCCTGCTATTCATCGACCTGCGCGACCACTATGGCCTGACCCAAATCGTCGCCGATCCCGATTCGCCGGCCTTCAAGATCGCCGAAACAGTGCGCGGCGAATGGGTGATCCGCGTCGACGGCGAGGTCAAGGCGCGCCTGCCTGAAACCACCAATGCCAACCTGCCGACCGGCGAGATCGAGATTTTCGCGCGCGAGATCGAAGTGCTTTCGGCGGCCAAGGAATTGCCGCTGCCGGTCTTCGGCGAGCCGGACTATCCCGAGGACATCAGGCTGAAATACCGCTTCCTCGACCTGCGCCGCGAGACGCTGCACAGGAACATCGTGGCGCGCACGAAGATCATCGCCGAGATGCGCAAGCGCATGGGCGAGGTCGGCTTCACCGAATTCTCGACGCCGATCCTCACCGCATCGTCGCCCGAAGGCGCGCGCGACTTCCTGGTGCCGTCACGCATTCACCCCGGCACTTTCTATGCGCTGCCGCAGGCGCCGCAGCAATACAAGCAGCTGATCATGGTCTCGGGTTTCGATCGTTATTTCCAGATTGCCCCCTGCTTCCGCGACGAGGATCCGCGCGCCGACCGCCTGCCCGGCGAATTCTACCAGCTCGACCTCGAAATGAGCTTTGTCGAGCAGGATGACGTGCTCTCCACCATGGCGCCGGTGATGACATCGGTCTTCGAGGCCTTTGCCAACGGCAAGCCCGTCACGAAGGACTGGCCGCGCATCCCCTATGATGTTGCGATGCGCAAATACGGTACCGACAAGCCGGATCTGCGCAACCCGATCGAGATGCAGGCGGTCTCCGACCATTTTCGTGATTCCGGCTTCAAGGTCTTCGCCAACATCCTGGCCAACGATCCCAAGGCCGAGGTCTGGGCCATTCCGGCCAGGACCGGCGGCAGCCGTGCCTTCTGCGACCGCATGAACAGCTGGGCGCAAGGCGAGGGGCAGCCCGGATTGGGCTACATCTTCTGGCGCAAGGAAGGCGAGAAAATCGAAGGCGCGGGTCCGCTTGCCAAGAACATCGGCGAGGAGCGCACCGAGGCGATCCGTCTTCAACTGGGCCTTGCCGATGGCGACGCCGCCTTCTTCGTCGCCGGCGATCCCAAGAAATTCGTCTCCTTCGCGGGCGCTGCGCGCACCCGCGCCGGCGAGGAACTGAACCTTGTCGACCGCGACCGTTTCGAGCTGTGCTGGATCGTCGACTTTCCGTTCTTCGAGTGGAACGAGGACGAGAAGAAGATCGATTTCGCCCACAATCCGTTTTCGATGCCGCAGGGCGGCATCGACGCCCTCAACAACCAGGAGCCGCTCGGCATCAAGGCATTCCAGTACGACGCCGTGTGCAACGGCTTCGAGATTGCCTCGGGCGGCATCCGCAACCATTTGCCCGAAACCATGGTCAGGGCCTTCGAGATGGTCGGACTGGATCGCCAGACCGTCGAGGAGCGCTTTGGCGGCCTTTACCGTGCGTTTCAGTACGGCGCCCCGCCGCACGGCGGAGCGGCATTCGGCATCGACCGCGTCGTGATGTTGCTGGTGGGCGCCAAGAACCTGCGCGAGATCACCATGTTCCCGATGAACCAGCAGGCTTACGACCTGTTGATGAATGCGCCGTCGGAAGCCACGCCGCAGCAGCTTCGCGACTTGTCGCTGCGTGTCGCACCGATCAAGAAAGAGGCATGATGGCGCTTCGGACGGCGCTTTAAAGAAGCCTCCGAAGTGACTCGTTCGATTGAGAATCGCAGACAAAAGCCCGGCATCGCTGCCGGGCTTTTCGTATCTTGAAGCAAGTCGAGGTCGCTTCGATCAGTCTTCGTTGGCCTTGACGGTGACGCCGAGCGTCTTCGGCAGGTCGGTCGGATTGGACATGGCGCCCGCCATGATCAGTGCGAACGGCACCGACGCCGGCGGCTTAGCCGAGATTTCGAGGCTCTTCGGATCGTCGAGATATTTGCCGACCGCCGCCGTTACCTGCGCCGTCAGCTCCGGATTGTTGAGCTGCGCCATGCCGAACGGCACGATCGCCTTGGCCTGGTTGGCGATATCCTTGCCCGACATGCCTTGCTGCTTGCCGACATAGTCCAGCACCTTGCCCGTCAGCAGATCGTCGTCGAAACGGATCGAGGCGCTGTTGAAGGAAAGCTGCTGCAACAGGCCGAGCATGGCCATGCCTTGCGCCGAGTTGTCGGCCCCTTCGGGCTGCGCGGCCATCTTCTTCTGCATTTCCTGCAGCGACTTGATGAAGTCGAGCGTGTAGCCGCCGAGATCGAAGGTCATGCCGAGCGTGCCGGCATTCTCGACCGAAATGTTGTATTTCGACAGCTCCATCTTGCCGTCCGTGGGCTGCCAGGTGCCGGCCATCTCGAAATTGCCCGCAATGTTCTGGTAGCCGAGTGCGTTGATGACTTCCTTCGATGTGGGATCCTCGACCAGCGTCAGGTCGGCATTGAACTTCTCGGTGGTGCCGGTGAATTTCATCGCTTGGCCGTCGGCCGGCGGCGTGATTTCGATGGCAAGCCCGTCCATCGAGAAAGCGGCCTTGTCGGCGATCTTGACCCTCATGTTCGAGAGTTCGGCGGACTTGTACATCATCAGCGAGCCCAGCGGGCCGCTGGCGCCGCTGGCCGGAACCATCATGTCGTGGATGACGAGGGGGCTTAAATTGAGGGTGACGCCGTCCTTGCTATGTTCGAATGCCGAGGTCGACACGGTTGCGATATCATAGCCGCCATTGGCTTCGGTCACGCCTTCGAGTTTGACGTCGCCGATCGCAAGGGCCTCTTTTTCCGCGCCCGGTTTGATGGATACGCCCTGCAACACCATGCTGGCGTTGTCGCCGGTCACGCCGGTCCAGGAAATATCGACGCCCTGCGCGGCAAGCGCCGTCTTCAGCCGGTCGGCGACCGCGGTGTCCTGGGCGAGCGCCGCGTTCAGCGGCAATGTGAGCAAGAAGGTCGAAAAGAGGAATTTCCTGAGAGTCGAGCGTTTGATTGTCATCGCGAATGCCCCTGAGAGTGTCCTGAAAATTATTTTTCAATTTTTGGCGCCATCACCCTTCAGTGACGAACTGGACGGGAAAAAGGCGCATCCCGCCACAATGGTCAAAAATCGCGGCGAAAGGCAAACCCGATCCGAACACCCTGGAGACCGGGCCGCCGAGCGTCGTCGCGCTTCGCAATAGAGACGGCATGTAACAGATTGATGTTGGCTGGCGGGCTTGCCTCGCGGCTCGTGTTGCAGGGCAGGCCATGCTCCCGCTTTAGGACTTGCCCTCTTGCCGCGAATCACCCGCTCGGCTAGTTCCAGCCCATGGGAAAAAGGCTTTTGCCGCCTGACAATGGTGGCGGCGATCATATCGAACCGGTGGACCTGAAGAAGGCGCTGGAGGAGCGCTATCTTGCCTATGCGCTGTCGACCATCATGCACCGGGCGCTGCCCGATGTCCGCGACGGGCTGAAGCCGGTCCATCGCCGCATCATGCACGCCATGCGCCTGCTGCGCCTCAACCCCGACCAAGGCTTCGCCAAATGCGCTCGTATCGTCGGCGAGGTGATGGGCAAGTTCCACCCGCATGGCGACCAGTCGATCTACGATGCGCTGGTGCGGCTGGCGCAGGATTTCTCGATGCGCTACCCCTTGGTCGACGGCCAGGGCAATTTCGGCAACATTGACGGCGATAACGCCGCCGCCATGCGCTACACCGAAGCGCGCATGACCGATGTGGCGACCGAGCTGCTCGCGGGCATCACCGAGGATGCTGTCGACTACCGGCCGACCTACAATGAGGAGGACGAGGAGCCGGTGGTGCTCCCGGGCGCCTTCCCCAACCTGCTGGCCAACGGCTCGTCCGGCATCGCGGTCGGCATGGCGACATCGATCCCGCCGCACAACGCGGCGGAACTTTGCGACGCCGCCCTTCACCTGATCGAGCATCGGGACGCGCCGGTGGCCAAGCTGATGGATTTCGTCCAGGGCCCGGATTTCCCGACCGGCGGCATCATCGTCGACAGCCGCGCCTCCATCCTCGAAGCCTATGAAACCGGCCGTGGCGGCTTTCGCGTGCGGGCAAAATGGAGTCAGGAAGACCAGGGCAGGGGCACCTGGAGCATCGTCGTCACCGAAATCCCCTATGCCGTGCAGAAGGCGCGGCTGATCGAAAAGATCGCCGAGCTCCTGATGGCGCGCAAATTGCCGCTGCTCGAGGACATCAGAGACGAGAGCGCCGAGGACATCCGCGTCGTGCTGGTGCCCAAGAGCCGTTCCGTCGATCCCGGCATCCTGATGGAATCGCTGTTCAAGCTCACCGAGCTTGAAAGCCGTTTCCCGCTCAACATGAACGTGCTGTCGCGCGGCAAGGTGCCCAATGTCCTGTCGCTGAAGGGCGTGCTGCAGGAATGGCTCGAGCATCGCCGCGACGTGCTGATCCGCCGCTCGAAACATCGCCTCGGCGAGATCGAAAGACGGCTGGAGATCCTTGCCGGCTACCTGATCGCCTATCTCAATATCGACGAGGTGATCAAGATCATCCGCGAGGAGGATGAGCCCAAGCAGGTCATGATGGCCCGCTGGTCGCTCACCGACACCCAGGCCGAAGCCATTCTCAACATGCGCCTGCGCGCCCTGCGCAAGCTGGAAGAATTTGAGATCCGCAAGGAATTCGACGGCCTCACTGCCGAAAAGAAGCAGATCGAGGCGCTGCTTGCGTCCGAAGCCAAGCAATGGGGGACGATCAAGTGGGAGGTTGCGAGCCTGCGGGACAAATTCGGCCCCGAGACCGAGCTCGGTAAGCGCCGCACCCAGTTCGCCGATGCGCCCGAGCATGACCTGACCGACATCGCACATGCCATGATCGAGCGCGAGCCGGTCACCGTGGTGGTTTCGGAAAAGGGCTGGCTGCGTGCGATGAAGGGTCATCTGACCGATCATTCGCAGCTTGCGTTCAAGGAAGGCGACAGCCTGAAACTCGCCTTCCATGCGCAGACGACCGACAAGATCCTGGTGTTCACCACCGGCGGCAAATTTTACACCATCGGCGCCGATCGGCTGCCGGGCGGGCGCGGCCATGGCGAGCCGATCCGCATCATCGTCGACATGGACAATGACCAGGACATCGTCACCGCCTTCGTCCACGATCCGAAGCGCAAGCTGCTGCTGGTCTCGCATGACGCCAACGGTTTCATCGTGCCGGAGGAAGAGGTCGTCGCCAACACCCGCAAGGGCAAGCAGGTGATGAACGTCAAGGCGCCCGACGAAGCCAAGCGCTGCGTGCCGGTCGGCGGCGATCATCTGGCTATCGTCGGCGAGAACCGAAAGATGCTGGTGTTTCCGCTGTCCGACATTCCGGAAATGAGCCGCGGCAAGGGCGTGCGGCTGCAGAAATACAAGGATGGCGGGCTTCTTGATCTCAAGCCATTTACGCTGGAGACCGGTCTTTCCTGGCAGGATTCGGCCGACCGCACCTTTACAAGGTCGCGCGAGGAATTGGCCGAATGGATCGGCGCCCGCGCGTCGGCTGGCCGCATGGTTCCGAAGGGTTTCCCGAGGACCGGGAAATTTGGGTAATCTCCCCCTCGAGGGGGAGATGCCGCCGAAGGCGACAGAGGGGTCGGTTCGACTGGACGCAACCTCATTGCTTTGAACAAAGAATGCTAGCGCCTTACGCGCGGCTACCCCCTCTGGCCTGCCGGCCATCTCCCCCTCGAGGGGGAGATCCGCAGCTTCACCATCACCTTTTGAACTATCGTCACGATTGCTGCACTATATCAGAGCATAAGCCGCGGGATGGCCGGGGAGAGACGAGCGTTTGAAGGAAACGAAAATCCAGAAACCGGGGCAGCGCCTGTTCGGTCTGTCGACGCCGCTCAGAGCCGCCGTCATCCCACCGCTCTCGGCGGCGCGCTGGCTGCTGGTGCTGATCGTTGCCGCCGGCGTCTATTTCTTCCACGGCTTCCTGTTCCCGGTGCTGGCCGCGCTGGTCATCGCCTTCGCAAGCTGGCCGCTTTACCGGCGGCTTTTGGCCGGTGTCGGCGGCAACCGCACCATCGCCGCCACCTTCGCCATATTGTTCATCCTTGCCTTCCTGGTCATACCGATCGCGCTCGCGGGCACCTACGCCATCAACGAGGTGCGCGAATGGGTCGGCTGGGCGATCGAGACCAACCGGCACGGCGCCCCGACACCGCACTGGATCGCCACGCTGCCTATCGTAGGAGAATGGCTGAACCAGCAATGGACGACCAATCTCGGCCATCCCGGCGGCATCGGCGAACTGATCCAACTGGTCAGCGGCGCCAATATCGGCAGCATCTATCGCGGCGTCCTTGCCGCTGGCGGCAGCGCCTTCGGCCTGCTTTTGACGCTTTTGTTCATGATGATCGCGCTGTTCTTCGCCTATCGCGACGGCGAGCATTTCGCGGGCCAGGTCGATCGCCTGGGCGAGCGCATCCTGCCGACGAGGTGGGAGCGCATCTCGCGGGTCGTGCCGGCGACCATTTCCTCGACCGTGACCGGCATGACCGTCATCGCCATCGGCGAGGGATTGGTGCTCGGCATCGCCTACTGGCTGGCCGGCGTGCCGTCGCCCGTGACGCTTGGCGCGCTCACCGGGGTCATGGCGCTGATTCCCGGCGGGGCACCGCTGTCCTTCACGCTGGTTTCGATCTATCTCGCTGCCAGCGGCTCACCGGTGGCCGGCCTGGCTTTGTTCATCTGGGGGACGGTCGAACTGTTCATCGTCGACAAGACATTGCGACCGAAGCTCGTCGGCGGGCCGATAAAACTGCCCTTCCTGCCGACCTTTTTCGGCCTGATCGGCGGCGTCAAGACGATGGGCTTTCTCGGCCTGTTCATCGGCCCGGTGCTGATGGCACTGCTGGTGGCGATCTGGCGCGAATGGCTGCGCGAGGTGGAAATGATGGACGAGATGCCTGCTTCCCCTGAACAGGAAGGCTCGCCGTCGCTGATCGAGATCGACGGCGAGGCGAAGAAGATTCAGGCCGGATGACGCACCGCAAGGGCGGCGCGGCGCCTGCGTCCGTCATGCAACTGCCACACCGAATGGACCACCAATGTGACGATCAGGATCGCGCCGCCGATCAGGCTGTTGCGTGACGGCGTTTCGGAAAAGATCAGCCATACCCACACCGGTGCCAGCACGGTCTCCAGAAGGTAGAACATCGCCACTTCCGGTCCGGAGATGTATTTGGGGCCGGCCGCCAGGCAGAAGAACGAAATCGGCATGATCACGGCGCCATTAAAGATGATCCACCAGGGCGCGCTCACATGGATGCCTTCACCTGACACCATGAAGGCCGCCAGCACGAGCGACGGAACCACCCCGACGAGCGCCGTGAAGCCCATGTCCTTGCCGCTGGCCCGCGAAATGGTGATGGCCACGGAAATGAAGAAGGCCGAACACAGCGCCATGAAATTGCCGAACAGGTGTCCGGTGCCGACAGATCCGCCGACGATTACCAGCACACCGAGGATCATGACCAGCATCGCCGCGAGCGTCACCGCCCGCGGCTTTTCCTGGAGAAACAACCAGGACAAGAGCGCGGCGAACACCGTGTTGAAGGCCAGGATGAACACCAGGTCGGCGGTCGAGGTGTAGAAGACGGCGGTGACGAACGTGATCGAGGTCAGCCCGTAGCATATCGCGGCCGCAAGTCCCGACCAGCCTGGAATGAGCTGAGGCGCGTTTCGGCTGAGCGCCCGCCAGACAGCCCAGATGATCATTGCGGCGATGAAGGTGGCGGCCCCGCGCAAGAGCAGGATCGTCCATGCGCCGCCATCGGCGAGGCGGATCAGCGGAATGTCGAGGGTCAGCGTCAGGCCGCCAATGGCGGTTATCAGAAGGCCCTTCTGGTGGTCGCTGTGGGACGTCATTTGCAAACTTTCGTAATGAAATACAGATGGGACAGCCGATCGGCGCAATGACGCACTCTCCCGCCAAGCGGCTGAAAGACCAGCATCCCCTGCGTTGAAACAGTTAAACGTGGATCTTGGAAAAACTCAGCGTGAGACCGCTTCGTTGGTGTAGCGCTCCCAGCCCTTCGGGCCGAGATGCTCCTGCGGCATGAAGCGCATCTTATAATTCATCTTGCGCGAGCCGTTGACCCAGTATCCCAGGTAGACATGGGGCAGCCCCATCGCCCTGGCGCGAGCGATGTGATCGAGGATCATGAACGTGCCGAGAGACCGCTCCTCGAAGTCGGGATTGAAGTAGGAATACACCATCGACAGGCCGTCGGCCATCTTGTCGGTGAGCGCCACCGCGATCAGCTCGCCCTGTCCCTTGCCGGTGATGAAAGTATCGGGCCCGCGCCGGCGATATTCGATGACCTTGGTGTCGACATGGGTGTCCTCGACCATCATGGCGTAGTCCAGAACCGTCATGTCCGACATGCCGCCGCGGCGGTGGCGGGCATCGAGATAGCTGCGGAACAGCGAATATTGTTCGGTCGAGGGCTCGGCATTGTGCATGGCGCCGACGAGATCGGAATTGTGCTGCAGCACGCGCTTCATGTTGCGGCTGGCGACGAATTCCTGCGCCAGGATGCGCACGGAGACGCAGGCGCGGCAGGTTTCGCAGGCCGGCCTGTAGGCGATGTTCTGGGAGCGGCGGAACCCGCCTTGGGTCAGGAGATCATTCATCTCTGACGCCTTGTCGCCGACCAGATGCGTGAACACCTTGCGCTCGAACTGGCCGTCGAGATAGGGGCACGGCGACGGCGCGGTCAGGAAGAACTGCGGCGACTGGGTCGGGTGCTGCGTCATCGAGTCTCGGAAACACTCCTTCGAATCGCTCTACCTTTGGCGCGGAAAGCGAAAAATTCAACAGGATTGTGAAGGCGTGGCCATGCGGACGCCTTCACATTTGTGCCGACGCCGCGGCGATGCTTGCGAAAATGCGCCTCAGCGGCCGGTGCGGCTGACCACCGTGCCGAGCAGCAGGTCGTGCAGCGTGCGCTTGCGATCGGAAAACAGCGTCACCAGCAGCACCAGCGGCGACAGGATGACGTTGCCGGCCCAGAACAGCACCGAATGGACCACTGCCGTGAGCCCGTCGATCGGCCTGCCGTCGAGCCGATCGAGCCGGATGCCCATCATCTTCATGCCCGTGGTCGCCTGGTTGGCGCTGCCAAGCGTGTTCCAGATGTAGAGAATCGCGACGGCCGGGACCAGGACGCCGAACAGCATCCAGCCAAGGCCGAGGGTCAAAAGCCCGAGGAAGAACACTAATATGGCGACAGGGATGATGAGCAGCGCGACAATGACATAGTCGATCATGACCGCCAGGACACGCCGCGTGCGTACGCCTTCATAGGCCCTCACGTCGTCGAGCCTGGTATTGATGATTTCACCGTCGAGAACGCGAGCGTTCATGTAATTTCCTCGTAACAGGGGCCTGCTTAGCCTGCGCCCCACCTGCTGGGAAAATGGTAAAGGCTGATGGCGGAATCAAGATCGAGCCTTTCCCGGTGCGCAAGGCGGGGGAAGCGGCCGGCGGGCCGGTTGAATTCGCGCCTGACATGGCGTTAGCTTGTTGCGGCGCACCAAAAGCGCCAAGGGGCAGGGACGGGCAGGATGGATTACGACATGCTGGTCATTGGCAGCGGCCCTTCCGGCCGTCGTGCCGCTGTACAATCGGCCAAACTCGGCAAATCGGTACTGGTCGTCGACAGGGGGCGGCGCCTGGGCGGCGTTTCCGTGCACACGGGCACCATTCCGTCGAAGACGCTGCGCGAAACCGTGCTCAATCTCTCGGGCTGGCGTGAGCGCGGCTTCTATGGGCGCGGCTATCGGGTTAAGCAGGACATCTCGGTCGGAGACTTGGTCGAGCGCCTGCACAAGACGCTCGACCACGAGGTCGAGGTGCTGCAGCACCAGTTCATGCGCAACACGGTCAAGAGCTCCCGCGCCGCGGTGAAATTTCTCGGGCCCAACAGGGTCAGCCTGACATCGGACAATGGCGACTACAGCGAGGTCGGCTTCGCCAATGCGCTGATCGCCGTCGGCACCAGGCCGCACCGGCCGGGCGACGTGCCGTTCGACAAGAGCCGCGTGTTCGACAGTGACGAAATGCTCGAGCTCGACCGCTTGCCGCGCACGCTGACGGTCATCGGCGCCGGGGTCATCGGCGTCGAATACGCGACGATCTTTTCGGCACTCGACGTGCCGGTGACGCTGGTCGAGCCGCGCAACACGATCCTCGATTTCGTCGACCGCGAGATCGTCGACGACTTCATCCACCAGATGCGCGACCGCGGCATGACCATCCGGCTGGGAAGCGCCGTGAAGGAGATTGCCTCCAGGCCCGACCATGCAGAGGTCACGCTGGCCGACGGGCGCACCATACGTTCCGAGATCGTGCTCTACGCCGCGGGCCGCACCGGCAATGTCGGTAGCCTCGGCCTCGATGCGGTCGGCATCGAGGCTGACTCCAGGGGACGCATCAAGGTCGATCCGCACACCTTCCAGACCAGCGTGCCCAACATTTACGCCGCCGGCGACGTGATCGGCTTTCCGAGCCTGGCCTCCACCTCGATGGAGCAGGGCCGGGTAGCCGCGTGCCATGCTTTCGGCGTGACATTGCCGCCGCCGCCGGAAACCTTTCCTTATGGCATTTACGCGGTGCCCGAGATCTCCACCGTCGGCCAATCCGAGGAACAGGTGCGCGAGAGCGGCGCCGCCTACGAGGTTGGCGTGGCCCGTTTCCGCGAGACCTCGCGGGGCCACATCATGGGCGTCAACACCGGCTTCCTGAAGCTTCTGTTCTCGATCGAGACACGCCGCTTGCTCGGCGCGCATATCGTCGGCGAGGGCGCCACCGAACTGATTCACATCGGCCAGGCGGTGATCAATCTGGGTGGCACGGTCGACTTCTTTGTCAACAATACATTCAACTATCCCACGCTGGCCGAGGCCTATAAGATCGCCGGGCTGGACGCCTGGAACAGGATGGGGCAGGGATAACCCTGTCGCCGGCCACTATTATCCTCACTCCGCCGCCTCCCGTTTGGCCGTGGGCGATCCGGTTGCGAGCAGCAGGGGCAGGCAGAGGACATAGAGCGTCGCGCCCGCGACCCACACCATGCCTGGGAAGACCATTCGAGTGCGAAAATAGAGCATGGCGATGACGAGTGGTCCGAGCACCGAGACCAGGCTCGTCATGCTGGTGAGCACACCTTGCAATCGCCCCTGGTGATCTGCCGCGACACGTGACGTCAGCAACGATTGCAGCGCCGGGGCTCCGATGCCGCCGAGACAGAAAAGCGGCAACAGCGCGAACGCCATCCAGCCTTGCCAGGCCAGCGCGATCGACACATAGGCCGTGCTGTCGGCAAGGATGGCGACCATGAGCGCTCGCCTTTCGCCCCAGCGCTCGGCGATCGGTCCGGCGACGAAACCCTGGGCTCCGGCATGGAAGAGGCCGAACAATGCCAGCGAGATGCCCACAGTGAAAAGGCTCCAGCGGAATTTGTCCTGCACGTAGAGAACCCAGACGGTGCCGCCGACTTCGCCGACAAGGCCGAGCACGGCAAAGGCGCCGAGCAGCGGCAGGAGGGCCGGAAAAGTCAGGGCCCAACGCAGCGGCGCCAGCGGGTTGAACGACAGCGGCTCGCCTGTGCCGCCGACCCGCTCCGGCTCCGGCAGCAGAAGGAAGGCCAGCACCAGATTGATGCCGGTGAACCCTGTCGCCGCCAGGAACGGCGCGCGCAGCCAGACATCGCCGAGCAGGCCGCCGAGCACCGGACCGGCGATGAACCCGACGCCAAAAGCGGCGCTCAGATGGCCGAAGGCGCGGGCGCGCCGCTCTTCGCTGCTGATGTCGACCATATAGGCGGAGGCCACCGCCATGCTGGCGCCCGTTAGGCCGGCGATCAGTCGGCCGACGAACAGCAGCGGCAGCGACGGCGCGAAGGTCATGAACAGATAATCCAGCATCGACCCGGCAAGCGACAGAAGCAGCACCGGCCGGCGGCCGTAGCGGTCGGACAACGCGCCGAGCAGGGGCGAAAACAGCACCTGCATTGCGGCATAGGCGGCGAGGAACGCGCCGAAAATCCAGCCAATGTCCTCGACATGGCCAACCTCGCGCAACAGCCCCGGCAGCACCGGCATGATCAGCCCGATGCCGGCCGCGTCCAGCGCCATTGCCGTCAGCACGACGAGATAGGCCCTTTTCATCGAGATGCTTCTTTCCTAAAGTTTATCGGTGATAAGGTAGCGTTTATCACCGATAAATTGGCTGGGCAAGCGAGGTGCATATGAAGCTGGACAAGGCGCTGATCGTGGCGCAGGCGCTCGAGCTGTTGAACGACGTCGGCATCGATGCGCTCTCGACCCGGCTGCTGGCGCAGCGGCTCAAGGTCCAGCAGCCGGCACTCTACTGGCATTTCAGGAACAAGCGCGCCCTGCTCGACGCAATGAACGAGGAGATCCTGCGGCGCGGCCATGGACATCAGGTACCGCTGCCGGGCGAGAGCTGGCAGGAATTCGTACGCAACAACGCCCGCAGCTTCCGCGGCGCCTTGATGGCCTATCGCGACGGTGCGCGCGTCCATGCCGGTACCGAGGCCGATCCGGGCGATCTCGAACATGTCGAACGGTTGCTCACTTTTCCGCGCGAGGCCGGCATGCCTTCCGTCATGGCCATGCGGTTGCTGATGATCGTCGGGCGCTACACGGTGGGCTGCGTCCTCGAGGAACAGGCAGAATATCCGGCCGGCCCGGGTCGAGGTGCAGCGCTCGATGCCAAGGCAAGCGGTTACCCGCTGCTCAGCCAGGCCCTGGCCGATTATCGTGCGGGCGGTCACGAGGCGCTGTTCGAAAGCGGCCTCGACTTGCTGATTGCCGGGGCGCAGGCCGGCATCGCTGAAGGAGGCTGAGCGCGGCGATCCGCGTCTTGCCCGTCAGGCGGCAGGAGCGGGCGGGGCAAGCCATTGCCGCACGATCGCGGCATCGGGGTCGCCGATTTCATGGCCCGAAGCGACGATACGCGCGTCGACCTCGGCGCCGCGCTGGCTGAGCAGCGTTACCAGGGCCGGCGCGAAGGGTCCGTAGGTCAGGTCGGCGGCGCCGGCGACAATCAGCGCCTTGATGCCGGTCAGATCGGTTGCCGGCGTCTCGTCCAGCACCGGCATCGGCCGCAGCAGTGCCGCCCGTCCGACAAGGCCGGGATGGAGCAGCATCAGGCTGGAAACCAGATTGGCGCCGTTGGAATAGCCGAGGAAAGCCGCGCGCTTCGGATCGATCCGGTGCCGCTTCATGGCCTCGGCCATGAAGCGTGCGAAAGCGGCCGTCTCGCGGCGGATGCTGGCCTGCTCGAAGCTGGTCGGCGTGATCCGCTCGAACCAGCGGAAGCCGTCGTCCTGGACGATGCGGCCACGCACGGCGACCAGGCAGGCATGCGGTGCGATCTGCCTCGCCAGCGGCACCAGGGTCGTCTCGTCGACACCTGATCCATGCAGCAGGAACAGGCATTCGTCGCTGGCCCCGCCGGATCCGAAGAAGCGATAGGGAAAGGCCAGATCCAGCTGCGGCAGGCTGTTTTCGACGCTTGTATCGCTCATGCCGTATCCTTTTGATTACATTTCGTTTCACTCAATTTGCCGGCTTCAAAACGCAATATTTTCATGCTCCGCGAAAGTTGATTGAACCGGGCGCATTTCAGTCCGTTTCTGCGCCGATATACTCCATCGCGGAGGAATCGAAGCGGTGCGCCGGGGGTCGCATTGCTGGGCATGAACAACCAGCTTTGAGGCCTTTTGTCGATGACCACCCCAGTTCCAACCGAGCGCGATACGCGCATCGATGTGCTGCGTGCGCTCGCGCTGCTGACGATCTTCGTCGACCATGTGCCGGGCACGGCTTTCGACACCCTGACCTACAAGAATTTCGGCTTTTCGGATGCGGCCGAGGCTTTCGTGCTGATATCGGGCATTTCGGTCGCGCTTGCCTATGGCACGAAGTTCCGCCCGGGAGGCCGGCTGCTCGCGACGCTGAAAATGTGGCGGCGGGCAGGCGTGCTCTATATCGCCCATATCGTCACCACGATGGCGGTAATGGCATTGTTCTGTGCCGCGGCGGTGTTCGGCCGGCGGCCGGAACTGCTGAAGCTGATCAACATCGAACCGCTGATGAAGGACACGCCCGAGGTGCTGGTCGGCATCGTCACGCTCGGCCACCAACTCGGCTACAACAACATCCTGCCGGTCTACGCGGTGCTGCTTTTGCTGGCGCCGGCCTTCTTGCTGTTCATCAGCTACAGGCCGCTTGCAGCGCTGACCGTGTCCGGCCTGCTGTGGCTTGTAGCCGGCATCTGGCAGATCGCCCCGCCGAACTATCCCGAGCCCGGCCTGTGGTTCCTCAATCCGCTGTCCTGGCAGTTCCTGTTCAACATCGGCCTTGCCGCCATGCTGCATGTCAGGCGCGGCGGCGTCATTCCAGCCAACCGCTGGCTGATCGGTCCCGCCGCTGCCTATGTGCTGGCCGCGTTGGCATGGGTGCATAGTCCGCTTTGGGGCCAGGTGACCTGGTTCGACCTGCCGGTGGTGCTGACCGGCTTCGACAAGACATTCCTGTCGCTCCCGCGGCTGCTGCACATCCTGGCGGTCAGCTATCTGGTGGTGGCACTGCCTGCGGTCTCGAACCTGTTCCGCACCGGACCCGACCATCCGCTGGCGATACTCGGCAAGCGCTCGCTGCCGGTGTTCATCGCCGGCACGCTGATCGCCATGGTCGCCCAGGTAATGAAGCTGATCAATCCCGGCGGCCTCGCCTATGACAGCCTGCTGCTCGCCGCCGGCATCGCCATGCAGTTCGCGCTCGCTTTCTACCTCGAATGGTTGTCGACCATCGGGGGTTCGGGGAAAGCCAGGACGACGCAAAAGGACGCCAAGCCCGTCCAGGCGTCGTTCGGTATCTCGGCCGTGGCTAGAGCCAACCGCTGAGGTCGGCGAGTCGGTTCAGCGGCGCGGTGGAGCCGAGGAGGCGCGCACAATCAGTTCGACCGGCAGCAATTGCCGACTGATCTTGCCGTCGTTTTCCAGGATCGCCTTGACCGCAAGCCGGCCCATCTCGGCGATCGGCTGTGCGACGGTGGTCAGTGGCGGCTCGGATAGCGCTGCTTCGGGAACGCCGTCGAAACCGATGACCGAAACATCATCGGGGACATTCAGCCCGCGCGCGCTCAGCCATTCAAGCGTTGCCAAGGCCATCCTGTCCGACATCGCCAGGATGGCCGTGGGTGGTTCGCCGGAAGCAAAGATCGTTTCCAGCCCCGCCTTTGTGGTGGCGGCATCGTTGGCGGTTTCGTAGACGGGCACTTTGGATGTATCGATGCCAACCCGCGAAAGCTCCCGGAAGTAGCCGGTGAGGCGATCGCGTGTCCCCGCATAGGCCGCGGCGCGAAGCTCCTCGGGCGAAATGATGCCTGTCCTGCCGTCGGCGAAAGGCAGCGCCAGCACGGCAAAGCGGCGATGCCCGAGTTCCGTCAGATGGCGCGCCGCCAGGCTGGCGCCGGCGATGTTGTCGACGCCGATCGCCGCGACGGATCCATCCTCCGAATCCAGGTCCAGCGCCACGAAGGGCAGTTTGCGCTCACGCGCCAATTCGACAAGGCGCGAGCCGCCTTCGATACAGAAGACGATGAAGCCGTCGACAAGGGCGCTCTGGATATTCCAGGCAAGCTGTTCGGTGTTGGCCGCCGAGACTAACGAGATACCGGCCCCGGTCGCATCGCAGGCCTGCGAGATACCGGCCATCATCACGCGCGCGAAGGGATCCTCGAAGAAATAGGAGAGGGGCTCCGCGGTGGCCACGCCGATGGCGTTGACCTTGCCGGCCCGCAGCAGGCGGCCCTTGGGATCGGGGCCGGCATAGCCCATCGCCTCGGCCGCCGCACGGACCCGTTCGCGGACTTCTTCGCGCACGATCTCGGGGCGGCTGAAAACGTTGGAGGCGGTGCCGTGCGAAACACCGGCTGCCTTGGCGATGTCGGCCAGCCGGACGGGTCGTCGATTGCCTGCGGTGAGTGACGCCATTTGCGCGTGCCTCCTGACATGCATTTAGCACGTTCCCGATTTGCATCTAGCACTTTCGTTGGATCGATTCAAATTTTGCTTGACCGGCGGCTTCCATAGGCCTATCTTTGAATCGATCCAACTAAGACCTGCCTGCTGGATTAAACCTAGATGGGAGGTGCGCCATGCATCCTGTTAACTATCTGTTCGAAGACATCTACCGCAACGACTGGAGCATCGGGTCGGCCGCCAACAAGTCCAAGCGCCGCGGCGGAACAAGCCCGTGGATTCGCGATCTGCGCTTCCTGGTGGCGCGCAAGCGGAGCTGACTGGCGTGAATTTTTTGCGTCGGCCTATTGGATCGATTCAATTCAAATCAAGAGGAGAAGAGCCATGCATCCCATGAAGCATCTGTTCGACGACATTTATCGCAATTATTGGGGCATCGGCACGGCCGCGGAGCGGCCAGAGGCGCCGCGCCGCGCGACGCTCTCGGCGCGCAACCGCGATCTTTGGATCCGACTTGAACGTCGCCGGGATTGAAACCGGCCGCGCATCTCAGGGTCGCCGACGCACCACGGCGGAGACAGCTATGGTCAGCCAGCCTGCGATGAGCAGGGTGCCTCCGATCGGCGCCGACATCGGAAACAGCCTCGATCCGAGAAAATCGCGGGCGAGAAGATCGCCCGTGAAAAGCACGAGCCCGACGAGCAGCACCAGGCTGGCTAACCGCAGCGGGCGATTCGCGTCGAGGAGACCGACGGCGAGAAACACCGGTGCGTGCATCAGCAGGAACGATGCCGCCGTACCGGTGAAGGCGCCGCCGAGATGTGCGGCGGCCGCCGACAGCGCCACGCCGGCCGCGCCCACGATGCCGGCGGCGAGCACAAGCAGACGGCTGCCGGTCGTTTCGGTCAGGTTCATGTCGACGCTCCTTCGGTTGATCGGCTGGGCAGTTCGTCAGGGCTTGCCCGCTTCCATCAACATATGCCGCGTCCGCCGCGCCTGGACAATCCAGTTGTAGACCGCGCCGAGCGCCATCAGCACCGACGTGCCGAGAAACACCGCCCGCATGCCGAAATGGCCGCCGACGAAACCGCCGGCAAGCGGTCCGGCGACCTGGCCGACATATTGGGCCGAGATCGAAAGACCGAGCACGTTTCCGCCGACGCCGTCGGGAATGTTGTGGCGGATGACGCTGGTGATGCAAGGCAGCAAACCGCCGAGCGCCAGGCCCATCAGGAAGCGCAGCCCGATCAGTTGCCAGCCGTCGGTGACGAAGGCCTGCGGAATGAGCAGCAGCGCCGACACGGCCAGCGCGCCGACGACGACGTTCCAGTGACCGACGCGGTCGGCGAGCCTGCCAAGCCATGACGCCGACAGGATTGCGCCAAGGGCGGCCGCCGACATCACCACGCCGGCAACGAGCGTCACCCGGCTCTGGTCCTCGATCAGCTGCTGCACATAGACGGTGATGATCGGCTCGATCGACATGGTGGCGAAGGCCAGCAGCATGCCGGTCGTCAGCATGGCCACGACCGGACGCTTGTCGGCAATTTGCGACCAGCCGCTCTTCGGCTTTGCCGCCGTCGCGGCTTTGCTTGCTTGCGGGCGCTGGTTCTCCTTGATCAGGAATGTCGTCGCCAGAAAGGCAAGGAAGATGACGCCGCCGGACAACAGAAAGGTCGCGCGGATGCCGATTACCGGCGGCAGCGCGCCGCCGAGCAAGGGGCCGACCAGCGAACCTGCCGTGATGCCAGCGGACAAGACACCGAGCGCCCAGCCGGAGCGGTCCTTCGGCGTCTGCATGGCCACCAATATGGTCGAGCCGGAGGAATAGCCGCCGGCAAAGCCGATCAGCAGGCGCAGCAGCACCAATTGCCAGACCGTCTCGACCATTCCGGTCAGCGACATGCAGATCGCCATGCCGAAGGAGGCGCGCACCAGCATCAGCTTGCGGCCGTAGCGGTCGCCGAGCCGTCCCCATAACGGCGCAACGAGCGCCGCCGCGAAGAAGGTCGCCCCATAGGCGATGCCCGACCATTGCACGATCGCCGCATGGCCCTCGACGCCCAGTTGCTCGACATAGAGCGGCAGGAACGGCAAGAGCAGGGTCATGGCGATGAGCGTGCTGAACGAACCCGCGAAGCAGACGGCGAGATTGCGCCGCCAGTGGATATTGTAGCCGCCCTGTTCCGTATCGTTCTGCGTCATGCCGTGCCTGCGTGTGCCAGGGATTGTTGTGGATACCATTTTGGGATACCAAGTCGGTATCCGTCATGGACCCACAGCCCGACCGCTGTCAATGCGGGCACGTGAAAAGGCAACAACGATGTCGCAGATGCACAACGTCGAACGGCAGCTCCGCGGGATGATCCTTGGACTTGAGATCGGCCCGGGTGAGAAACTCACCGAGCGCTGGATCGAAAGCCGCTTCGGCGCCTCGCGCACGCCGGTCAGGGCTGCGCTGCTGCGGCTCGAAACCGAAGGGCTGGTCGGCAGGGACGGGCGCGGCTGGACGGTCTCGCCCATCAACCTGGCCGAACTCGAGCAGATCGCGGTCTACCGCGAAGCGGTCGAGGTCGCGGCCTTGCGGCTGACATGCGGGCTTGCCGACAGAAGTGCCGTCGATGTCATCGAGGCTATGCTCGTCTCCTGCGACGACGACACTCCGCGCGAGGAATGGCATCGCGTCGGCATGGATTTCCACATCGAGCTGGCGCGACTGTCCGGCAATGAATTCCTGTTTCGGGCCGTCCGCGACGCGATGACCAGGCTTTCGCGCGCCCGTTGGCTGGAGGTACGCGATGGAGCGGCCCTTGGCCGCGCGTGGGCCGAACATCATGCCATCCTGGCCGCCGTGCGGAGCGGCGATGCACAGGAAGCCGCGCGCTTGCTCTCGCAGCATATCGTGGGCAGTCGCGACCGTCTGTTGACGTCGCTGGCCAATGATCGCCGCGGCCTTCGCGCCAGGGGATTTGCCGTCGTGGCGGCATAATGCGGCCTGCAGGGCAGGCCACTCGCCGCCGAAAAAAGGACCACCGGCCCCGAGCCCCACTTTCGGCCTCGCTTCGCGGACGCCGATGGCGTAGGACCGGGCGATGGAAAACAACCGATTTGAAGTACCCGTGACCGTCAAATCAGTCACGGCGGGAAGTACACAGCTCTTACGCTCGGCCCGCGAGGCTTCCGACTATCTCATGAACAGCTGGCCCGGCAAGCGCACCCCCAAGCATCGCGCGGCGCTGCAGGCCTGCCACGATGCGCTGGCCGGCGACAAGCCGGCCATGAACGCAAGGCGCGCCTTTATCGCGGCGGCGCGTGAAGTGGACGTCTTCGTCAGCGACAAGGCGCCGGCCTGATCCAGGCCGGATTGCCGCCGCGCGCCGTCATTCCTCTGTTTCAATCTCGGCGTCAGTCTCGGGTTTCTGACGCTCCCGCGCCGCAGCCTTGGCCGCCAGCTTTTCGGCCTTCTTGGCCGCCTTCTGGCGATCGCGTTCTTTGCGTTCCTGATCGTAATTTGGTGCTCGTGCCATAGCGGCTCCTTTTTTGCTGTTCTTGTGGGCTGACTACGCGTCGTTCGCCTTCCGACGTCTCGGAGCCGGCACCAGGGTTCCTATAAGCTGCTTCGGTCGATCACAAGGTCGGCGGCGCCGAAACGCTCCTTTGCCGTCAGCTGCTGATGCCAATAGGGATAGAGCAGGGGCGGGCGGCTGACCGCGTCGAGGCGATCACGTTCCTCGCCGGCCAGCGTCAGGCTGGCCGCCGCGATATTGTCCCTGAACTGGGCCTCGTTGCGCCCGCCGATCACAAGCGAGCTGATAGCCGGCCGGCCAAGCAGCCAGGCAAGCGCCACCTGTGCGGCGGACACACCGCGGGCCTTACCGATTTCGACCAGCACATCGACGATCCGCCACAGCCGGTCCTCGTCGCGGATTGGCGGTTCGGACCAGCCGGCGACCTGGCGCGCGGTCGGGCTGTCACGGTGATACTTGCCCGACAGCAGGCCTCCCGCCAGTGGGCTCCACACCAGCACGCCCAATCCCTAGTCGACCGAGATCGGCAGCAGCTCGTATTCGGCTTCGCGTGCTTCGAGCGTGTAGTGGATCTGCTGGGTGACGAAGCGCGGCTGATGGCGGGTGTCACTGATGGAGAGCGCCTTCATCACCTGCCAGCCGGAATAGTTGGAGCAGCCGATATAGCGGATCTTCCCCTGGCCGACCAGCGTGTCGAGCGCGGCGATGGTCTCTTCGAGTGGCGTCACGCCGTCCCATTCGTGCAGGAAATAGATATCGATGACGTCGGTCTTGAGCCGCTTAAGGCTTTTCTCGCATTCGCGGATCAAATGATGGCGCGACAGGCCTTCGTCATTGGGACCGTCGCCGATGCGCATGCGCGCCTTGGAGGCGATCAGCACGTCGTTCCTGCGCTTGCCGCCGAGTGCCTCGCCGATGATCTCCTCCGACAGGCCGTCCGAATAGACATTGGCCGTGTCGATGAGATTGATGCCGGCATCAATGCACAGATCGATCATGCGCTTCGCCTCGGCGAGATCGCTGTTGCCCACAGCCGCGAACGGGCCGGCGCCGCCAAAGGTCATGGTGCCCATCGTCAGCGCCGAAACCTTCAGGCCGGAACGGCCGAGAGTGCGGTATTCCATGTCAGTCCTCGCGATTGAGAAGAATGGCCCGATCAGGTTGCTGGATTTGTAGGACAATCCGTGCGGCTTGTCGCCCTCCGGCCCCAGCACACCGATGAGCGGCCGTGGCGTGCCCCTGCAATAAAACCGTCATTGCCGGCCTATACTCAGTCGATCAGGGCGTTGCGCGCCGCCGTCAGGACGCGACCAGTGCGCCCGGTCGTTGCCGGAGGCGGCAGCTTGCAGATGGAGGAACACCGATGAATGAATCCATACCCAAGTCCGGCGCCCGGGACTGGCTGGAAGCCGAACTCGCCGACACGCTCGACGAGGACTATGAACTGGAGATGTCGGAACCGGCGCTGTCGCTGGAGATCGCCAGGATCTACAAGAACGCGCATCCGCCTTCTATCGACCGCATGCAGTATTTTCGCGACCTGATCGGGCTGCAATCCGAGCTGATCAAGCTGCAATCCTGGGTCGCCTACCACAAGAAGAAGCTTGTGGTGATCTTCGAAGGCCGCGATTCGGCTGGCAAGGGCGGCGTCATCAAGCGCATCACCCAGCGGCTCAACCCGCGGATCTGCCGCTTCGTGGCGCTTCCGGCACCGACCGAGCGAGAGACGTCGCAATGGTATTTCCAGCGTTATGTGCCGCACCTGCCGGCCGGCGGCGAGATCGTTCTGTTCGACCGCTCCTGGTACAACCGTTCCGGCGTCGAGCGGGTGATGGGTTTCGCTGGGCCCGATCAGGTGGAGGAATTCTTCCGTGACGTGCCGGAGTTCGAGCGCATGCTGGTCCGTTCGGGCATCACGCTGGTCAAATACTGGTTCTCGATCACCGACGAGGAACAACAGATGCGCTTCCTGATGCGCATCCACGATCCGATGAAGCAGTGGAAGCTGTCGCCGATGGACCTGCAGTCGCGGGTGCGCTGGGAACAGTACACCAAGGCCAAGGAAGAGACCTTCGCCCGTACCAACATTCCGGAGGCGCCCTGGTTCATCGTCGAGGGCAACGACAAGAAGCGCGCCCGGCTGAACTGCATCGACCACCTCTTGCAGCAGGTTCCCTATGAAGAGGTGCCGCACGAGGAGATCACGCTGCCCGAGCGGGTCTTCAATCCCGAATACGAGCGCCAGGTGCTGCCGCGCGAGCTCTACGTGCCCGAGAAGTATTGAACGAGAGTTTGTCCTTCTCCCCGTATAGTGACGGGGAGAAAGGATCTGCACCAAGGGTTGCCAATTCCCACTGTCGCAGACAACTAATTCCTAAGTCCGCTTGATGACGACATGCGTGGCAAGCGGCGTCGCTACTTGTTCGCTGCACGCGTAGCCGAGCTTCGGCATATCAATCCCGGCGAAGAGGTGCTCGCCGGAGCCGAGCAGCACCGGCGAGATCGCCAGATGCATCTCGTCGATGAGCCTCTCCTGGAGGTACTGCCGGATGGTGGCGACGCCGCCGCCGACCCGCACATCGCTGCCATTGGCCGCTGCCCTTGCCTGCTCGAGCGCCGAATGGATGCCATCCGTAATGAAGTAAAAGGTCGTGCCGCCCTCCATGACGATCGGCTCGCGCGCATGGTGGGTCAGCACGAAGACCGGCACATGATAGGGCGGGCTGTCGCCCCACCAGCCCTTCCAGTTTTCGTCAGGCCATTCGCCGCGGATCGGCCCGAACATGTTGCGGCCGAGGATCCAGGCGCCGACATTCTCGAAGCTGCGCGCCGCGAACGCCTCGTTGGTATCGGTTGTGCCGCCGTCGTCTCCGAGCACCATCTTGCGGAAGGTGCGGGTACCGATCATCCATTTGTGCAGGGCTTCCCCGCCGACCCCGAGCGGGTTTTTCAAATCCTGGTCGGGACCGGCGCCGTAACCGTCGAGCGACAAGGTGAATGCGTTGACGCGAAGTCTGGACATGGAAAGCCTCCTCAGACCAGTTGTATTTTGCAAGCAGTTACTTTCTAGCAAACCGATTGCAAATTGCAAGTAGTATTTTCAGCGATCGAGAAGATGCATATCCGTACTTCGCCCATGCGATGTCCAGAGTGAAAGTGGCGGCTGCCGAGACAGCCGCCATACCGGCTCATTCGCCGGTGAGTTCCATGAAGAGCATATGGTTTGAAGGCGCTGGGAGGAAACTATGCTCTCAGCATCTCCGCCACCTCAGGGGCGAAATAGGTCAAAATGCCGTCGCAGCCGGCGCGTTTGAACGCAAGAAGCGATTCCAGCATAGCCTTTTCGCCGTCGATCCAGCCATTGGCGCCCGCCGCCTTGATCATCGAATATTCGCCCGACACCTGGTAGGCGAAGGTTGGCACCGCAAATTCGTCCTTCAGCCTGCGGATGATATCGAGATAGGGCAGGCCGGGCTTGACCATCAGCATGTCGGCGCCTTCGGCCAGGTCCTGCTCGGCCTCGCGCACCGCTTCGTCTGAATTGGCGTGGTCGATGTAATAGGTCTTCTTGTCGCCCTTGAGCAGGCCGGCCGTGCCGACCGCCTCGCGGTACGGCCCGTAGAAGGCGGAGGCGAATTTCGTTGCATATGACATGATCGCCACGTCCTGGAAACCGTTTGCGTCGAGCGCGTCGCGGATGGCGCCGATGCGGCCGTCCATCATGTCGGACGGCGCGATGATGTCGGCGCCGGCCGCTGCTTGTATGACGGCCGCCGCGGTTACCTGTTCCACCGTCTCGTCATTGACGATGAGGCCGTCGCGCAGGATGCCGTCATGACCATGGCTGGTGAACGGGTCGAGCGCGGCGTCGGTGATGACGCCGATCTCAGGCACCGCGTCCTTGATCGCGCGCGTGGCGCGGTTGATGACGTTGTCGGGGTCGAGGATATGCGAGCCGGTCTGGTCGCGCAGCGAAATGTCCACATTGGGAAAGGTGGCGAGCGCGGGGATGCCGAGCTTCGCCGCGCGTTCGGCCTCCTTGACGGCAAGATCGATCGACAGGCGGAAGACGCCCGGCATGGCGGCGATCGGCTCGCGCACTTGTCTGCCGTCGACGACGAAGATCGGCCAGATCAGGTCGTCGACGGAAAGCCTGTTCTCCTGCACCAGGCGCCGCGACCAGTCGGCCTTGCGCATTCGTCGCAAGCGGCGGCTGCCGGTGATGTCGTCGACGCTGCGCGCGCCGGCAGGTTTTGCGGGGGTGAATCTGTTCATCGCCAAAACTCTCGTTTGGCCGGCTTTTATCACGCACCCGTGGTGCTGACCAATGCGACACGTTTGTGCCAGCAATCCGATCGGGTCTCTATTCGGGTTGCCCATTGCCCGAAAGGATCTGCGCCGCACCGCGCATGCCGACGCGGAACGCCTCGTCGAAGCCGACGCCGCGCACTTGCCAGGCGTAGGTCTTGCCGGCCTTCGCCAGCCGCCAGTCGGCGATCCAGCCCAACTCCTTACCGCTCCAGACGATGCTGCCGGAAAGCGCTTGGTCGGCGCCGGCCATTTTCGCAACCGTGTCCAGCTTCGCCATGTCGGCGTCGCGCATGATCCTGTCGTCCAGCCCCGCCTTCGACAGCAGCGCTGCCGTGGGGAAGGTTACCTGCATGGCGATCGGCGCGGCGGCATTGCCGAACGACTCGCGCATCAGCACGCCGCGCTCGTCATCGGCATCGAGCGCGAAATGCTTGACGCCGCGCTCGGTCGACAAGAACACCGCCAGCCGTGGCCTTTCGGTCAGCCATGGCCTGCTGCCGAGCGAAGCCAGCACCGGATCGATCATCGCCGGGCTGTACTGGCAGTAGAGATTGTGAGGCCGATCATACGTGCCCTGATCGTCATGGTTGGGAATGCCTTCCATGCGATCGCGGTAGCGAAAGGCCGCCACGAAGCTGCCGGCCTTGTCGCGCAGCGCCGCCATCTCCGGTTTCGCCGGCAGGCGCTGGTCGCCGGAAACCCGGACCAGAACCGCGTCGAGGCAACGTTTGAAGCCGGCCTGGCGGTTCTTCTCGTACCGACCGTTGACGATGGTCTGCGACTGGTAAAGATCGGCGAGGCTTGCCGCCAGGGTCGGTTGCAAAGCCAGGCAAATGACGATCAGCCCGATCGTCATCGGCACGAGGCGCGCAAATCCAGCCATGAGCAACACCCCTTTGGAAACCCGCTACAGCTGCGCAGTCGCCGTGCGGTTCCCGGCGTTGCGGCCACAACGGCTCTTTTAGCACTAGGCTCCGGCACGAGCCAAGACGCGCTGCCGGCATGCCGGCATTGACGCGGCCATGGCCCACGCTTTAGCACTTCAGTCCCGGCGGAGCGGGGGAGGGATTCTTTCACGATGGATTTTGGCGGAGGCGACGAGATCCGCTTCGAACATCTGGGCCGGGCCGGCATCGTCACGTTGACGCGGCCGCGGGCACTCAATGCGGTCACGCACGGGATGGTCAACGCGCTCGCCAAGGCATTGCACGCTTGGGAGCGGGACTGGAGCGTCGATGTCGTCGTCGTCAAGGCCGAGGGTAGGGCGTTTTCGGCCGGCGGCGACATTCTCCACATCTATGAGGCCGGCCGGGCCGGTAAGCCGCCTGTCGAGTTCTTCGCCGACGAGTATCGGCTGAACGCCCAGATCGCGCGTTTCAAAAACCCTATGTGGCGCTGATCGACGGCATCGTCATGGGCGGCGGCGTCGGCATCTCCTTTCATGGATCGCACCGGGTGATGACGGAAAATGCGCAGTTCGCCATGCCGGAGGTGGGTATCGGCTTTTTCCCGGATGTCGGCGCCAGCCATCTGCTGCCCGATCTTGGAGGTTCCTTCGGCATGTACCTGGCGCTGACCGGCAATCGTATCCGCTATGGCGACGCGTTGTGGTCCGGGCTGGCCACGCATACGATCAAGGCGCAGGACCAGGCTGGCTTTCTCGACCAGCTCGCCGCCACCGGCGATCCCGAATCGGTGCTGCGCGGCTTCTTCATCCCGGCGAAGCGCGAGACGGACAGGCAGGTGCTGGAGGCGATCGCCCATCACTTCGCGCAGGCGTCGCTTGCCGATATCATCGGCAGCCTGGAGCAGGCGGCAGGGAGCGATGAGTTTGCGGCAAGGACGCTGGCGACGATCCTGACGCGCTCGCCGACCAGCCTTCGTGTCGCCTGGCGCCAGATCACTGCCGGCCTGACGCTGCCGATGGATCAATGCATGAAGATGGAGTTCCGCATCCTCAACCGGATGCTCGCGGGCCACGATTTCTACGAAGGCATACGCGCCACCATCATCGAAAAGGGTTCCAAGCCGCAATGGCTGCCGGCAACCCTCGATGCGGTCGACGACGCGGATGTCGATGCCTATTTTGCCTCGCTCGGTGAACGGGAACTCGCGCTATGAGTGAGGTGACGTCCAGACGCGTCGTGCTTCAGCCTTCAGGGGTGGAGGTTATCTTCGCCTGGTTCCAGCGAATCATATCAGGATACTGCCTGCTGTTCGGTATCCTGTACTGGATCAGGCTTATCGGCTTCTATCCCGGCTCGCTGTGGCGCTTCGACCTGATGCCGGTCCACTGGCAGGTGACAGCGGTGATGCTCGCCGTGTTTTTTCCCTTTGCCGCAGCCGGCCTATGGATGCTGGCTTCCTGGGGGCCGGTGATTTGGTTCATCTGCGCCGCGACGGAGATCGTCATGTATGCCGGCTTTCCCGAACTCTTCGGCCACCGCCCGCTCATCGTCGTCTCGCATGCGGGGGTGGCGCTGCTCTATGTCGTTTTCCGCCTCGTCATCTATCTGCAGAAGCGGTCGCCCCGGACCTGAAGCCGGCACGCGCCGCCGGCGATCCGGCGGATCGGATTTCGCCCTGAAATCATTGGCTAAATCTTTAGGTTAATTATCCTTGCTCGAGTGACCGTTCGTTAAGCGTCTTGCGAAACCTATTACCGGTAAGCTCTTGTTAGCCTTGGCGTTTAAGTCGAATTTTATGAGTATTCGATAGTGTCGCGATCAAGGTGAAAAACAAAAAATCACCAGGGCGACAAACGAGAGGCAAAGACAATGATCAATTCGCGTCCGGCGGCAAAGACCGCCAACGTTTCCGACGATCGCCGCGAGGCAATCCGTTCCCTTTACATGGAATCGCTCCAACTGGTCGAGCGCCTGCACCGCCGTCTGCTCGACGTGATCAAGGACGAGTTCGACCGCAATGGCCGTTCCGACATCAACGCCATCCAGGCGCTGCTGCTCTTCAACATCGGCAATTCGGAGCTGACTGCCGGCGAGTTGCGCTCGCGGGGCTACTATCTCGGCTCGAACGTCTCCTACAATCTCAAGAAGCTTGTCGATCTCGGCTTCATCAACCACCAGCGCTCGCGCATCGACCGTCGTTCGGTCCGTGTCTCGCTGACGCCGAAGGGCAACGAGGTGGCGGACGTGGTCGCCGGTCTCTATGAGCGCCATGTCGGCTCGATCGAGCAGGTCGGCGGCATCAACACCGACGAATTCAAGCAGATGAACCGCGCCCTCCAGCGCCTCGACCGCTTCTGGAACGACACCATCGCTTACCGGATGTAAGCCACATCCCCAATCAGAAGCCGCGCCACAGAAGCGCGGCCGCAACAGCGACCTCCAGTCGGGGCCGGTGCCGAAAAGCATCGGTCTTTTCTTTTCGTTGCGCTGGCCGAAGCAAATTGGGGGCCAAGGCCACGTTGCCGCCATATTCCAATGGAACCGAAGATGGCAGTGATGCAGTGGTGAAGACCATGAGTTCACCCGCAGCCGCGTAGTCTTGCGCGTTTTCACACCGAGGTGATGCGGACCATGGTTGGCTAATTGTTAAGATTGCCAATTTTAGAGTGCGGGCGAGATCGCCCGATGATCAACGCAGCAAGTGTTCGAACTGCTACAAATGTCTGGAACGTCCATGAGAACCAGCCGCCGTTTCTTCCTTTCCGGAGCCTCCGCGCTCGCAGCCGCCGTTGTTGCCGGCCGCGCCAGCGCGCAGGACGTGATCGGGGACATCCTGAAGTCCTCGGCGCGCGGCAACTGGGACGATCAGTTCGACGCCCGCGCCAGCGCAGGCGGCAAGGTGGCCTCGACGCTGCCGATCTTCAGCCCGCAGACCGTCGCCTTCACCGAGCAGGCTGTGGCGCAGTACCAGAACATTGTCGGGCAGGGCGGCTGGGTCGAGGTTCCCGCGACCAAGAAATCTGCAGCTCGGCGTCGACGATCCCGATGTCGTGCCGCTGCGCAAGCGCCTGATGGTCGCCGGCGACCTGTCGCAGAGCGCCGGCATCTCGACGGCCTTCGATTCCTATGTCGACTCGGCGGTCAAGCGCTTCCAATTGCGCCACGGCCTGCCGGCCGACGGAGCGCTGGGCAAATATACCTACGCGGCGATGAACGTTTCGGCGCAGATCCGGCTCGGCCAGTTGCAAACCAATCTCCAGCGATTGAAGGAGAAGGCGGGCACGCTTGGCAGCCGTTATGTGCTGGTCGATATTCCGGCAGCGCAGGTCGAGGCGGTCGAGAACGATCGCGTAGTGCTTCGCCATACCGCGATCGTCGGCAAGATCGATCGCCAGACGCCGATCGTCAATTCCAAGATCAACGAGATCATCGTCAATCCATATTGGAACGCGCCGGTGTCGATCGTGCGCAAGGACATCATCCCATTGATGCGCAAGGACCCCGATTATCTCAAGAACAGCCATATTCGCCTGTTTGCGCCAGATGGCAGCGAAGTCGATCCGATGAATGTGGACTGGTCGACCGACGACGCGGCCAAGTACCGTTTCCGCCAGGATCCCGGTTCGGACAACGCCATGGCGTCGGTGAAGATCAATTTCCCGAGCCCGGACGGCGTCTACATGCACGATACGCCGCAGCAGAGCCTGTTCGGCAAGATGATGCGCTTCGATTCCTCGGGTTGCGTACGCGTGCAAAACGTGCGCGACCTCGTCACTTGGATCCTACGCGACACGCCCGGCTGGGACCGTCAGCATTTCGAGGCTGCGATCAAGACCGGCGAAAACACGCCGGTCCAGGTCACCAACCCGGTGCCGGTGCATTTCCTCTATCTCTCGGCTTGGTCGACGGGCCCCGGCGTCGTCCAGTTCCGCGACGACATATATGGCCTCGACGGAAACAACGAGCTGCAGATCACTTCGTCGCTTTAAGCGATTGATTATTCAGGAAAAAAGGCCGCTCTTGAGCGGCCTTTTTCTGTCGCCGTCGCCAAGCCGTTCACACCGCCGCTGACCTCCAACTCTGCGTAGGCGCGCTCCGGCTGGACGAAGCGCGGGCGATTGCGCATGGTCGGCAAAACTGCCGGAATCGGACCATGCAAGTTGCCGTCTTCGTCCTCGTCGTGCTCGTCCTGGTGGCGCTTTCCGGTGCATTGGTGCGGCTGGTGCGGGTGCCGCTGCCGGTGCTGCAGATCGCCATGGGTGCTGCGCTGGCCTGGCCGGCGCGCGGGCTGCATGTCGAGATCGATCCGGAACTGTTCCTGCTCGTATTCATTCCGCCGCTTCTGTTCGCCGATGCCTTTGCTGCGCCCAAACGCGAGCTTGTCGCCTTGCGTGGCCCCATCCTCGACCTTGCCATTGGACTGGTCTTCTTCACCATCGTCGGATTTGGCTACGCCTTGCATTGGCTCGTGCCCAGCATCCCGCTCGTCGTCGCTTTCGCGCTCGCCGCGGTGCTGTCGCCGACCGACGCGGTGGCGGTGTCTTCCATAGTCGACAGGAACATCGTTCCGGCGCGGCTGATGCACATATTGGAAGGCGAGTCGCTGCTCAACGACGCGTCGGGTCTGGTCATGTTCCGCTTTGCCGTGGTGGCGGCATTGACCGGCAGCTTTTCCTTTGCCGCGGCCTCGCTGAGCTTTCTCTATGCCGTGGCTGCCGGCATTCTCGCCGGCATGGCGGCGCTGTTCGTTGCCGCCAAGGCGCTGCAACTGCTCAACCGCATCGGCGGCGTGCCGGCGGAGGCGCAGGTTCTGGTCATGATCCTGGTGCCTTTCGTCTCCTATCTCGGCGCCGAGCATATCGGCGCCTCGGGCATTCTGGCGGCGGTCACCGCCGGCCTGTTGACCGGAGTTTCCGGCATGTTCCGCTTTCTCGGTGTCTCGGCGCGCATGCAGACGATGTCGCTGTGGTCGACGCTGTCCTTCGTCTTCAACGGCGCGCTCTTCATCCTGCTTGGCCTGCAATTTCCCGATATCATCCGTAAGGTGCCGCCGGAGTTGTCCAGCCGGCACTGGATCATCGAGCCGGTGCTGGCAGTCCTGCTGCTGACCCTTTGCCTGATCGGCCTGCGTTTCCTGTGGATATGGATCGGCGACATGGCGGGCGCCATGGCGGCGCGGCTCGGCAAGCGAAAGGCCGAGCCGTTCGGCCTGCACGTGCGGCTCGCCGGATCGGTCGCCGGCGTGCGCGGAGCGATCACGTTGGCCGGTATCCTGTCGCTGCCGCTCACCTTGCAGGACGGCTCGCCGTTCCCGGCCCGCGACGTGGTGATCTTCCTCGCCGCCGGGGTCATCATCTGCTCGCTGGCCATCGCCAGCCTCGCGCTGCCGAAGATCGCTCGCGGGCTGGTCGAACCGGGCGAGGACGCGGCGGCGGCCGAGGAGCGCCGGGCGCGGGTCGGCGCAGCCAATGCGGCGATCGCCAGGATCGAGAGCATCGCCAATGAGGCAGGCGAGGGCGGGGCCGTCGAGGCACGGCTCGCCGTTGCCGACAGCATCGTCGCCGGCTACCGGCGCCGCATCGCCGCCTCCGACGGGGCCGACGAAGCGCGTGCCGAGGCGCGCGAGGCGAGCCGTCTGGAGCTTGAACTCAGGGCGGCCGGCATAGAAGCCGAGCGCGCCGCGCTACGCGCCATGTTTCTCAGCCGCGAGATCAATGACCATACGATGCGGGCGCTGTTTTCCGAGATCACCTTGACCGAGGCTCTTCTGAAGCAGCGGCGCGACAGGAAATAACGGTTCGCCGCTCTGCTTGCCGCAATCCGGCCAGCAAATTTCGCGCCGCAAACGTGGCGAGGCGAAAACAACTGTGTTAATGGCGCGGCGAACCCAATCCTGTCACACAAAAATGTGCAGGGGTTTGGGACAACGGCATGCGCAAGACAAAACCGACCTCCGGACCTAAGGAATTCAGGCCATGGCAACAGCAGCGGCAGCGTCGAACAAATTCGAATCCTTCTTCGAAACCACGCTGGAAGATGCCGATCCGGAAATTTTCGGCGCGATCCGCAACGAACTCGGACGCCAGCGCCACGAGATCGAACTGATCGCGTCTGAGAACATCGTCTCGCGCGCCGTGCTCGAAGCGCAGGGTTCGATCATGACCAACAAATACGCCGAGGGCTATCCGGGCAAGCGCTACTATGGCGGCTGCCAGTTCGTGGACGTCGCCGAGGAGCTGGCGATCGAGCGCGCGAAAAAACTGTTCGGCTGCAACTTCGCGAACGTGCAGCCCAATTCCGGCAGCCAGATGAACCAGGCGGTATTCCTAGCCCTCCTGCAGCCGGGAGACATCTTCATGGGCCTCGACCTCAATTCCGGCGGGCATTTGACGCACGGCTCGCCAGTCAACATGAGCGGCAAATGGTTCAAGGTCGTGTCCTACGGCGTGCGGAAGGACGACCACCTGCTCGACATGGACGCCATCGAGAAGACGGCGCATGAGACGAAGCCGAAGCTGATCCTGGCCGGCGGCACCGCCTATTCGCGCATCTGGGACTGGAAGCGCTTTCGCGAGATCGCCGATGCGGTCGGCGCCTACCTCATGGTTGATATGGCCCACATCGCCGGCCTCGTGGCAGGCGGCGTGCATCCCTCGCCGCTGCCGCATGCCCATGTCGTGACGACCACCACGCACAAGTCGCTGCGCGGCCCGCGCGGCGGCATGATCCTGTGCAACGACGAGGAGATCGCCAAGAAGATGAACTCGGCGGTGTTCCCCGGCCTGCAGGGCGGACCACTGATGCATGTCATCGCCGCCAAGGCGGTTGCCTTCGGCGAGGCGCTGAAGCCGAGCTTCAAGCTCTATGCCGAGAGCGTCGCCGCCAACGCCAAGGCGCTGGCGTCCAGCCTACAGGAGACTGGCCTCGACATCGTGTCGGGCGGCACCGACAACCACCTGATGCTGGTCGACCTGCGCCCCAAGAATGCCACCGGCAAGCGCGCCGAAGCAGCGCTTGGGCGCGCCAACATCACTTGCAACAAGAACGGCATCCCCTTCGACCCGGAAAAGCCCTTCGTCACCTCCGGCGTGCGGCTCGGCACGCCCGCCGGCACAACGCGCGGCTTCGGCCAGGCCGAGTTCCGCGAAATAGGCAAGCTGATCGCCGAGGTGCTGGATGGCCTCAAGGCCGCCAATTCCGATGAGGGCAATGCCTCGGTCGAGGCCGCGGTCAAGGCCAAGGTCGTGGCGCTGACCGATCGATTCCGCTCTACCCTTATCTCGGTTGACCTCGCGCCACGCGTCATCTCTTATCCGCCAGCGGCGCGCCGACCCCCGATCGGTCGACGCGCCGAACTGGAGACCAGACGATGCGTAATTTCCGCCCCGCCACTCTTGGCGCCCATGGCTTGCTGGGCGTTTTCCTGACATTGCCCGGCGCTGCCCTTGCGCAGACCCAACCCGCCCCAGAAATGCCCGCCACCGCTACGTTCGGCAGATGGACAACCATCGTTGATACGCTCGACACCGGGCAGGATGCGCGCAAGACCTGCGCCGCTTCGACTGCCTTTTTCGATGCCAGCGGCAATTCGGGCACGCTGACGCTGTCGATCTCGAACGGCGACGCCATGCCGCCGGACGCCTACCCGGCCATCATGCTTATTGTCGACAACCGGAACCTGCCCACTGGCAAGAAGATCGCCGCGACTTTTGGTGATCCTGGCGTCAAGGTTTCCGCCACCGTCTATTCGAACGATGCCGTGAACGGCCGTCCCAGCTGGACGGTCGACAACCAGCCCAAGACCACTCTCGCGCTCTTGCGAGCCATGCGCAAAGTCACCTCGCTCGATGTCGCTTTCGGCAAAGAGGCTTTCGCCAGCATTCCGATGGACGGCTTCACTAAAGCCTACCGCAACCTCGGCACATCATGCGGCTTTCCGACCAAGGACGTTGCACCCTAGCCAAGCGCGCGAAGGCGGGTGCTGGCAATCTGCCTCGCGGCTCGCTATCTCTGACGCGAAAGGGTCTGCGTGCCTTGCCATCGTGGCAAAAGGCTCTAAGCCTTTTCGCCTCACCAGATTCGTGAACCCAAGGCTCTCAATGCGCTGTCCCTATTGCCAGTCCGAAGATACGCAGGTGAAGGATCTCGCGCCCCGCCGAGGATGGCGCGGCGATCCGCAGGCGTCGCGTCTGCCCCGATTGCGGCGGCCGTTTCACCACCTTCGAGCGCGTGCAGTTGCGCGACCTCGTCGTGGTCAAGAAGTCGGGGCGAAAAGTGCCTTTCGACCGCGACAAGCTCTTGCGCTCCGTCGAGATCGCGGTGCGCAAGCGCAATGTCGATCCCGAGCGCATCGATCGTGCCGTGACCGGCATCGTGCGCCAGCTGGAAAGCTCCGGCGAGACCGAAGTGGCCTCGGGCGAGGTTGGGCGGCTGGTCATGGAAGCGCTGAAGTCGCTCGACGACGTCGCCTACGTCCGCTTCGCCTCGGTCTACCGCAATTTCCGCGAGGCCAAGGATTTCCATGAGCTGCTGGGGGAATTGAAAGGCGACGAGGACAAGAGCGAAGAGGACGCTGGCTGAGCATGGCGGAACGCAGCGAGGCCGGACAGGCAGCCCTTGACCGCCGTTTCATGGCAGCCGCACTCAGACTGTCGCGCAGGAATGCGGGCCGGACCTCAACCAATCCTTCCGTTGGCACACTCATCGTGCGCGACGATGGCTTGGGCCCGATGATTGTCGGCACCGGCGTCACCGCTGTCGGCGGCCGCCCGCATGCCGAGACCGAGGCGCTCGCCGAAGCGGGCGAACTGGCGCGCGGCGCCACCGCCTACGTCACGCTGGAGCCTTGCGCGCATCACGGACGCACGCCGCCTTGCGCTAATGCACTGGTCACTGCCGGCATCGCGCGCGTCGTTGGCGCCGCCAGCGACCCCGATCCGCGCGTGTCAGGCCAAGGCTACGCGATCCTGCGCACCGCGGGCGTCGAGGTTGTGGAGAATGTCCTGGCGGCGGAGGCCGCCGAGCAGATGGCCGGCTATCTCATTCGATCGCTTAGGAAACGGCCGGAAGTGACTCTCAAGCTAGCGCTTTCCAGCGACGGCAAGATCGGCATGGAAGGGGCTGGGCAGGTGTCGATCACAGGCGACATTGCGCGCCGTGAAGTCTATTTAATGCGCGCCGAAGCCGATGCCATCCTGATCGGCATTGGCACGGCGCTGGAGGACGACCCGGCGCTGACGGTGCGCTTGCCGGGATTGGAGAACCGGTCGCCGGCGCGCATTGTGCTCGACAGGCAGATCAGGCTGCCTGAGACTTCGAAACTGGTGTCCGGTGTCGACCGGGTGCCGCTCTACGTCGCGGCTTGCCTGGAAGCCGATCCTCTGCGGCGGGCAACGCTCGAACGCGCCGGCGTGCGTTTCATCGGCACCGAGACGCATGCAGGCGGCGTGGCGCTGCCGGAACTGCTCGAGGATCTTGCCGCGCTCGGCATGGCCAGCGTGCTGGTCGAAGGCGGAGCCAGGGTGGCCAGCGCCTTCCTGTCGGAAGGCCTGGTCGACCGCATCGTGCTGTTCCGGGGGCCGGAGGCGATCGGCAAGGGGGCATTGCATCGCCCATCGATGCCAACCATGTCCCAGCGGGATTTCGCAAACTGCGCGAGATGCGGTTCGGCGAGGACAGCTACGCCGAGTGGATAAGAGACTTTTAGGATCAACACCGATGTTTACCGGCATTGTTACAGACATAGGTACCGTCGCGGCCGTCAAGCCGCTGCGGGAAGGCGTGGGATTGCGTATCGACACCGCCTATGATCCCGAAACCATCGCCATCGGCGCCTCGATATCATGCGGCGGCGTTTGCCTTACCGTGACGGCCTTGCCCGACAGCGGCTCGAACGCGCGCTGGTTCGAAGTCGAGGCCTGGGAGGAGGCGCTCCGGCTGACGACGGCGATGGGCTGGAAGTCAGGCACGCGCATCAATCTTGAGCGGGCGCTGAAGATCGGCGACGAGCTTGGCGGCCATATCGTGTCGGGCCATGTCGACGGCACCGCCGAGATCGTCGAGCGCAAGGACGAGGGCGATGCGGTGCGCTTCACGCTGGAAGCGTCGCGCGAGCTGGCGAAGTTCATCGCGCCGAAAGGCTCCGTCGCGCTCGACGGCACCTCGCTCACCGTCAACAAGGTGGAAGGCACCCGCTTCGACGTGCTTCTGATCCACCATTCGCTGACCGTCACCACCTGGGGTGAGCGCCAGGTCGGCGACCGCGTCAATCTCGAGATCGATACCATGGCCCGCTATGCGGCGCGCCTGGCGGAAGCGGCGAAAGAGGGGCTTTGAGCATCGCCGAGCTGTTCATGAGGAACTAGCGGTGATGGAAAACAGGAATTCCAAAGTGCAAGCGCGGCTGGGGTGGCCGATGTAGATGCTGGCGGAGTAGTGGCCCACGCCATTGTTGCCTGGGCTCAAAGCCTCGCTACAGACTGTCCGATCTCGGTACCCCGTCCCAATGAGGCAATCTTGTGCTTGCGATCAATCCGGCTTCGGCCTAAGTCACCGGCGATCCCGGAGACATTTATGGCTGGCACATCCC
This sequence comes from Mesorhizobium maamorense, assembly GCF_044998965.1. Classification (NCBI taxonomy): domain Bacteria; kingdom Pseudomonadati; phylum Pseudomonadota; class Alphaproteobacteria; order Hyphomicrobiales; family Phyllobacteriaceae; genus Mesorhizobium; species Mesorhizobium maamorense. The sequence continues at coordinate 1,713,356 of NZ_CP173356.1, forward strand.
AACACGGCAAAGCGTTCATTCGCCCGAAGAAGAAGGCCCACCTTCTCGTTATCGAGGCACGCTTCCACGACGATCTTGCCGACGCGCTGCTCGAAGGCGCGACGAGCGCGCTTGACGAAGCGGGTGCGACCTACGACGTCGTCACCGTTCCAGGTTCGCTCGAAATTCCCGCCGTCATTACCTTCGCGCTGGACGGCGCGGCGGAAGGCGGCATGAACTATGACGGCTTCGTCGCGCTTGGCACCGTCGTCCGCGGGGACACCTACCACTTCGATATCGTCGCCAATGAATCCAGCCGCGCACTGATGGACCTGTCCGTGCAGGACTCGGTCTGTATCGGCAACGGCATCCTGACCACGGAAAACGACGCGCAGGCCTGGACGCGAGCCAAGCGTTCGGAGGGCGACAAGGGTGGCTTTGCCGCGCGCGCGGCGCTGACCATGATCGCGCTCAAGGAACGACTGGGAGCGCGATCGTGAGCGACCCCGCTTCGCCCGGACAGCCCACGGTGCGCCACGCCAACAAGCGCGGCGCGGCGCGGCTTGCCGCCGTGCAGGCCCTCTATCAGATGGATGTCGCCGGCAGCGGCGTCTTCGAGATCACTGCCGAATACGAAGCGTTTCGCCTTGGCAAGGAAGTCGATGGCGCGCTTTACCGCGAGGCGGATGCCCAATGGTTCCGCGCCATCCTCACCGGTGTCGTCGAGGACCAGAAAACCATCGATCCGGTTATCCGCCAGGCGCTGACCGATGACTGGCCGCTGTCGCGCCTCGATTCGACACTGCGCGCAATCCTGCGCGCCGGTGTCTACGAACTGATGAAGCGCGAAGACGTGCCGGTGGCGGTGATCGTTTCCGAATACGTCGATATCGCCAAGGCTTTCTACGAGGAAGACGAGCCGAAGCTGGTCAACGCCGTGCTCGATCGCGTCTCCCGTCGGGTGCGTGGCGAGGGACGCGGCAAGGACGCTTCATGACGGCGGTCGCCATCGAGGCGGCCAGGGAGGCGCGGCGCACCGCGTTGATCCTCGCCGCCTCGCAAGCGATCATCGGTTCGGCAGCGCCCATCGCCATCTCCATGGGCGCGCTTGCCGGTCAATATCTGCTCGGCCCGGACAAGTCGCTGGCGACGGCGCCGATCACCGGCTTCAATCTCGGCGTGGCACTCGGTGCGCTGCCGGCGGCGGCCATCATCCGCGCCATGGGCCAGCGCAGCGGCTTCATGACCGGTACGATCGTCACCGCGCTTGGCGGTCTGGTCGCGACGCTGGCACTCTTCCATGGCAGTTTTTGGCTGTTTGCCTTCGGCCTGACAGTGATCGGTGTCGGTGGCGCCTTCGTCCAGCAGTTCCGCTTTGCCGCCGCCGACAATGCGCCGCCGCAGTTCAAGGCGCGCGCCATCTCCTTCGTGCTGGCGGGCGGCATCATCACCGCCATTCTGGGACCGCAGATCGTCATCTTCACCCGCGAGTTGTTCGCACCGGTGATGTTTGCCGGTTCGTTCGCATCCATCCTGGTGCTAGCCGCCGTCGGCGCGGCGATCCTGTCATTGCTGCGCCTGCCGGCGAGGGCCGCCGCCGGCGGAACGGAAATTGCCGGCAGCGATGCCCGGCCCTTGGCCGAGATCGTCACGCAGCCGCGTTTCGTCGCGGCACTCTTCTGCGCGGTCGGCAGCTATGCCCTGATGAGCTTCGTCATGACCGGCGCGCCGCTCGCCATGGTCGGCTGCGGCCTGTCGGAGGACGATGCGACGCTCGGCATTTCGTGGCATGTCATGGCAATGTTCGGGCCGAGCTTCTTCACCGGATCGCTGATCCATCGCTTCGGTGCTGAACGCATTGTCGCGGTCGGCCTCCTGCTGCTGATCGGCTGTGCGGTCGTCGCGCTGTCCGGCTTGGCGCTATGGCAATTCTGGACGGCGCTGATCCTGCTCGGCCTCGGCTGGAATTTCGGCTTCATCGGCGCCACGGCCATGGTCGCGGCAAGCTACCGGCCTTCCGAAAAGGGCAAGGTGCAGGGGTTCCACGACTTCGTCCTGTTCGGCTCCGTGGCCTGCGCCTCGCTGATGTCGGGCATGGTCTACAATGCCTGGGGCTGGACCATGCTGAACTGGATGATCTTTCCCGTCACCGTGCTATGCTTCGTCGCGCTCGGCGCGCTGAGGATTGCGAGCTTGCGTCTGGCTTGACGCCCAATTTGAATTTATGCGTCCGGCGGCAGAACCTGAAGCACTCGCGCTATGAACATGTGAAACTCAGCCATGTAGTTGCGCAGGAAGTCCTCAGTGGATTCGACCGTCACCTCGCCGTCGTCGGTGATCAGCCCCGGCGTGAACTGTATGTAGGCTTCAGGCGCGTTCATCTGGGGCGAATTGCAGAAACTCAGAACGCTTCGAAGGCTTTGTTGGGCGACGGCGGTCGCGATGGCGCCCGGCGATGTTCCGATGACGGCCGACGGTTTGCGCGCGAACGAATTCTTGCCGTAGGGCCGACTGGCCCAGTCGATTGCGTTCTTCAATCCACCAGGGATCGAGCGGTTGTACTCCGGGGTGACGAACAATACGGCCTGCACGGAGGCGATCGCCTTTTTGAAATCCCGGGCTGCCGATGGGAAGTCGGCGTCATAGTCGTAGCTGTACAGTGGCAGATCCTTGAAGGCGATTTCGGTCATGTCGAGTTCGGGAGGGGCAAGTTGAACGAGCGCCTTCGCGAGCTTGCGGTTGATGGATTCCCGGGCAAGACTGCCGATGAGGTAACCGACTTTGTGTATGGCCATGACACGCTCTCCGTGTTTGCCACCCGCACCCTCACCGCATTATCCGCCAGATGGCAGCAGATCGCCAGCGTCGCGTCGCAATTGGCCTTCCGAACAAAAATATTGCGTCTGTACCACTTGTTATGAAACCGTGTGCCCCGACGAGACGTTGGAGCCGTGCTCATATGCGGCACCGAATTCCGGTTCACAGCAAGGGATTTTACAATGTTTTCAATCAAGCTTCTGGCTGGCGCGGCGCTCGCGCTCGGTATTGCGATAGCATCGGCGAATGCTCAGGTGGTCGTCTCCTCGAAGATCGACACCGAGGGCGGCGTGCTCGGCAACATCATCCAGCTCGTCCTCAACGCCAACAACATCAAGACCACTGACCGCATCCAGCTCGGCGGCACGCCGGTGGTGCGCAAGGCGATCACCGCCGGCGAGATCGACATCTATCCCGAATACACCGGCAATGCCGCCTTCTTCTTCGAGAAGGCCGACGACCCGGTCTGGAAGGACGCCGCCAAGGCCTATGAGACGGCCAAGAAGCTCGATTACGACGCCAACAAGATCGTCTGGCTGTCGCCGTCGCCGGCCAACAACACCTGGGCGATCGCACTGCGCAAGGAGGTGGCCGAAACCAATAAGCTCGCCACCCTGTCCGACTTCGGCAAATATGTCGCCGGCGGCGGCAAGGTGGTGCTCGCGGCCTCGGCCGAGTTCGTCAATTCAGCCGCGGCCCTGCCGGCGCTCCAGACCACCTACGGCTTCACGTTGAAGCCTGACCAGTTGATCACGCTCTCCGGCGGCGACACGGCCGCGACCATCGCGGCGGCAGCCAACCAGACCAATGGCGCCAACGCCGCCATGGTCTACGGCACTGACGGCGGCATCGCGCCCTCCGGGCTGGTCGTGCTCGACGACGACAAGGGCGTGCAGCCGGTCTACCAGCCGGCGCCGATCATCCGCGAGGCGGTGCTGAAGGAGCATCCCGAGATCGAGACGTTGTTGAAGCCGGTCTTCGCCAAGCTCGACCTCATCACGCTGCAAGGAACTCAACGGCCGCGTCCAGGTCGGCGGTGAGCCGGTCAAGGGTGTGGCGGAAGACTTTTGAAAAAGAACGGGTTCTTGAAGTAGACAGCGCTTGGCTGACCGTGATGCTGGCCTTGCGCAGAGTTCACAATTCTGCAACTGCATTGCGTTCTGGTGACGCCGCTCTGCGCAGATGCGCCCCATGACCCTCCGCTTCGACAAGCTCGGCGTGGTCATCGCCGCGATCGCTGCCTATGCGGTTTTCGCCGCTCCTTTCGCCACGTTCCGCGCCAATCGCATCGTGCCCGGCCAGGCGCGCTCGATCGTTGAGGCACTTCCGGCACTGGCCGGCCCGCTGCTTTTGGCCATCGTTGTCGTGGCCGCGCTTGTAGCGCTGTTCAAGACGCCGCTCGTGCTGCGCCTGGCCGCCAGCGTCGTGACATTGGCGGCTCTCGCGCTGTTGATCGGCGTCACCGGGACATTCCTGACCCCGGCAGGCAATACCTTCGCACGCGTTTCGCCCGCCTCCGGGTTCTGGCTGCTGATCTTCGCCTTTACCCTCCTGCTGGCCGACGTGCTGACGAGAATGAACCTGTCTCCCTGGTCACGTGTCGGCGTGCTTGTCGTTGCCGCGCTCGCCATCGGGCTGCTGCTCATATCGGGATCCTGGGACAGCCTTTCGATCCTCAAGGAATATTTCAACCGTGCCGACAGTTTCTGGGCCGAGGGCGCCAAACATGTCACGCTGGCGCTTGGTTCGCTGGCGGCGGCGGTGATACTGGGCCTGCCGCTTGGCATCCTGTGCCATCGCGTCGAGCGCCTGCGCGCCGGCGTGCTCAACGTGCTCAACATCGTCCAGACCATTCCCTCGATCGCGCTGTTCGGCCTGCTGATCGCACCGCTCGGCTGGGTGGCGGCGCATGTGCCGGGAGCGGCCGCGCTCGGTATCCGCGGCATCGGAACGGCACCTGCGTTCGTGGCGCTGTTCCTCTATTCGCTGCTGCCGGTCGTCGCCAATACCGTGGTCGGCCTTGCCGGTGTGCCGCGTGCCGCCAATGACGCGGCGCGCGGCATGGGCATGACGGATCGCCAACGCCTGTTCGGCGTCGAGTTTCCGCTGGCCTTCCCAGTGATCCTCACCGGTATCCGCATCGTGCTTGTGCAGAACATCGGCCTCGTCACTATCGCCGCCCTGATCGGCGGCGGCGGCTTCGGCGTGTTCGTGTTCCAGGGCGTCGGCCAGACCGCGATGGACCTGGTGCTGCTTGGCGCCGTGCCGACGGTTGCGCTCGCCTTCGCTGCTGCCATCATTCTCGACGCGGTGATCGAAATGACCTCAACCAAGCGCAGGGCGGACCCCGCATGATCGAGATCGAAGGCATTACCAAGCGCTACGATGCGACCACGGTGGTCGATGAAGTCTCGATGATCATAGAGCCCCGCACCCTTTGCGTCATCGTCGGCACCTCGGGCTCCGGCAAGACGACGCTGCTTCGCATGATCAACCGGCTGGTCGAGCCGACTTCCGGCGTCATCAAGCTCGACGGCGCCGACAACCGCTCGGTGCCCGGCTACGAGCTGCGGCGCAGCATCGGCTACGCCATCCAGGGCCACGGCCTGTTCCCGCACCGAACGGTGGCGCAGAACATAGCCACCGTGCCGGTGCTGCTTGGCTGGGATAAGGATCGCATCAAGGCGCGCGTCGACGAACTGATGACGCTCTATCAGCTCGACCCGCAGGCCTACGGCCCGCGCTACCCGCACGAGCTCTCCGGCGGCCAGCAGCAGCGCGTCGGCGTCGCCCGCGCGCTCGCGGCCGAACCCAACGTGCTGTTGATGGACGAGCCGTTCGGCGCGCTTGACCCCATAATCCGCACCAAGGCGCAGGAAGACCTTCTTGCGATCCAGAGGCGCTTCGGCACCACCATCATCCTCGTCACCCACGACATGGAAGAGGCCGTGCATATGGGCGACAAGATCGCCGTCATGGATGCCGGCAAGCTGGTACAATATGCCAGGCCGGCGGAGATACTGGCGAGGCCGGCCAGCGGCTTCGTCGAGACCCTGGTCGGCGCCAGCGAAAAACCGTTCCGGCTGCTGTCGCTCGGCCGCGTGCGCGACGCAGTCGAAAAGGGCGCGGCCGAAGGTGAGGCGATTCCTGGCGACGCCAGCCAGCGCGACGCGCTGGCCGAACTTCTCTGGTCCGGCCGCCCGGCGCTGCCGGTCAAGGATGCCGACGGCAAGCCGCTCGGTCGCGTTACCGTCGACGGCTTGGTGAAGCGTGCGGCGAGGCCGGCATGAAAGCCTGGCTGCCGTTGCTGCTCAGGCTTGCGCTGGTGGTGCTGCTGGTCGCTTTCGTCACCAGTCCCGGCTGGTTCGAGCCGCTGCTCAAGCCGCTGACCGAGAACGGCGCGCCTGTGATCTACAATCAGGGTAGCCTGCTGACGCTGATGCTGCTGCACCTGCGCACCGTGCTGATCGCCACGCTCGCCGCCACCATCGTGGCGGTCGCGCTCGCCATCCTGGTCACCAGGCCTGCCGGCGCCGAATTCCTGCCGCTGTCACGCAGCCTGGTCAATATCGGCCAGACTTTCCCGCCGGTGGCGGTGCTGGCGCTTGCCGTGCCGGCGGTCGGGTTCGGCGAGAAGCCGACGCTGATCGCATTGTTCCTCTATGGTCTGCTGCCGATCTTCGAGAACGCGCTGACCGGCCTGACGACGTTGCCCGGCAATGTCATGGAAGCGGCGCGCGGTGCCGGCATGACCGGTTGGCAAAGGCTGCTGAAGGTCGAATTGCCGCTCAGCGCGCCGGTCATCCTCGGCGGCATAAGGCTGTCGGTGGTTATCAGCCTGGCCACCGCCACCATTGGCTCGACGGTTGCAGCGAAGACATTGGGCGAGGTGATCATTGCCGGGCTCTTGTCCAACAATCTCGCTTTCATCTTGCAGGGCGGCCTGATCGTCGCCGCCTTGGCCGTGCTGATCTATGATGGATTGTCGGCGGTCGAACGCTATGCGGCGCGGCGCATGGGGCGCCAGGCCGAGTAGGCTTCCGTCCCGGTGCTCCGATCTTTCAACGTCCACTTGAACGGGCAGGGTGGTCGAGCGTCAGTTCGAGTTCGATGCCTTGCTCTTTGCAGATCCAGCGGCGGCAGATGACGGCAAAGTCGTGTTGTGTGCCGGCTTTCACGAGCGAGACAAGATCACCCACGGCGCAATCGCTGCCGAGCTGGAGCGCCTCGATGGGTTCGGCGATGACTTGCTTGCCGGCATAATGTCTTGCGCTGGCCGTGAGCGTAATCAACACCCGCCTGCCAGTTGCGCGATCTTCGGGACTCGGCGATTGATTGGGCCGATGCCCCGATCCTTCAGCAGGAGTTCTTGCCATGACCTTGCGCTTCTCCAAGATCGTCATGTGTCTCTGTCTGGCGGCTTTCGCCTTTCTTGTCGCTTTCGGCAACGTCACCGATTACGGCTCAAACTTCGCCTTTGTCCAGCACGTGCTGAGCATGGACACGACCTTTCCCGGCAACGCGCTGATGTATCGCTCGATCACCAACCCCTCGCTATGGACGACGGGCTACTGGCTCATCATCGCCGGCGAGGCGCTGACCTGTCTGCTCTACCTGATCGCGGCCTGGAACCTGTGGCAAGCGCGCAATGCCAGCGGAGAGGTTTTCAACGATGCCAAGAAATTCGCCGTTATCGCCGCGACGATGGGATTCCTGATCTGGTATCTTGGATTTATGGTGGTGGGCGGCGAGTGGTTCGCCATGTGGCAATCGAGCATCTGGAACGGCCAGCAGAAGGCATTCATGTTCTACATGACCATGCTGGCGGTGCTGATCTTCGTCGTCCAGCCAGACGGTGATCTGCGCCAAACCTGAGTGCTGATCCGTGATTTCAATCGATATAAAGCAGCAGCGGCATGGCGACACCTGCCGCCGTCTGGCTCTTTTGGGCGAAAGCCGGGCAAAAACCGAACAATATCTTGACGTTCGCGGCCCTGTTTCGCATACACCGCTGCGAAGAGGGGGATTCCGCGCACGGGATTCCGTCTTTGTCTCAACGGCCCAGGGAGGGGTTCTTTTGGGCCAGCAATCGAGGAAAACCCGGCATGACCATAATTTCCGCCGTCATCGCCTGCGGCCTGCTTTCTGTCCTTTACGCCATCTGGGCGACACGTTCGGTCCTCGCGTCGGACCAGGGCAATGCACGCATGCAGGAAATCTCCGCCGCCATCCGTGAGGGCGCGCAAGCCTATCTGGCGCGCCAGTACACCACCATCGCCATCGTCGGCGTGGTCGTGCTGCTGCTCGCCTGGTGGCTGCTGTCCGTCACCGCCGCGATCGGCTTCCTGATCGGGGCCGTGCTTTCGGGCGCGGCCGGCTTCATCGGCATGCATGTTTCGGTGCGGGCCAATGTTCGCACGGCACAGGCCGCTTCCAACAGCCTTGCCGCCGGCCTCGACATCGCATTCAAGTCGGGCGCCATCACCGGCATGCTTGTTGCCGGCCTTGCCCTGCTTGGCGTGTCGATCTACTACCTGATCCTCACCCATTTCATGGGGCTTCAGCCCAATGACCGTATCGTCATCGACTCGCTGGTTTCGCTCGGCTTCGGCGCCTCGCTGATCTCAATCTTCGCCCGTCTCGGCGGCGGCATCTTCACCAAGGGTGCCGATGTCGGCGGCGATCTGGTCGGCAAGGTCGAAGCTGGTATTCCCGAGGATGATCCGCGCAACCCCGCCACCATTGCCGACAATGTCGGCGACAATGTCGGCGACTGCGCCGGTATGGCGGCCGACCTGTTCGAGACCTATGCGGTGACAGTCGTCGCCACCATGGTGCTGGGCGCCATCTTCTTTGGCGGCACCGCGGTTCTGAGTGCCGCGATGCTCTATCCGCTCGCTATCTGCGGCGCCTGCATCCTGACCTCGATCGTCGGTACTTTCTTCGTCAAGCTCGGCTCCAACGGTTCGATCATGGGCGCGCTCTACAAGGGGCTGATCGTCACCGGCCTGTTGTCCATCGTGGGCTTGGGCGTCGCCACCTCGGCCACGCTTGGCTGGGGCGAGGTCGGCACTGTCGCCGGCATGGTCATCACCGGCAAGAACCTGTTCATCTGCGGCCTGATCGGCCTCGTGGTGACCGGTCTCATCGTCGTGATCACCGAGTACTACACCGGCACCAACAAGCGTCCGGTCAACTCGATCGCCCAGGCGTCGGTGACCGGGCACGGCACCAACGTCATCCAGGGCCTTGCGGTCTCTCTGGAATCGACGGCACTGCCGGCCATCGTCATCGTCGGCGGCATCATCTCGACCTATCAGCTCGCCGGCCTTTACGGCACGGCGATCGCCGTCACCACCATGCTCGGCCTTGCCGGCATGATCGTCGCGCTCGATGCCTTTGGCCCGGTCACCGACAATGCCGGCGGCATCGCCGAAATGGCCGGCCTGCCCAAGGAAGTGCGCCACTCCACCGACGCGCTCGACGCGGTCGGCAACACCACTAAGGCGGTGACCAAGGGCTATGCCATCGGTTCGGCGGGCCTCGGCGCACTGGTGCTGTTCGCGGCCTATTCGAACGACCTGAAATTCTTTGCCGCCAATGGCGACAAATATCCCTACTTCCAGGGCATGGGCGAGGTCTCCTTCGATCTTTCCAACCCCTACGTCGTCGCCGGCCTGATCTTCGGCGGCTTGATCCCGTATCTGTTCGGTGGCATCGCCATGACGGCCGTCGGCCGCGCGGCGGGCGCCATTGTCGAGGAGGTGCGCAAGCAGTTCCGTGACGACCCGGGCATCATGGCCGGCACGTCCAAGCCGAACTATGCGCGCGCGGTAGATCTTCTGACCAAGGCGGCGATCCGGGAAATGATCATCCCGTCGCTGCTGCCGGTGTTGGCGCCGCTCGTCGTCTATTTCGGCGTGCTGCTGATCTCGGGCTCGAAAGCGTCGGCCTTTGCGGCTCTCGGCGCCTCTCTGCTCGGCGTCATCGTCAACGGCTTGTTCGTCGCCATCTCGATGACTTCGGGCGGCGGCGCCTGGGACAACGCCAAGAAGTCGTTCGAGGACGGATTCACCGACAAGGACGGCATCAAGCACCTGAAGGGTTCCGAGGCGCACAAGGCCTCGGTGACCGGCGATACGGTCGGCGATCCCTACAAGGACACGGCCGGCCCGGCGGTCAACCCGGCGATCAAGATCACCAATATCGTGGCGCTCCTGCTGCTGGCGGTGCTGGCGCACGGCTGAGCGGCAAAGCTCGACATTGAAAACCCGCGGGGAGCAATCCCCGCGGGTTTTTATTTGACGGCGGTTTTGGAACGCGGAAAACGAATTTCAACGGCTGCGTCCGCGTCCTGCCGTCGCTGTCTGCCCATCGCCCACGAGCCGGCCTCTCCCGCCCCATGATAACAAAAACCCGTGGGATCGCTCCCACGGGTTTTTGGTCGCCTGAGATGGTGCTGCCATCCCCAAGGGGAGGCGGGTCTGAGATCAGGGAGTGCCGCCGCCGGGAATGCCGGGCGCCAGCTTGCTGGCGCCGTTGATGATCTGGCTGAGGAAGTTCTGGTCCTTGCCGCCAGTCGGCGTGGTGCGCGAGATGAAGTCGAAGATCTTGCCGTCCTTCAGGCCGTAATTGGCGATCTGGGTGACCCGCCCATCGGCCCCGAAATAAACCGCCAGCACATGCTGATCGATCAGCCGGGGCTTGTCGAAGGCGACATAGCGCTTGCGAGTCTGCGAGATGTAGTAAAAGGCTTCATTGTCGAAGGTCGCCGTCGTCGAGGGCGTGCCGAGCGCGAGCAGCACCTGCTCGCGGCTTGAGCCGACCGGCACCGAATCGATCGCCTGCTGATCGATGACATACCCCTGCGTCAGCGTTTCGCTGGGGTTCAGATCACCGATCATCTTGGAACTGTTGCAGGCCGAAAGCGCCGCAATGATGGCCAGCAGCGAGATCGCGCCAGCGGGCCTGGAAGAGAAGGTCGACTTGAAATTCAGCGCGCGCAACAACAATTCTCCATTATATCGCCGCAACTTGCGCTGGGCCGCAAAACCGGTAAACCAGCTTGCTTGCCGATGCAACAAGGCCAATTCAACAAACGGTCCCCGGAGACCATCCCCATGTTCCAGCGCCTTTTTGGTCGCGAACGCCACGCCAACCGCGCCATCACCGACGCGCTTTACGCACAAATCGTGGCGGCCGCGCGGCAGACCGTATTTTATTCCCACTGGAATGTGCCGGACACGCCGCTTGGGCGTTTCGAAATGCTGTCGCTGCACATGTTCCTGGTCCAGCACCGGCTGCGTGGGGAAGACGGCGTGGCGCAGGAGATCGCGCAGGTGCTGATCGACGAGTTTTTTCTCGACGTCGACCATTCGCTGCGGGAACTCGGCATTGGCGATGTCGGAGTGCCCAAGCGCATGAAAAAGCTGGCGAAGATGTTTTATGGCCGCACCGCCGCTTATGGCGACGCATTGGAGCGCAATGATCATGATGGGCTCACCGCCGCCCTTGCACGCAATGTCCGGCCCGACGCTGCGGCCTGGGCGGAAGCGTCACGACTGTCCGACTATGTCGCCGATGCCCGCAACCGGCTGGCCACGCAGCCGTGCCGGGCGATCGTCTCCGGCACGGTGACCTTTCCGCTCGCCCAGGAGGCAGATCGATGAAGCACGCCGACCCGCAAAGTCCGGTATCGTTTTTTGCCAACGTCGCCCGCCTGCCGCAGAAGGGCTTGCCGGTGGTCATCGAGGCCGACGCCACCCAGCGCGCGACACTCGCCGAAGAGCACAGCTTGCTCTCGGTCGAAGCCTACCGTGCCGAATTCCTGGTGACGCCGTGGAAACGCAATGGCGTGAAGGTCAGCGGCCGGGTCGAGGCCGACATCACCCAGGCCTGTATCGTCACGCTCGATCCGGTCGGGGCGCATATCGACGAATCATTCGAGGCTCTGTTCCTGCCCGAGGATTCCAAGCTTGGACGACAGGGATTCGAAGGCGGCGGCGAGATCCTGCTCGACGCGGATGGACCTGACAGTCCCGAAACATTTTCAGGCGACACGATCGATGTCGGGGCACTCGCCGAGCAGTTCTTCGGACTGGCCATCGATCCTTATCCGCGCAAGCCGGGTGCGTCGCTGGATGCCGGCCGCGAGGCCGAACCGGTGGAGAATGAATTTCAGCAGAAACTGCGGTCGCTGTTGGGAAAATCCTGAAAACCTCGCCCGCGACGGAAAAGTCGGTTGTGCGAATGTCCAAAACCGCTATTTTCGCCGAACCTTCGCGATCACTAAAACGATCCGCCGCCTAAGCAAAACCGTGAGATGAATACCGCGTGATCAGGATTTCCATCGATGCCATGGGCGGCGATCACGGACCAGCCGTGGTCATTCCGGCGCTCATGACGGTCGCGACCCGCCGTCCCGACGTCCGCTTCGTCATCTACGGGCGGGAGGAGGCCGTACGACCCGAACTGGCCAAATTTCCCAAGCTGGCCGGTGTGAGCGAATTCTTCCACTGCGAGGTGGCCGTCAGGATGGACGACAAGCCGAGCCAGGCACTGCGCCATGGCCGCTGGAAGTCATCGATGTGGAAGGCTGTCGAGGCGGTCAAGTCGGGTACGGCGGACGCCTGCGTCTCGGCCGGCAACACCGGCGCGCTGATGGCGATGTCGAAATTCTGCCTGCGCACCATGGCCACCATCGACCGCCCGGCGATCGCGGCACTTTGGCCGACGCTGCGCGGCGAAAGCGTGGTCCTCGACGTCGGCGCCACCATTGGCGCGGATGCGCACCAGCTCATCGATTTTGCCATCCTTGGAACCGGCATGGCCCGATCGGTCTTCGGCGTCTCGCGGCCTAGTGTCGGCCTACTCAATGTCGGCGTCGAGGAGATCAAGGGCCAGGAAGAGGTCAAGGAGGCTGGGCGCATGCTGCGTGAAGCCAATATGGCCTCGATGAACTATCACGGTTTCGTCGAGGGCGACGATATCGGCAAGGGCGTGGTCGACGTCGTCGTCACCGAAGGCTTCGCCGGCAACATCGCCCTGAAGACGGCGGAAGGCACGGTGCGCCAGATTGGCGGCTACCTGCGGGCGGCGATGAGCCGTACGCTGATGGCCAGGATCGGCTATATCTTCGCCAAGGGCGCGTTCGATCGCCTGCGCGAAAAGATGGATGTCGGCCGCTCCAATGGCGGCGTTTTCCTGGGGCTGAACGGCATTGTGGTGAAAAGCCACGGCGGCGCCGATTCGGATGGTTTCGCCGCCGCCATCGAACTCGGCTACGATATGGTGCGCAACAATCTGCTCGACCGCATCGAGGCCGACCTGGACTTGTTCCATGCGCGCAATCCGCATGCCCAGACATCTAGGAAATCCGACGTCGTCAGCGACGCAAAGGAATAGGAAAGAACTTTGATCAGATCAGTCGTGCGCGGCATGGGCGCCGCGCTGCCCCGCCGCATCATGAAGAATGCCGACTTTGAAGGCATGGTCGAAACCTCGGACGAGTGGATCGCCCAGCGCACCGGCATCCGCCAGCGCCATATCGCGGCCGACGACGAGACCACCGCTTCGCTGGGTGAGGCGGCGGCGCGCGCAGCGCTCGCCGATGCCGGCCTGACACCCGGAGACATCGACCTGATCGTGCTGGCGACCTCGACACCCAACAATACTTTTCCGGCCACGGCCGTCGAAATCCAGAACCGGCTCGGCATGCATCACGGCTTTGCCTTCGACCTGCAGGCGGTATGCTCGGGCTTCGTCTATGCGGTAACCACGGCCGACCTCTATATTCGCGGCGGCTTGGCCAAGCGCGTGCTGGTGATCGGCTCGGAGACCTTCTCGCGCATCCTCGACTGGACCGATCGCTCGACCTGCGTACTGTTCGGCGATGGCGCCGGCGCCCTGGTTCTTGAAGCCGGCGAAGGGGGCGGCAGTATTGCCGACCGCGGTGTGCTAGCGATGAGCCTGCGCTCCGACGGCGCGCACAAGGACAAGCTCTTTGTCGACGGCGGGCCTTCGACGACAGGAACGGTCGGCTATCTCAGGATGGAAGGCCGCGAGGTCTTCAAGCATGCGGTGGGCATGATCACCGACGTCATCGAGGCGACGTTTTCGCAGGCCGGCATCACCGCCGACGACCTTGACTGGTTCGTGCCGCATCAGGCCAATAAACGGATCATTGACGCTTCCGCCAGGAAGCTCGGGATAGCTGAGGAAAAGGTGGTGGTGACGGTCAATCTGCACGGTAACACCTCGGCTGCTTCCGTGCCGCTGGCGCTTTCCGTGGCTGTTGCCGATGGCCGCATCAAAAAGGGCGACCTTGTGCTTCTGGAAGCGATGGGCGGCGGCTTCACCTGGGGCGCGGTTCTGCTTCGCTGGTAAGTGCCGAACGGTCCGGTTCGGTCCTTGACCTTGCCGGATCAATTACTTAGGCTCTGCCGCTGTTGTATCGATTTTATGTTTGAGCTGATGGGACGGTCGCATGGGGGGAAAGACACTTACGCGCGCCGACCTTGCCGAAGCCGTTTACCGCAAGGTAGGTTTGTCGCGCACTGAATCGGCCGAACTCGTCGAGGCGGTGCTGGACGAGATCTGCGAGGCGATCGTCCGTGGCGAGACGGTGAAACTGTCGTCTTTCGCGACGTTCCACGTCCGCTCCAAGAACGAGCGCATCGGGCGCAATCCCAAGACCGGCGAAGAGGTGCCGATCCTGCCGCGCCGGGTGATGACCTTCAAGTCGTCGAACGTGCTGAAGAACCGCATCTTGCGCTCCCACCAGAGCGGCAAGGCAAAGGGCGGCAAGTAGGCTCGCTGCAAATGCACGGTTGAAAACAGGCCTTGCGATGATGCCGGGCTTGAATATTGCCTCACAAACCGCTGAAATGAGACCCGATTCGGCAACATGGCCGGATTGGTGTTCCGCGTGATCGTTACGCGCAGCCGGAATGAGCTCCCCTCCTGTCGAGGGAATCTCGTTCGAACGCCGGTTCCCATGTCCCGGGATCATGCTCCAGTGTGAGGATTTCGCCCATGGACAAGAGCCCTGACGCCTTTCGCACCATCAGCGAGGTCGCCGAAGACCTCGATCTGCCGCAGCACGTGCTGCGCTTCTGGGAAACGCGTTTCAACCAGATCAAGCCGATGAAACGCGGCGGCGGCCGCCGCTACTACCGGCCGCAGGATGTCGAACTGATCAAGGGCATTCGCCATATGCTCTACGACCAGGGCTACACCATCAAGGGCGTGCAGAAGCTGTTGCGCGAAAACGGCAACCATTTCCTGGTTGCCATCGGCAATGGCGATATGGCCGCCGTCGAGGCGATCTCGCAACGAAAGCAGGCCGACCAGGTGCCGTTGACGGCGGCAGCGCAGCCGCGCGGCGGAGATGACGAACTGGTTGGCCAGCCGAGGGTCAAGCCCAGCCGCCGTTTCTTCGGTCTTGGCAAGAGCGACGAGGAAGGCCCGGTCCAGCCGGACGCTTCGAAACTGTCGCGGGACAATCGCGCGCTGTTGCAGGAAGCGTTGTTCGACCTCCTCGAATGCAAGCGCCTCCTCGACCAAGTGCGCTGACGGGCAACCGGCCGGCGCCTGAAGAACGGGAACCCGCCTTTGGGTGATGCGTTACGTTTTCTTGAGCAAGACAAGGCTTGAGCAGACAAGGAAACGCATCATGGCATTATTCTCGACCCTCTCGGACGTCGATCTCGACAGGCGGGTCGCTGCACTCTCCAGGGAATTGGCGGCCCTGAAGAAGGCTGCGTCCAGGCGGGGCGGCGCCTATTACGAAGACGGTCGCGACGCGGCGCTTGACACGTATTCCGACCTTGCGGAACGTCTGCACGATGCGTTGCCGGCGATCCGCGAGCGGGGCAGGGCGATCGAGAAATCCGCCCGCGAGCATCCGGCGACGGCCGCGGCGATCGGCTTTGTGGTGCTTGGTCTGGTCGCCAGTCTGCTGTTCAGCCGGCGCTGACCTTTATTTATTCCTCGGTTCCGCTGGATCGGTGCGCGGGCGATTCATGTTGCCCGAAAGTGCACCCGGTTTAGGACAGCGGCACCTGTGGGTGCCACGAAAAAGGGCCATAGCCCCAGCTTGTCGGTCTGCAGCACGAACAGGGGTTTTTTCGTCAGAGCAGGCGCTCGTTGTAGCGCTGCGAGATCGCGCTGATACGGCGCGTATCCGGGGAAACCAGGAGAAGACCGGCTTCGAACAAGAAGCCAAAGCCGGTCTTCTCATTGGCAGTCGGTTAAGCTCAGGCCTTCTTGCCCATAACCTTGTGGTGGTGATGATGGTAGTGGTGGCTGCGATGGTGCTTGCGATGATGACGATGATGCTTGTGCATCGGCGCGGCATCAGCGCTGGTCGCGCCGAGGATTGGCATGGTGAATGCAAGTGCAACTGCAAGCCCGAGGGCCGAGAGGAGGGACTTCTTCATGGATATCTTCCTTTTTTCGCAGGCAATCTGAATCAGGCCAACAGCCTGTTCGCCGCGAGCGGGATTACGCTCCCGATTTTTTTCGTCAGTATTTCCCGAATATAGAATTTTGTTTCTGGAATGTGTCTGGCGGCGCAGGCTGTGGGCTCCGCCGACAGGCTGAGCCCACAGCGCCGATGAGCGGGAGAAATTTCGATACGGGGCCGCAGACGCAACCGGCTTACATGGGCGGGACCACGCCATTGTTGCCGACCACGACGCGGTTGGCACTCAGCGTGCCGTCGGCGCCGCGCGTCGCGGTGACCACGACGGGCGCGCCGGGCTTGAGATCGCCCGGCGTGGCCGGCGCGAAGGTGACGACCGGCGTCTTGTCGGGGATTGAGATCTTCTTTGTCTGGCCGTTGTCATAGGTCAGCGTCACCGCGCGGCCATTCACGTCGGTCACGTCGGCGACGGTGCCGTTGGTCATGCGGCTGTTGGGCTTGAGGTCCCAGGCGCGGTCGCCTTCGCCCGTGCCTTTCAAGGCTGCGGGAAACACCACGACCTCGAGCGCGCCGCTGCCGCCATCGGCCTTCGACACGGATGCTATGCCGAGGAAATCGCCGAGCTTGATGTCCTTTACCGACGCGCCCGCGACGCCCGATATCTTCCATCCGGCAGCGAGCTTGATCTTATCCATGCCACCCTGGCGGTTTTTCACCGTCAGCTGGGATTGGTCGGAACTGGCCACGACGCCGCGCACCCGCACCGTGTCTGCCGCCGGCGCGCTGGTTGCAGCAAGGCCAAGGCTGGAAAGCGTGCCGAGCACGATCATGATTGTCCGCAATTTCATCGCATCGATCCTTTCAGGAAAATGACAGCCGCGCCGGCAACGTCTTGGGTTTCGCGCCGGCGCAATTGAACCAACGAACGGGGTCGTAAAAATCATCGAGGGACGAGGTGATCAGGTGTTCAAAAGAACTTGATCGAGAGCGGTTGCGAGCGGCGTCCGCCAAGCATGGTTCACGATGCTGTGACGGCCAGTTTGTGACTTGGCAAATCACCCGCAAGCGGGCATGTTCTCGCCGTCTCAGGCAACACCATTTTCATCAAACTCTTTCAGCCAACGGAGTTGCCAATGCCATACAGTGCAAAGCGCGAACCCCTCCCGGAACTGGTTGCCAGCGAAGCCGGGCAAGGCCATAGCGCCCTCAGAACGATTCGGGAAACCAAGGGATACAGTGTCGAGGAGCTTTCCCTGACAACCGGTCTGTCGGTCGACGAAATCGAGGATATCGAGAACGGCAGGACGGCCGATCCGTCGCAACTGCGCCGTATTGCGTCGGCGCTTCGGCTTCCTCAGGAGGCGCTGCTCGGCACGGCCGTGCAGGCGCGGGCCGCGCAAGACCGCCCCGTGCTGTAGCGCCAGTGCCATGCATGTTCGAAAACCCGCCGGGGACCTTGGCGGGTTTTCTGTTTGCCGTGACTGAAGGCTTCGGCACGTGTTTATGGACGCGCCGGCCTAGCTTGCTGCTTCGTCATTTCGATCCGCGGGGTTTCGATGAGCTTGGAATCCGTTCGTGCCTTCTTTGCCAGCAAGGCGCCTGACATCGACGTGATCGTGACTGACGCGAGTTCGGCAACCGTAGCATTGGCTGCGCAGGCGCACGGCGTGTTGCCGGCACAGATCGCAAAGACGATCTGCCTTCGCGTCGGCGAACGCACCATGCTGGTCGTGACCAGCGGCACCGCCAGGCTGGACAATCGCAAGTTCAAGGATCGGTTCGGCAGCAAGCCGCGCATGCTGGAGGCCGCTGAGGTTATCGAGGCAACCAGCCATCCGGTCGGCGGTGTCTGCCCGTTCGGCCTGCCGGCGCCGCTGCCGGTCTATTGCGACGTGTCGCTGCGCGGTTTCGAAGAGGTGGTGCCCGCCGCCGGCGCCACCAACGCGGCGGTGCGCATCGCACCGCAACGCATGGCTGATCTCACCGGCGCCGAATGGGTCGATGTGTGCCAGGGGTAGATGGCGATAGATGAGACGGACTTTGGGGGTAAGTCCTTGTTTAAAATGGTCGGAGTGGCCGGATTCGAACCGACGACCCCTTGACCCCCAGTCAAGTGCGCTACCGGGCTGCGCTACACTCCGGACCGCGCAAAGCCATATATATTCGAGGCTTGGCGCGCAAGCGCTAAAACCGCCTCCGGAAGCAGAACCAACCATCGCCGATAAATCGCGTCAAACCTGACCGGAAGTCCCACGGGCATTCGCGGGTCGCTCCGTGGACCATGCCATGAGCAAGGCTTCCTTCAGGGTAAATGCCTCCACCTGTCGGGGCTCTCTTGGCCGGGAATTGCTTTCCAAACGTGGCGTCGCCGTTCGAGGCGGGGAAGATGTCGCCCTGCATTCAGAGATGACGGGCCCGGCGATGGCTCAATCCGGTGGCGGAAATAAATTCCCTTTCGCCAACTCCCGCCTTGGAACAAACCGCCCCCGGTCCGGTTTGGCAACCGTCCGGGGAACTTAGGAGGGACGAAATGACCGGCAAACTCCATATCGGCCTTCCGTGCGCGATCATCGTCGCGGCGGCCAGCATCAGTGCGTTCTCGGATCCGCTGCCTCCTGACATCACCTATCGGCCATTGCCGAGCCAGCCCTTTTCCGCGGTGAAAGCCGATGACGAGGCGCAGAAGCCTGGCGTGATGGAGCGTCAGAAGAAGCTTTTGGAGCAACGTTATGATCTGGCTGACCGTCCGATACCGGGCGTGATGATGACCGACGGCAAGAAGCCGGTCCAGGGTGGCGTCAGGGTCAAGCTGGCGGGTGGCTCGACCTGGGACAGGCTAAGCTCGATGAGCCCCGGCGATATTCGTGACCAGGGTCTTCTGCCGGCTGGCTTCCTGCCGCTACCTCATGTCAAGCAGGCTGCCGGAGGCCAAGTGTTTCCCGAGAAGGAAATCCGCGAGATCGGCCGCCAGGAAGGCCGTGATCTGCGCCGCTTCGACGTCGATTTCGATCTTCCCGATCACCTGACGCCCGAATTCCCGCCACCGATTTTCCTGACCACCCACCCTGAACTCGGCGATGTCTCGCGCGGCGAACTGCTTACCATCCGCAATTACTACGAGATCATGAACGGCATCATCACCCCAGTACAGATGGAGGGTTTGCGGCTTCTGCTGACGCCATTCCCGCAGGAAGAGTTCAATCAGACCGAGGACCGCAAGGTCGCTGGCCAGAGCATGGGTGTCGCCTGCCTTGATTGCCATTCCAATTTCAACACTAACGCCGCCTTCCATCAGACACCCGACATCAGGCCGCAGGCGGCGCGCTTCCGTCTCGACACCACCAGTCTGCGCGGCCTCTTCAACCAGCAGATACATGGATCGAAGCGCTCATTGCGGTCCGTGGAGGATTTCACCGAATTCGAGCAGCGCACCGCGTATTTCAATGGCGATCATGTCAGTGCCACCCGCAAGGGCGTCAACCTGCCTGACCGCCCGAACCAGGTGGCGATGATGGCACAGATGCAAAACATCATCGATTTCCCGCCGGCGCCTAAGCTCGATCCGTTTGGCCGCCTCGATCCGGCACTGGCGTCAGCAGAGGAATTGAAAGGGGAAGCGGTGTTCATGGGCAAGGGCCGCTGCTCCCAATGCCACAATCCGCAGACGTCCTTCATGGACAACAACATGCACGATCTGAAGCTCGATCGTTTCTACAAGCCAGGACAGACCGTCAACGACATGGTCGAGCTTCCCGACGGTCCGATCAAGACGTTCGCGCTGCGCGGCATCAAGGACACGCCGCCCTATTTGCATGACGGCCGCCTGATGACGCTCGCCGACACGGTCGAGTTCTTCAATCTGGTGCTGGGCACCAAACTCGACCAATCGGAAAAGGACGCGCTGGTCGCCTATCTGCTCGTGCTCTGAGAAAGCGCGCCGTGATATCCGGCGCGATACGCTTCCCGAGGAGGTTCGCATGCGTCTACTCGCAACTGTCGTGGGGCTTGCGCTTCTGCCTGCCGCCACCGCCTTCGCCCAGTTCGGCAATCCGGCTGGCATGGCGCCGGACACGATGAAGGAATCTCCCGGCAAGCCAATGCCTCACCAAACCAACTATCAGGACCGGCTGTTCGCGCAGCTTACCGCTGCTGGCGGTCTGGCCGAGGTCCGCTTCGGCGAGCTTGCCGGACAATCCGAAAATGCCGCGGTGAAAGACTTTGCCCGCAGGATGGTTGACGACCACCAGAGGGCGAACGACAGGCTGAAGTCGCTCGCCGAAGCGGCCAAGATGCCGCTTCCGCCTGGGCTGGATGCCGAGCACGAGGAGATGCGTACCAGGCTGGAAAAGCTTACAGGCGTCGAATTCGATCTGGCTTACATCAGCGGCCAGATCGTCGAGCATCAGAAGACTGTGCAACTCCTTGAATGGGAGATCGGCTCCGGCCAGGATCCGGATGTCCAGCATTTCGCCTCGGATATCCTGCCGGCCGTACTGGAGCATCTGCGAATGGCGCGGGACGTCCGCAGCAAGCTGGTGAACCCGGCATTGGCCGATGCCTCGGGCCAGAGCAAGAAGTGACCGTCGCGTCGGCGGCCAATCCGCGCGTTGGCAGCGCCTCTGGCCGAACCTGCCATAGCCCGGGCGGAACAATGCTCTCCACTCGCGGTTTGGGCGAGCAACCCAAGGGAGACCTTCATGACACAATCGCGCGACTGGTTGATACAGTGGCTGAGAGACGCTCACGCCATGGAGGAGCAGGCCGAGACGATGCTCTCCGGGCAACTGTCACGCCTCGAAAGCTATCCGGAACTCCGCAACCGCATCCGTCAGCATCTCGACGAGACGCGGCAGCAGGCCTCGCGCCTCAAAAGCTGTCTTGACCGGATCGGAGAGGGATCCTCCGCGATGAAAGACGCAGGCGGCAAGCTCACCGCCATGGCCCAGTCGATCAGCGGCGTGTTTGCCGGCGACGAGGTGATGAAGGGCTCGCTCGCCAGCTATACTTTCGAGCATATGGAGATTGCCTCCTACACGATGCTCATCGCCGCGGCCAACGCCGAAGGGGAGGCCGAGGTGGCGCGTGTGTCTGAGCAGAATCTGCGCGAAGAGGAGGCGATGGCGGATTGGCTCAAGAGCCATCTCGCCGAGACGACGCAGATGTTCCTGTCTCGCGCCGCGGCCGACAGCGATGCCGCAAAACGATAATCGGGCCTGTCATCGCGTCGAATTTCGCCGGCCATGATCGTGCGACAGCGGCAGCGCGCGCTGCCTGTCGGCGGCGGCGACTATCGAGCCGATAGCGCTCCGCGGTCACGTGAAGCTTTCGGCATCGCCAGCCGTAATTGCCGCTGATGACGGTGTTCCAGCGCGATCGCGCCCCAGACCAATCCGAGCAGCAGATAGACGTGGCGCCAATGGTCGATGTCGATGAAGGTGCCGAGCCCGACATTGCCGATGAAGGCGACATAGGCGCACAGGAGATAGGGCTGCCATGGCCGGTCGCGCAGCAGGATGCGGAATCCGGCACATATCGTCCAGAGGACAAGCGTCAGGAACGATACGAAGCCGAGCCAGCCATAATCCATCAGCATCTTCAGCCAGATGTCGTGGGTGTCCTCGCCGAAGATGGTGCCGAACACCAGAGGCCCGATGCCGAACGGGTGCTCCATCGCCATTTGGAAGCCGATTGCATAGCGGGCGAAGCGGCCGAGGCGGGCGGTGTCGTAGCTCTGTTCGAGATGGGCACGGTTGGAGAGCATTTCCGCCACGCCCGGCAGCTGCAGGATGACGATCATGGCGATCGTCAGCAGCGACAATGCCGCGATGGTCATCACCACCACGCGCAGCCGGAACATGCCGCTGTTGCTCTGCAGGAACAGGCAGCCGGTAAGCAGAACGGCAGAGACGGCAAACATGCCCCAGGCGCCGCGCGAGAAGGAGAAGAAGATGCCTGATGTGATGATGAGCAGCGGCACCGCCAGCAGCGGCATGCGCGAGACCGGCCCGGTCAGCAGCAGATAGAGCAGATAGATGCCGGGCAGAACTAGGAACGGCCCGAACACGTTCGGGTCCTGGAAGGCGCCTGCGGCGCGGTCGTATTTGGTGAACATCTCCGCGCCCGGGAAGGCATGGAAATACCCTGCTATGCCGAGCAGCGAAGTCATCACCGCGGATACGACATAGGCAATGAAGATCAGCCGGTAGAGGCTCGGCTGCGTGGCGGTGACCGATGCGAAGAAGACCGCGCTGAAGGCGAGAAACAGCGACACTGCAAGGTAGAGCGGCGTGTTGGCGAGGTCTGACATCTGCGTCATGGCGATCATGCCGCCGATATTCATCGTCACCAGAAGCACCAGCAGCGGCGCGGCCGCGTGCGAAATCCTCAAACCGAAAAGCGCCCAGATGGCGATCAGGCCGGCCATGTAGATCTCGTAAGGAGCCGGCTCGCTGATGACGAAGCCGGAAAGCAGGATGCCGAGCCCGACCGCGCCCGAGGAAATCAGCGCGATCAGCTTCGCATTGACCGCCGCGCGCGGCAGGTCATGGGTGACCGCGCTCAATAGGCGTTTTCCGTGTTGAGCAGCCGAATCGGCGTCAGGAACAGGATCCGCAGGTCGAACAGCATCGACCAGTTCTCGATATAATAGAGGTCGTATTCCGTCCGCATGCGGATCTTCTCGTTGGTGTCCATCTCGCCGCGCCAGCCATTGATCTGCGCCCAGCCGGTAACGCCGGGCTTGACCTTGTGGCGCGCGAAATAGCCGTCGACCACTTCGTTGTAGAGCAGGTTGTGCGACTGCGCGGCAATCGCGTGCGGCCGCGGGCCGACCAGCGACAGCGAACCCAGCAGCGAATTGAAGAACTGCGGCAGCTCGTCGATCGAGGTCTTGCGGATGAAGCGGCCGACGCGGGTAACGCGCGGGTCGTTCTTGGTGACCGTCTGTCTGGCGGTCGGGTCCGACCGGTCGGCATACATCGAGCGGAATTTGTAGACTTCGATCACCTCATTGTTGAAACCATGCCGCTTCTGGCGAAACAGCACCGGTCCCTTGCTGTCGAGCTTGATGGCGATAGCGGTCGCCAGCATCACCGGTGAGAACACGACGATGCCGATCAGGCTGAAAACGATGTCGAAGGCGCGCTTGGCCACCGAATCCCAGTCGTTGATCGGCTTGTCGAAGATGTCGAGCATCGGCACCGAGCCGATGTAGGAATAGGCGCGTGGACGAAACTGCAGCGCGTTCGAATGCGCCGACAGCCGGATGTCGACCGGCAGCACCCACAGTTTCTTCAGCAATTGCAGCACGCGCGATTCGGCGGTCAGCGGCAGCGACACGATCAGCATGTCGATGCGGGCGACGCGGGCGAATTCGATCAGCTCCGAGATTGTGCCGAGCTTGGGATAGCCGGCGACGATAGGCGGCGAGCGTTTGTCGCTGCGATCGTCGAAAATGCCGCAAATGCGGATGTCGTTGTAGGGCTGCCTCTCGACCGAGCGGATCAGGGCCTCCGCTGCCTTGCCGCCGCCGACGATGACGGCGCGCCGCTCCATGTGGCCGTCGCGCGCCCAGCGCCGGATCAGCTTCGACATCACCAGCCGCAGGCCGAAGATGAGAATGAAACCGACGGCGAACCAGGTGCCGAACAGCAATCGTGAATAGTTTTCAGATATCTTCATCACGAATGCCGTCAGCGCCATGAGGGCGAACGTGCCGGCCCAGACCAGCAGCAAACGTCCAAAATTGGCGATCGGCCGCATGAGCGAGACGATCTGGTAGCAATCGGTGACGTCGAGCAGCACCACTGCAAGGAACGACGCGGCGGCGATCGTCAGCGGATATTGCCAGGCGAAATAGTTGAAGAAGCCGACAAAGTAGAAATAGACGCCGAGGCCGGAAAGGAACAGCACTGCGAACTCGACCATCCGCAGGACGCCGCTGACCATGATCGGCGACATCGTATCGCGCCGGTATTGCGAGGCGACCTGACGGGCGACATCATTCATGCCGCCCGGCATGCCGCCATCGGTCGGGGTGTCGAGTTTGCGCACAGCCTCTGCCGAAAAGCGGTGCACGGGATCGATCTCGTTCATGGGATTTCCGCAAGCTTCCCCCAGGCAATAGCAAAAGAGAGCTAAGAAACCCTTGAAACAACGCGTGGCTTTGGAAGGGCTTGGGCCGGTGGTTTATTTGGCCAGCGCCGCGAAATACGCTTTCTCGATCTCGGCAGCCATGACATCGGCTCCGAAGCGTGCCTCCAGATCGGCGCGATCGGGCATCAGTTTTCGATAGGCGGCGGGATCGGCCAGCGCTTCGGCGATCTTGTCGGCAAGCTGCAACGGATCAGGTCTGATCAGGGCAGGGGAATCGGCGCCGAAGATCTCCGGTATGCCGCCAACGGCCGTGGCGATCATCGGTTTTCCCGCCGCCAGCGTCTCGAGCACGACATACGGCAATGCTTCGGCGCGCGAAGGAACGACGACCAGCGCGCCCAGCGCAAAGGCATCCCTGGCCGGCATCGGCGGCAGGAAACGCACATTGCCGTCAAGCCCGAGCCGCCTCACTTGCGCGCGGTACCGAGGCAGGTTGTCGCCGTCGCCCACCATGACCGCGCCCAGCGGGCGTCCGAGCCGTGTCCCCGCAAGGGCCAGCGCGTCGATGAAGATGTCGGGTCCCTTGAGGTCACGCATCATGCCGATGTAGAGCAGGTCCACCATTCCGGGCTTCTCCGGAACGGGGTCGAACTCAGCCGCGCGCAGGCCATTGTAGATCAGCGCGTTCGGAATGGGCGCCTCGCCGACCTTCCTGCGATAGGTGCGTCGCTCATAGTCCGAGACGAACAGCAGACAGTCGGTGAAGTGAGCCATGGATCGCTCGAGCGCGAAGAACAGCTTTCCCGTGAACGTGCTCTCGTCATAGTGGAGAGAACCGCCATGCGGCGAATAAAGGCGGGCTACGCGAGACCTTGATACCCGCAACAGTGAGCCGAACAGACGGGCATAGGCGCCACCCTTGGCGCCGTGCCCGTGCAGCACGTCCGGCCGCAATTCCTTGATGATTCCGTAGGTGCGCCAGGCCGAGGCGAGATCCCCCAGTCCGACATGGCGCTGCATCGGCGTGCGATGGATGCCGAGCGCCAGTATGGCCTTCATCCGATCGAACAAGCGCTCCTCGAATTCCCCGCCTGTGGTCGAATCGCACACGATGCCGACCGAATGGCCGGCGGCGACCTGAGCTTCCGCGAGGTCCCGCACATGCCGAAATATCCCGCCGACAGGTGAACGAAAGCAATGGACGATCCTGAGTTTGTCCGCCACGTGTGTTCGTCAGAACAGACGTTCGCGCACATAGACGGTATCTCCGGGCAGCAGCGGGTCCGACGTAACAACCCGGCCGGTCATCACCTTCCCGTTGATATCTCGGGTGATGTCGACGCTTTCCTGGTTGGCGCGCGGCGTGAAGCCGCCGGCAATGGCGACGGCTTTCTGAACGGTGAGGCCGGGCACATAGGAATACTGGCCGGCGGCGCCCACTTCGCCCATGACGAAGATAGGCCTGTAGCGGTCGATCTCGACGGAAACATCGGGATCGCGCAGGTAGCCTTGGCGCAGTTTGTCGGCGATTTCCTTTTCCATCTGCTGGGCGGTGTGGCCGCGCGCCGGCACGGCACCGACCAGCGGGAAGGAGAGATATCCGGACTGGTCGACACTATAGGTGTTGGTCAGCCCGTCCTGTTCGAACACGGTGACGCGGACGCGGTCACCGGCGCCCAGGCGATAGGGTTGATCGAGCACCTCGTGGAAGGCGGCCGGCGTCGGCCGGTAGCTGGAGCAGCCAGCAAGCATCGACACGGCAAGCAGCGCGCGAAAGAGGGAAGCAGTGCTTTTCATGACAGGACACATACCTTCGACTGGCCGCTGCGGCGTCGCAGCAAACATCTGAGAGCGCGTCCGTTATCGTCCTGTTAGGGTTAATGGCCGGTAAAGGGTACGACCGATACGGCATCGATCGACAGGAGTTTTACAACTTTGGCGATTTTGCTTGGCGCCTCCCAGTAAGTCCTAGCGGAAGCTTGCTGTGATCTTAACGGCTGAGTTACCATAGTTGTTTACGGTGCATGCGATCCGTATCGGAGTAGGATGCATGTCCGTTCAGTCCACGGCCGCAGACGTTGACGTCGATCTTGGGCAGCTCTTCGCCAGCCTGGCGAGGAACTGGCTGCGAATATTGGTCGTCTCCCTGGTGGTCACCGGGTTGGCGTTTGCGCTCGCTTCGCTGGCAACCAAGCACTACAAGGCCCAGACGCAGGTTCAGATCGATACGCGTGAATCCGTCTACACGCGCCCCGCCGGCAGTAATGACAGCGACAAGCCGATCCTCGATGAGCAAGGCGTCGCCACCCAGGTCCAGATCATTTCGTCCAACGAAATCCTGAAGCGGGTGGCGCAGAAGCTTGATCTGTCGCGATTGCACGAATTCGATGAAACTGTCGATATGTCGCCTCTCAGCCGCCTGCTGATCCTGGTGGGGTTGAAGAACGATCCCCTGGATATCCCGGTCGATGAGCGCGTCCTGAAGAAGATGCGCGAGAAGCTCAACGTCTATGGCGTCGAAAAGACGCGTATCATCGCCATCGAGTTCTCCTCGGAAGATCCCAAGCTCGCGGCTGCTATCCCCGATGCCATTGCCGCCGCCTACATTGCCGGGCAGGGCGCGGCCAAGCTCGAATCCAACACCGCCGCGGCGGACTTCCTGGCTCCCGAGATCGCCGATTTGCAGAAGCAGGTCAGGGATGCCGAGGCCAAGGTCGCCGCCTATCGCGCCCAGTCGGACCTTCTGGTGGGCGGCAACAATTCTGTGCTCGCCACCCAACAACTGGCCGAACTGTCGACCGAATTGTCGCGGGTGCGGGCCAACCGCGCCGCCGCCGAAGGCACCGCCGACAGCGTGCGCAAGGCGCTGCAGAATGGCGGCTCGCTGGATTCGCTGCCCGAGGTGCTGTCATCCGATCTGATCCAGCGCTTGCGCGAACGGCAGGTCGAACTGCGCGCCAACATCGCCGACCTGTCGACGACGCTGCTCGATAATCATCCGCGCATCCGCGCGGCAAAATCGCAGCTAGCCGATCTCGACGCGCAGATCCGCAGTGAAGCTCAAAAGGTGATGAAGGGCCTGGCGATGCAGGCCGATGCCGCCAAGTCACGTGAGAGCCAGCTCGTCGCCGACGTCAACACGCTGAAGGCGGCTTCCGCGGAGGCAGGCGAACAGCAGGTCGGTCTCGATGCGCTGCAGCGTGACGCTGCCGCCAAGCGCCAGCAGCTCGAACTTTACCTGACCAACTACCGCGAGGCGGCTTCGCGCCAGGATCGCAATTACGTGCCGGTCGACGCGCGTGTCATCTCGAAGGCCGTAGTGCCTTCCGAGGCCTACTTCCCCAAGATCGGGCCGATCGTCGGTGCTGCTTTTGCCGCCTCGCTTTTGCTCATGTCGGTGTTCACGCTGCTGCGCGAACTCTTTTCCGGCCGCGCCATGCGCCCGGCCAGCGGCGCTCGCTTCGAGCCGATCGACGAGGTGGCGATGCCGGTCGCGGCCAGGGAAACGACGATCATTCCAGAGTCCGGGCCTGAGCACCACGCTGAGAAAGCGGTGGAACCGGAGATGATGGTGGAACCGGATCTGCTCTCGCCGGCGGAATCTGCCATAGAGGTCGAACCCGCCGCCGGCGCACCGGTCGCCGAAACCGTCCCTGTTGCCGAGGCCGTCCCGGTCGCCAAAACCAGGCCGCGTTCGGTGCTGGGCGAGATCGACGTTGAAAAAGCGGCGGAAAAGCTGATCGCAAGCGGCGCCGCGCGCGCCATCTTCGTGTCGCCCGAAGGTGACGAGGCGGCCGCGTCCGCGATCCTGGTGGCGCGTGAGGTCTCCGACGCCGGCCTGCGCGTGCTGCTGCTCGACCTCACGGCTTCCGGCGCCGCCTCGCGACCGATGCTCGACAGCGGACTGTTCCCGGGCATCACCAATCTGCTCGCGTCGCAGGCGCAGTTCAGCGAAGTCATCCACCCCGACCTCTATTCCGACTGCCATGTCATTCCTGTCGGCACCGCCGATCCGGTTCGCGCCATGCGCGCCGCCGACCGGCTGCCGATCATCATGCAATCGCTGACCACCGCCTATGACCTGGTGGTGGTCGAATGCGGTCCCGCCGACGCCCAAGGCATCAGCCGTCTGGGTGGCGATGCGACCGAGGTGTTCCTCTCCATGCTGGAGCCGGATGATGAGGTGACGCAGGCCGCCGTCAAGCTTATCGAGAATGGCTATCCGGAGTTGACGCTGGTGACCCCGCTCGGCCACGAACCGCCGGGCACCCCGGTGCCGGGAAGGCGCTCGGCGGCTTGAGTCCGATGAGCGGCGCTTGTGGTCATCACGTTGGAAGGTGGGCGGGTTAGCTACCGTCCTCGGCGGGCGCCGGCGCCTGGCCAGCGGCCTTGCGACGCAGCAGCTTGGTCAGCTTCCAGATCGTCGGACTGTTCTTGACGACGGCTTTCAGCCTGGCGCTTTGCCGCAGCCCCAGCGCCAGTGCGCGGCCTTTCGACGTCAGCGGAACCAGCACCTCGAAGTGCTGCGTTTCGATATCGCACCATAAACGCTTGTACGGCTCGTCGCCGACCGAGAAATCATAGACGTCGAAACCCGCCTCGCAGGCTTCCTGGATATTGCCGAAGAACAGGAAGTCGCCGGGGCTGGTGTGGGCGAGGTCATCCTCGGCGATCGCGCCGAACTCGCAGATCAGCCGTTTGCCCGAGCGGCTCGATCCGGTCACGGCGCGAAGCTTGCCGGCGACCTGGAGCCCGTGCAGCACGAAGGAGGGCTTATCCTCGGCAAGCGCCTCGGTGAACAGAGCACGGAAGAACGCGCGCACTTGATTGTCGCCGAAGACGTTGGCGATGCCCATCCTGCGGAAGCGGGATTCCTTCATCTCGAAAAAGCCGTCGAGCAGCCGGCCGACCTCGTCCACGGTCCGCGCCTCGATGCGCCGATGGCTGCCGATGGCCTCGAACTTGCGCGTCTGCGAGCGGTGCTTCTTGCGTTTGCGCTTTCCGTTTGCGCGAGAGAGCAGTGCATCGAAACCGCCGACCAGGTCGACGGCGAGCGACAGGTTCGGGCTGTTGAAATAATCGAACGAGGCGAGTGGGTTGGCTACGCCATCGAGGTCGGGCAGCAGGCGTTCGAAGGCGACGAGATCGATGTCGGGGCGAGCCTCGGCTATGGCCGCCAGGGTCGAACGAATAGCCGCACTGTCCGCCCTGGCAAGCCATTGCGGGTCGGCGGCGACGAAATTGCCATTGGCGTGGCGGCCGCCCATGAAGCGGGCAACACGGAATGGCCCATGGCCGACGACCTCCAGCGCCAGTGCGAAAACCGGTCTGCCTTCGCAATTCAGCATCGCCACGACCGGGTCCGGCTCGACCTGCGCGGCCCAGTTGCGGATCCAAACCGCGCTCTGCGCCGGCGCGAACACGGCGGAGCGGCAGAACGCGGCATAGGCCGCGATCCCATCGGCGGAAGCGGTGGAAACCGACAGCCCAGCCGGCTCTATCGGCGGCACACTGGGCGGGGCTTCGATTGCCGCCAGGCGATTGCCGTCAAATGACGCGGCCGCGTCAACCATACCTCAATCCTTAGGACGTATTGCTGCCGATTTGGGGGCGCTCAGGCGTATCCGTGCTTGGTTCAGCCTAGGCGCAAAAGGTGAAGGAATGATCGACGGCGGGGAGGCAATCCGAAAGCTGGCGCTCAACGTCGCCCGCTATACCGGCCTCGCACCGCTGGCCAAACCGCTGGTCGGCGGTATTGGCGCCATCCTCATGCTGCACCGCGTTACGGCAAAGCCCGAAAAGCCAGACAGCGTCAACCGTCATCTCAACATTGCGCCCGGCTTCCTCGACGCCATGATCGCCGGCCTGAAGGCGGATGGCTACGCCTTCGTCTCGATGGACGAGGCGGTGGAGCGTATCGCGGCGCGCGGCAAGGGCGGCCAGTTCGCCGCCATCACCGCCGACGACGCCTATCGCGACAACATGACCGAAGCCTTGCCGGTGCTGGAAAAGCACGGCGCGCCGATCACCATCTATGTGGCTCCGGGGCTGATCAACGGCACTGCGGATCTGTGGTGGGACGTGGTCGAGGATCTCGTCAACGCGGGCGATCGCCTGACCCTGACGACGTCCGACGGGCAAACGACGATCGACTGCACCAGCCCGGCCAAAAAGCTCCAGGCCATCGCACGGCTGCACACCTATCTCACCAGCGAGGTTCGCGAGGAGGACCTGCGCGCCGTGCTGCGCGAACTGGCGCATGCGAACGGCGTCGACGCCGGCCGGCCGCGCGTCGACACGCTGATGACCTGGTCGGAGATCCGCGCGATCGCAGCGCATCCGCTCGTAACGATCGGTGCTCATACGATCAACCACAGCAATCTGAAGCGGCTTTCAGAAGCCGACGCGCGGCACGAAATCGTCGGGGTGAAGTCCATCCTGCGAGCCGAGCTGGGCGAGGAGCCGCGCCATTTCGCCTATCCCTACGGCTATGCCAGCGCCGTCGGCTGCCGCGAAGTGGGCTTTGTCCGCGATGCCGGCTACACCTCGGCCGTGACCACCCGTCATGGCGTGCTGCGCCCCGAACACGCCGGCTTCCTGCACGCATTGCCGCGCATCTCGGTCAACGGCCGTTATCAGAACCTCGCCCACATCCGCACCATGCTGTCTGGCGTGACGACGCCGCTCGCCAACGCCGGAAAGATGGTGGTCACCATCTGAGGCCGGCCGGCAACGGTTCAGCGCTTGGGCCGAGGCTCCAGCATCAGCCATTTGATGATGCCCATGGCCGGCAGCACCCAGAGCAGGCCGCTTAGCAGGAAGAACAGGAAATGCGTCCACGGGCCCGCCTCGGACAGCCGGGCGACCGCGAAGATCGATGCGACCAGCGCGTAGATGACGACAAGCGCCACCAGCAGGAACATTCCGATCAGCTTTTTCAGGCGCACGGGCATGGTTGGCCTCCTGGAGCCGGGGTAGAGTGCGGCCCAGCTCAATGTGTCGGCTTGGCCATAGGCCTTGACGCGAAGCTGTGCAACCCGACAGACGCGGCGCGACGGCGTGCCGCGCCGCCCGGTCTTGCATGCGGGAATGCGATGGTCCACCAATCCGCGACTTCAACCTGCCGGGATAAATCCATGGCCGCCATTACTGCCGCGCCTTACGAGGCGCGTGACCGCGATCTGCACAACCGCGCGCTGGTGCGCGGCTGGCTCTACGTCGTGCTTCTGGTGCTGTTCGCGCTGGTGCTGGTCGGCGGCGCCACAAGGCTCACCGAGTCCGGCCTGTCGATCACCGAGTGGCAGCCGATCCACGGCGTCATCCCGCCGCTCAACGACGCCGAATGGCAAGAGGAATTCCAGCGTTATCAGCAGATCCCGCAATATGCCGAGCTCAACAAGGGCATGAGCATCGAGGCATTCAAGTCGATCTTCTGGTGGGAGTGGGCGCATCGTCTCCTGGCGCGCAGCGTCGGCCTGGTCTTCGCCTTGCCGCTGCTGTTCTTCTGGGCGGCGCGCCGCATCGAGCGCGGACTGGGGCCGAAGCTGGTCGGCATCCTGCTTCTCGGCGGTCTGCAGGGCGCTATCGGCTGGTGGATGGTTGCCTCGGGTCTGGTCGACCGCGTCTCGGTCAGCCAATACCGGCTCGCCACCCATTTGACGCTTGCCGCCCTGATCTTCACGGCGACCATGGTCGTCGCGCGCGGCCTGGCGCCGCATTCGGAACCTGCGGCCGATCGTTCGACCCAGAAACTGGCTGGTTTCATAGTGCTTCTGGCGCTGATCCAGATCTATCTCGGCGGTCTGGTCGCCGGGCTCCACGCCGGCCTGAGCTACAACACCTGGCCGCTGATGGACGGCAAGATCATCCCCGGCGATCTGCTGATCCTGGAGCCGGCATGGCGCAATTTCTTTGAAAGCCCCAAGACGGTGCAGTTCGTGCACCGGATCGGCGCCTACACGGTGCTCGTCGTCGCCCTGTGGCACATGATCGCCGCGCGTCGCCGTCTGCCCGGTTCAACGCATGCTCGTCGCGCGACGCTGTTGTTTGCCCTGGTGCTGGTGCAGGCCTCCGTCGGCATCGGCACGCTGTTGATGCATGTGCCGCTGCACATGGCGCTGATCCACCAGGGATTCGCGTTGATCGTGCTGGGGTTCGCCGCCGCGCATTGGCGCGGCACCAAGGGCGCCTATCCCTTGCCCCACGAGATCGCCCTCGGACGCTGAGTCTCACCGGTCACATCCAGAACGTTCGACTGCGCCATCGTCTTGTCGCCGTCGAATTCCGCCTGACGCAAGGCTGCACGGATCAGAAGCCGAGCCGTACCGTTCGGATCGCTGCTGCGACCGACAGTTCGCGGTTCTCCTCGATCGCGTTGTCGTCCTCATGGTGCCAGGAAGCCGACAGGCAGCCATAGGCGATGGCGTGATCCAGTATTGCCGCCGGCGTCTGGCTCAGCGTTCGCGCAAAGACTTCAGCCATCCCGGCAATCCGTGGGGGATCGAGACAAAGGTCGTCGCGATCAAGAGGATTGTAGAACATGTTCGCGGCATCGAATCCCGGGTCGCCGAGAACGCCCTTCGGATCTATCGCCAGCCAGCCGCGTGCTCCGTGCATGATGTTGTCGTGATGCAGGTCGCCATGCAGCGGCCTGACATCATGCGGACCACCCAGCAGCCGGTCGGCGATTTCCGCCGCTTCGACATAAAGGCTGTTCCGGCCAACGACACGGTCGGCCTCCGCTTTCTTAAACAGGCTGGAAAATCGTTCCCGAAGCGGCTGCAGGTCGGGCGGAGCGGGGTGATCCGATGGCGAAAACAGCTTTGCCATCACCTCCGCCGCGATTTCCGTGGCGGCCAAATCTCCCTGCTCGGCAAGAACATGCGACAGCATGGTCTCCCCGGCACATTCGAGCAGCATGGAGTGCCCGTCGCGGCCCAGCAGCCGCACGGCGCCTTCGCCGCGCCGCCAGGCAAGGAAATGCTCGCCGCGCAACTCGTCTGCTACATCGTCGAATGGCTTCAGCGCCTTGACGATCGCCGGCGAGCCATCCTCGCGCCGCACCTTCCAGATGCGGCTCGAAAAGGTCTCGGCGATGAGCTCGGGCGCGCTGATCTTCCAGCGGTCCGGAAATGCCGGTGCCGCCATCAGAGGCCGAGCATCAGGTCCATGTTCTGTACGGCAGCCCCCGATGCCCCTTTGCCGAGATTGTCGTAAACGGCGAGCAGCAGGGCCTGCGCGCGCTTGTCATTGGCAAAGACGTAGAGCTTCATGCGGTTGGTGCCATTGTAGATTTCCGGATCGATCTCCGGAATGCGCTCCAGATGCGCATAGGGCGCCACTTCGACCACGCCGCCCTTGATGGCGGCGAAATGGTCGGCGATGGCTGCATGGAGTTCCGCACCGGTCGGCACATGGTCGAGGCCACCGAGCTGCAGCGGCACCACCGTGATCATGCCTTGCGCGAAATTGCCCACTGCTGGCTGCATGATCGGATCGTGCGCCAGTTTCGCATAGGCCCTGAGCTCCGGCACGTGCTTGTGCTGGAGGGTGAGCCCGTAGGGTAGAAATTCAGAGGCGTCCTCGCCCTTGGCGACATAGTCCTCGATCATCGGGCGGCCGCCGCCCGAATAACCGGAGATGCCGTTGACGGTGACCGGGAAATCCGCGGGCAGAAGGCCGGCGGCGACCAGCGGCCGCAGCATCGCGATCGGTCCTTGCGGCCAGCAGCCGGGATTGGCGACGCGTTTTGCCGCCCCGATCTTCTTCGCCTGCTCCTTGTCCATCTCGGCAAAGCCATATTCCCAGCCTTGCGCGACGCGATGCGCGGTCGAAGCATCGATGACCGTGGTGGTCTCGTTGGAGATCAGCGACACGCTTTCCTTCGCCGCATCGTCCGGGAGACACAGGATCGCAACGTCGGCGGCATTGAGGAATTCGGCTCGCGCCGCCGTTTCCTTGCGGCGCTCGGCGGGAATTGAAATGATCTCCAGGTCGCCGCGCTCGGCAAGCAGCGCCCGGATCTGGAGGCCGGTGGTGCCGTGCTCGCCGTCGATGAAGATTCTCGGTTTCATTGGCTGATCAAATTCCCTGATATCGAAAACTATATGCCGTTGCCTTGATTCACCGCGGCGCCGTTGTGGCTGCCGTTGTTCAGCTCTTCGAGCCGTGCTTTCCGCTCGGCCAGCAGGCCAAGATACTGCATGGCGATCATCGAGCCGGCAATCGCCGTTATATCGGCGTGATCGTAGGCCGGCGCAACCTCCACGACATCGGCCCCGACAATATCGATCTGATTGAGCTGGCGCAGCGTCGACAGGATCTTTGCAGAGGACGGCCCGCCGGCGACCGGCGTGCCGGTGCCGGGTGCATAGGCAGGATCAAGGCAGTCGATATCAAAGGTGAGATAGGTCTTCTTGCCGCCCGTCCTGTCGACGATGGCGTAGGCGATGTCGGATGCACGCATCTCCTCGATCTCGTGACCGTAGAGGATCTTGATGCCGAACGTGTCGGGCGCGTGGGTGCGGATGCCGATCTGGATCGAGCGGTCGGGATCGATAATGCCTTCCTTGACCGCGCGGCCGACGAAGGATCCGTGGTCGATGCGTTTGCCGTCATCCTCCCAGGTATCCTGGTGCGCATCGAACTGCACCAGAGCGAGCGGGCCATGGATTGCGGCATGTGCCTTGAGCAGGGGCCAGGTGACGAAATGGTCGCCGCCCAGCGACAGCAGGAAAGCACCTGTCTTCAGGATCTTGGTCGCCTCGCGTTCGATCGTCCCCGGCGTCTTCTGGTGGTTGCCGGTATCAAGCAGACAATCGCCATAGTCGACCACCGCGAGGTGCTCGAACAGATCGCGCGAAAAGGGATATTGCGGATCGTTGTCGAGGATTGCCGAGGCGCGGCGGATCGCCTGCGGCCCGAAACGCGCGCCGGGCCGATTGGTGACGGCGGCATCGAAAGGGATGCCCCAAACCACAGCGTCCGCGCCTTTCACATCCTTCGTGTATCTGCGTCGCATGAACGACAGCGCGCCGGCATAGGTCGGCTCCAGCGAAGCGCCCGTCTTTGAGCGGGCTGTGAAGGCATGGTCGATGTTCTTGTTCGCCATTACGGATCCTTGGTTTTCATCGGGGTGCAACAACTACAGAACCGGCACGCAACATGCCAGTCACAGCTTGGGGAAACGAAACGGCGCGGGCGCGGTGCCGCCGCGAGACAGGATTGTATCATCATGACGCAGACCGCGTTTCTTGATTCTCCCCATGGCGCGGCGTCGATCCAGTCCGGCACGGTGGCGGGTGAGCGGTTCCTGGTTCTCGATTCGTGGCGCGGCATCTGCGCCCTGCTGGTGGCGCTGTTCCACTTCCCGACCGCTTCGACGATCTCGCAAAACGCCTTTGTCGGTTCGTCCTATCTGTTTGTCGACTTCTTCTTCGTTCTCTCCGGTTTCGTCATCGCCAGCTCCTATGGCTGGCGGCTGAACCAGCCGCGGGAGGTCGCACGCTTTGCGGTGGTGCGCTTCGGCCGCATCTATCCGCTGCATTTTCTCATGCTCGCCGCCTTTGCCGGATTCGAGCTGCTGCGGCTGATGCTGCCGCAGGTGCATGGCGCCGGTGCCGCTCCCTTCACCGGCGGCTTCAGCCTCCAGAGCCTGCTTGCCAACCTGCTGCTGCTCCAGGGGGTCGGCTTCGAGGACCAATTGACCTGGAATGCGCCAAGCTGGAGCATTTCGGCGGAGTTCTTCGCCTATCTGTTGTTCGCGGGAGTGGTCTTCACCGCAGGCGCACGCGCCTGGGTGTGGTTCGTCGCCGCCGCCATCACCGCGCCGCTGTTCCTGCTTGGTTACTCGACCCACCATATGGATGTGTCCTTCGATTTCGGCTTCATACGCTGCCTGTACGGCTTCTCACTCGGCGCCTTGCTTGCCTGGTTCCAGCATGATTCCATTGCAGGCGCGCGACAGGCGCTTGCCCGGACCGGCCCGCTGCTGAGCTGGACCCTTGCCGAAATCGTCATGGCGGCTGTCATTGTGCTTTTCGTTGCACTGGCGGGCGACAATGATGCCGGGATAGCAGCACCGCTGGTGTTCGCGCTGGCGCTGTTCCTCTTTGCCCATGAGGGCGGCTGGATCAGTGTCTTCCTGAGAACCCCTTTCATGCTGACGCTCGGCGCGCTGTCCTACTCGATCTACATGGTCCACATCTTCGTCCAGGCGCGCATGATCAACGTCGCCGGCCTGGTCGAGCGCAAGCTCGGCCTCGGTCTTGTCGGCGACATCGTCTTGCGCGGAGAGCCGGCGATCGGCTTCGGCGCCGGCTGGGCGGGGGACGTTGCGATCCTCGTCATGCTCCTTGCCACGATAGGTGTCTCCTGGATCACCTGGCGTTTCGTCGAGATGCCCGCGATGGCCTGCTTCCGCCGACTGTCGAAACGCATCTGAGGCGACATATCGCGGCAACCGCTAGCCGGCTTCGTTCACCCAGATGTCACGGGCATCGCCTATTCCCGGTTCGATCCGGAATGGAGCGATTCTCGATGCGGACCTTCTGGCCGAGCCTTCTGCTTTCCGTCACGCTGGCGGCTTCCGCCAGCCAGTCAATGGCGGGCGAAACCCGCGCCAGGCAGATCCTCGACCGCTTCGAACATGCCAACCAGTGGCGCGACCACGTCATGGTGGCTGCGCATCGCGCCGGCAGCATGCAGGCCGGCAAGAGGCTGTATGCGGAAAATTCGCTTGCCGCCGTCGAAGGCTCGATCGCGATCGGCGCCGAGATCGTCGAGGTCGACCTCAGGCGCTCCAAGGACGGCGAGTTCGTCGTCATGCATGACAGCTGGCTTGATCGCACCACGACCTGCGAGGGTGAGGTGGTTAAGTACACGCTGGCCGAACTGAAGAGTTGCCGGCTGGTGATCGAAGGCACAGGCGCCGTCACCGACGAGACAGTCTCGACGCTGCGCGAGATGCTGCTGGCGACCAGGGACAGGATTCTCATCAATCTCGACAACAAGCTGGAGGTTGGGGACCTGTCGGGCATGGTCGCGGTGGCGCGAGATCTCGGCATGGCCGACCAGGTCATCGTCAAGGAAAACCTCTGGAGCCAGGCCAGGATCGACATGGTCAAGGCCGCCATGGCTGCAATCGGCGGCGGCTTCCAGTTCATGCCGATCATCGCCGACGACGCAGTGCATGACGCCGGTTTCGTCGCGACGGTCGACCATGCTTTTGCGCCGCGCGCGATCGAGCTGATCAACTGGCGCGCCGGCGCGGAGACGTTGACCGAGACTGGCGGAGCGCTGTTCAGCGCGCGCATGCGCGCGACGGCGGTGAGGGGCGACTGGCACATCTGGGCCGACACCTACGCCATCGTCAACAAGCCCGGCGGCTTCCTTGCCGGCGGTCGGGGCGATGAACTGGCGGTTCAGGCCAGCCTGCCGCGTGAAGCCTGGGGCTTCTGGGCCGATCGCGGCGCCACAATCATCCAGACCGATGAGCCGAAGGCGGCGATAGGCTGGCTGGCGGCAAATGGGTTTCGCGTGCCCTATGCGGGGACGGGCGAACGCGTCGAACCTGCCGCGACCGCCAGCATCAATTGATTTGCCGCGGCTGAAGTTCCGGCCTGGTTGTCGCAGGCCGGCGCCTGCTGACGCAACGGTGTCAGGGGAAACCCGTTATCCATGGGCATGCCCGATACCATCGTTATCAAGCGCCCTGCCGCCTATGCCGCCACCGTTGCTGCGACCAGCCTCGGCTTCGTGGTCGTGCAGCTCGATGTCTCCATCGTCAACGTCGCGCTGAACAGGATCGGTACTGGGCTGTCGATGGGGGTCGGCGGCCTGCAATGGGTCGTCGACGCCTACACGCTTGCCTTCGCCTCGCTGCTGCTCGCCGGCGGCGCCCTCGGCGACAGGGTCGGCGCTCGCCGCGTTTTCGTTGGCGGCATGGCGCTGTTCAGCATTGCTTCGCTGGCTTGCGGCCTGGCTCAGAGTGCCTGGTTCCTAATTGCGGCGCGCGCTGCACAAGGCGCGGGTGCCGCCTTGCTGATGCCGTGTTCGCTGGCACTCCTCAATCGCGCCTACGCATCCGACAAGGCGCGCCGGGCACGCGCCGTTGGGCTGTGGACGGCGGCGGGCGGCATCGCGCTGTCGGCAGGGCCGGTGCTCGGCGGCTTCATGGTCGCGTCGCTTGGCTGGGCCAGCATCTTTCTGGTCAACCTGCCCATTGGCGCTCTCGCCATCTGGATGGCTTATCGGTTTCTGCAGGAAACGCCGCTCAAGGCCGAGCGGCCGCCGATCGACTGGGTGGGGCAGGGACTTGTCGTGCTGGCGCTGTTTTCGCTGACCGGCGCCTTTATCGAAACCGGTTCATCGGGCTGGACCTCGATGCCGGTCATCGGCGGACTGGTATTGGCGGCGGTGGCCGCAAGCCTGTTCCTGCTGGTCGAGAGCCGGACGAGGGCGCCGATGTTTCCGCTCGGTCTCTTTGCCAGCCGCGTGCCGGCTGTGACTAGCCTCGTGGGACTGGCCGTCAACCTGACGCTCTATGGCACGATCTTCATGCTCAGCCTGTATTTCCAGCAGGAAAGGCATTTTTCTCCCGAAATGACGGGGCTCGCCTTCCTGCCGTTCATGGCGGCAGTCACCCTGTCGAACATTGCCGCCGGGCGCATTGCCGCAAATCATGGCCCACGATCGCCCATGGCGATTGGCCTGTTCGTCGGGGCAGCCGGTTTCGGACTGATGGCGCTGATCCAGGCCGATACGTCCTACCTGTCGCTGCTGTGGCGCCTGCTGTTCCTGCCGGTCGGCATTGGTCTTGCCGTACCGGCCATGACCACCGCGCTGTTGTCTTCCGTGCCGGCGGAGATGTCGGGAACGGCATCGGGCGTGCTCAACACCGTGCGCCAGTCGGGTGGCGCGATCGGGGTGGCGCTGTTCGGATCCGCCTTGGCGCTGGGCACGATCGAGGGCATGCAACTGGCATTCCTGGCCTCGGCGCTCGCGGTGGCCGGCTCGGCACTTTGCGCGTTCCTGTTCATCCGCGACGCCGACCATTCCGCTCAATAGTGATGCGCAACGCAAAAAGGCCGCCCGGAGGCGGCCTTTCGGTTGTGAAGCTGCGATGCGCTTAGCGCTTCGAGAACTGGAACGAACGACGGGCCTTCGCCTTGCCGTACTTCTTGCGCTCGACGACGCGGCTGTCGCGGGTCAGGAAGCCGCCCTTTTTGAGCACGGCACGCAGCGCCGGCTCGTAATAGGTCAGCGCCTTGGAGATGCCGTGACGCACAGCGCCGGCCTGGCCCGAAAGGCCGCCGCCGATGACCGTGGCGACGATGTCGTACTGGCCCGAGCGGTTGGCGGCGATGATCGGCTGGTTGAGGATCATCTGCAGGACCGGACGCGCGAAATAGGTCGCGAATTCCTTGTCGTTGACGACGATCTTGCCCGAACCTGGCTTCACCCAAACGCGCGCGATGGCGTTCTTGCGCTTGCCGGTGGCATAGGCGCGGCCCGACTTGTCGAGCTTCTGGACATGGACGGGTGCCGCGGCCTGCGTATTGGTGTTGCCGGTGGCGGCGCCCAGTTCTGCGAGCGAGGAAAGCTCAGCCATCTTATGCGACCTTCTTGTTCTTGGAATTCAGCTTGGCCACGTCGAGCACTTCTGGCTGCTGGGCGACATGCGGATGCTCGGCACCTGCATAGACGCGCAGGTTCTTCATCTGGCGACGGCCGAGCGGGCCACGCGGCACCATGCGCTCGACGGCCTTCTCGACGACACGCTCGGGGAAACGGCCTTCAAGCAGTTGGCGCGCGGTGCGCTCCTTGATGCCGCCGGGGTGCCCGGTGTGCCAGTAATAGACCTTGTCGGTGAACTTCTTGCCGGTGAACACCACCTTGTCGGCATTGATGACGATGACATTGTCGCCGTCGTCGACATGCGGGGTGAAGGTCGGCTTGTGCTTGCCACGAAGATGATTGGCGATAACGGTGGCGAGACGGCCGACGACGAGACCTTCGGCGTCGATCAGGATCCACTTTTTCACCACATCCGCAGGCTTCTGCGAAAAGGTTGTCATGTTTTCTGCTTTCGGTTCGGACCTTCCCCAATCCACAAACGATAAGGAAGGCGTTTCTTGTTGCTTGGATTGGCGAAAAGCGCTTGCCCGCCGCCAATAACAAAACGGCGGCCTTTGCGGGCCGCTGCTTCGTGAGGGCTTATAGGGGAGAAGGGTAGCCCTCGTCAAGCATCATTGGGAGTCAACGAAAACGAAAAACCGTTAAATTTCAAGCGCTAAACTATGTGGTATTATTTTACAACACGGCCTACCGCCAAAACGGCTGGTATTTCGCTCACCGCCGGCCACTCGTCACTGCAAGCAGGAGTCTGATGCCGACGGCGACCATAATGGCTCCGGCTAGCCTTCCCTGCCACACGACGAAGCTGCTTCGGCGCGACAGCCAGCCGCCGACCGCGCCGGACGTCAGCGCGACGGCGCCGAGGACAACCATTCCCATCGTCTTCATAGTCGTGCCGAGAATGATGAACTGCAACGCCGCTGGACCGGCCCAAGGGTGAACGAATTGCGGCAGCATCGCTAACATGAAGGCAAGCGTCGTCGGATTGGTGAGATTGCAGATCATGCCCTGCCGGAAAGCGGCTGCAGTGCCACCGGTGTTGGCAAAGGCAAAGGTACGACTTTTATCCTGCTGGCGCGCCAACAGGAATTTGACCACGATGGCGATCAGATAGATGGCGCCGACGATTTGGAGAAAGCTGTAAAGAGGCGGCGAGGATGTGATCAGCGTGGCAAGTCCCATCGCAAGTAATGGAATTTGCACGACGCCGGCCGATACGCAGCCTGTCGCGGCCGCCAGCGCGTGGCGCCAGCCCTGTCCGACGCCGCGACTGATCACAAGCATCATATCGGGCCCGACGCCGGAAAGCTGGTAGGCAAGCACGGCGCCGAGAAAGGCAAGGTATGTGGTCAGATCGGGCATGCCGCAAAACGGACGTGTCGATCGGGAGTTCCGGCCAGGATGCCGGATCGGCCTTCTCCGTGTCAGCGTTTCGGCGGGATCGAATAGGTTCCGGTGGCGTGCGCCACTGTCTGCCCCTCCGGGCCAGCGACGATGTCGATGTCGAAGACCATCAGGTTCTTTCCGAGCTTCAGGATGCGGCAATGGCCATCGATCGGTCCCGCTTCGGCCTTGCGGACGAAATTGATGTTGAGATTGGTGGTGACCGAGAGCGCATCCGGCCCGGCATGGCTGAGCACGCAGACATAGCCGCCAATGTCGGCCAGCGTGAACAAGGCGGGGCCGGACACCGTACCGCCGGGACGCAAATGCCGTTCGCCGGCATTAAGCCGCACGGTGCAGCCGCCGGGAAACACGTCGGTTGCCTCAAAGGCCGCGCCCTTTTCGTTGAGCTGCGGAAACACGGTCTCCATCAGCGCATTGACCTGGGCTGCTGTCAGCACCGGCTCGAGCTTGGTCTGGGCGGGCATTTCGGTCCTCATTCTGCGCCAAGCCTGTATGGGCGAAGCGGCGCGTTTCTGGCAACACCTTCATCCTACTGGCGCAAGCGATACGGTGTTGATGAAACCCCAGCCGATATTAGATACGCTGCCAGCGGAATGGAATCGCGGAGACCTTAGCCATGGCCGAAATCCTTGCCATCAAGCCTGTCGCAGTTGAAGGGCCGGTTGCGGCTAGCCGCGACGAGGGCGTGCTGCGCCTGACGCTTGCCAATCCCCCCGCGAACGCGCTTTCCCTGGCGGTGATGGCGGCGCTGACGGAGGAACTGGACCGTGCCAGGGCCGACAAGGCCGTTCGCGTCATAGTGCTGTCGGCGGCCGGAAAGGTATTCTGCGCCGGCCACGATCTCAAGGAGATGACAGCGCGCCGCGCCGACGCCGATCGCGGCAAGGCCTTCTTCGAAGAGACGTTTGCCGCCTGCGCTACGCTGATGCAGGCGATCGTGCGCCACCCCAAGCCGGTGATCGCCGAAGTGGATGGCCTTGCCACCGCCGCCGGCCTGCAGCTTGTCGCCAGTTGCGACCTCGCCATCGCCTCGCATGAGGCGACCTTCTGCACGCCGGGCGTCAACATCGGCCTGTTCTGCTCGACGCCGATGGTGGCGTTGTCTCGCAACGTCTCGCGCAAGCACGCCATGGAAATGCTCCTGACTGGCGAAACCATCGATGCCGCGACCGCCAAGGAGTTCGGCCTGGTCAACCGCGTCGTGCCGCGCGAGTACCTGAATCAGATTGTCAACAAATACGCCCAAACCATTGCTTCAAAATCATCTTCGGTGCTGAAGACCGGCAAGGAAGCGTTTTATGAGCAGGCCGAGATGGGGCTGGCGGATGCCTATGCCTATACCGGCCGGGTCATGGTCGAGAACATGCTGGCGCGTGACGCCCAGGAGGGCATCGGCGCCTTTATCGGCAAACGCAAGCCGGAATGGACCGACGAATAAGGACGAAAGTCATGGAGCCGCGCATCTCCATCATCACCATCGCCACCGACGATCTCGATCGTGCGGTGCGCTTCTACGAGACGATGGGCCTGAAGCGTCATGCCGGCATCACCGATGGCGTCGCCTTCTTCCAGATGGGTGGTGTTATACTCGGCCTGTTCCCGCGCGTCAGCGCCGAGGAGGATTCCGGCATCACCTTCGCCAAGGCGCCTTCCGCCGTCTATCTCGCCTACAACACCCGCTCCGATGCCGAAGTCGACGCGGTGCTTGCGATGGCTGAAAAGGCCGGCGGCCGCATCGTCAAGCTGGCAGGCCGTGCCTTCTGGGGCGGCTGGTACGGCTATTTCGCCGATGCCGACGGACATGTCTGGGAAGTGGCGCACAACCCGGCCTTTCCGATCGCGGAAGACGGTACGATCTCGCTGCCCGATTGATGGCTCACCGCAGGCAGTTGACGCGGCTCAAGGCGCCCTATCTCAAGCGCATTCTGCTCGATTCCGAGCGGGTGACCGATTGGGAAAAATACCCGTGGAACCTGCCGCTGTTTCGCGGTCACGCCTTCGAACTCGAATTCACCACACCAATTACCATCATCGTCGGTGAGAACGGCACCGGCAAATCGACATTGCTCGAGGCGATCGGCGCGCTCGCCGGTTACGACGAAGCCGGAGGCGGCAAGGGCTACCGGCCTGTCGACCATTCCGGCGCCATCGACAGGAGTGGTGCCGCGCTGGCAGATACCTTCCGTGGCCATTGGTTGCCAAAAGTCACCGCCGGCTGGTTCTTTCGCGCCGAATCCTTCTACTCGGTGGCTCGCTATCTTGACCAGGTGGCCCTGGAAGATCCGTTCAAGCCACCTCCGCCCGACTTCTGTCCTGGTCGCATGGCGAAGGGTTCATCCGCTTCTTCGAGGAACGTTGCCGCAGGCAAGGCATCTACATCCTCGACGAGCCCGAAAGTGCGCTGTCTCCATCGCGCCAGATCGAACTTCTCAAGATGCTGCGGCGCATGGATCGGTCGGGCACTGCGCAAGTGATCATGGCGACGCATTCGCCGCTGCTGATGGCCTGTCCAGGCGCGCGGCTGTTCCGCATCAGCCGGTTCGGGCTCGATTTGACCGATTTTCGTGATACGGACCACTTCCGCATGATGCGCGATTTCAGCAGTGATCCTGATGGCTTTCTCGCCGAGGCGTTGTATGAGGACGAGCCATGAATCACGATAGCTATGACAACGCCTACATCGCCGGCATCCTCAATTCGGTGAAGACCATCGCCATGGTCGGCGCGTCCGCCAACGACGTT
The DNA here is from genome assembly GCF_044998965.1 of Mesorhizobium maamorense. Lineage (NCBI taxonomy): Bacteria > Pseudomonadati > Pseudomonadota > Alphaproteobacteria > Hyphomicrobiales > Phyllobacteriaceae > Mesorhizobium > Mesorhizobium maamorense. The sequence continues at coordinate 1,757,454 of NZ_CP173356.1, forward strand.
CGTCCAAGCTATTTCGTGTTGAAATACCTGCTGGCCAAGGGGTTTGAGGTGTTCCCCATCAATCCGGGCCATGCTGGCAAGGAGATACTCGGCCGTACGGTCTATGGCAGCCTTGCCGAGATTGCCCAGCCCATCGACATGGTCGACATCTTTCGCGCCTCGGCGGCGGTGGCCGGCGTTGTCGACCAGGTGCTGAAGCTCGATCCCCTGCCGAAAGTGATCTGGATGCAACTCGGCGTGCGCCACGACGAAGCCGCCGCACGCGCCGAAGCCGCCGGCGTCAAGGTGGTGATGAACCGCTGCCCCAAGATCGAATATGGCAAGCTGTCCGGCGAGATCGGCTGGACCGGGGTCAATTCCGGTGTGCTGTCGTCGAAGAAGCCGCTGATGCGGTCGGGATTCCAGAGTTTCGGCGTGCGGCAAAAATAGACAAGGGGAAGGCGCAAAATTATTCCGGCAGGAGCCGTATTTTCCTGCTGCCTGGTCGAAGATGACACGCCGAAGGGTATTTTCTTCTTTGCATTCGTGGTCGAGCTTGGCCAAGAATGGCCGGCGAATTTCAGAAGTTTTTTTCGAGGGAGGTTTCAGTGACCCGCACGCCCGGTTTCAACACGCTCGCCGTCCATGCCGGTGCCAAGCCCGATCCGGCCACCGGCGCACGCGCCACGCCGATCTACCAGACGACCTCCTTTGTTTTCGACGACGCCGATCATGCCGCCTCGCTGTTCGGGCTGAAGGCCTTCGGCAACATCTACACCCGCATCATGAACCCGACGCAGGCGGTGCTCGAAGAACGCATAGCGGCGCTCGAGGGCGGCACGGCCGCCCTTGCGGTGGCGTCCGGCCACGCCGCCCAGGTAATCGTGTTCCACAATCTGTTGCAGCCGGGCGACAATTTCGTTGCCGCCAACAAGCTCTATGGCGGTTCGATCAACCAGTTCGGCCATGCCTTCAAGAACTTTGGCTGGGAGGTGCGCTGGGCCGAAGCGAACGATCCGTCAACCTTCGAGAGCCAGATCGATGACAAGACCAAGGCGATCTTCATCGAGAGTCTGGCCAATCCCGGCGGCACCTTCGTCGACATCGAGAAGATCGGCGACATCGCGCGCAAGCATGGCCTGCCGCTGATCGTCGACAACACCCTGGCCTCGCCCTACCTGATCCGGCCGATCGAGCACGGCGCCGACATTGTCGTCCATTCGCTGACCAAGTTCATTGGCGGTCACGGCAACTCGATCGGCGGCGCCATCGTCGATGGCGGCACGTTCGACTGGTCGAAATCAGGGAAGTACCCGATGCTGTCGGAACCGCGCCCCGAATATGGCGGCCTGGTGCTGCACGAAACCTTCGGCAATTTCGCCTTCGCCATCGCCGCGCGCGTGCTTGGTTTGCGCGATCTCGGCCCGGCGATTTCGCCGTTCAACGCCTTTCTCATTCTGACAGGCCTCGAAACCTTGCCGCTGCGCATGCAGCGCCATTGCGACAATGCGATCACCGTCGCGGGCTGGCTGTCCAACCATCCCAAGGTGGCCTGGGTCAACTATCCCGGCCTTCCCAGCGACAAGAACAACGCCCTGCAAAAGAAATACTCGCCGCAAGGCGCCGGCGCGGTCTTCACCTTCGGCCTCAAGGGCGGTTACGAGGCCGGCGTCAAATTCGTCGAAGCGTTGGAGTTGTTCTCGCATTTGGCCAATGTCGGTGACACCAAGTCGTTGGTCATCCATCCGGCGTCGACCACGCACCGACAGCTGTCCGACGAGCAGAAGGTCAAGGCGGGTGCGGGACCGGACACGGTGCGGCTGTCCATCGGCATCGAGGACGTCACCGACATCGTCGCCGATCTCGAACAGGCACTCGCCAAAGTTTGATCTATCCTCCCCCTCGTGGGAGGGTCGGCGCAAAACGCCGGGGTAAGGCGAGCCGGCCCGAGGCCGGTTCTTCATGGAGGCAAATCCTGTCCGAGCATTACCTGACGATATCGACGGATTCTGTCGACGCCGAAGAAGGCGCGCCGGCGCCCGATCGCCTGATCTCGGGCGATCCGAAATTCCGCACCTGGAACGTCGAGGAGCGCGAAGGCGGTCTTTATGCCGATATCTGGGAATCGACTCCGGGCAAGTGGCGCATCGTCTACGACGAATGGGAATTCTGTCACATCCTTTCCGGCGTTTCGGTGATCGAAGAGGAGGGTGGCGAAGCGCGCACCGTCAGGGCCGGCGACAGCTTCGTGCTGCGACCTGGCTTCAAGGGAAGCTGGGAAGTGCTTGAAACCACCCGCAAGGAGTATGTGATCAGGCTGTGAGCTGCGCGCAGCTCACAGCTCAGGCCTGCGCTCCTTCAGAAGCCGACGGTGAGCGCTTCCAGCCCATGGAAATGATACGTGTCACGGAAGCTTGGGCTTTGGGCAAGACGGAGTTTTGGGCGCCGCTCGAACAAGGTTTTCAGCGACACCTGCAATTCGAGCCTGGCCAGGGGCGCGCCGACGCAGAAATGGATGCCGGCGCCGAACGACACGTTCTTCTGGTCGACACGACCCGGCCGGAAGGCCCGCGGCTCGGCAAAGGCATGCGGGTCATGGTTGGCCATGCCGAGGAGCAGGCCAATTGTCTGGCCGGGCTGCACGACGATCCCGGGTGCGATTTCGATCTCCTGGTAGGCGTAGCGGGTGAACATGTGCAGCGGCGCGTCGAAGCGCAGGCATTCCTCGACAGCGGCCGCTGTTGCCTCGGCTGAGGTGAAGAAACGGCGCGGGTCGCCGCCTTGCGCCAAGATCGAGCGCACCGCATTGCCGGTCTGGTGCACGGTCGCTTCGTGGCCGGCATTGAGCAGCAGGATCGCCGAGGACACCATTTCGTCTTCCGACAATTTTTGGCCGCCCTCCTGCGCCGAGATCAGCAGCGACAGCAGGTCGTCGCCGGGATTTTTGCGCCGTTCGGCGATGGTGCCGCGCAGGAAATCGGCGAAATCCTGCGCCGCGCGATTGGCCGTCTCCTCGATCTCGCGAGTGCGGCCATGCACGTACATGGCGACCATTCGATGTGACCAGTCGAGCAGTTGCGGTCCCATTTCGACCGGCACGCCGAGCATCTCGGCGATGATGGTGATGGGCAGGGGAGAAGCGAAGGCGGGCAGCAGGTCGACTTGCTTGCCCGGCTCGAAACGATCGATCAGTTCGTTGGCGAGTGCCTCCACACGCGGCCGCAGCCGCTCGACCTGGCGCGAGACGAAGGCGCGGTTGACCAGTGTTCGAAGCCGCGTGTGCACCGGCGGCTCCAGTTCCAGCATGGAATTGGCTTCGATGCCGTCGAATGCCTTGAGATGTGTTCTATCCCGGTCGATGCCACGACTGTCGGGAATGCCCGCCGGGTTATGGCGGCCGAAGCGGCGGTCGCGCAACAGCTTGTCGACATCGTCGAAGCCGCCAAAGCACCAGAACCCGAATTCTTCCCAGAAAAAGACGTTCGATGCATCGTGCAGGAACGTGTAGGCCTCGTACGGATCCTGGAAGAAAGCCCACTCGTGCGGGTCAAGCCTCAGGCGACGGGTCGCTGGATCAAAGGCTAGGTAGGATGGCGTCGATTTGGTCATGCCAGACCAATAGCGCGGCTTGCCAGCCTGGTTCCAGACCGTATGTTGGCGCCCGCAATCCAATGCGTTGAGCCAGCCGCAACGGCTGCGGAAAGTCTGATTTGATGAATGTGATCGTTGTCGGCGCGGGCATCGCCGGTCTCTCCACCGCATGGTCGCTGGTCAAGGCCGGCCATAGCGTTTCCATCGTCGAGCAGGGACCGATCCCCAATCCGTTGGCGGCATCCGGCGACCATCACCGCATCATTCGCCGTGCCTACCGGGCCGGGACCGGCTACGGCCGGCTGATCGGCGAGGCCTATGAAGCCTGGGACGAGATGTGGGCCGACCTCGGCGAGAACCATCTCGATTCCAGGGGCTTCCTCTGCGTCTCGCGCGAGCCGGGCGACGAAGCCGAGGAATACCGGGAAGGGCTGGAGGAGGGAAACTATCCGTTCGACCTGCTGGAACCTGATGCCGCGGTCGAACGCTGGCCTTTCCTGGAGCCGGGCTCGTTCCGCTACGCCTATTTTTCGCCGGAAGGCGGCGCGCTGCATTGCCGCAAGATCGCGTCCGGCCTGGCCAAGTGGCTGCGCGCCAACGGCGCCAACGTCTACGAGAACAGCAAGGTGACGGCGGTCGACTCCGAGGCAGGGCATATCGTGCTCGCGTCCGGCGAGACGATGCAGGCCGACCGCATCGTCGTCGCTGCGGGCGCCTGGGTGCTGAAACTGTTCCCCGAACTCGGCGGCGAACTGAAGACGTACCGAACCGCGCTCGCCTATGTCGAACCGCCGGCGGACCTCAAGGCCGTCTGGGAAGGTGCGCCCGTAGTCCTCGATGTAGGTGGCAAGACCGACGGTTACATGATCCCGCTGACCCGAGGTTCCGGCATGAAATTCGGTTCAGGCCTGCACAGGGTGCCGACCAGCGACGCCGACTGGAACCGGCAGCCGGTGCCGGGCGAGGGCGAGGCGATTCGCAACCTGTTTTCGCCGCCGATCGCCCGCATCGAGGAGTATGAGGTGACCGAAGTGGTCACCTGCGCCTATACATTCACGGACGATGAGAAATTCCTGGCGCATGAGACGGGCAAATGCCTGATCGTCTCGGCCTGCTCGGGCCATGGCTATAAATTCGGGGCGGCGGTCGGCCGGCGCGTGGCGGCGGCTGTCGATGATGGCGATATTGCCGGCCTGAAACGTTGGCTGCGAGCCGAAATCGCCTGAATTCAGTCTTGGCAATGTCTGGGAATATGCACGCGCCGCCAGCCGGATGAGCCTTCGCGCACCAGCACGCGCCGCGCGACGGTCTGGTAGGCGGCGGGAATGTCGACGACGCGCCTTTGCTCCGGTCGCACCAGCACCTCCTCGGCGATCCTGTCATATTGCGCCGGGATGACGGTGCGCCTCGTGCGCTCCGGCCGGATCACCACCGTTTCGGCGACGCGTTCATAGCGCGCCCCGTGCCGGACCTTGCACAGCACCTTGCGGCCGTGGATGACGCGCCATTCCCAGGAATAGCCGCCATCGTCGACCTTGACTGTGTGGTAGACGGTGCGGGTGATTGCGGGCACCACCTCATAGGTCACCTGTGCCGGAACCGTCATCACCACGCGCTCGCGCGCGCCGTAGATCGGCACCACGCGCTCGCGCGCGCCGTAGATCGGCGCTTCATAATCGACCTGCTGGCTGGGCGGACTGATCATCACGTCCTCATACACGGTATCATAGACATCAGGCGTGCGGACCCGCTCATAGCATTCGACGGCGCGGCCGCCCGCGGCCGTCTGCGAAATCGAGCCAAGCATGGTCAGCCCGGCCATGGCGAAGCATGCGGTTTTCCTGGACATGACATTCCCCCTGTTGAACCGTGGACACAAGTTCAACGTTGAATTGTAGGGGAAGCGGTCCGCGAGAAAAGCAGTTTCGGCGCATTTCGTTAAGTGATGCGGTTAAGAAACTGCTACCTGTCTTCGGCCGCAGGTGCCGTCGCGAGCCGGCGGAAGCGCCCGCCGCTGCGAATCTCGCCTGGAAAGCTTGATTCGACTTACCCAGATGGCTAGGAGGGGTCGGCCTTGCACAAGGATGAGCCGGCATCCTATTTACACAATAACGATCCAGAACCGATTCTGCCCGAGTTGCCAGCATGTCCGGCGCCGGAATCCCACCGCGAGACAAGAGATAACGAATGAAGAACCCCGTCGAAACCTACATGAACCTCGTTCCGATGGTGGTCGAACAGACCAATCGCGGCGAGCGGGCCTACGACATTTTCTCGCGCCTCCTCAAGGAGCGCATCATTTTCATCACCGGTCCGGTCGAGGACGGCATGGCGACGCTGGTCTGCGCGCAGCTTCTGTTCCTGGAAGCCGAGAATCCGAAGAAGGAAATCAACCTCTACATCAATTCGCCCGGTGGCGTCGTCACCTCGGGCATGGCCATCTACGACACCATGCAATTCATCAAGCCGGCCGTGTCGACGCTGTGCATCGGCCAGGCGGCCTCCATGGGCTCGCTGCTCCTGACCGCCGGCCACAAGGACATGCGCTTCGCCACGCCGAACGCCCGCATCATGGTTCACCAGCCGTCCGGCGGCTTCCAGGGCCAGGCGTCCGACATCGAGCGTCATGCCCAGGACATCATTAAACTGAAGCGCCGCCTCAACGAGGTGTACGTCAAGCACACCGGCAAGAGCTACGACGAGATTGAAAAGACGCTCGACCGTGACCATTTCATGACCGCGGACGAGGCCAAGGACTTCGGCCTGATCGACAAAGTCATTTCGTCGCGCGAAGCGGCCGAAGGGGCGCTGGCATAACGGCATATTGGCAGTTGGATGGCGGCATCACGCGCTTTTGGCGCGTCTTGCGGCATTTCGGCCACAATTGGCTGTTCCCTCGACGATCGGGATTGCCTACGTTAAGGCTATGTTGATTTTCGACGGCTTAGCTTTGTGTGGGGTTGCTGCGAATCATTGCCACGTTTTCTGATTTGTGTTTCGTACGGAATACGTTGCGGGAGCCGGGATACTGGCGGCGGCGGATTCCCGCGATAAATAGAGTATGCGCCCTTTCAGCCAGACCATCGGCGGGCGGCCATGAAAGGACATGAAAATGAGCAAAGTCGGCAACAACAGCGGCGATTCCAAGAACACGCTTTATTGCTCGTTTTGCGGCAAAAGCCAGCATGAGGTGCGCAAGCTGATCGCCGGCCCGACGGTCTTCATCTGCGACGAATGCGTCGAGCTGTGCATGGACATCATCCGCGAGGAGAACAAGACCTCGATGGTGAAGTCGCGCGAGGGTGTGCCGACCCCGCAGGAGATCCTCAAGGTTCTCGACGACTACGTTATCGGCCAGCCCTACGCCAAGCGCGTGCTCTCGGTGGCCGTCCACAATCACTACAAGCGCCTCGCCCATGCCGGCAAGAACAACGATGTCGAACTGGCCAAGTCCAACATCCTGTTGATCGGCCCGACCGGTTGCGGCAAGACGCTGCTGGCGCAGACGCTCGCCCGCATCATCGACGTGCCCTTCACCATGGCCGATGCCACGACGCTGACCGAGGCCGGCTATGTCGGCGAGGACGTCGAGAACATCATCCTGAAGCTGTTGCAGTCGGCCGACTACAATGTCGAACGCGCCCAGCGCGGCATCGTCTACATCGACGAGATCGACAAGATCTCGCGCAAGTCCGATAACCCGTCCATCACCCGCGACGTGTCGGGCGAGGGCGTGCAGCAGGCGCTGTTGAAGATCATGGAAGGCACTGTCGCCTCGGTACCGCCACAGGGCGGCAGGAAGCATCCGCAGCAGGAGTTCCTGCAGGTCGACACCGCCAACATCCTGTTCATCTGCGGTGGCGCCTTCGCCGGGCTGGACAAGATCATATCGGATCGTGGCCGCAAGACCTCGATCGGGTTCGGCGCCACCGTGGCATCGCCCGAGGATCGCCGCACCGGCGATGTCTTCCGCCTTGTGGAGCCGGAAGATCTCTTGAAGTTCGGCCTCATCCCCGAGTTTGTCGGCCGTCTGCCGGTCCTGGCGACGCTGGAAGACCTCGACGAGCCGGCGCTGATCCAGATCCTGACCGAACCGAAGAACGCACTGGTCAAGCAATACCAGCGGCTGTTCGAGATGGAGAATGTCGACCTGACCTTCCACGAGAACGCATTGTCTGCAATCGCCAAGCGCGCCATCGAGCGCAAGACCGGCGCGCGTGGCCTGCGCTCCATCATGGAAGCGATCCTGCTCGACACCATGTTCGAACTGCCGGCGCTCGAAGGCGTGCGCGAAGTGGTGATTTCGGAAGAAGTGGTGACCGGCAGTGCCCGGCCGCTCTACATCTATTCCGAACAGAAGGAAAAGAAGGGCAATGTCAGCGCCTGACATGCCACTTGAACCCATATTTTTGTGGAACGGCGCCCTCGGGGCGCCGTTTTGCCATGAGAGGCATGCGACCTTCGCGAGGGAATGGAACGCCGGCGATGTTAACTCTTGATCTTTGGCCCTCCTGCATCCACCTAACACGAGAAGGCCGAGGTGCCCGATTTCTGTGCTGTAAAACTCCCGTCACAACGGTGGTAGGCGGAACGATCCCCGGTCGTTAATATAAGATTCGCGGTTGGCCGATTGGCGGCCGCGACATGAAAGGTTGGACAATGGCCAAAATAACCAAGGCTCCCAGCGACGGCGTCTTCGCAGTCCTCCCACTGCGCGACATCGTGGTGTTCCCGCACATGATCGTTCCGCTCTTTGTCGGGCGTGAAAAGTCGATCAAGGCGCTGGAAGAGGTGATGGGTCAGGAAAAGCAGATCCTGCTCGCCACCCAGATGAATGCCGCCGATGACGATCCGGAGCCCGATGCCATCTTTGATATCGGCACGCTCGCCAACGTGCTGCAATTGCTGAAGCTGCCCGACGGCACCGTCAAGGTGCTGGTCGAAGGCGCCTCGCGCGCGAAAATCACCGCGTTCACCGACCGTCCCGACTTCCATGAGGCCCGCGCCACCGCGCTGGTCGAGCCGGAAGAGGAAGAGGTTGAGGTCGAGGCGCTGGCTCGTTCGGTCGTCACCGACTTCGAAAACTACGTCAAGCTTAACAAGAAGATCTCGCCCGAGGTGGTTGGTGCCGCCAGCCAGATCGACGACTATTCCAAACTCGCCGACACGGTCGCTTCGCACCTCGCCATCAAGATCCCCGAAAAGCAGGAGATGCTGGCCACGCTCTCGGTCAAGGAGCGGCTGGAAAAGGCGATGGGCTTCATGGAAGCCGAGATCTCCGTCCTGCAGGTGGAGAAGCGCATCCGCTCGCGCGTCAAGCGCCAGATGGAGAAGACGCAGCGCGAATACTACCTCAACGAGCAGATGAAGGCGATCCAGAAGGAGCTCGGCGAAGGCGAGGATGGCCGCGACGAGGCCGCCGAGATCGAGGCCCGCATCAAGAAGACCAAGCTCTCCAAGGAGGCCCGCGAAAAGGCGGAAGCCGAATTGAAGAAGCTGAGGACGATGTCGCCTATGTCGGCGGAATCCACCGTGGTGCGCAATTATCTCGACTGGATCCTGTCGATCCCGTGGGGCAAGAACTCCAAGGTCAAGCAGGACCTGGCGTTCGCGCAGAACGTGCTCGACACCGACCATTTCGGTCTCGACAAGGTCAAGGACCGTATCGTCGAGTATCTCGCCGTGCAAAGCCGCCAGAAGAAGCTCAAGGGGCCCATCCTGTGCCTCGTCGGCCCTCCCGGCGTCGGCAAGACCTCGCTCGGCAAGTCGATCGCCAAGGCGACCGGCCGCGAGTTCATCCGCATGGCGCTGGGCGGCGTGCGTGACGAGGCCGAGATCCGCGGTCACCGCCGCACCTATATCGGCTCGATGCCCGGCAAGGTCATCCAGTCGATGAAGAAGGCGAAGAAATCCAATCCGCTCTTCCTGCTCGACGAGATCGACAAGATGGGCCAGGATTTCCGCGGCGATCCGTCGTCGGCGCTACTCGAGGTGCTCGATCCCGAGCAGAACTCGACGTTCATGGATCACTACCTGGAGGTCGAGTACGACCTGTCGAGTGTGATGTTCGTGACGACGGCGAACACGCTGAACATCCCTGCGCCCTTGATGGACCGCATGGAAATCATCCGTATCGCCGGCTACACCGAGGACGAGAAGATCGAGATCGCCAAGCGGCATTTGCTGCCGAAGGTGGTGCGCGATCACGCGCTGCAGCCGAAGGAGTTCTCCGTCAGTGAGGACGCGATCCGCGCCATCATCCAGACCTATACCCGTGAAGCGGGCGTCAGGAGCCTGGAGCGCGAGCTGATGAAGCTCGGGCGCAAGGCGGTGACCGAGATCCTGAAGACGAAGAAGAAGACTGTGAACATCACGGCGGACAATCTCGCCGATTATCTCGGTGTTCCGCGCTTCCGCTTCGGTCAGGTCGAGGCAGACGACCAGGTCGGCGTCATCACCGGACTTGCCTGGACGGAAGTCGGCGGCGAGCTGCTGACGGTTGAAGGCGTCATGATGCCCGGCAAGGGCCGCATGACGGTGACCGGCAATCTGCGCGACGTGATGAAGGAATCGATTTCGGCGGCGGCCTCCTATGTCCGCTCGCGCGCTCTCGATTTCGGCATCGAGCCGCCGCTGTTCGACAAGCGCGACATCCACGTCCACGTGCCGGAGGGTGCCACGCCCAAGGATGGACCGTCGGCCGGTGTGGCGATGGCGACCGCGATCGTCTCCGTGCTGACCGGCATTCCGGTCAGGGCCGATGTCGCCATGACCGGCGAGATCACGCTGCGCGGCAGGGTGCTGCCGATCGGCGGTCTGAAGGAGAAGTTGCTTGCCGCACTGCGCGGCGGCATCAAGAAAGTGCTGATCCCGGAAGACAACGCCAAGGATCTGGCGGATATTCCTGACAACGTGAAGAACGGTATGGAAATCATCCCGGTCTCGCGGGTCGGCGAGGCGTTGCGCCACGCGTTGGTGCGTATGCCGGAGCCAATCGAATGGGTCGAACCGGTCAATCCTCCTGCCGCGACGGACACTGCGGATGACGCCGGAAAGTCGCTTGCGCATTAGTTCTTGCTAAAGTTGCAGCGCAAAAACAGAAAGCCGGGCCTCGCGCCCGGCTTTTTCATGTGAAAAACCCCGGAATTCCGGGCTTTTTTCCATCCTTTCCCGGCTTTTCGACTTGGTTGCGGGAGCGCTTCTTTCTAAAGTCCGTTTCCTGCCGGATGAGTCGTGAGTTCCGGTGTTCTCATGGAAGGGAATTTTTATGAACAAGAACGAACTGGTGTCCGCTGTTGCCGACGCCGCGAGCATTTCGAAGGGTGACGCGCAGTCGGCTGTCGATGCGGTATTCTCCGTCATCACCGGCGAACTGAAGAAGGGCGGCGATGTCCGGCTTGTCGGCTTTGGCAATTTCACCGTGTCAAAGCGCGCAGCCTCGACCGGCCGCAACCCTCAGACCGGCGCCGAAGTGAAGATCCCGGCGCGCACCGTGCCGAAGTTCTCGGCCGGCAAGGGTCTCAAGGACGCCGTCAATTAAGCGCCTTTTTTAAATTTCAAAATATCAGAAAAGCCGGGCAAGCCCCGGCTTTTCTTTTGCGCTCCTACTGGTCGAGGTTCGCGATTGCGAGCTACCCGGTCGGCGCGTCCGCCCGCATCAGGCCGTCCTTCTTCAGGTCGGCCCAGAGTGCCGCCGGCAGTCTCGCATCGAGCAGTGACCGATTGCTTTCGACCTCGCTTGGCCGCTGGCCACCGGGGATCACCGACACGACGGACGGATGCAGCAACGGGAACTGCAGCGCTGCTTCGATCAAGCGCACGTCATGCCGTCGGCAGACCGCCTCGATGCGCGCCACCCGGTCGAGCACGTCCCGCGGCGCTTCGGTGTAGTTGTAGAAGGCACCCGGCTTCGGCCCCGTGGCCAGGATTCCGGAATTGTAGGGGCCGCCCAAAACGATGCCGATGCCGCGCTTCTGGCAGAGCGGCAGGAAGGATGTCAGCGCCTCCTGCTCGAGCAGCGTATAGCGGCCGGCGAGCAGGAACAGATCGAAATCACCGCGCTCGGCCAATGTCTGGGCAACCTGCCATTCGTTGATGCCGCCACCGAAGGCCTTGATGACGCCCTGATCGCGCAAGGCAAGCAGCCCGTAATAGCCGGAGCGCATAAACTCCTCTATGCGCTGGTCGGACGCTTCCTTGCTGCCATGGGTGAAGATGTCGACGTCGTGCACGAACAGAATGTCGATGCGGTCGACGCCGAGCCGTTCCAGGGACGCTTCGAAGGAGCGCATCACGCCGTCATAGCTGTAGTCGTAGACCTCCTTGCGCGACGGCGTGTCGAAGAACTTGCCGATGCCGGTGCGCTCTTGCGGCGGACAGGCGCGCATGATGCGGCCGACCTTGCTCGACAGCACGTAGTCGTCGCGCTTCTTGCCGCGCAGGAAGGGGTTGAGCCGCGTCTCCGACAAGCCAAGCCCATAGAGCGGCGCGGTGTCGTAATAGCGGCAGCCGGTCGCCCATGCAGCCTCCAGCGTCGCATTGGCGTCCTCGTCGGAGACCGCGCGGTAGAGGTTGCCGAGCGGCGCCGTGCCGAAGCCGAGTTCGGTGAAGCTGATGCCGCCATTGCCGATGCGGTCGAAATGCCGTGTCTTCATATCCTGCCGTTTGCCTCATTGATTTGTCTGACATGACACTATCACGCTCGTGGCACAGCAAAAGCGCGCAGGGGCGTTGGACACGGATTTTGGCGGTGATAGCATGAATAAAAACAAGCTGTTCGGGGAGAGACGTGACCGGGAATTTCCACTCTTCTTCGACCTCGGATCGTTGGACGCCACCGTCGTGAGCGATGCGGGCTCGCAGATGTTCAGGACCGCTCTGGACGAGCTCGGCACTGTGCTGGCGCGCGTCGACGACGGCCGGATCGATGCCGCCTGCGAGATACTTGCAGGAGCACGGCAGATCGTCGTCTATGGCTGCGGCCGCGAGGCCTTGCAGGTCAAGGGCTTCGCCATGCGCCTCCATCATCTGGGCCTCCCGGTGTCGGTGGTCGGCGACATGACCACGCCGCCCGTGGGGCAGGGCGATATCTTCCTGGTCAGTTCCGGGCCTGGAGAAACCGCGACCGTGCTGACCCTGATGCAGGTGGCGCGCCAGGCCGGCGCGACGGTTCTGCTTCTGACCGCTCAGCCGGGCGGCAGTGCAGCGCGCTTGGCTGACTTCACGCTGCTCGTGCCGGCGCAAACCATGGCTGACGACCAGGGTCCGCAAAAAACATCGGTCCTGCCGATGGGATCGGTGTTCGAAGGCGCGCTGTTCCTGCTGTTCGAGGTCATGGTGCTGAAACTCAGGGGTCTGACCGCGGCCTCGCCGGAGGCGATGCGGGCCCGTCACACCAATATGGAGTAGTGCGATGCGCTACGAGTTGATGCTGCCGCACCAGATCCGCAAGGCGATCGCCCAGAACTGGCCGATCGCGCTGCCGCTCGGCGTGCTCGAATACCATGGCGAGCACATGGCGGTCGGCATGGACACGCTGGCGGTCGTCAAGACGCTGGAGCTGTTTGAGAAGGAGCGGGAGATCGTCATCCTGCCGCCCTTCTACTACGGCGCGGCGAGCTACGCCGTGGCGCCGCCGGAGGGCACAGGCTCGGTGCAGGTTGGCGGCAATCAACTGGCGCCCTTCGCGGAGGAACTGTTCTACAGCCTGCTGCGCATCGGTTTTCGCAACATCCACGCCATAATCCACCACCAGACCGAGAATTTCGCCGCCGGCATGCCGACCGATCTCGCCTTCAAGGCCGCCGGACGTCAGGCGATCTTCCGCTTCCTTGAGAAGGAACGAGGTGAAGGCTGGTGGGGCTCCGAGGCGATGGCCGCCTACTATGCCGAGCATGCCGAGGGCAGCAATTTTTTCAACTGGGTGCAGGTGCATCCGCTGATGCCGGCCGAGATGAACGGCAAGTACCCGTTCGATCATGCCGGCATCGGCGAGACCTCGCTGATGCTGGCGCTATGCCCTGAGGCTGTCGATGCCGGCCATTTCGCCGACAATACGAGCTGGTATACGGCCAGCGCTCCGGATGCCTCGGCTGCGCTCGGAGCAGAGGGCGTTGCCATGATCATGAATCACCTGCGCACGATCCTGAGGGGCTAGCGCGGTTCTCCTTCTCCCTTGTGGAGAAGGTAAGGACGGCGCCGCCTATTTCACCGCTCCCGCGGTCATACCCATGATCAGGTAGCGCTCCAGCGCGATGCCGATGACGGCCAAGGGCGCGATTGCCGCCGTGGCAAGCGCTGCCATCGACCACCAGTTGATGCCTTGCGAACCGGTCTGGCTCGCCACCATGACCGGAATTGTCTTGGCGTCGGTCGAGGTCAAAAGGGCGGCGAAGAAATACTCGTTCCAGCACAGCACCATCGCCAGGATGAAAGCCGCGACCATGCCGGGCAGGGCAATCGGCATGACGATGCGAAAGAACGCGCCCCAGATCGACAACCCGTCGACGAGGGCCGCTTCCTCGAGCTCGACCGGGATGGAATTGAACTGGTCGCGCATGATCCAGATGACGATCGGCAGCACCATCAGCGTGTAGAGCAGGATCAGCCCGATGCGCGTGTCGAGCAGTCCGACTTCGCGGTAAAGCACCAGGAACGGCAGTGCGAGCACGACCGGCGGCAGGATGAGCTGCGACAGGAAGAAGAAGGAAATGTCCTCGTTCTTGAACCAGGCGAAGTGATAGCGGTAGCGCGTGAGGCCGTAGGCGGCGAGGCTGCCGATGACGATGGCGAGGCTCGACGCGCCGACCGAAGTGATGACCGAATTCATGAAGCGCTTGAAGAATTCGTCGCGGACGGTCGACGTCTGGAAGATCGAATCCGGCGACAGGCCAAGCGATCGCCAGCCCTTCCAGTCCGGCTGGAAATCGACGAAGGGGATCAGATGCCCCTGGGTCACGTCTACCGCCGACTTGAACGAGGTCGTGATCGTCCAGTAGATCGGAAACAGGCAGATGAAGGCCCAGAACACCAGCGCGCCGTAGATAAAGACGCGGCTGGTGATGAAGCTCGCCGGTGAGCGGATTTCGGAGACGGTATAGTCGGTGGTCTGAACGCTCATGATCCCTGCCGCGCTAGTTCACATTGCGCACGAAGCGGTTGGCGACCTTCAGCAGCCAGGTCACGAACACCACGATGATGACGAGATAGGCCATCGCCAGCATCGTGCCGTAGCCGACATTGGAACGGTCGCGGTACTCGCGGTAGATAAAGCTCGACACGGAATCGGTGGCGCCGCCGGGACCACCCGAGGTGACCGTGATGATGATGTCTGCCAGCTTCAGCTTGAAGATGATGCGCAACACGACCGCGGTCACCGACACCGGCAGCATCAGCGGGAAAGTGACCTGCCAGAAGGTCTGCCAGGCCGTGGCGCCGTCGACCCGCGCGGCCTCCAGCACCTCGCGCGACATCGCCTGCAGGCCGGCAAGCAGCATGATCATCATGAAGGGGATGAAGGTCCAGGCGTCGAGCATCATGATCGAGATGCGGGCGGTGATCGGGTTGGAGAAGAAGGCGGGGTTGTCCCAGCCGAGGTGGCGGGCCAGTGTCGCCGCCGGCCCGAACCGGTACTCCATCAGCGATTTGCCGATCATCCACGAGACCGCGACCGGCGATAGCATCAGCGGCATCAAAAAAACGACGCGGAAGAATTTGCGCGCCCGGATCTGCGCATTGAGCAGCAGCGCCAAGCCGAAGGCGATGACATATTCGACCAGCACCGCCAGCACATAGAGCACCATGTTGAACAGCGCGTTGCGGTAATAGGGATCGCCGAGCATCTGCCAGAAATTGTCGAGCCCGTTGAACTTGCGGCCCGAGAACGAACTCAGGTTCCAGTCCGTCAGCGCGATATAGAAGCCGAACAGGGTCGGGAAGATTACCATGGCGATGGTGAACAGCAGCGCCGGCAGGAGGAACAGCGCACGCTGGCCGTCTTCGCCGCGCGTCAGCACCTGGCCGATGCCGAGCGCCACGCCCCACAGCACATAGGCGTAGACCACGGGCCGCCATGTCTCGAAGCCGATTGTGTCGACCTCGCTCTTGTAGAGGACTTGCACCAGGATCGTTGCCAGAAGGCCGAGCGTCGCGACGGCCATCAGGGCCCAACCAAGGCGTTTGCGGCCGGGCGGGATCAGGTCGTCCGGTACGGAATTTGCCGGCCACGCATTCGTGGTCGAAGTCTGGTCAGCCACGCCTCTTGCCTCATTTGCGCAAATGACCGGCCGAAGCCGGCCGAGATACGGCCCGGCGAACAGGTTCCGCCGGGCCATAACGCCTGCCTACAGACCGAGCGAGGCCTTGTAGAGCTTGATCTGGTTGTCACGGCCGATCTGGTCGGTCAGCTTCTCCCAGGCCGCGGCAATGGCGTCTGCGCCCTCCTGGGCCTTCATCTTGCCGGCGAAGGTGTTTGCCAGAATGTCCTCGGCGGCTGAATAGTATTGAAAGATGCCGGGAATGCGTGGCTCGATCGCCGCGTTCGGGTGGTTGTAGCTGTCCGATTCCGACTTGAGATAGGAGGTGATGAAGGTTTCGTCATAGCCCGCCGCCACCCACTCCGGAATGTCGAAATGCGAGTTGCGGTAGGGCTGGAAGCCCGACGGGTACATCGCCGTCCAGATCGACAGGTCCTTGCCGCCGAGATGGGCGGCAGCGGACCATGCCGCCTTCTTCTTCTTCTCGTCGCTATCGACGCGGGCCATGACGTATACGCCCCAGCCGAGATAGGCGCAGTTCGGCGCATAGTTCGGTCCGCTGGCGAGTTTGTCCCACTGCCCGGTCTTGGAGTTGTAGACATCGTCGGAGCCGGGCAGGATCGAGAAGCCGGTGACGTCGCCCACGACGGAGGAGTCGTTGGTCTTGACGTTCGAGCCGACATCGCCCCACCAGGTGACCATCGAGCCGGTGCCGGCCAGGAACTGCTGGAAGGCGGTGGTGTTCGGATCGGCGTTGATCTGGTCGGCAGGCTCCGAAGGCAGCGCGTCGATCACGTCCTGTATAGCGCGCACCCAGGCCGGATTGTTGATGCGCGGCTTCATCGTGTCGGCGTCGAACAGCCAGGCCTTGTCGTCGGGGTGCTTGGCGTAGGCGGTGGCGCGGCTGCCAAGGAAATAGAAGCCGAATCCGCCCCAGGGTTTCGGCGCGTCGAGATAGCCGTAGACGTCCTGACCCTTGACCTGCTTGCCCTTGAGGAACTTGGTGACCGCCTGGACCTGCTGCCAGGTCTTCGGCACGCCCCATTCACCGCCGCCGCCGCCGTCCTTCCAGGCCTTGGCGAGGTCGGCATCGGAAAACACATCGGTGCGGTAATTGAAATTATGCGCGTCGCCGTCGACGGTCACGCGGTACTGCTTGCCGTTCCAGGTGCCGACAGGCGGCTTCAGATAATTGACGAGGTCGTCGAAATCGATCTGGGTCTTGACCCAGTCGGGCATCTCGGACGTGAGGCCCTTGCCGCAGACGTCGCCCTCGAACGGAGCGCCCATCTCGATGATGTCGAAGTCGACCGTGCCGGTGGCGATCGACTGCTGCAGGCGGGCATTGTAGTCGGCCTGCGCCAGATCGATCCAGTTGATCTTGGCGCCGGTATAGGTTTCCCAGGGCTTCAGGAAGCCGCGGAATAGCACATTGTGCAGGTTCTGGTTGTTGAGACCCATGAAGGTAAGCTCGACGCCGGCGAATTCGCCTTCCTTGACATTGGCCTTGGTCGCCTCGAGGCAGAGCTCGCCGACCTTCTGGAAGTCGGCGTCGGTCGGCTGACCCTTGCCCACGCCGGGGATCTGCAGGATTTTCGAGCGCAGCTCACTGGCAGCGGAGGCCGGGCGCGTGAGGGCGCCGAGCCCGGCGCCGGATGCGGCAGCGATCGCGGCCATCGAGGCCGCGCCCTTCAATATGTCGCGTCGGGTTGCCCCCGCGCGGACCAGCGTTTCGTAGAGACCTGTTTTCATCGATGTTCCTCCCAGAATATCTGTTGTGAATGCGGCCAAATTTCTCAGGCGCTGGAGCGCCAAACGATTCTCCCGGTTCGGAAACGAACGACGCAGGACCCCACCTGCTCGATTGAAGTTCCGTTTTTTTGGTTCGGGCAACCGGTATTCGGACCAGCGCCCGTCACTATTCTCGCAACCAAACGCCGTGTCAACGAGACTGGGTTTTTGTCGGAAAGAGACCGGCTTGCCCTGGCAGGTCGCGTTGGTTAGCTTCTGCGCATACGGCAATGGAGCCGATGGGGGAGATATGGCTCAAGTCGCGATCAGCAAAGTGGCCAAGGCGTTTGGAACCGTCAAGGTTCTGCACGAAGTCAGCGTCGATATATCTGACGGCCAATTCGTGGTGCTGGTCGGTCCTTCGGGTTGCGGCAAGTCCACGCTGCTGAGAATGGTGGCGGGGCTGGAGACCGTCTCCGGCGGCACGATCGCCATCGGCGACCGTGTGGTCAACCACTTGCCGCCGGCCAAGCGCGACATCGCCATGGTGTTCCAGAACTATGCGCTCTATCCGCACAAGACAGTCGAGCAGAACATGGCCTTTGCGCTCAAGCTGCGCAAAACCGATCCGGCCGTGGTTGCCGAGCGGGTCAAGCGCGCCGCCGACATCCTCGACCTCAACCCTTACCTGAAACGCTATCCCCGGCAGCTTTCCGGCGGCCAGCGCCAGCGCGTCGCCATGGGCCGCGCCATCGTGCGCAACCCGCAGGTGTTCCTGTTTGACGAGCCGCTCTCAAATCTCGACGCCAAGCTGCGTGTGCAGATGCGCACCGAGATCAAGGAACTGCACCAGCGGCTGAAGACCACCACCATCTATGTCACGCATGACCAGATCGAAGCCATGACCATGGCCGACAAGATCGTGGTGATGCGCGACGGCCGCATTGAACAGGTCGGCGCACCGCTGGAACTGTTCGACCGGCCTGCCAACCTGTTTGTCGCCGGCTTCATTGGCTCTCCGTCGATGAACCTGCTCAAGGGCGTCGCGCGCAAGGGCGGTGTCGACATCGCCGGCGCTCTGTTCCCGGTCGCGCCCGGCAGCGCCGTGGAGGAAGGGCGCGCCGTCGTCTATGGCGTGCGGCCGGAGCATCTCGAGATCCATGCCGATGGCGTGCCTGCCAAGATTTCGGTGGTCGAGCCGACTGGCTCGGAAACCCTGGTCTTCCTGCGTTTCGGGGACGGCGAGATGGTGGCGCTGTTCCGCGAACGCCACGACTTCAAGCCCGGCGATACGCTCAAGCTCAGGCCGCGGCTCGACCACATCCATCTGTTCGATGCCGAGACCGGCAAGCGTCTCTGATCTCAAACTCATTTCACGAGGAATATCATGCTCAAAGGGATCAATCCGCTCCTCAATGCCGACGTGCTCCAGGCATTGCGGGCGATGGGACACGGCGACGACCTGATTATCGCCGACACCAACTTCCCCTCCGATTCGGTGGCGCGCCAGACGGCGCTCGGGCGGCTGCTGCGCATCGACGCGCCGGCGGCGCAAGTCGTGAAGGCGGTGCTGTCGCTCTACCCGCTGGATACGTTCGTCGACGATTCAGCCGCGCGCATGGAGATCGTCGGCAAGCCGGACGAGATCCCGCCCGTTCAGCAGGAAGTGCAAAAGGAGATCGACGCCGCCGAGGGCAAGCCATGGCCGATGCTGCCGGTCGAGCGCTACGCTTTCTACGAGCGCGCCAAGCAGGCTTACTGCGTCATCCAGACCGGCGAACGCCGTTTCTACGGCTGTTTTGCCTTCCGCAAGGGCGTGGTCCCGCCGGATGCGGAGTAGCGGCATGGTGGCCGGCAAGCCGATCGTCATCCTCGGAGTCTTTGTCGCCGACACGGCCTATCGCGCCGCGCGGCAGCCGCGCATGGGCGAGACGATCCTCGGAACGTCCTTCACCCTCGGTCCCGGCGGCAAGGGTTCGAACCAGGCGGTTGCGGCCGGTAAGCTCGGCGCCGATGCAACCTTCCTCACGCGCCTCGGCGTCGATGCCTTCGCCGACATGGCCAAGCGCACCTGGAAGGACGCTGGCGTGAAGAATGCCGTGATCGACACGCCCGACAGCTATACGGGCGCTGCCTATATTTTCGTCGAGGAGGGCACCGGCAACAACGCCATCATCGTCAGCCCCGGCGCGGCGATGCTGATCTCGCCCGACGACATCGAGGCCAATGCCGCCCTGATTCGTGGTGCCGGCGTCTTCGTGACGCAACTCGAACAGCCCATCGAGGCGGCGCTGCGGGCGTTGGAGATCGCGCGCGGGGCAGGGGTGACGACCATCCTCAACCCGGCTCCGGCGGCCAGGCTCCCCGACCGCATCTATTCGCTCTGCGACTACCTCACGCCCAACGAGACCGAGACGGAGGAGTTGACCGGCATGAAGGTCGCCTCGGTCGATGACGCCCGCGCAGCCGCCGGCAAGCTGCTCGAAAAGGGCGCCGGCGCCGTCATCGTCACGTTGGGAGAGAAAGGCGCATTGCTGCACACGAGGGATCGGTCCGAACATGTCGCCGCCGTCAGCGCCGGCCCGGTGGTCGAGACCACGGGAGCCGGCGATGCCTTCAATGGCGGCCTGGCCGCCGCGCTGTCGCGTGGGGTGGAGCCCCTGCAAGCCGTGCGCTTTGCTTGCGCCGTTGCGGGCATTTCGGTGACGAGGCCAGGCACCGCGCCGTCCATGCCGGACTTGCACGAGGTCGAGGCGCTGCTGGCGAGGGGCTGAGGCGTTTGAATGAAAGGCGCCTGAATGGTGGGCGATGACGGGCTCGAACCGCCGACATCTTCGGTGTAAACAATGTGCGCCCCACTGAACGCCGTGCTTCTCTGGGAAAGGGGCGCTTCGTATCCTACTGTTTCCGGCGTCATGTTCAACTTGTGTTCCGTTTTCGAGGTTCACTGTGCCAAAGAGCACTTCGTAAATCAAACGTCCAACGACGATGCCAGACGGCGCAGATAGCCGGGCGAATACCTGGCATAGGTCTTGAACGTGATCCGGCTGTTTTCGTGGCCGAGGAATTGGGCGATCTCATCCATGGAATGCCCATCTTCAGCCAGCCACACGGCGGCCGAATGGCGCAACATGTGCGGTGATGCGTCCGGGCGCCCCACAGCAGCCCCGGCAGTCTTGATGCCCTTCTTGATCGAAGTCACGGAACCGCCGGCCCATTCGACTACATAGGGCGTCAGCGCGCCTTTCCTGGCTTCTTCCAGAGCGGCAAGAAGGGAATCGTTGATCGGCACTGTCGCGCGGCCCTTGCGCCTCGCCTTGTCGAATGGATTGCGCAACTGGATCATCCGGTTTTTGAAATCCACTCGGTCCCATGTCAGTTGCAGCGCAGCCGCATTCCTTGCCCCGGTTGCTATCATCAGCCTGATTGCCAGTTTGATGTGGGGCGAGTTGGCGGCCTCGATCAGCCGCGACACCTCCGAGCGGGTTAGATAGCCTTCCTTCGGATCCGGCTTCGACGGTCTCTCTATGTGCGGGGCATGTTTGATCAGGCGCGCCCTGTGCGCCCACACCAGGACCGATCGCAGGTGGCCGAGCTCGGTGTGGATCGATCCGTCCTTTTTCCCGGCCTTGCGGCGATGCTCGGTGTAGGCGCGGCAATCGGCGACCGCGACGGCCTCACCTTCGATGCTACCGAAATATGGCTCCAGAGCCTTCCACGTATATCCCATGGTGGTGACCACCGATCGGCCGGCTTTGTCGAGACAATAACTCGCCCATAGATCACCAACGGTCGAGCCCTTCGGCCTGGTTAGCTCCGCGTATCGAGCCGGGGCGCGGCGGGCCGCCTCCTTCGGGTCATCGGTTCCAAGTCGATAACGTCGGCGGATGTCTCCCTCGTGCCATGTGAGGCAATATTCACCCCGCAATCTTGTGATCCGCCAGTCTGACATTCGAACCTCTCCACGTCGGCGCCACGGATGCGCAAGAGCTTTCCTGCCAGCCGGAAGGCGGGAAGCTCACCGGACGCCACCATATTGCGTATGTGTCGCTCGGAACATGCCCAGCGTTCCGCAAGCATGGCGGGTGTGAATACGTTGGGGATAAGATCGGCCGCCTTGCTATGGGAGGGGTGGGTCATGGGCGCTCCTTCGGAATGCTGCGAAGGTAGGCGCCAATTTGGCCCATCGCCGCGTCGCGTTCGCCTTCCCAGAGCCGGCTGTTCTGGATGTCGTCAGCCAACTTTTCGGCCACGGCGGCGATTGCGCGAAGAGCAACGATTATGTCTCTGTTGTCGCGACTCACTGCTCTCCCTCCCCAGCCTGAGATAGGGAACGGGCGGCGACCGCTCTCGGGTCGCGCGGGCCCCATCGGCAGGGTTGGCTTTCGTCGCAACCAACGCAATTTGATTTTGCGTCGGCCAATTCGCCGCATGTAACGCAAATGCCGCGTTCGTCGCGGATTGCTTCCAGCGCTTCCCTCAGCCGAAGGTTATCGGCCTGGATGGAGGCGAGGAGATCGAGAAGGGCGCGGATGTTGTCGGGGGAGCAGCGGGCGATGTGCGCTGCGTTGCGCGTGTGCTTGGCCTTGGAGCGGAAACTGTCATCAAATCCGGCCCATGCGACGACAGGTGCGCGCTCATCGCATTGGACCTCGTTGATGACAGTCATGCCGCTGCGCAGCGGAGCTGTGTAGTGTCGCCATGGCCCTTTGGTTGTTCCGGCAAGTCCCGCCCGCAGCCGCTCTATCAGCTTGTCCGCGCTCATGGCTCGCTCCCGGAAGAGAGGGCAAGACGGAGGATGCGCTTGGTTAGGCGGCTGCAAACCTTGACGAGGCGCTCATCTTCGCTCCAATGCCAGCCCCGATATGTAACGTATCCACCTTCGGATTCCGGGCGCTCTGTTGGGTATTTCCGCTTGATGAGCGCGCGCGCTTCGGCGCCCGCCGCCGCCCGCCGCGTGAAATAGTAGCGTTTGGCGGTTGGCGCCAGATAGACAACACGCTGAACTGCTGTCAGCCTCATGCCTTCTCTCCTTGCTTGGGAGAAGCGAGGGCAAGCCACTTCTCGCCATAGACGTGCACAACCTTGGTGCCAATCTGCTGGAGAACGACGCCCCGCTTGCCTTCACGGGTGGTGTAGGAGCCGATGACGGAGCCTTCGAATCCATCATGCTCAATGTGATACACTTCGGATAGGCCGACCTTCACCGCCAGTTCTCCAGCAGCGGGGGTGGAAAACAGCGGCATCTGGAATTGCCCGCATGGTGTCTTGCGCAGCGGTATGTAGACGCCGCCCTCATCGCCGGGTCGATCCTCAAAGCCCATCAGTTGCCCGGCGCTTGCATACGCCACCGGCGTCGCCGCCCCGGTGTTCTTCCTAGCTAGAGAGGCGCGGAGGGCCTTCACAGCCTTCTCCAGTGCGCTGAGGTCTTTGGATGAGACAGACGTAGCGCCGCTGCCACCGTAGGCTTCGCTGAGCGAAAGCACGTCGAAAGCATCACAGACGGCCTCCGGCTCCGCTCCATCCAGACAGGGGGAGAGGGCGCGAAGAATTGCGGCGCTGTTCTCTACCGTGAAATCGGCAATGAGGTTCCAAGCTTCAGCCTTTGTGGATTCTCCGGCATCATCGTCCTGGTATTCGCCAATGAGGCGCTTCAGTTCTTCCGCCGGCGTCTCTCCAACCCTGGTCATGGCTTGGCTCCGGCGCGGGAGATGGCGGCAAACGCGGCTTGCATCTCGTCGGCCAAGTCGCTGTGCGGTAGATCCTTTTCGACCAATGCGGCGGGATCGAACTTTGCAACGATGGCTTGGAGAGCGGCCAGCATATCAGGCGCGGCGGCTATCAGGCGGGCGTTGGCTTGCGCCTCGTCGTCATGATCGCCCAATAGGTCGTCCAGCGTGGCGATGCACCACTCGCCGCTACGCTTCCACGCTGGCTTGCCGATGATAACCAGTCCTTCGTAGCCGGCATCGATGCGCCATGGTCCCGGCGTATGCTTCGCTTCACTCATGACTGCTCCAATCTCTGAAATAGGTTTCGACGGGGAGGCAGGGGCTTCGGGGCCGGTTTCTCGGCCTTCGGCGGGCTGGCGATCTTCGCCTTGATCCTGGTCTTCATGCCCAGGTTCTTGGCCTCGCGGCGCTTGGCCTCGGCAATGTTGGCGACGTCGACCTTGGTCTTGGGCGCATGGCAGCATTCGACGCCAAGGCATTTCCCGTCTGCGGCGGTGAGCTTGCTCTTCTTGTCGAGGAACAGCGCGTCAGGATCCGTGTGGTCGACGTGATAGGGCTTCTTGCCCAGCACCAAGCCGCAGCCTTCACAGACGATCTCGCCGGTGGGCAGCATGGCGCGGCGCACGATCTGCGCGTAGACATCCTTGGGGAACTCGCGGCGGGCCATCAGCGTCCGCTCTCATGATGTGGGATCACTTGAAGATCCACATCAACGCCAAGTGCGCCGCGAAGGGCCTCAGAGGCAACGGCGAGGTCGACAGAGTAGCCGCCGTTCGGGCCAGCCTGGACACCAATGCTCGCCCTCAAACTTGGCGTCTGCCAAAGGCTGCGCGGTAGGTTCGCCTGGACGAACATGGCGCGCTCGGCCCGGCCAAGACTTGGCGATGTACGAGCCAATCGAACGGCGCCAGCTTCCTCGAACACAAGCCAAAAGCCGTAGATGACTTCTGTACTGGTGACACGGCTGTTTCTCGGTGCCATCAGCGAGCCTCCGGCTTCACCGCGGCGACGTGCCGGCCGACTGCCTTGACCCGGATCCTGCGCTTGGCCACGACATCGCGGCGAAGCTGTTCCGTCATCTGCTGGCGCTTGCGGTGGTCGGAGAGGTCAGAGAGGTGCTGAGGTGTTTTCATGCTGCCTGCTCCCGCTGGACGCCGAGCAGATCGTCAACATAGTCAAGGACAGCTTGCTTGCTCTTCTGGAACGTCTTGGCGTCCATGGCGCGGCGCGATTGGCTCCAGGCTGTGAACTGGATCAGCACATTGCCGTTGATCGAAATCACGGTATCGGGCTCGCGGGAGCGGAGATGCTTGTACCAGCGCTCGGCTTCGGCCCGGCTGGCGCAAGGAACGGTCGTGCTGTCGCAGAAGCCGCCGGCAATCAGGCCGTGCTTGTGCATCTGGTCTTCGTTCAAGAACCGAGCCGCAATATGCTCAGGAAGGGACAGCCATGCCTCATGCAGCCACGCGAATTGGTGCTTGTGGCTGACCCATGAGCGATCTTCCTGAACTTCGCAGCGGTACCGCTCGCCGACCACAAACTCGGCATTCGCCAGGTTATGGAAGCGCGATAGCGGGCGCATTGCCTCGCCGTCCCATTCGAAAATGATGTTGATGCTGTCGCGGCTCATGGTCGTTCCTTTGAGAATGTGCCGGCGCGGTAAGGGAACACAGCCGCGCCGGACCGCTGGAGGTCAGCCAGCTAAGACGTTTTGAACCAGCGGATTGTTCAGGGTTTCAGAGCGGCGGCCGTAGTGCCGAACGCGATCGACAACGCCGGCAAGTTCAGCGTTGAACTGGTCGACCGCATTTGAAATCTCGGCAATGTACCCTTCGTCGCGGAAAGCACGCTTGATGAAGACGGGCATGCCGGGCCAATAGACGACGATATCGATCCACTCACGCTCGGCGACCCAGAGGGCGCCCTGGCATTGCGCCTTATGTTCGGGCGGGAAGTCTCCGCGCTCCCAACATTCTATAACCAGGTCAGGCAGCTTGGTCTTGATTTCCAGCATGCCGTTCGTGCCAACAAGCGAATCCGGCGAACACCCCTTTTGGCCGTTTCGGATGAACCCGACCTGTTCGGGAAGCGTGTCGGTCGCGAACGCGTAAAGCTCGCGCGCCTCCGGCTCCATTTCATGACCGCGATCCATATGGGCGTTGGTGAAGCCTTCCATGGGCTTGCCGGTGATGACTTCGCCGGCAAGCTGGCGCATGTATTTCGCGCGGGTCTTGCTGTCACCGCCGCCGCGGCCCGATGCCATGACGGTGGCGAACATGCTGGCAGTCGGGATGCCGGCGCGGGCGAGGTGCCATTCCTCGGTGTTCTGGGCGCAGTTGATGATGGTGATCATTTCGCCGATCCCTTCACGCTGATCTTGGTTTCGAGCCGCTGCTTTTCCCGCGCGAAGAAACGGGCCTTGAGGTGGGTCAAGGCGTCGATCTCCAGCCACTTGCAGTAGTCAGGGACGTTCCAGCCGAGCTCGTCGATCAGGTTCTGCAGCTCGTCCCGCTGCTGATTGGTGATCGTCGCGTCGTCATCGCCCCGGTTACCGTCTCGATCATCGCCGGTGCTGATGTTGAACAGCATGCAGAGTAGGTAGCGCCGGCCGTAGGTCGCGGTGCTCCCGAATGCCTGGGTGCCGGTCTTGTTGACCTTACCCTGCGATCCCGCGGCGTCGACGGGTATGCCGGCGTCACCGTTCCTGACATGCCCGTCCTCGTGAGAGATTTCCCAAAGGATGCGCAGTTCGCCAAGTTCGTTGTAGCCGTCAGGCTGGAAGGAGACCGCGAAGCCATGCTTATGGATGATCGGCATGGCCTGCTGTTCGATTGCGGCGAGGTCGGCATAGGTCGACTTGGTGTGGTCGTTCTTCTGGTTCTTGGTGACGACCGGCAATTCGGCCTGGCACTTCGACATGGCCGCGAAAAACGCCTTCTTTGCCAGACGGTCGGCAGCTTCGAGCGCGCGGTCTTCCATGCGCTCCTTCATCGCCAGCATTTCCTTGAGGCGTTCGATCGGGACCGTCGGGTCCATGGCGACGCGTTCGATGGCGGCAACCATGCGATCGTCGGGCGATGGTGCGAGATGGGTATCGTCCGTGCGGACGTCGAGAGACGTGCTCATGCAACCTTCCTTTCGTAAGACGGCAGGTTTTCCGCTGCCCATTGGTCGTAGAGGGTGAGCCAGCGGCGACGCGCCATGCGCAGGTCGTCGGCGGGCGGGCCGTAGCCGGCATCCTTGTTGTGCTGTGCTTCCTGGATGAGTGCTGCGAGCGCTGTCAGTTGTTCATGGAGCGGCTTGCCGTCGACGACCGCGTCGACGTGCTCGGAGAAGAATGCGGGCGCAGTCATGGGAGCACCAGATCGAGCCGACCGGCCGCGACACACGTTGTGCAAAGCATGATGCTGGCGATCCAAGGATGCGCGACCAGCCAATTGCATGCGTGGGTGAGGGCAGTGCCCATCAGCAAACCTCCCCTGAACGGTCTTCACCATCGAAGAAGGCGAGGCGGACGGCCGGCGCCGCGCTTTCGCGCGGGCGGCGCCCTCCAATCAGGCCGACCAGCTTGTCGAGCCGTTCGCTCGGAAGCTTGAGAACGAAGGTGCCAAAATCGCTGTTGAACCGGCGCCAGTCCGACCCGCCATTGGCGCCGGGATTGATCACGCCGGCCTGCTCGAGGTCGGACTGGTCGAGATTGTGGATGATGACGAAGACTTCGCGGAAGCTGATCGGGGTCATCACAGCGCCTCGTCCGTTTCGGGGTCGACTTCGAGCAAATCGAGGTCTTCGGCAGGAATGCCGCGTTTCAACTGGTTGAGGGTGAGTTCGCCGACGCGGTAGTACCGGCCGCCAGCGGCAACTGTGTATTCCGGGCCGAGCAGCCCGCCGAATATCTTGGTGACGATGCGGAAGTCGGCGCTTTCGGCGATCACCTTGCGTAGGGCGGCGTTCATGCCGACACCGAAAACTTGGCGCGCATTGCGGATTGAGCGGCTGCGCAGGCTTCGATATCGCCAGCAAGCAAAGCAGCTATGATTGGGGCTGCTGCTGCACGACGGGCTTCAATCTCGGCGCGGAACTGCGCAAGCGTAACGGTGCGCTTGGTCCCGTCGAGCGTGATTTCGTAGGTGGTGGCGTTCATTGCCGTTCCTCATCTGGTGTTGATGAGGAATTTAAGCCACACTGAAAAATCAGTCAAGCTGAAAAATCAGTGGGACTGAAACTGTAGCTCGTTGATGAGTGGGCCGCCCGAATCGCGCACAGCAAAAAGCCCGCCGGAGCGGGCTTCCTGATTGCTGAGACTTGAGAGTTTATCTGCCGGGCAGGGGGCGAGGCGGCGCGAACGCGTTGATTGCTGTGATGGCCTTCGGAGCCGAGATGTGCCCCTGAGCCACTTTCGTGTTGAGGTATTGCGGCATATGCGTCGGCAGGTACTCCTTGCGGACCCAGCTGCGGAACTCCGGCAACGCATCGTCGGGATAGCAATAGGCCGGCTGCGGGTTCGAAGGAGCCTGGGGAAAATAAGTCGGATAGTTGTGCTCGTACTGACGGCGCTCGCCGTAGAGCACTTCAAGATTGTGCTTCTTCCAATGGGCCGCCCACCGCTGCCCGACACTGATGTCAGGCACGAAATGCGGGCCGAGATCCGCGCCGGAGCGGATCAACGTCACTAGGATGTCGGCGATTTCCTTGAAGATTGAAAAGAACCCGGCCGGGACGGCATGGTAGGCGACGGTGACGCGGTCGTGGAATTGCTGCCAAGCAATGCTCGGCGAGCCTGCGGGGTTATACCCAACCTGGGCAAAGATGAAGTCGTTAAAGCCCTTTCGGGCCAAGGTGCGGTAGCTGCGCGAGGCCTGGTCGTTATCGCCGCGTGCCTCGAAAGCATAATACTCAACTACAGCCATGCAGACGGCCGCCGGCACGGCGTGATGAACCACGCCGTTCTTGATAAAGCCGAAAAAGGCGACTGTGTCATCGCCTCCCGCCGCGCGGATCAGTTCGCGGATTTTCTGTTCGCGTGGCTTGAGCGGAGTGTCATCCCATGCGGCGGTCATTCTGACTATCGACGCCATGTCGATGCCGCACATCCTTGCAAGGCCGCGGATCGTCAAAAAGGGAGTGCCATCGGTAAGCACTCCCATTCCAACGCCGTCTATTTCCCGCTCTGCGGCAACCTCGAGATCAAGGCGCAGCTGCCGAGGGGTGGTGACCAAATCGCTGCTATCTGTCATTTTATCTAGCCCTTTCAACATGTTGAGGTGATGTCGAACTAGGCTGGACAAATTCTCCCTGATACCTAAATTCAGGGATGCGTAGAACGGTCCAGCCTAGCTGTTGATCGCTCACGAAAAGCCGCTTTCCTTGGCCGGGGGCGGCTTTTTGCTGCAATCAGCACTAATGTAGCTGAAACCCCCAAATTTCTCCAGTCTGACGCGGTTCAATCCGATGCATTCTGATGCACACGGGCACCGCTGGCGTGTCCGGCTCGTCAAGCGAAGCCTGTCAGGAATCTGCACTATCCGAAATCACTCCTGAAGGTACTTGTCAGGAGCCTCGTCACGCGGACACCGCGAGCTCCCGTTGACTCTGCGTCATAGGAAGCCTTTCCTATCCTCCTAACCATAAGCCAAGGAGGCGAAAATTGAGTGCTATGTACGTCGTCCAGTCTTTCATCGCAGGCAAGCGCGGCAAGCTCCATGCCGACAGTCCGATCCAGGCTAACAGCACCAGCCATGCCCGCAGTCTGGCTCAGCGCCTGGCCATCAGGAAGGCGCTGGTAGTGGCCTTCCAGCGTGAAGGCGATCCCAAAACCGGCGAGTGGGAAGACGCAAAGCTGATCGACGCATTCGGCGCGGTGCCGGACGAAGTTCGCGAGATGGAGAGGGTGTGACCCGATGGCCATCAGGCATCGGATCAAGCCGCGCTATAAAACGCGGAACGAGCAGATCGTTGCGGATTTACGGAATTCCGCCGGCGCCGGCCCGCCGATGGATTCTTACATCGTCATAAAACGAAAGGCTGCTGAAATATCAACAGCGATGGCCCTTCTGCACGGCGGCGAATGGCAAGTGCAAATTGACCACACGATACCGCTAGTGCTCATCCGCCCCGTTTAGACAGCGCAAGCTGGATGACGCCGAAGGCCACATCGATATCCTTGCTGGTGAGGCCTTCAATCCGAGCGAGCATAGATAATATCTGCGCATCACCGCGGATCACGTGGGGTGGCGTTGCATCGATAGGCAGCAACAATTCGGCGGGGGTGCAGCCCAAGGCCTCAGCAATTGCGGAAAGAGACTTATCGGTGAAGCCGTTTTTCTCGGCCTCGAGGTTGTGAATCGTAGTTGTGCTCATGCCGGCTCTGGCGGCCAACTCCTCTTGGCCCCATCCGCGCGCAACGCGTCGCTCTTTCACCGATGTTCGAACCGCAAGCCCTGGGATCGTTTTCTGCATGGCTAATGATCGCTGGCCATGAAGCGCCATTCCATAAAGCCCCACTGAAAAATCAGCTTGACTGAAAATTCAGTGGGGCTTAAATAGGCGACATGGAAAAGCTCAAAGCATACCTGGCAGAAGAGCGCGGACGGGCAACAAAGCTCGCTCTCGCGATAGGCGTATCCCCGTCTGCGATATCGATGTGGGACCAAGTCCCCGCGGATCGAGTAGGGGCCGTTTCCAAGGCGACAGGTATTCCTCCTCACGAGTTGCGATCTGATTTGGCTGACATTTTCGGCGCTGCGCCGGAGCGCGCGGCATGACCGACACCACCGAAACCAGCCAGACAGTTGCCGCGGGCCAGCTGCGCGCCTTCGTCGATCGCATTCTGCGCTTGAAGGAAGAGCAGGACGCGATCGGCGACGACGTCAAGGAAGTCTATGCCGAATTGAAGGGCTGCGGTTTCGACCGCACCGCCGTCGGGGCCTTGGTGACCGAGCTTCGCAAGAAGGCCAAGACTGGCATCCAGGAATTCGAGGAGCGCAACAGCATCCTCGACCTGTATCGCCTCGCTTACGAGGATGCTTGCAAGCCACAGGCGCATGCCCGTGCGCGCACACGAGAAAACATTAAAGAATTTCCGGCCGGCAAGCGCGCCGACGGTGGCACCAAGATCGCGATGAAGCATGAAAACATCGCGACCGACCTTCCGCCGCACGACGCCGAAACCGGCGAGATCATCGAACAGAATTCGTCCGATCTGACCTCCTCCCCAGAAACGACGGATACGGCCGGGGCGGAACCTCCTCCCTCCGCTCCGGCCACCAATTCCAGCTCTGTTGCAGTGCCCGCACCCCAAGCCCAACCTGCAACAAAGGAGGCCGGCGTCGATCCCCTTGCGGCGCCGGCCAATCATTCTGAGATACCTGACCGCGCTACTCCAGGGGATGCCGGCCATCCCAGCAAACCAAGCCCGGAAGTCGCCCGTGCAAAAAACGACGATCCTCATCAGATCGTTGTCGGTCAGGGTGCCATAGGCCAGGGCAATTCCGGGCGAGCCGTCACCATTTCCGATGCCGATGTCCCGGCATTCCTCAAAAAGGCACCATCGCCAGCACTCAATCCCGATTGCCAGAAGCCGCAGTCCTGCCGGTGGTCGCATAGCCAAGCTTCCTGCGCGAAATGCGCCAATGACGCCGCCATAGCTCGGCAGCGGGGGAGGGCAGCATGAGCGCCATCTGGACCCATGACGGAACAGTCATCGTGTTCGACCCGGAAATCGGCACTGTCTCGGCAGCCAGCGAAGCCGCCGCGCGCCGTGAGGTCGAACGCCGCAAGATCATGAAGCGGGAGCGGCGCGCGTGATCTCCTCAACCCAATCCGCTGCCGCAACTGTCCTCTCTGTCGGCATCGGCAGACTGCGGACGGCGATCGAGGCTACCCGAACCCAAAAGCCTCTCGCCGTCCGCATTTTCAGCCGGGGACAACGGCTGATCCTGAATTTGTTCCGGCCCTTGAAGGCGTCCGGAAGCCCTTCGTTTCGCTCGCTCGTCCATGACGCCAATCAACCGACGCGCGGCTTCTTCCATGGTCTCAAGTTCTCGCCAATCCCTTCTGTTGCTGCTGCTCATGAAAGCAACATAGCAAAGGGTTCATGTCATGGGCGACAAGTCGCGTGTAAAGGGTAACAAGATGTCTGTGATCGAAATCAACGATCCGATGTTTGCAGGCAGAAGCGCCAAGAGAATGGCGACGGACCTGCTGGGGAAATACCACCGTGGTCCCGGCGATAACATAGAAACGGCAGCATATCGCATCCAATCGGAATGCGGAGTGGATGCCGACGTGATCTTACAGGGGTGGAATAGACCGGCGCGGGGGATGCTCACTCATAGATGGCTTCCCCTGTTCCAAGCCTGGGTTGCGGCCGGGTTCGCCAAGGCTGACGCAGCATACGACGAGGAAAGGGCGCGCCATGAAGATAGTTCGGCGCTGGTTAGGCTGGCTGATCTTGTGGCTGGCAAGAAAGCTGAAAGGTGAACGATGAACGCAATGACCAAGAGCCTTGCCGAAGCGGTCGAAGCCGACCTTGCTAACGTCTTCCCGCTCAAGCTCGCGCCTCGGCCCAACGCTGAAAAGCTGGCCGATCTCCACCGCAGGGAAGCGGCCGCCTGTTTGCAGCGCGTCGCGGAGGCCAAGCGCGCGCTGAAGGCTGATCTCGCTGCATTCGCCGCCGCTCGGAAGGCCGAGAAGGCTCGGCATGAAGCCGAAATGACCGCCTTGGCTGAAGGAGAGGCTTTCGCTCGGCAACGCACAGCCGAGGCCATATCCGACGACGAAAAGCTCACGGCCTACAACCGCGCCGCGCTCGACGCTCTCGCCTGAAAATCTCAATCAAGGGGTCAATGAAGATGGACGTGCAGTCCCCCGATATTTTCGACCGCATGGCTAGGCTTGTCGAGGAAGACAAGACCGAATTTCTCGCGGCGATCAAAGAGCACAACGTTTGGAATGATGTCCGCAAAATGGCGATCGATGACGCGATCGACCTCCAGGAGGTTGTCGCCAAAGATGATCACGACGACGCGATCGCCAATCTCGAAAAGGAGATCGCGCAAGCGCCCGACTTAACCGACGACGCCGACCGTCTGCATGATGCGATTTGTGAGGGTCGCAGGCAGGATGCAGTCGATATCCTGAATGACATCACCAACGGCCGGCTTCGCTCCGTTCGCGAGCAGCGCAACCTCTTTCCCGATCGGGTGCCGGCATGAAATTCACTGCCGAACGAGAAACAATCCTCGCCGCGCTGACCTTCGTCGGCAAATACGCGGCATCCGACAACAAGATCCCGATCATCGCCGATGTGTTGATCAAGGCGAAGGGTAGCCAGGTCTATTTCGTCGCGACCGATCTCGAGCAAGCCGCCGCGGATTCGTGCCCTGCCGAAGTGCAGGAGCCCGGTGTGCTTTGCCTGCCGGCCTCGCTGCTCCTCAAGGCAATCAAGAGTTCGTCGGGCGAGGTCAGCCTCTCAGCTGACGATCGGCAGGCGACCGTCACCATCGGCAAGTCCAAGTTCAAGATGCCGGTCCTGCCAGCGGCCGACTTCCCTGAAATGCCGATGCTCACCAAGGACGGTGACTGTGCGTTTGCGGTCGACGGCGCCGTCTTGACCAGGATCGGCAAGGCCGTCGCGTTCTCGGCCGAACAGCCCAATGGCCGCTATTTCCTCATCGGCGTGTCATGGCGTGTCCATGAAGGTCAGCTGGAGTTCTGCGCGACCGATGGCAAGAAACTGTCGCTGATGTCGGTCGATGCACCGCATGCGGCCGCGGCGATGCCATCTGTCATCGTTCCCATCATCGACACGCCGTCGTGGTCTGGTCCGGTCAATGTGGATGCGTCCGAGGCCTTCGTGCGCTTCCAGTCCGGGAACCAGACCCTGGCATCGAAACTGATCGAAGGCACCTATCCTGACTATCATCGCCTGATCCCGAAGAACTCCACTTCGATCATTCTTGACCGGCAGGAGCTGTTGGCCTCGCTGGGGCGCGTTGCGCTCGTCGCGGATGCCAAGGAACATTCGATCCTGTTCGTCGGCAGGGACGGGAAGGTCACGCTGTCATCCGTGACCGCGACCGGCGAGGCAGTCGATGAGATCGCTTATCACGGGGACGATTTCCAGATTGCCGTCGTCCACCACGTCGCCGTTCCGATCCTGTCCAGCTTCGACTGCGAGACAATCGAGCTCCGGTACGCGGACCACCAGACCGGCATCACGATCCACGATCCGAACGATGCTTCCAGGGTCACGTTTGCGATGCCATATCGTGATAGCCGTCTCGCCGAATTCGTGCCTGCCTACAAGGAGGCAGCGGAGTGACTGTCGCCGCATATTCCGATTTTCTGGCAAGCAAGGTGCGCAAGGTTTCGGATCGGGGCTTGGCCTCGACACCGGACCTTTCCGAGCATCTGTTCCCGTTTCAACGATCATGCGTCGAGCATCACCTCCGCGTCGGATCCGCGGGGTGCTTCCTCGATACGGGGCTCGGCAAGACTGAGGTCCAGCTTGAGTTCTGCCAGCGCGCCATGGAGGCGACCAACCTCACGCCGATCATCTGGACGCCGTTGGCCGTCGCCGGCCAGACCAAGCGCCGCGCCGAAAAGTGGGGCTATGAGGCCCGCGTCGTCCGCGATCAAACCGAGGTCAAGCCCGGCCTAATCAACATCTGCAATTACGACCGCCGCGAGCAGGTAGACGCCAGTTCGTTCGGCATCGTCTCCTGCGATGAAGCTTCGATCCTCAAGAGCTTTTCCGGTGTCACCAGGCGAGACCTGACCGAAGCGCACCGTGATGCCCGGTTCAAGCTCGTGGCCTCCGCCACGCCGGCGCCGAACGATCATATGGAGTTCGGATCCTACGCCGAGTTCTGCTCTGTCATGGCCTACAACGAAATGCTATCGCGGTTTTTCATTAACGATACCTCGACCGCTTCACAACAATGGCGTCTCAAAGGCCATGCGGAGCGCCCATTCTGGGACTGGATGGCATCTTGGGCAAGAATGGCGGAGCGTCCGTCAGACCTCGGTGACGACGCCAGCGATGCGCGCTACCAACTGCCGGGATTTGAGATTGTCCGGCATGCCGCCGGCGGCCAGGCCATCAAGGCAGGCGATGGCGATATGTTCGGCGCCTCCTCGCTCTCGGCCACCGGCCTGCACGAGGTCAAGCGCCACACATGCGAGGCGCGCGCGGAGGTGATCGCCGCCGCCGTGGCCTCCGAGTTGGACGAGCCGTGGGTGATCTGGTGCGACACGAACTACGAGGCCGATGCGCTCATTGCGGCATTGCCTGATGCCGTCGAGGTTCGCGGCACGCAATCGATCGAGGAAAAAGAGGAAAAGCTTGAAGGGTTTGCCTCCAAGCAGTTCAAGCATTTGATCGCCAAGCCATCCATGTGCTTCGGCCTGGATTGGCCGTTCTGCGCCCGCATGGCTTTTGCTGGTCGGTCCTACTCCTACGAGACCTGGTATCAGGCGGTGCGCCGGTGCTTGCGGTTCGGTCAGGAGCGCATGCTCATGGTCCACCTGGCGATCGCCGAAGGCGAGATGGCGACCGGCAGCGTCATATCCCGGAAATCCGACGACCATTCGAAGATGAAAACCGCCATGCGCGCCGCGATGCGCCGGGCGCAGGAACAGTCGTGGGCCGTCAAAACGGCCTACCAGCCCAACCATATTGCGAGGCTCGCCCCATGGATATCCGCTGCTTGAATTCGAATGAAGGCGCCAACTGGCAGGCGATCCAAGGAGATTGCGTCGATGTCCTGATGCAGATGCCAAACGAAAGCATCGACTTCAGCGTCTACTCGCCGCCGTTCGGTTCGCTGTTCGTTTATTCGGAATCGGCCGCCGACATGGGCAACTCGACCGATGACGAATTCGCGCAACACTATGCCTGGCTAGTTCGAGAGAAGTTGCGCGTCACCAAGCCGGGCCGCTTGACGGCCGTTCATTGTTCGGACCTTCCGATGACCAAATGGAAGGACGGTGCCATCGGGATCAAGGATTTTTCCGGCCAGATTATTCAGATTCATGAGGATGCCGGGTGGCTCTACCACGGCCGACGCACCATACGGAAATCCCCGGTCACGGAGATGACGCGCACCAAGCACATAGGCCTGCTCTACAAGCAGTTGCAGAAGGACAGTTCGAAGTCGCGCGGCGGCATGCCCGACTATCTCCTAACCTTCATCAAGCCCGGTGAAAACGCCGATCCGATCAAGCACACGCCGGAAGATTTCCCGCTCTCCCAGTGGCAGGAGTGGGCAGAGCCGGTCTGGATGACGATCAACCAGTCCAACGTCCTGAACGTCGCCATGGCGCGAGAGGGAGCCGACGAGCGTCACCTTTGCCCTTTGCAGCTCGACGTCATAGAGCGCGCCCTGGTCATGTGGAGCAACCCCGGCGACGTCGTGCTGTCGCCATTCATGGGCATTGGTTCCGAAGGCGTTATGTCGCTTCGCCTGGGCCGTAAGTTCATCGGCACCGAAACCAAGGAAAGCTACTGGCGCCAGGCCTGTCGGTATCTCGATTCCGAGGACCGCCAGTCCGACATGATCGCGAGCGCGGTGGCATGACTGGCTACGCTCAATCCGAAATCGATCAAATTGCCGTCTGGCTCAGGCAAGGCGATTCGGCGTCTCAGGTAGCGAGCAAACTATCATCGGTCAGTGGTCGATCGGTTTCACGCAACTCGATCATCGGCATCGTTCACCGCAACAAGGCGCTTGCTGCAGTTGGCTTCAGCCGGGGCAACCCATCGCCAGGCTCGGGACAGGGCAGCATCTACACGGCCGCTGAAATCGAACTGGTTGCGAAAGGACTCCAGGCCAAGAAAAACTATGCGCAGATCGCCCGCCAGTTAGCCGGCAAGAGCGGTAGGGCAATATCGCGCTTCGGCGTGAAAAGCCTTGTGCTGCGCACACCTGAATTGAAGGAAATCGGCTTCCAAGGGAAGAAGGGGAGGCCGTCCGCCAAAGGCAAGGTTTCGCCGGGCCAATTGCCGGGCAAGCTCTTCCTGGCTGTCACGTCGGACCTAGATCGGGAGCCCACAGCCTTTGACTACCTGACGCGCCCCTCGACGCGCGTGGTCGGGGCTCAGGCGCACTTCGTTGCCATGCGCTTCATCGATTGCCTGTTCGATCGTTGCCGCGCTCCGCTGAGCTCCGATCTGGAGGAGAAACCCGGTCCCGACATGTTGTGCTGCGGTGTCCGCGTAGAAGCCGGAAAGTCGTATTGCGCCTATCACGATGCCCGGCTGACGAGCCGCGAGCACCACTTCCTGGCGGAGGCAGCATGATCTCCGACGAATCTGAGGGCAGCGGTATGAGCTGCTCACACCCAGGGCAGCGTTGGCTCAATTCTATCCATCCTGTTCAACAGTTCCGCATTATATTGGCGCGCGTCCGCGCCCGAATGGACACGCCTATGGCAGTTCGGACAAAGGGCAATGACGTATCGCGGATCATCGGGCCCGCCGTCGCTGAGCCGGCGAATGTGGTGCGGCTCCAGGTACGGTGTTCCGTTCGGCCGCCTGAACGGCGCCGGCGCGTCGCATCCTTCGCAATGGCCAACACCACGGGCGACAACATAGTCCCGCACGCGTCGGCTGCGCTCCACCACCGTCATCTCGACCACGCGTCGACCAGGCGCAAGGTTGGCAGCCTCGAAGGCGGCATCCCTCATTCTGGCAAGGGGCGCTTCGGCCGGGTCCTGCTGCTCGACCGCTTCATCCACGTTCTCAATAGGCCGGAGCTCAAACACGATCGCCTGTCGTTCGTTGCCTTCTCGGTCTGGCGCCGGCTCGAAATGATGCCGCTCGTAGACATACTCGCCATCGAAGACCAGGCCGCCCGGCGCGCGACGAAACAGCAGCAGCGATTTTCCCGCGGCCGAATGATTGGCGATCGCAGCGTTGCCGCGGACCATCTGCATATCCCCAACTTGGCCTTCGCCGAAGTATTCGAAAACGCCATCTGCCCGGCGCCGATCGGCGTAGCCGTGTGCCAAGCCCTCCTCGCCGGTGACAATGATAACCAACGAGTGCTCCACGGGCGTGATGATGCCGCCCTGCTGTTGCCCACGGAATCTAGCGTGAATGTCGGCGCGTCTGTTGTACACGCGCCCGCGTTCGTATCCCCAAGTCATCGTTCCCCCCTTGCAGCATTTCATTCAAACCGCTCTGGCGCATCTTCGCAAGCGAGGGCGGCGCAATGAAAACCTCATGCCCGCACTGCCACGGAGTCTTCGATGACAGCCTGGCCGGCGATGCTTACCTCCGCGATGAGCAGGCGCTGGCCGCCATCGTGATGTGGAGCTCCGGCCAGTTCGATACGGACAGCATCGCAAAAGCACTGCGCTGCCGCGAGGACGCCGTTTACCGAACGCTGGCGTTGGCCAAGGAAGGCGCGCGCGCCGACCGGAGGGCCGGGTGAGCAGAAATCGCCTGCCGTACATGCCGTTCTGGGTCGATGATTACCATCGTGACACGCGGCACCTGACCACGGAGGAGCATGGCGCTTATCTCCAACTGCTCATGGCCGCGTGGGCATCACCGACAAATTCCCTGGCCGACGATGACAACATGCTGGCGCGGACTGCCGGCGTCTCCGCGGCGCGCTGGCGGAAGATGAAGAGCATCATCATGGCTTTCTGGAGCCTCGATGGCCGCAGCAAAAGGTGGTCGCAAAAACGTCTCAAGAAAGAGAGGCGATTGGCGGTCGATAGAAAGGCGAAAGCGAGCAATGCCGCCGCAAGCCGTTGGAAAGACAAGAAAAAGGGTGATGCTAAAGCGATGCTTGAGCAATGCCATCCTTCCATAACCATCAAAGGAAAACCTAACGGTTTTCTAGAGCGCGCCAGCGCGCCGAAAAAATCCCGTCAGCAAAAAATCGAAGAGGGGTTCCTCAAATGCGTGACCTCGTAGCCACGGACGATTTCGACAAGCTGCCCGAGAAATACCGGGACCGGGCGAGAGCGATCAAAGCTCGTGTCGCCGAGATCGACGGGCTGATGAAACCTTGTGATGCATCCGACACCCGTGCCGCGGTGCTGCGCATGGCCGGCCAGTTCCGGGACCAACCCGAGATCGACCACGCCGAGATGGCCGGCGAGTTCCTGGCAGCATGTCGGGATCTGCCGGCATGGGCGGTTTCCGAAGCTGCCAGCGACTTCCTCGCCGGCCGCGTCGACAATCACACCGGCCAGTTCATGCCGACCTGTGCCGAATTCGCAAAGCGGGCGAGGGCGATCATGACGCCATTTCTGTCCGAGCGCGCCGCGCTGCGCACCGAAGCATCGAAGCTGATCGACCGGGCGCGGGAAGACCACAAGCGCCACCTGATCGAAATGGAGCGCCAAGATCCAGCGGTGCGCAAGCGTGTCGCAGCCTTGGCCGAGGCCGCCACAGCTGGCGCGGCGAAGCGTCAGGGCCTGCCTCGCATCGCGATGAACCAGGCCGAGCAGAAGCGCATCGACGCGCTCAAGCGGCCCCGGCAGGACATTTCGAAGCTCGAGCAAACCAAAATCGTGAAAGGTCGGTCATGAGCAGCACAGCAAAGTGGTTCATCGCCAAGATCGGCCCCGGCGGCTCACGCACGGCGAAAGATCGCTTCGGCATTCCGGAGGAACGGAAAGACGAGATCATCGCCGAGCGCTCGATCCGCGACGAGGGGTTCGAATGCTACTACCCGCGCATGCGCAAGGAGATTATCCATCACCGGACCAACGCACGCATCGTGCGGCGCTTCCCGCTGTTCACCGGGTACATCTTTGTGGCTCTGCCGTCGGCGAATGGCGAGTACCTGAAGGATTGCGACGGGCTCGGCCGCCTGCTCAGCTATGACGGGCCGTTTGGCAAGCCTTGGCAGGTGCCCACGCCTGCCGTCGAAGCCTACATGCGAGCGGAGGCCGAGCTCGAGTTCGACGACACCAAGGAATCGCGGATCAAGCGTAAGCTCGAAGGCAAGACCAGGCGCGAGACTATCCAGATGACTTTCCCAGAAGGTCAAGCCATCCGCGTCAAGCAGGACTGGCAGCATACACACATGCTCGCCGGCTTCCATGGCGAGGTGGTGGGCGTCACGGGTAGGGGGACGGTCAAGAGCATGATCGAGATGTTTGGCCGGCTGGTGGCTGCTGAATTCGACGCCGGCGATATCGAGCCTTATCCGTCCCGCGCGGCCTGACCTTTGGCGGCAGGGGTGGCTGGCGGGCGCCGCGTTAATATCTACTCGACCGCTTGTGCACTCACCAAGGTGAAAGCGCATGACCAGTTCGCGCCTCAAACCGGACGTTCAGCAAGAATTTGCTTACGCGGAAGCGGGCATCATAGTGGGACGCTCTTGGCCGTCGTCGGCGTCATGCGCAGGCCGCACCTCTATCGGGGCAGCCGGTGACGTCACGCTCGACGAGGTCGAGCTAGTTCTGATTTAATGTAGCCATGAAAAATGTTCTCAAAGTCGCGAAACTGACATTCAAGGCAGGTCCCGCCCCTGGTCAACTTCCTTTGTCCATCGATTGTCCGAACGTCACGGTCCTTGTGGGTCCCAATAATGCCGGCAAAAGCCGTACGCTGCGGGAGATATATGCGAAATGTGCGAACAACGAGATTGATAGCTACCAATTGCTAGACAGCGTTGATCTCACCCTGCCAGAT
Source organism: Mesorhizobium maamorense (assembly GCF_044998965.1). Taxonomy (NCBI): domain Bacteria; kingdom Pseudomonadati; phylum Pseudomonadota; class Alphaproteobacteria; order Hyphomicrobiales; family Phyllobacteriaceae; genus Mesorhizobium; species Mesorhizobium maamorense. Next base: position 1,797,401 of record NZ_CP173356.1, read on the forward strand.
CGGGAGGGCATCGCCGCAATGATGAAGATGTTTGAGATCGGTACGCCGCCAGGAAATACGACGGTCGCCGACCATACCTACTTCCGGAAACCAAGCGTAAAAATGAATGAGCCACAGCTACTTATCCACGTCTATACGGCCAAATGGTTCGAGGGCTGGGCAGAGAATGATTTTCACGCATCCGTTAAAAACAATTTTGTCAAGTTTTTCACCATCCTACTGGATGGTCGCACACGATTTGATCTCACAGACCCGAAAGCAACGGGCCCACTTGAAGAGAAGCCGCAAAATCATCTCTGGGCGCTTTTCCTTGATAAAGACGCCCGGCAGAAAGTCAGAAAATTTACTCAAGATGCGTTCGCGAAGTTCTTCGTCGTCGACCCTACAGGTATGACGCAATTTCGTATCCGTCTCAGCAAACGTGCACCGAAGACGGAGGCGGAGGAACAAGCGCTGGATAGCGAAGCGCGCGCATTTCATGCAGATGCCGATCTGCTCAGCGATCTTGGAGACGGTGTCAAGACATCTGTCGGCCTCGTATCCGCGGTGATGAGTTTGCCTGATCGCATCCTGCTCATCGATGAGCCCGAGGCGTTCTTGCATCCAACCTTGTCACGCCGCGTCGGCAGCGTCCTGGCGCAAACGGCACGCGATCGAGACGCGACGTTAGTGGTCGCTACCCATAGCTCCGATTTCCTTCTGGGGTGTATGCAGACGGCTCCGGAACTTAGGATCGTAAGGCTAACCCATGAATTCGGGAGAGCGACAAGCCGATCTATTGAGCCTGCGCGCGTTCGCGAGCTAATGAGCAATCCTCTTTTGCGATCGGCGCATGCAATGCGGGGGCTGTTTCACCGAGGGGTGCTTGTCTGCGAAGCCGACGCGGATCGAGCGTTCTATGATGAGGTCAATGCTCGCTTGGTGACGGTGCGTCGCGGAATTGAAGATGCCTTGTTTTTAAACGCACAGAACTGGCAAACTATTCCGCGCATCGCCTTGCCCTTGAGAAGTCTGGGTGTACCTGCGGCGAGCATTATGGATTTCGATGTTCTGATGGACAACGATTTTGCGCATGTCTGGCCGCTACTCAGCGCAGACGCTGCCGTTCTGCGGCCTCTGCATGTTCGGCGTGACGCTTTGGCAAAGGTCATGGCTGATGTGGGCAAGAAGGAGTGTAAAAAGCTTGGGGTTGAAGCCCTGCCTGAAGCTAGCCGCGACGAAGCAAAGGCTCTTATGGAAGAGTTCGCACGCTATGGCGTGTTTTTCGTGACTTCTGGTGAGTTGGAATGTTGGCTCAATGGAGTCAACGGCATCAGTAAGATCGCCAACAAAACGCAGTGGCTGCTCAATGCGTTCGCTATAATGGGCTCTGATCCGAGTCACGCCGACTATCTCGCTCCGGCCAATGACGACGTCTGGAGCTTCATTGAAACGATTAAGCGGTGGATCGACGATCCACTGCGCCTAGGCATCCCAAACTGAGGGGTCTTGCGGATCGCCGGCGCGTTGTCAGGCAAGCACCGCGCGATAGCGGATGTCTGACCGTCGCGCTGGCAGTTGGCGTAAACCTCCATGGGATCGGCGAGCTGCTCTATATAAGCCGATCTCCATAGACTCGGCTTTGGGAACGCAGCGTGAACATCGCTTGCACTCTGGCGCAGATGATTTATCATCTGGCGTCAGGTGATTTGGCTGTTCTGTAGCGGACCTCCGTCGGAGGGAATACTCGCCGGGCCATAGAGGGGAGTTTCACCACCTCTCGGCTTTGCGCAGCCATTTCCGCTATCACTTTTGTGGTTTTAGAATCCCTGCCGTAGCGTCAAGCAACGTCGGCCAAGTGTTAACATCTGGAGCCGGAATGCTATTTTGTTCGGTTGCACCCGTCGTCTTGATTACGGTTTCGATTTGATCCGCCGGCACATAGGAAACGAAACTGGATTCCGAATTTATCGTCGGCGGAAGCATCTTGGTGAGATCTACTGTGGTCGCCATATTTTGCATGGCATCAAAATTTGCGGCTTTGGGGTCTTTAGCGAGGGATTTTCCATAAACGGCCCAGACGTGGTCGGTATCATTTGGGCCCGTCATCTTCGTTTCAAATTTTGTGACCTTCCCGTTCGCAGCATCGAGTAGTTGAAGCTCGGTGAACCATTGGTCGTTGCGCTCATAAGGCTGTGAAACCAAGACGGCGGTCTGGAACGCTCCGTAGATGGATTCGTGAGCAACCCGAGTGCGCAATTCGGGCAATGACGCGAGGATTGTTTCTGTCCGATTTTCTTGGACGGCTAGCTTTGCTCCAATGTCGAAAGCCCATGTAATTCCGCCGATTGCGGACGGGACGATTATTGCCAGGATAAGCAATTCGATCCATTTTTCTTTAAACCATTCGCCCATTTCACCCCTCCACGTTACGTAGGAAGCTAACACAATGGCGCTCACCGACAAGCAGCGCCCGCTGCCGCCGCTCGAGTTGCTGGAAACGGACGCGATCTGTTTTGCCGCTTCGGCTGATTTGAGCAAGTGGGCGCGCGCGACCTTCATCGCTGACGATGCCTTCCTTCGTAATGACGACCATCGCCACCTTAACCAGGCCACCATCGGCGCACTCTGGACGAACGTGCCGAATGGCAGGGCAGGGCGATCTATCATCGGCCAAGCCGAGAGAGGTTTGCCGCCGGCAGGTAAATGGCTGCGCGCTCGGATCGAGCGGCAGATCCTAGACTGGTTCGGCGATGTGCCGGATTTCATCCTGACGTTCGACGCCCACTATGCCAAGCCAATGCGGCGACGCCGAGTTTTGCGCCTTGGTCGAGCATGAGCTATATCACTGCGGCCAAGAGCGCGACATGTTCGGCCAGCCGAAGTTCCGCAGGAGCGGGTTACCGGCCTTCGCCATAAAGGGACACGACGTAGAACAGTTCGTCGGCGTGGTCAGGCGCTATGGTGCCGATGCCACTGGTGTTCGCGAGATGGTCGACGCGGCAAAAGCCGCACCTGAAATCGCCAATGTGAGCATTGCCCAGGCCTGCGGGACCTGCCGCCTTCGCGTCGCGTAAACCCTTGATGGCGTCCTGATAAAGCCGATGGCCCGAGCAAAACTCAATCCAGAGCAGCAAACCTACGTGGTTCAAGCGCTCGCCTGCTTCGATAGCCCGTCCGTGGTCGCTGCCGCCCTCAAGAAGGATTACGCGGTCACGCTAACGCCGCAAGCAGTCGAATGTTACGATCCGACCAAGAAGGCTGGGTCCAACCTTTCGCTCAAGTGGCGTACGCTGTTCGAAGAGACCCGCAAGACCTTTCTCGAGGACACAGCCGCCATCGCCATCAGCCATCGCGCCGTTCGTCTCCGCGCTCTCCAGCGCATGGCAGACAAGGCCGAGAACATGGGCAACATGAGCTTGGCCGCGCAACTGCACAAGCAGGCAGCCGAGGAAGTCGGCAACGCCTACACGAACCGCCGAGAGTTGACGGGAAAGGACGGGAAGGAGCTGCCGGTGCCAGTTTCACCGGTCACCATCTTCCAGTTGCCCGATAATGGCAGGAGTTGAGCAAGGGCAGGGCGGCCCGACCATAGTTCGTCCGCAGGGAGGGCCTCAGACCACATTTCTGGCGAGCCCTGCCGATATCGCGATCTACGGCGGCGCGGCTGGTGGCGGTAAGACATGGGCGCTGCTCATGGAGCCGCTGCGGCATGTCGCCAATCCCGGCTTTGGGGCGGTCTTCTTCCGCCGAAATCTGACGCAGGTTCGCAATGAGGGCGGACTTTGGGATGAAAGCGAAAAGCTCTATCCGCACCTGAGCGCGCAACCGCGATCGGCGCCTGACCTGAGTTGGACCTTTCCGTCAGGTGCGGGCGTCTCGTTCGCTCACCTCGAGCACGAAAAGACGATCTACAACTGGCAGGGCTCGCAGATACCGCTCATCTGTTTCGATGAGCTGACGCATTTTTCGGCCAAGCAGTTCTGGTACATGCTCAGCCGCAATCGCTCCATGTGCGGCGTGCGGCCATACGTTCGAGCGACATGCAACCCTGATGCTGATAGCTGGGTAGCCGAATTCATCTCCTGGTGGATCGATCAGGAAACCGGCTTTGCGATCCCTGAGCGCGCTGGCGTCATCCGCTGGTTCGTTCGCATCGGCGACACGATCATCTGGGCAGACAGCAAGGAAGAACTTGCCCATCACGTCAACCCGATTGATGGCGAGCCGATCCCGCCAAAGTCGGTGACGTTCATTCCGGCCAAGCTTAGCGACAATGCTCTGCTCATGGCCGCAGATCCCGGCTATCTCGCCAACCTCATGGCGCAGCCGACGGTCGAGCGGGAGCGCCTACTCGGCGGTAACTGGAAAATACGGCCGGCTGCTGGCTTGCTGTTCCAGCGCGGCTGGTGCGAAGTGGTCGACGCGGTGCCAGCCGGCGTCACATGGATGCGCGGCTGGGATTTGGCCTCGACGCCCAAGGTCGAGGGCAACGATCCAGACGGCACGGCGGGCACAAAAATCGGCAAGTTGCCCGACGGGCGATACATCGTCGGCCACCACGTCAAGGATTTCCTTTCGCCAGCCGGCGTCGAGCGTTTGATCAAGAACACGGCCGATGCCGACGGCATTTCGACGAAAATCTCGCTGCCACAGGACCCTGGACAGGCGGGCAAGTCGCAAGTCACGAACCTGGTCAAACTGCTCGTCGGCTTCGACGCCAGGGCTACACCGGAATCGGGCGACAAGGTTACGCGCTTCAGTCCCTTCTCAGCGCAGGCTGAGGCCGGCAACGTGCTCGTCCTGCGGGCGCCCTGGAATGAGGCATGGTTCTCAGCGCTCGAAGGGTTTCCCGAAGCGGCGCACGATGACGACGCCGACAGCACAAGCCGGGCGTTCAACGCCCTGATTGATGCCAGCACCTACACCTTGGCGAATATCTAATCCGCCGCCATCTCCAAGCGCAATTTGACGTTCTCGATCGAGATGCCTGTGAGTTCCGCGATCTTCACTTTAGCCGCTTCAAGCACTGCGGCTACTGTCTCAATCTCGTCCACTTCGTCATCGCCGGTTGGGGGGCCGTAAAGTAGAAACTGGCTGGTAACACCAGGCGCTGCCGCGACCGACTCAAGCGCAGCAGGACGGGGCGAGGTGTTCCCATGCTGCCAGTTCCAAACCGCGGTTGGGCTTACCCCGATTGCACGGGCGAGATCCGATGCGGCCATGCCTCTCTCTTTCAAGGCGGTGACAAGTTGCTGAGGAAAGATAGGGCTATTATGTTGCGACATTCGGCAATTCCTTCTTCTTATTTCACCACAATCACATAAAAAGTAACGCCGATCAAGAAAAATGTGAAAGCGGTAGAACCTCGTATGGGCAACATCATCACGCTTGCCAGGGACAGCCTGACCAATCTCATTTCCCGCATGGGGACGGGCAGGGACAAGGCCTCGTCGAACTACTACGCCTTCACGCCGCTGTCGGATGCGGAACTGCTCAACGCCTACCGCACGGCTTGGCTTCCAAGGAAGATCGTCGACATCCCGGCCTTTGATGCGGTCCGAGCATGGCGCGACTGGCAGGCCGAGGGAAACGTCATCGAACCGATCGAGGCGGAAGAGAACCGGCTTAATGTTCGCGGCAAGGTGTTCGAGGCCAAGGTAAGGGCCAGGCTCTGGGGTGGCGCTGCCATCCATATCGGCACCGGTGATGCTGATCTAGCCGCGCCGATCGAGATCGAGCGTATCGGCAAGGGCGGGGTCAAATACTTCACGGTCTTGTCGCGCCGCCAGCTTACCGCCGGCGAGATCGACCGCGACCCGGCGTCCGAGTTTTACGGCCAGCCGAAGTTCTACACGCTGACCGCCGGCACCACTGCGCAGGTCCAAATCCACCCGTCGCGCCTGGCCATCTTCCAGGGCAACGCGCAACCCGATATTGATCTGGTCGACGGTCAGTTGTCGTGGGGCGACAGCGTGCTCCAGTCCGTGATGGACGCGATCAAGCAGGCCGATGGCACCGCGGCAAATATCGCCTCGCTGGTGTTCGAAGCGAAGATCGACATCATCAAGGTGCCGAACTTCATGGCGAGCCTCGCCAACGAGGACTACAAGGCCAAGATCCTGGAGAGGTATACCCTCGCCAATACTGCCAAGGGCATCAACGGCACGCTGCTCCTCGACAAGGAAGAGGAATACGAGCAGAAGTCGGCATCCTTCGCCACGCTGCCTGATGTGCTCGACCGGTTCTTGCAGATCGTGTCCGGCGCCGCGGACATCCCGGCAACCCGTTTGCTGGGCCAAGCTCCGGCCGGCATGAACGCCACCGGCGAATCGGACCTGCGCAACTACTACGATCGCCTCTCCGCCATGCAGCAGGTCGAGATGACGCCTGCCATGCATCGGCTCGATGAAGCGCTGATCAGGTCGGCCCTCGGCTCGCGCCCGGCCGATGTCTATTACGAGTGGGCGCCGCTCTGGGGCATGTCGGAGAAGGAGAAAGCCGACGTCTTCAAGACCAAGTCCGATGCGGCGCGCGCTCTCGCTGGTGGCAATGGCCAGTCGCCGTTGATCCCGATCGATGCTCTCAGCGAAGCACTGGTCAATGCCTTTGTGGAGGACGGCTCGTTGCCTGGTCTGGAAGCGGCCATTGATGAATTCGGCACCTTGGCCGAGCAGGAGCCGAGCGAGGATGAAGTAGTGGCCGCGACACTACAGATTGGTCAACGGGAAAAGCCCTAGCTCATCGGTAGAGGCTTCGCGGTCGACTCTCGGAGCCCAAGGCGTCGTAGGATTTCTTCGGCAAAGTCTTTCGGATACCCGCGTGGCAAAACGTGTTGCACTACGAAATCTCGGTCGAGAAACAGTCGATTGACGCTATTGTCTATCGTTGACTCAGATAGGGACCGGTCGATCTGATCCCTGTTGGCCCAGGCATTGTAGCAAACATTAAGCGTCATGAAATGGATGTACAGCCGCCGAACCTCTTCATCAGTCAGATCGCCGAATGGATGAAGGCGCTTCTCCAAAGATAGAAGCCTAGGGTTGCTCAAGACCACCGAGTTGTGTGTCTGCCACCAATTTTGAACATCCTCTGTAGATTTCTGAGCCTCCTGTTTTTGAGAAAAGCGAAAAACTAGCCAAGTCAAGGCGATGGTACCTACCGCTCCGATAAGCGCACCTATTGCACCAAAAATCTCTGCGATGTCGTGAATGTCATGAAGTGTCAAGTGTAACAACTCCGCCCTTCTTGATCCAAACACAAAGGCATATGAAATGCAATTCACCGACAAAGTATCTGTCGCGGGAACGCGCCAGACCGCCGACGGCTACCTTGTCGCCACCGCGCGCGCCGTGCGCACCGGCATCCAGCTCTACGCCGGCCATGAGGTCGGCAAGCCGGATCAGGACGTTGTGCGGGTCTACCGGGCCGCCGATCAGGTGTTCTCTCAGGACAGCCTTCAGTCGTTCAGCCACGCCCCGATCACGGTCGATCATCCCGACGAGGAGGTGACTGCCGACAACTGGAAGGCGCTATCCGTCGGCGAGGTCAGCACTGCCGCCAAGCAGGACGGCAACTGGGTCATGCTGCCGCTGATCCTCAAGGACGCGGCCGCCATCAAGTCGGTGATGGATGGCAAGCGCGAGCTCTCCGCCGGGTACACCTGCGATCTCGACTTCACGCCTGGCATCACTGCCGACGGCGAGGCCTTCGACGCGCAGCAGCGCGGCATCAAGATCAACCACCTGGCGCTCGTCGATCGGGCCCGGGCCGGTTCAAAAGCTCGCATCGGTGACGGTGTGGGACCATGGGGCGCCGCCCCGATTTCAACCACTGACAAGGAGACCATCACCATGAGTGATGCACTTCGCACTGTGGTCGTGGACGGACTGTCGGTGACCACCACCGATCAGGGCGCCCAGGCCATTTCCAAGCTGCTCGCGGACTTGCAGTCCTCGGCGGCCAAGCTCGCCGACGCCGAAACGAAGCACCAGACCGCTCTCGCGGCCAAGGATGCCGATCTCGCCAAGGCCCACGCCGAACGCGATGCCGCCATCGCCAAGGTGCTGTCGGACGCCGACCTCGACAAGCGTGTCGCGGCTCGCGCCGATCTGATCACCAAGGCCAAGGCGATCGCCAAGGACGTCAAGTCCGATGGTCTCAGTGACGGCGCTATCCGCAAGGCCGCTGTCACCGCCGCGCTCGGCGATGCCGCGGTCAAGGACAAGGCCGACGCGTACATCGATGCCCGTTTCGACATCCTGGTCGAGGACGCGGCGAAGAAGATCGGCGGCACCGATCCGTTCCGCCAGGTCGTGCAGAACGGCCTCCAGACCAATGACGCGGCCGGCACTGTCGCCACCGCCCACCAGGCCATGACCGATCATCTCGCCTCGGCCTGGCAGAACAAGAAGGAGGCCTGATCATGCCGGCAGTCCAGACTACCTATAGCGCCCAGCATGCGCGCTGGATCGAGGGCATGGTCCTCAACATGGAGCCGTCCGACATCGTGTCCCGCCTTTGCGAGGACGCGGAAGGTATCGGCTTCGGCAAGGTCGCGGTTCAGGGCACGGCTGACAACCAGGTCGTGGACAGCGAAGCCACAGTCAAGTTCTGCGGCATCGCCGTTCTGGATTCGACGCAGCCGACCGGCAAGTACGAGCAGTACGCCACGGCGGCAATCATGAAGAAGGGCGTCATCGTCGTCCAGGCTTCGGTCGCGGTCGCCGTCGGCGATCCCGTCTACTACGTGCCGGCAACGGGCGTTCTCACGAACGTCTCGACGTCCAACACCCTCATCGCCAACGCTCAGTGGGATACCAGCACCGCCGGTGCTGGCCTCGCTGCGCTGCGCCTCGGCTAACAGGAGCGGCCACAATGAACGCACACATCATGCAGGACGCTCAGCAAGTCGCGATGAGCTTCCTTATCCGTCAGGCCACGCTCATCGAGCCGACGGTCTACGCGATCCGGTATCAGGACATCCAGTATCCGTCCCTGGTCCCGGTTGACACTTCGGCGCCCGAATGGATCCAGTCCGTCACGTATTTCTCGATGGATTCGGTCGGCCAGGCGCAGTGGTTCAACGGCAATGCGCACGACGTGCCCAAGGTCGAGCTGACCCGCGAGAAGTTCGAGACGACCGTCTCCATGGCGGCGATCGGCTACGGCTACAATCTCGAGGAGCTCGGCACCGCCCAGCTGCTCGGCATGAACCTGTCGAATGACAAGGCCTCGGCCGCCCGCCGCATCGCCGAGGAGAAGATCGACAGCGTTGCCTTCGTCGGTGATGCCGGCAAGGGCTTCCTTGGCCTGGTCAACTCGACCACGCCCACGGCAACCACGGCGCCGGCGGATGGCACGGGTTCGGCCACGACCTTCGCGTCGAAAACGCCCGACCAGATCCTTCGCGACATCAACGGCCAGCTCACCGGCATCTTCACCGGCGCGCTGGGCGCCGAGATCGCGGACACCATCCTGCTGCCGTACTCGGTGCTGCTCGACATCTCGACGCGCCGGATCGACGCGGTGAACCAGACCACGATCCTCGAGTGGGTGATGAAGAACAACATCTACACGCTGGTGACGGGCCAGCCGCTCACCATCCGCGGCATGTTCGGCTACCTCGATGCGTCGGGCGCCGGCAGCACCAAGCGCATGGTGGCCTATCGCCGCTCGCCCGAGGTGTTGAAGTTCCACATGCCGATGCCGTTCCGGTTCCTGCCGGCCTGGCAGACCGGGCCGATCAAGTTCGATGTTCCCGGCATCTTCCGTCTCGGTGGTGTCGACATCCGCCGGCCGAAGTCGATCCGCTATCTCGACGGCGTCTGAGGAGGCGATGATGAAAGTCACCAACACCCAGGCTGGCCCTCGCGGTCTCAATACCAAGGATGGTCCGGTTCTCGTCGAGCCGGGCCAGACCGTCGACGCCGATCTCTCGGACGCCGAACTGAAGGTTGCCAAGGGCACCGGCTGGTTCGAGTTCGGAGCAGCCGCGGCCAAGGCGGTCGAAGAGAAGAAAGCCTAACACCATGGCCGGCTACGGAACCGATGACGCCCTCAAGGCATATTGGGACGCGGCCGGCTATACCTATGCGGCGGATGCCCCGTTTGCTGCTCTGCGGCAGCGGGGCAGCGCCTACATCGACGGCACCTATGGGCTGCGGTTTTCGGGTCAGCCGACGGGCGGCATTGCCCAGGAGCGGGAATGGCCGCGCACCGGCGCCACGGCCTATGGCTCTGCGCTTGCCTCCGATCTCATCCCGACAAGGGTTGAACAGGCCAGTTATGAGGCAGCCTACATCGAATTGAAGAAGCCGGGATCGCTGTCGATCTCGTTCGACCCGTCCAAGAAGGTAAAGCGCCAGAAGGTCGAGGGCATCGAGCGCGAGTTCTTTGAGCCGGGCGACGATGGCAACATCTTCGCACCCGACGCGCCAGTCTCGACCATCATTGAGGGTCTGTTGGCTCCGCTGATCGGCCCGGTGACGGGGTTCCCCGCCATCATGGTGGTCTGACGTGGCCGGTTTCTATGACGACATGGCCGAAATGGTCACCGAACTGCTCCAGCCAGACGCCGCCGGCGGGCTGGGGCAGGGCGTGGTCCAGTTGAAGCGCGAGACGCCCGGCGTTGTCGATCCTGACCAGCCTTGGGCGCCGGTCGAGCCGACGGTGGTGCTCTATCCGCTCGATGCTGCTGTTAAGCGCGTCGACCAGCGGTATGAAAACGGCGTTTTGATCGTCGAGACCGGAGACATGGTGACGTTCGCCGTGCCAGAGGTCGTGCCACTGCTCACCGACTCCCTGATGATAGACGGATCCGAGCGCGTCATCACCAGCCTACGGCCGACGCCTGCGGCGGGGACCGTGGTGGCATGGACGGCGTTCTGCGCGGCTTAGTAGGTTGTGCAGTTCACGTTTCCGGTGCCGGTTGCACGGCAACTCGTGAACGTAGTCCTCTGTGGCTGATAGACTGGTGGCGCAGGCGGTGCGTAGACTGTTGTAGTACCGGAGCTGCGGAACCTTGCCTCTTTTGCGGCTCGTAGGCTCGATGCTTCACCTTGGATGCATCGTGCCATCTCGTCTGTTCCGGGCTTGAAGCCATATGCCTGACAACGAGGTTCGAAATAAGCGGCGATAGTTGCCGGCGAAGCCGTTTGGAACCAAGCCAACGATCCCGGGATTCCAATATAATGCTCACCTTGTACGCCGGTGCAGGCGGTGAGCGGAAGCGCGCAGATCACGGTGAGAAAAGCGAAGCGAGTTGAATACATCGTGTCCCCCCAAAAGTAACCCCTGTGCATATCAGTGGCATTCGTTGAGCAGGATCGCAAGGAGAACTGATCGATGCTCGTCCGCCTCACGCCTCGTCAGCGCTTCGATATCCTCGTCTCTCAATTCGAGCCGGCTGTTCGCACCGCCTTCATCGAAGCGATCGACGACATCAGGTCGAACATCGTCCTGCGCCGCGTGTTTGAACGCCTGGAGCGTGGCGACATCAACGGCGCGATAAACGCCATGCACCTTGATCCGGCCGCCTTCCGCCCGCTGGATGAGGCGATCCGGGCGGCTTTCAACGGCGGCGGCGTCGCGACAGTCGACCAGTTCCCGACCCTGCGCGATCCGTCCGGTCATCGCATCGTGGTGCGCTGGGATGCTCGCAATATGGCGGCCGAGCAGTGGCTACAGGCTCATTCGGCGCAGCTGATCACCGGCATCGTCCAAGATCAGCAGACCGCGATCAGGGCGGCGCTGGAAACCGGGCTCGCACGAGGGGACAACCCGACCAAGACGGCCGTTACTGTCGTCGGGCGTGTCTCCACCATCACCGGGCGGCGAGAGGGCGGCATCATCGGCTTGACCGGTCCGCAGGCCTCATTCGTCGCCACCGCGCGCGAGGAACTGCTATCCGGCGATCCAGTCCAGATGCGGAACTATCTCGAGCGGACGCGGCGGGACAAGCGGTTCGACAAGACCGTGGCCAAGGCGATCGCCGACGGCAAGCCTGTTCCCGCAGCAATGGTCGACAGAATCACCGGCCGGTACGCTGACAGCCTTCTGAAGCTGAGGGCAGACACCATCGGCCTGCATGAAACCTTCGCTGCCTTGGGCGCCTCGAAAGACATCGCCTTTCGGCAGCAGATGGAGAAGGGCAACCTTCAGGCCCAGCATGTCACCAAAGGCTGGAAGCACACGCCGCAGGAGCACGGCCGGATGCAGCACATCGCCATGCAAGGGCAGGTGGTCCCGTTCGATCAGTCTTTCACGGCGCCGGACGGCACCGCAATCCCGTACCCGCATGCACCCGGGGTTCCGACCAGGCACACACTCGGCTGCAAGTGCTTCTGCGAATACAAGATCGATTTCGTCGCCCAGTTGGTGCGGTGATGGCGTCTTTTGCCGCGACTGTCGGCGACTGGTGCGCCAAGGTGCCCAACGCGCTTGAGATCGTGTTCAAGGAATCGGCGCAAGAGCTTGTTTCGCAACTCGATCAGCTTCTCGCAGACGAGGTCTACGCGAAGCCCCAGCCGCCAGGGTACAAGCGCACCGGCTTCCTCCGGGCCTCGCTGATGGCGTCGACTTCGGCAATGCCGACGCTGTCGCGAAACAATCCAGGCGCACCGGTGCCGGCCGACCTCGGCGACGTCATCCTGGTCATCAATGGCGCCGATCTCGGCGACACGATCTATCTCGGATACACGGCCAACTATGCGGCCTATGTCCACTATGGCGCCAACGGCACGACACCGCGGCCTTGGGTGACGCTGGTTGCGCAGCGCTGGGTCATGATCGTCGAGGCCAAGGCGGCTGAAGTGAAGCGCAGGCTGGGGCTCTGAAATGCCGAGTATCGAAACCCAGATATGGCTCGCGCTGAAGGGCAGGGTGCAGACCCTCACGCTGTCGCCAGTTCTCCCGATCGCGTGGCCGAACGAGGATTTCGTCAAGCCGATCACCGGGTACCTGCGCGTCACCCACGTCCCGAACATCAACCGCCGGCTGTTCATCGGCTCGACCGATCCTCACCAGCGCATCGGCCTCCTCCAGATCGACGTGTTCGCCAAGAAGAACCAGGACGCGTCCGTCGCGGCGGAGATAGCTGGTCGTGTGGCGGCATGGTTCCCGACTGATCTCCAGATGACATACGGATCGATATCCCTGCGGGTGACCAAAGCCCCGGACGTCGCGCAGCCCATAGCTGACGACACCCATTGGCAGACGCCGGTGACGGTTTCTTTCGAAGCTTTTGCCTGACGCCATAAGCCGCCCCTGGCGAGGGCACCCCACCTAAACTGAAAAGGAGGCAGCAATGCCTATTAAAGTGTCCCCTGTTGCGGGCAGCCGCTTCTATATCGGTTCAGCGCCGATCGACGTTCCCGATATCGACGTGGTGGAGGCTGATTTCGCCAGCGTTTCGTGGATCGAGGTCGGCCAGTACGAGACGATGGGCAATTCCGGCGATGCCGCCCAGGGCAACTCAGTCACGCTGCTCAATCGCCGGCGCACCTACAACTGGAAGGGCTCCCGTCAGGCCCCGCAGCGTTCCGACAATTTCGCTCTGAACGTCAATGATCCCGGCCAGTTGGCGATGATCGCGGCGGAGCAGACCGACTACAACTACCCGTTCCGCATCGTTCTGAATGGCGCCCCGATCCCGAAATCCGCGGCCGCTACCATCACGATCGCCGCGCCTGGTGTCGTGACATGGACCGCGCACGGTCTCGTGGCCGGTACTAAGGTCAAGTTCTCTACCACGGGCGCTCTGCCGACCGGCCTCGTCGCCGGCACGGAATACTTCGTCAAGGCTGTTCCGGATGCCGACACGTTCACCCTTTCGGCAACGAAGGGCGGCACCGAGATCACGACGACCGGAACGCAGTCTGGTGTCCACACCGCCACGACGGTCCCGACCGGCCCGGAACGGCTGTTCATGGGCATGGTGGCCGGCGCAGAGGAAGGCATGGGCGGCGCAAACGATGCCCAGATGCTCAACTGCACCGTGCTTCCCAACACCAACTATGTCCGCGTTGCGGCGCTGGGCTGACAGGAGGTCACCATGAAAGTGTTCAATCGCGGCACCGAGGCTCAGAAGCTCTCCCATAAGGGCCAGGAATACCTTCTCGCGCCCGGCAATCACGTCGAGCTCGAACTGACCCATACCGAAGCCAAGGCCATGCCGTCGCCCTTCGAGGCGGTGGGAACGCCGATCAAGGCGCCCAAGGCCGAACCGGAGAAGAAGGCATGAGCAAGCCAGCATTGGGCGCCGGGAACGTCGATATCGAACTCGACGGCGAGAAGGTGACGCTTCGCCCCTCATTGCAGGCGGCGCAGTCCATCTCGCGCCAGAGCGGCGGCATATCCGGCGCCGTTCGCTCCGTCGGGCAGTACGATTTCGACACCATCGTCGCCGTTGTCACGCTCGGCCTCGGCCTGACCGGCAACGAGGCCAAGGAAGTGCCGAACCGTGTTTACCGAACGGGCCTCACCGACTTGATCGGCCCGGTCTCCACCTACCTGACGATCATCGCCAATGGCGGGCGGCCGATGTCGGGAGGAGAGGGAACCGAGGACCCTCAGACAGGCGCATAGGCCTTGTCGAGTTCTATAACGACCTCGCCGAGAAGGCTCTCGGCTGGCTCGGCTGGTCAGAAGAACAGGCCCTCAAAGCCGACGTGAACGCTATCCAGATCGCTTATGCCGGCCGTTGCGACATGATCGGAACGGTCCTCAAGGCTGTCTATGGCGGCGGAGACGAGACGATCGAAGTCGTCGAAAGCAGCCCGATCATGACCGAAGAAATGTTCGACGCAATGTTCGTGAGAGGGTGAACCTGTGACCGTTGCCGAACTCGGCTACCGCATCGACAGCTCGCAAGCTGTCACGGCGAAGGCCAATCTTGAAAACATGTCGGCCGCCGCGACCAAGGCGGAGGCGGCGCAGAAGAGGCTTTCGACCGCCTCCAGTGCGTCCAACGCTGCCTTGGCCAAGATCGCCTCCGGCGTCGACCAGGCGAACGCCACGCTGCTCAAGCTGTCGACACTGGTCGAAGGCGGCAATGCCTCCCTGGTCAAGCTCGTCGCGACGGCCGAGAAGACGAACACGACCCTTGCCAACATCGGTTCCGGCTCGGCTAAGGTCGTCACCGGCATCGGCAGGGTGGCCCCGGCGGCGGATAAGTCGACGAAGGCGTTGAACGACAACGCCAATGCGGCGCGGCTCACCTCATCGCAGATGCTCAACCTCTCCCGCCAGGGCAACGACGTGATCACCATGTTTGCGCTCGGTGCATCGCCGGTGCAGATATTCGCCTCGCAGATCGGGCAGGTTTATGGCGCGCTGGAAGAAGGGCCGGGCGGGCTGCGAGGTTCATTAGCGGCTGTTGGAACCGCAGCCAAGTCGGCCGGACAGGCTTTGCTCGCCTTCATGGTGACGCCGGCTGGTCTTGCTGCCGGCGCGGGGGTGGCGGCCGTTGCCGGTCTCGCCACCTACATCATCTCGACGCGCAAGGAGGTGAAAGGCCTCGACGTCCTGCTGAAGGATCATGCCGCCGTTCTCAGGGGTATCGGCGACATCTATGGAACGATCGCGGACAAGGCCAAGGATGCGTTCTCGGTATCGAGCTTGAACGGGCTGCAACTGTCGTCATCGGCGACGCAGGCCGGTCTCGGCATCCAGATTGCCAACCAGACCCAAGGCGCAATGTCGGATCTCGGTCGCTTCGTGAGCCCCGGCAAGAGTGCTGGCGGTTTCTTCAGTGTTGCCGGGGAGTTCCAGCCGTTCGCTGATGCCATTGAGCATCTGCGGAAAACCGCCAAAGATGGGACGCCCGACATCATCGGCTTCCGCAAGATGGTTGAGGACAAGTGGGCGCTTGACCCGAACAATGCCGCCTTGACGACCTCCGCCGGCAAGCTGATGGATTTGACAAAGGACGCGGATGCCGCGGCGCGCGCGCTCAAGCAGTTGCAGATTGCGCAGGAGGCTTTGGCGAAAGCCGTCGGCCCCGGTGGCCTGCCTCTTCGTCGAGGCGCACTCAGCACCGATAACATGGGCGCATATGAGCAGTACCAGGCCGCCGGCTCGGTGTCGGCCTCTCGTGCTCAGCAGGCATTCGATGCCCAGAGGCAGGGACTGTTTGCCCGATCCCCGGCAGAATTGGCGGCGTCTGCACGCGCTCAGGCAGGCGCCCAGTACAACGACAACGAGAACCCGGCAGAGCGCGCGCGCCGGATCGACATGGCCGGCCAGCAAGCCGCCTTGGCCGCTCAGCACGCCTTGGACGAGGCGCAGAAGGACAGGAAGCGCTCGCTCGACCAGACACTTGCCTCGCAGCAACTCGATCTTGACCTGATCGGCAAGACCTCCGGCGCGGCCGAAGCGATGCGCATGCAGTTCCAGTTGACGCAGCAGCTTCGTGAAGAAGCGGCGCGCAACAATGTGCCCGTCGATCAGCAGGAACTTGAGCTGATCAAGCAGAAGGCTGACGCTTATGGCGAGATGGCCAATCAGATCGCGCGCGCGCAACTCGGCAATGATCTGGCTTTTGAACGGTCGCAGCAGTTTCTGACCAAGGATGAGCAGACGATCGCCTCACGCCTTCGCGGCACCGGCATCGGGATGGATTCGCCGGAAGCCGGCCAGATGCGCGACATGACCAGGTTCGGCGAGGCGAAGGACATGGCTTCTGGGTTCCTCAACGGCTTCAAGTCCGAGCTGCTGAACAGCGGCGGCAATATCGGCAAGGCGTTGGGGACTTCGATCCTGAACGCCCTAACGAACTCGATGGACAAGGCCTGGTCGAAAATATTCGATCAGCTTGCCACGGCCTTTGCGTCTGCCCTGACGGGACAGAAGCCGGGCGGGAGCGGTCTTGCCTCGGCCGGAACCAGCGTGGTCGGCTCGATTCTTGGCGGGGCCAACGACAACTATGCCCCGGGCGCGGTTACACGCGCGCCGCTGGCTGCGGTCGGCTCTGGTGGCGTTGCCGCGCAGGCATGGAATTTCTTCAAGTCCAAGGGCCTTGCCGATCACCAGGTGGCCGGCATTCTCGGCAACATCAGCGCGGAATCGGCATTCAAGCCGACGGCGATCGGCGACGCCGGCAATGCATTCGGGCTGTTCCAGCACAATGACCGCGCCCCGCAACTTCTGAGCGCCATAGGCGGCAAGGGCAATCTCGGCGATGTGCAGGGGCAACTCGATTTCGCTTGGAAGGAATTGAACTCGTCCGAAAGCGGTGCACTCGCCCGCCTCAAGGCCGCCCCGGACGTCCGATCGGCCACAGCGGCATTCGCCGGCTTCGAACGGCCTCGAGGCTTCTCGCTCGCCAACCCTGAAGGTGCAGACAACTTCTCCGGCCGCCTTTCCGGCGCCGAGCAGGCGCTCGACAAGTTCGGTGGCACCGCCGCCAAGGCGACCGGAAGTCTCGGTTCCTTGGGCGAGGGGATGGGGAAGATGGGCAGTGCACTCAGCCAGTTTCCCACAGCGCCCGGCGGCGGCGGTGGCGGTGGCGGCTTGCTCGGGTCACTGTTTGGCGGCTTGAGCTCTGCGTTTAGCGGGACCAAAGCGTTTAGCTTTCTCAGTTCCAATCCGGGCGGCTATGTCAATTTTTATGCCGATGGCACGGAAAACGCACCCGAGGGCTGGGCGTGGGTTGGCGAGCGCGGTCCCGAACTGAAGAAGCTCCGCTCCGGTGATGTGATCCGGAGTAACCCTGCCTCGATGCAGATGGCGGCAAACCAGAACCGCGGCCAGTCGCAGGGCAAGGTCGAGCTTCACGTCCACGTCACTGGCGCAAGCGGCGATGATCATGTCCGCACGCTTGCCAAGCAGGGCGCCCAAGAGGCGATCGGCGAGTACCACCAGGGCCAGGTGAACGGCGGCTTCGGTGACACACAGCGCCGCTACACTTCTCAGAAGGGATAGGCGATGGGGTACATCAATCTCCCCACGCTCGACGTCAATTTCTTGAAGCCGGCCAGATTGTCCTTCGACACCAAGGGCGGCGGACTGGAAGGTGGTCGCAACGGCCTCGGCGAATCGATCACGATCGAAACCAGCGGCGGGGGCGTTCTTGTCGGCTCCTACGAGGGTTGTGTCGTACGGGCCCGCGAAGAGCATGAATACATCAATTGGATCGCGGCGCGCATGAACAGCTCGATCCGATTTATGAATGTGCCGATCCTATCGGACTGGGTTGGGCCGTTCCCGGTCATGAACGGCGTCCCCCGGTCTGTCATCACTCGCATTCCACATTCGGACACGTCGCTTTTTTCTGATGGCGCCGGTTATAGCCAGGCGACCGTGTTCGGCACCATGGGCGCAACTGCGGCGCTTAATGCTGGCCAGATCACGCTGAACATCTACGGCGCCGAGCGCAATCTGCGCTGGTCCGACTGGTTTTCGATCTATCACCCGACCAAGGGCTGGCGCGCTTACCGTTACTGGGAGAGTTCGGACCCTGTCCCGGTGACTGAAACCGTCGAGGGCGTGGCCTACACCGGTTCGCAATACGTCCTGTCGCTCGACCGGCCGCTGCGCGAAGCGGTGCCGGCAGGAACCCGAATCGAATTCGCGCGGCCGCGCTGCGTGATGAAGTTCCCGTCCAGCTTCACGCTGGCATGGGAGGCCGAGGGCTGGTGGCAGTCGACGCCAACGATCCAGTTCGTTGAGGGCTTCTAATGGCCTGGCAGGACCTGATTGGCTCCTACTCCGTCGACTATGTGCCTCAAGAGGTCGTCGATCGCATGGGATCGAGCCATATACTTGGCATCTTCTTCCGGCTCGACAGCGATCCCGGCCTGCATATCTGGGCAGGCGTCAACGACATCCCTGCCGGTTTCGACAGCCTAGACGAGGATGGTACCGTCTATCTCGGCGGCGGCAGGCTGCTCAACATCCCGACGCTCGAGGTGCTCGTCAATGGCCAGAGCTCCAGCGTGGAATTCGGGATATCTGGCGTCGACCCGGACACCGCGGCGAACGTGCTCGACACCATGCCCGATGTCCGCGGCAAGGATTTGAAGATCGGCTTCACCACGCTGGACGACTATTACCAGCCGACGACGCCGATCATTGCGCTTTGGACAGGAACGGCGTCGCATCCCACCGAATCCATGCCGCCAGTCTCAGGCACTGACAACCCGACCACGACCCTGACGCTTGCCGTGGTTTCGGGGTCGAACACCAGGTCGCGCGCCTCGCTGGTACTGTGGTCCGGCCCGCACCAGAAGGCGATGTATCCGACCGACAAGTTCTGCGACGGCACCGCGCGTCTGGCGCGCGGTGTCGCGCCGGCATGGCCGAATTACTAGACAAAAGGATCATTCCCGATGGATGTCTCACGTCGCAGTTTTCTGCGCGGTGCGCTGGCTATTGCTGCGGTTGCGATCGCGCAGCCAACGCTTGCTCTGGCGTCACTCCCGACGATCTATGGCGATGGTGTCCGCGACGACAGCGACGGGTTGCAGGCGCTGTTCGATGGGAGGCCGTTCCGGGTGGATGGCGTTGTCGTCAAGGCAGAGAGTGGGGCCATCGAAGGTGGACTGTTCGCCATCCGCAAGGCTGTGGTCGTTCGGGCCGACAATATTTCGATCAAAGACTGCACGTTTTTAGCGATGAGAGGGTTTACTGACCCGTACCTCATGCTGTTCGAGGGCGCGTCCAGCTGCTGCATCTATCGCAGCCATTTTGACGGCAGGAACATTCAGGATGCAGACGCAGTGCTGCTCCGCTTCAACTCCGCGCACCAATGACGCTGGAACAGTATATACGGCTGCCGCATCGCTGGCAGTGGGGGTTCACCGACTGCACGCTGTTCGCGGCCGACTGGGTGGTCGAGGCGACTGGCAAGGATCCAGCTGCCGAGCTGCGCGGCGCCTACTTCGACGCCGATGGCGCGGAAGTCATCCTGCGGGCCGCCGGCGGCTGCGAAGCCCTCGTCGGGGCAAAGCTCGGTGTTCTCGGCTTCCATCGCGTCCAGCAGCCGCAGGACGGCGATATCGGCATCATCAGCACCATGACCGGATTCGACGCCGGCGGTGTCGCCATCAAGGACATCCCGGCGATCAGGTTCGGCCCGCTCTGGGCGGTGATGTCGGCGCGCGGGGCAATGGTGAAGCATCTCGACTGGACCGGCGTGGCATGGCGTATCGCGTGAACCCGTTCGATGACGCGTTGCGCCAGGCGCTGGCCAAGGTTTCGCGAGCGCGCACCTACAATCCCGGCATCGGCGCCTTCGAGACCGCGTCGACGCAGGAGATCATCGCAGAGGGCTGGCACGGCGAATACCGCTGGCCTGTCCGCAAGGATCCGATCTTCACGCCGATCTTCACCGCCATTCTTGGCTCTGGCGGGTTCACGCTTTTCGGCACGACTGTCTCCTATGCGGCCATCGCCTCGGCCATTGCGACAACAGCCATCGTCGCCGGCGTGCAGTACCTGCTGACGCCGAAGCCGCCGAAGCCGGAGGACGGCCGCGCGCCGCTGACGCAGCCAATCCCCTACCGGTTCTGGGGGGTTGGCGAGGCCAGGCTTGCCGGCGCAATGATGCTTTGGGAAGCGGTCGACAACCGGATGTATTCGGTGCAGGCGATCGTCGGCCACCGCATCAACGCCTACACCGGCTACTACCTGAATGACGACAAGGTCGAGCTCGACGGCAACACCGTCATCAGCCCGGACGGCGACCGATACAACGACGCCGATCCTGTACGCATCTATCGCCGACTGGGGCTGACACCGGAAACTGCGATTGCCGAGATCGTAGATGATCTTGGCGCCGAAGGCGTCTGGACGTCGGAACATCGGGGCGATGGCCAGGCGTCGGTAGGCATGACATGCAACGCACCTGGTGCAGAAAACTTCCAGAAGCGGTTTCCCTACGGCAAGCCGGCTCTGTCGGTGGTCGCAGAACTGGCGCTGGTCTGGGACTTCCGCGATCCCGCGCAGGATCCGGAAAACCCGGCGACATGGGCTTTCTCGAAGAATTCGGCCCTCACTCTGGCCTGGCACGAATGTTTCAATCCGTTCGGCACAAAACGCGATTTCCGCAAGGCGCTGCTGCCGGTTCTCGACATGTGGCAGGAAGAGGCCGACGTCTGCGATGAAGACGTGCCCCGGGCCGCTGGCGGCACGGAGAAGCGCTATGAGTGCGGCGGCTTCGACACCACTGACCATGATCCGAAAAGCGGCACGAATGCCATCCTCGCCTCCTGCGACGGCTGGATGTGCGAGCGCGGCGATGGCGCGCTGCTATTCGTCGCCGGCAAGTTCAGGGAAAAGTATGTCGCCACGCTGACGGACGCCGATATCGTCGGCCACACCGTGCAGCACGATGTCCTGTTTGAGGAAGAGGTCAACCAGTTCATCCCGAAATTCACTTATCCGGCCACCGATTTCACGACAACCGACACCGACTTTTTCGAAGACACGCCGGCACAGATCGAGGCCGGTCGCGTCTTGCCGCAAGACGGCAACTATATCTGGGTCCAGCAATGGCGTCAGGCTCGCCGGCTCGGCAAGCGGGAGTTCGCGCGTCTGCGGGAGAAGAAGCGCGGCACGTTCGACGTCCGCTTCACCGGCATCAACGCGGTGTACGCGCCATGGGTCAGGCTGGCGACGCCGCGGCGGCTGCCATCGATGGATGGCAAGCTGATCGCTAACCGGCGGTCGGCCCTCTCCGTTTCGCGCGGCGGTTTTCAGATGACGTGGATCAAGATGCCTGGTTCCGGCCCGGAGATCGACGACTGGAACCCGGCGGTCGATGAAGGGGCGGCGCCACCCGTGCCGGCGAAGCCGGTTTCCGACGGCATCCCGAAGCCAATCATCGATACCGCGGCGGCAATATCCGGCAGCGGGACAGTCTACATCCGCCTCGCCTTGGTTGATCCGAACCGCAGTGATCTCACGCCGGCGCTGCGCTATCGCGTCGCCGATGTGGGCGGCGGTGTTCCTGGGGCCTGGATCGAGCAGAAATTCCCCGGGATCGCACCGGATGCCGGTCTCATCGTGCTGAACACCAATCCGGTTCCCGCCGACACATCGATCAACATCGAGGCCGTCTATATCGGGTCGAACGGCAGCTATGGCGATTACTCCGATAGCGAAACGGTGGTCTCCACAGTCGACAACACACCGCCGGCCGCCGTTTCGGGTGTGGTCGCCACTGGCGGTGTCGGCCAGGTCGCACTTACCTGGAATACGCCAAACTCCGGCAATTATGTTGCCACCAACATCCGCCGAAACACCGTCAACAACGAAGGCGCCGCAACCGTGGTCCGCACCGAATATGGCGCGCCGTCCTCGTCCGATGCCTGGACTAATACCCCGCTCGCCGCCGGCACCTATTACTACTGGCTGCGCTCGGTGAACGGCTCTGGCGTGGAAAGTACGTCCAGCGTCGCCACCGGCCCGAAAGTCGTCACCTAACCCCAGGCCGTCTAACCCGCTTCCACGAATTTCACCCTTGCCGTTCCGGCGGGGTCTCCAGCCCTGGAGCTTTCGCATGCCCGAACTGATGAACACGATCATGGCCGATGGGCCGTCCTCCAATCCGTCTCAGCCGGTCAAGGCGCTGTTGCGGGCATGGGGCACCTGGGTCGAGGGCATCATCACCGCCTTCCTGTCGAATGGCGGGTTGATCTATGACACCAAGGCGCACATGGATGCCGATCTCGCCCACGGCGCCAATTCGTCGGCATGGGTGGTGGGCGATCCGACCGTCGCCAACAACGGCATCTATCGCAAGCTCGGCGCCTCCGGTGCCGGATCGTGGACGCGCGTTGCCGATCTGCCCTACAGCTATATCAGGGCCACGGATGCCGGTGCGGGCACACCCAATGCAATCATCGCGACCAGCACCATTCCGCTCCCGTCCGCCGATGGTGGAGCGCTGATCAATTTCATTGTTTTCGAGGCGAATACCGCATCGCCAGTGACGGTAGCGTTCAACGGCGGCGCGGCGCTAACGATAAAGACGTCCGCCGGCAACGATGTCGTTCCTGGCGGTCTCGTCGCTGGCATGGTGGTTGCCGGCTATAAATCCGGCTCGACCTTCCGGCTTCTGTCCGACCCGGCCAGCGCCGCCATCCAAGCTGCGGCTGAAGCGGCTGCCGCTGCCGCCATTGCGGCCGCCGCAACGATAAATCTGCCGGCAACAACTGCTGGCGACAAGGGGAAGCTGCTAACTTTCAACGGAGCCGGGTATTCACTTTCGTTGAACTCGGGCGCGTCTGTTTTTGCCTATGGGACTGTCGACCCAACTGGCGGTTCCGATAGTTCGGCGGCATTCCAAGCGGCTGCCGCCGCTGGGAAAGCGATTATCGTCCCACCGGGGACTTATAAACTAAGTTCCACGATCAACATCACGCTGTCAGGAACCCGCTTTATTGGCGCGGGCCGTGGCAATACGGTCATCACCACATATTCGACCGGCCATGGTTTCTCGGTTGCATCTGGGTTGTCCTATATCGAGTTCAGCGACTTCACCCTGAACCGTAACGGCGTTCCAACAAGCAACGCGCAGAATGGTATCCACTTTGCGGGCATCACGGAGCGGGCTCGAGTTACGCGCATCGAGGCAACGGGCCATTGGCATAACTACCGCATGTGTGCCACAAGCCTGAGCAAGATTTACGACAACTTTTCGGACAACGCATACGGCAACGGCTACTACATCACGAA
The DNA here is from genome assembly GCF_044998965.1 of Mesorhizobium maamorense. NCBI lineage: Bacteria > Pseudomonadati > Pseudomonadota > Alphaproteobacteria > Hyphomicrobiales > Phyllobacteriaceae > Mesorhizobium > Mesorhizobium maamorense. The sequence goes on from NZ_CP173356.1 coordinate 1,821,059, forward strand.
TGAGGATGCCGTCGCGGCTGGCCTTCAGTGGGAGGTCATCTCCTGCTTTGCCCAGCGTTCGAACGATCGCGGCATCAAGTACTTCTCGAACTTCGGAACGTCTGCCGTTGTTGGCCCGCTTGTCGATTTCTGGAGCTACGCCAACAAGCTCGGCGGCATCGCCTACATGGGCACGTCTGGAAAGCCGATCAATGGCGTGCGCATCATCGGCGGGTTCTCCGGAGAAGAAGGTGGAGACAGTCTCTACATCGACACCTACGGCACCACCGAGAGCCACATCAATGGGCTTGAGACGGAAATCAATGGAAGCTCGGCGGTCGGCGTCAACAAAAGCATCCCGGCTCCCAATGTCGGGCGGGGCATCACGTTGACATCCAACAATACAGCCGCCCTGCTGACCGGATGCGTGGCTCTAGGGCACTCTTACTCAGGCATTGTGACGTCTTGCCCTCGCATAACCATCACCGGATGCACGGCGCGAAACAATGGCGCGGCTGAGGCCGGCGGTGAGCAGATTGGCATTTATTTGGCGGCGGGCCGCGCCGTGGTCACCGGCTGCTCCTCACTTGGCCATGACGGCCCAGCCGGATTTGGCATCTACGCCGAGAATGACACCCACATCATTGTCGGCAACGATGTCTCCGAGAGCAACACGACGCCCATTGGCGCGACTGTACCCTTCGTCAACAGCTTTGTGCAGGATAACTTTGGAGCCACGGTATTCAGCCCGCGAGACATAGGCTGGACCGCAGGCACGGGTACCGCAAACAAAGGGGCCTATGCCACTTACGGTGGCCAGACCCACGCGGCGACCTATTCGCAATCTGCGATACAAGCCGTGGACAACGCGCTGGTGAACGCATCGCGGCGCGTCCTGTCGCTCGAAGCGGCAATGCGTGCCGCTAAGCTCATAAACTAGAACATTGCTTTCCAGCTTTGGGTCATGCAATGGATGGCAATGGAGCGGCGTAACACATTAGCCTCTGCGCATCTAAAACAGCCAGAACTCAAAGCTCTCACCGGCGTGCGCGGGGTGGCTGCGGTAGTCGTAGCCCTCGCGCATCTGCACATCATGCTGCCCGCCAATCTTCATATGTTCTACATGTGGCACAACGCGGCAGTAGATCTGTTCTTCGTCTTGAGTGGCTTCACCCTTTGCTACGCCTATGGATACGGCACCGGGCGACGCTTGAAAGTGGGGAAATACCTGCTCGCAAGAGTGGCGAGAATCTATCCGCTTTACGCCCTCACACTGATGATCGCATGGGCGATCTACGTGGTTCATTTCACCCCGCCGCCTGCATATCCGGTCGGCAGATTAGTTCGCGACGCTGTGGCCCAATTGCTTACCGTCAACGCCTGGCCCCTCATCGGAAACGGGGTTCATTGGAATAGCCCGTCATGGTCTGTGTCGGTTGAGGTGTTCTGCTATGTTTTCGCTTTCCCGGTGATTTTTTTGCTACCAAGGATGCGAAGCGATGCAGCAATCTTGATCATCACCACGTTGCTGATGATCGGGTCTTACTTCCTGTTCATGTGGTATTTCGACTCTCGTCTCCTGAACAGCGAGATATACACGCCGCCGAGCGCCATATCGTACTACGTCAATCCGGCCAGAGGAATTCTGGGATTTGTGTCTGGGTGGCTGATTTACTGCGCTTACATCAATGATGGTTGGCTCAGAAGGGCGGCCGCGCGAGGTCTCGGCTTGGTCCTGGTGTTCGCCTTTGCCATTCTCGTCGCCTGGTATTACGGCGTCGTCAACGCACAAGCTTTGCTGCTTACCTTCCCGCTGATCATACTTGGAACGGCAGATGGAAGAGGCTTGGTGGCGCGGGGACTGACATGCGGCCCATTTCAGTTTCTCGGCGAGATTTCGTATTCGATCTACCTGACCCACATTTTGGTTTTTGTCGCATTCCTCCGATGGGCCGGACTTCAACCTGGCGAGGGATTCTGATGAATGGCACGATGATCGCGACGACGCTGGTGGTCGCTACCGCTAGCTATTACGGGTTCGAGATGCCGCTTAGACGGAGAATTCGGTCGGTCCATGTGCATCCCCAGGCGGAAGCTACCGCACAAGCTTAGAGCGACATCTCGGATGTGGACGTAAGCTGCCGGCTATTTGAGCCAGTCCTGCCGCGGCCTAATTCGGCCTGCGCAGCAGTTCAAGCACCTGCACTTCAGTACCCCAAGAGGTGCCGCAATCCGATGATTGGCAGGTAGACCGTCCAGACCAGGCAGACCAGGATGGCGACGACAACGCCCATGGCGGGCGCCCATTCCTGCCATAGTTTCAGGAGCCGCCCGCTCAAGGCTTCCAGTTGAGTTTCCATCGCGTACGGGCCTTTAGCTTGGTTTGCGCAGCGCATTGAGAACAACGCCGGCGTCGTTGTGATCCCCGCTCACCATCACTTCCCATAGGCCGTCGACCAACAGGAGATGTCCGCCGTCATAGGTGTGGACTTCGCCGGCGTCGAAAACCGCGTCCCGCAAATGCTGCCGTAGCTCCAGCCACGGCTTGGGTAGCGAAACCCAATCCCCTCGGGGTTCGTCGTATTTCATCCCCTGGCCCTCCCGGGGCCGACCATAGCCAAAATCTGAAAAGCCACAAGCTGCCCGCAAGGGCGGAAAGGAAACTGTCATGGCCGTTTCGCGCGAAAAAGAATCGCTTGCCAAGGTGCTGGCGCACGAAGGCGGCTATGTGAACCATCCGGCCGATCCGGGCGGCCCGACCAACAAGGGTGTGACGCAGCGCGTCTATGACGGCTACCGGAAGGGCAAGGGTCTGGCGAAGCGCTCGGTCAAGAGCATCACCATGGACGAGGTTGGCGAGATCTATGATCGCCAGTATTGGGACGCGGTGAAGGGCGACCTGCTGCCCGACGGCGTCGACTACGTCGTGTTTGATGGCGGCGTGAACTCCGGGCCCGGCCGTTCGATCATGTGGCTCCAACAGGCGCTTCGCCCGATCTATACCGGGCCGATCGACGGCGTCATGGGCGTGGGCACGCTGGCGGCGCTGAAGGCGGTCAACAACAACGACGCGCTGATCGATCGCATCTGTGATCTCGCGCATGAACTTCCTTCGCCATCTCGGCACGTTCCCGACCTTCGGCAAGGGCTGGACAGCGCGCGTTGCCGAAGTGCGCGCGATCGGCAAGGCATGGGCGACCGGCGAGACGCCGCAGGCCGCCAGCTTCGTCGACGGCGGTCAGGCAAAGGCGCTGGTCGAGGATGCCAAGGCGGCGCCATCGACAGCGCCGGCCGATTTGGCGACCGGTGGTGGCGTCGCCGGCGGTGGGCTCGCTGGCACGTTAACTGAGCTCCAGAACCAGATCTCGCCGCTCTCGTATTCGAGCGAGCTCATTGGAAAAGTCGTCGTTGCCCTGGCGTTCGCGAGTGCACTGCTGGTCATCGGCGGCCTTGCCTATCGCTGGTACGTCAACCGCAAGGCCAAGCACCTGGCTGAAGCGCTCGGTACCGCGCCGGCATGACCTGGCTCATCTCTCTGGTTGCCGGCATCCTCGGCGTTCCCCGCCCGCTGGCCGGCGTTATCGCCTGGGCCGCCATCGCTGTCGCCATCTCGGGCGCTGCGGCCGGGGGCTACGCGCTCATCAAACATTGGGGCGCCGACGAGCTGCGCGCCAAGATCGAAAAGGAGAACACCGATGCGATCCACAAGGGCATTGATGCTCGCATGTCTCTTGACGAGTGCATCGACGCTGGCGGCGTGTACGACTTCGGGCGTCAGCGGTGTAACGCCGCTACGACAGGCCATCGGTAACAGCCTTGCCGGTGCGCAGGGCAAGAGCATCGCCGACCAGAACAAGATCGACCGCACCATGGCGCCCGGCTGCGCGGTGAAGCTCTACACCCGTGCGGAATGCGACCTGCACACCAGGGCCAGCGCTGCGCGCCGTGCCGAACTGAAATCATAGCTTTGCACCGAGGGCGGGGATGATGCCGACATCAGGAACGAAAAGCTTGGAAATGATGATCGGCGGCCTGCTGCAAGCCACGCAAGACATGCAGCGCGACATCACCGAGATCCGGCGCGACATCAAGGATAGCGATGCCCGGGCAGCGCTCAGTTATGAGCAATCTGAACAGCGCGCAGCTGCCAGCCGGGCGAAGATGTACCAGAAGACCGACGAGCTGGTGGAGCGCGTGAGTGCCACCGAGACGGCCGTCAGCAAGCTCAATGCCGATATGACCAGCGTCAAGGAAGTCACGGCGGAGGTGACGCGCTGGAAGCTGATGGGCCTCGGGGCGCTCGGTGTCACCGGCATGGGAGCAGCGGCGCTGGCTTCGCTCGTTACAGCATACTGGACGGACATCTGGCGCGTGCTGCGGGGTGGGTAGCCTGGATCTGCTGATGTTTTGTTTCGGCCCGCCAGGTTGCAATCTCTTCGAGGGTAATAGGTGGTAATAGGTGGCAATGACGCGGTTAAAATGTTGTATCGAGAGGGACCCCAGCAGCAAACCCGACCTGGCCTTCTGTGCGCTCAGAAACGGAGCGAATAGCGTTAATCCAGGCTGCGAAAGACCGGGTGGGCAAGCGATAAAAGCCGCGCCCCTTTCTGCTGTCATCTGACATGATAATCTGCCTAGCCTTTAACGCATTCAGGGCGTTGGTCACAGTGGTTTTGGCGAGGGCTGACTCTTCGATGATCTGCCTGCGCGAGACCCACTGGTCCCCGTGTGACGCCATGGTGTTAAGCACGTGGCGATAGTCATTTGACGCAATCCGTAGGTGATACATCTCATTAAAATATTTATCCCCAAGCTGGGACAGCGCTCCATTTTCCGAAAAGGCTCCGCCGATCACATCTTGGGCTGTGATTAGGTTGTCTTTGTCATGCTGAAAGGCTGAAAACGCGAATTGCTGGATGAAATGGGGGTACCCTTCTGAAAGGTCCGCCAGCAGGTTCTTAGCTTCTAGGGTTATGTCAGTGGCCGCCGTGTTCTTTTCGTTTGCGACCTTCATTCCGCGGTCGATTACGTCAATCCGCTCGCCTGGCAAAAGAGGATCAAGCAACATCGTCGTAAACAGTCGGGGGGAAGACTCGTGGCTTTCCTTCAGCCGGCCCAGTAACGTCGGGAGTCCAGCTAACCCAAGAACAACATTGTTGCACTCTTTTCGTGCCAAACGCTCCGTCATCAGTTTGCAAAACTCGCCGAGTTTTGCCTCTGGGCCGGGGCGGTCCGCTTCATCGATCAAAATCAATATACCGTCGATATCTGCAGAAAGAGTCCCGCAGAGGCTCGCAACCTGGGAGACGAATGCATCGAGAGCCTCATGAGGGTCGAATGCGTCCGCATCTTTATGGTACCTGACGCCTAATATTTCCCAGTTTGTGGCCCAATCCCAAAAGGCTCTTGCCCTCTCCTTGATGGCAGACTTAGCCCCGATCGTTTCTTTCAACTCCCGGCCGATCGCTCGGACGATATCCATTTGGGTCGAGGCTGCGCCAAGATCTACCGAGATTACCAGGAAATTCAATTTTTCATTCGTGAATGTCTCTATTTCGCCGTTGGCAACAAGCTTGGTGACGAAAAACAGAGAGCTCTTTCCGATCCCACGTTCTCCCTGAATCATAAAATGTATGGGATTGCCGTGCTTGGCTTGGAACAGTCCATGTTCAATAGCTCTCATTTCATCGAGCCGCCCAGTAAATATTCCAGGTGAAATGATTCCGTTTGGTTTAAATGGGTTAAATTTCATAGTGATAGCGCCCCCCGACGGCCCGGCCTTCTGATTCCACTTAAACCGAATCGTCTAACGGCCACAAGTAAGTGGATGCGCTTCGTGCGGGTCGCAACCAGCCCTAGCGGCTCTCTGTTGCCGTCACGGCGCCTTTTGCTTCTTGTACTCTGGAACATTCCTGCGCCGAAGAGCTTCGGCCCTTGCACTGTTCCCATTCAGTGCATGTTTCCCCCCAGACGTTGCCCGCTGCCGAAAGGTGGCGGGCTTTTTTCGTCCAGCCCGGAACGACCAGCGCCGTGAGAGGTTAGGCGTGTGGCCGATGTCTCCCTCCCCTCCGCCCGCGTCGGCTCAATAGCCCGTCTCGGCTCACGCCGGGGCGGGTTTTTTGCCTTTAACGCGGAACAAACCGGCTGTTTGCCCGGTTGAAGGCGCGGAAGCTTCGCGACGACAACTCCCCAGCTTCCGCAGCCCGCCTCGCTCCACGGCAATGGCTTCGAGGCGGGCTGCTTTCGTCTGATTTGATTGGAGGCTCGGTTGGAAAGGGACTAAATAAAATTCTACGAAGGGAGGCGGGCGATGCTCGACACGCACACAGACACCACGCGCGCGGCCATCAAAGCCACCATCCTTCTGCGGCAAAAGTCTATTGCTGGAACCCCCGCCTTTCGCCGCGAGATAGACAAGACCCGAAACGCGATCAAAGCATCGCGCGAGTTGCTGAAGCGCCTTCGCCAACGGCAGAGCGAAGCCACCGTCCGACCCTGGGAAGATGCAGATCCGGCTGCCATTGCCGTGTCCGCGTTCGATGCCGACCTTCTCCGCGCTTCATTTAGAGATTTGGTCGTGGAAATGAACTTGCCGGAGTCTCAATGGCCCGGTCTAGCTAAGAGCCTGGTACTCGAATATGTCGGGTGCGAGCAGGTCGAAGTTGGCTTGCTAGGTTGGATCATCGGCAAGACGCCGGCGGCTTCACCGTCGTAAGGGGAACCATTTGTCGGACAAAACGTTGCGGGGGATGTCGGGGACAGCTTAATGCCCAAGCGCGACAAAGCCGGTCACAAGACCGTCGCCGATCATCTTCGCGATTTGATACGCAACGAGGACAATCGCCGACAAATACAGAAGGTCTTCGGGTTGGAGGCTGAACCTGCGCTGCCACCAACGCTAACCTCACTGCTGGACGCCATTGAAGAGGCTCATAAGCGAACCCTAAATTAACGCTCATGGCGCAGCAGAGATTTGACCTCAGAAAGGAACCAGATGGGACCTGGACGGTGTTCGATGTGTTCACCGGTCAGCCGGCTGATGTGTATGGCACACCCGCCGAAGGTCTCGAAATGGAGTATGCCGACGATTTGGTCGATCTCCTGAATGCTGCCGACCTGAAACGTAGGGCGGCCCGAGGTGACCTTTAATGGCACTCCATTGGTTCAGCCCTCCGGTCTACGTTAGGTCAGACAAGGTCGGCATCACGACAGGCATAAGTCACGTCGAGGGCGCCGCTCAGGAACTCATAAAGTGGCGCAAGAGGGGACCCAAATGGAAGACGGCGGTGCAGCTCTGCGTCGACTGCTTTGCGGACCGAGCGTCACCCCAGGATGTCCGGAAGGCATTCGAGGAGGCTGCTAAAGAAGAGGGAATGTTACGGGGTCACTGACGCCGGACCACTCGGCACAAAGCTCATCCGTAGCGCTTGCCGAGAGGAGGGGTCTTGAGGGCGTCGAGCTGATCCTGAAGGCGGCCGTTCAGCACGATCATTTCCTTCAGGGCTTTCATAGGATCGCCCTTGTGGAGGGCGACGAAATTGTCGGCTATGGCTTGCAATGCTGCTTCCTGGCGACTGTCGAGAGTGATGATGCGGTCTGCCATGAGCGGTACCTCCACTGCTTAGAACAATGAGCCCTGCTGCGGCGCCTGTTGCGGGAATTTGATCTGCGTCGCTGGCTTGTCGACGATCACGAGGGCATCGTCGGGCGCGGGGCGCTGCAACTTCTTCGCCTCCGACCAGGGCGCGGTAAGCCAGGTCTCGATTTCTTCCCGGCTGGTCAGGATCACCGGCATAGCCTTCTCGTGAATCGGCTTGATCAGCGCGTTGGGCGCGGTCGTCATGAAGCCATAGAGCTCGAAGTCTCCCGGACCATCCTTGACCTTGCGCACGCCATGCCAGGGCGTCCACAGGCCCGCGAAGAAGAACAACGGACGCTCCTCGTTCAGCGCAAACCAGTAGTTCCGCTGGATACCGGTTTCGGGGTCTTTGTCGCCAGGCGCCGGGGACGGCTCGGCGAAGCTGGTTACGGGAACCACGCAGCGATGCTCGATCCCGACATATTGCTGCCAGTGGCCATACTGTGGGTTTCGTATGTTCGTGGTGCCATAGTCGGCGGCGCCTTTCACGCGCTCGGCCGGCGTCGGCATCCCCCAGAGAAGGTTGGCGACCTCGCGCTGCCCATCCTTGGCGTTGCGAACTACCGGGCCCGGCCTGTTCGGATAGATGTCAATCGACGGTTCCAGGTTGCCGAGGATATCCCGGAGGGCACCCGTCCACTGGCGTATGGCCTCTTGGCTGGTGGTGAGATTGTAGAGATTGCACATGTCTTGCCCTAGTTGCGCAGGATCTCGGGAACGCTCAACGGCCCCAGGTCGAGGATGCGCTTGTATTCGCCCGTGCGGCGCCAGGCACCCCGGATCTTCCCATTCTCCCGATCGCGTTTCGGATCGAACACGTCGCCGCCAAAATGGTCAAGGAAGGCCTTCGCCGCGGCGGGGTCGGAAAAGCAGTGGATGCGATAGTCCTCATATTTGCCGCTCGGCCATATCGCCTGCACCCGCCTTATCTGAGGCTTGACGCCGATGTCCTGGCAGAACTGCGTGATCATGGTCAAGTTTCGATCAGTGCAGATGTCATCCGGCAAGGCGACCTGGTGCGGCCAATCCCGGTCGATAACCGATGGCGCGGGCGTGACGCGATTGCGTTTCGGCATCAGTGTAACGACGGCTTCTCGGTAGCTGCCTCCAGCGCGTTGATAGCGTCGCGCACAGCTCGGCGCTTCGCTTCGATCGGCTCATCCGGGCGGAGATGGGAATGGGAGAGGGCGGTAAAGGCCATGGACAGGTCGCCAATAAGGTCGCGCATTGAAAGCTGGTCGACGACCTCGGCAGCAACCCGCCAAGCCAAAACCGCGTCCTCCCCGTTCAACGTGTCCTTGCCATCTTGCTCGAGATGTTCGCGAAGCATCGCCAGCGCTGTCGAACGATCGGCGAGTTGCGTCTCGGGATCGGTCAACAACTCGAGCCTTACCGATATGGGCGTGCGGCTCTCCGGCCAGGTCTTACAACAGGCCTCCAATGCTGCCGCATGGGCTTGCCCCCAAGCACTTGCGGCGCGCGACGCCGAATGGTCGGGACCATCGGGCGGACCGTTGATGTCCCAACCTTCAACTACGAAGGCACCGTAAGCGGCTTCCTCGGCAGTGAAACCAGCGCGTTCTAGCGCTTCCTCTGCTGCCGCTAAGCCGCGCGAAATTTCCTCGGGCGAGGCGCCCGGAACTGACAGAACAAGGTCCATGTCATCCTCCTGTGGCTATCCTGCCAACAGTGAACGAAATGAGAACATTGGAGTCAAGCCCCTCTTGACGAGTGAGGAATATGTTCCTCATTTCAGGGTATGCCAGAGACCTACGCGCCCAAGAGACGAGACTATCCGCTGTCGAATTTGAACGACGGCATGCGCCTGGTGCGCATCCGCTGTCGCTACTGCAAGCGGACCCACTGCTACCATCCCTCCGACCTCATCCAGATATTCGGGGACGTCGATGTCGATTCCCTGATGGATGGAATGAAGTGCGAAAATGATCCAAGCCACGGCCGGCTCGATGTCGAGGCGTTCGCGCCGACAGGCAGGGAAGCCGTAGGACTGCGCATCCGTCGCCTGGTGGCTCTAAAGGTCCAACGCGTGCCGATCTGGCGCGAAGACCCAGCGTGATGCGCTTAGAGCCAGCCCAGCCATTGCAGCGCTCGGTATCCGATCTCCCCAAGCAGGATGACCGGCACGAAAATCGCGGCGAGCCAAAGGATCAGCTTGGTGTCGCCAGGAAAGCGGGATGCCATTCTTCTCTCCTATTCCGGTGCTGCGGCCATGCGGAGGGTTAGACCGGCGCCAGCGCCCCGGAGAATGTCACGGTCTGGACGAAGATCGATGACGCGGGCCCAATGCGTCGGCTGATAATAGACGTACATCGTCATGTCCGGATACCACGGCGAACGCAACGTTCAGACGCTCAAGCGGCAACGCTCGCCGTGGTGCAGCGTCTTGCCAATCGCGTTTCTCGCTCATGTTCAGATCCTCTCGGGTGAAGGGGTTAGGCTGGCCGCGCGCACCTCGGACAGGTTTGATGAACCTGCGGAGCGCTTCGTAAAATTGTCGCAAAGCCTTGTGGGAATGGTGGGCGATGACGGGCTCGAACCGCCGACATCTTCGGTGTAAACGAAGCGCTCTACCAACTGAGCTAATCGCCCGCTCCGGGCCGGACCTTTAAGCGGTCGGGGCCAGCTTCGCAAGGCCAAATGAGCGTGGGACGCCGTCGTTGCGGGCCGTATTTGCGAACAAAACGCCGGCTGTCAAAAAACCTTCTCCAGTTTGATGTTATGATGGTTTCGTGCGCTTGACACCCGGTGGCGAACCCCTTATCCAGCGCCCAACGACGAACACGGCTGACACGTGCTCGTCAATGCGCGGGTGTAGCTCAGTTGGTTAGAGTGCCGGCCTGTCACGCCGGAGGTCGCGGGTTCGAGCCCCGTCACTCGCGCCATTAGTTTCAAGGGGTTAGCTACCGCCCCTTGAAAAAGTTTCAACTCTCATTTTCCGGAGAGTTTCAACTTTTCGTATTCATTCCGTTCCTGGCCGAGCAGTTTCTGCCCTTGCGTCGGGCTGCGCAGACGGCCACCAGATTGACCGGCATGTACGTCTTCTGGAGCGCCTTGTTCTGGTCGATTGAATTGGCCATCTTGGCCGAGATCGCCTCGATCGAAGCGCCGCTGGCGCGGCGTTGGCCTCGACCGCACCGGAACGCCCAACGTCCATGAACCGGGCGGGCCGAGGGGGACGCATCGCGATATTCAAGCGGTTCAACCGCTACGGCACCGGTATAGTCTCGGTTTGTGTGAAGACTGCATGTCCGGCCGTGAACACTACGGTATTGGCTAGCAGCGGAGAAATGCCCCCATCGTGCGGATAGACAAAGAATTTTTGCGGGCGCACGCGGATGCTTTCACAGGATCCTGTTAGGCAGGGCAACAAACTCAGACCATCGTGAGGTCGGTTAGGCTGGTGCCCGATCGCGTCCATTATTGTGGGATAGACGTCGATCAACTGCGATTCTCCGTCAGATACCGCAAAATCAGAGTCCGATTGAGATGGCTTAATCATGAGGGTTGCCATCGACCTGCTTTCAAATGCTGCGGTGGTGCCTCCAAATGCGGTGATGCCGGAGTGATACGGCGGACTCATCTCTGAGCCAACGAGTCCATTCAAAAAGCCTGCCCACCCGGACCCGTGGTCAGATTGTATGACGATAATGGCGTCGTCATAGCGGTCCAGTCGCTTGAGCTCTTGCAAGAACTCCACAACAAGCTTCATGGCGCAACTGGCCTGAGACCTATAGGCAGCCTGGATCCCGACCGCCGCACGTTCGGGATCGACCATGCAATTTGCATCGAGCACGTAGGGGCCATGAGGAAGGATCGCTTGGAACAATGTGTATCTGCCGCGCGCGGCAAACCGCTGTTCATTCGCGATCAGATATTTCATCCCCACAACAGCCTGAAATGGATGGACGCCTTGTTCTACGGTCTTCGGGATGTAGCTTTCCGCTTTGCGCTCAAATACCGCGCTAATCCGTTCGCCGGCCGAGTGTCCCCACCCCAGGGCCTCATTTGTCAAGAAATTTGGAAACAATTTTGCAAACAATAGTCCAGAAAATTCGACAATTTGCGGATGCTTTATTGAGTACTGGTACTTGGTGATCTGCTCTGGCGTGAAGAATACATCTGCAACATTTGTCTGCAATATCTCCGGAAGCCCCACAACATCAACTGCATAACCATCCGTCCGAAGATCTTTCAGCAATCCTTGATCGAAGGCTGCTCTCCAGGCGGGAAAGCTTCCGCTCCGAAATATGGTACCGGTCAGATAGCTCGCAACCGACGATAACGTATACGGATAGTTTGAAATATTCCGGCGCATAAACGTAAACCCGCGAAAAATGCTCCGGTCATTCATCTCTTCGATGGCGGCAAGTGCAAAATCTGACTGCATCTCATCGAGATGAAAGTGATATATATTTGGAAGGTCCGAGCGGCCATTTATAGACAAGCCGGATTTAGGAGAGTTTTCGGTTTCAGCCGGTGGCACTGGCAGGCCCGCAGCAACAGTGGCCAATCCGGCAATTAACGCGATCGACAGGATGGCAAAAACCCGAACCAGCGTGCCTAGAGTCGTAACTGCACCCACCGCCAACAGCGCGACCAAGATGGCAACTTCTACCGCAGTGATGGAGATGGGCTCCGGGCTTGCGAATGATGCGCCATCTAAGCGACTCAGCTGAACGGGGGCAAAAACGTCGGCGAGTAATACGAAGGCCCCTAGAAGCAAATACGCCTTTTTTACGAAATCCCGAATTCCGAACAAGGTTAGAGTGGATACAAATATCAAAATAAATGCGCCACCATAAATGAAAATAGTGGGGAGCCAAATATCATACCCCAATTCCTTGGCGTTTTTCGCATAAAGTTCCAATGGAAAAAATACGAAAAGAACTAATATTGGAAACAGTAAGGCGAGAAATGCCATCGAAATTCTAACAATGCGATTGGAATTAATGCCCATTCGAAAATACCCCGATGAAGTACCATCTCTTTTTAATTCATCGTCTATCGAATTGATAAAGTGTACGGCCGGTGGCTGACACTGTTTGTTTCTTCGCAATGCGGGAAACGGACGTGAGTGCGCATTCGAACGAAGAAGGGTTATAATCGGGGAAGATATCCTCTCGAAGAGCAAGCATGTGTCGAATTGTTGGATCATCCTTAGGGACGAACTCGATTATGCCGGTGGGAGCAACGTCAACAATCCATTTGACGGCCTGGTGCAAAGGCACGTTTCTGCCAATGGCAAGATGGTGCTCAAAAGCGAGAGCAAGAACCGCATCAGCTCTGAATCTGGACGAGAAACCCTTTCGTTCCTTCTGAGCCCATCCTTGATCAGGGCTGGGGTTCGCAGCATCCAGCCACAACGGAAGAAAGTTCATTTTAGCTGACGCGGCCCGCGAAAATCCGATGTCGACTGCGGTCTGATCGAAATCGAAGCCAACTACCGCTTTCGCGCCACCCTCCAAGGCGGCGACCGAAAAGTCGCCAGTATTGCAGCCCAGATCGATTGCGGTGGCGACTTGGCCGGATGCCGCGAAATCGTGGATCATTTGCCGCTTTGTCGAGGCCTCTTGACTGGAGTAGGTGTTCATACTCGCGTATGCGCCCCACACAGTCTTGCCGGTGTCGGCCGGCTCTAGGCGTGCGATCCACCGGCGCAATTGGGATAAAATGCCGTGATACCCCGCCCGCGGTAGCTTTCTGCTTCGGCTAACCCTTTTGACAGCGTTGCTGGGATCATTCACGGAGCTCTGTTCAAGGCGACTTTGCAGCGTGACGTGGGTCAACATGTTCCACGAAAATCGCTCAGAAAATGTGAGCAAGCGAGCAAAATCGCGGGTGGAAATGCCCTCCAGCGCACCCCTGAACCATGAATTGTGGGCGATTCCCTTCACAGCTCGGAGAAGCAGCGGATTAAGAAACTGCTCGCAGAATTGTCTGTGACCCGTCCAATACTCCCCGTCCCGATATGGCCTAACAGAGAGGATATCGATGAAGATGGGCTTGGAGCCAACGAACTGCACATTGTAGGCGCTTGCGTCAGAAAGGACAAAATTCTCGGCCAATAGTTGTATTTGCAGGTCAAGATGATGCAGTGCTGCTGCCTTCAACGCACCGAAAGACCATTCGTAGGGATAGCTCAAGAATGGTATCGCTCCGTGTTCCAACACGTAAGCTGGTTTTCCTACGACCTCGGGCCAATCTGCGGGGGCAACCTCACTGGTCCGGACTATTTTATCCAGCTCGGCGTAACGTAGCAGGATGCCCGCATCCCGGGCGGCCTCATAGCTCGCTTTGCCCTGGTCGGTCACTGTGCGGAAAACCCGGCCATCGGAAACAAAGACCGACCCGGAAGGATCTCGGAACGATCCGTCCTCAAAAACTAGTCCTGAACCTTTCATTTCCGGTCTGTACGATTCTTACCGAAAATGCGCGCCAACAGCAGTTTGAGGCGATTGTAATAGATGGTTAACACGGTGGTGCCCGCCGCGACACCTGCAATCAAGCCCTGCAGCAGCATGCTCCCGGTGCCCGGGTCGAGATATGCGTGAGCCGACACCGTCAGACTCAATAAATATAGCATCCCAAGTGAAGCTGTCAGTCTCATCTTGTACAAAGGCCCATACTCCCCATCGGCTCTGCGCGCGGTTGCTGTTTAATGCGCCTTTAATGCGATCCAACGCGTTTGACCAGACATTTGTCACAAATCTTTCACACTTCGAGAAACTTGTGGTGACGGAAATGGCCGCGACAGCGTGTCGCTAGTGAGCCACTCTGTCGCTGTGCGGCGCCAAACATTTCGGATTTTTGCGATCGAACATGTCTCCGCCAAAATGGTCAACGAACGCCTTCGTCGCGGCGGGTCGGCGAAGTGAAGGCGATAGTCCTCATATTTGCCGCTCTACCATATCGACGGCACGTGCCCGTTCGATGAGTGATGGCGCCGGGGGTTAACACGATTACGTTTGGCATCAGTGGGAGGTCGGCTTCTCGGTTGCTGCCGCTTGGGCGTCGATTGCGTCGCTCCTTGACCTGCAACATCATGGCGTGGGGCTGCTTGAATACGATGTACTTGGCGCCGTGCCGAGCGGAGGTGGCCGGCGCCCTTTTTTGGGGGCGGGTGGGGTAAACCCGACTTGCAGGACGCCGGCCAGGCGGGTTGGGGTCCGCCGGGAACTATAATGCCAGAAAACCTTATGGTTCGATATTCCGCGATAACGGAACATCTGCGCGACATGCGTGAGTTCCAGCCGATCTCAAGGGGCTTGTGGTTCGGCTGTTCATCCCTAGCGTTGGTAGCGCATATCGGCTTTCTGGCCGCAGATCTTGAAGGTGTAGACGTTGTGCTTTTTGTGCGCCGAGCGCCATCGTACGGATGGCTAGGAGGGCGGGGAGCCCGCCCACCGTAGGCACAACGGCTCTCGGTAAGATGCCTTTTATGGCAGCTCTGCTATCTACCAGCCCTGCCGACTATACCAGTCGTCGACGTCTCGGCGTACGCGATCCTTCTCGATGCCGTAGCGTTCCTGGATAATGCCCTCAAGCTGATCGCGTTTGCCGGCGATGCGGTCGAGATCATCATCAGTGAGCTTCCCCCACTGCTCCTTGACTTTACCCTTGACCTGCTTCCAGTTTCCTTCGACGCGGTTCCAATCCATTGTGGCTATCTCCTGAATCACACATGGAAGAACGGGTGTATCGCCATGAGGTTCCGGTGGGCCAAATCCCCGTCGATCACCGCCAGCGGGAACGCTGCGGTTGCGCTTGGCATCAGTGATGATGTGCGCTGGCTTTCTTGTTCCCCTCACGCGTTGTTCACGGCGGCGCCAGCCTGAAGTCGCTCCCCTCCGGCAGCAATTGCCCGCCATCGACGACAATCGTGGTGCCGGTGATGTAGCTGGCATCGTCGGAGGCCAGGAACAGGAAGGCATTGGCGACGTCGCGCGGGCTGCCCAGCCGGCCCAGCGGAATGGCGTCTTCCATGTTCTTGATGAAGGCAGCACCCCGGTGAAGCTCCATTCCCTCGGTGAGAATGTTGCCGGGTTCGACGCCGTTGACGGTTATGCCGTAGCCGGCGAATTCGAGCGCCGCCGAACGGATCAGCCCGTTTATGCCTGCCTTGGTCGCGGAATAGTGGCCGTGGCCGGGACTGGTGACGTGCGGTCCGGTGATCGAGGAGGTGAACAGCATGCGCCCGCGGCGCTGCGCCTTCATCGGCACCAGTGCGGCGCGAGCGGCATTGAAACTGCCGCGCAGATTGACCGCCATGACGCGATCCCAGTCGTCCGGGCTGGTGTTCTCCAGCAATTGCCAGGGATAAATGCCGGCGTTCTGGACGATGATGTCGAGGCGGCCATGGTGCGCGAGCGCCAGCGCGACGGCGGCCTCGACATCGGCCAAAAGCGAGATGTCCGTGCCGATGAAGGCGGCGTCAAGTTCACTGGCGGTCGCTCGCCCCACCTCGATCTCGGTGTCGGCAAGCACAAGCCTGGCGCCTTCTTCGGCGAAACGTTGGGCGATGCCCTTGCCGATGCCGCGCGCGGCGCCGACGATCAGCGCTACTTTGCCCGACAGTCTTCCGGTCTCTGGCCGTACGGTCATGCGAGCCTCTGGCGAATGGTTTGCTTGAAGGCGTCGAGCAGGACCGCCGCCAGCACCAGCAAGCCGTGAATGACCTGGGTGAAGTTGGCGGGCAGGCCCATCAGATTGATCGCCGTGTTGATTGCCGACAAAAGCAGCACGCCGGCATAGACGCCGGGTAAGGTGCCGACGCCGCCTTTCAGGCTGACGCCGCCGATGACGACGGCGGCAAAGGCGTTGAACAGCAGGCCGACGCCGAGATTGGCGGTGGCGCCCGATGTGCGGATGGCGAGCAGCCAGCCGGCAAGGCCGGCTATGGCGCCGGCAAGTACGAACGCGATGATCAGGTTGCGGTTGACGCGGATGCCGGCGCGGAAGGTCGCCGTCTCGTTGCCGCCGATCATCACCAGATGCCTGCCGAAAGGCGTCTTGGCCATAATCAGCGAGAAGACGACGAAGCAGGCGATCGCGATCCAGGCGGTGAGCGGCAGACCGATCAGCCGCTGGATGCCGAACCAGCGGATGGCAGGCGCCAGATCCTGCGCCGAGCGGCCGCCCGAAATGACCAGCACCAGGCCGCGCACCCAGATGTAGGAGGCCAGCGTGATGATGAAGGCGCTCATCTTGACCTTGACGACCAGGAATCCGTTGAAAGCGCCGATGACGCCGCCGACGGCAAGCGCCAGCAGCAGCGAGACCGGCACCATCAGCCAGTCCGGATGCAACTGTACGCCGAAGCCGATGCCCGAAGAGCAGAACAGGATGCCGACCACCATGGCGCTGAGCGCAGCCACCGATTCGACCGACAGGTCCATGTGCCCGGCGATGATGACCAGCGCCAGGCCGATCGACATCACGCCTAGCACGCTGGAGGCTTCGATGATGTTGGCGAAAATACCGAGCTGGAAATAGTTGGGAATGAAAAGGAGAACACCACCAGCACGAAGACCAGCATGAACCAGACGAGATTATCGAGGACGAACTCGAGGATTTGACGGGTGCGGGGGCTCATGGGCTGATCCGGTTTGGGTTCGAATGCCGCGGCGGCTCTATGCCGGGCAATTCTGCCGGGCAGGGCGGCTCCGGGCGGGTGGCCCGGAGCCGTTCTGGGGAACGTTTATTCGACGGACTTCACGGTGTCCTTCGGCGGCTTCTGGTTGCCCCAGAAGGCCGGGTTGTCGACGTTCTCCTTGGTGATCGCGGCACCCGGGATCTTGATGTTCGGGCCCCAGGCCTCCTTGGTCACCACCGATTTCAGGCCAAGCACGTCATAGTCGCCGGGCTTGATCTCCTGCTTGTTGACGACCTTGTCCATGAACATGGCGACCGCCGCGGCCTGCGCGTAGAGCGGCTGTTCGACTTCGACGTTGAGCCAGCCCTTGCGGATCAGGTCGAGGCCGACCGGCGCGCCGTTCGAACTCATCAGCATGACGTCGCCCGGCTTCTTGCCGGCGGCCTCGAGCGAGGCGACGGCGGCGACCGAAAGATGCGCGGCGTGGCTGAAGATCAAGTCGATGTCGGGGTTGGCAAGCATCTGGTCGGCGACGATGGTGCCGGCGTTGCTGGCCTCCCATTGCATGGCCGGGAGCGAGATGATCTTGACGTCCGGGAACGCCTTCATCTTCTCTTCAAAGCCTTTCTGGATGTCGAGCGTGTAGGGATCGCCGGGGTCGCCGAGCACCTGCAGGATCTTGCCCTTCACAGCGCCGTTCTTGGCCTTCAGCAGCGCTTCGGCCTGTTCGGCGGCGACGTGGCCGATCTCGACAGTGCCGGCTACCGAGGTGAAGTCGGACGGAGTGGAGGTGATCTGGCGATCGAATTCCACGACAGGTATGCCGGCCGCGCGCGCGGCCTCGATCGACGGCTTCAGCGCGTTGAAGTCGACGGCGGCCAGGATGATCGCCTTCGGTTTCAGCGCGATGACGTCGTTCATCTGCGATTGCTGGGCGTCGGTCTTGTTGTCGGCGTTCAGCGTCTTCATCTCGTAGCCGACCTGTTTCAGAAACAGTTCCAGCGCGCTCACCGAGCCGGTCTGGAACTCATCGAGCAAGGTCGGCACCATGTAGTAGACGGTACCCTTGGACTGGGCGAATGCCGGCGTGAGCGTGGCAACTGCCAGTGCCAGGATACCGAGGACAGAAAGAAGTATTCGTTTCATGTCGTTGGCTCCTCTAGTGCCGGACCCCTCTTTTGTCCCTCAGCCCGCCGGTCCGGCACCGGCAAGCGTCTCCCCGGTGATCATGTTGATCACCGCATCGGGACTTGTTTTGTTGCGTGCGACATCGCCGGCCACGACGCCTTGCCGGATCACTACGATCCGGTCTGCGACCTGGAAGGCCTGCTGCATGATGTGGGTGATGATGACGACGCCGATGCCCTGGTTCGCCACCTGGCGGATCATGTCGAGGCCGCGCCGCGTCTGTTCGACGCCAAGCGCTGCAAACGGCTCGTCGAGCAGCACCAGCTTGCCGCCCCAGTGCACGAAGCGGTTGAGCTCGATGGCTTGCCGCTGGCCGCCCGAAAGATGCTCGACATTGGTGCGCAAAGACGGAATGCGGGTGCCGGCGCTGGCAAGCGCCTTGCCGACCACGGCCTCCATCGCCCGCTCGTCGAGCACTGGAATGCCGAGCACCTTGCGCGTGATCTCACGGCCCATGAAGAAATTGGCCACCACGTCGACATTCGTGCACAGCGACAGGTCCTGATAGACGGTCTCGATTCCCGCCGCCTTGGCCTCGGCAGGGGATTTGGCAAGGAACTCCTTGCCTTCGAACAGCATGCGGCCGGAGGTGGGCTCCAGGCCGCCGGCGATGATCTTGACCAGCGTCGACTTCCCGGCGCCGTTATCGCCCAGCAACGCGACCACCTCGCCCTTGCCGATCGAGAAGCTGATGCCCTTCAGCGCCTGGATCGCGCCATAGTTCTTGGTGACGTTGTCGAGCACCAGCAGGGGTTCGCTCATCAGGCAACCTCCCTGGCTGTCAGAATATCGCGGCCGCGTTCGCGCTCGGCGGTGAACATCTGGCCGAAGCGTGGCGACAACACGCCAGAGACGGCCAATGCGGCCGCGCCGCGCAGCACGGCTTGCTGGCCGCCGCCGGCGACGACGATGCGTGGCGTCTTGCGGTCCTTGCGGGCCGAAACCGAATTGTGCAGAGGCGCAGCCGACCTCGCCAGGCGTTCGAGCAGGTCCGGCGCCGCCAGCCCGCCGAGCACGACCGTCTCGGGGTCGAAAAGGTTCTCGATGATGGCAATGGCGTTGCGGAAGATCGGGCCGACCTCGGCGACCCAATCGGCATCGCTGCCCTTCCAGCGCCCTCGCGCTTCGAGCGAGACATAACGTTCGAGGCAACCGCGATTGCCGCACGGGCAAAGCTCGCCATTGGGAACGACGGGAATATGGCCGATCTCGCCGGCATTGCCCCAGGCGCCGCGCAGCACGCTGCCGTCATGCATCATGGCGCTGCCAAGTCCGACGCCGAAATAGAGATAGTAATATTCGGAATGCTGGGCGCCGATGCCGTAGAGGCGCTCGCCCATGGCGGCCGCAGCCATGTCGCCGTCGAAAAAGGCCGGCAATCCTGTCGCCGCCGTCAGCCGCTCGCGCAGCGCCACGTCCTTCCAGCCGGCCATTGTGGTCGGCCCGATGAAGCTCATCGTGTCCACGCCGAACGGGCCGGGAAGCGCCATGCCGATGCCGATGACGCGGCCCGCGGCGCGCGTTCCGGTCAGGTCGCGGACCATGGCGCGGACCTGGTCGAACGCATGATCGGGCGTCGCGTTGGGGGCCTCGCGGTGCAAGCTGTCGATCACGTCACCGCTGAGATTGATCAGCGCCGCGTCGATCCCCAGCGGCGTCAGGTGGATGCCGACGGCATAGCCGCCCTCGGGATTGATGCGCAGCGTCGCCGGTGGCAGGCCACGGCCCTTCGGCTCCTCGCGTACGGACAGGACGTAACCCTGCTCCTCCAGTTCGCGAACGATGGTCGATACGGTTTGAACGGTGAGGCCGACATGCCTGGCGATATCGCCCCTGGCGATGGGGCCGTACCGGCGGATCGATTCGAGCACGATGCGTCGGTTGTACGGCCGCCCGAACTCCTGATTGGTCCCTCGCAATGCCATGCCTTGCGTCCCCGGTTGAGGCAAGGTTGGCACCAAATATTTATTCAGTCAAATGGAATTCAAAAATGCACCGCATTTAAGGGACGCGCCCGCTACGGCGGAAAAGCCGGCCGGTGTCCGGCTGATCACCGCGCCCTAGATAGCGGGACATGGATAAGATTTATGTCTTGCTGATCTTTGCCGCGGCCATTGCCATCATCTGCCTGGGCGGCAGATGGAACACATCTGATACCGACCACTATATGGGCTTCGACAATTTGCGGTCGCCCCGAAAGGGAAAAGCCCTGAACGGCGACAAGGATGCGAAAAAGCGATGAGGACGGCGCGGGACGGCGGCGGCCTGGGCCCGTTCGTTAGAGATACTGCGCGACCTTCTTGCCGACCGTGAGGAAACGCAAAGGATCGATCGCTTCGCCATTGTGGCGGACTTCGTAATGCAGATGCGGGCCGGTCGAGCGACCGCTGCTGCCGGTCTTGCCGATGACAGCGCCGGCATCCACTTTTTCGCCCACGGTCACGTCGATTTCGCTGAGATGTCCATAGCGCGTGGCAAACCCATTGCCGTGATCGACTTCGACCATGCGGCCATAGCCGCCATTCCAGCCGGCCTTGGTGACCACGCCTGGCGCGGTGACCTTGGCCGCCATGCCGATCGGCGCCCTGAAGTCCATTCCCGAATGCAGGGCGGCCGTGCCGAGGATCGGGTCGGTGCGCACGCCGAACGGGCTGGTGACGGAATGACCGGGTGCGGGATTGGCGAGCGGCAGCCGGCGTGCTTCCTTCTTGAGTTGGTCGAGCGTGTCCAGCGCCTCGTCCAGTTCCTTGACCTTGCTGTCGAAAAACATCGAGCTGTCGAGCGGGATCAGCGGTCCGCCGACATCGCTTTCGTTCTTGCCGAAATCACTGTCGACCGGCAGTCCGGCCGCCTCGAGCGCCTGGGTTATGGCGTCGGCATTCTTGTAGGCGTTATCAGCAAGTATGCTGATGCGCGTGAGCTGGTCGTTCTCGATGGATTTCAACGACTTGTTGATCGAAATGAACAGTTTGTCGGCACGATCGGCGGCTGAATCGTTCGGCAGCGGATCGGAGCGGGTCGCCCACAGGGAGAACGGCCTGGTGTCGGCGGTGCCAGTGGCGGCGCCGAGGCTGGCCAGCGCGTAGCTTTGAGCAGGCTGGGCGATGCTGCCGGTCACTTCGGCGTGTTTGTCAGGCTTTGCCGGCACTGCCGGATCTTCGGCCGTCGCTGCGCCGACTTCATTTTCGGCGCGGTCGAGCAGCGGGCCGAGGCGGCCGTGGCGCTGGCTGAGCTGCGTCTGGCGCTCCAAAAGCTCGCTCACCTTGGTTTCCATCAATTGCTGGTCAAGCAACTGCCGGCTGGTGATGCGGTCGACCTGGGCGCGAAGCGCCGAGATGCGGTCTTCGTAAGCCTGCTGCATGCGCGCCTGGCGCGCGGTGGTGGCGCCGATCAGGTCGTCGCGCAGCACGAGATAGGAGGTGGCCAGCAGGTAACCGATGGCGATCGCCGCCAGCGCCGAACCGAGAAATACAACCAGCCAGGGCCGGATCGTGAAGTGCCTGATCTCGCTGCCGCGGGCGATGATGACTGTATGCGGTTCCTTGCGCCTGCCAAAGATCGCGGACTGACCGGTTGCGTTCACGGGACCAAGCTTTCGTTTACGACACCACGACAGCCCGACTACACATTATTAAGGTTAACAAAGCTTTGCCGAAGCAAGACGCCGGCAAGAATTGCCCGCAAAGCGAGCATGGGGTTGCTTCGCGTCGCTTTCTGAAAACAAGGGCGCGGAGGCGCCCCCTCAAATCGCCCGCACAGCTTCCAGCACCTCCTCGGCATGGCCCTTGACGCGGACCTTGCGCCAGATCCTGGCGATGCGCCCGTCGCGGCCGATCAGGAACGTCGCGCGCTCGACACCCATGTATTTGCGGCCATACATCGATTTTTCGACCCAAAGGTGGTAGGCCTCGATCACCTTGCGCTCCTCGTCGGAGGCAAGGTCGATGGTAAGATCGTATTTCGACTTGAACTTGTCGTGCTTCCTGGCGCTGTCGGGCGACAGGCCGATCACGACGGCGCCGGCCTTCTCGAACTCCGGCTTCAGCTGCGAAAAGCTGATCGCTTCGGCGGTGCAGCCGGTGGTGTCGTCCTGTGGGTAGAAGTAGAGGACGACAGGTCTGCCGGCAAAGCCGGCCAGGCTGAGCGAACCACCGCCGTCCCGCGGCAACTCGAATTGCGGCGCGGGATCGCCCACATTGAGGTCAGCCATATCCATGCCCTTGTTTGAGGTTACGCGCGAAGCCACACCGATATAGTGTCGAGCGGGGATTCGTCCACGAGCGAGTTCGTAGAACGGAAAATTGCGTGGATCAGGAGCAACCGCAGCACGAGAAGATCAGGTTCAGGCGGGATGAAATCACCGACCTGGGCGCCTTGCCATCGGCTTGCCGCGTTCCGCCGCTCGGCCAGGCGGCGATCGGGCGCGGCTTTCGTATCCTATCGCGGCTGTTTGCCGGCGCCGTTGCGCTGGTGCTGCTGGCGGGGGTGGCTGTCTATCTCATCGGTGTCTCCGGAATAGGGGCCGACCGGCTGCGCGTCGAGGCGGAGGCCGCCATCGAGAAGCTAGCGGGTGTCGATGTCGATGTTGCGGTCGGGCCGGCCCGCATCACCCTCGACAGTTCGAGCTTCGTCGCGCTCCAGGTGAGCGACGTCAGCCTGAAGGCCAGCGACGGTAAACCCATGGCCGATGCGGGCAGGGTGCGTTTCGGCATCCGCCTGCTGCCGCTGCTTCGAGGCGAGGTGCGGCTGACCAGCGCCAGGATTTCCGATGCGCGCATCGTTACCGCGGCGATGCCGTCGGGCGGCGACTGGACAGCCGAGCTGCGCAATCGGGACGGGCTGATCGATCCCGAAAAACTGTCCGATGCGCTCTTTGCCAACATCAATCACGCTCTCGATGCGGTGCGCGAGGAATCGCTGCACCGTATCGATCTTCACAATGTGGCATTCGTCTTGCCCGACACCGAGGCGGTCAGGTTGATCACCGTCGCCGACGCGGTCGTCCTGCAGTCGGGGACAGGCGGCATGGAGTTCTCCTCGCAGGCAAATGTCGACGGCAAGGCGGTGACCGTCGCCGCATCCGCCAGCCGCGATGCCGAGACCCGGCGCGTGATGTCGCTGGATGCCACCGTCGGCATCGCCGAAGACGGCGGCGAAAGCGGCGCAATGGCGTCCGGCGGCAAGTTGGGGGCGCTCAGCGTGACGCTCAAAGGGTCGCAGGGGGCCGACGACACCGCGTCGCGGCTGACGGCTGCCCTGTCGTCCAGGGGATCGGTGCTTGATCTCGGCACGCGTGGCCTGCTGTCGGCCGATGTCGATGTCGGCGCCACGCTCGTCCGCGGCAGCAACAAGATCCAGGTGGACAGGCTGTTGCTGAAGACCGGCCGCTCGACCTTCGATTTCGCCGGATCGATCGGGCCCAGGCCCGCGACCGGCGCCGCCGGAGAGGAGCCGGCCTACCGATACGATCTGACCAGTGACGGCTCGACACTGGCGCCTTCGGAATCGCCGGAGCCAGCGCTCACCTTCCTTGCCCGCATCGCCGGCGTCTACCAGACCAAAAGCCATAAATTGGTAGCCGATCAGATCGCAGTCCGGTCGGCCGCTTCCAGCGAGGTCCTTGGAACCGCGGCCGTGCAGTTCGTTGATGGCAAGGCTCCAGGCATCAATCTGGCGCTCAACGTGCATGACATGCCGGTCTCGCACGTCAAGCAGCTTTGGCCATGGTTTTCGGCGCGCAATGCACGGCTCTGGGTATTGGACAATCTGTTCGGCGGCCGCGTCGTCGATGCCAATCTTCAATTCCAGGTGGTGCCTGATCGCCTCGGCAATGGCGTGCCGCTTTCCGCCGACGAGGTGTTCGGCCGCTTCCAGATCGAAGGATCGCGTTTCGACACGGCTGGCCGCATCCCGCCGATACGCGATGCTGTCGGTGTCGTCGCCTTCCACGGCAATGACGTCGATATCTCCCTGTCTTCCGGTACTGTCTTCATGCCCAGCGGCCGCACGGTGGCGGCCAGCAACGGCACGCTGACGGTCAAGGCGGCCAACCGCCCGCCGGTCGTCGGCGCGCTCGACATCGACGTTGCCGGCGAAGCGTCCGCGGTCGCTGAACTTGCCTCCTACGAGCCGATCAATGCCATGCGCCATGTCGGCTTCCTGCCCGAAGACCTGTCCGGCAGCGTCACCGGCCATGTCAGGGCCGATATTCCGCTGCAATCCGGCGTCGACAGCTCGAAGCTCGATTGGCTGGTATCGCTCGACTACAGCGGGCTTTCACTGGCCAAGCCGTTCGAAGGCCAGAGCGTCACGGATGCCGACGGTTCCGTCACGGTCGACCCTGAAAAGGCTGTGATTTCCGCCAAGGCATCCCTGAACGGCATTCCGGCCGAACTCGACCTGATCGAGCCGCTGGAGGATGGCGGACCGGCACGCAGCCGCAAGGTGGCCCTGGTGCTCGACGACAAGATCCGCGCCGCCGCCATGCCGGGGCTGGCCCCGTTGCTGGGCGGAACCGTGAAAGTCGCGATCGACAAAAGCGGCGACGGCAACCAGAACGTCTCGGCCGACCTGACCAATGCCAGGCTCGACATTCCCTGGGCCGGATGGAGCAAGGGGGCAGGGGTCCCCGCAAGTGCTACATTCGTCATGACCACGTCCGGCGATACCACGACGCTGTCCGACTTCGACCTCGGCGGCAAGACATTTTCCGTCGACGGCAACATCGTGCTGGTCAACGGGGCCCTGTCGTCGGCAAAGTTCAGCAAAGTCGCGCTGAACCGGGGCGACGACGTGGCGGTATCCGTCAAGCGATCGGGCAGGGGCTATGCAGTCAACATCAGCGGCAACGCCCTGGATGCCCGCTCGCTGATCAAGCAGTTCACCTCCGACGTCGACACCGCGACCAAGACGACGGGCGCCGACGCGATTTCCGTCAGCGCCGACGTCGATCGGCTGACCGGTTTCCACGACGAGCAACTGTCCAACCTCAAGCTCGACTACAGCGCGGCCGGTTCGAAGGTGAACGGGCTGAAGGTGAGCGCCACTGCAAGCTCGGGAGCCGCCATAGCTATCAGCAACACGAGCAGCGCCGGCCGACGCTCGCTCAACGTACAGTCGGCGGACGCCGGTGCGATACTGAGATTCCTCAACATCTACGAGCACATGGAAGGTGGGGCGATTGCCCTGGCCTTGTCGGGAGCGGGCGACGGGCCGATGAAGGGCAAGGTGGACACGACGAACTTCTTCGTCGTCAACGAACCGAAGCTCGCATCCATCGTCTCGACCACACCCGCAGGCGACAGCCGCAGCCTTAATCAGGCGGTCAAGGGCAAGCTCGACACCTCGCGGGTACAGTTCGAACGCGGCTACGCCGAGATCGAGAAGGGCAGCGGCTATCTCAGGCTGGCCAACGGCGTGCTGCGCGGTCCCCGCATCGGCACGACGTTCCAGGGCACGCTCTATGACCAGAACAACAATATGGACATGACCGGCACCTTCATGCCGGTCTACGGCCTCAACCGCATCTTCGGTGAACTGCCCATCGTCGGCGCGCTTTTGGGCAATGGCCGCGACCGCGGCCTGATCGGCGTGACCTACCGGCTCAAGGGCAACGCCAACAAGCCGCTGCTCGACATCAACCCGCTCTCGGTGATCGCGCCGGGGATATTCAGGTCGATCTTCGAGTACCGGTGAAGGGGCCTCAGATCGGCCTCACCAGAATGTGTTTTTTCCTGCCGAGTGAAAGCTTTACTACGTTTTCCGGACTCAAATCCTGAAGCGTCACCGTGCGGCGGTCATCGCTGACCGGCTGGTCGTTGAGCCGCACCGCACCGCCTTGCACATGCCGCCGCGCTTCGCCGTTGGACGCCGCCAGCCCGGCGGTCACCAGCAGCGCCAGGATGCCGACGCCGGCTTCGAGCTTGGCGTTTTCAACCTCGACGCTCGGCAGCGTCTCGGCGAGGGCACCTTCCTCGAAGGTCTTGCGTGCGGTTTCGCTGGCCTGTTCGGCGGCGCCGCGACCATGGAGCAACGCGGTGATCTCCGTGGCGAGGATCTTTTTCGCCTCGTTGATCTCGGACCCGCCGAGCTTCTCCAGGCGCGCCACCTCGTCCAACGGCAGCGTCGTGTAGAGCTTCAGGAAACGGCCGACATCGGCGTCCTCGGTGTTGCGCCAATACTGCCAGAATTCGTAAGGCGAGAGCATCTCGGCATCGAGCCAGACCGCGCCCGTGGCGGACTTGCCCATCTTGGCGCCCGACGAGGTGGTGAGCAGCGGCGTCGTCAGCGCATAAAGCTGCGCGTCCTCCATGCGGCGACCGAGATCGATGCCGTTGATGATGTTGCCCCACTGGTCGGAGCCGCCCATCTGCAGACGGCAGCCGAGGCGCTTGTAGAGCTCGACGAAGTCGTAGGCCTGCAGGATCATGTAGTTGAATTCGAGGAAGGACAACGACTGCTCGCGGTCGAGCCGCAGCTTGACGGAATCGAACGCCAGCATGCGGTTGACCGAAAAGTGACGGCCGACGTCGCGCAGGAAATTGACGTAGTTGATCTCCATCAGCCAGTCGGCGTTGTTGACCATGGTCGCGTCATTCGGGCCGCTGCCGAATTTGAGATACGGCATGAAATTGCGGCGGATGCCGGCGAGATTGTCGTCGATGTCGCGCGGGGTCAGAAGCTTGCGCGCCTCGTCCTTGAAGGAAGGGTCGCCGATCATCGAGGTGCCGCCGCCCATCAAGGCGATCGGCCGATGGCCGGTCTGCTGCAGCCAGTGCAACATCATGATCTGGATCAGCGAGCCGGCGTGCAGGCTCTTGGCGGTCGCGTCGAAGCCGATATAGGCCGTCACCGTCTCCTTGGCGAAGAGATCGTCCAGCCCGGCATCATCCGAAGTCTGGTGGATGAAGCCGCGCTCGCTCATCGTGCGCAGGAAATCGGATTTGAAGGCAGGCATTTTTTCTTTCCCGAAGCGTCCGCCCGTCCGGCGCGGGCGTATGTGAAAGCGCGCGTTTAGCACCCAAGCGCGATCAGCAAAAGTGGATTCCGGTTTTGCGCCCGATCGCACTTCGACCAGGGGCTTGGCAATCACTTGTTGTTGAAACGACGCAAGCCGCCCCTCGGCGCGGATGCTGTCGGTAGCTAATCAAGTTGTCCGGTTTGGTAGCACATGATCTGTCCGCTTCTGTTTTGGCGTCGAAGCGGTTCACGCGGCTTGCCTGATGGGGCAAGTGTCTTCGATTGCGGCGCCGTCAGAGCTGTAGCGAGCAATGCGGCGCGGCCCGTGAAAGATCGCGAGGGTTCCATCCGGGTAGTGCCTGACCTTGACGGTGGCTTTGACGAAGTGATGCCGGATCGGGCTCTGCGGCAGCTGCAATCGCAGCCGCGCGAAGGCGACCGTGTTGTCGCGGGCAACGACGCGCTCCTCCTCGATGCACAGGATCTGGGCCAGTTGTTGCGGGTCTGCGGCGACAAAGGCGCTGTCCTCGACCGCGGCCGGCCTGGCGAAGCGGGCATTGTGAGCTGGTAGGTAGGTCTGTGCGATGAACCGGTTGGCGGCCTCGATGTCGGCAATTCCGGCCAGCGCCAGCTCTCTCGGTAGCCGATCCTGCAAGGTGGAGAACATCCGCTCCGAGCGGCCTCGCGCTTCAGGGGAATAGGCTGGAATATGTTCGATACCCAGCCGCTCGAGTGCCCGGCCGACCTGGGTCAGCCGGCTTTTGTCGACCGCCTCGCCGGCCTTCAGCGTCACGAAATAGTGGCTGCCGCGATCGCTGTAGAGGCTCGATGGCAATCCCTTGGCGACGAATGTCTCCAGAAGGCCCTGAAAGCTCGACGCCGTGCCTTCCTCCTCGATCAGGAAGGCCGAATAGATCGTGCTCGTCGCATCGTCCATCGTCACGATCAGGTCCAGCATCGGCTCACCCGCCAGCCATCGATGACGGCTGCCATCCTGATGCAGCATCATCCCCTCGCAAGGCTTCCTCTCCCGCTTGCGCCGGTGAGCACCGCGCCGCTTGGCCCGTTCCACAAGGCCCGCCGCGTGGAGCTGCGTCTTGATGAAGGTGTAGACCCAGCTGAAATGGTGATCGCGCAGCAGGTGCTCGTGGAAATGCTTCACATTCCAGCCGAGGTAGCGATGACGGTAAAGCTCCAGCATCTCCTCAATCGCTTCCGCCGGCACCCGACGCGTCGAAAGCTTGCCCAAGCGCCGATCCAGCAACCCTGCTTCCCCAGCTTCTTCGTACCGGTCGCGGTAGCGTCGGAATTGCCGCTCCGACATGCCAAGCAACTCCCCTGCCTCCATCATCGAAAGATCGCCGCCATTCCAGCGGCTCAATACGTCCCGAAACTTTTGCATTCTCCGTTCCTGTAGCCATGCCGTCCGCTTCATCCCCAGCCTCCATCCGCTGGCGATAAAACCGGACAACTCACGTGCTACCTAATCCGGACAACTCATGTGCTTACGACACCCCTCGGCGCGGATGCTTGCTTCATTGTTTGTGCTGGCGTAATGAGGCGCGCGCCAAAAGGTCCTTGCAGCCCACGACCTCAAGCGGCACCGCACGGCATCCACCCAATGCCATATCCGACGACAGAGCCCCACGCGACATGCCGGACGCATTGATATCCATCGTCATTCCTTGCAGGAACGAGGCGGCAAACCTGCCGCTGCTGATCGATGAGATCGAGGCGGCGATGACCGGGCGCGACTTCGAACTGATCATCGTCAACGACGGCTCGACCGACGAAACCGCAGCCGTTCTCGCCAGGCAGGCAGCACTTCGCCCGTTTCCAGTCAGGGAATTGCGGCACGAGAAATCCGCCGGCCAGAGCCTCTCGGTACGCTCCGGCGCCTGGGCGGCGCGCGGAAGCATCGTCGCCACGATCGACGGCGATGGCCAGAACGATCCTCAGTACATTCCCATGCTGGTCGACGCCTTGCGGCGGGCCGGGCCCGGCTACGGCGCCGCGCAAGGGCAGCGCCTGAAGCGCCGCGACAGCAAGGTCAAGCAACTGGCATCGCGGTTCGCCAACTGGCTGAGAAACGCCATCCTGCATGACGAGACGCGCGACACAGGCTGCGGCCTGAAGGCGGTCCACACCGAGATCCTGCGCAAGCTGCCGTTCTTCGACGGCACCCATCGTTTCGTTCCGGCGCTGGTCATCCAGGAAGGATACCATGTCGTGCATTGCGACGTCGTCGACCGCTCCCGCCGCCACGGCAAGTCGAACTACGGAATTTTCGACCGTGGCCTGCAGGGCGTGCTCGATCTCTGCGGCGTCTGGTGGCTGCGCCGCAGGCGTCGCCGGATGCCAAAAGTAGAGGAAATCACGCATGGTTAACGTGCTTCAGGAACTGGTGACCTGGATCCACCGGGTCTTCATCGAACAGTTCAACGCGTGGATCCTGCTCGGCTTCGTCGCCCAGTTCTTTTTCACCATGCGCTTCGTCGTGCAGTGGCTCGCATCGGAAAAGGCCAAGCGAAGCGTCGTGCCGATCGCCTTCTGGTTCTTCTCGCTGTTCGGCGGAGGTCTGTTGCTGATTTATGCGATCAAGCGGCAGGACCCGGTGTTCATCGCCGGCCAGGGCATGGGCTTGTTCATCTACATCAGAAATCTCTGGCTGATCGCCAATGAACGCAAGGCGGCGATGACGAAGGTCGATTGAGCGACTTTGCGCATCAGGGAAGAATGGTCGGAGAGGCTGGAATATGGCGCTGAACAGGAACTACATCCTTCTTTTCCTGTTCAGCCTGGTGATGACGGTGTCGGGACTTGCGTCCATGCCGCCGCTGGACCGTGACGAGCCGCGCTTCGTCCAGGCCACCAAGCAGATGGTCGAGAGCGGCGATTATGTCGACATCCGCTTTCAGGACGCTTCGCGCTACCAGAAGCCGATCGGCATCTATTGGCTGCAATCCGCGGCCGTGGCTCTAAGCGGCAAGGGCGCCGCCGCACCAATATGGGTCTACCGCCTGGTGTCGACGCTGGGCATCGCCCTGGCCGTTCTCGGCATCGCCTGGACGGGCACCAGGCTTTTCGGAGCCAGTGCCGGCATCGCCGCCGGCCTGGTGATGGCGGCGATCTTCGCCACCGCCTTCGAGGGCCGCGACGCCAAGACCGATGCGATGCTGCTGGCCTGCTGCGTGGCGGCGCAGGGCGCGCTGGCGCAGATTTACCTGGCATCGCGCCGCAACGAGCCCGTCGCCGGCCATCTGTGGTGGATATTCTGGCTGGCGCAAGGGGCCGCGATCCTCATCAAGGGGCCGATCGCCCCACTGCTGTCGGCGCTCACCATCGCTGTCTTGTTTGCATTCGAACGCGACGGGCGCTGGCTGTCGAAGCTCAAGGTGGGGCGCGGCCTGCTGCTCGTCGTCCTGATCGTGTTGCCCTGGCTCGCCCTGATCACCTGGAAAAGCCACGGCGCCTTCCTCCAGCAAGCCGTCGGCAAGGACATGCTCGGCAAGGTCGCCCAGGGCGAGGAATCGCACGGCCTGCCGCCCGGCTTCTACATGTTGACCTATTCGCTGTTCATGTGGCCGTTCGGCCTGATCGCCGTCGGCGCCGGCCTGCAAGCCCTCAACCGGCTGCGCGACGATGTCAGGCTGCGCTTCTGTCTCGCTTGGTACATCCCCTTCTGGCTGGTATTCGAACTGATTCCGACCAAGCTGCCGCACTACGTGCTGCCGGCCTATCCCGGCATGGCGCTGCTGATCGGCTGGCTTTTGACATTGCAGCCGCAGGAAGCCAATGCGCCGCTCCGGCGCTGGCAGCAATGGTTGTGGTGGTCGACTGCCTTCGGCCTGGTCGTGGTCAGCCTCGGCCTGGCCGCGGTCTGTGTGGGCGCCCCGATCTATCTCACCCATACTTTCTCGTGGTGGAGCATTCCGGCGGCCGCATCAGCGCTCGGCGCCGGCTACCTGGCCTTCTCGCGACAGTTGCAAGTGCCGCTTGCCCGTATCGGCGCCGTCGCGGCTTGTGCGGGCATCGCCTACGGGTTGCTGTTTGGTGTCATCGCCCCGTCCTTGAAGCCGATATGGCTGAGCCCGGCGATCAACGAGGCTGTGCGCGCCAACAAGCCTTGCGACACCTCGGTGCTGGCGTCGGCGCGGTATCACGAGCCGAGCCTTGTGTTCCTGGTGGGCACGAAAACGATACTGACCGACATCGATGGCGTGGCAAAGCATCTGCTTGCCGACCCCGCCTGCGCGCTGGGGCTGGCGCCGGTCGAAGATGAGCAGAAACTCAATGGATTGCTGGCGGGGCAAGGCAAGGCGGCGAGCCATCTTACGACGATCGACGGGCTCAACTTTTCATCGGGAGACAAAATGTCGCTCGGCCTCTACCGTATCGCCCAATGAGTTCGACAATGGGATCCGGTTTTCAATGCTGGTGAAACCGCGCCCTTCCGTATCCGTTGCGCCCGCTGCGGTGGTGCGTCGGTCCGTTGGCAATTTCCGCGACACGCTGCGGATCGTGAGAGGGCGCTTCGCCGCTCGTTCCGCCTCGTATCCCAAGGTCCTATGGCCGCTCTGGATCTCGGCCTGGATTTTGCTCACGGCAGCGGCGTTCGTCGGCCTCGACACGCCGGCGGGACTGCTGCACGGCCGGTGGTCGGCGGGCTTCGGCCGGCTCGCCGAGTTCCTGACACAGTTCGGCCTGGGCGGCTGGTATCTCATCCCGCCGGCACTCTTGCTCATAGGGGCCAATCTGACGGACTGGCGAAGCCTGTCGCGGCGGTCATTGATGCTCGTCTACAACTGGACCTGCCTGGCGTTCCTTGCACTGAGCGCCGTCGGTCTGTCCGGCCTGCTGGTCAATGTCCTGAAATATGCGGTCGGCCGGGCGCGTCCGCTCTATTTTCAGGATCTCGGCGTGCTCTCGCTGCGTCCCTTGGCCTTCGATGCGCGCTTTGCCGGTTTCCCGTCCGGTCACGCCACGACCATGGGGGCCGTGTTCGGCATCCTGCTGCTTTTGTTCCCGCGGCGCTGGTACATCGCCTTGCCGATCACGGCCTGCATCGCCTCGACGCGGGTCTTCGTCGGCGCGCATTATCCGAGTGATACCGTCGCCGGCTTTGGTCTTGGCTTTGCCTTCGCGCTGGTTTGCGGACTGGTCTTTGCCCGGCTCGGCTTCATCTTCAGCCCGACACGATCGGGATTGCCGGTGCGCAAGCAGACGTTTCGGCTGATCGGTCGAACAAGCCGAACGGCCGTCTGATCCATCGAGCCTGGGATTTAGTCGCCGTTCAGTCCGCCATAGGACCTTACCAGGTTCACCATGTCGGACGAATTTGCCGTCTCGCTTTCAAGCCCGTTCGCAACGCCTGCGCGATCCGCGACGGGACGGTTCTGGCTGACCTTCCATTTGCCATGGATTTCGGCGATCTCGATCTCCAGCCCGATGATGCCCTTGATCTGCGACTGGATGAACGGGGCAGGCGCATCCGTTACCGCCCATGGCGCCTCACGCGTGCCTTCCTGCGAAGCCGTCAGGTCGGCGATCTGCCGCGCCAGCCAGTCCTGATCGTCGATCACCTTCGCGATGCCGCGCACCTGCACGATGGCATAGTTCCAGGTCGGCACCACCTTGCCGGTCTCGCGCTTGGTCTCGTACCAGGACGGCGTCACATAGGCGTCGGTGCCCTGGAAGACGATCAGCACCGTCGAGGCCGGATTGTCGGCGATAAGCCGCCATTGCGGATTGGCTTTGGCCAGATGTGCGCGCAGCCTGCCATTTGGCCCGACATCGGCGTCGATCAGGAACGGAATGGCGTCGGCGACCGGCCCTTCGGGTCCGCTGGAAACCAAGAGGCCGAGCGGATGTGCCCGGATCAGCCCGTGCAGCACCTCCGGCCGTGTTTCCTGGAAATGAGGAGGCTGGTACATCGCGATCATCCGTCCTTTAGCGCAGCCGCTTCGGGCGCGGATCCGACAATTCGCCGGCCAGCCGGCGATCGAGATAATCCGCGCATTCCTCGATCAGCAGTTCGGCATCGTTGGCGAAGAAATGATTGGCGCCGGGCAATGTCTTCTGCGTGATGGTGATGCCCTTTTGCGTGTGCAGTTTGTCGACCAGGCCTTGCACGTCCTTCGGCGGCGCCACCTTGTCAGCGTCGCCATGGATGATGAGCCCCGAGGAGGGGCAGGGCGCCAGGAAGGAAAAGTCGTAGGTGTTGGGTTGCGGCGCGACCGAGATGAAGCCTTCGATCTCGGGCCGGCGCATCAAAAGCTGCATACCGATCCACGAGCCGAACGAATAGCCGGCAACCCAGCAACTCTTGGAATCCGGATGCAGCGACTGCACCCAGTCGAGTGCGGCGGCCGCATCCGACAATTCGCCGGTGCCGTGATCGAATTCGCCCTGGCTGCGCCCGATGCCGCGGAAATTGAAGCGCAGCGTGGTGAAGTCGCGCTTCTGGAACATGTAGAAGAGGTCGTAGACGATTTTGTTGTTCATCGTCCCGCCGAATTGCGGGTGCGGATGCAAGACAATGGCAATCGGCGCGCTCTTTTCCTTCGAGGGCTGGTAGCGACCCTCCAGACGGCCGGCCGGACCGGTGAAAATGACCTCAGGCATGAAATACTCCAACTTGGGTAATAAGAATGCGCGGCGCCCGGAGAACCTTCCTCTGGCCTTGACGCAGGGCGAGCGTCTTCATAGAAGCTAGTTTAGAATTGTTCAAAACTGGGTGGCCGGAACGCAATCGTCCGGCTACCCGCGCCGCAAGCCGCGTAAATAGGACGGCTTGCCTTGGAATTTCAAGGAAATAACGCGATATCTCGGTGGAATGGCTTCTGACGGGACCAACTGGAAGAAAATGGCCGGAATGCGCGCCTATCTCGACTACAATGCCAGTGCGCCGCTGCTTGCAGCGGCACGCGAGGCTATGGTCGCGGCGCTCGATGTGGCCGCCAACCCATCATCGGTCCATGCCGAAGGGCGTGCGGCGCGTCGCCTGATCGAAACTGCAAGGCGTGATGTGGCGGAATTGGTGAAGGCCAAGGCTGGGCATGTCGTGTTCACGTCAGGCGCCACGGAAGCCGCCTCGACGCTGCTGACGCCCGATTGGCGGATGGGGCGCGGGATCATCCGCATGAGCCATCTCTATATCTGCGAAGCCGACCACCCCTGCCTGTTGAACGGCGGGTCCTTCCCGGCCTCGCAGGTGATGCGGATCGGCGTCGACGCCAATGGAATTGTCGACCTCGAAGCAATGGCAAACGCGCTTGCCGCGCACGATAAGGCCGCCGGCCTGCCGCTGGTGGCAATCCATGCCGCCAATAATGAGACTGGTGTCATCCAGCCGGTCGATCGTATCGCCGAAATCGTAAAGTCGGTCGGCGGTGTCCTCGTCGTAGACGCGGTTCAGGCGGCAGGGCGCATTTCAATCGACATTTCGGCGGGTTACGCCGACTATCTGATACTATCGTCGCACAAGATCGGCGGCCCCAAGGGCGTCGGCGCCATCGTCGCCGCTGCCGATCTGATGATGCCGAAGCCGCTCATCAACGGCGGTGGCCAGGAAAAGGGCCATCGCGGCGGCACCGAGAACCTGCCCGGCATTGCGGGATTTGGCGCGGCGGCGCGGGAGGCTCTCATCGGATTGGAGGCCATCGACGCCCTGCGTCGGCGCCGCGACGAGATCGAGGCCATCGTTAAAATGTTGATACCGGACGTGGAAATCTTCGGAACCGGCGCACCGAGGCTTGCCAACACGACATTCTTCGCTATTCCCGGCGCCAAGGCCGAAACGGTACAGATCGCCTTCGACCTGGCCGGTGTGGCGCTGTCGGCGGGTTCCGCCTGCTCGTCGGGTAAAGTCGGTCCGAGCCATGTGCTGAAGGCTATGGGTCAAGGTGACAGTCTAGGTGCGTTGCGCGTGTCGATCGGCGCGGCGACCGGCGCGCAGGACATCGAGGCGTTCCGCCTGGCGTTGGCAGAAATCGCCGCACGTCGGGTGGGCAAGGAGAAGGCCGCGTAGCGGTTCGACGAATTTGGGCCTTTCGGCCTGGTAGAGCCGTGCGTTTCATGCTGGCCGGGTGAATTTCCGGCCGAGGCGCACTATATGAAACTTACGCCGCCGCGGGTGCTCCTTGGGTGCTTATCCGGCGGTGCCATAGTTTGAAAACTGTCGGGCCTTGACCCCGGCGTGGATGGAGAACGCATATGCCTGCTGTGCAGGACACGATCGATCGGGTCCGAAAGATCGACGTCGACCAATACAAATACGGGTTCCAGACCGAAATCGCTGTCGACAAGGCCCCCAAGGGCCTGAGCGAAGACATCATCCGTTTCATTTCAGCGAAGAAGGACGAACCGTCCTGGATGCTGGAATGGCGTCTGGAAGCCTATCGGCGCTGGCTGACGCTGGAAGAGCCGACCTGGGCGCGCGTCAACTATCCCAAGATCGATTTCCAGGACATCTATTACTACGCGGCGCCGAAGAGCACGCCCGGACCGAGCTCGCTCAGCGACGTCGATCCGGAGATCTTGAAGGTCTACGAGAAACTCGGCATTCCGCTGAAGGAGCAGGAGATCCTGGCCGGCGTGCAGAAGACCGATGCGTCCGAGCTCGAGGAAGCCAGCGACAATGTCTACAAGTCCGGCCGCGTCGCCGTCGATGCCGTGTTCGATTCGGTATCCGTCGTCACCACGTTCAAGAAGGAACTGGCGCAGGCGGGCGTCATCTTCTGCTCGATCTCGGAAGCCATCCGCGAGCATCCGGAACTGGTGAAGAAATATCTCGGCTCGGTCGTGCCGACGTCGGATAATTTTTATGCGACGCTGAATTCGGCCGTCTTCACCGACGGCTCGTTTGTCTTCGTGCCCAAGGGCGTTCGCTGCCCGATGGAACTGTCGACCTATTTCCGCATGAACGAGAAGAACACCGGCCAGTTCGAGCGCACGCTGATCATCGCCGAGGAGGGGGCCTACGTCTCCTATCTCGAAGGCTGCACGGCGCCGCAGCGCGACGAGAACCAGCTCCATGCGGCGGTCGTCGAACTGGTGGCGCTAGACGATGCCGAGATCAAATATTCGACGGTGCAGAACTGGTACCCCGGCGACGCCGAGGGCAAGGGCGGCATCTATAACTTCGTTACCAAGCGCGGCGATTGCCGTGGCCACCGCTCGAAGATCTCGTGGACGCAGGTCGAGACCGGCTCGGCGATCACGTGGAAATACCCGAGCTGCATCCTGCGCGGCGACGATTCCAGCGGCGAGTTCTATTCGATCGCCGTGTCGAACGGCTACCAACAGGTCGACAGCGGCACCAAGATGATCCATCTCGGCAAGAACACGTCGAGCCGCATCATCTCCAAGGGCATCGCCGCCGGTTTTTCGCAGAACACTTATCGCGGCCAGGTTTCGGCGCATCGCAAGGCGACCAATGCGCGCAACTTCACCAATTGCGACTCGCTGCTGATCGGCGACCAGTGCGGCGCCCACACGGTGCCTTACATGGAAGCCAAGAACGCGACCGCGCAGTTCGAGCACGAAGCGACGACGTCGAAGATTTCCGAGGACCAGAAGTTCTACGTCATGCAGC
The DNA here is from genome assembly GCF_044998965.1 of Mesorhizobium maamorense. NCBI lineage: Bacteria > Pseudomonadati > Pseudomonadota > Alphaproteobacteria > Hyphomicrobiales > Phyllobacteriaceae > Mesorhizobium > Mesorhizobium maamorense. The sequence continues at coordinate 1,858,031 of NZ_CP173356.1, forward strand.
GCGGCATTCCGGAGGAGGAAGCGATCGCGCTGATCGTCAACGGCTTCGTCAAGGACGTCATCCAGCAGCTGCCGATGGAATTCGCCGTCGAGGCACAGAAGCTGATCGGGATTTCGCTCGAGGGCTCGGTCGGCTGACCGGACAGATATTCAGGAAGAAAAGAATGCTTGAGATCAAGAACCTGCATGCCCGCATCGTCGATGACGGCACCGAAATCATCCGCGGCCTGAATCTTTCGGTAAAAGCCGGCGAGGTCGCCGCGATCATGGGGCCGAATGGCTCGGGCAAGTCGACGCTGTCCTACATTCTCGCCGGCCGCGAGGACTACGAAGTGACCGAGGGCGATATCCTGTACAACGGCCAGTCGATCCTCGAAATGGATCCGGCCGAGCGCGCGACTTCGGGCATTTTCCTGGCCTTCCAGTATCCGATGGAGATACCGGGCGTGGCGACCATGGAATTCCTGAAGGTTGCCATGAATGAGCAGCGCAAGGCGCGAGGCGAGGAGCCGCTGAAGATCCCCGAATTCCTGAAGCGCGTGAAGGATGCCGCAGCCTCGCTCAACATGGACATGAACATGCTCAAGCGGCCGCTCAATGTCGGCTTCTCCGGCGGCGAGAAGAAGCGCGCCGAGATTCTGCAGATGAAGCTTTTGGAGCCAAAGCTCTGCGTGCTTGACGAGACCGATTCCGGGCTCGACATCGATGCGCTCAAAATCGTCTCCGATGGCGTCAACGCGCTGCGCTCGCCCGAGCGCGCCATCGTCGTCATCACGCACTATCAGCGGCTGCTCGAACACATCGTGCCCGACACCGTGCACGTGCTTTACAAGGGCCAGGTCATCAAGTCCGGCGACAAGTCGCTGGCGCTCGACCTCGAGGCCAATGGCTATGCCGGCGTGATCGGTGAAGCCGCGTGAGATGCCAGAAGGCAAGGTCAAACTGATGAACATGCACACACAACCCCAGCGGACACCGGCCGAAACAGCGTTGATCGACGCTTTCGGCGAACGGTTGTCGCTGCTGCCGGGCGACGGCGCGGTGATGTTGAAGCGCGACGACGCCATCGAGGCGGTGAAGCACGGACTGCCGACGCGGCGCGTCGAATCCTGGCATTACACGGACCTGCGCCGGCTGCTGAGTGCGGTGCCGGACTTCGACCCGACGGCCGTGGCCAAAGCCATCGCGCCAGTCGTTGAAGGTTCCACCGTGTTGCCGCTTCTCAACGGCGTGTCGAGCGCAAAAACGCCCGCAATCGAAGGCGTCAGCGTCCAGGCTTTGTCGGAGAAACTGACCGACGGCAGCATCGCGCCTGGGCTCGATCCCTATGGCAGCGACGATGCCATCGGGGCGTTGAACATGGCCTTCGTCGCCGACGGCTATTTCGTCGACATCGCCGATGGCACCCAAGTGGAAAAGCCGATCGAATTGCAGAACCTGCAGGCCGGCGGCCAGACGCATATACGCCTGGCCGTGCGCGTCGGCGCCGGCGCCAAGGCTGTGATCGTCGAGCGCCAGGCCGGCGAGGGCGCGGCCCTTGTCAGCTCGGTCAGCCAGCTCGTGCTCGGCGAAGGCGCCGAGGTGACCTGGCTGATCGTCCAGGAGCAGCCGGACACGGCAACGCATCTGGCGCAGTTCAAGGCTCATATCGGCAAGAACGCGAAACTGACGCTGTTCGTCATGAATGCCGGCGGCAAGCTCGTGCGCCAGGAGGTCGTGGTGAAGACGACGGGCGAGGGCGCCGACTTCCAATTGCGCGGCATCAACCTGCTGGCCGGCGACGCCCACACGGACACCACCATGGTGCTCGATCATGCGGTGCCGCACACCACGTCGACGGAAGTGATCCGCAACGTCGTGACCGGCAAGGCGCGTGGCGTCTTCCAGGGCCGCATCAACGTCCATCAATACGCGCAGAAGACCAACGCCAAAATGGCTTGCAACACGCTGCTTCTGTCGGACGACGGCGAGTTCTCGACCAAGCCGGAACTCGAAATCTTCGCCGACGACGTGGTCTGCGGTCATGGCGCCACCGTCACCGAGATCGACCACAACCATCTGTTTTACCTGATGGCGCGCGGCATCGACGAGAAGAGCGCCCGTGGTCTGCTGGTGAAGGCCTTCATCGCCGAGGTGATCGAGGAACTGGACGACGAGGTGATCGTCGAGGCCCTGGAGACCAGGCTCGACGGCTGGTTTGCGGCGCATGGATGAGTGGATAGGGCTCGCTCCGGCGAACACCCCTGATCCGGCTGCTTCGCGGCCACCTTCTCTCACAAGGGGAGAAGGAAGAGCGCCTGACCTTCTCCCCTTGTGGGAGAAGGTGGATCGGCGCGTAGCGCCGAGACGGATGAGGGGTGTTGGACGGAATGAGGCAGTGCCTCAAGAGAGCTTATGATGGACCAGAAAGTCGAAACCTACGACGTCGAGGCGATCCGCCGCGATTTCCCGATTCTGTCACGCGAAGTCTACGGCAAACCTCTCGTCTATCTCGACAATGGCGCCTCGGCGCAGAAGCCGCAGGCGGTGCTCGACGCGGTCCAGCACGCCTATGCCCAGGAATACGCCAACGTCCATCGCGGCCTGCACTTCCTGTCCAATGCAGCGACCGACGCTTATGAGAAGGCGCGGGAGACGGTTCGCCGCTTCCTCAATGCGCCGAGCACCGACAATATCGTCTTCACCTCGAACACGACATCGGCGATCAACACGGTCGCCTATGGCTATGGCATGCCCAATATCGGCGAGGGCGACGAGATCGTGCTGTCGATCATGGAGCACCACTCCAACATCGTGCCATGGCATTTCATCCGCGAGCGGCAGGGCGCCAAACTGGTCTGGGTGCCGGTCGACGATCTCGGCGTCTTCCACATCGAGGAATTCGAGAAGCGACTGACTGACCGCACAAAGCTAGTCGCCATCACGCAGATGTCGAACGCGCTGGGCACGGTGACGCCGATCAAGGAGATCGTGCGCATCGCGCATTCGCGCGGCATTCCCGTGCTCGTCGACGGCAGCCAGAGCGCCGTCCATATGCCCATCGACGTGCAGGACCTCGACTGCGATTTCTTCGTCCTCACCGGCCACAAGGTCTACGGTCCCTCGGGCATCGGTGTACTCTACGGCAAGAAGGACATCTTGCAGCGCATGCGTCCGTTCATGGGCGGCGGCGAGATGATCGAGGAGGTGACGGAAGACATCGTCACCTACAACGACCCGCCGCACCGCTTCGAGGCCGGTACGCCGCCGATCGTCCAGGCGATCGGGCTCGGCGCCGCGCTCGATTACATGGAAAAGATCGGCCGCGAGCGCATCGCCGCGCACGAGGCCGATTTGAAGGACTATGCGCACGAGCGGCTGCGCGCCATCAACTCGCTGCGCATCTTCGGCGACGCGCCCGGCAAGGGCGCCATCATCTCGTTCGAGCTGCAAGGCATTCATGCCCATGACGTGTCGATGGTGATCGACCGGCAAGGCGTGGCTGTGCGCGCGGGCACCCATTGCGCCCAGCCCCTGTTGAAACGCTTCGGCGTAACCTCCACATGCAGGGCGTCGTTCGGCATGTATAATACGCGAGCCGAAGTCGATGCTTTGGCTGATGCGTTGGAAAAAGCGCGCAAGTTTTTCGGGTGACGATAATGGAAGATGCCAGCACAGCCACCGATGCTGTTCCCGACGCGGCCGCCAATGCGGTGGTTTCCGCCTCCGCAATTGCCGCCGACGAACTGGCGCGGCTGACCGACGACATCGTCTCGGCGCTGAAGACGGTCTACGACCCGGAAATCCCGGCCGATATTTACGAGCTTGGCCTCGTCTACAAGATCGACATCGAGGACGACCGTTCGGTCAAGATCGACATGACGCTGACCGCGCCCGGCTGCCCGGTGGCCGGCGAGATGCCGGGCTGGGTTGAGAACGCCGTCGGCGCCGTCGAAGGCGTGTCGGGCGTCGAGGTCAACATGACATTCGACCCGCCCTGGTCGCCCGATCGCATGTCGGAAGAGGCGCAGGTGGCGGTGGGCTGGTATTGACCTTGAGTCCGGCACACTTGCGCCAGTGGTAAAACTTCACCATTTTAGGTGAGGAATCATTCGGCAGGCCTTGAACCTGCATGGAATGGAGAAGGAAAAAGATGGGACGCTTTGCCGTCATCACGATGACCGAAAAGGCCGCCGACCGGGTGCGCGAGATCGTTGCCACGCGTGAGAATGCGCATGGCATTCGCCTCGGTATCAAGAAGGGCGGTTGCGCCGGCATGGAATACACGGTCGACCTGGTGACCGAACCCAATACCAAGGACGACCACATCGAGCGCGACGGCGCCCATGTCTATGTCGCGCCGGAAGCAGCACTTTTCCTGTTCGGCACCGAGATGGATTTCGAGCAGACGACGCTGCGCACCGGCTTCACCTTCCGCAACCCGAACCAGAGCTCGGCCTGCGGCTGCGGCGAATCCGTCGAACTGAAGCCGGCCGACCTCAAGGCGCTGGCAGAAGCACGCGCCTCCGCCTGACCTTCCTTCGTCCCGTTTACGGGGAGAAGGTGGCCCCAAGGGCCGGATGAGGGGCAGCGCTGGCCCCTCAATAGCCCCGCTGCCGGCGTTCGTCATTCGAAAAGCCGCGCAATTGGCTTCCCGCCTGCTGCGCAGACACTCCTCACCTCCCTTAGAACGCAGCGAAGACACTCACTCCACCCACGTCCCGGTTCGCTTATGCCAGTCGGCGATCGATTCCTCGGGATAGACGTCGAACACCTTGTCGCTCGGCCCGACATCGGGCTCGACCCAGTTGGCCTTGTATTTCAGCATCAGATGCACCTTGCTTGGCGGTTTCGGCAGGTCGCTGTCGATCGCCGAGGCGAAGGGATGAACGAGTTCCGGCCAGGTCGGGTCGTAGAGCCACAGCGCCGATCCGCATTTGCGGCAGAAATTGCGCTCTCCGGTCGAGATTTCGCAATGCGGATGTTCGTCGTCCTCGATCTCGGCCCGATAGACGCCGAGGCTCCCCTTGCCGCGGATGGTCATCGTCTCGTAGTCGGCGCCAAGATTAATGGCAAAACCGCCGCCGCCCTGCTGCTTGCGGCAGATCGAGCAGTAGCACAGCATGAACGGCACGGGCGTGTGGCTTTCCACCTCGAAACGAACGGCATTGCAGCGGCAGGACCCCTTGAGCAGGACAGGCATGGCGGGAACTCCGGTCGATCCCCTTTCAACCTGTCAGCATGGTTTTGGTTGCGCCGATGACAAGGCCGGATCGCGGTGACATGATCCGCGCATGGACAATGAACGCATAGAAGAACTCTTCCAGAGCCTGGGCCTGGTCAGCATCCGCAAGCTGTTCGGCGGCAAGGGCATCTATGCCGACGGCGTCATCGTCGCCGTCGTGCTGCGCGGCGAATTGATGCTGAAAGCGGACGAGCAAAGCGCGCCCGACTTCGAGGCCGCCGGCTGCACGCAGTGGACCTACACCGGGTCCCGGCACGGCAAGCTGGTGGCGATGCCCTATTGGAGCATTCCCGATAGTGCCTTCGACGACCCCGACGAGATGGCGGTCTGGGCGCGGCGGGCCTATGAGGCGGGGCGGCGGGCGGGAAAATAACGCTAGGACCTCGGGGCGATGAGGCAGCGCAGACTTTTTCGGAGACGTCCAGCAGGACAGATGAGGGCGTGACGGAACTCGGTGGTCGCGAGTAGCCGTGGTGCCGCCGCTCGTATTTCCGGCGTCCTACAGCGCCCCGGCAATCCGCGCCGCCAGCCGAGCATTGTTTTCCACCAGCGCGATGTTGGTCTTCAGGCTCCGGCCGCCGGTGAGTTCGAGGATTTTGGAGAGCAGGAAAGGCGTCACCGCTTTGCCGGTGACGTTGAGCGCCTCGGCGGCCTTCTGGGCGGCCTCGATATAACCGCCCATCTCGCCGGCCGGGATCTCGTGATCCTCCGGCACCGGATTGGCGATCAGCATGCCGCCGCTCAGGCCCAACGCCTGTCGCGTCTTGTAGAAATGCGCGATGTCTTCCGGCGCGTGCAAGGTCAGCGGCGCGCGGAACGGCGACTGCCGCGACCAGAAGGCCGGCATGGTCTCGCAGCCATGGCCGATCACCGGCACGCCGCGGGTCTCCAGCACTTCCAGGGTCTTTTCGATGTCGAGGATGGCCTTGGCCCCGGCCGAGACGACGATGACGGGCGTGCGCGCCAGCTCATCGAGATCAGCCGAAATGTCGAAGCTTTTTTCGGCGCCCTTGTGCACGCCGCCAATGCCGCCGGTGGCGAACACCTCTATCCCAACCATATGCGCGGCGATCATTGTGGCGGCAACCGTGGTGCCGCCGGTGCGCCCTTGCGCGACGGCGAAGCCGAGATCGGCGCGAGAGAGCTTCATGGCATCGCCGGTCATGGCGAGCGATTCGCGTTCTCCGTCGGAGAGGCCGATCTTGATGCGGCCCGCCACCACGGCGATCGTCGCCGGCACCGCGCCGCCATCCGCAATGATCTTTTCCACGTCGGCCGCCATGGCGCCATTGTCGGGGTAGGGCATGCCATGGGTTATGATGGTGCTTTCCAGCGCCACCACGGGCTTCCCGGCCGACAGGGCCTGCGCCACCGGCGCGTGGACATCGATGAAGGGGCGGGCGGTGTCTGGGGTCATCTTGATCTCCAATCCGGAGTGCGGCGCATCTTTTTGGACGCTCGATCGGCACTGCGGCACTGTGAACTGGCCGGTCTCATGCCACTTCCTGCTCTTCGGGCACAAGAGCCAGCGCTTGCGCGAAAGTCGCCGTGGTGAAATCGGGAACGGCGCCCGCGCTTTCAACAGCCAGCGTCGCGGCGGCGACGCCCTCGCGCAACGCCGCGCGCAAGGGCATGCCGCGCAGTAGGGCGGCGACCGTCGCGCCGGCAAGCGCATCGCCGGCGCCGGTGACGTCCACGACCTTTCTTGGAGGGGCGGGACGACGGCAAAGCTGCCGTCGCGGTCGAAGCCCAGCACCGGGCCGCCGCCCGCCGTGACCACCGCGCTGTCGAGGCCGGCGCTTCTCAGCCCGTCGAGGATAGTTTTTTGAGAGGCGGCATCCTCAAGTGCGGCAAGCGCCACCGCCTCGCGCCTGTTCATGAAGGCGACGGCCAGGCCGCCGAGCACCGGTGTCAAGCGCACGACCTTGGCCGGTGAAATGGCAATGGCGAACACGGGCTTGCCGGCGGCAAGCGACACCAGCCGCTCCAGAGCCGCCGATGGCAGGTTGGCGTCGCACAGGACGGCATCGGCGGCGGCGATCTCCTCCCGCACCCTGGAGCGGCGGATCTGCTTTGCAAATGCCAGCTCATAAAGCGCCATGTCGGCAAAGCCGACGAGCAGTTCGCCCTCGCGGTCGATCAGCGCCGTATAACTCGGCGTCGTGCGGTCGAGGAACACCGCGGACAGGTCGGCAATGCCTGCTTCGGCGATGGCGCGCGAAACCGTGTCGGCGGCGGCATCACCGCCGCGCACCGACAGCAACGAGCCCGAGACGCCTCGCCGCACCGTGCTGCGTAATGCGTTGAAGACGCCGCCGCCAACGTCCTCGCGCATCGTGCCCGGGTTGGAGGCAGCCGGCACGTAAGCGCCGGACACCTGGCCGCGCCTGTCGATATGGGCGCCGCCCACCGCCAGGACTCTTGGAGATCTCACCATGCGCCGATATGACCTTTGTTGGCGGTCACGCACAAGCGCCATACTGTGCGACGGAGCTTCGCAGGCAACAGCCAGCGATTCGTGGGGCCGGCACGGCGAACCAGCCTGGCCTAATATTCGGACCATGTTGGAGCCGAATCGTGAGACAAAAAAAGAACAAATCAGGATGTAGCTTATTTTTCAAATGCTTGATCCCTCTTGCCAAATGAGAACAAAAAAGGTACAAATAACCAAGGATTACGGATTGTCCGGCCTTCATTGACGACTACGGGGTGATGTATCATGGCTCAGAACAGCTTGCGGCTTGTAGAGGATAAGGCAGTGGACAAATCAAAGGCTCTGGATGCGGCGCTGTCGCAAATCGAGCGGGCTTTCGGCAAGGGCTCGATCATGCGGCTCGGCGCGAACGAGCAGGTCGTCGAGATCGAAACCGTGCCGACCGGCTCGCTCGGTCTCGACATCGCGCTTGGCGTCGGCGGCCTGCCGCGCGGCCGCATCATCGAGATCTACGGGCCGGAAAGCTCGGGTAAGACGACGCTGGCGCTGCACACGGTGGCGGAAGCCCAGAAGAAGGGCGGCATCTGCGCCTTCGTCGATGCCGAGCATGCGCTCGATCCGGTCTATGCCCGCAAGCTCGGCGTCGATCTCGAAAACCTCCTGATCTCGCAGCCTGACACTGGCGAGCAGGCGCTTGAGATCTGCGATACGCTGGTGCGCTCCGGCGCCATCGATGTGCTGGTGGTCGATTCGGTCGCGGCGTTGACGCCGCGGGCGGAAATCGAGGGCGAAATGGGTGATTCTGCTGCCCGGCCTGCAGGCCCGCCTGATGAGCCAGGCGCTGCGCAAGCTGACCGCCTCGATCTCGCGCTCCAACACCATGGTCATCTTCATCAACCAGATCCGCATGAAGATCGGCGTCATGTTCGGCTCGCCCGAAACCACCACCGGCGGCAATGCGCTCAAATTCTACGCCTCGGTGCGTCTCGATATCCGCCGCATCGGCTCGGTCAAGGACCGCGACGAGGTCGTCGGCAACCAGACCCGCGTCAAGGTGGTCAAGAACAAGCTGGCGCCGCCCTTCAAGGTGGTCGAGTTCGACATCATGTACGGCGAAGGCGTGTCGAAGACCGGCGAGCTGGTCGATCTCGGCGTCAAGGCCGGCGTGGTCGAGAAATCGGGCGCCTGGTTCTCCTACAATTCGCAGCGTCTCGGCCAGGGCCGCGAGAACGCGAAGCTGTTCCTGCGCGACAATCCCGATACGGCGCGCGAGATCGAACTTGCGCTCAGGCAGAACGCCGGACTGATCGCCGAAAAATTCCTCGAGAATGGCGGCTCCGAAGGTGGCGATGATGGCTTCGAGGATGAAGCCGGCGCGATGTAAGCGCTCGTCGGCACGATCTAGCGTTCGCTGGCGCGATCTAGCGTTCGGTTTACGGCCCGAGTTCGGCCATAATCCCGGTTCATCAACTTGAGCTTATGTAATCGAGTTCTGTAGTATTGCGTTTCGAACCGCCGGCCCCGTGCCGGCGGTTTGCGTTTTGAGCGGCTGGCGAACCGCGAATTGGCCAGCTTGCGTGTTTCTGGACAGGGTGCCAAGCGGCGGCTAAAAGGCCAGCTCCATCTTCTAAAGCAGAGCCCATTTTCCGCCGGTCCGGCCGGCGGCTCTCTCGAAAAGGCAGCATTCATGAGTGGCGTGAACGAGATCCGGTCGACATTTCTCGACTATTTCCGCAAGGAGGGTCACGAGGTCGTGGCGTCGAGCCCGCTTGTGCCGCGCAACGATCCGACGCTGATGTTCACCAATGCCGGCATGGTGCAGTTCAAGAACGTCTTCACCGGCCTGGAGAAGCGGCCCTATTCGCGTGCCACGACCGCCCAGAAAAGCGTTCGCGCCGGCGGCAAGCACAACGACCTCGACAATGTCGGCTACACCGCGCGCCACCTGACCTTCTTCGAGATGCTCGGCAATTTCTCCTTCGGCGACTATTTCAAGGAGCGCGCCATCGAGTTGGCCTGGAACCTCATTACCAGGGAGTTCGGGCTTAAGAAGGACAAGCTGCTCGTCACCGTCTACCACACCGACGACGAGGCGGCCGGCTTCTGGAAGAAGATCGCCGGCTTTTCCGATGATCGCATCATCCGCATCCCAACCTCCGACAATTTCTGGGCGATGGGCGACACCGGGCCGTGCGGGCCATGCTCGGAAATTTTCATCGATCGCGGCGAGCACATCTGGGGCGGTCCGCCCGGCACCACGGAGGAGGATGGCGACCGGTTCCTGGAATTCTGGAACCTGGTGTTCATGCAGTACGAGCAGGTGACGAAGGACGAGCGCATCGACCTGCCGCGCCCGTCGATCGACACCGGCATGGGGCTGGAGCGCATGGCCTCCATCCTGCAAGGCGTGGAAAGCGTGTTTGAGACCGACCTGTTCCGCCATCTGATCGATGCGGCGTCGTCCGCGGTCGGCCGCGGTCCCGACGCCGAGACCGTCGCATCCTATCGCGTCATAGCCGATCACCTGCGCTCGTCCTCGTTCCTGGTCGCAGACGGCGTGCTGCCATCGAACGAAGGCCGCGGCTATGTGCTGCGCCGCATCATGCGCCGCGCCATGCGGCATGCGCAATTGCTCGGTGCGAACGAGCCGCTGGTGTGGAAGCTGGTGCCGGCGCTGGTTCGCGAGATGGGTCAGGCCTATCCGGAACTGGTGCGCGGCGAACAGCTGATCACCGAGACGCTGAAGCTTGAGGAGACCAGGTTTCGCAAGACGCTGGTGCGCGGTCTCGGTTTGCTGTCGGAGGCGACGGAAAAGCTCGGCGCCGGCGATATGCTGGACGGCGAGACGGCCTTCAAGCTTTATGACACCTACGGCTTCCCGCTCGACCTGACGCAGGATGCGCTGCGCCAGCGCAACATCTCGGTCGATCTTGCCGGCTTCACCAATGCGATGGAGCAGCAGAAGGCCGAGGCGCGTAAGCACTGGGCAGGTTCCGGCGAGGCGGCGACGGAAGCGGTCTGGTTCCCGGTGCGCGAAAAAGCCGGTGCCACCGAATTCCTCGGCTACGAGACCGAGCAGGCGGAAGGCATCATCCAGACGGTTGTCCGCGACGGCAAGACCGTCGACAGCGCCGGCAAGGGCGAAGCGGTAGCCGTGGTCGTCAACCAGACGCCGTTCTATGCCGAATCCGGCGGCCAGATGGGCGACACCGGAACCATTTCAGGCGAAGGCTTCTCGATCGAGATTTCCGATACGCAGAAGAAGGCCGACGGGCTGTTCGTGCATCTCGGCAAGGTGGTCAGCGGCACTGCCAGGACGGGTGCCGCCGTCGAGCTGAAGGTTGACCATGCGAGGCGCTCCAGGCTGCGCGCGAACCATTCCGCGACGCATCTGATCCATGAGGCGCTGCGCGAGGTGCTGGGCACCCATGTAGCACAGAAGGGCTCGCTGGTCGCGCCCGAGCGCCTGCGCTTCGACATCTCGCACAACAAGCCCATCTCGCCCTCGGAACTCGAGGAGGTCGAGCGCATGGCCAATGAGATCGTGGTGCAGAACAGCCCGGTGATCACGCGCCTGATGTCGGTCGACGATGCCATTGCCGAAGGCGCCATGGCGCTGTTCGGCGAGAAATACGGCGATGAGGTGCGCGTCGTGTCTATGGGCACGGGCCTACATGGCGCCAAGGCCAACCGCCCCTATTCGGTCGAGCTTTGCGGCGGCACGCATGTCAGGGCAACCGGTGACATCGGCCTGGTGCGCGTCGTGTCCGACAGCGCCGTCGCCGCAGGCGTGCGCCGCATCGAGGCGCTGACGGGCGAGGCCGCGCGCAAGCATCTCGACGAACAGGACCGGCGGCTGAAGGCGGCCGCGGCAACACTGAAAATCTCGCCGGCCGACGTGCCGGCGCGTGTTGAAGCCCTGCTCGAAGAGCGCAAGAAGCTCGAGAAGGAGCTCACCGAAGCGCGCAAGAAGCTGGCGCTGGGCGGCGGGTCGCCCGCTGACGCGCCGGCCGCCAACGAGACCGTCGCGGGCGTCGGCTTCCTCGGCAAGTCGGTTTCCGGTGTCTCGCCGAAGGATCTGAAGCCGCTCGCCGACGCCGGCAAAAGCTCGCTCGGCTCCGGCGTGGTCGTGTTCGTCGGTGCGGGCGAGGACAACAAAGCGAGCGTCGTGGTCGCCGTCACCGACGATCTCGTCGGCCGTTTCAGCGCCGTCGACCTGGTGCGTGTCGCCTCCGCCGCCCTCGGCGGGCAGGGCGGCGGCGGCCGGCCCGACATGGCGCAGGCCGGTGGCCCCGATGCCTCGAAGGCCGACGACGCGATTGCTGCGGTGAGGGCGGCGCTGGAGGCGGCGTGATTCATTGCAGAATTGGGGGGCAACGCTCCAGGCCGGTTGCTTCCCTTCGAGGTCGCGCCGCCCCTCATGAGGGGCGGCGCGACATCAATGATCGGTTATCCGCGAAATCGTTGACCTGAATCGAACATCGCTGCGCTGCGCTGTCGCAGATCAGCCGGCCTTTTCAGTCCTGGCAAAGCTTGTCTGTTTAGCAATACAATCCCACCAGTCCTGTATGTCGGCAAAGCGAGCCAGCAGTTTGCGCCCTTCCGCCACCTTGACGAAATAGCCGATGATCGGTGCCGCATGCAGGTCGGCGAGCGTCAGTTGATTGCCGAGCAACCACGGCCCCGGGGATCTCAATGATGAGAGCACCTGAAGGACCGTTTCTGCTTGTCGTAATCCGCTGACAATCAGCGCTTCGTCGGGCGCTTCCTTCTCCAGCCGCTCCACGGCGACATCCCAGACCATGGCCCGATAGCCATAGGCGTCGAGCATGCCGATGATCTGGTTCATCCGCGCGCGGCCGCGCGGATCGTTCGGCTGCAAGGGCGGTCCGTCGAAAGCTTCATCGACATAGCCCGTGATCGCGCTGGCCTCGAACAGGCGAAAACCGTCATGCTCGAAGGCGGGGATGCGGCCGAACGGGTGGTGCTCGAAATACCAGCCGGGGATGCCCTCGGCGGCGAAGACATCGACCGGGACAAGCTCATAGTCGACGCCCTTCTCCTCCAGCGTCATGCGCGCGATGCGCACATAGACGCTGTAATCCGCGCCGTAGAGGACCGGTTTGGCCATGTTGCCAGTCCTTTGCCTCGTTTTCGTTGGCCCAAAAAAGCGAAGGCTCCTTCCGGAGCCTTCGGCGTGTTGAACCCGCGGGTGCTTACGCCATCGCCTTCTGCAAATTCTCGTCGATTTTGTCGAGAAATCCGGTGGTCGACAGCCAAGGCTGGTCGGGGCCGATCAGCAGCGACAGGTCCTTGGTCATGAAGCCGGATTCGACCGTCTGGATGCAGACCTTTTCCAGCGTTTCGGCAAAACGCTTCAATTCGGCATTGTCGTCGAGCTTGGCGCGGTGGGCCAGCCCTCGGGTCCAGGCGAAGATCGAGGCGATCGAATTGGTCGAGGTTTCCTCGCCCTTCTGGTGCTGGCGATAGTGGCGCGTCACGGTGCCGTGCGCGGCTTCCGCTTCCACCGTCTTGCCGTCCGGCGTCATCAGCACCGACGTCATCAGGCCAAGTGAGCCGAACCCCTGCGCCACCGTGTCGGACTGTACGTCGCCGTCATAGTTCTTGCAGGCCCAGACATAGCCGCCCGACCATTTCAGGCTGGAGGCCACCATGTCGTCGATCAGGCGGTGCTCGTACCACAGCTTCTTGGACTTGAACTCGGCCTCGAACTCAGCCTCGTAGACCTCCTGGAAAATATCCTTGAAGCGGCCGTCATAGGCCTTGAGGATGGTGTTCTTGGTCGAGAGATAGACCGGGTAGTTGCGCAGCAGGCCGTAGTTCAGCGAAGCGCGGGCGAATTCGCGGATCGACTCGTCGAGATTGTACATGGCCATGGCGACGCCGGCGCCGGGCGCGTCGAACACGTCGTGCTCGATCACCTGGCCATCCTCGCCGACGAACTTGATCGTCAGCTTGCCCTTGCCGGGAAAACGGAAATCGGTGGCGCGGTACTGGTCGCCATAGGCGTGGCGGCCGACGATGATCGGCTTGGTCCAGCCGGGCACCAGCCGCGGCACGTTCTTCATGATGATCGGCTCGCGGAAGATGGTGCCGCCGAGAATGTTGCGGATGGTGCCGTTCGGCGACTTCCACATCTTCTTCAGCTTGAATTCCTCGACGCGCTGCTCGTCGGGCGTGATGGTCGCGCATTTCACGCCGACGCCGTATTTTTTGATGGCGTTGGCCGAATCGACGGTCACCTGGTCGTTGGTGGCGTCGCGATGCTCGATGCCGAGGTCGTAATATTCAAGCTTGAGGTCGAGATAAGGGTGGATCAGCTTGTCCTTGATGAACTGCCAAATGATGCGGGTCATCTCGTCGCCGTCGAGTTCGACGACCGGGTTCGCCACCTTGATCTTCGCCATGGAAAGAATGCCTCGTTGCTGGGAAATGGGACGGCCTTGCCCGCGTGGCGTTCGGCCGGGGATGCGCCCCTATATCAAAGCGTTTTTGGCCGCGCAAACGACGATCGGTCACGAAAGCGAAGCGATCGCCCCGCCATTTGCGAATGGTTCATTTTCGCGGCCGAATATGGCAGGGGACGCTGAAATGCCGCAAACAGCAGTTCATTGACAATCATGCCCGTCATCAAAGATTCCGATACCGCTTCAGTCGCCAGCCCCGCCATCATCCTCGTGGAGCCGCAGCTCGGCGAGAATATCGGCATGGTTGCGCGCGCCATGGCCAATTTCGGCCTGGTCGAACTTCGCCTCGTCAACCCGCGCGACGGCTGGCCGAACGAGAAGGCGCGGGCGGCGGCCAGCCGCGCCGACCATGTCATCGACGCCGTCAAGGTTTTCGACGATCTCGCCACGGCGATGGCCGACCTGAATTTCGTTTTCGCGACCACCGCAAGGCAACGCGACGGCTTCAAGCCCGTGCGCGGGCCGGTCGAGGCGGGCAGGGTGCTCCGGGCTCGCCATGGCATGGGTCAGCGAACCGGCATCCTGTTCGGCCGCGAGCGTTTCGGCCTCTATAATGACGAGGTTGGCCTCGCCGACGAGATCGTCACTTTTCCGGTCGATCCCGATTTTTCCTCGCTCAACATCGCCCAGGCCGCGCTTCTCATGTCCTACGAGTGGATGAAATCCGGCCTCGAGGACGAGACCAAGACCAACTTTACGGGTCCGGACATGAAGCCGGCCAGCAAGGAAGAACTGCACGGCCTGTTCGCCTATCTCGAAGGCGCACTCGAAGCGCGCGGCTATTTCCGGCCGGCGCCGAAGAAGCCGAAGATGGTTGACAATCTGCGCGCCGTATTGACCCGGGCGGGATTTGCCGAGCCGGAGCTCAAGGTGCTGCGCGGCATCATCTCGTCGCTGGACAGGTTCTCGCCGGCGATGCCGCGCGGCGACGGCTCTCCGGGAGATGATCCAAGGCGGCTTCCGGCAGCGGCGCGCGCCGGCGGTCCCGGCCGCAAGACCAATGCGGATCGTCAGGTGGCCGATGACGACGACAACGCCGCGCCGCCGCTCGGCGGCAAGGGAACCGACAATGACTGATCAGCCGATCCTGATGTTCGATTCCGGCATTGGCGGGCTGACTGTGCTGCGCGAGGCGCGCGTGCTGATGCCCGACCGCCGCTTCGTCTACATCGCCGACGATGCCGCCTTCCCCTTTGGCGCCTGGGAGGAACCGGCGCTGCGGGTCCATATTCTCGACCTGTTCGGCAAATTGCTCGACCGGTTCGCCCCGGCCATCTCGGTCATCGCCTGCAACACCGCCTCGACGCTGGTGATCGATGCGTTGCGCGAGAGATTTCCCGGCCATCCCTTTGTCGGCACCGTGCCTGCGATCAAGCCGGCGGCGGAGCGTACCCGCTCCGGCCTCGTCTCCGTGCTGGCGACGCCGGGCACGGTGAAACGGCAATACACGCGCGACCTGATCAGCAAATGGGCGCAGAAGTGCCATGTCCGGCTGGTCGGTAGCGACCGCCTGGCGGGGCTGGCCGAAGCCTATATGCGCGAAGGGTTCGTCGACGAGGAAGCCGTGCGCGCCGAGATCTCCCCGTGTTTCATCGAGCGCGACGGCATGCGCACCGACATCGCCGTGCTCGCCTGTACGCACTATCCTTTTCTGGTTAACCGCATGCGCAAGACCGCACCCTGGCCGGTCGACTGGATCGATCCTGCCGAAGCGATCGCCCGGCGGGCGATGTCGCTGCTGTCGCCGGTCAATGGGCAGTTGCCGCATGGTGAGCCGGACATCGCGGTCTTCACGTCCGGCAAGGCGGATTTTGCCACCAGCCGTTTGATGCAGGGCTTTGGACTGGCGGTCGCCTGATTTCCGGAACATTGGCGAGGCCGTTTCGTTTTCTCCCAGGCAATGAAGGGAGAAAAACCATGCCTGCCACCTCGAAAGCCCAGCAGAAGGCCGCCGGCGCCGCATTGTCGGCCAAGCGCGGCGAGACCAAGAAGAGCGAGCTCAAAGGCGCTTCCAAAGGGATGTACGAATCCATGAGCGAAAAGCAGCTCGAGGAATTCGCCGAAACCAAGCGCAAGGATCTGCCGGAGAAAAAGAAGCACTGAGGGAAGCGCTATTTGGCAACGACCTTCTTGAAGGGTTCGTCCAATGGCAAGAAATAGGCCCGCGACGGGGTCGCAGGCCTTAATGTTAGTCGGGTCAATTGCCGACGTAATCAGCGCCAGTGGCGGCTGTTAGCGCCAGTGGCAGCTGTTAGCGCCAGTGGCAACGTCGCACTTTTTGGCGAATGACATGGCGGTGACCATGGCTCCAGACGACGCGCTTCCTGACCACAATCCGGCATACCTGATGAGGCCGGTGGCCTTGCCAATGCCTTGCCATCGCCGGCTCAGGAGTAATGACGGCCATCGATCCGGCCAACACCGCCGCACCAGTCAGGCTTAGAAAGAACTTCTTCATCCGAATTCAGGCTCCTCTGCTCAAGTCCCTTCCTGGAGCGGTTCAGCTTCAGGGAATCGCCGCCCCGCTCCGATTTTTTACACAATCCCGGGTAGAAACCGCTAGCGCTTTCCGGGAATTGTTCTAATAGCGCGGGCGGCGCCAGTTGGAACCTTGACAGCGGTTAAATCTCTGTTTAACAGCGCTCCCAACACCGGGCCGCAACGCCCGGTGGTTTGTTTTGCATGCGCAAGACCTCGACGGAAGCCAGTCTGTTTTCCAAGGTCTTGTTTGAACTGACGTGTCCCGTGGGTTTTTCGCCGCGTTGCGTGGAAAAACCCTGTCAGGTCTCGAAAACGGAGGCCAGAGGAGGGCGCGTTTCCTTCACCCGGACCATGAGGCTCCGGGTTATGTTATTTTGAAAGGGAATGCGATGAGCAAGCGCGGATCCGCGAAGTACAAGATCGACCGCCGTCTCGGCGAAAACATCTGGGGCCGCCCGAAGTCCCCGGTCAACAAGCGTGAATACGGCCCCGGCCAGCACGGCCAGCGCCGCAAGGGCAAGCTTTCCGATTTCGGCCTGCAGCTGCGCGCCAAGCAGAAGCTGAAAGGCCACTATGGCGACGTTTCGGAAAAGCAGTTCCGCAAGGTCTATGAAGAGGCCGATCGCCGCAAGGGCGACACCTCGGAGAACCTGATCGGCCTGCTCGAGTCGCGTCTGGACGCGGTCGTCTATCGCGCCAAGTTCGTTCCGACCATTTTCGCCGCCCGCCAGTTCGTCAACCACGGCCACGTCAACGTCAACGGCAAGCGCGTCAACATCGGCTCGTACCGCTGCAAGCCGGGCGACGTCGTCGAAGTGCGTGAAAAGTCGAAGCAGCTGGTGATCGTCCTGGAATCGGTCGGCCTCGCCGAGCGCGACGTGCCGGACTACATCGAAGCCGATCACAACAAGATGACCGCGACCTTCTCGCGCATCCCGGGCCTGGCGGACGTTCCGTTCGCCGTCCAGATGGAACCGAACCTCGTCGTCGAATTCTATTCGCGTTAAGCGAAGGCTTTTTGCGAGACCGGAAGGGGCCGCCCATCGAGGCGGCCTTTTCTTTGTCGGCCATGTCCGCTAATCCGGGCGGCAACGAAGCTCCGAACGTTCGTTGCTCCAGGATTTGGAACCGACGCCATGAACATGCTGCCAGACGCTCAATCGCTTGAGCAGGCCGCCGACATCGAAGGCGGTTTTCACCCGCTGTTCGCCGATGTGCCGTCTTCGGTCGAGTTCAACAAATTGCGCAAGCGGCTGCTGCGGCTGACCCGCCAGGCGATCGAGGATTTTTCGATGGTCAGGCCAGGCGAGCGCTGGCTGGTGGCCCTGTCGGGCGGCAAGGATTCCTACGGCCTGCTTGCCATGCTGCTGGACCTCAAATGGCGCGGCCTGCTGCCGGTGGAGCTGCTGGCCTGCAATCTCGACCAGGGCCAGCCGAACTTTCCCAAGCACATCCTGCCCGATTACCTCAATGCCCACGGCATTGCACACCGCATCGAATACCAGGACACCTACTCCGTCGTCACCGACAAGCTGCCGCAGGGCAGCACCTATTGCTCGCTCTGTTCACGCCTGCGGCGTGGTCATCTCTATCGCGTAGCCCGAGAGGAGGGGTGCTCGGCGCTGGTGCTCGGCCATCATCGCGAGGACATTCTCGAAACCTTCTTCATGAACCTGTTCCACGGCGGCCGTCTCGCCGCCATGCCGCCAAAGCTGCTCAACGACGAGGGCGACGTCATGGTGCTGCGGCCGCTGAGCTATTGCGCCGAAATCGATCTGGAAAAGCTCGCCGCGGCGATGCGGTTCCCGATCATCCCTTGCGATCTCTGCGGCAGCCAGGAAGGTCTCCAGCGCAACGCCATGAAGGCCATGCTCGACGATATCGAAAAGCGCATGCCCGGGCGCAAGGACACGATGCTGCGTGCGTTGTCCAACACCAGGCCGTCGCATCTGCTCGACAGGAAACTGTTCGATTTCGCCGCACTCGATGAAACGCTCTCCAGCAGGCAAGACATTTCCGATGACATTTGACGATACCGCGATCGACTGGCTGGCCAGCACCCTGGCCGAAGCAGCCGAAGCCGAAATCATGCCGCGCTTTCGCCGGTTGGGCGGCGGCGACGTCCGCCAGAAGACGTCGGCCGCCGACCTGGTGACGGAAGCCGACGTTAGTGCCGAGCGGCTGATCACCGCCAAGCTGCGTGAGCGCTACCCAACGGCCATGATTGTCGGCGAGGAAGCCTGTTCCGACAATCCGGCGCTGCTCGACGGTCTTGGCGATGCCGATCTGGCTTTCACCATCGACCCGGTGGACGGCACTTTCAATTTCGCTTCCGGCGTGCCGTTGTTCGGCGTCATGCTGGGTGTCGTGGTCCGGGGTGAGACCGTCGCAGGCATCATCCACGATCCGGTCGGCAAGGACTGGCTGATCGGCGCCAGGGGCGCCGGCAGTCATATCAGGCACGCGCATGGCAACCTGGAAAAAGTGCGTGTCGCGGCGCCCGTGCCGATCTCGGGAATGACCGGCTCCGTCTCCTGGCAGTACATGGCCGAACCAGAGCGGTCGCGGCTGGCGCGCAACCAGACGAAAATCCTGTCGCAATTCGCCTATCGCTGCGCCGCGCATGAATATCGCCTGCTGGCCAGCGGCCATGCCCATTTCGTCGTCTACAACAAGCTGATGCCGTGGGACCATCTGCCCGGTGTCCTGATCCATGCCGAGGCCGGCGGCCACGCCGCGCGTTTCGACGCCAGTGCCTACCTACCGTCGCATGTCGGCGGCGGCCTGCTTGTCGCACCCGACCGGGAAAGCTGGCGCGAGTTGCGCAGCGAACTCTGGACGCAATAGCCGGCTGCCAATTCGATTACCAGCCGAGCGCCGCAAAGGCGACAATTCAATGCAGATCGGCAATGTGCCCCGAGACGGGTTGATTCTGCGGCTGGAACATCTTGCCGCGTTCGGCGATGAAGATCATCAGCAGGGCTGCGACCGAGACGCTGCAGAAGCCGGCGGCCAACGGCGTCACCGTGCCGTTGAAAGCCTGGCCGATCAGCGTGCCGAGAATGCCGCCGAGAAACGTCTGCATGAAGCCCAGGATGGACGAGGCCGTGCCGGCCAGTTGGCCGAGCGGCTCCATGGCGAGCGCGTTGAAATTCGCGCCGAGCGCGCCGAAAGGGAGCATGGCGCAGGCAAAGAAGGTGACGAACAGCCAGAGCGGCATCTTCATTTCCAGCGAAACCACCAGCCAGGCCAGGCTGATGACCAGAAACAACAGCAGCGCGCTCTGCGACAGGCGGCGCATGCCGACGCGGCCGACAAGACGCGAATTCAGGTAGTTGGAGAAGGCGAGCACGCCGGCAACGCCGGCGAAGATGACCGGAAACAATTCGCCGACATTGAATATGTCGACATAAATCTGCTGCGCCGAGGCGATGAAGCCGAACATGGCGCCGAAGATGAACGTACTGGCGAAGGCATAGCAGATCGCGACGCGGTTGGTCAGCACGATGCGGAACCCGCCGACAATGGCATTGACGGTCAATGGCCGGCGATATTCCGGATGTAGCGTCTCGGGCAGGCGCAGCAGCGACCAGGCCGAGACGACAAGCGCGCCGACGGCCATGGTGACGAAGATCAAATGCCAGGTCGCGAACAGCATGATGAACTGGCCGATGCCGGGAGCAATCACCGGGATCGCCATGAACACCATGAAGATCAGCGACATCACCTCGGCCATGCGCCGGCCATCGAACGTGTCGCGCACGATCGAGACGGCGATGACGCGGGTCGCGGCCGCACCGATGCCTTGCACGGCCCGGCAAAGTAGAAGCGTTTCAAAGCTTGGCGATATGGCGGCCGCGGCGGCCGCCGCCACATAAATGATCAGGCCGGCGACAAGCGGCGCACGGCGCCCGAATCGGTCCGAGAGCGGTCCGAAAAACAGCTGTCCGCCGCCAAAACCCAGAATATAGGCGGTGATGACATATTGCCGGTGGTTTTCGTTCTCGACGCCAAGCGAGGCGCCGATCTGCTGCAGCGCCGGCAGCATGATGTCGATGGCCAACGAATTGAGCGCCATCAGCGCTGCGCACAGCGCGATGAACTCCCAGCGCGGAATGGGCAATTTGCTTGCCGATTGCGGTGCTGACGTCTGCTGGTCCACGGCAAGTCCGATCTCTCAAACGAAAACGCGCCGGTGGCCCGGCGCATTGGCTCGTCCTGGTCCGGGTCCCGGACGCAAAATTGCCGAGGCGGGGCTGCCCCGGTGCTCAGGGCATGTCGACGGCGACATGCCCAACCGAAATCAGGCGGCGCCTTTGACGCTCACGCCCTTCTCGACAAGGAATGTCTGCAACTCGCCCGCCTGGAACATTTCGCGCACGATGTCGCAGCCACCGACGAATTCGCCCTTTACATAGAGCTGAGGGATCGTCGGCCAGTTGGAGTACTCCTTGATGCCCTGGCGCAGTTCGGCCGAATCCAGCACGTTCACGCCTTTGTAGTCGGCGCCGATATAGTCGAGGATCTGGACAACCTGGCCGGAAAATCCGCACTGCGGGAAACCGGGCGTGCCCTTCATGAAAAGCACGACGTCGTTGCCCTTCACTTCGTTGTCGATGTAGTCGTTGATGCCGCTCATGGAATATCCTTTCCCGCCTGTGGGAGTCAGGCTCGAAGCTTTTCCATCAGATAAACCCATAGGTTGCCCGAAACAAGACTTTAGCCGCGTGGTGGCCTGAATGGCGCAAAAGATGCGGCGTTTTGGGCCAAGCGACTTTGGCGTTGGAAGCCCCTAGTCCGGCACGCTGGTCTGCAGCGCCAGCGCGTGCAGCACGCCGCCCATATTGCCCTTCAGCGCGTCATAGACCATCTGGTGCTGCTGCACGCGGCTTTTTCCGCGAAAGCTCTCGGCCACGACTTCGGCCGCATAGTGATCGCCGTCGCCGGCAAGGTCACGGATGGTCACCCTGGCATCCGGGATGCCCTCCTTGATCAGTTTTTCGATGTCGCGGGCATCCATTGCCATGGCAAGTTCCTGTTTTCGGGCGGGCTGCGGCATGGCTGCCCGTGCGATGAGAGTCGGAGTGAACCTAAAGCCTTTCCGGCCGGGATTGAAGCCGTTCCGTCCAGCCCCAGCGCGATTGTGGCTCACGACGCGTTCTCGCTCTGACCGCCGGCGTCGTCCGCGGGGTCGTCCTCGGGCGTCGAGAAGGTCCGCCCAAGGCTGAAGGTCAGCACATAGAGGGGAAGGTTGATCGCCAGGTTGGCAATCGGCAGGTAGGCGGTCATCCGCCAGACGGGCGAGAAGAACGGCTGGCCGTAGCCATCGCAGGCCAGCGAGGAGCCATACTCCCACAGTGCCCCCAATGCGGCCGCGACGGCGAAAAGTTTTATGCAGGTGAAGATGTGCCTTGTCCGTGCCCGGTCCGGCAGAAGCCGGCTCCAAAGCACCAGGCAGACAAGCGGAACTGCATAGAAAAGGTTTTGCAGGCCAAGCATCGGAAGCGTGTCGTTGGCCGCGGCGAGGAACTCCGCGCGTGTATCCAACCGGGCGCAGACCTCGCTCGATGTCGTAGACAGCAGGAAAAAGACGAACGGGCCGAGAAACCAGTAGAAGAACAGCGATGGCCAGAAGACGACTGCAAGCAGTGCCCGGACGGCCAGTTTCCTGTGGTTGAGCATGATTTTTCCGAAAAAATCGTTTCCCACTTTTCGGGATCACGCTCTGCTCAAATGGCCTGATCCATGAAGCGCGGGAACCAGCCTTCGTGCGCGGCGGTCAATTCGCCGAGCGGGATCGCCCGTGCCTCGCCGAGTTTCAGCGTGTCGCCGCCGGTCGAGCCGATCCAGGGCGCGAAAATGGCGAGTTCGCTTTGCTGTTTGCGGATCGCGTCCCAGTCCTCACTGTCTGGATCGATTGACAGCGTCAGGAGATAGCGGCCCTGGTCCTCGCCGAACCAGACCGGAATAGGATCGGTGCCGGCCAGTCCGGGGACGGTCGCGCCGATGCCTGATGCCATCGCCATCTCGGCCAGCGCGACCGCAATGCCGCCGTCGGAAACGTCGTGAGCCGCGGTGACGATGCCGGACGCGATGAGCGCGCGCACATGGTCGCCGACACGCTTTTCATGGTCGAGGTCGACCGGCGGCGGCGGGCCGTCGCTGCGGCCGTGGATGTCGCGCAAGTAGACCGATTGGCCGAGATGCGTGCCCCATGAGGCCGGCGCGCCGACCAGCAGGATCATCTGGCCTTGCGCCGCGAAGCCGGCCCGCACCATCTTCGACCAGTCGGCGATCAGCCCGACGCCGCCGATGGTCGGTGTCGGCAGGATACCCTGGCCATTGGTTTCGTTGTAGAGCGAGACATTGCCCGAAACGATCGGGAAGCCGAGCGCGCGGCAGGCATCGCCAATGCCCTTCACCGCGCCGACCAACTGACCCATGATCTCCGGCCGTTCCGGATTGCCGAAATTGAGATTGTCGGTGGCGGCCAGCGGCAGCGCGCCGGTGGCGGTCAGGTTGCGCCAGCATTCGGCCACCGCCTGCTTGCCGCCCTCATAGGGATCGGCCTCGCAATAGCGCGGCGTCACGTCCGACGAGAAAGCCAGCGCTTTGGTCGGATGGCCTTCGACCCGCACCACGCCGGCATCGCCACCGGGAAGCTGCAGCGAATTGCCCTGGATCAGCGTGTCGTACTGTTCCCACACCCAGCGGCGCGACGACAGGTCAGGGCCGCCGAGCAGCTTCAGCAGTGCTTCGGCGACATCGGCCTGCGGAATGTCATTGGCCGCAAGCGGCGCCGGCTTCTTCGGCTCGACCCACGGACGGTCATATTCCGGTGCCTTGTCGCCGAGATCCTTGATCGGCAGGTCCGCAACCTGATCACCCTGATGCAGGACGCGAAAGCGCAGATCGTCGGTCGTCTTGCCGACTATGGCGAAGTCGAGCCCCCATTTGTGGAAGATCGCCTCGGCCTCCTTTTCCTTTTCGGGGCGCAGCACCATCAGCATGCGCTCCTGGCTTTCCGACAGCATCATCTCGTAGGCGCTCATGCGCTCCTCGCGCACCGGCACCTTGTCGAGCTCGAGCTCGATGCCGAGATCCCCCTTGGCGCCCATCTCGACCGCCGAGCAGGTAAGGCCGGCAGCACCCATGTCCTGGATAGCGATGACCGCACCGGACGCCATCAGTTCGAGACATGCTTCAAGCAGGCACTTTTCGGTGAAGGGATCGCCGACCTGCACGGTCGGGCGCTTCTCGTCGATCTTGTCGTCGAATTCGGCTGAGGCCATGGTGGCGCCGCCGACGCCGTCGCGACCGGTCTTGGCGCCGAGATAGACGACCGGCAGGCCGACGCCCTTGGCCTCCGACAGGAAAATCGCGTCCGTCTTGGCAAGACCCGCGGCAAAAGCGTTGACCAGGATATTGCCGTTGTAGCGGGCGTCGAAATTGACCTCGCCGCCGACCGTCGGCACGCCGAAGGAGTTGCCGTAGCCGCCGACGCCGGAAACCACTCCCGCCACCAGGTGCTTGGTCTTGGGATGATCGGGAGCACCGAAGCGCAAGGCGTTCATCGCCGCGATCGGCCGCGCGCCCATGGTGAAGACATCGCGCAATATGCCGCCGACGCCTGTCGCCGCCCCTTGGTAGGGCTCGATAAAGGAGGGGTGGTTGTGGCTCTCCATCTTGAAGACGACGCAGTCGCCGTCGCCGATATCGACCACGCCGGCATTCTCGCCGGGCCCCTGGATGACCCGCGGACCGGTCGTCGGCAGCGTGCGTAGCCATTTCTTCGAGGATTTATACGAGCAATGCTCGTTCCACATCGCCGAGAAGATGCCAAGTTCGGTGAAGCTCGGCTCGCGCCCGACGAGGTCGAGGATGCGCTGGTATTCGTCTGGCTTCAGCCCGTGCGCGGCAATGAGCTCGGGCGTGATCGGCACGGAATTGGAAATGGTCATGGGCGGCGGTTTTTATCCGTGGGAGCTTGGGATTTTGAGTCTCCTCTTATCGCAAGCTTTGCGGCCGATACACCCATGGACCGACGAAAAGTGGCTGAATCCGGAGAAAGCCGCGGCGCCTTGAACGCGCGTCCCACCGGACCGGACTCAACCGATGCGCCTCGGTCTTGCCTGGAGGCATGCCGTCGTCCTGAACCGCCGGCGCTCCAAGGCGATGCGGATCAGGAAAAACTGTCGTAGCCGGCGCGGCCTTCGTCGAGGAGCCTCCGGATCGCCGCAACGCCGTCCGCGATGTCCTTGCGCTGCCTGGGCTGCGAAATGCCGAAGCGCACGGCGTGGAAGACCTGCTCGGAACGGCCCGCCTTGAACTCGTCTTCGTCGTCGATCAGCACGCCGTGCTCGAGGCAGGCGTTCTTGAACGTGCCGGAAAGCCAGGGGTCGGGCAAGGTCAGCCAGACAAAGGGTATATTGTCCCGCGACTTGAACTCGAAGCCGGCCAAAGTCTCGCGCACGATGGCGGTGCGGGCGTTGATTTCGGCGATGGCGCGTTTGCGTATGTCCGCGGCCTGGCCCGTCAGCACCAGCCGGGCATTCACCTCGGCCAGCAGGAAAGGCATGCCGCCGGTCATCATCTTGTGGGCAACACGGATGCGATGGCGATAAGCAGGCGGGCAGGAAAGCCAGCCGCCGCGAACGCCAGCCGCTACCGATTTCGACAGGCCGCCTGCGACGATGGTGCGCTCGGGTGCATAGTCGGCCAGCATTGGCGTCGGATCTTCGGTCAGGCCGCCGTAAAGATCGTCCTCGATAATGACGACATTGTATTCACGCGCGATCCGCGCGATTGCCTCACGTCGCGCTGCCGGCAGGATCGCCAGCGTCGGATTCTGCACCGTAGGCATCAGAAAGATCATCTTCGGATGCTTTTGCGCGCAGACGCGCTCGAAATCGTCGGGGTCGAGACCCTGATGGTCCGATGCCACCAGCGCCGTGCGACGACCGATCAGGCCGGCGCTGCGCGAAATCTGCGAATAGGTCAGGTGCTCGAAGGCGACGTAATCGCCGGGCGTGGTCAGTGCGGCGATCGCCGCCATGACAGCGGCATGGGTACCGAGCGTCGGCACGATCGTATCGGCGCTCGGTCGAAACGAGTTGCGCGACAGCCAACTGGCGCCGGCCTCGAACCAGCGCTCGGGAAAATCCCGCGTGTAGCTCGAAATCTCATGCGCATGATCCGAAGCCGTGCGCGACAGCACTTCGGTGACGATGGCGCCCTGGCCGACATCGGGCGCCGCGGTGCTGTCGAAGCGCAGCTTGCCGCGCGGCGCATCGATGTCGCGCGTGCCTTGCGCGTCCGGCGCTATGAAGTCGGGCTTCGCGTTCTGCCGGCCGAGGACATAGGTGCCGCGCCCGACCTCGCCGCTGACCAGCCCGCGCTCGCGCAGCAATTGATAGGCCCTGCCGACCGTGCCGACGGTTGCGCCGATGTCATAGGCGAGATCCCGCTGCGGTGGCAGCTTTGCCCCGGCGTCGATCACGCCGCGGTCGATATCTGACTCAATGCTGTCAGCAAGGCGCTGATAAAGCGGGCCGGAGCTGGCCGTGAGGTCGGGAAGCCAATTTGTCATGGTGACAATTTTGTATATTGCGTCGAACGATGAGTCAATTCACATGCGTTGTGTGGAATAAAAGAGTGCAATTTGCAGCTTTGGTAGAGCGAAGATGGATACAATCGAGACAATCAGCCAGACAACCGCAGGATTGTTCGCCGCGCGACCTGTGGACCGCGGCGGCTTTGTCAGCCGCATCGTGCGTAGGGTCAAATCGCTGGGGCGCTGGATCGACGGCCTGCTGGAGCGCAGGCGCAGCCGGCTCGCCTTGCTGGACATGACCGACGACCAGTTGAAGGACATCGGCATTTCCCGCTGCGACGCCCATCGCGAAGGGATCAGGCCATTCTGGGAATGAACAGGCGCGATGCAATGTTCAATCCTGCTTGCGTGGCTGCACAACTGGCGCCCTGATCCGCGACAGGCCGCGGTCCGCAAGCACGGCGCCAACGCACAGCGCCAGGAAAAGGGCGGTGATGGCCAGCGAGGCGATGGCGACGCTGGCGATGCCGTACCTGGCGACATCGAGGAACGGGTAGGGCACTTCGCCTGTTATGGACGCCCCCGCCAGCGCATAGGCCAGATAAGCGAGCGGATAGAGCATCCACCAGGAAACGTCTCGCCATCGCGTCTTGCCGTCGGCACCGGCGGCCAGCCACCACAGCACGAACAGTGCAGGCGTCACATAGTGCAGCAGCACGTCGCACAGCAGGAACAGGCCCTGCGGCTGCCAGAGGCGTGCCAGCACGGTGGCGTAGACCATGAAGACCACGGTGATGGCGACGGCGACGCCTGCCCGCATCCGCGCTCCGGCAAAGGCCGGAAACCAGGCATGGCCGGCGGGCGACAGCAGCGACGCATGGACGAGCACCGCACCGATATTGGTCAGGATGGTAAAGAAGCTGAAGTAGAAGACGACCGAACCGATCAGGCCGCGGCCGGCTTCCATCGAGGCCGGAACGGTGATCGAGAACTGCAGGAAAAGACCGGCCAGCCCTGCGACCAGACCCGCGACCTGCAGCAGCCGGTCCATCTTACGCGGCGGCGGCGCAGGCCGGATTGCCGGCCTGCCAGCGGGCGATGTCGGAGCCGATGCGCGCGCCGAGCGGCTCGGCCATCAGCGGACCGAACACGTCTACACGGCTCGAATTGCCTTGCGCCTGCACCACCAGCAGCGGCTTGCCGCCATAATGCTTGGCCGGCACCAGCAGGAAGCGCGGCGTGCCGCTGAACGAATTCAGCTCATTGGCCATCTGGTAGGATTTGAAGGCCGGGTCCTTGCTGGCGATCCAGCATTTGTGGGCGGAGATCGCCACCTGTTCCATGGCCAGCAGCGCCGCGCTCTTGCCGGAAGGCGGCGGAGCGCTCTTCGGACCCGACTGGCAGGATGCCAGCGCAAGGCCGGCGGCAGCCAGGAGAGCAAAGCGAGCAATCGTCAGTCTCATCGTCAGGCCGCCCCCAGGTTCTGAAAGAATTTCGGAAGATATCAGGCGGCGATGCCGAGCGCGCCTTCGAACAACGCCCGCCCGTCATTGCCGCCATGTGCCGCTTCGATCAGGTTCTCGGGATGCGGCATCAGGCCCAGCACGTTGCCCTGGCTGCTGATGATGCCAGCGATGTCGTTGATCGAGCCGTTGGGATTGGTGCCGTCCGCATAGCGGAACACCACCTGGCCTTCGCCTTCCAGGCGTGCAAGCGTCTCGGCATCGGCGAAGTAGTTGCCGTCGTGATGCGCCACCGGCGAGCGGATGATCTGGCCCGGCTGGTAGCGGCGGGTGAACATGGTGTTGGCGTTGGCGATCTCGAGCTTCACCTGCCGGCAGACGAATTTGAGCGAGGAGTTGCGCATGAGCGCTCCCGGCAGCAGGCCGGCCTCGACCAGGATCTGGAAACCGTTGCAGACGCCGATGACCATGACGCCCTTGGCCGCCTTTTCAGCGACCGCCCGCATCACCGGCATGCGCGCCGCGATCGCGCCGCAGCGCAGATAGTCGCCGAAGGAGAAGCCGCCGGGAATGGCGATCAGGTCGACATCCGGGATTTCGGTGTCGGTCTGCCAGACCGTGGCTGGCGCCTTGCCGGAAATCTTGGTCAGCGCCGCGATCATATCGCGGTCGCGGTTAAGGCCAGGCAAGAGGACGACGGCTGATTTCATTTTGTTGGCACCCTGATCGTTTGGGTCAATCTGATCTGTCTCGTGAGGAACGCCATTTAGTCAGCTATTTCGACGAACCATGAAGGCAATCTCTCATGGTCTTGGATCATAAGGCGTTTGTGCCTTTTTCGGCCAGTTCGCGCAATTCGAGGCGCTGCTCGATTCGCTCCAGACGTTGATCGATACGGCTTGTTATTGAGTAGATATTGTTGATGTCTGTCTGCGTGCTCAACGCCTGCAATCTGATCGCGACGATCTCGTGCTTAACCTCGCCGAGACCATTCTCAAGTCGATCCATTCGCGAATGAATTTTCTTCAGCAGTTCGTACATCGTCGGTGACTTCGGGCATCCGTGCCTCCGGCGCAACCTCAGGTAAGCGTCACACTATAGTTCTCAATCACCGTGTTCGCCAGCAGTCTGTCGCACATGGCCCTGAGATCGGCCTCGGCCTTGGCCTTGTCGGTCCCGGCGAGCTCGACGTCAAACACCTTGCCTTGCCGCACCGAGCCGATACCGTCAAAACCTAGCCCCGACAGCGCATGCTCGATCGCCTTGCCTTGCGGGTCCAGCACGCCGTTCTTGAGGGTTACGGTGATACGGGCTTTCATCGATGCTCCTGAATGATCGGTATCGGTCTGCGCCGGACCTGCCGTTTCCGGCAAGCCCGTTGCTGGCAATTAGTGCTTCATGCCCTTCGGCGGCTCGCTCGACGCGACGAGCACCGGTCCGGTTGGACGCGGCGGCTCATTCTCGTTCATGATACCGAGACGGCGGGCGACTTCCTGGTAGGCCTCCACGAGGCCGCCCATGTCGCGGCGGAAACGGTCCTTGTCGAGCTTGTCCTGCGTCGCCACGTCCCACAGCCGGCAGGAATCGGGCGAGATCTCGTCGGCGACGACGATGCGCATCATGTCGCCCTCGAACAGGCGTCCGCATTCGATCTTGAAATCGACGAGCTGGATGCCGACGCCCATGAACAGGCCGGACAGGAAGTCGTTGACGCGAATGGCCAGCGCCATGACGTCGTCGATTTCCTGCGGGCTCGCCCAGCCGAAGGCCGTGATGTGTTCTTCAGAGACCATCGGGTCGTCGAGCGCATCGGCCTTGTAATAGAATTCGATGATCGAGCGGGGCAGGACCGTGCCTTCCTCGATGCCAAGGCGCTTGGACAGCGAACCGGCGGCGACATTGCGCACCACCACTTCGAGCGGGATGATCTCGACCTCCTTGATCAGCTGCTCGCGCATGTTGAGCCGGCGGATGAAGTGGGTCGGAATGCCCATCCGGTTGAGATGATTGAAGATGTGCTCGGAAATGCGATTGTTAAGCACGCCCTTGCCATCGACGACTTCGTGTTTTTTCTTGTTGAACGCGGTGGCGTCATCCTTGAAGAACTGGATCAGCGTCCCGGGCTCAGGGCCTTCATAAAGTATCTTGGCCTTGCCTTCATAAATGCGGCGGCGATTTTTCATTTGATTTTTCTCTGGATTTGCGGGCAGGCGGCAAGCGACCAGTTCCTGTCCGTCTGCCTAAATTAGTGTGGCGACGGTGGCGTTCAATGCCGGTGTCTATCGTAATCGCCTTGTTTGCTCAATCGGCAAATCCTTTCAATCAACTGCTTTCGGGACCGAAATGCCGCAGCGCAGCAAGCCACGAAGCGTATTGACCGGCCGCCAGCCTTTTGGTTTGTGCTTCGCCATCACATATTCATCAATGCCAGCGAATCGATTTCCATCGGAGGGACGCCATGAGCAACATGAAGGATCGCGAAGAGGGTTTTGAGCGCAAATTCGTGTTCGACGAGGAGCTTCGGTTCAAGGCGTCGGCGCGCCGCAACAAGGCTCTCGGCCTTTGGGCCGCGGAAAAGCTCGGGAAATCCGGCGCCGAGGCCGATGCCTACGCCAAGGAAGTGGTTGTTTCCGATATCGAGGAAGCCGGCGATCACGACGTCTTCCGCAAGATCCGCAAGGATTTCGACGCTGCCGGCGTCAGCCAGTCGGACCATCAGATCCGCCGCACCATGGACGAATTGATGGCGCAGGCGATCGAGCAGATCAAGAACACCTGATCCAGCCGAAGCAGGTTTCTGCAAAAGTGTCCCATGGTTTTGCGACGAAACCTGCGGCAAATAGGAGAACGACTGGACCAATCGACCGCCCGGCCCAGCCGGGCGGTTTTTCTTTGCGTTTCCCGTCGTTTCCAGCTGAAACTGCGATCCTTAGCGAGGAAAGAGCCGATGTCCCTGAAATCCCGCCTTGCGGCCGATGAAACGCTGGTCACCGCATGGTCAGGCGTGCCGGACGCGCTGACCGTCGAAATCCTTGCCAGGCAGGGCTTCGATGCGGTCACGCTCGACATGCAGCATGGCGGCCATCATGAAGACAGCGTGTTGCGCGGCCTGGCGCCCGTGCTTGCCACCGGCAAGCCGGCATTGGTGCGTATTCCCGTCGGCCGTTTCGACATGGCCAGCCGGGCGCTCGATTTCGGCGCCGAGGCGGTGATCGCGCCGATGGTCAACTCGGTGGCGGATGCAAAACTGTTCGCTGCGGCGATGAAATACCCGCCGGTGGGCGAGCGCTCCTGGGGCCCCACCTATGCCTTCCCACGCCATGGCAAGGGTGATCATGCCGAATGGCTGCGCGACAGCAACCAGCGCACCATGGCCTTCGCCATGGTCGAGACGCGGGCGGCGCTCGATGCGCTGGACGGCATCCTCGATACACCCGGTATCGACGGCATTTTCCTGGGGCCATCGGACTTCTCGATTGCCTGGTCGAACGGCACGACCGTCAATTCGACGCTCGAAAGCATGATGGAAACGGTGGGTTCGATCGCCGAGCGTACCCGCAAGGCCGGCAAGCATGCGGCGATCTACGTCATCGAACCGGCCATCGCCGGCCGCGTCGTGGCGATGGGCTACCGCCTGCTGGCCACAGGGTCCGAGCACGCGCTGATTTCACTAGGGGCGAAGACGCTGTTGAAAGGCATCAAGGATTCGATCGGCGGCTGAGAGCCGCGATCCGGTCGGGGTCGTCAGGCCTTCAGTTCGGTGAGAAATTTGGCGAAGGTCATCGAACCTTCGGGCCATGGGCCGAAGCCTGAATCGGTGTTGAGGTGACCGGCTTCACCGGCATCGATGAACAGAGATCCCCAGGCGCCGGCAATGTCCTCGGCGACGTGGAAGGCGCAGAACGGATCGTTGCGGCTGGCAATCACCATGGACGGGAAGGGCAACGGCTCGCGCGAGTAGGGGCCGAACGTCATCAGGTGCCTTGGCCGTACCTCCGGATTGGCGACATCGGGCGGCGCCACGAAGAATGCGCCGGCGACCGGCTTGCGAAACTGCGGGATGGCTTGCACCGCCGCGGCAACGCCAAGGGAGTGCGCGACGAGGACGACGGGCTTCTCGGCTTCGTTGACCGCTTTAGCCACGCTCGCCGTCCAGTCCTCGCGCACGGGCTTCGACCATTCCGCCTGCTCGACGCGCCGCGCGGTCGACAGCTTTGACTGCCAGCGGGTCTGCCAGTGCTCGGGTCCGGAGTTAGTGTAGCCCGGGATGATGAGAATATCTGCGTCTTTGACTTTCATGGCGCTGAGATAGCGAGCGTGATTGCCTCATGCAACCGCCGATGGGTGCGCTCCTGCTTGCAATGGTGAACACCATGTTCGCTTTTCGCTGTCTTGTGTGAACGATCACGATCGCCGATTTATCGTCAGGAAAGAAACAGCCGTGAAGGACCGCATTTTGGCGCTGACACGACGTACAATGATCGCCGGCGCCGGGCTCCTGACCTCGGGGTTTATGCCAAGCGTCGCCGCAACGGAGACAATGATGAGCGAACTGCCCTTTGCCGCCACCACGCCGGTGAGCGTTGCCCGGGTCGGGCTGAAGGCGCGCGACGCCGAAAGCCTTGCCGCCTACTATCGCGCTGTTGTCGGCTTGCAGGAATTGAGCCGCGCCGATGGCGCGATCACCCTGGGCGCCGCCAACCGTCCTCTGTTGGTGCTGGAGCCGGATGCCTCGGCCAAGACTGACGATCCGCGCAGCGCCGGCCTGTTCCACACGGCTTTCCTGCTGCCCAGCCGTGCCGACCTTGGCCGCTGGATCAACCACGCCATATCAGACAAGATCGCCATAGAGGGCGCTTCGGACCATCTGGTCAGCGAAGCGCTGTACCTCACCGATCCCGAGGGCAACGGGATCGAGATCTATGCCGATCGCCGTCCGCAGGACTGGACGTGGAACGGCGACAAGATCGCGATGGCGACCGAACGGTTGAACATTCCTTCGGTCGTCGCCGAAGTGCCGGCCGGCGACGCGGGCTGGCAGGGAGCGCCTGAAAACAGCATTGTCGGCCACGTCCACCTGCGCGTCGGCCGGCCGGAAGACGCGGAAGCCTGGTGGAACCAGGAATTCGGCTTCGACACGGTGGCCAAATACGGCGGCCAGGCTGTGTTCCTGTCGTCAGGCCACTACCATCATCATATAGGCGCCAATGCGTGGCAGAGCGCCGGCGCCGGCCGCCGCGACCCGGCCCGGTCGGGCCTTGCCTGGGTCGAGATGCGTTCCGACAACGTGGCCAGTGAAACGACCCGCGAAGATCCATGGGGCACGGTGATCAGGACCATTCCCGGCAAAGCGTGATCGGCAGTTACATCCTGCGGTACCTTCTCCTCGTATAGCGACGGGGAGAAGGAAAGCCCTCACGCCTCTCCGAACACCCGCCGGAAGATCGTGTCGACATGCTTGGTGTGGTAGCCCAAGTCAAATTTCTCGCGGATCTCGGCTTCCGGCAAGGCGGCGGTGACGTCCTTGTCGGCCAGTAGTTCTTCAAGAAAATCAGCGCCTTGTTCCCACACCTTCATGGCGTTGCGCTGCACCAGCCTGTACGCATCCTCACGCGAGACACCGGCTTGCGTCAATGCCAGCAGCACGCGCTGTGAATGCACCAGGCCGCGGAACTTGTTCATGTTCTTCAGCATGTTGTCGGGATAGACGAGCAGTTTGTCGATGACGCTGGTCAGCCGCGCCAGCGCGAAATCCAGCGTCACCGTCGCATCCGGCCCGATCATGCGCTCGACGGAGGAATGCGAAATGTCGCGCTCGTGCCAGAGCGCCACATTCTCCATCGCCGGCAGCGCGAAGGAGCGCACCATGCGGGCAAGGCCGGTGAGGTTCTCGGTCAGCACCGGGTTGCGCTTGTGCGGCATCGCCGACGAACCTTTCTGGCCAGGCGAAAAATACTCTTCGGCTTCCAGCACCTCGGTGCGCTGCAGATGCCGGATCTCGATCGCCAGCCGCTCCACCGACGATGCGATGACGCCGAGCGTGGCGAAGAACATGGCATGGCGGTCGCGCGGGATCACCTGCGTCGATACGGGCTCCGGCTTCAACCCGAGCTTTGCCGCGACATGCTCTTCCACATAAGGCTCGATATTGGCGAAGGTGCCGACCGCTCCCGAAATGGCGCAGGTGGCTATGTCCTCGCGAGCGTGCACGAGCCGCTCGCGGCAGCGCGAAAAATTCGGCATAGGCTTGCGCCAGCTTGACGCCGAAAGTGGTCGGCTCGGCGTGGATGCCGTGGCTGCGGCCAATGGTGACGGTATCCTTGTGCTCGAAGGCGCGGCGCTTCAGCGCCGCAAGCAGCGCGTCGATGTCGGCCAGCAGCATGTCGCTGGCACGGGTGAGCTGCACCGCGAAACACGTGTCGAGAACGTCCGAGGATGTCATGCCCTGATGGATGAAGCGGGCGTCGGGTCCGACGAATTCGGCGAGATGGGTGAGAAAGGCGATGACGTCGTGCTTGGTGACGCGCTCGATCTCGTCGATCGCATCGACGTCGAACTTCGCGGCATTGCCTTTTTCCCAGATGGTCTTCGCCGCCTGTTTCGGGATGACGCCGAGTTCGGCCAGCGCGTCGCAGGCATGAGCCTCGATCTCGAACCAGATGCGGAACCGGGTTTCGGGCGACCATATGGCCACCATTTCCGGCCGGGAGTAGCGAGGGATCATCGGTCAGTCCTGACGTGTCGAGAAATTTGCCCGCGTCCTAACAGAGGCGGACAAAATGCTCAACGCCGCCGCCGCGCAAACCAGAGGCTGGCGGCAAACAAGGCGACGAAGCCGAGCGGAAAATAAAGCCGGATGCCCAGCACCACGAACTGGTAGAGCGCCACAGCCATCGTGAAGACGAACTGAAGCCCCCAGGTGAGGGTGAAGGTGGGTGCATGCCATTCGGCATAGTAGGAGCGGTATTGCAAGGCATACAGCCCGGCGGTCAGGCCGATCGTCGCGGCGGCTAGACCCACGAATGCCGCCGCGAAGGCGACTTCCCAGCTCCTTCCGAGCGAGACCAGCCGTGCCGCGAACAGGCCAACAGGAAAGGCCAGAGCGCCGCCGACTGCAAACAGCAGCGTCACGGTGCGGATTTTATCTGGCGTCACCCAACTTTCCAGCAACAGGTTGAGGAGCGCGCTGGCGCCCATCGTGGCGGCCCAAAGCAGCGCGCCGAGCAGCGCCGTGCCCGGCGTTGGTATGGCGCCGCGGAGGCGGCCCAGGGCGCGATGACGCCTGGCGGGGTGGACGAGCGGTGTCACAGGCGGCCGGTCACCGCGATCCAGCGATAGTCCGGGCCTTCGAAGCCATATTGGCGCACCGCGATCAGCACCGCATAGGCGCTGGGACTGTCCATCGAAAATGTCTGCACGGCTCCGATGCGGTAGCCGTTCGGGCAACCCCGGCTCTTGGGGATCGATTTGTCCTCGTGCAACAGCTTCGTCGTACCGCCGGCTTGCGCCTCGACACGCAGCAGCCGAAAGCCGTTGATCTCACCCTGGCTCTCGCAGCCCTTAGTCTCGTTCATGCCGATCTCGTCCAGCCGGAACTCGAGCGGCTGGTCGACCGGCGAGAAGATCGGACGCGGATTGACCGCCATCCGATGCGGGTCGGCGGACATCTCCGTTACCGGGTTGAAGCCTGCGGTAATGCCCTTGTTCGCGGCCAACTCCGCTTGGCTGACGACCGCTTCGCCCTTCTCGCGGGCCTGAATACGAGCCGCCGTCAACGTGGCGTTCTCGTCGTCGAGCCGGACGCGAATAGGCGTTCCCTGGAGAAAGCTGTCGTTGCTGGTGTCGATATAATAGCGATTGGCGTAGGGAAATCCCGATCCATCCTGCACGCCATATTCTTCGAACGCGAAGATGCCGCCGTCCTTGGTGAAGCCCAGGATTTCAAGCTCGGCGACATCCCCGGCCCGGGCGGCGACGACTGCGCAAAACTGCGCAAGCAGGCAAACGGCAAACAGAAGAAGGTTTTGCATGAGGTTTTCCGCCGGCCAACGATATCGCCATTCCCTATCACGACAAGATACCGGCGTCGCGCTGTCCGATAAAGCAAGCGCCATGCATCCAATCGCAGCCTCGTCTGTTATTGTCGGCAGTCCCAATGGAGAACCACCATGACCGACACCAGCAAAATTCGTGAGCATATGGAAGTGATCGGTGCCGATGGCGTTCATGTCGGCACGGTCGACAAAGTCGAGGGGCAGCGGATCAAGCTGACCAAGTCCGACAGCGGCATGGGCACGCATAAGGGGCACCATCATTTCATTCCCCTGAGCCTTGTCGCGGAGGTCGAGGGAAAGAAGGTCTGGCTGTCGGCGAATTCCGACGTCGCGGTCACTTTCGAGGAAGAAAAGTCCGACCCCACCTGATCGCGTATAAGTCAGCGCGAAGACCAGACCGGAAACAGATCGCCCTCGGCGGGCGTCGCGGCGAAAACGCCGCGCGTGATGGCGCGCGCCATCGTGGCGCCTGCCGCGGCATAAAGGTCGATTGC
The DNA here is from genome assembly GCF_044998965.1 of Mesorhizobium maamorense. Taxonomy (NCBI): domain Bacteria; kingdom Pseudomonadati; phylum Pseudomonadota; class Alphaproteobacteria; order Hyphomicrobiales; family Phyllobacteriaceae; genus Mesorhizobium; species Mesorhizobium maamorense. The sequence goes on from NZ_CP173356.1 coordinate 1,894,221, forward strand.
CGCGTCGGCTTCGAGCCGGATACCGCTCCTGCCGGTCGCCAGCGCGAAGACCAGATCGCCATCGGCCGGCGTGTGCGTCGGCCATATGGCCCGCACGAAACCGTCATGCGCTGACATGGCCAGGCGCTTTGCGGCGGCCTTGGTGAGAACGGCATCGGTGGCGATAACGGCGATGGTGGTGTTGCCGCCGGCATCCGCCTTGCCCGTGAACGTCTTGTCGCGAAACTTCAAGAGGATGCTTTTGGCGTCGTCCGGCATTGGCGAGGGATAGCCAAGCCCGCCGAATTCATCGCCGATCTCGAACGGAGCCGCCCAGAAATGGCGGCTTCGGCTGATGGTCACCGAGCCGATCGGATTGACCGCCGCCAGCGCGCCGATGGTGACGCCATTGTCAAGCAGCGTCGAAGCCGAGCCAAGCCCGCTCTTGAGACCGGAGGTCAGCGCGCCGGTGCCGGCGCCGGTCGTGCCGATCTGGAAATCCGAACCGGCGGCCTGCACCGTCTCGTAGCCGAGGTCGCGGTATGGCGGATAGCGGCCCCAGTCCTTGTCGCCGCCATTGCGCAGGTCGAACAGGATCGCCGCCGGCACGATCGGCACGCGAAAGCCGCCGACCTCGAAGCCGATGCCACGCTCGCGCAGTGCTGCCTGTACGCCGGACGCTGCGTCGAGGCCGAAAGCCGACCCGCCCGACAGCACCACGGCATGGACCGTCTCAACCGAATTGTGGGGTTCGAGCAGGTCCGTCTCGCGCGTGCCCGGCGCACCGCCCAGGATCTGGACGCCGGCTACGGCCGGTTCGTCGCAAAGGACCGTCGTCACGCCGGATTTCAGTCGGGCATCGGAGGCATTGCCGACGCTGAGACCGGCGACATCGGTGATCAGGTTGCGCGGGCCGGTGCGAAACATCAGTTGCTTTCCAACGGTACGAAGCGGGCGCCATCGAACCGGAAGACGCGGTACGGATTCCGGCTGAGGTCGCCCTTCGCATCAAAGCGCACCGGCCCGATCGCCGTGGTGAAATCATGCCCGATGAGCGCTTCCGCAAGCGGCCTGCCGGAGCTTGCGGCTTCCGCCATCGCCGCCTTGGCGGTTTCTACCGCCGCATAGGCCGGCAGCGTGTAGCCGTCCGGCACGATCTTCTGCGAGGCAAACACCTCGAGCACCTTGGGATTGGCGACATCGGCCCATTCCGGGGGAGCGATCATCAGCGTTCCCGTGGCATAGGGCACTGCGCCGGGCGGAGTGCGCAGGTTCTCGCCGCCGGCGAATACGATGCCGGCGTCGAGTTGCGCGGCGTCGCGACCCATGATGGCGATGTCGTCGCCGTCGCCACCGGCAAAGACATGGGTTGCGCCGGCCTTCTTCAGCCGGCCAATCAGACCGATCTGGTTGTCGAGCTGCGGCCGGAACGTATCGACGAACACCGGCTTCAGCGCCGCCTGTTCGGCCGCCGCCCGCAACGTCTCGGCGATCTCACGGCCGTAGATGGTGCCGTCATCGATGACGGCGAACAGTTCGTTCTGCCAAAGCCGGGTAAGGGTGTTGGCGACGGCATTGCGCTCGTCGTCGCCCCTCGGTCCGAGCCGGTAGACCGGCCAGCCGGTCTTGGGACGACGGTCAGTCAGGCTTTCGGTTCGCACGCCAACGGTGATGACGGCGATGCCTGCGTCCTTCAAGATCGGCATCGCCGCCTCGATCGCTTCCGTACAGAGAAATCCCACGACGACATTGACCTTGGCGGTCGCGAATTCCCGGGCTGCCGCGGCACCCCCTCGGCCGTGCAGGCATCGTCGATGGTCTTGAGCTCGATGCCGTTCGCCTGGGCCGCCACTTCGGCGCCGGCTTCGATCTGCCTGCCAAGGATCGCCGAGGATCCGGAGAGCGGCGCGGCAACACCGACGAGCAGCGTCTGGGCGTTGGCAGCGCCGGTTAGCAGCAGCCAGGCCAGCGCGGCAGATATCGTTGCCCCGGGTCGCATCCTGTCGAAGACTTCCTCCAAGCGAGCCCGGATGGTCCCGGCGCCACTCCCGCCAAGACCTAAAGGCTGCCCGGTCTTGGCGCAACACGCGAATTTCGGGATATGGGCCAAGCACTTCGCTTGTGGCATGTCATATCTAGCCATATATAGCGGTAGGGTTCAGGCTATGGAAAATCTCCGGTGTTGAAGAAGAACGACATAGGACCGCAGGCCTATCGCGACGCGATGAGCCATTTTGCCGGTCACGTCCATGTGGTGACCACCGACGGGCCGGCCGGCAAGCGTGGCGCGACAGTCATCGCCGCCTGTTCGGTTTCCGATACGCCGCCGACCATTTTGGTCTGCCTGAACCGTGAAAATCCCAAGAACGAGCCGTTCGTGAAAAACGGCAGGTTTGCCTTGAACACGCTTGCCTCGCACCAGGAGCCGCTGTCGATCGGCTTTTCCGGCATCACCGGCCTGCCGGTCGAGGAACGTTTCGCGCTCGGCGAGTGGGATGCGATCTCCACCGGCGCGCCGACCTTGAAGGGCGCGCTCGCCGTGTTCGACTGCGAACTGATCGACACGAAGGACCTGGCCACCCATCGTGTGCTTTTTGGCAAGGTGACAGGCCTGCGCATGGGCGATAATTTACGGCCGCTGATCTATCACGCCCGCGGCTACCACGTTCTGGAAAGCGGGGCAGAGGCGTCCACGGAGAAGGAATGACCGAGCTAAAACCGCGCCCCGTGCCGCGGACGATCGACGAGACGCTCGATCTCCTGACCGGCGCGGACTATGTGGCGGACCGGTCGTTGGCCACCGTGCTTTTCTTGTCGCTGCGCATGAAGCGGCCGCTGTTCCTCGAGGGCGAGGCCGGCGTCGGCAAAACCGAGATCGCCAAGGTGTTGGCAGAGGCGCTCGGCCGCCGGCTGATCCGTCTGCAATGCTATGAAGGTCTCGACGTCTCGTCCGCCGTCTATGAGTGGAATTATGCCGCGCAGATGATCGAGATCCGCATGGAGGAGGCGGCCGGCAAGGTTGACCGCTCCGACATGGAGCGCAATGTTTTCTCGGAAAAATACCTGATACGCCGTCCGGTGCTCGATGCACTGACCGGCAAGGCCGGCGCCGCCCCGGTTTTCCTGATTGACGAGCTCGACCGTACCGACGAGGCGTTCGAGGCCTTCCTGCTCGAGATCCTTTCCGATTTCCAGGTGACGGTGCCCGAACTCGGCACGATCAGGGCGGAGGAGCCGCCGATCGTCATAATCACCACCAACCGCACCCGCGAGATCCATGACGCGCTGAAGCGGCGCTGCCTCTATCACTGGGTCGATTATCCCAGCGCCGAGCGGGAGTTGGAGATCGTGCGCCGCAAGGTGCCGCAGGCGAACAGCCGGCTTTCGGCCGAGGTGGTCTCCTTCATTCAGAAGCTCCGCCAGATCGAATTGTTCAAGATGCCGGGCGTTGCCGAGACCATCGACTGGGCCGGCGCGTTGACCGAACTCGACAAGGTCGCGCTCGACCCGGAAACCGTCTCCGACACGATCGGCGTGCTGCTGAAATACCAGGACGACATTGCCCGCATCGGCGAGGGCGAAGGCCGGCGTATCCTCGACGAGGTGAAGGCCGAGCTTTCGGCGGCGGAGTAGGGCTCATGGCCATGCCTCGCGCGGAACCCAGGGAGGCGACTGTCGACGGTCACATCGCCGACAACATCGTCTATTTCGCCCGTGTCTTGCGCAAATCAGGCATGCGCGTCGGTCCGGCCTCGGTCAAGGATGCCATCGAGGCGGTACTTGCCACCGGCATCGGCGCGCGCGACGATTTCTACTGGACGCTGCATGCCGTGCTGGTGTCGCGGCATGAGGACCATGCCATCTTTGACGAGGCCTTCCGGCTATTCTGGAAGTCGCGTGAGCTGATCGAAAAGATGCTGGCGATGCTTTCGCCGGTGGCGCCCGATACCAGGGAGAAGCAGAAGCCACGCGCGGCCGAAAGCCGTGTCAGCCAGGCCATGTTCGCAGGCCACAGCAGGAACCAGCCGGCGCAGGAAATCCCCGAGATCGAGGTCGACGCGCGCTTTACTTTCTCCGGCAACGAGGTGCTGAGGGCCAAGGATTTCGCTCAGATGAATGCCGCCGAGATGGCCGACGCCAGGAAAGCGATCGCCGAACTGCGGTTGCCCTTCGATATGGTGCGGACGCGCCGTTTCAAGGCCGATTCGCACGGTCGCCGCATCGATCCGCGTGCCATGATGCGCTCGGCCGCACGCACTGGGGGCGAACTGATCCTGCCGAAATTCCGCTCGCTCCGCGAAGTGTATCCGCCGTTGGTCGTGCTTGCCGACATTTCCGGTTCGATGAGCCAGTACACGCGCATCTTCCTGCATTTCCTGCATGCTCTGACGGAAAAGCGCCGGCGCGTGCACACTTTCGTTTTCGGCACCAGGCTCACCAATCTGAGCCGACAGATGCGCCATCGCGATCCCGACGCCGCCCTGGCCGACTGTTCCACCGCGGTCAAGGACTGGTCGGGCGGCACGCGCATCGGCGACACGCTGGCCGAGTTCAACCTGATGTGGTCGCGTCGCGTGCTGGGACAGGGCGCGGTGGTGCTTTTGATCACCGACGGGCTGGAGCGAGACGAGGTCGACGGCCTGTCGGAGGAAATGGAGCGTCTGCACAAATCCTGCCGGCGGCTGATCTGGCTGAACCCCTTGCTGCGCTTCGACGGCTTCCAGGCGCGCGCCCGCGGCGTCAGGGCGATACTGCCGCATGTCGATGAATTCCGTGCCGTGCACAATCTCGACGCGCTCGCGGATCTCTGCGCCTCGCTGGACCGGAAGCCGGGACATGCCGTCGATCCGCGGCGATGGATGGAGGGTGGCGCGAGGCGCGCCGCATAGCCATATGCTGCTGAAGACACATATTTCCAGGAAAAACAGACCCTGAGAGAAGCAACGATGAGCGACAGCATTTATCTCGACGAGGCCCGCGACCCGCTGATCATCGCGGAAGGCTGGGTGAAGGATGGCAAGGATGTCGCCATCGCGACCGTTGTCGAGACCTGGGGTTCCGCGCCGCGCCCGGCCGGCAGCCACCTGGTCATCGACGCCGACGGCAATTTCCACGGCTCGGTTTCGGGCGGCTGTGTCGAAGGCGCCGTGGTCACGGAGGCCATGGACGTCATCGGTACCGGCAAGCCCAGAATGCTGGAATTCGGCGTCGCCGACGAGACCGCCTGGCAGGTGGGCCTTTCCTGCGGCGGCCGCATCAAAGTGTATGTGGAAAGGCTAGGCTGATCTTCGATGGATCCCTATGCGCTGAAAACACTCAACGCCGAGCGCCGCGCCCGCCGCGCCACGATCCTGGTCACCGATCTTGGTGACGGCCGCGACCGTATCGTGCGCGAAGGCGATCCGGTCGCCGGCGATCTCGGTGCCGCGATCAGCAAGGCGTTCCGCACCGGGAATTCCGGCTCGGTCGAAGCGGAAGGGCGCACCTTTTTCTCAACGCGCATCTGCCGCATCCGCGCCTGGTGGTGATCGGCGCCGTGCACATCAGCCAGGCGCTGGCGCCGATGGCCAGGATCGCCGGCTATCCAGTCGAGATCATCGATCCGCGCACGGCTTTTGCCACGTCGGACCGCTTTCCCGACGTCGCGTTGCACGCCGAATGGCCTGAGGAGGTGCTGCAACGACAGCCACTCGACAGCTATACGGCGGTCGCCGCCGTCACCCACGATCCCAAGATCGACGATTTCGCGCTGAAGGCGGCGCTCGACGCCAGGTGCTTCTATGTCGGGGCACTCGGCAGCAGGAAAACCCATGCCAAGCGGGTCGAGCGCCTGTTGGCGCTAGGCGCCAGTTCCGAGCAGATCGCCCGCATCCAGGCGCCGATCGGTCTCGACATCGGCGCGGCCAGCCCCGCCGAGATCGCCGTCGCCGTGCTGGCGCAGGTCATTCACGCGTTTCGCTCGCGCGGCCTTGAAGCCAGGGAAGCCGCAGCGTGAAATTCGGCCCGGTTCCTATCGAACAGGCCGAGGGCGCCGTGCTTGCGCACGCGACGACGGTCGGCGAGCGACGTTTCCGCAAAGCGCATCGGCTGAGTGCAGAGGATGTCGGGGTGCTGAAAGCGGCGGGCATCAGCGAAGTCGTCGCGGCCGTGCTTTCTCCCGGCGATCTGGGCGAAGACGCCGCCGCCGAACGGATCGCGACCGGTATGCGCCACCGCAACGTAGAGGCCAAGCCTGCCGCGACCGGGCGGGTCAACCTCCATGCCCAAGCCGCTGGCGTCTTCACCGTCAACAGCGCGATGATCGACGCCATCAATGCCGTCGATCCAACCATCACCATCGCCACGCTTGGCCAGCATGCGCCGGTCGAAAAGGGCCAGATGGTGGCAACCGTGAAAATCATTCCCTTCGCCGTCGGGTCGGCGCTGGTCGATGCCGTACTGGAAATCTGCGCCGGCGGCGAGATCTTTGCCGTCAATGCCTATCGGCCCATTCGTGTCGGTGTCATCCAGACCGTCTTGCCGGGCGTCAAGCCGAGCGTGCTCGACAAGACGCTGCGCGTCACCGAGGCACGGCTGGCGCGTTCGGGCGGGCGGCTGACGGCCGAGCGCCGCACGCCGCACGAGGTTGCGCCGGTTGCCGAGGCGGCCGCCTCGCTGGCGCGCGATAACGACATGGTGGTGATCTTCGGCGCTTCGGCCATGAGCGATTTCGCCGACGTCGTTCCGGCCGCGATCGAGGAAGCGGGCGGTACTGTCATCCGCGCCGGCATGCCGGTCGACCCCGGCAATCTACTGGTGCTCGGCAGGCTCGCCGGCAAGCAGATCATCGGCGCGCCGGGCTGCGCCCGCAGCCCCAAGGAGAACGGCTTCGACTGGGTGCTCGACCGGCTGATCGCCGGCCTCGACGTAACGGCGACCGACATCGCCGGCATGGGCGTCGGCGGCCTGCTGATGGAAATCCCGACACGCCCCCAGCCGCGCGAACCGCTGCCGGCCGTAAGCCGGCTCAAGGTCGGGATCGTGCTTTTGGCGGCGGGCCGTTCGAGCCGCATGGGCGGGCCGAACAAGCTTATGGCGCTTTTCGACGGCCAACCGTTGGTCCGCCGTACAGCAGAGCGTGCGCTCGCCTCGAAAGCTTCGGGCACGATCGTCGTCACCGGCCATCAACGTGAGCGGGTGCGCGGCGCGTTGTCGGGCCTGGACGTGACCTTCGCCGACAATCCCGATTTTGCCGATGGGCTCTCCACCTCCCTGAAAGCCGGTATGGCCTATCTGCCGGGAGATGCCGCCGGTGCGATGATCGTCCTCGGAGACATGCCGGGTGTCTCGTCCGGCGATCTCGACCGGCTGATCGATGCGTTTCGCGGGGCAGGAGGCAATTCGGTGGTCCGCGCCTCGCACCTTGGCAAACGCGGCAATCCGGTCCTCCTGCCGCGCTCGCTGTTTCCGGCTGTCGCCCATCTCGAAGGTGATACCGGCGCACGCCACCTGGTCGAGGCCGGAGGACTTGACGTCGTCGATGTAGAGATCGGCGAGGGCGCATCCGTCGATGTTGACACTCGCGAGGCGCTGGAAGGCGCCGGCGGCGTGCTGCAGGATTGACAAACCCAGGCCGAATTACGCAAGCCTGCGGTATGGCTTCCGGTTTCATTTCGTTAATGTCAGCGCTTCTTCCCCCCTCTGGCCTGCCGGCCATCTCCCCCTCAAGCGGGGAGATTGGACATCATTTCGGCTTTCGCCAATCTCGAAGGCCGGCAGAAGGGCGCGGCCACCGAAACTGCCAATCTCCCCGCTTGAGGGGGAGATGGCCGGCAGGCCAGAGGGGGGCACTCACGTTCCCTGCCTTTCTGATTTCGATATTTTTCCTGTTTTCTGCTGCCCAGGCCTCTGCTCTCCAACTAAAACCCTTCAAGGACGATCTGTTCGCCTATCCCGCTACGCTCTCGTCAGAGACCAACGGCGACTACACGGTGATCGACTACCGCGAGATGCGCGACATCAACCAGCGCGACGAGGTGCCGGAAAAGCGCGTGCATGCACAGTATACCGATACCGGTGTGCGCAAGGTGCAGCAGGATCTGCTGTTGAAAACCGATGCCGGCGACGTCCGGCACATCGCCGTAGGCAAGGCGCAAGGGGCTTCCGTCATCGTGCTCTACCTGCACGGGCAGGGCGGCAGCCGCAAGCAAGGTGTCGACGACTTCACCTTCGGCGGCAATTTCAACCGCATCAAAAACCTGATGGCAGGCAATGGCGGCCTTTATCTCAGCCCTGACTTCCCCGATTTCGGCGACAAGGGCGCGGCACAGGTCGCGGCGCTGATCGATCACTATGCGCAACAGTCGCCGGGCGCGAAGATCTTCGTCGCCTGCGGCTCGATGGGCGGCGCATTGTGCTGGAAGCTTGCCGCCCGCACGGACACGGGCGGGCAAATCGACGGGCTTCTGCTGCTTGGCTCGCTTTGGGACGAGAGTTTCTTCTCCAGCCCAGCCTTCAGGCGCCACGTGCCGGTTTTCTTCGGTCAGGGCAGCCATGACGTGGTCTTTCCCGTGGCAAACCAGGAATCCTTCTTCCGGTCCATCATTGCCAAATCGAAAGCCTATCCGACCCGCTTCGTGCGCTTCGAGACGGGCACGCACGGCACCCCCATCCGCATGGTCGACTGGCGCGGCGCGTTGAACTGGATGCTGTCGAAGGCGCCCTGATCGGACGCCGCACGGCTCAAGGAGCGGTGTTGTAGTCGACAACCGTCTGCGGGTTCTCCTCGCCGTCGTAGGAAGCGTCGACGTCGTACTGGACGAGCGAAAAATCGCCGTTGCGGAACAGATAGGTGCCTGCTGACGAGGCATCGCCGGCGCCGCGCCACTTGTTGAAGGTGGTGATCGTGTGGGCGTCCTGGTCGTAGCTGGAATTGGTCGCCCAGCCAGTGGTCCGGAAGCCGACGATGTGCATGGATTCGACCTTGCCTTCGCTGTCGTTGTTCACGTAGCGGATGTCCATCTCCGGTTCGGTGAACTGCAATTGCCTGACGCCGTTCGCCTCGTCGGTCATGTAGTAGATCGAGCTTTCATTGTAGGCGGCCGCCGAGCAGGAAAAATGGAACAGGCGCGTTTCCTTGTCGGGATCGCCGGCCGCCGCATCCTTGTCCCTGTATTTGATGGAAAAAATCTCCGGCTCCTTGGCCGCGAGATCCTTGTCGCATTGGTCGCTATAGCTGGCCAGGAAAGCCTTCTTGGCCTGCTCCAGCGCTGCATCCTTTTTCGGAGGTGGCGGGCCGTCGCCACAGCTAGCGGGCACAGCCTCCTCGAAATCCGCGCTCGACGGCTTCAGCGCCCCGCTGTCGATGAAGATCGGCTGGAATGGCGGCGCCTGAATCTGGGCATTGACCTGGCGCAGCGTGTAGCAGCCGGCAAAGACCTTCGCCTCGCCCTTCTTGTCGGTTGCCTGGATGGCGACCGGCACGCTGTAGTAGATGCTGCCTGCCGCGCCCTCATTGGATACGGCGCCGGTCCTGACATCCACCTTGTCGGTACCGTCATAGCCCTTGACGAAGCTGTCGAAGTCCTTGGCCGGCTTGGTATCGCCATAATAACCCCAGGCACGTGCGAATTCATGCCGGTTGATGGCACTGTAGAGCGAGCGGACAACTGCCTCGGCGCTCGACCTGTCATCGACGTAGGGGGCTCGTCGGCAGGTGCCGACTGGGCGGTCGAGGCAAGGGAGAACAAGGCAGTCGCTGCGAGAAAAGCGTGTCTCATCGGGAATCTCCACGCGGTAACGGAGATTCTACCACGGTGATTGCGGCGACGTGGTGACGCCTTGCGGGTATCGCTTGAAGAATAGCCCGGGAAGGCGCTAGTTCGCGCTCGCGGCGCTTCAACTGCCCCGGGAGATAATTGCGTGACCCTATCCATGTATGAAGTATCGGTGGCTGTGTTTTCGGCCCGGTTGAAAGCGCTGTCCAGCGTGCTGTCCACGGCCGAACAAAACGCCGGCGAGCGCAAGATCGACCCGCAGGTGTTCCTGACGGCGCGGCTGGCGCCCGACATGTTCGCCTTGACCAGGCAGGTGCAGATCGCCACCGACCATGCCAAGGGAGCCCCATCGCGGCTCGCCGGCCGGGAGGTTCCCAAATACGAGGACAACGAGGCGAGCTTTGCCGAATTGCATGCGCGCATCGCTAAGACGCTTGACCATCTGGCGACGTTCTCCGCGGCCGATCTGGAAGGTTCGGACGAGCGGATTGTCGAGGTCAGGCTCGGCGGGCGCGAGGTCTCGATGGCCGGTTTGCAGTATCTCCTGCATCTGGCCATGCCCAACTTCTATTTCCACCTCACCACCGCCTACGACATTCTTCGCCATAATGGCGTGCCGCTGGGCAAGGCAACGTTCCTGGGCTCGCGTTGACGGATCACGTCGTCAAGGCGTTGCCCGTCCGGAGCCGGAATATCCCTGGCTGGCCGAACTAGCGAACGGACATTTCGCGGGCGATGCGCGGGAAATCGGCGGGCTTGATGCCGATGTCGGCGCGGTCCGCATTGCTCATGGAATGCAGCAGCGCGAGCGCGGCACGATAACGCAGATGTTCCTGCGGCCGTGGCCGTGCGAACATTTCAGTGAAGAACCCCATAATCCAGGCCCCTATTGGACCTCCCAGCGTCCGAGTATAGGGGATTCGTGACAATTGTGCAGTGCAGCATTTGCATGCCTGCCATGCTCAGCAAAATTTTCTGCCATGATCCTGCATCGCCTGAAACTTTCGCAGATCGCGAATCGTATCCCTGTTGCTGGCACATGGCCGGTTTTTCCTCGCCGCTTCTGGCGAATTCCGGACTGCACCAACCGCAGTCCGGCTTTTTTGTGACTGACCGGGCGTGGTCCAGCCCCGTAAACCTTCAATTGTTAAAATCGGCGGCATGCATTTTTAACGAGCGGACCCTAAGGTGGATGTCTCGGACACACCGTGAGACTGGGGAGGCTGACATCGTTACCAGCGCCAAGCGGGATTTCGCTTCGTTGCTCGATGATCTCTTCGTTGCCTCCGACAAGGACGGGGGAGGCGAAGAGGCCGCCACTCGCCCGTCGATTCCGTTTGACTATCTTTCCGTCGCCGACGAGCTCCATTCCGGCCGCATCAAGGTTTCTGGCAGCGGATTTGCCACGGAATATCGCGAGGCAGGCGCGGATCTCGCCGCAGAATTCGCGGCTCTGCTCGATCATGCGAAGCTGGCACTTGCGGGTGAAGAGACGAGGCCCGAAGAAAAACTGCCGCCGATCGATCCCGAATCGATTGCCGTGGAATTGGGATTGGACACGCCTAAGGCTGTCGCCGACTTTGGTCGCATGCGCCGCAGTTTCGCCTTTTCCAACCATCCCGATCGCGTCGCGCCGCACCTGCGCCAGCGCGCCATGATCCGCATGCAGGTAGCCAACATGCTGATCGACGAGGCCAAGCGGCGCGCCCTGGCAGGGGCTCGCCGCTAGCGCAGTCTGGTTCACGCAAAAGTCGGTTTGCCGAGGCTTGGAGAGCGCCTCTGCTTTCTTGTAGGATGAAACTTCCTTCCCCGCGCAGCCGCGCAAGCTTTTCCCGCCGGAGCACACTTCCATGCACAAACGCCGTCTCGGTCGGACCGATCTTCTTGTCACCCAGATCTGCCTCGGTTCGATGACCTGGGGCCAGCAGAACACCGAAGCCGACGGCCACGCCCAGATGGACCTGGCCTTCGCGCGCGGGGTGAATTTCATCGATACTGCCGAGCTTTACCCGATCCCGCCCAAGGCGGAGACGCAAGGACGGACCGAGAAGATCATCGGCAGCTGGATGAAGGCAAAGGGCAACCGCGACAAGGTGATACTCGCCTCCAAGGTCGTCGGCCGCACCGCAAACAACTGGTTTCGCGGCGACAGGCCGTCGCAGCTTGTGCGCGCCGATATCTTCGATGCCGTCGACAAATCGCTGATCAGGCTCGGCACGGATTATATCGACCTCTACCAGATCCACTGGCCGGAGCGGGACATACCCTGGGGCGCCAATCCGACGCGCGTGGGGGCCGTGGCGCGCCGCGCTGATTCCGTCGGGGCGCCGACCGGAGAAACGCCGATCGCGGAGACGCTTGCCGTTTTTGATGAACTGATGAAGGCCGGAAAGATCCGGCATTTCGGTCTCTCCAACGAGAGCTCCTGGGGCGTCATGCGCTTCATTGCAGAGGCTGACAAAGCTATTGGTCCACGGGTCGCCTCGATTCAGAACGCCTATAATCTGGTCAACCGGACCTTCGAGGTGAACCTCGCCGAAGTCTGCGATCGCGAAGAGGTCTCGCTGCTTGCCTATTCGCCGCTCGCGCAGGGCTATCTCTCGGGCAAATACGATCACGGCGCGCGCCCGCAGGGGTCGCGCTCGCAGCTCTTCAACCGCGGCCAGCGTTACGAGACCCCCAATGCCGCAGAGGCGCAGCTTGAATACAACGAGCTGGCGCGCTCCTTCGGCCTGGAGCCGGCGCTGTTCGCCAACGCCTATGTATCGAGCCGGCCCTTTGTCACGTCGAACATCATTGGCGCGACGACCATTTCGCAGTTGGAAATGGCGCTGTCTTCAGTGGAGGTTGTCTGGACCGAAGAGATGCAGAAGGCAGTGGACGCCATTCATCAGCGGGTCGGCAATCCCTGTCCTTGATCGACTCGGAAGTTGAATTGTCTGGGAATAACAGCGCGATGGAGACGATGGTGGATTTTCCGATCGAAACATTGCGTGGAAAATTTCCCGCTCTCGCTCTGACCGATGGAGGTCTCAGGCGCAGCTCGACCTGTCAGCGTGCCTTGGTGCCGAACCCGGTCAGGAAAGCGGTGAGGTTGTCACAGAGTTCGTCGCAGAGATAGCCGCCTTCCTGAACGATTGTCGTCGGCAGGCCGAGCTTGGCGATGGCTTCGCCGATGCGCGAGAAACCTGGCGTCGTCACCGAAAGCCCGCCGAACGGATCACCCTCGAACGCGTCGAGCCCGAGCGCCACGACCAGCGCGTCGGGCGCGAAGGCGCGGATGCGCTGGAACGCCACCTGAAGCGCTTCCAGAAACGCCGCGTCGGCGGATTTGCGTGGCAGCGGCAGGTTGAAATTATAACCGAGGCCGGGGCCTTCGCCGCGCTCGTCAGCATGGCCCCAGAAGAACGGATAAAACCGCACCGGATCGGCATGCAGCGAGACGGTGAGCACGTCGGGCCGCCCATAGAAAATGCCTTGCGTGCCGTTGCCGTGATGCAGGTCAACGTCAAGGATCGCCACGCGTGCCGCCTGTTTGCGCAGTACCTGCGCCGCCACAGCCGAATTGTTGATGAAGCAGAAGCCGCCGGCGACATCGGCGAACGCATGGTGACCGGGCGGGCGGCAAAGCGCATAGGCGGCCGGCGCGCCCGCCATCACCGCTTCCGCCGCTTCGACCGCGCTCCAGGCGCTCCACAGCGCGCTTTGCCAGGTCTCGCCAGAGATCGGGCAGGCCGTGTCGGCCATGTGGTATCCAGCCTGGCCGACCGCGGAGGCCGGATAGGAGCCGTTGCGCACGATCGGGTGAATGTTGGGGATCACTTCCGCCGAGGCACCCTCGATGCGTTGCCAACGCGTGTAGATATGCTCCAGGAAATCGAGATATTCGGGCGTGTGCACCGCCGCGACCGGACCAAGTCCGTGATTGCGCGGCCGCTGGATCGTGCAGCCGGCCGATTTTGCGCCTGCTAACAATCTCTCGACGCGCTCCGGCTTTTCCGGATTGGGCTGCGGGGCGCCGCTGGAAAGGAAAGCCTTGGGGTCGTGGCGCTTCTGCTCCTGCGCGTAGAAGGCTTTCATTCTTTTTTCTCCGGCGCGTCGGCAAAGGCGAAGAAAGCGTCGCCGATGATCTTCTGCGTCTGCTCGTAGCTCGACCAGGCGATGCCCAGCCGTTCATAAAAGGCCTTTGCGCTCTCATTGTCGGTATCGACGGACAATCTGAGATAAGCGCCGCCTTGCTTGCGGCACTCGGCCGCGACGCGCCGCAGCAGGCGCTCGCCGATCCTGCGGCCGCGAAACCGGTCCTCGACATAGAGGTCCTGCACATAGACGCCGGGCCGCCCCATCCAGGTCGAGAAGATCGGGAAATAGAGGCACAGTCCGGCGAATTCGCCATCGACTTCGGCGATCAGGGTCGAGAAGGCAGGTCTTTCGCCAAAGCCCCAGGTCCTGAGATCGTCTGGCGTTGAGACGATTTCTTCGGGCGCGCCGATATGGGTGCCGAGCTTCAGAATTGCGGCATGGATGGTTTCGACGTCTTCGATTCGTCCGGGGCGGAGGAGGATTTTTTCCGGACTTGTCATGGCAAGCAGGGAGCCAAGGTGTGACGGAGCACTATCATCTCAGCCAGTCGCATTAAAACGCTACCCTGTCGCCACCCTTCAGCGCCAGCATGTCGCGTGCTTCGGCCGGCGTGGCAACCTCCAGCGACAGTCCATCGAGAATGCCACGGATACGGCGCACCTGATCGGCGTTGGATTTCGCCAACTGGCGGCCATCGTAGAGACTATCTTCGAGCCCGACACGGACATTGCCGCCCATCGCCGCGGCGATCGAGATCAGCGGCATCTGGTGGCGGCCCGCGGCCAGCACCGAGAACTGGTAGCTGTCGCCGAATAGCTTGTCGGCGATGCGCTTCATGTGGATGAGATTGTCCGGATCGGCGCCAATGCCGCCAAGAATACCCAGCACGAACTGGATGAACAGCGGCCCCGACACCAGCCCGCGGTCTCGGAAATGCGCCAGCGAATAGAGATGGCCGACATCGTAGCATTCGAATTCGAAGCGCGTGCCGCAGCCCTTGCCCAGTCTCTCGAGAACGCCCTCCATGTCGGCGAAGGTATTCTTGAAGATCGTGTCGCGTGTGGCTTCCAGCAGCTTCGGTTCCCATTCGTGTTGCCATTCCCTTGGCTTGTCGAGCACCGGGAACAGCGCGAAATTCATCGAGCCCATGTTGAGCGAACACATTTCGGGCTCGGCCCGCAAAGGTGCCGCCAGCCGCTGGTCCAGCGTCATCAGGGAGGAGCCGCCGGTTGTGATGTTGATCACCGCCGACGTCGCCTGCTTGATGCGCGGCAGGAACTGCATGAACACGTCCGGATCGGCCGTTGGCCGGCCGTCTTTTGGGTCGCGGGCATGCAGATGCAGGATCGAGGCACCGGCCTCGGCCGCGGCGATGGCATCCGCCGCGATCTGGTCCGGCGTTACCGGCAGATAAGGCGACATGGACGGTGTATGGACCGAGCCGGTGACGGCGCAGGTGATGATGACCTTTCTCGGCGCCATTGTTTTATCCCTGGCCTTCGACCGGCAGGTCGAGTTCGGCAGCCAGAACTTCGAGCGACTCGCCGATGATGGAGACGATCTCGCCGACCTGTTCGCTAGTGACGATCATCGGCGGCGCGACCATGAAATTGTCGCCGTCGACACCGCCCTTGACCTTGCGGCCATAGATGATCAGCCCGCGCTCATAGGCGAGGTCGAGGAGGCGCTGCGTGGCCTTTTTGCCCTGGTCTATCGGCCGCAGCGTTTCGGGGTCGGCAACCATCTCGGCACCGGTGAGCAGGCCCTTGCCGCGCACGTTGGCGATGAACGGGAAGCGCTTGGCTAGCTCCCGCAATCCCTCCATCAGCACATCGCCCATGGCGGCGGCATTGGCGATCAGGTCGAGGCGGTCCATTTCGCCGAGCACGGCCAGCCCTGCGGCGCAGGCGAGCGGATTGCCGGCATAGGTATGGCCGTGCTGGAAGCCGCCGGAGGCGAGCAGCGGCTGCACCAGCCGCATCGGCGCCGCCAGCGCGCCGAGCGGCGCGTAACCCGATCCCAGGCCTTTTGATAGCGCGACGATGTCCGGCTTGCAGTTCCAATGGTCGCCGCCGAGGAATTTTCCCGTGCGGCCGGCGCCGCTCATCACTTCGTCATGGATGAGCAGGATGCCGTAGCGGTCGCAGATTTCGCGGATGCGCCCATAATAACTGTCCGGCGCGACAAGCGCCGCTGTCGCCGCGCCGCCGATCGGTTCCATGATGAAGGCGACCACGCTCTCCGGCCCCTCGGCCAGGATCTTCTCCTCCAGCATGTCGGCATAGCGGAGACCGCGCTGTTCCATCGAGAGATTGTCGCGGTCGCGCCAGGCTGCCGGTGCCGGCACGGTCGGCATCACCCGCATCATTGGCGTGAAGGTCTCGGCCAGCGCGTAGTCGCCGGTGATCGACAGTGAACCCAGCGTGCCGCCGTGATAGGAGGGGAAGCGCGTGATCACCTTCCAGCGGCTGGCTTGGCCGGTGGCCACCGCCCACTGCCGCGCCAGCTTAATGCACGATTCGGTCGCTTCCGAGCCGCCTGAGACGAAGAAGATGCGATCCATGCCTTCGGGCAGCTTGCCGGCCAGCTCACGCGCCAGCTCTTCTGCCGGTTCGTTCTCGAAATGCAGCCGGTAGGCGAAGGTGGCGCGGTCCATCTGCCGCTTCATGGCGTCGAGCACATTGCGGTTGGAATGACCGATATTGGCGACCATCGGGCCGCTCGATCCGTCGATGAAACGGCGGCCGTCCTGCGTCCACATATAGATGCCCTCGGCACGGTCGATCAGCGGCCGGCGCAGGCTGGAGAGGTAGAACAGATGCGATTGGCGCCGGGCGTCAATGTCCGGGGCGGCGGTCTGGGCTTTCGACATGTCAGGACTTTCCGAGATAACGATCGAGGACATTTTGGGTAACGCGTTCGACCATCGGGTCCTGCCTCAGCAGGCCGGCGACCCATTCGCAACTTCCGGCGTGAAAGACCTCGCCCTTGCCGCGCGGGAAACTGACGATCATGCCGTTGCCGCGTTTGACCTTTTCCAGATTGGCGTCGCTCCGATCGCCGAACAGCGTCTCGGCGCTGAAGCGACCATCCTCGTCGGTGAGAAACTGATCCTCGATCGGGATATCGGCGCTTTCCTCGACCTGGCTGGCCATGCCGACGGCGAGAACCTGCAAGCCGTCCGGTGCGCCGCTGGTCGCGGTCGGGTAGGGAAGGCCGCCGCGGATTTCGAAATCCAGCCCGTCGACCTCATAGCCATAGACATGGCTGTCGGCGCCAAGCAGGTCGCCATAGTAGATGCCGGTTCCGGCAAAGGCCCAGTGCTCGGGCCGATACACGGGAAAGCCGCGCACGCCGCGTGGCGCGCAGCCGCCCCATCCGGCATAGAGGCCGCGTGTGGCGTTGAGCCCGAAGGTCGCCGAACCCGGCCGGCCGATCTCGGGCGCCTCCCAGGAATTGGTGGCGCGGGTGACGTCGCCGCCGCGATAGGCGGGGTCCTCGGCTCGGGCGCGGTATTTGTAGCAGACCTGCCGCCGGCCTTCATCCTCCAGCCGCGTCTGCCACATGAAGTTGCCGGCGAAGCGCGCCGCATGGCCGCCACGTTCGACGTAGCTGTCGACCGCATCGCGCATTTCCCAGGTCCAGTACTCGTCATGGCCGACAAAGACGGCGCAGTCGTAGCCATCGAGAATGTCGGGCGAGAAATGCAGATCGTGCTGGCTGGCGAGATCGACGGCGTAGCCCGCCCGTTCGGCGAAGCGGAAGAAATGGCTGTCATAGCTCGCCCAGCCCGACGAGGCGTATTTCTTCGAATGGCCCGTCGCAAGCGCCCATTCCATGTGAGGATAGCGCGGCACGGTCCTGGGTGGCACCGCGACCTCCAGCGGCACGCGCGGCGCCTCCTTGGGGAGCATGACAAAGCCGCGGCACCAGGGGCGCTGCGTCGAGACGATCGGAGAATATTGGTTACGGTCCGGCCCGGTGATGCCCTGGTAGTGATTGGAGCCGCCCCAGGTGTTGTAGGCGAGCCAGGTGCCTGTCGCCGCCACCTGCAGCACACGGCCTGGCTTCTTGCCGGGCAGGGGCGCGACGATGAAAAGATGATAGGATTGGATCGGCTTGCCGTCACGGCCGTCCGCGGTCAGCGTCACGCGATAGGCGCCGGACGGCCAGTCGCTGCCGACGCGGAATTCGAACGAGGCTTCCCAGCCGCAGCCTTCGGCCGAGCACTGGTCTGGACTTTCCTGCCAACGCGCCGGAATGCCGGACTTCTCGAATACCTTTGTCTCGGTGCCACCGTCGCGGACGATCGTCATGATGAAGGACGGAGCCGTCGAACTGACATGCAGCGTCACTGTCTCGCCGGCGCGATAGGAAAACCGGTCGCTGTAGCACCAGATTTCACCGCGCTCGCCATCCATACTTGGCCATTCGTAGTAGTGTCCGCGCACCGCGTGCCGGCGTTGCTCTGGCGTCAATCCGAAATCGGGGAATTCAGTGGTCAATCTGGTCATTGTCATGCTCAGGCTGAAAGGTATTTCTTGAGGAAGGTGCGGGTGCGTTCCTTTTGCGGGGCGCGGAAGATGTCGCCCGGCGGGCCTTCTTCCACTACCACGCCGCCATCCATGAACAGCACCCTGTCGGCCACTTCGCCGGCAAAGCGCATTTCGTGCGTTACGATGAGCATGGTCATGTGCTCGGCGGCAAGCTGCTTCATCACCGCGTTGACCTCGTCGACCAGCTCCGGATCGAGCGCCGAGGTGGCCTCGTCGAACAGCATCACCTTGGGCTGCATGGCCAGCGCGCGGGCAATCGCCACACGCTGCTTCTGCCCGCCCGAAAGACGCGAGGGATAGGCGTCGATCTTGTCGGAGAGCCCGACCTTGGACAACAGTTCAAGCGCCAGCGCACGAGCTTCGGCTTTCGGCATGCTTTTCAGGATCACCGGCCCCATCGTGATGTTCTCGATCACGGTCAAATGCGGGAACAGGTTAAAGTGCTGGAACACCATGCCCATCTGCTGGCGCACCTTGTTGATGTGCCTTTCGAACGCCTGGCCATGCAGCTTCTGGTTCACTTGCAGGCCGTCCAGCCAGACCTCACCGCTGTTCAAACCCTCGAGATGGTTGATGGAACGCAGCAGCGTGCTCTTGCCGGAGCCGCTCGGGCCGATGATGGCGACGATCTGCCCACGTTCGACCGACAGGTCGATACCTCTGAGGACCTCGACGGCGCCAAACGATTTGCGTGCGCCGCGGACCTCGACCATTGGCCGCTGCGTGCTCATCGGGAAACCTCCACATGTCTTTCGAACCGATGCAGGGCCGCTTCGAGCACGAGGTTGAGAATGTAGTAGAGCGCGGCGGCAGTGATGTAGAATTCGAAAGGGCGAAACGTTTCGCTGATCGCCAGTTGCGCCGAGTGAACCAGTTCGGCAATGCCGATGACCGAGACGATGGAGGATTCCTTCAACAGCGCGATCAAATTGCTGCCGATCGGTGGCGCCGTGTTGCGGATGGCTTGCGGTATCACGACGTGGCGCAGCGTCTGCCACTTGCCGAAGCCGATGCTGCGCGCGCCTTCCGTCTGGCCGACATCGACGGCCACGATGCCTGCGCGGATGACATCGGCATTGTAGACGGCAAAATGCAGTCCAAGGCCGACAATGCCGGCCGCAAGCGCAGGGATGTCGATGCCGACCTGCACCAGGCCAAAATAGATCAGGAAGAGCTGCAATAGCAGCGGCGTGCCCATGAATACCCACATGAAGGCGCGTACGGGGTAGGCCAGGATTGCCGGCGCGTAAAGTACGATCACGGCAAAGAAGATGCCGCCGCCGAAGCTGAGCGCTCCCGCCGAGACCGTCAGCACTGATGTCCACCAGGCGCCGGTCAGCAGAAGATCCCAGTAGGGCGCGATGACTGTGAAATCCAGGCCTTGCATCGTGTTCTGCCTCAGACGATCGCGAAGCGTTTGTCGAGCATGTCGACTATGCGGGCGACGGCATAGACCATGATCATGTAGAGCAGGGCCGCGACGCCGAAGATTTCGAACGGCTTGTAGGTGGAGCCGATGAAGCGCTGCGCGGTGTAGGTCAATTCCACGACCGAGATGGTGGACACCAGGGCCGAGCCTTTCAACAGCGCGACCGTGTTGACGCCAAGCGGGCGGATCATCAGCCGGGCGGCTTGCGGCAGCACGACCTTGCGCAAGGTCTGGAACCGGCCGAATCCGATTGTGCGGGCCGCCTCCGTCTGGCCCCGGTCGACCGCAACCACCGCGCCTCGGATTGACTCCGCCATATAGGCGCCGATGTTGAGGCCGAGGCCGATCACGCCGGCCGCGAACGGATCCAGATTGATGCCGATCTGCGGACCGCCGAAATAGAGCACGAAGAGCTGGATCAGGCACGGTGTGCCACGGAACAGGCTCACATAGAGCGTGCCGATGGCCCGCAGGACCGCCGATCTCGACATTCTTGCGGTCGCGGCCAGTGCTGCCACGGCCAGCCCCAGAACCAGGGCCAGCGCTGTCAGTTCCAGCGTCACCAAGGCGGCTTCCACGAAGAACGGGAAGACGCGCTGCATCAAGGAGAAATCCATGGAATGGCCCGGCGCAGTGGCTTTCGGCTTCAGGCGGCCTGGACCGCCGAAGCCTGGCGAAGTTAGCGGATGTCGCTGCCGACCCAGTGCATCGATATCTTCTCGTAGGTACCATCGGCCATCATGCCGTCCAGCGCCTTCTGCATGGCGGCCTTGAGCTCGGGATTGTCCTTGCGGATGGCGATGCCGATGGCGACGCTGCCGCCTTCGATACCCGGCGTGTCGAGCTTGCGTACCTTCTCGCCGGTCTCCTTGACGGCGACCATGACCGGAATGTTGTCGACGACGATGGCGTCGACGCGGCCCGCCTTCAGCTCAAGCAGCAATTCCGGCAGCCCCTTATAGGTGCGGATGTCCCAGCCGCCCTGTTGGCGCGCCCATTTCTCATGTGTTTCGCCGAGCGTCACGCCAAGGGTCTTGCCCTTGAGTTCGTCGAGGCTCTGCACCTTGGAATCCTGGTTGACGAAAACCGCACGGCCGGCGTGATAGTAGGGGCCGACGAAATCGACCACCTTCTCACGCTCGGGCGTGATCGTCATCGAGCCGACCACGGTGTCGTATTTGTTGGCGAGCAGGCCGGCGATGATGCCGTCCCAGGCGGTCGTGATGATGGTGCCCTTGACGCCGATACGCTCGGCGATGGCCTTGCCGATATCGGCGTCGAAGCCGACGACCTCGTTCTGGTCGTTGACGAAGTTGAAGGGGGATACTGCCCGCTCATGGAAATCTTCAATTCGTCCGCCGCCTTGACCTTCTCGAGGTCATCGGCCCTGGCCGAGACGTTAGCGAAGGAAGACGCAAACAGCAGCGCCGCGACGGCAATGCCGGAAAATACCTTGTTCATTTGAAACCTGTCCTCTGGATGGAGCGCGAAGGCTTGTTCTTGGGAGGCGTTGGGGCGCACTCCTGACGGCAATGATTGCCTTTGCGGTAGCATTGCGCAAATAGATAATGGAAATAGGGAGCATAGATATCAGGAATGGCATTGCCGCGCCCCGAACGGCTGGTCTGGGATCTGGACTGGAACCTTTTGCGGACATTCGTCGTCATCGCGGAGGTGAAGAGCATAACGCGTGCCGCCGAGAGGCTGAACCTCAAGCAGCCAAGCGTCAGCAATGCGCTGCGGCGGCTGGAAGACCGGGTCGGCCGGCGGCTGGTCGAACGCGATGCGACGCGCTTCGAGCTCACCGAGGTTGGACGGCTTCTCTACGAGCAGAGCATCGAGGTGTTCGGCACCATATCGCAGCTGCCGCTCTTGATGCGCGGCATCAGCGACGATGTCACCGGCCACGTCATGATCGCGACCGCCAGCCACGTGGTCTCGCCGCTGTTCGATCGGGCGCTGTCGGAATTCCACCGCAACTATCCGCGCGCCAGCATCACCATTTCGGTCGCGGCAAGCACCGAAGTGGCCAAGCAGGTGAGGGAGCGCCGTGCTTCGTTTGGCGTCTGCCTGGTCAGCCAGCGCGATCCGGCGCTGCAATACGACATGGTCTATCGCGAGTTCTTCGGCTTCTTTTGCGGGCCGCGGCACAGGCTCTATGGGCAAACCGGACTGACGCTCGCCGATCTCCGCGACGAGCCGTCAGTATCGTTCCAGACCGACCATATTTCGGATGCGCTGCGGCCGGTCGCACTGTTGCGTAGCGAAGCACGGCTGAACGCCGATGTCGTGGGCGTTTCGTCGAGCCTGGAGGAGGTGCGGCGCATGATCGTCGCCGGGCTCGGCATCGGCCCGCTGCCGCTGCATGTGGCGCGGCGCGATGTGGCCGACGGCGCGCTGTGGCGGCTGCCGCCCTATGATGCGCCGCCGGCCATCGATATCTTCCTGCTGGTCAATCCGGACAAGGCGATGAACCGCGCCGAGAAGGCGTTGCTGTCAGGGCTGCAGGCGTTGATTGCCGAGACGCCGCTCGAGGAACGTATCTACAAAGGCTGATACGCAATATCGACTGCGCGGCAGCAGACAAACCCGGTTGCCTCCGCCCTATTCGTCGCCATGCCCTTGGCCCTCGTCAACAAAGCGACTATCTCAGGACAAGGCGGCGTTCCGCCCCGGGAGTCGACATGCTCAGAGTGCAGAAGGTCAAGGTCGACGACATCTACGTGCCGACGGCGCGTAAGAAGACGCTGCATCCCGAGACGGTCCGTCATCTCGCTGAGGACATTCTGGAAAATGGCATGAAGATGCCGATCCAGGTCCGTCACGACGGCAAGCGTCATATCCTGGTAGAAGGCCTGCATCGGCTGGAAGCGGCCAAGTGGCTCGGCGAGACCGAGATTGATGCCTATCTGGTGCAAGCCAAGCGCCACTGACGCGTCCTCGATTTCGCCGTTGATCCCCATCCACGGGAAAGCCCCGGAATTTTTCCTTGATGATGTCGGTTTGCATTTCGCTGGTTCGTCCTTGGGACGGAAGCCGGGTCAGACCAATATTCTCGATCGGTTTTCGCCCAGGTTGGGGCCGATGCACCAGCCAGCTCAAGAACGCACCGACACACGGACAGACTGGAGGAGATCGATATGTCCAAAGCCCTGCTTTTCGCCATTCTTGCTTCGGCCACGGCGCTTCTCGCCTGTCCGGGCATCGCCAACGCAAACGAGGTAAAATCTGCCATGACGACCGAAGCGAAGACACCGCCGAAGCCTGAAAAATCCGGCCTGCTGCCGATCAACGGCCTGAATTACTATTATGCCGTCCACGGCAAGGGTGAGCCGCTGCTTCTGTTGCATGGCGGTCTCGGTACATCGGACATGTTCGCCCCCATTCTGTCGAAGCTTGCCGAGCATCGCACTGTCATCACCGTCGATCTGCAAGGCCATGGTCGCACCGCACTTGGCGACCGGCCGTTCACGCTGGAGGCGATGGGCGACGACATGGCTGATATCGTCAAACGGCTTGGCTACGGCGAGGTCGACGTCATGGGTTATTCGCTGGGCGGCGGCGTCGCCTTCCGCATGGCCGTCCAGCACCCCGAAGCGGTGCGCCGGCTTGTGCTGGTCTCGACCGGCTATGCCGCCGACGGTTTCTATGACGAGCTGCGTCCCCAGCAGGCGCAGGTGAGCGCGGCAGCGGCCGATTTCATGAAGGACACGCCGATGTACAAATCCTACGTCGCCGTGGCGCCGCATCCCGAGGAGTTCCCGAAGCTGCTCGACACGCTCGGCAACTTCATGCGCCAGAACTACGACTACTCGGCCGATGTTCCCAAGCTGAAGATGCCGGTCATGCTGGCCTACGGCGACAGCGACATGTACAAGCCCGAGCACGAGATCAAGTTCTACCAGATGCTCGGCGGCGGTTTGAAGGACGCCGGCTGGATGCGTGAAAACCTGTCGCGGAACCGCCTGGCGATCCTGCCCAACCGGACCCACTACGACGTCTTCTTCGCTCCAGAGCTGACGGCCGCCGCGCTGCCGTTCCTCAACGGTGAGACCAAGGTGAAGAGCTGGGATGAGGTGGTCGGCGAAACCGAATAGCTTGCCCGGCATTGGCTGCCGGCGGTCTCCTTCGAGGCGGCCGGCAGTTTTTGTCGCCGCAGCCATCGCAGCCATCGCAGCCGTCGATGGGATCGCATCAATGCTATTGAATTGACCCGATGTCGGGCGTCGATAGTCTCGCATCAAATCTTCTCACGAACGGATGCGGCAATGGCTAAATATCAGGGCGGATGCCTGTGCGGAGCGGTGCGTTATCGCGCCGACGTCGAGCCCGTCAACGAACGCATCTGCCATTGTCGGCTTTGTCAAAAGGCGATCGGCGCCGCCTTCAACGCGCGTGTGCTGTTTCGCATCGACGATGTGACGGTCGAAGGGCCGTTCGCGATCGTGAACAGCTCGCCGGATATTAAGCGCGGGTTTTGCCCAAGCTGCGGTACGACGATGTTTTCGCGGCGCGATGCCGCCGGCATCATGGGCGTCACCACCGGGTCACTCGACGATCCGTCCGTCTTCAAGCCGCAGATGCATATCTGGACCGCCTCCAAGCAGCCCTGGGTGGTGCTCGATGACGGCTTGCCGCAGCACGAACGCGCGCCGCCTGCCTGAGGCCTCCGGCCTCCCTTCTCGACTTATGAAAGAAGGTGGATCTGCGCTTGAGCGCCGAAACCGATGAGCCGTACCGGATGAAGTGGGCCAACAGAAGAGTGAAGTTACGCGACTATGACGAAACAGTCACGAAATAACCGAAACAGTCACGCGAAAGCCGGCAAAGCGTCATTGGCGAGCCATCATTGTCTCCCTATTTAACCGGTGCGGGCCGGCATTCGAGGAGACGACGGATGAACGACAGCATCAGTACCCTGGACGAGCTTTTGAGCGATCCGATGGTCCTGCTTGTGATGGAGCGCGATCGTGTGCGCCCGGAACAGGTGCGCATGCTGCTCGAACGGGCGCGTCGGCCTTCCGTCGAGGAGCCGGTTGTGCCGCCGGCGCACGTGATCGCCAGGGCGTGCCAGAAGCTCTGGTTGTGCCCCTGATCGCATCGTGATTTCCTCCAGTTTTTACAGGCCGACCCAACGGGCCGGTCTGGCCACTGCCTGGCGCTGCCAACGCGCCGAGGCGGCGCGGTGTTGATATTCGAACGCGCCTTCCGCACTCGCTGACGCCCATTCCCGGGTGCCAGTTCACAGATCCGTAAATTGATTTTCCGTCCCATGGCGGTATGGCTTGCCTAGGGCCGATCGCCACCAGTCGTTCCCCGCGCAACTCCGATCTCTCTGACATGGAATTCGACATGGCCGACAGCTGCATGCAAGGCATGGACATGGGCTTTGTCGGCCTGGGCTACGCCAAGGTCGCATTTCTGGGCTTGGTGCAAGGCATCACCGAACTGCTGCCGATTTCCTCGACCGCCCACATGCGCGTCGTCCCGGCGATGCTGGGCTGGCGGGATCCCGGCTCCGCTTTCTCCGCCGCCATGCAGCTTGCGGCCCTCGCCGCGGTGATCAGCTACTTCTGGAACGATGTCAGGGACATCCTGTCCGGTTCGGTCAGTGCCTTGAAACGGCGCGATTTCGCCGACCGACATTTCCGGCTGGCGCTCTGGATCGTGCTGGCGACGATCCCGATCGTCATCGCCGGCGTGGCTCTGTCTGGCCTTCTCAACGCCTGCAATTCGCCGCTGCGCGGCCTCGGGGTCATCGGCTGGGCCTGCATCGTCATGGCACTCCTGCTGGCGCTGGCCGAACTCCGTGCCCGCCATGCGCGCACCATGGGCCAGGCATCCATGGCCGATGCGCTGCTCGTCGGCATCGCCCAAATCGGCGCATTGATCCCGGGCGTCTCGCGGTCCGGTTCGACCTTGACGGCAGCACTGGGGCTCGGCTTTAAGCGGGAAGAAGCGGCGCGCTTTTCATTCCTGCTGGGGCTGCCGGCCATCGCACTCGCCGGTCTCAAGGAGCTCTGGGAACTGCACAAGGCCCATCTCGATGCCCATGGCTGGTCGATCCTCGCGGTCGGCCTGGTCGTCGCCTCGCTATCCGCCTTCTTCGCCATATGGGGCCTGATGCGCGTGCTGGAACGCTTCTCAGCCTGGCCTTTCGTCATTTATCGCGGCGTGCTCGGCATCGCCTTGCTGCTGGGCCTGGCGATGGGATGGCTTGCCTGAAGCAATCCCGGAAAGCGCGCAGCGGTTTTCCGCCGGCGTCAAACAAGGGACTAAAGGGCAACTCCAGGAATGTGCGAGCCGGTGTTGCTTCGGCGCAACCCCGGTCGGGCATGCGTCGATCGCCAAAGATGTGATCGGCCGCCTTCATTGACTCCAGGCAAAATCCATCTTTAACGTTCTGTTAACAAAAATAGATGGGTGGGGCCGTATGGCATCCTCGGTGGGTTGGCGCCGCAAGGCGAGGGGTTTGGGGTTTGCGTTGGCGCTGACGGCTTTTTGTTCGGCCGCGGGTTTGGCGAATGCGGGACCGCTTTCCATGACCATCGGCGGGCAAACCTCCCAGCCGATCGGGCACTATGATTTTTGCAAGGTCCATTCTGCCGAATGCTCCATCCGCTCGCCCGCCAACGCTCCGGAGAGCATGACCGGCCAGCTGTTGCGGGAAATTTCCGCCGTAAATCTCTCGGTCAACACCCGCGTCAAGCCGATGAGCGACATGGACAATTACGGCAAGGATGAGTGGTGGGCCTACCCCGATAACGGGTTTGGCGACTGCGAAGACTACGCGCTTGAAAAGCAGCGCGAGCTCCAGGCCGCCGGCATTGCAATCGCCAATCTGCTGATGACGGTGGTGCGCAAGCCGGACGGCGAAGGCCACGCCGTGCTTACGGTGCGCACCGACAAGGGCGATTTCGTCCTCGACAATCTCAGCGACAAGGTTCGCCTCTGGAACCAGACAGGCTATCGCTATCTGAAGAGACAGGCGAGCGACAACAGCGGTCGCTGGGTTTCCATCCTTGGCGGCGACGAGCGGCTCGTCAGCTCTGTTCAATGATGTCGCCGATGTCTTGCGTCGGCAGCCGCACTTCGACCTTGGCCGTTTGATCCATTCCCGCTTGGGACCGTTCTTGCGTCGTGCCGGCGAATGCTGGCAGCGGCTCGTTGGAACTGGCAATCCGGTGCGCGCATGGATCTTTTGACTGTCCTCCAATCCGCGCCTTTGCTGCTCGGGCTAGTCAAGACCGCGCTGCCGTCGGCGGCAGCGATCGGCATGGGGGTCGGCCAATGGTTCGCCTCGTTGCCGCCGTGCCGCGACCTCGTCTTCGAGGCCACCAGCTACCTGGTCTGCGAGGTCGATCCCAAGCAATATCGGATCGAATTGTTCTGGAAGGATCCGGCCGGCAAGCCCTATCAATCGCTGCACAATCTCGACGATGCCCAGCGGCGGGCCGGGCGCACGATGCTGTTCGCCATCAATGCCGGAATGTACCATCCAAACCTCGCGCCGGTCGGCCTGTATGTCGAGCGCGGGCAGGAACTGGCCTCGGCGAAGGTCGGGTCGGGAAGCGGCAATTTTTCACTCCAGCCCAACGGTATTTTCTACATCAGCGACGGCAAGGCCGCGGTCCGCGCGACAAGGGATTTCCTAAAGAAGCGTCCGCCCACCGATTATGCCACTCAGTCCGGGCCGATGCTGGTGATCAACGGCAAGTTGCACCAGAAATTCCGGGCCGACAGCACCTCGCGCAAGACGCGCGACGGTGTCGGGGTGCGAAAGGACGGCGTCGTCGTCTTCGCCATTTCGAATGGCACGGTGACATTCCATGCATTCGCACGCCTGTTTCGCGACGGGCTCGGCTGCGACAATGCGCTGTTCCTTGACGGGTCGATATCGAGCCTGCTCGCGCCGGCCATCGGCCGCAATGACGACTACTGGAACCTGGGGCCGATGATCGGCGTCTTCAGGCGATAGGATGGGGCAGGCGTAGATTGCGCTTGTCGTCGCGCACGGCCCACACCCGCAACCGTGCCGAACATGCTTAAAAACTTGATTCAATCTTTATTGGTAATTTCTCGTTCATAACTAGACCTGGTTTGTCCGTCGGCCGTCGCCTTCGGTCTGTTGTGTTTGAGTACAGGTCCAGATGCGGTTACCAGGCGCCGTCAGTTTCGTGATCGCATCGCTATGCCTTGCCGGCTGCTCATCGACATCCGGCATGGACGCGCTGGACATCCAGAAGCCGTCGAACGAGATCACCAACTCGGTGGTGCGGCCAAGCGCGCCGATCGCATCCGCCCCCGTGACCAAGGCCGAACGGAGAATGGCAGCCGAACGGAGGGTGGCGGAAGCCACGCCGGTGGACGAGAATGTCCGGCCCTATGGCCTGGCGGAGGAAGAGACGGTGGCGTTTCCGGCGCCCGACCTGCCGGACAGCGTCGAGCCGCCGGTCGTCGAGCCGGCGGCGCTTGTATCGCCGCCGAAGCTCTTGTCGCGGGCGGCACCTCCGATGCTGGCCGGGCCTGTCACGCGCTACGGCTTTCGCGATGCCAAGCCGATCAATTTCGGCCGCTCTTCGCCGCGACACCTTGCCGTGCATGGCGTCGACGTGTCGCGCTGGCAAGGCAACGTCAACTGGGAGAAGCTGCGCGCCCAAGGCGCCAACTTCGCCTACATCAAGGCGACCGACGGCGGCGACCATCTCGATCCGATGTTCACCAGGAATTGGCGCAACGCCGACGCCGCAGGGCTGAAGCGCGGCGCCTATCACTTCTTCTACTGGTGCCGCACCGCCGGCGAGCAGGCCGACTGGTTCATCCGCAACGTGCCCAGGGTCGAGGGCGCCTTGCCGCCGGTGATCGATGTCGAATGGAATGGCGAATCCAGCTGCAAGCGGCGGCCGTCGCGCGAAAAGGTGCTGGAGAAGATGCAGGTGTTCATGGACAAGCTTGAACGCCATTACGGCCAGCGGCCCATCATCTACACCGCGCCCGATTTCTACCGCGACAATCTTCGCGGCGAATTCCTCGATTATTCGTTCTGGCTGCGCGCCGTGGCGCAGCACCCCTCAAAAGTCTATCCCGGCCGCAAATGGCTGTTCTGGCAATATTCCGGCTCCGGCCTGTCGCACGGCGTAACCGGCCGCATCGATCTCAACGTCTTCCACGGCGACGAACGGCAATGGCGCGCCTGGGCCGGCGGCCGGCAGACGGTGGCCGACGCGGATTGAAACGCGCGCCGATCGTTCACCCCTTCCTGGTGCCTTTTTAATCTACTTGCTCCGGCCAGTTGCTCCTCGCTCGCAGGAAGGTCTTTAAGCGCCGTGTTGAGCAGTGCCTGGATATCGACTATGCCTCTACATATTCCGCAAAGCTGACGCCTTCGGCACGTCCAGCCCGTCGGCTTGCAAACCCTCGATGTGGAAGCGTATTGCGGTGTGAATCTCGTTTTTCACCTCAGATACGCTCGTACCCGTCGCGATGCAGCCGGGCAAATCCGGCACATAAGCTGAGAAATTATCGCCTGCTTTTTCAATCGCTACGGCGTAGCGCATACAGTCCTCGTTCAAAGCTGCCTAAAAGTTTCATGCTGTTCCTGGCGCTGCTCACCCTTTGCCACATCAAGGGGCGAAGGCGAGCAGCACCAAGAACTACTGCAGCACCAAGGCTATTAATGGCGTTTCCGGCTAGCTTCTTCGTCAGTAATTAGTCTCGCCCGAATTGACTGCCACCTGTCCGCGATCTCTTGGCAGGAAGCTGCCAGCAGCTTCCTGCGTTGGTTGAAGCTACCGGGTGCAGCGAAAGTCTTTTGGGCAAACACATCAAGCACAAAACAAAGTTCGGCGCGTGGTTCTCCGGCATCCCCGAAACATTTCTCCGCGTACCAATGGAGAAGCGCTCCATGCAGCGCCGAAGTTTCTGTCGACAATGGTAGTGTTTTGGAGAGATAAGGTTTGATCAAGCCGAAGCCAAATTCCCTCCTTCCTGCCTGTGGTATCTTGACCGAGTTTGTCGGTCGAACGCTAATAGAGACACCGGCAAGAAGGAATTTTGGCTGGCTATCGGAAACGCCGGTTGATTTGGCAGCAGTAGGTAGCTTGGCCAAGCTCATAGTACGGCAAAGTTCGATAGCATCGTGAGCTGTGAGAAGCCTTTGTTCATCGTGCGAGGTGGCAGGTTGGCGTGACAACAAGGCCCTGTCGAGCTGGGACAGTCGGCTGTCATCCTGCCCGTGAGTTTCAATGAAATGCATCATTGCACGTTCAATCTCGTTGTAGCGGGTGTCGAGGAGGAAGTTCTTAGGTCTGATGATGTCTTCAATGATCGCAGTTCGCCGAGTGGAGCGAGCGAAACAATACTCAACCAATTTACTAGCGCTAATTCTGGGTTCAATTTTCATAACGAAAAAGCCCTTTCCGGGAGCCGTTAAAGTCACACTAGCTGCCGATGCCTTCTCGACTCTTAGATCAGAATCTCCATATAGTAACCTTGTCATAGGAGATGGGATTCTGATCTCGTCGCCCCGCGTGGGCTTCGGCTTATTCGCGGCACCAAAGGCCGATCCGGAAGGATTGGCCTTTGGTGTTTCGGGGATGTCACATAAAGACTTCCTTATACGATGTACCCTTTTTGTTCCCTTTGCCATTTCGGCCCGATCGTACGATCGGGCCGAAATGCTGCTGCGTTTTACTAGCGCTTCAGATTCTCAGCTGCACCCGCTCGTCGAGCCACACGTATCGCACTTCTCGCAGGTGCCGTTCCGCACCATGGTAAAGTTGTGGCATTCCGAGCATTCGTTGCCGGTGTAGCCCTGCATCAGCGATTGCTGGCGCCGGGTGGCGGCGAGTGCCTTGGCCTCGGCGGCCTCGTGCGCGGCGGCGTCGGAGAACAGCCCCTCGGCACCCGAAGCCTCGGTTTCCTCCTCGGCGATGTCCTCGACCAGTTCCCTGGCGCGTTCCTCATAGTCGCGCTTGTAGGCGATGGCCTCGTCGCTCGCCGGCTTCAGCGCCAGTACGTTAGAGCCGGAGAAGGCCGTCGGCGCCACGCGGGCAGGGGCCGTGGCCGGGGCGGAACCGCCGAATCCCTTGGGTTCGGCGCCCGACACCAGCTTGACCGGCGAGGCACCGCGGTAGAGGCCCTTGGAGAAGGGCGTGGCCTTGCCTTCGGTGATGCCGCGCCCAAGTGCCGTCTTGTCGAAATCCGACTGGTCGACATGGGCGAGATCGTGGCGGTTGAGATAGGACACGGCAAGTTCGCGGAACACGTAATCGAGGATCGACGTCGCGTTCTTGATCGCGTCATTGCCCTGCACCATGCCGGCCGGCTCGAACTTGGTGAAGGTGAAGGCTTCGACAAATTCCTCGAGCGGCACGCCATATTGCAGGCCGAGCGAGATGGCGATGGCAAAATTGTTCATCATCGCCCGGAAGGCAGCGCCTTCCTTGTGCATGTCGATGAAGATCTCGCCGAGACGCCCGTCGTCGAACTCGCCGGTGCGCAGGTAGACCTTGTGGCCGCCGACGACCGCCTTCTGCGTATACCCCTTGCGGCGGTTCGGCAGTTTTTCGCGGTCGCGGTAGAGACGCTCCACGACGCGCTCGACGATCTTTTCGGTGACCTGCACCGCACGCTGCGCGGCAGGCGCGGCGACCAGCTGTTCGATCGCCTCGTCCTCGTCCTCCTCGCCATCGGCGAGCAGCGAGGCATTGAGCGGCTGCGAGAGCTTCGAGCCGTCGCGGTAGAGCGCGTTGGCCTTCAGCGCCAGCTTCCACGACAGCATGTAGGCGTTCTTGGCGTCCTCCACCGTGGCGTCGTTCGGCATGTTGATGGTCTTGGAAATGGCGCCGGAAATGAAAGGCTGTGCCGCCGCCATCATCTGGATGTGGCTGTTGATCGACAGCGAGCGCTTGCCGATCTTGCCGCAGGGGCTGGCGCAATCGAACACGGGGAGGTGTTCGGCCTTGAGGAAGGGCGCTCCCTCGAGCGTCATCGCACCGCAGACATGGATGTTGGCGGCTTCGATGTCCTTCCTGGAGAAGCCCAGTGCCGGCAGCATCTCGAACGAGAAGTCGTTGAGCTGCTCGTCGGTGAAGCCAAAGGTCTCCTTCACCCAGTCGGCGCCGAGCGTCCACTGGTTGAAGACGAACTTGATGTCGAAGGCCGACTTCAGCGCCGCGTTGAGCGCCGCGATCTTGTCGTCGGTGAAGCCCTTGGCCTTGAGCGAGCCGGGGTTGATGCCGGGCGCCTGGTTGAGATTGCCGTGGCCGACGGCGTAGGCCTCGATCTCGGCGATCTGGCTTTCCGAATAGCCCAGCGTGCGCAGCGCTTCCGGCACGGCGCGGTTGATGATCTTGAAATAGCCGCCGCCGGCGAGCTTCTTGAACTTCACCAGCGCGAAGTCGGGCTCGATGCCGGTTGTGTCGCAATCCATAACCAGACCGATCGTGCCGGTCGGCGCGATCACGGTCGCCTGCGCGTTGCGATAGCCATGCTCCTCGCCGAGTTCGATGGCACGGTCCCAGGCAGCCTTGGCGTGCGTCGCCAGCTCCTGCTGCTTGAGGTCGGAAGCGACCAGCGGCACCGGGTTGACGGCCAGCTTCTCGTAGCCGTCCTTGTCGCCATAGGCGGCGCGGCGATGATTGCGCATGACGCGCAGCATGTTCTGCGCATTGCGGTCGTAATCGGGGAAGGCGCCGAGCTCGGACGCCATCTCGGCCGAGGTGGCGTAGGCGGTGCCGGTCATGACGGCGGTGAGCGCGGCGCAGATGGCGCGGCCCTCATCGGAATCGTAGGGAATGCCCGAGGTCATCAACAGGCCGCCGATGTTGGCATAGCCGAGGCCCAGCGTGCGGTAGTCGTAGGAGAGCTTGGCGATCTCCTTTGACGGGAACTGCGCCATCATGACCGAGATTTCCAGCACGATGGTCCACAGCCTGACCGTATGCTCATAGGCAGCGATGTCGATCGTGCCGTCGGCATTGCGGTAGGGGAGCAGATTGATCGAGGCGAGATTGCAGGCCGTGTCGTCGAGGAACATGTATTCCGAGCATGGGTTGGAGGCCCGGATCGCACCGGCGGAGGCGCAGGTGTGCCAGTCGTTCATCGTCGTGTTGAAGTGCAGGCCCGGATCGGCGGATGCCCAGGCGGCGTAGCCGATCTTTTCCCAGAGATCCCTGGCCTTCAGCGTCTTCAGCACCTTGCCGTCCTTGCGGGCGGTGAGATGCCAGTCGGCATCATCCTCGACGGCGCGCAGGAAATTGTCCTTCAGCGACACCGAATTGTTGGAGTTCTGGCCGGAGACGGTGAGGTAGGCGTCGGAATCCCAGTCGGTGTCGTAGGTCTTGAACGACATCGAGGTGTAGCCCTGCTTGGCGAACTGGATGACGCGGTAGATGTAGTTCTCCGGCACCGCGTCCTTCTTGGCCGCCTTGATCTCGCGCTTCAGCGCCGTGTTGATGGCGGGGTCGAAGCAGTCGTCGTCATGGCCTTCGCAGTTGACGCAGGCCTTCATGATCGCTTCGAGATGCTTCTTGACGATCTTGGAGCCGGTCACCAGCGAGGCGACCTTCTGCTCTTCATTGACCTTCCAGTCGATGAATTCCTCGATGTCGGGGTGATCGGCGTCGACGATGACCATCTTGGCGGCGCGGCGCGTCGTGCCGCCCGACTTGATGGCGCCCGCGGCGCGGTCGCCGATCTTGAGGAAGCTCATCAGGCCGGACGAACGGCCGCCGCCGGACAGCTTTTCGCCCTCGCCGCGCAGCAGCGAGAAAGTGGAGCCGGTGCCCGAGCCGTATTTGAACAGGCGCGCCTCGCGCACCCACAGATCCATGATGCCGCCCTCATTGACGAGGTCGTCCTGCACGCCCTGGATGAAGCAGGCATGCGGCTGCGGGTGCTCGTAGGAGGATTTCGACTTGGTCAGCTTGCCGGTGAACGGGTCGACATAGAAGTGGCCCTGGCTCGGGCCGTCTATGCCATAGGCCCAGTGCAGGCCGGTGTTGAACCATTGCGGCGAGTTCGGCGCCACGCGCTGGGTGGCAAGCATGTAGGCAAGCTCGTCGCGGAAGGCGCGCGCGTCTTCCTCCGACTTGAAATAGCCGCCCTTCCAGCCCCAATAGGTCCAGGTGCCGGCCAACCGGTCGAAGACCTGGCGGGCGTCGATCTCGGACCCGTAGCGCTCGGCTTCCGGCAGCTTGGCAAGTTCGGCCTCGTCGGCGACGGAGCGCCACAGGAAGGAGGGAACATCGTTCTCCTCGACCTTCTTCAGCCGCGCGGGGACGCCGGCCTTGCGGAAATATTTCTGCGCCAGGATGTCGGCGGCGACCTGGGAGAATTGCGCCGGCACGTCGATATTGTCCAAGCGGAACACCACCGAGCCATCCGGATTCTTGATCTCGGAGAGCGCCTTGCGGAATTCGATCTCCGCGTAAGCCGATTGTCCCTGCCTGGTGAAACGACGCTCGATGCGCATTGTCCGGTCCCTTTTGTCTATATATAGCGCTTTCGTCAGGAGATTTCTGCTCCCAATGCGAAACGCGCATGTCCGCCGTCTGCCGGCGTTCGAAAACGGCCGGCTCTCCATTTTCGCGGTCTTCGTCCGCCTTGCTGGTCAAACTTCTTGCGAAGCGCCTGTCCAACTCACCGACGAACCCGCGGGTCCCTCAAAACTGATTTTTTCCGATTCCCTCACTCGAGGGAAATTCACATTATCTAGCGTCGAACCTGCCTGCAAACACTAAATATAGTGTTAACAGACAATTTATTCCAGTCCGACAATTCTCCCTTTTATCGCCCACGCCCCCGCAATCCCAACGCTTCCGCCAGCCTCGTAAACAGGCGGAAATGTGGGGAAAAACGCACATAATCCGGGAAAAAGACCGGGCTCAGAACTTTCCGGTCGCGCTCTCAACAGGAGCGCATGGCCTATAAAAGGCGACTCGTTTTGCGCCGTCAAGGATTCGTTTGCGTAGCTTTTGTGACCTCAACATCTTGTGTGTCACACATGTGGATAACGGGGATAGAATGGAGCTGCCGCGGTAGCCCCCGGCCGAGGGGACAAAGACGCGCTTGTCAGGCTTCGCGACGGCTCCGGGGCGTGATCCAGGCACAGACCATCTGGCGCATCCGACGTCGCGGATCAGCCGTAATGCGTCCTGGGCTTCGGCTCGGTTCCGGTGAAGTGCACCCCGATCCGGCCGTTGCGGCGCCAGCGGACTTCGCATCGATAGCCGATGCCGTCGACGGGCACATAGAGAAGGAAATGATCCGGAATCGTTGCTTCGGGCGGAACCTTGAGTTCGGCGCCACCTTCATTTTGATTGCGCAGCGTGCAGCCAACTTCCGAATTCGAGATGCCCGTGATGATCGTGCCGCCCTTGAGCACGCGCTGGCGATGCTCGCGCTTGTGCTCGTCGGATCTCTCTGGATTGGGATTTGCGGGATTTGTCATCGGTAAAACGCCAGGATCGGATCAGATCCTATTACGTCTTCATTAGAAAAGCATTCACGCCGCAGGCGCCCCCGTCCGAGCTGCTTGGTGGCGCGGCCGGTCCCGGTTCAGGCAAACCGACGCGGGTCGGCGCAGAAATAGGCGATGATCTGGCAAAGATCCGGTTCGTTGACCATGCGCACCGCTTCGCTCGAACTGACCCATTTGCGGGTGCGGGAGCGTTTTTCCTTCCAATGGTCGGCGACCTTGTCGACATGCAGCGGGAACACCAATACCTCGCACGGCACTTCCTCGCCGGAGGCCAGGGCCTTGGCGTAGAAGTAGCGGCCGGCCTCGAGATGCGAGATCGTCCCGCGCAGTCCGGCTTCCTCGACAGCCTCGCGCGCCGCGGCTTCGCAAAGCGGCTCCCTGGCTTCAGGCCAGCCCTTCGGAAGCACCCAGCGGCCGGTATCGCGGCTGGTAATCAGCATGATCTCGACGCTGTTTCCGGTTTCGCGCCAGGGCAGGGCGGCTACCTGCAGACGGCACGGCGCGGTGCCGAAGAGTCGCCGGACCCTTTCGGCCAGATGGTTGTGCGTCGTTGGCCTCGTCAGCATCGGAGAAGCTAGCCCCAGCCTCCAGAATCGTTTGCCGTCTCACGAATCTTACGGCCAATTATCGGCAATAAAAGTAAAAACTTTCATCAGGATGGCCGATTTTCGCCAATAGACGCCGATTTCCGCGCGCCAGCCAGCCTCGCGAGACCCTTCGCCTAGTGGATGAGGCTTCCCTGCGGCTCGATTTGCAGCAGGTTGCTTGCCGCGAATCAGCCGGCGTGATCGTCGGCGATCGGCTTCTGGTAGGTGAAGCCCATGTCCCAGGGAAAATAGATCCAGGTATCCTGACTGACCTCGGTGACGAAAGTATCGACCAGCGGCCGCCCCTTCGGTTTGGCGTAGACGGTGGCGAAATGCGCCTTCGGCATCATGGCGCGCACGATGCCAGCCGTCTTGCCGGTGTCGGTCAGGTCGTCGATAATCAGCACGCCCGCGCCGTCGTCGGCAAGCAGGGCCGGCGTGACCTCCTTCAGCACCTGCAGCTGACCCTGGCTGCTGTAGTCATGATAGGAGGCGACGCAGACCGTCTCGATAACGCGTATGCCAAGCTCCCGCGAGATGATCGCCGCCGGCACGAGGCCGCCGCGCGTGATGCAGACGATCGCTTTCCATTGCGCCTTGTTGGTGCCGGCAAGCCGCCAGGCGAGCGCGCGCGCATCGCGGTGGAACTGGTCCCAGGAGACCGGAAAGGCTTTTTCGGGAAGGGACATCTTTCGCGCACTCCGCAGCACGCGCGGTCGCGCGCAGAAAACAGGGGAATGCGCGCGGAAGTAACTGGAAAACCTCGCGCTTGGCAAGAGCGGCCGCAAACGACACTGTGAACTTACCGCGACAGGAAAGCCGCCACCGGCGCGGTGCGCAGCACGGAGCGCGTCACTCCGCCGAACAGGAGCTGGCGCAGCCACGAGTGGCTGTAGGCGCCAAGCACCAGCAAATCGGCGCCGGTCTCCGCGATCCTGGTCTGGATCACCTCGTCGACCGAGGTGCCGCCCGATCTCTGCACCGAGACACTCACGCTGGCGCCATGACGCGACAAGGCGGAAGCGATTTCCGCTCCGGCGGCCTCGGGGCGTTCATCGAGCGTGTCCGGCGGATCGATGACCAGAATGTCGGTTTTGTCGGCCTCGATGATGAAGGGCAGCGCATCGAAGGCGGCGCGTGCGGCCTCCTTGCTGCCGTTCCAGGCAAGCAGCACACGCTTGAAGGTGGTGATCAGCGGACCCAGGTGCGGCACCACAAGCACCGGCCGTCCGGCGTCGTAGACCAGCGTGTCGACGTCGGCGCTCGCATCGCCGCCCGTCTCGCGCTGCGCGGCGATGATCAGGTCGGCGGCACGCACGCTTGAAATGCCAGTCAGGGCGCTGTCGCCGGAAAAACTCTCCAGGCTATGCCATTCGAAGGACAGGCCGGAATTCTCGATATGCCTGAGAAACGCGGCCCGCAGCTTTTCGGCCCGTTCGCGGTTCATGTCGGCCGAAACCTGCAGGAACTCGGTGTCGGGAAAGCCGGTGGCCGATGTGTAGGGCACCGGAAGCGCTTCGGCGTGGATGCCGATCAGATGGCTCTGGAAGCGGCCGGCAAGCGGAATGGCGAAGTCGAGCACGCGCTCCGCGTCCTGCTCGTTCTGCAGAATGGCGACGATGGTCTTGAAGCGCATGGTGATCCCCTCATTTTGTGAGCGATCCGCCCGCGGCAAGGAAACGTCGCGGTGTTGTGCTTGGTTCCGGCCTGGACCGGATCAGCTCGCGCTGCTGGCAAAGCCGGCTACCATCGCCTCGACATCGGCGCGCGCGGCGTCCAGAGCCTGCTGGCTGCGGGCACGGACCACCAGTTCGGTCCAGAACTTGCCGTCGCCGTACTTCGGATAGGAACCGATGATCGTGTCCGGATGCGCTTTCTGGATCTCGCCCAGCGGCCCGCCGACGAGACCTTCGCCGAACGGGCAATGCACCGCCGCCGACAGCATTTTCGTGCCGGCTTTCAGCGTCGGCACGACATTGTCGAGCATGGCCTGGAAGATCGAGGGCACGCCCGCCATCGCGTGGACATTTCCGATGCGGAATCCGGGCGCGACCGACACCGGATTGTCGATATGGTCGGCGCCGCGCGGCATTCGGGCCATGCGCTTGCGGGCCTCGGTGTATTCGATGCCGCGAGCGGCATAGCTTGCTTCCAGCAGGGCATAGGCCTTGGCATCGTATTCGCACGGCACGCCGAAGGCCTTGGCAATCGAATCGGCTGTGATGTCGTCATGGGTCGGGCCGATGCCGCCGGTTGTGAACACATAGGTATAGCGAGCCCGCACCGCATTTACCGCGGCGACGATCTCGTCTTCCTCATCGGGAACGATGCGCACCTCCTTCAGGTCGATGCCGATGGCCGTCATGATGTCAGCCAGATGGCCGATATTCCTGTCCTTGGTGCGGCCGGACAGGATCTCATCGCCGATGACGAGCATGGCGGCGGTAACGATTTCGGACATCGATGGCTCCGGCAAAAACGGGTCGCCTGAAATAGCGCGGCACGCGGCCAGCGGCAATGCCATCCGACCGGTGAACAAACTGTGCCCGTATCGCGGTATTCC
Organism: Mesorhizobium maamorense; assembly: GCF_044998965.1. Classification (NCBI taxonomy): domain Bacteria; kingdom Pseudomonadati; phylum Pseudomonadota; class Alphaproteobacteria; order Hyphomicrobiales; family Phyllobacteriaceae; genus Mesorhizobium; species Mesorhizobium maamorense. The sequence goes on from NZ_CP173356.1 coordinate 1,932,657, forward strand.
CCGAATATTGGCGCCCTAAGTACCCTGGCGTGGCCGGGCGGCCGAGGATCATCTATCTCCGCATTTCAACCTGTCGGTGGCCGCCGGAGGCGATCGTCTTCCTGAACGGGACTGGCACCTCCCCAGATCAGTTTCGCCATGCGGGTCGCTGCCTTCGTCCAGGGCACAGTGGCTCGCGCATTCGGGATTAGGCTTCACCGACGCTTCACAAGGAATTCAAGGAACCATTCGGCTGGTGACTGGTTTGCCCCGTGTCGCACCCAAGGCGACGAATACAAAACGGAGTGATCCAATGTACAAAAAACTTTTCGCGGCATTCGTTCTGACGGCCGGTCTTGCCACATCGGCGATGGCGCAGTCGACGGACGGCAGGTATTACAACCATGACAGTTGGTGGAACAATTGGTCGCTGTTCGGCAATGAGGATTCATCAGCCATCGACCAGAGCACCACCGGGAGCATCAACGCATACGGCTCCGGGTTGAGCACCCAAGGCAATACCGGTGGGATGGGCCCATGTGCTCACAACACCCCGGGTCCGGACGCCAATGCTCAAGGCAACGTCAATGACCAGTACTGCGGCAAATAATCAGCCGTAAGCTCCCTGCTGACCGTAGGACGTTTTTCTCTCCCGACGTCCGCGGTCGGCGCTCCGGGGCGGCCGGCCTTTGGGGCGATCGGGCTTTGGGCTGAAAGATCAGTCGGAAACCTCGGTCTGCGGCCGGTCGCGTCCATCAGCCAGTTCCTCATGCCATTTGCCGTCGGCATCCTCGTACTGGATGCCGTCCGTCGACCCCGCGACCTGCTGCTCGGCTGAAGCGATCTCGGCGGCCCGCAACGCGTCCTGATGCGTGGGAAACGTCTCCGAGAAGGTCGCTCCGACCTTGTAGGCCCAGCCGCCATCATGCTCGACGATCTTGTAAGTCAGCTTCGCCATCAATAACCTCCGGTTTAAAGGTCCGTCCGCTCAATGCAGGCGGTCGTCGGACAGCTTGTCGTCTGGCACCAGCACTTCCGATTCCTTGGCGGCTTCGGTAAGGGCCCGGCGCGCATCCGCTGTCGAACGATAACCTTCCAGCACTTTGAGGCAAGTGTCGAGAGCATCACGATGACGGGGGCCGCGATTGAGCGGCCAAACCGTCATCAGGCACTCCGCCGCCTCCTGGGTACTGCGGATGTGGCGATATTTGCCGACATGGCCGAGTTCGACCACGACCGGTGTTTCAAAAGGCTTGTTGTCCATCATGGCCGCAACGCAAAGCAGTCAATTTGGTTGCAACCGTGTCCTCAGCCTGCGCCCAAACGTCCCAGACCTCCTTGGAAGCTCTATTGCGGCGGTCGTCCGACGACGCGTTCCGCGCTGCTCGGAAGGGCGCTCAGCCCGCCGCCTTCATCCAGTGCTGCATCGTCGTCACCGAGCGCGCGAGCTGCGGCGCGGGATGGATCGTCTCGCTGAACGTGGCGGCCGCTCGCCACCCCCAGCGCGGGTCGGCGAGGAAGGCGCGCGCCAGCGCAACCATGTCGGCGCGGCCTTCGGCGATGATCGCCTCTGCCTGCTTGGGATCGTCGATCAGACCGACCGCGCGGGTAGGGATGCCGGCGCCCCTGCGCACGGCTTCCGCCAGATGCACCTGGTAGCCGGGCCCGGAGGGCAGTTTCTGCAAGGGTGAATTGCCGCCGCTCGAGCAACAGAGATAAGCGACGCCTTCGGCCTTCAGCGCTTTCGCCACTTCGATCGCATCCTCGACGTCGAAACCGCCATCGACCCAATCCTTGACCGACAGCCGGGCGCCCAGCATCAGTTTTGGCGCTGCCTTTTTCACCGCCTTGGCGATCTCGACGACAAGACGCATGCGGTTTTCCAGCGAGCCGCCCCAGCGGTCCGTGCGTTGGTTGGAGAGCGGCGACAGGAACTGGAAGATCAGGTAGCCGTGCGCCGCGTGCAGCTCGATGAAGTCGAAGCCCGCGCGTTCGGCCCGCCTCGCCGCCTCGGCGAACCGCTCGATGAGCTGGAGGATCTCCTCTTCCTCCAGCGCTCGCGGCACGTTCCAGCCGGTATCGTAGGCGATTGCCGAGGCCGAGACGGTCTGCCAGGGATCCTCGTTCGGCTGCAGCGGTCCGCCCCCCTCCCAGGGCTTGCGGTTCGAGGCCTTGCGGCCGGCATGGGCAAGCTGAGTGCCGAATTTGGTGCCGGGTGCGGCCACGCGCCTTGCTGCGTCCAGGGCGCGGCGCGCAGCGGCTTCATTGTCTTCGGAATAGAGGCCGAGGCAGCCATGGCTGATGCGGCCACGCCGCTCGACATCGGTCATCTCGACCGTGACCATGCCGGCGCCGGACATTGCCAGGTTCATCCAGTGGTGGAGATGCCAGTCGCTCGCCGAGCCGTCCTCGGCCGAATACTGGCACATCGGCGCAACGGCGATGCGGTTGGGAAAGCTCAAGCCATCGAGCGTGATCGGCTGGAAAAGCGATGTGGTCATGAACGAAACTCCGGGAATAGGATGCGCTATTTAGGCGATCGATCGCCGCCATGCCACACACGAGAGAGTGAAATGCTTACTGGACCAACCGCTGCCCCGATTGCGTGAACGCCGGTTCGCGGCTACGCCTCCCGGGCAACGTGGAGGCAGCCGATGGAAGATCGTATCCGCATCCGTTCTGAAGAAATCCTATCCGACGACTGGGCGATTCTGAAGAAGACCGTCCTCGACTACCGTCGCCGCGACGGACAATGGGAGACACAAATTCGCCAGACTTACGATCGCGGCGATGGCGCGGTGATCCTGCCCTATGATCCCCAGCGTTCAACCGTGCTCCTGGTGCGCCAGTTCCGCTATCCCGCCTATGTCACCGGCCACCGCGAACCGCTGGTCGAGGCCTGCGCGGGACTGCTCGACGAAAACGATCCGGAGACCTGCATCCGCAAGGAGGCGGAGGAAGAGCTCGGCTATCGACTGAACCATGTGGAGCGGCTGTTTTCGCCCTATATGAGCCCGGGCAGCGTCACCGAGCGGCTCTGGTTCTTCACCGCCCTCTATTCGCCCGCCGACCGCATTTCGGCCGGTGGCGGCGCAGCGGACGAAGGCGAGGACATCGAGGTGCTGGAAATGCCGCTCGACGAGGCTCTGGCCGGCATTGCCGATGGCCGCATCATCGACGCCAAGACCATCATCCTGATCCAGCATCTGAAGCTCCATCCGATCGCTGTTTGACCGATACCGGTCGCCCCTGCGGGACGAAGAATCGGTGCGGGGCGAATGAAAACGAACGTGTTTTGCACAACGCTTTTTTGGGACTGCATGGCCCCGATTGACGAGATCGCCTAGGTAGTTGAAACGAAAGGCGCGCGGACGTGGCGGAATTGGTAGACGCAAGGGACTTAAAATCCCTCGATCTCTGATCGTACGGGTTCGATTCCCGTCGTCCGCACCACCTTAACTCTACTTCAGCGTTCGGCAGAGCCTAGCCGCCATCGGCGGGTACCGCCTGGCGTTTAGCGGCGCCCGGCGAGCCGTCCGGCATTGGGTTTCTCGGCCGGACATTGCCACGATCCGCCGACCTGAAACGGCGGATCGCGGCGTTCAAGCGCTCACTGGATAATCTTTACGATCTTGCGTGTGCCGGGATCCACGACGACGGTGTGATTGTCCACGACGACATAGCGATATTTGACGTTGGGAATTTCATGAAGCTCGACTGTATCGGGCAGGGCGGTCCCGACATTGAGCTCAACGCCGGGAATCTTGACTGAGGCCAGAGGCTGTTTCTTTACGTATTCCTGTATGACGGTTTCGTCCTGCGGCTGAATGACCACGTCCTGTGCGGCGGCGGCGCCGATGCCGGCAAGCAGCAGAACTCCCGCTGCGATGGTTGTAAGATCGGTTCTCATTGTTACTTCCTTTCTCTCTCGTTGAGTTGGCGCGAAGCGCGGTAGCGCCCGAAGGATTGCCAGGGATTGGCAAGGGCTCCCAATGCTGGCCATCGATCAGGGGAACCATCGTTCGATGGCCTGTCAGGCAATCGCTTTTAGACGCGTGGGTTCCGAACAACCGTGGGTTTGGGCCTTTTGCGCGCTACCATCTGACTTTGGTCGCATGTTCAATAGGACCGAAGCCCCAGCAGTGGAACTGCCGGTAGGAAGCGTGCGTTGCGTTTGCTAATGATCTTCCAGAGGAGGCCGATCATGGCAGCTCGCCCCACTCTGGTAAATGGTGGCGGCGGCGGCGGTGCCGTGGGAATTCTTCTAGAAACTATTGCAATTGTTGTCCTGATAATCTTTGCGGGCGCGATAAATGTTGGGAGCGGCGGAAAGAACATTTGGCGTCAAGATTGACGCTCCCAAAGTCGAAGTGCCGTCCGCACCGGCGAATCCGGCAGCTCCGTCGAACGGGTGGCTGATGTCAATCCGACGCTTCGTGAGGCAAAGCATGACCCCTGGTTCCATCAAAACTGATGGTCGCGACCGTGTCACAATCCCCGACAACGACAATCACATGGCTGGCGTCGACACCAAGCCGCTCTTGAAAAGCATCCAGAGCGACGATTTTGCTGACGCGCTTTGCGCGAGAGCTGAGCGCTTCGCGACCAAGGTGGTCGTGGCAATGGCGATTTGTTTGACATCAACACTGGTCGCCGGCGTTTATTTTTTACTGGCGCCCTTTTGAGGAACCAGAAGCACAAGCTGGAGAGCACGACCGGCCTCTCATACCCCGGCTCGATTTAGCACTCATTTTCAATAGGGAAGCCCCGCCTGGCTTCCTCAGCTTCCACTTCCCTTGTTGTCGGCCGGCCGCTCGCGGCACGGCCCGGCAGGGTTGTCGATCAGCCGGGCCGGATTGCACAACATTAGTCGTTGCTGTCGTAGATCACCACTGGGTGATGCCGGTGGTGACGGCGTTCAGTTGAGCCCGTTATGACGACGGTGTCGCGGCGATGATGCCGGCGACCTTGGTCATAGAAGGCCACCGTGCCATGGCGCCGATGATGGAGGCGCTGGCCCTGATCGTTGATCACTGCCACGTGGCGGTGATGATGGCGATGGGTTTTGATGACGACGTCCGCTTCTGCCGCCGAAGCGACAACCGGCATTGCAACGAAAACGAGCGCCATGGCACTTGTCAGAAAAATCGCTTTCATAAGTGTTTCTCCATTCCAGATCCCTCGGGGTAGTTTCACGACAGCTCAAGCCGCACGAGATCTCGATTTGAGCTTTCTGCCTGCGAACTGAGCAGGGGGTTGAGGGTGCAAATGATTGTAACCCTGCTCTCGTGGGCACATGAAGGACCATTGCTGCACCCGTTCAACAAATGGAAGGAATGCGAGTACGTTCCTTGCAGGAGAGCTGATCGGACCTCTGCTGTAGGTATTCGGACCAAGGTCTTGCTGATGTTCTTGGACCTTCGTCCGCACTTGCGGTTCGATGGCTCTTTTCTCGATGCAATTCTTTGAGTGTTCACTGCGCGATCGGGCGCGGGTACTGCGATGGCGGACGCGCGCCTGCGTGCGAGGGCAGGATCATAAACGGCACGCGGCATCAAGTGCTGCGCCGGTGACGTTCAGACAAGCGGGCATGGTGATACTGGTGCGATCACGCAATTCCGCGCGCCGCAGGCAATGATACGGTGTCTGCGCGGCGGATCTGATCCGTCGAGGCCGGCGTCTACCAGGCCCAACCCATCCCCCCGCCCACTGGGGGACGCCGGCCCCTCAGTCCTTGGAATTGCCGTAGAATTGCCGTCGCGGACCATGCGAGATCGAGCATGATTCTGCCCGGTGACCGGGCGCGGCGATGGGGCTCAGAACTTGTAGCTCAGATTGATGCCGACCGTATTCAGCTTCACATTCTGGTCGCGATCGAGAAAATCGTCCGGCGCATCAAAATGCTCCTTGCTGAAATCATAGTAGCGATACTGCGCCCCGACGACGAACCTGTCGGTCAGCGCATAGTCGACGCCGGCCCCAACCGTCCAGCCTATGCTGGTTCGCGTGTTGTCGAACGAGGTACCGGCATCTTGGGAGGTTTCGATGCCGGCAAAGGCGACGCCGCCGATGCCGTAGATCAGGAACCGATCCATCGCATAGCCGGCCTTGGCATTGATGGAACCGAACCACTTGACATCCGTGCCGAGCAGATTTCCCGCACCCAGTTCTTCGGCGCCCTTTGCCGAGGAATAGTTAAGCTCTGCTTCGGCGCCGAGCACAGCCTGGTCGAATTGCCACAGACCGGCGACATGGCCACCGACGAAACCGCCGTCGAGGTCTGGCGAGGCGGCAAACGGCTCGCCCTCGGTTCCCGAAATGTCGGAACTGCCCCAGCCATAACCGCCTTGCAGGCCGGCATAGTAGCCGGTCCAGTCGAAACCGGGGGCGGTCATCGGCACATCGGCCACAGGTTCGGCTGCGAAAGCCGGTGCGGCCAGAGCGGCAAGAAAACCGACACTTGCAAGCATTAGGCGACGCATCGAACTCCCCGAACGAAGAGCTGGAAGATCCTGGCAGGCACGGTAACCCGATTTGCGGCAAAACGGAATCGCATTTCTGTGCGGCTGATTTACGCCCCCCGTCGGTCTTGGAACGATCGGGAGAAAGTGTGAGGCTGGTCAAAACCGTGGCGGCTTGGCACAGTCGGGCAAACAGGAGTCGCTTCATGGCGAACACGCCTTCGGGCAATAAGCCCAGACCTTGGACTGAAATGGCGACACATCTGGTCGATGTCGCCATGGGCAGGAAACCCGCGGATCTCGTCATCCGCAACGGGCGCTGGGTCAATGTCCACTCCGGCGAGATCGTAGCCGGCACCGACATCGCCATTGCCGGCGGCCGCTTCGCCTATTGCGGCCCGAATGCCGGCCATGCCATCGGGCAGGGCACCAAGGTGGTCGATGCCAGCGGGCGCTATCTGGTGCCCGGTCTTTGCGACGCGCACATGCATGTCGAGAGCGGCATGGTGACGGTGACCGAATTCTGCCGCGCGGTGATCCCGCACGGCACGACTTCGATGTTTATCGATCCGCACGAGATCGCCAATGTGCTCGGCCTGCCCGGCGTGCGGCTGATGCATGACGAGGCCGTCGCCATGCCGATCAACGTGCATGTCCAGATGCCGTCCTGCGTGCCCTCGGCCCCCGGGCTCGAACATGCCGGCGCCGAACTGACGGTCGCCGACGTCGCCGAGGCGATGGGCTGGGAAAATATCATCGGGCTGGGCGAGGTGATGAATTTCCCTGGCGTCGCCGCCAACGATCCTGTGATGTCGGGCGAGATCGCCGCGACCGTGAAAGCCGGCAAGACCGTCGGCGGGCACTATGCCTCGCGCGATCTCGGCCTGCCGTTCCATGGCTATGTCGCCGGCGGCCCGGAGGACGACCATGAGGGCACGCGCGCCGAAGATGCCATCGCCCGCGTGCGCCAGGGTATGAAGGCGATGCTTCGGCTAGGCTCGGCCTGGTACGACGTCGCCTCGCAGATCAAGGCGGTTACCGAGGGCGGCATCGATCCGCGCAATTTCATCCTGTGCACCGACGACAGCCATTCCGGCACCTTGGTTCACCAGGGGCATATGGACCGCGTGGTCCGCCACGCCATCAGCCAGGGCTTGAAACCGGTGACAGCGATCCAGATGGCGACGCTCAACACCGCTCAGCATTTCCGGCTGGAGCGCGAGATCGGATCGATCGCGCCGGGGCGGCTGGCTGACCTTTTGATCGTCTCGGATCTCGCCGAAATGACCATCGACGAGGTCTATGCGCGTGGCGTCAGGCTGGCCAGGGCCGGCAAGCTCGACATCGACATTCCGGTCTACGACTATCCCAAGGCGGCGAAGAACACCGTCAAGCTCGGCAAGAAGCTGAAGGCCAACGATTTCGATATCACGGCACCCAAGGGCGCGAACGAGGTTCGGGTTCGGGTCATCGGGGTCATTGAAAATCAGGCACCGACGCGGGCGCTGGAAGCGGATCTCGCCGTCGAGGACGGGCTGGTCGCCATGGATCGCCGCAACGACGTCTGCCAGATCGCGCTGGTCGAGCGCCACAGGGGTACCGGCGGCGTCACCAATGCCTTTGTCTCCGGCTTCGGCTACATCGGCGATTGCGCGATGGCGTCGAGCGTGGCGCATGATGCCCACCACATCATCGTCGTCGGCACCAACAAGCGGGATATGGCGCTTGCGGTCAACCGACTGGGCGAGGTCGGTGGCGGCGTCGTGCTGTTTTCCAAGGGTAAGGAACTTGCACTGGTCGAAATGCCGATCGCCGGGCTGATGTCGGACGAGCGGGCCGAAATCGTAGCGGCCAAGGCCGACAAACTGACCGAGGCCATGCGCCAGATGGGCTGCTCGCTGAACAACGCCTACATGCAGCACTCGCTGCTGGCTCTGGTCGTCATTCCGGAGCTCAGGATTTCCGATGTCGGCCTGATCGACGTGACGACCTTCCAGAAGGTCGACCTCTTCGTGTAAGAGCAGTTGCGGTCGCTTCGCTCATCCGCCGGTGGCGATCGTCAGCACCTTGAACGGCGTAGTGATGACGATCTCGGCAACCGAGCCGACGGCCTTGCCGAGGCCTTGGCCGAGATTGTTGAGCTGCACTGGAGGTTCGTCCGACGCCAGGCCGGCCGGGGCCCGCAGCCGGTCGCCGAGCAACTGAACCAGGATCGGATTGTCGGCGAATTTGGCGTGGTTCAGCCGGTCGCCACCCTTGGTCTGGCTGAGATCGACCACAGACACGCCATAGCTGGCCAGATCGGCCGCGTCGCCATAGTCGCCGACGCGGGGCTTGTCGCCCGAAATCAGGGAAGACAATTTGAGCGCCCGGTCGTCCGCGGAAAGCAGGATGGCGAACGGTTTGTCCGGCTTGCCGTAGCGGATCATCTGTTTCTTGAACACGTCGACGTCGATGTCGGGCGAGGCCAGGATGACGTAACCAAGCTTGCCGTCGAGATCGCGGTCGCCGGTGATGGCAAGCTGGCGCAGCGCCTCCATGGTCACCCATGTTCCCATCGAATGGGCAACGATGTCGATGCTCTTGGCCCGCGTCTTGGCCAGCATCCTGAGCGTTGCCTCGAGGTCGTCACGCGCCGCGTTGGCGCTCTCCTTGTCATAGATGTAGCCCGTCGTCTTGCCGCTCGAAGCCCAGGAGAACAGCACCGGCGTGCCCGGATATTTCGTGTCGTGCGCGATCTGCGTCAGCCGGTAGATGCCGTCGTCGAAACCATTGTTGAACCCGTGCACGAAAACCAACGCACGGTCGCCGCGCATGGCGATGTCGGCACCGACCGCCTTGGCGAATTGCGGCGCATCCGCATAGAATGCGACATCCCTGGCGGTGAAATCCTTGGCTGGATTGCTGTTGGCAGACCCTCGGACACGCTCGATCATGCCGACCTTGTGGCTTTTCGGCACGGTGACGTCGACCCGGGCGAAGCTGGTGGTCAAGGAGCGATCGCCGTCGAACACCTGCCGCGGGTCCTTCGTCGCCTTCTGGCGGGTGGTGGCGACGAATATCTCGTGGGTGGCCGCGATGTCGGACGCGGGTACCGCAATTGTCGTCCTGTTCAGCAGATCGTGCGTGTTTCGGCCGGCGCAGCCTGCGACCAGCAGCGCGAACGCAATGACGACGAAACTCTTCGAATGCACCGTCACACGCCGGCTCCCGCAAAGGAGGACGTCAAACGCGTGACGTCGCTGGATGTTTCGATAAGGCCAGAGGCGGGCGCGGTCCAGTTCAAAGTTGATCGACACCGTCGCAAGGCCGAGCGGGCCACGCGAACCCGCGGCGATGCATCTATTGCCCGAGCAGGCTGATGCGGTCGGTCACGTCGCGGTCGCTGGCAAATCCATCGTCTTCGCGCAGCCGCTGGCCGATCATCTTCACCAGCGCGGGATTGTCGGCGAATTTCGTATGGTTGAAACTGTCCCCTCCCTTGATCTTGGAGAGGTCGACGACCGTTACGCCGTAGGACGCAAGGTCGGCGGCGTCCTTGTAGTCGCCGACGCGCGGCCGCGCGCCGGCAATCAGGCCGGAGAGCCGGAGCGCGCGGTCATCATCGGACAACAACAGGATGAACGGCTTGTTGGGTTTGCCATAGCGGCGCATCTGGCTCTTGAACACGTCGACATCGATGTCGGGCGATGCGAGCACGACGTCGCCGAGCTTGCCGCCGAGATCACGGTCGCCGGTGATGGCGAGCTGGCGCAGCGTCTCCATGGTCACCCAGGTTCCCATCGAATGGGCGACGATATCGATGCGCCGCGCGCCGGTCTGCGCAAGCATACGCAACGTCACCTCGAGCTGGTCGCGCGCAGCGCTGGCGCTTTCCTTGTCGTAGACATAGTCGGTGGTCTTGGCGCCGGATGCCCAGGAAAACAGCACGGGTGTGCCGGGATAGCCAGAATCGTGGACGATCTGGGTCAGGCGGTAAACGGCGTCGTCAAAGCCGGTGTTGTAGCCATGGACGAAGACCATGACGCGGTCGCCGCGCGCCGCGATGTCAGAACTTAGCGCATTGGCGAATTTCGGCTGGGTGTCGTAGCCGACCACCTCGGAGGCCATGAAATACTTGGCCGGATCGTTCGACTTGCCGCGCGAGCGGCGTTCGATCTGCCCGGTCTGGTGGATGCCGGGCACGGTGACGTTGACGCGGGCGTAGTTCAGCGTGGCCGATCGCTCGCCGTCGAAGACCTTGTTCGGATCGTCGGATTTCTTGCGCGTGGTGGCGATGAAGATGCTGTGATTGCCGGCGATCTCGGTCACCGGCGCTGCCACGATGGCACTGCCGAGTAGTTCCTGGGTCTGCTGTCCCGCGCAGCCCGCGACAAGCAAGGCTAGGCCAATGGCAAAAATCGTTTTCAACGGCACGTCTGAAATTCCACTCCGGCCCGAAAAGGCCAATCGCCTCCGCAAGTCTCCCCCGACAGCGCAAGTGCGGCGGAAGTAAGTCGTGCCCAGCCGAAAAGCGATCGGCGTACGGCGACCGCCGCCACAGTGTTGCACGAAAGCCAGACTGGCATCAGGGCGGGCCCTTTCGAGGCTTGGCACCCACATGAATTTCAAGAATCACATGAATATTCGCCTCCAACTAACGGCAAACATGTGACTAAATGCCGACCGCTTGGGAACATGAGTGACCGGGCAATGGTTTCACGGGGTCGCCTGTGCAATAGACGGAATCGGGTTGCTCGGCGGCAAGGCTCGCGACAAACGGTCGTTCCGCGGCCAATCGATGATAGACGTTCCCAAACGACATGCGTTCAAGGTGGCTTTCCGATGACCAGCTTCTCTTCCCGTGTTGCCACCGCTGCTTCCGCGATCCGCCGGATCTTTCCGGAAACGCCGCTGCAGGAGAACGACTATCTGTCGAAGAAGACCGGCGCGCGGGTGCTTTTGAAGCGCGAGGACCTGAGCCCGGTGCGCTCCTATAAGATCCGCGGCGCCTTCAACTTCTTCCGCAAGGCACTTGGCGAAGGCAACCAGGCCGAACTGTTCGTCTGCGCTTCCGCCGGCAACCATGCGCAGGGTTTCGCCTTCGTCTGCCGCCATTTCGGTAAAAAGGGCGTTGTATTCATGCCGGTGACGACGCCGCAGCAGAAGATCGACAAGACGCGGCTGTTCGGCGGCGACTTCGTCGAGATCAGGCTCGTCGGCGATTTCTTCGACGATTGCTATCGCGCCGCCATCGAATTCACCGAAAGCGCCGGCGCTCATATGGTGCCGCCCTTCGACCACAAGGACATCATCGAGGGACAGGCGACGGTCGCCTATGAGATCGCCCACCAGATGCCCGGCGCGGGCATGCCCGACATCGTCGTGCTGCCGGTCGGCGGCGGAGGTCTGGCCGCAGGGGTGACGCACTACTTCGCCGATCAGGGGCGTGAGGCGCGCTTCGTCTTTTGCGAACCGGCAGGGGCGCCAAGCCTGCGCGAGAGCCTTGCAGCGGGAAAACGGCTCAAACTCGCCAAGGTCGATAATTTCGTCGACGGCGCGGCGGTCGCCGAGATCGGCCGTGAGCCCCTGCGTCACCTCAAGGACTTCGCCGCCGACACGGTGCGGTTGATCCCGGAAAACCGGCTCTGCGCGACCATGATCGAGATGCTCAATGTCGAGGGCGTGGTGCTGGAGCCGGCCGGCGCGCTGGCTATCGATGCGCTGAAGGATTTTTCCAGGAAGGAAATCCGCGGCAAGACCATCGTGGCGGTGGTTTCGGGCGGCAATTTCGATTTCGAACGGCTGCCGGACGTCAAGGAACGGGCACTGCGCTTCGAGGGCCTGAAGAAATACTTCATCATCCGCTTTCCGCAGCGGCCGGGCGCGCTGCGCGACTTCCTTGAAATGCTGGGGCCGGACGACGACATCGCCCGGTTCGAATATCTGAAGAAGTCGGCACGCAATTTCGGCTCGGTTCTGATCGGCATCGAAACCAAGGATCGCCGCAATTTCGACCTGCTGAAAGCGAATTTCGAGGCCGAAGGCGTCCAGTATCAGGATATCACCGACAACGAGACATTGGCCGGGTTCATCATATGAGCGGAAACGTCTTCATCGCCCTGTTTTCAGGCATCAATGTCGGCGGCAACCGCATCGTCAGGATGGCCGAGTTGCGGGCGTTCTTGGAGGATCTCGGGTTTTGCGATGTCGCTACCTACGTGCAGAGCGGCAATGCGGTGTTCCGGGCCAAGGAAGGTGACGCCGCCACGCTGACCAAACAGATCGAAGCGGCTTTCGAGGAGAAATGGGGTTTTCATTCGCGCATCATGGTGCGCGATCTCGGCTGGGTCGAACGGCTGGTCAGGGAAAATCCCTATCCGGAGATTGCCGAGGAGCCAACCAAGCTGCACGCGTATGCGCTGGAGCGCGCGCCTACCGCCGAGGAGGCGGCGCGGCTGGCCGAAAAATGTACGGGTCCGGAGCGGTTCGAGATCAAGGGCGACGTGCTTTACCTGCATGCACCCGGCGGACTGGGCAAATCGGTGTTTGCCAATCTGATCCCACGCGTACTGAAGGTACCTGGCACTGCGCGCAACTGGCGCTCGGTGCTGGCGCTGCTGGAGATGGCTGGCAAGCCCGGCGGCGGCTGATTGATGCCTGCCGTAATGCGCAGACAAGAGCCTACGCCGCCTCGGCGCGTTTCCAGTCGAACGTCAGCTCCTCGCGAAACGCAAAGCGTTTGATGTGGTCGGCGACGACGCTTTCGAGGCGTTCGATAGAGCCGGGGTCGTCGCTCGATACGGTGATGTGCAGCGCAGCTCCATCGGCATCCATGATGGTGCGGCCGAGCGAAAGGTCGATGGCGCCATGATTGGGATCGAATTCCACGGGGAATTTGTGCGCCCAATGTTTGCACAATTGCTGCAGATAACGGCTTGCATGTGCGGTGGTGACATCGGCATGGCTGATCGTCATGAAGGGATCTCCGAGGGTGAAACGCACGAAACGGTGCCCGCTTTCGAGGCGGGCGCTATCGCCGCATAGATAGGCGCAAGCTCGCCCGCCGCCATAGGCCGGCTGCCGACCGCTCGAAAAGGTGATCGATCACCAGCTTCCGGTGTTCGGCATCGACGCCCACGGTTCGGCCTTTGCCTTCGCCGGACCTTTCTGCAGAAGTTCGATCGAGATTCCGTCCGGCGACTTGACGAAAGCCATGTTGCCGTCGCGCGGCGGCCGGTTGATGGTGACACCGCTGTCCATCAGCCGCTGGCAGGTGGCGTATATGTCGTCGACTTCATAGGCGAGGTGGCCGAAATTGCGGCCGCCCTTGTAGTCTTCCGGGTCCCAATTGTAGGTGAGCTCGACCAGCGGTGCTTTCTCGTCGATGCCGCTTTGCTCGTCTTCCGGCGCGGCCAGGAAGATCAGCGTATAGCGGCCCTGCTCGTTCTCGTAGCGGCGCACTTCCTTCAGGCCGAGCTTGTTGCAGTAGAAATCGAGCGAAGCATCGATGTCGGCGACGCGAACCATGGTGTGCAGATAGCGCATGTGATTTCCTCGACTTGTTGGGTTGCGGCGCAACATAGGGGTGGGCCGTCCAAAGGGCAAATCCCAGGCGGCTGCCGGCGCCGCCAAAGAACAAATCCGGTATTCGCATAATGAACCGTGAAAAAAGGCACGTCAGGTCTTGCACTCACCGGAAGCCGCAGTGTTAATCTGGTGTCAAGAATCAGTTGCGGTGTTCTTGAAAAAAGGGGGCATTCTTATGGGGGAAAAAGCCTCTTTGACGGGGCGGTCCGAAACCCTTGGCGACGCCATGAAGCGCGACGAAGGCGGCGATGCCGTCGATCTGACCGAAATATCCGGCGCCATCAAGTGGTTCGATGTAGCCAAGGGCTATGGCTTCATCCTCCCGGATGACGGCGTTTCAGGCGACATCCTCCTCCATGTGACATGCCTTAGACGGGATGGTTTCCAGACTGCTCTGGAGGGAGCGCGCGTTGTCTGCCTCGTCAAGCAGGGCGAGCGCGGATTGCAGGCTTTTCGGGTTCTCTCGATGGATGTCACCACAGCGGTCCATCCGGCGGAAATGCAGGAACAGCGCACCCATGTCTCGGTGACGCCCGAAAGCGGGCTGGAGCGTGCCTTGGTGAAGTGGTTCAACCGCACCAAAGGATTTGGTTTCCTGACCCGGGGCGAGGGCACCGAGGACATCTTCGTCCATATGGAGACCTTGCGTCGTTACGGCATCACCGAGCTTCGGCCGGGGCAGGTCGTGCTTGTCCGCTTCGGGCGCGGCGACAAAGGCCTTATGGCTGCCGAAATCCACCCCGATATGGGAACCTTGCCGGTCGCGCATTAGGGCGGTTGCCGAGGATTTTCGCATGACACATAGGAACTGGCTGACGGCGGGCGCAATGTGCGTCCTGGCTGCCGTCATCGTCGCCGCGGGCGCCTATTTCTATTCGCCTGCATCGACGGCGGCCGACAGCCGGGTGATGACCCTGCCGGTGGACCCGACGCCGCTGGTCGTGGCGACGAAAGGCGGAGATCGCTCCTTTTCCATCGAAATCGCCGACACCGATGCTGAACGCGAGGCCGGCTTGATGTATCGCCAGGACATGGCGGACGATCACGGCATGTTGTTCGTCTTCGACATGCAGCAGCAGGTCAACTTCTGGATGCAGAACACGCCGATGCCGCTTGACCTGGTTTTTATCGGCCAGGATGGCAAGATCCGGGCGGTCAAGCACGGCGAGCCGCAATCCCAGGCGCTCATTTCGCCCGGCGTGCCGGTGCGCTTCGTGCTTGAGCTCAAGGCGGGCACCGCCGCCAGGAACGGTATCGATTATGGCGACCTGGTGCGGCATCCGGCCGTTGGCACCATATCAGGCCCCGAGGTGCCGCCATCGGACAATGGCGATGCGCCGAACGGCGGTGGCGGTTGAGGACGCGGGCAGTATAGCCGATGCAGTTTTTTTCCCATGACGGGTTCGATATCGCCTTCCTCGACCGCCAGCCGGAATGGGGCCGGGGCGATCCTGTGCTGATGATCCATGGCTTTGCCTCCAGCCATTACGTCAACTGGGTTTCGCCCGGCTGGTTCAAGACGCTGAACGATGACGGCTACCGCGCCATTGCGCTGGACAATCGCGGCCACGGCTCGTCATCGAAAAGCTACGAAGAGGCAGATTACACCCCGGCCCGGATGGCCTCGGACGCGGCTGCTTTGCTCGATCATCTCGGCATCGGGCGCGCCCATGTCATGGGCTATTCGATGGGCGCGAGGATAGCGGCATTCCTGGCGCTGTCGGATCCCGACAAGGTGGCGACGCTGGTCTTCGGCGGTCTCGGCATCGGCATGATCGACGGCGTCGGCGATTGGGATCCGATCGCCGCAGCCCTTCTTGCCGACGATCCGGCCAAGACCACTCATCCCCGCGGCCGTTCGTTTCGCGCCTTCGCCGACCAGACTCGCAGCGACCGCCGGGCGCTCGCGGCCTGCATCGCCACCTCCCGCGAGTTGCTGAGCGAGGATGAAATCGCCCGGATCGCCCAGCCGACGCTGATCGCCGTCGGCACCACCGACGACATTGGCGGCTCGCCCGACGAACTTGCCGCACTGATGCCCAATGCCAAGGCTTTCCACATCGAAGGCCGTGACCATATGCTGGCCGTCGGCGACAAGACCTTCAAGCGGCGTGTGCTGGAATTCTACGCCGAAAATCCGCTTTGACCCGGCGCAAGAGCCCGATAAAACCTGATGCACAAGCCAGATGTCACGCTGGTTTTTGCAGCGCTTCGAGCGATCGGGTGAGATTCAGCCTGGCCTGCTGCTCGAAGCGCCGACGGAATTCCTCGCTGTGGAAGATGTGCGGGCGTGTCAGGAAGCTGTTCAGCACCGCGCCGCGTCCGGCCCGCCAGATCGGCTCCTCCACCCATTGATATTCGGCGCGGATCGCGCGCTCATAAGCATCGAATGCATCCGGCGCTGCGCCGAGGATCGACAGGTCCATGTCCAGGAAAAGAGCGGCGTCATGCATCGCGGCCGTGTCTTCGAAGCCCGGCAACTGGTGTGTTGCGGTGGCAAGGATCATGGCGCTGATGCGGCCGAGGCGCTGGGCGTCGATGCGGCCCGCGAGCTTTTTTTCCGCGAGCGCCGCGCTTTGCGCCTCATTGTCCTTGGCCCGGCTGTCGTAGACGGCGTCGTGGAACCAGATCGCCGCCTCGACGGCCTCGGGATCGCCGAGCAGCTTCCGGTACTCGCCGGCGAGCGCCAGCATCGCCTCGATATGGGCAAGGTTGTGGTAGTGGCGATCCCGTCCCTCATAGAGGACGGAAAGCTCGCGTTTGAGGGCATTGTCGAGCAAGAGTTCATTTTCCATGCCGGCTTGAATTCCCGCGAACCAAATCCATTTGACAGAGCACTAAGGAAAATTGAGTTCAATCGTGCTATGATCTGGCTTATATGTGCGGCCCGATATTAGGCAAGGCGGCAGGACGACGTCGATGAACAGCATCAGCATTTCCCGACACAGCGCGTTGCAGCCGGTCGATCCGATCTGGCGCTCGATCCGTGACGAAGCGATGGACGCGGTCAATCGCGACCCGCTGCTCGCCGCCTTCCTCTATTCGACCATCCTCAACCAGGAGAGCCTGGAGGAGGCGGTCATCCACCGGCTGGCCGAGCGGTTGGCGCACCAGGACATAGGCTCCGATCTCATCCGCCAGACCTTCAAGTCGATGCTGGCCGACGACAAGGACTGGCCGACCACCGTGCGTGTCGACATCCAGGCCTATTACGACCGCGACCCGGCCTGCGACCGCTTCATCATGCCGGTGCTCTACTTCAAGGGTTTTCACGCCATCCAGACCCACAGGCTGGCGCATTGGCTGTGGAATCAGGGGCGCAAGGATTTCGCGCTCTATCTGCAAAGCCGTTCGTCCTCGGTCTTCCAGACCGATATCAATCCGGCGGCCCGCATCGGCAAGGGCATTTTCATCGATCATGCCACCGGCCTGGTCGTCGGCGAGACAGCGGTCATCGAGGACGACGTATCGATCCTGCACGGTGTCACGCTCGGCGGCACCGGCAAGGCCGGCGGAGACCGTCACCCCAAGATTCGTCGTGGCGTCTTGATCGGCGCCGGCGCCAAGATTCTCGGCAACATCGAAATCGGCCATTGCTCCAAGATCGCCGCCGGTTCGGTGGTGCTGTCGCCGGTGCCGCATAACAAGACGGTCGCAGGCGTGCCGGCTCGCGTCGTCGGCGAGACCGGCTGCGACCAGCCGTCGCGCCAGATGGACCAGCTTCTGCCGTCGCAGACGATGGACCAGGTCGTCAGCTTCGACATCTAGTTTTACTGAGGGGCGTCGCGGAGTTTCGCACTGCTCGCGCCGGCGGCTTCGATTGCCGTGCAATACGGCGAGCTTGCCTTTACATGGCCATCGTCGACGTGTCAGAAGCGCCGTTCAAACGAGCAAGCCCGATGATCGGAGAAGACTGTTGAAGCCTGACGAAATCAGAAAGCTGGACGCCTATTTCAAGCGCGTCTTCCAGAACCCCAAGCTCGAGGTCAAGGCACGGCCGCGCAAGGAGGATTCGGCCGAAGTCTATGTCGGCGACGAGTTCCTCGGCATCGTCTTCAAGGACGAGGATGACGGCGACTACAATTTCTCGATGGCGATCCTCGACATCGATCTGGGCTGATCCCACCGGCCCATGGCGATGCCGGACGCAAACGCGACCGGCCTTTCCCGTCAATGTCCGGCCTTCAGGACACGCCCGGCCTCGGCGGTGATTGCCGCGTCAAGCGCCTGCCAATCCCCCAGAAATTCCTTCGGGAAGCGATAGGTGAGGCTGAGATCCTCGCCGACATGGATGTCGCGCTCGCAAGGCGCCAGCGATTGTTCTGCTGCCGGCCCGCTCAGGCAGCGGGCCACGAATGGGTCCTTGCCGGGCCGGTTGCCGACAACGAGCACCTCGTTGAGGTAACCTGATTTCGCGTTGAAACCGTAAATCGCCGTGCCGCCCGGACCTGCCGTGCCGGGCTGCACGATCAGCGCGCTGTAGATCGGCCCGAAACGTCCGCTCATGTCGCGAGACATCATCTGCTGTTCGAAGGACAGGAAGACGATGCTTTTGGCTGGCCCCGTGTGGTTGAAATCGCCGCGGGCGGCCTCGCTGTAGCCATCCATCTGGGGATAGCGCAGGTAGAGGTCGAGCCGCGAGGCGATGCCGTCGCGCCGCGCCTGTTCGAAACGGATAAAGTTGGCAGGCACGGCGATGACATTGTTGCCGACCACCACCTTGCGCATCGTCGCATCATCCGTGTAGCCGGCCATGGCGATCGAATGGCCGAACCATTTGCCGCCCAGGCTGATTGCGACCGACAGCAGGGCGAGTGCTGCAAAGGCGTAGAACACCCGCTTCATCAGCGTGGAATCGACCACGGTGAATTGGGGGTCGTCGGCGATCGCTGCCTGCTTCATCTCTGTCCCCGGATCCTGTCCCGTGACGGCACGCATCGCACGGCACGGCTCTTGCAGTCCTTCCAGCGACTGTGCGATTTCATGGTAAACGGAAGGTAAAGATGGGCCCGGTTGAGCTAACTGCGTTCGCTTTTCTTGTCGGGTTGACGGCTTGCGGGCTGGTCGGATCGGCGATGGAGTTGGTTGCCGGGCGCAAGGTCGCGTTCACCGAGCCTTATGTGTCCTCCGCGCACGTACTGCGTTCGCTCGCCGCCACCGCGTGCGCCGGGCCGTTCATGCTGGTCAACGATGCCTTGGACGCCCGCCGCGACGGTCGCATTTCGTCGGTGGCGCTGATTTCCTGTGGCTGCACGGCGGTCGCCTGGACGCTGGCGCTCGGCATCGTTCTTGTGGCCGTTGCGTGTTGGGAGGTGCCAACCTAGGGTCGTTCGACTTCTAGGCTTGAGACGAATCGGAGACCAGAAATGCCGCTTTATGCGATCGATGGCACCGAACCGAACTTCGCGGATGCGGGCTCAAACTGGATCGCGCCCGATGCGATGCTGATCGGCGACATCAGCATCGGCCGCAATGCCGGCTTCTGGTTCGGCGTCGTCATTCGCGGCGACAATGAGCCTGTCGTGATCGGCGCCGACACCAACGTGCAGGAGCACACGGTCATGCACACCGATCCCGGCTTCCCGCTGACCATTGGCGAAGGCTGCACGATCGGCCACCGCGCCATGCTGCATGGCTGCACCATCGGCGATAACAGCCTGATCGGCATGGGCGCAATCGTGCTCAACGGCGCCAGGATCGGCAAGAATTCGCTGGTCGGCGCCGGCGCGCTGGTCACCGAAGGCAAGGAATTCCCGGACAATTCGCTGATCGTCGGCTCGCCGGCCAAGGCGATCAGGGTCCTGGACGAGGCTGCGATTGCAAGGTTGCGGGCCTCGGCCGCGCACTATGTCGCCAACGGCAGGCGCTTCAAGGCGGGTTTGGAGAAGGTCTAAGCCAGAAATGGCGGAGCCGGCCCGGGGACGGGGCCGGCTCCTTGGACCCGGTCGTTGGGACGGGGAGGGTGGGGACTCGACCGGGTTTCTCCTTAGGCGCATCGCCTTGATGCGTAGCGCCTGGTCTCTGGTTCACGCGTGCCGGATCGACGCCGTCAGCGGACGCTGGCGACCGCGTCGGCGCGGCCGTCGTTGATCGTCACCCAGACGCCGGAATTGGTATCCGACTGTCGCTTGAGGTAGGTGTAGTCGGTGTCCGTCCAGGACAGGACCTTGGTTTCCAGATTGTCGAGGATGAACTCGCCGAGGCTGGTGCGCACGGTCAGCACCGCGTGGCCGTCACCGTTCGGCTGGCGCGCGACCGTCATCAACAGGTTGCCGGCCGGAACGCCGGCGTCCATCAGCTCGCGGCGCTTTTCCAGCGCGTAGTCCTCGCAATCGCCATAGCCGTTGTCGGGATAGGCCCAATATTCCTCGACGCCGTTGTTTTCCATGTCGGTGCGCGGCTTGACGCGGGTATTGACCGAATTGTTGATGCTGAGGATCGTCGCCCACAGCTTGCGGGTCAGTTCGACCGGCGCCCCCTTGGGCGTCCGCTCGCTGCATTCGCCCGGCATGCGCTGGCAGAATTCATAGTGGCCGACAGGCTGTGTGGTGCGGCCGCCGGTGTGCATATAGGCCGGTCCCGCGGCATATGCTGATCCCCAAGCGGAAAGCTGCATCGCCATCGCCATCAGCAACAGCTTGCCCCTCGTTTTCTTCATTGTTTTTGTCTCCCCGTTCGAGGGAGACATTGCCACAGGTGGATTTATTCGACGCAAAAGCGCGCAGTAGACATTGAGTAAAACGCCCCT
Source organism: Mesorhizobium maamorense (assembly GCF_044998965.1). NCBI lineage: Bacteria > Pseudomonadati > Pseudomonadota > Alphaproteobacteria > Hyphomicrobiales > Phyllobacteriaceae > Mesorhizobium > Mesorhizobium maamorense. The sequence continues at coordinate 1,953,414 of NZ_CP173356.1, forward strand.
AGAATAAGTATCAAAGTTGAAACTTTTGAACGGTCAATCGTTTAACGTTTCGGGGACTGAAGTGACTCTAATTGCGCTGTCGTGAAATACAAAAAAACCGGCCGCGAAGGCCGGTTTTGATCTGGACGCTGTTCGGCCTTCAGGCGCGCGGCGTGTTGAATTCCGAATCGAGCGTCTCAGGCCGCTGGATGACGGCGAATTCGATGGCGACGCCATCCTCGAAATGACGCACGATCTGTCCGCGCATGGTGCCGAGCATGACCTGGACGCCGATCGCCGGCTTGACATCGATCTCGATCGCGGCGCCGGAGAGCGACAGGTCGATGATGCGGCACTGGTACTGACGGCCGTCGGTGAGCTGCAGGATGCTGGTCGGGTTGCGGGGGGCGACGCGCTCGTGGCGGCGGTCTTCCGGCAGATCGAGCTCGTGCTTGTTGGCGAGCCACGTCAATTGCGCGGCGAGCTTGTCCTTCTTGCGGTCCGACGCAATCACCGTCATTGCGAAACCGTCCTGCAAGGTGCGGGTGACGACGCCTTCTATGCGGCCGATATGGTCGATATAGGCGATGACCTTTTCACCGGGCATGCCGATGCGGTCCGTGCGAAACGCGACGTTACCCGGCGACATATCGACGACCTGGCAAGGATGTTCGGTGCGGTCTTCCAGCATGAAGCGCCCGTATATCTTGACCCGGACGCGCTGAAAGTTACGTCTCTCAGCTTGGGACGGCGCGTAGTCGACCGCCGCTGACCTCATGACTGCCTACACCCCGTTTGGCATCCCCGCGCGCCGATGCCAGGGACTTCATCCCAGAACTACAGCAAAGCGGGTTAACAAAGGGGAAAAACGGGCAGGCGGGGCTGTAGGATCGTCAACTATTCCTCGCGCCCGCCATCGAAGACGACGAGGTGGCGGATGCGGCGCGCTCGGCCGAGCGCGGAGATGGTTTCGGGCGCCTCCAGTTCGGCGGGAACAAGCGAGGGAACGTCGATCGCCGGCCGGCTCGCCAGCAACTCTTTTTCGGGATCGATGACACGGATCGAATCGATCAACGCGTCCGTGAGCGGGTCGGCGCCCAGCCAGAACGGCTTCTCCACAGCGCTGATCACGCCAAGGCAACGCGGGTTTTCGACGCCGCCATCCAGCGGCAAGGCAAGCAGTTCGAACTTGTTGGAACGGCCGTTGCGGTTGAAGCCCTCGAACATGATCAGCACGACGGATTTCTGGTCGAACACGCCATGGATCAGCTTCGAGACCAGCCGCTGGTCCTTCTCGCGCCATAGCGAGGGAAAGGAGAACCCCTTGAGTTCGCGGCCATAGGAGGCGCAGAGCCTTGTGCCGGCCAGCCGGAACACCGCTTGCCCACGCGTGTCCCTTTCCAGGATGAAGGTGTCGGCCAGCAGCGACTTGATATCGGCCGGCTCCACTTCCGAGCGCTTCGGGGCAGGGCGTCCATCACGCAAGCGGTTCCAATACTGGAACAGCGTGATCGATCCGTTCTGGTTCATGCTAAGCAGCTCCGCGCATTCTGTCGTCTGATGTCCCATCGGTGAACAGAAGGGCGCCCTCCGATGACCTACATGCGTTGCGGAGCAGGAAGCGTGCCAGCGTCGTTAACACTTGTTCACGGGTCGGGGCCGTTAAGGTTAACAAGTGGTTTACGTTGCGCCCGGTCGAGCCGCGTGGCACACAAAAACCACTCCAGAAGCGGTCGTTTCGCGACGATCGGCAGCACTTCAGTCAAGAGTTCGGGGGAACAGGGGACTCGACAGCCGTTCAAGGGAAACCTTGGACGGCTTTCTTTTGATTCGGCACTTTTGATTCGCGCTCGGCGATTCGCCCTTTGTGGTCCGGCGGGCAGTGGTCTAGATGCTCGCAACAACAGATCCTGGACCGAGTGCTAGTGCGCATGAGTGAACCTGTAAGCCCACCGGAAATAGAACAGGCGGATCGCGAGCCCGAGCCGCGTCGCGAGCCGATCTTCAACCTGCCGCCGATCGTGCTGGCGGTGATCGCCATTTGCGTGGCCATCTACCTGTTGCAGCAATACGTGCTGAGTGATGCTCAGCAAATGACACTGCTTTACGATGGGGCCTTCATCCCTGTCCTCTACACCGGCCAATACGGCTTCGACTGGTTCCTGTTCACGCGGCCCTTCACCTATGCCTTCATGCATGGTGGATTTGCCCATATCGCCATCAACATGGTCTGGCTCGCTGCCTTTGGCTCGCCGCTGGCCAATCGGCTCGGAGCCTTCTGGTTCGCGTTGTTCTTCGCCGCGACGGGACTGGCTTCAGTGGCGCTTTTCTGGGCCATGCATCCATATGGCGAAGCGCCGCTGGTCGGCGCTTCCGGTGCGATATCGGGCATGATGGGAGCGGCGGCACGCTTTGGCTTCCGTACGGATCGTTCGGCGGGCAAAGCCGCTTTCGCCGGCCCCGTGCTGCCGATCGCAATGGTGCTGCGCTCGCGTGGCGTGATGATCTTCCTTGCCGTTTGGATGGTGATCAACCTTGTCACCGGCCTTGTCGGCTTCGCCCCCGGGGTCGACAGCCAGATCGCCTGGGAGGCTCACATTGGCGGCTTTGTCGCCGGCTTCTTCAGCTTGCGCTGGTTCGACAGGCGCTGGCAGCCGCTCGACTGGGAGACGACCGACCACCGCACTTGAAATGCAACCGATCGCGGCGCACGATGTTCACTCTTACGTGAAAGCCGGTCAGGGCAGGAACCGGTTGGCAAAGTAGAGGAGGACGCCATGACGGTTAAGGCCATTCTCGAGCAAAAAGGCCACGACGTGTTGACGCTCGGGCCGAACGAAAAACTAAGCGAGGCCATCCGCATCCTTGCCGAACACAGGATCGGGGCGCTGGTCATCACCAATGGAGACCGCAAGATCGTCGGCATCCTGTCCGAGCGCGACATCGTGCGCGTCGTCGCAAGGGAAGGCGCTGCCGCGCTCGACATAGCCGTTCGTTCCGCGATGACGCCGAAAGTGAAGATCTGCAACGAGAATCACACCGTCAACGAGGTGATGGAGATCATGACCCGGGGCCGCTTCCGCCATCTTCCGGTGGAAAAGGACGGCATGCTCGACGGCATCGTTTCGATCGGCGACGTGGTCAAGCGTCGTATCGAGGATGTCGAGCGCGAGGCTGAGGAAATCCGCGCCTATATCGCTACCGCCTGAGCGGCAAGCAACCGCCGGCCGCGCAAACGGCCGGCGGGCGATAGGCTACCTGTTGTCGAGTTCGGAGCGGACGAGTTGGAGCCCGCGCCGCGTGATGCGGTAGGGGCCGCCGTCCGACGACGAAACCGCTTTCTTGCGCTTCAGCTTCCGAACAGGTCGAGATCGACGCCGGGGTAGTGCCAGCCGTCGCGGGTCAGGCATTTGACGGACGCGATCCGCTTCTTCTCACTTTTTTCGATCTCGATGCGTCCGCCCTGCGCGAGCAGGTGCAGGACGCGTTGTTCAATACGCGAAATATCCATGGGAGAGTTTCCGGGAAAACAACAAAAGCCGCCGCCGCGAAGCTTCGCGGCGCGGGGTTTCAGGTTTTCTACCCTGCCTCGCTATGAGGTCAGGGCCTTACCGGGACTGAGCGTAAGTGGACATCCACTCTCCATTGGGATGGATGGCCTATAGGCGAAAGCGGCGGAAAAGGCCAGCGGGCGGCTTTACGCTTGTCTCGGGAGGCGGTTTGCACTAGCGAAGTTGCAAATCAGGATGTGCAAAACGCACGTTTCCATCGTTCTACTACGCAGGCCACCATGAGCATCATCGATACCCGCACGCCCGACGCGAAACGCCTGATCCCCGGCGCCACCGGCGACTGGGAAATCATCATCGGGCTCGAGGTCCATGCGCAGGTGACATCGGAAGCAAAACTGTTTTCCGGCGCTTCGACGTCGTTCGGTGCCGCCCCCAACGCCAATGTCAGCCTGGTCGATGCCGCAATGCCCGGCATGCTGCCCGTCATCAACGAGGAATGCGTCAAGCAGGCGATCCGGACCGGCCTCGGGCTGAAGGCGCAGATCAACCACAAGTCCGTCTTCGACCGGAAGAACTACTTCTATCCGGACCTGCCGCAGGGCTACCAGATCTCGCAGTTCAAGCAGCCGATCGTCGGCGAGGGCACGGTGATCGTCTCCGTAGGGCCCGACCGCCAGGGCGAGTTCGAGGACATCGAGGTCGGCATCGAGCGCCTGCATCTGGAGCAGGATGCCGGCAAATCGATGCACGACCAGCATCCGACCATGTCCTATGTCGATCTCAACCGCTCCGGCGTGGCGCTGATGGAAATCGTGTCGAAACCGGACATGCGTTCGGCCGACGAAGCCAAGGCCTATGTTACCAAGCTGCGCACCATCGTCCGCTATCTCGGCACCTGCGACGGCAACATGGACGAAGGCTCCATGCGCGCCGACGTCAATGTTTCGGTGCGCCGGCCGGGCGGCGAATTCGGCACGCGCTGCGAGATCAAGAACGTCAATTCGATCCGCTTCATCGGCCAGGCGATCGATTTCGAGGCGCGCCGGCAGATCGCCATCATCGAGGATGGCGGCACGATCGACCAGGAAACGCGGCTGTTCGACGCCGTCAAGGGCGAAACCCGTTCGATGCGCACCAAGGAAGAGGCGCACGACTACCGCTATTTTCCCGATCCCGATCTGTTGCCGCTGGAATTCGACCAGGCCTATGTCGAAGCGCTGGCCAAGGAGTTGCCGGAACTGCCCGACGACAAGAAGGCGCGATTGATCTCCTCGCTCGGCCTCTCGACTTACGATGCCTCGATCCTGGTGTCGGAAAAGCCGATCGCCGACTATTTCGAGAAGGTGGCCGCCGGCCGCGACGGCAAGCTCGCCGCCAATTGGGTCATCAACGACCTACTCGGACAATTGAACAAAGCTGGCAAGGACATTGAAAACGCTCCGGTTTCGCCAGACCAGCTCGGCGCTATCATCGACCTGATCAAGGATGGCACCATCTCCGGCAAGATTGCCAAGGACCTGTTCGAGATCGTCTGGAACGAGGGCGGCGACCCGCGCCAACTGGTCGAGAGCCGCGGCATGAAACAGGTTACCGACACCGGCGCTATCGAAAAAGCGGTGGACGAGGTGATCGCGGCCAACCCGGACAAGGTCGAGCAGGCGCGCGCCAAGCCGACCATGGCCGGCTGGTTCGTCGGCCAGGTGATGAAGGCGACCGGCGGCAAGGCCAACCCACAGGCCGTCAATGACCTGGTCAAGGCCAAGCTGGGCATCGAGTAGGCTATGTTCGTGCGCACCGCCGGGGATCGCGACCTCGCCGCCATCCGGGCGCTGCTGGTCGAGACTTGGCATGCGACTTACGACGCCATCTATGGCGCCGAACGGGTGACAGAGATCACCGATGCGTGGCATTCGATCGCCTCGCTCAAGGCGCGGCTGGCGAAGCCAAACAGCGAGTTCCTCGTCGCCGACGATGGCCAGCGCATTGGCGGCATGGCATTTGCCGAAGCGCTCGATGGCGGCGGCGTGGTCATGCTGAAGCAGCTTTACGTGCAGCCCGGCCTGCAGGGCCGGGGCATCGGCGGCATGCTTCTCGACGAGATCATCGAAAGCTTCCCTGAGGCCCGCGCCATCCGGCTGGAAGTGGAAGAGAAGAACACGCGCGCAATTGCCTTCTACCAGGCGAACGGCTTCGTCCAGACCGGCCGCACCGACAATTGCGGTTCGGCCCAATCCGCTATCCCGGCGCTCGTCTATGAAAGGCCGCTTGCCGCATAGCGGCGGACCTTTCGGGTGCGCAATCCGGCGGTCGAATTCAGCGATCGAGCCGCAGCCTAACTGGTGGAGACGTCCACATTGTCGATCAGCCTGGTCTTGCCCAGCCAGGCGGCGGCGAGCAGGCGGCCCTCGTGCCCGCGGCGCCACGGCGTCAGCGTCCGGCTCTCGCGAGCTTCGACATAATCGATCTTGTGGAAGCCGGCCGCGAGTAGGGCGCGGCTGGCTTCGCCTGTCGCGCCGTTCTGGTCGGCGCCGGCCGCCAGCGCCGCGGCTGCCTTGCGCAGGATCACGTTGAGCCGGCGGGCGATCTGGAGTTCGGCCTCACCGAGATAGGCGTTACGCGATGACATGGCGAGGCCATGCGCGTCGCGGATCGTCGGCGCGCCGATGATTTCGACGGGCAGGTCGAGGTCGCGGCAGAGCTGCCTGACGACGCACAATTGCTGATAATCCTTTTCGCCAAAGACCGCGACGTCGGGCGACGCCTGCAGGAGCAGCTTCGCCACGACGGTGGCGACGCCTTCGAAAAAGTCGGTCGAAAATCCGATTCGAGCCCGGCGGAGGGACCGCCGACCGAGATTTTGGTGGCAAAGCCGGCAGGATACATCTCACCAACCCCAGGCGTGTAGGCAAGATCGGCTCCGGCCAAAGCCAGCTGGTCGAGATCGCGGGCGAGCTGACGTGGATATTTGTCGAGATCCTCGCTCGGCGCGAACTGCGTCGGGTTGACAAAGATCGAGACGATGCAGCGCTCGGCTCTTTCAAGCGCGATCCTGACCAGCGATAGGTGCCCTTCGTGCAAGGCGCCCATTGTCGGCACCATGGCGACGCGAAGGCCGTCGCGCCGCCAGTCGCGGATCCGCGCGCGAAGGCCGGCGACCGTGTCGACGACGAGGGGCCGGCTCATCGGTTGTCCTTGCCCAAGGTGGCCGAAAACACATTTTCGGAACCGGGGAATGTCCGGTCTCGTACCTCCCTGGCGTAACGTGCGGCCGCCTGCGAGACCACGCTGCGCAAATCGGCGTACTCCTTGACGAATTTCGGCACGCGGTCGACGGTGAGCCCGACCATGTCGTCTATGACCAGGATCTGGCCGTCGCAAACGCCACTCGCGCCGATGCCGATAGTCGGAATGGCGATGCGGCGGGTGATTTCGGCCGCGACCGCTTCGACCGTGCCCTCGATGACCATCGAAAAGGCGCCGGCTTCTTCGACGGCGCGCGCATCGGCAAACAGCGCTGCCGCATTCTCGTCGGTCCGGCCCTTGATCCTGTAGCCGCCATCCTTCTCGACGGATTGCGGCAGCAGGCCGATATGGCCCATGACCGCGATGCCGGCATCGACGACCGCGGCGATCTGCCGGGCCATACCGACGCCGCCCTCGAGTTTCACAGCCTGGCAGCCGGTTTCGCCAACGATACGCCGCGCCGAGGCAACGGCTTGGGCAGCCGAATCCTCATAGCTGCCGGCTGGCATGTCGACGACGACGCAAGCCCTGGCCGAGCCGCGCATCACCGCTTGCCCATGCGCGATCATCATCTCCAGCGAGGCGCCCAGCGTCGTTTTGTGGCCATGCAGGACCATTGCGACGCTGTCGCCGACGAGGAGCAGATCGACATGCTCGTCGAGCAGGCGGGCGATGGGGTAGGTATAGGCGGTGAGACAGACGATCGGCACGTCACGCTTTCGGCGGCGAATGGCATCGGCGCCGATGCGAATGTCGGCGGTCGGCGATTTCCTGGCCAATCGTCACCTCCCTCGGCCAACGGTCGGCCGGATACCCGCACGGGGCGCGCGCAGAGCTTTAGAAAGGCTGAGGGTGCTTGGCAAGCACCATACGGCGCCGGCAATGCATCACAGGCTTGTGTCGCCTTACCGGCGCGCCATTTGCGCCCTCTTGGCGGCAAGCCCCTTGCCTTCACGAAGGGCTGACGCCATAAGCAGGAAACGGACGCCATCGGCGCGAGGGTTTGAAGATGAAGACTTTCCTTACGCAGTTTTTCACCTGGTGGAACGGCCAGACGCTTGGCACGCGCCTGCACACTTGGCGGCACGGCAGGAAGGTCGGGCAGGACGAGGTGGGCAACGTCTACTACGAAGGCGGTGTCGATTCCGAAGGACGCACGCGCCGCTGGGTCATCTATCGCGATTATTCCGAGGCTTCTTCTATCCCGCCCGGCTGGCACGGCTGGATTCATCACCGCGTCGACGTCGCGCCGCCGAGCGACGATTACAAGCCGCGCGACTGGCAGAAACCGCATCAACCGAACCTGACCGGCTCGCCCTCAGCCTATCGTCCGAAGGGCTCGGTGCTGACCAACCAGCACCGCCCGCAGGTCACCGGCGACTACGACGCCTGGACGCCCGGATCATAAGCGGGCGTCGATCCTTTATCGCCACAATTGGTGTTTAGCTGCTTGCTGATCAGAAAACGGCGACTAGCCTTTGTGATAGAGAATCACCCGGGCGCTAACCACCGGTATCCCTGCATGAGCATTTCCAGCCTGACATCGATGGGCGCACTGATGGTAGCCGCCGGGCTCACCGTTGGCACCGCGGCACTTGCCGCTTCGCCAACGCCGGCCGCACCCGCGCCAGCGCCGGGGTCGGATCGAATCACCAACCCGGTCGCCGAATTCGCCGGCATCGACAAGATCACCGGCCGCATCATCACCTTCGACGTCTATATCGACGAGACGGTGCAGTTCGGTGCTTTGCAGGTGACGCCGCGCGTCTGCTACTCCCGGCCGCAGAACGAGGAGCCGAAGACCGATTCTTTTGTCGAAGTCGACGAGATCACGCTCGACCGCAAGATCCGCCGCATCTTCACCGGTTGGATGTTTGCCGAAAGCCCTGGTCTCAATGCCGTGGAGCATGCCGTCTATGACGTCTGGCTGAAGGCCTGCAAGCAGAAGTCGGATGTGCCAGCGCCCGATGCGGCCAAGACCGACGCGGCCAAGTCCGATACCGCCCAGCCGAATGCCACGACCGCTCCGGCTGCGACCGAGCCGGAAGCAACGGAACCGCCTACGACCAGCACCAACTGATCCTTCGGAACCGCCCTGATGGCAACGCGTTGGGGCCCTGACGGCCATACGATGCGCGCCGGGAGGATTTTCCAATGTCTGCCAGAAAGCGGATCACCGCCAGCATCAAGGAACTGCTTGAGCTCGAAAAGGGCTTCTGGACAGGCGATTCGGCATTTTTCGCGGCCAATGCCGACACCGAGTGCCTTGTGGCATTTCCGCGGATGGCCCAGACCATGAGCAATGCCGATCTCGCCGAAACCGCCGCCGATCCCAAGCGATGGCGTGATCTCGAGATCGATCTCAAGGGCGTGGTCGAACCAGGCAGCGACATCGTCATCCTGGCCTATGAAGCGCATGCCGTGAGGGGCAATGGCGAAGCCTACGCGGCGCTGGTCAGCACCGGCTATGTCCATCGCGTCAACGGCTGGAAGATGATGTTCCATTCGCAGGCTCCGCTGGAAACGAAGGTCCGCTGACGGGCTGGATCATCAGGGGAAAAACACCGCTTCACCCTTCAGCGCGTCGGCCAGCATCTTCTCGTATTTGCCGCGCGGCACGTCGATTGCGCCGAAGCGCTTGAGGTGTTCGGTGGTGAACTGCGTGTCGAGCAGCGCGAAACCGCGCGCCTGCAGGCGTTCGACGAGATGCACAAGGCAGATCTTCGAAGCATCCGTTTCCCGGGAAAACATGCTTTCGCCGAAGAACACCCTCCCCAGGGAGACACCGTAGAGGCCGCCGACCAGCCGCCCCTCGCGCCAGGCCTCGACAGAATGGCAATGGCCGATGCGATGCAACTGCACATAGGCCTCGCGGATCGGCGCGTTGATCCAGGTGGAACGGCGCTCCTCGCGCCTTTCGGCGCAGCCATCGATCGTCGCCTCGAAATCGAAGTCGAAACGGATGTCGAAGAGGTTTCGCCGAAGCGCCTTCTTCAGACTTTTCGGCGTGTGGAAGCGGTCGAGCGGAATGATGCCGCGCGTCTCCGGCCGCACCCAGAACACTTCCGGATCGGCGGCGCTTTCGGCCATCGGGAAGACGCCCGAGGCGTAGGCCTTGAGCAGAAGGTCGGTCGGGATACGATAGCCTGGCGCGTAGGGGCGAGTCATCGCTTCATTATAGCGGCAAGTCCGGGGCTATTCGCCTTTGGCCAGATATTTTTCCAGCCAGTGGATGTCATAGTCGCCATTGGCGATGTCGGCGTTGCCGACGAGGTCGCGAAACAGCGGCAACGTCGTCTTGATTCCGTCGACGACGAATTCGTCCAGCGCCCGGCGTAGCCGCATCATGCATTCGACGCGGTTGCGCCCGTGCACGATCAGCTTGCCGATCAGGCTGTCGTAGTAAGGCGGGATCTTGTACCCTGAATAGACGCCGGAATCGACACGGATGCCAAGGCCGCCTGGCGTGTGGAAATGGGTGATCGTGCCGGGCGAGGGCGTGAAGGTGCGCGGATCCTCTGCATTGATGCGGCACTCGATGGCATGGCCCTGGAAGCGGATGTCTTCCTGCTTGACCGAAAGACCGCCGCCCGAGGCGACACGGATCTGCTCATGCACCAGATCGATGCCAGTGATAGCCTCCGTCACCGGATGCTCGACTTGCAGGCGCGTGTTCATCTCGATGAAATAGAACTCGCCATTCTCGTAGAGGAACTCGATCGTGCCGGCGCCGGAATAGCCGAGGTCGGCGATGGCGTTGGCGCAGATATCGCCGATGCGCGAGCGTTCCTCGGCGTTGAGGGCGGGTGAGTTGGCCTCTTCCCAGACTTTCTGGTGGCGGCGCTGCAAGGAGCAGTCGCGCTCGCCGAAATGCACGCCCCGGCCAAAGCCGTCGCCGAACACCTGAACCTCGATATGACGCGGCTTTTGCAGGTACTTTTCAATATAGACGGCGTCATCGCCGAAGGCCGCGCCCGCTTCCGAGCGGGCCGTCTGCAAGGCGACTTCGAGGTCGGCCTCGGTATGCGCCACTTTCATGCCGCGTCCGCCGCCGCCGGCCGACGCCTTGATGATCACGGGATAGCCGATCTCTGCAGCGATGCGTTTGGCCTCCTTTTCCTCGGTCACCGCACCATCGGAGCCGGGAACCACCGGAATGCCGAGGCGCTTGGCGGTGCGCTTGGCTTCGATCTTGTCGCCCATGATGCGGATATGGTCACCGGTCGGACCGATAAAGGTAATGTTATGCGCGGCCAATATGTCGGAAAACTTGGCGTTCTCCGACAGGAAACCGTAGCCGGGATGCACGGCGTCGGCGCCGGTGATCTCGCAGGCGGCGACGATCTGGTGGATATTGAGGTAGCTGTCGCGCGATGGCGGTGGCCCGATGCATACGCTCTCGTCGGCGAGCCGAACATGCATGGCGTCGGCGTCGGCGGTCGAGTGCACCACCACCGTCTGGATGCCAAGCTCCTTGCAGGCACGCAGCACCCGAAGCGCGATTTCGCCGCGATTGGCGATGAGAATCTTCTGGAACATTAGGGCCGCTCTACTCGATCACGACGAGCGGCATGCCGTATTCGACCGGCTGTGCGTCCTCGAACAGGATCGCCGTCACCGTGCCGGCGCGCGGCGAGGGGATCTGGTTCATCGTCTTCATCGCTTCGATGATCAGCAGCGTCTGCCCTTCCTTGACGTTCTGGCCGATCTCGATGAACGGCTTGGCATCCGGCGAGGGCGCCAGGTAGGCGGTGCCGACCATGGGGGAGGCCACGGCGTTTTTCGACACGTCGGCCGCGGCCGGAACGGCTGCGGTGGCAGGTTGGGCCGCCGGCGCCGGCGCAAAGGCCGGCTGCGGCGCGGCTATCGCGTGAACGGCCGGTGCCTGCCGCGATACGCGCACCTTCAGGTCACCCAGCTCGACTTCGATCTCGGTGAGATTGGTGTCGTTCAGTATGCCCGCCAGGTCGCGGATCAGCTGCTGGTCAACACCGGTCTTCTTTATCGACATTTTCGAGCCTTCTGTTTGTTGGCCGGTCATAGGCGTGCGGCCAGCGCCTGAAGCGCCAGCGTGTAGCCGAGCGGCCCAAAGCCACAGATCATGCCGACAGCGACCGGCGCGACCATGGAGACGTGGCGGAATGATTCCCGCGCATGGATATTGGAAAGATGGACCTCGGCGACCGGCAGCGGCGCCACGGAACGAATGGCGTCGTGAATCGCGATCGAGGTGTGGCTATAGGCGCCGGGATTGATGACGATGCCGGCGGCCTTGTCGCCGGCTTCCTGGATCCAGTCGACGAGGTCGCCCTCGTGGTTCGACTGGCGGAAATCGATTTCGAGCCCGAGCGCCGCGCCCGCCTCTCTGCAGTCGTCCGCGATGGTGGCAAGCGTCTTGCCGCCATAGATGCCAGGCTCGCGCTTGCCGAGCGCGTTGAGATTGGGACCGTTCAGGACGAAAACCGTTTTCAAAAAATGCCGACCTTTTCCGGCACCGGCGTCAAACCGGCGCTGGGCCCTCTATAATGGGCATAGACGCCCGCGGAAAGAGCGCAAGTGCGTTCTTTCACTGTCCACAACAGGCGGAAATGCGCCCGTGAAGAAAACCCGCGGCCGATCAAAGCGCGGCTTTCGCCGCCTCGATCTTCTCCGCCAGGACTTCCTGTCCGAGCGCCCCGAACACGACCTCGTTGCCGACGACATAGGACGGCGTTCCGGTGATCGCCAGCTTGTTGGCGAGATCGTAGGTCTTGGAGAAGGCTTCGGTGATGGACGGGTCCTTCATCTTTTCACGCAGCGTCGCTTCGTCGGCGCCGAGCGAAAGCGCGACCTTGATCGCCGCCGCCTCGGTGGCGCGTCCCTGGCCGCCGAGCAGCGCATTGTGGAACTCGCCGTACTTCTGCGGCATCATCAGGTGGAAGGCCATCGAGACGACGCTGGCCTTCTGCGAATCCGGGCCGAGGATCGGGAACTCCTTGAGCACGAAACGCAGGTCCGGATCGGCCTTGGTCAGCGCCTGCATGTCTTCGATGGCGCGTTTGCAGAAGCCGCAATTGTAGTCGTAGAACTCGACGATCGTGACCTTGCCTTTCGGGTTTCCGACCACGCCGTCGAAGGAGGAGTTGAAGATCTGCTCCTTGGCGCCCTTGATGACGCCGAGATGGGCAATGCGCTGCTCTTCTTTCTGCTTGGCCTCGAGCGCATCCTGGACTTCCAGCAGCACTTCCGGATTCTTCAGGAGATAATCGCGGATGATGCCTTCGACCTCGGTGCGGTCGATCTTGGTATCGGCCGCTGCCGTCTGAAGCGGTTGCGCCGCACCGGCTTCCGCGATTTGCGGGCTGCCGGCCACGAAACCGAACGCCAGCATGGCAAGGGCTATCGCAACTCCCGTGGTGCCCAGCAGCAGTGCCTTTTTCATCGTTCCGTTCCTTTGCCTGTTTTCCGGTCTGGCTGCGTCGCAGCGCACGGCCGGAAGGTTCACTATACCTTGCCCGACGGCTTGTAGTTTATGATGTCCTGGGCGCGTATCCATCGCGGCTCGCCGCGTTTGAGTTGCTGCTGCGCTCGCATGGCGAAGATCTTCGCATCCTTGTAGTTACCGGAATAGAAATGACCCTCGGCCGTGGCGAGCTCGGCGCCCGGTATGTCTCCCAATTCGCCATAGGCCTGCGCCAGATAGCGGTATCCCACGGAATTTTCCTTGTCGCGTCGCAAGCCGTTGTTGATCTGCACCACGGCCTTTTTCAGAGCGTCTGGGGTGCCCGTCGCCATCAACGCCTGGCCGAGCGAAACCGGCAGCAATCCAGATCGCGCCTTGTCGAGGCTGACTGCCTTGGCGTAGGCATCGGCAGCTTCCTTGGGCTTGTTCGCCTTCATCAATATATCGCCGCGCAATTCCTGGAAATAGGCGTTGCCGGGCTGGGCTTTGATCAAGGCGTTGGTCTTGGCGAGTGCGGTGGCGATGTTGCCGAAAAGATAGGCCGATTGGGCCTCGCCATACTGCGCGGCAAGGCTGCCCTGCATCTTTCGCATCAGCCGCGACGCGGCGGCCTGGCCTTCCATGTAGACAGCGATCTTCACCCGCATCATGTCGTGGCGCAATTGCAGTGCCGGCGCATCGACCTTGTCGAGATAGGGGCTCTGCTTGACCAGCACTTCGAGGTTGGAGATTCGATCGCGCGGCATTGGATGGCTGATCCGGTAGGGATCGACCTGCGCGCCCGACAGCGACAAGGCCGTCTGGAAACGCTGAAACGTCTTCAGCATGCCCATGCCGGACTGGCCGGTGGCGTTGAGATAGGTGATCGCCGAGCGGTCGGCCGTCATTTCCTCGGTGCGCTGATAGGCGAGAATGCTGCGCTGCGCCATCTCGCCGCCGCCAGCCGCCACGCCCACGCCGGCGCCGGCAAGTCCGCGGCTGTTGGTGGTCGCCCCGGCGACCATGGCGCCGGCGCCCAGCAAGGTTGCGATGATGGCCATCGTCTTGGCGCGCTCGAGCTGGTCACGCAGTTTCTGCTGGTGGCCGCCGGCGATATGGCCGGCCTCGTGGGCGATGACGCCGATGATCTCGTTGGGCGTTTCGGCTTCCATCAAGGCGCCCGTGTTGATGAACAGCCTGCGTCCGGTGACGAAGGCATTGAAGCTCTGGTCGTTGACCAGGACGATGTCGATGCCGTCATTCGCCAGACCGGCGGCCTTGAAGATCGGGCGGGCGTAGTCGCGCACCAGCGCCTCGATCTCGGCATCGCGCACCACCGGCACGTTCTGGGCCAAGGCGCTGATGGAACCAGACACCGCGACAGCGACGCCAAGCGAAAGCGTCGCAACGACGCGCGCTACCCGGGCAACCATCGATTTGGGTCGGCTCAACATGACGTGTCCACTGGTAGACGAGCGGGCGAAAGATGAAAAGTCGGCACCGGAAAAACTTCCTCAACTTGTGATCCTCACACCAATCGGGCATTTGTGCGGCGCATGCGCCAGGACGTGGTGCGCTCAATCGTCGGATCGAGGTCAAAATGGTCGTTTCGCTCTCACGCCGTGGCAATGTCGAACCCTTCCACGCCATGGATGTGCTGGCCGAGGCGAACCGGCTGAGAGCGACGGGCGCGCCGGTCATTTCCATGGCCGTCGGCCAGCCGTCCGATCCGGCTCCGGCCCGCGTTCGTGCCGCGGCGGCCAGGGCTTTGCAGGACGGGCGTATTGGCTATACCGATGCGCTGGGCCTGGCTGGATTGCGCAAGGCGATCGCGGAACACTATGGGGATCACTACGGGCTTGATGTCGCGCCCGACCGGATCGCGGTCACCACGGGATCCTCGGCCGCCTTCAATCTCGCCTTCCTGGCAATGTTCGATCCCGGTGACCGCGTCGCCATCGCAGCGCCCGGCTACCCCGCCTATCGCAACATCATGGCGGCGCTGGGCATCGAAGTGATCGAGATAGAGCTCGGCGACGCGGCCTATCTTCATGCCGCTCACCTGGAGACCGCGCATCGCGAAAAACCGCTGAAGGGCGTGCTGTTCGCAAGTCCCGCCAACCCGACCGGCGCGGTCATTCCGGCCGATGATCTCGCGGACCTGGTCCGGACGGCGGAGGCGCTCGGCATTGCCGTCATCTCCGACGAGATCTACCACCGGCTGGCCTATGCGGCGCCCGACACCACGGCACTCGCCTTTGGCACCGGTGTCACGGCGATCAACTCCTTCTCGAAATACTATTGCATGACCGGCTGGCGCATCGGCTGGATGGTGCTGCCGGAAGCGCTGGTGCGGCCCATCGAGCGCATTGCGCAGAGCCTCTACATCTCGCCGCCGGAACTGTCGCAGGTCGCTGCAATCGAGGCCTTTGCCGCTACCGAGGAGCTGGAAGCGGTCAAGGGTCGCTATGCCTGGAACCGCGAGCTCCTGATGACGCGTCTGCCGGAGCTCGGCTTTCCGCTGGCCGCACCGATGGATGGCGCCTTCTATGCCTTTTGCGACGTCACCCGGCACAGCAATGACAGCATGGCTTTCGCCCGCAAGATGCTGGCCGAGGCGCATGTCGCGGCCACGCCCGGCCGTGATTTCGACACCCAGGCCGGGCACCGCACCATGCGTTTTTCCTATGCCGGCAGCCATGACGACATGGTCGAGGCATTGGCGCGCATCGAACGCTGGCTGAGGTAGATACATGCCGGAACTCGAGCAGGCCCTGGCCGAAGTCGCGGCCGAAATGGCCGAACGCACCGATCGCGGCGAGGTTGCCACCTATATCCCGCAACTCGGCAAGGTTGATCCCAAGAAATTCGGCATCGCAGCGGTCACCAATGACGGCCGTGTGCTGATGGCGGGCGACGCCGACCAGCCCTTTTCGATCCAGAGCATCTCGAAGGTATTCACCTTGACGCTGGCGCTGGGCAATGTCGGCGATGCGCTGTGGAAAAGGGTCGGGCGCGAACCCTCGGGCAATCCGTTCAACTCGATCGTGCAGCTCGAGCATGAGAACGGCATTCCGCGCAATCCCTTCATCAATGCGGGCGCTATCGTCATTTCCGACATCCTGCTTGCCGGTCATCAGCCGCGCGAGGCGATCGGCGAGATCCTGCGCTTCATCCAGTTCCTCGCCGACGACGAGACCATCATCATCGACCGCGAGGTTGCGGCGTCGGAGCGCGCCACCGGCTATCGCAACTTCGCGCTCGCCAACTACATGAAATCCTTCGGGAATCTTCATCATGCGCCGGAGCTGGCGCTCGGCGTCTATTTCCATCATTGCGCCATCGCCATGAGCTGCCGGCAGCTGGCGATGGCCGGCCGGTTCCTCGCCAATGGCGGCAAAAATCCGGCGACCGGACATTCCGTGGTGTCAGTCGAGCGGGCACGCCGCATCGGCGCCATGATGCTGACCTGCGGCCATTATGACGGCTCCGGTGATTTTGCCTTCCGCGTCGGCATTCCGGGCAAGAGCGGCGTCGGCGGCGGCATATTGGGCATCGTGCCCGGCGTCGCCTCGCTCGCCGTCTGGTCGCCCGGCCTCAACGCCAACGGCAATTCCAGGCTGGGCTCGATCGCCCTGGAAAAGCTCGCCAGGATGATGAACTGGTCGATCTTCGCGCCGTAACGTTCCGGCAAACCAGATATGAAAAATCCCGCACCGTCTTTCGACCGGCGCGGGATTTTTTGTTCAGGAAGTCAGTTCAACGGGCTGAAATCTCAGAAGAAGCCTTTCCGCTGCCACCAGCCGGCGCGCTTCGGCTTCTCTTCGGTCTTGGTTTCCGGCTCTTCGGCGACAGTCGAGGAAACCACCGGCACGACCGGCGCATCGATGGCCGCCGGCTTGCGTCGTGACGGACGGGCCTTCGGTGTTTCCTCGGCGGTCGCTGCCGCTGCCTCGTCCGATGCCGTGGCTGGCGTCTCGGCGGGTGCCGGAACGGCCAGTTCAGCGATCGGCTCCTCGGCGACAGCCTCGGCGGCTGCCTTCTTCGGCTTGGCTGCGCGCCGCGGCTTCTTGGGCTTCTCGGCGGTCGTCGCCTCGTCGCTCACTGGAGCCACCGGCTCTTCCGCAGCCACGACGGTTACCGGCTCGATCGCAGGCTCGCTTTCGGAAGCATCGACCCCGGAAGGTTCGGTCGCTTCATCGGCGCTTGCCTCGGCCTCGCCTTCGCCGTCCTCGCGCCGGTTGCGCTTGCCGCCGCGCTTGCCGCGGCGACGCTTCTTGCCCTGGCCCTCGTCGGATGCTTCCGCCGTTTCGGCAGTTCCGGCCGCGGGGACCGGAGCCTCGTCGCCGGCTTCCGCCTCGTCACGGCTCAACAGGTTTTCCGATGTGGACAACTCGTCGGCCTGCGCCGACACGGAAGCACCGTCGGTGTGGCCATGCTCGCGATCGCGATCCTTGCCGCCGCGGCGTCTGCGACGCTTGCGGCGCTTGCGGTCGCGGCCTTCGCCCTCTTCGCCGGGCCTCTGCTGGTGCTGACCTTGCTGCGGCTGACGCGGCTGTTCGGCCTGGGCCGGTGCTTCGTCTTCCTCCTCGACGATGGTCTCATCCTCGAGCTCTTCCGGTTCGACATAGGCCGGCAGGGTGCGTGCCTCGACGAAGCCTTCAGGCTTTTCGGCCAGCGCGCCGCGGAAGATCGCATAATGCTGCGAACCGACCGTGTCGTCGGCCTCAAGCGTAATGGTCAGGCCGAAGCGGCTTTCCAGTTCCACCAGCGTGCCGCGCTTGTGGTTGAGCACATAGAGCGCGGTCGCCGCGGGCGTGCGAACTGTGATGTGGCTGCGCGAGATCCTTGAGCAGGAACTCCTCGATCGCCCTGACCACCATCAGCGCGACAGACGAATCGGAGCGCACATGGCCGGTGCCGCCGCAATGCGGGCAAGGCTTCATGGTCGATTCCAGCACGCTGGCGCGGATGCGCTGGCGCGACATCTCCATCAGGCCGAAATGCGAGATGCGGCCGACCTGGATGCGCGCGCGGTCGTTCTTGAGATGATCCTTCAACCGCTTCTCGACGGCACGGTTGTTGCGGTTCTCCTCCATGTCGATGAAGTCGATGACGATCAGGCCGGCAAGGTCGCGCAGCCTGAGCTGGCGGGCGACTTCCTCCGCCGCTTCCAGATTGGTGTGGAGCGCGGTGTCCTCGATCGAGTGCTCCTTGGTCGAGCGGCCCGAATTGACGTCGATGGCGACCAGCGCCTCGGTCTGGTTGATGATGATGTAGCCGCCGCTCTTCAGCGTCACTTGCGGCTGCAGCATGCGGTCAAGCTGCGCCTCGATGCCATTGCGCACGAAGATCGGCGTCGTATCGCGGAACGGCTGAACCACCTTCGCGTGGCTCGGCATCAGCATGCGCATGAAGTCCTTGGCCTCGCGGTAGCCCTCTTCGCCGGAGACGAGGATCTCATCGATGTCCTTGTTGTAGAGGTCGCGCACCGAACGCTTGATCAGGCTGCCTTCCTCGTAGACGAGGGCAGGGGCCGTGGACTGGAGCGTGAGATTGCGCACGTTCTCCCAAAGCCGCATCAGATATTCATAATCGCGCTTGATCTCGGCCTTGGTGCGGCTCTCGCCGGCGGTGCGCAGGATGACGCCCATGCCTTGCGGCACTTCGAGATCGGCGACCACTTCCTTGAGGCGCTTGCGGTCGACAGCACTGGTGATCTTGCGCGAAATACCGCCGCCGCGCGCCGTGTTCGGCATCAGCACGGAATAGCGGCCGGCAAGCGACAGATAGGTGGTGAGCGCCGCGCCCTTGTTGCCGCGTTCTTCCTTGACGACCTGCACCAGCAGGATCTGGCGGCGCTTGATCACTTCCTGGATCTTGTACTGGCGGCGCATCGGCTTGCGGCGGTTGCGCGCTTCCTCCAGGGCATCCTCGGCACCGACCGATTCGACCTCGTGATCGTCCGGATGCGAAGACTGAACCTCTTCCAGCATGCCGCGATCATCGTCGCTGGATTCACTGCCCTGTTCCGTCTGCGGGACGGGTTCGGAAATCACATCGGCGTCGACGGAGGCGGCGATTGACGTCGGGCCGCCCTCGCGGGTCTCGCCTTCGTCCTGTCCGGACGATTCGTCGCTCTGCTCGGGAGAGGCTTCGCCATGATTGGATGCATCCGCGGCCTGTTCCGGGATATCGGCCGCATGTTCGATGGTTTCCGAACCGTGGGAAATGTTCTCTGAGACGGCGTCATTGCCATTGTCGGCGTCGCCTGCCTCGCCGGCTGTTTCGGTTGCCTCGTCGGCATCGGTCCCGCCCGCATCGCGCTTGTGTTCTGCGCGGTCGCGGCCCTTGCCGCCGCGCCGGCGTCCGCGCCGGCCGCGATCACGGCTCTGGCGGTCGTCGCCTTCGCCGTCCTCATCGTCCTCGTCCTCGGCTTCCTGCGCTTCGGCGCGCAGCAGCGCCTGACGGTCGGCGACGGGGATCTGGTAGTAGTCGGGGTGTATTTCACTGAAGGCGAGGAAACCGTGACGGTTGCCGCCATATTCGACAAAGGCTGCCTGAAGGGAGGGTTCGACGCGCGTTACGCGGGCGAGATAGATGTTTCCTTTGAGCTGCTTCTTGTCCTGTGATTCAAAGTCGAATTCTTCGATACGATTACCGCGTACGACGACAACGCGTGTTTCCTCCGGGTGGGAGGCGTCTATCAGCATTTTGTTGGGCATTATTTCGTTTCCCCCGGCAGCCGTCAGCCGCAGCTTGCGGCGCAAAGGCCGCTGCTGTGTGTCTGGATGAATGTGGGTGCCGGATGTCTGAATGTCCGCCGGACGGTGCCTGCGCGCCATGGCGGTGCCGCCCGCAGCCATATTGGCGCGGTTTGATGCGGACCTTTCCATGATTGCGCTTGAAGCCATCGTCACCAGCAGAACCTTTTGAACCAAAGCCCGGAAACCGGACCAGCTTGTTTGCTCATACAGAGCCGGCGCGGGACAAACCCGGCCGTTTTCCTCACGCAGGCGATTCCCCCGCCACGGGCGCACACCTGCGAAATTCGTCGCGATCACCTGAACCCTTCTCTCATGGAGCGAAAGGAGCCGCCTTTCGTCTCACCTGTAGCGGGAAGCTGCGGAGGAGGGCGGTTCCAGGATTGCAGTGATCCACTATCGCTTTTATGATTTGGCGGGTTGGAAGGCAACCCCGATTTCCGACGCCGGCAAAAGCGGTTCCGCCACGTAAGCACGGGTCCGGGCCTCGCGTGAAAAGGCTTGGTTAACCTTCTCTGGATACCAATCGTTAATCGAGTTCGCGGCCTAACCGGCACTTCGACTACATGACCGGGCGCCTTGGCGCCAAACCGGGAGCGACTGCAAAGAGATGGGACTGGCAGGCTTCACAGACAAGGGCAGTCGTGCCGGCGGCCGTTTGCTCGCGATCTTCTGCCTCCTGCTGTCGATGACCATCTCGTTGGTCGCCAACGCCGCCGATGCCCCGCTCACGGCAACCGGTTACAAGATGGCGGGCGATGCCACCAAGATGCGCATCGTCATGGATTTCGACCGTGAGCCCGACGTCAAATGGTTCCTTTTGCGCGGGCCCAATCGTCTGGTCATCGATCTGGCGAATACGAAGTTAGCCATCGATGCCAAGGATTTGAAGCCTCGCGGGCTGGTCAAGGGCGTGCGCCTGGGTGAGTTGGAGGCAGGCGTGTCGCGGCTGGTTCTCACCGGCAAGGGGCCGTTCGCGGTCGACAAGCTCGATGTTCTCAAGAACGAGGACGGCGCGGGCTACCGCATCGCCATCGACATGTCGGCGGCCTCCGAACGCGAGTTCGACACTGCCCTTGCCAATCAGGCGCTGACCACCGGTTCCACGGTTTCGACCGACAAGGGCGGGCGGGTCGGCACCGGGCCGGTCTCCAATCCGGGCCATCGCTTCACCGTCGTCATCGATCCGGGCCATGGCGGCGTCGATGGCGGTGCCGAGGGCCTGAACGGCACCGTCGAAAAGAACGTCACGCTGGCTTTCGCCACGGAACTGCGCGACAAGCTCGCCGCCGTCGGCAGATACGATGTCTTCATGACGCGCGACACCGACGAATATTTGCGGCTGGACGACCGCGTGCGCATCGCTCGCCAGCATGAGGCCGACCTGCTCATCTCCATTCATGCCGACACTATCAGCCTCAAGGGCATCCGTGGCGCGACCGTCTATACCGTTTCCGACAAGGCTTCGGATCCGGAAGCGCAGGCGCTTGCCGACCGTGAAAATCTCTCGGACCAGTTCGCCGGCATGGTGATCAAGGACGACAACAAGGAAGTCACCGATATCCTGATCGACCTGATCCGCCGCGAGACCCACACCTTTTCGATGAGTTTCGCCCACACGCTGGTCGGCCAGTTGTCGACCAGCGTCGGCCTCATCAACAATCCGCAGCGTTCCGCTGGGTTCAAGGTGCTGAAAGCGCCTGACGTCCCCTCCGTGCTGGTCGAACTAGGCTATCTCTCGAATGCCAAGGACGAGGCGCAACTGCTCGACGCCGACTGGCGCGGCAAGGCGGCGCAAAGCATCACCAACGCCGTCGCGCTGTTCGCTTCCGCGCGTGCCGGAACGGGAACCGGGGGCTGAAATGCCTGACGACGCCTGCAACCACAGGCAGCGTTGCGCGGCGACAACACCCGACGCTTTTATTTCCGACTCACGGCCGCGAAATCCGGCCTTGCCGTATTTTGCCCACATGGTAGCGACATGGGTTTTCGATTACGGGTTGGGACCGGCTCGAATGCTTGCGCGGAAGGCGGCTTCGTTTAGGAAATTCCCGAACCAAGGACTGGAGCGGGCATGATTCGTCTCATTGGCTATTTCTTCGGTATCGGCACGACGCTGGCCCTGCTGGTCGCGGCGGGGGTTGCCATCTATATCGGGCATTTGTCCAAGGATCTGCCCGACTATGAGGTGCTGGCCAAGTACGAGCCGCCGGTGACCACCCGAATCCATGCCTCGGACGGCGCGCTGATGGCCGAGTACGCGCGCGAACGGCGCCTGTATTTGCCGATCCAGGCCATCCCCGACCGCGTCAAGGCGGCCTTCCTGTCGGCCGAGGACAAGAATTTCTACAACCACCCCGGCATTGACGTGACCGGCCTGGGCCGCGCTATCATCGTCAACCTGCAGAATTTCGGCTCGGGCAGGCGTCAGGTTGGCGCCTCGACGATCACCCAGCAGGTGGCGAAGAATTTTCTGCTGACCTCGGACCAGACCTACGAGCGCAAGATCAAGGAAATGATCCTCGCCTTCCGCATCGAGCAGGCCTATTCCAAGGACCGCATTCTCGAACTCTACCTCAACGAAATCTTCTTCGGTTTCGGCGCCTATGGCGTGGCGGGTGCCGCGCTCACTTATTTCGACAAGTCGGTGAACGAGCTGACCGTGGCCGAGGCCGCCTATCTGGCCTCGCTGCCCAAGGGGCCGAACAATTATCACCCCTTCAAGCATGCCGACCGCGCGCTTGAGCGCCGCAACTGGGTCATCGACCAGATGGTCGAGAACGACTACGTTACGCGCGAGGAAGGCGACAAGGCCAAGGCGGAGCCCCTCGGCGTCACACCGCGCCGCAACGGCACCTATCTGTTCGCCGGCGAATACTTCACCGAGGAGGTGCGCCGCCAGATCATCGCCCGCTACGGCGAGAACGCGCTCTATGAAGGCGGCCTGTCCGTCCGCACCACGCTCGACCCGAAGATCCAGCTCATCGCCCGCAAGGCGATGCAGAACGGCTTGATCAAATACGACACGCTGCGCGGCTACCGCGGGCCGCTGAAGACGATCGACGTGTCCGGCGACTGGGGTGTGCCGCTGGGCAATGTGAAGGGACTGGAAGACGTTCCCGAATGGAAGCTCGCAGTCGTGCTCGACAGTTCGGCATCCGGCCTGTCGATTGGCTTGCAGCCGGCACGCCAGGCGTCGGGCGACATCGTCAAGGAGCGCGTCGAAGGCACCGTCAGCAAGGAAGACATGGGCTTTGCCATGCGCCATGTGGTCGGCGGCAAGACGGTCAGGGCCAAGTCGCCGGCCGATGTGCTGAAGCCGGGCGACGTCGTCTTCGTCCAGAAGAACGAAGGCTCCGACGACGCCTACAGCCTGCGCCAGGTCCCCGAAGTGGAAGGCGGCCTGATCGCCATGGATCCACACACCGGCCGCGTGCTGGCCATGGTCGGCGGCTTCTCCTACGCGCAGTCGGAGTTCAACCGCGCCACCCAGGCCATGCGCCAGCCCGGCTCTTCGTTCAAGCCGATCGTCTATTCCGCGGCGCTCGACAATGGCTATACGCCGGCGTCGGTGATCATGGACGGGCCGATTACCATCCAGAGCGGCAACACGACCTGGACGCCGAAGAACTACGACGGCACGGTCGCTGGTCCGGCAACCCTGCGCTCCGGCATCGAAAAGTCGCGCAACCTGATGACTGTGCGCCTCGCCAACGACATGGGCATGAAGCTGGTCGTCGAATATGCCGAGCGCTTCGGCGTCTATGACCATCTGGCGCCGTATTTGCCGATGGCGCTGGGCTCCGGCGAGACGACGGTGATGCGCATGGTTTCGGCCTATTCGATCATGGCCAATGGCGGCAAGTCGATCAAGCCGACATTGATCGACCGTATCCAGGACCGCTACGGCAAGACCGTCTTCAAGCAGGACGAACGCGGCTGCGAAGGCTGCAACGCGGCCGAATGGCAGAACCAGCCCGAACCTGAGCTTGTCGATAATTCCGAACAGGTTCTCGATCCGATGACCGCCTACCAGATCACCTCGATGATGGAAGGCGTCGTCCAGCGCGGCACCGGCGCCACCATCGCCGAGCTCGGACGCCACATCGCCGGCAAGACCGGCACCACCAACGACGAAAAGGACGCCTGGTTCATCGGTTACACGCCGAACCTCGTCGTCGGCCTCTATATGGGCTACGACACGCCGCGCGGCCTTGGCCATGGCGCCACCGGCGGCGGCCTCGCCGCTCCTATCTTCAAGGATTTCATGCGCGTGGCGCTGGATGGCACGCCCAATGTCGACTTCAAGGTTCCCGAAGGCATGAATCTGGTCGCCATCAACCGCAAGACCGGCATGCGGGCCAATTCGGGCGATCCCGGCACCATCATCGAGGCCTTCAAGCCGGGCACCGGGCCAGCCGACAGCTATTGGGTGATCGGCATGGGCGCTGACGGGTCCAATGCCTCCGGCGGCGCGCTGTCGCCTCAGGCCAACCAGGCCATCCAGTCGGGCGGCGGCGGCCTCTACTGACGGGTATGCATGCAGGATTGGGCCGGCCCTGGGCCGGTCCAATTTGCTTTACAGGCGGCGGCGCCGTCCCTATGTATCGCGCCGACCAGGCGTCACTTTCAGCAACAGGATAAAACATCAGGCCATGCGCGCGGAAACGCAGAATATTGTCGACGAGATCAGGCAGGCAATTACCCTGCTGAGGAGGCATCTTTGACTGGGATCAGGCCATAAAGCGGCTTGAATATCTCAACGTCCGCGCCGAGGACGCCAGCCTCTGGAACGAACCGCTGGAAGCGCAGAAGCTGATGCGCGAGCGCCAGGGCCTCGAGGAAGGCATCGCGGCGGTCAGGGGCCTGACCCAGGCGCTGGAAGACAATATCGGCCTGATCGAACTCGGCGAGGAAGAGGGCGACGAGAGCGTCGTTGCCGAGGCTGAGGCAGCGATCCGCTCGATGCAAGGCGAGGCGAAGGCCCGCCAGGTCGAGACGCTGCTGTCGGGCGAAGCCGACGCCAACGACACCTATCTCGAAATCCACGCAGGCGCCGGCGGCACCGAAAGCCAGGACTGGGCCTCGATGTTGCTGCGCATGTACACGCGCTGGGCCGAGCGCCGCCGCTTCAAGGTCGAGGTGCTGGAAGTGCATGACGGCGAAGAGGCAGGCATCAAGTCTGCGACGCTGCTGATCAAGGGCCACAATGCCTATGGTTGGCTGAAGACGGAATCCGGCGTCCATCGCCTGGTGCGCATTTCACCCTATGACAGCAACGCGCGCCGGCACACATCCTTCGCCAGCGTCTGGGTCTATCCCGTCATCGACGATACGATCGAGATCGACGTTTCCGAATCCGACGTGCGCATCGACACCTATCGTTCGTCCGGTTCAGGCGGCCAGCACGTCAACACCACCGATTCGGCGGTGCGCATTACCCATCTCGCCACCGGCATAGCGGTCGCCTGCCAGGCCGAACGTTCGCAGCACAAAAATCGGGCAAAGGCCTGGGAGATGCTGCGCTCGCGGCTTTACGAGGAAGAGCTGAAGAAGCGCGAAGCCGTCGCCAACGCCACCGAAGCATCGAAGAGCGACATTGGATGGGGTCACCAGATCCGCTCCTACGTGCTGCAGCCCTATCAGCTGGTGAAGGATCTGCGCACAGGTGTCGAAAGCACCAGCCCGTCGAGCGTGCTCGATGGCGACCTCGATGACTTCATGGAAGCCTCGCTGTCGCAACGCATCGAGGGTGGTGCTGGGGAAGCGGTGGCGGACCTGGATTAGGGCCGGCGCCTACAGTGCCACACATTTGGATTGGATGATGGCTCGCAAGCTTGTTGGAAAGTGCTTCTGCGGCGCGGTGCACTATGCGGTCGCTGACGAGTTCCTGTACGCGGCGAATTGCCATTGCTCGAACTGCCGGCGCACGACAGGTTCGGCTTTCAAGCCCTTCGCGGGCATCGAACGCGCCAAGTTTGTCCTGACCAAGGGCCACGACATGTTGCTGGTCTTCGGCGACGACAACGGCCATGACGCGCACTGCAAGCGGTGCGGTTCGCTGCTCTATTCGGTCGTGCGCCAGGGCGCCTTCGTCCATGTCGCGATGGGAACGCTCGTCGACAACCCGAGCATCCGCCCGACCGAGCATATCTTCGTCGGTTCCAAGGCGCCATGGTACACGATCAGCGACGGCCTGCCGCAGTATGACGAACACGTGATCACAGGACCTGCTGGCGAATAGGCCGGAACTTCTCTCGCTGAATCTCGTTATCTGCGATCCCGTCTGCTGGGCATGGTTGTGCCTGCCTATCCAATCGAGAGACGGCGCCTGTTTTCTGTTGCCGATGCGCGGCATTCAGCCTGCGACATCGGCATGCAGTGGTTTCTTGCGCCGACTCACAAATCGGCCCACCATCCATGGTCGAGGGGAGACAAAAGCATCTATGGCCGGGCGCGGCAGAAATGCCTGCTGACGATCCGGCCGCTGGGAAGACACGTTTCAGGAACGGGCAAGCGAAACGCTTGATGCTCGTCGAAAGGAGCGCTTCCATGTCTGCTGCCCCATCAAAATCGGCTCGGGCCGCGGTGGGCCGACTCATGCTCTGCCTGCTTGCAATCGCAGCGATTGCGTTGCCGATGGCGCCTGCCTTCGCCCACGACGCCAAGCCTACAGCGGCGAAGCCGCTGGGTTGGAGCTATCCATTCGCATGCTGCGCTAACTACGATTGCCGCACGGCCCATACGGGCGAGGTTTTGGAAAAACCCGAGGGTTATGTGATCGCCGGCACGGGGGAAGTTGTCCCCATGACCGATAAGCGTGTGAAGGACAGCCCGGACGGCGAATTCCACTGGTGCGCGCATCAAGCGGGTCTCGACGCGGGTAAGACGATCTGCCTGTTCGTGCCGCCGCGTTCCTACTAAGCCCGAAAGGCGCAGCGGCGACCGGCCCGGACCGCGATAGGGGGCCTGCTGACGGACAGTTGCCAGGACCGCTTCTTTGTGTTGCGTTGCCTGAGGGCGGCGGACAAGGGAGAGGTGACGTCCATGACCATCAAGGGAAGCTGCCACTGCAAGGCGACGATATTCGAGGTTTCGCAAGCACCGCAGACGCTGACGCAGTGCACTTGTTCGTTCTGCTCGAAACGCGGCTCGCTTTGGGCCTACTACACTCCGGCGCAGTTCAAGCTCCTCACGCCGCAGAAGAATGTTTCCTTCTATCAGTGGGGATCAAAGACCGTTAAGCACGGTTTTTGCGACACCTGCGGCTGCGGGACCTTCACCGAAACACCGGACTGGTCGAGCGGAGAGCCGGATTTCGACAATCCCAAGATCAGTGTCAACTCGCGGTTGTTCGACGATTTCGACCTGGACAAGGTCGAAGTGGTGGCCATCGACGGCAAGAATCTCTGGTAGATTCCTGGACGCCCAATCGGGAAATCGTGCCCCGGGGAAAAGCCGTCGCCGGTGCTTTTCCCGTTCCGCTTTTCGCCGCATTTCATGGTACAAGTCGCGCGAAGGGCTGATTTGGCGCCACCGCAAGGCGTGACTTGGAGAGGGACAATCCTATGAAGAAGACCGTGCTCGTCGTCGTGGCGACGGCTGTGCTGGTGAGCGCCTGCACCACCACCGATCCGTATACCGGCGACCAGAAGATTTCCAATACGGCGGCCGGCGCCGGCCTCGGCGCCTTGGCCGGCGCCAGTCTTGGCCTGCTTGCGGGCGGCAATGATCGTCGCAACGCGCTGATCGGCGCCGGCATCGGGGCGCTGGCTGGCGGCGCCATCGGCGCCACCATGGACCAGAACGAAGCCGAACTGCGCCGGCAGTTGGAGGGCACAGGCGTCAGCGTCACCCGCTCCGGCGACCAGATCATCCTCAATATGCCGTCCGATATCACCTTCAACGTCGATCAGGATGCGGTGAAGCCCGGCTTCTACCAGGTGCTGAATTCGGTCGCGCTGGTGCTGAAGAAGTTCAAGCAGACCACGGTCGACGTGTTCGGCCATACCGATTCGACCGGCGGCGACCAGCATAATTTCGATCTGTCGCAGCGCCGCGCGCTGGCGGTCGCCAACTACCTGGCTGGCCAGGGCGTCGATCTGCGCCGCTTCGCCGTCACGGGATTCGGCAAGACCCGTCCGGTAGCGTCCAATGCCACCGCCGAGGGTCGCGCTCAAAACCGTCGCGTCGAGATCCAGCTTTCGCCGCTCACCTGAGCAGCATCGATCAGAATGCAAAAACGGCCTCGCAAGGGGCCGTTTTTGTTTGCAAAATGCGACCGACGGCCAGGCCTGCGGCCGCCTGGTTCTTCCATGATGTTGCGGTGAGGTCGGCTTATCGACCGTCGCTCATTGGGTCAGGCGCTGCCGCCGGACGACATGGGCAACGATCAGTCCATGAATGAGCAGCCCGGCCGCAAGTCCAAGGACATGGAAACCCGTTCCCGAACCGGAAAGCGTCAGGATCGACCAGATGGATGCGGGTACGAACAAGACAATTGCGGTGATGAGCCCGGGGTTGTAGCTGCGCATCCTGATGGCCTGCGCGACGTGAACCAAAGCGTTGATCAGGGTGGTGTAGGCGGCGATCAGCCCTATCCCGGCATTGACCGTGACAGCGAGGGTGAAAACCAGGGAATAGATGCCCCATAAACCCGGTACGTTGATCACAAAGACATCGAAGCGGGTAAGCAGCGGCGCCCCACCGCCGAGCATCTTGTTGACGAAAAGCCGGAATCGGTCCTCGGCATGCTCCTCGTATTGGTGGAGCATGTAAATCGGAATCAGCAGGAAGACGGCGAACTCGGCTGTCTCCAATCGAGCGGCCAGCCCGATCGCCACCACGCACAGGGTGAGGCCGGCGAGCACGCCACCATAGACCCAATCTTCCACCAGACGCTTCATCACGCCATCTTCGGCGAGGCCGTGCGTCCTTGCAACACACCACGATATCAGACCTTGGCGACAATGCGTATGAAGGCCGGTGTGTCGTAGCCGAAGCCAACGGTGGCGTCACTCGGCGATGACGGCAACAGCTTCACCGGCCGCGACCGGCCGCGCTCAGATTGAGATTGGCGTGCCAGAGAATTAGCCAGTCCTAAATAAGCGCTTTCCCGCAGCCATGGAAAGGAATAGCATCGTCGCTGTTCCGGAGGGGATGAGGCGGTACACTTGGCCGCGCAATAAGCATTTTCTTTTTCAGCCTCGGTCTTGCACGGCCAGATCAAAAAAATCTGGGAGGAATGCATGACAAGAACAGCCAGCCTCGGGCGCTGCGGCGTCTTCGCTTTAACAGGTCTTGTAAGCGCATGGTTGGGCGTCGCGGCGGCTCGAGCCGAGGATGTCAACAAAGCTGACATCGAGGCCTTGAAAAAGTCGCTCGCCAAATATGAGGACTACACCGCCGCCGTCCGCGACCTTTATCTGTCGACGGTCGGCTGCGTCTACTATAGCGGAGAAAAGATATCCGGAGCGATGTACTACCCGAAAGGCGCCATGGGCATCCATTTCGTCAACGTCCCAAGTGTCGGCCAAAAACTCGACCCGATGCGCCCCAATGTGCTGATCTACGAGCCGACGAAAAACGGTCTGCGCCTGGTCGGGGCGGAATGGCTGGTGCCGCTGACGCCGGACCTCAAAGAGCCGCCGAAGCTGTTTGGCCAAACCTTCATGGGTCCGATGGAGGGACACTATCCGCTCATCCCGAGGGAGTTCGTCCACTACGATCTTCACGCCTGGCTGGGTGATAATCCGAACGGCATGTTCAGTCCGACGAACCCGAACGTGAAATGCAACAAGGCCGAGTTTCCGATGTTGGAGAAACCGACCAAGATGATGCCTGGGCCGATGTAACGGCCAGCCCAGCCAGGAGCTTGCCGGGAGGGCAAGCCGGATGGCCGTCTTGTCTTGGAACCACTCGTCGGTCAGCCCTTGGCGACGATGCGCATGAAGGCCGGCATGTCGTCGCCGAAGCCAACGGTGGCGTCGTTTTCGTCTTCTCGGTTGCGGGCAGGGCGACGGTCATCGCGCTGGGGCCTGGTGTCGCCGCGCTCCGGTGCACGTCGCTCGCTGCGCGCCGCGGAGCTCTTGCGCTCGGAATTTTCCGAGCGGATAGCGTCCTTGCGCGTGCGCCGCTCACCAGTGCCGGCGACTGTTTCCTCGGTCGCGACCGGCTGTTCCTCGCGCACGGTTTCCGGTGCCGCGTCTTCGCCGTGCTTGGCCTGGCGTCCGCCTCTCTTGCGCTCGCCCCTGTCCTTGCGGTCGTCGTCCTTGCGGCCGGCGCGCCGCGGCGCACCGCGGCCACGGCGCGGTGCTTCGTCCTCGCCTTCGCTGGCCACCACCGTCGACAGGTCACCGTCATGCCACTCGATCTTGGTGCCGATCAGCCGTTCGATGGCGTCGATGTACTTGGTGTCGGACTTGGTCGCGATGGTGAAGGATTTTCCGAAGCGCCCGGCGCGGCCGGTACGGCCGATCCGGTGGACGTAATCCTCGGCATGGATCGGGACGTCATAGTTGAAGACGTGGCTGACATCGGGAATGTCGAGGCCGCGCGCGGCCACGTCGGAGGCGACCAGATACCGCAGCTTGCCGTCGCGGAAATTGGCCAGCATCTGCATGCGCGCGCGCTGGTCCATGTCGCCATGCAGCGCGCCGGCGTCGAAGTCATATTTCAGCAGCGAGCGGAACAGCTCCGACACCTCGATCTTGCGGTTGCAGAAGATGATGGCGTTCTTCAGCTCCGCATCCTCGGCTTTGATCAGGTTGCGCAGCGTCTCGCGCTTGTCCCAGGGTTTGGAACCGGACTTCACCAGCCGCTGGATGATGTTGGTCGCGGCGGAGGCGGCCTTTGAAACCTCGACGCGCACCGGCGCGTGCAGGAACTTTTCGGTCAGCTTGGTGATCTCGGGCGGCATCGTCGCCGAGAAGAACAGCGTCTGCCGGGTGAAGGGGATCATCTCGCAGATACGCTCGATATCGGGAATGAAGCCCATGTCGAGCATGCGATCGGCTTCGTCGATGACGAGGATCTCGACGCCGTTGAGCAAGAGCTTGCCGCGCTCGCGGTGGTCGAGCATGCGGCCGGGCGTCGCGATGAGCACGTCGGCGCCACGCTCCAGTTTCTTGTCCTGTTCGTCGAACGACACGCCGCCGATCAGCAGTGCGATGTTGAGCTTGTGGTTCTTGCCGTATTTTATGAAGTTTTCCTCGACCTGCGCCGCAAGCTCGCGGGTCGGCTCCAGGATCAGCGTGCGGGGCATGCGGGCGCGGGCGCGGCCCTTTTCCAGTCGTGTCAGCATCGGCAGCACGAAGGAGGCCGTCTTGCCGGTACCGGTCTGTGCTATGCCAAGCACATCCTTGCCCAGAAGCGCGTGCGGAATGGCGCCGGCCTGGATCGGCGTCGGCTTGAGGTAGCCGGCGTCGGTGACTGCGGAAAGGACCTTCGGCGATAGGCCGAGGTCCGCGAAAGTCAATGCTTCTTGAGCGGTCTGGGTGTCTGAGGACAAGTTCTGGCTGTCTTTGGCTGTTCGGGGAAGCGCAACGGCATCCGTCGCGGCAGGCGCCGCGCGCCCGCAAGATCATCACTGCAACTAGGCGCAAGCCCGCGATTTGTCAACACAAACGGCCGGCAATGGTTCGATTGTGAAGTCGTAACCTTAATTACTATGTGTGATCCGGCCGCTTATCCGCGCGCCGGCTCAATATCGGGTCAATAACGGAACTGTTCCGCCAGTATGCGTTCGTTCCACGAGTGATTGGGATCGAACAGCAAAGTTGCGGTCGCCGTCGCAGATTCCCTCACCGTCACGGAAGCTACGGCCTTGACCTCCGTATGGTCGGCGGCGGCGTTCACCGGCCGCTTTTCCGCCTCTAGTATGTCGAAGCGCACGGTTGCCTTGTTGGAAAGCAAAGCGCCGCGCCAGCGGCGGGGGCGAAACGGGCTGACGGGGGTAAGCGCCAGCAGCGGCGCGTCGAGCGGCAGGATGGGCCCATGCGCCGAAAGGTTGTAGGCGGTGGAGCCGGCCGGCGTGGCGATCATCACGCCGTCGCAATTCAGTTCCTCGAGCCGTACCTGGTCATCTATGGTGATGCGGATCTTGGCCGTCTGATAGGACTGGCGCCATAACGCCACTTCGTTGATGGCCAGCGCCGAGACGGTTTCGCCATCCGAGGTAACGGCCTGCATCTCCAGCGGACGGATCGTTTCGGCGACCGCGGCCGCGATGCGCTCGGCGAGACCTCCGGAACGGTATTCGTTCATCAGGAAGCCGATTGTGCC
Source organism: Mesorhizobium maamorense (assembly GCF_044998965.1). Taxonomy (NCBI): domain Bacteria; kingdom Pseudomonadati; phylum Pseudomonadota; class Alphaproteobacteria; order Hyphomicrobiales; family Phyllobacteriaceae; genus Mesorhizobium; species Mesorhizobium maamorense. The sequence goes on from NZ_CP173356.1 coordinate 1,985,615, forward strand.
ACGGTTCATGCCGTAGACCTTTTTGCCGGTCCCCATCGTATCGCGCAAAGTTTGCAGCAGGAAACCGTCGCCGCCCAGGGCCACGACGACCTCGGCTTCCGCGACCGAATGCTGGCCATAGCGCGCCGACAGGCTTTCCAGCGCCGCTTTGGCGTCAGGCGTGCCGGACGAGACGAAGGCGATGCTGTTGGCGGCTTTGCTCATGGCTCCCCGACGGTGACCGGTTGGCGGCTGGGCCGGGGTAGCATGGGCGGGCCTGTGTGCAAAGAGAGCCCGCAGACGTGCGGTTCGAACCGGCAGTCGCGAATCATATCAGGGAACGAGCCAATGTGATGGTTAAGGCCGGGCTTAAACTCTCGTAAAGCCGCATCGATCATGTTAGCCGGCATGGTGGCGTGGGGGCGCCCACAGCGATTTTATGCCTTTCAGGATACGAAAGACGCTGTGGCACTTTTGATCGTGCGTGAATCCTTCGAGAGTCGAGCCCGATTCCGGGGACACGCGCCAGCCGGGACCAACATATTGCTGGTAACACGCCTGATCATCATCTCCGTCGTGCTGGGAAGCTTCGCGCTTGTCTTCGCCGAACTGGTGCGCCGCTCGGAAGAAACAAGCCTCAGGCCCTTGCCCACGGCCTCGCGCTGCGGCGACGCCGCCGGTATGCCTTGTCCGCAAAGGGCGCTGTAGGTCAAAACAAGCTGACTGCTAGGAGCGTGGTTGCAGATGGCAGCCGGCCTGTCGCTTCTGCGCCAGATACTCATCGATCAACTGCCGGTAGCGTACCTTGCCGAAGCTCGGGAAATGGCCGCCATGCACGACCGAGACGTCGAGGTCGCGCATGGCAAGCAGCGTCCCCAGATAATTATCGATATCGGAATGGTAGACGTCGTCGATCAGCGGGCCATCATAGATGATGTCGCCGGAAAGCAGGATGCGGGTCTTCTTCTCGTACAGAGCGATACCGCCTGGCGAATGCCCGGGCGTGTGGATCACTTCGAAGGCGCGATCGCCGAGATCGACGAGGTCGCCATGTTCGAGCAGGCGGTCCGCCGGGGCGGGCATGATGCGATAGCGCGCCGTGTCCCAGCCTTCCGGCTGGCGATCGAACATCTCTTCATTGGCGTAGCGGTCAGCCACCGTCCATTCGTTGCGCGGATCGGCGAGGATTTCAGCCTCGGCCGCATGCACGCAACGTTCGGGAAATTCATGGTGGCAGCCTATATGATCGAAATGCGTGTGGCTGGCGACGCAGGTGAGCTTGCGCTCGCTGACCAGCGGCACATGGCGCCTGAGGCTGAAATGGCCAAGCCCGGTATCGAACAGCAGGTCGCGGTCGCGGCCGCGCACATGCCACATATTGCAGCGGAAGAACGGTTTGATCCATGGCTCGTGGATCAGCGTGACACCGTCGCCCATGCCGATGGTTTCGTACCAGTCAGGTGCGTCGACGACCGCAAGCATGCCCATGTTCAATCCGTCAGCAGGATGATCTTGTCTGTGTCGCAGGAAACCGAGACCGTGTCGCCCGGCTCCACGGCGGACGTCGCGGGCAGTTTGGCGATGAATTGCAGCCTGGCGTCTTCAGCGGAGACCGCGAGCACGCGCTTGAAGCTGCCCTGGAACACGACATCACTGACCTGCGCCTTTCCCAGCTTTGTGGCGCCTGAGGTCGCGCCCAGGGCAAGGTGCTCCGGCCGGATGGCCAAGGCAACCGCCGATCCCACCGGCAACGCTCCGGACGCCAAGACCGGCCCGACCTGTGTTGCGACAGTGCTTGTCCTGTCCATCATCTCCGCCACCGTTCCGCGAAGAATGGTGCTCTCGCCCATGAAAGTCGCCGAAAAGCGTGTCTTTGGCCGCGCATAGACGCGTTCGGGCGGCCCTTCGTCCTCGATGCGGCCGTCACTCATCACCACGCAGTGGTCGGCCAGCGCCATCGCTTCTTCCTGGTCGTGGGTGACATGGATGAAGGCGGTGCCGACGCGCTTCTGGATCGCTTTCAATTCGTCCTGCATCTGCCGGCGCAGTTTGAGGTCGAGCGCGCCGAGCGGCTCGTCGAGCAGCAGCACCGCCGGCTCGATCACCAGTGCGCGCGCCAGCGCTACGCGCTGCCGCTGGCCGCCGGAGAGCTGGTGCGGCTTCTTGTCGAAGGCGGCATCCAGCCCGACCAGCGCCAGCGTCTCACGCGCCCGCGCGGCGCGTGTCGCGCCATCGACGCCTTGCATGCGCAGGCCAAAACCGACATTGCCGCCGACGCTCATATGCGGAAACAGCGCATAATCCTGGAACACCGTCGTTGTCGGGCGCTTTGCCGGCGGAACGGCGGTGCAGTCCTCGCCTCGGATGAACACCTTGCCTTCGCTCGGTGTGACGAAGCCGCCCAAAATCGACAAAAGCGTCGTCTTGCCGGAGCCCGACGGTCCGAGCAGGATGGTGTAGCTACCGGGCTCGATCCGCAGCGATACGTCTTTCAGCACCGCCAGCTGGCCGAAACGGTGCGAGATCCCGCGGATGTCGACCAGGGGCGCGCTCATGCCGGCTTCCTCCGCAGCAATGTCAATTCGAACAGCACCACCAGCACGATGGAAACGGCGAACACCAGCGAGCCGACTGCGTTGGTCTTGGGGTTGAGGCCAGAGCGCAGCAGATTCCAGATTTCGACCGGCAGCGTGGTTTCGAAGCGTGTCAGCAGGAAGGAGATCACGAATTCGTCCCAGGAAAAGGTCATCGACAGGAAGAAGCCGGCGAAGATGGCCGGCGCCATGACAGGCACAGTAATCAAGAGCAGCACTTTCCATTCTGGCGCGCCGAGATCGCGCGCGGCGCGCTCGATGTTGATCTGGTGGTCGCCCATCTGGCTGTAGACGATGGCGAAGCAGAGCGGCAGGTTGATCACGACATGGCCGATGCCGGCGGCCATCAGCGATTTCGGCACGCCGGCCCAGTTGAACAGCACCAGCAGCCCCATGCCGATGATGAGATAGCTGACGGTAAGCGGTAGCGTGATCAACCCTCGCAGCAGGGCCGAACCCGGCAGCACGAAGCGCGCGAACGCCCAGGCGCTGAGGAAGCCGAGCGTGACGGCCGCGAGCGACGAAAGGACGGCCACCAGCAGCGAGTTCACCAGCGCCGAGGTCAGCCGCGCATCGGACAGGACGGCCTGGTACCAGCGCAGCGACGGGCCGGTGAAGGGCGGGATGGGAAAGGAGGTTGCCTGCAGCGAGAACAGCACGAGCACGACCACCGGCAGGAAAATGAAGCCATAGATGGCGATCGCGTAGAGACAGGAAGCGGTTCGGACGATCCGGCGCATCTCAGGCCCGCTCGATCTTCAGCCAGCGGGCGCAGGCGAGATAGGCGATGGTCACGACCGCCATCAGGATGATCGAGAGCGCCGAGGCCAGCGGAAAGTCGCCGCGCCGGCCGATCTGCATCATCACCAGCTGCGGCATGACCAGCTCGTTGTTGCCGCCCAGGATCTGCGGCGTGATGTAATCGCCGATGCACAGCACGAAGGTCAGGAAGGCGCCGACCATGATGCCGGGCAAGGTCAGCGGCAGGATGACGTGCAGGAAGGTGCGCACCGGCCCGGCGCCGAGATCAGCGGCGGCCTTGCGGTAGCTCGGACTGAGCTGCTTCAAATTGGCGAAGATCGTTAGCGTCAAAAGCATGACGAAGAAATGCACGAAGCCGGTCACGGTGGCGAAGCGCGTATTGGCGAGCTGCAGCGGTTCGCTGGTCAAGCCGATGCCGGTCAGCGTCCGGTTGATGACGCCGTTCTGCGCCACCACCAGAAGCCAGGAATAGGAGCGCACGACATAGGACGTCCAGAACGGCAGCACGGCCAGCATCAGCGCCAGCCGCTGCCAGCGTTCCGGTATCTGTTCGGCCAGGATCCAGGCGAAAGGGTAGGCAAGCAGCACCGAGACCACGGTGACGATCGCCGTCACCTGAAGCGAGTTCACCATGGCTTGCCAATAGGCAGGATTGGTGAAGAACTGGCTGTAATTGGCCGATGTGAAGCCGCCGCCCTCATGCGACGTCAGGCTGGAAAGCCCCACGGCGATGAAAGGCAAAACGAAGAACAGCAAGGTCCAGCCGAGCGCCGGCGTAACCAGCGCCCAGGGCAAGGCCTTGTTCGCGGTGCTGCTCACGACGCCCGTCTACTGCGCCTGCAGCATCTCGGTCCACATGTCCTGCATCTTCTTGTCGAGATCGGTATTCGGCGCCGGATAGGCCTGGGCGCGGGCAAGGAATTCGGGCTGCTCGTCGAAGCGCAGGATCTTCTTCTGGTCGTCGGTGAGTGCCGCCTTGCTGTTCGCCGGCATGCCCCAATAGCAGGACGAGGTGGCAAGCCGCGCCTGGCCTTCCGGGCTCATGATGTACTGGATGAATTTCAGCGCCACGTCCTTGTTCTTGGAGTCCTTGAACATGGCCAGCGACTGCGACCACAGCACCGCTCCCTCCTTGGGGATCGAGAAGTCCAGCGCCGGGTTCTCCTTGGCCAGGCCCGCCGTCACCCATTCGCCGCCGCCGACCAGAATATCGACTTCACCGGTGGCGAGCGCTGTCTGGCTGGCGGTCACCTCGCCGACCAGCTTGGCGTTGGCCTTCATCTTGAGCAGTTCGGCCTTGAGGGCGGGAAGATCGGCCTCGGTGAGTTCAGCCGTTTTCTTGCCGATGGCGAGTGCCGCCATGCCGATGACCGGCAGGTAATAATCGTAGATGGCGACCTTGCCCTTGTACTTGTCGCTTGTCAGCGACGCCAAGGATTGCATGTCGGCCGGGTCGACCTTGGTCTTGTCGAAGCCGATCGTGTTGTAGCCGAACTTTTCGGTGATGCCGTAGCGCTTGCCGCCGACCACGGTGGAGTTGTCCATCTTCACCTGCGGAAAGAGGTCGCCCAACGGCAGCTTGTCCTCCGGCAGCGGCTCGAACAGGCCTTTTTCCACGCCGCGCGGCACGTCGATGCTGTCGATCACCATCACGTCCCAGTCGCCGGGTTGCGACTGTTCGACGATGGCGAGCCCCGCGCCGGTGCCCTCGAATTCCTTGACGTTGACCTTGACGTTGTTGGCCTCTTCGAAGGGCTGCAGCAGCGCCGGGTCGGCATGATCGCACCAGATCAGGGCGTTGAGATCGGCGGCCTGGCTGGCGCCGGCTGCTGAGAGCACCAGCGCCGTGGCGCCGCAAGCGGCGCCCAGATGTCTCTTCAGGATTGAAAGCGGATTGTTGGCTGCGGATCGTGCGGACATCGAGTGTTCTCCCTTGCCTTTGTGGCTTCTTGCAAAAAGTTGAACCAATTCTAAAATTGAGTCAATTCTGTTTTTGTGGCAGACAGCCGGTATGAGTGGATTGAGGGCAAGGCAAAAGGCCGACCGGCACCGCCGCATCATCGAGGCGGCGGCCGAGCTTTTCCGCGAGGCCGGCTATGAAGGCGCCAAGATCGAGGTGATCGCGGCCCAGGCCGAAGTGTCGATCGGGACGATTTACAATTACTACCAGAATAAGGGCGACATCCTCGGCGCCATCGTCTCCATGGAGGTCAACGAGGTGCTGAATGCCGGGCGAGGCGTGGTCGACAGCCCACCGGCCAATGTCGGCGATGCGCTGGACACGCTGATCGGCATCTATATCGAGCACTCCTTGCACTATCTCAGCAAGGAAATGTGGCGCCAGGCGATGGCGATCTCGACGCAACTGCCCGACAGCCCGTTCGGCCAGGCCTACACAGCGCTCGACCGCGCTCTGACGCAACAGATCCGCGCCCTGATCGCAAGGCTGCAGGAGATCGGCCTGGTGCGGCGCGACATCGACGGGCAGGCGGTGGGTGAGCTGGTCTTCAACAACATGAACATGATGTTCATCGAGTTCGTGAAGCGCGACGAGGCAAGGATAGCGGAACTGCGCGCGGCGATCCGACGGCAGAACCGGATCCTGGTGGCGGCGATCGGGATGTGAGGATGGAAGCGACCGCGGCATGAAACCAGCTTCCGCTGCCAGTGTGACTGACGATGAGTGCCAACGGCGGCGCCCGTCTACACCGCCGGGCCCCGCGCACAGGGTGGCCCTGCGGCTTGAGGTTACGGGGACTTGGCAGCGTAGCCGCTGGGCCTAATCAGCGATCCCTTCGAAGCATCGACCGAAAGGAAAGACGCGGCCGCAGTGTCGCAGGTAAAAATCAGTGATCGGTCGGATCGATCTTCGTCAGGCGCTCTCGCGCTTCGGTGACGCGCCGCTGCGCGGACCTTATCCTGCTGCAAAGCGCGAGATTGATGCCGACGCCACAGTCTCCGTCCAACATTTCTTCCGCCCGCTTGAGGGCGAGTTCCGCTCGGCCAATTCGCTGCCTGGCTTGGGCCAGTTCCATATCCAAGAGTTCGATCATTGTTCCGCTACAGAGTTTGCGGTCCCTTCGGTCGTTAACCCTCCCCGGCCGGGTTTGGTTCCGGGTTGGGGCTCGAGACTCAGGACAGCAGGAGAAAGTCGCCGCTTCGGCACCGACCTCATTGCACGCGAGCCGTGAAGCCGTCACAGGGCCCGGCGGCTCTTGTAGGATTCGGTGGCTGGCTTATGCTGCTGGCGATCGGCCAGGTGTTGTCGCCGCTGCGCACGCTCGCCGACTTGGCCAATTCGGTCGAGGGTTACCGGCAACTCATGCCCCTGCCAAATGGACTGGTTGCGGTGTATAGCGAGGTTGCCCTCAATCTGGCATTTCTGGCGCTTCAACTGGTTGTGCTCATTTCGATGCTGCGGCGAAGCCGACGCTTTCCACAATTGTTTCTGGTTCAGTGGATTGCGATACCGGTTGTGTTCGTCCTGGACACGATCTTGATCTCATCAACTCTGGGCGTCCCGGTGAGCCAGATCCTTGCTGGAGATGCGCTGGCGACACCCGTCCTGTCGTTCATCCTCACCGGGGCTTGGGTCGCCTACGTCTACAAGTCCGTCAGGGTGAAGAACACGTTCGGCGGCGAAGTGGCAGCCGGCCAGGTTGCGACAGCCTCCTAGCGAGAGTCCGCCAGGCTCTCTTCCCATGAGCAGTCCTCTTTCGTCGAAGGCTTCGGAGGACTCCTCAGTCTAGTGGGCGCTGGTTGGCCTACCATCCGGGCGGGCCGCGCGCCGGTTGCGCTGGGCTAAATCGCCTGCAGCGCCGCGCCCGAACTTATCCGCAGTGCAGTATGTTTTCGCCAGATCAAGGGTTGGGTAATTTCGTTTGCCTATGATCACCTGGCAAGCAGGATGGATCGCAAGGCACGTCATGGCCAGTTTGGATGTATGCCATCGGATCAGGATGAGGCTGCTAATCGGTATGCCTCTCGTTGTTGGTGGCGTACTTCTTCGGCACTACAGTTTTCACGCCTTCGAGCTTGTCATATTCGGGTTCTCGATTGCTCTGACCCTTTTCTCGATCTGGCTTGTCTATGTCAGCTGGCCCGGCCGAGAGCAAAGGCTGAAAGATAAGACCAGCGCCGCCTATGCGCGGCCGATCATGGCCTCATTCCTTCTCATTGTGTCTCTCTAGGGCAACTATATCGTTCTGCCTGTCGTGACCGGGTAAGAAAATTGTCCCGGAAGGGGAAACTTACAAGGGCCATACTGGACTCAAGGGAGCTCTAAGGTGGCCTGCCACCCGAAGCTCGAAGAACGAAGGGTGGTGCCCCCGGCAGGAATCGAACCCGCGACCTTCGGTTTACAAAACCGCTGCTCTACCAGCTGAGCTACAAGGGCATGCGGCACCGGTTAGCCATATTTGCGGCGCCAGTAAAGACAAATGTCGGTTTTGAGGCGCTCATGAACGCTGCCGGGCAACAGACACGGCATCCTGAAAACGGCCAATTCGCTTCCTATATCTCTGGCAGGTGCAATCGCTTGGGCGAGGCTGTCGCATGATCAGATTCGTCATCATCCTGCCGATCGTCGTCATAGCCTGGATGCTGCTGGTGAAGCTCATCAGGAACCTCAAGAACGCCAATATCGACTGGACCGGCGTCACCACCATCATCGGCTTCATCGCGCTCGCCTTCTGGCTGCGCCATGTCACGGGCATGGGGTGGTGAATAGTAGTCAGTAGTCAGTAGTCAGTAGTCAGTAGTCAGTAGTCAGTAGTCAGTAGTCAGTAGTCAGTAGTCAGTAGTCAGTAGTCAGTAGTCAGTAGTACTCACTACTCACCACTCACGATTCATCCCATCTCCGGCCTTGCCGAAAAAAATCTCCTCCACCTTTCGAACCTTTTCCCGCGCCGCGCCGACTGATGGTCAGAGGCGAATGGGTCGCCTCGATCAAAAGATCCAGGAGATCATCATGTTCCAGCGCACTCTCGTTTCAGGCCTCGTTGCCATTTTCGTCGCCACCGGCGCGCTCGCCGGCACCGTCGGCACGTCGTCGGCCCACGGCATGCACGGCCACCATCATCACCACAACCATCACAAGAAGCACTTCAAGAAGTTTTGGTGGAAGCACCATAACCATCATTACCACAAGCACGGCAAGGTGATCATCTTTCTTTGATGGAGGGACCCAATTCTCCCGAAAGGGCGGCTTCGGCCGTCCTTTTTCGTTGGGCGAAATGGGACCGGTCATCAATGTCTAGCCAGGCCCTTGCAGGCCGCCGTCAGCACGACCTCCTCGGTTCACGTTCAAAAAAGATTCGAACCTTTTTCTTGTGCCGAACGACAGATGATCAAGAGGCGGATGGGTCGCCTCTCCAAACGAAGCAAGGAGATCATCATGTTCAAGCGCGCACTCGTTTCCAGCCTCATCGCCACCACCGTCGCCGCCACCGCTTTGGTCGGCACCGTTCAGTCCTCGGCGGCTCATTCGCATCACCACCACCATGGCATCGGCATCGGCATTGCCGCCGGCGTCGGCGGTTTTGTCCTGGGCAGCCTGCTTGCCCAGCCCCGCACCGTCTACGTCGACGAGGGCGGCGGCTCGTGGCACGTCCGCCGCTGCTTCGATCGCTATTCGAGCTACGATCCGGACTCCGACACCTACATCGGTTACGACGGCTATCGCCATTACTGCCGTCTCTGAGAGGAGGAGCACCGTTCAGCACCAGAAGAGGGGCTCAGGCGAGCCCCTTTTCTACGCTTGGATGGCGGCACACCTGTTGGATTAGCCGACTTTCACGGAGACGCCTGAACCCTCGGTCATCGGCTTTTGTCGATGCGATCGGCAATGTACAGGCATTTCCCGAAGGCCTAATCTGCTTGGCGATAATCTGCGGGCGATATGGGGGAGGGTGATCCTTGGACGAGCAGGACCCGAAAGAGGAACAGGTCGAGATTATTTTCCGCAACGGCACGGTCCCGGCCGTCGGCATCCTGCTGGCGTTTTCGCTGGGATTCATCACGCATTGGGCCGCCAATCCGATCCCGTGGCAGACCTATCATCTCGTCGCCGTGCTGCCCATCCTGGCCGGCATCGCCTTACAGATGCGGGCACTGTCGCTTCTGCTCGACACAAAGTGCCTGCGGCTGAGCGCCTATGAACGCGCCAACCGCATCTTCATCACCGGCCTCGTCTTCACCGCCTGCGGTGTCGGCATGGCGATCCTGCTCGATTTCTTCGATCTTGCGAGCAGAAGCGCGCTGCCCGGAGCAGGTTGATCATCCGGTTTGCACGCCGCCGATCATCTTGGTCACCTCGGCCGCGGCGCTGTGCACCAGCGGGCCGATCTCGGCCAGCCTCTCAGGCGTAACCCGAACGGTCGGCCCCGACACCGAGACACCGCCGATCGGCTCGCCGAATTCGTTGAAGATGGCTGATGCCACGCAGCGCATGCCTGGGTGCCGTTCCTCGTCGTCGACCGACCAGCCGCGCAGCTTGATCGTCGCGAGATCATGCGCGAGGGCAGGGATGTCGGACAGCGTCCTGTCGGTAAAGCGCTGCAGGCCGGCCTTGCGCAGGATGGCTCCGACGCGCTCCGGCTCGAGATGGGCCAGCACCGCCTTGCCGATGCCGGATGCGTGAAAAGGGCTGCGCGTGCCCGGTCGGAAGAAGGCGCGGATCGCCTGGTGCGTCTCGACCTGGCTGACGAAGACCACGCAATCGTCCTCGGCGACGCCGAGATTGGCGGTCTCGCCGGTTTTCTCCATCAGCTCCTGCATGACGATGCGCGCGCGGTCGACCAGCTTGCGGCGGCGCAGGAACGCCGCGCCCATCCGGTAGGTCTCGACGCCGATCGACCAAAGCTGGTCCGAACTGTCGAACTCGACCATGCCGTGGTTTTCGAGCGTCGTCAGCATGCGGTAGGCGGTAGAGGCAGCCAGGCCGCTTTGCGCGGATATCTCGCTCAGCGACAGGCCGCTGCCTTCGGCAACGATGGCCAGGATGCGCAAGGCCCGGTCCAACGACTGCACCGAAGCCGCTTCCGACGGGCCGTTGAAGGCGCGCGGCCGGCCGCGCTGGCGTTTTTCGGCGGTTTCCATCACGCCATCATGCCCGATTTTCCCGAATGGACAATGAAAAAGTTTTTCACTCTTCTGCATTGCCATTTTTTGGAAAACAAAAAGAGAAAGGAAATCAATTGGCAACGGCAGCTTCCTAGAAATGAAAAAATATTCTGAAAAAATTGAAAAATAGGCCGCTTGCTGACATTCTCGGTCATCCAACAATCACAACCCTGTGGAGGGCCGGAACAATGGCCAGGATGCGCGCTGTCGACGCTGCGGTTCTCGTTTTCGAAAAGGAAGGCATCGCCTGCGCCTTCGGCGTGCCGGGAGCGGCGATCAATCCGCTCTACTCGGCCCTGAAGGCGAGGGGCACGATCCGCCATGTGCTGGCCCGTCATGTCGAGGGCGCCTCGCACATGGCCGAAGGCTTCACCAGGGCCAAGGCAGGCAATATCGGGCTCTGCATCGGCACGTCAGGCCCGGCCGGCACCGACATGATCACCGGGCTCTACTCGGCCGCAGCCGATTCCATCCCGATCCTCTGCATCACCGGCCAGGCGCCGCGGGCGCGGCTGAACAAGGAGGATTTCCAGGCCGTCGACATCGCCGCTATCGCGTCGCCCGTCGCCAAATGGGCGGTCACCGTCATGGAGCCTTATCTCGTGCCGATGGCGCTGCAGAAGGCATTCCACCTGATGAGGTCTTCGCGCCCGGGACCGGTGCTGATCGACCTGCCGGTCGACGTCCAATTGGCTGAGATCGAGTTCGACATCGACACCTATGAGCCGCTCGCGCCGTTCAAGCCGGCGATGACGCGCGCCCAGGCCGAGAAGGCGCTGGCGATACTCAACGCCGCCGAAAAGCCGCTGATCGTCGCCGGCGGCGGCATCATCAATGCCGATGCGTCGGACCTGTTGATCGAGTTCGCCGAAATCACGGGCGTGCCGGTTATCCCGACGCTGATGGGCTGGGGCGCGATCCCCGACGATCATCGGCTGATGGCGGGCATGTGCGGGCTGCAGACATCGCACCGCTACGGCAATGCGACGATGCTCGAGGCCGACTTCGTGTTCGGCATCGGCAACCGCTGGGCCAACCGCCACACCGGTTCGGTCAATGTCTACACCAAGGGAAAAAAGTTCATCCATGTCGACATCGAGCCGACGCAGATCGGCCGCGTGTTCGCACCTGATCTCGGCGTCGTCTCGGATGCGGGCGCCGCACTGAAGATACTGCTCGACGTCGCCACCGAGTGGAAAACGGCCGGAAGACTGCGCGACTGGTCGGGCTGGGCGAAGGAATGCCAAGGCCGCAAGAAGACCATGAAGCGCAAGACGCATTTCGACCAGGTGCCGCTGAAGCCGCAGCGCGTCTATGAGGAGATGAACAAGGCGTTCGGGCGCGACGTCACCTACGTAACCACGATCGGCCTGTCGCAGATCGCCGGCGCGCAGTTCCTGCATGTCTACAAGCCGCGCAACTGGATCAATTGCGGCCAGGCCGGCCCGCTCGGCTGGACACTGCCGGCAGCCCTTGGCGTGCGCGCCGCCGATCCCGACCGCACCATCGTGGCGCTGTCGGGCGACTATGACTTCCAGTTCATGATCGAAGAACTGGCGGTCGGCGCGCAGCACAGGCTGCCCTACATCCACGTCGTCGTGAACAATGCCTATCTCGGCCTGATCCGCCAGGCGCAGCGCGGCTTCTCGATGGATTACGAGGTCAGCCTTGCTTTCGAGAATATCAACCGATCGGACGATCCCGAGGCCGGCTACGGCGTCGACCACGTCGCTGTTGCCGAGGCGATGGGCTGCAAGGCGGTCAGGGTGCGCAAACCGGAAGAATTCGCCGGTGCCTTCAAGGAGGCGCAGCGGCTGATGAAGGAGCATCAGGTTCCCGTAGTGCTCGAATTCATCCTCGAACGCGTCACCAATATCTCGATGGGCACCGAGATCGACAAGATCACCGAATTCGAAGACCTTACCGAACATCAAGAGGATGCCCCGACAGCGATCGTCATGCTCGACTAGGACGGAAGAAGGACAAAAAGAATGCCGCGTTTTTCAGCCAATCTTTCGATGCTCTTTGGCGAGCATGACTTCCTCGAACGTTTTGACGCAGCTGCCCGCGCGGGCTTCAAAGGCGTTGAATATATAGGCCCCTACGACCATGCGCCCGAGGTGGTGGCCGCGCGGCTGAAGAAGAACGGTCTGACGCAGGTGCTGTTCAACCTGCCGGCCGGCGACTGGGGCAAGGGCGAGCGCGGTATCGCAGTGCTGCCGGACCGAGTGCCGGAATTCCGCCAGGGCATCGCCAAGGCGATCGCCTACGCGCAGGCGCTCGGCTGCTCACAGGTCAATTGCCTGGCAGGCATCGCGCCCGCCGGCGTCGACCGCAAGGTGCTCGAGGATGTGTTTGCCGAGAACCTCGCCTTCGCGGCGGAGAAACTGGAGCAGGCCGGCATCAGGCTGCTGATCGAGCCGATCAACACGCGCGACATTCCAGGCTTCTTCCTCAACTATTCCGACCAGGCGCTGGCGCTGATCGACCGCGTCAGCTCGAAGAACCTGTTCCTGCAATACGACATCTACCACATGCAGATCATGGAGGGGGATCTCGCCCGTACCATCGAGGCAAACCTCGGCCGCATCGCGCATATCCAGCTTGCGGACAATCCCGGCCGTCACGAGCCGGGGACGGGCGAGATCAACTATCCCTTCCTGTACGAGCATATCGACCGCATTGGTTATTCCGGCTGGGTCGGCGCGGAATACAAGCCGAAGGCCGGAACTGAGCAAGGGTTGGGGTGGTTCCGGGAACTGGCCGGGCAGGGAAGCGCGGCGGCTTAGCTGTCGAAATCGAACTCGCGTTCCTTCACGCCCTCCTCTGGCCTGTCGGCCATCTCCCCCACCAAGGGCGGAGGTTGGATGTCACCGGCGGCTTCGCTAAATTTTGAACCGGGAAAGTTGGGGCCAGCGCCGAAACTGCCAATCTCCCCACCTGTGGGGGAGATGGCCGGCAGGCCAGAGGGGGGCGTGAAGGAACGCAACCTCAACAAGACGGAGAACCACAATGGAAACCATCGGCTTCATCGGCCTTGGCATCATGGGCGCGCCGATGGCGGGACATTTGCTGGACGCCGGCTACACGGTGATCGCCAGCGACCACCGCTCCAGGCCACAGGCCGAACTGGTGGCCAAGGGACTGAAAACTGTCACCGGCCATGCCGCCGTGGCGAAGGCCGCCGATATCATCATCACCATGGTACCCGACACACCGCAGGTGGCCGAGGTGCTGTTCGGCGACAACGGCGTCGCATCAGGTCTTTCCAAAGGCAAATTGGCCATCGACATGAGCTCGATCTCACCGATCGAGACCAAGGTCTTCGCCAAAAAAATCAACGAACTGGGCTGCGACTATCTCGATGCGCCGGTCTCGGGCGGCGAGGTGGGAGCCAAGGCCGCATCGCTCACCATCATGGTCGGCGGCGAGGAGAGGGCGTTCGAGCGCGCCAGGCCCGTTTTCGAGAAGATGGGCAAGAACATCACCCTGGTCGGACCGAACGGCGTCGGCCAGACCACCAAGGTCGCCAACCAGATCGTCGTCGCGCTGACCATTGAAGCCGTCGCCGAAGCGCTTGTTTTTGCTTCAAAAGCCGGCGCCGACCCCGCCAAGGTCAGGCAGGCGCTGATGGGCGGGTTGGCCGCCTCGCGCATCCTCGAAGTGCATGGCGAACGCATGGTCAGGCGCACCTTCGCGCCGGGTTTCCGCATCGAACTGCACCAGAAGGATCTCAACCTCGCCCTGGAAGGCGCAAGGGCGCTCGGCGTCTCCCTGCCCAACACGTCGACCACCCAGCAACTGTTCAATTCCTGCACGGCCAATGGCGGCGCCAGGGAGGATCACTCGGCCCTGGTCAGGGCGCTGGAGCGGATGGCCGGGCATGAGGTAGGGCAGTAGGGCAGTGGGAGCCGCCCGTTCCGGCCGATTTGGAAACCCTACTGCCGTACTGCCCTACTGCCTCAAGAATTTCCGTGCCGCATAAAGGCTTACCGCCGCCGCGTTCGACACGTTGAGCGAGCGGATCGCGCCGGGCATGTCGAGGCGGGCCAGTGTCGTCACCGTCTCGCGCGTCTTCTGGCGCAAGCCCTTGCCTTCCGCGCCCAGCACCAGGGCAAGCTTGTCGCCGGCAAAGCTCGTTTCGAGTTCGGCCGGGCCGTCCGAATCGAGACCGATTGTCTGAAAGCCGGCCTCATGCAGTTGCGCGAGCGCGTCGGCCAGGTTCTTGACCTCGATCTGGTCGATATGTTCGAGCGCGCCCGAGGCGGATTTCGCCAGCACGCCCGATTCCTGCGGGCTGTGGCGCGCCGTGGTGATCAGCGCGCCGGCATCGAAGGCGACCGCCGAGCGCAGGATGGCGCCGACATTGTGCGGATCGGTGATCTGGTCGAGCACCAGCACCAGCTTTGTATCGCCGAGAGCGTCGAGTCGCTTGGGCTTCAGCGGCTCGGCCTCGATCAACACGCCTTGATGCACGGCATCCGAACCCGTGATCTTGTCGATGTCCCTGGGTTCGACCAACTCCGCCTTGAAGGGCAGGGCCGCGAGGTCGGCCAGTCCCAGCCGCTCGGCGGCATTGCGCGTCACCAGCATTTTCCGGATCTTGCGGCGCGGATTGTCGAGCGCCGCGCGCACCGTATGCAGGCCATAGAGCCGCACCAGCCCGTCGGCTGCGTTCTCGCCCGGCGGCATGGGCTGGCGCGGCCGGAATGCCGGCGCGCCGCCGCTCTTTTCGTCGCGGTGTGCACGACGCAGCTTGGCGTAGTGGGTGTCTTTCGGGGTGCCGGTCTTGTTGCTCATGGCCGGCTTCTATAGCGGTCTCCGGCGGCCAGGGATATGGCCCGTCGCCGCAGCCGGCGAACAACATCGAAAAACCCTTCCCACGCGGTTGACACCCACTGGCCTTGCCGCCATAAGGCGCTTCGCTGATTTCGGAGAAGTGATACTCGGGTCCGGATCGGCAAGAATGCCTCGTTGCATGGCTCCGGCGGCAGACTGGAGAGGTGCCCGAGTGGTTAAAGGGGACGGACTGTAAATCCGTTGGCTTAGCCTACGTTGGTTCGAATCCAACCCTCTCCACCACTGCCGGCCCGGAAGCCCTGAAACGTGAAAGCATCGGAGGCGAAAAGCGCATGGCGCTTTTCCGTGGAATCCGGTACTTCAGTGCACGGCGCGGGTATAGCTCAGTGGTAGAGCAGCAGCCTTCCAAGCTGAATATGCGGGTTCGATTCCGCTACCCGCTCCAGATTTCCAACCCCATGCCATCGGTAAGCTGAAACGCTGCACGGCCAGGTCGCGCAGCGCTGCAGAGGATGGCAGTCCGCTCGCTTCAGCTGTTGAAGGCCGACGCGACCTGGTGTTGCTGGGGCACTTGGCCGTTCGGCGTCAGCTTGTCGACGATGCCAGGCAAGGCCGTGCTCAATTGCTTGAGCAGTTCCTGCTCGTCGAGTCCCGTCCGTTGCGCGATCTCGCGGATGACCTGCGGTCCGATCGCGTTGCCCAGGTCGTTGGCGTTGATCGGCTGGTTCTGGCCGGTGCCGACCCAGGAATCAGCGACGTTGCCGTGGCCGGAGTTCTTCAATTTGTCGAGCAGGCCGCCCAGTCCGCCAAGCAGGCCGCCATCGCCGGCCGTGGTTTCACTGGGCTCGGCCGGTACGGGAGCTTGGGGTTGCTCCGGCTGTTCGGCACTCCTGCCGCTCAGCATCTTTCCGACCAGCAGCGCGCCGAGCGCGATCATCAGGGGTTTGGTGATGTTGCCGCCCGGAACGGCATTGTCAAACAGTCCCATCGTGGATCTCCTTGTCAACCAAGCCCGTCCCATCTTCACAATGACGCAATCGGGCGGAATTTCAAGCTGGCTTGAGCTTTTGACAATCATATGAAAATGATGGACGCGGCAGGGGATTGGAGAGGAAAAATGTCAATCATCAGCTGGATTATTCTGGGCGTCATCGCCGGCTTTCTTGGCAGCAAGATCGTCAACAAGAGCGGCCAGGGCATGATCATGGATATCGTGCTCGGCATTGTCGGCGCCATTGTCGGCGGCCTGATCTTCAGCGCTTTCGGCGCGTCGGGCGTGACCGGTCTCAACATATACAGCCTGATCGTCGCGGTGGTGGGCGCCGTGGTCGTGTTGTGGGCCTACCACCAGTTCGCCGGCAAGCGGACTATTTAGCACCAGTCCCATTCCGAAGGTTCGGGATGGGATTTTATCCGTTCGCTTGTCCATGACCTTTCCCGAAACCGGATCCCGCCTTTCGGGTCATGCGCCGTCGTCTGTCCATCATCGGCGGTGTTTGCCACCGCGGAGCGCTGTCTGGCGCGCCCTATCCGACCCTCTTGAGGATCTCGCGGGCAGCGTGTTGAGCTTTGCGGCGAGACCCCCGGCGATGATCGGCCGCAACTGGAGCCGACTTAGGCGACGACAGTCAGCCGGCGCTTGCGCTGGTCGAGCGAGACGATGGCCAATCCGCTGCCGACAACCAGAAGGATGCCGCAAATCGCCAGCGCGTTTGGGAATTGTCCGAACACCAGCAGGCCCGAAATCATCGCCCAGACGGTGAAGCAGTAGTAGAACGGCGCCACCGCGCTGGTCGGTCCGACGCGATAGGCCATGAAGATGAAGAAATGGCCGAAGATCAGGAAGAACCCGGCTCCGGCCATGAGCAGCAAATGATGTGCTCCGGGCATGATCCAGCGCTCTGAAACCAGGTGTGCCGCACCGGCGCCGATCAGCACCACGACGACGGCGGAAATCGCCACGATCATTCCCGGCACCTCGGCCGGAACCCGCCTGCCGGTGAGATCGCGCGCGGCAGACAATGCCGCATTGCCGAGCGCCAGCAAGGCGTAGACCGAGATGCCCTGCATGGTCGGTTGCGCCACCATCAGCGCGCCGATGAAGCCGAGCCCGATCAGCGCCATGCGCTGGCCGCCGATGCGCTCGCCGAACAGGATGGAGGAGCCGACCAGCATCAAGAGCGGCGTGACCTGTCCGAGCGCGGTGGAATCGGCGATCTGCATGTTGGCGAGCGCCACGACGTAACAAAGGATGGCGGCCAGTTCGAGCAGGTTGCGGTGCAGCACGCGCTTGTCGAAGATCAGCGGGATCTGCTTGCCATAACCGAGCGCAAACAGCAGCGGAAAGCCCCAGAGCGCTGCCGCTGCGCCGCGCAGGAACAGCACTTCATAGGACGGCAGGCCCGCCGTGGCGAGCTTCATCATCGTATCGTTGACGAGATACGACCCGGTCGAGACGATCATGAACAGGGGGCCGCGAACGGCTGTCGGGATGAAATGCATCGGTGCAGGAAATCAGAGCGGGAACACCGCCGCAATGGGCCATGAAGCGCCGACAAATCCGACAGCGACCGACGAGCGGGAGACCGGCGCCATTGCGCCGGGGTTTTAGGCCATTCCATTTCGCGCGGCACGTTCCTATATCAGCGTCATATCCCCGCAATCGGATCACGGGTTCGGACCGAGTGAGAAGGCGCCCGGGCAAAAGACGCTTGTGTTTTTTGGCCTTTGTCGCTAATCGCCCCGCATTCGACTGAACTGAAGGTCCAGGCCGTCCAAGGAAAGAGACTATGGCAAAAGGTAAATTCGAGCGCACCAAGCCGCATGTGAACATCGGCACGATTGGCCACGTTGATCATGGCAAGACGTCTTTGACGGCAGCGATCACCAAGTATTTTGGCGAATACAAGCGCTATGACCAGATTGACGCGGCGCCGGAAGAGAAGGCGCGCGGCATCACGATTTCGACGGCTCACGTCGAGTACGAGACGGAGAACCGCCACTACGCCCACGTCGACTGCCCCGGCCACGCCGACTATGTGAAGAACATGATCACCGGTGCCGCGCAGATGGACGGCGCGATCCTGGTTGTGTCGGCCGCCGACGGCCCGATGCCGCAGACGCGCGAGCACATCCTTTTGGCCCGCCAGGTCGGCGTACCGTCGATCGTGGTGTTCTTGAACAAGGTCGACCAGGTCGACGATGCCGAGCTGCTTGAGCTGGTCGAGCTCGAGGTTCGCGAATTGCTGACCAAGAACGAGTTCCCCGGCGACGACATTCCGATCGTCAAGGGTTCGGCGCTGGCGGCTCTTGAAGATTCGGACAAGAAGATCGGCGAGGACGCGATCCGCGAGCTGATGGCTCAGGTCGACGCCTACATCCCGACGCCGGTTCGTCCGCTCGACAAGCCGTTCCTGATGCCGATCGAGGACGTGTTCTCGATCTCGGGCCGCGGCACGGTCGTGACCGGTCGCGTCGAGCGCGGCGTGGTCAAGGTCGGCGAGGAGCTGGAGATCATCGGCATCCGTCCGACCACCAAGACGACCTGCACGGGCGTGGAGATGTTCCGCAAGCTGCTCGACCAGGGCCAGGCGGGCGACAACATCGGCGCGCTGCTGCGCGGCGTCGACCGTGAAGGTGTCGAGCGCGGCCAGGTTCTGGCCAAGCCCGGTTCGGTGAAGCCGCACAAGAAGTTCGTGGCCGAAGCCTACATCCTGACCAAGGACGAGGGTGGCCGTCACACGCCGTTCTTCACCAACTACCGTCCGCAGTTCTACTTCCGCACCACCGACGTGACCGGCATCGTGTCGCTGCCGGCCGGCACCGAGATGGTGATGCCTGGCGACAACATCACGGTCGACGTCGAGCTGATCGTGCCGATCGCCATGGAAGAGAAGCTGCGCTTCGCCATCCGTGAAGGCGGCCGCACCGTCGGTGCCGGCATCGTCGTCACCATCAAAGAGTAATCGACACCGGCATCAGCCGGATCGAGAAGGAAGGGCGGTCCTCGGGCCGCCCTTTTTGTCGGCGACCGAAGGTCAGCGTTGGCATGCAGGGGCCGACACGCGGTCGAACGGTAGCCGCGTCATCGAACTGGCCATCGAGGCAGGTTGAGGCTTGCTCGATTTTTCCGCTATCGTCGCTGCAGGCGGCGCTGGGCGGAGGTCAAGTATGAGCCAGGATGTTCCGACACTGTACGAATGGGCCGGCGGCAGCGAAGCGCTCAACCGGCTGACGCAGACCTTCTATGACAAGGTGGCGCAGGATCCGGTCGTCGGGCCGGTGTTCAAGCATATGTCGCCCGACCATCCCGCCCATGTCGCGGCCTTTATCGGCGAGGTTTTCGGCGGGCCGAAAACCTACAGCGAAAAATTCGGCGGCCACCGCGAGATGGTGATGCATCACCTGGGCAAGCATTTGACGGAGGAGCAGCGCCGCCGCTGGATCAACCTGCTGGCCGATGCCGCGGATGCCGTCGGGCTGCCTGACGATCCGGAGTTCCGTTCCGCCTTCATGGGCTATGTCGAGTGGGGATCGCGGCTCGCCAGGATGAATTCCAATCTCGGCGAAACGTGCGACCCGGAGACCGAGCCGATGCCGGCCTGGGGCTGGGGCGTGCCCGGCGGGCCTTACCGGGTCCCGGACACCAAATAGCGTCCAACGGATACACGGGCCGGCAGGCAAGATCTCCGCGAACAGCATGCCGGCGCACTCGAGCATGAAACCGGAGATCGATGGCGGCGGGCTGGTCGTCGACCATCCCGATTTCCGGGAAAGGGGATGAAGGCGCGTTTGCTTGCAAACCGCTCTTTACAGAGCGCGCGGAAGCTTTTAGGAAGCCCTTGCTGCGCCGAGGCGCACGTGTACGGGCATAGCTCAGTTGGTAGAGCGGCGGTCTCCAAAACCGCAGGTCGTAGGTTCGAGCCCTGCTGCCCGTGCCATTTCGAGAAATGGCACGCCAAAACAAAAACTCAGCCATTTCCTAAATGGCCATCAGAAACGATATTTCTGCGGGCTGCCCTTTGAAAATCGGCGACCGGCTTGCCATATTAGGCTGATTGAGGCATAAGGGCGCCATAGCCGGGACGGAACGACTGGATGGTTCCGAGGCGGCGTTTGGTCATAAAGCGGACACTTGCCACTTGCGTGGATCAAGAATCGGTTTTATGTAGACGAAACAGACACGCGACGCGTGGAGCTGGGAAGCCGGCTTTACGCGTCTGATTTGCATGGGCGAAATGATTGCGCTGATTCGGCGCGAAAATGGACCCAGGCGGCACGTCCCGGCCAGCGGGATCATCCAGGAGACCCGGCCAACGGGTCTTGAAGACAGAGCGGCATATGGCTTCGAAAACCACAAATCCTTTCGTCTTTCTCCAGCAGGTTCGCGCGGAGACCGCCAAGGTGACTTGGCCGTCGCGACGCGAAACGATGATCTCGACGGTGATGGTTCTGGCTTTCGCTGTGATCGCGATGATCTTTTTCTTCACCGCCGATCAGCTCATGGGCCTCGCGGTCGAACAGATTCTGGGCATTGGACGCTAAGTCCGGCGATTACGGAGAAGTCGTGAAATGACTACGCGCTGGTACATCGTCCACGCCTATTCGAACTTTGAGAAGAAGGTCGCCGAGGACATC
Source organism: Mesorhizobium maamorense (assembly GCF_044998965.1). NCBI lineage: Bacteria > Pseudomonadati > Pseudomonadota > Alphaproteobacteria > Hyphomicrobiales > Phyllobacteriaceae > Mesorhizobium > Mesorhizobium maamorense. Next base: position 2,006,509 of record NZ_CP173356.1, read on the forward strand.
GAGAACAAGGCCAAGCAGAAGGGCCTGTCCGCCGATATCGAGCAGATCGTCGTGCCGACCGAGAAGGTCGTCGAGGTTCGTCGCGGCCGCAAGGTCGACGCCGAGCGCAAGTTCTTTCCGGGCTATGTGCTCCTGAAGGCCAACTTGACCGACGCCGTGTTCTCTCTGGTCAAGAACACGCCGAAGGTCACCGGGTTTTTGGGCGACTCCAAGCCGGTGCCGATCACCGAGGCCGAGGCGCAGCGCATCCTGAACCAGGTGCAGGAAGGCGTCGAGCGGCCGAAGCCCTCGGTTACCTTCGAGATCGGCGAGGCGATCCGCGTTTCGGATGGCCCCTTCGCGTCCTTCAACGGCTTCGTCCAGGAAGTGGACGAGGAGCGGGCGCGGCTCAAGGTGGAAGTTTCGATCTTCGGGCGCGCCGTGCCTGTCGATCTGGAATTCGGGCAAGTCGAAAAAGGCTGATCCGAAATCCCTGGCGCCGTTCCGGTGGTCAGGGAGGCGGCGCGGCAACGCGCGGCCTGAGAACGGTGGGAGGCGAATGCGGCTTTAGCCGGCCGCAGGAACCGCACCACCAGACTGCAACAGCCGGTGTTTTCCCAGATCGAGGGGCCGGCATAGACAAAGGCAGGAATAGAGATGGCTAAGAAAATTGCAGGCCAGCTCAAGCTCCAGGTTGCCGCGGGCTCGGCTACGCCGTCGCCCCCGATCGGCCCGGCGCTTGGTCAGCGCGGCATCAACATCATGGAGTTCTGCAAGGCGTTCAACGCGCAGACCCAGGAAATGGAAAAGGGATCGCCGATTCCGGTCGTCATCACCTACTACCAGGACAAGTCGTTCACCTTCGTCATGAAGACGCCGCCGGTGAGCTACTTCCTGAAGAAGGCCGCGAACCTGAAGTCGGGCTCCAAGGAGCCGGGCAAGGTCAAGGCCGGCACGATCGGCCGCGACAAGGTGCGCGCCATCGCCGAGCAGAAGATGAAGGATCTGAACGCAAACGACGTCGAGGCGGCCATGCGCATGGTCGAGGGCTCCGCCCGCTCGATGGGTCTGGAAGTGGTGGGCTGAGATCATGGCAAAGATTGCAAAGCGTGTATCGAAGACCCGCGAAGGCATCGATCCCAACAAGGCTTATACCTTGGGTGACGCGCTGAAGCTGCTCAAGGATCGCTCCACGGTCAAGTTCGACGAGACGATCGAAGTCGCGATGAATCTCGGCGTTGATCCTCGCCATGCCGACCAGATGGTCCGCGGCGTGGTCAACCTGCCGAACGGCACCGGCCGCTCGGTCCGCGTCGCCGTGTTCGCCCGTGGCGACAAGGCCGAGGAAGCCAAGGCCGCTGGCGCCGACATCGTCGGCGCGGAGGACCTGGTCGACATCGTCCAGAAGGGCACGATCGATTTCGATCGCTGCATCGCCACGCCGGACATGATGCCGCTCGTCGGCCGTCTGGGCAAGGTGCTCGGCCCGCGCGGCATGATGCCGAACCCGAAGGTCGGTACCGTCACCACCGACGTCGCGGCCGCCGTCAAGGCATCGAAGGGCGGCGCTGTGGAGTTCCGCGTCGAGAAGGCCGGCATCGTTCACGCCGGCGTCGGCAAGGTCTCGTTCGACGTCAAGGCGCTGGAAGAAAACGTCCGCGCCTTCGCCGATGCGGTGACCAAGGCAAAGCCGGCTGGTGCCAAGGGCAACTACGTCAAGAAGGTGTCCGTCACCTCGACGATGGGCCCGGGCCTCAAGCTCGACGTCTCGACGCTCGCGGCGTCCTGATTAACCGTTTGGATCGGCCGCTGAACGGGCCGATCCGTAAGTGAATTCCGGGCCTGGATCGTTCTGGGCCCGGTACCGGGAGCCGAAAGGTTTCCGGACATCCTGTCCGAGATTGCAGGCGGCCCGGCCTTGATTGAAAAGGGGGGCCTTAATTCATGTGGGCCTGCATGAGACGGGTGAAGACCTGACAACGGAGCAAGCGCTCCAATGAAAGGTTCGAACCGTGTTTGCCTTTTGTCTGCGCATCGTCCGGCTTGCCGGCGGTGTGGCGAAAGGGGGCAGGATCCTCGAGCGCTGTTCGGGAGATCCGTTACTGGATGGCCCGGCCGGCAAAAGGCAACCCGACGCCTGTCCTCGTGAATGGGAATGTTCCCGTTAGCAGGGTGGGGGTCAACTGGAGATAGGCAGTGGACAGAGCGGAAAAACGCGAACTCGTCACGGGCCTGAACGATGCGTTCTCGAACGCGGGTTCAGTGGTCGTGGCCCACTATGCCGGTATCACCGTCGCGCAAATGAACGACCTCCGGTCGAAAATGCGCGCTGCCGGTGGCACCGTTAAAGTCGCGAAGAACCGTCTCGCCAAAATCGCTCTTCAGGGCACGGACTCCGCATCGATCATCGATCTGTTCAAGGGACAGACGCTGGTCGCCTATTCGGAGGATCCGATTGCGGCGCCGAAGGTCGCGTCCGATTTCGCCAAGGGGAATGACAAGCTGGTCATTCTCGGCGGCGCAATGGGCACCACCTCGCTTAACGCCGACGGTGTGAAGGCACTCGCCACACTCCCGTCGCTCGACGAGCTGCGCGCCAGGCTGGTTGGCATGATCGCCACGCCGGCAACCCGGATCGCCCAGATCGTCAATGCGCCCGCGGCTTCGGTCGCGCGTGTCATCGGCGCTTACGCCCGGAAGGACGAGGCGGCATGAGGCCGTTCCTCGCTATCACAAACACACGTTCGAACCTTATGAAGGAATACAACAATGGCTGATCTCGCAAAGATCGTAGACGACCTTTCGAAGCTGACCGTCCTCGAGGCGGCTGAGCTGTCGAAGCTTCTGGAAGAAAAGTGGGGCGTTTCGGCTGCTGCTCCGGTGGCTGTTGCCGCTGCCGGCGGCGCTGCCGCTGCCGCTGCTCCGGTCGAGGAAAAGACGGAATTCGACGTCGTCCTCACCGATGCCGGCGCTCAGAAGATCAACGTCATCAAGGAAGTCCGCGCCATCACCGGCCTTGGCCTCAAGGAAGCCAAGGACCTGGTCGAAGCGGCTCCGAAGCCGGTCAAGGAAGCCGTTTCCAAGGCCGACGCCGACAAGTTCAAGGCCCAGCTGGAAGCAGCCGGCGCCAAGGTCGAGCTGAAGTAAGCGTAACAATCGGCGGACGGTCTCGCGCCGTCCGCCACTCCCTCGGGCGACCTGGGGAGGCTGCGTAGCGCGAGATGCACGAAAACCTCTTTCCTGAGGGCCGAAAACCGGCCCTCAGGAAACGGGTTTTCTCCCGTTTTAGCCGGCCGCCGCCAAGTAGTTTGGTAATGGGGCCGGAGAACAGACAGAGAGCCGCTGCCCAGGCGGTTCGGATGCAAGGCGAGCCGCGGCGAGGCTCGCCCCGAGTTTAGAGCTAAGGAGCGACGATGGCCCAGACCCAGACTTTCAATGGCCGCAGACGCGTACGCAAGTTCTTCGGAAAGATCCCTGAAGTTGCGGAGATGCCGAACCTCATCGAGGTTCAGAAGGCGTCCTATGACCAGTTCCTGATGGTGGACGAGCCTAAGGGCGGACGTCCGGACGAGGGACTGCAGGCTGTTTTCAAGTCGGTCTTCCCGATCTCCGATTTTTCCGGCTCCTCGATGCTGGAGTTCGTGAAGTACGAGTTCGAAGGACCGAAATTCGACGTTGACGAATGCCGTCAGCGCGACCTCACCTATGCCGCGCCGCTGAAGGTGACGCTGCGCTTGATCGTGTTCGATATCGACGAGGATACCGGCGCGAAGTCGATCAAGGACATCAAGGAGCAGGACGTCTACATGGGCGACATGCCGCTCATGACCTCGAACGGCACCTTCATCGTCAACGGCACCGAGCGCGTCATCGTCTCGCAGATGCACCGCTCGCCGGGCGTCTTCTTCGACCACGACAAGGGCAAATCGCACTCGTCGGGCAAGCTCCTGTTTGCCGCGCGCGTCATCCCCTATCGCGGTTCGTGGCTCGACATCGAGTTCGATTCCAAGGACGTCGTGCACGCCCGCATCGACCGTCGCCGCAAGATTCCGGTGACGTCGCTGCTGATGGCGCTCGGCATGGACGGCGAAGAGATCCTGTCGACCTTCTACAACAAGATCACCTACAAGCGCGCCGGCGATCACTGGCGCATTCCGTTCAACGTGGATCGTTTCCGCGGCCTCAAGGCCGTCGGCGACCTGGTCGACGCCGACACGGGTGAGGTCGTTGTCGAGGCCGGCAAGAAGATCACCGCCCGCCAGGCCCGCCAGCTCGGCGAAAAGGGCCTGAAGGCGATCAAGGCGACCGACGAGGACCTGCTCGGCAACTATCTCGCCGAGGACATCGTCAATTACGCCACCGGCGAGATCTTCCTCGAGGCCGGCGACGAGATCGATGACAAGACGCTGAAGGTGCTGCTTGGCACCGGCGAGGACGAGATCCAGATCCTCGACATCGATCACGTCAATGTCGGCGCCTACATCCGCAACACGCTCGCCGTCGACAAGAACGAGAGCCGCCAGGACGCGCTGTTCGACATCTATCGTGTCATGCGCCCCGGCGAGCCGCCGACGCTCGAAACCGCCGAAGCCATGTTCAACTCGCTGTTCTTCGACAGCGAGCGCTACGACCTGTCCGCCGTCGGCCGCGTCAAGATGAACATGCGCCTCGAACTCAAGGCCGAGGACACCGTGCGCGTGCTGCGCAAGGACGACATCCTGGCCGTGGTCAAGACGCTGGTCGAACTGCGTGACGGCAAGGGCGAGATCGACGACATCGACAATCTCGGCAATCGCCGCGTGCGTTCGGTCGGCGAGCTGATGGAAAACCAGTACCGCGTCGGCCTGCTGCGCATGGAGCGCGCGATCAAGGAGCGTATGTCCTCGATCGAGATCGACACGGTCATGCCGCAGGACCTGATCAACGCCAAGCCGGCGGCTGCCGCCGTGCGCGAGTTCTTCGGTTCCTCGCAGCTGTCGCAGTTCATGGACCAGACCAATCCGCTGTCGGAGATCACCCACAAGCGCCGTCTCTCCGCGCTTGGACCGGGTGGTCTGACCCGCGAGCGCGCCGGCTTCGAGGTGCGCGACGTGCACCCGACGCATTACGGCCGCATCTGCCCGATCGAGACGCCGGAAGGCCCGAATATCGGCCTGATCAACTCGCTCGCCACCTTCGCGCGCGTCAACAAGTACGGCTTCATCGAGAGCCCGTACCGCAAGATCGTCGACGGCAAGCTGACCAATGACGTCGTCTATCTGTCGGCGATGGAAGAGGCCAAGCACCATGTCGCGCAGGCCAATGCCGAGCTCGACAAGGATGGTCGCTTTGTCGACGAATTCGTCATTTGCCGCAGTGCCGGCGAAGTGATGATGGCGCCGCGCGAAAACGTCGACCTGATGGACGTTTCGCCCAAGCAGATGGTGTCGGTGGCCGCGGCCCTGATCCCGTTCCTTGAGAACGACGACGCCAACCGCGCGCTGATGGGCTCGAACATGCAGCGCCAGGCCGTGCCGCTGGTGCGCGCCGAGGCGCCGTTCGTCGGCACCGGCATGGAGCCGATCGTCGCTCGTGACTCGGGCGCCGCCATCGGCGCCCGCCGCGGCGGCATCGTCGACCAGGTGGACGCGACGCGCATCGTCATCCGCGCAACGGAAGACCTCGATCCGGGCAAGTCCGGCGTCGACATCTACCGGCTGATGAAGTTCCAGCGTTCGAACCAGAACACCTGCATCAACCAGCGTCCGCTGGTGCGCATGGGCGACCGGGTCAACAAGGGCGACATCATCGCGGACGGTCCTTCGACCGAGCTCGGCGATCTGGCTCTCGGCCGCAACGTGCTGGTCGCGTTCATGCCGTGGAACGGCTACAACTACGAGGACTCGATCCTCCTGTCCGAGCGCATCGTCGCCGACGACGTCTTCACCTCGATCCACATCGAGGAGTTCGAGGTCATGGCGCGCGACACCAAGCTCGGACCGGAGGAAATCACGCGCGACATTCCGAACGTCTCGGAAGAAGCGCTGAAGAACCTCGATGAAGCCGGCATCGTCTATATCGGTGCCGAAGTTCAGCCGGGCGATATCCTGGTCGGCAAGATCACGCCGAAGGGCGAAAGCCCGATGACGCCGGAAGAAAAGCTTCTGCGCGCCATCTTCGGCGAAAAGGCATCCGATGTGCGCGACACCTCGATGCGCATGCCTCCGGGCACCTTCGGCACCGTCGTCGAGGTGCGCGTGTTCAATCGCCACGGTGTGGAGAAGGACGAGCGCGCCATGGCGATCGAGCGCGAGGAGATCGAACGCCTCGCCAAGGACCGTGACGACGAGCAGGCGATCCTGGATCGCAACGTCTACGCGCGCCTTTCCGACGTGCTCGTCGGCAAGGAAGCGATCGCCGGACCGAAGGGCTTCAAGAAGGGCTCGACGCTGTCGAAGGACACGCTCGACGAGTATCCGCGTTCGCAGTGGTGGCAGTTCGCCGTGGAGAACGAAAAGCTCCAGAGCGAACTGGAAGCCCTGCGCGGCCAGTACGACGATTCCAAGAAGGCACTCGAACAGCGCTTCATGGACAAGGTCGAGAAGGTGCAGCGCGGCGACGAAATGCCTCCGGGCGTCATGAAGATGGTCAAGGTCTTCGTGGCGGTGAAGCGCAAGATGCAGCCGGGTGACAAGATGGCCGGCCGTCACGGCAACAAGGGTGTCGTGTCGCGCATCGTTCCGGTCGAGGACATGCCTTTCCTCGAGGACGGCACGCATGCCGATATCGTGCTCAACCCGCTGGGTGTGCCGAGCCGCATGAATGTCGGCCAGATCCTGGAAACGCATCTGGGCTGGGCTTGCGCCGGAATGGGCAGGAAGATCGGCGAGATGATCGACGCCTACAAGTCTGCCGGCGACATCAAGCCGCTGCGCAAGACGCTGGAGAGCTTCATGCCCGCCAACGATCGCAACGAGCCGGTCCGCGAGTATGACGACGAGAGCATCGTTCGCCTGAGCGAGCAGATGCGCCGCGGCGTCTCGATCGCAACCCCGGTGTTCGACGGCGCGCACGAGGCCGACATCAACGTCATGCTGGAGCAGGCGGGCCTGCACACCAGCGGTCAGTCGCAGCTCTATGACGGACGCACCGGCGAGCCGTTCGATCGCAAGGTGACGATGGGCTACATCTACATGCTCAAGCTTCACCACCTCGTGGATGATAAGATCCACGCGCGTTCGATAGGTCCGTACTCGCTCGTCACCCAGCAGCCGCTGGGCGGCAAGGCGCAGTTCGGCGGCCAGCGCTTCGGCGAAATGGAGGTCTGGGCGCTGGAAGCCTACGGCGCCGCCTATACGCTGCAGGAAATGCTGACGGTGAAGTCGGACGACGTCGCTGGCCGCACCAAGGTCTACGAGGCGATCGTCCGCGGTGACGACACCTTCGAGGCCGGCATTCCCGAGAGCTTCAACGTTCTCGTCAAGGAGATGCGGTCGCTCGGCCTCAACGTCGAATTGGAGAACACCAAGCTCGACGAAGCCCCGGTTCGGCTGCCCGACGCAGCGGAATAAACAAGACACCCGGTCGCGGGAGAGGCTCCCGCGACCGGGTGCACCAAATTCTTCGGCCGGTGGGCCGACCACTCAGCGGGCATTTGCCCCGCATCAGATGCAAGGGGTTTTCGAGGACCCCGAAAGGAGAACGGCATGAACCAAGAGGTCATGAATCTCTTCAATCCCCAGGCGCCGGCGCAGGTGTTCGATTCCATCCGGATATCGCTCGCCAGCCCTGAGAAGATTCTGTCCTGGTCGTTCGGCGAGATCAAGAAGCCGGAGACCATCAACTACCGCACCTTCAAGCCGGAGCGTGACGGTCTGTTCTGCGCGCGCATTTTTGGCCCGATCAAGGACTACGAGTGCCTGTGCGGCAAGTACAAGCGCATGAAGTACAAGGGCGTCATCTGCGAAAAGTGCGGTGTCGAAGTCACGCTGTCGCGCGTTCGCCGCGAGCGCATGGGCCATATCGAGCTGGCGGCACCCGTCGCTCATATCTGGTTCCTGAAGTCGCTGCCCTCGCGCATCGGCACGCTGCTCGACATGACCCTGAAGGACATCGAGCGCGTCCTCTACTTCGAGAACTACATCGTCACCGAACCCGGCCTCACCGCGCTGAAGGAGCACCAGCTGCTCAGCGAGGAAGAGTACATGATCGCCGTCGACGAATATGGCGAGGATAGCTTCACCGCCATGATCGGCGCCGAGGCCATTCATGACCTTCTGGCCGGCATGGACCTGGAGAAGATCGCCGGCGACCTGCGTTCAGAGCTGGCTTCGACCACGTCCGAGTTGAAGCAGAAGAAGTATCTGAAGCGGCTCAAGGTCGTCGAGAACTTCATGGAGTCCGGCAACCGTCCGGAATGGATGATCATGAAGGTGGTTCCGGTGATCCCGCCGGACCTGCGCCCGCTCGTCCCGCTGGACGGCGGACGTTTCGCGACGTCGGATCTCAACGATCTCTATCGACGCGTCATCAACCGCAACAACCGTCTGAAGCGGCTGATCGAGCTGCGTGCCCCCGGCATCATCGTGCGCAATGAAAAGCGCATGCTGCAGGAGGCCGTCGACGCGCTGTTCGACAACGGCCGCCGTGGCCGCGTCATCACCGGCGCCAACAAGCGTCCGCTGAAGTCGCTGTCGGATATGCTCAAGGGCAAGCAGGGCCGGTTCCGCCAGAACCTGCTCGGCAAGCGCGTCGACTATTCCGGCCGTTCGGTCATCGTCACCGGTCCGGAGCTCAAGCTGCACCAGTGCGGCCTGCCCAAGAAGATGGCGCTCGAACTGTTCAAGCCCTTCATCTACGCCCGCCTCGACGCGAAGGGTTACTCCTCGACCGTCAAGCAGGCGAAGAAGCTGGTCGAGAAGGAGCGTCCGGAAGTCTGGGATATCCTCGACGAGGTTATCCGCGAGCATCCGGTGCTCTTGAACCGCGCGCCGACGCTGCACCGCCTCGGCATCCAGGCGTTCGAGCCGATCCTGATCGAAGGCAAGGCGATCCAGTTGCATCCGCTGGTCTGCACGGCCTTCAACGCCGACTTCGACGGCGACCAGATGGCGGTCCACGTGCCGCTGTCGCTGGAAGCGCAGTTGGAAGCCCGTGTGCTGATGATGTCGACCAACAACATCCTGCACCCGGCTTCCGGCGCGCCGATCATCGTGCCGTCGCAGGACATGGTTCTGGGTCTCTACTACCTCTCGATCGTCAACCAGAACGAGCCGGGCGAGGGCATGGTGTTTGCCGACATGGGCGAACTCCAGCACGCGCTCGAGACCAAGGCGGTGACCCTGCACGCCAAGATCAAGGGCCGCTTCCGCTCGGTCGACGCCGAGGGCAAGGTCGTGTCGAAGATCTACGACACCACGCCTGGCCGCATGATCATCGGCGAGCTTCTGCCGAAGAACGTCAACGTGCCTTACGAGACCGCCAACCAGGAGATGACCAAGAAGAACATCTCCAAGATGATCGACACCGTCTACCGCCATTGCGGTCAGAAGGAGACGGTCATTTTCTGCGATCGCATCATGGCGCTCGGTTTCGCCCATGCCTGCCGTGCCGGCATTTCGTTCGGCAAGGACGACATGCTGATTCGGATACCAAGATCAAGCTGGTGTCGGACACCGAGGCCTTGGCCAAGGAATACGAGCAGCAGTACAATGACGGCCTGATCACGCAGGGCGAGAAGTACAACAAGGTCGTCGACGCCTGGGCCAAGTGCTCGGAAAAGGTCGCCGACGAAATGATGGCCCGCATCAAGGCGGTCGAGTTCGAGGACAATGGTCGTCAGAAGCCGATGAACTCGATCTACATGATGTCGCACTCCGGTGCGCGCGGCTCGCCCACCCAGATGCGCCAGCTCGCCGGCATGCGCGGCCTGATGGCCAAGCCGTCGGGTGAAATCATCGAGACGCCGATCATCTCGAACTTCAAGGAAGGCCTGACCGTGCTCGAGTACTTCAACTCGACCCACGGCGCCCGCAAGGGTCTGGCAGACACCGCCTTGAAGACGGCGAACTCGGGCTATCTCACCCGTCGTCTGGTCGACGTGGCGCAGGACTGCATCGTCAACTCCGTGGATTGCGGCACCGACAAGGGCCTCACCATGCAGCCGATCGTCGATGCCGGTCAGGTCGTCGCTTCGGTCGGCCAGCGCGTGCTGGGCCGCACCGCGCTCGACGACATCAACCATCCGGTGACCGGCGAATTGCTGGTCAAGGCCGGAACGCTGATGGACGAGCGCGACGTGGAGCAGATCGAGAAGGCCGGCGTGCAGTCGGTCCGCATCCGCTCGGCGCTGACTTGCGAAGTCAGGGTCGGCGTCTGCGCGGTCTGCTACGGACGCGATCTGGCCCGTGGCACCCCGGTCAACCAGGGCGAGGCCGTCGGCGTCATCGCGGCGCAGTCGATCGGCGAGCCGGGCACCCAGCTCACCATGCGTACCTTCCACATGGGCGGTACGGCGCAGGTGGTGGATAGCTCGTTCCTTGAAGCCTCCTATGAGGGCAAGGTCGAGATCCGCAACCGCAACGTGGTGCGCAACTCGGACGGCCAGCAGATGGTCATGGGCCGCAACATGGCGGTGCTGATCCTCGACGAGGCCGGCAAGGAGCGCGCCACGCACCGCGTCACCTATGGTTCGCGCATCTTCGTGGACGATGGCGACAAGGTGAAGCGCGGCCAGCGCATCGCCGAATGGGATCCTTACACCCGCCCGATCCTCACCGAAATCGAGGGCAAGGTGGCGTTCGAGGATCTGGTCGACGGCATTTCCGTCCAGGAAACGGCCGACGAGTCGACCGGCATCACCAAGCGCGAGGTCATCGACTGGCGTTCGACGCCGCGCGGCAACGACCTGAAGCCGGCGATCGTCGTTCAGGACGCCAAGGGCAAGGTCGGCAAGCTGTCGAAGGGCGGCGATGCCCGCTTCCTGCTCTCGGTCGAGGCCATTCTCTCGGTCGAGCCGGGTGCTCAGGTTCGCCCTGGCGACGTCCTGGCGCGTATCCCGATGGAAAGCGCCAAGACCAAGGACATCACCGGCGGTCTGCCGCGTGTTGCCGAGCTGTTCGAGGCCCGTCGTCCGAAGGATCACGCCATCATCGCAGAGATCGATGGTACGATCCGCTTCGGCCGCGACTACAAGAACAAGCGCCGCATCATCATCGAGCCGCATGACTCGACGCTTGAGCCTGTCGAATACCTGATCCCGAAGGGCAAGCCGTTCCATCTCCAGGACGGCGACGTCATCGAGAAGGGCGACTACATCCTCGACGGCAATCCGGCGCCGCACGACATCCTGGCGATCAAGGGCGTGGAGGCGCTTGCGTCCTACCTCGTCAACGAGATCCAGGAGGTCTACCGTCTGCAGGGCGTGTCGATCAACGACAAGCACATCGAGGTGATCGTTCGCCAGATGCTGCAGAAGGTCGAGATCACCACGCAGGGCGACTCGACCTATATTCCGGGCGACCACGTCGACGTGATCGAACTGGAAGAGGTCAACGAGCGCCTGGTCGAGGACGGCAAGAAGCCGGCCGAAGGCCAGCCGGTGCTGCTCGGCATCACCAAGGCCTCGCTGCAGACGCCGTCCTTCATCTCGGCCGCCTCCTTCCAGGAGACGACCAGGGTGCTGACGGAAGCCGCGGTTGCCGGCAAGACCGACATGCTGCAGGGCTTGAAGGAAAACGTCATCGTCGGCCGGCTGATCCCGGCCGGTACCGGCGGCACGATGAGCCAGATCCGCCGCATCGCCACCTCGCGCGACGAACTGATCATCGACGAGCGCCGCAAGGCCTCCGGTGTCGAAGTCGCCGAGCCGATGCTGGCCGACATGACAACCGCCGCGCAGTAGGCGCGGCGGCAAGAAATCTCAGGCAACAAGGCCGCCGGGGCAACCCGGCGGCCTTGTCGTTTCAACGAACAATCGAGGAAGGCAGATGAGCACGAAAACCTGGACGGCTGTCGATAACTACATCGTTTCCTTGCTCTTCGAGGCGGATCCCGTTCTCGACGCGGTCTTGGCGGCCAACCGCGACGGTGGTTTGCCGGCGATCGACGTCTCGGCGGCGCAAGGAAAGCTGCTCTCGCTGCTGGTGCGCATTCGCGGCGCGAAAAAGGTGCTCGAGATTGGTACGCTGGGCGGTTATTCCACCATCTGGATGGCGCGGGGATTGCCGGCCGGCGGCAAGATCGTGACGCTCGAACTCGATCCGCACCACGCCAAGGTCGCGCGTTCGAATTTCGAGCGGGCAGGGGTTTCCGAACGGGTCGATCTGCGGGTCGGGCCGGCGCTGCAGTCGCTCGCTGCGCTGGGCGCCGAAGACGCCGGGCCGTTCGACCTCGTTTTCATCGACGCCGACAAGCCTAACAACCCCAACTATCTCTCCTGGGCCATGCGGCTGTCGCGCTCGGGAACGGTCATCGTCTGCGACAACGTCATCCGTGACGGCGCGGTGCTCGACGAGAATGGCCGCGACGCCAACGTCGAAGGTGCACGCGCTGCATTCTCTTTCATCGGCGGCGACAAGCGCCTGGACGGCACCGCGATCCAGACTGTCGGCGCCAAGGGCTATGACGGGTTTGCCATAGCGATCGTCGATTGAGTTGTTGCGATAGGCGGACCGGATCGCGGATCCGGTCTACGGCCGCTGTTCAGTCGAAGAACGCCTCGACCACATTGCGCTTGCCGAGCATGAAGGCGTCGGCGACATGCTGGAGGGGCGCGAGATCGACATCGGAAGTGCCGGCGTGCACGATTTCGGCGAAACGCCTGTAGAGTTCAGGATATTCCCCTTCCGGTTCTTCATGGACGACGCGGTCGTCGATGGCGAGTTTCGAGCCACCGCCCGAGAGCACCATCTTGCCGGCATCGGTATCGGCGAGAATGTCCCAGCTCTGCGGTCCGGTCTGGAGCCAATCCAGATCCATCGTCACCGCCGACCCGTTCGCCGCGCGGAAGGCGACCTGGGCGGCGATCGGCGCGTCGCGGTTCTCCGGAAAGTCGAGCGCGGCCGAGGTGATGTACATGGCGGGCAGGATGTAGGTCGCGATCGACAGCGCGTTGATGCCTGGATCGAAGACGCCGAAGCCGCCAGGTTGCCAGATCCAGTCCTGGTTCGGGTGCCAGCGGCGCACGTCTTCCTTCCAGACGATTGCCGCTGATTTGATTTGCGTCGAGGCCAAGAATGTCCGCGCCGCTTCCACCGCCGGCGCGTAGCGCGAATGCCAACTGGCGAACAGCGACACGCCCTGTTTCGTCGCCAGCGCCTTCAGGTCCTCGACCTCGCTGACCGTGGCGCCGGGCGGCTTTTCCAGGAAGACGTGCTTCTTCGCCTCGAGCGCGGTGCGCGCCGCAGCGTAGCGGAATTGCGGCGGCATGCAGAGTGAGACGGCGTCGAGTTCGGGAACGGCGCCAAGCATCGTCTCGATATCGGGAAAGTTATGGATGTCTTCAACCTTGCCATGCCGGCTGGCAGCGGCGATCAGCCGGTAGTCCCGGTCCTTGGCGAGCGCTGGAAGGTGTTGGTCGCGGACGATCTTGCCGACACCGACAATGCCTATCTTGATGGGCTGGGACACGGCCGCTCCGTCTGTTGGATAATGGTGAGCGCTTCTTATCAGAACACTTGCCCTGGGCAAGCCGAAGCCGAAAGGTCAACTCCGTCTTTGCCGGAGCTGCAGCGCCGGCCTTTCACTCGTTGGAAGGCTCCAGCGCCGATTCGAACGGCGAGGGCCGGCACGCTTTCAGATCGGCACATCGAAGGTCACGATCGACACTTCGCCTTCGAGCGCGCCCTGGAAGGCCGAAAGATGCGGCTCCTCGTCGGGCTCGCCCTCCATGTCGCCGATCTGGTCGAGCTCGGCTTCGGCGTAACCCTCCGCCGCCAGCGATTCGAGCGCACGGCGCACCGCCGAATCGTCATCGGGCGCAACCAGCATGACGTGCACGCCTTCCGGCTTGCCGCCTTTTCTCTTCCACACCCGGCCAGTGATGATGGTGACCGGGCGTTCCTCGTTGTCGTTCACGGGCCGATTCCTTCGCGGCGAGGGGCTTTGACTGTTCATGCGGCTTTTTCGCATGAAGCCGCGCCGCGCAACAGCCAAAAGCCATTCACTTTGCTAGAGGCTTGGCACTTTCTTCCTCGCCCTTGCAAAATTACGAAAGAAAATTACATGCGGTTTACGCATGGCTGCCAAGCCCCGGCTTCAATGCAATATTTGCCGCTCCGGGGTTGACGGTACGCGGGCTTACGAGTAGAAGCCGCCCAGTCAGAACCGATGTGAGGCTCTCCCTTCCGAAGCGACACGCTTTGGAGTTTGCCTCAAACAGGGTTCGTTTTACGAGCGAAAAAGACATTTCCGGCGTGCACGAAGCGGTATCCGCTTCCTCTGCGATTTGTTCGGGCGAGACCGCAAGGCGCGGTTTGTGGCCCGAATTTGCGTATGGAAATGACGCTTTGAGCGAGCCTTGACCGGCACGAGACACGGAATTGAGAGACAAGAGGGTTTAATGCCTACCGTCAACCAGCTGATCCGCAAGCCGCGCATTGCGCCGGTGAAGCGCAACAAGGTCCCGGCCATGCAGCAGAACCCGCAGAAGCGGGGCGTCTGCACGCGCGTCTACACAACGACGCCGAAGAAGCCGAACTCGGCGCTGCGCAAGGTGGCCAAGATCCGCCTGACCAATGGTTTCGAGGTGATCGGTTACATCCCCGGCGAAGGTCACAACCTTCAGGAGCACTCCGTGGTGATGATCCGCGGCGGCCGCGTCAAGGACCTTCCGGGTGTCCGTTACCACATCATCCGCGGCGTGCTCGACACGCAGGGTGTGAAGAACCGCAAGCAGCGCCGTTCGAAATACGGTGCCAAGCGTCCGAAGTAAGGTTTTCCGGCTTCGGCGCTTTTTTGACTGCGCCGGGCTATGAGAGATTGAGAGACAAAAGCCATGTCCCGTCGTCACAGTGCAGAAAAGCGTGAGATCAATCCGGACCCCAAGTTCGGCGATCTGATCGTCACCAAGTTCATGAACGCCGTCATGTATGACGGCAAGAAGTCGGTTGCCGAGACCATCGTCTACGGCGCGCTCGACCAGGTCCAGTCGAAGACCAAGCAGGAGCCGGTCACCGTCTTCCATCAGGCGCTCGACAATGTCGCGCCGCATGTGGAAGTGCGTTCGCGTCGCGTCGGCGGCGCCACCTACCAGGTTCCGGTCGACGTGCGCCCCGAGCGCCGTCAGGCGCTGGCCATCCGCTGGCTGATCGCCGCGGCCCGCAACCGCAACGAGACCACCATGGTCGACCGCCTTTCCGGCGAGCTGATGGACGCGGCCAACAACCGCGGCACCGCCGTGAAGAAGCGTGAAGACACCCACAAGATGGCTGAAGCCAACCGCGCCTTCGCGCACTACCGCTGGTAAAGCGCGAAAGAGACTGAGAGGCAGTTACGATGGCCCGCGAATATAAAATCGAAGACTACCGCAATTTCGGTATCATGGCGCATATCGACGCCGGCAAGACGACGACCACCGAGCGCGTCCTCTATTACACGGGCAAGTCGCACAAGATCGGCGAAGTGCACGACGGCGCCGCGACCATGGACTGGATGGAGCAGGAGCAGGAGCGCGGCATCACGATTACGTCGGCCGCGACCACGACCTTCTGGAAGGGTCGTGACGGCAAGATGCACCGCTTCAACATCATCGACACGCCCGGACACGTCGACTTCACCATCGAGGTCGAGCGTTCGCTGCGCGTGCTCGACGGCGCCATCGCGCTGCTCGACGCCAATGCCGGTGTGGAGCCGCAGACGGAAACCGTCTGGCGCCAGGCCGACAAGTACCGCGTGCCGCGCATGATCTTCTGCAACAAGATGGACAAGACCGGCGCGGACTTCTACCGCTCGGTCGAGATGATCGGCTCGCGCCTCGGTGCGCAGGCTGTCGTCATGCAGCTGCCGATCGGCGCCGAGACCGAATTCAAGGGCGTCGTCGACCTGGTCGAGATGAACGCGCTGGTCTGGCGCGATGAGACGCTGGGCGCTGCCTGGGATGTCGTCGAGATCCCGGCCGACCTCAAGGCCCGCGCCGAGGAATACCGCGAGAAGATGATCGAGGCCGCCGTCGAGATGGACGAGACGGCTCTTGAAAATTACCTTGAAGGCAAGATGCCGTCGAATGACGAGATCCGCGCGCTGATCCGTAAGGGCACCATCGCGGTCAAGTTCTTCCCGATGTTCTGCGGCTCGGCATTCAAGAACAAGGGCGTGCAGCCTCTGCTCGACGCCGTCGTGGAATACCTGCCGTCGCCGGCCGATGTGCCCGCGATTAAGGGTGTTGATGCCAAGACCGATGCCGAGATCGAGCGTCACGCCGACGACAACGAGCCGCTGTCGATGCTGGCGTTCAAGATCATGAACGACCCGTTCGTCGGTTCGCTGACCTTTGCCCGCATCTATTCGGGCAAGCTCTCCAAGGGCATCTCGGTCGACAACACCGTGAAGGGCAAGAAAGAGCGCATCGGCCGTATGCTGCAGATGCATGCGAATTCCCGTGCCGACGTTGAAGAGGCCTATGCCGGCGACATCGTCGCTCTCGCAGGTCTCAAGGACACGACCACCGGCGACACGCTGTGCGATCCGCTGCATCCGGTCATCCTCGAGCGTATGGAATTCCCCGATCCGGTCATCCAGATCGCCATCGAGCCGAAGACCAAGAACGACCAGGAAAAGATGGGCCTCGCGCTGCATCGCCTGGCTGCCGAGGATCCGTCCTTCCGCGTCAAGACCGACGAGGAAAGCGGCCAGACCATCATTTCCGGCATGGGCGAGCTGCACCTCGACATCATCGTCGACCGCATGCGCCGCGAGTTCAAGGTCGAGGCCAATGTTGGTGCGCCGCAGGTGGCTTATCGCGAGACGATCACCCGCAGGCACGAGCAGGACTACACGCACAAGAAGCAGACCGGTGGTACCGGGCAGTTCGCCCGCGTGAAGATCGTGTTCGAGCCGAACCCCGATGGCGAGGATTTCGTGTTCGAATCCAAGATCGTCGGCGGCGCTGTGCCGAAGGAATACATCCCGGGTGTCGAGAAGGGCCTGCTGAGCAAGATGGGTTCCGGCCCGTTTGCCGGGTTCCCGATGATCGGCGTCAAGGCTACCTTGATCGACGGCGCTTTCCACGACGTCGACTCTTCGGTGCTCGCATTCGAAATCGCTTCCCGCGCTTGCTTTATGGAAGCTTCGCCGAAGCTCGGCGTGCAGCTGCTCGAGCCGATCATGAAGGTCGAGGTCGTGACGCCGGAAGATTATGTCGGCGGTGTCATCGGCGACCTCAACGGCCGTCGTGGCCAGATCCAGGGCCAGGAAGCCCGCGGCGTGGCAGTCGTCATCAACGCGATGGTGCCGCTCGCCAACATGTTCAAGTACGTCGACAATCTGCGCTCGATGAGCCAGGGCCGTGCGGCCTACACGATGCAGTTCGACCACTACGAGCCGGTCCCGACCGCGGTCGCCCAGGAAGTCCAGAAGAAATACGCGTAACCCGGCAGGGTGCTGCGGCAACTTAATTAAGAGCCCGTACGGGCGAGCAGGAATGGAGACATCACATGGCAAAAGGTAAATTCGAGCGCACCAAGCCGCATGTGAACATCGGCACGATTGGCCACGTTGATCATGGCAAGACGTCTTTGACGGCAGCGATCACCAAGTATTTTGGCGAATACAAGCGCTATGACCAGATTGACGCGGCGCCGGAAGAGAAGGCGCGCGGCATCACGATTTCGACGGCTCACGTCGAGTACGAGACGGAGAACCGCCACTACGCCCACGTCGACTGCCCCGGCCACGCCGACTATGTGAAGAACATGATCACCGGTGCCGCGCAGATGGACGGCGCGATCCTGGTTGTGTCGGCCGCCGACGGCCCGATGCCGCAGACGCGCGAGCACATCCTTTTGGCCCGCCAGGTCGGCGTACCGTCGATCGTGGTGTTCTTGAACAAGGTCGACCAGGTCGACGATGCCGAGCTGCTTGAGCTGGTCGAGCTCGAGGTTCGCGAATTGCTGACCAAGAACGAGTTCCCCGGCGACGACATTCCGATCGTCAAGGGTTCGGCGCTGGCGGCTCTTGAAGATTCGGACAAGAAGATCGGCGAGGACGCGATCCGCGAGCTGATGGCTCAGGTCGACGCCTACATCCCGACGCCGGTTCGTCCGCTCGACAAGCCGTTCCTGATGCCGATCGAGGACGTGTTCTCGATCTCGGGCCGCGGCACGGTCGTGACCGGTCGCGTCGAGCGCGGCGTGGTCAAGGTCGGCGAGGAGTTGGAGATCATCGGCATCCGTCCGACCACCAAGACGACCTGCACGGGCGTGGAGATGTTCCGCAAGCTGCTCGACCAGGGCCAGGCGGGCGACAACATCGGCGCGCTGCTGCGCGGTGTCGACCGTGAAGGTGTCGAGCGCGGCCAGGTTCTGGCCAAGCCCGGTTCGGTGAAGCCGCACAAGAAGTTCGTGGCCGAAGCCTACATCCTGACCAAGGACGAGGGCGGCCGTCACACGCCGTTCTTCACCAACTACCGTCCGCAGTTCTACTTCCGCACCACCGACGTGACCGGCATCGTGTCGCTGCCGGCCGGCACCGAGATGGTGATGCCTGGCGACAACATCACGGTCGACGTCGAGCTGATCGTGCCGATCGCCATGGAAGAGAAGCTGCGCTTCGCCATCCGTGAAGGCGGCCGCACCGTCGGTGCCGGCATCGTCGTCACCATCAAAGAGTAATTTGGACTTAAACCGATCTGTCGCGGGCGCGGGTGCCCGCGCCGCGCCAGAACAAGGAAGTGACGCATGAACGGACAGAATATCCGCATCCGCCTGAAGGCGTTTGATCACCGGGTGCTCGACGCCTCGACGCGCGAAATCGTGTCGACGGCCAAGCGCACCGGTGCCAACGTCCGCGGCCCCATTCCGCTGCCGACGCGGATCGAAAAGTTCACGGTCAACCGGTCGCCTCACGTCGACAAGAAGAGCCGCGAGCAGTTCGAGATGCGCACGCACAAGCGTCTGCTCGATATCGTCGATCCGACCCCGCAGACCGTCGATGCTTTGATGAAGCTCGATCTGGCCGCCGGTGTCGACGTCGAGATCAAGCTCTAAGGGAATGAGAGCGCGGTAAGGGGCGGTGCCCCTGGCCCGGAACTCTAAAGGAATTGAACCGATGCGTTCAGGTGTGATTGCAAAGAAGGTGGGAATGACCCGCATCTACAACGATGCCGGGGAACATGTTCCCGTCACCGTTCTCCAGATGGAGAACTGCCAGGTCGTGGCGCAGCGCACGCAGGAGAAGAATGGCTACACCGCCGTTCAGCTCGGCGTTGGCCTTGCCAAGGTGAAGAACACGTCGAAGGCGATGCGCGGCCATTTCGCGACCGCTTCCGTCGAGCCGAAGGCCAAGCTTGCCGAGTTCCGCGTCTCCGCCGACAACATGATCGATGTCGGCGCCGAGATCACGGTCGAGCATTTCGTCGCCGGCCAGAAGGTCGACGTCACCGGCACGACGATCGGCAAGGGTTTCCAGGGCGTCATCAAGCGCCACCACATGGGTGGTGGCCGCGCGACCCACGGTAACTCGGTCTCGCACCGCACGCACGGCTCGACCGGCCAGCGCCAGGACCCCGGCAAGGTGTTCAAGGGCAAGAAGATGGCCGGCCACATGGGCGACACGCGCGTCACCACGCAGAACGTCGAGATCGTCTCGACCGATGCCGACCGCGGCCTGATCCTGATCCGCGGCGCGGTTCCCGGGTCGAAGGGTGCGTGGATCCTGGTTCGCGACGCCGCCAAGGTGGCGCTTCCGGCCAATGCGCCGAAGCCCGCCGCGATCCGCCCAGTTGCTGCCGGTATGGGCACGAAGAATGAGGCTCCGGCCACAGAGGGAGCGGAATAATGGATCTCAAGATCACAACGCTGGGCGGCAAGGACGCCGGCAAGGTGAAACTCTCCGAGGAGATTTTCGGCCTTGATCCGCGCGAGGACATTTTGCAGCGCGTCGTGCGCTGGCAGCTCGCCAAGAAGCAGCAGGGCACGCACAAGGCCAAGGGCCGCGCCGAGATCGCGCGCACCGGCGCCAAGATGTACAAGCAGAAGGGTACGGGCCGCGCCCGTCACCATTCGGCACGCGCTCCGCAGTTCCGCGGCGGCGGCAAGGCTCACGGCCCGGTCGTTCGCAGCCACGAGCACGAGCTGCCGAAGAAGGTCCGCGCGCTCGGCCTCAAGCATGCTCTCTCGGCCAAGGCCAAGAGCGCGTCGATCATCGTCATCGACGAGCTGAAGCTGACCGAGGCAAAGACCAAGGCGCTGATCGCGAATTTCGCGACGCTGGGCCTGACGAACGCCCTGGTGATTGGTGGCGCCGAGCTCGACCGGAACTTCAAGCTGGCCGCGACCAACATCCCGAACATCGACGTGCTGCCCATCCAGGGCATCAACGTCTACGACATTCTGCGCCGCGGCACGCTGGTCCTTTCGAAGGCCGCCGTCGAGGCTCTCGAGGAGCGCTTTAAATGACCGACCTTCGTCACTACGACGTAATCGTCAGCCCGGCGATCACCGAAAAGTCGACCATGGCTTCCGAGCAGAACCAGGTCGTCTTCAACGTCGCCAAGAAGGCGTCGAAGCCGGAAATCAAGGCCGCCGTCGAAGCGCTGTTCGGCGTCAAGGTGATGGCCGTGAACACGCTTGTCCGCAAGGGCAAGATCAAGCGCTTCCGCGGCACGATCGGCCGCCAGAGCGACGTCAAGAAGGCGGTAGTGACGCTGGCAGACGGCCAGTCGATCGACGTCGCGACGGGTCTCTGAGCAAGGCCGCGAGGACAGGACAATGGCACTTAAAAAATTCAACCCGATAACGCCGAGCACCCGTCAGTTGGTCATCGTCGACCGCTCGGGCCTCTACAAGGGCAAGCCCGTCAAGGGTCTGACCGAGGGCCTGACCAAGTCGGGCGGCCGTAACAATTACGGCCGCATCACTGCCCGCTTCATCGGCGGCGGTCACAAGCGTTCGTACCGCATCATCGATTTCAAGCGCCGCAAGTTCGACGTCGTCGGCACGGTCGAGCGCATTGAATACGATCCGAACCGCACCGCCTTCATCGCGCTGATCAAGTATGACGATGGCGAGCTGTCCTACATCATCGCTCCGCAGCGCCTTGCCGCCGGCGACAAGATCGTGGCTGGCGAAGCGGTCGACGTGAAGCCGGGCAATGCGATGCCGCTGGCCTCGATGCCGGTCGGCACGATCGTCCACAACATCGAGCTGAAGCCGGGCAAGGGCGCCCAGGTCGCCCGGTCGGCTGGCGGTTACGCCCAGCTCGTCGGCCGCGACCAGGGCATGGCGATCCTGCGCCTCAACTCGGGCGAGCAGCGTGTCGTTCACGGCTCCTGCATGGCCACCGTCGGTGCCGTGTCCAACCCGGACCACGGCAACATCAACGACGGCAAGGCCGGCCGCACGGTTTGGCGTGGCAAGCGCCCGCACAATCGCGGCGTGACCATGAACCCGGTCGACCACCCGCATGGCGGTGGTGAAGGCCGCACCTCCGGTGGCCGCCATCCGGTCTCGCCGTGGGGCAAGCCGACCAAGGGCAAGAAGACGCGGTCCAACAAGGCGACCGACAAGTTCATCCTGCGCTCGCGCCATCAGCGCAAGAGCTAAGAAGAGGTAACGCCAAGTGACTCGTTCTATTTGGAAAGGCCCCTTCATCGACGGCTACCTTCTCAAGAAGGTGGACAAGGTTCGTGAAGGTGGTCGCAATGAGGTGATCAAGATGTGGAGCCGTCGCTCCACCATCCTGCCGCAGTTCGTCGGCTTCACCTTCGGTGTCTATAACGGCCAGAAGCATGTTCCCGTCTCGGTGAACGAGGACATGGTCGGTCACAAGTTCGGTGAATTCGCTCCGACGCGGACCTACTACGGTCACGGCGCGGATAAGAAGGCGAAGAGGAAATAATCATGGGCAAGGCCAAAGCTCCGCGCAGGCTTGCTGACAACGAAGCGCGCGCCGTACTGCGCACGATCCGTATCAGCCCGCAGAAGCTGAACCTGGTTGCCGCGCTGATCCGCGGCAAGAAGGTCGCGACAGCGCTTTCCGACCTGGAATTCTCGGCCAAGCGGATTTCCGGCACGGTCAAGAAGACGCTGGAATCGGCGATCGCCAACGCGGAAAACAACCACGACCTCGACGTCGATGCGCTGATCGTGGCGGAAGCCTATGTCGGCAAGTCGATCGTCATGAAGCGGTTCCATGCCCGGGGCCGTGGTCGCGCCAGCCGTATCGAGAAGCCGTTCTCGCACCTCACGATCGTCGTTCGTGAAGTCGAAGAAAAAGGGGAGGCCGCATAATGGGCCAGAAAGTCAATCCGATCGGTCTTCGCCTCGGCATCAACCGCACCTGGGATTCGCGCTGGTTCGCGAACACCGGCGAGTACGGCAAGCTGCTGCATGAGGACATCAAGATCCGCAAGTACCTCGAGAAGGAGCTCAAGCAGGCTGCCATCTCGAAGGTCGTGATCGAGCGTCCGCACAAGAAGTGCCGCGTCACCATCCATGCCGCGCGCCCGGGTCTGATCATCGGCAAGAAGGGCGCCGACATCGAGAAGCTTCGCAAGAAGCTGATGGAGATGACCAAGTCCGAGACGCACCTCAACATCGTCGAAGTGCGCAAGCCGGAAATCGACGCGACCCTGGTCGCCCAGTCGATCGCCCAGCAGCTCGAGCGCCGCATCGCGTTCCGCCGCGCCATGAAGCGTGCCGTGCAGTCGGCGATGCGCCTCGGTGCTGAAGGCATCCGCATCAACTGCTCGGGCCGTCTCGGCGGCGCCGAAATCGCGCGCATGGAATGGTACCGCGAAGGCCGCGTGCCGCTGCACACGCTGCGCGCCGATGTCGACTACGGCACGGCCGAGGCGAATACGGCGTACGGCATCTGCGGCGTCAAGGTGTGGGTGTTCAAGGGCGAGATCCTCGAGCACGACCCGATGGCTTCGGAGCGCCGCGCGACCGAGGGCGATCATGCGCATGGCGGTGGTGGTGGTGATCGCGAACGCGGTCGTCGTCGCGAAAACGCCTGAGACATTTAGGAATTTGGAGTTAGAACGATGCTGCAGCCAAAGCGCACAAAGTTCCGCAAGCAGTTCAAGGGCCGTATCCACGGTACCGCCAAGGGCGGCACCAACCTGGATTTCGGTGGTTTCGGGCTGAAGGCGCTTGAGCCGAACCGCGTCACCGCGCGCGAGATCGAAGCGGCCCGCCGCGCGATCACCCGCGAGATGAAGCGCGCCGGCCGTGTCTGGATCCGTATTTTCCCGGATCTGCCGGTCACCTCGAAGCCGACCGAAGTCCGCATGGGCAAGGGCAAGGGCGCGGTCGACTACTGGGCGGCGCGCGTCAAGCCGGGCCGGATCATGTTCGAGATCGACGGCGTCAACGAAGAAACCGCCCGTGAGGCACTGCGTCTCGGCGCGGCCAAGCTCTCGGTCAGGACGCGCTTCGTACAGCGCATCGCAGAATAAGGACGGGCTGATCATGAAAGCCGAAGACATCCGGACCAAGACCCAGGACCAGCTGACCGACGACCTGGCCAGCCTGAAGAAAGAGCAGTTCAACCTGCGCTTCCAGAAGGCGACCGGCCAGCTCGAAAAGACCGCGCGCGTGAGGCAGGTCCGCAAGGACATTGCGCGTATCAAGACCATCGCTGCGGAAAAGTCCGCGGCTAAGAAGGCTTAAGGACGAAAACCATGCCAAAGCGCATTCTGCAGGGCACCGTCGTCAGCGACAAGAACGAGAAGACGGTTGTCGTCAAGGTCGAACGGCGCTTCACGCATCCCGTGATGAAGAAGACCGTGCGCATGACCAAGAAGTACAAGGCGCACGACGAGAACAACGCCCACAAGGTTGGCGATCAGGTGTTCATCCAGGAATCGAAGCCGATTTCCAAGGACAAGCGCTGGATCGTCGTGTCTTCGGACCAAGCCTGATCTCTGGGCGTAAACAAACGAATTTTGGACAGACCGGGGAGGGGTGAAGAACCCGTCCCGTTAGAAAAGAAGAAGGCGGCCAGTCATGATTCAGATGCAAACAAACCTCGACGTCGCGGATAATTCCGGCGCCCGTCGTGTCATGTGCATCAAGGTGCTGGGCGGCTCGAAGCGGAAATACGCTTCCGTAGGCGACATCATCGTGGTGTCGATCAAGGAAGCCATCCCGCGCGGCCGCGTGAAGAAGGGCGATGTGATGAAGGCGGTCGTGGTTCGCACGGCCAAGGACATCCGCCGCCCGGACGGCAGCGTGATCCGTTTCGACAAGAACGCGGCCGTTCTCGTCGACAACAAGAAAGAGCCGATCGGCACGCGTATCTTCGGACCGGTTCCGCGCGAACTCCGCGCCAAGAACCACATGAAGATCATCTCGCTCGCGCCTGAAGTGCTGTAAGGAGCCGGACCAATGCAGAAGATTAGAAAAGGCGACAAGGTCGTCGTGCTTGCTGGCAAGGACAAGGGCCGTTCGGGCGAAGTCCTGTCGGTTCAGCCGAAGGACGACACCGCGCTGGTGCGCGGCGTCAACATGATCCGTCGTCACCAGAAGCAGTCCCAGTCCCAAGAGGGCGGGATCATCACCAAGGAAGCGCCGATCCAGCTGTCGAACATCGCGCTGGCCGACCCCAAGGATGGCAAGCCGACCCGCGTCGGCTTCATCTTCCAGAAGGACGGCAAGAAGGTGCGCGTCGCCAAGCGCTCGGGAGAAGTCATCAATGGCTAAGGCTCAAACCAAGCAGGCGACTGCCCAGAACACGCCGCGCCTCAAGCAGGTCTACAACGAGACCATCCGCAAGGCCTTGCAGGAGCAGTTCGGCTACGACAACGAGATGCAGGTTCCGCGCATCGACAAGATCGTGCTGAACATGGGCGTTGGCGAAGCGACCGGCGATTCGAAGAAGCCTTCGATCGCGGCCGAGGATCTGGCGATGATCGCCGGCCAGAAGGCCGTCGTCACCCGCGCCCGCAATTCGATCGCGGGCTTCAAGGTCCGCGAGAAGATGCCGATCGGCGCCAAGGTCACGCTGCGCAAGGAACGCATGTACGAGTTCCTCGACCGCCTCGTGAACATCGCGCTGCCGCGCGTCCGCGACTTCCGCGGGCTGAATCCGAAGAGCTTCGATGGTCGTGGCAACTACGCCATGGGCATCAAGGAACACATCGTGTTCCCGGAGATCAACTACGACAAGGTTGATCAGATCTGGGGCATGGACGTCATCGTTTGTACGACTGCGAAGACGGACGACGAAGCCAGGGCACTGCTCAAGGCCTTCAACTTCCCCTTCCGCCAGTAACGGCAGCGAGAAAAGGAAAAATCTGAAATGGCAAAGACCAGCTCAGTCGAGAAGAACAACAGGCGCCGCAAGCTTGCCGACCAGTACGGTCCCAAGCGCGCTGCCCTGAAGGCGATCATCATGGACCAGTCCAAGCCGATGGAGGAGCGCTTCCGCGCTCAGCTCAAGCTTGCCGCCATGCCGCGCAACTCGGCCAAGATCCGCATCCGCAACCGCTGCGAAGTCACCGGCCGTCCGCGTGCCTACTATCGCAAGCTCAAAGTATCGCGCATCGCGCTTCGTGATCTCGGCAATAACGGCCAGATCCCGGGCCTGGTCAAGTCGAGCTGGTAAGGAGGACATAACATGTCATTGAGCGATCCTCTCGGCGATATGCTGACCCGCATCCGCAACGCCTATGGCCGCAAGAAGTCGAGCGTGTCGACGCCGGCCTCGCGTCTGCGCACCCGCGTCCTCGACGTGCTGAAGGCTGAAGGCTATATCCGCGACTACAGCCAGACCGATTTCGACAACGGCAAGTCCGAAATCGAGATTGAGCTGAAGTATTTCGACGGAGCGCCGGTGGTGCGCGAAATCGCCCGCGTCTCGAAGCCGGGCCGCCGCGTTTACGTTTCGGCCAAGTCGATCCCGCATGTCGCCAACGGCCTCGGTATCGCCATCCTTTCGACGCCGAAGGGCGTGATGGCCGACCACGAAGCGCGCGAACAGAACGTCGGTGGCGAGATCCTCTGCCAGATCTTCTGATCCGGCAGCGTGATCCCGAAAAAATGGAATTCGGTCTTCGGATCGTCCCGAAGACAGAGACCTGAAACAAGAGAAGTGACGAGGACAACAAAATGTCTCGTATTGGAAAGAAACCCGTTTCGCTGCCGCAGGGCGTGACCGCGACCGTCAACGGCCAGACCGTGACGGCGAAGGGCCCCAAGGGCGAGCTGAAGTTCGTGGTCAACGACGAAGTGCTGGTCAAGATGGAAGGCAGCGAGATCGCTGTCGAGCCGCGCGACCAGTCCAAGACCGCCCGCTCAAGTGGGGCATGTCGCGCACGCAGATCGTCAACATCCTGCAGGGCGTCAAGGACGGCTTCGAGAAGAAGCTCGAGATCACCGGCGTCGGCTATCGCGCGGCCTTGCAGGGCAAGAACCTGCAGCTGGCGCTCGGCTTCAGCCACGACGTCGTCTACGAGACGCCGCAAGGCATCACCATCACCGTGCCGAAGCCGACCGAAATCACCGTTGCCGGTATCGACAAGCAGCAGGTCGGCCAGGTGGCCGCGGAAATCCGCGAATACCGTGGTCCCGAGCCCTACAAGGGCAAGGGCGTCCGCTATGCAGGCGAGAAGATCGTCCGCAAGGAAGGCAAGAAGAAGTAGTGGGTTTGGCCCCGGGGAAGGTGCAGACTTTTCGGAAGGGGCCAAGCCAGGAAGTGTAACGCCGCGGGGAGCGGTCGCGGGAGGCGCTTTCGCCTACCGCACAGGGCGGCCCCCGTTTTCTGAAGGCAAGGAAGACCATCATGGGTACCAAGGAAGCCACTCAGCGCCGCGCGCAGCGCGTCCGCCGCCAGATCAAGAAGGTCGCCGGCGAGCGTCCGCGCCTGTCGGTTCACCGCACGTCGAAGAACATCTACGTCCAGGTCATCGACGACGCCAAGGGCCACACCATCGCTGCCGCCTCGACCCTCGAGAAGGACCTCAAGGGTTCGCTCAAGACCGGTGCCGATACCGCTGCCGCTGCCGCGATCGGCAAGCTGATCGCCGAGCGTGCCGCCAAGGCGGGAGTCAAGGAAGTCGTCTTCGACCGCGGCCCGTACATCTATCACGGCCGCGTCAAGGCGCTGGCCGAGGCGGCTCGTGAAGGCGGCTTGAGCTTCTAAGCCTGATCCGGACCGAAAGTCGGCAGAAAGTTGCAGACTTTTCGAAACGGATCATGCAAGGGAGTGATGATTTTCACCGTCGGCGACCCGCAATGAGGCGTCGGCATTCAGCAACCCGTGCTTCCGGAAAAGAACAAGGAACAGGATATGGCACAGGAACGTAGGGATGGCGGCCGCGGCCGCGATCGTGAAGAACGCGATGACGGCATGGTCGACAAGCTCGTCCACATCAACCGTGTCGCCAAGGTCGTCAAGGGCGGCCGCCGCTTCGGTTTTGCAGCACTCGTCGTCGTCGGCGACCAGAAGGGCCGCGTCGGCTTCGGTCACGGCAAGGCGCGCGAAGTGCCGGAAGCCATCCGCAAGGCAACCGAATCGGCCAAGCGCGACATGATCTTCGTGCCGCTGCGCTCGGGCCGCACGCTGCACCACGATGTCGAGGGACGCTGGGGCGCCGGCCGTGTTCTCCTGCGCGCCGCCAAGCAAGGTACCGGCATCATCGCCGGCGGCCCGATGCGTGCCGTCTTCGAGACGCTCGGCATGCATGACGTGGTCGCCAAGTCGATGGGTTCGTCGAACCCTTACAACATGGTTCGCGCCACTTTCGACGCGCTGAAGAGCCAGATGCATCCCAAGGATGTGGCTGCCGCGCGCGGCATCAAGTATTCGACCCTTCAGGCCCGCCGCGGCACCGCCGTCGCGGCTGAAGAATAGTCGATCTGACCAGGGATTTTGACCATGGCCAAGAAAGCAACCAAGACCATCACCGTTGAGCAGATCGGCTCGCCGATCCGTCGCCCGAAGGAACAGCGCGCGACGCTGGTCGGCCTCGGCCTCAACAAGATGCACAAGCAGCGCACGCTGGAAGATACGCCTTCCGTGCGCGGCATGATCGCTGCCGTCCAGCATCTCGTCCGCGTCGTGGACGAGGGCTGAGCACAGGCGCAGGAGAAGCAAGATGAAACTCAACGATCTGCGTGACAAGGACGGCGCGACGCATTCGAAGAAGCGTCTCGGCCGCGGCATCGGCTCCGGTTCCGGCAAGACTGCCGGTCGCGGCGTCAAGGGCCAGAAGGCGCGCTCCGGCGTCGCCGTCAACGGCTTCGAGGGTGGCCAGATGCCGCTCTATCGGCGCCTGCCGAAGCGTGGCTTCAACAACATCTTCGCCAAGAGCTTCACCGTCGTCTCGCTGGCCCGTATCCAGGCCGCTGTAGACGCCAAGAAGCTCGATGCGAAGGCGACCGTGACGGCCGAGGCGCTGGTAGCCGCCGGCGTCATCCGTCGCGTGAAGGACGGCGTGCGCGTGCTGTCGGACGGCGATCTCAAGGCGAAGCTCGCCTTTGACGTCGCCGGGGCCTCCAAGGCCGCGATCGAGAAGATCGAAAAGGCCGGCGGTTCGGTCAAGCTGCCGCAAGAGGCGGCCGCCGAGTAACAGCAATTTGAAGCGCGCTCGGCAAGGCCGGATCCGGTTTTGCTTTCGATCGCGCTTCGACCTGTTCAATATGGCGGCCGCGTCAACGCGGCCGCTTGCATGTTTACAGTCCGGAGCTTATCTCGTGAGCTTCGGTGACACGCGCCGCCTGACCTTAGGGCCATCAAGCGTGACCAAGCGGAGAATCGGGCATGGCTTCGGCTGCTGAACAACTAGCCTCGAATCTGAATTTCTCAGCCTTCGCCAAAGCGGAGGACCTGAAGAAACGAATCTGGTTCACCGTCGGCGCGCTGCTCGTCTACCGCCTCGGCACCTACATCCCGCTTCCCGGCATCAATCCCGATGCCTTCGCGCAGGCCTTCTCTTCGCAGAGCAAGGGCGTGCTGGGCATGTTCAACATGTTCGCCGGCGGCGCCGTGCAACGCATGGCGATCTTCGCGCTCGGCATCATGCCTTACATTTCCGCTTCCATCATCATGCAGCTGATGACCTCGGTCATCCCGTCGCTGGAAGCGCTGAAGAAGGAAGGCGAGCAGGGCCGCAAGGTCATCAACCAGTACACGCGCTACGGCACGGTGCTCCTGGCGCTGGTGCAGGCCTATGGTATTTCGGTCGGGCTTGAAGGCGGCAACGGCATCGTCAGCGATCCCGGCATGTTCTTCCGCATCTCGACCGTCGTCACGCTGGTCGGCGGCACCATGTTCCTGATGTGGCTCGGCGAGCAGATCACCGCGCGCGGCATCGGCAACGGCATTTCGCTGATCATCTTCTCCGGCATCGTCGCCGGCCTGCCGCATGCCATTTCCGGCACGCTGGAACTCGGCCGCACCGGAGCGCTGTCGACCGGCCTGATCCTGGCGATCATCGTGCTGGCCATCGTCGTCATCGCGCTCATCGTCTTCTTCGAGCGCGCCCAGCGGCGTCTGCTGATCCAGTATCCGAAGCGTCAGGTCGGCAATCGCATGTTCCAGGGCGACACTTCCCACCTGCCGCTCAAGCTCAACACGTCGGGCGTCATCCCGCCGATCTTCGCCTCGTCGCTGCTCTTGCTGCCGGCCACCGTCGCCGGCTTCTCGCAGACCACGAACATGCCGGCCTGGGCCAGCACCATCCTGGCCTCGCTCGGCCATGGCCAGCCGCTCTATATGTTGTTCTACGCGGCGATGATCGTGTTCTTCGCCTTCTTCTACACCGCGATCGTCTTTAACCCGAAGGACACCGCCGACCAGCTCAAGAAGCACTCCGGCTTCATCCCCGGCTATCGTCCGGGCGAGCGCACCGCCGACTATATCGACTACGTTCTTACCCGCATCACTGTCGTCGGTGCCATCTATCTGGTGCTGGTCTGTCTGCTGCCGGAGTTCCTGATCTCGGCGACTGGCGTACCATTCTACCTTGGTGGCACATCGCTTCTGATCGTGGTCAGTGTCACGCTCGACACGGTTGCGCAGATTCAGGGCCACCTGATCGCGCACCAGTATGAAGGCCTGATCAAGAAGTCGAAGCTGCGCGGGGGGAAGAAAGCCAGATGAGGTTGATTTTGCTTGGGCCGCCAGGAGCGGGCAAGGGGACACAAGCACAAAGACTGGTAGAGAGACACGGCATCCCCCAGCTTTCCACGGGCGACATGCTGCGCGCCGCGGTGCAGGCCGGTACCGAAGTCGGCAAGCGCGCCAAGGCGGTCATGGATGCCGGCGAGCTGGTCTCGGATGCCATCGTCAACGCCATCGTGGCCGAGCGCATTGACCTGCCCGATTGCGCCAATGGTTTCATCCTCGACGGCTACCCGCGTACGCTGGTGCAGGCTGATGCGGTTGAATCGATGCTTGACGAACGTGGCATTGCGCTCGACACCGTCATCGAGCTTGTCGTCGACGACAAGGCGCTGGTCGGCCGCATCGTCAAGCGAGCCGATGAGGCCAAGGCAGCCGGTCAGCCGGTGCGCAAGGACGACAATCCGGCGGTGTTCGAGGAGCGGCTGCGGGAATATTACAAGAAGACCGCTCCGCTGATCGGCTATTATTATGCCAAGCGCCGGCTGAAGAGCGTGGACGGCATGGCTGGTATTGATGCCGTGACGTCGGAGATCGAAGCCGTGCTCGCGGCGACGGTGAAAGAGGCCGCCTCGGCCAAATAGCGATTGTGCTTGACTGAAGCGGTCCGCTGGGGTATGGCGGCCCGTCTTCCTGTCAGGCATGGAGTTTGCTTGCCCGCAAGGGCAGGGCAGCCGTTTTTGACCAGGAAACTCCCGCAAGGGCCGGCCTCCACCGGACGCGGGGCAACGCAGACAGCGCCGGCTCGTCCGGCCCATATGGAGATGAGAAGAACATGGCTCGTATAGCCGGCGTCAACATTCCGACCAACAAGCGCGTTGTCATCGCGCTTCAGTACATTCACGGCATCGGCAAGAAGTTCGCCCAGGAAATCGTCGACAAGGTCGGCATCCCGGCCGAGCGCCGCGTCAACCAGCTGACCGACGCGGAAGTGCTGCAGATCCGCGAGACGATCGACCGCGACTATCAGGTCGAGGGCGACCTGCGCCGCGAAGTGTCGATGAACATCAAGCGGCTCATGGACCTCGGCTGCTACCGCGGCCTGCGTCACCGTCGCTCGCTGCCGGTTCGCGGCCAGCGCACGCACACCAATGCACGCACCCGCAAGGGCCCGGCCAAGTCGATCGCCGGCAAGAAGAAGTAATTTAGGGCAGTAAGGGAGTAGGGGAGTAAGGCAGTAGGGAATGCCCGGCAATCGGGTCGCACTTTCCCTACTCCCTTACTGCCCTATTCCCCACTCCCTTACCAAGGTGGAGCCGCTGGCATTACGGCGGTGTAGAGATCAACTGAAAGGAATACCATGGCCAAGGAAGCCGCTCGTGTTCGCCGTCGCGAACGCAAGAACATCTCGTCGGGCGTTGCCCACGTCAATTCGACCTTCAACAACACCATGATCACCATTACCGACGCGCAGGGCAATTCGATCGCCTGGTCGTCGGCCGGTGCCCAGGGCTTCAAGGGTTCGCGCAAGTCGACCCCCTTCGCCGCCCAGATGGCTGCCGAGGATGTTGCCAAGAAGGCCCAGGAACACGGCATGCGCATGCTCGAGGTCGAGGTCTGCGGACCCGGCTCCGGCCGTGAATCGGCGCTGCGCGCCCTGCAGGCGGCTGGCTTCACCATCACCTCGATTCGTGATGTGACCCCGATCCCGCACAATGGCTGCCGTCCGCGCAAGAAGCGTCGCGTCTAAGGAATTACCGAACGCCGCGTGAACGCCAGAAGCGTTCCTCCGCGGTTTTCCAGGTCGCCCGCCACGATTGGATGGTGGCGGGTCAACGGAAGGAAAGCATCATGATCCAGAAAAATTGGCAGGAACTGATCAAGCCGAACAAGATCGAGTTCTCGTCGAAGAAGAAGACGCTGACCACGCTGGTGGCCGAGC
Source organism: Mesorhizobium maamorense (assembly GCF_044998965.1). Lineage (NCBI taxonomy): Bacteria > Pseudomonadati > Pseudomonadota > Alphaproteobacteria > Hyphomicrobiales > Phyllobacteriaceae > Mesorhizobium > Mesorhizobium maamorense. The sequence goes on from NZ_CP173356.1 coordinate 2,038,631, forward strand.
CGCTCGAACGCGGCTTCGGCCTCACCCTCGGCAATGCGTTGCGCCGCGTGCTTCTGTCTTCGCTGCGCGGGGCGGCCGTCACCGCCGTACAGATCGACGGCGTCCTGCATGAATTCTCGTCCATCGCCGGCGTGCGCGAGGATGTGACCGACATCGTCCTCAACATCAAGGAAATCGCCATCCGCATGGAAGGCGACGGCCCCAAGCGCATGGTTGTGCGCAAGCAGGGCCCGGGTGCGGTTCTCGCCGGCGACATCCAGACGGTGGGCGACGTCGAGATCCTCAATCCGGATCACGTCATCTGCACGCTGGACGAGGGCGCTGAAATCCGTATGGAATTCACTGTCGATACCGGCAAGGGTTACGTGCCGGCCGACCGCAACCGCGCCGAGGATGCGCCGATCGGCCTGATCCCGGTCGACAGCCTCTATTCGCCGGTCAAGAAGGTCTCCTACAAGGTCGAGAACACCCGTGAGGGCCAGGTTCTCGACTACGACAAGCTGACCATGACCATTGAGACCGACGGTTCGATCTCTGGCGAGGACGCGGTGGCTTTCGCCGCCCGCATCCTGCAGGACCAGCTTGGCCTGTTCGTCAATTTCGACGAGCCGCAGAAGGAAGTCGCCACCGAAGCCGTCACCGAGCTTGCCTTCAACCCGGCGCTGCTCAAGAAGGTCGACGAACTCGAGCTTTCGGTGCGTTCGGCCAACTGCCTGAAGAACGACAACATCGTCTACATCGGCGATCTCATCCAGAAGACCGAAGCCGAGATGCTGCGTACCCCGAACTTCGGCCGCAAGTCGCTGAACGAGATCAAGGAAGTCCTGGCGGCGATGGGCCTGCACCTCGGTATGGAAGTGCCGGACTGGCCGCCGGAAAACATCGAAGACCTCGCCAAGCGTTACGAAGATCAATATTGAGGCTCCGAGGAGCTTCTCGAACCCGGAATGAAGGAGAAGAGCCATGCGCCATGGATTTAAAGGCCGCCGGTTCGCCCGCAGTATAAGCCATCGCAAGTCGATGTTTGCCAACCTTGCCGTGTCGCTGCTCGAACACGAGCAGATCGTCACCACCTTGCCCAAGGCGAAGGACCTGCGTCCGATCGTCGAGAAGCTGGTGACGCTCGGCAAGCGCGGCGACCTGCACGCCCGCCGCCAGGTGATCGCGCAGATCGGCAATGAAGGCGTCGTCAAGCGCCTGTTCGACACCATCGCGCCGCGCTACGCCACCCGCAACGGCGGCTATCTGCGCATCATGAAGGCGGGCTTCCGCCACGGTGACAATGCCGCGATGGCGGTCATCGAATTCGTAGACCGCGACACGGAGGCCAAGGGCGCCGGCGACCGCGCCCGCCTCGAAGCCGAAGGCACCGATGCGGAAGCCGCAGCCGCTTAAGGCTTCGCTTTTCAAATGATTTAAAGGGGCCTGCGGGCCCCTTTTTCATATTCTGGCCGCCTCGGCTGCTCCTGCGTCAAAATAATTCGATTTAATCGCCTTAGCCTTTCATTTTGCACATTCGTCGGGACAATGCGCCCCAACTCGCACGGAGGATTCGCAATGCGCGCTAAAAGACTGTCCCTGGTTCTGCTCTGCGCCTTTATGGCGTTCGCAACCACGCCGACAGTCCGGCAGGCATTGGCCGAGGATGCCCCCAAAGCCGATCCGGGCCTCTCCGACGTGCTCACCGACCTGCTGCACGGCGTCGAGGGCGAAAACGCCACCTCGGGCCCCGACAAGCGCGTGCCGTTCGGCCGTGAGGAGGTGCAGTTGTCGTTCGCGCCATTGGTCAAGCAGACGGCGCCAGCCGTGGTCAATGTCTATGCCTCGCAAACGGCCAAGGTCGTTTCGCCCTTCGAAGGCGATCCGTTCTTCGAAGAATTCTTCGGTCGCGCGCAGCCGCGCGCGCAGTCCTCCCTGGGCTCGGGCGTGCTTGTCGATCCGAGCGGCGTCATCGTCACCAATTTCCACGTCATCAAGAATGCCGACGAGGTGAAGGTCGCGACCGCCGACGGGCGCGAATTCACCAGCAAGGTGATGCTCAAGGACGAGACGCTTGATCTTGCCGTGCTCAAGATCGAATCCGACAAGCCATTCCCGGTCATCGCCATCGGCGATTCCGATGCGCTCGAAGTCGGTGACCTGGTGCTGGCCATCGGCAATCCTTTCGGTGTCGGGCAGACCACCACGAGCGGCATCGTTTCCGCACTTGCCCGCAGCCATATAGGCGTTTCGGATTCGGGTTATTTCATCCAGACGGACGCTGCCATCAATCCCGGCAATTCCGGCGGCGCGCTGATCAACATGGGCGGCCAGCTGGTCGGCATCAACACCGCCATCTTCAGCCGCAGCGGCGGCTCGATCGGCATCGGCTTTGCCATTCCTGCCAACATGGTGCGCGCTTTCGCCGATGCCGCCAAGGCCGGTCTCGATTTCTTCGAGCGGCCTTACATCGGGGCCGAGTTCGAAGCGGTGACGCCGCAGATCGCTGAGTCGCTCGGCATGGAAAAGCCTGCCGGCGCGCTGGTCTCGTCCGTTGACGCGTCCGGACCGGCCGGCAAGGCCGGATTGAAGCCTGGCGATGTCGTCCTGCAGATCAACGGCAGGCCGGTCGAGAGCATCGAGGCACTGGACTATCGCATGGCGACGCTGTCGATCGGTACAAAGGCCAATTTCGCGGTGCTGACCAAAGGCCAGCAGGCGGCGATGGACATCGCGCTGGAACGCGCGCCCGAGGGTGCAAAACCCTCGGAGGTGACGCTGCATGGCCGCAGCCCCTTCTCGGGCGCCAAGGTTGCGGAATTATCGCCGCGGCTGGCTCAGAAGCTCGGCCTGCGCACCGACATCAAGGGCGTCACCGTGGTCGACATCAATCGCGATTCGCCGGCCGCCGATTTCGGCTTCCAGCCGGGCGACATCGTGCGCGAGGTCAACGGCACGACAATCGATACGGCGGCGACGCTGGCGCAGGCTTCCCAGCAGGATACGCGCTGGTGGCGCTTTACCGTCGAGCGCGGCGGGCAGATACTGCGCCAGGTGTTGCGTTACTGAGCTCGATCGCTGAAGAGATCGCGCTCCAAACCCAAAAAGAAGTGCATGGCCGATCTGTTCAGTGTCGATGAACCGGAAAAGGCGCCGCCAGGCCGGCCGCTGGCAGACAGGCTGCGCCCGAAAAACCTTGGCGAGGTCGTCGGCCAGGAGCATCTGACCGGCCCCGATGGTGCGCTGACCCGGCTGATTAATTCCGGTTCGCTCGGCTCCATGATTTTCTGGGGGCCGCCCGGCACCGGCAAGACCACGGTGGCGCGCCTGCTTGCCGGTGAAACCAGCCTTGCCTTCGAGCAGATTTCGGCGGTTTTCTCCGGCGTAGCCGACCTGAAGAAAGTGTTCGAGGCGGCCAAGCTGCGCCGCGCCAATGGCCGCCAGACCCTGCTGTTCGTCGACGAGATCCACCGCTTCAACCGCGCCCAGCAGGACGGCTTCCTTCCAGTCATGGAAGACGGCACCGTCGTGCTCGTCGGCGCTACCACCGAAAATCCGTCCTTCGAGCTCAATGCAGCTCTGCTGTCGCGTGCGCGCGTGCTGGTTTTCCATTCGCTTGGCGAGGAAAGCATCGCAAAGCTTCTGGCCAGGGCCGAAGAGACGGAGGGCAGGGCGCTGCCGCTCGATGATGAGGCGCGAGCGATGCTCATCCGCATGAGCGACGGCGATGGCCGGGCCTCGCTAACGCTGGCGGAAGAAGTGTGGCGCGCCGCCAAACCAGGCGAAGTGTTCGGCCCCGAAGGCTTGCAGCGCATCATCCAGCGTCGGGCGCCGATCTACGACAAGGGCCAGGACGGTCACTACAATTTGATTTCGGCGCTGCACAAATCCGTGCGCGGCTCCGATCCCGATGCCGCGCTCTACTACCTCGCGCGCATGTTCGACGCCGGCGAGGATCCGCTCTATCTCGGCCGCCGGCTGGTGCGCATGGCGATGGAGGACATCGGGCTGGCCGATCCGCAGGCGCTGGTCGTCGCCAATGCGGCCAAGGACGCCTACGATTATCTGGGTTCGCCCGAGGGCGAACTCGCCTTCGCCGAGGCCACCGTCTATCTCGCCACGGCGCCCAAATCCAACGCGGTCTACACCGCCTTCAAAGCCGCCACGCGCGCTGCCAAGGAGCACGGTTCGCTGCTGCCGCCCAAGCACATCCTCAACGCGCCGACAAAGTTGATGAAGGACGAAGATTACGGGGCCGGCTACCGCTACGATCATGACGAACGGGACGCGTTTTCCGGCCAGGACTATTTTCCGGAAAAGATGGGCCGCCAGACCTTCTACGACCCACCCGAACGCGGTTTCGAGCGCGATATCAGGAAACGGCTCGACTACTGGGCGAAGCTGCGCAAAGAGCGGGAATAGCAGGCTTGCGGCGGCCGATAGCGGTTGCGGTCCGAAACGAGGCTTCGCCTTGGGGCATCTCCACGTCGGTTCTTCTGCACGTGGTGTTGGCGGCCACGATTATATCGATACCAATGCCGAAAGCCCCGAGCGGGCCGGTGGAAGAGCGGGTGACGGTCGACATCCTGACCTCGCGACAGTTCGAGGCCTCGACAAGGCCGCTTCGGCAGCGTGAGCCAGAGGTGCCGGCCACGCAAGCGCCTGAACCGCCCCCGCCCGCTCCCGCCGCTGTTCAGCCTCGACCTTCGGCGCCAGCCATGATTCGCCCGACGCAGATGCTGTCGGCCAGGACGCTCGCCGACCCGCGTAGCCGGCAGGCACGCGCCGATCTCAAAACCTTCGCCTCGGATGAGCGCATGGTGCAGTTGTGCAATCTCGAGGCCATGGATCAGATCCGCCAATGGCGCGCGGATTTCCAGCCGGACCGGGTGGTGCCTTATGCAACGGCACAGGAAAAGGTCACCGGCACGACAATCGCCGCAAATGGTGCGGCTTTCCGCAGTCGCGGAAAATGGTATGGTCTGAAATTCAGATGCCAGCTGGCTGGGGGCGGCGAAAGCGTCGTCGGCTTTGAATTCCTCGTTGGCGATCCCGTGCCCAGGGCAAAATGGGATGAGCTTGGCTTGCCGGCGGTGCATTGACCCCAATCGGCAAACTTGACAAGGCAGCCAGCCGGCCGCGATGCCGTGGCCGTTGTGTGGCAACCCAAAAGACCTTATCAAGGCGCACGGCCGGGCGGTGGTCGTTGTCGTGATTTTGGCTATTCGTTCGCAACAGGATCGCGCTCGGCGCGTGGAAAAATGACAAAAAACCTTCGCAAAACCCTTCGCAAATTCGCCATTGCCATCCCGCTCCTTGCCCTTGGCTTCTATTTCATCCCGATCCTCACGACGATTTTCATCGTTTGTGGCCTGATCGATGTGCTGCGCAACGACCGCAAGAATCTGTCCTTGTTCAGCGGCTATTTCCTGGGCAATGGCATCTTCACCTGGCTGCTTTCGCCGTTCAACCTGCTGGTCGACCTCCTGTGCTACAGAAATCCGGGCGTGTGGAAGCTGGAGCAGTTCCCGGAGGATTATCAGCGCGAAGTCAACGAGGTCTTGGATGTCTTCAAGGCGCGCAAGGCCGAAATCATCGCCGACATCGACGCCAATTTCGGCGCCGGCCGGCGCGGCATGTATGTCTACCAATGGTATGGCAAGCACAGGATCGACAATGTCGCCGAATTCAACAAGGATTTCAAATACATCAAGACCATAGCCGTCTCCGTCTTCAGCAAGCGTGAATCGACTTCCTGGCACTTCGGGCCGCTGCGGCTCAGCCTGCGCATCCTCTACAACCTCATTCCGGTGAAGTCAGAGATCTTCGTCGAGTGCGGCAACGTCAAGAACTACTGGCACGACAATCCGCTGTTCATTTTCGACGACACGCTGCTGCACCGCTCGGTCAACGAGTATGACGGCCGCCGCTACTGCGTATTCATGGACATTATCAGGCCGTCCCCGGTCCCCAGGCTTATCGCCGGCCTTCTCGCCATCGTCTCGGTGAGCGTCGAGAGGATCAATTCGATGTTCTACAAGAATTGGAAGATGATCGGCTCGACCAAGCCGAAAAAGGTCGAAACCACCTGAGCTGGCAAGTTTTCGAACGTAGCCGGCGCGCCGGATAGGTATGAACAGTCGGGGACAGTAGACGGCGATGTTCAATCTGCTTCTCGTGGCCGCCGGCGGCGGGATTGGCGCCGGCATTCGCCATCTGACCAATATGGGCTCGCTGCGCCTTGTCGGCCCCAACTATCCCTGGGGCACGATGGCGATCAACATCGTCGGTTCGTTCGCGATGGGCCTGTTCATCGCCACCCTGGCGCGCCGCGGCGGGTCTAACGAAGTCAGGCTGTTTGTTGCCACCGGCATCTTAGGCGGCTTCACGACGTTTTCCGCCTTTTCGCTCGATTTCGCGACCTTGTGGGAGCGGGGAGCCACCTTGCCGGCGTTTGGATATGCGCTGGCCAGCGTGATTGGCGCCATCATTGCCCTGTTTTTGGGTCTTTGGCTCGCAAGAAGCCTGCCTTAATGCTATTGCCGCGCCGAGAGCAGGCCTGGGCCTGCCAGGAAACGGGTAAGCGAAAACAATATGGCAGGCGTTGAACAGATCACGGTGGAGGCCGGCGAGGCGGGCATGCGGCTCGACCGCTGGTTCAAGACCCATTTCCCGGGCCTTGGCTTTGGTCATCTGCAGAAGCTGCTTCGGTCCGGGCAGATCCGCGTCGACGGCGGCCGCGTCAAGGCCGACACCCGTGTCGAGCCTGGCCAGACGGTGCGCATTCCACCGCTGGAAGTGGACAAGAAGGGCGACAGCCCGCTGACCGGCCATTCGATCCGCAACCAGGGCGATGCCGAAGTCCTGGCAAAGATGCTGATCCATGAGGATCCGAAGGTTTTCGTCTTCAACAAGCCGGCTGGCCTTGCGGTGCAGGGCGGCTCGGGCGTCACCCGTAACGTCGACGACATGTTGGAAGCCTGGCGCAACCAGAAGGGCGAGAAGCCGCGGCTGGTGCACCGGCTCGATCGCGACACGTCTGGCGTGCTGGTCGTCGCCCGCACCAGGCTGGCGGCGATGAAGCTCTCCGAGGCGTTTCGCGCCCGCGAGACTAAGAAGACCTACTGGGCTTTGGTCAAAGGCGTGCCGCCCAAGCGCGAGGATAAGATATCGACCTGGCTGATCAAGGAAGCCACGCCGGATGGCGATCGGGTGCGCATTGCCAAGCACGGCGAAAAGGGCGCCGACCATGCCGTATCCTACTATCGCATCATCGAGCAGGCGGCGCAGGCGCTGACCTGGCTGGAGATGGAGCCCTATACCGGCCGCACCCATCAGTTGCGCGTTCATGCCGCCCATATCGGTTGTCCCATCATCGGCGATCCCAAATATTTCGAGGCCGACACCAATTGGGATTTTCCGGGCGGGATGCAGAACCGCCTGCATCTGCACGCGCGCCGAATCGTCATCCCGCATCCGGACCAGGGTTTCATCGACGTCACCGCACCTATGCCGCCGCATATGCGCCAGAGCTGGAACCTGATCGGCTTCGACGACGCCAGTGCGGAGGATTGACCATGAGCGGAGCTGCCGATGCGCTCGACCGTCGCGATGCGGTCGACATGGCGGCCGCCGCCATAATGGTCGGCCTGACGTTCTCCTGGGGCCTGAATTATGTCGCCGCCAAGATCTCCTATGCCGGCTATGATCCGGTCTTCCTGTCGATCGCGCGCTCGGTTATCGGCGGGCTCTGCGTCTTCCTCTGGTGCCGCTGGCGCGGCGTTGCGCTTTTCAGGAGGGACGGGACATTGCTCGCGGGCATTGCAGTGGGCGTGCTCTTCGGTATCGAGTTCCTCTGCCTTTATGTCGGGCTGGAGCACACCACGGTCGCCCGCAACACGCTGCTCGTCAACACCATGCCGTTCTGGATGCTGTTGGGGGGCCATTTCCTGCTCGGCGAGCCGATCAGCCTGCGCAAATCCCTTGGCCTTCTGCTTGCCTTTGCCGGCCTCGCCGCAGTCTTCTCCGACAAGCTCGGCGGCGGCGGGGACATGCTGTTCGGCGATCTGCTGAGCCTTGGCTCCGGATTCGTCTGGGCCTTGACCAATATCCTCATCAAGCGCTCGAAGCTGGTTGAGACTAGCGCCGAAAAGCTGCTGCTCTATCAACTCTCCGGCGCTGCGATCGTCGGCGTCCTGGTGTTGCCTCTGGCCGGCCCCTCCGTGCGCGATCCCGCGCTGTTGCCGACGTTGGCCCTGCTTTTCCAGGCGCTCTATATCGTCGCCTTCACCTATGTGTTGTGGTTCTGGCTGCTGCGGCGCTATCCCGCCTCGAGCCTGTCGAGTTTCACGTTCCTGTCGCCGGTCTTCGGCGTGCTGTGCGGCGCCCTGTTCTTGAACGAGCCGCTGACCATACGCATTTTTCTGGCACTTGGTCTCATTGCCGCCGGTCTGGTCATCGTCAACAGGCCGCCGCGCCAGCAGACGGCCGAAGGAGGCTGACATGCGCGATATCCTCAGCGATCTCGAGGCGGGGAAACTGCTCTCCGACCCCGATCCGGTGCGCCGCGCCCAAATCCAGATGAAGAAGCCGCTGCCGAAGCGTTTTTACAAGACCGTTTCGGTCGCGCGCGTCGATGCTGGCTTTGCCGTCCATCTCGACGGCAAGCCGGTACGCACGCCGGGCAAGGCGCTGCTGACGCTGCCGACCGAGAAGGCGGCATCGCTGGTCGCCGATGAATTCGCCGCCCAGGGCGAGACCGTCGATCCGGTGTCGATGCCGGTGATGCGTCTCGTCAACACCGCGCTCGACGGCGTCGCCAGCGATCCGCAGGCGGTGCTGGAGGACATACTGCGCTTTGCCTCGTCGGATCTGCTCTGTTATCGCGCCGAGGCACCACAAGGCTTGGTCGAGCGGCAGAACGAGCTGTGGGATCCTGTCCTCGACTGGGCGCAGGCAGCACTCGGCGCTCGCTTCAACCTTGCCGAGGGCATCATTCACGTCGATCAACCGCGCGAAACCATTGCTGTGCTGGGTGCGCATCTTGCCCAGCGCGCCGAGCCGCTGCGCCTGGCAGCGATCCACGTCATGACCTCGCTGACCGGTTCGGCGCTGCTGGCGTTGGCCGTGGATTTCGGCGAACTCGGCGGTGAGGCGGCCTGGACTGCCGGCCATGTCGACGAGGATTGGCAGATCGAGCATTGGGGACAGGATGCGGAAGCTGTCGCGCGCCGCTCCGCCCGTAAGCGCGACATGATGGCTGCCGTCGGTCTGATCGAGGCGCTCGAAGGCTGACCGGCCACCGCACCGCACCTAATACCAAAGTCATAATCCCAAAGTCATCTGCCGTTGGCAGGCGCTTTCTGTCATTTTTCCCGTGATTGCTGCCGCGAGTCTGCGTTCGGAAGAGAATGCGAACGCAAGGGCGCTGCATCGAGCACAAGGGTCTCACGGGAGGAGCATCTCAATGGCTATCGCATCGACCGCCAGCGGAAAGAGCCGCGGCATGACGCGAGAGGAGAAGAAAGTCATCTTCGCTTCTTCGCTCGGCACCGTTTTCGAATGGTACGATTTTTATCTCTACGGATCGCTCGCGGCCTTTATTGGTTCGACCTTTTTCAGCCCGACCATTCCGGAAGCGACGCGCAATATTTTCGCGCTGCTGGCTTTCGCCGCCGGCTTCCTCGTCCGTCCGTTCGGCGCTTTGCTGTTCGGCCGCATCGGCGACCTTGTCGGCCGCAAATATACCTTCCTCGTCACCATGACGATCATGGGCCTGTCGACCTTCCTGGTGGGCTTGCTGCCTGGCTATGCGAGTCTCGGCATCGCGGCTCCGGTGATCCTGATCGTCCTGCGCATGCTCCAGGGCTTGGCACTAGGCGGCGAATATGGCGGTGCGGCCACCTATGTCGCCGAGCATGCGCCGGACGACCGGCGCGGCTACTATACGTCGTGGATCCAGACGACCGCCACACTCGGCCTGTTCCTGTCGCTGATCGTCATCCTGATCGTCCAGGGCTCCATGAGCAAGGAAACCTATGCCGCCTGGGGCTGGCGCGTTCCTTTCATCGTGTCGTTCCTGTTGCTCGGCATTTCCATCTGGATCCGGCTGTCGCTTTCCGAATCCCCCACCTTCCAGCGCATGAAGGAAGAGGGCAAGGGTTCCAAGGCACCGCTCTCGGAAGCCTTCGGCCAGTGGAAGAACGCCAAGATCGCGCTGCTGGCACTGCTCGGCCTTACGGCTGGCCAGGCCGTGGTCTGGTATAACGGCCAGTTCTACGCCCTGTTCTTCCTCCAGAACGTGTTGAAGCTGGACGCACAGTCGGTCAACATCATGATCGCCATCGCGCTTGCGCTGGGCTCCATCTTCTTCGTCGTGTTCGGCTGGCTCTCCGACAAGATCGGCCGCAAACCGATCATCATGGCCGGGCTCGCACTGGCGATCGTCTGCACCTTCCCGCTGTTCAAGGCATTGACCTGGGCCGCCAATCCGGCCCTTGCCGAGGCACAGCAGAGCACCCGCGCGACGGTGACCGCGGCACCCGGCGACTGCAGGTTCCAGTTCAATCCGGTGGGCACCGCCAAGTTCACGACGTCTTGCGACATCGCGACCTCGTTCCTGACCAAGAACTCGGTGCCCTATGACGTCGTTTCCACGGCGGCACCCGGTACGGCTGCTTCGGTCAAGATCGGCAATGAAACGGTGGCATCCTACGATGCTGTCGCCGCGGGCGACCAGGCCAAGGCCAAGGAGGCCGCCTTCGTCAAGGCCGTCAACATGTCGCTGCAGGACGGCGGATATCCGCTGAAGCGTGCTGCGATCAAGATACCGGACCAGAAGCTCGACGCGTTTGTCGCTGCCAATCCCGAACTGAAGCTCGACGCCGCCGCCATCCGCGCCGGCGAGAAGGCGACGGTTCCTACCGATCAGGCTATCAAGGACAAGCTTTTGACCGCCGACGAGGCTGCCGGTGCGCCTGAGGTCACCGTCTACAACATACCCGGCGGCGGTGCCTTCGCCATGTTCGCCGACCCTGCGGCCGTGAACTGGCCTATGACGATCGCCATCCTGTTCGTCCTCGTCCTGTTCGTGACCATGGTCTACGGTCCGATCGCGGCCATCCTGGTCGAGATGTTCCCGACCCGCATCCGCTACACCGGCATGTCGCTGCCCTACCATATCGGCAATGGCTGGTTCGGCGGGTTGCTGCCGGCGACGGTGTTCGCGCTCAGTGCCTACAGGGGCGACATCTATTATGGCCTCTGGTATCCCGTGATAATCGCGGCGATGTCGCTCGTCATCGGCATGATCTTCGTCAAGGATACGCTGGGCACGAACCTGGAGACCAAGCAGTAACGGGTCGGATCCACATGCATGAGAAAACCCGGCGCGAGCGATCGCGCCGGGTTTTCATATCGAGGCTGAAGATGCGTTCAGCTCTTCGGCTGCTGGTTTTCTTCCTCGACAGCGGCCTCGTGATACCAGCCATCGAAATCGGCATGCGTGTTACGCAGCGAGGCAAGCTCTGCCGCGAACTTGGCCTTCGCGCCTAAATTTGAGGCAGATACGCGGCCTGCAAGCGGGAACATCAGGATCTTTGCCGACGGACGGGCGAGGGTGACTTCCATTGGCGGTCTCCTTTCTTCTCCGAGGATCAGTTGATTCAGCTTTTCCTCAAAATAGGTTCTGCGATTCATTTAGGCAATATGCTTATGAAAAGATCAGTTATTGCCTATTATTTGCGCAATCTCTGCGTCTGATCGATCCCGGCGCATTGCTTGGGCGGTGCAGTGAATTCACGGGAATCTTACGACCATTTTGTCGCACCGGTCGATGCCAGAGTGGCATATGAATTGCTTTTTACCAGTCGGCAGGTCGGCTTGCTCCGGCCATGCGTCGACACCGCGTGCGGTGGTCAAGCACAACGAGAGGCTCTAGAATGACCAAATACAAGCTCGAGTATATCTGGCTCGACGGATACACCCCGGCCCCCAATCTTCGCGGCAAGACCCAGATCAAGGATTATGCCGAGTTCCCGAAGCTCGACCAGCTGCCGCTGTGGGGCTTCGACGGCTCGTCCACCATGCAGGCCGAGGGCCGAAGCTCCGATTGCGTGTTGAAGCCGGTCGCGCTTTATCCCGATCCGGCCCGCACCAACGGCGTTCTCGTCATGTGCGAAGTCATGATGCCCGATGGCGTCACGCCGCACGTGTCCAACAGCCGCGCGACCATTCTCGACGACGAGGATGCCTGGTTCGGTTTCGAGCAGGAGTACTTCTTCTACAAGGATGGCCGTCCGCTCGGTTTCCCCGAGAGCGGTTATCCCGCCCCGCAGGGCCCGTACTACACCGGCGTCGGCTATTCGAACGTCGGCAGCGTCGCGCGCCAGATCGTCGAAGAGCATCTCGACCTCTGCCTTGCCGCGGGTATCAACCATGAAGGCATCAACGCCGAAGTGGCCAAAGGCCAGTGGGAATTCCAGATTTTCGGCAAGGGCTCCAAGAAGGCCGCCGATCAGATGTGGATGGCCCGCTACCTGCTCCAGCGCCTCACCGAAAAGTACGGCATAGATATCGAGTTCCACTGCAAGCCGCTCGGCGACACCGATTGGAACGGCTCGGGCATGCATTGCAACTTCTCGACCAAATATATGCGCGAAGTCGGCGGCAAGGGTTATTTCGAGGCCCTGATGGCGCAGTTCGAAAAGAACCTGATGGACCATATCGCCGTGTACGGCCCGGACAACGACAAGCGTCTGACCGGCAAGCACGAGACGGCCCCTGGAACAAGTTCAGCTATGGTATCGCCGACCGCGGCGCCTCGATCCGCGTGCCGCATTCGTTCGTCAAGAATGACTACAAGGGTTATCTGGAAGACCGCCGCCCGAACTCGCAGGGCGACCCCTACCAGATCGCTTCCCAGGTCCTGAAGACGATCTCGCAGGTTTCGACCGGCGCATCGGTTTCGGCCGCTGCTTGATATTTCACGTCGGGCCTCAAGATCCCCGACAACCATGACGCGAGCCCCGGCGGGAGTTGCCGGGGCTTTTTCGTGTGACGATGGCGGGCACTATCGCATGCCGCTGTTTCCGTTCGCCGCTCCTCGTCTTCCTCCTCCTGGCCTGGCAAAGCAAATTCCCCCAAAAAAGTCAGGTTAAAAAGGGCGGCTCAAACCCATCCCGACAAGGCGGCTTTGGGCTGACGAAAGCATACCTTGGCGCCGGGCCGCAGGCTTCGAAATCCTCGAAAAAGCCCGGAAATCCGGCCATTCCGGCAAGAATGCCTGTCGACCGATCCTTTCATAAGCCCCTGTTCATACACCAAAATCGACCGTCTCGACGCCCGGCAGGCGACATTGACAGGCTGCGGCGCAACATGCGTATTCGCAGGCATTGGGGGATACGCCAAGCGGTGCTGTTCGAACGGGGCGGGGTTTCTTGAACAACAGCATTGGCGGGGGCGCCGGACGAGCGGGCATTGCAGCCTGAGGCAGTGTGCCGCTCGCTCCTGGCTTATCCCTTTACTTGCAAAAAGCGCATGCCGGATCGCGTGGCAGCCCAGCTTGGCTGGCTCAAGCCGGTCTGTGCCTCAGCGCAATCGACACGTGTGACGTGACCAGCCGACGGAACCTCAGCAGCCGATGCGCCTTTCCAGTCGCTGGATCGGGCAGCATCCGATCGAACGCGTCGGTGTCCGCGGATTTGGCTGAATGGAAGCCTCGATGTGTGCAAACAAAGGGGCGGAAGAGGTTCATCTTCCGGCCCCGCATTTGCAGGCTGTTGAAGCCGCTGGATCCGGGTCACGCCGGGTCCAGGGAGATCAAAAATCAGACCGAATAGTACATGTCGTATTCGACGGGATGCGGTGTCATTTCGAAGCGCATCACCTCGGCCATCTTCAACTCGATGTAGCTGTCGATCTGGTCGTCGTCGAAGACGCCGCCGGCCTTCAGGAATCCGCGGTCCTTGTCGAGGCTCTGGAGCGCTTCACGCAGCGAGCCGCAGACGGTCGGGATCTTCTTCAGCTCCTTCGGCGGCAAATCGTAGAGATCCTTGTCCATCGGCTGGCCGGGATGAATCTTGTTCTTGATCCCGTCGAGGCCGGCCATCAGCATGGCGGCAAAGGCGAGATAGGGGTTCGCGCCCGGATCGGGGAAGCGGACCTCGACGCGCTTCGACTTTGGCGACGAGCCGAACGGGATGCGGCAGGATGCCGAGCGGTTGCGCGCCGAATAGGCGAGCAGCACCGGCGCCTCGTAGCCCGGCACCAGGCGCTTGTAGGAATTGGTCAGCGGGTTGGTGAAGGCGTTGATGGCCTTGGCGTGCTTGATGATGCCGCCGATATAGAACAGGCAGCTTTCCGAGAGGCCGGCATACTCGTTGCCGGCGAAGGTCGGCTTGCCGCCTTTCCAGATCGACTGGTGAACATGCATGCCCGAGCCGTTGTCGCCGAAGATCGGCTTCGGCATGAAGGTGGCGGTCTTGCCATAGGCATTGGCGACCTGATGCACGACATATTTGTAGATCAGCATCTTGTCGGCGTTGCGGACCAGCGTGTCGAACTTGATGCCGAGTTCGTGCTGGGCCGCGGCCACCTCGTGGTGATGCTTCTCGACCCGCACGCCCATCTCGGCGAGCACGGTCAGCATCTCGGAACGCATGTCCTGCGCCGAATCGATCGGCGGCACCGGGAAATAACCGCCCTTGACGCGCGGACGGTGGCCGAGATTGCCGGTTTCGTAGTCGGTGTCGTCATTGGACGGCAGTTCGGTGGAATCGAGCCTGAAGCCGGTGTTGTAGGGATCGGCTTTGTACTTGACGTCATCGAAGACGAAGAACTCGGCTTCCGGGCCGACATAGATGGTGTCGCCGATCCCTTCCGACTTCATGTAGGCCTCCGCCTTCTTGGCCGTGCCGCGCGGGTCGCGGTTGTAGGATCTGCCCGAAACCGGATCGAGGATGTCGCATAGGATGACCATGGTCGACTGCGCGAAAAACGGATCCATGTGGACCGTTTCCGGATCGGGCATCAGCACCATGTCGGACTCGTTGATTGCCTTCCAGCCGGCGATCGAGGAGCCATCGAACATCACGCCATCGGCGAACATGTCTTCCTCGACCTCGATGACATCCATCGTCACGTGCTGCAGCTTGCCCTTCGGGTCGGTGAAGCGCAGGTCAACGAATTTCACGTCGTTGTCCTTGATCTGCTTCATGATGTCTTTGGCTGTCGTCATGTCATGTATCCCTGTGTGACGTTTTTTAATGATGACGTTTCGAAATATGGGCGAGGCGTCAGACGGCATCCATGCCGGTTTCGCCGGTGCGGATGCGCACGACTTCCTCGATGTTGGAGACGAAGATCTTGCCGTCGCCGATGCGCCCAGTCTGGGCCGCCTTGCGGATGGCTTCGATGGCGCCTTCGACCGCATCGTCGCCGAGCACGACTTCGATCTTCACCTTGGGCAGAAAGTCGACGACATATTCGGCGCCGCGATAAAGCTCGGTGTGGCCCTTCTGGCGTCCAAAACCCTTGGCCTCGGTCACGGTGATGCCTTGCAGTCCGGCCTCCTGAAGCGCTTCCTTCACTTCGTCCAGCTTGAATGGCTTGATGATCGCTTCGATCTTTTTCATGTAAAAAGTGGCCTCCACTGCCAAAAAAACGGGTTGTGAGCCCCCGCTTGCGCCTCCATCAAGCACGAATTGTGCCAATTGGCGGGATTTCAAGCGGTGTCATTCGATTCCAGAACATGCCGCACGAAGATGCAAATTCGCATCGTTCACTGCATCCAGCGCGCGACGGATGGCTGCAGCCTACGCGGCGTCGGTGTTTATGTCTGCCCGATATTTAGGCGTATTGCTTATTTGGTGGGCATTGCTCAGCTTGGCTGGGACCGCGCCAACTCCTCTGCGTTTGCGTCGAGCCGAAAACTGGACAATGCTTTATCGAATGCGGATCGGCAATCCATGAGCAACGAACTTCTTTCTCCCGAGGAGATGAGCGAGGCGGATCGGTTGACGATTGCCGCCGGCGCAATCGACGGCATCGGCCTGATGCGCCGTGCAGGAGAAGCCGTCGCGGCTGAAATTTTCAGCCGCTATCCGGCGGCGAAGCGGGTCCATGTGCTTTGCGGTCCCGGCAACAATGGCGGCGATGGCTATGTCGTGGCCCGCTGCCTGGCAGCCGCTGGCGTCGACACGATGGTGTGGGCGTCGGGCACGCCGAAGCCGGGCAGCGATGCCGCGCTCGCCGCCGGCGAATGCCCGGTCAAACCTCGGCCGCTGGCGAATTTCGCGGCCGAAGCCGGCGCTGTCGTCGTCGACGCTCTTTACGGAGCAGGGCTGTCCAAACCTCTGTCCGGTGAAGCGGCGAGAACGGTTGGCATTGTGGCAAGCCTGGCCTTGCCGGTCGTCGCGGTCGATCTGCCATCAGGCGTTTCCGGAGGCAGCGGCCAAGTGCTCGGCCAGGCTTTTCGCGCTGGGGTCACCGTCACCTTCGCACGCAAAAAGCCTGGCCATCTTCTGCTCCCCGGGCGCAAGCTGTGCGGGGAGGTCGTGCTGGCCGATATCGGCATCACCGACGGTGTCATTGCGCGGATTCGGCCCCAGGCGTTCGAGAACTCGCCGGCGCTTTGGCTCAGCGCCTTTCCGATTCCGGGCGTCGATACGCACAAGTACAAGCGCGGCCATGTCGGCGTCTTTTCCGGCGGCCCGAGCGCCACTGGCGCGGCGCGGCTTGCGGCGCTTGCCGCGGCGCGAAGCGGGGCAGGGGCGGTCACCGTCCTGTCCCCGGCGAAAGCCATGCAGGTCAATGCCGCGCATCTGACCTCGATCATGCTGCGCAAAGCAAATGACAGCGCCGACATCGACGCCTTCATCGGCGAACGCCGGCCCTCCGCTTTTGTACTGGGCCCTGGCTTCGGTGTCGGTGAAAGAACGCGGAATTTTGCTCTCACGCTGCTTGCCGCTGGCCAGCAGCGGAACGTTTCCGCCTCGGTCGATGGTCTGGTGTTCGACGCCGACGCGATCACCTCGTTTCGCGAGAAGCCGGATGTCCTGTTCGAAGCCTCGCGCCAGCCGAGCGCGCCGTCGCTGGTGATGACGCCGCATGAAGGCGAGTTCGCCAGGCTGTTTGCTGACATCGCGGGTGGCGCCGTTTCGTCCAAGTTGGGCAGGGCTCGTGTGGCCGCCACCCGTGCCAATGCCGTGATCGTCTATAAGGGCGCCGACACCGTAATCGCTGCTCCCGATGGCAAGGCCGCGATAAACTCCAATGGCGCGCCGTGGTTGGCAACCGCCGGTTCGGGCGATGTGTTATCGGGCCTCGTGGCCGGCTTCCTGGCGCAAGGCATGCCGGCCTTCGAGGCGGCATGCGCGGCGGTATGGATCCATGCCGAGGCCGGCAGCCGGTTCGGGCCGGGGCTGATCGCCGAGGATTTCCCGCTGGCGCTGGTGCCTGTGCTGCGTGAACTGGTGGCGGCTCGCGGCGCGCGCTGACTTGCCGCGACATTCAGCTTACAGCGGAATGTTGTCGTGCTTTTTCCAGGGGTTCTGCATGTCCTTGTTGCGCAGCATCCGCAGTGCGCGGGCAATGCGGCGGCGGGTCGAATGCGGCATGATCACCTCGTCGACATAGCCGCGCTCGGCGGCGACGAAGGGCGACAGGAAGCGGTCTTCGTAAGCCTTTGTATGAGCTGCGATCTTTTCGGCGTCTCCGATGTCCTTGCGATAGATGATCTCGACCGCGCCCCTGGCGCCCATCACGGCGATCTGCGCCGTCGGCCAGGCATAGTTCATATCGCCACGCAGGTGTTTCGAAGCCATCACGTCATAGGCGCCGCCATAGGCCTTCCTGGTGATGACGGTGATCTTCGGCACGGTCGCCTCGGCATAGGCGAAGAGCAGTTTGGCGCCGTGCTTGATCAGCCCGCCATATTCCTGCGCCGTGCCCGGCAGGAAGCCCGGAACGTCGACGAAGGTGACGATCGGAATCGAAAAACAGTCGCAGAAGCGCACGAAGCGCGCCGCCTTGCGGCTGGCGTCAGAATCGAGCACGCCGGCCAGCACCATGGGCTGGTTGGCGACGAAGCCGACCGTGCGGCCTTCAATACGTCCGAAGCCGGTGACGATGTTCTTGGCGAAACTTTGCTGGATCTCGAAGAAATCACCCTCGTCGGCGACTTTCAGGATCAGCTCCTTGATATCGTAAGGCTTGTTCGCGTTGTCGGGGATCAGCCGGTCGAGCGACAGATCGTGATCGGTGACCGACTGGTAGCATTCAATCTCGGGAATCTCCGATGTGTTCGAGGCCGGCAGCAAATCGACCAGCCGGCGCATCTGCAGCAGTGCTTCGACGTCGTTGTCATAGGCGCCGTCGGCGATCGAGGATTTCGTCGTATGGACGGAAGCGCCGCCGAGGCTCTCGGCGGTCACCGTCTCGTTGGTGACGGTCTTCACCACGTCCGGTCCAGTAACGAACATGTAGGAGGTGTCGCGCACCATGAAGATGAAGTCGGTCATGGCCGGCGAATAAACGTCGCCGCCGGCGCAAGGCCCCATGATCACGGAAATCTGCGGAATGACGCCCGACGCCAGCACATTGCGCTGAAAGATCTCGGCATAGCCGCCGAGTGCGGCCACGCCTTCCTGGATGCGGGCACCGCCGGCATCGTAGAGGCCAATGATCGGCGCGCGGTTGCGCAGCGCCATCTCCTGCACCTTGATGACCTTTTCCGCATGGGCTTCCGATAGCGAGCCGCCGAACACGGTGAAATCCTTGGCAAAGAGATAGACCGGGCGGCCGTTGACGGTTCCCCAGCCGGTGACGACGCCGTCTCCGGCGATCTTGGTCTTTTCCATGCCGAAGTCGGTCGAACGGTGCTCGACATACATGTCGAACTCCTCGAACGAACCCTCGTCGAGAAACACCTCGATGCGTTCGCGGGCGGTGAGCTTGCCCTTCTTGTGCTGCGCGTCGATGCGAGCCTGACCGCCGCCCATGCGGGCGATTTCGCGACGACGCTCGAGTTCCTTCAGCACGTCCTTCATTCTCGATCTCCTGCGCGGGCTGCTTTGTGGTAATGATGCCCGCAGGTGAGCGCAAGCGTCGCTTTTTCGAGGCGTTTTGTTGCGCTGCAACATGATGCCCTTGCATTTCAGAGCGAACTCAGCCATATGCACGGCATAGGCGCTTGGGCCGGACCGATCCGGCCTTCTCCTCGAATGAGACTGGTTGCGTCTGTTTTCCCTCTTTCCTGCTGATCGGCCCCGATTGGTTAGCAAGGTGGCGAAAAAGCCCCGTGGCATGATGCCTGCGGGCACGACAGCGCAGCCGTGCGGACGAACACGTCCGCCGCCTTGTCGTTCCATGACAATTGACCCGACGGCAGGTTGCGCCCTGCCGCCATTGATGTTTGCGGCCAGAGGCCGCGTGAAAGAAGAATATTTTGACCAACGAAAATACTTTGCCCGGTATGGACACTGGAGAACTCTCCGGTTTCGCAGCACTGGGAATCACGGGTGCGCTGCTCAAGGCCACCCATGCCGCCGGCTTCACCGATCCGAAGCCGATCCAGACTCAGGCGATCCCGCCGCAGATGGAAGGCCGTGACATCTTCGGCATCGCCCAGACCGGCTCCGGCAAAACCGCGGCCTTCGCGCTGCCGATCCTGTCGAAGATCATTGCGCTCGGCACCAAGCGCCGGCCGAAGACGGCACGCGCGCTGATCCTGGCGCCGACTCGCGAACTCGCCGTGCAGATCGAGGACACCATCAAGATCCTCGCCAAGGGCGCGCATGTCTCGACGGCGCTCGTGCTGGGCGGCGTCTCGCGCTTCAGCCAGGTGAAGAAGGTTGCGCCCGGTGTCGACATCCTGATCGCCACGCCCGGCCGGTTGACGGATCTGGTGCGCGAAGGCGACCTCATGCTTGCCGACACCAAATGGCTGGTGCTCGACGAGGGCGACCGCATGCTCGACATGGGCTTCATCAATGACGTCAAGCGCATCGCCAAGGCGACCGCGCCGGACCGTCAGACGGTGCTGTTCTCCGCGACTATGCCCAATGAAATCGCCGAACTGGCGAAAGGCCTGCTGAAGAACCCGATCCGTGTCGAAGTCGCGCCGCAAAGCACGGCGGCGGCCGAGATCGTGCAGAGCGTCGTCCTTGCCCGCACCAAGCAGAAGCGCCAAGTGCTGTCGACGATGCTCGCCGACGAGGCGATGAAATCCGTCATCATCTTTTCGCGCACCAAGCACGGTGCCGACAGGGTGACCAAGGATCTCGATCGCGACGGCTTCAAGGCCGCTGTCATCCACGGCAACAAGTCGCAGAATGCGCGGCAGAAGGCACTGAACGATTTCCGCGAGGGTTCGGTGCGCATTCTGGTCGCCACCGACATCGCCGCGCGCGGCATCGACGTGCCCGGCATCAGCCATGTCGTGAATTTCGACCTGCCCGATGAGGCGGAGAGCTATGTCCACCGCATCGGCCGCACCGGCCGCAACGGCCGGGACGGCATTGCGATTACGCTCTGCGATCCGTCCGAGAACAGCAAGCTGCGCCAGGTCGAGCGCATCATCCGCGCCAAGCTGCCTGTTGTCGCCGACCATCTCGGCAGCCCCGATCCGCAGCGCAACCCGGCTGAGAAGAACGAGCGCTTCGAGCCTGCCAATGACCGAAACGACCGCAATGGCCGTCGCGACGGCAGGCGGCCAGGCGGCCAGAACAACGGCTCCGGCAAGAAGCGCTTCGGTGACAAGCCGGCCTTCGCCGGCGACCGCAAACCGGAAGGCGCCAAGCCCTTCAAGGGCAACAATAAACGCCGCTTCGGCGGCAAGCGTCCTGCGGCGCGGGCTGCGTAGGCAGGCCGCTTCGCACTGGCCGGGCAGTGCCCGGCTGGACCAACCAGCCACAAGAAAGGGCGACCGCGACGATCCTGCGGTCGCCCTTTCTGTCTGGAAAATCTGGCTATTTCACCACCGCCTCGATCCAGACGGCAATTCTTTGTGCGAGGAAGGTCGTGGTCGACGGCGACAGGGCGTCGCCGGCGATGACGTGGTTGTCGGGGTCGCCGGTGTCGTCGACCGGAACCAACTCGTGCGGCGCGCCCCAACGCCCGGCGATTTCACGCGTGCGGTCAGGCCGCACCACGCTGTCCGAATCCGAAAGGATGAAGAGGGCAGGGACCTTCGCTTTCTCCACCGGCGCGCCATAGGCAAGTTCCGTCAGCGCCTGCATTGGCAGCGTCGCGGCAAGGGGATAGCTGGTGGTCCAGAATTTCTCGTGCAGTGCGTTGCGCGGCATGAAGCTGCGCTCCTTGCCGGCGACGAGTTCGGCGATTTGTTTGCCCCATCGCATGGTCAGGATCCCGGCGCCGGACGCCTTGACGCCGAAATTCGGCGAGATGAACGCGATCGCCGCCACGCCGTCCGAAGCACCCGGTTGTGTTGCCGCCCAGGCCGCCAGCGAGCCGCCGGTCGAGGTGGAGATGACGATCACCTTGTCGCCGATGGCCCGGCCGATCGCGAGCGCCTCCTCATAGTCGTTGATCCAGGCATTGAGGCTGCCTTGCGCCATGGCCGCGCCATCCTGCCCGTGGCCGGTGAGGCGGGTGAAGAACAGATTGGCGTCGAGTTGGTCGGCAACCTCGTCGGGCAGCGGGCGGAGCTCGCCCTTCGACGCCGAAAAGCCGTGGATATAGACGATGGACAGCCGTGTCCTGGCTGCACCATCGGATTGGCCCAGATGATCTCTTTCTCCAGCCCGTCACGGATGCCGGATATCGCCGCTTCCGTCCTGGCCACATAGGCCTGCGGATCGTCGCCGATTGCGGATGGATCGAAGCGGATCGTGGTGTCGACGGGAACCCGCGGGCCGAGCACGAAGGCCAGTGCGAGGATGGCGACTAACCCCAGCACAGCAAGCACGATTCGTCGCCCCATCGCAGACTCCAAACGCAACAACAACAAACCTACGGCGGTGGCGGGGAACAGGCAACGACCGGCCCGGCGATGAAGCCGCCGATCCGCTGGCTTCTATTCGCTCGGCGGCTTGCGTTCGTAATTCAGCGGCCGTGCCTTCCAGCTCGTCATGAGGCTGATCACGCCTCGGTACACCGGTCTCGGCAACAGGCTGAGCAGCTTCAGGGGCCAGCTCGTCCGGCGCGGGAACGTGACCTCGAAGCCGCCGGATTTGATACCCCGCACCATGCGCCGCGTCGCTCGGCTGACCGGCATCAGCCCCGGCATGGGCAGCATGTTCTTCTCGGTCAGCGGTGTGTCTATGAAGCCCGGGTTCATGACCTGGACGCGCACGTTCATCTTGTCGAAATCGTATTTCAGCGATTCGGCCAGGATGTTGATCGCCGCTTTGGTGCCGCCATAGGCGGCGGTCGTCGGCCAGCCGAAATAAGCGGTGACCGAGCCGACCAGCACGATATGGCCGCGCGCCCGCACGCGCATGCGTTCGACGACCGGCACCAGCCCGTTGATGATGCCGAAATAGTTGACCTCGAAAGACCGGCGAAAATCGCTGACGACGAGAGCCTCGCCAGGCGTGGAAATGTAGTTGCCCGCGTTTAAGACGGCGAGCACGATGGGGCCAAGCTCGTTCTCGATTGCAGCGACGGTTCTTGCCATGCGCGGCTCGTCGGTCACGTCGCAGGGAAAAGCCTTGACCTTGCCTGGCATCTGCGCGGTCTCGACAATCAGCGTGTCGATGGGATCGCCATCGGGTGCCGTTACGGCCACCGCATAGCCCTGGGACGCAAGGTCCCTGGCCAGCGAACGGCCGATGCCGCTGCTGCCTCCCGTGACCCAGGCGACGCCATGCTTCGGGTCGGCCCGATAGAGTGTCATGCTGCGCCCCCGTCGAATTGTTCTTGGCTTTGCTCTAACCGCGAAGAAATCGAATGAAAAGAGCGGTTTTCGACGCCGGCCGCAAATGAACAGCGCGGATAGGCCCGGCACCAAGGTGACGCCGGCGCAAATGCAGTACGGAAAATGCGACTAGACCAGGCAAATTCTTGCCTTGAAACCGAAGCTTCGGGTTTCTAGGGTTTCGCGCAGCTACACAAGGACTCCCGAATGCCCCGCTCCGTGATCGACGCTATCGGCAACACGCCATTGATCCGCCTCAACAGGGCTTCGGAAGAAACCGGCTGCGAGATCCTGGGCAAGGCCGAATTCATGAATCCCGGACAGTCGGTCAAGGACCGCGCCGGCCTGTTCATCATCCGCGATGCCGAAGAGCGTGGGCTGCTCAGGCCGGGCGGCGTCATTGTCGAGGGCACGGCCGGCAATACGGGCATCGGGCTGACGCTGGTTGCCAAGGCGCTCGGCTACCGCACCGTCATCGTCATTCCCGAGACACAAAGCCAGGAGAAGAAGGACACGATCAAGCTGCTCGGCGCCGAGTTGATCGAGGTTCCGGCCGTGCCGTACAAGAACCCCAACAACTACGTGAAATTATCGGGGCGGCTGGCTGAACAAATGGCGCGGTCGGAGCCGAACGGCGCTATCTGGGCCAACCAGTTCGACAATGTCGCCAACCGCGACGGGCACATCCGCACCACGGCGCAGGAGATCTGGAGCCAGACCGGCGGCAAGGTAGACGGCTTCGTCTCGGCGGTTGGCTCCGGCGGAACGCTGGCCGGCGTCGCTTTCGGACTGAAGGCGAAAAACAGGGACGTCAAGATTGCTCTCGCAGATCCGCTGGGCGCCGCGCTCTACAGTTTCTACACCAGCGGTGAGCTGAAGTCGGAAGGCAGTTCGATCACCGAAGGCATCGGGCAGGGGCGCATCACAGCCAACCTCGATGGGTTCACGCCCGACTTTTCGTTCCAGATTCGTGATGAGGATGCGTTGCCGATCGTCTTCGACCTGGTCCAGGAGGAAGGCCTTTGCGTCGGCGGTTCGACCGGCATCAACATAGCGGGCGCGATCCGGCTGGCGTGTGAACTCGGCCCCGGCCATACCATCGTGACCATTCTTTGCGACTACGGCACACGCTACCAATCGAAACTGTTCAATCCCGAATTCCTGCGCGAAAAGAAGCTGCCGGTGCCCGGCTGGATGGAAGAGAAATCAGATATTTCCGTGCCGTTTGAAAAGGTCGTGTGATGGCTCACAAGACCGAAGCGCTGTTTCGCGACGACGCCTATCTCAGGACGGCCGATGCCGTGGTGGTCGCCGTCAACGAGCGCGGCGGCATCGTTCTGGACCGCACCATCTTCTATGCCACCTCGGGCGGGCAGCCGGGCGATAGCGGCTATCTCCAGCGCGCCGATGGCAGCCGCATCGTCCTGGCCGCTACCATCACCGGGGAAACAAAGGACGAGATCATCCACGTGCCGGCGCCGGAACAAGCCGCGCCTGCGGTCGGCGAGCGCCTGAAGCTCGCAATCGACTGGGAGCGACGTCATCTCTTGATGCGCATGCATGCCGCTTGCCATTTGCTCACCGTCGTCTGCCCGTTTCCGATCACCGGCGCGGCGGTTTCGGAAGACGACAGCCGTGTCGATTTCGACATTCCCGACGCCAGCTTCAGCAAGGAAGACGTGACGGCTGGCCTGATGGGCCTGGTGCGGGCCGATCATCCGATCTTTACCAGGCTGATCAGCGACGAGGAACTGGCCGCCAATCCGGGTCTGGTGAAGTCCAAGAATGTCCGTCCGCCGCTAGGTACCGGCAAAATCCGGCTGGTCTGCATCGGCGAGAATGCTTCGGTGGACAGTCAGCCCTGTGGTGGCACCCATGTCAAAAGCACCGGCGAGATCGGCGAAATCCATATCGGCAAGATCGAGAAGAAGGGGCGTGAAAACCGGCGCTTCCGCATCCGGTTTGGACCGATGCCCCAAACATGATCTCGAAAGCTACGATGTTTTCGGACAAGATCATGCGGCAAGGCAAGACAACGTCTGGTCAATGGCGGCAGGAGAACCACAATGGCTGACGACAGTCCTTTCACCGTCGACGCGGACTGGTTGCAGGAGCGTTTGGGCCAGCCTGGCCTGACGATTGTCGATGCATCCTGGTATCTTCCGGCGCAAAACCGCGACGCGCGCGCCGAGTATGACGCCGGGCACATTCCGGGCGCCCGCTTCCTGGATCAGGACGCGGTCTCCGATCCGGACGCCGCGCTGCCGCATACGCTGCCGTCGCCGCAGCATTTCGCGCAGTATGTCGGCGCGATGGGCGTTTCGGCAGATGACACGATCATCGTCTATGACGGCCCGGGCTTTTTCTCGGCACCTCGGGCTTGGTGGATGTTCCGGGTGATGGGCGTCTTCCAGACCTATATCCTTGACGGCGGTTTCGATGGCTGGAAAGCGGCAGGTCGGCCGGTGACGGCCGAACCGACCAAAATCGCGCCAAGCGTGTTCCACGCCGATTTCGACGCCGGCCGGGTCGCCAGCCTTGCCGAGATGCGCCGCATCGTCGAAACCCGGGAAAGCCAGATTGCCGATGCACGCGGGGCAGGACGCTTCACCGGCGCGGAGCCGGAGCCGCGTGCGGGCGTCCGTTCCGGCCATATGCCGGGCGCGCGCAACTTGCCTTATTCGGCGCTGTCGGAAAACGGCGTGCTTCTGCCGAAGGAGCGGTTGCGCAAGGTGGTCGAGGACGCCGGCCTCGATCTGTCGAAGCCTATCGTCACTTCCTGCGGCTCCGGCGTTACGGCGGCGGTGATCACGCTTGCGTTGGAAACGCTTGGCCATACCGACAACAGGCTTTACGACGGCTCATGGACCGAATGGGGCGGTCTCTCCGACACACCAGTCGC
This sequence comes from Mesorhizobium maamorense, assembly GCF_044998965.1. NCBI lineage: Bacteria > Pseudomonadati > Pseudomonadota > Alphaproteobacteria > Hyphomicrobiales > Phyllobacteriaceae > Mesorhizobium > Mesorhizobium maamorense. The sequence goes on from NZ_CP173356.1 coordinate 2,064,388, forward strand.
GACTGGCAAGGAATGACGATGGAAAACGGCGAGCTGAAGGACATCGAAGTCACGGTGACGTTCCTCGAGATGCATGCGCCACCGGCCGTGTCGCCGCCCATGCCCTACAACCGCCAGGTCGCACTCCTGAAAACTAAAGACATTCCGCTGCATTTCTACCGGTACCTGATGGATCGGGTGGGGCGTAAATGGCACTGGGTCAATGTGCTGAGGCTGGATGACGACGAGCTTTCGGCCGGCGTCCACCGCGAGGATCGCGACATCAGGGTGCTCTATCTCGATGGCGCACCCGCCGGTTTTTTCGACCTCAAGCCGCATCTGCCGGAAGAAGTCGAGCTTGCCTATTTCGGCATGATGGAACACGCCACCGGGCAAGGCATCGGCCGCTGGTTCCTGGGATCGGCGATCGCCGCGGCTTGGTCGTATGGACCGAAGCGGGTGACGGTGCAGACCTGCACGCTCGACCATCCTGCTGCCTTGCCGCTCTACCAGAAGCTCGGCTTCGCGCCGGTGGCGCAGAAGAAGGAGACCGTTCACCCTCTGCCCTTCGCCGAGCGCTCGGCCAGCGTCATGCGGCCATAGCGACGCCCTCACAAAAGCTGAACCTCTCGTTCATCCGCGCTTCAGCCTGTCTCTGCCATCTTGCCCGCACATAATACGGGCCGAAGGAGAAAAAGACATGCTGACCCGCCGTACCCTTGCCGCCGCGCTGATCGCGGCAATCGCAATGCCCGGTCTCGCCGCCGCGCAGGCGACAACGCCTTCGGCCGCAACCATCGAACGAAAGCTCGAGGCGGCACCCCGCGTGAAGCTGCGCCCGAACGAGCGCGTCACCATCCGTGAGTTCAAGCGCCGGCCGGACCTGCGCCGCATGGCCCGGTCGATCGATATCCAGTCGATCAATTTCGCTTTCGGCTCGGCCGCGATCTCCAGCTCGCAATACGACAAGATCGACACTATCGCCGATGCGTTGCAGCGTATCCTGCGCCGCAACCCCGGGGCGCGCGTCCTCATCGAGGGCCATACCGACGCCGTCGGCTCCTTCCAATCGAACCGGATCCTGTCGGAACAGCGCGCCGCCTCGCTGAAGCGCACGCTGGTGCGCGAGTTCGGCGTGCCGGCCTATGCTTTGGAGACGGTCGGTTATGGCGAGGAATTCCTGCTGGTGCAGACGCAGAACGAAAACTGGCGGAACCGGCGGGTCACCCTCCGTCGCTTTGACGACTTCATTCGCTGAGGGAGTTCCGACAATCCGGTGAAGTTCGCCTTGCCTTGGTCGGCTGGAACAAGCCGACCAAGGGGCCAATGATTGTCAGGAATCGGGTGGGAGGCGGGGGCTGATGCGCATAATTTCCGATCAACGACATCGGAGATTTTCGCCATGACCATCCAGTTCAAAGCCTTGCCGACACAAGATGTACGAGCGCTTCAGCGCGGCGGGCCCGATGCCTATGGAAACACGCCCGAGCGTAAGGTCTCCGACGGCGACGGCATGCCATGCCGGCATTGCCTGAAGAACATCGCCGACGGAGACGACTATCTCATCCTGGCCTACCGGCCATTCCCCAAACTTCAGCCCTATGCCGAGACCGGACCGATCTTCCTTCACGCGCAGGAATGCGAGCGCGCCGCGGAATCTCAGGCACTTCCCGAAATTCTCGAAGGCCCGGACTATATAGTGCGCGGCTACGGCAGGGATGACCGCATCGTCTATGGCAGCGGTGGCGTCATTGCGACCGATGCGATCGCCGCGCGCGCCGAGGCTCTCTTGGAACGCGACGAGATTGCCTACGTGCATGTCCGCTCGGCGCGCAACAATTGCTTCCAGTGCCGGATCGAACGTGTCTGACGGGCGCATGTGGCGGTGCGATAGCGGAGCGCTGTCGTACTCCTGTCATACCATTGCGGTACACGGGTAGCCGTCGATCGATTTGTCGACCGCGGATGAACCGGCGGCAAATCTCGACATCGAGGAAGCGGGGCCTTGGCTCCGCTTTTTTGTTTGCCTGAACCTTCCACAGAAATTTTCTGCGCAAAGAAGCATATGGGCTTCGACTATTTGCCTGGAGGGCTCAGTTAAACTTGCAATTGGCGCCGAGACGCAGGTTGCGGCACATGTTTTAAGTCCGAGCCGGGTGCAGGCCTGACAGCCGCCAATCCGGAAAGAAAAAACCCGCCGGGAATGACCGGCGGGCTGACGGGAGGCAGGTATCCTCTCAGGAGAATCAGGCCGCGAGAACCGCCTTCGGTTCGACCAGTTCGTAGCCGAGCGCTTCGGCGACCGCACGGTTGGTGATCTTGCCTCTGTGGACGTTGAGTCCATTGCGCAGATGATGGTCGTCGACCAGCGCCTTCAGGCCCTTGTCAGCGAGCTGAAGGCCATAGTGCAGAGTCGCGTTGTTGAGTGCATGTGCTGAGGTGACCGGCACGGCGCCCGGCATGTTGGCGACGCAGTAGTGGATGACGCCGTCGACCTCGTAGGTCGGCTCGGCATGTGTGGTCGCGTGCGAGGTCTCGAAGCAGCCGCCCTGGTCGATGGCAACGTCGACCAGCACCGACCCCTTCTTCATGCCCGAAAGCATTTCGCGCGAGACCAGCTTCGGCGCCGCAGCACCCGGGATCAGCACGGCGCCGACAACGATGTCGGCGGAAAAGCACTCTTCTTCCAGAGCCTCCACGGTCGAGTAGCGGGTATGGACGCGGCCGGCAAAGAGGTCATCGAGCTGGCGCAGGCGCGGGATCGAGCGGTCGATGATGGTGACGTCGGCGCCCAGGCCAGCCGCCATCCTGGCTGCGTGCAGGCCGACGACGCCGCCGCCGAGCACGGTGACCTTGCCGGGCAGCACGCCGGGCACGCCGCCGAGCAGCACGCCGCGGCCGCCATTGGCCTTCTGCAGCGCCGTAGCGCCGGCCTGGATCGACAGGCGGCCGGCGACTTCCGACATCGGCGCCAGCAACGGCAGGCCGCCCCGGTCATCGGTCACCGTTTCATAGGCGATGGCGGTAACGCCCGAAGCGAGCAGGCCCTTGGTCTGTTCCGGATCCGGAGCGAGGTGAAGATAGGTGTAGAGGATCTGGCCATCGCGCAGTTGGGCCCATTCGTTAGGCTGCGGCTCCTTGACCTTGACGATCATATCCGACTTGGCGAACACATCGGCCGCCGTCTTGGCGATGGTGGCGCCGGCGGCGCGATAGGCGCTGTCGTCGGCGCCAATGCCAGCCCCGGCGCCGGTCTCGACCAGCACCTCATGTCCGTGGGCGACATATTCGCGGACCGAGCCGGGCGTAAGTCCGACGCGATATTCATGGTTCTTGATTTCCCGGGGGCAGCCGACGCGCATTTTCTTTTCTCCTGACACGGCCCTTCGGGGCTCGTTCCCTGTATTGACGTAGTCAACCACGAATCGTTGCGTAAGTGTTTGCGAATGCACTTGCAGGAGGGCTCGCTATTCGATAATTGTTGCGTAAAATGCATAAAAATTCGCAGGAATCACGAAGAATGCCGCTCGACAGGATTGATATCGCCATTCTGGAGACATTGCAGAAGGATGGCCGGATGCCGAACGCCGCCCTTGCCGAAAGGGTCGGCCTGTCCCAGTCGGCCTGTTCGCGCCGGCTCGACAATCTGGAGAAATCCGGAACCATCCGCGGCTATCATGCCCGGCTTTCCAATGCAGCACTTGGTCACCAGATGACGGCGATCGTGCACATATCGCTGTCGGGCCAGTTCGAGAAGACGCTGTCGGATTTCGAAGCTGCGATCAAGCGCTGCCCGAACGTGCTGTCCTGCCACCTGATGTCGGGCGAGTACGACTACATTCTCAGAATCGCTGCCAAGGACCTTGCCGACTACGAACGCATCCACAAGGAATGGCTGTCGGCGATGCCGCATGTGACGAAGATCAATTCGTCTTTTGCCCTGCGCGAAATCGTCGACCGGACGGCGATGGGCCTGAAGCCCGAAATGGCCTGAGCATTCTCAGCCTTCCATGCCTTCAGCCGTCTACGCCTTGGCAGCCTCCGTCACGATCCGGTCCATCGGGATATCGTGCGGCTGCGGGTAGATGGTGGCGATGCGCTGCAATTCGTAGCCGACGCCGATGACCAGCGGCTTGAACGGCATCGCCGCCAGCGTTCGGTCATAGAACCCGCCGCCATAGCCCAGGCGATAATTGCCGGAATCGATGCCGACGATCGGCGAGATGACGATGTCGGGCAAGACCGGTTCGCCCTCGGCCGGAATCGGAATGTTCCACACGCCCTTCTCCAGCCGGTCGCCCGGAACATAGGCCCGGAAGATCAGCGGCTGTGCCTTTTCGATGACGACGGGCAGCGCGGTGCGCCCGCCTCGTTCATTGATGGCGGCCATCCATGGCCGCAGGTCCGGCTCGCCGCGAAACGGCCAATAGAGGCTGACCATGCGGCCGTCGATATCGCCGATCGCCGCGTCGAGGGCTCCGGCGATGCTCTGCGACATCGCCGTTCGCGCATCGGCGGAAACCGCGAGACGCGCCGCGATCAGGCGTTCCCGTTCGGCCTTGCGCCATCGTCTGACGTCGGTCCAATCGGATATCGGCGCGTGAAACGCGGGATCGAGTTCGTGCATGAAGCATGGCGGCGAGGAATATTGCGCCGGACCCTGGTCGTCGTGATCGTTGGCCATGCTTCACCTCATCGCTGTTTTCCATAACGCTATACCCGGCGGGGGGATGCGACATGTGCATTCACGACATGGAACGACGAGTCTCGGGCACGGCCTTCGTGTTGTTGCATTGCACAAAAGCTCCTACATCAAAGGCATGCGATATTGCTGGTCAGGGTGAATGCGATGGATCAAGCCAATCACCATGTCGTCGTCGTAGGGGCGGGGTTCGGCGGCCTCGAATTCACCCGCGCTCTCGCCGGTGCGCCCGTGCGCATCACCATGATCGACAAACGCAATCACCATCTTTTCCAGCCGCTGCTCTACCAGGTCGCAACGACGGCGCTGGCGACCTCGGAGGTCGCCTGGCCGATCCGCCACCTGCTGCGCAAGCGCAAGGACGTGACGACGCTGCTCGCCAATGTCACCGGCATCGACCGAGCCGGAAAGCGCGTGCTGCTCGATGACGGCAGCACCGTCGCCTACGACACGCTGGTGCTCGCCACCGGCGCCCGACATGCCTATTTCGGCCACGACGAATGGGAGCCGTTCGCGCCAGGGTTGAAGACGCTGGAGGACGCCACCACCATCCGACGGCGTATTCTGCTCGCCTTCGAGCAGGCCGAACGGGAAACCGATCCTGCCAGGCGCCAGGCGCTGCTGACGATCGCGATCGTCGGCGGCGGTCCGACCGGTGTCGAACTTGCCGGCACCATTGCCGAACTGGCGCACGACACACTGCGCGGCGAATTCCGCAACATCGACACGCGCGAGACGCGTGTGGTGCTGATCGAGGCTGGCGACCGCATATTGGCCAATTTCGCACCGAAACTGTCCGATTATGCCGGAAAGGCGTTGAAGCGGCTCGGCGTGACGATCGAACTCGGCCGGGCGGTCACGCGCTGCGACGCCGAGGGCGTCGTCTTCGGCGACACGCATCTGCCGGCGAGGACCATATTGTGGGCGGCGGGCGTTGCCGCTTCGCCGGCAGCCGAATGGCTGGGCGCCGCCGCCGACCGGGCGGGAAGGGTGCTGGTTGAACCCGATCTCACCGTGCCGGGCAGCCCCGAGATTTTCGTCATCGGCGACGCCGCTCTCGTGCTGCGGCCCGATGGACGGCCCGTTCCCGGCGTGGCGCCTTCCGCCAAGCAGGAGGGCCGCCATGTTGCCGCGACCATCAAGGCCAGGCTTGCCGGCGATACGAGCGTACGGCCGTTCCACTACAAGCATGCCGGGGACCTGGCCACGATCGGCAAGCGCGCCGCGGCGATCGATTTCGGCTGGATCAGGCTGACCGGCTGGCCGGCCTGGTGGCTGTGGGGACTGGCGCACATCTATTTCCTGATCGGCTTCCGCAACCGGCTCGCGGTGTCGCTGAGCTGGCTATGGATCTACGTCACGGGCCAACGCAGCGCCCGCCTGATCACGCAGGGCGACGACGACAAGGGCTGATCTTCCGCGCTTGCGACCGTTCATCCGCGCGTCATCTGTTGCTGATCGACTGACAGCTCCGACGCGCGCAACTTCTTGAATGGACTCGAATAGGTTTCAGCGCGAAGTTCGCTTCGGGCAGGGTCTTTCGTGTCGTCGAAAAGGAGAAAACATGTCGCAGCCGCTCCATTCCGTCTCCCGCCGCGGTCTCCTCGCGGGCGCCGCCGCCACGGGCGCGCTAATTGCGCTTCACCCTTTCTCCGCCCGCGCCCAGACCAACCAGGCGCATCTCCGGATCATGGAGACCACCGACATCCATGTGAATGTGCTGCCCTATGACTATTACGCCGACAAAGCGAATGACACGATGGGACTGTCGCGCACGGCCTCCCTGATCGACGCGGTGCGCAAGCAAGCCGTTAATTCGATGCTGATCGACAATGGCGACCTGCTGCAGGGCAATCCGATGGGCGACTACATCGCCTATGAAAAGGGCATGAAGGACGGTGACCTGCATCCGATCATGAAAGGCATGAACCTGCTCGGCTACGAGTGCTCGACGTTGGGCAACCACGAATTCAACTACGGCCTGTCCTTCATGGACAAGGTTCTGGCCGGCGCCAATTTCCCCTTCGTCTGCGCCAACCTGATCCGCGGCACCGAGCTTGCCGCGAACCCGCGCGACGACAAGCTCTACCTCAAGCCCTACGTCATCCTCCACAAGAAGATCAGCGACGGTTCAGGCACCGAGCAACCGATCAGGATTGGCATCATCGGCTTCGTGCCGCCGCAGATCATGGTCTGGGATCTCAAGAACCTCGAAGGTAATGTCAGAACGCGCGACATTGTCGAGGCCGCCAAGGCCTGGGTGCCGCAGATGAAGGAAGAGGGCGCCGACATTATCATCGCGCTCTCGCATTCTGGCATCGACGTCAAGCAGGGCGATATGATGGAGAACGCATCGTTCTTTGTCGCCGGCGTCGAAGGCATCGACGCGGTGTTCACGGGTCACCAGCATCTGGTGTTCCCTGGCAAGAAGGATTTTCAGGCGCTCGAAGGCGTCGATGCGCAAAAGGGTACGCTGCAGGGCAAGCCGGCCGTCATGGGCGGCTTCTGGGGCTCGCATATGGGCCTGATCGACCTGATGCTGGAGCGCGACGGCTCGAAATGGAAGATCGTGTCCGCCACCTCGGAAGCGCGGCCGATCTTCGAACGTGTCGACAACAAGAACAAGCCGACTGTCGCGGACGACAACCGCATCATCGCCGCGCTCGAGCAGGACCACCAGGCAACGCTCGCCTATGTGCGTCGTCCCGTCGGCAAGACCGCAGCGCCGCTCTATTCCTATTTCGCGCTGGTCGCCGACGATCCGTCGGTTCAGGTCGTCAGCCAGGCGCAGACCTGGTACCTTCAGGACATCCTGAAAAACACACAATGGAAGGACATGCCGCTGCTGTCGGCGGCAGCCCCTTCAAGGCCGGCGGGCGCAACGGCGCCGACTACTACACCGATGTGCCGGCAGGCGACATCGCCATCAAGAACGTCGCCGACCTCTACCTTTATCCCAACACCGTGCGGGCCGTTGAGATCACCGGAGCGCAGGTCAAGGAATGGCTGGAAATGTCGGCCGGCATCTTCAACCGGATCGAACCTGGCAAGGCCGACCAGGCGCTCATCAACACCGACTTTCCGTCCTACAATTTCGACGTTATCGACGGCGTCACCTACAGAATAGATCTGTCGCAGCCGCCGAAATACGATGCCAAGGGCGGGCTGGCCAATGCTAGTGCCAATCGCATCGTCGGCCTGATGTTCGACGGCAAACCGATTGATCCCAATCAGAAATTTGTCGTTGCAACGAACAACTACCGGGCCGGAGGCGGCGGCAATTTTCCTGACATCGACGCTTCCAAAATTATCTACGAAGCGCCAGACACCAACCGCGACGTCATCGTCCGCTACATCGTCAAGCAGGGCACGATCAATCCGTCGGCGGACGGCAACTGGTCATTCGCGCCGCTGCCCGGAACCAGCGTCGTGTTCGAGACAGGGCCCAAGGCGAAGGACTTCATCGCCGAAGTGAAGTCGTTGAAGATCGAGCCGGCGGGCGCCGGCGAGGCAGGATTTGCGAAATACCGCATCCTTCTCTGACCGCCATTCGCAATTGGCCATTTCTGGATCATGCCCGGCCAGTCGCCGGCGACGAGATCGAAGGCGCGCCGGCATTGATTTGCCAGTTCCAAGTGCCGAGAGTTCACATACCGGACGAGGGTCGACACGGATCCCATCTTTGCCTGGCGGAAACGTCTATGAGCACAGCCGGGCTTATGCGATAGATTAGCCATGCGTTATGTCATCGTCATCGCCGCCGTTGCGTTTTTCCTGATCTGGGACGGTCTCTACAACCAGGGCCGGTACCTCGATATGACGGTGAGGAATGTCTCTCACGTGGTGCGTTACGTCACCGGCAAGGCCTAGTTTCCGTTCAGGTCTCGTGCATCCCGGGCGCGTCGCAAGGACGCGCGGCACCCTGAACGGTTGACCTGACGGTTTCGTCGTCACAAAAGACCCCGGATTTTTGATCGAGGAGGCGGGGTTGATCCGGCATATCGTTTTCTTCAGCGCGCGGCGTGGCGAGGATGTGGAGGCAGTGCGCTCTGGGCTGCTGGCGCTCGGCGGCATTCCCCATTCCAGCCTGTTCGAGGTGACGCTGAACACCAAGGTCGATCCGCTGTCGGATGAGATCGACGTGGTCGTCTATGCCGAATTCACGGATGCCGCCGCATTGGCCGCCTACAAGGCGCATCCGCTCTATGCGCAGACCACCAGCAGGGTCAAGCCATTGCGCGAACTGCGTTATTCCGCCGATGTGGTGGCCGGAAGCTGATTCGGGCGCCCTTGAACCCTTTTGCGCAATGATGCACACCGCGCTGGCATGATCCAAACACCACCCACAGGCACTCATCCGCTCGATCACCTCGTGCTGCCGACCTCGAGCCTGGATGTGGCGCGGGCGCGGCTAACGGCCCTCGGCTTCATCGTCGCGCCGACAGGCATCCATCCATTCGGCACGGAAAATTGCTGCGTCTTCCTCGCGGACGGCACCTATCTGGAACCGCTGGCTGTCGGCGATGATCACGCCGCGATGAAGGCCGCCGGCCAGGGCAATGTCTTCGTCGCGCGCGACCGGCTCTATCGTGACCGCAATGGCAATGAAGGTTTTTCCGCCGTGGTCCTGACCACGGACGACGCCGATGCGGACCATGCACGCTTTGTCGATGCGAGCCTGTCGGGCGGGGACATGCTGGGCTTTTCGCGGGCGTTCACCGACGCTGCCGGCAAAAGCGACATGGCGTCATTCAAACTGGCCTTCGCTTCGGCCAGCCGTTCGACCGATGCGTTCCTGTTCGCCTGCCAGCGCGTCAATGCGCCGGAAGTGGACCGCACAGCGCTGCAGGCTCACGCCAACGGTGCCACGGGAATTGTCGAGATCGTGGCGATCAGCGACGAGCCCGCCGAGCAGCGCCGGCTGATTTCCGTGGCAGTAAACGATCCGACGGCTGACGCGCGCGCCTCCATTTTTCGTCTACCTAACGCTATCTTGGCTGTACTCGACCCGGCCTCTTTCACGGCACGCTTTGGCGTGCCCGCCGGTAAGCCGACGCAACTCCGCTTCGCGGCAGTCGTCTTTTCGGTTCGGCGTGCCGCCGTCGCGGCAGGTCTGCTTGCAGCCAATTCCATCAGATACGATATGTCGGGCAGTGATATCGTCGTGCAGCCGACATCCGGGCAGGGCGCGGCCTTCATCTTTCGGGAGATACAATGAGCAACGCCTTGGCGCCCAATTCATCGGTAACCGTCGGCAATGTCGTCTTCGACAACGCAGCACCGCTGTCGCTGATCGCCGGCCCTTGCCAGTTCGAATCACGCCAGCACGCCTTCGACATGGCCGGCGCGCTGAAGGAACTGACAGGCAGGTTGGGCATCGGCCTCGTCTACAAGACCAGCTACGACAAAGCCAACCGCACCTCCCTGTCGGCAACGCGCGGTGCCGGCATGGAGGCGGCGCTCCCGGTCTTCGACGAGTTGCGCAAGGAATTCTCCTTGCCGGTTCTGACCGACGTCCACACCGAGGAACAGTGCGCCATCGTTGCGCCGCATGTCGACGTGCTGCAGATCCCGGCCTTCCTGTCGCGTCAGACCGACATGCTGGTTGCCGCCGCAAGGACGGGCAAGGTGATCAACGTCAAGAAGGGACAGTTCCTCGCGCCCTGGGACATGAAGAACGTGGTGGCCAAGATCACCGGCTCCGGCAACCCCAATGTCTTGACCACCGAGCGCGGCGCCTCGTTCGGCTACAACACACTTGTCTCGGACATGCGGGCCCTGCCCATTATGGCCGACATCGGCGCGCCTGTGATTTTCGACGCCACCCATTCGGTCCAGCAGCCGGGCGGGCAGGGTGGTTCCTCCGGCGGCGAACGCCGCTTTGTCGAGACCTTGGCCCGCGCGGCTGTCGCTGTCGGCGTTGCCGGCGTCTTCATCGAGGCCCACCAGGATCCGGATAATTCGACCTCGTCCGACGGACCGAACATGGTGCCGCTGAAGGACATGCCGGCACTTCTGGAAAGGTTGATGGCGTTCGATCGGGTAGCGAAGGCCCGCTGACCCCGGCGCAGCTGAAGGTCGTCGCCGCTGAGGGCATATATCGGCCTGCCACGTCAGTGAGAAGTCACCTTCATACGGGCGGAAAAAGTCGAACAGACCGGCGGAAAAGTCGGGAACCTTCGATCTCGCCCCTCATTGTGAAAGTCCAGAGCAACGACAATGAGGAGCACATCATGACAACCCAGGCAGGACACACAGAGGCTATCGCTGCTTCGCGGGTTATCGGCACATCCGTCTATAACACCGAAGGAACGAAGATCGGCAGCATCGAGGACGTCATGCTCGACAAGCTGTCCAACGGCATCATGTTCGCTGTGATTGGTTTCGGCGGCTTTCTCGGCATGGGTGAAAAATATCACGCCATCCCGTGGGCGAGTTTGGATTACGATGAGGATCGGGGCGGCTATGTCGTGCCATTCTCCAAGGACCAGCTGAAAGCCGCTCCCGCCTATTCGATCAACGAGCTGACGGGCGCCGATGGCGAGGCCGCACGTGACGCCTCTTACAATTACTACAAGGTCGAGCCTTACTGGCATTGACCAGCCAGCCTGACGTGAAAGGCCCCCGCAAATGCAGCGGGGGCCTTTTACATGATCGTCTGTAGTGCCTACTCCGCGCTGCGGAGGGTCGACAGTTGCACCGCGCCCTGTGGAGGCTGCTGGTTGTCGCAGGACGTCAGGAACGCCGCCGCGATCAGGAACAAACTCACGATACCGCTCAACTCGGACATGGCGAAACTCCTCCTGTTTCGCCCCGCGCAGCTGCCATCATAGACCGGCGGCCACCCTATGGCGCATGACTTATGATGACAGGAATTTGCGCTTCGTGAATCGCGCCGGCGGCAATAATTGCCGGTGGCCCGATTGCCTTTTGCGCCGCTTTGGCTAAGACGGGCGCGACGTTTCGTCAGATCAATCGGGGACATCGCAATGACCGCCATCATCGACATTGTCGGGCGTGAAATCCTGGACAGCCGTGGAAATCCGACCGTCGAGGTCGATGTCGTGCTCGAAGACGGTTCGATGGGCCGCGCGGCCGTGCCGTCTGGAGCTTCCACCGGCGCGCATGAAGCCGTCGAACTGCGCGACGGCGGCGCCCGCTATCTCGGCAAGGGCGTGCTGCGGGCCGTCGAGGCGGTCAACGGCGAACTGTTCGAGGCAATCGGCGGCATGGAAGCCGAAAACCAGATCCACATCGACCAGACCATGATCGAACTCGACGGCACGCCCAACAAGAGCCGGCTCGGCGCCAACGCTATTCTCGGTGTGTCGCTGGCGGTGGCCAAGGCCGCGGCCGAAGCCGCCGGCCTGCCGCTCTATCGTTATGTCGGCGGCACCAAGGCGCATCTGCTGCCGGTACCCATGATGAACATCATCAATGGCGGCGCCCATGCCGACAACCCGATCGATTTCCAGGAATTCATGATCCTGCCGGTCGGTGCGCCAACGCTGCGCGAAGGCGTGCGCTGGGGTTCTGAGGTCTTCCACACGCTGAGGAAGAAGCTGAAGGACGCCGGCCACAACACCAATGTCGGCGATGAAGGCGGCTTTGCCCCGAACCTGAAGAGCGCGCCGGTGGCGCTCGATTTCATCATGGAGTCGATCGAGCAGGCCGGCTTCAAGCCGGGCGAGGAGATTGCGCTCGGCCTCGATTGCGCCGCGACGGAATTCTTCAAGGACGGCAACTACGTCTATGAAGGCGAGAAGAAGACACGCGATCCGAAGGCGCAGGCGAAATACCTGGCCAAGCTCGCCGCCGATTATCCGATCATTTCGATCGAGGACGGCCTTGCCGAGGATGACTGGGAAGGCTGGAAATATCTGACCGACCTGATCGGCAAGAAGACGCAGCTCGTCGGCGATGATCTCTTCGTCACCAATACGGCGCGCCTGCGCGACGGCATCCGCATGGGGGTCGCCAATTCGATCCTGGTCAAGGTCAACCAGATCGGATCGCTGACCGAGACGCTCGATGCCGTCGAGACCGCGCACAAGGCCGGCTACACCGCCGTCATGTCGCATCGCTCGGGCGAGACCGAGGATTCGACCATCGCCGACCTCGCCGTCGCCACCAATTGCGGGCAGATCAAGACCGGATCGCTGTCGCGTTCCGACCGCATGGCCAAATACAACCAGCTCATCCGCATCGAGGAAGAACTCGGCAAGCAGGCGCGCTACGCCGGCAGGTCGATGTTGAAGGGCTGAGCCGGAGCATCTGACGCAGGCATGGCGGTGAGGGGCGGGAATTCCCGCCCTTTTTTCGTTGGAGCGCCTGTGGACGCGTCATCCGTAACCGTCCGTTAAGCACAATGGAGCGAAAAAGACCGTGGTCGCCCGAGTTCGCGACTGCGAGGGAACGGACGATGTGGACGCGTCAGCACAAACAGAGAAACACCGGCCGGCTGATCATCCCCTCGCTCTGCGCGGTGTTCCTGGCCTATTTCGGCTTTCATGCCTATCACGGCGAGTTCGGCATCAATTCGAAATACCAGCTGGAGGCCGAGACTGTTGCCCTGCAGGCCCAGCTCGATGCGATCAAGGCGCGCAGGATGGAGCTGGAACGGCGCGTCAAGCTGATGCACGACGGCACGCTGGAGAAGGACATGCTCGACGAGCAGGCGCGTAAGGCGCTGAATTTGTCCCAGGCCGACGAAATCACCATCATGTTGCCGGCCTCGGCAAAGTAACCAATATCAGGTTAATCACCAATATTTTCAATGATTCTAATTGCTTAGTCGCATGCCAGCTATGCAATTTCGACATGGCGGAACACGTTCTCACGTGTTAGCCTCCCCAAAATCAGTGGGGAGAGCTGATCTCCCCTGAGCAGATTTCATCTTGCTCGAGCAGATTTCATCTTGCTCGAAATGTCCGCGAAGAGACGCCAACAGGGAGTGATGCATGGCAACCGCAGCCAGGAAAGCGCCTGCCAAATCGAAATCCGACGGCAAATCGGGCCTTTCCGCGCCCAAACCAGTGGAATTCACCAAGGACGAGGAGCTTGCCGCCTACCGGCATATGCTGCTTATTCGCCGCTTCGAGGAAAAGGCCGGCCAGCTTTACGGGATGGGCTTCATCGGCGGCTTCTGCCATCTCTACATCGGCCAGGAAGCGGTCGTCACCGGTATGAAGATGGCGCTGATCGACGGTGACCAGATGATCACGGCCTACCGCGACCACGGTCATATGTTGGCGATGGAACTGTCGCCGCGTGGCGTCATGGCCGAACTGACCGGCCGCCGAGGCGGCCTGTCGAAGGGCAAGGGCGGCTCCATGCACATGTTCTCCAAGGAGAAGCATTTCTACGGTGGCCACGGCATCGTCGGCGCCCAGGTGTCGCTCGGCACGGGCCTGGCCTTCGCCAACCGCTATCGCGGCAACAACAATGTCACGCTGACCTATTTCGGCGACGGGGCCGCAAACCAGGGCCAGGTCTACGAAAGCTTCAACATGGCCTCGCTTTGGAAGCTGCCGGTGATCTACATCATCGAGAACAACCGCTATGCCATGGGCACCTCGGTATCGCGCTCCTCGGCGGAGACCGACTTCTCGAATCGCGGCGCCTCGTTCAAGATTCCCGGCATCCAGGTCGACGGCATGGACGTGCGTGCTGTCAAGGCCGCCGGCGATCTCGCCACCGAATGGTGCCGTGCCGGCAATGGGCCGCTGATCCTCGAAATGCAGACCTACCGCTATCGGGGCCATTCGATGTCCGACCCGGCGAAATACCGCTCCAAGGAAGAAGTGCAGAAGATGCGCTCCGAGCATGACCCGATCGAGCAGGTCAAAGCGCGGCTGATCCAGAAGAAGTGGGCAAGCGAGGACGAATTGAAGACCATCGACAAGGAGGTTCGCGACGTCGTCGCCGATGCCGCCGAGTTTGCCCAGCACGACGCCGAGCCGGATCCGTCCGAGCTCTGGACCGACATCGTATTGTAACGGGAGGGCAAGGACATGCCGATCGAAATTCTCATGCCCGCCCTTTCGCCGACCATGGAAGAGGGCAATCTTTCCAAGTGGTTGAAGAACGAGGGCGACAAGGTCGTGGCCGGCGAGGTCATCGCCGAGATCGAAACCGACAAGGCGACGATGGAAGTCGAAGCTGTCGATGAGGGCACGCTTGCCAGGATCGTGGTTCCCGCAGGCACCGAAGGCGTCAAGGTCAACGCGGTGATCGCCGTCCTGGCTGTCGATGGCGAAGACGTCGACAAGGCCGGCGAAGGCATCGGTGAAGAGCCCGCCAAGGGTGAGGCAACGGCGCCGGCACCGCCCCCGCGGCGGCCAAGAGCGAGGCAGCGGCACCTGTGGCAGCCGCACCGAAAACGGAAGTCGCCGCCGATCCTGACATCCCTGCCGGTACCGAAATGGTCTCGACCACGGTGCGCGAAGCGCTGCGCGATGCCATGGCGGAGGAAATGCGCCGCGACGGCGATGTCTTCGTCATGGGCGAGGAAGTTGCCGAGTACCAGGGCGCCTACAAGATCACCCAAGGCCTGCTGCAGGAGTTCGGGCCGCGTCGCGTCGTCGACACGCCGATCACCGAGCACGGCTTTGCCGGCGTCGGGGTCGGTGCGGCGATGGCCGGCCTGAAGCCGATCGTCGAATTCATGACCTTCAACTTCGCCATGCAGGCGATCGACCAGATCATCAACTCGGCCGCCAAGACGCTCTATATGTCCGGCGGACAGATGGGCGCGCCGATCGTCTTCCGCGGGCCGAATGGTGCTGCGGCTCGCGTCGCCGCCCAGCATTCGCAATGCTACGCCGCCTGGTACAGCCATATACCGGGCCTGAAGGTGGTGATGCCTTATACCGCCGCCGACGCCAAGGGACTGCTCAAGGCGGCGATCCGCGACCCGAACCCGGTCATCTTCCTCGAAAACGAAATCCTCTACGGCCAGTCCTTCGACGTGCCGAAGCTGGACGACTTCGTGCTGCCGATCGGCAAGGCGCGCATCCACAAATCAGGCAAGGACGTCACCATCGTCTCCTTCGGTATCGGCATGACCTATGCGGTCAAGGCCGAAGCGGAATTGCGCGGCATGGGCATCGACGCAGAGATCATCGATCTCAGGACCATCCGTCCGCTCGACTTCGACACCATCATCGCCTCGGTGAAGAAGACCAACCGGCTGGTCGTGGTGGAAGAAGGCTTTCCGCAGAACTCGGTCGGCGACCATATCGCCAACCAGGTGTCGCAGCGAGCCTTCGATTTCCTCGACGCGCCGGTCATCACCATCGCCGGCAAGGACGTGCCGATGCCCTATGCGGCCAATCTCGAAAAGCTGGCTTTGCCGAATGTCGGCGAAGTCATCGAGGCCGTCAAAGCCGTCTCATATCGCTGAACCGGGCGGGAGGACACAATGCCAATCAACATCACCATGCCGGCCCTCTCGCCCACCATGGAAGAGGGCAATCTGTCGAAGTGGCTCGTGAAGGAGGGCGACAAGGTTTCGCCCGGCGATGTCATTGCCGAGATCGAGACCGACAAGGCGACGATGGAAGTCGAAGCCGTCGATGAGGGCACGGTGGCGAAACTGGTCGTTCCCGCCGGCACCGAAGGTGTCAAGGTCAATGCGCTGATCGCCGTGCTTGCCGCCGAGGGTGAGGACGCAAGTGCCGCCGCGAAAAGCGGTGGCGATGCCGCACCGGCGAAAGCGGAGCCTCCCAAGGCTGAGACATCGAAGACCGAGACTCCCACCTCTCCGTCCGATGGGGGAGGTCGCGCCGCGGGTGAACCCACCGCCGCGACCCCCACCCCGGCCGGAAGGCCTGCCGACCCTCCCCACAAGGGGAGGGTGAAGGGCGCACCTTTGCTTCGCCGCTCGCGCGCCGTATTGCCAAAGAGGCGGGCGTCGATGTGTCTGCCGTGACCGGCACCGGCCCGCATGGCCGGGTGGTGAGGGCCGATGTCGATGCCGCCATAGCCGGCGGCGGCGCCAAGGCGGCACCCGCTGCCAAAGCTCCGGCTGGCGCGCCGGCCGCTGCTCCCGCGCCGGTAAAGGCGATGTCGGACGATCAGGTGCTGCGCCTGTTCGAGGAAGGCTCCTATGAACTCGTCCCGCACGACAATATGCGCAAGACCATCGCGCGGCGGCTGGTCGAGGCCAAGACCACCATCCCGCATTTCTACCTGACGCTCGACTGCGAGCTCGATGCGCTGCTTTCGCTGCGCACGCAGCTCAATGCGGCCGCACCGGTAAAGAAGACCGAAAAGGGCGAGGCGCCCGCCTACAAGCTGTCGGTCAACGACATGGTGATCAAGGCGATGGCCATGGCCCTGAAGGCGGTGCCGGATGCCAATGCCTCGTGGACCGAAAGGGCCATGGTCAAGCACAGGCATGCCGATGTCGGCGTCGCCGTGTCGATCCCCGGCGGTCTGATCACGCCGATTATCCGCAAGGCGGACGAAAAGACGCTGTCGGTGATCTCCAACGAGATGAAGGACCTGGCCAGCCGCGCGCGCAGCCGCAAGCTGAAGCCGGAGGAATATCAAGGCGGCACCACGGCGGTGTCGAACCTTGGCATGTTCGGCATCAAGGATTTCGCCGCCGTCATCAACCCGCCGCATGCGACGATCCTGGCAGTGGGCGCCGGCGAGGAGCGGGCGGTGGTCAAGAACGGCGAGATCAAAATCGCCACGGTGATGTCGGTGACGCTGTCGACCGACCATCGCGCCGTGGACGGAGCACTTGGCGCCGAACTGCTGGTCGCCTTCAAGAAGCTGATCGAGAACCCGATGGGCATGCTGGTGTAGGAAGAACAAGGCGGTGCGGAAATTCTTCACCAGCCTCTTCGCCGGCGGCTTGGAGGCGCAGGAATTCGCCGTCGTCACCAATGCCGAGGAAGAATACTCCCTCGCAAGGGCGGGTTGAGCAAGATGAAGACGGTTCTTTGCTACGGCGACTCGCTGACCTGGGGCTACAATGCCGAGGGTGGCCGCCATGCGCTTGAGGATCGCTGGCCAAGCGTGCTGCAGGCTGGGCTCGGTGACGGCGTGCATGTCATTGCCGAGGGGCTAAATGGCCGCACAACGGCGTTCGACGATCACCTGGCAGGCGCCGACCGCAATGGCGCAAGAACGCTGCCGACGGTGCTGACCACGCATGCGCCGATCGACGTCATCGTCATCATGCTCGGCGCCAACGACATGAAGCCCTGGATCCACGGCAATCCCGTTGCGGCCAAACAAGGCATCCAGCGCCTGATCGACATCGTGCGCGGCCACGACTATCCGTTCGACTGGCCGCCGCCGCAGATCCTCATCGTCTCGCCGCCTCTCGTCAGTCGCACCGAAGATGCCGAGTTCAAGGCGATGTTTGCCGGCGGCGACGATGCGTCCAAAGAGCTTGCGCCGCAATATTCCGCGCTTGCCGATGAGGCTGGCTGCGGCTTCTTCGATGCCGGCACTGTGGCCAAGACCACGCCGCTCGACGGCGTCCATCTCGATGCCGAAAATACGCGAAACATCGGCGAGGCGTTGACGCCTCTCGTGCGCGTCATGCTGGAATTGTGATTGAAGGAGAAAACCGTGGCTGAGAACTACGACGTCATCATCATCGGCTCCGGTCCCGGCGGCTATGTCACGGCAGTGCGTTCCGCGCAGCTCGGTTTCAAGACGGCGATCGTCGAGCGCGAGCATCTCGGCGGCATCTGCCTGAACTGGGGCTGCATTCCGACCAAGGCGTTGCTGCGTTCGGCCGAGATCATGCATTGTTCGGACCATCTGAAGGACTATGGACTGAAGCTCGACGGCAAGGTCAGCGTCGACACGTCGGCCGTCGTCGACCGCTCGCGCAAGGTTTCGCTGCGGCTCAATGGCGGCGTCGCCTTCCTGATGAAGAAGAACAAGGTCGACGTCATCTGGGGCGAGGCCAAGCTGACAAAACCGGGCGAGATCGTCGTCTCCAAGACGGCCAAGAAGCCGATGGAGCCGCAGCCGCCTGTGCCGAAAGGCGTAAAGGGCGAGGGCACCTACACCGCCAAGCACATCATACTGGCGACCGGCGCCCGGCCGCGGGCGCTGCCGGGCATCGAGCCGGACGGCAAGCTGATCTGGACCTATTTCGAGGCCATGGTGCCCAAGGAAATGCCGAAGTCGCTGCTGGTGATGGGTTCGGGCGCCATCGGCATCGAATTCGCCTCGTTCTACCGCACCATGGGCGCCGACGTGACCGTCGTCGAACTGCTGCCGGCCGTGATGCCGGTCGAGGACGCCGAGGTGTCGAAATTCGCCCAGAAGCAGTTCGAGAAGCAGGGCATGAAAATCATTCTCGAAGCCAAGGTAACCAAGGTCGAGAAAGGCGCCAACTCGATCACCGCGCATGTCGAGATGAAGGACGGCAAGGTGGAGAAGATCACGGCCGATCGCATGATCTCGGCCGTCGGCGTGCAAGGCAATATCGAGGGCCTCGGCCTGGAGACGCTTGGCGTGAAGACGGAGCGCGGCTGCGTCGTCGTCGACGGCTACGGTAAGACCAATGTGTCCGGCATCTACGCCATCGGCGATGTCGCCGGCCCGCCGATGCTCGCCCACAAGGCCGAGCATGAAGGCGTCGTCTGCGTCGAGAAGATCGCCAATTTCCCCGGCGTGCACGCCACCGACAAGCTGAAGATCCCTGGCTGCACCTATTGCAATCCGCAGGTCGCTTCGGTCGGCCTGACGGAAGCGAAAGCCAAGGCCGAGGGCAAGGACGTCAGGGTCGGCCGCTTCCAGTTCGCCGCCAATGGCAAGGCCATCGCGCTCGGCGAGGACCAGGGCTTCATCAAGACCATCTTCGACAAGAACACCGGCCAACTGCTTGGCGCCCACATGGTGGGCGCCGAAGTGACCGAACTGATCCAGGGTTTTGTCG
The DNA here is from genome assembly GCF_044998965.1 of Mesorhizobium maamorense. Lineage (NCBI taxonomy): Bacteria > Pseudomonadati > Pseudomonadota > Alphaproteobacteria > Hyphomicrobiales > Phyllobacteriaceae > Mesorhizobium > Mesorhizobium maamorense. Next base: position 2,083,983 of record NZ_CP173356.1, read on the forward strand.
TTGCGATGAACCTCGAGACGACCGAGGAAGAACTGATGCACACGATCTTCCCGCACCCGACGCTGTCGGAGATGATGAAGGAAAGCGTACTCGACGCCTATGGCCGTGCGTTGAACGCATGATAGATTGGCCGCACGAGACTCAGATGCGAAAGCCGCAGGAGCTCGACGGCAAGTTAGTTCGGTTCCGGATGCGTTTTTTCTCAAGCAAGGAGAGGGCATATGGACGTGAATGGCGTGGGCTGGATCGCAGCCATCATCATCGGCGGCCTGGCGGGCTGGTTTGCCGAAATGGTCATGAAGAGCAATACCGGCGTCTTGATGAACATCATCTTGGGCATTGCCGGCGCAGTGGTGCTGAACGCGATCCTGCGAGCCTTGAACATCGGCGTGTTTGGCGTCGGCTGGACCGCCTACCTGATCACCGGTTTCATCGGCGCCTGCCTGCTGATCTGGGCCGGACGTCTGGTGCGCCGTTAGTCGGTATCGTTTCCGCCATGCGAAAACGGTTGTGGCGGCATGTACCGCCGCAGCCTTTTTCTTTGTGCTGAAAAGTCCTAGATGACGTGTAAGTGACGATCGCCGGCGGCGATCGCAAAGAAAACCAGGGTTCCGATGGTCACCGTCCTCGACACGATCGCCAATGCGCCGCGGCTGCGGCATCCGGAGAAGGCGCACAAGCCCGACCAGGACGTGCTGCGCAAGCCTGACTGGATCCGCGTCAAGGCGCCTGCGTCGAAAGGCTATGCCGAAACCCGCGAGATCGTGAAATCGCACAAGCTGGTGACGGTCTGCGAGGAGGCCGGCTGCCCGAACATCGGCGAGTGCTGGGACAAGAAGCACGCCACCTTCATGATCATGGGCGAGATCTGCACACGTGCCTGCGCCTTCTGCAACGTCGCCACCGGCATCCCGACCGCGCTCGACCCGGACGAGCCGGCACGGGTCGCCCACGCGGTCAAGCAGATGGGCCTCAGCCACGTCGTCATCACCTCTGTCGACCGCGACGACCTCGCTGATGGCGGCGCGCAGCATTTCGCCGACGTCATCCGTGCGATCCGCGCAGCGACGCCCTCGACCACGATCGAGATCCTGACGCCTGATTTCCTACGCAAGGACGGCGCCCTGGAGATCGTCGTGGCCGCCAAGCCGGACGTGTTCAATCACAATTTGGAAACCGTGCCGTCGAACTACCTGACGGTCCGGCCAGGCGCCCGCTATTTCCATTCGATCAGGCTTTTGCAGCGGGTCAAGGAGCTCGACCCTTCGATTTTTACCAAGTCCGGCATCATGGTTGGGCTGGGCGAGGAGCGAAACGAAATCCTGCAGCTGATGGACGATCTGCGTTCAGCCAATGTCGACTTCATGACCATAGGCCAGTATCTGCAGCCATCGAAAAAGCACCACCCGGTGATCCGCTTCGTCACCCCGGAGGAGTTCAAGTCCTTCGAGACGATCGGCCGGACCAAGGGCTTCCTGCTGGTGGCGTCGAGCCCGCTGACCCGCTCCTCGCACCACGCCGGCGACGATTTCGCCAAGCTGCGCGCCGCGCGCCAAGCGCAGCTCGAGAAATCGCTCTGATGCATGTCGCCCAAAGTGACTTCGGGTTTTGGGAGAACGGCATGCACGAAAACAAAGACTCTAAGGTGCGTCGCATGAGTCTGTGTCGACGCGACGCGCTTTAGAGCCGGGTTCATGCCGAAATTCGAAGCCACCCGCCGCGTTTCCCACACGCCGGAACAGATGTTCGCCCTGGTCGCCGACATCGAAGCTTATCCGCAATTCCTGCCGCTTTGCGAGGCACTGACGGTGCGCTCGCGCAAGGAGCGTGACGGGCGCACTATCCTCGTCGCCGATATGAGCATCGGCTACAAGGCGATCCGCGAGACCTTCACGACGCAGGTGCTGCTGAAGCCCGACGAGCGTGCGATCGACGTCAAGTACATCGACGGTCCGTTCAAATATCTGACCAATGTCTGGCGATTCGACCCTGCCGACGGCGGCTGCGCGGTCTGCTTCTTCATCGACTACGAGTTCAAGAGCCGCATTCTGGGCGCCCTGATGGGCACGATGTTCGACCGTGCCTTCCGCATGTTCTCCGAAGCCTTCGAAAAGCGTGCTGATGTCATCTACGGTGCAAGACCGGCGTGAGCATGCCCAAGCGCGTGCAATCCCAGCTTGAGTGCATGGCTGACGGTCTCCTGGCGAATGAAATCACGGCCTTCATCGGCGAACAGCACCCGCTCGGCCGTCACCGGCCGGCCACTTAGGCCAATGCCGAACCAGACCAGGCCGACTGGCTTTTCCGGCGAGCCACCGCCCGGTCCGGCAACGCCGGTAACGGCGAGGCTGAGCCCGGCACGGGAGCGCGCCAGCGCGCCGGTTGCCATTTCGATCGCTGTCTCGCGTGAAACCGCGCCATGAGCCTCCAGCGTGGCGGCGGAAACCCCGAGCATGTCCATCTTGGCTTCATTGGAATAGGTGATGAAGCCGCGATCGACCACGGCGGAAGAGCCGGCGATGTCGGTCAGCGCGGCGATGATCATGCCGCCGGTGCAGCTTTCCGCCGTCGCAAGCATAATGCCGCGCTTCTGGCAGGCTTGCAGCAATGCATTTGCCAGTTCGCTGTTGCTCATCCCGGCACCTCGCCGGGAAACACCACGCTCGCCGTGGCGATCGCCGCAATGCCTTCCTCGCGGCCGACGAAACCGAGCTTCTCGTTGGTTGTCGCCTTGATGGAGATGCGGTCGGCAGAGATGGCCAGCATCTGCGACAGGGCAGCCGTCATCGCCTCGCGATGTGGGCCGACGCGTGGCGCCTCGCAGATCAGCGTGATGTCGGCATTGGCTATGCGGCCGCCGCGCGCGCGCACCAGCTTTGCCGCATGTTCTACGAAAATCCGGGAGGCAGTACCCTTCCACTGCGGGTCGGAGGGTGGGAAATGGGTGCCGATATCACCGGCGCCGCAGGTCGCCAGCAGCGCATCGGTAAGGGCGTGGAGCCCGACATCGGCATCGGAGTGGCCGGACAGTTTCTTGTCATGTGGGATGGCGATGCCGCAGAGCGTGACGTGGTCGCCGGGCTCGAACGCGTGGACGTCGTAGCCATTGCCGGTTCTAATATCGGGAAAGCGCATGCGCTCGCTGGAAAGTCGTTGGTCCGCCATGGCGATGTCCCGTGCCCAGGTGAGTTTGACGTTGTCCGGTGAGCCGGGAACGAGTTTGACCGGCATCTGCATCCACTCGGCGATCGCGGCGTCGTCGGTAAAGTCGGTTTTGCCGCTGTTATAGGCTTCCTCATGCATGGCCATAATCGCCAGGAATGGGAAACCCTGCGGCGTTTGCGCCGCGTGAAGCCCGCTCCGGGAAACCGTTTCGGCGACCATCCCGGCGGCGGATTCGCGTTTCAGCGTATCGGCGACGGGCAGCGCCGGGAGCGCGCCCTCGCGCTCGCCGATGGCTGCGATCGTGCGGTCGATCAGGTCCGCGTCGACGAAGGGGCGCGCCGCGTCGTGGATGAGAACCTTGTCCGGTGCGTGGCTTCTCAACGCCTGCAGTCCGAGTCGAACCGAGTCTTGCCTGGTGGGGCCACCCGCAATTGCCGTGACGCGATTGGAGTGTGCGCCGACGGCATGTCGAAAAAGTTCGTGATCCTCGGCGTGTATTGCCACGACGAGCGGGCCGATACGCGGATGCGCCAGGAAAATATCGATGACGTGGGCGATGACGGCGCGACCGCCGATCTGCTGATATTGCTTCGGGCCATCGGCCTGTCCGGCACGCGCGCCGCGGCCGGCCGCAACAATAACCACCGCGACCTTGCCGTTCGCCTCCAAAGCCCGGTTTTCGTTTCCGTCAGTCATGCCGATTGGCTTAGCGCACGATCCCCAAAAGTGTAATCGGTTTTCGGAGAGATTGTAGGCCGAACAGGAAGCCCTAAAACGTCCATTGCGTGTTCGTGCAAGGCGCGGCGCTTTGCTCGGGACTGCAGCCGAGCTCGGCATTTCCCAATTGCGCCGTAATGTGGCGTCATTCCGCGTTGCACATTGCGGCCGATATGGCTAGAGAATGTGCAGCAAATGAACATGCTTGGTTTTTGTGCATGCCTGACCTGACCAAATTGGCCGCACCTCTCGACGTCGGCGGCGTGAGTATCCGCAATCGCGTGTTCCTCGCGCCGATGTCGGGAATTACCGACGAGCCGTTCCGCCAACGCGCCCATGCGCATGGCGCCGGCCTGGTCGTGTCCGAAATGGTGGCAAGCGGCGAGCTCGCCAGAGGCAGGGCCGGCTGCGACCTGCGCATACGTCATTCGGGCCTGCCCGTCCATATGGTGCAGCTTGCCGGCCGCGAGGCGGCACACATGGCCGAAGGCGCGCGCATCGCGGCCGGCGAGGGCGCCGACGTCATCGACATCAATATGGGTTGCCCCGCCAAGAAGGTGACCGGTGGCTATGCCGGCTCGGCACTGATGCAGGACCTCGATCATGCACTGTCGCTGGTCGACGCCGTGGTGGAAGCGGTCGGCGTGCCGGTGACGCTGAAGATGCGGCTCGGCTGGGACGAGAATGCGCTCAACGCGCCCGACCTGGCGCGCCGTGCCGAGCAGGCGGGCGTCAAGATGGTGACGGTGCACGGCCGTACGCGCTGCCAGTTCTATCAGGGCAATGCTGATTGGCGTGCCATAGCCCGCGTCAAGGCTGCCGTGTCGATCCCGGTCGTCGCCAATGGCGATGTGTCTTCGCCTGCGCAAGCAGCCGCTGTTCTGGAGCAATCCGGCGCCGATGCGGTGATGGTGGGCCGCGCCCACTACGGCGCGCCCTGGGTCGCCGGAACCATCGCGGCCGCGGCGGCAGGCGAGCTTGCCCGGCTACCGGAAAGCGCTGCGGAACTGACCGACTACATCATTGCCCATTACGAGGACATGCTTGCGCTCTACGGCGTCGAGAGCGGCCTGCGCCAGGCGCGCAAGCACCTCGGCTGGTATCTGGACCGCCATGCCGGCGCCGTTGCCGACGAAAAGCGCAAGGCCATTCTCACGTCTTTCGATCCCGCGCGGACGATTACCTTGCTTCGCGAGGTGTTTTCGGCCGCCGAGCAAGCACCCTTGCGGAGCGCCGCATGAACGCCTCCGTCAGCCAGGGCCCGGAAATGGCGGATGCTGCCCAGATCGTGCTCAACACCATCCGCCGTCCGGTCATCATGATCAGTTCTGAGGGGTTCATCACCTTCGCCAACGCCGATGCGGAGGACTTCTTCCGCTCGAGCGCGACGATGCTCGCCCGCAACACGCTGTCAAAGCTCATTCCCTTCGGCAGCCCGTTGCTGACGCTGGTCGACCAGGTGCGCGAGCGCCGGGCCCCCGTCAACGAGTACCGGGTCGACGTGTCGTCTCCGCGTCTCGGCATCGAGAAGGTGGTCGATCTCTATGTCGCCCCGGTGCCGGAGTTTCCAGGCTCCGTCGTGGTGATGTTCCAGGAACGGTCGATGGCCGACAAGATCGACCGGCAGATGACGCACCGCGGCGCGGCGCGCTCGGTGACCGGCCTGGCGGCGATGCTGGCTCACGAGATCAAGAACCCGCTCTCCGGCATCAGGGGCGCTGCCCAGCTGCTTGAACTGTCCGCTTCCGACGAGGATCGCGCGCTGACGCGGCTGATAACCGACGAGACCGATCGCATCGTGTCGCTGGTCGATCGCATGGAGGTGTTTTCCGACGAGCGGCCGATTGACCGCTACCCCGTTAACATCCATGTCGTACTCGACCATGTGAAGGCGATCGCGAAGAACGGTTTCGCGAAAAAAATCAAGATATTGGAGGATTATGATCCTTCATTGCCTCCGGTTTTCGCCAACCGCGACCAGCTCATCCAGGTGTTCCTCAACCTGGTCAAGAACGCCGCCGAGGCGATCGGCGGCGATCCCCAAGGTGAAATCGTCCTGTCGACGGCCTTCCGGCCGGGCATTCGCGTTTCGGTTCCAGGCACTCAGGATCGCGTGTCGCTGCCGCTCGAGTTCTGCGTGCGCGACAACGGTTCCGGCGTCTCGGAGGATATCCTGCCGATCCTGTTCGATCCCTTCATCACCACCAAGCCGAACGGCTCGGGACTGGGCCTCGCGCTGGTGGCCAAGATCGTCGGTGAGCATGGCGGCATCATCGAATGCGAATCGACGCCGCGCGCGACAATGTTCCGCATCCTGATGCCGGCCTGGAAGGAAACGGCGCTCGGTGCCGATGAAGACGCTGAAGGAGACCGCAAATGACCGTTCGCGGCAATATTCTCGTCGCCGACGACGATGCGGCGATCCGTACGGTCCTCAACCAGGCCCTTTCGCGTGTTGGCCATGAGGTGCGCGTGACCTCCAATGCCTCGACGCTGTGGCGCTGGGTGGCGGCGGGCGAGGGAGATCTCGTCATCACCGACGTGGTGATGCCGGACGAGAACGCATTCGACATGCTGCCGCGCATCAAGAAAGCACGGCCGGAGCTGCCCGTCATCGTCATGAGCGCCCAGAATACGTTCATGACGGCGATCCGTGCCTCCGAGACCGGCGCCTACGAATATCTGCCGAAGCCGTTCGACCTCACCGAGCTCCTCAACATCGTCAACCGGGCGCTGTCGGAGCCTCGGCGCCCCAAGATCGACGCGCGGCCGGAAGAGCAGCCCGAGACCATGCCGCTGGTCGGCCGCTCGGCCGCCATGCAGGACATCTATCGCATGCTGGCGCGCATGATGCAGACCGACCTGACGGTGATGATTTCGGGCAGATCGGGCACCGGCAAGGAGCTGGTGGCGCGTGCGCTGCACGAATATGGACGCCGCCGTGGCGGCCCTTTCGTTGCCATCAACATGGCGGCTATCCCGCGCGACCTGATCAGATCGGAACTGTTCGGCCATGAGAAGGGCGCCTTCACCGGTGCGCAGAACCGCTCAACCGGCCGCTTCGAACAGGCCGAAGGTGGTACGCTGTTCCTTGACGAGATCGGCGACATGCCGATGGAAGCGCAGACGCGCCTGCTGCGCGTCCTCCAGCAAGGCGAATACACGACGGTCGGCGGCCGCACGCCGATCAAGACCGACGTGCGCATCGTCGCCGCCACCAACAAGGATTTGCGCACGCTGATCAACCAGGGGCTCTTCCGCGAGGATCTTTTCTATCGCCTCAATGTCGTGCCCCTCAGGCTGCCGGCACTGCGCGAGCGCTCCGAGGACGTGCCGGACCTCGTCCGGCACTTCTTCAAGCTCGGCGAGATGGAGGGTCTCCAGACCAAGCGTATCTCCTCGGGCGGCATCGAATTGATGAAGCGCTATCCCTGGCCGGGCAATGTGCGCGAACTGGAAAACCTGGTCCGCAGGCTCGCCGCGCTCTATTCACAGGACGAGATTTCCGCCGAGATCATCGAGGCGGAACTCAAGACCGGCGAGCGTCCCGTGGTGCCGGGCGGCGGCAACCTCATTCCCGACGACCTGTCCATCGGCCAGGCGGTCGAGCATTTCCTGCAGCGCTATTTCACCTCGTTTGCCGGCGAATTGCCGCCTGCCGGGCTGTACCAGCGCATTCTCTCGGAGGTCGAATATCCGCTGGTGCTGGCCTCGATGACCGCGACGCGCGGCAACCAGATCAAAGCCGCGGAACTGCTGGGGCTCAACCGCAACACGCTGCGCAAGAAGATTCGCGAACTCGGCGTCAACGTCTACAAATCGTCGCGCCAAGCCTGAGCCGGGATAGAGCCGAAGCGCTTTTCCGGGGGACTGTCCGCGAAAGATTTCCGTCCAGGCCACACTTGTTGCATAATCGCCACAATGCGTTGCATAGATCCGACGCAATCACTGGCTCTAGACGGCGACATGGCTTCGCAGGCTCCGACACCGAACGAACCGCTTTTCAACGACCCCGGCACGCGTGACGGGCGCCGGCTGCTGGCGCTGCCCGGCGTGGTGGCGGTCGTCGGTGCGCTGGTCATGGCGGCCATTTCGTTCGCGATCCTGGTCGGCGCGACGCCGATTGCGCCCGATGCCAGGACAACCTGGGCGCTGATCGCGCTCAACGCCATCTTCGTCCTGTTGCTGATCGCACTGATCGGCCGGGAGGTGCATCGCATCGTCATGGCGCGCCGGCATGGCAAGGCAGCCTCGCGGCTGCATGTGCGCATCGTGGCTATGTTCGCGCTCGTCGCCGCCATCCCCGCCATCATGGTGGCCATCATCGCATCGATCACGCTCGATATCGGCCTCGACCGCTGGTTCGAGATTCGCACCAAGACGATCGTCAATTCGTCGCTTTCCATCGCCGATGCCTATGTGCAGGAAAACGCGCGCAACCTGCAGGGCACGACGCTGTCGATGGCCTATGACCTCGACGCGTCGCGCACGCTTTACGGCCTCGACCGAACTGGCTTCCTCGATCTGATGAGCAAGGAGGCGGTGGGCCGCTCGCTGGCGCATGCCGCGCTGATCAAGCCCGACGGCTCCTTCGTGATGAGCGCCAAGACCGATGCCGACTTCGCCATGCCGGAACCGCCGGAGGGAGCGGTCGCCAGCGCCACCGACGGCAAGCCGGTTCTGATCGAGCCGCGCACGCGCAACATCATGGGCGCCATCGTCAAGCTGCGTGAGATCGAGGGGCTCTACCTCTACACGATCCGGCTGGTCGATCCCGAGGTGATAAAGGCGCGCCAGATCGTCAGATCGAACACCGACGAATATCGCAATCTCGAAGACAACAGGCGCACTTCGCAGGTGGCTTTCGCGTTGCCTTATCTGTCGTTGACTTTGATTATCATCCTGTCGGCAATCTGGACCGGCATTGCCGTGGCCGACCGGCTGGTGCGGCCGATTCGTCAGCTCATCGGCGCTGCCGACGAGGTCGCGACCGGCAATCTCGATGTCGCCGTGCCGGTGCGGCCGTCCGACGGCGACGTTGCCTCGCTCGGCAATACTTTCAACAAGATGCTTCAAGAATTGAAATCGCAGCGCAACGAGATCCTGTCCGCCAAGGATCTGATCGACGAGCGACGGCGCTTTTCGGAAGCGGTGCTGGCCGGTGTCACCGCCGGCGTCATCGGCGTCGATCCTTATGGCATCGTCACCATCGTGAACCGCTCGGCCGAGTCCATGCTGGCCATTTCGGCCAGTGCGGCGCTCGGGCAGAACCTTTCCGCCATTCTGCCGCATGTCGGCCGCGTCTTCGAGATCGGCCGCCAATCGGGCAAGCCCGTCTATCGCGAGCAGGTGACGTTTTTCCGCGCCGGCACGGAGCGGACTTTCAACGTGCAGATCACCATCGAGGCCGGCGATAACGGCACGGAGGAGAAATCCTACGTCGTGACGGTCGATGACATCACCGATCTGGTCCAGGCGCAGCGCTCCTCTGCCTGGGCCGATGTGGCGCGCCGCATCGCCCATGAGATCAAAAACCCGCTGACGCCGATCCAGCTTTCAGCCGAGCGCATCAAGCGCCGCTACGGCAAGGTCATCACCGAGGACCGCGAGGTGTTCGACCAGTGCACTGACACGATCATCCGGCAGGTCGAGGATATCGGTCGCATGGTCGACGAATTCTCCGCTTTCGCGCGCATGCCGAAGCCCGAGATGAAGTCCATAGACCTGCGTGAATCCCTGCGCGAGGCCTCCTTCCTGGTCGAGGTGAGCCGTTCCGACATCACGTTCGAGCGCATATTCGGCAACGAACCGCTCAAGGGTACTTTCGACAGCCGCCTGTTGGCGCAGGCTTTCGGCAACGTGATCAAGAACGCTGCCGAAGCGATCGACGGGCTGGAACAGAAGGACGGTTCGCACGGCATAATCCGGATTCAAGCCGGGCGTCAGAATGGCGCGATTCGCATCGACGTCATCGACAATGGCAAAGGCCTGCCGCGGGAGAATCGTCAGCGGCTGCTGGAGCCCTACATGACCACGCGTGAGAAGGGCACGGGCCTTGGTCTCGCCATCGTCAAGAAGATCGTGGAGGACCATGGCGGTAGGCTGGAGCTCCACGATGCGCCTGCGGATTTCCATGGCGGGCGCGGCGCGATGATCAGCATCATCCTGCCACCTGCGGCCGTGGCGCCAGCGCGCGGCGAAAGCAGGACGGAACACGAAAGAGAAACTGAAAAGGTCGGTAATGGCGTCTGATATTCTGATCGTCGATGACGAGGAAGACATCCGTGAGCTCGTCGCAGGCATACTGAGCGACGAAGGTCACGAAACCCGCACGGCATCCGATGCCGACACCGCGCTGGCGGCCATCGCCGACCGAGCCCCGCGGCTGATTTTCCTCGACATCTGGTTGCAGGGTTCGCGCCTGGACGGCCTGGCTTTGCTGGACGAGATCAAGACCATGCACCCCAACCTGCCGGTGGTGATGATTTCGGGCCATGGCAACATCGAAACCGCGGTCTCCGCCATCAGACGCGGCGCTTATGACTTCATCGAGAAGCCCTTCAAGGCGGACAGGCTGATTCTGATTGCCGAGCGTGCGCTGGAAACCTCCAAGCTGAGGCGCGAGGTTTCCGATCTCAAGCTGCGCAGCGGCGAGACCTTCGACCTGATCGGCATGTCGTCGGCGATGAGCCAGTTGCGCCAGACCATCGAGCGCGTCGCGCCGACCAACAGCCGCGTCATGATCATTGGCCCCTCCGGATCTGGCAAGGAGCTGGCCGCGCGCGCCATCCACACGCTGTCGGCGCGCAAGAGCGCGCCTTTCGTGACGCTGAGCGCCGCCAACATCACGCCCGAACGCATGGAGATCGAACTGTTCGGCACCGAATCGAACGGCGTCGAGCGCAAGGTCGGCGCCCTGGAGGAAGCCCATCGTGGCATCCTCTACATCGATGAGGTGGCCGACATGCCGCGCGAGACGCAGAACAAGATCCTGCGTGTGCTGGTCGAACAGCAGTTCGAGCGCGTCGGCGGCACCAAACGGGTCAAGGTCGATGTCCGCATCATCTCCTCGACGTCGCAGAACCTGGAGGCGATGATCGCCGATGGCCGTTTCCGCGAGGATCTTTACCATCGCCTTGCGGTGGTACCGGTGACGGTGCCGGGACTTGCCGAGCGGCGCGAGGACATTCCTTACCTCGTTGACAATTTCATGAAGCAGATCGCCCGTCAGGCCGGCATCAAGCCGCGCCGCATCGGCGATGACGCCATGGCGGTGCTGCAGGCGCACAATTGGCCAGGCAATGTTCGCCAATTGCGCAACAATGTCGAACGGCTGATGATCCTGGCGCGCGGCGAGGATGTCGATGCGCCGATCACCGCCGACCTGTTGCCATCCGAAATCGGCGATGTCATGCCCCGCACGCCGAATCAGTCGGACCAGCACATCATGGCGCTGCCGCTGCGCGAGGCGCGCGAACAATTTGAGAAGGACTATCTGATCGCCCAGATCAACCGGTTCGGCGGCAACATTTCGAAAACGGCCGAGTTCATCGGCATGGAGCGTTCCGCGCTGCACCGCAAGCTGAAGTCGCTCGGCGTCTGACCTGATAGGTTGAGCGGTTCGGCGTTTGATGCATTGCCGGCCCGGTTCGATACCTTGCTCAAGCAGTTCCGGCCGGAAAACCGTTACACGCTTTCTGGAATTGCTTCAGTGGCCCACGCGATTATCCATCACTGTTGAGGCGGAATCGCCTAAACAACCCGAAGCAGATCCCCCGAGGTGACAAATGCCGCGTATTGCCTATGTGAACGGGCGCTACACCGCTCATGCCGATGCCGCTGTGCATATCGAAGACCGTGGCTACCAGTTCGCCGACGGCGTTTACGAGGTCTGCGAAGTGGCGCGCGGCTTCATCGTGGACATGCCGCGTCACCTTGCCCGGCTGAACCGTTCGCTGAGCGAGCTGTCGATCGGCTGGCCCGTCACCCCAGGCGTCCTGCCGCTCATCATGCGCGAAGTGGTCAATCGCAACCATGTCGTCAACGGCCTTGTTTACGTCCAGGTCACACGCGGCGTCGCCAGCCGCGACTTCGCCTTCCCCTCGGCTGATACCAAGCCGTCGCTGGTGATCACCGCCAGGAAGATGGATCCCGCTGCTGGGACCAAGCGGGCCGAGACCGGTATCGCCGTCATCACCGTGCCCGAGAATCGCTGGGATCGCGTCGACATCAAGAGCACCGGCCTGCTGCCCAATGTATTGGCCAAGCAGAAGGCGAAGGAAGCTGGCGCGCAGGAAGCCTGGTTCGTGGATACGGACGGCAACGTCAAGGAAGGCGGGTCGTCGAATGCCTGGATCGTCACCAGGGACGGCGTTCTGGTCACCAGGCCCGCCGAGCACGGTATTCTGCGCGGCATAACCCGCACCACCATGTTTGAAGTGGCGGCCAAGCTCGGACTCAAGATCGAGGAACGCGGTTTTTCCGTCGCCGAGGCCAAGGCGGCGAGGGAGGCTTTCATCAGTTCCGCGACCACGATCGCCATGCCGGTCGTGGCCATAGACGGCGACCCGATCGCCAACGGCCACCCCGGCTCGATAACACTTTCGTTGCGGCAAGCCTTTTTTGACATTGCGGAAAAAAGTCCAGCCTGATAACCGCACAGGTGGAATGAACATCAATATATCTCGTTCTGCTTGTCGTTACTGACGACAAGACGGTGTTTGCGCGCTTGACATGTGCTGGTTAATTTGGCGCATTGGCCTGCAAACCGAAGGGGATCGGCGAAAGACAAGAACAATGGCGGAACGATCGCAAAACCTTCAGGACCTGTTCCTGAACTCTGTTCGCAAGAGCAAGAACCCGCTCACCATCTTTCTCATCAACGGCGTGAAGCTGACCGGCGTCGTCACTTCATTCGACAATTTCTGCGTCCTGCTGCGCCGCGACGGCCACTCCCAGCTCGTCTACAAGCACGCCATTTCCACGATCATGCCGAGCCAGCCGGTTCAGATGTTCGATGGCGAGGAAAGCCAGGGCGCCTGATTGGCACGTGAGAAGGACCCGGACCGCAGCGTTCGCGGAAAATCAGCACATCAGCCGGGGACGGAGGCCGAGGGTCCGACCCGGGCAGTTGTCATCGTGCCGGTGCTTACCCGCCAGCCGCGCGGCGAGGACGACACCAACCGTCCGCGGCTGACGCGCTCAGCCGAGGCCCGTCACGACGAGGCGGTCGGCCTTGCCCGCGCCATCGATCTCAATCTGATCCACACGGCCGTGGTTACCGTCAACGATCCACGTCCGGCGACCTTGCTCGGCAGCGGCAAGGTCGAGGAGTTGGCGGAGATCGTCAAGGAAGGGCATGCGGAGGTGGTCATCGTCGATCATCCGCTGACGCCGGTGCAGCAGCGCAACCTCGAGAAGGAATTCAACGCCAAGGTGCTGGACCGCACCGGGCTGATCCTCGAGATCTTTGGCGAGCGCGCCCGCACCAAGGAAGGCACGCTGCAGGTCGAGCTTGCCCATCTCAACTACCAGAAGGGCCGGCTGGTGCGCAGTTGGACCCACCTCGAGCGCCAGCGCGGCGGCGCCGGCTTCCTCGGCGGCCCCGGCGAAACCCAGATCGAATCGGACCGGCGCGTCCTGCAGGACAAGATCGTCAAGCTGAAGCACGAGCTGGAGACGGTACGCCGCACCCGCGACCTGCATCGTGCCAAGCGCAAGAAGGTGCCGTTTCCGGTGGTGGCCATCGTCGGCTACACCAATGCCGGCAAGTCGACGCTGTTCAACAAGCTGACCGGGGCAGGGGTGCTGGCGCAGGACATGCTGTTCGCCACGCTCGATCCGACGCTGCGCCGCGTGCGGCTGCCGCACGGCACGCCGATCATCCTCTCGGATACGGTCGGCTTCATCTCGGACCTGCCGACGCATCTCATCGCGGCTTTCCGCGCCACGCTTGAAGAGGTGGTCGAGGCGGATCTCGTCATCCATTTGCGCGACATTTCCGACCCCGATACCGCAGCCCAGGCTGAGGACGTCGAGCGCATCCTGGCCGATCTCGGCGTCGACGCTAGCGACGCCAAGCGGGTCATCGAAGTCTGGAACAAGGTCGACCTGCTCGATGAAGGCAATCGCGCACGGCTGCTTGCCGAGAGTACGGACGCCAAGGCGCCGCCCGTCGCCATATCGGCCGTCACGGGCGAAGGCATTGACGCGCTGAACGCGATTATCGAGACACGCATGTCCGGCGAGCTTGAGGATCTGACGGTGACGATCGGGCCGGCGCAGTTCGGCCTTGTCGACTGGCTTTACCGCAATGGCGATGTTGTTTCGCGAACCGACAATGACGACGGCAGCGCCACCATCTCCCTCAAGGCCACGCAAAGTGCCCGCGAAGAGATCGAAAGCAGATTGCGTCGCAAGAACCACGGCTGAAGGGATTCCAGGAAAAACGCTGGGCGTTATTCCGCCCGAGGCTGCGTGATGACGAAGAGCTCTACTTCGTGCCTTTTGCTTCCTGCCAGAGCGCTTCCATTTCGTCCAGATCAGCCTTTTCCAGCGAGCTGCCGGATTTCTCCAGGGCCTGCTCGACATAGTGGAAGCGCGAACGGAATTTCTCGTTGGTGCCGCTGAGCGCTGCTTCCGAATCGAGCTTCAGGTGACGGCCGAGATTCACGACGGCAAACAGCATATCGCCGAATTCATCCTTGATCTCCGCGGTTTGGCCTTTGGCCAGCGCCTCGCGCAATTCGCCGATCTCTTCCTCGATCTTGTCGAGGATGGGCGCTGCCTCGCTCCAGTCGAAACCGACGCGGGCGGCCTTCTCCTGAAGCTTCAATGCCCGCGTCAGTGCGGGCAGGGCGACCGGCACGCTGTCCAGAAACCCCTTGCCGTTGTCTTCCGGGTCGAGTCCGCGCGCGAGACGGGCGCTACGCTTCTCGGTCTTCTCTTGTGCCTTGATCTTCTCCCACATGCCCTTGGCCATGCCGGCACTGCGGGCCTGTTCGTCGCCGAAGACGTGTGGATGGCGGCGGATCATCTTCGTGGTGATGGCCTGGACCACGTCGCCGAAAGCGAACTCGCCGGCTTCCTCAGCCATCCGCGCGTGGTACACGACCTGCAAAAGGAGATCGCCGAGTTCGTCGCGCAGATCGTCGAGATCGCCGCGCGCGATGGCGTCGGCCACCTCATAGGCCTCCTCGATCGTGTAAGGCGCGATGGTCGAGAAATCCTGTTCGATATCCCAGGGACAGCCGGTCTTTGGCGCACGCAGCGCCGCCATGATTTCGATCAGGCGCGAAATGTCTTTCGATGGCTTCATGCGGCGGATGCTATCGCGCGGTCCGCCGCGCGGCCAATGCTGTCGGCGGGCGAAGCGGGCTTGTCCACAACTGCGCCGGACAAGTCCAGTCAGTCGAGCACGGAAACGATCGCCTTGGCGAGCTTGTCCATGCCGTCTTCCGGCAGGCCGGCGACATTGATGCGGCTGTCGCCGACCATGTAGACGCCATATTCCGCGCGCAGCCGTTCGACCTGCGCTTCCGTGAGCCCAAGCCGGGAAAACATGCCGCGATGGCTGGCGACGAAATCGAAGCGGTCGGAATTGGACTGCCGGCGCAGCGCCTCAGCGAATTGCACCCGAAGTCTCAGCATGCGCACGCGCATCTCCTCGAGCTCGGCTTCCCAGTCCGCGCGCAAGGCCGCGTCCTCGAGCACGATGCGCACCGCCGCCGCGCCATGGTCCGGCGGCATCGAATACATGGCACGAGCCGCCGACAGCATCTGGCCCAGCGCCACGTCGGCCTGCGCGCTGTCCCTGGCCAGGATCATCGCCGCGCCGACACGGTCGCGGTAGACGGCGAAGTTCTTCGAGCAGCTGGACGCGACGACCATTTCCGGAACTTTTTCGGCCAGCAGCCGCAGTCCGGCGGCATCGGCCTCGAGGCCATCGCCAAAGCCCTGATAGGCAATGTCGACAAACGGCAGCAGGCCGCGCCCGACGACGAGATCGGTGACAGCGGCCCACTGCGCGATGTCCAGATTGGCGCCGGTCGGGTTGTGGCAGCAGCCATGCAGCAGCACCACCTCGCCGCCCTTCGCCTTGCGCAGTGCTGCCAGCATGTCGTCGAAGCGAACGGCGCCCGATGTCGCGTCGAAATAGGGATATTCACGGATTTGCAGCCCCGCGGCGCGCATCACTGGCATGTGGTTCGGCCAGGTGGGGTCGGACAACCAGACCGTCGCATCGACGCGGGTTCGCTTCAAAAGCTCGGCTACCAGCCGCAGCGCGCCGGAGCCGCCCGGCGCCTGCGCGGCACGGATCCGCGTCATGTCTGCATCCGCACCGAAGGCCAGCCTGGCCATCACGGTATTGAACCCGGTGTCGCCGGCGAGGCCGAGATAAGTCTTGGTGTCCTGACCCTGCAGCAGCCGCTTCTCCGCCTCGCGCACGGCCCGCATGACCGGCGTCTTGCCGTCGCGATCCTTGTAGACGCCGACACCGAGGTCGACTTTGTCGGGTCGAGGATCGGCACGATAGAGGCCGATCAGGGCAAGGATCTTGTCGGCGGCAGCCGGCTGAAGGTTTTCAAACATCTGCATGGTTCCGTTGGCGCGGCGGAGTGATACGCAAATCGACCCCCTTGCACCAGCGGTTTTAACTCGCGCCAGCCTGAATCGCATAGCCTGGCATCGCTGCGAGCTACCTCGGCGGCTGCATATCTGCGGCGTTTCGCGAAAAAATCTGCGGGGCCGGGATTAAAACCCCCACATGTTCCGTAAACAGGGCATGAAACGGTCGATGCCACGCTTCGATATCGTCGGACAACTCGGTTCGCTCAGGCGTTACGCGCGCTCGCTGACGCGCGACGGTGCCGATGCCGAGGATCTCGTGCATGACGCTCTTGTGCGCGCCTATGAGCGGCGCGGCACCTTCCGCTCGGGCGGAAATTTGCGCGCCTGGCTGCTGTCCATCGTCCACAACACGTTCGTCGACCGCATGCGCTCGCGACGCTCTGAAGCAGCGCGCATCGAACAGGCTGGATACCTTGCGGATGGCAGCGCGGCGGCGCCGCAGGAGCATTCGGTGCGCCTGGGCCAGGTGCGCGATGCTTTTTTCAGCCTGCCCGAAGAACAGCGCTCGGCCCTGCATCTCGTCGCCATTGAGGGCCTTTCCTACAGCCAGGCGGCCGATGCCAGCGGCGTGCCACTCGGAACACTGATGTCGCGCATCGGTAGGGCGCGCGCCGCGCTTCGGAAGATGGAGGAGGGGGCTCCGACGAAGGCGAAAAATCACCTCAGGATTGTTGGAGGCCCGTCATGACAGGAACTATCGACCCCGTGACGGACGCTGATCTCGACGCCTATGTCGACGATCAGCTCGACGTCTCGCGCCGTATCGAAGTCGAGGCCTTCCTCTCCGCCCGGCCGGAAGAGGCCGCGCGTGTGATGTCGGATCTCAGGATGCGGGACGAACTGCGCGTGGCGCTGGCCGGATCAGGCATGGCGAGGCCGGTGACGACCGATGCCGCGCGGCGCCTGGAGAGGGGACTTGCCCGGGGCCGCATCTTCGGCGTCTTGCAACGTGCCGCGGCGGTGGCCGCTTTCGTCGCTGCCGGCTGGCTGGCTAACGGCATCGTCGGGCCGATGTCTGTGACCAGGGTCGTCGCCTCGCCGCAGCCGCCCGCCTATGTCGACGAGGCGGTGCGCGCGCACAGGACGACCCTTGTGCGCGAAAGCATGTCTTCGCAGGCCGAGGCGCCAAACTACAATGCCGGCGAAATCCGCGCGGCGACGGCCATCGTCATGCCGTCCTTGCCCAAGGACTGGAAGGTCCGCGACGTGCAGGTCTATCCATCGCGCTTCGGCCCCAGCGTCGAGATGGCGGTCGAGACCAAGGAGATGGGCCTGGTGTCGCTGTTCGCGATACGGCCGGGAACCTTCGACGTGGTCAAGCCGACCGTCGCGCCCTCGGGCGACATTTCCTCGGCCTATTTCCAGATCGGCGAGGTCGCTTATGCGGTGGTCGCGCAAAGCCAGGTCCGCGACCTCGACCGCGCCGCCGAGACCCTTGCGAGAACGCTTTACTGATCCGTTCACAAAGGAGAATGCAAATGAACACGCCCAACCTGGGATACCGCGTCGGCACCGGCGCCCAAAGCGGCGCCCTCTACGACGAGGGCCTGCGCCAGCACATGCTGCGCGTCTACAACTATATGGGCCTCGGCCTCGTGGTCACCGGCCTCATCGCGTTCATGGTGTCGTCGACGCCCGCGCTCTACGTGCCAATCTTTTCCAGCCCGCTGAAATGGGTGGTGATGCTGGCGCCGCTCGCCTTCGTCCTGCTGTTCTCGTTCAAGATGCAGACGATGTCGGCGGCAAGCGCGCAGGCGATGTTCTGGGCCTTCTGTGCGGTCATGGGTCTGTCGCTGGCCTCGGTCTTCCTGGTTTTCACCGGAACCAGCATCGCACGCACCTTCTTCATCGCCGCCACCATGTTCGGCGCCACCAGCCTCTACGGCTACACGACCCGGCGTGACCTGACCCAGTTCTCGTCCTTTCTGATCATGGGCCTGATCGGCGTGGTGATTGCCAGCATCGTCAACATCTTTCTCGGCTCGACCGCTTTGCAGTTCGCCATCTCGGTGATCGGCATCGCCGTGTTCATCGGCCTGACTGCCTGGGACACGCAGTCGATCAAGGAACAGTATGCGGAGAACTTCGACGCGGAGTCGCGGCAGAAGCTGGCCGTTTTCGGCGCCTTCTCGCTCTACCTCAACTTCGTCAACATCTTCCAGCTGTTGCTGAACTTCACCGGCGAGCGGGAATAGTCCGAACTGTAGCAGGCAACACCTTGCATCTTGCCGTGGCCGGAGGGAAATCTCCGGCCACTCTTCATTTGAGACGGCGCCTTGCCCGCTTGTGCCATCGCACGTTCATCGTGACTGTGTGAAACGCAATGCAAACCGCCGCCTTGAGTTCACGCCTGGCCATTTGCTAGCCTGCCGGCCAAGCAAAGACAAACCGCGAGAACATATGGCACAGGACAGCCAGACACTTCATGGCGACGACATCTCGGCCGTTATAGTCGGGCAGGGGGCCGAACTGGTCTCGCTGCGGGATGCGGATGGGCTGGAGCTTGTGTGGCAGGCCGGACCGGCCTGGCGCCGTCATTCCCCGGTGTTGTTTCCGATCGTCGGCCGGCTGAAGGGCGACCAACTGCGCCATCGCGGCCAGACCTATCCGATGACGCAGCACGGCTTCGCCCGCGATAAGTCGTTTGCCTGGGCGGAGAGGGGTTCTCGGTCCTGCATGCTGGTGCTCACCGACGACGCGGAGACCCGAACGCACTACCCCTTCGCCTTCCGTCTGGCGGTAACCTACACTCTCGACGGCCGGCAGCTTGGCGTCACGTTCGAGATCACCAACACCGGCGACGAGCCGCTACCGGCGTCGATCGGGGCGCACCCGGCATTCAACTGGCCGCTGCTGCCGGACCTGCCCAAGGAGGCCTACTGCCTGACCTTTGCAAAGCCCGAGCATGCGCCGATCCGCCGTCTCAAGGACGGGTTACTGCTGGCGGCAAGGCAGCCCACGCCCATCGAGGGCAACATTCTCGCTTTGTCGGATCGGCTGTTTGACGAGGATGCCTTGATCCTGGACCAGCCTTCCAGCACCGCTGTGCGTTACGGTGCCGATCGTGGTCCGGCGATCGAGATGCATTGGAACGGATTCCGGGAATTGGGCGTCTGGTCAAAGCCGGGCGGCGCGCCATTCCTCTGCATCGAACCCTGGCACGGCCTCGCCAGCCCGGTGGATTTCGATGGCGAATTCGCCGACAAGCCAGGAGTGATGCTGATCGAGCCGGCCGGAAGGCGCGTGCTCGGCTATCGGATCGAACTTCAACCGCAGACGCATTAGCTGAAAGGCTGGCGTCGCGTTCATGGATGGTGGAGTTGTTCGTAAACATCCAGCTCGCTTGATTTGGAGGAATGCAGCATGGACCGATTCACCGGCGGTTGCCTGTGCGGCAACGTCCGAATTGTGGCGACTGGACGCCCATACCGGGTGGGCCTTTGTCACTGTCTCGACTGCCGCAAGCATCACGGGGCGCTTTTTCATGCTTCCGCGATTTTCCCTCAGGATGCGGTGACGATCGATGGCGAAACCCGTGACTACGCCGGGCGGTTCTTCTGTCCCCGTTGCGGCTCGACCATTTTTGGTCGCACCGCCGACGAAATCGAAGTGAACCTGGGATCCCTGGATGCCCCGGACCAACTGACGCCAACGTACGAAAGCTGGATCGTCCGTCGCGAAACCTGGTTGCCGCCGTTTCCGCTCACGAGACGATATGAGCGCGATCGTGACGCCACGGGTCGGTTCGAAGAGTAGGCGGCACGAACGGCGGGAAGGCGCCATGACCAAGGGACCGGCGGCGCTTCAATCCGGAAGGCCGGCCTTGCGGAAGCCATCGACGAAATGGTCGAGCATCGCCGGATCGCGGAAGGGCTCCGTCCAGACCCAATGGCTGGTGGTGAAATGCGGATTGCCGACGAGGAACAGTTCGACTTCCGCGCGCGCCTCGTCGAGCCGGCCGAGCTGCGCGAGGCTGGCCGCCAGGAAGCGGCGTGAGCTGGTGCGGTAAGTCTCGTCCCGGCGCAGTGTCTTGACGGCGGCTTTGTAGTCGCGCGCCGCATATTGCGCCGCGCCGAGCGTCAGATAGTACCAGCTTGCCGGAAACGGGTTGAGCCGGAACGCCTTGCGGATCTGTTCGAGTCCTTCCTCGACCCGCCCGGCCAGCACGGAGATGTCAGACAGTGTCGCCCAGGCATCGGCCTCGTTGGGGTCGAGCTCGAACGCCCTGGCGAACTCGGCATCCGCTTCGGCGAAGTCGCGCTCATAGGCAAGCAGGTTGCCGAGCACCCAGCGGCAGCCGGCGTCGTTGGGATCGATCGCCACCGCCTTGCGCGCCAGCTCCAGGGCAATACGGCGGTTGGGTTCCACCGGCTCGCCCCAATGCACCCATCCCATCCAGTGGTTCATGGCAAGCCAGCGATAGGCCTCGGCATAGTCCGGATCGAGCGCGACCGCGCGCGTCAGCATCAGATGCGCCTCCCGCGCGGTCTGCGGCGAATCGTCGATCAGCTTGCGCGCCCGCACGCACAGATCGTAGGCCTCGAGAGTCTTGGGCCGATTGCGCGGCGGCGGCGCGCGCAGCCGGCCAAGCAGCGCCTCCACGATCTTGGCCGTCACCTCGTCCTGAACGGCAAAGATATCGTCCAGGCCGCGATCGAAGCGTTCCGCCCACAGGTGATCGCCGCTCGCCGCGTCGACCAGCTGGGCGTTGATGCGCACGCGCCCCGCGGCACGTCTTGCGCTGCCCTCCAGGAGGTAGCGCACGCCAAGCTCCCGGGCGATCTCGCGCACGTCCGCCGCCTTTCCCTTGTAGGCGAAGGTCGAATTGCGCGCGATGACGAACAAGCCCGAGGCCCTGGACAGGTCGGTGATCAGGTCTTCGGTCAATCCGTCGGCGAAAGGCTCTTGTTCGGGGTCGTTGCTGAGATTGACGAAGGGGAGCACGGCTATCGACGGTTTGTCGGGCAGCGGCAAAGCTTTTCGGTTCGCGCCATCGAGGGGTTCGACGATCCCCGTGAAGCGGTAGCCGACGCGCGGAACAGTGGTGATCCATTCACCGCCGTCGGCGGACGGACCAAGCAGCTTGCGCAGCTGCGCGATCTGGACGGTGAGATTGCCTTCCTCGACGGCCGTACCCGGCCACGCCGCATCCATCAGCTTGGCCTTGTCGAGGATTTCGCCAGGCCGCCCGACGAGCGCCGCCAACAGCTTCAGCCCGCGGTAGCCGACGGCAACAGGATCATCGTTCCGAAGCAGCGTTCCCGCATCCGGATCAAGCACGAACGGACCGAAGGCAAAGCGCGATCCCTGCATAAGGCGCATCTATAGCCCGTTTGGAAATTTTGAGAACTATTTGGGAGAGCTTAATTACGGCACTGTTCGCATCCGGCACAATTCAACCTCTTTCAGGTCGAGGTCCCAAGTCGAGGACCCACCCTCAAACCATAGGAGGTTGCCATGAACGATACCCTTGCATCGACGCGGTGTCCGACGGTGCGGCCGAGAATGCCTGTAGTGCTGGCGGAAGCGTCGCGTCGGCACTTGGCGACCCTGCGAAGCATTGTCGCGGCCTGGCACGATCGGACCTGGCGCGAGCGGATACGCTTTCGCTGGGAGCTTGAGCGAATGTCGAAGGACAATCCCCATCTGATCGGCGACATCGGACTGACGAGAGGGCAGGTCGAGGCAGAGCTCGCAAAGCCTTTTTGGGAACGGTAGGCCGAATGCTGAGCAGATCTCCGCGGCAAAGATAGGGGCGGGTTGTCAGACCTGCCGGACGATGGTGCCGATCGCATTGACGACGAGCCGTGCGGCGGTCAGGGCCGACAGGCCGTCGATATCGGCGGGAGGACGCAACTCGACGAGGTCGATCCCGCGATCGTGGCTCGCCTGCCGAGGCCTGCGATCAGGTCGATCACCTGCGTGTAGGTGAGGCCGCCGGGGGTGCGCGCCGCCACGCCCGGCATGATATTGGGGTCAAGGCTGTCGCAGTCGAGGCTGACGACGACCCGCGCGCCTTCCGGAATATGCCGCAGAGCGGCTTCGACGCCTTGGGCATGGACCTCGCGGGCGGTCACGAAGCGGCTGCCATAGCGCCGCGCCGCTTCGATGTCGGCGAGGCCCGCGCTGCCGACGCTGCGCAACCCGACTTGCACCATGCCGGCGACATGCGGCATCTCGCTCGCCCGGCGCATCGGGCTCGAATAGCCATGGCGCTCGCCATCGACCTCGTCGCGCCAGTCGATATGGGCGTCGATCTGCAGGATCCAGATCGGCCCGTGGACCGCGAAGCCGGCGACGAAGGGCATGGTCACCGAACAGTCGCCGCCGAGCAGGATCGGCACGGCCGGCAATGCCAGGACTTCGCGCGTCTTCGCCTCGATGCGAGCCCGGTTGCCGGCATTGTCATGCATGATGGTCTCGATGTCGCCGGCGTCGATGCAGCAGACCGGCCTGCCGTCGAACAGCGGGCCGCCGAGATCGAAATCCCAATGCTCGACGAGGCCGGCATCATCCTGGCTCGCGGCGCGGATAGCCTCGGCGGCCAAAGCATAGCCGCTGCTGTCCTTGCCGGGATAAGTACTGCCGTGGCCGACTCCGAAGATCACCGCACAGGGCAGGCGGCCGTCGGCGAGGCGATCGGGAAAGCCGAGAAAGGAAGCGGCGGTCATTTCTTGAAGGTCCTGATGGTGAGTTCCGCTGAAGCTCGATAAGCAGCTTTTTGAAGAAGTGTTCAATGTTTCGGTACGAGGCCATCGAGCAGGAAGTCGAGGCCCTTCTGAAATGCGCCATCCCAGTCGTTATCCAATAGCAGACGGGAGCGTTCGATCGTCGGAAAGCGTTCGCTGAGACCGGCAAGGCGCTGCTGCGCGGAGGCTTGGTCGTCACCCGATAGGTCGAAGCTCGCCCGGGTGATGGTGGCGCCCATCACATAGTTCCAGAGCGACCAGATCGCGACGTTCAAATCCGCGTCCGCCACACCGGCTCTGGACAAGATCTTGCCCAGCAGTTCCAGGCGACTGAGGATGTTCGGGCCGAGCGCCCGGCGCGGCAACAGCGATGCCGACCAAGGATGGCGAAGCATGCTGGCGCGCCAATCTTCGAGCATATGAACGATTTCTCCGCGCCAGTCTTGAGACTCTACTGCTTGAGGCGGCCTATGATATTCGAGCACAGAATTAAGTGCCAGATCAAAGACATCTTCCTTGTTGCTCACGTGCCAATATAAGCTCATTACGCCCGAGCCGAGGCGATCGGCAAGCCGACGCATTGTCAATCCGCCGACTCCTTGAGCGTCCAGCAATTCTACCGCAGTCGCCCCGATACGTTCCAGGCAGAGAGCTGGCTCACTGCGCGCTTTCTGCACGATCTCGGACTGCATATTTGTCCGTTGAGACCGGTTGCTCCGGACGCCGTTGCGTTTGGCTACCATCCGTTTTCCTCGCTGGTCAGGACGTCGATTTTGGCCGGCAACGCGACCAATGTCGATCCTGCACGATTGACTCGTACGTCGTACCAGTTGTATGGGCGATGCAGGTCTAACGTTCACTCATGCCGGTCGCGAGGGCAGGTTGCTCGCAAGCCGCAGAGCCAAGAGAAAATCATGTCGCGCGGAATCAAACGTCTGCTTATCGGAGGGTTAATCATCATGTCTATGGCAGTTCCCACTGCGACCACAGCGAATGAGAATGATCTCAAGCTGACCATCGTCAATCCGAAAAACCTCTACGACCCGTCGCCGAATGGCTACAGCACGGCGGTGATCGTGCCCCGCGGAGGCCGTGTGGCCTACATCTCCGGACAGGGCGGTCAAGACAACACGGGGGCTTTATCGCCCGACTTCGCTGTCCAGGTCGAGCAGGCCTACGCCAATTTGCGCGCTGCCATCGATGCGCTCGGTGCCAGGCCGGATCAGGTCGCCAAACTCACGGTCTTCGTGGTCGACCACGATATGTCCAAACTTGAGGTGCTGACCAAGAACGTCAAGCAGATGTTCGGCGAAGCGCTGCCGGCGCAGACCCTTGTTCCCGTTCCCAAGCTTGCAATTGACCCCATGCTCTTCGAAGTGGAAGCCGTCGTCGTTCTGGAATAGCGGCGAGCAGGGGCTGCCAGACAGCAGATTGAAGATGACCGGCCGCACCGCCACCGAATGCGGCTGGCATATTGCGCCTCTTGCGGCGATTTGGTGCCCATAAGTCGCATAAGATAGATTATGGAACTAAGCCTTCAGCTCCGGTCTCTGAATCGGCCGTCGGTTGCCAGCGAATGCGATCTTGCACGTCGGCCGGTTCGGGTGTGGAGACAGGTTCACTGAACCCCGTTCAACGGAGCAGCCCGCCTTTGGCGGGCTGCGTTGGCACATCCTAGGCAAGTTTACTCGGCGGCGCCGATCGCCTTGAGCCCGGCGGCGGCGCATTTGGCGTCGATATCGCCCGAAGGAGCACCGCCGACGCCAATGCCGGCCACCAGGGCATCGCCGAACTTGACCGGCAAGCCGCCAGCCTGGATCACCATGCGAGGATCCATGTCACGCATGCCGTCATTTGCCGGCTTGGAGGCTATGAATTCGGCGAGCCCCGCAGTGTCGCGACCCAAGGCTGCCGCGGTGAAGGCCTTGCCTTCGGCGCTGGATGCGGTGTGTGCGCCGGAATTGTCGGCCTTGAGCAGCACTTGCGTCGCGCCGCTCCGCGCCACGATGGCGACGCTGACATTGCTGCCTTCGGCAGCGCAAGCCTCCAGCGCGGCTTGTGCTGCCTTGGTTGCCCGCTCAAGCGGCAAGTAAGGGGCGGTTGGCAATTCCTGCGCTGTGGCAGCGATAGGAGCAAGAAGCGTCACTGTAAGTATGAGTTTGCGAATCATCGGGCCTCTCCTTTCCAACTAACGGGCAAAGGTTAGCGCCTCTTGCTCTCAATGTATATTTTAGGAAGCCATCACATAGACTGCCTGTCAGGCCTGCAATGCAGATCGACAAGCATCCACCGGCCTGACAATGCAATCCTCTTTTGGCATTTTTGCAAATCTTACAGCGACAGCCAAGTGCAAGATCTCGACATCGGACCTGTAATCGCGGCTCATGGCCAGGCGATCAATGCCACCGGCTATGAAGAGAATATTCTATCTGTCTGATCTATAAGGAATTTCAAGCGCCATGCCATCAAATGCCGGCTCGACATTTGCCGGAGTCTCAGCCATCACGGTAGCGTAGTCCAGCGGCCCATGCATATGGGTCAGCACAGCCTGTTTCGGGGCCAGCCGCTCGATCCACTCAAGCGCCTCGCCGAGCGACAGATGGCTCGGGTGCGTCCTGTACTGCAGCGCGTCGATGATCAGGACATCGAGATTACGCAGTCGTTCGGCAGTGGCAGCCGGAAAATCGCTGATGTCGGGGCAATAGGCTAGTCCGCCGATACGGAAGCCGAGCGATATGATGTCGCCATGGACCTGCGGCAGCGGCTCGAGGGTGAGGGCACCGCCCTCGCCTTCGATCACGACGGGCTTTGCGTGATCGATGATATGGGCGTCGACGATCGGCGGATAGGAACTGCCTGGCGGCGTCTCGAAACAGTAGCCGAAGGCCTGGCGCAGCCGCAGCATCGTTGGCTGGTCGGCATGGATATCGATCCGCTGCCGCTGGTCGAGCACGAAGCCGCGCAGGTCGTCGATGCCGTGGATGTGGTCGGCATGTGGATGGGTGTAGACGACGGCATCGATGCGTTTGACGGAGGCCATCAGCATCTGCTGGCGGAAATCCGGTCCTGTGTCGATGACGACGGTGGTGCGGGCGCCGCTCTCGGCAATCCGCTCGACAAGGGCTGCCGTGCGCATGCGCCGATTTTTCGGATTTTGCGGATCGCAATTGCCCCAGTCGCCGGTGATGCGCGGCGTGCCCGGTGACGAGCCGCAGCCGAGAATGGTGAGGCGCAGCCGGTCTGTCATCGTTCAGGCGCTTTGCTCGGCGGGGCGCGGCATCTTGCCGAACAGCCGGAAGAAATTATCGGTCGTCAAAGCTGCGATTTCACCTTCGCTGACGCCGATCGTCTCGGCGAGAACCCTGGCCGTGTGCGCGACATAAGCGGGTTCGTTGCGCTTGCCGCGAAATGGGATCGGCGCGAGATATGGCGCATCGGTCTCCACCAGCAGCCGGTCGTGCGGCAGGTCGGCGGCTATGGCGCGTATTTCGGGCGAATTCTTGAAGGTCAGGATGCCGGAAAACGAAACATAGCCGCCCAGCGAGACGCCAACCTCGGCCAGCCTGCGTCCCGACGAAAAACAGTGCAGGATAAACGGGAAGGCGCCCTTCCCCGTTTCTTCCTCCAGGATATGAGCCATGTCGTCGTCGGCATCGCGCGAATGGATGACCAGCGGCAGGCGCGTCTCGCGGGCCGCGGCGATGTGGTTGCGCAAACCCAGCGCCTGCGCATCGCGGGGCGCCTTGTCATAGAAATAGTCGAGCCCGGCCTCGCCGATCGCCACCACCTTTGGATGAACGGACAGGCGCACGAGATCCGCCGTCGTCACGTCAAGCTCTTCGGCGGCATTGTGCGGATGGGTTCCGACGGAGCAGTACACTTCGTCGAAAGCATCTGCGATTTCAAGTATTTGCTGAAATCGCTTCACGCGCGTCGAGATCGTCACCATGCGGCCGATCCCGGCAGCCAGGGCGCGGGCGACGATGGCCGCCCGCTCCTCGGCGAAGTCCGGAAAATCCAGATGGCAGTGGCTGTCGACGAGCATCAGCCGTTCGCTTCCGGCTGATCGACATAACGCGGAAACACGCCTTCTGGCACAGGCAACGCTCTGCCCGGCACAAGCGCATGGTCGGCGTGGAGATGCACGAAATCGCGCTCGTCTGCCGGCACCGCCAGCAGGTCAAGGAGCTTCGCGGCCGATCCTGGAATAAAGGGTTGGCACATAATCGCCACGCGCCGGACCACTTCGGCCGTTGTCCATAGCACCGTTTGCATGCGCTCGGGGTTGGTCTTCTTCAGCGCCCAGGGTTCCTGTCCGGCGAAATACCGGTCGGCTTCGGCCACCACGCCGAAGATCGATGCCAGCGCCAGATGGATGCCCTGCTCGGCCATTACCTTACGCGCGGCGGCAAGAGCTGCCGCCGCCTGATCGAGGATTGCCTTGTCGGCATCCGTCAGCTCGCCGCGCGTCGGCACCACGCCGCCGCAGTTCTTGGCGATCATCGACAGTGAGCGCTGCGCCAGATTGCCGATGCCGTTGGCGAGGTCGGCATTGGTGCGGTTGACGATCGCTTCGTGGCTGTAGCTGCCGTCCTGGCCGAACGGCACCTCGCGCAGGAAGAAATAGCGCACCTGGTCGAGCCCGTAGTGCTCTATCATGGTGAAGGGGTCGATGACGTTGCCGACCGATTTCGACATCTTCTCGCCGCGGTTGAACAGGAAGCCGTGGCCAAAGACGCGCTTCGGCAGCGGAATGCCTGCCGACATCAGGAAGGCCGGCCAGTAGACGGCGTGGAAACGCACGATGTCCTTGCCGATGATGTGCGCATCGGCCGGCCAGAATTTCCAATTATCTGCGTTTTCATCGGAATAGCCGACGCCGGTAATGTAGTTTGTCAGCGCGTCGACCCAGACATACATCACGTGCTTCTCGTCGCCGGGCACCGGCACGCCCCAGTCGAACGTCGTGCGCGAGATCGACAGGTCTTTCAGTCCCGATCTGACGAAGCTCATCACTTCGTTGCGCCGCTCGGCCGGGCCGATGAAATCCGGCTGGCCCTCGTAGAGCGCCAGCAGTTTGTCCTGATAGGCCGAAAGCCGGAAGAAATAGCTTTCCTCCTCGACCCATTCGACCGGCGTTCCTTGCGGGCCATAGCGGATATTGTCGGGACGAACCTCGGTTTCCTCCTCGCCGTAATAAGCTTCGTCACGCACCGAGTACCAGCCGGCATAGCCGCCCTTGTAGATGTCTCCATTGGCAGCCATCGCCTTCCAGATCGCCTGAGAGGCCACGTAGTGCCGCTCTTCGGTGGTGCGGATGAAATCGTCGTTGGAGGCGTTGAGCGCGGTCGCCATGCGCTTGAACTCAGCCGAATTGCGGTCGGCCAGTTCGCGCGCAGAAATGTCTTCCTTCTTCGCCGTCTGCAGCATCTTGATGCCGTGTTCGTCGGTGCCGGTGAGAAAGAAGACCTGCTTGCCGTCGAGCCGCTGAAAGCGGGCCAGCGCATCGGTGGCGATCAATTCGTAGGCATGGCCGATATGCGGCTTGCCATTGGGGTAAGAGATCGCGGTCGTGACGT
The DNA here is from genome assembly GCF_044998965.1 of Mesorhizobium maamorense. NCBI lineage: Bacteria > Pseudomonadati > Pseudomonadota > Alphaproteobacteria > Hyphomicrobiales > Phyllobacteriaceae > Mesorhizobium > Mesorhizobium maamorense. The sequence continues at coordinate 2,112,763 of NZ_CP173356.1, forward strand.
AGTATGTATCGCGTGACATGAATGAACCGTCATGAATGTCTGAATGGAAGGCGTGGCGGTGGATATCGCATCGGGGCGGCGATTGCCATCCCGAGGGAACCATCACATTCGCATTGCAGACTTCAGGCGGTCGATCATGGTCAAGGCGTGCTGCTTCTTGTCGAGATTGTAGGTATCGGTCTCAGATATAGCGTCCAGCGCCTCATGCCAAGTGTCCGACAGCGTTTTGGCTCGTGCGAGGTCGCCGGCCAGCGCCGCCCGGCTCGCCGCATCGGACAACAGGTCGAGCGCGCGGCAGTTGAATATATCGAACTGGATCGCCTGGTCGCGCCCGGCCACCACCTCGGCAAGGCGATAGGCGCCGGCGATGTCGCTCTTGCCGGCGCTCACCAGGGCATCCAGCGTCTCGGCGATCTCCAGTCCGCCATACTGCGTCAGAAGGATCGCATTGCGGGCGCTGCCGCCCGCCCGCGTGGCCAGCGCTGCCCGCGCCGCCGGATCGCCCGGCGGCGGCGGCTCGGCGGTTTCCAGCACCGCCATCAGTTCGTCGATATCGAGCGGCGACAGCCGCACCAATTGGCAGCGCGAGCGGATCGTCGGCAGCAGGCTGCCCGGCGCATGGACGATGAGGATGAACAGCGTTCGCGCCGGCGGCTCCTCAAGATTCTTCAGCAAGGCATTGGCTGCATTGGTGTTCATGTCGTCGGCCGGGTCGACGATCACCACCCGGTAGCTGCCGTCATGCGAAGTCAGCGACAGGAAGCGATTGACCTTGCGGATCTCGTCGACGGTGACGACCGTCTTGAAGCTCTTGGTCTTGTCGTTCAGCGGCCGCGTCAGGTGCAGCACGCCGGGATGCGCGCCAGTGGCGATCTGGCGAAACAGCGAGGACGCCGGATCGGGAACGGCGAGCGTCTCCGGCGCCTGCTCGAAGGCCGGATGCTTCAGGAGATGATGCGCCAGATGGAACGCGAGCGTCGCCTTGCCGATGCCGAGCGGTCCGGTGAAGATCAGCGCGTGCGGCAGCTTTCCAGCGCGATAGGCGGCGGCGAGCATGGCGGCGGCCTGCCCGTGCCCGACCAGGCGTGGCGTTTCGGACGGTTCAGGGACGCCGTCCAGCGTGTCATGCTGTTCCGGCGCGATGCGTTCGAAGATCATGCGGGTGCGGTCTGTCTGTTGCGCATGGGCGCCCTCGCCTCCAGCGCCGCGAACACCGTGGCGGTGACGACATTTTCTACCGCGTCGGGAGCGGCGGATGCGTCGATCACAACGCAGCGCTCCGGCTCGGCCGCGGCGATCGCCAGGAACGCCTCGCGGCGCGCCTGGTGGATGGCAAGCGTTTCCTTTTCGAAGCGATCGGGGCCGGCGCCGGCGCCGCGACGCACTGTTGCGCGTCTCAGGCCTTCCGTGGGATCGATGTCGAAGATCAGCGTCATGTCGGGCATCATGCCATTGATGGCGACCTGCTCCAGCGTCTCCATGAACACCGGGTCGAGGCCGCCGGTGACGCCCTGGTAGACGCGCGAGGAATCCAGGAAGCGGTCGCATAGGACAATGGAGCCGCGCTCGACCGCCGGGCGGATGACCTGCTCGACATGGTCGGAGCGCGCCGCCGCGAAAAGCAGCGCTTCCATCTTCGGCCCGAACGGCTCGGCGGCGCCCGAGAGCAGCACATGCCGGACCGCTTCCGCGCCCGGCGAGCCGCCCGGTTCCCGGGTGACGAGGACGTCGTACTTCTTGGCGCGCATCTTTCCCGCCAGCCGCTCGATCTGCGTCGACTTGCCTGCTCCTTCGCCGCCTTCGAAGGTGATGAAAAATCCGCGTGCCAATCGAAAGGCCTTTGTCCCTTATTTGAATGGATTCTAGCGCTCTAGATAGTCCGCGTTCGGGAAAACGTCCATGCCGCCGGCGTTATCGCATGCCGCTCAAAAGTGACCTCGGCTTTGAGAGAACGACATGCATAAACAAAGACGCCAAAGCGCATAGCGTGAATCCGGTTCAGCGCGACGCGCTTTAGCGGAGCCAGCCGACGGCCAGTTCCTTGACGGCGTCGAGGGCGCGTTGCGGCAGCGTGCCGATGCCGATCGATTCGGCGGCGAACAGCGGCGTCTCCTGGCTCAGCGTATCGCCGATCCAGACCCGCAGCACGCCTACCGGCTGCCCCTCCTCCACAGGTGCGGCAACCGGTCCGTCATAGACGATGCTCGCCGTCAGTTTGTCGCGGTTGGCTACCGGCAGGAAGATGGCGATCGGCCCTTTCGCCTTCAGCGTCACGCCGGCTTTAATGCCGCCGAAAACCTGAGCTTGGCCCACCACCTCGTCCTTGGCGAAGATTTGCGTCTTCTCGAAGGAACGGGAACCCCAGTCGAGCAGCTTGCGCGCCTCCTCGGCGCGTTCCTTGTCGCTGGCGAGCCCGCTCATCGCCGCGATCACCCGCGCGCCATTGCGGCTGACCGAGCCGACTATGCCAAAGCCGGACACCTCACTGCTGCCGACCGCCAAGCCGTCGGCGCCGATGTCCATCGCCAGCAGCGGGTTGCGGTTCCTCTGCGAAATCTTGTTCCAGGTAAAGTCCTTCAGGCCGTAGTAGCGATAGAGGTCCGGATAGTCGCGCCACAGATGCAAGGCCAGCATTGCCAGCTCGCGCACGCTCGTCTGCTGGCCGTCCGCCGGCAGCCCGGTCGAATTGACGAAAGTCGATTTGGTCAGGCCGATCTGGCGGGCGCGTTCGGTCATCTGCGCGGCAAAATTGTCCTCGGACCCGGCGATGCCTTCGGCCAGCACGATACAGCCGTCATTGGCCGCCTGCACCGTCACGCCCTGGATCAGGTCCTCGACCCGGACCGCCGATTTGAGCTTGGCAAACATCGTCGACGTTCCCGAAGGGGCGCCGCCCTTGCGCCAGGCGTTTTCACTCACCACGAACGTGTCGTCGAGGGTCAGGCGTCCAGACTTGACGGCGTTGAACACCACTTCCATCGTCATCAGCTTGGCCATCGAGGCCGGCTGTATCGGCTTGTCGGCGTCCTTGGAAAACAACACCGTTCCAGTCTCGGCGTCGATCATGAAGGCCTGGGCTGCCTTGGTCTCGAAAAGCTGCGCGCTGGCGGGTGCGATACAAAACAGCAGCAGGGCCAATCCCAGAAATCCGGCCAAAGGCGGAAAGACGCGCAACTGCATGAAATCTCGACCCGTTTGCCGGTTCTGGCGCAGCCAAGCTATCAGGGTTTTTTCCGCAGGATCAACCGTGCCGGAAAAATAGATCAGTTGCGCACGGCCAGAGCGTCCGGCGCACCGTGCGACCAGGCCGCCTGCAGCAGATCGTCGACGCCGCCATGGCCGTCCGGATAGAGGTTCACCGCATACCAGTCCTTGCCGTCGAATTCGGACCGCTGGATCTCGATCCTGCCGAAGGGCTCGAGCGCGGCCGCCACGCGTTTTGCCTCGGTGGCGTCATCGAAGGTGCCGGCCGCGACATAGGCCGGCGATGGCGCCTGGGGATTGGCGCTCTTCCATGAGCGCAGGATGTCGGCGGGCGACATGCCATCGTCGTCAAGTGCGGCAAAGACATCGGCGCTCCGCACGCGCTCGTCGGCATAGGAGAGCGAGGCCACCGAAAACGGCGATTGCGGCGGCAGGCCGATATCCGGACGCTCCGGCACGATCGGACCGAAGTCGGGCAGCGCCAGGTCACCCAACGCCGGCGATTGTGCCGGCACCTGCCCTTGCGGAACCATATCGGAATTCGTCAACTGGCCTGGGAACGGCACGGCGGCAGCGCCCACCGGCAGGCTGGGCGACGGTCCGTTCATGGCCACCATGACGCCGGTCGGCAGGCCGTCCGATGGATCCGGTATCCTGTTGCCTGGATGATAGGAGGCCATCAGATACTGGTCGTCATTGCCGTCGAGCGGTGCGCGGCCAACATATTCCACCTTCACCTCGGCCGTACCGACATTGGCATAGTCGAGCATCTGGGCGGCGCGTTCCGAGACATCGATGATGCGGCCCTGGTGGTAGGGACCGCGGTCATTGACGCGCACGATGACCGAACTGCCGGTCTTGAGATTGGTGACGCGGGCGTAGCTCGGCAGGGGCATGGTCGGGTGCGCCGCCGTCAGATGGCTCATGTCGTAGACTTCGCCGTTGGCGGTCAGCCGTCCATGAAAGGCATCGCCGTACCACGACGCCAGGCCGACCTTGGCATAGTGCTTGTCTTCCTTCGGATAGTACCACTTGCCGCGAACCTGGTAGGGTTTACCAAGCTGGTCGCGGCCGCCGCCACGCCGCATGAAGGCGACGCGAGGGCTGGCCTTCACGCCATATTCGGTTTCGGCGAAATATTCCTTGGAACGGATCTTCTTGTGGACCATCCCTTTTGGTTCAGGCTGCGACGCGCAGGCGGGAAGCAAGGCTGCCGACATGGTGAATAGCGCGAAAGCGCAAGCACGGCGTAGACGCGGGCGCACCGTAGTCTGCATTTCCTGATGTCCCCTACAGTCTCGACCAAAAACGCCGCGGCTTGGACGTCGCAGGAGCCAAAGCTTACCTGACCAAGACCAACGACGCCTCGAACCCCCTGTCCTTTGTGCGCAGGAATTGTTTATCACGCTATTAATCGATTGTGGCCGGAACCGGGCAGATTGTGACGCCACCCTGCCCGGCGTCGGCTGCCGGGAAACATGCGGTCCGCGCATGCCGGTTGACAGGTCTTTGCCGGGCACACTAGAGCATCAGCGAGATGGCTCTCTTCATTCGCCGCCAAGCTCGAATATCTGATCGGGTGACGTTGGCGAAGAGATGTCGCTGGAGGGATGGCCGAGCGGTTTAAGGCACCGGTCTTGAAAACCGGCGTGGGCGCAAGTTCACCGTGGGTTCGAATCCCACTCCCTCCGCCATTTTTTGCTATCGAATGGAAATAGCGTCGTTTTTGTTTTCCTCTTGGCGCCTAACTCCTGCGAATAATGAGGGCGGCTACCACCGAAAATACCCAACTTATTAGCATTGCTTCGGATGGTTGATGTGAACAGCGAAACGGATGGGAAGGCACCCAAGGCTGCACGGCCGGCGCTCATCAGGTACCCACCCCAACCCCGCCTCCTGTTTGGCGCCGGCCATTAAATGTGAGGCCGTGTGCCGCTCGTCATAATGCCCCTGCAATGGATGCCGAGCCGCGACGCACTTGACCGGAGTAATCGCACTTGCAAGGGGATCTCCGGACCCGTTACGAAGCGTTGTTCAGGGTGATGCCAATCGTCGTGAATTCGGCATTAATCGCGTCGCCTAATGAGCCCGCGTGCAATTAAGGAATCAACTGCCCGCAATATCCTTCAGATTCTTCGGAAGTGAGACTAAGAATGAAATTCTACGGACAATTCGAGGTTCCTGTCGATCGTTTCATTTTCGAGCGCTATTTCCCCGACCCCGACATTAAGGGCGTATTTATTGAATGCGGGGCTTTTGACGGGCAGACCGAATGTTCCTGTCGTTTCTTTGAAGAAACGATGGGATGGCAGGGCTACAACCTTGAACCGGTTCCGTGGATATACGATAAATTGGTCGTTAATCGTCCCAACAGTAAAAACATCAACGTCGGCATGTCCGACAAGACAGGCGTGTTGAATTTCCAAAGCGTCACTCATCCAGTCTACGGGCGAGATACAACGATTGGATCGGTCGATCACGACCCGGTCTTCAAGGAAGCGCTAATAGCCGGCGGTTGTACGTTTGAGGAGATCAAGATCAGGGCCATAAGCTGGCAAGAACTTATTTCGACCCAAAAAATTACGGACGTCGACCTGATGGTTCTCGACGTCGAGGGTCATGAGTTATCTGTGTTGTCCGGAATGAGAAATAGCCCTGTGTTGCCCCACGTCATGTGCATCGAGTTTGGTCACGTGGGGTTTGATCAGCTTCGAATAGTCATGGGTGAACTCGGTTACCAATATGACATTCACTCTTTTGCTAACGCATATTTCGTGCGAACGGACATGATACCGCTCATGGCGTTTCGTCGATTGGCGGGAAATAGCGGAACTCAACATCAGGTCGAGCAGCTAAGTGCTGAAATCGCTGACAAACAGATCGAGGTTGATCGACTCAACACTGAAGCGAAGTGGCTTAAGGAGCGCGAGAAAGAACTCGTAGAACTTGTAGAGACGATGACGAATTCCAGGGGCTGGAGGGCCTTGGAGGTGTTGCGAAACCTTCGGCATCTAAAGCGAACCAAACGCAAACCAGATGTGATTGGGACGTCTTTGCAGGCAACCAATGACAGCTCCTCGGAACGAGTTCGGACAGATCCGGCAACTCCAAGCCAAGGAATTAACACCACGCCCGAATCGGTGGCGAAAGGTTTGCAGGAAAGAGTTAGGAAGCTTGAGGAACAGGTAGAACTTGTCGAAACTCATCATATACGTGGGTTCTGGCACACGCTCGACAAAATTGACGACCTGGCGCTACCGTCGCGACGGTTAAAGTGTTTAGTCTGCGATCATGACGACTTTAGAGACGGCTTCGAGATTCTCAGATCAGAATGCATTTTCAACGGGGGGCGGCTTGAGCGATACCGCTGCCCAAATTGCGATTGCGTCTTTGGCGGTCAAAAGTTTCTCGATCTCGACGAGGCCATGACCGATCTCGACTATCGATTGCTCTATTCTCGCTATCGTGAAGGGAACACTGGAGAAAACGAAAAGAGAACTTTCCAGTCTCTTCGACCCATCCGGGGAGCTACCTACGTAAATTGGGGTGCAGGAGTCTGGAACGACACAACCCAAGTATTACGTGCCGACGGGTATGATGTTTGGAGTTTTGAACCCAACGCGCCATCTGAAGCGCCTTTTGTGAAAATGGATCGATCAGACTTAGGGAGCGATCTTGCAGGTATTTTTTCTAACAACGTGATTGAACATTTCAAGGAGCCAATCGTTCAGTTCCGCGAGTTTCAGCGCGTACTCGCACCAGGCGGGAAAATGGCACACTCGTCTCCCTGCTACGAATATCTTTATCCCATAACGCGTTTTCATACGATATTTCTCCTCGGCCGATCGCCCGAAATATTAGCTGAGAGGACAGGTTTTCGCATCACAGACAGAGTCAAGGATGGTGAGTACAACAATGTTGTATTTGACGTTGCCCCTTTGGCTTAATCCGGTTTGAAGTTCGCTCTGGCCCAACGCGAGGACCAGAGAATGAAGCGCAGCCGTTTCAGTGAAGAGCAGATCATCGGGATTTTGAAGGAGCATGAGGCCGGAGTTTCGGTGGCCGATCTGTGCCGCAAGCACGGGGTCAGCGACGCCAGCATCTACAAATGGAAGGCGAAGTATAGCGGCATGGACGTGTCGGAAGCGAAGCGGCTGAAGACGCTGGAGGATGAGAACGCTCGTCTGAAGCGGCTCCTGGCGGACGCCATGCTCGACAATGCCGCTTTGAAAGATCTTCTCGGAAAAAAATGGTGACGCCCGCTGCCGAGCGAGAGGCTGTCGCGCATCTTCGAACGGCATTCGAGATGAGCGAGCGGCGGGCGTGCAAGACCATCGGCTGCTGTCGGATGACGGTTCGCCACAAGGCGAGCCGTGGCGACGATGGTGACCTGCGGGAGCGGATGAAGGCGATCGCGCATGAGCGCCGGCGCTTCGGCTATCGCCGCCTGCACGTGCTGCTGCGGCGGGAAGGTTATGTGGTCAATCACAAGCGTCTGTTCCGGCTCTATCGCGAGGAGAGGCTTGCCGTTCGGCGCCGTGGCGGCCGCAAGCGAGCCATTGGAACGCGGGCACCGATGATGGTCCCCGTTGCACCCAACGACCGTTGGTCACTGGACTTCGTGTCGGATCAGCTGACCGATGGCCGTCGCTTCCGGATATTGACCGTCGTCGACGACTGCACGCGCGAGTGCCTGGGGTTGGTCGCGGATACGTCTCTGTCCGGCGTGAGGGTTGCCCGCGAACTCGATCGGCTCGTGATCGAACGCGGCAAGCCGAAGATGGTGGTCAGTGACAATGGCAGCGAACTGACCAGCAATGCGATCCTTGCCTGGGCCGATGCAAGCCGCGTGGACTGGCATTATATCGCGCCGGGCAAGCCAATGCAGAACGGCTTCATCGAGAGCTTCAACGGTCGCCTCCGTGACGAACTGCTGAACGAGACGCTGTTCACCTCATTGGCACAGGCTCGCGCGGTCTTGGCCAGTTGGCGGACAGATTACAACTTCAATCGCCCACATTCGCGGCTCGGATGGCAGACCCCCTTCGAGTTCGCCCACACCTTCACCCCGCGACGGGACACAGCGCTGCGCACCGTGATCAGCTCCGCGCCTGTGCCCGTCGCTCAAACCGCCCAACAGGGCAACATAGATCGCCGGAGCGAACTCAGGATTGGATAAAACTTGGGGGCAACGTCACCACGGTTGAGAAGCAACAGGAGGAGCAATGCTAAACATTCGAGAGTCTCCGTAGTGTCCGCGCTCGGTCGAGCAGGCGGCTCTGCCGGCGTCTCAAAGATGAAAGCCATCCGCCGTCAGGAAGTCCTTAGGGTTGTGCCACGGGAATGGCGCCCTGGAATGGCATTCTTCAAACCGATCGACAGCGAAACTGCCACGAGATGAACGAATCGAACAATGCAACGGGCAGCGCTTCATCGGTTGAAACCTGAGCGCCCGTGATTCCGTTCGGCACCGGCCGCAACCTCGTCTGTTGCGGATCGCTCACCGCGAAGCGACGGTCGCGCTCTCTGCGCCGATGAAATTTAGGGACTAGCTGCGGTGGGGCAAGTGTGACGAGGGGAATTGCAACCTATACTTACTTCTTGTACTGGTGAACCGGCGGCTCCGCCCGGTTGGGGAACTCTGATGGCAGTGCGGAATAGCAGGCTGGACAGCCTGCGCGGTATCGCTTCGCTGTGCGTGGTGTTTCACCATGCTTTCCATGAAATGAATACCAGTCTTGTTCAGCGGGTGCTCGATCCGCCGCTATCAGGCGTCGCGACAGGCGATGTCCCCGGCCGTTTGCTGATGTCCATCGCCAGCGGGGGCATGGCGGTCAATTTGTTCTTCATCCTGAGCGGCGCGGTATTGATAGCTTCGCTTCAGCGGGAGCCCTTATTCAATCTTGCAGCGGTTATACGGTTTGCCGGCCGGAGAATCCTCCGGATCTACCCCGCGATGATCGCTACCGTTCTTGCCTTTGGCGTCATCAGCCTGGTCACATTGCCAGCGCGACAGGCGGCTCCATTTACATTGCGCCAGGTCCTGGAAAACTGCTTGTTGATCACCTCGTCGGTGAACGGGGGTACATGGACGCTCCAATCCGAAATGCTGATGGTCCCTGTGATCTTGTTTGTTGCATGGTGCAGGTCATTCATCGGCAACATTGCGCTTATCGCCTTCCTGTTTTGGGCCGCGACTTGCCTGCTGACCGGTGCGCCATTTGCGTCGATATGGCTGGCCGTGGCGCTGCCGTCCTTTGCGCTTGGCATGCTGATCCCAACTGCCATCCAACCCAATGATGTGCAGAGATTGCCCGGCTGGACGTTTCTGGCCGGGCTTGCGGCCATGGTGGCGATACGGTTCTATTTCCCGTTGTCGTCAATGCCCGCGCTGATAGCGATCTTGGCAATTTCGTTCCTGGTAGTCGCCAGCCTCTACCATGGAAAGGAAGAGAGCCACCTGCTTGACCATCCCGCGCTCAAGTTCCTCGGCAAAATCAGCTATGGCCTCTACCTGATCCATCCAATCGTCGGCGCAACCTTGTTCCCGTTTTATGAGAGTGCAATAGGCGCGGAGCGGGTTGCGAACCATTACGCGGTGTTCGGGCTGATTTTTGCCGTGATCATCGCGGGGATTGCCATCCCGATATCTGCCTATTGTGAGCGATATTTGGAGCAACCGTTTATTCGTCTCGGCCAGCGCCTCTTTGCGCGCCGCCCAAGGGCGCCCATTGAGTTGCCGGCCGCCTCGCAAGCGGTGCCGACGCCAGCAGAATAGGCCTATCGGTTCTAGCCTGAGCGGCCATGATTCCGTTCGGCGTCGGCCGCAACCCCGTCTGTTGCGGATCGCTCACCGCAACGCTATAGAGCCGGTGTCGGAAAAGGCAGACTTGGTTTGGTAAGCCCAAGTCCTTTCGGTAACGAAAGCTCTGGTCTTTGGCCTCCTGCAGGAGATCCCCACGACGAACATCGGACGCTTCTCTCGCGTCCAATCGTTCGTCCGTGGTTCTCAAATCCGAGGAACGCTCCGGTCGAACATCGACAAAGGAGCAGTTCATGCACAACCGCCATCTGGATTCCCATGACGTAATAATTGCTGGTGCAGGCCCTGTCGGCCTGTTCCTCGCTTGTGAGTTGCGCCTCGCCGACCTCTCGGTGCTGGTGCTGGAGCAAGCCGAAGATCCGCACTCCCCGTTGAAGCAGCTTCCGTTCGGGCTGCGCGGCCTCTCGGTGCCCACCATCGAAGCCCTCTACCGTCGCGGTCTGCTGGACGACATCGTCGCTCCACAAAGTGCGAGGGATGGGACGGGCAACGGTGGCGCTGCGACTGGCGCGCACTGGCTGAATCAACCGCGCCGTCCGGGCGGCCATTTCGCAGGTATCCAGTTCTTCCACGACGCCATCGACGCCGCGAAATGGCCCTACCGCCTGCCAGGTTCGGCCACCGCCGCAATCGCGGTCGAAATGGCGCATCTCGAATCAGTCTTGGCCGCGCGCGCAATCGCAATGGGAGTCGAGATCAGGCGCGGCTTCGGTGTCGAGGATTTCGATCAGACGCATGAAGGCGTGACCGTTTGCGCCGGCGGTGAGATTTTTCGCGGATGCTGGCTTATCGGCTGTGACGGCGGGCGCAGCACGGTGCGCAAGGCCAGCGGCTTCGCGTTCGTCGGTACCAATCCGGAATTCACCGGCTATTCCGTTCAGATCGAAATGGCCGACCCGGACGGGCTCACGCCCGGCCGCCACTACACGCCGACCGGCATGTACACTTATCAAAGACCCGGTACCGTCGCGATGGTCGAGTTCGATGGCGGGGCTTTCCACCGAATCCGGCCAATCACCTGCGACCACGTGCAGGCGGTTTTGCGCCGAGTATCCGGCGCGGACATCACGCTGACGGCCCTCAAACTCGCCGCCACCTGGACGGATCGCGCCTATCAGGCAACGACCTACCGCAAGGGACGAGTGCTGCTTGCCGGCGACGCCGCGCATATCCATTCCCCCTTGGGCGGCCAGGGTCTCAACCTCGGGCTCGGCGACGCGATGAACCTTGGCTGGAAGCTGGCCGCCACCATCCGCGGCGACGCGCCGGACGGTCTGCTCGACAGCTATGTCAGCGAACGCCATCCGGTCGGGGCGCAAATCCTCGACTGGTCGCGCGCCCAGGTCGCGCTCATGCGGCCAAGCCCGGCAACGCGCGCGCTCGAAACCATCATCCGTGACCTGATCGACACGCGCGACGGCGCGACATACTTCGCCGAACGGGTATGGGGTATTTCTCTTCGCTACGATCCTGGCAGCGGCCACCGGCTGGTCGGGCGCAGTGTTCCCGATTTCGAGCTGAGCGAAGGAAGAAAAATCAGCGAACTCCTCAGCCCGGGCAAGGGCCTGTTCCTTGACTTTGACGCTCGCCCATCGCTTGAAGCGCTTGCAGGCCGCTGGGGCGACCGGATCACCTACGTCGCCGGTAAGGCCAAGGATCAACTGGGCCTGAGCGCCGTGCTCGTGCGCCCCGATGGCTTCGTGGCCTGGGCCGCTGGGGATGACCCCAACCCGGAGGAAGCCGCTCAAGCCGCATCACGATGGTTCGGCGAACCCCGGAAAGGCATGTAGGCCTGGTCCCGAGGCTTTTCGTGCCGAATCGGCTAAGCCTTGAGCCTATGAACGAAACCTCCCTCTACGCGCCGGTGAAGCGGTTTCTCGAAAGCCTGGACTTTGCCGTGAAGGGCGAGATCGGCGGCTGCGACATCGTCGCGCTGCGTGAGGGGGAGCCGCCTATCGTCGTCATTTGCGAGTTGAAGCTGGCGTTCAATCTCGAACTGGTGCTGCAAGGCGTCGACCGCGCGACCGCCTGCGACGAGGTGTGGCTGGCCGCGCGCATGTCGGCCAGGGGCAAGGGACGCGAGAGCGACGCCCGGTTCCGCAATCTTTGCCGCCGGCTTGGCTTCGGCCTGCTCGGCGTGACGGCGAGCGACCGGGTCGAGGTGCTCCTGAGTCCGGTCACCGTCGCGCCGCGCAAGAACCCACGGCGCCGCTCGCGGCTGGTCGACGAGCACCGCCGGCGCCGCGGCGATCCTGTCGCGGGCGGGGGATCGCGCAATCCCATCATGACAGCGTACCGCCAAAGCGCCCTCGCCTGCGCCGCGGCATTGGCCGACGGGCCCAAGCGCCCGCGCGATCTCAAGGCGCTGACGCCGCTTGCGCCGAAAATCCTGCTGCACAATGTCTATGGCTGGTTTGCGCGCGTCGACCGCGGCGTCTATGATCTGACCGACGCCGGCCGTGCCTCGCTGATGCGTTGGCCGCAGCCATCGCACGATGAATCCCGACACGGGATTTTGAACGCGCCGAGTGCCTGAGCGCGGGACAACGCCCGGCCTTTGGTTGATTTTTCAGACAAAATATGCTGCTTGTCCCGCCCATGAAGACACTCTGCACGACGGTCATGGCGTTCTTGACCCTGGCTTTTCCGGCCAACGCCATGGACAGCGCCTTGCGCGCAGGCCTCCTGAAACTCGACCCGCAAACCCGCCTCGAACAGCGCTGCGACGCTGAAGTTCTCGACCGGATCACCCATGACGACCGCAAGTACAAGGCGGATCGGGTGGTCGCTTACGCCTTTGCCACGCCCGTCATGAGCGACGACGCTATCAAGAGCCCGGGAGCCGCCTTCCGCAGCAAGGGGCAATGGTACCGGCTGAAATTCAAGTGCGAGACGGCGCCGGACCATATGGAGGTCTTACAGCTCCGCTACCGCATCGGCGACGAGATTCCGGAGACCGACTGGGCAAAATACAATCTCTACGATTAGGTTTTTCATTGCCGTTTCGGCTCGTCTGCCCGTGATTGTCGAATCCCCTCAATGGCGCCGCTGCAACGAAAGCGGTTTTGCGGCGTTGCCCGAAGCGATGTCTTGACGGCAAGGAACCATGCCTTTAGGGCGGGCTGGGTGATCGACAACGAACACTCGGCGAACAGGCAAGGGCTTCCAGGTCGATGGAAATATTTACTGCCGCAGGCTTATCGGCCCTTTTTCAGGTTATCGCGATCGATCTTGCGCTGGCTGGGGACAACGCCATCGTCATCGGCCTTGCGGCGGCCGGCCTGCCGGCCAGTCAGCGCAAACGGGCCATTCTGGTCGGCATCATCGCGGCCACCGTCCTTCGCATTTTCTTCGCCCTGATCACGCAATGGCTGCTGACAATTGGCCCCATGCTCCTCATCGCCGGCGGCCTGCTGCTGCTTTGGGTATGCTGGAAGATGTGGCGGGAGCTGGGTGTCAGCCACGAGCAGGAGCGCGACGCGACCGAAGTGCTGTCGAATGGCGATTTCGACAAGGATGGGACCATCGCCGGCAAGTCGCCGCGCAAGACCTTCTCGCAGGCCGCGTGGCAGATCGTCATTGCCGACGTCTCGATGTCGCTCGACAATGTCCTGGCCGTCGCGGGTGCGGCCATGAACCATCCGACGGTGCTGATCATCGGCCTCGCTCTATCGATTGCGCTGATGGGCTTCGCCGCGTCCTTCGTCGCGCGCCTGCTGCACAAATACCGCTGGATCGCCTATATCGGCCTGCTGATCATCCTTTACGTCGCCGTGAAGATGCTTCTCGATGGCGCCGTGCAGCAGTTTCCCGACCAATTCGCTTTCCTGGCGCCCTGGTTCGGGTCGAGCGGCCACTGAGCCGGAACCCTCGCGCCCGCCGATGTTGGTCAGTTTGAAATTGCAGCGTAGTGGTTCATTCTAATTGGGATTGAACCGGTGCCCATCGGCGCGAAGAAGCATGTCCACCTATATCGCTGGTAAGGATCAAACTTCATATGGGGAATGATCGTTCGATAAAACGTCACTAGACGCTCGCAGATGTGGTATCGATCATCGGGCGCAGCCTGGACACGTTCTCTCGGGATAAACCACTCTGCTTCTTGTGGCTCATTCAAGTAGGTAGGGTGCAGCCTGACAAAATAGCCGTCTTTGGTCATTCTGACATCGTTGGAATCGATGGGGCGGCAATCCTTGTTTCCGCAGCAGTCATAGTGAAGAACGGGATCGGTCTTGCCCGTATACCAACCGTGTGCGTCCGCATCGCCGGGCAGCACAAGCCACGCCAATGCAATGTGTCCTAGCAACTGTCTCATGGGACTAGCCCCTCACCATTCTGCCTATAGCATATTAGTGAGTCCTAATCATAGCACTGAAAGTCGCGCTGACTGGCTGCCATTACCCGACAATTCGCTTTTTGTAAGAGCCACGAACCAACGGCTTTCGGCTTCTTCGCTTCGATCTGCACGACGAGATCGCCGGCGTCGCAGAGCTCGCCTGTTTGCCTGATGGGGCGAGCCGTGCTATTGCGCCGCCCGAATCGAGCTCCCGCCAGAGCCGTGCAAACCGTTATATGTCGAGACTTCGAGCCGGATCAGCGTTTCCGGTTCATGTCCATTGGAACCTTGCCCATGTCCGCCCCGCGCGTCAGCTTCGTCAGTCTCGGATGCCCCAAAGCCCTGGTGGATTCCGAACGCATCATCACGCGCCTGCGCGCCGAGGGCTATGAGATCGCGCGCAAGCATGACGGTGCCGATCTCGTCGTGGTCAACACTTGCGGCTTCCTCGATTCCGCCCGCGATGAATCGCTCAACGCCATTGGTTCGGCGCTTTCAGAGAACGGCAGGGTCATCGTCACAGGCTGCCTGGGCGCCGAGCCCGATGTCATTCGCGAGAAGCATCCCAACGTTCTCGCCATCACCGGTCCGCAGGCCTATGAGAGCGTCATGGCGGCCGTGCACGAGGCGGCGCCGCCGAGCCATGATCCCTATATCGATCTGCTGCCGCCTCAAGGCGTCAAGCTCACGCCGCGCCACTATGCCTATCTCAAGATTTCGGAAGGCTGCAACAATCGCTGCACCTTCTGCATCATCCCGGCGCTGCGCGGCGACCTTGTCTCGCGGCCGGCGGCCGATGTGCTGCGTGAAGCCGAGAAACTGGCCAAGGCCGGCGTCAAGGAACTCCTCGTCATCTCGCAGGACACAAGCGCCTACGGCATCGACATCAAATACCAGGCCAGCATGTTCGGTGATCGTGAGGTGCGGGCGAAATTCCTCGATCTGTCCGAGGAACTGGGCAAGCTCGGCATCTGGGTGCGCATGCACTATGTCTACCCCTACCCGCACGTGGCCGACGTCATCCCGCTGATGGCCGAGGGAAAAATCCTTCCCTACCTCGACATCCCCTTCCAGCATGCTTCGCCGCAGGTATTGAAGAACATGCGCCGGCCGGCACATGGCGAAAAGACGCTCGAGCGCATTCGCGGCTGGCGCGATGTATGCCCGGACCTCGCCATCCGTTCGACCTTCATCGTCGGCTTTCCCGGCGAGACCGACGAGGATTTCGAGATGCTGCTCGACTGGCTGGATGAAGCGAAGATCGATCGCGCCGGCTGCTTCAAATATGAACCTGTACGGGGCGCGCGCTCCAACGAACTCGGCCTTGAGCAGGTGCCGCAGGAAATCAAGGAGGCGCGCTGGCATCGCTTCATGCAACGCCAGCAGAAGATCTCGGCGACGCAATTGGCCAAGAAGGTCGGCAAGCGCCTGCCGGTGCTGATCGACGAAGCGCATGGCACATCGGCCAAGGGCCGCACCAAATACGATGCGCCGGAGATCGATGGCTTCGTCCATATCCAGTCGCGCCGCCCGCTGCGCGCCGGCGACATCGTCACCGTCAAGGTCGATCGCGCCGACGCCTATGACCTCTACGGCTCGGCCGTCTGAGACTGCGATTTACCACATTTCGCGATAGTTCCGGCCATTTACCCTGTTTGGCCGCCGCCTGCCTTATGGTTTCCGGACCGTAAACGCAGGAACTCAGGATGGACCCCAGACCTGTCCGCCAGGATTATATCGCGACGCTCGACCTGTTGAGGCTGGCGGCGGCGCTGGCCGTTGTGCTGTTTCACTATTTCTTCCGCGGCGCGGCTGCCGACGGCTTTCTCACGACGGGCTATCCTCATGCCGCTCCACTCGCTCTGTACGGCTATCTCGGCGTCAATCTTTTCTTTCTGATCAGCGGTTTCGTCATCGCATGGTCGGCGGAAGGCGGCGGCTGGGAAGAATTCGCCGTCGCGCGTTTCGCGCGTCTATATCCGGGCTTTCTGCTCTGCATGACGATAAGCTTCGCGGTTATCGCCTTTTCCGGCACGCGGCTGCTCCCAGCCTCCTTCAGCCAGTATCTCGCCAATCTCACAATGTTCGCGCCGGCCGTCGGCCAACCTTTCATGGACGGCGTCTACTGGTCGGTCGTGCTTGAAGTGGTTTTCTACGGCTGGGTGACGCTGGCCCTGATTGCCGGCGTTTTCCAGCGATGGAAATTGGGGCTGATCCTCGGCTGGCTGGCGATCTCGGCCATCAACGAACTCTTCCTCGGCAGCGGCGCGGCGCGGCTTCTGTTTCTCACCGAGTTCGGGCCGTTCTTCGCCGCCGGCATGCTGGTCCATCATCTCCACGCGCATGGTCGCTCAGTGCCGGCCTTGCTGTTGCTGGCGGCCGCCTTCGTGCTCTCCAGCTATACGCTATCGGTGACGCAACAGTGGATGATCGGGCATTATGGCATTGCGGTCTCGTCCGCCCATCTCGTGGCCGCCAACCTAGCGATGCACGCGGCGCTGATCGGCGCTGTCCTGCTGCGCGACCGGATCAGACCGTCGCCGCTCACGCTGGCTCTCGGCGGGCTGACTTACCCGCTTTATCTCCTTCACCAGAATGCCGGCTATCTCTTCATCAACGCCGTGTCGCCGCTGGCCGGCAAATGGGTTGCAGCGTGGACCTGTGTGGCGCTCATGGTTTTGGTGTCGTGGGCGATCTGGCGCTATTTCGAGCGGCCGGTGCAGCGTTGGTTCAAGGTCCGGCTCAGCCTCATGGTGCACGTCGGTCTGGCGCGGTTTCGCCATGTCTCGGCGGTAGCGCAAGCCGCCGAATGAGAAGGGCGCCTCGCGGCGCCCTTCCCCGTCGGACCTTGCGTAACACCTATTGCGGCAGCTTGTCGTCGACGCCCTTGACGTAGAAATTCATGCCGAGCAGCGTGCCGTCATCGGCGACCTCGCCGTCCTTCAGCCATGGCGAGCCGTCCTGCTTGGCGATCGGTCCGGTGAAGGGGTTCCAGCCGCCGGCGATCTTCTTCTCGGTCGCCTCGGCCATTGCCTTCACGTCGTCGGGCATATTGGTGTAGGGCGCGAGCTTCACCGCGCCGTCCTTGATGCCGAGCCAGACATTGTCGGGCTTCCAGGTGCCGTCGATGGCTGCCTGAACCCGGCTGATGTAATAGGGTCCCCATTCGTCGGTCAGCGAAGTCAACTGCGCGTTCGGCGCGAACTTGATCATGTCGGAGGACTGGCCGAATCCGTGCAGCTTGCGCTCCTCGGCCACTTGCAGGGCCGCGGTCAGATCCGTGTGCTGGACGATGATGTCGGCTCCCTGGTCGAACAGGGCCTTGGCCGCATCGGCTTCCTTGCCCGGATCGAACCAGGAATTCACCCAGACGATCTTGGCCTTGAAATTCGGATTGATCGACTGCGCGCCGAGCATGAAGGAGTTGATGCCCATCACCACTTCCGGGATCGGGAAGGAGACGATGTAGCCGGCGACGCCGGACTTCGATTCCTTGGCCGCGATCTGACCGAGCACATAGCGGCCCTCATAGAAGCGCGCGTTGTAGATGCCGAGATTGTCCGCCGTCTTGTAGCCGGTGGCGTGCTCGAACATCACCTTGGGGAACTTCTTGGCGACCTTCACTTCTGCATCCATGAAGCCGAAGGACGTGCCGAAGATGATCTTGCAGCCCTCGCGCGCCAAGCGCTCGAAAGCGCGGTCGGCATCGGGGCCTTCGGAGACGTTTTCCAGATAGGCGGTCTCGACCTTGTCGCCGAGCGCCTTTTCGACTTCGAGGCGGCCTTGGTCGTGCTGGTAGGAATAGCCGAAGTCGCCGATCGGGCCGGTATAGACCCAGCATGCCTTCAGCTTGTCGGCGGCCTCCGCGGACGCGACCAGCGAAAA
Organism: Mesorhizobium maamorense; assembly: GCF_044998965.1. Classification (NCBI taxonomy): domain Bacteria; kingdom Pseudomonadati; phylum Pseudomonadota; class Alphaproteobacteria; order Hyphomicrobiales; family Phyllobacteriaceae; genus Mesorhizobium; species Mesorhizobium maamorense. The sequence continues at coordinate 2,131,011 of NZ_CP173356.1, forward strand.
TGCCGCTGTCGTCGTCATCAGGGCAATAAGCAGTTTTTTCATCGTGTTACCTCTCTGAGTTAAGCCTTGGAGCTTCCCGTCTTGTTATTGTTGTCAACGATCCGGAACGAATGGCTGCCCCAAGGAAGCCGGTGTGTTCATCATCGTCAGACGCTTGTTGCGCGAGATTAGAACGAGAACCACGACGGTCGCCAGATAGGGCAACGAAGAAAGCAGTTGCGAAGGCACTGGAATGCCAAAAGCCTGTGCATGAAGCTGGCCGATCCACACCGCGCCGAAGATATAGGCGCCCGCCAGCACCCGCCACGGCCGCCAGGACGCGAACACCACCAACGCAAGCGCGATCCAGCCGCGGCCCGCGCTCATGTTCTCGACCCATTGCGGGGTGTAGACCAGCGAGAGATGGCCGCCGGCAAGACCGGCGCAGGCGCCGCCGAAGATCACCGAGAGATAGCGGTAGCGGATGACCCTGATGCCGAGCGCATGCGCCGAGGGCGTGGCTGTCGCCGATCGAGCGCAGCGTCAGCCCGGTGCGCGTCCGGAACAGGAACCACATCACCGCCGCCGTCAGCGCTATCGAGATGTAGAACAGCGGATCCTGGCCGAACAGCAGTCTGCCCACCACCGGGATGGAGCTGAGCCCGGGAATATCGAGATTGGGCAACCTGACGCCGGGCTGGCCGACGAAACTGGTTCCCATCATGCCGGAGAGGCCGAGGCCGAGCAGTGTCAGCGACAGGCCGGTCGCCACCTGGTTGGTGGCCAGCGACAGCGTCATGACGGCAAACAGCAGCGAGAACAGCGCGCCCATGGCGATGGCCGCCAAGAGCCCGATCCAGGGCGAGCCGGTCAGATAGCCTGCGCCGAAACCGCCGACGGCGCCCATGATCATCATGCCTTCGACGCCAAGGTTGAGCACGCCGGAGCGTTCGACCACCAGTTCCCCGATCGCCGCAATGAGCAGCGGCGTCGCCGCCGTGGCGATGGTCAGGAGGATGTTGACGGTGATGTCCATCAGCGGGCTTCCTTCAACTTTGGCGCGGCCTCGAGCTTCGCGGCACTCTCCGATTTGGTCAGCGCCAGACCGATCAACCGGATGCGGTAATGGATGAGCGTGTCGCAGCCGAGCACGAAGAACAGCAGCATGCCCTGGAACACGCGAGCCACCTTGTCGGAGATGCCGAGCGCGCTTTGCACCGCCTCGCCGCCGAGATAGGTCAGGGCCAGCACCAGGCCCGCCGCGACGATGCCGAGCGGATTGAGCCGGCCAAGGAACGCCACGATGATGGCGGTGAAGCCGTAGCCGGGCGAAATGACGGGCTGAAGTTGCCCGATGGCGCCGGAAACTTCCGATATCCCGGCAAGCCCGGCCAGGGCGCCCGACAACAGGAAGGCGAAGAAGACCATGCGGTTGAGGCCGAAGCCGGCGAAGCGCCCTGCCCTCGGGCTGGAGCCGAGCACGCGAACCTCGAAACCCTTGAGCATGCGGCTCATCATCAGCCACACCAGCACCGCCGCGACCAGCGCGAACACGAAGCCCCAATTGGCGCGGCCGGCATCCGGCATCAGTTCCGGCAGGATGGCGGAATCGCCGAATTGGATGGTCTGCGGGAAGCCATGGCCCTGCGGGTCGCGCCAGGGTCCGCGCACCAGCCAGTCGAGGAAGAGCTGAGCGACGTAAACCAGCATCAGGCTGGTCAGGATCTCGTTGGTGCTGAAGCGGGTTTTCAGAAATGCGGGGATAGCCGCGTAGGCGGCACCGCCGACCATGCCCAGCAGAAGCATCAGCGGCAGCACCAATGGGCCCTCGAACCCAGGAAACAGCACCGGAACGGCCGAGCCGAAGATGGCGCCGAAGATGAACTGGCCTTCGGCGCCGATGTTCCAGATGTTGGCCTTGTAGCAGACCGACAGGCCGACCGCGATTAGGATCAGCGGCGCCGCCTTGATCGCCAGCTCGTGCAGTTGCCAGACCTGACTGATCGGCTCGATGAAATAGATGTTGAACGCGCTGAACGGATTGACCCCAAGCAGCGCGAACATGATACCGCCCGCGATGATCGTCAGCGCGAAGGCGATGAATGGCGACAGCATCGAAAACAGCGCCGAGCGCTGCGGCCGTTTGACGAGTTCGAGGCGCATCATGCCGTCTCCAGCGTGTGTTCGGCGTGGCCTGGTTCGGCGCCGCCCATCAGCAGGCCGATTTTTTCGAAGGTCGCCTCGGCGATCGCCAGCGGCCTGGACAGTTCGCCATTGTGCATCACCGCGATCGCATCCGATATCTCGAACAGCTCGTCGAGATCCTGGCTGATGACCAACACCGCCGATCCGCTGCGGGACAGTTCGATGAGTGCCTGGCGGATATGGGCGGCTGCGCCTGCATCGACACCCCATGTCGGCTGGTTGACCACCATGACGTCAGGCCTGCGGTCGAGTTCGCGGCCGACGATGAATTTCTGCAGATTGCCGCCGGACAGGGCTGCCGCCTCCGGATCGGGCGCGCTCTTGCGCACGTCCATCGCCTCGATGATGCGCTGGGCGGCGGCGTAGACGGTGCCGCTCTTGACCATTCCGCCCGTGCCCACAAAGGTCTTGCCATCGGTGGCATGGCGCGACAGGAGCAGGTTTTCCGAAAGCCGCATGCGCGGGGCGGCACCATGGCCGAGGCGCTCCTCCGGCACGAAGGCTGCACCGAGCAGCCGGCGCCCGGTAATGCTAAGGCTGCCCGCATCCTTGCCGCGAATGCGCACCGAGGCGGCATCCGGCTGCAGGACTTCGCCGGAAACGGATTCGAAGAACTCGCCCTGGCCATTGCCGGCGACGCCGGCGATTCCGATCACCTCGCCGGCGCGGACGGTGAGGTTTATGTTCTTGAGCGGGATCGAAAACGGCGTCGCCGGCTTGCGGCTGAGGCCGCGGATTTCGAGCAGGGACTGCGCTGTTTCGATGCCCGCGACCGGCGCCCGCACCACAGCCTGTACTTCGTTGCCGACCATCATGCGGGCCAGCGACGAGGCTGTTTCCTCGCGCGGATTGCAGTGGCCGACCACCTTGCCGTGCCGCAGCACGGTGGCGCGGTCGCAGATGCGTTTGACCTCCTCCAGCCGGTGCGAGATGTACAGGATCGATTTGCCTTCCGAGCGCAGACGTTCGAGCGTCTCGAACAGCTTGTCGGCCTCCTGCGGCGTCAGCACCGAAGTCGGCTCGTCGAGGATGATGAGCTGCGGCGTCTGCAGCAGGCAGCGGATGATCTCGATGCGCTGGCGCTCGCCCACCGATAGGTCGCCGACCAGCGATTCCGGATCGAGCGGCAGGCCATAGCTGTAGGAAAGCGCCCTCGCCTTGGCCGCGATGCTGCTGATCGGCGAACCGTCATCCAGGGAAAGCGCGATGTTCTCGGCCGCCGTCAGCGCCTCGAACAGCGAGAAGTGCTGGAACACCATGCCGATGCCGAGCTTTTTCGCCACGCCCGGGCTGGTAATTCTGACGGCCTGGCCATTCCAGAAGATTTCGCCGGAATTGGGCTCCAGCGAGCCGAACAGCATCTTGACCAGCGTCGATTTGCCGGCGCCGTTCTCGCCGAGCAGCGCGTGGATCTCACCCTTGGCTATGTCGAGGTCGACATGATCGCACGCCGTCAGCGTGCCGAAAATCTTGGTCAGGCCGCGAACCTCAAGCAGATTCGCTCCGTTATGATTTGCACTCACAGTGCCTCCCATCCAGGTTCCCGGATATGTTCTGTGTTCCCGCAAGCATCGTATGCGCGGCCAGCTCTCATGCGAAAGCAGCACTCGACTTGAAAGAGCTTCAAGAATTTCAGCGGAAACTCAAGGGCAAAGATCAGTCTTCTTCGCGCAACCACGCGGCGGGCCGCCTTTTCGCGCAAACCGTGCCCGCACCTGCGGCAGAGAGCTCAAAACCAGGGCAGTTCCCGTCAGGGAACCAGTATGGTCGTGCCCGTGGTCCGGCGCCCTTCAAGATCCGCGTGCGCCTTGCCCGCATCCTTGAGTGCATAACGCTGGTTGATCTTGATCTCGACGGCGCCGCTGAGCACGACCTCGAACAAGGCCGCGGCCGAGGCGTCCAGATCCTCGCGTTTTGCATTGTAGACGAACAACGTCGGCCTTGTGGCGAACAAGGATCCTTTCTGCGCTAGCAGCGACATCGAGAATGGCGGGATCGGTCCCGACGACTGGCCGAAGCTGACGAACATGCCGAGCGGCTTCAGGCAGTCGAGCGAGGCCGGGAATGTGTCGTTGCCGACGGAGTCGTAGACGACGTCGCATTTTTTGCCGCCGGTGATGGCCGCGACGCCGGCAACGAAATCCTGCTCCTTGTAGTTGATGACATGGTCGAAGCCGTGTGCCTTTGCGAGTTCGATCTTGTCGCTCGAACTTGCCGTGCCGATGACGGTCGCGCCCAGATGCTTCGCCCATTGGCCGAGAATGAGCCCGACGCCGCCGGCTGCCGCATGGAACAGGATGGTGTCGCCTGCCTTGACCTTGAAAGTCCGGCGCAAGAGATATTCGGCGGTCATGCCTTTCAGCATCATTGCTGCCGCCTGCTCGTCGCTGATGCCGTCCGGCACCTTGACGACCTTGCTGGCATCGATGACGCGCTCCTGCGCATAGGCGCCTGTGGTGACGGCATAGGCGATCCGGTCGCCGGGCTTCAGCCAGTCGACGCCCTCGCCCACAGCCAGGACCAAACCGGCGGCCTCGCTGCCGGGAATGAGCGGAAACCCGCCGGGCGGCGGATAGAGACCGGAGCGATGATAGACGTCGATGAAATTGAGGCCGATTGCCGTGTGCCTGACCAGGATCTGCCCTGATCCCGGTTGGCCGGGATCGGTGTCCTCATAGGTCAGGACCTCCGGACCGCCATGGGCGTGGATGCGGACTGCTTTGGGCATGGTGGGCTTCCTTGAAAAATTTGCCGATCAGGCCTTTTTGGCACCGAGATTTGGAAAGAACTGCATGATGCCGCCGATACAGGCGAGATAGAGCCCGGTAACGGTAATGCCAATCTTTATGAAGGTGCTGACCTGCGCGCCCAGCACGCCGATCTGGTCATAGAAGGCGGCGAGTGCCGCTTGCGCAAGCGCAAGCGCGCCGAAAGCGCACCACAAAAGAGTCATTGCGAGATTGATGCGCCGCAGCCGCACCACCCTAACCGGATGGATGAAGTTGATCGGAACGAATGTCAGGATGCCCGCCACCACGACCACCGCGAACGAGACCCATTGTCCCGGCTCGATGACGAACAGCGTGAACACCACCATGTTCCAGACAACGGGGAATCCCTTGAAGAAATTCTCCTTCGTCTTCATGCCGGTGTCTGCATAGTAGATCGCGCTGGACACCACGATGATGGCCGCCGACAGGAACGACAGGCCCTCGCCCATGAAGCCGCGCTGATAGAGCGCGAAGGCCGGGATCAGCACATAGGTGACATAGTCGATGATGTTGTCGAGGAGCTCTCCCGACCATGTTGGCAGGATCTCCTTGACCTCGAGCTTGCGCGCGATCGGCCCGTCTATGCCGTCGACGAACAGCGCCAGCCCCAGCCACCAGAACATGGCCGTCCAGCGCTCCTCGCTCGCCGCCACCAGCGACAGGAAGGCCAGGAACGAACCGGAGGCGGTCAGGAGATGCACCGAAAAGGCGCGCGCCTGCGGCCAGGTGACTTTCTTCTTCGGCCGCGGAATCCGGTCGGCGATTTTCTTGGCGGCTTTCCTGGCCGTTGTGTTCTTGCTCACGGGCCCTGCCAGTCCAGCTTGCAGATTTCGGCTGAACGGCCGCCGAAATTCCAGTTGCGACCAAAGGCTCGCATCTTGCTCTTGTCGGACTTGGCCACGATGATCTCCGGCGCGATCCAATATTCGGAATTGCTGATCACCGTGTCCTTGTCGCGGTCCTTGCCGGCAATTGGCGTGACCGCCCCATCGATGATCTTCGGTATCTGGAAGATACGCGTCTTGTCGCGTGTCTCATAGGTAATCGGCACTTGTTCGACACCGAGGAATTTGCCGACGAGGATCGAAAGCAGCGACGTCGTCCCGCCCGCCTTGCCGGTGAAAATCTTCGTCAACGCCTTGACCGCGTAGATCGAGGCTCTGACGTCGATGAACAGGCCGGCGGTCCAGTTGCCGCGGCTCATATAGCCGGGGATTTCCATGATCAGCCCGAGATTAAGCCCTGACAGGTCGACCTCTCCGAAATGACCGGCATCGATACGGAAACCCGCCCAGGTCTGGCAATAGCCTTCGGTCGGAGGATGGCTGCCCAGCGACAGCACGCAAGGGCAAAAAACCGTGCAATTGCAGGAGAGTACGAGCTCCCCCTTCATTGCCCAGCTCGGATCCGTCATCGAGTTTCCCCCACTCATAGCGAGACTACTAGCAGCGCGGCTGCCCAGACAAGCAGTATCGCACCGGCCAGCCGGGTTGGAAGCCTGCCCGCGGCTTGTTTTTCGATCAGGGTGAACAGGCCGATCAGCGCCATCCAGAAGACGTTCATCACGCCCACGGCGAACATCACCAGCATCAGTGCCCAGCAACAGCCAAGGCACCAGATGCCTTGCGCGACGCCGAGCCGGAAAATGGCTGCAGGCCGCGCGCTCCAGTTGGCAAACAGGATCGCGAAGGGGTTCCTGCATTTCTTCAGGCAGGCCTCCTTCAGGCCACTGAACTGGTAGAGGCCGGCGACCAGCAAGGCGACAGCGCCGGCAATGCCCAGAACCGGATCGAACATCTGGCCTGACGAGGCGAACGCATCGATGGCGAGCGTCAGCGCCGCAAACCCAGCCGACGCGGCCAGCCATGTCGAGAGATAGCCGGCGACCAGCACCAGCGGATGGACGACCGGCTCATGCCTGATCCTGGCCGTGTCGGCGATCTCGCAATAGGTTCGGATCATCGGTGCCGCCGAGGGCAGCATCGTCGCGGTCGCCATCAGGAACCACATTGCCGTCAGCGCACCGGCGCGCGGGCCGATATCTCCGTCCAGGGGCGCGGCCGAGAGGCAGAGGGCGAAGAACCGGGCCAGCAGATCGGGCAACGGCAGCTGCGGCAGGGCTTTCAACAAGGCGTCGCCGGGCGCGCCGATACCCGCGGCGCGTCCCTCCGCGGCGCGGACCGCCATTGCGGCCAGGGAGAGCCAGGCAAGCAGGATGCCGGCGCCGACAACGAGGTTCACCGTCAAACGCGGGTTGCGTGCGATATCGGCCGTCGCACGGCCTGCGCTGTCGAGATGGCTGAAGTCGTCCTGGCGGCCGGTCATGACCTTCGAATGGGCCGAATCGCCCCGTTGATCAAGCCGTATGACCTGACCTATATGCTCATCGAGTGGCGGGGCGCGTGCGCTGCCCCGCATCGCAAGCCGGAAGCCGATCTTGGAGCATCAGAAAACAACACGGATACTCATCGCCGGCACGGGGCCGGCAGGGCTGATCGCCGCGCTCGGTTTCGCCGATGCCGGCTTTCCGGTGACGCTCGTCGGGCCGGAGGCATCCGCTCCCGATGGCCGCACGACGGCACTGATGAACCCTGCCTTGAAGGTGCTTGAGCGGCTGGGCGTCCTCGCCGACATCAAGCCGCAGGCCGCGCCCCTCAAGGTGATGCGCATCGTCGACGCGACCAACCGATTGATCCGCAGTCCGGTCGTCACCTTCCGCGCCAGCGAGATCGACGAGGATCAGTTCGGGCTCAACCTGCCCAATAGCGTCCTCATTCCCGCGCTCGCCGGCAGGGTTGCCGCGCATTCCGGGATCGCGTGGCTGACATCCATGGTCGATGCCTGGCATCTCGGCGCCGATAAGGCTCGCGCGGCCCTTGCCGACGGCAGCGTGATCGAAGCATCCCTGGCGATTGCCGCCGACGGACGCCTGTCGCCGGCGCGCCAGGCGGCGGGCATCTCGACCGCCGCCCGGACTTATCCCCAGGCAGCGCTGGTGCTCAACTTCTCCCACGGCCGCGATCATGCCTTCACCTCGACCGAGTTCCATACCGAAACCGGTCCGTTCACGCAGGTTCCGCTGCCCAGCAACCGCTCGAGCCTGGTCTGGGTGGTCAAGCCGGAAACCGCCACGGAACTTGCCGCGCTGGACGATGCGACGTTGTCGCTGCGGGTCGAACAGCGGATGCAGTCCATGCTGGGCCGGGTGACGGTCGAGCCAGGCCGGCAGGTCTATCCGCTTGCAACGGCGACGCCGCTGCGTTTTGCGCGCGACCGGGTGGCGCTTGTCGGCGAAGCCGCCCACGTATTTCCGCCGATCGGCGCGCAAGGGCTCAATCTTGGCATTAGGGATATCGATGATCTTATTGGAATCGCGAATGAAAATTATGAAGACCCAGGGGCCGCGAAAGCCCTCGCCATCTATGACTTCAAGCGCCGGCCCGATATTCTGGCGCGCAGCAGCGCGGTCAATCTACTGAACATGTCGCTGCTTTCCGACCTGCTGCCGGCGCAGATGGCGCGCGGTGCCGGGCTCGGCGTGCTTGGTGGTTTTGCACCGCTTCGCGCTTTCTTCATGCGCGAAGGGCTCCGTCCCGGCAGCGGGTTTGCGGCGCTTGGCGGTGGCTTGGGAAAGCAAGCGCGCCAGCAGTGAGCTTGCGAACACATTTGCTGCCGGCAGGCATCGATGGCCGGCAACTCGCCCACAATCTTTGCTCCGTATCACACGCAGCTTGAGGACGCTCAAAGCTTCGGGATTGAATTGATTCGGAGTCTGCGCCAAATAAAGCTAAGGAATTCAGTGGTGAGTACGATGAGAACAGCCAAATTCGCGATCGGACAGGTGGTTCGCCATCGGCTGTTTCCGTTCCGGGGCATCATTTTCGATGTCGATCCGCAATTCGCCAATACGGAGGAATGGTACGAGGCGATCCCCGTCGACGTGCGCCCGCGCAAGGACCAGCCGTTCTACCATCTGCTCGCCGAGAATTCGGAAACCGAGTACATCGCCTATGTGTCCGAGCAGAATCTGCTCGAGGACCAATCGGGAGAACCGGTCCGCCACCCGCAGATCAAGGAAATGTTCGACAAAAAGCCGGACGGACGCTACGAACCGAAACGGCAGTCCAGGCATTGATCACCTCAGGCACTGATCAGTAAGTCAGGTGCAGAAGCAAAAAAGCGGGGCATGACCCCGCTTTTTTGTGGTTTTGAGAATGCCCGAACCGATCAGTTCGCGGTCTTCGCCTTGTCCTGCTCTTCCTTGAGCTTCTTGGCGAAGTCCTGGTTGTTCTTGGCGACGAAATCCTGGAGCTTCTTCTGCCGGTCCTCGATGTCCGACTGCTGCAGCGGCGGGCCGTCATAGGCGCCGCTGAAGCCCTGCAGCGCGACCTTGATCGGATTGGGCTGGTTCTGGAAATTGATCGAGGTCAAGGTGAGCGCCTGGCCCTTCTTGAAGGAGGCGACGAGCTGGTCGGTCAGCGGTACTTCCGCAACGCAGCGGTCGGGGAAGCAGACCACATATTCAAGCTTCTGCGTTTTGCCGGTATCGATCTGGAGGCCAATGCCGGCACCAACCAGACGACCGGTCGGAACCGTCACCTGGAAGACCTTGCGGTTCACCTTGCCTTTCAGCTCGATCAGGCTCACGCCGGTGACCAACTGGCCGTTGCCGGCGGTGGTGATGTTCTGCACGTTGCAGATGTCGACGTCTTCCTGCTTTGTGCAAGCCTTGAACCAGCCCTGCGGGATCTGTTGTTGCTGCTGTGCGGAAGCAACGGGAATTGCCGCGCCCAGAAAGCCGATCACGCCAGCGGCCATGACCGACAGGCGGTACGCATTGCTGTTCAGGCTCGTCATGTCGTGCACTTCCTCTCAAATGATCCCGGGGACCCGCTTCTTCGCGCCGTGTGGTCCAGCTACCTGTTGCCGAAATGAGGCAACAGAATGACTTCGGACGGCGTGTTACACTGCAAGCGGTGCCGAATCCAGCCCGCAATCTGCGATTCTTGGCAACGAACATTGGCGGGGCCCCATGCTAGTGTGCGCACCGAATCATCAAGCCGACCCGGTAAGGAGACGGTCATGGGCCGCGTTCTCGTTTGGCTGATCACCGCGACATCATTTTTCGCCCTTTCGCCCCTGCCGGCGGCGTCGGAACCCAGATATGCAATTGCCATGCAGGGTGAGCCGGCCCTGCCGCCCGACTATGCGCATTTCGACTACGTCAATCCCGACGCGCCGAAGGGCGGCAGCATTACCTATTGCGTCGTCGGCAGTTTCGACAATCTCAACCCCTTCATCCTGAAGAGCCTGCGCACCACGGCGCGCGGCATGATGGACACGATCTTCGGCAATCTGGTCTTCGAGCCGCTGATGCAGCGCAATGCCGACGAGGCCTTCACGCTCTATGGCTTGCTTGCCGAGTCGGCCGACATGGATTCCGAGCGCAAGAGCATCGAATTCCATCTCAACCCGAATGCCAAATGGTCGGACGGCCAGCCGGTGACGCCGGAGGACGTGCTGTTCACCTACGATGCCTATACGCAGAAAGGCCGTCCGCCCTACAGCGACCGCATGGCCAGGATTGCCAAGCTTGAGAAGACCGGCGACCACAGCGTGCGGTTCACCTTCAACGACAAGGCCGATCGCGAATTTCCGCTGATCATCGCGCTGACGCCGATCATCCCCAAGCACGCCTTCGACATCGAGACTTTCGACAGGACGACGCTGAAGCCGTTGATCGGCAGCGGCCCCTACAGGATCGCACAGGTGACGCCCGGCCAGCGCATCGTTTTCAAGCGCAACCCGGACTATTGGGGCAAGGATATTCCGGCCAAGCGCGGCTTCGACAATTACGACCAGATCACCATCGAATATTTCCTCAACGCCAATGCCAAGCTCGAGGCGTTCAAGAAAGGCCTTTGCGCCATCGACGACGACAGCGATCCGGTGAAGCGCGAACGCGATCTGGATTTTCCCGCTTTCCATAGGGGAGAGGTGGTTGCCGAAACTTTCGACACCGGTATTCCACCCGTCGTGACCGGTTTCCTGTTCAACACGAGGCTGCCGAAATTCTCGAACCCCGTGGTGCGTCGGGCGCTCGGCATGCTCTACGACTTCGAATGGGCCAACAAGAACCTGTTTGGCGGCAAATACGCGCGCACCATGAGCTACTGGCAGAATTCCGAGCTTTCCGCACTCGGCCATCCGGCCGACGACAGGAAAAAGCGTTGCTGGCGCCCTACCCCGGCCGGGTACCGGCCGACGTCATGAATGGAACCTGGCGGCCGCCGGTGACCGATGGCTCGGGCCAGGATCGCAAGGTGCTCAAGGCTGCTTTCGATCTCCTGAAAAGCATCGGCTACCACCTGCAGGGCGGCACGATGCTCGACCCCGAGGGCAAGCCCTTCGGCTTCGAGATACTGACCGCCTCGCAGGACGAGGAGCGTCTCGCCGGCATCTACCAGCGCACGCTGGAAAAGATCGGCATCGATGTCTCCATCCGCAGCCTCGACGGCGACCAGATCCAGTCGCGCAAGCAGCGTTTCGATTTCGAGGTGCTGATCGGCTCGAGCGGCTTCAACAATTCGCTCTCGCCCGGCATCGAGCAGATCGGGCGTTGGTCATCCTCCGCCGCCAAGGCTGAAGGTTCGTTCAACCTCGCCGGCGTCGCCGATCCCGCGGTGGACGCTGCGATCGAGGCCATGTTGCGCGCCCGCACCAAGGAGGATTACATCGCCGCCGTGCGCGTTCTCGACCGGTTGCTGATCTCCGGCAACTACATGGTGCCGATGCAGCACAACACGCAGCAATGGATCGCTTACTGGAATTATCTGGACCATCCGCGAAAGACGCCCATATTCGGTTACCAGTTGCCGACCTGGTGGCGAAAGCCGAACTGAGCATGGGCCCGAGGAGTGGAAGCCGGGTTCTCCGGGAAGTGCACGGCACCCAAGACGTTCAGGAGATCGAGATGAGCCAAGCGAATGCGATCACCATAGACGTGGTGTCCGACGTCGTGTGCCCATGGTGCTTCATCGGCCAGAGGCGGCTGGACAAGGCAGTCGCCGCCGCCGGCGAGGTGGATGTGCATATACGCTGGCGGCCGTTCCAGCTCGATCCGACCATTCCGCCGGAAGGCAAGGATCGCCGCGAGTACATGCTGGCCAAATTCGGCAGCGACGAACACATTCGCCAGATCCACGCCCGTATCGAGCCGCTCGGTGAAGCCGAAGGCATTTCCTTCGCTTTCGGCGCCATCAAGGTCGCGCCCAACACGCTTGATGCCCATCGCGTCATTCGCTGGGCCGGTGCGGCCGGCGAAGACGTGCAGAACCGGCTGGTGCGCCGCCTGTTCCAGCTGAACTTCGAAGAAGGCGCCAACATCGGCGATCACGCCGTGCTGGTCGAGGCGGCGCGCGAGACCGGAATGGACGCATCCGTTGTCGAGACGCTCTTGCCGACCGACGCCGATGTCGAGGCGGTTCGCACCGAGATCGCCACCGCGTCGCGCATGGGCATATCAGGCGTGCCATGCTTCCTGCTGGAGGGCAAATACGCGGTGATGGGCGCGCAGGACGTCGACACGCTCGCCGACGCCATCCGCCAGGTAGCCGCCGCCAAGGCGCGTGGCGAACTGGAAAAAGTCGACTGAGCCCGATCTTCAACGCAGGATTTTCAAGCAGCTCCCCGGGCGTGAGGCCGCGCCTGGCCCTGTGGTTCCGCGATCGTCGGCTTTGCCGGCGTCGCGGCCTGCCCTGACGCCGCCGGTCCGGTCGATCGATGGCTTGCCCAGCGTCTCAGGTCATTTCCGGACCTCCGGCGTGGACATGCCGGCGAGGAATCAGGCGTCCAGGGCGACGTGTTTTCCGGAATTTTGATTAGCCTGCGATGAAAAGCCGGCTTGCCGGGCAGCCCAAGCGGGTCACAAATTCGTGCGAACGCTTTCCCTAGGGGAAGGTAGAAACGTCGCGCCCTGATGCCGCGTAATTACCTGACATCACTAGCTTAAACCGGCTTTTCGTCGGCTTTGGCGCGACGCTCGGGAAGCCGAACCTGTTGCCCTGCAGCCACGGCATCCACCTCAATCCCGCTGCCCCCCTATAAAAATTAATGGAAAATGATCAATTGGTGTTACCATCCGTAACAATACAAAAAAGGTTTGGGCGGGATTGTGATTCGGGTCGACAGACCACCGCAACTGTCAGGAACAGATGGACTACACAGCGATGCCGCAAGGCGGTCGCTTCTGACCCCGGTTTCCTCGATGCGCAGCTTCTGGGGCCTGATGCGGGCCTACTGGGTCTCGGACCGGTGGAAGGAGGCCTGGACGCTGACGCTGGTGATCGCGCTGCTCACCGCTCTGTCCAGCAAGGCCGGCGTCTGGTTCGCAGAAGCGTCCGGAGAACTGGTCAACTCGATCGCCTTCTTCCACGACGCCGCCAACACCACCCCTCTCCAGACGCTTTTGGCCAATGCCGGTATTTTGGTGCTGCTGGTCGTGCTCAAGGACGCCGGCTTCACGGGCATCCGCAATCTTGTCTCGGCAACCTTGCACCGCAAATGGCGCGGTTGGCTCGACAGCCGTTTCAACGAGGCGCTGCTGGACGGCAACCACACCCATTTCCACGCCCAGCATGCCTCGACCGGGAATGGCGCGCCGGCCCCCGACAACATCGATCAGCGCGTCCAGGAATCGATCAAGGACATGACCGGCGGCGCCATCGGCCTGGCCATGGGCGTGCTGGGTGTCGCCACCTCGCTCTATTTCGTCGGCCAGAAGCTGCTCGAGACCTCCGTCGAGGTAAAGGGGCTCGAATTCCTCGGCAGCTATGGCAGCGCCATCCTCGCCCTCCTTGCCGTCGCCATCTATGTGCCGCTCAACACTTGGATCGCGGTAAAGCTCGGTGGCATGCTCGAGCGTCTCAATGTCAGGATGCAGCAGGCCGAAGGCAGTTACCGTGGCGAGCTGACGACATTCCTGCGCCGCAGCTTCCATGTCGCGGCCTCGCGGGGCGAAAGCGTTCAGAGGACCATGCATGGCCGCCTCTATGGCGATATTGACGGCACATGGACGCGGCTCAACATCGTCAACACCGTCTACATGTCTTTTGAGCTGATCTACAATTTCATCGGCGCCCGCATTGTCGCCTATGGACCGGGCCTTGTGCCGTTCATCCACAACGGCTTCGACCTGAAGGGTTACATAACCGGCTCCGAACTGGTCAATTCGCTGATCGGCCAATGTTCGTGGTTCATCCATGTCATGCCCGCCATCGCCACCCTGCGCGCCAACAGCCAGCGTGTCACCGAGTTGGCCAATGCGATCGAGAACGTTCAGCATCCCCAGGAATTCTACAGCCAGAGCGGCCGTTCCGACTTCCGCTACGCCAGCCAGAACCCGGTTTTCGGCTTGACCATCCAGAAGCTTGAACTGGCGCATCAGGGCGAGGACGCAACGCCTTTCCTCGTAGCGGCGAACCTGCGCTTCCGGCGCGGCGAATGGACCTTCCTGAAAGGCGAATCCGGCTGCGGCAAGACCTCGCTGATCAAGGCCATCAACGGCCTATGGCCCTACGGCCGCGGCACCATCGTCTTCCCCGAAGGGGTGAAGAGTTTCTATGCAGCCCAGGAGGTCAAGCTGCAGCAGGTGACCCTGAAGCAGCTGGTCTGCCTGCCGGGCTCCGAGCACGACCATGGCGACGCGCAGGTCGCGTCCGCGCTGCACAAGGCGGGTCTGGGCGACTTCATCGAGAATATGGGCGACGAAAGCCGCGAAGGCAAAAGCTGGGATCAGGTCCTGTCCGGCGGTCAGAAACAGAAGCTGGTGGTGGCCCGCATCGTGCTCCATCAACCCGGGCTACTATTCCTGGACGAGGCGACCGGCGCACTCGATCCGGAGGGCAAGGTTGCCTTCCACCAGGCGATCAAGGACAACTGCCCCGATGTAACGGTGATCAGCGTCATGCATGAAGCGGTGGCGCCGCGATCGGTCACCGGCGCCGAGTTCTACCACTCGATCGTCGCGATCGCGGACGGCGTCGCCACCAAGAAGCCGCTGGTGCCGAGCCTGCCTCCCGAGCTCACCACCATTCTCGCACAGCCAGGGCCGGTGCCAAGGCCGGTCGACGACAAATGGCTGCGTTTTCCGCGCCGGCTGAAGCAGAAGTAGCCGGACTCGCCGCGGCATAGGCCGTCCAGCCATTTTACCGTTTCGGCGCGATACGCTTCAGCGATCACAGTCTCGCGACTGGGGCATGTTGCCCGCATTTTCCTCGATCACCTCGATTGACAGGGCAAGGCGAGCTCCTATGTTGCGCCCGCTCGCAGACATCAAACTCGAACCCGCGAGCGGAAAGGTCACCGCGCCATGCCTGGCGACAGTCACAGTCGAACGCAACCGCCGTCCGCCCTGACGTGACCTCGACGGTTCACGTCTTGCCGGACGGCAAGGAGTGAACCATGAACGATTTTTCCCCCGTAGCGGACGACGAGGCCGTCGCCATCGCCCGCGTCCTTGCAAACGACCATGTCGCAGACGTGGTCGAAGCGCTCAACCGCGAGTCGCGCGAAACGGCGACCGAGCTGCTTTGCGAAGTGCCGTTCGAACGGCTGGTCGATATCTTCGACCAGCCGGAGCTCGAGGGCGCGCCCGAGCTGGCGGAGGCCTTGCCTCGCGCCAAGGCGGGCAAGCTGCTTACCGCCATGTCGGTCGATCGCGCTGCCGACATCCTGCGCGATCTTGACGAACCCGCCCGTTCCGAGCTGCTCGGCGTGCTGGCGCCCCCGCTGCGCGCAACCCTGCTCTCGATTCTCGGTTACCCCGAAGGCAGTGCCGCTTCGATCATGACGACGGAGTTCGTCAGCGTGCCCTCGGACTGGACCGTCGGCCGCACGCTCGACTACATCCGAAAGGTCGAGCGGACGCGCGAAACTGTCCACGCCATCTACATCGTCGATCCCGAGACGTATCTGCTCATGCGCTCGACCGGCCTGCGCCGGCTTATCACCGGCGAGCCTGACGATTCGATCCTGTCGGTGGCGCCGGACCGCGTGCCGGTGACCGTCACGCCTTTGACCGATCGCGAAACCCTGGCGCAGACGATTTCCAAATACGATCTGCTCGCCGTTCCCGTCGTCGATCACGGCAAGATCCTCGGCATCGTCACCATCGACGATATCATCGACACGATGATCGAGGAGACGACGGAGGACGTGCATCGCTTCGGCGGCATGGAGGCTCTGGACGAGCCCTACATGAAGATGAGCTTCCTCGCCATGATCCAGAAGCGTGCCGGCTGGCTGTGCGCGCTGTTCATCAGCGAGATGCTGACGGCCAACGCGATGCAAAGCTACGAGAGCGAGCTGGAAAAAGCGATCGTGCTGACGCTCTTCATTCCGCTGATCATGAGTTCCGGCGGCAATTCCGGCTCGCAGGCGACCTCGCTGGTCATACGCGCGCTGGCGTTGCGCGAGATCGGCCTGCGCGACTGGTGGCGGGTGGCGTTGCGCGAATTGCCCACCGGCCTCCTGCTCGGGGCGATACTCGGCGTCGTCGGCATCTGCCGCATCGCGCTCTGGCAGTATTTCGACTTCTACAACTACGGCCCGCACTGGCCGTTGATCGCCGCGACGGTCGGAGCGGCATTGGTCGGCATCGTCACCTTCGGCTCGCTGTCGGGTTCGATGTTGCCGTTCGCCTTGAAACGCGTCGGCTTCGACCCGGCCAGCGCGTCGGCGCCGTTTGTCGCCACGCTGGTCGATGTCACCGGGCTTGTCATCTATTTCTCGGTGGCGCAGGTGATCCTGCGCGGCACGTTGCTGTAGCAGCTCTCCTAGCTGCGTCGCAGCAAGCACCTTGCCGCGGCGCGTTTGTCCGTCAGTCTACGCGCTCGCCATCCTTCACTCGGTAAGTCGGCTTGTACATGGTCACAAGCTCTTCCGCGGCCGTCGGATGCACGGCCATGGTGCGGTCGAAATCATCCTTGACCAGCCCGGCCTTCAGCGGAATGGCGAGAAGCTGCGCCATCTCGCCGGCATCCGGCCCCAATATGTGCGCGCCGAGTACCTTCTTAGACGCGCCATCGACCACCAGCTTCATCAGCATCTTTTCGTCGCGGCCGGACAAGGTGTGCCGCATCGGACGGAATGCCGCGCGATAGATCTCGATGTCGGGGAAGCGCTTGACCGCCTCGTCTTCCGACAGGCCGACCGTGCCGATCTCCGGCTGCGAGAACACGGCGGTGGCGATCGTGTCGTGGTCGGGCGCGGTCGGGTTGCCCTTGAAGGCGGTCTCGACGAAGCACATCGCCTCGTGGATCGCCACCGGCGTCAGTTGCACGCGATTGGTGACGTCGCCGATCGCCCAGATGTTTTCGACGTTGGTGCGGGAGTACGCGTCGACCTGGATCGCGCCGGTCGCGGTCATCTCGATGCCGATGCCTTCCAGTCCCATATTCTCGGTGTTGGGGATGCGGCCGATGGCGAGCATCACCTGGTCGACCGTCAGCGTCTGGCCGCCGGTGAGCAACGCGTCGAGCCGGCCGTCCGGCCGTTTGCGGATCCATTCCGAGACGGCATGGCAAAGGATCTTGATCCCCTTCTTCTCCATCGTTTCGTGCAGCATGCGCCGCAGGTCCATATCGAAGCGACTGAGGATCTCCTTGCCGCGATAGACCAGCGTGGTGTTGACGCCCAGGCCATGGAAGATGTTGGCGAATTCGACCGCGATATAGCCGCCGCCTTCGATCATGATCGACTTGGGCAACTGCTCGAGGTCGAAGGCCTCGTTGGAGAAGATGCAGTATTCGTGGCCGGGCAGTGCCGGGTGCGGCGCCGGACGGCCGCCGGTGGCGATCAGGATCTGGTCGGCGGTGACGGTACGGTCCTCGTCCAGAAGATGCACCACATGCGGGTCGACGATCATGGCGCGCGTGTGAAAGGCCTCGCCGCCGGCGCCCTCGACGTTCCTCTTGTAGATCGCCTCCAGACGGCTGATCTCGCGGTCCTTGTTGGCGACCAGCGTGGGCCAGTCGAAACTGGCTTCCGGCACCGTCCAGCCATAGCCGGCGGCATCGGCGAAATGCTCGGGAAATTGCGAAGCATAGACATAGAGCTTCTTCGGTACGCAGCCTCTGATGACGCAGGTGCCGCCGAAGCGGTATTCCTCGGCGATGCCGACGCGCTTGCCGAGCGCTGCGGCGACGCGCGCCGCCCTCACCCCGCCCGAACCGCCGCCGATGACGAAAAGATCGTAGTCGTAACCGGCCATCGCGCGGCTCCTTGAGCTTCGGAAAATGTGAGTGACAGGTAGGCCGCAAACCATCAAAGAAAAGCCCGGACAAGCCGGGCTTCACAGATGGCCGCAGGGCCGTTTGGAATGGCAGGATCAGTTCTGAGTGTCGTCGGCAGGGGCCGATCCATCGGCAGGCGCGGCGCCATCGGCGGGCGCGGCCGCATTAGCAGGCGCTGCCGGCGCTTTCGCCTTGGCCGCTGCGGCCAGCGTTTCACCGACCTGCTGGGCGAGGTCACGAGCAAGCCCGTTCTGCCAGATATCGGCGGCCTTCACCAGGTCGCGCGTCACGGCCGGGCCGCTCTCGAGGAGCTTCTTGCCGGAGTCCGAATTGTAGAAGGTCGCGATGTCGTTGAGTTCCTGTTCGGAAAACACCTTCGCATAGGCAAGGGCCGCTTCCTTCTCCAGGTCGGCCCGGCGCGAGGCAAGCGCCAGCGCCTTCTCGCTGATCGTCTTGGCGATCAGCTCCTGCATGTCGGGGTTCTTTTGGATGAGCTGCGATTCGAGGGCGGCGGCGGCCTGCGGCAGGATGTTGTCGAACGGGTCGGTCGCATGGATCGCGGTGACCGCGGCGCGCGCCGCCTTCAGGTGTGCTTCCGTGACGTCCTGCGAGAACGCCGGCGAAGAGAAGGCGAAGACGGCCGATGCCGACAGAAGGACGGACAAGCGGCGAACCCGGTTATGCAACATCATGGTCGATAGAACTCCCTGTTTTTCAGGCGGCATGGACGGTTTGGATGCCATCGCCCCCGGCGATGATGGCCGCTGACGCCAGCCCGATGAAAAGACCGTGCTCGACCACGCCGGGAATGGCGTGGAGAGCATTCGATAGCGCTCTTGTATCCGGAATGCGGCCAAAAGATGCATCGAGGATAAAGTGGCCGCCGTCTGTAACAAAAGCCTGGCCGCCCGTCATCCTCAATGTAACCGGACCGGAAAGGCCGAGCCTTGCAGCCGCCTTCCCGATCGCGATTTCGGTTGCGCGCAGGCCGAACGGGTTGACCTCGATGGGCAATGGAAAACGGCCGAGCGTCTCGACCATCTTGGAGCGATCGGCAATGACGATCATGCGAGCGGAAGCCGCCGCGACGATCTTCTCGCGCAGCAATGCGCCGCCGCCGCCCTTGATCAGCGTCAGCGCCGGGTCGACTTCGTCGGCGCCGTCCACGGTGAGATCGAGTTCCGGCGTCTCCTCCAGCGTCGACAGCGGCACCCCAAGTTCGCGGCACAGCGAGGCGGTGCGCTCGGACGTCGGCACGCCGATGATGGTCAGGCCCGTGGCCACCTTGTCGGCAAGCAGCCGCACGAACTCGTCGGCGGTGGTGCCGGTGCCGATGCCGAGCCGCATGCCATCGGTGACATGGGCAAGGGCCGCCCGCGCGGCTTCGACCTTCAACTGTCTTGCATCCATGCCGCTTTTACCGCCCCGGAACCTGGTGTTTGCGGCTCCTACCATTTTTGCCGGTCCGGTCAAAGCCCTTGCAGCGGCGTAGGTTGATGACGTTCGGCCTCCCGTCAATGGTGTGCCCGCGCGGTCGGCGAGTGATGTGCGGCGACGTTCATAGGAATTTTTTCTTATAGCCCATTGACTGGGTGAAGGCAGTTATGCTACATATTTGCCTATGGTGCAGATTTGCGCCGGGACCCGCCGCTCTGGCGGGTTTTTTCATGCCTGGCGGTTCGTCGCGAATGCCCGGTCCGGGGAGCTTGCTTGCCTGAACGAGCCTGCCCGGCGCTTGCCTTGACGCGCCGCAGCCTTTATCGCCTGCCCATTGCATAAACTGCCCAGGATGGATCATGACCCGCCCGATCATCGTGTTCGACCTCGACGGTACGCTGATCGACACAGCGCCGGACCTGCTCGACAGCCTTAACCACAGCCTTGCCGCCAGCGCGCTCGCGGCCGTCGACGAAGCCGGCTTCAGGCGCTTCGTCGGCCATGGCGGCCGCGTCATGATCGAACGGGCGCACGCCGCGCAGCAGCGGTCGCTCGATGTCGCCGAACACGACCGGCTGCTGAAACTGTTCCTCGACCACTACACCCTCAACATTCCCGGCAAGTCCCGCCCCTACCCCGGCGTCCTCGAGGCGATCGCCCGCTTCGAGAAGGCAGGCTATCTCCTGGCCGTCTGCACCAACAAATACGAGGCCAACTCGCTGGCGCTGATCGAGGCGCTCGGCCTGACCAAACACTTCGCGGCGATTGCCGGACAGGATACCTTCGCCTTCCGCAAACCCGACCCGCGTCACCTCACCGAAACCATCAAGCGCGCCGGCGGCGACCCGCACCGAGCTTTGATGGTCGGCGATCCGCAGACCGACATCGACACCGCGAAAGCCGCCGGCATCCCAGTGGTGGCCGTCGACTTCGGCTACACCGACCGCCACGTGCGCGAGTTCGAGCCCTCGGCGGTGATCTCGCATTTCGACGCGCTGACGCTGGATTTGGTCGAACGGCTGATCGCCGCGGCGCAACATTGAGCGGCCGCAAGGCGGGATAGAGGCGAAAGGGCAAAAACCGATCCTTCTGAGAACGTCGCAAGGCAATCGCCCGACGAAATGACGATTTCCGATTTGCGGCGGATGCCTCCAACATCGAAGATGGCGCCGGCGCTTGAAAGAGGGTGACGAAACCGGAAGCACCTGCCCTCTGTGAGAACGCCGGACACCGCCTTGACTTCCCGCACCGGCCTCCCTTATATCGCGGCTCGCTTGGCCTTCGGGCAACGAGCGGGCGATTAGCTCAGCGGGAGAGCACACCCTTCACACGGGTGGGGTCGCAGGTTCAATCCCTGCATCGCCCACCATCTCCTTTCTCGGCAATACCTCCATCCTCCGGTTCTGATGACGACAGCACGGCGCCTCGCAACGCGCCAGGCAGGAACGGTACGGCATTGCGCGGTCGCGGAACAAACCTGCACACAAGTGAGTTTCTGTGCGTGGAAACTTGAGGGAAAACCATGTCCAGACTTCTTCTGGCGACCAGCGTCGCCATTCTCCTCGGCGCCGGGCCGGCCTTCGCCGTGGACGACAAGCCTTTGCCGCCGCCCAATGCCAAGAAATTGTCTGACATCATCGCCAAGGTCGAGCAGCGCGATGGCTTCCGCTATGTCAAGGAGGTCGACTGGGATGATGGCGCCTATACCGTCACCTACTACACCGCCGACAAGGCGAAGGTCGAAATCACCTATGATCCGGTAACAGCCGAGCCCAGATAGCTTCGTCAGGAGAAAACCTGCGGGGGCGAGCAACCCGTATTGCGATCCCTCCCCGCAATGATCACCGGTCCCAATCTGAAAATGCCGAGCCTGCGGCGTGAGATGTGCCCGCCCTTGCGCCAATGCACCTTTGATGGCTGATTACAGCGGAGCTTCACGGGGGGTATGCATGGCGACGGCCAGGCATGTGTTGAAACGTATCTTGATGGTGCTTGCCGGCTATCTCGTCGCCGTGCTGGTCGGCCTGATCGCCATCGTCGCGATCTACGCTGCGTTGAGCTCCTTGCCCAATGCGCCCCGGTATTTCGACCTGATGGGCGTCTCGCCGATCGCGGCGCTGGTGGTGCCGCCGCTCGGCATGTTCATCTATTTCCTGACGATCGTGCTGACCGGGGCGCAGACCCTGATCTTCGCATTGATCGCCGAATTCTTCTCGTTGCGCGGCTTGTGGCTCCACATGCTCTTCGGCGGTGCGGCGGCGGTCGGCGGCTTTGCCCTGATCTGGCCGAGCGCGCTCGAGGACATGGCCTCGGAGCGCTGGGCCGACATCGGCATCATCGCCGCTGCCGGCCTGGTCGCCGGGCTTGTCTACTGGCTGATCGCAGGGCGCGACGCCGGTTTCCGGCGACCGCTCTCGGCCCGCTGAATTCTTAGCTCGACGGCGAGCGTGCTGCTTCGGTGGCGTCCAGGGCCTGCTTCAACCGCGTGTCCCGGTCGTAGACGTCGTTGAAGTATTCGACCTTGCCGGACATGTCGGGCCATGCGGTGAAATAGGCGACATAGACCGGAATCGTGCGCGTCACGCTCTCGGTCGAATGGCCGTGCTTCAGCTTCTCGGCGACCTCATCGACCGAGGTACCCAGCACCGCAGCCGCCATGCCCCGCGGATCCTGCAGCCGCACGCAACCATGGCTGAGCGCGCGCATGTCGCGCTGGAAGAACGACTTCTGCGGTGTGTCATGCATGTAGATGGCGTGCTTGTTGGGGAACAGGATCTTCAATTCGCCCAGCGCATTGGCCTCGCTCGGGAGTTGGCGCACGCTGTAGGGGATGTTCGCGCCATAGCCGCCCCAGTTGACCGCCGAGGACGGAATGCGCTTGCCGCGCGAATCGGTCACCTCATAGCCGGCCCGGTCGAGATAACCCGGATCGCTGCGCAATCTCGGCAGCATTTCGTTGACGATGATCGACTGCGGCACCCCCCAATAGGGATGGAAGTCGACCTGCTTGATCTGGTCGTAGAAGAAGGCGGTCTGGTTGGTGGTCCTGCCGATGACCGCACGGGTTTTCAGCTTTTCCTCGCCATTGTCGATGTAGCTCGCCGTGAAGGCTGGCTGGTTGATGAACACACGCGGGCTGCCGAGGTCGGATGGCAGCCAGCGCAGTTCTTCCAGCGCCACCTGTACCTTGAGCAACCGGTCGGCCTTGGACGTTCCGGCCAGCGACGCGACGGTGCGCGGTCCGATGACGCCGTCGCCCTTCATGCCTGCTTTTTGCTGCACCGCCTTGATGACCGGAACCAGCTCAGGGAGGTAGACGTCGCTGGTGGCGAGCCGCGACAGCACTTCGCCGTAGGCGCCGCCCATCTCGTCGTCGAGATCGCGCGCGATCAGGCTCAGCAGCTTGGGAAGCTCGGGACTGGTTTCGCCCGGCTTCAGCAACAGCTTGGGATCGACGACGATCTCGTTCTCGGCGCTCGCTTGCAGCGACTCCAGCTCGACGCGCAGCGCCTGGTACTCCGGGTTCTGCGGATGCCGCGATTCGAGATAGGTGCGCACTTCCTGGGTATGCGCCAGCGTCTTCAAAACGCCTTCCATGTCGAGCGGCTTGGCGGGGAAATCATAGTAGCCGGTCATGCGGTTGGGTTCGACGCGGCCGCTTTGGGCATCATGGACATAGCGAAGCACGCGGGCCGACAGCGCCATTTCGAAGCGCACGAACTCCTTCAAACGTGCAGCGGCGTCACCAGTCGACGCAGCGGCGGTCGGCACGTCGACCGTGTAGTCGGACGGTGCCAGGCCGTAGCTCGCCGCCTCGCCAAGCACCCGCACCGCGTCCTGCGCGCGGCTGTTGGCGTTGGCTCCGGTCACCCAGATGAAATCCGGATTGGCCGAATAATAGGCGATCAGCGCCTTGGCGATATCCGGCTCCGCATAGAGCTCGTAGTCGCTCAGTCCGGCGATTGCCTCGCGAAAGGCGTTGCCGGTGGCTGAGGGCACGAAGGCGGCGTCCTGCGGCGTCGCCGGCTGCGGCGCTGCCGTAAGCGCCGAGAAGTCGACGCGCACGAGCTTGTCGGCTTTGTAGGTGTAGTAGGAAGGGCTGCTGATCTTCACGCTGCCGCCGCCACCACCGCCGGCGGATACGTTGGGGTTCGGCTTGCGCCTTGGTGGCGGAGGGGGAAACTCACCTTGCGGCTCGTGCCTTACGCCGCCGCCGAAAAGCATGTCGAAAAGCCCCTGCGCGCCTGCTTGCGGCGTTCCCAGGGCCAGCGTCGCCACGAGCGCTGCAAGCGGCAACGCGGTAGCTTTGTTTCCCGGCAATTTCATGGTCACCCGCTCCAGCCGCAACCGGCTCCGTTCCGCACGCTCGTGCGTCTTGCCCACCGCATGGCGGATGTAAGACGCGACTATACCGATTCATACCGATTTCGTTAAGCTTTCATAAATTTTGGGGCGGCTGTGGCAGAACGGTTTCACAACATCGTGACGGCCGGAGCGGACACAACCCGCTCCGGCCGTCGAAGCGGGCGGGCGACGTCAGGCGTTGGCGCCGCCATCGATGGTCAGCGCGGCGCCGGTCACGAAGCGCCCCTCGGGACCGGCGAGCCAGGTGACCATGCCAGCGACCTCATCGGCGTCGCCGAAACGCGGTGTGGCCATTTTTTCCCGCTGATGCTCGGCATGCGGACCGCTTGCCGGATTCATGTCGGTGTCCGTCGAGCCCGGATGGACGATATTGGCGGTAATGCCGCGCGCACCGAGGTCGCGTGCCAGGGCTTTGGTTAGTCCGACCAGCGCCGCCTTGCTCGCGGAATAGGCACTGAGGCTTGTGTCGGTCACACGCTCCGCCAGATTGCTGCCGATGGAGATGATCCTGCCGCCCTCGCCCATATGTGCCACCGCGGCCTTGGAGGCGACGAACGGCGCTCTCAGGTTGACCTCCATGGTTTCATCGAAGTCGGCGAGCGACAGGGTGTCGATGGGCGCGGCGCGCCAGATGCCCGCGCTGTTGACCAATATGTCGAGCCGCCCGAAGGCAGAAGCAACATCGTCGACCGCCCTCGCGACCGCCGCGGCGTCGCGGTTGTCGGCCTTGATGGCGATGGCGCGTCCGCCATTGGCCTCGATCTCGCCGACCACCGCACGGGCCTGCTCCTCGCCATTGACATAGGTCAGTGCCACGCTGGCGCCGTCTGCCGCCAGCTTGCGAGCGATCGCTGCGCCGATGCCGCGGCTGCCGCCGGTGACGAGCGCGGCCTTGCCGCTCAGACGGTTCGATGACATTGCATTCTCCTTTTTGTAACGATCGATACATAAATAGATGTCAGGCTTGTCCGGCCCCGTCAACTGAATTATGTATCGATCAGCACAGAAAGAGCATGATGCCGGAACGAGGCCGCCCCCGCACCTTCGACAGAACCGCCGCCCTGGGGCGCGCGATGGAGGTGTTCTGGGTCAAGGGCTATGAAGGCACGTCGATAAGCGACCTGACCGGGGCGATGGGCATCAATTCGCCAAGTCTCTACGCCGCCTTCGGCAGCAAGGAAGCGCTCTTCCTCGAGGCGACCGAGTTTTACACGCAGGCCGAAGGCACGGACATCTGGACCGCGCTGGACGAGGCGCCAACGGCACGTGAGGCGATCGAGGCTTTCCTGCGTCAGACCGCCAAGGCCTATTCGCAGACCGACCGCCCGCAAGGATGCCTGGTCACGCTCGGCGCGTTGCATCAGGACAGCTCGCGCGGCGCCATCTGCAACGACCTGCGCCGTCGGCGCGCCGAAAACCACGCAGCCTTGCAGAGGCGGTTGGAGCGTGGCGTGGCCGAGGGCGAATTGCCGAGGAGTTTCGACTGCGAAGCCGCCGCGACCTTTTTCGCGACGGTTCAACACGGCATGTCGATCCAGGCGCGCGACGGTGCTTCGCATGCGGCCCTGCTGGCAACCGTGGAGGGGGCAATGGCCGCCTGGAAGATGATAGCCGGTACCGACGCGGGATGACAAACGCCGGGCGTTGTGCTCGAAATCCGAACGGACGGAGCGCCAGTCTAAACGGGCCGGGAGGATCGGACGGTGAAAAAGGGTTATCGCGAACTGCTGGACGAGGCGAATGCCGAGATCGAAGTGCTTTCGCCCGAGGAAGCGGCAGCCCTGATCGAGGACGAAGGCACCATCTTTGTCGACCTGCGAGATCCTCGCGAGATTGAACGCGACGGCAGGATTCCCGGCGCCAAACATGTCACCCGTGGCATGCTGGAATTCTGGATCGATCCCGAGAGCCCTTACCACAAGCCGTTCTTCGCGTCGGGAAAGAGCTTCGTCTTCTTCTGCGCCGGCGGCTGGCGTTCGGCGCTCGCCACCAAGACCGCGCAGGACATGGGGCTGTCGCCCGTCAAGCATATCCTTGGCGGCTACACCGCCTGGAAGGCGGCCGGACTGCCGGTGGAACCCGGCGAGAAGAAGAAACAGCCCTGATTGCGGTTCAATGGAGCAGCGACGGCTCCCGGTGCGCGGCCACGAAGCTGACGGCGCGTTCCACCACGCCCTTGTCCGCCAGGATGCGGCGATGGCCGAGCCCTTCGGCCCAGTGGAGCAACACATGGTCACCGGCGCCGGCATAACGCCAGGCATGATCGGCCGAGACTTCGCGATCGTCGGGTGCGTGGATGACCAGCGTCGGCACCGGCGCCTGGGCAAGCTGGCGATCGCCGGTGAATTCGTGCAGCGGCCGGCCGGAAAGGTGTTCGACACGGTCCGCCATGGCGGCCTGCGAGCGCGGACCGACATTGAGCATGCGACTGAAGTCGGCGAAGATGGCCGGCAATGAACTGGGCGCGGCGATCAGCACCAGGCGCCCGGCCGCCAGCGGCGCAATGTTCCTGATCGATCCGGCGATTGCATTGGCGGCGACGGCGCCGCCGAAGGAATGACCGACCACCGCCGCGAACGGGCCGAACCATTCGCCCGCGATTCGCACCGCATCCACGGCATTGACCATGTTCAACCGCCGGCCATGCGATTGGCCGTGGCCGGGAAGGTCGAGCGAGACGACCCTGTAGCCGGCGGCGCGGTAGCCCTCGATCAGCATGCGCATATATTCGGTGCGCGAGCGCCACCCATGAACGACGAGAACCGTTCCGGCGGACGCCCTGCCCGGCTCCGGACGGAATTCATGCACCATGACGCAGCCGGATCCGGCTTTCAGCCGGTGATGCCGCGCTTCAGCCATGAAATCTGCCGCGCGGTCGACGGCACGGCGTTCGCCCTCGCTCAGCACCCTGGCGTTCGGCGTACGGCAGAACAGCTCGAATGCGGCGCGCCCAGTGAGGCGGGGGGCGACATGTTCGGCGGCCCCGAATACACCCCGGATGACCTTCAGTCCGAATGATGCCATAGTGGGAATCCATCCATACGTTCAAGCATGAACATAATAGTTCAAAGATGAACAATAAACAAGAGCTGCCCTGGGACAACCCGCGGTTTCGCAACTGGGTCGCGGTTGCGCGCGCCTGCCATGTGCTGGAGCGCACGCTTGCCGTGAAGCTGGCGCCGCTCGATCTGAAGCCCGCGCAGCTCGATGTGTTGATGAATCTCTACCGCCATCCCGGCATGTCGCAGCACGATCTCGCCCGCAAGCTGCTCGTCGGCCGCTCCAACATCACCATGCTGTTGCCGCAGCTTGAGGCTCGCGGCCTGCTGCGCCGCGAAGGCGACGAGAAGGACAAGCGCATCCTGCGGCTGGCCCTCACCGAAGCCGGCGAGGCGCTGCTGATGCAGGCGCTGAAGTTGCACATGGCGCTGATCGAGAAAGCGATGAGCCAGTCGACGCCGGAGCAGTGCGACATGATCGGCGAGCAGATGCGCAAGATCTACGAAGTGTTGAAGGACGCCTGACCGCCATTGCGGTCCGGCGGATCACCACATCGTCTTTTTTGCCCGCTCCAGCCATTCCTTGTCATAGGTTTCGCCGTCGATGTTCCTGCGGCTGGTGATCTCCAGGATCTTTCCTGGTGTCGGCAGGGACTTCGGATCGACATGCCTTTCCGGGTTCCACAGTTCCGACCGCACGATGGCGCGGGCGCATTGGAAATAGACCGTATCGACATCGATGACGGTCACCGAGCGTGCCGGCCTGCCGTCGACCGTGAACGACGCGCAAAGCGCGGCATCTGTGGTGATGTGCGCGCGGCCGCTGATGCGCAGCGTCGTGCCGGAGCCCGGCACAAGGAACAGCAGCCCGACGCGGGGATCGCGAATGATGTTCTTCAGCGAATCGGCGCGGTTGTTGCCGCGCCGGTCCGGCATCATCAGGGTTTTCGCATCGACGATGCGCACGAAGCCGGCGAGATCGCCGCGCGGCGAGCAATCCAGCCCTTCCGGCCCGCTGGTCGCCAGCGCGACGAAGGGCGAGGCCTCGATGAAGGCGGCGTATTCGGGAATGACGTGGTCGAGTTCCTTGACCACCGAGGCTTCGCCGGGCAGGCCATAGAGCGTTTCAAGCTGTTCGACGGTGGTTATGATGGACATTGTCTCGTCTCCCGATCCGCCACCCTACTCCCGCTCCATGACATCTTGACGACGCCCGCCGGCTAACCGTCGCGGCTGAGACCCTTTTGTGCCAGCTCGGCAAGATAGGCATTCCAGCGCGCATCCTTCTCGTGGCCCAGCGTGTGCAGGTAATTCCAGGTGAAGATACCGGTGTCATGGAAATCATCGAAGGTGATGCGCACCGCGTAGTTGCCGACCGGTTCAATTTTGAGGATGGTGACATCGCGCTTGCCGGGAACGGTCACCCGCTGGTCCGGCGAATGGCCCTGCACCTCGGCCGACGGCGAGGCGACGCGCAGCAGCTCGGCCGGCAGCTCGAATGGCTGGTGGCCGGGAAAGGTCACGGAGAGCAGTTTGCGGTCTTTGGAGACCCGCAGTTCCTTCGGCGCCGTCATGGTGTTTTCCGTTTCGAACCGCCCTTCCCTACGCCGCTTCGCCGGATTGGAAAAGCCCGTACCAGGCAGCCGACATCCGGTGTCGGTCGGGGAATGTTACCAAAGATCGAGAGCGGCTATCTTGAACGACAGGCCGGATCGTATCACATAGCGATATATAACGCCGTCGTTCACAGCCACGGGAAACGCTTCACGCATGGACATGATCGATCCTTTCGGCCGCACGATCAGCTACCTGCGCGTGTCGGTCACCGACCGCTGCGATTTCCGCTGCACCTATTGCATGGCCGAGGACATGGCTTTCCTGCCCAAGAAGGACCTGCTGTCGCTCGAGGAACTCGACCGGCTGTGCAGCGTCTTCATCGCAAAAGGCGTGCGCAAATTGCGTCTCACCGGCGGCGAGCCGCTGGTGCGCAAGAACATCATGCACCTGGTCCGCCAGCTGTCGCGTCATCTCGAAAGCGGCGCGCTGGAAGAACTGACGCTGACCACCAACGGCTCGCAGCTTTCGCGTTTTGCTGCCGAGCTCGCCGATTGCGGCGTTAAGCGCATCAATGTTTCGCTCGACACGCTTGATGCCGACAAGTTCCACGCAATCACCCGCTGGGGCCATCTCGGCAAGGTCATGGCCGGCATCGATGCGGCGCAGGCGGCGGGGCTGAAGATAAAGCTCAACGCCGTGGCGCTGAAGGATTTCAACGACGCCGAATTGCCTGAGATGATGCGCTGGGCGCATGGCCGCGGCATGGACCTGACCGTCATCGAAACCATGCCGATGGGCGAGATCGACGCCGACCGCACCGACCAGTACCTGCCGCTGTCGCTGCTGCGCGCCTCGCTGGAGCGCCAGTTCACGCTGACAGACGTCCCGTTCAAGACCGGCGGTCCGGCCCGCTATGTCCATGTCGCGGAAACCGGTGGCCGGCTCGGCTTCATCACGCCGATGACCCATAATTTTTGCGAGAGCTGCAACCGCGTCCGGCTGACCTGCACCGGCACGCTCTATATGTGCCTGGGCCAGGAGGATGCCGCCGATCTCAGGGAGCCGTTGCGTGCGTCCGAAGGCAACGATCTGGTCGGCGCGGCGATCGACGAGGCGATCGGGCGCAAGCCGAAAGGGCATGATTTCATCATCGACCGTCGCACCAGCCGCCCCTCCGTGTCGCGGCATATGAGCGTCACCGGCGGCTGATTTTCCCACGGATCTGGTGCAGGATCGCTTCCGGCTGACTGCTGGAGGAATGGAATGAAGTGCGCGCGCTCCGTATTGGCATTCGTTGCGGCGATCGCGGCAATGCCGTCGGCTGCCGCTCCTTTCACCTACACCAACGAGCGATTCGGCACGGTCTGCACCTTTCCCGATGATGTTTTCACCGACCGCCAGCCCGAACCGGACAATGGCGACGGCCAGCAATGGCTCGCGCCCGACGGCGCCAGCCTGATCTGTTCCGGCATCCTCAATATCGACAACGACACGCCGAAGAGCTTCGTTGCGGCCGAGAAGACAAGCACCCAGGCGGGTTACAAGGTCACCTACAGCAGGGCGGGAAAGAACTGGGCCGTGCTTTCGGGGCTGAAGGCCGGGAACATCTTTTATGAGCGCCGCCTGTTCGGCAAGGACGGCGTCATCCGCACCGTCTGGATCGAATATCCGCCGGCCGTGAAGTCGAAATACCACCCGCTGGTCGGCGCCATCGCCGCCAGCCTCCAGGGACCGTGACTATTGCGGCCATGCCGCAATAAATCTCCGCCGGCGGATGCCCGCCTGATTTACCCCAGCCGTTTTCGCGCCTAGCCTTCCATCCGGTAGCGGCTTTCGCTCCGTGGGGAAAAACATTATGCGCAAGTTCATCTTTTCTGTTGCCTTGCTCGGCCTCGCCGCCATGCCGGCGGCGGCGCAATCCATCGGCGGCACTTATGATGTCGCCGGCACCAATTTCGATGGTTCGGCCTATGGCGGCGAAGCCACCATCACACTGACCAGCGGCACGACCTGCACGATCCATTGGGAAACCGGCGGCTCGTCCTCGGACGGCATCTGCATGCGCAACGACAACGCCTTCTCGGCCGGCTATGTCATGGGCAAGGAGATCGGCCTTGTCGTCTACAAGATGCAGGAAGACGGCTCGCTGCACGGCCTGTGGACGATCGCCGGCAAGAACGGCAACGGCACCGAGGTGCTGACGCCGAAGAAGTAAGATCGGCCATCCGCGGTTGAAAGTCTGGGCCGCGATCAAGGCCGTGGCCCAGCCCTTTGTCATTGCTGTTTCGTTCTCGGCTGCTACAGGCTTTTTTCAAAGCAGAACCGGTAGAGATCTTGCCCCTTTCTCCCAATCTTCGCGGTGCGTTGTTCATGGTGGTGGCGATGGCCGGCTTCACCCTCAATGACGCCATCACCAAATATTCGTCGCAGTCGATGAACATGGCGCAGGTCATGCTGATCAGAGGCGCATTTGCCTCGCTCTTCGTCGGCCTGCTTGCCTGGCAGCGCGGCGCGCTGGTCCGTCCGCGCTCGATGCTGCAGCCGCTGGTGGCACTGCGCGTCCTTGCCGAGGCCGGCGCGACGGTGACCTTCCTGGTCGCGCTTGCCCATTTGCCGATCGCCAGCGTCTCGGCCGTCCTGCAGGCACTGCCGCTGGCCGTGACAATGGGCGCGGCCCTTGTCTTCGGCGAGGCGGTCGGCTGGCGCCGCTGGCTGGCGATCGCCGTTGGATTTGCCGGCGTGCTGGTCGTGGTGCGCCCGGGCTTCGAGGGGTTCAGCATGTTTTCGCTCGTGGCGCTGGCCAGCGTCGCCTGCTGCGCGGTGCGCGACCTCGCCACCAAGCGGATTCCGCAGGCTATCCCGACGCTGCTCGTCTCCACCGCAACGGCACTGGCCATGACCGTGGTCGGCGCGCTGCTGCTGTCGCCGATGGGCGGCTGGACACCGATGACGGGAAAAGCCACTGCGCTGCTGGCGCTCGCAGCAGTGCTGGTGCTCATCGGCTATCAATTCATCATCATGGCGATGCGCTCGGGCGAGATTTCCTTCATAGCGCCGTTCCGCTATACGGCGCTGCTCTGGTCCATTGTGCTCGGCCTGCTGGTCTTCGGCGATGTCCCCGACATGACGATGATCATCGGCGCCAGCACAATCGTCGGCTCCGGCCTGTACGCGCTTTATCGTGAGCGCGTCGTCGGCCGGCGCAGGATCGTCGCGGAAAGCACTGGTCCTGCCATGGCCCCGGACGGCATATAAGAGGCTCGCGGGGAATTTTCGCGAAGGCGCACGGGCTCGATGATGGTGAGAGATATTGCGGGATTGATGCTGGCCGGCGTTCAATCCAGACGCAGGGGCGGCGGCGACAAGACCTTGCTGCGGCTCGAAAGCGGCTGGCCACGGCGGCCGATCAACATCAACATGCCCGACGATCTTGCCAAGGCGGCGCGGTTGCTGCAGAGCATCTGAGATGAACAAGCGCCTCTTCGGCATCACCGGCTGGAAGAACTCCGGCAAGACGACCTTGACTGAGAAACTGGTCGCGGAACTCGTTGGGCGCGGCTGGACGGTTTCGACCGTAAAGCACGCCCATCATGATTTCGACATCGACAAGCCGGGCGCGGACAGCTTTCGCCACCGGCAGGCAGGAGCCATGGAAGTCGCCATCGTCTCCGCCAATCGCTGGGCACTGATGCACGAATTGCGCGGCGAGGATGAGCCGGCGCTGGAAGCGATCCTGTCGCGGCTTGCGCCGTCCGACATCGTGCTGGTCGAAGGCTACAAGCGCGAAGCCCACCGCAAGATCGAAACCCGGCGCCTGGAGGCGAAGGACCGGACGCCGCTTTCGGCGGGTGACCCCGGGATCGTTGCCATTGCGGCCGACTTCGTCATCGAGGACAAAAGCCTGCCGGTGTTCGATCTCGACGACGTGAAATCGATAGCCGACTTCGTCGAGCGCGCGACCGGCCTCGTTGCTTGAGAAGTAACGTAACGGCAGAAGGACATTGCCGATTTTCGTGGTTTTGCAGTTGCTTTTTCTTGGAAAGAGTGGGAGTATCGGGCCAGCGGGCGGTCAAAAGCACCGCCCCCACAGAGCCGTTTCGGAACGACGGCCGGGACCATAAAGAGAGGATCATTATGCGTATTGCACTGCGTATCGCGCTCGCCGCTTCGGCCGCGCTGCTGACGCTCGGCGTAGCCCAGGCCCAGGAAAAGACCCTGAGGATCGGCACCGAGGGCGCTTATCCGCCCTTCAACAACCTGACTTCCGATGGCAAGCTCGTCGGTTTCGACATCGACATCGCCCAGGCGCTCTGCGATGAGATGAAGGTCAAGTGCACCTTCGTTGCCCAGGACTGGGACGGCATCATCCCGGCGCTGCAGGCGGGCAAGTTCGACGCCATCGTGGCATCGATGTCGATCACGCCGGAGCGTGCCGAGAAGGTCGACTTCACTCACAAATACTACAACACGCCCTCGGCGCTCGCCGTCCCGAAGGATTCGACGCTGAAGGGCGTGACCAAGGAGGACCTCGCCGGCAAGAGTATCGGCGTGGCCACCACGACGACCCATTTCAACTATGCCTCGAAGACCTACACCGACAGCACGATCAAGGGTTATCCGAGCAGCCCCGAGGAACAGGCGGATCTGGCCAACGGCCGCCTCGACGCCATCGAGGATGATATCGTGGTGCTGCAGCAGTGGCTGGATTCGCCTGACGGTGCCTGCTGCAAGATCCTCGGCCAGCCCTCGCCGCAGCCGGTCGAGATTTTCGGACCTGGCGCCGGCATTGCCGTGCGCAAGGGCGAGACCGATCTGGTCAACAAGCTGAATTCCGCGATCGACGCCATCAGGGCCAACGGAAAATACAAGGAAATCAACGATAAGTACTTCAAGTTCGACGTCTACGGCGCCGAGTCCTGATAATCACCTCCAAGGGCGGCAGGGTCTCCCTGCCGCCTTACCCGATCTGGGAGCTCTGGAGATAACACCACTCGATGCCAGCCCAAAGCATATGGACACTTCTCAGTTGGGGACCCAATGGCTGGCTTGACGATATCGCCTATGGCGCGGTGGTCACCATCGCGCTGGCGCTCGCCACGCTTCCGATCGGCCTGACGATCGGCTTTTTCATTGCCTGGGCAAAGCAATCCGAAGAGCCTTCGCTGCGGCTGGCCGCGAACATTTACACCACCATGTTTCGCGGCCTTCCGGAGCTGGTGACGCTCTTCCTGTTCTTCTTCGGCATGCCCATCCTGCTGCAATACATCATCCGCTTCTTCAGGCCCGAGGCGACGATCGATGTCGACAGCTTCATCGCCGGCATGATCGTGCTCTCGCTGATCTTCTCTTCCTATGCCAGCGAGGTATTCCTTTCGGCCTTTCGCGCCATTCCGAAGGGCCAGTATGAGGGCGGCTATGCGATCGGTCTGTCGAAGTGGCTGACCATGCGCAAGGTGATCCTGCCTCAATTGCTGCGCATCGCCTTCCCCGGTCTCGAGAATTGCTGGCTCAGCCTGCTCAAGGACACAGCCCTGGTCTCGGTCGTCAACCTCGCCGAGACCTTGCGCAATGCGGGCGTCGCGGCGCGCGTCACCAAACATTCGTTCCTGTTCTACAGCGTCGCGGCGCTGGTCTTTCTCATCCTGGCAATCCTGTCTTCGATCGCCACCGGCTTCATCTTGCGGTCGCTCGGGCAGAAGGAAGCGCGATGAGCGTCACCGACACCATTGCCGTCGATCGGCCGCCGCCGCCGGCGCGCGGCTGGCCGCGTGCCCGTATCGTAGGATACGCACTCGTCGGCCTCTGGATCCTCTTCGGCTTCGGCATACTGGCCTATCTGGTCTCCGCGTGGAACGGCGAGTTCTTCGCACGATATGCGCCGGCCTATCTGCAGGGACTTGGAACCACCCTGTCGCTGGTGGCGGTGTCGATGGTGGCCGGCGCCATCCTGTCGCTGCCCGTCACCTATGGCCGCATGTCGAACAACCGGTTGCTGTCGTGGCCCGCCTATTGCTACGTCTATTTCTTCCGCGGCACGCCGCTGCTGGTTCAGGTCTATCTGGTCTATTACGGGGTCGGTTCTTTCCGCGTGCAGCTCGAATCGGTTGGGCTATGGTGGTTCTTCCGCGACGCCTTCAACTGCGGCGTGTTCGCCTTTGCGCTCAACACGGCCGCCTATCAGGCCGAAATCTTGCGCGGCGCCATTGAGAGCGTTCCAAGGGGCCAGTGGGAAGGCGCCGCTTCGCTCGGCCTGCACAAGCTGCAGACGCTGCGCAAGGTCATTCTGCCCCAGGCGATCATCGTGGCCTTGCGACCCTACGGCAATGAACTCGTTCTGATGATCAAGGCCTCCGCGATCGTCGCCATCATCACCGTCTACGACCTGATGGGCAATGCGAAACTCGCCTACGCCAAGTCCTTCGACTTCCAGGCCTATGTCTGGGTGGCGATCGTTTATCTGGTGATGGTCGAGATCCTGCGCCACGGCGTCGAATGGATCGAGCGCCGGATTACCATTCACCTGAAACGGTAAGCTTACCTGATCTGTGCCAGTCGATGGCTCGGCGCGCGCCTTGACGAATCCGCCGCATGGCCTAGACCTTCCGCAACTGCAATCTTTGCTCCCGTCGGAAGGAACAAGCCATGGCATCGGTGGCATTTCTCGGTCTTGGCGTCATGGGCTATCCCATGGCCGCCCATCTGAAGAACAAGGGCGGCCACGACGTCACCGTCTACAACCGCACCAGGGCAAAGGCCGAGCAATGGGTCGCCCAGCATGGCGGCGCTCTCGCCCTGACGCCGGCGCAGGCTGCCGAAGGCAAGGACTTTGTTTTCTCGTGCGTGGGCAATGACGACGATCTGCGTTCGGTGACGACGGCAAAGGACGGTGCCTTTCAGGCCATGAAAAAGGGCGCCGTCTACATCGACAACACCACGGCATCGGCCGAGGTCGCGCGCGAATTGGCCGAGACCGCACAGGAGCGCGGCTTCTCGTTCCTCGACGCGCCGGTCTCCGGCGGCCAGGCCGGCGCCGAAAACGGCATTCTGACCGTCATGGTCGGCGGCGACCAGGCAGCCTTCGACAAAGCCAGGCCCGTCATCGACGCCTATGCCCGGATGGTCGGGCTTATGGGACCGGCAGGCGCCGGCCAGCTCACCAAGATGATCAACCAAATCTGCATCGCCGGGCTGGTGCAGGGACTGTCCGAAGGCATCCATTTCGGCAGGAAGGCCGGGCTCGACATCGAGAAGGTCATCGATGTGATCTCCAAGGGCGCAGCGGGCTCGTGGCAGATGGAGAACCGGCACAAGACGATGAATGCAGGCAAATACGACTTCGGCTTCGCGGTCGACTGGATGCGCAAGGATCTCGGCATCTGTCTTGATGAAGCCGACCGCAACGGGGCCAGACTGCCCGTGACGGCGCTCGTCGACCAGTTCTATAAGGACGTCCAGGCGATGGGCGGCAGGCGCTGGGACACATCCTCACTGCTGGCGAGGCTGGAAAAGTAGAACGCAGATGTCCCTGCCCGGCCCGAGCTGGAGCGCGGACGAGATCGTCGCTCACCTGCGCTCGATCGGCACGCAGGAAAACCGCGCCGGCATGGCCCGGTTCGGCATCAACACCGCGACGGCGCTTGGTGTAGGCAATTCGGATTTGCGGCCGCTGGCGCGCAAGCTGAAGCGCAATCACGAGCGGGCGCTTGCCCTGTGGGACAGCGGTGTTCGCGAGGCGCGGCTGGTGGCGGCGTTCACCGGGGAGCCGAAAAGGATCACGGCCGAGCAGTGCCGCCGCTGGGCCGGCGATTTCGACTCCTGGGAGATCGTAGACAGCGTTTCGGATCTCTTTGCTGAAACGTCGTTCCGGCGTGAGTTGATCGAGGAGTTTGCTGCCGACGAACGCGAGTTCGTGCGCCGCGCCGGCTTTGCCATGGTGGCGTGGAGCGCAGTGCATCTGAAGCAGGAGCCGGACGCGACGTTTCTCGCCTATCTGCCGTTGATCGAGGCGCATGCCGGCGATCCGCGCAATTTCGTCAGGAAGGCGGTCAGCTGGGCGCTGCGGCAGATTGGCAAACGCTCGGCGGCGCTGCATGCCCCTGCCCTTGCGCTCGCGCAAAAGTTGGCCGGATCATCCGACAAGACGGCGCGCTGGATCGGCCGGGACGCCGTGAAGGAGTTAACGGATGCCAAAAGGCTGGAACGGCTCACCTCCAGAAAAAGCTGATCTTGCCGATATCCGGTTCACGGAGGTGACGCCGGCAACACGCGGCGACTTCGAGATATTGTTCGAGCAGCCGGGTGCGCCAAAATATTGCTGGTGCATGGCGTGGCGGCAGTCCGTCCGCGAGCACATCCCGAATGATGAGAAAAAGCGCCAGATGATGGCACTTATCGATGCCGGCAGGCCGGTCGGCATCCTCGCCCAGATCGACGGCAAGACCGTTGCCTGGTGTTCGGTCGCGCCGCGCGAAACCTACCGAAGGCTTTCAAAGCAGCAGGACGACAGCGAGACGGGGGTATGGTCAATCGTCTGCTTTTATGTGCCAAGGGCTTTGCGCGGCCGCGGTTTTGCTTCCGCATTGCTCGATGCGGCCATTGACCACGCGTTCGCCAAGGGGGCGCATATCATTGAGGCCTATCCGGTGGGCGAGGCATCGCCGAGCTACCGTTTCATGGGGTTTCGCGACATGTTTGCGGCGCGCGGCTTTCACGACGCCGGCATGACCGGTTCTCGCCGGCATGTAATGCGGCTCGAGCGTTGACGTCGCCGGTGGCGGTGTCTTTACTCGAACGCAAAGGAAAACGTCCGATGACCAAACGTCTGATAGCCATGGCAGCGTTCGCGGGCGCGATGTCGGCTTTTACAGCCGCCCTCGCTTCGGCCGAGACCACACACATATTCTGGAAGGATTTGCGCCCGGCGACCCAGGCGGTTGCCGAAGAAGCTGGCCTGCCGATGATCGCGGCAAAATTGCCCGATCGCGGCGAGACGTTATCCCTCGGCCTGCAGGACAAGACCATACAAATAGCCGGCTATGCGTTGCCGGTCGATCGCGAAGGCGATCTTGTCTATCAATTCCTACTGGTGCCGTGGACCGGCGCCTGCAGCCACATGCCGACACCACCACCCAACCAGATCGTCCTGGTCACCCCGGCTCAGCCCTACAAAATATCGCGGGCCTACCAGCCGGTTTCCGTAACCGGCGCGCTGAAACCAGGCATGGAGAAGAGCCAGCTTTTCATCCTGGACGGCGTCTCGGTCATCCAGTCGGGCTATACCGTGCGCAAGGCAGACGTGACCGGCGTCGACACCGTGCCGGACACAATAACCCTACCGGTCAACTCGCCTTGGACTTTCCTCAACAAAAAAGAAGAACTAAGCAAGGCGAGCTTGCGTGACCTTGCATGCACCAAGGCCACGCGCGCTCAGGCCGCGTTCGCGCCCGATTCCTTGTCCAGCACCATGTAATCGAGCGGGATTTCGGTCGTGTACTTGATCTGCTCCATGGCGAAGGAGGACGAGACGTCGCGAATCTCGATCTTGGCGATCAGCCGCTTATAGAAGGCATCATAGGCTGCAATGTCGGGCACCACGACACGCAGGAGGTAGTCGACATCGCCGCTCATGCGGTAGAACTCGACCACCTCGGGGAATTCCTGGATGACTTCGGAAAAACGCCGCAGCCATTCATGGCTGTGCGAATTGGTGCGGATCGAGACGAAGACGGTGACCCGCACATTGACCTTTTCATGATCGAGAATGGCGACACGCCGCTTGATGACGCCCTCTTCCTCGAGCTTCTGGATGCGCCGCCAGCAAGGGGTCGTCGACAGTCCCACTTTCTTGGCGACATCTGCGACCGCGAGCGTCGCGTCCTCCTGCAGGAGGCGGAGAATTTTTCGGTCAAGGCGGTCCATTGAAAGCTCCTGAAGGAATGGATTGGCCATAATCGGCGTTATTATAGCCTTTCACAAGAAAAAAATTCTGCTGATTGGCGGAAAAGCCGGTGGTTTCTTGCTGAATGTCTAACCGAGGCGATAGCGGATTTCCGACCTGAGGAAAGGCAGCAAATCCATTTCAAACCAGGGATTCCGCTTCAGCCAGCCGGTGTTGCGCCAGGACGGATGCGGCAGCGGCAGCACCTTCTGGCCAGCGGATTTCTCCCAGATGGAGCGCCAGTCCCTCACCGTTTCCGTCAGGGACGGGCGCCGCGCGGCACCCATGTGCCAGGACTGCGCGTAGATGCCGATCGTCAGCACCAGGTCGATCTGCGGCATGAGCCCCATCAACGGCGCGCGCCAGGCCGGCGCGCATTCCCGCCTTGGCGGCAAGTCGCTGCCCTTGGCGTCCTGGCCGGGGAAACAGAAGCCCATCGGCACGATGGCAAACTTCTCGGTGTCGTAGAACTCCTCACTGGTGACGCCGAGCCAGTCTCTGAGCCGGTCGCCCGAAGCATCGGTGAACGGCATGCCCGACAGATGCACCTTGGTTCCCGGTGCCTGGCTGGCAATCAGGATGCGGGCATTCGACGAGGGTCGCAGCACCGGGCGCGGTTCGTGCGGCAGTGGCCGGCCGATCGGATTGTCGACGCAGATGCGGCAGGAGCGAACCGTCGCGGCGAAGCTTTCGAGTTCCGCAGTCATCCTCAGGCCGCGGCACTCGGCCGGCTCGAAACCGTCCGATACCAGCGCAACACATTGCTGCACTCGTCCGGCACCTTGATGCGCGCCGGTTTCATAAAATCGATGGCGATCATCCCGGTGATATCGGCGATCGAATAGGCGTCGCCGGCGGCGAATTCGCGGGTTCCCAGCTCGCCGTCGAGAAGTCGCAGGAATTCGATTGCCTTCGGCTTGTTGGCCTCGCCCCACTCGGGAATCTGCGGGATCTCCCATTCCTTCATGGCCGGATGGGTGTGGCGGAAAGCTTGCGCGACGCAGGTCAGCAGGTTGAATTCCATCCGCCTTTGCCACATCTCGACCTGCGCCTTGCCGAGCGCCCCGCGACCGAACAGTGCGGGCTCGGGATTGAGTTCCTCGAAATAGCGGCAGATGGCGACGGACTCGGTGATGACGGTGCCGTCGTCAAGCTCCAGCACCGGCAGTCGCCGCAGTGGATTGCGCGAGCTGACCGCCTGTTGCCTGTGTTCCAGCGCGCCCATGTCGACGGACACCAGCGGAACCGCGATTCCCTTCTCGGCCAGAAAAACGCGAACCCGCCTTGGGTTGGGCGCTCGGCCGCCGTCGAAGAGCTTCATTCGATCCTCCAGTTCTTGCCGGTGATGGCAGGGTTCAGCTTCCGCCGGCTTACCAGAAGCGGAAAATCTCCCGCACGGCATCGCCGATCGAGGCGAGCGTGCCATGTTTTCTCTCGACGGACTCGCCATGGTGGCTGTCGCGCCAATCCTGCGGCTGGTCGAACGTACCTGCCCAGATGCCGGCCTTTGCCGCGCGCGCGATCGCTTCCTCGCTCTCGTAATCGCCGAAAGCGACCGCCCAGCCTGCCTCGACCTGTGCGCGGTTGAGATCGGTGTCCCCGGCCCTGCAATCGCCGAGCAGCCGGCCGTAACGATCGCGCTGCCAGCCGCTGCAGATGACGGGCCTGCCGGCGATCAGGCGCACCAGAGACTGGCGCGCAAGCGCGCCACAAGAATAGTCGGCGCCGTTCTTGCGGCAGGTCTGGGTGTATTCCGGCGCGTCGATGCCGCGCATGCGGATGCGTTCGGCGCCGAGCGTGATCGAGTCGCCATCATTGATGATGGCGACGCCCTGTGTCTTTCGCGTCTCCACGCGATCGAGGCGCGCAGCAAGCACGATCAGCAACCCCAGAATAATGACGGTCAGCCCGTAGTCCAGCAATTTGCGCCATGGGCTTCGCGGGCGCGGCGCAGCGTACCGCCGGCGCGGTCCTTGCGACCAGGAACGGCTCATATGGCAAACGGTTGGTTAATCATTCGAACGTAGCTTAACACCTTGAAATGCCGCCCGCATAATTGAAGTCTTCATGCCTTTGCAACGCTCGAACACAGCGGACAAATTCATTGTGGACCGCAGGAAACGCCATCGCAACAGCGATGTCGCGCGCGCGGTGCGCAAGACGCGCGACCGTCTTTCGCAACAGGCCGGCAATCCGGATTTCGATCGCGAACTGCTGAGACTCCATGCGCGCGCGATGACCAGCGGGGCCATTGCCATTCCGCTGCTCGTCCTGGCGATCGCCGCGCTTGGCCGGCTGGCCGGCATCGGCAATGAGATCATTCTCTGGGCGCTGTTCACCCTGACCTGCTACACGATGTTGGCTTTCATGGCGCGCCGCGTCGAACGCGTGGAAGCGTCCGATCTTAACCCGTTGCAAACCCAGAGAGAATTCCTGTTCGCACATTTCCTGTGCGGCCTCGGCTGGGGCTGGTTCGTCTGGCTCGGCTGCGGTGCCTGCGCGGTCGACCAGTTTCAGGTGGTCAAGGCCGTGGTGCTGCTGCTTGCCATGGCCGGAACCGCTATCATGGCCTCATCCCTGCGCGGGGCGTTGCTGGCGACTTTCGCTGTTCCGGTGACGCTTTACGCCTACGCCGAAATAAGGCTGTGGATGCCGGTCGGGGCGATCATGGCCGTACTGCTCGTTCTTTCGCTGCCTTTCTTTGCCTATATCGCGCGGAACCTCAACCGCTCCTCCCTGATGCTTTTGTCGTTCCGCTCCGAAAAGGACGCACTGATCGCCGAAGTCGAGACCGCGAAATCGATGTCGGACGAGGCGCGGCGGCGCGCGGAAGATGCCAATCTGGCCAAATCGCGCTTTCTTGCCTCGATGAGCCATGAATTGCGCACGCCGCTCAACGCAATTCTCGGTTTTTCCGAAGTGATGTCGAACGAAGTGCTGGGGCCGATGAGCAATCCCACTTATCGCGACTATGCCCATGACGTGCACGAA
This sequence comes from Mesorhizobium maamorense, assembly GCF_044998965.1. NCBI lineage: Bacteria > Pseudomonadati > Pseudomonadota > Alphaproteobacteria > Hyphomicrobiales > Phyllobacteriaceae > Mesorhizobium > Mesorhizobium maamorense. The sequence goes on from NZ_CP173356.1 coordinate 2,172,544, forward strand.
TCCGGCCAGCATCTTCTCGACCTCATCAACGAGATCCTCGACCTGTCGCGCATCGAGGCCGGCCGGTACCAGCTCAATGAAGAGCCGGTGATGCTGCTCGGCATTGTCGAGGATTGCTGCCACATGATGGAGTTGAAGGCGCGCAACAAGGATATCCGCGTCATTCAGGATTTCGAACATGCCTTGCCGCGCCTGTTCGCCGACGAGCGCGCGGTGCGCCAGATCACCCTCAACCTCTTGTCCAACGCGATCAAGTTCACCGCTACCGGCGGCGAAATCCGCGTGCGCGTCGGCTGGACGGCCGGCGGCGGACAATACATCTCGGTCAGGGACAACGGCCCCGGCATACCGGAAGACGAGATCCCGGTAGTGCTTTCGGCCTTCGGCCAGGGTTCGATCGCCATCAAGAGCGCCGAACAGGGCACCGGACTTGGTCTGCCGATCGTGCAGGGCCTGCTCGCCATGCATGGCGGCGAATTCCAACTTCATTCCAAGCTGCGCGAAGGCACAGAGGCGATTGCCATCTTCCCGCTGAGCCGGGTAATGGAGGAACTCCCGGCCCTGCCGACCGCGGCGGTCGCGGCGCGTCGGCGTTGACGCGCCTCATGCGTGGAATGAGCGACGAATGCTCGGCCTAGCCGCGAACGGCCGCGGCCATGCCCGAACTGGTCAGTGCCGCTGCCTTGATTAGGCCGGCGGCAAGTGCCGCGCCTACTCCCTCGCCGTGGCCGACGCCGAGGTCAAGCAAGGGGCGAAGGCCAAGGCGCTCGGCGGCCTGCGCATGCGCGGGCTCCGGCGACAGGCCGGCGAGAAGGCAATGATCCAGCGCGGCAGGATTGGCGGCATGCAGGACCGCTGCGGCTGCCGTTGCCGCAACTCCGTCGAGCAGCACGGGGATCTTTTGCATCCGTGCCGCAAGGATGGCGCCGGCTATCGCCGCGAACTCACGGCCACCGAGCCGCCGCAGCACCTCCAACGGTTCATCGAGATGGCCGGCGTGGAAAGCCAGCGCCGCATCGACCACCTCCGCCTTGCGCGCCTGCATCGCCGCATCGGCGCCAGAGCCCGGGCCGACCCAATCGGTGCCCTTGCCGCCCAACACGGCCGCGAACAGGGCCGCGGCGACGGTGGAATTGCCGACGCCCAGATCGCCGAGGCAAAGCAGGTCGGCGCCGCCGGCGATCGCCTCCATGCCGAAGGCCATGGTCGCGGCGCAACCCCGCTCGTCGAGTGCGGCATCCTGCGTGATGTCGGCTGTCGGAATATGCAAGGCGAGATCGAAAACCTTCAGCCCGAGGTCGTTGGCGACGCAGACCTGGTTGATCGCTGCACCGCCGGCCGCACACAGTTCGACGGCGTTGGCGGTCGCCGCCACGGCTCTCGGCGAGACGCCGTGCCTGACAACACCATGGTTGCCGGCAAAGACCGCGACCAGAGGCCGCGTCACTGCCGGCGGCGCACGGCCACTCCATGCTGCCAGCCAGGCAGCGATATCCTCGATGCGACCAAGCGAGTTCCTTGGCTTGTCCGCCTTGGCGAACAGCGTTCGCACACGGGCCTCCGCTGTCGTGTCGGCCGCCGGCAGATTGGCCAGCAGGTTACGGAAATCGTCGAAAGGCTGTGCTCTGGTCATGTTGTGGAATTCGTCCTTGCAGATGGGCAGCGGCATAGCCGCCCTCGTGCGCCGGCACAACCTCCCGCTCTTGATGTAAAAGCGGCCGCGGGCGACGCATTCCCGAGGGCTTGCAAAGGCCATGTCGTTGCACCATGTGGAAGTCAGCCAAGGAAACATCCATGACGGCCATCGAATCCCCATGCATTCTGGTCTGTTCGATCGATATGAAGACCGGTTTTTGTTTTGGGTGCGGCCGCACCCGGGACGAGATCGGCGCCTGGATCGACATGACGGCGCAGGCGCGCCGCGACGTCATGGCCCAACTGCCGGCGAGGCTGGAGACGGTCGAGCGCCGGCCGCGCCGCGAAACCCGCCGCACCCGGATGGCGCGCGAACGCGACGCGCTCTCGTGAACGGATTGCCGACATGAACCGCCTGTTCTGGATCCTGATGCTCGTCATCGGCGTCGGCGCGGTGCTGCTGATGTTCGACGATTCCGCCGGCAATACGCTCGGCGTCGAAAAAGATGATTTCGGCCGGTTGATCTGGCTGGGCGCCTTCGGCGCGCTCATCGGCGCCGGCCTTCTAAGGTCGGGCCGCCCGCTCAGCGCCATGGCGCGCAATCTCGGCGCGTGGGCGGCGATCGCGCTCGCGCTGATCGCCGGCTATCAATATCGCTACGAATTGCAGGATTTCGCCAACCGGGTAACCGCTGGCCTTGTTCCCGGCAGCCCGCTGGCGCTGGGCATTGAGGACGGCCATGCCACCGTGACGCTCGACAAGGCCGACAATGGCCATTTCGAGGCGCGCATCCTGATCAACGGCGCGCCAGTGCGCACGGTGGTCGACACAGGAGCGACCAGCACCGTGTTGACGTCGCAGGACGCCCAGGCAGCCGGGATCAATCCCGCCGCTCTCGATTTCACCATACCGGTCTCGACCGCCAACGGCACGGCGCGCGCCGCGGCTGTGAAAACCAAGGAACTGGCCATCGGCGGCATCGTGCGCAAGAATATGCCGGTGATGGTCGCGGCACCCGGTATGCTTGGCCAGAGCCTGCTCGGCATGAACTTCATCAGTTCGCTGTCCGGCTTCGATGTGCGCGGCGACCGGATGACCCTCCGGGATTGACGTTCGGCAAAAGCGGTTCAGGCGGCCTTGTCGATCGCCCCGCTGAGGTCGACCGCGGCGAACGCCGTCTTCAGCACCTGAGGCCCAGCGCCGGGGCGCGTTGCATCCGTGGAGAGGATCTGGCGGTAGCGCCGCGCACCGGGCAATCCATGGAACAACCCGACCATATGGCGGGTGACATGACCGAGCCGCCCGCCCTGTTCGACATGGCGTGCGGCGTAGCCGGCCATGACGTCGATCAGCGCGGCGAAATCGAAGAGACCTGGCCGCTCTCCATAAAACATCGAATCGACGCCGGTCAGAATGCCTGGAGTATGATAGGCGGCGCGGCCGAGCATGGCGCCGTCGAGGTGCTGGAGATGCGTCCGCGCCTCTTGAAGCGATTGAATACCGCCATTGATGCCGATGAATCCGCCCGGTTTTCTCGCCTTCAGCCGATAGACGCGGCCATAGTCGAGCGGCGGGATGTCGCGGTTTTCCTTGGGGCTCAGCCCCTCCAGCCATGCCTTGCGCGCATGCACCCAAAGGGCGTCGGCCCCGGCAGCAAAAACGCCGTCTGCAAGTGCATCCAGCGCCGGCTCGGGATCCTGCTCGTCGACGCCGATGCGGCATTTGACGGTTACGGGAATGGCCACAGCCGCCTTCATCGCAGCGACACAGTCGGCGACGAGGTCAGGCGCCTTCATCAGGCAGGCGCCGAACGTACCGGACTGGACGCGGTCCGACGGGCAGCCGACATTGAGGTTGATCTCGTCATAGCCGAAAGCCTCGCCAATGCGCGCCGCCTCGGCCAGCTTCCCCGGATCGGAGCCGCCGAGCTGCAGCGCGACCGGATGTTCCGCATCGTCGAAACCGAGCAGGCGCTCGCGCGCGCCCTGGATGACCGCGTCCGCCACCACCATCTCGGTATAGAGCAACGCACGGCGCGTCAGCTGGCGATGGAAGAACCGGCAATGGCGGTCCGTCCAATCCATCATCGGGGCGATTGCCACCTTATGCTCTTGGGATCTCGACATTTTAGCGTCAATTGGTTGGTTGATGCGGGCGGCATGGCCACCAATCCTCATATCGGCGACATATGCGAAGTAGGCAAGCCCCTCGCTCGAGCAGTGTCGTAAGCACATGAGTTGTCCGGATTAGGTAGCACGTGAGTTGTCCGGTTTTATCGCCAGCGGATGGAGGCTGGGGATGAAGCGGACGGCATGGCTACAGGAACGGAGAATGCAAAAGTTTCGGGACGTATTGAGCCGCTGGAATGGTGGCGATCTTTCGATGATGGAGGCAGGGGAGTTGCTTGGCATGTCGGAGCGGCAATTCCGACGCTACCGCGACCGGTACGAAGAGGCTGGGGAAGCAGGGTTGCTGGATCGGCGCTTGGGCAAGCTTTCGACGCGTCGGGTGCCGGCGGAAGCGATTGAGGAGATGCTGGAGCTTTACCGTCATCGCTACCTCGGCTGGAATGTGAAGCATTTCCACGAGCACCTGCTGCGCGATCACCATTTCAGCTGGGTCTACACCTTCATCAAGACGCAGCTCCACGCGGCGGGCCTTGTGGAACGGGCCAAGCGGCGCGGTGCTCACCGGCGCAAGCGGGAGAGGAAGCCTTGCGAGGGGATGATGCTGCATCAGGATGGCAGCCGTCATCGATGGCTGGCGGGTGAGCCGATGCTGGACCTGATCGTGACGATGGACGATGCGACGAGCACGATCTATTCGGCCTTCCTGATCGAGGAGGAAGGCACGGCGTCGAGCTTTCAGGGCCTTCTGGAGACATTCGTCGCCAAGGGATTGCCATCGAGCCTCTACAGCGATCGCGGCAGCCACTATTTCGTGACGCTGAAGGCCGGCGAGGCGGTCGACAAAAGCCGGCTGACCCAGGTCGGCCGGGCGCTCGAGCGGCTGGGTATCGAACATATTCCAGCCTATTCCCCTGAAGCGCGAGGCCGCTCGGAGCGGATGTTCTCCACCTTGCAGGATCGGCTGCCGAGGGAGCTGGCGCTGGCCGGAATTGCCGACATCGAGGCCGCCAACCGGTTCATCGCACAGACCTACCTACCAGCTCACAATGCCCGCTTCGCCAGGCCGGCCGCGGTCGAGGACAGCGCCTTTGTCGCCGCAGACCCGCAACAACTGGCCCAGATCCTGTGCATCGAGGAGGAGCGCGTCGTTGCCCGCGACAACACGGTCGCCTTCGCGCGGCTGCGATTGCAGCTGCCGCAGAGCCCGATCCGGCATCACTTCGTCAAAGCCACCGTCAAGGTCAGGCACTACCCGGATGGAACCCTGGCGATCTTTCACGGGCCGCGCCGCATCGCTCGCTACAGCTCTGACGGCGCCGCAATCGAAGACACTTGCCCCATCAGGCAAGCCGCGTGAACCGCTTCGACGCCAAAACAGAAGCGGACAGATCATGTGCTACCAAACCGGACAACTTGATTAGCTACCGACAGCCCCTCGCTCGAGCAGTAAGTCTGAAGGCGGTCCTTCTGCGCCTGCCAAATCCTATGGCCTGAAGTGCTGTCTTCTCGTTTTTTCGAGTGCTGGGCGAAATCGCTCCAAGAAATCGGAAGCTTGCACCCCCTTGCTACACCGCAGGAGAGCGGCACGCCGTTTTGCGACCTGGTCGATAGTCTTTCAACTGCGGCGAACAAGACGGGGGACCGCCTTTCCAGGATTGGCTGCTTTCCGAAGTTGCCGACCACAAGCAGATGGTGGCCATCCTGGGCCGCGCCGCATTAGGCGTTCGCCGACGCCATGGCAAACGGACAAACAGTCGATCGGCGCCGGGGGTCGGCGCCGATTTTCGACTACAGCCGGTTCAGAACGTTACCGCCGCAGCGCGTACACGCGCCCAGCTGGCTCGCTGCCCACCGACAAGGCCATGTCGTCATCCAGAAGCCGCGTGATCCGGGCGAAGCCGGTGAACGCCTTCCTGGCTTCTTCAGCCGACATCTGCCCCGACAGGGCGGCCGCGCAGCAGTTCAGCGCGCATTGATAGACAGGGCCACGTCGCCCGGTCGGCCATTTACGCAAAAACATCATGGCCTCGGCAACACTGTCGATTTCCTCGATAGGGTGTCCCTGCCCGCGTGAAATCCGCACGGGCGAAAAAAAATGCAAATAGTCCATCATATCCTCCCGCTCGGTCGCGACGTGTTCGACCGAACCCCATCAAACGCGCCATCATCCACTTGGTTCCATAAAAAACGTACGCTTGGCAAAAAAAGGGCAGGTTTGCCCGCCGCGGCTCCGATGTCGTCGCGCCGGCGCTTGAAAGCGCCACGAACCCGACTCGCCGATCAGAGGGCAAGCATCATGCCGCGCGACAATGGCGATCCCCATTGAATATCTTTAAGGCCAAAGCCGGCAAATCAGCCGATTGCCCCTTCCCTCGCGTCAGGCGTAACCTTGACGGTCAACGCGTGAGGGCGCGTGCTGCAAGAAGGGGACAATTGCAATGACGATACAAGGCGCATCGCCGGATCTATATAACGAAGATCTCGCACCGGCCAAGATACGAAACTGGGGACCATTCTCGATCTTCAACGTCTGGACGTCGGACGTGCACAGCCTCTGGGGTTACTATCTCGCCGCCAGCCTTTTCCTGTTCTGCGGCGGTTTCGTCAACTTCATCATCGCCATCGGCATCGGCTCGCTCGTCATCTACGCGCTGATGAACATGGTCGGTTATGCCGGCGTGAAGACCGGCGTGCCTTACCCAGTGCTCGCCCGCGCCTCGTTCGGCATATGGGGCGCCAACATACCGGCGCTGGTGCGCGCCATCGTCGCCTGCTTCTGGTACGGCGCACAGACGGCGGCCGCTTCCGGCGCCATTGTCGCGCTGCTGATCCGCTCGCAATGGTTCGCCGATTTCAACGCCAACACCCATTTCCTCGGCCACTCCGGGCTGGAAGTAATCTGCTTCGTGGTCATCTGGGCGCTGCAGCTGCTGATTATCCAGAACGGCATGGAGACGGTGCGCCGCTTCCAGGATTGGGCCGGGCCAGCCGTGTGGGTGATGATGCTGATCCTGGCCGTCTATCTCTGTGTCAAAGCCGGGACCTTCGCCTTCACCAGTGACATTCCGATGGAGGTGCTGCTCGAAAAGACCAAGGATGCGGGCGTGCCAGGTACGCCGGGATCGTGGACGTCGCTGTTCGCCGTCGCCGCGATCTGGGTGACCTATTTTTCGGCCCTCTATCTCAACTTCTGCGATTTCGCCCGCTATGCACCGGACAAGGCATCGCTGCGCAAGGGCAATATCTGGGGCCTGCCGATCAATCTCATCCTGTTCTCGCTGGTCGCTGGCGTCACCACCATTGCCGCTTACGACGTTTATCACGAGGTGCTGCTGCACCCCGACCAGATATCGGCGAAATTCGGCAGCTGGTTCCTGGCCGCGCTCGCCGCCTTGACCTTCGCGGTGGCGACGCTCGGCATCAATGTCGTGGCCAACTTCGTCTCGCCGGCCTTCGACTTCTCTAACGTCTTCCCGCGCCAGATCGACTTCAAGAAGGGCGGCTACATCGCGGCACTGATCGCGCTCGTGCTCTATCCCTTCGCGCCTTGGGAAGGCAGCGCTGCGTCCTTCGTCAACATCATCGGCGCGACGATGGGGCCGATCTTCGGCGTCATGATGGTCGATTACTACCTGATCCGGAAGGGCGAGGTCGACGTCGAAGCGCTTTATCGCGAGGACGGCGAGTTCCGCTTCCAGGGCGGCTGGCATGTCAATGCCTTCATCGCTGCCGGCATTGGCGCCGTCTTCTCCTCGATCCTGCCGAACTTCACCAACTGGCTGCCATCCTGGTGGGGCGTCTATGGCTGGTTCTTCGGCGTCGGGATTGCCGGCATCATCTACTACGTGCTGCGCACCGCCGCCGTGGGTGCCGGCGCCAAGACGGCGAAGGCCTGAAATGGGGCAGTAGGCAGGAAAGGTAGGGAAAGCAGACGGCTTCCCCCTACTGCCTACTGCCTACTGCCTACTCCTACCATCTCGGCCAACCGGCGCACCGTGTTCCAGTTGCGCGACGTACCGACGCCCAGGCGTTTGTGATTGGCGGCCGCGAGCAGCCGTGAACTCGGTCGTTCCCGCGAAAAGACGACCCAGATGTCGCCGCCGCGTGACATCACCTTCTCATCGGCGGCGGCATAGGTCTCGAGCGCCGCCGCCGCATCATCGGGCACGGGCTTGCGCATTATCCGGACCGCCACCTGGTCACCGGTCTCGGCGGATTCAGCCGGAAACGGATTGCCGGCCGCGAGCCTCAGCCAATCTTCGGCAGCGCGCACGATGATATCGACATGTCGGCCGAAAGCTTTTTTGAAGGCGGCCTCCAGACGCTGCTCGAGACCGGCGACGTCCGTCGCCGGCGCCTCGAAGACAAGATTGCCCGTCGCCACGAGCGTACGGACATTCTTCAGCCCGAGGCCTTCCGCCATCGCCCTCAGGTCGGACATCACGACCCGGCGCCCTTCTCCCAGGACGATGCTGTAGAGAAGGGCGACATAGGTCTGCATCGGTTGCCGAACCCCGCCTGGCGCGCCTATACCAGGCGCGATTGTTCGACCGCCGCCTCGATGAAGCTGGCGAACAGCGGATGCGGGTCGAGCGGCCGGCTCTTCAGCTCGGGGTGGTATTGCACGCCGATGAACCAGGGATGGTCGGGGTATTCGACCGTTTCGGGCAGCACGCCGTCGGGCGACATGCCGGCAAACACCAGGCCGCAATCCTCCAGCCGCTGCTTATAGTCGATATTGACCTCGTAGCGGTGGCGGTGACGCTCGGAAATCTGAGTATCGCCATAAATGTCGGCGATCTTGGAACCCTTGGCGAGCTCGGCCTGATAGGCGCCGAGCCGCATCGTGCCGCCGAGATCGCCGGTTGCCCGGCGCTTCTCCAGCATGTTGCCCTTCAGCCACTCCGTCATCAGGCCGACGACCGGCTCCTGGGTCGGGCCGAACTCGGTCGAGGAGGCCTCATCGACTCCGGCCAGGGACCGCGCCGCCTCGATACAGGCCATCTGCATGCCGAAGCAGATGCCGAAATACGGCACCTTGCGCTCACGCGCGAACTTCGCCGCCAGGATCTTGCCTTCCGAGCCGCGCTCGCCGAAACCGCCGGGCACAAGGATGCCATGCACCTTTTCCAGCCAGGGCGTCGGATCCTCCTTCTCAAAGATTTCCGATTCGATCCAGTCGAGCTTGACCTTGACGTGGTTGGCCAGACCGCCATGCGACAGCGCCTCGATCAGCGATTTGTAGGCGTCCTTGAGGCCGGTATATTTGCCGACGATGGCGATGGTCACCTCGCCTTCCGGATTGTGGATGCGGTTGGACACGGCCTGCCACGGCTCCATGCGCGGCTTCGGCGCGGGGTCGATGCCGAACGCGGCCAGCACTTCCAGATCGAGCCCTTCCTTGTGGTAAGCCATCGGCACGTCGTAGATGTGCGGCACGTCGAGCGCCTGGATGACCGCGCTTTCCCTGACATTGCAGAACAGCGACAGTTTTCTACGCTCTTCCTTGGGAATGGCCCGGTCGGCGCGGACGAGCAGGATGTCGGGCGCGATGCCGATACCGCGCAGCTCCTTGACCGAATGCTGGGTCGGCTTGGTCTTCAATTCGCCCGCGGTCGGGATATAGGGCATCAGCGTCAGATGCACATAGACGGCGTTGTTGCGCGGCAGGTCGTTGCCGAGCTGGCGGATCGCCTCCAGGAAAGGCATCGCCTCGATGTCGCCCACGGTGCCGCCGATTTCGCACAGCACGAAATCATAGTCGTCATTGCCGTCGAGGACGAAATTCTTGATCTCGTCGGTGACGTGCGGGATGACCTGCACGGTGGCGCCGAGGTAGTCGCCGCGCCGCTCGCGCTCGATGATGTTCTTGTAGATGCGGCCGGTGGTGATGTTGTCCTGCTGGTTGGCGGAACGGCCGGTGAACCGCTCGTAATGGCCAAGATCGAGATCGGTCTCCGCGCCGTCATCTGTGACGAACACCTCGCCATGCTGATACGGCGACATCGTGCCTGGATCGACATTGAGGTAGGGATCGAGTTTTTTTATGCGTGCGCGATAGCCCCGCGCCTGCAAGAGAGCCCCGAGGGCCGCTGCGGCAATGCCTTTTCCAAGTGAGGAAACCACGCCGCCTGTGATGAATACATATCGCGCCATGGGGTCATCGCTTAACGCGGCCGGATTGATTCCGCCAGAGAAAAAACCGCCGCTAAGGCTTTTTCCCAAGAAGGCGCTCGAACCGTGATCCGAAAATGGGATCCGGTTTTCGGATAGGCCCATGTCGAACGGGCTGGCCCGTTCCACTGGAACGCGACCGAGAGCGAGGCAAAACAAAAGGGCCGGCTGAACCGGCCCTTTTGGCAAGCTGCTGCAAACGTCAGATGATGACGACCTTGGTGCCGACCTTGACGCGGCTGTAGAGGTCCATGACGTGCTCGTTCATCATGCGGAAACAGCCATTGGAAGCGCTGGTTCCGATCGACTGTGGCGCGATGGTGCCGTGGATGCGCAGATGCGTGTCCTTCTTGCCGTCATAGAGGTAGATGGCGCGGGCGCCGAGGGGATTCTGGCCGCCGCCGGGCATGCCGTCCTTGTACTGGGCATAATGCTTGGGCTCGCGCTTCTGCATGTCCAGCGTCGGGATCCAGCGTGGCCACTCCTGCTTGTCGCCGACCGCCACGGTGCCCTTGAACTGCAATCCTTCGCGGCCGACCGCGATGGCGTAGCGGCGGGCGGTGGACGATGATTCCACCAGATAGAGCCGGCGGGCACTGGTATCGATGACGATCGTGCCGGCCTCGTAACCGGTGAATTCCACGTCCTGTGGCACGAACTCCGGCTTTACCTTGAACGGCTTCTTGGCGTTTTTCCTGGCGAGCGCCGAATCCAGCGCACGGGTCTCAGGCAGATAGTTGATCGAGGACGATGCTATCTGGCCGCCAAACAGTCCGGCGAACAGGCCGCCGCCGGTGCGCTGCTTCTGGCCAGGCAGCTCGCTGCGCAATTCGCCATTATTGCCGGTCAGCGCAACGTTCATCACCTCGGCCGATTCCGGTTCGGCCGAAGGAATCGGCTCGATCGGCGTCAACGGCTCGATGATCTTCGTGACATTCTTGGCCGGCTTGGCCGCGGCCACTTCGGTCGCCGGGGCAGTCTTGCCTTTCTTGGCCAGGAACGCCTGCCGTTCCGCCTCGGCCTTCGCTTTCGCCGCTTCACGCATCGCCATCTTCCTGGCTTCCAGCGCCTTGGCCTTGGCGGCTTCCTTGTCGGCAACGATCTTGGCCTCGATCTTTTTGATCTGGGCGAGATCGTCCGGTGTCGGATTTTTCTTCTTCTTGAGAAGCCTCAACTGCGCCGCATCGCTCTTGGCTGCGACGTTGATGGCGTCGGTCTTGCCGACCGACTGATTGGCGGCCAAATTGGCTGGCACGCCGGCGAAAGCCGGGGAGCTCATGCCGAGTGCGGCGCAAAGTCCCAGGAAGATGAAGCTGCGAAGCTGCATGGCGAAGATCCGATCGTTCAATATTTGTTGCCCACGGCGTCGCCCGGCGTCCCCCAAGGACACCGAAAATGCCGCGCGCAATCTATAGTCGAATAAGCGCGGGCGCCTCAAGCGCGAGGCCGCTGCACTTCCCGTCAGATCTTCGTGATGCCGCCGCATTTGCCGCGACTGTGGTCAAACGACAACAGATCGGCTGAGTGTAAGAGATCAGAGCGGGCCGAGGGCCCGGCAGCGAGAGCCGGAACCGAGCGCAGTTCGGTTGTAACGACGCAGAATGCCGGCGTTCGCACGCCGGCGCTCCCTGTCAGATAGCCCTTGAACGAACCCGGATTACTGGTTCGGCACCTGCGGGGCCGCGGGCGCGGTGCTGGCGCCGTTGGTCGCCGGCGACGTCGAGCCGGCGGCGGGCGGCGTGGCCGGAGGCGTTGTCGCGGCTCCGTTGCCGGAAGGCGGCGTCGGCGCCGCGTTGCCGGAAGGCGGCGTCGGGGTGGTCGTGCCAGGCAATTGGTTGAGTACGCCCTTGCCGGCGCCGTCCGATGTTGCGGGAACGCGGTCGAGAATGTCGATCGGCTTCTCGCCGTAGCGGGCAATGATCGACAAGGTCAGCGACGTCACGAAGAAAGCGGCCGCCAGAATCGCCGTCGCCCGGGTCAGCGCATTGGCGGCGCCGCGCGCCGTCATGAAGCCGGATCCGCCACCAATGCCAAGGCCGCCGCCTTCGGAGCGCTGCAGCAGCACAACGCCGACAAGGGCCAGAACGACCATGAGATGGATGACGATCAGTACGGTTTGCATAATTTATCCTGGCAATGCCCTGCCCGGCCGCGGACACGACCGGGGAATTGGAGGCGGCTCAATACAATGCTTTCACGGCATTTCCAAGCCCGTGGCCGGAATATGGGAAGCAAGGCGTCCTTTACAACGATTTCCCGTGCGCCGCGGCAGGTTCGGCGCCGCGCGAAGTCATCAAGAGATGCTGCGATAGGCGTCCGCGATGCCTAGGAAGTCGGCCGCTTTCAGGCTGGCGCCGCCAACCAGCGCGCCGTCGACATTCCTGACCCCAAGCAGTTCCACTGCATTGGACGGTTTGACCGAACCGCCATAGAGAATGCGCATCTTGCTCGCGGCGGCGCCGAGCTTCTCCGACAGTTTTTCGCGAATATGCGCATGCGCCTCGGCTACATCGGCGACGGTCGGGGTCAGGCCGGTGCCGATCGCCCACACCGGCTCATAGGCAACGATCGTGTTGGACGCGGTAGCGCTTGCCGGCACCGAACCGGCAACCTGGCGTGACAACACGTCCAGCGTCGCCCCCGCTTCGCGCTCCTGCCGCGTCTCGCCGATGCAGACAATGGCTACAAGCCCGGCGCGCCAGGCTGCGGAGGCCTTGGCCTGAACTGTCGCATCATCCTCGCCGCGCTGTTCGCGGCATTCGGAGTGGCCGACGATGACGTGGGTCGCGCCCGCATCCTTCAGCATCTCCGCGGAGATGCACCCGGTGTAGGCGCCGCTCTCCTTGGCGTGGCAATCCTCACCGCCGGCATGAACCGGCGTACGCGACAGAATCTCGGCGGCATGGGCGAGCAAGGTCGCGGGAACGCAGACCAGCGCCTCGGTGTCTGCGTCGAGCCCGCTCATGAAACCGTTGCCGATCATCCTGAGTTCGTTGAGCGAGGCGCTGGTACCGTTCATTTTCCAGTTGCCTGCGACGAGCGGGCGAATTCCTGGCGTCATCGTTTACTTCTCCGGGTGACATTCGGCTGGCGTTCTCACTACCAAAATCAAGCCACAAAGCAATCGACAGTGGACCGGAAGGGCGCTATTGCGCTTGTTTCAGACTCGGCGCATCCGAAAATGCGCATAAATCGGAAGTAACGATGCTTGGTATATTGAGAAGCGCGGCGGGCACCTGGGTCGCGAAGCTACTGCTTTCGCTGCTGGTGGTCAGTTTTGCGGTCTGGGGCGTATCGGGACGGCTGATGGGTGGCCTTGCCGGCCACGATTCCGTCATCACGGCTGGCGGCACCAAGGTGTCGATCAACGAATACCGCCTCGCCTATGACCGCCAGCTCGCCGTCATGTCGCAGCAGTTCGGTCAGCGCCTCACCCACGAACAGGCAAAGGCGCTCGGCGTCGACAACCAGGTGTTGGCGCAGCTTGTTTCGGGCGCGGTCCTCGACGAACAGGCTCGCAAGCTCGGCCTTGGCCTGTCCAAGGACCGGCTGGCCGAACTCACCCGCGAGGATCCGGCGTTCAAGGGCCCCGGCGGACAGTTCGACCGGAGAGCCTTCGAATACAGGCTGCGTGAGGTCGGCATGCGCCCGGAGGATTATTTGAAGAATCGTGCCCAGGTCGCGGTGCGCCAGCAGATCGTCGAGGCGGTTTCGGACGGCCTCAAGGCGCCTGACACCTTCTTCAAGGCGGTGGCCCTGTACCGTGGCGAGGATCGTACGGTCGACTATCTGACCTTGCCGAAGGCGCTGGTCGAACCCATCGAGGCGCCGAGCGACAGCGCGCTGCAGGCCTATTTCGAGGCCAACAAGAAGACCTATGCCGCGCCCGAATACCGCAAGTTTTCCTATGTCAGGCTCGAGCCGCAGGACATCATGGATACGAGCTCGGTGACCGACGCCCAGGTCAGCGACGACTACAACAAGAACAAGGCGCGCTACACCACTCCCGAGATGCGCACCATAGAGCAGCTTGTGTTCAAGACGCCGGACGAGGCCAAGGCCGCGCTCGATTCGTTGAAGTCCGGCGCAACCTTCGACAAGCTCGTCATTGCGGAAGGCAAGACCCCGGCCGACACGCTGCTCGGAACGCTCGCCAAGGACAAGATCGCCGACAAGGCGGTCGCCGACGCTGCTTTTGCGCTCAACGTCAATGAGGTCAGCCCTGTCGTGCAGGGTGCCTTTGGTCCCGTGCTGCTGCGCGTCACCGAGATCAAGCCCGAAGTCGTGAAGCCGCTGGCCGAAGTGTCGGACCAGATCCGCAAGGACCTGGCGCTGGGCGAGGCAAACCGCATCCTTCTGGACGTGCATGATAATTACGAGGACAGTCGCGCCGCCGGCAGTTCGCTGGCCGACGCCGCCGCCAAGCTGAAGCTGAAGGTCGTCACTGTCGACGCGATCGATCGCAGTGGCCTGCGGCCCGATGGCTCCATCGTCAAGGATCTGCCGGAATCGCCGGCCCTGATCAAGGCTGCCTTCGATGCCGAACCGAATACTGAAAACGAGGCGCTGACCACGGCCGATAACGGCTTCATTTTCTATGAAGTGGCTTCGATCACGCCGGCCCGCGACCGCACGCTGGACGAAGTTCGCCAGAAGGTCGTTGCCGACTGGACCGCGGCCGAGACGGCCAAGCGGCTGACCGCCAAGGCGCAGGAGCTGGAAAAGCGGCTCAAGGCCGGCGCAACGCTCGACGTCATTGCCGGCGAGCTCAAGCTGGAAAAGCAGACCAAGCGTGGCCTGAAGCGCGAAGCCGACGACGCCGATTTCGGCAAGGAAGGTGCAGCGGTGATGTTCGGCGTCGGCGAAGGCGGCACCGGCCTGATCCCCTCTCCCACCAGCGACGCGCAAATCCTGTTCAAGGTCGCCGAGGTGTTCGAACCCGCCGGGGCCGATGCCAGTTCGGTGCCCGAGGACGCGCGCAAGTCCTTCACCTCCGGCATGTCGGACGATCTGCTCGACCAGTTGGTGGCGCAGTTGCAGACGCAGTACGGCGTCCGCGTCGACCAGGCTGCCGTTGCCCAAGCCTCGACAAGATGAGCGCGCTGAAAACCCATATCGCCAAGGTCGCGACCGGCACCGCCCTGTCCTTCGACGAGGCGCGCGAGGCCTTCGACATCATCATGTCGGGCGATGCTACGCCCGGCCAGATCGGCGGCTTCCTGATGGCGTTGCGTGTGCGCGGCGAGACGGTGGACGAGATTTCGGGCGCCGTCGCCACCATGCGCGCCAAGATGCTTCGCGTCGACGCACCTGTCGGCGCCATCGACATCGTTGGCACCGGCGGCGACAATTCGCACTCCGTCAACATCTCGACGGCATCCGCTTTCGTCATCGCCGCCAGCGGGGTTCCGGTCGCCAAGCATGGCAATCGCGGGTTGTCTTCG
Organism: Mesorhizobium maamorense; assembly: GCF_044998965.1. Taxonomy (NCBI): domain Bacteria; kingdom Pseudomonadati; phylum Pseudomonadota; class Alphaproteobacteria; order Hyphomicrobiales; family Phyllobacteriaceae; genus Mesorhizobium; species Mesorhizobium maamorense. Next base: position 2,187,927 of record NZ_CP173356.1, read on the forward strand.
CTGACCGGTGCGGCCGACGTCCTGACCGCGCTCGGCGTCAAGATCGACCTCACGCCGCAGGCCATCGGCCGCTGCATCCACGAGGCTGGTGTCGGCTTCATGTTCGCGCCGGCACATCACCCGGCGATGAAGCATGTCGGCCCGACCCGCGTGGAGCTCGGCACCAGGACCATCTTCAACTTGCTCGGTCCGCTCTCCAACCCGGCCGACGTGCGCCGGCAGATGGTCGGCGTATTCATGCCGGAATGGATTATACCGGTGGCCCAGACGCTGAAGGCGCTGGGCACCGAGCATGCCTGGGTCGTTCATGGTGACGGCTACGACGAGATCACCACCACGGGCGAAACGCATGTCGCCGAACTGATCGGCGGCGAGATCCGCACCTTCACCTTGACGCCCGAAGCGGTTGGCCTGACCCGTCACACCAAGGAAGAACTGCGCGGCGGCGACGCTGCCTACAACGCCGAGGCGTTGCGCGCTATGCTGGGTGGCACCGTGGGCGCTTTTCGCGACACCGTGCTGATGAACGCCGGCGGCGGCTTGGTGGTGGCGGGCAAGGCGACGACGCTCGCCGACGGCATGGCGACGGCAGTGCAAGCCATCGACAGCGGCCGGGCGCTGCAGGTGCTCGACCGGCTGGTCGAGATTTCGAACGGTTAGACAGATGTCGGACATCCTGCGCAAGATCGAGGCCTACAAGCGCGACGAGATCGCGACGGCCAAGGCGCGCGTGCCGCTGGCCGAGATCAAGGCGCGGGCAAAAGATGCGGACGCGCCGCGCGGCTTTCTCACGGCACTTGAGGCGAAGCGCAGATCCGGCGGCTTCGCTCTGATCGCCGAGATCAAGAAGGCAAGCCCGTCCAAGGGCTTGATCCGCGCCGACTTCGATCCGCCAGCGCTCGCACGGGCCTATGCAAAAGGCGGCGCCGCCTGTCTTTCGGTGCTGACCGACGCACCGTCCTTCCAGGGCGCGCCGGAATTTCTCACCAAGGCAAGAGCCGCCGTCACCCTGCCCGCGCTGCGCAAGGATTTTCTGTTCGATCCTTATCAGGTCCATGAAGCTCGCGCCTGGGGGGCGGACGCCATCCTGATCATCATGGCCAGCGTCGATGACCATTTGGCGAGCGAGCTTGAAGCGACGGCATTCGAACTCGGCATGGATGCGCTGATCGAGGTCCACGACGAGGCTGAGACGGAGCGCGCACTGAAGCTGTCGTCGCAATTAATCGGCATCAACAACCGTAATCTGCGGACATTCGAGACCCGTCTCGAAACCTCGGAACGACTGCGGGCGATGGTGCCGCAAGGTTACTTGCTGGTCAGCGAAAGCGGCATCTTCTCTCATGACGACTGCCTCAGATTGCAAAAGAGCGACATCGGCACCTTCCTGGTCGGCGAAAGTTTGATGCGCCAGCAGGATGTGACCGCGGCAACGCGCGCGCTGCTCACCGGCAAGGCAGCGGCCGAGGCTGTCTGACGATGACGGCCGCCCTCACCCATCTCGGCGCGCAGGGCCAGGCCAACATGGTCGATGTCGGCGGCAAGGACGAAACGACGCGCACCGCTGTCGCCGAGGGTTTCGTCTCGATGCGGCCCGAGACGCTGAAGATGATCCTGGCCGGCAATGCCAAGAAAGGCGATGTGCTGGGCACCGCGCGCATAGCCGGCATCATGGCAGCGAAGAAGACGCATGAGTTGATCCCGCTCTGCCATCCGCTGCTCTTGACCAAGGTCTCCGTCGACATTGAGCCCGATCCTGCCCTGCCCGGACTGAAGATCATTGCGCTGGCGCGCGTCACCGGCAAGACCGGCGTCGAGATGGAAGCGCTCACCGCGGCTTCGGTTGCCTGCCTGACCATTTACGACATGGCCAAGGCGGTCGACCGTGCCATGATCATCACCGGCATCCGGTTGGTCGAAAAGACCGGCGGCAAGTCGGGCGACTACAAAGCCGCTGGCGAAGATGGGGCGGTCGCCTGATGGCGCTGCTTCCGGTCGCAGCAGCGCTCGAACGCCTGCTGGAGGGTGCTGCGCCGCTTGCGAGCGAAAGCGTTTCGCTCCTCGAGGCCGTGGATCGCGTTCTCGCGGAACCGGTGGTGGCGTTGCGCACCCAACCGCCCTTCAACGCCTCTGCCATGGACGGATACGCGGTCCGTGCTGTCGATGTCGCGTCCGTGCCGTCCCGGCTTTCGGTGATGGGCGTGGCGGCGGCCGGGCGCGGCTTTGACGGCGCCGTCGGCAAGGCGCAGGCCGTGCGCATCTTCACCGGTGCTCCGCTGCCGCAAGGCGCAGACACCATCGTCATCCAGGAAAACGTTCGTGACCTCGGCGGCGGCAGCATCGAGGTGGTCGAACCGACGGCCGAGGGGCGCAACATCCGCCGCTTCGGGCTCGATTTCTCCGAGGGCGACATTCTGCTGGAAAAAGGCCGCGTGCTCGATCCGGCAGCACTGTCGCTTGTCGCCTCGGCCAACCATCCCCGGGTGGGCGTCGTAAAGCGGCCGCTGGTTGCCATCATCGCCACCGGCGACGAGCTGCTGCCGCCCGGCAGCGAACTCGGCCCCGACCAGATCATTTCGTCAAACGCCTATGGCGTCGCCGCCGCCGCGCAATCGGTCGGCGCGCATGCGCTTGATCTCGGCATTGCCGCTGATCGCGAGGAAGCCATCGCGGCGCTGGTCAGGAAAGCGGTCGCGGCCGGCGCTGATGTCATCGTCACGCTTGGCGGCGCCTCGGTCGGCGACCACGATCTGATCCATGACGTGCTGACCGGCGAAGGCATGACGCTCGGTTTCTGGAAGATCGCCATGCGTCCCGGCAAGCCGCTGATGTTCGGCCGCCTCGGCGACATCAGGTGCATCGGCCTGCCCGGCAATCCGGTGGCGAGCCTCGTCTGCTCGCAACTGTTCCTGAAACCGCTCCTGGCACGCCTCGGCGGCCGCGATTTCCGGCAAGATATTCGTCAGGCAAGGCTGGGCGCCGCCATGCAGGCCAATGATCTGCGCCAGGACTATGTGCGGGCGGTGGTCAGGCAAGAGGCCGGCATGCTGGTTGCAACCCCTTTCAGCATCCAGGATTCCTCGATGCTGAGGATGCTGGCCGACGCCAACGGACTGATCGTGCGCGAGCCGTTTGCGTCCGCCGCGGCTGTGGGAGACGCTTGCAGCGTTCTCATGTTGAGGTGAATATTCACCGTATAACCAGCTGATTCTAGCGACAAATCAGATTGTTGACTCCGCTAGCAAAACTCGTGTCAGCGGATGCGCCGGATCGGCCAGGCCTTCGACAATGTCGTAATGATGTCGGTCCGGCTCGACCACCGCGCTCGTGATGGCACCAAGCCCTGTCCAGATATTGGCCAGCAAGGCGTTCTGGCGCAAGAACTCGGACCGCTCGCCGCCTCCGGCCCAGCACGTGACGCGAGCGCCATCCATGGGCCGCAGCAGCGCCGGGCTTTCCGTCAGCGCCTCGGCTTCATCGATTTTCAGCGCCGCGTTCATGCCGGTGCGCATAAGCGGACGCAGGTCATGCAGGCCCGAAATCGAAACGACGTGGCGTACGCGCCTTGCCACGCCGGCCGCCAGGGGCGTTGATGTCGTCGCCATGCGGCTGGCGAGATGGCCGCCGGCCGAATGCCCGGTCAGCATAAGCGGTCCCCCGACCATCGCCGCCGCCTTGCCGATCGCCGCGCCGATCTCGTGGGAGATGCCGGCGATGCGTATGGCGGGGCAGAGCGTATAGGACGGCATCGCCACGGCAAAGCCGCTGTCAACCGAGCCCCTGGCGAGATGCGACCAGCTATCCTTGTCGGACTCCAGCCAGTAGCCGCCATGGATGAACACGACGAGCCCCTTGGGTGCCCCGGCGGGAAGGAAGAGATCGAGCCGGTTGCGCGGCCTGTCGCCATAGGCGATGTCGAGCTGAGCCCTGCCCTTTGCAGCAAGCGCATCGCGAAATGCCTGCGCCGGTTCGACCCATGCAGCTGGCCAGCGATCGCTGCCGGCGATGTTGGCGCCGTTGGCGTAGGCATTGTCCCAATCGGCAATGCGATGTTCGAGCATCGGCACCCTCCCCCGGACGGCATCGTTTCAGCCGATAGCAATGGCGATCGACAGCGGCAACGTCAATGCTCCGGGGGCAAAACATTTTAGGCTTGAAACAAATTTCGACTGGTGCGATCCTGTGCCTTGTTCAGCGATGGGCGTGAGGCAGACAGGGGCAGCCGAAAATGCTTGGGCCATCAGCGCATATCGACACGTTCACGCGCGATAACCTGCCGCCGCCGGATCAATGGCCGGACTTCCTGCTCGACGGCTTCGACTATCCCGAACGGCTCAATGCCGGCGTCGAACTGACCGACAGGCTGGTCGAGAAAGGGTTGGGCGACCACACCGCGCTGATCGGCAACGGCCGCCGCCGCACCTACAAGGAATTATCCGACTGGACGAACAGGCTGGCGCATGCGCTGGTCGAGAATTACGGCGTCAAGCCAGGCAACCGGGTGCTGATCCGCTCGGCCAACAACCCCGCAATGGTGGCCTGCTGGCTGGCCGCCACCAAGGTCGGCGCCGTCGTGGTCAACACGATGCCGATGCTGCGCGCCGGCGAACTCGCCAAGATCGTCGACAAGGCCGAAATCACCACAGCGCTGTGCGACACCAGGCTGATGGACGAGATGACCGCCTGCGCCAAGGACAGCGCGTTCCTCAAGCAGGTCATCGGCTTCGACGGCACCGCCAACCACGACGCCGAACTCGATCGCGCCGCCCTCGACAAGCCCGTGACGTTTACCGCGGTGCAGACCGGGCGTGACGACGTCGCCCTGCTCGGCTTCACCTCAGGCACGACAGGCGTGCCGAAGGCGACGATGCATTTTCACCGCGACCTCCTGATCATCGCCGACGCCTACGCCCGCGAGATCCTGCAGGTGACGCCTGACGACATCTTCGTCGGCTCGCCGCCCCTGGCCTTCACCTTTGGCCTTGGCGGGCTCGCCATCTTCCCGCTGCGTTTCGGCGCCGCGGCGACGCTGCTGGAACAGGCAACGCCGCCCAACATGGTCCACATCATCGAAACCTACAAAGCGACGATCTCCTTCACCGCGCCCACCGCCTATCGCGCAATGCTCAAGGCCATGGACGAAGGGGCCGATTTATCGTCGCTGCGCGTCGCCGTTTCGGCCGGCGAGACCTTGCCCGCGCCGGTCTTCGAGGAATGGACTGAGAAAACCGGAAAGCCGATCCTTGACGGCATCGGCGCCACGGAAATGCTGCATATTTTCATCTCCAACCGCTTCGATGACATGAAGCCTGCCTCCACCGGCAAGGCCGTTGGCGGCTATCAGGCGCGCGTCGTCGACGACGAAATGCGCGAAGTGCCGCGCGGCACCGCGGGCAGGCTCGCGGTGCGGGGACCGACCGGCTGCCGCTACATGGCCGATGCCAGGCAGAGCGACTATGTCCGCGACGGGTGGAACCTCACCGGCGACACGTTCTGGCAGGACGAGGACGGTTTTTTCCACTTCGCAGCGCGCTCCGACGACATGATCGTCAGTGCCGGCTACAACATCGCCGGCCCAGAGGTCGAAGCGGCGCTGCTGGCGCATGCCGATGTCGCCGAATGCGCGGTGGTCGGCGCCGAGGATGCCGAGCGCGGCCAGATCGTCGAGGCTCATGTGGTGCTCGTGCAAGGCGTGGCGCCAGACGCAATGACCGTCAAGCGTCTGCAGGATCACGTCAAGGCCACGATCGCGCCCTACAAATATCCGCGCTCGGTAAAATTCATCGCCGCTTTGCCCAAGACGCAGACCGGCAAGATCCAGCGCTTCCGGCTGCGCGCGGAGAAGATCAATTGAGCAAGCCCTACGACCCGTCCGCCGAGGGCGCGGAAATGTCGTTCAAGGAGCGCATGTCCTACAGCGACTATCTGCATCTGGAAAAGGTGCTCGAGGCGCAGGAGCCGCTTTCGTCAGCCCATGACGAGATGCTGTTCATCATCCAGCACCAGACCTCGGAGCTCTGGATGAAGCTCGCGCTGCACGAAATCGGCGCAGCAATCCGCTCCATCCGCGCAGACCGTCTCGAACCGAGCTTCAAGATGCTTTCGCGTGTCGCCCGCATCTTCGAGCAGCTCAACAATGCCTGGGACGTGCTGCGCACCATGACGCCCAGTGAATACACCGAGTTTCGCGATGCGCTCGGCCAGTCCTCGGGCTTCCAGTCCTGGCAGTACCGTGCCATCGAGTTCGTGGCCGGCAACCGCAATCTCGCAATGCTCGGACCGCACAAGCACCGGCCGGACCTCAGCGAGAAACTGGAGGCGATTCTGGCGCAACCGTCGCTCTACGACGAGACGCTGCTGCTGCTCGCCCGCAACGGCTTCGACATCGGCGCCGACGCAAGGCGTACGGACTGGCGCGAAACGCGGACCGAGAACGAAGAGGTCCTTGTCGCCTGGCAGACCATCTACCGCGACCCGCAGCGCTACTGGATGTTCTACGAACTCGCCGAGAAGCTGGTCGACTTCGAGGATTATTTCCGCCGTTGGCGCTTCAACCACGTCACCACGGTCGAGCGCATCATCGGCATGAAGCGCGGCACCGGCGGCACATCGGGCGCGTCCTACCTGAAGAAGATGCTGGAGGTGGAGTTGTTCCCGGAGCTGTGGAAGGTCCGCACCCGGCTCTGACGTAGCTTTGCCGACTGCATATCGTTATCCCGAAACCGCTGCGCTTTTCTGAGCGAGAGGCTCTTAAGTCACCGCCGCCTTGACGGCGAAACGCGCCTCCTGCCAGGCGTCCGTGCGCAAAATGTCTTCCAGCACCTCGACCGCCTGCCAGACATCGACATAGCCGACATAAAGCGGCGTGAAGCCGAAGCGAATCGTGGATGGCGCGCGGAAATCGCCGATCACGCCGCGCTCGATCAAGGCCCGCATCACCTGATAGCCATGCGGGTGGAGGAACGAAACCTGGCTGCCGCGCTCATTGCCGTCGCGCGGGCTTTCGAGTTCGAGGCCGTAGGCGCCGCATTTTGCCTCGACGAGCTGGATGAACAGATCGGTCAATGCGATGCTCTTCCTGCGCACCTCTCCCATGTCGACGTCGTTCCAGACATCGAGCGCCCCTTTGAGCGCGCGCATCGACAGCACAGGCTGCGTGCCGCAGAGAAACCGGCGGATGCCTGTGTCGGCAGCAAAACCCTGTTCGAAGGCGAAAGGCCGCACATGGCCCCACCAGCCGCTGAGCGGCTGGCGGACATCGCCATGGTGGCGCTCGGCCGCGTAGATGAAGGCCGGGGCACCTGGGCCGCCATTGAGATATTTGTAGGTGCAGCCGACGGCGAAATCGGCGTTCAAACGGTCGAGCTCGACCGGCAAGGCGCCGGCGGTATGGCAGAGATCCCAGACGATCAGCGCGCCGGCATCATGTGCCCTGCGCGTCAGCGCGGCCATGTCGCGCAGCTGCCCGGATTTGTAGTTGACGTGGTTGATCAGGATGACCGCGACCCTCTCGTCGATCAGTTCTTCTATGGTCGGTGCATCGACACCCTCGAGCCGCAGCACCGTGCCCGGCCGCGTCGAGGCAACGCCTTCGGCCATATAGAGATCGGTCGGAAAGCTGTCCCCCTCGGCGACGATGACTGACCTGTCCGGCCGCATCCCGAGTGCCGCATGCAGCACCTTGTAGATGTTGATCGAGGTGGTATCGCAGACCACCGTCTGGCCGGCGGCGGCCTCGATCAGGCGCCCGAGTTGGTCGCCGAGTTCGACCGGCATGTCGAACCAGCCGGCGGTGTTCCAGGCGCGGATGAGATCCTGCGCCCACTCCTGCGTGGCGGCCTTCTGCAGCTCGCCGAACACGGCGGGCGAAGCGGCGCCCAGCGAATTGCCGTCGAGATAGATCACCCCCTGGGGCAAGGTGAAGCGGTCACGCATGGCACGCAGCGGATCCGCGGTGTCCATTGCCTCGATCGCTGCGAGATCGGGAATTTTGCTCATGGTCGCGATGTTCCTCGGTGAGAAGAGCGCCCTGGAAACGGGCCGGCTGTTTTGCCGCCCGGGCAAGGGCTGGCCGCATAGAGGCGCAAGAACAGGGTGAACGCCCGGTTCGATCTTTGCTCGATTTCCGCCCGAGGCAGTTCCTCGAGCACCCCAACGATCCGGCGAACCTGGAGATCGCCGATCAAAAGACTGATGTAGATGTCGGCGGCTTCGGCAGGATCGTCACAGGCGATCAGGCCGGCCCGACTTGCGGTTCGAAGCAGGTCGCCAACAAGCGGCATTATGGTATTGCGGCCGAATTGCGCGATCGATTGGCCAAGCGTGCCTGTATCGTTGACGTCGCCGGCCGCGGCGCGATTGAGCGCCACCGCCTTGTCGCCCGTCACGAGGGTCAGCAGGACTGGCCCGAGCAAGTTCAGGGTTTCGAGCGGATCGCGCGCCTGGTGAAGGGCGTCCTCCAGCAGCTTCCTTGCCTCTCCGCATTGGCTTCGATCAAGGATCGAAACAGGGTCTGCTTGTTGCCGTACCAGTTGTAGAGGGTTTCGTTCGAGGCCGATGCCCGCTTGGCGATAGCAAGCAGGGAGGCGCTCTTGTAGCCGGTTTCCCGGAGCACCGCATAGGCGGCCTCCTCTATCCGTTCGCGTCGCGCGGCCTGCTTCGGCGTGGTCATTGGTGTTCCTCTTCGAAAACCGTACATTATTATACGGTTTCGTCAAGCGAACGGGAAGCAAGGAGCGAGCGAACGCAGCCCATCGCGACCAGTGGTGGTGCCTCGTCGTTTTCCGGCAGGAAGTTGGCATTTTGGTTTCGTTTCGTTCACGAGCCGCAGGGGTTTTTAATCCGCCCAAACGCACCCCGCACCTGCCGGTCACCCAGCTTGCAGGCTTGTGCCAAGAGTGGAGACGGTCGGGCCACAGGCCATTAACCAAAATAGTCTCAAAGGGCCCGGGAGCGCATTGACGACGGACCGCGCTGGCAGGATGCTGGCTGCGGGAGGGCATTTCGTTTCCGTCGCCTTAACAAATTCATTAAACTTTAAATGGTTGCGGAACACAACTGGAACAGATAGTGTTTGTTCTGGGTTTGTTTTCTGATTCTGGTTCCAGACCCTTCGTGCAATGCCTTTGGGGGCCGCCATGCTCACGCGCAAGCAACATGAACTCTTGATGTTCATCCATGAACGGCTGAAGGAAAGCGGCATTCCGCCGTCCTTCGACGAGATGAAGGAAGCGCTGGACCTCGCCTCCAAGTCGGGAATTCATCGGCTGATCACGGCGTTGGAGGAGCGCGGCTTCATTCGCCGCCTGCCCAACCGGGCGCGCGCGCTGGAGGTGCTGCGCCTGCCGGACTCGATCGCGCCGGGTCTTAACGCGGCAAAGAAGTTCTCCCCGAGCGTCATCCAGGGCAGCCTCGGACAGGGCAGCAGCCCTAGCCGGCAGATCAAGCCGGCGACGTCTTCGCGTCTGCCCGCTGCCGGCAATGACGACGATGCGGTTTCAGCGGTGTCGATCCCGGTCATGGGTCGCATCGCAGCGGGTGTGCCGATCGACGCCATCCAGCATCAGACGCATTCCATTTCAGTGCCGCCTGACATGATCATGGGCGGCGAACACTATGCGCTGGAGGTCAAGGGCGATTCGATGATCGAGGCCGGCATTTTCGACGGCGACACGGTCATCATCCGCAATGCCGACACCGCAAGTCCCGGCGAGATCATCGTGGCCCTGGTGGACGAGGAGGAAGCAACGCTGAAGCGCTTCCGCCGAAAGGGTGCTTCGATTGCGCTCGAGGCTGCCAATCCGGCCTATGAAACACGTATTTTCGGACCGGACAGGGTCAAGGTGCAAGGCAAGCTGGTCGGCCTGATCAGGCGCTACTGAGCGGGGTCGGCGGTGGGCTTTTCGGGTTTACGGTAAGGCGGCAGTCCCCTTGCCTCGCGTGAGAATTTTCGCTGTTCGTGCCAAGGCCGATATGGCCTGTCGACGGCAAAGCTGACCCGTCCCGGTGCCGTCGCCGATTGCCGGTCGAAGAAGACGGCGGCACTTCCCTTACGAGCGAGCTGCCGCTTGGTGATAACGAGAACCAGCGGATTGTGGCAGGGGTCGTAGCCCGCGGGGTCGTTGATGACGATCAGATCCGCATAGGAGCAGGCCCTCCAGGCGTCCTTGCGATCCTCCACCTGCGCGATGATCGCCCCCGAGGTATGCCGGGCCATGCACAGGCCCGTGAAGCAATAGAAAGGCGCTCCCGCCGGAAGTTGCGCGGGATCGAAGATGTCGAACTGTCGGTCTCCGCTGTCGAACAGTTCCGGCGCAACGATGGTTTCGGACTTCAGCGCCCGTTTCCAGTTATCGACGGTGAATTCGTTCGGGCGCGCCCGGTTGATCGCGAGCTCGCCGCCGCCGATCGGCAGTGCCACCAGGCGAGCATCCTCCGAAATCAGCACGTCCGGCGTGCGCGTGTCCGAGACGGTCAACAGACCGGCGAGCGCGAAGGGAAGTGCCGCCAGCCGCAGCCATGTCGTGGCCATCGTCGCGATGACCAGAGCGATCGCCACCAGAAGGACGGATTGCTGCGAAATCAACCCGACCGCGTCGACCGGCGAGCGTTGCGAGATCCATCCTGATATGGCGATCATCGCGGTCAGTCCCTTGCCCATCAGATAAAGGGATGGTCCATCGAACCCGAACGGCATCAGCAGCGCGCTGGCAACCGCAAGGAACATCACGACCGAAACGATCGGCATGACGGCAAGATTGGCGAACAGGCTGAGCGGCGACACGCGCTGGAAATGCCAGATGGCGAAAAGCGCCGTGGCGCTTCCCGCGATAATCGAGGTCATCGCCAGCCCACCTGTCGCCAGCAGCAATTTTCGCGTCAGCAGGCCAGGCAAGGTCCGTTGCGGCGGCGGGGTCCGCGCTTTGTCGGCTTTGCGATCCGACCAGCCGGCATAGGCGCCGACCAGGGCCGCGGTGGCGGCGAACGACATCTGGAAGCTCGGCCCTACCACCTCGTGCGGCGACACCACGATGACGGCGATCGCCGAAATAGCCAGATTGCGCATGGTGAGTGCCGCCCGATCGAACAGAACGGCGATCAGCATCACCGCCAGCATGATGAAGCTGCGTTCGGCGGCGACAACGACGCCCGAAATGACGAGGTAGGCGGCGATCGAGAAAAGTGCCGCCGCGGCCGCGTATTTCTTGACCGGCCGGCGGGAGGAAAAATTCGGGAACAGCGCGAAGCCGCCACGCAGCAGACCCATGACCGTGCCGGCGACCAGCGCCATGTGCAGCCCGGAAATTGAGATGATGTGGTAGATGCCGGTGCGTCGCATCGCTTCATTGATCTCGTCGGGGATCCCGGCGCGCACACCCACGATCAGCGCCGCGGCGATCTCGCCCTCGGCACCGCCGATGCTGCCCCTGATATGGTCGGCAATGCTTTCGCGAGCACTCTCGATGGCGGCTGAAAGGGCGGCCCACAGCGGCCTGTCATCGGCTGAGACGATTTTGGGGTTGCCGAGAAAGAAGCCGCTGGCGCCTATGCCGGCGAAGTAGCTGTCGAAGGAAAAGTCGTAGCTGTCCGGCCGCACCGGTCCGGTCGGCGGCAACAGCCTGGCATAGCCGGTCACGAGCGAACCGGCCGTCACTTCAGCCGGCACCTTGCGTGCCGAAAGGCGAACGCGCTCCGGCGCGTAGAGTAGTTTCGGCCGCGCGGTCGATGTCACATCGATGGTCAGCCGGATGCGCCCGGTCTCCATCTGGTCGACCGAAACGACGCGGCCGGTGATTTGCGTGGAGATTTCCGAGCCCAGCATCCGCGTTCCCGCTCGCCACGTCTCGACTTTGCCGGCGAGCATGCCGAGCGCGCACAACAGCGCCGCCATGAAGCACAGATGCGTTTTCGGCCATGAGCGTGAAACGAGCGCGCACAGCGACATCAGGATCGCGACCGCGACAGGCTTGGCAAAGCCCGGCTCCGCCGCCAGCGAAAAATAGGCGATCGATCCGCATGCCAGGAACACCGGGACGAGCAGGAAGGCTATGCCCCGATCGAGTTCGAGCTCGGACGCTCTGGCCACGCCGTTGCGCAGACGAGGCCATGAAGCACGGCCGAACTCACGGCGCAGACGCACGGCCGCGCCGGCTGCGGGAATGCCGGGCGGCGTGGAAACATCCGCCGGCGGCGACTTGCCCGGCTGCTGTAGGGGCGGCAACGCCAGCGGCAATGAGGCGGGCGCGGGCATGGCAAAAAGAGAGCGTTCGCTGACGCCGGCAACGACGTCCTCGCCTTCCTCCGCGCCCCGGCCCGCTCCAGCCATCGGGTCTGCCCCTTGCGCCCTCGACACCCTATGCTACATGAACGCGCGACGCGCGAAAGTGCGTGTGATCCGCACCCCGCTCCAGACGTTTCCCGAGAGTTGTATGTCCGACAAGGTTGTCACCCGTTTTGCCCCCTCGCCCACCGGCTACCTGCACATCGGCGGCGCGCGTACGGCGCTTTTCAACTGGCTCTACGCCAAGCACACCGGCGGTACGATGCTGCTGCGCATCGAGGACACCGACCGCGAGCGCTCCACCGATGCGGCGACAGCAGCCATTCTCGAAGGACTGACTTGGCTCGGCCTCACCTGGGACGGCGACGCCGTCTCGCAGTTCGAGCGCGCGCCGCGCCATCGCGAGGTGGCCGAAGAGCTGGTGCGCATGGGCAAGGCTTACTACAGCTACGAGACCCCTGCCGAGCTTGAGGCAATGCGCGACGCGGCGCGGGCCAAGGGCCTGCCGCCGCGCTATGACGGAAGCTGGCGTGACCGCGACCCCTCGCAGGCGCCTCCTGGCGTCAAGGGCGCGATCCGCATCAAGGCGCCGACCAAGGGCGAGACGGTGGTGCATGACCGTGTCCAGGGCGACGTGCGCTTTCCCAACAAGGATCTGGACGACTTCATCATCCTGCGCTCGGACGGCAATCCGACCTACATGCATGCCGTCGTCGTCGACGATCACGACATGGGCGTCACCCACATCATCCGTGGCGACGACCACCTGACCAATGCCGCCCGCCAGACCGTGATCTACATCGCCATGGGCTGGGATGTGCCTTCAATGTCGCACATACCGCTGATCCACGGCGCCGACGGCGCCAAGCTGTCGAAGCGGCACGGCGCGCTGGGCGTGGAGGCCTACCGCGCCATGGGCTACCTGCCCGAAGCGCTGCTGAACTATCTGGCTCGGCTCGGCTGGAGCCACGGCGACGATGAGATCATGTCGATCCAGGACATGATCGCATGGTTCGACATCGGCGATGTGAACAAGGGCGCCGCCCGCTTCGATTTCGCCAAGCTGGAGGCGCTAAACGGCGTCCACATGCGCCGCATGGGCGATGCCGAGCTGTTCGATATCTTCATTGCCACCTTGCCCTATCTCGAGGGCGGCCCGGCGATGGCCGCACGCCTCGACGACCGGAACAGGGCGCAGTTGCTGGCAGCGCTGCCGGGCCTGAAGGAGCGCGCCAAGACGCTGGTCGAACTCGTCGATGGCGCTGCCTTCCTGTTTGCCGCGCGGCCGTTGCCGATCGATGAGAAGGCAGCCCTGCTGCTCAATGACGATGCGCGCAAGGTCCTGCGTGGCGCTCACGACGCGCTCGAGGCGGTTTCAGGCGACTGGACGGCGGCCTCGGCTGAAGCCGCGATCCGCGACTATGCGACGGCCGGCGGCTACAAGCTCGGCGCCGTCGCCCAGCCCTTGCGCGCCGCCTTGACAGGCAAGAGCACCTCGCCCGGCGTGTTCGACGTTCTCGCCGTGCTTGGTCGCGAGGAGAGCCTGGCGCGCATCGCCGATCAAATCGATTAGGAGCAATCTGGCCCAAGAAGATTGGCATTGAAAGGCGCGTTTCGCAGTGCAACATTGAGCCTTGGCCCAATCTGGCACGCACTTCCTAAAATGCGGTCGCGATTACGCGCATTCGGTGACTTCGACGTGTCGCTTTGCAGAATTTGCCTTTGCCGGCATGAGGAAACAAGAAGGAGTTTGCAATGACCGAAGCTGCGACAAGACGGGAACTGGGCGGCAAGACCCAGGAAGCCACGGCAAAGCTGGAATTCGCCGGCAAGACGCACGAATTCAAGGTGCGAAGTGGTTCAGTCGGGCCTGACGTCATCGACATCGCCACGCTGTACAGCACCACCGGCGCCTTCACCTACGATCCCGGCTTCACCTCGACGGCAAGCTGCGAGTCCGAGATCACGTTCATCGATGGCGACGCCGGCATTCTCCTGCATCGCGGCTATCCGATCGACCAGTTGGCCGAACATGGCGACTTCCTGGAAGTCTGCTATCTCCTGCTCTACGGCGAACTGCCGACCAAGGCGCAGAAGGACGATTTCGATTACCGCGTGACGCGCCACACCATGGTGCATGAGCAGATGTCGCGCTTCTTCACCGGCTTCCGCCGCGACGCGCATCCGATGGCGGTGATGTGCGGCGTGGTCGGCGCGCTGTCGGCCTTCTATCACGACTCCACCGACATCTCGGATCCTTACCAGCGCATGGTGGCGTCGATGCGGCTGATCGCCAAGATGCCGACGATCGCGGCCATGGCCTACAAATACCATATCGGCCAGCCCTTCATTTACCCGAAGAACGAACTGAATTTCGCCGCCAACTTCCTGCACATGTGCTTTGCCGTGCCATGCGAGGAATACAAGATCAACCCGGTCCTGGCGCGCGCCATGGAGCGCATCTTCATCCTGCACGCCGATCATGAGCAGAACGCTTCGACCTCTACCGTTCGGCTCGCCGGCTCGTCTGGCGCCAATCCGTTCGCCTGCATCGCCGCCGGCATCGCCTGCCTGTGGGGCCCGGCGCATGGCGGCGCCAACGAAGCGGCGCTGAACATGCTCGGCGAGATCGGCCATGTCGATCATATTCCGGAATTCATCGCCCGCGCCAAGGACAAGGACGATCCGTTCCGGCTGATGGGCTTTGGCCACCGCGTCTACAAGAACTACGATCCGCGCGCCAAGATCATGCAGAAGACCGCGCATGAGGTGCTGGGCGAACTCGGCATCAAGGACGATCCGCTGCTCGACATCGCCATGGAACTGGAGAAGATCGCACTCACCGATCCCTATTTCATCGAGAAGAAGCTCTACCCCAATGTCGACTTCTATTCCGGCATCACGCTGAAGGCGCTGGGCTTCCCCACCACCATGTTCACCGTGCTGTTCGCCGTCGCCCGCACCGTCGGCTGGATCGCGCAGTGGAAGGAGATGATTGAGGATCCGCGCCAGAAGATCGGCCGCCCCCGCCAGCTCTACACCGGCGCGCCGGAGCGAGACTACGTGCCGATCGCGAAGCGGTAAAAGGAAGAAGTGAATAAAAGTGAGTAGTCAGTAGTCAGTAGGGAAAGAGCGGTAATCCTACTCACTACTCACTACTCACTACTCACTACTCACTACTCACTACTCACTACTCACTCTCTTGATATACCCCATCACCACCTGCGCGGCGATGTCGCCTGACGGCTTGGCGGTTGTCATGCGCCGCGCGATCTCGGCGAACCCGTCCTTCTGCCATCTGCGCATGCCTGTGTCGGCGAACAGCGCTTCGAGTTGGCGGGCCAGATTGTTCGGCTTGACATACTCGTTGTAGAATTCCGGGATCAGCGCCCGATCCGATATCAGATTGGGTAGCAGCGCCGACCAGACCGAAACGAGATATGGCGCCACGATGCGCGCAACAGGGTCAAGCCGGTAGCAGGAGATCATCGGCACATCGGACAGCGCCAGTTCAAGCGAAACCGTGCCGGACGCGATCAGCGCCGCGTCAGCCTTGCCGAAGGCCTGCCACTTTCGCTCAGGGTCGAGGATGATCTCGGGCTTCTCGTCCCAGCGAGCGACCGCCGAGCGCACGACATCGGCGACATGCGGCACGGTCGGCAACATCAGCCGCAGGCGATGCCCGCGTGCCCGCAGCATCGACACGGTCTCCCCAAACGGCTCGAGCAGCCGCCGCACTTCGCTGCGTCGCGAGCCGGGCAGGACGAGCAGCGTCTTCAGGCGATCCGGCGAAAGATCCCGCGGTTGGGCCTGCGTCCTGGCTGCCGAGAGCACGCCCGCGTCATGGGTGAGGCGATGTCCGACATAGGTCCCTGGCGGTCCGCCGAGCCTGCCTAGCTCCTTCACCTCGAACGGCAGGATGCAGAGGATGTGGTCGACATAGGGCTTCATCGCCACCGCCCTGCCCGGCCGCCATGCCCAGACGCTGGGACAGACATAGTGGATAATCGGGATGGACGGGTTGGCCGCGCGCACTTTCCTGGCCACGCGCAGCGAAAAGTCGGGGCTGTCGATGGTGATGAGGCAGTCGGGCTTCGCATCCGCGACCGTGCTGGCCAGCTGGCCGATCCGCCGCATCAGCCGCGGCAGGTCACGCAAGATGGCGCTGAAGCCCATGAGGGCGATCTCTCCGGCGTCGAACGGCGAAACCAGCCCGAGCGCCTGCAGATGGCGGCCGCCGAGACCGACGATCTGCACCTCGCGCCCCGTCGACTGCTTGATCGAGCGCACGATGTCGGCGCCAAGCAGGTCGCCGGATTCCTCGCCGGCCACGATTGCGATCTTCAGCGCCTTGTCAGCCATGCGCCGGCTCCGCCGCTGGCAGGCCGACGATGAACAGACCGAGCGCGTTCGCCCGCGACAGCGTTGCCGGCCCTTCCAGGATCAGCGAGCGCCCCGCTTCGACGGCAATGCCGGCAAGCCCCGCCGCATACGCTGCTTCCACCGTTTGCGGCCCTATCGACGGCAGGTCGGCCCGCAGCTCCTGGCCGGGTTTGGCGCATTTGACCAGCACTCCGCGGGTCTTTCCGGCAAGCCTGCCATGGCCGCGCAGCGCGCGCGCTCTTTCGAGCAGGCCGCTCGTGCCCTCAATGCCTTCCAGCGCGATGGCCCGGCCTCCGATCGCAATTGCCGCCTGCCCGATATCAAGCGCGCCGATGGCCTTGGCGGCCAGCCTGGCCGCCTCGATGTCGCGCCAGTCCGATTGCTTTGGTTTCGCCGTGGTCAGTGTGCCTTCGCCGGCGGCCAGTTCGGGAACGACCTCATGCGCGCCGACCACTTTGATGCCCCGCTTCTCCAGGCCGCGTGTCACCACCTTCAAAAGTCCGTCATCGCCGCGCGCCAGCGCCATGATCACCGACGGCACGATCGCCAGCAAGCCGAGGCTAGGACGGATGTCGGTCAGCCGGGGCCTGCGTCTGATTTCGCCGGCAAGGACCACATGAGTGATGCCGTGGCGCTTCAGCGTCGCCACCAGTGAACCGATCTGCTCGAGGGCGAGGCTGTCGTGTTCGTATCGGAGCAACTCCTGCTGGCGGTCGGCCTCACCTTCCATCAAGAGGATGAAGGGCGGGTAGCCATGCGCGGCCAGGCCTTGCGCGACTTCCACCGGCAGGCTGCCACCGCCGGCGACGATGCCGACCCTGGCCCCCGGCGAGAGAACGAAATCCGCTGCCGCCGCCTCAGTCTTCGTCATCGCCGTCATCGCCATCGCTCCCCTTGAGCGATGGCACAGCATAGTGCCGCTTGCCGCGACTGGAGATGAAATCGATGATCTTCATGGCGGTCGGTGACGTGGCGAATTCCGCCTTGGCGAATTCGATGTTCTCGCCAACGGTGCGCGAGCGGTCGAATATTGTCTTATAGACCCTGCGCAGCAGATAGATCTCGGATCTTGGCAGACCGGAGCGCTTGAGCCCGATGATGTTGAGGCCGCGCAGGCTGGCCCGATTTCCCGCCGCCATGGCATAGGGAATGACATCACCCACAAAAGCCGAGCACCCGCCAAGAAAAGCGTTGTCGCCTACCCGCACGAATTGATGAACGGCGCTGAGACCGCCGATATAGACGTTGTCGCCGATTTCGCAGTGTCCGCCCAGCGTCGCGCCGTTGGCGAAGGTGGCGTTCTTGCCGACGACGCAGTCATGGGCGATGTGGGCGTAGGCGAGAAAATTGCCATTGTCGCCGACCGTCGTTTCGCCGCGGCTGGTATCGGTGCCCACATGCATGGTGACGCCTTCGCGGATCGTGCAGTTCTCGCCGATGACGAGCGTGGTGCGGCCGCCCTTGTGCTTGGTGTTCTGCGGCGGCCCGCCCAGTATCGCCATCGGATAGACCTTGGTCGACGCGCCGATCGTCGTCGCGCCTATCACCGAGACATGGCTGACCAGTTCCACGCCGTCGCCAATCACGGCATCTGCGCCGACGTAACAGAGCGGTCCTATGCGGACGCCTTGGCCGATTTGTGCGCCTTCCTCCACGACGGAGGAAGGATGGATGGATGTCTTGATTTTCATAAGCATTCGATTGTCAGTCGCCGGTGACCATCATGGCTGAGATCTCGGCCTCGGCGGCCTTGTTGCCGTCGACCAGGGCTTCACAGGCGAATTTGAGCAGGTTGCCGCGTTTCTTGATTTTCTTGACATGGATCTTCAACTGATCGCCGGGAACGACCGGTTTGCGGAACTTGGCGTTGTCGATGGTCAGGAAATAGACCAGCGACGGCTTTTCAGTGCGAAGACTGCGGATGCAGATGGCCCCGGCAGTCTGTGCCATCGCCTCGACGATGAGCACGCCCGGCATGACCGGCTGCTCGGGGAAGTGACCCTGAAAATGCGGCTCGTTTATGGTCACGTTCTTGATGCCGGTGGCGGATTCGTCGCCATCAATGTCGACGATGCGGTCGATCATCAGGAACGGATAGCGATGCGGCAGGAGCTTCATCAGCCCCAATATGTCGACTGCTTCCAGCGTCGTCCCGGTGATGTCAGCCATTGCTCCCCTCGCCCTGTTTGCGGGTCCTGGCGAGCTTGCGCAGCATGGCTATCTCGCGCATGGCTTCCGCCATCGGCTGTGCCGGATAGCCGCCCCAGATCTCGCCCGCGGGCACATTGCTCATGAATCCGCTTCTCGCGGCAAGCTTCGCGCCCGACCCTATGGTCAGGTGATCCGCAAGACCGACGCCGCCGCCCATGGTGACATTGTCGCCCACCACGACGGAACCGGAGATACCCGAAAGTCCGGCCACGATGCAGTTGCGACCGATGCGGACGTTATGCGCGATCTGCACGAGATTGTCGATCTTGGTGCCCTGGCCGATGATCGTGTCGGACATGGCGCCGCGGTCGACGGTGGAATTGGAACCGATCTCGACATCGTCCTGGATGATGACGCGGCCGATCTGCGGAACACGTTCCGGCCCCTTGGCGCCGGCAACGAAGCCAAAGCCGTCCTGGCCGATCCGGGCGCCGCCATGGATGATGACGCGGTTGCCGATCAAGGCATACTGGACGCTGGCGCCCGGGCCGATATAGCCGTCACGCCCGATCTGGCAGGAACGGCCGACGACGGCGTGAGGCGCGATGACGGTGCCGGCGCCTATGGACACCGCAGGACCGATCACCGCGCCGGCTTCGACGACGGCACCTTCCTCGACATGTGCGCTCGGATCGATATGGGCATGCGGCGAGATACCGGTTTCACCGGTCATCGGCCCCGGGGTCGCCGCTGTCGGAAACAGCAGTCGTCCGACCAGCGCGAATGCCTGTTGCGGACGGGGATGCACAAGGACGGCGATGGCGGCAGGCGCCTTGCCGGCGAACTCCGCAGGACACAGCACCGCAGCCGCCCGCAGCGACGGCATCAGCGAGGAATTGCGTTTGCCATCGACGAAAACGAGTGCATTCTCGCCGCCTTCGTTGGCCGGCGCCAGCGCGTCGATGAAAACGCCGGACTGGCCGGAATCGACAAGCACCGAGCCGGTCAGATTCGCGACTTCGCCCGCCGTATACCGGCGTGATGGCGCGAAGAACACCGGATCGGTCATTCCAGAAGCTATATCCAGCTAGATCGGAACATTTTCTCCCGGACCTCAACGATCCGGGAGCATCGTCATCCGCCGGTCAGAAGCGGGTCGATATGCCGAAGTTGAATTCCTGCACGTCGTCCCTTGCTTCTTTCTTGACCGGGATCGCATAGTCGATACGGATCGGGCCGAACGGCGAAGCCCACATCAGGCCGACACCGACCGAGGCGCGCCATTGCATGCCAGTGGACGATTGATCGACCAAACTCTGGTCGTCGATCTTGCTGCCGTAGAGCGTGGCGGCATCCGCAAAGACCGCGCCGCGCAAGCCGAAACTCTCCGGAACGACCGGCAGCGGAAACTGCGCTTCCGCCGAGGCGTTGAAATAGGTGGTGCCGCCGAGATGATCGCCGCTGGTGCCGGAAGCAATCGGGCCGATGCCGCCATAGGCGAAACCGCGGATCATGCGGTCGGTGCTCTGGAAATGATCGAAAATGCGCAGATCGCCGTCGTTTCCGTAGCCTTCGACATGGCCGGCACCGCCCGAAAGGAGGCCGACAAGATCGAACTGCTCGGACAGCGTCTGATAGACGCTGCCGCGTCCCGTCACCTTTACGAACTTTGCATCGCCACCGAGACCTGCCACTTCCACGGTGGAGGTGGCATAGATACCCTCATGCGGGTTCTTCATGTCGTCGATGGTGTTGTAGACCAGTCCCAGGCTGACCGACGACTTGATCCACGGGCTTTGATCGATGCCATCCAAGATAGCCTCGGAAACATCACAGCCTGAGTCGGGAACACCGTCCCCGTTGTCGTCGCAACTGTCATCCAGCTCATACTTCTCCCGGGAAATATTATACGCCAGCTGGGTCGAGATGCTGTCGGTGATCGGCAGGCCGAAGCGCACCGTCGCGCCCAACGTATCGCTGTCGTAGTCGTCGTATTCCCTGGTCCGCTTGTAGATATCGAAGCCGGCGGCGATACGGCGCCCGAGGAAATACGGCTCCGTGAACGAAAGGCTGTAATCGCGCGAGTTCTTGCCGCCACCCGCCGACACCTTGATGAACTGGCCGCGGCCGAGGAAGTTGCGCTCTGTGATCGATCCTTCGACGGACGGACCGGCGGTGTCGCCACCGGTCGAATAGCCGGCGCCGACAGAGAATTCACCGGTCGACTTTTCGACCACGTCGACCACCAGCACGACCTGGTCCGGCGCCGACCCGGGCACCGTCGAAACCTCGACTTTGTCAAAGTAATTGAGGTCTTCCAGCCGCTTCTTCGCGCGCTGGATCAGCACCTGGTTGAACGCGTCGCCTTCGCTGACGTCGAACTCGCGGCGGATGACATAGTCGCGCGTGCGGTCGTTGCCGCGGATCTCGATACGCTCGACATAGGCCTTGGTGCCCTGGTCGATGGTGTAGACCACTGAAATCGTATGATTCTCGAAATTGCGGTCGCCACGCGGCGTGACCTGCGCGAAGGCGTAGCCGGAGCCGGCCACCTTCTCGGTCAGGGCAATGATGGTGTCCTCGACATTCTTGGCGTTGTAGACGTCGCCCTTGTGGGTCTCGACCACCGATTCCAGCGCCTTCGAGTCGACTTCCGGAATCGTGCTTTCGACGCTGATGTCGCCGAACGTATAACGCTCGCCTTCCTGGACGGTTATGGTGACCGTGTACTTGTTGGTCGCGTTGTCGAGCTCGCCGACAGCGGACACGACCTGGAAGTCGGCATAGCCGTGATTGTAGTAGAAGCGCCGCAGCAGCTCCTGGTCG
This sequence comes from Mesorhizobium maamorense, assembly GCF_044998965.1. NCBI lineage: Bacteria > Pseudomonadati > Pseudomonadota > Alphaproteobacteria > Hyphomicrobiales > Phyllobacteriaceae > Mesorhizobium > Mesorhizobium maamorense. The sequence continues at coordinate 2,209,567 of NZ_CP173356.1, forward strand.
GCGCGCAGCTTGTCGTCGTCGTAGACGTCGTCGCGCAGGATGAACGAAACCCAGGACGAGCGCTTGGTCGTGATCACATCTGACAGGCGGCGGCTCGAATAGGCGCTGTTGCCGACGAAATTGATCGCCGCGATCTGCGTGCGATCACCTTCATTGACATGGAAGACCACGTTCACGCGGTTGTCGCCGAGCTGCATGACCTCGGTGGTCACGGCGGCATCGTCACGGCCGATACGCCTGTAGGCGGCCTTGACCGACTCTACATCGGCGTCGAGCGCCGCCTGCGAGAACGTGCCGCGCGGCTTCAACTGCACGGCAGCCGCAAGCGCGTTGTCCTTGAGCTTCTTGTTGCCCTGGAACAACACCTGGTTGACGACCTGGTACTCGGAAACCTTGACCACCAACGTCGAACCGACCTGATTGATCTGCACATCCGAGAACAACCCGGTTCCGAACAGCGCCTTGACCGCGCTGTCGATGTCGGAGCTGGAGAAGGATTTGCCCGGCTTGATGGTGATGTAATTGCGGATGGTATCGGCGTCGACACGTTGGTTGCCGCTCACCTCCACCCTGCTGACGACAGCGGCTTCGGCCGCCGATGTGGCAACGAACTGCACTGCGAGCGCACCTGGCACGACCAAAGCCGCGGACAGGGCTGCCGCGGAAGCGGCGCTCAAAAACTTGGATGCTGCCTTCATCGGGCTTAATAACCTTTTCTCGTAGTCCCCACGGCGAGAAAACCGGACGTGCGGTAATTTCCCGTACCGTATTAACCGGATTTTCCCTACACGCAAGGCTTCTGGTTAATTTGTATTTACTTAACCCTGGTGCGTGGCTTTCGCGTCACTCATATCCCCGTGCATGGTAAACGGCGTCTCAACATCGACCATGCCGACGCCAAATTTCTTCATGATTTCAGCATCCAAACAGATCGTTCCAGAATACGAAACCCATGAAGCCCAAAACCAGAAGCAGACCGGCCCGATAGGCCATTTCCATCATCCGTTCCGACACCGGCCGGCGGATGACGGCCTCCACGCCGTAGAACAGGAGATGGCCGCCGTCGAGGGGAGGAATCGGCAAAAGATTGAGGATGCCGATGCCCACGGACAGCAGCGCGACGAGCTGCACGAGCCATTCGAAGCCGAGCTTCGCCGCCTTGCCGGCCATGTCCGCGATCTTCACCGGGCCGCCGAGCTGGCACTTGTCCTCGCGCCCGACGACGAAACGCTGCAGGAACTGGCCGGTGCGCTGGATGACGTGCCCGGTTTCCTCCACCGCCGCGGCCAACGCGCCGGCGGGGCTGTAGGTGATCAGCCTGGGCTGGCCGAGTTCCTGGTTGTTGACGACGCCGATCACGGCCACCTTGACCTTGTTGCCGAGCGCGTCCTGCTGCTCCATCAGCTGCGGCGTGGCGGTCACGGTCACTTCCTTGCCGTCGCGCAGCATGACGAAGGTGATGCTGTCGCCGGCCCGGCCCGAAACCAGGCGTTGGACGTCACCGAAGGTTTCGATCTTGCTGCCGTCGACGCTGACGAATCGGTCGCCGGGCAGGATGCCGGCTTTCGCCGCCGGACTGCCGGCGGTCACCTCGGCCACCATGGGTTCCGCGACATAGCGGCCATAGGCTGAAAACAGCACCGAAAAGACGACGATCGTCAGCAGGAAATTGAACAGCGGCCCGGCCACCACCGTCGCCGCCCGCTTCCAGATCGGCTGGGTGTGAAAGGCGACCTTGCGTTCCTCGTCGGTCAGCGTTTCGATCTCTTCCGTCGACGGCTGGCTGGAGGTGGCGTTCATGTCGCCGACGAATTTGACATAGCCGCCAAGCGGTATGGCGCAGAGCTTCCAGCGCGTGCCGTGCCTGTCGTTGAAGCCGAAGAGTTCCGGGCCGAAACCGATCGAAAAGGCCCTGACGCCGATGCCGCACCAGCGGCCAACGAGATAGTGGCCCATCTCGTGGACGAACACGACCACGGTCAGCACGAACAGGAAGGGCACGAGCGTGCCGAGAAGGAAGCCTTCCATGCCGAAGATCGCGTGAAGAATCTCGTTCAACTCAAATCCTCAGTTCTTCCGCGACACCGTTGCGCCGCGACTGTGACATCAATCCAGGCGAATCCAAGGCGCGCCCGCATCGATCGTGGAACGATGCCGTTCAAATGGGAAACAGCCCCTGTGCCGGCTGATCGGCGCCCGCCGAAATCCAGCCGATGACGTATAGGGCGAAAGCCGCCGCGACAAGCCCGTCGACACGGTCCATGACGCCGCCATGGCCCGGAATGAGCGCGCCCGAATCCTTGCGGCCGTGGCGGCGCTTGACCCAGGATTCCAGGAGGTCGCCAGCCTGGGAGACGATTGAAAGCGCGAGCGCGACGAGACCGAGCATTGGCAGGTTGCCCGCACCGGCGGCGACGGCCAGGATGAGCCCCGCAACGACCCCGCCCACGGCGCCGCCGAGCGCGCCACTTCGCGTCTTGCCGGGAGAGATGGACGGCGCCAGCCTCGGGCCACCGACGGCCCGGCCGACGAAATAGGCAAAGATGTCGGTCGCCCAGACCACCGCGAACAGGAACAGGATGGCGACGAGGCCGGAATGGTCGCCGTCACGCAGAAGCGCAAGGGAAAGACCCGAGACGGCTGCATAGGCAAGGCCGGAGGCATCCCACTGCCCGGCCCCGCGCAGTTGGGCGGCGATGGCCGTGACGGCGACCAGTGCAGCCACCAGAAGCAGCAGCCACAAGGCAGGCAGGCCGGTGATCAGGGCGCCGAGAAACACCAGCAGCAGCGCTTCCGGCAAAAAACCGAGCCCGGTCGTCCCGGAAGGGCGAGACATGCGCGTCCATTCGTAGAAGATCACCGCCGAAATCGCGGCTGAAAGCAGCCGGAACGGCAGGCCGCCGAACCAGGTCAGGCCAAGCGTCGCGATGGCAAGCACGACCGCCGAAAGAACGCGAAGCTGGAGATTGCTCATCCCGCGGCCGGCCTCGAAGCGACATCTTGCGGATCCAGCCCGCCAAAACGGCGTTCGCGCCCGGCGAACTCGCGCAAGGCCTCGGCTAGATGCTCTCGGCTGAAATCGGGCCAATAGCAGGGCAGGAACACAAGCTCGCTATAGGCAGCCTGCCACAGAAGAAAATTGGAAAGGCGAAGCTCACCGCTGGTGCGTATGACCAGTTCGGGATCGGGAATGCCTTGCGTGTCGAGGCAGCCGGCAAAGGATTCGGCGGTGATCGCCTCGCTGTCGAGCTCGCCGCGCGCGACGGCCGAGGCAAGCTTGCGCGCCGTGCGCACGATCTCGTCGCGTCCGCCGTAGTTGAAGGCGATGATCAGCGTCAGCGCCTCGTTGGCCGACGTCAGCGCTTCGGCTTCTTCGAGCAGGAGCCTGATATCGGGCTGCAGCCCTGCCCTGTCGCCGATGATCCTGACGCGCACGCCGCTGCGGTGCAGTTCGGCGAGATCGCGGCGAATGAACAGCTTCAACAGGCCCATCAGGTCGCTGACTTCGGATTTCGGCCGCGACCAGTTTTCCGAAGAGAAGGCATAGACAGTCAGGTAGGAAATGCCGAGATCGGGCGCGGCGCGCACCGTCTTGCGCAGTGCTTCTACGCCCGCGCGATGGCCGGCGAGCCGCGGCATGCCGCGCGCCTTGGCCCAGCGTCCGTTTCCATCCATGATGATCGCGACATGCGCGGGCGTTGCCATGATCTCGCTTTCGGGCCAGCCGCCGGCCAGACCCTAAACCTGCATGATTTCAGCTTCCTTGTCGGAAAGCAGGTGGTCGATGGTGCTGATCGTTTCGTCGGTAAGCTTCTGGACCTGGTCGGAGCGCTTGCGCTGATCGTCCTCGCTGATGACGCCGTCCTTCTCCGCCTTCTTCAGGAAGTCCATGCCGTCGCGGCGCACATGGCGCGCTGCGACACGGGCGTTCTCGGCGTAGCCATGCGAGATCTTGACGAGTTCCTTACGGCGCTGCTCGTTGAGTTCCGGAAGCGGAATCCTGAGATTGGTGCCGTCCACGATAGGATTGAAGCCCAGATTGGATTCGCGGATGGCGCGATCGACCGCGCCCACCATCGACTTGTCCCAGACCGACACCGAAATCATGCGCGGCTCAGGCACCGTGACATTGGCCACCTGGTTGATCGGCATGCTGGTGCCATAGGCCTGCACCTGGATAGCGTCGAGCAGGTTGCTGGAAGCGCGACCGGTCCGCAGCGAAGCCAGGTCATGCTTGAACGCGGCGATTGCCCCATCCATGCGCCGCTTGAGATCGTCGTACTCACCACTCATCTTAGTCTCCTCGACCCGTCTGACGCGGGTTCACTGCTTTCGGGGCAAGGCCCCGTGTTCGAGCCTGATTTCGAAACCGGTTTTTCGCCTTTTCCGCGATCAGGCCCCGGATCAATCGTCCGCGACGACCGTGCAGCGGCCGCCGCCCCTTAGAATATCGCCGAAACCACCTTTTTCGTGGATCGAATAGACGATTATCGGAATGTTGTTTTCGCGCGCAAGTGCAATCGCTGCCGTATCCATGATGGAAAGGCCGCGATTTATCACTTCGGCATGGCTGATGCGCTCGAAACGCGTCGCGTTCGGGTCCTTCTTCGGGTCGGCAGAATAGACGCCGTCGACCTGTGTGCCCTTGAACAGCGCGTCGGCGCCGATTTCAGCGGCGCGAAGTGCCGCGGCCGAATCAGTGGTGAAGAACGGATTGCCGGTGCCGCCGGCAAAGATCACCACCTTGCCCTGGTTCATGTAGGCGGTTGCCTGGCGCTGCGAAAAGCTCTCGCAAAGCTCAGGCATGGCGATCGCGGAAAGAACCACCGCATCGACGCCGATCTTGTTCAGCGAGGTGCGCAGCGCCAGCGAATTGATGACGGTGGCGAGCATACCCATATGGTCGCCGGTGACGCGGTCGCCACCCTTGGAGGCAACCGCCACACCGCGAAAGATATTGCCGCCGCCGATGACGACGCCAACCTCGATGCCGAGCGCGCGGGCTTCGGCGATGTCGCCGGCGATGCGGTCGACGACCGAGACGTCGATGCCGAAATGCTGTTCGCCCATCAACGCTTCACCAGACGCTTTCAGCAAGACACGTCGGTAGAGGGGCTTCACCGTCATCTGGTCCTCGAAAATCTCGGCGCGGCAAATCAGGAGGCGAAACTGCCCCGCTTCGCCTGGCGGCGCTGGCATGATGGTTCGACCCGATACACGAAGGGCGCGGCGATGTCACGCCGCGCCCTTGCGCAAAATCCCAGGCTTTTTCGATCAGTTGCTGCTGATGCTGACCGCCTCGCCTTCCACCAGAACCTGCGGCGAATAGCCGGAGGGCTTGTCGCCGGTCACGACACCGCCGGCCACCCTGACCTGGATCTCGGGCCCGAAATAGGAATGCGGGAACGGCGCCGGCATGCTGCTCACCGAATCCAGCCGCTTGCGGAGTTCGGGGGCAATCGAAAAATCCAGCGCCGCGAGGTTGTCCTGCAGTTGCGCGAGCTTGGTCGCGCCCAGGATGACGGTTGCGACGCCGGGCTGCGTCGCCACCCAGTTGAGCGCCACCTGGGCCATGCTGCGGCCGAGTTCGGCGGCCACCTTTTCGAGCTCGGCCACGATCGCCCAATTGCGGTCGCTGAATTTCCGGAAGCTCGGATGCGTGGTGTTGCGGAAACCGTCGAGCCGGCCGGCATTGCCGGCTTGCGTCGGGCGATATTTGCCGCTGAGCAAGCCGCTGGCCAGCGGGCTCCAAACCATGACGCCGGCGCCATGATGCGTGGCGAAAGGCACGAACTCATGCTCGATCGAGCGTTCGGCCAGCGAATATTCGAGCTGCAGGGCTGAGATCGGCTCATAGCCGCGCAATTCTGCGATCGCCTGCGCCCGCCCGACATACCAGGCCGGCACATCGGAAAGGCCGACGTGGCGCACCTTGCCCGCGCGCACCAGGTCGTCCAGCGTGCGCAGCACCTCCTCGGCCGGCGTCAGCCTGTCCCACACATGCATGAGATAGAGGTCGATATAGTCGGTTCCGAGCCGCTTCAGAGAGGCGTCCACGGCGCGCATGATGTTCTTGCGGCCATTGCCGCCGGCGTTCGGATTGCCCGGTTCTGAATTGAAGGTGAATTTAGTGGCGATCACCGCCTTGTCGCGCAATCCGCGCTCGGCGACGAATTCGCCGAGCCAGGTCTCGGCGGTGCCGCCGGTATAGAGATCGGCCGTGTCGAAGAAATTGCCGCCCGCCTCGACATATTCGTCGAAGATTGCGTGGGCTGTGTCCCTGTCAGTGCCCCAGCCCAATTCGGTGCCGAAGGTCATGGTGCCCAGCGCCAACCGGCTGACGCGCAAGCCGCTGTTGCCAAGCGTGTAGTAGTTCATGGTCATGATATTCTCCGATCGAGTTTGATGTTGGGTTATTGGCCGGGTGTCGTCTTGACCCAGGGATTGCCGCGCTCATGGGTCACGCGGAAGGTGAAGCCGTCGACCTTCCAACCCGCGCCGGAGCGGGTCAGGTGGTGCTCATATGTGCCCCAGACTTCCCAAAGCGGCTCGCCATTGCCTTCCATCCGGTTCCAGGCATAGCCGTTCGACAGGACGGTCGCCGTGTCCGCTTCGAGAACGACCTGGTGATTAGTGCGCAGATGCAGGCTGGTCTTGCTGCCCTTGAGGTTGCCGGCCCAGGCGCCGATCAGCTCATCGGAGGCAATGTTGGCCGCCGGCTGTCCGGACAGGCTGCTGAAATCCGCGGTAACCCGATCCGCGAAATAGCTGCGGGCAAGTTTCCAGTCCTGTGCATCGACGGCGCGGTCGATGGCATCGGCGATGCGGATGACCGCGCGCTCGTCGGCAAGCGCCTGCCACTCCGCCGGTCCGGCTCCGCCGGCATCGATCGGCGCCAGCGCCAATCCTGCAGCGAAGGTCACGTGTTTCAAAGCATTCATGTCTCGTCTCCTGGAAAATCAGCCCGCCGACGATGTATCGAGGACAATGTGGATCAACGCGCCGCCATCGATAAGATTGCATTGTTCGCAAAGACTATGGGATATCATTCATGAATGGACCGGGACCTGCTCACCCACCTGCCCGTCATCGTTGCCGTGGCGCGACGCGGCGGCTTCGCGCTTGCCGCGGCCGAGCTCGGCATGAGCCCGTCGGCGGTCAGCCATGCTGTGCGGCTGGTGGAAGAGCGCATCGGCCAGCCGCTGTTTGCGCGCACGACACGTAGCGTCTCGCTGACCGAAGCCGGCAAGGCACTGGTGGAGACAACGGGCCCTGCCCTCCAGGACATCGCGGAGCGGATGGACCGCATCCGCGGCGTCAAGGGGCGGCCCTCCGGCCTGCTCAGGATCAATGCGTCCAACATCGCTATCCCTTTGGCGGTGACGCCCGTGATCGCGGCCATGGCCGAACGCTATCCGGATGTGACGGTCGAGGTCTTCGCCGATCAAGCCCTGGTCGATATTGTCGGGGAAGGTTTTGACGCCGGCATTAGGCTGGGCGAGATGATCGCGCAGGACATGACCGCCATACGGCTGACGCAGCCCTTCAAGGCCGTGCTCGTCGCCTCGCCGGACTATATCGGAAGGCACGGCCGTCCCTGCGACGTGGCCGACCTCGCGAACCATAATTGCATAGGCTACAGGCTTCTCCGCTCCGGCGCGTTCTATCGCTGGGATCTGAACGACAATGGCAAGGAGGTCGGGGTCGAGACGCGTGGCACGGCCGTCGTGACCGATTCGCTGGCGGCGATCGATCTTGCACTTGCAGGGGTCGGGCTCGCCTATGTGTTCGAGCCGCTGGTGCGCGTCGATCTTGCCGCAGGACGCCTCGTCCAGGTCCTGCCAAAGACGGCAATCGAGGAACCCGGCCTTTTCCTTTACTTTCCGCGCCGGGCGTCGATGGCGCCGAAGCTGAGGGCCTTCATCGACACCGCACAAGAAATCGGCCGGGCATCCATGCGGACACCCGGCCGAGTTGCCTGAGCCGTTTAGCCTTACTTGTTCTTCGGGCTATTTCTTGACCGCCGCCGCGACTTCCGCCGCGAAATCGGTCGCTTCCTTCTCGATGCCTTCGCCGAGCGCGAAACGCAGATAGGCCGAGATCTTGGCCGGAGCGCCGATCTCCTTCTCGGCATCCTTCAACGCCTTCTCGACGGTGATGTCGGGATTGAGCACGAAGGCCTGCTTCAGAAGCACGACTTCCTCGTAGAACTTGCGCAGGCGACCCTCGACCATCTTCTCGATGATCGCCTCCGGCTTGCCGGACTGGCGAGCCTGGTCGGCGAAGATCGCCTTCTCGCGCTCGACTGCCGCGGGATCGAGTTCCTCGGTGGTCAGCGCCATCGGGTTGGTGGCGGCGACATGCATGGCGACCTGGCGGGCGAATGCATTGGCCGCGTGCTCGTTGCCCGTGGTCTCGATAGCGACCAGGACGCCCAGCTTACCAAGGCCGTCGGCAACCGCGTTGTGAACATAGGTCGCGACGGCGCCGTGCGGAACGGTGAGCTTGGCCGAACGGCGGAAGCCCATGTTCTCGCCGATGGTACCGACGGCGTCCTTGATGGTGTCGGTGACCGACTTGTCCGAACCCGGGTACTTCGCGGCAGCCACGGCCTCGCTCGTGCCATAGGCCAGCGCCACCTTGGCGACGTTGGCGACGATCTCCTGGAAGGCGGCGTTGCGGGCTACGAAGTCGGTCTCGGAATTGACCTCGACGACCGCGGCCTCGCGCACGCCGGAATCGACGCCGATCAGGCCCTCGGCCGCGGTGCGGCCTGCCTTCTTGTCGGCCTTGGAGATACCCTTCTTGCGCAGCCAGTCGACGGCTTCTTCCATGTTGCCGTTGGTCTCGTTCAACGCCGCCTTGCAGTCCATCATGCCCGCGCCGGTCAAGTCGCGGAGTTCTTTGACCTGTGCAGCCGAAATGCTCATTGTCGCCTCTTTGTTCAAATGCGCCGACGCACCATCAGATCTCGACGGTGCGTCCGTTTAACGCGTCAAAATATTAGAAAGATGAAGGCCGTGACCGGCCCTCGCTATCACGCTTCCGGAGTTTCCGCCGCCGGAGTTTCGCCGAGCACCGGCTCGACCGGAGCTTCCACCGAAGCGCCGATGTCGACACCCAGCGCGCCCTGCTGGCGGGCGATGCCGTCGATGGCAGCCTTCGCGACGAGGTCGCAATAGAGCTGGATGGCGCGCGCGGCGTCGTCATTGCCGGGGATCGGGAAGTCGATCTTGTCCGGATCGCAGTTCGAGTCGATGATGGCGACGACCGGAATGCCAAGGCGCTTGGCCTCGAGGATGGCGATCGCTTCCTTGTTGGTGTCGATCACGAACATCAGGTCGGGCGTCGAGCCCATGTCCTTGATGCCGCCGAGAGCCTTGTCGAGCTTCTCGCGCTCGCGGTCGAGATTGAGACGCTCCTTCTTGGTCAACCCTTGCGCCTCGCCGGCCAGCATCTCATCGAGCTTGCGCAGGCGCTGGATCGAGTTCGAGATCGTCTTCCAGTTGGTCAGCATGCCGCCCAGCCAACGCGAATTGACATAGTATTGGGCCGAACGCTGCGCGGCATCGGCGACGATGTCGGACGCCTGGCGCTTGGTGCCGACGAACAGCACGCGGCCGCCCTTGGCGACGGTGTCGGAAACCTGCTTCAGCGCCTGGTGCAGCAACGGCACCGTTTGGCTGAGGTCGATGATGTGGATGTTGTTGCGGGCGCCGTAGATATAGGGCGCCATCTTCGGGTTCCAGCGGTGGGTCTGGTGGCCGAAGTGAATGCCAGCTTCCAAAAGCTGGCGCATGCTGAAATCAGGCAGAGCCATTCTCATTTTCCTTTCCGGTTAGCCTCCACGGACACAGGCATTTTCGGACGAAGTCCTCGATGCCACCGGAGGTTTCAGCCGGATTTCTCCCGGGCAGACACCAAAGTCCGTGTGTGGAATGAGCGCGCATATAGAGGGGAAGTGCTCCAAACGCAAGCGCAACGACGCATTGCGGCGCGCCTGCGGCGATCCGCGCGTGCCCTCAACGCTTTATCTTACCCTTTGGCACCCTCACCCGCCGGAAGATCGCGACGATCTCTTCACGATTGCACTCGATGGCACCGAGCCGCACCGCGCGGTCGCGCTCGAAACCGGTTATGTCATAATGCGGCGCCGATGTCTTCGGCGGCCCCTGGTAGGATGAGCGCTTGATGCCGAGTTGCGCGGCGAAACGATGCAGTTCATCGGTGTCGTCGGCCATCAGATGGCACCAGCGATGGCCAACCCATTTCCAGATCGCCGCGTCGACATAGACCGCCATGAGGCTCGCCGCATTCCTTCTTCCGCCGACCGGTACCGGCGACGAGCGATGATAGAACGGATTCGCACAGAAGATGAAGCGGCCGGCGGCCTCGAGAATATGAGAAGCCGCCGCGACGCTTTCAAGCCGTGGACCGCGACGGCGCTGCGTCGAGGCAAATCGGAGCTTATTTCGTCGGGCAGGCCTTCGTCTGGTCGAACAGCGACAGATTGACCAGCTTGCCGGTCATGGAGAAATCGCCATAGTCCATGGTTAGATCGCGGGTGATGCCGTTCTCGTGCAGCTTGAAGCTGATCCGGTATTCCGGCGTTTCTTCTCCGTTCTTGGCACTGTCGTCGAAATAGGCGATGTCGACCGGCCAGTATTTGTCGGTGGCAAGCTTGGCCAGCGCCGGTGCTTCCGGATCGGCCTTGTCGGCATCGGTCCTCTTGCCGACGACGACGGTGGTGGACATCACCTTGTTGGCGTCCTCGGAGCCGTCGAACAGATTGGTTTGATAGAAGTTTTCACCCTTCTCGGCCTTGTCTATCAATTCGACCAGATGCTGGGTCGGAAACTGGGTGGCGGCAAGTTCCAGGCTGTTCTTCTCGGGCTTGTCGATATCGACCTTCAGCCCTTTCGTTTCCTTTGTGGCGACGCCCTTGACCTCCTTGTCGAGGTTCTGGTCGACGAAGGATTTGGTCACGAACGAGAAGGTCTTGCCTTCGGCGTCTTCGAACGTCGTCGTCTGCTGGTCGGTAAGCTTGGTGTTGTCGCTGGTGGCGATCTGGGTGACAAAGCGGAATTTCACCGTATAGCCTTCGCAGGCCGAGCCGTTGAATTCATAGACCATGCGACCGGTAATGCCGGTGATGCCGGAGCGGTCGTCCGCCTTCTTGAGGGTAAGGTCGTAGACGGCGCGATGCGCCTGCAGCGCCGGCACGGCGAAAGCGGGACCTATCGAAAAGACCGCCGGCAACAGGACGGCATGGAATGCAAGGCGCGTTGCGCGCATGAGAGGCTCCGATCATCGCGGCTGATGGCAGGCCGCAGGGAAAGATGGTCCAGCTTAAAAAAGTCGTGGCGGAAGCGAGGCAAAAATAGCAATTTCGGCCCGGCCGGCGCGGCACCTTCCAGCAATAGGGAAAAGCAATGAGTGAAACAATCGAAAAGCGGCTAAGCGACCTCGGGGTCACCATTCCCGCGGCCGCGGCGCCTGCCGCCAACTACGTGCCGCATTGCAGGACCGGAAACCTGCTTTTCACCGCCGGACAGTTGCCGCTCAAGGACGGCAAGCTGCAGGCGAGCGGCCTGCTTGGCCGCGACGTCGACACAGCAACCGGCAAGGAAGCGGCAAAATACTGCGCGATCAACATTCTGGCGCAGGCCAAGGCGGCACTTGGCGATCTTGAGAAGATACGCCGGCTGGTCAAGATCACCGTCTTCGTCGCCTCGGCGCCGGATTTCGTCGAGCAGCATCTGGTCGCAAACGGCGCCTCCGATTTCCTGGTGGCGGCGCTCGGCGAGCGCGGCAAGCATGCCCGTTCCGCCGTCGGCACGGCTTCGCTGCCGCTTAATGCCGCGGTGGAAATCGAAGCGATCTTCGAAGTCGAGTGAGCGAGCCTGACATGACCGACCTTTCCTGGCTGATTGCCCGGCCTGTCGCCCATCGCGGCTTTCACGACATGAACAAGACACGCTGGGAAAACACCCTCTCCGCCTTTGCCGCCGCGGCCGAACGCGGCTATGCCATCGAATGCGACGTGCACCTGTCGTCGGACGGAGTTCCCGTCATTATGCATGATGGCGACTTGCAGCGGCTGACTGGGCACGACGGTTTCGTCTGGCAGCGCACGGCGGCCGAACTGGCAGCGCTCAAGGTCGGCGGCACGTCTGATCATGTGCCGACGCTGCGCGAGGCGCTCGATCTGATCGACGGGCGGGTGCCGCTGGTGGTCGAACTAAAAGGCGTGGCTGGATACGACAATGGCCTGGTGGCGAGCGTCGGTAGGCTGCTCAAGCGCTACAAGGGCAAGGTGGCGATCATGTCGTTCGACCACTGGCTGATCCGCGATTTCGCCAGGGATGCGCCGGGCATCCCGGCTGGATTGACCGCCTATGGCAAGGACGACAGGCTGATCGAAGCGCATTTCGCCATGCTGGCGCATCAGATCGCCTTCACCTCCTACGCAGCGGGCGACCTGCCGAATCCATTCGTCAGCTTTGTCCGTGAACGGCTCAAAATGCCGGTCATCACCTGGACGGTGCATGACCAGCCGGCGGTCGACCTTACATTCAAATATGCGGACCAGATGACGTTCGAAGGGTTCGAGCCCGATCTGGTCAAGGTCGCTTGATATGGGTGCCTAGAACGTGACTTGTAGCGGTCCGGATGGAGCTTAAATAAGCCTCATGGATCAGGGCGACGACGGCGACGGGCAAACGGTTGATGCGGAGTATGCGATCCGCATTGCGGCGGGCGTTGGCGCCTTCACCTGCGAAGAGTGGGACGGTTTCGCCGGGACCACGCGCAGTGATGCCGAAGACGGTTATAACCCCCTCGTTTCATATGCTTTCCTGAGCGCACTCGAGGATTCCGGCTGCGCCGTGCGGCGCACTGGCTGGCAAGGTCATCATCTCAGGCTGGAGAATGGTCAAGGCACGCTGCTCGGCGCGGTCCCTTGCTATCTCAAGTCACACAGCCAGGGCGAATATGTGTTCGATCACGGCTGGTCGGATGCCTTCGAGCGCGCCGGCGGCCGTTATTATCCCAAGCTGCAATGCTCGGTACCGTTCACGCCGGTCACCGGCCCTCGCCTGCTGGTGAGCAGGGGCCAGCATTCCGGCACCGTCAAGGCCGGGCTCGCCGCGGGATTGAAGGCAGTGGCGGAAAAGCTCGGCGTCTCTTCCGCGCATGTCACCTTCGCGCAGGAGAGCGACGTGGACGTGCTGGAGGCGGCGGGCTTCCTGCATCGCACCGACCAGCAGTTCCACTTCGTCAACGAGGGCTTCTCGACCTATGACGATTTCCTCGCCACGCTCGCCTCCCGCAAGCGCAAGGCCATGAAGAAGGAGCGCCGCGAGGCGCTTGCCGACGGCATCTCCATCGACTGGCTTACCGGCAAGGACCTTACAGAACGGGCCTGGGACGATTTCTTCGCCTTCTACATGGACACCGGCAGCCGCAAATGGGGCCGGCCCTATCTGAACCGCGAATTCTTCTCGCTGATCGGCGAGCGGATGCCCGATGACATCCTGCTGGTGATGGCCAGGCGCAACGGCCGCTACATTGCCGGCGCTATCAACTTCATCGGCTCGGATGCGCTCTACGGCCGCAACTGGGGCTGCATCGAGGATCATCCCTTCCTGCATTTCGAGGTCTGCTATCACCAGGCCATCGACTTCGCCATCGAGCGCAAGCTCAAGGTGGTCGAAGCGGGCGCACAGGGCGAACACAAGCTGGCGCGCGGCTACCGGCCGGTGACCATGCATTCCGCGCATTACATCGCCCATCCCGGCCTGCGCAACGCCGTCGCCGACTATCTCAGGCGCGAACGGCGCGAGGTGGAACGCATGAGCGAATATCTCGAAGAACACACGCCATTCCGCAAGGATCTGGAGGAGTAGGCCATCCCGCGGGGCAGGAGCATATGTCAGGTTCGGCATCCCTTGGGTTGGCAGTGCACGCCTGTCGAGATCGGCTTCATCGATCTCGCCTGATCGTCTTGCCGCCCACGAGAGGCTTCGCTACACCAATCAGCGAGGCACAATCCGGAGCGTTCGCCATGGCCGAAACCGCTTATGACACCGACAACATCTTTGCCAAGATCCTGCGCGGTGAAATTCCCTCGCATCGCGTCTACGAGGACGAAGCGGTCGTTGCCTTCATGGATGTGATGCCGCAGGGGCCGGGCCATACGCTGGTGGTGCCGAAGGCGCCGTCGCGTAATCTGCTCGACGCCGATCCGGCAACGTTCGGCCCGCTTTTCACGGTCGTGCAGAAGGTGGCGGTCGCCGTCCGCAAGACATTCAAGGCCGATGGCGTCACCGTGATGCAGTTCAACGAGCCGGCCTCCGGGCAGACCGTCTATCACCTTCACGTCCACGTCATTCCGCGCTTCGAAGGCATCGCGCTGAAGCCGCATACGGGCCAGATGGAGAAACCCGAGGTGCTGGCCGAGAATGCCGGCCGGATAAAGGCGGCCATGCCACTATCCTGACGCCTGGCTTTCAGTGGTTCCCAGCAGCTGCGGCCGTCTGGGAAGGTTATGCGGTTGCGCATCGAAAATCATGGATCCGAGCCGCCAGGACATCAGCGTGATCGCCGTTCCGCCGAGCACATCAATCAGATTATGCCCACCGTAGATGAGGAGCGGGCCGCGCGGCTGAGATTCATTCTCATCGCCGCTGAGCGCGCGATCAGGACAGCTTGTTTGCGGAGAACGCCAAAAGCCTCTCAAACGCCGTCGGAGGCTCTACATTTTGCCTGAGCCGCCCGCGGATCGCATCCGCACATTGTGCCGGCGTCAGAAGCGATGTGTCCACTTCCAGATCATACACGCCAGGCCGGTGTACCTCCTCCTGCCACAGACGCACCGCCAACGGTACAGGGTCGTCAGGCGATCCCGTCACATATCCCCTCCCCGCCGGACTGTCGGCGCGCCTCTGCATGATGATTTCGATCGGGCAGCGGACACCGACAAACAGAACCGGCAGGCCTGCGAGGCGCCGGGCGCAATCGACAAGGCAATCAAGGGGTCGCGAATAGCTGTCGTGATGACCGAGATCGGCCACGACATTCAACCCCACTCGGCTGTGGGCGGCGATCGATTCGTAGAGCGCGGCGTAGAACCTCGGCACGAGACCCTCGATATCCGGGCGCTCGCCGCCGGGCCGCAAACCTATCCCCGGGCGACAGCGCAGCGGCGTGACCTGCTCATAGGTGTCGACCCCCAGGTTCATCCATGGGCCCTCGAAGCTCTCCTGAACGGCCTGGACGATGCTCGATTTCCCCGATCGCGGTGCGCCGTTGAGGATGATGATCTGGCCTGGTTCAGACATAAAATTCCCCATCTCATGGAGGCACTTGACCGGAACGGCATCCAACGCGCCGCCATGGTCTGGTCCCGCGGAGCGAACTCCTTCACCAACGAGGCCATGGTCTCCGAGATCGGCGATGCGTACAGTCTGGGCGCTACTTTCGGAAACGACTTTTCGCGCATGCTCGTTACCGGCAAGGCGCCGTCGGGATTGCATATCTCGATACCGTCGGGTCAACGCATAAAATCGTTCCTCGGCGGTAGGCCGAAATACGCGGCCTGCGAGGCCTTCGGCCGGGCACCCGGCCTGTCCGGCATGGTCGGCGCCAAGGTGGGAGCACCACCGTCCTGGACGGACAAATCAGCCAAAATCCGCCCGACGCCGCTTGCTGTCCAGGGGCCGCCGGCAACGCTTCAGTGATCGTCCCTTTGTGCCAACAAAAAAGCCCCGTTTCCGGGGCTTTTTCGAGGGAGTGACTATCAGCTCTTGCGCGGCAGTTGCGGCACCAGGCTGCGCTTGCCGCCGTCCTTGCCCTTGGGCTCGGGCTTCTGCGCGACGGCCTTCTTGGCCGCCGGCTTCTTGGCCACTGCCTTGCGCTGCTTGGGGGCGTCTTCCGGTTCTTCCTTCTTGGGCTTCACCGGTGCCTCGTCTGCCAGCGATTCGAGCTTCAGGCCGGTCTCGCCGGTTTCCTTCTTCTCGACGCTGACGCGCACCGTGCCGCCCTTCTTGAGCTTGCCGAACAGCACTTCGTCTGCCAGCGGCTTCTTGATGTGCTCCTGGATGACGCGGCCGAGCGGACGCGCACCCATGCGCTCGTCATAGCCCTTGTCGGCGAGCCAGGCGATCGCATCCGGCGACAGGTCGAAGGTGACGCCACGCTCGGAGAGCTGGGCCTCTAGCTGCATGACGAACTTCTGCACCACCTGATGGATAACCGGCACCGGCAGCGAGCCGAACGGGATGATCGCATCGAGACGGTTGCGGAACTCCGGCGTGAACAGCCTGTTGATCGCCTCGACATCGTCGCCTTCGCGCTTGGTCGAACCGAAGCCGATCGCCGCGCGCTGCGCATCCGACGCGCCCGCATTGGTGGTCATGATTAGGATCACATTGCGGAAGTCGATTTGCTTGCCGTTGTGGTCGGTCAGCTTGCCATGGTCCATCACCTGCAACAGGATGTTGAACAGGTCCGGATGCGCCTTCTCGACCTCGTCCAGCAGCAGCACGCAATGCGGATGCTGGTCGACGCCGTCGGTCAAAAGGCCGCCCTGATCGAAGCCGACATAGCCGGGAGGCGCGCCGATCAACCGAGAGACCGTGTGGCGTTCCATATATTCCGACATGTCGAAACGGATCAGCTCGACCCCGAGCGAAGCGGCCAATTGCTTGGCGACTTCGGTCTTGCCGACGCCGGTCGGACCCGAGAACAGATAGGAGCCGATCGGCTTCTCCGGTTCCCGCAGGCCGGCACGCGCCAGCTTGATCGCCGAGGTCAGCGCGGTGATCGCGGTGTCCTGGCCGTAGACGACGCGCTTCAGCTCGATATCGAGCCCCTGCAGCACCTTCTCGTCATCGGCCGAAACAGTCTTCGGCGGGATGCGCGCCATGGTGGCGATCGTCGCTTCGATCTCCTTGATGCCGATGGTCTTCTTGCGCTTGGCCTCCGGCACCAGCATCTGCGAGGCGCCGGTCTCGTCGATCACGTCGATCGCCTTATCCGGCAGCTTGCGGTCGTTGATGTAGCGCGCCGACAGCTCAACCGAAGCCTTGATGGCTTCCGTCGTGTAGCGGACCTTGTGGAACTCCTCGAAATAGGGCTTCAGGCCCTTCATGATCTCGATGGCGTCCTCGATGGTCGGCTCGTTGACGTCGATCTTCTGGAAGCGACGTACGAGCGCGCGGTCCTTCTCAAAGAACTGGCGGAACTCCTTGTAGGTTGTCGAACCGATGCAGCGGATCGCACCCGAAGACAGTGCCGGCTTCAACAGGTTCGACGCATCCATGGCGCCGCCGGACGTCGCGCCGGCGCCAATGACGGTGTGGATCTCGTCGATGAACAGCACAGCGCCCGGATAATCCTCGAGCTCCTTGACGACCTGCTTCAGCCGCTCCTCGAAATCGCCGCGATAGCGCGTGCCGGCCAAAAGCGTGCCCATGTCGAGCGCGAAGATGGTGGCGTTGTGCAAGACTTCCGGAACATCACCCTCGACGATGCGCTTGGCGAGGCCTTCGGCGATCGCCGTCTTGCCGACGCCGGGATCGCCGACATAAAGCGGATTGTTCTTGGAACGGCGGCACAGCACCTGGATGGTGCGGTTGATCTCGGACTCGCGCCCGATCAGCGGATCGATCTTGCCGGCCTTGGCCTTGTTGTTGAGATTGACGCAATAAGCGGTCAGCGCGTCCTGCTGCTGCTTCTTCTTGCCGCCTTCCTCTTGCGGCTCGGCGCCGTTCGCGCCACCCTGCTCGTCATCGGCGCCGCGCGGCGAACGCGTCTCCGACGCGCCCGGACGTTTGGCGATGCCGTGCGAGATGTAGTTGACCGCGTCGTAACGGGTCATCTGCTGTTCCTGCAGGAAATAGGCGGCATGGCTCTCGCGCTCGGCGAAGATGGCGACGAGCACGTTGGCGCCGGAGACCTCTTCGCGGCCGGACGACTGCACATGGATCACCGCACGCTGAATGACGCGCTGGAAGCCGGCGGTCGGCTTGGAATCCTCGTCATAGCCGGTAACCAGATTGTCGAGCTCGGTGTCGATATAGGTGAGAACAGTGTGCTTCAACTCGTCGAGGTCGACATTGCAGGCGCGCATGACGGCGGCCGCCTCGGTGTCGTCGATCAGGGCGAGCAGCAGATGTTCAAGGGTTGCATATTCATGGTGCCGCTCGTTGGCGAGCGTCAGCGCTTGGTGAAGCGCCTTTTCCAGGCCTTGGGAGAAAGCCGGCATGTTACCTCACTTCTTCTCCATCACGCATTGCAGCGGATGCTGATTCTGTCGGGCGAAATCCATGACCTGGGACACTTTGGTCTCGGCCACCTCGAATGTATAGACCCCGCACTCGCCCACTCCATGATTGTGAACATGAAGCATGATGCGTGTGGCGGCTTCGCGGTCCTTCTGGAAAAAACGTTCCAGCACGTGAACCACGAACTCCATCGGTGTGTAGTCGTCGTTCAGGATGAGGACCCGATAGAGGCTGGGTTTCTTGGTCTTGGTCTTTGTGCGCGTGATGACCGCCGTGCCGCGGCCGGCCTCATTGCCGTCGCCGCTGCCGTTCTGCATCCGTGCCTTGGTGGCAGTCAAACCGATCGTCACGTAATCCTGCCTCTTTCGAATCCTCATGCGAGTTCGACATGTAGGTGTTCGATGGACGATTTTAAGCCCTTCTGGTTAGCTGACAATATGGCTAGGTGCCCAACTTGGCCGATTTTCGCAATCGTGAAGGGGTGCCAGGCCCCTGAACGGAAATTGACATGAAAAAACCCGGCCACGCTGGCGCGGCCGGGCTCTGTCTTGGCCCAATGGGCCCAGATCTCGTACTGCCGAACGGAATTACTTCGCCTTGGCAACGATCGATTCGAACGGCTTGTAGCCTTCCTTGGCGAGTTCGGCATAGAGGTCGCCGATCTTGGTGGCCTCGGCGACGAACGCCTCATAGGACTGCTTGGCATAGTCGGACTGGACCTCGATCGCCTTGTCGAGCGACTTGGCCGAGACAATCTTCTCGAAAGCGGCGCTGCCGGCTTCGAAGCTCTTCTTGGTGTATTCGCCGGCCTCGGCCGCAATTGCCTGCGCGCCCTTGGACAAAGAGGCGAAGCTCTTCAAGCCGGTGTCGGCGAACTCTTTGCCGTATTTGCTGAAGTCCTCATAGGTCTGCGTCATTTCAATTCTCCCTGGACGGTTGATGCGCCCTGCCCCGAGCGCCTTGTGCAATGCACTCGAATATATTGTGCGGCGCACAAAAGTCAAGAAATCGCCAGCTTCCGTCCCAGCCGGTGTGGGCAATGGCTAAAATTCGAATAAACAGAGGCTCAAACCACCAGAAAATGGTGAACGCGGCGGTTACCATAAACGGATTGGTAACGCTGCCCCGATAGCTTGCCCGGAAGTGAGGCAGGATCCCTTTGCCGCCTCCAGCGCAACAAGAAATTCAAAGGAACTATCAGTGCGTCAGGCGTTGTCGGGCATCGTTTCCAAATCCGCGTCCCCTTTCAAAACGGTCATGATCATCGCCGTGGCGATGACCATCGTCGTTGCAGGTGCGGCCTCGTCGCTCGCCGCGAAGTCCGCAGCCATCGTGGTCGACGCCAAGACCGGCAAGGTGCTCTACTCCTCGGATGCCAACGCCCGGCGATACCCCGCCTCGCTCACCAAGATGATGACGCTTTATTTGACTTTCGAGGCTCTGGCCAAGGGCAAGATCAGCCGGAACTCGCCGGTCGTCTTCTCGGCTCATGCCGCGGCAGAGCCGCCGACGAAGCTCGGTGTGAAGCCGGGCGGTTCGGTCGCGGTCGAGATCGCCATCCTGTCGATGGTGACCAAATCGGCCAATGATTCGGCGACCGCGCTCGGCGAAATGCTCGGCGGCAACGAGACCAATTTCGCCCGCATGATGACTGCCAAGGCGCGGCAGCTCGGTATGAACGGCACCGTCTTCCGCAACGCCAACGGCCTGCCCGATCCCGGCCAGTTCACCACTGCGCGCGACATGGCAACGCTCGGCATCGCGCTGCGCGAACATTTCCCGCAATATTACGGCTATTTCTCGCAGCGCTCCTTTCTCTATGGCCGCCAGCGCATCAACGGCCACAACCGCCTGCTTGGACGCATCAAGGGCGTCGACGGCATCAAGACCGGTTACACCCGCGCTTCGGGCTTCAACCTGGTTTCATCGGTTTCGGACGGCAACCGTCGCATTGTCGGCGTGGTCATGGGCGGCACCTCGGGCAGCAGCCGCGACAATCAGATGGCGGCCCTGATCAACACCTATCTGCCGCGGGCATCGACCCGAGGCGGCGGCGATCTGGTCGCCAAGGCCGATAGCGGCAACCCGGTGACGGCATTGGCCAAGGTGCTGTTGCCCAAGCACGACGCACCGACTCCGGACGAGAAGCCGGTGGCGGTGGCCAGCGCCGATGACGCGGACGAGGCCGTTGCCGACGACGCGACGGTAGCCCAGGGCGACAGCGAGGACGCCGACGATAACGCAGCCGAAGAAACCAAAGTGGTTGTTCCGGCAAAGAAGGTGAAGACGGTTATCGTCTCCGCCCCCAAGGTCGCCACGGCACAGGTGGTGTCCGCTTATGCCGAGCCCGCGCCGGCCGTCGACCCGGTCAATACCGCGTCGGTGCCGTCGGGTTGGGCCATTCAGGTCGCCTCGTCGCCGAAACAGTCCGAAGCCCAGGCCTTCCTCGACAAGACCACCAAGCAGGCGCCCAAGGTGCTGGCAGATGCCTCCGGCTTCACCGTCGCCTTCGACAAGGACGGCGTCACGTACTACCGCGCCCGCTTCGGCGGCTTCGGTTCCAAGACCGCGGCCTGGAAGGCCTGCACCGCCCTCAAGAAGAAGAAAATCGAGTGCTACGCCGTCCAGCAGTAGGGACGGCGTGGAAGATATCTCCCGGAAAATTTCTGCGTCGAAGGAGACTAGTTGTGATTGGAGAGCAAGACGTCCTTGGCTTCGTTGATCCGCGCCGCCAGGAAAGACGTGCCGCCGATATCGGGGTGCAGGCGTTGCATCAGGCGGCGGTGCGCCTTGCGGACATCCGCCGCGGCGGCCCCCGCTTCAAGACCAAGGACCTTGTAGGCCTCCTCCTTAGTCATGGCGCCCGGACCTGGCGCAATACCCAGCCCTTCGCCACTGTGCGCCTCAGCGTTTTTGCGCCAGACGGGAAATCTGCCGTCAAGATACGTCTCTAGCAGTTGCCGGCTCTCCGGGTCACCGGAGAGTTCGCGAAACAGCTGCAGCAATTCGGCTTTGCCCATCGCACCAAGCATCTTGCCTTCATGGCGGCCTGCCAGGACAAGGCCTTCAAGGCCTCCTGTATCGTGATCGAGGTCCATTTCCAGCGCCGCCGTGCGTACGGTCGAGCGTCTCCGCGCCGGCATCACGGCTCGCCGGTTCAGCCGCATCGAGCCGTACCAGGCGATCGCTGCGAGCAGGATGATGCCGCCGAGACCGCCGCGCCCGACCAGCAGCACGGCGCCGCCGACCAATGCCAGCAAAACCGGCCCAACCTTCCTCATGTCGCCTGCCAGCCTGCTCGGGTCGGCCCGCACGAAAGCCGTTGCCAGGCCCATCAGCACCAGCAGCAATGCGACGACAGCGATGATCGCGCCTATCATATTCCACTGCCCCGTGAATGCCCGGCGATCGGCCGGTTTTCCAAACTATTCCTGAACACGAGCATGCCGCCACCGGGTGTTATTTCTGCGCCGTAAATCATGACCTTGCGCGACACATGGTCCGCATCCCACCACGCCGCGGCGCGATGTGGTCGGCGCGAATGCGTCAGATATCGAAACCGGATGGTTCCTATCGCTCATGATTTTCAAGATGTGGCGTTGTCGCGACGCTTGCAAGTCCAACGGACAGCAACATTGAGGGCCAGCAACCGCAGTCCGCCCATGCGGGCCGGCCATGCCGCCAGATTGCCCCGGAGCAAGCCAACTGGCGGCTCGGAGAAAGCCAATGGGCGGCTCGGAACAAGCCGATTGTGACTTAGAGCAGGCCGAGATCGGCGAGCTCGCGCCGGAGTTTCGGCGGCATTTCGACCTGCCCCGGCTTGCCCTTGCCGAGATCGGCAGGTGCATCCGATGGCTTTAGATAGCGCCAGCCCTGAAAGGCGCGGCGCGGCTGCCAGGCGGTGCGCACCACTTGCGGATCCAGCATCAGATGGCAGCGGCCGATGCCCTCGTCATCGGTGAATGGCCGGATCTCGGTGATCAACTGCCGGCATTGCACACTTCCCTTGATCACCCAGTAGAGCGAGCCGCCGTCGGTAACCTCATCGGCGCGCGTCGGCACCATGCGGGTGGTGTGCCAATGCTCGGCCGGTTCGCCGGCACGGCGCCGTTCGTCGAGGCGGAACGCGATCCATTCTTCGAGATCCTCGACGCTGTCGCAGCCGACGCAGAGCTTTAGGAGGTTGAGAGCCATTGCCCAAGATTTAATCCGTCGCACGGATGCGTCAACGGCCTGAGCAAGTTCTCCACAGTGCCAGCGGCTCAACACTCCACCACATTGACCGCCAGCCCGCCGAGGCTGGTCTCCTTGTACTTCTCGTTCATGTCAAGGCCGGTCTGGCGCATGGTTTCGATCGCGGCGTCCAGCGGCACGAAATGGGTGCCGTCGCCCTTGATGGCAAGCGAGGCGGCCGTCACCGCCTTGACCGCGCCCAGCGCATTGCGCTCGATGCAGGGCACCTGCACCAGCCCGCCGACCGGATCGCAGGTCATGCCCAGATGGTGCTCCAGCGCGATCTCGGCGGCGTTCTCGACCTGTTCGGGCGTGCCGCCCATGACGGCGCACAGGCCGGCCGCCGCCATGGCCGAAGCCGAGCCCACCTCGCCCTGACAGCCGACTTCGGCGCCGGAGATGGACGCATTGGACTTGATGATGCCGCCGACGGCGGCTGCCGTGAGCAGGAAATCGCGAATGCTGGGCTGGTCGGCCTCGGGATGGAAATGCAGCCAGTAGCGCAGTACTGCAGGCAGCGTGCCGGCCGCGCCGTTGGTCGGCGCGGTGACGACGCGCCCGCCGGCCGCATTCTCCTCGTTGACGGCCATGGCATAGATCGACAGCCAGTCATTGGCGAGCAGCGGATTGGGCCGGTTCTGCTGCCACTGCTCCTGCAGCTTGTCGTGCAATTGCCTGGCCCGACGGCGCACCTTCAGCCCGCCCGGCATGATGCCGTCCTGCGACAGGCCGCGCTCGATGCAACTCTTCATGGCACCCCAGATGGCGTCGAGGCCGGCGTCGAGCTCATCGCGCGACATTTGTGTTTCCTCGTTGACCCGCTTCATCTCGGCAATGGAAAGGCCGCTCTTGCCAGCCATCTTCAGCATCTCGAGGGCGTTCTTGAAGGGATAAGGGACTTTTTTGCCTTCGGTCGTCACCGAACCCTTGGCTTTCATGCGCTGCAGCTCTTCTTCCGAAACCACGAAGCCGCCGCCGATCGAATAATAGATGCGCTTGAGCAGCAGGCGGTCGCCAGCGTCATAGGCATAAAACGCCATGCCGTTGGCGTGGCCGGTGAGCGGCGTCTTGCGGTCGAGCACCAGATCGCCGGCCGGATCGAAACGGTAGGAGGGGTGGCCGGGCGGTGAAATCAGCTTGTCGGCGGTGATGCGAGCGACAATGCCGTCCGCCTGGTCAGGGTCGACCGTCTGCGGCGTCTGCCCGGCAAGGCCGAGAATGACGGCACGGTCACTGCCATGGCCGATGCCGGTATAGGCGAGCGAACCATGCAGGCTGGCGCCGATGCGGGCGACCTTGGCGCCGGCCGGACGCGGCCAGTCGTCTCCGGCGATCTCGTCGAGGAAGCGGCGGGCGGCCGTCATCGGTCCCATCGTGTGCGAACTCGATGGTCCGATGCCGATCTTGAACAGGTCGAAAACCGAAAGGAACACGCGCCAAAATCTCCCGAAGCCGCTCTATAACTACATATAGGAACTCCTGCGATGTTTCCGCTGTTTTGAACGGCGCGGCGCAGCGCCTGCCGACCTTGTTTGCTCCGGCAGCGACATGTCCGTCGCGGCCGGCGGACGATCGAAGCAATCGCACTGGATGTGATAGGTTCCGCCAATGGGCGATTCCTCGATCTTTCGACAGCCGATCTCGCGGCGTTGGCGTTCTTCCTCATTGCGTGGGTTCTGCATACGCTCGCCTCGGACGGCGTGCTGGTCAGCCGCATGTCCCTGACAACGGCGATGAATACGCAGCGTCAAGCCTGGATGCACCGGATGGCCGAGCGTGAGATCCGCATCGTCGACACAGCCATCATGGGTGGCCTGCAGCAAGGCACCGCCTTCTTCGCCTCCAGTTCCCTGATCGCGCTTGGCGGCTGCTTTGCCTTGCTCGGTGCCTCCGACCGCGTCCTCGAGGTGTTGAGCACCCTGCCTCTGGGCGGCGCCTCGTCGCGCCCGGCTTTTCAGATCAAGGTGCTGGGACTGGTGCTGATCCTGGCGTTTTCGTTCTTCAAGTTCGGCTGGGCCTACCGTCTGTTCAACTATTGCTCGATCCTGATCGGTGCTGTGCCGATCCCGCATGGCGAAGCCTCGCGCAACCCGGTCACCGAAACGGCGGTGTGGAGGGCAGCCCAGATGAACATGCTGGCAGGCAAGCATTTCAATTCCGGCCTGCGCGGCGTGTTCTTTTCGATCGGCTATCTCGGCTGGTTCGTCGATCCGGTGGTGTTTGTGCTGTCGACGCTTCTGCTCCTGGCCGTTCTGGTGCGGCGCCAGTTCTTCTCGGCGGCGCGCCGCGCCGTGATCGGTCAGCCGCCAGGTGCGGGAAAAGGCTGATCGATACGGCCGGACAGCCAATAGGCGAACAGCCCTATCCATTCGCGGATCGCCATTGTGGCCGCCTGCAGCGCATCGGCAGGATTGTCGCGGAACAGGCCGATGCCTTCGTCTCCCGACGTTCGATAGTCGACCGGCCACGGGACGGTCGCGAAGCCGACCTTGTCGAACAGCGCCTTGGCGCGCGGCATATGGTAGGCCGAGGTGACCAGCAGCCAGGTTTCGCCCGGTTTCGGCGCTATCAAGGCCTTGGTGAAGACGGCATTTTCATAGGTGTTGCGCGATTTGCCCTCGAGAATCAGGCGCTCCGGCGCCACGCCGAGCGCTCCAAGCAGGCGCGGCGCGGTCGCGGCATCGCCCTCGCCGTCGAGGAACAATTCGCCATTGCCGCCGGAGGCGACCACCTTGGCGTTGGGGAAGCGCCGCGCCAGCACGGCCGTCTCGACCATCCGGTCGCCGCCGCTGTTCAGCTCATAACCGCCGCGCACCAGATTGATGCCGCCCTCGAAGCCGCCGCCGAGCACAACGATGCCATCGACTTTTTGCGGCAGCGGCGGGCGCGGAAAGCGTTCCTCCAGCGGGTTGAGCAGCAATACGCCGAGTGAGGTCCAGGCCGAAAGCGCCAGAACCAAAAACGCCAGCACGCCGCCGGTGGCTGCCAGCCGCCGGCGGCCGAAAAATGCCGCGACCAGCCCCGCCAGCAGCAGGAAGATCGTCAGGTTGAGCGGCTGGATAAAGAACCAGAAGATTTTCGAAAGATAAAAGAACATCCCTCACCCCTTAGATGAGAAACGATCCTACCACCACTTCTCCGGCTGGAACGTTCCGGCCGCCTGCTCGATGACGGCAGCGGTCTGGAACAGCGTCTCTTCCTCGAACGGCCTGCCGATCAGTTGCAGGCCGAGCGGCAAGCCCTTGGGGTCTAGGCCGGCGGGCACCGCAATGCCCGGCAGGCCCGCCATGTTCACGGTGACGGTGAAGATGTCGTTCAGGTACATCTTCACCGGATCGGAAGCCATGTCCTCGTCTGCAATGCCGAAGGCGGCAGATGGCGTCGCCGGTGTCAGGATGACATCAACGCCGGCGGCAAAGACGTTCTCGAAGTCCCGCTTGATCAGATTGCGCACCTTCTGCGCCTGCAGATAGTAGGCGTCGTAATAGCCCGCGGACAGCACATAGGTGCCGATCATGATCCGGCGCTTGACCTCGCGACCAAAGCCGGCGGCGCGGGTCTTCTCATACATCTCGACGATGTCCTTGCCCGGGACGCGAAGGCCGTAGCGGACGCCGTCATAGCGCGCAAGGTTGGACGAGGCTTCGGCGGGCGCCACGATGTAATAGGCCGGTAGCGCGTATTTGGTGTGCGGCAAGGAGATGTCGACGATCTCGGCGCCGGCATCCCTGAGCCAGGCAATGCCCTTCTGCCAAAGGGCCTCGATCTCCTCCGGCATGCCGTCGACGCGGTATTCCCGGGGAATGCCGACCTTCATACCCTTGATCGGCTTGCCGATCGCCGCCTCATAATCCGGCACAGGCCGGTCCACCGAGGTCGTGTCCTTCGGATCGACGGAGGCCATCGATCTGAGCAGGATCGCGGCATCGCGCACGTCGCGCGCGATCGGCCCGGCCTGGTCGAGCGACGACGCGAAGGCGACGATACCCCAGCGCGAGCAGCGGCCATAGGTCGGCTTGATGCCGACCGTGCCGGTGAACGCGGCCGGCTGGCGGATCGAGCCGCCAGTGTCGGTGGCCGTGGCGCCCGCGCACAGGAAAGCCGAGACGGCGGAGGCCGAGCCGCCCGACGAGCCACCCGGCACCAGCTGCGCATTGTCCAGGGTGCGCGCGGTCCTGGTGCCGCCGGCCGAAACGAAGCCGCCATCGCCCTGATGCGTGGTCGGCATCACCATCGTATCGACGCGCGAACGCCGCCACGGGTTGACCACCGGCCCGTAATAGGACGTCTCGTTGGACGAGCCCATGGCGAACTCGTCCATGTTGAGCTTGCCCAGCATGACCGCCCCGTCGGCCCACAGATTGGAGGTGACGGTCGATTCGTAATGCGGCTTGAAACCGTCGAGCACATGGCTGCACGCTTGGGTGTGCACGCCCTCGGTGCCGAACAGGTCCTTAATGCCGAGCGGAATGCCTTCCAGCGCACCGCCCTCGCCTTTGACCAGCCTGGCGTCGGAGGCCTTGGCCATGTCGCGCGCCTTGTCCCCGGTTACCACGACATAGGCGTTGAGCGCCGGATTGGCGCGCTCGATCGCAGCGAGATAGGCGTCGGCGATCTCGGTCGCGGTGATTTCCTTGGCGCGCAGCTTGGCGCGGGCCTGCGAAATCGTCAGTCGGGTCAGGTCGCTCATCAGGCAAGGCTCTTTTCGTAAAACACCGACCACTCGGAATCGGGATAATCCAGCACCGGACCGCAACGCGAGAAGCCGGAACGTTCATAGACAGCCCAGGCGGCAGGATGGCGATCGCCCGTCTCCAGCACCAGACGCTTCAATCCTTCCTCGCGCGCCAGCGCTTCGACACGCTCCACGATCCTGGCGCCGATTTTCTGGCCGCGATGCGTGGGCCGCGTGTACATGCGCTTGACCTCGCCGACGGCGCCGTCATGGCGCTTCAGCGCCCCGCAACCGATTGCAAAACCGTCGTCGCGGGCGACGAAGACCGTGGTGTCCGGGCCGGCCATCTGCTCGACGGTCAGGTGATAGCAGTGTTCCGGCGGCGTCAGTTCGAGCAGCGTCTCGTTGAGCTCCGCGACCAAGCCGCGCACATCATCCTGCAGCGGCGTCTCGATGGCGATTTCGATGGCCATCGGCCTGTTACTCCACGACCTTCGGCACGAGGAAGAAGTTCTCTTCCGTGGCAGGCGCGTTGGCGACGATGTCGGCAGCCTTGTTGCCGTCGGTGACGACGTCCTGGCGCTTCTTCATCCCCATCGGAGTTACCGAAGTCATCGGCTCGACCCCGGAAACATCGACCTCGTTCAGCTGTTCGACGAAGCCCAGTATGGCATTCAGCTCGCCGGTCATGCGTTCGGCATCTTCCTCGCTCACCGCAATGCGGGCGAGACGCGCGACGCGCTTCACTGTCTTGACGTCAACGGACATGTTTGTGCCTCGGGAAAACCAGCCCCGGCCTATAGCGGCGCCGCGCGCCGCGCGCAACATGTGCATGCCCACAATCGGGCAAATGGCCTCACGGCGGGGCCATGCCCTCGCACAGATAGTAGCTGCCGCTGTTGCCGCTCGCCTCGCTCTCGTCTTCGATGGGCCGGACGGAGACGAGATCGATCTGAGTCGGGCTCATCTGCGTCACCGAGAGCACGTCGGGAAAAACGTAGCCCGGCTCCTGGCAAATGGCCGTCACCGCCCAGCTCGGCGAGCGTGTCGCCTTGCTGATCTGCAAGAACTCGCAATTGTATTCGACCCCTTGCAGGCCATGGGCCGACAGCACGATGTTGCCGGCATCGATCAGCGTCTGCAGGGTGTCTTTCCTGGCCTGTGCGCAGAGCTCCTCGGACTTGAGGTATACCCCTTCAATGAAATCGTCCGCGGCAAGCGCCGGCGACGCCGCAAACAGCATCGAAACGCAAAGAGAGTTCCTCAAGCCCATGGTTTAATTCCGTTTTCAATTTATAGTGTGATCGCCTCGCCGATCCCAGGCACGACGACATTCACGCCCGAACCCTCCATTCCGGCGACGAATTTGTCGGGCGTCTGGTCGAGCAGGCCGAAAGTCGCATAGTGGCATGGCACGGCGACATCGAACTTGAAATAGCGGCGGCAGGCGAGAGCCGCGACAGCACCTCCCATGGTAAAGCGGTCGCCGACCGGCACCAGGCCGATCTTCGGCTCATGCAGCTCGTTGACCAGCGCCATGTCCGAGAAGATGTCGGTATCGCCCATGTGATAGAGCGTCTTGTCGTCCTGGAAATGCAGGACCAGCCCGCAGGGATTGCCCATATAGATGCCGTCCCCATAGGACGAGGAATGCAATGCCTGGACAAAAGTCGTCGTGAACGGGCCGCAGTCCACCGTGCCACCGGTGTTGCCCTGGTTGATATTGTTCTGGTCGACGCCCTGGCCGCCGAGATAGCCGCAGACCTCGGGATTGGCGACCAGCATCGCTCCGGTCTTCTTCAGGATCTCCAGCGCATCGCCGACATGGTCTCCGTGACCATGCGTCAAAAGCACGTGGGTGACACCTTCGGCCGGGCCTTCCCAACTTTTCTTCCAAAGCGGATTGCCGCTCAGGAACGGGTCCATCAGGATGCTTGCGCCCGCCACCTCGATCTTGAAGGCGGATTGTCCGTACCAAGTGAGTTTCATCAGCGAGTTCCTCGATTTTTGTTCCGTCGGAGGATAGAACGGCGTCAGCTCAAGAGCAAAGTGTTACGGCGTCCTCGCGTGTTCAAAACGCCGCGACGGCGCTGTCGGGTCAAAGGAAAACCGTTGGCTATCATTACCATCGAGGAATTGCCGGCACGGCTGGCCGGCGGCAGGACGCTTGCCGGGCTCGATCTCGGCGACAAGACCATCGGCGTCGCCGTTTCGGACCGTGGCTTTTCCTTCGCGCATCCGCGCCCGGTCATCATCCGACGGAAATTCTCGCTCGACGCGGCCGTGCTGCTGGATCTGCTGCAAAAGGAGAATGCCGGCGCGGTGGTGATTGGACTGCCGGTCAACATGGACGGCTCGGAAGGTCCGCGCGCGCAGAAATCGCGCGCCTTCGTACGCAACATGGCCGCCTTGAGCGACCTTCCCTTCCTGCCATGGGACGAGAGGCTGTCGACGGTAGCCGCCGAACGGACGCTGATCGAGATGGATTTTTCGCGCGCCAAGCGCGCCGGCAAGATCGATTCGGCCGCAGCCGCCTTTATTCTGCAGGGAGTTTTGGACCGGCTTCGCTCGCTCGGTGCAGCCGCTCGAACTGCACCGGAACCGCCGCCCGCCCCCTGATCCAGCCGATGATTTCACGACGGCGGCGAAACGCCCAGATCGCCAGCAGCAGCAGGCCGTCGAATATGCAGGCTCTTCCCACCATGCCGGGAATGATTGTCGGGTCGATGCCGAGCATCTGGCCGTAGAGTTGGAAGACGAAATCATGCAACTGCCGGCTCAGCATGACGTAGCCGAAATTCATGTCGTTGAGCGACAGGTAGAACCAGCCCCAGAAAAGCGCCATCGGAGCCGCCCACAATGCGAAGATGTAACGCATCAGCGGCCTTCCTTCCGGGTCGGCTGGGGTCGGCCCGATATCAGCGAAAGCAGCGAATTGTGGGCTGCGGCCCTGGCCATGCTGTGCGCCGTGGCGTGGATTTCAACCTCATCCGATGTGGCCAGGGTGCGGCGCTCGGCAAGCATGGCGACATAGGAGGCCAGAAGTGCGGCCAATTGCACGGCGACGACCAGGAACAGCCCGTTGATGCCTTGCGCCGCGCCTCCGACCAGGATCAGCGACAGCACGCCGGAAGCGCTAATGAAGGCGATGCGGGCAACGCTGTCGGCGCCCGGATTGCTGGCATTGTTGATCAGCGCCTCGACAAAAGCCCAGAAGAACAGCACCGCCACGACAAGCAGGGCCGTTGCCAGAGGCGCAACCACGACGACATTTTCGAGATCGACGAAGCGGGCGCTCTCGATCGTCACGCCCAGCACCCCAAGCGCCCCGGCCACGCCGCGGTTTCCATCGATGCAGATGATCGCCAGCAGGGCGAAAACGATCGTCCAGTGCAAGGCGAGAAAAGAGGTCAATACCTGTCGCATCGTGATTCCTGCTTCGACAGGAATGACAGTGGGCTTTGCCGCCAGCCCTCGCAACGGAAACCATTTGTTAAGGTTAACGGCGCGGGGGAATGACCAAGGCGTGGTCCATGGCTGCTGCTCAGGTGGTTGGCGGATAGAGCGTGTCGATGATCATGCGCGCATCATGGCGCGAATCGAGCATGCCGTAGGTGTTGCGCCACTGGCCCGCCAGCCGCGTCTCGACGAAGGCATCGGCGATCCGCCCTGCCCCCAACCGGCGCAATTCCGCCGCCGCCGCCGACAGCGCCAGTTGCTCCGTCAGCAGGCGGGCCGAGCCTTCGTCGGTCGCGGCGACTTGCATCGCCGCCTTCAGCACACCGATGGTGCCGCGTCCGCCCGCGCCCAGGTCGCGATCGATGCCGGCAAGCACCTCCTCGAATAGGCCCGGCGCGCGGCCAAGCACGCGCAGCACATCCAGCGCCATGACATTGCCCGATCCTTCCCAGATAGCGTTGACCGGAGCTTCGCGATAGTAGCGAGCGAGCGGCGCCTCCTCGACATAGCCGTTGCCGCCGAGGCATTCCATCGCCTCGTAGAGCAGCGGCGGCGCAATTTTGCAGACCCAATATTTGACGACCGGCGTTATGGCACGGGCAAAGGCCGCCTCGCCGCGATCGCTCGCCGCCTCGTCGAAGGAACGCGCCAGACGGAACGACAGCGCCGTGGCAGCGGCGACGTCGAGCGCCATGTCGGCCAGCACGCGCTGCATCAGCGGCTGCTCGATCAGGTTGGTGCCGAACACCTGGCGATGGCGGGCGTGATGAACGGCTTCGGCCAGACCCGCCCGCATGATCGCCGAAGACGCCACGGCGCAGTCGAGCCGGGTCAAGGTCACCATGTCCATGATCGTCTTCACGCCGGCGCCCGGCTCGCCGACCATCTCACCGATCGCGTTGACGAACTCCACCTCGGAAGACGCATTCGACCGGTTGCCGAGCTTGTCCTTCAGGCGCTGGAAACGGAAGCCGTTGCCCGAGCCGTCGCCAAGGACGCGCGGCACGAGGAAGCACGACAATCCCTCCGGCGCCTGCGCCAGTACCAGGAATGCATCCGACATCGGCGCCGACATGAACCATTTATGGCCGGTCAGGCGATAGAAGCCGCTGCCGACGCGCTCGGCCTTCGTTACATTGGCGCGCACGTCCGTGCCGCCCTGTTTCTCTGTCATGCCCATGCCAAGCGTAAGCCCGGTCTTCTCGACCGGCGGCTTTTGGCTCTGATCGTATTTGCGCGTCATCACGCGCGGCGCCCACTCGCGGAACAGTTTCGGGCTCGCCATCAGCGCTGCCAGCGAAGCGCTGGTCATGGTAATGGGACACAGATGTCCGGTCTCGAGTTCGGCCGTCAGGTAGAACCGGGCCGCGCGCACCTGATGGCGGCGGCCGATCTCGGCATCGCCGTTCTCCCAGACCGAGGAGTGCAGCCCGTTGGCTACGGAACGGCGCATCAAAGCGTGATAGGCGGGGTGAAACTCGACCAGATCGATGCGCCGGCCCTGGCGATCATACGTCCTGAGCCTCGGCGTTTCGACATTGGCGAGGCGGGCCAGTTCCTGGGCCTCCTGCGTCAGCACGAAGCGGCCGAGCCCGTCGAGATCCTTGCGCACCGGATCGGAAAAGCGCTCGGCAAGCTGGATCAGCAACGGATCGCCCCGCCAGGCGTTGCCGCCTGTCAGCGGCGGCGGCTGGTTCGTCACGTCGTCGGTCACGCTTCATCCTTACTGCCAGGCGGCTACGAATCCGGAGCCATCGGCTAGATATAGCCCAAGGCGCGCGACGAAAATACCGGGGAGAACAGCCGCAATCGAAAGCTGGCGCTTGCAGCCATGGAACGTCCACCCTATAGCAGCCCCTTGAGATGACCGACGCTTCGTCCCTGCCACTCTATCCCCACCGCCATCTTCTGGGCATCCGCGATCTTTCCCCCGCCGACATCGAGCTTCTGCTCGACAGGGCGGACCGGGCTGTCGCGATCTCGCGGCAATCCGAGAAGAAAACCTCGACACTGCGCGGCCGCACCCAGATCAACCTGTTCTACGAGGCTTCCACGCGGACGCAGTCGTCGTTCGAGCTAGCCGGAAAGCGTCTCGGCGCCGACGTCATGAACATGTCGGTGGCGAGTTCCTCGGTGAAGAAGGGCGAGACGCTCATCGACACGGCCATGACGCTGAACGCCATGCGGCCCGACATATTGATCATCCGCCACCAGTCGGCGGGTGCGGCCGCCCTTCTGGCGCAGAAGGTCGGCTGCTCCGTGGTCAATGCGGGGGACGGCGCGCACGAGCATCCCACACAGGCGCTGCTCGACGCGCTGACCATCCGCCGGGCCAAGGGTCCGCTGTCGAAACTGATCGTGGCGATCTGCGGCGACATCCTGCATTCGCGTGTCGCCCGCTCCAATATCATGCTGCTCAACGCGCTCGGCGCGCAGGTCCGCGTCGTCGCGCCCTCGACATTGCTTCCCTCGGGAATCGACAGGATGGGCGTGATCGTCACCGGCTCAATGGCCGAGGGCCTGAAAGATGCCGACGTGGTGATGATGCTGCGCCTGCAGCGCGAGCGGATGGAAGGGGCCTTCGTGCCTTCGGTGCGCGAATATTTCCGCTATTTCGGCCTCGACGCCGAGAAGCTGAAGGCCGCGAAAGACGATGCGCTGGTGATGCATCCGGGCCCGATGAACCGTGGCGTCGAGATCGCTTCGGAAATCGCCGACGGCCCGCAGAGCGTCATCCAGGAACAGGTCGAGATGGGTGTCGCCGTGCGCATGGCGGTGATGGAAGCGCTGCTCGATCCGCGCCGCAACCACGAGGGCCGTGGCGCATGACCATCACGGTGTTCGAGCGCGCCCGCATCATCGACCCCTCGCGCGGCGTAGACGAGACCGGGACGGTCATCGTCGACGGGAAGAAGATAGCCGCCGCCGGCAAGGCTGCGCTGAACCAGGGGGCGCCCGAGGGCGCCACCATCGTCGACTGCGCCGGCAAGGCGGTGATTCCCGGCCTGATCGACGGCCGCGTCTTCATCGGCGAACCGGGCGGCGAACATCGCGAAACGATCGCGTCGGCAAGTGTCGCCGCGGCTGCCGGCGGCGTCACCTCGATCGTCATGATGCCTGATACCGATCCGGTCATCGACAATGTGGCCCTGGTCGAATTCGTGCTGCGCACCGCCAAGGACACGGCCATCGTGAATATTTTCCCGGCCGCCGCCATCACCAAGGGCCTCGACGGCCGCGAGATGACCGAATTCGGCCTGCTGCGCGAGGCCGGCGCCGCCGCCTTCACCGACGGCCGCCACACCATATCAAGCGCGCTGGTGATGCGCCGCGCCCTGACTTATGCCCGCGATTTCGGCGCAACCATCGTGCACGAAACCCAGGATGCCGATCTCGCATCGTCGGGTGTGATGAACGAGGGACTTTACGCAAGCTGGCTGGGGCTTTCCGGCATTCCGCGTGAAGCCGAAACCATCCCGCTGGAGCGCGACCTTGCCCTGGCGCGCCTGACGCGAGGCTCCTACCACGCGGCAAAGATATCGACGGCGATGGCGGCGGCATCGGTGGGGCGCGCGAAGGCCGACGGCGCGACCGTCACATCGGGCGTATCGATCCACAATCTGTCACTCAACGAAAACGATGTCGGGGAATACCGGACCTTCTTCCGCCTGACGCCGCCGCTGCGTGCCGAGGAAGACCGCCTGGCCATGATCGAAGCGATCAGAGACGGCACGATCGACATCATCGTCTCCTCGCACGATCCGCAGGACGTCGATACCAAGCGCCTGCCCTTCGCCGACGCGGCAGCCGGCGCCATCGGGCTGGAAACGTTGCTGGGCGCCGCCTTGCGGCTCTACCACAATGGCGACGTGTCGCTGCCGCGGCTGATCCAGACCTTGTCCACGGCGCCGGCACGGCTGTTCGGCCTGCCTGGCGGCACGCTCAAGCCCGGCGCTCTCGCGGACCTTGCGCTTGTCGATCTGGACGAACCCTGGATCGTCAGCGAAAGCGGCATCCGCTCGCGCTCGAAGAACACCTGTTTCGAAGGCGCGCGCCTGCAAGGCAAGGTCTTGCAAACGCTGGTGGCGGGCCGCACAGTGTTCTCGGTCTGAGCGGGCGGCGGCGCATCGCGCCGGATTCAGCCCGTCAGGGGGAAATGCGGGGGGAACAATGACTTACAACCTGATCCCGGCGCTGGTGCTCGGCTATTTCTTGGGCTCGATTCCGTTCGGGCTTCTGCTGACCCGTGCGGCAGGGCTTGGCGACGTGCGCCAGATCGGCTCCGGCAACATCGGCGCGACAAATGTGCTACGCACCGGCAACAAGGGCCTTGCCGCGGCCACGCTGCTGCTCGACGCGCTGAAGGGCACGGCCGCGGTGCTGATCGCGGGCCATTTCGCGCCCGAACTCGGCGCTTGGGCCGGCCTTGGCGCCTTCCTCGGCCATCTCTTCCCGATCTGGCTCGGATTCAAGGGAGGCAAGGGCGTGGCCACCTATCTCGGCGTGCTGATCGGCCTTGCCTGGCAGGTGGCGCTGATCTTCGCCATCGTCTGGCTGGCCATGGCATTCCTGTTCCGCTACTCCTCGCTTGCAGCGCTGGCGGCCGCGGTCGCCGTGCCGATCGCCCTTTATTTCCTGAGCACACCGCAGATTGCCGCATTGTTCGTCGTGATGAGCCTGATCGTCTTCATCAAGCACCGGGCCAACATTTCACGCCTGCTTGCCGGCACCGAGGGCAAAATAGGGGCGAAGGAGTGAGCAAGCCGCTCGCCGGACCGCGCCTCAGCGACCGGCAGCGGTTGAGCTGGCTGCGGCTGATCCGCACCCAGAATGTAGGTCCTGCCTCCTTTCGCGACCTGATCAACCGCTTCGGTTCGGCCGAAGTCGCGCTGGAAATGCTGCCGGAACTGATGATTTCGGGCGGCGCCAGCAGGATCGCCCGCATTCCCTCGATCGCCGAGGCCGAAGCGGAACTGGAGGCCGCAAGGCTGGCAGGCGCCCGCTTTGTCGGTATCGGCGAGCCGGACTATCCCGCCCTGTTGAAAAACATGGACCATCCGCCGCCGCTGCTGGCGGTGAAAGGCGAAGGCGCGGTGTTTCGGCTGCCCGCGGTGGCTATCGTCGGCGCCCGCAACGCCTCGCTCGCCGGCATCAAGATGGCGCGCATGCTGGCGACCGACCTTGGCCGCGACGGTTACGCCATCATCTCCGGCCTCGCGCGCGGCATCGACACTTCAGCACATCAGGGCAGCCTCTCGACCGGCACGATCGGCGTGCTGGCCGGAGGCCTCGATCTGCCCTACCCGCCTGAGAATGCCGGCCTGTGCGACGAGATCGTCGAGCGCGGCGGCGCCATCATTTCGGAGATGCCGTTCGGCTGGCAGCCGCGTGCCCAGGATTTTCCGCGCCGCAACCGCCTCGTCGCGGGCGCGGCAGTCGGTCTGGTGGTGGTCGAGGCAGCGCAGCGTTCCGGATCCCTGATCAGCGCCAGGCTCGCAGGCGAAATGGGCCGGCTGGTCTTCGCCGTACCCGGCTCGCCGCTTGATCCACGCGCCGCCGGCACCAATGGCCTGCTCAAGGACGGTGCCACCTTGGTCACCGAAGCCGCCGACATTCACAGGGCAATCGCGCCGCTGACCGGTTTGCGGGCCCCCGAACTGCCGCCCTTTGAAGATCCCCCCGATTTCTCGGCCACGCCGCCACCCGGCGAAAACGACCGCGCCAGGGTGACCGAAGCGCTCGGCCCGACGCCGGTGGCGATCGACGAGATCATCCGCCACACCGGCCTGCATCCGGCACAGGTGTTCATGGTGCTCCTGGAGCTCGACCTCGCCGGCCGGCTCGAACGGCATGCCGGCGGCAATGTCTCGCTGGTCTTCGCGGAAGGCTGACAGCCTCCGTCAGTGGTGATCGCGCTTCTTTTGTTCGGTCTCGGTGTAGTCGGGCGTGTTTGCGCCGAACAGGTCCCTCTCGACGGCCTTTCGCCAGACGGCATCTGCGTCTTCAGGACGCGATGGATCGAAAGTTGTCTCGGTGTCCTGCATGCGCCGGCGCGAACGCCGCCGGAGCCACGCGGGCATGATCTCGTGGATGAGGCTGGTGAATTGGATCATTGATCAACTCCTGAAACCCGTTCTTCAAAGGCGCAAAATGCGTTTTGCGGCCTCAACTCTGCCGGACAGTGGGCTGGACCGCCTCCTCAAACCGGCCAGTGCCCGATTGGTCGTGACATAGGGATTCAAGCCAGGCCAGGGTCTCGCCGACATCGGCCAGCGCGTGGCGCGCCACGGTTTTCCCTTGCGGTTTGATGCGGACCGAAATGCCATCCATTTCATTGACGGCTTCGAAGCCGTTCTCATCCGACGTGTCGTCTCCGAGGAATACGGGAATCCGCCCCCGGAAAGCCGGCAACTCGCAGAAACGCCTGATTGCCGCTCCCTTGGCCGCCTTGAGCGGCATCAGTTCCACCCCGGCATTGCCGGCAAGAACCCGATATCCCCGCGGAAGCCGCTCCAGTGCCTGTTCGACCAGTTGCGTCGCCCGTTGCAGCAACTGCGGCGCCGCACGCGTATGAATGGCCAGGATCGGGCCCTTGCGCTCGATATAGACATCCACATTGTCCAGTTCCGCCTCGATTTCCTCGGCAAGCGCGGCAATGTCGGCGGGCTCGTCGGCCGCCTCGACGGGCCCGTCACGGACAAGCCGGTGCTCCAGGCCGTATAGACCCGCAGCCGGCAGGCGCAACGGCTGGAAGAGCCGGTCGACGGCGGAAACGGATCTTCCTGTAATGAAAGCCAGAGCGCCAGCCAGACGCCCGTCCAGCCTTGTCAGCATGCTTCGCAACGCATCACCGACGACCACCGCGTCGGGATGCGCGGCATGTTCCAGAAGCGTACCGTCAATGTCCAGGAAGAGTGCCCATCGGCCTTGCGGGACGGTCGGCACGGACAGACTTGCCGATCCCGACATCACAGCGCCGCGACCCGTTTGCGATCAAGCAGCGATATCACATTGGCCGCGGCAACGGAGCCCGGCCCGGCGGGGTCGATCGCGATTCGCTTGCGCAAGCGGGCGGCGTCGAGAAGCATGCTGCCCGCCCAGCGATAGACATTGTTGTCGCGGACGATCTCGCGCATGCGCTGCATGCGCTGGCGCTGCTCGGCGGGCACCATGGTCAATGCCTGCAGCAACGCCTCGGCCATCATCGTCGCGTCGTAAGGATTGACGATCAGCGCCTCGAGAAGCTCCTTTGAAGCGCCGGCAAACATGCTGAGCATCAGCACGCCTTGCTCGTCGTCGCGCGCGGCGACAAATTCCTTGGCGACCAGGTTCATTCCGTCGTGCAGGCTGGTCACCATGCAGACATCGGCGGCCCGGTAGATTTCGTAGACCTGCTCCTGGGAATGGTGTTCAGCCACCATCAAGACAGGCGTGTAGCCGTCCTGGCCATAACGCTCGTTGAGCTCCGCCGCGCAACGCAGGCATTCCTCGTGCAGTTGCTGGTAGGCCGGCAAGGTTCCACGGCTTGGCGCCGCGATCTGCAGGAAGGCCACCTTGCCGATCCACTCCGGGTGTTGCTTGAACAGTTCGTCCAATGCGTGAAACCGGTCGAGAATGCCTTTCGTATAATCGAGGCGCTCGACGCCGACACAGAGGCTGACATTGTCCGCCAGCCCGAATTTTTCGCGAATTCGCGCGCGGCACTGCGCGATGGCGGGCAATTTCCCGAGTTGAGCCGGCGGCCACTCTATCGAGATCGGATAGGCGTGGACCAGGCTGGTCTGGCCGCCGTAGGAGATGGCCGAATCCTCGCGCTCGATCCTGCTTTCCAGGAAGCGGTCGACGCTCTCGATGAAGTTGTTGCAGTGGAACTGCGTATGAAAGCCGATGATCGAGCTCCCCAGCAGGCCGTCCAGGATCTTTTCCCGCCAGGGGCAGATGCTGAAGACTTCCGAATTCGGCCACGGAATGTGCCAGAATGTGATCACGATCGCATCGGGCAGGCGTTCCCGGATCATTCGCGGCAGCAGAGCGAAATGATAATCCTGGACGAGGACGATCGGGCGTTCGTTCCGGGCTTCGGCAACGACGGTATCGGCGAATTTGCGATTGACGGCTTCGTATGTTTCCCAGTCGGACGTGCGGAAGACGGGCCGTGTAAAGGCTATGTGGCACAGCGGCCAGAGACCCTCATTGGCAAAACCCAGATAATAGCCTTGCTGTTCCTCTTCGGTCAGCCAGACACGGCGCAACGTGTAGGACGGGTTCTCAGGTGGGACCTCGATGCGGTCGTTCTGGTCGACGACGAGATGATCCGCCGAGCCGCCGCCATAGGCTATCCAGGTTCCCGCGCAGGCACGGGTGATCGGCTCCAGCGCCGAGACAAGTCCACTGGCCGGCACAACCAGGTCGACATTGTCATCCCTGAGATTGTGAATGTAGGGCTCGCGGTTGGAGACAACGATCACTTGCGCAGCCGGCAGTTCCTTCGCCAGGATTTCGCGCAGCGTCGAGGGCGACCAGTTGACGAGCGCCGCGTCGGCGGAATGGCCATTCTTTTCGAACTCCCGCAATACGACGCGAGCCGGTGGAGGCTCCGCATTCGCCGGCTCCGGCGGGGTCCGGCGGGATCGCAGCGCGGAAATCACCAAGGCAACAAGGGAAACGCAGAGGCTGGCAAGAATGACGAACCATAGAGCGGAGGCAGAGTGGAGGAAGTCAAAATTGTTGTCTGGCATCGATGTGAATTGCTCCGGCCTAGGTCGCGCCTCTCCGCGGGGGAGATGGTGCAACGCACGTCGCCGGTGATGGTTCCGGTTTTTAGCTGCGCACGATCAAAGGCGCCAACCCTTCATGGCGGTCGGCCAGAAAGGCGCCCACACGATCCCCTACCCGCTGGAACGTCAGGTCGACTGCCGTGCCCGCCACCGCGAGATGGCGGATCACCAGGCTATCGATGCCGATTGGCAGGCGTGGCCTTGTGACGTGGATTTCGCCGGCCCAGCCGTCGATATGGAGGCCCAGACAGGCCTGCATCAGCATGAAGGCGGAACCTGCCGACCAGGCCTGCGGCAGGCAAGCGACTGGATACGCGATCGGCGCCTCGCCCGGTGCGCGGGTGAAGCCGCAGAAGAGTTCGGGCAGGCGCATGTTGAAATGAACGGCGGATCTGAACGTCCCGCTCATCAGCCGCACCACATTGTCGCGAATGCCGTATCGCGCAAGGCCTGCCGCGCATATCGCCGTGTCGTGCGGCCAGATGGAGCCATTGTGATACGACATTGGATTGAAGAATATCGCGTCGTCGGCGAGCGTCCTCAATCCCCAGCCGGAGTGGAAAGAAGCCGACAGCAACTGATCGGCGACGGTTCGCGCCCGATCAGGATTCGGAAGTCCGACATAGAGCAGATGTCCGGCATTGGATGTGCGCACCTCGCATGGCCGGCCGTCGCCATCGAGCGCCAGCGCGTAATAACCCAGCTCTTCGATCCAGAAATGGCTTTCAACCCGCTGGCGGATCTCTTCGGCCCGCCTTTCCCAGGCTTCCGCCTTTTCTGTCTCGCCTCGCCGGCGAGCCAGTTTCGCCAGCCCCTGGAACGCCGCGAAGACGTAGCCCTGCACCTCGACCAGCGCGATGGGGCCCTTCGGGATACGACCGTCCGCATGAAAGACCGAATCAAAGCTGTCCTTCCATCCCTGGTTGGCGAGGCCTGACTCCGCCGCACGCCGGTAGGTGACGAATCCGGTCGAAGCGCTTGCCGCCTCGATCCATTCGGCGGCTGCACATAGCGACTGCCATAGGCCGTCGATAAAGACCATGTCGCCGGTGCGGTCCGCGTAAGCGCAGGCGAGATGAACGTAGAGCGGGGTGGTATCGACACCGCCATAGTAGCGGCCGAACGGCAACTCGCTCAGCGCCGTCATTTCACCCTTGCGCGTTTCATGCATGATCTTGCCGGGCTGAGAGTCGCTGAAGGGCGAGGTTTCGGTCGCCTGATGTTGCGCAAGAAAGGCAAGCACGCCGCGCGCCAGGCCGGGATTGAGCCAGAGCATCTGCAACGCCGAGATCACGCCGTCTCTGCCGAAGGCCGTCGAGAACCAAGGAATGCCGGCATAGGGATAAGGGCCGGTCGCGAGTTCGGTGGTGAGCAGCGCCACGTCGGCCCGGGCGCGCTCCATCCAGTCGTTGAACACCCTGCCCGAACTGTGCAGCGTCGCGCCATGGCGGCGCTTGGCGCGCATGCCGAAACGCGCGCGCGCCGCTGCGGCGCGAAACCGGTCGCGGTCGGGAACATCGGCCATCTCGCTGCCGACCTCGACATACAGTGTCTTGCGGCTGCGTTTGGTGACTGCAATGAAGAAATCCGCCCGGTCGGAGGTCAATTCGTCGGGTTTCTGCGAAAACGATATCGTCGACGTACGCACCACCTTGTCCAGGCCTTCATAGCGAAGCAGAACCGAGT
The DNA here is from genome assembly GCF_044998965.1 of Mesorhizobium maamorense. Classification (NCBI taxonomy): domain Bacteria; kingdom Pseudomonadati; phylum Pseudomonadota; class Alphaproteobacteria; order Hyphomicrobiales; family Phyllobacteriaceae; genus Mesorhizobium; species Mesorhizobium maamorense. The sequence goes on from NZ_CP173356.1 coordinate 2,250,684, forward strand.
TCTGGTCCATCTCGGCCGTATGGGCGGTGCCTCGTTTGGCGCGCGTCGAGCCACGAACTTCGAACATGTCGCGGAAATCGGCGGCGAAGCGCAGCGAAAGCAGGACGGTCGAATGTTCCTGGCTGTAGTTGGAAAGGGTCAGGCGCTCATACAGGCGGTCCTCCCACAGCAGCCTGACACGCTCGATGTGGATCGCTCCTTGCGGGATGGGACGGCCGCCGGCACTCTCTATAGGCAGATTGGTCAGGTTGGAGGTGAACAGGACATTGTCCTGGCTCAGCGATGCGCCCAGCAACGACGTCGAACGACCGCCCACCGCGAGGCGGAATTCGGAAAGCACGCGCGTGTCGTCGCGGAAGAAGCCGTCGCCCACACCGCGTATGTCGCCATAGGAATCGGCGACGGCGAAGCAGTCGCCATGCTTGAGTGCGAAGAGCCGGTGCGGTTCCCTCGGCGCGGTTTCGTCCAAGGAGGCCAGGGCTATTGCGGGATCAAGCTTGCGCTCGTCAAGTTGGGTGATGGTCAAGAAGACTGTCCCGTGCTTGTTTCTGAACGGGGCACTGTACTAGGAAGCCCTGATTTGTTGAGTGTCGATCGCCTGTGAATAGGTGGCGACATAGTCGCGCGCCATGCGGTCGGCCGAGAACCGTCCTTCGAAAACGGCCCTTATCCGGCGCCTGTCGAGCTGAAGCAGGGCCGGCATGGTGGCGACGGCGTCCTCGATGGTTTCGACGACGAAGCCGGTCACACCGTGATCGATGATCTCGGGCATGGCGCCGCAGCTCCAAGCCATGACAGGGGTTCCGCAAGCCATGGCCTCGATTACCGCCAGACCAAAAGGCTCGGGCCAGTCGATGGGAAACAGCAAGGCAGCGGCGTTGCCGAGAAACCTGCTCTTCTGGTCCTCGCTGATCTCGCCGACATATTCGACGCGATCGCCATCGATCAGCGGCTGGACGACCTCCTCGAAATAGGCCCGGTCACCGTCGCCCACCTTGGCCGCGAGCTTGAGCCTCAGGCCCGTGCGCCTGGCAATCTCGATCGCCCGGTCCGGCCGCTTGTCGCGCGACATCCTGCCGAGGAACGCCAGATATGTACCGTCGGAGCCGGCTTCAAAATCCGGCCCATAGAGATCGAGCGGCAGCCCATGATGGATGGTCGCCAACCAGTTGGCGGACGCGAGCCTCGTCCTCTGGCTGCGTGAAATGGAAATCATCGGAAAACGCGGGAACCGCTCATAGGCCTGTGCCAGATCCACATAGTCCAACCTGCCATGCGGCGTCGTCACCGTGCGCTCCGGCATATGGCGGAAAAACGGGAAATGCAGGAAGTGGCTGAGATGGAAGTGAAGAATGTCGAAATCGTCGGCCTGTCTCCTGACTTCCTCGAGCATCGACAGATGCGCCGCGATCTCCGACTTCAACGGCCGGGGATCGAGGCGCAGCGCCCGTTCCCGGCACGCGACCAGCCGGGCGGAGGTCCTGGTATCGCCGCTGGCAAACAACGTCACATCATGGCCGAGCCCGACCAGAGCTTCGGTGAGATAGGAGATGATGCGTTCGGTGCCTCCATAGAGCCTTGGCGGCACGGATTCATACAGCGGCGCGATATGGGCGATCTTCATTGGCCTGCGTTCCCTCAATAAGCTGGTCACAGGCAAAAATGCATCAGCGGCGCGATCGTTCCTCCGCCATCGGCAGATGCGTCATTTCTCATGTTTGATGTTCTCCCGGGCGGCCCTATTTCTGTAGGTGCTGCTCCTGCGCGCCACGACGACCCGAGGAGGTTCCGATGCAGCAATCGAAGGACATTGCAGCCCGCCGGCTTGACATGATCATCGAACAATATGTCGAAGCTAGAAAACAGCGCTTCGGCTATGTTTCGACGGATCAGGCCGCCAGGGTGATTCACAGAATCCTGAAACCCACGCCTTCCGACCCCAGCTTTTCGGACCACGAACTCGACGACATGGTCGCAGCCCTCGCCGTCAAGAACGGGTTGGCCGTCGTCTTTGACCGCGGCATCAGAGGATCGGTCGGCGGCACCGAGGCGGAGCTGGACAGAAAGGATCCGACCATGAGAGCACCAGCGGAAGGCCCCGACGTTGCCGGCGCGGTGGACGCGATCCTGGTTCAGCAAAAAACCGCCCCGCTTTCGATGAGCGCGATGATCTCCCTGCTGCGCCAACGCACCGGCACCACCCGATCGGACGCGGATCTGGAAGGACTGATCGCCAAAAAAGCCGCTGTCCTGAACGTGCATTTGTCACGGTGAGCGACCCGAGACATAGGTGACGTTTTGTACCGGACACATGGGTAACACTTTTGGCTTTTGGCCGGAGGTGTTGATGCCGTGGAGAGAGTGTTCGGTGATGGAGGAACGTCTACGCTTCGTGGCCCGTCTTCTGGACGGGGAAGGCATGAGCGATGTGTGCCGGGAGTTCGGCATCTCGCGCAAGACGGGCTACAAGATCTTCAATCGCTACAAGGATGAGGGCCTTGAGGCACTGACGGACCGCTCTCGGCGGCCGGTGCGCTATGCCAACCAACTGCCGGTCCAGATCGAGCGGATGATTGTGGAAAACAAGCAAGAGAAGCCGCACTGGGGCGCCAGGAAGATCAGGGAGTTGCTGATCAGGAAACTGGCCGGCGACGTGCGCATTCCGGCCAAGAGCACAGTTCATGCCGTGCTCGACCGCCACGGCCTTGTGAGCCAGGCCCGCAAGAGGAACCGGGCGAACAAGGCCGCGGGCACGCAACTGTCACAGGCGATGCGGCCCAACGATCTCTGGTGCGCCGATTTCAAGGGCGAGTTCAAGCTCGGCAACGGCCGCTACTGTTACCCCCTGACCGTCACCGACCAGGCTTCACGCTATCTGCTGGCCTGCGAAGCCCTTGAAGCGACAAAGGAGGTTCCAGTCATCGAGGCTTTCGTTCGGCTCTTCAAGGAACGCGGCCTGCCGGAAGCGATTAGAAGCGACAATGGCCTTCCCTTCGCAAGCCTCAACGGCCTCTACAATCTATCGAGGCTGTCGGTGTTCTGGCTGAGGCTCGGCATCGCCATCGAGCGCATCCGGCCTGGCAACCCGCACGAGAACGCTCGCCATGAGCGCATGCACCGCACGCTCAAGGCCGAAACGACCCGGCCGCCGGGCATGAACACCCTCCAGCAGCAGGCCAGGTTCGATGCTTTCATGAGCGAATTCAATGACGAGAGGCCCCACGAGGCCATCGGCATGAAGGTGCCAGCCGAGCTCTACAGAGGCTCTTCAAGAGCCTATCAAGGCCTCCCCGGGCTGGAATATCCCTTCCATGACAAGGACATTCTCGTCACCGCCTGCGGCCGCATCTGCATGCACAGGAAGAAGATAAACATCTCCACCGTGCTCGCCGGCCAAAGGCTCGGCATCAGCGAAGTCGACGACGGCATTTGGCTCGTCTCCTTCATGCACTATGATCTGGGATATATCGACTTGGAACAGAGGACCTTGCAGACCATCGACAACCCGTTCGGCACGAGGTTGTCACCCATGTCTTAGGTACATTCTGTTACCTATGTCTCCGGGCCGTACACGGGACTGAGTGGTGAGCGCGATGGGATTCGAACCCATGACCTACTGATTAAAAGTCAGTTGCTCTACCGGCTGAGCTACGCGCTCCCGTGGGCTGGAAACGGCGCCCTCGAAATTGCGCGGAACATAGGGAGAGTGCCTCGACCGGTCAACCGGAAAAAACGGGCCACCAAGCCATGCGTTCCCGCCGTGCCGGCTCTCCCGGCCGGCCGTTTCCGCAAGGACATGCCGAACCTTTGCCAGGCAGGCAAAAGACCCTGTGGCCTCCATCGATCCCAAACCGGAGAAACATTACAAATCAGCAACTTGCCTTTTTTTCCAGGAACAATTCGCGAGCGTGCCCGTTTCCTCCGCCACAAGGGACGTCAACCTCTCAAGGAGAAGATCATGAACAAAGTCCTGTCGGGTTTGCTGGCGACCACACTGTCAGCTTCCTTCGCAGTGGCGGCTGCCATGCCGGTCGAAGCCGCACCGGCCTATGTACCGCAGCCTGCATCGGTCTCGTCCGATATCCAGACCGTGCAGTACAGGCCCTGGGAGCGGCGCCGTAACTTCCGCGGCGAGTTTCGCGGCAACCGCAACTTCTACCGCGACAACCGCGGAGCCTACTGGAACGGCCATCGCGGCTACCGTGAATATCGCCCGGGCTATCGCCGTCACGGCGATTTCTGGTTCCCGCTTGCTGCTTTCGCCACTGGCGCGCTGATAACCGGCGCGATCGCCAACAACCGGAACCGCGTCTATGAAGGCAATTCGCACGTGCAGTGGTGCTATGACCGTTACCGTTCGTACCGCGCATCCGACAACACGTTCCAGCCGTATAACGGCCCGCGCCAGCAGTGCATTTCACCGTACTGATGTGCGCCAGTGTTCGTCAGAGGGATAGAAAGTCAAAGCCCGTGCCGGAAATGGCGCGGGCTTTCTGTGGTGCGAGAGCGGTCAACAGGTAGACTGTGATCAGCTGGCCCAATTGATGGTCTTGACCATATAATAAAGCCCGCCACCTTCACCACGGGGTGATCGGTACGCTCCGACGGCATCGCAAATTCGAACCATGACGGCGGTCAATTCCCAACCCAGCACTTCCAGCTGATTGCCCGCATCTATCACGTAAGCCTGAGCCAGTTCGTCAATGCCGTTCTTCTCGCCGAAGAACCGAACCAGCTTTGCATCTCTAAGAAGACTATCGGGCAGATTTGAATTTGCCCACGCCCAGAGCCAGTTCTGTGCCTTGGCATTCGTGGAACCGGCGATCTGGATTTCGGTGATCACCTCGATCGCCCCGTCCTTGGAAAACAAGAGCTTTCCGTTGCTCAAGTCATAGCGCGACCAGTGGCCGATGCGGAATTCTTCCTCCAAGCGCTTATTCTTGGCCTTCAGTTGTTTGATAGCCTCGGCGCGCCAAGCAGAGTACCAGTTTGGCTTCATTTCCCCCTCGCCCAATCTGACTGTTGATTATGACACGCTCAGCGTCCTGCGAACAGCATCGCGCCACCCCGCCAGCTTGGCCGAGCGCGCCGCAGGCTCCATGTCTGGTCTGAAGCGGCGGTCGAGCGCCCATGTCTTGGCGAACTCCCGCGCCTTAGGCCACACGCCCGCCTTCGAGCCGGCGAGCCAGGCGGCACCAAGCGCGGTCGTCTCAAGAATGGTCGGACGGTCGACCGGGGCGTCGAGAATGTCGGCCAGCCGTTGCATGGTCCAGTCGGACGCCACCATGCCGCCGTCGACCCGAAGCACCGTCTTGGCCGCCGTACCTTTCCAATCCTTGCGCATGGCATCGAGCAGGTCGCGCGTCTGGTAGGCCACGGATTCGAGCGCGGCGCGGGCAACTCCGCCGGCCCCGAATTGCGGGTCAGGCCAAAGATCGCGCCCCGCGCCTCGGCATCCCAGTGGGGCGCGCCGAGCCCGACAAAGGCCGGCACCAGATACACGTCCTGGGTCGGATCGGCCTCGGCCGCCAGCTTGCCGCTCTGTTCGGCCTTGCCGATCACCTTGATGCCGTCGCGCAACCACTGCACGGCGGCGCCGGCGATGAAGATCGATCCTTCCAGCGCATAGGTGGTCTTGCCGTTCAGCCGATAGGCAATCGTGGTCAACAGCCGGTTCTTCGAGCGCACCAGATCGGCGCCGGTGTTGAGCAGCGCGAAACAGCCGGTGCCGTAGGTCGATTTCATCATGCCGGGCTCGAAACAGGCCTGGCCGATGGTCGCGGCATGCTGATCGCCGGCAACGCCGAGGATCCTTATCTCGGCGCCAAAGAGATTTTTCTGCGTGATTCCAAAATCATCGGCGCAGTCCTTCACCTCGGGGAGCATCCTTGCCGGAATGTTCAGGATGGCCAGCAGCTCGTCGTCCCAGGCATTCTTCTCGATGTTGTAGACTAGCGTGCGGGAGGCGTTTGTGGCGTCGGTGGCATGCACCCTGCCGCCGGTCAGGCGCCAGATCAGGAAACTGTCGATGGTGCCGGCCAGCAATTCGCCTTTCTCGGCGCGTCTCCTGGCGCCTTTTACCTTGTCCAGCATCCAGGCTATCTTCGTGCCGGAGAAATACGGATCGAGCAGCAGGCCGGTCTTCCTGGTGAAGGTCTTTTCCAATCCCTGCTTCTTCAGCTTCCGGCATAGCGGCGCGGTGCGCCGGTCCTGCCAGACGATGGCGTTGTGGATCGGCTTGCCGGTCGTCCTGTCCCAGATAACGACGGTCTCGCGCTGGTTGGTGATGCCGAGTGCGGCGACGTCCGATGCCTCCCGCCCGGCATTCTTCAATGCGCCCTTCACGGTCGCCACGACGCTGGCCCAGATATCTTCCGGGTCATGCTCGACCCAGCCGGAAGCAGGATAGTGCTGGGTGAATTCTTGCTGGCTGCTGCCGACGACTTTCATGTCGCCGTCGAACAGAATCGACCGGCTCGATGTCGTGCCTTGGTCGATTGCCAGGACAAAGCCATTCATTCGCACTTCCTCCGTCACGACACAAAGAAGGGAGACGGCAACGTGCCGCCTCCCTGAATTTTACACGGGCGCGAACGCCCGCATAGGTCAGTCCTACTTCTGCCAGCTCTTGACCAGCTCGTCATAGTTGATGGTCTGGGGCTTCTCCTTCTCGTTCTCGATCTTGAGCTGAGGAGCGAGATTGCCGGCCTTGACCGCGTCGGCATTCCAGTAGGCGAGATCATGTTCCTCGGCGAGCTTCGGCCCGATATCGCCCTGGACGCCGGACCTCTCGATGCGGCCCATGACCTTCTCCTGCTCGGCGCAAAGCGAATCCATCGCTTCCTGCGCACTCTTTGCGCCCGACGAGGCATCGCCGATCGCCTGCCACCACAGCTGTGCCAGCTTCGGATAGTCCGGCACGTTGGTGCCGGTCGGCGACCATTGCACGCGGGCCGGCGAGCGATAGAACTCGATCAGGCCGCCGAGCTTCGGCGCGCGCTCCGTAAAGCTCTTGTCGTGAATGGTGGAGTCGCGGATGAAGGTGAGGCCGACATGGCTCTTCTTCACGTCCACCGTCTTCGAGGTGACGAACTGGGCGTAGAGCCAGGCGGCCTTGGCACGGTCGGTCGGGGTCGACTTCATCAGCGTCCACGAACCGACATCCTGGTAGCCGAGCTTCATGCCGTCCTTCCAGTAGACACCGTGCGGCGACGGAGCCATGCGCCATTTCGGCGTGCCGTCGTCGTTCATGACGGGCAGGCCGGGCTTGACCATGTCGGCGGTGAAGGCCGTGTACCAGAAGATCTGCTGGGCAACATTGCCCTGCGCGGGAACCGGACCGGATTCCGAGAAGGTCATGCCCTGCGCTTCCTGCGGTGCGTAGGCCTTCAGCCAATCGAGATATTTCTGGATCGAGTAGACAGCGGCCGGGCCGTTGGTGTCGCCGCCCCGCGCCGTGCAGGAGCCGACCGGCTGCGATTTCTCGTTGACCTTGATGCCCCATTCGTCGACCGGCAGGCCGTTCGGGATACCCTTGTCCCCATTGCCGGCCATCGACAGCCAGGCATCGGTGAAGCGCCAGCCGAGCGACGGGTCCTTCTTCCCATAGTCCATATGGCCGTAGACCTTCTTGCCGTCGACGTCGCGGCCGGTGAAGAACTCGGCAATGTCCTCATAGGCCGACCAGTTGACGGGAACGCCGAGATCGTAGCCGTACTTGGCCTTGAAGTCGGCCTTGTTCTTCTCGTCGTTGAACCAGTCGTAGCGGAACCAGTAGAGGTTGGCGAACTGCTGGTCGGGAAGCTGATAGAGCTTCTTGTCCGGAGCGGTGGTGAAGGAGGTGCCGATGAAATCCTTCACGTCGAGGTTCGGATTGGTGACATCCTTGCCTTCGCCCGCCATCCAGTCGGTCAAATTGCGCACCTGCTGGTAACGCCAGTGGGTGCCGATCAGGTCGGAATCGTTGACCCAGCCGTCATAGAGGTTCTGGCCGGTCTGCATCTGGGTCTGGATCTTTTCAACGACGTCGCCTTCCTGGATGACGTCATGCGTGACCTTGATGCCGGTGATGGCGGTGAAGGCCGGAGCCAGAACCTGCGACTCGTATTGATGCGTCGTCAGCGTTTCCGACACGACCTTGATATCCATGCCGGCGAACGGCTTGGCGGCGTCGACGAACCACTGCATTTCCTTTTCCTGATCGGCGCGCGAAAGCGTCGACAGATCGCCTATCTCCTTGTCAAGAAAGGCTTTTGCCTCGTCCATGCCGGCATAGGCGTTGCCCACGCCGAGCAAGAGGACAAGGGCGGTCGTAGATGTCAATAATTGCCGTCGCATTGTGTTTCCTCCACGTTTGAAAAGACTTCAAGTGCGATCTGGAGAGGCCGCCAACAAGCGGCCGCTCCAACAGTTCCCCCCTCTATACGTAGCGGAAGACGCCGATGGCGTAGACCACGGAGAGAGCGAGAGCCCACCACAGGCTGGGTCCGACAAGACCCAGCCAAGCGAGATGGATGAAGGCGCTGCCAAGCAGCGAAACGAAGAGACGATCGCCGCGCGTCGTCTTGAAACGCAGCACGCCGATGCGCGGATCGCCGCCGGGCGAGGCATATTCCCAGACACCCATGCCGACCAGCAGCAGCGCTATGACGGCGAAGAAGGCGGCCGTCGGCCAGGTCCACGCCATCCAGGAGAAGTCGAGGTTCATGGTCACACCCTCCCCAGGGCGAAGCCCTTGGCGATGTAGTTGCGGACGAACCAGATGACGAGCGCCCCGGGGATCAGCGTCAGCACGCCGGCGGCTGCGAGCAGGCCCCAGTCCATTCCCGACGCCGACACGGTGCGGGTCATGGTAGCGGCGATCGGCTTGGCATCGGTGGTGGTCAGCGTGCGGGCGATGAGCAGTTCCACCCACGAGAACATGAAGCAGAAGAAGCAGGCGACGCCGATGCCGCTGGCGATCAGCGGCATGAATATCTTCACGAAGAAACGCGGAAACGAATAGCCGTCTATGTAGGCCGTTTCGTCGATCTCCTTCGGCACCCCGGACATGAAGCCCTCAAGGATCCACACCGCCAGCGGCACGTTGAACAGGCAGTGCGCCAGCGCCACCGCGATATGCGTATCGATGAGGCCGAATGCCGAATAAAGCTGGAAGAACGGCAGCGCGAATACCGCCGGCGGCGCCATGCGGTTGGTCAACAACCAGAAGAACAGATGCTTGTCACCGAGGAACCGGTAGCGCGAAAAGGCATAGGCCGCCGGCAGCGCCACGGCGACCGAGATCATCATGTTCATCACCACATAGGTGATCGAATTGATGTAGCCCGAATACCACGACGCATCGGTGAAGATGATGGTGTAGTTGCGCAGCGTCGGCGCATGCGGATAGAGCGTCAGCGAATTGACGATCTCCGCATTGGTCTTGAAGCTCATATTGATGAGCCAGTAGATCGGCAGCAGCAGGACGATGATGTAGAGCGTCGGCACGATCCACCACCAGCGCGATTCCTCGCCACGGCGGCGCATGCGCCTGTCCAGCTCGCTCTGCGACAGCGAACTGGCGAGTCTTTCCGAAGCGGCGGTCCCGTTCACCAGGTTGCGCTCGGTACGTTCGTTGGCGCCGGCCATATCAGCGTTCCGCGTCGTAGTTGGTCATCACGGTGTAGAACACCCACGACAACAACAGGATGATCAGGAAGTAGACCAGCGACATCGCCGCCGCCGGACCGAGGTCGAACTGTCCGAGCGCGGTCTTGACGAGGTCGATCGACAGGAAGGTCGTCGAATTGCCCGGACCGCCGCCGGTGACGACGAAGGGCTCGGTGTAGATCATGAAACTGTCCATGAAACGCAGCAGCACCGCGATCAGAAGCACGCGCTTCATCTTCGGCAACTGGATGTAGCGGAACACCGCCCAGCGCGAGGCGCCATCGATCTTGGCCGCCTGGTAGAAGGCGTCGGGGATCGAGACCAGGCCGGCATAGCAGAGCAGCACGACGAGGCTGGTCCAGTGCCAGACGTCCATGATGATGACGGTGACCCAGGCGTCGAACGGATCCTGCACGTAATTGTAGTCGATGCCGAGCGCGTTGACGTAATAGCCGAGCAGGCCGATATCGTTGCGGCCGAACACCTGCCAGATCGTGCCGACGACATTCCACGGGATCAAGAGCGGCAGCGCCATCAGCACCAGGCAGACCGGCACGCCCCAGCCCTTTTTGGGCATGTTGAGGGCAATGAAGATGCCGAGCGGCACTTCGATCGCCAGGATGATGAAGGAGAAGATCAGGTTGCGCACCATGGCTTCCCAGAAGCGATCGGAATGCAGCAACTCCTCGAACCATTCGGTCCCCGCCCAGAAGAAGACGTTATTGCCGAACGTGTCCTGTACCGAGTAGTTGACGACGGTCATCAGCGGGATAACGGCCGAGAACGCCACCAGCACGAGCATCGGCAGCACGAGGAACCAGGCCTTGTTGTTCCAGGGCTTTTCCATTTACGCCCCCATCTCGACACGCCAGGAATCGGCATAGATGTTGATGCCGGCTGGGTCGAACCGCACTTTTGGATCGGCGGGAACGGTTTCGTCCTCGCCGATGACGGCGGCGATCTCGCGGCCTTCCAGACTGGCGCGCACGACCTTGTGGCGGCCCACATCCTCGACCTTGCTGACGTGGACGGCCATGCCATCGCGGCCGAGCCTGACATATTCAGGACGGATGCCGAGTTCGACGACGCCGCTTCCGGCCTTCGGCGCGCCTGGCAATTGGATGCGCTGGGAACCAAGCGTCGCTGTCTTGCCATCGATCGCTACCGGCATGACGTTCATGCCGGGCGAGCCGATGAAGTAGCCGACGAAGGTGTGGCGCGGCCGCTCGAACAGCTCGGCCGGCGTGCCGATCTGCACGATACCGCCATCATACATGACCACCACCTGGTCGGCGAAGGTCAGCGCCTCTGTCTGGTCGTGCGTAACATAGACCATGGTGTAGCCGAAGCGGCGGTGAAGCTGCTTCAACTGCGAGCGCAGCACCCACTTCATGTGCGGGTCGATGACGGTCAGCGGCTCGTCGAACAGGATCGCATTGACATCCGAGCGCACCAGTCCGCGGCCGAGCGAGATCTTCTGCTTCTGGTCGGCGGTCAGGCCCCTCGCCTTCTTCCTGGCCCAGTCTGCCAGGTCGATCATGTCGAGCGTCTCGCGCACCTTGCGGTCGACGTCGGCCTCCGGAACGCCGCGGTTGCGCAGCGGGAAAGCTAGGTTGTCGTAGACGGTCATCGTGTCGTAGATGACCGGGAACTGGAACACCTGCGCGATGTTGCGCTCCTGCGTCGACAGTCTCGTGACATCCCTGCCGTTGAACAGCAATTGGCCGTGCGAGGGGTGGAGCAGGCCGGAAATGATGTTGAGCAGCGTGGTCTTGCCGCAGCCGGATGGGCCTAGCAGCGCATAGGCGCCACCGTCCTCGAAAGTGTGGTGCACCTCCCGCAGTGCGAAATCCGCATCGGTACGCGGGTTCGGCAGATATGAGTGCCTGACATGGTTGACGTCGATGCGCGCCATCGTTTTCTCCTCAGGCCGCCAGCTTTGCCGCGGCCACGGCGACGCCGTGTTGGTCGAAAACCATGATGTGACGCGGGTCGATGAACACTTCGACCACTTCGTCGGTCTCGAAATCGCGGATGCCATGGGTCAGCATCACCCAGCGCGCGTCGGCGAAATCAAGATGGATGAAACTTTCCGAGCCGGTGATCTCGGTGATGGTGACCTTTGCCCGCACCGGCACGGCACTCGCATCCGGCCGCTCGAGCGACAGATGGTGCGGCTGGAAGCCGATCGTGTAATTGCCGTCGGCAATGCCGACAAGTTCCGGCGGCACCGGCAGCTTGACGCCGCCCTCCAGGAGGAAATCGGGCCCGTTCTTGGCCAGCACGATCGTGTTGAGCGGCGGATCGGCGAAGGTCCTGGCCGTCACCAGGTCGACCGGTTTGCGGAACACCTCGATGGTCGGGCCGAACTGGGTGATGCGGCCTTGCGACAGCGTCGCCGTATTGCCGCCGAGCAGCAGCGCCTCGTGCGGTTCGGTCGTGGCATAGACGAAGATGGTACCGGCGGCGGCGAAGATCCTCGGCAGTTCTGCGCGCAATTCCTCGCGCAGCTTGTAGTCGAGATTGGCGAGCGGCTCATCGAGCAGCACCAGGCTTGCATTCTTGACGATGGCGCGCGCCAGTGCGGTGCGCTGTTGCTGGCCACCGGACAGGCTGAGCGGCGTGCGGTCCAAATAGGGCGTCAGCTTGAGCAGGGCAGCGGCTTCCCGCACCTGACTGTCGATCCTGGCCTTCTCGACGCCCGCTACCCGCAATGGCGAAGCGATGTTTTCGTAGACGCTCATCGCGGGGTAGTTGATGAACTGCTGGTAGACCATGGCGATCTTGCGCTTTTGAACAGGCTGTCCGGTGACGTCCTTGCCGTCGAACCAGACCGAGCCGGAAGTCGGCGCGTCGAGGCCGGCCATCAGCCGCATCAGGCTGGTCTTGCCGGACAGCGTCGGCCCGAGCAGCACGTTCAGCGAGCCATGCTGGAGCGTCAGCGACACGTCGCGGATATGCTCCACCGCGCCGACCGTCTTGGTGACGTTCCTCAGTTCCAGCATGATGCCTCCTCCCAGGCCGTGTGCATCAGCAGCCCTTCATTCCGCGGCCGCGACGTGGCGGCGGCTTATGCCGCGCATGAATTCATCCAACGCCGCCGTCTGCTCGCGGCTGAAATGCAGGCCGCGCTTGGTCCGGCGCCACAGCACATCTTGCGATGTGACGGCCCATTCGTTCTCGACGAGGTAGCGCACCTCGGCCTCGTAAAGGTCGGCGCCGAAATTGCGGCCGAGATCGGCATTCGATTTGGCAAGGCCAAGCAACATCTGCGCGCGCGTGCCGTAGAGCCGCGTGAGCCGACGTGCCAAACGCTGGTCGAGAAAGGGATAGGCGCTCTTCAGCCTCGCCACTTGCGCATCAAAACCGGTCGCCGCGAAATCGCCGCCCGGCAGCGGCGCATTTGCCGTCCACGGCTTGCCGCGCCTGCCGAGAAAGCCTTCGATCTTCTCCAGCATAGATTCCGACAGCCGGCGATAAGTGGTGATCTTGCCGCCGAACGTGTTGACGATCGGGGCTGTGCCCTCGCCGCCATCGGCCTTCAGCACATAGTCGCGTGTCGCCTCCTGCGCCTTGGAAGCGCCATCGTCATAGAGCGGACGCACGGCCGAATAGGTCCAGACGATATCCGAGCGCTTGACGGGTTGGGCGAAATACTCGCTTGCCGCCGCGCAGAGATAGTCGATCTCGGTGTCGCTGATCTTCACGTCGTGCGGATCGCCGGGGTAGTCCTGGTCGGTGGTGCCGATCAGCGTGAACTCGTCCTCGTAAGGAATGGCGAAGATGATGCGGCCATCCTTGTTCTGGAAGAAATAGGCGCGTGGATCGTCGAATTTCTTCGCGATGACGATGTGACTGCCCTGCACGAGACGGACATTGTGCACATCGTTGAGGCCGACGACGCCGGAAAGCACATGATCGACCCAGGGGCCGGCGGCATTGACCAGCAGCCGCGCCTTGACCTCTTCGGTCTCGCCGGTCCGCAGATTTTCGATCCTGATCGTCCACAGCCCGCCTTCGCGGCGCGCCCCGACCACCTTGGTGCGGGTGCGGATGGTCGCGCCCCGGTCGGCGGCGTCACGCGCGTTCAGCGTCACCAGCCGCGCATCGTTGACCCAGCCGTCGGAATATTCGAAGGCCTTCTTGAACAATGGTTTCAATGGCTTGCCGGCAGGGTCGGTGGCCATGTCCAGGGTCCTGGTCGCCGGCAGCAATTTGCGCCCGCCAATATGATCGTAAAGGAAAAGGCCGAGCCTGATCAGCCAGGCCGGACGCAGGCCCTTGGCATAGGGCAGCACGAAGCGCATCGGCCAGATGATGTGCGGCGCGTTCTTCCACAGTACCTCCCGTTCCATCAGCGCTTCGCGCACCAGGCGGAATTCGTAGAATTCGAGATAACGCAGGCCACCATGGATCAGCTTGGTCGAGCCTGAGGAGGTTCCGCTGGCGAGATCGTCCATCTCGGCCAGAAATACCGAAAACCCGCGGCCGGCGGCATCACGGGCAATGCCGCAGCCATTGATGCCACCGCCTATGACGAAAATGTCACGGATCGAAGATGCGTCCACCAATTCCTCCAGCGATTTCGCATTGCACCATTTGGCTCTTTTGCGAAACCGTGGCGGAATTATTTCGAACTCATAACGAATGTCAAACGAAATATCACAAGCTCGTGAAAGCGCTGCAACGTCCTCAATCGAGCGAGGTTTCGATCAGTTGAACCTCGGCCTCCTGGCAGATCTTGCGCACCGAGGGGATATCGCAGCGGTCGGTGATGAAGGTGTTGACCTGCGACAGATGGCCGATGCGAACCGGTGCCGTGCGCTCGAATTTGGTCCGGTCGGAGACCAGGATGACGTGCCTGGCATTGGCGATAATGGCTTGCGCGACCTTGACCTCGCGGAAATCGAAATCGAGCAAGGCGCCGTCATGGTCGATCGCCGAGGCGCCGATGACGGCGTAGTCGACTTTGAACTGCCTGATGAAATCCACCGCCGCCTCGCCGACGACGCCGCCATCCGAGCCGCGAACCACCCCGCCCGCGATCACCACCTCGATCGAAGGATAGATGCGCATCCTGTTGGCAACATTGATGTTATTGGTGATGACCATGAGGCCGCTGTGATCCAGCAGCGCCTTGCTGACCGACTCCGTCGTGGTGCCGATATTGATGAACAACGAGGCGTTGTCCGGAATCAGCCTGGCGGCCGCGCTGCCGATCGCCTCCTTCTCCTCGGCGGCGATCTTGCGCCTGGCTTCGTATTCCATGTTCTCGATGCCGGAAGGAAACAAGGCGCCGCCATGGATGCGCGACAGCAACCGCTGGTCGCAAAGATCGTTGAGGTCCTTGCGGATGGTCTGCGGCGTGACGTTGAAGTGGGTGGCCAGATCGTCGACCAGAACGCGGCCGTGATCCTTGGCCATTTGGACGATTTCGGCATGGCGCGGCGACAGATACATCTGAAGACCTTTTGCTTTCGTTTTTCTTGATCATAGACGAAAACGAAAGCAATGAAAAGGCGTAAGCCGGCTAATGGAAACCGCATGATAGCAAAGGCAAACTTGGTCGCAGTTCCGACTCAGCAGCCTCAGGTTAATCCGCGCGCGATTTCGGTGATGGCGGCAAAAGCCGAATCGACATCCGCCGCGGTCGCCTCGAACTGGCCGACCTGGAAGCGGATGGCGACGCGCCCGTTCACCCTGGTCTGTGTCAGGTAGATGCGTCCGTCATCATTGATCGCATTGACAAGCCGGAGATTGTGCTCGTCGGCATCGGCTCCCTCCGCCTTGTGCCGGAACGAAAACAGCGACAGCATCGGCTCGGTGACGATCTCGAAATCCGGCTCGTCGGCCAGGCGCGCTGCCAGGCCTTCGCTCCAGGCGACGTGGTTGCGGATCATCGTGCGCAGGCCTTCCAGTCCATAGGCACGCAGCAGGAACCACAGTTTCAGCGCGCGGAAGCGGCGGCCGAGCGGCACCGACCATTCGGAATAGTTGATGATGCCGTCATGACCGTGCGTCTTCAGATAATCCGGCTTGATGGCGAGCGTCCTGACATGGCTTTCGGGGTCGCGCAGGAACTGGATCGAGCAGTCGAACTGCGCGCCCAGCCATTTATGCGGGTTGAAGACGATAGAATCCGCCTGCTCCACACCGGCCCAGAAATGCCGGTATTCCGGGCAGATCATCGCCGATCCCGCCCAGGCGGCATCCACGTGAAGATGGGCCCCGTGGCGTTTGGCGATCGCGGCGACGCCGGCGATCTCGTCGGTGCCACCGGTGCTGGTGCCACCGACGCAGGCGATGATACCCGCGGGCAGCAAGCCTGCCTTCTTGTCAGCGACGATCGCCGCCTCGAGGGCCGCTATGTCCATGGCGCGAAAGCGGCCGGCGACCGGAATGCGCACGAGATTGTCCTCACCGATGCCGGCCACCCAGATCGCCCGGTCGATCGAAGTATGCACCTGATCCGACGAATAGATGCGCAACCGCGCCTGCCCCGTCAGGCCCCTTTTGTTGCCTTGCCAGTCGAGCGCGCGTTCGCGCATCGTCAGCACCGCCGCCAGCGTCGCCGAGGAGGCAGAATCCTGGATGACGCCAGAAAAACCTTCCGGCAGGCCGAGTGCCTGGCGCATCCAATCGACAGTCCTCGTTTCGAGCTCCGTCGCCGCCGGCGACGTCTGCCACAGCATGCACTGCGCGGCCATCGCAGAGACCAGATACTCAGCCACCACAGAAACTGGTGCCGCGTTGGCCGGAAAATAGGCGAAGAAGCGGGGATGCTGCCAATGCGTCATGCCCGGCACGATCTTCTCCTCGAAATCGGCGAAGATCCTGTCCATCGGCTCCGCGTCTTCGGGCGGCGACGCTTCTATGCTCCTGAATATGTCGCCGGGCTCGACCAGCGGCCGCACCGGGCGCTGGCGCAGCGTTTCACGGTAGTCGGCGCCCCAGTCGGCGGCCCGCCGCGACCATTGCCGGAAATCGTCACTGTTCATCCTGTCCTCCCGACATGATCGCTTCACCGGCGCCCTTCGCCCGGTTTTCAAAAACGACTGTTAAACGTTTGCAACCAGCGGAGAAATCCGGCGCGTCCTTATCCCGGAAAATCCGGCAGACTGGCAAACGCCGTCTTCAAGGCGCTCGACCATCCCTCGGAGATCGTGCGGTAGTACGGGTCGTCATGACCGATCCGTTTCTCCAACCCGACCTGGAAGGCATCCTTTTCCAGGAAAAGCAGATCCAGCGGCAGCCCGACCGACAGGTTCGACTTCAGCGTGGAATCGAACGACACCAGAAGCAGCTTCACGGTCTCCGCGAGACTCATAGACCGCTCATAGGCGCGGATGATGATCGGCTTGCCGTATTTGGTCTCGCCGATCTGGAAAAAGGGCGTGTCATCCGTCGATTCGATGAAATTGCCCTCGGGATAGATCATGAACAGGCGCGGGGCGCTGCCCTTTATCTGGCCGCCCAGGATGAAGGAGGCGTTGAAGTAGGAATCGGCCTTGTCGCCGGCGGGCGAGGAATGGGCGATGACGTCCTTGACGGTTTCGCCGACCAGCCGCACCGTCTGGTACATCGACGGCGTTTCGAGCACTGCCGCGTGCCGGTCGCCAACCGCCTTGGTGCGCTCGTCAAGCACGCTGATCACGGCTTGCGTCGTCGCCAGATTGCCGGCCGACATCAGCACGATGACGCGCTCACCGGGGTCTTCCCAGACATGCATCTTCTTGAAGATGGAGATCGAGTCCATGCCGGCATTGGTGCGCGTGTCCGACATGAACACGAGCCCGCGATCGATCTTGAGGCCGACGCAATAGGTCATGGTTTACTCTTCCGGCAGCGAACCCTAAAAACCGCGTCGCGTCGGAACGGATCCATTTGACGCGCTTAGTCTTTGTTTTCATGCATATCGTCACCCCAAACCAAGGTGGCGTTTTGGACGACATGCATCGGGTGATTACTGCTCCACCGTGACGGTGACGGCAAGCCGCTCTTGCGCCTGTCCCAGCAAAATCCCCGAAACCGGCGACGCATCGCGATAGTCGCGCCCCGTCGCCACTCTCACATAGCGCTCATCAGGAGAGATACCGTTGGAGGGGTCGAAGGCAACCCAGCCGAGGCCCTGAACATGCGCTTCGGCCCAGGCATGGCTTGCCGCCTGCTCGATGGCAGCGTCCATCATCAGATAGCCGCTGACATAGCGTGCCGGGAAACCCATGGCGCGGGCGGTGGCGGCAAAGATATGGCTATGATCCTGGCAGACCCCGCTTTTCAGCGCGAGGGCCTCTTCAGCCGGGGTCGTCGCATTGGTGGTGCCCGGCGCATAGGCGACCCGCTCGGAGATGATAGCCATCAGACGGTGCAGTCTTTCGATATCGGTGCCCTTGCCGACTGTCTCGGCGAGTGCGCGAATGCCATCGCCGATCATGGTCAAAGGCGTCTCCTGTGCGAACAGCCAGAGCGGCGCGAACCCCTGATGCGGCCCACAAACCCCCGATGTATCGCGCGTCACCACCTCGCCTGACGCCTCGACCGTAATGAAATCACGCTCACCCTCGACGCTCAACAATCGGGTGTCATTGCCGTAGTGGTCGGCAAATCGCACTTCCTCGCGCGCGCCTTCTACCTTCAGGGCCCAGGACAGCACGGTCTGCGTGCGCCCGCTCACCGGAAGCAGCCGCAGCCGCTGCAGCAGGTACTGCACCGGTGCGTCGTAACGGTATTCGGTCCGATGGGTGATCTTGAGCCGCATGGCCTCCTCAATAGAACCTGTAATCCTGCGCGATCTCGTCGCCGAGCCTGGTGTTGTCGCGAATGAAGCCGGCAAGGAATTCATGCAGGCCGGCGTCGAAAATATCCTTGATCGAGCCTGCCCGCAGCATGGCCTGGGTTTTTTCCGCCGTCGCATGGCAGGCATGGCGCTCGCCATAGTCGTCGCCGAGAAACTTCAGGTGCTCGGCCAGGAAGCGATAGCAGAAGGTCAGCGATCGCGGCATGCGCACATTGAGGATCAGGTAGTCGGCGATGTTGGTCGGCTTGTAGTCGGCGTCGTAGACCCAGCGGTAGGAACGGTGCGCCGATACCGAGCGCAGGATCGATTCCCACTGGTAATTGTCGAGCGTCGAGCCGACCCAGGAGATCGACGGCAAGAGCACGTAGTACTTCACGTCGAGGATACGCGCCGTATTGTCGGCGCGCTCGACATAGGTGCCGAGCTGCGAGAAATCGAAGATCTCGTTGCGCAGCATGGTGCCGTAGAACGAGCCGCGGATCAGTGCCGTTTCGCGCTTGATCGCATCGAGCACGTTTGGCAGGTCACGCTCGTCGATCCGCCTTGCCAGCATGCGTTTCAGCGCCATCCAAGCCTCGTTGATGCTTTCCCAGGTCTCGCGCGTCAGCGCGGTGCGCACCATGCGGGCATTGTGGCGTGCCGTCTCGATCGACGACATCGTGCTCGACGGGTTCGACGTGTCGCGCAACAGGAAGTCGGCTACATCGGCCGCCGTATAGTCCTGATACTTCTGCGTGTAGGCGACGTCGGAGCCGGCGCTGAGCAGCACCGAATTCCACTCTTCCGACGCGCTCTGCGTGCGCGTCAGCGCCATGCGCAGGCCCGCATCGACCAGGCGCGCCATGTTTTCCGCACGCTCGATATAGCGGTTCATCCAGTAGAGCCCGTTGGCGGTACGGCCGAGAAGCATGGAGTGGCCCTTCGGGCTAGTGAGTAGGGAATAGTGAGTAGCGAGTAGGGAATGTTCGAGTTTCGATTGGATACGGCATTGTTCTGTCCCCTCTGATACCAACTACTGCCTACTGCCTACTGCCTACTGCCTACTGCCTACTGCCTACTGACTACTCATCTCAATCATCCAGCACCCAGGTATCCTTCGTGCCGCCGCCTTGCGAGGAATTGACCACCAGAGAGCCCTCCTTAAGCGCGACGCGCGTTAGCCCGCCCGGCACGATCTGGATGCGGTCGGAGACCAGCACATAGGGTCTCAGATCGACATGGCGCGGCGACAGGCCCTTTTCGGTCAGGATCGGACAGGTCGAGAGCGCCAACGTCGGCTGGGCGATGTAATTGGACGGCTTGGCCTGCAGCTTCTTGGCGAAATCCTGGCATTCGTTCTTGGTCGCCGCCGGTCCGACCAGCATGCCATAGCCGCCTGAACCGTGCACTTCCTTGATCACCAGCTCATCGATGTGTTCGAGTACATATTTCAGGCTGTCCGGCTCCGAACAGCGCCAGGTCGGAATATTGCCGAGGATCGCCTTGCGGCCGGTGTAGAATTCGACGATCTCGGGCATGTAGGAATAGATCGCCTTGTCGTCGGCGATACCGGTTCCCGGCGCATTGGCGATCGTGATGTTGCCGGCCCGGTAGACATCCATGATGCCAGGCACGCCGAGCGCGGAGTCCGGCCGGAAAGTCAGCGGATCGAGGAAGGCATCGTCCACCCGGCGATAGAGCACGTCGATCTGCTTGTAGCCTTCGGTCGTGCGCATCGCGACATGACCGTCCACCACGCGCAAATCCTGCCCCTCGACCAGTTGCACCCCCATCTGATCGGCCAGGAAGGCATGTTCGAAATAGGCGGAGTTGTAGCTGCCGGGCGTCAGCACGGCGATGGTCGGCGTGCCCTTGGCGTTCTGCGGCCGCACCGCCGCCAGCGACTGGCGCAAAAGCTGCGGATAGTTCTCCACCGGCCGCACCTTGATCTGTTGGAACAGCTCGGGGAAGAGCTGCATCATCGTCTCGCGGTTTTCCAGCATGTAGGAAACGCCCGATGGGGTGCGCGCATTGTCCTCCAGCACGTAGAACTCGTTTTCGCTGATGCGCACGATGTCGACGCCGATGATGTGGGTGTAGACGCCGGCGGGCGGCCTGACCCCGATCATCTCGGGCAGGAAGGCTTCGTTCCTGGCGATCAGGTCACGGGGAACGCGTCCGGCCCGCAGGATTTCCTGGCGGTGGTAGATATCGTCGAGAAAGGCGTTCAGCGCCTGCACGCGCTGCTCGATGCCTTGCGTGAGGCGGCGCCACTCATTGCCAGAAATGATGCGCGGAACGATGTCGAAGGGGATAAGCCGCTCGGAGGCTTCCTGCTCGCCATAGACGGCGAAGGTGATGCCGGTCTTGCGGAAGACGCGTTCGGCGTCCTGCATTTTCTCGGTAAGCCTGGCCGGGTCCTGCTCTTTCAGCCAGCGATCGTAAGCCGAATACGGTCTTCTAAGTCCGGAGACCTCCGGAAGCATTTCATCGAACGCTGCCAATCGCATACTCCCCTGTGACGCCATTTCACTGGCGCCGCCGGAGAAAATCAAGCGCAATCGGTGATTTGAGGGATGCGGACGATCAGTATGTCGCCCCTGCCTAAAATTGAGGCAGCTGAAATATGAGCTTGGTCAGGCTTTGCCTCATGCCCGGGCAACGGGTTCCGACGCTAGAAGGCGCGAAAAGTGACGACGGTGAACGTGTCCTTGATGCCGGGGAGAATCTGCACCTTCTCGTTGACGAAGTGGCCGACATCCTCCTCGTCGTCGACATAGAACTTGGCGAGCAGATCGTAATTGCCGGCAGTGGAGTAGATTTCCGAGGCGATCTCGGCATCGGCGAGCGCGCTGGCAACCTCATACGACTTGCCCAGTTCGCATTTGATCTGCACGAAAAACGCCTTCATGGCTCCGCCCTGCTAAACGTCCAATCCAAGCGGCCCTTCTGGCAGACTGGAGGCGGGCTTTCAAGCGCTGGAACGGTACTTAGCCCGTTCGAGCGTTGGCCACGCCTCCCGCAATTCCGCCAAGGCTGCCTGGACTTCGTCGCGCGACAACACTGAATATTCGCCGCCGGTGAAACCCTGAAGCGCCACCAATCGTATGTTAGGATGCCTGCACGGGCAGGATTTTTCGAAAGGCAAGTTCTCGAAAGACAAGGGAAACAGGCTATGCGCCGCACGCTTTTCGCATTCGCATTCCTTCCTCTCCTCCTGCCCTTGTCGGCGTTTGCCGGCGAGGCTGAGATCAAGGCGGCGCAAGCGGCCATTGACGGCCAGCTGAAAGCGTTCCTCGCCGACGACGGCGTCACCGCCTACAGCTTCGCCGCACCGAACGTGAAGCGGATCTTCCCGACCGTCGACACCTTCATGAACATGGTGACCAACGGCTACGCGCCGGTGCGCAACCCACGGAGCTACTCGTTCGGCAAGGTCGAGGAGACGGGTCCGACCTCGATCATCCAGCAGGTGCTGATCGTCGGCCCTGACGGCAAGGACTATGAAGCTGTCTACACGTTGGAGCGACAGCCCGACGGCAAGTTCCAAATCACCGGCTGCAGCCTGCGCGCGTCGAATTCGCTGAGCACCTGAACCGTTACAGCGCCGGGATATCGCCCCTCGCCCAGCCCTCGGTAATTTCGGCAGCGCGTGCCTCGAAAGTGCCGGTCTCTATCGCCGCGCGTATGTCCTGCATCAGCTTCTGATAATAGGACAGATTGTTCCAGGTCAGAAGCATCGCACCGAGTGCCTCTTGCGAGCGCACGAGATGGTGCAGATAGGCGCGGGAATAATCGCGTGCCGCCGGGCAGTCGCTTTCCTCATCGAGGGGTCGCGGATCGTCGGCATGGCGGGCGTTGCGCAGATTGACCTTGCCGCGCCTTGTATAGGCAAGCCCATGCCGGCCGGCCCGCGTCGGCATCACGCAGTCGAACATGTCGATGCCGCGCGCCACCGATTTCAAGATGTCGTCCGGCGTGCCGACCCCCATGAGATAGCGGGGTTTGTCATCAGGCAGTTCCGGGCAGGTGATGTCGAGCATGTCGAGCATGACCGCCTGCGGTTCACCGACGGCAAGACCGCCAACCGCATAGCCTTTCAGATCCATCGCGCTCAGCGCTTGCGCAGAACGCACGCGCAAATCCGCATTGTCGCCGCCTTGCACGATGCCGAACATCGCCTTCCCGGGCTGGTCGCCGAACGCCGTCTTGCAGCGCTCGGCCCAGCGCAGCGACAATTCCATGGCGCGCTCGATTTCCTTGAGCGCAGCCGGCAGCGCCGTGCATTCGTCGAGTTGCATCTGGATGTCTGAATCGAGCAGGCCCTGGATCTCGATCGAACGCTCCGGCGACATTTCATAGGGTGCGCCATCGATATGGGAGCGGAAGGTGACGCCCTTCTCGGTTAATTTCCGAAGCTTCGACAGCGACATCACCTGGAAGCCACCGCTGTCGGTCAGGATTGGATGCGGCCAGCGGGCGAATTCGTGCAGGCCGCCAAGCTTCGCCACGCGTTCGGCGCCGGGCCGCAGCATCAGATGGTAGGTATTGCCCAGGATGATATCGGCGCCGACGCCGCGCACCTGATCCATGTACATCGTCTTGACCGTGCCGCCGGTGCCGACCGGCATGAAGGCGGGCGTGCGGATTTCGCCGCGCGGCATGCTGATCAAGCCGCGCCGCGCCTTGCCTTCGGTCGCCAGCACCTTGAAGGTGAACGTCTCAGCCATTGAATTCCTTGTCGTGTGCCGGTGTGCCCGGAGCCTGTTCGTCCAGCGACTGGCGATACTGGATGCAGCCGCGCATGAATTTTGGCCAGGGCGGCACGGCGATTGCCGGATCGATCTTCTCGGGCAGCAGGTCCCACAAATCGGGATGATGCCAGCAAAGATCATGCCCCGATGCATCGCGATGCTGGCGAATGCCGGCGCGCAATTTTTTGACTTCGGCGATCAAACTGTCGCGGTCCAGCCTGTCGAGGTCATCGTCCATCGCTCATCTCCGCTCGATACAGCAGGCTTGCATCTCCGTAGGAGTAGAATCTGTAATCGTGCTCAATGGCATGCGCATAGGCGGCGCGCATCGTCTCGAGGCAGCTGAAGGCCGAAACCAGCATGAACAACGTCGAACGCGGCAGATGGAAATTGGTCATCAGCATGTCGGCGGTGCGAAAACGGTAGCCGGGCGTGATGAAGATGTCGGTCGGGCCGGACCATGCAGCCAGCACGCCATCCTCTCGCGCGGCGCTTTCCAGCAGGCGCAGCGAGGTCGTACCGACGGCAATGACGCGCCCGCCCCTCGCCTTTGCCGCATTCAATGCGTCGGCAGTTGCCTCGCTGACCGAGCCGATCTCCGCATGCATCTTGTGGTCGGCGGTGTCGTCCGCCTTCACCGGCAGGAACGTGCCGGCGCCGACATGGAGCGTGACGAAGCGGCGCTCGATGCTCTTGGCGTCGAGCGCGGCAAACAGCTCCGGCGTGAAATGTAGGCCCGCCGTGGGTGCTGCGACGGCGCCTTCCTCCCGGGCATAGATGGTCTGGTAGTCGGCCCGGTCGCGCTCGTCGTCGTCGCGCTTCGAGGCGATATAGGGCGGCAGTGGGATGTGGCCGACCGCATGCAGCGCCTCGTCGAGGAAAGGGCCCGACAGGTCGAAGCCGAGCAGCGCCTCGCCCGCCTCGCCCTTTTCGATCACCGTGGCGTCAAGCTGGCCGAGGAAGCATGAATTGCCGTCATGGCCGAAATGGATGCGGTCGCCGACGGCAACGCGCTTGCCCGGCCGCATGAAAGCCAGCCAACGGTCCGGCGCCATCCGCATGTGCAATGTGGCTTCGACCTGCGCCGCCGCCTCGCCGCGCCGCCTGATACCTTTGAGTTGCGCCGGGATGACCTTGGTGTCGTTGAAGACCAGCACGTCGCCAGCCTGGAGCAGGGAAGGCAGCTCGCGGACCGCCCGGTCCGAAAACCCCTCGCCCGGCCTGACCACCAGCATCTTTGCGCTGTCTCGCGGCTCTGCCGGGCGAAGCGCGATACGCTCTTCCGGAAGGTCGAAATCGAACAGATCGACACGCATCAGAAGAGCCTGATAAGCAACGCCCCGGCCAGAAGCAGCACCGCGCCGGCCACGCGGCCGAGCGAGATTTCGCGAACCGCGACGCCGAGGAATCCGACGCGGTCGATCAGCATGCCCGCCAGCAACTGGCCCGCCACCAGGAACGCCATCAGCGCGGCGGCGCCGATGCGTGGCGTCAGGATGGTGGACAGTGTGACGTAGAAGCCGCCCAGCATGCCGCCGGCGATGAACAGCCACGGCGCGGGCGCCTTCCAGTCGAGCGAGATGCCTTGCAGCCTCACCACCGCGACGGCAATGATGCCGAGCACGATGGCGCCCGACAGGAACGAAAACGCGGCAGCCGCGACCGGGAGCCCCAGGCCGCGCGCCAACTGCGAATTGATCGGCGCCTGAATGGCAATGAAGGCGCCGGACAAGATGCCGAGAAGCGACCAGACGACGCCCATCATTGTCCTGTCGCCTTACTTGACGTCGGCCGCGACCTTCAGCGACACGATCTTGTCGGGATCCTGCACGGGCTCGCCGCGCTTGATCTTGTCGACATTGTCCATGCCTTCGATGACCTGGCCCCAGACCGTGTACTGGCGATTGAGGAAGGCTGCATCGTCGAAGCAGATGAAGAACTGCGAATTGGCCGAGTTCGGATTCTGCGAGCGCGCCATCGAGCAGGTGCCGCGGCCGTGGTTGGCATTGGAGAATTCGGCCTTGAGATCCGGCTTGTCGGAACCGCCCATGCCAGCGCGAGAAGGCGCGAAAGAGGGCTTGCTCGAATTGCCGAACTTGACGTCGCCGGTCTGCGCCATGAAGCCCTCGATGACGCGGTGGAAGACCACGCCGTCATAGGCACCTTCGCGGGCCAGTTCCTTGATGCGGGCGACATGGCCGGGCGCCAGGTCGGGAAGCATTTCGATGACGACCTTGCCCTTGGTCGTTTCCATGATGAGCGCGTTTTCGCGATCCTTGATGTCGGCCATGTCTGATATCCTTTTCAAAAAACAGAACTATTTGTCGGCGGCGATGCGCACCTTGATCATCCGGTCGGGATCCGTGACCGTGCCGTTGTCGGCCTCGTCGCCCTTCTTGATGTGGTCCACCAGTTCCATGCCGCTGACGACATTACCCACGATCGTGTACTGGCCGTCGAGCGGCGGCGCCGGCGCAAACATGATAAAGAATTGCGAATTTGCGGAGTTCGGATCCTGCGAGCGTGCCATGCCGACCACGCCGCGCTTGTAGTGCTCGGTCTGCGAGAATTCCGCCGGCAGGTCCGGCAGGTCGGAGCCGCCGGTGCCGACAGCCTGGGCGTTGAAGCCCTTGTTCATGTTGCCGAATTTGACGTCGCCTGTCTGCGCCATGAAGCCGTCGATGACGCGGTGGAAGGCGACGTTGTCATAGGCATGCTCACGCACCAGCTTCTTGATCTGCGCGACATGCTTGGGCGCGAGATCGGGACGCAGCGCGATGGTCACGTCGCCGTCCTTCAACGTTATGATCATGGTGTTTTCCGGGTCGGCGGCATAGGCCGAGGCCGATGCGGTCACGAGACCGGCAAGCACGACGAGGAACGAGGCGAGCTTTTTCAGCTGCATGGTCTTCTCCGAGAAACCTATTTTGCGAATTTAGCGGTGAGCGCACCGGCGACCGCGGCCGGCACGAAAGGGCGGATGTCGCCGGCCATCGAGGCAATCTGGCGGACAAGTGTGGCGGTAATGGTTCTGACCGAGGGGCTGGCGGGCAGAAAAACCGTTTGCAGCTCAGGCGCCATCGTTTCGTTCATGCCGGCCATCTGCATCTCGTAGTCGAGATCGGTGCCGTCGCGCAGGCCGCGGATCATGATTGAGGCCCCCTGTTTCCTGGCCGCATCGATGACCAGCCCGTCGAAGGCGACCACCTTGATGCGTGTGCCGTCGCGGCCGAATTCGGCCTTGGTCGCGGCCTCGATCAGTTCGACCCGTTCCTCGAAGGAAAACAGCGGCTTCTTGCCGGGATGGATACCGATCGCCGCATAGACGATGTCCGCCACGGCCAGCGACGCCTTCAGCACGTCGAGATGGCCGTTGGTCAACGGGTCGAAGGAGCCGGCATAAAGGGCGATGCGCTCGGTCATGCCGGTGCTTCTAACGGGCGCGCGGACGGAAGGCAAATCTCATTGATGCGATCCCCTTGAACCTTTTTGCAGGGATGAACGACAGATGAATGCGCCGATCACGAACGCTTCACGCAGCGTTCACTACCTTGCCCCTTTAAGAAGATGAAACCAAAGTCCCATGTAAGCGTTGTAGAGCGCAGGAGAACACGCACATGCTGATCTACATGCTCGCCACTGCAATGACCGTCGCCATGCTGATCGCCACTGTATTCGGGCTGCATCAGGAGGCCCAGCGCGTCCGCATCAAGACCAACGCCAAACGCTTCGAAGGGTTCGGCCCCCGCAAGCCTCACCGTCACTATTGAGTTAGCCTGAATTTGTTGCGACGCGCCGGCCGATTGGCCGGCGTTGCCATGTCTGGCCAATCCAGACTTATTGCGTATCATCCGGGCCGGCATCCGCCGCCGGATCGATCTCGGCACCAACCTCGACGATTTCTTCCTCGTCCGATTGCGGCTCGGAAATCCGCTCGACCGAAACCACCTTCTCGCCTTCCGCCGTGTTGAAAATGGTCACGCCCTTGGTGGCGCGGCTGGCGAAGCGGATGCCATTGACCGGCACTCGGATGACGGTACCGCCGTCGGACACCAGCATGATCTGGTCGTCATTGCCGACCGGGAAGGTCGCCACCAGCCTGCCGATCTCGGCCGTCTTCGACACGTCGGTGGCCCGAATGCCCTTGCCGCCGCGTCCGGTCAGACGGAAATCATAGGACGATGAGCGCTTGCCATAGCCGTATTCCGTCACCGTCAGCACGAACTGCTCATGCGCCTTGAGGAACTCGTAGCGCTCGTCCGACAGCTCCGCCTCCTCGCCTACCTCTTCGTTGGTCAAGGCGATCTCTTCCTCCTCGCCTGCCGGGATGCCGGCGGCCAGGCGCCGTTCGGCCACCACGCGCTTCAGATAGGCGGCGCGTTCGGCCGGCGGCGCATCGACATGCTCGATGACGGCCATCGAAATGACGCGATCGGTTTCGGCCATGGCAATGCCGCGCACGCCGACCGAGTTGCGGCTCTGGAAGACGCGCACATCGCCGACGGAAAAGCGGATGCACTGGCCGGAGCTGGCGGTCAGAAGCACGTCGTCATTGTCGGTGCATGTCTCGACGCCGAGGATCTCGTCGCCCTCTTCCTCCAGCTTCATGGCGATCTTGCCGTTACGGTTGACCTGGACGAAGTCGGAGAGCTTGTTGCGGCGCACCGTGCCGCGCGTGGTGGCGAACATCACGTCGAGCTCGCCCCAGCTCGTCTCATCTTCCGGCAACGGCATGATTGTGGTGATGCGCTCGCCCTGCTCCAGCGGCAGCATGTTGATCAGCGCCTTGCCGCGCGACTGCGGATTGCCGATCGGCAGTCGCCAGACCTTCTCCTTGTAGACGATGCCGCGCGAGGAGAAGAACAGCACCGGCGTGTGCGTGTTGGCCACGAACAGGCGGGTGACGAAATCCTCTTCCTTGGTCGACATGCCCGAGCGGCCCTTGCCGCCGCGGCGTTGCGCCCGGTAGAGCGACAATGGCACGCGCTTGATGTAGCCGGAATGGCTCACCGTCACGACCATGTCCTCGCGCTGAATCAGGTCCTCGTCTTCCATATCCGCGCCGCCTTCGCTCAGCTCGGTGCGGCGCGGCGTGCCGAATTCGTCGCGCACGGCCGCGAGCTCGTCTTTGACGATCTGCTGGACACGGGCGCGGGACGACAGGATATCGAGATAGTCGACGATCTCGGCGCCGATCGTGTTCAACTCGTCGGCGATTTCGTCGCGGCCGAGAGCCGTCAGGCGCTGCAGGCGCAACTCCAGGATCGCGCGCGCCTGTTCCTCGGACAGATTGTAGGTGCCGTCCTCGTTGATGCGGTGGCGCGGGTCGTCGATCAGGAGGATCAGAGATTCGACGTCGCCGGACGGCCAGCGCCGCTCCATCAACTGCTCGCGCGCCGTCTGCGGGTCCGGCGCGGTGCGGATCAGCTTTATCACTTCATCGATGTTGGCGACGGCGATTGCGAGGCCGACCAGCACGTGGGCCCGGTCGCGCGCCTTGCGCAGCAGGAACTTCGTGCGCCGGGTAACCACCTCCTCGCGGAAGGACACGAATGCCCTCAGCATATCGGTCAGCGTCAGCAGTTCGGGCTTGCCGCCATTCAGCGCCACCATGTTGGCGCCGAAAGAGGTTTGCAGCGGCGTGAAGCGATAGAGCTGGTTGAGGATGACGTCGGCCACGGCGTCGCGCTTCAGCTCGACGACGACCCGATAGCCCTGGCGGTCGCTCTCGTCGCGAATGTCGGAAATGCCCTCGATGCGCTTGTCGCGCACCAGTTCGGCCATCTTCTCGATCATCGACGATTTGTTCACCTGGTAGGGAACCTCGGTGATGATGATCGATTCGCGGTCATTGCCGCGGGCCTCGATGTTGACCTTCCCGCGCATGACGATGGAGCCGCGGCCGGTCGAATAGGCGCTATAGATGCCGGAGCGGCCGAGCACGATGCCGCCGGTCGGGAAATCCGGCCCCGGAATGATTTCCATCAGCGCCGGCAGGTCAATGGCCGGATTGTCGATGATCGCGATCGCGGCGTTGCAGACTTCGCCCAGATTGTGCGGCGGGATGTTGGTGGCCATGCCGACGGCGATGCCGCCCGAGCCATTGACCAGCAGATTGGGAAAGCGCGCCGGCAGAACCTTCGGCTCGCTGCCGGAAGCATCGTAAGTGTCCTGGAAATCGACCGTATCCTTGTCGATATCCTCCAGCAGTTCATGCGCGACCTTGGTCAGCCGCGACTCGGTGTAGCGCATGGCCGCCGGCGGATCGCCGTCGATCGAGCCGAAATTGCCTTGCCCGTCGATGAGCGGCACGCGCAGCGACCAGTCCTGCGCCATGCGCACCAGGGCGTCATAGATAGAGGCATCGCCATGCGGATGGTATTTACCCATCACGTCGGCGACCGGGCGCGCCGACTTCACATATTTGCGGTTCCAGTGATAGCCGCTCTCATGCGCGGCGAAGAGAATGCGGCGATGCACCGGCTTCAGGCCGTCGCGCACGTCGGGCAGCGCGCGGCTGACGATCACGCTCATGGCGTAATCGAGATAAGAGCGCTGCATCTCCTCGATGATCGAAATCGGCTCGATGCCGGTGGGGCCGCCGTCGGCGCCGCGCGGTGTTTTTTGGTCGGTCAAATCGGATCACAATCTAAACAGGAATCACTTGCCGTATATATAGGAAGAGCGGCCGAAACTCCAATGTCGACGGCACTTTTCCAGTGTCGATTTTGGCGGTGATTTCAAAAGGATACCGGTGATTGCGACGATATGGCCGATGTGCTTTTCGGAGCCGTCGACGCAAAGGCCCGCCATCTCGTGTTAGCGGCGGCCCGCGCGGCGGGCGCGATAGCCGCCGGGCGTCTCGCCCATTTCGCGCCGGAAGCGGCGATTGAAGGTCGAAAGGTCCCCGAAGCCGGCCTCGAAGGCGACCGTCGAGATGGC
Organism: Mesorhizobium maamorense; assembly: GCF_044998965.1. NCBI lineage: Bacteria > Pseudomonadati > Pseudomonadota > Alphaproteobacteria > Hyphomicrobiales > Phyllobacteriaceae > Mesorhizobium > Mesorhizobium maamorense. The sequence continues at coordinate 2,280,807 of NZ_CP173356.1, forward strand.
CTCGTCGGAAATGCGGAGCCGCACCGCCGCCCGGTGCAGCCTGGTCCTCAGCAGAAACCGGTAAGGGGTCATTCCGGCAATCTGCCGGAATGTGCGCAGGAAATGATACGGACTGGTCGCCGTCTCCCGCGCCAGCACGGCCAGCGAAAGTGGCTGATCGGCATCGATCTCGATACGCCGAACCGCCGCCGCGACCCGTTTCTGGTCGCGGCGGCTGGGTGTCCGCGTCATCTTGGTGTGCCCTGAGCTTGCGGCGACAGCCGCGCCGGCAATGCGCAAGCCGAGTTCCTCGAAAGCAGCGGTTTCGGCCATATCGCGCGCGGCCTCCGCTTCGGCCAGCAGCGGCATCAGCATCGGCAGTGGCGGCAACCTTGGCGCCTCGAAGGCCAGCATTCTGGCGCCTGGTACGTTCTCAACGATCCGTTCCATATAAGCCGGAGCAAAATGGAAGGAGAGGCAGCGGTCGCCGGCGCCGTGCTCGTGGCCGCATTCGTAGCATGTGCCGGGATTGCCAAGCAGCACCGCACCTGGCGCGAGCATCGCGGTGCCCTGGCTGGCGCGATAGCGGAAGGTGCCGCTGGTCACCGCGGCGACGCAGAACGTCCGGTGCTCCTCCTCGAACGGCCGGTCGCCGGCGCCGGCCGTGCACACCACGTCCGACACCTGCCAGCCTGGCCCCGAGGCAATGATCCTGTCGCTCGTCGTCATAGCCTGAAAGATAGCAATTTTTCCCAAGCGCAGAACCCTGCCCCGGCCTATCGCTTGCGGTCTCCTGACAGCATGAAGGCACCAGCCATGACCAACCAGCCCACTTTTACCGAAGCCCTGCACAGCGACGGGCCCGCCCCCGGCTTTGCCGAGAATTTGGATCTCTACGGCCGCTTCGTCGGCGCCTGGACTTTCGATGCCAGCCGTCATCTCGAGGACGGCACCGTGCTGACCGGACGCGGCGAGGTGCATTTCGGCTGGGTGCTGGAAGGCCGCGCGATCCAGGACGTCTGGATCCTGCCCGCGCGCGATGCCGACCCCTCGCCTTCTCTCGGCAAATGGACCTTTTATGGCACGACTTTGCGCGTCTACGATCCCGGCGCAAACGCCTGGCATATCTTTTGGAGCGATCCCCGAAACCAATACTACAGCCGGCAACTCGGCCGCGCCGAGGGCGAAACGATTGTCCAAGTGGGCGCCGACGGCACCGGTTCCTCCGTACGTTGGAGCTTTTCACGGATCACGGAAAATTCCTTCCGCTGGCTCGGCGAGCGCTCGCACGACAATGGCGCGACATGGCGGCTCGAAGTGGAATTCCTGGCGCGGCGCTCTGACCGTACCTGATCAAGCAAGCCGCGACGCAAACTCAGGCATTCCCTAGCGTTCTTTCGCGTCCCCCTCGGCCCAGCCAGCCTTCGCAGAGTTCGCGAGCCGCCTCTCCCCGGCCGGTTTCCTCCGTCCCTGCTTTGCTCTACCAATGTCGGGATGCGGGCTCGGCCCGGCGGGAGGGTGAGAAATGCCGAGTTTCGACAGCCTGTTCAACGCCTTCGTCACCATTCTGGTGACCATCGACCCGCCCGGGCTGGCGCCGCTCTTTTTGGCGATAACGCGCGGCATGAACCGCGAGGAGCGCCAGCAGGTCTCGGTCCGCGCCTCGGTCATCGGCTTCCTTGTGATGGCGCTGTTCGCCGTAGCCGGCGCCTCGATCCTGTCGGTGTTCGGCATCACGCTGCCGGCCTTCCGCGTCGCCGGCGGGTTCCTCTTGTTCTTCATCGCTTTCGAAATGGTGTTCGAGCGCCGGCAGGACCGCAAAGAGAAGATCGGCGACGTGGCCATCACCAAGGACATGATCCACAACATCGCCGCCTTCCCGCTGGCGATCCCGCTGATCGCCGGCCCCGGCGCGATCTCGGCGACCGTGCTGCTTTCCGGCTCGTTTCAGGGTTTTGGCGCCCAGGCGGCACTGGTCGGCATCATCTTCGTCTGCCTCGCCATCACCTATCTGGTGTTCGTGCTCTCGGAGCGCATCGACCGCATCTTTGGCCAGACCGGCCGCTCGATCCTGACCCGCCTGCTCGGCGTCATCCTGGCGGCGCTTGCCGTGCAGTTCGTGGCGGACGGCATCAAGGCGCTGATGGCCTCGTAGGCCGCTTATTTTTCCGTCGTGTCGATAATTTCGAAATCGTGGGTAATGGTGGCAGTCTTGGCCATCATGGCCGAAGCCGAACAGTATTTTTCGATCGAGAGATCGATCGCCCGCTTCACCTTGTCGGACGACAGCGCCCTGCCCTTGACCACGAAGTGCATATGGATGCGGGTGAATACCCGGGGGTCCGTTTCGGCCCGGTCGGCGTCGAGTTCAACAATACAGTCTTCGACCGCTTCGCGCCCCTTTTCGAGGATATGGACGACATCATAGGCCGAGCAGCCGCCGGTGCCGATCAGCACCAGCTCCATCGGGCTCGGCCCCGGCGTTCTCCCTTCAGGGCCGAACGCGGTTCCCAGCACGACCTTGTGACCCGTGCCGGACTCGCCGACGAAAGTGCGTTCCTCGACCCATTTGATGCGTGCTTTCAACTGATATTCCTTCCACTCGGGATCACGGTCCGGCTTGCGCGACGCCGAAGACGACATCGTGCATGACCCTGCCCGGCAACAGCGTGAAGATGCCGGCGCCGACCAACGCAAAGACATACAGCGCAATCATCGCCTTCCGGTGCTTGGCGACCCGATGATTACGTGCATGCCAGACCGCCAGCGGCACCGTGACCAGCACCAGGATCGACAAGAGATGGATCGGGCCGAAAGGGCCAAGGAGCCGTATCTGCCGGATCCAGAAACTCGAGATGGCGACGGCCAGCATCAGCGCCGCCCAGAGATAGCCCATAGCGCGGTGGCGCAGCGTGCCTTTCGGCAGCGCCAGCTGCGCGCCGCCTATCGCCAGCGCGGCAAAGGCCGCGAACGCATGCCATGGGATCGGGGGACGTGCGGATAGCAGCGGTCCTAGCGACATCGCGCCCTCTCCTCAAATGCCCGTCACGCCGTGTCGATGCTCAGAACGGAATTTCGTCGTCCAGCTCGCGCGACGAACCGCCGCCGCCCTTGGGAGCGCCGCCGCCACGATTGAAGCCTTCGTTCGGGCCGGACTGGCCGAAATCGGAACCACGGCTGCCGCCGCCGGAATAACCGCCGACCTGGCCGCCCTCGCCCTGGCCGCGCGCGTCGAGCATCTGCAGCTCGCCGCGGAATCTCTGCAGCACGACTTCCGTCGTGTATTTGTCGGCACCGGTCTGGTCTTGCCATTTGCGTGTCTGCAACTGGCCCTCGACATAAACCTTCATGCCCTTCTTCAGATACTGCTCGGCAACCTTGGCGATGCCCTCATTGAAGATGACGACATTATGCCACTCGGTCTTTTCCTTGCGCTCGCCGGAATTCTTGTCGCGCCAGCTTTCCGATGTTGCGATGCGGATGTTGACGACAGGCTCGCCCGAGTTCAGGCGGCGGATTTCCGGGTCCGCTCCGAGATTGCCGACCAGAATGACCTTATTGACGCTACCCGCCATGATACTTCTCCGCGCTCGTCCGAAACAAAATTTTGTCGCAGCACCTTACAGGTTGCGCACACCCGTCGCTTGCTGTGGCTGCCTTTTCCCACAAGGTTTTTGTTCTCTTTTCGTTCTATGACCCAAATGGCGTTCTGTCAATGTGTGTCATCAAGATGTAGTGTTCCGGTCTGAAATTTCCACGAATTGGGAATGGGTCGGGGGCCATCGAAATGAAGCCCGTCGCACATGAGGACCAGCAGCACGAGCAATGGCGAGCAGGTGTGGAAACGCGTATGCATGTGTCGGCTAGCAATGGTGCATCGCAACTTTGCATATTCGAGCAATGGGTCGAGCCCACGGTCGGTGCTCCAACACATTGGCATCCCGTCGAGGAGGTGCTGACCGTTATTGCCGGTAGAGCCGAGATGTGGATCGACGATGAGCGCACCGTCCTGACATCGGGCCAGTCTCTCGTTGTCCCAGCGAACAGGAAACACGGATTCAAGAACGCCGGCACTGAAACGCTTCACATTCATGCCGTGCTTGCGTCGCCGATCTTCGAGGCGACGTTCGATGGCCCTGTCGGAATGGTGAGGCGCTGGCTTCCGATAATCTTGTAAAACATCGCTTGCCAAACCGATAAGTATCGACTTATGCTTTCGTCATGATCGAAGCGGAAATTTTCCGGGCGCTGGCCGACCCCACCCGACGCGCCGTCTATGAACGCCTCGCCACCAGCGAGATGACGGTGTCGCAGCTGCGCACCGGCATGACGGTATCGCAGCCAGCTGTGTCGCAGCACCTGGCGGTGCTGCGCAGCGCAGGCCTGGTGGTCGAGCGGCGGGCGGGCCGCAACGCCTATTACCGCGCCGATCCGCAAGGGCTCGACCCGCTGCTTGGCTGGATCGAACGCTACCGGACGTTCTGGCCCGAGCGCATCGAAAAACTGAGGACGGTTCTCAAGGACATGGACCAATGACGCACGCACCAGTGACCGACGAAAGCCCTGCACGGACCGCCCCCGACGCGATCGAGTTCGAGTGCGATCTCCCCGAGCCGCCGGAAAAGGTATGGCGGGCGCTGACCGTGCCCGAATTGCTTGCGGCCTGGATGATGCCCAACGACATCAATCCTGAGATCGGCAGCAATTTCGCCTTTGCCGGGCCGGATGCGCCGATCGAATGCGAGATCCTCGATGCCGAGCCCGGAAAAAGGCTTCGCTATTCCTGGCGGGAACAGCCGCGGCCCGACGAGGAACGGAACCCGCTCGACAGCATCGTCACCTTCACGCTCGCCCGCACCGTTTCGGGCGGCACGCATCTGCATATTATACATGAAGGCTTTGCCCGTGCGGCGACATCCGCCGCCAGGCCCATGGTGACCATGGCAGGCGCCGGCTGCCGGCTTTCATTCGCTGCGCGTGCCTCCGGCCGCCGCCCCGCAGCCAATTCATTTTGCCTTCTGCAGCGCGCCGCTTGAGTGGCCGACACATGAAAAACGGAGAGAGACGATGACCGGTTTTGCCAATCTGGTGCCGATGGTGATCGAGCAGTCGAGCCGCGGCGAGCGCGCCTTCGACATTTTCTCGCGGCTGCTGCGCGAGCGCATCGTCTTTATCAACGGCGAGATCAACGACGGCATGTCGGCGCTGGTCTGCGCCCAGCTTCTGTCGCTGGAATCGGATAATCCCGACAAGGAGATCTCGCTTTACATCAACTCGCCTGGCGGCGTGGTGACCAGCGGCTTCGCCATCTACGACACGATGCAATATGTCAGCTGTCCGGTGTCGACGGTGTGCATGGGCTTTGCCGCCTCGATGGCTTCGTTCCTGCTGATGGCTGGCACGCCGGGACGGCGCATCGCGCTGCCCAACGCCAGCCTCGTCCTGCACCAGCCGCTGGGCGGCTTCCAGGGTCAGGCATCGGACATCCAGCGTCACGCCGAAGGCATTCTGCGCACCAAGCGGCAGATGACCGAGCTCTATGCGCGCCATTGCGGCCGCACCTATGAAGAGGTCGAGCGCACGCTCGACCGGGACTATTTCATGACCGCCGAGGAAGCGAAGGCATGGGGTCTCGTCGATCATGTCTACGACACCCGCAAAAAGGCGGCGTGACCGGCACAAGCACGATGAATTGCGACGGCCCCGCCGTCCGGCGATTTGATGACCGCCGGTCTGGCCACCTCGGCGGGGCGGCGCTATAACCGGCCGATGATCGACAGCCGCTTATTCCAACCTTGGCGTCTTGCCGTCACTATTTTCGCCGGTGCGCTCATGCTGGCCGGCGGCGCCTTTGCCAACGACAGCCAGAAAGGCAGCCTGCCCGGTGTGGCCGGCGATTATCGCATCGCCAAGCCGGCCCCGCAGCCCGAACCCGATGACGCCTTCCCCGCCAACGGCAACGGCCGGTTCAAGATCGGCGATACCGATGTCAGGATTTCCGGCAGCATCACGGTCGATGTCGGCGCCGGCGGGATCAAACCGCCGCGGTAGCTGACATGTCGGGGCCGTCATTACCTCCGCGTTCCCCCAAAAGAGCAGCCCCGCCGTGCTTTTAGCAAACGGACGGGGCTTTTCTGGATCTATAATCCAATCTTTCGCCGGGAATGTTTTACCGGCTTTCGATTTCGGATGCTTCGCGGCGTTCAGCCGACGATCCGACCAGTAGTCTCTGATTTTGGTGCATCCGGCAGCGTCACGTCGGAAGGCGCTCGCGTCTCCCTGGCATTCATGCCTGCCGCGGCTCCAGTCACTGCTGGAGCCTCAAGGGACTGTCCGGTGGCGTCATGCTCCACTCCTGTGTCCATTGCGACAATCGTCGTCAGAAGCACTGATCGCAATAGCCCGCGGCGTCTCGCAGGCCGCCTTTGGGCGACGAGGCCATCGAAAGACAGCCGGCTTCATTGACGTGTGGAGTCTGCTCCCCTCAGCCGGGGACGTCAACCGCTCGATGTCCGATCGGAAAAAATGTGATCGAGCGACATATCCCCTGATGGGAACCACGCCGCCTGCTCCACCGCTTTTGTCAGGAGCGCGTTCGGTCTTTGTTCTTTCCGCTTGCCCGTTCGTGCGAAAGACGGTTAAACGACTTGGTCGAGAATTGTGGCGTCTCTCGACGCGGCGGCAAAAATACCTACATAGGGGACGGCCGGGGAAAACCCGCCGATCCCACAAATTCCAGATCTGAGGCGGCGACCGGCAATGGCCGACCATAAATATCTTTCCATTCGCGGGGCGCGCGAACACAATCTGAAGAATGTCGATCTCGACCTGCCGCGTGACAGCCTGATCGTCATGACGGGCCTGTCGGGCTCCGGCAAATCGTCGCTTGCCTTCGACACCATCTATGCCGAAGGCCAGCGCCGCTATGTCGAGAGCCTGTCGGCCTATGCGCGGCAATTCCTCGAAATGATGCAGAAGCCGGATGTCGACCAGATCGACGGCCTTTCGCCGGCCATCTCCATCGAGCAGAAGACCACTTCGAAGAACCCGCGCTCGACGGTCGGCACCGTCACCGAGATATACGACTACATGCGGCTTCTATTCGCGCGTGTCGGCGTACCCTATTCGCCCGCCACCGGACTGCCGATCGAGAGCCAGACGGTGTCGCAGATGGTCGATCGCGTGCTGGCGGTCGAGGAAGGCACGCGCCTGTTCATCCTGGCGCCGATCGTGCGCGGCCGCAAAGGCGAGTACCGCAAGGAATTGCTCGAGCTGCAGAAAAAGGGATTTCAGCGCGTCAAGGTCGACGGCGTCTTCTATGAGATCGCTGATGTGCCGCCACTCGACAAGAAATACAAGCACGACATCGACGTGGTCGTGGACCGCATCGTCGTGCGTGGCGACCTCGCAACGCGCCTTGCCGATTCCATGGAGACCGCGCTGAAGCTCGCGGAGGGGCTGGCGGTGGCGGAGTTCGCCGATAAGCCGCTCGATGCCAGTCAGACGGGCGAGGATTCGGTCAACAAGTCGAAGAACGAGACGCATGAGCGCATCCTGTTCTCGGAAAAATTCGCCTGTCCGGTCTCCGGTTTCACCATTCCCGAGATCGAGCCCAGGCTGTTCTCGTTCAACAACCCGTTCGGCGCCTGCCCGACCTGCGACGGGCTGGGCAGCCAGCGCGCCATCGATCCCAATCTGGTCGTTCCCGACGAGAACGTCTCGCTGCGCGATGGCGCCGTCAGCCCATGGGCGAAATCGACTTCGCCCTACTACGTGCAGACGCTGGAGGCGCTCGGCAAGGCTTACGGCTTCAAACTCGGCGACAAGTTCAAGGATTTGAGCAGGGAAGCCCAGGAAGCCATCCTGCGCGGCACCGGCGAGCGCGAGATCACCTTCCAGTATGATGACGGCCTGCGCTCCTACAAGACGACCAAGACCTTCGAGGGCGTCATCCCCAACCTCGAGCGGCGCTGGAAAGAGACCGAATCCGCCTGGATGCGCGAGGAGATCGAGCGCTTCATGTCGGCCACCCCCTGCCCGGCCTGTCGTGGCTACAGGCTGAAGCCGGAAGCGCTGGCGGTGAAGATCGCCGGCAAGCACATCGGCGAAGTGACCGAACAGTCGATCCGCAAGGCCGACCAGTGGTTCACCGACCTGCCGGCGCAGCTCAACGACAAGCAGAACGAGATCGCCGTGCGCGTGCTCAAGGAAATCCGCGAGCGGCTGCGCTTCCTCAACGACGTCGGCCTCGATTATCTCACTTTGTCGCGCAATTCCGGCACGCTGTCGGGCGGCGAGAGCCAGCGCATCCGGCTGGCATCGCAGATCGGCTCCGGCCTCACCGGCGTGCTCTACGTGCTGGACGAACCGTCGATCGGCCTGCACCAGCGCGATAATGCGCGCCTGCTCGACACGCTCAAGCACCTGCGCGACATCGGCAACACGGTCATCGTGGTCGAGCATGACGAGGACGCCATCCTGCATGCCGACTACGTCGTCGACATCGGTCCGGCCGCCGGCATCCATGGCGGCGAAATCATTGCCCAGGGCACGCCGCAGCAGGTGATGGCCAACCCGAATTCGATCACCGGCAAATACCTTTCGGGCGAGCTCGAAGTGGCGACACCAGCGGTTCGCCGCGAGGCGAAGAAGAACCGCCGCCTGAAAGTCGTCGGCGCGCGCGGCAACAATCTGAAGAACGTCACCGCCGAAATTCCGCTGGGCACCTTCACCGCCGTCACCGGCGTATCGGGCGGCGGCAAATCGACCTTCCTGATCGAAACGCTTTTCAAGGCGGCCTCGCGCCGCATCATGGGCTCGCGCGAGCATCCGGCCGAGCACGACCGCATCGAGGGCCTGGAGTTCCTCGACAAGGTCATCGACATCGACCAGTCGCCGATCGGACGGACCCCGCGCTCCAACCCCGCCACCTATACCGGCGCCTTCACGCCGATCCGCGACTGGTTCGCGGGCCTGCCGGAAGCCAAGGCGCGCGGCTACCAACCGGGCCGCTTCTCCTTCAACGTCAAGGGCGGCCGCTGCGAGGCCTGCCAGGGCGACGGCGTCATCAAGATCGAGATGCACTTCTTGCCCGACGTCTACGTCACCTGCGACGTCTGCCACGGCAAGCGCTATAACAGAGAGACGCTCGACGTGCTGTTCAAGGGCAAGTCGATCGCCGACGTGCTCGACATGACAGTCGAGGAAGGCGTTGATTTCTTCGCCGCGGTGCCCGGTGTGCGCGACAAGCTCGACACGCTGAAGCAGGTCGGCCTCGGCTACATCCATATCGGCCAGCAGGCAACCACGTTGTCGGGCGGCGAGGCGCAGCGGATAAAACTCGCCAAGGAGCTGTCGCGCAAGGCGACCGGCAAGACGCTCTATATCCTGGACGAGCCGACCACTGGCCTGCACTTTCACGATGTCGCCAAGCTGCTGGAAGTGCTGCACGAACTGGTCGACCAGGGCAACACGGTGGTGGTGATCGAGCACAATCTCGAAGTGATCAAGACCGCCGACTGGGTGCTCGACCTCGGCCCCGAGGGTGGCGATGGCGGCGGCGAGCTGGTCGCCTCCGGCACGCCGGAAGCGATCGTGCGCGAAAAACGCAGCTACACCGGCCAATTCCTCAAGGAATTGCTGGAGCGACGCCCCGGAGGCAAGCGCGAAGCGGCGGAGTGATAGCGGGCTGGCGTTGGGAATCCTCGAAATGAAGATCAGGAAAGCCCTCGCCCCGGATGTCACCGCCGTCATGACTCTGACCACGGATGCCTACGCGCCCTCCACCGCGCTGTTGGGCGCGCCGCCGATCCCGGTCACCGAAGACTATGCGCCGCGCATCGAACGCGGCGAGGCCTGGCTGCTGGAGAGCGGCGATGACCTGGCCGGGCTGATCGTCCTGGAGCGGCATGACGACCACGCGATGATCTTCTCCGTCGCGGTGCCGCCCGCCTTCCAGGGCAAGGGCTTTGGCATCGCGCTGCTGAAACATGCGGATCAGCAGGCGCGCCTGTGGGGCGTGCCGGAGGTGCGGCTCTACACCAATGCGAAAATGGAGCGCAACATCGCGCTCTATTTGGCCTACGGCTATCGCGAAATGAGTCGTCGGCCCAATCCCTACCGGCCAGGATGGGTGCTCGTCGACATGGCCAAGCCGGTCGACGAGGTCACGGCGGCCTGATTTTTCTGAACGCGGCCAGATTTCTGAAACGGGAGGACGACAATGAGCAAATCGGGAACAATCCGCGCCGGCATGGGCGGCTGGACCTTCGAGCCGTGGGACACGTCCTTCTACCCGGAAAAACTCCCCAAGGCCAAGCAGTTGCAATACGCCAGCCGGCAGGTACCGAGCATCGAGGTCAACGGCACCTACTATTCCAGCTTCAAGGAACCGACCTTCGTCAAATGGGCCAATGAGGCCCCCGACGGTTTCGTCTACTCGCTGAAGGGCAACCGCTTCGTCACCAACCGCCGCGTGCTGGGCGAAGCCGGTGAATCGATGATGCGTTTCCTTGGCTCCGGCGTCGCCGCGCTCGGCGATAAGCTTGGGCCGATCCTTTGGCAGTTCGCGCCGACAAAGAAATTCGATCCCGATGATTTCGAGGCTTTTCTGAAGTTGTTGCCGGAAAGCCAAGACGGTGTCGCGTTGCGCCACGCGCTTGAAGTTCGCAACGACAGTTTCATCGTGCCGGAATTCCCGGCGCTCGCGCGCAAATACAAGGCGGCCATCGTCTATGCCGATCACGCAAAATATCCTGATATCGCCGATATCACCGGCGATTTCATCTATGCGCGGCTGCAGACCGGCTCGGATGACAATCCCGACTGCTACACGCCAAAAGGCCTCGATGAATGGGCGGCGCGGGCCAAGGTCTGGGCGGAAGGCAAGCAGCCGGCCGATTTGCGGCGCGCCGACCCTGCTACCGACGCGCCGGTGCAACCGCGCGACGTGTTCGTCTACTTCATCACCGAGGGCAAGGTGCGCGCGCCCTTCGGCGCCATGGCGCTGATGAAGCGAGTGACAGAAACCAGCTAAGCGGCAAGCCTCTGCGGCTATTTCCATTTGCATGAATTGCCGGCGTCAACAGCCTCTGTCGGAACCTCAAGGCGTCATCGTCGTTTTGCCTTGGTGGCGGGTTCCCGCGCGGGAAAACCAGCAGAAAAGCGAGGAAGGATGGCTGTCATCCTTATCGGTGCGTTTCTCATCGTCGCCGGCGTTGTGTATATGGCGGGCGCAGCTCTCAGGCGTGGACGGCTCAGCGATCCGGCACCTGCAGCTTCGGATCGACGGATGCCAAATCTCGCAAGGCAGGCCCCGACGCTTGAGCCACGCCGGCGCGGCCTCGGTTTCCTAGGCGTGTCACAGAATTGGCCGGGTCTGCTGATGATGGCGGTCGGTGCGGTTCTGCTCCTGTCGGCGGTAGTCCTCTAACGCCGTGCAAGCTTGGCTTTTTCGCCGCGATCGTAACCTTATCGACACTTCCTTGCGTCATGACTCCAGCAACGTCAGGCTGCAGGGTCGTCGCGGGCAAGGAACGAGGGGCATGTCGCTCGACTACAACTCACTTCTGCTGGCGGTCGGTTTCTCCGCTGCCTGCCTGAGCCTGACGCTGTTCGGCACATGGCTCACCGCCCGCACCGACAAGTTCCTGCTCACCTGGGCGCTCAGCGCCTTGCTGGTGGTGGGCGAGGTCTTCACCTATGACGCCTATATCGACGCGCCCAGGCGCGGCCTCGGCATCGCCACCTTCACCTTGCTGCTGGTCGGCTTCTCCATGATGCTGGGCGCCGCCTACCAATTCAGAAGCGGCGGCTCGCCGGTCTCCAGGATTTTAATCGGCAGCGGCATTTCGCTGGCGGTGGCGCTGCCGCCCATGGCTCTCGGCTATGACGGGCTCGGCTTCATGTTCGAGAACCTGTTCGCGGCCCTGCTCCTGTTCGCAACCGCCGCCGAATACTGGAAGGGCCGCGCCGAGGCCCCAGCGCTTACCATCGGCGCCGCCGCACTCTATTCAGCGACCGCCATGTCCTTCCTGCTCTGCGCGACGGTTTTGGCATGGGACGGCAAGCTGATCATGAGCCATGCGCCAAGGAACTGGGCCGAGGATCTCAGCCTCATCGTCGTCATCGCCAGCATGACCGGCATCGGCGCCTTGTCGCTGGCCCTCAACCAGGGGCGTCTGGCGGGGCATCACCGCCGCAACGCGCTGACGGATCAGCTGACCGGCCTGCTCAACCGCCGCGCGCTGTTCGACCTCTTTGGCGATTCTCCCGTCGGCGCCTTTACCGCCGTGGTCGTGTTCGACCTCGATAGCTTCAAGGCCATCAATGACGAGTTCGGCCACGCGACGGGCGATGAGGTGCTGAAAGTGTTCGCCAAGGAGCTTGCCGGCAACCTTCGCCCGACCGATGTCGCCGCGCGCATGGGCGGCGAGGAGTTCGCGGTGGTGCTAAAGCGGACTTTGCCCGAAACAGTGGAAAACACGGCCGAGACGATACGGACCTCGTTCGCCGCGCGCCGCATCGACACCGAGAACGGTCCCCTGACGTGCACCGTCAGCGCCGGCTTTGCTTTCGGCACCAAAGAGGGCCTGAGCTTCGACAAGGTGCTCAGCGCCGCCGACAAGGCGCTCTATGCCGCCAAGCGCGGCGGCCGCAACCGCGTCACCGCCTCTCCATTCCGGCGCGCTAGCTGACCAAGCGCATCAATGCCGTGCCCATCATTGTTGAATGGCCGAATGCGGCTTTTACGCCGCCATGACAATTTCATTGAAGGCATCGAGGTCGACATAGAAGACCTTGGTGATCTCCTCGATCAGCTCGTCGTGGTCATAGCCCTGGGACTTCAGAATGTTGATGGCTGTGATGATGTCGACGCGCTCTGTGAGCCGCCGCTTCTGGTAGTCCTCGACGTAACGTTCCATGGCTGCCCCTTGGCCTGTATGCCCAAACGCGTTGAACGACAGAGATCGCAGGGAGGATGCTAGGAACGCATGCTTGCGCGGAACTTGCCCGTCGCCCACCTCGATCTGCGACAAACCAGACTGATACGGAAGCGGCCGACTCACAAAGCCATCAGAAGACTAGCATGTAGTATTGAGCGTGCCAGCGGGTGTTGAAGAAAGATTGAGCAATCTTTCATCAGGAGATGGATTTACACCGTCAGGAACTTCCTGACATCCGCCCGGTCGAGATCTTCCGCAGGACCAGTATGGACGATCTGGCCGCGGTCCATGATGTTGACCTCGTCGGCGAGTTCGCGGCAGAAGTCGAGATATTGCTCCACGAGAAGAACCGCAATGCCGGCCTGGTCGCGCAAATAGCGGATGGCGCGGCCGATGTCCTTGATAACGGACGGCTGGATACCTTCCGTCGGCTCATCGAGCACCAGAAGCTTGGGCCGCATCACCAGCGCCCTGCCGATGGCGAGCTGCTGCTGCTGGCCGCCGGAGAGATCGCCGCCGCGGCGGCCAAGCATCTGCTTGAGCACCGGAAACAATTCGAAGACATGCGCCGGCACGTTGCGGTCGGCCCGTTTCAGGGGCGAGAATCCCGATTCAAGGTTTTCCCGCACGCTGAGCAGCGGAAAGATCTCCCTGCCCTGCGGCACGAATGCGATGCCCGACCGGGCGCGGTCATACGCCGCGCTCCGGTCGAGCGCCTTCCCCTCGAAGGCAACGCTTCCGCTCGTCAGCCTGTGGTGGCCGACGATCGATCTCATCAAACTGGTCTTGCCGACGCCATTGCGGCCGAGCACGCAAGTGATCTTGCCGGCGCCCGCCTTCAGCGACACGCCGCGCAGCGCCTGGGCGGCGCCGTAGTGGAGCGTGGCATCGGAAACTTCGAGCATGTCAGCGCCTTCTCCAGAACCGAAGGAAGGCAAGATCGAAGCGATGGAATTGCACCCGCCAAACCATGCTCATCTCCCCAGATAGACTTCGACGACGCGTTCATCGGCAGATACGAAATCGAGCGTGCCTTCTGAAAGCACCGAGCCCTCATGCAGGCAGGTGACCTTGACGCCGAGCTCGCGCACGAAATGCATGTCGTGCTCGACGACGATCACCGAATGGTCGCGGGCGATCTCCTTGAGCAGGCGCGCGGTTTCCTCGGTTTCGGCGTCGGTCATGCCGGCGACCGGCTCGTCGACCAGAAGCAGCTTCGGGTCCTGCGCCAGGAGCATGCCGATCTCCAGCCACTGCTTCTGCCCATGGCTGAGACTGGCGGCGAGCTCGTGGCGTTTGTCGCCGAGCCGGATGGTCCCGAGGATGTCATCGATCCGCCGCGTCTCGGCGGGCGAGCGTCGATGGAACAGCGCCGGGAAGATCGAGCGCGGCCCCTTCAGCGCCAGTATCAAATTTTCCTCGATCGTGTGGCTTTCGAAAACCGTCGGCTTCTGGAATTTGCGGCCGATGCCCATCATGGCGATCTCGGCCTCGTCATGCCTGGTGAGATCCACCTGGCCGTCGAAGAACACCTCGCCCTCGTCGGGCCGTGTCTTGCCGGTCACGATGTCCATCATCGTGGTCTTGCCGGCGCCGTTGGGGCCGATGATGGCGCGCATCTCGCCCTTGTCGAGCACCAGCGACAGATTGTTGATGGCGCGAAACCCGTCGAAGGAAACCGAGACGCCGTCGAGATAGAGAATGGTGTTCGACCTCGACATCGCTCGTTACTCCGCCGGCTGTGGTTCGAGGCTGGACGAGGACCATTCGCCGGGTGTTCTGGCCGCCGCCTGCACGACTTTGGACGGGGTGATCTCACCATCGGCGCCGGCCTCCTCGGCCAACGATGCCGCGCGCAGCGCCTTGGCGTTGCCGCGCCAGCTATCCCACATGCCGATGATGCCTTTCGGCAAGAGCAGCGTCACGGCGACGAACAGGCCGCCGAGTGCGAACAGCCACAGTTCAGGCAGCACGCCGGTGAACCAGGATTTTCCGGCGTTGACCAGCAGCGCACCGATGATCGGCCCGATGATGGTGCCGCGCCCGCCGACCGCCGCCCAGATCACCACCTCGATCGAATTGGAAGGTTCGAATTCGCCCGGATTGATGATGCCGACCTGCGGCACGTAAAGCGCGCCCGCGACGCCGGCCATGACAGCTGAAACCGTGAAGGCGAACAACTTCACATTCTCAGCCCGCCAGCCGAGGAAGCGGGTGCGGCTTTCGGCATCGCGCACCGCCATCAGCAGCTTGCCGTATTTGGAGCCGACGATTGCCCAGGTGACGAAGACGCCGAGCGCCAGCGTCACCGCGCTTGCCGCGAACAGCGCCGAGCGGGTCGCGTCGGCCTGGACGTTGAAGCCCAGAATGTCCTTGAAATCGGTCAGGCCGTTGTTGCCGCCGAAGCCCATGTCGTTGCGGAAGAAGGCGAGCAGCAGCGCATAGGTCATCGCCTGTGTGATGATGGAGAGATAGACGCCTGTGACGCGGCTGCGGAAGGCGAACCAGCCGAAGACGAAGGCGAGCAGGCCGGGCACCGCGAGCACCATGAGGCCGGCGAACCAGAAATGGTCGAAGCCGGTCCAGAACCAGGGCAGCTCCTTGTAGTTCAGGAATACCATGAAATCAGGCAGGATCGGGTTGCCATAGACGCCGCGCGAGCCGATCTGGCGCATCAGATACATGCCCATCGCGTAGCCGCCGAGCGCGAAGAAGGCGCCGTGGCCGAGCGAAAGGATGCCGCAATAGCCCCAGACAAGATCGAGCGCCAAGGCAAGCAGCGCGTAGCAGAGATATTTGCCGGTCAGCGCCACGATATAGGGCGGGACGTAGAAGGCGCTCGTCGGTGACACAGCAAGATTGAGCAGAGGGCCGACGATCGCGGCCGCGAGCAGGATGAAAATGGTGATGGCGATGCGGCGGTCCGCGCCCGCAGCGAAGAAGCGTCCCGACATCATGCTTCCACCGCCCTGCCCTTGAGCGCGAACAGGCCGCGCGGGCGCTTCTGGATGAACAGGATGATCAGCACCAGCACGACGATCTTGCCGAGCACGGCGCCGGCATAGGGTTCCAGGAACTTGTTGACGATGCCCAGCGAAAAGGCGCCGACCAGCGTGCCCCACAGATTGCCGACGCCGCCGAAGACGACGACCATGAAACTGTCGATGATGTAGCCGCGGCCGAGATTGGGCGAGACATTGTCGATCTGGCTGAGCGCCACGCCGGCAATGCCGGCAATGCCGGAGCCGAGCGCGAAGGTCAGCGCGTCGACCCATGGCGTCCTGATGCCCATAGAGGCGGCCATGCGGCGG
The DNA here is from genome assembly GCF_044998965.1 of Mesorhizobium maamorense. Classification (NCBI taxonomy): domain Bacteria; kingdom Pseudomonadati; phylum Pseudomonadota; class Alphaproteobacteria; order Hyphomicrobiales; family Phyllobacteriaceae; genus Mesorhizobium; species Mesorhizobium maamorense. Next base: position 2,297,041 of record NZ_CP173356.1, read on the forward strand.
TTGGCGGTGACGGCGCGCATCTGTAGGCCCCAGGGGGTGCGCTTCATCACATAGAGCAGCACGGCAAAGACGCTAAGCGCGAAGACCAGGATCCAGAGCCGGTTCCAGGTGATGGCAAGCTGGCCGACATCGAACGAACCCGACATCCAGGAGGGATTGCCGACCTCCTGGTTGGTTGGCCCGAAGATCGAGCGCACTGCCTGCTGCAGGATCAGCGAAACGCCCCATGTCGCCAGCAGCGTCTCCAGCGGCCGCCCGTAGAGGAAGCGGATAACGCCGCGCTCGATGGCAAGGCCGACAAGCCCCGCGACCAGGAAGGCGAGCGGCAGCGCGATCACCAGCGACCAGTCGAACAGGCCGGGAAAGGATGTACGGATCACCTGCTGGACGACGAAGGTCGTGTACGCGCCGAGCATCACCATCTCGCCATGCGCCATGTTGATGACGCCCATGACGCCGAAGGTGATGGCAAGCCCGATCGCCGCCAGCAGCAGCACCGAGCCCAGCGAAATGCCGTACCAGATGTTCTGTCCGGCGTCCCACAGGGCCAGCGTCGAATTGATGTTGGCGATTGCCGCTGTCGCCGCTTCCTTCACTGCGCCCGACGCATTGGCCTCTGCCGAGGTGAGCAGCGATACCGCATCGCGGTCGCCGCGCGCGCCGATCAGGGCGATTGCCGCGAGCTTGTCGGCATCCGGCCGATCCGAGCTCAGGATCGACGCGGCACGAGCCTGTTCCAGCAAGGTCTTGACACTGGCGACCGTCTCATTGGCGATCGCAGCGTCGAGCGGCTCGATGTTTGCGGAATCGGGCGTCTTGAACATGGTGTCGGCGGCGGCGAGCCGCACGGCCGGATCCTTGGCGCCAAGCGTCAGCGTGCCCAGCGCATCGCGGATGGTGCGGCGCAGTGTGTTGTTGACCTTGATCTTGATGATGTCGTCCCTGGCCGCTTCACCGGATGGTTCACCGCTCAGCGGGTCGAAAAGCTGGACCCGTTCGCCGCCTTCCTTGCCGACGAAGACCAGGGAATCGATCTTGTGGATGTAGAGATTGCCATCGGCGAGCGCCGCAAGCGGCCGCTCCACTGCCGGATCGCCGGTCGCCGCCAGGTCGTGAACGACAGCTCCCGTCTCCGAAAAACCCTTGGCGGCGGCGAACTTGGCGATGATGCCACGCAGATCGGCTTCGCCGGCGCCCGATGACGACAGCGTCGCCAGCAAGAACAGCAGTGTCAGGCCAAGTGCGCGGAAAAGGTTCATCGGCGTCAGGCGACTCTTCAGGGTTGAGTTGGACGTCCGGACGGCGAAGGAACCGTCCGGACGCTCGCGGTCATGGGCATGGACCTGAAGGTCCAGCCCGGGAGGATCAGTTTGTGCCCTTGCCGCCGCATTTGCCGGTGGCGACATTGAAGTTGCCGCAGGACAGAGGCGCCCGCCAATCGGAGATCAAGTCCTTGGAGTCGGGCAGGTAATCCGACCACTCGTCGCCCATCACCAGACCCGGCGTGCGCGAAACCGTCTCGAACTGGCCGTCGGCCTGGATTTCACCGATCAGCACCGGCTTGGTGATGTGATGGTTCGGCATCATCGTCGAATAGCCGCCGGTCAGGTTCGGCACCGAGACACCGACCATGGCGTCAATCACCTTGTCCGGATCGGTGGTGCCGGCCTTCTCGACCGCCTTCACCCACATGTTGAAGCCGATATAGTGGGCCTCCATCGGGTCGTTGGTGGTGCGCTTGTCGTTCTTGATGAACTTGTGCCAGTCGGCGATGAACTTCTTGTTCTCGGGCGTGTCGACGCTCTCGAAGTAGTTCCAGGCGGCGAGATGGCCGACCAGCGGCGCCGTGTCGAGACCGGCAAGCTCCTCCTCGCCGACCGAGAAGGCCATGACCGGGATGTCCTCGGCCTTGATGCCCTGGTTGCCCAGTTCCTTGTAGAACGGCACGTTGGCGTCGCCGTTGACGGTGGAGACGACGGCGGTCTTCTTGCCGGCCGAACCGAACTTCTTGATTGCCGAGACTTCGGTCTGCCAGTCCGAGAAACCGAACGGCGTGTAGTTGACCATGATGTCTTCCGCCGCGACGCCCTTGGCCTTTAGATAGGCCTCGAGGATCTTGTTGGTGGTGCGGGGATAGACATAGTCGGTGCCTTCCAGCACCCATCGCTTCACCGAGCCGCCATCCTCGCTCATCAGATAGTCGACGGCCGGAATGGCCTGCTGGTTCGGCGCCGCGCCCGTATAGAACACGTTGCGCTCGCTCTCCTCGCCCTCATACTGGACGGGATAGAACAGGATGTTGTCGAGTTCCGAGAACACCGGCAGCACCGATTTGCGCGACACCGAGGTCCAGCAGCCGAACACCGCCGCGACCTTGTCCTTGGAGATCAGCTCGCGCGCTTTCTCGGCGAAGAGCGGCCAGTTGGACGCCGGATCGACGACGACCGCTTCGAGCTTCTTGCCGAGCAGGCCGCCCTTGGCATTCTGCTCGTCGATGAGCATCAGCATGGCATCCTTCAGCGTCGTCTCCGAAATCGCCATCGTGCCGGACAGCGAATGGAGGATGCCGACCTTGATCGTGTCGTCGGCCGCCTTCGCGGGCGCCGACATCGACAGGCCGGCAGCGATCACGCCCGCCGAAAACATTTTTGTTATTGTCGAGAAATTACCCCTCATGCCTGACACTCCCAAGCTGATTGATTGCAACGCAACACTACGAAGCAACACCCATGCCAACCGCCGAGGCGGTCTCGCGGGAGGAGTTAATGCTCAATGTTATCAGCGGCTTGATGTATCGTACTTAGAGAAATCGTGAGCGCCCGGTTAAAAATTGGTTGAGAGAAATTTGCGCAGCGCACACGGTTTTTGCCTAATTTTCGTCCAATTTCTCCAAATGCCTAGATTTTGATCTCCGGACGCGGGCTGCACGCGACAAATATTGCGGTACGGCACACAAATGGGGCAAGTTCGCCTCTCAACCGAGCGACGTCATGGCATCCGGAATTTCACGCATCTCTACCGGCCTATTGTTTCTGGCGGCGGCGACCGGGGCGGCGCGAGCCGACTTCAGCGACGGCAAGATGCCCGACGGCATTTATCATTGCGAGGTCTACCTGCTCGGCATGTTCCTCAACCTCGGCGACATCACCATCAAGGGAGATGTCTATACCGGCCCAGTCACCTTCGGGACCGCCCAGCAGGGCTACAATTACCAGATGGACGCAAATGGGGTAATCTCCTGGCTGGGACCACTCGGCGGCTACACCGCCGGCGGCAACTCGTTGTCCCTCACTCAGGCGACTCTGGATGGCCAGGGCCCGCCCTCATTCGACATCATCATGAGACAGCCCGACGGCGCCTTCACCGCCTCGACCTGCACCAAGGGCTGAAAGTCGAGAAAAATGGCGCGGAACCCCGGTCGGGGCTCCGCGCCAGCAGGCAGTCGGGAGGTGGAACTAGATGCTTCTCGCTGACATTTGGCTGGCGATGTAATCGGCCTGCCGGATCGCCAGCGAGACGATCGTCAGCGTCGGGTTCTCGGCCGCGCCTGTCGTGAACTGGCTGCCGTCGGAAACGAACAGGTTCTTGATGTCGTGCGTCTGGCCGTGCTTGTTGACGACACCGTCGGCCGCCTTCTCGCTCATCCGGTTTGTGCCGAGATTATGGGTGGAAGGATAAGGCGGCGTCGGGAAAGTACGCGTCGCTCCAACCGCATCGTAGAGCGCCGTGGCCTGTTTGTAGGCATGATCGCGCATCGCCGTATCGTTGGGATGATCGTCGAAATGCACATCGGCGATCGGCATGCCGTGCTCGTCCTTTTCGTCGGCATGCAGCGTGATGCGGTTTTCTTCGCGCGGCATGTCCTCGCCGACGATCCACAGCCCTGCCATGTGGTCGTAATGGTCGAGCGCGGTGGTGAAGGAGCGGCCCCAAGCACCGGGATCGAGGAAGGCGCCATGAACGGCAGGCCGAGCGAAAGCGTCTCGAATTCGTAGCCGCCGACGAAACCGCGCGATGGATCATGCCGCGCCTCGTCGCGGATGATGCCGGCCATCGTGGTGCCGCGATACATGTGCACCGGTTTGTCGAAGATGGCATAGACCGAGCCGGTGGTGTGGCGCATGTAGTTCTTGCCCACCTGCCCCGATGAATTGGCGAGCCCGTCAGGGAACTTGCTCGAAGCCGAATTGAGCAGCAGGCGCGGGCTTTCAATCGAATTGCCGGCGACGGCGACGATGCGGGCCTTCTGCTCCTGCAGCTTGCCGTCCTTGTCGGCATAGACGACGCCGGTCACCTTTCCCGAGGCGTCATGGTTGATCTTGACGGCCATGGCGTTCGGCCTCACCTCGAGATGGCCTGTCGCTTCGCCTTTCGGGATCTCGGTGTAGAGCGTCGACCATTTGGCGCCCCATTTGCAGCCCTGGAAGCAGAAGCCGGTCTGCTGGCAGGACATCCGGTCGTCACGCTCGACCGAATTGATCGCCATGTTGCCGGTGTGGCATTCCTTGTAGCCGAGCTTGTCGGCGCCAGCCTTCAACAGCTTGAAATTATTGTTGCCCGGCAGCCTCGGCCAGTCATTGGTGCCGGTGACGCCCATCTTGGCTTCGGCCTTGGCGTAATAAGGCTCCATCTCGGCCAGCGTCACCGGCCAATCGAGCAGGTTCGCGCCCTCTACCTTGCCGTAGGTCGAGGCGGTCTTGAACTCATGCTCCTGGAAGCGCAGCGAAGCGCCGGCCCAGTGCGTGGTCGAGCCGCCGACCGATTTCACGATCCAGGCCGGCAGGTTCGGAAAATCCCTGGCTACGCGCCAGTCGCCCGAAGTCGTGCGCTTGTCTTTCCAGGCGAGTTGGGCAAAGGAGTCCCACTCGTCATTGATGAAGTCGTCGAATTCGTGGCGTGCGCCGGCCTCCAGGATGACGACGTCGATGCCCTTCTGGGCGAGTTCATTGCCGAGCGTGCCGCCGCCGGCCCCCGAGCCGATGATGACGACCAAATTGTCGTTTTTCAGATCAAATGCTGCTGCCATGGTTTCCTCCCATGATTTCGATTTTGCTGGGTGGCGAGAGGAGCCGGCTCAGAGCCACTCGATGTCGTCGAAGCCGCGCGCGATATAGCCGCCCTTGGAATAGGATTCGCCCTCATAGCCAAAGACCGGCCAGACCTCCTTCTGGTTGTAGAGGCTGACGACGAGGCCCCCGCGCACCGCCTGGAAGAAAGGCGTGGCTTCGACCTGCTTCAGCACTGCGACACGCTGATCCTCCCAACCAAGGTTCCGGTAGCCGCCCTTGCCGGACCTCTTGTCGAGATCGGCGATGCCGTTCTCGATGAGATCCCTATGTGCGGCATCCTTGCCGGCCTGCTCGTCATGGCTCTTGACCGCGACGGCGTAATATTTGTCGGGAAGCTGATCGTGCGGGTAGACGTCCCGCGCCATCTGGATCAGCGTCGCCATCGTCTCCGGCTTCAGCGCCGACGTTTCGAGGCCCCAGGCATGTTCCGGGCTGATGACCGCGCTGCCGGAAATGACGAGCAAGGCTCCGACGCCGCCGCGCTTCAGAAGCTCGCGCCGCGAAAGCCCGGGCCTGCTTTCATAGATCGTGACCATATTTTCCTCCCTGCTTGCTGGTTGCATCCATGGGATGCCTTGGCTGGCGCCGCGCACGCGCGGCCGCGATCTCTATTGGAACCTGCCTCCTCGTTGCAGAACCTCGATCCTATAGCCGTCCGGATCCTCGATGAAGAAGAAGCGTGCGATCAGCGAACCGTCACGGTTGAATTCGACGATCTTCTTCGGGTTGAGGCCGAGCGCGCCGAGCCGATCGTGCTCGCCGTCGAGATCGACGACCGAAACCGCGAGATGGCCGTAGCCATCGCCAAGCGCATAAGGCTCCTGCCGACCCTTGTTCACGGTCAGTTCGACTTCGAATTGCGTCTCGGCATTGCTGAGGTAGATGAGCGTGAACGTGTCGAAATCCAGCCTTTCGGCGACATCGAGGCCGAAGGCATTTCTGTAGAAATCGACGGAGCGGGTCTCGTCGAGAACCCGGATCATGGTGTGGATTGCCTTCGCCAAATCAGTCCTCGCCACTCGATGCTTCGAAGGTGATTATGCGCGGCGACGGCAAAAGATGGTGGCAGCCGGTTACCACGCTTCGAAGATCGACTCGCCTGACAATCGCAAGGACGAAAGTCCGATTGCTGTTCAGCCGATTTTGCCGGAGAATGCTGTCGGGGACAAAGGCCGCGTCGCCTCTGGCGGCAAAAGCATCTGTCCACCCAAAATCAACGCCAAAAATCAACGAACGTGGGAGGTTGTCGGATGTGCAGGGTATTTGCGGCCCAGGACCCCGAAGGTTATCGTCAGATCAACCGGTCGATCCGCATCGACGGATATTCGACCAGCATCCAGCTTGAGGCGACGTTTTGGGCACTGCTCGACGAAATCGCCGAAAGCCAGGACCTGACGACGCCGAAATTCATCTCGAAACTCTATGACGAGGCCATCGAGATCAATGGCGAGATTCCCAACTTCGCCTCCATGCTGCGCACCACCTGCGCGCTCTATCTGCGCAGCCACCGGCCGGGTATGGAAGACCAGATGCCGCCGAAATGGGAAGCCGCCTGAAGAATCCAGAAAAGTGCCCCCCGGCTTTGTGTTCGGAATGCATCAGGAACTGGGGCGGCTCGGCGGGCCTATCACGCACCGGGCCGATCGGCGGCGGCGATTTCCAGCGCCAGCCGCGTCATGTCGGTAAAAAGATCCTGGCGCTCTGCATATTGGGTCTGTTCGCCGCTGTCGATATCGTCGACCACCGTGCAGATCGATAGCGCACGGGCCCCGAAATGCCTGGAAATGCGATAGAGCGCACTGGTCTCCATGTCCACGGCTAGTGCGCCGGCTGCCTGCGCATCGGCAAAACGGGCGCGTCCCTGCGGATGGTGGAAGACGTCGCTGCATGCCGTCAGCCCGGCACGATGGTCGATGCCGAGTTCGGCCGCCTTCGCCAATGCGCGAGCAAACAGCGCCGGGTCCGGCCCGGCTGCAGCGTCATAGAGGCCGAAAACCTGACCGCTTCGGGCGCTTTCGGGCCGCACCGATTGCGAGATGACGAGGCTGCGTAGTTTTACCTCAGCGGTCAGCCCGCCGCAGGTGCCGGTACGGATCAAAGTCCGCACACCGTAGCCGTCCAGCAGCTCATGCGCATAGATCAGGAAGGAGGATACGCCGATGCCGGTCGCCTGGATGCTGACCGGCTGACCACGAAACAGGCCAGTGAAGCCAAGGGCACCGCGCCGGCGGTTGATGCAGCGTGGGGCCTCCAGGAATGTCATGGCCATCCATTCGGCGCGCTGGGGGTCGCCCGGCAACAGCACAATGTCGGCGTAGTCACCCTCGCTGGCTTCGATGTGTGGCGTCAACAGCTCGTCCCTGCCGTTTCATCCACAATCATGGCCTTGTCGCAGTATTGCGCAAGAGGGCATTCGGGAACGCTAATACACGGAAACTTCGTTTCAGGACGACAATATCACGAAAACAAAGAGTTAAAGCGGCCGGCGACTCCATCAAAGCTGAACTGTTCTAGGACGTAGACTCACAAGCGCGGAGCCACAGCCGCATTGAGGCGAGCTGGACCATGGCGAGGAAGTTGGCGGCGAGCTTGTCGTAGCGGGTGGCGACACGCCAGAAGTGCTTCAGCTCAGAGAAGAACCGCTCGATCAGGTTGCGCTCGCGATAGAGCCGCTGAAGCAAGGCTTCACTTGGTTGCTCTTCGGCGGGATGTTCGGCCGGCGGTCACAGGCCGCCCCAATTGCAGGCTGATGAAGACGCGCGGCGCGTCTTCATCAGCCGACGCACTCCAAGCGCTCATGATGCGAAGCTGGTTGATCGCGAAAGCTCCTCCCACGCGCTGATTTCGCTCCGCATCGCGTCGAGCTTCTGGTCGACCAGCCCCAGCGCGTCGTCGCCCAGGAACAGCCGTACCGGCGGGTTCGCGGCATCGACCAGCACGAGCAACGCCTGCGCGGCCTTGGCCGGATCGCCCGGTTGGTTGCCGCTCTTGGCCTGTCGCGCGGCGCGGATCGGGTCCATGACCGCGTCATAGTCGGCAATGCTGCGCGGCGTGCGATCCATCGAGCGTCCGGCCCAATCCGTGCGGAATTGGCCGGGAGCGAGCGCCGTCACCCGAATTCCAAAGCCTGCTACTTCCTTGCCGAGCGCTTCGGAAATGCCTTCGAGCGCGAATTTGCTTCCGCAATAGAAGGTGATCCCGGGCATGGTGATGAAGCCGCCCATGGACGTGACGTTGATGATATGGCCGCGACGCCGCTCGCGCATGCCCGGCAGCACCGCCTTGATCATCGCGACGGGCCCGAAGACGTTGGCGGCGAACTGGCCGCTGGAGATCGTCCAGGGAGGACTCCTCCAGCACGCCCTCATGGCCGTAGCCGGCGTTGTTCACCAGCACGTCGATTGGACCCGCCTGCCGTTCCGCCGCGGTGACAGCCGCCGGGACCGTCTCGAAATCGGTCACGTCCAGCAAGAGCGGGTGGGCGCGATCGGGCGCGAGCGCGGCGAAGATCTCGGCGTCGGCTTCCCGCCGCACGGTGCCGATCACCCGATGGCCCGCTTCAAGCGCGCCTCTTGCAAATGCTCGCCCCAGCCCGGAGCTGACACCGGTGATGAGGAATGTCTTAGGGGTGGAAGTCATGGTTCACTCCGGGCTATGATTGAAACTATATCATGATATAGATAACAGCATGACACTAAACAAGACCAAGGTTGCTCCGACCGCCACGCGGGGTGAGCCGCTTCGCCGGCGTGTGATCGATGCGGCGGAGCGACTGCTCCGACAGGGTAAGGCCGATTTCTCGATGCGCGACCTCGCCACCGAGGCCGGAGTCAGTTTCGCGACGCCGTTCAATCAGTTCGGGAGCAAGGCCGCGATCATGCATGCCCTTTCGCGGCGGCGGATCGATACGATGGCCCAGCGCTTTGCCGGGATGTCACCGCCTGCCGATGCCGCAGGCCGCGTGCTGTTGGCCATCGATACCGCGGTCGAGGTGATGTTGGAGGAGCCGGAGATAAACCGGGCCGTGATGGGATGGATCGGCACGGCCGGCCCGTCCCCCGGAAAGGTCCTAGCGCACTCCACAACCTTGTGGTCGCTGGCCCTTGGAGCGGGCGAAGGCTTGATCGCGGCCGGCAGGCAGGAGGCGCTGCGCAGTTTGCCGGAGCAGCTCGCATTTGCCTTTCGTGGGGTCCTGTCATTCTGGACCGCCGGCGAACTGCCGGATGAGGCGCTTGCCTCGAAGGCGCGAGAGATCGCAAAAACCTTGCTGCTCGGATTTGCTGAACGGCCGCTATTCGGCGATTCCGCCTCCTAAGCTGCCCTCCGGGAACCACCAATCTCGGCCATTTCCCGATTTATGGGTTCACGGCCTAAGACTCCAGCATGTCCTTGACGATCGTTGCCAACTGCTTGAGCGAAAACGGTTTCGGCAGGAATCCGAAATGCGCGTCCGCCGGCAGGTTCCTGGCGAATGCATCCTCGGCATAGCCGGACACGAAGACGAACTTGATGTCCGGCTGGCGCTTGCGCAGTTCGCCGAGCAGCGTCGGCCCGTCCATCTCCGGCATCACCACATCCGAAACCACGATGTCGACCTTGCCGCCGAGCGCTTCGAACACTTCCAGCGCCTCGACCCCGGAGGACGCCTCGTGCACGGTATAGCCGCGCGAGGTCAGTGCCCGCATGCCGCCCATGCGCACCGCATCCTCGTCCTCGACCAGCAGCACCGTGGCCGACCCGGACAAATCCTTGCCTGTCTCGGCCGACTTGGCAGGTACCGCTGCCGGTGCTTCCCCGGGTTCGCCTGCCTTCTTTGCCTCGGCGATGTGGCGCGGCAGGAAGATGCGGAAGATCGAACCCTTGCCGACCTCGGAATCGCAGAAGATAAAGCCGCCGGTCTGCTTGATGATGCCGTAGACCATGGACAGGCCAAGGCCGGTGCCCTTGCCGACCTCCTTGGTGGTGAAGAACGGTTCGAATATCTTCTTCAGCACGTCGGGCGCGATGCCGCTGCCGGTGTCCTCGACCTCGGCCACCACATAGTCCGCTGGGGTGAGTTCGCGATAGGGGAAGGTCTTGCACTCCTCGGCGGTCACATTGCGGGTGCGCACCGTGAGGTCGCCGCCCGCCGGCATTGCATCGCGCGCGTTGACCGCCAGGTTGACCACCACCTGCTCGAACTGGCCGATATCGACCTTGACCGGCCAAAGATCGCGACCGTGGTCGATCTTCAGCTTGATGTCGTTGCCGACCAGACGGGCGAGCAACATCCTGAGATCGGCGAGCACGTCGGTGAGGTTCAGCACTTCCGGCCGCAGCGTCTGCTTGCGCGAAAAGGCCAGCAACTGCCGCACCAGCGAGGCTGCCCGGTTGGCATTCTGCTTGATGTTCATGATGTCGGGGAAGGATGGATCCGACGGCCGATGGTTGGTCAGAAGCAGATCCGACGCCATGATGATGGCGGTCAGCACATTGTTGAAGTCGTGCGCGATGCCGCCGGCAAGCTGGCCGACCGCCTGCATCTTCTGGCTTTGCGCCATCTGCCCTTCGAGCGCCTTCTGCTCCGTCGTCTCGACGGCGTAGACGATGGCCGACTCCTCGGCCCCCTCGCCGCCTGTGCCGTCGGCGACCGCATTGACGTAAAAACGGATGTGGCGCTCCTCATTGCCGGGCAGAAGCGTGTCGATCGGCTCGATATCGGCCTGCCGCTGCCTTGCCTTTTCGAAGGCCGCGGCAAAGGCCGGGCGGTCACGTTCGTGGATGACGGTGTCGAGCCGCATGCGGCGATCGACGGCGTCCCGGTCGACGACCGATGAAAACAGCGAAAGGAACGGCGCATTGGTGCGCAGGATGCGCCCGCTGGCGTCGACGCCGGCGATCGCCATCGGCGTCGAGTTGAAGAAGCGGGTGAACCGCACTTCCGAAGCGCGCAGGTCCGCCGAGGCGTCCTCGCCTTGCGTGCGGTTGAGCACGATCGTGCGCGTCGGACCGTTGAGGCCTTCGCGGCTGGCTGAAACGCGATGCATGAAGCGCACCGGCAGCGCCTCGCCCGTCATTGTCGTGAGGTCGAGATCGATGACCGCGTTGCGCGTCGTACCGGGGTCGGCCTTGACCGAGCGCACCAGCGCCATGCCGTCGCCGGCGACGATCTCCGGCAGGGAGACGGCGCCGGGCGTGAAGCTGGCAAGGTCGATGCCCAGCCATTCGGCGAGCGTGGCGTTGATATAGGTGACGCGGCCTTCCTGGTCGGCGGAAAAGAAGCCGGCGGGCGCGTGGTCGAGATGATCGATCGCCTTCTGCAGGTCCAGGAAGAAACGCTCCTGCTCGGCGCGTTCCTGCGAAATGTCGGCAAGTTGCCAGGCGAGCATCGGCGGCCGCTGGCCCGGCACGCTGAAGGTGCGAGCGCGGGCGCGATACCAGCGCGCGCCTGGCTCAGCGCCAGGCTTGATCGACTGCGCGAGCCGGAACTCGCCGTCGCCCGGCTGGCCGTCACGCAGGCCGGAGGCCAGTCGGTAGATGGTGACCGAAGCTTCCGGAACATCCGAAAGCAGCCCCTCGACCGTCTTCAGGTCGGCCGCGGAAGAGGCTCCGGTCATGTCGGCATAGGCGCGGTTGGCGTAGACCACGCGGCCCTTGGTGTCCGTGACCAGAAGGCCCTGCGACATCAGATCGACGAATGCTTTCGACAGTTCGTCACCCGTCGAGCGTGGCGTGATCTGCACGAAGCCAATTGCCGTGGCGAATAGGAAGCCGACGCCGATCATCGCCAGCACGCCGAGCATGCCCAGCAGGAAAGGGTCGCCGAGCCGCTCGCGGAACAGGCCGAAAACGATCGCGGCCCCCGTCAGGACGGCAATGAAGATGACGAGCCGGGTAACGGCGCCCGGCCGCGTGTTCTGATCGACGATCGGTACCGGATAGAAATCGCCGCGCGTTTCCTTGGCCATGTGCCCCCTGCTCTTGAAGTCCGGTGTTCCGATACTCGCCGCAATGTGTGCCGACGCCCGCCCCTGTCGGGTTGAATCATATTCTCCTGGTCCCGAAAAGGCCCGGGCGGCAAATGTCAGATAAAAATGATGTCGGCCGGCCCTCCAGTGTTTCAAGCTGTTCATGAAGCGTGAAAGGCAACTTGCGGTAGCCCGCCGCAACGGTCTAGTGTCGCGTCACTTCCAAACCGATCAGGGGGAACCAATGCTGCAATGGCTGGATAGCGTAGCGGGCCCCGGCTATGTAGCGGCACTGCTGTGGACCTTCGCGGCGCTGGTCCTGCTGGTCATCGTCCTCATCATCGTCAAACTCGTTCGCAACCTGACCTTCGGCACCTTTGTCGCGGGCGGCCGGAACCGCAAGACGCGGCTTGCGGTCATGGACGCCACCGCCGTCGACAGCCATCGCCGCCTGGTGCTGGTGCGCCGCGACGACATCGAGCATCTGCTTTTGATCGGCGGCCCGACCGATGTCGTCGTCGAGCGTGACATCCGCCTTTCTGCGCCACGCCGTCCCGCGCTGACCGGAGATGGCGGTTCGCAGCAGCCTGTCGCGGTGGCAAAGCCGCGTCCGCCTCAGCCCACCCCGGCGCCGGCGAGACAGGCACCTGCTCCGCAGCCGGTGAGCGCAGCGCCGCCCGCCCGCCAGCGCGCTCCGGAGCCGGTGCCGAAGCCGGGGGCGCAGGGTTATCAGCCGACCAATGTCACGCCTCTGCCTTCCTACGGCTCCGCAAACGTCAATGCCGTCCGGCATGCCCCGCCGCCGGCTTCACCACCGCCGGGGCAGGAAAGCATCGATGAAACGCTGATGAAGGAACTCGAGGTTTCGCTCGACCAGCCCCGCTCGAGCAGTCCGGCGAATAAGCCGGTGGCAAAAGCACCGCCGTCGCTCGACGACGAGATGACCAGGCTTCTGGGCGAACTCTCCAGCCAGAAAAAGATGAGCAGCGCTTGCGCCCGGTCCGAAAAACCGATCGGAGTTTTGCGCGCATCGCCCGGGTTCTGAAAAAAGAAATGGCCGGAAAACCGGCCATTTCGAGAGCGATATCGCTGAAATCTTCTTGAATGCAGACCGCAGGCTAATCGTCGCGATAGACCTTCTCGCGGCGCTCGTGGCGCTCCTGCGCTTCGATCGACAAGGTTGCAATCGGGCGGGCATCCAGCCGCTTCAGCGCGATCGGTTCGCCGGTCTCCTCGCAATAGCCGTAAGTGCCTTCCTCGATGCGCTGCAAGGCCGAATCGATCTTTGCGATGAGTTTCCGCTGGCGGTCGCGCGCCCTGAGTTCGATGGCGCGGTCGGTTTCCGAAGAGGCGCGGTCGGCTAGATCGGGATGATTGGCGTTTTCCTGCTGTAGGATTTCGAGGGTTTCGCGCGCTTCGCGCAATATGTCATTCTTCCAGGTGACGAGCTTTGAGCGGAAGTAGGATTTCTGCCGCTCGTTCATGAACGGCTCGTCTTCGGAGGGTACGTAATCGGCGGTAACGGCATCGTTCATTCGACTCACCCAAACAGCCCCAAATTTGGCGCCTATATATTCGCGGTCAAACGCCTGCACAAGCGCAATCGATTACCGATTCACGCAATTGTTAATCTGCCTCGATGAGCGCGATTGAGGTGATTCGGGCTGGTCTTAGGTACCGGATCCTTCGAACTGGCGGCCGCCGGCTGATGATTCGTCATGTCCGAAAAACGACTGCCATTGTGCGCCACGCCGTTCTTATGGCTAATCACGGCACGGTACGGGCTGTTGGCACGGTGGAGGTTGGGTGAGCAGGCTTTATCTGTTGAGGCACGCCAAAGCCGGATGGGCGCTGCCCGGCATGCGTGATTTCGATCGCCCGCTCGATGCGTCCGGCCGCGCTGATGCGGAGGCGATGGGCATCGCCATGCGGTCGCGCTCCTATGTGCCCGATCTGACGCTTTGCTCCACAGCCCGGCGCGCGAAGGAGACGCTGGAAGGCGTGGCCGGTCGGGCCGACACCGGCCGGGTTCTGTTCGTGGACGCGCTCTACAGCGAGGACGCGGCCGCGTACCTCAGCCTCATCCGGGACAATGGTGGGGTGGGTTCGATGCTGCTCGTCGGCCACAATCCGATGACGGAGGATCTCGCCATGGCGGTGTCCGGCGATGGCGAGGAAAGCGCCCGCGCCATGCTCAATCATGGTTTCCCGACCTCGGGCCTGGCGGTCGTGCGCTTCAGCGGCGATCTTGCCGGGGCCGCCCAGGGTGCCGGCTATCTCGAGGCATTCCTGACGCCGGCTGACCTCTGACGCCATTTCAAACCAGCACGGCAACGCCTATATCGGACCTGTCGCAGCATCGAGAGACAATTTTGGCGTCATCGCTGACCACTTTCACCGACGAGGCGAGAATTGCGCTCGACACGCTTTCGGGCCGCGCCAGCGGGCTATTTTCGCCGTCGCTGCGGCTGGGCGTCACGGGCCTTTCCAGGGCGGGCAAGACGGTTTTCATCTCGGCGCTGGTCCACAACCTTATTCACGGCGGGCGCCTGCCGCTGTTCGAGGCGCAGAAATCCGGGCGCATCGCGCGCGCTTTCCTCGAAGAGCAGCCCGACGACGCGGTGCCGCGATTCCAGTACGAGGACCATATCGCCGCCTTGGTGAACGACCGCGTCTGGCCCGATTCGACACGCGCCATCTCCGAATTGCGGCTGACCATCGAATATGAATCGGCCTCCGGCTGGAACAGGATGTTTTCCTCCGGAAAACTGTCGGTCGACATCGTCGACTATCCCGGCGAATGGCTGCTCGACCTGCCGCTGCTCGGCAAGTCCTTCGCCGATTTTTCGCGCGAAGCCCTTGAAATGGCTGCGTTGCCGGTGCGCGAGGATCTGTCGCGCGCCTGGCGGGCGCTATCGGCCGAGATCGACCCGAATGCCGATGCCGAGGAGATGACGGCGCGCCGCCTGGCCGAGGATTTCGCCGCCTATCTCAAAGCCTGCAAGCTCGACGAGCGGGCGCTTTCGACTTTGCCGCCGGGCCGTTTCTTGATGCCTGGCGATCTCGAAGGCTCGCCCGCATTGACCTTCGCGCCTCTGGCCAGCCTGGGCGACAAGCGCCCGCGCAGCGGCTCGCTGCACGCGATGATGGAAAGGCGCTACGAGGCCTACAAGACCCATGTCGTTAAACCCTTCTTCCGCGAACACATCACCCGGCTCGACCGCCAGATCGTGCTGATCGACGCCATGCAGGCGCTGAACGCCGGCCCCGGAGCCATGGCCGACCTGGAGCGCGCGGTGACCGAGATCCTCGCCTGTTTCCGTCCTGGACGCGGCAGCTTCCTCACCGATCTTTTCTCGCGGCGCATCGATCGTATCCTGATCGCCGCTACCAAGGCCGACCACCTGCATCACGACAGCCATGACCGCTTGCAGGCGATCGTGCGGCGGCTGGCAGACCGCGCCGTGGCGCGGGCGAATTTCACCGGCGCCGGCGTCGACGTCGTTGCCACGGCGGCGGTGCGCGCAACACGGGAAGGCACCGTCAAACAGGGCCGCGAGACATTGCCGGTCATCATCGGCACACCGCTCGCGGGCGAGACAATCAATGGCGACACCTTTGACGGGAAAGCTGAAACGGCCATTATTTCCCGGTGATTTACCGGAGAAAATTGATGCTGTCTTCGAAGCTCCCGGGGGAGCGCACAGGCAGGACAATACCGACCCGGCGATCCGCTTCGTGCGTTTTCGCCCGCCAAAACTCGAGCGCACGGCCGAGGGCGTCATGCTGTCACTGCCGCATATCCGGCTCGACCGTGCCTTGCAGTTCCTGATCGGAGACTATCTGGCATGACCGCGCCCCGCAAGCCGGCGGCATTCCGCATCGAACCGGAGGCCACATCGCACCAGGACGCGGCGCAGGCGCGCCGTGCCCAGGCCGGGGCGCCGGAGGCGCGCCGTGTCCAGACCGACACACAGCGCAAGCCCCGCGCGGTGAAGAGCGATGTCGCGCTGGTCATCCCGTCGGAGATCGACGTGTTCGACGAGCCGGACATCGTCGCTGCCGAACCGCCGCCGGCAGTCGCTCGCAGGAAACGTTCATTGCTTGGCTCCATCTTCTTCGGCGCGTTCGGGGTGCTGGTTTCGCTGGCCATCGGCCTGTGGACCGATCAGCTCATTCGCGATCTGTTCGCGCGCGCCGAGTGGCTGGGTTGGCTGGCCGCCGGCATGGCTGCCGTCGCCGTGCTGGCGCTGGTGGTGATCCTGATTCGCGAGTTCCTGGCGATCGCCCGGCTTGCCGAGGTCGAAAAGCTGCAGAAGCGTGCGCTCGACGCGATTGCACGCGACGATCCCAAGGCGGCGCGATCGGTGGTCGACGAGCTGTCGGCCTTCGTCGCGGCCAAACCCGAAACGGCTGCGGGCAGGCGCGCGCTGGCCGAACTGCGCGACGAGATCATCGATGGCGCCAATCTGGTGCGTCTCGCCGAAGCGGAGATCCTTGGCCCTCTCGACGCCAGGGCCAAGATTATGATCCTGGAAGCCGCCAAACGCGTGTCGCTGGTGACGGCCGTCAGTCCGCGTGCGCTCGTCGACGTAGCCTATGTCGTGTTCGAGGCGGGGCGCCTCATCCGGCGCCTTTCGGAACTCTATGGCGGGCGGCCGGGAACACTGGGTTTCTTTCGCCTGGCGCGCAGCGTGCTGGCGCATCTGGCGGTCACCGGTTCGATCGCCGTCGGCGACAGTTTCGTCCAGCAGATCGTCGGCCACGGCCTGGCTGCGCGCCTCTCCGCCAAGCTCGGCGAAGGCGTCGTCAACGGCATGATGACGGCGCGCATCGGCATCGCCGCGATGGAGACGGCGCGCCCCCTGCCCTTCAGTGCGGCAAAACGGCCGGGACTGGGTGATTTCCTCTCCGCGCTGACATCGTTCGCAAGCAGGAAGGAAAGCGAGAACACCCCGCCTGGCAAGTGAACGACGACCTTGGCAGTGACGAAGCATTAACCAATCTTGTTCATGGTCGCACTGGTTCCAAAACAGCCTCTTTGTTGCCGGGTGTCGTCGATGAAAAGCGTAATTCTGTCCAGCCTGTTGCCCCTGGCGGTTGCGATCACCACTGTCGCCGGCATTGCCGCACAGGCGTCCGCGGCGGAGCCGGACAAGCAGTTCTTCCGGTCCGCCGAAGGCAAGTGGGTGGGCCCGGGCGAGATCGTTGCCGGCAAATACAAGGGCACGAAGTTCAATTGCAGCTTCACCGGCTCGACGCCCGACGGCAAGATGGGCATGACGCTCGACGGCGGCTGCCGTGTGGGCATGTTCACCCAGCCGATGTCGGCCAAGATCGAGCGCAAGGGGCGCGATTACAAGGGCTCCTTCATGGGCGGCGCGGCCGGTGCCGGCCTCGATATCATCGGCGGCAATGTGGTCGATGCCCGCAAGGTGGTGTTCACCATCAACCGCAACCAGCTGCGCGGCGTCATGCAGGCACGCATCCCCGACGACAATTCGATGACGGTGACGGTTGCAGTGCGCGTCGCGGACCAGCTGGTGCCGGTGATCGGCATGAGCCTGAAGCGGGTCGACGCGATCGAAGTCGGCTCCATCGCGCCGAACTGAGCGCGTATCAACCGCCTGTAACCAAACACAAAAAAAGAGACGGCGGCCCATCGCCACCGCCTCCTTTTGAAGACGTCGATAGGAACGATCAGCCCTTGATCGCCGCCGTCACCTCGTCATAGGCCTTGCAGGCGTCGGCCAGGGTCGTGGTGCCCTGATATTTGGTCGTCACCTCTTGCACCTTGGCCGTCAGATCGGCCGCCTTGGACGGATCCTTGGTAACCGCCTCCTGCAGCGCGGCGGCCATGTCCTGCGCCTTCTTGGTGGCGACCTCGGCCGTGCACTCAGGCGCCTTGGAGCAAGCCGAGCCGGCGAGCACCGCCAGGCCGACGGCAACGAGCAAAAACTTCTTCATGTCAGTCATCTCCTCAAAAAGGGCGCGACTTGATCGCCACACCCTCCACTGGCCGAAGCCGAGCGTGCTTAACCTCCGATTGCAGCCAGACGCAACGCGGCCTCGCGCTCAACTTGTGTAACATGCCTGCAACATTGCCCGCCGCAGGATTCGGGCTGTTACATGCCCGCCGAAGCCCCTATCCTTGGGGCGCTGGCGCCTGATCCGAGGCGTCTTGACCCGACCGCACAGGCTGCGGTCCTCAAACGAGCGGAATGGCGGGAATGGCGGCAGAGGCAGCGGGCAGCGAGCTTGTTCAGGTGGTGGCGCTGCTCGCCGCGGGTGTTGTCGCCGTTCCGATCTTCAAACGTATGGGCCTGGGTTCGATTCTCGGCTATCTGGCCGCGGGCGTGGTGATCGGCCCGTTCGGCATCGGTGTGTTTTCCGAATCGGGAGCCATCCTCCACGTCGCCGAGCTCGGCGTCGTCATGTTCCTGTTCATTATCGGGCTGGAGATGCAGCCGTCGCGGCTCTGGGGCTTGCGCCGCGAGATCTTCGGCCTGGGCGCGCTTCAGGTCGGGATCTGCGCGGTCTTGCTGACCGGTGTGGGAATAGCCGGAGGCTTTTCCATCGCGCAATCCTTCGTCGCCGGAGCCGGCTTCGTGCTGACCTCGACGGCGATCGTCATGCAGCTTCTGGAAGAGCGCGGCGAAATCGCCTCGCCCAAGGGCCAGCGCATCGTCTCCATCCTGCTGCTGGAGGATCTGGCGATCGTGCCGCTGCTGGCCCTGATCGCGTTCCTGGCGCCAGGCGGCACCGACACCAGCCTGTCGGAGCGGCTGGCCGAGGTCGGCATCGGCCTTGCCGCGATCATTGGCCTAGTGCTGGCCGGACGTTTTCTGCTCAACCCTTTCTTCCGTATCCTGGCGGATGCCCGCGCCCGCGAGGTGATGACGGCGGCTGCCCTTCTGGTCGTTCTCGGATCCGCCCTTGCCATGCAGCTCAGCGGCCTGTCGATGGCGATGGGCGCGTTCCTGGCTGGCGTGCTGCTATCCGAATCGACCTTTCGCCACCAGCTCGAAGCCGACATCGAACCGTTTCGCGGCATCCTGCTCGGCCTGTTCTTTCTCGCCGTGGGTATGTCGCTCGACCTGCATGTGGTGGTTCAGAACTGGCGGCTGATCGCCGTCTATGTCGTTGCCTACATGGTCATGAAGGCGCTCGGCATCTACGTCGTCGCCCGCATCCTGAAGTCGGGCCATCGCGAGGCCCTGGAACGCGCCGTCTTCATGGCGCAAGGCGGCGAATTCGCCTTCGTCCTCTATTCGGCTGCCGCTTCGGTCGGCATCATCGACGGCCAGGCCAACGCGACGCTGACGGCCATCGTCATCATCTCCATGGTGCTGACGCCGCTGGCGATCGTCGCGTTGCGGTATCTGACGCCGCGCGACGAGCTGTCGCTGGATGGCGTCGACGTCGCCGAAGGGCTGACCGGCAGCGTGCTGATCATCGGATTCGGCCGTTTCGGCCAGATCGCCAGCCAGCCATTGCTGCTGCGCGGCATCGACGTGTCGATCATCGACAACGATGTCGAGATGATCCAGGCGGCGGCCGATTTCGGCTTCAAGGTCTATTACGGCGACGGCACGCGGCTGGACATCCTGCACGCTGCCGGTGCCGGGCGCGCACGCGCCGTGCTCATCTGCGTCGACAAACCCGATGCCGCCGTACGCATCGCCGAGCTCGTCAAAGCCGAGTTTCCCTTGCTCACCGTGCTGGCGCGCGCCTTCGACCGAGGCACCGCGCTACAGCTCATCCGCACAGGCGTCGACTATCAGCTGCGTGAAACATTCGAATCGGCGCTGGTTTTTGGCGGTTCGACGCTGGAGGCCCTGGGCGTCGACCCGGAAGACGTCGCCGAGGTGGTCGAAGACGTCCGCCGCCGCGACACCGCCCGCTTCGAGACGCAACTCGCCGAAGGCATCCGCTCCGGACAGCGCTTCCTGAAGGGCAATATCGGCACGCCGATCCCGACGCCGCTCTCCACGCCGCGCCGCCCCGGCCAGGCGCTCAACGAGGAAACGGCCGGCGTTCTGCACAAGTCCGAGCCGGCGGATTGATAGGAGAAAAGCATGGATTTGGACAGCGGAGCCCTGTCGGTCACCAGATTCTGGCGTGATGCCGGAGCGGACGCATGGTTCGAGAAAAGCGATGTTTTCGACGGCGATTTCCGCAACCGCTTCCTTGAGCTGCATTACGCGGCCGCACGGCGCGAATGCGACGGCTGGTCGGAGCATGCCGAAGGCTCGCTGGCGTTGATGATCCTGCTCGACCAGTTTCCGCGCAACTGCTTTCGCGGCACCGGCCACATGTACGCCACGGACCCGCTGGCGAAGCATTTTGCCCAAAAAGCCGTAACGTCAGGCCAGGACCTGGCGCTCGAACCGGAATTGCGGGTGTTCCTGTATCTGCCGTTCGAACATTCGGAATTGCTCGCCGACCAGGAACGGTCGGTCGAGCTCACCGCGGCCAATGCGCCGGACTACCTCAAATACGCCGAAGAACACCTCGACATCATCCGGCGCTTCGGCCGTTTTCCGCACCGCAACAAGATGCTCGGCCGCGAAACCACGCCGGAGGAAAAAGCCTTTCTGGACGATGGCGGGTTCTCAGGCTGACCCTGGTCTATCCAGCCACCAGTCGCGGCCCGACGGCAGGCGTTCGATACCGGCCGCATCGACGGCGGCCAGCCGCTCCGAGACGCTTCGCCCGCTTACCGCAAGATCGGGCGCGATCTCGGCCAGCGGCGCCAGCACGAAGGCACGTTCAAGCATGCGCGGATGCGGCACTTCCAAGCCGGTTTCGTGGATGACGCGGTCGCCGAAAACCAGGATGTCGATATCGATCAGGCGCGGCCCCCAGCGCTCCTCGCGCACGCGCTTCAGCTTGCGCTCTGCATCGAGGCACAGGTCGAGCAATGCCCGCGGCGAGAGCCGTGTCGAGAGTTCCGCGGCGGCGTTCAGGAAGTCGGGCTGGTCGAGCTTGCCCCAGGGCGGCGTGCGGTAGAGCGAGGACACCGCGGCCACGCGAGTGGCGGCATCGGCGTCGAGCAGGCGCAGCGCCGCCGCCATCGAACTCGCCGGATCGCCGAGATTGCCGCCAAGGCTGAGATAGACGGTGTTACTGCGGCCAGACAACGGTCACCTCGACGTAATCGAGCACGCCGGGCACCGGCGCATTCGGCTTGCGGACCGTGATTTCGGCTTTCCTGATCTGAGGGAAGCGTTCCGTCAGGGCCTTTGCGACTTCCAGGGCCAGCGCCTCGATCAGGAAGCGCCTGTGTCCGGTGATGATCTCCTCGATCACCGTGAAGGCAACGCCGTAGTTGACGGTTTCCCCAATGGCATCGTCGACCAGCGCGCGCCCGGGCTCCACGGTGAGCGAGGCGTCGACATAGAAGCGCTGGCCGAGCGCCTCCTCCTCGTCCAGCACGCCGTGCCGGGCAAAGAAGGCGCAGTTCTTCAGGCGGATGACATACATGGTTCAGCGTTCCGAAACTGCGGTTTCGCGCGCCAGCATAGCATCCGCCACGGCCAGCGCGTCCACGTTGATTGCGACATCGTGGACGCGAAACAGGTCGGCGCCCTTCAATCTCAGTATGACGCTCGTCGCCGCAGTCCCAGCCCCTCTTTCGGCGGCATCGCGGCCCGTGACGGTGCCGATGAAGCGTTTTCGCGAGGTTCCGGCCATCAGCGGAAATCCGAGGGCGTTGAGCTCGGAAAACCGCGCCATCAGGTCGAGGTTATCCTCGGCCGTCTCCTTGGCGAAGCCGAAGCCGGCATCGAGAACGATATGATCGTCGGCGATGCCGTGTCGGCGGGCGATTTCCAGTGATTTTTCGAGGAACGCGAACTGGTCGGCGATGACGTCGGGCAGTTTCCGGCGATCCCGCCCGGTATGCATGATGATGAGCCCCGCGCCGGTTTCGGCGGCGACACGCGCAATGTCCGGCTCCCGCTGCAAGCCCCAGACGTCGTTGATGATATGCGCCCCGGCCGCGACAGCAAGCCGCGCGGTCTCCGCACGATAGGTGTCGACCGAAATCAGCGCCTCGCCGGAACCCGCCAGCGCCTCGATCACCGGCAGGATCCGCGCCTGCTCCTCGCCTGCCGTGATTGCGGACGCGCCCGGCCTGGTCGATTCACCGCCGACATCGACGACCAGGGCGCCTTCGCCCAGCATGCGGCGCGCCTGGACCAGCGCGGTCTCGGCGGCATCGAACAGACCGCCGTCGGAAAAACTGTCGGGCGTGACATTGAGAATGCCGACCACCACGGCCTTGTCGCCAAGGTCGAGATGACGTCCGTGCGCCAACTGCCATCGCCTCGCCGTCATTGCTCATCAACCATGGGGCTCATCAACCGTGGGGCTCATCAACCGTGTGGCTCATCAACCATGTGTGATCCGCACCAGATCAATTCCGTTGCGCCGGCAATGGCCGTAAAGCAAGGTAGGGCGAGAGGCAACCAGATGAAACGAACCCTGCTTTGCGCATTGCTGCTTGCCGCCACCGCCGTTCCGGCGGGCGCGGCCAATCTCGTCAAGACATATAGCTACTTCGCCGTTGGCGGCAGGACGCTAGAAGACATCGAGGCGCAGCTTTCCAAACGTGGTCCGCAGGTGAAGAGCACCGGCTCTCGGCATCCCGGCGCCACACAGATGGCCTTCACCACGCGCATCAGCTATGCCGGGCAGTCCGGCTCCTGCCGGATCGCCGACGCCGCCGTGACCGTCAAGGTCAAGATTATCCTTCCCGAATGGCGCCGCCCACGCAAGGCCGACGCGGATGTGCGGCTGTTCTGGGACACGCTGTCGGCCGACATCAAGCGCCATGAGGAACGCCATGTCGAAATCGCCAAGAATCACGCCCGCGAACTGGAAGACGCGCTGAAAGCCGCCTACCCGCAGAAGGACTGCGATGCGGCGAAGGCCAAGGCCGCCCAGATCACCGCCGCGATTCTCGCCAGACACGACCGCGCCCAGGTGCAGTTCGACCGCGTCGAAAGTGTCAATTTCGAAAGCCGCATCCTGCGGCTCCTGCGCTATCGCGTCGAGCGTATCGGCAACGGCCGGTTGCCGCCGACCTGAACGTCCTGATGCATGTCGCCTAAAAGGCGGCGGTGCGAGCCAACCGGGCCGAAGCGTAGTGCCAGCTTCGAAAAATTTTCGGGCAACGGTCGAAATCGGCCTATACGGGACGACATATCAGGGGTTGGCAAGGGCACGACCTTCAAACACGAGCATCACGACCGATCGCGCCGCGGATGCAACCCGGCTAGCCCAGCCGACGCACCGGACGGCGCGCGCAAGCATATGGACGAAAGATTATGGACCAGGCTGTCGACAAGCAGGCCGTGGCGGCCGCGAGCGCGCCGCTGACGGAAAGCGAAAAGAACGCCATCATCGGCGGCGTTCTCCTGTCGATGCTGCTGGCAGCACTTGACCAGACCATTGTGGCGCCGGCCATGCCGACCATCGCGCGAGCGCTCGGCCACGCCGAGTACCTGCCCTGGATCGTGACCGGATATCTCCTGACCGCAACCGCCATGGCGCCGCTCTACGGAAAGATCTCCGACGTCTACGGCCGCCGGCCGACCGTCTATGGCGCGATCCTCATCTTCCTCGCCGGCTCGCTGGTCAGTGCGATGGCGCCCAACATGTTCGTGCTGGTGATCGGCCGCGCGATCCAGGGCGCCGGCGGCGGCGGGCTTTTCGCCCTGGCGCAGACCGTCATCGGCGACCTCGTGCCGCCACGCGAGCGGGCACGCTATGCGGCCTGGATCTCGGGCACCTGGGCAGTCGCCAGCATCGCCGGGCCGTTGCTCGGCGGCACGTTCGCCGAACATCTCCATTGGTCGCTGATCTTCTGGATCAACATCCCGCTCGGCATCCTGGCCATGGCCATCATAAACAAGCCGCTGCGCAAGCTGCCGGTCGCGGCAAGACGGCACCGCATAGACGGGCTCGGCGCGCTGCTTCTCGTCGCCGCCACGGCCCTGCTGCTTCTGGCGCTGAACTGGGGTGGCAGCGAATATCCCTGGCTGTCGACGGAGATCCTCGGGCTGGTCGCCAGTTCCCTGGTCCTGTGGGGCGCCTTTGCGCTGCGGCTGCTGCGCGCAACCGAGCCGCTGATTTCGCTCGAGGTGCTGAGCAACCCGATCGTCCTTGCCGGCACGCTCTCCATGTTCCTTCTGCAGGCGGCCAATATCGGCCTGTCTGTCTACCTGCCGGTCTATCTCCAGTCGGTCATCGGCCTGTCGGCGAGCGAATCCGGCACCGCCCTCCTGGGGCTGATGCTTGGCACGGTGGCCGGCGCGACATTCAGCGGGCGCACCATTCCGCGTTTCGTCCATTACAAGCGGATCGCCATCTTCGGATTGGCCTTCGCCGTTCTATGCCTCGGCGCCCTAAGCCTGGTGGCGGGGCACGCCTCGCTGCTGGTTGTCGAGATCCTGACGACATGCGTCGGGCTCGGCAGCGGAACCACCTTTCCGGTGGCCACGGTGTCTGTCCAGAACGCAGTCGACCCCAGGCACCTTGGCGTCGCCACCGGCGTTCTGACGTTCCTGCGCTCGCTGGGCAGTGCGCTCGGCGTTGCTATCCTCGGTGCGGTCGCCCTGGGCAACGGGCTGCCGCTGGCGGGCGAAGGCGCGCAGGCGACCGGCGCCGGCGCCGAAGCTGCCGCCTTCGGGCTGATCTTCGTCGCCGCCGTGGTGATGTTGATCATGGCGCTGCTAACGCTCAGCCTGATGCCGGAGAAACCGTTGCGGGGCCGTCCCGAAGCCCCCGTGCTGGCGGACTGAAGCGGCACGCCTCAAGAGGCCTCCACCACGCCGAGCTTCTTCTGCAGGCTGGTCGACGAGGTCGTGTATTGGAAGACGATGCGTTCGCCCGGGCTGACGATGCGCTTCGCCGCCTGTGCCATCAGCGCGACCTCGTGAAAGCCCGACAGGATGAGCTTCAGCTTGCCGGGATACCAGTTGATATCGCCGACCGCGAAGATGCCCGGAACCGATGTCTGGAACTTCTCGGTGTCGACCGGAATCAGGTTCTCGTGAAGATTGATCCCCCATTGTGCGATCGGTCCGAGCTTCATGGTCAGGCCGAAGAAGGGCAGCATCCGCGTGCAAGGGACTTCGATGTCGCCGTCCTGCCCCTTGATCAGGGCGGATGTCAGTTGGCCCTCGGCGCCGGTCAAGCCGGTCACTTGCCCGACCTGGAAGTCCAACTGCTTCATCTCCTGCATGGCGTACATCTTGTTGACGCTGTCGGGCGCGGCGCGGAACTCCGGGCGCCGGTGGACCAGCGTCACGCTTTTTGCCACCGGCTGCAAATTGAGCGTCCAGTCCAGCGCTGAATCGCCGCCGCCAACGATAACGAGGTCGTGGCCGCGAAAATCTTCCATCCGGCGCACCGAATAGAAGACGCTCTTGCCCTCATAGGGTTCGATGCCCGGGATGGGCGGGCGTTTTGGCTGGAAGGAGCCGCCGCCGGCGGCGATCACCACCACCTTGGCCTCGAACACCTCATTCTCGTCCGTGGTGACGCGAAAGCCGCCGTCCTCCAGCCTCTCCAGGCTGGAGACCATGCGATTGTAGGTGAAATCGGGCTTGAACGGCGCGATCTGCTCGAGCAGCTTGTCGACCAGGCCTTGCGCCGAGATCGAAGGCCAGCCGGGAATGTCATAGATCGGCTTCTCCGGATAGAGTTCCGCGCATTGGCCGCCGGGCCGGTCGAGAATGTCGATCAGGTGGCACTTCATGTCGAACAGGCCGAGCTCAAACACGGCGAACAGCCCGACCGGCCCTGCCCCGACAATGAGTACGTCTGTCCTGGTGATGCCGGTCATGATGCGCGCCTCGCTGCTGGATTGGCATGAGACTGCATGACCACCGGCTTGCTGCCAAGCGGTGGCGGCAAAAATCAGAGCTGCGAACTGAATTAAGAAAGGCTGGACGACCGCCAGTCCGGCTGCCCCGCCACCTTTTCATGGCAGGCAGCTTCTCACGATAGGAATTTTTTCTTGACTGGATGCCCGCAACTATGGTAGATATTTAGCTATGGTGCTGAGTTGCGCCAGAGGCCCGCCGCACAGGCGGATTTCCATTAAGGCGCTATCAACAGCCGGCCTAAGGAAACCCCCTGCCCGGATTCATTGCCTCGGGCAAAATCGGCTTTTAGCCTTGGCGCTCGGGCACCCGAACCACCAGTCCGTCGAGCGCGTCGCGCACCTTGATCTGGCACGATAGCCGTGAATTCGGCTGGACGTCGTAGGCGAAGTCCAGCATGTCCTCTTCCATTGCCTCCGGCTCGCCCACTTCCGCCGTCCAGGCCTCGTCGACATAGACGTGGCAGGTTGCACAGGCGCAGGCGCCGCCGCACTCCGCTTCGATACCCGGCACAGCATTGCGGATGGCGTTTTCCATGACCGTCGAGCCGTTCTCGGCATCCACGTCGAAATGTGTGCCGTCATGGGCAATGAAGGTCAGTTTGGTCATTTGTCACCTGAGGGAGTTTCCGCCGAGATAATCACTCGGGCACACAAGTCAACTGCGGCGAGAAAGCGCCGCTCGGTGACGTTTTTCCGCAAACCGGCCTAGCGGTTGATGGCGGCGATGAAATCGCGCACTTCGTCGATCAGTTTGCCGAGCCGCGTGAGCGTCTGGCTGTCTTCCGGCTGCCGTTCTATCTCGGTGGCGCAATCGGCAATGGCAAAGGCCCCGACACCACGCGCCGAACCCTTCAGGCCGTGCGCCAGGAGCAGCCGGTCCTTGATGTCCGCATCGACTATCCTGTCGCGCACCGACAGCGCCTGTTGTACAAAGAGCGCCAGCACCTCCTGTTCGAGGCCGCGGTCGCCCATCGTCTGCCGCGCAAGGTGTGCCAAATCGACCGGTCGGGACCGCCTCGTTCCCGATACATCGCCCCCAGGCATTGAGAAGGCAATGCCGCTTTCGCCACGCATGAACTCGAACTCCGCTTCTTCGGCCGCATGAAAAACTAGGCGAATCCAATGGACAACGGGTTAATGAATGGCCGGGAAAAATGTTGCGAAAGCGGCGCCGGAATCACGCTTCCGTTAACCTTATATTTAAAGTTTTACGTATCCCGCGGAATGCATGTTTTCTTTACCCCCCTGTGTCATTACGATACGAGGGGTCCATTTTCAGCCTCCTGCACGTGGGTGCGACAACCAGAATCATAAGCCCGCGGCAGCTAGTACAGGGTAGCGAAGGCATGGCGAAGAAAACAACGACGACCAGATCTCTGGACAACGATGTGGCCAGGGAACTCGAGAAGGCACTCGATCTCGACCTCAGCGGCGACACCGGCAGCGGGGACCTCGATATCGCGGCCTCGATGGAAGATCTGGAAGCGCAGATATCCCAGGCCGCCGACGAGTTGGCGCGCGAGGGACGCAATCAGACGCAGGCACCCGTCGCCAACCAAGCCCAGGCCGCGAACCCCGCACCAAAGACCAGACCCGCCGAACTGCGCCCCGTCGAAACACGCAATGGCGGTCAGCCCGCCGGCTTGTCGCCGGCCAATGACGATCGCCAGAAGGACTACAAGACGCTTCTGCACAGCCTCAACCGGCGCGCCTCGAACACGATCTACTGGGTTATCGCCTTCGTTTCGCTGGCCTGGATCGCCGGCGCGGGCGGATTGGCCAACCTTCTCTTCGGGCCGAGCATCTGGAGGATCCGCACGCTCGACCAGTTCTTTGCCCGTCCCGAGCTGATCGGCCTTGCTGTCGCGGCCATCGTGCCGGTCATCCTGTTCTGGGCCTTCGCCGCCATGATTCGCCGCGCGCAGGACATGCGCATCGCCGCCCAGTCGATGACGGAAGTGGCCTTCCGCCTCACCGAGCCGGAAAACATGGCCCAGGATCGCGTCATGATGATCGGCCAGGCCGTCCGCCGCGAGGTCGCCGCCATGGGCGAAGGCATCGAACGCACGCTGGCCCGCGCCGTCGAGCTGGAAACGCTGGTCCACAGCGAGGTCAACCAGATCGAGCGCTCCTATTCGGAAAACGAAACCCGCATCCGCTCGCTCGTCGACGGCCTCGGCAGCGAGCGCGAGGCGGTCGTCAGCCATGCGGAGCGGGTTCGCGCCTCGATCGCCGGCGCGCACGACACGCTCAAGGACGAAATCGGCGCTGCCAGCGACCTCATCCGCGACAGCATTCTCAATGCATCGACCAAACTGTCGATGACCATTACCAATTCCGGCGACACGCTTATCGACCGCATCAACGAAAGCTCGCTGTCGATCTTCGATTCGGTGGAAGGCCGGCTCGACACCATAACCGACAAGCTTTCGACTTCCGGCGAGGCCTTCGCCAGCCTGCTCGACACGCGCATCGCCAAGCTGACGGACACGACAGACGGCCTGACCCGGTCGTTGACCGACCTGCTCGACGATCGCACCAACGGCATGGTGTCGCTGCTTGGCGGCGCCGCGCGCACACTCAATTCGGAATTCGAGGCCAGCCTCAACGGCATCGAGCGCACGCTCGCCGAGCGCGGCCAGGCGCTGATCAGCGAGTTCCAGACCCGCGCCGAGGCTCTCGACACCGGCACGCAGAAGCTCAACGCAGCACTCGAAGCCCGTGCCCGGCAGATCAACGAAACGCTGGTCGAACGCGCGCGCGAAATCGCCCACACCTTCGCCGAGAGCAAGGACACGCTGACGGCGATGATCGACCAAGGCAAGACCCAGATCGGCGCCGACATGGCCGATATCGTCACGTCGACCTCGTCCATGCTCGAAGCGCGCGCCAGCGATTTCGCCGGACGCATGGAAGCGGCGCGCCACGTCGTCTCGCGCTCGTTCGATGCCGATATCCAGCGGCTTGCCGATGCCCGCGTGGGCATAGAGGAAGCGGTCGAAAATCACAGCCGCAGCCTTTCCGAGAGCCGCGAGCGCATGGCGGCCGCGATGCAGGCCGATCTGGCCAAGTTCGCCGAGAGCCGTGCCGGCATCGATGCTGCGGTAACCGACCAGGTGCAGAAGCTGGCCGAAGGCCGCAGCCTGATCGCGCGCGCTCTCGAAGAAGATCTGCGCAAGGTCAACGAATCGCGCGCTGCCATCGACGCTTCGCTCGGCAGCCACCTCGAAAGGCTGGAAGAAGGCCGCAACCGGCTCTCCCAGGCTCTCAACGAAGACTCCGGAAAGCTGGTGCAAGCCCGTACAATCATTGACGAAATGGTTGCTGGACATGTTGGCAAGCTGGCAGAGGGCCGCAACATTCTCTCGCGCGCGCTCGAAACCGACCTCGGCAAGCTCGTGGACACGCGCGCCGATATTGATGGCCTTGTCGCCGGTCAGGTCGAGAAGATCGCCGAGGGCCGCGCGGTACTCGCCAGGGCGCTGGAGAACGACATCGCCGGCATCAAGGACCTCATCGAGGCGCATTCGGCGAAACTGGCGGAAGACCGCTCGCAGCTCGGCCGTTCGCTGGAGGACGATCTGTCCAGCATACGCGGGCTGATCGAGGACCATTCGGGCCGCCTGGCCGAGGATCGCAGCCTGCTGTCGCAGACCCTTGAAGCCGACCTTGCCAAGCTCGCCGAGAGCCGCTCGAGCATCGACGGCCTGGTCGCCGGTCAGGTCGAGAAACTGGCCGAAGGCCGCGATATTCTCAGGCGGGCGCTGGAATCCGACCTCAACGCGATCAAGGGCGTCATATCGAGCCAGTCCGAGAGGCTGGCCGAGGACCGCGGGCAGCTGTCGCGGGTTCTCGAGGCGGACTTGCAGAACGTGAACAGCGTCATTGCCGACCACATGAACAAGCTGGTCCAGGACCGTTCGACCTTGTCGAAAGCGCTTGAGGAGGACCTCGCCAAGCTGGCCGAGAGCCGCTCGAGCATCGACGGGCTGGTGGCCGGCCAGGTCGAGAAGCTGGCCGAAGGCCGCGACATCCTGCGCCGTGCGCTGGAAGCCGATCTCAATACGATCAAGAACACCGTCGCCGACCAGTCCCAGAAACTGGTCGAAGATCGGGGACAATTCGCCCGGGCGCTCGAAGCCGACCTCGAAAACGTCAACACTCTCGTCAACAGCCACTCCGAAAGGCTTGTCCAGGATCGTTCGGCGCTGTCGAAGGCACTCGAAGACGATCTGGAAAACGTCAACGGACTGGTCAATAGCCACTCCGAGCGGCTTGTCCAGGAGCGTTCGGTGCTGTCGAAGGCACTCGAGGACGATCTCGCCAAGCTGGCCGAAAGCCGCTCGAGCATCGACGGCCTTGTCGCCGGCCAGGTCGAGAAGCTGGCCGAAGGCCGCGACATCCTCAAGCGCGCGCTGGAGGCCGATTTGCAGAGGCTGTCGGAGAGCCGTGGCGATCTCGACGGCATCATCGCCGGACATGTCGGCAAGCTGGCCGAAGGCCGCGACGTGCTGAGCCGCGCGCTGGAAGACGATCTCGGCAGGCTCGCCGAGACCCGCAAGGATATCGATCGTTCACTGTCGGGTCACATCGACCAGATCGCGGCCAGGAGCACCGACATCTCCGCTGCGATCGCCGCCGACGTGGACAAGATCGAGCAGGCGTTCAGTCGCCAGACCGGCATCATCGAGGAGCGTGCGGGCACCATGGAGCGTGCGCTGTCGACAGGCGTCGACAATGTGCGCAACGTGCTCGAGAAGAGCGCCGTCTTCGTGGCCGGCGCCTTGCGCGAGAAGGTCCTGGAAGTCACCAGCGTCCTGCATGAGCAGGCGGGCCAGGCCTTCTCCGATGCGGATCGCAAGATCGCCGAGCGCGCCGAGCAGACCTCGGCCGCCCTGCTGGCTCGGGCCGAAGACATCGCCCGCACCTTCGAGGAGGCGGATCGCCGTCTCCACGCCCGTGCGGAAGACACGTCGAGCGCCTTGCTTGCCCGCGCGGACGATGCGTCCAGTTCCTTGCTGGCGCGAGCCCATGAAACCGCCGATCAGCTTGCCGCCCGTGCAAGCGAAATCGCCGGCACGTTCGACGCGGCCGACCAGAAGCTGGCCGCCCGCGCCCAGGAGACCGCCGACCAGTTGGCGGCTCGGGTGAGCGAGATTGCCGGCACCTTCGACGCGGCCGACCAGAAGCTGGTTGCCCGGGCCGTCGAAACGGCACAGTCGCTGGCCGCCCGCGCCGGCGATATCCTGCGCAATTTCGAAGGCGCCGATCAGCGGCTCGGCATGCGCATCGGCGAATCGGCCGAAGCTCTTGCCGCGCGTGCAGCGGATCTCGGCCGCATCTTCGACGCCGCCGACCAGCACCTGGTCTCGCGCATCGCCGAAGGTTCGGAAGCGCTGTCAGGCCGCGCCTCCGAAATCGCCCGCATCTTCGATGATGCGGACAACCGACTGGTTTCCCGCATCGCCGCCAGCACCTCGACCATCGGCGAACATGCGCAGAGCATCGTTGGCGCCTTCACCAGCACGGAGCAGAGGGTCGCCGACCGTGCGCGCCAGACCGGCCAGGAACTGGCCGCGCATGCCCGTGAAATCGAGCAGGCGCTCGCCGGCGCCGACGAGCGGCTCGCATCGACCGCGGCAACGGCTGCCGCCCGCGTCGAAGAGCAGATCGCCAGCGTCGAGAACCGGCTAGCCCATACCGCCGAGACGATGGGCCAGAAGCTCAGCGAGCAGGTGTCGAGCGCCGAGGCGCAACTCGTGTCGCGTGCCAACGTGATCGCGGAGACCTTCACCGCGGTCGGCCAGCATATCGGCCAGAGCACCAACGACGCAGCCAAGACGATCGGCGCCAACACCCGCGAGCTCAACACCATGCTCGCGGCACGGTCGGCGGAGATGTCGAAGATCCTCGACGAGACCGCGCGGCCGCTGGTCGAGCGTTTCGCCCAGGGCGGCTCGGAACTGCAAAAGAGCATGGAAGAGGTCACCGAACGTGCCGCCGAGAAGCTGCGCAGCGAAAACGCAGCCCTCGTCAACGCGCTCGCCAGCCGCACCGCCGAGACCCTTTCGGCGGTCGAAGGTGCCCGCTCGTCGCTATCCGACAGTGTCGCCGACCTGATCGGCCGAATGACCACGTCGAGCGCGCAGCTCGGTCAGCTGATCGAACAGGCCGCGGCCAATCTCGGCCAGGTCGACGAACGCCTGACCGGCAGCACGCAAAGCTTCGCGGCAACCACCGAGAAAGCGGCGCAGACCTTCGCCAGCTCGGCAAGGCTGGTCGATTCGAACACGACAAGGCTGACGGAACTGTCGTCGTCGACCTTGCGCGAGGTCGCGTCGATCGCCACCAAGTTCGATGAACACAGCCGCCTGCTCGCCGGTGCTTCGGACCTCCTGAGCTCGGCCCAGAGCAACCTCGAACACACGCTAGAAAGGCAGTCTTCGCTCGAGGATCTCGCTGTCGGCCTGGTCAAGAAGTCGGAGGATCTCGAAAGGGTCATGCGCTCGTTCGAGAATCTGGTCGGCCAGACGCTGCAAAATGCGGAAGGCAGGACGCTGGAATCGGCCGACAAGATCCGCAACGCCATCACCGACGTCGTCGATTCGGCAACCAAGCGCTTCTCCGACGCGACCGAGGAGATGCGCCGCACCGCCGGCGCCATCAAGAGCGAGCTCGACCTCACCCGCGCCGAGCTCAAGAAAGGCGTCATCGAGATGCCGGAAGAGGCCAAGGAATCGACATCGGCCATCCGCCGCGCGGTTTCCGAGCAGATCAACGCCCTGAAGGAGCTTTCGGACATCGTTGCGAAGTCCGGCCGCAGTGGTGGAGAGCCCTCGGAATCTCGCAATTTGCGCCCGGCGCCGCAAGCCCCGGCAGCGCCCCGCGCGGCAGAGCCGCCGCGCCGCGCTCCCGCGCCACAGCCGGAACTTCGCGCGCCGCAGGCGCCGTCGGGCGGCACGGCGCTACGCGGCACGCTTGACCTGGAGCGCCCCGCCGACACGGCGCCGCGCCAGCGTTCCGACGCCGGCGCCCGCACGCAACAGGGCGGCTGGGTGCGCGATCTCCTGAGCGGGGCGTCACGCGAGGACGAAGCCAAGCCTGCAACACCCGCCGAAGCACCGCGCGCCGCCCCTGCCCAGCGTTCGCCGCTTCACGTCGTGGAATCGCTGAACTCGCTGTCCGTCGACATCGCACGGGCCATCGATCACGATGCGTCGATCGAACTGTGGAACCGGTACCGGCGCGGCGAGCGTGACGTGTTCACGCGGCGGCTCTATACGCTGAAGGGGCAGCAGACGTTCGACGAGATCCGTCGCAAGTACCAGACGGAGGCAGAGTTCCGCGCCGCCGTCGACCGCTATTGCGATGATTTCGAGAAGCTGCTGAAGGACGTGTCGCGCAACGACCGCGACAACATCATGGCGCAGACCTACCTGACCTCGGATACAGGCAAGGTCTACACCATGCTGGCCCACGCCAGCGGCCGCCTGCACTAGGCAGCGGCAGACAGCCAATGAAAAAAGGCGGGGGACTTGTCTCCCGCCTTTTGGCTTGGAAGGGTGGACGTCGCATCCGGAACTGGATCTCTGACTTGTGAAGACGGCGATCATATTCGACTGCGAGTTTCTTTGCCTTGAGGGCTCGCAACGCAGATTCTGGTGCGCGGCCCACGATCCCGACCCGGTCATCGCGCAGATCGGCGCGGTCAGGCTTGGGCTCGAAGACGACTTTCCCGTCCTGGGCACGCACAAGGCCTATGTCAGATCGATCGACCGGTTTGGCAGGAGATACGCGCTCGACCCTTTCTTCACCGAACTGACTGGCATCACAGAAGAAAAGCTGGAGATCGAGGGGGTCGCGCTAGGAGAAGCCCTTGTTGACGTCGATCGTTTCTCCAATGGGGCGCGATTTTGGTCCTGGGGCAAGGACGAACTGAACATGATAGCCATCAGCTGCTATATCGCAGGCATCCCCGCTTCCATCCCGGCCGCCCGTTTTGACAATGCCGTAAAGCTGCTGATCTCGGCCGGGATGCCGATCGAGGACCTGGCAAGGACGCCGAGCAACAAGCTTGCCGACTATTATGGCGTTGAACACCCGCCATTGCAGGGACACGACGCGCTCGATGACGCGCTGTCCGTAACCTACACCCTGCAGCACCTGATGAAGACTGGAAAGCTGCGGCCGGACGCCTTCGACCACTTGTAGCCTGATGGCGCCACCTGAGATCGCCGCTCAGATCGCCGAATCGGTCCAGCGCACGATCTGTTTGGCCGCGTCGCCGAAGGCAGCATCGAGCGCGCCGACATAGCCTTGGTTGCCGCTGCCCGAGACGGGCGCGGTCGCCGTAAAGCTCTTGGACGCACGCACCTCGCCATTGCGGTCGTTGAGGATGCGCACGAACAGGTCGACCTCGGCATGATCGCCGCCGTCGACACGGACTTCGAACGAACGGATCTCGACGATGACCTGGTAATCGATCGCCAGCCCCTCGCCCGGCTTGCCCACGCCGGCGAAGCTGCCAGAGCGCTGGAACGTCTCCGCCAGCCGTGCCTGCACGATCAGCGGCAGCCGGTCCGCCCATTGCGCGCCCTTGAGGTACTGGATCGAGCGTGGGGACGGTTTTATGACGATGTTCTGGCTGTCCAGCGCCTTGAGCGCGGACGGCTGGGCGATCAGGATCTGGCGGCGGCTGTGGCCATGCGCCTCGACCGACGGCGCCGACAGTTCGAATGTGTCAAGCGGCGCAGGCCCGCCGCCCGGCAGCGCGGCACAACCGGCAAGGGTCAAGGCAAGCAAGGCCACGCCCGATCTGAACACAATCGTCGACTTCACGCGCGATCCCTGCTGTCCCCGGCCTCACTATCCCTGGATTGTAACAACAACCCGCGGATGCAGACACTGTTTCTGCGGCGAGCCGAGACCGAAGTCAACGCCGCGCCCTGCCATCGTACTGCCGAACCTCGCCCTCGCCGCCCGACAGGATGCGCTGCGGATTGCGGCTGAGGTCGGTAACCGCCTCCTCGATGCGGCTGATCGAACGGCGGCTGTCCTGAACCAGCGCTTCGACATTCGAAAGGCCCTGGCCGGAGAACCGGGCTATATTGTCGGTGATGACGCCAAGCCGCGAATTCAGCGTATCGGCAACCTGCTTGAACGACCTCAGCGTGTCCCTGGCGTCCGCCATCACGCCGTCCGCCTGCCCCGAACCGAGCAGCTTGTCGACTTTGGCCAGGATGCCGTCGACGCGCACCGAGGCGTCGTTGAGCCGCTGCGCGAGCTGCCTCGCATCCTTGATCGTCTCGTCTATGTCGTCCGCCCTGTTCGCGAATTTGCCGGTCACCTTGGCGATGTCCGAGGCCGCCTTGTCGGCGCTTTCGCTTGCCTTCTGGATGTTGGCCAGAGCCGTGCGCACTTGCGCCGGATCGATGCCGTCGAGCACGCCGTCGACCTTGGCCAGCGTACCTTGCGTCTGCTTGGCGAAATCATTGACCGATCCCACGGCCGTATCGACATTCCTGATCACGCCATCGAGCTGTTTGGACGTTTCCTTGAGGTTGCCGGTCACCGTATCGACATTGGCGACGATGCTCTTGATCTTGTCCTTGTCGACGGCATTGAGCAGCCCTTCGGCCGCCTTCAGCGTGCCGTCGAGCTTGCCCGAGACGCCCTTCAGCTCATCGGACAGCGCGCTGACCGCGGACAGGAACTTGTCGACGCCGTCGGAATTCCTGGCCAGCGCGTCGGAGAACGTCTGCACATTCTGCACGGTCTGCGTCAGCGGCCCGCGCACATCCTTGGTGAACCCCTCCAGCTGCGTCAGTACCGTGTCGGCGCGCGTGAAGATGTTCTGCGCCGTCTGCAAAAGATTGGTCACCGCCGACGGGTTGGCCACGATCTCGGCGACCTTGCCTTCCTTCTCGGCCTGGTCGAGAAGTTTTACTTCCTTGGGGTCGGCGCCCTTGAGTTCGATATTGGCTTGTCCGGTCAGGCCCGCCAGGCCGATATCGGCCTGCGTCGATTTGGTGATCGGCGTCATGCGGTCGATCTCGGTGTCGGCGATGGCGACCGTCGGATTGTCGACATCGATATAGACGCGCCTGACGTCGCCGACCTTGACGCCGTTGAACAGCACGAAGCTGCCGCGGCCAAGTCCGGAAGCCGAGCCAGGGATGCGCACGCGCAACAATGTGGTCTCGCCTTTGTCGCCGATCGCCGCCGTCCAATAGACGAAGCCGAACGCCGCGAGGATCGCCACCAGCGTGAAGATGCCGACAATAACGTAGTTGGCTCTGGTTTCCATTGCTTCACTTATGGCTATGCGCGCGCGGCAAGATCAAGTTGCCGGGCTCGTTTTCCGCGGAAATACGATTTTACCCACGGTTCTTCACTCTTCAGCATGTCGTCGATGGTGCCTTCGACCAGCACTTTCTTCTTGCCGAGCACGGCGACGCGGTCGCAGGCGGTGAAAAGCGTGTCGAGATCGTGGGTCACCATGTAGACGGTCAGGTCCATCGTATCGCGCAGCTTGACCACCAACTCGTCGAATTCCGCCGCGCTGATCGGATCGAGGCCCGAGGTCGGCTCGTCGAGGAAGACGATGTCGGGATCGAGCGCCAGCGCGCGAGCGAGTGCCGCGCGCTTGATCATGCCGCCCGACAGCTCGGACGGGAATTTCTGCGCCGCGTCCGGCGGCAGCCCGACCAGTTCGACCTTGAGCATCGCCAGTTCGTCCATCAGCTTGCGCGGCAGGTCGAGATATTCGCGCATCGGCACCTGGACGTTTTCCAGCACCGTCAGCGCCGAGAACAGCGCGCCGTGCTGGAACAGCACCCCAAGGCGCATGTCGATGCGCAGCCGTTCGGCATCGTCGGCCTTTTCGATATCCACGCCGAACAGCTTGATCGTGCCGGACTGCTTGCGCGTCAAACCAAGGATGGTGCGCAGCAGAACTGATTTGCCGGCGCCCGAAGCGCCGACGAAACCGAGGATCTCGCCGCGCCAGATATCGAGCGACAGTTTGTCGAGGATCAGGTTGTCGCCGAAGGAAACGGTGATGTCATGCGCCGAAAGCACGACCTCGCTGTCATCCGCGCCCTCCTTGGCCCTGGTCTCGATGCCGTTTCCCATCGCCATTTCAGAACTCGATCGCTGCATAGAACATGGCGAAAAGCCCGTCGAGGATGATGACGACGAAGATCGATTTCACCACCGAGGCGGTCACGTGCTGACCAAGCGATTCGGCGCTACCGCCGACCTTCATGCCCTCGACCGAGGCGATGGTGCCGATGATCATGGCCATGAACGGCGCCTTGATCAGGCCGGCGAAAATGGTGCTGAGGTCGATGGCGACGCGCAGCCGGTCGATGAAGGCGGCGGGTGCGATGTCGGAATAGAGCCAAGCCGCGAGAATACCGCCACCGAGTGCGGCAAAATTGGCGATGATGGTCAGGCAAGGCAGGGCGATCACCAGCGCAACCAGGCGCGGAAAGACCAGCACGCCGATGGGGTTGAGCCCGATGACCTTCAGCGCATCCACTTCCTCGCGCATCTTCATCGAGCCAATTTCGGCGGTGATGGCGCTGCCCGAGCGGCCGGCGATCATGATTGCCGTCATCAGCACGCCGAGTTCGCGCAGGATCAGCACGCCGACGAGGTCGACGACGAAGATGTCGGCGCCGAAATAGCTGAGCTGGTAGGCGCCCTGCTGGGCAACGATGGCGCCGACGATCGCCGACATCAGCACCACCACCGGAATGGCTCCGACGCCCATGCGGTCGATCTGGTTGAAGATCGCCGCCGGATTGACGGC
The DNA here is from genome assembly GCF_044998965.1 of Mesorhizobium maamorense. Classification (NCBI taxonomy): domain Bacteria; kingdom Pseudomonadati; phylum Pseudomonadota; class Alphaproteobacteria; order Hyphomicrobiales; family Phyllobacteriaceae; genus Mesorhizobium; species Mesorhizobium maamorense. The sequence continues at coordinate 2,334,769 of NZ_CP173356.1, forward strand.
ATGGCCGCGGCCGAGCTTCATCTGCGCGCCACGGATCGTGGCGCCCAGTATGTTCATCGAGGCGAGAAAATCGTCGCGCATTTCGTAGACGCGGCGGCCAACCGCCTCCAGCGCGCGAATGACGATGTTGGGCGGCCCGACCGGCCCCGATTCGGGCTCGCGCCGCACCGCATCGCCGACCGCGCCGAGCAGGATCGAGGCGACGTCGCTCTGGCCCTGCAGCCTGACCTCGACACCTTTCTTCTCGAAAGCGCTGACCAGGCGGTCGATCAGCCACGCGCCGGCGGTGTCGATCTTCTCGATATGCGAAAGATCGAGCGCCAAGGTCTTGAAACCGCTCCGTTTCTCGATTTTGCGCATCTCTGCGTCGATCGCGGCCACGGTGCGCGTCGTCCAGATTCCCGAGAAGGCGCAGCCGAGAACGCCTGCTTCCTCACCGATCGACACGCGCGGTTCGTGGTCAGCCTCCGAGGCGGTCTTGCCGCTTGCGTCGCGCTTGCCGATGGTCAACATGGCGTCCTGTTTAGCCTGACGGGTCCGGCCTTGTCGATTTGCCGACGACCCTTCTCGCACAGCCGGAGCAGAAAATTATGGCGCGTGTCATTTCGGTCGAGGCCGAGCGTTTTCCGATCGCCGGCACCTTCACCATTTCGCGTGGTTCGAAGACCGAAGCCGAAGTGATCACCTGCACGATCAGCGAAGGCGATTACACGGGCCGTGGCGAATGCGTGCCGTACAAACGCTATGGCGAGACCATGGATGGGGTTCGCGCCGCGATAGAGGCCATGCGCGGGCAAATCTCTGCTGGCATGGACCGGACAGCCCTGCTCGGCGCCATGCCGGCAGGCGCGGCGCGCAACGCCATCGATTGCGCCTTGTGGGACCTGGAAGCCAAGATCAGCGGCAAGGCGGTGGCGGACGTAGTCTGGCCGGCTCCTTTGCATCAGCTCGAGACGGCCTACACGCTGTCGCTGGGCGAACCCGAGGCGATGGCGGCGCAGGCCCGTGCCAACGCGGCGCGCCCGCTGCTCAAAGTCAAGATCGGCGGCGACAACGACATTGCGCGCATCCGCGCCGTCCGGCAGGCCGCGCCCGACAGCCGCATCATCCTCGACGCCAACGAGGGCTGGAACGACGACACCATCGCCGCGAACCTCGCCTTTGCCGCCGAGCAAGGCATCGCGCTTATCGAACAGCCGCTGCCGGCGGGCCATGACGGCATCCTGCGCCATATCGCCCATCCGGTGCCGATCTGCGCGGACGAGAGCGTGCATGAGGCGGGGGATCTGGCCGCGCTTACCGGTCTCTACGATGCCGTCAACATCAAGCTCGACAAGTCGGGCGGGCTGACGGCGGCGCTCGTGCTGCGCGACCGCGCCCGCGAACTGGGTTTCGGCGTCATGGTCGGCTGCATGGTCGGCACGTCGCTGGCGATGGCGCCGGCGGTGCTGCTCGCCCAGGACGCCGACTTCGTCGACCTCGACGGACCGCTGCTGCTTGCGCGGGATCGTGTGCCCGGCCTCGCCTATGAGGGATCGCTGGTTTCACCGCCCGATCCGGCGCTTTGGGGCTGAGCGCGCCGCGAGCCCGATCAGCACCAGGCCGATGATCGCGATCGGGATCATGGCCAGGAAGCCGTCGACCCCGAAACGGTCGTAGAGAGGGCCGGAGGCGAGCGTCACGGCGGCCATGAAGAAGCCGTTGAAGAAATAGGCGATGCCCTGTGCGGCACCGGTGCGCTCTTCCGAGACCGTTTCGCCGATCATTTTCTGCAGGCCGATCAGCACCATGGCCACCGACACCGAATGCAGGGTCTGGACGCCGAAAAACCCGGCGACGCCGAGGCCAAGCGGCCAGATCAGCGGAAAGGCGATCCAGCGCACGACCGCGCCGATGCCGGCAATCACCATCACCCTGACGACCGACACGGAGGCGAATATGCGGTTGAAAAACACGAACATGCAGACTTCGGCCACCACGCCCCACGCCCACAGAAGCCCGACGACGGTGTCGCCGATGCCGATCGACTTCCAGTAGATCGACACGAAGCCGTAAAGGAAGGCGTGGCTGGCGGTGAGGATGCCGACACCCAGGGTGAAATAGACGAAATAGGCATTGAAGAGACTTGGTGCCGAGTGCTGGATCTCCGCGGCCGAAAGCGGTGAGGCAAGGCGCGGCCGGCCAAGACGCGGCGCAAGCAGCGCGGCAAAGAGCGCGGCACCCAGTGCCGCGAAAATGATCGCCGGGACGGCTTGCGCCCCTGCCGCGGTCAGGATGAAACCACCGGCCACGTTGGCGCAGAGATACGAGATCGAACCCCACTTGCGCATGCTAGTGTAGTTGGAGCCGAAGCGGCGCACGCCCGAAAGCGCGAGCGAATCGGCCATCGGCGAATGCGGTGTCCATACGATCGTCAGCGCCAGCGACACCGCAAGCACTACGGCGTAGGAGGCCGGCAGAAAATAGCCGGCGGAAATGATCATCGATGCCGCGACGAGCGCGATATAGACGTCGGCGCGGTCCCTCGCCCGGTCCGCGAGCGCGGTGAGCAGCGGCGTCGTCACGACGCGCAGGAACATCGGAGCCGCCAAGATGACGGCGATCTGCTCGGCGTGAAAACCTTTCGCCTGCAGCCACAGCGGGAAGTAAGGCAGATGCGTGCCCTGCGACACGAACAATGTCGCGAAGATCAGGCTCATGCGCAGTTCGAAATGGCGAGGCTTGACGAGCTGTTCGGGTGAAAGCGGCGGCAGCGGCATGAATCGATCCAATAACGCTGCCGTCCACGAACGGCGAGCAGTGTGGATTGACCCTTAACATGAGGAAAAACCGGACGAAACCGATTGGCCTAATCGATTAACACCGGAATCTGTGCCTGGCACCCGCAGTCAGGCGGCCTGCACCACCCGGTCCTCGATCAGCATCGGGATGAAGGGTTCGTCCGGCGCGTCGGGCAAGACATGCGCCCAGGTCAGGATTTCCATCCGGCCGTCGAAATGTTCGACCACCGCCGTGCAGCTTTCCACCCAGTCGCCGGTGTTGATGTACTGGACATCGCCATAGTTTTCGATCGCGGCATGATGGATATGGCCGCATATGACGCCGTCGACATGGGAGCGCCGCGCCTCGTCGCTGAGTACCATCTGGAACGAGCCGATGAAGTTCACCGCCTTCTTGACCTTGACCTTGGCCCAGGACGAAAACGACCAGTAAGGCAGGCCGAGCAGCTGGCGCAGCCGGGTGATCACACGGTTGACCTGCATGGCGGCGTCGTAGGCGTGGTCGCCGAGATAGGCGAGCCAGCGCTGATTGTGCACGACCGTGTCGAACTGGTCGCCATGAATAACGAGCAGCCGCCTGCCGTCGGCGGTTTCGTGAATGGCGCGGTCGGCTACGACGATGCCGCCGAAATGCACGCCCTGGAACTGGCGGGCGAATTCGTCGTGGTTGCCGGCGATGTAGGTGATGGTGGCGCCCTTGCGCGCCTTGCGCAGCAATTTCTGCACGACGTCATTGTGGCTCTGCGGCCAGTGCCAGCTGCGTCTCAGGCGCCACCCATCGACGATATCGCCGACGAGATAAATGATGTCGGCATCGTGATGTCTAAGGAAATCGATCAGGAAATCGGCCTTTGCCGCCTTCGACCCGAGATGGACGTCGGAGATGAACATGCTGCGGAACGTGCGGGGCTCTTGGCCGGACATCGCGAATTCACCATTGCTTTCGCGAGCCTATGCCCCGATTCATGCAACAACCGTATGACGGTTGCGATTGGTCCAGCCCAAGAGCTAGCCTGCCGGCGAATCACAGGAGAAATCGTCATGGATCTCGGCATCCGCGGAAAGAAGGCCATCGTCTGCGCTTCGAGCAAGGGGCTCGGAAAAGGCTGCGCCATGGCGCTGGCCGAGGCTGGTTGCGACGTCGTCGTCAACGGGCGCAACGCCGAACTGGTGGCCAAAACCGCTGCGGAGCTGCGCGAGCGTTACGGCGTGACCGTCACGGAAGTCGTCGGCGATGTATCGAAGCCCGAGGTGCAGAAGGCGCTTCTCGCCGCTTGCCCCGAACCCGACATACTGGTCAACAACAATGGCGGCCCGCCGCTGCGCGATTTCCGCGAGCTCGATCGTGCCAAGATGCTCGAAGGCGTGACCCAGAACATGGTGACGCCGATCGAGCTGGTGCAGGCGGTGATCGACGGCATGGCCGTGCGCGGTTTCGGCCGCATCGTCAACATCACTTCGCTATCGGTCTATGTCCCCATCCCCGGCCTTGATCTGTCGTCCGGCGCGCGCGCCGGCCTGACCTCCTTTCTTGCCGGCGTGGCGCGCACGGTGGTCGACCGCAACGTGACCATCAACAGCCTGCTGCCCGGCAAGCTGGATACCGACCGACTGCGCGGTCCGCACGAGGCCGGCAGCGTTGAAGACCCGGCCGCGGCAGCCGCCCGCAAGGCGCGCATCAGTGCCGACGTGCCGGCCAAGCGGCTCGGCACGCCGGAAGAGTTCGGCCAGATCTGTGCCTTCCTGTGCTCGGTCCATGCCGGCTACCTGACCGGCCAGAACATACCGGTGGACGGCGGCCTCTATGTCAGCGCCTTCTGAGACCCGGTAGCACCGGCGCCGAAGAAATTCCGCTCAAGCCATTGAAATAGATCGCTTATCCCGGCTTCGTCGATGTGAATGGCGATTGCGTCATTTGGCGTCGCGAAAAACCTCGGCTGCATGCTAAGAAGGCGGCACGCAGGATCGCAGGGAGGCCCCGGAATGAACGGCGAGAGCAAGAAAACGGCACGTTCGGACCTCGACGAAGCCGCGCTCTACTTCCACAAGCACCCGACGCCGGGCAAGCTCGAAATCCAGGCCACCAAGCCGCTCGGCAACCAGCGCGACCTGGCGCTCGCCTATTCGCCCGGCGTGGCCGCCCCTTGCCTCGAAATCCGCGACGATCCGGCGACCGCCGCCGACTACACGGCGCGCGCCAATCTGGTCGGCGTCGTCTCCAATGGCTCGGCCGTGCTCGGCCTGGGCAATATCGGGCCGCTCGCCTCGAAGCCGGTCATGGAAGGCAAGGCGGTCCTGTTCAAGAAATTCGCCGGCATCGACGTCTTCGACATCGAGATCGACGCGCCCGAGATCGAGCGCATGGTCGAAACCGTGGCGGCGCTGGAACCGACCTTCGGCGGCATCAACCTCGAGGACATCAAGGCGCCGGAATGCTTCGAGGTCGAAGAGCGACTGAAGGCTCGGATGGGCATACCGGTTTTCCATGACGACCAGCACGGCACCGCCATCATCGTCGCCGCCGCAGTGCTTAACGGCCTGGAATTCGCCGGCAAAACCATTGCCGACATCAAGATCGTCACTTCGGGCGCGGGTGCGGCGGCATTGGCCTGCCTCAACCTGCTGGTCTCGCTCGGCGCCAAGGTCGAGAACATCTGGGTCACCGACCGGTTCGGCGTTGCCTACAAGGGCCGCACCGACGAGATGGACCGCTGGAAAGATCCTTATGTGAAGGACACGGAGGCACGCACGCTGGCCGACGTCATATCGGGCGCCGACGTGTTCCTCGGGCTTTCGGCCGCCGGCGTGCTGAAGCCGGAATTGCTCCAGCACATGGCGCCGAAGCCTTTGATCCTGGCGCTGGCCAATCCCAATCCGGAAATCATGCCGGAAGTGGCGCGGGCGGCGCGCCCCGACGCGATGATCTGCACGGGTCGGTCCGATTTTCCCAATCAGGTCAACAACGTACTGTGTTTTCCTTACATCTTCCGCGGCGCGCTGGACTGTGGCGCCAGCGCCATCAATGAGGAGATGAAGATGGCGGCGGTGCGGGCCATCGCCGCCCTTGCCCGCGAAGAACCTTCGGATGTCGCCGCGCGCGCCTATTCCGGCGAGACGCCGGTGTTCGGACCCGAATTCCTGATCCCCTCGCCCTTCGATCCGCGCCTCATCCTGCGCATCGCCCCGGCCGTCGCCAAGGCGGCCTGCGACACCGGTGTCGCGACAAGGCCGATCAGCGACTTCTCCGCCTATATCGACAAGCTCAACCGCTTCGTCTTCCGCTCCGGCCTGGTGATGAAGCCGGTGTTCTCCTCGGCCAAGGCGTCGAGTGCCAAGCGCGTCATCTACGCCGACGGCGAGGACGAGCGCGTGCTGCGCGCCGCGCAGGTGGTTTTGGAGGAAGGCATCGCCGAGCCGATCCTGATCGGCCGTCCGCACGTCATCGAGGTGCGATTGAAGCGCTACGGACTGCGCATCAAGCCGGGCGTCGACTTCGGCCTGATCAACCCGGAGGACGATCCGCGCTACCGCCATTACGTCGAGCTCCTAATCGAGCTGGCCGGCCGGCGCGGCGTGACGACGGAGGCCGCGCGCACCATGGTGCGCACCGACAACACCGTTATCGCGGCCCTCGCATTGAAGCGCGGCGACGCCGACGCCATGGTCTGCGGCCTCGAAGGGCGTTTCGAGCGGCACCTGCGCAACGTCACGCTGATCATCGGGCCACGAACCGGCATCAAGGACCGGGATCTGTCGACGCTGTCCATGCTGATCTCGCAACGCGGCATCATCTTCCTGACCGACACCCATGTTTCTGTCGACCCCACCGCCGACGAGATCGCCGAAATGACCGTGCTGGCGGCCGAGGAGATCCAGCGCTTCGGCATCGAGCCCAAGGCGGCCCTGCTGTCGCATTCGGATTTCGGCTCGCGCGATTCGCCGAGTGCGCTCAAGATGCGGCAGGCGGCGGCGATCCTGGCGCGCATCGCGCCCGAGCTGCAATGCGACGGCGAGATGCATGCCGATTCCGCGCTGTCGGAACATCTGCGCCAGCGCGTCTATCCGCATTCGCGTCTGAAGGGCGAAGCCAATCTCCTGGTGTTCCCCAACCTCGACTCCGCCAACATCACGCTGACAGCGCTCAGGACCATGATGGATGCCCTGCATGTCGGCCCGATCCTGCTCGGCACCGACAAGCCGGCGCATATCCTGACGCCCTCGGTGACTTCGCGCGGCGTCGTCAACATGACAGCGCTGGCGGTGGTCGAGGCGGCCCACAAGGCGCAAGCTGTCGTCGATCTGGGCTGAACACCAATTCGGGGGTAAACTGCGGTTTAACCACGAGCACGTAGCGTGCGGCGAACAACCAAGCAGGGTTTCGGCGGATGATGGGCAAAGGGTGGAAGCAGGCGCATCTCGCCGTGCTGCTTGGCCTGCTGCTTTCGGGCGCCGCCGTCTCCGAGCCGCAGGCCGCCTCGCGTGTCTGCCGCCAGCTCGAGACCGATCTTGCCGCGACCTCGCGCGGCAGTGGCGGTCCGGCCCTGATCCGGAAATATGACGCCGCGATCAACCGGCAACGCGAGCAGATTTCAAAGGCGCGCGGCCAGTCCAGCAGCGCCGGCTGCGGCTTCTCTCTATTCAGCCGCAATGTCAGCCAATGCGCTGGGTTCAACGCCACCATCGAGCGCATGAACGCCAATCTCGATAGCTTGCAGGCCAAGCGCGCCCGCCTCGCCGGCGGCGGTTCGCGGCGCGATCGCGCACGCATCCTGGCCGCGCTCGACACCAATGGCTGCCGCGAGGACGCGGTGGCGCCCCGCCGCGAACTCTTGCGCGAAGCGAAACGGGAACAAGGCAACGGCAATCTGTTCGACCAGCTGTTCGGCGGCGACACACGCCGGCTCGATACGCTCGACCAATCTGACGATCCCGACGAGGAGCGCAATATCCGCCGCGTGCCGGGCCGGTCCGGCATACCGGATTTTCCGGGCGTCGGCGGCGAGTTCCGTACCACCTGCGTGCGCACCTGCGACGGCTACTTCTTCCCGATGTCGAATGCCGCCTCGGTCGGCGATTTCGAGCGCGACCAGAAGAACTGCAAATCGAGCTGTCCCGGCACCGAGATCCAGGTCTTCTATTCGCGCGGCATGGGCGACGATTCAGCCGACATGACATCGTCGGTCACCGGCCGACCCTACAGCGAACTGCCGACGGCCTATCTTTACAAGCAGCCCAACCTGTCGCGGCCGCCGGCCTGCGGCTGCAACGCCGCGCAGAACTTCCAGATCATCGGCGGCAATCCGCCAAGCCAGCAACAGTCGCGGCCGCAAACGGAGGGCGCCCCGTTCATTCTGGTGCCTGCCTCCAAACCCGATCCAGGTGCCGATCCCGAGACGCTGGCAAACGCCGCAGGCGGGCTGGACCGCGACGCCATCAAGCGGCTTGCGGTCAAACCGGTCACATCGCCGGTCTCGACGCTGCCGCCGGAACAGCGGAAGGTCAGGGTCGTCGGGCCAACGTTCCTTCCCGACCCATCAGCGGCAATAGATCTGCAAGCTCCGGTCCCGAAGTCAGTCCGGTAAGGGCAAGCCTCAGCGGCATGAACAGCGTCTTGCCCTTGCGGCCGGTCGCTTCCCTGATCTTGGCCGTCCAGTCCTTCCAGACGGTCCCGTTCCAAGGCTCCTCGGGCAGCAGATCGATGGCCTGGTGAAGAAAATCTCGATCGGCGTCGGAAAATTCCGGCTTCTCCTGCGGCCCTTCGCGCAGGATGCGCCACCAGCCGACAGCATCGGCCAGCCTGTCGAGATTACCGCGCACAGCCAGCCAGAACGGTTCCGCCTGCTCGCCCGATATGCCGAGCACCACCAGCCGATTCTGCGCTTCGGAGAACGGCATTTGGTGCAGCAGCGTCCGGTTGAGCACGAAAAGCTCGTCCGGATCGAACTTTGCCGCCGACTTCGAGGTCGCAGCTGGGTCGAAACGGCTGGCGAGTTCGGCCAGGTCATGCGCGGCGGCGACATTCTCCGACGTGCCGACCAGCACGGCCAGCGATGCGACCGCCATCGGCTCGATGCCGTCCTCGCGCAGGCTTTCGATGGAGAGTGCGCCGGTGCGCTTCGACAGCCCCTCGCCCGAAACGGTGGTCAGCAGATTGTGGTGGCCGAATTCCGGCGGCTCGACGCCCAGCGCCCGGAACAGCGCGATCTGCACGCCGGTGTTGGTGACGTGGTCGTCGCCGCGGATGACATGGCTGACGCCCATCTCGATATCGTCGACAACGGATGGCAGCGTATAGAGATATGTGCCGTCCTCGCGCACCAGCACCGGGTCCGACAGCGAAGCGAGATCGACGGTTTCCTGCCCGCGCACCAGGTCATTCCAATGGATTTCGGTGCGCTCCGGCTGCTGCGGATCGCCGGTGAAATTGGGCAGCAGGAAGCGCCAGTGCGGCCGGCGGCCATCGGCCTGATATTCGGCGATCTGTTCCGACGTCAGCGTCAGCGCCTCGCGGCCATAGACCGGCGGCAGGCCGCGCGTACGGCGCACCTTGCGCCTGAGGTCGAGCTCCTCCGGCGTTTCATAGCAGGCATAGAGAACGCCCGCCGCCTTCAGCCGCTCGACCGCCGCGTCATAGATCTCGAAGCGACGCGACTGGTATTCGGTGGTGTCGGGAAAGATGCCAAGCCAATGCAGGTCGTAAAGGATGGCGTCGGAAAATTCCTGCTTCGAGCGCGCGACATCGGTGTCGTCGAAGCGCTGGATGAAGCGCCCCTTATGGTTCATGGCGAACAGCCAGTTGAACAGGGCGGTGCGCGCATTGCCGATATGGATGCGGCCTGTCGGCGAAGGGGCGAAACGAACGGTAACTGTCATGAGCGGGGCGTACCGGATGCTTTTGTGATTGACAAGACGCGCCCCCGTGCCGTGCCGCAGACATAGAACATGGCGCAAGCAATGAAAAGACTTGGCGGACGCGGCTCCGCCAGCAATCGCATGTCCCGCGCCGCCCGCCCGTCAGGCCGCCGGCGCCTGATGGGATGGCCTCCGGGCCAGAGCCGGAGGCCATCCCCGATCAGGTGACAAGTCCCTTGGTCAATTCGAGCGCCTGGCGCTCGAACAGGCGGCGGTAGATGCCGCCCGGCAGCCGGATCAGCGCGTCATGCGAGCCTTCCTCGGCGATCTTGCCGCGATCGAAGACCAACAGCCTGTCGAGCGCCCGCACCGTCGAAAGCCGGTGCGCGATGACCAGCGTGGTGCGGCCGACCATCAGCCGCTCCATCGCCTGCTGGATCAGCACCTCCGATTCTGAATCGAGGCTCGACGTCGCCTCGTCCAGGATCAGGATGCGCGCATCGGCGAGGAACGCGCGTGCGATCGCCACGCGCTGGCGCTCGCCGCCCGACAGCTTCACGCCGCGCTCGCCGACGAGCGTGCCGTAGCCCTTCGGCAGGTTGACGATGAAGTCGTGCGCGCTCGCCAGCTTTGCCGCGTGCTCGATCTCGGCCTGCGTGGCGCCGGGTCGGGCATAGGCGATGTTTTCGGCCAGAGAGCGGTGGAACAGGATCGGCTCCTGCTGCACGATGGCGATCTGCGCGCGCAGCGACGCCTGCGCCACCTCCGAAATGTCCTGGTCGTCGATCAGGATCCGGCCGGCGTTCACGTCATAGAGCCTCTGGATCAGCTTGACGAAAGTCGTCTTGCCCGACCCGGAATGGCCGACCAGCCCGACCCGCTCGCCCGGCGCGATATCGACCGAGAAATCGCGATAGAGCGGCGAACGGTGACTGCCATAATGGAAGGTGACGTCGTCGAAGGCGATGCCCCCTTGCGTGATGCGGATCGGTCCGGCGCCGGGCCGATCCTCGATGCCGAGCGGTTCGGACTGGAAATCGACCAGTTCCTCCATGTCGTTGATCGAGCGCTGCAGGTTTCGGATATGCGTTCCGATATCCCTGAGATAGCCTTGCAGGACGAAGAAAGAAGTCAGCACGAAGGCGACGTCGCCGGCCGTTGCCTGCCCCCACGACCACAGCATCAGCGCCAGGCCGATGACCGCCGCTCTCATCACCAGCAGCAGCACCCCTTGCGTGGTGCCGTTGATGGTGCCGCGCACCCAGGTCCGCCGCGTGCGGGCACGCCATTTGGCGACGACCTTGGCAAGCCGGTTCTCCTCGCGCTCCTCGGCGCCAAACCCCTTGACCACGGCGTTGCAGCTCACCGCGTCGGCCAGCGAGCCGCCAAGGCGTGTGTCCCAGGTGTTGGCGAGCCTGGCCGCCGGCGCGACATAGCCCAGCGACAGCATCGCCGTGACGGCGATGAACAGCACCGAGCCGGCGGCGACAACCGCTCCCATCAGCGGCCAGAACCAGCCCAGCAGCAGCGTCGAACCGACCAGCATGACGACGGACGGCAGCAGCGCGATCAGGATCGTGTCATTGAGCAGGTCCAACGCCCACATGCCGCGCGTCACCTTGCGCACGGTCGAACCGGCGAAGCTGTTGGCATGCCAGTCGGTGGAAAAGCGCTGGACACGATGGAAGGCGTCGGCGGCGATGTCGGCCATCATCTTCAGCGTCAGTTCGACGATACCCATGAAGGCCAGATTGCGCAGGACGACACCTGCCAACGCCAACGCCATCAGCATGGAAAACGCGGTCATCGCCGCATTCCAGGCGATCTCGTCGGCGCCGGCGCTGCTGGCGACGGCATCGACCAGCCGGCCGGAATAGAGCGGCGTCAGCACATCGGCCAACGTCGACAGCAGGAAACCAGCCATGATCAGCGAAAGCCGCCAGGGCTGGCGCCGCCAATGGGTGAAAGTAAAGCCAAGAACGCTGCGAAAGGCGCTCGCGCGCAAATCGATCTGAAAACGAGCCATGATGTCATTCGGGCGCAAAAAGCCCGATCCCGGTAAGGTCGAAAGTGAAAAAACCGCGCAAGGGGCTCAATGCCCGGGAATGCGGAGGTTCGGTTATGAATGGCCGCTTGCCCGAAGGCGGCGACCGGCATCGGCAAAGCCCTGTTCTCGATCCGGCTTCGTTCCGAGGGTGAAAACCCTGCGGCGCGCCGGTCGGGACCTAGGCTTCGCGGCCTCGCATAACGATGTCAAATCCTGGCATTCGGTCCTCCCTAAAGGAATCGCGGAGAGGCCCTTATAGAGATGCCGCATCGCATCGCCAAGGCTGGCGGTCACCAAAAACGGCATCTGGTCCAAGCACTGGGATAAATTTGCAACAACGGCAATGGCGCTTTTTTCAGGGGATCGGCTTACGATCGAGGCGCATGTACCGGCCATCCGTCGATGCCTTGAATCCCACTCTTTCATAAACCCCATGCGCGTCGTTGGTCGACAGGCTCCAGTGCGAAACGCTACCGAGCTCGGGATGATCGATCAGCGCCCGTACCAGCCGCGAGCCGATGCCCTGCCCGCGATGCTGCGGCCAGACGATGATATCGGCCAGATAGGCAAACACCGTGCGGTCGGTGATCGCCCTGCCGAATCCCACCTGGCTGCCGTCGATATAAGCCGCGGCGCAGAGCGAATTGGCAAAGGCGCGGCGGTGCGTTTCGTCGCTGCGCCCGCCGCCCCAATAGCTTGCCATCAACAGGTCGGATGTCGCCCTGAAGTCGATCCGTGACAGATCGAAGCTGATCTCACAGTCAGGCATCGCTACCCCTCGCCTGCGGCATGACGCGAATTTCGGCCGGAAACGGTGTCTAGCCGCGGTCCCTAAACCGGTTGGTGATGGGATAACGGCGGTCGCGGCCGAAATTCTTCCTGGTGATCTTCACGCCGGGCGCCGCCTGCCGGCGTTTGTATTCGGCGACGTAGAGCAGGTGCTCGATGCGCGTCACCGTCGCCCGGTCATGGCCGCGCGCGACGATGTCGTCGACGCCCATCTCGTTCTCGACCAGGCATTCGAGGATGTCGTCCAGCACCGGATAGGGCGGCAGCAGATCCTGATCGGTCTGGTTCTCGCGCAGTTCCGCCGACGGCGCCTTGTCGATGATGTTCTTCGGGATCACCTCGCCCGACGGTCCGAGCGCGCCCGGCGGCACGTGGCTGTTGCGCCAGCGCGACAGTGCATAGACCTGCATCTTGTACAGGTCCTTGATCGGATTGAAGCCCCCATTCATGTCGCCATAGAGCGTTGCATAGCCGACCGACATCTCGCTCTTGTTGCCTGTCGTAACCACCATCGAGCCGAATTTGTTGGAAATCGCCATCAGGATGGTGCCGCGCGCGCGGCTCTGCAAGTTCTCCTCGGTGATGCCTTCCTTGGTGCCTTCGAAAAGCTGCGTCAGCGCATGAAGGAAACCTTCGACCGGCTCGAAGATCGGCACGATGTCATAGCGGCAGCCGAGTGCGCGGGCACAGTCTTCAGCATCCTTGAGCAGATCCTTCGACGTATAGCGGTAAGGCATCATTACCGCGCGCAGCCGCTCCTCGCCCAGCGCATCGACGGCAAGGGCCGCGCAGATGGCCGAATCGATGCCGCCCGACAGGCCGAGCACGACGTTCTTGAAACCGTTCTTGTTGACGTAGTCGCGCAAGCCCAGCATGCAGGCGCGGTAGTCGGCCTCCTCCCGTTCGGGGATCTTCGACATCGGTCCTTCCGAACAGACCCAGTTTTCGCCCTGTCTCCTCCAGGTGGTGATGTCGACCGCCTCCTCGAACTGGCTCATCTGGAAAGCAAGCCGCTTGTCGGCACCTATGGCAAACGACGCGCCGTCGAAGATCAGCTCGTCCTGGCCGCCGAGCTGGTTTGCATAGATCATCGGCAGCCCGCATTCGATAACCTGGCGGATGACGACCTGGTGGCGCACATCGATCTTGGCGCGGTAGTAGGGCGAGCCGTTCGGCACCAGCAGGATTTCCGCGCCGCTCTCGGCCAGCGTCTCGCAGACGCCGATGTCGCCCCAGATGTCCTCGCAGATCGGGATTCCCAGACGCACGCCGCGGAAATTGACGGGCCCCTGGATCTCCGGTCCGGCCTGGAAGACGCGCTTCTCGTCGAACTCGCCATAATTCGGCAGATCGAGCTTATAGCGCTCGGCGATGATCTTGCCGCCATCGGCGAAGACGATCGAGTTGTGGGTGCCGGTTTTGCGCTTCAGCGGCGTGCCGATGATGACGCCGGGACCGCCATCGGCGGTGTCGGCGGCAATCTCCTGCGCGGCCCGCTCGCAGGCCTTCAGGAAGGCGGGCTTCAGCACCAGATCCTCAGGCGGATAGCCGGCGAGGAAAAGCTCGGTGTAGAGCACGAGATCGGCGCCTTGACGCGCGGCATCCGCCCTCGCCTCGCGGGCCTTGGCGAGATTGCCGGCGACGTCGCCGACTGTCGGATTGAGCTGGGCAACGGCGATGCGCAGTATGTCGGGCTTCTTGGTCATGCTGCTGACTTAGCGCGGCAAAATTCGCCCCGCAATGGCGTTTGCTTGGGCCAATTTCGACATCAGTCGTTGCCCATATAGTCGCGCAGCGCCTGCGGCGAATGGTTCTCCCCGATCGACATCGCCAGGATGCGCGAAATGTGCCGGCGCGGCAGGCCGGTATCCGCAACCCAACGGTTGACCTGGGCCTGGATCTTGTCGAGATCCTTCTTCGACGTCGGGCTTTCGGCGATATCGAGCCCGGCATCGCGAAGGGCGGCCGCCATGTCGGCCGAAATGACGAAGGCGTCCAACCCAGCCAGCGCAGGAAATACTGGCCGGTATTGCCGCCGAGCCGGCTCCCATGCTTGCCGAGATAGGCCATCAGCCCGACCTGGTCGTCGGCGGGCCACTCGGCGAGGAATGTGCCGAAGCCGCCATGCTCTTTTGACACGCGCTCGACGAAGGCGGCGTTGTCGCGAACGGATTTGATCTTCTGTGGATTGCGCACGATGCGCTGGTCGGACGCCAATTCGTGCCAGAAATCGTCTGGCTGGAACAGCAACCGCTTCGGCTCGAAGCGCAGGAACGCCTCTTCGAATCCGGGCCATTTCTGCTCGATGACGCGCCGGACGAAACCGGCGGCGAAGACGCGCTCGGCCATCGTCGACAGGATACGGTCATCGCCGATGTCGGCCACGGCGGCGTTGTCGGGAATCGGCCCGAGCAGCGAGACCAGTTCCTCCTCGCCGCCCTTGCGCTTTGCGGCGCGAGCGCGAATTTTCTTGAAGTCGACCATAAGTCCCTCCGGTTCCCATCAAATCTAGCACTTCCCGCGCGGGCCGGCAGCCTCTACCTCTATCGCCAGCCAAGCCCTTGGAGACGGCCATGAACAAGACGATCGACGATCTGGCGAACCGCTGGCTGAGACGAAAGCCGGACGGTCTCAGTGCCCTGGAGAACCGGGTGCTGCAGTCGACGCTCGAGCGCACCACGATCTCGAGGGACACCAACAAGGCCGTCGCCTTCCACCAGACCTTTGGCGACCGCCTTGCCGATAGCATCGCCCGCATCGGCGGTTCCTGGTCGTTCATCCTTGGCTTCATTGCCTTCCTGATCGTCTGGACATCAGCCAATGCCTGGCTTCTGGCGCGCGACGCCTTCGACCCCTACCCGTTCATCTTCCTCAATCTCGTCCTGTCCATGGTCGCGGCGCTGCAGGCGCCGGTGATCATGATGGCGCAGAACCGCCAGACCGAGCGCGACCGCATCGATGCCGCCCACGACTACGAGGTCAATCTGAAGGCCGAGATCGAGATCATGGCGCTGCATGAAAAGCTGGACGAAATGCGCCACGGCCAGATCATCGGCATGCGCGACGAGATCGTGCGGCTGACCGAACTGGTCAAGCGGATCGAAGAGAGGCTGTCGCAGCAATCGCCGTCATGAGCGACGCGATCCATCATTTCATCGAACAATACGGGCTGATCGCCGTTTTTCTGGGCTGTGTCGCGGAGGGCGAGAGTGCCGCCATACTCGGCGGCTTCTTCGCCCATCAGCATATCTTCGTCCTCTGGCAGACTGTCGTCGTGGCAGCGCTTGGGGCCTTCGCCGGCGACACCTGCTTCTTCATCCTGGGGAGAAGTTTCGCGGACCATCGCTATGTCGTCGGGTTGCGCAAGCGGCCCGGCTTCCGCCGCGCCTATCGTCTGCTCAACACCCATCCCAACATCTTCGTGCTGTCGAACCGCTACGTCTATGGCATGCGCCTGGTCGGTGGCATCGCGGCCGGCCTGTCGAACATCGCAGCACCCCGCTTCATCGTCTTGAACGCCATTTCCTCGGCGGTCTGGGCGGTGCTGTTCAGCACCATCGGCTATGTCTTCGGGTTGGGCGCCGAGCATTTCATCGGCCAGGCGCTGCTTCGCCATGAGCGGATATTGGTGGGCCTGGCTATCGGCCTGGCCGTGGCCGTACTCGCCTGGCTCATCGCCCGCCATTTCGCCCGAAAGGAACGCGCCAGGGAAAACTGACCGCCGGCCGGCGGTCGAAAGCTCAGATCGGCAGCCCGACGATACGCTCGATGATCGCGATGCCCCAGACGCCGGCGACGATCGCCACGGAGATCAGTACCGCCAGCGAACCGCAGTCCTTGGCCAGCTGGATGTCGACATTGAATTCGCGGCTAAAGGCATCGCAGGCCGCTTCGATGCCGGTGTTCAGCACCTCGACCATGATCAGGAGCAGCACCGCGCCGATCAGCAGCGCGTAGCCGCGCCACGACACCGAAACGAACCAGCCGATCGGAAGGGCAAGGGCGAGCAGCGCCAGCTCCTGCTGGAAAGCTTTTTCAGTTACGGCCAGCTTGCGGAACGCCCGCAGCGAGTTGAAATAAGCGTCGATCAGCCGCTGCATGCCAAACCCCTTTGCGAATCACCGGCACGGGATAAAGCAATGGCCCGATCAATGGAATAAGCTGGCTCGCCCAAAATTCATTCGTCGGCGACCTTCACCGATGGGGTCGACTTCTCGAATTGAGGCAGCGCGTCGTCGATCGAATAATAATCGCCCTTGTCACCCACGAATATGTGGCATTGGCCCTCGAGGCCTGTCGGTTCATCGAACGATCCCGCCAGAACCGAAACATAGGCGTTGTCCCGCGGTTTCCAGAAAAGCAGCGATCCGCATGTCTTGCAAAAACCGCGCCCGGCGAAGGCGGACGCCTCATACCAGGTGATGTTGTCGGCGCCGTCGATATCGATATTGGCGTCCGGGACATTGGTTGCGGCATAGAAATGTCCACTCTGCTTGCGACATTGCGAGCAATGGCAATAGATGACGCCGCGCAACGGCCCTCGCGTCCTGAAGCGAACCGCTCCGCATAGACACGATCCCGTATGATTTTCACTCATCGCACCATCCCAAAAGAAATCGCTGCTGACAGGATCCCAGCTTTTCGATGGCTGCGCGCAAGAAAATGCGACATGCATTTGGCACGCTCGGGAATTGTTTGTTCACAGATGAAGGCCTGTCCAGCCGGAATCAGCGAAAAACAGGCCGGATTCAGCGGATTAAGGAAACTTTAGCGCTGCTGCATCTATGATCCTCGCAAGCGAAAGTCGTGAGTGGGGACGCGCCTTCTTCGCAAGATGGACTGGAATGGCCAGCGTTCCCCAGGTCGGCGACATTGGATGCCTGCGAATGCCGCAGCGTGTTCCCGGGGAAGAGTGAACAGAACATGCAGCCGGCAGCCGCCCAGAGCGAACGAAGCACCGATATTGCGAGCACCGTCCTCGCCACAATGCGCCAGCTCGGCGTGCTCGGCCTGCCACGCAATTACGAGATCTTCTACGAGGCCTTGAGCGGATCCAATCGCGAGCTCAGCCTTGCCGTCGTGTCGCTGAGCGGCCGACCGACACAGGACGACCTCGACCGGATCGGACGCGCCTTCTTTGCCCAGAACCATGGCTCCGGCATCGTCGAGCACGCCAGGGAAGTCATCGCCAATGAACTTGAGGACATCGCTTCGCTGCTGAGGAGCGAGCGCAGCCACATCGAGAAATACGGCAGGATCCTCAACGAAACGTCGAGCGGACTCGGCAGAAACAGCCTGCTGTCGCCGGATGTTCTGCAGAAGATCGTCAACGCCATGGCGGTCGCCACCAATTCGACGATCGATCATGGCCGGCAAGTTGCCTCGACGCTCAGCGACAAGACCGCGGAACTGGAAAGCGTCAAGTCGAAGCTCGAGGAATACAAGCGCCTGGCCGACACCGACCCCCTGACGCAAATCTGGAACCGTCGCGCCTTCGACAAGGAAATCACCAGGATCTACAACAGCAACAAAGGCATCCTGTTCAATGCATTGATCCTCGCCGACATCGATCGGTTCAAGGACATCAACGACAGGTACGGCCATCCCGTCGGCGACAAGATCCTCCAGATCATCGCCGATATATTCCAGACCAGCATTCGCGCCGACATGTTCGTCGCCCGCACCGGCGGCGAGGAATTCGCGCTGATCGTCGAGGGCGCAAGCGAGGACGCCACCTACGAAATCGCCGAACGCATTCGCGCGCTGATCGAGCAGTCGCCTTTCACCAGCAGCCAGACCGGCATGAATTACGGCACCGTCACCGTCTCGATGGGAATTTGCATGGCATCCGAAGCCGAAGGCCCTGAAGACCTCTACAGCAAGGCAGACCGGGCGCTTTACCGCTCAAAGGTCAGCGGCCGTAACCGCGTGACCAGGCATTCGGCAATGGCGGGCCGCGCCGGCAAGAGCTGGCTGCTCTACAAGCAAGACTGATTTTTCGGCAGGAAGCGCTTTTCCTGTGAACTGCTTTGGACGAGGTTCAGCCGTTGGCGACCTGCTTGTGTTGCACCGGGTGGCTTTTCTTGAGCAGGTCCGACACCAGGAACGCCAGTTCGATGGCCTGGTCGGCATTGAGGCGCGGGTCGCAATGGGTGTGATAGCGGTCCTGCAATTCCTCGGCGGTGATGGCGCGGGCACCGCCAGTGCATTCAGTCACGTTCTTGCCGGTCATCTCGACATGGATGCCGCCCGGATGCGTGCCTTCGGCGCGGTGCACCTCGAAGAAGGTCTGCACCTCCTTCAGGATGCGGTCGAACGGCCGCGTCTTGTAGCCGGCCGCCTCGATCGTGTTGCCATGCATCGGGTCTGACGACCAGACGACGCTGCGGCCTTCCTTCTGCACCGCCCGCACCAGCTTCGGCAGATGCTCGGCGACCTTGTCGGAACCGAAGCGCGCGATCAGCGTCAGCCTGCCTGGCTCGTTCTCGGGGTTGAGCAGGTCGATCAGTTCCAGCAAGCCGTCCGGCGTCAGCGACGGGCCGCATTTCAGGCCGAGCGGGTTCTTGATGCCGCGGCAATATTCGACATGCGCATGGTCGGGCTGGCGGGTGCGGTCGCCGATCCAGATCATGTGGCCAGACGTCGCGTACCAGTCGCCGGAGGTCAGATCGACACGCGTCAGCGCTTCCTCATAGCCGAGCAGCAGCGCCTCATGGCTGGTATAGAAATCAGTCTCGCGCAGCGCGAAATTGGTTTCGGAGGTGATGCCGACCGCGCGCATGAAATCCATCGTCTCGGTGATGCGGTTGGCAAGCGACTCGTATTTTTCGGCCTGCGGGCTGTCGGAGACGAAGCCGAGCATCCAGCGATGCACATTCTCCAGGCTGGCGTAGCCGCCCTGCGCGAAGGCGCGCAAAAGATTGAGCGTTGCCGCCGACTGACGGTACGCCATTTCCTGGCGGGCAGGATCGGGAATGCGCGACTTGAGGTCGAATTCGATGCCATTGATGATGTCGCCGCGATAGCTCGGCAGCGTCACCTCGCCCTTGGTCTCGTTGTCGGACGAGCGTGGCTTGGCGAACTGGCCCGCAACGCGGCCGATCTTCACCACCGGCTGCGCACCGGCGAAGGTCAGCACCACCGACATTTGCAGGAACACGCGGAAGAAGTCGCGGATGTTGTCCGCGCCATGTTCGGCAAAGCTTTCGGCGCAATCGCCGCCCTGGAGCAGGAATGCCTCGCCGGCAGCGACGCTGGCCAGTTGCTTCTTCAGCTTGCGCGCTTCACCAGCAAAAACCAGCGGCGGAAAGGTGGCGAGCTGGGCCTCCGTGTTCTTCAGCGCGGCAAGGTCCGGATAAGCAGGGACCTGCTTGATCGGCTTTGCCCTCCACGAATTCGGCGACCATTTCGTCATCGCTGCACCCAACGCTCTTTCCGGCAAGCACCCTCGCCCGCCATTTCCAGCCCCCATGTGGGGTGGCGGCTCCATACACGAAGCCGATTTCCTATTCTAGACCGGAATTTCAGCGCTGGCGAATGGGCCGGGCTGGCTACGCCGCCTTCTCCACCAGCCGCGCCAGTTGCGTCATGACGACAGCCGAGCCTGCCAAACGCTTTTCCGCCGTTGGCCAGTCGCGGGTGAAGACGACACTTTGGTCCGGCCGGATCTTTGCCAGCGAGCCTTGCTCGCCGATAAATTTGACCAGTCCGACCGGGTTGGAAAACTCGCGCTTGCGGAAATGGATGACCACGCCCTTCGGCCCGGCATCGAGCTTCTCGACATTGGCCTTGCGGCAGAGGGCCTTGATGAAGACGATCTTGAGCAGATGCTTCACCTCCTCCGGCAGCGGGCCGAAACGGTCGATCAGCTCGGCGCCGAAAGCATCGATTTCCTCGGTGCTCTCGAGGTCGCCGAGGCGCCGATAGAGCGCCAGCCTGAGCTGCAGGTCCGGCACATAGCTCTCCGGGATCATCACCGCCGTGCCGACGGCGATCTGCGGCGACCAGCCGCCATCCAGCACCTCGCCGGAATCCTTCACCTCCGCGACCGCCTCCTCCAGCATCTGCTGGTAGAGCTCGAAGCCGACTTCCTTGATGTGGCCGGACTGCTTTTCGCCGAGCAGATTGCCTGCGCCTCTGATGTCGAGGTCGTGGCTGGCGAGCTGGAAGCCGGCGCCCAGCGTGTCGAGCGACTGCAGCACTTTCAGCCGGCGTTCGGCGGTGTCGGTCAGCTTGCGGTTGGCCGGCAGCGTGAACAGTGCGTAGGCGCGCACTTTCGAGCGCCCGACACGGCCGCGCAACTGATAGAGTTGCGACAGGCCGAACATGTCGGCGCGATGGACGATCAGCGTGTTGGCGGTCGGGATGTCGAGGCCGGATTCGACGATGGTGGTCGACAGGAGAACGTCGTACTGGCCGTCGTAGAAGGCGTTCATGATGTCGTCGAGCTCGCCCGGCGGCATCTGGCCATGGGCCACCGCCACCTTCAGTTCAGGCACGGATTGGTTCAGGAAATCATGGATTTCCGCCAGATCGCTGATGCGCGGCACGACATAGAAGGAATGGCCGCCGCGATAACGCTCGCGCAACAACGTCTCGCGAATGACCAGCGGATCGAAGGGCGAGATGAAGGTGCGCACCGCCATGCGGTCGACCGGCGGCGTGGCGATCAGCGACAGTTCGCGCACGCCGGTCAATGCCAGTTGCAGCGTGCGCGGGATAGGCGTCGCCGACAGCGTCAGCACGTGGACGTCGGTCTTCAGGTCCTTCAGCCGTTCCTTGTGCTTGACGCCAAAATGCTGCTCTTCATCGATGATCAGGAGGCCGAGATTCTTGAACGAGATCGCGCTGCCGAGCAGCGCGTGGGTGCCGACCACGATATCCACCGTCCCTTCGGCAATGCCCTTCTTGGTCTCTGCCAGATCCTTTGCGCCGACCAGCCGCGATGCCTGGGCGACGCGGATCGGCAGGCCGGAAAAGCGCTGCGAGAAGGTCTTGAAATGCTGGCGGGACAACAGGGTTGTCGGCACGACCACCGCCACCTGGAACCCTTCCATCGCCGCGATGAAGGCGGCGCGCAGCGCCACCTCAGTCTTGCCGAAACCGACATCGCCGCAGATCAGCCGGTCCATCGGCTTGCCGGCCGCCAGATCGTCCCTGACGGAATCGATCGCCGTCTGCTGGTCATCGGTCTCCTCATAGGGGAAGCGCGCGGCGAACTCGCCATAGAGGCCTTCCGCCGGCACCAGCGGGGGTGCAGCGCGCATCTGCCGTTCGGCGGCGATGCGGATCAACTGCCCGGCCATGTCGAGCAGGCGTTTCTTCAGCCGCGCCTTGCGCGATTGCCAGGCGCCACCGCCGAGTTTGTCGAGTGTCGCCTCGGCTGTATCGGAGCCGTAGCGCGACAGGAGCTCGATGTTTTCCACCGGCAGGAACAGCCGGTCGTCGCCGGCATAGTGGATTTCCAGGCAATCATGCGGCGCCCCGACGGCTTCGATTGTGCGCAGGCCGATGAAGCGGCCAATGCCGTGGTCGGCATGGACGACGATGTCGCCAGCCGACAGGGCCGAGGCTTCGGCAATGAAGTCGGACGCGCGCTTCTTGCGCTTGGAGCGCCGGATCAGCCGGTCGCCCAAAATGTCCTGTTCGGCGACGACGACCAGTCTTTCGGTCTCGAAACCGGATTCCAGCGGCAGCACGGCCAACGCCGCCTGCCCCGGCTCGAGTTTCTCCGCCTCCGCCAAGGTCGCCACCGGCGCAAGATTGCCCAGACGATGTTCGGCGAGAATTTGGCCGAGCCGGTCGAGCGAGCCCTCGGTCCAGCCGGCGACAATGACGCGGCGGCGTGCCGCGCGTTCGTCGGCGATGTGCTTCACCGCCACGTCGAAGACATTGACGTTGGGGTCGGCGCGCTCTTCCGCGAAGCTGCGGCCATGGCGCGAGCCGGCGTGGAAGACCTTTCTTGCTCCCGCATCCGGTGCGTCGAAGGCGGTGAAGTCGATCGCTTCGCGCGGTCCGAGAGAAGCGACGAGATTTTCCGGCGAGAGGTAAAGCAGGTCCGGCGCCACCGGCTTGTAGGGCACCGCGTCCTTCAGCGCACCTTCGGCCTGCTTTTTGCGCGCCTCGTAGTGATCGAGGATCAGCGTGTGGCGTTCGGCAAGCGCTTCATGCGCAAGATGGTCGAAAACGACAGGCGTGTCCGGCAGGTAGTCGAACACGGTCTCCAGCCGCTCGTAGAAGAACGGCAGCCAATGTTCCATGCCCGCGAAGCGCCGGCCTTCGCTGACGGCGGCGTAAAGTCCATCGTCGCGCGACGGCGCGCCGAAGGCTTCGATATAGGCGCGGCGGAAGCGGCTGATCGTCTCGGGCGTCAGCGCCACCTCGCTCATCGCCTGCAGCGCCATGGACTTGCGCTGCCCGGTGGTGCGCTGCGTGGCCACGTCGAAGACGCGGATCGATTCCAGCGTATCGCCGAAGAAATCCAGCCTCAGCGCCTCGGCCCAGCCGGGTGCGAAAAGGTCGAGGATGCCGCCGCGCACGGCGAACTCGCCGATGCCGCGCACCGTCGGCACCCGCTCGAAGCCCGATGTCTCCAGCCGCGACACCAGCGCGTTCATATCGATATGGTTGCCAGGTTTGGCGTGGAAGGTCTGCGCCTCGATGAGATCCGCGGGCGGAATGCGCTGGAGCAGCGCATTGGCGGTGGTGAGAATGACGGCGCGATGCGGCTTCCTCGCCAGCGCGATCATGGCGGCGAGCGCGTCGAGCCGCCGGGCGGCCGCATCCGAGCCGGGCGAGACGCGGTCATAGGGCAGGCAGTCCCAGGCGGGCAGTTCCAGCACGGGCAGGCCGGGAGCGGCAAAGGCCAGCGCCTCTGTGATTGCCGGCAGGCGCTGCCCGTCGCGCGCCACGAACAGCACCGGCTTGTCGGGCGCGATCTCGCGCGCCGCCTGCACCAGCGCGAAGGCTTCATAGCCGTCGGCGACGCCGTCGACGATGAACTGGCCGGCACGGCCTTTCGGCAAGCCGATGGTGGGAATGAGGCTCATGGAAGCGTTCTTCAAAAGGTCATTGTCCGGCGTGAAGCCATGATTTTTTGCAGGACCGCACAATCAATTTCGGCGGGAACAGGACGTTCGCCGGTGATCAAGGGCAGGAACTCGGTGTCGGGAATATCGAGGAGCTTTTCATATTGGTCGATTTCATCGCCGGTCAAGGCGCCGATCTCAGCATCGGCGAAGGTGCCGAGGATAAGGTCCATCTCGCGCATGCCGCGGTGCCAGGAGCGGAACAAGAGCTTGCGGCGGCGGGCGTCGAGCCCCTCGCTTGATCGTTTCGTTCCCGTCATTGTGCCGCATCCTCGCTTGCTGCGGCGCATATAGCGTGGATAGAAGGGGCTGTCAGCCTTGCGCTGCAGCCGTCGCGACATAAGCTGACATCATGCGTCCTTCCATCCTTGACCCGCTTTTCGTCCCGATCACGTCGCTCGCCGGTGTCGGGCCGAAGGTCGGCGCGCTGATCGAAAAAGTCGTCGCGGCCGATCTCGGCGACCGAGCGGCGCGCGCCGGCGATCTTCTGTTCGTGCTGCCGCATACCGTCATCGACCGCCGCAACCGGCCGGGCATTGCCGGCTCGGCCGAAGGCGCCATCGTCACGCTCGACCTGCGCATCGACCGCCACCAGCCGCCGCCGCGCGGCAACAGGTCGGTGCCTTACCGGGTCTACGCCCATGACGATACCGGCGAAGTGGCGCTGACCTTCTTCCACGCCCATGCTGCCTATCTGGAAAAATCGATGCCTGTGGGCGAGCATGTCGTGGTCTCCGGACGCATGGAATGGTTCAACGGGCGCCCGACCATGGTCCACCCGGATCATATCGCCTTGGCCGGCGACGCCGAAAACCTGCCGCTGGTCGAGCCGGTCTATCCGCTCACGGCGGGGCTGTCCGCCAAGGTGCTGCGCCGCGCCATCGGCCAGGCGCTCGGCCGTCTGCCGGAACTGCCTGAGTGGCAGGATGGTGCTTTCATGCGCCGCCAGAGTTTCCCGTCTTTCGGTGACGCGCTGGCCCGCATCCATCATCCCGCGGACCCGATCGATGTCGCCATCGAAGGCGCCGCATGGCGGCGCCTCGCCTATGACGAGTTGCTGGCGGGCCAGGTGTCGCTCGCCCTGGTCCGGTCGAGGGTCCGCAGGCTGTCCGGCCGGCCGCTCACCGGCGACAGCCGGATCGTCGACAAGCTGCGCGCGGCCCTGCCCTACACATTGACCGCGTCCCAGGAATTCGCGCTCGCCGAAATCAATGCAGACCTCGCCGACCCCGAGCGCATGCTGCGCCTCCTGCAAGGCGACGTCGGCTCCGGCAAGACGGTCGTTGCGCTCCTGGCCATGGCGCGTGCCGTCGAGGCTGGCGGCCAGGCTGCCCTAATGGCGCCGACAGAGATCCTGGCGCGCCAGCACGTGGCGACGATCGCCCCTTTGGCGGAACGGGCAGGCATGCGCACGGCCATCCTCACCGGTCGCGAAAAGGGCCGCGAACGCACCGAAACGCTGGCGGGACTGGCCAGCGGCGAGATCGACATCGTCATCGGCACCCACGCGCTGTTCCAGGAAACGGTGGCGTTCCACGACCTCGTCCTTGCCGTCGTGGACGAGCAGCATCGCTTCGGCGTTCACCAGCGGCTTGCCATCACCGCCAAGGGCGACGCGCCAGACATGCTGGTGATGACAGCAACCCCCATTCCGCGCACGCTGGTGCTGACCGCCTTCGGCGACATGGACGTCCATGCTGACGGAAAAGCCGGCCGGCCGGCAGCCGATCCGCACCGTCACGCTGCCGCTTGAGCGGCTGGACGAACTCGTCGATCGCATGGTGGAAGCGGTGGCCGGCGGCCAGAAAATCTACTGGATATGCCCGCTTGTGGAAGAATCCGAAGAGATAAAGCTGATGTCGGCCGAGGACCGCTTTGCTTCCCTGAAGCCGCTGTTCGGCGACCGGATCGGCCTCGTCCACGGCCGCATGAAGGGCGCCGAGAAGGACGAAGCGATGCGCGCCTTCAAGCAGGGCGAGACACGTATCCTGATTGCCACAACCGTCATCGAGGTCGGCGTCGACGTGCCGGACGCGACCATCATGGTCGTCGAACACGCCGAACGTTTCGGCCTCGCCCAGCTGCACCAGTTGCGCGGCCGCGTCGGGCGCGGCGACAAGCCTTCGTCCTGTGTATTGCTCTACAAGGATCCGCTCGGCGAAACGGCCAAGCGGCGCCTGTCGGTGATGCGCGAGACCGAGGATGGCTTCGTGATCGCCGAGGAGGACCTGAAGCTGCGCGGCGAAGGCGAATTGCTTGGCACCCGTCAGTCCGGCACGCCGGGCTTCCAGGTCGCGCGCATCGAGGCGCATGCGGACCTGCTCGAAGCGGCCCGCGATGACGCAAGACTGATCCTGTCGCGTGATCCGGACCTGCAGACCGAGCGCGGCGAAGCGCTGCGCCTGCTGCTCTACTTGTTCGGCCGCGACGAGGCGGTGCGGCTCCTGCGGGCGGGATAAGGCCCGAGCGGCGGATTGGCCAGGGTGCCCGTGATCGGCTCGCCATTCAGCATCACCAGCTTCGTTTTCACCTCCGGCGCCACCAGCCCGGCCGAGACGATCAGCTTGGCGCCATCCTCGATCGTCATGTCGAGCAGCACGATGTCCGACTTCGGCACATACATCAGGAAGCCCGTCGTCGGATTGGGCGTACAAGGCATGAAGACAGCGGTCAGCGGATCGCCTTCCTGGTCAAGCTTCTGGTTGATCTCGGTTTCCTTCTCGCTGGCCACGAACACCAGCGACCACACCCCTTGCGCGGATATTCGACCAAGCCGACCTGGCGGAACATGTCACCTTTGTTCGACAGCACGGTTTCGAAAATCTGCTTCAGCGAGCGATAGATGCCCCGCACCAGCGGCATTCGGCCAAGCAGGCGCTCGCCGAAATTGACGATGGCGCGGCCGACGATATTGGCGGTCATGAACCCGATCAGCGTGATCAGGACAAGCGCCACGATCAGCCCGAACCCCGGAACCGGGAACGGCAGATAGGTATCGGGACTGTAGCGTGCCGGAATATAGGGTTTGACCCAGGAGTCCACCCAACCGATGAAGGACCACGCGATATAGGCGGTGATCGCCAGCGGCGCGCAGACGACGAAGCCTGTGAGGAAATAGTTCCTCAGCCGGGTCATGCCGGAGGTCTTGAGAGCATCTGACATGGTTCACCGGGGCGCGAGTTGCAGCGCAAACATTAGTGAACCGGAAGGCGCTTTGGAACTGCGAAGTTTTTAAAGCACCTGTTTAAAAAACGCCTACTCCACCGTCACCGATTTCGCCAGATTGCGCGGCTGGTCGACGTCGGTGCCCATGAAAACGGCGGCGAAATAGGCCAGCATCTGGATCGGCAGCGCGTAGATGATCGGCGAGATGATTTCCGGCACGTCCGGAAGGATGATCGTCTCCATCGTCTTCACGCTCGCCTGCGCGGCGCCCTTGGCGTCGGTGATCAGGATGATCTTGCCGCCGCGCGCCGCCACCTCCTGCATGTTGGACACAGTCTTCTCGAAGATGCGGTCATGCGGCGCGATGACGATGACCGGCATGTTCTCGTCGATAAGCGCGATCGGCCCGTGCTTCAACTCGCCCGCGGCATAGCCCTCGGCGTGGATGTAGGAGATCTCCTTGAGCTTCAGCGCGCCTTCCATGGCGAGCGGGAAATTGGTGTCGCGTCCGAGATAGAGCACGTCCTTGTAGCGCGACAGGTCCCGCGCGATCCGTTCGATCTGCTCTTCGAGTTTGAGCACCTGGTTGGCATAGCGCGGCGCCTCGGAAAGCGCCCGCACCAGCGACTTTTCCTCGTCCCGCGAAATCGTGCCGCGCGCCACGCCCGCCCGGACGGCTAGCGAGGCCAGCACCGACAACTGGCAGGTGAAGGCCTTGGTCGAGGCGACACCGATCTCCGGCCCGGCCAGCGTCGGCAAGATGACGTCGGATTCGCGCGCCATGGTCGATTCCCGCACGTTGACGACGGCGCCGATCTTCATGCCGGCCTTGCGGCAATAGCGCAGCGAGGCCAGCGTGTCGGCGGTCTCGCCCGATTGCGAGATGAAGAAGGCGGCGTCGTTCTTCGACAGCGGCATTTCGCGGTAGCGAAATTCGGAGGCGACATCGATGTCGACCGGGAGCCGAGCGTAGCGCTCGAACCAGTATTTGCTGATCAGTCCGGCGAGATAGGCGGTACCGCAGGCCGAAATCGCCAGCCGGTTAATCGTAGCAAAGTCGAACGGCAGGTCGAGCGGCTTGGAGACGCCGGAAATAAAATCGACATAATGCGCCAGCGTGTGCGAGATCACCTCCGGCTGCTCATGGATTTCCTTCTCCATGAAGTGGCGGCGATTGCCCTTGTCGACCATGAAGCTGGTCGAGAGCGACTGCTGGCGCTTGCGGTCGACCTTTTCGCCGTCAATGTCGAAGATGGCGACACCGCTGCGGCGCACCACCGCCCAGTCGCCGTCTTCCAGATAGGTGATCGAATTGGTGAACGGGGCAAGCGCGATGGCGTCGGAGCCCAGGAACATCTCGCCGTCGCCATGGCCGACCGCCAGCGGTGGGCCGTTGCGAGCGCCAACGATGAGGTCCTCGTCGCCCGTGAACATGATCGCCAGCGCAAAAGCGCCTTCCAGCCGCTTGAGCGCCTTGTGCGCGGCATCGACCGGCTTCAAGCCTTTCGCGACTTCCCGCGCCACCAGATGCGCGACGACCTCGGTGTCGGTCTGCGACGAGAAGGAATAGCCGTCGCGGATCAGTTCGTCGCGCAGCTCGGCGAAATTCTCGATGATGCCGTTGTGGACGATGGCGACGCCATTGGAGAAATGCGGGTGCGCGTTGGTCTCGTTCGGCACGCCATGCGTGGCCCAGCGGGTGTGACCGATGCCGATCGTGCCGTCGAGCGGCTCGTCCTTCAGCCGGCGTTCGAGATTGACCAGCTTGCCTTCGGCGCGGCGGCGGCCAAGCGCCCCCTTCTCTATGGTGGCGACGCCGGCCGAATCGTAGCCTCGATATTCAAGCCGCTTCAGCGCATCGACGATGAGCGGCGCAACCTGCGAATGGCCGACAATTCCAACGATACCGCACATGCAGACAGTCCCCAATCCCCGGCAGAACCCGGCGCTATCTACGGATTGCCGGGCTCTCGCGAAAGTTACTTTGCGTTTCGTTCCGTGTAATGGGAACAGTCTCGTACGCATGCATCATGACACAGCGCACTTGCAATCCAGTTACTGCAATCGTTCAGTTTTTGAAGACCGGTTTTACCTCTTTTTGGCAACCGCGGCCGACGCGAAGCGCTCGCGCAATTCCTTGCCTTTGCCGGGGATCGTCTTCTGGCGGGCACGCCCGAAGGCCAGCGCATCGTCGGGCACGCTTTCGGTGATGACGCTGCCCGAGGCGATATAGCCGCCCTTGCCAATGGTGACCGGCGCGACAAGCGAGGAATTCGATCCGACAAAGGCGCCCTCGCCGATATCGGTGAAGTGCTTCAGATAGCCGTCATAATTGCAGGTGATCGTGCCGGCGCCGATGTTGGCCCCGGCGCCCACCCGCGCGTCGCCGATATAGGTCAAATGGTTGACCTTGGCGCCCTCCTCGATGACGGCCTGCTTGACCTCGCAGAAATTGCCGACCTTGGCTTTCTGTTTGAGATCGGCGCCCGGCCGCAGCCGCGCGAAGGGGCCGACATCGCAATGAGCGGCGACGATGGCGCCTTCGATATGGCTGAAGGCGTGAATCCTGGCGCCGCCTGCAATCTTCACACCCGGCCCGAACCAGACGTTCGGCTCGACAATAGTATCGGCGCCGATCTCGGTGTCGTGCGAGAAATACACCGTTTCTGGTGCGATCAGCGTCACGCCCGAAAGCATCGCTTCCTGCCGGCGGCGTGCCTGCCAGATGCCTTCGGCCTGCGCCAGCTCGGCGCGGTTGTTGATGCCGAGCGCATTCTCGAAGCTGGCTTCGGTGGCGACGACATCGAGGCCCTGGTTGCTGGCAAGCTCGACGATATCGGTGAGATAGTATTCGCCCTTGGCGTTCCTGTTGCCGACGGCGTCGAGCAGTTTCATCGCCTGGCTGCCGGCAATCGCCATCAGCCCGCCATTGCAGAAGGTGATCTTCTTCTCCTCGTCGGAGCAGTCCTTTTCCTCGCGGATGGCGACGAGCTTGCCACCTTTTTCGATCAGGCGGCCATAGCCGGTGGGGTTCGCCGTGCAGAAGCCGATGACCACGACGGCAGCACCTTGCGCCAGCTTCAGGCGCGCCGCCGTGAGCGCGCCCGGATCGATCAGCGGCGTATCGCCGAACATGACGAGGAGATCGTCGTAACCTTTTGATATCGCAGCGCGCGCGGCAAGCACCGCATGCGCGGTGCCGAGTCGCTTTTCCTGCACGAAAGCCTCTGCCTTCGGCGCGAATTTCTGCGCCGCCTTGCGCATCTCCTCGGCGCCGTGGCCGATCACCAGCGCCAGGTCTCCGGCGCCCGCTGCCTCGGCCGCCTTGACCACATGGGCGACCATCGGCAGCCCGGCGATCTGGTGCAGCACCTTGGGCAGCGCGCTCTTCATGCGCGTGCCTTCGCCGGCGGCGAGGATGACGGACAGGCAGGATCTCTGGCTCATGGAAGGACAACCATAGGAAAAGTGTTGGGAATCAAATCATGCTAGCAGCGGCGCCATGCTGCACCAATGCGGTTAAATTCCGGTGAGATGCCTGAGCAATGACTTTTAATCAGTAGGCGCACCGCCTGTTGCTTTACTTACCCCAGGCGACCCAGCACCGGAAAATTCTCCAGCAGCCAATAGGATACGGTTTGCACGCCGCCGGTGAGGAAAAACACGCCGGCGACGACCAGCAATGCGCCGATCGCCTTCTCCACGCGGCCGAGATGGACGCGGAATTTGCCGAGGAAACGCATGAAGGCGCCGGAAAACAGTGCCGCGATCAGGAACGGAATGCCCAGGCCGAGCGAATAGGCGGCGAGCAGCAATGCGCCTTCGCCCACGGTCTCGCGGCCGCCGGCCAGCGTCAGGATCGGCCCCAGCACCGGGCCGATGCACGGCGTCCAGCCGAAGGCGAAGGCCAGCCCCATGACATAGGCCGCAACCGCGCTTGCCGGTTTGCCCTGCGACTGGAAACGCGCTTCGCGCGACAAAAGCGGAATGCGCAGGACACCGAGGAAATTCAGCCCCATCAGGATGATCAGCACGCCGGCGCCCATTGCCAGCGGCTCCTGCCAGACGCGCAGAAGGCGGCCGATCGTCGAGGCGCCGGCGCCCAGCGCGACGAACACGGTCGAGAAGCCGAGCACGAATGCAATCGAGGAATAAAGCAGCGCGGTGCGGGCGCCGGCTTTGGCTGCCGCTCCGGCATTGCCGCGAAAATCGTCGACCGACACGCCGGCCATGTAGCAGAGATAGGGCGGCACCAGCGGCAGCACGCAAGGCGACAGGAACGAGATCGCCCCTGCCCCGACCGCACTCACATAGCCTATATCCAGTGCCATTCCAGAACTCCGACTTTACGGCGCCGATATAGCGAGGCCCGGGCCCCTCTGCCAATCACCATTGTGTTGGCATGCCTGCTGGGAGCCGGGAATAAACATCGGTGCCTGCGCGTTGATCGAGCGAGGCCGCGATTGCCGCGCATCCTCGGATCAGCAGGGAGATTTCGATGAAAACCGTGACACTAGGGTTGGCCGCGCTTTTGCTCAGCACCGCCGCGTCTTTCGCAGCAGAGGCCTGGAAGGAGGCCGAGGTCGGCGGCACCAAGATCTACACCGATGCCAACGGCATGACGCTCTACACCTATGACAAGGACGAGAAAGGCAAGACCAACTGCTATGACAAATGCGCCACAAACTGGCCGCCGCTGAAGGCCGAGGCCGGCGCCAAGGCGGACGATGAATGGACCGTCGTCGACCGCACCGACGGCACCAAGATGTGGGCCTATGACGGCAAGCCCGTCTACACATTCATCAAGGACAAGAAGGCCGGCGACGTGTCGGGTGATGGCGTCGGCGGCGTCTGGCATATCGTAAAGGCCGACTAAGGCTGCCACCTTAACTTCGACGTTGCTGCCGGGCGTGCCTTCAACGCCTGGCAGTCCGCATCAGACGCGCTGGCGCGGCATTTGACTCGGTCCACAGGGTCGCCGGCGACCTCATCGGCGCCAATTTGAGCCGCTCCTCACCGCTCCAGCCATTTGTCTTAGTTAGCCCTCAACAATGTGATCTTCTCCATACACTCTTAGAGTGTATTGCTGCCGGCACTCTTGCAATTTGGCCGCTTCCCCTTGACCGGATGCAAAAGCGCGGCCATGTGAGCGACGAACAGAACCGAGATTTCGTCGCGCGCAGCGGAATTCTTCTGCCGCATCACAGCTGATATGAGCCCTCATGGACGTCGTCGTCGTCGAATCGCCGGCCAAGGCGAAGACAATCAACAAATACCTCGGCAAGAACTACAAGGTTCTGGCCTCGTTCGGCCATGTCCGTGATTTGCCGGCCAAGGACGGCTCGGTGCGACCGGACGAGGATTTCGCCATGTCCTGGGCGGTCGACACGGCATCCGGCAAGCGCCTCGCCGACATCGCCAAGGCGGTCAAGGACGCCGACGGCCTGATCCTCGCCACCGACCCGGACCGCGAGGGCGAGGCCATTTCCTGGCACGTTCTGGAAGTCTTGCGGCAGAAGCGCGCGCTGAAGGACAAGCCGGTCAGCCGCGTCGTCTTCAACGCCATCACCAAGAGCTCGGTGCTAGAGGCGATGGCCAATCCGCGCCAGATCGATGCGCCGCTGGTCGACGCCTATCTCGCCCGCCGGGCGCTCGACTATCTCGTCGGCTTCACTCTTTCGCCGGTACTGTGGCGCAAGCTCCCCGGAGCCCGTTCCGCCGGCC
Source organism: Mesorhizobium maamorense (assembly GCF_044998965.1). Classification (NCBI taxonomy): domain Bacteria; kingdom Pseudomonadati; phylum Pseudomonadota; class Alphaproteobacteria; order Hyphomicrobiales; family Phyllobacteriaceae; genus Mesorhizobium; species Mesorhizobium maamorense. Next base: position 2,367,213 of record NZ_CP173356.1, read on the forward strand.
GCGTGCAGTCGGTCGCCTTGCGGCTGGTCTGCGACCGCGAATCCGAGATCGAACGCTTCATCCGCGAGGAATACTGGCAGATCGCTGCCATCCTCGGCACGCCGCGCAACGAGAACTTCGAGGCGCGCCTGACCGCTTTCGAGCGCAAGAAGTTGCAGAAGCTCGACATCGCCAACAAGGCGCAGGCCGACGACATCAAGGCCATGCTCGAGGGCGCGGCCTTCAAGGCGCTGTCCGTCGAGGCAAAACCCACCAAGCGCAATCCGGGCCCGCCCTTCACCACCTCGACATTGCAGCAGGCCGCCTCATCGGGCCTCGGCTTTTCGGCCAACCGCACGATGCAGGTGGCGCAGCGCCTCTATGAAGGAATGGAGATCGGCGGCGAAACCACCGGCCTGATCACCTATATGCGAACCGACGGCGTGCAGATGGCGCCCGAGGCGATCTCGGCCGCACGCGATGCCATCGCCAAGGAATTCGGCCCGAAATACCTGCCGGAAAAGCCGCGCCTGTACACGACCAAGGCCAAGAACGCCCAGGAAGCGCACGAAGCGATCCGCCCGACCGACTTCATGCGCACGCCGGCATCGGTTAGGCAATATCTCGATGCCGACCAGATGCGGCTCTATGAATTGATCTGGAAGCGCGCCATCGCCAGCCAGATGCAGCCGGCGGAGATCGAACGCACCACGGTCGAGATCGAGGCGGTCAACGGCGCTCGCACGGCCGAGTTGCGTGCCGTCGGTTCGGTCGTGCGCTTCGACGGTTTCATCGCCGCCTATACCGATCAGAAGGACGATGATTCCGAGGACGAGGAAAACCGCCGCCTGCCCGAAATCCGCGCCGGCGAGCAGCTTGCCCGCCAGGCGATCAACGCCACCCAGCACACGACCGAACCGCCGCCGCGTTATTCCGAAGCTTCGCTGATCAAGAAGCTGGAGGAGCTCGGCATCGGCCGGCCGTCGACCTACACGGCGATCCTAAAGACGCTCGAGGACCGCGACTATGTCACCATCGACAAGCGCCGGCTTGTGCCGCAGGCAAAGGGCCGGCTGCTGTCGGCCTTCCTGGAAAGCTTCTTCGAGCGCTACGTCGAATACGATTTCACCGCATCGCTCGAGGAAAAGCTCGACGAGATATCCGACGGCAAGCTCGCCTGGAAGGACGTTCTGCGCGATTTCTGGAAGGATTTTTCCGGCGCCGTCGCCGACATCAAGGAACTGCGCGTCACCGACGTGCTCGATGCGCTGAACGAGGAGCTGGCGCCTCTGGTCTTCCCTGCCCGGGAGGACGGCTCCAATCCGCGCATCTGCCCGAAATGCGGCACCGGCAATTTGTCGCTCAAGCTCGGCAAGTTCGGCGCCTTCGTCGGCTGCTCGAACTATCCCGAATGTTCCTTCACCCGCCAGCTCGGCGACGCGGCCAATCCCAATGGCGAGAATGGCGGCGGCGAAGACGGCACCAAGGTGCTCGGCAAGGATCCCTACACGGCTGAGGAGATCACGCTGCGTAGCGGCCGCTTCGGTCCCTATATCCAGCGTGGCGACGGCAAGGAAGCCAAGCGTTCCAGCTTGCCCAAGGGCTGGACGCCCGATTCGATCGACCATGAGAAGGCGCTTGCTCTGCTTTCCCTGCCGCGCGATGTCGGCAAGCATCCGGAAACCGGCAAGATGATCTCGGCCGGGCTTGGCCGCTACGGGCCTTTCGTGCTGCATGACGGCACCTACGCCAATCTCGACAGCATCGAGGATGTATTCTCGATCGGGCTCAACCGCGCTGTTTCGGTGATCGCCGAGAAGCAGTTGAAGGGCAAGGGCGGCCGTAATGGCGGCACTGCGGCAGCCCTCAAGGAGCTTGGCGATCATCCCGACGGCGGCGGCAAGATCGTCGTGCGCGACGGCAAATACGGGCCTTATGTCAATTTCGGCAAGGTCAATGCCACGCTGCCCAAGGGCAAGGATCCGCAATCGGTGACGATGGAGGATGCGCTGGCGCTGATCGCCGAGAAGGAAGCCAAGGGCGGCGGCGGCAAGAAGCCTTTCCGCAAAGCGGCGGCGGCCAAGGCCCCCGCTACCAAGAAGACGGCGGCCAAGAAGCCTGCCGCCAAGAAAAAGGGATAGAACGGCGTGGCGCGCAGGATCTCCGCAACAACCCACGGCGACCCGCGCACCGCCGACACAACGGCCAAGGTCAAGGGCGATTACAGGCCCTCGCGTGACGAAATCCTGCGCTACATCGCCGAAAATCCGGATCGCGCTGGAAAACGCGACATCGCGAAGGCGTTCGCGCTGCGCGGCCCGGACCGCATCTGGCTGAAGGATCTCCTGCGCGACCTGCAGGACGAAGGCGTCCTGACCAAGGAGCGCAAGCGCCTGGCCCGCGTTGGCGCCCTGCCCCATGTCACGGTGCTCGACATTTTCGACCGCGACGCCGACGGCGTGCTGCTGGCGCGTCCCACCGAACACACCGCCAATGGACCGCCCCCCATCGTTTCCATCCGCCTGTCGCGCAGTGGCGGCGGACCGGCGCCTGGCATTGGCGATCGCGTGCTGGCCAAGACCTTTCCCGCCGACGACACGAATGTCGCCTTGGGCGGCCCGGCCTACACAGGGCGGGTGATGAAGATATTCGAGAAGCGCACGGATGCCGTTCTCGGCGTCTTTCGGGTGCTTCAGGACGGCAGCTTCCGCATCGAGCCGGTGGAGCGCCGGCAACCCGAACTGATCGTCGACAAGGAATTCCAGAACGGAGCCAAGAACGGCGATCTCGTCGAGGTCGAGCCCGCCCGGGCCTCGCGCTATGGCTTGCCGAGAGCAAAAGTGCTCAACGTGCTGGGCTCGCTGACCAGCGAAAAGGCGGTCTCGATGATCGCCATCCACGCACATGACATTCCGCATGTCTTCCCGGCCGACGTCATCGCCGAAGCCGAAGCCGTCAAGCCTGCGACGATGGCCAACCGCGAGGACTGGCGCGAACTGCCGCTGGTCACCATCGACCCGGCCGACGCCAAGGACCACGACGACGCGGTGTTTGCTACGCCCGATCTCGATGAGAAGAACCCCGGCGGCGTGGTCATCACGGTCGCCATCGCCGACGTGGCTGCTTACGTCCGCTACGGCACGGCACTCGACCGCGAAGCGCTGAAGCGCGGCAACTCGGTCTATTTCCCCGACCGCGTCGTGCCGATGCTGCCCGAGCGCATCTCCAACGATCTCTGCTCGCTGCGCGAGGGCCAGGATCGCCCGGCACTGGCAGTGCGCATGACCTTCTCGGCGGACGGGCGCAAGGTCAGGCATTCCTTCCATCGCGTCATGATGAAATCGGCGGCCAAGCTCGCCTACCCGCAGGCACAGGCGGCGATCGACGGCGTGCCGGACGACAAGACCGGGCCGATCCTCGACGCGGTGCTGAAGCCGCTATGGGATGCCTATGCGATCCTCAAGCGCGGACGCGATGGCCGCCAGCCGCTCGAACTCGATCTGCCCGAGCGCAAGATCCTGCTGAAGCCCGACGGCACTGTCGATCGCGTCGTCGTGCCGGAACGGCTCGATGCCCATAAGCTCATCGAAGAATTCATGATCCAGGCCAATGTCGCCGCCGCCGAGACACTCGAGGCGAAGAAGCAGGCGCTGGTGTACCGCACCCACGACGCGCCCTCGCTGGCCAAGCAGGAATCGCTGCGCGAATTTCTGCAGACCCTGGGCCTGTCGCTGGCGCGCGGTGCGCAGATGCGGCCCGCCCAGTTCAACGGCATTCTCGAGCGCGTGCGCGGCGCCGACAATGAAGGTCTGGTCAACGAGGTGGTGCTGCGCTCGCAGAGCCAGGCCGAATATTCACCCAAGAACATCGGCCATTTCGGCCTCAACCTGAACCGTTACGCGCATTTCACCTCGCCGATCCGCCGTTACGCTGACCTCATCGTGCACCGCGGGCTTATCGCCGCACTCGGCCTCGGCCCAGGGGGCCTGACGCAGGAGGAGGAAGCGCGGCTCGAGGATGTTTCGGTGCTGATTTCCGGCACAGAACGCCGTGCAATGGCGGCCGAACGCGACACGGTCGACCGGCTGATCGCCGCTTATCTCGCCGAGCGCATCGACGACCGTTTCGACGCCCGCATTTCGGGTGTCACCAAATCGGGACTATTTGTCCAATTGCCGCAGTATGGCGCGGATGGTTTCATCCCTGTGTCAACTCTGGGCGGCGATTACTATATATATGACGAAACGGCCCGCTCGCTCTACGGAGAACGCTCGGGCAAGGGTTATCAGCTGGCGGACCGTGTCGAGGTCCGTCTCGTCGAAGTGACGCCGATGGCCGGCGCGATGCGCTTTGAGATGTTGACCGACCCGAAGCCCCTGCCTGGCTCCGTCAGGTCGTTTCACAAGGCAAAAGGCCGCGCCCGTGCGTCACAATCGCGCCCAGGCTCGCGTGGCAGGAGACGATGATGGCAAGAGGCACGGAAGAACAGGTTTTCGGCGGTGAACATCACTCGGGCCGGATCGCGCGTCCGCTGTGGACGGCGATGAAGCGCGGCATGCTCGGCCGCTGCCCGCATTGCGGCGAAGGCAAGCTGTTTCGCGGCTTCACCAAGACCGTCGAGACATGCAGCGTCTGCGGCGAGGAGATACACCATCACCGCGCCGACGATCTGCCCGCCTATCTGGTCATCGTCATCGTCGGCCACATCGTGCTCGGCGCCTTCATGGGCGTGGAGGCGACGTCGACCCTTTCCACCTGGCAGCACATCGCCATCTGGGTACCCTTGACGATCCTGCTGTCGGTTGCACTGCTGCAGCCGGTGAAAGGTGCCGTCATCGGATTGCAATGGGCATTCTATATGCACGGTTTTGCTGGCGAACACGACGTGGCTGAACCCCATCCCGGTGCCTGAGGTGCTGGCTGGCGCAACATGCCAACCGTCAAGGCTACTTTCGCATGCAAGACGTTTCCGCAGGGTCCTGCGCATGGAAGGAATGACCAAGGCGGACGTCGACAGGATCGACAAGGGTCTGGCCACGCATGGCGGCCGGGCGATTCGTCCACGTGATGCCGCGACCCTGATCCTGCTCGACGGCAAGGCCAACGACTTGCGGGTCCTGATGGGTCGCCGTCATGCCGGTCACGCCTTCATGCCAGGCAAGTTCGTTTTTCCCGGCGGCCGTACCGACCCGGCGGACAGCCGCATCCCCACCGCCACCGCGCTGCATCCCGAGCAGGAAGCAAAGCTCATCGCCGGTCCCGGCCGCACGAGCGAGGCGCGTGCCCGCGCCATCGCCTTGTCGGCCATCCGCGAGACCTATGAGGAAGCCGGGCTGCTGATTGGTCGAAAAGGCGCCTTCGCCACGACAAGGTCTGATTGGCAAGGCTTTGCCGAACATGGGGTGCAACCTGCCCTGGACATGCTGCGCTTCATTGCGCGCGCCATCACGCCGCCCAACCGGGTGCGCCGCTTCGACACCCGCTTCTTCTGCGCCTGGCGCGATGATGTCGCCGTCGAACTGACGGGCGGCGGTCCGACCAACGAGCTCGAGGAACTGGTCTGGCTGCCGCTTGCCAAGGCCAGGGAAGCCGATATTCCCGACATCACCCGGATGATCCTGGACGAGTTGGAAAGCCGCCTCGCCCACGATCCGCTGTTGCGTCCGGGCGGTCCCGTGCCCTTCTACCGGCTTGTCCGCAACCGCTTCACCCGCGAAATTCTGTAGAACATCGAGTATTCAGACATAACATGACGGTCGATACCCAACCAAAGGGCGACGAGCGCGTACACTGGCTGCCGATGGTGGCGGCGATCTCGTCGATCAGCGTCGTCGGCATTGCCATCGGCCTGGGCATGCCCCTGCTCAGCGTTATTCTGGAAACGCGCGGCCATTCGGCCTCGATGATCGGCCTCAACACAGCCGTCGCCGGCCTGGCCTCGATCGCCGGCGCCCCGTTGGCCACGCCGCTCGCCATGCGCTTCGGCGTTGCCTGGACGATGATCGCCATGATTGCCGCCGGTGCGCTGGCCTTCGTCGGCTTCCACTTCGCACCCGATTTCTGGATGTGGTTTCCGCTGCGCGTCGTGCTGCACATCGCGCTGACGGTGCTGTTCATCCTGTCGGAATTCTGGATCAGCACCTCGGCGCCGCCGCATCGGCGAGGTCTTGTGCTCGGCATCTACGCCACCGTGCTGTCGCTCGGCTTTGCCGCGGGGCCGTGGCTGTTCGCCCATCTCGGCAGTTCCGGCTTCAGGCCTTTCGGGTCATCATCGCATTGGTGGCGCTGGCCGCGATCCCGGTGCTGGCGGCGCGTAACGAGAGCCCGACGATCGTATCTGACGGCGAGACCAGCAATTTCCTGCGTTATATCTGGCTGGTGCCGACCGCCACCGCCGCCGTACTGGTGTTTGGAGCCGTCGAAACGGGCGGTTTCGCCCTGTTTCCGGTCTATGGCAACCGCATCGGCTATTCCGAAGCCGACGCCGCCTTGCTGCTCACCATGATCGGCCTCGGCAACGTGCTCTTGCAGATCCCGATCGGCATGATCAGCGATCGCGTCTCGGACCGCCGCTATCTGCTTCTGGCGTGCGCCACTGTCGGACTCGCCGGTACGATCTTCATGCCGCATCTGGCCGGCAACTGGCACCTGATGGCGGGCCTTCTGTTCGTCTGGGGCGGCGTGGTCGCGGCCATGTACACGATCGGCCTCGCCCATCTCGGCTCGCAGCTTTCCGGCCATGAGCTGGCTTCGGCCAATGCCGCCTTCGTGCTGTGCTACGGCGTCGGCATGGTGCTCGGCCCACAGGCGATAGGCATCGGCATGGATGCGTTCGGTCCCTCTGGTTTCGGCTGGTCGCTCGGCCTGTTCTTCGCCGCCTACATGGTCCTTGCCAGTGTCAGGCTGGTCCGCAAGATTTTGTAAGCCGCCACCGGCGCAAACCGGATTCACGATCGCCCACTGCCGGCTGGCCCCATAACTGGCTACCCCCGGATGACTGGCTGCTGACAGAACCGTGTCAGCAGCCACGGTTTATACGGAGACCTCAAAACACTTGAAGTTGAGGAGACTCCGATGATCGACAGCGGCTTTGAAACCACATCATTGCGGATGACGCTGCTCCTGCTTGTCACTTTCCAGGCGCCGGCCGCGGATGTCGACCGCATCATGGACGCGGTGGTGGCGCTGGGGCCGCTGGCCATGGGTAATTATGACCGCAACGCCTACCAGTCGGCACATGGCATCGAACGCTACCGACCACTTGACGGCGCAGCCGCCGGCGCCGAGACCGAATTGCGGCGCCGCCCCGGCACGGTCGAGGTTTCGTTCGAACTGCCCGATGACCAGGAATTGGCGGCGCGCGTCGTAGAAGCGATCTTTCAGGCGCACAGCTACCAGGAACCGGTGATCCGCATTCAGCCGGTCCTTGCCAGCCGTTCCAAGGGACTGGACGACCGCGCCAATCCGAATCGCTGGTGGAACACCACGGGAGATTGGAAGAAAACCATCGTTCTGGAGGCGGAACACGTGTGAATGCCGACAGGCATTGGCTTCCGTGACGGCCGCAAGGCGCGTCGGGCTGTCGGTAGCTAATCAAGTTGTCCGGTTTGGTAGCACATGATCTGTCCGCTTCTGTTTTGGCGTCGAAGCGGTTCACGCGGCTTGCCTGATGGGGCAAGTGTCTTCGATTGCGGCGCCGTCAGAGCTGTAGCGAGCAATGCGGCGCGGCCCGTGAAAGATCGCGAGGGTTCCATCCGGGTAGTGCCTGACCTTGACGGTGGCTTTGACGAAGTGATGCCGGATCGGGCTCTGCGGCAGCTGCAATCGCAGCCGCGCGAAGGCGACCGTGTTGTCGCGGGCAACGACGCGCTCCTCCTCGATGCACAGGATCTGGGCCAGTTGTTGCGGGTCTGCGGCGACAAAGGCGCTGTCCTCGACCGCGGCCGGCCTGGCGAAGCGGGCATTGTGAGCTGGTAGGTAGGTCTGTGCGATGAACCGGTTGGCGGCCTCGATGTCGGCAATTCCGGCCAGCGCCAGCTCTCTCGGTAGCCGATCCTGCAAGGTGGAGAACATCCGCTCCGAGCGGCCTCGCGCTTCAGGGGAATAGGCTGGAATATGTTCGATACCCAGCCGCTCGAGTGCCCGGCCGACCTGGGTCAGCCGGCTTTTGTCGACCGCCTCGCCGGCCTTCAGCGTCACGAAATAGTGGCTGCCGCGATCGCTGTAGAGGCTCGATGGCAATCCCTTGGCGACGAATGTCTCCAGAAGGCCCTGAAAGCTCGACGCCGTGCCTTCCTCCTCGATCAGGAAGGCCGAATAGATCGTGCTCGTCGCATCGTCCATCGTCACGATCAGGTCCAGCATCGGCTCACCCGCCAGCCATCGATGACGGCTGCCATCCTGATGCAGCATCATCCCCTCGCAAGGCTTCCTCTCCCGCTTGCGCCGGTGAGCACCGCGCCGCTTGGCCCGTTCCACAAGGCCCGCCGCGTGGAGCTGCGTCTTGATGAAGGTGTAGACCCAGCTGAAATGGTGATCGCGCAGCAGGTGCTCGTGGAAATGCTTCACATTCCAGCCGAGGTAGCGATGACGGTAAAGCTCCAGCATCTCCTCAATCGCTTCCGCCGGCACCCGACGCGTCGAAAGCTTGCCCAAGCGCCGATCCAGCAACCCTGCTTCCCCAGCCTCTTCGTACCGGTCGCGGTAGCGTCGGAATTGCCGCTCCGACATGCCAAGCAACTCCCCTGCCTCCATCATCGAAAGATCGCCACCATTCCAGCGGCTCAATACGTCCCGAAACTTTTGCATTCTCCGTTCCTGTAGCCATGCCGTCCGCTTCATCCCCAGCCTCCATCCGCTGGCGATAAAACCGGACAACTCACGTGCTACCTAATCCGGACAACTCATGTGCTTACGACAGCAAGGCGCGTCGGGCTTGACTTTCCGGGCGCGTTCTTTATGTGTCGCGGCAAGTTTCCCGCGTCCGGGTGTTTGCCCGTGCTCCAGCGGCCAAAACCCCACGAACAAACGGACTGATACCATGGCCAAAGCCGCAAACATCAAGATCAAGCTTCTGTCGACCGCCGACACCGGTTTCTTCTACGTGACCAGCAAAAACAGCCGCACCAAGACGGACAAGCTGTCGTTCCGCAAATACGACCCGGTCGCCAAGAAGCACGTCGAGTTCAAGGAAACCAAGATCAAGTAATCTGGTTTTTCCAAGAGAATGCCGAAACGCCGCCCATCGGGCGGCGTTTTTTTGTTCCTAAAGCATTGATTTCATTGGATGGTAGTCAAACCCAGCATAACGGCCAACGTAATGGATCGCGCTACCGATAGGGCTGCTATAGTCACAAAGCCCGCGCGAGGCAGGGGCCTTGTCGAGCGGCTCCCATAAACCGCGAAAGGCGTGCGCGTCGTCACCGCATAAATCTCTACGACAAAAGCCACGGCGCCTCAGCAGGGATCCAGAGAATTTGTCTCTATGCAGCTTTGCCCTAGCCAGAAGAAAATGGTTCCAAGTACCTTTTCATGACATGCAATGGCACATAGTCACCCTCGACTAGATTTCCACCTCCCTCGTTCACAAGCACCATTAGAGCCTGAGTAGACTTTCTCATAAACACAGATAACTCAGATCGTATTGGTATATTACAAGAGAATCCTTTAATCATTACTAGAGAGAGTCGACTTTCTTCCATATTGAATTCTAGTTTAGATAAATCATTGTTAAATGGCCGATTGTGGAAAATGATAAGCTCTCCACGATCATTTATGGCTATTTCAATTTTAATAGGAAATTCAAATTGGATTCCACCAATTACGTAAGACTCACGTTTCTGAACTATTGCTAGGATTTTAGATATATCATCTTTAATATCAGATGTGTCGTTCTTTATCGAATTCGCTATCTGCAAAAATTGGTCAAATTTGGCTTCGAGTTTCGGTAGCGAATTGCGCAAATACCCAAGGCGAGACGCGATGAAGGCGACCTCCGCTTTGTGATTTTGCTTCAATGCCTCCCGCATGAAGGCAAGGAAAATAAGAGCCCAGCCCGGCTCATCATCCGTCGCCTTTCCACGAAAAAATGACGCGAAATCGGCAGGAACGGCCAGTTGGTCCTTTCCCTGCTCCGTTCCAGCGATGAGATCGCGCAGAACGCGCTTGCACGCTGCATCCAGACTCGCCTGGACCGCTGCAAAGTCGCGAGCCGATAGCGCGCCGTCCAAGTTTGTCTCTATTTCATCGACAACGTCCTTGTTGGATTCTAGCTTGAATGGCCCGCCCAATCCAATCTGCTTATGCAGATAGCGGCGCGCGGCACTAGCGAACTGAATCCTCGCGCGACGCTCCGGCGGCCGTCCGCCAAGCCGCAACTGGTCGGCCTCTTGCGTATCGACATACATGCGCACCATCACGAGTGAAGAGGTGAGTTCACTGAGTCGAATGGCGTGCTCCAAATCGTGGTTTGCTGGAACCGCGCCTGTATGAGCGCGCAGCTTGGATGCGACGTCCTCGTAGATCGCTTTATAACGTCCGCCAAACAGCGTCTCGCCGATCTTATCTAGGATGTCGCCGGCATTTTCGAGCGCCTTCCAACCGATCACCGCCCCGATGTATCCGCAAACCGAGATCATTCGTCTAGGTCCCTGATGATGGCCCAAAGTAGGGCGGCAGTTGACCAGAAATCAAGAATACCAAACGGCTGAGCCTAGCTCATATCCCGCCGCGGACGGTGGAGTTCAAAGAGATTTAGGCTGCTTTGCCGGCCGCCCTGGGATAGAGCGTGGCTTGATACTGCTGCCCTCGCTGTCCGCTACGCGTCAATTCGCGACTGAATCTGTTCCGTGATTTCGCTGCGTATGAAAGCAATTCTCCGGTCTCCGAGCGTGATGGCAGACGGAAGCCGTCTTCTGACATACCGGTTCACCGGCCTAGGCTGGTCATTCTCCGGCATGGTTCAGTGATACGAGCGTCGGCGGAGTTGTTATTCGCAGGCATTATAAATCTCCCCCCCCCGCTGCGTTGCGGCGATTCAAGAACCAAACTGATTGATGAAAGGACGCCACATGATGGCGGCAGGAGGAGGTTTCTATTAATGTGGCTCCGCAAAGCGGTTGGCCCGGGTGAAGCAAGTTTCGACTCGCCAAAAGGCCGTATGGCTAGAATATGCCCAGCGGGCAACAGAGTGGCCGCTCGGCGGCCGCGCCCCTACCCTACCCGGTCGGCGCTTTTCGGGTCGAAAACATGCAGCGCCGCCGGATCGGCCGATAGCCGCACCGTCTCGCCAGGCTTCACGCCGGCGCGGCCCATGGCGAACACGCAAAGCTGCTGGCCGGCCAGCTTGACGTAGAACTGCGTCGAGAGGCCGAGCGGCTCGACCACCACCACTTCGCCTTGCAGCGGGCCGTCATCCGCCAGCCTTATATGCTCCGGCCGCAAACCGACGGTAACCGCATCGCCTTCCCTGAGTGGCAGGCCATCCGGCAATCGCAGTTTCTGGCCATCGGACAGCACTGCATCCGCCTTGCCGCCCTTCTCAACACTCGCCGGCAGGAAATTCATGCCGGGCGAGCCAATGAATCCGGCGACGAACATGTTGGCCGGCCGGTCATAGAGGTCGAGCGGCGCGCCGACCTGCTGGACGACGCCGTCATACATCACGACGATGCGATCGGCCATGGTCATGGCTTCGATCTGGTCATGCGTGACATAGACCGATGTGGTCTTCAGTTGCTGGTGAAGCGCCTTGATCTCGGCGCGCATGTGCACGCGCAGCTTGGCGTCGAGGTTCGAAAGCGGCTCGTCGAAAAGAAAGACCTTGGGATCGCGCACGATGGCCCGGCCCATGGCGACGCGCTGGCGCTGGCCGCCGGAAAGCTGGCGCGGCAGGCGTTGCAGAAAATTGTCCAGCCCAAGCCGCCTGGCGGCGCCGTCGACCCGCGCGTCGATCGCCTGCTTTTCTGCCTTCTTCAGCATCAGGCTGAAGCCCATGTTCTTCGACACGTCCATATGCGGATAAAGCGCGTAGGACTGGAATACCATGGCGATGTCGCGGTCCTTCGGCGCGACGTCGTTGACTAACCGCTCGCCGATACGGATCTCGCCATCGGAAACCTCCTCCAGACCGGCGATCATGCGCAGAAGCGTCGATTTCCCGCAGCCGGACGGACCGACGAGGACGACGAACTCGCCGTCGGCGATGTCGAGGTCGACCGCGTGCAGCACACGCACGCCACCATAGTCTTTGCGGACTTTTGCCAGCGTAACGGAAGCCATCGATTATCCCTTCACGGCGCCGGCGGTGAGACCGGTGACGAGATAGCGTTGCAGGAAGCCGAAGAAGATGCAGACCGGGATCAGCGCCAGGATCGACGCCGCCATCATCTGCCCCCAGTCGACGGCGAACTTGCCGATGAAGGTGAGCAGGCCGACGGCGAAGGTCTTCTTGTCATCGCTGGAGATCAGCATCAGCGCGAACAGGAGTTCGCTCCAGGCAGCGGTGAAGACAAAGCCGAGCGTGGCGCCCATGCCGGGTAGCGTCAGCGGCACGATCACCCGGCGCATCGCCTGCGCGCGTGTGCAGCCGTCGATCATCGCCGCCTCCTCCAGGTCCTTCGGTATGCCGTCGAAGAAGGACTGCATCAGGAAGGTTGCAAAGGCGGTGTTGAAGGCGGTGTAGATGATGATCAGCCCGGTCAGGCTGTTGATCAGGCCGATCTGGCCCATCACGCGATAGATCGGTGGAATGACCATGACTAGCGGGAAAGTCTGGGTCAAAAGCAGCATCAGCGCCAGTGCCGCCTTGCCGCGAAAGGTGAAGCGCGACATGGCATAGCCGGCAAGCGTCGCGATGACAGTCACCAGTGCAGCCGTCGAAACCGAGACGATGACGCTGTTGAGGAAATAGCGCGGAAAGTCGGTCGCCTCGAGCACGGTGACGAAGTTCTGCAACGTCATCTGCGACGGCCAGAAGGTGATGCCTTCGGAATAGAGAAGCCGTTCCGGTGTAACCGATATCTTCAGCGTCCAGAAGATCGGGAACAGGGCGAAGATCACATAGGCCGCGATGGCCGCATAGAGCCCGACGCCGCCGAAGAAGCGCTGCGAAGATGAGCGTCCCGCAATCATCAGACGTGCCTCACCAGGGAGCGGCGGATGGCGATCAGCGCAATCGCATAGGCAATGAGCAGGACGAGCAGCAGCACGGCAACCGCCGATGCGTAGCCCTTGTCCAGCGACTTGAAGGCACTGACATAGATGTAGACCGGCACCGTGTTGGTCGACCCGGCCGGCCCGCCCTCGGTCATGACGAAGATCAGGTCGGCGAAAGTGGCGATCCAGATGGTACGCAGCATCACCGTGATGGCGATGGTCGGCGCCAGGAACGGCAGCGTCACCTTGGTGAAGCGTTGCCAGGGCGAGGCGCCGTCGATCGCTGCCGCCTCATGCAGTTCCGAGGGAATGGATTTCAGTGCCGCCAGCAACGTGATGGCAAAGAACGGGATGCCGAACCAGACATTGGCGACGATCGGCCCCCACATGGCGGTCGAGGGATCGGAGAGAACGTTGGTCGGCTCGGCCTTCAGCCCCAGCGCGAACAGCCAGTGCGGCAGCGGCCCGATGATCGGATTGAACAGCCATGCCCATGTCAGGCCCGACAGGAAGGACGGCACCGCCCAGGGCAGGAACACCAGCGCCTGCACCACCTTGCGGCCCCGAAACGGCTTGTCGAGCAGCAGCGCCAGGCCAAGGCCGAGGAAGAACTGGAAGAACAGGCTGGAGAGCGTCCACCACAACGTATTGACCAGCGCCTGGCCGAGCACGGCATCCGACAGCATCGCCTGGTACTGGCCGAGCCCGACATACTCCGACTTGAAGGCTGAAAACTTACGGAACGAATAGCTGATGCCGATGACCAGCGGCACCAAAAGCACCACGACCAGCAGGATGATCGCCGGGCTGAGATAAAACCAGGGTTCGGTGGCAGCGTGCGTCAGCCGCTTGCGGCGCGGCCTCCCGGCGGGTCGTATTTCGGACACGGCATAAGTCATTGGCTGTGGGCGACTCCAGGAGGATCGAGATGGACAATGAGCGTCCTTCTCCCCCGCTTACGGGGAGAAGATGCCGGCAGGCAGATGAGGGGCAGCGCCAGGCTGACAGAACGTAGCGCCGCCCCTCATCCGGCCCTATCGGGCCACCTTCTCCCCGTGAACGGGGAGAAGGAAGAAAAAACTACTTCTTGTTCTTCGCCATCCAGTCCTGCTGTTCCTTGGTCAGGAAGGCGGCCCATTGGTCGGCAACCTCCTTGGCCGCCTTTTGGCCAAGCAATACTTCCTGGAAGTTCTTGATCGCCACCTGGTCGACGAAATTGCCGAGGTTCTCCAGATGCGTCGGGGGCGTCACCATTTCATATTTGGCGCTGTCGCTGAGCTCCGTGAACCAACCCTTGAACTGCTCGGTCTTGAAATGCGGATCCTGGTCGGCGCCGTTGTGGATCGGGACGACGCCGACTTCCTTGGCCCATTCCAGATTGTCCTTGGGCGAGAGCAGCGTCGCCATCAGCTTCCAGGCGTCGTCCTTGTGCTGCGAATTGGCGAACATTGCCCAGCCGGCATAGCCGAGCGTCGGATAGGACTTGCCGCTCGGCCCGACCGGCAGCGGCGCCACGGCGAAGTCGTCTGCGCTCATCTTGTCGGCTATACCCAGCAGCGCATCCGGATCCTGGTTGAGCATGGCGCAGGTGCCGGAATAGAAGCCGGTGACGGTTTCGTTGAAACCCCAGCTCACCGCGTCCTTGGGCGCCAGGCCCTGCTTGTACATGTCTGCCAGCATCTGCAGGCCCTTGACCGAGCCCTCCTCGTTTATGGTCGAGGTGCCGTCTTCGTTGAAGTAGCCGCCCTTGCCGGCGGCGATGTTCATGAACATGTGCATGCCGTTGAAGGCGCCGGGTCCGCCACGCAGGCAGTAGCCGTATTTGCCGGGCAACGCCGAGATCTTCTTGGAATCGGCGACGAACTCGTCGAGCGTGGCCGGCGGGCCGTCGAGGCCGGCTTCCCTGAACAGCTTCTTGTTCCAGAACAGCGCGTTCACATAGTAGCCGTAAGGGATCATGAACTGGGTGTTGTTGACGGTCGAGCCGAACTGCTTGGCGCGCTCCCCGAGCGTCTTGGCGTCGTCCCACTTGGCCATGTACGGGCCGAGATCCTCGAGCTGGGCGTTGTTGGCGTAGAGGCCCATCCAACGTTCCGGCATCTCGACCACGTCGGGCGTATCGCCGGCCTGCACCATGGTCAGGAACTTTTCGAAAGCCTGCCCCCAGGGCAGCGAGATCAGCTCGACCTTGATGCCGGGATTGGCCTTTTCGAATTCGGCGATCTGCTTCTTCAGGAACTCCGTGCGCGGCGGGCTGGTGATGACTTCGACCATTTTCAGGGTCGAATCGGCCAGCGCGTTTCCGGCGGAAATCGCCAATCCCGCGGCTGTGGCAAGCATGACGGTCAGTTTTTTCATCTTCAAGACTCCCATTTTGAAGCGGCTTGTTATTTTCTGGCTTTTTCGAAGGCCTGCGCCACGTCGGCCCACAGGTCCTCGACACTTTCCAATCCGACATTGAAGCGGATTGTTCGGGGGCTGACGCCGAAGCGCGCCATCGAATTCAGTCCCGGCGTCTGCTCCAGCGACGCCTTGGCCGGCACGACCAGGCTCTCATGGCCGCCCCAGCTCACGCCGATGCGGAAATATTTTAACGCATCGACGAAGACGGGGATGTCGATATCCTCGGTGACCTCGAAGGAGAACAACCCCGCGTAACCAGCAAGCGTCGCCTTGCCCGGATGGTTCGAATAGGCGGGGTGGTTCACGCGCTCGACATTGCCATGCGCCTTCAGCCGCTCGGCGATGGTAAGCCCGCTCTTCATGTGATGCGGCAGGCGCAGCGGCAGCGTGCGCAGCCCGCGCAGCAAGAGCCAGGCCTCGAAGGGCGAAAGCTTGCCGCCGAGATAGGAATAGGTCTGCTCGTTGATGTGCTTGATGTGGGCGGCCGAGCCTGCCACCACGCCGGCGACCGTATCGCTATGGCCGCCGAGATATTTCGAAGCCGAATGCAGCACCAGATCGACGCCATGCGTGATCGGCTTCTGGAACACCGGTGTCGCCCAGGAATTGTCGATCGTGGTGACGATGCCCTGCTCCTTCGCCAGCCGGGTCAGGTGAGCCAAGTCCTGCAACTCGAACATCATCGAGGTCGGGCTCTCCAGATAGAGCAGCCTGGCGCCCGGAAGGGCCGCCGCCACCGCATCCGGATCGGAGCCGTCGACATAGTCGACCCTGATGTTGAGCCGCGGCAAAAGCCGCTCGAACAGCCGATAGGCATCACCATAGCAATTGCGCACCGCAACGATGCGCTCGCCGGCGCCGA
This sequence comes from Mesorhizobium maamorense, assembly GCF_044998965.1. Lineage (NCBI taxonomy): Bacteria > Pseudomonadati > Pseudomonadota > Alphaproteobacteria > Hyphomicrobiales > Phyllobacteriaceae > Mesorhizobium > Mesorhizobium maamorense. Next base: position 2,383,612 of record NZ_CP173356.1, read on the forward strand.
CGAAGGCGAGCACCGTGGCGCTGATCGCCGCCATGCCGCTGGAAAAGCCGCGCGCGGCCTCGGCGCCCTCGAGCGCGGCGACGCGTGCCTCGAACTCCATCACCGTCGGATTGTCGCCGCGCGAATAGATCGGCTGCTTCCGTTTGCCGGCAAAAGTATCCGCCATCTCGGCATAGTTGGCGAAGGTGAACAGCGATGTCTGGTAGATCGGCGGCACCACCGCCCCACCGGGGAAAGGTTCGTCATGCGCCAGAAGCGTCGCCGCCTCGGCAAGATAGTCGTGATCGAAACCTGAGGGATGCTCGTTCATGTCTGGCTCGAAAGTTTGAGTTTGGCGGCGCCGCGCTTCAGATCGTCCTCGACGGTGGCGATCAGCTTGAGCGCCTCGGCGCGGGCGCCGTGCGGGTCGCGCGCGGCGATGCGCTCGTAAATGGTCCGATGATAGGGAAAACTGGCGTGGCCGAAATCGCGCACGCCCAGCGGATGCTCCCAGAAGCGGTGGAACAATTCGTGCATGGCGGCGATGATCTGTTCGAACAGCGGGTTGCCGGAAACCCTGTAGATCGCCTGGTGGAACTCCCAGTCCTCTTCCGAAGACATGCCCTCGCGCGTGCGGAACGCCTGCTCCATGATGTCGAGCTTGCGCTCGATTTCGGCGATATCGGTCTGGCTCGCGCGTTCGGCGCAAAGGGCGGCGGCTTCCGCCTCCAGCGCGCGACGGATTTCAAGCGTCTGCATCAGGCTGGTGAAGTCGTTGCCGCCCGCAAGCGTCAGCGGCAGATGCAACATGTCCGGCGAAACGGCTGCCTTGAGATAGGTGCCGCTGCCTTGCCGGCGCTCGACCAGCCCGAGCCCTTCCCAGCGCGTCAGCGCCTCGCGCACCGTGTTGCGGCTGACCTTCAGCCGCTCGGCCAGGATGCGTTCCGTTGGCAGCCGCTCGCCCGGCTGGAGGGCCTCGGCACGAACAAAGCCTACCAACGCCTTCAGCACGGCGTCGTCACGCGCCGTCGTCTGAATAGGTGGCAGGCTGTTTTGATCCACGCGCGTTCCAAGTGGTCCAATGGTCCAACCAATTTCTGCACAGATGGTACCTCCTGTCAACGGGATGTCAGGAGACCTAGCACCGTAAAAGCTCGCAACGCATGACAAGCACGCGTTTGCGGGCGATGCGCCAGGCCGGCCTCGACCCTGCTACGCCACATCAACGCGCGGCCCGAACCAGGTGGTCAGCGCATCGGCCAGTCCCTGTTGGCTTCCGGAACCAACCCATGCCACGTACCCGTCGGGGCGGATCAGCACCGCGTCGGGCCCGGCGACGGCCCCGAGAACTGGCAGCTCCCAATCGCCGTCGTACACGGCGTCGACCTGCTGGACCCGATCCGCCCACGGCTTGATGTCAAGTCTGCCGGGCGTGCCGAGGTTGATCAGCACCGGCCGGGCATGGTGCAGCAAGGTAAACAGCCGCACCGGCCCGCTGGCGGTGAGCAGATCGAGGTCGGGTATTCGCCACCCAAGCAGCGCGTGCCCCTCCCCGAGGTCGTAGTGGACACCCAGGCCGGACATCTCTGCGGCGATTCGTTTGCGTGGTTCATCCATGGCGAGCAGTTCGGCGATGGTGTCGCCCAGGGCTTTGGTGCGGTCATCCATGCGGCGAAGCGCGACCTGCGCCATCGTGTTGCGCAACACGCGGGCGGCGACCGGATGGCGCTCGGCATGGTAGCTGTCGAGCAGGCTGTCCGGTGATGCCCGTTTGACGACCTGGGCCAGCTTCCATCCCAGGTTGACCGCGTCCTGCACGCCGATGTTGAGGCCCTGTCCGCCCATTGGGGGATGGATATGCGCAGCGTCGCCGGCCAGCAGGACACGTCTGTCGCGGTAAGCGGCAGCCTGGCGCGTCATATCGGTGAAACGAGAGAGCCAGGTCGGACTGTGGACGCCGAAATCGGTGCCATAGATAACGGTGAGCGCCTCGCGGAGATCGTCCAATGTCGGTTCACCACCGATGATCAGTCGTTTCTCGGTCAGCACGATGCCCAACCGGTCGCCGTCCTCGATCTTGCCTATCGCATGGGTTCCGTGGGCGTCGCTGCGAAAGCCCAATGGCGGTTCTTCCGACATCTCGACCTCGGCGATCATCCAGCTCATCGTCGGATCCCATCCAGCGAATTCGATGCCCGCCGCCTTGCGGATCGTGCTGCGTCCACCGTCGCATCCGACGAGGTACTGCGCCTTCATCCGTCGGCCATCGGAAAGCCCCACATCCACGCCACTGTCGTCCTGCATGAAATCCGTGACTTCCTGTCCGCGATGGATCGGCACCCCCAATTCGCTGATCCAGTCGGCCAATATCCGCTCGATGTGGTTTTGCCGCAGCGCCAGCAGATAGTTGTGCCGGATGGGAAAGTCGCTGATGTCCAAACGGATCATGTGGAAGCCGACGGTCGGGAAGCATCGCCCCTGGCAGAGGAACCGGTCGGCGATCCCGCGCTGGTCGAGCACCTCGATTGTGCGTGCGTGCAGGCCACCCGCGCGCAAACCAATCAGCTGCTGGGTCGGGCGCCGCTCGACAATGGCGACGTCGATGCCCGCCAATGCGAGTTCGCCTGCCAGCATCAATCCTGTCGGGCCGCCCCCGGCGACAATCACCGCATGATTTCGACGCGATCCATCTGTCGGTGCACGCATTCCCGTCACTCCGCTCCTATTGGCTAGGGCCGCGGTTTTACGGGAGGAACCCGGGCTTGAAGCAAGCCCCTTGGGCGCCATATGTATGAAGTGAGGAGCAACGCCCTCCGCCGGATAGCAAGAGAGCGTGCGCCGCAGCTCTCCACATCGTGGCTCGCCTTTTACAGTCCAAATGCTGTCGATATCCTGTGCGCAAAAAGCTCCTGATATCCGGAGCTTGGCGCAGAATCCTGATGCTATTTTGAAAGGGGGCCGGTCGGCGTTTGGCAGCGGTACGAGGAGGCCACTATGTGCCAGCGCCGGCCGGCCGACCCCACGGACCCAGGAGATGCGGCGGACCTGAGCATCATGGGGTATTTTTTGATCGACCCGGCTGTCTGTCCTCGTGCCGGCGTCGCTCTGTCTGTGGCCGCACATTTGCGCAAGAGCTTATGAAAATCAACAGTTTCTTAACCAAGCCTCGTGAATCGCTTGGATTAAGGTAAATGGGTAACCTTGCCGGATTGACGGATACTCTTACCCGGTCCGTCAGGCAGCCTTGGCGACGACGCGGTTGCGGCCACCGCTCTTGGCTTCATAGAGCGCCAGATCGGCGCGTTTCATCAGCGCCGCCACCGTATCCACCCCCTTCAGCACCGACGACACGCCGACGCTGACGGTGACCTCGATGGCCTTGCCGTCAGGCCCGATGACGAACGGCATCTGGGCGATTTCGGCGCGGATGCGTTCGGCCACCTTTTTCGGCGATCGCTCCATCGGTGTCAGGCATGACCACTACGAACTCCTCACCGCCGAACCGGCAGGCCAGATCGATGCCGCGCACGTTCTTGCGCAGCCGCCGCGCGAATTCCCGCAGCACCTCGTCGCCACCGTCATGGCCGTGCGTGTCGTTAATCGACTTGAAGCGATCGAGGTCGGTGATCATCACCGACAGCGGCCGACGCCGCGCCACGGCGCGGTCGAACAGCGTCTGGAGATGGCTGTCGAGATAGCGGCGGTTGTGCAGCCCGGTCAGCCCGTCGGTCACCGCCATTTCGATCGTCTGCGTCACGCTGGCGCGCAATTGGTCGTTGTAGCGCTTGCGGCGCACCTGGGTGCGCAACCGCGCCGTCAGTTCCTGCTGGTCGATAGGCCGCATCAGATAGTCGTTGATGCCGAGTTCGAGACCACGGATGATGCGCTCCTCCTCGCCCTCCTCCGCCAGCAGGATGATCGGCAGGAAGCGTGTGCGATCGAGCGAGCGCAGTTGCGAGCAGAGCCGAAGCGGATCGAAATCGGCGAAGCTCGTCGAGATCATCACGCATTCATAGGGCGTCTCCGCCGCCTGGAAGAAGCCGGCATGCGGATCGCTGGCGACATCCAGGTCAGCACAGTCGCGCAGCATCTTCTGGACGCGCTCGATCGACGATTTGCGCTCATCGATCAGAAGCACTTTCGGCGTCGTGTCCTCGGAGGCGAAATTGCGGCTGAGCAACTCTTCGATGCCGATGTTGCGCGTGGTCGAGGCGCGCAGCCGCAACTCGTCGGTCAGCGACTTCAGCCTGACGAGACTCTTGACGCGCGTCATCAGTTGCAGGTCGTTGACGGGTTTGGTCAGGAAATCGTCGGCGCCGACCTCAAGCCCGCGCACCCTGTCGGAAACCTGGTCGAGTGCGGTGATCATTACCACTGGAATATGCGACGTCGCCGGATCGCCCTTCAGGCGCCGGCAGACCTCGAAGCCATCCATGTCCGGCATCATGACGTCGAGCAGCACGACGTCGACCTTGCCGTTCTCGCAGGTCTCGATTGCATCCAGGCCGTTGGTGGCGGTCAACACCTCGAAATATTCGGCCAGCAGCCGGACCTCCAGCAGCCTGACATTGGCAGGGATGTCGTCGACGACGAGAATCCGAGCGGTCATTTCACAAGGCTCCGGCTTTGGCGGCAAGGTGCATCAGGAATCACCCAGGTAAGACTTGATGGTTTCGATGAAGCGCGGCACCGAGATCGGCTTGGAGATATAAGCCTCGCAGCCGCCCTGGCGGATGCGCTCCTCGTCGCCCTTCATCGCGAAGGCGGTGACGGCAATGACCGGGATGACGTGCAGGTCGTCGTCTTCCTTCAGCCATTTCGTCACCTCCAGCCCAGACACTTCAGGCAACTGGATGTCCATCAAAATGAGATCCGGCCGGTGCTGACGCGCCAGATCGAGCGCTTCCAGACCGTTGCGGGTGCGAACTGTCTCGTAACCGCTTGCTTCGATGAGGTCCCGAAAGAGCTTCATGTTGAGCTCATTGTCCTCGACGATCATGACCTTCTTAGGCATCGATATCCCGTCCCGGCCGCTGTTCCGCTCGAAGGCGGCCGTTATGCGCCCTTCCGGGACGCACCAAACCCTACTCGACTCTACGGCAATATGATTGACGAAACGGAAACCTGCGGCGAGAAAAGCTGCTCCGTTTCCACCTCGGGTCCCGCACTGAAGAGGTAACGACTTGCCGCAAGCGACGCTTGCCATTACTGCGGAAGAGACTCACATTCCGCATACCCTGAAAGGTAATGATGGCAAACGCAGCGTCAATGCGCGAAGAGGCCGAAACCATTGCCGTGAAGGCTCTGGCCTTCGTCGCCTCTGATCCCGAACTGCTGCCTCGCTTCCTGGCCATCACCGGCATCGAGGCGCATTCGATCCGCAAAGCTGCCGGCGAGCCGGGATTTCTGGCCGGTGTGCTGCAGTTCGTTCTCGCCCACGAACCCACATTGCTGCGTTTTGCCGAGGAAACCGGCACGCCACCGGCCTCCGTCGGCAAGGCGTTGCGCGCGCTGCCGCTGGGCGACGATAACCACGAGCATTCGATATGAGTGACGATCCCAAGGCGGCGCCCCGATCGCCAGGTCGAGCGAAGTCTGACTCTTGTCGCCCGGTTTGAGCGACAAGCATAAAACGAAGGCTTGAGGCGCGTCGCGCCAATCCGTTCGAAGGCGACGCGCTTTGGTGAGCCGAGTGGCTACGGTGTCGGATCCGCCTGGTCCGTCTCGTCGCCGCCATCGTCAATGCTGTCGTCCTCGGCAGGATCGGCCGGCTTCAGCATGACGCCATTGACAATGACCGAACCGTCCGGCTTAGCGTTGACGACCCATTCCATGCGGCCGTCCGTCAAGGTCTTGCCGAACCCTTTCACCATCAGGGCCACAGGCACGTACTGCGCCACCTCCGGTTCCGATTTCGCCGCTTCCTGCAGGCCTTCGACGATCTTGTCGAAGCCGGCGACGTCCACCGTCACATTGGCTTCCGGCTTCTCGCCAGGAAACGTCATTTCGCCTTCCAAGGCGATTTCGGTATCCTTGTTCTTGATGGTGCTATGGCCAATGACCACCTTCGGCGTCTTGGCCATGAAATCGGTTTTGAGCTGCTCTCCGAATTCGGCCGACAGCGGCGGGTTCTTGTTAAGATCAAAGGCTTCGATTGCCTTCTTCGCCATGCTGTCGAGATCGATGTTGGCGCCGCCGAAGTTCAGGTCGATATCGGTCGGCAGCAGCGCCATGCTCCAGCTCGGCAGAAGCTGCTGCGGCACGGTCAACCCCGACGCCTTGATCCCGTAGCCGATCGTACCGCTCTGGGCGACGCCATCCATTCCGAAGGCGGTGCTGAGCTGCGCCGCGCCGAACGTGCCGACCGGGCTCTCGACCGCGAAATCCTTGAACCCGTATGTCCCGTCGATGCGCTCCCACACCGGAAGCGCGGCGAGCAGAAGCGATTTGAGCTGCGCCTGGTTGGCTTTCGGCGAGGCTTCGTTCTCATTGGCGACGGCAAATGCCACGAGATCGAGCAGCGGCTTGGTCTGCACGCCTTTGCCTTTGGCATCCACCGACAGTTCCGGTGATTTGACGGTGACCGGGAATTTCAGTCCGCTTTCGGGATCGTCGAATTTGATCGTCTCGACAAAGTTCGACACTTTTTGCGACAACGCGAAATCGATCCCGCCATTGGCAGCCTTGGTGGCGGCCATGGTCGCGGTGCCGCCGTCGGCGCTGACTTCCATGTGCTGCTTGGCATCTTGCGACACCATCGTCATGCCCGCCATCGAACTGGTGCCGCTGGTAAAGGCCGCCAGATTGGGGTCGTAGACACCGGAACCCTTGCCGTCCTTGATAGAAAATTGCGTGCTCTGCAGCCCCTGCGGCCCGTTGAACTCGAAGGAGGCGCTGTGCGAAAGATCCATCGAGACATCCCAGGTCCCGTCGCTGCGCGGCTTGACCAGCAGGGCGTAGGGCGCAAAGTCGAATTTCAACAGCTTCTGGTCGGGCAAGGTGCCGGCGAGCGCCTTGAAATCGAACATGATCTTGTAGGCGCCGCCTTCGACCGAGACCTTCAGGATGCCCTTGTCGAGGGCCTGTTTGCCGACATAGCGGGACAGGTTCTCGGATAGCTGCTTCGCACCCTGGCTGTCGACGCTCTGGCCGAAAGCGGGCGCGCTGAGCAGAAGCGCGGTAAAGGCGATTGGCAACATCCGGTTCACGTAGAATTCTCCGTTTGGTCGAAAAGGCAAAATTGTCTCCTACTTCTGGTAGGGAAAGACCGTCACAACTGCAAGACGGCGAAGTTCAGGCGCTCGGCTCCAGCACCAGCCGCATCAACGGCCGGCCCGCCTTGCGTTCCAGGAGCCGCTCGAACCCGGCCTTCTCGAACACGCGCGACGAGCCCACGAACAGCCCGATGGAGCGTGAATCCTTCGACAGGTCTATCGGGCAGGCTTCCACCATTCGCGCGCCGTTCCTGCGGGCGAACTCGATGCCGCCTTCGACCAGGCGATGGCTGATGCCCCGGCCCCGTGCCTTGGCGCGGATGAAGAAACAGGAAATTGCCCAGACGCTCGGATCCGATGCGTCCGCGGGATCGACCGGAGCCGAGCCCCGGCCCCGGTTGTTCCACTCGGGCACGTCGGCGCGCGGCCCGATCTGCATCCAGCCGACTGCCTTGCCGTCCTCGAACGCCAGCATGCCCGGTGGCGGGCCTGCTTCGATGCGCGCCCTGATGTGGTCTTTGTTGCGTTCGCGGCTGCTTTCGCGACGAGCCGCCGGCGCCAGCCGGAAATGCGTGCACCAGCAGCCGTAGCAGGCGCCCTGCTTGCCGAAGAGATCTTCGAATTCAGGCCAGAGCTCAGGCGCCAGCGGCACTATGGTCGTGCTCATGCGTTCTCCCCAGGCCAAGCTTGTCGCTAGCCTTGCACTGTCGTACCATTGTGTTTGTTCTCTTTATGTTCGCAGCGATGGCGGCTCCTGTCAATAATCCTGATCACGGTTTCTGCCGCGACTGCCTGGCCTTTCAGCGCGGCGACGCCAGGCGCTGCGAGCGATGCGGCAGCCCCAGGCTTGCCCGTCATCCCGAGCTGTACCGGCTGCATCTGGCCCATATCGACTGCGACGCTTTCTATGCGGCAATCGAAAAACGCGACAACCCGGCGCTGAAGGACAAGCCGCTGATCATCGGCGGCGGCAAGCGCGGCGTCGTCTCCACCGCCTGCTACATCGCCCGGATAAGGGGTGTGCGTTCCGCCATGCCCATGTTCAAGGCGCTCGAGGCTTGCCCCGAAGCGGTGGTTATCCCGCCCAATATGGAAAAATACGTGGTCGTCGGGCGCGAGGTGCGCGCCATGATGCAGGCGCTGACGCCGCTGGTCGAGCCGCTCTCGATCGACGAGGCGTTTCTCGACCTTGCCGGAACCGAACGGCTGCACGGCCTGCCGCCGGCGGTGGTGCTGGCCCGTTTCGCGCTGGCCGTCGAGAAGGAGATCGGCATCACCGTTTCGTCAGGTCTGTCCTACTGCAAGTTCCTGGCTAAGGTGGCGTCGGATTTCCGCAAACCGCGCGGCTTCTCGGTCATCGGCGAAGCGGAAGCCGTGGGTTTCCTCGCCGCACAGCCGGTGAGCATGATCTGGGGGGTCGGCAAGGCATTCAACGCCACGCTCGAACAGGACGGCATCCGCACCATCGGCCAGCTCCAGAAGATGGACCGTGGCGACCTCATGCGCCGCTATGGCGTGATGGGCGACCGGCTTTACCGGCTCTCGCGCGGCGAGGACGTCCGCCGCGTCGATCCCGACCAGGACGCCAAGAGCGTATCGGCCGAAACCACTTTCGACACCGATATCGCTTCGCTGGACGAGCTGGTCTCGGTGCTGCGGGGCCTTTCGGAAAAGGTCTCGGCGCGGCTGAAGAAATCCGGCATCGCCGGGCGCACGGTGGTGCTCAAGCTGAAGACGCAGGATTTCAAGATCCGCACCCGCAACCGCCAGCTCGGCGACCCGACCCGGCTCGCCGACCGTATCTTTTCGACCGGGGTCGAGCTGCTGCGCAAGGAAACCGACGGCACCAAATACCGGCTGCTCGGCATCGGCGTCAGCGATCTTTCCGCCGATGACAAGGCCGATCCGCCCGATCTGGTCGATATCCAGTCGCGCAAGCGGGCCATGGCCGAAGGCGCCATCGACGCGCTGCGCGACAAGTTCGGCCGCAAGGCGGTGGAAACCGGCTATACGTTCGGCAAAGGCCGCGACACCCACCCGCCAGAGCCGCTGGAAGACTGATAATGGATATCAGCTGTCGAGATTTAGGTGCGCTGCAGATCGATCCTGCTTGTCACCATGCTCTTGCCGGTTTTCGGATCAGTGTCGATCACCGTCAGCCGCATGCCGTTCTCGCCTCGTTTCTCGACCTTCATCTGCGCCTTTCGGTCACCATTGACCTCCTTGGCCCAGCGGATGCCGAGATTGATCGCGTTGCCCGAACGGGTGCCGTTCAATTGCGCAGGCCCGGTACGAGACCCGACATAAGTGCCGCTATATTTCGCTCCGGCAGTCCTCAGGTCCGCGCTGATGGCGCGCGTCACCACGATAAGCCCTCGGCAATTGCCATCGAGCGACAATGAGGTCGACGTCGCGTTTGACCTGAACGTGCAGGACACATTCACCGTCGGCGCGTCGGTAGTCACCTTGACAATGCCCTTGCCGGTGAAATTGCCCTTGAACGACTGGAGAAATCTGGACTCGTCGGCATGTGCCGCGCCTGCCGTGACCAACAGGCAGCCAGCAAGCGCAAATTGCGCAAATGATCTCATCGAAATTCTCCTATCGACATTGAAAGGCACCTGCGAAGCACTTCCGATATTCGGAACTCAACGCCCCCTGCCGTGCCAGGTTCCGCCTTCAACATGACTGTTTTGCAACATCCGGCTGGCCCAGAAGAATGCGGCTGCTAGCGGTTGCGGCAAAAGCCACGGCCTGCGACATAGCGGAAATGGCACCCACCCCTTCCATCCCCAAGGCCGCGTTCTGGATGGCGCTGTCGATCGCCTCGTTCCTGGCGATGTCGGTCGCGGGCCGCGCCACCACGGCCGAGCTCAACGTTTTCCAGGTGCTGGAGCTGCGCTCGATGATCGGCTTTTTCATCCTGCTGCCGCTGGTCATGCAAAATGGCGGCTTTGCCGCCATGCGCACTGGGCGCCCCCTCGCCCATGTCACGCGCAACGTGGTTCACTATACCGGCCAGGCGGCGTGGCTCTACGCCCTGACGCTGATCCCTTTGGCGGTGCTGATCTCGATCGAATTCACGACGCCGATCTGGACGGCGATCCTTGCGGTCACCTTTCTCGGCGAAAGGCTCACCCGGCCGAAGCTCGGCGCCGTGGCGCTCGGGCTGATCGGTGTCGTGATCATCGTGCGCCCAGGCGTCGGCTCGGTCGATCCGGGACATCTGGTCGTGCTGGGCGCGGCAATGTGCTTCGGCATCTCGCTGGTCCTGGTCAAGTCGCTGACGCGGACCGACAGCGTTGTGCGAATCATCTTCTGGATGTTGATCATCCAGTCGGTGCTCGGCCTGGTCCCGGCGCTCTACGAATGGCGCAACCCGTCGCTCGAGCTGTGGCCGTGGATTCTGCTGATCGCCTTCACCGGCATGTCGTCGCATTTCTGCATGGCCTGGGCGCTGAGCTACGCCGATGCCACCGTCATTTCGCCGATGGATTTCCTGCGCGTGCCGCTGTCGGCATTGATCGGCTGGCTGCTCTACCAGGAGCAGATCGACGCCTTCACCGCAGGCGGGGCATTGCTGATCCTGATGGGCAATATGCTCAACCTGCAGCGCCGGCAGCCAAAGCCGGCGCAAGCGGCGGCATCATAGCGCGCCTCAATCGCCCCTCAATCACCGCTGTCGGGTATGTTGAGGAGGTGGCCGCAGGCCTTGCAGTGAACGGCGTCCGGCTCGTGCCGTTGCAGGCCGCATTGCGGACAGGGAAAGAACACCTTGGCCGGTCGGAAGATCGCCTGCGCCAGCCTGACGAACAGCGATATGCCGATGATCATGGTCACGATCGCCGTCAGTTTCCCCGCCATTCCCGGCAGCACGATGTCGCCGAACCCGGTCGTGGTCACCGTCGCGACGGTGAAGTAAAGCGCGTCGATGTAGCTTTCCAGCCCCGCTCCGCTGCGGAAGAAGAAAGTGTAGACGAAACCGGTGATCACGAAGAGGAACGTCAAGAGATTGATCACCGCGTGGCTCGCTTCGCGCCAGGGCCGCAGGCCCTGCATCTCGAAATGCCGCCAGAGCGAACCGCTGCGCGACAGCGACCACAGCCGCAGAATGCGCAGAAAGCCGAGATTGGCGAGCGCCGTCGGCATCAGCAGCGTCAAAAGGATGAAAATGTCCACCCAGGAGGTCGGCTGCTTCATCAGCCGCAGCATGTCGTTCGAGGCAAGCAGCCTGGCAACCAGGTCGGCGGCGACCAGAGCCGCCACCGCATAGTCGAGCCACAGGAATGAGGCCGACTGCTGGATGACGGGCGTGGCGATGAAGAAGGCAATGATGGCCAGGTCGATGATGACCGCAACCAGCTGAAACCGAAAAGCCGCCGGCGTGCGGCCGTGGTAGAGCTTGCGCAGCGTGTCGCGCAGCCACGCCATTGTGGAACGGTCCTGCAATCCGTCGCTGTCTTTCGTCTTCATGGCAATTGCGGTGACTTGAGCGGCGGACGCCGCCCGGCGGATTGCCACCAGTCCCCGGAAGGGGCGATCACACCAGCTCCACTTCGACCACGCCTGGCACGGCGCGCATCGCCGAGGCGATTTGCGGCGAGACGCGGTAGCCCCCTGCAGGGCAATCTCCACCTCGCCCTGCGCTTCTTCCTTGATAACGATGATGCTCACCTGACTTTCACCACGCTGGGTAAGCTGCGATTGAATGATCGAGGCAGGCGCATCGTTTCTGACGAAGATGCGCAGTGCCTTCTGGATGCGGCTGGCCTCGTCCTCAAGCGACTGCACTGTCTGGATGCGCAGGTTGACGCCCTCCGGCCTGTCCTCCGCCGCCACGGTGATGACCACGGAGCGGCCCGGCTCCAGCATGTCGCGATACTGCGCCAATCCTTCGGAAAACAGCACCGCCTCATACTGGCCGGACGTGTCCGAGAACTGCACCACGCCCATCTTGTTGCCGGTCCGCGTCTTGCGCTCCTGCTTGGTGGTCACGGTGCCGGCGAGGCGCCCTGCGGTGGCACCGCGCTTGACCGCGGCCGAAAACTCCGCCCAGTTCTGCACCCGCATCTTCTGCAGCGCCGCCTTGTACTCGTCCAGCGGATGGGCGGAGAGATAGAAACCGACCACCTGGAATTCGCGGTGCAGGCGGTCGGCGGCGAGCCACGGTTCGGTCACGGGCAAGTTGAGCGCCTGCGACTGTGCCCCTAGAGACGCGCCGAAAATGTCGGCCTGGCCTGAGACGGCGTTCTGCTGCGCCAGTGACGCCAGCCCCATCATCCGCTCGACGCCAGCCATCATCGCGGCGCGGTCATGGCCGAAACAGTCTAGCGCTCCGGCCATGATCAGGCTTTCGAAGACGCGCTTGCCGACGATTTTCGGATCGACCCTCTCGCAGAAATCGGCCAGGCTCTTGAACGGCTTCTCGCCGCGCATGGCGACGATATGCTCCACCGCCGCGTCGCCGACTCCCTTGAGCGCGGCCATCGAATAGTAGATGCGGTTCTCGCCGACCTCGAAGGGACGAAAGCTTGATATCACCGACGGTGCCACCACCTCGATGCCGAGGCGCAGCGCATCCTGGCGGAAATCCGCGAGCTTGTCGGTGTTTCCCATGTCGAGCGTCATCGACGCCGCCAGGAACTCGACCGGATAATGCGCCTTGAGATAGGCGGTCTGGTACGAGACGACGGCGTATGCGGCCGCGTGCGATTTGTTGAAACCGTAGTCGGCGAACTTGGCTAGCAGGTCGAAGATGAAGTCGGCCTGCGGCTTGGCCACGCCGCGCTCGACCGCGCCCGAGACGAAGCGCTCACGCTGCTTGTCCATCTCGGCGCGGATCTTCTTGCCCATGGCGCGGCGCAAAGATCGGCTTCGCCCAGCGAATAGCCGGACAATTCCTGCGCGATCTGCATCACCTGTTCCTGGTAGACGATGACGCCTTGCGTCTCCTTCACCAGATGGTCGATCTTGGGATGGATCGACGCCATCTCCTCCTCGCCGTGCTTCCTGGCGTTGTAGGTCGGGATGTTCTCCATCGGCCCCGGCCGGTACAGCGCCACCAGCGCGATGATGTCCTCGATGCAGTCGGGCCGCATGCCGATCAGCGCCTTGCGCATGCCGGCACTTTCCACCTGGAACACGCCGACCACTTCGCCGCGCGACAGCATGGCGTAGGTCTCGGGGTCGTCGAGCGGTATCGTCGCAAGATCGATGTCGATGCCGCGGCGGCGTATCAGCTTCACCGCCGTCTCCAGCACCGTCAGCGTCTTCAGGCCGAGAAAGTCGAACTTCACCAGCCCGGCCTGCTCGACATATTTCATGTTGAACTGGGTGACCGGCATGTCCGAACGAGGATCGCGGTACATCGGCACCAGCTCCGACAGCGGCCGGTCGCCGATGACGATGCCGGCGGCGTGCGTCGACGCATGGCGATAAAGCCCTTCCAGCTTCTGTGCCATGTCGAGCAGCGTCTGGACGATCGGCTCCTTTTCGGCCTCCTCGGCAAAACGCGGCTCGTTGGCGATGGCGTCCGCCAGTTTTACCGGATTGGCCGGGTTCTGCGGCACCATCTTGGACAGCTTGTCGACCTGGCCGTAAGGCATTTGCAGCACGCGACCGACGTCGCGCAGCACGGCGCGGGCTTGCAGCGTTCCAAAGGTGATGATCTGGCCGACCTGGTCGCGTCCATATTTCTGCTGGACATAGCGGATCACCTCTTCGCGGCGGTCCTGGCAGAAGTCGATGTCGAAATCGGGCATCGACACGCGGTCCGGATTGAGGAAGCGCTCGAACAGCAGCGAGAAACGCAGCGGATCGATGTCGGTGATGGTGGTGGAATAGGCGACCAGCGAGCCCGCACCCGAGCCGCGCCCCGGCCCGACTGGAATGCCTTGCGACTTGGCCCATTTGATGAAGTCGGCAACGATCAGGAAGTAGCCTGGGAATTTCATCTTCTCGATGATGCCGAGCTCGAACTCGAGCCTCTCGCGGTATTGCTCGACCGTATAGCCCGGCGTCGGTCCGTGCGCGGCAAGCCGGGCCTCCAGCCCTTCACGCGCCTGGCGGGCAAGTTCGGCGGCCTCGGCCTTCTCGGCTGCGTCCTTGTCCGACGCGTCGCCGCCGGTAAAGCGCGGCAGGATCGGGCTGCGGGTTTTCGGATAGTAGGAGCAGCGCAACGCGATCTCGACCGTGTTGTCGATCGCTTCCGGCAGATCGGCGAACAACGCTGCCATCTCAGCCTGGCTACGCAGGAAGTTATCCGGTGAAAGCCGGCGGCGATTGTCCACGGCGACGACCGAGCCCTCCGCTATGGCGATCAGCGCATCATGCGCGTCATAATCGTCGCGCGAGGAGAAGAACGCCTCGTTGGTGGCGACGAGCGGTAATTCGTGGGCATAGGCGAGATCGATCGTGGAATGTTCTATCAGCCGGTCGTAACCGGAAACTCGTTCCAGTTCGACATAGAGCCGATCGCCGAACAGGGCTTTCAGGGTCGACAGCCGGGTCTCCGCGAGATCGCGTCGATCCTCCTTCAGAGCCGCGCCGATAGGGCCGCGGGGACCGCCGCTGAGGCAGATCAGCCCGTCGGCCTGGCCCTCCAACATCTCGCTGGTCAGATGCACCGCCTCGCCGGGCGGCGTCTCCAGATAGACGCGGCTCACCAGCCTGACCAGATTGGAATAGCCGGCCTCGGTCGCCGCGATAAGCACGACTGACCGCATCTCGGGCCCCTGCCGCCGGCGGTCGCGCTGGCCGTCGACATTCTCGCCGGAAAAGGCGAGCGCGATCTGGCAGCCGATGATCGGCTGGATGCCGTCCTTCACCGCCTTCTGCGCGAATTCGAGCGCGCCGAACAGATTGTTGGTGTCGGTGACCGCGATAGCCGGGCACTCATCCTTGACCGCATGGCCGATGATCTTGCCAAGCTGGAGCGCGCCTTCCAGCAGCGAATAGGCCGAATGCACGCGAAGATGCACGAAAGGACGCGCCGGCGCTTCGGGCGCCGCCGCCTTCACGGCCGCTTCGCGCAGCAAGGGGTCGCGTGGAAGTCTGTCATCCGCCATGTTTTTTCGCGTTTTCCGAAGGACTTGAGTCGATCAAGATGTATTGTCCGGCACCGGGCTATGCCAGTCCAGCACAAACGAACATCGGCCACAGGCTTCCGCCTCCGCTTCAGGCGAATTCCATGATCACCGCGTCGACGGCCAGGCTGTCGCCCGGCTTGACGTTGAGTTTCGCCACCACGAGATCGCGCTCGGCGCGCAGCACGTTCTCCATCTTCATCGCCTCGACGACGGCCAGAGTCTCGCCGGCTTTGACCTCCTGGCCTTCGGCGACGGTGATCGACACGACCAGGCCGGGCATGGGGCAAAGCAGCAGGTTGGAGGTGTCGGGCGCCAGCTTTTCCGGCATCAGCCTTTCTAGGGCGGCAATGCGCGGCAGCATGGCGCGCGCCGTCACCGAAAGCCCTTTCCAGGCGATGCGAAGGCCGTTTGGCGCCGGGCGCAGTTGCGCCACCATTTCGTGCCCGCCGACGCTGCCGCGCCAGACCAGTTCGCCCGGCCGCCAGGCCGACGAAACCGTCAGCGGCTTGCCGCCCTCGATGGACAAGTCGACTTCCATCGGAATGGAGATCATGCCCTCCAGGATGGAAGCGGACAGATAGTCCTTGCCGATCTTCACCACCCAGTCACGCTTGAGTGCCCCCGAATGCGGCGCCAAGCGCCCGCCCAGCCGGTCGAGCCGCTCGCGGCGCAGCAATTCGACCACGGTGGCGACCGCCGCCAACACGGCCTTGTCGTCATGATCGGGCAGGATCGGCGCAAAGCCGTCGGGATATTCCTCCGCGATGAATCCGGTCGAAATCCGCCCTTCCCGCCAGCGCGGATGCTGCATGAGCGCCGCCAGAAAAGGGATGTTGTGCTCGATGCCGTCGACGACAAAACTGTCCAGCGCTTCGGACATCGCGTCGATTGCCTCCAGCCGGGTCGGCGCCCAGGTGCACAGCTTGGCAATCATCGGGTCGTAGAACATCGAAATCTCCGATCCCTCGGTGACGCCGGTGTCGTTGCGGATGACGACGTCGCCGACTTGCCCTTCCTGTGGCGGTCGATAGCGCGTCAGGCGGCCGATCGACGGCAGGAAGTTGCGATACGGATCCTCGGCATAGAGCCGGCTCTCCACCGCCCAGCCATTCAGTTTCACGTCGCTTTGCTTCAAGGCGAGCTTCTCGCCGGCGGCCACACGGATCATCTGCTCGACCAGATCGACACCGGTGACAAGCTCCGTCACCGGATGCTCGACCTGCAATCGTGTATTCATTTCAAGGAAATAGAAGTTTTTCTCAGCGTCGACGATGAATTCCACCGTGCCGGCGCTCTGGTAGTCGACGGCCCTGGCCAGCGCCACCGACTGCTCGCCCATGGCCTTGCGCGTCCTGGCATCGAGGAAAGGCGATGGCGCCTCCTCGGCCACCTTCTGGTTGCGGCGCTGGATCGAGCATTCGCGCTCGCCGAGATAGAGTGCGTTGCCATGCGCGTCGGCCAGCACCTGGATCTCGATGTGGCGTGGATCGACGATGAACTTCTCGATGAACACGCGGTCGTCGCCGAACGAGCTGTTGGCCTCCGAGCGCGCCCGGTCGAAGCCGTCGCGCACCTCGGCCTGGTTCCAGGCGATGCGCATGCCCTTGCCGCCGCCACCGGCCGAGGCCTTGATCATCACGGGATAGCCGATCTCTCCGGCGATCTTCTCCGCGTGGTCGGCGTTCTCGATGACGCCGAGCCAGCCGGGAACCGTCGAAACATTGGCGGCGTTGGCGAATTTCTTCGATTCGATCTTGTCGCCCATCGCCCTGATGGCCTTCGGCTTCGGCCCGATGAAGACGATGCCCTCCTTCTCCAGCGCCTCGCAGAAGGACGCGCGCTCGGACAGGAAGCCATAGCCGGGATGCACGGCCTGAGCGCCGGTCGCCTTGCACGCCGCGATGATTTTCTCGGGCACGAGATAGCTCTGCGCGGCTGGCGACGGTCCGATATGCACCGCCTCGTCGGCCATCTCGACATGCACGGCATCGCGATCGGCGTCTGAATAGACAGCGACCGTGGCGATGCCCATCCTGCTCGCGGTCTTGATGACGCGGCAGGCGATCTCGCCACGGTTGGCGATCAGGATTTTGGTGAACATGCGGGCAAATTCCCTCCGGCGGACGGTCCAGTTCTATGGATTATGTCGCCATCTCTCAAGTACCGTGTGCGTGGCGCGAACGCTTGCGGTCAAGGGTATGCTACCTGCGTCAAGAAAGCCGATATTTCGTCTCATCTGGCGGTTGATGAGCAGGGCAAAACCTGAAAGCCTGAGCGCAAAATCGCGTTGGAGGATTGCCAGATGAAAACCCGCGCCGCTGTTGCCGTTGCTGCCGGAAAGCCGCTTGAGATCATGGAGGTCGACCTCGACGGCCCGCGCGAGGGCGAGGTGCTGGTCGAGATCAAGGCGACCGGCATCTGCCACACCGACGAGTTCACGCTGTCGGGTGCCGATCCCGAGGGCCTGTTCCCGGCGATCCTCGGCCATGAGGGCGCCGGCGTGGTGGTCGATATCGGCAAGGGCGTCACCTCGGTCAAAAAGGGCGACCATGTGATCCCGCTCTATACGCCCGAATGCCGCCAGTGCCCGTCGTGTTTGTCGCGCAAGACCAATCTGTGCACCGCCATCCGCGCCACGCAGGGGCAAGGGCTGATGCCGGACGGCACCTCGCGCTTCTCGATCGGGGGCGAAAAACTGTTTCACTATATGGGCTGCTCGACCTTCTCCAACTTCACCGTGCTGCCGGAGATCGCCGTTGCCAAAGTCAATCCCGACGCGCCCTTCGACAAGATCTGCTACATCGGCTGCGGGGTGACCACCGGCGTGGGCGCGGTCATCAACACCGCCAAGGTCGAGCAAGGCGCGACCGCGGTGGTCTTCGGCCTCGGCGGCATCGGGCTGAACGTCATCCAGGGCCTAAAACTTGCCGGCGCCGACATGATCATCGGCGTCGATCTCAACAACGACAGACGAGCCTGGGGCGAGCGCTTCGGCATGACGCATTTCGTCAATCCGAAGGAGATCGACGGCGACATCGTTCCCCATCTCGTCAACATGACCAAGCGCGGCGCCGACCAGATCGGCGGCGCCGACTACACGTTCGACTGCACCGGCAACACCAAGGTGATGCGCCAGGCGCTGGAGGCTTCGCATCGCGGCTGGGGCAAGTCGGTGGTCATCGGCGTGGCCGGCGCCGGCCAGGAGATCTCGACGCGGCCCTTCCAGCTGGTCACCGGGCGGACCTGGATGGGCACCGCCTTCGGCGGCGCGCGCGGCCGCACCGACGTGCCCAGGATCGTCGACTGGTACATGGACGGCAAGATCGAGATCGACCCGATGATCACCCACACGCTGAAGCTCGAGGACATCAACAAGGGTTTCGACCTCATGCACGAGGGCAAGTCGATCAGGAGTGTCGTGGTTTACTGAGGGCGGCCACACGCCGCAGGCAACGGGCCCGCGACCTCTGTGGTCAAAAATGGGAGGAGAAAAGCATGGCGGAAAAACTGCATCCGAAAATCGACAATGGTCTGCCCAGGGAGAGTGCGAGCTTTATCGGCGGCACGCTGGTCTGCGCCTGTACCAGCAATCCGGTCAAGGTGAAGGTCAAGGGCCAGATCGCCCACAACCACGCCTGCGGCTGCACCAAATGCTGGAAGCCCGAAGGGGCGGTGTTCTCGGTGGTGGCCGTAGCCGGCACCGGCGACGTCACCGTCGCCGAGAACGGCGACAAGCTGAAGGTGGTGGACCCGAGCGCGTTGATCCAGCGCCATGCCTGCACCGGCTGCGGCGTCCACATGCATGGACCCGTCGAGCGCGACCATCCGTTCAAGGGCTTGTCCTTCATCCATCCCGAGCGCTTCGAGGAGGATGGCTGGTCGCCGCCGGGCTTTACCGCCTTTGTTTCTTCGATCATCGAATCCGGTGTCGACCCGAGCCGCATGGACGGCATTCGCGGCCAACTGAAATCGATCGGCCTCGAACCTTATGACTGCCTCAACCCCGGCCTGATGGACTATATCGCCACCTGGACCGCCAAGAGGTCGGGAGCGCTTCCGGCCTGACGACCATGAGATTTGAGGCATGGGGCCGGACGGGTTGCCGGCCCCATGCTCATTTGGAGAGACAATGCCCGCACCCGCCATCCTCGTCGACGCAGACGCTTGCCCGGTCAAAGCCGAAGTCGAAAAAGTTGCCGAGCGCCACGGCGTCGTCGTCACCTATGTTTCCAATGGCGGCCTGCGCCCCTCCCGCGACCCAATGATCCGCAATGTCGTCGTGTCCAAGGGTGCCGACGCCGCCGACGACTGGATCGTGGAAAATGCAAAACCCAACGACATCGTGGTGACCGCGGACATTCCACTGGCCGCACGCACGGTGGCGCTCGGGGCCCATGTATTGGGGCCGACCGGACGTCCCTTCACGCCGGAAACGATCGGCATGGCGGTGGCGATGCGCGACTTGAAGCAGCATCTGCGCGAGACCGGTGAAAGCAAGGGCTACAATGCCAGCTTCGCACCGCAAGACCGCTCGCGGTTTCTCGGCGAACTCGACCGCATCTTGCGGCGCGCTCTAAAATCCGCCACACCGCAGTAGAAGCCCAGCGCCATCGGAACCATCATGGCCGCCGAAATCCCGTCCAGGACGCCCATGCACCGGCACATGCTGTTCGCGGTGTCGGCTTGTGTCGGCGTCTTTGCGCTTCTGCTGGCGTTGCTGCTTCACGCGCCGCTCGCTTATTCGTTCGGCGCCAACGCCTTTTTTGCCGCCTATGTCACGCTGGTTGTCGCGCAGATGCCCAAATTCACCGGCATCTATCTCAGCAAGAATGCGCGTGACACCGACCAGCCTGTGCTGGTCATCTTCGCCGTCACGCTGGTCGTCGTCGGCGTTGCCATCACAGCACTGTTCCAGTTGATCAACCAGAAAGGCAGTTCGAACGCGATGGAGCTCGGCTTCGCGCTGCTATCGATTCCCCTCGGCTGGTTCACCATCCACGCCATGGCGGCATTGCACTATGCGCATGTGTACTGGATGGACGGCGACCTGGTCGATGCCGGAACCAAGAAGAAAATCCCGGTCGGCGGCTTGCTGTTCCCCGGCGACAAACGGCCGGAAGGCTGGGATTTTCTGTACTTCTCGACGGTCATCGGCATGACGGCGCAGACCGCCGACACCAACATCTTGACAACCCACATGCGCCGCGTCGTGCTTGTTCATTCGATCCTGTCGTTCTTCTTCAACACGGTCATCGTCGCCGCCGCCGTCAATCTCGCCGTCAGCCTGGGCGGCCCTTGAGCTTCGATCTGATATTTTCGTGATCGATGAAACATCGGCTTGGCTGGCGACGTATCAGGAGGAGAATGATGCAGACAGCGGCCGCGCCGGATGGAACGGCCAGGAAGCGAGACCAGATGGAATCGGTTGCCATGAACCAACCCGCCGCCAGCGCGGACAGTGACGCTACGAAGGCCACGACATTGATCTACCGGCAATCGGCCTGGACGCGGCTGACGCACTGGCTGTGGGCCATCTCGCTGTTCTTCATGCTGCTTTCCGGCCTCCAGATCTTCAACGCCCGTCCGCAGCTCTATCTCGGCAAGCAGTCCGGCTTCGACTACAACAACACCGTCTTCGCTATCGGCGCCGAGAACACGAATGCCGGGCCGCGCGGCTATACCGAAATCCTCGGATACCGCTTCGACACCACCGGCGTGCTCGGCTGGTCTGGGCCGGCAGGACAAGAGACGCCCCGCGCCTTCCCGTCCTGGGCGACGATCCCATCATACTACGACCTCGGCACGGCACGCGTCGTGCATTTCTTCTTCGCCTGGGTGCTGACGACGACGCTGCTTGTGTGGCTGGTCGCCAGCCTGGTCAACGGCCACATCAGACGTGACCTCGCCCCTCGCCTGGACGATCTCAGGCGCCTGCCGCAAGATATCGTCAATCACGCCAGGCTGAAGTTCCACCACACGCGCGAATACAACACGCTGCAGAAAATGGCCTATGGCGGCGTGCTGTTCGTGCTGTTGCCGCTGATGATCCTCACCGGGCTCGCAATGTCGCCAAGCATGAATTCGGTGCTGCCGTTCCTCAACGACCTGCTCGGCGGCCGGCAGACGGCGCGCACCATCCATTTCACCGTCATGGTGCTGCTCGTGGGCTTCTTCATCATCCATATTCTGATGATCGTCGCCGCCGGCCCGATCAACGAACTGCGCTCGATCGTCACCGGATGGTATCGGACCGACCCGCCGGCGCATCATGACGCAAAATCCTCCGAAAGGAGCGCCTGACATGGCAAAATTCGAGATCAACCGCAGGAAATTCCTGACCGCGGCCAGCCTTGGCCTTTCCGGTATCACGCTTTCAGGCTGCGATGCCTTCGACAGCCAGCTCGGCGTGGGCGACGGCCTGCGCAGCTTCCTCGAAAACGCCAACGATCTCACACACCACGCGCAACGTCTGCTCGCGGGCCGCGATTCGCTGGCGCCGGAGTTCACTGAAGCCGACATCCGTCAGCCGATGCGCCCCAACGGCGTGACGTCGCCCGACGACGATACCTACAAGGCCCTGCTCGCCAACAACTTCGCCGACTGGCGACTGGAGGTTTCGGGTCTGGTCGAAAAGCCGCTGTCGCTGACCCGCGAGCAGCTCATGAACATGCCGAGCCGAACGCAGATCACCCGCCATGATTGTGTCGAAGGCTGGAGCTGTATCGCCAAATGGACCGGCACACCGCTGTCGCTGGTGCTCGACCAGGCGGTGGTCAAACCCGAGGCGCGCTACGTCATGTTCCATTGCCTGGACACGATCGACCGCAGCCTTTCGGGCGACATCAAATATTACGGCAGCATCGACCTCATCGACGCCCGCCACCCGCAAACGATCCTGGCCTACGGCGTCAACGGCAAGCCGCTGCCGGTCGAGAACGGCGCGCCGCTGCGTGTCCGGGTCGAGCGCCAGCTCGGCTACAAGATGCCGAAATATCTCTACAAGATCGAGCTGGTCGACGGCTTCGCCGCCGTAGGAGCGGGACGTGGCGGTTATTGGGAAGACAACGGCTACGACTGGTATGGCGGGATCTGATCGCAATCGGCACGCTGCTACCGAGCCAGCATTGCCTAAGCGGCCTTGCCTCGTCGTCAAGAGCTGGGCCGGCCCGCACAGCCTCGCAATCCCAGTGATATCGGCCGTGTCTTGCCCAGCAAACAGCCTGGTTGGCGAAGACTGTCGGCAACACGTCGCCGGCAGGTGACAATCTGTCGTTGACGGGCTATGGATAACGAGTCGAGGGCTTTTGCGAGCCCTACCTGTTTGCGGGAGAGAGCAGCGAGAGCTGTCGCCGAAGGGGAAATCGCCCGAAATCTCTCAGGCAAAAGAACCGTAGACGGGAAAGACACTCTGGAAAGTCGGGGCCTGCCCCCGCGCCGAAGGTGTAAGCGCTGCCGACAGAGTTACGGGGCGCGAGTCTCTCAGGCTTCAGACAGAGGGGCACGGACTGGTCGCCATTCGCGACCGATTGCGTGCGACTCTGGAGAACACATGACGGGCGACACCAAACACCTTCCTCTCGAAGACGTCCACGCAGCTGCCGGTGCGCGCTTTGGCGCCTTTGCCGGCTGGTCGATGCCGCTGACCTACCCGGCCGGCGTCATGAAGGAGCATCTTCACACCCGCGAACATGCGGGCCTGTTCGACATCTCGCACATGAAACTGTTCAGGGTCAGCGGGCCGGGCGCGGTTCCCCTGCTCGACCGTGCCTGTCCGCTCGATGCGGGCGCGCTCGAAATCTCCCAGTCGAAGCTGACGTTTTTCCTGAACGAGGCCGCCGGCATCCTGGACGATCTGATCGTCACCCGGCTGGGCGATACCAACTTCATGGTCGTCGCCAATGCCGGCAACGCGATCGCCGACGAGAAGCATTTGCGCGAGCTTGCGACCGGCTTCGATGTCAAGGTCGAACCGCTCGACCGGGTCTTCCTCGCCATCCAGGGTCCCGAGGCCTGGGCGGCGCTTTCCCGCGCCGGTATCGAGACCGGGTCGCTGCTGTTCATGCATGGCATCGAACCGCGAAAGAACTGGTTCATGAGCCGGTCCGGCTACACCGGCGAGGACGGGTTTGAGATCGGCCTGCCTGAGGCAGACGCGCGCGGTCTCGTGGCGAAGCTGCTCGAAGACGAGCGCGTGCTGTGGATCGGCCTTGCCGCCCGTGACAGCCTGCGGCTGGAAGCCGGCCTCTGCCTGCACGGCCAGGACATCACCGCGCAAACCGATCCGGCAAGCGCGGCGCTGATGTGGGCCATCCCGAAGGACATCCGCGCCAACGGCACGTTTATCGGCGCCGACGCGCTGCGCGCCGCCGTCGAGCGCGGCTCCGCTCAGAAGCGCGTCGGCCTGAGGCCGGATGCCCGCCAGCCAGTGCGCGCCGGCGCCACGCTCTTTGACGCCGACGGCAATCCCGCCGGCCACGTAACCTCGGGCGGTTTCGGCCCGTCTGCCGGCCATCCCGTCGCCATGGGTTATGTCCCGACGCCCTTGGCGAAACCCGGAACTCGGATTTTCGCCGACGTGCGCGGAACGAAGATTCCCGTCGACGTTTCTTCCCTGCCTTTCCTCCCGCATCGCTACCGCAAAGGATAATTTTCAGATGGCAAAGACCTATTTCACCGCCGATCACGAGTGGCTCAGCGTCGAGGGCGGCATCGCCACCGTCGGCATCACCGACTACGCGCAGGAGCAGCTGGGCGACCTCGTCTTCGTCGAACTGCCCGAAACAGGCAAGAAGCTCGCCAAGGGCGACACCGCGGTCGTGGTCGAATCCGTCAAGGCGGCCTCCGACGTCTACGCGCCGGTCGACGGCGAGATCACCGAGGCCAACGCAACGCTGTCGTCCGATCCGTCGCTGGTCAATTCGGCGGCGACCGGCGCCGGATGGCTGTGGAAAATGAAGCTTGCCGACGAAAGCCAGCTCGCCAGCCTCATGGATGAGGCCGCCTACAAAGCCCATATCGGCTGAAATCAGGACGCATTGACATGACCGCAGCACCCTACCCCTTCTCGGCCCGCCATATCGGACCCGGCATTACCGACGTGAGAGCCATGCTGGCCGTCATCGGCGTGCCCTCGGTCGAGACGCTGATCAGCCAGGCCGTGCCGAGATCGATCCGCCTCGACCAGCCGCTGTCCCTGCCCGCGCCGGCCAGCGAAGCCGAAGCGCTGGCCGAATTGTCGGCGACCATGGCCCGGAATACGGTTCTGAAGAGCTTCATCGGCGCCGGATATCACGGCGTGCACGTGCCGCCGGTCATCCAGCGCAACCTGTTCGAGAACCCGGCCTGGTACACGGCCTATACGCCCTACCAGGCGGAGATCAGCCAGGGCCGCCTGGAAATGCTGTTCAATTTCCAGACGTTGGTTGCGGAACTGACCGGCCTGCCTGTGGCATCGGCTTCGTTGCTCGACGAAGCGACAGCGGTCGCCGAAGCGATCGGCATCGCATTGCGCCATCACCGCGACAAGCGCACCAAGGTGGCTCTCGCCGGCACGCCGCACCCGCAGACGCTGGATGTGGCGCGCACCCGCGCCGAGCCGCTCGGCATCGAGATCGACGGCGAGACGATCGACGACAACACAGCCGCCCTGCTCGTCTCCTGGCCGGACACTTTCGGCGTCTATGGTGATCACAAGGCGGCCATCGAAAAGGCGCGCGCGGCCGGCGCTCTGGTCGTCTTCATCGCCGACCCGCTCGGCCTGACACTGACCGACACGCCGGCAAGGCTCGGCGCCGACATTGCCGTCGGTCCGATGCAGCGCTTTGGCGTGCCGATGGGCTTTGGAGGCCCGCATGCCGCCTACTGCGCCGTTGCCGACAAGTTGACCCGATTGATGCCCGGCCGCCTGGTCGGCCAGTCGACCGACAGCAAGGGCCGTCCAGGCTACAGGCTTGCCCTACAGACGCGCGAGCAGCACATCCGCCGCGACAAGGCGACGTCCAACATCTGCACCGCCCAGGCGCTGCTTGCCAACATGGCGACAGCCTACGCCATCTGGCACGGCCCCGCCGGCCTTCAGGCAATCGCCGGGCGCATCCACGCGCTGGCCAGCCGCCTGGCAGCCGGGCTCAAGGCGGCAGGCTTGCCGGTGATCGGCACGAGCCGCTTCGACACGGTGACGGTGGAGACGAAGGGAAAGGCCGCGCAGATTGCCGCCGCCGCCGAAAAGGGCGGCCGGCTTCTGCGCGTCATCGATGCCGACCGTGTCGGCATCGCCTTCGACGAGACCTCTGACGAAACCGACCTGGAAGCCATTGCCGCCTTGTTTGGGGCCAAGCCAAGCGCGGAGGCCGCCGCCACCACGCCCGGCAAGCCGCGCGGCAAGGAGTTTCTCACCCAGCCCGTCTTCCACGAGAACAAGTCGGAAACCGAGATGATGCGCTTCCTGCGCCGGCTGGCCGACAAGGACCTGGCCCTCGACCGCGCGATGATCCCGCTGGGGTCCTGCACCATGAAGCTCAATGCCGCGGCCGAGATGATGCCTGTGAGTTGGCCTGAAATCGCCAACATGCATCCCTTCGCGCCGGCCGCGCACTCGGCAGGCTACCGCGCCATGATCGACGATCTGGAAGGCTGGCTTTCGGAGATTACCGGCTTCGATGCGGTAAGCCTCCAGCCCAACGCCGGCAGCCAGGGCGAATATGCCGGATTGCTGGCCATCCGCGCCTATCACCGCTCGCGCGGCGAGGGCCATCGCACGGTCTGTCTGATCCCGTCCTCCGCGCACGGCACCAATCCGGCGAGCGCGGCGATGGCCGGCATGAGCGTGGTCGTCGTTCGCTGCCTGGAGGACGGCAATATCGACATGGACGACATGAGGGCCAAGGCCAACGAGCATTCCAGGAATCTCGCGGCGCTGATGTTCACCTATCCCTCGACGCATGGCGTCTATGAAGAGGGCGCGCGACATCTCTGCGCCCTCATCCATGAGCATGGCGGCCAGGTCTATTTCGACGGCGCCAACCTCAACGCTCTGGTCGGCCTCGCCCGCCCGGGCGACATCGGCGCCGACGTCTGCCACATGAACCTGCACAAGACCTTCTGCATCCCCCATGGCGGCGGCGGCCCGGGTGTCGGCCCGATCGGCGTCAGGGCGCATCTGAAGCCCTATCTGCCGGGCCATGTCACCGAAGGCTCCGCGCATGCCGTGGCCGCAGCCCCTTTCGGCAGCGCCTCCATCCTGCCCATCACCTGGATGTACATCCGCATGATGGGCGCTTCCGGCCTGAAGCAGGCGACCGAGACGGCGATCGTTTCGGCCAACTACGTCGCGACGCGGCTCGCCCCACACTTCCCGCTCCTTTACAAGGGCAGGAGCGACCGCGTTGCCCATGAGTGCATCCTCGACACCCGCGTGCTCAAGGAGAGCGCCGGCATCAGTGTCGAGGACATCGCCAAACGGTTGATCGACTACGGTTTCCATGCGCCGACCATGTCCTTCCCGGTCGCCGGCACGCTGATGGTGGAGCCGACCGAATCCGAGCCCAAGCGCGAGCTCGACCGCTTCTGCGAGGCGATGATCGCCATCGCGGGCGAAGCGGCCAAGGTTGCGAGGGGCGAGTGGCCCCTGGCTGACAATCCGCTGGTCAATGCGCCGCACACCGCCGCGGAGGCGCTGGCCGGCCAGTGGAGCCATCCCTATTCGCGCCTGGAAGCGGCCTACCCCGCCGGAGACGCCGACATGGCGGCGAAATACTGGCCGCCGGTATCGCGCATCGACAATGTCGCCGGCGACCGCAACCTGGTCTGTTCCTGCCCGCCGCTGTCGGACTATTTGGGCGCGGCCGAATAGTCTCGCAAACTATGCTGAGCGCAAGGCCGGCTTGATCGGCTCGGCCTTGCCCATCCTTTTGTGGCTGACGACGCAATTGCGGCCCGCGCGCTTGGCGGCATAGAGCGCTGCGTCCGCCTCGGCCAGCACCTCGCCGAGGCTGTTGCCGTTGGCGCCGCCAAAGCCGATGCCTCCGCTGACAGTGCTGCGCAAGGGACCGTGGGAGGTCGCAACGATCTCGGTGCCGAAGGCGACGCCGATCTTGCTTGCGAGCTCGTAAGCCCTCTCGTCGGTCACCCGGGACATGACGATCGCGAATTCCTCGCCGCCGAGACGAAAGGCGTCGACGCCAGTTCTGGCATATTTTCTGATGACTGCGGCGAAGCGGCACAGAACCTGATCCCCCACCGGGTGACCATAGATGTCGTTCGTCTTCTTGAAATGATCGAGGTCGAACATGACGACAGCCATGAACGGACCGAAGGCCCGTTCGCCATGGAGCGACATCAATCCCCGGCGGTTCATCAGCCCGGTCAACGGATCGGTCATCGTCTCGGCCTTCAGCTCGATCTGCGCCTGCAGGTGATGCAGGGAAAGCGTCAATGCGCCGAGACCGGTCATGCAGGCCACGGCCACGACCGAATTCAGGCGTTCGGCCCAGTTATCGGGGGCTGCCCCGAGCGTCCATTGCCCCTTGGCCACCAGGACGACCGCGCAAAGTGCAAACGACACCGCACAGGTGCCGCCCAGGAACGAAACCACCAGCAGGATTTTGCGATCATGACTGCCGTTGAGCCAGAACATGGTTCCGATCGCCGAGAGCAGCACAGTCACCGTTACATAGGTAACGATGAAACCTACCCCGTCGAGACCGAGGGAAGTCACCGCCACGCAGACCGTCATGGCGGCCAATGTCGGCAAAATGGCACGCCGGTAATCCGGCACGCCGAGATACTGCATGGCCGACAGGCAGATGACCAGGAAACCGAGGCTGAGCAGCGCCAGCGCGATCTGGCAAAGCAGCGGATCAGGCTCCTTCGTGTATCGCCAGAACAGGATGACATGCACAACGAGCACGAGAATGCCGCATCCCACCGTCAGCACGAAGCTGGCCCGGGGCGCGGCGAACCAGATCGCGAACATGGTGATGCTGAGGCAGATGCCCGACAGCGCGGCTGCGAGCAGGAGCGAACTGAAATCCAGCATATTGGGCGGGGGTTCCCTGAGCGTCGGCGTTACCGCTGCATTCTAGGTCAACGACAGCCATCAGACATGATTTTCAACGGATCTTCCGGCTGAGACCTTCGGATAGGGTTTACAAAGCGTCGACGCCGAGTGTCCCAAAATCGTCCTCGCGACGATCATGGCCACCAGACAGCCGTCAGCCCTTGTTCAGGAGGGCAAGATTGGCATCGACGACCGTGGGGTCGGCCATGCCGGCCTTGGCTTCGAGCAGCAGCGCCCTTGCCTTTTTCCTGTTGCCGCGCAGCAATTGCGAATAGCCCATATTGTTGACGATCTGCGGCTTGCGCCCGGCGACCTTGAGCAACTGATCGTAGGCACGATCGGCGAAGTCGAAGCGGCCGAGTTCGTCATAGGAAGCGGCGAGGCCCATCCAGGCTTCCGCATTGTCGGCCTTCAACTCGACGGCCTTGCGGAAATGCTGTTCGGCAAGACCGTAATTCGCGTCGCGAAATTGCGCCTTGCCTTCCGCCAGATCGGATGTGCCGACGTTCTTCGCGGCCGGTTGAATGGCGGTGGTTTTGGTGGTGTCGACGCCACTCGTCGTACAACCAGACATCATCAAGACGGCCGCCATCGCGGCCATTGCCGTTAAATTACTGTGACGCATGCCCCTGCCCCATCGCCCGGTTTTTGCCGGGTCGTTCTTCAGGAAACACACTATACCGAAGCAATTAAACTTAGGTGCCGAAACGCCGCCAAAATTAGGCCTTGGGTACACCACCTATTAACCACCAGGCCGCAATGCCTCAATCACGGCCAGCGGCGTTCTCACGGTTCCAGGGCCTTGAGCCCCGCCGGAACCGTATACCGGCTGCCGTCATAGCGCAGCCGGTAGGTTTGGCTCACGGACTTGCCGGGGTGGGACTGGCACTCGCCATTGTTGTCGGGCAACGGATTGTCGGTGTCCGTCCGTTCGACCACCGTGATGTCGTGATAGCCATGATGTTTGGCCGGGCTCATCGCCAGGCTCACCTGACTGGTATGGAAGGATCCGGCGCAATTGGTATCGCCCTCGCCGCCATTGCCGGCCACGACCAGGCCATCGAGAACCATCCGCAGGGCATCGTTGTCGATGGCATAGAGCCGCAGGTCGGTTTCACTGAAAGGGTTAGGCAGCGAATTGTTCGCCATTTCGATGCGCAGGCCGAAGGCGGAGACATCGGGCGCCAGCGCATACCGGCCGGTATCGAGTTCGACCTTGCGGATGGCGATGGCATCATCATTCATCAGCCCGGGCTGCAGCAGACGCTGACGCACCTGCCGGCTCTTCCTGTCGATGACCAGAAGCTCGATATCGCCGGCATGCGCGTAGTCGCTGGGTTGCGAACTGTCCATCAGCGGCACCGCGACCAACAGCAGGGCCTCATGGGCGGGCCAGATCTTGCAGACCAGCCCCGGCGGGTCGCCAAATGCGGACGTCAGGGCGATGCTGGTGTGGGGTTCGAGCGTGAACGAGGCACCGTCAGCGCTCTTGCGGGCCTTGGGATAGGCCTGCTGCACCAGGGCGGCGGCATCGCCGCAATCATCGGCCTCAGCCCAGGCAGGCGACAGACTGGCCGCGGCAAGGCCGAGGACGAGGGCGCGCGACAGCATTCGCATGGACTTCTCACTCATTTGCGGACTTTGCGGATCGCTCAGGCCGGCCTCCCTGAATATCAGCAAATCCTAGTGGCCTGTCATTTTGACGATGATCGGAATGACCGCGATCATCAGCACCACCGGCAGGATGCAAACCACA
This sequence comes from Mesorhizobium maamorense, assembly GCF_044998965.1. Lineage (NCBI taxonomy): Bacteria > Pseudomonadati > Pseudomonadota > Alphaproteobacteria > Hyphomicrobiales > Phyllobacteriaceae > Mesorhizobium > Mesorhizobium maamorense. The sequence continues at coordinate 2,413,705 of NZ_CP173356.1, forward strand.
ACCGGCACCGACATCTTGGCCGGCAAGGCATGCGCCTTTTCCTCGGCCAGCGACATACGCTTGTGGCGCATCTCGTCGGAAAAGACGCGCAGCGCCCCCGACAGGCTGGTGCCAAGCTCCTTGGACTGTTGCAGCAGCGTGGCGAAGGAGCGCACCTCGTCCAGGCTCAGGCGGTCGGCGAGCGCCTTCAGTGCATCGTCGAGGCCGCGCCCGGCCCGCAGCTCCAGCGACACGAGCTGCAGGTTCTGGCTGAGCGACGGATAGGTCTTTGCGAGTTCCTTCGAGACGCGCTCGACGCCCGCTTCCATGCTCATGCCGGCATCCGAACAGACGATCATCAGGTCCATGAAATCGGGGAAACCGTTGCGGTATTCGCGCATCTTTTCCCGTATCTTCTGGGTCAGCACCAGCCCTGGCAGGAAATAGCCGGCCACGCCCGACAACACGACGAAGGCCCAGCGGCTGGTCACCGTGGCGTCAGGACTGGCCATCCAGCGGTTGAGCACGAAGACGGCGAGCGCGATGCCCACCATCGCCGTAAAACGGATGAGGAAGAACATGCCGACGGCGCGCGGCTCCATGTAGCCCGCCTGGATGAGTTTCAAGCGCAGGCGGGCGACATTTTCAGGATCGCTCTTGGCGTAGAATTCCTGCGCCTTCTTCACCGCCTTCTCGCGAACGACACCGGTATTCTTCTTCTGGGCCGGTTCCGGCCTGGCGGCCACTGGACCCTCGTCGACCTTGAGTCTGCGCCTGACTTCGTTGCGATCGCCCTTTGCCACCACCATCGGCCAAGCAAAAGCGGCAGCGCCCACGGCCAGCAGCAGGACAGCCACCGGCATCAGCGAGGTCGGCGCGAGCGAGGCGAGGAATTCGACGACCTTCTGCATGTCAGAATTTGAAGTTCGACATTTTGAACATGATCAGATTGCCCAGCATCAGCCAGGTGACCGAGCCACCAACCATGTACCACGTCTTAGGCACGCCCCAGACGTCGCTGTAATACCCAGGCATGAATGCCATGATGGTCGTGAACAGCAGCGCCGGCACGGCCGTCAGGATATAGGCCGACAGACGGCCTTCGGTTGAAATGGCGCGCACCTTGCGGCGCAGCTTGCCGCGTTCGCGGATCGTCGTCGACAGTCCGTCGAGGATTTCGCGCAGATTGCCGCCAGAACTCGTCTGGATCGACACGGCGGTGACGAACAGCGGCAGATCCTCATGGCCGACCCTGTCGAACAGCGAATTCAGCGCCGAAACCAGATCCGAACCAAAGGTCACCTCATCGGCAATCACGCCGAACTCGGTGCCGATCGGGTCGGGCATTTCGCGCGACACCATGGCGATGGCCACCGGCACCGGATGGCCGGCCTTGAGGCCGCGTGTGATCAGTTCCAGCGCTTCCGGCAACTGCATGCCGAACCGCTTCAGCCTGCGCTTGCGCATGGAGCGCATCGCCATCACCGGCAGCACCGGCAGCACCACGACAAACAGAATGGCGCCCATCAGCAGCGGCAAGCCATACCAGATGGCGGCAAGGGCCGCAGCCAGCGCCATCCCCGAAGTGATCATCAGGAACTTCGACAGCGGCATGATCATGCCCGACTGGGCGCGCAGGGCGCGAAAACGGTCAGGCGAGAACAGCGACGTGCCCGCATCGAGACCGCGCTCCTTGCGCAATTGGATCAGCACCTGTTCCTGGCTGATCCTGTTTTCCTGCAGCTTCATGCGCCGGTTGATGGCGGTGCGCCTGTCGCTGCGGCCGGCATAGAGCAGGTAAACGGCCTCGGCGATCATGATGCCGGTCAATGCAGCCCCGGCATAGACGACATAGATCGCGCTGAATCCGTCCAACACCTGGTTACTCCTGCGGCCGGCCGGGTTCGAAATAGCGCCCGGGAAACTCGATGCCCATGGCGCGCAGGTCCTCGAGGAAGCGCGGCCGGATCCCGGTCGCTTCGAAATGGCCGAGGATTGTGCCATCGGCGTCCATGCCGGTACGCACGAAGCGGAAGATCTCCTGCATCTGGATGACGTCGCCTTCCATGCCCGTCACCTCGGCGACGCTCGTCACCTTGCGCTTGCCGTCGGAGAGCCGGGTCAACTGGACGATGATGTCGATGGCGCTGGCGATCTGGCTGCGGATCGACTGCACCGTCATCGGCATGCCGGTCATGCCCAGCATCTGCTCGAGCCGCGAAATGGCATCGCGCGGCGTATTGGCGTGAATGGTGGCCATCGACCCTTCATGGCCGGTGTTCATGGCCTGCAGCATGTCGAAGGCCTCCTCGCCGCGGCACTCGCCGAGGATGACGCGATCGGGCCGCATGCGCAGCGCGTTCTTGACGAGGTCGCGCTGCTTGAGCTCGCCATGGCCTTCGATGTTGGCCGGCCGGGTTTCCATGCGCGCGACATGCGGCTGCTGCAACTGAAGCTCCGCCGCGTCCTCGATGGTGATCAGCCGCTCGTCCTCGGGAATGAAGGCCGACAGCGCGTTGAGCATGGTCGTCTTGCCGGTGCCGGTGCCGCCCGAAATGATCGTCGTCTTGCGGGCATGTACTGCCGCAGCAAGCACTTCGGCCATGTTCTGGGTGATGGCGCCGAATTCGACCAGCCGGTGCAGGCCGAGCTTGTTCTTGGAAAATTTGCGGATCGACACCAGCGGCCCGTCGACCGCGACCGGGCGGATGGCGGCGTTGAAACGCGAGCCGTCCAGCATGCGGGCGTCGACCATCGGCTGCGATTCATCGACGCGGCGGCCGACCGCGGCAACGATTTTGTTTATGATTCTAAGCAGATGCGCCTCATCCTTGAACGGGATGTGGACCTGCTGCAGCTTGCCCTTCTTTTCGACGAAGCAGTTCTGATGGCCGTTGATCAGGATATCGTTGATATCGGGGTCCTTGAGCAGCGGCTCGAGCGGGCCGAGCCCGACCATCTCGTCGACGATGTCGTCGACCAGGGCATCGAGTTCGACGGTGTTGATCGCCATCCGCTCTTCGCGCGTCTTTTCCGACACGAAATCATGCACCTGCCGGCGCATCTCGTCCCTGGGCAGCCGCTCCAGCGCGACAAGATTGATCTCCTCGAGCAGCAACCGGTGGATACGCACGCGCGCATCGAGCACCTTGTTGGCGCTCTTGCCCGGCACGGCTTCGATTTTCGCCGGCAAGACCTTCCGGCTCGTCGGGATGACGACCGCGTGGTGCGCAACCGCCGTCGGCTCGGCGGAGCGCTGCGGACGCGCATCGCGGTTCTGCAAGGTGGAAAAGCGGCTGCTCATCCGGCCTTCCTCTTCAAAAGGCTCTTGCCGAAGCCGAACAGCGATTTCGATTTGCCCGGCGCCGCCGCCACTTCCTCCGGAAGGATGATCCTCTTCAGGTCGTTGACGACGTTGGCATTGGCATCGATCTCGTGCAGCGGCACGCCGCGATCGACGGCCTCGCGCACCAGCCGGTAATTGTTGGCGATGCCGCCGACGAAATGCTCGCCGAGGATTTCCTGGACGTCCGCCTGCTTGATGCCGCTGTCAAACATCTTCTGCTCGAAACGGTTGACGATGACGTTCGGCTTCACTTCCTTGCCGGCGGTCTCGTAGACCGCCTGGATCAGGCGTTGCGTGTGGCGCAGGCACGGTACCGTCATTTCGGCGACGATGTAGAGCTTGTTGGAGCCGAGCAGCACCGTCTCCGTCCACGGAAACCAGGTGCGCGGCATGTCGATGACGACATTGTCGAAATAGGCCGAGACGAGGTCCAGCATCCGCACCACGACATCGGTCTTGAACGATCGCATCTCCGCCGGCTGCGTCGGTGCGGCCAGAACACAAAGTCCGCTGGCATGCTTCGACAGCATCACGTCGAGCAATTGCCTGTCGAGACGCTCCGGCTGGTTCTCGATTTCGGTGATGTCGAAACGCGGCTCCAGGTCGAGATATTCGGCGCAGGCGCCCTGCTGGAAATTGAGGTCCACCACGCAGGTCGAGGCGCCGCGCGTCACTGAATGATGCAGCTGGAACGCGGTCTGCAAAGCCAGCGTCGTGGTGCCGACGCCGCCTGCCGCGGGCATGAAGGTATAGATCTGCGACTCGGTGTTTTCCTCGCGCCCCGGCCCTTGCAGCGCACGCACCACCGAACGCACGAGATCGGCCGTGGTGATCGGCTTGACCAGGAAATCCGCGACCTTGAGCTGCACGAGGATGCGCGCGGCGGCGGCGTTGAACTCCTGGGTGACGACCACGACCGGCGCCTTGCCTTCCAGCCGGCGCATGACGCGTTGCAGCGCATCGATCTCCTCAAGCTTCGCTGCGTCCATATCGACGATGATCGCCCCGAGATCGGCCTCCTGGACCTCGCCGCGAAGTTCGGTGATATTCTTGTCCACCGTCGAGAGCTGGATGATCTCCGAGGCGGCAAACGCCGTCCGGGTGTCCTGCGCGAAGGTTCTGTCCGTCGATATGAGCAGGATTTTCCTGATCTTGATGCCGTTTGCCATTTATTGTCAGCCTGTGATCTCGGATCAATTGTCGGCGCTGGCTTGCGATGCCTTGGCGCTGGCCGCCTGCTCGGCGGTGGCGGGTTCCGTGCTGCCGCGCTGGGCAGGCACGAGAAGCCTGGTGTTCTGGACGCCGTATTTCCAGGGATCGACCATCTGCATGACGGTGTTGGCGGCCTGGGCCTCCCCGGCGCCGCTGGTCACGCCTTCGCTGCGCACATAGTCGTCGCTCGTGCAGCCGGCGGTGAAGCCGGCAAGCAGCAAGGCGACGCTCGAGCTCAAGACCATCCGCATGGCTTCAGTCCTTCGGCAGGTCGAGGAAATGCCCGACTTTGGTGGCGGGAGCGGCACGCGCGGCGCTGCCGTCAGCCAGCGCCAGCGCGCGATTGGTGTCCGACGCCCTCACCTCCTCGGTGTTGTTGAGGAAATAGTCGACATTGCTGGCAGGCTGCGTGCCATCGGTCGGCTCGGCCATTTTCTTCGACGGATCCACCGGCTTGACAAGGTAAGGCGTGACGATGATCACCAGGTCCGTCTCGCGCCGCTGGTAGGATTTCGACGAGAACAGGGCCCCGAGCACCGGCATCTTGCCGAGGCCCGGTATGCGCGAGGTGGTGATGTCGTTCTGCGACTGCAGCAGCCCCGCGATCATGAAGCTCTGGCCGTTCTTCAGGTCGACCGACGTCCTGGCGCGGCGCACGATGAAGCCGGGCACCGAGATGCTGCCGATATTGTAGGAAGCCGACGCGTCGATCGAGGAGACTTCCGGCGCGATGTCGAGGCTGACCAGCCCGTCCTTCAGAACGGTGGGCGTGAAATCCAGGCTGACGCCGTACTTCTTGTAGCTGACGGAAATCTTGCCATTGTCTTCGGAAACCGGGATCGGAAACTCGCCGCCGGCCAGGAAGCTCGCCGTCTCGCCGGACCGGGCGATCAGGTTCGGCTCGGCCAGCCGACGAGCCAGGCCGCGCTCTTCCAGTGCCTTGATGGCGATGTCGATGGAAACGCCGTTCGACAGCAGCTTGCCGATGATCTCGCCGGTCCCCGCCGGCTCAATGGTGCCGGGAGCAATCGTAACGTCGCGTCCGCCCATGCCATAAGCGAAATTGGCACTGTATTTGGCGCCGAGATCCTGCCCCGCCTGGCGGTTGATCTCGACGAAGCGAACATTGAGCTGGACCTGCTGTGAGGACGAGATGTTGACCGAATTGATCACCTCCTCATTGCCGGAGAAGCGGGTAGCGATCTTGTTTGCCTTTTCGGCGGCGACCGCGTCATCCGCCTCGCCCGACAGCACGACGCGGCCATTGGCGGAGCCGACCTTGATCTTGGCGTCCGGCACGCTGGCGCGGATGGTGTCGGCCAACTGGTCGGTATCGAGCGTCACTTCGATGTCTACGGTGCCGACGAGCTGCTTGTTCTCGTCGAACAGGGCGATGCCAGTGGTGCCGAGATTGTTGCCCAGCACATAGAAGGATTTGTCGGTCAGCGGGTTGACGTTGGCGATCTCCGGATCGCCGATGACGATCTGATAGAAGGCCGCGCTCGTCATGATCGTCTTTGGCTTGCCCTTGGCGACCTTGATCGAGGCGTTCTTGGTCGCCGAGACATAGACGATGTCGTTATCCGCCCTGGCCGGGCCGGCGAAGATGCAGGCCGCCGCCATCGTCACCGCCATCGCCACGGCCCGCGCGACGTGCAACCGGCATGCCATTCGATATTGAAGTTGCCTGAACATTGTTCCCGTCCCGTCCGGTCCCCACCGGTCCTGCTCTGGTCCCACTCAGGAACCTGATATTCCTATTTCTGGTCTCGCGCAGGAACCTGATATTCCTCGGCCGTCGTTCCACGCGTCACGATGACCGTCTTGAATTTCGGCTTCTCAGGCTCCTTTGCCATGGCGTCGAACAGCGAGCCGGCCGCGGCCTGCGCCTTGCCCGCCACCGATCCGCCAAAGGAGGAGATGGTGGTGACACCGTCCTTGCCCTCGCCGCCCTCGCTGGCGGAGCGAAGCGACAGCGACAGCGTGCCGACGGTGCGGGCCAGCGCCACTTTCTGCGCGCCTTCGGTGGTCACCTCGATGGTTATGGAATTGGCCACCTGCGGCGTCGTTTGGCGCTCGTCGGCGCCCTGCCCGACGCTCAGCACCTTCGCGCCGGCAACGACGATCTCGGAGGTGATGGTCGAGCCGGCGGCGCCTTGCGCATTCTTGGCCACTTCCTGGATTTCACCGGCATCGCGCGTCAGCACGACATCGACCCGGTCGCCCGGCGTGACGAAGCCGCCGACGCCCGCGATCTCGTCGGTGCGGATCGTGACGGCCCGCATGCCGGGCGTCAGCATGTTGGAGAGCGTGGCGCGGCCATTCGGGCCGGACAGCTTGGTAAGCAGCACCGGTTCATTAACTTCGATCGGCGACAGCACCACGCGGCTGCCGTCCCCGAGCAGTCCATTGATGGTGGCGAAGGCGCCCTGCGGCAGCGAATCCTGCGGCCAGGGGATTTCGTTGAGTTTCGTGCGGTCGAGATCCATGCCGTACCGCAACGGTGCATTCGCCACCACGATTGTCTTGAATTCAACCCTGGGTGCGGCCGGAGCGGTGATCGACGCGGTTTTCTCCTCGGCGTCGGCCCTGGCCTGGCGCTTGACCCAGAAATCGGCGGCAAAGATCGAAATCGCGCCGAAAACGGCGGCGATGCCGATCATCGTTATGGCCTTGCCCCTCACGCCCAAACCCCTGATGCCCGTAGTTTCTTGTTATGTTGGCTCACGCTAGGCGGCATTGTTAAAGAATCAGGAATCTTCTCGCTGGCCATCCGCCCGATTTCCGCCGGCTTGGTTATCGAATGGTTTTAGGATAAGAGGGGGTTAATCCCCGAACGTAACAGGAACCTCCGTCGCTTGGCGCTGAAAAGCGTGGCAGTATCGGCGGGTGATTCGCAGCTTGGGCTCTATGGCAGGCATGGACGACAACAACGATCTTTTCGGCAATCTGGAGAAGCAGCCGCAACCGGTTCGCACACCGGCGCGTCCGCCCGATCCGCTGGTGCAGGCGGCAGCCAAGCGTCCGGCGGCCGCGTCTCGTGACGGCTCAGAGGGTTACAGCGCCGCCGATATCGAGGTGCTCGAAGGCCTGGAGCCGGTGCGGCGCCGTCCGGGCATGTATATTGGCGGCACCGACGACAAGGCCATGCACCATCTGTTCGCCGAGGTCATCGACAACTCGATGGACGAGGCGGTTGCCGGTCATGCCACATTCATCGATGTCGAGCTTTCGGCTGACGGCTTTCTCACCGTCACCGACAATGGCCGCGGCATTCCCGTCGATCCGCATCCGAAGTTCAAGAAGCCGGCGCTCGAAGTGATCATGACGACGCTGCATTCGGGCGGTAAGTTCGATAGCAAGGTCTATGAAACCTCGGGTGGCCTGCACGGCGTCGGCGTCTCCGTGGTCAACGCACTGTCGGATCATCTCGAAGTCGAAGTCGCGCGCGGACGGCAACTTTACCGGCAGCGCTTCTCGCGCGGCATCCCGGTCAGCGGCCTCGAGCACCTTGGCGAAGTTCACAACCGGCGCGGCACCAGGACCCGCTTCCATCCCGACGAGCAGATCTTCGGCAAGGGCGCCGCGTTCGAGCCGGCGCGGCTCTACCGCATGACGCGCTCGAAGGCCTATCTGTTCGGCGGCGTCGAAATCCGCTGGACCTGCGATCCTTCGCTGATCAAGGAAAAGGACACCACTCCGGCCAAGGCCGAATTCCATTTTCCCGGCGGCCTCAAGGACTATCTGAAAGCGTCGCTCGGCGACGAATTCCAGGTGACGCGCGAAATCTTCGCCGGCAAGAGCGACAGGCAAGGCGGCCATGGCTCGCTGGAATGGGCAGTGACCTGGTTCGGCGGCGACGGCTTCATCAACTCCTACTGCAACACCATCCCGACCGGCGAAGGCGGCACCCACGAGGCCGGCTTCCGCAACGTCTTGACGCGCGGCCTGCGCGCCTATGCCGACCTCGTCGGCAACAAGCGCGCCTCGATCGTCACGTCGGAAGACGTCATGATCTCGGCGGCGGGCATGCTGTCGGTGTTCATCCGCGAGCCTGAATTCGTCGGCCAGACCAAGGACAGGCTGGCGACGATCGAGGCGATCCGCATCGTCGAGACGGCGATCCGCGACCCGTTCGACCACTGGCTGGCCGACAATCCGCAGGAAGCCTCGAAGCTGCTCGAATGGGTTATCGCGCGCGCCGACGAGCGGGTACGACGCCGCCAGGAAAAGGAAGTGTCGCGCAAGAGCGCGGTGCGCAAGCTGCGCCTGCCGGGCAAGCTTGCCGACTGCACGCAGAATGCGGCCGCCGGCGCCGAACTCTTCATCGTCGAAGGCGATTCGGCCGGCGGCTCGGCCAAGCAGGCTCGTGACCGCGCCAGCCAGGCGGTGCTGCCGCTGCGCGGCAAGATTCTCAACGTCGCCAGCGCCGGCAACGACAAGCTGGCCGCCAACCAGCAGATTTCCGATCTGATCCAGGCGCTTGGTTGCGGCACGCGGTCGAAATACCGCGACGAGGATCTTCGCTACGACCGCGTCATCATCATGACCGACGCCGACGTCGACGGCGCTCACATCGCCTCGCTGCTGATCACCTTCTTCTACCAGGAGATGCCGAACCTGGTTCGCGGCGGACATCTCTACCTGGCGGTGCCGCCGCTCTATTCGATCCGGCAGGGCGGCAAGGTCGCCTATGCGCGTGACGACGCGCACAAGGACGAATTGCTGCGCACCGAGTTCACCGGGCGCGGCAAGGTCGAGATCGGTCGCTTCAAGGGCCTGGGCGAAATGATGGCCGCGCAGCTCAAGGAGACAACCATGGATCCGAGGAAGCGTACGCTGCTCCGCATCGATGTGATCGATGCCGAGGCCGCCACCAAGGACGCGGTCGATGCGCTGATGGGCACCAAGCCGGAGGCTCGTTTCCGGTTCATCCAGGAACGCGCCGAATTCGCGGAAACGGAAGTGCTGGATATCTGAGCGCAGGCCGGTCGATCAAGGCTTGCGGAGACGCGCGTGTGAGCTGGCAACGGCTGAAAGGCTATTTCGAAGCGGGTCTTGCCGGGCTGACACAGCCGACCCGGTCGGACTGGATCTTCGCCTTGCGCACGGTCTCGGCCGGCCTGATCGCGCTTATGGCCGCCTACGCCCTCAAGCTCGATCACCCGCAATGGGCGATGATGACGGTGTTCATCGTTGCCCAGCCGGTCGCCGGCATGGTGTTGGCGAAAGGCTTTTATCGGTTGCTCGGCACGCTGGCGGGCGGTGTTGCCGCAATTGCCATCACCACTGTCTTCGGCACGAATCCCTGGGTGCTGGTGACGGTGCTTGCCCTATGGATCGGCCTCTGCACCTTCGTCTCGTCGCTGCTGCGTAACCCGGAAGCCTACGGGGCGGCGCTGGCCGGCTATACCGCGATGATCATCGGCTTGCCGGCCTTTGGCCAGCCGCATCTCGTCGTCGACCTCGCGGTCGCGCGCTGTGCCGAGATCGTACTCGGCATTGTCTGCGCCGGCCTGACCAGTCGGCTGATCCTGCCCAAATTAGCCAGCGAGGCCATCATCTCGCGGCTTAAGCGCAGCATTCTCGACCTTGCCACCTATGCCGGCGGCGCCTTTTCCGGCGGCGACACGGCAATGCTTTCCGGCCTGCACCGGAAGCTGGTCGCCGACACCCAGACGCTCGCCGAGATGCGCGCCTACGCCAGGCTGGAGGCCCCGAGCTTCGCGCCGCGCGCCCATCCGGTCCGGCGCACCATCGGACAACTGCTTTCAGCGCTGTCCGCGGCCCGCGCGCTGCATTCACACGCCGCACCGAAGAACGCGGCGCTCATTCCGGTGCGCTCGGAGTTGCAAGCCCTCGTCACTGAAATGGCGGCGACGCCGGGCGCGCTCGACGACACGGCGCCCTGGCTGGCACGGCTCGACGCGATCGGCGCCAAAGCGACGCAGATGCCCGACGCCTTGGCCGACCAGGACGGCGACAGAGTCGGCACCGTCACCCGGCTCACCATCGCCGCCGATTTCGCCGAAGCGCTGAAGCAGACGCTGCGCGGTCTCGACGCCTTGCGTGCGCCCGTCACGCGGCCTTCACGCGAACGCAGCCCCCCGGCGCTGGTTGTACATCGCGACTATCACGGGGCGAGCCGCAACGCGGTCCGCGCGGCACTTGCAACGCTGCTGGTCGCCGCTTTCTGGCTGACGACGAGATGGTCGGAAGCCGCCGGCACGGTCATTCTGGTTGCCGTCGTGTCGAGCTTGTTTGCCGCCCGCCCCGATCCGGTGCGGGTAGCCTGGGGGTTCTTCCAGGGAACGCTGTTGGCTCTGCCCTTTGCCTTTCTCGTCGGCCAGATCGCGCTTCCCGTTTTTCCTGGTTTCGGCTGGTTCATGCTGTTCGTCGTACCGATCCTGGTGCCGGCGGCGCTCGCCATGGCCAATCCCCGCTATGTCGGCGTGGCGACGGCCTTCGCCATCAATTTTCTTGCTTTCCTCAGCCCGCACCAGGCGATGACCTACGACCCGGGCCCGTTCTTCGCCGGCTCGGCCTCGATCCTGGTCGGCATCCTTTTGGCAATCGGCGTCTTCATCATCGTGCTGCCCGCCGACCCATGGCTCGCGGCGCACCGCATCGTGCGGGCCATGCGCGAGGATCTGGCGCGGCTTTGCCTGCACGAGCGCGTGCCGAGGCGTTCGGCCTTCGAGAGCCTCGCCTATGACCGCATCAACCAATTGATGCCGCTGGTGCAGACCAGCGGCAGGAAGGGTGAAGCGGTTCTGGGCGGCAGTGTCGCCGCCGTCACCGTCGGTCTGGAGATCCTGCGGCTGCGTGGCGCACAGCAGGCGCACGCCGTTCCGGCCGAGACGACGCTTTCGATCGCCAACTTCCTGCGTGGACTGGCACGCGAACTGCTCTTCCGCGCCCCGGGCGATCCGCAGACATCCACCATTGCCGTCGCCCGGCAGTATGCCGCCGGCATCGCCCAGCGAAACGCCACTGGTGAAATGCTCCAGATCGCGGCGTCACTACGGATTATCGCGGCGGCGATGGAGGATTTTCCGGATTTTTTTGCCAGGGATAAAGGCTAAGTTAAGCGGCTGCGATCGCCAGCGCATGGCCGCGCGCATTTTCACGCAACGCAGCGAGATGGATCGACTTGATCAGCGCGGCGAGATCGCCTTCCGCGGACTGTCCGCCCAATTCCTTCAGCATCAGCCAGCTGACTTCCTGCACGCCGGCGACGCGCTTGCCGTTGGCGACCTCTCGCCAGATTTTCAGCGCGCGCAAGATGACCGCGTGCGTGGCGGCAGCCAGGCCGGCACTGCGGAACAGCGCCTGCAAGGCCACGTCGTGTCCGCCGGCCAGTAGCGCCCTCACTCTTTGGGCGGACTGCTGGCTGAGCGCGACCAGCGCCGAGCCGAAGAAGTCGACCTTACCATGCGCGATGGTGCGAATGAGGAAGCTCGCGGTGAGATCGCCGCGTAGCCTGAGATGCTCGATCAGTGCTGCATGTTCTTCCTGGCGCGTGCCCTCGATCAGCGTCACGCAGGCCTTGACGCAGGCGTCGCGCATGACGCGGTCGGCCCGGGCGGCTCCCATCAAGGCCATGACCAGCGGCGAGGTCTTGAGCATCTCACCGAGCTTGACGAGCAGCATATGCCGGCAGTCGGCAGGCAGGCGTGCATCCGATATAAGCGCCTCGCGCACCAGCGGCAGATGGCCGTGGCGCTCGGCCATGCGGCGGAAACTCAACGAAGCGATATCGGCGCCGCTGTTGGCCAAAAGCACGGCGCAGGCCTCCGCCTCGCCGATCTCTGCGATAGCCGCCGACAGCGCCATCGAGACCAATGGCCGATCGGCGATCAGTTTTTGCGTCGCCTTCGGACCTGAAGCCACGCGATTGATCAGGTCTGCGTCGGTAAGCAGTGGCGATCGCGTCAGCACGACGCCGGCGACTTCCGGCTGGTCGGAAGCAAGCGCGCTGATGATCTGGGGCGGTGCGTGATGGCTCATGGACAGCGCCTCGGCCATCGCCAGCCGTACCTTCGACGATGCATCGTCGAGCAGCAAGGTCAGCGCCGCCTCGGCGGCGCAGCGATCCTCGAACGGCAATTCCGCGTCGACATAGGCGCGGGCGAGCGCGCTTGCCGCCGCGGCGCGCTCCGATACCCTGGCCGTGTAGATCCATTTCAGGAAATGCGAGACAACAACCATACCGCCTGCTTACGCCCCTTGCCGGAAGGTTTCCGACCCCGTGCCGGACGTTAGGCCGAATTGGTTTATGAAACGTTCACCATGTTCGTTAACTGGCTTGCGAGCGCTGGATGCAGCGCCTATCAACCGTCCAGCAGCGGAGGAGAATGAAATGGCTGGGCTTTATCTCGAGGAGTTCGTCGTCGGCCATGTCTTCCAGCACACGCTGCGCAAGACCGTCACCGAGAGCGACAACATGATGTTCTCGGTGATGACGCTGAACCCGCAGCCGCTGCATATCGACTTCGATTTCGCCGCCAGGAGCGAATGGGGCAAGCCGCTGGTCAACTCGCTGTTCACGCTCGGCCTGATGATCGGCATTTCGGTCAACGACATCACCGTCGGTACGACTGTCGCCAATCTCGGCATGAAGGAAACGGTGTTTCCGCATCCGGTCTTCCATGGCGACACCATCCGCGTCGAGACCACTGTCGTCTCGGTGCGCGAATCCAGGTCGAAGCCCGATCGCGGCATCGTCGAGTTCGAACATCGGGCCTATAACCAGAACGGCGACCTCGTCGCCAAATGCACGAGACACGCCATGATGCTGAAGAAGATAGCCTGATGCGTTCGCTGCTGTTCGTTCCCGGCGATTCCGAGAGGAAGCTGGAGAAGGGCTTTCGCGCCGGCGCCGATGTGGTCATTGTCGATCTCGAGGATTCAGTGGCGCCCCACAACAAGGCATCGGCGCGAAAGATCGCGGCGCGCTTCGTCGTCAACCACCGGGCGCAAACACGATCGGCGATCTACGTCAGGGTCAACGACCTGTCGACCGGACTGACGGACGACGACCTTGCGGCGCTCATTCCGGCAACGCCCGACGGCGTCATACTGCCCAAATCGGCTGGCGGCCAGGATGTCCAGCACCTCTCGGCAAAGCTCAGGCTGCGCGAAGCGGAGAACGGCCTGGCCGACGGCGCGACAAAAATTCTGCCGATCATTACCGAAACACCGGCGGCCGTGCTGGCGGCGGCGAGCTACGCCGGGGCAAGCGCGCGGCTTGCCGGGCTGACCTGGGGCGCGGAAGACCTGTCGGCGGCGATCGGCGCGCGCACCACCCGCGACCAGCATGGCCGTTACACCGAAATATTCCGCTTCGCTCGCGCCATGACCATTCTCGCCGCCGGCGCGGCGGAAGTCGCGGCGATCGACACCGTCTTCCCGAATTTCCGCGATATGGCGGCCTTCGAGGCCGAATGCAGGGAGGCCGAACGTGACGGCTTCACCGGCAAGATGGCGATCCACCCTGATCAGGTGCCGGTCATAAACGCCGCCTTCACGCCCTCGGTGGAAGCGGTGCAACAATCGGCGGCAATTGTCGCGGCATTCCAGGCGGCGGGAAATCCCGGCGTCGTCGGCATCGACGGCAAGATGTATGACCGGCCGCATCTGCGGCTGGCCGAGCGGCTTCTGGCACGCGCCCGGGCAGCCGGAATCCCGCCTGACCGCTACCAGACCAACGGGATCAGGCGGTAGCGGACATGGGCCGCATAGTCGTCATAGCCGCGCAGGCCGGTGCGAAGCGTTTTTTCCTCGATGAATGTGCGGATGGCCAAGAGAACGATGAACACGACGACCAGTGCCAGCCCCCACCAGGAGCCGAGCAGGAGAGCCGTGCCGGCAAAGAAGAGGATGGCGCCGGCATACATGGGATGGCGCACATAGCTATAGGGACCCGTTGTGATCACTTGCTGTCCGCGCTCCGCCTGGATCTTCACGACGGGCGCCGCGAAGCTATTCTCCAGCATCGTCAGATAGCTGATCCATAGTCCGACCAGCAGAACCAGCGCACCGATCACCTGTACCCAGACCGGAACGACGGACCAGCCGAAGCGGTAGTCGAAACCCATGAAGGCCAGCCAGGCAAATATGCCGAGCAGGAGTATGCTCAACAGAACCTTGTCGGCCGCGGTCTGGTCCTTCTGGATGGGAGAGCTCAGCCGTTCGTTCATCAGCCCGGGATCGCGCCGGGCCAGCGTCACGCCAAGGGTCAGGCTCAGCCCGGTCATCACCGCCAGATATACCCAGGCTCCCGGCCAAGGTCAGCGTACCCGCTGTCAGGAAAAGCAGCGCGCCCATGGCGCCGAACCACACGAACGTCTGGAGGATCAATCTCGAGACCATGATCAACCTTCCATGATATTTGCCGTCGGCATTTACCCGCAACAGACTGCCGCCGACCCTCAGCGGACTATCGCCCATCCGCGCCTGGACGAAACGGTCCTGGTGTGCAGAAGGTTTCGTCATGCCGCGTCATCAAGCTCAGGGCGCGTCGTGATGACGGCTCGCCGTCAGGAAAGCACAGTGACTGGGCGCCCCTTGCGGGCTAATCCTTGCCCCAACGCGGCCGGCGCATCGAAAACACTTCGTTGACGCTGGCATAATCCATGTAGCCGAGGCGAGCGACATTGCCGGCCTTGCTGATATCGAACAGGCCGTCTTTCAGATAGGCATCGTCAATATGCACGCCGATCACTTCGCCGGCCACGACGACGGCGCTGGTCGGCGTTCCGTCCAGGGCCTTTGGCCGGAACACTTCGGTCACCTTGCATTCGAGTGCGGCGGGTGCGGCCGCCACGCGCGGCGGCGCGACAAGACGCGACGGCGCCATGGCGAGATCGGCATAGACGAACTCGTTGACGCCGCGCGGCGCGTCGACCGACGTCCGGTTCATCTTCTCGGCCAGATCGCGGCCGACCAGATTGGCGACGAACTCGCCGGTCTCCTGGGCGAAGGAGGCGCTGTCCTTCTCGCCCTCGGAGGAAAACCAGACGATGAAGGGCCTTGTCGAAACGGCATTGAAGAAGGAATAGGGCGCGAGGTTGATCTCGCCGGCCCCGTTCAGGGTCGAGATCCAGCCGATCGGGCGCGGCGCCACGATCGCCTTCGACGGATCGTGCGGCAGTCCGTGCCCCTTTGACGGCTCGTAGAACACTTAGCCCGCCCAGGGCCCGGCATAGTCCGCATAAAGCTTTGCCGGATCGGGGCGCGGCCGCTCCGGCGCCGGGCCGCCATAGGAGCCGATATGGACGAAGCCGATGACGCGCTCTTGCGGCGCCAGCCCCAGGATCGCCCTGCCTTCCGGCACGTCTGAATACCAGTTGCTGATCATGTTGGTGCCATAGCCCAGTGCGTTGGCAGCAATCATCAGGTTCATCGCCGCCATGCCGCCGGACAGGAACATCTCCCATTGCGGGATTTTTGGATTTTCCTTCGGCACCGACACGACGCCGATGACCAGCGGCGCGCGCGAGAAGCGCGCCAGCTCCTGGTTGCGGCGGCCATCCGGTAAAGGTCCCTCCCGCTGTTCGGCAAGGGCCGCCAGCTTCCTGCCGATTTCGATGCGGGCATCACCGCGATAAAGAATGAAGCGCCAGGGCTCGAGCCGACCATGATCGGGCACGCGCGTGGCCGCGGCGATCATCGTGGCGATCTCGGCGTCGCCGGGCGCGGGCTCCTTCAAGTCCGGTATCGGCGCTGAATTGCGGGTCAGCAGGAAGTCGATGATCGGGGACGCCATGGGCGCAAGTCTCCTAAGTTCGATTTTGAGCTGAAGCGCGCCATGGGAATGCGGGGCGGCTCGGGCATCGACGCGGGCGCGCCAGGCTGGAGAGTCGTATCGGTCAGACTCTTAAGCCTTGAAATTGCCACCGCCATGGGCTTCAACGCAAGGCATGTTTGAGGGGACTTTGCGTCTTTTCCTGATCTGGGTCTGCACCCTGCTGCTCATGGCGCCGGTTTCCTTTGCCGTGGCGCAGAATGTGGATGGCGTCAGCGACCTGAAGCTTCCCGGAATTTCGAGCTATGCGACGCCGAAAGGCGAGACATCGCTGGCGCTGGGCGGCGGCGGCGCCATCACCTTGTCCGCGCAGTTGACCGACAAGGGAGGCGACATCACCCGCGGCATCGTCTGGCGCGTCTTCAAGCCGGAGACCGTCAACGGCAAGTTGCCGATGGTGGCTTCCGCCCATGGCGGCACGGCGGTCTTCCAGCTCGAACCCGGCAGCTATCTGGTTCACGCTTCCTACGGCCGGGCCGGCGCCACCAAGCGCATCACCGTCGGCAAGGACGCCAAGCGCGAGAGCCTGGTGCTCGATGCCGGCGGCCTGAAGCTCGACGCCGTCCTTTCGGGAGGGGCGCGCATCCCGCCAAAGAAGCTGCGCTTCTCGATCTATGAGGGCAATGCCGAACCCAATGGCGATCGCGCGCTGATCATTCCCGACGTCGAGCCCAACAGCGTCGTGCGTCTCAATGCCGGCATCTACCACGTGGTCTCGACCTATGGCGCGGTCAATGCCGTCATCCGCTCCGACATCCGCGTCGAGGCCGGCAAGCTGACCGAAGCCACCGTCGAGCATCACGCCGCCGAGATTACCTTGAAGCTCGTGCGTGAAGCGGGCGGCGAAGCGATCGCCGACACGTCGTGGTCGCTGCTCAACGAATCCGGCGATCCGATCAAGGAAACCGTCGGCGCCTTCGCCTCCATGGTGCTGGCCGAAGGCGACTACACGATCATCGCCAAGAACCGCGACCGGATCTACCAGAAGGATTTCACTGTCGTGGCCGGACAGAACCAGGAAATCGAGGTTCTCGCGACGGAAGCAGCCGCGATGGATCCGGAAGAAGGCGCGGATTAGTCAATTCCGCAAAGCCTCGAGCCGCTTCCCTTCGGATCTCCACGAAATGGACCTACGCCGCCAGCTTGGCTCGTGCCGGCAGGAATGGAATCCGGCGGCGAGGAACCGGCGGCGCCAGATCGAAGACGCCTCTATAGAGGCGCTCGAGCAGCGCCTTGCGGTCGCGCACGGGCTCCAGTTCATTCCAACTCAGCACATCGCCGACACGCACGTCGATCGACTTGCCGGAAAGCCGGGCGAACTCGTGGATAAGCAGCGAAATGCGCAGCGTCAGCGATGCCTTGCCGACGAACTTCGCCACGCGTCCATCACGCTCGGCCATGTTCATGGGACCGCTGACCAGATGGAACAGCCTGCCGTTCTGGCCGGAGAAATGCATCGGCACTACGGAAGCCTTGGCATCCTGTACCAAGCGGGCCGGAAACATCTTCCATGGCAGGTCCCGTGCCCGGCCAAAGCCTTTTGGCGCAGTGGCGACGCCGCCGGCCGGAAACACCACGATAGTGACACCTTCCTTCAAGAGCCGCACCGCCTCGTGACGCACCGCCATGTTGTTCTTCAACGCGTCCTTGGTTTCGGAAAAGTCGATCGGCAGCGAATAGGGCTCCATCTCGCTGATCTTGAGCAGATCCTTGTGGATCATGACCCGGAACGGCCGCCCGAGCTGCTCGGCCAGCGACAGCACGGCAATCCCGTCGCCGATGCCAAAGGGATGATTGGCGACGATCACCAGCGGCGTGTCAGGCAGGGTCTGCGGGGGCCATTGGTCGGGGGTTCGCACCCGCACATCGATCAATTCGAGCATGCGGCTGAACACGCGCTCGCCGGACGGGACCACCTGGCGGCGCCAAAAATCATAAAGCGCTGCAAAACGGTCGCGTCCGGACAGGCCTTCGATGGAATGGATGACCCACCGCGTCAGCGCTGGCTGTCGGGGATTAGCATAGGAAAGCTCGGGAAACGGTTTTTCACGCAATTTCAGCTTGAGCATGAGGGCTTGTTACAAGACTGCCGTGACAGGGATGTGAAAATGGAGGGATGTGAAGACGGTGCGATATGGAAATGGCGGTGGACTGCTCCACCGCCATTCCGCTTGAAATACTACCGGATCAGGCCGCAGGTTTGCGTCGGCGATCGGGCGTGATCGCTTCTTCGGTCAGCTGCGCGACCGCTTGGGCGAGACCCAGCGACTCCTGATCGCGCGATCCGAGGCGGCGCATGTTGACCGTCTGCTCTTCCGCCTCGCGCTTGCCGCAGACGAGGATGACCGGAACCTTGGCAAGGCTGTGCTCACGGACCTTATAGTTGATCTTCTCGTTGCGCAGATCCGCCTCGGCGGACAAGCCCGCGGCTTTCAGCTTCGCCACCACTTCGTTCGCATAGCCGTCGGCGTCCGAAGTGATCGTCGCCACCACTACCTGCAGCGGCGCGAACCACAGCGGGAAATGGCCGGAATAGTTCTCGATCAGGATGCCGAGGAAGCGCTCCATCGAGCCGCAGATGGCACGGTGCACCATGACAGGCTGTTTCTTCTCGGAATCCGAGCCGATGTAGAAGGCACCGAAACGCTCCGGCAGGTTGAAGTCGACCTGCGTGGTGCCGCATTGCCATTCGCGGCCGATGGCATCCTTCAGCACATATTCGAACTTCGGCCCGTAGAAGGCGCCCTCGCCAGGATTGATCGAGGTCTTGATGCGGTTGCCCGATCGCGTCCTGATCGTCTCCAGCACGCCGCTCATGATCGCTTCGGCGTGATCCCAGGCTTCGTCGGTGCCGACGCGCTTGTCCGGCCGGGTCGACAGCTTCACGCTGATTTCGTCGAAGCCGAAATCGGCATAGGTCGACAGAATCAGATCGTTGATACGCAGGCACTCCGACGCCAGTTGCTCCTCGGTGCAGAAAATATGCGCGTCATCCTGCGTGAAACCGCGCACGCGCATCAGCCCGTGTAGCGCGCCCGACGGCTCATAGCGATGCACATTGCCGAATTCCGCAAGCTTTACCGGCAGGTCGCGATAGGATTTCAACCCGTGCTTGAATATCTGCACATGGCCAGGACAGTTCATCGGCTTCAGCGCGAACACGCGGTCGTCATCGGTGTCGTCGCCGGCAACCGTGACCTTGAACATGGCGTCGCGGTACCAGCCCCAATGGCCCGACGTCTCCCACAGGCTCTTGTCGAGCACCTGCGGTGCGTTGACCTCCTGGTAGCCCTGCTCGTCGAGGCGGCGGCGCATGTAGTTGACCAGGTTCTGGAACATCTTCCAGCCCTTGGCATGCCAGAAGACGACACCGGGCCCCTCTTCCTGGAAATGGAACAAATCCATCTCGCGGCCGAGCTTCCTGTGGTCGCGCTTTTCGGCTTCCTCCAGCATTGTCTGGTAGGCGTCGAGCTGCGCCTGATCAGCCCACGCCGTGCCGTAGATGCGCGTCAGCATCGGGTTGTTCGAATCTCCGCGCCAATAGGCGCCCGCCACCTTCATCAGCTTGAAGGCATTGCCGATCTGCCCGGTCGAGGCCATGTGCGGACCGCGGCAAAGGTCGAACCAGTCTCCTTGCGCGTAGATCTTGAGATCCTGATCGTCAGGAATGGCGTCGATCAGTTCCAGCTTGTAGCGCTCGCCCTTGTCGGCAAAGACCTTTTTGGCCTTGTCGCGCGACCAGACTTCCTTCGTGAACGGCTTGTTGCGCGCAATGATCTCGCGCATCTTCTTCTCGATCACCGGGAAGTCGTCCGGAGTGAACGGCTCGTTGCGGGCGAAGTCGTAGTAGAATCCGTTCTCGATTACCGGCCCGATGGTCACCTGCGTTCCCGGCCATATCTCCTGCACGGCCTCCGCCAGCACGTGTGCCGCGTCATGGCGGATGAGTTCCAGCGCGCGCGGATCGTCGCGGGTGATGATCTCGATCTTGCCGGACTTGCCGAGCGGATCGGAGAGATCGCGCACGGTACCGTCGATGGCATAGGCCACGGCCTTCTTGGCCAGCGACTTGGAGATCGATTCGGCAAGGCCTGCACCGGTCATCGCCGCATCGTAGTCGCGCACGGAGCCATCGGGAAATGTCAGGGAAACGGCATTCAGCATCAGGTATTCTCCTATCCAGTCCCGCAAACGAGCGCGGGTGGTGAAATGCAGGTCGTCAGCTGTTCGAGGCTGCGACCTGCCAGGTAGCCGGAGGCGTCCGGCGGCGGCAGTCTTTTATGGGCAGATGCCGCCGCCGTAAAGCCTCGGCTATTTAATCAGCATTGGCAGGTCCTTCAGGAAGGCCGCGCGCGTCGCGAGCCCCTTCGGCATGTCGCTCCGCTTCGTATCGACGACGAGCCGGGCAAACACGATCTGGCGGCCGTCTTTCTGCGCCCAGCCGACGAACCAGCCGAGTGAACGCCTGTCCTTGCCGCCCTCGCCGACCCTGGTGCTGCCCGTCTTGCCCTGGACGGTCCAGTCGCCGGCCTTGAAGCTGGGCATGACGGCTTTCGTCATGTCGTGAGCCTTGGCCGAGACCGGCATCTTGCCGGCGAGGAGCTTACGCAGGAAGTCTATCTGTTCGACCGGCGTGATCTTGAGCGAGGAGTTCACCCACGAGTGGGTCAGGCCGTCATTCTTGCCGGGATCGCCGGAAACGTCCGCATTGCCATAGCCGAACTTCGAGACGTAGCCGGCAAAGCTCTCCGGTCCAAGCCGGCGGGTGATCTCGCGCGAATACCACAGCACCGAGTCCCGCTCCCAGATCGTCGGATCGACGGTCTTGTGGTCCCGCTTGACCGCCTTGAATTCAGGCTTGTAGCCCCAGCTCGGCGTGTGTTCGTCGCTGAGTATGCCGGCATCGTAACCGATCAGCGACAGCGGCACCTTGAACGTCGAGGCCGGGCTGAACCGCTGATCGCAGACGCCGTTCTGGTAAAGCGTCTTGCCGCTCTGTGCATCGGCGATCAACGTGCACTGCACATCCCCGAGCGGCGCCGATTGCGCGCGCATCGGAAATCCCAGAAGCCAGGCAAGCAGGAACAGGACTCCGGCAAGGATGAAGGGAAGACGGTCGACATTGCGCATTGGATGCTCGCTCCAGAGGGGGTTCGGCGAGCGGCTTAGCGAGGTCTCTTGTCTCGATTTTGTCTCAAATTCGCAGTTGTTGTGCAGGCTGCCGTTAACCCTACCAGATCGTAAACGGTTGCCTTGAAGAACTGACCGGCAGTCAGCTTCGCGCCTCGTCGCGGTTGCTGCCGATCCGCCAATATCGCCACGGCGTGAACCAGACATACCGATCCGCCAGAACCTCCGGAACAAGGTCGACGCCATGGGTGCCGAATGGTCCGCAGCGCAGAACCCTGAAAAATCCCATCCAGCCGCCGGCCCAAAGACCATGGCGGGCGATCGCCTCATGCGCATATTCCGAGCAGGTCGGCAGATGACGGCAGGAATTGCCGATGAAGCTGGACAGCGTCAGTTGATAGAGGCGCACCAGCGACGTGCCCAACACCCGGCCGGGGGTCTTGCGCCACGGGCCGGACCAGTTGCGGCCGCGCCGCGGCGGCCCGGTTGTATGTGCATGCCCATGCTGGTCGCCCACTGCGATCTCCGTCTTTCCAGACGATAGATGTGGGCTTCATCGGGAGAACGCAATCCCGCCCCTGCTTGCTGAGCTTTCACGGGCGGAAGCGGCGAAGTGGCTGCCGATCAGCCGGCGGTGCCCACCGGCAGGGGCTAGGCTGCTCTTCGTGGTGCTTTCGACAGGTTTTTTCGTCACGCCACTGAAACGTTGCAATCCGCATCACATCGCCAAAAATCTCCAGCAACTGGATCATGGCCGTATCTCCTTGGCGACGAGTAGACCGCCGCTGGCCTTCGCCTTCAAACGAGTATAATTTCCACTTCGGATAATCCTGGGTTATGCGAATGAAGCGTGGGCGACTGCCGCTGACGGCCTTGAGGAGCTTTGAAGCAGCCGGGCGGCACCTGAGTTTCAGCAGGGCGGCCGAGGAGCTTTTCGTCTCGCAGGCAGCGATCAGCCGGCAGATCCGCGAGCTCGAGATCTTTCTGCGCCGGCCCCTGTTCGAACGTCACCATCGCCGCGTCGAACTGACCGATGCGGGCCGCCGGCTGCTCAGTCAGCTGGTCAGGAGTTTCGACGCCATCGACGCCCTGCTTTCAGAGTTGGCGGCGGCTCCCGCGCAGACAGTGGTTCGTGTCAGCGTCGAGCCGTCTCTGGCATCGGTATGGCTGGTGCCGCGGCTCAACCGTTTTCGCCAATTGCGGCCCGACATCGACGTCGCGCTCGAAGTCGATCCAAGGCTGATTGAGTTTCGCGGCGACCAGCCTGAACTTGCGTTACGCTTCAGTGCGCATGCAGCCTCGTGGCCGCGCAGCGAGGCCGAGCGGCTTGCCTCGACGGTCGATTCACCGGTTCTGTCGCCGGCGCTGCTTGCCGCGGGACCTCCCCTCGACAAGCCGGCCGACCTTGGCCGCTATACGCTGTTGCATGAGGAAAACCGACAGGGTTGGGCGCGCTGGTTTGAGGCGGCTGGTGTGCCTGCCGACGCCGTGCCCGCGCGCGGTCCCATGCTGGCGGATGCATCGCTTTCGAAGCAGGCCGCCCTGCTCGGACACGGCGTGGCGCTGGGCGATCTCCTGCAGATCGGCGAAGAGCTCGCCTCCGGCACGTTGGTCAAGCCGTTCGACATCGACGTCGCGTCCGGCGCCTATTGGCTGGTGGCCAGAAGCCTGCGCGATCTCCCCGAGCCAGCCGCCGCGTTCGCCGACTGGGTGAGAAGCGAATTCGCCGAAAGCAGACGGCTCCAATAGGCCGCCAAATGGGCTATCAGGCGGCTTCTTCGGCGCGCTTCTTCTCGATCTGACCGATCGCGTCGACCACCGCGTCGAAGGTCAACATGGTCGAGGCATGGCGCGCCTTGTAGTCGCGCACGGGTTCCAGATATTTGAGATCGGCGAAGCGGCCTTCCGGCGGCGCTCCGTTCTCTTTCAGCATTTTCAGCATGGTCTCGCGCACCGCGCGCAATTCGTCGGCCGTAGCGCCAACCACATGCTGCGCCATGATGGAGGACGAGGCCTGGCCGAGCGCGCAGGCCTTCACGTCATGTGCGAAATCGGTAACCACGCCGTCTGCCATATTGAGATCGACGGTAACGGTAGAGCCGCACAATTTGGAATGTGCCCTCGCGCTGGCGTCGGGATGATCGAGCCGGCCGATCCGTGTGATATTTCCGGCAAAACCGAGAATTTTCGCATTGTAGACGTCGTTGATCATTATTTTCCAGTCCGTCGCCGCCAAGCGAACAGCGTTTGCCGCTGACGCGTCTTTCTTTCGCTCGTCATGACCATATATAATGGTGGCAGTCCGGTATCGACAAGGCGACGAAAAGCCCACGTCTTTGCCGCAGTTTGCTCACGCCGCTTACGGGGCTGGAAACCGGGCGAGTTTCCGACGCCGAAAGGTCGTGGTCCGTTCAACTCGTTCCTCCTGAGAGAGGGACTACGGGAGACGCCTTTATGGATGCCGTTATCAAGAAGTTCATGCCCCAGTCGGCCTACATGGAAAAGCCCGTCACCGACCGGCCGAGCGAGGCCGAGGTCGAGGCTGCGGTACGCACGCTTTTGCGCTGGACCGGCGACAACCCCGATCGCGAAGGCCTGGTCGACACGCCCAAGCGGGTGGCCAAGGCCTATCGGGAAATGTTCGGCGGCTATGACATGTGCCCGGCCGAAGAGCTTGGCCGCACCTTCGAGGAAGTGGCTGGTTACGACGACCTTGTCATCGTCAAGGACATCCAGTTCCATTCGCATTGCGAACATCACATGGTGCCGATCATCGGCAAGGCCCATGTCGGCTATCTGCCGGATAGCAAGGTCGTCGGCCTGTCCAAGATCGCGCGCGTGGTCGATATCTTCGCCCATCGCCTGCAGACCCAGGAAGCCATGACCGCGCAGATCGCCGGCGTCATTCAGGATGTGCTCAATCCGCGCGGCGTTGCCGTGATGATCGAGGCCGAGCACATGTGCATGGCCATGCGCGGCATCCGCAAGCAGGGCTCCACCACGCTGACCTCGACCTTCACCGGCGTGTTCAAGGATACTCCCGAAGAACAGGTTCGTTTCGTCACCATGGTGCGCGGCGGTGGGGTCTAAGCCCTCTCGCCCGGCATCGCCGGACCATGATTCCGAAAGGTGGGTACCGGTTTTCGGATAAGATCATGGTCAAACAGGAAGATAGCCCGGCGATGTCGGCACTGGAATTTTCGAAGGCTCCCTCAGACAAGAAAGCGCTGGAAGAAGGCGCGGTGTTTTCACCGCGCTTCGATGCCGCCGGCTTGGTCACCGTCGTCGTCACCGATGCGGCGGACGGCATGCTTTTGATGGTCGCGCACATGAATGCGCAGGCTCTGGCGTTGACGCTTGAAACAGGTATCGCCCACTACTGGTCGCGTTCGCGCAATGCGCTGTGGAAGAAGGGCGAAACGTCAGGCAATCTCCAGCATGTCGTCGAGGTGCTCACGGATTGTGACCAGGACGCCATATGGTTGCGCGTCAATGTGCTAGGCCACGACGCAACTTGTCACACGGGCCGGCGTTCCTGCTTCTATCGGACGGTGGGGCTGATCGACGGCAAGGCGATGCTTGCCGACGATGGCAGTGAGCCCTTGTTCGATGCGGAAAAAACGTATCGGAAGCTCCCGTGAATGACCAGCTTGAACCTTCTTCCCGCAGCCAACCACATAGATTCACCATTTCGATACGGCCCGCCTATATATTAGCCGTGGGACAAGGGAGATCATGATGCTCGAGTGGGCGTCATTGCGTAACAGAGCGGACGTACGAGAGGCGAATGGTCCCGCTTCGTCCGGCGGCGCGTCCGAAACAACATCACCAAAGAAAACTGGCATTTCGCTTGCCCTGGGCGGCGGCTGCGCAAGAGGCTGGGCGCATATCGGCGTGCTGCGCGCGCTCGATGAAGCCGGCATCGAGGTTTCGATGATTGCCGGCACCTCGATCGGCGCGCTGGTCGGCGGCTGTTATCTTGCTGGAAAACTGGACGAACTGGAAGAGTTCGCCCGCAGCCTCACCAGGCGGCGCATCTTCGGCCTGCTCGATCTCAACCTGCGCGGCAGCGGTCTGTTCGGCGGCATGAAGCTGGATGCGCGCCTGCGTGAGCATGTGGCCGGCATTCGCTTTGAGGACTTGTCCAAACCGTTCGTCGCGGTCGCTTCCGAAATCCGCACCGGCCATGAGATCTGGCTGTCGAACGGCTCGCTGATAACAGCCATGCGCGCTTCCTATGCCTTGCCCGGCGTGTTCGAGCCGGTGACTTGCAATGGCCGCGTGTTGGTCGACGGAGCTTTGGTCAATCCGGTGCCGGTGTCGGTCTGCCGCGCCTATGAGCAGCCGCTGGTTGTCGCGGTCAACCTTCATTACGACCTGTTCGGCCGTGCCGCCGTCATCAAGCATAGCGCCGGCGAACTAGTCGTCGAGAACGATGCACCGCGCAGTGGCCAATTCGACCCGGAGCACCGGGCGCATCAGACGCGGCTTGGCATCACCGGCGTCATGGTCGAGGCCTTCAACATCATCCAGGATCGAATCTCGCGCGCCAGGCTCGCCGGCGATCCACCCGACATGTCGCTGCAGCCCAAGCTCAGTCATATCGGTCTGACCGAATTCCACCGCGCCGACGAGGCGATCCAGATCGGCTATCGGGCAACGATGGCACAGATCGGCGAACTGACCCGGCTGCAGACGGTTCTCGCCTGATCAAACACGCATCAGGCGCGTGCCGCGTCGACGATGCGGAACTGCACGCTGCGATTGCCGTTCCAGTAATTGCCCGACAATGAGCCGGCGACGTGGATCGTCTTACCGCGGTTCTTGAACAGGAAGTCGCCGAGCACGGTGTCGACGGCACGAAAGGCGATCGCCTGGATGCGACCGCCACTGCCCGACTGGAGGTCGGCGCGGATGTGGTTGGTGCCGACCAGCCGGGCGTCGGCCAGCCGATGGCGAGGCAGCGCGAAAACAGGCGCGACATGCCCTGCACCGAACGGGCCGGCCTTTTCCAACGCATCCAGCAAGGCCGGTGTCGCACCCTCGGCGGCAAGCGCGCCGTCGATCGCCAGGCTTTCCTCGTCTTGCAATCGGAACACGTCGGCTGCTGCGCGCTCCTCGAAAAATGCCCTGAGCTCGCCGAGCCGCGTGCGCTCGACGGTAATGCCGGCTGCCATGCCATGGCCGCCGCCCTTGACGATCAGCCCGGCATCTGCGGCTTCGCGCACCAGCCGGCCGAGATCGAAGCCCGACACCGAGCGACCTGAACCGGTGCCGGTGCCGGTGGCGTTGAAGGCGATGGCGAAGGCCGGCCGTCGGGCATGGTCCTTGAGCCGGGAGGCAAGCAGGCCGACGATGCCGGGATGCCAGTTGGTGCTAGCGGTAACGACGATGGCCGGCCCGCTGCCGCCGGCAAGCTCGGCATCGGCCTCGGCACGCGCCGCGGCCAGCATCTCCTGTTCCATCAGCTGCCGCTCCTGGTTGAGCCGATCGAGCATCTCGGCGATGGTGCGGGCCTCGACCGGATCGTCGGTCGCAAGCAGCCGGCTGCCGAGGGCGGCGTCGCCGATGCGCCCGCCGGCGTTGATGCGCGGTCCGATCAGGTAGGCCAGATGAAAGGTGCTGAGCGGCTCGCCGACGCGTGAGACCCGCGCCAGCGCAGACATTCCCTCGTTCTTCTGCTGGCGCGCCACTTGCAAGCCCTTGACGACGAAGGCACGGTTGACGCCGGTGAGCGGCACCACATCGCAGACCGTGGCCAGCGCCACGAGATCGAGCAGCGAGAGCAGGTCCGGCGGCGTGGCGTCGGCCAGCCGGCCGCGCAGGACCTTGGTCGTCTGCACCAGCGCGAGAAAAACCACGCCGGCGGCGCAGAGATGGCCCTGTCCGGAAAGGTCGTCGTCCCGGTTCGGGTTGACCACCGCGTGTGCCGCCGGCAAGGCGCCGCCGACCTGGTGATGGTCGAGCACCACGACATCGGCACCGGCGGCATTGGCCGCGTTAATGGAAGCCGCGCTGTTGGTGCCGCAATCGACGGTGACGATCAGCGTCGCGCCGCGCGAGACGAGCTCGCGCATGGCTTCGGGATTGGGACCGTAACCCTCGAAGATCTCGATCGGGAATGTAGATTTCCGACGATATCGAGAAATGCGCGAGGAAGCGTTTGAGCAAGGCCGACGAGGCGGCGCCATCGACATCGTAGTCGCCGAAGATCGCCACCTTCTCCCGGGCCATCACCGCGGCGGCTATTCGAATGGCTGCCTTGTCCATGTCGGTCAGCGAAGCCGGGTCCGGCAGCAGGTCGCGGATCGTCGGGTCGAGAAAGCGCTCCGCCTGTTCCGCCGTCACGCCACGTCCGGCAAGCACGCGCGCGACGATATCGGGCACGCCGTGCCCCTGTGCGATGGCAAGCGCGACCATGTCCTGCCGCTCGGTCAGCCGATGTTCCCAGGAAACACCGGTGGCCGACTGTCGGACATCGAGAAAAGAGCGTCTTTCGCCCGTCATGCGAAACGGCGTTTGCGGATGGTCATTGCCCACAATATGCGACCGCCAGTCAGGAATGCATCAAAACTTTTCCAGGTCCTGATGCCGGGCCTTGATCTCGCGCACGGTGCGCGATGAGGAGCGCAGCACGATTGTATGCGTTGTGATGTAGTTGCGGCCGAACTTGACGCCTGCCAGCATGTTGCCGTCGGTGACGCCGGTGGCCGCGAACAACACATCGCCGCGCGCCATGTCCTCGGCCCGGTAGACCCGCTTCGGGTCGGCAATACCCATCTTGCCGGCGCGGGCGACCTTTTCGGGCGTGTCGAGGATCAAGCGGCCCTGCATCTGGCCACCCGTGCAGCGCAGCGCCGCAGCGGCCAGCACCCCCTCCGGCGCGCCACCAATGCCGAGATAGATGTCTATGCCGGTCTCCTCGGGATCGGTGGTGTGGATGACACCGGCGACGTCGCCATCGCCGATCAGCCGGATTGCCGCCCCGGTGGCGCGCACGGCGTCTATCAGCTTGCCGTGGCGCGGACGATCGAGGATGCAAGCGGTGACGTCGGACACCGCGACGCCCTTGGCCTTTGCCAGGCTGGCTATGTTTTCGGCCGGCGACGCATCGATGTCGATGACGCCCTCGGCATAGCCCGGGCCGATGGCGATCTTGTCCATGTAGACATCGGGCGCGAACAGCAGGCTGCCCTTCTCGGCGATGGCGATGACGGCCAGCGCGTTGGGCAGGTTCTTGGCGCAGATCGTGGTGCCTTCAAGCGGGTCGAGCGCAATGTCGACCGCCGGGCCTTTGCCGGTGCCGACCTCCTCTCCGATATAGAGCATCGGCGCCTCGTCCCGCTCGCCTTCGCCGATCACCACCGTGCCCTTGATCGCGAGGCGATTGAGCTCCTGGCGCATGGCGTCCACCGCGACCTGGTCGGCGGCCTTTTCGTCACCGCGTCCGCGCAGCCTGGCGGCCGCGACGGCGGCGCGTTCGGTGACGCGCACCAGTTCCATGGTGAGTATCCGGTCAAGTCCGGCGATAATGTTGTGGGCCACGTTCATCAGGTCGGTCCTCGTTCGCATGCCACCTCCCGCCGGAGGCGCGCCTCTTGTGTCAAACGAGCATGACAACGGCAAGACCTCTCGAAGGTTTTCTCGAAAAGCCTGCAATATCAATCGATTAAACTATGGATAGCACGATTCCGGCGAACTTGGGCCGCTTTCAAAGTAGGTATCGAGATCTAAAACACGGCCAGATATTTCAATAGCGAAACGATGCCGATGATGATGACGATGATCTGCGCGATCTGCCGCATCCTGGCATCCAGCGGCAATCGCTGAATGAGATAAAGCACCAGAATGATCACGAGGAACGTGATCAGAATACCGATCAGGACGGAAGAAGCCATGGTGCTCCCCTGGAAATTGCTCGATGGACAGGTAAGCCGGCAAACCCGGTTCGGTCGTTACCGGATCAATACCAGCGGCGCTGGGTGTCATTCATCGATTGGCCAACGGCGAGGCCGGCCAGAAAACCCAGCAGCCCGATGACGCCGACCACAGCCGTCGTCGTGCCCGGATTTTCCCGCGCGACCTCCGAGACCGCCTGCGCCTGGCTGCGCAACTGCTGAGCCGTTCGCGACGCACGGCTCGCCGCGCTGTCGTAGACATCGGATGCCTGAGCCGAGGCCTCGTCAACCAGTTCCGCACCTCGCTCCGAAAGGCTCTTGTTGATCCTGGTGATCTCCTTGCGCAGATCGGCGATCTGCTTTTCGAGCGTCTTTTGGATGTCGTCGATCTGGGGGGTGTCGGATTTCGATGTTTCGGCCATTGGCATTCCCTCGGTTTGCACCTCGGGAGAACGGCGCTGGCCGGGATTGGTTCCGGCGAGCCAAGCAGCGGCATCGGCCGCAACAGTATCGTCGCAGCAATCCCGTGGTAGGCGACGGAAGGAAATATCTATCCTGCCCGTTCGATCCGGATGACCTGCGGCTTGTCGGTCAGGTGACCATCCTTGGTGATACCGTCCACGGCCTTGCGCACCGCAGCTTCGGTGGTCTCGTGGGTGACGAGGATCACCGTCTTTTGCGCCGCCGCTTCGCCGCTGATCGCGTGCTGGACGATCGATTCCAGCGAGATATCGTTGTCAGCCATGCGCTTGGCGATGGCCGCGAACACGCCAATGCGGTCATGCACGGTCA
Organism: Mesorhizobium maamorense; assembly: GCF_044998965.1. NCBI lineage: Bacteria > Pseudomonadati > Pseudomonadota > Alphaproteobacteria > Hyphomicrobiales > Phyllobacteriaceae > Mesorhizobium > Mesorhizobium maamorense. Next base: position 2,443,871 of record NZ_CP173356.1, read on the forward strand.
GCCGGATGAAATAGCCGCCGGCATGGCTGCGCATCTGCGCCTTCTTGTAAGGCTTCAATTCCCTCGCCGGCCTGCCGAAGACCGGGCCGTGCTGGAAGCCGGGACGGCTCTTTGCGATATCGGCGATGTCGCCGATGACGGCCGAGGCGGTGGCATTGCCGCCGGCGCCGGGGCCGGAGAGCAGCAGTTCGCCGAGGATGTCGGTCTCGATCGCCACCGCATTGATGACGCCGTGGACCTGCGCGATCACCGAGGCCGTCGGCACCATGGTCGGATGCACGCGCTGCTCGATGCCGCTCTCGGTGCGCTGGGCAACGCCAAGCAGCTTGATCCGGTAGCCGAGATCGCCGGCCGCACGGATATCGGCCTGGGTGATGTTCGAGATGCCTTCCATGTAGATGTCGTTGGCGGCGATCTTGGTGCCGAAGGCCAGGCTGGTCAGGATCGACAGCTTGTGCGCGGTGTCATGGCCTTCGATGTCGAAGGTCGGGTCGGCCTCGGCATAGCCCAGCCGCTGCGCGTCCTTGAGGCAGGCGTCGAACGAGATGCCTTCGGCCTCCATCCGGGTCAGGATATAGTTGCAGGTACCGTTGAGAATACCGAAGACACGGGTGACCGAGTTGCCGGCCATCGCCTCGCGCATCGTCTTGATAACGGGAATGCCGCCCGCCACCGCGGCCTCGTAGTTGAGCAGCACGCCCTTCTTCTCGGCGATCTCGGCGAGCGCGACGCCATGTTTGGCCAGCAGCGCCTTGTTCGCGGTAACGACATGGCGGCCGGCTTCGAGCGCCGCCCTGACCGCCGCGAACGCCGGCCCCTCGTCGCCGCCGATCAGCTCGACGAAAACGTCGATCTCGGCGGCCTGCGCCATCTTGACCGGATCGTCGAACCATTTCGCGGCATTGAGATCGACGCCGCGGTCGCGCTTGGGATCACGCGCCGAAACCGCCGACACGACGATGTCGCGCCCACACTGCCGTGTCAGCTCCGCCGCCTTGTCGCGCAGCACGCGCGCCACCGAGGCGCCGACCGTGCCGAGGCCGGCAATTCCAACACGCAGAGCTTCAGCCATGGCCGGCGATGTCCCCCGAAAGATCAAACGAAATTGTGTGCGGAAAGCTTACCGATGGGCGGAAAGCGGCACGACATTGTTGGGTTGCTTGGCACTGGTCGCCAGGAAGCGCTTGATGTTGCGCGCCGCCTGCCGGATCCGGTGCTCGTTCTCGACCAGCGCGACACGCACGAAATCATCGCCGTGTTCGCCGAAGCCGACGCCTGGCGCCACCGCAACGTCGGCATGTTCGATGAGCAGCTTGGAGAATTCGAGCGAGCCGAGATGGCGGAACGGCTCGGGAATCGGCGCCCAGGCGAACATGGACGCAGCCGGAGCCGGAATGGTCCAGCCCGCGCGGCCGAAGGCATCCACCATCACGTCGCGCCGCTTGTGGTAGATGTCGCGCACTTCGGCGATGTCGGCGCCATCGCCGTTGAGGGCGTGTGCGGCCGCCACCTGGATCGGGGTGAACGCACCGTAATCGAGATAGGATTTCACCCGGGTCAGCGCCGAGATAAGCCGCTCGTTGCCGACCGCAAAGCCCATGCGCCAGCCGGGCATGGAGAAGGTCTTCGACATGGAGGTGAACTCGACGCAAACGTCGATCGCGCCCGGCACCTGCAGCACCGAAGGCGGCGGATTGCCGTCGAAATAGATCTCCGAATAGGCAAGGTCCGACAGGATGATGATGTCGTTCTTCTTCGCGAACGCCACCACGTCCTTGTAAAAATCGAGCGAGGCGACCAGCGCCGTCGGGTTCGACGGGTAGTTGAGGATCAGCGCCAGCGGCTTCGGAATCGAATGGCGGATGCCGCGCTCGACCGCCGGGATGAAACCGTCATCGGGTTCCACCTGCAGCGACCGGATGACGCCGCCCGACATGATGAAGCCGAAAGCATGGATCGGGTAGGTTGGATTCGGGCACAGGATCACGTCGCCAGGGGCGGTGATCGCCTGCGCCATGTTGGCGAAGCCCTCTTTCGAACCCAGCGTTGCCACCACTTGCGTATCGGGATCAAGCTTCACGCCGAAGCGGCGCTGATAGTAAGCGGCCTGGGCGCGGCGCAGGCCCGGAATGCCGCGCGAGGAGGAATAGCGATGGGTGCGCGGATCGCGCACCACTTCGCACAACTTGTCGACGATTGCCTTGGGCGTCGGCAGGTCCGGATTGCCCATGCCGAGGTCGATGATGTCGGCGCCGCGCGAGCGGGCGCTGGCCTTGAGCCGGTTGACCTGCTCGAAGACATAGGGCGGAAGCCGGCGGACCTTGTGAAACTCTTCCATGGCAGTTCCAGACATCACTTGGCGTTTGGCAAGGCGCGCCGTGTCGGCAAGTGCCTTGGGCGCGCGCTATATACTTATTTGCAGGTAGGGTCGAGGGTGGGGTCGCATTTGCCTTCGATCTGCTTCAGCGTCTGCGCGCCATGCTTGCTGGCCAGGTCCGTCAGCGCCGCCTGATTGGTGACGTTGGGGGCGCCGCCATTGGCTGCCTGCGCGCTTTCGTCCCCCTTCAATTCCGCGAGCCTGGCATTCCTCTCGGCATCGGTGAACTGTTTGGCCGCTACTTTCGGCGGGATGTTCAGGTTCGGAAAGGTGCCGGTATCCTTCGGTCCCGCTGATGTGGCGATGGGCACCGGGCCGCTGGTATTGGTGCTCGAGCAGGCCCCAAGGCACAGCAGGGCAATTGCCGCACCGATGCGGCAAAAACGACCGGCGCCGAAAAAAACAGTCTCGCCAATGTTAATCGTCATATTGTTTCCTTGGCAGCCGGGGTAGAGCGAGGTTGGACCCAGTCGGATGTCCCATGGTAATATGTCAAGAAAACGCTTCGGGAGGAACCCCGCGCACCATGTCCAAAACACCCGATTCGGGCAAAGCGGAAGATGGCGGACCTTCGACGGTCGAGCAATATCTGGTGAAGGACCCGGAACGCTTCGCCCTGAACATGGCGCGCATGATCGAGCAGGCCGGCAAGGCGGCTTCCGCCTGGGCCGAGCCGCGCGAGAAGGGCGAAGTGCGCGACCATGTCGCCGAACCGATCGTCGACATGGTGAAGACCTTCTCCAAGCTCAGCGAATACTGGCTTGCCGACCCACAACGCGCGCTCGAAGCGCAGACGCGGCTGTTCGCCGGCTATATGACGGTTTGGGCGAACGCCATCCAGCGCGTCAGCCCCGATGCCGAGCGAACCGAGGACGCGGTCAAGCCGGAGCGCGGCGACAAGCGTTTCCAGGATCCGGAATGGGGCCGCAACGCCTTCTTCGATTTCTTGAAACAGGCCTATCTCGTCACCTCGCGCTGGGCGGCTGATCTTGTCGAGCACGCCGAAGGCCTGGATGACCACACCCGCCACAAGGCGAGCTTCTACGTCAAGCAGGTGTCCAACGCCATCTCGCCGTCGAATTTCATCCTGACCAATCCGGAACTGTTTCGCGAAACCATCGCCTCGAACGGCGAAAATCTTGTGCGCGGCATGAAGATGCTGGCCGAGGACATCGCCGCCGGCAAGGGCGACCTGAAGCTGCGTCAGGCCGACTACTCGCCCTTCGAGATCGGCCGCAACATCGCCACCACCCCCGGCAAGGTGGTCGGCCGCAGCGACGTCGCCGAGATCATTCAATACGATCCCGCCACCGAGACGGTGCTGAAACGGCCGCTGCTGATCTGCCCGCCCTGGATCAACAAGTTCTACATACTCGACCTCAACCCGCAGAAATCCTTCATCCGCTGGGCGATCGAACAGGGCCACACCGTGTTCGTCATCTCCTGGATCAACCCTGATGAACGCCACGGCATGAAGAACTGGGAGGCTTATACAAGAGAGGGGCTGCAATACGGCCTCGACACTATCGAGAAGGCCACAGGCGAGAAAGAGGTCAACGCTATCGGCTACTGCGTCGGCGGCACGTTGCTGGCAGCGGCACTTGCCCTGCTGGCGCAGGAGGGTGACGATCGCATCAAATCGGCGACCTTCTTCACCACCCAGGTCGATTTCACCTATGCCGGCGACCTCAAGGTGTTCGTCGACGAGGAACAGGTCGCGGCGGTGGAAAAGGCGATGAACGAAAAGGGCTATCTCGACGGCACCAAGATGGCGACCGCCTTCAACATGCTGCGCTCGGGCGACCTGATCTGGCCCTATGTCGTCAACAACTACATGCGCGGCAAGGATCCCCTGCCATTCGACCTGCTTTACTGGAATGCCGATTCGACACGCATGGCGGCGGCCAACCACTCCTTCTATTTGCGCAACTGCTATCTCGAGAACAACCTCTCGCGCGGCAGGATGGAACTTGCCGGACGCACCGTTTCGCTCGCCGACATCAAGATTCCCGTCTACAACCTCGCCTCTAGGGAAGACCACATCGCTCCCGCGCTGTCCGTCTTCCTCGGCTCGAAATATTTCGGTGGCGAGGTCGAATACGTGATGGCGGGCTCCGGTCATATCGCCGGTGTCGTCAACCCGCCCGCATCGGGCAAGTACCAGTACTGGACCGGCGGCAAGCCGGAGGGCGACTTCGGCGAGTGGATCGCAAGGGCCACCGACCATCCTGGCTCCTGGTGGCCGCACTGGCAGAGCTGGATAGAGGCTAAGGACAACAATCGCGTGCCTGCCCGCAAAGCAGGCAAGCATATGAAAACTTTTGGTGATGCCCCCGGCACCTATGTCAAGGTGCGTGTGTAACCGACTGTAATGTCTGGTGAGTTGACGGACCCGTAAAAGCGGGCGAAATGGTGTCGTCAACCATCTTGCCGCCTAAATTCGGCAATTGCCGCAAAAATACTTCCAGGCTTGCTGATTTGACACAGGTCTCGTTTCCGGATCGGAGACAAGGGGCACCTCGACGCAGCCGTTCGGACGCCGCGCCAAGGATATACCGATCGGATATCGAGGGGGAATTTGACTTTGAAATCAGCAGGGTGGAGCCTCGCGAAGGGAGAACGCCGCACCATTGCGGCGGCGCTCTGCTCCGTGCTCCTGGCCTCCTGCACCTCGGCCGGCGACCCCACAATGTCGGTTGGCATGCCCGGCTACAATGCCTCCGCGTCGGACATCAACGCAGCCTCGACAAACAAGCCGATCGTGGCCGGCGATTCGTCGTCGCAGACGGCGACCACGCAGACCACCGTGATGGCGGAAGGCGACACAGCGCTGCCCGAGACGGTCGCCTACGTGCCGATTACCAAGCCGCAGGCGGCCTTCCCGCTCACCGCGCCGGCTGAAGCTGAAACGATTGCCGGAAACACGCCGCAATCGCTGGAGCAGCAGCCGCAGACGGCGCAGCAGACCGATGCGGCGGCGCAGAAGATCGCCGCCGCCGACGCGGCCGTGACGGCGCCGAAGCAGGCCGCCACACCGGCGATGAACAATCCGGTCTATGTGACCGCTGGCGAGGCGCAGCAAGCGGAGGCGCCGAAGAAAAGGGGTTTCCTGGCCTCGATGTTTGGCGCCACGCCGGCTTCGGCGAAGCCCGCTCCACTGGTCAACACGCGCGCAGGCGAACAGCCGGCTGTGCAGGCCAAGCCCGCCCCGGCGGCGGCAAAGCCGATCATTACACTGGCCTCGGCCGATTCCACGGCGAAACCGGTGCAGCTGGCTTCGCTCGGCGACGACTCAGGTCACATCACCGGCAGCGATGCCCTGCCGGGCGTCCGCCAGACGGCGCTGTTCGAGATCAAGCGCAAATCCGGCCTCGACGACGAAAGCGACGTCGACCTCAACGAGGATGAAGGTTCGGGCGGCCTCTACCAGGTAGCTTCCGCCGCCGGCATGGCGCGCCTGGCGCCCAACGGGCTCTTGAAGCAGAACGAGAGTGTCGACGTGGCGTGCCTCAAGCCCTCGCTGGTGCGCGTGCTCAAAACGATCGAAGGCCACTACGGCCGCAAGATGGTCGTCACCTCCGGCTATCGCGACCCCGCCCGCAACCGCCGTGCCAACGGCGCCAAGAATTCGCTGCACATGTATTGCGCCGCCGCCGACATCCAGGTGCCGGGCGTCTCGAAATGGGAGCTGGCGAGCTACGTCAGGACGATGCCCGGCCGCGGCGGCGTCGGCACCTACTGCCACACCGAATCGGTCCACGTCGACGTCGGCCCCGAGCGCGACTGGAACTGGCGCTGCCGCCGGCGCAGCGGTGGCGAAGGCTGACTAGGGCCGGTTCGGCTGGACGCGCTAACACCGTGGTCCAAACCTCCGCGATTGCTCTCCTTCGCAAAGAGCGAGGTGAGTTCTGGGTTTGGCACGGGCACATGCAATCTGTTCTTAAGGCTTAGTCATCTCCTTCTTGAGACTTAGCTTAATTATGGCGCGGTAGTTTTTGATCCCAGCAGCAAGAAGCCGGGTTTCCCACCTTCCCGCTTACCTCTTTTCTTCAGGTTGACAGTGATATCCTTGAGGGGGAGCTTTCCACTCAGGATTTGTTAATCATGCTCGGGGATTGGAATGCACAAGGTCGTCGCGGCGATTGCTGTGCTTGTGCTTGCGTTGGTGGCGGACATGGGTTCGATATCGCCATCCTTCGCTCAGCAACGCTGCACGGAAATCGGATTTCCAGACAAAGACACGGCCGGTCAGAGCGGCCTCGCGCCTGTCGATAACTGCTATGAGCTCGACGCCCAGGCTGCTGCCGCTTCATCGGACGCCCGGGCCGGAACGCCATTTCGCGATTGCGAACATTGCCCTGAAATGGTCCCGCTGCCTCCGGGCAGCTTCATGATGGGCGCAAGCCAGAAGGAGATGAAGCGGCTCAGATATGTGCAATGGGCGACGCCTCAACATGAGGTAACGATCGGCTATCCGTTCGCCATCGGTCGCTTCGAGATCACCGTTGATGAGTTTGACGCCTATGTGAAGGAAACCGGTGCTGGGGTCGGCGGCAAGTGCGGTATACGTACGATCGAAAGCGGCCCGAACAAATTCAAATATAGCGGCACACCCGTCCCCGGCGGCGACAAGACTGAATCCGCGCCATACGCCATCTATATCAGCGACGGCTCCTACGCGCAGCCGGGATTACCTGTGACAGGACGGCAACCGGCCGTATGCGTTTCCCGCAACGACATGAAAGACTATCTCGACTGGCTCTCCATGAAGGCGAACAAACACTACCGGCTGCCGACAGAAGCGGAGTGGGAATACGCTTATCGGGCGGGAACGGATTCGTTCAATTATTGGGGCGATGACTTCAAGCAGACATGCGATTACGCGAACTTCGCAGACCGCAAGTCCGGCTATCAGGCAGGCATGGCTGCCTCCTGTTCGGAGAAAATACATCCTGACTGGACCGCCGAGGTCGGTTCCTACAAGCCCAACTCATGGGGTCTTTACGACATGGGCGGTAACGCCCAGGAAGCCGTCGAGGACTGCTTTCACAAGAGCTACCAACGGGCGCCCGCTGACGGTTCGCCTTGGACGGAGCCGGACTGCGTTCTCTTCGCGGCGCGCAGCGGCGACTATGAGTTGACGCAGTTCTCCATGCGTGGCTCAGAGCGGTTGCTGTTCGGATACACCGACGATACCGATGACGGCATGTGGAACCGGGATGAAGGATCCGATGAACGCTTCAACGTCATGGGTTTCCGTGTGGCCTTGTCGCTCGACGATAAGAGCTGGGACAAGATCGCGCGAGCTGCTGCGCCCGAAAAACCGGCAGAAGTGAAGGTTGCGGCCGCTGCATCACCGACCACAACAGACAGTGGTCCGCAATATGACCACCTGCCCGCCGCGGTCAAAACCTACGTCGAGGATATCCGCAACAGCTGCAAGGACTATGATGCGAGCGGCATCCCTGCCAACAAGATGTCGGGCGTCCGACCGATTTCGCTTGTCGACGGCACGCCAGCCCTTCTCATCGAGAATGAAACCTTATGCTCCGGCCATTACCCGGGCGCGAATTGCAGCAATCGCGGGTGCGATGTGGTGGTCATGGTCGAAGGGAACGGCGGTTGGAAGGAAATCTTCCACGAGCATCTGTACGACGACACCTTCGACATCGGCGAGGACAAAAAGCTGAGTTCGATTTCAGCGACAATCTATGCGGGCGACCCGCATTGTGGTCCCCCTCCGAACGCCAAATTCATGTCCAGCGACAGCTGCGATGTCGTGATCCACTATGAAAACCAGGGCTGGATTTGGCGAAAGGCCCAACATGCGGCGACGTCGCGCGTCACCGGCGGCCAGATAGGGACGGACACCGCACCTTCGACCACAGAGAATTGCGGCGGCTCATATGTCTTCGTGCAATTGGTCACGTTCCTGTACGATCCTCTGCTCGGCCCGAAGGTGGATCGACAAATGCTCGAGGCAAAGGGTGACGCTGCCTCCTGGTACGACGTGGAATGCGATGCGGCTGGGAGGCCCTCGATCTTTACCCGCTACGAGTTCGGCAAGAAGACCGGTCTGACGGCCGTGGAATACGACGGTCAGTCGAACCATGTGGCGCGGCAAGTCGCGAAAGGTCCGGACGGAAATGTGCTCGATACCAGCGTGATTGCGCGCAATGCAAAGATGCGGCCCGCAAGAATCGAGGTCCTGAATGCAGATGGCGTAGCCGAAAAGGTCGGCCTCTTCAGCTATCGCGATGACTTCGTCGATCTGAACATTACGGAGGTGAAAAGCGGCGCATCACTATGGCATGCACGTGAATGGTTCGATGACAGCGGAGCCCTTGCCCGAGCATACTGGTACTATGCGAGGTTTTGGTATGACTATCACTACGATCCGAAAACGGGCCTTTATCCGGTGCACGACAAGTATGACGGTGACCTGAAATTCGAGACAACGAAGTACGAATATGACGAGTTCGGGAATACCCTGTCCCGCAGGTCTACATGCATTGTCGACACGTGCGACACGGTGACAAATTTCGGAAAATACGACCACGGCCATCTGGCACACGAAGAGGCGAAACTCAAAAGCGGAGACCAGCTTGTCTGGGAGAACGCGTACGATGCCGAGGGCCGACTGGCGGTGTCGCACCTGAATGCGAACGGGCGTTTCGTTATCAAGTTCGTTGTTGAACGAGATGGACCTTTGGTCGAACAGACGGTTGCCTATTCCCCGCAGGGCAAGAAGCTCTTCGTCTATGATCGCGCGGAGACGGTATACATAACCAGAAACGGATCCCCGGTGAATGGCGGCAAATACAAGCGCTTTACGAAACACGATGTCTGGTGAACAAACCGATGTCACTGTTGAGCGACATGCATTTGCATCGGGCCGCTTCCGCAATCGTCTGAAAAGTGCCCGGAAATCCACGCAGCGGCTGGTGACGGCCGCCAGAAAAATTGCCGCTGGCGCTGCGTGAATCACTCGCTTCGGCAGGCAGGAAAAAAGTTGTCCAAGCCGGCACCTGACGGGTTGCCGGTTGCGCACAACGCCAGTATAAGCCGCTTTCATCTGAGCGCGCCCATCGTCTAGCGGTCAGGACACCGCCCTTTCACGGCGGTAACAGGGGTTCGATTCCCCTTGGGCGTACCAGCTTCACTCGATGTCCCCTCCGCTCCTTTCGGCGTCAAGAGCTATTGCGCCGGACAGGGTAACACGCCCTTCCGGAACGTCATTTTACGTGTTGACCATTCCGCCGCCTCGACCTTGTCGAGGGCAAGGCTCGATGGTTAAATCGGCTTTCCCAGGGGATGCTAATATGGCAGTTCACCTTTCGGCGGATGCTCGAGCTCCTGCGGCGACGCCGCCACAAAGATATCTCTTTGGCCCGCTGGCCGACTTCCTCATGCTTGGCGGCAGCGCATTCCTGATTTTGCCGGCCCTGTTCTTCGTGCCTACCAAATACGACAGCCTTGTTGCTGCGGCGATGTTTTTCCTGGCCTACTTGATAAACTATCCGCATTTCGCCCACTCTTACCAACTTTTCTATCGCAATTTTGGAAGCAAGGTGCGCGGCGACGGATACGACAGGGGCCTCCAGATCCGCTACATTTTCGCCGGCATTGTCGTTCCCCTGCTCATGGTCGGGTTTTTTGCTTACGGCTCGATAACGGCGAACGCCCGGCTGCTCGGAAACGCAGCCAACGCGATGTTCTTTTTCGTGGGCTGGCACTACGTCAAGCAAGGCTACGGCATGTTGATGGTGGACGCCGTGTTGAAGCGCAGGTTCTTCACCAATCCGGACAAGAAAATCTTGCTGGTCAACAGCTATGCCGTATGGCTGTTCGCATGGCTTCAGACGAACACGGCGGTCAGCCAAGCAAAATATTACGGCTTGGAATATTATACGTTTGCCACGCCTGCGTGGCTCAACACGATTGCGCTGTCGGCCGCGGCCGCTTCCACGGCCGCCACCGTCGTGATGCTGATCAATCGCTGGAGTAAAAATGGCGGCAGCCTGCCGTATAACGGCGTCGTCGCTTATATCGCGTCCCTATATCTTTGGATCCTGGTCGTGAGAATAAACCCGCTGTGGCTGCTCGTGGTGCCGGCTCTCCATTCGCTGCAGTACCTGGCCGTGGTCTGGCGCTATCAAAGCAATGTCGAGCGTGACGGTCCCGATGCACAAAAGGTTCCGGACTCCAGAATCCTGTCCGTTCTTGGTCCGATCTACAGGACGCGAGTCCTGGGGTTCGTCGTCGCCGGCGGGGTCCTCGGCGGTCTCGGTTTCTGGCTGATCCCGGCGGCACTGACTGCCTTGATCCCTTACGACAAGGAAGTCCTGGGTTCGTCGCTGTTCTTCTTCATAGTGCTGATCTTCATCAACGTGCACCACTACTTCCTTGACAACGTCATGTGGCGACGCGGCAACCCCGAAGTTTCAAAATATCTGTTCCGCTAGCGGTGGCATGGACCGGCTGTGGGACGCCTTGCGGAGCACTTCAGGCGGAAAGAATTGGCATCGGCTCAGTGGCCGCGCCGGCCGATATCTCTTTTTGCACGGCGAAGAAGAACCTGCGCACCTCGTCGCTGGCCGCCGCCCTGTCCCTGCCTGACCTGACGACGAGATCGAACAACTCCGTCGCCTTGGCCCTCCAGAACGAGGTGGCGCTGTCGCCATGCAAACTGTCGAGCCTGGCAGCCACCTCCCGAACCAGGAATGCCTGACGGTCGATCGGGAATGCACGGATTTTTTCTGGGGACATCTTCCGAACCACGAGACTGACGCAACGAATCAACCATTGCCGAACAAGCATGGCGTAGCCGCGAAAGTGGAAACGGAAGCTTAATGGCATCGGCATCGATGCGCCGTTCGGCCAGGAGAACGAAGAGCGCAGCGCACCTCAGGCTTGCAGCCCTCTCGCCTGGCCACCGCGCTTGCGCGGCGCCATCATGTCCCGGGCCATCAGCCCGGTCACCCGGCAGAACGCCATGAACGCCCGGCAGGCATCCTCGGTCTTGACCACGTCCACGGTGGCGCCGAAGCAGGCGTTGAAGGCCTTCTGGTAAATCGGGCCTTGCCGGCGCAGCGGCCAGGCCTGGAGAAAATCAAGGGCCTGTTCGACGCTGTAGATCTCCTCGACAGGCAGGCCGGGTCCGGGCGCGATACGCACCGGCACCTCGAATTGCAGTCTGTCCATCCGCCATCTCCCGAACTGTCGTCACCAGCGGCAACGCCATCCGTCGTAAAAAGTCGCTCTGGCCGGTCGCTACCGCAGGAATGTGGCGTCTCCGCGGTCATGGACGTTTTGCCGCAGCCGCCGCAAGCAAGCGCCAAGGCGCCCGGCCTTGTCGAACGCGGGCGCCTTGGCGGTCCGGCTACTGGTTGGCGGGATCGGTCTCCGCATCGAAGGCCATGCGCACCGCCGTAAGCAGCACGAGAGCAGACGGCACAGCGAAAATCCCGCCAAGGACAAGTGCCCCTGTCGCCGAAAGGCCGAGCGTCTCCGTCAGCGCCCAGTAGACGGTTCCGATACAGATGAGCGCCTGGACGGAAAGGAAAATGGCGGCGTAGGCCGCGCGCGAAAGGCTCTTGAGTGTCTTGATACGTTGCATGGAAACAATCCGGAAATGACGCGCTACGCACCGCTGCGCGACCGAAGCCGCCGTGCGGATCGAGGCGCGAACAGGAAGTGGTTTGAGTGAAGGAGCGGTTGAAACCGCTCAGGCCGGAACCGATGGCGGCGCGCGCGGCTGATTGGCAGTCGCCCACGGTGTGCGGGCGTCCCCGTCGGCGGCGACGACCTCTGCCGGCGGACCCGAAACAAACCAGGAAAAGACGGTGTCCCGAGCCGGCAGGGCCGGATGGCCGCCGGCGAACTTAACCAGGGCCGGCCGGCCGGAACGAACCTCCAGCGCCTGCGCCTTGCCGGTGATGCGCAGCAGCGCCGCCGCTTCGCCAGACCGCTCCACGCCGGCGCTGGCGACACCGGAGGCTGCTCCGGCAAAGACGGGCACCTCCGCCCGGCCAAGCGACAGCATCGCCAGCAGCACAAGGCTCATCAGCAATGAGCAGGCCGCCTTCAACGGCGCTTCAGGCAATCTGGCGTGCTCGACGCTCATGAAATCTCCAAAAACCTCCCTCGCCCTACCGCACGGTCGACTGAAAGGGAAGGAACAAGGGCGTCAAAGGCACCGGGGCGCGCCGAATATCCCTGCCGCTTGGCCGTGTCCGGGCAGTTCTTCCTTGAACCTTTTGCCCTCAAGTGCCAAATCTGGGGAGATTTTCACGCCGGCTCCCTTGCAGAGCCACACCGGCAAGACGGACACCAATGGTCACTTATCTCGACGCCGCCACGGCACCGCTCAGAAACACCGGCCAGATCCGCCTCTATGGCGAGGAAGGTTTTGCCGGCATGCGCAAGGCATGCGACCTCACGGCGCGCTGCCTCGACGAACTGGCGCCGATGGTTGCGCCCGGCGTCACCACCGACACCATAGATCGTTTCGTTTTCGAGTTCGGCATGGATCATGGCGCGCTGCCGGCGACGCTCAACTACCGCGGCTACACCAAGTCTTCTTGCACCTCGATCAATCATGTCGTCTGCCATGGCATCCCCGACAACAAGCCGCTGAAGGATGGCGACATCGTCAACATCGACGTCACCTACATCCTCGACGGCTGGCACGGCGATTCCTCGCGCATGTACCCCGTCGGCAGCATAAAACGCGCGGCGGAACGCCTGCTCGAAGTCACCCACGAATGCCTGATGCGCGGCATTGCCGCGATCAGGCCTGGCGCCCGCACCGGCGCCATTGGCGCGGCCATCCAGAGCTATGCCGAGGGCGAGCGCTGCTCGGTGGTGCGCGACTTCTGCGGCCACGGCGTCGGCCAGTTGTTTCACGACGCGCCCAATATCCTGCATTATGGCAGCGCCAATGAGGGCGTCGAGATGCGGCCCGGCATGATCTTCACCGTCGAGCCGATGATCAACCTCGGCCGGCCGCATGTGAAAGTCCTGTCGGACGGCTGGACCGCGGTGACACGCGACCGCTCGCTGTCGGCGCAATACGAACACACGATCGGCGTGACCGACACCGGCTGCGAGATCTTCACGCTCTCCCCCAAAAAGCTCGACCGCCCCGGCCTGCCAGCCTAATGTTTCGTTCTCCCGGCGCTCGCGGTCGGGGAGCTGGGGGGCAGACGAGATGTCAGGTGACGACGACGAGCGCAGTTTCTTTGCAGAAAAGCCTGCGCAGCTTTCCGCGACCATGCACTCTCCTGGGACAGCCCGGCCTCCTGCGAAGGCCAGCAGGATCGAGGAGAAGCCGCATTATCTCGGCCATCGCGACCGTTTGCGCGAACGCTTCGCCTCGGCAGGTTCGGACGCCCTGCCCGACTATGAGCTTCTGGAACTCCTGCTCTTCCGCCTGATCCCGCGCGCCGACACCAAGCCGGTCGCCAAGGCGCTGCTCTCCCGCTTCGGTACCCTGGCCGAGGTGCTTGGCGCGCCCGTCGGCCTCCTCCAGGAGGTCAAGGGCGTGGGCCCGGTGGTAGCGCTCGACCTGAAGGTCATTGCGGCGACGGCCCAGCGCATGGCGCGCAGCGAGGTCCATGGCCGCGAAATCCTCTCCTCTTGGCAGCAGCTTCTCGACTATTGCCGGTCAGCCATGGCCTTCGAGGCGCGCGAGCAGTTCCGCATCCTGTTCCTCGACAAGAAGAACACGCTGATTGCCGACGAGGTGCAGCAGACCGGCACTGTTGACCATACGCCCGTCTATCCGCGTGAGGTGGTCAAGCGCGCTCTCGAACTGTCGGCGACGGCAATCATCCTGGTGCACAACCACCCGTCGGGCGATCCGACGCCATCGCGTGCCGATATCGAGATGACCAAGGAGATCATCGACGCGGCCAAGCGGCTGGGCATTTCCGTGCATGACCACATCATCATCGGTCGCAAGGGCTATTCCAGCATGAAGGGCTTGCTGCTGATCTAGATCATCGGCTCGGCGAAGCTATCCGAATGAAAGCAGGCAATTCGCCGGCCCGGTCTTTCGGCTCAAGAATTTGAAAATCGTTCAATTCTGGAACGAATGGCCAGAAATTGAGGCCATATCGCCATAGGTTTCCAAATTCCCTCGCAGATTCCCGACCTTTTAGGACATAATTCCGTTGAGGGGCGGCTTTTCCGTTGATACCGTTTGAAACGCTTCAATTGGAACCTGCCATTGCAACGCAAGCGCCCAACCATAGCGGATGTCGCACGCGCGGCCGGTGTCTCCATCGGAACGGTGTCGAACTTCATCAATGGGACCGCCGGCCTGAAGGAGGCCACGCGCGAACGCATCGAAAAGGCGATCGCCACGCTGATGTACCGGCCGAGTTCGTTTGCGCGCTCGCTGCCGGGCCGCGCGCCCCATAGGCCGAAGAATCTCGATCATCTGCCGAGGCTCCTGGTCGCGGGCCGGGTCAGTGTCGACTTTCTCTGCCGCGTCGACGTCCTGCCGCATCGCGACGACCGCATCACAGCCAGCCATATCGAGAAGGCGCTGGGCGGGCCCGCGGCCAATCTCGCGGTTGCCGCCGCCGGTGTTGGGGCGCCCTACGCTCTCGACGTGGAACTGGCGACGGCGGTCGGTGAAGACCCGGAGAGTGACTGGGCGCTCGGCGCGCTTTCCAAACTGGGCGTCCACGCATTGCCGATCCGCAACACGCCCAACAACCGCCTTTCGCAAGCCATCGTGATCATCGAGCGCAATGGTAGCCGCACGATCATCAGTGAACCGTTCGAACTCGGCGAGATCGATCTGACCGCCAATCTGGACATCCAGCCCGAGCCGCGCCCGGCCTGTCTTCACATCGAAGGCTTCCACTACGAAACGATGACCGCTTCCATCGCGCGCTTTCATCAGGCCGGCTGGAGGGTGAGCCTGCATTCGGCCGGCCTGCCCAAGAGCGCACGCACGCCTGAAACCTTCACGCAGATGGTCCGGCACATCGACCTGACCTTCATCAACGATGTGATGATGCGGGAGATTTTCGACTTTCGCTCCAGGATGGCGACGATGATCGAAGAGGTGCGGCTGATGCTGGCGCGCATCAAGCCGCGCGGAACGGTCGTGCTCACTCTCGGCGAGTTTGGCGCGGTCGTCTTTCCGGCGAATGGCGGACCGCAGATCGAGGTGCCGGCACTCCCTGTCGACCGCGTCGATGCGACGGGCGCCGGCGACAGCTTCGCCGGCATATTCCTAAGCCTCTGGCTGCATGGTGCGTCGCTGGACGACGCCGCCCGCCATGCGGCGATCGGCGCGAGCCTGACGACCACGGTCGAAGGCGCACAGGGCTACATCGCGGATTTCGCGACTTTGAAGGCTGCCGCTTTGGCGAACAACGCCATGTTGGCAAGCTGAACCAACAACTTACGGGAACCCAGGAGAGTATTGGTCATGGCGAAAACAAGAGTGCTTCTGGTCGGCGAGAGCTGGATGAGTTCGGCGACCCACTACAAGGGGTTCGATCAGTTCGGCAGCGTCACCTTTCACCTGGGCGCGACGCCGCTGGTCGATGCCTTGAAGAGCAGCGAATTCGACCTCGACTACATGCCGGCCCATGAAGCCGTCGAAAAGCTGCCTTTCACCACGGAGGGCCTGTCGCAATACAAGGCCATCATCCTCTCCGACATCGGCGCGAACTCGCTGCTGCTTCACCCCGATGTCTGGCTGCACGGCAAGACAGTGCCCAACCGGCTCAAGCTTCTGCGCGACTGGACGCAGGCCGGTGGTGGCATGGTCATGATCGGCGGCTATTTCTCTTTCCAGGGCATCGACGGCAAGGCGCGCTGGCACCGCACGGCCGTCGAGGAGGCGCTGCCGGTAACCTGCCTCCCCTATGACGACCGGCTCGAGATTCCCGAAGGGTTCCGGCCTGAAATCACCGGTCCCAAGGATCACCCGATCTTTGCCGGCATCGAAGGCGAATGGCCGCTGCTGCTCGGCGCCAACGAGGTCGTCGCTCGCGATCGCGATGACGTCGAAATCCTCGCACGGTTGCCGCAGGATCACGGCGGTCATCCGCTGCTGGTCACCGGCCGCCATGGCCAGGGCCGCACGCTGGCCTGGACGTCGGATATCGGCCCGCATTGGCTGCCCAACAGCTTCGTGGAATGGCCGGGCTATGCGCGTCTTTGGACCAACGTGCTGCGCTGGGTCAGCAAGGCCGTCTAGCCGACCAGCAACCGCCGGGGAACCGCCATGACAGAACCGTTTCTTGTCGCCAGAAATATCGCAAAGCGCTTCGGCGCTCTGACTGCGCTTGCCGATGTCGACCTGGAAATCCGCTCCGGCGAGGTGCTGGCGCTTCTCGGCGACAACGGCGCCGGCAAATCCACCTTCATCAAGATCCTGGCGGGCGCCCATCCGCCCAGCGATGGAAAGCTTCTCATCGAGGGCAATCCGGTGGCTTTCTCCTCGCCCAAGGATGCGGCGTCGTCGGGGATCGCGACGATCTTTCAGGAACTGGCGCTCTCGGAAAACCTGTCGATTGCCGAAAACGTCTTTCTCGGCCGCGAATTGAAACGCTCCATTTTGGGTATTCCCTTCCTGAAGCGCAAGGAAATGCGCCAGCGCGTCGACGGCCTGCTGAAAGAGCTCGACGCGCATATTTCCGATCCGGAAGCACCCGTCGGCAGCCTGTCCGGCGGTCAGCGCCAGGCCGTGGCCATCTGCCGGGCCCTCAATCTGAATGCCAGGCTGGTCATCATGGACGAGCCGACGGCGGCCCTTGCCGTCGCCGAAACCCGCAAGGTCCTGGCACTGACGCGGCGGCTTGCCGCGCGCGGTTGTGCCGTCGTCCTCATCAGCCACAACATTTCCGAAGTGTTCGAGGTTGCCGACCGCATCGTGGTGTTCCGGCGCGGCCGCAAGGTGGCCGAACGGCTGGCGGCCGAGACCAATCACGAGGAAGTCGTTTCGCTCATAACAGGCGCTCATCCCGACGTGCGGGCGCTTGAAAAATCAAACTGAAATGCACGTCCATTCCAGAGAGGATAAACCAATGCTTTCTCAACTCAAAAAAGCGCTCGCCGTTTCCGTGCTGTCACTCGTGGTCGCCACGGCGGCGCATGCCGCCGACAAGCCCAAGGTCGCCTTCGTCCCGCAATTGATCGGCATACCCTATTTCAATGCCATGGAAGCCGGCGGCAATCGCGCCGCGAAGGACCTGGGCGTCGATTTCATCTATTCCGGCCCCGTCGACACCAACCCGGTCGATCAGTTGCAGATCGTGCAGAACCTGATCGACCAGGGTGTCCAGGCGATCTCGGTCAGCGTGCTGGATGCGTCCAGCATCGCGCCCGTCGTCGAGAGCGCCAAGGCCAAGGGCATCAAGCTTTTCACCAGCGACAGCGATGCACCCGACAGCGGCCGTGCCGTCTATGTGGCGCAGGCGACCGACGAAGGGCTCGGCACGACGATCATCGATGAGTTGGTGAAGCGTGTCGGCGAGGACGCCACGATCGGCATCGTCTCCGGCGAGGCGACGGCGTCCAATCTCAACGCCTGGATCGGCTTCATGCAGAAAGAGGCCACCGCCAAATATCCGAAGCTGAAACTGCTCGCTCCGCAATTCGCTGGCGGCACGGCCGAGCGCGCCGCGCAGATATCAGGCGATCTCATGGCCGCCAATCCCGACATCAAGGCCATCATCGCCGTCGCATCCTCGACCTGTCCGGGCGTCGCCCAGGCCATCGAAACCGCCGGCAAGATCGGCTCCGTCATAGGCACGGGCTATTGCAGCCCGAACACGGCGCGATCCTACCTGAAGAGCGGCGCCTTCGGCTTCACCGTGCTGTGGGATCCCGAACAGCTGGGCTATCTCACGGTCTGGGCCGGCAAGCAGTTGATCGACGGCAAGAGCTTCGAAGCGGAAAACAAGATCGCCGGCCTCGAAAAGCCCGCCACCTATGATGCCGCCAAGGGCATCCTGCTGCTCGGGCCGCCGGCGGTCTTCACGAAGGACAATGTCGACAAGTTCAACTTCTGAGCCTTGGGATGAACACGGTGCGACAGTTTGGAAACGGCGTTTTGGCCATGAACGGGCGGGAGTGGTCCTTGCTTGCCGCCTGTCTCCTGGCGATCGTCATCTTTTCTGTCGCATCGCCCCACTACGCGACGCCAGGCAATGCGGCGACCGTCCTGCGCAACAGCGTCGAACTGCTGCTGATCGGCCTTGGCATGACCTTGCTGCTGGCCATGGGCGGCATCGACGTCTCGATCGGCATCGTCATGGGTCTGGCGGCAATAGCGATCGGCCGTGTGCTCGGCGCCGAGGGCAATCCGCTGCTGGCGCTCATCGCTGGCCCTGCGGTCGGTGCGCTGCTCGGCTGCGTGACGGCCACCGTCGTCGTCCTCGGTCGCATTCCGGCAATCGTGGGAACGCTCGGCCTGCTTGGCGTCTACCGCACCGCCGTCTTTGTCCTTCTCGGCGGGCAGTGGCTCTCCGGCCTGCCCTCGAGCCTCACCAATCTTCTGGCAACCACCGTACTCGGCATTCCAGTCCCAGCCATCGTCATTGCCATCGCCTATCTGGTCGTCTGGCTGGCGTTGCGGCGAACCCCCTACGGGCCGCACCTGCTGGCGATCGGCAATTCCGAGGAAAAGGCCCGGCTGTCCGGAATCCCCGTGGTCAAGGCACGCTTCATGACCTTCGTCATCAGTGGCGTCCTGACTGGCATTGCCGCCACGTTTTACGTCGCCACCTACCGCAATGTGGAGATGACGATCGGCAGCACGCTGGCGCTCGATGCGATCGCCGCGGTCATTCTCGGCGGCACGAGCATATTGGGCGGCAGATGCAGCTTGATAGGCACGGTCTTCGGTGTACTGCTTCTGAGAATTCTCCAGAATGGATTGCTCTTGATCGGCGTTCCCTCGCTTTGGCAGCCTGTGGTTACCGGTGTTCTCATCATCGGCGTGCTCGGCTTCGAAGCCGTCTCCAACCGGCTGCCGCTTGCCCAATTCCTGCGAGCCCGCGCATGAACAGGATCCGAAACCTGCGGGGCCCCGCCCTCACTTTGGCTCTGCTGTGCGGTCTCTGGCTGCTCGTTATTGTCGGCCTGCTGGCGCTCAAGCCTTCGGTCTTCAATCTCGGCACCGTCACCACAATTTTGCAATTTTCGACGATCCTGGCCCTGGTCGGCCTTGGACAGGCGCTGGTCGTCCTGGCCGGGGGTGCGGGCATCGACCTGTCCGTTGGCGGCGCCGTTTCGCTCTCGGCGATCGTTGCCATGCTTTCCCTGAAGCTGGGGTTGCCGCCCCTTCTGTTGCCGGTCGTCTGCATCCTGGCTGGCGCTGTGCTCGGTGCCTTGAACGGATGGCTGGTGAACGGGCTCGCCCTTCTCCCCTTCATCGCGACGCTGGGAACATTTTTCGTGTATTCCGGCCTGGCGCTTGCGGTCACCGGCGGCGCGGCCCAGTCCGGCGTGCCTGCCTGGCTGCTCGTTTGGGGGCGCGGTGCGATCATGGGCATCCCCGTGCCTTTCCTTACGCTCGCCGTCCCCTGCTTCGCGCTTGCCGGTCTCGTGCTGCTCTCAACGGCTTGGGGACGCTGGATCTACGCCATGGGCTTCAATGAACGTTCGGCCAAACTGGTCGGCATCCCGGTCGATCGCGTGCGCTTCATCCTTTATGTGCTGAGCGGCGCGCTTGCCGGTGCGGCCGGCCTCGTCTCTCTCGCCTGGCTCGGCAGCGGCAGGCCCAATATCGGCCAGAACCTCGAACTGGAATCGCTGACCGCGGCCATGCTGGGAGGCATCGTCATCACTGGCGGGCGCGGTGGCGTCGGCGGCGTGTTCGCGGCCGTCCTGCTGCTGGTCACGTTGAAGACCGGCCTTTTGCAATTGAACATCAACACGCTCTGGCAGGTGGGGATTGTCGGCGCCCTTCTGGTTTTCGTCCTTCTCGCCGACCGACTTTCCCAACGTTGGAGATAACAATGCCTTCCATGGAAGAGACCATCGCCGCGCGCATCGAGGCAGCCGCCGAGCGCATCGTCAAGACGCTGAGCGATCTCGTCGCCTTCCCCTCGATCGTGAAATCGAATCCGAAGGAGGCCGGCCCGGGCGAGCGCGATTGCCAGCTCTACCTGCAAAAGCGCCTTGAGGCGCTCGGCTTCTCGACCGATCTCTGGGATCCGGACGGCCCGGCACTCTACGAAAAATACAAGGGACGTGCCGGCGCCAACAAGGGCAGGACGTTCGAGGGCCGGCCTAATCTCGGCGGCGTTCTGAAAGGTACCGGCGGCGGGCGGTCCATCATGCTGACCGGCCATATCGACGTCGTGCCGCCGGGTGCCGCCGGGCACTGGACCACCGATCCCTTCCAGCCTGTCCTGAAGGATGGATTCCTGCACGGTCGCGGCACGGTCGACATGAAGGGCGGCGTCGCCTGCATGCTGATGGCGGTCGAAATCCTGAAGGAACTCGACGTTTCCCTCTCCGGCGACGTCGTCTTCACCACCGTCGTCGACGAGGAAATCGGCGGCATGGGGTCGCTCGCCATGGTTGATCGCGGCTTTCGCGCCGACGCCGGCATCATGACGGAACCGACGGCGAACAGGATCGCACCGCTTTGTCACGGCATTCTGTGGGGCAAGATCATCATCGACGGCATAGGCGGCCATGCCGAACTGACGCCGAACGCCTGGTATTCGAGCGGCCCGGTCGACGCCGTCCAGCTTTGCCGGCAGATCCTCGACGGCATCGACATCCTCAACCGGCGCTGGATGTTCGATCCCAGGAAGAACCACCCGCTGATGGACCTGCCCAACCAGATCATCGTCACCCAGATCAATGCCGGCGAACATCCATCCTCCATGGCAGGACGCGGCGAGATCATCATCGACGCACAGTATCTGCCGAGCGAGCATGACGAGTTCAGGCTGGGCGGCAATGTCAAACGCGAAATCGAAGAGCACATCGCCAATGTCTGCCAGGCGGATCCTTATCTGCGAAAGCACCCTGCCCGTGTCGAATGGATCCTCGATGCCGATTGCGCCGAGATCCCGTCGGACAACCCTTTTGTCGGCCTGTTCCAGGAGGCCGTCAAAGCAGCCGACCTGTCGCCGGCCCTGAGCGGCTTCGGCGCACACAGCGACATCGGCCTGCCGACCGGCCTGGGCAACACCCCGACCGTCAACTTCGGTCCTGGCGATCCGGCGCAGGCGCATCAGCCGAACGAGCGCGTTTCGGTGCGCGATCTCGTCGACTGCACGAAGGCCATCGCCTTAGCGGTGGAGAAATGGTGCCGATAGTTTTTAGCTGACTGCGAGCGGCAGGAAGTTTGCGGAAGACGTCCGGGAGGAGCGGCGAGAGCAATTCCAGGAAAAAGTGTGTACGGTTTTCCCGGGAAAAGCGCGTAGCGCTTTCCCTATGGAATTGCGCAAAAACAAAGAGATAGAGCGGTTCGCCGTTTCCATGAAACGGTGAACTGCTCTAAGAGGCCGCCCGTCAGCCACCAAACCTCGGCTCGGGAACTCCGGTCACGCCAAGGCCGGTGATGGCGAACAGGCTGCCGCGCAGCACGCCATCGCCGGGAAAACGCGGCAGCGGCGGCTTGGCCATCGAGGTGACGTAGAGCGTGTCGAGCTTCGGTCCGCCGAACATGGCGCTGGTGATCTTCTTCACCGGCATGTCGATGATACGGTCTATGCTGCCGTCCGGCGCGTAGCGCACCAGGCGGCCGTCATAGACCAGCGCATTCCACAGACAGCCTTCGGCATCGACGGTCGAGCCGTCGGCGGCACCACCGCGGCTGGTATCGACGCGAACGAAGGTGCGGCGGTTGCTGGCCGTACCGGTCTCGATGTCGTAATCATAGGCCCAGATCTCGCCGGTCCAGGTGTCGGCGAAATAGAAGGTGCGGTCGTCGGGGCTCCAGCATGGACCGTTGGAGCAGATGATGCCGGAATCGATCCTGGTGACGGAGAAATCCGGATCGAGCCTGTAAAGGCCGCCGGACGGCCCCTCTTCCATCGTGTCCATCGAGCCGGCGAAGAAGCGGCCGCGCCGGTCGACCTTGCCGTCGTTGAGACGGTTCATTGGCTTGTCCGGCTCCGGATCATGGATCGGCGTCACCTCGCCGGTGGCGAAATCGAGCAGATGGAAACCGCGCTGCAACGAGACGACAGCGCCGCCGCCATCCTTGCGCAGCGCCATCGAGCCTATCTTCATCGGCACGTCCCAGGAGCGGATCTCGCGCCCGTCGGCGGTCGCGCGGAAGACGCGCCCGTCGAAACTGTCGATCCAGTAGAGACGCTCCTGCTCGACGTCCCAGAGCGGTCCCTCGCCAAGCGTGGTCTTCACGTCCACCACGACTTCGATCTTCATGCCGTCCTCCTCTTTGCTCGCGCGGCGATTGGCTGCGTCAGAAAGCGACCTTGTCGCCGCCCTTCAGCGACAGGATCTCGCGCGCTTCGTCCGGCGTCGCCACCTCCATGCCGAGCCCCTCAATGATCTTGCGCGCCAGCACGACCTGCTCGGCATTCGACTTGGCAAGCTTGCCCCTGCCGGCCCACAGGCTGTCCTCCAGCCCGACGCGAATATTGCCGCCGAGGGCCGCCGATTGCGCGGCGATACGCAACTGGCTGGCGCCGGCGCCGAGCACCGACCACCGGAACTGGTCCCCGAACAGCCGGTCCGCCGTGCGCTTCATATGCGCGACATCCTCCGGATGCGTGCCGATGCCGCCCAGCAGGCCGAACACCGACTGCACGAAGAAGGGCGGTTTCACCAGCCCACGGTCGGCGAAGTGGGAGAGATTGTAGAGATGCGCAATGTCATAGCACTCGAACTCGAACCGCGTGCCGTTGTCGTAGCAAGTCGCGAGAATGTACTCGATGTCCTTGAACGAGTTGCGGAAGACGAGGTCGCGCGTCGCTTCCAGATGCGGCTTTTCCCAGTCGAACTTGAAGGTCTCGTATTTGTCGGCGAGGTGATAGAGCCCGAAATTGATCGAGCCCATATTGAGCGAGGCTACCTCCGGCTTGAACTGGGCGGCCGGGCGCACCCGCTCCTCGACCTTCATGTAGGGGCTGCCGCCGGTGGTGATGTTGATGGCGGCGTTGGTGCCTTGCTTGACGCGCGGCAGGAAACGGGCAAAGGCCTCCGGCGTCTGGTCGGGCTTGCCGGTCTCCGGATCGCGGGCATGCAGATGCAGGATCGCGGCGCCGGCTTCCGCGGCGGCGATCGCCTCCGAGGCGATCTGGTCCGGCGTGATCGGCAAATAGGGCGACATGGTCGGCGTGTGGATCGCCCCCGTCACCGCGCAGGTGATGATGACCTTGCCCCTGGCCGCCGTGGCGCCGGGCTTGCGGCTGGTTTCTTTCATTGTCCGAACTCCTGATCCGATTTCTTCTTGTGCGCCGCCAGCGCCATCAGCCGGCGATCCCGCCATACCTGCCGATCGCCCAGTTTCTCCCTGGGCAAGCGCCTGCTGCGCTCGGACTCGACGGTTTCCATCACCTCGCCCGCCCAGTCGACGCGACGCAGCATCTGCGGGAAAATATTGGAATAGATGCCCTGGTAGCGCTCGGCATAGTCGCGCACGCCGCCCGGCGCGTTGAGATCGATGGTCTCGAAGGGCCCCATGAACGACCAGCGCAGCGCCAAGCCATCACGGATGCCGATATCGACGTCCTCGACGCTGGCATAGCCGTCGGCGACAAGCCGGAAAGCTTCCTCGAGCAGCGCCCCTTGCAGCCGGTTCATGATGAAGCCGTCGAGCTCGCGCTTCATCACCAGCGGCGCGTGGCCGGCATCGAGGAGGAAGGCGCGCGTCCTTTCGAGCGTCTCGGCGGACGTCCACGGCGCCGGCACCACCTCCGCCGCCGGAATGAGGTAGGGCGGGTTGATCGGATGCACGACCAGGCAGCGGTGCCGCCCCGGGAGATGATCGGTGAATTTCGACGGCAGCAGCGCCGAGGTGGAGCTGGCGATCACCGCCTGCGGATCAGAGAGGGAATCGATCCGCGAAAACACCTCGCGCTTCACTTCGAGATTTTCCGGTGTGTTCTCCTGGATATGCACGGCGCCGGCCAGAGCCGCGTCCAAGTCTCCCATGACGACGATGCGCTCGAGCACCGCGTGCGCGGTCTGTCCGCGCAGCAGATCATTCGAAGCGAGATCGCCGAGCACGCCTTCTATGTAGTCGCGCGCGCCGCCTGCCGCGACCGGCGACTGGTCCCACATGCGCACATCATGGCCGGCGCGCGCGAAGCTGATCGCCCATGCCCGTCCGATGAACCCGCTTCCGACAATTGCAACCCTGGCCATGGCTTGCTCCTCAAAGCGTTTCGACGTTGCCGTCGACGCCGAGCGACTGGCCTGAAATGTTGATGCCCGCGTCGGACAGCAGGAATGCGACCATCGAAGCCACGTCGTACGGGCTGGTCATGCGGCGCAACGAGATGTTCTGCAAATAGCGTTCGGTCATCTCCTGATGGCTGATGCCGACCTGTTTGGCGCGTGCCGAGATAACGCTCTCGATGCGCGGCCCCTCTATGATGCCCGGCAGGATGGCGTTGACCCTGATCCCGTGCGGCCCAAGCTCCTTGGCAAGGCTCTGCGTGAAGCCGATGACGCCGAATTTGGCCGCCGAATAGGGCGTGCGGAACGCATAGCCGTGGCGGCCGGCCGCCGACGACATCGAGACGATCGAACCGCCGCCGGCCCCCTTGATGAGCGGCACGGCGCGCCGCGCGCACAGGAACTGGCCGGTCAGGCCGATGTCGAGACAGCGCCTCCAGTCGGCCGGATCGATTTCGTCGACGCCGCCGGTCGGCCCGGCGATGCCGGCATTGTTGATCAGTGCGTCGAGGCCGCCGAGTTTCTCCTCCACCGCCTCGAACAGCCGGTCGACATCGTCGTCGCGCGACACGTCGGCCTTGACCGCTGCGACGAGCGCCATCTTCTTGGGGGCGGCCGCCAGGGCTTCGTCGGACACATCGCAGACGACGATGCGCGCACCGAGCCGCGACAGCGTTTCGGCAATGGCGAAGCCAATGCCGCCGGCGCCCGCCGTGACCAGGACACGTTGCCCTTTGAGCCCCGCCAGGAATTCGTCGGGCGATTTGGGTGCGCTCGTGCTCATGATTCCATTCCCTTCATTGTATGCGTCTTTCGCGCAGCGCCATGACGGCGCCGAGCACCACCAGCCCGAACAGGATCGCCCGTGTGGCGTAGGGCAGCGTCGTGCCGGCCAGAAGCATCTGCAGCGCCGTCAAAAGCAGCACGCCGCCGAGCATGCCGAGATAGTGGCCGCGCCCGCCGGTGATCAGCGCGCCCCCGACCACGACAACGGCGATGGACGGCAGGAGATAGTCGTCGCCCATGCCGAGGCTGGCCTGGCCGGAAAAGCCGGTCAGCATGACGCCGACGATGGCCGCGCACAATGCCGACAGCATATAGACGAAGATCAGCGTCCGTCCGACGGCGATGCCCGAAAGCTGGGCCGCGCGCGGGCTGTTGCCAATGCCGTAGACCTTCCGGCCGAAGGCGGTGCGGCCGAGCAGCAGCACCGCAAGGGCCACGAAGACGACCATGAACGGCACGACCGGCGTCACCACCCATAGCTTGCCGGTCATGAACCAGCGCAGCATGGGCGAGGAGAAGCCGGCCGGCGTGCCTTGCGAATAGAGAAGCGCGAAACCTTGCAAGATGCCGTTGGTGGCGAGCGTCATGACGATCGGCGAGATGCCGAGGAAAACGATGCCGATGCCGTTCGCCAGTCCGATAAGACAGGCGATGGCGAGCACCACCGGCAGCGCATAGGCGAGTGCCGCGTCCGATCCGTTGACCATGCCGGCAAGGAGGATGCCCGACAGGCCGATCGTCCACGGCACCGACAAGTCGAGCCCGCCTGTGAGGATGACGCTGCCCTGCCCGAGCGCAAGCACGGCAAGGAAACTCGACAGCACGAACAGCGAGTTCCAGTAGGTGGGATTGAAGATGGCCCGGCCGAGCCAGATCTGGGTGACGATCATGACGACGGCCAGGCAGACATAGGCCGGCAGCGCGTAGCGCAGCGCCTTGGCATTGCGCACGCGAAAGCCGGGCGCCTGTCCTGGAATGGCGGGCTTGTGGGCGATGCGCAGCCTGCGGTCGGTGGGGTCGAGTTGCGACGGCAGCATGCCGGCGCGCCATGCGGCGAACCGCGCGCGCAAGGCGCGGACCTGGTAGGCAAGCACGGAGCCATGCGACAGCGAGCCCGCGAGAACGGCAAGGATGAGGATGGTGCCCTCGGCGATGGTCGAATAATAGGCCGAAACGTTGAGGACGAGCAGGACGTTGACGACCATCATCAGGATATAGGCGCCGAAGACGGTGCCGAACGGACCACCCTGCCCGCCGCCGAGCCGCGTGCCGCCGACCACGACGGCAGCGAACATCGACAACAGCAGCGGATTGCCGACGAGCGGATCGCCGCTGCCGGTCTGGGCGCTGATGAACACACCGGCAAGCCCGTAGCAGCCACCGGCGATGACATAGACGAGGAAGCGCACGAGAGCGACGCGCACGCCGACCGCGGACGCGGCGTCTGGATCGCTGCCGACCGCGTAAAGCGCCGTGCCGAACCGCGTGCCTTTCAGCCAGAACCATGCCAGCAGTACCATGCCGATGACGACCAGCGGCATGGGCAACCAGCCCGGGATCGCATCGCCGAGATAGAAAGCACCGAGATCGGGCGAGACGAAGCCGCCGGGCTTGTCCATGACCAGCAGCGTGATGCCTTGCAAGATGAACATGGTCGACAGCGTGACGACGATGGGCTGCATGCGCAGCACCGCGATGAAGAAGCCGTTGAACGCCCCGACGAGCATGCCGACGCCAATGCCGGCCATCGTCCACAGCCAGACGCTCGTTCCGGTCGCCATCGGATCCATCGACGTGGCCAGCACCACATTGACCAGCGAAACCACGGCGCCCGCCGACAGGTCGAAGCCGCCGGACAGGATGACGATGGTCTGGCCCATCGCCGCCAGCGCCGAGGTGGCGCCGCCGCTCGACAGGAACGAGATGTCGAAATAGGTAAGCCGCCCGGCGCTGATCAGGTCGACGACGACGAGCAGCACTGCAAAGACAATCGCCGCGATGATGGCGCCGCGATGCCGCGCCAGGAGGCGCACCAAGGGTCCGGCCTGTCCGGTTGTTAACGAACCGACCGCGCTCACTGTGCTGCCTCCAGCATATTGCCGCCATGTCCCAGCGCCGGACGCATGATCGCGCTCTCGGTGATCTCGTCGCCGGCGAGCTCGGCCACCAGCCGTCCGTCATAGAGAACGAGCACGCGGTCGCATTGATGGACTAGTTCGGGAATTTCGGTCGAATGCAGCAGGATCGAGCCGCCCGCCGCCACGTAGTTGCGCATCATCACGTAGAGCTCATGCTTGGTGCCCACATCTATGCCGCGGGTCGGGTCGAAGAGCAGCAGGATGCGGCTTTCGGCGACCAGCCACTTGGCGATGGCGATCTTCTGCTGGTTGCCGCCGGAAAAAGCGCCTGCCCTTGTCCACAGCGCTCGGTTGTCCACCTCGACCGTCGAGAAGGCCGCCTGCACCGCGCGTGCTTCCTCCTCCTCGCGGATCAAGCCGAGCCGGGTGAAGCGGCCGACCACCGGCAGGGATGCATTCTGCCGGCCCGACAATTTCAGGAACAGACCTTCGGTCTTGCGATCCTCCGGCACCAGCCCGATCGCCATGTTGGGCCTCAGCGCATCGGCCGGCGAGCCGAGCCACACTTTGCGGCCGTCGACCATGACGTGGCCGCATTCGATCTCGGCCATGCCGAAGCAGGCGAGGAACAGGTCTAGCTGGCCCATGCCCTGAAGTCCGGCGATGCCGAGGATTTCGCCCCTGCGCAAATCGAAACTGGCGCCGTCGAGTTTTCTGCCCGCCTTGAGGTCGCGCACGCCGAGCACCGGCGGACCGAAGACGGCCGCGCCCTCAGGCTTTGGCGGAAAGGTCTGCGCGAGGGCGCGGCCGATGATCTTCTCGATCACATCCTCATCCGAGATGTCGGCCACCGGTGCGGTGATGATGTGGCGGCCATTCCGAAGGATGGTCAAGGTATCGCAGAAGGCCCGCACCTCACGCATGCGGTGGGTGATGAACACGACCGTCGTTCCGGCGGCCTTGAGCCGCGCGATGATTGTTCCCAGCCATTCGACGTCGCCGCCCGAAAGCGTCGAGGTCGGCTCGTCCAGCAACAGGATGCGCGGCTTGCGGTAGACGGCGCGCGCGATCTCGATCTTCTGGCGGACCGCGAGATCGAGCGTCGCCACCTCGGCGTCGAGATCGACCGAAAAACCGAGATCGGCAATGTGCCGGCCGACTGTCTTGCGCGCGGCCGACCGCCTGATCAATCCGGTCGGGCCGGATGGCGCATAGGGCAGCAGCATATTGTCGAGAACGCTGAGGTCGCGGACCAGCGTCATCTCCTGGAACGCCGTCTGCACCCCGCGTTCATGCGCGGCGCGCGGCGAACCGAGCGCGGCCGGCGCGCCAAGGATGCTGATCTGGCCCTGATCGGGCCGCACCAGTCCCGATAGGAGCTTGACCAGCGTCGACTTGCCGGCGCCGTTCTCACCCAGCAAGGCGTGCACGCTGCCAGGCGAGATCGCGAAGGAGACGTCGTCAAGCGCGACCGTCGCGCCAAACGCCTTGCGTATGCCGTTGACGGCAATAGCCGGCACATGCGTTGTTGAAGTCATCATTCCCGGTTCCGGCATGCCATGCTTGCGGGCGCGTGGAGCCCACAGTGCCCCACGCGCACGGATTGCTGAAGCCTACTCCTCGGGCTGGCCGACGAGCGCCGCGTTGAGGCCGATCTCGGGCGTCTGGTCGGAGAAGATCGACGCGAACCAGCCGGGGTTGGAAACCAGCGACGGTTTGAAGGTGTTGCATCCGGCCTTCATTTCGGCCCAGGTGCCCTCGTTGCAAAGCTTGCTCGTCTCGTTGGTGACGATCGGCAGCGGCAGGATTGTCGCTTTCGGCACATCCTTGCCCTCGATCGCCTCGATGGCGAGCTTCAAGGCGAGCGCGCCGGAATAAGGCGGCGAGGCATACGAAATGCGCGGCGCGCCGAGCGGTGCATAGGGAGAAGCAGCACCCTCGACCTCCGTCCCTTCCGGCAGCATCTGGATGCGGCCGCCATTGGAGCCTTCACCGGCGCAAGGCAGAAGCTGGCTGGCCTTCCTGCCCGCCTCGAGCTGCATCGAATTGGCGGTGAAGCAGCCTACCTGCATCCACAGCCCGTTAATGTCGTCCCAGTTGCGCGTGGCGAGAATCTTGGAGAGTTCGGTGCGTGCCACCGCCTGGCTCCACATGCCGACCGCTTCGCCGACAATCTTGATGTCCGGATATTTGGCGAACACTGCCTTGGCGGCCTTGGTGCGCAGCTCGTCGACCGAGGTGCCGGGAACGCCGGTCACGGCGATGATGTTGCCCTTGCCGTTGAGCTTCTTGGCCAGCCATTCGGCTGTCACCCTGCCAGCCTCCTCCTGGTCGATATGGACATTGTAAGCGCAGGGCTCGGTGATCTCGGCGTCGTAGGCGAAGACCTTGACCCCCTTTTCGCAAGCGTTCTTGACGACCTGGTTCAGCGCCGTCGGCGAGATCGGATAGATCACGATCGCCTCCGCTCCCGCCTGCACCATGGCGTTGATCTGCTGGATCTGGCGCTGCGCATTCGGCCCGGCCACCTGGACCTGCAGGTCGACCTTGTCGACCAGGCTCTTGTGCGAGGCCATCGCCTTGACCATGTTCGCCGCCTCGGCCTGCCAGTCATTGCCGATGAAGCTCATGCTGAGAAAAATCTTGTGTTTTTCAGCGGCCTCGGCCGCGGAGATGCCAAAAGCACAGGCAGCCATGCCGGCCAGCAGCGCAAGCCGCCGGGCTTTCAATCCGATACCCATTATGAAACTCCTCCCGATCCGAACGATCGGATGCCTCCCAAGGGCACGAGACGTGACCTTGCCATCCGATATCGCAACCGTATCACCATTTGATCAAAGATCAATGATGAAATATGCTCATGACAAGGCGACGGCGGGGGTGCTTGACGCCGCAGCCGGAAGCCTGCATTCCGGATACGGGTTATGGCGCAGCTTGCGCGGGAAGGTTGAGGGGAGATGGCTGGAGCGGCGTTCAGAAAGCCGGGTGTCGAGATCGCGCCCCTGTCCAAGGAGACCTTGCAGGACAGGGTCTATCGCCATGTCACCGAATTGATCCTCGACGGCAGCATCGTGCCGGGCGAGATGGTAACGGTGCAAAGCCTTGCCGATGCTTTCGGCGTCAGTCCGATGCCGGTCAGGGAGGCCCTGCGGCGGCTGACCGCCGCCAACGCGCTGATGGTGGTTTCAGGCCGCTCGATCGGCATTCCCGCACTCAGCCGCACACGCCTCGTCGATCTGAGAAACGTCCGCTTCGAGATCGAAGCGATCGCCGCCGCATGGGCGGCCGAGCGTATGGACGACCAAGCTATCGCCCGGCTGCGCCAGCATCTGGACGCGCTCGAACAGGCCAATGCGGCGGGAGACGTCAAGTCCTATCTGCGCGCCAACTACGCCTTTCATTTCTCCATCTACCGGGCGGCCGGCTCCGAGAACATTCTCAACATCATCGAGAACTTGTGGTTGCAGATCAGTCCTTATTTCAACATGCTGCACGATTCCGGAAACTATTCGACCGCCAATGCGCACCATCAGGAGATGTTCGCTGCGTTGCGCGACCGGGACGCGGAAGCGGTCAAGGCCGCGGTCCGCGCCGACATCGACGCCGCCTTCGACGTTCTGGTCGGCCTGCTGAAATAGCACAAACGAAACTTCGTCGGCGCGAAGATCGAATTCGGCCTGCCGACGTGGCTTGGCACACCCCACCGTCGACTTCGCCCAAACGATCCGGCGCAGGCGCATCAGCCGGACGAACGCGTCCCCGTGTGTGATGGACGGCTCCTCTCGAAGGGTTGGCGCAGGCAAGGCGGGATTTTTCCCGTCAAGACAGTCGGCTCTAGAATTGCGACCCCAAATCAAGCTATGATGCACTTGGCATTTCCGGAGACGGCTTCGCGCCCCTGGAATGCCGGGAGGAACGGGACATGGCCTTCGCGCTTGTACTCGTTTTGATAGTTGTGGGCTCGGTGCTGTTCCACCTCCTGAGCCCATGGTGGTGGACGCCGATTGCCTCGAACTGGGACTATATCGACAACACCATCATCATAACTTTCTGGATCACCGGCGTCGTCTTTGCCGCCGTGGTTTTGTTCATGGCCTATTGCGTCTTCCGCTTCCGTCATCGGGAAGGCAATCAGGCGGCGTATGAACCGGAGAACAGGCGGCTCGAATCCTGGCTGACGGTTGTCACCGCGGTCGGCGTCACGGCTTTGCTGGTTCCCGGCCTGTTCGTCTGGAACCGGTTCGTCAACGTTCCGAGCGACGCAACCGTGGTCGAAGTTGTCGGCCAGCAATGGCAATGGAGTTTCCGCCTGCCCGGCAAGGACGGCAAGCTCGGCACATCCGACACCCGCGGCGTCACCGCTGACAATCCTTTGGGCGTGATCACCAGCGATTCCAATGGCCAGGACGATGTCGTGGTCGAAGCGGCCGATCTGCATCTGCCGGTTGGCAAGCCGGTCAAGATGTTACTTCGCTCGATCGACGTGCTGCATGATTTCTATGTGCCGGAATTCCGCGCGAAAATGGACATGATCCCGGGCTCGGTCACCTATTTCTGGTTCACCCCAACGAAAACCGGAACCTTCCAGGTCCTGTGCGCTGAACTCTGCGGCCAAGGACATCCGATGATGCACGGTGTGGTGATGGTCGATACGCAGGAGGATTATCTGGCGTGGCTTGGCCAGCAACAGACGTTTGCGCAATTGTCGGCGCCCCAGCAGACGGGCTCGGCAAGCCAGGCGCCGGGTCCAACGACGGTGTCAAGTTCGAGGATTGCAGCAAAGCTCGAAACCGTCGGGTCTCGCTAAAAAGGACACGGAGGTGTTCCTATGGTCGATATTACCCCTGCAGATGCCATCCCGCCGGCCGAAGTCGCGGAAGTCGAACTGTATCATCCGCACAGTTGGTGGACGAAATACGTCTTCTCGCAGGACGCCAAGGTCATTGCCATCCAGTATTCGGCGACGGCAACGGGAATAGGCCTGGTCGCCCTGGTGCTGTCCTGGCTGATGCGGCTGCAACTCGGCTTTCCCGGCACCTTCGACTTCATCACGCCTGAAGCCTACTACCAGTTCATCACCATGCACGGCATGATCATGGTGATCTATCTGCTCACGGCGCTCTTCCTCGGCGGTTTCGGCAACTACCTGATCCCATTGATGGTGGGGGCTCGCGACATGGTCTTTCCCTATGTCAACATGCTGAGCTACTGGATCTACCTGCTTGCCGTGCTGGTTTTGGTGTCGAGCTTCTTTGCGCCTGGCGGACCGACGGGGGCCGGCTGGACGCTGTACCCGCCGCAGGCAATCATGACCGGCACACCGGGGGGCCAGGACTGGGGCATCATCCTGATGCTCGTCTCACTGATCCTGTTCATCATCGGCTTCACCATGGGCGGGCTGAACTATGTCGTGACGGTGTTGCAGGGCCGCACGCGCGGCATGACGCTGATGCGTCTGCCGCTGACTGTCTGGGGCATCTTTACCGCGACCG
The DNA here is from genome assembly GCF_044998965.1 of Mesorhizobium maamorense. NCBI lineage: Bacteria > Pseudomonadati > Pseudomonadota > Alphaproteobacteria > Hyphomicrobiales > Phyllobacteriaceae > Mesorhizobium > Mesorhizobium maamorense. Next base: position 2,476,966 of record NZ_CP173356.1, read on the forward strand.
TCATGGCTCTGCTCGCCTTCCCGGCGCTATTCGTCGCCTGTGTGATGATGCTGCTTGATCGGACGCTCGGCACCAGCTTCTTCATGCCGGCGATCGTCGAAATGGGCGAGCAATTACAGCATAATGGCGGCAGCCCGATCCTGTTTCAGCATCTGTTCTGGTTCTTCGGCCATCCCGAAGTCTACATCGTGGCCCTTCCGGCCTTCGGCATCGTGTCGGACCTGATCAGCACCCATGCGCGCAAGAACATCTTTGGCTATCGCATGATGGTCTGGGCCATCGTCGGCATCGGTGCGCTGAGCTTCGTCGTCTGGGCGCACCACATGTATGTCAGCGGCATGCATCCCTATTTCGGTTTCTTCTTCGCCACCACGACATTGATCATCGCGGTTCCGACCGCCATCAAGGTCTACAATTGGGTGCTGACATTGTGGCGCGGCGACATCCACCTCACCATACCGATGCTATTTGCCCTGGCTTTCATCGTCACCTTCGTCAATGGCGGGTTGACCGGGCTGTTCCTTGGCAATGTCGTGGTCGACGTCCCGCTGTCGGACACGATGTTCGTCGTTGCCCATTTCCATATGGTCATGGGGGTCGCGCCGATCATCGTGATCTTCGGTGCGATCTACCACTGGTATCCGAAGGTCACCGGCCGGATGCTGAACGAGGCGCTGGGCCGGTTCCATTTCTGGGTCACCTTCCTCGGCGCCTACCTGATTTTCTTTCCCATGCACTACCTCGGACTGATGGGCGTGCCCAGGCGTTACAATGAACTGACCGATATGACGGTGATGACAGAATCGGCCCACCATCTGAACTCGTTCATCAGCATCATGGCGTTCATCGTCGGCTTTGCCCAGATTGTGTTCCTGTTCAATCTGATCTGGAGCATCCGTCATGGCCGCGAGGCCGGCGGCAACCCGTGGCGGGCCACGACCCTCGAATGGCAGACGCCGCAAACACCACCGGCCCATGGCAATTTCGGCAAAGACCTACCGATCGTCTATCGCTGGGCCTATGACTACAGCGTACCGGGCGCCAAGGAGGACTTTATCCCGCAAAACGTACCGGGCTCCTTCGGTCCCTCCAAGGAGCCGGCATGAGCGTCATTCTGGTCTTCATGCTCGTGATCGCCGGTTTTGCCGGATGGTGGCTTTCCCACCAGCGGCTGATGACCAAGCCATGGCTCGAGCAAGGTATGGCCGGGGATTTTGTTGGTATGGAAGGATCGGCGCTACCGACCGCCAAGATCGGCCTCGGCGTCTTCCTGGCGGTCGTCGGCTGTCTGTTCGCGCTGATCACCAGCGCCTACTTCATGCGCATGGCGCTGTCGGACTGGCAGGCGCTGCCGCTGCCGCGGCTGCTCTGGTTCAACACCGGCATGCTGGTCCTCAGCAGCATTGCGCTGCAATGCGCCTCGCTCGCGGCGCGTAAGGGTCAAATGGACATGGTTAAGCTCGGCCTTGCCACCGCCGGGTTTACGGCGCTCTCCTTCCTGATTGGACAGTTTATGGCCTGGCGCGAGCTGTCTGCCGATGGCTACTTTCTGGCTTCCAATCCGGCCAACAGTTTCTTCTACCTGCTTACCGGAATGCATGGCCTGCACATACTGGGCGGACTGGTGGGCCTGGGCAGAACAACCGTCGGCGCTTGGAACGGGGCAAGGCCGGCGCGGCTTCGCCTCAGCGTCGAGCTGTGCGCCATGTATTGGCATTTCCTGCTTTTCGTCTGGCTTGCCATCTTCGCGCTTCTGGCCGGCTGGGCCGCGACTTTCATCGATATTTGCCGGGGGTTACTGACGTAGGAGGAACGGGCGGATGGCAGAGACACTCACGCATATCGCTCAGACAGAGCCGCGGCCCGCAGGCTGGCAAGGCATCGCCGCCGACTGGTCCTCGGATCAGCGGGCGTTCAAGAACGTGTCATGGGGCAAGGCCATGATGTGGATCTTCCTGCTCAGCGACACCTTCATCTTCGGCTGCTTTCTGCTCTCCTATATGACCGCGCGCATTTCGACACGCGTGCCGTGGCCCAATCCCAGCGAGGTCTTTGCGCTTCGTATCGGCGGCTCGGATATTCCGCTGATCCTTATTGCCATCATGACTTTCGTGCTGATCTCAAGCAGCGGAACCATGGCCATGGCGGTCAATTTCGGCTATCGCCGCGACCGCCGCAAAACGGCAATCCTGATGCTTCTGACCGCAGCACTCGGTGCGACCTTTGTCGGTATGCAAGCCTTCGAATGGACCAAGCTGATCACCGAAGGCGTGCGGCCCTGGGGCAATCCCTGGGGCGCTGCCCAGTTCGGGTCAACCTTTTTCATGATCACCGGCTTCCACGGCACGCATGTGACAATCGGGGTGATCTTCCTGATCATCGTGGCGCGAAAGGTGTGGCGTGGAGATTTTGACTTTGGGCGGCCCGGCTTCTTTACCAGCCGCAGGGGCCGCTACGAGAACGTCGAGATCATGGGACTCTACTGGCATTTCGTCGACCTGGTCTGGGTCTTCATTTTCGCGTTCTTCTATCTTTGGTGAGAGGCAGATATGGCTGAAGCAACCGCAAACGGCCTCGGGCAACACACGCTGCACGCTACTCATGACGCGGCGACGACCGGCGCCCCCCGGCAGAAGTTCATCAGGAGCACCCGATCAAGCTTTATCTGGTGGTCTGGGCATGGCTGTTCATTCTCAGCACCTGCTCCTATCTGATCGATTATTTCGGTCTGCACGGCTATCTCAGATGGTCGCTGATCCTGATCTTCATGATCCTCAAGGCAGGGCTCATCGTCGCCATTTTCATGCACATGGCCTGGGAACGGCTGGCGCTGACATACGCAATCATCCTGCCGCCCGTGCTGGTGTTGGTATTCGTGGCGATGATGGTCTTTGAAGCGGATTACACGCTTCTCACCCGGATGGCGTTTTTCGGGGCTGGGCCCTGACGCCAAATCGGAGTTCAGACCTTGTCGATGGCCGATCAGGATTCCGACGATGCTGCGGGCGGTCCGTTGCCGCCACCCTCGCCTTGAAACAATCGACGGTTGGGCCATCTTTATTCATACCGAAACGACGGAAGCGAAATGATTGCCGCGTTTTGACCTGCGTCGCGAACTCAGCAAGGGACGCCCAAAATGACAATCGCAAACAAACTGAAGGACTATATCGACCGGAAAGGGATTTCCTACGATACTGTCGCGCATCATCGCACGGCCACAAGCAGGCAGGCCGCCATAGCCGCGCACGTGCCCGGCAGCATAATGGCCAAATCGGTGCTCGTTCACCACGATCTGGGTTATGCGCTGGCCGTGGTCCCCAGCACACATAGGATCGAGCTCGGCGCGTTGCAGAAGGTCATGGACAAGAATCTTGGACTCGCCACCGAAGATGAAGCGGTTTCGCTCTTTGGCGATTGCGATACCGGCGCCATTCCGCCGATCGGCGCGGCCTACGATGTGCCGGTAGTCCTTGACGAAAGCCTTGGCGGTGCCGCCGATATCTATTTCGAAGGCGGCGATCACAGGACGCTGGTGCGTGTCAGCGGCAAGGATTTCCGTAACCTGACTATGGGCGCCCACCAGGCCCGCTTCAGCCATCCGGCTTACTGAAGCCGGAAAGGGCTCTGATCAACCTGCACGCACCGGTCCTTGCCGGCGCGGCAGGGAGTTCATCGAGGCGCCGGTCCGGCCGTCGGCGGCGGTTCCACGACCTTGCGGTAGACATGCCAGGTAGCGTGACCGAGGATCGGCAGCACGACCGCCAACCCCGCGAATACTGGCAGCGTGCCGATGATCAGGGCGACGGCGACAATCAGGCCCCATACCGCCATCACGATCGGGTTCGCCAGCACCACGCGCACCGAGGTGTGGATGGCTTCATAGGCGCCGACATCTCGCTCGAGCAACAACGGGAAGGCGACGACCGTCGTGCACAGCACGATCGCAGCGAAGACGAAGCCGATGGCGTGCCCCAGGATGATGAGCGTCCAGCCGCGTCCTGTGGCGAATATGTCATTGATGAAGCTGGAGAAGGATTGCGGTGGGGCGGGGCCGAACAGGTGTTGGTAAAACGCCTGCGCAGTCAAAAGCCAGGCGATGAAGATTGCAAGCAGCATGATCGCAACCGCGGCGATGGCTGGCAGCGCCGGAGAATTCCTGACCTCGAAGGCGGCCCTCCATGAGGCGTCTAGCCCGGCTTCCCGTCGCCGGCTGATCTCATAGAGGCCGATTGCGGCGAATGGACCAATTAGCGCAAATCCGGACACGAGCGGAAACAACAATGGGAGCGTGTTATTGCCTGATGTCCAGACTGCAAGCACGACCCCCGCAAGCGGGTAGATCAGGCAGAGAAAAATGATGTGCGACGGTTTGACCATGAAATCGTCGACGCCGCGCCTGAGCGCATCGAAAAGGTCGGTGACACCGATCTTGCGAATTCTGGTGTGCTCCAGCGTCTCGCTGGCGCCTGCTATGACGTGAAAGCTTGCCATGACCATTCCTCCAGACAGGTCTGGTAAGGCCGCGGTTTCACGGTGCTGCCGTTCTGCATGACTGGCCACGCAAACCGCGACCTGCACCAGGATCAATATACTCTCATGCGAGCGACTTGTCGCGCTTTGTAAGAAGGTTGGGTAAGAAGGCCCGGTCGCCTGGCTAGCTCTGGACGCCTTTCTTCGATATTCTCCTCAAGTCGAAGGTGAAGGGTCATGGACGGAAGGACAGTTCTCATACTCGGCCTTGGCGTCGTTGTTCTGCTGCTGCTGGGTTTTTGCGCACTGCCGACGTAATGTTTTGCGCCGGCGTCAACGGCCGGCTGATGCGATCGTACGCATTACAGTAGTGTCGGCAAGTAACGTTGCAAAGATAGCGAACAGGTAGAAAATCGAATAAGAAAACAACGCCTTTGCTTGCTTCATCTCCTTGTCGGGGATGGTGAGCACCTTGCAGGCGCGCCAGACGAATCCCGCACCCAAGACGGTCGAGACAATCCCGTAATATCCGCTCGCGAATCCAAAGGCCCAGGGAAGCACGCCGATTGGCGCCAGAACCAGCGAATAGGCCAAGATTTGCTTTCTGGTCGAGGGTTGGCCAGCCACGTTCGGCATCATGGGGATGCCCGCCGCGGCGTACTCTCCGACCTTGAACAGGGCTAGCGCCCAGAAATGCGGTGGTGTCCAGAGGAAAATGATCAGGAACAGAATGATGCTTTCAATGCCGATGGCGCCGGTGGCAGCAGCCCACCCGATCACCGGAGGAAGAGCGCCTGCCGCGCCACCTATGACGATGTTCTGCGGTGTCGAGCGTTTCAGCCAGATCGTATAGATGACGACGTAGAAGAAGATGGTGAATGCCAGCAGCGATGCGGCAAGCCACCCCACCAGCACGCCGAGCACCGTCACCGAAAGTGCGGAAAGCACCAGACCGAAGCCGAGGGCTTCGCCTGGCGCGACGCGGCCCGACGGGATTGGCCGCTTGGACGTGCGAGACATCAACGCATCTATGTCCGCGTCGTACCACATGTTGAGCGCCCCGGCCGCGCCTGCTCCCATCGCAATCGCACTGATGGCGATCACCGCGATGACCGGATTCGTCGGGCCAGGCGCCGTCATTAGGCCCACGAAAGCAGTGAATACGGCAAGCGCCATGACCCGCGGTTTTAAAAGCGCGAAGAAATCACCCGCCGTCGCTTCCGGAAGGCGGATGACGATATCCTTGAGGCGGCTTTCCCTAGTCGACATCTCAGACCGATGGAAGCAAGAAACCTAGGCCATGATCCCGAACCGAAGGCACGCGTGAGCGAAATTGAAACCCGGTTTTTGCTTACGCGGCCCCTTCGGGTTCGGACGAGATCACGGCGAACGAGAGGATAGACGCATGGCGGAGGAGAAAGTCACTTGGAGAACGTTTTCAAATAGGCGATGACGTTGGTCACGTCTGCATCGTTCTTGAGGCCGGGAAACGCCATCTTGGTGCCTTTGACCATAGCCTTGGGATCGTGAAGATAGGTCATCAGTGTTGGTTCGTCCCATTTGACGCCGGATTTGCCGGCCGCAATCATGGCGTCGGAATATTTGAAACCGGGATGCGTACCGGCAGTGCGGCCGATGACGCCGTGCAGCGATGGACCGATCTTGTTCTTGTCCTCGTCCGCAATGTGGCAGGCCTTGCATTTGGTGAAGACCTTCTCGCCAGCCGCAGTATCCTGAGCCTGCGATGGATTGGCGACGAAGGTTGCAACAAACACGACGGCGAAAAATGCGGCTAAGCGCATGACTTTTTCCTCCCTGATCGTCAAATGCGCCTGAGACGATCTGGTATAAGCCAGCATCGCCAGCGAAGCGCCTTGTACGGCAGAACAGATTGTCCACTTCTCCCATATGAAATTGCGGCCTCTATATACCACGGAATCTGGCCGGCAGGTAGAAGAGGTCGACCTACAAAGGTTTAGGTTGTCCGCAGCGGATCAAGGCATAGCAGTGTTGCAGCTGCCGGCGAGCTGGCTGACCGCTTCATCAAATCCGGTCAGATCGAAATCGGCGTGGCCCCGCCCCGACAGCAGCCCGAAGCGCCACGAAAGCTGGAGCCGGTTCGCGGCGGTAAGGCGCTTTATGCCGTCGGCGCCATCGCGCACCAGCATGCGGCCGCGCGGGCCGACCAACCAGCTCTCGTCGAACTTGTTGTCGCCGTCGACGGTGACCGACATGGTGATCTTGCGATTGGCCGAGACGGTGTCGTTCAATTGCAACCATTCGGTCCAGCGCGGTTGGCTGTCCGGGCGGCAGGCGATGGTCAGGATCGGGCTATAGCTCAGGGCGCCACCGCCGGTGATCAGCTTGTTGGTGGCATGGACCGAAGCCGTGACAAGGCCGTCATCGTCCGTGCCGATGCGCCAGGTGCCGGCATCGGCCTGGGCGAAATCGCAGGCAAAGGCCAGGACGATCGCCAAGGCGACGACGCGTCGCGTTTCGAAGAATAGGCTCAACCGCCCCTCCAACAACCCTGTGGTTTGCAGCAGGAGCGCAGATAGTGATCAATGCTTGGTATCGACAATGGTCACCGTCCGCGAAACGGATTGGCTGTTGCAGTTTCGCAACGAAAAAGGCCGCCTCGAGGGGCGGCCTTCGTCAGTTCCATCAACTCGGGATTTACTCGGCGTCCTTGGCGGCCTTTTTCTTCGGCGCTGCCTTCTTCTTCGGCTCTTCCGCGTCGTCGCTCTTCTTGTCTTCAGTCTTCTTCGACGCGGCCTTCTTCGCCGGCTTCGCCTTGGTCGCGGTCTCGGCTTCCTCGTCGTCGGCCATCAGCTCTTCCTTGCTGACCTTGACGTCGGTGACCGAGATCTGCCCGAGCAGGTGATCGACCACCTTCTCCTCGAACATCGGCGCGCGCAGCGCATTCAGCGCCTCGGGATTGTTGCGGTAGAACTCGAAGGCTTCCTGCTGCTGGTTGGCCGGGAAGCGACGAACCTGCTCGAACAGACCGCGCTGCAATTCCTCGTCCGACACGGTGACCCCGGCCTTCTCGCCGATCTCGGCCAGCACGAGGCCAAGGCGCACGCGGCGCTCGGCGAGCCGCATATATTCGGCGCGCGCTTCTTCCTCGGTCGTCTCTTCATCGGCGAAGGTGCGGCCGGCCGCTTCCAGATCGCGGTTGACCTGCGCCCAGATGTTGTTGAACTCGGCCTCGACAAGCCTCGAAGGCGCCTCGAACGAATAGGCCGCGTCAAGCTGGTCGAGCAGTTGGCGCTTGACCTTCTGGCGCGTCATCGAGCCGAACTGGCTCTCGATCTGGCCACGCACCACATCGCGCAGGCGCTCCAGCGATTCCAGGCCGAGGTTCTTGGCGGTCTCATCGTTGATTTCGAGTTCGCCCGGCTTGGACACTTCTTTGACCGTGACGTCGAAAGTCGCTTCCTTGCCGGCCAGATGCGCCGCCTGGTAGTTTTCCGGGAAGGTCACGGTGACCTGCTTTTCATCGCCGGCTTTGGCGCCGATGAGCTGATCCTCGAAGCCCGGAATGAATTCCTTGGAGCCAAGCACCAGCGGCTGATCCGTGCCGGCGCCGCCGGCAAAGGCCTCGCCGTCGATCTTGCCGACATAGTCGATCGTGACGCGGTCGCCTTCGGCCGCCTTGCCGGTCTTCGGCTCGTAGCTGCGCGCCGATTCGGCGACGCGCTTGACCTGCTCGTCAATCTCCGCGTCAGGGACGTCGAACACCTGGCGCGTTACCTTGATGTCGGAAAAATCCTTGATCTCGATGGGCGGGATGATCTCGTAGTTAAGGCGGAATTCGAAGTCGGCGCCGCCGGCCAGGATCTTCTCGGCTTCCTTCTCGTCCTCGGTCATGATGACTTCGGGCTGCATGGCGGCTTTTTCGCCGCGGCCCGAAATGATCGACCGGGTCGAATCGTTGAGGATCTCGTTGACCACTTCGGCCATGAACGACTTGCCATAGACCTTGCGCAGGTGCTGCACCGGCACCTTGCCGGGACGGAAGCCGTTGATGCGAACCTTGTTCCTGGCGTCCGTCAGCCGCGCCATCAGCTTGGCTTCCATGTCACCAGCCGGCACGGTGATCTTGATCTCGCGCTTGAGACCGGAATTGAGTGTTTCGGTGACCTGCATCGTAAAACCTTTGTTTTCACCAATGAGGCTGCCAAACGGCTCTCTGCCGTTCACAGCCTGCCGGTATAATCTTGCCGGGAATGGCTTTTGGTACGGAACCTGGCGATTTGACCTGAAATACGGCTCAAACTCTTCCAAACTGCGTTCCAAAATGTGAATAAGTCTTTGTTTTTCCTACTTCTTATCACATTTTGCAGAAGCGGATCGTCGCGTCCCGTCACATTCGACACGCCTTTTGTCACAGGCGAGGCCAATTTTCAACCATCTTCGCGTTTAGGCGAATAACCATCATTTCGGCCCTGACATTGACAGAATAATGGCTAATGGGATCGCCAGACCGTGCGGGCGTGAAGGAATTGCCAGACCCTCAGGTCGCGGCTGGCGGCTGCCGCGATATTCAAAGGACGATGCGGTATTCCACCTCACTCCCAAGACCTCGACAAGGCCGCCGAGGCTCTGCTACAGCCCGCCCGAGGCGCGTGTGGTGGAACTGGTAGACACAGCAGGTTTAGGTCCTGCCGCCGCAAGGCTTGGGGGTTCGAGTCCCTTCACGCGCACCACTGCCGGCATGGCATCGGATAGTCCACTAGCGCACAGGCGCTGGCAGGAAATCAGGACACTGCCTAGGCGAGCTTCTTGATACGTCCCTTGTCGAGGCGGAAGATGCCATCGTTACCGCCTTGGCGCTGGAAATCATCCTGCAATTCGTCCCATGTGCCAAGATACTGACCGCAGTCGTCGCACCGGATGCCCGTCGAAGGTTCGGCATCGGCAGGAATCCGCAGCCTTATCGTGCCGCAAAAAGGACACTCCAACTGGTGATCCAAGTACCCGGTCGCCATGGGCTTTCCATCTTTCTGAATGCCACCGCCAGCGTCGAGAATATACCTACCACGCAACACAATCCAGTGGCGAGACGCTAGCGCCGTAAAGGACGCCCCTGAGGTCGATTAGACGTAAGCTTCCAAGGCTTGAGCCTTCGAGGCCGCACCGCCCTCCCCGTTCAAGCAATGGATGGCAGCCCACCCCTGCACACCTTAATATAGAGGCTCCTGAAACAGCGTCTTGTCGCCGTCCACCAGCGCCTTGATCTGGGCGGTGCCGTCGCTGGCCAGTGCAAGACGGATCCCGAACGGGCGTACCCGCATGTCGTTCTGGATTGCCATCCCCTCGCCTTCCGGCAGGTAGAACCGTTCGATGCCGTAATCCGGCGCGATCGTCAGTCCCTCGCCGCGAAGATCCCAGCCTCCGGCGACATGACCGCGAATATCGGCCTCGTCGGCACCGGTCGGTGTCGGCGCCGCGCCGAACCACGCGGCGCTCGGCGTCCAGTAGCCGTCGGCGTTCTTCTTCAGACGGACGACGATCGAGGTGTCGTCGCTGGAAAGTTTTCCGGCCGGGATGTTGGCGATCATCTTCACCGGTATGCGCGAGATGTCGTAGCCGAGGATGATATAGTCGCCGCGCAGCAGGTCGCGCGGATCGACAGGCTCGATCTTCAGCAGCACTTCCTTGCCGCTGCGCAGGATCGCCGCCCGGCCGGCGATGATCCAACCCAGGAAGCCGATCTGGACGAGCGCCAGCACCAGCGCCGAGATGACGAGCCTCTTTCCGGTCATCATGCCGTGGCTCCTCCGGTGGCCGGATCCTTCATGCGTTTCTCCACGCGGATGATGACGATCGCCAGGATGCCAAGCAGCACCGCCGCGGCAAGGAAGAAGCCGGCGGTGTCGAGCATCGACTGCAAGGTCACGACATAGATCATGGCGAGTTCGAAGGCGAAGCCGAGATAGGCAAGCCAGCGCAGGCCACGGCTCTCGCGCCCCGCGAGCACAATGGCGGCGACAATGCCGGCCAGCGCGACGACCGAAGCAATGGCGAAGCCTCTGTCGTAGCTGCTTTCGCCGGCCAGTTCGAACTGGATGATGGCCAGTCCGGTGAGGAAGCCAAGCAGAGCATGCAGCGGCAAGCGGCCGCCAAGCTGCACGATCCGGTCTACCGGTTCCGGCGCGAAGAGGGAAGCCACGAACAACAATACCGATACGATGACCAGCGGGATCGCCACAGGCAGCGTCTCGTGATCCACGGCGACCAGCACAAGATAGAAGAGCAGCGACAGGATGATCAGGTGCCGCGCCGCCTGGCTGCGGGTCCAGAACGAGACGGCAAACAGCACAGCCGCCATGACGAGGAAGAGATGCGGAAATTCGCTGCGATTGAAATAGTCGAACCCTTTCAGGAACAGCCAGGCGTCGGCGATGCCGACCGCGGCGACGGTCAGCGGGTTGGACCGCAGCGCCACCGCCGCCAATGCGGTGCCGGCGCCCCAGGTGATCAAGGCCGAGGCCTCGTCGCCCGACAGATGGTACATCTGGCCGATCAGCGCGATCGAACCGCCGAAAGCCGCCGCCGCCACGATCCACAACGCCTCGCCGATCGCCGCGTGGTCGCGGGTTTTCAGCACTGCACCGCCGACATAGCCGCCAAGGATGACGGCAAAGAGCGCGGCAACGCGCGCCAGCCGCGGGATGGCTTCCCAGTTGGCGGCGACGAAGATCAGGATGGCCGCGCCGAACAGCAGCGCCGCCATCATCGCCAGGATCGAACCGAAGCTCAACGACTGGCGCGCGTTGATCTCGACGTCGCGCCGCAATGCATCGGCCGTCGGGGCGTCGATCAGTCCGGCCTCAAGCCATCGCGCAATGTCCGACCTGACCCGTGTCGCGTAGCCCGCCATGCTTCCCCCCTGCTGCTTGGTCGGTTTTTCAGCTGGAGCTGCCAAACCGTTGACGTCACGGCACTTTCTGATTCTGGCTTCTTTGTGTCAGGTCCGTGAAGGCTTGTTAATGTTGCATTGCACAATTTGCATTGCTGCCATGCAGCCATAGCGCTTTTAAATCGATATGGGCCCGCCTATTTATGGTTTGTACACAAACGGAATGATCCGCAAGAAAAGACGAAACGAGAAATACCATGAACCTGATCCGCAACTACCGCAACTGGCGCCGCTACCGGGACACAGTTTCCGAGCTGAGCCGCCTGAGCAACCGTGAACTGACCGACCTCGGCATCAGCCGCAGCGACATTCCTTACGTCGCTCGCAAGGCGGTCTAATCCTTCGGACCGCGAATGGTCCGAACCAGTTTCGAGAAGAGCATGACAATGAACCTGATCCGCAACTATCGTAACTGGCGCGTTTATCGCGAGACGGTTACCGAGCTGGGTCGCCTTTCCAACCGCCAGCTGCACGATCTCGGCATCGTCCGCGACGAAATCAAGATCATCGCCCGCCAGGCGATCTAACAACGGAATTTCGCCAGGGTCGACCTCCTCCCCGACCCTGACGAATACGGTCACCCCTTACCTCCTCCCAAGGGTTGATCACCAAAACGGCGCCCGCCGCACCTCCTCCCGCGGCGGGCGTTGTTTCTCGGAGCAAAACGAGTTTTGCTCCAGAAGCTTCGCCCCTCTTCAAAATGGCGAAAAGAATTTCGTCAAAGCCGACTCCTCCCCGGCGATGACGGATAGGCCCGACCTTCACCTCCTCCCGAAGGTTGGCCACCCAAACGGCGCCCGCCGCACCTCCTCCCGCGGCGGGCGTTGTTTCCCCGGAGCAAAACGAATTTTGCTCCAGAGGCTTCGCCCCTTTTCAAACGGCGAAAGGAATTTCGTCAAAGCCGACCTCCTCCCCGGCGATGACGAATACGGTCGGCCTTCACCTCCTCCCGAGGGTCGACCCCCAAAACGACACCCGCCGGACCTCCTCCCCCGGCGGGTGTTGTTGTTTTCAGGGCAACCTTCGCGGCCGCGGCCATGTTCCAGGCGCGGCAATTGCAATCGTCCCGCCAAGCGATTATTCCGGCGCTCATGAGCAAAAACCCCATCCACATCATCGGCGGTGGCCTCGCCGGATCCGAATCCGCATGGCAGGTTGCCCAGGCCGGCGTTCCCGTCGTGCTGCACGAAATGCGGCCCGTTCGCGGTACCGAGGCGCACAAGACCGACGGTCTGGCCGAACTCGTCTGCTCCAATTCCTTCCGCTCCGACGACGCCGAGAACAACGCCGTCGGTCTTTTGCATGCCGAAATGCGGCTGGCCGGCTCGCTGATCATGAGCGCCGGCGACGCCAACCAGGTGCCGGCCGGCGGGGCGCTGGCCGTGGACCGCGACGGATTTTCCGACGCGGTGACGGCCAGGATCGAGGCCCATCCGCTGATCTCCATCCAGCGCGAGGAAGTACCCGGCTTGCCGCCGGTCCAATGGGATCAGGCCATCATCGCCACCGGCCCGCTGACCGCACCCTCGCTCGCACAGTCGATTGCCGAAGCGACGGGCGCCGATGCGCTCGCCTTCTTCGATGCGATCGCGCCGATCATCCATTTCGACACGATCGGCATGGACACCTGCTGGTTCCAGTCCCGCTACGACAAGGTCGGGCCCGGCGGCACCGGCAAGGACTACATCAACTGTCCCTTGGACAAGGACCAGTATCTTGCCTTCGTGCAGGCACTGGTGGAGGGCCAGAAAACAGAATTCAAGCAATGGGAAGGCACGCCCTATTTCGACGGCTGCCTGCCGATCGAGATCATGGCCGAGCGTGGCGTCGAGACGCTGCGCTACGGGCCGATGAAGCCGATGGGCCTGACCAATGCGCACAATCCAACCGTCAAGGCCTACGCCGTCGTGCAACTGCGGCAGGACAATGCGCTGGGCACACTCTACAACATGGTCGGCTTTCAGACCAAATTGAAGCATGCCGAGCAGGTGCGCATTTTCCGCACGATTCCTGGTCTGGAGAACGCCGAATTCGCCCGCCTCGGCGGCCTGCATCGCAACACCTACATCAACTCGCCGACCTTGCTCGACGCCTCGCTGCAGCTGAAGTCGCGCCCGGGCCTGCGTTTCGCCGGCCAGATCACCGGTTGCGAAGGCTATGTTGAAAGCGCCGCCATCGGCCTGCTCGCCGGCCGCTTCGCCGCTGCCGAGCGGCTCGGCCACGCGCCGTCGCTGCCGCCACCCACCACGGCGTTCGGAGCGCTGCTCAACCACATCACCGGCGGACACATTGTTTCAGACGACGAGCCGGGAAAGCGCTCTTTCCAGCCGATGAACGTCAATTTCGGCCTGTTCCCGCCTGTCGAGGCGGTGAAGATCGAAGGCAAGCGCCTGCGCGGCAAGGACAAGACGGTCGCCAAAAGGCACGCGGTCACGTCGCGTGCGCTGGGTGATTGCCGGCAATGGCTGGGGCTGCCGGCGCAAGCTCAAGCGGCGGAATAGCCTTCCCGATTGGCCTGCCGCGGAAAGTAGGATAGTATCCTACTCGCTCGATCACGGGATCATTGCATGGAACCAGCCGAGAAACTGTCCGTCACCGTCACGCCCGCCATGGCGCGCATGATCCGCGAAAAAGTCGAGGACGGTTCCTTCGGTTCGGCGAGCGAAGTCATTCGCGCTGCGCTCCGCGCTTTCCAGCGCGAAGAGGAAGAGCATGCCGAGCGCATGGCTTCGATCCGGGCGCGGGTAAAATCTTCGATTGACGACACGAGGCCGAACCTTTCCGGAAAAGAGGTTCGCGAGCAGCTTAAGAAATTCGCTGAGCAATATTCGAGCCGCATTGATGATTCGGCGGCTTGAGGTCGAGTATCGCGAAAGTGCCAGAGACGATCTTACCAACATTTTCAGATACATAGTTGAGTCGGGCGGAAGCCCCAACGCGGCGCTGAGATTCGTGCTTCGAATTGAAGACCGTTGTCAAAACATCGGCAACGCACCTCGTGGCGGTCGCCTGCGCGACGACATCGTGCCGGGACTGCGAACCGTTCCGTTCGAGCACTCCGCCGTCATAGCCAATCTAATCGAGAGCGACATCATTCGCATCGTCAACATCTTTTACGGCGGCCGCGACTACGAGACATTGATGCGAGATGGCGGATCGGGCCCTTCCTAGATTGGCCCACGAAATAACTACTCGGCCGGCTCGGCACGCGCCGGTCGCAGCCCGGGCTTCCCGGCCTCACCCGGATTTCGCCTGACATAGGCTGCTTTCAGGCTCTCGGAGGTTTCGCGCGAGCCGTCATGGCTCCAGCCGGGCGGCTTGATCAGGTAGTTCAGGCGGTCGCTCAGGGTCAGATCAGGTGCGAAGGCATCCCTGAACATGCCGATCCATTCGTGGAAAGCCACTTTCAGCGGATTGAAGGTGCCAAGATTTTTCACGATGCCGTAGCGCGGGCGGTCCTCTTCCAACTCCTCGACGAAGGTGCCGAACATGCGGTCCCAGATGATCAACGTGCCGGCGTAGTTGGCGTCAAGGTAGCGCGGATTGGTGGCGTGGTGGACGCGGTGGTGCGAGGGCGTGTTGAAGACGAATTCGAACCAGCCCCACATCTTGCCGATCGTCTCGGTGTGGATCCAGAACTGCCAGATAAGGTTGAAGCCGAAGGTGAAGGCAATCACCGCCGGATGGAAGCCGAGCAGCACCAGCGGCGCCTGCAGCACGAACATGAAGGTGAACAGGCCCGTCCAGCTCTGCCTGAGTGCCGTCGACAGATTGTAGTGCTGGCTGGAATGGTGGTTGACGTGCTCGGCCCACACCCAGCGCACCCGATGCGCGATGCGGTGGTGGATGTAGTAGCGCAAATCATCGAGCAGGAAGGCCGCCAGGAACACCCAGATCGACAAGCCGAGGTTGAAGAAACGGAACTGCCAGAGCCACAGCAGCGCCCAGTAGGAGACGACGCCGAGCAGCAGCCCGGCGACGACATTGCCGGTGCCCATCATCAGGCTGGTCAGCGTGTCGCGCGTCTCGAACGAGCCCTTGGCCCGGCCGGTGCGCACCAGCCACAGCTCGATCAGGATGGCGGCAACGAAGAACGGGATGGCGAGCTGGGTAACCTGCGGGAAATTGTAATCGCCCATCACGCGGCCTCCTTGGTCGAACTAGGATGCTGCGGCTGAAGAACTCTTAGCACAGCGTGCGCGTCGGCAGCGTTAGCGAAGGTGAAGTGACCGCCTTTCCAGGTGAAATCGGCAAGGCGCAGCGCAATCGTCCCGGCACCATCGTCACTCCGCGCCAATACATCGCGCGGCGTGACGATACGCGTCAGGAAACGATCTCCGATGGCATGGACGATGCCAAGGCGCCCTCGCCCGAGTTCCAGGAACGCGGTTCGGCCATCGGATGTGAGGTGGATGGCGGCCGCCGGTTCATCCGGAAAATCCTCGGCAAAACGCTCTCGCGCCTGCTCCGCATCGGCCAGCCTGGCCTTGCGGCTGCCGCCGGAGAAATGAACGGCGGCGACCGACAGCGCGATGCCAAATACGACGATCACGACCAGGCTCATGGACAGGCATCTCCTCCAGCCGGCCTGTTGTCTTGGCAACAGTTCCCGGTTGAGCGATCCCTTAACACAATTGACGTTTACGTCAAACTGCTGGCCAGCCCACCATGGCGCGACGCAGCATGAGCCAGTGGCGGCGCATGGTCGAGAGTCGCACCGTGCCGTTGAGCGGCGGACCGCGTTCCATTTTCGTCAGGTAGGCTCGTGACAGGACCAGTGGCAGAAAGGCCGGGCGCAGCGAAGCCGGCAAATCCGATGCGCCTTTCTCGAAGGCCGAGAGATGCTCCCGCGCCAGCGCGATCATGGCGGCGACGGCGCGCTGCGCACCTGGTCCACCATCGTCGGTGACGAATTCCTCCGGAGACGAACCCGCCGCGGCCAGGATATCGGCCGGAACAAAACACTGTCCGCGCCTGCGATGCAGCGGCAGCAGGAGCAACAGCCCCGTAATCGCCTGCGCGCAACCGGCCCTACCGGCCAGTTCGGCGAAACGTGGCGCCACTCCTGGATCCAGCACCATTGCCGCCAGTTGAATAAGCGCGGCTGCCGTTTCGCCGCAATAGCCTTCGAGATCGGTTCGCGACGGCATCGGGTCGTCATAGAGGTCGAAGATCCGGGCCTCGAGCATATTCTCGAATGCCTGTTTCGGCAGGCCGTACCTGGAAATCGTGGCCTTCAGCACATCCGCGATCGGATGGCCCGTCTCGGACCCTTCGGCTGCGATGACATCGCGCCACCATTGCAACCGCACCTCGCCCGGCAAGGCCTCGCGGATGCGATCGCGAATGCCCGCGATTTCGGCGTTGAAGGCGTAGAGCGAAAACAGCGCATCGCGCTTGTCGGTCGGCGCGTAGAGCGCGCTGAGATAGCGGTCATGGTCGGCAGCACGCACGGCGCCCATGACGATTTCGCCCTTTTGGTCCACGTCAGTCGACGGCGATCAGCGCGGCGGCTACCGCGCGATCCTCTGCGAGCAGGACATTATATGTCCGCACCGCTGCACCGGTCGCCATCGGGTCGGCGGCTATGCCCGCGGTCTTCAAGGCGGCGCGAAGCCCCGCCGGCAAGGGTCGTAAATCCTTGCCGGTGCCGACCAGCAGGATTTCGATCTTCTCGGCCTGGGCCAGCAGCCGTTCGAAATCCGCCACCGTCAGCGCAGATGGGTCCGCCGGCTCCCAGCCATGGATACCCGACGGCAGGCACAGAAGCGAACCGCGATGCGACATGTCGGCGAAGCGGAAGCCGCCATTGCCATACGCCTCGATAGGGGCGCGGCCGGGGAAATGCGCCTCGCGGATGACGATGCCTTTGGCCATCCCTGCCGATCCGCCCTTCGGGTCGCGCGTCAGGTCGCGACCGCCTTGCCGCCGCCGACCGGCTTTTCCTCGTCCGAGCTCGTGGCCTGCGGCCGCAGCTTGAATAGGATCAGCAGCGGCGCGGCGATGAAGATCGACGAATAGGTGCCGAAGATGACGCCGAACAGCATTGCCATCGTGAACGAGCGGATCACCTCGCCGCCGAACAGCACCAGTGCCAGGAGCGCCAGGATCGTCGTCACCGAGGTCAGCGTCGTTCGCGACAGCGTCTCGTTGATGGCGTTGTTGAGGAGCTGCGGCAGTGGCATCTTCTTGTATTTCCTGAGATCCTCGCGAACGCGGTCATAGACCACGATCGTGTCGTTCAGCGAGTAGCCGATGATGGTCAGGATCGCCGCCAGCGACGATTGGTTGAACTCCAGCCCGGTTATAACGAAGAAGCCTATGGTCATGACCACGTCATGGACCGTCGCCACGATGGCGCCGACCGCGAACTGCCATTCGAAGCGGAACCAGACATAGATCAGGATACCCACCAGCGCGACCAGCATGGCGATCGTGCCTTGCTTGGCCAGTTCTCCTGACACGGTCGGTCCCACCACCTCGACGCGGCGGAAATCGTAATTGTCCTGCAACTCGCCACGAACCTTGTCGATGACGGTCTGCTCGGCATTCTCGCCGCCGTCCTGCGTGCCGACACGGATCAGCACGTCATTCGGCTCGCCGAACTGCTGCACCTGCACTTCGCCGATATTCAGTTCCGAGAGCCTGGCTCTGATGTCGGCAAGATCGGCATTGCCGCTCTTGGACTTCACCTCGATCAGCGATCCGCCCTTGAAATCGATGCCGTAATTGATGTCGACGGTCATGAACAGCACCACCGACAGGACCGACAGCAGGCTCGACAGCGCGAAGGTCCAGCGGCGGATGCCCATGAACGGGATCTTCGTGCCGGGCGGAATGAAGGTTACCGGCGCCCGCGGCAATTCCTTCGGGCGCGCGCGGCGCAGCCAGATGGACACCAGCAGCCGGGTAAAGGTGAAGGCGGTGAACACCGTGGTCAGGATGCCGATGGCGTAGGTGATGGCAAAGCCCTTCACCGGCCCCGTTCCGAGATAGAACAGCACCACGGTCGCGATCAGCGAGGTGACGTTGGAATCGACGATCGTCGCCAGCGCCTTCGAGAAGCCGGTGTCGATCGCCTGGATCACCGAGCGTCCGGCGCGCCGCTCCTCGCGGATGCGCTCATAAATCAGCACGTTGGAATCGACGGCCATGCCGATGGTCAGCACGATACCGGCAATGCCTGGCAAGGTCAGTGTCGCGCCAAGCAGCGATAGCAGTCCGACGATCATCGCCACGTGCACCGCCAGCGCGATGTTGGCGAGGAAGCCGAGGAAGCCGTAGGCGACGAACATGAAGGCGACGACAAGGATAGAGCCGATGATGCCGGCGACCTTGCCGGCATGGATCGAATCCTGGCCGAGGCCCGGACCCACCGTGCGCTCCTCGATCACGGTCAGCTTTGCCGGCAGCGCGCCTGCGCGCAGCAGGACCGCGAGGTCATTGGCGCTCTCGGCCGTGAAATTGCCTGAGATCTGGCCGCTGCCGCCCAGGATCGGCTCGCGGATCTGCGGCGCCGAAATCACCTGGTTGTCGAGGATGATGGCGAACAGCTTGCCGACATTCTGCGATGTCGCCTGCCCGAACCGTGTCGCGCCGCGCGAGTTGAAGGTGAAGGAAACCACCGGCTCGTTGGTCTGCGAGTTGTAGGTTGCGGTCGCTTTGGAGAGGTCTTCGCCGGAAACGATGACGCGATTTTCGATCAGGTAGGGAACCGGCGGATCGTCCTGCGAATAGAGGATCGATGAACCGGCCGGCGGACGGCCCTTCAGCGCATCCTGCACCGGCATAGACTGGTCCACCATCTGGAAGGTCAGCTTGGCGGTCTGGCCGATGATTTCCTTCAGCCTTTGCGGGTCCTGCAAACCGGGCACCTGCACCAGAATACGGTCGTCGCCCTGCCGCTGCACGATCGGTTCGGTGGTGCCGAGTTCGTTGACGCGGCGTTCGACGACTTCGATCGACTGTGCCAACGCAGCCGACGTGCGATATTTTATGCCGGCGTCGGTGACGGTGAATTTGAGCAGGCCGGGCTCGGAATCATCCAGCGCCATCTCCTGGACGGACCCGCCGGTGAACAGGCTTGCGGCGACCGGATCGGTCAGCGGCTTCAGTGCCGTCTTGGCCGCATCGAGCTGGTTCGGGTCCTGTATGCGGACCTGTACGGTCCTGCCCGTGCCCGCCAGGCCGGTATAGCCGATCTTGGCCTCGCGCAGCAGCGTCCTGATCTCGTCACGCGTCGTCTCCAGCTGCGCCTTGACCAGATCGTTCTGATCCATCTGGAGCAGGATGTGCGAGCCGCCCTGCAGGTCGAGGCCGAGCGTCATCTGCCGCTTGGGCACCCAGCTCGGAAGCTGCGCCAGCGTGCTTGCGGGAATGAGATTGGGCGCGGCGAGGACCACTGTGGCGGCCACGGCCAGCCAGATCAGGATCATCTTGAAGCGCGAGAAATAAAGCATCAGTTCTTATCCGTTCAGGCGTACAAGCGGCAGCATTCCGCCATCAGTTCGGTTCGCGGGCCCGTTTCTCATTCTGAGCACGGCCGGCCCTATCGTGCTTCTTCAGCGATTGTCAATCTTGCCGGCAATGGGCCGGTTCGCAACAGCATGGCGATGGTGTTGGCTTCCCGGACAGTGAAATTGCCCGAGACTTGACCGTAACCACCATCGATGGGCTCGCGAATGACAGGTGCTGAAATCACGTGGTCATCCAGGATCACAGCCAATGGCTTGCCCACATTTTGCGTTGTAACCTGTTTGAACCGTGCCGCGCCTTTGGCGCCAAACCGGAACACGACAACCGGTTCGTCATTTTGCTGCCCACTGTAAGTTGGGCGGGCGTCGAGCACGTCCTTATCCGAGAGGATGACCCGATTCTCGACCAGGTAAGGAACCGGCGGATCGTCCTGCGTATACACCACCAGCGAGCCAACAGGCGGGGAACCGCTGATCGCATCGTTCACCGGCATCGAAAGGTCAACCAAATGGAAGCTCAGGCGACCAGGCCGGGTGAGAATTTTTTCCAGCGTTTGCCGATCGGCGATGTCTGACGTCTGAACAAGTATGCCGTCTTGGTCCGCTGGTTGGGCCACCGTGCCGGCAACACGCAGATCTTGGAGACGATTTTTGATGACCTTAATCGACTGAGAAATCGCGTTAGAGGTCTGATACTTCAAACCCGCATCCGTCAGCGTGAATTTGAGCAAGCCGGCTTTGCCGGAATCCAGCGTCATTTCCTGAACGCGGCTGTCCGGGGCAACATCCGTTACCGTCTTGAGCGCTGTCTTTGCCGCCTCAAGCTGAGCCGGATTCGTGATGCGCACCTGCAAGGTCCTGCCCGACACAGCAAGCCCCGTGTAGCCGATCCTGGCCTCCATCAGAAGCGCCCGGACATCGCCACGCGCAATCTTCAGCCGGCCGTCGATCACATCCGCCACCACCAGATGGAGCAGGAGATGCGAACCGTCTTGCCCTGCTCGAACGACTGCCGGACTGTCGGCAGGCCGCTCGGGCCGCATGGCATGCGGACTGGCGGCGAAAAGGTTGGACGCGTCGAAGACGGTCATCGTGGCTACGGCAAGCCACGTCAGCATCATCTTCAGGCGCCAAAAATGAGACATATGCCGTCGCTTGTCAGGGCCCCGTCCGCGGATCGCTCCGCCTGGAATTTGGTTATTTCTTGGCGTTCTGGTTCGCCACCGGCTCACCCTTGACGCGCACGTCGGCGATCGTCGAGCGCAACGCCGTCACCTTCGTGCCGCCACCGAGGTCGATCTCGAGCTCATGGTCGTCGATCACCTTGGTTACCTTGCCGACGAAGCCGCCGCCGGTGACGACCGTGTCGCCGCGGCGCACGGCCGCCAGCATCTCGCCGCGCTTCTTCAGCTGCGTGCGCTGCGGCCGGATGATGAGAAAATACATGATCACGAAGATCAGGACGAACGGCAAAATGCTGATGAACATGTCGGGAGAAGCCCCAATGCCTTGGGCATATGCCGGTGTCACGAACATCGAGGTACTCCTGAATTTTGAAAACAGCCGCCAAACGGTTCAGTGGATTTGGCAGCCCCGCGAAATTTGGCCGGAATATAGTCGGTAAAGTTGCCAATGCAACTGCGTGGCCGGGCAAATCGGCTGCTTTTCCGGCCTGTTCGCCCGTGTTAGAGCATGACCGCGAAAAGCGCGAGCGGGTTTTCGCAAAAGATCGCGCTGTAACAAACGGTTGCAGCGAGTTTCGAAACCGTCGGGATCGAACCCGGCCACACCTTCCCTCGCGGAACCAGAGCAAAAGACCTGAGATGACCGATACCAGCATCGACGCATTGAACCAGAAACTCGACCGCCTGATCGAGGCGGTCAGCCGCCTCGCCCCGCCGCCTGTGCCCGAAACCGACCTTGGCGGAGCCGATTGCTTCGTCTGGCAGGCGGATCCGGGTTACCTGGAGCCGGTGCGCAAGGTGAACCGCGTCGACATCGGCCTGATCCGCGGCGTCGACCGTGTGCGCGACATCCTCGTCGACAACACAGAACGCTTCTCCTCCGGCTATGCCGCCAACAACGTGCTTTTGTGGGGCGCGCGCGGCATGGGCAAATCGTCGCTGGTCAAGGCCGCGCATGCCGCAATCAACGCCTCGCCGAAACTCGACCGCCCGCTCAAGCTGATAGAGATCCATCGGGAGGACATCGATACGCTGCCGAAGCTGATGACGCTGCTGAAGGCCGCGCCTTACCGCTTCATCCTGTTTTGCGACGACCTCTCCTTCGACCATGACGATACCTCCTACAAATCGTTGAAGGCAGCACTCGAAGGCGGCGTCGAAGGCCGCCCGGCCAATGTCATTTTCTACGCCACGTCGAACCGCCGCCATCTTCTGCCGCGAGACATGATCGATAATGAGCGCTCCACCGCCATCAATCCGTCCGAGGCGGTCGAGGAGAAGGTTTCGCTCTCCGATCGCTTCGGCTTGTGGCTCGGCTTCCACAAATGTTCGCAGGACGAATATCTCGAAATGGTCAACGGCTACGCCAGCCATCATGGCCTCGACATCGACCCCGGGCAGTTGCGCGCCGAGGCGCTGGAATGGGCGACGACACGCGGCAGCCGCTCGGGCCGCGTCGCCTGGCAGTTCACGCAGGACCTGGCTGGCCGGCTCGGCAAGCCGTTGAGAGACTAGGCGGGGTACAACGGGTGGGCAGGAGCCGGTCACAAACTTCGTGGCCGACCCCGTCCGTGGACGCCGGGTTGTCTATATCGTGTTCATTCCCGCACAGGCTTTATGCTTCCCAGGACCATCGGAATATCGGTTTGTATCCCTAGTGCGTCAGTCGCCCAGGCCTGCATTTCTGGTGAAGCATCACCTGATTTCAGGATGGAAATGGCCAGCTTGGACATGTCTGTGGGCGGTTTGGTATTGATTACCGCATAGGAGAAATAACCGGCCAGAACGGCACTTGCGATCGAAATGACCGGTGCAACAATTAAAGCAGTTGCTCGCACATGCGATTGCCAGCGATGCGTTGGGCTGGCGGACGGCAGTTCATCCTCTTCGACAGATTCAATCATTCCACTCTCCTTGCAGAGCGTCGAGAATGACTTTCCTCTACATTAGTTAAAATGCAGATAACCGCTTTTCTGACGGCGGCCCTGGTTTTGGAACGACGACATACATTGAGATAGCGACGTGCATCCCGCGACCAACTGAAAAAGCCCGCTCCTTGCGGGGCGGGCTGAGCCGGCGGGCCGGACTGGAGGTCAGGCGGCCCGCAAATCGCTTTTTTTATTCTATTCGAAATAGCCCCGACTATTCGAGATAGCCGGAGGGATCGACCGGGGCCGAGTTCTTGCGCACTTCGAAGTGCAGCTTCGGCGAGTCCGTCGTGCCGCTCATACCCGACAGCGCGATCTCCTGGCCGCGCTTGACCTTCTGGCCGCGCTGGACCTCGATCGAGCTGGCGTGACCGTAGACGGTGACCAGGCCATTCTCGTGCCGCACCAGCACCGTATTGCCGAATTCCTTGAGGCCATCGCCAGCATAGATGACGACGCCGTTCTCGGCCGCCTTGACCGGCGTGCCCGCCGGCACGGCGATGTCGACGCCGTCCTTGCCGGAACCGAAGCCGGAAATGACGCGGCCGCGCACCGGCCAGCGCATCTTGCCTATGCCGGTGGCGTCCGGCGCCACAGCGTCGTCATCCTCGGCCTGCTGGATGACCTTGGCGTCTTTCTTCGGCGGCGTGTAGGAAGCCAGCGTTTGCGACGGCGTCGTCTTGGCCGTCGGCTGCGTCGTGGCTGTCGTCACCGGGTCTACCGCCGCAGGCTTTGCGGCGGCCACCGTGGCCGTTCCGCCGGCCGGCACCTTCAGCGTCTGGCCGATCTTCAGCAAGCCGTCCTGCATGCCGTTCGCCTGCTTGATGGCGACAACCCCGACGCCAGTCTTTCTGGCGATCGAGGAAAGCGTATCGCCCGACTGCACCGTATAGGTACCGGCGCCGGCCTTGGGCGCGGCGGCGGCAATTTGCGGCGCGGGCTTGTTGTCCTTGGGCTTGTTCGCCGCGGCCGAAGCATCGACCTGCGCGGCTGACTTGCCCTCCTTGAGCTTCGGCTGCTGCGGCAGCACGGCGACCTTTTCCGGCGCGGTGGCCGGCAAGTCGCGCTTGCCGTTGGCTGGCTTGGCGTCGGCAACCCTGGGCTCGGCCTTGCTGGAATAGGCGTAGGCCGGAATGATGATCTTCTGGCCGGTCTTCAGCCCCTTGGTCGCGCTCAGCCCGTTGACCTTCATGATCACGTCGGCCGGCACCTTGTAGTGCTGCGCCAGCCCGGAGATCGTTTCACCGTCCCTGACGACGATTTCGGTGGCATGCGCCGTGCCGGCTGCCTTGGCGTCGGGCTGGGCATCCTTGAAGGGCTTGGCCGCGGGAGCAACCGTGCCGGTCGCCGTCCGGTCGACATGCGGTGCCGGGCGCACCAGAGCGGGCGCCGATGCAACACGCACCGGATTGGCGGCGGGTGCCAGCGCGGGAGCGGGCTGCGCCTGGGCGACCGGTGGCGGCAGCGGCCGCGTCGACACCGGCTCGAGGCTGGAGCGGCTGACCGACTGCGTGTGGCTGCCATCGAGCGGCGCGGCCGCGACATCCCCCGGATAGGGCTGCTGCACGGCATCCTGCTTGTTGATGATGGCGCGCTGATTGTTTGTCGAGGAGGTGAAGACGTCGTCGACGCCGTTGAACCGCGACACTTGCGAGCTGCACCCAGCCGCGGCACCCGCGATCATGAGAACAGCGCAGCCCCGCGCCAAATTGCGACTGTTTGCCTTCAAAACACTGAGTTGCATCGCACTAACCCGCACAAACTCTGCACCAACTGGACAGGATTAAAGCGCGTTAATGTTACTGGTCGGTTAACCCCTTAGAATCAGACGCAAAATTTCTTAAAATATTTGAGGCCGCCCAGACTGCCCATATAGAGGCACGCGCAGCCGCCGTTGCAGGCCGGCTGACATGGACAATCCCTAGATAACGGCCGCCAGGCTGCGCAATACCGGCTGCAGGCGCACGAGGCCGATATCCTCGCGCTCGAAACGGCTGCCGACCTTGGTGAGCTTGGCCAGCACCTGCTCGCCCTCCTCCGGTCCGATCGGCGCGATCACGATGCCGCCGCTCGACAACTGGTCGAGCAGGAAACGCGGCAGGCTGTCGAAGGCGGCCCAGGCGACGATCCGGTCGAACGGGCCTTCTGCGGCCAAACCGGAGGAACCATCCACCTGGCGCGCGATGACGTTGCCGATGCCGAGCGCCTCGAAGCGCTGCCGCGCCTGTTCGACCAGCGTCTTGTATCGGTCGATGGTGACAACCCGGCCTGACAGGCGCGACATCACCGCTGCCGTATAACCGGAGCCGGTACCGATCTCGAGCACGCGATTCCCGACTTCGATGGCGAGTGCGGCGATCACCGCCGCCTGCATGTCCGCGCCCTCGATCGCTTCGCCGCATTCGATCGGCAGCATGCGGTCCGACCAGGCGATGGAATGGAATTGGGCGGCCAGGAAGCCGCGCCGCGGTGTCGCCTCGAAGGCCGCGATCAGCGCCTTCGGCACGGTCCCCCTGCCGCGCAGGCGCAGCAGGAAGGCGGCAAATCCTTCTCGGTCATCGATCGGCAGGTTCATGCAAGGGCCTTGCTCAGCTGGTCACGAATCTCATGCGCTGTGAGGTCGAGCTGCAACGGCGTCACCGACACCAGGCGATTGCGCAGCGCAAAAAGGTCGGTGCCCTGCTTGCCCTCGACGGGTTCGCGGCCGAAGCGCAGCCAGTAGTACGGCAGCCCGCGCCCGTCGCGGCGTTCCTCGACCCACAGGCTGTGTACGAGCTTGCCCTGCGAGGTGACCACCGTGCCGGCGATCTCTTCAGGCAGGCAGTTCGGAAAATTGACGTTGAGCAGCACGCCGTCCGGCAGCGGCGTCGCGACGAGTTTCTTGAGCAGCGCCGGCGCCAGCGCCTCGGTGGTCTCGTAGGGAACGACGCGGTCCTCGCCGATAGTGCTGTAGCCCTGGCTGAGCGCGATCGAGCGTATGCCGAGCAACGCGCCCTCCATCGCGCCGGCGACGGTTCCCGAATAGGTGACGTCGTCAGCGATGTTGGCGCCGGAATTGATGCCCGACAGGATCAGGTCGGGCGCGCCGGGCAGAATCTTCTTCACGCCCATGATGACGCAGTCGGTCGGCGTGCCGCGCACGGCAAAGTGCTTCTCGCCGATTTTCCTCAGCCGCAGCGGCTCCGAGATCGACAGCGAGTGCGCATAGCCGGACTGGTCCTGCTCCGGCGCCACCACCCAGACATCGTCGGACAATGTGCGCGCGACGCGCTCGAGCGACGCCAGGCCCTCGGCATGAATGCCGTCGTCATTGGTCAGGAGAATACGCATTATTTCGATTCGATCTTTTCCAGCCCGCCCATATAAGGCCGCAGCACTTCAGGAATGGTTACGCTGCCATCCTCGTTCTGGTAGTTTTCGATGACGGCGATAAGTGCGCGCCCGACAGCCGTGCCTGAGCCGTTCAGCGTATGGACGAAGCGGTTGCCCTTGCCGTCCTTGTCCTTGTAGCGGGCGTCCATGCGCCTGGCCTGGAAATCGCCGCAGACAGAGCAGGACGAGATCTCGCGATAGGCGTTCTGGCCGGGCAGCCACACCTCGATGTCATAGGTTTTTCGCGCGCCAAAACCCATGTCGCCGGTGCACAGCACCATGGTGCGGAACGGCAATTCGAGCCGCTTCAGCACCTCCTCGGCACACTCGGTCATCCGCTCATGTTCGGCGAGCGAGGACTCCTGATCGGTGATCGACACCAGCTCGACCTTGTAGAACTGGTGCTGGCGCAGCATGCCGCGCGTGTCGCGCCCTGCCGAGCCGGCCTCCGAGCGGAAGCACGGCGTCAGCGCGGTGTAGCGCAGCGGCAGTTTCTCATGGGCGGTGATCTCCTCGCGCACGAGGTTGGTGAGCGGCACTTCGGCGGTGGGGATCAGGCCAAGCCTGCCATCTCCATGCGGCGTGAAGAACAGATCCTCCTCGAACTTCGGCAGCTGGTTGGTGCCGAAAAGAACATCGTCCTTGACCATCAGCGGCGGGATGACTTCCTCATAGCCATGCTCGGTCGTGTGCAGGTCGAGCATGAACTGGCCGATCGCGCGTTCCATCCGTGCCAGCCCGCTCTTCAGCACGGTGAAGCGCGAGCCCGACAGCTTTGCCGCACGCTCGAAATCCATCATGCCGAGCGCTTCGCCGATCTCGAAATGCTCCTTCACCCAGTTCGGGCGGGTCGGCACCTTGCCGATGATATGCTTGACCACGTTGTCGTGCTCGTCCTTGCCGACCGGCACATCGTCGAGCGGCACATTGGGCAGCACCGCCAGCGCGTCGTTCAGCGCCTTGTCGAGCTCGCGCTCGCGCGCCTCGCCGTTCTGGATGAAGGTTTTTATCTCGCCGACTTCGGCTTTCAGTTTTTCGGCAAGGGCGGCATCGCCCGAACGCATGGCATTGCCGATCTCTTTCGAGGCGGCGTTGCGGCGTTCCTGCTTGGTCTGCAGCTCGGTGACATGTTCGCGCCGCGCCTCGTCCCTGGCGATCAGGTCATCGACGGTGGACTGCGCTTCCTCGACCGACCACGAGCGCTTGACCAGCGCCTCGACAAGGGCCTTCGGGTTGTCGCGAATCCATTTGATGTCAAGCATGGTCTGAAAGCTCCTGCGGTAGCTTGCCGCCCAAAGCGCGCGGCGGTTTGCGCTACGATATGCCCAAGAATAAAGCCCGAAACGCATCGTGGGTTTTCGCGATGCGTTTCAGGCCAGGGGGTAAACCGCATCTCTGATCGATGCAAGATCGGGCTTGCTGACGGCAGGGGCCGCGAGCCCGCTTTCGAGTGGTGAGGGATAGCGCGACAGTCCAGAAATAAAAAACCCGCCTCGGCGGCGGGTCGTTGGCGCAAATCAGCACCATAACCGAATATGTACCATAGCGGCGGGCACCAAGTCAAGAAAAAATTCCTATCGGCACCGGGCCGCGCACCGATTCCGAGGCCGGCAGCCCGCAGGGGCGACGCGCCTGCCCTATGTGGAGGATGCGTCTGCCGGCTTTTCCGCCACCTCTTCCTCGGATTGCTGCTTCTCCCGCGCCAGGCGCTCGCGCTCCTGGCTGCGTTCAATCATCCGCGCCGACCAGATGGCGACCTCGTAGAGCAGGATGGTCGGGATGGCGAGGCCGATCTGGCTCATCGGGTCGGGCGGCGTCAGCACCGCCGCGACGACGAAGGCGATGACGATCGCCCATTTGCGCTTCTCGGCCAGCGCCTTGGATGACAGCATGCCGACGCGCGTCATCAGGCTGGTCACCACCGGCAGTTGGAATACCAGGCCGAAGGAGAAGATCAGCGTCATGATCAGGCTGAGATATTCCGACACCTTCGGCAGCAGCGAGATCTGCACCTGGTCGTTGGTGCCCGACTGCTGCATGGCGAGGAAAAACCACATCACCATCGGCGTGAAGAAGAAATAGACCAGCGAGGCGCCCATCAGGAACAGGATTGGCGACGCGATCAGGAACGGCAGGAAGGCGTTGCGTTCGTTCTTGTAGAGGCCGGGCGCGATGAACTTGTAGATCTGCGTGGCGATCAGCGGAAAGGCGATCACCATGCCGCCGAACATGGCGAGCTTGACCTGCGTGAAGAAGAATTCCTGCGGCGCGGTATAGATCAGCTCGACCTTGTGCGGGTCGAGCCCCGCCCATTGCGTCGCCCATTTGAATGGCACGACAAGTAGGTTGAACAGCTTCTTGGCGAAGAAGAAGCAGACCAGGAACGCGGCGAAGAAGCCGCCGAGCGACCAGATCAGCCGGCGGCGCAACTCGATGAGATGCTCCATCAGCGGCGCCGAGGATTTCTCGATCTCGTCCTTTTCCTTGTCCGAAACGCTCACTTGGCGGCTCCCGCCGTCTTTTTGGCCACTGGCTTCTTCGCTGGAGCCGGTTTCGCCTCGGCCTTGGTCGTCGCCGCCTTGGCTGCTGCCGGTTTGGCAGCCTTTGACGCCGCCACGGGCTTCGCCGGCGCTTTGGGTGCTGGCGCGGGTTTGGCGGTCGCCGCTTTCGCAGGCGTGGAAGCTTTCGCGCCGTTCGCCGAAGCCTTGGCGGGCTTGGCCGCTTTCCCTGCCGCAGGTGTCTTTGGCGCCAGCTCTGTCGGCGCTGAGGACGCCACCACCGATTCATCGGTCATGACTGGGAAGATCGCCGCCGCCGGCGCGGTATCGGGTTCAGTGGGCCCCGGCATGGTGGTCGCGCCGTTCTTCAACGGTTCGGCCGCCTGCGGCACCGAGCCGGCGGGCGCTGCCGTATCGACGGCCAGCTTCGGCTTCATCGCCGCGTCGACGCCGGAACGTACATCGGCGGCCGCCTGCTCGAACGGATTGAGCTGTTTCCTGATCTCGGCAACCGGGCTGAGCCCCCTTAGCTCGTCGACCGATTTCTTGACGTCGTCGAGCTCCGCTTCCTTCAGCGCCTCGTTGAACTGCTTCTGGAAATCGGCCGCCATGGCACGCAGCTTCGCCGTCGTGCGGCCGAAGGTGCGCAGCATGTTGGGCAAATCCTTCGGCCCGACGACCACGATCATAACGATCGCGATCACCAGCATTTCGGTCCAGCCGACTTCAAACATGGCTATCCGTTCCGACTAATGCATGCCGCCCAAAAGTGCGAAGCGGTTCTGGGACAACGACACGCACAAAGCAACAACCCTTGGCTCAGCTCTTGCTGGCCTTTTCCTTCGCTGCCGAAACGGTTTCGTCGGCGCGATGTTCGACGGTACGCTTGTCGTCGGCAACGTCGTCGTCCGCCATGCCCTTCTTGAAGCTCTTGATGCCCTTGGCCATGTCGCCCATCAGCTCGGGTATCTTGCCGCGGCCGAACACCAGAAGCACGATGACCAGCACGATCATCCAGTGCCAAATCGAAAATGAACCCATAGCAACTCTCTCTCGAATGGTTTCCCTGGCGATGATCTATGCGTTTTCGCGTTGGGATTCAAACACAACCGCGACAGAGTTTATGAAAGGGTGTCGGATGTCACGCATTTTCGGCGATGCGGTCCGCTACCTATCGGCGCATCTAGCCCGGGAAAGCCTCCAGGAACAGAGGCTTGCGGTCAATCTTCCGTGACGCGCGGCGTCAGCAGGCCGAGTTCCTCGAGATCGATATCGGTCAGCGGATCCTCGTCCTCGGTCAGCGCATCCGGGTCGGCCGGCGGCAGCGGAATGGAGAAATTCGACGGCATGCGGCCCGAAAGCAGGCCGGCGCCCTTCAACTCCTCCATGCCGGGGAGATCGCGGATCTCCTCGAGCGCGAAATGGTCGAGGAAGGTTTCGGTGGTGCCATAGGTCACGGGACGGCCGGGCGTTTTGCGCCGGCCGCGCATGCGCACCCATTCCGTCTCCAAGAGTGTATCCAGCGTGCCCTTCGAAGTTTCGACGCCTCTGATGTCCTCGATCTCGGCGCGCGTCACCGGCTGGTGGTAGGCGATGATCGCCAGCACTTCGAGCGCCGCGCGCGACAGCTTGCGCTGTTGCACGGTGTCACGGCTCATCAGGAAGGCGAGATCGCCGGCCGTGCGAAACGCCCAGGCATCGCCGACCCGCACCAGGTTGACGCCGCGCCGCGCATAGATCTGCTGCAGCTCGGCCATCGCGAGCGCGATGTTGATGCCATCGGGAAGGCGCGCGGCCAACTGCTTTTCGCTGACCGGCTCGGCACTGGCGAAAACGATCGCCTCGGCCATGCGTACCGCCTCCGCCATATGCAGCCGCTCGGCGGGATTCTGCGCCGGATTCTGGGCCGGATTCTGAACCGAAGCCTGGTCGACCTCGCCCTCCTCCGGTTCGTTGTCCACCTTGAACGGGACAACCGAAGCGTTGGCGCGTTCGCTCATGATGCCACCTCGACTGCCTTGATTGCCGGTGCGCGGTGATCGCGCAGATAGATCGGCGCGAACACCTCGTCCTGCCGCACATCCATCTTGCCCTCGCGCACGAGTTCCAGTGTCGCCGCGAACGAGCTGGCGATCGCGGTGCGCCGCTCTTCCGGGCTGGACAGATATTGGATGAGAAAACTATCGAGCGCCGTCCAGTCCCGCAGCGATCCGATCAGCCTTGTCAGGATGTCGCGGGCGTCCTTGAGCGACCAGACGCCGCGCCTGGCGATCGTGACATTGGTGATTGCCTGCTTCTGCCGCTGCTGGGCATAGGCGGTGAGCAGATCGTAGAGCGACGCCGAATAGGCATTGCGCCTCTCGATGATGACCATTTCCGGCATGCCGCGCGCGAACACGTCGCGGCCGAGCCGGTTCCGGTTGACCAGCCGCGCCGATGCATCGCGCATGGCTTCCAGCCGCTTGAGCCGGAATTGCAGCACCGCCGCCAGTTCCTCGCCGCTTTCGCCTTCCTCGCCCGGCTGCTTCGGGATCAAAAGCTTCGATTTGAGGAAGGCGAGCCACGCCGCCATCACCAGATAATCCGCGGCGAGCTCAAGTCTCAGCGCCCTCGCCGTCTCGACGAAGGCCAAATACTGCTCGGCGAGCGCCAGGATGGAGATGCGCGCGAGATCGACCTTCTGGTTGCGGGCAAGATGCAGCAGAAGATCGAGCGGGCCTTCGAGATCCTGCGACGTCGACGACCAGCGACGGATCGCCGGTCAGCCGGGTATCATCGCTTTCGGCCCACAGGCGGTCCATCGGTGCGGCCTTCCCGGCCTTGCTTTCCAATGCTTCCGCCACGTCCCGTTCTTCCCTCTGTCAGGCCACCGCATCGAAATAGGTGGCGAATTCGGCGCGTATCTCGGTTTCTTCAGCCGCGTCGCGTTTTTCTATATAGGTCATTGCCCGGTTTGCGCGCTCAAGCGACTTGCCCTCAAGCCCTTTGGTTCGCGATGCGATGCCCGCCATCTCCTCGAAAACGCCGTTGCAGTGAAGGACCAGATCGCAGCCGGCCGCAAGGATCGAGGCCGCCTTTGTCGGGAAATCCCCAGAAAGTGCCTTCATCGAGGTGTCGTCGCTCATCAGCAGCCCATCGAAGCCGATCTCGCGGCGAATGATCTCGTCGATGACCTTGCCGGAGGTGGTTGCCGGGTTTTTCGGGTCGATCGCGCTGTAGACGACATGCGCGGTCATGGCCATCGGCAGGTGGTTGAGTTCCCTGAACGGCGCAAAATCGTGCCGCTGCAGCTCGCTCATCGAAGCGTCGACGACAGGCAGTTCGAAATGCGTGTCCGCGAAAGCCCGGCCATGGCCGGGAATATGCTTCATGACCGGCAGCACGCCGCCAGACATCAGGCCTTCCGCCGCGGCGCGGCCGAGCTCGATGACCGGGCGCGGCTCCTTGCCATAGGCGCGCGCGCCGATGACGTCGCTCGCCCCTTCGATCGGCACGTCGAGCACCGGCAGGCAATCCGCCGTGATGCCGTAGCGCAGAAGGTCGAAAGCGTGCAGCCGCGCCATCAGCCAGGCGGCGCGGCCTCCGGCGTCATGGTCGTCGCGCCACAGCGCACCGAGCGCGCCGCCGGCTGGATAGTTCGGCGCCAGCGGCGGCCGCAGCCGCTGCACCCTGCCGCCTTCCTGGTCGATGAACACCAGCGCGTCCGGGCGTCCGATGCAGTCGCGCATCTCGGCGACCAGATCGCGGATCTGCTCGGTCTCGCTGATGTTGCGGGCAAACAGGATGAAGGCCCACGGGCATTCATTGCGATAGAAACTGATTTCTTCGCGGGTGAGCGATTTCCCGGCACAGCCGAGGATCATGGATTTTGATTCGGTCATGCCGACGAGTTCAGAATCTTCCGCGGCCAAAGGGAATCACGTCGAAAAGTGCAAAAAGAAAACGGCGCGGCGTTGAGGCCGCGCCGGTTTTCAAACTGCTCTCCTCCGACACGGGAGGTGAATGACTACCTCGACACGAAGCAGTTGCCGCCGGCAGCCTTGTAGCTGGTGCACAGATTGATGGCATCGTTGCGCGACTGCGCAGGCACGCGGACGCGGTAGAAAGTCCCCTTGCCGGCGATCTCCGCCTTGACGATGTTGGCGGTGCGGCCGGAAAGCACGCCACCGTAGCGGCGCTGCAGATCCTGATAGGTCGACTGCGCGCTTTCGACCGTCGGCTGCGAGGCGATCTGCATCGACCACGAACCGCCGCCGGTCGAGGGCGCCGCCGGACTGATGGAGGCAACCTGATCGGGCTTGACCTCGCCGACCACGTCGACCGGCTGGTCGGACGGGCGCTGCGGCGCGACCGGAACCTTGGCCGGCGTGTTGGCCGACTGGGCCTTGGCTTCCGCCTTGGGCTCGGCCACCGGTTTTAGGGCTGGCTCATCGTCCGCCTGCGCGGCGTCCGGCGCCACCGTGCCGGTCTGGTCAGCATCAGCCTGAGCCGACGGCGCGACATGTTGCGGCGCCGGATCGACCGGCTCCACGGCAGCCACTTTCGGTGCGGCGGGCGCCGGATCCTCACGCGGCACCAGCGACCCGTCCGATTTGACCACCATGGTCCTGACCTTGCGCGGCGCCACGGCGACGACGTCGGGATTCGTTCCCTTGTCGGCATCCTGGAGGACCTGCGCGATGCGGTCCTCGGACTTGGCTGCGGGCGCGGCGTTATCGGCTGGCGCCGCAACGGCGGTTGGAGCATCGCCGCCGTCGCCGTCGGTCGCGTCGGCTGCGGTCTGGTCGGGCGAGAGATCGACGGCGCGAGCCGGATCTTTCGCCGCCACATCGACCGGTTCCTCGACATTGGTGACGAGCTTCTGCTGGACCGGCTCGGCGGGCTTGGCGCCCTTGGCGACCGCGTCATAGACCTTGTTGTCCTGGTTCGGCACCACGGCGCCGCCCGGGTTTTCCGGCTTGACCTTGATCGGTGCATTGTCCGCCTTGACCAGGACCGGGGCGTCACTGCCGCCCTGGCCGCCCGGAGACAGCGCGAAGGCGCCGAGGCCTCCGGTGACAACGACTGCACCGACAATGGCGGCGATGAGCAGGCCGCGCCTGCGCGGCGACCCGCCGGCCTCGCGTTCGGCGAGACCAGGAACCGACATCGCCTCGTCCAGCTCGGGATCGTAGTCGAGCTCGTCGACGGCAAAATCGTCGGCCTGTGAAACCGGCTGGCTGCCGGGCAAGTCGTCGACGTCGAAGCCATTGGTGGCGTCGGCATAACCCGCCGGCGCTGTCGCGCGGGCAGACATTTCCGCTGGCCGTGCCGCGTAGGTGCGCGCCTCGGGCTGATAGCCCGGCTTGAGCCCCTCATAGCCTGGCTTGAGCGTCTCATAGCCCGGCTTGAGAGCCTCATAGCCCTGTTCAAAGGCATCGTATCCCGACTTGAAGCCGGGATTGTAGGAGCCGTCGGCATAGGGCGCGCTGGCGTTTGCGGGAGCCGCAGCGACATCCACTGTATTCATCTCGGTCAGCAGATTGGAGAATTCGGCGTCGAGATCGTCGTAGCCGGGCGCGGCCGGCTCGTCCTCTTCGAAGTGCAATTCCGGAATGTCGAGATCATCCTGAAGCGCCACGACGCGCTCCGGCACATCGACGGTCTCGACGTCAGGCATCTCGTCATCGAACGCGGACTGCTCGCGCTGCGCGGCGGCCGGCGCCGCATAAGCGGCAGGCTCAGCCGCACGATAGGTCGGGATCGCGGCAGCCGGCGCCGCCATGGGGGCCGCCGAAGCCATCGGCTGGGCGGTAAAACTCGCCTGTTGCGGCTGCGGGACCGGCGTAACCCGGCTCCACGAGCGGGCCGGCTCGGGCGGAGTGGACTGCGTCGTCAGCCAATCGAGGGGATCGTCGCGGAAAGTTTCCGGCGCGGCGGAATCCGCGGCGAGGTCTTCATCCCGGTCGATTCCTTCGGCCAGGTCGATGCTTGCGGCGAGTTCCGCTTCGAAATCATCGTCTTCAGAGACAGTGGCATGCGCGCCGAGGTCCTGGTCCTGAAGCTCATCGAGCATGAGATCGTCAAGATCGACGTCAGCGGTCGAGACCGCCTGATGCTGCTGCGTCGCCGCAGGTTCGTCCAGGTTCCAGTCGAGGTCACCGGCCGCCGGTTCTTCGTCGGGTTTCGCGGTCGCGGCGACAGGCTGCTGAACCGCTACCTCCTCCTCGGCCACCGGCGCCGAGCGTGCGCTCATGGCGCCCAACAGCGCGTTCAACTCGTCTTCAAGGCTACGCTCGTCGGCGGCGGCATGCACCGGTTCGGCCATAGCCGGGGCGGCCGGATGAACGGGGGCAGCCACAGGCTCAGCGGCCGGCTCGTCCGTCGCTTCGGCAAGCGCGTCGTTGAAATCCTGCTCGAAAGCATTGTCCAGCGGCTCATCGGCGGCCAGGTCTGCCGCCTCGCCTTCCGCATCCGTCGCCTCGGCGAACACGTCCTCCATTTCGTGCGCATCTGCCGTCTCGGCGGTCACGTCATGCGCGTCAAGCGCATCCGTCTCCGCAGCCACGGGCGCATCGGTCGCGACCGAGTGATCGGCAGCCAGATCGAAATCGATATCCGCCAGCCCGTCGTCGAAAGCCGTGGCGTCCTCAAAGCGATCGCCAAAATCCTCTTCGGAAACCGCATGGTTCGCGTTCAGCGCCGCCTCGACGGGAGGCTCGACCGGAGCCGCGGCCGCTTCAGGCTGCTGCTCCGCCACGTGACCATCGAGCATCAGTTCGTCTTCGAGCGAAAGGGCAAAGCCATCGTCGAATTCATGGTCGACGGTAGGCTCCGCGACAGGCTCCGCCACTTCGGCGGCCAAGGCGGGCTCGGCCGCATCGGTCGCGTCATCAAGCCGGAAGTCCTGATCGAGCGATGCCGCAAGCTCGTCCGCCATGGGCAGATCGTCATCGAGCGGCGAAACGCCATCGAGAGAGCTGGCTACCGCATCGTCGAAATCCGTATCGAAAGCGGTATCGACGGTTGGCGCGGCCTCGGCAACAGCGTCGTCGGCACCATGCTCATCGTCGAGCTGCATGTCGTCGAACGCCATGGCGAGTTCGTCATCCATGCCGTCGGTAGCGGCGGCGTCGAACGCCGGCTCATCAACATCGGCGACCGTCGCGGCGTTGCCTTCGGCAAAGTCGAAGTCGCCCATCAACTCCTTTTCGAGATCGATGTCGAAATCGACCTCCTGCGCCTGCTGATCAGCGGCGGCTTTCGGTTGGGCGGGCGCCTGTGGCTTGACCGGCTGGCGCGGGTCGAACCCCATGATCCTGGTCAGTTCCGCGAACGGATCATCGTTGGCGATGTCGTTGTTGTCGGCTATTCTCAGCTGGGTTCTGTCTGCCATTATTGTTCCCGAACTCGCACTCATTCGGACGCCATGGACGTCGCGCAGGGTTGGCCCTTACCAGCGCAATGTGGGCAAAAGGTGACAGGTTTTTTAGTCAAACCTAACGCATTTCGGTGGGCGCCGCGGCGCCGATCAGCGTCAGGCCGGACGTCAAGACATCCGAAACAGCCTGCACCAGCCCTAGTCTGGCATGCGTCAATTGTCGGTCGTTAACCTTAACAAAACGTAAGTCCGGATTATCGGTGCCGCGGTTCCAGTGCCCGTGGAAGCTTGAGGCCAGATCGTAGAGGTAGAATGCCAGCCGATGCGGTTCGAGCGCAAGTGCCGCCGACTCGATCAACCGTGGATATTCAGCGAGTTTCCTGATCAGGCCGATCTCGCCTTCGTCGGTCAGCAACGCCACGGCAGCCGCCAGACTGTTGCGATCGAAATTGGCCTCTCCCAACTGCTCGCTCGCCTGCCGGAATACCGAATGGCAGCGCGCCGAAGCGTACTGCACATAGAATACCGGATTGTCCTTGGACTGCTCGGTCACCTTGGCGAAGTCGAAATCGAGCGGCGCATCGTTCTTGCGATAGAGCATCATGAAGCGGATGGGGTCGCGGCCGACTTCCTCCACCACTTCGCGCAGCGTCACGAAATCGCCGGACCGCTTGGACATGCGCACCGGCTCGCCATCGCGAAACAGCTTTACCAGGTTGCACAGAAGAACCGTGAGCTTCACCTCGTCGCCGGCGATCGCCCGCGCCAGCGCTTCCAGCCGCTTGACATAGCCGCCATGATCGGCGCCGAGCACGTAGATCAGTTCGACGAAGCCGCGATCGACCTTGTCCTTGAGATAGGCGACGTCGGCGGCGAAATAGGTGAACGAACCATCCGACTTGACCAGCGCCCGGTCCATGTCGTCGCCGACCGCCGTCGAACGGAACAGGGTCTGTTCGCGATCTTCCCAGTCGTCCGGCCTCTCGCCCTTGGGCGGCGGCAGCTTGCCTTTGTAGATATGGCCCTTCAGCGTCAGGTCGTTTATCGCCGAGCGGATCTTCCTGGCATTGTCGGCGTGCAGCGTGCGCTCGGAGAAGAACACGTCATGATGCACGTTGAGCAGCGCCAGATCCTCGCGGATCATCGCCATCATCGCGTCGATGGTGCGGTCCTTGACGATGGCGAGCGCCTCTTCGTCCGGCATCTGCAGCAAGGACCGGCCGAATTCCTTGGCCAGCGCCTGCCCGACCGGGACCAGATAGTCGCCTGGATAGAGCCCGGCCGGGATCTCGCCGACCTCGTCGCCAAGCGCTTCGCGATAACGCAGCATCGCCGAGCGCCCGAGGACGTCGATCTGCGAGCCGGCGTCGTTGATGACATATTCCTTGATCACGTCGTAACCGGCAAAGGCCATCAGATTGGCAAGCGCATCGCCAACCACGGCGCCACGGCAATGGCCGACATGCATTGGTCCCGTCGGGTTGGCCGATACATATTCGACATTGGCCTTCCTGCCGCCGCCGATGCTGGAGCGGCCGTAGTTGCGGCCCTCGCCCAGAAGCGTCGTGAGATGTGCCTGCCAAAAACCGTCCCTGAGCCGCAAATTGACGAAGCCCGGGCCCGCGACCTCCGCGGCCGCGACATCCTTGTCGTCCCGCAGCGCGAGCGCCAGGCGCTCAGCCAGCGCCCGCGGGTTCTGGCCGGTGGGCTTGGCCAGCACCATCGCCGCATTGGTCGCGAGATCGCCATGGCTGGCATCGCGCGGCGGCTCGACGGCGATGCGCGACAGATCGGGCGAAACACCGTCACTGTCTTTCAGATCAAGCGCTTCGACGGCTTTTATGATTCGCGCGGTGAAGTCGGCGAAGATGTTCATGGGTATGACTCTGGCGGCTTTGCAGGGAATCCGGCTTGTTGGCCGGCAAAATCGAGCCCGCCCTAGCTCAAATCCGGCGTATGGTCAAACAAACGCCGGTGTTCCTTCAGCGCGTAGGTGTCGGTCATCCCCGCTAGGAAGTCGGCCACGCTGCGCGCCTTGATGCGATCCTCGGCCCGGTCGAGCCCCTCGCGCCAGCCGTCCGGCATGGCGCGCGGGTCGGCGAAATAGACGTCGAACAGGTCCCTGACGATCCGCTCCGCATCGGCGCGCACGCGCATGACTTCCTTGTGCCGGTAGAGGTGCTTGTAGAGAAAGGCCTTCAGCTCTTTCTCGGCGACGGCCATTTCGGCGGAAAAGGTCACCATCGTCTCGCCCGCCGCCCTCACCGCATCGGCGCTCCGCGGCCCGGTGCGTTCCAGATTGGCGGTGGTCGACCTGATCACGTCCTCGACCATGGCGGTGATCTGGCGCCGCATCAGCTCGTGGCCGGTGCGCACCTCGTCGAGATTGGGATAGCGCGCGCGCACCGCCTCCAGGATGGTGCCCGGCAGCGAGACGGCCTTCAGCATGTCCAGCGTCAGCAGCCCCGCCCTCAGGCCGTCGTCGATGTCGTGCGTGTTGTAGGCGATGTCGTCGGCGATCGCAGCACACTGCGCCTCGATGCCGGCGAACCGGTCGAGCTCGAGGTCGTGCAGTTCCGAATAGTCGCGGATCGCCTGCGGCACCGGACCCTTCAGGCCCTTGCCGTTGGCATCGGTCAGCGGACCATTGTGCTTGACCAGGCCTTCCAGCGTTTCCCAGGTCAGGTTCAGCCCGTCGAACTCGGCGTAACGCGCTTCCAGCCTTGTCACGATGCGAAGCGATTGCGCGTTGTGGTCGAAGCCGCCCCAATCAGCCATCTTCTCGTTGAGGGCGTCCTCGCCGGTGTGGCCGAAGGGCGTGTGGCCGAAATCATGCACCAGCGCCACCGCTTCAGCCAGATCCTCGTCACCGCGCAGCGCCCGCGCCAGGGCGCGTGCGATCTGCGCCACCTCGATCGAATGGGTCAGCCGGGTACGGTAATGATCGCCTTCATGGGCGATGAAGACCTGCGTCTTGTGTTTCAGCCGGCGGAACGCGGTGGAATGGATGATGCGGTCGCGGTCGCGCTGGAACGGCGTACGGGTCGGGCTTTCGACCTCTTCGAACAGGCGCCCGCGCGAGCGCGCCGGATCGCTGGCATAGGCCGCGCGGGGCCTATAGCCGAATCCGATGTCGCCCAACTCGTTAGTCATGGTCGATGCCGCCTGACTTTGGCCGCCTGACTTTGGCCGCTAGACTATGGCCGCCAGATTATGGCCGGTTGACTTGGCCCTTCGCGCTTCATACCTATCATGTGAAACGGAAAGCAAGGTGACGCCCATGGGCGCGGATGCCAAGACCGCCATGAAAGTCGAGATGACCGATGCCGCCGCAAGGCGGATCGCCAAGATTGTGTCGGACGAGGCCGGCAAGACGGCGTTGCGCGTTTCCGTCGAAGGCGGCGGCTGCTCCGGCTTTTCCTACAAGTTCGATCTGGTCGACGCGCGCAACGACGACGATGTCGCCATCGAGAAGGACGGCGCCACGGTTCTGATCGATGATCTGTCGCTGGTCTATATGGGCGGGTCGGTGATTGATTTCGTCGACGACCTGATGGGCCAGTCGTTCCAGATCCGCAACCCGAATGCGGTCGCCTCCTGCGGCTGCGGCACAAGCTTCTCCTTTTAGGAACAACATGCCTGCCATTGGCGCGGTTCGTCAGGTCGCGCTCTCGGCCGGGCGAGACCTCGACGCGACCCTGGCCTTCTGGTGCGACGTGCTCGGGATGAGCGTGCATGTGCGTTACGATCCGCCGGGCATCGCCTTCATCATGGCCGGCAGCGTGCGGCTGCTGTTCACCGACGGCATTCCGGCCGGAACCGTCTATCTCGACATATCAGGTCTCGAGGATTTCCACGCCGGCGCGAAAGCTGCGGGCGTTCCCTTCACCGCGGCTCCAACGCTTGTTCATCGCGACACCGAGGGCCAGTTCGGTCCGGCGGGGGAAAGCGAGTGGATGGCCTTTCTAAAGGATCCCGCAGGCAATACGATCGGCCTGGTCGAACGTCTTGCCCCGGAAGAACATTGAGGCCGCCATGAAGATCGTCACCTGGAACATCAACGGCATTCGCGCCCGCATCGGCAATCTCACCCATTGGCTGACCGAAAGCGCCCCCGACATCGTCTGCCTGCAAGGAGATCAAGACGGTCGACGAGCAGTTCCCGCGCGCCGAGATCGAGGCGCTTGGCTACAATGTGGAAACCCACGGCCAGAAGGGTTTCAACGGCGTCGCCCTGCTGTCGAAATTGCGCTTCGACGAGGTCATCAGAGGTCTGCCCGGCGACGACGCCGACGAGCATGCGCGCTTCATCGAAGGCGTGTTCTCGACCGACAAGGGCGCATTGCGCGTCGCCTCGCTCTATCTGCCGAACGGCAATCCGATCGATGACGAGGAGGAAATTCTCCTACAAGCTGTCCTGGATGGCACGGCTGGAGCGCTGGGCCGAGGAGCGGCTGAGGTTGGAGGAAGCCCTGGTGCTGGCCGGTGACTACAACGTCATTCCCGAACCTGTCGACGCGAAGTTCCCGGAGAACTGGCTGAATGATGCGCTGTTCCAGCCGCAGACGCGGCAGGCGTTCCGCAGGCTGAAGAATCTCGGCTTCACCGAAGCAGTGCGTTCGGTCACCGATGCGGGCGACACCTTCACCTTCTGGGACTACCAGGCCGGCGCCTGGCAGAAGAACAACGGCATCCGCATCGACCACCTGCTGCTGTCGCCCGAGGCCGCCAACCGGTTTTCATCGGCCTCGATCGAAAAGCATGTGCGCGCCTGGGAAAAACCGTCCGACCACGTGCCGGTGGCCATCGATCTCGATTTGCTGCCGGCCTGAGGGAGACCCCGGGCCCGCGCTGGACCTCGTATCGCCACAATCAGGCGCATGATGGAAGATCATCATGGCGGCTGGGGTTCCCATGACCATACGACTTGTCCTTTGTCCGATCGGCCTGGCATTCGCTATCGCCGTCCCTGCGGCGGCTTTCGCCGCCGAGGAATGTCTTGCCAATGGAAAATCCTACCCGGTCGGCCAGGTCGCCTGTCTGACGATCGCCGACAAGAGCCACCTCGCCCGCTGCGAGATGGTGCTCAACAACACCTCATGGACGAAAGTCGGGGACAGCTGCCCGCAAGACACGCTGGCGCCGCACCGGCGGATGACGCCGATCTCGGCGCCGGCTCCCAGCATGGTGCCGGCGGAGCCGACCGAGAATTAATGTCTGATTAGCGATCTCCTCGTGGGGAGATCATCCTTACTGATCGGCGCTGTTGCCCTTGGTCAGGATGTCGTCAGCGAGCGAGATCGCTGTGCGGCGGTCGGCTTCGCCGGCGGCGGCAAAGGCCTCCTCCTGCATGCCGCGGATCCAGGGCTGGTCGGCGGGCGCCGCACGTTCGAGTGCTGCCGTCATCATCGCCAGGCCGCGCACGATCTTGCCGCTCTGGAACAACAGATGGCCGAGCGTCGCCTGCGCGCCGGCATGGCCTTTTTCGGCGGCGAGCTGGAACCAGCGCCCGGCCTGCTTGACGCTGGCCTTCACGCCGCCCTCGCCCTTCAGGAACATCTGCCCCATCTCGAACTGGGCATTCGGGTTGCGGTAGTTGGCGGCGGCGCGCATGTAATATTCCTGGGCCGCCACTTCGTTCTCGGTCACCGGGCTGCCGGGAATGCCCTTGCGCAAATAGTCGCCCAGCGCCACCAGCGCGTCGGAAACGTAGCTTTCTTCCGGTGAGCCGGGCTCGACGTCCTGATCGACGATCTCCGAAAAGAACTTGAACGCCTCGTAATCGTCACGCGCCACGCCATCACCCTCGGCATACATGCGGGCAAGCTTCCAGGTGGCGCCGATCTGGCCGTTCTCGGCGGCGTATTTATAGGCCTCCGCGGCCTGTTCCTTGTGGCCGTTCTTGTAGGCGGAGAAGCCGAACTGGAACACCGCCCAGGGGCTCGACTGCGGCTTCACGCCGGTCTTGTCGTCGAACACCTTGTCGTCGAAGGCCATGGCCTGGCCGACGGCGCCAAAGATCGCTAACGCGACCAGTGCCGGAAGGACAGACGACCTCAACAACTCAGATGTCCGCATAGCAGTGTGTTTCTTTCGCACCGCCCGGATGGGTGACCGCGCCGTCGCGGGCGGACCCTACCGTCTGTGCGTATTTCCATATCGCGCCGGACTGATAGTCGGTTGTGCGCGCCTTCCAACTCTTTGCCCTCGCAGCCAGTTCCCTATCGGACAACGCCACATCGATCGTGCCGTTCACGGCATCGATGGAGATCACATCGCCGTCCCGGATGAGGCCAATCGGACCGCCAACGGCGGCCTCGGGCCCGACATGGCCGATGCAGAAGCCGCGCGTCGCGCCCGAGAAGCGGCCGTCTGTGATCAGCGCCACCTTGCCACCCATGCCCTGGCCGTAGAGTGCCGCCGTCGTCGACAGCATCTCGCGCATGCCAGGTCCGCCGCGCGGCCCTTCGTAGCGGATGACGAGAACTTCGCCTTCCCGGTAGTTGCGATGCGTCACCGCTTCGAAACATTCCTCTTCCGAATCGAAGCAGCGCGCCGGGCCGGAGAACTTCAACTCCGTCATGCCCGCGACCTTCACGATCGCGCCTTCGGGGGCAAGGTTTCCCTTCAAGCCCACGACACCGCCGGTTTGGGTAATGGGTCTGTCGGCGGGGCGGACCACATCCTGGTGTTCATTCCAGGCAACATGCTCCATATTTTCGGCCAAAGTGCGGCCGGTGACCGTCAGGCAGTCGCCATGCAGGTAGCCGTGGTCGAGCAGCGTCTTCATCAACAGCGGAATGCCGCCGGCCTCGAACATGTCCTTGGCGACATATTTGCCGCCGGGCTTGAGGTCGGCGATGTATGGCGTCTTCTCGAAAATCCGGGCGACATCGAACAGGTCGAACTTGATGCCGGCCTCATGCGCTATGGCCGGCAAATGCAGCGCCGCATTGGTCGAGCCGCCGGTGGCCGAAACCACCGTCGCCGCGTTCTCCAGTGCTTTCAGCGTGACGAT
Organism: Mesorhizobium maamorense; assembly: GCF_044998965.1. Lineage (NCBI taxonomy): Bacteria > Pseudomonadati > Pseudomonadota > Alphaproteobacteria > Hyphomicrobiales > Phyllobacteriaceae > Mesorhizobium > Mesorhizobium maamorense. Next base: position 2,520,198 of record NZ_CP173356.1, read on the forward strand.
GTCGCGCGGCCGGATGTTCCTGGCGATCAGTTCCATGATCTTTTCGCCGGAGGCGAAGTTGAAACGATCGCGCATTTCATAAGGCGCCGGCGCGCCGCAGGAATAGGGCAGTGCCAGACCGATCGCCTCGGCCACGGTCGCCATCGTGTTGGCGGTGAACTGGGCGCCGCAGGAGCCGGCCGAGGGACAGGCGGCCTGCTCGATTTCAAGCAGTTCGGCATCGCCGATCGTGCCGACCGAGTGCTGGCCGACCGCTTCGAACACATCCTGCACGGTGATCTGGCGGCCGCGGTAGCTGCCGGGCAGGATCGAGCCGCCATAGATGAAGATCGACGGCACGTTGAGCCGCACCATGGCCATCATCATGCCGGGCAGCGACTTGTCGCAGCCGGCGAGCCCGACCAGCGCGTCGTAGCAATGCCCGCGCATGGTGAGCTCGACCGAATCGGCGATGACCTCCCGCGACACCAGCGACGACTTCATGCCCTGGTGGCCCATGGCGATGCCGTCGGTGACGGTGATGGTGCAGAATTCGCGCGGCGTGCCGTTGGCGGCCGCGACGCCCTTCTTGACCACTTGCGCCTGGCGCATCAGCGAAATGTTGCAGGGCGCCGCTTCGTTCCAGCAGGAGGCGACGCCGACCAGCGGCTGTGCGATCTCGGCCGCCGACAGGCCCATGGCATAGAGATAGGAGCGATGCGGCGCACGCGCCGGACCGACGGTCACATAGCGGCTGGGGAGCTTAGCCTTGGAGATGACTTTGGCGTCCATACTCTTCCTTGCCCCACATCTTCCTCGCAAGAGGGCGGTGCGGCCTGCTCCCATCGCCGAGCCTTTTGGCGCGTGTCCCGAGACAAGATCGAGGTGCGCCGGGTTTATGGCGGGAAATGGGCAATTTCGTCGGCCTGACTTCTAGTGCAGGGGTTGTTCAGAAAGTGTTGCCAAAACATCACAACGACATGGTGCGGTTTATCTGCACCGCAGCCCTGGGGCCGACAGGCTCGGCCACAGCCCCGGAACGAAAAAGGCCGGGCATTGCCCGGCCTTTCATTTGATTTTACAGAGACTTAGAACTTGATCTTCACACCACCAGAGATCGCCGTGATCAGATCATTCCCGAAATCATAGCTGGCATCCTCGCCTGCAACATAGCCGTTCTCCCCAGCCAATGTCCCCGAGTGGCCGCTGGTCAAAACGCCGACCGCTCCAGCGAGCCGCACTTCGATGTTGGGCTGCGGCGTATAGGCGACGCCGCCGCCCAGGGTCCACGTATCGGTCTGCGCACCATAGCCATGCGAGGTGCCACGATCCCAGGTCAATTGACCGGCGGCACTCCATTGATCATTGAACTTGTGGCCGATACCACCTGAAACGGTCCAGCCGTCACGATACATCAGGTCGAGCGACGTCACCTGACCCGGGCCGTTCGTGAAGCAAGCCGCCCCAGGCGCAATTGTTGGACAGATCGGAACGCTCTGCAGCACGCTCCAGTTGACCCACTTGATTGAGCCGAAGGCCAGCCAGTCAGGCGCAATACCGGACTGCAGTTTCAGTTCCAGCGAATCCGGCATCGACTCCTCTGCGCCATAGATCGGCCGAGAACCTCCAAGAATAGCTGGTAAGGTGAGTGTGCCCGAAATGTTGTCTAGCTTGACCTTCGAATTGTAGACCAAGCTGGCGCGGAGCGCGATATCAGGGATTTCGTAGGCAACGCCGGCGCGCCAGCCCCAACCGTTAGCCTCCAGATCGACACGACCAAGCAGCGGTTGTCCGAGGGGAGTAAAACCGACCAAGCTTTCCTTGAAGCCTGAAATGTCCTGATAGAACAACCCGCCGATAAAGCGGAGCTGGCCCTTGCCAGCATCAAACTTGTAGGAACAGGTGCCGGCGTAATTGTTGCTCTTGATATCAGTCTCGACGTTAGAAAGCGCTCCGTTCCACATACCTGGTGCGGTATGCGCGCCCCAAGGCTGCGAATAATCGACCATGCAGTCGACGCCCTGCACAACCTGGGCCTTCATTCCTATGCGCGGTACCCAATAGCCCTCGGCTCCGTCGGCCGAGGTACCAAGGCCGAGATTGGCTCCGCCGGGACCACGCGCATTCTCGTACTTACGGTCCGGCATCACATAGGTCGCTTCCGCGTCCGTCGCGAACGGCGCCGGATCAAACAGCAGGTCGATATCGTAGCCGCCACGTTCCAGGCCGCCGGCATGTGCCGAGCTCATTGCCGTCCCCAGCAAAGCCAGCGAAAAGCACCCTGCCCCCAGCAGTGCTTTCAAACGCAGATTGTTCATGGATGTCCTCCCCGAATAGTCAGTGCATCCAGCTAGAACCAATTCGGGTTAACGGTGCAACAACGAATTCTTGGGGCGTACATGTACATGTCCACCGGACGCATTCCGGACAAAATGCAGACCAGCGCAGCGAGGCAGAAAAACGGTTCGCCGGGCGTGTCTCACTCAGAAAAACGGGAGAAAATCGGCCAACAAGGCCAAAAATAATCAGTTTTGAGCAGTCGAATGCCCCATTGTTACATTATGGCAACAATGGGGCGAAAACTTCCGTTTACGTCAACATTAACGCTACGGAATGCCGGTTTCGAGGCAAAAAGCCACCCCATTTTAGAGGGCCCTAAAGTCTCCCGAATCTGCCCTCAACCCGCTTCGCGAACCCTGGCCAGCGCCACCGAAAGCTTGCCCTGCGCCTCGCGGTATTCGGCCAGCTTTTCACGCTCGGCTTCCACGATCTCGGCCGGCGCGCTGGCGACGAATCTTTCGTTCGACAGCTTCTTGTGCAGGCGTGCGATCTCCTCGGTCACCTTGGCCAGTTCTTTCTGCAAGCGCGCGGCCTCGGCGGCGAGATCGATCAGGCTGCCGAGCGGCAGGCAGACCGTTGCCTCGTTGAGCACGATCTGCGCCGAGCCCTTGGGTGCGGCGTCAACCTGCGAGATGTCGCCGACGCGCGCCAGCCGCTTGATCGCGGCGGCGTGGCGCCCCAGCCGTTCGCGGGTAAGCGTGTTGGCTCCGATCACCATCAGCGGCGCGATGGCTGCCGGCGGCACGTTCATTTCCGAACGCACGGAACGAATGCCGGAGACGAGATCAACCAGCCAGTTGATGTCGGCGGCCGCTTCAGCGTCCTCGAAATCCGGCGACGGCCACGCGGCATGGCAAAGCAGCGAAGCGCGCTCCTTGCCCTCGCCCGCGGTCTGCGCCCAAAGTTCCTCGGTCATGAACGGCATCATCGGATGCAGGAGCTTGTAGATTTCGTCGAGCACGAAGGCGACGCAGGCGCGGCTTTCGGCCTTGGCCGCCTCGTCCGTGCCCATGAACACCGGCTTCAGCAGCTCCAGATACCAGTCGCAGAACAGGTTCCAGACGAAGCGGTAGGCCGCCCCCGCCGCCTCGTTGAAGCGATATGAGGTGATGCCGTCCGTGACCTCTCGCGCGGCGCGCGTCAGCTCGGTCAGGATCCAGCGGTTGACCGCCAGCTTGGCGTCGTTCAGCCAGAAATCGTCGTTGCGCGCGACTTCGTTCATCTCGGCGAAGCGCGTCGCGTTCCAAAGCTTGGTGCCGAAATTGCGGTAGCCGGCAATGCGCGCCGGGTCGAGCTTCACGTCACGCCCCTGCGCCGCCATCACCGTCAGCGTGAAGCGCAGCGCGTCGGCGCCATATTCGTCGATGAGGTCGAGCGGGTCGACGACATTGCCTTTCGACTTCGACATCTTCTGCCCGTTCTTGTCGCGCACCAGCGCGTGCATGTAGACGGTGTGGAACGGCTCCTCGTCCATGAAGTGCAGGCCCATCATCATCATGCGCGCGACCCAGAAGAAGATCAGGTCGAAGCCGGTCACCAGCACGTCGGTCTGGTAGTAGGTTTTCAGCTCCGGCGTCTCATCCGGCCAGCCCAGCGTCGAGAACGGCCACAGCGCCGAGGAAAACCAGGTATCGAGCACGTCCTCGTCACGGGTCAGGATTTCGCCCGGCTGGAAATTCTCGAGCTTGTCCTCGACCCAGGCCTTCCAGGGTCCTTCGAGCGCCAGATAATATTCGATCGCGGCACTCAGCGCCTCTTCCTCCGTCTTCTCGACGAAGACGCGCCCGTCCGGCCCATACCATGCCGGAATCTGGTGGCCCCACCAAAGCTGGCGCGAGATGCACCAGGGTTCAATGTTCTCCATCCACTGGAAGTACGTCTTTTCCCAATTCGCGGGTATGATCTTGGTACGCCCCTCGCGCACCGAGGCGATCGCCGGCTTGGCCAGTTCGGCGGCGTTTGCATACCACTGCTCGGTCAGGAACGGCTCGATCGGCACGCCGCCGCGATCACCATGCGGCACGGCGTGGCGATGCGGCTCGACCTTGTCGAGGAAGCCGCCTTCTTCCATCAATTCGACGATCCTCTTGCGCGCGACAAAGCGGTCAAGGCCGTTGAGTTCATCCCAGACGGCTTGGCGCTCCGGCGTCACCTCGAGCCCGGCGAGGAAATCCTCGTTGTCCCTGAGGTTTACCGCCGCCTCGACGGTGAGGATATTGATCGCCGGCAGCTTGTGGCGCTTGCCTACCTCGAAGTCGTTGAAGTCATGCGCCGGCGTTATCTTGACCGCGCCAGAGCCCTTCTCGGGGTCGGAATACTCATCCGCCACCACGGGAATCTTGCGGCCGACGATCGGCAGGACGACATTCTTGCCGACCAGGTGCCGGAAGCGCTCGTCGTCCGGATGCACGGCGACGGCCGTATCGCCCAGCATCGTCTCGGGGCGCGTCGTCGCCACGATGATGAAGGTCTTCGGGTTTTCGGATCGAAGGCCACGCCTTCGACGGGATAGCGGAAGTGCCAGAGATTGCCGTTGACCTCCTGCTGCTCGACCTCGAGATCGGAGATCGCGGTGAGCAGCTTGGGATCCCAGTTCACAAGGCGCTTGTCCTTGTAGATCAGGCCTTCCTTGTAGAGCGTGACGAACACTTCGAGCACGGCCTTGGACAGGCCTTCGTCCATGGTGAAGCGTTCGCGCGACCAGTCGGCCGAGGCGCCGAGCCGCTTCAGCTGGTTGAGGATCGCGCCCCCGGATTCGGCTTTCCACTCCCACACTTTCTCGATGAACTGTTCACGGGTGAGGTCGCGGCGATGGATCTGCTTTTCCATCAACTGCCGCTCGACCACCATCTGCGTGGCGATGCCGGCATGGTCCATGCCCGGCTGCCACAGCACGTTCTTGCCGCGCATGCGCTCGAAGCGAACGAGAATATCCTGCAACGTGTTGTTGAGCGCGTGGCCCATATGCAGCGAGCCGGTGACGTTGGGCGGCGGGATGACGATGGTGAAGGCCTCAGCCCCCTCCTCGGCGCCGGCGCCGGCGCGAAACGCGTCGGCCTCTTCCCACACCTTGGCAATCTTCGGTTCGACGGTTTTGGCGTCGTAGGTCTTTTCAAGCATGGGAAAATGGTCCGCGCTCTCGGATTTTTGCTGGTCCGGTGTAAATCGGAAGGCTTTGACCGAGTCAACCGTAGGGGCCGCCTCGGCAACCGGCACAACAGAAAGAGGATCACCGTTCGGATAGTGTCTGTCCCGTATGCGACAATCCCTGGTGGCGTCGGCACTGTCACCGGCTCCAGCCGGAGAGGCATTGCACGCCTACGCCGCCCAATCCCAAATGCCAGCTCGCGTCGTACGAAACGAGGAATAGTGCGACGTCTCAGGACGCGCTGGAGTCCTCTGGTTTTTCTTTCAAAGCTTCGGCGAACTTGCGCATAAGCCGCACGAGTTCGTCGATGTCGTGTGCGTCCCAGCTTTCGAAAACGGCGCGAGCGTTTCTCTCTCGTGCTGCGTCGATCTTGTCGGTCATCGCCTTGCCCTTTGGCGTGACGACAGCCTCATTCACGCGGCGGTCTGTCTCGCTCTGCCGGCGCACGGCCAGGCCAAGGCTTTCGAGCTTCGCCACCTGACGGCTGACAGTGGTGTAATCGCGGCCAGCCCGGTCGGCGAGGTCCACTATCCCGATCGGCCCAAGCCGCTCTATCCCGACCAGCAGAGGAAACAGTGCGCGGTCGAGCGCAATTCCGGCCTCCTTTACCATCTGCTCATCGCGCTGAGGCCGGTTCATAAGGCTGGCAATCTCGATCAGCGCTCCGTGGAGTTCACGAATCTGATGACTCCCAATATGTGTATTTTTCACGTTTTTCATTGACGCCACTCCGACTCTCCATTATGTGCATTTTACACACAAGGAGATCGACATGACAAACGGTTTTGCGGCAGATGTGCTCATCTGCGGCGCGGGAGCGGCTGGCCTGACGCTTGGGATCGAGCTTGCACGGCGCGGTATATCCTTCCAGCTCATTGAGAAGATGAGCGAACCCTTCCGTGGCTCGCGCGGCAAGGGCATCCAGCCGAGGACACAGGAGATTTTCGAAGATCTTGGCATTCTCGACAGGGTCGTTGCCGCAGGCGGCGTCTATCCGCCGATGCGCGTGTATGGCGATGACGGCAGCTATATCGAAAAGGACACCGGCGAACGCCCCGATCCGACGCCGGCAGAGCCTTACGCCATCGCGCTAATGATTCCGCAATTCCTCACCGAGCGGATCATGCGAGAGCGGCTGGCAGAACTAGGCCATAGGGTCGAGTACGGATGTGAGTTGGTTGGGTTCGAGCAAGGTGAGAACGGTGTCGTGGCACGTCTTGCGGGGCCGAACGGCGAGCAAACCGTTCGCGCACGCTATCTAGTCGGGGCGGACGGCGGGCGCAGCTTCGTACGCAGCGCGCTCGGCTTGAATTTCCCCGGCAAGACGCTGGGCGTGCGTACGGTCGTGGCGGATGTGCTGTTGACCGGGCTGGACCGCGATGCGTGGCACCAGTTCAACGACGGTGACGTGGAGCGAATGGTCGCGATTTGCCCGCTCGCCGGAACCGATCTCTTCCAGATTCAGGCACCCATTCCGCTGGACGGCGAAGTGGACCTCTCAGCAGAACAGCTGGGGCGCTTGATTAATGAGCGGACCGGCCGCGGCGACGTGCGAGTGGATTCGGTCGCCTGGGCGTCGGCCTACCTGATGAACGCCCGGCTTGCCGATCGCTACGGGGTCGATCGGGTATTCCTCGTTGGCGATGCAGCTCATATCCATCCGCCAACCGGCGGCCAGGGCCTGAACACCAGCGTGCAGGATGCCTATAATCTGGGCTGGAAACTTGCCGCCGTCCTCGACGGCGCGGATGATTGCCTGCTCGACACCTATGAGCAGGAACGACGTCCGGTCGCAGAATCGGTTCTCGGCCTTTCGACCCGGCTGCTCGACGCCCAGAAACAGGGTGGAATGCACCGCGGCCGCGAGGTGCGCCAGCTCAATATCGCCTATCCGGAATCGCCGCTCTCCAGGGAAATGGCCGAACGCAGCAGCGGCCCGCGTGCGGGGGACCGCGCGCCGGATGCCCAAATCAGGGGCGCGGCGGGGCAACCATGGCGACTGTTCCAATTGCTGCAAGGGCCGCATTGGACACTGCTTGTTCATCAAGCCGGGAGAGAGACGGTTGGGCCACTCAAGGGGCTGCATGTCCACCACATCGGCCCGCAAGGCGATGTCATCGATGCCTGGGACACCTTCGCGATGCTTATGCACTGGCACCGGGCGAATGTGTGCTGATCCGGCCGGACGGATATATCGGTGTGATGGCGATTCTTGGTGCAGACCGAACCGCGAAACTCGAAACCTATTTGGCCCGCATGGGCCTAGTCCAACCCGGAGAAGACCCGAAATGACTGCCGAGATATGTTCGAACAATGAGGTTGGCGGCTCTATGCTTGGGTCGGGCCTATATGAAGCGTGGAGCGGCGTGGTCGTGGCAATCGCCATCATCGGAGCTATTATTGCGGCCACCGCCTCCTTCGACGTGCCGATCCTGAGATTACCGTGCCTGCGCCAGGGTGAAGGCGCAGCGGTGTCCAACTAGCCACCTAAGGCGACCCGGGAAAATCATTACGCGCCGCGCGCCACGCGCTCGATCTCCTCGCGCACCAGGCGCTCGACCAGCGTTGGCAGGTTGTTGTCCAGCCAGTCCTGCAGCATCGGCCGCAGCATCTCCTCGGCCATCTCGTCGAATGTCTTCTTGCTGCGGCTGGCAAAGGCGTCGGAGAGTTCGCCAAAGGCCGCGGCGACCTGCCGGCCCGTATGCTCGGAAAGGATTGCCGGACGGGCCGCAGGCGTTTCATCCTCCGCCTTGCGCGCCTCGTCGGCGCTCGCCGGGGCGGCGATCGAAGGGGTCCGCTCGAACGCCGGCTCCGGCATCGGCTCGTCCACCGGCGCTTCGGGCTGGACAACCGGCTTGCGAATGCCTGGTATCGCCTTCGCCTGCTCGCCGACCGCTGCGATCTCGCGGCGCCAATCGGCGACGATGGCATCGCTTGCCGCGCCGGCCTCGGGCGTCGCGGGCCTGTCGGTCCTTTCGGCGGGCAGCGGCTCGGCGGCGATCCGGGCGCTCACCTCGGCAAGCGTCATCGACGCCCTTGGTGCCACGGGATCGGTTCGCTCCGGCGCTTCCATGCGCGCGACCGTTGGTTCGGCCGCCGATGTCTGTGCCTGCACCTCCGCCAGCGTGACCGGCTTCCTGACCTCGGGAGCGGCATGCAATTCGGCGCGGAACGCATCGACGTCGGGAGCAGCGCCCGCCGCCGGCTTCAGATCCTGCCGCAAGTCATCGGCATCGTCCGGCTGCTTGCGGCCGCTGTCGCTGTCCTCGATGATCCTCCTGATGGAAGCCAGTATCTCTTCCATGGAAGGTTCGCGCTGTGCGCTGCTTGCCGTTGCCATCGTCACATCCGCCGCCCTTGTGACCTGTTACAGACTTCCGCTCCGGTAAACGCCGGATTCTGAATCATGGCGACAGCGTAACCGACGGAGCGCCGTACGAGAATCCCCATTCTGGGGACATGTGGGATTTCAACAGATTAGCGCAATTCGTCGGAAAGCATGTGACGGGTTGCCGGCGCAGTTGCGCAACCAATGAAGCGACCCGGCGTTTCGATCGAACGCCGGGTCGCTTCGAGAGAACTACTCGAATCTGTGGAGTTTAGCGGCCATCCGGCGTGCGCAGGCCGATCCACTTGTCCTTGACGGCATTGTAGTGCTCTTCAGGCCTGTACTTCGTCGCCTGCAGGCGCAAGGCGCTCGGCCGAGAGGCGGCCGATCGCCGACAGGATGGCATAACTCGCCACCACAACGTCGTGCTCGGAATTTGCCTGGTTGATCTTGGCGGTGATGACGGTGGCCTGCGCGTTGAGCACATCCAGCGTGGTGCGCTGGCCGACATTGCGTTCCTCGATGACACCGTTCAGCGCCAGTTGAGCGGCGTCGATCACCTGCCTGTTGGCGGCGACGCTCTGCTGCGCGGCGGTGTATTGCGACCACGCCGAGGCGACGGCCTGGCGCACCTGGTCGCGGCTGACGTCGACCTGGATGCGGGCCTCGCCAAGCGATTCCTTGTTCTGTCGCACGACCGCCGAGGTGCGGCCGCCCGAATAGATCGGGATCGTCAGTGTCGCACCGATGTTGGCCGAGGTCGAACCGCCGTTGCTCCCCTGGAGGTCGGGATTGCGATGCAGATAATCCTCCGAAATGCCGGCCGATGCGGAAAGCTGCGGCAGCAATGCGCCCTCGGACGATTTCACCGAAAACGCGGCCGCATCGACCAGATGCTGGGTGGCGAGGATCGCCGGATGCTCGGCCGAGGCGATGGCAATCGCCGAGATCGAGGCTCGGCGGCAGCAGCCTGGCCAATGGCGAGGCAGGCCTGAGCTTGCCCGGCTCGTCACCGACGATCTGGTGATAGCTCGCCGCACTTGCCAGCGCCTGCGCGCGGGCGGCGCTGAGCGACGCCACGGCGGAAGCGCGCGACGCATCGGCCTGCGCAACGTCGGTGCGCGTGCCTTCGCCGACCTCGAACCGCGAGCGCGCGGCGCGCGCCTGCTCGGTCAGGAACTGCAGATTCTGCTCCGTCAGCACCGCGATCTGCCGGTCGCGAATCACGTCCATATAGGCCGTGGCCGCGCTCAACAACGTGTTCTCCTCGGTGTTGCGCAGGCTTTCGACGGATGCCTTGACCCGCGATTCGGCTGCCGCCACATTGTTTCTCGTCTGGAAGCCGTCGAACAGGCTCTGGTTTATGACGATGGCCACACTGGCCGACCCCGTCTTGACGTTGGCGCCGCTGGCACGGGTATTCACATAATTCGTGTCGGCCGTCCCGGTGATGGTCGGGCGCCAGCCGGACTTGGCTATGGCCACGCTCTCGTCGGTGACGCGTACGCCGGCTCGGGAGGCATTCAGCGAGGAATTGTATTGATAGGCCTTTGCAAGCGCGCCGGAGATGGTTTCGGCCGAGGCGGCCAGCGGGGAAAGCGCGGTCGCCGAAACGAGGACGGCGGTGAAAAGTGACTTGCGTAGAGACGGCACCATTAAACCCTCATTCGTTTTCCATGGGAACCACGCCGCACCAGCTTCTCCTTAGAGAACCGGAGCGGCGTGTCAGAATGTTCCCTGTCGCTCGGCCCAAAGTGCCCCCATTGGGATCAGCAACGATTGTTCAAATGCAAGCGACCATGACAAAGCCTCTGCTGCAAGGCCAAATCATTCAGAATTCGAAAGCATGCTCACGTTCGAACCCGGGTAGTGGCTTAATTGCCGCATTAAATGCCCGTCTACCGGTTACAACCCCCCTGCTTTGAAAAAAAGCCGCGCCACGCCAGAATTGCCCTGCCCTTCGACCGCGACGAGGCGGCCGCCTTCGGCGAGCTGGTCGAGCAGCGCCGCCGGCACTTTGCCGACGCTGCCGCCGACGAAGACGACATCGTAGGGCGCCTTGGCCGCATATCCCTGCGGCAGCGGGCCCTGGACCACGGTCACATTGCCGCAGCCCAGCGATGAGAGCACCGACTTTGCGGTTTCGGCCAGCGCCGAATCACTTTCAAGCGCCACCACGGAGCCCGCCAGTCGCGACAGGATGGCCGAGGCATAGCCGGTGCCGCAGCCGACATCGAGGACCGAATCAGCCTGACTGATCTCGGCCAGTTGCATCAGCTTGGCCAGCGGCGAAGGCTCCATCAGATATCGCGCGCCGCCGGGGCCGTCCGCGATGCGGATGTCTTCGTCGATGTAGGCGAGATTGCGCTGGCGTTCGTCGACGAAAAGCTCGCGGGGCACGGAAAGCATGGCGTCGAGCAGCGGCGTGCTGGTCACGTCGGTGGTGCGGATCTGGCCATCGACCATCTTGACGCGAAGCTCGGAGAAATCAGCGCTCATGTCCCAACCAATCCGCTTGCCGCGCCACATCGCGGTTCATTTAGACGGGAACGGCGAGCTCCCTGCGCTGACGCGCGGGAGCCCGGAGATTGGAGGCCTCGCCCGGAATCGAACCGGGGTGCAAGGATTTGCAGTCCTCTGCGTAACCACTCCGCCACGAGGCCTCGTTACTCCCGGCGTTCCACCCGGTTCCAATAGGTTGCGGCGAAAAAGCCGTCAAGCGGCGACAATGCATTCGCGACGGTTTCGCCTGCGCCAGTCCCCGCACCCCGCCCTAAATGCGAGACAGGGCGGTTCGAGCTGCGTTAGCAAGCCGTTAAGCATGGCGGATGATCGGGAGAAACTCCGCGCACCGGGCTGCGTTGAGGCCGAGGAGGACTGCGCCATGCAGCTGGCCAAACCGGACGAGTCGACCAACAACGCGGACAGCTCACCGCTGCTGGGGTGCGAGGAGCTGGTGCGCTACGCCATGGATTGCCTCAAGATAGAAGGCACCGGCCGGCTTTCACCGCGCGACCGCGCGCGCCTTGCCTCGGCTTCCGCCGTCCTGAAGGAAATCAGCGAGGATCTGAGAGCAGGCCAGCAGGACGCCCCGGAGGAGGCGAGCACTGGAACGCAGGATAGCGCTGCGATTTGATTCGGGCCCCAAAGGCCGCCGCGACGAAGCCGGGCAAGGTCCCCGGCGTGGCCGATCAATCCGGCCGGCGCCGCCGTTCCCACCAGACGACGAACCGGCGCCGATGGCGGCGCACCATGGCGAATTCGTAGGAGAGCACCAAAAGTCCGAGCGGCACCATCCAGAAACCGAGAATCGGCAAGAACCCCAGAATGCCGCCAATCGTCAAAAGCACGCCGATTGCAATCCTGAGGCCGCGCGAACGCGGCATGGTGAACTTGCGCCCGAAGACCGATATCTTTCGCGCCGGTGCCTGGTTTTCTTCTGCTGCCGTCATCTCGAATGGCTGGTCCGTCTGGTGGTTTGAGGATGTCACTTGACGAAAGCCGCGACCGCGCATTCGGTTCCGCGCCCCTCGCAAGACGGCTAATATGAGGACGAACGCCGCCGATTGCGAGAAACGCCTGAGCGAAAAAGTCTCGGAAAAATGCGAAATGGTTCTTTGCAAAGCCGAAAAGGGTTTGCTATAGGCTGCGCCACTCGCATGAGAGCCTCTGTTCCCCGGTAGCTCAGTGGTAGAGCAACCGGCTGTTAACCGGTTGGTCGCTGGTTCGAATCCGGCCCGGGGAGCCACTTAATCCAGAAATGTCTTTAAACCCAAGCACTGCAAGGGTTTCCGCCTCCCAGAGGTACACTGCGGGGTACACTGGGCTATGACGATCGGCGTGAACCACATTCAGAAACGCGGCAAAGCCGGATGGCGCTACAGGCGCAAAATCCCTGGAGAACTTCGGGTTATTTTGGGCACGCGAGAACACCTCGTGCCCGCTTGGCGCCACTGACCAGGAGGCCCTCAAGAAATACCCTGGGGTTCATGTAGGGGCCGAGAAGTTTTTTGTCCGACGCGGTCAAGCGCGCGAACGGCCCCGACAGAGTGGGATCAGTTCCGCGACGAAATAGCCGCTGCTTGCAAAACGGGATTTGGCGAGGTCATCGAAGCGGCGCGATTCTATGTCGAATTCGGCGTGCCTGAAGGTCACGTCGCCTTGCACGCAGCGGCTCGATACACCGATCCGTTCCGCTCAATGTTGTCGAGCAAGCCGTCTCTCGAAGAAACCAAAGCCGATAGTGATCAATGCCGCCAGCAGGAAATATCCTAGCGCGGCGGCGAACAGAGGCTCGTAGACCCGAAATGTCTGCGCGCGAACGAGGTTCGCAGCGCTCATCAGTTCGAAGACCGTGATCGTCGACGCCAGTGCGGTCCCCTTCAAAAGCAGGATGTTCTGGCCGCCGATCGCCGGCAAAGCCAACCTGAAAGCCTGCGGGAGAAGGACGGAAATCATGATCCGTGTTTTCGACAGGCCAAGCGATTGGCCGGCCTCACGCTGCCCTTCTGGAATGGCCTGTATCGCCCCTCTCCAAATCTCGCCACAGTAGGCCGCGGTGTTCAGGGAAAGGGTAAAAAACGCATAGAAGTCCGCGCCTCGCAAAATGGGCCAGAGCGGGCTGTAGCGGATCGAGGGGATCCCCGAGAGAATTTGGCCGATACCGAAGTAGCAGAGGTAAAGCTGGACCAGGAGCGGGGTCCCCCGGAACGCGAGGATAAACGCAACCGCAGGATATCGCAGCCATTTCCTGTTGGATAACCGGGCCAGTGCAACCGGGATAGCAAGCAAATTGCCGACCACCGCACAGCCGAGGAACAGGATTATGGTGACCTGGGCGCCGGCCAGAAGCTGATTGGCGAGGTAGGCTCCAAACTCAGTCACGCTAGCCCCGCCTCCCGCCACGGACGGTGGCTGTTTCGAGGGCATGGAAAAGCATCGCCGATATGCCCGACATGGCGAGGAACACGAACGCGATCGCGCAATAGAACATGAAGTAATCGCGCGTCGCGCCGGCAGCCATCTTGCCGGCGAGAACGAGCTCGGTAAAACCGATCAGGCTGACCAGTGAGCTTTCCTTCAAGACGACCAGCCACAAATTGCCAAGCCCCGGCAAGGCCAAGGGGACCATTTGCGGCACGGTGACCAGGAAGAAGGTCTGGCGCCGTGTCAGACCGAGTGCATGGGCTGCCTCGACCTGACCTCGCGGGATGGCCACGATCGCGCCGCGCAGGACCTCCGTGCTGTAGCCGCCTTGAACGATCCCAAGCGACAGGGTCGCGGCGACAAACCCATTGACCTGGAATTCGGAAGTCAGTCCCGCCAGGCTCACGGCCCAGCGCAACGCGTCCGTCGCGGTATAGTAGACGAGGAATATGATGAGAATGTCCGGTACGGACCGGATGATTGTCGTATAGGCAACGGCTGCGGAGACCGCCACGCGGTTCTTCGAGATCTTGGCCACCGCACCCATGAGGCCGAGGGTCAGGCCCACGAGATAGGCGCTGATCGAAATTCCAAGGCTCAGGCACGCGCCAAGAAGCAATTCGTCGCCCCAGCCCTTGTCCCCGAAGCTGAGCAGGGTTGCCCAAGACACGGTCGAGTTCATACAGCGCGTTCCAGTTCAATGAAGATGGCGACGGCCGCCCCGGGCCGGCCGTCCCCGGGGCCTGAACCAGATGATCAATCGCCGTAGATGTTGAAATCGAAATAGCGCTTGGTGATCGTCTCGTACTCGCCGCTGGCGCGCACCGCCTTGAGTGCTGCATTGAGGCGGTCCCTCAGAGCGGTGTCTTCCTTGCGCAGGCCGCCGCCGTCGCCGTATCCAAACATTTTCTCATGCGGCAGCGTCACCTTGATTTCATAAGCTTGGCCCTCCGGCTTCTTCAAGAAATCCTGGATCTGGATGCCTGCCGCAGCCATGAGATCCACGCGTCCGGCCTGGATGTCCGCGATTTCGTCATCGAGTGTTGGATAGATCTTCACTTCGGCAATGCCGTTGAACTTATCCTGCATGTAGGTCGCCTGCAGGCTGGCACTCTGTGCCGCGACCGCAATCCCCTTGAATGTCTCCGGCTTGGTCACGTCGAACTGCCGCGTATCCGCCTTGGCGCCGACAAGCACGTTGGGCGAATAGTAGTACTTGTCGGTGAAATCGATCACCTCCTTGCGCTTGTCCGTGATCGACATCGAGCTCCAGATGACGTCGAACTTCTTGGCCAACAGCGCGGGAATGATGCCGTCCCAGGCGATATCGACGATCTCACATTTCGCCTTCATCTCTTTGCAAACGGCATTCATCAGGTCGATTTCCCAGCCCTGCCAGGTGCCGCTGGCATCCTTGACGGAGAAAGGCGGGTATGGCTCCGCGGCGACACCGAAACGGATGACATCGTCGGCCGCCGACGATGAATTGGCGGCGCCAAATACCGCCACGATCAGTGACAAGGCGAGTGCAAGCTTTTTCATGATTGTTCCCCTTTTTTATGTGGATTTGTATCTTCCGCAATGATGATGCTGGTAGCCGGGCATCTGCCGATCTTTCGACGTCGGCCCGTGGCCAGCCGGCAGCATCGAGCATCGTGGACTGGTTCGGATGTCGGCGATGCGAACTTGGCCATTCGGCTCGGTCGACCTTCTTTTAGGGCGGTGTTTGAAAACGCTAACAGTTCAAATGATCTCGATCTAATGCCCCCTGCCGTGCGGTTCATCACCAATAGTTATGACGATAGCCCCTTCGAGTGACGCAGTCCGGCGACCGGCAAACGATCGGCGCTCATTGATCGGCGCGTGCGAGGACAGGGCTGAATTGAACGGTTCACGACGCCGCCATTGATCGCGCCTATGAGTTTTCAGCGATAGTCCCGCGCCCACGGGAATAAGCTCGCGACTGTCCACCAAATTTCTGATGTGGCATCGTCGGCTGGTTCCGGGATGGCCGGCCGCAATGCGGTCGGTCCGGTGCGTTCGCTCTAAGGTCGTCATATGAATAGCAGCCCTTGCCGGTCCATCGAGGAGATGAGCGAAAAGATCGCTGCCGGCCTGTCGCCCGTGGAAATCATGGAGGGTTGCCTCGATCGCATCCAGGAACTGAATGAACATATCAAGGCGATGATTTTCGTGGCCGAAGCTGATGCCCTGGACGCCGCGCTTCAGGCCACACGCGAAATCAGATCCGGTCACAGGCGCGGCCCGCTGCATGGCGTGCCGATCGCGGTCAAAGACGTTATCGACGTCAAGGATTGGCCGACAACGGCTGGCTCCCGGTTGTTTCGGGATCACGTCGCGACGGAAACGGCAACATGCATTGCCAATCTTCAGGCGGCCGGCGCCATCATCATCGGCAAGACGAACCTGCACGAACTGTGCGTCGGCGGCCATGACAATCCTTGGCACGGCAAGGTCGCCAACCCGCTTGATCCGGACCGTGGGACAGGTGGCACGAGCAGCGGGTCGGCCGCAGCGGTCGCGGCCGGTTTTTGCCTGGCAGCGGTTGGCACGGACAGCGGCGGGTCAAACCGATCCCCGGCTGCTGCAACCGGCTTGTTCGGTTACAAGCCGACGAATGATCTGATCGCCGTGCAGGGCGTCATGAGCATAGCGCCTTCGCTGGACTGCATCGGCGTTCTTGCACGCTCGGTCAGGGACGTTCGCCTGATGACCGAGGCGCTTGCCGGAAAACGGCTCGCCCCGTCGGCAAGCGGGGGCAGCAAAACGACAACGGACATCACGATCGGCATCTGCCCCGAACTGCTTGGCGCTCACGTCGACACGTCAGTCGATATCGCGTTGGCTACCATGCTCGATCGTCCTGAAGTGCGCAGGGTCGAGATCACCTTCGACGACAGGGAGGCGTTCGTTGCCGCGGGACTGACAATCCTCCAATGCGAGTTCGCGCGAATCTACCGCAATGCAATCGAGCAGAAGCCGGACATGGTCGGCGACGCGGTTCACTCATTCCTGCAGGGCGGCATTCGCATCCATGCCGGCGCCTATGATAGCGCCATCGAAATCCGTAACGGCGTGCGAGGCCGGTTTCTGGAGAAAATCGCGGGCCTGGACGCTTTTGCCATTCCTACGGCGCCTGGATCGGCGCCGCGGCTTTCCGACGAACTTACCGAGGTGAATGGGGAAATGGTGCCGTGGGGACTGGCCGGCGGCCGCTTCCGCCGCTGGGCAAATATGCTTGGCATGCCGGCGTTGGCTATTCCTTTGCCGGTTCCTGACGGGCTTCCGGTGTCGGTGCAACTGGCCGCAGGTCCGGGTCAGGACGCCGGTTTGCTCGATCTCGCCGAAATGTTGACAAGCAACTGAAATCAGTTCCGCCAAATCGCTGAAAGTTCATAACCTCCAGGAATAAACTTCCTTCGCGCGCCTCTTGGAACATCCGACCCTTCCCATTAATCTTGGCGTTCGCAGCTCGCTGTTTCGGCACAGCGATCCAGCTGCCTGGCAAGGTAAGCGGGCATGAAATTTGGCGAAAAGGACACCGTCACGAAGGAGGCAGAGTTTACGCCTCGCGAGATCGAGGTCTTCGCTTCGGTCATGCTGCATGGAACAACCACCAAGGCGGCCGACGCACTTGACATCACGCAGCCGGCTGTCAGCAAGATGCTCCAGCAACTCAGCGAGAAGGCGGATTTCCAGCTGTTCAGGAAAAGCCGGCAGCGGCTGATCCCCACTCCTGAAGCGCACATGCTCTATGCCGAGGTGAAGCGCGTTTTCGAGTCCGCGCGCGGCATCTCGCGCGCCGCGAGGGAGATACGCGAGCTACGAAGTGGCAGGTTGAATATCTGCGCGCTCCCGGCCTTCGGGTCCACGCTGCTGCCGTCCATCATCACGAGCTTCTCAAAACAGCATCCATCCGTGTCGATTTCCCTGGATATCCGCAGCTCCGCCACGGTGGTGCAGCGGGCGAGCCGCAATCAGCTCGACATCGGAATAGGCGTAACGGCATCGGACGAGAATTCTTCAATCGTCAGGCGAGCGCTGACAGCGACCCCACCGGTTTGCGTCATGCCGGCGGGTCACCGTCTGGCCGAGCTCGACGTGGTGCAGGCAGAAGATCTCGACGGTCTCGACTTCATCTCGATGGGCTCCGCTGATCCGATGCGGCAGCAGCTCGATGCCTTGTGCGAAGAACGCGGAGTGGGACGTCTGTTGAAGATAGAGGCCAGTCTGTCCAGTGCGTGCATCGCCCTTGTCGCGTCCGGGGCGGGCGTGAGCGTCGTCGACAGGCTTTCGGCGTGGCTGGCACGCGACCTGCCGATCGAGATCAGGGATTTCCGGCCACGTCTCGATCTGAACCTCAGCGTCTACCGGCCTTGGGGTGTCATTGCATCGACGGCGGCGGACGCCTTCACCGAGCATCTTATCCAGACGACGCGAAGCTTTATGAACGGCGTAGAGGCAGGAATCACCGCCCTGGGTCCTCGCCGCCAGGCCGACAGAACTGTTTTCATTCACCGCTGAAAGCCTCTAGCGGAGCGGCAGGCATTCGAACAGGCGGCCGATATCGGCTTCGTCATTGTAGACATGCGGCGACACGCGCATCTTCGTGCCGCGCAGCGTGACGTGCACGTCAGCCCGCTTCAGCTCTTGTGCCGCATTCGGCGCGAGACGGCCCCCTATGTCGAGGATCGCGATATGGGGCGTTGGGTGTCGCGGACGCGCGACCGGCAGCCCTCTGCTTTCCGCCTGCGCCCAGACAAGCTCATTAAGGTGATGCAGGCGCTCAAACACGCGCCCGACGGTCCAACCGCGGATGAGCTTCATTGCGGCGATTGCGATGGGCAGGACCGCGAAATCGGAGCGTTCCCCCATGTCGAACCGCCGCGCGCCGGGAAGAAACTCGGCCACGGCCACCTTGTAGAAGTCCGATTTGTCCCCGCCCATCCGGTTCCATGAATGATGCTCCAGAGTGCGCCCCTCTGTGTGCCAACGCCGGTCGGCGTAAAGGAATGCGAGGCGATATGGCCCCAGAAGGAACTTGTAGGTGGCAAAGACGAGAAAGTCCGGTCGGACGCGCCGGACATCGAAGGGTATCGCGCCAACCCACTGGGTTCCGTCAACGACAAGACTGGCGCCCGCTGCCCGTGTGGCGGCGGCCACCGCCTCCAGGTCGATCGCCACGCCCTCGAACCAATGCACCAGCGTCCCCGCAACGACCGCGATGGGACGGCTCGAGTCTTGGATTGCCGATACGATCGCGCTGGTCCAGTCGCCGTCGGCTGGTTGCGGGACGATATCAACGCAGGCGCCGGCGCGTTGCGCGAGGTCATACCAGACATATCTGTGCGAGGTGTGTTCGTTCTCCATCAGAAGGATGGCCGAACCTGCCGCAACCAAAACGTTGGCGGCTGCGATAGCCATGCCATAGCTGGTGGCGGCCACAATGGCGATCTCATCGGCATCGGCGCCCACCATTGATGCGGCGAGCTGCCGAGCCTCTTCCACCTCGTCGTAATAGGAGGCGATGGTCATTTTCCAGGGTTCGGCTTTCACCCTGACGCCGGCCTCGCCGGCCGCGACGGCGGCGGTCGGGATCGGAGACATGTATGCGACATCCAGATAAGCTGTCTCGCGGGGAATGGAGAAGAGATCTCGTTGGCAGCTCAGCATGGCATCACAACCTGAAATCAATTGAGGTGCCGAGTCCGGCGTTGCGGGCGGAGATATAGACAAGATTGGCAAGCTCGATGTCTTGCGCCGGAACGCCGAGAGACCGGAAAAGCGTGATCTGATCGTCGCCAGTGCGGCCGGGTTTCGCACCTGCCAGCACGTCGCCGACCTCGCCACGGATATGATCGACGCCGATCACGCCGGTTTCAATCGCCTCGATCAGTTCTCCCGCGGCCGTCAGCGCCATAGGCAGGTAGTCGACCCAGATCTGCGCTCTGCGCACACAGTCGAGGTCGAGCTCGCGGCATGAAGCGACGCTCGCCCCGACCGCATTGATATGGACACCAGGCGGAACCCATTCGCCGCACAGCACCGGCTTTTCGGAAGATGTCGTGGTGCAGATGATGTCGGCCTCGCGAACGGCCTCGCCAGGGTCGCGATGTGCCTTCGCCTGGAATCCGGCGGCTGACTGCTCCTCGGCGAAGTGCTGCGCCTTTGCAAAGTCGCGACCCCAAACATGGATCGCATGGATCGGCCGGACGTCCGCAATAGCCGCGACATGCCGGCGCGCTTGCTCGCCATATCCGAACAGTGTCAGCGTGGTGCTGTCTTCGCGCGAAAGTGCCCTCGTCGCGACAGCACTGGCCGCCGCGGTCCGCCAAGCCGTAAGCTCTCCCCCGTCGATCAAGGCTACAGGCCGTCCATGATCCTTGTCGAACAGGAAGACACCGCCGCGATGAGACGCGAACCCATGCGCGAAATTGTCAGGAAACACGGAAAGCACCTTCGCCCCGAACAGCGGCCGGTCATCCAGCGCAGCATACATAAGCGACAGACAACTCCCGGCCGCACCCGGCAGCTCAAGTGTGCGCCTGATCTGCTGGCGCGCCATGCCGCTCGATGTTTTGCGCAGTGCGGCCTCGGTCGTGTCAAGAGCCAGGGAGAGGCTCAAAATGTCCCGGATCGCATTCTTGTCGATCAGGAGGAATTCCGGCTCGCCACTCACCGTGCAGTCCTCTTCCATTCCGCGATCCCTGATGCGCCGATAAGCGTAGCATTGCTCTCGCAAACGGTTGCGCCCGAATTTGATAACTTCGCACGAGAAGTTGCCCGTGCGGGCTAATGGCCGACCTGGGCAGCCGCAGATGGCTGGACACTGGTTCATAACTTTTGGCCATGAACGGCAGCGACCAGTTCAATTGACCGCAGTTGGCACCCATTGCAATGTTTTCAGGCAACTGAGGATGTTGTGCGGGGTTGCAAACACATCGCAGGCGCCGATCGAATTAAGAAGAGCGGCGTCAGCAGTACTGTCAAACACTCCAGCAACATCTCTCAACGATATAGCGGCATTGCATCGATTCGTCTTTCAGAGATTACTCGTATCGGATGACGTCATTAGCTCGGGAATTTTTGGAGGTCATCTTTATGCGTGTCGTGGTCATCGGTTCCGGTATCGTCGGCAGTTCCGCCGCCTATGAATGCGCCAAGGCGGGAGCAAACGTCGTCGTGCTGGAAGCCGGACGGATAGCAGGCGGTACGTCGGCGGTAAGCTTTGCCTGGACAAATGCGACCACCAAGCAGCCCCGGCCGTATTTCGATCTGAACGTCTCGGGAATGCGCGCCCATCTTGAACTCAAGCGCGACTTCGGCATCGCTCCCTGGCTCACCCAGACCGGCAGTTTCGATTGGCGAACAGAGCCGGAGTCGATGGACGATTATTTCGAGAACTTCAGGCAGATGAAGGAATGGGGCTACGGCGTCGAGTGGATCGACAAGAAGCGCGTCGCCGAGATGGAACCCGATATCGATGTCTCCGCTTTCGGCGATTGTCCAATCTCCTACTATCCGGAAGAAGGCTGGGTCGATCCGGTGCTCTACTCGGCCTGGCTTTTGCGGGCGGCGAAGGAGCGCTGGGGAGCACAGGTCAAACTCGGTTCACGCGTGACTGAGATCGAGACCGAAAGCGGGCGCGTACGGGCAGTTCGGACGGCGAACGGAGACCGACACCCTGCGGATGCCGTCGTGAGTTGCACCGGCGGCTGGTCTAGTGAGAGGCTCGGCGATGCCCAGGGTATTCCACTTTCCTCGACCATAGGCGTGCTCGCCTTCACCCCGCCGGTGGCCCTGACGCTCCGCAGCCAGCTGCATGCCGACGATCTGGATATCCGTCCCGACGGAGCGGGCCGCATCATGATCCATAAGGTCTCGGTGGACATGACCCTGGAGAAGCCGGAGGCGCTCAGCCCTGCCGGGGACGAGGCGGCGACGCTCCTGGAAGCCGCGACCAAGGTCCTGCCTTCGCTCCGCGACGCAGGTGTGGAAGCCATTCGCACGACGGTCCGGCCGTTCCCTGAGGATGGCTACACCTGCGCCGGCGCCATGCCGGACATCGTCGGCCACTACATGGCCGTAACGCACAGTGGTGTCACCATCGGCCCACAATTGGGCAAGGTGGTCGCCGACGAAGTCGTGCGCGGCAAAATCCATGACGAAATGGAAACGTTTCGCCCGCAACGCTTCTTCCAGGCCCACGCCCAGCGCTCCGCTGTCGCGCACGTCTGATCCCGCTCAGCAGACCGCTGGATTGCGTACGGCGGCCTGCTTTTGACCAACGCAACCAGGGGCCTCCGCCATGGGGAACATCGAACGATTCGACAAGAACGAACGGCTTAGCCGTATCGTCGTTCACAACGGCACGGCCTATCTCTCGGGCTTGACGGCCGATGACAAGAAAACCGGCACGTCTGACCAGACGAAGGAGATATTGGAAAAGGCGGATCGCCTTCTGGCGAGCGTCGGTTCGGATAGATCGAAGCTGCTGTTCGCGCAGATCTGGTCGAGGGATGTCGAAGACTTCGACGCGATGAACAAGGCTTGGGTCACATGGCTCGACGGCGTGGAGCCCCCGGCACGCGCCACGGTCGGGGCGAGCTTCGCCTTGCCCGAGATCCGTGTCGAGATCCAGCTTACCGCAGCGATTTGACACGTCGCACGCCACGTCCAGGCCAGCGAGTCCAATCAGATTCGTCAGGGACATGCTTGCGCACCGGCCTTCGCGGCGCGATAGATGCGGCGGTTTGGGGAGGAATCATGCGAAAAGTCCTGGCATCGGCATTGCTGCTGGCGGCTGCGGCGTTCGCGACCGGCGCTCATGCGCTGGACAGCAGCGGCACACCCGTCGTCGTGACACCCCTCGCCTCGCGCACGACCACCGCTTCCGGCCAGCCGATCACGCTGCCGCAGAAGAACGTGCAGGTGCTGGTGTCGACCTACGACATAGCGCCGGGCGCGACCTTGCCGGTGCACAAGCATCCGTTCCCGCGCTACGCCTATGTCGAGGCCGGCACGTTGAAGGTCACCAATGTCGAGACCGGCAACAGCAACACCTACAAGACTGGCGATTTCATCATCGAGATGATCGGGCAGTGGCATCAGGCCACCAATATCGGTGAAGGCCCGGTCAAGCTGCTGGTGATCGACCAGGTCGAGGAAGGCACCAAGAACACGGTTTTGCGCCAGTAAGCCACCGCTGCTCCGGCTCCTCGAACTGTCTCGCCACGGGAGCGCGCCGCGTTAAGTGTTGGCCCAGCTCTTCACATCCGGTTCCGCACGACCGGGCTGACGATGCTATGCCGGTTGCCCGCCTTACCGGCGGAACCGGATTCCCCCCGTTGGATTTTTCGCGAAATCCCTTTGCTTGGTGAATGCCTTTTCCTGGAGCAAACTCCCTGCCGGGGCTCAAGGAGCAGAAATGAGAGCACGAACAGCGACGGTCGGCGATCTGGAAGACGTGTTTCGCCATTTGTCCAAGCGGATGTCCGACGAATACATCGCCGCCGGCAAGGACAGCAAGGTCGCCTACGACAATCTGATGATGAACCTGAAGGAGGGCCGCGCCCATGCCCTTGTCGACAACGACGGGACCGTAGCGATCGTCGCCTGGCACGAGCATGGCGACGCCGCGGACACGCTGTTCGCGGCGCGCGAGGGCTTTTTCAGGGCCGCGACCGTGCGTTTCTGCAGGCGGCATATCAGGCAGATCCAGGCGCTCGCCGGCAATCTCCCTATTCACTCCCGCAGCTGGCTCACGGGACCGGAAATCGCAAAATGGTTTCGCACCATCGGCTATGTCGAACGCGGCGAGGAAAATGGCGCCAAACTGTTCGAATTGCCGCCGGCCGCGACCCGGCCGGGCTAGGCAAGCAGGTTTGGTGCACCGCGAGTCCAGCCGCCATTGCACCGTGGCACGGCTCGCCTTCGCGCGGCCTTAGCCCCAGGCGCCGACCATTTGGCGTGTCGTGGCGTTCAGCCGATTGAAGGCGTTGATCACGGCGATCTGGATGACGAGCCCGGCAAGCGCCTTTTCGTCATAGTGCCGGGCGGCCTCGTTCCATACCTCGTCCGTCACGGCATCCGTTCTGTCGGCCAGCCTTGTGCCGGCCTCGGCAAGGGCAAGCGCGGCGCGTTCGGCATCGGTGAAGTACGGCGTCTCCCGCCAGGCCGACAAGGCAAAGATGCGTTCGTCCTTCTCGCCGGCCTTCTTGAGTTCGCGCGCATGCATGTCGACGCAGACCGAGCAGCCATTGATCTGGCTGGCGCGCAGATGGACGAGCTTGCGCGTCACATAGGGCAAATCGGCCGCCTCGGTCGACTTGTCCAGCGCCAGCAGCGCCTGCAGGGCGCCGGGGATGAGCATCACGGGGTTCTTGAGCCTGGCTTCCATGGTGTTTCTCCGTTTGAAAAGTTTGGTCAGGGCGCGGTTTGCCATGCCCGGGAGCGGCGCATCCGGGAGACTTGTTGTGGTTCGCCGGCCATGGCGACCGGTTGGTCGAGGAGAGTCGGCGCTCAGCCTTGCTTCGCAGCCACCTGCTCAAGTCGCTCAAGAATACGCGGCCAGCCGCTTCCCATGCCGACATATCCACGCTCGTCGGCCGGCCGGAACCCCGAGTGCTCCATCCGCACCCGGGTCGCCGCGCCCTCAGGCGTGAGCGACCAGGTCACCACGGTTTTCAGTCCGCTGTCGGATTCGCTTCCGTCGCCCCAGCTATAGGCAAGCAGGCGTGGCGCCTCGACTTTCAGCACGACGCAGTTCGTCACCCCGGACCAGCCCGGTACCGGTGAAGCGCGGAACGTGAAGCGATGCCCCTCTTGCGGCGCGAAGTCATTCTGCATGAGCCATTCTGCGACGAGTTCGGGCACTGTCAGCGCACGCCATATCTTCTCCGCCGAATGCGGAATCAGCCGTTCAACGACGATCGATTTGGTCTGGGTCATGCCGTGCTCCTCTTAGTCGTCGTCGAGCCACCGCTCGCGATCAATAACTCGATGGCTATGGGTTAACTCATAACCATGTAGTTATAAGACTGTCAAGCAGGGAAATGCCCCCTGGTCCAATGCGCCGTGCCGTTCCTGCTTTCGCGCCCGCCGCGCGGGTGCTACGGGCTTCTCACAACATCATGGACAGGATCACACCTTGACTGAAGAAGCCCGCCCGCCGCTGATCGAAATCTGTGTCGAGGGCATTGATGGCCTTCTGGCCGCACAGGCCGGCGGCGCCGACAGGGTCGAACTGTGCGCCAGCCTCGTCGAAGGCGGCATCACGCCGAGCTTGGGAACCGTGCGCGCCGCGCTCGACCAGGCGATTGTGCCGTTCCATGCCATGGTGCGGCCGCGTGGCGGCGATTTTCTCTACAGCGAAACCGAGTACCGTTCGATGCTGGCCGACGTAGCCGCCCTGCGCGACCTCGGCGTGCCCGGCGTGGTGTTCGGCTGCCTCACCGCCGAAGGCACCATCGACGAGCGCCGCATGAGCGAACTGACGGAGGCCGCCGGCGGCCTTAACGTCACGTGTCACCGCGCTTTCGACATGACGCGCGACCCGGCCGAGGCTTTGGAAGCGCTGATCCGTTGCAAGGTCGGCCGCGTGCTGACCAGCGGCCAACGCGACACGGCGATGGAGGGCCTGTCGCTGCTGGCGGACCTGGTGCGACAGGGGGGCGACCGCATCGTCATTCTCGGCTGCGGCGGGCTCGATCTCGGCAACATTGCCGAGGTGCGGCAAAGGACCGGACTGTCCGAAATGCATTTCGCCGTCCTTAAGGACGTGCCCAGCGCCATGCGCTACCGCAATCCCAAGGTCGGCATGGGTGGCTCCGATCTCGACCGCGAGTATCGCAATACGCTCACCGATACGCCGCTTGTGGCAGCGACGATCGCGGCGGCCAAGGCATGACCGCCCTCTCCCCGATCAGCCGTGTCAGGCAAAGCGACGAAGCGGCCATACTCGCGCTCAACAACGAGCATGCCGCCGAATTGTCGTGGCTTGAGCCCGAGCGCCTGTCTTTCCTGCTTGGCGAGGCGTTCTATGCGCGCCGCATCGGCGCGCTCGAAGCCTTCATCATGACCTTCGATCAAGGGGCTCGGTACGACAGTCCGAATTTTCTCTGGTTTCGCGAACGCTACGAGCGCTTCGTCTATGTCGATCGCGTCGTGGTGGCGGCGCAAGCTCGTGGCCGCGGCCATGCCCGCCTGCTCTACCAAGACCTGTTCGAGCACGCCACGCGCGCCGGCCATGCACTGGTCACATGCGAGGTCAATGCCGACCCGCCCAACCCGGCTTCTTGGACGCCTTCCATGCAGCGCTCGGCTTCACCGAGGTCGGCGACGCGGTGATCCATGGCGGCAAGAAGGCGGTGCGCTACTACGTCAGGCGGATCATCGCCTGAGCGCTGCTCCTTTCCAGGTCTCTGCCACTACTGGAACAACGCCGCTGCACTGACCAGCGTCGTCCAGAACCCCCACAACAGCGGGATGCCGACCAGCAGCCAGGCAAGGACCAATTTGACAGAATTGCTGTTGTCTTGCGCCATGATCACTCTCCTTACGCTGCAGCCGGTTCGGCCTTCATGTGGAACCGTGCATCCACCGGCCGCATCATCAGGTTGAGCAGGAAACCGACGACGAGCAGGCCGGCCATGATGTACATGGTGACCGTGTAGGCATCGGCCTTCGCTACTCCTGCATCGATCTGGTACTGCCTGATGTAGTTGACCAGGACCGGCCCCAGCACGCCCGCCACTGACCACGCCGTCAGCAGGCGGCCATGGATGGCACCGACATACCGCACGCCGAAGACATCGCGCAGATAGGCCGGAATGGTGGAAAAGCCGCCGCCATACATGCTCAAGATGACGCCATAGAACAGCACGAACAGGAACACGTTGCCCGACTGGCCCGTCCACGGCACCACTGCATAAAGGATCACGCCCAGCACGAAGAAGACCGCGTAGGTCGTCTTGCGGCCGATATAGTCGCTGGTCGACGCCCAGAAGAAGCGGCCGAGCATGTTGAAGATCGATAGCAGGCCGACGAAGCCGGCGGCGGCGGCCGGCGTGATGCGTCCCGGGAACATCTCCTGGCTCATGGCGGAGGCTTGGCCGAGGACGCCGATGCCGGCCGTCACGTTGAGGCACAGCACGCCCCACAACAGCCAGAACTGCGGTGTCTTCAACGCGTCGTCGAGATGGACGTTGGCGGTTGTCACCATCGTGTTTTGTGTCGTCGGCGGCGTCCAGCCGGCCGGACGCCAGCCATCGGGCGGCACCCTGACGATGACAGCGCCGATCAGCATGAAGATGAAGTAGACAATGCCCAGCACGATGAAGGTTTCGGCGACACCGATATGCTGCGGGGTCGAAAACAGCTTCAGCAGATAGACCGAAAGCGGCGAAGCGATGAAGGCTCCGCCGCCAAACCCCATGATCGCCATGCCGGTCGCCATGCCCGGCCGGTCGGGAAACCAGGTGATCAGCGTCTTGACCGGCGAGATGTAGCCGAGCCCGAGGCCGATGCCGCCCAGGACGCCGTAGCCGAGATAGATGATCCACAGTTGATGCAAGGTGACGCCGAGCGCCGACACGATGAAACCGCCGCCGAAACAGCAGGCGGCCGCGACCATCGCCTTGCGCGGGCCGACGCGATCCAGCCAACCGCCCCCGAAGGCTGCCGCGAGGCCAAGAAACAGGATCGCGATCGAAAAAATCCAGCCGAGTCCGGTCAGCTTCCAGTCGTCGGGCGCCGAATCGGTGATACCGATCAGTTTCGACATCGGCAGGTTAAAGACGCTGAACGCGTAGGCCTGACCGATGCAAAGATGAATGCACAACGCCGCCGGCGGCACCATCCATCTGCTGAAACCGGGCTCGGCGATCGTGCGCGAGCGGTCGAGCCAGCCGCCAGCGTTTTCCCTGGTCGTTGCCATTCCATCCTCCCATGCAATGCTCCGATTCGAATAAACTAGGCGGAGCACGGGGCGGGACAACAAGGAATAGCTGCCATAATACCAATGTCTAAGGACATTGGGCTATCCGGCAAGCAGATCGCCAGGTCACCCCTGGCTATATTAGGACGAACTTACCAAACAAGCTGCCGAACAGGCGGCATCGAGCGAGGCTGACCTTGGCCGCTAGGCAACGCAAGGGAGGGACACTGCGGCGTCACTCACCAGTTGCGGTTCAGCCACTCACGCGACGGCCGCTCGATGACATAATAGCTGCAGAGCGCGCAGGCAAAGACCCCAGCCAGCATCAGCCATGGGTCGCTGCCTCGCTCATAGACGAATTTGTAGAATGGCTGCTGCCACAGATAGAGCGAATAGGACCATAGACCCAACGTCGCCATAGGCCAGGACGACAGCAGTCCAGAAAACAATCTCGTGCTGAAATCGAGAGCGTTGACGGCAAGCGCCAGGAGCGGCACGGCGACCAGATAGTGGATCGGGGTTGGTACCGGGTCCATGAACAGAAGCACCGCCGAGATGGCCGCCGCCACCGCCACATAAGGGCCCTTCAACAGGGCCGGCAGCTTGCCGTCGGTCTTCAGCAGGCAGATGGCGGCCGACAGCAGGATCGACGCAATATGCACGTCGGTGCGCCAGTATGTGGTCTCGTAGTCCATGTGCAGGAACCAGTACGAAACCGCACCGTTTGCCATGGCCAGCACCGCCAGCACCAGGAGCAGCGGGATGACGCGGCTACGGCTTGCGACAAGTGCGCTGATCGCTGCCAGGATGATGTAGGCATGCTCTTCGACACAGAGCGACCAGATGTGGTCGAGCGCGCCGGCGCGGTTCACGAGAATTCCGGCATAGTTGTAGGTGAATGTCAGCGCCGTCAGCGCCGCCTTCCATTTGAAGGCGACGAACGTGCCCGACAGCGCAATCATCGAAACGATCACGAACACCAGCAGCGCTGGATAGATGCGGGAGAAGCGGCGCTTGAAGAATTTCTTCAGCGGGTAGCGCTCGACGAACAGGATCTCGGCCATCAGCCGGCCGCTGAGCACGAAGAAGAATTCGACGCCCAGTACGCCGAGATTGATCCCTGCAACGGGAAAGAAATGGCCGATAAGCACCAGCGCGATCGAAAGTCCGCGCCAGCCGTCGAGATAGGCCAGCCTTGTCCTGGCGGATCTGTCGGCGACGGATCTTGGCGGCACAATATGCGTCGCGGAGATGTCGGTCATGCCGCTCCCTTCGCATTGAAACATGCGAATAGGGTCGCAGGTCGTGATGAACACTCCGAACCCGGCTCGCGTTTGATCGCCGGCATAGTGCAGTGCAATATCGCTTTGTGCAAGTGCGAGATTGCCAAAATGCGCCCGTCTGCGGAAAAGGGGCGAGAAGTCCCTCTCCTGCCTGACAGGAGCAGGAAGGAATCAGGCGTTGGCGGCGGCCACCGCGTGCTTGGCCATGACCGCGACCAGATTGGCACGGTAGTCGGCGGAAGCGTGGATATCGCTCATCAGCTTGGTCGCCGGCACCTTGACGCCGTCGAGCGCCGAAGCCACGAAGTCCTTCGCGAGCGCGGCCTCGATCTCCTTCGAGCGGAAGACGCCATCGTCGCCGGCCCCGGTCACGGCCACTCTGACGCCGTCCTCACCCTTGGCCACGAACACGCCGACAATGGCGTAGCGGGAGGCCGGATTGCGGAATTTTTTATAGGCTGCCTTTGCCGGCGCGGTGAAGGTGACGGCCGTGAGGATTTCGCCGTCCTCCAGCGCCGTCTCGAACAGGCCCACGAAGAACTTGTCGGCCGCGATCTGGCGCGTGTTGGTAATGATGGTGGCATTTAGCGCCAGCATGGCCGCTGGATAATCGGCCGCCGGGTCGTTGTTGGCGATCGAGCCGCCGATCGTGGCCCTATAGCGTACTGCCGGATCGCCGATCAGCGATGCCAGATGCGCGAGCGCCGGGCAGGCGTGTTTTAACTTGTCGTCGCTGGCAACATCGAAATGCGTGGTGGCGGCGCCGATCGTGACCGTCCTGCCGGACACTGTCACCCCTTGCAACTCCTTGATCCGCGACAGGTCGACGACATCGGAAGGGGCCGCCAGCCGCGTCTTCATGGCCGGGATCAGGGTCATGCCGCCCGACAGCAACTTGGCGTCGCCGCCCGTGACGAGCTTCGCGGCATCGGCGACTGAGGCGGCGCGGTGGTAATTGACTGCGTACATTTGGAGGCTCTCCCTGGTGAAGAGTGGATAGTCAGTAGTCAGTAGTGATTAGTGAGTAGGCATTGGTCGGTAATGTGGTGAATAGCGGGTGATCAATTGCCGCGGCAACCGCGTTTTTGTTCACTACTCACTATTCACTACTCACTCTCCTTTTTTCAGTGCTTCGCCGTCGCACGGATCGCGGCCCACACCGTAGACGGCGAAGCCGGCATGGCGATATCCGCGATTCCTATGGCGTCGGTGATGGCGTTGATCACCGCCGGCGGCGAGCCGATAGCGCCGGCCTCGCCGCAGCCCTTGATGCCGAGCGGATTGCCCGGACACGGCGTGTTCGAGGTCGAGACCTTGAACGAAGGCAGGTCATCCGCACGCGGCATGGTGTAGTCCATGTAGCTCGCTGTCAGAAGCTGGCCGTCGGCATCATAGTGGGCGCCTTCGAGCAGTGCCTGGCCGATGCCCTGCGCGATGCCGCCATGCACCTGGCCCTCGACGATCATCGGGTTGATGATGTTGCCGAAATCGTCGGCCGCGACGAACTGGATAATCTCGGTCGTTCCGGTCTCCGGATCGATCTCGACCTCGCAGATGTAGCAGCCGGCCGGAAAGGTGAAATTGGACGGGTCGTAAAACGCCGTCTCCTTCAATCCCGGCTCCATGCCACCGGGCAAATTATGAGCGGTATAGGCCGCCAGCGCCATCTGGAACCACGGCACGCTTTTGTCGGTGCCGGCGACCTTCAGCGCGCCGTTCTCGATGACGATGTCGCCCTCGTCGGCCTCGAGCAGGTGCGCCGCGATCTTCTTGGCCTTGGCCTCGACCTTGTCCAGCGCCTTGGCAATCGCCGACATTCCGACCGCGCCCGAGCGCGAGCCGTAGGTACCCATACCCATCTGCACCTTGTCAGTGTCGCCATGGACGATCGAGACGCTGTCGATCGGCACCCCAAACCGTTCGTTGACCAGTTGCGCGAAGGTCGTCTCATGGCCCTGGCCATGGCTGTGCGAGCCGGTCAGCACCTCGATGGTGCCGGCGGCATTGACGCGCACCTCGGCCGATTCCCAAAGGCCGACGCCGGCGCCGAGCGAGCCCACCGCGGCCGACGGCGCCAGGCCGCATGCTTCGATGTAGCAGCTCATGCCGATGCCGCGCAGCTTGCCGTTCCTGGCGGCCTCCGCCTTGCGCCCGGCAAAGCCGGCATAGTCGGCGGCCTCCATGGCCGCGTCGAGCGAGGCGCCATAGTCACCGGCGTCATAGTTCATGATGACCGGCGTCTGGTGCGGAAACGTGGTGATGAAGTTGGTTCGCCGAAGCTCCGCCGGCGACACGCCGAGTTCCCGCGCCGCGGTCTCCATCGTGCGCTCGATGAGATAGGTGGCTTCCGGCCGCCCTGCCCCGCGATAGGCATCGACGGGTGCCGTGTTGGTATAGACCGTTCGGACATTGGCGTGGATCGCCGGGATATTGTACTGACCCGACAGCAGCGTCGCGTAGAGATAGGTCGGCACGCAGGACGAGAACAACGACATGTAGGCGCCGAGATTGGCTAACGTGTCGACCTTGAGGCCGGTGATCCTGTTGTTCTTGTCGAAGGCCATTTCCACTGTCGAGACATGGTCGCGGCCATGCGCGTCGGAAAGGAAACTTTCGGTGCGGTCGGCTACCCATTTCACCGGCACGCCGGTTTTCTTGGACGCCCACAGGCAGACGATTTCTTCTGGATAGATGTAAATCTTGGAGCCGAAACCGCCGCCGACATCGGGCGCGATGACGCGCAATTTGTTTTCCGGCGCAATGTTGTAGAAGGCGCTCATCACCAGCCGCGCGACATGCGGGTTCTGCGAGGTCGTCCAGCAGGTATAGTGGTCTTCCGCTCTGTCATAGTGGCCCAGCGCTGCCCGCGGCTCCATGGCGTTGGGCACCAGCCGGTTGTTGACGATTTTCATGCGGGTGACGTGGGAAGCCGCGGTGATCGCCGCGTCGGTCGCCTTGGCGTCGCCGATCTCCCAGTCGAAGATCAGGTTGTTTTCGGCTTCCGGATGGAGTTGCGGAGCGCCCTTTTCGAGCGCCTTCGTCGCATCCACCACCGCCTCGAGTTCATTGTAGGTGATCTCGACCGCTTCGGCGGCGTCGCGCGCCTGGCCCTTGGTGTCGGCGACCACGACGACGACCGCATCGCCGACATAGCGAACCTTGTCGACCGCCAGCGGCGACCAGGCTCCCATCTTCATCGGGGAGCCGTCCTTGGAATGTATCATCCAGCCGCAGATGAGATTGCCGATGCCATCGGCCTTCAGCTCCTTGCCGGTCAGCACGCCGATGACGCCCGGCATGGCTTGAGCCTTGTCGACGTCGATCTTCACGATCTGGGCATGCGCGTGCGGGCTGCGCACGAAGGCCGCCTGCTTCATGCCGGGTACCACCATGTCGTCGACATAGCGACCGGCGCCGGTGATGAACCGCTTGTCTTCCTTGCGCGCCACGCGAGCGCCAACACCTTCAATGCCCATCAGAAATTCCTCCCGAAATAGTGAGTAGGAAGTAGTGAGTGGTGGAGATCGGCGCCGGTTCGTACCGACTACTCACTACTTTTCTCACGCCGCTTGCCTGACCTTGCCGCTCATCCTCTCCGATGCGGCGAGGATCGCCTTGACGATGTTGTGGTAGCCGGTGCAGCGGCAGATGTTGCCCTCGAGCTCTGCGCGCACCGTCGCTTCGTCGAGGCCTTCGGGGTGGCGCTTGATCATGTCGGTCGCCGTCATGATCATGCCCGGCGTGCAGAAGCCGCATTGCAGTCCGTGATGCTCCTTGAACGCCGTCTGCACGGGATGCAGGTCGGCACCGTTGGCAAGTCCCTCGATCGTCACCACGCTCGATCCGGACGCCTGCACCGCGAGCATCGTACAGGACTTCACCGCCTTGCCGTC
Organism: Mesorhizobium maamorense; assembly: GCF_044998965.1. Classification (NCBI taxonomy): domain Bacteria; kingdom Pseudomonadati; phylum Pseudomonadota; class Alphaproteobacteria; order Hyphomicrobiales; family Phyllobacteriaceae; genus Mesorhizobium; species Mesorhizobium maamorense. The sequence goes on from NZ_CP173356.1 coordinate 2,553,052, forward strand.
GACATGGACGACGCAGGCGCCGCATTGCGAGGTGTCGCAACCGACATGGGTGCCGGTGAGGCCGAGATTCTCCCGCAAGAAGTGAACCAGCAGCGTCCGGTCCTCGGCCGCACCGCGGACCTGTTTTCCGTTCACCATCAACGAAACGTCCGACATGAATCCTCCCTGGGTATCACCTTGGTCATCACGCTGCCGACGCGGTGTTGGCTTCGGCCATGCGTTATTCGTACACCGCACAAGCCGTAAAAAACAGCGCGGCGCAAAAGCCGGATCATTGTACTTTCGGCCATGGCAGGGCGAAACACGCATTCCCCTCGCCCCATTGCCAAAATGCCGATTGGCGGCAACAATGGCTTTCGACGTTGGCGCAAGAAGCACATCAACAGCCGCGCACAGGCAGCGTCGGAGGAAATGCGGGAGAACGTCGCTGACCGTTTCACGGACGCGCTACGCATGCGGTTTGTCGGCGCTGACCACGGACGAGCCCGACCCGGACGTCTTCGCACGCGCGGTGGCGGCGGAGGCGGCCGCCATCGAGGCCGGCTTCGCCCTGTTGTTTTTTTCCCAGCGCCTTGTCGAGGCCGGCGCCCTTTCGCGCGCAATCGCGGCCCATGCGCCGGCGCTACACTACGCCGGCTGCTCGACCGCCGGCGAAATCACGCCGCAGGGCCTCGAGGAAGGCCATATCCTCGCCATGCTGCTCCCTTCGGGTTCATTCACCGCGGTCAGCACCACGGTCGACAACCTTTCGTCATCGGGCTTGGACAGGGTCACTGGTGATGTCGAGGATCTGCGACGTACGCTGCATGGGCGCATCGGCGGCGAGCGGACCAGGAACACCTTCGCGCTCTGTTTCATCGACGGACTGTCCTATGCCGAGGAAGCGGTGAGTTCGGCCATCCATTGGGGCCTCGATGACATACCACTGCTCGGCGGTTCCGCCGGTGACGACCTGAAATTCGAGACGACGAGCCTGATCTCCAACGGCAAGGTCACCTCCGACAGCGCCATCATCGTGCTGGTTGCCACGGAAATCCCTTTCCATGTCTTCAAGACCGACAATTTCGTTCCCACCGACGAAAAGCTGGTGGTCACCGCGTCCGATCCCGATCACCGCATCGTGCGCGAGTTCAATGCCACCAATGCGGCCGAGGAATATGCCGCTTCGGTCGGCATCGTCGCGCAGACGCTGACACCGCTGAGCTTCGCCTCGCATCCGGTGGTGGTGAAGGTAGGCGGTGAATATTACTGCCGCTCCATCCAGAAGATGCATGCGGACGGCTCGCTGTCGTTCTTCTGCGCCATCGACGATGGTGTCGTGCTGTCGATCGCCCAACCCAAGGACATGGTGGAATCGACCCGCGCGGCTCTGCTCGACGTCGAGGCGAGGCTTGGCGGCATCGACATGATCATCGGCTTCGACTGTGTCCTGCGCCGGCTGGATGCGCGCAACCGCCAGGTCTTTCGCGAGATTTCCGAACTCTACCGGGTCAACAACGTCATCGGCTTCGGCACCTATGGCGAACAATACCGGTCGATGCATCTCAACCAGACCTTCACCGGCATCGCCTTCGGCGAGCGCCCGGCCGCCGAGTGAGCGCTGCCGTGCCCCTCAAGGACATAGACGATCCCGACAGGCTGAAGAAGATCAACGCTGCGCTGGTCAGCCGCGTCGAGCGCTCGATGGACCAGCAAGGCAACGCCTTCTCGCTGTTCCAGACCGCGATCTCACTGGAAAGCAGGGTACGCGCCCGCACCGAGGAACTGCACTCGACCTTGCGGCGGCTGGAACAATCGAACATCGACCTCAGCGCCGCCAAAGAAAATGCCGAGCAGGCGAACCTGTCCAAGACCCGCTTTCTCGCGGCGGCCAGCCACGACGTGCTGCAGCCGTTGAATGCGGCGCATCTGTCCGTCTCCGCCCTTGCCGAAGTGCAGACCAGCGACGAGGGCCGGAAACTGGTACGGCAGGTCGAGCGCTCGCTGGAGACGATGGAGGACCTGCTGCGCACGCTGCTCGACATCTCCAAGCTCGATGCGGGTGTGGTCCAGCCCGACATTGGCGACGTCAGCCTGGAGGCGCTGTTCTCGTCGCTGCGGTCGGATTTCCAGCCTGTGGCCGAACTGAAGGGCCTGTCGCTGAAATTCCGCGCCGTCAACGCCGTGGTTCGCTCCGATCGCACGCTGCTGCGCCGCATCCTGCAGAACATCCTCTCCAATGCGCTGGGCTACACCCGCTCGGGCGGTGTCCTTGTCGGCACCAGGCACCGCGGCGATGCCATCCGCATCGATGTCGCCGACACCGGCTGCGGCATTCCCGACGACCAGCGCGAGGCGGTGTTCGAGGAATTTCATCGCGGCATCATGCCTGCCAATGCCGAACTCGCCGGCGGCGGTCTCGGCCTTGGGCTGGCCATCGTGCGGCGCATCGCCGGCGCGCTCGGCCATCCCGTGACGTTTTCCTCGAAGGTCGGTCGCGGCACGATTTTTCACATCGATGTCCCCGTCGGCATCGGTGCCACGGCGGACGCCGTCGCCAGCGCTGCAAGCCTGGAGCGGCCGCGCGGCTACGGCTTGTTCGGCACCAAGGTTCTGCTGGTCGAGAACGATGTCGAGGTGCTGCAGGCGATGACCTCGTTGCTCGAACGCTGGCAATGCCTGGTGCGCGCCGCGACCTCGACCGACGACGCGCTCGACATGCTCGGCGACACGGACTGGGTGCCCGACATCGTCATAGCCGACCAGCATCTCGACGGCGGCGATCTCGGCACCGCCACCATATCGAAGGTCCGCCGCTATCTCGGCCGCGCGGTGCCGGCGCTGATCGTCACCGCCGACAGTTCCGAAGCCGTCGCCAAGGCGGCGCGGGCCGGCGGCATCGAGTTGATGCGCAAGCCGCTCAAGCCCGCGCAACTAAGGGCGCTGCTGGCACATCTGCTGGCTTAGACCTGCCCCTCAAAACCCCGCCTGGTCCCGAAACAGCTCCGCATTGTCCAGCTTCGAAACCTCGATCACCGCTTGCGTGCGGCTGTAGACGTTGAGCTTGCGCAGGATCTCCGAAACGTGCGCCTTGACCGTGGTCTCGCCCACTTGCAGCTCATAGGCGATCTGCTTGTTGAGCAGGCCCTGGCGTAGCATCTGCAACACGCGCAACTGCTGCGGCGTCAATGTCGAAAGGCGCTGCACCATGTCGGCGCGGTCGGTGCTGTCGGCGTCGGGCGGGCGGCCCTCATAAGTTTCCGGAACATAGATGGCACCTTCCATCACCGAGCGTATGGCGTTGGCCAGATCGCTCTTGCGCGCCGATTTCGGGATGAAGCCGGCAGCACCGTAGGACAGCGCCTCGGAGATGATCTTGGGCTCCTCGTAACCGGATACTATGACCACGGGCAGGCGCGGATAGCGGGTCCGAAGCTGCAGCAACCCCTCGAAGCCGTGCACCCCGGGCATGCTGAGATCGAGCAGGGCAAGGTCGAACGGCTTTGTCCCGGCCAGCAGGTCGAGTGCCTCGGCGATCGAGCGCGCCTCCACCGTGTCGACCTCCGGGTAGGCCATCTGCACGGCGCTGTGCAGCGCCTCGCGAAACAGCGGATGATCGTCGATGATCAGGAACCGGGCGCTGTCAGTGGCTGCTGTCATGTGGCTCGTTTCGGTTTGCCGGCCGCAGCATAATCCCGCGACCATGGCTGACTTATTGGCAAATAGTCTATCCCAGCGGACGATGCATCGCCGCGAAAGTGATGGAAACTCCGGATTCCTTATACGGCCGGCCGGCCAATGCTTTATGAAAAGCGACGCCTTGCCCGGCCTCTCAATTCGGCCGAAGGTGCCCGCGGCCCGACATCCAACTGCAGAGACAGACCATGACCGCCTTTGTCCTCCCCGCTCCGCCAACGCCCTCGGTCGCAGTGGCCGGCTCGAACGAGCGATTTGCGGTGCGCCGCATCTTCTGCGTCGGGCGCAACTACGCCGCGCATATCAGGGAGTTCGGCAATGACGAGCGCGATCCACCCTTCTTCTTCACCAAGCCCGCCGATGCGGTGGCAGACTCCGGCGCTACGATCCCCTACCCGCCGCTGACGACCAACCTGCACCATGAGATCGAACTGGTGGTCGCGATCGGCAAGTCGGGCTTCCGCATCCCGCGCGCCCAGGCGCTGGATTGTGTCTGGGGCTATGCCGTCGGCATCGACCTCACCCGCCGCGATCTCCAGGACGAAGCCAAGAAAGCGGCGCGGCCATGGGACTGGTCGAAGGCTTTCGACCGCTCCGCGCCGTGCGGTCCTCTGGTTCCCGCGCAAAAATCCGGCCATCCGAACCAGGGCCGTATCTGGCTGGCTGTCGACGGCAAGGTCCGGCAGGATGCCGATCTCGCCGAGTTGATCTGGCCGATCTCCGACATCGTCTCGATCTGCAGCGAAGGCATGGAATTGCAGCCAGGCGACCTCATCTTCACCGGCACGCCGGCCGGCGTCGGCAAGGTCAACCCTGGGGAGACGATGACCGGCGGCGTCGACGGCATCGGCACGATCGAAGTGACCATCGGCCAGCCAAATCGGTGAATGCATGAGCGACATCGTCCTTCACAACTACTACCGCTCCTCCACCTCCTACAGGGTGCGGATTGCGCTGGAGATGAAGGGGCTGACCTATGACTACGTGCCGCATCACCTGCGCCATGGCGAGCATCTCGAACCGGCCTATCTCGCGGTCAACCCGCAGGGCCTGGTGCCGGCGCTGATCCTGGGCGACGGCACCCTGCTGACGCAATCGCTGGCGATCATCGAATTTCTCGACGAGACGACGCCCGAACCGCCTCTGCTGCCGAAGGACGCAGTTGGGCGCGCCCGCGTCAGGATGCTGGCGCAGATGATTGCCTGCGATATCCATCCGGTGAATAATTTGCGTATCCTGACCGCGCTGCGAACCCTGTTCGGCGCCGGCGACGAGGATGTCGCCAACTGGTTCCGGCACTGGGTCAAAGAGGGTTTCAAGCCACTCGAAGACCTGTTGATGGCTTCGCCCGAGACCGGCACCTTCTGCCACGGCGACACGCCGGGGCTGGCCGATATCTGCCTGGCGGCACAAGTCACCAGCAATGCCCGTTTCGGCGTCGATATGGCGCCCTACCCGACGATCTCGCGCATCAACGCCGCTTGCATGGCCCTGCCGGCCTTCCAGAACGCCGCGCCGCAAAACCAGATCGATGCCGAGTAACCTTCATTCGGCGACGCGCAGCGTCGCCATCGGCGTCTGCCCAAACGGCCGACTTGTCTGGCGGAATCGATTTCCGCTTGACCGGTCAGGGAATCGGCTATCGTTTCCCGAAGTGCGCGCAAGGTGGAGTTGCCGATGAAAGCCGTCGTCTTCGAAAAATTCGGCGAGGCGCCGACGATCCAGACCGTTCCCGATCCGAAGCCGGCGCCGGACGGCGTCGTCATCAAGGTCGAGGCGACAGGCCTGTGTCGCAGCGATTGGCACGGCTGGATGGGCCATGACGCCGATATCCGCTTGCCGCATGTCCCCGGTCACGAACTGGCCGGCGTCGTGGTAGCCGCCGGCAAGCAGGTGACCCGCTGGAAGGCTGGCGAGCGCGTCACCGTCCCGTTCGCCGTCGGCTGCGGCCACTGCTTCGAATGCACGTCCGGCAATCACCAGGTCTGCGAGCACCAGTCCCAGCCGGGCTTCAACGCCTGGGGCTCGTTCGCCGAATATGTCGCCATCGAGCACGCCGACACCAACCTCGTGCGCCTGCCCGACGAAATGGAATTCGCCACTGCCGCCAGCCTCGGCTGCCGCTTCGTCACCTCGTTCCGCGCCATCGTCGACCAGGGCCGGGTGACGCCGGGCGAATGGGTGGCGGTGCATGGCTGCGGCGGCGTCGGCCTGTCCGCGATCATGATCGCCAGCGCCATGGGCGCCAATGTCATCGCCATCGACCTCACCGAAGAGAAGCTGGACTTTGCCAGGAAGATCGGCGCGGTGGCGACCATCAACGCGGCGACGACCCCGAACGTCGTCAAGGCGGTCAAGCAGATCACCAATGGCGGCGTGCATATGTCCATGGATGCACTCGGTCATCCCACGACCTCGTTCAATTCGATCGCCAATCTGCGCCGGCGCGGGCGCCATGTGCAGGTCGGCCTGATGCTGGGCGATCACGCCCGCCCGCAGGTGCCGATGGACAAGGTGATCGCGTTCGAACTCGAAATCCTCGGCAGCCACGGCATGCAGGCCTACCGCTACCCCGCGATGATGGAGATGATCCGCACCGGCAAGCTGAAACCCGAGCTTCTGGTCGGAAAGAAGATCAGCCTTGAGGAAGCGCCCGCCGCCCTGATGGCGATGGGCGGCTTCGAAGGCATCGGCATCGGTGTGGTGACGAAGTTTTAGCCAGCGGCGCCGGTTGCGGGCCGTGGCAAATCCCGCCTGGCAAACTTTTTGGCGCCGAATACGCACAGCACCACGCCGAGCGTGATGACGACCATCAGGGGGCTGACCTGTTCATGCAGCAGGGACGCCGCCAGGGCGAGGCCAAAGAAGGGCTGCAGCAGTTGCAACTGCCCCACGGCGGCGATGCCGCCTTGCGCGAGGCCGCGATACCAGAACACGAAGCCGATCAGCATGCTGAACAGCGAGACATAGGCAAGCCCGATCCATGCATTGGTCCCGACCGTGGCGAAGGACGGTGGCAGGGTGACCACGGTCAGCACCAGCATGACCGGCAGTGACAGCACCAGCGCCCAGCAGATCACTTGCCAGCCGCCCAGCCTGCGCGACAGCGCGGCGCCTTCTGCGTAGCCCAGGCCGCACACGATGATGGCGGCAAGCATCAGTGCGTCGCCAACGGGTGAGGCCGTCATGCCTTGCGCAAGGGCAAACCCACCCACCAACGCGCTGCCGAGGCATGAGAACAGCCAGAAGGCCGGTCTCGGCCTCTCGCCCCCGCGCAGCACGCCGAAGATCGCGGTCGCCAGCGGCAGCAAGCCGACGAAGATGATGGAATGAGCAGAGGTGACATGCTTCAGCGCCAAGGCTGTCAGCAAGGGAAAGCCGACCACCACACCCAACGCGACGATGACAAGCGACATCAGGTCATGACGCTCCGGGCGCTTCTCGCGGAACACGAGCAGCAGCGCGAGGCCGAGCAAAGCTGCTATCACCGCGCGCGCTGACGTCAGGAACGTCGGATCGAGATCCATCACCGCCACGCGCGTTGCCGGCAAGGAGCCGCTGAAAATCAACACGCCGATGAATCCGCTCATCCAGCCGCTCGTCGTCTTGTCCATTGCAGGCACTCCATCCGTTGCGCCCTCTATCGGGCCCATACTCATGGCGCTACCAGAGACAATGCAGTACAATTCAACAAAACTGTCATGGTTTGCCGGAAGGTACAGATGGACGAATCAGCGAGATTCGACAACAGCGGAACCCTTGTCGAAGGCGTCATGGCCACGATCCGCCAGCGAATTGCCGCGCGCAGCCTCACGCCCGGCGCCCGATTGCCCTCTATCCGCGCCTTCGCGAAATCCATGCAGGTTTCCAAATCGACAGTGGTCGAGGCCTATGAACGCCTGGCGGCGGAAGGCGCGATCCGTTCCCGGCCAGGCTCCGGCTTTTATGCCGCCGGATCGCTGGCGCCGCTGTCGCTCGCCGAGATCGGCCCACGGCTCGACCGCGCCGTCGATCCGCTCTGGGTTTCGCGGCAGTCGCTGGAAGCGGGCGATGAGATGCTGAAGCCCGGCTGCGGCTGGCTGCCCGCCTCGTGGATGCCGCAGGCAGCGCTGCGCCGCGCGCTGCGCACCGTGGCGCGCGCCGATGATGTGGCCCTTGCCGACTACGGCACGCCGCTCGGGCTGCCGCCGCTGCGCCAATTGCTGGCGCGGCGCATGGCCACGCATGGCATCGAGGCTTCCCCCGAACAGATCATGCTGACGGAATCGGGCACGCAGGCCATCGACCTCCTGTGCCGGTTCCTGCTCGAACCCGGCGATACAGTGCTGGTCGACGATCCCTGCTATTTCAATTTCCACGCACTGTTGCGTGCCCATCAGGCCAAGGTCGTCAGCGTCCCCTATACGCCATCGGGACCGGATATCGACTTGTTCGCGCAGGCGCTGGCCGAGCATCGGCCGCGCCTCTACATCACCAACTCCGCCATCCACAACCCGACCGGCGCGATCCTGTCGCCGGTCACCGCGCACCGGCTGCTCAAGCTCGCCGATCAATCGGACCTGACCATCGTCGAGGACGACATCTTCGCCGATTTCGAACACACTCCTGCCCCGAGGCTTGCGGCTTTCGACGGTCTCGAACGTGTCGTCCATATCGGCAGTTTCTCCAAGACGCTTTCGGCCTCGATACGCTGCGGGTTCATCGCCGCGCCCCGTGACTGGATGGAAGGGCTGGCCGACCTCAAGATCGCCACCACTTTCGGCGGCGGGCGGCTCGCGGCCGAATTGGTGCTGACCCTGCTCAGGGATGGCAGCTATCGCAAGCATATGGACCTGCTGCGCGCCCGGCTCTCACGTGCCATGATCGAGACAAGCGCTCGGCTGAAGGCGATCGGGATCACGCCCTGGATCGAGCAGCCTGCCGGTCTGTTCCTCTGGTGCAGCCTGCCGGATGCAGTGGACGCAGCCGAGACTGCCCGCCGCGCGCTTGCGGCCAATGTCGTGCTGGCGCCCGGGAACGCGTTCAGCCTGTCGCGATCAGCCAGCCGATTCCTGCGCTTCAACGTTGCGCAATGCGAAGACGAGCGGATTTTCAAGGTGCTGGAGGCAGCCATGCCGCGCTGACGGCTGCGGCGCGGCTTGCGCGATCAGGACTTCACGCAATGTCGCGCACACAACTCCGCAGCCAGCGCTGCGCCGGATCGGCATCGAGCCGCGGATGCCAGAGCATGGAAATGGTGACCGCCGGAATGTCGACCGGCAGGGAAAAAGTCTGCATGCCGGCGCGCGCGCCTTGCGTATGCCGCTCGGGCACGCTGGCGATCAGCTCCGAGGCGCGCGCCATCGCGAGCGCGGCCGAAAAACCGGAAGCCATGCACACGACCATTCGTTGCAATCCGAGCCGGCTCAAGGCCTCGTCGATCGGCCCCCTTTCGCGGCCCCGCCGCGAAACATTGATGTGGCGGCCGGCCGCATAGCGTTCCGGCGTCATCGCGCCCTGGCCCAGCGGATGGCCGCTGCGCACCGCGCAGACGAAACGGTCGCGAAAAAGCGCCTGGATGCGCACCTCCGGCCCGGTCTCGCCGGCCACACCTACTTCCAGGTCGATCGCCGCTTCGCGCAGTGACGCCATGTCCTTGTCCGACTTCGGCGCGAAACGCAGCCGCACGCCCGGCGCATCGGCCTGGATGCGGGCGATCAGGCGCGGCCCGAACTCCTCGACGAAGCTTTCATTGGTGCGCAGCGTGAAGGTCCTCTCCAGGCCCGGCAGATCAAGCAGCCTCGCCGGGCGCAGCAGCGTTTCAGCATCCTGAACCACACGGCCGACCTGCTGGCGCAGTTCCTGCGCGCGTGGCGTTGGAACAAGGCCGCGACCGGCCCGCACCAGCAGCGGATCTCCCGTCGCCGCGCGCAACCGCGCCAGCGTGCGGCTCATCGCCGAGGGGCTGAGCCGTAATCGCGTCGCCGCACGCGCCACGCTGCCTTCGTCCAGCAGGACATCGAGGGCGACGAGCAGGTTGAGATCGGGCGGCGACATGGTTCGATCCTAGCACGAAATCCGCTGATGTGGCGTGCAACGCACGAATAGAATGCAAATGCTGCGCGTTCCGCCACATCATGCAAACGATTAGATCTTCGAAGCTTCTACCTGAAGCCGACAAAGGGAGATCGCCGTGGCAGTCACTGAGCAACATCGCAACGAGCACGCATCGGTCGCACAGAAAATCCCATCGGCTGGATGGGCGCTGGCGAGCCTGTCGCTGGCCACGCTGCTGTCGTCGCTCGGCACCAGCATCGCCAGCGTCGGCCTTCCCTCGCTGATGCAGGCATTCGATGCCTCGTTCCAACAGGTGCAATGGGTCGTGATTGCCTATCTGCTCGCCATCACCATCCTGATCGTCAGTGCCGGGCGCCTCGCCGACATGCTCGGGCGGCGGCCGCTGCTGCTTTTCGGCATCGCGCTGTTCACATCGGCCTCGGTGCTCTGCGGCCTCTCGCCGGCTTTGTGGCTGCTGATCGCGGCGCGGGCGGTGCAAGGGCTTGGCGCGGCGCTGATGATGGCGCTGACATTGGCCGTTGTCCCGAGACGGTGAGCAAGGCCAGGACCGGCAGCGCCATGGGCCTGCTCGGCGCCATGTCGGCCATCGGCACCACGCTCGGCCCTTCCATAGGCGGCCTGCTGATCGCCGCTCTCGGCTGGCGTTCGATCTTCCTGGTCAACGTGCCGCTCGGCATCCTGACCTTTGCAATGGCCTGGCGTGCTTTGCCTGCCGGCAACCGGACGGCGTGGACCGGCCAAGCCGGCTTCGATGGTTTGGGCACGGGCCTGTTGGCCCTGACATTGGCGGCCTACGCGCTGGCGATGACACTGGGTAGAGGCAGTTTCGGGCTCATCAATATCGGCCTGCTGGTCGCGGCTGGCATCGGCATCTTCCTGTTCGCCACGGCGCAAAGGATGGCGAAAAACCCATCGGTCGAGCTTTCCGCCTTCCGCGATCTCTCACTGAGCACCAGCCTTGCTATGAACCTGATCGTCGCCACGGTGATGATGGCGACCTTGGTGGTCGCGCCGTTCTATCTCTCGCGCGGGCTCGGACTGGACGCGGCAAACGCCGGACTGGTGCTCTCGACAGGCCCGCTGGTTTCGGCGCTGTCGGCGTTGCTTGCCGGACGCCTTGCCGATCGCTTCGGAGCCAAAAGGATGATGGTCGCGGGCCTGCTCGGCCTTGCCACGGGCACGTTCCTCCTGTCCCTGGCGATAACGACACTCGGCATCGTCAGCTATGTCGTCCCCATCACCGTGACCTGCTTCGGTTATGCCCTGTTCCAGACAGCGAACAACGCCGCCGTCATGAGCAGCGTCGGCGCCGGTCAACGCGGCGTCATCTCCGGCCTGCTCAATCTGTCGCGCAACCTTGGCCTCATTACGGGCGCCTCCGTCATGGGCGCCATATTCGCCGCCGCATCGGCCGGAGGACGCGAAGCCATCGGCCAAGGCATGCTGACGTCAGCGGCGGCGGCCGGTGGAATGCAGGTGACCTTCCAGACGGCAACGGCACTGGCGGTGGCGGCGCTGGTGTTGGCGCTGGTTTCGGCTCGCGCCGCCGGTCGTGCTGCGCCCGAAATTCCCTGACTTGCTGCGCTGCATGGCCTGGAGGTTGCCCGGCCGGTCCTCGCCTGATAGGTGAACGACACACAGCCGAATGGACGGCTGCAAGATCATTCGGGGCAGCGGTATGGGAGCCAGCAAGTCAGCAGACGAGTAAGCCGCGACAACATCTCGTTGTTGCGGCCATCTGCCCCGTCATTTTTCCATCCTGAATCACCGGCAGGTCGCCGCCAAATCTCACCATTTGTGCGGATCCTCGATCATGTCTTATCCAAAACGCCCGATATGGGCCTACTCCTTGTCGTCGGCGCTGCTGCTGATGGCGCCTTTCGACATTCTTGCCTCGCTAGCCATGGACATCTATCTGCCGGTGGTTCCGGCAATGCCGGCAGCTCTTGGCACAACCCCTGATGTTGTCCAGCTGACGCTCAGCCTCTATATGGTCACGCTTGGCTTCGGCCAGGTCGTGTTCGGGCCGATTTCCGACCGGATCGGCCGGCGTCCAGTAGTGATCGGTGGCGGGCTGCTGTTTGCAAGTGCTTCGTTTCTGCTGGCCGACACGTCGTCGGCGACAGCCTTTGTTGCCCTGCGCGTCTTGCAAGCCATCGGCGCATCGGCTGTTCTGGTCGCGACCTTTGCCACGGTCCGTGACGTTTACGCGCAGCGGCCCGAAGGCACGGTGATCTACGGCCTGTTCAGCTCGATGCTGGCCTTCGTGCCGGCATTGGGGCCGATCGCTGGCGCCTTGATCGCCGACAGCTTCGGCTGGCGCGCGATCTTCATCACGCTCGCCGTTCTGGCCATGCTGGCTACGCTCCAGGCGTGGCTGCGATGGCATGAGACGAAGCCGTCGAATGGTAACCGGCCGCACGCCGCATTCCGGTCGATCCTGGGCAGCTTCGCCTTCTGGACCTACACGCTCGGATTCGCTGCGGCGATGGGCACGTTCTTCGTGTTCTTTTCGACGGCGCCCCGGGTTCTGATCGATGGCGCCGGCTTCTCGCAGATCGGCTTCAGCTTCGCCTTTGCCACCGCGGCATTGGTGATGATCGCAACCACCCGCTTCGCCAAAACCTTCATCGGCCGCTGGGGCATTGCGGGCAGCCTGGCGCGCGGCATGGCGATGTTGCTTTTCGGCGCCGCAATGCTGGCCATCGGGCAGTTGTCCGCCGCGCCCTCCTTCGCGACTTTCATCCTGCCGATGTGGGTGATGGCGGTGGGCATAGTTTTTGCCGCCTCGGTCACGGCCAATGGCGCACTCGAGGCGTTCTCCGATGTCGCGGGAACCGCCGTGGCGCTCTATTTCTGCGCCCAGAGCCTGATCGTCGGCATCGCCGGCACGTTCTTCGTCCTCCTGCTGGGTGGCGACACCGCATGGCCGTTGGTCTTCTATGCCGCTGTTTTTGCGGCAATGACGCTGTGCGCGCTCAGCCTTTTGCCGAGCCGGCGGGCGGAGAATGCCTGACGAAGATCAATTCAGGGGCTTGGGCGAATGCCGCTCAGGCCCCTGCCCGCTTGCGGCGCTCATAAAGCATGACCAGCGTTTCGGCCGTCAACGCCGGCTTTTCCTCGCCCTCGATCTCGACGGTGTTGGCGGCCTTCATCAGGTATTGGCCCGGCCCCCTGTCCTCCATGGACAGCAGCGTGGTGCGCAACCGGATGCGTGCGCCCACCTTGACCGGCGCCAGGAACCGCACCTTGTCGAAGCCGTAGTTGAAGGCGGCCTGCGTGTTCTCGGGCACGATTCCCATGCCGAGCGCCAGCGCGCCGATGATCGACAGCGTCAGATAGCCATGTGCGATCGTCGTGCGGAACGGGCTTTGCCGCCGCGCCCGTTCGGGGTCGACATGGATCCATTGATGGTCGCCGGTGCATTCGGCGAACTGGTTGATACGGTTCTGGTCGACTGTCGTCCATTCCGAGACGCCAAGCTCCTGCCCGGACATCGTCCTCAACTGCTCGTAGGTCGGCGGCGTCTTAGGCCGTATTTCGGTCATTCCTGTTTTCCCGATGGCTTCCAACGCTTCCGGACCACGAACCGGCGGCCTCTGTCAATTCGCCCTGCATGATTCCGTTCCGCCGGGACCGACGCGAATCCTGGCATGGTCCTACGTCAAGCCGTGTTCGCCCGGCCTTGGCATTTGAGGGTACCCATGGTGTAAAAGCATGGCGGCCGATGAAAGAGCATCCGAACAAACCTACGCCTGGCGCAGGGTTGGCAGGCAACCGGTCTTTGTCACGCAAGCTACTTCTTCTCGTAGCCGGCGCGGATTTCCTCCATCGCCTCCTTGATGCGCATGCGCAGGATGTCGACCGATTCGGTGCCGGATTTCCTGACCAGTTCGGCCACTTCGCTGGCATTCTTCAGCGTGGTCTCGAAGGATTTCCTGGCGAACTCAGTCTGCTTGGCCATCAGGTCCTGCGGCGTGCCGGGCGCTCTGTAGCCTTGCGTCATGTCGGCAATTTCGCGCAGTGTGTCCTGCAGCATCTCGCGTTGCCTGGAGAACAGCGACGACGCGCCGGCGGCACTTGCCCGCGCCGATTTCTCCAGCGCTTCAAGGTTCTTGCGGTGGTGCGCGAGGATTGCCTCGACATCGACATTGGGCAGTTTCAGATCGCGGCCGAACCGGCCGAACATGTCCGTGAAGGAATCGGAATCCGGTTGTTTGGCCATGCTCATCTGCTCCCCTGTTGCCGCGACTGCTGATGCCCCGCCCATGAGAATAGGGCATGGCGTGCGCCCGTCAATTGACGAGAAACAGCCGCTCCGCGGTGTAAAGCACGATGCCGGCCAGACCGCCGATGATCATGCCGTTGAAGCGGATATATTGCAGGTCCCGGCCGATATTCATCTCGATCAGCCGCGTCAGCTGCGCCAGGTCCCAGCGCTTGACCTGGTCGGCGATGAATTTCGATACGCCGCTCTTCTGGCTCTCGACGAAAGAGGACAGCGCCACCACGAATCCCTGGTTCATGTCGGCCCTGATCTTGGCGTCTCCGGCCAGATGCCGGCCGACCTCGACGAACATGTTGGCAAGATGCGCGCGGATGATCGATCGCGGCGCCTTGGCATCCTGCTCGATGAACAGCCTGAGGCTTTCCCACATGTCGCCGGCCAGCGCCTTGACTTCCGGCCTGGCGAGGAAATCGCGCTTCAGCTTCTCGGCGCGCCTTGCATACTGCTTCGACGTTCTCAACCGCTCGACGAAGGCTTGCGCGAAACGGTCGAATTCGGTGCGCATCGGGTGGTCGGGATCGGCTCTCATCTCGTCGAGCAGCGAACCGGCCGAGGCAACGATCTTCTTCAGGAGATAGGCGTCGGCCCTGAACAGGTTGAACAGCGACGGCAGTTCCTCGCGGATCTTTTCGCGCATGGTCGTCAGCGCCTGTTCATCGTTGAGGAATCGGCCGATCACCTTGATGAATTCATCGAACAGCCTCTGGTGACGGCGATCGTCGGTCAGGGCCGAGAGCAATTCGGCCGCCAACGGCGATAGCGGCACTTTTTCGATCTGCTCCAGCATCCGGCTGGTGACGAAGCCGCGCAGCCCCGATTGCTCGACGGCGGCAAGCGTCTGCGGAACCAACCGCACGACGAAACGCGACAGGCCCGCGGCACGTTCGGAATCGGCCAGCCAGTCGGCGACGAGTGCCGAGAAATCGACCTCGGCCAACTTTTCGCGCACCGGCTCGGGGGCAAGGAAATTGGCTTCGATGAAACGGCCGAGATTATCGGCGATACGGTTCTGGTTCTCGGGGATGATCGCGGTGTGCGGGATCGGCAGACCGAGAGGCCGCTTGAACAGCGCGACCACCGCATACCAGTCGGCCAGGCCGCCAATGGTGGCCGCCTCGGCAAAGGCGGCGACGAAGCCGAGCCAGGGATAGGTGCTCTCGAAGGACTTGGCCAGGGCGAACACGGCGACGCAAAGCGCAAGTGCCGCCGTGGCGACGAATTTGGTCCGCCGCAGCATTGTAAGCTTGGCATGCGCGTCGGCATCGTATCCGCCGGAAGCCAGGGCCGTGGCTGATTGTGACATGTCAGAGCCGCTCCTCGTCGATCTCTGATCTATTTAGAGCATTCCAGGAAAGGTGTGTAACGCTGTTCTCTGGAAAAGCGCCTGGCGCTTTCCCCAGGGAATTGCGTGAAAACAAAGAGTTAGGGCGGTCGGCCATTCTGCCAATCACTGGACCGCTCTGGTGTTTCGCCCGAGAAAATGCGCGTGACAGCCGATTCGGCCCGCGTCTTGCCGCCTTGCGCACACAAAGTTGACGGGAATATTCAGCTATTAGGCGAAGCTAGTCTGGAATTATTCCAAGGTATAGGCCATATTCCGCCGAGGCCAGTGTGGCGAGATCCGAAAGCTCGGAGCAAAGCCGCACCAGCAAAGTTCAAAATCTGGCGTGATCGCAGCTCGCCGGCGCTTTGTGAGGACAAGATGCGACTTACCCGCCAGACCAATTACGCCATGCGCATCCTGATGTATTGCGCGGCCAATACCGATCGGCTGAGCCGCATCCCCGAGATCGCCGCCGCCTATTCGGTGTCGGAGCTTTTCCTGTTCAAGATCCTCCAGCCACTGGTCGAGAATGGCCTTGTCGAGACGGTGCGTGGCCGCAATGGCGGCGTCAGGCTTGGCCGTGCCGCGGAATCGATCAACCTGTTCGACGTCGTGCGCGTGACGGAGGAAAGCTTCGCCATGGCCGAGTGCTTCGAGAACGACGCCGCGGAATGCCCTCTGGTCGACAGTTGCGCGCTGAATTCCGCGTTGCGCGAGGCGCTCAACGCCTTCTTCGCGGTCCTTGCCCGCTATACGATCGCCGATCTCGTGGCGGCGCGTCCGAACGTGCGCAACCTGCTCGGCATTGACCTGCTGGAGCGCCGCGCACCGGCGGCCTGATCCGGTTTACCGCAGGCTGGACCTGCGGCGAACGTCCAGAATCTAGGCCGCTGCCAGAATCTAGGCCGCTGATTGAGGCAGCACGAACGGCATATTGCCGGCTGGCAGGACTCCAACCCTTAAGCGGCAACCGAATACCCTTTCGATCAGATCGTCGCTCAGCACATCCTGCGGCGAACCGGCGGCGGCAAGCCGGCCGCGGTGCATGACGAAAATCCGGTCGGCATACATCGCCGTCAGGTTGAGGTCGTGCAGGATGGCAACCACGCCGCCGCCCGTTCTGGCGAAGTCGCGGGCAATGTTCATGATGATCAGCTGGTGCTTGATGTCGAGGCTGGACACCGGCTCGTCCAGGAACAGATAGCGCGGCTTGCCGTCGAGCACCGGCGCCCAGACCTGGCACAGCACGCGGGCGAGTTGAACGCGCTGCTGCTCGCCGCCGGAAAGCTCCTGATAGAAGCGGCCGGCGAAACCGTCGAGGTCGACACGCGCCAGCGCCCGTTCCGGCAGGCGTTCGTCCTCGCCCGGCAGCACACCTGAGCGGCCTCCGACAAGGCCGAGCCTGACAATCTCGCGCACAGTAAAGGGAAACGACAAGGTCGTCGCCTGCGGCAGCACCGCGCGCAGCGTCGCCGCCTCGACTGGCGTTATCGTCGAGAGCTCGCGGCCGTTGATGGCAATCCGGCCGGTATGCGCGAGTTCCCCCGACAGCGCCTTGAGGAAGGTCGTCTTGCCCGACCCATTGGGGCCGACAATGGCCGAAATCTCACCCGGCCTGACCTCGAAATCGACGCCGGCGACAATGCCTTTCCTGCCGATCGCCACCGAAACATCGCGCGCTTCGATAATGAAACACCCCTACAGGTCGATGACGCCGCGCTTGCGCAGCAGGATCCAGAGGAAGAACGGCGCTCCGGCGATCGCCGTGACGATGCCGATCGGCAGTTCGGCGGGCGCCACGATGGTGCGCGCGACCGCGTCCGCCAAAAGCAGCAGCGAGGCGCCGAGCAGCGCCGAGCCCGGCAGCAGATAGCGATTGTCGGGGCCGATCAGCAGGCGCAGCAGATGCGGCACCACGATGCCGATGAAACCGATGCCGCCGCTGACGGCGACGGAGGCGCCGACCGCCGCCGAGACGCCGACGATGGCCGTGTACTTAAGCCGCTGCACCGGGATGCCGAGATGGCCGGCGGTCGCCTCGCCCAGCGCCAGCGCATTAAGGCCGCGAGCCAGGAACGGCATCGCCGCCAGCGAAAGCACGATGACCGGGCCGACAGAGCCGATCTTCTGCCATGTCGCACCGGCCAGCGAGCCGAGTTGCCAGAAGGTCAGGTCGCGCAGTTGCCGGTCGTCGGCCATGAAGATCAGGATACCGGTCAGCGCCATGGCAAGTGCGGCCAGCGCCAGGCCGGCAAGCAGCATGGTGGCGACGGATGTGCGGCCCTGCCGCGTCGCGACCTTGTAGAGCAGCAACGTCACCGACAAACCACCGCCGAAGGCCGCCAGAGGAAGGGTCAGCGCGCCGAACGAGGCGGTCACCGGCGACAGCACGGTCGTGCCGAGCACGATGACGGCCGCCGCGCCGAGGCTGGAGCCCGCCGAAACACCGATAAGGCCGGGGTCGGCAAGCGGATTGCGGAACAGCCCCTGCATGACCGCGCCGGACACCGCGAGGGCGGCCCCGATCAGCACGCCGAGCACGACGCGCGGCAGCCTTATGTCATAGACGATGAGGCGATCTCGCGCGCTCATCGCCACGTCGCCAGGCGCTGCGCCGAACAGCCAGTCGCCGACGACCTTGACGGCGGAGGCATCCGAGGCGCCGGAGGTCAGCGACAGCAATACCGCTGCCGCAAGCATGACGCAGGCGAGCGCGATGACCAGACGGGCGCGCCCGGAACGGTCACCGGCGCTGGCCATCTTCCTCTCCGCCGGCCTGGCGATCGACTGGTCGACCATGCCGCTCAGTCCGTAATCTGCGTGCCATAGAGCGCGGCGGCGAGGTCGTGGACGGCGTCGGCCGTGCGTGGTCGAAGCCGAGCAGATAGCCGCCGTCGATGCGGATCAGCTTGCGCGCGGTTCCGGCCGGCGTCGAGGCGATCGACACATTGCCGAACAGTTCATCGTCCGATACCGGCGGCCCGGCATTGCTCATCATCAGGATCGCGTCCGGCCTGGCGGTGACGACAGCCTCGTCGGACAGTTGCTTGTAGCCCGAGAAGCCTTCGATCGCGTTGACGCCGCCGGCCAGCTTGATGATGCCGTTGGCAGCGGTATCGCTGCCGGCCGCCATGATCTTGCCGCCCTGCATCGACAGCACGAACAGAACGCGCTTGCGCTCCTCGATCGAGGCCGTCTGCTTTTCCGCCGCCTGCAGCTTGGCATCGATCTCCCTGGCCAGCGCTTCGGCCTTGGCGTCGGCGCCGAGCGCCTTGCCGATCACGCGGACCTTTTCGAGGATGCCTTCACGGTCGTACCGGTCAGGCACTTCGATGAAGGGGATGCTCGTCTTCTTCAGCACATCGAGCGCCTCCTTGGGGCCGCTACCGTGCAGCGCCAGCATGCCCGAAGGGTTGACCGACAGCACACCCTCCGGTGACAGCTGGCGCATGTAGCCGACATCCGGCAGGTCGAGAGCGGCTTTCGGATAGCGGCTGGTGGAATCGCGCGCCACAAGATGCTTTTCCTCGCCGAGCGCATAGACGATCTCGGTGATCGAGCCGCCGATGGACGCGATCCTTGTGGGATCGGCGAAGACGGAGACACCGTCGCCGGCGTCGGCCGGCTGTAGCGCGCCGAAAGCAAGGGAAAAGCCGAGCATGGGGCCAAGCATCGATCCGCGCGCAGCCGTCAATCCGGTGAGAAGACCCATCATCGTTTCCTCAGGCTGCGGTCGGGCTTGGAATGCGCGGCAGGTTTTCGGCCAGGAAGCGCCAGTCGTCGCGCTCACCCTCTCCTTCATGGCGCTTGCCGAAGAACTGGATGATCATGTTGCCGCCGGCGTCGTAGACCTCCAGCGACGTGACATGGTCGTCCCTGGTCGGCTTGCGCACGGCCCAGACCTCATGAATGTGGTCGGTGCGCAGGTGCAGATGGAAGGTCTCGTCCAGCACATTGATCCATGGCCCCATTGGCTTGATCGACTTGACCGGACCTGAATGGATTTGGATACAGCCGCGGTTTCCCACAAAGCACATAATCGGCATCTCGCCCGCGGCGGCATGATTGAACATGGCTCTCACCGCATCATTGTCGAGCAGCCATGCATAGTCCTGGCCCACCATGCGGACCGCCTGGCGGCGGCTGAGCTTCAACGTCTTCAGCATGCCGAAGAACTGATGCACGTCGGTCAGCCGGCTCCAGCGATCGCGCAGATCGTCGAGATTCGCGGTCGTTGTCACCGCCTCGCCTTCGTTCTCGGCGGCTGGCCCCGAAATGGCGACCAGTGGCTCCTGGTTCGACGATTCCAGCGAAGCGACCAGTCTCTGATAGGCATAGAGGTTTGACCCCGGCCGCAGACGCACCTTGTGCACCGCCTCGCCCGCCGCGTCGAAGAATTGCAGGCTGCGGCGGATGTCGTCGCCGTCGCGTTTTTCCACGGCAAAGCCGTGCGCCCATATTTTCGGGAAAATTCGCAGGTCGATGTTCTCGCCCAGCACCATGGCATTGTGATTGCCGGTGACGACCTTGTCGTAGGCGCCGATCTTTTCATGCACGGCGCTTTCGTTGCGGGTGAGCGCCATCACCTCGCCGACGGCTTCGAGGCCGGTCAGAAGATCGTTGACGCGTGGCTCGACGCGAACGACACCGTCGCCGCAATGCGCGGCCACCAACTCAGCCTCCGAAATGCCAAGCTGTGCGGCCAGATCGCGCTCGCGCGTTTTCGGATTATCCGTCCGCGCCCGCCGGATTTGGTGCGGGGTGGGTTTTACGCGCTGGTCCATTGTCCTGCTGCCTTACGCTTACTTGTTGAGGATGAGCTTGCCCTGACGGGTGATCTTGAGCCGGTAGAGCGCGCCGTGATGCTCGATGCCGATCTCGTGCTCACCTTGGAACAGCGTGTTGCTCGACAGCGTCCGCACCGCCAGCGGAACGCCGTCGAAGTGGGCGGAGGCATCGTCGGAACGGCGGATGCGATAGCGGAAGTCGTTGGGATTGTGCGTGTTCATGTGGATCGGTCCCTTTCCTGTGCCGGGCGTCTGGCTAGGCGTTTTGCGTAATCCGATTCATTCTTGACTTGAATAATCATGTTTACTAGTCAGTGCAATACCGGATAAAATTAGTCAAGATTTAAGACGCGAATACGATCACAAATGCCAGCCAGCCCCAGGCCAGCCCGCATCGAACCTGGAAACTTTGGAGTTGGGGCACATGGGGTTAGCGATTTGGGAACGGCGCGGCTGGTCGGGGCCGAACGGTGCAGCGGCTTTGCTGGCGGGCGTGGCGGCGATTGCCTTGTTCGTGCCACCTGCCAACGCTCAGCAATCAGCACAGGCGGCGGGAGAGCAGGCCGATCAATCGAAGCAGGCTGAGCAGGAAAAGCCGGCGCCAGCGGGCGCAACACTGCTCGACAAGGTTCTGGTCATTAGCCGCACCGGAGAAACGGCCATCCAATCGCTGGCCTCGGCCAGCCATGTCGACCAGAAACAGCTCGACCGCCGCATGGCGACGACGCCGAACGAAATGCTGTTCGGCGTGCCCGGCGTCGCGGCGCAGGCCGATGCCAGGCGCGTCAGCACCAGCGTCAATATCCGCGGCCTGCAGGATTTCGGCCGCGTCGCGATCATCGTCGACGGCGCGCGGCAGAACTTCCAGCGTTCCGACCATGGCACCCAATCGACCTTCTACGTCGACCCCGAGCTTATCAAATCCGTCGACGTCATCCGTGGTCCGGTCGCCAACACCTATGGTTCGGGCGCGATAGGCGGCGTGGTCTTCTTCGACACCAAGGACGCCCAGGACATCCTCAAGCCGGACGAGACATGGGCTGGTTCCGTCACCGGACGCTACGAGAGCAACGGCAAGGGCTGGACCACCAGCGCATCCGGCGCCTATCGCTTTAACGACAATTTGGATGCGCTGGGCAATATCGTCTACCGCAATTATGACGACTACAAGGATGGCGACGGCGACACCGTCAAGGGCACCGGCTTCGACGTGCTGAGCGGATTGCTAAAGACCACGATCCGCCCGAGCGACAATAGCGAACTGAAGCTCGGCTGGGTCGGTTCGAGCGACGGCTGGAACGAGATCAGCGGCGGCATGCCGGTCAATGACGTCGACCTGAAATCGAACACCTTCACGGCTCGCTACAATGTCACGGACGAAGACAGGAGCTGGCTCGACCTCCACGTCAACACCTCCTACAACAAGACCAATCTCGACCTGACCGGCCTTGTTCCGCAGCGCCGCTTCGATCCCGTCACCGGCCTTCCCGTGATGTTGCCGGCAGGTTCGACGTCGACCTTCGATGTCGGCACAGCCGCCATCGACATCTGGAACACGTCGCGATTCGAGACAGGCGGCCTCGCGCATGAACTGACCTATGGCGGCGACTGGGTGAATGACGACGTCGAGACTGGCGGCACGGCAGGCGGCGACAGCTTCTACACGCCTTCCGGCAAGCGCAACGTTTCTGGCGCCTACGTCCAGGACAAGCTCAGCTGGGATTGGCTCGAAGTCATTGCCGGGCTGCGCTATGACAATTACAGCCTCGAGGACGACACGCACGAAACGTCGGGCGACCGCCTGTCGCCGCGCGTCACCGTCGGCGTCTCGCCTTTCGAAAGCGCCGGCCTTGCCGGCCTGCAATTCTACGGCACCTACGCGGAGGGCTACCGGTCGCCTTCGCTGACCGAAACCCTGATCAGCGGCAACCATCCGGCGGGTGTCAGCTTCCCGTTCCTGCCCAATCCCAATTTAAAGCCCGAAACCGGCAAGACCGTCGAATTCGGTGTCAATTACAAGCAGAACGACATTCTGGAATCCGGCGACGCGTTTCGGCTGAAGGCAGCCTATTTCAACAACGACGTCGACGATTATATTGACGGCGTTACGCTGTCGGCCTTCGATCCGACCAGCGGCTGCCCCTTCGGGCCGGGCATTCCGATCTGCTTCCAGTACCAGAACTTCGCCAAGGCAAAGATCAACGGCCTCGAGATCGAAGGCGTTTATGATGCAGCATGGGGCTACGCCGGACTTTCCGCCGCCATCATCAATGGTCACACCATATCCTACGAAGGCGATCGGGCGGACCTTGCCACGATACCGTCCGCGCAGGTCACCGTGCAGCTCGGCCTGCGCTTCCTCGAGGACAAACTCACTGTCGGCGGCGAGGTGCAGTACAATGGCAAGCCCAAGGGTAACCCGATCGCCGAGGACTATACGCTGGTCAACGCTTTCGCCAGCTACCAGGCGACCGACAATCTGAAGGTTGATTTCCGCGCCGACAATCTGTTCGATGTCAAATACGCCAATCCGTTGAACGGCAGCACCACGGTCACGGTCTATGAACCGGGCATAACGCTGAAGCTGGCGGCAACGATGCGATTTGGAGGATGATGATGACGAACTTGACGGCATCCCTTCGTCTGCTGACCTCGGCGCTGGCGATGTCGCTTGCAGCGGTTCCGGCGTGGGCACAAGAGTCCGCGCCGGCGCCTGCTCTCTCCCTCGAACTCAATGGCGCGCAACCGTCTGAAAAGGGCTGCCGCCTGACCTTCGTGGTCACCAACAATCTCGGCGCCGACCTTTCCAGGGCGGCGTTCGAGATCGCGCTGTTCAACGACGCCGGCGTCGTCGACCGCCTGACCGTGCTCGACTTCAAGGACCTGCCGGCCGGCAAGACCAAGGTGACGCGCTTCGATCTCGCTGGCACCAACTGCGCCAAGGTCAGCCGCGTGCTGATCAACAGCGCGACCGAATGCGTCGGCACCGGCGTCGAGCCGAACACCTGCATGCGAAAACTCAAGACAGATGCCAAGACCGGCATCGCCTTCGGGGTCTGAGCACGGCGTGGGGCCGCACGCGGCATCCTGCGGCACCACCCGTCTAAGTCCAGGAAATCGAAAGGAACTCCATGTACATCGCCATGAACCGCTTCAAGGTGCAGAACGGCTCGGAAGCCGATTTCGAGGCCGTGTGGAAAAACCGTGATTCCAGCCTTGCGGAAATGAAGGGCTTCCGGGAGTTCCATCTGCTGCGCGGCCCAGTCAACGAGACCGAAGGCTATACGCTGTTTGCCTCACACACGGTCTGGGCAAGCCACGACGATTTCGTCGCCTGGACCAAGTCGGAGAATTTTCGCGCGGCCCACAGGAATGTCGGCACGACGAAGGTCCACTATCTCGGCCATCCCCAGTTCGAGGGTTTTTCGGTCGTCGAGGGCGCCTGAAACGACCTCGCCCGCCGGAAAGGCGTCCTTAAGCGGCAGCAAGCAGGCTGGCATTGCCGCCCGCCGCGGTCGTGTCGACGCAGACGGCCCGCTCATGCGCATAGGCCGCGGGGTTGAGCACTTCGCTGACCAGCGGCACGATCGGCCCTGAGCGTTCGGCGATCACCTTGCGCACGATGCGCGCCGCCTCCGGCGTCCCCGAGAACGCGACGACGTCGACGCGTAACGAACGCGCCTCAACCGGATCGGGGCGGCCGTCGATCGCCGCCAGCGGCAGGCCCTTGCCGGTCAGCGCCGAAAGCGCCGCCGGCGCGCCTGGCGCCACCGCCAGCACCGCGTTGCCGGCGGCGAGCGCCTGGATCGTCTGCGCAAGCAGCGTGTCGCCGTCCGGTCCCAAGCACAGCACCCGGCCGCGCGGCGCCAATGACAGTGTATTGGCCTCGCCGGTCGGCCCGGGCAGGTCGACCTGGCCGAATTCGATACCGGCGGCTGCTCCGATCGCCGCAGCACCTTTGCCGCGCAAATGCTTGCGCAGGATGGCGATGCGGTCCGGCCGCGTCGACCAGCCGCCAAGCGCGGGATCGGGCAGATTGTCGGCGAGTTCGGTCGCCGTCACCTTGTGGCCGTCGCCAACAGGCGCGCCTGCCTCCGGTCCCTTGCGAAAGCGCCGGAGATAATGCGGTCCGCCGGCTTTGGGCCCGGTGCCGGACAGCCCCTCGCCGCCGAACGGCTGCGAGCCGACGACCGCGCCGATCTGGTTGCGGTTGACATAGATGTTGCCGGCATGGATGCCGTCGACGAAATGCTGCACGCGACCCTCGATGCGGGTGTGCAGACCGAACGTCAGGCCGTAGCCCTTGCGGTTGATGGCGGCGATCACCGCGTCAATCTCATCGGCGTCGAAACTGGCGACATGGAGCACCGGCCCGAACACTTCGCGCTCCATCTCCTCGATACCCTTGACCCGAAACACATGCGGCGCGACGAAGCGGCCATCCCTGGGTGCTTCGAGCTTGGCGATCAGCCGTCCCTGCAAACCCATCGTCGTGCAGTAATCGCGGATCGAACCCTGCGCCTCGTCGTCGATGACGGGACCGACATCCGTCGAGATGGCCCAGGGATCGCCGACCTTGAGCGCCTCCATGGCGCCCTTCAGCATCTCCAGCATCTTCTTCTCGACATCCTTCTGCACATAGAGGATGCGCAGCGCCGAACAGCGCTGGCCCGCACTCTGGAAGGCGGAGGCGAGGATATCGCGCACCGCCTGCTCGGGCAGCGCGGTGGAATCGACGATCATGGCATTCAGCCCGCCCGTCTCGGCGATCAGCATGGCATCGGGCGCGGCTGTCTCGGCCAGTTGCTTCTCGATCAGCTTGGCGACCTCGGTCGAGCCGGTGAAGCAGAGGCCGGCAATGCGCGGATCTGATGTCAGTGGCCCGCCGACCGAGGGGCCATCGCCCGGCAGAAGCTGGATGACGTCTTCCGGCACGCCGGCCTCGCGCAGCATTTCGACGGCTCGGAAAGCGATCAGCGGCGTCTGTTCGGCGGGCTTTGCAATTACCGAATTGCCGGTGACGAGCGCCGCGGCGATCTGGCCCGTGAAGATGGCGAGGGGGAAATTCCACGGCGAGATGCAGACAATGACGCCGCGCGCCTCGGTGCCCACTTCGGCATTGGCCGCCTCGGCCGCGTAATAGCGCAGGAAATCCACCGCTTCGCGCACTTCGGCGACGCCGTCGGCCAGCGATTTGCCGGCCTCGCGGGTGGCCAGCGCGAAGAATTCGACGGCATTGGCCTCGTAGAGATCGGCGGCGCGATTGAGGATGGCCACGCGCTCGGCAACCGGACGCTTTGCCCAGGCTGGCTGCGCTTCGACGGCGATGCGCACGGCGGTTGCCGCCTGCTTGGCGGTGGCTTCGCTGACCATGCCCACCACTTCCGAAGGCCTGGCGGGATTGACGACCGGGCGTTGCTCGCCATAGCCGGCCGCGCGCGTGATCGGCTTGGCGTGCCAGCGGTTAGGGCCCGCGAAGGCTGTCCTCTCCTTGTCGATCGCTGCCAACGTCACCGGATCGGTGATGTCGAACCCTTTCGAGTTGCGGCGGCTTGCACCGAAGATGACGGCAGGCCGGGGGATCGCGGGATTGGCGGCGGGGCCTTGGCTCTCGACCGCTTCTAGCGGGTCGCGCGCGATGTCTTCGGGCTCGACATCCTCGTCGGTGAGTTGGTGGACGAAAGATGAATTGGCGCCGTTCTCCAGCAGCCGGCGCACCAGATAGGCGAGCAGGTCGGAATGCGCGCCGACAGGCGCGTAGATGCGGCAGCGCGTGCCTTCGGCCTTACGCACCGTCTCGTGCAACGCCTCGCCCATCCCGTGCAGGCGCTGGAACTCGAAGCTCTCACGGTTCTTCGTCATCGACAGGATGGCGGCGACAGTGTGGGCATTGTGGGTGGCGAATTGCGGATAGATGCGATCGGTCATCGACAAAAGCTTTCTCGCGCAAGCGAGATAAGAAACGTCGGTGTTGACCTTGCGGGTGAAGACGGGGTAGCCGGCGAGCCCCAGCGTCTGCGCCCGCTTGATCTCGGTATCCCAATAGGCACCCTTGACCAGCCGCACCATGATGGTGCGATCGTATTTCGTGGCAAGCGCATAGAGCCAGTCGATGACGAAGGCAGCGCGCGGACCATAGGCCTGGACGACGACGCCAAAGCCGTTCCAGCCTGCAAGCTCCGGCTCGGCAAGCACGCGCTCGATGACGTCGAGCGAGAGGTCGAGGCGATCGGCCTCCTCGGCATCGATATTGAGGCCCATGCGCGAATGGCGCGCCGCGAGCGCCAGCGAAAGGAGCCGCTCGGCCATGACAGGCAGCATCTCTTCCTTCTGCGCTTCCTCGTAGCGCGGATGCAGCGCCGAGAGCTTCACCGAGATGCCGTGGTTGTGGCGGATATCAGGCCCGTTTGAACCGGCATCGAGTGACGAGATGGCGTCGGCGTAGGCCTTGTGGTAACGCAGCGCATCGGCCTCGGTGCGGGCTGCCTCGCCCAGCATGTCGAAGGAATAGAGATAACCCTTCTGCGTCATCGGCCGGCCGCGCTTCACCGCTTCGGCGATGGTGCGGCCGAGCACGAACTGCTCGCCCATCTCGCGCATCGCCGCCGCCACCGCCTTGCGGATGACGGGCTCGCCGAGCCGGCGCACCATGGCGCGCAGCGTGCCTTCGATGCCGCCCTCGCCTTCATCGAGCACGCGGCCGGTCAGCATCAGCGCCCACGTCGATGCATTGACGAAGATGGAGCTCGAGCCGCCCGAATGCGCCGACCAGTCGTGCGGCGCGATCTTGTCGGCGATCAGGTCGTCCATCGTCTCGGTATCGGGCACGCGCAGCAGTGCTTCGGCCAGGCACATCAGCGCCACGCCCTCCTTGGTGGAAAGGCCATAGGCGGAGAGGAAAACCTCCATCAGCCGTGGATCGGACGAGCCGCGCACCGCCCGCACCAGATCGGCGGCACGAGCCGAAATCGCCCGGCGATCCTCCGCCGAGAGGCCGCTCGCCTCGGCCAGCCGCTTCACGGCCTGATCCTCGTCGGGCAGATAGTTGGCGCGGATTTGCTGGCGGATGGCGTCGAGCGCTGGCATGGCGAGTCCTACGGGCAAGCACAAGGGAGCGGGCCGGCGGCTGCCGGACCGAATGGCGCAAGCTAGCACAAGTGCCGATTTTCAGGCGGTCTGAAGAAATCGACATTGCAGTACGATCGATCTATCATACTACTATAAATCACCGAAACAGGCTGAATTTTCGATGACAGAAGACCAATTGGACCGCATCGACAGGAACATCCTGTCGGCGCTGGCAAGCAACGGCAGGCTTTCCATGTCGGAGCTCGCCGCCAAGGTCGGCCTGTCCAAGACGCCGGTGCAGGCGCGGGTGAAGCGGCTGGAGAAGGACGGCTATATCAGGGGCTACCAGGCGATTATCGACCGCGAGCGCATGGGCGAAGGCCATGTCGCCTTCGTCCAGGTGAAACTGTCCGACACCCGTTCGGCCGCACTCGATGCCTTCAACCGTGCCGTACAGGCCGTGCCCGAGATCGAGCAGTGCCACATGATGGCGTCGAGCTTCGACTACCTTTTGAAGGTGCGGACCCGGGACATCGCCGCCTACCGCCGCGTGCTCGGCGAACGCATCTCCGCCTTGCCCCATGTCGCCCAGACCTCGACCTTCGTGGCGATGGAGACTGTGAAGGATCGATAGTTCATTCCGCCAAGGTATTCAAAAACGCCACCAGCGCCGCGAGCTCGCGGTCCGACAGCTCAAGCGGATGAATTTCGGATGTACCCTCAATGCTGGGGGCTGCCTTCGCGTAATGCGCCACCACTTCGTCGAGCGACGCGAACTGACCGGCGTGCATGTAGGGCGGCCGCGTGGCCGCGCCGCGCAGCGAAGGCGTCTTGTAGGCGCGCACCAATTCCGGCGTATCCTTGACCATGAACCGCAATTCGCCGCAGGCGTCGACATCGCCATCACGGTAGGCGCCGAAACAGTTGAACGGGTCGGCCTGAACTTGGCCTACCGCATCGACGCGGCCGCGATCCGGCGGCAGGCCCTTGACCGGCGGCACGCCGGTGTTGTGGAACCCATTGTCGGTGAAGCGCGGCCCGTTGTGGCAGGTCACGCATTTGGCCTTGCCGATGAACAGTTTCAGGCCGAGGATTTCCTCCCGGGAGAAGGCGGCGTCGCCTTTCGGCTCGGCGCCGGTCGCCAGGTCCAGCGCGAACCGGTCGAAGCGGGTCTGCGGCGGCTCGATCGAGCGTTCGAAGGCAGCGATTGCCTTGCCGATGTTGGCGAACACCCGGTTTATCGCGTCACGCTGCTGGTCGCTCATGGCGCGCCATGCAGCCTTCTCGGCATCGCTGCCGAGCGGACTGGCATTGGCTGGTATGTCGGACAGATCGGGCAGCGGGCCGAAGATGCGCTCGTAGCGGTCGCCGAAGCGCGCCTTGATGTAATGCGCATAGGCGGCACGGTTTCCCGCCTGCTCCAGCGGGTTCTCCAGCGGCGTGAGCGCCTGCGCCCACAGGCTGTCGCGCCGTCCGTCCCAGAAAAACCAGGGATCGCGCGCGATGCCGGCGAGCGGCATGGTACGCCGGTTCGTGCGGCCGACGCCAACCGCCTGCGGCAGGCCGTCCTGAAACTGCCGGTCGATCTTGTGGCAGGTCGAGCAGGACACCGTGCCGTCGCGGCTCATGCTGGCGTCGAAGAACAGCGTCGAGCCAAGGGCAGCGGCGGCCGGGACATCGGCGAACCGGTTGGTGGTGTCGGGTTTCAGGGCCGGCAGCCTCGACAGCGCCAGCGAGGCGATGGTCTTCTTCTCGGCATCGGAAAAATCCGGCTTGCCGCAGCCGGCAAGGACGGCCATCGCCATCAAGACGAAAAAGCGCGCAAGACGCCTCATCTGCGGCTCACAGCACGACGTTGAAGACGACCGTATCCGACCCAGCCGTCGCGGAGATGGCAAAATGCAGCTGCCACCAGCCGCTCATGGTGAATTTCACGCCTTCGATGCGATAGCGCCCGTCGCCGAGATAGTCCGTCGCTTGCGGGCTGGTCGGCAGGCCGTGGCGGTGCTGCGGCATGCCTCCCGATACCGCGATCGCGGCCCCTTCCACCGGCGTCCCGGCTATCGTCTTCAACGTCAACAGCCAGGCTTCCAGTTCGCCTTGACGGACGACGCCGCGTTCCGGCGCGAAGCTCGCCATGAACAATCCGTTCTCGGTCTTTTTGGTTCGGGAGATATCCGGGCCGGCAACCTGCGCGGTTCGCGGTGCGGTCAGATAGACCACTGCCAGGATGCCAGCCAGCAAGGCTGCCAGACCAAGACCCGCCAAAAGATAACGCCATATCGAAGCCAAGCCGGTTCCTCTTCAGGGGATAACGTTTTGCCGCACCGATCGCATCCCGCCAAACCTGTTGGAATCGCAGGTGACGGAAAAAACCGCCCTTGCCAAGCATGGCGCTCTACTCTCCAAAAAGCTACAGCAGCATCGTAACAGGGGAATGGATCATGATCGGCAAAGGTGTCGCCTCGATCGGCGAATGCATGATCGAGCTTTCGGGCCAAACGGGTTCGAACTGGCGCATGGGATTTGCCGGCGATACGTTCAACACGCTGTGGGCCCTGCATGCGCTGAGTGGAAGGCCAGCGACCTACGTCTCGGCTTTCGGAGACGATCCTTTCTCGCAAGACCAGATCGGCTTCTTCGCGGACAATGGCATCGGCATTGGCGAAAGCCCTGTTATCCCGGGGGCGCGGCCCGGCCTCTATGCCATCACGCTGACCGGCGCGGAACGCTCCTTCACCTATTGGCGCGGCGATGCGGCTGCCAGGCAGCTTGCCTCCAATCCGGCTGCGTTGGCAAAAAGCCTTGAAAAGCAGGCGCTCGTCTACTTTTCCGGAATCACTTTGGGAATTCTGGACTCCGCTGCGCGCACCACGTTGCTGTCGGCCGTGGCCGAGGCACGATCCGCGGGGTCGCTGATCGCCTTCGATCCCAACTACCGGCCCCGACTGTGGCGCGATCGCGAGGAGGCGCAAGCCGCGATCCTGGAGGCGCTCGCCGTCACCGACATCGCATTGCCGACTTTCCCGGACGAGCAGATGCTGTTCGGCGATGAAGCGCCACAGGCAACGGCTAGGCGGCTCGGGCAACTGGTCGGCGAAGTCGTGGTCAAGAACGGTGAACAGCCGGCGCTGATCGTCGAGAACGGGACGCTGCGGGACGTTCAGGCGATCCATGTGGCCACGCCCGTCGACACCACGGGCGCGGGCGATTCCTTCAACGGCGGCTATCTCGCCGCGCGTCTCGCCGGACACACCCCTGCGGAGGCTACAAAGCGCGCGCACCGTGTCGCGGCCAGCGTGGTGCAGGTTCGCGGCGCATTGGCGCCATTCGAGACGTTGCGTGCGGCATTCGAAACGGATTGAGGGTCAGGGCAGCCGGAACCGATATTCCGTCACGTGATGGTAGATCGCACCCGGCCACAGTGTCGCCTGCGGGAAATACGGCCGGTTCGGTGCGTCCGGCCATATTTGCGGCTCCAGGCAAAAACCACAGAAAGCTTTGTGGTTTCGCCCTTCCAGCCCCGTGCGCGGCGTCACATACTGGCCGGTATAGAGCTGGACGCCGGGCTCCGTGGTCCACAGTTCCATCTCGACGCCGGAGTTCGCTCCTTGCACCCACGCCGCCTGCTTGAGCGGCCCACGCGCCGAGGCGAGGCAGAAATTCTGGTCGTAGGCAAGCTGCTCGCCTTCGATCTCCATGCGCAGCGGCCGCGCCTGGCGGAAATCGAAGGGCGTGCCGTCGACAGGCTTCACCGTGCCCGTCGGAATCATTTCGCCATCCACCGGCAGATAGGCGCCGGCATTGAGCATCATCCGGTGATCGAGGATGTCGCCCGTCCCGCCATCATCGAGATTGAAGTAGGAATGCTGCGTGAGATTGCACAGCGTCGGCTCCTCGCATGTGGCTGATATCTCGACGCTGAGCGTGCCGGGGATCTTCAGCCGGTAGGTGCAGGTGACGTCGAGTGCGCCGGGAAAGCCCATCGTGCCGTCGGGATCGTGCAGCGTCAGCGTGACGAAGTCCCGCCCGTGCAGCGAAACCGTCCACGGCCGATGGAAAAAGCCTTGCGAGCCTCCATGCAGCGTGTGCTTGTCGAGAAAATTGCGCTCGGTCTGGTAGCGCTTGCCGGCGATGGTGAAACGGCCGTCGCGGATGCGGTTGGCATAGCGGCCGACGACCGCGCCGAAGAAAGCCGTGTCGGTTTCATAGGATGATAGATTATCATAGCCGAGCACGATAGGCGCATCGTGGCCGGCTAGGCGCAGGTCCTGGATGATCGCGCCGAGCCCAAGGATATTGGCGCTAAGTCCGCCGCCTCTGATGGTGAAGCGGCAGATCGGGTCGCCCGCCTGGGTGGTGCCGAAAACCTCGCCGTCCTTCATTGCCATGCCCGCAAACGTCAGTTGATCCAGACGGCCCGTTTCGTAGCCGGGGCAGGCAGATCACAGGCTGCCTGTCCCGGCGACAGTCTATCAGAGGCCGAGGCCGCCGATGCAGACATATTTGGTGTCGAGGTAATCCTCGATACCCTGATGTCCGCCTTCCTTGCCGAGCCCGGACTCCTTGACGCCGCCGAACGGTGCTTCCGGCGTGGTGATCAGGCCTTCGTTGACGCCGACCATGCCATATTTCAGCCCTTCCATGACGCGGAAGGCGCGGCCGAGATCGCCGGTGTAGAAATAGCAGGCGAGGCCGAATTCGGTGTCATTGGCAAGCGCAATCGCTTCTTCCTCGGTCTCGAACCTGAAGACGGGCGCCACCGGCCCGAATATCTCTTCCTTCATGAAGCGCATCTTGGGCGTCGCATCGGCGATGACGGTCGGCTGGAAGAACGAGCCGCCGAGCGCATGGCGCTTGCCGCCGGCGACGACCTTGCCGCCCTTCGAAGTCGCATCGGCGATCAGTTCCTCGACCTTCTCGACCGCCTTCTCGTCGATCAGCGGCCCCTGCTGCACGCCTTCCTCCAGGCCGGAGCCGACCTTCAGCTTGTCGCTGGCGGCAGCCAGCTTCTCGACGAACCGGTCATAGACGCCGGCCTGGACAAGGAAGCGGTTCGTACAGACGCAGGTCTGGCCCGAATTGCGATACTTGGCCGTGATCGCACCGGCGACGGCGCGGTCGATGTCGGCGTCGTCGAAGACGATGAACGGCGCATTGCCGCCGAGCTCCATCGACACCTTCTTCACGGTGACGGACGACTTCTGGATCAGGATCTTGCCGACCTCGGTCGAGCCGGTAAAAGTGATCTTCTTGACCAGCGGATTGGCGCAGATCTCATCGCCAATTTCGCCGGCCGCACCGGTCAGGATGTTGATCACGCCCTTGGGGAAGCCGACTTCCTCGGCCAGCGCGCCCCAGGCGAGACCGGAGTAAGGCGTCTGCGAGGCGGGCTTGACCACGGCGGTGCAACCCGCGGCGAGTGCCGGGCCGAGCTTGCGGGCCAGCATCGAGGACGGGAAATTCCACGGCGTGATGGCGGCGATGACGCCGACCGGTTCCTTGGTCACCAGGATGCGGCGGTCCGCCCACGGCGACGGCACGACATCACCATAGGTGCGGCGGCCCTCCTCGGCGAACCACAGGATGTAGGAGGCGGCCGAGCCGATCTCGCCCTTCGATTCGAACAGCGACTTGCCCTGTTCAATGGTCAGGAGCTCCGCCAGAACGTCCTGATTGTCCATCATGGCATCGTGCAGCTTGCGCAGCAGCTTCGAGCGCTCGAGCGCGGTGGTCTTACGCCAGGTCTTGAACGCTTCGTCGGCGGCTTCGATGGCGCGGCGGGTCTCGACCTTGCCCGCTTTCGGCACGGTGCCGATCTTGAGGCCGGTTGCCGGATTGGTGACGTCGACCGTCTGGCCGCTGTCGGCCTGCACCCATTCGCCGTTGATGAGATTGGCCTGGCGCATGAAATGGCTGGTTTTCTGAAGCATGGTCTAGCCTCCGTTCGGCGCTCACGGGCCGCTATCTGGATGTCTTCGATTAGCGCACCGTGCGCTGGGGCCATTGCTCTTAACCTAGGGAAAGCCCCGCAAGCAATCGCAAGATGGCATATAGGGGTTATGCCAGTGCAAGGCGAGAGCCGAGGTTTGATTTCACCGCTGAGACATCGCGTCAAACCGGATTCACGCCGAGCGGCTCAGACCCCGGTCTTATTCATGTCAGCCGAAGACGTGCACGCTCACCGCGAGCCAGCAAGCCGTGGTGACGACCGCGCTCGCGGTCGCGATGGTCATCTGGTTCGACGCCAGCGCCTGGCCGGTGTTGAACTGCACGGCGATGAGATAGGAATTGATGCCGGATGGCAGCGCCGCCACCACGACCGCTACCTTGGCGGTCAAGGGCGGCAGGCCGAGCAACCAGACGAAGATCAGAACCAGCGCCGGCATCAGGAACAGCTTCAGCGTTGATAGCGCCAGCGCCGGGCGGACATTGCCTGATATGCCGAAGCGGCGCAGGCTGAGCCCCATGGCGAACAGCGCCACCGGCCCGGCGGTGCCGGCCAGCGCGTCCACCAGCCGCATGACCAGTTCGGGCAGCGGGATGCCGCTGAAGCGCCATGCGAGACCCAAAAGAATGCCGATGATCAGCGGATTGATGAACAGCCGCCTCAGGAAATTGCGGACGACGCGCACGGGATGCACATGCTCGCCGCCGCCGCGGCCGAACATCTCGATCAGCACGATCGAAGCCATCATCATGACAGGCAGATGCACGGAAACCAGGAGCGACAGCACCTCGAATCCATCCCGCCCGAATATGCCGAGAATGAACGGCGCGCCGAGCAGGACAACATTGGAATAGGCCGACGACACGCCGCCGACGACACCCGCGCGTGCGTCGCGTCCGAATATCCGCGTGGTAACGACATGGCCGGCGGCCCAGGTGATTGCCACCGCCGCGAAATAGGCCCCCCATAGGGACCACGGTGCCACACCGTGGAAATCGGCATTCACCATCGTCTGGAACAACAGCAGCGGCATCGCAACGCTGACCGCGAAATCGGATATCCCCTCGCCGCTCGCCGGCTTCATATAACCGGTGAACCCGGCGAGATAGCCGAGCGCGACGAGGCTGAAGACGAAAAGGACGGTTTCGGTAAGCGGAGACATTTTTCCAGGGATAGGCGAGCCAAGGTCGCGGTGCAATCGCGCCCGAATTTCTTCGACCCCGAATTTGTTCTGCCAAGCGGGGCATCGCCGAAGGCGGCTGGACTTTTCCCATCCCGCTCACGACCGGAAGACCGATCTGGTGAAGCAGCGGATGACGAAGGAGAAGTGAGACCGCGGAGACCGCAGGCCTTTCGCTTGTCTTTGTACCTGCTTTCCGATCCCTATATGCGGGTGGCCGGTGCCCGGCTTCTGGAAGGATTACGATGATCCGATTTGCCTTGGCGTTGTTCCTGTTTGGCGTTCCGGCTGCAGCGCATGCGACGGATGCCGGCTGGGCGCTGCTGCGCGATGGCGGCCATGTCGTGCTTTTGCGCCATGCCATGGTCACCGGCACCACCGATCCCGCCAATTTTGATATCGACAGCTGCGCCACCCAGGTCAATCTGTCCGCACGCGGCAAGCAGCAGTCGAGCAAGATCGGCGCCTTGCTTGCCGCCCGCGCCGCGCCGATCGAGCGCGTGCTGTCCAGCCGCTATTGCCGCTGCCTCGACACCGCGCGCATCGCCTTCGAGACCGAGCCGGAGCCTTTCGCGCCGCTCGACCTGCTGAAGGGCGACGCGGCGCAAAAGGCGGCCCAGATCGCCGCGATCATGAAGGAAATCCGCGCCTATTCCGGCTCTGACAACCTGGTCATGGTCACTCATCTGGAAAATATCGCTGCGTTGACCGGCGTCTCGCCGCGCGAGGGCGAAGCCGTTGTCGTCGAGCCGCAGGGCGACGGTCTGCGTGTGCTCGGCCGGGTTACGTTCTAAATCGGGGCCGACCGGCGCATCCGCGAGCAGCCCCGCGTCGATGAGGACTTGCGACAGAGGTAATGTTGCCAAAATACCACCCAAAAAAGATGCCGCGCTAGGGCCGCGACAATGAGGCCAACATCATCCGCGGCCGCCAGCCATGTACGGGCCGCCGGGTTGACCGGCGGCCCGTCTTGCGTTTCTTGGGCACGCTACCCATCTGCACCCGGCGTATCAGGCCTTTTCCTGCCGGGAAAAACCGATTAGACAGCGCCCAAACAAGATGCGGACAGATTCCGCCCGCAACCGAAGGAAAAGCCCTTGTCCACCACGTTCGACAAAGTCGCCAAGATCATTGCCGACACCAGCGAGATCGACATCGACACCATCACGCCCGAGAGCCACACGATCGACGATCTCGGCATCGACAGCCTCGATTTCCTCGACATCGTCTTCGCCATCGACAAGGAATTCGGCATCAAGGTGCCGCTGGAAAAGTGGACCCAGGAAGTCAATGACGGCAAGGCTTCGACGGACGATTACTTTGTCATGAAGAACCTGTGCGCCAAGATCGACGCACTGGTCGCCGCCAAGACCGCCTGATCCGTACCCGATCATCCATGAGCCCCCGCGACGTCGTCATCACCGGCATTGGCCTTGTCTCCTCGTTGGGAGAAGGCCCCGATGAACACTGGCGCAAGCTCACTCAGCCGGGTCAGAAGCCGGTGCTCGAAGCCGAGCGTTTCGCGCCCTACACCGTCCATCCGCTGCCGGAGATCGACTGGAACCTGCAGATCGCCAAGCGCGGCGACCAGCGCCAGATGGAAACCTGGCAGAGGCTCGGCACCTATGCCGCGGGTCTTGCGCTGGACGATGCCGGCATCAAGGGCAATGACGAGCTCTGCACGACCATGGACATGGTCGTGGCCGCCGGCGGCGGCGAGCGCGACGAAGCGGTCGATGCCGCCATCCTGGCCGCCTCGGAAAGCCGCAACGACCGTGACGTGCTGCTCAACGAGAAGCTCACCACCGAACTGCGCCCCACCCTGTTCCTGGCACAGCTTTCCAATCTGCTCGCCGGCAACATCTCCATCGTCCACAAGGTGACGGGATCGTCCAGGACCTTCATGGGCGAGGAAGGCGCCGGCGTAGCCGCCGTCGAGACGGCTGCCGCGCGCATTCGTTCCGGCCAGTCGACGCATATACTGGTGGGCGGCGCCTTCCAGACCGAACATTCCGATATGTTGCTCGGCTATGAGCTTGCCGGCTACCTGCATCGCGGCGCCTGGAAGCCCGTCTGGCAGCGGCAAGGCGCCGAAGGTGGCGGCGTGGTATCGGGATCCGGCGGCGCTTTCCTGGTGCTGGAGCAGCGCGAACACGCGGCAAGCCGGGGGCGCAGGATCTATGCCGAGCTCGGCCCGGTCGTCTCCGGCCGTGCCAGGCGGCGGCAGGGCGAGCTCGATTCCGAGATCGCGGCGCTGCTCAAGAAGACCGCCGTGCCGAATGGCGGCTTGCTTTCCCTGTCTGGCGCCTCAGGCGCTCACGCGGCTACCGCCGCCGAGAAGTCGGCGTTCGACAGCAATCCCGCGATCGCGGTGCGCGGCTTCGCGACGCTGACCGGCCACATGAAGGAAGCGCAGTTTCCCTTCGCCGTGGCGCTGGCGGCGCTCGCCGTCGACCGCAAGGCCGCTTATCCCGTTTTCGATGCCGCTGCCGAGAAACCGTTCGAAGGCATTCCAAGAAGCGTCCTTGCAACGGCGATCGGCTACCACCAATTCGAGGGCATGGCGCTGGTCAACGCCGCATAGAGCGGCCAGCCACATACAACGATAAAGGTTAGGGCTTCCGGATGGCCAATCTCAGAGATCACATGGGCAGGCCGATCGTTGCCGTCACAGGCATCGGCGTGGTTACTTCCCTTGGAGCCGGCAAATCAGACAACTGGACGGCGCTGACCTCGGGCAGATCGGGCATCCACCCGATCACCCGCTTCCCTGTCGACCACCTCAACACCCGCATTTCCGGCATGGTCGATTTCCTTGCGTCGAGCTCGAAGGGCGCCAGTCCCCTCACCTACGAACTGGCGGAGACCGCCGCGCAGGAAGCTGTTGCCGAAGCCGGCCTCAATTCCAGCGACTTCGGCGGACCGCTGTTTCTGGCCTCGCCGCCGGTCGAACTTGACTGGCATGAGCGGTTCGCGCTCTATAATTCCGACAAGCACGACGCCGGTGCCGAAAGGCTGCTTCGGGTAGCGCGCGGCTTGAAGGAGCTCGATACATTCGAGACCACGCAGTTCGGGTCGATCGCCGACCGGCTCGCCGACCGTTTCGGCACGCGCGGCCTGCCGATCACGCTGTCGACCGCTTGCGCCTCCGGTGCAACGGCCATCCAGCTTGGGGTCGAGGCAATCCGCAGAGGCGAATGCGACCGGGCGCTGTCGATCGGCGCGGACGGCTCGGCGACCGCCGAGGCGCTGATCCGTTTTTCGCTGCTGTCGGCGCTTTCGACCCACAACGACATCCCGGAAAAGGCTTCTAAGCCCTTCTCCAAGGACCGCGACGGCTTCGTGCTGGCCGAAGGTTCCGGCGCTCTGGTGCTGGAATCGCTGGAGGCAGCGCTCGCCCGTGGAGCAAGCGTTCTGGGCATTCTGCGCGGCTGCGGCGAAAAGGCGGACGATTTCCACCGCACCCGCTCCAAGCCGGATGGTTCGCCGGCCATCGCGGCGGTGCGCGCCGCCCTCGCCGATGCCGGCCTGGGCGAGGACGAGATCGACTATGTCAACGCGCATGGCACCTCGACGCCGGAAAATGACAAGATGGAGCACCTGTCGCTGTCGACTGTGTTCGGCGAGCGGATCGGCTCGATGCCGATCTCGTCCAACAAGTCCATGATCGGCCATACGCTGTCCGCCGCCGGCGCGGTGGAAGCGGCGTTTTCTCTCATGACCATGCGCGAAGGCGTCATTCCGCCGACCATCAACTACGACAATCCCGATCCGGCGATCGTGCTCGATGTCGTGCCCAACAAGAAGCGCAATGCGCAGGTTGGCACCGTGCTTTCGAACTCCTTCGGCTTTGGCGGCCAGAACACTTGCCTTGTCATGGCGCGGGAACCGGTCTAAGCGAGCCACTTCCGCTAGAACAGAACCGACAGGCTCCATGCGCGCACTGCAACTTATCGAGGACCGCCGTCTTGAAACGGTGGACCTGCCGCCCCCGCCGCCGCCCGCGCTCGGCGAGGTGACGCTGCGCATCAAGGCAGTGGCGCTGAACCACATTGACGTCTGGGGCTGGCGCGGCATGGCTTTCGCCAAGCGCAAGCTGCCGCTGGTCGTCGGCGCGGAAGCCTCCGGCGAGGTCGAGACCGTCGGTCCCGGCGTTTCCGGCCTGCTGCCGGGACAGTTGGTCTCGATCTACGGCGCGCGCACCTGCGGCCTTTGCCGTGCCTGCCGCGAAGGCCGCGACAATCTTTGCGAACACGTCTCGGGCGTTCATGGCTTCCACCTCGACGGCTTCGCGCAGGAGAAGATCAACCTGCCGGCGCGCCTGCTGGTCCCCGTCCCTCCAGGCGTGAGCGAGATCGGCGCGGCTGTCGCCCCCGTCACTTTCGGCACCGTCGAACACATGCTGTTCGACAATGCCAGGCTCGAGCCCGGCGAGACGATCCTTGTCCACGCCGGCGGATCCGGCATCGGCTCGGCCGCCATCCAGCTGGCGAAGCGGATGGGCTGCACGGTCATCACCACGGTCGGCTCGAACGACAAGATAGACAAGGCCAAGGCGCTCGGCGCCGATCATGTCATCAACTACCGTGACGACCGGTTCGAGGGCGTCGTGCGCAAGCTGACCAAGAAGAAGGGCGTCGACGTCGTCTTCGAACATGTCGGCGCCGACACTTTTGCCGGCTCGATGCTGTGCCTGAAGCGCGGTGGCCGGCTCGTCACCTGCGGCTCGACGTCCGGCGTGTCGGCGCAGGTCAATCTGATGCAGCTCTTCCAGCAGCAGTTGAAGCTGCTCGGCTCCTTCGGCTGCCGCATGGAGAACATGGCCAACGCCATGCAGAAGATGGCGGCGGGACAGGTCGCACCCGTCATCGATACCGAAGTCGGCTTCGACGACATCGACGCCGCGCTGAAGCGCATGGAAGGCCGCGACGTCTTTGGCAAGATCATCCTACGCGTCGTCTAGGCCCTGACTTCTGTGTTGAAGAAGCTTCGCCGCGACCTGATGTTCCGCTACGGCCGGCAATTGCGCCGGTTCGAGCACTGGCTGGTCGCGCGCATTGCGATGATCATCATCTCGGTGCTGCGCCTGCTGCCCCCCGACAGCGCGCTGAATTTCGCCGACCGCGTCGCCCGCCGCATCGGTCCATGGGTCGGACGCCATAATGTGGCCGTCGAGAATCTGCGCAAGGCCTATCCGCACAAGAGCGAAGCCGAGATCCAGGCCATCGCCTCCGACATGTGGGGCAACATGGCGCGTCTCGCCGCCGAATACATCTTTCTCGACGCCTTGTTCGACTACGATCCAGCCGCCACCAGTCCCGGCCGTGTCGAGGTCAGGGGAGTAGACCATTTCGTCGAGATCGCGGCCGAAAAGAAGCCGCACATCGTCTTCACCGGACATCTCGGCAATTTTGAATTGCTGCCGGTGGCGGCGGCTACTTTCGGCATGAATATCACCGCGCTGTTTCGCCCGCCCAACAATCCTTACCTGGCTGACTACATCCTCTCGACGCGCCGCGCGACCATGGGATCGTTGCTGCCCTCGATGGCGGGCGCTTCGTTCGCGCTCGCCTCGGTATTGGAAAACGGCGGCAATATCGGGGTCCTCGTCGACCAGAAG
This sequence comes from Mesorhizobium maamorense, assembly GCF_044998965.1. Lineage (NCBI taxonomy): Bacteria > Pseudomonadati > Pseudomonadota > Alphaproteobacteria > Hyphomicrobiales > Phyllobacteriaceae > Mesorhizobium > Mesorhizobium maamorense. The sequence goes on from NZ_CP173356.1 coordinate 2,593,001, forward strand.
TTCACGGGCGGCCTGGAAACGACATTCTTCGGCCGCCCCTGCCAGAGCAATCGCGTGCTCGGCACACTTGCCCGTCATTATGATTGCGACGTCTACCCGGCGCGCTGCGTCAGGCTGCCGGGCAACCGCTTCAGGCTCGAGATAGAAGAGAAGCTGACATTGCCCCGCACCGCCGATGGCAGTGTCGACGTGCGCGCCACCACCCAGCTTCTCAACGACGTGGTCGAGCGCTGGGTGCGCGAGGATCCCGGCCAGTGGATGTGGTTCCACAAGAGATGGGACATCAGCCGCAAGCGACGCAAGGCAAAGACCCGAAGCGCCTAGCCTGAATCCGTCCGATGCGCCTCCGCCACAAGCCGGCTTAGCAGTCAGTTCCTCACGACGATGCGCGTGTTGCCGAAGCCGACTTCTCGCACCATCGAGTAGAAAGCCGCCGCATTGGCCGTATGCAGCCGCACGCAGCCATGCGACGCCGGTCGGCCGAGCTGCCTCACCGCGCCCGTTCCGTGGATGGCATAGCCGCCGTGGAAGAACACGGAATAAGGCATCGGCGACATGTCGTATTTGCGCGAATACCACATCCGGGCCGTTCGCTGCGGCCGGTAGGAGCCGCGCGGTGTGAAGTAGCCGGACCGAGCCGTGGACACGCTCCACCGGTAAACCTCCTGGCCGTACCTGACCGTCATCGTCTGCGATGACACGTCTATATTTGCAATGAGGCTGGCTGCCCAGCTCTGCACCGAAGCACCCCACAGCATCGTGACAAGTGCTGCTGCCATGAGAACTGTCTTTTTCATGCGATCAAACCCCTTTGATTGCCCCTTGCCTGCCTTCACGTCGTTTTTCATCTCTTTAATGACAGGTGAACGGGATAACATATACCCTTGACCAATTCGCCAATCCAAAGCAGCGAATTTGAACGAATTCCCGCAAGAGTTGCCGTAACGACACGCCGCAACGGCCTAATTGCCAGCGGACTTGCAAAACGACGCCGATCGCTGCTCAACTCGGGCCATGAACGAGCGACTCTTCCAAGCGATCGATGACCGGCGTGACGATCTCGTCGCGCTGACCGCCGAGCTGATCCGCTTTCCCACCATCAACCCGCCCGGCGAAGCGTACCGGCCATGCGCCGAATTTCTTGGCGCGCGGCTGAAGAAGAGCGGCTTTCAGACCGAGTTCATCCGTGCCGAGGGCACGCCCGGCGACACCGACCGCTACCCGCGCGTCAACGTCGTCGCTCGCTTCGATGGGCGCTCGCCTGGCGCCTGCGTCCATTTCAACTCGCATATCGATGTCGTCGAGGCCGGCGACGGCTGGACCGTCGATCCCTTCGCCGGCATCGTCAGGGACGGCAAGGTCTACGGCCGCGGCGCCTGCGACATGAAGGGCGGCCTGGCTTCCTCGATCATCGCGGCCGAAGCCTTCATGGAGGTATTTCCCGATTTTCCCGGCGCTATCGAGATATCAGGCACGGTCGACGAGGAATCCGGCGGCTTCGGCGGTGTCGCGCATCTGGCGAGGCTCGGCTATTTCTCGAAACCCAGGGTCGACCACGTCATCATTCCCGAACCGCTGAACAAGGACCGCATCTGCCTTGGCCATCGCGGCGTCTGGTGGGCCGAGATCGAGACCAAGGGCGAGATCGCGCATGGCTCGATGCCGTTCCTCGGCGACAATGCGGTGCGCCATATGGGCGCCGTGCTGCAGGCATTCGAGGACGAATTGTTCCCCGCGCTTGACCGCAAGATGACGCGCATGCCGGTCGTGCCCGAAGGGGCGAAGCGTTCCACCATGAACATCAACTCCATCCATGGCGGCCAGACCGAGGATTTCCGGCCCGGCCTGCCCTCGCCCAACGTGCCCGATTCCTGCCGGCTGACCATCGACCGCCGCTTCCTGCTCGAAGAGGATCTCGCCACGGTCAAGGGCGAGGTGACCGGCATTCTCGAGCGGCTGAAGCGTGATCGGCAAAAGTTCGACTACGAGATCCGTGACCTGATGGAGGTGCTGCCGCTGATGACCGAACGCGACGCTCCCGTCGTCAAGGCAATCGCGCAAGGCATCCACGCGATCTTCGATCGCGAGCCCGACTACGTCATTTCACCGGGCACCTACGACCAGAAGCACATTGCCCGCATCGGCCATGTCTATGATTGCATCGCCTATGGCCCGGGCATTCTCGATCTCGCCCACCGGCCGGACGAATGGGTCGGGATCTCGGATATGGTGGAATCGGCCAAGGTGATGGCGTTCGGGCTCAACATGCTGCTGCGCGGCGCCCGATAGCGCCGCACGGGCAAGAGCCAACGATCGATGCGGCCGTCCGGAGAAAAACATTCCCCGCTACGCCGCCGCGCGGCACGAAACGCAATTTACTCCCGTGCGAAATCACGCTTCTATTCGCCCGGTTTGAGCGCATGTTTGACCACACGGGGAGTAGCACCATGAAATTGTGGAAAACCATCCTGGCCGCCGCCGTCCTGGCGCTGGCCGTCGGCACTCCCGCGCTGGCGGCGCGAACCGATCTGGTCATTGGCATCCCGCTCGAACCGCCACATCTCGATCCGACCGCCGGCGCGGCCGCGGCAATCGACGAGGTTCTCTACGCCAACGTGTTCGAAGGCTTGACCCGCATCGGGCCAAATGGCGAGGTCCTGCCGGATTTGGCTGAAAGCTGGACCATCTCCGACGACGGCAAGACCTACACCTTCAAGCTGCACACCGGCGTGAAATTCCACGATGGCGCCGGCTTCAGCGCCGACGACGTGAAATTCTCGCTCGACCGCGCCCGCGCCGACAATTCGGTCAATGCGCAAAAAGCCCTGTTCGCAGCCATCGATACGGTCGACGTGGTCGACCCGGCAACGGTCAAGGTGACGTTGAAGAACCCGCAGGGATCCTTCCTCTACAATATGGGCTGGGGCGATGCTGTCATCGTCTCGCCGAAATCCGCTGACGCCAACAAGGAAAAGCCGGTCGGGACCGGCCCGTTCAAATTCCAGAGCTGGGCCAAGGGATCCTCGATCAAACTGGTGAAATCCGACAGCTATTGGGGCACGCCGGCTTACCTCGACAAGGTCGAGTTCCGCATCGTGCCCGATGCCGCTGCTAGCGTACCGGCATTGCTTTCCGGCGATATCCAGGCGTTCCCATTCTTCGATCCCGACAGTCTCGCGCAGGTCAAGGACGATCCGCGTTTCAAGGTGGTGATCGGTTCGACCGAAGGCGAAACCATCCTGTCGATCAACAACAAGAAGCCGCCCTTCGACAAATTGCTGGTCAGGCAGGCGATCTCCTACGCGCTCGATCGCAAGGCGATCATCGACGGTGCCTCGGCCGGCCTCGGCCTGCCGATCGGCTCGCATATGTCGCCGGCCAACAAGGACTACGTCGACCTCACCGGCCGCTATCCGCACGATGTCGCCAAGGCCAAGGAACTCTTGAAGGAAGCAGGCCTGGAGAACGGTTTCAAGGCGACGCTGAAGCTTCCGCCGCCCACCTATGCCAGGCTCGGCGGCGAGATCATTGCCTCGCAGCTCCGTGACGTCGGCATCAACCTCGAGATCATTCCGGTCGAATGGGCGCAGTGGCTGGACCAGGTGTTCACCCAGAAGGACTACGACCTGACCATCGTCTCCCATACCGAGCCCAACGACATCGGTATCTATGCGCGTAAGGATTATTACTTCAACTACGACAATCCGGCCTTCGACAAGGTGATCGCCGATCTGGACGTCACCTCCGACGAAGCCAAGCGCAAGGAATTGCTGGGGCAGGCACAGAAGATCTTGGCCGACGACGCCGTGGTCGGCTTCCTCTACGAACTGCCCAAGGTCGGCGTCTGGGACGCCAAGCTGCAGGGCCTGTGGGAAAACGCGCCGATCCAGGCCAATGATCTCACCAAGGTGAAGTGGAACGAGTGAAGCCGTTGGCCAAGAGGCGACGCTTGCGCTCCGCACCCCCTCTGCCCTGCCAAGCTGCCTGACCCGAGCCGCAGGACGATCGCTTCAGGTTTGCGCCGCCCCTCATCGCCCTGCCGGGCCCTTCTCCCCGTATAGTGACGGGGAGAAGGGGGCTGGCCGCAACCTCGGCACCCTTTCTGCAACGCTGAAGATTGGCGAAATCCTTTGCGAAGGCGTCCTTCTCCCCGTCACTATACGGGGAGAAGGGCCCGGCAGGGCGATGAGGGGCGGCGCCGATTTCGACTGTTGGCCGATCAAGCGATGACCGCCTACCTCCTCAGGCGTCTCGCGATCGCCGCCGCCACGTTGGCGCTGGCCTCCATGGTCGTCTTCGCGGTGCTGGAGATCCTGCCCGGCGACCCGGCGCGGCTGATGCTGGGCATGAATGCCAGCGCCGACCAGGTCGAGCTGCTGCGCAACCAGATGGGCCTCGACGCGCCCTTGCCCTGGCGCTACCTGCACTGGGCCGGCGGCCTGCTCAGCCTGGATTTCGGCCGCTCCTACACCTATTCGGTGCCGGTCATCGATCTCGTGCGCGAGCGTCTCGTCGTCTCACTGCCGCTGGCGCTGATTGCGCTCGCCCTATCCACCCTCATCGCCATCCCGGTCGGCCTGTTTTCAGCGAACCATCGCGGGCGGATGGGTGACACAGCGGCGATGGGCGCCGCGCAGCTCGGCGTCGCCATTCCCAATTTCTGGTTCGCGCTGATGCTGATCTATCTCTTCGCCGTCTGGTTGCGGCTGGTTCCGGCCGGCGGCTTTCCTGGCTGGGGGGCTGGTGCCTGGCCGGCGCTGAAATCGCTGCTGCTGCCGGCTGTGGCGCTCGCGCTGCCGCAGGCCGCGATCCTGGCACGCGTTACCCGTTCGGCGCTGATCGAGGTGCTGAACGAGGACTATATCCGCACCGCCCGCGCCAAGGGCCTGCCTTACCGCGTGGTCTTGTGGCGGCACGCGCTGCGCAACGCCATGATCCCGGTGCTGACCATTCTTGGCCTGCAATTCGCCTTCCTGCTCGCCGGCACCATCATCATCGAGAACGTCTTCTACCTGCCCGGCCTCGGCCGGCTGGTGTTCCAGGCGATCACCCAGCGTGACCTGATCGTCGTGGAAAGCGTCGTCATGCTGCTGGTCGCCGCGGTCATCGCCGTCAACCTCGTCGTCGACCTCTCTTATGCCGTCGTCGATCCGCGGCTCAGAAGCCGGCAATGATGTTGCATCCCGACATCCCCGAAGAGACGCTGGGCGGCATCCTCGTCAAGGCGTTCGGTAACCGCTCGTTTCTTGCCGGCTTCGCCGTCACATTGTTCGTGGCGGCGGTGGCGATCCTCTCCTATGTCTGGACGCCCTACGACGTGACCCGGCTGGTCATATCCGACAAGACCCTGGCGCCGTCCTGGATGCACTGGTTCGGCACCGACCATTTCGGCCGTGACATCCTGTCGATGATCATGGTCGGCGCCCGCAATTCGATCGCCGTGGCGCTGGTCGCGGTGGGCATCGGCATGGGCGTCGGCGTGCCGCTCGGTGCTTTTGCGGCGGCGCGCGGCGGCCTCATCGACGAGGCGCTGATGCGCATTAACGATCTGGTCTTCGCCTTCCCTGCGCTTTTGTCGGCCATCATGATCACCGCCATCTTCGGCCCCGGCGCCGTTAATGCCATCATCGCCATCGGCATCTTCAACATCCCTGTCTTTGCTCGCGTCGCCCGCGCCGGCGCCTTGGCGATCTGGCCGCGCGAATTCATCCTCGCCGCCCGCGCCGCCGGCAAGGGCAAGGCGCTGATCACTATCGAACATGTGCTGCCCAACACCGCCACCTTGCTCCTGGTACAAGGCACCATCCAGTTCGCGCTCGGCATATTGGCCGAGGCCGGGCTTTCCTATCTGGGCCTTGGCGCCCAACCGCCAATGCCGAGCTGGGGCCGCATGCTGTTCGACGCCCAGACCCGCATGGTGGTGGCGCCCTGGATGGCGATCTTTCCCGGCATGGCGATCGTGATCACCGTGCTTGGGCTGAACCTTTTGGGCGACGGCATCGCCGACATCCTCGATCCGAAATCGCGGCGGCAACGATGAGCCTGCTGGAAATCGACAATCTGTCGCTGGCGATCGGCGACACGCCGATCCTCCGGAGCATCGAGTTCTCCATCGCGCCCGGCGAGGTAATGGGGCTGGTCGGCGAATCCGGCTCCGGCAAATCGATGACGGCTCTGAGCGTCATGCGGCTCTTGCCATATGCCGCGCGTGCCAGCGGGCGCATCACCTTCGACGGCATCGACATCCTCGCGGCAAGCGAGGATCAGATGTGCGCCCTGCGCGGCGACGATATCGGCATGGTGTTCCAGGAGCCGATGACCGCGCTGAACCCGCTCAAGACCATCGGCGAGCAGGTCGCCGAAGGTATACGCTGGCATGCCAAGGCGAGCCGCGCCGAGGCGGAAGAGCGGGCGCGAAAAATGCTCGACCGGGTTGGCTTGCCGTCGGCAAAATTCCCGCTGTCGCGCTATCCGCACGAACTGTCCGGCGGCCAGCGCCAGCGCGTCGTCATTGCCATGGCCTGCGCGCTGAAGCCGAAGCTGCTGATCGCCGACGAGCCGACCACGGCGCTCGATGTTGTGCTCCAAGCGCAAATCCTCACCCTCTTGCGCGACCTTGTCGCGGAGAGCGGCATGGGCCTGCTCCTGATCTCGCATGACCTCGCCGTGGTCACCGAGATGGCGGACCGCATTACCATCCTTCGTCGGGGCGAAGTCATGGAAGCCGGCGATACGGCCCGCACGCTCTCTGAACAGCTCCACCCCTATACCCGTCAGCTGGCGCTGGCCTCGATGCACGTGCCGGCTCGCGCCCGGCCGCATGGCCCCTCGGCAGCCCGGCCGTTGCTCGAGGTTGAGGGCGTGACGCGCGATTATCCCGGCCGGCGCACCTCGCTGTTCCGGCGCGCGCCTGACATCCGCGCCGTCAACGGCGTGTCGCTGTCCATGGCGCCGGGCCAGTCGGTGGCGCTGGTCGGCCGCTCCGGCTGCGGCAAGTCTACCTTGGCGCGCATGATCCTGGCGCTGGACCGGCCGAGTTCGGGAACCATCCGCTTTCGCGGCGAGCCCCTCACCGGCAAGAGCGAGGCGGACCTGAAGCCGGCGCGGCGCGACATGCAGGTGGTATTCCAGGACCCCTATGGCTCGTTCGATCCGCGCCAGACGGTCGAGAAACTGGTCGCCGAGCCGCTGCACGTGCTGGACAGGAAACCGGGGCGCGCCGAGCGCCGCGAGATGGTGGCGCAGGCGCTGCACGAGGTCGGCCTCGACCAGCACGACATGGAAAAGTATCCGCACGAATTTTCCGGCGGCCAGCGCCAGCGCCTGTCGATCGCCCGCGCCATCATCACCCGCCCAAAACTGGTCGTCGCCGACGAGCCGGTTTCGGCGCTCGATGTTTCGATCCGCGCTCAGATCCTCGACCTGTTCGCCGAGCTCAACCAGAAACTCGGCATCGCCTATCTCTTCATCACCCACGACCTCACCGTCGCCCGCGCCATAACGGACGAAGTGCTGGTCATGCATGACGGCCAGATCGTCGAGCGTGGCCGGACGAGCGAGGTGCTGGATCACCCGCAATCCGAGGCGGCCAAGACGCTTGTCGCCGCAGCGCCGGACCTGCACAGGGCAATTGCACGCCGTATGCAGGAGCAGGGGTGAGCGATCGGTTCGCGAAGCGAATCCGCCGTGTGAGTGAAAGGCCGCAAATGCCGGAGGCTGCCGTAGACAGCCGGCCCGGCTGGGATCCCATCAACCTACTGCTCAGATTTCACCACGTCGACCGGGCTGATGTCGAGCAGGTCGAGCGTGCGGCGCAGCAGGCGCACCTCGGTCTCGGCCAATTGCGCGTCCGCCTTGGCGATCTCGGCCATATGCTGCGCCAGTTGCTTGCGCCGCTCGACATCGAGGTCGCGGAACAGCGCGATGGCCTGTGAGCCATTGGTTTCGTAGCCGAATTCGTTGAGATATTCGATGACGGCGTCGATGCTGGTTTCCGGAATGCCGAAGGCATCCTTGCAGATGCGCCGGAAGGCAACCATCTCGCTCTCGCTGACCGTTCCGTCAGCCAGGATCATGCGGAACAGCATCAGAAGTTCCGCCGACAACACGGGGTCGTCCGCCACCTTGCGCACCCCGGGGTCGCCATCGAAGATCGAGCGTATCTGGTCGAGCAGTTCGAATGCCATCGGGAGCCCCTTTGCCGATTCCTCTAATCCATGTAGCCCAAAAAAGCGCAGCGGTTTTGGGATAATGACAGCACAACGCGAAATCCAGGCGCGACGCGCTTGGATAGAAGTAGCGTGAAATCGGTCTTGCGCAAACGGGGTGTTCGTGATCGAAGCCGGAGCATCTCTGGCTTGATTTCTCCCTGATGATCGACCTCACCTTAGAATCCGTCGCCATGCTCGCCTTCGCCGGTTTTGCCGCGGGCTTTGTCGACTCGATTGCCGGCGGCGGTGGGCTGATCACTATTCCCGCACTGCTGCTGGCCGGCTTCTCGCCGGTCGAGGCGCTGGGAACCAACAAGCTGCAGGGCATGTTCGGCTCGGGATCTGCGACCATCCACTATGCCGCGAAAGGCCATGTCGACCTTCGCCGGCAACTGCCTTCTGCGCTGCTGGCGCTTGCCGGCGGTGCCGTCGGCGCCTTGCTGGCAACGATCGTGCCCGGCGATCTGCTGCGGGCGCTTCTGCCGCTGGTGCTGATTGCCATCGCGCTCTATTTCGCCCTGAAGCCCAACATGACCGACGTTGATCGCGCCGAACGTATGACGCCCTTCCTGTTCGGGATAACGCTGGTGCCGGCCATCGGCTTTTACGACGGCCTGTTCGGGCCGGGTGCCGGCTCCTTCTACATGCTGGCCTTCGTCGCGCTGGCCGGCTACGGCGTACTCAAGGCGACGGCCCACACCAAGCTGCTCAACTTCGCCTCCAACATCGGCGGCTTCGTCGTCTTCGCCGCGGTCGGTGTCATCTCCTGGAAGATCGGCCTGATGATGGGCGTCGCCCAGTTCCTCGGCGCCCGCCTCGGCGCCAGCCTGGCCATGCGCATCGGCGCCAGGCTGATCAAGCCGCTGCTTGTCATCGTCTGCGTCGCTCTGGCGGCGAAGCTCCTGGCCGACCCGGCGAACCCCCTGCGCGTCCTGATTGGTGTGTGACCCGCGCGCCTGATGGAATGCCGCTGTTTGAATCATGTCGAGGAGAGGACCCGCACATGAAGCTCAGCGCACCTACCGAGATTGTTTTCATCATCTCCCTTGTCATCGCCCTCATCGGCATTCTCCCCGCCCTCGGCCTTCTTTCGTTCATCCCACTCGCATCGGTGTGGATCGTGCTCATTGCTTACCTCGTGCTTGCCGGCGGCTGCCTGATGCGCGGCGCCTGACATTCAAATCTCAGGCAATTCGGAGCGCCCGGCCCAGCCGGGCGCTTTTGATTCGGGTCCGGGCTCTGCTAGAGTCCTGTCGATGCCAATCGAGATGCCATGTCAGGAGGAACAGGACCGGTCAGTCCCCGGGCGGTTCGAGATGCGGCGGCGCCTTCCCAGCCCTGCCCTCGCGGGCATTGTGTCAGACATTTGCGGTTATCGCGAAACGGCGCCCGGCCATTACCGCAATGTCGAATATGCCTCCCTTACCGTGCCTCTGGTCATCAGCTTCGCCGAACCTTTCGCCATCGGCCTTGGCAAGCCGCCCGGCGACAATGATCGCTTCGCCAGTTTCGCCGCCGGCCTCTATGCCGGACCCGTGATGATCGAATCCTTCGGCGGCGCCTGCTGCGTCCAGGTCAATTTCACCCCGCTTGGCGCACGCCGATTCTTTGGCCGGCCGATGAGCGGGTTGACCGACCGCATGATCAGCCTGGACGATGTGCTCGGCATCGAAGGCGTCGCCTTGCGCGAGCGGCTTGGCAACGCGGCGGACTGGAGCAAACGTTTTGCCCTTGTCGAGATGTTCGTGGCCGCCCGGCTGGCCGATGCGCCGGAAACGCGGGCCGGGGTTGCCTGGGCCTATGACAGGATCCTCGCCTCCGGCGGCCGCGTGCGCGTCTCGTCACTGGCCGACAGGCTGGGCTGGAGCCGCAAGCATCTGGCGGGGAAATTCGCGGACGCGACCGGCATCGGCCCGAAAACGCTGTCGCGCATCGTCCGCTTCAACCGCGCGCTTGGCCTGTCGAGGCAGCAAGCTGGCGATTGGGCCGACATCGCGGCCGATTGCGGCTATGCCGACCAGGCGCATCTGGTGCGTGAGTTCCGCGTCCTTGCCGGCGAGACACCGACAGCGCTCTCGGTTCCGGCACAGGCCTAAAGCCTCGGGTAACATTTCTTCAAGACGCCGGAACGGCTGTCGCTCAGACTGGGTTCATCGACCAGCCTGAATGAAGGAGGTTACCATGCCCGCATCACCTGAAGCCCCCCGCCTCTACCCCGCCTTGCGTTACAGGAACGCCGCAAAAATGATTGACTGGCTGTGCGAAGCCTTCGGCTTCAGCATCCGTGCCCGCTACGGCGAAGGCGATGTCGTGCACCATGCCGAACTGGTCTTCGGCTCCTCGATGATCATGCTCGGCAGCGCGCGCGACGACGACTACGGCAAAATGGTTGGCGAACCCGGCACAGGCGGCGGCAAGTCAATCTACATCGCCGTCGACGACGCAGACGCCGCCTACGCCAAAGCGAAGAAGGCAGGCGCCACAATCCTCCAGGAATTGACTGACCGCGACTATGGCAGTCGCGAGTTCATCTGCCGCGACCCGGAGGGCAATGTCTGGTCCTTCGGCACCTATTGGCCGAAGGCAGGCGAAATGGCCAACTAGCTACCGCGCCAGCGAAAAGATCGCGTCGCAGTCGAGTTGGCTCTCCAACTGGGCCGCGACCTCGTCGAGAGCCCTCTCGACCTCGGCGCGATAGTCGATGCCGCCGCCCTTGACGCCGAGGCTTTCGAGGAACCTCCCTCGAAAGGCGTCGGCGCCAAACAGCCCGTGCATATAGGTTCCGACCACCTTGCCATCCGCCGAGACCGCACCGTCCTCGGCGCCATTGATGATTGCGGCCGGCCGCAGCATGTCCGGGCCGGTGGTGCGGCCGAGATGGATCTCGTAGCCTTCGAGCGGCAGGTCGAACGACACCGAGCGGGCGCTGACGTTGCGCACCGTCTTTTCCGGTTCCATCACCGTTTCGATGTCGAGCAGGCCAAGCCCTTCCGCTTCGGTGACGCTGCCCTCGATGCCGTCGGGATCGCGCACGATGCGACCAAGCATCTGGAAGCCGCCGCAAATGCCGACGACATGGCCGCCGCGCCTGCGATGGGCGAGAAGATCACGGTCCCAGCCATTTTCGCGAAATTTCAGCAGATCCCCGATCGTCGACTTCGAGCCGGGAATGACCACCAGTCCCGCATCCTGCGGCAACGGCTTTCCGGGCGGCACGAACACCACTTCCACCTGCGGCTCGGCCTTGAGCGGGTCGAGATCGTCGAAATTGGCGATGCGGCCAAGCATCGGCACCGCCACCTTCAGCGCGCGCGCCTCCCCGGAGGCAAGCCGTTCCAGCACCACCGAGATCCTCCGAGGGCAGCCGCGCTGCCGCCTTCAGCCACGGCACCACGCCGAAGCAGCGCCAGCCGGTGAACCCTTCGATCGCCTTGATGCCGTCGTCGAACAGCGAGACGTCGCCGCGGAACTTGTTGATGAGGTAGCCGACGATCATGCGCCGGTCTTCCTCCGGCAGGATCAGATGCGTGCCCGCGACCGAGGCGATGACGCCGCCGCGGTCGATGTCGCCGACCAGCACGACAGGCACATCGGCACGCGTCGCAAAGCCCATATTGGCGATGTCGCGGCTTCTGAGATTGATCTCGGCCGGTGAGCCCGCGCCCTCGACGATGACGAGATCGGCGCCCTCGCCGACCTTGCCCCAGGAGTCCAGCACCGCGTCCATCAGCCGGCCCTTCAGCGCCTGGTAGTCGCGCGCCCGCGCCTCGCCGAACACCTTGCCTTGCACGATGACCTGCGCACCGACATCGGTCTGCGGCTTGAGCAGCACGGGGTTCATGTGAACCGATGGCGGCACGCCGCAGGCGATCGCCTGCAGCCATTGCGCGCGGCCGATCTCGCCGCCGCCAGCCCTGTTGTCGCCGGGAATATCGGCGACAGCGGCATTGTTCGACATGTTCTGCGGCTTGAACGGACGCACCTTCAGCCCACGCTTTTTCGCGGCGCGGCACAGCCCGGCGACCAGCACGGTCTTGCCGACATCCGAACCCGTGCCTTGCAGCATAATGGCTTTAGCCATGGCTCAGCCCCTGCCCTGCGTCGCGGTCCCGGTGATCGTGGATTTCTGCGCCAGCGGCCCGCCGCGCCAGATATAGAGCGCCAGCAACGGCTCCTTGCCGGTGCGCATGGCGTGATTGACCTTAGAAGCGTGGTGGATGACCTCGCCGGCCTCTCGCTTGTGAAAGCTGTCCTCGCCCATGCGCCACTCGGTGCCGCCGGTCAGCGGGATATAGATCTCCTCGGCGACATGATGGTGGTCGGGATAGACGATATCAGGCCCAAGGATCAGCACGCCGGCGGCGACCTCGTCGTTGGCGAAGTGGCCGCGGGTGCCGAATACTTCGAGCCAGCCATAATTGTCGATGAACGCCTTGCCGAAATCCGACTCGCCGTAGGTCTGGCCCCAGCGCAATTCGCCGCGCTCCTGCGCCAGAAATTGCACCAGCTGCTTGGTCCGCGCCGGCGTCAATTCGGCGGCGCGATCGAGATGGCGCAGGCAGCCGAGTGGGTGCGGTTCAAGCTCGCGGGCGGGCATATCCCACCCTATGCGCGCCACCGCATCCTGCACCAGGAAGTCATCCACGGAAGCGAGATAGGCGTGGAACCGCTCTAGCAGCTCATCGAATTTTGTCGTCACATCTTGCTCCGGACATGCATTGACGCACAGCCGCTCCGCGGCGGCTCGGGTTGCGCGGCGGCATCATTGGTCTAGATTGGTGCGCGCGCAAAGCCAAAAACGACAGGCCAGCGAGCCAGCTGGCCAGCATATAGGGAGCACGCCATGGACGCCGCGGTCGATGCGAGCACCAGTCAGTTCGAACTCAACGAGGACCAGCGTGCCATCCAGGAGATGGCTCAGGCCTTCGCCGCCGATCGCGTCGCGCCGAACGCGCTAGACTGGGACCGCAACAAGCATTTCCCCGCCGACGTGATCCGCGAGACCGGCCCGCTGGGCCTCGGCGGCATCTATGTCAGGGACGATGTCGGCGGCTCCGCCCTTGGCCGGCTCGACGCCGTGCTGATCTTCGAAGCGCTGTCCCACGCCGACCCTGCCTTTTCCTCCTTCATCTCGATCCACAATATGGTGGCCTCGATGATCGACCGTTTCGGCGACGACCGCCAGCGCCAGCGCTTCCTGCCGAAGCTCACCTCCATGGAATGGCTGGCGAGCTATTGCCTGACCGAGCCGGGTTCCGGCTCGGACGCCGCTGCCCTGAAGACGCGGGCGGTGAAGAGCGGCGGCGACTACGTGCTGAACGGCGCCAAGCAGTTCATCTCCGGCGCCGGCGACAGCGATATCTATGCCGTCATGGTGCGCACCGGCGCCGAGGGACCGAAAGGCATTTCCACCATCGTCGTGCCGAAAGATGCGCCGGGACTCTCCTTCGGCGCCAATGAGCACAAGATGGGCTGGCATATGCAGTCGACCCGCCAGGTCATTTTCGAGGATTGCAAGGTGCCGGCCGAAAACCTTTTGTCAGGCGAAGGCGCCGGCTTCGGCATCGCCATGGCCGGGCTCGATGGCGGCCGGCTGAACATTGCCGCCTGTTCGGTTGGCGGGGCCCAGTCGGCGCTCGACAAGGCGCTGTCCTACACGGCCGAGCGCAAGGCATTCGGCTCCAGGATCAACCAGTTCCAGGCGCTGCAGTTCCGGCTGGCCGATATGGAAACCGAGTTGCAGGCGGCGCGCATCTTTCTTTATGCCGCCGCTTCCAAGCTCGACCGCAAGGCACCGGATGCCTCGAAATGGTCGGCAATGGCCAAGCGCTTCGTCACCGACACCGGTTTCAACGTCGCCAACGATGCGCTGCAGCTGCTCGGCGGCTACGGTTACCTGCACGATTACGGCATCGAGAAACTGGTGCGCGACCTGCGTGTGCATCAGATCCTCGAAGGCACCAACGAGATCATGCGCGTCATCATCGCCCGCGCGTTGATCGGTCGCTGAAGCCAGCAAACTCCGGGAGTGACACAATGACCACAATCGCCTTCATCGGCCTTGGGAATATGGGCAATCCAATGGCGGCGAACCTGGTCAAAGCGGGGTATGCCGTGCACGGCTACGACCTAATGTCCGAAAACCTCACCGTCGCCAAAGAACATGGCGTTACGATCATGGCCAATGCCTTGACCGCAGTGAAAGATGCGGATGTTGTCATTACCATGCTGCCCGCCGGCAAGCATGTCCTGTCGGTCTACGAAGAGATCGCGTCCAAGGCAAAGAAGGGCGCGCTTTTCATCGATTCCTCGACCATCGACGTCGAATCGGCGCGCAAGGCGCATGCCATCGCCGCAAAGCACGGCCTGCTGTCGGTTGATGCGCCGGTCTCGGGCGGCACCGGCGGTGCCGCCGCCGGCACGCTGACTTTCATGGCCGGCGGCTCGGACGACGCCTTCGCCGCCGCCGAGCCGATCCTGAAGCCCATGGCCGGGCGCATCGTCCATTGCGGCGGCGACGGCGCCGGCCAGGCGGCCAAGATCTGCAACAACATGATTCTCGGCATTTCGATGATCGGCGTCGCCGAGGCCTTCGTGCTGGCCGAAAAGCTCGGCCTGGCGCACCAGGCCCTGTTCGACGTTGCCTCAACCTCTTCAGGCCAGTGCTGGTCGCTGACCACCTATTGCCCGGTGCCCGGCCCGGTGCCGACCTCGCCCGCCAACCGCGACTACAAGCCCGGCTTCGCCGCCGCACTCATGCTGAAGGATTTGAAGCTGTCGCAGGAAGCCGCACAAGCCGCGGGCGCGGTGACACCGCTTGGCGCCGAAGCGACACAGCTCTACGGCCTGTTCAACGCGCAAGGGAACGCCGGCGCCGATTTTTCCGGGATCATAAATTTTCTGCGCGGCGTCAATCAATAAGCGATTGATAAAGCTCGTCTTTCTTTCGTACGCCCCGCCGGAGAACCGCAAAATTTAGGTTTGCTTAAGCTCTCGATAACTCCGCGGTAACGATGTCCCTATAGAACGGACTGCGAGGCGGATATCGCGTCCGCCCGGCGCTCCGGATCAGGTCTCGCGTACCGGAGCCCGTAAGTTTCGCCAAGTGTTTGCGTAGCGAAACGCCAAGCGTATCTGGCAAAGCCGCGTTCCCGGTGGGGCGCGGTTTTTGCGTTCCAGGATCCGACATCCCTCATATTCCGATTGCCGCGTTCGGGGATCGGCACGTGATCTTCATTGGTCAGCACGATCGGCGCATCGGCGCCCTCGACCCGGACCACGAGCAGGCGCGTGCTCCACGTGCCTGCATTGCGAACAAGATGCGAAAACACCGTGCCCTTTCCCTTGGCGCCGTGGATGGGAATGCTGAACTGCGCGTCACCGGTCCCATCTGCGTTGACGTTGAGATGGCCGCCGACCCAGAAATTGGCGGTCACGTCGTCGCCGATAGCGGCTTTCACCCGGGTATCGGCGCGAACGACCTCCATGGTCATGTGATAGGCGTCACTGCCTTTGATCATGAAAGGGATGCCGCCGACCATCGTCGCGCAGCCCCCGATACTAAGCACCCAGACGGCAAGACCGGCGATCGCCCAGTTGCGCTGCGTTCTGCGGAACTGCTCGGCATCGCGCCACACCCGGTTCCGCCATGCCCAGCGGCTGCCGCGCGCGCCGAGCACGAAGATCATGACGATGTTGACGATCGGGATCAGCGCCAGCAGGGCGATGAAGGTGGAGTTGCCGATGCCCCAGATCCAGTTGAGGAAGAAGGCGCCCCAATTCCAGCGATCGAGCTCAGCCGGGATTTCGGCGGGCTGGTTGAGCGGTTGTCCGGCCATCGCGTTCCCCGTCGGCAAAACTGCCTTGGCGGGTTGTAACCGATAGCGCCGGCGACCGGAACCCTCAGTCTGTCTGGGGCCAGCGGCCGGGCGTCTCGATCACGAACGCCCGGCCATTTCTTTTACCGTTTGCGCAGATCCGCTTGCGCCAGGTCGAGCGCCTTGCCGATACGCTCGCAGGCCATATCGATCGTGTCGCGGGTCCAGATCAGCGGCGGTGACAGGATCATTGTGTCGCCGGTGGCGCGCAGCATCATGCCGTTGGCGATCGCATGGTCGCGCACGGTCACCGCGGCACTTCCAGCCGGCAGGAACCGCTCCTTGGTCGCCTTGTCCTTGACGATCTCGATCGCACCCATCAGCCCGATCGAACGCACCTCGCCGACCAGCTCGTGCCCGGCGATGCGCTCTTGCAGCGCCTTGGCGAAATAGGGCCCGGTGTCGCTCCTGACGCGGTCGACCAGACCCTCCCGCTCCATGATCTCCAGGTTCTTCAGCGCCACGGCGCAAGCCACGGGGTGGCCGGAATAGGTATAACCGTGATTGAACTCGCCGCCCTTCTCGATCAGCGTCGAGGCAATGCGATCGCCGACCAGCAGCGCCGACAGCGGCTGGTAGCCCGACGTCAGCGCCTTGGCGGTGGTGATGGTGTCGGCCTCGATGCCAAGCGTCTGCGCGGCAAACCATTCGCCCGTGCGGCCATAGCCGGTGATGACCTCGTCCAGCATCAGCAGCACATCGTATTTGCGGCAGATGCGCTGTACCTCGGGCCAATAGCTTGCCGGCGGTATCTTCACGCCGCCAGCTCCCATCACCGGCTCGCCAATGAAGGCGGCGACCTTGTCGGCGCCGGCTTCGAGGATGGCGTCCTCGACCGCCTTTGCCGCGCGCAGGCCGAAATCATGATCGCTCTCGCCCGGCAGCGACAGCTCATAGGCGTACGGCGTCATCACATGGACGATGTTGGGCACCTCTCCGTTGAGCTGCTTGTGCATGGCGTCCATGCCGCCGAGCGACGTGCCGGCGATGGTCGAGCCGTGATAGGCCATCTTGCGCGAGATGACGCGGTTCTTCTGCGGCTTGCCTTCGAGCACCCAATAGTGGCGCACGAGCCTGAGCGCTGTGTCGTTGGCTTCCGAGCCGGACGAGCCATAGAACACCTGGTTGACATTCTTCGGCGCGATCTCCGCCAGCTTCTTCGACAGAAGCACAGGCGTCGGCGTCGAGCATTTGAAGAAGGAATTGTAGTAAGGCAGCTCCTTCATCTGCGCATAGGCTGCCTCGGCGAGCTCGTCGCGGCCATAGCCGATATTGACGCACCACAGCCCCGCCATGCCGTCGAGCAGTTCCGTCCCTTCGGAATCATAGATGAAGGGACCGTTGGCGTGGGTGATGATGCGCGATCCGGCCTCGCGCAATTCCCTATGGTCGGTGAACGGATGCAGATGATGCGCGGCGTCGATCTGCTGAAGCTGCTTCAGCGAATAATTCTGATAGGTCATGGATCTGATCTTCCTCTGGAACCAATCCGGCTGCGCCGGGGCGGATTCTTCAGAGGATAGCGGGTGGCGAATAGCCTATGCGGGCGCAAAGCCGCAAAAGCTCGGCGCGCAACGTGCGCAGCGACGGCGTCACCGCGCCCCCAAATGCCCGAACCCCGAAAAGGCCGGCCAATGTCACCACGGGAGCCATGAAGGCACCTTAGAGCAAAGAAGGTTCGAGGTGAACCACCCTTCGCTCCAGTCCGAAGGCTTTCGGTTCAGCCCTTCCCGCCCAGCGTCCTCTGCAGGAAAACGTACTTCATCGCGGCCTGTGCCGCCTGCGGCCGGCGGTCGCCGCGGCCGCCATGGCCGCCCTCGGTCTCTTCGAAGAAGAGCGTGCCGGCGTGGCCGGCCTCCTGCAGGCGGGCGGCCATCTTGCGCGCATGGCCGGGATGCACCCGGTCATCGGCGGTCGAGGTGGTGAGCAGCACCGGCGGATAGGCACCGGCCTCGACATGCTGGTAAGGCGAGTAGGCGGCCAGCCAGGTCGCATCTTCCGGCTTGGACGGATCGCCATATTCGGCCATCCACGACGCGCCGGGCGGCAATTCGGTGTAGCGCAGCATGTCGAGCAGCGGCACCTCGATGATGACGGCGCCGAACAGCTCAGGATGCTGCGTCAACGAGACGCCCGTCAGCAAGCCGCCATTCGAGCCGCCCTGGATGCCGAGCGAGGCGGCTGTCGCAATGCCGCGCCTGACGACGTCCTGCGCGACCGCGGCGAAATCGTCAAAGGCGTTCTGCCGGTTTCCCTTCAGCGCTGCCTGGTGCCAGGCCGGCCCGAACTCGCCGCCGCCGCGAATGCAGGCCTGCACATAGGCATTGCCCTTCTCCAGCCACAGCCTGCCGCGCACGCCGGCATAGCCGGGCAGCAAAGGCACTTCGAAGCCGCCATAGCCGTAGAGCAGCGTCGGCACCGGGCCCTTCTGGTCACGCCGCCTGACGATGAAATAGGGAATCATCGTGCCGTCCTTCGAGCGCGCCTCGAACTGTTCCGAGACGAGCTGCGAAGCATCGAACCGCGACGGCTGCGACTTCACGGTGGCGAGCGTCTCGCCATTGTCGTCGGACCAGATGATCGAACTCGGCGTCAGGAAATCGGTGAAAGAGAAGGAGACGCTGGCGCCGAAATGTTCGGCATGGCTGATGCCTACCGTGCCGTTTTCCGGCAACGCGACCGGTTTCAGCGACAAGGCGCCGTCCCTGCGTTCGCAGGCCACAACCTTGCCGCGCACATTGTCCATCAGGCTGATGAACAGGCGGTCCTGCGTCCTGGCAAGAGTGGCGATGGACACGCGATGCGCCGGCGCGAGCAAGGTCTCGATGACGCCGAAACTGCCGGTCTCGATCCAATGCGCGAAATCGAACGAATAGAGCCCGTCCGGCCGGCAGGACGTGCCATCCGGCGCCGTCCAAGGCGTACGCACGCCAAACACCATCTGGTCCTTGAAAAGCGCCGTGTCGGTAACGTCGTCGGGCAACGGAATGCGTCTGTTTTCACCTGACGGGAGACGCAGGAAACTGTGCGATGCAAAGAAGTTGAGCGTCCGCGTTAGAAACAAATGCCGCTTCTCGCCATCGAACTCCAGGCCGGCGCCGACGGCGAGGTCTTCCTTCTGCGCTTCGAAGATCGGCGTCGCGTCTTCAAGGTCCGTGCCGCGCGTCCACAATTTGACGACGCGCGGGTAGCCGGATTCGGTCTTGTCGGCCTCTTCGAAGGCTGCCGAGACGATCACCGTATCCTTGTCGAGCCAGCCGAAGCCGGACTTGGAAGCGGGCGCGCGAAAACCGTCCTCGACGAACGATTTGGCGGCGATGTCGAATTCGCGCATCTCGCTGGCGTCACCGCCATCAGGCGACATCGAAACCAGGCAGCGGTTGAAATCGGGGTAGAGCCGGCTGGCGCCGCCGAACACCCACTTCACTCCCTCCTTCGCCGCGAGCTGGTCGAAGTCGATGATGGTTTCCCAGTCCGGTCTGTCGGTCTTGTAGGAAGCCACCGTCGTGCGGCGCCACAGGCCCAACACATTGGTCTTGTCCTGCCAGAAATTATAGACGTAGCCGTTGAGCGCGGAGCCGACGGCTATGTTGTCCTCGGCGGTCATCAGATCGAGCGCGGTTTCGAACGACGCCTGGTAGGACGGATCGCCCTGCAATTGCGCCACCGTGACTTCGTTCTGGCGATGTACCCAGTCGAGCGCCTCCTTGCTCGTCCTTTCCTCCAGCCAAAGAAAGGGATCATCGGTCGCCAAGCCAGGCTTTGTCGTCGAAATGGTCATGCGGGTCTCCGGGAAGTCGGGGGGCGGCCCTGCCTACATCGCGTCAAAGGGCGCCGGATTCAAGGTGTTGAAGCCGCGTCATCGCGGCAGATCGCTTCAGGCCGTCACACGATCCGCCGCCGGATGACGGTCGCAGCCGCCAGCGCCAGGCAGATCGCGCCGAGCGTCACCGGCAGGCCGCTCGCGCCGATCCCGTTCATCACGCCGCCCGCAAGCGGCGGAACGAGGACGCCGCCGACGCCCCACATCAGGGAGAAAGCGGCATTGCCGGCAATTAGCGCCGAGCCGCTGAAACGCTCGCCGAGTTCGATGATCGCCATCGTATAAATGCCGTAGGACACCGCGCCCCAGACGAAGATCATCGGCCAGACCAGCGGCGTTTCGATCAATAGCGGCAGCAGCAGACAGCCGAGCAGCGTCAGCACCAGGCAGATGAACCGCACCAGGCGCGCCGTCAGCCGCTCGGCCAGCAGGCCGAGCGGCACCTGCATGGCGATGTTGCCGGCGATCATCGTCGACAACAGCGCCGACATGCGGTTCTCGGCGATGCCATAATGCGTGCCGTAGACGGGCAGCAGCGCCAGCACCGCCTGCTCGAAGCCGGCAGCCACGATTACTGCCGACAAAAGCAGCCAGGCGAGCGGCATGAAGCCCATCACCGAAAGCCGATGCCCGGCTTCGTCGACCTTAGGCAGGCGCCCGACCACCAGGGCCAGGCAGCCGCCGCAGAAGATGAAAGCGGAAATGCCGACCAGGAATGGCGGCCAGCCCTCCGTACCGACGGCCAGCAGGCAAAGCGGCCCGGCGGCGAAGCCGGCCGAGATGATCGTGGAATAGACGCCCATGATGCGGCCGCGCCGGGCCGGCGGCGCCAGCGCGATCACCCAGATTTCGCTTAAGACATAGAGCGGATTGGTCACCGCGCCGATCAGGAACCGCAGCGGAAACCAGAGATAGACGTTCTGTGTCCAGCCGATCAGCGCCAGCACGACCGCCGAAAGCGCCGCGCAGGTCAGCGCCGTGCGCCCTGCCCCGAACCGCCGCGCCAGTGACGGGATGAGCGGCGACGAGACGATGAAGCCAATCGGCGTCATCGCCGCCGACAGGCCGATCATGACAGGCGAAACGCCCTGCCGCTGCAGGATGAAGCTCAAGAGCGGATAGGACAGTCCCTGCGCGATGGCGAACACCGACACGGTCGCGATCACACCGGTGATCGCTGCCCACTGCATCGTATCGTCGCGCTTCGGTTCCACCCGGTCCATGATCCACATCGCCTCTCGGCTGCAGGCTTAGCGTTTCGACCCGACAGCCGTAAGCCCCAAAGCCCGAACCCACGCTTGTTCCGGCCAAACCCTGTCAGGAGCCTCTGCGGCTGGCCGATCTGTAGAGCACGAAGGCGACCAGCAGCGCGTCCAGGCCGACGATCACCGCCGGCAATCCCAAAGGCCCGATCGCCTGCATCAGCAGACCGGCGCTGGGCGGACCGACAATGCCGCCAACGCCCCACAACAAGGCGAAAGCGGCGTTGCCGGTGACCAGCAGCGAGCCCTTGAAGCGGCTGCCGAGTTCCACCAACGCCATCGTGTAGACGCCATAGCCGACCGCTCCCATCACCAGCAGCACCGCCCAGATCAGCGGCGTCGTGATCAGCAGCGGCAGCAGAAGCGCGCAAACGGTGGTCGCCACCGCACAGGCCAGGATCATGGGGCGGCCGCCGAAGCGTTCGGCGAGCAGGCCGAGCGGGATCTGCAGCAGGATATTGCCCAGGGATAACGCCATCACCAGAGCGGCGAGCACGGCTTCCGGCAAGCCATAGCCGGCGCCGAAGACCGGAACCAGCGCATAGGTGCTTTGCTGGACCGCTGCCGAGACCAGCACCGCCAGCAGCAGCGCCGGCGCCAGCCGGGCAAAACCGATAAAGCTGCCGGCTGGCTGGCCGTCATCCTCGAAACCGGTGAGCTTTGAGGAGACAAGGCGCAGAATGACGGCGCAGAGCACGAACCCGCCAATGCCGACGCTGAAGGGAGCCCAGCCCGACGTGCCGAGCAGGGTCAGTGTGAAAGGCCCGGCCGCGTAGCCGGCCCCCATCAGCGTGTTGAACACGCCCATCACCCGGCCGCGTCGCGCCGGCGGCGCCAGCGACAGCGCCCACACCTCCCCGAGGATATAGAGCGGGTTGATGACCACGCCGATGATGAAACGGAGGACGAACCACGCCACCCAATCCTGCAGATAGCCGATGCCCAGGAAGCACAGCGCACCGATCAGCGAGCAGCCGACGGCGAGCGTGCGGGCGCCGACCAGCCGCACGGCGGCGGGCACGAACGAGGCAGACAGGATCAAGCCAACCGGCATCATCGCCGCCGACAGGCCGATCAGGCCCGGCGACATGCCTTGCTTCTGCATCAGCAGCGTGAACAGCGGCGAGCTCAGCCCTTGCGCGGCGCCGAACATCGCCAGCGCTGCGGTGACGCCGGCGAGCGCTGCCCACTGCGTTGCCGCTTCGCATTGGCTCGAGCCGGTCGCGACCATGCTGCCGTTCCATGAGTGAATCGCCGACCTGCGGATCGGCAAGCCATCAGCTACCGGTTCGATCACGGGAAAGGAAGGGCCGGACAGCGAAATCCGCTTGCGCCAACGGCCGGCGCTGTGCACCGGAAGGCTTGCGCCAAAAGCCGTCAGCACCTGCCGGCAGCACTATGGAAAATACCGTGCGATCGCGCCTTTCCTGCCTTGCGCGTAAGGCTTCAGCCACTTGTCGTCGATGGAGAGCCCATCGTCATCCGAAGGGCCTTTGCCGATGGTCCTGCGCCAGGCGCGGAACTTGTAGTGGTCGAACACGTCGAGCATATGCACGGCATAGGCCGCGGCGAAGGTCTTGTCGCCTTCGACGATCACCATGTTCTCGTCATTCTCGTAGGAAGCCTTGTAGCCGAGGTTGTGGCTGCCGGTGACGACCGTCGCGTTGTCCTCCATCGGATCGATGATGACGATCTTGTCGTGCACGATGGCATGGCCGACGGTCAGCACCTCCGCCTGGAAATCGCGGGCGATCGTGGCGCCGGTCAGGTTCGCCGCCCGCACGATGGAAACGTTCGGCGCCTCCCAGACCTTCTCCGGATAGACGAAGGGCGACTTGCCGTCCCTGTTTGATTTATGGGTGACCGGATCCTTGGTCGGCGCGACATAGTTGGGCATGGCGGTCTCATCGCTGATTGCCCCTTGCACGATCAGCTTCGGATCGGCCCTTGCCGCCGCCACCGCCTGGTCGACGATCGAATTGTCGCCGAGCCGCGAAGGATTGAACACCAGGAACAGCACGGCGCGCTTGGCTGCCTTGATGCGGGCGAAGAGGTCCTCGAGATCGACCGGCCGCACCGAGATGTCCTTCTTGTTGCGCTCGGGATCATTGGGCGAGAACCACACCGTCATGCCGTCCAGCGCCGCCGTGGCGCCGTTGAGCGGGTTTGGCCTGTGGTTTTCCCTGCGAAACGGCACGCCTTGCGTCTGCGCGACATGGCCGGCGGCGCTTTCCGTGGCCGGCGGCGGGAACAGGTCGGCCTTCATGCGCTGCCAGTAGGCGTCGAATATCTCGGCCATCGCCGGCTCGTCGCGGATGAAGGCGTTGTTGGATTGCCCGCAAATGCCCGTCGAGGTCCAGTTGGTGCTGCCCGTCATCACCGATTGCGGCTTGCCCTGGGCATCGCGATAGACGGCGAACTTGTTGTGGCCGATATGGTTGTTGTTGAACAGGCGATCCGTCACCGCGACGCCCGCGTCGTGCAGCCGCTTCCTGTAAGGCGCGTTGCCAGCGTCCCAGGCCTTCGTCTGGTCATCCCTGCCCGAGTTGGAAAGAATGACCTCCACGACATCCTTGGCGGCAATGATTGCGTCGCACAGTTCGTCGTCGCCAAGCTCGTAGAGCGCAAGCCTGACCGTGCCGCCTTCGGCCTTGGCCCGCTTCAGCAGGCTGATCAGCACATCAGGCACGTCGCCATGCAGGTAGGCGCGTATCTTGCTGGTCGGATCCTGCAGCACAGCCCTGATCTTGTCGCGCTGCCCGACCTTGATGCCGGCCTCGGCCAGCGCGCGCGACATCCATTGCGTCGACAATACGCCATTGGTGAAGGCGACGCGCGCCTTGCCGAACATCTGGCCGAGGAAGATCGGCGGGCTGACCGCGCCCCGGCCGAGATAGCCCAGCGGCCGCGCTGGGCCGGTATAGGTCTTTTCCGGGCGCACCGGCACGGGATCGAGCCCCGCCTTCATATCGCCGACCGGACGCACCCGGTACGCGATCATTTCGCCGTCTGGCCTGACATCGAGGCTGTCGCGGCGCCGCCGGACAGTGAGATCGCGCCAGAATGTCTTCTGCACCGGCCAGACGCCGGTATCCTGGGGGATCCAATCCTTGTTTCGCTGTCCCTTGAAGGGCACCCAGGAAGCCAGGCAACGCTCCTCGCCGGTGTCGGCATAGAGGCGGACGATCTCGAAGCCCAGGCAGCCCGGGATCATCGCGTCGAGGTCCCAGGAGAGGAACGCGACTTCGTTGTTGGTGGCGGCACGCACTTTGACGACGTCAGGCATGGCTCTCCCTCCGGAGATATTCGACGCACAAGTTTACCAGAAGCAAAAGACGATACTGCAACGAATGGCGCCCCCACATCCGCCGGCCTGCCTCGGGACCACGCAGCTGCCGTTCCGGCATGTCGCTTCCCTCGCTCTAGTGGTCGCCGCCTCCGCAATGGCCGGACAGCCGCCGGTCCATTATGCCGCCCACTTTCGCATCGTACGAGGCCCCTCATGACCGCCGCCCTTCAACCCGCCGAACCGGCATTGGCAACCGATCGTGCCCGCCGCGGCGGCCGCGCCGGAAAACGCGCAGGCGGCTCGGCCGCGTTCGAGCAGCCGCCGTTCCGCCAGCTGAAAATCCCGCTCCAGCCGACCAAGCTGGTTTCCGACGACGAGCTGGAATCGATCCACCTGGCCTCGCTGCGGGTGCTGAAGGAGATCGGTGTCGACGTCCTGCATGACGAAGCCCGCCGCATTATGAAGGAACATGGCGCCGACGTGCGCGAAGGCAGCGAGCGCGTGCGCTTCGACAGCGACATGATCCTCGATCTGGTGTCGCACTGCCCACCTGAATTCACTATCTATGCCCGCAACCCCGCGCACAATGTGCGCTTCGGCAGCGACAACCTGATCATCTCGATGATGGCCTCGGCGCCCAATTGCTCGGACATCGATCGTGGCCGCCGGCCCGGCAACCAGCAGGACTATCGCAATTTCCTGCGCCTGGCGCAGATGCACAACATACTGAACTGCACGGGCGGCTATCCGGTCGAGCCGATCGATATCCATCCTTCCGTCCGCCACCTCGAATGCATCCGCGATCTCGCCACGCTGACCGACAAGGTGTTCCACATCTATTCGCTCGGCAAGGAACGAAATGTCGACGGCATCGAGATCACCCGTATCGCGCGCGGCATCAGCCACGAGCAGTTGCTCGAAGAACCGTCCGTTTTCACCATCATCAACACCAATTCGCCGCTGAAACTCGACGTGCCGATGATGGAAGGCATCATCCAGATGTCGAGCAAGGGCCAGGTCGTCATCGTCACGCCGTTCACCCTGTCGGGCGCCATGGCGCCGGTGACCATTGCCGGCGCGCTGGTGCAGCAGAACGCCGAGGCGTTGTCCGGCATCGCGTTTGCCCAGATGGTCAGGAAAGGCGCGCCGGTCGGTTATGGCGGCTTCACCTCCAATGTCGACATGAAGTCGGGTGCGCCCGCCTTCGGCACGCCCGAATACATGAAGGCGCAGCTCGTCGGCGGCCAGCTCGCCCGCCGCTACAACATCCCCTACCGCACCTCCAACACCTGCGCCGCCAACACGGTCGACGCACAGGCCGCCTATGAAAGCGTGTTCTCGCTGTGGGGCGCCATCCAGGGCGGCGGCAATTTGATGATGCACGCCGCCGGCTGGCTCGAAGGCGGCCTGCGCTGCTCCTACGAGAAGACCATCCTCGACATCGACCTGTTGCAGATGGTGGCGGAATTCTTGACCCCGCTCGACCTGTCCGAACAGGCGCTTGGCTTCGACGCCATCCAGTCGGTCGGCCCCGGTGGCCACTTCTTCGGCACACAGCACACGCAGGATCGCTACAAGACCGCCTTCTACTCGCCGATCCTGTCCGACTGGCGCAATTTCGAGACCTGGGCCGAAGCCGGCTCGCCGACGGCGCTCGAAAAGGCCAACAAGGTGTGGAAGGAGCGGCTGGCCTCCTATGAGGAGCCTTACATGGACCCGGCGATCCGCGAAGAGCTCAACGCCTTCGTCCAGAAGCGCCGCGCCGAAGGCGGCGCGCCGACCGATTTTTGATCGTCTGCGTTCTCGATGAACTGATCACGCGTATGGATTCGATGAACGGTCGACCCCCACTCCGTCGAGCTGCGCTCGACACCTCTCCCCGATCGACGGGGGAGAGGAAGGGCGTGAGCTTGGCCGGGCTGGCTCCCTTCCTCTCCCTCCGGAGGGGAGAGGTGGCGCTGCGAAGCAGCGACGGAGTGGCGGAAGCCGCTCGTAAAACCCGCAGTCGCCGAAAGTCAGTTACAACCCAGAGAGCCAGGAAA
Source organism: Mesorhizobium maamorense (assembly GCF_044998965.1). Classification (NCBI taxonomy): domain Bacteria; kingdom Pseudomonadati; phylum Pseudomonadota; class Alphaproteobacteria; order Hyphomicrobiales; family Phyllobacteriaceae; genus Mesorhizobium; species Mesorhizobium maamorense. The sequence continues at coordinate 2,619,504 of NZ_CP173356.1, forward strand.
CTCAGGCAAGGCAACAATCAGGCCGAAGCACTGCTTTGGCTCGAACTAAAAGCCCGCAGACTTGGTCGCTACAAGTTCACACGCCAGTTCTCTATCGGACCATACTACGCCGACTTCTGTTGCCGCGAAAAATGGCTGGTCGTTGAAATCGACGGCTCACAGCACGCCGACAGTCCCTATGACCGCCGCCGCGACGATTTCATGCGCGCCCAAGGCTATTCGATCCTGCGCCTCTCGAGCCATGACGTCCTGAAACATCGTACTCCCGTCTGTGAAACCGTCCTTGCCGCGCTCGACGGCAGGCTGACCGAAAACATCGCTGCATCCGACCTCCGCCTTGTTTTCACACCGCATTCACCCGATTCAATCTCTTCAAAAACGGACCTATCTTCATGAAATCCCATGTAAAAGCGGTTGTCATCGGCGGCGGCGTCGTCGGCTGCTCGGTGCTCTATCACCTGGCCAAGGCCGGCTGGACCGACATCATGCTGATCGAGCGTTCGGAGCTCACTTCCGGCTCGTCCTGGCACGCGGCGGGCGGCTTCCATACGCTCAACGGCGACCCCAACGTCGCCAAGCTGCAGGCCTATACCGTGCAGCTCTACAAGGAGATCGAGGAGCTTTCCGGCCAGTCCTGTTCGCTGCACCTGACCGGCGGCGTGATGATGGCCGACTCGCCCGAGCGCATGGACTTCCTGCGGCTTGCCCATGCCAAGGGCCGCTATCTCGGCATGGATACCGAGCTGATCACGCCATCCGAGGCCAAGGCGATGTTCCCGCTGATGGACGAGACGAATTTCGTCGGCGCCATGTGGGATCCGGTCGAAGGCCATCTGGATCCGTCCGGCACGACGATTGCGTACTCGAAAGCGGCGAAGAAACTCGGCGCCGAGATCGTGCTGCGCAACCGCGTCGTCGAACTGACGCAGCAGGTCGACGGCACCTGGAACGTCATCACCGAACAAGGCACGGTTCACGCCGAGCATGTCGTCAACTGCGGGGGCCTGTGGGCGCGCGAGATCGGCCGCATGGTCGGCCTCGAGCTGCCGGTGCTCGCCATGGAGCATATGTATCTCTTGACCGAGCCCATGCCGGAGGTCGAGGAATTCAACAAATCGACCGGCCGCGAGATGATCGGCGTGATGGATTTCAAGGGCGAGATCTACACCCGCCAGGAGCGCAACGGCATCCTGCTCGGCACTTACGAAAAGGCGTGCAAGCCGTGGTCGCCGGTCAACACGCCCTGGGATTTCGGCCACGAGCTGTTGCAGCCCGACCTCGACCGCATCGCGCCGTCGCTGGAGGTCGGCTTCAAGCATTTCCCCGGCATCGAGAAGGCCGGCATCAAGCAGATCATCAACGGTCCGTTCACTTTCGCATTGGATGGCAATCCGCTGGTCGGCCCGGTGCAGGGCCTGACCAACTTCTGGTGCGCCTGCGCCGTCATGGCCGGCTTCAGCCAGGGCGGCGGTGTCGGCCTGGCGCTGTCCAACTGGATGGTGCATGGCGATCCCGGCTTCGACGTATGGGGCATGGACGTCGCCCGCTTCGGCGAATGGGCGAGCCTGCGCTACACCAACGCCAAGGTGCGCGAGAACTATTCGCGCCGCTTCTCGATCCGCTTCCCCAATGAGGAACTGCCGGCAGCACGCCCGGCGCAGACGACGCCGCTTTATGACACCATGCTCGCCAACAACGCCGTCATGGGCGACTCCTGGGGCCTTGAGACCCCGCTATGGTTCGCGCCGAAGGGCAAGGAGCCCAAGGATATCGTCTCCTTCCACCGCTCCAACGATTTTGGCCCTATCGGCGAGGAAGTGCGCGGCACGCGCGAGCGCGTCGGCGTCACCGAAATCGCCAACTTCGCCAAATACGAGGTCTCCGGACCGGGGGCGGAGGATTTCCTCAACCGGCTGATGACCAACCGCATGCCGAAGGCGGGCCGCATCGTGCTGACCCCGATGATCAACGAATTCGGCAAGCTGATCGGCGACTTCACCATCGCCAAGGCCGCGGAAGACCGCTTCATGATCTGGGGCTCGTCGGCCGCGCAGAAATATCACATGCGCTGGTTCGAAAAGCACCTGCCGAAGGATGGTCCAAGCGCGTCAGAGGTACGCATCCACCGCTTCGACCAGACGCTTGTCGGCCTGTCGATTGCCGGACCGAAGTCGCGGGACCTCCTGCAGAAGCTGGTCGATGTCGACATCTCGACCAAGGCCTTCCGCTTCATGGATTTCCGCGAAATGGCGGTCGGCGGCGCCCCCTGCATGGTCAACCGCATTACCTATACCGGCGACCTCGGCTACGAGATCTGGATGGCGCCAGCCTATCAGCGCCTGGTTTACAAGGCGATCAAGGACGCAGGCGAAGAATTCGGGCTGGTCGATTTCGGCATGCGCGCCCTGCTCTCGATGCGCCTGGAAAAGAACTTCCCGACCTGGTTCCGCGAATTGCGGCCGATCTACGGACCGTTCGAAGGCTCGATGGACCGCTTCATCAAGCTGGAGAAGAACGACTTCATCGGCCGCGACGCGGCCGCCAGGGAACGGGCTGAAGGACCGAAGCTGCGCCGCGTGTCCTTCATTGTCGAGGCGGCCGACGCCGATGTGATGGGTGACGAGCCGATCTGGGCCAAGGTCGGCAAGGACTATGGCACGGTGGAAAAGCCGCATGGCTTTGGCGCGCCGCGTTTCGATGCAGCCGGCAAGGAAGTTCGGGGCTCCAAGGCGGCGCAAGGCGCGTCCGCTGTGCGCGGCATCGTCGACGGCGACTGGCGCGTGGTCGGTTGGGTTACCTCCGGCGGCTATGCCCACTATATCCAGAAGTCGATGGCGCAGGGCTACGTGCCGGCGGCGCTGGCCGAGGATGAAAGTGCCGGCCTGTTCGAGATCGAAATCCTCGGCCATCGCCGTCCGGCCCGCATCAATGTCGAGGCGCCGTTCGACCCGAGCGGCGAGAAGATGCGGAGCTGAGGTTTCGCCATGGACAGCGCGGCGCCAAGGGGAGCTTCGGCCGCCACCGCAAGATCATGCCGTTTGTATCAGGCTCGATCGAGGCGCTGCGCGACGCCTCCCGCCGGAAGGCGGCTGATCTCAACCAGCATGTGCTGGGCTACGGCGCGACAGCCGAAGCGGAATGGGCGGCGGCAGGCATTGCCGCCCCCGACCGGGCCGAAATGCGCCAATACCGGCTGGCGCGCATCCGCGCCGAGCTGAAGCGCCGGGGCTACGCCGGCGCGCTGCTCTACGATCCCGTCAACATCCGCTATGCGATCGATTCCACGAACATGCAGCTTTGGGTGGCGCACAACCCGACACGGCATTGTTTCGTTGCCACCGACGGGCCGGTGGTGCTGTTCGACTATTTCTCCTGCGAACATCTGTCGGACCATTCCGGCGTCGTCGACGAGGTTCGCCCCGCCGTCTCGTGGATGTATCTCTACAGCGGCGAACTCACCGAGCAGAAAGTCCGCCGCTGGGCGGCCGGAATCGCCGATCTGGTGCGGGAACATGGCGGCGGCAACAGCCGCATCGCGGTCGACCACATCAACCCGGAAGGCGTCGAGGAACTTGCGCGCCTCGGCATTTCCATCGGCAATGGCGAAGCGGTGATGGAGAACGCCCGGCTGGTCAAATCCCCGGACGAGATCCTTGCCATGCGCCGCGCCATCCTCGCCTGCGAGGCGGCAATGGGCGAGATGGAAAAGGCGCTGAAGCCCGGCATCACTGAGAATGAATTATGGGCCGAACTGCACCGCGGCAACATTGCCCGCGGCGGCGAATGGATCGAGACGCGGCTGTTGGCATCCGGCCCGCGCACCAACCCCTGGTTCCAGGAATGCTCCTCGCGCCTCATCGAGGCGGGCGATCTCGTCGCCTTCGACACCGACCTGATCGGCCCCTACGGCTTCTGCGCCGACCTGTCGCGCACCTGGCTGTGCGGGGATGTGAAGCCAACCGACGAACAGCGCGATCTTTTCCGCATCGCCGCCGACCAGATCGCGCACAACACCGAATTGATACAGCCGGGCACCGCCTTCCGCGACCTTGTCGACCGCTCGGCGGTGCCGCCCGGCGACTGTTTCCCGACCCGCTATGGTGTGCTCTACCATGGCGTCGGGCTGGCCGACGAATACCCCACCTTGCCGCATGCCGACGACTGGACATCGGACACGCCCGACGGCGTGATCGAGCCAGGCATGGTGCTGTGCGTGGAGAGCTATATCGGCAGGCTCGGCGGGCGCGAGGGTGTCAAGATCGAAGAACAGATCCTGGTCACCGGCACCGGCAACGAAAAGCTTTCAACCTATCCGCTGGATGCGAGGCTGCTCGGCTAAGCCGGCAAGGGCCTCGCGCATCGCGGCAACCGTTTTTTCCGGCGTCGTTTTCGCGGTGATGAAGGGCAGGCCCTTGCGCAGGCCCGTCCAGCCGACGACCTTCACTTGCCGGGCGGCCCCCTCGAAGCGCTGCGCCAGCGCCCAGCTCTCGCAGTCGATCGCCGCGACATCGGCCCTGCCCTCGGCCACGGCGACGATCGAAGCGCGATGTCCGCCGCTTTCGCTGCGCGAGGAAAACACATCAAGGCTTTCGCCCAACGCCTCCAGGTCGCGCGTCGGCGCGATGATACCGGACATGGAATCGAGGCTGTTGAAGGTGAAGCGCTTGCCCCGGATCAGATCGAGCGGGATGACGGGCCTGCCATTGCTAGGCGCAGGCACCGACGCCGTGCCGTCCGCCCGCATCACCAGCGCGCTCGAATAAAGCTCGCCCTGGCCGCCTTCGTAGACGTCATAGCTCGGCTGGCCGACAACCTGCACATGGCCGGCCAGGCCAAGCTCCATCGGCCCCCAGCAAGTCTGCGCGAACAGCAGTGCGGGATGCAGCCAGAGCTGGTGAAAATCGAGCGCGTCCGGCGGCAATGTCGCGGGGTCGGACGCGATCAGAACGCCGGTGCCACTATGAATGCCACCCGGCACCGGCGGCAGATCGCCGGTGCGGCGAATGACGGTCTCCGGCGCATCGATTATCCCCCCTTGACGGAAGGCATCGCGCAGCAGTGCCCATTGGTCGTCGACCTCGCGGCGCACTTCCGGCCAGTCATACATCGGCAGCGCTGCAACGAATTCGCTCATGCCGGGATCTGACCATTAAATCTGGAGAGAGGTTCGCAAAAACGCGGCGTCGGATTTGAGTTAGCCGACACCATCCGTCGTGTCGCGGGCTTCATTCCTTGGGCGGCTCGGCCGGGACTGGCGCGGTGCCGAGCCCGCTGATGCTGCGCGCCCTGACGCGCGGCTTGAACGCCCTGCCCGGCTCCGGCTGGCGCCGCAACACCGGATGCACGATCGGCTCCTTGGCCTTGAAAGCATAGGACCTGATCAGCGCGAAATAGTTGGGATAGGCATAGCCATTGTTCATCCGCAGCCATTCCTCGCGACGCTCGCGAAACAGCTGAGGCAGTCTGTACCAGGCCACCGTTGGGGTCTTGTGGTGGACGAAGTGCAAATTGTTGTTGAGGAACAGGAACGACAGCGGCGAGCGCTCGATGATCACCGTGCGGCCTTCGGGATGCTCGGACCATTGGTGCTCGGCAAAGGTGCGGATCGCGATCAGCGACTGGCCGAGCCACACCGGGAGAATATAGAGCCAAAGCGGAATGCCAAAGCCGAACTGCACGATCGGCGCCACGACGGCGAGGCCGATCGCATGCAGCAGCCAGGCTTTGCGGATGGCCTTGTCGCCGGCCATCATATGTTTGGCGTCGTCGATGAAGAAGCCGATGCAGGACAGCCAGGGACCGAGAAAGAACCGGCCGGCCATGGTGTTGTTGATCCTGAGCAGGAATTTCATTGCTCGCGGCAGGTCGTCATGCTGCCAAAGCGCCTGGTAGTAGCTTTCCGGATCGTCGAGCGGATCGGTCAGGCGCTCGTCGGCATGATGGCGCAGATGAAGCGTCTTGAAGCGGCGGAACGGCCAGACCAGACCGATCGGCAGGAAGACGAAAGCCTCGTTGATCAGGGCATTGCGCGTCGGATGGCCGTGCAGCACTTCGTGCATGATCGACGACTGAAGTGCCAGGATGAAACCGAGGAGAGCGAGCGCGAAGATCGGATAGGACGGCCAGAGCAGAAGGCCGGTGGCGAGCCATGCTCCGTAACAGAAGAAAGCGAGGGCTACGGTTGGCCACTCGATGGCCGGTGTATTGCGTCGCCTGATGCTCTTGCCAGTCATGCTATCGACCACTGCCCCTCAGTCGCCGGAACCCCAGTGGCTCCTGACAGCATAGTGTCAGGAGAAACGATTCCACTCAACGAGACAAAGTGTACAAAATGTTGCGATTGCGCATTTTCAACCGCACATGTTACAGATTGTAAACAGACCTAGGGATTCATTTACGCCTGGAGCGCCTCGTCAGGACGTCTCGGCGAAAATTTTTCCTCATGATTCGGAGACTTGGAAGATGGACAAACGAGATCTGTCAGCAATCTTTCGGGAGCGTCTCAAGTTGCTCCTGACAAGGTCCGACCTCAACCAGTCCGCCTTCGCCACCGCCGTCGGCATCGATCGGTCGGCGCTGTCGCAGCTGATGTCGGGCGCGTCGACGCGCTTGCCGCGGGCCGAAACGCTGCTCAACATCGCGGCCGAGTTCAAAGTGTCGCTGGATTGGCTGCTCGGCCTCAGCCAGGACGAGGGCGTCACCGGTGAAATCCGCGAAAGCCTGGAGATCGAGGAAGCCCCCGACGGTTTCGACCGCACGCTTCTGGCCAGATGGTTCGCCGAGGCCGCGGGCACCAAGATCCGCTATGTGCCGGCCGGCATCCCCGATCTTCTGCGGACCCACGCGCTGGTCGACTATGAGGCAAACATCACCAACAGGAGCAGGCTCGCACAGGCCAGCGAGACCCAATACCGCATCGAATACAACCGGCGCCCGGAAACCGACATGGAAGTCTGCATGCCGCGTCACACGCTGGAGATTTTTGCACGCGGCCTCGGCGTCTGGGACCGCTTTCCGGAGGCCGACCGTCGGCAGCAACTCGCCCATATGGCGACGCTGCTTGACGATCTCTATCCGACTTTCCGGCTGTTTCTCTACGACGGCCGCATGCGCTATTCGATCCCGCTCACCATTTTCGGACCTTACCGCGCCGCCATCTATGTCGGCGACATGTACGTCGTGCTGAACGCCACCCAGCCGGTCCAGGCCTTGACCCGGCATTTCGACAATCTGATCCGGGCCGCCGACGTCAACCCGCATGAGGCAGCAAGCTTCGCGCGCAATCTGGCTGGCCTGTCGTTTCCATCAGGTTCCGCATGACAGCGGCACCCGTAACCGCGCCCTTCAACTGCGACTCCGCCGTCGCTATTTCATTGACTGGACATAAAGACTTCTTTATATCCTTATCCGAATTCAGAACATGAAAGCCAATCCGATGACGACGACCAACCCGATCGACGCGCTGCTGGCGCAAAAAGGCGTGCTTTTGGCTGACGGCGCCACGGGCACCAATTTGTTCGCAATGGGTCTGGAGGCTGGCGAGGCGCCTGAGTTGCTGAACGAGACCGCGCCCGACACCATCACCCGCCTGCACCAGAATTTCGTCGACGCCGGCGCCGACATCATCCTGACCAATTCGTTCGGCGGCACCCGTCACCGGCTGAAGCTGCATCATGCGCAGGACCGCGTGCACGCCCTGAACAAGCGCGCCGCCGAGATCGCCCGCGCGGTTGCCGACAAGGCCGGCCGCAAGGTGATCGTTGCCGGCTCCGTTGGCCCGACCGGTGAGTTGCTGGTGCCGCTTGGCGCCATGACCTATGACGAGGCGGTAGACGCCTTCGCCGAGCAGATCGAAGGCCTCAAGGAGGGCGGCGCCGAAGTCGCCTGGATCGAGACCATGTCGGCGCCCGACGAGATCCGTGCCGCCGCCCAAGCGGCGATCCGCGTCGGCCTGCCCTATACCTATACCGGGTCTTTCGACACGGCCGGCCGCACCATGATGGGCCTGCTGCCGAAGGACATACACGGCGTCGCCGACGGCTTGTCGCAAGCCCCTCTCGGCGTCGGCGCCAATTGCGGCGTCGGCGCTTCCGACATCCTCGCCTCGCTGCTCGACATGACGCAGGCGAAACCGGAGGCAACCGTGATCGTCAAGGGCAATTGCGGCATTCCCGAATTCCGCGGCACCGAAATCCACTATTCCGGCACGCCCGAATTGATGGCCGACTATGTGCGCCTTGCCGTCGACGGCGGCGCGAAAATCATCGGCGGCTGCTGCGGCACCTCGTTCCAGCACCTGGCCGCCATGCGCAAGGCGCTCGACGCCCACACCAAGGCGGATCGTCCGACCGTCGAGACGATCGTCGAGCGCATCGGTCCGATGCGCAACAAGGTGGCCACGGCGAACAGCGCCGAGACCAGCGAGGCCCGCCGCGAGCGTCGTCGCAGCCGGGCCTGAAGCCACCGCTTTCTAATTATTCGCTGTTGTCGGCGTAGCTCGACTGCGCCGATTTGAGATCGACGACATTGTCGCCGCGCATCATCATCAGCGCTCCGGATGAAACCGGATCGGTGATCTGCTCCAGCATAATGCGAAAACGGTCGTTGGTCAGAGCCGACATGGCGGTGTGGCGCGCCTGCGCGACATCGTCGCCGATGCGCCTGGATTCGGCTGATTGGGCGGCCGCCGAAGCGTCCCGTGCCGGCGGTGTCGAGTTGGCGGTAGTCCTGATCTGCAATTCCGGCTCCCTCAGCCCCACACACCTATCCGGCGTAACAAGAGGAAATTGCGATCCGGTACCGGAAATGCCGCGCAATTTAACGGATCGCAAATTCCGCAAGAAAAGGCCGGCAGGGAATGTCCCCTCGCCGGCCTGCCTCACCCGCCCGTGGTTCGGTTTCTCACGTCAGAACGATCTCATCTGAAAGAAACCGGCCGTCATCACTACCGATTGCCGCCCAGCGCCGAGGCAAGGCGCACAAGCGAGAGGAACTCGGACCTGTACCCAAACGGGTCGGCCCCCCGGGCGGCAGTGGCGATCTCCATGATCCTGTCATAGCCGAACTTCGCCGTCGCATCCTCGTCGCGCAGTTTCTGGCCGAAGGCCGCGACCGCGACGGAGAAACGCTGGTCGGTGGTGGCCTGGTCGAAAGACGCAACCTCGTTGGCCGACGTCACCGGCGTGGTGATCAGCTTCGAGAGGTCCTCGTTGGGCAGCTTGTAGCGTATCTTGACGAAGGCGTATTCGTCCGCATTGGCGACGCCACCATTGTTCACCGCGGCCTGGCCATAGCGAAGCGGTTCGATCTGTTCGCCGCCGCTGCCCTTGGGCGTGATCTCGTAGATCGCGGTGACCGAATGGCCCGAACCGATCTCGCCGGCATCGACGCGGTCATTGTTGAAATCCTCGCGGTTCAAGGCGCGAGTCTCATAGCCGATCAGCCTGTACTCCGAGACCTTCTGCGGATTGAACTCGACCTGGATCTTCACGTCCTTGGCGATGGGGAACAGCGTCGAGGAGGCATCCTCGACCAGCACCTTTTCCGCCTCGGCCAGCGTGTCGATATAGGCGGCGGTGCCATTGCCGTTCTGGGCGATGGTCTGCATCATCTGGTCGTTGAGATTGCCGCGGCCGAAGCCGAACACCGACAAGAAGACGCCGCTCTTGCGCTCTTGTTCGATCAGGCGCTTGAGATCGTCGTCGTCGCTCTGGCCGACATTGAAGTCGCCGTCGGTGGCGAGCATCACGCGGTTGACCCCGTCCTTGATGAAGGACTGCTCGGCCAACTTGTAGGCCTCCTTGATGCCGGCCTCGCCGGCCGTCGAGCCACCCGGCTGCAAATTGTCGATGGCGTTGAGGATCTTGTCCTTCTCGGCAACCTTTGTCGGCATCAGCACCGTGCCGGCATCGCCGGCATAGGTGACGATCGAGATGGTGTCGTCGGCCTTCAGCTTGCTGACCAGCAGCCGGAATGCCGACTTGAGCAGCGGCAATTTATCCGGTTCGTCCATCGAGCCCGAGACGTCGATGAGGAACACCAGATTGGCCTTGGGCTGCTCGGCCGGCTTGACGTCGAAACCCTTGATGGCGACATGCATCAGCTTGGTGTGCGCGTTCCACGGCGTCGGCATGACGCTGACGGTCGAACTGAACGGCGTCGACGCAGAGTCCGGCCCCTTCCAGTCATAGGGGAAATAGTTGATCATCTCCTCGACGCGCACCGTGTCGGCCTGCGGCAGGAAGCCCTCCTTCAGCGAACGGCGCACGAAGGAATAGGAGGCGGTGTCGACGTCGATGGAAAAGGTCGAGACCGGGTCCTCGAGTGCCGAATGTACCGGATTGGTCTTAAAATCCTGGACGCGATCGCGGTTTTCCTCCTGTGGTGCGATCTGGTCCGCCGGCGCCATGGCGGGCTGCTGCGGTGCTATCATTTTGGACATGCGTGCGGCTCGCGACGTGCTGGGCGCGGCAGTGCTATCCAGGGCGAACTCGCCCGTTGGCGCAGGTGGCGCAGGTTCCGCCGGCGCAACCTGTTCCTGCGCATTCTGCGGCGCCAGGCCTCCAGCAACGGCCGATTCGGATTTGCTCGGCGCCGCCAAGGCCTCCGTTTCGTCGCGGCTTTCCGCGTCGGTCTTCTTGTCTTCCTCCAGGCGCGCTCGTTGCGAGCGGTTTGTCGATCGCCTGATCGCCGGTCGCCTGTTTGGCCAGCGGCTTCACCGTGGCGGGCTTTTCGGCCAGCGTCTCGGTGATCTTTTCGTCGCCGCCGAAAGTGGACGGCTGTTCCCTCAGCATATGGAAAGTGGCGTATCCGGCGATCGGCAGGGCGACGAGCCCGGCAATAGCCGGCGTGGCAATGAGTTTCTTTTGCATGATTTCGCTCCAGAGCTTTCGTGCTCGCTCTGTGAGACGAAGGCCGCCGACCGATCCTTGGCTGACGGTAGAAATATTTTCCTCATCATAGGCGCGCAAGGCGGCCTCGAAGGCGCGCGCCTTCGCGCTCTCGCCGGGAGCCGGGATCACTATGTCGCGCAGCCTCTTGAGTTCGTTCTCGTCGACCATGGTCACACTTCCCCGGCTGAACGCATGAGCGTCTTCAGCCGTTTCTTCGCTTCATGGATGTGCCAGGAAACCGTCGTCTCCGAGATCGCCATCGCCTCGGCGGCGGCGGCGTGGCTCAAGCCCTCGCCATAGACCAGCAGCACGGCGTCGCGCTGCTTGTCGGGCAGTTGCCGCACCGCGACCCACATCGCCTCGGCAGGATCCTCGTTCTCGGCAGGATCCTCGCCCGAAATCAGCGCATGGACGCCATAGGCTTCGGTCTTGACCGTCTCGCGGGCGCTCTTGCGCATCATGTCGCGCGCGGCGTTCAGCGTCATGGCATAGAGCCACGTGGTGAAGGCGCTGCCGCCGCGATAGTCGCGGATCGCCTTGCCGAGCCGGACGCAGACTTCCTGGGCGATGTCTTCGGCGTCCGCCTTCCGACCGCACCAGCGGTAGGCGGCGCGATAGACGAAGTCATAGTGCCTTTCGAGCAACGCGCCGAAAGCTCCCCTGTCTCCGCCCTTCGCCCGCCCGATCAGTTCGGCGTCGGAGGCTTCGCTCTCATCCAGCATCATCGCCATCATTTGCCTGTTGGACGAAGGCTAATGGCCAATCCTTGGGGTGAGGGAAAGATTTTTTTACTGGTACCTCTTCCTTCTCCCCGTTCTACGGGGAGAAGGTGCCCGAAGGGCGGATGAGGGGCGGCGCCGACCTCTCGAAGATTGGCTTTACCCGAGCGTCTCGGAAAACAGGGTGATCAACCGGTTCCAATGCCGCTCGGCGCCATCTTCGTTGTAGACGCTGTGGTCCGGCACGCACCAGCCATGCGCCATGCCGACATAATTCTCCAGCACGTAATCGACTTCCGCCGCCCTGAACGCCTCGGCCAGCCGCGCTGATTGTTCGGGCGGAAAACTCCTGTCGACGCCGGCCATGCCGACATGGACGCGTGCCTTGACCGACCCCGCCTTGCGGTGCGGACTGTCGGCCGCGTCGCTGGCGAGATTGCCGCCATGGAAACTGGCCGCCGCCCTGATGCGATCCGGATAGGAGGCGGCTGCGTTCAGCGCCCGCGCGCCGCCCATGCAATAGCCGACAACGCCGATCGGCCCGGTGACGCCTTCGGCAGCGAGTGCGTCGAGGAAGGCGCCGCTGTCGGCAATCGTCATCTCCTGCGTCGTGCCGCTGATCAGCGCCATTAGCGGCACCTTGGTTCTCTCCTCGACGAAGGCGGTCTTGGCATCGAAAGGACCGTAGGGCGCGTTGCGATAGAAGAGATCGGGCACCAGAACCGCGTAGCCCTCCTCCGCCAGCCGCTCGGCCATGCCGTCGAGCGCAGGGCGCGGGCCGAAGGCATCCATATAGAGGATGATGCCGGCCTTGGGCGGAGAAGCGTTGACCGGGCGGAACAGCCCCGCCCTCGCCGTGCCGTCCCTGGTCTTGATCTGAAGGTCCTGTTTCGGCATCGCCAGCTCCGTTCGGTTGCTGGGCGATACATATCCGGGCACGCCGACAGGGCAAGCTGTTGCCTGATTTTGGCAGTCAACATTTCGTGCGGCAGCGCGACGAGCTTACCGGCCCGCGAACGCTGCCATGTGGAAGGCCTGCACCTCTGAGGGGTAGCGATAGGCTGTGCCATAGGGACAGGCGTTGCGGTCAAGGCAGCCGCCGTCACAACAGGGCCCGCCACTCGGCCCGCGCACATGCGCCAGGCAGGCTTGATGGGCGAACCTCTCCGCGGAATAGGCATCTACCGGACAGGATTTCAGGCACGGTTTGTCGACACAGGCGTCGCAGAGATGAATCGCCTCGCGAGCCTCCGGAAGCGCGATCTCGTCCTCGAACAGCAGCGCGCCGCGATAGGCATGCCAAAGCCCATATCGCGGATGCATGAGGATGCCGAGCGGTGACGGCTTCAGGCCCTCGGCCCGCATCGCCCATCGCTGGAACGGCAGATAGGGCTTGTCGGACGGCGACACGGCGCGTGCGCCGAATTCTCCCGCGACCGCGCCAATGACCTGCCGGGACCAGGTGTCGAGCGGATTGGCGATGGCCTGTGATTGACAGTCGCGCCAGCGCAGGAAATGCGGCCAGGGTGCCGCCCCCGCCTGCCCCACCAGAAGCGCCGACCTGGCCGGTGCACCGGAGCGGCCACAAGGCGCCGCCTCGCCATCCTCAAAGGTGAAGCCGCCACGTAGGATGAGGCCGTCGGCGCCAAGCGCGGCCGCAATCTCCTCCATCCTGCTGCGCGAAAGAATCATCCCTTCTTGACCGGATCGGAGAAAGCGCTCCGCCAGACTTCCTTGTGGATGATGTTGGCGACTTTAGCCCCGCCTGACTCGGGCTCCTTTCACGTGAAGGCGTCGGGCATCGACCCCTTCTTCTTGGCGATGAAGTTCTTCAGCGCTTCATCGATCGCCGGATCGAGATGCGGCGCCTCATAAGATTCCAGCCAGCGGCGGGCGAGTTCGTTGGCGCGTTGCGGCGCGGTCTTCTCGCCTTCGGCCAGCCACTGCTCGTAGGAATTGTTGTCGGCGATGTTGGAGCGATAGAAGGCAGTCTGGAAATTCGCCTGCGTGTGGTCGCAGCCGAGATAGTGGCTGCCCGGCCCGACCTGGCGGATGGCGTCCATCGCCTGGCCGTTTTCCGACAGGTCGACGCCTTCGGAGAATTTTTGCGTCATGCCGAGCTGGTCGATGTCCATCATGAATTTTTCGTAGCAGGACGCCAGCCCGCCCTCGAGCCAGCCGGCCGAATGGAGGACGAAATTGGTGCCGGCCAGAATGGTCGAGTTCAGCGTGTTGGCGCTTTCATAAGCTGCCTGCGCGTCGGGGATTTTCGAGGCGCAGAGCGAACCGCCGGTGCGGAACGGCAGGCCGAGGCGCCGTGCGAGCTGTGCGGCGCCGTAGGATACCAGCGACGGCTCCGGCGTGCCGAAGGTCGGCGCGCCCGACTGCATCGAGATCGACGAGGCGAACGTGCCGAACAGCACCGGCGCGCCCGGCCGGATCAGCTGCGTGAACGAAGCGCCGGCAAGCACCTCGGCAAGCACCTGGGTCAGCGTGCCGGCCACCGTCACCGGGCTCATCGCGCCGGCGAGGATGAACGGCGTGACGATGCAGGCCTGGTTGTGGCGCGCATAGACCTTCAGCGCGCCAAGCATGGTCTCGTCGAAGACCATCGGCGAGTTGGCGTTGATCAGGCTGGTCAGGACCGTGTTGTTTTCGACGAAGTCGTCGCCGAACACCAGCTTGGCCATGGCGACCGTGTCCTCAGCACGTTCCGGCGCGGTGACCGAACCCATGAACGGCTTGTCGGAATATTTGATGTGCGCGTAGATCATGTCGAGATGGCGCTTGTTGACCGGTACGTCGACCGGCTCGCACACGGTGCCGCCCGAATGGTGGATCGAAGGCGCCATGTAGGCGAGCTTCACGAAATTCTGGAAATCCTCGATCGTCGCGTAACGGCGGACGCCGTCGAGGTCGCGCACGAAGGGCGGTCCGTAGACCGGGGCGAAGACGGTAGCATTGCCGCCGATCTGCACCGAGCGTTCGGAATTGCGGGCATGCTGGGTGTAGATGGAGGGCGCGGTCTTCAAGAGCGAACGGCAGAGCCCCTTCGGGAAATGCACGCGCTCGCCCTTGACGTCGGCGCCCGCCTCTTTCCACAGCTGCAACGCCTCCGCATCGTCGCGGAAGATGATGCCGATTTCTTCGAGCACCGTGTCGGTGTTCTTCTCGATCAGCGCCAGGCCTTCCTCGTCGAGCACTTCATAGACGTTGATCTTGCGCTTGATGTAGGTGAGCTGGGTGCCGGGACCGCCGCCCGAACGTGCCGCCCGCCTTGCCGCCGCCCCACCGCTGGCGCCGCGTCCACGTCGCGCGTTTGACGCTTCCTGGTCCACTGCCGCGTGTTCGCTCATGATCGTTCTTCCCTGAATTTGGACCGGCTTGATTAGCGCCCGGCCCGGAACCGTTGTGGCCGCCTAACGCGGCTTCCGGCGGATCGTAGCCATGCACCCTATTCGAAACGGCCCGTCCGCGCCAACGCCTGTCGCAAAATCGACAAGAAAACCGATAGATTTTTCAGTCGCTTTCCTTTTGCGGGAAGTCGCAAATCAGCTATGGATACCCGCCCCTTGCGGGTTAGGTATTGGCGCGTTGATTTTAAGCTGCCATGGTCGTTCCCGGCAGCAAGGAGCCTGAGAAACAATGTCCGACGACGAGATTATCCTCTCCGAGCTTTCCGACGACGAGTTGGTGCAGCAGATGCACGACGATCTCTATGACGGTCTGAAGGAAGAGATCGAGGAAGGCACGCGCATCCTGCTCGAGCGCGGCTGGGCACCCTACAAGGTGCTCACGGAAGCGCTGGTCGAAGGCATGCGCATCGTCGGCGAGGATTTTCGCGACGGCATCCTGTTCGTCCCCGAAGTGTTGCTGTCGGCCAATGCGATGAAGGCCGGCATGTTCATCCTGCGCCCGCTGCTCGCCGCCACCGGCGCGCCCAAGCAGGGCAAGATGGTGATCGGCACCGTCAAGGGCGACATCCACGACATCGGCAAGAACCTCGTCGGCATGATGATGGAAGGCGCCGGCTTCGACGTCATCGATCTTGGCATCAACAATGCGGTCGAGAAATATCTCGATGCCATCGAGCAGCACCAGCCGGACATTATCGGCATGTCGGCGCTGCTGACCACGACCATGCCCTACATGAAGGTCGTCATCGACACGATGAAGGAAAAGGGCATCCGCGACGACTACGTGGTCCTGGTCGGCGGCGCGCCGCTGAACGAGGAATTCGGCAAGGCGGTCGGCGCCGACGCCTATTGCCGCGACGCCGCTGTGGCGGTCGAGACCGCCAAGGACTACATGAAGCGCAAGCACAATGTGCGCGCTTCCGCCTGATACAAGGCAAGGCGGACGCTCAACAGACGAAGCCGCGCCTTGCAGCGCGGCTTTTTTGTTCCCAGATGTCGGGAGCGGCGGTCAGGGTTTCTTGACGGTATCGTCAACGGCTTTCGCGGTAGACTTGATATCCCTGCCGACGCCGCGAACGGTGTTGGCACAGGCCGAAAGGGCCAGGGCACAAGCCAGGATTGCGATTGGCGCAATGCGTAACAGTTTCATCGACGGTTTATCCCTCTCTCGGTAGATCGCCCCACAGCAACGAAAGCCGGCTCGGCTGGTTTCATGAAGATGCCCAGACCCAAGCAGAATCAAGCGGACAAGCTGCTCATCATCGCCTGCGGGATGATTGCGCGCGAGGTGTTGGCCGTCAAGGAACAGCTCGGGCTCCATCACCTCGAATTGACATGCCTTCCGGCCGAGTTTCATTTTTATCCGGACCGCATCGCGCCGGCGATGGACAAGGCCATCGAAAAGGCCAAGGCGGAAGGCTACAGCAACATCTTCGTCGGTTACGCCGATTGCGGCACCGGCGGCCTGCTCGATCGGGTCTGCGAGAAGCATGGCGTCGAACGCATGGCCGGTCCGCATTGCTTCGCCTTCTACCAGGGCATGGATGCCTATGCGAAGGTCGCCGACGACGACATGATGTCCTTCTACATGACCGATTTCCTCTGCCGCCAATTCGATGCCTTCTTCATGAAGCCGCTCGGTCTCGACAGGCATCCGGAGCTGATCAAGGACTATTTCGGCAATTACGAGAAGCTGATCTACCTGGCCCAGACCGACGATCCGGAGCTCGACAAGGTCGCGGAAAAGGCCGCGAAACTGCTTGGCCTCGTCTATGAGCGGCGCGCGACAGGCTATGGCGATCTGACGGCCGGGCTGGCCAAGGCCGCGGCTGACGTCTCGACGCTGGCCGGGCTGCGGCCTTCTTGCGCGGCGATTGGCGATTATCGCCCTTTCCGAAGGCGAAGACAGGACGGATCGCCGCCTTCTACTGGAGAATGGCCTTGATCTGTTCCCAGGCCAATTGCCTTAATTTGGATCGCGGCGTGGTTTCGTTGTTAAGCACGGATGACAGCCTGCCGCGAATGGGTAAATTGCGCGCAAGCCATGCAAAGGCGCCGTCCAGTGGTCGGCTGCCGGACACCGACGAGGAATGCCGATGACCCTTCGCCCGATGCTTGCCGTTGCCGGCCTTCTCTGCTGCACCTTGCCCGCGCTTGCCGACGGCGAGGTGCAGAAGCTGATCACCGCCGCCGACAAGGCGCGGCTGGACAAATATGGCGAGACGCGCAAGGCGGCTCTTGCCGAGGCGAAGGCGGGCAATCCTGGCGAGGTCAGGCAGCTCGACGCCTTGCTTGCCAAGCCGCTGGTTGCCTTCTCCGACAAGGACCTCACCGGCAAGTGGCAATGCCGCACCATCAAGGTGGGCGGGCTGAGCCCGCTCGTTATCTATGGCTGGTTCAAATGCAGGGTGACCGACGACGGCTCCGGCTGGCGGCTGGAAAAGCTCACCGGCTCGCAGCGCACCAAGGGCCGCTTCTTCGACGACGGCGAAAAGCGTGCGATCTATCTCGGCTCCGGTTCCGTCAACAACGATCAGGCAAAACCCTATGGCAGCGGCCCCCGGACCGACCAGGTCGGCTACGCCTTCCGCAATAGCGCCGGGGAATGGCGCATCGAGTTCCCCGCTCCCTATTACGAATCGAAGCTCGACATCATGGAGTTCAAGCGCTGAGCGGAGCCTTCCTGACGACTCCGGCATACCAAGGATTAACCCGCCTCGTCTAAGCTCCGGCCGTGGCAGTTGGTCCCGGGGGTGGCAAGATCAATGGCAGTACCGGAAACCAATCCGAGACCGATCGTGGTTGTCACCGGAGGCGGCCAGCACGTATGGGCAATGGTCAACGCCATTGCCGATCGTGTCGGCCCAGTCATCGTGATCCTGGAAGTCCCTGAATCCAAAAAGCGATTGCTGCTTGGCCGTGCCCGTCGCCAGGGCTGGCTGCAGGCCATCGGCCAGTTCGGCACGATGGTGCTGAGCAGGCTGGGCAAGCGGCTCTACGCCAGCCATGCCGCCCGGTTGATTGCGCAGGAGAAGCTCGATACCGAGCCGCGGCCGGGCCAGGAGATCATCCATGTTGCCTCGGCCAATGGGCCGGAGTGTCTCGCGGCGATCCAGAGAATCCAGCCAGGCATCGTCCTGCTTAACGGCTGCCGACTCCTGTCGAAGGACATGTTGGCCAGGATGCCTTGCCCGGTGCTCAACTATCATGCAGGTATCACGCCGAAATATCGCGGCATGAACGGCGGCTACTGGGCGTTGGCATCGGGCGATTCCGCGAATTTCGGCACCACGGTGCATCTGGTCGATGCCGGCGTGGATACGGGCGGCGTGCTGAAACAGGCCTACGGTCAGCCGAAACCAGGCGACACGATCTCAAGCTATGCGCTGCGCCAGACGGCGTTTTCGCGCGACATCTGCGTCGAGGCGGTCAGCGATGCGCTCGCCGGAAAACTGACGACGTTCGATCCGGGCCTGCCATCGAAGCAGTGGTACCATCCGACGATCTGGTATTATCTCTGGACAGGGTTCAGAACCGGCATCTGGTAGCGCATTCCGCGTCCGGCCCCGCGTGCCGAAGGCAGGGCTATCCCAGCGTCTCGAGCCTGCCGACACGCAAGCCGGAACGAATAAACGCGCCTTTCATTTTACGACATCCAAATGCGTCGCTTTTGAATGCCCGCACGTCGTCCCATAACAAGCGGCCCAATTGCGCATGCGGCAATGCTCGCAGATCGAGGAGTGAGAATTCATGGCCGATCTGATCGTCGTCTACTGGCGCGACATCCCTGCCCAGGTCATCGTCAGGAAAGGCCGCCAGAACGCCAAGCGCGAACTGCCGTTGCGCTTCACCGAGGCGATCGACATGTGCGCCATGCGCACCGGCGCCGGCGGCACCGACGACTATCTGGCCGAATGGCGCAAGGCCGATCCGGTTCCGGTCGGCGACGACCTCGAAGCCGAGGTCGAGAAGGCATTCCAGGACATCGACGCGAAATATGACCGCGAGCGGCTGGTCGCTCTGGTCAAGGCGGGCGGCAAAGAAAATGTCTGAAACCATTCCCGCCAAGGAGAGCCCGGCGGCCCTCCAGCCGGTCACCCAGGCGACCCTGGTCAAGAAGGCGGCACCGAAATCCGACTACAAGCCGGCCGACGTGTCGCCACAGCGCCGCGTGCAGCGTTCTTTCGCGGTGAGATTATGGTCGGTCCGGCACTCGCGCCTGCTCGAATGGTTCTATGCCCGCTTCGCCGACACGTTCCTCCTGCTGCATCCCTTGTGGAAAGGCATCGGCTACAGCCGTGTCGAGGCCCCGGTGAAGTTTGTCGAAAAGCGCGTCAAGGGCTTCATGTTCGACTGCCGCATGTGCGGTCAGTGCATCCTGTCCTCGACCGGCATGTCGTGCCCGATGAACTGCCCCAAGCAGCTGCGCAACGGCCCTTGTGGCGGCGTGCGCGCCAACGGCAATTGCGAGGTCGAGCCCGACATGCCTTGCGTCTGGGTCAAGGCCTGGGAAGGGGCGCGCAACATGGAGCACGGCGACAGGATTCTTGCGGTGCAGAAGCCGGTCGACCAGTCGCTGCGCGAAACGTCCGCCTGGCTGCGCGTCACCGCTCAGGCGGCAGCCGCCCGTGAAGCCGCGGCCGATGCGAAGACCGGAGCGGCCGCATGATCGCCCGCCAGCGTGACGAGAACCCGGCCGGCATCCATCTGCCGCTCGACCCCTTGCCCGGCCACACCTCGCGCGGCCGGCTCGAACGCGTCCTGCGACGCGGTGAATTCGCGGTCACCACCGAGCTCAACCCGCCCGACAGCGCCGATCCCGAAGACGTCTACAACAGGGCGAAGATCTTCGACGGCTGGGTCGATGCCATCAACGCCGTCGATGCGTCGGGCGCCAATTGCCATATGTCGTCGGTCGGCATCTGCGCGCTCCTGACCCGTATGGGCTACGCACCGATCATGCAGATCGCCTGCCGGGACAAGAACCGCATTGCCATCCAGGGCGACGTGCTGGGCGGGGCTGCCATGGGCGTCGCCAACATGCTGTGCCTGACCGGCGACGGCGTGCAGGCCGGCGACCAGCCCGGCGCCAAGCCGGTGTTCGACCTCGATTCCATGTCGCTGCTCGAAACCATCCGCATCATGCGCGACAACGGCAAGTTCCTGTCCGGCCGCAAGCTTACCACGCCGCCGCAGTTGTTCCTCGGCGCGGCCGTCAATCCGTTCGCACCGCCCTTCGACTTCCGCCCGATCCATCTCGGCAAGAAGATCGCAGCGGGCGCTCAGTTCGTTCAAACGCAGTATTGTTTCGACGTGCCGATGTTCAAGGCCTTCATGCAAAAGGCACGCGATCTGGGCCACACGGAGAAGGTGTTCGTCCTGTGCGGTGTCGGACCGCTCGCCTCGGCCAAGACCGCCAAATGGATCCGCTCCAACGTGCCGGGAATCCATATTCCGGATACCGTCATCAAGCGGCTGGAAGGCGCCCAGGACCAGAAGAAGGAAGGCAAGCAGCTCTGCATCGACATCATCAACGAGGTGAAGGAAATCCCAGGCGTTTCAGGCGTCCATGTGATGGCCTACCGCCAGGAGGAGTATGTCGCCGAGATCGTCGATGAATCGGGCGTGCTGAAGGGCCGCCAGCCGTGGAAGCGCGAAATCCGCCGCGACGACCAGATGGTCGCCGACCGGCTCGACCATATCCTGCACGACGATGTTACCGAAACCCAGGTGGACATGGTGAAGACCGCGCATTGACTTGCGCGGAGAACCACCATTCGCTTGATCGACAAGAGATAACGATATAAAGAACTCTTTATATCACGACGGAGAGATTTCATGACCCGGACCATCGTTGCCTCGGCGACACGAGAAATCATCATCGGCTTCGACCAGCCCTTCTGCGTGATTGGCGAGCGCATCAACCCGACCGGCCGCAAGAAGCTCGCCGCCGAGATGATCGCCGGCAATTTCGAAACCGTCATCAAGGACGCGCTGGAACAGGCCGCTTGCGGCGCCACCATGCTCGACGTCAATGCCGGCGTCACCGCCGTCGACCCCAACGCGACCGAACCGGCGCTGCTGGTGCAGACGCTGGAGATCGTCCAGGGCCTGGTCGACCTGCCGCTGTCGATCGACTCCTCGGTCACCGCCGCGATCGAGGCGGCGCTCAAGGTTGCCAAGGGCCGTCCGCTGGTCAACTCCGTCACCGGCGAGGAGGAAAAACTCGAAGCCATCCTGCCGCTGATCAAGAAATACAACGTGCCGGTCGTCGCCATCTCCAATGACGAGACCGGCATTTCGATGGATCCGGATGTGCGCTTCGCCGTCGCCAAGAAGATCGTGCAGCGCTGCGCCGATTTCGGCATTCCGGCGCATGACGTCGTCGTCGACCCGCTGGTCATGCCGATCGGCGCGCTCGGCGACGCCGGCCGCCAGGTGTTCGCCCTGCTGCGGCGCCTGCGCGAGGAACTGAAGGTCAACACCACCTGCGGCCTGTCCAACATCTCCTTCGGCCTGCCGCACCGCCACGGCATCAACGCCGCCTTCATCCCGATGGTGATCGGCGCCGGCATGACATCGGCCATCATGAACCCGGTGCGTCCGCAGGAAATGGAAGCCGTGCGCGGCGCCAACGTTCTGAACGGCACCGACGAGAATTGCACCAACTGGATTCGCACCTATAAGGATTACAAGCCGGCCGAAGGCGGCCAAGCGGTCGCCGCTCCGACGGCGGTCAATGCACCAGGCGAAGGCGGCGGCAATGGCGGTCGCCGTCGTGGCGGTCGTGAAGCCCGCATGGCAAGGGGATAAGCGCGCAATCGTGAATTCGCATACCAACATCACCGATCCGCTCGTGCTGTTCATGCCGTCGGGCAAACGCGGGCGGTTTCCGGTCGGCACGCCGGTGCTCGACGCCGCGCGCCAGCTCGGCGTCTATGTCGAGAGCGTGTGCGGCGGGCGCGCCACTTGCGGGCGCTGCCAGATCGAGGTGCAGGAAGGCAATTTCGCCAAGCACAAGATCGTCTCCTCCAACGACCACATCTCGCCCAAGGGCCCCAAGGAAGAGCGCTATGAGCGCGTGCGCGGCCTGCCGGAACGGCGCCGCCTCTCCTGCTCGGCGCAGATCCTCGGCGACCTTGTCATCGACGTGCCGCAGGACACGGTCATCAACGCACAGACCATCCGCAAGGATGCCGACACCAGGGTAATCGCCCGCGATACGGCGATCCGCATGTGCTATGTCGAGATCGAAGAACCCGACATGCACAATCCGTCAGGCGACCTCGACCGGCTCAAGATCGCGCTGATGAAGGACTGGAACTTCAAGAACCTCGAATTCGATTTCTATTTGCTGCCGCAGGTGCAGGGCATCTTGCGCAAGGGCAACTGGACCGCGACCGCCGCCATCCACAAGGATGCCGACAGCGACATCGCGCGCGTCATCGCTTTGTGGCCCGGCCTCAAGAACGAGGCCTATGGGCTGGCCTGCGATATCGGCTCGACCACCATCGCCATGCATCTGGTGTCGCTGCTGTCGGGCCGCGTCGCCGCTTCCTCCGGCACCTCGAACCCGCAGATCCGCTTCGGCGAGGATCTGATGAGCCGCGTCTCCTATGTGATGATGAACCCGGATGGCCGTGAGGGCATGACGGTCGCCGTGCGCGAGGCGATCTCGGGCCTTGTCGACAAGGTCTGCGCGGAAGGCAGTGTCCAGCGCAACGACATCCTGGATTCCGTCTTCGTCGGCAATCCGATCATGCACCATCTGTTCCTCGGCATCGATCCGACCGAGCTCGGCGGCGCGCCCTTCGCGCTCGCCGTCTCCGGCGCGGTGCGCATCAAGGCCTCGGATATCGGTCTCAAGCTCAATCCGGGCGCACGCCTCTACATGCTGCCCTGCATCGCCGGCCATGTCGGCGCCGACGCGGCGGCGGTGACGCTGTCGGAAGGCCCGCATCGCCAGGACGAGATGATGCTGATCGTCGACGTCGGCACCAATGCCGAGATCGTGCTCGGCAATCGTGCGCGGGTCGTGGCTGCTTCCTCGCCCACGGGCCCGGCCTTCGAAGGCGCCGAAATCTCCGGCGGCCAGCGCGCCGCGCCCGGCGCCATCGAGCGCGTGCGCATCGATCCCGACACGCTCGAGCCGAAATACCGCGTCATCGGCTCTGAACTGTGGTCCGACGAGCCGGGTTTCCTCGACAGCGTGCAGGCGACCGGCGTCACCGGCATTTGCGGCTCCGGCATCATCGAGATCGTTGCGGAGATGTATCTGGCCGGCATCATTTCGGAAGACGGCGTCGTCGACGGATCGCTCAGCATGCGCTCGCCGCGTATCGTCGCCAACGGCCGCACCTTCTCCTACGTGCTGAAGGAAGGCGAGCCGAAGATCACCATCACCCAGACCGACGTGCGCGCCATCCAGCTCGCCAAGGCAGCACTTTATGCCGGCACCAAACTGTTGATGGAAAAGCAGAACACCGAGCATGTCGACCGCATCCACTTCGCCGGCGCGTTCGGCTCCTTCATCGATCCGAAATACGCCATGGTGCTGGGCCTGATCCCCGATTGCGACCTCGACAAGGTCTCGGCCGTCGGCAACGCCGCCGGCGCGGGTGCACGCATGGCGCTGCTCAATCGCGGCTATCGTCGCGAGATCGAGGAGACGGTGAGCCAGATCGAGAAGATCGAGACCGCACTGGAGCCCAAATTCCAGGAGCACTTCGTCTATGCGATGGCGCTGCCGAACAAGGTCGATCCGTTCCCGAAACTGTCGGCGGCGGTGAAGCTGCCGCCGCGCAAGACAGTGAGCGAGGACGGCATCGCCGGCGACGCCACCCCGCGCCGGCGTTCGCGCGAAGGCCGCGCCGCGCGGCGTGGCCGGGAATAGCATGGGCGTGCGAGAAGAATAATGGGCGTCGTCTGACGCCCACCTTCCACCGGCACCGCCCTGTAATTTCATTTGTATGCAAATGTTTCCGGATCGGCCTGTCCGGAAACCAAATCACCGTTTTCGTGAAATCCGACCGATACATGGCAGGCGCATTTACCCGGCATCGAACGGCGGCCGAAGATAATCCTCGGCCGCCGCCGTTCTTCAAGGGAGATGAAAATGTCGATGTTCGAAAATCTCGGCCGCTACGGTGCGACCATCAGGCAGGCCCATGCCAGGAACAAGGCCGTCCGCGCCCTGAACAGCCTGCCGGCGCATGTCCAGAAAGACATCGGCTGGCCGGCCTCGCCGCCCAGCGACCCGCAGGCGGCCCTTTCCGCCCTGCTTTTGGGCTTTACGCGCTGATGACCTTCGCCGAAAAGTGCAAACTGCTCGGCACGCGCCGGAGCCCGCGCGGGGCTCCGGCCGTCACCAGCAACCGCCTGCGCGCAGCCCTTCTGCCGCAGCGCTGATCCCTCCCGCGAGAAATGCGGGGCCGATCACAGCGACGTGTGCACACAGCGTAAATCTTGACATCTTCGACCAGGGCACGATCTTCAAATATGAAGGGGACTTCTCTTAGTCGGCTGCCGCCGAAGTTCGTGTATCCGCATGCCCAGTTTGAAAAGCCACGTCGTATCCTTCGTGCTCAGGCACAGTCGCAAGAAGGCGTTTTCCAGCCCGGAAAACCTGCAGCGCTGGATCGCTGCGGCGCGCCGGACAGAGGACCATCACCCTCCGGTGTCAGTGCAGCAGCGCTTCAACATCGAGACACGCACCGTCGACGGCTTTCCCGTCTACGAGATCGCCCCCAGGGCCGGCGAGCGCAAGCGGGTTCTCTATCTGCACGGCGGCGCCTATGTCTTTGAAATCACGCCCTATCATTGGCACCTGATCGCCGACATGGCCGACCGGCTGGGCTGTGCCTTTACTGTGCCCATCTATCCCATCGCGCCCGAGCATGACTTCCACGCCATGTTCGGCATGGTCGGCGACGTCTATCGCCGGATGCTCGGCGAGACGGAGGCGGAAGACATAATCTTCATGGGCGATTCCGCCGGCGGCAACATGGCCGTGGTGCTCACCATGATGGCGGCCGAAGAGGGCATGCCCTTGCCGTCGCGCCATGTGCTGATCTCACCCGGGCTCGACGTTTCGCTTGCAAACCCCGAGGTGTTCGAGGCGGAGCGGAACGATCCCTGGCTGGGCATCGCGGGCGGACGGGAGGCTATCCGGCTCTACAGTGCCGGAATAGATCCGACGGACTGGCATATCAGCCCCGTCTATGGCGACCTCTCGGTGCTGCCCAGGACATTGCTCCTGGCGGGCTCTCGCGATCTCCTCACGCCCGACAATCTGATCTTCGCACAAAAAGCACGGGCCGCCGGCGTCGAGGTAGAGCTCGTGCACGAGGAAGGCATGTTCCACGTCTGGCCGCTGATCGATATGCCGGAATCGCGCCGCGCGCGCGAACGGATCGTGGCGTTTCTGACCGAGAACCCCTCGCCCCTTGTTGAAGGCGCCGGAGCAAGCTTCGAAGCGCCGTCCACCGAGGCTTCGGGGCAGAGCCTCCAGTCAGAGCACCCCGGTTGATCAGAACTTGCCGGTTTCCCGGAAGACTTCGAACGTCGCCCGGATGTGGTCGGCCACCGCCTTGACCGGCGCGCTGGCGTCCGGCGCTACCACCATGGCGAGGTTGTAGGTGCCGATATCGGGCATGCCGTCCTTGGGGCAGAGCTCGACCATGTCGTTGCCGAGGAAAGACTTCGGCAACGGCGCCACGGCGAGATCTGACATGATGGCGGCGCGCTGGCCGGCCGTATGCGCGCTCATATACGCGATGCGGTAGTTGCGGCCCTCGCGGCTCAGCGCTTCGAGCGCCCCTGCCCGCCAGGCGCAGCCCTCTTCCCACAGCGACACCGGCAAGGGTTCGCGCAGATGCGCGCAGCCGCCCTTGGCGCCGGCCCAGACGATCGGCTCCGTCAACAGCACCTCGGCGCCGAGCGCACTGGTCTTGTAGGAATTGGTGAGCAGCGTGATGTCGAGCGCCCGGTCATCCATGCGCCGGCGCAGATTGCTGCTCTGGTCGATGGTGACGTCGACGGCGATCGATGGATGCGACTGCGCAAAACGCTTCAGCACATGCGGCAGCACGCGCTCGCCATAATCGTCCGGCGAACCCAGCCGCACCACGCCGACAATGTCGGGAATGATGAACTTGGACACCGCCTCGCGATTGATCGACAGCAGACGACGGGCATAGCCCAGCAGCATTTCCCCGTCGGTGGTCAGCGTCACCGAGCGCGCATCGCGCGCGAACACCGAGCGGCCCAGAATATCTTCCAGCTTCTTGATCTGCATGGAGACCGCCGAGGGCGTACGGAAGACGGCATTGGCCGCGGTGGTGAAGCTGCCGGTTTCGGCGATCGCCACGAAAGTGCGCAGCACGTCGAGGTCCAGCAGCGGCAGCGGATGATTGAGTGGGGCGTTCATGACGATCGACCTTCAATTTTTCTGATGCAAACTATCATTCCATTTCGTTTGATTGAACATCAGTTCGGGCGCATAGTCAACTCCATCGAAGCAGGATGCTGCCAAGGCAGCCGCGAAACGATCACGACACAGACCTGCCTTCGACATGCAATGAAGCTGATACAGACCTGACGTAAGGCATTGCCGGGCACTTCCGCCCCGACATGAGGAGATCGAAATGTCTATCCTGTCATCCATCGGTCGGCTTGCGACCGAATTCAGCGCGGCCCGCGCCCGCTACCAGACCGAACGCGCCATCCGCTCCCTGCCGATCGAGCTGCAGAAGGATATTGGCTGGCCTGAAGCGGCCGACACGAAGGCCGGCATACGCGCCGGCGTCGGATCCTGGGCTGGAGCAAAGTAAACCGTGTGTACCATGCATTGAAGGCCTGCCGCGCAAACCGCCCGGCAGGTCTTCTTGTTTTACCGACCTGTTTTGCCGTTTTATTTGCGTTCACATGAATTTCGGAGCCATGCTGCCGCTGCATGGCGCATATGAACAAGCCGCATAGCGGCTGGGTTTTGAGCTAACGCTTTGTAAGCTAACGAGAAATCCGGGAGTGCCTACAAAGGCTCCCGCCTTGCGTGTCGCTTTTCATATCAAGTGCTTCGCTTTTGCGATTTAGTTTTTACTTACACAAGCCTATATCCACGCCAGCAAACGAGCTGCCCCACTCCATCAAGCGAAGGCGACCCGTCTGAGCAACCGATTGGAGATGAACATGAAGCTTTTTGCCCGCCTTTTCCCTCGCCGCGAAATGAACCTGACCACGGCCCTCGAGCGCCAGCGCCTCGCCAACACCATGCCCGGCCAGACCGGCGCCATGGCTGCCGCACGCCTCGGTTTCGTCGCCTGAACCGATCCCGCAGGCACCGCTCCCTCGCGCTGCCTGAATAGATGACGCCGCCCGGTTCCGCCGAGGCGGCGTTTGTTTGCACACCCCGACGGCGCTTCCATCATGGACGGCGCCGCGGCTGCGCGGCATCGCAACACGATTGCTCATTTGCGACCCATGTCGCAAATTAAATCTTGCTAAAGCTCCTTAGCCGATTGACAAGGATGGTTTTTCCTGTTGTCGCTATGCTATTCGCGACATTCTGTTCGCGCCATGGCTGCGTGAGGTTCCCGTGAACGCCGTTAAGCATCCGATCAAGCGATCGTTTGTATTTTTTCTCATTCCCGACTTCACCATGATCGCGTTTGCGACGGCGCTCGACCCGCTGCGCTCGGCCAATCGCATGCTCGGCTACGAGGCCTATCGATGGCGCCTCGCCAGCATCGACGGCAAGCCGGTGCGCGCTTCGAACGGTGTCGAATGCGCGGTCAACACCTCGCTGGAGGAGGAGCGCAGGAAGATGGGAGGGCCGGATCGCCCCAACATGGCCATCGTCTGCAGCGGCACCAATGTCGAGCGCTACCAGAACAAGTCCGCCTTTGCCTGGCTGCGCGAGGAATACAATCGCGGCGTCTCCGTTGGCGGCCTGTGCACCGGCGCGCATGTTCTGGCCGCTGCCGGCCTGTTGTCCAACAAGCGCTGCGCCATCCATTGGGAGAACCTGCCGGGCTTCTCCGAGGCATTCCCGAAGGCCAATGTCTTTGCCGACCTGTTCGAGATCGACCAGAACATCTACACCTGCGCCGGCGGCACCGCCGCGCTCGACATGATGCTGAAGCTGATCGGCGACGATTTCGACGAGAATCTCGTCAACCGCGTCTGCGAACAGGTGCTGACCGACCGTGTGCGCAGCCCCACCGACCGCCAGCGCCTGCCGCTGCGCGCCCGGCTCGGCGTACAGAACTCGAAAGTGCTGACCATCATCGAACTGATGGAAGGCAATCTGTCGGAGCCGCTGTCGCTGATCGAGATCGCCGACCATGTCGACCTGTCGCGCCGCCAGATCGAGCGGCTGTTCCGCACCGAGATGGGACGCTCGCCGGCCCGTTATTATCTCGAAATCCGCCTCGACCGTGCAAGGCATCTCTTGATCCAGTCCTCGATGCCGGTGGTCGAGGTGGCGGTCGCCTGCGGCTTCGTCTCGGCCTCGCATTTTTCGAAATGCTACCGCGAGCTCTACGCCCGCTCGCCGCAGCAGGAACGCGTCGATCGCAAGCAGCTGCTGGCGGCATAGCGGCGCGCCTCAGAGCACCTCTGCCGACCGCATCGCCTCGACGCGGATGTCCTCGGTCAGCCGCGCCTTCAACACGGAGAATTCCGGACTGGTCTTCAGCGTGTAGTGGCGCGGGTGCGGCAGGTCGATGGTGACGTCCGACTTGATCCGGCCGGGCCTGGCCGTCATCACCACCACGCGCGACGCCATGAAGATCGCCTCCTCGATGTCGTGGGTGACGAACAGCACCGTTTTCTTGCGCCGTTCCCAGATGCCGAGCAGCAGTTCCTGCATCAGCCCGCGCGTCTGGTTGTCGAGCGCGCCGAACGGCTCGTCCAGCAAAAGAATCGCGGGGTCATTGGCCAGCGCCCTGGCGATCGCCGTGCGCTGCTGCATGCCGCCGGAAAGTTGCTTCGGCCAGTGGTTCTCGAAGCCCTTCAGCCCGACGAGGTCGATATAGGAGGCGACGATTTCGCCCCTCTCCCGCTCTGCCATGCCGCGTTCGCGCAGGCCGAAGGCTATGTTTTCGGCGACCGTCAGCCATGGGAACAGCGTATAGGACTGGAAGACCATGCCGCGATCCGGTCCCGGCCGGGTCACCGCTTTGCCGTCGAGCAGCACGCGCCCTTCGCTCGGCGCCTCCAGCCCGGCGACGATGCGCAAGAGCGTCGACTTCCCGCATCCCGAAGGTCCCAGGATGGTGATGAAATCATTGGCCGCGACCGCCAGGTCGACAGGCATCAGCGCCTGGACCGGTGAGCCGCCGCGCACGCCGGCGAACGTGCGCGAGACGCCCTCGATGAGAAGCTTGCTCATGCCAGGCTCCATGGGAAGAGCCAGCGATTAAGCGCCTTGAAGGCAAGATCGGACAACAGCCCGATCAGCCCGATGACGATGATGCCGAAGATGATCTGGCCGGTTGCCAGTCGCGACTGGCTGTTGATGATCATGTAGCCGATGCCCGACGACGAGCCGATCAGTTCAGCGACGATGACATAGGTCCAAGCCCAGCCGAGCACCAGCCGCAGCGTCTCGGCGATCTCGGGCGCATTGGCGGGCATGATTACACGCTTGACGATGCCGTTGTCCGTGGAGCCGAGCGTGTAGGCCGCCTCGACGAGATCGCGGCGCGTTGAGCCGACCTTTACCGCGATGATCAGGATGATCTGGAACACGGAGCCGACGAAGATGACCAGCAGCTTCTCCAGTTCGCCTATGCCGGCCCAAAGGATGAGCAGCGGAATGAAGGCCGAGGCCGGCAGGTAGCGGGCGAAGGAGACGAACGGCTCCAGGAACGCCTCGACAGGTTTCCACGCGCCCATCGCTATGCCCAGCGGCACGGCGACGGCCGATGCCAGCACGAAGCCGCCGAAGACGCGCCAGATGGTGATCAGTATGTCGAGCCAGAACCGGTCCTCGACCAGCAGCCGCCAGCCATCCCGCAGCATCGACAGCGGATCGGCGAGAAAGATACGGTTGACGTGGCCGCCAAGCGTGATCCACGCCCAGAAAACGACGAACAGCACGAAGAAGGAAATGCCGAGCACGGTTCGCGTGCCCGGCGAGATCGGATGCAGGGGGCGCGGCATTTACAACGGTCCTTGTGGAAGCGAAACGGCGGCCCGGGGCGCCGCCGCAAGACAGCGGCCGCTCAGTTCGCCACGGCGCTGGTATCGGCCAGCGTGGAGACGTCAGGCGCTTCCTTGATCAGCCCCATCTGCAGCAGAAGCTCGCCGGCGGTCTTGGAGAAATCCTGGAACTCCTTGGTGAAGAACTGCTTGTTCTCCGCCCGGTCGGCCCATTTCAGGTACTTCGCCGAATCCTCGAACTCCTTGGCCGACTGTTTCACGTCCGCGCCCATGATGCCGTAGGATTTCTGCGGGTCCTTCTTGATCAGGTCGAGCGCGTCGAAATAGCTGTCGGCAAGCGCCTTGGCGGCGTCCGGATTGGCTTTGAGGAATTCGGGCGTGCAGCCGACCGTGTCGAGCACCATCGGGTAGTCGAGCGTGGTCGCCAATATGTGGCCCTGGTCGGCCTTGTCGCGCACGGCCGAGATGAACGGCTCATAGGTGACGGCCGCGTCGTTCTGGCCGGCAAGGAACGCCTGCGCCGCCGCGTCCGGCTCGAGATTGACGACCGTGACATCCTTTGTCGACATGCCGTTCTTGTTCAGCACCCAGGCCAGCAGGAAATAGGGCGAGGTGCCCGGCGCCGAGGACGCGACAGTCTTGCCCTTGAGGTCGGCGACGGTCTTGATGTCGTTGCGCACCACGATGCCGTCGGCGCCGTAGGATTTGTCTAGCTGGAAGATCTGCTTGGTGGTCACGCCGCTGGCGTTCCACACCTGCCACGTCTCGACCGTGGTGGCGGCGCATTGCAGGTCGCCGCTGGCGATGGCGAGCGGCCGGCTGGCCTGCGGCACTTTCTTCAAGATCACGTCGAGGCCGTGCTTCTCGAAGAGCCCCGCCTGTTTGGCGAGCGTTAGCGGCGCGAAGCCGGTCCAGCCGCTGATGCCGATAGTGACCGATGTGGCGGCCATCGCCGGCGCGGACAAGCCGGCGGCAAGCGCCAGCGTAAGGATAATGGTCCTGTTCATGTCAGTTCCCCTTTGTTTTCTCTGGGGGAATGTTCACGGACGCCGCCCGGCTGTCAATGAACAGGGCCGTGTTTGCCCATATCCTCGGCGACGAAGGTTCGCCTTGCCGCCACAAAACGGCAAGGCCGAGGACCTTGTCGTCAATACTGGTCGCAGTAGCACTCCGCGGACGAGATTCGGTCGTTCCAGTCGCTACCGCCGAAATCGCGGACCCTGCGCCTGATCTCGATCGATCGGCCTCCCCTGCGCGAATCCTCATAGGCAACGAGAGTGCAGCCTCGGCGAACGATCACCGACGACACGCGGTCGTTCCAGAACTCGCGGCCGCGAAAATTGACCGAATCGTCGGCCCCGAGCGCGATCGACCGTCCGCGAAAATTGCCATTTTCGAACATGATGCAGGCGGCCTGATCGTCGTATTGGGCGCTGGCGCCGTCGGCGTAAAGCATGGACGCGACCGCAGTCAGGATAGCTAGACGTCTCATCTGGTGTTTCCTCGGTTTGACCGCGTCACCCCGCCCGCCGGATGGCGCGCCAAGGTCAGTTTGCCACTGCTTCTGCCGGACTGGCAAGCCTGGAACAGTTCGGCATTTCACGGAAACGCCGAACCGCTTTAACTATTTTTTTCAATCAATTCCAAAGGGAAAGCGTTACGCGCGTACCGGCAAAGCGCTATGCGCTTTTTCTGGAATTTCTCAGCGGCTATCGAGCATCCAATTGCGGTTGCGCCACATCTTTTCGCCGACCAGGCAATCGCTGGTTTGTTCGGCCTGCGCCAGCACCACCGCCGGACGATTGGCCTGCTCAACCGACCGCGGCGAGGCCGGGCCGGCGAGCTCAAGCACAAGCTTGCGGCGGATAGCTTCGGGAAACTGCGTCCAGTCGTTGACCGGAACCATGAAGGCTCCGGGACCGCCGATGACGCAGTCGCTGTAATAGCGGTCGAGATCGTTGACATCGTAGGCGCTGGTGAAACCGCCGCGGGTCATCAGCGGCAAGCCGTTTATGACGATGCCTTGCTTGACCACCTCGTCGCGGATGATATCGACCGGCGCGCCCTGGTTGTTGGGGCCGTCGCCGGAAATATCGATGACCCGCTTCGTCCCTTGAAAGCCACTTTCTGCGAAAAGGTCCGCGCCGAATTCCAGCGCGCCGGAGATAGACGTGCGCCGCGCGCTGTTGGGAGGCTGGGCGGACAGCCGCGCCACCACCTGCTCGGCGTCGGCGCGAGAGGAGATCACCGTCCACGGCACGACGACGTGCTGCCAGTTGGTGCCAGCCCATTCGACATAAGTAACGGCGATCCTGCCATAAGCGCCGGCGGCGATGGCTTGCAGCACATGATCGTGCGTCAATGCAGCAGCGTAGCCGCGACGCTGGATCTCGAGCTCGTCCGCCGACATGGACAGCGAGACGTCGACCGCCAGCACCAGTTCGACGTCGACGGGTTCGTCCGCGAGCGACACCGGGGCCAGCCACAGCATCAGCGCCAGGGCGGCGGCGCCTGAAAGCAGATGTCTTGCGCGAGCAAAAGCAGACATGCCGCAGGGTAAGCCAGAATCGCCAGCCGAAAAAGAGAAAAGCCCGACCATAGCCGCCGGGCTTATCAAAATTTGCTCACGAGCCCTGCTGGGAGGTTGCCTAGCTTCTCGGCTTCAAATTCTCCGGATCGTAGAGCGGCTTGTAGCCGACCCCGGCGACCTCGACCGGATAGGTCTCGCCGAAATACTCCACCTTCAGCTTGCGGCCCTCTTGGGCATAGGCCCATGGCAGATAGGCGAGCGCGATGTTCTTGCCGATGGTCGGGCCGTAGGCGACCGACGTGGTGAAGGAACGGCGGCCGAGTTCGTCGACCAGCGTCTCGCCGGTCTCGGGGTCCAGCACCGGCATCGTGCCCACCGGATAACGCGCCACACCCTTGGAATCGGTGTTTTCGGTCATCACCAGCGTGCACAGCATCGCCGGCTGGTGCTCGCGGGCGCGGTATTCCAGGTGCTTGGCCTTGCCGCAGAAGTCGTTCTCCTTGACTTTCGGGCGGGCAAGATCGGCCTCGAGCAGGTTGTACTCGGTGAGCAGATCGGCATTCTGCAAACGCAGGCTCTTTTCCATGCGCCGCGTATTGGCATAGGTCTCGACGCCGAACGGCATGACGCCGGTCGAGCGCAGCGCATCCCAGACGGCCAGGCCGTCCTCGTAGCGCATGTGCAGTTCCCATCCCTGTTCGCCGACATAGGAGATGCGGAAGGCGGTGACGTCCTTGCCGGCGATCCGGATCGGCTTGATCGCGGCGAACGGGAAATTCTCCAGCGCAAGGCCCTCGGGATTCTCGACCACCTTTTGCAGGGTTGCTCGCGCGTTCGGGCCCCAGATGCCGATGGTGACGTATTTTTCCGTCACATCGGTGATGGTGACATCGAAACCTTTATCCTGCGCGGTGCGGCGCATGTACTGGAAGTCGCGCGGGCCGGCGTCCGCGCCATCGATCAAACGGCAGCGGTCGGCCATGCGGATGACCGTGAAGTCGGCGCGCACCATGCCTTCCTCGTCGAGGAAGTGGGTGTAGATGCCCTTGCCGATATTGTTGTCGCCGCCGATCTTGGCCGCGCACAGCCACTCCAGCAGCGCGACGTGGTCGGGTCCCTCGATGTCATACATCGAAAAGTGCGACAGGTTGACGATGCCGCAGTCTTCGCTCATCGCCAGATGCTCGGCATTGGACACGCGCCAGAAATGACGGTTGTCCCATTCGTTCTCGCGCACCGGCACCCGGTTGGCGTATTTCTCCAGAAGATGCTCGTTGGCGGCATAGCCGTGCGCGCGCTCCCAGCCGCCCAGCTCCATGAAATAGCCGCCGAGTTCCTTCTCGCGCTCCCAGAACGGCGAGCGCCTGATATTGCGGCCCTTGGAGAAGGGCTCGCGCGGATGCACGGCAGGATTGTAGACCTTCATCGCCGTCTCGGTGCAGCGATCCCAGATGAACTGCTCCTTGGTCTGGTGCGGATAGAAGCGCGCATAGTCGATCGCGTGATGGTCGATCGAGGTGCGGCCGTCCGTCATCCAGTCGGCGATGAGCTTGCCCATGCCGGGGCCGTCCTTGACCCAGATGGCGACGGCATACCACAGCCCCCTCACCTTCTGGCTCTCGCCCATCGACGGACCGCCATCCGCCGTCACCTGCAGCAGGCCGTTGAAGGAATGGCTTTCGTTGTAGCCGAGTTCGCCCAGGATCGGCGTCAGTTCCATGGCGCGCTCCAGCGGCGCCAGGATCTGCTCCATGTCGAGGTCGCGCTGCGAAGGCGAAAGCCGGGCCTGGTCCTTCTCGAGCAGGTCGCGCGGATGGCAAAGGCGTGGATTGGTCTCTTCGTAGTAACCCCACTCGATCTGCCCGCCCTCGGCGGTCTTGGGATCACCGGTGTCGCGCATATAGGCGGAATTGCCCTGGTCGCGCAGCAGCGGCCAGCCGATCTCCTTGCCCGTGCCGGCGAACTCGTTGTAGGGGCCGAAGAAGGTGAGCGGATGGTCGATCGGCATGACGGGCAGGTCCTCACCCACCATCTCGGCGATCAGCCGGCCCCAGATGCCGGCGCAGACGATGACGTAGTCGGCCTCGATGGTGCCGCGGTCAGTCACCACGGCGCTGATGCGGCCGTCCTTGACAACGAGCGACCGGGCCGGCGTGTTGGCGAAGGATTTGAGCTTGCCCGAGGCTTCCGCCTGGTCGACGAGCTTGCCGGCGACCGTCTGCGAGCGCGGGATGACCAGGCCGGCGTCGGGATCCCACAGGCCGCCCTGCACCATTGCCTCTTCGATGAGCGGGAATTTCTCCTTGATCTCGGCCGGTTCGATCAGCCGGGCGCGCGTGCCAAAAGCCTTGGCCGAGGCGATCTTGCGCTTGATTTCGTCCATGCGGCTGTCATCGCCGACGCGCGCGACTTCGAGGCCGCCGATGCGTGCGTAGTGGCCCATCTTCTCGTAGAAATCGATGGAGTAGAGTGTCGTCCAGCAGGACAGGAAATCGTGGCTGGTGGTGTAGCAGAAGTCGGAAGCGTGCGCCGTCGAGCCGATGTCGGTCGGGATGCCTGATTTGTCGATACCGACAATGTCGTCCCAGCCGCGTTCGATCAGGTGATGGGCGATCGACGCGCCGACAATGCCACCCAGGCCGATGATGACGACCTTCGCCTTGTTCGGAAACTCTGCCATTGCCCGCGACTCCAAGTGCTGTTGCGGGCGGCGTCGGCGCCCGTCTGATCGGCGCACAATATGCAGACGACGATGAGCGCGCTACCGCCTGTTTGCGACACGCCGCGGATGCGTCGCGACCCGATTTGGATCAGGAAAATCGCTGCCGTCAGGCGAAGGCCCAGATGTCCTCGGCCTGGAAACCGACCTGGTAGCCGGCGGTCTTGAGCTTGACCACGACCTGGCCGATCTCCTGAGCGGGCAGTGCGCCGACCTCGACCTTGATCATGCCCGGACGGTAGCGTTGGAGATCGAGTTGCTCGAAGACCATCCAGTCTGCGCCCTCGCAATCGACGAGGAAGGCGTCGATATGGGTTATGCCGTTGCGGTCGAGCAATGTCTGCAACGTCTCGGATGGCACTTCGATGTCCCTGAGATACGGCGCGAACTTGTTGAAATTCACGTCATCCTCGCCCCAGGCATTCTTGCCCGACATCAGGTTGGTGTCGGTGACCGAGGAGCAGCCGATGAACTCGATCGGCAGCGTGCCGGCCTCGAGCGCGGCGGCATCGAAGGTGTGGACGGTGATCGTCCCCCTTATTTTCGTGACGGCAACCGGCTCGATGATGAAGCGGCTGGTATCGGGATAATTGGCGCGCAGGCGCTTCTGGTTATAGGGGATCGGCTCGACCAGCAGGGCACGGGCGACGGGTATGCGATGCAGCCACGGCGTGACGTCGTCGAACAGCGCGCCGTCGCAGGCACCGACATTGACCATCTGGAAAGGCCGCCTTGTCCCGCCGAAGCGCGCTTTCAGTGCCGCCCCGGCCAGGAATTTCGTGCCGCGCAGCGACGGCCCCCGGTCGAGCAAACCGGCCGGAAGGCCAAGCGACAGCGCGATGCGCGTCAGGCTGGACAGCGAACTCATGGCGCGTCTCCGGGAATGGCATGCAAGACGGTGCGGTGCTGGTCACGGGCGACTGTCGCCCACAGCGCCATGAAAGGGGTGGCCAGCAGCAGGAATGGCGGGACCAGATGCGGGAAATAAATGCGCGTGTCGTGGATCGGGAAGACGGTGAATTTCGCCAGCGCGCCGAGCACGAGCGCCGCGAACAGAATGCCGGCGCGTCGGTCGAGCCGGAAGCCGGCACGGCCGACCGCGTACCAGCCGGCCAGCGCCAGCACCGAGACGCCAACCCAGCTGTTCAGGTTGATGGCGCGCAACAGCGATGCGGCAAATGCCTTGAGATAGGCAAGAACCGAGAACGGCGGCTCGAACCCGTCCATGTTGTAGTGCTGCTCGACGCTGGAGAACCACAGATGCGGCCACCAGCCAGGATGATGTGCCCAGTGCGAGATAGCGAAATAGGCGACGAAAGACGCCGCAAAACCGGCCAGCGCACCCCATGCCTGCTGCCGGAAGGCGATGAGCAGAACGGCGAAAACGGCAAGAAAGACAATATTGTCCGGCCGCACCATGAAGGCGAGGAAGAGCAGGATCGCCGTCGCCGCCTCGCGGCCCCTGACATAGGCGTAAAGCCCGCCGAGCAGCAGCGCCGAAGTCAGCAGATCCGGCGTCGAGGCGCGCGCCGCATCGCCGAAATCGGCCATGATCAGCACCGCGCCGATCACCGGCGCCAGCGCCAAGGCCTTTTCCGAGCGCAGCCAGAGCAGCGTGATCGCGCCGAACAGCAGCACCGAAGCCACCTGCACCAGGCGCATAGCGGACACCGGCGACATCGCCGCACTCAGCGTCGACAGGATCTCGGCGTAGAGGAACTTGATCCGGTACATGCCGAGCAGCGAATGGAAGTCGGCGGCATTCTCCGCCATGTGGCTGCGGAAGCCGCCGCCATCATCGGTCAGCGTCTTGTAGTCACCTGCCGAGACCCCGGCCTTGACGGTGTTGTAGGCATAGTCATGCAGCGCCTGCGCATCGGGGTATGTGCCTTCCTCTGATATGGCGAGATAGGGAAGCATGTCCCAATTAGAATCGGGCATCACCCAGGCCGTCAGCGCCGTCAAAAGGATGTAGAGCGCGAAAGCCGCCGCGCCGATGGGTGCCGCCAGCCGCGCATAGGTCCCCTCGCCCCACGCCAGGCCGGCCGCTGTGAGCCGGTCGAGCGGGTTTTGCGGAGTGGGCGACTTGGTCAGCATCGTCGTGGGGCTCAACGAACCTGGCTTTTGACGAAATCCTTCACGATTCCCACAATGCCGCGCGACAAAAGGCTGTCGAAAGCGTCGACGAACCGGTCGACATGCTCGCGCTGGCAAATCAGCGGCGGCTCGAGCCGGATGACGTTGCGGTTGTACTCGGTGAAGGCGACCAACACGTCATAGTCACGCAGCAGCAGCGCGCCGATGAAGCCCGACAGCGAGCCCTTCAGCTTGTCGTCAAGCACGCTGACCACCGGCCGCAACACGGTCGGCAATGTCTGCGAGAAATCATGGAACTCGAGCCCGATCATGAGCCCCTTACCGCGGACGTCCTTGATGATCTTGGGGTATTTGTCCTTCAGTGCCTGGAGGCGCTGCAAAGGTACTCGCCGGTAGCGGCGGCATTGTCGATCAGGCCCTCGTCATAGAGAACGTTGAGCGCTTCGATCGAGGTGACGCAGGCCTCGCCCATGCCGCCGAAAGTCGCCATGGCATGGATCATCGCCGTCTTCGGCGTGCCGTAGGCCTTCATATAGATCTCGCGCCTGGCGACCATCGCGCCGACCGCCGCCTTGCCGCCGCCGAGCGACTTGGCGAGCGCCGTCACGTCGGGAACGACGCCATAATGTTCGAAAGCATAGAAGCGGCCGGAGCGGCCATAGCCGCACTGCACTTCATCGGCCACCCACAGCACACCGTATTGATCGCACAATGCGCGCAGCTTCCGCCAATATTCCGCGGGTGCCTGGATGATGCCGCCGCCACCCTGGATGGTTTCCAGCACGATGACGCCGATCTCGGGATCGGCGCGGAATGCGCGCTCGACCGCTTCGATGTCGGCGAACGGAATCCGGACCGCATTGTCCGCCACCTTGAAATCGGCGCGGTAGAGCTGGCCGTCGGTGATCGCCAGCACACCCTTGGTCTTGCCGTGGAAGGAATTCTCGGCATAGACGATTTTCGGCCGCTTCGGGCCGGCGGCACGCTCGGCGAGTTTTACCGCCGCTTCCATCGCTTCCGAGCCGGACGAGCCCAGAAACACCATGTCGAGATCGCCGGGCGAACATTTGGCGATGTTGTGGGCCAACGCGGCCGCATATTGCGACATGAAGGCGATGGCGATCTCCTGGCGCTTCTCCTCCTGGAATTTCTTGCGCGCTTCGAGGATGCGCGGATGGTTGTGGCCGAAGGCCAGCGAACCGAAGCCGCCGAAGAAATCCAGGATCTTGCGGCCGTTCTGGTCGATGTAGAACATGCCCTCGGCGCGCTCGATCTTGATCTTGTGGAAGCCGAGCAGCTTCATGAAATGCAGCTGGCCCGGGTTGAGATGCGCCTTGAACAGGTCGGTCATCGCAGCGACGTCCATCGCCTTGGCCTGCTCGACGCTGATCAGGTCAGGCTTGGCGATGGTGGCTGGCGACAGCGCCGGCGCGCTGACCATGGTGCGCGCGCTCGCCTGATCGGGCTTGGCCATGACGGTCATTTCAATCTCCTGTCCGCGCGCAGGATCGGGGATCGTGCGCAGATGAAACTGTTGGCGGGCTGCTATTCGGCGGGCACATGTTTGGTGGCGACGGCGTGGCCGGCCTTCCTGGCGCGGTATTCGCTGTAGGCGGCGATCAGCATGTCCTCGTCGCGATGTTGCGGCACCCAGCCGAGCTGGCGTCCCGCTTTGGAGACGTCGAGCACGCACTCCTCGTCGGCGATCAGATATTGCTCCGGATCCATGATCGGCAGGTTCATCAGGTCGAGCAGGTCCAGCGTGCGCTTCACCGCCCAGCCCGGTGTCGGGATCAGGATCGATTTCGAACCGGCATGCCTGATCAGGTCGCCGAGCAATTTCCTGACCGGCGGCGGGTTGAGCGAACCCAGATTATAGGCCTCGTTCGGTACGCCGGCTTTCCAGGCCGCGCGGGCAGCTTCCGCACAATCGAAAACAGAAATGAACTGGTATGGATTCCGGCCCGAGCCGATCATCGGCACCGGAAGGTTCCAGTCGATCAGCTTGAACAGTTTTTCAAGGATGCCGAGGCGGCCGGGACCGATGATCAGGCGCGGACGAAACAGCGAGATCGACATGCCGCGCTTGCGCCATTCGGCGGCCAGTTCCTCGGTCTTCTGCTTCGACCAGCCATATTCGCCGAGCGGCGCGACCGGATGTTCCTCGGTCATCGGGAAGGTGACTGTATGGCCGTAGATCATGTCGGTCGTGTAATGCACGAGCCGGGGCGCGCCGGCCTTGTCCATCGCCTGCATGATATGCTCGGTGCCATGGAAATTGACCGGAAAGAAGAAATCGTGCCGCTTGGCGCGCACCTGGATCGGCGACAGCATCTTTGCCGACAGATTATAGACCATGTCGTCGGCCTTTAGCCCAACCGCCGCCACCGATGCTGGATCGGTCACGTTGCAATGGACGAAGCCGGCGTTGCGATAATGCGCCAGGTCGCTCTTGACGATGTCGGCGACGACAACCTCCTCGCCATCCGCCACGAGCTTCGGGGCAAGGTGGCGGCCGACAAAGCCGTCGCCGCCGAAAATCACATGTCTCATCGAACGATCTCGCTGGTGCCGATCTTGTCGGGAGTGATGGAAACGGTCTGTTCGTCATGTCCCCGGTCACCCAGGTCTCGGCCGCTTTGGGCGATCAGCACCGTGCCCACGCAGATGCAGGCGATACCCGCGATGCGCCAGCCGTTGAGGTCCTCGCGGAAGACGAAATAGGCGAAGACCGCGACGGCGACATAGGCGAGGCTAAGGAACGGATAGGCAAAGGAAAGCTCGACCTTGGACAGCACGTAGAGATGCGAGGCCATGGAAATGACGAAGGTGCACAGGCCGAGGAACACCCAGGGGCTGAAGACGATCTGCAAAAGCTTGATAAGCGGGTTGGCGCCTTCGAACGAGATCGGCCCAAGCGACATCATGCCTTGCTTCAGCATCAGCTGCGCGGCCGCATTGGTCATGACTGTAAAGAGAATGAAGACGATATATTTCATGTCCGCTCACCCACCCGTGACGCCTTCTATTACAAACCCGAAAAGATTTCGTGAACTCACAAGGAAATTTTGAGTAAATCTTCCCGTTAACCGATCGCTAACCACGATCCATTTCAATTTTATCTATTCGGCGGCCTCGGCACCCCGTTTTCGCAGGTCGATGTCTTTGGCTGTGCGCGCCCAGAAGCCGGACATGAAGGCCGGGTCGCGCTGCGCCTCCAGCCGTGACCACTCCGGAAAGGACGCGGCGAAGGTTGCGGCACTCATGCGCGCATCCTTGTAGGGGTTGACCGCTCCGCCGGCTCCGATGGCGATGCGGTCGAGTTCATCCAGCAATGCCAGGGTCGCGGCTCCCCTGTTGGGGAAATCCAGCGTCAGCGTGTAGCCAGGCCGCGGGAAGGAGAGCAGCGCCGGGGAGCGGACGCCGCCGAAGCGTTTCAGAACAGTGAGGAACGAGCCCTGCCCCGCCCGCCTGGCAGCCGCGAGCAGCGCCGGCACCGCTTCACGCGCGGCTTCTTCCGGCACAACGCTCTGGTGCTGGAACAGCCCGTTCGGACCGTAAAACCTGTTCCAATCGCGCACACCGTCCAGCGGGAAGAAGAAGCCCTGGTAACCGATCTGGCGCGGCGTGGCAGAGCGGCCCTTCTTCCATCGGTAGGCTGCATTGAAGGCGCTCAGGAACGGCCGGCTGAGCACATTGAACGGCGGCTGGAACGGCACCGCGAAATTGCCGCCGGCGCGCGCGGCGGTATGCGAGCCATGCTCGGCGTGGTTGCCCGTGAACAGCAGGCCGCGCCCGCTGCCCCGGCCGCCGGCGAGCTGATCGATCCAGGCGACCGCATATTCATTGGCCTGGTCCGCCGCCTCGGCCAGGTCGAAGAACTCGCCCAGGTCGCGAAACGGCGTCACCTTCTCGATGATGTCGAGGGAATGCACCCGCATCAATCGGATCGAGGCCGACAGGATCAGGCCTGTCAGCCCCATGCCGCCGATCGTCGCCCGGAACAACCGCGGATTGTCCCTCGCGGAGCAGCGGTAGGTCCTTCCATCGGACCGCAACAGCGTGAAACTTTCGACATGGCAGCCGAACGTGCCGCGCCGGTGATGGTTCTTGCCGTGGACGTCATTGGCAATGGCGCCGCCGAGCGTGACGAACTGCGTGCCCGGAACGACTGCCGGGAAGAAACCGTAGGGCGCGGCGTGGGCAATGATGTCGGACAGAAGCACGCCCGTATCCGCTTCGAGAAGGCCGGTCTCGGCGTTGAAGGAGCTGATGCGGTTCAGCGGCCGCATGTCGACGACCGCGCCGGCCTCGTTCTGGCAGGAATCGCCGTAGGATCGGCCATTGCCATAGGCAAGCAGAGAGGCTTGTCTGGCCTGGCCGCCCTTCAGCAGCACGATAGCATCATCGACGCCGATGGCGTGGGGCGCGGGCGGCGTCGCGCGCCCGAAGCTGTCGAAGCGCTCGCCGGCCATGTCTACCAGCCCCCAATCACCAGCAGCACGGCGCCGATCAGCACCACGATCTGGCTGCGCCAGTCGCGGATGATGAACACGACCGGATCGTCATGCATCTCATCGCGACGCGCCAGGATCCAGACCCGCATGGTGAGATAAAGCACGATCGGCGGCAGCGGCCAGATCAGCCAGGGATGCGGGTAGAGCTCACGCACCGCAACACTATCCATGTAGAGCGCCAGCACCAGTGCCGAGGAGAAGGCCGAAGCCATGCCGGCCTGGGCGACGATCTCCTGGTCCTCGGTGCGATATCCGCGCCCGGCAATGCGCTCGCCGGGTGGAATGGCCGTGGTGCGCAATTCGACGAAGCGCTTCACCAGCGCCAGCGACAGGAAGAAGAAGATCGAGAAGGCGAGCAGCCAGAACGAGACCTCGACGCCGGTCGCGGCCGCGCCCGCCAGAACGCGGATCGTGTAGAGGCCGGCCAGCGTCAGCACGTCGACCAGCAGCATGCGCTTGAATGACAGCGAATAAGCCGTGGTGACAGCCATGTAGCCGCCGAGCACGGCGAGGAATTCGGGCGACAGAAACAGCCCTGTGCCGATGCCGATCGCCAGCAGCACCGCGATCGCGCCGATCCCGAACGGGATGGAGAGCGCGCCGCTGGCGAATGGCCTGTTACGCTTGGTGGCATGCTTGCGATCGAGCGCCAGGTCGAAGAAGTCGTTGAGGATATAGATGGCCGACGCCACCGCGCTGAACGAGATGAACGCCAGCACGCACTCCCAGATCATGCCAGCGTTGAAATATTCGTGCGACAGCACCATCGGCACCGCGATCAGCGAATTCTTCAGCCACTGATGCACGCGCAGCATTTTGACGATGGTCCGCAATGTCGGTTTCGGCGCCGACATGGTTTCGGCGCCATGCGCCGCCTGCCAGCGCGCGGCGTGGCGGTCCGGCGCCACCACGATCGCGCTGCGTGCCGCATCGAAAACCTTGAGATCATGGCGGCTGTTGCCGGCATAGTCGAAGCCGCCATCGCCATAGGCCGCGATAAGCGAGGCACGCTTCTTGCCGGAAGTCAGATTGTCGACCCCGTCCGTCGCCAGCACCCTGTCGAAGACACCGAGATGGCGAGCGATGGCGTCGGCGAATTTGCGCGGCGTGCCTGTCGCCAGCACGATCTTGCGGCCTTCGGCATGCTCGGCCCGGATGCGGTCGAGCAATGGAGCTCGGTAAGGCAGCGACGCGGGATCGATGTCGACGCGCTGCGCGATGGCCTGCTTCAGCCGGGCCGGTCCGGCCGCGGCCCAGAAAGGCACGAGGAAAATGTAGAGCGGGTTCTTCTTGAGAAGGATGAACAGTCCTTCCCATAGCAGGTCGGTCGCGATCAGCGTGCCGTCGAGATCGACCGCAAGCGGTATTGCGTTTCCGTCCGACCGCGCGTCCATGTCGTCCTGCCCTGCCTCAAACCCGCCGCGCCGTTTGTCGGCGTCTTCACAAGACGTATAGCGGGGAGATGGCGTAACGAACGTTAAAACGCCCGGTTGTGGGCGGCTGTCACCGCGGCATTTCCCGCGTCATTGTTAAACAACCGCTACCGAAAACAATAAAAGGCCGGACAAATGTCCGGCCTCTCAAGACATGTCGGCAAAAATTACTTGATGCGGGCGACGCCGCCCGAGATCTCGACCGTTTCCGAGCCGGTCAGGGCTTCGAGGTCGCCATTGGGCAAGGTGACGAAGCAGCCATTCGGGCAGAATTCCACGGTTTCGCCGGCCGCCAACGCCAGGTCGGTCTTGCTGCCGCCTTCCGTCACGATCAGCGTGCGGGTCTCGGCGTCCTTGTTGACCGCGCTGGCGGAATGGGCCGAGCCGCTCACGGCGAGCAAGGCGACGGCAGCGACGAGAGACTTCCACATGTGCAATATCGGTGTTCCCACCGCCTCTGTTGCATTTCGCAAGGCATCCTCGCCTTTGCATGGGAGCTTATATGAGATGGAAGCTGAACCGCAACTGAATGCCGCATTCATGCCGCAATTGGTTTCGACGGCCTGAAACCTTCCGATCGCCGATCTAATCCGGATCAGGTTTCTTCGCCTTGCGTCCTGATTTGGAGAGACGTTTGGCCCCGGCCGCGGCCTCCGCCTTTGCTCGTTCCTGCTCGGCGAAATCGGCCTCGATCTTGTCGTCGTCGGTCGGCCAGGCCTTCGCATGCTTGGGCTCGACGACGGCGCGTGGCGTCGAGGGTATCTCGATATGCTGGTCGCTGAATGTTTCCAGCACGGTGAAGCGGATGTCGTTCTGCACGATATTGCCGTTCATCACATCGGCCAGGAACAGGCGGATCTCGAATTCCAGCGCGGCAGGCCCGAAATTGGAAAACAGGACGAAGGGTTCGGGGTTCTTCAGCACCAGCGGATGACCGCGGGCGATCTCGAGCAGAACGGCGTGCACCTGCTTGACGTCGCTGCCATAGGCGACGCCGACCTTGATGTCGATGCGGCCGAGCTTGTTGCGGTGCGTCCAGTTGCCGACGGCGTTGTTGATCAGGTTCGAATTGGGCAGGATCACCGACTGCCGCTGGAAGGTCTCGATCTCGGTGGCGCGCACGCTGATCTTCTTGACGGTGCCGCTGATGTCGCCGGCGACGATCCAGTC
This sequence comes from Mesorhizobium maamorense, assembly GCF_044998965.1. Lineage (NCBI taxonomy): Bacteria > Pseudomonadati > Pseudomonadota > Alphaproteobacteria > Hyphomicrobiales > Phyllobacteriaceae > Mesorhizobium > Mesorhizobium maamorense. The sequence goes on from NZ_CP173356.1 coordinate 2,664,162, forward strand.
GCCGACCTTGAACGGCCGCTCGGCCAGCAGGATCAGGCCCGAGACGAAGTTCGACACCACGTTCTGCAGGCCAAAGCCGATGCCGAGGGAAAGCGCGCCGGCGACCAGCGCCAGGCTGGACAGATCGATGCCCGCCGCCGAGATGCCGATCAGTGCCGCGAGTGCCACGCCGGCATAGCCGACGGCCAGCCGGATCGAGTTGCGCACGCCCGTGTCGACCTTGCCGCGCGCCATCACCGAACCGTCGAGCCAGCCCTGGAACCAGCGCGTCAGGAAATAGCCGATGATGAAGACGACGATGCCCGACAGGATGCCGGTGACCGAAATCGTCACCGAACCGATATTAATCCCGGTCGCCAGTTTGTAGGCCCAGGCCTGGATGTCGCCCAGTTGGAAGCCCCACATCAACAGGATCAGCGGCAGGAAGACCAGCACGATCATCACGTTGATGGCCACGCTGACGACAAGGCCGAGCTGGTCGAGCGCGGTGTCCTCGTAGCTGGAATTGGCCGACAGCCAGCGCCCGACCGACGTATTGGCGAAGGCGCCCTCGTCGCCGATCGCCTGTGCCGACAGGAAGCCGATATAAGCGGTGACGAGCGCCGTGCCGGTGACCACCACCTGCAGCGACACGAACAGCGCAAGGCCGATATAGCCAAGCAAGGCGGCTATGATGGTGAAGAGCCCCAGAGCCAGCGCCAGGTAGCGCAGCCATGCCGGCCAAGGCCGCCAGCTGCCGTCACGGGCCTTGAACGGCCGCAGCATCGCCATCAGGATCAGGATGATGCCGACGACGATGGTGGCCACGAAACTGCGCGCGATCGTCAGCGACAGCGGCGATCCCATCTTGTCGTTGATGACGGACAGGAAGGTGTTGACGCTGATGACCACGGCCATGGCGGTGGTCAGGCGCACCAGCCAACGCGCCGGGCCGGATTCGACCGGGATCAGGCGCCAGTTCGGCAGCCTCGGCTCGAGCGCCGCATTGGCCAGCCGATTGACGCAGAACACCACCCCGATGACCGTCGCCAGCGCGTTGAGGAAAAGGCCAATGTCGCCGCGCAAAACGTTGTAATAGTTGAAAAAGAAAATCGTCGACCCAAGAAAGGCGCCGACCGCCAGCGTCGGCAGCAATGTCGACCAGAAGGCCACCGACAGGCGGCTGAGATAGGACGGGTCCTCATTGGACGGATCGGCTTCGAACACCCGTCCAAACAACCGCCTGCCGCCGACCAGAAGCACCAGGGCCAGCCCGAGCGCCACGAAGGTTGCCGCCAGAATGGCCTGGAACTTGAACCTGAAGGCGAAGCTCAGCCAGGACGAGACCGCCTTGTAGAAATTGCCGAACTCGTCGCGGGCGTCGGAAAAGACCTGTGGGCTCAGCGCATCCGACAGCACATAGCGCTTGGTCAGGAGATTGCGGAAAAGCGCGCTGCGCATGTTGCCGATCTTGTCGATCATCCCGCTGATGCGGATCGACAGCGTCTGCGCCTGCGCGATGACCGCGTTGATCTCGGCCTTTTCGGAGACCAGCGCCTGGCGCTCGGTGCTGACGATGTCGGGTTCCGGCGGCTGGCCTGCGGCGGGTGCCGGGCCAAGCTGCTCGAGCCGGCTGTTGATCTCGCTAAGGCGGGTGCGGAAGGCCAGCGCGCTGTTCAGCGATTGCCGCGACAGTTCCTCGAGTTGCAGGCGGATATCGACGAGAGTGGCGTCGTCGTCGCCGTCCTGCTGGATCTTCTTGTCGAAATTATCGGTCTTGGTCGTCAGGTCCTGAAGGATTTTCTGCTGGTCGGCGACCAGTCCGGCAGGCGCCTGGCCAAGCCCTTGCGCCGACGCATCGAACGAAAGCGGCGCCGAAACGACAAGCGCGAACATCAAGACGAGACGAAGCAATTTGAAAAACATGATTTGTTGGCGACTCAAGGCGGCAATGGCAATTGAATTTGCCTGTCCTTGATAAAGACGGCCATATCATGGGGCAAGCCGTCGCATCCGACCGCCAGGGCTCCGAACTCGGGGCAACAAAGACCTGACGACCGCCAGTCCCGTTGTGCCGGCAGCTTTATGATAGGAATTTTTTCTTGACTGGGTGAAGGCAGCTATGGTAGATATTCAGTCATGGTGCTGAGTTGCGCCAACGACCCGCCGCACAGGCGGGTTTTTTCGTTCAATGCTCCATCAACAGCGCGCCGGCGAAGGACCCCGTCACCCGGACTCGTCGCCTGATCCGACCGCACCTGCGCTGATCTGGCGGTGGCCGGAGCGTCGGCCAGTCGAAAGGCGATGGCGCAATATTGGCTTTGCGCGTGCGGCCTGCTCTATAGTCTGCCGCATCGCCCGAAACGGACATCATATCCATGGCAGAGTACTCGGCCCTTTCGCTGCTCGCGAACGCGCTCAAGGGAAACAAGGACTGGAAGCCGGCCTGGCGCAAGCCGGACCCGAAGGCATCCTACGACGTCATCATCATCGGTGGCGGCGGGCACGGGTTGTCGACCGCCTATTATCTCGCCAAGGAACACGGCATCACCAATGTCGCGGTGCTGGAAAAAGGCTGGCTCGGCTCCGGCAATGTCGGCCGCAACACCACCGCCGTGCGCTCCAACTATCTGCTGCCCGCCAACACCCGCTTCTACGAGCATTCGATGAAGCTGTGGGAGAACCTGTCGCACGATCTCAACTACAACGTCATGTTCTCGCAGCGCGGCTGCCTGAACCTGGCGCACACGCCGGCCCAGTTCGACGACTATGCACGGCGCGGCAACGCCATGCGCCATCTCGGCGTCGACGCCGAACTGATGACGCCGGCGCAAATCAAGCGCCTGATCCCCGCGCTCGATATTTCCAGTGATGCACGCTTCCCCGTGGTCGGCGGCCTGATGCAGCGGCGCGCCGGCACCGCCCGCCACGACGCCGTGGCCTGGGGCTATGCGCGCGGCGCCGACCGGCGCGGCGTCGACATCATCGAGAATTGCGAGGTCACCGGCTTCCTGCGCGACGGCGACCGCATCACCGGCGTCACCACATCACGCGGTGACATCCGCGCCAAGAAGGTGGCGGTCGCGGTGGCCGGCAGCACCGGCCGGGTGATGCAGCTTGCCGGCATCGAGACGATGCCGATCGAAAGCCATGTGCTGCAGGCCTTCGTCACCGAATCGCTGAAGCCCTTCATCGATACGGTCGTCACGTTCGGCATGGGCCATTTCTACATGTCGCAGTCGGACAAGGGCGGCCTCGTCTATGGCGGCGACATCGACGGCTACAACAGCTACGCCCAGCGCGGCAACCTGCCCATCGTCGACGAGGTGATGAGCGAGATGCTGGCGCTGTTCCCGGGGCTTGCCCGCGTGCGCATGCTGCGCTCCTGGGGTGGCGTCTGCGACATGTCGATGGACGGCTCGCCCATCATCACCACCGGGCCCCAGCCCGGCATGTATCTCAACTGCGGCTGGTGCTATGGCGGCTTCAAGGCGACGCCCGCCTCCGGCTGGTGCTTTGCCTGGACCATCGCCAAGGACGAGCCGCATGACCTCAACGCCCCCTTCACGCTCGACCGCTTCCATCGCGGCCTGGTGATCGACGACAAAGGCCAGGGCGCCAATCCCAGACTGCACTGAACAATATCTCTCCAAGCAAGGCTTCACCGAGCAAGGCTGCACCAGGAATATCCGATGTTGATCACTTGTCCCTATTGCGGCCCGCGCGACGTCATCGAGTTCACCTACCAGGGTGACGGCAACCGCGAGCGTCCCGACCCCGCCTCGCAGAACTTCGAAGCCTGGAACGCCTATGTCTATGACCGGCTGAACCCGGCCGGAGACCACAACGAGATCTGGCAGCATTCCGGCGCCTGCCGCGCGCATCTCAGGGTCGTGCGCAACACGCTGACGCATGAGATTTCCAGCGTCGCCTTCGCACGCGTCGATCACGGCCCGGTCGCGCGTCGCAAGGCGGAGGGCAGATCGTGAGCCCGCGCCGCACCGAAACCGGCGGCCGCATCGACCGGCTGAAGACCATCCGCTTCACCTTTGATGGCGCGTCCTACACCGGCCATGCCGGCGATACGCTGGCTTCGGCACTGCTGGCCAACGGCGTCACGCTTTACGGGCGCTCGTTCAAATACCACCGCCCGCGCGGCCTCCTGACAGCAGGCGTGGAAGAGCCGAACGCGCTGGTGACGGTGCTGAAGGGCGAGGTCCGCGAGCCCAACATCGCGGCGACCATGGTCGAGATTCATGACGGGCTGGTCGCCGTCAGCCAGAACCGTTTTCCGTCGCTGGCCTGGGACGTCAGCGCCGTCAACCAGCTCGGCGGCAAGCTCCTGTCGGCCGGCTTCTACTACAAGACCTTCATGGGTCCGGTGATCGGGCCGCTGAAGGGCACGCGCTTCTGGATGTTCTGCGAGCATTTCATCCGCCGCGCGGCCGGCCTCGGCCGTGCCGGTTCCGCCGCCGACCCGGCGCGCTATGAGCGCATGAACGCCTTTTGCGACGTGCTGGTGGTCGGCTCCGGCCCTGCCGGGCTGACGGCCGCCAAGGCCGCTGCTGATCAGGGCGCGCGCGTCATGCTTGCCGAACTCGATCCGCGTTTCGGCGGCTCTGCCAACTGGTCGAACGAGACGATCGATGACCTGCCGGCGGCCGACTGGGCCAGGCGAACCGTGGCCCAGCTCGAGGGTTACGACAATGTCCGGCTTCTGCCGCGCACCACGGTCTGGGGCTACTACGACAGCAATACGCTTGCCGCCCTTGAACGGGTCACCGATCACAAGGAGACACACGGCAAGGGCGAACCGCGCCATCGCTACTGGGCGATCCGCGCACGGTCGGTTGTGCTGGCCACCGGCGCTTTCGAACGGCCGCTTGTATTCCCGGGCAATGACCGCCCGGGCGTGATGCTGGCGCATGCCGCGGAGCGCTACGCCAACGAATTCGGCGTGCTGGCGGGGCAGACGGTCGCGCTGTTCACCAACAATGACAGCGCCTATCGCTGCGCCCTGGCGCTGAAGAAGGCCGGCGCAAGGATTGCCGCGATTGTCGATGTCCGTCCCGAGCTTTCGGGCGAAATGCGCAAGCTGGCCGAGGAGACCGAAGCCGAGATCTTTCCCGGCCATGCCGTGATCGCCACTGAGGGCGGCAAGGCGCTCTCCGGCGTCAAGCTGCAGCGCTTCGACATGACCAACGGCACGCTCACCGGCGACGCCCGCAGCATCCATGCCGACTGCCTCTTGATGTCGGGCGGCTGGTCGCCAACCATCCATCTGGCCAGCCAGGCCGGCGGCAAGGCGCAGTGGAATGCCGCCCGACAAGCCTTCCTGCCGCCGAAGCCGACGCAGAACTGGATTGGCGCCGGCGCCTTCACCGGCAGCTTTTCCACCGCCGAAGCGGTAACCGAGGGCCGCGCCGCAGGCCTTGCCGCGGCAGGCGCGCAAGCCACGCCGGCCGCACTGCCCTCGGTCGAAGCCGTAGCTTGCGATCCCGATCCGGCGCCGGTGTTCGAGATCAGGGCCAGCGGCAAGAGCTTCGTCGACTTCCAGCACGACGTGACGTCGGAGGACGTGCGGCTGGCGCACCGCGAAGGCTTCGTCTCGGTCGAGCATCTGAAACGCTACACCACGCTCGGCATGGCGACTGACCAGGGCAAGAATTCCAACGTCCCCGGCCTTGCCATCATGGCCGAGGCGCTGGGCAAGCCGATCCCGGAAGTCGGCACGACGCGCTTCCGGCCGCCTTTTGCGCCGGTTTCGATCGGATCGCTGGCGGCGGAGCGCTTCGGCGACCTCAAGCCCGAACGGCTGACGCCGATGCATGACTGGCATGTCGCCAATGGCGCAACCATGTATTCCGCCGGCCTGTGGTACCGGCCGATGATCTACGGCCTTGCCGGCGAAACGGTCGAGCAGGCCTATGTGCGCGAGGCCAGGGCGACGCGCGAAAGCGCCGGCATCGTCGATGTCTCGACGCTGGGCAAGATCGCGGTGCAAGGTCCGGACGCGGCCGAATTCCTCGACCGTGTCTACACCAACATGTTTTCCACGCTGGCCGTTGGCAAGGCGCGCTACGGGCTGATGCTGCGCGAGGACGGGCTGGCCTTCGACGACGGTACCACATGGCGGCTCGGCGAACAGGATTTCCTGATGACCACCACCACGGCCAATGCCGGCAAGGTTATGCAGCATCTGGAATATTTCCTCGATGTGGTCTGGCCGGAGCTCAAGGTTCATGTCACCTCCGTGACCGACCAGTGGGCGGGTGCCGCGATCGGCGGGCCGAAAGCCAGGCAGATCCTGGCCGGCTGCGTCGTCGGCACCGCTGTCGACAATGCGGCGCTGCCGTTCATGGGCATCGTGCATGGCCAGATCGCTGGTGTGCCGGTGATGATCTGCCGGCTGTCCTTTTCCGGCGAAATGGCGTTCGAGGTCTATTGCGGCGCCGACCATGGCACGCATGTCTGGGAAGCGCTTATCGAGGCCGGCAAGCCGTTCGGACTGGTAACCTACGGACTGGAAGCACTGGGCACGATGCGCATCGAGAAAGGCCATGTGACGGGCGCTGAGATCGACGGCCGCACCACGGCGCGCGATCTGCATCTCGACTGGATGCTGTCGAAGAAGAAGCCGTTTATCGGCTCGGCGATGATGGACCGCGAGGGCCTCATCTCCCCCGACCGGCTGGAACTTGTCGGGCTGGTCTCGCTCGACAACAGGCCGCTCAACGGCGGCGCGCATATCGTCGAGGAGCTTGACGAGTCCAATCCGCACGGCTCGATCGGCCACATCACGGCCTGCTGCTATTCGCCGGCGCTCGGCAAGCACATCGCGCTGGCGCTGGTCAAAGGCGGCAAGGCCAGGCACGGCTCGCGCGCCCATGTCTCCGATCCGCTGCGCAACCGGTTCGGACCGGTCGAGATCGTTTCCAACCACTTCTACGATCCGGACGGGAGCCGCATGTATGGTTGAGCGTCTTTCACCGCTGGAGCCGGAATTCCATGTCGGCTCGCACGGCAATTTCGAACATGGTGTCGAAGTCATCCTGACCGAGACGAGACCGGGCTCGATCGTGCAGCTCGCCGCATGGCCGGGCGAAGAGAAGAAACTGATATCAGTCATCCGCGCCGTCACCGGGCTTACGTTGCCCGACGGTGCCGGCGGTGGCGCCACCAATGGCGCCAAATCGGCATTCGGTTTCGCACCGGGAAAGTTCACCGTAGCCGACGAAGCCGAGGGGCTGGCCGCGGCTTTCGCGGGCGTGGTGACCCCCGCCATTGGCACGGTGACCGATCTTTCGCATGGCCGCACCGCGATCCGCATCGCCGGTCCGAAGGCCGAATGGGTGCTGGCAAAGTTCTTCGCCATCGATTTCGCGCTGCCGGCCTTCCCGCTCGGCGCCGGCCGCTCGACCACCCATCACGACATCTTCGCCCAGGTCCAGCGCACCGGCGGCGACCAGTTCGACATCTACGTCTTCCGTTCTTTCGCGCGCTCCTTCTGGAAGGCGCTGTGTCACGCCAGCGAGGAAGTCGGCTACGAGGTACAGTAGGCTCGGGGTCGACGAATTCTGGCATCAAGGCCGGCCGGCTCTGACGCTACAGCAATGCGCCGGCGGCCGCCATACTGGCATGATATGGCCGTCAAGCCGGTCCGAAGGGTAACAAAACCCGTCTCCAGAATCCGCGCATCCGTTTGGTTCGAATATCTCCATGACCGCAGAAATATCCGCCGGCGCCACCGATCGCGCCGATGTGCCAGCCAGAGCCCTGCTCCTGCTGCCGCTGACGGTCGCCTGCGGCGTGTTCATGACCAGTCTCGACCAGAATGTCGTGGTGACGGCGCTGCCCGGCATCAGCGAAAGCCTTGGCCGTCCACCGAGCCAGCTTGGCCTGCTGATCACGGTCTATGTCGCCAGCCTGATCATCTCGATGCCGCTCGGCGGTTGGGCTGCCGACCGCTTCGGCCTGCGCAACGTCTACTGCTTTGCGCTGCTGGTATTCGCCGCCTCGTCGGCGCTGTGCGGCCTGTCCGACAACATCTGGATGCTGGTCGGCGCCCGCGCGCTGCAGGGCTTCGGCGGCGCGCTGATGGGCACGCTCGGCCAGGTCGTCATCCTGTCGACCTTCCCTCGAAGCCGGACGCTGAAGATCAACATGTATATCTCGCTGGCGGGCCAATCCGGCCCGCTGGTCGGTCCGCTCGTCGGCGGCGCGCTGACCACTTACATTTCCTGGCGCTGGATCTTCTTCATCAACGTGCCCTTCGCGCTGGCGGCGGCTGTTCTTGCCGCCTCGCTGTTTCCGACGGTGACCAAACCCGTGCGCACGCCGTTCGATTTCCCGGGCTTCCTGCTGGTCGGCAGCGGCATGGTCCTGCTTGTCTTCGGCATGGATTCGCTGGCGGCGAAAGATGCGGCCGCCGGCGTGATCGCGGCCGAGCTTGTCCTGGCGCTGGTCATCCTGACGGTCGCCTCGTTCTATTGCCTGCGCGTGCGCAATCCCCTGCTCGACCTCAAGCTCCTGCGCATCCGCACCTTCCGTATCTCCTTCCTCACCGGCGGCGGTCTGGACACGATCGGCCTCAGCTCCGTCGTCTTCCTGCTGCCGCTGATGTTCCAGCTCGGCTTCGGCATGAGCGCGGTACAGGCGGGATCACTGACCTTCGTCGCCGCGGTCGGGTCGGTGGTCATGCGTGTCTTCATGCCTCGCCTGCTCAACCGCTTCGGTTTCCGCCGCGTGCTGGTTTTCAACACGCCCGTCGTCGCGGCCATGGTTGCGGGCTTTGCCCTGATGCAGGCGACCACACCGGTGTGGATCGTGCTTGCCTACATCTTCATCTTCGGCGTCTTCCGTTCCGCGCAATGGGCGTCGACCGGCAACCTTGCCTATTCCGACATCGCGCCCGATCAGCTCGCCCGCTTCAGCGCGCTCTATTACATTTTGTGGCAACTGGCGGTGGCGATCAGCGTCGGCCTGGCCGCCGCGGCACTATCGTTTCTGGCCGGCGGCGGCCTGGCCGTCGCCAATGACTTCCGGATACTGTTCGTGATCGAGGGTGTCATCACGCTGTGCGCGCTATCAGCCTATCTCAAGCTGACGCCGCAGGATGGCGCCCATGTCAGCGGCCATGGCGCCCAGATGAACACGGAATAGCGGATGTCGCAGCGCAGCAGCGGCCTACTCGCTGAACGTCACCCATTCCTCCAGCGGCACGCGGTCGGTTCGGAAGGCGTTTTCGGGCTTCGACGTATCTTCATAACCGAGCGCCATGCCGCAGACGACGATCTCCTCGTCGGGAATGCCGAGCACCGGCCTGATCTGCCGGTGATAGGGCGCGAACGCCGCCTGCGGACAGGTGTGCAAGCCCCTGCCCCGCGCGGCAACCATGATGTTCTGCAGGAACATGCCGTAGTCGATCCAGGAGCCCTGGTTGAGGCGGCGGTCGATGGTGAAGATCATGCCGACCGGCGCGTCGAAGAAGACGAAGTTGCGGTCGTGCTGGGCACGCATCTTGTCGACCTCGCGGCGACCGATGCCGAGCGCGCCGTAGAGCCCGAAACCGTTGGCGCGGCGGCGGGTCAGGTAGGGTTCGAAGAACTGCGTGGGATAATAGCGATATTCGTCCCAATCGGCCTTTTCAGCACGGATGCCGGAATTCAGGATGGCATCCGATATCCGCTGCTTGGTGTCACCCTTGGTGACATAGACCCGCCATGGCTGCATATTGGTGCCGGAAGGGGCGCGCGCCGCGACCGCCAGTATGTCGCGGATCGTGTTGTCGTCGACCATGTCGGGCAGAAAAGCGCGCACCGACCGGCGCGATACGATCGCGTCGTCGACGATCTCGGCATCAACCGTGATTCGAGCCTTCTTTCCAAGCATGGGCCGTCCTTACCCTGTGTCCCGATCGGACGTCCCCACTCGCCGCTCGCGGCCGAGCCTTTGCATGAACCGCCAAAATCGCGCAAGCAAATCTTGTGCACCCGTGAAAATCCGCTTGATTTTTTCACCGCTCCGGCATCTCATGAAATTTGATGGGATTTTTTCACGAGAGCGCGATTTGCCTCCAACTACAGCGAAAGCATTGCAGGGAAATTACGAGCGATTGCTGGCCAGCGACATCAGGGCCCTGCGCAAGGCGCGAGGGTTGACGCTCGCCGAGATCGCCCTGAAACTCGGCCGGTCGGTCGGCTGGGTCAGCCAGGTCGAACGCGGCCTGTCGACACCGTCGCTCAGTGATCTCCGGGCTTTCGGCGAACTGTTCGGCGTGCCGGTCAGCCTGTTCTTCGGCCACGACGTGCCTGTCGAAAGCGAGCGCGGCGCGGTCGTGCGGGCCGGCAGCCGCCGCACCCTTGGCACAAGCAAATCCGGCCTCATGGAGGAGCTTCTGTCGCCCGATCTCGGCGGTAGCTTCGAGATGCTGCGTTCCGTCTTCGCGCCGGGCGCCGAGCTCAAGAGCGAGGCGCGCCGGCCAACCGAAGAGGCTGGATATGTCGTGTCGGGGACGTTCGACATCGAAATATCGGGGACATGGCATCGGCTCGGCGAAGGCGATTCCTTTCGCTTGGAGGGCAAGCCATTCCGCTGGCGCAATCCGGGAATGGAGCCGGCGGTCGTCATCTGGGTGGTTTCGCCGCCAGTTTATTGAATGAAATTGGACCAAGGGTTGGAGAAGAACATGGCCGGTTTGCCGAGCACGGCACGCGTGGTGATCATCGGAGGCGGTGTCGCCGGCGCCTCCTCGCTCTACCATCTCGCCAAGGCGGGCTGGACCGACTGCGTTCTCCTGGAAAAGAATGAACTCACCTCCGGCTCGACCTGGCATGCCGCCGGTAACGTGCCGACCTTCTCCTCGTCCTGGTCGCTGATGAACATGCAGCGCTATTCGACCGAGCTCTATCGCGGGCTGGCCGAGGCCGTCGACTATCCCATGAACTACCATGTCACCGGCTCCCTGCGGCTTGCCCACACGCAAGAGCGCATGCAGGAGTTCCAGCGCGCCAAGGGCATGGGCCGCTACCAGGGCATGGACATCGATATCGTCGGCACGGACGAGATCAAGCGCCGCTATCCCTTCATCGAGACGCATGAGCTGGAAGGCGCCCTCTACGACCCGAGCGACGGCGACATAGACCCGGCGCAGCTGACCCAGGCGCTGGCCAAGGGCGCGCGCGACATGGGTGCCCGGATCATACGCTTCTGCCCGGTGACAGGCGTGCGCCGCGAAAGGGACGAATGGGTGGTCGTGACGCCGCAAGGCGAGATCCGCTGCGAGATCGTCGTCAACGCCGCCGGCTACCGTGCCGCCGAAGTTGGAAAAATGTTCGGCCGCGAGGTGCCGATGATGGTGATGAGCCATCAGTACATATTGTTCGAGGAGATCCCCGAACTCGCCGCATGGTCGAAGGAACAGGGCAGGAAGCTGCCGCTGCTGCGTGACGTCGACACTTCCTACTATCTGCGCCAGGAAAAGAACGGCATGAATCTCGGCCCCTATGAGCGCAATTGCCGCGCGCATTGGGCGGGTCACAACGATCCGATGCCGGAGGATTTTTCCTTCCAGCTTTTCCCCGACGATCTCGACCGGCTGGAACATTATCTGGCCGACGCCGTCGCCCGCGTGCCGATCCTGGGCACCGCCGGCCTGTCCAAGGTCATCAACGGCCCGATCCCCTATGCGCCGGACGGCAATCCGCTGATCGGGCCGATGCCGGGCGTCCCCAATGCGTTCGAGGCCTGCGTCTTCACCTTCGGCATCGCGCAAGGCGGCGGTGCAGGCAAGGTGTTGGCCGAATGGGTCACGCAAGGCCAGACCGAATGGGACATGTGGTCTTGCGACCCGCGCCGCTTCACGTCCTTCGCTTCGGCTCCGGATTACTGCGTTGCCAAAGGCATGGAGATCTACGGCAACGAATACGCCATCCAGTTTCCGCGCCATGCCTGGCCGGCGGGACGCGACAGGAAATTGTCGCCGATCCATGATCGCATGAAGGCGTTCGGCGCGCGCTTCGACGCCTATAATGGCTGGGAGCGCGCCACCTGGTATGCGCAGGATGGCGACGACGTCTCGGAGGAAGCAACGCTCACCTTCCGTCGCGACGGGCCGTGGCAGCACCGCGTGCGCGAGGAATGCCTGGCCGTCCGCGACGCCGCCGGCATCCTCGACCTGCCGGGTTTTTCGCGCTTCAACCTCGAAGGTCCGGGCGCCGCCGAATGGCTTAGCCGGCAAGTGACCGGCCTCGTGCCGAAGCCCGGCCGCATCGGTCTCGTCTATTTCTCCGACGACAAGGGCCGCATCGTCACCGAAATGTCGGTGGTGCGCCACGGCGAGGAGTCCATGACGCTGATCACCGCGGCGGTGGCGCAATGGCATGATTTCGAATGGCTGAAATCGCACATGCCCGTGGATGCGACTTTCAAGCTGATCGACCGGACCGAGGAATTCTCCACCCAAATCCTGGCCGGACCCAAGTCGCGGGAAATCCTCGCCGCCGTCTGTGAGGCCGACCTGACCTTGCCGTGGCTCACGCATCAGGAAACCAAGATCGCCGGGCGCTGGGCGAAGCTGGTCCGCGTCTCCTTCGCCGGCGAACTCGGCTGGGAAATCCACACCAGGGTCGACGACACCGCCGCCGTTTTCGACACCATCTGCGCGGCGGGACAGCCGCACGGCCTGAAACCATTCGGCATGTACGCGCTGGATTCGTTGCGGCTTGAAAAGGGCTATCGCACCTGGAAGGGCGACCTCTCGACCGACTACTCGATCCTGCAAGGCGGGCTCGAGCGGTTCGTCAAATGGGACAAGCCCGAGTTCCGCGGCAAGGCGGCGCTCCAGAACGAGAAGCAGCAGGGCGTCAAGAAGCGCTTCGTCACGCTGGTGGTCGAAAACCTCGGCGATTGCGACGCCCCCTACATGTCGACGCTGTGGCATGACGGCCAGATCGTCGGCGAGACGACGTCGGGCGGCTGGGGCCATCGCGTCGGCAAGTCGATCGCGCTCGGCATGCTGCGTGCCGATCTGGCGGAGCCCGGCACCGCCGTGGAGATCGAGATCTTCGGCGACCGTTTCAAGGCGGTCGTGCAGAACGATGAGCCCTTGTGGGATCCGAAGAACGAAAGGTTGAGAGCCTGATGCCAAAACCATCATCGCGCATTTCAGGCATCGTGCCGTCGGGCAAGGATGGCTGGGAAGTCCACTTCGCCGCATGGGCCCGCAAGGAAGCCGGCGAGGACATCATCATGCTGTCGGTCGGCGATCACGATTTCGACACACCTTCCGAAACGATCGAGGCTTGCGTGACCGCGGTTCGCGGCAGCAATCACCACTATACCCCGTTGCCCGGCCTGCCGCGCCTGCGCAAGGCGATGGCGGCGGCCTCGGTCGCCTGCACGGGCGTCGGGACGACGCCGGACCAGGTCATCGCCACGCCGGGCGGCCAGGCGGCGCTCTACGCCGCCGTGCAGGCCGTGCTCGACCCGGGCGACCACGCCATCGTGGTCGCGCCATACTACGCGACCTACCCCAACACCTTCAGCGCCGCGGGCGCGACCTTCACGGTTGTCGAGACGCCGGCCGAGGACGGTTTCCAGCCCCGCGCCGACATGATCCGGGCGGCACTTCGGCCGAATACGCGCGCCATCCTGATCAACACGCCGAACAACCCGACCGGAGCCGTCTATTCGCGCGAACGGTTGGAACAGCTGGCCGAGGTCTGCCGCGAGCACGATTTGTGGCTGCTGTCCGACGAAGTCTACTGGACGCTCGGCGGCGGCGAGCACATCTCGCCGCGTTCCCTGCCCGGCATGGCCGAGCGCACGCTGGTCATCAATTCCATGTCCAAGAGCCACGGCATGACCGGCTGGCGCATGGGCTGGCTGACCGGCCCGAGCGAGATGATCTCGCTGCTGACCAACCTCAATCTGGTGACGACCTACGGCCTCCCGGCCTTCATCTCGATAGCTTGCACCGAGGCGCTGGAGAAGGGTTATGGCGTGAAGGAAATCGCCGAACGCTATGCGGCGCGACGCGCCGTCCTGCTCGACGCCGTGCGCGGCATGAACGATGTCGGCGTGCGCGGCTCCGAAGGCGGCATGTATGTCATGCTCGACATATCGGCCGTCGAATCCGACGACGAGAAATTCGCCTTCGCCTTCCTCGACAAGGAGAAGGTCGGCGTCATGCCCGGCTCCAGTTTCGGCGAGGCCGCGGCCGGCCATATCCGCGTCAGCCTGTGCCAGCCGGAACCCGTCTTGCGGGAAGCAGCGCTCCGGCTGCGCCGCTTTGTCTCCAGCTACCGCCGCGAGGCCGCATGAATATCCCTTCCCCCAGAACCATTCCCGCCAAGGCAAGAGCCGTCATCATCGGCGGCGGCGTTTCCGGCTGCTCGGTCGCCTATCACCTGGCCAAGCTCGGCTGGACCGACATCGTCCTTCTGGAGCGCAAGCAGCTGACCTCGGGCACCACATGGCATGCCGCCGGCCTGATCGGCCAGTTGCGCGGCTCGCAGAACATGACGCGGCTGGCGAAATATTCGGCCGACCTCTACGTCAAGCTGGAAGCCGAGACTGAGGTCGGCACCGGCATGCGCCAAGTCGGCTCGATCACCGTCGCGCTGACCGAGGAGCGCAAGCACGAGATCTACCGTCAGGCGTCACTCGCCCGCGCCTTCGATGTCGATGTGCGCGAGATTTCGCCCAGGGAAGTCAAGGAGATGTATCCGCATCTCAACGTGTCCGACGTCGTCGGCGCCGTGCATCTGCCGCTCGATGGCCAGTGCGACCCCGCCAACATCGCCATGGCGCTGGCGAAGGGCGCGCGCCAACGCGGCGCCACCATCGTGGAGAATGTGAAGGTCACCAAGGTCCACACCAGGGACGGCCGCGTCACCGGCGTGTCCTGGGCGCAGGGCGAGGAGCAAGGCACGATCGAGGCCGACATCGTCGTCAACTGCGCCGGCATGTGGGCGCGCGAACTGGGCGCCCAGAACGGCGTCACCATCCCGCTGCACGCCTGCGAGCATTTTTACCTGGTCACCGAGCCGATCCCGGGGCTGAGCCGCCTGCCGGTGCTGCGCGTGCCCGACGAGTGCGCCTATTACAAGGAAGACGCCGGCAAGATGATGCTCGGCGCCTTCGAGCCGGTCGCCAAGCCCTGGGGCATGGACGGCATCCGCGAGGACTTTTGCTTCGACCAATTGCCCGAGGACATGGACCATTTCGAGCCCATCCTCGAAATGGGCGTCAACCGCATGCCGATGCTGGCGACCGCCGGCATCCACACCTTCTTCAACGGCCCCGAGAGTTTCACGCCCGACGACCGCTACTATCTCGGCGAGGCGCCGGAACTGCGTGGCTACTGGATGGCGACCGGCTACAATTCGATCGGGATCGTCTCGTCAGGCGGCGCCGGCATGGCGCTGGCACAGTGGATCAACGACGGCGAGGCACCGTTCGACCTGTGGGAAGTCGACATCCGCCGCGCCCAGCCTTTCCAGAAGAACCGCCGTTACCTCAAGGAGCGCGTCTCCGAAACGCTCGGCCTGCTCTATGCCGACCATTTCCCCTATCGCCAGATGGCGACGTCGCGCGGCGTGCGCCGTTCACCCCTGCACGAGCATCTGAAGGCGCGCGGCGCCGTGTTCGGCGAGGTCGCCGGCTGGGAGCGCGCCAACTGGTTCGCCCGTGAGGAACAGGAGCGCGAATACCGCTACTCCTGGAAGCGGCAGAACTGGTTCGACAACCAGCGCGAGGAGCACCTGGCCGTCCGCAACAAAGTCGGCCTGTTCGACATGACCTCGTTCGGCAAGATCCGCGTCGAAGGCCGCGACGCCTGCGCCTTCCTGCAAAAACTCTGCGCCAATGACCTGGACGTGGCGCCGGGCAAGATCGTCTACACCCAGATGCTCAACCGGCGCGGCGGTATCGAGAGCGATCTCACGGTGTCGCGCCTGTCGGACACCGCCTATTTCCTCGTCGTGCCCGGCGCCACGCTGCGGCGCGACCTCGCCTGGCTGCGCAAGCACCTGACAGATGAGTTCGTCGTCATCACCGATGTAACCGCTGCCGAAAGCGTACTCTGCCTGATGGGCCCGGATGCGCGAAAGCTGATCCAGAAGGTCAGCCCGAACGATTTCTCCAACGAGAACAATCCGTTCGGCACGTTCCAGGAGATCGAGATCGGCATGGGGCTCGCCCGGGCGCACCGCGTCACCTATGTCGGCGAACTCGGCTGGGAGCTCTATGTCTCGACCGACCAGGCGGCCCATATCTTTGAGGCCATCGACACGGCCGGCGCCGATGTCGGCCTGAAGCTGTGCGGGCTGCATACGCTCGATTCCTGCCGCATCGAAAAGGCTTTCCGCCATTTCGGTCACGACATCACCGACGAGGACGATGTGCTGGAAGCCGGCCTCGGCTTCGCGGTGAAGACGGCCAAGGGCGATTTCATCGGCCGCGACGCGGTGTTGAAGAAGAAGGAAGCCGGATTGAGCCGCCGGCTGGTCCAGTTCCGGCTGAAGGACCCGCAGCCGCTTCTCTTCCACAATGAGGCGATCCTGCGCGACGGCAAGATCGTCGGTCCGATCACCTCAGGCAATTACGGCCACCATCTCGGCGGCGCGATCGGGCTGGGCTATGTGCCCTGCCAGGGCGAGACCGAGGCGGATGTGCTGGCCTCGTCCTATGAGATCGAGATCGCCGGCGAGCGGTTTGCGGCAGAGGCATCGCTGAAGCCGATGTATGATCCGAAATCGGAACGGGTGAAGATGTAGCGCGGTTTTCCCTTCTCCCACAAGGGGAGAAGGGCAGTTCGCCCCCTCAAAACCGCTCCAGCTTAGCCCGCACTTTCGCCAGAAACGCTGCTCTCGTCTTCGGCGTCGAGGCGTCCATCAGATAGTGCGCCAGGAAGAAGGTCCGGCAGCGCGTGGCGCACAGCGCGCGCATGCCGCGCAGCAAGGTCTTGCGCCCGGGCTGGCCGACGACGACGCTCCACCATGTCGGCGCGCCGCAGGTGGTGATGACGCCGACCTTACTCACATGCCGCATCAGCGACTTGATCCGCCCCTTGCCGGCCGGCAGCTTGAAGGCGACGTCCGTCGCCCACACCCGGTCGAGCCAACCCTTCAGCATCGCCGGCAGCCCGTACCACCAGGTCGGATAGACGAAGAGGATCGCCTCGGCCCAGTTGAGCAGCTCGAAATGCGGCTTCAGCGCAAGGTCCTGCGGCGCCTGGTTGTTGTAGAAACGCCGTTCCTCGCAGCTCATCACCGGATCGAACTTCTCGGCGTAGAGGTCGAGCAGCCGCACCTCCCAGCCCTTTCGCGTCAGCACCTCCACGGCGGTGTCGCGGATAGCGGCGCAAAAACTCTCCGGCACCGGATGGCAATAAACCACCAGCGCGCGCATCAGAATCTGTCCATGCTGGCCGTGACCTTGGCCAAGAACGCCTTGCGCGTCTCGTCGGTCGAAATGTTCATCGAATAATGCGCCAGATAGGAAACCGAAGCGCCCGGCTTGACCGTGGTGCGCAGCATGCGCTTGATCAGTTTGCGCGGCGGGTCACCCATCAGCATGGCGCGGAACCGGCTGCCGCCATAGGTGGTGACCGCCGCGATCTTCCTGATGTTGTGCAGCGACGGCTGCGCCTTGCCGTCGACCAGCTTGAACGACACGCCGGGCAGGAAGACGCGGTCGAAGAACCCTTTCAGAATTGCCGGAAAGCCGTAATTCCAGACCGGATAGGAAAGCACCAGCGCATCGGCGCACAACAGACGTTCGACATACGGCGCCGCAGGGTCGGCGGAGCCGCGCGGATTGTGATAGTCCAGCCGTTCCTGGCGAGAGAGCCGCGGGTCGAAGTCCTCGGCATAGAGGTCGCAGTCGTCAATCGCATGACCGGCAGCCGTCAGTCGCTCGACGATCGTCCGGTGCAGGCCGGCATTGAAGCTGGTTTCGACCGGATGGGCGTGGAGGACGAGGATGTTCATGGCGAGGCATTGCCTGGGTCAGCGCGAGGCACCCCCTCTGCCCTGCCGGGCATCTCCCCCGCAAGGGGGAGATCGGACTATCTCCTTGCTTTCGCCAATTGTCAGCGCAGCAGGTTGGCGGCAGCGCTTAAGCTGCCGATCTCCCCCCATGCGGGGGGTGAGGAGTGGTCCGCGCAGCGGACGGGAAGCCAATTTCTTGGCTTTCCGAGCGACGAACGCCCGAAGCGACAGCGAAGGGCCCGGGCCGGCAGGCCAGAGGGGGTGTTCAAGCGCGAACCTCTCCTCATCCCGTCCTCTGCAGCCCCTTGAACAGAAAAGTTCGTCCCGAACGGTAGTCATAATCCGGATTTTCCCAGGCGATCATCTTGCCGGGATTGAGCAGTCCTTGCGGATCGGTCTCGCGCTTGAAGGCGAGTTGCACCGCATCGGTCTGCTTCATGCCGCCCTCTTCCAGCGTGTAACGATGCGGGTTGAAGATCGGGCAGCCATTCTCCTCATGCAAGCGGATGATCTCGTCGAGCCGCGCCTCGGTGGTGAACTTGACCAGCGGCAGGCCGAAGCAGGTGATGTTGCCATCCAGCCGCACGAACTCCAGATGCGAGAATACTTCGCCTGGAAACATCGCGTCCATTTTCTCGACCAGCGCCAGCTGGTTGGGAAAGGGATAGAGCGACTGCAAATAGGTGATGTCGGGGTCGACCCGCAGCGCCCTGAGCGTCGTGTGGTTCCAGGCCAGCTCATAGGCCGGCGGCAGGCCCTTTTTCTCCTCCGGCGTCGCCGTCGCGGCATTGAAGACCACCTCGCCTCCAGCCCGCCGCGTGAAAGCGAGAAAGGCGTCCAGCCCATGCCGCGCCACCATGACGACGCAGATGCTCTGCCCATCCTTCAGGAATTTCTGGTGCCGTTTGAAATAGAGCTGCGGCACCGGTGCCGCGATCGGCGTGATCAGCTTGGTCAGGATGCCGTCCTGGCAGGCCAGCGCGTTGCCGTAGCGCGCCGCATTCATGAAGGCGTCGAAGCCGACAATGATGTCGATCCACTCATAGGCCGCGGTCAGCGGCATTTCGACTTCCATGATGATGCCGTTGGTGCCGTAGGCGTGGGTCACCTTGTGCAGATCCTCGCCGGTGAGTTCGAGCGCCCTCGGCTCGGCCTCCATGGTTACCACGCGCAGGCGCAGCACATTGCCGAAATCACGCAAGCCGCCGAAATTGATCGAACCGACGCCGCCCGAACCGCCCGCGATGAAGCCGCCGATCGAGGCGGTGTTGTAGGTGGAGGGTGAGAGCCGCAGTTCCTGGCCGGAATGCGCCCGCGTTGCCTTGTCGATGTCGGCCAGCACAGCGCCCGGCCCGGTCACCACACGCCCCGGCGCGATCGACTTGATCTCGTTCATCTCGGCGAGATTGAGCACGACGCCGCCCGAGAGCGGCATCGCCTGTCCGTAATTGCCTGTGCCGCTGCCGCGCGGCGTCACAGGCACGCCATGCCGGTGGCAGGCGGCGAGCACGCGGATCAGCTCGGCCTCGTTCTTGGGCGTCACGACAAGGTCGCCGGTGACGTGATCGAGCTGCTGCTTCAGCACCGGGCTGTACCAGTAGAAATCGCGGCTTTTCTGCTGGACGATGGCCGGATTGTCGTCGAGTTTTATCCCGTCGAGATCGCGTTTCAGCGCGGCGATATCCATCAGTCCACCATCAGCTCGTCGAGTTCGGCATAGTCGGGCAATTGCCGGTCGATCGCGCGCCCGGCGCGCACGACGATGCGATCCGATTCGGGCCGCGACAGCAATTCCGTCCAGCTGCGGCCCCTGAAGACAATGAAATCGGCATCGCCGCCGGCGGCAAGCGTGCCGAAACCATCGAGCCGCATCACGTGAGCCGGCGTTGCCGTGACGGCCTGCGGCCAATCGGCGACCGGATGATCGAAATGCAGGATGCGCGTCGCCATGCGGTAGACCTCCAGCATGTCGAGATCGCCATAGGCATAGAAGGGATCGCGCGTGTTGTCGGAAGCGACCGCGACCGGAATGCCCCTCGCCTTCATCTCGTGCAGCATCGTCACCCCGCGCCAGCGCGGCGTAGTCTGATCGCGCCGCCGATCCTGCAGATAGAGATTGCACATCGGCAGCGAGACGATCGCCAGCCCGGCTTTCGCCACCTTGTCCAGAGTGTCCAGCACGTCGAGGTCCGGCTGGCGCGCCAGCGAACAGCAGTGGCCGACGAGGATCTTGCCCTCGAAGCCGCTCCATAGCGACGCCTCGGCGATCTTCTTCAGCGAGATCGCCGCGACGTCGTCGGTCTCGTCGGCATGGAAATCGAGATCGAGGCCATGCTCGACGGCTTGGGAGAAGACATGGTCGAGCAGTTCTTCCAGATCCGGCACCATGTAGGTGACGACGCCAAGCACGCCCTTGGCGGCGGCCACCCTTTTGGCCAGCCTGTCGAACCAATTCTTGTCGCGCACGCCCTCGACGCCAATCAGGCAGGCGCCCTGCAACTCGATGCGGCCGCGCCACCTCTCGCGCATCGTCTCGAACACCGGCCAGGAGATTTCCTCCTGCGGCGGGACACTGTCCAGATGCGTGCGCAGTGCTTTGGTGCCATGCGCGTAGGCGCAGCGCAGCGAGAAATCCATGCGCCGCGCCACGTCCTCGGCACTCCAGCGGTCCGTGCGGTCGGCACCTGTGGCATTCAGCGCCCCGATGAAAGTGCCGTCAGGATTGGGTTTTCGCGGCCAAATATGGCCCTTGTCGATATGGGTGTGGCAATCGATGAAGCACGGCAGCAGAATCCGCCCGCCGAGGTCGATCGCATCGGCAGGTGCGTTCGATCTGCCAGGAACAGCAATGCTGGAAATCTTGCCGTCGCCCACCGCGATGTCGGCAAGTGCGAAACCGTCGCCGTCGAAGGGCGCGGCAAGGCCAGGCGTGACGGACCGATGAACGCGTGCGTTGGCGAGCCGGTATGAACCTGTGTTCGGAATCAAGGCGCTACCGCTCCTGCTTCAGCGCGCTCTCGTGCCAGCGCCGTAAGATGAGATGCGAAATCAGCGACAGCACGAGGAAGATCAGGATGCCGGTCAGCGAGATCAGGAACAGCGCCGCGAACAGCCTGGGCGCGTTCAGCCGGTAGCCGGCCTCGATGATGCGCGAGGCGAGGCCCGAAGACTGGCCGGTGGCGCCGGCGACGAACTCGGCCACCACCGCGCCGATCAGCGACAGGCCGCCGGCGATCTTCAGCCCGCCGAGAAAATACGGCATCGCCGCCGGCAGCCTGAGATAGCGCAATTGCTGCCAGCGCGTTGCGCCGTTGAGCTTGAACAGGTCGCGCAGATTGCGGTCGACCGAGTTCAGGCCGAGGGTGGTGTTGGAGAGGATCGGAAAGAAGGCGACAATCCAGGCGCAGAGCAGAAGCTTGGTCGTCTGGTTGTCGACATAGATGTTGATCAGCGGGAAGATGGCCACGATCGGCGTCACCTGCAGCACGATGGCGAAGGGAAAAAACGACATCTCCACCCATTTCGACTGCGCGAACAGCACCGCCAGCCCGACGCCGCCGATGACGGCAAGGAGCAGACTGAGGAAGGTGATGCGCAAGGTGACCAGCAGTGCGGAGAACAGCAGGCCGGCGTCGTTGTAGAGCGTTGCCAGCACCACACCGGGACGCGGCAGGATGTATTGCGGAATTCCATTCCACACGCAGATACGGTCCCACAGCCAGATCGCCAGGATCATGATCGCCAGCGGCAGAACCCAGCGGCCGATCCGCTCGAGCCGCTCCTGGCGCGCGCGGCGTGCTTCCTCGGGGTCGAGTTTCAATGCACCGTCAATGGCCGTCATGATGCGAGCCTGCAATTGAGTTGATGGCCTTGGCCAGCACGTCGGACGTCTGCCGGCACAGCGCCGCATAATCGGGTGAGGTGCGAAAGGCCTCGTCGCGCGGATAGGCCGCATCGATGGCAAGCTCGTCGAAGATCCTGCCTGGCCGCGCCGCCATCACGACAACCCTGTTGGACAAAAACACGCTTTCGAAGACACTATGCGTGACGAAGACGACGGTGAAGCGCTCGTCCTGCCACAACTCCAGCAGATCGTTGTTGAGCTTGAAGCGGGTGATTTCGTCGAGGGCCGCGAACGGCTCATCCATCAAAAGCACGCGCGGTTTGGTCACCAGGGCCCGTGCGATCGAGACGCGCATCTTCATGCCGCCCGACAGTTCGCGCGGCACCGCGTTCTCGAAACCGGTGAGATGAACCCTTGCCAGCATCTCGGTCACCACCGGTGCCGCCTTGGCGCGGCTGACGCCCTTCAGCCTAAGCGGCAGCCAGACATTGTCGAAAACGCTGGCCCAGGGCAGCAATGTCGGCTCCTGGAACACGAAGCCGATGTTCGAGCGGTCGAGCGAACCGCCCGCACGCCAGTCGAGCATGCCGGAGGTCGGCGTTGACAGGCCAGCGATCAGCCGCAGCGCCGTCGACTTGCCGCAGCCGGACGGCCCGAGCAGGCTGAGGAAATCCCCTTCCCGGATCGTCAGGTCGACGTCGGCGAGCGCCGTCACGCCATTGGAAAAGACCTTGCCGACGCCCCGCAGCGCCAACAATGCCGGAGCCGTGTCGGACCCGTTCGCCGGCGCCTGCGCTACCTGTTCCCGCATCATGCTGGGACGGCCTATTTCTTCAGCTCGAGCCCGACGCCCTTGTTGACGAAGGCCAGCGTGTAGGCTTTCGTGATGTCGATGCCGGCGGGCGTGACCTTGGCCTTGACCATCTTGTCGTAAAAACTCTTGATCCGCGCCTCGTTCATGGCGCCGATGCCGAGCTTCTCGGTGTCGCCGGAATCGGCAAGGCCGAACTTCTTCATCTGCTCGATCGAGAAAGCGATCTGCTCATCCGTCATGTCAGGATTGTCTTTCTTGATCATGTCGTTGGCGGCCTTGTTGTCGCCGTAGAGATATTTGTACCAGCCCTTGGCCGAGCCATCGACGAAGCACTGGACCACCTCCGGCTTCTTGTCGATCGTGTCCTGCATCACCTCGACCGTCGTCGAATAGGTGTCCCAGCCATAGTCGGCGAGCAGGAACTGGTTGGGCACGAAGCCGCCTTCCTTTTTGACCGCAAACGGCTCGGAGGTAACATAGCCTTGCTGGATCGACTTCTTGTTGGCGAGGAAGGGAGCAGTGTTGTAGGTGTAGGGCACGCGCTTGGCCGCGTCGAAGCCGAGTTCGATGATCATCCACTGGAAGAAGGTCTGCGCGCCCTCGTCGCCCAGAATGTACTGCTCGGCGTTCTTCAGGTCCTCCCATTTGTCCAGCCCCTCGCCGGGATGGGACATGATGACCTGCGGATCCTTCTGGAAGTCCGCCGCCACCACGCGCATCGGAATGCCTTGCTGGACGGCGTCGAAGGCCGACAGCAGGTTGCCGCCCATGTAGAAATCGATCTTGCCGGCCAGGAGCATCGGCCGGCCGCTGACCTGCGGGCCACCCTGCATGATGGTGACGTCGAGGCCGCAGGCGGCATAGGTGCCGTCGGCCACGGCCTGGTAGTAGCCGCCATGTTCCGGCTCGGCCAGCCAGTTGGTGCCGAAGGTGACTTTTTCATTTGCCGCGGCACCAAGCGTGCTCGCTGCAAGCACGGCCACCGCCGCTACCGACATCTTCAGTTTTCCGTACATCGACACCACCACCCTTTGTTTGCTCCAGCGCGCCACGCGCCAGGCTCGACACCAGAGATTCAAGAAGCAAGACACATGCCACCGGCGTCTCGCGCCGGGACCCGCCCGCCTGCACCACAGCCATCTGCGAACGCCGGAAAGGTCGTGCTGCACCGGAGGCATCGTGCCTATTTTTTAAACGCCTGTCCACAATCGCACCGGCGACATGCACCGCCATCTTGAAGCTGTGATGAATCCAGTCTTAGGCTGGCGGTATCCAGGAGATTGCCATGTTCAAGTTCCTCACCCCGAAGTCGATCAAGCCGCCTTTTGCCCGCTACAGTCACGGCGTCGAAGTGCCCCCGGGCAAGCGGCTGGTGTTGTGTTCAGGCCAGGTCGCGATCACGGCGGACGACCAGATCCCCGAAGACGCCGGCGCCCAGGCCGAGCTTTGCTTCAAGAACATCGCCGCGATCCTCGGCGAGGCGGGGCTGGGGCTCGGCAATATCGTTCGCATCAACGCCTATGTCACCGACCGCGCGCATCTGAGACCCTATATGGATGTCCGCGACCGGCTTTTTTCGAACCCCGCGCCGGCCTCGACCCTGATGATCGTCAGCGGATTTGCCCGGCCTGAATTCAAGGTCGAGGTCGAGGCCATCGCGGCCGGGTGATCGACACGCCGCCTATCTCGCGGTAGGTCTCACCGTTCATCGAAGAGGCATGACATGACGGTAGCAAAAAGACGCGTGTGGTGGGGTGACTATCGGACCACCGAATATGCCTCGATCGATCCCGAAGCGACGATCGCCGTACTGCCGGTGGCGGCGATCGAGCAGCATGGACCGCATCTGCCTGTCTCGACCGACACCTCGATCATGAACGGCATGCTCGACACGGTGATCGCCCGCCTGCCCGACGATCTCGACATCCGCATCCTTCCTGTCCAGGCGGTGGGCAAATCGAACGAGCATCTTCACGCGCCGGGCACGCTTACTTTGCCGGCAACGACGCTGGCGGACGCCTGGACCGAGCTTGGCGTGTCGATTGCGCGGGCAGGCGTGCGCAAGCTGGTCGTCGTCAATTCGCATGGCGGCAACGAGGAGATCATGGGCATCGTCACGCGCGAATTGCGGGTGCGCGAAAAGATGCTGGCGGTGAAGACCAGTTGGCAACGCTTCGGCCGCCCGGCCCGCATGTACACCGAACTCGAGGACCGCCACGGCATCCATGGCGGCGACGTCGAGACCTCGCTGATGCTGCATTTCCGGCCGGATCTCGTCGACATGACCAAGGCCGACAATTTCGTCTCCAACGTCGCCAACGCGGAGCAGGAATTTTCGCTCCTGCGCCACACCGGCACCCACGCCTTCGCCTGGATCGCCAGCGATCTCAATCCGAACGGCGTGGTCGGCGACGCCAGCATTGCCACGGCTGAAAAAGGTCGGCTGACAGCGGAACATCAGGCTGATGGTTTTGTCAGCCTGCTTAGGGATGTACGCAAGGCGAAGCTCGCCGATTGGCTGAAGTAGCCCTACATATCGATCTTCAGTTCGAACGGTGTGCCTTCAAAGGCATCGGCGCCGCGCCCGATCGCTTCGATTGCCGCGATCATGCGGCCGCCTCGACCAAGCAGCGCGTCGGCCACCGCGATCAGCCGCGGATTTGGCGTCGCCGAAGGCGACAGCGTCCGCAACGTCCGGGCCAGCTCGGCCTCGTCGCGTTTCGGCGCCAGCGCGGCAGCGATGATATAGGCGGAGGCCGTCGAGCGGCTGATGCCGGCATAGCAATGCACGACCATCGGCCTCGCCCGGTCCCAGCGGCGCGCGAAATCGAGCAGGTTGCGCACATGCTCCTCGCCCGGCATGGTCATGCCATCCTGCGCCACCGCGATGTCGTGCATGACCAGGTGCAGATGATTTTCCCTCATGATCGAGGCCGGGCGGAGCACATCGGTGCCGGCGGCCAACAGCGACAGCAGCCGCTCGGCGCCGGTCCTCGCCACCGTTTCCTCGACCTTTGCCAGCGAGCAGACATGGATCATGGTTTGATACCTTCCGCTCCATCCTCGCGCCGGGCCGCCCATTCGGCAAGGGCGGATTCAAGCCGCAGCCACTCCTCCCCGTTCCCCGGCAGGCCGGCCCGCAGGACATGCGGGCGGTCGGTGAAATGGCGAAGCAGGATGCCGCGTTCCCCAAGCACAGAAAACAAGCCGGCGGCATCCGGCAGGCTGAAATAGCGGAACAATGTGGTGCCGCCCGCGACAGGCACGCCGAAACGACCGAACAGTCCGTCGAGCCGAGCCGATGCCTCCGCCAGCGACGCGCGCATCGCGTCCTGCCAGCCGATATCGGCAAGTGCGCGAATGCCATATTCCAGCGCCGGGCCGGCGACAGCCCAAGGTCCGAATTGCGTTTCCAGCCGCTGGGCCGTCGGCGCATCGGCAAGCGCAAATCCAAGCCGCAGGCCGGCCAGCCCGAAAAACTTGCCGAAAGAGCGCAGCACGACGATGCCGCCCTGGCCGACATAGCCGGCAAGGCTGTGTTCGCGCGGGCCGACATCCATGAACGCCTCGTCGACGACCAGCAGCCCGCCCTTGGCGCGCAAACCGGCGGCCAGCGCCAGCAGCCGGTCGCGCTCGACGATGCGCCCATCCGGGTTGTTCGGATTGACCACGATGGCCAGGTCGGCATCCGCCAGATCAGCGAAATCGCTGACTTCGGTCACCTCGTGCCCCGTGATTGCCGCCGCGCGGGCATGTTCGGCATAAGTCGGCCCCAGCACGAGCGCCCTGCCCGGTGCGATGAGCGAAGCCACGCGTGGCAGCAGGATCTGCGTACCGGGCGCAGCGACGACATTGGCTGGCGAGGGCGCACCATAGCTACTGGCCGCGATCGCCGTCAGCTCACGCGCCCGCCCCGCTTCCGGCAATCGCGACAGCGAGGTGGCGGGCAGCTCGAAAAGCGGGTAGGAGTGCGGATTGATTCCGGTCGAGAGGTCGACGAAAGGCTGGGGGGCGTTGGGGAAAAGCGCCCTTGCCCGGCCGAGACTTCCACCATGGTCCACCGCTCCTTCAAGAAGCTTCATGTCAGTCCTGATCGCTTTCCTGTCATTGGCCATCGAATCCGCGCTGGGCTACCCCGACTGGCTGTTTCGCGCCATCGGCCATCCCGTGACGTGGTTTGGCAGGCTGATATCCTTTCTCGATCGCAGGCTCAACCGCGCCACTGATCCCGACGCACTGCGTCGCCAACGTGGTGTCCAGGCGCTTCTGGTCATCGTGCTGGTGCCGGCGCTAATTGGCCTGTGCGTGCAGATCCTGCTCTGGTTCATTCCCCTGGGACTGTTCATCACCGCCCTTCTGGCAACATCGTTCCTGTCGCAGCGGAGCCTTTATGAGCATGTCGAGGCCGTCGCCGATGCGCTCGACTCGGGCGGCCTCGACATGGGCCGCGCCGCCGTCTCGCGCATCGTCGGCCGCGATCCCGAAACCCTCGACAGGGCCGGCGTCTGCCGCGCGGCGATCGAGAGCCTGGCCGAGAATTTTTCCGACGGCATCGTTGCCCCCGCCTTCTGGACGGGCGTCGGCGGCCTCGCCGGCGGCGCCGCCTACAAGGCCGCCAACACCGCCGATTCGATGATCGGCCATCGCACGCCGCGCCACGAAGCGTTCGGCAGGGCAGCCGCACGCTTCGACGATTGGATCAACCTGCCGGCGTCGAGGCTGACGGCGTTGCTCATCACGTTGGCGGCTTTCCTGGTGAAAGGCGCCGACGCGAAAGCCGCATGGCAGGCGGTGCGGCGCGACGCGAAAAAGCACCGCTCGCCCAATGCCGGCTGGCCGGAGGCGGCGATGGCCGGCGCACTTGGCCTGGCGCTCGCCGGGCCGCGCAGCTATGGCGGCGTAACGGTCGACGACGCGTTCATGGGCGAAGGCGGCCGGCGCGAAGCCGACAGCATCGACATAAGGCGGGCGCTGAAACTCTACCGCGTCGCCGACTGCCTGTTGATCGCGCTGTTCGGCGTGGTTTCGGCGATCGTCATTCTGGCATGATCTCACCCCCCGTGAGTTCTCTCCCGAAGGGGAGGAAGGGAGCCGGGCTGCAACAGGTTCGCGCCTTTCCTCTCCCCGTCGATCGGGGAGAGGTGGCTCGGCGAAGCCGAGACGGAGTGGGGGTCGACGAGCTCGGCAGTCGCGTTTCTCGCACCCGCCGGGTTGCGCCTGCCTGTCTGCGGACCGCGCGTTCGATCACCGCCTTCCCCCAATCCGTCGCTGCTTCGCAGCGCCACCTTTCCCCCTCCGGAGGGAAAGGAAGTGAGCCCCGCTGGGAGCGTTTGGCGACCAGACTTGAATGCTCATCCACAAAAGGGGACAAAAGCTCTCAAAACTCGATCCCTTGTTGCGCCTTCACGCCCGCCGCGAAGTGGTGCTTGGTCAGCCCCATCTCGGTCACCAGATCGGCCGCCTCGACCAGCGCCGGCTTGGCGTTGCGACCGGTGACGACGACATGCAGGCCCTCGCGGCGCGCTTTCAGCGCGGCAATCACCTTGTCCAGATCGAGATACTCGTAGCGCAGCGCGATGTTGAGCTCGTCGAGCACGACGAGACTGATCGACGGATCGGCCATCAGCTCCAGCGCCTTGGCCCAGGCGGCCTCGGCCGCCGCGATGTCGCGCTTCAGATCCTGCGTCTCCCAGGTGAACCCCTCGCCCATCGCGTGCCAGACGACGCGGTCGCCGAAGGCGGCGAAGGCCTCCTTCTCACCCGTATGCCATTTGCCCTTGATGAACTGGACGACGCCGACGCGCTTGCCGTAGCCGAGCATCCGCAGCGCCAGGCCAAAGGCAGCCGTGGTCTTGCCTTTGCCCGGGCCGGTGTTGACGATCAGCAGCCCCTTTTCGACCGTCTTGCTCGCCACCTCGGCGTCTTGGACCGCCTTGCGCTTGGCCATCTTGGCGCGGTGGCGCTCTTCGTCCTTTTCGTCGATGTCGGTCATGTCACTTCACCTTGAGCGGCAGCCCCGCCACCATCAAAAGCACGGTCTCGGCAATCGCCGCGACCTGCTGGTTGAGCCGGCCGGCGGCGTCGCGGAACCGGCGCCCCAGCGCATTGTCGGGCACGATGCCTTGCCCGACCTCGTTGGATACCACGAACCAGGGTCCGCGCGGCCGCGACAGCATGTCAGCCAGCCGCCGACATTCGGCCTCTACATCATGATCGGCCAGCATGTGATTGGTCAGCCAGAGCGTCAGGCAGTCGACAAGGACCGGCTGGTCCTCCGGTAGGGCCTCGAGTGCACCGACAAGGCCAAGCGGTGCATCGATGGTCGTCCAGCCCTCGCCGCGCCGCGACCGGTGCAACGCGATGCGCTGCTGCATCTCGTCGTCATAGGCTTGCGCCGTGGCGATGTAGGTCCATGGCGAAGGCAAGGCCGTCATCAGCGTTTCGGCGTGCGCGCTCTTGCCGGAGCGCGCACCGCCGATGATGAAGGTCAGTCTTCCGCGATCAGGCAAAGCTGTCGCGCAGGCTCGTCGCGCTGCCGGTGAAGCGTCCACGCACCACGCCGGCGGCAGCGCCGAGCACGAGCCAGAACACCAGGTTGGTTACGGTCACCGCCACCACGAACTGATGATGCAGGCCTTCCGGAATCGGCGTCTCGAAACTGTCCGGCTGCGGCGCGCCGACAATATGCGGCGCGACGATCAACACCACGCCCAGAATCGCCAGCGGCAGTGATTTGCGGAAGGCGATCAGGGCAAGGCCGATCGCCGTCGCCGCCACCGTCGCCGTCCACCAGATCTGGCGTGGCAGAAGCTCGGCGGCAGGCATGGCCGGCAGTTCCGGCGGCAGGCCGAGGCCCGGCGCCAGCGTGAACACGGCAAAGCCGGCCAGTCCCCAGAACACGCCCTGGCGCCAGTTGCCGATGCCGCCGGCGAATTCCGAAACCGCGACCAGGACCAGCGCGAAGCCGATGCCGGTGACGATGTTGGCAAGCACGCTGAAGGCGAAGCGCTCGAAGCCGTCGGCCGGCGCCCAGCCTTCCTCTCCAGCCGGAACAGCTTCAGCGGCTGCCGGCGCGGCGGAGCTCATGGCATTGCCCGCCGGGGCGGCAGAGTTCATGGCGTTGTTGTCGGTCGGGGCCGGTGCGGTATGGTCGTGGTGGTGGCCGCCGCCGGCCTGTTCGTAGACTTCCGCCTTCAGGATCAACGGCACGGTGGCATAGGCCTGCATGCAGGCGAGAACGACACCGGCCACGAGCCCTGCGATCGCCGCGATGAACACGACGTTGCGAAACAGGTTCATGATGTCAAATCCCTATCAGTGGCAGGGAAACGCCATCGAGTGGCGATAGTCGTGCGCGGCATTGTGGACCGCGTCGATATGCGAGAAACCGACAAAGCCTACGACGAAAACGCCGAGCAGCGCCGCGAGCGCGAGCTGCAGGAGGCGCGACTGCGAGGAGATGGAGGCGCCGAGGGAGACGGAAGCGGTATTCATGTCTTGTCCTTTCACCCTCCACCCGAGGGCATCGAAGTCAGTTTCCTGTCGCCGGCAGGTCTCCTGGCTCGCGGATCAGCGCCCTTCCCCACCTTCCCGAAGAAAATCTTCAGTGGCATATGGAGAGGACTACCGCACACAGTTGCGGGGGCAGCCACGGCATTGGGCAACAAATCTGCCCGCACCGCATTCCCTCTTGGCTCCAATCGGAACCGACGACGAAGGTGACTATAGGGAAAATCGCCGCATCCGGCAAACCAAATTCCGACGGCGACAAGCGCTTTAGCGCCGTCCGGCCGCTTGCTCCGCTGCAATTGACAATTTCCGTAGCCGGGTGTCGGCTGCCATCTCACAGGAGGCCAGCCATGCAGCCCGTCCAGAGCCAGCACGCCCCCTATAACGGCCTCACCCGGGCCGAGCCGACATTGCCGTCGTCGGCCTATTGGGATGCGGCGGCCTACCAGCGCGACCTTGACGCCATCTGGTACAGGAACTGCCTGCTCGTCTGCCGTGAAGCTGATCTCGCCCAACCGCTGGCTTTTCGCACCTTCCGCGTCGGCACCCAGGAGATCGTCGTGCTGCGCGACGACACCGGCGAACTGCGCGCCTTCCACAACACCTGCCGGCATCGCGGCTCGCAGCTTTGCCAGGAACGCGAGGGGCGGCTGAAGGCGCGGCTGATCACCTGCCCCTACCACGCATGGTCCTATTCGCTGCGCGGCGATCTCGTGCGCGTGCCATCGAAAACGCTGCCCGAAGGTTTCGACAAGGCGGACCATCCGCTCTATCGCGTCGCGCTGTCGGTCTGGCGCGGCTTCGTCTTCGTCAATCTCGCGGAAGATGCCGCCGGCTCGGCGCACTCATCCTTCGACCCGGCCTCCGGCGATCTCGGCAACTGGCCGCTGGAATCGCTGGTATCGGGCCATGTGCTGCGCAAGGTGATGAACTGCAACTGGAAGATCTTCTGGGAAAACTTCAACGAATGCCTGCATTGCCCCGGCGTCCACAAGGACCTGTCGCGGCTGGTGCCGATCTATGGTCGCGGCCTGATGGGCCGGCATGACGACCCCGAATGGACCCGCCATGCCGACGATGACGCGCCGGAATTTTCCGGCGGGCTGCGGGCGGGTGCCGAAACATGGTCACGTGACGGCCAGGCGCATGGGCCGGTCTTTTCGGGCCTGACGCCGGCCGAGCACGCCGCCGGCCAGACCTACGCCACCAGCCTGCCCTCGATGTTCATCGTCGGCCACGTCGACTATGTCAGGTCCGTACGGCTGGTGCCGCTTGGCCCCGAGCAGACCGAATTGACCGCCGAATGGCTGTTCGCGCCCGACGCGCTCGCCGCCACCGACATCGACAACATCGTCGGATTCGGCACCCAGGTGCTGGAGGAGGATGCCGCGATCTGCGAGGTCAACCAGAAAGGGCTGCGCTCCATGCGCCATAAGGCCGGCGTGCTGATGCCGGAGGAGTACGACCTCCACCGCTTCCACGATTGGGTACGCGAACGACATGCTGCGCTTGTGCCGTAAGCTTCACAGCGACTTCGGCAGATACCGCCAGGTGACATAACCGCAGACCGCCGCAAGCAGGCCGAGCGTGACGAAAACCGAGCCCAGTCCGAAAAAGGCCAGCACCACCGAGTAGACCAGCGGCGGCGTCAGTTCGGAAAAGTCGAGATAAGTGCGGTAGACCGCAGCCATCTGCGCCCGCTCATAAGAGCGGACCGAGCGCATGAAGGCGGTCGAGCCCAGCGCGTCGAGCGCGATGGTGAAGAAGGCGCCGCACAGCAGGAAGGCGCCGGTGACGAGCGGCGCGCTTTCGCCGACGGCACCCGCCGCCAGCAGCACCACCGACATGGCGAAATAGGCAAAAGTCATGGTCCTGCGGCCGCCGAAGCGCTTGCCGGCCTTGCCCCAGAAAATCGCCATGAACAAAAGCGCGTTGCCTGCCGAAACCAGAATGCCGCCGGCAAGTTCGCCCTCACCGGTGATGACCATGAACAGCGGGCCATAGACGAAAAATGTCGTCCAGAAGCAGGAGCGGCCGAAGGCGATCAGCCAGGCCAGCCTCAGCCTCGGCTGCGCGACGAAGCGGCCGATATTGGCTAGCGGGTTGACCGGGCGCGTCTTGCCCGGCCGGATCGAGGGATTGTCGCCGAGCCGGTAGGTCCAGAACAACGCCAGCAGGGCCAAGGCGAATACGGCGACCGCGCCATGCGCGGCATAGATGCCGAAGCGTGTGTAGAGAAAGATGCCGAGCGTCGGCCCACCCGTCCAGGCAAACATCGACCACGCCATGCGCAGCGATTCGGCCTGCATGAAATCGGTCTTGCGGATGTGGTCCATGATGTAGAGGTTGAGCGTGATCGACAGCGCGCTGGCGCCCATGACACGGCACAGCATGCCGGCCAATTGCCCGGCGAGCGTATGCGTGATGAAGAACAACGAGCCGATCGCCAGCAGGCAGGCGCCCGCCGTGTAGACCCAGCGCCGTGCGAAGCGCTGGATCAGCATCGGCATGAACAGGGTCACCGACAGGCCGAGCATCGCCACTATGGTGTAGAGGATCGAGACGATCTGCTCGTTGTGGAGGATCTCGTAGGCCTGGATCGGGATGACGCTCGACACCGTGGCGCGAGCGAAGGATTCGACCGCGTAGAGCGAGGCGAAGGTGCGGGCATCCGCGGCCTTGAGGGCCGGTAGCCAGATCGGATGGCGCACATGCGTGGACATTGCTTCCCCAAAGCAGAATCAGCAGCCAAATCTGCGGCCATCAGTTCGCGACCGGTAACAGGAAACCGACGTGCCCCGGATAAAAACGAAGCCGGTCAAAGGCTTTCCGGTGCTGGCCTAAAGGGGTGCCTGATGCAGCGCCGGCTGACTGTCTGTATCGAAGCTCACGGCCTTCTTTTGTCCGGCGTAACCGTGATAGTCCTCGTGCGGGGCTGAATCAGATCGCGAGACCATGAGCATCCAGACGCCGACCATGCCCGCCGCGGAGTTGCCGAAGACCAAGCGCATCGTCGCCATCGACATGCTGCGCGGCATCGCGCTGATCGCCATGGCGAGCTACCATTTCACCTGGGACCTGGAATTCTTCGGCTACACCGATCCCGGCCTGACCGCCTTCGGCTGGTGGAAGTTCTATGCTCGCTGCATCGCCTCGACCTTCCTGTTCCTGGTCGGCGTCAGCCTGTATCTCGCCCATGGCAAAGAGATCCGCTGGAACGGCTTCTGGAGACGCTTCGCCATGGTCGCCGGAGCGGCGATCGCCATTTCGGTCGCCACCCGTATCGCCACGCCGGACGGGTGGATCTTCTTCGGCATCCTGCACCAGATCGCGCTGGCGAGCCTGCTCGGGCTGGCATTCCTGCGCCTGCCGGCGCTGCTCACACTGCCGATCGCCGCGGCGGTCATCGCCATTCCCTTCTATTTTCGGCTGGAATCGTTCGATCACCCCTGGCTGTGGTGGGTCGGTCTTTCCGCGGTCAACCCACACTCCAACGACTATGTCCCGCTGTTCCCGTGGTTCGGTGCGGTGCTTGTGGGCCTCGGAGCGACCAAGCTTGCCTCCCGCTTCGGCGTCTTGGCGCGCCTGGCGGATGTGGCGCCCGGGCGCTGGTCCAACCCGCTGGTCTTCATCGGTCGGCACAGCCTGGCCTTCTACCTGATCCATCAGCCGCTGCTGATCGGCAGTGTCTGGTTGTTCTCGCAAGTAATGCCGGCCAAGGTCGAAACCCCGCAGGTGAACTTTCTCAAGACCTGTCAGATCTCGTGCGAGCAGCAGCGCGACAGCAAGTTCTGTTCGAGCTATTGTGGGTGCATGCTGGACACGCTGGAGGGCGAGGCAACGCTTGATCGGCTCTATAAGAACGACCAGACCGCCGAATGGAGAGCGCATCTGGCGGACCTCGCCGGTACCTGCACGGCCCGGACCGACAGCAAGATGACGGAGGAAGGTGTCGAATGACCGAGACCGTGCCCAAACCTGGGCTGATACCGTGGCCGCCGCTGATCTACATCGCCGCCATCGCCATCAGCATCGCGCTCGGCTTGCTTTTTCCCCTGCCCTGGATCGGCGACCTCCTGGGCGACCTCCTCTACGCGGCCGGCTGGGTGGCGCTGTTCGGCGTCGCCGCACTGTGGTTCACCGCCATCCGCACCATGACGCGGGCCAAGACCACGCTCAACCCCAACGCCGTGCCGGACCATCTCGTCACCTCGGGCCCATTCGGCGTCAGCCGCAACCCGATGTATCTGGCCAACACGCTGCTGTTGATCGGCGTTGCCTTCATCTCCGGGATCGTCTGGTTCCTGCCGCTCGCCTTCATCGCCGCCTACGTCACGCAGAAGGTCGCGGTGGAAAAGGAAGAAAAGATGCTGGCGGCAAAGTTCGGCAAGAAATACCGCGACTACGCAAAAAGAGTGCGGCGCTGGATTTGAGCATCTGAACGCCGGCTGCCAGAGCCATATCGGGAAGACAACGGTTTCCGATTTGTGGCGGAGACCAACAATTTGTCGATGTCGGCGCCGCCCCTCACCTGCCTGCCGGCATCCTCTCCCCGTATAGTGACGGGGAGAGGGGCGCTGTCATCAGCGGTTTCGCCAGCCACCAGCGTTGCAGGAAAGAGACCGAGATCACGGTCAGCCCCCTTCTCCCCGTCACTATACGGGGAGAAGTGCCCGGCAGGGCGATGAGGGGCGGCGCCGACTCTAAAGCGATTGTCCTGCCTGGAAGGCCGCTACGTATTAACCCCCAGCTCGACCAGCCGCTCGACGCAGGATTCCTCTGCCTGGTCCAGCTCTGCCAATGTCTCCTCGAGGTCGCGGCGCTTTTGCCTCAGATCCTCGCGCTTTTCCTCGATGCGCTTGATCATCAGCTTGAGCTGGCCGACCTCGCCGGGCGGTTCCTTGTACATCTGGATGATTTCGCGGATCTCGTTGATCGAGAAGCCGAGCCGTTTTCCGCGCATGATCTGCCGGATCAGGTGTCGGTCGGATGGACGAAACAGCCGCGTGCGGCCCCGCCGCACCGGCTGCACCAGCCCCTCGTCCTCGTAGAAGCGCAATGTCCGCGTCGACACGTCGAATTCGCGCGTCAGCTCGGTGATCGAATAATATTCCCGCATTCTCGCCCCATAGCCGGAGATTGGCGATTGCTGCTCTCCGTCCGCGGCAGACCTGCCGGAATAGGCCGCAGTCTGCCTGTCGCCGAGCCTCGCACGGCATTTACGTAAAAGTCAATTGAGCCTGATCAATGGACGCCGAACCACCACGTGGCAAGGCCGAGAAAGGCGAAGAAACCAACGACGTCGGTGACCGTGGTGACAAAGACCGCCGAGGCAACCGCAGGATCGACCTTGAAGCGGTCGAGCAGCAGCGGGATCAGGATGCCGGCAAGGGCCGCAACGAACATGTTGATGATCATGGCCGCGGCGATGATGCCGCCCAGATTGGCATCGCGGAACCAGACGGCGGCTACGATGCCGATCAATATGGCGAAAACGATGCCGTTGATGAAGCCCACGCCTATCTCGCGGCGAATGATGCGGCCGGCATTGTAGATGTCGAGATCCCTTGTCGCCAGCGCCCGCACGGTGACGGTCATGGTCTGCGAACCGGCATTGCCGCCCATCCCGGCCACGATCGGCATCAGCACGGCGAGCGCCACGATGCGCTCGATCGTGTGGTCGAACAGACCGATCACCGATGCCGCGAGGAAGGCGGTCAGGAGATTGACAAGCAGCCATGGAACACGCGAACGCGAGGTCGAAAAGATGCTGTCGGAAAGCTCTTCGTCGCCGACGCCGCCCATGCGCAGGAGATCTTCCTCGGCTTCCTGCTGGATGACGTCGACGACGTCGTCGATGGTCAGCACGCCGACCAACCGCTCGTTCTCGTCGACGACGGCGGCCGACAGAAGGTCATATTGCTCGAACTCCCGCGCTGCCTCTTCCTGGTCCATCGTGGCCGGAATGGCGTGCCGCGTCTCATGCATGACCTCCTCGACCTTGACCGAGCGCTTGGTGCGCAGGATCTGGTCGAGGTCTATGGCGCCAAGCAGCTTGAAGCTCGGGTCGATGACGAAGATCTGGCTGAAGCGGTCGGGAAGGTTCTTGTCCTCGCGCATGTAGTCGATGGTCTGGCCGACCGTCCAGAACGGCGGCACCGCGACGAACTCCGTCTGCATGCGCCGCCCGGCGGTCTCCTCGGGGTAGTCGAGCGAGCGACGTAGCCTGATGCGCTCGGTAAACGGCAGCTGCGACAGGATCTCGTCCTGGTCCTCCGGTTCGAGATCCTCGAGGATGTAGACCGCGTCGTCGGAATCGAGTTCCTGCACCGCCTGGGCAATCTGCGCGTTGGGCAGATTGTCGACGATGTCCATGCGGATCGCCTCGTCGACCTCGGTCAGCGCGGAAAAATCGAAGTCGGCCCCCAAAAGCTCGACAAGGGCGCGCCGCTGGTCGGGATGCAGCGCCTCGATCAGGTCGCCCATTTCCGACTGGTGCAGGTCGTCGACCTCACGCTTGAGCGTGAGCGTATCGCGGTCGGCGATCGCCGCGCCGATCTGGGCGAGAAAGGACGAAAGGACAGCGCCGTCCTCACCGTAGATGTCGGCGCGGTGTTCGTCAGCGACCCCAGCGCCGGTCGTCCGTTCGTCCTGGCCTTCCACCAGCGCCTCCCGCCATTGCAATCCTGGAAAAGGTGCATCTCAGGTCTAGAACATCGGACCCGAAAGTGGAAACCGGTTTCGGGAAAATCCGACGCTCAAAAAGAAACTGGCGTAACGCGCGGGAATATCAAACGAAATGCGCGGTGTCCGTAGGGCTGGAGGTGCCGCTACAAATCAGATTCTGGGGAGAGAGAATGGTGCGGTCGAGAAGACTCGAACTTCCACGGGTTGCCCCACAGCGACCTCAACGCTGCGCGTCTACCAATTCCGCCACGACCGCACGTGGTAGGAGCCGGAACCGACCGGCTCGCGGCGTGTAGCAAATCGTTTCCGGCGAAACAAGTGTGCCCCGAGCATTTAATCGCTGGGAATTGCCATAACGGATCAAAGCGCCAAAATGCACCGCGAACTGGACGTTTCGGCCCGATATCGCCATATGAAGTACAACAAGAGACATCCCATGCCAGAACGCAGCCAGATCGCCACGTCGTTCCTGCCTTTGCCCGGTTCGGCGCCCGTCGAATGGGCGATCGAGCCCGGCCTCACCGCCTACCCCGAGGCGCTTGCCTTCATGGAGGCGCGCGCCGAAGCGATCCGCAGCGGGGCCGCCGGCGAGATGGTCTGGCTGGTCGAGCATCCGCCGCTCTATACCGCCGGCACGAGTGCGCGCAGCGAGGACCTGATCGACGCCAACCGGTTCCCGGTGTTTTCGGCCGGCCGCGGCGGCGAATACACCTATCATGGGCCGGGCCAGCGCGTCGCCTACGTCATGCTCGACCTGAAACGCCGCCGGGAGGATGTGCGCGCCTTCGTCGCCGCCCTCGAACAATGGATCATCGGCACGCTCGCCGCCTTCAACGTCAATGGCGAGCGCCGTGAGGATCGCGTCGGCGTCTGGGTGGTACGGCCCGATCGCCCTGCCCTGCCGGACGGCTCTGCCGCCGAGGACAAGATCGCGGCAATAGGCATTCGGCTCAGGCGCTGGGTGAGTTTTCACGGCATCGCCATCAATGTCGAGCCGAACCTCGGCCATTTCAGCGGTATCGTGCCGTGCGGCGTGCAGGACCACGGCGTCACCAGCCTCGTCGATCTCGGGCTGCCGGTGACGATGGCCGATCTCGACCTGGCGCTGAAATCAGCGTTCGAGGATGTCTTCGGCCCAGCCACGGCCTTGCCCGTGGAAACAGCCCGCGAGGCCGGCTGAACGCTTCCCGGACAGCTCAGATCAGCCGTGCCGACGCCCAGAGCACTCCATAACCGTGGATGACGAACACCGCCAGCAGCGCGCCGGCGATGACGAAACGGTCGGCCGTGCGGATCGGCTTCAGTTCGTGGCGCGGCCTCACCCCGCTGCCCGCTGTCAGAAGGCTGAGGATTGCAAAGACCGCGCCGGCCGCGAGCAGAAAGCCGATGGAAAAGCCGGCCCGCCAGCCAAGCGCCAGGAACGCCGAGAGCAGGAAGAAGGAGGCCTGCGCCAGCGCGACCGGCCCCGGGCAGATCTGGCGCAGCACCTGGCCGCCATCGAATTTCCACACCGGCACCAGATTGGCGATGTTGAACAGGGCAGCACAGCCCGCCAGTGTCGCCAGCAATGTCGCGGCAAGCCAGTACCCTTCCGCGCTTGCAAACGTGCTGCCCATCATCGCCAACGGCACCAGGAAAGCAGAGAACCCGGCGCCCATCAGCGCCACGAACGCAACTTCGAAACGGCTGTCATAGGGCCGGCCGCCAATGGCGAGGCCGCCGAGCAGCGGGATGAAGATCATGCGCGCCCTGCGATGGCCCATCAGGCGGAATGCCGCTATGTGGCCGAGCTCGTG
Source organism: Mesorhizobium maamorense (assembly GCF_044998965.1). NCBI lineage: Bacteria > Pseudomonadati > Pseudomonadota > Alphaproteobacteria > Hyphomicrobiales > Phyllobacteriaceae > Mesorhizobium > Mesorhizobium maamorense. Next base: position 2,702,784 of record NZ_CP173356.1, read on the forward strand.
CAGGGCGACAACGGAAGTCAGGATCGCGGCCAGAGCAAGCCCGCCGCGGTGAAGCCCGAAGAACGGCCACAGGATGAATGCCGAGAGAGCGGCGAAGCCGAGCTGGCTCAGCGGATGTTCGAACCAGCCGCCCTTGCGATACCGCCCTGTCCTGGCCCAGCCATCCAGCTTGGCGAGTTCGCGGCGCATGGCGAAATAGCGGAACGCCAGGAAGGCCACGCCGCGGTAACGGTCGGTCTGGGTGAGCGTCACCCGGGTGGCCTCGCCAATCGAGACCAACTGCGCGGTTTCCCGATAATGCGCCCAGAAAGACGGATCGAGTGCCGTGTCCTCGATGACGCGCATCGAAAAGCACCTGCCATGCACGACATTCTCGAGCAGGGCCTTGCGTTCGATCGGCAGGCCGTCCCGGCCCTCCCAGGACATTCTGGTGCGGACCACTCCCTCGCCCAGCATCTCTGCCGAGAGGATTTCGCCGGACCAGCCGGCATTGCTCCCGAGCGGCCACAGCGCCTGCCACAGACGCTGCCGGTCGGCCGCGACCGTGCGGCTGAGCCTGATTGTGCGCAAACCAAGCGGCACGCTCATCAGGAGAAAAATCAGCCCTAGATTGCTGGCCACGAGAAAGGCGGCGACGATGGGCGACACGCGGCGCTCCTGCTTTCAGGAGCGACACCCTAGCGCCATGGGCGGCAAGAAAGGCTTAACGGCAAAGCGGACTTTCGTCCGCCGGAACAGCGACGGCAGAGACGGTCACCTCACATGGCTCCGATCCAGATCGCCATGGAAATGAGGAAGGTGCTCATGCAAACCAGCGAGATGACATCCTGAACCAGATCGGTCATAACTCTCTCCTGTTGTTGATATGTTCGCAATTTGTTCTAATTTTGTTTCAAAGTCAACGAGCGGAATCCGTCCGCAGCCGGAATTTTCGAGCGATCAAACCGGCAGGGTTAAGAAAAGGTTGACGGCGCGGGACCTATCAACAGGTCAGGAAGATGTCGGCGACGCTATCGTCAGTTAGCGTATGGGATGAGCGCCTGCTGCCCTCAATCTCAGTCGAGACAATAGTGGGTAAGCTGCGACTGCCGAGTGATGGACGTGAGGCAACACCAAGGCGCCAATCAAGCTGATCGCTGGCGAAAGCGCATGAGGCAAGGCCGCCGGTGGCGCCTCTCGCGCAACTTTGTAACCTGGCTGCTCATCCTGGTGATGACCGCGATCTCTTCCGCCCTGATCGCACTGAAGGCTCACTGGCGGTTCTGATCCCCGGAGGGATCAGTATCCCCGAAGGCAAACTAAACCCGCGGAAATCTCGCTGGACGTTGTTAAGGTTGAAACCAATCTCGCAGCGGACATCAACGTTCTACAGCGGCACCACCTTGCCCTCGGCCAGGGTGACGCGCCGGTCCATGCGCGCTGCCAGCTGGTGATTGTGGGTGGCGATCAGCGCTGCGAGGCCGGATTGCCGCACCAATGCCTCCAGCGCCTCGAACACATAGGAGGCAGTGACCGGGTCGAGATTGCCGGTCGGCTCGTCCGCCAGCAGCACCAGCGGCGCATTGGCGACCGCGCGTGCGATTGCCACGCGCTGCTGCTCGCCGCCCGACAGTTCGGACGGCCGGTGCGATGCGCGCTTGCCGATCTGCATATAGTCGAGCAGCTGCGCCGCGCGCTCGGCCGCCTCCTTGCGCGGCAGACCTTTGATGAGCTGCGGCATCATGATGTTTTCCAGCGCCGAAAACTCCGGCAGCAGATGGTGGAACTGGTAGACGAAGCCGACATCGTTGCGGCGGATCGAGGTGCGCTCGTCATCGGATAGCCGGCCGCAGGCCCGGCCGGAGAGAATCACGTCGCCGGCGTCGGGCCGTTCCAAGAGCCCTGCCGTATGCAGCAGCGTCGATTTGCCGGTGCCGGACGGCGCCACCAGCGCCACCATCTCGCCGCGCTTCAGCGAGAAGTCCGCACCGTTCAGAATGGTGAGCTTGCGCGGCCCCTGGACATAGTGCCGCTCGACGCTCTTCAACTCGATAATGGCCTGCGCCATCATTCGTACCTCAGCGCTTCGACCGGATCGAGGCGGGCCGCCCGCCATGCCGGAAACAACGTCGCCAGGAAGGACAGGCCGAGCGCCATGATGACGACATAGGTCGTCTCGCGCGGATCCATCTTCGCCGGCAACTGGCTGAGGAAATAGAGCTCCGGATTGAACAGCACCTTGCCGGTCATCCAGGAGAAGAACTCGCGGATCGATTCGATGTTGAGGCAGATGATCACGCCGAGCAGCACGCCGGCGATGGTGCCGGTGACGCCGATCGCCGCGCCCGTCATCAGGAATATGCGCAGGATGGCGCCGCGCGAGGCGCCCATGGTGCGCAGGATGGCGATGTCGTGCCCCTTGTCCTTCACCAGCATGACCAACCCGGAGATGATGTTGAGCGCCGCCACCAGCACGATCAGCGTCAGGATCATGAACATGACGTTGCGCTCCACCTGCAGGGCGGAAAAGAAGGTCTCGTTACGCTGCCGCCAGTCGACGAGGTCTATGGGTCGCTGCGCGGCTTCTTCCACCTTCGGTTTCAGCGCGTCGACATCATCGGGATTGTCGACATAGATCTCGATCGTCTGGGCTCGCCCATCCATGTTGAAATAGAGCTGCGCCTCCGAAAAAGGCATGTAGACGATGGAGGCGTCATATTCCGACATGCCGACTTCGAAGATCGCCGCGATCTTGTAGCCCTTCATGCGCGGCGTCGTGCCGAGCGGCGTCACGTCGCCGTCCGGCGAGATCAGCGTGATCGTGTCGCCGAGCGCCAGGCCGAGATTCTCCGCCATGCGCTTGCCTATGGCGACACCCTCGCCCGTGTCGAAATCGGCGATCGAGCCTTGCTTGACGTTGCTGGCGACGATGGCGATCTTGCCCAGGTCCTCGCCACTGATACCGCGCACCAGCGCGCCGGAGCCGCCGCCGACATTGCCTTGCGCCAGCACCTGGCCGTCGATCAGCGGAATGGCGTATTTGACGCCGGCCACGCCGTTGATGCGGCCGGCGACCTGCGCATAGTCCTCAAGCGGCGAATCCAGCGGCTGCACGATCAGATGGCCGTTTACGCCGAGAATGCGGGTGAGCAGCTCGGCCCTGAACCCGTTCATGACGGCCATCACCACGATCAGCGTCGCCACCCCCAGCATGATGCCGAGGAAGGAGATCGAGGCGATGACCGAGATCACCGTCTCCTTGCGTCGCGAGCGCAGATAGCGCCACGCCACCGTGCGTTCGAAGATGGAAAACGGTCCGGCGCCTGCCGGTCTCGCTGCCGCCGCCTCGCTCATGCGGCGGCACCGAAGCGTTTTTTCGCATCGGCGATCGGCAGCGTCACGCGCTCGCCGGTCTTGCGGTTCTTGATCTCGACCTCGCCGGCGGCCACGCCGCGCGGTCCGACGATCACCTGCCAGGGCAAGCCGATCAGGTCGGCGGTGGCGAACTTGCCGCCCGGCCGCTGGTCGGTGTCGTCATAGAGCACATCCTTGCCGGCGGCGGTGAAAGCTGCGTTGAGCTCATCGCAGACGGGGTCGCAATCGGCATCGCCGGCTTTCATGTTGATCAGGCCGATGTCGAACGGCGCCACCGCTTCCGGCCAGATGATGCCGTTCTCGTCATGGCTGGCTTCGATGATCGCCGCAACCAGCCGCGACGGGCCGATGCCGTAGGAACCGCCGGAAGCGAAATGATCCTTGCCGTCGGGCCCGGTCACCTTGGCGCCCATCGGCTTGGAGTATTTCTCGCCGAAATGGAAGATATGGCCGACTTCGATGCCGCGCGCCGAAACCTTGTCGCTGTCGGGAACCTCAGCCCAGGCCGCTTCGTCATGCATTTCGTCGGTCGCGGCGTAAGGCGTCGTCCAGGTCTTGACGATGCCTGATATCTCGGCGTCGTTGGAGAAATCGGTGTTGGCTCCGGGCACGCCGAGCGACAGATAATCGCGATGGCAGAACACCTGGCTCTCGCCGGTGTCGGCCAGGATGATGAATTCATGGCTGAGATCGCCGCCGATCGGACCGGTGTCGGCCCGCATCGGGATCGCCTGTAGGCCCATGCGGGTGAAGGTCCGGAGATAGGACACGAACATCCTGTTGTAGGCGGCTCTCGCGCCTTCGAAGTCGAGATCGAAGGAGTAGGCATCCTTCATCAGGAATTCCCGGCTGCGCATGACGCCGAAGCGCGGCCGCACCTCGTCGCGGAACTTCCACTGGATGTGGTAGAGGTTGAGCGGCAAGTCCTTGTAGGACTTTACATAGGCGCGGAAGATCTCGGTGACCATTTCCTCGTTGGTCGGGCCGTAAAGCATGTCGCGGTCCTGGCGGTCCTTGATGCGCAACATCTCCTTGCCGTAGTCGTTATAGCGGCCGCTTTCGCGCCAAAGGTCGGCCGACTGGATGGTCGGCATCAGGATTTCCAGCGCGCCGGCGCGGTTCTGTTCCTCGCGGATGATCTGGCAGACCTTGTCCAAGACCCGTTTGCCCAGCGGCAGCCAGGAAAAACTGCCCTGCCCCTGCTGGCGGATCATGCCGGCGCGCAGCATCAGCCGATGCGAGACGATCTCCGCCTCGCGCGGATTCTCTTTGAGGATGGGCAGGAAATAGCGCGACAAACGCATGGACTGGTCCGTGAATGAGGAGGCCGCGCCAGAATCGGTGCGACGCAGGCTTGCTTGCCCCGGCTTCATAGCCATTTCATGGCGCAATGGGAACCCGGACGCATCGACCCGGAAATCGGAAATTCAGCTTTCGAACGGCGTGGCGCGCGGAATGAAAACGTCTTGAGCACCCCTCGCGCCCGCCGCGAATGCTGGACGATCGAAGGAGCCACGGTTGCATAAAACGCCCGGCTGGTCGTTTCCCAAGCAAAGCCTGCCGTACTATTGTGCAGTGCAGCACGAGAATGCCCGTTTCAAGGCAAAATTCTTCGTGACATTTTCATTTCCGTTGGGCTAATGTGCCCTGATAACCGAGAGAGCAGAGAAAAATCTGTTCTCCTACGCGGTCAAAGTCTTGGGAGGATGCGATCTAGGCGCGGTTACTCGCTGCCGCCGGAAACCGGAAACAGATCGGACGCGTTTAAATTGCAAGGCCTTGTGCCTTGCATTTTTTTTGTGCATTCACCTGCTTAGCGCAATGCGTTGCCAAACCACCTTACCCCGCGTCATGATTTTTGAAGCCTGAACAGATGAGCCGGCGCCGAATGGCGGCGTGACCTCGCCCGAAGCGCAAGAGCCGGTTTGAATGCTGCTATTTTGCCGTGGCCTGGCCGAATTCCGGCACGATGTGCGGGATGTCGTTGAGGCTATATCCCAGCCCGTGCGTAAGGCCGTAGAAAATGCCCATGAGCACCGCCGTGGCGACGGTGGTGCGGATCACCGCACGCAGCATATGTGGTCCGCGCGGCGCGCTCGGCACCGTGCCCAGCGTCACGTCACGGTCGTCATCCTGCGTCCTGACGCTGAACGGCAGAACGGCAAACAGCACCACCCACCAGGTCGCGAAAAACAGTGCGGTGAACGAAACCCAGCTCATGATTGCTCCAGTTCGATCAGCGTGCCGAAGAAATCCTTCGGATGCAGGAACAGCACAGGTTTGCCATGCGCGCCGGTCTTCGGCTTGCCGTCGCCCAAAACCCGGGCGCCAGCTGCCTGGAGCCGGTCCCGCGCGGTAAGGATATCGTCGACCTCGTAGCAGAGATGGTGCATGCCGCCCGACGGGTTCTTCTCGAGGAAAGCCGCGATCGGCGAGCCCTCGCCGAGCGGCTCCAGCAACTCGATTTTGGTGTTGCCGACATTGACGAACACCACGGTGACGCCATGCCCGGGCAGCGCCTGTGGTTCGCTCACTTCGGCGCCTAGCGTGTCGCGATAACAAGCGACAGCCGCAGCCAGATCCGGCACCGCAAGCGCGACATGGTTCAGGCGTCCAAGCATAGAGCGCTCCGCTTTAGGGGAGTAGGGAAACAAGACAGAAGAAAAGCAACGGCTCATTCTCCCCTACTCCCCTACTGCCTTATTCCCCTATTCCCCTATTCGTCACCGCGTGACGAATACAGTCACCAGCGGTTTCTTGCCCCAGGCTTCGTTGGCGGCGCCACGTACGGCACGGCGTACCGCCTCCTGCACCAGATCGAGATCTTTTCGGCGCTGACGGGGGATGGAGTCCACCGCGCCGATTGCCGCATCGATCATCAGGTCCTCCAGCGTGTCGCCCCTGGCGTCGGCCTCGGCGACGCCGATTGCGACGAGATCGGGATCGCCGGCGAGCTCATACTTCTCGTCCAGCACCACATTGACCGCGACATGGCCGGCAAAGGACAGTTTGCGACGGTCGCGAATGCCCATCGCCTGGTCGGTGCCGATCAACCTGCCGTCCTTGTAGATGCGGCCGAACGGCACCTGGTCGATGATCGTGGCAGGCCCGGGAGCAAGCCGCAGCATGTCGCCGTCGCGCACCTGCGCCACCTGGCCGATGCCCGACGTCGACATCAGCGAGCCCTGGGCCACCAGATGCGCGGCCTCGCCATGCACTGGAACGCCGATCTGCGGCCGTACCCATTCATACATCTTGCGCAATTCGCTGCGCCGCGGGTGGCCGGAGACATGCACCAGCGCATCGCCGTCCTCGATGATCTTGATGCCGAGATCGACGAGGCGGTTCTTGATTTCGAGGATCGCCTTCTCGTTGCCGGGAATGGTGCGCGAGGAAAACACCACCGTGTCGCCGGTCGTCAGCGACACCGACTTCATCTCGTCGCGCGACAGCTTGGCCAACGCCGCCAGCGGCTCGCCCTGGCTGCCGGTGCAGATGACGACCAGGTTTTCGCGCGGAATGAAGCCGAAATCCTCCTCGGCTATGAACTCCGGCAGACCGTCCATGTAGCCGAGTTCGCCGGCGACATCGATGACGCGCTTCAGCGAACGGCCGAGCACCAGGCACTGACGGCCGGCATCGCGCGCCGCCTTGGCGATGGAAACGATACGGCCGACATTGGACGAGAAGGTGGTAACGGCGACGCGGCCCTTGGCGGCCTGGATAACCCCTTTCAGCCCCTCGCCGACCGCGACTTCCGATGGCGATTCGCCTTCGCGCATAGCATTGGTCGAATCGCAGACCAGCGCCAGAACGCCCTTGTCGCCATAGGCGCGGAACCGTGCTTCGTCGGTCTTGGGTCCGATCGTCGGCGCCGGGTCGATCTTCCAGTCGCCGGTGTGGATGACGGTGCCTGCCGGCGAGGTGATGGCCAGCGACATCGGTTCGGGAATCGAATGCGCGACCGGGATCGCCTCGATTTCGAACGGACCGACGGTGAATTTTTCGCCCGCGCGGTAGATGGTCAGCGGGATCTTCGGCGCGCCCTGCTCGCCCTGGCGCTTGGCTTCCAGCAGCCCGGCGCTGAACGGCGTCATCCACACCGGCGCCTTGAGCCTCGGCCAGATATCCAGCAGCGCGCCATAGTGGTCCTCATGCGCGTGGGTGATCACGATACCGCGCAAATTGGCGATGTTCTCTTCGATGAAGCGCGTGTCGGGCAGGATCAGGTCGACGCCCGGATGCGCCGCGTCGGGAAAGGTGACGCCGACGTCGATGACGATCCATTCGCGCGCGCTCGGCGGACCATAGCCGTAGAGAGCGAAGTTCATACCGATCTCGCCGACGCCGCCCAGCGGCACGAAGACGAGTTCGGCGTTTTCCGCTTTCGCCATGATTTTTTCCTTCCTGGCCCTCAGGCCAAGCCATTGAAGCAATTCCGGGAAAAGTCTGTAACGGTTTTCCGTCTGGAATTGCGCAAAAACAAAACTATACCCGGGCGGATGCGACCGCGCCGAAATGCACATCGCCGGCGGCGATCGTCAAAACCGAGCCCTCATCGTCGCGGATCACGAAACGGCAGTCCTCGTCAATGGTCTCGAACACCCCGCGCACCACATTACCGTCAATTCTGACAGCAACCTCGCCGCCAAGCCCTGCCGCGCGTGCCAGCCAGCGCCGCCTGACGGCGGCAAGTCCGCGCCCGTCGTCCCACAGGCGGGCATTCTCGCTCCAGGCATCCGACAGAGCCAGGAACAGCGTTTCGGCATCGCATGCCGCACCCAATGCGTGAAGCGACGTCGCGGGATACGGCAAATCCTCAGGGTATGCCACAACATTGACGCCGATGCCGACCGCCACCGCGAAACGGCCGCCGTCCAGCATGGCCGATTCCAGCAGAATGCCGGCAAGCTTGGCGCCGGAGGCGAGCACGTCGTTCGGCCATTTCAGCTCGAAACGGTTCTTGCCTTCATTGCCGCCGTCGAGGCCGATGGCGATCCGGCCCGCCGGCACCACGGCATCGAGCGCATCGGCCAGCGCCAGGCCGGCGACGAAACCGAGCGTCGCGGCGAGTCGAAGCTCGCCCCCGGTGAGGACGAGCAGCGTCGCCGCCAGATTTCCCTCGGGTGTCGCCCAGACGCGGCCGCGCCGCCCGCGCCCGCTTTCCTGTTTCTTGGAAACGACCCACAATCTGCCGGGGTCGCCGGCCCGGGCGTGATCCAGCGCCAGCGCATTGGTGGAGCCGACGCTGTCATGCGCCTCCAGCCGGAATCCTTCCGACGCCGAGGTTGGAGCCAGCCGAAATGCCATCCCGTCAGAAGAATGTCTTGGCGGCGGCTTCGGCATAGGTGCCGATCGGACCGCCGATCAGCACATAGAACAGCACGAAAGCGCCGGAGACACCGAGTACGAGGCGCAATTCACTGGCCATCGGCACGAAGCCGCCGACCGGTTCGTCGAACCACATGATCTTGATGATGCGCAGGTAATAATAGGCGCCCACTACCGAGGCCAGCACGCCGATGATCGCCAGCGCGTAGAGGTTGGCATTGATGGCGGCGAGAAAGACGTACCACTTCCCCCAGAAGCCGGCGAGCGGCGGGATGCCGGCCAGCGAGAACATCAGGATGGTCAGGATCGTCGCCATGATCGGGTTGGTCGAGGACAGGCCTGCCAGGTCGCTGATCTGCTCGACATTGCCTTCCTTGCGCCGCATGGCGAGAATGAAGGCGAAGGTGCCGAGCGTCATCACCAGATAGATCAGCATGTAGATCGCGACGCCGCGCACGCCGGCCTGGCTGTTGGCGGCAAGGCCAACCAGCGCGTAGCCCATGTGGCCGATCGAGGAGTAGGCCATCAGGCGCTTGATGTTGGTCTGGCCGATCGCCGCGAAAGAGCCGAGCGCCATCGAGGCGATGGAGATGAAGACGATGATCTGCTGCCAGTCGGAAGCGATCGGCTTGAACGCGCCCATGGTGACGCGCACGATCAGCGCCATAGCCGCCATTTTGGGTGCCGCCGCCAGGAAAGCCGTCACCGGTGTCGGCGCACCCTCATAGACGTCGGGCGTCCACATGTGGAACGGCACCGCCGAGATCTTGAAGGCGAGGCCGGCCAGCACGAAGACCAGGCCGAAGACGAGGCCAAGCTGGCGCTCTCCGCCGCCCAGCGCCGTCGCGATCTCCTGGAACCCGGTGTTGCCGGTATAACCATAGACCAGGCTGATGCCATAGAGCAGCATGCCCGACGACAGCGCGCCGAGGACGAAGTACTTCAGGCCCGCCTCGGTCGAGCGCAGGTTCTCGCGGTTGATCGCGCACAAGACATAGATCGCCAGCGACTGAAGCTCGAGGCCGAGATAGAGCCCGATCATGCCGTTGGCGGAGATCATCAGCATCATGCCGAGCGTGCACAGAAGGATCAGCACCGGATATTCGAACTTGTCGAACCGCTCCGCCCTGGCGAAGCGCATCGACATGATCAGCGTCACCGCCGAGCCCACCAGCGCCAGCAGCTTCATGAAGCGGGCAAAGGAATCCTGGATGAAGGCATTGCCGTAGGCACTGCCCTGCCCGGTGGAAAAGATCAGCCAGGCGCCCGATATCACCAGCACGGCGACGGCAAGGCCGGTTACGGTGTTGGCGGTGTTGGCGCGCGAATAGGCCCCGACCATCAGCAGCGCGAGCGCGCCGATGGCAAGGATCAGCTCGGGCGTCGAGAGCGACAGGCTGGAGAGAAGGTCCGGCGTCATGGTTCGCAAAACCCCTGGGTCAGTTCGCCGCCGCGGTCTGCGCGGCGCCGATGGATGCGGTGACATTGGTGACGAGCGACTTGACCGACTGGGCCGTCGCGTCGAAGACGGGAGCGGGATAGACGCCGAAGAAGATGACCAGCACAACCAGCGGATAGATGATCGCCTTCTCGCGTGTCGACAGGTCGAGCAGGCCCTTGAGGCTGTCCTTGGTCAGCGCGCCGAAGATCACCCGGCGGTAGAGCCAAAGCGCGTAGGCGGCCGACAGGATGACGCCGGTGGCAGCGAAGAACGCCACCCAGGTATTGACCCGGAACACGCCGAGCATGGTCAGGAACTCGCCGACGAAGCCTGACGTGCCCGGCAGGCCGACATTGGCCATGGTGAAGATCAGGAACACGGTGGCGTATTTCGGCATGTTGTTGACCAGGCCGCCATAGGCGGCGATCTCACGCGTGTGCATGCGGTCATAGATGACGCCGACGCACAGGAACAGCGCGCCCGAGACCAGGCCGTGGCTGAGCATCTGGAAGATCGCGCCCTGCACGCCTTCCTGGTTCATGGCGAAGATGCCCATGGTCACGAAGCCCATATGGGCGACCGACGAATAGGCGATCAGCTTCTTCATATCCTCCTGCATCAGCGCCACCAGCGAGGTGTAGATGATGGCGACGACCGAAAGTGCGAAGACCAGCGGCGCGAACATCTCGGACGCCAGCGGGAACATCGGCAAGGAGAACCGCAGGAAGCCGTATCCGCCCATCTTCAGCAGAATGGCGGCCAGGATCACCGAACCGGCTGTCGGCGCCTCGACATGCGCATCCGGCAGCCAGGTATGCACCGGCCACATCGGCATCTTCACCGCGAACGAAGCGAAGAAGGCGAGCCACAGCCATGTCTGCATGTTGGCGGGGAAATTGTGCGTCAACAGCGTCGGGATATCGGTCGTGCCGGACTGGTAGAACATCGCCATGATGGCGAGCAGCATCAGCACCGAGCCGGCGAGCGTGTAGAGGAAGAACTTGAACGAGGCATAGACGCGCCGCTTGCCGCCCCAGACGCCAATGATGATGAACATCGGGATCAGGCCGGCTTCGAAGAAGACGTAGAACAGCACGATGTCGAGCGCGCAGAACACGCCGATCATCAGCGTCTCGAGCAGCAGGAAGGCGATCATGTAGGCCTTGACGCGCTTTTCGATCGCTTCCCACGACGCCAGGATGCAGAGCGGCATCAGGAATGTCGTCAGGATGACGAACAGCATCGAAATGCCGTCCACGCCCATATGGTAGGAGATGCCGGAATCGAGCCAGGCGACCTTCTCGACGAACTGGAAGCCGGCTTGCGAATTGTCGAAGCCGGTCCAGATGAACAGCGAGATGATGAAGGTGAACGTCGTCGTCAGCAGCGCGATGGCGCGGATGTTGCGGCGTGCGTTTTCGCTGTCGTCGTTGATGAACAGGATGAGCAGCACACCAACCAGCGGCAGGAAGGTGACCAGCGAGAGAATTGGCCAGGCGGTCATCAGAGCATCATCCAGGTGACGAATGCGGCAACGCCGATCAGCATGGCGAAGGCATAGTGATAGAGATAGCCGGTCTGCAACTTGACGACGCGGTTGGTGACATCGACGACGCGTGCCGAAATGCCGTCAGGCCCGAGACCATCGATGACGGTGCCGTCGCCGGTCTTCCACAGGAAGGAACCGAGGCGTTTGGCCGGCCGCACAAAGAGGAAGTCATAGAGCTCGTCGAAATACCATTTGTTGAGCAGGAAGGCATAGAGCCCGCGATGCTGGGCGGCCAGATTGACCGGCATTTCCGGCGAGCGGATGTAGAACTTCCACGCCAGCGCCAGGCCGATCAGCATGGCGATGAACGGCGACAGCTCGACCCATAGCGGCAGTTCGTGAATGTCGTGCAGGATGTGATTGTCCGGCAGTGTGAACAGCGACGCCTTCCAGAATTCGGCATAGCCTTCGCCAATGAAGGCACCGTGGAAGATGATGCCGGCAAACAGCGCGCCCGCCGCCAGCACGAACAGCGGCACCAGCATCACCGGCGGCGATTCATGGACATGGTGCATCACCTCATGGCTCGCCCGCGGCCTGCCGTGGAAGGTCATGAAGATCAGCCGCCAGGAATAGAAGGAGGTGAAGCCGGCGGCGATCACCAGCAGCAGGAAGGCGAGGCCCGCCACGGAATTATGCCCGGCAAAGGCCGTCTCGATGATGGCATCCTTGGAGAAGAACCCGGCGGTGCCGATAACGGTGACCGGAATGCCGACGCCGGTCAGCGCCAGGGTGCCGATTACCATCATCCAGTAGGTCGTCGGGATCAGCGTCCTCAGGCCGCCCATCTTGCGCATGTCCTGCTCGTCGGAAACCGCATGGATGACCGAGCCCGAGCCGAGGAACAGCAGCGCCTTGAAGAAGGCATGCGTGAACAGGTGGAAGATCGCCGCGCCATAGGCGCCCACGCCAAGCGCCACGAACATGTAGCCAAGTTGCGAGCAGGTCGAATAGGCGATGACGCGCTTGATGTCGTTCTGGACGAGGCCGACGGTCGCCGCGAAGAAAGCGGTGAAGGCGCCGATGAAGGTCACCACCGTCAGCGCCGAATGCGACAGCTCGAACAGCGGCGACAGCCGCGCCAGCATGAACACGCCGGCCGTCACCATGGTGGCGGCATGGATGAGCGCCGAGACCGGCGTCGGACCTTCCATGGCGTCCGGCAGCCAGGTGTGCAGCGGCACCTGCGCCGACTTGCCCATGGCGCCCATGAACAGCAGCAGGCAGACGATCGTCATCGCCGCCTGCTTGTCCAGCGCATGGCCGAGGAAGGTCAGCACCGCAGCACCTTGCGGGGCGCCTTCAGCCGGGATGAACGTCGCCGCATTGGCGAAGATGGTGCCGAGATTGACCGAGCCGAACAGCACGAACACGCCGAAGATGCCGAGCGCGAAGCCGAAATCGCCGACGCGGTTGACGACGAAGGCCTTGATGGCCGCGGCGTTGGCCGAGGGCTTCTTGTACCAGAAGCCGATCAGCAGGTAGGACGCCAGGCCCACCCCTTCCCAACCGAAGAACATCTGCACGAGGTTGTCGGCCGTCACCAGCATCAGCATGGCGAAGGTGAACAGCGACAGATAGGCGAAGAAACGCGGCCGGTTCGGATCGTGGTGCATGTAGCCGATCGAGTAGATATGGACCAGCGCCGACACGGTGTTGACCACCACCAGCATGACCACCGTCAGAGTGTCGATCCTGAGCGCCCAGGACGCCTCCAGTCCGCCGGACTGGATCCAGCGCAGCACCGGCACGGTGAACACCTCGCCATGGCCGAAGCCGACGGTGAAGAAAGCAACCCACGACAGCACCGCCGCGATCACCAGGAAGCCGGAGGTGATGTATTCGGACGCCTTGGCGCCGAGCGACGTGCCGAACAGGCCGACGATCAGGAAGCCGAGCAGCGGAAGGAAGACGATGGCCTGGTACATGGTGGTTCCGTCAACCCTTCATCATGTTCACGTCTTCGACCGCGATCGAGCCGCGGTTGCGGAAGAAGACGACGAGAATGGCAAGTCCGATGGCGGCCTCCGCCGCTGCGACCGTCAGCACGAACAGCGCGAACACCTGGCCGACGAGGTCGCCGAGAGCCGCCGAAAAGGCGACGAAATTGATGTTGACCGCAAGCAGGATCAACTCGACCGACATCAGGATGACGATCACGTTCTTACGGTTCAGGAAGATGCCGAACACGCCGAGCGTGAAAAGGATCGCCGATACGGTCAGATAATGTGCGATGCCGACGACCATCTCAGACTCCTTCGCCCGACTTGACCTTGCGGATTTCCATGCCCGTCGCCGCCGTGCGGGCGACCTGGGCTGCGATCGACTGCCGCTTGACCCCTTCCTTGTGGCGCAGCGTCAAAACGATGGCGCCGATCATGGCCACCAGCAGCACGAGGCCCGAGATCTGGAAGTAGTAGAGGTAGTCCGTATAGAGGATGTCGCCGAGCGCTGCCGTATTCGAGCGTGCCGCGAGATCGGGAATCGGCTTCGATACCGTCGAGGCGAGCTGCGGCGCGAATGTATAGCCGCCGAGCACCACGATCAGTTCCGCCGCCAGGATCAGTCCGACCAGCGCGCCGATCGGCGCATATTGCAGGGCGCCCTCCTTCATCTCGGCGAAGTCGACGTCGAGCATCATGACGACGAACAGGAACAGCACCATGACAGCGCCGACATAGACGACGAGCAGGATCATCGCCAGGAACTCGGCGCCCGTCAGCATGAACAGGCCGGCGGCGTTGAAGAAGGTCAGGATCAGGAACAGCACCGAATGCACGGGGTTGCGCGACGAAATGACCATGAACGCCGACGCCACGGCGACAAAGGCGAAGAGGTAGAAAAAGGCCGCCTCTAGTCCACTCAGCATTGGGGTTCCCCGGGTTCCTGTCCAAACAGGACGTTCGTCCTGTTTGTTGTCTGTGGCTTCGTTCCGCCTCCGGTGCGAAGCCGCGTTGTCCTAGCCCATGTTCCAACCGGGTTGAAAGACCCGGCGCAAAGAAACATGGGCAACTCTGAAGTCCTGAGGGATGACCTTGCCTGAAATGCTTCGGGTCATCCCCGGACAGGGCCCTCGCCCCTGTCCATGCGATATCAGCGGTACGGTGCGTCCAGCGAGATGTTGCGCGCCAGTTCGCGCTCCCACCGGTCGCCATTCGCCAGCAGCCTATCCTTGTCGTAGTAGAGTTCCTCGCGCGTCTCGGTCGCGAATTCGAAATTCGGCCCCTCGACGATGGCGTCGACCGGGCAGGCTTCCTGGCAGAAGCCGCAATAGATGCATTTCACCATGTCGATGTCGTAGCGCACCGTGCGGCGCGTGCCGTCGTTGCGGCGCGGGCCGGCCTCGATGGTGATGGCCTGCGCCGGGCAGATCGCCTCGCACAATTTGCAGGCTATGCAGCGTTCCTCGCCATTGGGATAACGGCGCAAGGCATGCTCGCCGCGGAAGCGCGGGCTCACCGGCCCTTTCTCGTGCGGATAATTGATCGTCTCCTTCGGCGCGAAGAACTGGCGCATCGACAAGAAGAAGGCGCTGACGAAATCCTTCAGCAGCAGCGATTTGGCGGCCTGGGACAGAGCGGACATCACGCAAACCCCGTGATCTTGAGGAAGGCGGCGGTCAGCACCACCATGAACAGCGAGATCGGCAGGAACACCTTCCAGCCAAGCCGCATGAGTTGGTCGTAGCGGTAACGCGGCACGAACGCTTTCACCATGGAGAACATGAAGAACATCAGGCAGATCTTGAGCACGAACCAGATCACCCCCGGCACCCAGGTGAAGGGCGCGAAGTCGAACGGCGGCAGCCAGCCGCCGAGGAACAGGATGGTGGCCAACGCGCACATCAGCACGACGGCGACGTATTCGCCGAGGAAGAACAGCAGGAACGGCGTCGACGAATATTCGACCATGTGGCCGGCGACCAGTTCCGATTCGGCTTCGACGAGGTCGAAAGGCGGGCGATTCGTCTCGGCTAGCGCCGAGATGAAGAAGATGACGAACATCGGCAACAGCGACAGCCAGTGCCAGTCGAGGAAGGTGTTGGGCAGGCCGAGCCTGGTGCCCAGCCCATCCTGCTGCGACAGCACGATGTCGGACAGGTTGAGCGAGCCGACGCAAAGCAGCACGGTGACGATGACGAAGCCGATCGAGACCTCGTAGGACACCATTTGTGCGGCCGAACGCAGCGCCCCGAGGAACGGATATTTCGAATTGGACGCCCAGCCGCCCATGATCACGCCATAAACCTCGAGCGAGGAGATGGCGAAGACATAGAGGATACCGACATTGACGTTGGCGACGGCCCAGCCCTGGCTGACCGGAATGACCGCCCAGGCCGAGATCGCCAGAACCGCCGATACCAACGGCGCCAAAAGGAACACGCCCTTGTTGGCGCCGGACGGGATCACCGGCTCCTTGAAGACGAACTTCAACAGATCGGCGAAAGCCTGCAGCGTCCCCCAGGGGCCGACGACGTTCGGGCCGCGGCGCAGTTGCACCGCCGCCCAGATCTTGCGGTCTGCATAGAGCAGGTAGGCGACGGCGATGAGAAGCACGACGATCAGTACGACCGACTTCAACACGATGATCAGCGCCGGCAGCACGTAAAAGGAGAAGAAGGTGTCCATGCTTATTCCGCCGCCTGCTTGAAGCCGCTCTTGGCAAGCGCCGAGCATTCCGCCATCACGGCAGAGGCCCGCGCAATCGGGTTGGTCAGGTAGAAGTCCTGCACCGGCGACGTGAACGTGCCCTTGTTCAGCCGTCCGCCAAGCTTCGCCACATTGGCGATATCCTCGGCATTGCCCGCAGCAACCTGGTCGATGCGGGCAAGATGCGGGTATTCGCCGTAGAGTTTAGCGCGCAGCTGCGGCAGCGAATCGAACGGCAACTTCTTGCCCAGTACATCCGACAATGCCCTGACGATGGCCCAATCCTCGCGCGCGTCGCCCGGCGCGAAGCCGGCGCGGTTGGTCTGCTGCACGCGCCCTTCCGTGTTGACATAGGTGCCCGACTTCTCGGTATAGGCAGCGCCCGGCAGGATGACGTTGGCGCGGTGCGCGCCGGCGTCGCCATGGGTACCGACATAGACCACGAAAGCGCCGCCGGTCTTTGCCATGTCGATCTCGTCGGCGCCCAGCAAGAACAGCACGTCCGTCTCGCCCAGCATGCCGGCGACGTTCCTGCCGCCCTCGCTCGGCACGAAGCCAAGGTCGAGGCCGCCGACGCGTCCAGCCGCATTGTGCAGCACGGCAAAGCCGTTCCAGTCCGCGCGCGCGGCGTTCACGGCCATGGCGAGCTTCGCTGCCTGGCCGAGCACCGCCGCGCCATCGGGGCGTGCCAGCGCGCCCTGGCCGACGATGATGAGCGGATGCGTGGCCTTCTTCAGCACCTGGAAGAACTTGCCATCGCCGTCGGCCAGATCCTTGAGCGATTCCGGTCCTGCGCCCAGCAGTTCGTAGTCATAGCGTGTATCCCCGACATCGCCGATGACGCCGACCGGCAGATTGCCGACCCGCCAGCGCTTGCGGATGCGGGCGTTGAGCACCGAGGCTTCGAAGCGCGGATTGGCGCCGATGATCAGCACCGCGTCCGCCTGTTCGATGCCTTCGATGGTGGGGTTGAAAATGTAGCTTGCCCGGCCAAGCGACGGGTCGAGCGCGGCGCCGTCCTGGCGGCAATCCATGTTCCTCGAACCGAGTGCGGCCATCAGGAGCTTCAGCGCGTAGATTTCCTCAACCGCGGCAAGATCGCCCGCTATGGCGCCGATCTTCTCGGGCGTAGTCTTCGACACGGCGTCCTTGATTGCCGCGAAGGCCTCGGCCCAGCTCGCCGGGGCCAGCTTACCGTCCTTGCGCACATAGGGCCGGTCGAGGCGCTGCGTGCGCAGGCCGTCCCAGATGAACCGGGTCTTGTCGGAGATCCATTCCTCGTTCACCGCCTCGTTGACGCGCGGCAGGATGCGCATCACCTCGCGGCCGCGGCTGTCGACGCGGATCGCCGAGCCGACGGCATCCATGACGTCGATGGATTCGGTCTTGGTCAGTTCCCACGGCCGTGCCTGGAAGGCGAAAGGCTTGGAGGTCAGCGCGCCGACGGGGCACAGGTCGATGACATTGCCCTGCAGCTCCGAGGTCATCGCCTGCTCGAGATAGGTGGTGATCTCGGCATCCTCGCCGCGGCCGATCAGGCCGAGTTCGGAAATGCCGGCAACCTCGGTGGTGAAGCGAACGCAGCGCGTGCAGTGGATGCAGCGGTTCATCACCGTCTTGACCAGCGGGCCGATATACTTGTCTTCGACCGCGCGCTTGTTCTCGTGATAGCGCGAGGAATCAACGCCGAAGGCCATCGCCTGGTCCTGCAGGTCGCATTCGCCGCCCTGGTCGCAGATCGGGCAATCCAGCGGATGGTTGATCAGCAGGAATTCCATCACGCCTTCCCTGGCCTTCTTGACCATCGGCGTGTTGGTGAAGATTTCCGGCGCTTCTCCGTTCGGACCGGGACGCAGGTCGCGCACGCCCATGGCGCAGGACGCTTGCGGCTTGGGCGGCCCGCCCTTCACCTCGATCAGGCACATGCGACAATTGCCGGCGATCGACAACCGCTCGTGGAAGCAGAAGCGCGGCACTTCCGCGCCCGCGTCCTCTGCCGCCTGCAGCAGCGTGTAATGGTCGGGTACAGTGATTTCTTTCCCGTCGACCTTGAGCTTTGCCATTCGCCTCAAACCTCTGCGGATTTCCCGCAATCTCATTTCCCGGGCGCGACAGACGCGGCGCCCGGCATTTCACTCACTTCTTCGCGGCCAGCACAGCCGCCTGGGCAATCCAGTCGTCGCGCACGATACGGCCGTTGAACGACAGGTAGTCGTCGACCCAGGCGATCTCTTCGGGCGACCAGTCGGCGATCTGGCGGAACGTCCATATGCCGAGCCCGTTGAGCACCGTCTCCAGCTTCGGGCCGATGCCCGATATCTTCTTGAGATCCGAAGGCTTCGCCGGCCTCTCGATAGCCTTGGGCTGCCGGAAATCCTCGGGCAGCAGCACATCCGAAAGCTCGTCCGCTGACCGCCCCGCCTGTGCCGCCGGCACCGTGGTGGCGGCCTCCCTGGCGGCAATGTCGGTGACTTCCTGCGCGAAGGACTGCGCCTCCGCAATCAGGGTCTTGGCCGTCGCCCGCGCTCTGGTGGATGAAAGGCTCGCATCCTCGAATTGTTCGACGCGCGCCTCGAAATCCTCGATGAGCGGCTGCATGAGGCGTTGCGACGCCTCGGCTGCGCCCGACAGCGCGCCCAACCAGACGCCGAAAGCGTGGTTGGCGAGCCCAAGTCCCAGAGCCGACATCGCCGCCGCGCCCGCGACAGGGTGCGCCAGAAGGTTGACGGCGCCGGCCATCTCCTTCGGCATCATCCTGGTCAGGTCCTGGTTCATCTTCTCGATCTGGTCCAAATTGGGCATCAACGGGTGGGGTGTCGAATACGGCGCCATAGAATTCTCCTGGTCGTTTCTTCGTTCGCCCCGCCCCGTTCTTCTCGCTCCGGGCTATCGCCCATTCAATGCTTCTCTATTCCGCCGCCACCAACACCGGCTCGGCCCGGTGCGCGTTGCGCGAAAACTCGTCGATGCGCCGCTCCACCTCGCCGCGGAAGTGCCGCATCAGGCCCTGGATCGGCCAAGCGGCCGCGTCGCCCAGCGCGCAGATCGTGTGGCCTTCGACCTGCTTGGTCACGTCGAGCAGCATGTCGATCTCGCGCTTCTGCGCCTCGCCGCGCACAAGCCGTTCCATCACCCGCCACATCCAGCCGGTGCCTTCACGGCACGGCGTGCATTGGCCGCAGCTCTCATGCTTGTAGAAGTAGGACAGCCGCGCGATGGCTTTTACGACATCGGTCGACTTGTCCATGACGATGACGGCCGCCGTGCCGAGGCCGGATTTGAGGTCGCGCAGCGCGTCGAAATCCATCGGCGTATCGATGATCTGCTCGGCCGGCACCAGCGGCACCGAGGCGCCGCCAGGAATGACCGCCAGAAGATTGTCCCAGCCGCCACGGATGCCGCCGCAATGCGTCTCGATCAGCTCGCGGAACGGGATCGACATCGCCTCTTCGACGGTGCACGGATTGTTGACGTGGCCGGAGACGCAGAACAGCTTGGTGCCGACGTTGTTGGGCCGGCCGAAGGATGAGAACCAGGCCGCGCCCCGGCGCAGGATCGTCGGCGCCACCGCGATCGATTCGACGTTGTTGACGGTGGTCGGGCAGCCATAAAGGCCGACATTGGCCGGAAATGGTGGCTTCAGCCTGGGCTGGCCCTTCTTTCCCTCGAGGCTTTCGAGCAGCGCCGTCTCCTCGCCGCAGATATAAGCCCCGGCGCCATGGTGCATATAGACGTCGAAATCGTAGCCTGAAGTGTTGCCCTTGCCGATCAGCTTGGCCTCATAGGCCTCGTCGATGGCACGCTGCAGCGCCTCGCGCTCGCGGATGAACTCGCCGCGCACATAGATGTAGGCCGCGACCGCGCCCATGGCGAAGCCGGCGAGCAAGGCGCCTTCGACCAGCGTGTGCGGATCGTTGCGCAGAATGTCGCGGTCCTTGCAGGTACCGGGCTCGGATTCGTCGGCATTGATGACGAGATAGCTCGGCCGGCCGTCACTCTGCTTGGGCATGAACGACCATTTCAAGCCGGTCGGGAAACCGGCGCCGCCGCGGCCGCGCAGGCCCGACGCCTTCATCTCGTTGACGATCCACTCGCGCCCCTTGGCGACGATGCCGGGCGTGTTGTCCCAGGCGCCGCGCGCCATTGCGCCGGCCAGCGACTTGTCGAAGAGGCCGTAGATGTTGGTGAAGATGCGGTCTTTGTCCTGAAGCATTGTTCGTCCCTCAGACCGGCTTCTTGCCGAAGACGCGGATATATTCGGCGACGCCGCCCTTGGCGAGCGCCTTGGCCTGCTTGACCCAGTCGTCTCGCTCGATGCGGCCGCGGAAGGAGAGATAGCTGTCCACCCACTCCCGTTCGGCCTTCTTCCAAGACGCAACCTGGGCGAAGGTGAAGATGCCGAGCGAATGCAGGATGCTCTCGGTCCTCGGGCCGACGCCGGAGATCAGCTTGAGATCGTCGACCAGCGCCGGCCTGGCGATGCCGGCCGGCCGGTTCTTGTCTTCCAACGAAGGCTTGGCCGCTTTGGCGGGAAGCTTGGTTTCCGGCGACTTGAACGCGGAAGCCGGCTCAGCCTTGTTCAGGGGCCGCTGCGCGGCTTCAAAACTTTCTCGACCTCGGGCGCCGCCTTGTTGGCGTTTGTCGCCGAGTGGCGGGGAGCCGCGACGCTCGCCGCTTTTTCCGTTGCCGACGCGACCTTGGCCGGCGACGGCGTTTTCAGCGCCGGGCTGGTTTCAGCCGCATCGGTTTTCGGCTTGCTGGCATTGGACGGCGCGACAGGGGTGGCGGCCGGCGTTGGCACCGGCGCCGCGATGATCGCGTCGGGTGCCGCCTTGGCGGCCTTGGCGGCTTCCTGGCGTCCCTGTCACGGGTCGACTTGAGGATCGCCTTCTCGCTCTTCAGCGTCGTGAGGCCGGCGGCCGGCTCCGAGCCGGTGCGGCCGTTCTGCGGCCCCGGCGTCACCGAGGCGCCCTTGCCCGCATCGTAGAGATCTATGATTTCGGCCAGCCGTTCCGGCGTCAGGTCTTCGAACGTGTCCTTGAAGATCATGACCATCGGCGCGTTGACGCAGGCGCCGAGGCATTCGACCTCTTCCCACGACAGCGTTCCCCTGTCGTTGGTGTGGAACTGGTCATGGTGGATCTTGGAGCGGCACACGTCCATCAGCGCTTCCGAGCCGCGCAGCATGCAGGGCGTGGTGCCGCAAACCTGGATGTGCGCCCGCGTGCCGACAGGATTCAGCTGGTACTGCGTGTAGAAGGTCGCGACCTCGAGCCCGCGGATGCGCGGCATGCCGAGCATGTCCGAAATCGTCTCGATCGCGGCCTTGGTGACCCAGCCTTCCTGTTCCTGCGCCAGCATCAGCAGTGGAATGATCGCAGACTGTTCCCGGCCCTTCGGGTACTTCTTGATCCATTGCTTGGCCGCGGCCGCGTTCGCCCGGTTGAAGGCGAAGGATGCTGGCTGGACGCTGGCTTCTGCGAGACGACGGACTGACATTTAGCGATCGACCTCACCAAACACGATGTCGAGGGAGCCGAGGACGGCGGTGACGTCGGCCAGCATGTGACCGCGGCACAGGAAATCCATGGCCTGGAGATGCGCGAAACCGGGCGCGCGCAGCTTGCAGCGATAAGGCTTGTTGGTGCCGTCGGAGACCAAATAGACGCCGAACTCGCCCTTGGGCGCCTCGACCGCCGCATAGACCTCGCCGGCCGGCACGCGGTAGCCCTCGGTGTAGAGCTTGAAGTGGTGGATCAGCGCTTCCATCGAGCGCTTCATCGCCTGGCGCTTTGGCGGCACGACCTTGCCGTCGAGGTTCGACACCGGCCCGGCGCTTTCCTTGCCGAGCAGGAGATCGATGCACTGGCGCATGATCTTCGCCGACTGGCGCATCTCTTCCATGCGCACGAGGTAGCGGTCGAAACAGTCGCCGTTCTTGCCGATCGGAATATCGAAATCGAGCTCCGAATAGCATTCATAGGGCTGCGATCTGCGCAGGTCCCAGGCAGCGCCCGAGCCACGCACCATGACGCCGGAAAAGCCCCAGGCCCAGGCGTCGGCCAGCGAAACCGTGCCGATATCGACATTGCGCTGCTTGAAGATGCGATTGCCGGTCAGCAACTGATCGAGGTCGTCGATCGACTTCAGGAACGGATCGATCCACTTGCCGATGTCCTCGAGCAGCTTCTGCGGCAGGTCCTGGTGAACGCCGCCCGGACGGAAATAGGCGGCATGCATGCGCGAACCCGAGGCGCGCTCATAGAACACCATCAGCTTTTCGCGCTCGACGAAGCCCCACAGAGGCGGCGTCAGCGCGCCGACGTCCAGCGCCTGCGTCGTCACATTGAGGATGTGCGACATGATGCGGCCGATCTCGCAGTAAAGCACGCGGATCAGCTGACCGCGCTTCGGCACCTCGATGCCGAGCAGGCGCTCGGCGGCCAGTGCGAAGGCATGCTCCTGGTTCATCGGCGCGCAATAGTCGAGCCGGTCGAGATAAGGCACTGCCTGCAGGTAGGTTTTGTGCTCGATCAGCTTTTCGGTGCCGCGATGCAAGAGCCCGATATGCGGATCGACACGATCGACCACTTCGCCGTCCAACTCCAGAACCAATCTCAAAACACCATGCGCGGCAGGGTGTTGCGGTCCGAAGTTGATGTTAAAATTGCGGACGGAGGTTTCAGCCATTACTGCTTTGCCTTCTCATCCCCTGGCAGCACGTAATCGGTGCCTTCCCACGGGGACAGAAAATCGAAATTGCGGAATTCCTGCTTCAGTTCCACCGGCTCGTAGATGACGCGCTTGGCTTCGTCGTCGTAGCGCACCTCGACGAAGCCGGTCAGCGGGAAATCCTTGCGCAGCGGGTGACCGTCGAAACCGTAGTCGGTGAGGATGCGCCGCAGATCGGGGTGGCCCGAAAACAGCACGCCATAGAGATCGTAGGTCTCGCGCTCGAACCAGTCGGCGCCGGGATAGACGCCGGTGATCGACGGCACCATCGTCTCCTCGTCGGCCTGCACCTTGATGCGGATACGCACGTTCTGCTTCGGCGACAACAGGTGATAGACGACGTCGAAGCGCTTGGCCCGCGACGGATAATCGGCGCCGCAGACATCGATGACCGAGATGAATTGGCAGCGCGGATCGTCACGCAGGAAAGTCACCACTTCGATCAGATCGCGCGGTTCGATATGGATGGTGAGTTCGCCATAGGCGAACACTGCTTCATTGACGCGGCCAATCAATTTTTCGCCGAGATAGGTCGACAGTTCGCTCAGGGATGCGGCCATGGATTTACCGTTCGATCGTGCCGGTGCGGCGGATCTTCTTCTGGAGCAGAAGAATGCCATAGAGCAGCGCTTCGGCGCTCGGCGGACAGCCGGGCACATAGATGTCGACCGGCACGATGCGGTCGCAGCCGCGCACCACCGAATAGGAATAGTGGTAATAGCCGCCGCCATTGGCGCAGGAGCCCATCGAGATGACGTAGCGCGGCTCCGGCATCTGGTCGTAGACCTTGCGCAGCGCCGGGGCCATCTTGTTGGTCAGCGTGCCGGCAACGATCATGATGTCGGACTGGCGCGGAGACGCGCGAGGAGCAACACCGAACCGCTCCGAATCGTAGCGCGGCATCGAGGTGTGGATCATCTCGACGGCGCAGCAGGCGAGGCCGAAGGTCATGAACATCAGCGAGCCGCTGCGCGCCCAGGTGATCAGCGCCTCGGTCGAGGTGACGAGAAAGCCCTTGTCGGCGAGTTCGTTGTTGATTTCGAGGAAGAACGGATCATCGGACCCAACCGGCCTGCCGGTATTGGGATCGATCAGACCCTTGGGCTTCGGCGCGACGAGCGTGCCGGAACTGTCGCTCAATCCCATTCGAGCGCTCCTTTTTTCCATTCATAGGCAAAGCCGATGGTCAGCACCGCCAAAAACACCATCATCGACCAGAAACCGAGCATGCCGATTTTCGAGAACGACACCGCCCACGGAAACAGGAAGGCCACTTCCAGGTCGAAGATGATGAACAGGATCGACACCAGGTAGAAGCGGATGTCGAACTTCATACGGGCGTCATCGAACGAGTTGAACCCGCATTCGTAGGCGGAAAGCTTTTCCGGGTCGGGATTGCGATAGGCCACCAGGAACGGCGCCACGATAAGCGCGACGCCGACAGCCGCCGCCACTGCGATAAACAGGACGATGGGCAGGTACGAACTGAGAAGTGCGTTCATGCTGCGGCTTTCCGTTGGCGCCAATCCATTTTGATTACAGCACCAGACCCTATTGCGGAAGCGTGACAGTTTAACCGCTGAACCGTTTTAAGGGGCCTTTGCTGCAACGCGGCGAGGGTTAGCGCAGCGCTTCCGGCGAAGCAAGTCAAACCTTGTTCAAAACACTGGCCTGGACGGCATAAGGGAAGAAACTGGTCCGATCCGCTCCTGTTTGATTTCCTTCGCTTTTTACTCCACTTTTCTCTCCTGACAGAGTTGCCGCCAAAACCCTGCTAGCATGGCCGGAATCAACTGTCCGAACGACGCTCAACAAGCCATCAGAGTCGCATCCGAATGAAGGAAAAGATCTCGCTTGCCACGGCCCGGCGTATCGCGCTCGCCGCCCAAGGGTTCACTGATCCCCGCCCCGCCGGCACGCCCGACCGACGCCACTTCGCCCGCGTGCTCTCGCGTACCGGCCTGCTGCAGATCGATTCCGTCAGCGCGGTGGTGCGCGCTCATTACATGCCGCTCTATTCGCGCCTTGGTCCCTACCCGTTCGCCTTGCTCGACAACGCCGCCGTCACGCGCAAGCGCACGGTTTTCGAATACTGGGCGCACGAGGCTTCCTTCCTGCCGGTCGAGACCTATCCGTTGATGCGTTGGCGCATGCAGCGCGCCGAGCGTGGCGATGAAATGTATCTGGGCCTGGCCAAATGGGGCCGCGAGCACGCCGCCTATATAGAAGAGATCTACCGCGAGGTCGCGGAGCGCGGCCCGATCGCCGCCTCCGCGCTCGAAGGCCAGAAAGGATCCGGCGGCTGGTGGGGCTGGAGCCACGCCAAGCATGCCTTCGAATGGCTGTTCTGGGCAGGACGCATCACCACCGCGCACCGCCGTGGCTTCGAACGCTTCTATGATTTGCCCGAGCGCGTACTGCCGCAGGCGATCCTCGATCTGCCGGTGCCGTCTGCCGAGGACGCGCATCGGGAATTGCTGCGGATATCCGCCCGCGCTCATGGCGTCGCGACAGCAAGCGACCTGCGCGACTATTTCCGCCTGTCGCCGGCCGACATGAAGGGCCGGCTGGAGGAGCTGGTTGAAACAGGCGAGCTGGTGCCGATGCGTGTCGAGGGCTGGAACAAACCGGCTTACCTCCATAAGGAGGCCCGTATTCCACGAAAAATCGAGGCCCGCGCCTTGCTGGCGCCGTTCGATCCGGTCGTTTTCGAGCGCTCGCGCACGGAGCGGCTGTTCGATTTCCACTACCGCATAGAAATCTACACCCCTGCCGAAAAGCGGCAATACGGCTATTACGTCCTGCCGTTCCTGCTCGGCGACAGGATCGTGGCGCGCGTCGACCTCAAGGCCGACCGGCCGGCCAGCGTGCTACGCGTCCACGCGGCCTATGCCGAGCCCAGCGCGCCGCCTGAAACCGCCGCGCAACTCTTCCAGGAATTGACGCAGATGCAGCGCTGGCTCGGCCTCGAACGGATCGAGGTTACGCCCGCCGGCGACCTTGGGCAGCCGCTCGCCGACATTGCCGTGTCGTAGACGCGCGTTGACACCGCCGCCTGCAAGAGCCTAAATCCAATCCAGACGGTCTCCTCTCGGCAAAGGGAGGAGCCAAGAGGGAATGCGGTGCGAAATCTCGATTTCAAATCCGCGGCTGTCCCCGCAACTGTAAGCGACGAGCCAAGGCCGAAAACCACTGGGACGGTCCCGGGAAGGCGGCACGAAGGCGATGACCCGCGAGCCAGGAGACCTGCCGTCTGAGACTTAAGAATCCGATCGCCCGGCGGGTTTTCCGGGCAAGGAGCCCGATTTGGAACGCGACAGCAGTTTCCCGGCTGAAACAGCGGACATTTTGTCTGGCGATAGCGACGCCTTGGCCGGTGTCACTGTCATCATCTGCGCTTCCTGCCGCGACGAGACCGGTTCCGATGCCAATCCCCGCGCCGGCGAAGTTTTGGCTCAAGATACGCGCCAAGCCGCAATGGCCGACAATGTCCGCGTCCGCACCGTCGAATGCCTCGGCAACTGCAAGCGCCGCCTCAGTGCCGCGATTCTTCGCGACGGCTGCTGGAGTTATGTCTTCGGCGACCTGAACATCGCCAGCGGCGCCGATCTCGTCACCGGCGCGAAACTCTTCGCCGCTTCGACCGACGGCCTCATTCCGTGGCGCGGCCGTCCGGATTCCCTCAAGCGCGGCCTCGTTGCCCGCATTCCTCCCCTCGACATGCTGAAGGACTGATCATGACCGCCGCAGTTTCCGCCGCCACTCTCTCCCGCGTCCCCTGTACCGTCGTCACCGGCTTCCTGGGTGCCGGCAAGACCACGCTGGTCCGCCATCTCCTGGAAAACGCGGGCGGCAAGCGTATCGCCATCATCGTCAACGAATTCGGCGACATCGGCATCGACGGCGAGATCCTCAAGGGCTGCGG
Source organism: Mesorhizobium maamorense (assembly GCF_044998965.1). Taxonomy (NCBI): domain Bacteria; kingdom Pseudomonadati; phylum Pseudomonadota; class Alphaproteobacteria; order Hyphomicrobiales; family Phyllobacteriaceae; genus Mesorhizobium; species Mesorhizobium maamorense. The sequence continues at coordinate 2,729,765 of NZ_CP173356.1, forward strand.
CATCGACACCTGCCCGGAAGAAAACATCGTCGAACTGGCCAATGGCTGCATCTGCTGCACCGTCGCCGACGATTTCGTCCCGGCGCTCGACCAGATCCTGTCGCTGACGCCGAAGGTCGACCATATCCTGATCGAAACCTCGGGCTTGGCTCTGCCCAAGCCGCTGGTCCAGGCCTTCCAGTGGCCGACGGTGAAGAGCCGGGTGACAGTCGACGGCGTGATCGCCGTGGTCGACGGTCCGGCACTCGCCGAGGGGCGCGTCGCCAACGACATGGACGCCCTACAGGCGCAACGCGCGCAGGACCAGACACTGGACCATGACGACCCCGTCGAGGAGGTGTTCGAGGACCAGATCGCCTGCGCCGACCTCATCATCCTGTCGAAGAGCGACCTGATGGATGCCGCAGGTTCGGCTCGCGCCAACGCCATCATTGGCGAACACTCCGCCCGCGCCGTGAAGGTCGTGCCGACGGCTCATGGCAAGGTCGATCCGTCCGTGCTGCTCGGGCTAGGCCTCGCCGTCGAGGACGACATCGAGAACCGCAAGTCCCATCATGACGGCGCCTTCGACCACGAGCACGACGACTTCGATACGTTCATCGTCGACATCCCCTCGATCGCCAACCCGGACGACCTGGCAAAGCGCGTCGCCACCGCCGCCGAACAGGAGAACGTGCTGCGGGTGAAAGGCTTCGTCGAGGTCGGCGGCAAGCCGATGCGGCTGTTGCTGCAGGCGGTCGGTCCGCGCGTCAATCATTATTATGACCGCGCTTGGACGGCTGACGACGACCGCCGCTCGCGCCTGGTCGTCATCGGCCTCAAGGGGCTGAACCGCCCGGCGATCGAGCATATCCTCGCCGGCTGAGGCAACACCGACCGCGATGCACATCCTCACCACCACATCCGCCTCGCTCGACGATCTCGCCGAGCCGGTCGATCTGCGGCAGACGCCGGCGGAAATGGTGGCGCTGTCGTTCACGGACAGCGACCTGGCCGGACTGGCAGCGGCCTGGAAAGGCGACGCCGATCGGCTGCCCACGATGCGGCTGGCCGCGCTGCGCGACCTGCGCCACCCCATGTCCGTCGACCTCTGGATCGACAGCGTCGCCCGTCACGCCAAAGTCATTCTGGTGCGTATTCTCGGCGGTTACGAGTGGTGGCGCTACGGCTGCGACCAGTTGGCCGTGGTTGCCCGTGAGCGCGGCATAAAGCTGGCACTGCTTCCCGGTGAAAGCCACGACGAGGACATCAGGCTGATCGAAGCCTCGACGCTGCCGCGCGAGGAACTGGACGGGCTGCTCAATTATTTCCGCCAGGGCGGCCCGGCCAATATGAGCGCGCTGGTGCGCAGGCTGGCGCGGTTGGCGGGGCGGGATGTGACGACTGCCGAACCGATTAGCGTGCCGAAAGCCGGGTTTTATGAGCCGGGGCGCGGAGTCGTGGAGAAGCCGGACTTATCGAATGTCGGCATTCCGTCACACCCCCCTCTGTCATACCGGACATCTCGCCTGCGAGGGGGGAGATCAGCTGTCATCAAAGCCGGCTCCTCTTTTGTTGCGTCAGAAAAGGATGTGTTTGCACCATCTGAAAGGGGCGAGAGCGTCGATGACGGGGCAATCTCCCCCCTTGCGGGGGAGATGTCCGGCAGGACAGAGGGGGTGTGACGGGACTCGACGTTGACAACATCAATGCTCGCACCATTCCCGTCCTCTTCTACCGCTCGATGCTGCTCGCCGCCGATGTCGCGCCGATCGACGCGCTTTTCGAGGCGCTACGGCAGCGCGACATGCTCCCCGTCCCCATCTTCGTCTCCAGCCTGAAAGACCCGGCATCCCTGGCGTTTGTTGAAACCGCGATTGCCCAGCTCAAGCCCGCCGCCATCATCACCGCGACCGCTTTCGCGTCCGGCGCCGAACCCGGCGTCGAAACCCTGTTCGACCGCGCCGGCGTTCCCGTCTTCCAGGTCATCGTCGCCACCACCCGCCGCGACGTATGGGAGAAGAACCAGCGCGGGCTGGCGCCCGCCGACCTCGCCATGCATGTCGTTCTGCCCGAACTGGACGGCCGCATCCTCGCCGGCGCCGTTTCGTTCAAGGGCGAAAGCGAGACCGACCCGGCGCTCGGCCACCGCGCCTTTGCCAACCGGCCGGAGCCCGATCGCGTCGAACAGGTGGCGGACCGGGTCGCGGCCTTCATCAGCCTTCGGGAAACGCCGCGCGCGGAACGCAAGCTCGCCATTCTGATCCCTGATTATCCGAGCGCTCCCGGCCGCACCGGCTATGCGGTCGGGTTGGATGTGCCATCGAGCGTGCTGGCGATGCTGCACGACCTCCAGGAACAGGGCTATGTAGTTGAGGGAATTCCCCAAACGTCGCGTGCGTTGCTGGATTTGCTGGAGCGCAGCAAGGCTGGGTTGGAGTTGGATGAGTACCTTGCCTTCTCAACGGAATTGCCGGGCGCAGCAATTGCTGCCGTAGAAGCAGCTTGGGGCAAAGCCGAAGGCGAGACAGGTTTGCGCGAGGCACCCCCTCTGTCCTGCCGGACATCTTCCCCGCAAGGGGGAGATTACGCCGTCATCTCTGTCTTCGCCAATCTCCAACGTTGCAAGAGTAGCTCCAGCGTCGAAACTGCCAATCTCCCCCTTGCGGGGGAGATGTCCGGCAGGACAGAGGGGGTGTTCAAGCGCTGCCCGCCGCCAAATTCCCCTTCCGCGCCGCGACCTTCGGCAACATCACCGTGGCGCTGGCTCCAGACCGCGGCCGCTCGGCCGACCGCCGCGCCGACTATCACGACCCGACGCTGCCGCCGCGCCATGCGTTGCTCGCCTTCGGCCTGTGGCTGCGCAAATTGCTTGGCGCCCATGCGCTCATCCATGTTGGCGCGCATGGCACGCTGGAATGGCTGCCGGGCAAGACGGTTGCGCTTTCGCAAAGCTGCTTCCCCGAGATCGTCACCGGTCCCCTGCCCGTCATCTATCCCTTTATCGTCTCCAATCCCGGCGAGGCGGCGCAGGCGAAGCGGCGGATCGCCGCCGTCACGCTCGGCCATCTGCCGCCGCCGCTCACCGGCGCCGGATTGGACAAGAACCAGCACAGGCTCGAACGGCTGGTCGACGAATACGCCCAGGCTGACGGTCTCGACCGCCGCCGCCGCGACCGTCTGGCCAGTCTGATCGTCGAAACCGCGCAGACGACGGGCCTCGCCGCGGAGGCCGGCGTTGCCCGCACCGACGCGCCGGACGAGGCCCTGCGCCGCATCGATGCCTGGCTCTGCGACCTGAAGGATTTCGCTATGAAGGATGGGCTGCATGTCTACGGCCGCGCGCCCGACGAAGAGCCCGACCTTATGCGCCGGCAAAGCGCCGAGGCCGAAAAGGCCGCCCTTCTTGCCGCGCTCGACGGTCGTCATGTCACCGCGGGCCCGGCCGGCGCGCCCGCGCGCGGGCGTTCCGACGTTCTGCCCACCGGCCGCAACCTGTTCACGTCGGACCCGCGCGCCATGCCGACGCCGACGGCTTACGACATCGGCAAGGCTGCCGCCGAGGAAGTGGTGCGTGCCTATATGCAGTCGCATGGCGACTGGCCGCGCTCGCTGATCATCGACCTCTGGGGTTCGGCGTCTTTGCGCACCGGCGGCGAGGAGATCGCGCAGGGGCTTTCGCTGATGGGCTGCCGCCCGCAATGGGATGCCGCCACAGACCGCGTCACCGGCATCGAGGTGTTGGCACCGGCAGCGCTTGGCCATCCGCGCGTCGACGTCACCTGGCGCATATCGGGCCTGTTCCGCGACATGTTCCCGACCCAGATCGCGCTGATCGATGCCGCTGCCAACGCCGTTGCCGCGCGCGACGAGGACGATTCGGAAAATCCGCTCGCCGCAAGGACCCGCGCCGAGGGCAAGATCAGCCCGCGCATCTTTGGCACCTCGCCTGGCACTTACGGCGCTGGCGTCGAGGAAATCCTGTCGAGCGGCGACTGGGCGGCGCGCGAGGAAATCGGCCGCGCCTATCTCGATGCCACGTCGCATTCCTATGGCGGCGCCGGCGGTGAGGGGATCGCCGCGCCCGGCGCATTCGAGAACCGCATCGCCGAAGCCGATCTTCTCGTCCACACCGGCGACGATCCCGGCCGCGACATCCTCGAAGGCTCGGCCGATGTCGCTTTCATCGGCGGCTTCTCGGCCGCCCTTGCAGCGCTTGGCAGGAATGCCGACGTCATCGTGCTCGACACGACCGATCCGCAGAGGCCGAAGCCGCGTTCACTTAGTGAGGCCGTGACGCGCGTCGTGCGCGCCCGCGCCGTCAACGCCCGCTTCATAGCGGGCCAGATGCGCCACGGCCCGCGCGGCGCCTCGGAATTCGCCGAAACGGTCGACCGGCTGGTTGGCTTCGCCGAAACCACGCAGGCCATACCGGGCGCGCTGATAGACGCCGTGCACGATGCCTATCTCGGCGATGCGGACGTCCGCGCCTTCATCCTGCGCGAAAACCCAGCCGCCGCGAAAGCCATTGCCGAACGCCTCCTGTCGGCGCGCCGGCGGGGCCTGTGGCATCCCTTGCGCAATTCGATCGACGACGATCTCGCGGCACTGATTGCCGAGGCACGGGAGTTGGCGGCATGAACGCCTACTCGCGCCGCGGCGCCTGCCCGGCTCTTTCGGCGCCGATGCAGACCGGCGACGGCCTGCTGGTGCGGCTCAACCCGGTCGCCGGAGGATTGTCGCCGAAGCTTCTGATCGGGCTGGCAGAATCCGCCCTGCGGCACGGCAACGGCATCATGGAAGTGACAGCGCGCGGCAGCTTGCAAATACGCGGATTGACCACGCAAAGTGCAACCCTGCTGGCGAAGGAAGTCGATGCGCTGGGCATTGTGGTCCGCACTGGCGTACCAGTGGAGACCGGACCACTGGCCGGCATCGATCCGCAGGAGATCGCCGACCCCAGGCCGCTGGCTGATCGGATCAGGGAAGCGGTCGAGGACGCCGGGCTGACGCAGCGGCTCGGGCCGAAGGTTTCGGTCGTTGTCGACGGTGGCGGGCAACTCACGATGGATGCTGTGACGGCCGACGTGCGGCTGAAGGCGGCGAGCACCGAGGCGGGAATCCGCTGGCGGGTGTCGGTTGCCGGTGACGGGCGGAATGCAAGGCTGCTCGCGGTTGCTGATGAAGGTGTGGCTCGTGATATAGCCGTCGCGGCTCTAAGGATGATCGCCGAGAAAGGCCGCGATGCTCACGCAAGGGATTTGTCGGAGCGGCAGTTGGTGTCCCTGGCGGGTTGGCTATGCCTGACAAGTTTGCGCGAGGCGCCCCCCTCTGTCCTGCCGGACATCTCCCCCTCAAGGGGGAGATTACGTGGTCACCGACGGTTTCGCCAATTTCCGGTGCTGCTAAAGAAAAGCCGACGTCGAAGCCGCCGATCTCCCCCTCGAGGGGGAGATGTCCGGCAGGACAGAGGGGGGCGCCTCGCGCAAACCTATCGGCCTTTTCCCCTTAGCCGGCGACGTCCACACTCTCGGCATCGGTCTCCCCTACGGCAGCATGCCCGCCGAAAGGCTCATCGCCCTCGCTCAAAGCGCTCTCACCCTCGGGACGTCGGAAATCCGCCTCGCCCCGGGCCGCGCCCTGCTCTTCCTCGGCCAGCCACCAGCCGCCAATCCTTCCCTCCAGCAAACAGCCGCCACCCTCGGCTTCGTCACCTCCCCCACCGACCCGCGCACGCGCATCGCTGCTTGTCCCGGCGCGCCGGCTTGCGCCTCGGGTCGCGTCGCCACGCGCGACATCGCCGAGGCGATTGCCACCGAAAACGCCGATAGTCTCGACTTCACCTTGCATGTTTCGGGCTGCGCCAAGGGCTGCGCGCATCCCGGCCCAGCGGCGCTGACTGTGGTCGGCGGCGAAAATGGAGCCGGACTTGTCGTGAACGCGACGGCAAAGGCCCTTCCTGCCGGTTACAGGCCGGGCTATGACGCCGCGCGCGGCATCGGCCGCGTCGCGGCGGCAATCCGCAGCGCACGCTATCAGGGCGAGACCGCCGCCGCCTGCCTGACAAGGCTGGGGCCGGCCGGCATCGCAGAGGCTTATCGACAGGAATGACAATGGTCGCCTACGACTACATCCACGACGGCACGGCGATCTACGAACGCTCCTTTGCCATCATCCGCGCCGAGGCTGATCTCGCGCGCTTTTCCGAAGCAGAGGCCGATGTCGCGGTCCGTATGATCCATGCCTGCGGCCAAGTGGAAGCCGCCAAGGATTTTGTCTTCTCCAGCGATTTCGTTGCCGCCGCACGGGCCGCGCTTGCCGCCGGCGCGCCGATCTTCTGCGACGCCGAAATGGTCTCGCACGGCGTCACCCGCGCCCGCTTGCCTGCCGGCAACGAGGTGATCTGCACGCTGCGCGATCCGCGCACGCATGAAATCGCCAGGACGATCGGCAACACACGTTCTGCCGCCGCGATCGACCTGTGGGGCGAGCGCATCGCCGGTTCGGTGGTAGCCATCGGCAATGCGCCGACCGCACTCTTCTACCTCCTGGAGAAGCTGCGCGACGGTGCGCCGAAACCGGCCGCCATCATCGGCATGCCGGTGGGCTTCGTCGGTGCCGCCGAATCGAAGGATGCGCTGGCGCAGAATTCCTACGGCGTACCCTATGCAATCGTGCGCGGCAGGCTTGGCGGCAGCGCCATGACCGCGGCAACCCTCAATTCCCTGGCGAGGCCCGGCCTATGAACGCGCTTCCCAAAACCGGCTCAAGGGGCCGCCTGGTCGGCGTCGGTACCGGTCCCGGCGACCCAGAACTGTTGACGCTGAAGGCCGCGCGTGCGCTGGCCGAGGCCGATGTGGTGGCGTATTTCGCCAAGCGCGGCAACAACAGCAATGCGCGCGCCATCGTCGAGACGCGCTTCCGGCCCGACATGCTGGAGCTGCCGTTGCTCTATCCCGTGACCACGGAGATCGACAAGGATCACGACGATTACCGCGCGCAGATATCGGCCTTCTACGAGGAGTCCGCCGAGACCGTTGCCGGTCATCTGGATGCCGGTAGGATGGTCGCCGTGCTGTCGGAAGGCGATCCGCTCTTCTACGGCTCCTACATGCATCTGCATGTGCGCCTCGCCCATCGTTTTCCGACCGAGGTCATTGCCGGCGTTACCGCCATGTCGGGCTGCTGGTCGGCGACCGGCCTGCCGATCGTTCAGGGCGACGACGTGCTGACCGTGCTGCCGGGCACGATGAGCGAGTTCGAACTGACCCGGCGCCTCGCCGACACCGATGCCGCCGTTATCATGAAGGTCGGCCGCAACCTGCCCAAAATCCGGCGGGCGCTGGAGGCCACCGGCAAGCTGACACGCGCCGTCTATGTCGAGCGCGGCACCATGCCGGGCAGCGTCTCGATGCGGCTCACCGACAAGCCGGACGACAAGGCGCCCTATTTCGCTATCGTGCTCGTCGCCGGCTGGTCCGGACGCCCTGTCGCGTCGGCGGGTGGCGCATGAGCGGCCGCCTCACGGTCATCGGGCTCGGACCCGGCAACGCCGATCAGGTGACGCCGCAGGCGAGCCACGCCGTCGCCGAGGCAAGCTTCTTCTACGGCTACAAGCCCTATCTCGACCGGCTGGAATTGCGCCCGGACCAGACCCGCATCGCCTCCAACAATCGCGAAGAGCTTGCCCGCTCCAACGAGGCGCTGGCGAAGGCGGCCGAAGGTCACAATGTCGCCGTCGTCTCCGGGGGCGATCCAGGCGTCTTCGCCATGGCGGCGGCCGTCTGCGAGGCGATCGAAGCCGGCCCCTCCGAATGGCGCGCCATCGACCTCGCAATCGTGCCTGGCGTCACCGCCATGCTCGCTGTCGCTGCCCGCATCGGGGCACCGCTCGGCCATGATTTCTGCGCCATCTCGCTGTCCGACAATCTGAAGCCATGGGACCTGATCGAACTGCGCCTGCTGGCGGCCGCCGGCGCCGGCTTCGTCATCGCGCTTTACAATCCCATCAGCAAGGCGCGCCCCTGGCAGCTTGGCCGCGCCTTCGAATGTCTGAAGGCCATTCTGCCGGGCACCACACCCGTCATCTTCGGCCGTGCCGCAGGCCGGCCCGACGAGCGCATCGAGGTGTTCCTGCTGGCGGATGCCGATGCCGATAAGGCGGACATGGCAACCTGCATCATCATCGGCTCGCCGGAAACCCGGATCATCAGGCGCGGCGAGAAGTCTTCGCTGGTTTACACGCCGCGCTCCGCGGCAGGCTCGACAAGATGATCGACCATGTCGGCAAGCTGATCGACGGTCGCAGCCGAAGGAACCTCCGGCAGCACAGGCCTGCGCACCATGACGACGTCGAGGCCAAGCGCCCGCGCCGCGGCGATCTTGCCATAAGTCGCCGCGCCGCCGCTGTTCTTGGATACGACGATGTCGATGCCGTGCCGCTGGAGCAGCGTGCGTTCCTCCGCCTCGCGAAACGGCCCGCGCGCCAGGAGATAGGTGGCATCGGGCACTGCCAGCTTCGGCTCGACCGGATCGACGCTGCGGATGAGATAATGGTGCTGGGGCGCGGCTTCGAAAGCCGCGACCTCCTGCCGGCCGAGAGCCAGGAATACACGGCGCGGCGCCGGTCCAAGCGCCTGCACGGCATCGCCTGTCGTATAGACCTGCGTCCAGCGATCGCCCTCGACAGGCTCCCAGCCGGGACGGCGCAGAGCGACGATCGGCACCCCGGCCATGCGCGCGGCCTGCGCCGCATTGGCGGAAATTCGCGCCGCGTAGGGATGCGTGGCGTCGATCAGCAGCTCGATGCTTGTCTCCTTGAGATAGGCGGCCAGACCATCGGCGCCGCCAAACCCTCCACTGCGTACCGGCACGCCCTGCGTCACCGGGCTTTCGGTGCGGCCCGCCAGCGACAGCATCACCGAGTAACCGGCTGCCAGTTTTCCAGCCAGTTGCCGGGCTTCGGTGGTTCCGCCGAGGATCAGAATGCGGTGGGTCATCATGCCTGCTAAGAGTCTACGCGGCGCCAACCAAAAATGGCTCACCATCGTCGGCATAGGCGAGGACGGTGTAGCCGGTCTCGGCGACGAGGCCAAGCAGCGGATCGCCGACGCTGAAATCATCTTTGGCGGCAAGCGGCATCTGGCGCTCGTCTCATCATTCGCCAAGGGCGATCCGCGCCCATGGCCGGTTCCCTTCGATGCCAAGATGCACGACGTGCTGTCGCTCGCCGGCAAGCGCGTTTGCGTTCTTGCCTCCGGCGATCCCTTTTTCCACGGCGTCGGCGTCACCCTCGCCCGCAAGGTCATGCCGCGGGAGATGCATGTCATTCCCGCGCCGTCGGCCATTTCGCTGGCGGCCGCTCGCCTTGGCTGGGCGCTGCAGGACATCGAAACCGTCTCGCTGCATGGCCGCCCCATCGACCTGATCCGGCCATTGCTGCAACCCAACGCACGCATCCTGGCCCTGACATCCGATGCCGATGCACCGGCGGCGATCGCCCGCCTGCTCACCGAGCTTGATTTCGGCGCCTCGCGGCTGACGGTTCTGGAGGCGCTTGGCGGGCCAAAGGAGAACCTGCGCTCGGCCCGCGCCGATGCGTTCAACCTCGAAAACATCAATCCGCTCAATGTACTGGCGCTCGAAATTCAATCTGGTCCGGATGCGCGTATCCTGCCTTTGACATCAGGCCTCGCCGATCATCTGTTCGACCATGACGGCCAGATCACCAAACATGACATCCGCGCCATCACGCTGTCGGCGCTGGCGCCGAGGCGCGGCGAACTGCTGTGGGATATTGGCGCCGGCTCCGGTTCCATCGGCATCGAATGGATGCTCACCCACCGTTCGATGCGCGCTGTTGCCATCGAAGCCGACCCGATCCGCGCCGCCCGCATCGGCCACAACGCTGCTGCCTGTGGCGTTCCCGGCCTCATCGTGGTCGAAGGCAGCGCACCCAAGGCGCTTGCAAGGCTCGAGACGCCAGACGCGATTTTCATTGGCGGCGGCGGCAGCGACGCCGGCGTGCTGGCCGCCGCCATCAAGGCGCTGCGCACCGGCGGCCGCCTTGTCGCCAATGCGGTGACGCTGGAAATGGAGACGCTGCTTCTTGCCCGTCATACCGAACTCGGGGGCGATCTCACCCGCATCGCCATATCCCGCGCCGCGCCTGTCGGTTCGATGCAGGCATGGCGGCCGGCGATGCCGGTTACCCAATGGAGTTGGATCAAGCCATGATGGTCGCGGGCATCGGCAGCCGAAAGGGCGTGAGCGTCGAGGACGTGCTTGCCGCGATAGAAACCACGCTCGAAGCGCACGGGCTGGCGATGACGGCGCTCTCGTCGCTCGCCACCGCCACGCTCAAGAAAGATGAACAGGCGATCGCTGCCGCAGGTCGCACACTCAACCTTCCCGTCATTGTCGTCGATGAGGCAGCGCTTAAAGCAGCGTCGACGAAGGCGCTCAGCAACTCCAGCCTCTCGCAGGATCTGGCCGGCACAGCATCGGTGTCCGAAGCATCGGCGCTGGCCGTCGCCGGCGAAGGCGCCAGGCTGCTGGGACCACGCATCGTACTCGGCCCGGTCACCTGCGCCATCGCCATCAGCGGAGACGCGGCATGACCGTGCATTTCATCGGCGCCGGTCCGGGCGCCGCCGACCTCATTACCCTGCGCGGCGCGCGGCTGCTGGCAAGCTGCCCGGTCTGCCTCCATGCCGGCTCGATCGTGGCGCCGGAATTGCTGCAGCATTGCGCCCCGGGAACGAAGCTGATCGACACCGCGCCGATGTCGCTCGACGAGATCGAGGCCGAATATCTGGCCGCCCACAAGGCCGGCCATGATGTCGCGCGGCTGCATTCCGGTGACCTGTCGGTATGGAGCGCGGTTGCCGAACAGATCCGCCGGCTGGAAAGGCACGGCATTCCCTACACGCTGACGCCGGGCGTTCCCTCTTTCGCTGCCGCGGCGGCTGCTCTGCGGCGCGAACTGACCATCCCTGAAGTTGCGCAGAGCCTGGTGCTGACCCGCGTCTCCGGCCGCGCTTCAAAAATGCCGCCTGGCGAAACGCTGGCCGGCTTCGGCCGCACCGGCGCCACGCTTGCCATTCATCTTGCCATCCACGCCATCGATCGCATCGTCGCCGAGCTGACGCCGCTCTATGGCCGCGATTGCCCGGTGGCGGTCGTCTTCCGTGCCTCCTGGCCGGACGAGCGCGTGCTGACCGGCACGCTGGAAACCATCGAGGCACAACTGGCCGCCGACCCGATGGAGCGTACGGCCATCATCTTCGTCGGCCGCTCGCTGGCGGCGGAAGGCTTTGGCGAGAGTTCATTGTACGACGCGCATTACCAGCGGCGTTTTCGCGGACGGGACGGATTGTGAGCGACAGCACCAAAAATAAGGGCGAGAACGCCGCGCTCCAACAGGCGCTTGCCCGGCTAAACTTCAAGCCGCGGACGCTTGAGCCCGGCCATGTCTGGCTCGCCGGCGCCGGCCCCGGCGATCCCGGCTGCCTGACGCTGGAAGTGCTGGCGGCGCTGAATGAGGCGGATGCGCTGGTCTATGACGCGCTGGTCTCCTCGGACGTCGTCGCGGTTGCCGAAAACGCCGAGCTTTTCTTTGCCGGCAAGCGCGGCGGAAAACCCTCGATGAAACAGGACGACATAACCGCCCTGCTGGTCCGGCTGGCGCTCCAGGGCCGCCGCGTCGTCAGGCTGAAGGGCGGCGATCCCTATATTTTCGGCCGTGGCGGCGAAGAGGCGCTGGCGCTGGCGCGAGAAAGCATCCCGTTTCGCGTCCTGCCCGGCCTCACCTCAGGGTTCAGCGCGCTGGCCGCCACCGGCATTCCCGCCACCATGCGCGGCATCAACAAGGCGGTGATTCTGGCGACCGGCCATGCCGCCGGCACCGATGACGATCTCGACTGGGCCGCGATCGCGCGCACCGGCCAGCCTGTCGTGGTCTACATGGGCATGGCCAATCTGCCTGTGATATCGGCCGCATTGCTCGACGGCGGGTTGGCCCCATCGACGCCGGCGGCGGTGATCGTCGCCGCGACGACGCCGCAGGAACGCATCGTCGTCGCCACGCTGGCCACCATCGCCGAGGAAGCCGCCGCCGCCGGCCTGTCCGCACCGGCGCTGATCGTCGTCGGCGGCATCGTCGCCATGCGCGCGGCGCTGGCGGGTGCATCGTGAGCGCCCGCGCGATCATCGTCGGCGCGCCGCGCTCCGGCTCGGGCAAGACCAGCGTCACCATCGGCATTTTACGCGCACTCACTCGGCGCGGCCTGAAAGTACGCGGCGCCAAGTCCGGCCCCGATTACATCGATCCCGGCTTCCACACCGCCGCCACCGGCCTGTCCGGCGTCAATCTTGACAGCTGGGCGATGTCGCCGTCGCTGCTCAACGCACTGGCCGTAAATGCCGCCGACGACGCCGATTTTGTCATCCTCGAAAGCGCCATGGGCCTGTTCGACGGCATTCCGGCCGCGCCGGGCCGCAGCGGTTCGGCGGCCGATCTCGCGCGGCTCTACGGCCTGCCGGTGCTGCTGGTGCTGGACGTTTCCGGCCAGTCGACCACGGCGGCGGCCGTCGCCAAGGGGTTCGCTACCTATGATCCGGAGGTTCGCATGGCGGGCGTCGTGCTCAACCGGCTGGGCAGCGAGCGTCACCGCCGGCTGTCCGGCGACGCCATCGAGGCGATCGGCCTGCCGGTCGTCGGCGCCATCCTGCGCGATCCCACCTTGAACCTGCCCGAGCGCCATCTCGGCCTCGTCCAGGCCGGTGAATATGATGACCTGATGGCGCATCTCGACCGGTTGGCCGACATGGCGGAAAAGTCGCTCGACCTCGACGCGGTCATGGCGCTGGCAACACCTCTCGCCCCGGAGCCCGGCAGCTTCGACGATGCGCTGCAAGCCGCCCGGCCAGCGCATCGCACTTGCCGGGGATACCGCCTTCACCTTCCTCTATCCGCACGTCGCGGCCTACTGGCGCAAGGCCGGCGCGGAGATGGTTCCGTTCTCGCCGCTCGCGGACGAGGCGCCCGACAACAGCTGCGACGTCTGCTGGCTGCCCGGCGGTTATCCCGAGCTTCACGCCGGCCGTCTCGCCGCTGCTGCGAATTTTCGGAGAGGAATGGCAAGGTTTGCCGGGACGAAGCCCATCCATGGTGAGTGCGGTGGCTTCATGGTGCTTGGCGAAGCTTTGGAAGATGCATCTGGCGAAACACACAAAATGCTCGGCCTGCTCGGCCATTCAACCAGCTTCGCCAGGCGCAAGATGAACCTCGGTTATCGCGAAGCACGGCTGCGCGCCGACTGTCCGCTCGGCCCGCGGGGCGCGTTGATCCGTGGGCACGAATTCCACTATGCGCAGATGACAGCGACCGGCGATGACGAGCCCCTGGCCGACCTCGCAGACGGGCAAGGCAATCCGATCGGCGCCTCGGGCTACCGGCGTGGCCAGGTCAGCGGCACCTTCTTCCATGCCATCGCAAGGGGCTGAGGCATGAAGTTCCCGAAGGTCACCCTTTCGCCCCGGCAAATCCCCAGCGATGTTGCCCTCTGCCTGGTCTTCTTCACCAGGCTGCCCTTGCCCGTCATCGACTTTCGCGGCCGCAGCCTTGCCGCCGCGATCTGGGCCGCCCCGGTCGCCGGCCTCGTCGTCGGCCTGATCGGCGCCATCGTCTTTGCCACGGCGGAACGGTTTGGCCTTGCCATCGGGTCGGCGGCAGCCCTTGCCCTGGTTGCAACCGCGGTCACCACCGGCTGCCTGCACGAGGACGGGCTGTCCGATGTCGCCGACGGTTTTGGCGGCGGCAACACGCGCGGTCGAAAGCTGGAGATCATGCGCGACAGCCGAATCGGCGCCTACGGCGCCATGGCGCTGGCGCTGTCGCTGCTCATCCGCTGGAGCGCGCTGTCGGAATTCGTCGATCCCACACAAGCTCTCTTCGCGCTCCTGGCCGCCCATGCGGCCTCGCGCGGCGTATTCGGCGCCTTCATGCATCTCTTGCCCCCGGCGCGCGACGATGGCCTCTCGGCCGGCGCCGGCACCGTCTCGCGGGAAATTGCCCTCGCCGGCGCCGTGCTCGGCGCCATCCCGCTCCTCCTGCTCGGGCTTGGCGGCGCCATCGCGGCGCTTATCCTGCTCGGACTGCTGTTTGCCGCCTTCCACGCGCTTTGCCTCAACCAGATCGGTGGCCAGACCGGCGACACGATCGGCGCTATGCAACAGGTGAGCGAAATCGCGGTGCTGCTCGTCGCTTCCGTAGCCCTTTCCTGACTCTGTTTCGGAGAATTTCCTTCCATGCCTTTCAAATCCCTAGATGAATTGCGCGCTGCTTGCCTCGACCTGCCTGATGGCGATGACGCCGCCGCGAGCGCGGTCGCTCGCCGCCAGGACACGTTGACCAAGCCGCAGGGCAGCCTCGGCCGGCTTGAGTCCATCGCCGCGTGGCTGGCGCGCTGGCAGGCCCGCGACATGCCTAGGCTCGAGCGGGTGAAAGTTTTCGTCTTCGCCGGCAACCACGGCGTTACCGCGCAAGGCGTGTCGGCTTATCCTTCGGAAGTCACGGTGCAGATGGTGGCGAATTTCGCCGGCGGCGGTGCGGCCATCAACCAGCTCGCCCGCATCGCGGGCGCCGAACTCGATGTCATTCCGCTCGATCTTGACCATCCGACCGGCGATTTCACGCAAACGCCGGCGATGGACGACAAGACGTTTCTTGCCGCGGTCTCGGCCGGCTACGATGCGGTGACTGATGATCTCGATCTCGTCTGCTTCGGCGAGATGGGCATCGGCAACACCACGCCGGCCGCCGCGATCTCGGCGGCGCTGTTCGGCGGCGGTGCGGAAAAATGGACCGGACGCGGCACCGGCGTCGACGATGCCGGCCTCGAGCGCAAGGTGGTTGCCATCGAATCGGGCTTGAAGCGCCACGCCGCCATTCTTGCCGACCCCTGGGGGTTGCCGCGGCGCTCGGCGGCCGCGAACTCGCCGCCATCTTCGGCGCCACGCTTGCCGCCCGTCACATGGGCATACCGGTGCTGCTTGACGGCTTCGTCTGCACCGCAGCCGCAGCACCTTTGGCAAAGCTGCACTCCACAGGCCTTGCTCATACGATCGCCGCCCACGTCTCGGCTGAATCGGGTCACCGCGGCCTGCTCGAAGCGCTCGACCTGCCGCCGCTGCTCGACCTCGGCATGCGGCTCGGCGAAGGCTCCGGCGCTTGCCTCGCCGTCAACATCGTCCGCTCGGCGCTGGAGTGCCATGCGAGGATGGCGAGCTTTGCCGAGGCCGGCGTGTCGGAGAAGTAACATCTTCCGGTTGTAGCGATTCTCGAATAGATCTGGTGGATGAAAAAGCTTCACTCGGCTGCCGCTGCTATGACTATCGCCGTGCTGCTTGCTGGTGTGCTTCGGCACAGTGGATATTCAACTTACGGCCCGATCGACACCGCAATTCTCGTTGTTTTTCTGGTTTTCTTCTGGTGGCTCATCAGCGATTTCTCAGGCGGAAAGGCCGCCATTGATGCCGACGACGGTCGGAGCGCGGACAACGGCATGGCTTTTCGGTTCGGCAGGTTTCTGAGCCGCGTTTTTCGGCGCGGCCAATCGTAGTCTTTGACCAAGCTACAAAATCCTACATCTCTCCTGGCCAAAGGCGGCCCGGCGGCGAAAGCAGCCGATGAACGAGCGCGGCAATTGAACCGGCCTATTCAGGTCTTTCCACCAAGTCTTTGAAGAATTTGGTGGGTGCGCACAGGATTGAACTGTGGACCCGCTGATTAAGAGTCAGCTGCTCTACCAACTGAGCTACGCACCCACTCGGCCGGCAAAAACCGGCGTTGGCGGGCATATAGCCGCCGATGCCGGTCCTGTCCAGCCCTGCCGGAATCATTTCCCGACAAATCGCCGAAGTGACGCAGATGGTCAGACGAACAGCTTGCCTTCCGCCACCTTGACCGCGTTGCCACCGATGCGCGCCGAGACCAGTTTTCCGCCCTGTACACTTAGTTCCAGGCGGATACGCGAGGGCCGCCCCATCTCCAGCCCCTGTTCGATCCACAGCTGCGAAACGCCATCCGTCGGAGCGTCGAAATGCATGACGGCGCCGGCGAAAGCCGCCGCCGCCGAGCCGGTCGCCGGGTCCTCGTAGGAAGGCGTGCCGGGCACGATCATGCGCACATGGAAGGCGCTCTCGTGGTTCACCGTCTCTCGGCAATAGACATAGGGACTGGCAAAGGCCCATTCGCTCTTGCGCGGCGCCAGTTCCGACCAGGCCTGATTGTCGAGCCGGATCCGGCCGGCCGCCTCCAGATTGGCCACCGGTATGGTCACATAGGGCACGCCCGCCGACCAGAACGCGACGCGGTGATTCTCGAAACCGATCTCGTGCGGCGCCAGGCCAAGGGCGGCGCCGATCGCCACCGGGTCGGCTTCGAGCTTCAGCGGCTCCGGCAACTTCGCCAGGTCGAATTCGGCGAATGTCGCGCCATCATGCTTGCTGACGGCGCAGCGCACCGGGCCGATGTTTTCCTCCAGCACGAAAATGCTTGCAGCGCCGTCATTGTCGGCCATTTCAGCGAGCGCGATATCGGCCAGTTCGGCCAGCGCGATCGCCGAGCCCACGGTCGGGTGGCCGGCGAAAGGCATTTCATAATCGGGCGTGAAGATGCGGATACGGGCGCGGTGCTTGGGATTATCCGGCGGCAGCACGAACACCGATTCCGACAGGTTGAACTCGCGCGCGATAGCCTGCATCGCAGCCGTGTCCAGTCCGCCGCTGTCCAACACCACCGCCAGCGGGTTGCCGGCCAGCCGATCGGTCGTAAACACATCGTAAAGCAAGTAATCGCGTCTCATGGAGGAAACCTTCCGCTTTGATCCGAATTTCTGCCTCAATCCCAACATGAGCGAAATTTAATTTGATATTCGAACCATTAGCACTGATCTGTGCACTCATAGGGACATATTGCGCTTCAGGGGGTCCGGCGTGGACCAGATTGTCAATCTGCCAGACGGAATCGGATTCCGCCATCGAGACCGCGCTCGGGCTCGACCAGACGGGGCGGCGCAAGAATCGCCGCCGCGGCTGGCTCTATGCGCTGCTGGCGCTGATCGTCCTTGTCGCGGCTTTTGCCGGCTACCAGTGGTATGCCGGCTCGCCGGTCAAGATCGACTATACGACGGCGCCCGCCGCCAAGGCCGACCTCACTGTCGAGGTTTCGGCGACCGGCACCTTGCAGCCCCTCACCCAGGTCGACATTTCCAGCCAGCTCTCGGGCATCATTCGTTCAGTCTCGGTCAACGAGAACCAGCAGGTCAAGAAGGGCGATGTGCTGGCCGCGCTCGACACCGCCAAGCTGCAGGTGCAGATCGAACGCGCCGAGGCATCCGCCAAGGCGGCCGCCGCCAATGTCGTGGACGCCACCGTGACGCTGGCCGAGAATGAAAGCGCGCTCGTGCGCGCCGCCGCCCTCACCAAGCGCGGCATGGCCACCGACCAGTCGCTCGAAGCGGCGACCGCGACCCGCGACCGTTCGAAGGCAGCGCTCGATAGCGCCGAGGCCAATCTCGCCATCGCCAACGCCGACCTGAAATCGCAGCAGACCGACCTTGCCAACAGCACCATCTATGCGCCGATCGACGGCATCGTGCTGACGCGCTCTGTCGACCCCGGCCAGACGGTCGCCTCATCGCTGCAGGCGCCGGTGCTGTTCATCATCGCCGCCGATCTCAGGAACATGGAACTGGTGGCGGCGGTCGACGAAGCCGATATCGGCGCGGTGAAGCCGGGCCAGCATGCCCGCTTCACCGTGGATGCCTTCCCGGAGCGGCCGTTCGACGCCGAGATCCGCGACATCTCCTACGCCTCGGTCACCACCGACGGCGTCGTCACCTACAATGCGCGGCTCGAGGTCGACAACAGCGAGCTGTTGCTGCGCCCCGGCATGACCGCCACTGTTTCGGTCGTCACCCGGCAGGCCAAGGACGTGCTGACCGTCCCCTCCTCCGCCTTCCGCTATCGTCCTGCGCAGCAGGCCGCCCGCGGCTGGAGCCTGAGCGACCTGTTCACCGGCCGCATGGGACGTCCCGGCGGCAATCGCCAGCGCCAGGCGGCAGCGCCGCCGACCGACGGCTCACGCATGCTCTACGTGCTGGAGAAAGGCCGTCCGCATCCGGTCAACGTCAGGATCGGCTCGACCGACGGCGAGCTGACCGAGATCACCTCGGGCCTGTCAGAGGGGGCGCAGGTCATCACGGCCTCGCAGCAGCGGAGCTGACGCCGTGGCGATGGGCGCCCCCTCATCACCTTCGACAAGGTCTGGAAGAGCTACGGCCATGGCGAAGCCAAGGTGCACGCGCTGGCCGGCGTCGACCTGGCGATCCGGCGCGGCGAATTCGTCGCCATCATGGGCCCGTCCGGCTCCGGCAAATCGACGGCGATGAACATCATCGGCTGCCTCGACACGCCGACCGCCGGCACCTATTCCTTCATGGGCGTCGATGCTGGCCGGCTCGACCGCAACCGCCGCGCCATGCTGCGCAACCTCTATGTCGGCTTCGTCTTCCAGGGCTATAATCTGCTGGCGCGCACCACGGCGGCGGAAAATGTCGAACTGCCGCTGATCTATCGCGGCGTGGCCGGCCGCGAGCGCCGCGATCTTGCCATGCAGGCGCTGGCGCAAGTCGGCCTTGTCGGTCGCGAGCATCACACGCCGGCCGAGCTTTCCGGCGGCCAGCAACAGCGCGTGGCGATCGCGCGCGCCATCGTCACGAGGCCGACGCTGCTCGTCGCCGACGAACCGACCGGCAATCTCGACACTGCCCGCACGCACGAGATCATGGAGTTGCTGACGCAACTGAACAAGGAGCTTGGCCTGACCATCACCATGGTCACCCACGAGGCCGACGTCGCCGAATATGCCGAGCGCACGGTGCGCTTCCTCGACGGCCATGTCGCCTCCGACACCATGACCGTCGAGGTGGCCTGACATGCTCTGGGAAACCGTCCGCCTCTCCTTGCGCTCGATCCGCCGCAACATGCTGCGCTCGTTCCTGACCTTGCTCGGCATCGTCATCGGCGTCGCCGCGGTCATCGCCATGCTCACCATTGGCGCCGGCACCACCGCCAAGGTCAAGGACGACATCGCCAAGCTCGGCAGCAATCTTCTGGTTGTGCGCTCCGGCCGCCCGGCCGGTCCCGGCGGCCCGGGCGGGCTCGACCAGGTCGTCCGTCCGCTCACCGAAAAGGATCTTGCCGCGCTCATTGCCTATCTGACAGGTGCACGCGCCATTTCGCCGGCCTCGCAGAAGCAGGTCCGCGTCATCTTCGGTACCGAGAGCCTGACCTCCGGCGTCACCGGCACCGACAGTGCCTATCTCGATGCTCGCGACTGGAAACTGGTCTCAGGCCGTTCGTTCAGCGAGTCCGAGACCCGCTCGGGCACCGGCGTATGCCTGATCGGCGAGACGGTGCGCCAGCAGTTCTTCGGTGCCGGCGACCCGGAGGGCGAAATCATCCGCGTCAACCGCACCTCCTGCAAGATCATCGGCCTGCTCGAGCCGAAGGGCTATACCGGCTTCGGCCAGGACCAGGACAATGTCGTGTTGATGCCGCTGCATGCCTATCAGCGGCGCATTGCGGGCAACCGCAACATCGACAACATCTACGTCGCCGCCGACGACCGCACCCCGACCAGCGAGCTGCAGCCGCGCGTCGAGGATATTCTGCGCGACGCCAGACGCCTCACGCCCGACCGCGAAAGCGATTTCGCGATCCGCGACATGACCCAGATCGCCGATGCCATGGCCAGCGCCACCACCACGATGACCGGCATGCTGGGCGCGGTCGCCGGCGTCAGCCTGCTGGTCGGCGGCATCGGCATCATGAACATCATGCTGGTGTCGGTCACCGAGCGCACCCGCGAGATCGGCATCAGGCTAGCCATCGGCGCGCATGAAAAGCACATCCTCATCCAGTTCCTGGTCGAGGCGACGGTGCTGTCGCTGCTCGGCGGCATCATCGGCATCCTGATCGGGCTCTCGCTGGCCGGCCTCGCCTCGGCGACGCTGACCATTCCCTTCGCGCCGAGCCCGGCAGTCATCCTGCTCGCCGTCGGCTTTTCCGCGCTGATCGGCATGGTCTTCGGCTTCTTCCCGGCGCTGCGCGGCGCCAGGCTCGACCCGATCGACGCGCTGCGGCATGAATAAGGCGATTGGAAAGCAAAGGCGCGGCTACGACGCTGTTTCCCAGGGATTGATGGTATTCAATCCGGCGGCCGCGAATGGACTGGTGTCGCGGGTGGCGACCGTAAGACCGTTTGCTGCGGCCGTGGCCGCGATGTAGCCATCCGCATTGCCGATCGCCTTGCCTGAGGCTCTCGCCTTTACCACGAGGTCGGCATAGGCGCGCGACGCGTCGAGGTCGAAAGGCAGAATGCGGCCTGCAAACAGTGGCAACACATCCTGATCGAGACGATTGTCCGCGCACGCACCCGATGTTTGGGGTTGCAGGCAGCCACTCAGACCTTCGTATGCCGGCATTGGCGATCAGCACGGAAGGTAAGGTTTAGTCCGCGTTCGCAAAATGCCACTCGATCAGCGGCTTCATGTGCGGCATCAGCCCGTGCGGCAGGTCGGCGGCGTGGCGGATGATGACCGGACCGACGATCTCCGGTTCGGCCTCGGTTGCGACGAAGGCCGAGATGCGCCGCGCGATCTCCTCGGCGGGCTCGGGAACCCTGTATCGGCGGAAGATCACCGTGCCGCTTTCCGTCGACAGGGCATGGTAGTGCAGGCCGCGTGCGGCGCCTGAAATGTCGAGGCCGGTTTCTTCCCGCACCTCGCGGATCATGTTGAAATCGACATCGACGAGGCCGTCGCGAAAATCCGCCGGTTCGAATGAACCGGCGGCGAAATAGACGCGGCCGGCAGTGACGGTGTGGGCTGCCATGCGGATCGCCACCAGCGCATTGTCGCCGGCCACAAGCATGGCATGGGCATAGGCGTGCTCGGCGCCGGAATTCTCGCGCCGTTTACGCCAAAGCATGAACGTGGAGTAGTTGACCGCGTGGCACCGGCCGACGAGGCGATTGTCGCGCCAGGCAAGTCGCGAAAGCAGCACCACGGGACCGTCGAACAGCGCAGGGTTGGCCGCGATCTCGTGCTGCCAGTTCGCGGCAATCGCCTCGGCGTTGTCCAGCGCGAAAGGATGCGGGCCGGGATCGAGCCTGACGTCGACGGCGTCGACCGGCAAAATAACGTTGCGCGGCAGGTCGAAGCTCACGGCTCAGGCCATGTCCAGCGTGGTCGCCACCGGACAATGGTCCGATGCCTTGGGCCGGTCCCAGCCGGCGCGCGGAAAGCGCTCCACTTCCTGGCCGGCGGGGAAGATCGTGCGCCAGGGCTGGCCGTTGCGGATGATGTCCGGGACGGCGGTGGCGTTCTTAGCCGCCAATCCCTTGGACAGCAGGATATAATCGAGCTGGCACAAATGCCGCTCTTGCGGCCCACGCGTGTGGTAGAAGGTCCAGCGGTTCATTTCCGGCCGCCTCTCGACCACGTTTTCGCAAAAACCGCCAGCCGTCAGCACGTTGATGCAGGACAGGTTCTCGTCGACCACCTCGAAACGATAGCCGTCGAATTCGTCGCCGGCGATCTTCACGCGCTGGCGGTAATCGTTCATGTCGCCGCAGATCGCCCAGCGCTTGTCGGCTGCATGATCCGCCCCGAAGCGCTCCTCGATGATCCGGCGCACCGCCTGCGCCTCCGCGATGCGGATCGGCATCGTCGCTTCACGCCCGTCGAGCCCGTTGCGGGGCGAGCCCATCGACTTGAAGTGCACGAGATAGAGCGTCAGCGGCGAGCCGCCCACGGTAATGTCCACTTCCAGGCAGTCGCGCCGGAAGATGCGTTCATTGGGTTGGTTGCCGAGCGCCGCCAGCTCCGGCGTGTGCAGCCCGAACTGTTCATAGGTCACATAGGCGTGGCTGGTCATGCGCACGAATTCGATGGGCTGGCCCTGCGCGGTCTCGCTGCGCATCATCACGGCGACGTCGATGCCGCGCGAATCATTGCCGGTAGCGGTGTACTTCTGGCGGTAGCCCTGCCCCACCATCTTGAAAAGATAGCCATATTCGAACGCCTTGAGGGCTTCGATATTGTCGACCTCCTGCATGCAGATGATATCCGCGCGCGTGGCCGCTATGGCCAGCGCCGTCAGCTGCCGCATGTCGTCCGACTGCGCGATGGCGCGGGCCTGCTCCAGCATCTTGTACTCGGCCTCGCTCTGGATATCGAAGAGAGCCAGCGTCCGGTCCTCGTTGAGCTGGTTGCGGTATCCGGAGAAATCGAACCTGTTCATCAGGTTCTCGACATTGAAGGTTGCAAGGCGCAGCGACATATCATGAGCTTTGCCCGCAAGCGCGACAGAAAACAAGGCCGGGCAACCACCAGCTGGAATCGATTGATCCTGGCGCGCCTCGCGCCATGGTTGAGGGAACCTTTCCGTTCATCCGCCGTTCAGACGCAAAGACCCACAGTGGGCCCATCCCAGGGTCGGCGTGGGGCCTGTTCTCTTGGAGAAGTGCAATGAACGCGCTCTTTTCTTCCACAGTCAAATCCGGGCTGATAGCGCTCGGTATCTTCTCCGGCATCACGGCACCATCCGCTGCCGGACCAATCCTTCAGCCGGAGCTGTCGATCCCAGCCAGCACCGCGGCGCCGACGGTTACGCCTGTGCGTGACAGCTGGGCCGGCGGCAACAACCGGAGCTTCAACAACGACTGGAGATGGCGCCGGTCGGGCGGGTGGAACCACGGCAATTGGAACCGCGGCGATTGGGGCGGCCGTCACTGGAGCGGTCGTCACTGGAGCGGCCGTCACTGGAACGGCGGCGATGATTGGCGTTGGCGCCGCCACCATTATCGCGGCCGCTACTATGATGACAGCGCCGGCGCCGCGATCCTGGGGCTTGGCTTGGGGCTCGGCCTCGGCAGCATGTACAACAACTACAATTACTACGATGCACCGCCGCGCCGCTACTATCGCGCCGGCCGGCTGTCGAGCGCCCATGTCCGGTGGTGCTACAATAGATACCGCTCGTATCGCGCTTACGACAACACCTTCCAGCCCTACAACGGCCCACGCCAGCAGTGCTACTCGCCCTATCGCTGAGCCAGGCCGCACAATCCTGCAATAAAAAACGGCGCCGCGCGGCGCCGTTTCTTTTGGAGCGTGGATCGCTCAGTTCTTCGCCTTGTCGACCAGCTTGTTCTTGGAGATCCACGGCATCATCGAGCGCAGCTTGGCGCCGACTTCCTCGATCTGATGGCTGTCGTTGTTGCGGCGGATGCCCTTGAAACGCGACAGGCCGGCACGGTATTCCTGCATCCACTCCGAGGTGAACTTGCCGGTCTGGATATCCTTCAGCACCCGCTTCATCTCGGCCTTTGTCTCTGCGGTGATGATGCGCGGCCCCGAGACATATTCGCCCCATTCGGCGGTGTTCGAGATCGAGTAATTCATGTTGGCGATGCCGCCTTCATAGATCAGGTCGACGATCAGCTTGACCTCGTGCAGGCACTCGAAATAGGCCATTTCGGGCGCATAGCCGGCTTCCACCAGCGTCTCGAACCCGGCGCGGATCAACTCCACCAGGCCGCCGCACAGCACGACCTGCTCGCCGAACAGATCGGTCTCGCATTCCTCCCGGAAATTGGTCTCGATGATACCCGAACGGCCGCCGCCGACGCCGCAGGCGTAGGAGAGCGCGAGGTCGAGTGCGTTGCCCGAAGCATCCTGGTTGACGGCGACCAGGCACGGCACGCCGCCGCCCTTCTGGTATTCGCCGCGCACCGTATGGCCGGGCCCCTTCGGCGCGATCATGACGACGTCGACCGTCGACTTCGGCTCGATCAGGCCGAAATGCACGTTGAGGCCATGCGCGAAGGCGATTGCCGCGCCGTCGCGGATATTCGGCGCGATCTCGTTTTTGTAGATGTCGGCCTGCAATTCGTCGGGCGTCGCCATCATCATCAGGTCGGCCCATTTGGCGGCGTCGGCCACGCTCATCACCTTGAGCCCGTCGGCCTCGACCTTCTTGGCGGTCGCCGATCCGGCCTTGAGGCCGATGGCGATCTCCTTGGCGCCGGAATCCTTGAGGTTGAGCGCATGCGCCCGGCCCTGGCTGCCATAGCCGATGATGGCGACCTTCTTGCCCTTGATCAGGTTGAGATCGGCATCACGATCGTAATAGACGCGCATTTTTGTCTTCCTTCCCGTTTGAAGATCAGAGGCCTCGCGGCCCGGTTTTTGCTCCGAAAAGAGCGAGAAACTGCTGCGTCGCGCGGACGGCATCACCGCCGATCGCCGCCTCAGTCAATTCCAGCCGGTCGCCGAGCAGGAGACGGATCTGCACGTCGCGGGCGACCAGCCCGAAAAGGTACGGAACGCCGTCTCGGCGTCCGAAAAATCGAGCAGCCCGACCTGGCGGCCGGCCTCCAGCACCGGCTTCAGGCGCTTGGCGAGGGCAAAGCGCCCGTTCTCCAGCACCACCGCGCCAAGATCATCCTTGCCCGAACCGGCATGGCCGACCGCCACTCGGTTGAGCGCGACAGAAGTGTCGCTGGAAATGACCTTCAGCCAGTCGGAAGCAAATCGCTCCAGGCTCGCGGCCAACGACGCAAGGTCGAGCCCCCTGCCGTCGACCGCCGTCACCCGCACTTTCGAGGCCTGCCATTGCACCGTCGCCGTCAGCAGTCCGTCGCGGTCGCCGAACCATTTGTAGAGCGTTTCCTTGGAGCAGCTCGCCCGCCGCGCCACTGCGGTCATGGTCAGATTGTCGCCCTCTTCGACCAGCAGGCGGAGCGCTGCATCCAGGACCGCCTTCTGACGCTCCGTCAGCGCTTCGCCGTTGTCGATATCGGCATTTGCCTGCAACACGCTCTGTTCCCGTTTGATGGTAGAGCCGTAGATCGCCCGAGCTCAGTACCGTACGTTACGGTTCGGCATATTGCGCAATCCGAAGATCGGCGCAAGGGCAAAATGATGAAATGTCTTTCCCGTGTCCCCGCAGCCGCGCAACGCGTATGTTCAGTCGCCGGCTGGCGGATCGCGCAACCGCCCAACCAAGGCCGATACCGTGTTCAGTTCTTGCGGCGAGAGCTTGTCGCCAACCAGCTCCGCGATCGACCTGCCATAGACGGCCCACATACGGCGGCGCGTCTCTCGTCCCTTGGCCGTGATGCGGACGGTTTGGCCGCGGCCGTCATCAGCCACCGGCAGCTTCTCGACAAACCCATCGGCTTCAAGTCGGGCCAGCAGCCGCGAAATATTGTACTGCGCGAACAGGGTTCGTTCGATCAGTTGGAACGGCCGCAAGCCGCCCTCGCCCGCCTCAGCGAGTTCGTGCAGCACGTCATACCAGGCAAGCGGCGGCAGGCCGCCTTCCTTCAGCGCGTCTTCGGCACGTTCCACCAGTTGGCGCGATACCCGCATCAGGCGTGCCCAGGTCTTGATGGCCTCCGGCGATGGCATGGCTGTGTCGGTCATGACGGCAGCATACGAGATAGATGCAATTGCATCAAGCTTGACGATAAATGCATTTGCATCTAGATAGATGCGAATGCATCGATCGAGAGGCAAACCCCAATGAAACATGCCAACACCCTCATTCTCGTCAGCCATCCCCTTTGCCCCTATGTCCAGCGTGCGGCGATCTCGCTGACCGAGAAAGGCGTGCCGTTCGAGCGCGTCGACATCGACCTCGCCAACAAGCCTGACTGGTTCAAGGCGGTCTCGCCGCTCGGCAAGGTGCCGCTGCTGCGCGTGCAGCGGGGGAACGATGAGACGGTGATCTTCGAATCCGCCGTCATCCTCGAATTCCTCGAAGAAACTGAGGCCAATCCCCTCCACCCGGCCGACCCCTATGCCCGTGCCCGGCATCGTGCCTGGATCGAGTATGGCTCAGCCATCCTCAACGCCGTCGGCCGATTCTATTCGGCGTCGACCGAGGCAGGATTCCTTGCCGAGTCTCGGACGCTGTCGGAAATGTTCGATCGTGTGGAGACCGAATTGGCGGGCGAAGCCGGCCGGACTGGACCATGGTTCGAAGGCGGGCGCTTTTCGCTCGTCGACGCAGTCTACGGCCCTGTCTTCCGCTACATCGATACCTTCGACCGGATCGGCGATTTCGGCATTCTGGACGGCAAACCGCTCGTCCAGGCCTGGCGCCAGGCATTGAGTGGACGCCCGTCCGTCAAGCATGCCGTGGCGCAGGACTATCCACTGCGCCTGCATGCCTTCCTGCGGGCGAAGGGATCGTATCTTTCGACGGTCATTCGCAAGAACGATCCGGCCAGCGCGCTTCCGCCAGCCCAGTTCGCCTGAACGGATGGACCACCGTGCCGGCCACCATTGAGGCGAGGAACTGCGGCGAATGCGCGGCGTCGCGGCGCCACCCCGCGGCTTATGCCTGGGCGGCATCAAAATCCGCACGCGCTTCGCGCACCGCATCATGGTTGAGTTCGGCCCATAGGATCAGTTGATGAAAGGCGCCGAACATCGAGCGCCCGAGATCGGTCAGGCTGTATTCAACGCTCGGTGGTTTGGTCGGGAACACTTCACGATGCACATAGCCGTCGCGCTGCAAATCATGCAGTGTCTGGGTCAGCATGCGCTGCGAAATGTCGGGCACCAGCCGCCGCAACTCACCGAAGCGATACGGCCTTTCAGCCAGCGCCATCACCAGCAGCGATCTCCATTTGCCGCTGACGCCCTGGATGACATTGCGAACCGGACAGTCGGCAAAATTACCGCCCCCGCTCATCGCTTTGTAGGTCTCCAGCTTCGATTTCAGATTGGTGACCTTGCCGTCCATCGCTGGTTCCCTGGATGTGCCTACCTCCCGAAAAACTGCCTCCTTTACGGTGGCAGGTCAATTCCTATTTTAGTGCTGGTCTCTTTCTGAGACCACTAGAGCACCCGCCGCTTCGGCACAAATCAGGATCTCCGATGACCGAAACCCTTCTCGTCACCGGCGCCTCCGGCCAGCTTGGCCGCGGCGTCATCCGCTATCTCCTGGACGCGCATAAAACTCCGCCTGCAAAGATCATCGCCACCACGCGCAATCCCGAAAGCCTGGCAGATTTGGCGGTGCGCGGCCTCGTTGTCAGGGCCGCAGACTTCAACGACGCCATTTCGCTGGAAACCGCATTCAAGGGCGCCGACAAGGCGCTGATCATTTCGACCGGCGATCTCGATCTCAAAAGCGGCAAGCGCCTGAAGCAGCACGAGAATGCAGTCGCGGCGGCCAAAAACGCCGGCGTTTTGCACCTGCTCTACACCTCGATGCCCAACCCGGAACCGGTGTCGCCGGTCCTGTTTGCCGGTGACCACTACAGCACCGAGCAGGCAATCAAGGCGAGCGGCATCCCCTACACGATCTTCCGCAACGGCTGGTACCAGGAGAACCTGTTCATGGCGCTGCCGCACGCGATCGCCTCGGGGCACTGGTACACGTCCGCCGGCGAAGGCCGCATCGCCCATGGCGCACGCGAAGACATGGCAGCGGCGATCGCCGCCGGTCTCGCTTCTGGCACGACCGACAACAAAACCTACACGCTGACTGGCCCGCAAGCGTACACGACGGCAGAGATCGCCGCCCTCGTCAGCGAAGTCACCGGCAAGCCGCTCGATGTCGTGCAGGTTTCGGATGATGTCCTGACCGAAGGGGTAAAGGCATCAGGCGTTCCCGAGGATTTTGCCGGCGTCATCGTTTCCTTCGACGTCAACACGCGGGCCGGCCGCATCGCCATGGTGACGGACGCGATCGAGATGCTTTCCGGCAGGACGCCAAGGACGTTGAGACAATTCCTCGAGGCGAACAAGGCTGCCCTGGCAGGTTGAAATCCACGCGGCGGGAAGTCTGTTCTCGACTCTCCGCCCTACTTCGATGTTTTGATCAGGCCGTGCCGAATAAGGCTCTCTCCGGTCGCAGCCAGCGCGTCTTCGCGCGAACGTGGCTTCCAGCCGAGCATGCGCACCGCCTTGGCATTGGTGGCATTCTTGACCTTGCCCAACTCAGGCACGAGCTGCGCGACTTCCGGATTGAACAGTCCCACCATGCGCACCAGCCAATCGGGAAGCTCTCTGGTCGAAACGCGCTTCGCCGCGTTGCCGAGCCGCTTTCTCAAGGTTTGCGCGATTTCCCGCACGGTCATGAAATCGCCGGCGACCGCCAGGAAGCGCTCGCCGTTGGCAGCTGGATCGGTCATGGCGCGGACATGCAGGTCCGCCACGTCGCGTGCATCGACGACGCCGAAGGACAGACGCGGCAGGCCCGGCATGGCGCCATTCATCATGCGTTGGACAAATTCGGTGGAGGTCGAATGGTCCGGGCCAAGCACAGGCCCGAAGATGCCGACGGGGTTGACGGCAGCAAGCTCCAACCCGCCCCCCTCGGCGGCGATAAAATCCCAGGCCGCGCGCTCGGCGAGCGTCTTCGACTTCACATAGGCGCTGACCCTTCCCATCGGATCGGTCCAGCTCTCCTCGGTGAACGGACGGCCGTCGGGCGGCATCTTGCCGTAGCCGACAGCCGCGAAGGAGGACGTCAGCACGACGCGTCTGACGCCGGCATCTCGTGCCGCCCGCAGCACCCGCAACGCGCCTTCACGGGCCGGAATGATCAGCTCGTCATCATGCTTGGGCACTCCGGGCGGGAACGGCGAGGCGACGTGCAGGACATAGTCGCAGCCCGCAGCGGCTAGCGGCCAGCCGGCATCGCTCATGAGATCGGCGATTGCAAAGGAGAGCCTGTCATCCGGCTCGACGCCACCTGCCTTGAGCATGGCCAGGACATCGGCTTGCCGCCTGGCCGAGCGCACAGTCGTGCGCACGCGGTAGTCCGCCTTCAGCAGTTCAAGGATACAGTGGGCGCCGAGAAAGCCAGATCCGCCGGTGACAAGCACCAATTCGCCGCTCATGCCCGCCCCCCGAAGCGTCAGCCCAAGGCGATCGAGACAGTCAGATCGCCACCTGCGTGCCGATCTCTACCACACGGCCGGTCGGTATCTGGAAATATTCGGTGGCGTCGGCCGCCGTGCGCGCCAGCCCGATGAACAGCCGGTCCTGCCACACCGGCATGCCGGAATTGGGCGAGGCTTTCAGCGAGCGCCGGGACAGGAAGAAGGACGTCGTCATGATGTCGAACTTCCAGCCTTGCTTGCGGCAGATCGCCAGCGCGCGCGGGATGTTGGGCTGCTCCATATAGCCGAAGGTCAGCGTCACCCGCATGAACAGCTCGTTGACCGTCTCCATCTTGACCCGGTCGCTGTCGGGCACCACCGGTTGCGGCGCGGTCACCACCGAGAGGATCACATTCTGCTCGTGCAGCACCTTGTAGTGCTTCAGGCTGTGCATCAGCGCGGTCGGCGCGCTGAGCGGATCGCTGGTCAGGAACACCGCGGTGCCGGATACCAGCTGCGGCTTCTTCTTCAACAGATTGCCGGCCAGGAAATCGAGCGGGATCTCGTTGCGGCGGGTCTTGTCGAAGAGATAACGGCTGCCGCGCACCCAGGTCCACATCGCCAGAACGATGGTGAAGGCCACCGCCAGCGAGGCCCAGCCGCCTTCGAACACCTTGACGATGTTGGAAGCAAAGAAACCGACATCGATGAAACCGAACAAGGCTGTCATCGCGACAGCCACCCACAGCCGCCATTTCCAGATGCGGGTCATGACGACAAACAGCAGCACCGTGGTCACCAGCATGTTGCCGGTCACCGAGATGCCGTATGCCGAAGCCAGCCTGCTGGATTCGCCGAAGCCCACCACCAGCATCATCACCACCAGCGCCAGCAACAGGTTGACGCGCGGCATGTAGATCTGGCCGGACTGTTTTTCCGACGTGTGCAGGATTTCCAGCCGTGGCAGCATGTTGAGCTGCACCGCCTGCCTGGTCAGCGAGAATGCGCCTGAAATCACCGCCTGGCTGGCGATCACCGTCGCGGCGGTCGCCAGCACCACCATCGGGATCAGCGTCCAGCCTTCGTTCATTTCGAAGAAGGGATGTCCGACCACGCCGTTCTTGGCCAGCACGAAGGCGCCCTGGCCGGCATAGTTGAGCAGCAGGCAAGGGAACACGATCGCCAGCCAGGCGAGCACGATCGGCTTGCGGCCGAAATGGCCGAGATCGGCATAAAGCGCTTCGGCGCCGGTGACCGCAAGGAAGATGGCGCCGATGGTGACGAAGGCGACATCGGGCGAATTGATCAGGAAGGCGACGATATAGTGCGGGCTGATCGCCCACAGGATTTCCGGATCGGCGATGATATGGTTGAGGCCGGACAGGCCGATAGCCAGGAACCAGACCGCGGTGATCGGGCCGAAGATCAGCGCCACGCCGCCGGTGCCGAAGCGCTGCACCGAAAACAGAACCGCCAGGATGACCAGTGTCAGCGGCACGACATAAGGCTGGAAGGTCGGCGTGACGACATTCATGCCCTCGACCGCCGAGAGCACCGAAATTGCCGGGGTTATGACGGCGTCGCCGAAGAACAGCGAGGCGCCGACGATACCGATGCCCAGGATGATCGCCGAGCGCTTCGGGAAACTGCCGCGCGCCAATGCCATCAACGACAGCACGCCGCCTTCGCCGCGGTTGTTGGCGCGCAGCACGAACATGATGTATTTGATGGTGACGATGATCGTCAGTGACCAGATGATCAGCGAGAGAACGCCAAGAATGTCGCCACGGTCGGCCACTTCGCCGCCCGACGACGCCACCAGCGCCTCGCGGAACGCGTAGATCGGGCTGGTGCCGATATCGCCGTAAACAACGCCGAGCGCGCCGAGCATCAACACCTTGGTGCTGTGCTGCTCGATTTCAGGATGGCTCGATTGTTCGACGGTTTCTGCCTCACTACCAGTGTTGGCAAGGGCCATGAACGACACTCCGATAAGCGGGCGGTGCTCTACGCTTGCTGCGATGCAATATCAAGTACCGTCGCGTTATGGCTGCCATGCTTTGCACGCGAGGCTGCCACCATTACCACCCGCAAGCCCTGAGAAAGCGGCCCACCGTGCCGGCCATGCCATACTCCAACGCGTCGGCTGTCAACCCATGTCCGATCGACACTTCGGCCAATGCCGGAACGCGTCGCGCCAGGGCCGGCAGGTTGCTCACCGTCAGATCGTGCCCGGCATTGACCTCAAGGCCCGCGACAAAGGCCGCATCGGCGGTTTTTCCCAGTCTTTCCAGCTCCTTGGCCGCCTTGGCGGAATCGGCATGGCAACTGCCATAAGGTCCCGTGTAAAGCTCGATACGGTCGGCGCCGGTATCGCGCGCGGCGTTTATGCCGGCAGGATCCGCATCGGAGAACAACGAGACCCGGAAACCGCCCTTCTTCAGGCGTCTCACGATCGGTGTCAGGAACGCTGCATCGGCGATGAAGTTCCAGCCATGGTCCGAGGTTGCCTGGGAGGGATCGTCAGGCACCAGGGTCACCTGTTCCGGCTGGTGCTTTTCCACGAGCGCCAGGAAATGCTCGGTCGGATGGCCCTCGATGTTGAATTCGGCCCGCGGGAACTCATCGTCGATCAAGGCCCTGATCTCAGGCAGGTCTGAACGGCGGGTATGGCGCTCGTCCGGGCGAGGATGCACCGTCAGCCCATGTGCTCCCGCCGCAAGCGCGATGCGGCCAAGCCTGATCACATCAGGCCACGGCAGGTCGCGCCGGTTGCGCAGCATGGCGATGGCGTTGAGATTGACGGAAAGCTTTGCGGGCATGGCTTCGGATCCTGCTCGATTTCGGCGCATCTATACCGCCTTTGACGGGAACAGATAGGGGGTTTCCGGTGTTCCAGAAGATCGGATGACGTTTGTGAAAGGATACGATCCCTTGAATTTCCTCGAAGCCGTGCCGGCAATCCGGCGCATCGATACGGACCGTGAGGATCTCTTCGCCATCGATATCGTCGGCCATGTCTCGGCGGCCGACGCGGAAAACCTGTTCGGCCTGCTCGAAGCGGCTTACGCGCTTCACCCGCGAATCGACGTGCTGGTGCGCGTGATCGATCATGACGGCGTCGACTGGAGCGACATATCGGACGAGACGCTGCGACAGGGCGCGGTGCAGGCCGCAGAGCATATAGGTCGTTGTGCCGCGATCGGCGAGCCGGACTGGACGGCGCAGGCGCGAGACTTCCTCCCTACCCCGCCGCCGGTCGAACTCAGGCACTTCAAAGACGAGGCCGATGCCTGGCAATGGCTCGGCGCCAGGCAAATGGGCTCCGCTACCTGACGATCGTCAACCGTTCGGCCGCCCGGGTGATCGCGGTGTAAAGCCAGCGCTGGCGCGTTTCCTTGAACGCCCAGCTCTCGTCGAACAGCACGATCTCGTTCCACTGCGACCCCTGCGCCTTGTGCACGGTCAGCGCATAGCCATAGTCGAAATCATCGAACCGCTTCTTCTGCTGCCACGGGATATCGGCGTCGGGATCCTCGAACGCCGCCTTGAGCAGCTTGATCTTGGCGACACCGCGGTCCGGATCATCCTCTTCGGGCGACACCAGGAGGTTGATGCCAGGTTTCACCGTCTCGCGCGACGAGGTCATCACCTTCCACAGCGAACCGTTGAGCAGGCCCTTGGCCGGGTCGTTGCGCAGGCACACCAGCTTGTCGCCGGCCTGCGGATAGTCGGCATTGAACCCCTTGAGCTCGCGCAGGCGCTGGTTGTAGCGGCGGCGCGTGCGGTTGGTGCCGACCAGCACCTGGTCCGCCCTCAGCACTAGGTCCTGGTTGACGTCTTCCTTGCCGATCACCTGCGCCGTGCCGTAGTCGCCGCGCATGAATTCGCGCCCCTCGCGCACGTCGAGCGCCAGCCGCAGGATCGGATTGTCGCGCGCCTGCCGGTGGATTTCGGTGAGCAGGAAATCCGGCTCGTGGTCGGTGAAGAAGCCACCGCCCGAGATCGGCGGCAACTGGCCGGGATCGCCCAGCACCAGGATCGGCGTGCCAAAGCTCAAGAGGTCACGGCCAAGCTGCTCGTCGACCATCGAGCATTCGTCGATGATGACCAGTTTCGCACGCGAGATCGGGCTCTGCCGGTTGAGCGAAAAAGTCGGCGACATCGACGTCTTGCCAGTCACCTCGTCTTCGACCGATTCCTCCCCCTTGGGCCTGTAGATCAGCGAATGGATGGTGCGGGCATTGACCGCGCCCTTGGAGCGCAGCACCTGCGCCGCCTTGCCGGTGAAGGCGGCGAACTGCACCTGGCCGTCGACATGTTCGGCGAAATAGCGCGCCAGCGTCGTCTTGCCGGTGCCGGCATAGCCGAACAGCCGGAACAATTGCGGCTTGCCGGCCTTGAGCCAGCGCGCGACCGCCTGCAGCGCCTCGTCCTGTTGGGGTGAAAATTCCATCTGATCGTGTGACCGGATTCGCGAGAGAAAGACAAGATAGCGCCACCGCCATCGACGCGGCCTGGTGGCGAACTCCCTGCGCTTCAGCCTATCAGGCGAGAACGGGAACGTAAAGGGAACGGGCGCCATGTCCGCGCGATCACCCGACGGCGTGCGGATCGTTCTCCAGCAGGATCGGCTTGCCGTGCGGCGTGGCGTGCGCGGCGCGCTCCCAGGCCCGTGCCATCGCATCGACATCGGGCTTGGCGGCCAATCCTTTCGACGCCAGCAGCGCTTCCAGCGCCGCCAACCAATGTTCGTAATAGTCATGGCCGTCAGCCGCGGCGCCGGGTTTCTTCACTTCGGCCGACAGTGCCTGCGCCCACTCGCTCCACGAAAACAGGCCCTTGTCGTGCAGCGCCACCGTCATCGCGAAGGCTTCGGCCTGCCAGGGCTCGGCGAAGACGGGCGCATCGAGGCCGGCGGGCAGACCGGCAGGCCCGTTCGCCTCAGGCCGGTTCAAGATAGCTCTCCCAGGCATCGATGGACACGGTCAGCGTCGGATCGGCCCCGTCGCCCCAGATCTCGGCTCCGTCGAAAACCACCGTATAGACCCATTGCGGGTTCTCGCCCTGCCCATGCGCGTTGGTGTCGGGGAACACAAAGCCGTCGCGCACCGCTTCGATCCTCCCATGCTTGCCGCGCGCGTAGCGCGGCAGTCTGGTGTGGCCGATCGGATTGAAATTCCTGGTCCGCACGCGGTCGCCGGCCCTGAACCGCGGCGCCGTTTCGACCGGCCGGTTACACGGAGCGCCCTTGGCAAGCACTGCCGGAACGTCATGGGCCTTCAGCACTCTTTTGGGCGTCGCCGCCGGATCGATCGCCTCGCCTGCCTTGAGATCACGCTCGCTGACGAAATCATGGCGCTTGAGCAGGGTTTCCAGCGCCTTGATCCATATCTGGTAGTAGCTGGAGGCATAGTAGTCGGCCGGATGCAGCGATTCCCGCGCATGCCGGCTCTCATCGATATTCCAGGCGCCCATGGCGCCGGCGGTGAGCGTCACGCCGAGCGCCCGCCGCTCCCAGTCGGTATGGAAATACGGCTCGTCCCGTTCCGGCGCCACCGGCCCGAATCCCATCTGTCCGCCGACATCCTGCGGGCCGTTCATGCCGGATCCCCCGTTTTTTCCGGTTTTTGGGCCAGCGCAGTGCCGATCATGGCATCGCGGCTTACCAATTCGGACAAGCGCTCCTCGCTCCAGCCTTCGGTTCCTTGAGGCCGCATCGGGACGACGAGATGGCGCAACTCCGCCGTCGAATCCCAGACGCGTATCTTTGTTGAGGCCGGCAGCGTCAGCCCGAATTCCTCAAGCACGCCGCGCGGATCGATGACCGCGCGCGAGCGATAGGGCGGCGCCTTGTACCAGACCGGCGGCAGGCCGAGCACCGACCACGGATAGCAGGAGCACAGCGTGCAGACGACGAGATTGTGAGTCTCTTCGGTGTTGAACACCGCCTGCATGTGCTCGCCTTGGCGGCCGGTGTAACCCAGCGATCCGATCGCCGCCGTCGCATCGCGCTTCAGCCACTCGGCAAAAGCGGGATCGCTCCAGGCCTTGGCCACCACCCTCGCGCCGTTGCGCGGACCGATCTTGGTCTCGTAGGTATCGACGATGACATCGATCGCGGCCGGATCGATCAATCCCTTGCGGGTGAGAATGGTTTCCAGCGCGCGCACGCGGGCGGCAAACGGATCGAGTTCGTTGTCGTGGTCATGATCGTGGGACATGGTCATAAACTACGGCTGGGATCCGCCGGCCGCAAGCATGACGGCTTGGGCCAGTGGGCGCGACGCGGATACACTACTCCGCAGCCGCTTTCTGCGGTTCGCCCTGCCTCTCGTCATCGCCGTCGAACAGCGAAGGCTGATCCCCCGCTTCGACCAGGTGCAACTCGGCCTTTCGCTTCGGAAATAGCCCCAGCAGCCAACCCGAGAAATGCTCCATGTAAACATAGATCACCGGTGTGACGAACAGGGTCAGAGCCTGCGAGGCGAGCAGGCCGCCGACGACGGCGACGCCCAACGGCTGGCGCAGCTCCGCGCTGGCGCCCGTGCCGAGCGCGATCGGGAACGTGCCCATCAAGGCGGCCAGCGTCGTCATCATGATCGGCCGGAACCGCATCAGGCAGGCCTTGTGGATGGACTCGGTGGCCGACATTCCTTCTCGTCGCAATTCGAGCGCGACGTCGACCATCATGATGCCGTTCTTCTTGACGATGCCGATCAGCATCAGGATGCCGATCACCGCGATGACGGACAGGTCCATGCCGGCGAAGCGCAAGGCGACAACCGCCCCCAGCACAGCCGATGGCAAGCCTGTGAGGATCGTGAGCGGATGGATGAAGCTCTCATAGAGAATGCCAAGCACGATATAGATGGTCAGGATCGCGCCGCCGATCAGCAGGCCCTGGTTGGCGAGCGAGTCCTGGAAGGTCTTGGCCGTGCCGGCAAAGCTGGTCGAGATCGTCTCCGGCATGCCGATCTGCTCTTTGAGCGCGTTGATGCGGCTCACGCTGTCGCCGAGCGCCACGCCTTGCGGCAGATTGTAGGAGATCGTCACGGCCGGAAGCTGGCCGAGCTGGTTGACCGTCAAGGCGCCGGCCGTGCGATCGACCCGGGCGAAGGCGCCAAGCGGAACCAGGGAGCCGCTCGCCGTCCTCATCTGGATGGCCAGCATCCGCTCCGGCGACCACTCGATCTTGGGATCGAGCTCGGTGATGACTTCGTAGCTGTCGGCGGAGCCGAAGATGGTCGAAACCTGGTCGGTGCCGAACCCGCCATACAGCGCCGAGCGCAGCGTGTCGGTGTCGATGCCGAGCTGGGCCGCCTTGTCGCGATCCACCACCAGCGTCGCCTGCAGCGCATTGTTCTGCAGGTCGCTGGTGACGTCGGTGAAGGTCGCATGGTCGGCCGCCATCGCGTCGTTCAGTTTCTGCGCCCAGATATCGGTCTGGCCGGTGTCGAGGCCTTGAACCACGAGTTGGTAGGCGCTGGCCGACGAGCGCGAACCCAGCCTCAAATTCTGCACCGGCTGCATGTAGGTCTCGATGCCCGCCACGCCGGCCAGTTGCTTGCGCAGATCCGCAAGCACCTTCTCGATATTGGGCCGCTGGTCCTTGCCCTTGAGCTGGACGAAAAGCTGCCCCTGGTTGAGCGCATTGTTGCCGCTGCCCGCCGACCACGCAACATGGTCGACATAGGGCGAATGCGAGAAGACGCTGGCCACCTGCCCCTGCAGCTTTGCCATGGCGTCGAACGAGATGTCCTGGCGCGCGATGGTCGTCACCGATATCTGGCCGATATCCTCCTGCGGGAAAAAGCCCTTCGGCGAGACCTCGATCAGCCACACCGACGCCGCCGCGGTGCCTATGAAGACCAGGAACACCAGGAAAGTGTGCCGCAGACAGAAGCTCAGGATCCGGTCGTAGCCGCGGGTGATGAAATCGCGCCTGTGGCCATCGCCATGCGCCTCGCGGTCGGCCTTGGTCACCGACAGCAGCCGCGAGCACAGCATCGGCGTCAGCGTCAGCGACACGAACATTGACGCCAGGATGGCGACCGTCACCACGACGGCGAACTCGTTGAAGATGCGCCCGATCACGCCGCCCATCAGAAGCACCGGGATGAACACGGCCACGAGCGAGATCGAAATCGAGATGATGGTGAAGCCGATTTCGCGCGCGCCCTTCAGCGAAGCATCGAACGCCGACAAGCCATCCTCCTCCATATGGCGGAAGATGTTTTCCAGCATCACGATGGCGTCGTCGACGACGAGGCCGACCGCAAGCGTCAGGCCCATCAGCGAGATGTTGTCGATGGAAAAGCCGAACAGGAACATCGCGCCGAGCGTGGCGATCAACGAGATCGGCACCGCCACGGCCGGGATGATGGTCGCCGTAACGCGGCGCAGGAACACGAAGATCACCATGACCACCAGCGCGATGGTCAACAGCAGCGTGAACTGCACGTCATCCACGGCCTGGCGGATCGAGGTCGAACGGTCGTTGAGCAGTTTGATCTGGGCGGCGGCCGGCATCTGGTCCTGGAAGGACGGCAGCATCGCCTTGACCTTGTCGACGACGTCGACAGTGTTGGCGTCGGGCTGGCGCTGCACCGCCATGATGATCGCGCGCGTGCCGTCATACCAGCTCGCAGTCGTCGTGGTCTGCACCGAATCGACGACGCGTGTCACCTCGCCCAGCCGCACCGGATGACCGTTCTTGGTGGCGATGATGAGGTTGGAGAATCCGGCGGCGTCGGTCAGCTGCGTATTGGCCGTGATCGTCAGCTGCTGTTTGTTGTTCTTCAGAACGCCCAGCGGGGTGTTGGAGTTGGCGGATGCGATCGCCGCCTGCAGCTGGTCGATCGAAATGCCGCGCGCGGCAAGCGCGGTCGGATCGATCTGAATGCGGACTGCATATTTCTGCTGGCCGAAGATGGAGACCTGCGCCACGCCGTCGATGGTCGACAGCGACGGCGAGATGACGTTTTCGGCGAAAGCATCGAGATCGGTCAGCGGAACCGTATCGCTGACCAGCGACATCAAAAGGATCGGCGCGTCGGCCGGATTGACCTTGCGGTAGCTCGGCGGCGAGGTCATCTGGGGCGGCAGCGATCTTTGCGTGCGCGCGATCGCTGCCTGCACGTCCGCGGCCGCGGCATCGATGTCGCGGTTGAGCACGAACTGGATGGCGATCGAGGTCTGGCCGAGCGAGTTGGTGGTCGAGATCGAGTCGATGCCGGCAATGGTGGCGAATTGCTTGATCAGCGGCGTCGCCACCGACGTTGCCATCGTCTCCGGCGAGGCTCCGGGCAGCTGAGCCGAGACGTTGACGACGGGGAATTCGGCACTGGGCAGCGCGGCCACCGGGAGGAACTTGTAGGCGAACAGCCCGCCCAGAACGAGGGCGAACGACATCAGGAGGGTGGCGACAGGCCTGCGAATGCAGAACTCGGAGATCATTGGGCGGCCTCGCCGGCCTTGTCCGCTTGCGCGACCTTGGGTGCTGCCTGGTCGCCGGATCCGGCGGATGCCTTGCCTTCGTGCACGGCAGCCCCGTTCTTCAGTCGCGTCTGGCCTTCGATAACAACCTTCTCGCCGCTTTTCAGGCCATCGCTGATGGCGGCGCTCTGACCCACGGTCAGCGCCACTTGCACCGGCCGCATTTCGACTGTGTTGTCAGGCTTGACCACATAGACGAACGGCCCCTTCTGGCTGGGCTGCACCGCGACCGTGGGGACGGACGTCATCTGCGGCATGATGCCGGCGTCGAGCACGACATTCACATATTGGCCCGGCCACAGCGACAGATCGGCGTTGGGTATGCTGGCTCGCGTTGCGATGGTGCCGGAAGCGGTATCGACGCTGGAATCGACGAAATCGAGCGTGCCCTTGCCAATGGGTGTCGGGTCGCCGTCCTGGGTCAGGGTCACTGCCCCTTGCTGTGGCTTTGCCAGTGCCTTGTGCAGCAGCGCAAGGTTGCTTTCGGGCAGGTTGAAGTTCACCTGCAGCGGATCCATCTGGGTGATGGTGACGAGCGGGGTCGAGGTGCTGCTGCTGCCATTGCTCGTGGTCACGAGATCGCCCACGGCAACGTTGACCGCGCCAAGCCTGCCGGAAATCGGCGCGGTGATCCTGGCAAAGCCAAGCTGGACATTGTCTGCATCGATTGTCGCCTTGTCGGCATCGACAGTCGCTGCCGCCGCCTTCTGCGCGGCAACGGCCTGGTCGTAGGTCTGCTGCGTACCGGCCTGCTTGGCGACAAGATCCTTGGCGCGCTGAAGATCGGAATTCGAACTGGCAAGCAGCGCCTGATCCTTGGCGAGCGTCGCCTGATCCTTGGCGAGCTGCGCCTTCAAGGCACGGTCATCCAGCGAAAACAGGAGATCGCCGGTTTTCACCATCTGCCCGTCCTTGACGTCGATCGACACGATCTGGCTGGACACGCGCGCGTTGATGCTGACCACGGCGGGAGAGGAGACGAAGCCGATGGCGTAGCGCCGGACCGGGAAATCGGCCGTCGTTGCCGTGACCGAGATGATCGAGGCCGAACGGGCGCCAGTGCCGCCAGCCGCCTGCTTGCCCCCTGCCTGCGGATCCTGGCTATCCGGCGCCGGCTTGTCCGACGCGACCTGATTTACACCGATGATCTGCCGGGCCCTGCTCAGCGCATCGGGAGACAGATAGAGCCAGGCCGCGCCTGCGCAGGCGACCGCAAGCAATGAAAGAATGACTTTTCCACGCATCGACAAAAGACCCTCTCCGTCCGACACGCCATAGCCAGGTGGTCGTATTCTAGCTCAAATCACGACGCCCTGCCGCGATTTCGCTGAATAGATAGGACAGGGCTTTGGCGGAAAAGGGCCAAAACACGGCATTACGAAGATTTAATGTGCACTGCACAATGGATGGGCTGGCCACCATGATCGCGTGCAAAAGGCGGATCGCGAACCTGGACAACTCACCGCAGCATCGGCCAAAGCGTCGCGGCCAGCAACACGCCCATGGCGATGTTGAACCATTTCAGCCGCACTGGATCGGACAGGAAACCGCGCAGCGCCGTGCCGAATCCCGCCCACACTGAAACGCTCGGCAGGTTGACGATGGTGAAGGCCACCGAGATCAGCGCCACCGACAGGAACGGATGCTCCGGATTGGAGTAGACGGCCATGGCGGTGATCGCCATCACCCAGGCCTTGGCATTGACCCACTGGAACGCCGCCGCCTCGATGAAACGCATCGGCCGCGCCTCCGTCTCGCCTTTGCCGCTGAGCGAGCGTGACATGGCGATTTTCCAGGCAAGGTAGAGCAGATAGGCGGCGCCGGCGATCTTGAGCGCGGTGTGCAGCGCCGGGAACGCCGTCAGCACGGCGCCAAGACCAAGGCCGACCGCCAGCAGCAAGACAAGAAACCCGATGCTGATGCCGAACATATGCGGCACGCTCCTCACCAGGCCGAAATTCACACCTGAGGCGAGCAGCATCAGATTGTTAGGCCCGGGCGTGATCGAGGTCACGAAGGCGTAGACAAGCAAGGCGAGGAATGCGTCGAGCGACATGATATCCTCCCAGATAAGCCAGTATTATTGTCTCTTCCAACGACCGCACAAATGCCACCCTCGGCCGGTGGCCGATCCCGTCGTCACGCTGTGGAGAAACTTACCGGTGCTACATCCCCTGCGGGCCACGGTTCATCGCCGCCACGCCGGTGCGGCAGATCTCTACCAGGCCGAGCGGCTTCATGATGGCGATGAACTGGTCGAGCTTGGAGCCCTTGCCGGTGATCTCGAAGATGAAATGCTCGGTGTTGGCGTCGATGACGCTGGCGCGGAAGGCATCCGCCAGGCGCAGCGCCTCGACGCGGGCCTCGCCGGTGCCGGCGACCTTGACCAGCGCCAGTTCCCGCTCCAGCGGCCGCTCCTGGCCGAACTCCTGCGAGCGCACGGTGAGGTCGACGACGCGGTGGACCGGCACGATGCGCTCGAGCTGGTGCTTGATCTGCTCCAGCACATGCGGCGTGCCGCGCGTCACGATGGTGATGCGCGACAGATGTTTCTCATGCTCGGTTTCCGAGACCGTCAGGCTCTCGATGTTGTAGCCGCGCCCGGAAAACAGGCCGATGACCCGGGCAAGCACGCCCGGCTCGTTGTCGACCAGCACGGAAAGCGTGTGGTTCTCGGGCTTTTCCGTTTCCTTGGCGATGAAATAGGCGGAGCCGGTCGGTTGTAGCTGTGCGTTCATGATGTGAATCTCGACTTCAAACTCTTGGATCTAATCTCTGTTTACGCACGGCTTCTCGCGACAGCCCTGCCTCTGTCCGCTGCTAAACCAGTTCCCTGCCCTTGGCGTCGATGGCGTTGGCCACCGCTTCGTCCGTCGCCTCGTCCGGCAAGAGCATCTCATTGTGCGCCTTGCCCGACGGGATCATCGGGAAGCAGTTGGCGAGCGTCGCCACGCGGCAGTCGAACAGCACCGGCTTCCTGACCGAGATCATCTCCTTGATGGCATCGTCCAGCTCGTCCGGCTTGTCGCAGCGAATACCGTGGCCGCCATAGGCTTCGGCCAGCTTGACGAAATCAGGCATGGCTTCGGTGTAGGAATGCGACAGCCGGTTGCCGTGCAGCAGCTGCTGCCATTGCCGCACCATGCCCATATACTGGTTGTTGAGAATGAAGATTTTGATCGGCGCGTCGAACTGCACCGCGGCACTCATCTCTTGCATCGTCATCTGCACCGAAGCGTCGCCGGCGATATCGACGACCAGCGCGTTCGGATGCGCGATCTGCACGCCCAGTGCCGCCGGCAGGCCGTAACCCATCGTGCCGAGCCCCCCGGACGTCATCCAGCGGTTCGGCTTCTCGAAATGGTAGTGCTGGGCCGCCCACATCTGGTGCTGGCCGACCTCCGTCGTGATGTAGGTGTCCATGTCCTTGGTCAGGGCATAGAGCCGCTGGATGGCATATTGCGGCATGATCACGTCGTTGTTCATCTTGTAGGCGAGCGAATCGCGCGCGCGCCATTTGGCGATCTGCTCCCACCAGGGATAGAGCGCCTTCTTGTCGGCCTTGGCGGTTGCCCGCCACAGCCGCACGAGATCCTCCAGAACCCGGCCGACATCGCCGATAATGGGCACGTCGGTGTGGACGTTCTTGTTGATCGAGGACGGATCGATGTCGATATGGATCTTCTTCGAGTTCGGCGAGAACGCGTTGAGCCGGCCGGTGATGCGGTCGTCGAAGCGCGCACCGATGCAGACCATCACGTCGCAATCATGCATGGCCATGTTGGCTTCGTAGGTGCCGTGCATGCCGAGCATGCCGAGCCAGTTCTTGCCCGATGCCGGATAGGCGCCGAGCCCCATCAACGTCGAGGTGATCGGGAAACCGGTGAGGTCGACCAGTTCGCGCAGCAGATGGCTCGCTTCCGGACCGGAGTTGATGACGCCGCCGCCGCTGTAGATGATCGGTTTCCTGGCACCGGCCAACAGCTCGACCGCCGCCTTGATCTTCTCCAGATCACCCTGCACCTTCGGCTGATAGCTGGTGCGTGGCGCGGTTTGCGGAGAAACGTAAAAACCCTTGGCGAACTGCACGTCCTTCGGGATGTCGACCACGACAGGACCGGGACGGCCGGTGGTGGCGACATGGAAGGCCTCATGAATGGTTGCGGCAAGTTCGTTGACGTCCTTGACCAGCCAATTGTGCTTGGTGCAGGGACGCGTGATGCCGACCGTGTCGCATTCCTGGAAAGCGTCCGAACCGATCAGCGAGGTCGGCACCTGGCCGGTCAGGCAAACCAGCGGGATCGAATCCATCAGCGCGTCCTGCAAAGGCGTCACCGCGTTGGTCGCGCCCGGACCCGATGTCACCAGCATGACGCCTGCCTTGCCGGTCGAGCGCGCATAGCCCTCGGCCGCGTGACCGGCGCCCTGCTCGTGCCTCACCAGGATGTGCTCGACGTCGTCCTGCTGGAAAATCTCGTCATAGATCGGGAGAACCGCGCCGCCCGGATAACCGAAGACATGCTTGACGCCATTGTCCTTCAGCGCCTGCACCACCATTTCGGCGCCAGTCATTTCGCGCCGCTCGCTCTGTCCGTTGCTCATCGGTTTGGTCCCGTACTGTCCGCCATCCGGCGATTTTGCTGTCGTTTAGTCGTGTTTTGGGCAATAAAAAAGGCCCCCGAGGGAGCCTGTGTGTTGCGCATGGGAGGTTTTCGCCCGGCGGTTACACCGCCTTGCCCACGCGCCTTCCTACGAGAATGAGTGCCTTTTTCATGGTGGCGAACCATAAGGGTGAAAGCAGCCGTTCGTCAATGGGGTCGATTCCGCTTTCATGCCGGCTTGCCCGGTGCATGGCACGAAGCACGCGCACGCCGTCATTTAGACCCGGCTCGACGTCGGGTCGCTTGTCAAACCCTTGAAAACAAAGCGAACTATTTGGCGACGTGACGCGGCCCATGGTTTGCCGCGATACTGCCCGAGGCCGGACCCCAAGCTCGGCAAAGGCAGCTCGCAACGAGGCCGATCAACAAAAACGCGGAGGAAACTGATGCTCGACAAGGCCCCGAACAGGAAGCTTTCCGACCTTCTAGAACGATTTGGCGCGGCCCTCGCCGCCGGCGACATCGACAAGGCGATCGAATGCTTCCAGGAAGATTGTTATTGGCGCGACCTCGTCACCTTCACCTGGAACATCAAGACCATGGAAGGCCGCGATCAGGTGCGTGACATGCTGGAAAGCCAGCTGTCGAAGACGAAGCCATCGCATTTCGCGATCGCCAGGGGGTGAGGACGCGACCGAGGCGAACGGGGTGATCGACGGCTGGATCAGCTTCGAGACCGACGTGGCGCGCGGCTTCGGCCATATCAGGTTGAAGGACGGCAAGATCTGGACGCTGCTGACCACGATGGTCGAGCTGAAAGGGCACGAAGAGCCGGCCGGCTTCGCCCGGCCCATGGGCGCCAAGCACGGCTCCGGCAGGAACCGCCCGACCTGGAAGGAAGAGCGCGAGAAGGAAGCGGCCGAGCTTGGCTTCAAGATGCAGCCCTATACGGTCATCATCGGCGGCGGCCAGGGCGGCATCGCGCTTGGCGCGCGGCTCCGGCAGCTCGGCGTGCCGACGATCATCATTGAGAAGAATGAACGTGCCGGCGACAGCTGGCGCAAACGCTACAAGTCGCTCTGCCTGCATGATCCGGTCTGGTATGACCATTTGCCCTACATCGATTTCCCCCAGAACTGGCCGGTCTTCTCGCCCAAGGACAAGATCGGCGACTGGCTGGAAATGTACACGAAGGTGATGGAGCTGAATTACTGGTCCTCGACCGAGGCCAAGAGCGCTTCCTACGACGAGGAGAAGAAGGAATGGACGGTTGTCGTCCACCGCGACGGCAAGGACATCACGCTGAAGCCGAAGCAGCTGGTGCTGGCCACCGGCATGTCCGGCCGTCCCAATCTGCCGAAGTTCAAGGGCATGGAGAATTTCAAGGGGGATCAGCACCACTCCTCCAAGCACCCCGGCCCCGACCAATATGCCGGCAAGAAGGTTGTCGTCATCGGCTCGAACAATTCCGCGCACGACATTTGCGCGGCGCTGTGGGAAGCCGGCGTCGATGTCACCATGGTGCAGCGATCGACCACCCACATCGTCAGATCCGACACGCTCATGGATATCGGGCTTGGCGCGCTCTACTCGGAGCAGGCGGTGCAGAATGGTATGACCACCGCCAAGGCCGACCTCATCTTCGCCTCCCTGCCCTACAAGATCCTGCACGAGTTCCAGATTCCGCTTTATGAGAAGATGAAGGAGCGCGACGCGGCGTTCTACAAGGGCCTGGAAAAGGCGGGGTTCATGCTCGACTGGGGCGACGACGGCTCCGGCCTGTTCATGAAATATCTCAGGCGTGGCTCCGG
Organism: Mesorhizobium maamorense; assembly: GCF_044998965.1. Lineage (NCBI taxonomy): Bacteria > Pseudomonadati > Pseudomonadota > Alphaproteobacteria > Hyphomicrobiales > Phyllobacteriaceae > Mesorhizobium > Mesorhizobium maamorense. Next base: position 2,774,629 of record NZ_CP173356.1, read on the forward strand.
CTACTACATCGATATCGGCGCCTCGCAGCTGATCATCGATGGCGCCATCAAGCTCAAGAGCGGCGTCGATGTGGCCGAGATCAAAGAACATTCCGTCCTGCTCAGCGATGGCACCGAACTGCCGGCGGACGTCATCGTCTACGCCACCGGATACGGCTCGATGAATGGCTGGGCGGCGGAGCTGATCTCAAGGAGGTTGCCGACAAGGTCGGCAAATGCTGGGGACTCGGCTCGAACACCACCAAGGATCCCGGCCCATGGGAAGGTGAGCAGCGCAACATGTGGAAGCCGACGCAGCAGGAGGCGCTCTGGTTCCATGGCGGTAACCTGCACCAGTCGCGCCATTATTCGCAGTTCCTGTCGCTGCAGTTGAAGGCCAGGCAGGAAGGCATTGCGACGCCCGTCTATGGGCTGCAGCAGGTTCACCACAAGGGATAAGCCAGATCGTGGCGAAAAACCGAGGGAGGCGCGGTTTTGGACCGCGCCTCCCTTTCCTGATCGGTGCGATCGGCTACGCCGCCTGGTCGGCCGCGAACCGCGCCACCACGCGTTCTAGCAACGGCACATAGTCGCGAAACGTGCGCGTCCTCATGTCCGCGACCTTGCCGCCCTCGTCCCAGATGCGGACGCGCACCGCCTCTTCGTGAAACGGGTTCTTGCGGAACCCGGCCACCTCGTCCGGGCTCATCGGCCCGCCCTGCAACGACAGCGTATGAACCGAAGCCGGCGACAGCTTGTCGAAATAGGTCGGGTCGGTGGCGCAGAGATAGCGCTTGGCCGAGACATGCAGCCTGACGCATTCGACGATGACCGGCGGGAAGAACGGCGCCAGCACCTCGCCGCCGGCCTCGTCATGGTGCTTGTCCTCGACGTCATCGGGCGAATAGGTACCGAACTCGCTGGTGTAGTGGCCGATATCGTGCAGCAGGGCTGCTGCCACCAGTTCTTCCGGCGCACCATCCTGCTCTGCGAGCCAGGCGCCCTGCAGCATATGCTCGGACATCGTCACCGGCTCGCCGAGATAGGATTCGGCTCCCCGGCGCTCGAAGATATCGGCGATGAATTCGACGATGTTGCCGGCGTTCAGATCATGTGCGTTCATTCCGCCGCCTCCTTGAAACCGTGCTCGATCGCCGCCAACGTCGACAGCAGGCCGTCCTTGTCGGCATAACAGCCCTGCAGCCAGCGTTTGCCGGTTCCCGAAAACGCCTTGCGCGCATGCATGACGCGGGTGTTGTCGACGATGAAGGCCTGCCCCGGCTCGAGCTTGAACGTTACTTCGAAAGCCGGATCCTCGATCAACTCCGCAAAGCGGCGATAGGCGGCGTAGTAGGCATCCATCTCGGCGAAAGGCACGTCGATGGTCGGCGCCAGCGAGCGGTTGTTGAAGCGGATGCAGATCAGTTCGCCGTCCGGCCCGAGTTCGATCATAGGCCGCTTCGCCTGCAGCCGCACGCCGGACGATCCGGCATATTCGAAACGGGCAGGATGCGAACTCAGGAGTCGGAAGCCTTCGGGATTCTCGGCCTGCAAGGCGGCCGCCACGGCGAACCCGTCGACCACGCTGGACTCACCACCCTCCACCGTGTTCTCGATACAGGACAGGATCTGCAGCGTCGGCACCGGGTCGCGATAAGGATTGTCGGTGTGCGCCTGGAGGCCGAGATTGGTGTAGGCCAGATTGTTCGGATTGACCTCGGCGCGCACTTCGAACCAGCGCCCGTAATTGGTCTCCCTGATGTAGCCGAACAGGTCGGAGACCTTGCACAGAGCGCCGGATTCGGCCGGCAGTCCGTCCATCACTGCAAAACCGTAGGCCCTCACCGCCAAGAGCCATTCCCGCAGCACACTGCGGCTGCGGCTTGCCTTCGGATAACCGGCGCGCGGCACCGAATTCTGCATCGTCGCCCTTGTCCAGCGCTGCACCGCGTCGGCGGTCCATCCGGACTGACGGGCCTCGGCGCGATCATAGGCATTGGCTCGAAGCCACGCCTCGGGAAAGCTGACCGTCTTCTTCTCGGGCACGAATCTGATCTCCACGGCATTGCCCTTGATCGAAGCGGCACCGATCCGCGTCTCGGCTGGAATATCGAGGATGGTGATCAGTCGCTGGCCGTTGCCGGCGCTGCGTGTCTTGTCGTCGAGTGCGTTGTCGCGAAGCCACATGGCATGGAACCGGCAGCGCGTCCCGTCCTTCCAGCCCAGTTCGATCATTCTTCCTGCGTCGCCTATCAGCGCATCGGTCAACATGGAGATGTTCCTGTCCATTGCGCCCCGCAGTCCGCTCAGCGGGGCCTCGATTGCATGTTGATCGAGCGAAAGGTATAATTGAAATTATCATTTTTCGGTCAATGGCTGCAAAATCGTAATGCCTGCGAGAACCATCCCCACCTTGCCCCCACTCGACTGGCTGCGCAGCTTCGAGGCAGCGGCGCGGCTTTCGAATTTTACGGCGGCCGCCGCCGAGCTCGGCCTGACCCAGGCGGCCGTCAGTCAGCATGTCCGGCTCCTCGAGGATCGGCTGAAGACGCGTCTGTTCTCACGGCTGGCGCGGGGCGTCGCACTGTTGCCGGAGGGCGCCGCCTACTTGCCCCACATCCAATCAGCCTTCGCCACCATCGGCAGCAGCACGGCGGAACTGTTCGAGCCCCGCGCCGTCGAGACCGTCACCTTGCGGGCGCCGATCTCTTTCGCTTTGCTGGTGCTCGTTCCGAAGCTGCCCGACCTTGCCAAGGCGCTGCCGCGCATCCATGTCGACCTGGTGACGATCCATCGCCCGACCGACTATGACCTGCCGGGCTCAGCGCTGGACATCCGTTTCGGCAACGGATCCTTTCCCGGACGCCTGGCCGACAGGCTGACCGCCGAGCGGCTTGTGCCGGTGGCCGCCCCGGCCTTGGCCAGTGATGCCGACTGGACATCCCTGCCGCTGCTCCTGGTCGCCGGTGCGCGCGAGATGTGGGCGGAATGGTTCGCCGCGGCGGGATTGGTCGGTCACCCCAGGCGCTCGCATCGCTTCGACAGCTTCGTGGCTGCGATGGAGGCTGCGCGAGCCGGCGCGGGCGTGCTTCTGGGCTCGCGGCCGCTGATTGACGCGGCACTCGAAAGCAAGGCCCTGGCCAGGCTTTCCGATTTCGAGCTCCCGAGCACATCGGGGCATTTTCTGACCAAGGCACCGATCGCGCGACTGACCGGTGCCGAGCAGGATTTCCGCCAATGGCTGCTGTCGCGCCTCGGCGAGCCATCTCCGACATGACGTTCACCGGCCGATGCGCTTCCAGTAGATGAGCGTGCCGGTCAGCCCGCCATGGGGCTTCAATGCATAGTCCGGTATTTCCCCGGTGAGCGTGAAGCCCAGCCTCTCATAGAGCCCGGACGCCCCCTCTTCGGTCGCCGTATCCAGAACCAGAAGCGTGCGGCCCCTCTCCACCGCAAGGGCCTCGGCCGCTTGCATCAGGCGGGTCGCCACGCCTTTGCCTCGACGATCGAGGCGCGTCATCAGCTTGGCGATCTCGGCCCGGTGCGGCTGGTTGGGCGGACAGTCGAGCAGCAGCGTGACCGTGCCGACCAGCGTGTCTGCCTCCCACGCGCCAAGCACCACCCGCTCACCTCTTGCGGCCGCCGTCAGCGACGTGTCCCAGAACCTGCGGGCGGTTTCCGACGCCAGCGGATGCATGAAGCTCACCGACCCGCCCGCGGCAACCGTTTCGACCAGAAGATCGCCAAGCAACGCCTGTGTCCGCGCGTCCTGCGTCAACATTCTGATCTCGATGGAATGCATGCTCGTTCTGCCTGGCTGAGATGGAAGGATCGATACGGTCGAACTGGCGTCAATCGAAAGCGCTGAATCGCTTTCCCTTGCGCGCCGCCTTGATCGCGGCGATGCGTTCGGTGTCCTCTTCCTGAAGGTGGCGTCCGCGTTCGAGGAATTCGAGCGTGTATTCCTCATAGGTAAGTCCCAGCCGTTCCGCCTTGTCCACGCGCATCAGCATGACGTCGCGGCTCGGTGCTTTCCACGCCTTGGCATGCGCGGCCTGCCAGGCCAGGAAAATATAAGGATCGCCCTTGCCCCATGGCGGCCCCTTGTAGTCGTCGAGCGGCGGTCCCCCATTGTGGGAGCGCTTTGGACGTCTCGGCATGATGTCAGGCCCTGACCAGCGCGACGAGATAGTCGGCGCCCGCCTCGAGCGCATGGAAGGTGCAGTCCGACGGCGCGCCGAGCGCCAGACAGTCGCCGGGCTCGAGCCTGTGCACCAGATCGCCCTCGATGAATTCCAGCCGTCCGGAGATCAGCCATATCTGCTGTTTGATGAAGGCGTAGGACGCCGCGGGCAAACTGACCTTGGCGCCCGCCGGCAGATGAACCCTGATCAGTTCGAGCGGCATGTCGCCGGCCGGCGAAAGATGCCGCCTGACATAGCCGGTGTCGGGATCCCGCCAAACGGGCTGGTCGCTCGCCCGCAGCAAGCCCCCACCCTGCAATTCCGCGCGTGCGATAAGGGTCGACAGCGTCATGCCGAAGGCGGCGGCGATCCGCACCAGGAGCGCTGCCGTCGGGCTGGTTATGCCACGCTCGATCGTGCTCAGCATGGCTTTGGAGACGCCGGAGCGCTCGGCGAGTTCGGCCAGGGACCAGTCCCGTATCGTCCTCTCGGCGTGTATCCGCCTGCCGATTGTCGAGGAGATGTCGTTCGCTATATCATCCATTCGTCTATTATAGCGAAAACTGATAACTGGAAAAGAGCCTTGTCGCGACAATTTTCGCCGGCTTCTTAATCCTCCCTACACCATCCGGCCACACTCGACCTTAACCCCGTTCCTGTAGGCTTCGACGTGAGGGAAAATGGGGATTGGCCTGTCCATGTATGTCGAACGCGAAGCCTCGGTCGGAGAACCGACATCGCAGGAGCGCCGCAACGCCGAACAGAACGACAGGCGCATCCTGGGCAATGTCGTGCAATGCGACGGCGCCCGCGCCACCATCAGCGCCTTTGCGGACGACGTCGACGGCGCGGTGACCGGCCTGTGGACGGTCGGCAAGATGATCTCGGTCAATCTCGGCACGACACGCACCGTCGGCCTGGTCTATGCGATCGGCAAGTCGGATCGCGCCTGGAACAGCGAAGGCCAGAACGCCATCGAGGTCAGCATCGAGCTGATCGGCGAAGTGCGCGACGGCGCCGAACCCGGCTCCAAGCCGATCTTCGACCGCGGCATCACCACCTATCCCCATATAGGCGCCATCGCGCACCGCATCCGCAGCCGTGACCTGCAGGCCGTCTACGATCTGGCCGGGCGTCATTCGATCACCATCGGCTCGCTGTCGCAGGACGAGGCGATCGCCGCCAACATCGCCATCGACGACACGCTGGCGCGCCACTTTGCCATTGTCGGCACCACCGGCGTCGGCAAGTCCACCGCCGTCTCGCTGCTGCTGCGCAAATCGATCGCGGCGCGGCCGGATCTGCGCATCCTGATCCTCGATCCGCACAATGAATTCGCCGCGTCGCTGCCCGAATATTGCGTCAAGGTCGATTCCAAGACGCTCGACCTTCCGTTCTGGATGTTCCGGCTCGAGGAATTCGCCGAGGTTCTATTTCGCGGCCGCGAGACCGTGCCCGACGAGATCGATGCGCTGCGCGACCTCATTCCGCTCGCCAAAAACCTCTATCGCAACCCCAATTCCGGTGCCTATCTCAGGCGCGGCAGCGATGCGCTGACCGCCGATACGCCAGTGCCCTACCGCATTGCCGATCTGCTCAAGCAGATTGACGAGCGCATGGGCATGCTCGAAAGCAAGAACGAGCGCCCGACGCTCAAATCGCTGAAGACGCGCATCGAGATCGGCGGCAGCCGATCCGCGCTACCGTTTCATGTTCAACTCGCGCCTGATCGAGGACACCATCCACGAGACGATCGGCAACATCTTCCGCGTGCCGCATAACGGCCGCCCTGTGACCTGTTTCGAAATGGCCGGCATGCCGTCCGAAGTGGTCAATTCCGTCTGTTCGGTGCTGGCGCGCCTGGCGTTCGACCTTGCGCTGTGGAGCGAGGGCAAGCTGCAGCTCCTATTGCTGTGCGAAGAAGCGCATCGCTACATGCCGGCCGATGCGCGCCTCGGCTTCGCGCCGACAAGGCACGCGCTGTCGCGCATTGCCAAGGAAGGCCGCAAGTATGGCTGCTATCTCGGCGTCGTCACCCAGCGCCCGGGCGAACTCGACCCGACCATCCTGTCGCAGTGCTCGACCTTTTTCGCCATGCGGCTCGCCAATGAGCAGGACCAGGCGATCATCCGCTCGGCCATCGCCGACTCGTCCGCCTCCACGCTTGCTTTCCTGTCGTCCATGGGCCAGCGCGAAGCGATCGCCTTCGGCGAAGGCGTGGCGACGACGATGCGGCTGAAGTTCGAGAGACTGCCGGCTGAACTGATCCCCGGCACGGCAAAGCGCGAACAAGCCATGTCGTCGAAAACCGGAGACGATGTCGATTTGGTGACGATCGTCGAACGGCTTCGCAACGTTCCAAAGCCGCAACAGCAGGCGATGGCCTTTGCCGAAGTGGTCGATTCTGGCCGCCAGGCTGGCGATCCCGACTACCGCAAGCCGCCGGCCGCACGCGTGCAATCGGACGATGATTTCGACATGCGCTACGGCCTAAAGCCCGCCACCTTCGGCATGCGCCCCCAGAACGATTGAGCCTGCAAGCTCTCTGACGACCGGCCGGGAAGCCGCACACAAGCTTCCAAAGGCTTCACATCATCGAACCAGCTTGGTCAAATCCCGAAAGGGAATTCATCAGGCCGGATTGAATGGCGTGGTTTCGAGAAGCCGGAGCGGAGCGGACATTCAGTCCGTGAGCACCGGAAGTCGAAAAAGCCGCGTCAGGCAACCGGCCTCGTGAATTCTTCTTCGAGATTTCAGGCGCAGACGCGGTTGCGGCCTTGCCTCTTGGCCTCGTAGAGCTGGCGGTCGGCGCGGCGATAGAATTCTTCCGCCGTCTCCTTGCGGTCCCATACGGCAAGGCCGACGCTGGTGGTGATCTTGAGCCGGACATTGCCCGAAAGAACCGACATGTTGGCGATCGCCTTGCGGATACGCTCGGCGAATTTCGACAACAATTCCGCCTCCATGTTGGGCGTGACCACGGCGAATTCCTCGCCACCCAATCGCGCCACCACGTCATGGTAGCGCGTCATGTCCTTGAGACAGCTGGCGACGGCCTTGAGTACCTCGTCGCCGACGTCGTGGCCATGTGTATCGTTGACCTGCTTGAAATGATCAAGGTCGAGGATCATCAGCCCGACGGGTTTCTCGATGCGCTTGAACTCCTCGAGATATTCCTTCAGCGCGTCGTCGAAATAGCGCCGGTTCTGCATGCCGGTCAGGCTATCTGTCAGCGCCGCATGTTCGAACGTCTCGGAGCGGGCGCTCAGTGACACGGTCATGGCCCGCAGCTTGCCTTCCTCCGTCGCCTGCCTGCGGATCAACGGGTAGATGAAGAAGATGCCGAAGAACAGCGCGGTCGCGAGCAGCACGCCCGTCGCGAAAAGCAGCTTGTTGAGGTAGATGACCTTGTCCAGGCCGGAGGCCGTGTGCAGTTCGGTGGCAAAGGATTGTAGCAGTCCATAGGCATGCAGCGTCACCAGGCCGGCGGCCAGGATCACGAAGATAAAGACGAAAAACGCCGATTCCGCCTTGTGGAAACGCATCTGCTCCCCGATGGAAAAATGCCCATCGACCTTATGGCATGGCGGGCCTTACGGAGGGTTAATTTGGACAACCACAACGAGAACCTTTCCGTGAAGGAAAGGCTTTCTAGGTTGCATTAGCAACAAGCGTTTGGATCGTGGTTTCGATATCGTCACCAGGATGCAATCTTTGCCATTCCGGTCCTAGCTGGTGCCGAAACCAGGTCGTCTGCCGCTTGGCATATTGCCTGGTTGCGATCTTGGCGCGTTCGATCGCCTCGGGAAAACCCGATTGTCCGGCCATCGCCGCTTGCAGTTCGCGGACGCCGATCGCCTTCATCGCCGGCAATTGCAGATCGAGACGAAGCGATGCGAGTTGCCTGACTTCGTCCAGTGCGCCCTTGACCAGCATCTGGTCGAAACGCCTTTCGATGCGTCCGACCAGCGCGGCCCGGTCCGGCTCGATGACAAAGAAGCGGGCCGTCTGTCTGTCGATGAGCGGCCGGCCCCGCGCGGCCTGCCAGTCCAGGATCGAGCGGCCGGATGCGTCGAGCACTTCGAGCGCCCGCACGATGCGCTGGCTGTCCGTGGGCTTCAACTGCATGGCTGCCCTGGAATCCTCGCGCAGCAGGATGCCATGCAGTTTGACGGCGCCTTGCTCCTTCAACTCGTAGCGCCAACGGTCGCGTACCTGCCGCGGAATGTCGGGCATTTCCGAAATGCCCTCGGCCAAGGCGCGAAAGTAAAGGCCGGTGCCGCCGACGAAGATCGGTCGCCGCGAGAGCGCGCCGTCTTCGATCAGCCTCGTCACGTCGCGCAGCCACGCCCCGGTCGAGTAGGCGGTGCCGGGATGGACATGCCCATAGAGATAATGCGGTGCCCGAGCGAGGTCCGCCGCCTCCGGCCGGGCAGTCAACACGTCGAGAACCGAATAGGCTTGCATGGAATCGGTGTTGATGATCACGCCGCCTATACGTTCGGCCAGGTCGAGCGCCAGCGCCGACTTGCCGCTGGCGGTCGGCCCGGCTATCAGGATCGCATTCTTCACGCGGCCTTCGCCCGCATCCGCACCGGAATTATCGATGCCGCTTATCGCCACGCTTGTTTCCCATCCCGCCGATCGTGCCTTGTCACCATCGCTTGCGAATATGGCCTCACGGTCGGTGGGCGCAAGCACTGTTCGCTGGATGGCCGAAGACATTGCCTGCGATCTCGCACTGCCAGCGAATGCACAAGCCGACGAGGCGGCCGCCAATCTGCGCGCGGCGCTGGCCGCCGAGCCGATCGACGTGATCGTCCAGCAGTCGGCAACGCGCCGCAAGAAGATCCTCATCGCCGACATGGATTCGACCATGATCGACCAGGAATGCATCGACGAGCTGGCCGACGAGATCGGCGTCAAGGAGCACGTCGCGGCGATCACCGCACGATCGATGAATGGCGAGATCGCCTTCGAGCCCGCCCTGCGCGAGCGCGTGGCGTTGCTCAAGGGGCTCGATGCGGCCGTGGTCGATCTGATCGTTGCCAACCGGTTGACATTGGCCTCCGGCGGTCGCGCACTGGTGCAGACGATGCGGGCCAACGGCGCCTGGACCGCGCTAGTCTCGGGCGGCTTCGAGGTCTTCACCTCACGCATCGCCGCCATGCTCGGCTTCCATGAAAATCGCGCCAACCGCCTGCTCGAACAGGATGGCCTGTTTGCCGGGTTGGTCGGCGAGCCGATCCTAGGCCGCGCCGCCAAGGCCGAGGCGCTGATCGAGATCACTGCGCGTCTCGGCCTCACCCCGGCCGATGCCATTGCTGTCGGCGACGGGGCCAACGATCTCGACATGATCCGCCTTGCCGGCACCGGTGTTGCGCTGCATGCCAAACCGATGGTGGCCGCGCAGGCAAAGGTTCGCATCGACCATGGCGACCTGACCGCATTGCTCTATCTGCAAGGCTACGGGCAGGAAGAGTTCGTCCAATGAAACCAATGCGCACCGAGCGCCTGATCCTGCGCAACTGGGAGGATCGCGACCGGGAGCTGTTCCATCGCATCAATTCCGATGAACGCGTGATGGAGTTCTTCCCCTTCCGTCGCGGCCGCGCCGCAGCAGACGCCAAGATGGACGAACTGCGGGCCATCATCGATCGGGACGGCTATGGCTTTGCCGCCGCCGAGGTCGCCGCATCAGGTCAATGCATCGGCTTTGTCGGTATCACCGGGACCGACCATCTGCCGTTCCTTCCCGCCGGCACCGTTGAGGTCGGCTGGCGGCTGGCGCCCGAATTCTGGGGCAAGGGTTATGTCACGGAAGCTGCCGAGGCATGGCTGGCCTACGGCTTCGAAAAACTCGGCCTTGGCGAGATCGTCTCCTTCGCGGTCGAGAACAACCGCCGCTCCACTGCCGTCATGAAGCGCCTCGGCATGACCGCCGATCCCTCGGCCAACTTCGACCACCCCGGCATTCCCGACAGCCACCCGGAGCTGAAGAGGCATGTGTTCTACAGGCTGACGAGCGCGGATTGGCGGAAGAATCGTCGCTGATCAATGCCTGTCAGGTGGAAATTCGTCGCCGGACTGTGGCGATCTGTCTGCGACCCGCCCCAGCATTTTCGCGAAATCGCCCGGTGACGCGTCGCCGGCACGACGACGCAGGAAGTCAGCTGCCGCTTCCATTGCCCCGACCTTTTGCGCCACAGCCGACGCAATCCATTGATTGAGCGACACGCCATCGGCCTTCGCGAGGCGCGCGGCTGCTTCCCTAACCGACTGTGGCAGTTTCAGCGGATAAGTCGCTTTGCTCATGTACGAAGTCCTTCCAGGAACTCGGCCGGGCTCACAAGCAGTACATCAAAACGGCCTGCCGCAGCTAGGAAGTCCCGGCGATTGTGAGTCACCAACGCATCGGCCCGGCCGTTGATCGCTGCTTCAAGCACCATCTCATCCTTCGGATCGTTCAATTGCGGCCGCCAGAGAAAGTGCAGCTCGACCGGCTCAGCCAGCAATGCAAAGCCGGCCAGCAAACGGCCCAGATCCGGCGCGGACAACCCGTGAGCCGCCACCTGCTCGGGTCTGGCCAGCACGGTTTCATATTCAAGAAACAGCGCTGTCGTCACTAATGGGCGAATTTGCCGATCCGCAATCAGCTGCAGGATGGCGAAAGACGCGCCATTCCTGCTTCGCAAGCCTGCCGTCAAAACGTTTGTGTCCAGTACGATCCGCCTCACAAGTCAAAATAGTACATCCCATGGGATGTTACAATATGACCATCGTTAGCGATCCTCAGTCCATCCGGATCGTCACAAACCTCAGCTCACCGGTCTTGGACGCCAGCATCAACAGTGCGTTCTTGCGTCCCTGCTCCTTCAGCGCGCCGATCCGGTCCATCACATCCTTGGGCGTGGCAACCGATTCCTGTGCAATTTCGGTGATCACCTCGCCCGGCTGGATGCCGCGTTCAGCCGCGGCCGAATCCTTGGCGACATCGGTGATGACGACGCCCGAAACATCGGCGGCGATGCTGAACTTCTTGCGCGTATCGTCGTTCAATTCGCCGACGGTCATGCCGAGCACCGAGGCCGTCGAAACCGCCGGCGCCTTGTCGCCTTTGTCCTGGTCGGTGTTGCCGTTTTCGCCGCTGGCGAGCTTCTCGCTGTCCTCGAGCCGGCCAAGTGTTACCTTCACCGTTTGCTCGACACCCTTGCGCACGATCAGCACGTCGACCGCCTTGCCGACCGGGCTCTCCGCGACCACACGCGGCAGGTCGCGCATTTCGTGGATGTCCTTGCCGTCGAACTTGATGATCACGTCGCCGGCCTGGATGGTGCCGTTGTCGACCGGTCCACCCTTGATGACGCCGGCGACCAGCGCACCCTTGGCGGTCGCCATGCCGAGGCTCTCGGCAATGTCGTCGGTCACCGGCTGGATGCGCACGCCAAGCCAGCCGCGCCGCGTTTCGCCATATTGGCGCAGTTGCTCGACAACGCCCGATGCGAGCTGCGAGGGGATGGAGAAGCCGATGCCGATCGAGCCGCCGGACGGCGAAATGATCGCCGTGTTGATGCCGATGACCTCGCCGGCGCTGTTGAACAGCGGCCCGCCCGAATTGCCGCGGTTGATCGCGGCATCGGTCTGGATGAAATCGTCATAGGGGCCTGAATTGATGTCGCGGTTACGCGCCGAGACGATGCCGACCGTGACCGTGCCGCCGAGGCCGAACGGATTGCCGATCGCCATCACCCAGTCGCCGACGCGCATCTTGGTGGAATCGCCGAACTTCACCGCCGTCAGCTTGTGGCCCTTCGGATCGACCTTGAGCACCGCGACATCGGTCTTGGTGTCGGTGCCGACCAGCGTCGCCTTCAGCGTGACTCCATCGGAGAAATTGACCTCGATATCGTCGGCATCGGCGATGACATGGTTGTTGGTGACGACGATGCCCTGCTCGGCGTCGATGACGAAACCGGAGCCGAGCGACTGCACTTTCTGCGAGCCATTGTCCTTGTCGCCGCCGCGGTTCTTGAAGAAATCGTCGAAGAAATCCTGGAACGGTGAGCCTTCGGGAAGCTGCGGCATCGGCGCCGCGCCCGGACCTTCCGTGCCCTTCACCGTCTGCGACGTCGAGATGTTGACCACCGCGCCGAGCAGGCCTTGCGCCAGGTCGGCCACCGAAGCAGGCCCGTCGGCGGCCATTGTCGGCGTCACGAAGGCCGGAACGGCCACGGTGCCCAGAAGAAGCGCTGCCGCGCCAGCGACGAACGTGCGTCGAGCCGCGCGCAAAAGGGTGTTGGATGTCATCGAGAAGCCTCCCGGCACTTCTGAAAGAGAAAAGCGCTTCGACGGAAACGCCGTGTCGCGCCATGATGGCAAGAAATAGGGCACGTTTGCGGCTATGGCTATTGGCAGAGTGTAAATCCCGCGTTTTTGCACACCCCTAGCCGCCGCGGATCAGCCAGACGATACCGACGCCGGCGGCAATCGCCACCAGCCCGGCGATCCGCAATGCGTTCTCCGGCAACGACAGCACCTCAGCCGCCAGTTTCCTGGCGAAACCGGGAAAGCCGCCATAGACCAAGCCCTCAATGACGAGGACCAGGCCTATTGCCGCGAAGAAATCCTGCACCGGCCGCTACTGGCCGGTGCCGGGCGAAGTTGCGGGTGCGGTCGCCGGTGCGGCAGGAGGTGCCGGTTGCGGAGCCGCCGGCCTTGCCGGCGCCTCCTTTCCGTCAGGGTCGCGGAAGAAACGGAAGAACTCCGAATTCGGCGACAGCACCATTGTCGTGCCGGTGTTGTCCAGCGCCGTGCCATAGGCGTTCATCGACCGGTAGAAATCGAAGAACGCCGGATCGCGCTGATAAGCCTCGGCAAAGGTGGCGCTGCGCTGCGCCTCGCCCTCGCCGCGCAGGATTTCGGACTCCTTCTGCGCTTCCGCGATGATCTCGACCACCTCACGGTCGGCGCGGGCCTTGATGCGCTGCGCCGCCTCGTTGCCGCGCGCCCTCAGCCTTTCGGCCTCAGCCAGACGTTCCGCCTTCATGCGATCGAAGGTCTGCTGCGAGACTTCGGCGGTGAGGTCGGTGCGGCGGATGCGGACATCCTCGATCTGCAGGCCGAGCGAGGTGGCGTCGGGCCGTAGCTGATCGCGCACTTCGCGCATCATCACAGCGCGCTCCTCCGAAAGGGCGGCCTCGAAGTCGCGCAGACCGTAGACGCGGCGCAAGGCAGCGTCGAGACGCGTCCTCAGCCGCGCTTCGGCGAGCTCGATCTGGCCGGATACCGCGGCACGGAAGACACGCGGATCCGAGATGCGGTAGGCGATGAAGGCATCGACCTCATAGAACTTGCCGCCCGAGACCTGGACGCGGATGTTGTCGAGGTCGAAGCGCAGCACCCGATTCTCGATCAACTGCACCGTGTCGGCGTCGAAGAACGAGAACGGCGCCTTGAAGTAGATGCCGGGCTCGGTCTTGACGTCGACGATCTCGCCGAACCTCAGCACCAGCGCCTGCTGGCGCGCATTGACCACGAAGACCGACGAATAGAGCAGGAACAGGATGACCGCCGCGATGACGACGATGACGGGGAGACGGTTGGCCATCACTGGTTACCTCCCGTCGTCGCGCCAAGCGGGGTCGGAGCCGGCGCTTTCTGCTGCAATGCCGGCAGCGGCAGATAGGGGACGACCCCCTGCCCGTTGCCTTGCTCGACGATCACTTTGCCGGAGTCCTTCAGCACCTTCTCCATCGTTTCCAGGTAAAGCCGCTTGCGCGTCACGTCGGGCGCCTTGGCATATTCGTCATAGACGGAGATGAAGCGCTGGGCCTCACCTTCGGCCTCCTGCACCACCCGGTTCTTGTAGGCGGCCGCGTCTTCGCGGACCTGTGCGGCCTCGCCGCGTGCCTGGCCGAGCTTCTGGTTGGAGTACTGGTTGGCCTGCTCGACGAACTTATCCTCGTCCTGCTCGGCGCGCTGCACCTCGTCGAAGGCGTCGGCGACCTCACGCGGCGGCGCCGCGTCCTCGATCGAGATGGCGTTGACCTGAAGCCCGGCCTTGTAGCCGTCGAGCGTGGTCTGGATGATCTCACGCACCGAAGCCGCTATGCCCTGGCGGTCGTCACGGAAGATGTCCTGCGCCGGCCTGCGGCCGACGGCCTCGCGCATCGCGCTCTCGGCGACCTGCCGCAGCATGCCATCCGGGTCGGAGACGTCGAACAGATAGGCGCGGGGATCGGAGACCTGGTAGGCGACCGAGAACTGCACGTTGACGATGTTCTGGTCGCCCGAAAGCATCAGCCCCGACGTGTTGCCGCTGGACGCGCCACCGCCAATGTCGACGAGCTGCTCGGAAATCTTGGCCGTTTCGACCGTTTCGAGCGGCCACCAGTGGAAATGCAGGCCGGGCTGCGACAGCTCGGCCTTCGGCTTGCCGAAGCGCAGCTCGACCGCGACCTCATCGGGCTGCACGGTGTAGACTGCCTGGAACGCCCATAGCACGACCAGCGCCGCGCCGATCAGCCCAAATATGGCCGGACTGGCGCCGCCACCGCCGGGCAGCGCGCGCCGCAGCCTGTCCTGGCCACGGCGGATGATGTCCTCGAGGTCGGGAGGCGAGCCTTGCGGGCCGCTTGGCCCCTTCGGTCCCTGCCCCCAGGGTCCCTGATTATTGCCGCCGCCGCCCCACGGGCCGCCGCCACCGCCACCTTTATCGTTCCAGGGCATGAATGTCCTTTCGCTTGGAATTCCCTCAAGCGCCGGAATTTCGGCGCAAATCCAGTCTTGTTCTTCTATAGGGACGCCACGGCATGCTTTCAACGCGATGCTCTGCTGGCATCATCGGTTTTGGGCCGGTCGCGACCCTTTGTCGTCTTTAAACGCCTTTTTTCTTTCAATGGCTCTCGCCGCGTCGCTCGTAAACCGTATAGCGCGTCGCGTGGCTGTCCTTTTCGCCGGCTGGGATCTCCTGCGAACTGACTTCGCGCCAGCGTTTCGGATCGATCGGCGGGAAATGCGCGTCGCCGTCGACAGCGGCCAGCACATGGGTGACGTGCAGCCGGTCGGCCAGCGGCAGCGCCTGCGCATAGATTTCGCCGCCGCCGATGACGCAGACCTCGTTCACCCCGCTCATGCAGCGCCCACGCACATCAGCCAGCTGGATCGCGTTCTCGAGCGTATGCGCCACCTCCACGCCGTCGGCGCGCCAAGCCTTGTCACGTGTGACAACGATGTTCAGCCTGCCCGGCAGCGGCCGGCCGATGCCTTCATAGGTTTTGCGGCCCATGATGATAGGCTTGCCCATCGTGTCTGCCTTGAAGCGCTTGAGATCGGTGGAAAGCCGCCAGGGCAGCCCCCCGTCCCGCCCGATGACGCCGTTCTCGGCGATGGCGACATAGATTGCCACGTGCATCAGTTGCCGTTCCCATTGTCGGATGGATCGAGGATAAGGATGTCGATGTCGCGCTCTGGATAGAAGTCCTCAGCCGTCATCTCGAAACTCGTCGGCCCGACCTTCCTGACATTGTCGCCGCAGAACGAGACCAGGGCTTTGGGATTGCCCTTGTCGACGGTCAGCTTGAACTTGCCGATGCTGCCGGCCGCCCAGTTGCCGCCGGTGGTCAGGATGTAGGCGATGCGGCTCTCGTAATACTTTGGATAGCCGTCGGGATCGTTCTTGGCAGCCTTGCGCACTGCGTTCTCGAACGTGTCGTCCATGCAGTAGCGGGACTTGTAGGCGGCGTACTGTCCCTGGAACTTGCCGTCGTAGAAGAAGCTGACCGACGAGGTGCCGCCGACGCTCGGTTTGTAGCGGTGGGAAACGTGGACGTCCTTGTTGGCCGGAAAGGTCGAGCGCCACCAATAGGTCGAGCGCAATTGCCAGAACGGTGCATAGTTGGGTTTCGCGCCAGCGCTGTCATCGACAGTGTCCTCGATGATGATGCCGCGGGTGACCCAATCGTCGGCCACCGTTTGCGGCAGCTTCGCGAGCGCCGCCTTTGCCGCTTCACCGAATGGGTTGAAAGGCACGTTCTGCGCCTTCAGGTCGGCACCGATGTCGATGCCGAGCGCGAACGCCTTCTGCTCGAGCTCAGGCTTTGCCGCCACGCCGTCGATCGTCACCTCGAAGCCGAGGAAATTGTCGCTCTGGTTTTCGGGGATCGCCGGCATCTCCTCGGGATCGCCGGATATGTCGGGCATTGGGAAGGCGACGATCGCCTCGACGTCCTTGTCGGTGTTGTTGTGGAAGACGTAATCCACGGTCACCTTTTCCGGCGAGATGAAGAGGTCCTCGCTCTGCATCGCCACGGCATCGCTGCGCGACAGCACCAGGCCGCCTGTGCCGAGCTCGGCAACGGAATCATTGGCGAACGCGGGTGCGGCCGACAAGGCCAGCACCGCCGTCAGAACATATCGCAACATGAAAGCCCCTCGGCGAGAATGTCGCGATGACCCTAGCGGTTTCAACGTGGCGTTTCAAAGCCCTTCCGCATCCGCGCCACGCCAGTCTGGACTAAAGGGTTGCGATCGGGCAGGAGTTCGCTTCATGCGCAAGCTTCTCGTCATCGGCATCGGCGCCGGCAATCCCGACCATATGACCGTGCAGGCCATAGACGGCCTCAATCGGGCCGACGTGCTGTTCATCCCCGACAAGGGTGCGAAGAAGAACGATCTTGCCGAACTGCGCCGTCACATCTGCGACCGCTTCGTCACCAACCCGAATTCACGCCGCGTGGAATTCGACGTGCCCGTGCGGGCCGAACCGGCGCCTTCCTATCGCTCGACGGTCGATGACTGGCACGAGGCAATCGCCGCCATCTATGAAGACCTGATCCGTGAAGAGATCGCCGAGGATAGTTGCGGCGCCTTCCTGATCTGGGGCGACCCCTCGCTCTACGACAGCGCGCTGCGCATCCTGGAGCGCGTACGCCTAAGGGGCAACGTCGCCTTCGAACTGGAGGTTATTCCCGGCATCACCGCCATTCAGGCGCTCGCCGCCAGCCACGCGACAGCGCTGAACCGCATCGGCGATTCCATCCTGATCACCACCGGCCGCCGGCTGACGGAAGAAGGCATGCCGCAAAATGCCGGCAGCGCCGTCGTCATGCTTGACGGCAAATGCGCCTTCAACACGCTCGCCGACCAGGATCTTTTCATCCAATGGGGCGCTTATCTCGGCACGCCGGACGAAATCATCGTCTCCGGCCGCCTAGGCGACGTCGGCGCCGAAATCGAAAAGCGCCGCGAGCAAGCTCGCAGGGAAAAAGGCTGGATCATGGATACGTACATGCTGAGGAAGGTAGGGGAGTAAGGCAGTAAGGCAGTAAGTGAACGAGACATCAGGAGCCGGAACACAAGAAAGCACTCGAAAAATTCGACGCGCCCGAGTTGGTCTGCCCTACTGCCCTACTGCCCTACTGCCCTACTGCCCTACTGCCCTACTGCCCTACTGCCCTACTGCCCTACCCCTCCTCAATCTCCGCCTGCAACGCCTCCATATGCGTCGCGGCGGCCGAAGCCGCCGCGCGTTCGATGGCGCGGAAACGGCTGACCACGGCCAGGCCCACCGCCGTCAATTGTGCGCCGCCGCCCTTGCGGCCGCCGGTCTGCGCGGCCACCAGCGGCTTGCCGAACACCCGGTTCATGTCCTCGACCAAGTCCCACGCATGCTTGTAGGACATCTCCATGCCGCGCGCGGCGGCCGAGATCGAACCGAAGGCGGCGATCTGCTCCAGCAATTCGATCTTGCCCGGCCCGATGCGCCCGTCGGGGTCGAGATTTATCCGCAAGCTCAGCGACGGCATTGTCTTCCTCCGCGATCACGCCCGCCATGTTAGAGCGTCCCTGGCCGCCTCGCTATTCCAAATCGATATAGCGCAGAGACCCGCTCGCCGTCTCAGCCGTCCGCCTCCGCGGGGAGCCCGCCCCCGGTGTTTGCCTGGTCGAAACTCACCGTCTTGATCACGGCGAAGACCTGTCCGCCGAGCCGCAGCTTCAGAACCTGCCGCGACTGTTCGGTGACCCGTGCCAGCACGGTCGCGCCGTTGCAGTCGATACCGATCTCGACCGTCGGCCCCTCGCCCGGTCTGATCGCGACGATCGTGCCGGCCAGGATGTTGAGCGCGCTGAGACCAGACGGCCGTTCGGTGGCGATCATGACGTCGCGCGCGCGGATGCGTATGCGCACCGGCGCGCCCACCGTCGCCACCAGCTTGGGCACGCGTATCTCGCCGGCGTTCGAGCCAAGCACCGTCATGCCGAAAACCTCGTCATGCTGCAGTACGCTGGTGTCCAGCACCGCGCCGCCCTCGCCGCGCTCCTCCGCCGGCAGAAGGTCCGGCCTTTGCATGACAGCCGTGGTCGGGCCGCTGGCGGCAAGCTTGCCTCGCGCCAGCATCACCACGTCGCTCGCCAGCCGCGCCACCTCGGCGATCGAATGGCTGACATAGACGATCGGGATCTTGGTCTCGTCGCGCAGGCGCTCGACATAGGGCAGGATTTCGGCCTTGCGCGCCTCGTCGAGCGAGGCCAGCGGCTCGTCCATCAGCAACAGCCGGGGGCTGGCGAGCAGCGCCCGGCCGATCGCGACGCGCTGCCTCTCGCCGCCCGAGAGCTTTGCCGGCCGCCGCGCCAGCAGCGGCTCGATGCCGAGCAATTCGACGACGGCGTCGATCTCGGCATAACGCTCCGCCGCCGGCGTGAACCAGCGGCCATAGCGCAAATTGCTCGCCACGCTCATATGCGGAAACAGACGCGCGTCCTGGAACACCATGCCGATCCGGCGCCTGTGCTTCGGCACGAAAATGCCCTTGGCCGTGTCGACCAGCACACGGCCATCGACCTCGATGCGTCCCTGGTCGGGCCGGATCAGCCCGGCAATCATATTGATCAGCGTCGTCTTGCCCGAGCCGGAGGGCCCGAACAGCGCCGTCAGCCGCCCGGCGCTCTCGAAGCGGATGTCGAGGGGGAAATCGCCGAGCCGATGGCGGATGTCGACAAGGACGCTCATTCGATGTCCATCCGCCGGCCGACGCGCCGCGCCAACACTTCCGAGGCCACCAGGGCGGCCATCGAGATGACGATCGAGATCAGCGTCAGCCGAAGCGCTCCGGCATCGCCGCCCGGCACCTGGGTGAACGTGTAGATCGCCGACGGCAGCGTCTGCGTCTCGTTGGGGATGTTGGAGACGAAGGTGATCGTCGCTCCGAACTCGCCCATCGCCTTGGCGAAGGAGAGGATGGCGCCGGCGATCAGCCCAGGCAGGATCAGCGGCAAGGTGATGGTGCCGAACACCCATGGCGGGCTGGCGCCGAGCGTTCCGGCCGCCGCCTCCATCTTGCGGTCGACGGCCTCGATCGACAATCGGATCGCCCGCACCATCAGCGGAAAACCCATGACGCCGCAGGCAAGAGCCGCACCCGTCCAGCGAAAGGAAAAGACGATGCCGAAATGCTCGGCCAGGAATGCGCCGGCCGGCCCGCGCTTGCCGAAGGTCAGAAGCAGGAGATAGCCGGTCACCACGGGCGGCAGGATCAGCGGCAGATGCACCAGCCCGTTGAGCAGCGTCTTGCCCCAGAATCGGCCGCGCGCCAGGAGCAGCGCTATCGCTATGCCCGGCGGCAGGCTGGCGATCATCGCCACTGTCGCCACCTTGATGGACAGCCGGACCGCATTCCATTCGTCGGGAGTGAGGTCCAGCAGCCAGTTCATGCGCAGGTGGCTATCCTAGTTGACGGGCGCAAGGACCGTGAAACCCTGCTCCTTGAATAGATCCGATGCCTTTGCCGTCCGCAGGCACTTCAGGAAGGCAGGCGTGTCCTTGTCCTTCGAATCAGCCGTTTGGGCAACCGGATAGATGATCGGCGGATGTGAATCCTCGGGGAAAACACCAACCACCTTGACGCCCTTTTCGGCATGCGCGTCCGTGGCATAGACGATGCCGAGAGCCGCTTCGCCCATCGAGACCAGCTTGAGTGCCGCACGCACATTCTCGGCCTGCGCCACCTTGCCCTCGACCGAGGACCAGACGCCGAGCGATTCAAGCGCGGCCTTGCCGTATTTGCCAGCCGGCACAGCCTTGAGGTCGCCCATGGCGAGCTTGCCGTCGCCGACCAGTCTGGCCAGATCAAAACCCTTTTCGATCTTGGCTTCAACGCCCGAATCCTTCGGCGCCACCAGCACGATCTGGTTGCCGAGCAGCTTCACTTCGGTATCGGGCTTGGTCAGCTTCCTGTCGGAAAGATACTTCATCCAGTCGAGATCGGCCGAGATGAAGACGTCCGCCGGCGCGCCGCTTTCGATCTGCTTGGCGAGCGCCGAACTCGCCGCGTAGGAGATGGTCGCCGCTTCGCCGACATCAGCCGCGCAGGCCTTGTTGACCGCGTCGAGCGCGTCCTTGAGGCTGGCGGCCGCAAACACCACGACCTCGTCTTGCGCGCGCGCCGCCGGCACTGCTGCCGTCCACGCCGCCGCGAAGCCACCAATGGCGACCGCCGCCACTGCAAAACCGTTGCGCGTCATGAAGCTCTCCCTGAGTTGGCATCCGGTCTGCTCGAAGCCTGCCATCCGATATATCCGGATGAATATAACAAGGAAAGGTTTTTCGCCCAGCGTCGCCATTGAATGCGCGGCGTCATCGCGACCTGCGATAGACCAGCACGGATACAGCGAAAGGCAGACGAAGACGTCACAAGAAAATCGGCGCCCGTTGCCCTCGACGGAACCAAGGCTGAAATCTTCTAAAGCGCGTCGTTCCCCCAAAACTGCGGTCACTTTTGGGCGACATAGCTGTCGCCGCCGTGATCTATTGGGAGAGGCGAGACAATGTCTAAATGCAGATAAGTGTGTGTCGAAACGAGCCTTCCGGCGTCTTCACCATCCGCACTTTGCAGACATACCGCGTCTCGCTTGATATGGCGCTTGCGGGAAGGTCATTCCCCTCTGCGTCAGCGGGCTTGCAAGTCGCGCGGGGACAGTTTGGCAGCTTCGCAGCTGGATCGTCGCAGAACGGCTTCATGCTGTTGTTGATGCATTCACACCCGCACTCGGCAAATGCGTGGGCATTGAAAGCGAAGACAAAGACGAGCGCAAATACCGCTGCTGACAGTCGCATGGACGCCTCCCCGGAAATCTCCTGGCCTGAGGGTAAGGTCGACCGATCTTGTCGAAAAGATATCAAAACGACGTACCGGCGAGGCACCACCATCGCCACGGCCTCGAGACATCAAGGTCGGCAAGGTTGCGCCGGCGGTTCAGACCGCGATCGGCGCCTTGATCGTCGCGTCGGCGACATAGTTTTCCAGCCGGAAATCCTCGAAGCGGAAGGCGAAGAGATCCTTCACTTCAGGGTTGATCCACATGGTCGGCAGCGTTCTTGGCGTGCGCCGAAGTTGCTCGCGCGCCTGCTCGAAATGGTTCGAATAAAGATGCGCGTCGCCGAGCGTATGGACGAAATCACCGGGCTTCAGGCCGGTCACCTGCGCCACCATCAGCGTCAGCAGGGCGTAGGAGGCGATGTTGAACGGCACGCCGAGGAAGATGTCGCCGGAACGCTGGTAAAGCTGGCAGGAAAGCCGGCCTTCCGAGACGTAGAACTGGAACAGGCAATGGCATGGCGGCAACGCCATCGCCTCCACCTCGGCCGGATTCCAGGCCGAAACGATCAGCCGCCGCGATTGAGGATTGCGGCGTATCTCTTTCACAAGATTGTTTATCTGATCGATCGACCCGCCATGGCCGTCCGGCCAGGAACGCCACTGCTTGCCATAGACGGGGCCAAGGTCGCCATTCTCGTCAGCCCATTCGTCCCAGATGGAAACGCCATGGTCGGTCAGATATTTGATATTGGTTTCGCCGGCCAGGAACCACAAAAGCTCATGAATGATCGATTTCAGGTGCAGCTTCTTGGTGGTGGTGACGGGAAAGCCGCGCGCCAGATCGAAGCGCATCTGGTAGCCGAACACGGAGCGCGTGCCCGTGCCCGTGCGGTCGCCGCGGTCGGCGCCATGATCCAGCACGTGCTGCAGAAGGTCGAGATACTGGCGCATCGGTTCGGCTCGATTCGATTGTGCGAGCATTATAGCTGCTAGACAGGCGGCCGAACACATCAAAACGGCGCAGGCGACGCTTGCCTCATCACTGTTTCGGCGTCTGCGCCGACATCCAAGCAAACTGGCCGCAGCCTCGGTGTCCGTCTTGCAACGCCGGCAATTGCCGAAACCATCGGTGACAGCATTCCTCTCCCCGTCTCTATACGGGGAGAAGATGGCGGCAGCCAGATGAGGGGCAGCACAAGCCGTGCCCGTTACAAACCAGCGGCGCGCTTCAGCAGCCGCGCGAGCACGGAATTCTCAGAGCGAACCGAGCTTTCCCAGGTCCTTGGCAACGAGGTAGTAAAAAGTCACTCGATTCTTGGTGTTGTCTGCGGCCATCGCCTTGCAGGTCTTCTCGATCGCAGCATCTGCCTTCGCCGCATCGGCGACGCCGAGCTTCTTGCCGACCCAGTTTTCCCGGACGCGCTCGAGTTCTTTGGGATCGGTGCAGGACACCAGCGAGGAGTCGCGGTTCCTGAGCGCGATGCCCAGATGCTTGACGATCTTCTCGACAATTTCCGCACTCGCCGCGGCGTCGTATTTCTTCACGTCTGCAAGATAGTCGGCCATCAAAATTCCCCTCGTCGGCGCCACGGATCCGGTCGATGAGGGCTGTGGCGCGCTCCGCAACTCGTGCGCTCGGTCGGTAACTCCTCACCGCGGCAAAGCTTCGGTTGAGACCGTTCCCAAGTCAACCCTGCCGCGTCGCATTTTGACACAGGGACAAAGCACCATTGCGGTCTTTCATTTCTGGCGACGGACCCTTATATTCGCTTCGTCGGCTTGACCGACTATGGCGATAAACTGGCGATGAAATAAGCCGTTCGGACCCGGGGGCGGTACCCGGCGCCTCCACCAAAAACCGCTCTGGAAGACGGAGCGGCTTTTGCTGGGGGCGAAATAGGATCGACGAAGGTGTAAAGATCGTACTTTTGCCCGGCATTGTACCACCGTCATCGGGCTAAACTTATAGTTGCCAACGACAACTATGCGGAAGCACGTCTCGCTGCTTAATGCAGTGCGATAGCTTCAAATCAAGCCCTAGGGGTTCGCACTTCTAGGCGGGGTTCGGAGGTACCTGGCAACAGAAACCTCCACTTCTCCCCCTTTTTCATCTGCATCACGCGCAACGGCACGCTCGCGCCGGCCAGACTTCGTTCAGCCCATGGGAGGCGACGCAGTGGAGCCGCGTGCCTCCTTCGTCATGGGTAAAAAATGCAAAACAATTCCGACCGATTCTTCGTGCTGACCGGCGGTCCGGGCTCCGGCAAGACCGCACTGATCGAAGCCTTGCGCCGTGCAGGGTTCGCCACCTCGGTCGAGGCCGGACGCGGCATCATTCGCGACCAGTCCGCCATTGGCGGTCCCGCCTTGCCGTGGAGCGATCGCGCGTTGTTCACCGAATTGATGCTGTCCTGGGAGATGCGCTCCTACCAAGCTGCGATCGAACAGGAAGGACCGGTCTTCTTCGATCGTGGCGTGCCCGACACGCTGGGCTATCTCCGCCTCTGCGGCCTGGCGGTGCCCGATCACGTCGGCATCGCAGCGAAGCGTTGCCGCTACAACCCTCGTGTCTTCGTTGCCCCGCCCTGGCCCGAAATCTTCACGCAGGATGAAGAGCGCAAGCAAACGCTCGACGAAGCCGAGCGTACCTGTCACGCGCTGGTCGGCGTCTATGCCGAACTCGGTTATGAACTGGTATGGCTGCCCCTGGCGCCTGTCGAGACACGGCTGCGCTTCATGCTGGACGAAACGGGATTGGCATGAAAAAGGCCGGGATCGCCCCGGCCTCTTTCAATTTCCCGGCCTCTTTTCAATTTATTGGCGATTGCCTACTCCGCCGGCGCTTCGACGGCCTCGCGCGAACGGCCGAGCGTGATCTTGGCCAGGGTGAAGGAGATCACCGCGCAGAGCGTGATGCCGGCGACCATCGGCAGCGGCGTGCCGTCGAAGAAGATGCCCGCGACACCCATGGCGAGCGCACCGATGGCGAAGTGCAGCGTGCCCATCAGCGCCGAAGCCGTGCCGGCGATCTCGCCATGCTCCTCCATGGCCAATACCGAGGTGGTCGGAATGACCAGGCCGAGAAAGCCATAGCCGACGAACAGCAGCGCCGCCATCACATCCAGCCGGTCCACGCCGGAAGCCATGATAGCGAACAGTGCCACCATCGTCGTGGCGTAGCCGGTCACCGCTACCCACACCACCCGCTTGAGCCCGAAACGCTCGGAAAGCAGGCCGGTGAGCTGCGACATGCCGATGAAGGCGACGGCATTGATCGAGAAGAACACGCTATAGACCGAAGGCGACAGGCCGTAGTGGTCGATCAGGATGAAGGACGAGCTCGACAGATAGACGAAGAAGCTCGCAATGCCGAAGCCCGCGATCGCCACCAGGCCGAGGAAATTGCGATCCCCCATCAGGAAACGGTAGCCTGAAAGGGCGGTGCCAAAGGAAGAACCGGCGCGTTCTTCAGCCGGCCGCGTCTCCTTGAGCGAGGTCGCGAGCAGGATGGTTGCTAGCACCGCTGCGGCCGTGACGGTCCAGAACACGGCGCGCCAGCCGAAACTCTCGATGATCTGGCTGCCGGTCAGCGGCGCCAGGATCGGCGACACCGAGAACACCAACATCAGCAACGACATCAGCTTGGCGGCTTCGTTGCCAGTGTGCAGGTCGCGCACGATCGCGCGCGGAATGGCCATGCCGGCGCTGGCGCCAAGGCCCTGCAGGAAACGGAAGGCGATCAGCCATTCGATGGTCGGCGCCAATGCCGAACCGACGCCGCCGACCATGAACAGCGCAAGACCGCCATAGAGCGGCAGCTTGCGTCCGACCATATCGGAGATCGGCCCGACGACGATCTGGCCGAAGCCCATCGACAGGAAGAAGATCAAAAGGCTCATCTGCACGGCTGCGGTGCCGGCGTTGAGATCCGCGCCGATCGAGGGCAATGCGGGCAGATACATATCGATGGCGAAGGGCCCGATGGCGGACAACAGGCCGAGCACGACCGCGATGCGGAGGAATTTGGGACTCATGATGTTGGCTTCTTTCAGATCTGGTTGCCGCCGCAAGGCGACGTCTGACCCCAGGACGTTCGATCCCGTGGGATTCCGACTCTCCGAGAGCGAATTGTTCGCCTGTCCAGAGGTGAACCCCTTATAGCGTGTCCACAAATTTAGACAGTCTTGTCTAAATCGTCAATCACCTCTATATAGATTTTCATGAGACCGGGCGTTTCTCCTGACAGTTTCCCGCCACGCAGCCACGAGGCCAAGCGCATCTCGGTGGTCGACGCAGCCGCTTCCGTGTTCTGCCGCGAGGGCTTTGCCGGCGCCAATATCGACCTGATCGCCGCCGAGGCGGGTGTCTCGCGCCAGACCGTCTACAACCACCATGGCGACAAGGAAAAGCTCTTCATCTCCGTAGTCCGCGATCTCACCGAGCGCTGCAATGCCGGCATCTTCGCCACCATCGCCACGTTCCCGGACCAGCCGAGGGATCTGGAAGCGGATCTGATCGGCTTTGCCGTGCGCCTGAACCAGAACTGCATCTGCAACCGCGACGGAAAATTCCTGCGCAAGCTGATCCAGACCGAAGGCGAGCGCTACCCCGAACTGTTCGCCGAATGGCGCGAACAGGGTCCTGGCAGGACATGGCCGGCAATCGCCGCCCGCTTCGCCCGCCTTGCCTATGGCGGTTACCTCGCGATCGACGACCCCGACGTCGCGGCGCGGCAGTTCCTCGGCCTCGTCAATGCTGAATTGCAGACGACCTTCATGCTCGGCGGCACCCCGGCCGAGGACGAGGTCGTGCAATCGGCGACAAATGGCGTGCGCACCTTCCTGCGCGCTTTCGGCAAGCGCCCCTCCCCGACCAGCGTCAAGAAACACGCCGCGCTTGCCAACGCGTGACATTTGCGGGTGACGCAAGCCGGCTTCCGCGATCAAATCTCGGCAATCGTCCTCGCTTCCTCGCGGCGGCGGTCTATATGCGGTTTACGCCGCGCTCAAGCTTGATTACAGCTATGCGGACGATTCAACGGAACCCGACCGCCACATGGCCGACGACCACATCCGCTATGACATTCTGGCCCAGGAGGCGTTGCGCGGCGTCATGCGCAAGGTCCTGGCCGAGGTCGCGCGCACCGGCCTCCCCGGCAACCATCATTTCTTCATCACCTTCCTGACCGGCGCGCCGGGCGTGCGCGTGTCTTCGCGGCTGCGCGAGCGCTATCCGGAGCAGATGACCATCGTCATCCAGTTCCAGTATTGGGACCTGAAGGTCACCGAGACCGGTTTCGAGGTCGGGCTCTCCTTCTCGGACGTGCCGGAAAAACTCGAAATCCCGTTCTCGGCGGTGCGCGGCTTCTACGATCCGTCGGTTAACTTCGAACTCGAATTCGACGTCAAGACCGAAGGCCAGTCAGATGACGAACCAGCTTCCCAGCCGGCGTCCGAACCGCTCGCCATCGTCTCCGAGAAAAAGCCGAAGGCGGAGAAGAAGGCCGCCGAACCCGAGAAGAAGGCGGCCGATGCCGATGCCGCCAAGGGCGCCGAAGTCGTCTCGCTCGACGCCTTCCGCAAGAAATAAGCCTTCGGGTCGCGCGTCATGGCCGACATCGTCAATCTGCGCCAGGCTCGCAAGCAGAAGGCAAGGCTGGAGAAGGAACGCACTGCCAGCCAGAACCGCGCCCTGTACGGCCGCTCCGGGGCAGAGAAGGAACGCGACCGCCTGGTTGCCGAAAAGGCCGAGTTCTTCGTCGCGGGCCATCGGCGTCAACCGTCGCCCGATCCGGACCCCAAATGAGCTCCAGGTGAGCCCGGTCGAAAAACGCTCGGTGACGATCCGTGGCCACCGCACCAGCTATTCGCTCGAAAAGCCGTTTTTTGACGACCTTGTCGCCATCGCCGCCGCGCGCAATCTGACCCTTGCCGCGCTGGTCGCGGAAGTCGACGAAAACCGGCCGCGTGACACCAATCTGTCCTCAGCGCTCCGGATCCATGTACTGGCCTGGGCGAAGCGCGGCCGCGCCTGACGCCTGGCTCCGTCAGGCAGTGCCTTCCTGTTTCCCGCGGCGGGTGCCGAACCCCAGGAGGGCCGTGCGATCGCGCTCTTCCGCCTGCTTCCTGGATCTGACGCGCATCAGGTCCTTCCAGCCGACGTAACCGACCAGCGTTCCGTCGTCGCGTGCCACGACCGGCAGATGCGACACGTTGGCCGTCAGGAGCTTGTCCGACAGGCCTTCCAGATATTCATCGGGATAGGCAAGCGTCACCTTGCTGCCGGCCAGCAAGTCGCCGAGCGTCGTCGTCCGGTGCTTGCCGGCACGCCGCCAGCGCAGGATCGCCGGTGGATCGATGAGGCCGAGCACCTGCCTGTTGCCGTCAATGACCGGGAAGCTCGGATGACGCGTCTCCGGCGCAGTCAGGAATGCCGCTGCGCCATGCAGCGTCATCGTCGCCGGCACGCTCTGGACCTGCGTGGTCATCACTTCGTGCACCCTGGTCAGCGCGAACGGATCGACCCGGTATTCGCGCACCAGATGATGCCCTCGCCTGGCGATCTTCTCGGTCAGGATGGAACGTTTCATCAAAAGCACCGTCACCGCATGGGCGGCGGCGCAGGCCGCGATCAGCGGCACCAGCACATGCGTGTTGCCGGTCAATTCGACCGCGAAGAAGGTCGCCGTCAGCGGCGCGCGCATCGTGCCACCCATGGTCGCCGCCATCGCCAGCAGCGCCCAGAAGCCGGGATCGGCCGCCGGCAGGAAGCCGGCGAGCACCGCGCCCATCGCGCCGCCCATGATCAGCAGTGGCGCCAACACGCCGCCCGACGTTCCCGAGCCCAGCGCCACCGACCAGATGACGGCTTTCACCACCAACAACAGGAGTGCCGCCGTCGCGATCGTACGGCCGTCCAGCATGGTGGATATGTTGTCGTAGCCGACGCCGAGCGCCTGCGGCTCGATCAAGCCGCCAATGCCGACGACGAGACCGCCGAGCATCGGCCACCACATCCAGTGGATCGGCAGCTTCTGGAAACCGTCCTCGCAGGCATAGACCATCTGCGTCAGCAAGGCAGACAGGAGGCCGGCGGCAACGCCGATCAGGACCCAGCCGCCAAGACCGGCAAAGGAAATCGCCATGCCGCCCTGAAACGGAAAGATCGGTCCTGGCATGTGCAGCATGGTGCGCTCGACCTCCGCCACGATGGCAGCCACCGCCACCGGAATGAAGCTGCGCGGCGTCCACTCGAACAGAAGCAGTTCCACCGCCAGCATGATGGCGGCGATCGGCGTTCCGAACACGGTGGTCATGCCCGCGGCAGCGCCCGCCACCAGCAGCGTCTTGCGCTCATTGTCGCTGACCGGCAGCATCTGCGCGATCAGCGAGCCGATGGCGCCGCCGGTCATGATGATTGGGCCCTCGGCGCCGAACGGGCCACCGG
This sequence comes from Mesorhizobium maamorense, assembly GCF_044998965.1. Taxonomy (NCBI): domain Bacteria; kingdom Pseudomonadati; phylum Pseudomonadota; class Alphaproteobacteria; order Hyphomicrobiales; family Phyllobacteriaceae; genus Mesorhizobium; species Mesorhizobium maamorense. The sequence continues at coordinate 2,803,334 of NZ_CP173356.1, forward strand.
AGCCGATCGAGATCGCCGACGACAGCGGCTTCAGCACCGCGACCTTGGCGTCCAGCCGCGAGCGCCCGAGCAGGATCGCTTCGATCGCTTCTGGAATGCCGTGGCCACGGATCTTCTCGCTGCCGTAGCGCGCCATCAGGCCGATGATGAGTGCGCCGATCACCGGCACGGCGACGGCGGCATAGCCAAGCGGCGTGTCCTCCAGTTTCAGATCGGCGAGCGTGAATTGACCGAAATAGGCGACGTTGGTGGCGAGCCGGATCAATTTCAGCAGGATGATGCCGGCAAACAGCGCGGCCGTCGCCACCACCACCGCGATGCCAGCGATCAGCAACACCCTGGCGTCGGTGGTGAAATCGCGCAGATGTCCGGGACTGCCCTGTTCGGTCTTCATTGCCTGCCTGCTTTCCGTGGCGTGTCGCTGTTGGAGGATCGGCAAACCGTCAAAACGGCTTTGCCGGCGGCTATGTATCGTAATACGATATAAATATTCAAGCGGGCTTGGCCCGAAATCGTTTGAGCTTTGGCCGGAATGACAACACATGTCTGGTATGTCGCATCCGCAAAAACCCCGCCCCGCCATCAGCCAGGCCGATTACCAGCGGCTGTCGGAGTTCCGCTATCTGATCCGCCGCTTCCTGGAATTCAGCCAGCTACAGGCTGAAGACGCCGGTCTGACATCGCGCCAACATCAGGCACTGCTCGCCATAAAGGGTTTTCCGGGCGGAGGCCCGGTAGCCATCGGCGACCTCGCCGAACGCTTGCGCATCCGTCATCATAGCGCCGTCGAACTGGTCAACCGCCTGTGCGAGGCCGGGCTGATCGTCAGGGATCAGGACAAGGACGACCAGCGCAAGGTGCTGCTGCAACTGACCGAGCGGGCCGATGCCTGCCTCGCCGACTTGTCGGCCGTGCATCTCGACGAGCTTTCGCGCATCGAACCCATGCTGAGGAGCGTGCTCGCCCGAAAGGACCGCGACACGCTCCAGAGACAAGTTTCGCAACCTAGCTGAATGGAGGCTATGCCATGTACAACATCTGGTTTTCCAAGGCAGTCCCGGTTTCCACAGGCGTTACTGGCGACGTTCGAAATCTGTCCAATGCCGAACAAGCTCTCGACCTTCTTACCAATCACTGGCGCGATGCGGGAAGCATCAAGCATAAGGCTGCGCTGCGGGCGTGCCGGCAGGCCATGAACGGCGGCGTATCGGCCGATACCGCCAGGGATGCTTTTGTCGAAGCCGCGAGGGAAGCGCGCATTCTGGTCGAATAACTGCCGCGCATGGCCTGGGCGTTGTTGGCCCAACCACAGGCCCGACATACCGTCCTCGATCGACGGTGAGCGCACGATGAGATCGCGACAGCCGTCAGCAACGCGCCGTCGTCCGTTCAACTTTTGCGAAGCCCGGCTACCATCGGGAAGATGGGACATAAGGGGCCGCATAAAAAAATTCCGGAAACCCTGAATCCTTTGGCTCCGCCGCTTCGTCTCGGACATGAGCGACCTGCAAGGTGCAGGGCCGGCAAAGGAACAGACAAGATGAAACACCATTTGATACGTTACAGGACCAAACCGGAGCTGGTCGACGAGAACGAGCGGCTGGTCAAGGCCGTGTTCCAGGAATTGCGGGATAAATCGCCCGAAGGGTTTCGCTACATGACATGGCGGTCCGGCGACGGCACCTTCTTCCATCTGGTCGAGGCGGCAACCGAGGAGCAGGCCGGCACCCTTCCGGGGCTAGCGGCATTCGCGACTTTTCAGAACGGCATCAGGGATCGCTGCATCGAGCCTCCGCATCGCGAGGCGATGACGGTAGTAGGCAGTTACCGGATGCTGGACCAGTAGGCGCGATCAAGCGATGTAGAGAACGACGGGCGTATGAACATCCTCATTCCTGGCGAGCACCGCGCGCTCATCGAACGCCTGTTTGGGGAGTTGCGCCCAAAGCTGCACCGCTATTGCGCGCGCATGGCGGGTTCCGTCTTTGACGGCGAGGACGTGTTGCAGGAAGCGCTGGCCAAGGCGTTCGAGGCTTTGCCGAACGCCGGCCAGATCGCAAATCCGGAGGGCTGGCTGTTCCGCATCGCGCACAACACGGCACTCGATTTTCTGCGCCGGCGAGCCCGCGAAAAGGCCTTTTCCGATGAGGATCCGGACATGATCGTCGACCCGGCCAACGCCACCTTCGACCGTCAGGCCGCTGCCGCCGGCCTGCACACCTTCATGCGCCTGCCCGTCGCGCAGCGCAGCAGCGTCATCATGATGGACGTTCTGGGTTATTCGCTGCAAGAGATCAGCGCCGCGCTGGACACCAGCGTCCCGGCCGTCAAGGCGGCGCTGCATCGTGGCCGCGGCCGCCTGCGCCAGCTCGCCGCCGAGCCCGAGAATCGGCCGGTTCCCAGGCTGGGCGTCTCCGAACGCCTGTTGCTCGAAGCCTATATCGATCGCTTCAACGCCCGCGATTTCGACGCCGTGCGCGACATGCTCGCCGATGAAGTTCGCCTGGAGCTGGTGGCCAGGACGCGGTTTACCGGACCCAAGGAAGTGGCCACCTATTTCCACAACTATTCCCACCTCCCCGATTGGCGTTTCGTGCCGGGATTCGTCGAGGACAGGCCGGTGGTCCTCGTTCACGACGGCAACGATCCGGCTGCGCGACCAGCCTATTTCATCCTGCTGGTCTGGCAGGAGGGCAAGCTTGCCGCCATCCGCGATTTTCGTCACGCCCGCTACGTCGCCGACAGCGCCGAACTGCTCGTTCTTTGAACGATCGAGGGAAATCCCCTGCCTACTGCCTTACTGCCTTACTGCCTTACTGCAAAGACTTCAGCAAATTGTCGATCGTAGATGGATTGAACTGCGGTTTGGCCGGAGGCGGATTGTCGTTGGCCACCGGCGGCGGCGCCCGTTCCGGGTTCGGCGCCTGCTCGGCGCCCTTGCGCTCTGCTTCCAGCCTTGCCTTCTCCTGCGAGGCGGTCCGCATCGCCTCCTCGGCCTTTGCCTTGGCATCCGCCTCGGCTTTGACTTTTGCCTCGGCATCCGCTTTGGCCCTGGCCTCTGCTTCGGCCCGCGCCTGAGCTTCCGCCTCGGCTTTCGCCTTGGCGTCGGCCTCGGCCTTCAGCCGCGCCGCCTCCTCCTGCCGTCGCAGCTCCTCGGCCGCCTTGTCGCGCTGGTCCTGCAACGCAGCGTAATAGCGCACCTCGCGCCGCAGCCGCTGCTTCTCCAGCAACGCGGCCTGCATCGCCTCGACCCGCTGCTGCTCCTTCTCGAGCGCGCGCTGGGTCAGGAACTGCGCCAGCGGTTCGCTGTCGAACTGCCGTTTGACGGCGCCGAACGGCCCCTCGACGCTGAAATTCATCGCCGGTTCGGAACCGACGAGCGCTTCGTCGCCGGGCCGGTAGGTGACCGCGCCCTTGGCGGAGACCGTATCGGCATTGAGGTCCGCCGTGATGTCGGCGGACAAGGTAGCCGAAGGATTTTCGAGGCTGATCGGCGGCGCTCGCAGCGTGCCACCTGCAATGGTGAAGGCGATGTCGGTATCCTTTGCCGCGAAACTGCCATCTGCCGCGATAGCGGGCGCGAAGCCGGCGGTCTTGGCTGCATCGATATCGCGGCCGATCGCGTCCGCCTTGGCGAGGAAGGTGCTGAACGCATTGGGATTGACGCCGGCGACCGTGACGCCCTTCAGCGCCGCCGTGCCCGAACCCGACAGAGCGGCAACCATCGCGTCGACCGATTTGCCGCTTGTCGAAAACGCCGCGGAGACATCCCCCTTGCCGCCGATGCCGGCATCCGGCAGCAAGGCTGGCAGATCGGCGTCCGCGAGCTTCATCTGGCCGGTGAAAAGCCCAGTGCCGTCATTGTTTTTCAATTCGAACAGGCCGGTCAGCGCACCGCCAAGGAATTTCGCCTTGAGATCGGACACGCGGATGCCTTCCTGGTCGAGCTTCAGCGACAAGGCCGCGTCATAGGCGGTCGCGAATGGCCCTGCGGCAAGGGAAGCCGTGGTCAAGTCGAGATCGGCCGTGAATGGAAGGCTGGATTTCTGGCTGAACGGGGCCGACGGCCACACACCGCCTTTATTGTCTCCGCTCTTGTCCGTGAACGCGGAATCGCCGAACAGCGCCACCGCCATCGGGTCGAGATCAAGTTCGTCGAGCGCCAGCGAGCCGGCCAGATGCGGCACGCCATCCTTGCCGTCAATCCCCTCCTTGACGTCGATGTTCACGTCACCCGACACCGCAGCTTCGTTGATGGCGGCGTTGAGGCCGGAGAGCACCAGTAGGCCGTTGCCGTAATCGGCCTGCGCGGTGAGCGACGTCGACGTGCCTGTCCCCATGCCCGGCAGGCCTATGCCCGATGTCATCAGCCAGGGCTCGATGTCGGCCGCATCGAGGCTGACCTTGCCCTTCGCGACCGGACCTTGCGGCGTGTCGGCTACGGTGCCGTCGAAACCGGCGTTGAAGTCGTTGCCGGCAAGGCTGAAGCTCGTCGCAAGGCCGCCGCCCAGCGTGCCCTTGGCCTGGATGTCGGTGCTTGCCTCGCCGAGCATGCCGAGCGGCAGCGCCGGCAAGCCGTAAAGTGCCAGCAGCGCTGTGGCGTCGGGGTTCCTGGCATTGAAGGTCAGCGCCACAGGCGCTTCAAGAAGCTTGTCGACCGCTCCCTTCCCCGACAGCGAGGCGGAAAAGGACGATCCGCCGGCCTTGCCTTGCCCGCTCACAGCAAGCCCGGTTGTGCCGTCGCCATTGTCGGCGGCACTCACCACAAGATCGACGCGTGAATCCTGGAACAGGTCGGGATAGGCTGCGGCGCGGCTAGCCAGTCCCTTGAGCACGGCATTGTCGGCATAGTGCTGCGCCGCCACGTCGATCAGCGGCTTCAGGTCGACGGCGACGACGGAGGCGTCAAGCTTGCCGGTCGGGCTCGCCGGAAAATCCTTGATCCGGCCTGTGGCGCTGATCGACGCGCCAGCCAGCCCGCCCACCGACAGCCGGTCGATCTCAAGCAGCCCGTCGCGCAGCCTGAGCGCGGTGTCGACCGTATCGGCGGTCAAGCCTCCGGCGCTGACCGGTCCCGCCTTGATCTGGAAATCGAGGTCGCGGTCGGCAAATCGGTTGGCGCCCTTGTCGCTGATGAAGATCGAGGCGAAGGCCGCCAGCCCGTCGACATCGAGATCGCCGCCTTCCAGCCGCATCAGCACCGAGGGCCTGGCATCGTCGGGCTGGCTGGAATCGATGCGGCCGGAAAACGTCGCCTTGCCCAGGACCAGTTCGAGATCGCTGAAGGCCTGGCGCTTTTCGGAGAGATCGACCTTGGCCCGGAAGCCGGCGGCGGGCAGACGCCGGATCGCCTCGTCGACGTCCTTCGACAACCAGGCAGCGAAGCCGGAAGGCTGCGCCACGGCCAGCAGCAGCGAACCGGTGAAGCCGAAATGGTTCTCGACGCTGAGCAGGCCGTCGGCCTCCAGCGTGGCGCGGCCGGGCAGTGTCGCGGCGAGCGATTTCACCGACCAGCCGCCATCGACCGGCTCGGCGGAAAGATGAACGTCGCGAACCGTGGTGTCACCGGCCACCACGGCCGGCAACCTGACCTCGACCGTTCCGGGAATGGTCGGCTTAGGCAGGTCGAGCAAGGCCTGTTCCAGTCCGGCAATGCGCTGATCCAGTGTCAGGCCGGCGCCTGCCGCCGCACCCACGGCCTCGTCGAACTGCACCTGCGCGCCATTGGCCTCGATGGCGAAGCTCGGCTTCTGGCCGAGATCGACCGAGGCCTTGCCGTCGGCGGTATAGGGATTGTCGAGCGGTCCGGTCTCGAAGCGGAATTCATCGATGCCGAGCTTCTGGTGATCGAGCGCGAATTTGCCGTTAACCCGAAAGCCGGGATCGGACTTGCCGGTGCCGACCTTCACCGTCTCGCCATCGGTGCCCCGCAACTGGGCTGAGTTTTTATCGGCGCCGGAAATTTTGAACTGTCCGGAGTAGACGGCGGCGCCGTTGACAATGCCGGCATTGCCGTCGGTTTCGATGACCAGCGGATACGCGTCGGGATCGGCCTTGAGCCGAAACCGCATCTGGCCGTTGGCTTCGGCCTTGCCGGTCGTGGCGGCAACCGTCGTGCGCAGGCCGTCGAACCTCAACGTGCTATCCATGCGCCACGGGCCTGCCAGCGATTTGGCCGAAATGGTCGAATTGATCTCGGACATGATGTGGCTGCGTCCGCCGGCGGCATGACGCAACTCGATCTGCCCTTCCGTCACCGTCAGCTTCTCGATCGAGATCTGGTTGAGGTTGAAGGGCGAGGACGGCCGCATCGCCCAGTCGACGGTGCCATTGGCGGCGATGTCGATCGTCGCTTTCGGCCGCACCAGCCGCATGTCGAAAATCAGCACCTCGCCACGCAGGAACGGCGCCAGTTCCGCATCCATCGAAAACGTCTCGACGGTCATCGCCGGCTGGCCGGCGGGGCCGCCGGCAACGGCGACATTGGAGAAGGTTACCGACGGAAACGGCAACAAGCGCGCCGTGGCGTCGCCCTGCACGGTCACCTTGCGGCCGAGAATGGCGCTCGCTTCGCGCTCGAACTGCGCCCGATAGCCGGACCAGTCGACAAAATACGGCCCCACCAGCGCCGCGCACAGCACCAGCACGAACAGGCCACCAAAGATCACGAACAGGCGTGCGAGCATCAGTTCCGAACGGTTTGGTTGAAATCAGCCGCACTCTACCTGCATCCGCGTGTCGATAAAGAGGCAATTCGATCGTCGTCGGCGACAACCATGGACGGCGTTCGATGTTGCGCGGTCGCTCTTGATCGCGATACCTTGCTTTGGGCGTCCTCGCCCTGTTCCGGTCGCGGCGTTTTCCGATCCGGGATCGTCTGAAACAATCCTGGAAAAGCGGAGAATTGGGGATGTCGGGGAAGAACTGGGACCGTGTGCCGATCGATGCGCAGAGCGTCGACGCGCCGCTTTCGCAATCAGCGATTTTCCTTGTCGTCACCATAGCCGATGAACAGCCGGTTCTCGCAAGAGTTTGTTCCGTGCTCGGCGACCTTGACGACATGGTCAAGACTGTCGGGTTCCGCGACCTCGGCGGCCGCCTGTCCTGCATCGCCGGCATCGGCCACGATCTATGGAACCGGCTCAGCCCCCGCCGGCGGCCGGCGGAGTTGAAGCGGTTCGCGCCGATCAAGGGAGCGGTTCACGCCGCGCCCACCACGCCGGGCGACCTTCTCTTCCATATCCGCTCCGAGCGGCCCGACATGTGCTTCGAGTTCGAGCGTATCCTGCTGGACAGGCTTGGTCCCGGCGTGACCGTCGTCGACGAAGTCTCGGGCTTCCGTTATTTCGATGCCCGCGACCTGCTCGGTTTCGTCGACGGCACAGCCAACCCCACCGGCCTCGATCTGCCCGCCTCGGCGCTCGTTGGCGACGAAGATCCCGATTTTGCCGGCGGCAGCTATGTCGTCGTTCAAAAATACCTGCACGATCTCCAGGCGTGGGCGCGAATCCCCACGCCCGTGCAGGAGGCGATCATCGGCCGAACCAAGATCGACAACATCGAAATCGATGATGACGGCGCGCCGCGCAAATCGCACAAGTCGCTCGCCACCATCGAGGATGCCGACGGTAACGAACATGACATATTGCGCGACAACATGCCGTTCGGCCGGCCGGGGCAACGGGAATTCGGCACCTACTTCATCGGCTATTCGAGGTATCTCTGGGTGATCGAGAAGATGCTGCAGCGCATGTATGTCGGCGACCCGCCCGGCGCCTACGACCGGCTGCTTGATTTCTCCACCCCTCACACCGGCACGACATTCTTCGCACCTACACGGCCGATGCTGCAGGTGCTTGCCGAAGCAGCGCCATGGAAGTTGGCCACTCGGTAAACGACACACAGCAAAGCGGCCTGTCGACCACGTGCCGGCGGAGAAGCGTTTGTCGTGCTTCGGCGTGCTGCGGAGATCAGCACGCGATCATCAGCGTCATCAGTGCGAATTCAACGCGCGTCGCGCTTTGCCTGCGCCACCTTGGCCGCTTTGCGTTGTCGGCCGAGCAGCCGGCCGAACCAGATTCGGCGTCCTCTGGTTTGCCACCGCTCGCATGTCCTTTTGCGCAGTGCGCGCGTTGAACGCTGGACCATCCGTCGGCGCTTTCTGCTTCAGGGCCAGCGCCTTGCGCGCGCTGTCGACCAATGAGACGCGCGCCGTCAACTGGCGGCGCCGTTCGGCCTCGCCATTCAACCGCCGCATGGCCATCGCCAGCACCGCAAGCTTCAACTGAGAGCCGCCATCGGCCTTTGAAGCGACAGCCCCTTTCGGTGTGCCCTTGCCCCGGATTTCGCGCCGGCGTCGACGCGCCTCGGTCTGCGCCTTGTCGCGCCGCTCCCGCAGGCGTTTGACGAGGCCGGACAGATCGGCGTCGGAAAGGTCCTGGACCGCCGGATGGTGCGATTTCTCCACCAGCTCGTGTTCGTCGGCACTCAGCGCGCGCGCTTCTTCCTTGCGTGAAATCGCCATGACACCACTCCTCCGCTTGGGTTGCCCGTCTCTTCTGGGCCTTCAGCACATGGAGTCTCGGCCCGATTGGAGGTGGGGTCAAGACGAGCCTATGACGGCGCCTACTTGGCAGCCGGCAGGATCTTGCCCGGGTTCATGATATCGAGCGGATCGAGCGCCTGCTTGATCGTGCGCATGATGTCGACGCCGTGGCCGAGCTCATGGCGCAGGAAGCCGATCTTGCCTTGGCCGATGCCGTGCTCGCCGGTGCAGGTGCCCTCCATGGCGATGGCCCGGATGTTGAGCCGCGCCACGAACTTTTCCGACAGCGCGATTTCCTTTGGGTCGTTCACGTCCATCAGCACCAGGACGTGGAAATTGCCGTCGCCGGCATGGCCGACGATCGGCGCGACAAGCCCCATTTCGGCGATATCGGCCTCGGTTTCGGTGACGCATTCGGCAAAACGCGAGATCGGAACGCAGACGTCGGTCGACAGGCCCTTGGCGCCTGGCCGCAGCGTCAGCGACGACCAATAGGCGTCATGTCTGGCCTTCCAAAGTTTGGTGCGCTCCTCGGCGACACTGGTCCACAGGAACGGTCCGCCGCCATTCTCCTCGGCGATCATGCCGAAGGTCTCGGCCTGCTCGGCAACGCCGGCATCACTGCCATGGAATTCGACGAACAGGCACGGGCTTTCGGGATAGTCGAGCTTGGAATATGTCTTCATCGCCCGCATCTGCAGCGCGTTGACCAGTTCGATGCGCGCCACCGGAATGCCCATCTGGATCGTCGCGATGACGGCGTTGCAAGCCGCTTCGACGCTCGGAAACGGGCAGACACCACCGGAAATCGCCTGCGGAATCCCTTGCAGCCTCAAGGTCAGCGAGGTGATGATGCCGAGCGTGCCTTCCGAGCCGACCAGCAGCCGTGTCAGGTCGTAGCCGGCCGAGCTCTTTTTTGCCCGCTTGCCGGTGGTCATCGCCTCGCCATCTGCCATGACGGCCGTCAGCGACAGCACGTTCTCGCGCATCGTGCCGTAGCGCACCGCGTTAGTGCCTGAGGCCCGTGTCGCCGCCATGCCGCCCAGCGAGGCATTGGCGCCGGGATCGATTGGAAAAAACAGGCCGGTGTCGCGCAGATGCCGGTTGAGATCCTCGCGAGTCACCCCGGGCTCGACCGTGCAGTCGAGATCCTGCGGATTGACCGATAGGATCCGGTTCATCCGGGAAGTGTCGACCGAGATGCCGCCGCCCGGCGCGTTGGTGTGGCCTTCGAGCGAGGAGCCGACGCCGAAGGCGATCACCGGCACGCGGTGCGCGGCGCAGGCGCGCACGATCTCCTGTACCTCGGCGGTCGTTTCCGGGAAGACGACACCGTCCGGCGCCTGCGTCGGGATGTAGGTTGTCGTATGCGCATGCTGGGAGCGAACTGCCTGGCCGGTCTGAAAGCGCTCGCCAAACCGCTGCTTGAGGATGCCGAGCACGGCGGCGATGCCTTCTTCGTTGCGCTCGACCGGATTGAGGTCGCTCAGGGCCATGAATTCCTCCGCGAATGGACCAATGTGTCCATGCTTGTCATGCATTTATGGATGATGCCTAACGCAATTCCAGGAAAAGTGTGAAGCGGTTTTCCCGGGAAAAGCGCCTAGCGCTTTCCCTGGGAATTGTATCAAAGAGGCGGTCCGACGTTTCCGTGAAACGATGAACCGCTCTTACAACCACGCTCTGTCCAGCACCAGAACAAGGAAATTGCCATGCCGATCCCCGCCCCTTTTGTTTCTCAGCCAATGGCTATCGAGAAGGACTGGATCGATTATAACGGCCATCTCAACATGGCCTACTACAACGTCCTGTTCGACCGCTGTTCGGATGAAGCCTTTGAGGCGATGGGCATGGGGCTGGACTATGTCAAGAACCGCCGCCTCACCATCTACACCGCCGAAGTCCATGTCTGCTACGTGCAGGAACTGCATCTCGACCACAAGGTCACAGTTTCCTTCCAACTCATCGACCATGACGAGAAGCGGCTGCGGTTCTACCAGGAAATCCGCCATGCCGACGGCTGGCTCGCCGCCACGTCCGAGCAGCTTGCACTGCATGTCGACATGTCCGGGCCCAAGGTAGCCCCCTTCCCCGCCGACGTGCTGGCCAAGATCGAAGCGATGCGCGCCGCTCACGCAGCCTTGCCGATGCCCGATCGCGCAGGCCGCTCGATCGGCATCAAACGCAAGACGGCTTGAACCCGCCCGGGGCCCGCGTTAACCTTACCGAGGTTTTAACGGGAACAAGCCGATTGGACCGTTGCGCGACTCAGCGGGCCGTTCGAAAACGATCCGCATCGAAGTAGCGACACGGGCGGCGGGGCATAGCCGATTCGGGGGACGTGCATGAAAACCGATATCAAAGTCGAGGTGGACAGGCTCGCCGCCGATCCGCGCATTACCGACTATGATTTCTGGCGCTCGCTGAAGAACGTCAACAACGAGATCTTCCACATCGCCAACAACAATGAGCCGATCCCCTTCGACATGATCCGCTGGCGCGTCATCCTTAAGCAGGCCCGCATGAAGCGCGGCCACGCCTGACGCTGCGGGTAGAGCGGCCACTTCCGTTGACGACATTCCAGGGGTTTGACCTCAACCCTGTCGCCTGATCGCCGCCAGCGGCGAGCGCGCCACCACCGGCGATGACTGGATGATCGCCGTGTTGGTCATCGCGTAGGGAATGATGCGGTCGATCACCCGTTCGAGTTCGGCCATTGAGCCGACATGCGCCAGCGCGATGAAACAGTCCTCGCCGGTTACCCGGTCGCATTGCGCGATCTCGGGCAGGTCGCGGATGATCTCGGCCACGACGGCGAGCTGCCCCGGCACCGGCCTGATGCGCAGCCATGCCGACAGGTTCAGGCCAAGCGCCGCCGGATTGATCCGCACGCAATAGGCTTCGATGACGCCGCTCTCCTGAAGCTGCTTGATGCGCTCGGACACGCTCGGCGCCGACAGGCCGACGGCGCGCGCCAGCTCGGCCGTGCTGGCGCGCGCATCTTTTTCCAGCAGGCGCAGTATCTTCAGATCGACCGCGTCGAGGTCGAGATTTTCGTTTCGAAGGCGCTTCATCAAAAACTCCTTGCATCTGGAAAGCGACCGAGGTCCCTGAACGACCACTACCCATATCAGACGGAAAAAATACCTGCGATACTGATCCGATGAACGATCGGACGCAAGTCCAAACCTCGCCCACAGGTGCGGCCTTTACCAGCCTGCCGACATCGCTGCCGCCGCATGTCTGGTTCTGCGTCAGCGCCGTGTTCCACTATCTCGGCCCTGCCTTCGCCGTGCTTTTGTTTGCGCAGATCAGCGTGCTTGGCATGGCCTGGCTGCGCATCGCCACCGCCGCGTTGATCTTCGCGCCGCTGACGCGTCCGTGGCGAACCTTCGCCCAGGCCAATCGGTCGACACGGCTGCTGCTGCTCGCCTTCGGCGCCTGTCTGGCAGTGATGAACTGCTCCTTCTATCTGGCGCTCGACCGCCTGCCGATTTCGCTGGTGGCCGCGATCGAATTCGTCGGCACCATCGGCGTCGCGCTGGTCGGTCTCCGAAGCGCGCGCAATCTCGCTGCCCTTGCCGTCGCCGTTGCCGGCACCTTGCTGCTGATCGACGTCAAATGGTCCAGCGATCCCATCGGTCTGTTCTGGGCCTTCCTCAACGGCGCGCTCTTTGTGGGCTACATCGTGCTCGGCCACCGCGTCGCCGCTTCAGGCGCCGGCGGCGGCATTGCCGGGCTCGGCGCCCCCATGGCCATGGCCTTCCTGGTCGTGCTGCCGATCGGCTTCACCGACGCGTTGCCCGCCTTTTTCTCCGCGCCGCTGCTGATGGCGGCCGTCGGCGTCGGCATCTGCTCCTCGGTCATCCCCTATATCTGCGACCAGCTCGCCATGGCGCGGCTGCCGCGGTCGAGCTTCGCACTGATGCAGTCGCTGCTGCCGGTCACCGCGACGCTGATCGGCATCCTCGTGCTGCGCCAGATCCCCGGCATCAGCGACTGCATCGGTATTGCGCTGGTGGTGGCCGGCGTCGCCTTGCACAGGCCGGCGAGCACGCAGTAGATCCTGTGCTAAGCCAGTTTCTCCTTCAGGAAGGCGACGGTCCGGCCCCAGGCGAGATCAGCCGCCTTCTTGTCATAGCGCGCTGCCGAAGTGTCATTGTTGAAGGCGTGATTGGCGCCTTCATAGACATAGACCGTGTATTCGACATGCGCGGCATCGAGTTCCTTCTTGAAGGCGGCGATGCCGGCATTGGTGCGTTTGTCCAATCCGGCATAGTGCAGCAGCAGCGCCGCCTTTATCTTGGAAACGTCCGCGGCCTTCGGCTGCATGCCGTAGTAGGCGACGCTTGCCGCCAGATCAGGCGCGTTGACGGCAAGCATGTTGGCCGTGCCGCCGCCCCAGCAGAAACCGACGACACCGACCTTGCCGTTGCCGTCCTTGTCGGCCTTGAGGAAAGCCACCGTCGCGACGCCATTGGCGACGGTCTGCGCCGGATCCAGCTTGGTAAACATATCGCGCGCCTTGTCCTCGTCGGCGGGCGTGCCGCCGAGCGGCGACAGGAAATCCGGAGCGAGCGTCACGAACCCCTCCAGCGCCACGCGCCGGGCGACGTCGCGTATATGCGGGTTGAGCCCCCTGTTCTCGTGGATGACGATGACGGTGCCGAGCTTGCCCGTCTGATCCGCCGGCTTGACCAGATAGCCCTTCATCTCGCCGCCGGCGCCGGGATAGGTGATGTCCTGGCCTTTCACGCGGGGATCGTTCTCGGCGACGATGGCCGCCTGGGCGGAATTCGCCGCCAGCATCGGTGCGATCGCCGCGGCCGCCGCCCCTGACCCGGCAAGCCGGGTCAGCTGCTCCATGAAGCGGCGGCGATCGAGTGTCAGATGCGTGTATTCGTCATAGGCGTCGATCATCGCCTGGGTGATCCCAGGCTTTGCGGGTCTAGTGGCGGCTGCTTTGGTCATGGCGCATTCCTCGGCTTCAAGCTTCAGTACCGGAGCTACATAGGAGCGCGGCTGGCCCGGTCCAGCCTGGATGGGCGCTGCGGCGAGCATTGCCCGCAGCCGGCAATGTCGGCGCCCACATCACATTTTGGTCATCGCCATGAATCCTGCAGGCACCTGCCACAACAATAAGGGAAACTGCGTGCTACCGATGCGCCGTGCCATCCCGTCCCGACCAGAAGGAGCGCCGCCGATGACCATACCGATCCTCACCAGCGCGTTCGTCCTTGCCCTGGCCGCCGCTCAGGCATTACGCTTCAGGCTTGCGGACGCAGGCAGGCGGTCGATGATCGAGCTTCGCATCGGCCGGGACCACTGCACGGACCCGAAATTCCCAAATTTGAGGTGAGACCATGAACGTCCAGGATATCGTCAACACCGTCTCGCAAAAGGCGGGCCTCGACCAGGCAACGACCGAGAAAGTCGTCGGCACCATCTTCTCGGTGCTGGAGCACGAGGCGGAAGGCACCAACGTCTCGGGTTTCTTCGCCAAGATTCCCGGCGCCGACGATCTCGCCCGCCAATACGACGTCATGGCCGCCGGCGCGGCCGGCGGTGGCGGCCTGCTGTCCTCACTGCAAGGCGCGCTGGGCGGTGTTCTCGGCGAAAAGGCCGGCGCACTGATCAACGGCGTCGCCGCGCTCAAGGCCTCCGGCCTCGACATGGCGCAGATCAGGCAGGCTGGCGCCACGCTGATCCAACAGGCCGAAGCCGCCGCCGGGCCGGACCTCACCAATGAAGTGCTCGGCTCGGTGCCAAGCCTGAAGAGCCATCTCGGAATCAGCTAGGGCGCGATCCTGCGGGACCGAACCCGTTCCTTACTTCGGCAGTGCGTATGCCATTACATAATCGCCGGGCTTGGTGCCGACCGAGCCATGGCCGCCAGCGACGATGACCACGAACTGGCGCCCGTCAGCCACCGTATAGGTCATCGGCGTCGATTGCCCGCCGGCTGGCAGGCGCGCCTGCCAGAGCTGCCTGCCTGAGGTCAGGTCGTAGGCGCGCAGGTAGTCGTCGACCGCGGCGCCGAGGAAAGCCACCCCGCCGGCGGTGATCATCGGCCCGCCAATGCCGGGCACGCCGACCTTCAGCGGCAAAGGCAGCGGCGTCATGTCGTAGACCGTGCCGTTCCTGTGCTTGTAAACGATCTGTCCGGTCCTGAGGTCGGCTCCGGCGACATAGCCCCATGGCGGCGCCTGGCACGGAATGCCGAGCGGCGACAGGAACGGTCCCATCACCACCGCATAAGGAGCGCCGTCATTGCGGTTCAGCCCCTGCTCGCTGCCCTTGCTGTCGCCTGGCGGCGGCACGTCGGCACGGGGCACAAGCCTGGAGGTGAAGGCGAGATAGGTCGGCATGCCGAACAGCACCTGCCGGACCGGATCGACCGCCACGCCGCCCCAGTTGAAGACGCCGAAATTGCCGGGATAGACCAGCGTGCCCTGCAGCGATGGCGGCGTGTAGCGGCCCTCATAGCGCAGCTTGTGCAACGCAATCCGGCACGCCAGCTGGTCGAACATGGTGATGCCCCACATGTCGGCATCGGTCAGCGGCGGCGGATTGAAGGAAAGGTCCGACACCGGCTGCGTGGGCGATGTGTGGTCGCCTTCGATGGCGCCGCCGGGCGCCGACACTTCCTTGACCGGGATGACCGGCTCGCCGGTGCGCCGGTCGAGCACATAGAGATCGCCCTGCTTGGTCGGCCCGACCAGCGCCGGCACGACCGTGCCGTCGGCCTTGGTGATGTCGACAAGGCTCGGCTGCGCCGGCACGTCCATGTCCCACAGGTCATGGTGCACGGTCTGGCGCACCCATTTCAATTGCCCCGTATTGAGGTCGAGCGCGGTGATCGAGGAGGAGAATTTCTCGACGTTGGCGCTGCGGCCGGCGCCGAGCTGGTCCGGCGTCTGGTTGCCGAGGGGTATGTAGAGCAGGTCGAGCTTTTCGTCGGCACTCGGCGTCGACCACATGTTGGGCGAATTGGCGGTGTAGGTCTGGCCTGCCGCCAGCGGCGTGGTCTGGTCGGGATTGCCGGAATCCCAGTTCCAGATCAGCGCGCCCGTAGAGGCATCGAAGGCGCGGATGACGCCGGAGGGCTCCTGCGTGGAATAATTGTCGTTGACCGCGCCGCCGACGATGATCTTGTCGCCCGATATCAGCGGCGCCGATGTCGAATAGTAATAGCCGGACTTGGGATAAGGCATGCCGGTCAGAAGGTTCAGCGTGCCGCCTTCGGCAAACGACGGACAGACCTGGCCGTTGGCGGCATCGAGCGCGATCAGCCGCGCATCCGACGTCGGCAGGTAGACACGCGCGGCGCAAGGCTGCCCGGCACCGATCTTGGCATCGGCGTAGTACGACACGCCGCGGCAGGTCTGGTGCTGGCGGTCCTTGTCGAGCTTGACCTGGGGATCGTAGCGCCACTTCTCCTTGCCCGTGGCGGCGTCGATGGCGATGGCGAAATTGTGCGGCGTGCAGATGTAGAGCGTATCGGCGATCTTCAGCGGCGTCACCTGATAGGTGGTCTCACCGACGTCGTCGGGACCTTTCACGTCGCCGGTGCGATAAGTCCAGGCCGGCTGCAGGTTGGCGACGTTCTCCGGCGTGATCTGGTCGAGCGGCGAATAGCGCTGGCCATAGGGCGTGCGGCCGTAGAAGTGCCATTCGCCGGCAGGTATGTCGCCGCCGAGATCGGCCGCCGGGGTAACCTTGTCGGTGTCGAAATTGCCGGCAATATCCTTGGGATCGGTCGTCATTGAATAGCCGGCGACCGCCAGCGACGCCAATACGGCGAGAATGAGCGGGGCGCGGCCATCGGGACCAACAAGGCCCCGCCTCGCCCACGGCGTCAGCAGCCACAACGCGACGAGCACGATGATGCCGCCGCGCGGCCCGAGTTCCCACCAGTCGAAGCCGATTTCCCAGACCGCCCAAGCAAGCGTGCCCAGCACGATCGCGGCGTAGAGCCAAAGCGCGGTGGATCTGCGCCGGTAGAGCAGCCATGCGGTGATGAGGAAGGCGATGCCTGATATGATGTAGTACCAGCTACCTCCCAGTGAAGCCAACCAGATGCCGCCGGCGCCAAGCGCGAGGCCGATGAGGAGGAGAATGAGGGAGGTGATGGTGACAGCCAAGATGATACTCCTTCGACTGTTGCGCGCCTCGAGGCGGCGGTGGGCAACAGGATCTCCTCCCTGCCCTTTGCGCAGCTTTCCCTCACCCGCCCTGCCTGTCAAGCAGGCCGGAAACAATCAGGAGTGGAACAAAACGTAGACAGTTCTGGTCTTTCTCCACCGAATCACTACATTCGGGGGCGATGTCCGGCTTTTCCGAAGACATGCCCTTTTTCGATGAACCCGATGCGCGGCCCACCGCCCCGTCGGGCATCGCCGCGCGCGCCATGGCTGCCCGCGGCGGCCACAACAACGCGCCCGACTATCTCAAGGGGTTGAACCCCGAGCAGCGGCTGGCGGTGGAAACCACCGAAGGCCCGGTTCTGGTGCTGGCCGGCGCCGGCACCGGCAAGACGCGCGTCTTGACCACCCGCATCGCCCACATCCTGGCGACCGGAAAAGCCTTTCCCTCGCAGATCCTGGCCGTGACCTTCACCAACAAGGCCGCGCGCGAGATGAAGCAGCGCATAGGCATCCTGATCGGCGAAGGCAATGTCGAGGGCATGCCCTGGCTCGGCACCTTCCACTCGATCGGCGTCAAGCTCTTGCGCAGGCACGCCGAGCTTGCCGGGCTGAAATCCGACTTCACCATCCTCGACACCGACGACGTCGTGCGGCTGATCAAGCAATTGATCCAGGCCGAGGGCCTCGACGACAAGCGCTGGCCGGCCAAGCAGTTCGCGCAGATGATCGACGGCTGGAAGAACAAGGGGCAAGGCCCGGCCGATATCGCCGAGGGCGATGCGCGCAGTTTCGCCAACGGCAAGGGCCGCGAGCTCTACAAGGCCTACCAGGAGCGCCTGCAGACGCTGAACGCCTGCGATTTCGGCGATCTGCTTTGCCACCCGATCCGCATCTTCCGCGCCAATCCGGACGTACTGAAGGAGTATCACAAGCGGTTCAGATACATTCTCGTCGACGAGTACCAGGACACCAACACCGCGCAATACATGTGGCTGCGGCTCCTGGCGCAGCGGCCAAATAGCGG
This sequence comes from Mesorhizobium maamorense, assembly GCF_044998965.1. Lineage (NCBI taxonomy): Bacteria > Pseudomonadati > Pseudomonadota > Alphaproteobacteria > Hyphomicrobiales > Phyllobacteriaceae > Mesorhizobium > Mesorhizobium maamorense. Next base: position 2,821,050 of record NZ_CP173356.1, read on the forward strand.
GCGTAGTGCGACGTCTACGGATTTGCATTCGGCCGAAGGCCGCAAGCCCGACCGGGCGTCCGAGCCTTTGCGAGGCCCCTCCCGCGACGCCGAAGGCGCGCAGAAAAAGAGGGTCGGGCCCGCGCCGGCAGGCGCGGAACAGCCCGTGAGCGAAAACAAAGTAAACATCTGCTGCGTCGGCGACGACGACCAGTCGATCTATGGCTGGCGCGGCGCGGAGGTCGACAACATCCTGCGCTTCGACAAGGATTTTCCCGGCGCCACCATCATCCGGCTGGAGCGCAATTATCGTTCCACCGCGCATATCCTCGGCGCCGCTTCGCACCTCATCGCCCACAATGAAGGCCGCTTCGGCAAGACGCTGTTCACCGATCGCGACGATCCCGAGGACGGCAAGGTTAACGTCCACGCCGCCTGGGATTCCGAGGAGGAAGCACGCGCTGTCGGCGAGACCATCGAGGCTTATCAGCGCCAGAAGCACAATCTCAACGACATGGCGATCCTGGTGCGGGCGTCCTTCCAGATGCGCGAGTTCGAGGACCGCTTCGTCACGCTCGGTCTCAATTACCGCGTCATCGGCGGCCCGCGCTTCTATGAGCGCATGGAGATCCGCGACGCGCTTGCCTTCTTCCGCGTCGTCGCGCAAGGCGCCGACGATCTCGCCTTCGAGCGCATCGTCAATGTACCCAAGCGCGGCCTCGGCGAAACCACCATCCGTCAGATCCACGACACAGCTCGCGCGCTGCGCGTGCCGATGTTGGAAGCCGCCGCCAAGCTCGCCGAGAGCGATGAATTGAAGCCCAAGCCGCGCGCCGCATTGCGCGAGGTCGCGGCCAATTTCGAACGCTGGCAGAAGGCGCTGGAAACCACGCCGCATACCGAACTGGCCGAGACCATCCTGGAAGAGAGCGGCTACACCGACATGTGGAAGAACGACCGTTCGGTCGAGGCGCCCGGCCGGCTGGAAAACCTCAAGGAGCTGATCCGCTCCATGGAGGAGTATGAATCGCTGCGCTCCTTCCTCGAACATGTCGCTCTGGTCATGGATGCCGAGCAGAACGCCGAACTCGACGCCGTCAACATCATGACGCTGCATTCGGCCAAAGGCCTCGAATTCGAGACCGTTTTTCTCCCGGGCTGGGAGGAAGGCCTGTTCCCGCACCAGCGCGCGCTGGACGAAGGCGGCCGTTCCGGCCTGGAGGAAGAGCGCCGGCTGGCCTATGTCGGCGTCACCCGCGCCAAGAAGAACCTGCACATCTGGTTCGTCTCCAACCGCCGCATCCACGGCCTGTGGCAATCGACGATTCCCTCCCGCTTCCTCGACGAACTGCCTGAAACCCATGTCGAAGTCGCCGAAAGCGGCAACTCGTATGGCGGCTACGGCAATTCCTATGGCGGCGGCTCGTTCGCTTCCGGCCGGGGCGGCCAGGGGGCAGGAAGACAGAACCCCTATGGCGCCTCGCGGTTCGACAATGTCGGCGCCGAAAAATCCGGCGCCTTCTCCAACAGCTACGCCACGCCGGGCTGGCAGCGGGCGCAGCAGAACCGCACCGAAGCGACCGATCGCAACTGGGGCTCGCGCTCCGGCCACCAGGTCGAGCGTATCGGCTATGGCGAGACCGACAGCGGCTACGGCGCCGGCCGCACGAGCATCAAGGGCCGTACCATCGATGGCGAGCTGGTCGCCAAATCCGTCGCCGACACACCGTCTCCGTTCAACGTCGGCGACCGCGTCTTCCACCAGAAATTCGGCAACGGCAACATCGCGGCCATCGAGGGCAACAAGCTGACCATCGACTTCGACAAAGCCGGCCAGAAACGCGTGCTGGACGGATTTGTCGCGGCGGTGTGAGAAAAATGGACACTGGCTCGGGTAAGGAGCTGGCCGAAAAATCCTGAGGTTTTCTTGTGAAAATCGAAGTAGATTTTGATGCTAATTATATTTGCGATTTCGCAGCTAAAATTGATTGGAATCAATTCCAATAGCGTGGACGTCCGGAGTGAAAGGAACTTTCGGTAACCACCCGGGCCGGACCGCTCAATCCACCTTCTTCTCGCCCGCCTCGCCGGCCTTGACGATATCGCCGGTGGTGAACAGGATTTCCTTCAGTTCCGCGCGCCAGTCCTGCTTCCGACGCAGCAGGAATTCGAGGTCCATGCCGAAATGCTTGAACTCCTCGCCTTGCGCGTTCTTCATGATGGCGCGGGCCTGCGGGTCCTTCTCCACCGACATGCGCTGTTCATACCAGGAGATCGCTTCCGCTTCCTCGATCAGCGAGGTGATCATGCGGGCGAAGGTTCGCACCTCCTGCGACAATTCTTCGGGCGGTTCGTGGTACTGGTCGAAACCCATGTGGTCGTCCTCCCTCAATGGCTCGCAATGCGAGCAGGCACCGGCCGTGCCATGAATGCATGAGAGGTGCAGCAGGTTCCGGATCGCACCCACAATTCAGGACGATGAGAGGAATAAGCTATCTCACGAGACCGGCGCCGCCCCGCCCTGTTCGGTGCGGCGCGCGATGAACTCATCGAGCACAGCCGACGTGGCAATGGCCGTCGCCGGCGGCTCGAAATCGGCGAGGATGCGCTTCCAGATACCGGTGGCGCGTTCGGTTGCGGTCTTGGAACCGGCCTGCGTCCAGTTGCCGAAATTCGACCAGTCGGCCACCAGCGGCTCGTAGAAAGCGGTGCGGTAGCGCGCCATGGTGTGACCTGCCGAGAAGAAATGGCCGCCGGGCTGCACTTCGGCGATCGCCTCGAAGCCGATGGCATCGTCGTCGCCGGGCGTGGCGGCGCACAGTTCAGCCACCGTCTGCAACGCCTCGATGTCGGTGACCAGCTTTTCGAAGGAAACGCTCAGCCCCCCTCCAGCCAGCCGGCGGCATGGATGCACACGGTGGCGCCTGCCAGCACCGAGCCCCACAGCGCAAACTGCGTCTCATGCGCCGCCTGCGCATCGGAGATGTTGGCCGCGCTGCCGCCGCCCGAACGCCACGGCAGGCCGGTGAAGCGCGCCAGTTGGCCGGCTCCGAGCGTCGCCTTGATATGCTCCGGCGTGCCGAAGGCCGGCGCGCCCGATTTCATGTCGACATTGGAGGAGAAGGAGCCGTAGACGACAGGAGCGCCCGGCCGCACGATCTGCGCCAGCGTCAACCCGGCCAGCGCCTCGGCATGCTGCAGCGTCAGCGCGCCGGCCACCGTGATCGGGGCCATCGCACCCGCCAGGCAGAAGGGCGTGATGATCAGGACCTGGCCCGCCCTGGCGAAGTCGATGATGCCTTGCGCCATCGGGATGTCGAGCTGGCGCGGCGAATTGGTGTTGATGACGGTGTAGCAATGGGCGCCCGAGCGAAACGCGTCTTCGGACAGCCCGCGCGCCAACCTGATCATGTCGAAACTATCGTCGACCTGCGGGGTGCCGCGCGCGAAGATGAAGGGAAGCTTGTCCGACAGGGTCAGTTGCGCCCGGTTGACGGCGTAGTGGCGAAAACGGTTGTCGATGTCCTGCGGCTCGACGCAAGGTCCCAGCATGTGCAGCACGTCGAAATGCTGCACCAGCTTGATGAACTCCTCGAAGGCCGCCAGTGTGCCTGGTCGGCGGCCGCGTTCGAGGTCAGTGACGTTCGGCGCGCCGCACCCGGCCAGGAAGGTCATCGACCCGAGTTCCAGCGTCAGATCGCGGGAGCGGTCACCGGCATGGGTCTGGATCGATTTTGGCGCCGAGGCCAGTGCGGCCGCCACCATGTCGCGGCCGATCCGCACCATGTCGGTTTCGGGGTCGATCAGGGCGCCGGCGCGAGCGAGCAGGTCGCGCGCCTGCGGCAGCAGAACCTTGATGCCCAGCTCTTCCAGCACGCGCAGCGCCGTGTCGTGGATCGAGGCGACGTGGTCGTCCGAAAAGATTGGCTGCGGCAGGAATGGGTTCTTCAGAGAGCGGTAATTGGGCCGGCGGCTGCTCTCGCTGCCGGCCTCGCCGATGCGTCCTCGCCGGCGCTCGCGCCTGCCTTCGCGTGCCGCGTCATCGATCATCCCGAAACCTCCTCATTGCCGCATCGCCTTGCCCAAGGGATCGTAGGGCGAAGCCGGAATGACACGCGCCGGCCGCTCGGTGCCGACAATGTGCACGCAAAGCGCCGTTCCTTCCTCGGCAAAATCGCCATCCACCAACGCTAGCGCGACGCTCTTGCCGATCGTGTAGCCAAAGCCGCCGGAGGTGACGAAGCCGACGCGCCGAGCGCCGTGCCAGACCGGCTCGAAGCCGCTGGCGTCCGCGTCGATGGCATCGACTTCCAGCGTCACGATCCGTCGTGCAACACCGGCCTTGCGTTCCTTCAGCGCCGCCTCGCGGCCAATGAAATCGCCCTTGTCGAAAGCAATGAAGCGGTCGAGCCCTGTCTGGCCGGGCGTGTAGCCTTGCGTGAATTCACGCGACCAGATGCCGAAGCTCTTTTCCAGCCGAAGCGCGTTGAGTGCGTAATAGCCAATCTCGGCGAGGCCGAGATCCTCGCCGGCGGCAAGCAGCGTTTCGCGCAATGTGGCATGCATGGTGGCCGGGCAGTTGATCTCGAAGCCGAGTTCGCCGGCGATGGAGAGGCGAGCCACCCTTGCCCGCACCATGCCGATGTCGAATTCGCCGCATGCCATGAATGGCAATGCTTTGGCGGAGATGTCCTGGTGCGTCGTGCGCTCGACGATCTTTCTGGCATTGGGGCCGGTGACCAGAAAGCCCGACATCGCATCTGAAATATCGGTGACGCAAACGCCTTCAGCCATATGCGCTTCGAACCAGCGCATGTGGAATTCGCGCAGATAGTAAGAGCCCATCAGCCAGTAGTCGCCATTGCCCCAGTTGAAGACGGTGAGATCGCCCTTCAGCCGCCCGTCCGGCCCGAGCATCGGCGCCAGCCTCGCCTGTCCCGCCTTCGGCAGCCTGCAGGCCAGCAGCCTGTCGAGCCAGGCCTCCGCGCCCGGTCCCGTGATCGCGTAGCGCGCATAGGCCGAGATATCGATGAGGCCGGCGGCGCGCCGGACTTGCAGCGCCTCGTCACCGACGATGTCGAAGGCGTTGGAGCGCCTGAGCGTCGTCTCCTCGCGGAATCCCATCGGCGCGAAATAGGCGGGGATTTCCAGCCCCCAGGAAGCCGTCCATTCGCAGCCCGCCGCACTCATGCCGTCAAAGGCGCCGGGGCGTTTCAGCGGCCGGCCCGCAGGCAGCCGTTCGTTGGGAAAGGTCATGACGAAACGACGAGAATAAAACTGTCGCGTCGTCTGCCTGAGATATTCCCGGTTTGCGGCGAAGGCGCCGTAGCGGGCGATGTCCATGCCGAAAATGTCGGCCTGCGGCTCGCCGTAAATCATCCACTCGGCCAGCGACTTGCCGACGCCGCCGCCCTGGCTGAAGCCGGCCATGACGCCGCAGGCGACCCAGTAATTCTTCAGGCCGCGCACCGGCCCGACGATCGGATTGCCGTCCGGGGTGAAGGTGAAGGCGCCGTTGACCCATTTGCGGATGCCTGCCGTCGCCAGGCAAGGGAAGCGCTCATGCGCCTTGGCAAGTTCCGGGCCGATGCGGTCGATGTCTTCGGGGATAAGCTCGATGCCGTAATCCCACGGCGCGCCGTCCATGTTCCAGTGCTTCGGGTTCTGCTCGTAGACGCCAAGCAGCACGCCCTTGCGCTCCTGCCGCAGATAGGAAAAGCCGTCGAGATCGACGGCCAGGCCGAGCTCCTTGTCGAGGGCAGCGACTTCCGGAATGTCATCGGTGACGAAATAATGGTGCTCCATCGGCGTCACCGGCAGCTCAACCCCGGCCATGCGGCCGAGTTGCTTGGCCCACAACCCGCCGGCATTCACGACATGCTCGGCGGTGATGGTGCGTTGCTCTGTGACGACATCCCAATGGCCGTCGGCGCGCGCCTTCAGCTCGACCACGCGGTTGCGCAGGATCACGTCGGCGCCGCGCTTCTTGGCGGCACCGACATACGCATGCGTCGTGCCGTAAGGGTCGAGATGGCCCTCGTTGGAATCGTAGAGGCCGCCAAGCACGCCGGTGACGTCGACGATCGGGCAGATTGCCTTGATCTCGTCAGGCGTCACCAGCCGGGCGGTCTCGATGCCGACCGACTGGAATACCGCCCAGGCCGATTTCAGCCACTCCCAGCGCGCCGGATCGCTGGCGATGTTGACGCCGCCGGTCATGTGCAGGCCGACGTCCTGGCCGGATTCGGCCTCGATCTCGCGGTAAAGGTTGATGGTGTAATCCTGCAGCGCGGCGACATTGGGATCGGCGTTGAGCGCGTGGAACCCTGCCGCCGCATGCCAGGTGGAGCCCGCCGTCAATTCGGCGCGCTCGATCAGCGCCACATCCGACCAGCCGAACCGCGCCAGGTGAAAGTGCACCGAAGCGCCCACCACTCCTCCCCCGATGACGACTGCGCGGTAGTGAGACTTCAAGGCTTCCCTCCCCGGACTTTCCGAAACCGGCACCATACACGTACTGTACATAAGTGTCTAGTACTGCGAACAGCTCCTGGACGCTGTCGAACCTGTGTTGGAACGATCGATTTTCCGGCGCGGCCGCACTTCCCCAGCAGCGTCGCGGCGGGCCGACGCGAATGCGTCACCAACTGTCATGCAAGCATCATGTTCGCGCCTTAGACCGCTTGCCGAGGGCACAAGCGGCCCTCCAGGGCGGCAGCCTCGCCGCCGCCAGGCAACCTCAGAATTCCGCCGTCCCGGCGCTTTGTCATCAAGGGGATATCCATGACGCATTTACGCTCATTGTCGTTGCGGCTGCTGGCCGCCGCGCTGGCGGCCTCGGCCGTTTCGCTGCCTGCCTTCGCCGACAGCTCGGCCAGCGTCGGCGGCGCCAGTTTCGTCAACAAGGGGCTGGTGGGGGTTGGCCGCATCCCGGCCGGCCAGCGCGACAGGTTCGGCGAGAACTTCGGCTCCGGCTCCGGCATGTCGATCGACACCGCGGGCTGGACGCATGATGCCGGCACCTACAGAGGCTCGCTGTGGCTGCTGCCCGACCGCGGTTATAACGTCGTCGGTACCACCGACTACCGGCCGCGCCTCAACACGATCAACATCGAGTTCGCCCCGGTGGCACCAGGTGCCGCGCCCGCGGCCGGCCAGGAGCAGACCGGCGTCAAGGCGACGCTCGCCGACACCATGCTCCTGACCGACGACAAGGGTGCCGACGCCACCGGTCTCGACCCGCTGAACGGCGTGCGTCCCGCCGCCGGCGACATGCCTGTCCTGCCGCAGGCCGACAATGGCAAGCTCGCGCTCGACAACGAGGCGATCGTGCGGCTGCCCGACGGCACCATGCTCGTCTCCGACGAATACGGTCCCGACATCTACCGCTTCTCCGCCGACGGCCGTCTGATGTCGGCGACCCAGCCTCCGGCCGCGCTCGTGCCGATGCGCCACGGCACGGCCAATTTTGCTTCCGACAATCCGGCCCCAGGTGCTGCCGAACCCGACCCAAAGGATCCCGAAACCGGCCGCCAGAACAATCAGGGCCTCGAAGGCATGGCAATGACGCCGGACGGCAAGTTCGTGATCGCGGTCTTGCAGTCGGCGACCCGGCAGGACGGCGGCGATTCGGCCTCGACGCGCCAGAACACCAGGGCGCTGGTCTATGACGCCTCCGATCTTGCCCATCTCAAGCTGGCACATGAATATGTCGTGCCGCTGCCGGTGTTCAAGGACGCCAAGGGCAAGACCAAGGTGGCTGCGCAAAGCGAGATCGTGGCGCTGTCGGACACGGCTTTCCTGATGCTGGCGCGCGACAGCGGCAATGGCCAGGGCCTGAAGGGCGAAGAGTCGCTGTATCGCAAGATCGACATTGTCGACCTTTCCGGCGCGACCGACATCGCCGGCGGTCCCTTCGATGCCGCCGACAAGCCGGTGGCGCCCAAGGGCGTGCTCGATCCGTCGGTCACGCCGGCAAGGCTGATGCCGTTCATCGACATCAACGACAAGGCCGAGCTTGCCCGCTTCGGGCTGCACAATGGCGCGCCCAACGACAAGGACAACCTCTCGGAAAAGTGGGAAGCGATGTCGCTGGCGAGCATGCTCGATCCGAAGCTGCCCGACGACTATTTCCTGTTCGTCGCCAACGACAACGATTTCCTCGCCCAGGACGGTTTCCAGGTCGGCGCGCCCTACAAGGCCGAGGACGGCGCCGATGTCGACACCATGTTCCTTGTCTTTCAGGTCACGCTTCCCGGCCTCGCCAGGAAGTAAGCATCTTGCAGGAGGCGCCGCCTGGCGCCTCCTGCCCGACAAGCTTGATCGGATGCACGACGGCGTGCCTTGCCCGCCGTCGCTCCTTTCGCAAGGGTGCATCCCGGTCGGGCCTGCGGTATCCTGCGTGCCGGACTCAAAAGAACCAGCTTTGCCGGATTGCCCGCCATGGATGAAAAGATGCCCGCGCGCCGGCGCACCGGTGACCTGACCAGCGGCCCCATTCCGCGCACGCTCCTGCTGTTCGCCCTGCCGGTGCTCGGCTCCAACGTGCTGCAATCGCTCAACGGCTCGGTCAACGCTGTCTGGGTCGGCCGCTTCCTCGGCGAATCCGCGCTTACCGCCACCTCGAATGCCAATCTGGTGCTGTTCCTCATCCTCGGCACGGTATTCGGCATCGGCATGGCGGCCACCATACTGGTGGCGCAATCGGTCGGCGCCCGCGATCTCCCCGAGGCACGCCGCATCGTTGGTACCAGCGCCACCTTCTTCTTCTTCGTCTCGGTGCTGTTCGCCGTCTGCGGCTGGATTTGGGTCGACGCCATTCTGGGCGCGCTCGGCACACCGCCCGACGCCTTGCCGCTGGCGCGCTCCTATTTGCGCATCATCTTCGTCGCCGTGCCGATGATGAACCTTCTGTCCTTTGTCATGACGGTGCTGCGCGGCGCCGGCGATTTGCGCACGCCGTTCTTTTTCATGGCGCTCGCCGTCGTGCTCGATGTCATCTTGAACCCACTGCTCATCCGCGGCATCGGGCCGTTTCCAGAGCTCGGCATCGCCGGCTCGGCAACCTCGACGCTTGTGGGCCAGACGGTGAGCGTTATCGCTATCCTGATCGTGCTCTATGTCCGTAAGCACCCGCTGCGTCTGGCCGGCGCCAATCTGGCGCTGCTGCGGCCGGATCCCGCCTTGCTGCGCGTCGTCGTTTTCAAGGGGGTGCCGATGGGTTTGCAGATGATCGTGATTTCGGCCGCGGCCCTGACGGTGATGGGCATCGTCAATTCCTACGGTTCGCAGGTGGCCGCCGCCTACGGCATCGCCGCGCAGTTATGGACCTACATCCAGATGCCCGCGCTCGCCATCGGCGCGGCCGTGTCCTCGATGGCGGCGCAGAATGTCGGCGCCGGCCGCTGGGACCGCATCAGCCGCATCGCAGCGTCAGGCGTCGGCTTCAACCTGGTGCTGACCGGTACTCTCGTGGCACTTCTATGGGTCTTCGATCGCTCGATCCTCAGCCTATTCCTGAGCCGCGACAGCGCGGCGATAGACATCGCCGCTCACATCAACAACGTCGCGTCCTGGTCGTTCATCCTGTTCGGCGTCACCATCGTGCTGTTCGCCACCGTGCGCGCCACGGGCGCCGTGATGCCGCCGCTGGTCATACTGGTGATCTCGGTGCTGGTCATGCGCACCGGCTTTGCCTATTTCATGCGGGATGTGATCGGCGAGGAAGCGCTGTGGTGGAGTTTCCCGGCCGGCTCGATCACCTCTCTGCTGCTGGCCGCGGCCTACTACCGTCTTGGCGGCTGGCGCACCCTGCACATGATCGAGAATCGGCCGGCCGCCGGCGAGCCGCCCGACACCGGGCTCGGCGTGCCGCGCCAGCGCGCGCATTTTTCCCCAGAGACGCCGAACGGCTGAAGCTGGCCGCTCTCAAGGCCTGTTTTTCAACCCAAAGCCCAGCGCGACCAGCGCAAACACGATGATCATGCCGGCGAACGCCAGGCTGGCCGCGATGGGGCTGGCATAGGTCGAGATGATGCCAATACCGATGACGGGCAAGGCATTGCCGATAAAGCAGCAGATGAAGAAGCTGGATACCACTTCCGCGCGGCGATCCTCCGGTGCGATCTCGTTCACCACTTGCAGGCTACCACGATAGCCGAGTGCGGCCGTCACGCCGCAGCAGGCGGTGGCGACGATCATCAGCGCCATCGACGCCAGCATCTGCGCCGCCACCACCATGAGGATGCTGGGAATCATCAACGCCAGCGCGGTCAGCATGGCCTTGCCGCTCTGCATTTGCTTCAGCGCTACGATGCTGAGCGCGGTGACGATCGCCAATTCGAAGAACAGCGCACCGGCGACAGCATGGTTCGTCTCATGCAGTTGCTGCGCCAGGATGCTTGGCGCCACCGCGGCATAGAAGCCGACCAGCGCCATGGCGCCGAAACCGGTCACCGCCGGCGCGACGAAGCGCGCGCGGATTTCATCCGGCACGGCAAAGTGCGGCCGCATGGAAATCTGCCCGAGGCCGCCAGGCTCCGCCACCGTTTCGCGTGTACGCCAGACCAGGATGGAGACGATCACAAGCGCCGCCAGATAAACGATGAAGACCAGGCGCAAGGGCCACGGTTCATACTGCGCCAACAGTCCCGAAACGAGTGCGCCGAAACCGAGGCCCAGGAAATTGGTGCTGGTGGCAATGACGCTGGCGCGCGCCTTGTCAGCGCCGGGGAGAAGCTCGGCGATCCATGCCGTTCCGGTCCCCGCGCCGACACCGATGCCAAGCCCGCTCAGGACGCGCGCCACATCGAGCAGAACGACATTGTTGGCGAACAGAAAGACAAGCGCGCTGGCGACGGCGACGATCATGGCCGCGAGAGCGGCAGGCCGGCGCCCAACGACATCCGACGCGCCGCCCAACATCAGCAGGGCGCCGAGATTGCCGACGACATAGACCGCGTAGACCAGCGTCAGCGTGATCTGTGAAAAGCCGAATTGCTGCTTGTAGATGATGTACAGCGGCGTCAGCACCGTGCTGCCGGCAAACAGAACGGCGATCATTGTGGCAACCACCGGAATTGCGAGAGCCTCGCCGCCTGCTTCGTTGCGCGTATGCGCCAAGTCACGAATGGCCATGGCCAAACCTCTTCATCGGTTCAGGATCGCGACCTTAACGCGCCCTTACTCCCGACGTTCCGGCCGGCCGGCGGGCTCCTGACAGCATGACGGACGTTGTCTGGACCGGGAAACCCGTTGGCTGAACAGGCTCGTGTCGGAGCCGATGGTTCCGATCCGTCACGACATCCTGTCGTGTGACCCCGCTGCAATCCGTTATTTGCAGGAGAAACCTGGTGCGATCTTGCACTTCCCGGGACGCGGTTTGTGCGGTGGGCGATGGTGCGGAGGACGGTGCGGCCGATGCTGCCAGTGCGGCGGACCATGCGGCGGGCGCACGATGATCACCGGCGGGCGAACGACATGGGCCCGCGAGAGATAGCCGGAACTGGCCCAGCCGCTGAAGCCGCCGCCATGGATTCTGCACCAACCCGGTTGGCAGCCGGTGACGTTCACCCTGTAGCCGGCTGGCAGCGTCCCCACCTTGGCATATCCCGACCCGGGCCCGGAGCGCACGTTGAGGTTGGTGGTGGTGTGGGCGCTGTAGGCGAACGCGGCGGCCGACGTGCCGAGGATGGCGGCCAGAATGGTCGCGAGGCAGAGCAGAAATCGAAATCTCATCCGTCACTCCATTCGATCGCTCGGCCGTATGTGGTTCAGCCGAGCCTGTCTTCGATGGAGGATTGTGGCAAGAAAAGTCAACAATTTGCCACAGCAAACCATTGCCGCGAGCCGGCCTGGCGGGAGAGTTTCCCCTGATATAGTTGAGAAATTTCCCGGATGGCGTTTATCGGCCTGACAACATCAGCTAACGATTTAGCATCTTCAACGATCGACACCGGACATAGGGCGCAAATCATGGGCAAAGGCAGGGTCGAGGCATTCACCGACGGCGTCGTGGCCATCATCATCACCATCATGGTGCTTGAACTGAAGGTGCCGCACGGCGAGGATCTCTCGGCCTTGCTGCCGCTATGGCCGATCTTTTTCAGCTACGTGCTGTCCTTCATCAACGTCGGCCTTTACTGGAACAATTTGCACAATATGTTCCACACCGTGCAGCGGGTCGACGGCCGCGTGTTGTGGGCGAACCTCAATCTCCTGTTCTGGCTGTCGCTGATGCCGGTGACGACGGCCTTCATGGGCGAAAACCATTTCGCGCCGGTGCCGGTCGCCGTCTACGGCGCCGATCTTGCGCTGTGCGCCATCGCCTACTTCATTCTCGTCGTGACGCTTCACCGATTGCACGGCAACGATACGGCCTTTGCCAGGGCGATCGGCAACGACCGCAAGGGCAAGATCTCGCTTGTCGCCTATCTCTGCGCCATCCCGCTGACCTTCATCAGCCAGTGGATCGGCGTCGCGATCTATGTACTGGTTGCCCTGGTCTGGCTTGTGCCGGACCGGCGTTTCGCACGCGTGATCGAAAAATAGGGATCTATTCGCGCATCGCTTTCAGCTTCTCGGCCACCGACGCGGCAAGATCGGCGTAGCGCTCTTCCAGCCGTTCCGCCGCCTTGATGACCGCAAAGTCATGGCCGAACTTTTCCAGCGCCATGCGCAGCTTCTCGACGAAATCCGCCTGTTTTTCCAAGGCGGAAAACAGCGTCTTCACCTGTGCTTCGTTGATCTCGGGGTTTGCCAGCATCTGCGGCACTTCGCGGCTCATCTGATCGCCAATGGTGGTCTGCTGCTTCAGGATTTCGATCCAGTCCGTCAATCGGGAAATCTCCTTTTTGCGAGGCACCATGCGCAGTCTCGGCTGGACCGGTCAACCCGGCCCAGCAGGCTGCTGAAGCGCAGCCAGGCGCGTGGAGGCTTGCGCCAGCCCGCTCCGGCGCTAAGTTCGGCGCCATCGCAAGAAGGAATCCGCCGCCCATGCTGACCGACGCAGAACTCCAGACCGCTTTGCCCGCGCTTGGTTCGGGCAATGCCGCCGTCATTACCGGTGCTGCCAGCGGCATTGGTCTTGCGGCCGCGAAGCGGCTGGCTCTCATGGGCATGAAGATCGTGCTCGCCGATATCGCCGGCCCGCGTCTTGAGGATGCGGCCCGTGTTGTTTCCGCGATCGCCGGCGACGATGCCGTGCTGGCCGTCGCCGCCGACGTTTCGAAGGCACAAGACGTGGATCGTCTCGCCGAAAGAGCCTTTGGCGCCTTCGGCAATGTGTCGCTGCTGATGAACAATGCTGGTGTCGGCAACAACCCGGGCAAGCCGTGGGAGAACCGCGACGCTTGGAAGCAGCTGCTGGACATCAATTTCTGGGGTGTCGTGCATGGCGTCGAAGCCTTCGTGCCCCGCATGCTGGGAGCCCGCCAGCCGGGTCTGATCGTCAACACCGGCTCCAAGCAAGGCATCACCACGCCGCCTGGAAACCTTGCCTACAACGTCTCCAAGGCCGGCGTGAAGACCTTTACCGAGGGACTGGCGCATGCCCTGCGCAACGAACCGGGTGCCCATCTGTCGGCGCATCTGCTGATCCCGGGCTTCACCTATACCGGCCTGACCGAGGGTGCGACCGAGAAGCCGGCCGGCGCCTGGACCGGCGAACAGGTCGTTGATTTCATGCTGGAATCCCTGACAAAGCGCGACTTCTACATCCTGTGCCCTGACAACGAGGTGACGCGTCCGCTGGATGAGAAACGCATGGCCTGGGCGATCGGCGACATCATCGAAAACCGCCCTGCTCTGTCGCGCTGGCACCCCGACCACAAGGATGCCTTCGCGGCATTCATGAAGCAATGAGCATGTCCGAAAAATGAGAGCCGGTGTTCGGATCGGGTCACGACGGAACCCTTGGGGGTTAACCGGTTTCAGCCGGTGCTTCGAGCCACCTGCTTTTTCGGTTTGCTCTTTGACGCCACGGCTTTCTTGGCAGCTACGGCCGCGATTTTCTCGTCATGCCGCTTCGCTGCCCGCTCGCATTTGGCACGGATCTCCTGGACCTCGGCTTCGGTCAGATGCTCGATACCGATGAAGGTGTTCTTGGCTTCGCTGACCCGGATCAACTCGTCCAGTTTGGCCTGGATTGCCGCGCCGTCTCGATTCTGGGTGTTTTGGATGAGAAACACCATCAGGAAGGTGATGATCGTCGTCCCGGTGTTGATCACCAGTTGCCAAGTGTCCGAGAAGGCGAAGAGTGGGCCGCTTACTGCCCAGATGATGACGATCAGGCAGCAGAGTGCGAATGTCGGCGACAGCCCCGCAAGGTGGGCCACCCGGTTGGCGATTTTGGTGAAGAGCTTCTCGATCATGGGGTCCCTCAAACAGCGCCGCGCCGTGCGGTACGCCGGAAGGAACAACCGGCGGCCATATCGGGTTCCCATCGGAAAGAAATACAACCGCCGCAATCGAATGCACGCATCAAGGGAATCGGAAGGACAACACGCTTTATCGGTTTGGTGTCACAGTAACGGTGCAGGCAAAACAGCCTGTTCCTTCCGCTTCACAGCGGTTTACCTCCAGCCCCTTCCGTTGCGCCACCCCCGCATGACGGAAGGGGTTCAGTCCGGAGCGCTCGCACAGTGGTTCCCTGAAGCGCGCCTTTGGCGCAAATGCGCGTGCTCTTCAGCCGCGCCGGCGTCACTCACGCGGCGTGATTTTCCCAGCGGTCCAGGAAGGTCTCGATGGTCATGGCCTGCATGTCGGGAACGGCGCTGGCGAGCTTTTCGACCGGCCAGTCCCACCAGGCGAGAGCCTCGATCCGCGCCGCGACATCGGCTGCGAAGCGCGGCCGAAGCGGCTTGGCCGGCACCCCGGCGACGATCGTATAGGGCGGCACGTCATGCGTGACGACGGCATTGGCGCCGACGACGGCGCCATTGCCGATGGTGAGGCCGGGCATGATCACGGCCCCGTGGCCGATCCACACGTCATGGCCGATGCTCACCGCCTTCGCCTGGCGCCGTTCGCGGAAGACGGCATCGACGCCCAGCCAGCGGAAATATTCGTTAGGCCGGTAGCTGACCTTGTGCTGGGTCAGTCGCTCGATCGGATGATCCAGCGCATTGATGCGGCTGTTGGCGGCAATCGAGCAGAATTTGCCGATGTTCGTGTAGATCGCCTCGGCGTGCCGCTCGAAATAGGAAAAATCGCCGACGCTCACTTCGCGCAGCACCACCCGCTCCCCGATCGAGGCGTAGCGACCGAGCTTGCATGCTTTCAGCTCCGCCGTCGGATGGATACGCGGCTCAGGATCTTTCAGCACGAGATTTTCGGAACGGTCCATGCGGGCGGCTTTACGTCAGGGCAATAGCTCCCGCAAGCCGGGAGCAATTGTCGGTCAGGTCAATTGCACGAAAGAACATCTATTTCGGCTTGCCCTTGGTCCACACCACGTTCTGGCCGTAGAGTGGCACGGTGGTGACCGACATTTTGGCCGAGCCGTTCTGCACCTGGCGCGAATGCGAGAGGTAGATCAGCGTCTCGTTGGCCTTGTCGTAGATGCGGTTCACCACCTGCTTCTTCCAGATCAGGCTGATGCCTTGCTTGAACACCTCCTCGCCGCCTTCGCTCATGTCGATGTCGCCGATGGTGATCGGACCGGTCTGGCGGCACGAAATCGAGGAATCGGAAGGATCCTCGAACCAGTTGCCCTTGTGCAGGCGGTCGATGATGCCGCGGTCGAAATAGGACACGTGGCAGGTGACGCCGTCCACCTTCGGGTCCTTGATCGCTTCGACGATGATGTCGTTGCCGAGCCAGTCGACGCCGACCTTGCCGACTTCATCGGCGACTGCAGCACCGGCGCCAAGGACAAGGCACGCGGCCAGGGCGCCGCCGATCAGATTTCGCCCAATCAGTCGTTGCAAGATAGCCTCCGAGGTTCAAGTTTGCCGGTCTCAGGTGGGGCGAAGGACATTGCATTGCAAGCCGCCGGTCCCGATCAAAACGCCGGGATAGGTCACGGCCGGTTGCGTCAACGCGGCACCTTTGCGTGTACCCGGTCGAACCGCTAAGACTGTTCGCCGAACCAAGGGCTGCCTGGCCATGGCCGGCATGCCGATGAAATTACAAGACGGAATCCTACTGATGATGCGCTCAATACTGGTCGGCATTCTCGTCCTGATGGCGGCCGGCATAGGCTGGCTGACCTTCGACTGGTATCGCGGCCACTATGGCGGCGAGCCTTTCGGTGCCGCCTTTACGCTGGTCGACCAGAAAGGCGCGCCGATCACCGAAGCCGCCTTCCGGGGCCACCCCAGCGTCGTCTTCTTCGGCTTCACCCATTGCCCAGAGGTCTGCCCGACCACGCTGTTCGAACTGTCCGGCTGGCTGAAGACGCTTGGTGACGATGGCAAGAACCTGCATGCCTATTTCGTCTCAGTCGATCCGGAGCGCGACACCCCCGCGGTCATGAACGCCTATGTCAGCAATTTCTCTGACCGCATCACCGGCATATCGGGCGACCCGGACAAAGTCCACGCCATGGCGAAGTCCTTCGGCATCTACTGGAAGAAGGTCGACACCGGCGACGGCGACTACACGATGGACCATACCGCCTCGGTGCTGCTGCTCAACGGCAAGGGCGATTTCGCCGGCACGATCGCCTATGGCGAAAGCGCCGACACCGCGGTGGAAAAGCTCAAACGCCTCGCGGCCAAGGGCTGATGCGAATCCATGACCCAGACGCGGCTCCATTTCACCGCCGGCAAGATCGAATCCACCAGAATTTTCGCCGCCCTCGATGCCGCCTTTGAGGACGAAGGCTTGCCGATAGCCGTGCTGGAGGTCGATGAGGACGCGGACATTCATGAAGTCTCTCTCTATGCCGACGGCGATGTGGATGCGGTCGAGGCGCGGGTGAAGGACATTCTGGCAGGGCTAGCCCTGTCCAGGCCGGTCGAGCGCGAGACCTTGCCCGATATCGACTGGGTGGCGCGCTCGCTGGAAGGGCTGAAACCGGTGCGTGCCGGCCGTTTCTTCGTGCATGGCGCGCATGATCGCCGCAAACGCCACAGTGGCGAGCTTGCCATCGAGATCGAAGCGGGGCTGGCCTTCGGCACCGGCCACCACGGCACCACCGCCGGATGCCTGGAAATGCTGGAAAAGGTGACGCGGCGCGAGCGGCCGCGCAACGCGCTCGATCTCGGCACCGGCAGCGCGGTGCTGGCCATCGCTGTGGCCAAGCTCTTCCATATTCCCGTGCTTGCGACCGACATCGATCCGGTGGCGGTAAGCGTTGCCGCCGCCAATGCACGGCTCAACCACGTAAAGGCGCTGGTGGAGACGGTGACCGCTCCCGGATTCCACCATCCGATCTTTGCCAGGCGTGCGCCTTTCGACCTGATCATCGCCAACATATTGGCGCGGCCGCTGATGCGGCTTGCTCCGGAAATGGCGCGACACATCAGCCTCGGCGGCTCGCTGGTGCTGTCAGGCATTCTCGACCGGCAGCGCGACGCGGTGATCTCCGCCTATGTCGGCCAGAGTTTTCGCCATGTCAGAACGCTGCACCGCGAAGGCTGGGTGACGATCCATCTCAAACGGTGACGCAGCCCCGTCTGGCCCTGCTGAAAATCGATTCCGGTTTCCAGCTCCATGCGCTACGGTCGGGCACTATCGAGGGAGACGCCACCATGTTCCAGACCTTTGATTCCGCTGGCAATCCGGCCGTCGGCAGACCGCGCGTGGCGCTGCTGCGCCAATGGCTGGCGGAAAACGGCCTGGATGGATTTGTCGTTCCCCGCGCCGACGAGCATCAGGGCGAATATGTCGCCGACCGCTCGGCGCGGCTGAAATGGCTAACCGGCTTCAGCGGCTCCGCCGGCGTTGCCATCATCCTGCGCGACCGCGCCTTCATCTTCGTCGACGGACGCTACACGCTGCAGGTGCGCGGCGAGGTTGATCTCGGTATCTTCTCGATCGAGAGCCTGGTCGACAATCCGCCTGCAAATTGGCTCAAGGATAACCTCGGCAAGAGCGCGCGGCTCGGCTTCGACCCCTGGCTGCACACGATCGGCGAGGTCAAGGCGCTGCGGGCCTCGGCCGAAAAGACCGGCGCTGTGCTGGTGCCGCTCGAGACGAACCCGATCGACATAATCTGGAAGGATCAGCCGGAACCACCGGTCGCTCCCATCGAACTCCATCCCATCGGTTTTGCCGGCGAGCTCGCCAAGGACAAGCTGGCGCGGCTGGCGGCGGCGATCGGCAAGGAGGGCGCCACCCATGCGGTGCTGACGGATCCCTCCTCGATCGCCTGGGCCTTCAACATCCGTGGCGGCGACGTACCGCACACGCCGCTGGCGCTCGGCTTTGCTGTCCTCGCTGCCGACGGACGGCACCGGCTATTCATGGACAGCCGAAAATTCTCGCGCCAGGTTGCGGCGTATCTCACCCAGCTTGCCGAGCCCCATGAGCCCGGTGAATTCGAGGCAGCGGTCGTGGCGCTGGCCAAGAGCGGCGCGAAAATCGCGCTAGACCCCGTTTTGGCCGCCGACAGGCTGCGCATGCTGGTCGAGGACAATGGCGGCGAGGTGATTGCCGCTCCCGACCCGGCCCGCATCCCGCGCGCCACCAAGAACCAGGCCGAGATCAACGGCTCGCGCGCCGCGCATCGGCGCGATGGCGCGGCGGTGGCGAAGCTTTTGTGCTGGCTCGACCGCCAGAAGCCCGGCTCGCTCGACGAGATCGCGGTCGTCACCCGGCTGGAAGAGACGCGCCGGCAGACCGGCGAGGAAACGCAAATGCCGCTGCGCGACGTCTCCTTCGACACCATTTCGGGCGCCGGCCCGAATGGCGCCATCATGCACTACCGCGTCTCACGCGCCACCAGCCGCAAGCTCCAGGCCGGCGAGCTGTTCCTGCTCGATTCCGGCGCCCAATATCAGGACGGCACCACCGACATCACCCGCACCGTGCCGATCGGCCAGCCGACCGAGGAAATGCGCGAACGCTTCACGCTCGTGCTGAAAGGCATGATCGGCATTTCCACGCTGCGTTTCCCCGCCGGCACGCGCGGCTCGGAAATCGACGCCGTCGCCCGCATGGCGCTGTGGAAGCACGGCTGCGACTTCGCCCACGGCACCGGCCATGGCGTCGGCTCTTATCTGGCGGTGCACGAAGGCCCGCAACGCATCGCCCGCACGGGCACCGAAAAGCTGCTCGAAGGCATGATGCTGTCCAACGAGCCGGGCTATTACAAGGAAGGTTCTTACGGCATCCGCATCGAGAACCTCATCCTGGTGACGCCGGCCGAGCAGATCGACGGCGGCGACATCGCCATGCACGGTTTCGAGACGCTGACCCTGGCGCCGATCGACGTCAGGCTGGTGCGCTCGGATTTGTTGACCCGCGACGAGCTGCATTGGCTCGACACCTACCACGCCCGCGTGCTGGCCGAGATCGGGCCGATGCTCGACGGCGAGACGCTGGCCTGGCTGGAAAAGGCAACGGCGCCGTTACCGCATGGCGCTAAGATTTGAGTGCGTCTAAGGCGGCGCCAGCGTTCGAACGATCGCGCCCGGAACTCTACCCCACGAACTGCCGCGCCAGGATCAGCATCGCCGCACCAGCCAAAAACATCGCCATCAGCCCGCCGCGCAGCGAAACCACAGCGGTGACAACCAACGCCGCCCATTCCGCCGGTCCGGCATTCAACAGTTCCGGCGCCACCAATGTCGTCAGCACCGCCGCCGGCACCGCGTTGAGGCCGGCCTCGACGCGCGGATGGATATTGTCGAAGCGCGAGATGACCAGATGTCCGCCGATGCGCGTAAGATAAGTGGCGATCGCGCCGGCGATGATGATCCAGAACGTCGTGCTCATGGCCGTGCCTTCACGCCTGAGTGGTGGGGCGGCAGGATGACGGCCAGCAGCATGCCGGCGATGGCGCCGATCGAGACGTGCCAGGGCGAACCTACCGTCTTGTAGGCGACGATCGAGGCGCAAGCACTGGCGACGACCACCGGCAGCCACAACGGCCGCTTGCGGAAGCCCATCACCAGGCCAAGGAAATAGATCGGCAGCAGGAAATCGATGCCCAGCGCATGCGTGTCGGGGATGAGCTTGCCGAACACCGCGCCGAGCGCGCTTTCGATCACCCAGAATACATAGACCGGCAGGCCGAGCCCGAGATACCAGGCGAAGCCGACCGTCTCGCCGGATTGCGCCCTCGCCTCGGCGACGGCGAATTGCGGATCGGTGAGGATGAAGAAGCCGAGCGCTTGGCTGACCACAGGCCAGTGCGCTATGCGCCGGCCGATACCGGCCGAATAGAGCACGTGGCGAAAATTGACGGCGAAGATTGACAGCACGATCAGCCACGGCGCGACATGCTGGCCGAACAGCTCGATGCCGACCATCTGGCTGGCGCCGCCGAAAATCATCGCACTCATCAGGAAGGCTTCGAACACCGAGAAGCCATTGTCGACGGCCAGCGCCCCGAACAGCACCCCGAACGGCGCCGACGCCACAACGACCGGCATGGAAAGCCGCACGCCTTGCCAGAAATCGCTCTTTGCGCCGTTCTCGGAAATTGCATCCGACACCATGGATAACTCCCAGGAGAATGGCCTGATCTAGGTAGCGTGGCCCGCCTTGTCACACGAATTCGGTTGAGCCCAACAATCAGCGGAAATGATTGCCAGGACCAATCCTAGCCCTGCGCCACCTTGCCCTCTATCGCCCTGCCCCAGTCGAGCAGCGGCTTGGCGCGCATGGTGAAATCGACCAACTCGTCGACCAGCGCCGCCGTGTGGATCCCCGCCGGATCGATGACATGCTGGACGTAGAAATGACGGTTGCGGATGGCCTCGGCCAGATCGGAATCGCCGACATGCTCGAAGCCCCGCGGCGTGCGCTTCATGCGGCCCTCCGTCTCGAATTCCAGACCGTTCTTCTTCAAGGCGCCCACCAGGGCGCGGAACCTGTCCGGCCTTGCCGCGATGGCCTTGCGCATGGCGAGCAACAGTTCCGGGGCGGGCTGCCACCAGGCAATGTCGGCGAAGCAGCGTTCCAGCCCAACGTGGACATAGAACACGCCCTGCTCCATCTTGGTGCCGTCGGGCGACAGGATCGCCGACAGATGCCGGTTGTAAGGCCGCTTGTCCTTGGCGAAGCGCACGTCCCGGTTGATCCGGAACAGTGATTTCTTGCGGTCGCCCTTGAGGCCGAGCCCGGCCTCGCCGAAACGGCGTGTGAGCGTCTCCACCAGATCGCCCAGCGGATCGCGCAATTCCTGTTCGAACAGGTCGCGATTCTCTACGAACCACTCGCGACTCTGGTGGAAATCAAGTGCCTTCAGGAACGGAATAGCCTTCTGGCCGAACCCCTTGAATTCGCCTGACATCATGCCTTGCCGATCCGCTGCAGCCACGCGTCCTCGTCTATGACCTCGATGCCGAGTTCACTGGCAAGCTTGAGTTTCGAGCCGGCGCCGGGCCCCGCCACTACCAGATCGGTCTTGGCCGAAACCGAGCCCGCCACCTTCGCGCCCAGCCGTTCGGCCATCGCCTTGGCTTCGGAACGCGTCATCTTTTCCAGCGAGCCCGTGAACACGACGGTCTTGCCGGCGACCACGCTGTCGGCCGAGACGGTAACGACATACGGCTTCGGCCTGACCTGTTTAAGCAACGCCTCAAGCACGTCGTCATTGCGCTCATTGCCGAAGAAATCGGCGAGCGCGTTGATCACCGTGTCGCCGATGCCGTTGATCGACGGGAAGACACTATGCGGATCGTCAGCCGCCGCGGTCTCCTTGCCGACGCGGATCAGTTCCTCGATTGTCGAAAACGTCCGGGCAAGCACGGCCGCCGTCGTTTCGCCGATATGGCGGATCCCAAGCGCAAAGATGAAGCGGTCGAGCTCGGGTTCGCGGCGCGAATCGATCGCCGCAAAGAGCTTGTCCAACCCTTCATAGTTGCGGTCCTCGACGCTGCGCACATTCTTGCGCGTCTTGCCCGAGGCCGCCTCGCGCTGCCTCGCCTGCTCCTCGCGCCGCTCGGCCAGCGCCTTGGTGACGGCGGGACGCCGATCCCTGAGCGTGAAGATGTCGGCGGCCGTCTTGACCAGGCCCGCATTGAAGAACAGGTCGATGTTTTCCGCGCCTAGTCCCTCGATATCCATGGCCCCGCGCGACACGAAGTGGCGCAGCCCTTCCACGGCTTGCGCGGGGCAGATCAGTTCGCCCGTGCAACGCCTGCGGGAATCCTCCTTGCCGGTCTTCTCGTTGATTTCGCGCGTCGCCGGCGAGCCGCAGATCGGGCAAGTATGTGGGAATTCGTAAGGCACGGCATCCGGCGGACGCTTGTCGACGACGACACTGACGATCTGCGGGATGACATCCCCTGCCCGCTGGATCACCACGGTGTCGCCGATGCGCACGTCGATGCCGTCGCGGATCGGCTGGCCGTTGCTGTCGAAACCCTTGATATAGTCTTCGTTGTGCAGCGTGACGTTCTCGACCACGACGCCCCCGACTGTCACTGGCGCAAGCCTCGCCACCGGCGCCAGCGTGCCGGTGCGCCCGACCTGGATGTCGATCTTCTGCACGGTCGTCATCGCTTGTTCGGCCGGAAATTTGTGCGCGATGGCCCAGCGCGGTTCGCCGGTGACAAAGCCCCACCGGCGCTGCAACTCCAGCTGGTCGACCTTGTAGACGACGCCGTCGATGTCGTAGCCCAAGGAAGAACGCTGTTCCTCGATGCGGTGATAATGCGCGATCAGTTCGCCGACCGACCTCGCCCGCACCATCAGCGGGCTGACTTTGAAGCCCCATTCCGCGAATTTCTGCACCGAATCGTATTGTGTCGGAGCGGGGTCGGCTGTCGTGTAGCCCCAGGCATAGGCAAAGAATTTGAGGTTCCGGCTGGCGGTGACCGATGGATCCTTCTGGCGCAGCGACCCAGCCGCCGTATTGCGCGGATTGACATAGTCCTGGCCGCCGGCGGCCGCTGAGCGCTGCTTCAGCGCCTCGAATTCGGCATAGGTCATGTAGACCTCGCCGCGTATCTCGATGATTTCGGGCCAGCCCGAGCCTTTCAGCCTGCCGGGAATATCGGTGATGGTCCTCAGATTGGCGGTGATGTCTTCGCCGACAGCGCCATCCCCGCGCGTTGCGCCCTGCACGAACACGCCGTTCTCGTAACGCAGCGAGGCCGACAGGCCGTCGATCTTCGGTTCGGCCGTGAAGGCGATGTCGAGATCCTTGTCGCGGTCGAAGAAGCGCCGGCCGCGTTCGATGAAATCGGCGACGTCCTCGTCGGTATAGGCCTTGGCGAGGCTGAGCATGGGCACGGCATGGCGCACCTTGGCAAAGCCTTCCGCCGGCGCGGCACCGACCCTGCGCGATGGCGAATCCTCGCGCACCAGGGCGGGAAAGCGCTGCTCGATGGCGAAGTTGCGCCGGGTCAGCGCATCATAGGCGGCGTCGGTGATAACAGGCGCGTCCTCGGTATGGTAGCGGCGGTCGTGCTCCGCGATCTCCTGCGCCAGGCGCTTCAGCTCCGCTTCGGCTTCGCTCTCACTGAGTGAATCGACTGGTCTTTCAGACATCGCACGGCTTCCCTGACCAATGCACGCCGCCCAAAATATGGTGCGATTTTGGGGCAACGACATGCGCAAAACAATAACCAAGGCGCGGCGCACTTTGGTTGGGCGCCACTATAAATCAGGATTTGGCAGGAGGGAGCCGGCCTGCGAAAAAATCATTCCTGAACAGCAGGATGCAGCCATATCCTGACTCGCCTTCACGGGAAACGAGCTTTCAGGCAGCCGCCGTATTCTCCCGCAGCAATCTCTCGGCGGCCGCGCGCGCTTCGTCGGTGATGGTGGCGCCGGCCAGCATGCGCGCGATCTCTTCCTGGCGCGCCGCCCGGTCCATTTCGGCGATGCCGGTCGCGACCTTGTCGGTGCTGCCGGATTTGGAGATCAGGAAGTGCGTCGCCGCGCGGGCCGCCACCTGCGGCGCATGGGTGACCGAGAGCACCTGCACGCGCCTGGACAATCTTGCCAGCCGCTGGCCGATAGCATCCGCGACGGCGCCGCCCACCCCTGTGTCGATTTCATCGAAGACCAGCGTTGGCGCCGAGCCCCGGTCGGCCAGCGCCACCTTCAGCGCCAGCAGGAAGCGCGAAAGCTCGCCGCCGGAAGCAACCTTCATCATCGGCCCGGGCCGGGTGCCGGGATTGGTGCGCACCCAGAACTCGATCTGGTCGATGCCCTCTTCCATGCGGCTCTCGGCCTCGCTCTTCATCTCGACGATGAAGGCGGCGCGTTCGAGCTTCAGCGCCGGCAGTTCGGCCATCACGGCCTTGGTCAGGCCGACCGCCGCGGCATGGCGAAGCGAGGACAACTGCGCGGCCGCGATGTCATAGGCTTCGCGCGCTGCGGCCGCCTGCTTTTCCAGCCCATGAAGGCGCTCCTCGCCGGCATCGAGATCGGCAAGATCGGCAACCATCGTGTCGCGCAATTGCGCCAAATCATCGACGGCAACGCTGTGCTTGCGCGATGCCGCGCGCAACGAAAACAACCGCTCTTCCGCCTTTTCCAGCCGCTGTGGATCATATTCGGTGGCGCGCAAAGCCGCCTCGACACCCGACTGCGCCGCGTCGAGCGACAGCATCGCCTCATCCAGCGACTTGACCACTTCGTCGAGCAGCCCGGGGGCCTCGCCTGCCTTGCGCTGCAACCGCCTGAGCAGGCTGGCCAGTTGCGGCAAGGGCGAGGATGGACCCGAAAGCACGTCCTGCGCGTCGTGGATTTCGGAGGCGATCTTCTCGGCCCGCATCATGTGGGCGCGCAAGTCGGCAAGCTCAGTCTCCTCACCCGGCTGCGGATCGAGCTTGGTCAGTTCGGCAACCGCTGCGCGCAGGTAGTCCGCTTCGCGCGCCGCCGCCGCCACCTTGGCACGATGGCGCGAGAGCTCCTGCTCGCAGGCGCGCCAGTGCCGCCAGGCCTCGCCCGTCGACCGGACGGCGCCGAGATGGCCGCCGAAAGCGTCGAGCACGTCGCGATGCGCGCCGGGATCGACAAGGGCGCGTTCGTCATGCTGGCCGTGGATCTCGACCAGCGCGCGGCCGACGTCGCGCATCAGCGTCACGCTGGACGGCTGGTCGTTGACGAAGACGCGGGTGCGGCCGTCCGCCGTCTGCAAGCGGCGCAGGATGATGTCGCCGTCGTCCTCGATGGCATTCTCGGCAAGCAGCGCGCGCACCGGATGGTTTCGCGGCACGTCGAACACGGCAATCACCTGGCCCTGTGCCGCGCCGTGGCGCACCAGGGAAGCGTCACCGCGAGCGCCAAGCGCCAAGGACAGGGCGTCGAGCAGGATGGATTTTCCGGCGCCGGTCTCGCCCGTCAGCACCGAGAGACCGGGCTGGAAGTCGATATCCAGCTTCTCGATCAGGACGATATCGCGGATCGACAGCCTGGAAAGCATCGTTACGCCTGCATCAGGCGCCGGTGATCAATTTCCCGGCCTTGGATATCCACGAGCCGGCATTCTCGCGCGGCGCAAGCCCGTTGCTCTGCAGGAGCTTGTAGGAATCCTTGTACCATGGGCTGTCGGGATAATTGGTGCCGAGAACGGCGGCGGCGGTCTGCGCCTCCGAAGTCAGGCCCATCGCATAATAGCTCTCGGTCAGGCGCGCCAGCGCCTCCTCGACGTGGCGGGTGTTGGAATAATTCTCGACCACATTGCGGAAACGCTTGACCGCGGCGATGTATTCGCGGCGTTCGAGATAATAGCGGCCGATCTGCATCTCCTTGCCGGCGAGCTGGTCGTTGGCGAAGCGGATCTTTTCCTTGGCGTCATCGACATATTCTGAATTAGGCCAGCGCGTCACGAGATCCTGCATGGTCTGCACGGTCTGGCGCGCTTCCTTCTGATCCTGCGTCACGTCCTTGATCTGGCGGTAGTAGCTAAGGCCGATGATGTACTGCGCATAAGCCGCGTCATCCGTTGACGGATACAGCGTCAGATAACGCTTGGCCGACGAGATCGCTTCGTCGTAGCTGCCCTTGCGATAGTCGGCGAACGCGCCCATCACCATCGATTTGCGGGCCCACTCCGAATAAGGATGCTGGCGGTCGACCGCGTCGAACTTCTTGCTCGCCTCGTCGAGGCGTCCGGCATTCAGATTGGCGAGCCCTTGGTTGTAGAGAACGTCGGCCGGTTCGGTCTGGTCGACATAGGTCGACAGGTCGATATCTTTTTCCGACGACATGCAAGCAGACAGGAAGAGCGATGGAACAACCACCGAAAGCGCCAGGAAAACGGACCGCTGCGGCGCTTTCAATTGACCGACTCGCTTGAAGAACATGATTGGATTGCGCCCTTTCGGCGTTATTTCAGTGCCTGTTGCATATCGTTTCCCCAAAACTGGTCCCCACTTCCAGGCGACATGCACTATCGACGGCAGCAGCCATAAACCATAACCGCCTTGCCCGGCAACGCTATGTCTAGGCAATCGAACATTTTTGTGGCGGCCGGGCCGCGCCGGAGCATCCCTGCGATTTCGCCGGCAAATGATGCATTCATGCAACACCAGCGAGCTGCGATGGTATCCGGAAAGTGGCGGCGACTCAGATCATCCAGGGCGCATAGAGAGGCGCGTTGACGGCGCTCATCTCGGCCGCACGGCCGCGCTCGCGGCGGGTCGTTTCGACGATCTCGAACGCGGTACGGTCCGACAGCACGCGCCGCAAGGCGGCCGCATTCAGCCTATGGCCGCCACGATAGGAGCGGAAGCAGCCGATGAAGCGGGCCCCGGCCAGTGCCAGGTCGCCCATGGCGTCCAGCGTCTTATGGCGTACGAACTCGTTGGGGTAGCGCAAGCCGCCCATGTTGATGACGCGGTTGTCGTCACCGATGACCAGCGAATTCTCAAGCGAGGATCCCAGCGCATAGCCGGCGGCCCACAGCCGCTCGACGTCCTTCATGAAGCCGAAGGTGCGGGCGCGCGCGATGTCGCGGCGGAAAATGTCCGCATTGATGTCGGACGCGAACAGCTGCCGGCCGATCGCCGGGCTTTCGAAATCGATCTCGACCTCGAAGCGGGTGCCGTCATAGGGCCTGAACTCAGCCCAGGAGGCGCCGTTCTCGATGCGGACCGGCTTGACGATCCGGATGTAGCGCCGCTTGATCGACAGCGTTTCGATGCCGGCCTGGTCTATGGCCTCGACGAACGCCATGGCGCTGCCGTCGAGGATAGGGACCTCATGGCCGTCGATCTCGATGATGACATTGTCGATGCCGAGCCCGAACAGCGCCGCCATGATGTGCTCGACCGTGGCGATGTGCTCGCCAGAAGGATCACCGAGCATGGTGCACAGGTCGGTTGCGCCGATCTCGGAAAACAGGGCGCGGAACTCGCGACCTTGCCCGTTCTCACTGAAAAGCTGGAAAACGATGCCGGTGTCGGCATCCGCCGGGAGAAAGCTGATGGAAACTTCCTTGCCGCTGTGAACGCCGGTGCCCGTAAGCGACGCGCGCGTCTTCACTGTCGTCTGATAGTCGTGCAAGACAATCCCCATAAGCCCAAAATGCCTAGGTCCGCTTCTCCAGCCCGAGGGGCGCGGCTCTCTTGTAAAAATCGGCAGGCCAGGTCACTTCCCCCGAAATCCCGGCAAACCGACGACGGTAGGCAGCGAAGATAATGTCCCGTCAGGGATAGTCCAAATCACGGTTTCTTACTCTTTGTAACCGCAACCGACATATGGATAGCCTCTTAAGTGCTTGAATTTGCATTCTTTTAAACGTTAACAGGCAAGCAATTCCTTGCTTGCCTGTTAACAATTGTTACAGCCCGTTAACCGCTCAGTTGGCCTGGCGACGCAGGAACGCCGGAATTTCCAGCTGGTCGTCCTCCTGAGTCGCCCTGGCCTGCGGCGTCAGGCGGCCTTGGTCGTCGAGCTGGCCGCGACGAGGCGCGTAGAGCTGCGCGTCCTGGCTTGCCAGACGGCGCACTTCCGGTGCGGCCTGACGCAGCTTGGGCTCGCGCGGCTGCGCCGGCTGCAGGCGTGCAGGCTCTTCCTCGCGGCGCGTCAGGCCGTTGGTCAGACGCTTCAAGAGCCCCATCGGTCCGCTGTTCTCATGGTCGGCCGGGCGGCTCTTGGCGTCGACCTCGGCCTTCACGACAGGCGGAAAGTCCTCGACGCGCGGCATGCGCTGGGGAGCCATCGCGACCGGCTGCTGGACTTCGCGCAGGATCTCGCGCGGCTGAGGCGCCGGCTGGATCTGCTGGACCACGGGCTGCACCATCGGTTGCGGCTGCGCCGGCGGAGCCTGGAAGATCTTGCTCTGCGGACGGAAATCATCCGCATGGGCAACCGGCGCCGGACGGGCTTGCGCCATCGCCGCGGCGTTTGCTTCGGCCAGTTGGATCGCTTCCGCGACCGGATCGGCGGCGCGCGGCTCGTACGCAGCCTGCTGGACCGGCGCGGGGCGGCTTTCCGCCGCGGCAACGGCCGGGCGGGCGGCCGGCTTCTGCGGCGCGGTGCGGATCGAGATCGGAGCGGCGGCGATTTCGGCCGCCGACTTGTCGATGCCGGTGGCAACAACCGAGACGCGGATGACACCTTCGAGCTCCTCGTCGAAAGTGGCGCCCAGGATGATGTTGGCGTCCTGATCGACCTCCTCGCGGATGCGGGTCGCCGCTTCGTCGACTTCGAACAGGGTCAGGTCGCGGCCGCCGGTGATCGAGATCAGCAGGCCCTTGGCGCCCTTCATCGAGGTCTCGTCGAGCAGCGGGTTGGCGATCGCGGCTTCCGCGGCCGCCATCGCGCGGCCCTCGCCCGATGCCTCGCCGGTGCCCATCATCGCCTTGCCCATCTCGCGCATCACCGAACGAACGTCGGCGAAGTCGAGATTGATCAGGCCTTCCTTGACCATCAGGTCGGTGATGCAGGCTACACCCGAATAGAGCACCTGGTCAGCCATGGCGAACGCGTCGGCGAAGGTGGTCTTGTCATTGGCCAGCCGGAACAGGTTCTGGTTAGGGATGACGATCAGTGTGTCGACGCATTTCTGCAGCTCCTCGATGCCGAAATCCGCCGTCTTCATGCGGCGCTGGCCTTCGAAATGGAACGGCTTGGTGACGACGCCGACAGTGAGGATGCCCTTCTCGCGGGCGGCGCGCGCCACGACCGGCGCCGCTCCCGTGCCCGTGCCGCCGCCCATGCCCGCGGTGACGAAGCACATATGGGTGTTGGACAGGTGATCGATGATCTCGTCGATGCATTCTTCCGCTGCCGCGCGGCCCACTTCAGGCTGGGATCCGGCGCCCAGCCCCTCGGTGACATGCGCGCCGAGCTGGATCAGCCGGTCGGCTTTCGACATGGTCAGCGCCTGCGCGTCGGTGTTAGCGACAACGAACTCGACGCCGCGCAGACCGGCGGTGATCATGTTGTTGACGGCGTTGCCGCCGCCGCCGCCGACGCCGAACACGGTGATGCGTGGCTTAAGCTCGGTGATGTCCGGCTTTTGCAGATTGATGGTCATTGTCTCCGTCCTTTGCCTTTCCTGCCGCTTCGCCGCCGCGGCCACTTATGGGGCTGTCCCCGTCAATTAGAAACTGTCTCTCAACCACTGACTCATGCGATGCAGTTTTCCGCCTGTTCCAGTCATCCTGAGACCGGAAATTCCTTTCGCCGGATGGCTCTCGAAGCTCGCCATCTGCGGATAGATCAACAAACCGACGGCCGCCGAGAAGGCCGGCCCCTTCGCCGCTTCGGGCAGGCCCGCCACGCCGAGCGGGCGGCCGATGCGCACATTGCGCCCCAGGATGCGGCGCGCCGCTTCCGGCAGGCCGGCAAGCTGGCTGGCGCCGCCGGTCAGCACCACGCGCTTGCCCACCGCATTGCCGTAGCCGGACTTGTTCAGCCGGTCGCGCAAAAGCTCGAGCGTCTCGTCGATGCGGGCGCGCACGATACGCGTCATGACGGAGCGCGGAATCTGGAGCGGCACTTCGCCCTCGTCGCCGATCGGCTGGATCGAGACCAGGTCGCGGTCATCGGCGCTGCCGGGCAACGCCGAACCGTGCATCACCTTCAGCCGTTCGGCGGCATCGAGCGAGGTGGACAGTCCCTTGGCCATGTCCAGCGTGACGTGGTTGCCGCCGATGGCGATGGCGTCGCCATGGACGAACTTGCCTTCCGAAAACACCGAGATCGTCGTCGTGCCGCCGCCCATATCGATGCAGGCGGCGCCCAGTTCCAGTTCGTCGTCGACCAATGCCGCCAGCCCGCTGGCATAGGGCGTCGCCACCATGCGCTCGACCGAAAGATGCGAGCGGTTGATGGAGAGCTCCAGGTTGCGCATCGGAGCGGCGTCGCCGGTCAGCACATGCATGTCGACGCCAAGCGTGTCGCCGACCATGCCGCGCGGATCGCGCACGCCGCGCTCAGCGTCGAGCGAGAAGCCGACGGGGAGCGAATGGACCACCTCGCGCTCGGTCTTCAGCGCCTGCTTGGCGCCGGCACCGAGCACCCGCTTGATGTCGGCCTCGTCGGCCTCATGGCCGCCGAGATTGATGGTTGCCGAGAAAGCTTCGCTCTTCAGCCGGCCGGCGGTCATGTTCACGATCAGCGAATCGACCGTCAGCCCGGCCATGCGCTCGGCGGCGTCGACGGAGAGACGAATGGCATGTTCGGCACGATCGAGATCGATGACGACGCCCGATTTGACGCCCTGCGACTTCTGATGGCCGATGCCGATCACCTGGATGCGGTGCGAGCGTCCGCGCAGCAGCTTGCCGTCATCGCACGGCTTCAGCTTCGCCACCATGCAGCAGACCTTGTTCGAACCGACATCCAGTACCGTCAAGGTGCCGGAGCGGCGCGAAGAGGCATCGCCTGAACCGCCAAGCCAGCTCATATCTTCGTCTCCGGCTTGCGCTTCAGCATTTTCGGCTTCTCGTTGAGCGCGGCTTCGCGCTGGGTCGCCGCCTCCGGCGTCAGTTGCACGACCAGCCGGTCGGACAGCCGCATGTCGACGGCAGCGATGTCGCGCGACAACAGCCCCTTGTCATGGTCCATGCCGACGAGTTCGGCGAGTGCCTGATCCTCGCCATCCTCGGGAAGCTTGACAGTGATGCCGTTGTCGAGCTTCAGGTCCCAGCGCCGATCGCCGACACGGACATAGCCCCTGATGCGGGTCGCGAGATCCGGGTATTTTTCGATCTTCGCCAGGAATTCCGGCGCCTTGGCCGGCGCGCCGGCTCCGATCAGCAATGGCAGCAGCACCTGCTTGCCACCCGAGAACGGCGCGATAACGGCACCGTCTTTTTCGATGACGGAGAGATCGCTGCCCTGCTGCCAAAGTGCGAACGCCTGACGCTCCTCGACGCGCACCTCCAACGTGTGCGGATAGACCTTGCGCACCGCGGCGACCTCGATCCAGGGCAAGGTGGCGATGCGTTCCCGCGCCGCCTCGGCATCGAAGCCGATCAGCGACGTCCAACCATCGAGCTCGAGCCTGTCGAGAATATCGATCTCGGACGTCTGGCGATTGCCGACCACCTTGACCTGGTCGACGGCAAAGCCGGTCCGGGCAGTGATGCTCTGGACGATGCCGTCGGCATGACCGCCGAGATAGGCGCCATAGGCGCCGCTCGAGGCAATGAGCACTGCCGACATGATCGCGGCGGAGAAGCGCGGCGCCTGGAATTCGCCCTCGCCCAGGCGCGCCAGGATACGCACCGGGCGGCGAAGCACGCGCGGCAGCACGAAATGGTCGAACGACAATGGCAGGCTGAACAGCGCCGGCCCGGCCACGCCCTTCCCCTTGCCCTGCCCCCATTTCAACGCAGACACGAAGCGTCCTCCACCATCCAACTCACCAGATCGCCGAACGAATGCCCTGCCTGGGCGGCGATTTCAGGCACCAGAGACGTCGGCGTCATGCCCGGCTGGGTATTGACCTCGAGCCATACAACCTCGCCATTTTCGGAGTGACGATCGTCATAACGGAAGTCCGACCGGGAAACGCCCCGACAGCCGACAGCTTGGTGAGCCTTGAGCGCCAGTGTCTGTATTTTTTGGTAAATATTCGGTGAAACTTTTGCGGGGCATTCGTGTTTTGATCCGCCCGCGACATATTTTGAGTCGTAGTCATAGAACGAATGGCCCGTCGGGATGATCTCGCAGACGCCAAGCGCCACGTCGCCCATGACGGCGCAGGTCAGCTCGCGCCCATGGATGTAGCGCTCGACCATCACGGTATCGCCATATTTCCACTCGGACGAGCCGATGACCTGCGGCGGATGCGACTGCCCCTCATGCACGATCACGACGCCGAAGCTTGACCCCTCATTGACCGGCTTCACCACATAAGGCGGCTTCATCGGATGGTTGTTCTGAATGGCGAAGCGATTGGCGACCTTCGATTCGGCGACGGGGACGCCGGCCAATTTCACGACTTTCTTCGACTGCTCCTTGTTCATCGCAAGCGCCGAGGCGAGCACGCCGGAATGGGTGTAGGGAATGCCGAGATATTCGAGAATGCCCTGAATGGTGCCGTCCTCGCCAAAAGGACCATGCAGCGCATTGAAGGCGACATCGGGCCTGAGATCGGCAAGCACGGAGCCGACGTCGCGCCCGACATCGACGCGCGTGACTTGATAGCCTTCCGTCTCAAGCACATCGGCACAGGCCTTCCCCGAAGACAGGGACACGGGCCGCTCGGACGAGAAACCACCCAGCAGGACGGCCACATGCTTGTTTTTCATTCCCCGTCATCCCCTCTCACGGCGGATCAAAAACCAAGATTTCCGCAACATTGAGTCCGAGTCTCCCGGCAGGTTGCCCCCCAGACGGAAAACGCGGGAAACGCGTCGAACGACTCAAATCAGGAAACGCTTTGGAGCAGAGAATCAGAGAGTTGATTCACTGGCAAGTGCTTATGATTCCGAGAGATTCACTTTCTGAGAAAATGGATGCGAAAACCGCGCTGTTGAGTCTTTGGAGCAACGGTCGCGCGGTCGTTCGGACCGGTTGAAGTTCATGCGTCACATGAACTTCAACCGCGGCTAGAGCAGCTGTCCAAGAAACTCCTGCACGGCGTGTCCGGGGCGGAAGTCCCCGATGCGCTTGATCTCCCAGTGCAGCCGGATGCCGGAATGTTCGAGCACCCGCGTGCGCACCGTTTCGCCGAGATATTCGAGTTCGTAGCCGGTCGCTGTCCCGGTGTTGATCATGAAATTGCAGTGCAGGGGCGACATCTGCGCGCCGCCGATCAGCAGGCCGCGGCACCCGGCCTTGTCGATCTCTTTCCAGGCTGAGGTGCCTTCAGGATTCTTGAAGGTCGAGCCACCGGTCTTCTCGCGGATCGGCTGCACCGTCTCGCGATGGTTCTGCACCGCGTCCATCGCCGCCTTGATCACTGCCTTGTCCTCAGCAAAGCCCTCGAAAATCGCCGAGGTGAAGATCAGCCCGGACGGTGCCGACGAGTGCCGGTAGGCATAGCCCATATCGGCATTGCTCAGCGTCTGGACGTTGCCTTTGCGGTCGAGCGCACGCACCTCGACGACACGCTCGCGCGTCTCGACGCCATTGGCGCCGGCGTTCATCCTCAGCGCCCCGCCGATGGCGCCCGGTATGCCGTGGTAGAAATGGAAGCCGCCGATGCCGGCTTCCAGCGCCACCGCGGCGATGCGCTTGTCGGGCGTGGCCGCGCCAGCCTTGATCGATGTCGGCGAAACAATTTCGGTTTCACCGAACCCCTTGGCCGACAGCCTTATCACGAAACCCGGAATACCCCCATCGCGCACAAGCAAGTTCGAGCCGACGCCGACTATGGTCAGCGGTATCTCTTCGGGAACCGCTTTCAGGAAAGCAGCGAGATCCGCCTCGTCCGCTGGCTGAAAGAGCGCCTCGGCCAGTCCTCCGGCGCGGAACCAGGTGATCTTGTCCATCTCGGCATTCGGCGTGATGCGGCCGCGCAGGCCGGCAAGCCGGCCGCCAAGTCTGTCGATCAGCGCCTGGCCCTGCATCATGAGACGGCCAGCTCCTTGGGCAGCGCATAGGCCCATTGCGTGATGTTGCCGGCGCCGAGGAAGACGACGAAGTCGCCGGGCCTGGCCAGATCACGGACAACAGGCGCTATTGCTTCCGGACCCTCGATGTAGCGCGCGTCGCGATGGCCCCCGGCGCGAATGCGCGACACCAGCGCATCCGAGGTCACGCCTTCGATCGGCTCCTCGCCGGCGGCGTAGACCGGCGCCACCATCACCGTGTCGGCGTCGTTGAAGCAGGCGGAGAACTCATTGAACAGATCATGCAGCCGGGTAAAACGGTGCGGCTGGGCAATGGCGATGACGCGGCCCTTGGTGGCGCTGCGCGCGGCTTTCAGCACCGCAGCAATCTCGACCGGATGGTGGCCGTAATCGTCGAACACTTCGACGCCATTCCAGGAGCCGGTTTGGGTGAAGCGACGCTTGACGCCGGCGAAGGACGACAGGCCTTTCTTGATCGCCTCGGCCGACAGGCCGAGCTCATGCGCCACCGCGATCGCCGCCGTCGCATTGGAAACGTTGTGGCGGCCGGGCATCGGCAGGCGCAGATCCGATATCGTCGTCTGGCCGCGTCCCTTGCGGTCGCGGATCACCACGTCGAATTCCGAGGTCGCGCCGGCCATGCGATGGTTGGTGAAGCGCACGTCGGCCTGCGCGTTCTCGCCATAGGTGATGACGCGGCGATCCTCGATTCGGCCGACCAGCGCCTGCACCTCCGGGTGATCGGTGCACATGACGCCGAAGCCGTAGAACGGCACGTTCTCGACGAACTGGCGGAAGGCTTCGCGCACCTTCTCGAAACTGCCGTAGTGATCGAGATGTTCGGGATCGATATTGGTGACGACGGCGATATCGGCCGGCAGCTTGAGGAAGGTCCCGTCGCTCTCGTCGGCTTCGACCACCATCCACTCGCCGTCCCCCATGCGCGCATTGGTGCCATAGGCGTTGATGATGCCGCCATTGATGACGGTCGGGTCGAGCCCGCCGGCTTCGAGCAGCGTCGCTACCATCGAGGTCGTCGTCGTCTTGCCGTGCGTGCCGCCGATCGCCACTGCCTGGCGGAAGCGCATCAGTTCGGCCAGCATTTCAGCGCGGCGCACGATCGGCAGCAATTTCTCCCGTGCCGCCTTCAGTTCGGGGTTGGATTTCTTGATAGCCGTCGAGACAACCACCACTTCGGCATCGCCGAGGTTTTCTTCCCTGTGGCCGACAAAGCACTCGATCCCCTTGTCGCGCAGCCGCTGCACGTTGGCGCTGTCGGCCTGGTCGGACCCCTGCACCTTGTAGCCGAGATTGTGCAGCACTTCGGCGATGCCGCTCATGCCGATGCCGCCAATGCCGATGAAATGCACGAGGCCTATGGTCTGCGGCATCTTCATGCGTGCGTTCCCTTCTTAAAATCCGAAACGGTTTTGCGGGACGCAATAGCCTCTGTGAGATCGGCGAGCAACCGTGCGGCGTCCGGTTTGCCGACCGACTTCGCCGCGGCAGCCATTGCCGTGAGCCGTTCGGGCTCGGCCATCAGGGCGCCGATCAACGCCGCGATGCGCTCGGGCGAAAGTGAGGATTGCGGCTCCACCTCGCCACCGCCGGCGGCCGCAAGAGCGGCTGCGTTCGCGGCCTGGTCGTGATCGAGCGCATAGGGATAGGGCACCAGCAGCGCCGGTCGCCCGATGACGGCGATTTCCGAGACGGTCGACGCGCCGGAGCGCGACATAACCAGCTGTGCGGCCGCTATGCGCGCCGCCATATCGCTGAAGAAGGGCGAGACCTCGACACCGACGCCAAGCGCTGCATAGGCCGCCTTCACCCGCCCGACATCATCGGCCCGAGCCTGCTGCGTGATCACCAGCCGCTTGCGCAGGGCGTCGGGGAGCAAGGCAACGGCCGCCGGCACCGCATCGGAGAAGAACTGCGCGCCTTGGCTGCCGCCGAACACCAGCAGGCGGAAGGGATCGTTCCCGGCCGAGGCGGCGTAGGCGGTCTTTGCGGCTTCGAGCACCTGTGGGCGGACCGGATTGCCTGTCGTCACCGTCTTGGCGCCGACGGCGCTTTCGTCTTGCGGCAGGAAGCCACCGGCAATCGCATCGACGCGGCTGGCCAGCGCCCGGTTGGCGCGTCCCATCACAGCGTTCTGCTCGTGGATCAGCGTCGGTACCTTGCGCCGCGTCGCGGCGTAGAGCGGCGGCAAGGTCGGATATCCGCCAAAGCCGACCACGGTATCGGGCTTGATCCTGCCGATGATGGCGGACGCCTGGCGCACGCCGTGCCAGATTTTCCAGAAAGCACCAAGCAGGGCAACAGGATTTTTCGAGCCCAGCGTCGCGGACTGGATCGGGTGGATGGCGGCGGCCGGGAAGTGGCCGGCAAAGCGCTCAGCACGGTCGTCGGTCGCCAGATGCACCGTCCAGCCACGCGCGTTCAACTCATGCGCCAGCGCCTCGGCCGGAAACAGATGTCCGCCGGTTCCGCCCGCCGAGAGAAGGATAACACCTCTGGCCATGTCACCCCGCCGGCATGGCGCGCTGCGGCAAGGTAAAGCCAACCTGCTTGCGCTTTTCCGGCCGCTTGCGCGTCAGCGCCAGCACCATTCCCATCGAGATGGCGATGGCAATCTGCGAAGAGCCGCCATAGGAGATGAACGGCAGCGTCATGCCTTTGGCAGGCACCAGTTGCAGGTTGACGCACATGTTGATGACTGCCTGCAGGCCAAACACGGTGACGAGGCCGCCGACCGCATAGCGGGTGAAATCGTCATGCTCCTTCAGCGCCGTGTTGAGGCCGCGCAGCACGATGAAGGCGAAGATGGACATGATGAAGAAACACATGATCAGTCCGAATTCTTCGCCCGCGACCGAAAAGACGAAGTCGGCATGGCTGTCGGGGATGACCCGCTTGACGGTGCCCTCGCCCGGTCCGACGCCGAACCAGCCGCCATTGATCAATGCGTCGCGGCCCATATCGACCTGGAACGTGTCGCCTTCGCCAGTGAGGAACTTGTCGATACGCAGGGCGACGTGCGGAAACACCGTATAGGCGGCAAAGACGCCACCGACGCCGGCCGCTCCGAGCACGACAATCCACAGCCATGGCAGCCCCGCCATGAAGAACATGATGCCCCAGGTGCCGGTCGTCAGCATGGTCTGGCCGAGGTCCGGCTGCGCCACCAGCAGCGACACGACCAGCACCAAGAGCAACATGGCGAAGAGATTGCCCGGAATGTCGGGCTGGCGCTTGTGTTCGGCGAACAGCCAGGCGCACATAATGACAAAGGCGGGTTTCAAAAACTCCGAGGGCTGGATCGACAGGCCGGCAAGCGACACCCAGCGCCGCGCGCCTTTCACCTCGACGCCGATGTAGAGCACCGCCACCATCAGCACCAGCATCAGGCACAGCATGATCAGCGCCATGCGCCGGACTCTCTGGAATCGAGGAAGGACACCGCCAGCATCACGCCGAGCGCCGGCACGGTGAAGATGATCTGCCTGGTCGCGAAGTGAAAACTATCGAGGCCGATGCGTTCGGCGACCGCGGGGCTTGCGGCGAAGGACAAGACTATGCCCAGTCCCATCAGCGACAGGAACGCCGCCAGGAACCAGCGATCGATGGTCCACCACCAGGTCGCAACCGGGCTTTTGTCGAGACGGCTCTGCATTATCGTGCCCCTCCGATGGGTTTGACGCCCTCGATAGCATTCGCAGCTTGCCTGAAGGCTTCGCCGCGGACCTCGAAATTCTTGAACTGGTCGAAACTGGCGCAGGCCGGCGACAACAGCACCACCGCCTCGCCGCCATCGTCCTTGGCCGCATCATGCGCGGCATGCTCGACCGCGGCTGCAAGCGTGCCCGATATCTCATACGGCACCGCCTCGCCCAGCGTCGCCGAAAAGGCCGGCGCTGCCTCGCCGATCAGATAGGCCTTGGCGATACGCGGGAAGAAGCCGCGCAGCGGCTCGATGCCGCCTTCCTTGGGCAGGCCGCCGGCGATCCAGTAGATGCGTGAAAAGCTCGACAGCGCGGGTGCCGCCGCATCGGCGTTGGTCGCCTTGGAATCGTTGACGAACAGCACGTGGTCCTTGCGGCCGACCTGCTCCATGCGATGCGCCAGGCCCGGAAAGCTTTCCAGTCCGGACTGGATCTCGCCGAGGTCGAGCCCGACCTTGAGGCAGGCGGCCACCGCGGCAAGCGCGTTTTGCGCATTGTGCTGCCCGCGCAGCGAGCCGATGCCTTCGAGGAAGGCGACCCGGCTGTAGCGGCCATGCACCGCTTCCATCAAATTGGTGCCATCGGCGAAATAGCCGTCGGTCAGCGGCAGCCGCTTCGAAATGCGGATGACGTGCCGCCCCGCCCGCTCCAGCCGTTCGGCAATCTGCGCACACCAGGAATCGTCGATGCCGACGATCGCGGTCTCGCTGCCGGCAACCAGCCGCTCCTTGATCGAAGCGTAATGCTGCATGGTGCCGTGACGGTCGAGGTGATCCGGCGTCAAATTGAGCAGGATGCCGGCCGTCGGATTGATCGATGGTGCGAGGTCGATCTGGTAGGACGAGCATTCGACGACATAGTGCCGGTCGGGTTGCGGCGGATCGAGTGTCATCACGGCGCGGCCGATATTGCCGCCCATCTGCGTATCGCGGCCGGAAGCCTTCAATATATGCGCCGTCAGCGCCGTGGTCGTCGACTTGCCGTTGGTGCCGGTGATGGCGATGAAGGGGGCGGCTGGCGCGCCGAGCGTCCGCTCGCGGCAGAAAAGCTCGACGTCGCCGATGATCTCGACACCCGAACCGCGCGCCAGTTCCACCGTCCAGTGCGGCTTGGGATGCGTCAGCGGCACGCCGGGCGACAGCACGAAAGCGGAGAACGTGGCCCAGTCGGCTGTGTGCAGGTCGCCGGTTGCAATCCCGGCGGCTGCCGCCTTGGCGACACTGTCGGGATTGTCGTCCCAGGCCAGAACCTCAGCCCCGCCCTCGATCAGCGCGTGCGCGGTCGCGATCCCCGAGCCGCCGAGCCCGAAGAGCGAAACACGCTTGCCTGCGAAGGATGCGGCGGGAATCACGGGGCGCGCCTATCTGAGCTTGAGGGTGGAAAGGCCGACCAGCGCCAGGATGACGGCGATGATCCAGAAGCGGATCACCACCTGGCTTTCGGTCCAGCCGAGCTTTTCGAAGTGATGATGGATCGGCGCCATTAGGAACACACGCTTGCCGGTCATCTTGAAGTAGCCAACTTGGATGATGACGGACAGGATCTCGACCACGAACAGCCCGCCGACGATGACCAGCACGATCTCGTGCTTGGTGGCGACCGCAACGGTGCCGATCAGCCCGCCCATGGCCAGCGAGCCGGTGTCGCCCATGAAGATCGCCGCCGGCGGCGCGTTGAACCAGAGAAAGCCGAGGCCGGCGCCGATGACCGCGCCTAGCACAACAGCCAGTTCGCCGGTGCCGGGCACGAAATGGATCTGCAAATACTCGGCGAATACGGCATTGCCGGAGAGATAGGCAATGACGCCGAAGGACGCCGCCGCGATCATGATCGGCACGATCGCCAGGCCATCCAGGCCGTCGGTGAGGTTCACCGCATTGCCCGCCCCCACGATGACGAAGCAGGAGAACGGGACGAAGAACCAGCCGAGATTAATCAGGAATTCCTTGGCGAAGGGGAATGTCAGCGACGAGGAGAACGGCGCCTGGCCATTATGCATGATCGCCCAGGCGGCGATGCCGGCGATGACGAATTCGAGCGCCAGCCGCGCCTTGCCGGAAAAGCCGAGATGCGACTGCTTCGTCACCTTCAGATAGTCGTCGTAGAAACCTATCGAGCCGAAGCCCAGCGTCACCAACAGTACCACCCAGACATAGATGCTCGACAGGTTCGCCCACAGCAACGATGAGCCGATGATGCCGGACAGGATCATCAGTCCGCCCATGGTCGGCGTGCCGGCCTTCTTGAAATGGGTCTGTGGCCCGTCGGCGCGGATCGGTTGGCCCTTGCCCTGGCGCAACCTGAGCGAATTGATGATGGTCGGCCCGAAGATGAAGACAATCAGCGCCGAGGTGATCAGCGCCCCGCCGGTACGGAAGGTGATGTAGCGGAAGACATTGAAGACCGAGATCTTGTCCGCGAAATCGACGAGCAGTGTGAACATGCGCTTTTCGTCCCCGACTTGACCCTAGGTCTGTTTGCCGATTGTCGTTTCAGCCGGGAACTTGCCCAGCAACGCATCGACCAGCTTTGCAAAGCCGATGCCCTTCGACGATTTGATCATCACCACGTCGCCTGGCCTCAGCGCTGCAAACAGCACCGGCTTCAATTCTTCGGCGCCGGCGCGGTATTCCGTCCTGATCTCGCCCGGCAGCGCTTCCGCCAGCGCCCGCATCTCCGGCCCCCCGAGAAAGACGGTCTGCGTGCCGGTGCCGACGATGAGACCGGCAAGTGCAGCATGCAGCTTGGCCGAATACTCGCCGAGCTCCAGCATATCGCCCAGCACGGCGATGCGGCGGCCCTCGCCCGTCACCGGCGTCGCGTTGAGCAGCGCCATGGCGGCGGCCATCGAGGCGGGGTTGGCGTTGTAGCTTTCGTCGATCAGCGTGATCGGTCCACCGGGGTAGCTTGGGCCGCCGGGATGGCTCGAAGTCGAGCCACCGGGATGACGCAGCACATAGCGTTTGCCGCGGCCGCGCTCGGCCGAGAGATCGGCCAGCGCCAGGGCAACCTTGTCGAGATCGGCGCCGACCAGACGGGCCGCGCCGAGGACCGCCAGAATGTTCTGCACCATGTGGCGGCCGGGCGCGCCGATGCGAGCCGTCACCTCGTGACCGCCAATCCTGGCGGCAATGTCGGAATGATCGGCATGGACCTCGCATTTGACCAGTCTGAAGGTTGAGCGCGCGTGCTCGCCGAACCCATAGACATGCTCGACGCCGGCGGCGTGCGCCATCTTGTCGAGAAGCTTGAAACGCGCGTCGTCGCGGTTGAGGATCGCCGCGCCGCCAGGTTCCAGCCCTTCGAAAATCTCGGCCTTCGCCTTGGCGATCTCGTCCAGATTGCGGAAGAAGCCGAGATGCGCCGCCGCGATCATGGTGACGATGGCGACATGCGGCCTTACCATCTTGACCAGCGGCCTGATCTCGTCGGGATGGTTCATGCCGATCTCGAACACGGCATAGTCGCAATCGGCCGGCATTCGCGCCAAGGTGAGCGGCACGCCCCAATGGTTGTTGAACGACTGCGCCGAGGCATGCACCTTGCCGACCGCCGACAGCACGTGGCGCAGCGCTTCCTTGGTGGTCGTTTTGCCCGCCGAACCGGTCACCGCGATGATCTTGGCCTGGGAACGGTCACGCGATGCGACACCGAGCTTTTCCAGCGCCACCAGCACGTCCTCGACGACGATCATCGGCGCCGTCAGCCGGCCAAGCGACGGCAGCTTGCCTTCGGCCACGACCAGCACCCCGGCTCCGGCCTTGATGGCGGCGGTCGCGAAATCATGGCCGTCCATCGCCTCGCCCTTGATGGCGAAGAAAGCGTCGCCCGGCTGAAGGCTGCGGCTGTCGATCGAAATGCCCGATATGCCGTCCGGCATCGGCCCGATCGGTCGCCCGTCCATGGCGGCGACCAGCGTCTCGGATGTCCACAGCAAATTCATGCGGCACGCTCCAGCAGCGCGGCACGGACTTCTTCGTGGTCGGAGAAATGCAGGGTCTCGGTGCCGATCGTCTGGCCTTCCTCATGACCCTTACCGGCCACGATCAGCGTGTCCCCGGCATGCAACATGGCGACGGCCTCGTGGATCGCCGCGCGCCGGTCACCGATCTCGATCGCGCCGGGAGCGGCGGCAAGGATCGCGGCCCGGATCGTCTCCGGCACTTCCGAGCGAGGATTGTCGTCGGTGACGATGACGACGTCGGCGAGCCGCGTCGCGATCTCGCCCATGATCGGCCGCTTACCGCGATCGCGGTCGCCGCCGCAGCCGAACACGACGATGACCCGGCCGGTGGTGAACGGGCGCACCGAGGCAAGCACGTTTTCCAGCGCGTCCGGCTTATGCGCATAATCGACATAGACCGGCGCGCCGTTGGCAGTCGTCCCGACAAGGTCGAGCCGGCCGGGTGCGCCCTTGAGTTTCTCCAACGCCTTCAAGGCTTTGGCGACTGGCGTTCCCGTGGAGATGGCAAGCCCGGCCGAAACCAGCGCGTTGGCTATCTGGAAATCGCCGGCCAGCGGCAGGTCGATCTCGTAGAGCATCC
This sequence comes from Mesorhizobium maamorense, assembly GCF_044998965.1. Lineage (NCBI taxonomy): Bacteria > Pseudomonadati > Pseudomonadota > Alphaproteobacteria > Hyphomicrobiales > Phyllobacteriaceae > Mesorhizobium > Mesorhizobium maamorense. The sequence continues at coordinate 2,863,341 of NZ_CP173356.1, forward strand.
CGTCGGCCTCGACCTCGGCACGCTGGCGGTGGCGCTCATGCTCGACCCGTTTCAGCGTCAGGAAATCGCCGTGGCGGCCGACCGTCAGCACGTCGAGCCTTGCGGCCTTCGCCGCCTGGATGGTTGGCGCCGACCACGGATCGTCGGCGAAGATCACGGCCGGCGCGCCCTTCGGCAGCAGCGCATCAAACAGACGCAGCTTGGCCCGGTGATAGTCCTCGACCGTCGGATGGTAGTCCATGTGGTCGCGGCCGAGATTGGTGAAGCCGCCGGCGGCCAGCCTGACGCCGTCGAGACGGCGCTGGTCGAGACCATGGCTGGAGGCCTCCATGGAGGCATGGGTGACGCCGGCGTCCGCCAGTTCAAGCAACAGCTGATGCAAGGCGACGGGATCTGGCGTCGTCAGCGAGCCATAATCGTTGCGGCCCGGCGCCACCACGCCGGTGGTGCCGATCGAGGCCGCGGCAAAGCCGGCCTGCTCCCAGATCTGCCTGACGAAAGCGGCGACCGAGGTCTTGCCACTGGTGCCGGTGACGGCCACCATCGTCTGCGGCTGTTTGCCGAAATAACGGGCCGCGCTCAGGGCCAGCGCCAGGCGCGGGTCATCGACGGCCAACACGGGAACCGGCAGTTCCCCAAGGGCGCTGTCCTTGCCCGCGACGATCGCGGCAGCCCCTCGTGCGGCGGCCTCCGCGGCATAGACGGCGCCATCCGCCTTGCTTCCAGCGAGCGCGAAAAAGACGACGCCGGGTTTAACCTGGCGGGAATCGAAGAGATGCCGGTAACCTCCAGATCGACGGAAGCTGTTCCTTCGACTGGCAGGATACCGGTTAGATTTTTGAGCTTCATCGAGTTCCGTTCACCGCAACAAAATAGCGCGCAGTTGCCGGCGCGCCCTAAGAATCATTGATAGGAAACCAGCGTTGCACCATTTTCATGGCTGAAATCTGGCTTCACGCCAAGCATGGCCGCGGAACGCCTGATGATATTGCCGGCCATGACCCCGGCATTCGCGGCCGCGACGTCCGTCATGCCCGGCTTTTCCGGGTGCGGAGCATCGGCAATCGTAAACACGAGATATTGCGGATCGTCCATCGGGAATGCGGCGACGAACGTATTGAAATTCAACTCCTTCGAGTAGCGGCCATTGATGACCTTCTCGGCTGTTCCGGTCTTGCCGCCAACGCGGTAGCCGGGGACCCTGGCATTTCTGGCCGAGCCCTTCTCGGCGTTGAGCATGTAGAGATAGCGCATGCCCTCGACCGTTTTGTCGGCTACCACTTTCTTGGCCGCCGCCATCGCGTCCTGCTGGCTGCGGATCAGGAATGTCGGCTCCATCAGATATCCGCCATTGATCAGCGCCGCGCAGCCGACAGCCGCCTGCAACGGTGTCGTCGACACGCCATGACCGAAGGCGATGGTGAACGAGTTGACCTGTTTCCAGACCTTCGGCTCAGTCGGACGAGCGACTTCCGGCAGTTCGGTCTGCATCTTGTCCAAGATGCCAAGACGATGCAGGAATTCGCGGTGCGCCTCGATGCCGACCAGTTCGGCCTCCCTGGCCGACCCGATGTTGGATGAATAGAGGAACACCTCCGGCAACGACAGCACGCGGTTCTTGCCGTGGAAATCGTGAATGGCCTGATGGCCGACCCGGATTGGATGCGAAGCGTCGAAGCGGCTCGCCATCGTCGCCTTGCCGGAATCGAGCGCCATGGCTGATGTGAAGCTCTTGAAGGTCGAGCCCATCTCATAGAGCCCCGCCGACATCCGGTTCAGCCGGTCCTTGTCTTGTGCATTGTAGGGATTGTTCGGATCAAAATCCGGCACCGAGGCCATGGCCACCACTTCGCCGGTCTTGACGTTGAGCACGACGGCGCCCGCGCCCATGGCGCGATAGCGCTCCAGGCCGGCGGCAATCTCGTCGCGCACCACGTGCTGGACGCGCAGATCGATCGAGAGCTTCACCGGCTTGAGATCCTTCGCCACCGCCAGGCCCGACGCCTGCAGGTCGCTCAGACCCTGCTCGTCGATATATTTCTCCATGCCGGAGATGCCTTGATTGTCGATATTGGTCAGGCCGACAATGTAGGACGAGGTTTCACCACTGGGATAGAAACGGCGCTTCTCGGTGCGGAAGCCGAAACCGGGAATGCCGAGCTGCATGATGTCGGCCTGCTGCTTGGGGGTCAGCTGCCGCTGCAACCAGACGAAGCCGGCGCCGCTCTTCAGCTTATGATACGTCTGCTCGTAATCGATCTCCGGCAGCACCGTCGACAGCTTTTCGATCGCCTCGTCGGCGTCGACGATGCGGCGCGGCTCTGCAAACAGCGATGCCGTCTTGATGTCCGTCGCCAGCACCTCGCCGTTGCGATCGACAATGTCGGGCCGCGAGGCCGTCACCCGGCTCTGCGGGCCGCCCGACATGTCGGGGGTCTGGAAGCCAAGATAGACCAGCCGCCCGGAAATGATCGAGAAGATGCCGAAGAACACCGCCATCGTCATGACGATGCGCGCCTTGCCCTTGCCTCCGGTCGCCTTGCGGGCGCCATCGACCACGATCGAACCGTCCTCGGTGGCCCTGGGCCGACGTTTCAGCAGTTTGCCGATCATTGGGCGATGCCTCCGGTCACGATGGGATCCTTGCCGTCCGAGGGTGTGTTGCCGGAATTGTCTGCCATGTCGCCTTGGCGCCCGTTCAGGATGTCCTGGATGTCGAGGGTTTTGGCTGGCAGGTCGCCGAGGCCGACGATCTGGTGCGCGCTGACCGGCTCCAGTTCAAGCTGCGACTTGTAGAGCTCGGCGAGCTTCTGTAGCCGCGATGGCTGGGTGAGCAGGCTCCAGTCGGCCTTGAGCAGGTCGATCGTGTCCTCCTCGTAGCGTATCTCAGCATGGATCTTCTGCACTGCAGCCAATTGGTCCTCGGCCTCGCGCTTGGTTTTGTAGGTCAGGGCCGCCGCCGAGACCATGACGGCGATGAGGACGATGTCGCTGGAACGAAACACGTGCTTACCTCTCCCCCGGCCGCTCGATGCCGGGAAGTTTTGGGCCGGGAAGTTTTGGAAGGCCGAAAATCGAAAAATCGACGGCACGCGCCGGCGCATCGGTGCGGATGGCGGCGCGCAGCCTTGCCGAGCGGGCGCGCGGGTTGGCCGCAGTCTCGGCATCACCCGGCGTCACGCCGCCGCCGGACTTGCTGAAGGTGGCACTGCGTGCCCGTGCCTCCGGCATGTGGCGCGAGCCGCTCGCGGCGTCGGACCGATCGGCAATGAAGCGCTTGACGATGCGGTCCTCCAGCGAATGGAATGTCACCACGGCAAGTCGTCCGCCCGGCTTCAGCGCCCGCTCGGCGGCGAACAGCGCCTTGGCCAACTCACCGAGCTCGTCATTGACGAAGATGCGCAGCGCCTGAAAGACGCGGGTGGCGGGATGGATCTTGTCCTTCGGCGCCCGGCCGATATGCGTCTCGATGGCGTCGGCAAGCTCCAGCGTGCGCTCGAACGGACGCTTTTCGCGACGCGCTTCGATCATGCGCGCGATGCGCCCGGCGTGGCGCTCCTCCCCGAGGAAGCCGAAGATGCGGGCAAGATCGCCCGGCTTGAAGTTGTTGACGACATCTGCGGCGCTGAGGCCCGCCTGCGCCATGCGCATGTCGAGAGGCCCATCGACGCGGAACGAAAACCCGCGCTCCGCCTGGTCGAGCTGCATCGAGGAAACGCCGATGTCGAGCACGACGCCGTCGGCACTTTCGACATGCTGGTCCAGCATCGAGAATGGCGCCTGCACCAATCGCAGGCGGCCGCCTGACTGGGCTTCGAGATCGCGACCGGCCGCTATGGCATCCGGATCGCGATCGATGGCAATCACGGACGCGCCGGCCGCCAGGATGGCCTTGGTGTAGCCGCCGGCGCCGAACGTGCCGTCGACGATGACGTCCCCTTCCGCTGGCGAGAGCGCCTGCAACACTTCGGCAAGGAGCACCGGAATGTGGCGGGTCGGTCCGCCAACGGCGTTGATATCATCGCCGTGGCCCACCGTCATTCCGGTCGCTCCCCAGGCTTCGTCCCCTGCCGAAGCTGCAAAAGCCGGGCCCGCGCCTGCGCTCCGTAGGCCGCAAGCCGTCCCGGCTCCCATATCTGAAAAAAATTGCCGCGTCCGACAAAGGCTACTTCCGCCGATAGGCCGGCATGTTCGCGGATGAAATCGCTGATCGTGATGCGACCATCCCGGTCCAGCTTCAGGAATGTTCCGTCGCCATGGCAGAAGAACGACATGTCGTCCGCCGTCTGCTGGAACGGATCCTCGAGCGCGATGCGCTGCTCGTAGCGGTCGAGCAGGTCGGGCCCGCCGACATCCATGGCTGGCAGATCCAGGCAACGCAGCGCGTAGAGATCCGAATAGCCGCGTTTCTGAACGACGGCGCGAAAATGCGCAGGAACGGACACCCGCCCCTTCGCATCGATCCTGCTCACCGTGTTCGACAGAAACCGGTCCATCACACGTCACGGCCGCTTGCGCCGCCGCCCCCTCTTCGTCGTGTTGCACGCGCCACCGCTACGCGTTCCCTGCCCTGAACCCGCCTCCGTGACAGGGGCGAAAACCGGCAAACGCGCAGCCGCCGCGGCTGCCCAATTGGCGTACGCTTCACTCTGACGCGGAACGAAGGCTTTGGTATCGATATGGGATATCATGGGGTGTTATGGGCGTCAACGGGAACAGGCTTCACAACATGCAGTCGCGACGGATGGAAGCGGCTTTGAAAACACGTCTCGTCTTTATGGATCATTAAGCCTAACGAAGCGTTTAGAGCCGCTTGGCCCAACCGGACGCGCCTTGTCGCGAGCTGTTGCCGGGCATAGCGTCTCACCACACGTCCAGGGTCACCAAGAGGGTTGGAATGTCGATGTCTGAAACAGCACGGTCGCGCGCCGCGGCTCTTGCCCACCTCCGTCGCAACGCACTTGCCGTCGGCGATTCCATCCCCCTGCCACTCACCATGGCTGCCATCTTTCACGCGCCTGGCGACGCCACCGGTTTCAACCAGTATGGCCGTTTCAGCAATCCGACCTGGGATGCGGTAGAACATATGCTGGCGCATCTGGAAGACGCGCCCTGCGTCGCCTTTCCTTCCGGAATGGCGGCGATTTCGGCGGCATTTTTCGCTGTCCTCAAGACCGGCGACCGCATTCTTCTGCCTTCGGATGGCTATCACACGACAAGGGCACTGGCCGAACGCTTCTTGAAACCACTCGGCATCGCCTACGATGTGAGGCCAACCTCGACCTTCCTCGATGGCGGTTTCGAAGGCTATCGTCTCGCTTTCGTAGAGACGCCCGCTAATCCGGGGCTGGACATATGCGATATCGCGGCGGTGGCCGCGGCCGCACACAAAGCGGGCGCACTGCTTGTCGTTGATAATACGACCATGACGCCTTTCGGCCAGCGCCCGCTCGACCATGGCGCGGATATTGTCATCGCTGCGGACACTAAGGCGCCCAACGGCCACTCCGACGTGCTGTTCGGCCATGTCGCGAGCCGCAACGCCGACATCATCGCCGCGGTGACGGATTGGCGCGAAACGTCCGGCGGCATTCCAGGGCCGTTCGAAGCGTGGCTTGTGCATCGTGGCCTCGAAACGCTCGACGTGCGCTTCGACCGCATGTGCTCCTCGGCGGAAGTGATCGCGCGGCGCCTGCAAGGTCACCCGGCGATCACGGGCCTGCGCTATCCCGGCCTGGAAGGCGATCCTTCGCACAATCTTGCCCGTGCCCAGATGGAACGCTTCGGCTTCCTTGTTTCCTTCGAACTCGCTTCGGAGCAGAAGGCCGAGGATTTCATCAACAACTGCGAATTGATGCAGGCCGCGACATCCTTCGGCGGCGTCCACACCTCCGCCGAGCGGCGTTCGAAACGAGGCGATGCGGTATCGCCCGGCTTCGTTCGCCTTTCTGTAGGCTGTGAGCCGGTGGAAGAGCTCTGGAAGGCGATAGAGGCGTCGCTGGACAGGATCGGCGGCTGACCGGATCGGTTATGATCCAAGGTCCTCGGCTTCGATATTGCGATGGCCGTGCAGCACGCGAAGAATTTCGATCGCGTCCACGGGCGACCAATCAAAAGACCTGAATCGACAGGCGCGCCGGAGGGCGCAACCTGCTGATCTCAAAGAACTTTCTCGGGCAGCTTAAAAACTGCCAGCTGGCCTGTAAGCCGGGTTCTGTATGGCCCTCGCCCCTTGCGGCGCGAGAACGTGGCGGCCATTCATCTTGGGCGCATATTGCCATGCGCCTCACGCAACCTACCCGGACGGTGAGCCGGAAACAGCCCTCGAGGGTTTCCCCTCGCACCGCCCCTATTCGGTCTTGCTCCCGGTGGGGTTTACCGTGCCGCTCCTGTTGCCAGTCGCGCGGTGGGCTCTTACTCCACCCTTTCACCCTTGCCCCGACCCGGCAAAGCCAAGTCGTGGCGGTTTGCTTTCTGTGGCACTTTCCCTGGGGTCGCCCCCGCCGGCCATTAGCCGGCACCGTGTCTCCATGGAGCCCGGACTTTCCTCACCCGCGGCCTTTCGGCTTTTGCTGGTGCGGCCGCCCGGCCAGCTGGCCAGGCGTATAAAGGGGTTCACGCCACAAAACGCAACCAAAAAAGCCGGTTACGACCGGTTCTTGTCACGCCGGCGACCCGACAGCCGCCAGTTGCACCTTGACCTTGCTGCAATAGGCGGCCGAGACCGGGTTCATTCGGGTGGCGCCGTGGCCGGCATTGTATTTCAGGATCGTGCCGCACGTCGTGCCGCCGCCGAGATCCCGCGCCATGGCAAGATACTTCATGCCGTATTTGATGTTGGTGTCCGGATTGAAGAGTCCATTGGCCGAGCCGCTATAGCCCATCATCCGCGCCGTCGCCGGCTTGATCTGCATCAAGCCGATTTCGCCGGCGCCGCCGACGAGGTTCGGCCGATAGTTGCTCTCGATCTTGATCACGGCGTGAGCGAGCGACGCCGGCACGCCATAGCTTGCGGCGTAACGCGCCACGATGGCCGAATACTGATCGCCACTGGCCACCGCTGCCGTCGAGGCCACTGCTTCCTTGATCCCGATCGATGCCGTCGTCGTTTTATCAACGGCCTTGCGGCCTCGCCTGGTCTTCTGTTTTGTGCTCGGCTTCTTGGCCTTGGTCCAGCTCGCCTTCTCCACTTTCGCGGAAGACCGCTTCGCCGCCCTCACATCCTTGCTGCTTTTGGCCGAAATGGCCTTGCCCTTGGCGGTCGCTGCGACGAGCCCCTGATCGGCCCGTGGGCTCAGCGGCGCGGCGCTCGCCGCCCCGAAGGCAAAAGTCATTACGGCGGCAGCAAGAGCTGCCGTTACAACGGTCAATTTCTGCATGTGATCCTGTTCTGTCTGAACGCGCGAAGATCTCCGCGCGGCATTGCTTGATTAATGTCGGATCATCCGGGGGTTAGACGCCCGACAAACTGTACGGATTGCCCTTTGAGGCCCGAATTGCGCGCAATGAAGGCGGGGCAATTCACTTTAAGTGACAGTTTGTAACCTAATGTCGGAAAAGCATTACTTGGACGGCATCCTGACCTAAGGTCAAGTTCCGGGGGAAGCGAGCAGCCGTTGAAGCGTGCGTATCGTCGATCCGTCCGCCACTCCATCGATCCGGCGTGGCCGGAAATGACGCTGGAAAGCCTCGACCACGACCCGCGTCTGCTGGTCGAAAACACCCGATATTTCGACCCCATAGCCGTAGAGCGCCAGCATCGATTGCAGCGCCTCGACATCGGCGCCAGCGTCGCCGGTCTTCAGCACGGCGCCGCGCCTGATCGGTGCCGCCGCCACCAAGTGGCCGACGCCGGCCTCGAACAGGGCCCGCCAGGGAAACTTCTCGCCCGGATCGATCTTGCGCCCCGGCGCCACGTCGGAGTGCGCCAGCACCCGCTGGGGGGCAATCGCATGCCGGCTGGCAATTCCGGCACACAAGCCGATCACCGCATCGATCTGTCGCTTGGGAAAACCGGGATAACCCAATGAATGCCCCGGGTTGACGATCTCGATGCCGACGGAACAGGAGTTGATGTCGGTGCGTCCGAACCACGAACTCTTCCCAGCGTGCCAGGCGCGGTCGCTTTCCCGGACCATCTGCACGATATGGCCGTTCTCATGCACCAGATAGTGCGAGGAGACTTCGCTGGCCGGGTCGCACAGCCACGCCTCGGCCCCGGCGCCTGTCGGCATGCCGGTATAGTGCAGCACGATCATGTGGGGCTTCAGCGTCTCGCGCCGTGGCCCGAAATTCGGCGATACCCTGACCTCGGCGCTCGGCTCGTCGGGCAGGAAGCCGCTCATGCGTGCCGCAGGCCCCGCTCGATCATCTCATAGGCGGTGTTGATCGCCGCGAGCCTCGTCGTCGCGATCTTGATGAATTCCTGCGGCAGGCCACGCGCGATCAGCCGGTCCGGATGATTGTCGGAAACCAGCTTGCGGTAGCGTTTCCTGACCTCCTCGAACGGCTTGCCGCGCTCGATGCCGAGCACGACATAGGGGTCGGCCGCACCAAGATTGACGTGCCTGGCAAGGATCGCCTCGTAGTGCACCTCGTCTATGCGGAAGATTTCGGCGATGCGGTGCAGGAACTGGCCTTCACGCTCATGGATCAGCCCGTCGGCCTTGGCGATGTGGAACAGGCCATCGAGTATATCCTCCAGCATCATGCAGTTCGAATGGCCGGAGCCACAAAGCTGCGCCATGCGCTCGGCATAGGTCTCGAAGCCGGCAATGTCACGTTTGGCCAGATCATAGAGCCGCGCCACGTTGCGCGTCTCCTTTGGCGGCACCTCGAATATTTCCTGGAAGGCGCGTATCTCATCCTGGGTGACGACCCCGTCGGCCTTGGCCATCTTGGCCGAGAGCGCAATCATCGCCACCGAGAAAGCGACGCGACGGCGCAAATCCGCATCGCCGGAAAAAACGGTGCGTACAGCCTCGACCACGTCGGCGACGCCCGACGAGGCTGAGGACGAAATCCGCGTGATGAAGTCGCCGAGGCGGTCCCAAATCGACATGGCCGCTTCTTAGAGCCAACCGGTCCCCGCTATCAAGCCAATAACGGCCGGCATCATACCTCCGACGACAATCGATCTCGTGTCGGAACCACTACCCGCCTGGGCGAAGGGCGGGCAAGACGCCGGCCCTTCGCCAGAACACAGGTACTAATGGACTACTGCGCGGGCGCAGGAGCGGGCGTTGCCGGAGCCGGCTCGGCAGGCTTGGTCGAATTATCCGCGGGCGCCGCAGGTTTCATTGGCTGCTCGGCCGGCGGATTGGTGCTCTGGGTGGTGGTGTTATCCGTCCCCGTGCCGCTGTCGCTGCATGCAGCGACGCCGAGCAGCGCAAGCGCGGACACCGACGCAAGAATGAGTTTTTTCATGATATCTCTCCTTCAACACACGCTCACGTTGCAGTGAACGGTCGAGAAGGAAATGCATCACTCAGCCATGGGTTTCGTAACGATGCGTTTCCGCATGTAACATCGCTCGCATCCTCCCCTTGCGCCTCCCCGGGGGTGAAACAGCTTTGCGCTCCCCTGTGCGGATCGCTGTCATCCACCTGTCATAGCCGGGCGTTACCCGCTTGCGGCAAAGCAAATGGGGAATCACCTTGCCATGACGGACGTTTCCGCAGATCTGATCTTTCGCCGTGGCAAGGAAGTTGGAAAAGCCGTCTACCAGAACCGCCCCCTGTCGAAGGCAGGAATTTCCGAACGGCTGTTCGCCTTCCTGTTTTCGGGCCTGGTCTATCCGCAGATCTGGGAAGATCCCGATGTCGACATGGACGCAATGCAGCTTGGCGAAGGCCACCGCGTCGTCACTATTGCCTCCGGCGGTTGCAATATCCTGGCCTATCTCACCCGGTCGCCGGCCAGGATCGACGCCGTCGATCTCAATGCCGCTCACATAGCCCTGAACCGCATGAAGCTGGAGGCGGTGCGCCACCTGCCTTCGCAGGGCGACCTGTTTCGCTTCTTCGGTGCCGCCGGCAACGACCACAATTCTCAGGCTTACGACCGCTTCATCGCGCCGCATCTCGATCCGGTCAGCCGCCACTATTGGGAGCGCCGCAACTGGCGCGGCATCAGGCGCATCGCCGTCTTCGACCGCAATTTCTACCAGACCGGCCTGCTTGGCCTGTTCATCGCCATGGGCCACCGCACGGCTAAATTCTTCGGCGTCGACCCCGCCGGCATCATGCAGGCCAGGAACATTGGCGAGCAGCGCCGCTTCTTCCACCAGGAGCTGGCCCCGGTGTTCGAAAAGCCGCTTTTGAAATGGGCGACCTCGCGCAAGGCCTCGCTGTTCGGCCTCGGCATCCCGCCCGCGCAATATGACTCTCTCATCACGTCCGGCGACGGCACCATGGCCAGTGTGCTGAAAGCCCGGCTGGAAAAGCTCGCCTGCGATTTTCCATTGAAAAACAACTATTTCGCTTGGCAAGCCTTTGCCAGGCGCTACCCCCAACCCGGCGAAGCCGCCCTGCCCGCCTATCTTGAAAGGCAGAACTATGAGGCCATTCGCGGCAATGTAGACCGCGTCGCCATTCATCATGCCAATCTGATCGAATTCCTGGCAGGCAAGGACGCGGGTTCCGTCGACCGTTTCATCCTGCTCGACGCGCAGGACTGGATGACCGACGACCAGCTCAATGCGCTGTGGTCGGAAATCACCCGCACCGCCTCCGCCGGCGCGCGTGTCATCTTCCGCACTGCGGCCGAGCCAAGTCTGCTGCCGGGCCGCGTCTCCGCTTCCCTGCTCGACCAGTGGAGCTACGAGAGCGATGCCTCGCGCGAATTCTCCACCCGCGACCGCTCGGCAATCTATGGCGGCTTTCATCTGTACGTGAAGCGCGCCTCATGAGCACTACCGAGCTGCCGGCCAATCACGCCGAACTGATGGACGGTGTCTACCGCTGGCAGCGTCACATCTACGACCTGACCCGCAAATATTATCTGCTCGGCCGCGACCGGCTGATATCAGGGCTGGACGTTCCGCCGGGCGGCACGGTGCTGGAGCTCGGCTGCGGCACCGGGCGAAACATCATCCTCGCCGCCCGCAGCTTTCCCGGCGCGCGCTTCTATGGCCTCGACATTTCGGCAGAGATGCTGGAGACCGCGGGCACCGCGATTGCCCGCGAAGGCCTGTCCGATCGCGTCATGCTGGCAAGGGGCGACGCCACGGAGTTCGACGTAAAGGCGCTGTTCGGCCGCGACAGCTTCGACCGTGTCTTCGTCTCCTATTCATTGTCGATGATCCCAGGCTGGGAAAAGACGGTCTCCGCCGCGCTGGCAACGCTCGCTCCGGGCGGTTCCCTGCACATCGTCGACTTCGGCCAGCAGGAAGGCCTGCCGGACTGGTTTCGGACCCTGCTTCGCGGCTGGCTCAGAAAATTCCACGTCACGCCCCGTGAAATGTTGCGCGAGGTGCTGGAATCGGAATCGCGAAAAATCGGCGCAACCTTCCGTTTCCGCACACTTTATCGCGGCTACGCCTGGCTGGCGGTGGTCCGGCCGAGCAGCTGATTGGCTAGCGCAGCGCCTTCACCAATGCCCCGACCATGGTCTGCGGCCTGTAGCCCAGCTTGGCCGGCGTCAGGCCGAGCCGCACCACCACTAATTGCTCGGATGGAATGATGGCGACGGTCTGCCCATCATGCCCCTCCATCCAATAGGTGTCCTTGGGCAGGCCCGCCGCCACGCCGGCACCGGGGTTTTCCTCGTCGCCCGGCGCCTCGATCCACAATTGCCCCTTGCTGTAGACTTTCGAGGCCGACGCAGGTTCGCGCATCCAGTCGACGAAACCGGCCGGCAGTATCTGGTTGCCGTTCCAGACCCCGCCCTGCAGCAGGAACTGGCCGAAGCGGGCCCAGTCATGGGCGGTGGCGTAGAGATAGGATGAGCCGACGAACGTGCCCTGTTCGTCGGTCTCGAGCACGGCGCTGTGCATGCCCAGCGGCTCGAACAGCGCGGTGCGCGGCCACGTCAACGCCTTGGCCTTGTCGCCGACCGCATCCTGCCAGAGCCGCGACAGCATCACCGCCGTTCCGCTCGAATAGGAGAACACCTTGCCCACCTCGCCCGTGAGCGGCTTGGCTTCGGCAAAGCCCGCCATGTCGGGTTCGAGATAGAGCATGCGCGTCACGTCGGCGACGTCGCCATAGTCTTCGTTGAATTCCAGCCCGCTCGACATCGCCATCATGTCGGCAAGGCTGATCGCGGCGCGGCCATCGGCCTTCCACGGCGCGAAAAGGCCCTGGTTGGTCATCGCCATCTTGCCGTTCTTGACCAGCGTGCCGACTATGGCGGCATTGACCGTCTTGGTCATCGACCAGCCGAGCAACGGCGTTCGGGCGGAAAAGCCCTCGCCATAGCGTTCCGCCACGACGCGGCCGTTCTTGACCACCACCACGGCGCGCATGCCGGCGCCGGTCATGGCGGCATCGTCGACGATCTTCGCCACCTCCGAGTTCTGCGAGGCTTCGACCCGCTCGCCTTCCGGCCACAGCGCATCCTGTCTTGCCGCCGAGGGTTCGACATGGATCGCCGTGCGCCGCGCCTTGCCGACATCGCCATCCGGAACCGAGGCGCAGCCCAGCCCGTCGCGAGAAACCGCGATGCTCTTGCCGAGGAAGCCAAGCAGGCCGGCGGAAACTGTGCCCCGGTTCTTGTCGACCGAGACCCGCATCAGTTTGAGCAAGGGATGACCGGGCGCCTGCACATCGACGGCAAGCACCTCGTTGGCATCGCGCCCGGCGACGAAAACGTTCGAGCAGACGATCTTTGCCGAATAGCCCGAGCCGACCCGGATCAGTTCGGGCGGCGCGAAATAGAGCCACCCAAACAGCGCCACGACCGCCAGCACCACCAGGCCGAGCAGCCGTTTGACGATCTTGGCAATGATCCGCATCTTTCCCGCCCCCGAATCCAGGCTCGATCCATGTCATCGATTTGCCGCCATTGCTTCCGCAAAATCATGGGCCTTGTCGAGCGTCGTCAACCAGATATCAACCATGATCGGCGATCACAGGTGCATGTCGCCCAACAGCGCGCCGCGTTTTTGGGATCACGGCAGGAAACAAAATCAAAGCGCGCCGAAAAAATGCGCGTTTTGGCGATATACCGGGCGATGCTGTGGGGCGATCGTCCGGCGGGGGCCAGACCAAGCGCCGGCCATCAGTGCACAGACCCATCAGCAACCGGCTGCAACCGGCTCGGGAGTTGTGATGCGCCGTCTTGCGGCCCTTTTCATGCTGACGCTGCTCGGCGCATGCTCGACCGTGGAGGATCTGTCGCCACTGTCGCCATCCAGCACCCCTTCGGTTGCGGTGCGCGCGCCCCGCTTCGCCGATTCCAAGCCGCATGAATGGGACAGCGGCGCGCCCTGGAATTACGCAGTTCACGGCACCGACGTCTCAAAATACCAGACCTCGGTCGACTGGCCGACCGCCAAGGCCAGCGGTATTTCCTTCGCTTTCATCAAGGCGACGGAGGGCGGCGACCGTTTCGATGATTATTTCAACGAGCATTGGGCGCGCACCAAAGCCGCCGGCGTTCCTCGTGCCGCCTATCATTTCTTCTATTTCTGCACTCCGGCGGCGGTACAGGCGCGCTGGTTCATCCGCAACGTCCCCGTCGACCGTTCGGCCATGCCGCCGGTGCTGGACATGGAATGGAACCCGAAATCGCCGACCTGCAGGCTGCGCCCCGACCCGGCCACCGTGCGCGCGGAGATGACCACCTTCCTCGAAATCGTCGAGCGGCATTACGGCAAGAAGCCGATCATCTACACGTCGGTAGACTTCTTTGAAGACAACGAGCTGTCGACCTTCCGCGGTTATCCCTACTGGCTACGCTCCGTCGCCGGCCACCCGCGTCAGAAATATGGCAGCCACCCCTTCACCTTCTGGCAGTATACGGGAACCGGCATCGTTCCCGGCATGATCGGCAAGTCCGATATAAACGTCTTCAACGGCAGCCAAGCCGCCTGGGACAAATGGTTGAGGCAGAACACCCGTTGACACCGTGTCAACGGGTGCCAAGCCGCCCGGAGGAAGGGTTGCTGCAGAACACCCGTTGACACCGGGCCTGCCGCCTGCTTTCGACACGGCCGGCGGCCAAGAGTGCAACCGCCGGTATTCCGGGGCGACGCGCATCCAGATGGACAGCAAGGCCGCCCGGGAATCCTGAATGTCGAAAGGAAGTCTATGCGACTGCGTCCCCAAGCCCTCGCGGTGCTGTTCCTGTGCGCCACGGCCTTGCCGGCGATGGCGCAGGAATGTGGCGGCGACTTCGAAACCTGGAAGCAGGGCGTGGCAGCGGAAGCCAAGGCGGCGGGTGTCGGCCCTGTCGGCCTCGAAGCGCTCGAGGATGCCAGCTTCGACGAGAGGGCCCTGGCGCGCGACCGTGCGCAGGGCGTCTTCACCCAGACCTTCATCGAGTTCTCCAACCGGATGATCTCGGCCTACCGGCTGAAGCAGGGCGCGGCGAACATGAAGAAATATGCCGATATCTTCGCCCGCGCCGACCAGCAGTTCGGCGTCCAGGCGCCGGTCATCACCGCTTTCTGGGCGCTGGAGACCGATTTCGGCGCCGTGCAGGGCGATTTCCATACGCTCAGCGCGCTGGTGACGCTTTCCCATGATTGCCGCCGCCCGCAGCTGTTCCGGCAGCAGCTGGTGCCGTTACTGGAATTGATCGACCATGGCGTGCTGCCGGCCGACGTCAACGGCGCCTGGGCTGGCGAGATCGGCCAGACGCAGATCCTGCCTTCGGATTATCTTGCCCGCGGCGTCGATGGCGACGGTGACGGCAAGATCGACCTGCGGGGCAGCGTGCCGGACGTGATTATGACCACGGCCAACAAGGTGCTGTCGCGCGGCTGGAAGCGCGACGAGCCCTGGATCCAGGAAGTGCGCGTGCCCGACGAGATGCCTTGGGACCAGACGGGCCGCACCAACAAATTGCCGCTGACGCAATGGGCGCAGTGGGGCGTCACCAATCCCGACGGCTCGCCGCTGGTCGACAAGGGCCTGAAGGCCGGGCTGGCGCTGCCCATGGGCCGCAAGGGGCCGGCCTTCCTCACTTACGAAAATTTCGACGTCTATCTCGAATGGAACCAGTCCTTCACCTACGCGCTGACCGCGGCCAATCTTGCCGCGCGGCTGGCCGGCGCGCCGCCGATCGACCCGCGCAATCCCGAACCGGGGCTCAACAACGAGCAAATGAAGGCGCTGCAGACCAAGCTGGAAGCCAAGGGCTACGATGTTGGCACGGTCGACGGGATCTTGGGCACCAACACCCGCGAAGCGATCCGCAAGGAGCAGACGCGGCTGGGACTGCCCGTGGACGGCTGGCCGACGCCGGAGCTTTTAGCGAAGCTGTGAGTAGTAAGTAGTAAGTAATGACGGAGCCATTTCCCTACTCTCTACTCCCTACTCTCTACTCCCTACTCCCTACTCCCTACTCCCTACTCCCTACTCCCTACTCCCTACTCCCTACTCCCTACTTAATCCGCCATCGTCTCCAGACTCGCCAATCCCACCGGCGCGTCGCCCTCGTCGAAGGACGTCGCCACCTCGACGAAAGTGTCGGGATAGAAGCCGTTGAAACGGGTTCTCAGCGACAGCGAATAGGCGCCGATATGGCCGATCTCGATCCAGTCGCCGGTGTCGACGGTTTCCGGCAGCCAGAACGGCCGCGACAATATGTCGACGGAATCGCAGGTCGCGCCGCAGACCTTGAACGGCACGATGGTTTTCTCGTCGCCATTGCGCGTGCGAATCGCCGGATCGGGAATGAAGCGCGCCGGCAGCGTGATCTTGCCGGTCCATGAATCCGACAGCGACGCCCAGATGCCGTCATTGATGTAGAGCCGCTTGCCCTTGCGCAAAAGCACCCGCACGATCAGCGACAGGCAGCGCGCCACGATCACCCGGCCGGGCTCGGCCACCAGCGGCATCTGGTCGAACTGGTATTCCTTGAGGTCTCCAGAAAGCCGCGACATGATCTGGCCGAGCGACGGCATCGCGACTTGCTTGCGGTTGGGATCATGCCCGTATTCGGCCGGAAAACCGCCGCCGACATCGAGACCGGCCAGGTCGAAGGTCAACCGGTTGCGCACCCAATCGGCGGAAGCCAATGCCCTTTCGTAGGTGTCGGGGTCCTCGATCTGGCTGCCGACATGGAAGCACAGGCCGACCTTGTAGCCGGTACGGTTCAGCCGCTCGGCGAGCTCGACCGCATAGGCAGGCCCGGCGCCGAACTTCTTCGACAGCTCGTAAGCCGCATGGCCCTTGGTCTGCACTCGAACGAACACGCTGATTGCGCCCGGGTCAATGTCGAGTGCCCTGACCACCCGCGTCAGTTTGGTGATCTCGTCCTCGTGGTCGAGCGCAATGACGCGGATGCCGTATTTCTCCAGCGCCAGCTTGATGTCCGACTGCGCCTTGACGGGATGCATGTAGAGCATCTCGGCATCGGCCGAGACCGCGCGCACGGCGGCGAACTCGCCGGGCGAGGCCACGTCGAAGGCGGAGACACCGGCCTCGACCAGCGTCTTCAGCACGATCTGCTCGCCATTGGTCTTGACCGCATAGGCCGTCTTGCCGGGGAACATGCCCATGAACTGCAAGGCATCGGCCTTCAGCACCTGCGGGCGGAAGCAGTAGACCGGATCGTCCGGGCGAAGCGCCAGTGCCGCCTCGCGGGCATTCTCGAATCGCTGCATGGACGAATCCTTGACCTAGCCTGCGCACAATTAATCCAAGCTAGCGACCAATGAAAACAATTCTGTGTCTCGTGCGCCTGACGGCAGGGCGCTAGGCTTTGTCAGGGGAGACAGGCCATCGGGCAGGTTTCGGGTGGTTCTTGCCTGCGAACCCGATATGGCTTCTGTCTGGCTGCTTGCATTCGGCCGTCCGGGGAGGACGCATCACATGGCAATAGCCGCGACATCAGCACCGCGCGGACCGATGGCGCTCAAGGACTGGGCGCAGCTTCTGCTGCTCGGCGCGATCTGGGGCGGCTCCTTTTTCTTCGCCCGCATTGCCGTGGCGGAGCTTAACCCGCTGGTGCTGGTATTGTTTCGCGTCGCCATCGCGGCACTCGCTTTACAGCTCTATCTCTTCCTGCGCGGCCCATCCTTCCGCCTTGCCCTTCCTCATGCCGGCCTGTTCTTCCTGCTCGCGGTCACCAACAACGTCGTACCTTTTTCGCTGATCTTCGCCGGCCAGACCGAGCTTGGCGCCGGCGTCGCCTCGGTGCTCAATGCGACCACGCCGTTCTGGACGCTGATCCTCGCCAACGCCCTGACATCGGACGAGAAGCTCTCCTGGAACAAGCTGGCCGGCATTGCGCTTGGCGTCGCCGGCACGGCTGTGATGATCGGCCCCGGCCTGGTTGCCGGCCTCGGCGGCCCGGTCTGGGCCAAATTCGCGCTGATCGGGGCATCGTTGTCCTACGGCGTCGCACTGATGGTCGCCCGCCGCTTCAAGGGCGTGCCCTCGCCGGTCATTGCCACCGGGCAGCTGACCGCCTCGACCGTCATCATGATCCCGGTCGTGCTGCTTGCGCACGGTCCCGCCGGCCTGCTCTCGGCCTCGGCGCCGGTCTGGGCGGCGGTGCTGGCGCTCGCGCTGCTGTCCACCGCCTTCGCCTATATCCTCTATTTCAATCTCGTCGCCTCGGCCGGCGCCACCAACGCCTCCCTGGTGACGCTGATCGTGCCGGTGAGTGCCATGCTGCTCGGTTTCCTGTTCCTCGGCGAGCGGCTGGAATTGTTCGAAATCGGCGGCATGATGCTGATCGGTTTCGGCCTGGTGACGATAGACGGGCGCCTGTTCATCCGCAGGGTAGCGCTGCCATGACATGCCAACGACACGAAGCCGCCATAATTTATTCACAGGTTCGTATCTGATTTTTGCCTAGAAGTTTCAACGCCTAACGGCGAAAACGAGGTCGCAAACTCCACAATCGCGTCGCAATGCAGCACATTTTCCGCTTGCCTGTGGCACAAATGACCCTAGACTCCGGCCATAG
Source organism: Mesorhizobium maamorense (assembly GCF_044998965.1). Taxonomy (NCBI): domain Bacteria; kingdom Pseudomonadati; phylum Pseudomonadota; class Alphaproteobacteria; order Hyphomicrobiales; family Phyllobacteriaceae; genus Mesorhizobium; species Mesorhizobium maamorense. The sequence goes on from NZ_CP173356.1 coordinate 2,881,425, forward strand.
CTCTTTAAGAGGAGGCTATGTCATGGGACTTACGAGGCCAATCAACGCATTGATGATCTGTGCTGCGTTTGCATTCATCGGCGCCCTCATTATAGGCGTTCTTCCCTGAACCCGCCAAAAACGGGGAAGACCAGCACCCAATAATCAACCAGTTTGAAAGGCCGGGTTTTTACCCGGCCTTTCTGCATCTCAAGCCCGGTTCAGGCGGCTGCGGAGCCAGCCACTTCCGCCTCATGCGAGCGGATGCCGATCATGTGGCAGACGGCGAAGACGAGGTCGGCCCGGTTCATCGTATAGAAGTGGAAATCGCCCACGCCCTGCTCGACCAAGTCCAGCACCTGCTCGGCCGCCACGGCCGATGCGACCAGCGCATGCGTCTGCGGATCGTTCTGCAGGCCATCGAAACGTTCGGCCAGCCATGCCGGCACCAGCGCACCGCAGCGTGCCGAGAAATTGGCGACCTGGGTGAAATTGTGCACCGGCAGGATGCCCGGCACGATCGGGATGTAGATGCCCGCGCGACGCGCGCGCTCGACATAGCGCTCGTAGAGATCGTTGTCGAAGAAGAATTGGGTGATCGCCCGCGTCGCGCCATTGTCGACCTTGCGCTTCAGCATGTCGATGTCGGTGGCGAAGTCGGGGCTTTCCGGATGCTTTTCCGGATAGGCCGAGACCGAGATGTCGAAATCGCCCACGCTCTTCAGCGCACCGACCAGCTCGGCGCCATTGGCATAGCCGTCCGGGTGCGGACGATAGGCGGTGCCGACGCCCGCGGCCGGATCGCCGCGCAGGGCGACGAACCGCTTCACGCCCATGTCGGCGAATTCCTGGATCACCGCGTCGACCTGAGGGCGTGGAGCGTCGACGCAGGTCATGTGTGCTGCTGGCGTCAGGCTGGTCTCCTTCAGGATGCGGCCTACGGTGCGTGCCGTGCGCTCCCGAGTCGAACCGCCGGCACCGTAGGTCACCGAGACGAATTTCGGCTTCAGCGGTTCCAGTCGGGTGACCGTGTCCCACAGCCTCGCCTCCATCTCATCCGACTTTGGCGGGAAGAATTCGAAGGAAACCCTGACCTTGTCGCCAATGTCGGGGCGGCGGGAAAAGCGGAACTGGTTCATCAGGCGATTTCCCCTATCGAACTCACTTTGGTCTGCTGGCTGTCATTGGCAGGATCGGCGATCAGCAGGCGCCGGTCGCGGCCAAGCCAGAGCTTGACCGTGAGCCTGGCCTCGGTGCCGCCGCGCGGCTCGAACTCCTGGGCATCTTCGAGATCAAGGCCCGCTTCGGAGAACCACTCGCCGATCTGCCGGTCGGAAAAGCCGAGGCGCATATGCGCGTGCTCGTCGCGCAGGAATTCCAGGGTATGCGGCGCGAAATCGACGATCACCAGCCGTCCGGAAGGGCGCAGCAGCCGCGCCGCCTCATGGATGGCGCGCGCAGGATCATCGAGATAATGCAGCACCTGATGGATGGTGACGAGATCGAAGGCGTCGCGCTCGACCGGCGGCGAGAAGATGTCGCCCTGCCGCACCTGAGCATTGGAGACGCCGGCCTTGTCGAGGTTGGCGCGCGCGACGGTCAGCATCTCGCGCGACATGTCGATGCCGATGCCGCGCCGGTAGAGCGGCGAGAATATCTCCAAGAGGCGTCCGGTGCCGGTGCCGAGATCGAGCATCGACTGGAACGGCCGCTTGCCGACGAGCTTCATGAGGGCTGCCTCGACCGCACGGTCAGGCACGTGCAGGGAGCGGATATGGTCCCAGCTTGCCGCGTTCTGCGAAAAATACTCCGCCGCGCGGTCCTGCCGCTTGCGCTTGACCGAGGCCAGCCGCTCGAGATCGCGCTCGACCTGCGGATCGGCGCCGCGAATGCCGGCGACCAGCCGCAGCACGAAGTCGCGCGCGGAATCCGTATCCGACAGCCGGAAGAAGGCCCACGACCCCTCCTGGTAACGGCCGATCAGCCCGGCCTCCAGGAGCAGCTTCAGGTGGCGTGACACGCGCGGCTGCGACTGGCCGAGAATCTCGGTAAGATCGGACACGGTGAGATCACCGCGCGACAGCAGCGCCAGTATGCGCAAGCGGCTCGATTCGGCCGCCGCCTTCAATGTATCCACCATGGTGTCGAGCGCGACATGCATCAGCGTATTCTCTTTGAAAAAGATATAAACATATGTTTATGTCGATTTTCACAGCCTTGCAAGCGCTATGTCGCTTCCGGACAAGAAAATGCCGCAGGCGTGATTTCTCGGTGCATGTCGCCTAAAATGTGTAGCGGTTTCAGGGCAAGACATGCGTCAACAAAAAGATGGATAAAATGACCGGGCGGCGTGAGATGTTTGAGGTGCGGGAGGGTGAAAAAAGGCTCAAGATCGATCCGGCGCTGATGCCGGCGGATGGCGGCGTCGTCTTCATCGGCCGTATCGCCTCGCCATGGACGACGCGCGAAACCTGCCCCAAGAACATGCGCGCGGCGCGCGAGACCGGGCAGCCGGCAGCACTGACGATCGACCCGCCCTACCGCGCCGGCCTGCAAGGGCTGGAGCGCACCAGCCATCTCGTCATCCTGTCGTGGCTCCACCACGCGCCGCGGACTCTGATCGTGCAGAAACCGCGCCATGCGGCTGAAGCAAAAGGCGTATTCGGCCTGCGCTCCCCTGCCCGACCGAACCCGATCGGCCTGCATGTGGCGAAATTGGTCGCGCTCGACATCGCCACCGGCCGCATTGAGATCGACGCCGTCGACGTGCTCGATGGCACCCCGGTGGTCGACATAAAACCCTATTTCGCATCGACGGATGCCTTCGCCGAGGCAACCATCGAAGGACGCGACGAATGATGAAGGCGCCGACCGGCCGCCGCCGCGCCGTCACGAAGGCGTTGACCGCGCTTCTGCCGCTGGCGCCCTATGCCGATATGGAGAAGATCCGAGCGGATGCCGGCTCCGTCCACATGAAGACCTTGCCGCCGACCATTGCCGTGTGGCTGGCGACGGTTGCCCATATCCGCCACGCCTATACCGACTACGAAAAGCTGCTCGCCGAAGGTTATGACCGCGACTCGGCGCGTTTCTTCGTCATCGAGCAGACCAATGTCGTGCTTACCCGCTGGCGCGCCACCCGCCTGCTCGACGCCGACGACGAGGATGATTGAAGCTGTTGCCGGTCCGGCACGGCGCTCGGTAGCATGGCTGGCAGCTTTTCACTTCGAGGACGAACGACGCCGGATGACTGGCTCTATGCCCTCTGCCTGACACCGATAGCCTGCGACGCAAGGAGGTGCCGATGAGCCAGACCGCACAGGATACACGGCCGCTGCCTGTGGTGAGCGACCGCCACGTCGACCCGCATGCTTATCCCGACGGCATCGCGTTCCTCGACGGCCAGTACCTGCCGATGTCGCAGGTCAACGTCTCCGTGCTGGACTGGGGGTTCCTGCATTCCGATGCCACTTACGACACGGTGCATGTCTGGAACGGCCGCTTCTTCCGGCTTGACCTGCATCTCGACCGCTTCTTCGGCGGATTGGAGAAATTGCGCATGACGATCCCGTTCGACCGCGATGGCGTGACGGAGATCCTGCACAATTGCGTGGCACTGTCGGGACACCGCGCCGCCTATGTCGAAATGCTGTGCACGCGCGGCGCTTCCCCTGCTTTCAGCCGCGATCCGCGCCAGGCGATCAACCGCTTCATGGCGTTTGCCGTGCCCTTCGGCTCGGTCGCCAATGCCGAGCAGCTACAGCGCGGCCTCAATGTCGCCATCAGCGACAAGATGCGCATTCCGCCGGCCTCGATCGAACCAGCGATCAAGAATTACCACTGGCTCGACCTGGTGCGCGGCCTTTACGATGCCTATGACCGCGGCGCCGACACAGCGCTCATTCTCGACTTCAACGGCAATATCGCCGAAGGTCCGGGCTTCAACGTCTTCTGTGTCAAGGACGGCAAACTCTCGACACCGGCCATCGGCGTGCTCCCCGGCATAACCCGCCGCACCGTTTTCGATCTCTGTGCGCTGGAAGGCCCGTTCGCCGCCTCGGCCGACGTCAGCGTCGCGGCATTGCGCGAGGCCGACGAGGTCTTCATCACCTCTACCGCCGGCGGCATCATGCCGGTCACCATGATCGACGGCAGCCCAGTCGCGGACGCCAGGCCCGGCGCGATTACCGGCCGACTGATGGCGCTCTATTGGGACAAGCATAAGGATCCGGCCTGGTCGAGCGCTGTACGCTACCCCTGACCGGTCGCCGCTCCCGTCCAAATAATTCCGCCACCGCCTCTGGAAAGTCGCGGGACGCACCGTATATGGCACAAAGCGGAGAGGCCTCCACTTATCTCCGAAAAAATTCCAGCTTGCACGGGCAAGGACTTCATCATGACAAACAAGGTTTGGTTCATCACCGGATCGTCGAAAGGTTTTGGCCGGGTCTGGGCCGAGGCCGCGCTCGCTCGCGGCGACCGCGTCGCGGCAACCGCCCGCGATGCCGGCACACTCGCCGATCTCGTCGAGAAGTATGGCGACAACATCGCGGCGATAAAGCTCGACGTCACCGACAAGAAAGCCGTCGATGCCGCAATCACCGGGGCGCACAAGCGCTTTGGCCGGCTCGACGTCGTCGTCAACAATGCCGGCTATGGCCATTTCGGCGCCATCGAGGAGGTCAGCGAGCAGGAAGCCCGCGACCAGATCGAAACCAATGTGTTCGGCGCGCTGTGGGTCACCCAGGCCGCCTTGCCGATCATGCGTGCGCAGCGCTCCGGCCACATCATCCAGATCTCTTCGATCGGCGGCGTCAATGCCTTCGCCTCGCTTGGCCTCTACCACGCCTCGAAATGGGCGCTGGAAGCCTTCAGCCAGTCGCTGAGCCTCGAGGTCGCGGAGTTCGGCATCCATGTCACGCTGGTCGAGCCCGGCGGCTTCTCCACCGACTGGGCCGGTCCGTCGGCCAAGGTCTCCAAAGCGCTGGACGCCTATGCGCCCGTCCGCGCTGCCATGGCGGAGCGCCGCAGCCGCGCCGTGGCCGGCGATCCCGAGGCCACCGGACCGGCGATGCTGGCCATCGTCGACGCGGCCGAGCCGCCTCTCAGGGTATTCTTTGGCGACGGCGGGCTGCCGATGATCAAACAGGAATACGCCAATCGCATCGCCACGTGGGAAAAGTGGGACCACGTCTCGGTCATGGCGCAAGGCGCCAACAAGAACCGCAACGCCTAGTCGGATCACTCAGCCCACGCCGTTTCGAGCGGCGGCGTGGCTGCCTCGTCAGGCGGGATAAATCCACTGCTCGGGCACCCGCACGGAGATTTCCTCGCCGGACCTGACGATTCCGGGCTTCTCGACCCAGGCGACAAGGCCCCGCAGCCGCTTGGCGACTTTCGGGAAGAGCAGCGCGGTGGCGTCGCGGTCCGCCGCCCGGACATGCTCGGAGATCGACTGTCCGGCGACGCGGCATGGCTTGTTCTGGGCATCGATCTTGACCGTCACGCCGCCCTTGAAGAACAGCAGCGAGCCGGATGGCAGCATCGAAAGATGCGGTATCCCTTCGATCAGCACGTTGGCGCCGATCCACTCAGGCTTGATCTCCTTGAGGCCCATGCGTTCGGCGACCAGCGCGAGTTCGTCCGCCGACACCAGCGACAATTGTCTCTCGTTGCGCATCTCGGTGCCGCGCTGATACCAGGGTTCGCGCCCGCCGGAGCGTCGCGTTATCCCGGCATGAAAATCGCCCGCTATGCCGTCGAAGCCCAACTGCAATTCCTCGACCGCCTTGGTTTCGAAATGGTCGAACGGAGCGGCATAGAGCGCCGCCGCTCTTGCCGCCAGCTTGCGGCCCGGCACGATGTCGACCGTCAGGTCCGCCGGAAAAAGGTCGAGGTTGGTTTCCTGCATCAGTCTCGTCTAGAGGCCCTCCGCAATGCGGTCCAGTCGAAAGCGCTGATGATCCGATCACGCCTGACGTTGCCCCTTTGGCTTAATCCGGTTTGAAGTTCGCTCTGGCCCAACGCGAGGACCAGAGAATGAAGCGCAGCCGTTTCAGTGAAGAGCAGATCATCGGGATTTTGAAGGAGCATGAGGCCGGAGTTTCGGTGGCCGATCTGTGCCGCAAGCACGGGGTCAGCGACGCCAGCATCTACAAATGGAAGGCGAAGTATAGCGGCATGGACGTGTCGGAAGCGAAGCGGCTGAAGACGCTGGAGGATGAGAACGCTCGTCTGAAGCGGCTCCTGGCGGACGCCATGCTCGACAATGCCGCTTTGAAAGATCTTCTCGGAAAAAAATGGTGACGCCCGCTGCCGAGCGAGAGGCTGTCGCGCATCTTCGAACGGCATTCGAGATGAGCGAGCGGCGGGCGTGCAAGACCATCGGCTGCTGTCGGATGACGGTTCGCCACAAGGCGAGCCGTGGCGACGATGGTGACCTGCGGGAGCGGATGAAGGCGATCGCGCATGAGCGCCGGCGCTTCGGCTATCGCCGCCTGCACGTGCTGCTGCGGCGGGAAGGTTATGTGGTCAATCACAAGCGTCTGTTCCGGCTCTATCGCGAGGAGAGGCTTGCCGTTCGGCGCCGTGGCGGCCGCAAGCGAGCCATTGGAACGCGGGCACCGATGATGGTCCCCGTTGCACCCAACGACCGTTGGTCACTGGACTTCGTGTCGGATCAGCTGACCGATGGCCGTCGCTTCCGGATATTGACCGTCGTCGACGACTGCACGCGCGAGTGCCTGGGGTTGGTCGCGGATACGTCTCTGTCCGGCGTGAGGGTTGCCCGCGAACTCGATCGGCTCGTGATCGAACGCGGCAAGCCGAAGATGGTGGTCAGTGACAATGGCAGCGAACTGACCAGCAATGCGATCCTTGCCTGGGCCGATGCAAGCCGCGTGGACTGGCATTATATCGCGCCGGGCAAGCCAATGCAGAACGGCTTCATCGAGAGCTTCAACGGTCGCCTCCGTGACGAACTGCTGAACGAGACGCTGTTCACCTCATTGGCACAGGCTCGCGCGGTCTTGGCCAGTTGGCGGACAGATTACAACTTCAATCGCCCACATTCGCGGCTCGGATGGCAGACCCCCTTCGAGTTCGCCCACACCTTCACCCCGCGACGGGACACAGCGCTGCGCACCGTGATCAGCTCCGCGCCTGTGCCCGTCGCTCAAACCGCCCAACAGGGCAACATAGATCGCCGGAGCGAACTCAGGATTGGATAAAACTTGGGGGCAACGTCACGCCGTTTGATGCCGATCACGACTTTCTTACCGGAAACGCCGTTGCCGTCCTCAGCGCGCCGCATTGCCGCCGCGCCGCGGGCATAGACGATGGCGCCAGATCGGGAGGAGGTTCGGGTCATGCAGGTGGGACACGCCGTTGCCGCGCTCTGGTTGTTCTGGCTGGTATCGTGGATCCTTGCCGCATCATGGGCCGATCCCGTGCGCAAGCGGGCGGATTTCAGGGCGGAGGCGCGATATCGGGTTCTCTGGCTCGCCGGCACCGTCCTGCTGTTCGTTCCGGCGCACGGCTATGTGGGTCGGCTTCGGCTCTGGACGCCGACGCTCACCCAAGCCTGGATTTGCGTCGCCCTGATCGCCATCGGCATCGCCTGTGCATGGTGGGCCCGCCTGCATCTCGGCCGGCTGTGGTCCAGCACGGTAACGGCCAAGGCCGATCATCGCATCATCGACACCGGCCCTTACGCGCTTGTCCGTCATCCGATCTATACCGGCCTGCTGCTTTCGGTCCTCGCCACCATGGCCGTCAAGGGCACGGTATGGGGCGTCGCGGGCGCCGCCCTGCTGCTTGTCGGGATCGTCATCAAGGCGAGGCTGGAGGAAAGTTTCCTGCGCGGCGAGCTTGGGCCCGCCTATGACGATTACGCGCGCCGCGTGCCGATGCTCGTTCCCTTTTCGCCGGCCTGAAGCGGCAAGCGCGTCCTACAGCATCCGCAGCAGCGCGCCGCCGATCGAATACCCCGCGCCGAAAGCGCAGATCAGCCCGAAGTCGCCCGCCTTCATGTCGGCATGGTTCTCCGACAGCGCGACGATGGCGCCGGCGCCCGCCGTGTTGCCGAGACGCTCCAGCACCATGGGCGCGCGGTCATGATCGACCTCGTGGCCGAATGAGAGTTTCAGGATCATGGCGTTCATGCGCGCATTGGCCTGGTGCAGCCAGAAGCGTCGCACCGCCTGCGGCGTCAGGCCGTGCTCGGCCAGGAACTCCACGATGAATTTGTGCCCGGCGACGGTGACTTCCTTGAACACCTTGTTGCCGACCTGCTTGATCAGATTGCCCTCCAGATCGATCCTGTAGGGATCGTCCTGTGCGGTGCGGGTGTGGTAGCCGAGATTGGTGCGGATGTTGTTCGACATCTGCGTCCAGATGCGCGTGTCGAGCACTTCGAAACGTCCCGGCCGTTTCTCGCCGAGTGCCAGCCCTTCGACCACCATCGACACCGAGGCGTCGCCGAAGATGAAATGCGTCTGCCGGTCGCGGAAATTGAGATGGCCGGTGATGATCTCGGGCGTCGTCACTAGGATGCGCTTGTGGGCGCCCGCACGCACGAGATTGACCGCCATGTGCAATGCTGCCGCGGCGGAGGAACAGCCGAGCCCCATGTCGAAGCCCGCCCCCTTGGTGCCCAGGGCCTGCTGCATCTCGATGGCGATCGCCGGATAGGGCCGCTGGTGGTGCGAGGCCGAGCAGATCACTAGGTCGATATCGGAGGGCAGCAACCCGGCATGGTCAAGCGCCTTGCGGGCCGAAGCGATGCCGAACTCGGCCTCCAGCGACAGCGCATCGTCCGGCCGCGCCGGAATGCGCGGTGCCATACGGGTCGGGTCGAGTATGCCTTCGCGCTCGATCACATGACGGCTGCGCACGCCCGAGGCGTGGACGATGAAATCGCTGTCCGATTTCTGCAGCAGCGGCTGGTCCGTGCCCGACCGGCGCGCGTTTTCCGTGTCGACCCAGTTGTTGAAACTGGCGACCAGTTCCTCATTGCTGATCTCTGGCTCGGGGATTTCGACGCCGATACCGCTGATGATGACGCGATGCATGTCCAGTCCGTCCCATCCGCAGGCGTTCAGGGGCTTTGATGTGGGCGTAAGGGAGGCCCGGCGCAACCCTTGTCGCATTGAGCCGGTTTATGCCAGCTTAAACCGGTTCCCGCGTCCCCTCACCATGCGCACAGTTTGGTGTTAGTCTGTGAGTTGTTCCAGCATGCGCCGTCGTCGCGGCTGCCACGAACTGCCCCGGCTCCTCATCGACGTTGGTCGTTCAAGCCCGCTTGGCGACAATGAAAATGCGCGGGAAACGCAACAGCACCTTGCCATTTGCGGTCTTCTTATAGGCCTTGGCGATCCTGGCCGTGTAGCTTTCGAGGAACAGCATCTTCTCGTCCGCATCGAGCGGGTCGACAAAAGGCCTCAAGCCCGTCGACTTCACCCATTCCACGATCGCCCCGGCGTCGGCCAGCGGATGGTTATAGACCGTGTGCCAGATGTCGAGCCGGTCCGAAAGCGGCGACAACAGATCATAATAGAACGACACCGGCGGCAGCGGCGCGCGCGCCGCCCCTTTCAGCTTGGCTGCGAACGGCATTTCGGCGGCAGTCTCGCGCATCAGCCTGTGGGAATCCTCGCCCATATTGTCTGGCATCTGCACGGCGAGCGCGCCGCCGGGCGCAAGAAAACCCATCAGCCGCTGGAAGACATCAGGATGTTCCGGCAGCCACTGGAACACGGCATTGGCGAAGATCACATCGACCGGTTGAGCCGGCGCCCATGTCGAGACATCGGCAAGGTCGAAGCTGACATTGGGCAGGCGTGCCCTAGCCTTCTCGATCATGTCGGGAGACGTGTCGAAGCCGCTCACCTGTGCATCCGGCCAGCGCGCGACCAGAAGCTCCGTCGAATTGCCCGGCCCGCAGCCTATGTCGACAACCCTGCGGGGAAGTCGACCGGCACCTGCGCCACCAAGTCGCGCGCAGGACGCGTGCGCTCGTCCTCGAACTTCAAATATTGGGCGGCGGACCAATCGGGCTTTGCTGGGCTGTTCAACGGTAAGACCTCGCGGCGGTTGCCACCTTCCATGACCGGCGCGACAAGCCGGCTATCCCAGAATTGGGTGACGATCCCGTCGTCGCCGACCGGAAGCGCCACTGCGATAGCGGCTTTTATCGCGTCAGCCTCTTATGCGTCATGCGGTGCGGGGCCGCCGCTTCCGCGCCGAGGCGGCGAAGCTTGTCCTTCTCATACTCCTCGAAATTGCCTTCGAACCATTCCACATGCGCGTCGCCCTCGAAGGCGAGCATGTGGGTCGCCATGCGATCGAGGAACATGCGGTCGTGGCTGATGATGACAGCGCAGCCGGCATAGGCTTCCAGCGCATCTTCGAGCGCGCTCAACGTCTCGGTGTCGAGGTCGTTGGTCGGTTCGTCGAGCAAAAGCACATTGCCGCCGCCTTTGAGCATCTTGGCCAGATGTACGCGGTTGCGTTGGCCGCCCGAAAGGTTGCCGACCTTCTGCTGCTGATCGCCGCCACGGAAGTTGAAGGACGAGCAATAGGCGCGGCTGTTGACCTCGTGCTTGCCAAGCTTGATGACTTCGGCGCCACCGGAGATTTCTTCCCACACCGTCTTGTTCGGATCCAGCGCGTCGCGGCTCTGGTCGACATAGCCGAGCTTGACGGTCTCGCCGATGCGGATCGACCCCGCATCAGGCTTTTCCTGGCCAGTGAAGGTCTTGAACAGCGTCGTCTTGCCGGCGCCGTTCGGGCCAATGACGCCGACAATGCCGCCCGGCGGCAGCCTGAACGACAGGTCCTCGATCAAAAGCTCATCGCCGAAGCCCTTGGTGAGCCCTTCAACCTCGATGACGACATTGCCGAGGCGCTCGCCCGACGGAATGACGATCTGCGTGTCGGTCGGCTTGCGATTCTGCGACTGCTCGACCAATTCCTCATAGGCCTTGATACGGGCCTTGGACTTGGTCTGGCGCGCCTTCGGCGAGGACTGGATCCACTCACGCTCGCGCCAGATCGACTTCTGGCGGGCGTCGTCCTCGCGGCCTTCCTGGATCAGGCGTTTGGCCTTGGCGTCGAGATATTTGGTGTAGTTGCCCTCGTAAGGGATGCCACGGCCGCGATCGAGCTCGAGAATCCATCCCGTGACGTTGTCGAGGAAGTAGCGGTCGTGGGTGATGATCAGCACCGAGCCCGGATAGTCGCGCAGGTGCTTTTCCAGCCACGCCGTGGTCTCGGCGTCGAGATGGTTGGTCGGCTCGTCGAGCAAAAGCAGGTCGGGCTGTTCCAGGAGCAGTCGGCACAGCGCCACGCGGCGGCGCTCGCCGCCCGACAGATTGGTCACCTCGGAATCGGCCGGCGGGCACTGCAGCGCGTCCATCGCCATCTCGACCTGCTGTTCGAGGTCCCAAAGGTTGAGCCGATCCATCTCGTCCTGAAGCTTGGCCGACTCGTCCGCCGTCTCGTCGGAATAGTTCATCATCAATTCGTTGTAGCGCTCGATGATGGCGGTCTTCCTGCCGACGCCGTCCATGACGTTTTCACGCACGGTCTTGCTGTTGTCGAGCTGCGGCTCCTGCGCCAGGTAGCCCACGGTCGCGCCTTCGGCCAGCCACGCCTCGCCCTGGAACTCCTTGTCGAGCCCGGCCATGATGCGCAGGATGGTCGACTTACCCGAACCGTTAGGACCGAGAATGCCGATCTTGGCGTCCGGGTAGAAGGACAGATGAACGTTATCGAGCACCTTCTTGGTGCCGTAGGCCTTTGACAGGCCTGACATGTGATAGATGAACTGGCGTGCCACGCGCGCTTTCCCTGAAAAACTAACTGATTTGTCGATCTGAATGGAGGTTGGCCGCTATGTAGGCGATGCGGAGCCGAACGGCAATCGCTTTCGCCGCATCGAACCGATCGCAGGCCGCACTAACAACGGGCGTTGGCGTTGCCCCGGCCTTCCTGCCGGGTGGAATGAGCTCAGGACCTACTGGAACCCGATCGCGTCGACGGTTCCGGTCGGGCAACCGGCCTTGTTGGTCGGCACCGAGGCCAGCAGCAGGTCCTTGAGCGAGCTGTTTGGGCCGATCGGACCGGCAAGGCCAAGCGTCAACTCTCCGATCAGCCGCCGGCCGCTCGACGGATCGATGACGCAGGAGACGCGCACGCGATCGCCGGCGCCGGCGCCAAAGGCCTGGTCGAAGGCGCCGCGGATCTGATCCGCCGTCAGCTTGCCGCCGATGTTCTTGGCGAAGAGATCGCGCACCGCTGAGCCGTTCACCGCACGCATCAGGCCGAGTGCGTCGGAAAAGTACTCCTGCTGGTTCTTGCCGTAGCAGGTGCCGTGCTTGATCCATTCATGCCGCTCCAACTGCGAAGCGGTGCCCGGCATAACCTTGTCGAGTTCCGCGCGCGTGCCGGCGTCCAAATCGACAGGCGGAAGATCCTTCCAGTGCGCCGGACTGTCGTTGGCCTTGTCGCTGGCCGGTACCTGGCAATAGAAGTTCCCGTTCGGCTGAGGCCACAGGCCGTGCAAGGTGAAGTTGCTGGCATCGAATTCATTCGGGTTTTGTGCCTTGCATTCGCTCTTGCTGGACTTGGTCTCGCAAAAAGCCGGCTGCCAGCTCAGCGCGAAGACATATTCGGGTTTTCCTGACGCCGCCGGCTTGCCCGGCCCGCCGGGGTCGCCGGCAGCGTTGCTGCGCTGCTGCCGGAGAGATGTCCGCAACTGACCTTCACCCAGCGCCGATCCGGATCTGCGCCCGGCACCAGAATGAGATAGTGCGTCGGCGCATCCTTGTTGCCCGCCAGCAGTTGATAGCTCTGTCCGGCATCAGTCGAGACATTGCCGGGATTCTTGCCGTTCTTGATGGCTTGCGTCGCCGGACAGGAGGCGTCGGCAACGAAGGTGCCACTCATCCTGACGTCGGCATGGGCCGCACCCGTTAACGATGCCGCCAACATGGCCAATCCGAAAACAACAGCAATGCGCATGGGGAATCCTGGATGAAAAAGGTGGGCGACAGACTGAAGCTGTCTCCATGTCAGAATTGCGATATTCCACCGGCCAGATGCAAGAAACATCATCGCGAGAAATCCGGAATGGCGGATTGACGCTGAACCGGCCCCGGCGCAAACAAGGCCGGCGCCACCGAGGCGGGCCAGGGTGGAAATCACTGAATGTCATTCAGCCAGCAGCGCATGGTCCGTTCGCCGACCGGCGCCGACCTCAATCTTCTGGTCCGGCAGGCCGACGGCCATCCGCGCGCCGTCATCCAGATCAATCACGGTCTGGCAGAACATGCGGCGCGCTATGATCGTTTTGCCGATTTCCTGGGCGCGCGCGGCTTTAGCGTCTATGTTCACGATCATCGCGGCCATGGCGCAACGAAGGCGCCCGACGCACCGCTGGGCAGGTTCGCGCATGAGGACGGCCCCGCCAAGGTCATCGCCGATGTCGGCGCCATCCATGATCTCATCGCCGGGGAGCAGCCGGGCCTGCCCGTCATCCTGTTCGGCCATTCGATGGGCGCGTCCGTGGCGCTGAATTTTCTCCTGGCCCATTCGAACCGCGTTCACGCCGCCGCCATCTGGAATGGCAATTTTTCAGCTGGCCTGCTCGGGCAGGTGGCGCTCGGCATCCTTGCATGGGAAAGGATGCGGCTCGGCTCGGACGTCCCATCGCGCCTGCTGCCGAAACTCACCTTCCAGGCCTGGGGCAAGGCGGTGCCCAACCACCGGACCTTGTTCGACTGGCTGTCACGCGACGGGGCCGAGGTCGACAAATACATCGCCGACCCGCTATGCGGCTGGGGCGCCTCAGTGTCGATGTGGCGCGATGTCGTCCAGATGGCGCTCAATGGCGGCAGGGACGCAGCTTTTGCCGGCGTTCGGCGCGACCTGTCCCTCAGCGTCGTGGGGGGCGAAAAAGACCCTGCCTCGGATTATGGCAAAGGGATCATCCAGCTTGCCGGACGCATGCGCAAAATGGGCTTTTCGAATCTCGTTTCAAAGGTTTACAGCGAGACCCGCCACGAAAGCCTGAACGAGGTGAATCGCGACATCGTCATGGACGATTTCGCGGCATGGGCCGAGACGATCCTGACGCGATGAAGCGTTGGCCCATTGCAAGAGCCGTGACAGCGGCAATCTCTGTTGATAGAGGCTTCGGTTCCGACCAATTCTGGTGATTTATGGCTGAGCCCCCGCTGAAAGGCGTCCGCGTCGTCGAACTCGCCCGCATCCTTGCCGGGCCTTGGGCCGGGCAGTTGCTTGCTGATCTCGGCGCCGACGTCATCAAGGTCGAAAGCCCTGACGGCGGCGACGACACCCGCAAATGGGGCCCGCCCTTCGTAATGGGCAAGGATGGCGAGAACCTGTCGGCCGCCTATTACCATTCCTGCAATCGCGGCAAGCGCTCCATCGCCATCGATTTTTCGACACCGGAGGGCGCCGAAACCGTGCGCCGGCTGGTGGCAACGTCTGACGTGCTGATCGAAAACTTCAAGCTTGGCGGCTTGAAGAAATACGGGCTCGACCATGAGAGCCTGCGCAAGATCAATCCGCGCCTCGTTTATTGCTCGATCACCGGATTCGGCCAGGACGGTCCCTACGCGCCGCGCGCCGGCTACGACTTCATCATCCAGGGCATGGCCGGCATGATGTCGATCACCGGCGAGGCGGGACGCGAGCCGCAGAAGGCCGGCGTCGCCATCTCGGACATCTTCACTGGCCTCTATTCCGTCATCGCCATCCAGGCGGCACTTCGCCACGCCGAAAAAACCGGCGAAGGCCAGCACATCGACATGGCATTGTTCGACACCCAGATCTCGGCGCTCGGCAACCAGAACCTCAACTATCTGGTCTCCGGCAAGTCGCCTGTGCAGATGGGCAACGCGCATATGAACATCGCGCCCTACGAGGTGCTGCCGGTCCGGGACGGCCACATCATCCTGGCGGTCGGCAATGACGGCCAGTTCGCCAGGTTCTGCGCGGTGGTCGGGCTGGACGAATTGCCCGGCAATCCCGATTTCGCCACCAATCCGGCCCGCGTCGCCAACCGGGCGGCGCTACGCGAGCGGATCGTCGAGGCGCTGAAGACCAAGGATCGCGACCCGCTGCTGGCCAAGCTGGAAGCGGCCAGCGTGCCGGCGAGCCCGATCAACACGATCGGACAGATGTTCGCCGACCCGCAGGCGATCGCGCGCGGCATGCGGCTCGACCTCGACGACGGCCATGGCAATCTTCTGCCGTCGGTTCGCGCACCGATGATCATGTCCGAAACACCGCTCGTCTATGAGCGCCCCTCGCCCCGCCTGGGCGAACATACTGACGAAATCCTTGCCGAACTGGAGAGAGCAAAATGAAAACCGGCGGACAATTGATCGTCGACGCGCTCGAGGCCAACGGTACCGACCGGATATTCTGCGTGCCAGGCAGATCCTACCTCGCGGTGCTCGACGCGCTGCACGATTCGGCGATCCGCACCATCGTCTGCCGCCAGGAGGGTGGCGCCGCCATGATGGCCGACTGCCAAGGCCGCCTGACCGGCAAACCCGGCATCTGCTTCGTCACCCGCGGCCCGGGCGCCACCAACGCGTCCGCCGGCATCCACATCGCCATGCAGGATTCGGTTCCCCTGATCCTGTTCATCGGCCAGGTCGCCAGCCATGCCAAGCAGCGAGAGGCCTTCCAGGAAGTGGACTATGTCAGGTTCTTTGGCGACATCGCAAAATGGGTGGTGGAGATCGACGATGCGTCGCGCATCCCCGAATTCGTCACCCGCGCCTTTGCCGTGGCGACCTCCGGCCGCCCAGGTCCCGTCGTCATCTCGCTGCCGGAAGACATGCTGACCAGTGTCGTCGATGCACCGGCCGCGATCGCCTACACCCCGGTCGAGACCAGCCCCGCCGAAGCCGAACTCGACCGGCTCGAGGCGCTGCTCAATGCCGCCAAACGACCGATCGCGATCCTGGGCGGCACACGTTGGGATTTCCAGGCTGTTCAGGAAATCACCCGCATCGCCGAGGCGTGGTCGCTACCGATCGGCTGCTCCTTCCGCCGCCAGATGCTGTTCGATCATCTGCACCCGAACTATGCCGGCGATGTCGGCATCGGCATCAACCCGAAGCTGGCGACAGCAATCAAGCAGGCCGATCTGGTGCTGCTGATCGGCGGCCGCATGGGCGAGATGCCGTCCTCGGACTATACACTCCTGAAGAGCCCCTACCCTGACCAGACGCTGGTCCATGTCCACCCCGATGCCGGCGAACTAGGCCGCGTCTACCGTCCAACGCTGGCGATAAATGCCTCGCCCGCCGCCTTCGTGCGCGCCTTCGCCAAACGGAAGGGACCGGCATCGCCGGGCTGGGCGGCGGAGACGGCAAAGCTGCATGCCGCCTATCTCGACTGGTCGACGCCGCCGGAAAGCGGTCCGGGCGCCGTCCAGATGGGGCCGATCATGACCTATCTCGAAACGGTGCTGCCCGACGATGCCATCCTGACGAACGGCGCCGGCAACTACGCCACGTGGGTGCACCGCTTCCATCGCTTCCGCCGCTTTGCCACACAGGGCGCGCCGACCTCAGGCTCGATGGGTTACGGAACGCCGGCGGCGGTAGCGGCTAAGGCGCTTTATCCGGATCGCACCGTAGTCGCTTTCGCCGGCGACGGCTGCTTCCTGATGAACGGGCAGGAATTCGCCACCGCCGTGCAATACGGGTTGCCGATCATCGTCATCGTCGTCAACAATGGCATCTACGGCACCATCCGCATGCACCAGGAGCGTGAATACCCCGGGCGGGTGGTGGCCACGGACCTCAAGAATCCGGACTTCGCCGCCCTGGCGCGTGCCTATGGTGGCCATGGCGAAACGGTGGAGAAAACCGCCGACTTCGCCCCTGCCTTCGAGCGTGCTCGCGCCAGCGGCAAGCCGGCAATCGTCGAAATCCGGCTCGATCCGGAGGCAATCACCCCGACCCGAACGATGACGCAAATAAGAGACAAGGCCTGAAAGTCGGTTTCCGGCAGGAGAAAGGGCGGCGCTGTCCGCAAAGCTTTCGCAAGCAAATACGGGCGCGCGCCCCGAGCGACGTCGCGTTACATCGACGCCGCCGCCTTTTCGATCTGACCGCGGATCTCGCCGTCCTTGTTGGCCGCGGTGTGTATGTTAACGTAATATTTGCCGGCCTCCAGATCGGTCACCTGCGTATCGGTCAATGTCGCCGACCCCTTGATCGGGCTCTTGAGTTTTTTGAACGGGATTACGGGGTCCGCATTTTCCCCCTTCGCGGCCGGGCCATGAATATGTGCGGCCGTCGCCGGCCCGCTGAGGCCGGAGTATTTGACGTTCCAACTGAGTTTCTTCTTGGCGGTGTCAAAGGTGAATGTGGCGGTTCCCTTGCCCTTGGTGGTAACGGGTGGGCTCTGCTGGCTGCCATCGAGCGTCGCCTTGAACTTCATCATGTCGGCCAGGGCCGGTGACGCGAACAGGAAAGCGGTCGAAATGGCCAGCGCCGAAAGCGTCGGCAAGACGGTCTGTGTGCGCATGAAGAACCTCCGATTGGCTGTAGCATCCGCCGTGGCTCCCCGCACGCGCATGCCTCCGACGCAACGCTCGGCCGCCCCAATGTATCCAGACACACGCTTTTGTGATTTGGCCGCATGAAAAAGGGGCGGTCGCCCGCCCCTCCAACATCGTCCATCAAGCCCCGTCACGAGGCCGCTTTGAGGCCTACTTGATCGCCTTGTCGGTGATCGCGGTGGTATAGGCGCCCTTCGGCTCCTTGGTGATGATCTTCTGGTCGAGCAACGCCTTGGCGGTACGCTCATAGGTCGCCGGGTCGAGCTTGCCGTCGGCATTGTCGATGAGCTTGGCGACTTCGCTCATCATACGCTTCTGGTGGTTCTCGTCCTGGCCGCCACCATCCATGACGATCTCGGCCGCTTCGTCATTGTTGTCGACGGCGTATTTCCAACCCTTCATCGAGGCGCGCACGAAACGCACCATCTTGTCCTCGAAGGCCGGATCCTTGAGCTTATCCTCCGAGGCATAAAGCCCGTCCTCGAGCAGGTCGTTGCCCATCGCCGAGTAGTTGAACACGGTGAGCTGCTCCGGCTTGTAGCCGGCGTCGATCAGCTGCCAAAATTCATTGTAGGTCATGACCGAGATGCAATCCGCCTGCTTCTGAATCAGCGGCTGCACGTCAAAGCTCTGCTTGAGAACGGTGACGCCGTCCGGGCCGCCATCGGTCTTTAGGCCAAGCTTGTTCATCCAGGCGTAGAACGGATATTCGTTGCCGAAGAACCAGACGCCGAGCGTGTGGCCCTTGAAGTCGGCTTCGGTCTTGATCGGGCCGTCTTTCGGACAGACCAGTTCCATGCCGGCCTTCTTGAACGGCTGGGCGATGTTGACCAGCGGCACGCCCTTTTCGCGGGCTGCCAGCGCCCCGCCCATCCAGTCGACGATAACATCGGCGCCGCCGCCGGCGATCACCTGCTCGGGCGCAATGTCGGGACCGCCCGGCTTGATGTCGACGTCGAGACCCTCGGCCTCGTAGAAGCCCTTCGCCTTGGCGACGTAATAGCCGGCAAACTGGGCCTGCGTGACCCATTTCAGCTGCAACGTCACCTTGTCGGCGGCCATTGCCTGGAACGCGGCCAGCGGCATCGCGCCGGCCAGTACAGGAACAATCAGTCTTTTCATTTTTTTCCCTCTGGAGTTAGTGCCCAAACCCACCGCCCCTATCCACCACGGACAGAGGGATGCCAAAACGTGACGGCTCTTTCGACAAGAGCGACCACACCATAAAAGACCGAACCCGCAAGGGCTGCAACTGCGATTTCGGCCCAGACCATGTCGATGTTCATCCGTCCGACTTCGGTCGAGATGCGGAAGCCCATGCCGACGACGGGCGTGCCGAAGAACTCGGCGACGATGGCGCCGATCAGCGCCAGCGTCGAGTTGATCTTCAGCGCGTTGAAGATGAAGAGAGCGGCGGCCGGCAGCCTGAGCTTGATAAGCGTCGGCCAGTAGCCCGACGCATAGGTGCGCATCAGGTCGCGCTCCATATGGCCGGACGCGGCCAGACCGGCGACGGTGTTCACCAGCATCGGGAAGAAGGTCATGATGATGACGACAGCCGCCTTGGACTGCCAGTCGAAGCCGAACCACATCACCATGATCGGCGCCACGCCGATGATCGGCAGCGCCGAGACCATGTTGCCGATGGGCAGCAGGCCGCGCCGCAGGAACGGCACCCGGTCGGCGAGAATGGCCGTGACAAAGCCGGCGCCGCTGCCCACGATATAGCCGAAGATAACAGCCTTGAAGATGGTCTGCCGGACATCGGCGCCAAGGATCGGCAGCGAACTGGCGATGCGCGCGCCGATGGCGCTCGGCGGCGGCAACAGGATGAACGGGATGCCGGCGCCACGCGTCACCGCTTCCCAGATGATCAGGATCCAGGCGCCGAAGATGGCGGGGATGATCAGGCGCAGCGCCGTGCGCATCCAGCTTGCGGTGGGGTGCAGTCCCGATAGCACCGCGACGCAGCGCCAGCCAAGCAGCCAGGCGGCCGTGAGCAGCACGAAATACGGCGCCAGTGCCGTGCCTTCGAAACCAGCGATACCTGAGATCAGCAGCCAGGCGACGAGGTGGGCGCCGACAAACAGTACGACCGCTTCCACAAAGGGCGAAATCCTGATCATCGAGACCAGGGCCGTCAGCATGGCAAGGCCAAACATCAGGCCCTTCGTTCCGAGATAGGGATAGTTGGCGCTGGTTGTCGGGTCCGCTAGCGCCGCCGCTTCCGGCTTCGACATGGCGCCGAGTGCGACCGCCATCAGGCACAGCACGATGGCCAGCACAGCCTGCCAGGAAGGCTTCAGCCGGTTCATGCCGGCCTCCCGCCCATGGCGCGGTCGACGAGGCGCCCGGCAATGCCGACCACCATGACCAGCAGCGCGGCCACGATCGAGCCCGCGACAAGCGCCGACCAGATGTCGATGGACTGGCTGTAATAGGCGCCAGCGAGCAGCTTGGCGCCGATGCCGGCGACGGCGCCCGTCGGCAGTTCGCCGACAATGGCGCCGACCAGACTGGCCGCCACCGCCACCTTCATCGAGGTGAACAGGAACGGCACCGAGGCCGGCACGCGCAGCTTCCAGAAGGTCTGCGCACGGCTGGCATTGTAGGTGTGCATCAGGTCGAGATGCATGATCTCGGGCGAGCGCAGGCCTTTCACCATGCCAACCGTCACCGGGAAGAACGACAGATAGGTCGAAATCATCGCCTTCGGGATCAGGCCGGTGATGCCGATCGCCGCCAGCACCACGATGATCATCGGCGCCACCGCCAGGATCGGGATGGTCTGCGAGGCGATGATCCATGGCATCAGGCTGCGGTCGAGCGTCGCCACATGTACGATGCCCACCGCGATGATGATGCCGAGCGCCGTGCCGAAGGCAAAGCCCAGCAGCGTCGAGGACAGCGTCACCCAGGCATTGTAGACCAGGCTGCGGTTCGAAGTGACGTTGCGCAGGAACGTGTTCTCGAAAAAGTTCACCGCCACCTGGTGCGGCGCCGGCAGCGTCGGCTTCGGCTGCGAGAGCGTCTTGCCGATGAACTCGGCGGTGCCGGGCGTTTCGTTGGCACGTTGGTCGAGATCGCGCTGGAACGGCGTGTTGAGTATGACGGCGAAGACGTACCAGAGTACGACCACGCCGGCGAGGATGGAGGTTACCGGGATGACCTTTGAGCGGAAGGTGTCCATCTAGCGCCGCCCTTCTCCTCTCCCCACCGGGGAGAGGGTGGCCGGAGCGAAGCGGAGGTCGGGGGCCCTTGCCTTCGTCATCCTAGGGCGAAGCAAGGAGCGAAGCGACGCGGCGCAGACCCTAGAATTCATGCCGTTACCTCTCCGCTCCGCGACCATTCGGAATATGGCTCCCTCCGCGCCGCTTAGCCTGCCGAATATTCTCGACTGTTTGCGCCTTTCGGCAGGCGTCACGGCATGGATCCTAGGGTCTACGTATGCCGCTTCGCGGCTACTCCGCCCTAGAATGACGAAGGCGTAGGTGGCCGCTCCTTCGTGAGGTGGAGGCGCCTTTCGGGGCGCTGCCGCGAGTCCATCCTGCCCCCGCTCAATCATCATAGCTGTGCCCTGCCCTTAAGCCGTCTCGCACCCGTGCGGCGATCGCCAGGAACTCCGGCGTCTCGCGGATGTCGAGTGGCCGCTCCTTCGGCAGCGTCGATTCGATGACGTCGCTGACGCGGCCCGGACGCGGCGACATGACGACGATGCGCGTCGATAAATACACCGCCTCGGGAATGGAGTGCGTGACAAAGCAGATGGTCTTGTTGGTGCGCGCCCACAATTGCAGCAATTGCTCGTTGAGATGGTCGCGCACGATCTCGTCCAGCGCGCCGAACGGCTCGTCCATCAACAGAAGGTCGGCATCGAAGGCGAGCGCGCGAGCGATCGAGGCGCGCTGCTGCATGCCGCCGGAAAGCTGCCAAGGATACTTCTTCTCGAAGCCGGAAAGGTTGACGAGATCGAGCGTGCGCCTGATCCGCTCTCCCTGCTCCGCTCCGGACAGACCCATGATCTCCAGCGGCAGCGCGACGTTGCGCTCGATGGTGCGCCAGGGAAACAGGGCGGCGGCCTGGAAGACATAGCCGTAGGCGCGTTTCTCGCGCGCCTGTTCTGCTGTCATGCCGTTGACCGAAATGGCCCCCGAGGTCGGCTTCTCAAGATCGGCGATGACCCGCAGCAAGGTCGTCTTGCCGCAGCCCGACGGCCCGATGAAGGAAACGAACTCACCCTTGCCGATGGTCAGGTCGACATTGGACAGCGCCTGTACCGGCCCGTCATTGGTCTGGAAGGTCAGGCCAAGCTTGCTTGCCGCGACGACGGCTGGCGAAATCCCCGTCATCGGCCGCGGCCTGCCTGTTCCTGCCCCTTTAGTGCCGGCCCGATTCCGATTGCTTTTATCGCGATGTTGTTTTCCACTCGCCCAGTCCCATTGGTCTTGTTCCACTCATTCGACGCCCGGAGTTTCCCCGATGTCGCCTCAACCCACTTGCCATCTTATCCGCCCTGAAAGCTCTTATGAAGGCAAGCAGGGATTGACCTATTTCGCCGGTATCGCCACCGAGTCGGTCGGCTCATCTGGAATCTGCATGCATGTGCTCACCATGCCGCCCGGCGCCCGCGCCAAGGCGCATCTGCATGAGAACCATGAAACGGCGATCTACGTGCTCTCCGGCGAGGTCCATACCTGGTACGGCGACCGGCTTGAGAACCACATCGTCGCCAAAGCCGGCGACCTCTTCTACATTCCGGCCGGCGTGCCGCATCTGCCCGCCAATCTGAGTGGGGCCCCGTCTTCGGCCGTCATTGCCCGCACCGATCCCAAAGAGCAGGAAAGCGTCGTCCTGCTGCCGGAACTGGATGCATTGGTCGCCTGAAGCCGGCCTTGCGGGGCTAAGCGCCCATCGGCCAATTGCTTGAGGTTTGCGCTGCCCCTCATCGCCCTGCCGGGCACTTCTCCCCGTATAGGGACGAGGAGAAGGACGATTTCGCGAAGGATTTCGCCGATTTCCAGCGTTGCCGGAAAGGGCGCCAAGATTGCGTTCAGTTCCCTTCTCCCCCTCCCTATACGGGGAGAAGGCGCCGGCAGGGCGATGGGGGGCAGCACCAACTTCGGCAATCATCGGCACCCGGAAACTTCCCCGCAGACGGTGCCGTCCTTGTCGGCGATCATCAGTTTCTTGGCGCTTTTCGAGCTGCGCAAGCTCAAACCCCAGTCGCCGGAATGCCTGTCCGCTCCACCTTGCGCGGCGCGGTGATCTCCTTCCAGGTCGACAGTGCCCGGTTAACCGCCGCGTTCGGCTCGCGGCCGACGAACTGGCCATGGCCAGGCTTGGCCTTCACCTCGGTCTCCTCGATCGACAATTCGCCACGCGAGAAGACATAGCGCGGCAGGCCTGTCACTTCGACGCCTTCGAAGACATTGTAGTCGATGACCGACTGCTGCTTCTTCGAAGAAATGATCTTCTTGCGCTTGGGATCCCACACGATGATGTCGGCATCCGCGCCTTCGACAATGGCGCCCTTTTTCGGGTACATGTTGAGGATCTTGGCTATGTTGGTCGAGGTTACGGCGACGAATTCGTTCATCGTCAGCCGCCCGGTGTTGACGCCCCTGGTCCACAGCACCGGCATGCGATCCTCGAGGCCGCCCGTGCCGTTCGGGATCTTGGTGAAATTGCCGACGCCGAAGCGCTTCTGGTCCGTGGTGAAGGCGCAGTGGTCGGTCGCCACCACCTGCAACGATCCCGCCTGCAGGCCGGCCCACAGCAGAATCCTGGTGTAATTTGTTCCGGAAGGGCGGGCTCATCACGCGGCGCGCCGCATGGTCCCAGTCCTTGTCGAAATACTCGCTCTCGTCCAGCGTCAGGTGCTGGATCAGTGGCTCGCCGAACACTCGCATGCCTTTCTGACGCGCCCGGCGGATGGCCTCGTGCGCCTGCTCGCAGGAAACATGCACGACATAGAGCGGCACGCCGGCCATGTCGGCGATCATGATGGCGCGGTTGGTCGCCTCGCCTTCCACTTCCGGCGGGCGCGAATAGGCGTGCCCCTCCGGGCCATTGTTGCCGGCGGCAAGCAGCTTCTGCGAGAGCGCCGCAACCACGTCGCCATTCTCGGCGTGCACCAGCGGCAGCGCGCCGAGCTCGGCGCAGCGCTGGAACGACGCATACATCTCGTCGTCGTCCACCATCAGCGCGCCCTTGTAGGCCATGAAATGCTTGAACGAGGTGATGCCCTTGTCGACGACGGTGGCCATCTCGTCGAACACCTGCTTGCCCCACCAGGTGATCGCCATGTGGAAGGAATAATCGCAGGACGCCTTCGAGGTCTTGTTGTCCCACATCTGCAAGGCCTCGAGCAGCGACTGCTGCGGCGACGGCAGGCAGAAATCGACCACCATCGTCGTGCCGCCGGCTAGTGCCGCGCGCGTGCCGGACTCGAAATCGTCGGCCGAATAGGTGCCCATGAACGGCATTTCGAGATGAGTATGCGGATCGATACCACCTGGCATGACATAACAGCCGGTGGCGTCGAACTCATGGTCGCCGTGCAGGTCGGAGCCAATGGCGACGATCTTGCCGTGCTGCATCAGCACGTCGGCCTTCCATGTGCGGTCGGCGGTAACGATGGTGCCGTTTCTGATGACTTTGGTCATTTTTCTCGTTCCCTTGTTCCTTCGCGCTTCTTGCGAGCAGCGTTTGGAAATCCAGCTTTCCAGCTTACTCCACGATGACCGCTGTCTCCACCACGGCATGGAACAGCACGTCGGCTCCTGCCGCCGCCCATTCCTTGGAGATCTCCTCGGCCTCGTTGTGGCTGAGACCGTCGACGCAGGGGCACATCACCATGGCGGTCGGCGCGACGCGGTTGATCCAGCAGGCGTCGTGGCCCGCGCCCGAGACGATGTTGCGGTGCGTGTAGCCGAGCCGGTCGGCGGCATCACGGATCGCCTTGACGCAGCCCTTGTCAAAGGTGACCGGATCGAAATGGCCGACCTGCTCGATCTTGTACTGGATGTCGAGCGCCTCGCATATCGTGTCGATGCCTTCGCGGATGCGCCCATCCATGGCGTCGAGCACTTCCTTCTCCGGCGAGCGGATGTCGATGGTGAAGACCGTGCGCCCGGCGATGATGTTGCGCGAGTTCGGATAGACTTCCATGTGGCCGACCGCGCCGACGGCGTCCGGCTGGTAGTCCATGGCAATCTCGTGCACCAGTTCGATCACGCGCGCCATGCCGAGCCCGGCATTGCGGCGCTTGGGCATCGGCGTCGAGCCGGTATGCGCCTCCTTGCCGGTCAGCGTCACCTGCAGCCATTTCAGCCCCTGTCCATGGGTGACGACGCCGATGTCGATGCCTTCGTCCTCGAGGATAGGCCCTTGCTCGATATGCAGTTCGAAAAAGGCGTGGATCTTGCGATCGCCGACCTTCTCCGTGCCCTTCCAGCCGATGCGCTCCAGTTCCTCGCCGAATTTCTTGCCGTTCTTGTCCGTATGCTCGTAGACGTCGGCCTGGTCGAGCACACCGGCGAATACGCCGGACGCCATCATCGCCGGGGCAAAGCGCGAGCCTTCCTCGTTGGTCCAGTTCGTGACCACGATCGGATGTTTGGTCTTGATGCCGAGATCATTGAGCGAGCGCACGACTTCCAAGCCGCCGAGCACGCCGAGCACGCCGTCATATTTGCCGCCGGTCGGCTGCGTGTCGAGATGGCTGCCGACATAGACCGGCGGCAGGCTGGGGTCGGCGCCTTCGCGCCTGGCAAACATGGTGCCCATCTCGTCGATGCCCATTTCGAGCCCGGCGGCATCGCACCAGCGCTTGAACAGATGCCGGCCCTCGCCGTCCTCGTCGGTCACGGTCTGGCGATTGTTGCCGCCGGCAATGCCGGGGCCGATCTTCGCCATCTCCATGATGGAATCCCACAAACGGTCTGAATTGATCCGCAGATTCTCGCCGGGTGCGGCCATTCCACGTCCTTCCATTTCATGCTCTGGGCGGGTGGCGGTTTCCATCGCCACCCGCCCAGATAAAAGCAAGTCTAGTCGATCGACCTCAGTACCTCACGCACGTGATCGATCAGTTCGTTGATCTGGCCCTTGGTGATGATCAGCGGCGGCGACAGCGCGATGATGTCGCCGGTGGTGCGGATCAGCGCGCCGCGCTCGAACGCCTTGACGAAGGCCGAGAAGGCCCGCTTGGTCGGGCTGCCGGCAATCGGCGCCAGCTCGATCGCACCGATCAGGCCGATGTTCCTGATATCGATGACATGCGGCTCGCCCTTCAGCGAATGCAGCGCGTCTTCCCAATAGGGCGCCAGTTCCTCGCCGCGTGTGAGCAGGCCCTCTTCCTTGTAGGTGTCGAGCGTGCCGAGCGCCGCGGCGCAGGCGATCGGATTGCCGGAATAGGTGTAGCCGTGGAAGAACTCGATCATGTGCTCGGGGCCGGTCATGAAGGCGTCGTGGATTTCCTTCTTCACGAACACCGCGCCCATCGGGATGACGCCGTTGGAGACGCCCTTGGCGGTGGTCATGATATCAGGCGTGACGCCGAAATAATCGGCCGCGAACGGCGCGCCAAGACGGCCGAAACCGGTGATGACCTCGTCGAAGATCAACAGGATGCCGTGCTTGGTGCAGATTTCGCGCAGCTTCTGCAAATAGCCCTTGGGCGGCAGGATGACGCCGGTGGAGCCGGCGACCGGCTCGACGATAACGGCCGCGATGGTCGAGGCGTCATGCAGCGCCACGATGCGCTCCAGCTCATTGGCCAGCTCCGCGCCATGTTCCGGCACGCCCTTGGAGAAGGCGTTCTTCTCCGGCAGGTGCGTGTGCGGCATATGGTCGACGCCGCCGAGCAGCGTGCCGAACATCTTGCGGTTGGTGACGATGCCGCCGACCGAAATGCCGCCGAAATTGACGCCGTGATACCCGCGCTCGCGTCCGATCAGGCGGGTGCGCGAGCCCTCGCCCTTCACGCGGTGATAGGCGATCGCCATCTTCAACGCGGTCTCGACCGATTCCGAACCGGAATTGGTGAAGAACACGTGATCCATGCCCTTCGGCGCGACGTCGACCAGGCGGTTGGCCAGTTCGAACACGATCGGGTGGCCCATCTGGAAGGCCGGAGCGTAGTCGAGCTCGGCGGCCTGCTGCTGGATCGCCTCGGTGATCTTGGGCCGGCAATGGCCGGCATTGACGCACCAGAGGCCGGCGGTGCCGTCCAGCACCTTGCGGCCGTCGCTGGTCGTGTAGTGCATGTCCTTGGCGGACACGAACATGCGCGGCGCCTGCTTGAACTGCCGGTTTGCCGTGAACGGCATCCAGAATGCACTGAGATCGTTCGGCGTGACTTTCAGCCGGTTGGACATGACCAAGACTTCCCCTTGTAACCTGTTTCGGTACGTCCAACGCTTGGTCTTTGCCGCGCTTTCGTGCTACGCAAATTTTTGACCGATTGGACAAACGTTAGCACCGCCCTGTCGGCGGTCAAGGGATTACTAGCGGAAATGCGGCTCCTGAAGTGCGTTCCACAGGCCGGGGAAAAACTGGTCCAGAGAATTGGGCCAGACCGCTTTCAACACGAGGGCGCGCAACGGTGAACACCAGCACGGAAGCCCCTCGCCGCACCCGCATCCAGCAGGAGAAGCGCGAACTCATTCTCGAAGCCGCGCTCGAGGTGTTCTCCACCAATGGCTTCCGCGGCTCGACCATCGACCAGATCGCCGAAGCCGCTGGGATGTCGAAGCCCAACCTGCTCTATTACTTTCGCCGCAAGGAAGACATTCACGAGACGCTGATGCAGCGCCTGCTCGACACATGGCTGGCGCCGCTCAGGGAACTCGACGACATCGGCGATCCCCTGACCGAGCTCAGGAGCTACATCAGGCGCAAGCTTGAAATGGCGCGCGATTTTCCGCGCGAGAGCCGGCTGTTCGCCAACGAGATTCTGCAGGGCGCACCACGCATCATGCCCTTGCTGACCGGCGAACTGAAGACGCTGGTCGACGAGAAGGCAACCGTCATCAAGGGCTGGATGCGCGCCGGCAAGATCGCCAGGACGGATCCTTGGCACCTGATCTTCTCGATCTGGGCGACGACCCAGCACTATGCCGATTTCGACGTCCAGGTCCGCGCCGTGCTCGGCCCGAACCGTGGCGGCGACGGCCGCTTCGAGGACGCAGCGAGGTTCCTGGAGCAATTATTTCTCGACGGGTTGAAGCCGAAGGCCTGACCCTGCCCTGAAGGCTCAGGCGCTGCGCCGCTCGGCCGGCAGTGCATCAAGCAAGCTCTGCAGCTTGGCGATCGAGTTCTGCTCGGCCAGCGGCGTGTAGACGACCAGCCGCATGTCGGATCCATCGTCGATCGACAGGCTCATATGCTCGAAGGCCATGGCGCCGGCCGTCGGATGGCGGACGTGCTTCAGACCCGTCAGCTTTCGCGCTACGTCACGTCGGGGCCACCAATCGCGGAACTCGGGGCTCGAGCGCATCATCAGCGCGATCAGCCGGTCGAAATCGGGATCACCGACATATTTGGCGCTTTCGGCGCGAAACGAAGCGAGCACCACGCGAGCAAGCTCTTCCCAGTCGACGAGCAGGCGACGGTGCTGCGGGCTTGTAAACACCATGTGGACGATGTTGCGGGCGTCGCCTTCCAGCAAGCCATAATCGCCGAACACCGCGACGGCTGCCGGGTTCCAGGCGAGCACGTCCCAGCGCCGGCCAACCACATAAGCGGGTTGCAGCACAAGACTTTGCAGCATGTGCAGCAACGGCCCGTCGACCTTTTCGGGCGTCGCCCCACGATGCTCCGGCTGCTGGCGGCCAGCGAGGATGAACAAATGCCGCTTCTCGACAGCGTCGAGGCGCAGCGCCTCGCAGAGCGCCGCCAGCACCTCTACGGAGGGCCTGACATCCCTGCCTTGTTCCAGCCAGGTGTACCAGGTGGTGCCGACACCGGCGATCATCGCCACCTCCTCGCGCCGCAGGCCCGGCGTGCGCCGCCGCGCGCCGCAGGCAATGCCGGCGGCCTGTGGCGAAAGCCTCTCGCGGCGCGAGCGCAGGAAGGCGCCGAGCTCGCGCCGGCGGCTGTCTTCAGCGGAATGAGAAGGAGCATCCATGACCCTATTATAGCAGTACCGATACCAGGATAAAGTTTGAACTGTTTGGCGCGCACCCGCTGCCCCATCTTCTGTCGAGAGCAACGAATGGAGGCTCAAACATGGACCTGAAAGACAAGACAATCCTGATCACCGGCTCGACCGACGGTGTCGGCCGGGTCGTCGCGCAACGGCTGGGCGCAGGTGGCGCCCGGGTGCTGGTGCACGGACGCGACGCGGCGCGCGGCAAGGCCACGGTCGCGGACATCGAGGCGGCCGGCGGCAAGGCCGAGTTCTTCGCAGCCGACCTCGCCTCGCTGGCCGAGGTGCGCCGGCTCGCCGAGGCCGTGCGTGAAAAAACCGCTCGGCTCGACATCCTCATCAACAATGCCGGTGTCGGCACGGTTGGCCAAAACGCCAAAAGGCAGGTCAGCGCCGACGGCTATGAACTGCGCTTCGCCGTCAACTATCTCGCCGGCTTCCTGCTTACGGAGGGATTGCTGCCCCTGCTGAAGGCCAGCGCGCCGGCGCGTATCGTCAACGTCGCCTCGGCGGGCCAGCAGGCCATCGACTTTAGCGACGTCATGCTTACCCATGGCTACAGCGGCGTGCGCGCCTACTGCCAGAGCAAGCTGGCGCAGATCCTGTTCACCATCGATCTCGCCGAGCAGCTCAAGGGCAGCGGGGTTACTGTCAACGCCCTGCACCCGGCGAGCTACATGAACACCACGATGGTCCGCCAGGCAGGCGTCACGCCATGGAGCTCGGTGGAGACCGGCGCCGAGGCCATTGTCAATCTCACCACCTCCCCCGCGCTCGAAGCGCGCAGCGGCCTCTATTTCGACGGCCTGCGCGAATCCCGCGCCGACGCCCAGGCTTACGACGCCAGAGCAAGACAACAATTGCGCGACTTGAGCCTCGACCTTGTCGGGCAGGTTACAGTGAAGAAGGAAGAGCGTTCATGACCAGCAAGATCGAACATACAGTCGTCATCGGTGGCTCGTCCGGGATCGGCCTGGCGACCGCGCGCAAACTGCTCGGCCCCGGCATGAAGGTGACCATCACCGGGCGCAATCAGGACAAGCTCGTCAGCGCATGGAAAAGTCTCGGTGGCGCCGCCGACAAGGCGGCGTTCGATGCTGCCAAGCCCGACGAGGTGCGCCAATTCTTCGAGCGCATCGGCCCGTTCGACCATCTCGTTCTGGCGGCGAGCGGCGGCAAGGGCCTTGGCCCGTTCGAAACACTCGACCTTGCCGATATCGCTGGCGGCGTCGACGAAAAGGTGCGGCCGCAATTATCCTGCCTGCAGGCGGCCTTGCCAACGCTGGACAAATCAGGATCGGTCACCTTCATCTCGGCGGTATCCGCCCAGCTCGCCACGCCGGGCGTCGCCGGCATCGGCGCCGTCAATGGCATGCTCCTGACGGTGGCACCGATCCTGGCCGTCGAGCTGAAGCCGCTGCGCGTCAACGTCGTGGCGCCCGGCGTCATCGACACGCCCTGGTGGGACTTTCTGCCGGACGAGCAGCGGCAGGCGATCTTTGCCGACTATGCCGGCAAGACACCGGTCGGCCGCATCGGCCGCGCCGAGGACGTCGCCTCGGCCATAGCCTTCCTCGTCTCCAACGGCTTCATGACCGGCCAGGTATTAACCTGCGATGGTGGTTTGCGGTTCGCGGCCTAGCTGCAACCGTCAAAGCGACTGGGCGATCAGCGTCAGGAAACCGCCGCTCAGCGCGACATTGCCAACAAAACCATTGATACGCGACGCACGCTCCTGTCCCTGATGATCCCAGAAATTGTGGAACATCGGCGTGGCGACGATCAGGAACAACACCAGCACCGCACAGGCAGTGGCGGTCCAGAAGCCCGTCACCACCAGCACGCCGGCGACGATCTGCAACACGATGCCGGCCCAAAGTGCCAGCCGCGCCTGCGGCACACCGCGCGCGACCATCAGCCCCGTCAAGAAGCCCGCGTTCTGGATGTTGCGCAAGCCGGCGAAGACAAACCCGCCGCCAAGCAACAGCCGGCCGAGAACCAACAAGGCGGCGGGTAAATCGGCAAGCATCAAACGCTCTCCCTTTGAAATAATGGGAGCGCCGCCTCCCTTGGCGGCGCTCCGATCGTGATCGAACAATCAGGCGGCCTTGGCGGCAGGCATCGGATGAATGGCGTGGAACGGAATGCAAAGCCGGTTCCAGGTATTGATCATGCCCAGCGCCACGGAGAGCTTGACCAACTCCTCTTCCGAGAAATGTTCCAGCGTGCGGGCATAGAGTTCGTCCGAAACACCATTGTTGGCGATCAGCGTCACGGCCTCGGTCCAGGCCAAAGCGGCGCGCTCGCGCTCCGAAAACAGCGGCGATTCCTTCCAGGCTGAAACCAGATAAAGCCGCTGTTCGGTCTCGCCGTCGCGCCTCGCCTCGCGGCTGTGCATCTCGACACAGAAGGAGCAGCCATTGATCTGTGAGGCCCTGAGCTTGATCAGGTGCAGCAGGCTTTCCTCGAGCCCGCATTCATCGACCGCCTTGTTGAGCGCCGATACCGCTTTCATGATCTCGGGCGCCTTGGCGAAGAACTGGAGCCTCTGTCTCATCATCTTTCCTTTCATGCTTGCTTGGTTGAACTGGATTTCTGCTGCCGCTGGTGGCGCTCGGTGAAAGCGCAGCTTGCCGCGACCGACCGCGGATCGGCGCCTTTCATGAAGTCCGCCACGATGTCGGACAGCCTGACCTCGGCCAGCGCCGCGCGATAGGCGCGCTCCGCCTTCAGCATCGCAGCATTGATGCCGCACGGCCTGACATAGGCCGATGCATCGAGTTTCGTGGGGCCGCGCTGGCGGATTTCGCCGCATCGGAAAGCCGGCTCGCGTCCTTCGACCGCCAGCACGATGTCCAGCAGCGTGATGCGTTCCGCCGGTTTCGCCAACCGGTAGCCGCCCGCCGGCCCAGGAACGGATTCCAGGATGCGCGCAGCGGTGAGCATGTTCAGATGTTTCAGGAGATAGCTCGGCGACAGGCCAAACGCCTCCGCCAGGGCCGCACCTGGCATGGTGCTGTCGCCATCGACGCCAGCCAGCGTCGCCGCGCAGTGGATGGCCGCTTCGACGCCATCGCCGAGTTTCATGATACCAATCTCCAATACATGGATAATTTATATCCTGGATAATTTGTATCTGCAATAGCAAAATGAAAACGGCGTCCGAGGACGCCGCTTTTTCCTTGATTGTTCCGCCCTACTCCGCCGCCACCTTGGCCATCGGGTTGTTCGGGTGCGTGGTCCAGTTGGCGTAGACCGGCGACACAGGCATGCCGGTGCGCTGGTCCATCACCCCGGCGGCCAGCGGCTCCATGGTGATGCAGTTGTCAACCGGGCAGACATTGACGCACAGATTGCAGCCGACGCACTCGGCCTCGATCACCTCGAAATGCCTGACGCCGTCGACCATGCTGGTGATCGCCTGATGCGAGGTGTCCTCGCAGGCGATGTGGCAGCGGCCGCATTTGATGCAGGCATCCTGGTCGATATGCGCCTTGGCGACATAGTTGAGGTTGAGATACTGCCAGTCCGTGACATTGGGCGTGGCACGGCCGATGATGTCGTCGAGCGAGCGATGGCCCTTCTCGTCCATCCAGTTTTCGAGACCGGCGATCATCTCCTGCACGATCTTGAAACCGTAGGTCATCGCGGCCGTGCACACCTGCACGTTTCCGGCGCCGAGCGCCATGAACTCGGCAGCGTCGCGCCAGGTGGTGATACCGCCAATGCCGGAGATCGGCAGCCCCTGCGTTTCGGGGTCGCGCGCGATCTCGGCCACCATGTTCATGGCGATCGGCTTCACCGCAGGGCCGCAATAACCGCCATGCGAGCCCTTGCCGTCGATGGTCGGCATCGGCGCGAAGCTGTCGAGATCGACGCCGGTGATCGAGTTGATGGTGTTGATCAGCGACACCGCGTCGGTGCCGCCGGTGTGTGCTGCTCGCGCCGGCTTGCGGATATCGGTGACGTTGGGCGTCAGCTTGGTGATGACGGGCATGCGCGTGTACTGCTTGCACCAGCGCACAACCATTTCGATATATTCCGGCACCTGGCCGACGGCGGCACCCATGCCGCGCTCCGACATGCCGTGCGGGCAGCCGAAATTGAGCTCGATGCCATCGGCGCCGGTCTCCTCGACAAGCGGCAGGATCGCCTTCCAGCTTTCCTCGACGCAAGGCACCATGATCGAGGCGATCAGCGCCCGGTCGGGCCACTCCATCTTGACCTGCTTCATCTCACGCAGATTGGTCTGCAAGTCGCGGTCGGTGATCAGCTCGATGTTGTTGAGGCCGAGCAGACGGCGGTCGGCGCCCCAGATCGCGCCGTAGCGTGGGCCATTGACGTTGACCACCGGCGGGCCCTCTTCGCCCAGCGTCTTCCAGACGACACCGCCCCAACCGGCCTTGAAGGCGCGCACGACATTGTAGGCCTTGTCGGTCGGCGGCGCCGAGGCCAGCCAGAACGGATTGGGCGATTTGATGCCGACGAAATTATTCCTGATATCTGCCATGCTCATGCCCTCCCGTTCGAGGTCAGTGCCCGGTGAATGGATTCCGCCGCATCACGCCCTTGCGCCACGGCCGAGACGGTCAGGTCGTCGCCACCGAATATGCAGTCGCCGCCGGCCCAGACCTTGGCCAGCGAGGTGCGCCCTTCCGCATCGACCTTGATGCGCCCGGCCTCGAGCTCGATCGCAGCACCGCTGCCGTTGAGCGCAGCGGGGACGAAACTCTGTCCGATCGCCTTGAACACCTGGTCGGCAACGAGGGTCAGCGTCTCGCCGGTGCCGGCAAGACTGTCGCCGTTCATGGCGGTGTATTCAAGCTCGATGGCATTGACCTTGCCGCCTTCGGCAATCACCCGCTTCGGCTGTAGCCAGTGTCGGATGACGACGCCGTTGGCGGCCGCCAGGTCCTGCTCGAATTCGGAAGCATTCATATGTTCCTGGCCGCGCCGGTAGCAGATCGTCACCTCCTCGGCGCCA
The DNA here is from genome assembly GCF_044998965.1 of Mesorhizobium maamorense. Lineage (NCBI taxonomy): Bacteria > Pseudomonadati > Pseudomonadota > Alphaproteobacteria > Hyphomicrobiales > Phyllobacteriaceae > Mesorhizobium > Mesorhizobium maamorense. Next base: position 2,915,151 of record NZ_CP173356.1, read on the forward strand.
AGCAGCTTCGACTGCACCGCGGCATCGATCGCCGTCATGCCGCCGCCGATGACGACGACGCGGCGGCCGACCGGCAGGCCGGAGAGATCGCTGGCTTGGCGCAGCTCGGAGATGAACTCGACGGCGTTGGTGACGCCCACGGCGGCCTCGCCATCGGCGCGCAGCGCATTGACGCCGCCGAGCCCCATGCCCAGAAACACCGCGTCATAATTGCGGATCAGGTCGGAAAGCTGATAGTCGCGGCCGAGCGCCTTACCGTTCTGGATATCAATCCCGCCAATCGAGGTAACGTACTCGACCTCGGCTTGGGCGAAATTGTCGACGCTCTTATAAGCGGCGATGCCGTATTCGTTGAGCCCGCCCGCCTTCGCGCGCGCTTCCAGGATTGTGACGTCGTGGCCATGGCGGGCGAGCCGATGGGCGGCGGCAAGGCCGGCCGGCCCGGCGCCCACCACGGCGACCGCCTTGCCTGTCGGTGCGGCACGTGGATAAAATTGCCTGTTCTCGCTCATCGCGATATCGGTGGCATAGCGCTGCAGCCGACCGATCTGCACCGGCTTGCCTTCCGCCACTTCGCGCACGCAGACCTCCTCGCACAGCGTCTCGGTCGGGCAGACGCGGGCGCACATGCCGCCCAGAATGTTCTGGTCGAAAATGGTCTTGGCCGAGCCGATCGGATTGCCCGTGGAGATCTGGCGGATGAACAGCGGAATGTCGATCGAGGTCGGGCATGCGTTCATGCACGGCGCGTCGTAGCAGAAATAGCAGCGGTCCGCTTCGACCAGCGCCTCGTGGTGATCGAGCGGCGGATGCAGGTCGGAAAAATTGTCCGCATACTGATCGGCAGGCAGCCGGCCGCCTGCAATGCCTTCCCTGAACTGGCCTTCTGCCATCGTCAGTTCCCCTTGTTTTCGTTTTAGGGAAGGCTAGCACGTTTTATTTTTTTATCAATTGGTCAATTTTCTACATAAGCCTCTGAAAAGGCTCGAATAAAACATGATAATTTGGTTCACGTTTAATATCGTAATGCGCGAATGTCGAACTTTCGAGGAAGGACGGTCCGCTAAGCGGCAGGCCGCAATCATGGCATGCCTGTCGAGCCGCAATTTTTCCTCCGCTGTCGGATTTCCGTCTCGAAGATCGTCCTATGATGGATCGAAGGACGATCGACGCAAAAGGTGAGGAGACCGACGATGCCGAAATCCCCAATGCCCTTCTTCTGGTACGAATTGATGACATCAGACCTCGACGCCGCCGAGGCGTTCTATACCAAGGTGGTCGGCTGGACCGCGCAAGCCTTCGACAAGGCTCCCGGCATGCCGCGCTACATCGTCATGAATGTCGGCGAGCGTGGCGTCGGCGGGCTGATGACGATGCCTGAGGATGCCGCCAAGATGGGCATGCCTCCCGCCTGGCTTGGCTATATCCACACCAGGGATGTCGATGCTGCCACGGCGTCGCTGCAGAAAGCCGGCGGCGCCGTTCATCGCCAGCCCGACGACATTCCGGGCGTCGGCCGCTTCGCCGTCGTCGCCGATCCGCAAGGCGCGACCTTCATGTTCCTGCAGCCGAACGGGCCCGACCAGCCGGTCGTGCCGGCCAGCACACCGGGCCATATCGGCTGGCACGAGCTTTACACAACCGACTGGAAGGCCGCGTTCGACTTCTATTCCAGCCAGTTCGGATGGACCAATGCCGGCGATTTCGACATGGGGCCGATGGGAACCTATCAAACCTTCGCGGCCGGCCCCGAATCCGGTGGCGGCATCATGAACAAACCCGAACAGATCCCGGTGCCGGTCTGGCAGTTTTATTTCAACGTAACTGCCATCGACGCGGCGGCAAAACGGGTGACCGACAATGGCGGCAAGATCCTGATGGGCCCGATGGAGGTCCCCGGCGGCAGCTGGATCGTGCAATGCCAGGACCCGCAAGGCGCCCATTTCGCCTTGATGGCGCCCGGACGGTAAGGGGCTCAACGTCGCACAGGAGGACGGCCTTTTGACCAAGGGATTGAAGGCCGTCCCCCAGCCTGGCGCCGAGCTATTCCGGCGTTAGCACCGCGACTTTCAGGCCTGCCTTTTTTGCACCGCTGAACTGGACGGTGGCCGGGCCGGGCGCAAGCTTGAACCGAACGCTTTTGCGAATGTCCGGACAGGTCTTGACCCCGCTGTAGCCGGCCAATTTCACGGTATGGCCGTCTTGAATGACATCGATCCAGGCTTCGCCCGACAGGCTTATCTGGATACCCCCTTCCGGCGGCACAACCATGCTGGCGACAGCGCCGAACGTGCCAGGCGCCGGGGCACGTTCCGGCGGGAGGGCGAATTCCGCTGTCTCGGCCGGCACCAGAACCAGATCGGCGGCAGCGCCGACCGCCAGCGTCGTCCCCGACGCAGCAGAAGGAGGCGCGGCGAACAGCGCCTGCTCGCGCGTTACCGGCCATTTGAAAGCCTCGCAGCCGGCATCCCCGGCCATCGCGAAGCTGGTACCTGCAAGGATTGCGAAAAAGCTGATGACGACTTTTTTCATGGCGAGAGCCCCCCAAACGATTTCAACTATCTACAGATCGATACAACCATAGGGATAATAATGCAACCTTAGGGAGAAAATATCGACGCGTTGCGGAACATCTCGCATCGCCGATTGTTGATGTCCGGTAGCGGGAAGTGAATGGTCCATCTCGGGGCGATAATCTAGGCCGGACCTGGGGGTGAAAACGGAGTTTCAGATGGCGCTTTTTGAAGGCTTGGCCCGATACCAGCCACAGGCGCTCGGCGTTCTGCGCATCATGACCGCGCTGCAGTTCATCGAGCATGGCAGCCAGAAGCTGTTCAATTTCCCGGCAAGCGCCGAACCCCACGCCCTCAGCGGGTTGACTTTGACAGCCGGCATTCTCGAGTTCGCCGGCGGCATCCTGCTCGCGCTGGGGCTGTTCACCCGCCCAGTCGCCTTCCTTCTGGCCGGCGAGATGGCGATCGCCTATTTCATGGCGCACATGCCGCGCGGCTTCTTCCCGGTCAACAATGGCGGCGATTTGGCGATCTCGTTTTGCTTCATCTTCCTCTATCTGTTCTTCGCCGGCCCTGGCGCCTTTGCGCTCGACAATCGCCGCGCTGCCTGATGCGAGCCGGATGCGGATTGTTCACGCCCGCATCCGCTCCAAATTGGCGTCGAACAGCGGCACCGGCTGCATGCGTGCGGCATGGCGCTTGCCGAGGATTTCGATCTCGAAGCCTTCGCTCTCCTCGGCGATCTCCTTCGGCACGTAGCCCATGGCCACCGATTTCCTTGAATGATGCGCATAGCCGCCTGACGTCACCCAGCCACGCACCGTGCCGCCGAACCAGATCGGCTCGTCGCCGATGACATCGGCGTCGGCAGCCTCGACGATGAAGGCGCGCAGCCTGAGCCTGCCGCCCTGCTTGCGCTCTGCCAACGCCGCGGTCTTGCCTATGAAATCGGCTTCCTTGCCATAGGCGACAAAGCGATCGAGCCCTGCCTCCAGCGGTCCGTAGATCGGCCGGTATTCGCGCGCCCACGAGCCATAGTTCTTTTCCAGCCGCAGTGCGTTCAGCGCACGGGAGCCGAACAGGCCAATGCCGAACTCCTCGCCCGCCGCCATCAGCGCCTGGAACGCCGCGCGCTGATATTCCGGCGCCACCCAGATTTCATAGCCGAGATCACCGGTGTAGCTGACGCGGCCTACCAGGCACGGCGCCATGCCGATATCCATCTTGCCGATGGCCATGAAGGGAAAGGCGGCGTTCGAGACGTCCGTCCGCGTGACCTTGGCCAGCACGTCCCGCGCCTTCGGCCCGGCGACGGCAAGGCCGGTGAGTTTCGCGCCCGAAGCCTCGATGCGGACAGAACCATCCGCGGGCAGATGCTTTTCGAACCAGCGCATATGGTACTGCTCGGCAATGCCGGAACCGGCGATGAACCACTCCTCGCCGCCGAGATTGGCCAGCGTGAAATCGCCGATGAGCTTGCCGTCCTCCTTCAGCATAGGCGCCAGCGTCATGCGGCCTGGCCTCGGCAGCTTGCAGGCGAGCAGCCGGTCGAGCCATGCAGCAGCCCCCTCGCCTGTCACGCCGTATTTGGCGAAATTCGAAATCTCGGCGAGGCCGACGCCCCCGCGAACGTTTGCAACCTCCCTGCCGACATGCGCGAAATCGCTCGAGCGACGCCACGAGAACTCGTCCTTGACGCCTTCGGGCGCGTACCAGAGCGGCACTTCCAGCCCATAGGACACGCCCCATTGCGCGCCCTTGGCCGACAGCAGGTCATAGACCGGCGTGGTCTTCAGCGGCCGTCCGGCGGGCAATTCCTCATTGGGGAAGCGTATCGAAAAGCGCCTGGAATAGTTCTCGCGCACCTTAGCGTTGGTGTAGGCCATCGTCGCCCAGTCGCCATAGCGCGACACGTCCATGGCCCAGATGTCGGCGCCGGGATCGCCCTCGATCATCCAGTTGGACAGCGCGAGCCCAACGCCGCCGCCCTGGCTGAAACCGGCCATGACGCCGCAGGCCACCCAGAAGCCCGGCAAACCGCGCACCGGCCCGACCAGCGGGTTGCCGTCAGGCGCGAAGGTGAAGGGTCCGTTGATGATCTGCTTGATGCCGGTGTTCTGAAAGGCCGGGAAATGCCGGAAGCCGACTTCCAGCGACGGCGCGATGCGGTCGATGTCCGGCTCCAGCAATTCATGGCCGAAATTCCACGGCGTCTGGTGCTCGGACCATGCCTTGTTGGCCTTCTCATAGGTGCCCATCAGCATGCCGCCGCGCTCCTGGCGCAGATAGAGCTCGCCGTCGAAATCGACGGCGTGGATGATCTCGGTGCCGGTCTTGGCGTTCCAGGCGGCGACCTCCGGCATGTCCTCGGTGATCAGGTACATATGCTCCATGGCCAGCACCGGCAGTTCGAGCCCGACCATGCGGCCGACCTCGCGCGCCCAAAGTCCACCGGCGTTGACGACATGCTCGGCCACGACCTCGCCCTTGTTGGTGATGACGCGCCACAGCCCGTCGGGACGCCGCACGATGTCCTCGACCTTGGTGAAGCGCTCGACCTCGGCGCCCAGCTTACGCGCAGCCTTGGCATAGGCATGGGTGACGCCGGAGGGATCGAGATGGCCGTCCTCCTTGTTGCGGACAGCGCCGACGAACTGCTTGGGGTCGAGCAGAGGCATCAGTTCGGCCGCTTCTTTCGGCGAGATTTCTTCGAGATCGATGCCGAGGTAGCGACCCTTGGCGACGACGCCGCGCAGCCAGTCGAGCCGCGCCTCGGTCGCCGCCAGCAGCACGCCGCCGGTCAGATGCACGCCGGTCGCCTGGCCGGAAAGCTCCTCGATCTCCTTGTAGAGGTTGATCGTGTATTTCTGCAGCTTGGCGACGTTGGGATCGCCATTGATCGTGTGCATGCCGCCGGCCGCGTGCCACGTCGAGCCTGAAGTCAGCTCGTCGCGCTCCAGAAGCACGACGTCGGTCCAGCCATGGCGGGCGAGATGGAACAGCACGGAACACCCGACGACCCCGCCGCCGATGACCACGACCTTTGCATGCGATTTCATGGGTTCTTCTCTGATATCAGTGAGTTGGATGGGCTAGATGATTCAAAACGGGACGTTCGTGGCGCATCACGGCTCGCCCGCCCCAATCGCTTCCTTGCGCTTGGTCACGTAGGCCTCCAGCGCTTCGCGCACGGTGACGTCCATCGGCGGCTCGACATAGTCTTCGAGCGCCTTCTTCCACAACCGCGTGGCGCGCGCGGTTGCGTCGAGGCCGCCGGCTTCCTGCCAGGCTTCAAAATTCTGCCAGTTCGAAAGCATCGGCTGATAGAAGGCCGTCGCATAACGTTCCAGCGTGTGCGGCTCGCCGAAGAAATGGCCGCCGGTCGGCACCGCGCCCAGCGCCTCGACGGCAAGCTCGGCCTCGTCGACCACGATCGGGCGCAAAAACTCCATCATGTGCTGGATCATTTCGACGTCGATGATGAATTTCTCGAACGACGCCGTCAGCCCGCCCTCCTGCCAGCCGGCGGCGTGATAGACGAGGTTGCCGTGGCCGAGCACAGCGCCCCACAGCGCCATCAACGTCTCGTAAGCGCCTTGCGCATCGGCGGCGTTGGAGGCCGAGCCCGGCGTTGTCCGGTAGGGCAGCCCGTAACGCCGTGCCAATTGCCCCGACGCGATGTTGGCCTTGGTGTTTTCAGGCGTGCCGAAGGCCGGCGCGCCCGACTTCATGTCGACATTGGAGGTAAAGGCGCCATACATGACCGGCGCGCCCGGACGCACAAGTTGCGTCAGGACTACGCCGAACAGTGCTTCCGCATTCTGCTGCGCGAGCGCACCCGCCAGCGTCACCGGGCTCATCGCGCCCATCAGCGTGAACGGCGTCACTGCCACAGACTGGCCGAATTCGGCCATCGTCATCAGCCCCTCGGCCATCATCTCGTCGAAACGGCGCGGCGAGTTGACCGAGATGATGGTGGCGATGCCGGGATCGTCGCGCAACTGGTCCAGCGTCAGCCCGCGCGCGATCGCCATCATCTCGATCCCGTCCAGCGCCCTGCCCCGACCGATCGCCGAAACATGGAAGCTTTTGTCGGTCAGCGTCAGATTGGTGAAATAGGTGTCGAGATGGCGCGAATTGGCCGGCAATTCGACCGGCGCGCAGACCTGGTTGCCGAGCATGTGCACGCAGTTGAAATGCTGCGCCAGCCGGGTCAGGTCCGCATAGTCGCGCAAATTGCCGGGGCGGCGGCCCCGCGCCATGTCGTGCACATTGGGCGGCCCCGCAACGAGCGTGAAATTGATTGTGTTGCCGCCGAGATGAACGGCGTTGGCCGGATTGCGCGGTGTAAGGGAATAATTGGACCGCGTCGTCTTCAGCGCCTCGTCGACCATGCCGCGGTCAATGCGCACGTTCGCCGACGCGTGGTCCACGCTGGCACCGGCCTGCTCGAACAGCGAGAGCGCCCGCGGGCTCATCACCTCGATGCCGAAATTCTCCAATATGTGCATCGACGCCTGATGGATCGCCTCGATCTGGTCGGGCGACAGCAAGGCCATCGGCGGATAAGGATTGGTCACCCGCCTCGCCGGCAGCTGCGGGATAGGCCCTGGTCCCCGGTTGCTGGTGCGCTCGGCGCCGCGCTTGCGTCTTGGTTCGTTCATGCCAGGCATCAAAGCCTCGGCAAACCGCGCCAGCTGTCAGAAATACGCCGTTTGCGGGCGCGATTTTAACCGAGGCGGCATTTTCGAAACATCGATTTATGAAAAGCGACAAGATATGTCGGGTGATCAATATGGCATTTTTCTGAAGCGCCCGCATCGGCGGCCCGTTAACGAGGGCAGCAAGATTCCCTTTATGATTTGAGCCTATTGCTCTGCCGATGCGTAGGTCGAGTTTTAGTAAAATTGTAGCGGTTGGTATGCTGCTGGCACTTTCGGCCTGTGCGACGGCCCCCAGCCACATCAACAATGTCTGCGCCGTCTTTGACCAGAATGACGGCTGGTTCGACAATTGGCAGTCGGCCGCCGAACGCGCCGAGCAGAAATACGGCGTGCCCGTCCCCGTGCTGATGGCGACCGTGCGCAAGGAATCGGGATTCAAGAGCAACGCCCGGCCGCCACGCACCAAACTGCTCGGTTTCATCCCATGGAAGCACGTCTCGTCGGCCACCGGCTTCTCGCAGGCGCTGGACGGCACCTGGTCGCAATATCAGAGCGAAACCGGCAACTGGGCGGCGCGCCGGACCAAATTCGCCGACGCCGTCGATTTCGTCGGCTGGTACCATTCCAAGACAGCGGATACCTACGGCGTCGCCCGCAACGACACCTACAATCTCTACCTTGCCTATTATCTCGGCTGGACCGCCTATGGCCGCGGCAATCGTGGCGATTCCGGCGTCCAGAGCTATGCCCGGGCCACCGACAAGATGGCCCGCGACTATGCCGAACAGCTAAGGCAGTGCGGCAGCTAAAGGGCTCCCGCTACAACGACAGCATCTGTCAGCGCGGCTTCCTGCCGAACACCTTGATGTATTCCGCCTCGCCGCCCTTGGCGAGCGCCTTCGCCTGCTTGACCCAGTCCTCGCGCTCGATGCGGCCCTGGAATCTCAAATGGTCGTCGACCCACTCCCGTTCGGCCTTCTTCCACGAGGCAATTTGAGCGTAGGTGAAGATACCGAGGCCATTGAGGATGGCTTCCGTCTTCGGACCCACGCCGGATATCAATTTCAAGTCGTCCGGCTTGGCAGGCTTGAAGATGCCGGCGGGTCGGTTCCTGTCGGCCGCGCCATCGCGCGCCGCGCCTGGTCTGGCCGCACGGCCGCTAATTGGTGCGACACGCGCATTCTCTGCCTGGCGGCCCTCGCCAAGCGTTCTCGGCGTGAAAGGCGCGGAGGTCGCGTTGGCATCGGTCGCCGGTGCACCTGTTTCGGAGACCTCGTCGCGCACCTCGTGGCGGCGGGCTCGCCACACGGCTTCTGTCTCCTCGGCGTCCTCTCCCACCGCGCTGGCTTCCGCACTGCCGGTCTTGCCATGTGGTCGGTTGGGTGGCTGACCGGCAAAGCCCGGGCCGGCCCCATGCGGCGCGTCGTCCGGCACGCCCTCATGGTCGGCATGCTGCTTGTCGAACTTGATCACTGGCTCCATCGTCGCCAGAACGTCGTCCGAGAGCCAGCACAGGCTCATGTGCCCGCCGCCCAGGTTCTTTACCGGCGGCACCTTGGTTTCGCAGAGATTATCCGGCACCAGTCTCTTGTAGCCGCAGCGCGTCTGGAATGGACAGCCTGTCGGCGGGTTCATTGCCGAGGGTATGTCGCCCTCCAGCACGATGTGCTTCTTGACCACGCTGGTGTCGGCGATCGGGATCGCCGAAAGCAGTGCCTCGGTGTAGGGATGATAGGGCGGCGCGAAGATCTGGTCGGTCGTACCTTGCTCGACGATATAGCCGAGATACATGACGACGACCCGGTCGGCGATATAGCGCACGACCGACAAATCGTGGCTGATGAACAGCATCGTCGTCTTGTTCTTGCGCTGGATGTCCATCAGCAGCTCGGTCACCGCCGCCTGCACCGACACGTCGAGCGCCGAGACCGGCTCGTCGGCCACCACCACCTTGGCATCGCCGGCAAAGGCGCGCGCCACGCCGATGCGCTGCTTCTGGCCACCCGAAAGCTGGCGCGGCTTGCGGCTCTCGAAGGCGCGCGGCAGCTTCACCAGGTCAAGCAATTCCAGCATGCGCTTGCGCCGGTCGGCGACGGTCTTGCCGACGTTGAATTTTTCCAGTGTGCGGATGATCTGCGAGCCGACCGAATGGCTGGGGTTGAGCGTATCGAACGGGTTCTGGAACACCATCTGGATCGACGACACCGTGTCGACGCTGCGGCTCTCGATGCCGGTCGACTGGATTTCCTTGTTGGCGAGCGTGACCTTGCCGGAGCTCGCCGTCTCGAGCCCGAGCAGTACTTTGGCCAGCGTCGATTTTCCGCACCCGGATTCGCCGACAATGGCGACGGTTTCGGATTCGCGCGCCGTAAACGAAATCGTCTCGTTGGCCTTGACGACGCGGCCCTCGCTTGAGCCGAACACCTCGCTGCCGCCAACCTTGTAGTATTTTCTCAAGTCCTCGATCTTGAGTACCGGTGCGCCAGGCACGACCTTCTCATTGACCTTTTTGGCGCCGGGCGGCAGGGCGTCCCAATCGATTTCGTTGAAGCGCACGCAGCGCGAGAAATGACCTTCATGTCCCGCGACTTCGATCATCGGGATTTCGGCGGCGTTGCAGACGCCCTCGACGAAATGGTGGCAGCGCGGACCGAAATTACAGCCCTTCGGCCTTTCATGCGGCAGGGGCAGCTGGCCGGGGATCGAGATCAGCGGCCGCGAGTTCTTGTCGGCGCCCGGCAGTGGAATCGAGCGGAAAAGGCCCTGCGTATAGGGATGGCGCATCCGGTCGAACACGTCCTTGATCTTGCCGGTCTCGACGGCCTCGCCCGAATACATCACCGTGATGCGGTCGCAGGTCTCCAGGATCAGGCCAAGATTGTGCGACACGAAGATCATCGAGGTGCCGAACTTCTCGCCCAGCCCCTTGACCAGTTCGACGATGCCCGCCTCCACCGTTACGTCGAGCGCCGTCGTCGGCTCGTCGAGGAGAAGCAGCGCCGGCTTCGACAGCAGCGCCATGGCGATGACGATGCGCTGCTGCTGGCCGCCCGAAAGCTGGTGCGGATAGGAGCGCATCATGCGTTCCGGATCGGGAAGCTTCACCGAGCGCACCATTTCGAGCGCACGTTTATAGGCCTCTTCCTTCGACACCTTGTCATGGATCAGCGGCACTTCCATTAACTGCTGGCCGATCTTCATCGCCGGGTTCAGGCTCGCCATCGGCTCCTGGTAGATCATGGCGATCTTGTTGCCGCGGATGCTGCGCAGCTCCTCCTCGGAGAGCTCGCCCATGTCCTTGCCCTGGAACTTGATCTTGCCGCCGACAATCTTCCCGATGTTGGAGAGGTCGCGCATGATGCCGAGCGACACGGTCGACTTGCCGCAGCCGGATTCGCCGACAATGCCCATCGCCTCGCCGGGCATGACCGTGCAGGAAAAATCCATCACGGCCGGTATCTCGCCCTTGCGGGTGAAGAAGGAGATCGACAGGTTCTCGATCTCGATGATCGGCCCATTGTTCGGCCTGGCCGGATTTCGAACTGCCTCGTTCATGGGTCGCTCCAATCCTTGGTTCTTCCGGGCAAGTAGGGTCGAGGACCCCGCCATCAATCCTTCATCGATTGCTCGCGCAGGGAATCGGCGAGCAGGTTTAGCCCCAGCACGAACGACATCAGCGCGATCGTCGGCGGCAGTGCCGGGTGGATGAAGGAACGCAGCAGCCGGCTGGCATCCTTGATCGCAGTGCCCCAGTCGGGACTTTCCGGCGCCAGCCCGAGGCCGAAATAGCCCAGCGTGCCGAGCAGGATGGTTGTGTAGCCGATGCGCAGGCAGGCATCGACGATCAGCGGTCCGCGCGCATTGGGCAGGATCTCCCACAGCATGATGTACCATGGCGACTCACCGCGCGTCTGGGCCGCCGCCACATAGTCCCGCGTCTTGATATCCATGGTCAGGCCACGCACGATGCGGAACACGCCCGGGCTGGAGGCGAACACCACCGCCACGAAGATGTTGAGCTGGTTGGGATCGATATGCACGATCTTCAGCGGGTCGGCATCGAACACCAGGCCGGCATAGATCCAGCCGCCGACCACCAGCGTCAGTCCGAGCAGGATGTAGATCCGGTCGGAACGGTTCTTGTAGCGCGTCCAGAACAGCACGCAGAAGAAAATAATCGGGAACAGGAAGAAAACGCCGGCCAGCGCGTAGGGGATCGGCGTGTCCATGATGCCCGGCGTCACCAGGAGGTAGAACAGCAGGATAACCGGGAAGGCCAGCACGAGATTGGCCAGGAACGACAAAACGGTATCGATCTTGCCGCCATAATAGCCGGCCGGCAGGCCGAGCGTGATGCCGACCATGAGCGCGAAGCCGGTCGCCGCCGGCGCGATGATCAGGACGATCTGGCTGCCATAGACCATGCGTGAAAAGACATCGCGGGCGAGCTTGTCGCCACCGAATAGATAAGCGAGGCCCGATTGCGGTTCGATGGCTCCGGGCAGTGTATCCTTCATGATGGGAATCTGGCCGAGCGGATCGAAAGGCGAGATGGTCGAGGCGAAGATCGCCGTGAACAGCCAGAACAGGCAGATGGCCACCCCCGCTATGCCGACGCCGCTGTCGAACAGTTGGCCGTAGAGAGCCAGCTTCTTCTTGTAGAGGAAGCTCGCGCCCATGACGATGAGAAGCGCGAGCCAGACCGGCCAGAAGCGCCAGAGCACTTCGAGGACGACGGTGGAGGCGCCGATATATTGGGCTTGCATGCGCCGTCTCCCCTACTGGACCCGAATGCGCGGATTGAGGAACGCGTAGCCGACATCGGAAATGAGCTGCGTGATCAGGACGATGAACACCGAGACCAGCGAGCAGCCGAGCAAAAGGTCGATGTCGTTGTTGCCTGCGGCCTCGACCAGCGTGTAGCCGAAGCCCTGATAGCGGAACATCACCTCGACGATGACGACGCCGGTGAGCAGCCACGGAAACTGCAGCATGATCACGGTGAAGGGCGCGATCAGAGCGTTGCGCAGCGCGTGCTTGACCACCACGCTTTTGAAGGAAAGACCCTTCAGCCGGGCGGTGCGGATATATTGCTGCGTCATCACCTCGACCATCGAGGCACGCGTCATGCGCGCGATGTAGCCGATGCCGTAGATGGCCAGCGTGATCACCGGCAGCGTGAAGTTATAGAAGGTGATGCCCTGGCTTGCCGATGCGGCGGATCCGTTCAGCCAGCCAAGCCAGGAGGCGAAGATGACGGTAAAGATGACGCCCGATACATATTCGGGCGTCGCCGTCGAGGCGATCGAGGCGACCGACAGCACCCGGTCGGTGCGCGACCCCTCGCGCATGCCGGCCAGGATGCCGATCAGCAGCGAGACCGGCACCATCACCGCCAGCACACAGAACATCAGGATGCCCGTGGCGCCGAGCGCAGGGAATAGCTTGGCCCCCACCGTGGTCTTGAATTTGGTCGAGCAGCCGAAATCACCCTGGAGCACGCCGGAGAACTTCGGCTCGGCCGGATCATTGCAGAAGGAGAAGCGCTGCGCCGGCTTACCGGTCGCCGGATCGGTTACCGGCTGCTTGGGCACGACGCCCAGCCATTGGCCGTAGCGCACGAAGAAGTTCTGCCGGTAGCCATGATTGACCAGCCAGCTTTCCAGTTGTTCGGCCGAGGTGTGCATCTCGGTCTGGCTGATCGCCAGCTTCTTCAGGTTGGGTTCCAGATTGACGAGGAAGAAGACGACCAGCGTCAGGCACAGCATCGTGAGCAGTATCGTGCCGATGCGTCTGGCGATGAATGAGAACATTGTACCCCCTGCCGGCCGGGTTGGGGTCAGATAGGTTCAACCCTGTATCAAAAACCTTGTGACGTCACGCCGCCGCTGCATCCAATGCAACGGCGGCGATGCCGCGGGAGCGAAAGGCGCTGGCGCCCCGCTCCCGACAGGCTGTGGGTCACGCCTGATCGAGCCAGACCTTGCCGAAGTCGTGCTCGTAGGTGGGGTGCATCGAGTGGTTCTTCACCTCGGGCTTGATGTTGATGTAGAGCTTGCGCCAGTAAGGCTGGATGATGATGCCGGAATCCTGCAGCATCTGCTCGATGTCCTTCATCACCACCTTGCGCTTCTCCGCGTCGGCGATCCCGAGCGCCTCGTTGACCTTCTTGTCGAAGTCCGGATTGGCGTAGGCCGTCTCGTTCCAGGCTTCACCCGAGCGGTAGGCGATGGCGATGACCTGGATGCCAAGTGGACGCATGTTCCAGTTGGTTTCCGAGAACGGATATTTCGTCCAGTCGTTCCAGAAGGTCGAGCTCGGCAGCACGGTGCGCTTCACCTTGATGCCAGCCTCGCGCAGTTGGGCCGCGATCGCGTCCGTGGTGTTCTTGTGGTAGTCCTCGTCGTTGCTGATCAGCTCGTGTTCGAAATCGATCACGCCGGCTTCCGTCAGCATCTGCTTGGCCTTGGCGATGTCGCGCTTGATCTTGGGCAGCTCGACATATTCGGGATGGATCGGCGCGACATGGTGGTTCTCGGCCGGCGTGCCGGCATTGCCGTAGCCGAGCTGCAGCACCACCGAGTTGTCGACGGCCAGACACATCGCCTGACGCACTTTCTGGTCGCCATAAGGCTTGGCGTTGACGTTGAAGCGCGACACCACGGTGGCGGCGGTCACGACCTCGGAAGGCGGCGCGCCGACGTCTGCGATGATCTTGACGTAGTCGGCGGTCGTCTCATGGTTGGTCTGAACTTCGCCCGATTCGAAGGCCGAAACCGTTGCGGCCGGATCGGTGCCGTAATCGATGAACTCGACGCCATCGAGGAAGGCTTCGCCCTGCCACCACTTGCCGGTCTCGCGGCGCTTGTAGACGACCTTCTGGCCGACGTCATAGGAGACGAGCTCGAACGGACCCGTACCGATCGGGCAGTTCTTGAAGTTGGCGCCCTTCTCGTCGAAGCTCTTGTGCACCACCAGTGCCGGATAATCGGTCAGGTTGGGGATGATGGCGATATCGGGTTTGGTGAGCTTCAGCTTGACGGTCATGTCGTCGACCTTGATGACCGACCCTTCGCGCAATTTCTTGGTCTTGTCATCGACGAGGCTGCCGAGGCGGCCCGGCATGGAGTTGCCTTCCGCGGCCTTGTCGGCCCAGCGGGTGAAATTGTAGATCACGTCGTCGGCGGTGAACTTGTCACCATTGTTCCACTCGACGCCCGGCCGCACATGCAGCGTGTACTCGGTGGCGTCGTCATTGATGTCCCAGCTTTCCAGGAGATAGGGCGCGAATGTGTACTGGTGGGTGTATTTCACCAGCGGCTCGAGCGCCTGCCTCTCGGCATTGGAGATTTCCGACCAGTCGGCCGTGCGCGGATCCTTGGGATCCTTCACCGACATTGCCACCTTGAGCACGCCGCCTTTCTTACCCTGCACGTCCTCGGCCTTGGCCGGCGTCGGGGCGGCGAGCCCCAGAAGGCCATAGGCCATGGCCGTCGAAGCGCCGAAGACGCTGGCAAGCGCGAGGAATTCGCGGCGATCGACCTTACCCGACTTGGCCTCTTCGGCCATGGCCAGGATGTGATCCGGAACGCTATCGCCATTACTCTTGTAGATTGTCATGACTAACTCCCATTGTTGGCTTTCCGCCGATTAACATTCCGCATCCAGGCCATGATGTCAAAGACGGCATGGTTGGGAACATATTGACGAATGTGCAACTTTGGAGGGGGAGCGGTTCGCGTGATAGCGACAGTCTTGGCGCAAAATTGCTAGTGCGCGACGGATTTCCACTAAATCTCTTCAGGCGATTAAACTGAGACATTGGCGCGGTTTGCGACAGGACCAGCCCTCGCCAGGATGAGGGCCAGCCCAAGTCTCCGCTTCAATATTCCTTCTCGTAGAAGATGCCGCCCTTGGCTTCGCCGGCGTCCGTCGCCTCGCCGCGCAGTTTGACGCCGCGTCCCACGTTGAGGTCGATCGTGGCCTTGCCCGAGCCCGGCTTGTCGCCTTTCTGGATCGTCACATAGGTGCGGTCGTTGAGGTACTTGCCGGCAGAAACCGCCGTGCCGCCCTTTTCGTCGGTGGTGACATCGAGATCGTCGACGCCGATCGCGCTGCGCAGGTTTTCCAGCAGCGACGTCGAGCCGCCGACACCGGCGAGTTGCCCGGCGGCTTCGGCCAGTTGCGCGATCTGCAGCGGCGACAGGTTCGACATGGACCGCCCGAAGATCAGTTGCGCCAGCACCTCGTCCTCGGGCAGCGCCGGCACCGAGGTGAAGGTGAATTTCGGATTGGTCGCCTCGCCCGACACCACGATGGTGACGGTGGTGCTGCTGCTCGTGGTCGTTGTCGCGGTCAGGTTGAGATAGGGCACCAGCGAGCCAGAAAAGCCGACCGTGCCCTCGGTGAAGGTCAGCCGCTTGCCGAGAATCGACAGCCGCCCGCGTTGCAGCGTGAAAGTGCCGACCGCTTGCGGCGATGAGGCCGGACCGGTCAGCCTGAGCGAGCCGCCGAGTTCGGCGTCCACGCCCCTGCCCTGGATGAAGATCTGGTTCGGCGCGTTGACGGTGACATCCAGCACAAGGCCGCTGCCACCCGTCTTGCCGCTGGTCGTGGCCGGGCGCAATGCCTTGTCCTGCGCCCTCACCGCGCCGGGCGCGTTCTTGTGTTTGACATCGAGCGCCGAAAGCGAACCTGGCAATTTGTCCGGAACGGTGATCACGGTCTTGGCAAGGTTGACGGTGCCGGCAATCACCGGCGCCGACGTCAGCGGTCCTTTGATCGTCAGGTCGCCGCCAAGATTGGCGGTGACCACCCGCCCATCGGTGTAGCGGCCGTCGGTGAGCTTGATCGACAGATCGGCCGGGAACCCCTGCGCCGGATTGATACCGACCGTGCCGCTGGCCGACAGGCTGCCGCGCGTCGACAGCGTCCCGGTCAGCCGGTTGATCCTGGCGAAGCCATTGCCGATGGAAATTTCGGCTGCGATGTCGTTGACCGCAAGCCCGGAACGCGCGTCGAGCAGGCGGGCGCCCGACGTGCTGATGCTGCCGCCGATGACCGGCGATGTCGCGGGACCGCGTACCTGCACATTGACATTGGCGGTCCCCGTTAGCGACAGGCCTTGCGCGGCGAGCTTCTGACTGAGGATGCCGAACGGCACGGCGCCATTGAAGTCGAGCGCGAGCGCCGGCGTGCCTGATGTCGTCACCGTGCCGCCCCCCTTGAGACCAAGGCCGGCCCCATCGCTGACATTGGCGTTGAAGGTCAGCTTGTTGCCGGCAAAGGTGCCGGAGGAAGAAACACTCACCGCACCGACCCCCGCGCCGCGGGTCTGCGAAGTCTGCACGCCGGCAGCGTCGAGGTTGAACGCCACACTGGGGCTGGCTGGTGCCCCGGTGACCTTCACCGTGCCCGAAATCGAACCGGCGGCATCGAGACCCCGCGAAAAACTGTTGGCAAGCGAGATCGGCACCCGCGCCAGCGCCGCGTTGATGTCGAGCGCCTGCCCGATCTTGCCGGTCACCGTCGCCGTGCCGCCGCCCAGATTGAGCACCAGCCTGTCCAGCGTCGTCGTGCCATTGGCGATGGTGACGGTCGAAGCCTGCGCGATGGCAGCCTTTATGCCTTGGACGGTCGCCTCGCCGGAAGCAAGCTCTATGGTCGTCGTGCCGTTGGCCGCCTTCACGCGGCCCGCGGCCTTCGCCGGAATTCCTTTCACCGTCGCGCCGCCGGAAAAGCCGGTCCAGTCGCCGTCACGCTTCAGGTCGACATCGATGCCGCTGATCACCGTGCCGCCCGACGTGACGGTGTCGGCATGGATTTTTCCGGAGATGACCGGAGCGGCGAGGTAATTGGCGATCAATGCGTCGATCGACACGGCCTTCGCCTGAAGATCGCCGCGCGTGACCGAGGCGGTCGTAGCCTTGATGGCGACCTGCGGTGCGGCACCGTTCTTCGAGAACGCAATCGTGCCGCGCACATCGCCTTCCGCTTTTTCCAGCGCCAATGCGGCAAGCGGTCCTATATCGGGCAGGTCGAGAGAGATCGTGCCTTCGGGTATGAACTTGTCGTCCAGCGCCAGGTCGCCGGAAATCCTGTTTTGGCCCAGCGACAAAAGCAGGCCATTGATGGCGCTCTTGCCGTCCGCGGTCGCCAGCACCGCACTGCCTTGCAAGGGTTGGCCCGCGACATTGCCTGTCAGCTGCACATTGGCCGCCGGCTTGGCCGCGTCGGCTTTGCCGGTGGCGGTTAGTCTGAGCCCGGTGATCTCGCGCGACGCCACCGAAAGCTTGTCGCTGTCGACGGTCAGCGACAGATCCGGCGCGGTCGCCGGGCCCTGCGCATTCAGCGCAAAGGCGATAGCGCCTTTGGCATCCTTCGACAGCAGCGAAACATCGCCCAGCACGCCCTTGATGTCGGCGGCCAGCGTATTGTCGGCAAGGCTCGCCTGCCCCTGTGCGGTCAGCGCGCCGGAGGCCAGCGTCAATCCGCCTATGGCGATATTACCGTTGGGCTCGCGCTTCAGCGTGGCGCTCAACTGCGCCCGTTCGCCAAGCATGCCGCGTGCTGCGGCCGGCAGGGCCGACGATGGAGCATCCGCCTTCAGCTTGAGGTCGATGGCGCCGTCACGCAGCGACACCAGGCCGGCGACCTGGCTGTTGAGCGCGTCGCTTTTGAGCGAGCCGCTGTCGATGGCGACAGCGTCGGCTGACAGGCGCCCGCTGAGCGCGGCCGTGACCTTGCCGGCGATCAGCGGCGCGATGGTGGGATTGTCGAGCCCAACCCTATCCACCGAAACTGTGCCCGAAACCGGCCCGGCGCGGTTCTTCAGATCGAACGCATCCGAGTGCAATGCCAGGCTCAGTCCGTCCACCTTCGCCGGTCTCGTCGCGATCGAGGGCAGGATCGCGGACATATCCAATCGGGCCCGCGTGCTCTCGCCCGCCACCTTTGCCGACAGCGACCGGACCTCGATCTTGATGGGACTCTCGGCGCTTCCGACCGTGAGCGGCAGACTTGGACCGGATGAGACGAGGTCAAGGGCGAAATCGCTGGCGCCGTTCGGATTGATCGTGCCGGCAGCTTGACCGGAAACCTTGTCACCGGAGAGCGTCGCGTGATCGAGGACGACGCCGCCGGCCATGGTGTAGCGGCCGGCCGCGTCGACTGCGAGCTGCCCAAGCCCAGTCTGGCGGGTTTGGCTTGTTTCGACACCGGCCAGTTGCACATTGAACCGGACGTCCGGAGCCGACGGCGAGCCCGTTACCTCAGCGCTGCCATCAAGCGTTCCAGCGGCATCGAGGCCGGGCGAAAAGCCGTTGGCAAGGGCAGCCGGCAAGGCGGAGACCTTTGCCGCGAGATCGAGCGTCTGGCCGGCGGTACCGGACAGCGCCACCGAGCCGCCGCCGACATCGAGCGCTAATTTTTCGATGCTGGTGGTGCCATCGGCGATACTGAGCATAGATGGCTCGGCAATTGCCGCCTTGATGCCGCGAATCGTAGCCTCGCCCGAGGCGATCTCGACGCTGGTGACGCCATCGGCGATCTTCACGCGCCCCGCCGCCTTCGCTGGAATGCCGGATACGGTGGCGCCGCCGGCAAAATTCGTCCAGTCTCCGTCGCGCTTCAGATCGACGATGATGCCGCCGACTTGGGTGGTCCCCGACGTCACAGCATCGGCCTTGATCGAGCCTGAAATCGCCGGCGCCTTGAGATAGTTGGCAATCAAGGCATTGACGGCGATTGTGCTGGCCGTCACCTCGCCGCGCGCGATCGACGTGCTCTTCGCGTCAATGGCAACGGAGGGCACGTCGCCACTCTTGGCAAAGCGAATGGTGCCGTTGATGTCGCCGGTCACCGCCTGGCCGGCCAGCGCCGCAAGCTGATCGATTGCAGGCGCAGAAAGAATGAGCGTGCCCAGCGGCATGAACTTGTCATCCAGTGCCAGATCGCCCGACACCTTGTTGTCACCCAGCGACACCGCAAAGCCATTGATCGAGCGCTTGCCTTCGCTCGTCACCAGCGCCGCCTTGATGTCGAGCGGCTGGTCGTTGACGGCGCCGGTCAGCGAAACATTGGCGGAAGGGCTAGCAATGTCGGCCTTGCCGCTCGCGGTCAGCTTGATCGACTTCACCGTGCGGCCCGAGGCCGTCAGGCTATCGCTGTTGGCGGAAACCGTGAAATCCGGCGCGGTCATGGCGCCGCTTGCCGACAGGGCGAAATCGACACCGCCCTCGACCGGGACGCCGACCGTCGGCGACAGCACCGAAACATCCCCCAGCCTGCCTTTGATATCGGCCAGGATGTCGGTACCTTGCATGCTGGCGGTACCGCTGGCGCTGAGCGAACCGGACGTGAGTTCGATCGAGTTGGCGGCGAACGAGCCCTGCGGATCGCGCGACGCTGTGGCCGAGAACTTCACCCGCCCGCCGAGCACCGAGGCGATCTGCTGCGGGAAGGCGGTCGCCACGGCATCGGCATTCATCTTGAGCTGCATCGACAGGTCGGCGAGCGCCACGGTCGCCGTCAGCGAGGCATTGAGCGCATCGGACCGGAGCGTGCCCTGATCGATGACAATGGCGTCCTTGCTGAGGGAACCAGCCAGGCCGACATCGACCTTGCCAGTGACCAGCGGCGCCAGCGTCGCGACGTCGGTTTTCAGGCCACCGGCCCCAAGCTTGACGGTAACCGGCCCGGTGCGGTTCTGGATGTCGAAACCGTCGGAGTGTATCTGCGCCGCCACGTCGTCTAGCCGCGTGCCGCCGACGACGATCGAAACGAAGGAGGCGCCGATATCGACGACCGGCGCCTTGCCGTCGCCGAACGCCCGGGCGGTGGCATTCTTGATCGCCAGCGTGATCGGCTGCGCCTTGCTGCCGACGCTAACCACCACGGGTGGCCCCTTGGCGGCGAGTTCGACCGAAAGATCGCTGGCTCCGGCGGGATCGACGATACCGGTCGCGGTGCCGTGCACGGCATCACTGTCGATGTTGGCCCGGTCGACACTGATCCCGCCCGCCGTCGTGGCGGTGCCCGCCATATCGAAGCTGGTCTTACCGGCAAACAATGGTTTCAGGTTCTCCGGCAGGAAGCGGGCGAAATCGCCGTCGCCCTTGGCTTCGAGATAGTTACCCTTGTCGGTGAGCTGATGGCGGCCGGTGAGCTGGGTTACGATCCGATGATCGACAAGGAAGGTACCGACGCCACTCCAGTTGGCCAGCGGCCCGGTGCCCGAGACGACGATGTCGACCGGCGGCGTGTCCGGCAGATTGAGCAGATTGGCGATGATGCCGCCGGCCGGTTCCGACGCCTTGAGGTTGAGGTCGAGCTTGTTGTCCGCTGGCGCGAAATGGATCTGCGCGTCGACATTGCCCTGTTTGCCGTCATGGCGGGTAATGTTGAGCACCGTCTCGACCGACAGCGGTGCGGCGTCGGCCTTCACCGAGGCCTTGGCGGCGAGTTCGGCGATGCCGCTGCCGGCCAGTTGTTGGCCGAGCGCGACTTCCGGCAAGTCGATCTGCTTGATGTCAATGGAAACCGGCAGCGTCGTCGCGCCGCCTTGCGCCGGCTGCTGCGTGCCGGCCACCGGCAGACGCGCAAGTTCGATGCGCTCCGCCGCGATGCGGTCGGCGCTGAAGTTTTTGGACAACAGTGCCAGCGGCGACCAGTCGATGGCCACCTTGCGCGCCACCAGCCAGGCGCCCTCGCGGTCCTCCAGCACGACATGGTCGACACTGAGCGCGCCCGACCAGATACCGTCGATGCCGCTGACGGTGACCTTACGCTCGTCGCTCGAGGCCAGGCGCGAAATGATGCCGGCGAGATTGTCGCGTCCACGCTCGGTCTTGGTCAGCACGAAAAGCGCGCCGATGGCGCCTGCTACCACGATCAGCAGCGTGTAGAGAAAAATGCGAAGGATGCGCCAGACCGTCTTCATGTTCAAAACGCTTGGCCAATGCCGGCATAGATGCCGAAATGAGGGTCGCCTGGGTCGCGGTTGAGCGGCACGGCGGCGTCGATACGCAGCGGCCCGAATGGCGTCACATAGCGCAAGCCGACACCGGCGCCCACCTTGACGTCGGAAAAATCGGGGAACGACTTCGTCGATACCGTGCCGGCATCGACGAACGGCACGATGCCGATCGTGTCGGTGATGGCGATACGCATCTCAACCGAGGTCTCGAAGAAGGACAGGCCGCCGATCGGCTGGCCGGTGAAATCCTTGGGGCCGATGCCCTGATAGGCATAGCCGCGCACCGAGCCGCCGCCGCCGGAATAGAAACGCCGGTCGGCAGGCACGTTCTGCAGGCTGGTGCCGACGATCGAGCCAAGTGCGACACGTTCCGCCAGCACGAATTTCGAAGCGGTATCCAGCGACTGATAGGCCGATCCCTCGCCCTTCAGCTTGAGGAAGGCGGCACCGCTCAATATGTCGTAGCTCGGCTCGGCATAGGCCAGCAACCTGAAGCCCTTGGTCGGGTTCAGCCTGACGTCCCTGTTGTCATAGACATATTGCAGCGGGATGCTGGCGATCAGGTATTTATGTTTGCCAAAGGAATCGTGGATGCGTGAATAGTCGAGCGCGACCTCGGCCGACACGGTTTGGTTCTTGGTCAGTTCATAGGACAGGCCGGTGTTGCCCTTGACCGAGAAATGGTCGTAGGCGTCGGGATGTTCGAGCACGGTCTTGATGCCGGCGAAGAATTTAGATGCCGGCCCGATCACGCCGGGTTTCTCGAACATGATGCCGGCATTGTAGTTCAATTCGGACAGGTCATTGCTGCCGATGCCGCTGATGGCTCCGTCGATGCGCAGCTTCTCGGCCCGGCCGAACAGGTTGCGATGGCCCCAATACCCCTCCAGCCCCAGCCCTTCCGTATTCGAGAAGGTGCCGCCCAGCCCGAAATAACGCGGCTTGCGCTCGCTGACCTGGACACCGATCGGAATGTTGCCCTCGGCATCGAGCTTGTCGGCCTCCTTGAAAGTCACGCTGTTGAAGACCTCGAGCGCCAGCAGCCTGTCGCGCGCATCGTCGATCTCCTGAGGCGAGTATTGCCGGCCACGTTTCAGCCCGGTCATGTATTCGGTGAAGTCGCGGTCGACCTTCTCGGTGCCTTCCACCGTGGTCGCGCCATAGCCGGCGACTGGCCCGGCAGCAACCGTCAGCGTCACGTCGAGGGTCGACGTGTCATGGTCGGCGACGATGTGCCTGCTGGTCACCTCGGCCAGCGGCCTGCCCTGCTCCTTCAGCGTGCGCACGATCAGCGCCTCGGCCTTGAGCACCGCGCCAGACCCAGCGTCGCCGCCTGATATCAGGCCGTAATCGGCGCTCATCAGTCCAGCGGCGTCACCCTCCAGCCGGATATCGCCGAGGGTGAATTTGGGACCCGCGGCGATGTTGACGGCCACGGGAATGGGCTGCGGACCCTTGAATTCGGCGTCCGGCGGCAATTCGTCCAGCGGCTTGCCCTCGATGGTGATGGTGACGACGCCTTCGTAGCGGGCATCGGCGTAGAGCGCCGCCACAAGCTGTTCTCGATCGCTGCGCGCCTTGGCCATCAGACCGAGCGAGCCGGAGACGGGATGGTCTTCGTCGCTCTTCAGCGCCGAGGCGTTTTCGAGCTTTTTTACCAGGTCCTTGTCGGCGTCGGGCGCGGAGATGGTCACGGCGTAGCGCATCGGATCGACGATGTCGGCATCCTCATCGCTCGATGAGCCCCACAGCTTGATGCCGAAGATTTCGAAGGCGGCCGCCGGTCCCAGCCCGGCGATCAGCGAGCAGCAGATCACGGCCAGAAGCAGCGCGCGCGAAAGCACGCGCTTTGGCTCGGTACCCCCTGACATCTGCCTTTCATACGCCGGCATTAAGACAACCTACTTTACAAACCTAAAATTGGAATGAAGTTCTGAAGCGCTCGTAAAGGGGCCACAATCCAATTGTCTGAAATAGGACGGGCTTGGAATTCACACCTTTTGCATTGCCGCAAGAATGCGTGATCCCCTGTCCTATGGAGGTACTACCGGCTGTTGGCCGGAAAGGAAACCGTTGGCAGGCGGAACCCTGCCGCGTCCTCATGTTGACAAGCCTGAGTGAAGCTTGAACATGCCCGGACGTCTGCAAATTGTCTGGAGGGTGTTATGGCAATGCGCGCGGCTCGTCGTCTGTCTTTCCTGATCCTTCTCTTCTTCGCCTGGGCCAATGTCTTGGCCTGGGGTAACGTCGCGCAAGCGGCCGAAGCACGGCGAGTCGCAACGACCGACAATTCCGACTATTTCGGTTTCGACCTCCGGTCCGACCAGAACGTCACGCTCGATCAATGCAAGACCACCTGCCTGGGCGATCCCGCCTGCCGCGCCTTCACCTATAACACCAAGGCCAAATGGTGCTTCCTCAAATCCGATTATAACCAGTTGAAGCCCTTCAACGGCGCGGTCGCGGGCAAGGTCGTCAATATCGACGGCGACCCCGACATCGGCGCGCCGCCGGAACTCGCCTTCTTCCCCAACTGGATGGCTGACCAGGCCCAGCAATACCGTAACCGGCTGCTCGGCCCGGCCTATGACAGGCCGACCGAGGGCATGGCCGCGCTGACCACGGCGGCCGAGCAGGCGGTGCTCACCGGCGATCATCGCACTGCCGTGCAGAAATACGAGGCCGCGGTCTCTGTCATGCCCGACGATGGCCAGCTCTGGCTCAACCTGGCGCGCGAAACGCTTGCCGTGCAGCCGGCGGCCAACACATCCGAGGCCTCCACCTTGCCGGCAAACGGTACGTCGGCCGCCTTCAATGCCTACAAGCTCCTGCGTACAGCCAGGACGCGGGCGGAGACGCTGGCGCTCATCGGCTCCGGCCTCGACAAGCGCGACCTCTATCGCCCCGCCCTGCAGGCCTATGAAGCCAGCCTTGCCCTGGTACCTTCGCCTGCGGTCCAGGCCGACTATTCTGATCTCAAGGCTCGCAAGGGTTTCCGCGTCATCGACCACACCGTCGATGCCGACACCAGCGCCCCGCGCATCTGCGCCCAATTCTCCGAGGAATTGGTCAAGACCGGCGTCGATTACGCACAATTCGTCACCGTCGACAACCAGCCGCCCAAAGGCGTTGAAGCCAAGGACAAGCAGATTTGCGTCGAAGGACTGGAACACGGCCAGCATTATGACGTGACCTTCCGCGCCGGCCTGCCGGCCGCCATCGGCGAAGTGACCGCCGCGCCCGTCGTGCTGTCGATCTACGTGCAGGACCGTGCGCCTTCGGCCCGCTTCACCGGCGACAGCTTCGTGCTGCCGGCCGGTGCGCGCCGCGGCATCCCCGTCGTCACCGTCAACATGAACGCCGCCGAGATGAAGCTCTATCGCATCGGCGACCGCTCGCTGGCCCAGCTTCTGTCCGGCTACCAGTTCCTGCATCAGCTCGACAGCTACGACATCTCAAACATTTCCGAGCAGATGGGCGAGCCGGTCTGGGAAGGCCAGCTCGACATCGCCAACGACCTGAACAAGGAGGTCACCACCTCCTTCCCGGTCGACGAGGCGCTGCCGCGGCGCAAGCCCGGCGTCTATGTGCTGACTGCCCAGGCTGTCAGCGAGAAGAGCGACGACTACAACTCGATGGCCACGCAATGGTTCGTCGTTTCCGATATCGGCCTCTCGACCTATACCGGTCAGGACGGGCTCAATGTCTATGCCCGTTCGCTGGGCAGCGCCAAGCCGATAGCGGGCGCCGAACTGACGCTGGTTGCCCGCAACAACGAGATCCTCGGCACCGCGACTTCGGATGCCGATGGTCATGCCGTGTTCAATCCCGGCCTGACGCGCGGCGACGGCGGCATGGTGCCGGCCGTGCTGATGGCCAGACAGGGCGATAACGACTTTGTCTTCCTCGACATGGCCCGCGCCGGTTTCGACCTGTCCGACCGCGGCGTCACTGGACGCGCAGCGCCGGGCGCGCTCGATGTCT
This sequence comes from Mesorhizobium maamorense, assembly GCF_044998965.1. Classification (NCBI taxonomy): domain Bacteria; kingdom Pseudomonadati; phylum Pseudomonadota; class Alphaproteobacteria; order Hyphomicrobiales; family Phyllobacteriaceae; genus Mesorhizobium; species Mesorhizobium maamorense. The sequence goes on from NZ_CP173356.1 coordinate 2,940,287, forward strand.
ACGCCTGGACCGAGCGCGGCATCTACCGCGCCGGCGAGGAGGTGCATGTTGCGGCTCTTGCCCGTGACGGCGCCGCCAAGGCGGTCGAGAACCTGCCGCTGACCTTCATCTTCTCGCGCCCGGACGGCGTCGAGGATCGCCGCGTCGTCAGCGATGGCGCGTCAGCCGGCGGGCACGCCGTCGATCTGCCGCTCCAGCCAAATGCCATGCGCGGCACCTGGTCGGTATCGATCTATACCGATCCCAAGCAACCGGCCGTCGCCAGCCAGATGTTCCTGGTCGAGGATTTCGTGCCGGACCGCATCGAATTCGACATGAAGGCAGACAAGCAGGAGATCGCGCAGGGCGAAACCGCCAACATCACCGTCGACGGCCGCTTTCTCTATGGCGCACCGGCTGCTGGCCTCGCGCTCGAAGGCGAACTGACCCTGTCGACCGCGCGTGACTGGGACCGCTTCAACGGCTATTCCTTTGGCCTTGCCGACGAGCAGTCGTCGGAACCGACCGTCACCCCGTTCACCGATCTTCCGGTGGTCGGCGAGGATGGCAAGGCGACCTTCCCGGTCTCCGTCGAGCAACTGCCGTCGACCACGAAGCTCATCGACGCCAAGGTGACGGTCCGTATGCGTGAGACCGGCGGCCGCGCCATCGAGCGCTCGCTCAACATCGGCATCCGCCCGCAAGGCCACATGATCGGCATCCGGCCGGACTTTGCCGATGATGAAGTGCCGCAGGGCGGCACGGCGAAATTCAGCCTGATCGCCGTCGACCCCGACGGCCAGCGCGAGGCGCTGAAAGGTGCGCAATGGTCGCTGGTCAAGGTCGAGCGCAATTACCAGTGGTACCGCTCCAACAACTCATGGAATTACGAACCCGTCACCTTCACCAAATCGATCGCCAATGGCCAGGTCGACCTTGGCGCCGACGGCGAGGCGACAGTGTCGATCCCGGTCGACTGGGGCCGCTACCGGCTCGAGGTCGAGACGGCGGATCCGGAAGGACCCGCGACCAGCTATGAGTTCGATGGCGGCTGGTATGTCTCCTCCACCACCACCGAAACGCCTGATGGTCTCGAGATCGCCCTCGACAAGGGCAATTATGCCGCCGGCGAAGTGGCCAGGCTCAAGGTCTCGCCGCATTTTGCCGGCGAACTTCTGGTCAACATCGGTTCCGACAAGCTGTTGAAGACCGTCACGGCGTCGGTGCCGGCCGGCGGCAGCACGGTCGACATCCCGGTCGGCGACGACTGGGGCGCCGGCGCCTATGTCACGGCAACCCTGTTCCGGCCTGGCGACGCGCAGGAAAGCCGCATGCCGGCCCGCGCCATCGGCGTGAAATGGCTGAAGGTCGATCCGGGCTCGAAGAAGCTCGCCGTCACCCTTACCCCGCCGGACAAGACCATGCCGCGCCAGCAGCTGTCGATCCCGGTCGCGGTCGCCGGCGTGGAGCCCGGCAGCAACGCCTATGTCACTGTCGCCGCCGTCGATGTCGGCATCCTCAACCTGACCAACTACAAGGCGCCGGACCCGGAGAACTGGTTTTTCGGCCAGCGCATGCTGGGCATGGAAATCCGTGATCTCTACGGCCGCCTCATCGACGGTTCGCTCGGCACGATGGGCAAGCTCAGGACCGGCGGCGACGGCGCCAACATGCAGGCGCAGGGCAGCCCGCCGACCGAAAAGCTGGTCGCCTTCTTCTCCGGCCCGGTGCAGCTCGATGCCGACGGCAAGGCACGCGTCGACTTCGATATTCCGCAGTTCAACGGCACGGTTCGCGTCATGGCCGTCGCCTGGACCAAGGAAGCGGTCGGCCACGCCCAGTCGGACGTGATCGTGCGCGATCCGGTGGTGATCACCGCCGGCCTGCCGCGCTTCCTGGCGCCCGGCGACGCCGCCGTCATGCGGCTCGACATTGCGGACACCGACGGCCCGGCCGGCGACTACGCGCTGTCGATCGACACGACGAGGGACCTCTCGACGGGCGACAAGCCCCTGCCCCAGAAACTGACGCTGGCGCAGGGCAAGCGCCAGACCCTGACCGTGCCGCTGATCGCACAGACGGCAGGCAATGCCTCGCTCACCATCAAGCTGGCGCACGCCGATGGCACCAAGGTCGAGCAGACGCTCTACGTGCCGGTCCGTCCAGCACAACTGCCGGTCACCACCCGCATGGTGGTCGACCTCAAGGGCGATGGCGGCGCGCTGCGCGTCGACAAGGAGCTTTTGGCGGCAAGCCTGCTCGACGGCGCTTCGGTCAGTGTCGGCGTTTCGCAGGCGGCGGCCTTCGATGTGCCCTCGCTCCTGATGACGCTCGACCGCTACCCCTATGGTTGCGCCGAGCAAACCACCAGCCGGGCGATGCCCCTGCTCTATGTCAACGAAATGGCCTCGGGCGTCGGCATGGAGAGCGATCCCGAGCTGCATGGCCGCATCCAGGACGCGATCTACAAGGTGCTGAGCTACCAGGCTTCGGGCGGCAGCTTCGGCCTGTGGGGCCCGGGCTCCGGCGATCTATGGCTCGACGCCTATGTCACCGACTTCCTGACCAGGGCGCGCGAGCAGAAATACGATGTGCCGGCGCTCGCCATGAACCAGGCGCTGGGCAATCTGCAGAACTCGCTCGGTTACGATCAGAGCGTACAGGACCGCGGCAGCGAGATCGCTTACGCGCTCTACGTGCTTGCCCGCAACAAGAAGGCCTCGATCGGCGACCTGCGCTATTACGCGGACACCCAGCTCGAGGCGTTCACCAGCCCGATGGCCGTTGCCCAACTGGCGGCGAGCCTAGCGCTGTATGGCGACACACAACGTTCGGAAGCGACGTTCAAGATCGCCCTGCAGCTCGCCAAGTCGAGCACCGCCTATGACTACTATCGCTCCGACTACGGCTCGGCGCTGCGCGACGGGGCGGCAATGCTGGCGCTTGCGGCGGAATCGAAGCCGGTGCCATCGGTCGTACCGGAGCTGATCAAGCTGGTGACCAGGGAACGCGCCGAGGTCCGCTGGACCAGCACCCAGGATGAATCCTGGATGCTGCTGGCGGCCCGCGCCCTCAGACAAGGCAATGATTCGATCACGCTTTCCGTCAACGGCGCACCGCATTCCGGCGGCTATTCCAGCCAGATCAACGGCAGCGATCTGGCCGACAGCCCGCTCACCATCGCCAACACCGGCAGGACCCCGCTGCAGGCTGTCGTCACCACCGTGGCATCGCCGGTACAGCCCTTGCCGGCCGGGGGTGACGGCTTCACCATTGAGCGCACCTATTACAAGCTCGACGGCACCGAAGCCAATGTGACGGAGGCAACCCAGAACGAACGCTATGTCGTCGTGCTCAAGGTCAATGAACAGAACAACTGGCCTTCGCGCCTTTTGATCACCGACCTTTTGCCGGCCGGCTTCGAGATCGACAATCCCGGCCTGGTCTCCAGCGCGCAATTGTCGAACTTCTCCTGGCTGGCACAGACCGACGCCGCGCATCTGGAATTCCGCGACGACCGTTTCGTCGCCGCCTTCAACCCCAGCGACGGCGACCACGACCACAATCTGACGCTCGCCTATGTCGTGCGCGCCGTGACGCCGGGCACCTACGCTCATCCGGCCGCAACGGTGGAGGACATGTACCGGCCGCAATATTCGGCCCGCACCGCCACCGGCATGATGGAGGTCAAGGCGCCGTAAGGTGTCGAGGCGGACATGAACGTGAAGTTTGCGCTGCCCCTCATTGCCCTGCCGGGCATTTCTCCCCGTATAGTGACGGGGAGAAATGGCCCTGCACCAAGACTTTTGCCAATTTTCAACATTACAGAAAAGGCGCCGACGATTGCGACAGCTCCCTTCTCCCCGCCACTATGCGGGGAGAAGGTGCCGGCAGGCGGATGAGGGGCAGCGCCATGCCCTCAAGAAAATTCCTGCGCCGCGCGGCTATCGCTAGCACCTCCTTGGTGGCTGTTATTGCTGTTTCAGCCGCCACCCTGTGGCAGCTCGACCGCGCCTTTCCGCCTCCGCTTCCGGAAAAGCTCACCGTCTCGACGGAAGTCCAGGACCGCGACGGCCAGCTTTTGCGCGCCTTCGCCACCCCTGACGGCTATTGGCGGCTCGAAACCCGCCTCGACCAGGTCGACAAGCAGTTCGTCGACATGTTGGTCACCTATGAGGACAAGCGCTTCTGGAACCATGAAGGCGTCGATGTGCTGGCGCTTGCCCGCGCCGCCGGCCAGTTCGCCACCAGTGGCCACATCGTGTCCGGCGGCTCGACGCTGTCGATGCAACTCGCCCGCCTGATCGAGCCGCGCGACAGCCGCAGCCTCGGCTCCAAGCTCAAGCAGATGCTGCGCGCCATCCAGATCGAGCGGCGGCTGTCCAAGCGCGAGATCCTCGAACGCTATCTGACGCTGGCGCCCTATGGCGGCAATCTCGAAGGCGTGCGGGCCGCTTCGCTCGCCTATTTCGGTAAGGAGCCGAAGCGGCTCACCGTCTCGGAAGCCGCGCTTCTCGTCGCCCTGCCGCAACTGCCGGAGAAGCGCCGGCCCGACCGCAACCTCGCGATCGCGCACGCCGCCCGCGACCGCGTGCTGTCCCGCATGGCCTCGGCTGGCCTGCTTGGCGAACGCGAGGCCGCGCGCGCCGGGCTCGACGATGTGTCTGGCCTGCGCCGTAGCTTGCCGGCGCTCGCCGCGCACGCCGCCTATGCGATGCTGCCCAAGGCGGTTCCCGGCCAGCCGCTCAAGCTGACGATCCGCAAGAGCGTCCAGGAAGGGCTGGAACAGGTAGCGCGCGACGCCGCCGCCAAGCTTGGGGCGCGTCTCTCCGTCGCCATGGTGCTGGCCGATTCCCGCACCGGCGATATTCTGGGCGAAGTCGGCTCGGCCAATTTCTTCGACGCCAGCCGCTCCGGCTGGATCGACATGACCAAGGTCGTGCGTTCGCCCGGCTCGACGCTGAAGCCATTCATCTACGGTCTTGCCTTCGAACAGGGACTGGTGGCGCAGGAAATGCTGATCGAGGACAGCCCGGCCGATTTCGGCGGCTACCGGCCGAAGAATTTCGATATGGGCTATCAGGGCGACGTCAGCATCCGCGAGGCGCTGCAACTGTCGCTCAACGTGCCGGCGATCCGCCTGCTCGACGCGGTCGGTCCCGCGCGGCTGACGACCCGATTCCGCCAGGCTGGGGTAAACCCGATCCTGCCGGTCAACGAGGCGCCGGGCCTGGCCATCGGCCTTGGCGGCGTTGGGATTACGCTGCGCGATCTCGTCCAGCTCTATACAGGGCTCGCCAATGGCGGCAAGACGCACACGCTGCATGATGGCACCGAGCCGGCCGATGCCGAGCGCACCACCGCGACCATCCTCGATGACCAGGCGAGCTGGCAAATCATGGACATTCTGTCGGGCGTCAAGCCGCCCGAGGGTGCATTGCAGCGCGGCATCGCCTACAAGACCGGCACCTCCTATGGCTACCGCGATGCCTGGTCGGTCGGCTTCGACGGCCGTTACGTGCTGGGCGTCTGGGTCGGCCGGGCCGATGCAGGCGCGGTGCCTGGCCTGTCCGGCTATGTGTCGGCAGCCCCAATTCTGTTCGAGGGCTTTGTCCGCTCGGGTCTCGCCACCGTGCCGCTGCCGGGCAAGCCCCCCGGCGCCTTCACTCCTCGACGTAACGACCTGCCTGTGACGCTTGCCCGCTTCGGCGCCGGGTCCGACGGCCTGGTTCAGGCCTCGACCCCCACAGAGCCCGCGCCAACCATTATCTTTCCGCCCGACGGCGCCCGCGTCGACCTCGCCACCAACTCGGCCGACGCCTCGCCGCTGGTACTGAAGCTGCAAGGCGGGCGCGCCCCGTTCCGCTGGCTGGCCAACGGCAAGCCGCTGACCGGCATCGACCGCCGGCGCACCGCGACATGGCAACCGGACGGCACCGGCTACTCGACCTTGACCGTAATCGATGCGGCGGGACGCGCGGCAAGTGTGAAGGTGTTTGTTGAATAAGATTGCGCAAGCAATTCAGAGGATTGCGCTTCTTCGCCTGAGGTACAGCGCCTCGCGACATACTCGCGACGCTAGTTCCTTACCCGCAATCTCCTCCCAGCCCGCGCCGACGCCCTGCCCGCCGACTTCGTCCGCGTTGCCGGCCCCTCGATCCGCCCGGATATCCGTTACGCCGGAACGGACAATTTTCCTGTACCGCAAGCGAAGCGACGGCAAACCGCAAGCTGCTGCTCGGCTTGCTTCGGCACCGCTTGTTCCTAGATAGATCGATGGGGATTCGCCAAGGGGACGTTTGAGGGAAAATGTTTCTCCGCACCGCGAAATCAGGTCCAAGATTTTCTCCAAAACGACAAAAAAGGCAACATTTAATGCATCTAAATTCTACCAATTCGGTAGATTTGACGTGGGTTCAACGGAGGCAGAAATGACCAAACCTCGTTTCAGGAGACTGCTCGGCGCACTGGTCGCCACGTCTGTCCAGTTCGGCACGCTCGGTTTCGCGTTCGCCGATACCACCATTCTCAACGTGTCGTACGATCCGACACGCGAGCTCTACAAGGCTTATGACGAGGCCTTCGCCGCTCACTGGAAAGCCGAGACAGGGGAAACGGTCACCATACAGCAGTCGCACGGTGGATCGGGCGCACAGGCCCGGGCCGTGATCGACGGCCTCGACGCCGACGTGGTGACGCTGGCGCTCGAAGGCGATATCAACGCCATCGTCTCCAAGTCGAAAAAGATCAATCCGGACTGGCGCACGAAATTCGAGAACAATTCGGCACCCTACACCTCGACCATCATCTTCCTCGTCCGCAAAGGAAACCCCAAGGGCATCCACGACTGGAACGACCTGGTCAAGGACGGCGTCCAGGTGATTACGCCCAACCCGAAGACATCGGGCGGCGCACGCTGGAACTATCTCGCCGCCTGGGCTTATGCCAACGCCAATGACGGTGGCGACGAGGCCAAGACGAAGGAGTTCGTCGGCAAGCTCTATGCCAACGCTCCGGTGCTCGATACCGGTGCGCGCGGCTCGACGGTGACCTTCGCGCAAAAGGGCCTAGGCGACGTGCTGATTGCCTGGGAAAACGAGGCCTATCTAGCGCTCGACGAGTTCGGCGCCGAAAATTTCGATATCGTCTATCCCCCGACCTCGATCCTAGCCGAGCCGCCGGTCGCTTTGGTCGACGCCAATGTCGATGCCAAGGGCACGCGCAAGGTCGCCGAAGCCTATCTGGGCTGGCTCTATTCCAAGGAGGCGCAGACGATCATCGCCAAGAACCACTATCGTCCGGCCAAGCCCGATCTGGTGCCGGCAGAGGACCTGGCCAAGCTACCGCCGATCAAGCTGGTCACCATCGACGACCCACAATTCGGCGGCTGGAAGAAAGCACAGCCTTACCATTTCGGCGATGGTGGTATATTCGACCAGATCTACAAGCCCCAGTAAGCAGTCGATATTCAGGACGATATGATCACAGCACCCGCTCGGGCGGGTTGGCGGTTTCGACAGCCGAGCGTCATTCCGGGTTTCGGATTGACGCTCGGCTTCTCGCTTGCCTACCTTACCCTCATCATCCTCATTCCGCTGTCGGGGCTGGTCTGGCGCTCTGCGGCGCTGGGTTGGACCGATTTCTGGGCGATCGCCACCGACCGGCGCACCATCAACGCACTCCGCATCAGCTTCGGCACCGCCTTTGTCGCGGCCGCCGTCAATGTCGTGTTCGGCACGCTGGTCGCCTGGGTGCTGGTGCGCTACCGCTTTCCCGGCCGCCGCATCGTCGATGCCATGGTCGACCTGCCCTTCGCGCTGCCGACGGCGGTGGCCGGCATCGCGCTGACCACGCTCTACGCGCCCAATGGCTGGATCGGCAAGCTGTTGCTGCCGCTTGGGCTCAAGGTCGCCTACACCCCGCTCGGCATCGTCATCGCGCTGGTCTTCATCGGCCTGCCCTTCGTCGTGCGCACCGTGCAGCCGATCATGGAGGAGATCGACAAGGAGGTGGAGGAGGCCGCCGCCACGCTCGGCGCCAGCCGCTTCCAGATCGTCACCCGGGTGCTGTTCCCGGGCCTGGCGCCGGCCATCGTCACCGGCTTCGCGCTGGCCTTCGCGCGCGGCGTCGGCGAATACGGCTCGGTCATCTTCATCGCCGGCAACCTGCCCTACAAGTCCGAGATCGCGCCGCTTTTGATCGTCATCCGGCTGGAGGAGTACAATTACCCGGCGGCGACCGCCATCGCCGCGATCATGCTGGCGCTGTCGTTCCTGATGCTGCTCATCGTCAACCTGGCGCAGACATGGAGCCGCAAGCGCTATGGCTGATCCGGAGATCAAATCCTACGAGCCGCATCACGACAGCCGCTCGGCGGCGGTGACCGAAAGCCGCCCGGCGCAGGCCGTGCTGATGGCGATCGCCTTCGCCTTCCTCGGCATCTTCCTGCTGTTGCCGCTGATCATCGTCTTCAACGAAGCCTTCGCCAAGGGCGTCGGCGCCTACACCGAGGCGCTCGGCAATCCCGATACGCGCTCGGCGATCCGGCTGACGCTGCTGGTGGCGGCGATCTCGGTGCCGCTCAATGTCGTCTTCGGCATCTCGGCCGCCTGGGCGATCGCCAAGTTCGAGTTCAAGGGCAAGGCCTTCCTGACCACGCTGATCGACCTGCCGTTCTCGGTCTCGCCGGTCATCTCGGGCCTGGTCTATGTGCTTCTGTTCGGCGCCCAGGGGCTGCTCGGCGCCTGGCTGAAGGCGCACGGCATCGTCATCCTGTTCGCCGTGCCCGGCATTGTGCTGGCCACCATCTTCGTCACCTTCCCCTTCGTGGCCCGCGAGCTGATCCCGCTGATGCAGGAGCAGGGCAATGGCGACGAGGAGGCCGCGCTGTCGCTCGGCGCCAATGGCTGGCAGGCCTTCTGGTATGTGACGCTGCCCAACGTCAAATGGGGGCTGCTCTACGGCGTGCTCTTGTGCAATGCGCGCGCCATGGGCGAGTTCGGCGCGGTCTCGGTGGTGTCGGGCCACATACGCGGCCTGACCAACACCATGCCGCTGCATGTCGAAATCCTCTACAATGAATACAACGCCGTCGGCGCCTTTGCCGTCGCCTCGCTGCTGGCCGGCCTGGCGCTGGTGACGCTGGTCCTGAAGACACTGCTCGAGATGCGTTACGGCGCCGAGATCGCCGCCGCGCGTGGACATTGATGCATGTCGCCCAAACGTGGAAACCGGTTTTGGGATAACGGCATGCATGAAACAAAAGACATGTCGCCCAAAAGCGGGAACCGGTTTTGGGATAACGGCATGCAGCCACTACAAAGGGACTGTTGATGGAAGTTCGCGTTGCCAATGTGCGCAAGGAGTTCGAGCGGTTTCCCGCGCTCCATGACGTGTCGCTCGACATCAAGTCGGGCGAGCTGATCGCGTTGCTGGGGCCGTCGGGCTCGGGCAAGACGACGCTGCTGCGGCTGATTGCCGGGCTGGAGCGGCCGACGCGCGGCAAGATCTTCTTCGGCGACGAGGACGCCTCGCACAAATCGATCCAGGAGCGCAATGTCGGCTTCGTCTTCCAGCACTACGCGCTGTTCCGGCACATGACGGTCTCGGACAATATCGGCTTCGGCCTCAAGGTCCGGCAGGGCTCGACGCGGCCGCCGGCGCAGGAGATCCGCCGCCGCGCCTCCGAGCTGCTCGACTTGGTCCAGCTCTCGGGCCTGGAGAAGCGCTATCCGGCGCAGCTATCCGGTGGCCAGCGCCAGCGCGTCGCGCTGGCCCGCGCCATGGCGATCGAACCCAAAGTGCTTCTGCTCGACGAGCCGTTCGGCGCGCTCGACGCGCAGGTGCGCCGGGAACTGCGCCGCTGGCTGCGCGACATCCATGACGCCACCGGCCACACCACCGTCTTCGTCACCCACGACCAGGAAGAGGCGCTGGAGCTTGCCGACCGCGTCGTGGTGATGAGCCAGGGCCGCATCGAGCAGGTCGGCACAGCCGACGACATCTATGACAGGCCGAACTCGCCTTTCGTCTATGGCTTCATCGGCGAATCGAGCTCGCTTCCCGTCAAGGTTGAGAATGGCGAGGTCTGGCTCGCCGATCGCCCGATCGGGCTGTCGGCGCCGGAGGCCGCCAGCGGCAATGCCAGGCTGTACTTCCGCCCGCACGACGTCGAATTGCTGAGCGGCTGCTCTGGCTGCATCGCCGGCACGGTGGTCGCCAGCCGCCGCGTCGCCGGTACCCGCCGGGTGGAACTCGAGATCGGCGGCGAACGCCAGCGCGTCGAGATCGAGCTGCCCGTCGACCATCCCGCGGCGCAGAAGAGCCGGGTAGCGTTCCGCCCGGGCCGCTGGAAGCTGTTTCCGGCTGCCTGATATTAGACCGAGCACTACTCCAGCCAGTTCTCGATCTTCAGGTTGCGGATTCTGCATGAACTCGCCCGTATTGGCCGTTACCAAAGTGATGCCCACAGCGCAGGCGTGCGCAGCAATAAAAAGGTCGTATGGTCAATGGGTTGGCCGGCGGCCTCCAGTTCTGCACGAAGGGCGCCATACTCTGCATCCGCCGGTACATCGAGCGGCAAGACCGGAATCTCGGCCAGCAATTGCTCGACTTTTTTGAGCAGCTTGGTTGATCCCTTCCTGGCACAGCCATATCGCAATTCCGAGGCAACCACGATACTTGTGCAAATGGCGTCGTCTCCCTCGCGCTCCACTGCATTGGCCGCTTTGCCAGCCGGATTTCGAATCATGTCACTGATGATGTTGGTGTCCAGCATAAACCGCATCAAAAAATGTCCTCGGATTCGACTGGCGCATCATTGATTTCGGGAAGATCGTCCTCGGGGCCGAGCGGCGGCTCGTTTGCCCATTGGGCGAGCAACGCGCCGAGCCCAGCTTTGCGGATCGGCTCAATGACAAGGCGGTCGCCTTCACGGCTGATCAGGACCTTCTCGCCGGGGAGCTCGAACTCGACAGGAATGCGCACCGCCTGGCTGCGGTTATTGCGAAACAGCTTCGCCTCCTTCGACGGCCGCGTTGTTGAATGGCGGTGTTGGGGCATGGTTGCCTCCTTTTTATGTGCATATTGGGCGGAACAAAATTCTAATGACAGCGTTCATGACGACATTTTTTCTTACGGTGGCACCGCGAAACTATTGCACGTGCCTCGTCGGGCAAGTGGCGCAGGACTATGGTGAGGTGATTAAGCACTACACGGAGCCTTATTTCATGAAGCGATTTCTCCTCGGCGTCGCCACCGTCGCCGGCCTGTTCCTCGCATCTTCCCAAGCCTGGTCTGCCGACAAGCTGCTCAACGCCTCCTATGACGTCGGCCGCGAACTGTTCGTCCAGGTCAACAAGGCATTCATCGAGAAGCACCCGGGCGTGAGCATCGACCAGTCGCATGCCGGCACCTCGGCTCAGGCACGCGCCATCGCCGAAGGGCTCGGCGCTGATGTCGTCACCTTCAACCAGGTCACCGACATCGACTTCCTGGTCAAGAAGGGCCTCGTCTCGGCCGACTGGCAGAAGGATTTTCCCGACAACGCCTCGCCCTTCTATTCGCTGCCGTCCTTCCTGGTGCGGGCGGGCAACCCCAAGCACATCAAGGATTGGAACGACCTGGTGCGCGACGACGTGCAGGTGATCTTCCCCAACCCGAAAACCTCGGGCAATGCGCGCTACACCTATCTGGCGGCGACCGCCTACGCCAAGGAGGCCTTCAAGGGCGACGACGCCAAGGTGAAGGAATTCATCACCAAGTTGTTCAACAACGTGCCGATCTTCGACACCGGCGGGCGCGCAGCCACCACCACTTTCGTGCAGCGCGAGATCGGTGACGTGCTGATCACGTTCGAATCCGAAACCCGCGGCATCCGCAAGGAGTATGGCGACGACAAATTCGAGCAGGTCACGCCTTCCGTCAGCCTGCTGGCAGAATTCCCGGTGGCGATCGTCGACAAGGTCGCCGACGAACATGGCACGCGTGATCTGGCCAAAAGCTATCTCGATTTCCTCTATACGCCCGAGGGGCAGGACATCGCCGCTGACAATGGCCTGCGCGCCCGCGACACGGCCGTCGCCGCCAAACACAAGGCCGACTTCCCGGACGTGCGCCTGCTGACGGTGGAAAACGTCTTCGGTGGCTGGGACAACATCCAGAAAGAGCATTTCGCCGCCGGCGGCCTGCTCGACCAGGCCTATGGCAGCCGATAAGGTTTTCGCGGCGCGATAGCACGTTACGGTAAGCAAATCAGGAAAGCCGGCGCTTTGCCGGCTTTCGCCGTTTGCGGCAAAATATGGCAAATACGACGCCAGCCGCGCAAAAGGTTACGAAGAATCAACGCGTTTGCGCCTAACGTGCCGACAAATCGGCTTGTTCGCGAAACGGCAGCGCTCCACAAGCCCCGTCATCATTTGCACACAAACAGCCGCCAGATGCGGATTGTTGGGGCTTCATGGGTTGACTCGGGCATGCTGACTAAAAAAGGCAAATATGGCCTCAAGGCCCTCGTGCATCTGTCCGGCTTGCCGGCTGGCCAATTGGCCTTCGTCAACGACATAGCGGTCGCCAACAACATCCCGAAAAAATTCCTCGATGCCATTCTGGGCGAGCTGCGCAATGCCGGCTTCGTCCAGAGCCGCAAAGGCAAGGAAGGCGGCTATCGCCTCGCCCGCCCGGCCTCGGAGATCAAGATCGGCCATGTGGTGCGTGTGCTGGACGGGCCGCTGGCGCCGATCCCATGCGCCAGCCGCACGCAGTATCAGCGCTGCGAGGATTGCGACGAAGCGACGTGCCAGGTCCGGCACATGATGCTCGAGGTGCGCCAGGCAATCGCCGAGGTGCTGGACAACCGCAGCCTTGCCGCCATGCGCGATGCCGACAATGATGATTTTCCGGTCGAGTTGACGTCGCAGATCTAGATCCTGCGCATGCGCCGCACTTGCCGGCGTAAGTCGCATGCCGGTATGGCGCCGATCAAGGTTCAGAACCGCCGCGTCATGCGCACCGCCTCGGCGACGAGGTCGGCGATCGGGCGCGTCGCATCGAGCGTCAGCGCCCGCTCATCCGCCGCCGGTGGCTCGAGAATGGCGAACTGGCTGTCGACCAGGCTTGCCGGCATGAAATGGCCCTTGCGGCTGGCGACCCGCAGCCTCGCCATGGCCGGATCGATCTCTAGGTAAAGGAAGACGATGTCACGGCGGAAGCCGCGCAGTCGTTCACGATAGCTTCGCTTCAGCGCCGAGCAGGCGGCGACAACGCCCTGCCCGTTGCCGGCCGAGGCCGCGATGCGCTCGCCGATCGCATCGAGCCATCCCTCGCGCAAAGTGTCCGTCAGCGGCTCGCCTCTGGCCATGCGTGCGACGTTTTCCGATGGATGCAGCCGGTCGCCTTCGATGAAGACGGCGCCCAGTCTCTCCGCGAGCGCCATGCCGACGGCCGACTTGCCGCAGCCGGCGACGCCCATTGCCACGATGACCGGCGCCGGCCCGTTGGTGCCTGTCGGCGATTGAACTGTCCTTTCCGCCACGATGGTCTAGCGGCTTGCCGGCGCGCGGCCGTAGAGCAGCAGCATGGCGACGATGACGACGCCGTAGATGATCTGCCTACCCGCCTCCGGCATCTGCATGACCGACAGTATGGATTGCAGGAGCGTGATCAGGATGACGCCGGCGACAGTGCCGAGATAGGAGCCGCGCCCGCCAAGGATCGAGGTGCCGCCCAGCACGACGGCCGCGATCGACGGCAGGAGATAGGCGTCGCCCATCGACTGCGCCGCCTTGGAGGCGTAGCCGGCAAGCAGCACCCCGCCGAAGGCGGAGAGCCCGCCGGAGACGGCAAAGGCGATCATCACCACGCGCCTTGTGTCGATGCCGGAGAGGTAGGCGGCACGCTCGCGGTTGCCGATGCCGTAGACGGTGCGGCCAAAGCCGGTGCGGGTCAGAACGAACACCATCGCGGCGCCGATCAGCGCCCAGATGATGACCGCGTTGGGAACTCCCGGAATGGCAAAGCCGGTAACCAGGTAGCGCATGGCGCCGGTGGCCGAATCCTGGGGCGAGAAGCCGCCGGTGTAGACCACCATCAGCCCTTGCGCGACGGCGTTGGTGGCGAGGGTGATGATCATGGAGGGAATGCGCAGATAGGCGACGCCGATGCCGTTGACGATGCCGATCAGCACCCCGCACAGGATGCCGAATGGAATGGCCAACGCAACGCCGGCCGGGCCATACGCGGCAGCGGCGCAAGCCATCATCGCGCCCGCCGCCACCGACCACGGCACCGACAGGTCGATCTGGCCGAGCAGGATGACCAGCATCATGCCGGTGGCGATGACGCCGAGAAACGAGGCCATCTTGAGCTGCTGCAAGAGATATTCAGGCGACAGGAAGCTGCGCGAATAAAGACTGCCCAGCAGGAGCAGGACCACGATGCAGGCAAAGGCCGTCAACACCGCGGGGTCGGCGCGGCGAATGAATTTCGGCATGCGGCCGGCAATGCCGCCCAATGTCGTCTCGCTCACAGGAACCACTCCAGCCGGTTGCGGACCCGAAACAGGGCGAAGGCGCCGAGGCTGACGGCGATCAGCAGGATAACGCCCTGGAACAGCGGCTGCCACAGCGGATCGAAATCGAAGACGAACAACAGATCGCCGATGGTGCGGAAGGCGAGCGCGCCGAAGATCGCGCCAATGGCACTCCCCTTGCCGCCGAACAGCGAGACGCCGCCCAGCACCACGGCGGCAATGGAAAACAGTGTGTAGGAGTTGCCGCTGGCATAGGCCGCTTCGCCCGTATAGGTGAAGAACGTCAGGAACAGGCCGCCGATCGAGGCCAGCAGCCCCGCCAGCGTATAGGCTGCGAACTTGCCGCGCCGGATGGGCACGCCTGACATGTAGGCCGCCATTTCCGACGACCCTGCCGCATAGGCCGCGCGGCCAAGCACCGAACGGCTGAACGGCACCCAGATCACCAGCACGACGGCCAGGAGCACAACCATGCTGGCCGGCACCACGTCAAACACACGGCCCGTCAGCGCGTCGGCCAGATCCTCGTTGACCGATCCGCCCGGGAACGGCCGCAGTAGAAGCCCGATGCCATAATAGACCGCGCCGGTGGCGATCGTGGCTACGATCGGCTGCAGCCGCCCGTAGATGACTATGGCGCCATTGATCGCCCCGCACAGCAGTCCGACGGCCAGTACCGCCAACACGCCAAGCGCCGTCTGCACCGGCGTGCCCACCACCAGCCACGAGGCCAGGCAGTTGGTCAACAGGAAGATCATGCCGACGGAAAGGTCGATGCCCGCGGTGATCACCACCAGCGTCTGCGCCATGGCGACGAAGGCCAGCAGCACGCCCTTGTTGGCCGCCGTCTGCACGACATTGGCGGTGAAGCCGGCCGGATGGTTCGCGGTGTAGATGACGAACATGACGATGAAGATGCCAAGCGCCAGCAGCGTTCCGCGCTGCTCCGCCAACCAGTAGCGCCAATCCTTCACGCCAAAATCCCTTTCACGCGTTCGCTCCCCGGTTCACCGGGCTATCCCCGCCAGGCATGTTGAGCGCGCTTGATATCAGAGCCCGTTCGGTGATTTCGGTGCCCACCAATTCGCGCTTGACCGCCCCGTCATAGAGCACCAGCACACGGTCGCAGCAGCCGATCAGCTCGTCATAGTCGGTCGAATAGAACAGGATTGCCGCCCCCGCGTCCGCCAGCTTGCGCATCAGCTGATACAGCTCCTGCTTGGTGCCGACATCGATGCCGCGCGTCGGATCGTTGAGCAGGATGATGCGCGGCTGGCGCATCAGCCATTTGGCGATGACGACCTTCTGCTGGTTGCCGCCCGACAACGCGCCGACCGGAATGTCGAGGCCGGCCGTCTTGATCGCCAGCAGGCCGACCATGTCGTCGATAAGCCGCTGCTCGGCGGCGCGGTCTATTATGCCGCCTTTCGACAGCCGGTCGAGCGAGGCGAAAGACAGGTTCTCGCGCACCGTCATCGGCAGCATCAGGCCTTCGGTCTTGCGATCCTCGGGAATGAGCGCCATGCCGATGCCGTTCTCGCGTGCGGCGGCGGGGCTGGCGATGCCCACTGGCTTACCGTCGACCAGGATCTGGCCGGAAAGGCCACGCAGGACGCCGAAGAAAGCGAGCAGCAATTCGCGTTGGCCCTGCCCGTCGAGGCCGCCGAGGCCGACCACCTCGCCTGCCCTGACCGACAGCGAGATGTTGTGCAGGCGATCCGTCCAGGAGAGCTTGCGGGCTTCGAGCACCGGCGCGGTGGTGGCCGGCGCGAATGTCGGCTTGGGCGGGAAGATATGGCTGTATTCGCGCCCGATCATCAGTTCGACGACTTCACTGTCGCTCTTCGAGCCGGCGGGATAGCTGGCGACATTGCGGCCGTTGCGGAACACCGTGCACTGGTCCGCCAATTCGGCGATCTCGTTCATGCGGTGCGAGATGTAGAGCAGCGCCAGCCCTTCCGAACGCAGCCGCTTCAGCACAGCGAAGATCTTCGACACATCCGCCGCCGTCAGTGCCGAGGTCGCCTCGTCGAGGATCAGGATGCGTGGCTTCCTGGCCAATGCCTTGGCGATCTCGACCATCTGCCGGCGTGACAGCGGCAGGTCCTTGACCAGCGCCAGCGGATGAATGTCGGATGCTCCCGCACGCGCCAGCGCGTCCTCGGCGATGCGCCGCTGCGCCTTGCGGTCGATCATGCCGAAGCGTTTCGGCGGATCGGATATGACGATGTTGTCGGCGACGCTGAGTTCGGGAATCAGCGACAACTCCTGGAAGATGCAAACTATGCCGGCCTTGTTCGCGGCGCCCGGCGAGGCGAAGGTCGCCTCTCGCCCGTCCAGCACCATGCGGCCCTCGTCGGGCGCAACGACGCCCGCCATGATCTTGATCAGCGTCGACTTGCCGGCGCCGTTTTCGCCGAGGATGGCGTGGATGCTGCCGGCCTCGACCGACAGGTCGGCCTTCTCCAGCGCCCGCACGCCGCCATAGCGCTTCGATATGCCTTCCATGCGCAAGAGCGGAGCCGCACCGTCCATCAACCCTCCCAGGGCGCTCGAACATTCAAGAACCGGCGCCGCGGCTTAGCCGCGGCGCCGAAACGATATCCACTGGAAACTACTGATTTTCCTTGGTCTGACCCATGATTTCCTGGGCGCTGAAGTTGATGCCGCAGGTCGGGAAGGAGTTGCCGACGAAGAAATTGTCCGACTCTTTCGGGAAGTAATCCGTGCCTTCCTTCATGTTCGGATCTTCGGCGATCGCCAGCGGCAGCTTCACCTCTTGCGGCACCACTTCGCCTTCGAGCGCTGCAATCGCGGTCTTGATGGCGACGGCGACCTGGGCCGGGCCCGAGCCCGCGGAAGAGCACTTCAACCCGTCGGCCGAATGCGCCGCGCAGAACTTACGGAAGCCGTTTTCGGTTTCACCGCCAAAGGGCACAAACGGATGCTTGGCGTCGATCATCGCCTGCACGATGCCGGTGTCGCCGCCCTGGCCGGTGATGCCGTCGAATGGCCCGTTGGTAGCGATCGCGTCGGCGGTGACCTTCTGTGCCACGCCGTCGTCCCACTTGCCGGCGACTTCGGTGACGTCCCATTTCTTGCCGGAAGCGTCGAGCACCTCGTGGATGCCGTTGTGGCGATCGGTATCGACGGAGGTGCCGGCAACGCCGCGCACTTCGAGAATCTTGCCGCCATTCGGCACCTTCGCGACCAGCCATTTGGCCCACAATTCGCCGAGGCCCTTCTGGTCCACATTGACGTTGATGGCATCCTTGGTGTCGAGGATGTTGTCGAAGGCGACCAGCACGATGCCAGCCTGCTTGGCGCGCTTGATGACCGGGCCGAAGGCGGTCGGGTTCTGCGCGTCGGTGACGATCGCGTCATAGCCGGAATCGATGAAGTTGTTGATCGCCGAGATCTGCGCCGGCACGTCCTCGCCGGTCGAGACGACCTTGAATTCCTTGATCTTGGCTTTGACGTCCGGCTGGGCGGCATAGGCCTTTGCGGTCTGCACCATCTGGATGCGCCAGGTGTTGGCGATATAGCCATTGGCGAAGGCGATGCGGTATGGGCCTTCCTTTTTGGGATATTTGAAGAATTTCGTGTCCGCGCTCCAAGGCGCGAAGCAGTCGGCTTGGGCGGCCGGGCCCGGCACGATCTCGGGGCCGGCGGCCATGGCGGCCGAGTTGAGCATGACGAATGCGCTGGCGGCAACGATGCCACCTACCAGTGACTTGATCATCGATAATCCTCCCATTTTGTAATTCTGACGTCGTTTCGCGATGTGAATTTCGCACGGTCGGCTCCGGCTCCTCCTGCCTTGCCGTACCTGCCTTTCCGATGGCCAATGGTCTATGCGATGCCTCCTCCCCCGTCGTTCCCAGGTTGCTGGGAAAATAGCATATTATACATAATAAACAAGAATTAGTTGTCGCTTATGTATAATAGACAGGCGCCGTACCGTTGCATTTCTCTTTTCTGTCCGACGACGACGGTAGCGCTACCATGAACGGTGTGTAAAGCGCCCTTTCTCTTGATCGCGAAAGCGTGTTCAGCGCGCCGTGCTCTCGCGGCGCATGAGTTCGAAACCGAGATCCACGACGCGCTGCTGCGGAGGCTCGCCTCCTATCGCCGCCAGCGCCATGGCCACTGCCCGCCGTCCGATCTCGTAGCGGGGCGTGCGGATGCTGGTGACGGAGGGAAACGCCACCTGCATCATGTCGAGATCGTTGAAGCCGACGATGCCGATCCTCTTGGGCACACCGATCGAAGCGCGATGACACTCGAACAGCGCGCCTAGCGCGATGTCGTCATTGTTGCAGAATACGCCGTCGAGCGTCGGCATCTTGGCCAGCGCGTCGCGGAAAAGTTCGCGTCCCAGCGTCACACTGGACGGCACCGGCGTGGTGGTGATCAGTCGTGGATCGAATAGGCCGGCTTTCTCCACTGTCATGCGGTATCCGGCCAAGCGCCGCTGCGAGCGCGGATCCATGCGCGCGCCGATGAATCCGATGCGGCGATAACCTGCTTCGAGCAGATGCTCAGTCGCCGCCCTGCCCCCGTCCAGATGCGAGAAGCCGACCATCATATCGACCGGATCCGGGCCGGTTTCCATGACCTGCACCACCGGGCAGCCTGCGTTCTCCAGCAGTTTTCGCGAGGCCGGAGTCTGGTCGATGCCGGCCACGATCAGCGCCGCCGGCCTTTGCGGCCCGAACACCTGCAGCAGCCGTTCTTCCTCGAGGCCGGAATAGTGGGTGTTGCCGAGCTGGATGCGGAAGGCGCTATCCGACAGGCTGTCATAGATGCCACGCACCACCTCGGCAAAGACGTTGTTGGTAAGCGACGGCACCAGCACGCCGAACACCTCGGCGCGGGCCGAGGCCAGCGCCCGCGCGTTGGGATCCGGCACGTAACCGAGCTCGTCGACGGCGGCCTGGATCTGGCGGCGCAGGTCCTGCGAGACCCGCTCCGGCTCGCGCAAAGCACGGGACACGGTGATGGCGCCTACGCCCGCCTTGCGCGCGACGTCTGATATGGTCGGGCGGCCGCCGCCTCGGCGCGAGCGCGGCTTGATCAAGGACAGGCTCCATGCGGTGCCTGGCCGCCAAGGCGCTGCCGCAATACGATCGACGTTGCTGTCGCCATTTCACCAGCCTGTGCCGCACCACTCGCCTCTGGCGTCGCGCAGCCCCGGCCCGTTGTCAAGCCGAGGCGCTTGCGGGCGAGTGCTTTCGCTCTGCCTCAGGCCATCGCCGTTGCGCCGCGTCTTGCCTTCCAAAGCACCAGCACCATCACCAAGATGTTCAGCAGGTTCCAGGCGATGCCGTTCAGGAACGCGGCGGCGTAGGAGCCGGTCAGGTCGTAGATCCAGCCCGACATCCAGCCGCCGATCGCCATGCCGAAAATGGTCGCCATGATGACGATGCCGACGCGTTGGCCGGCCTCCCTGGCGGGCATGTATTCCCGCACGATGATCGCATAGCAGGGCACGATGCCACCCTGCGACAGGCCGAAGACCAGCGAAACGACATAGAGCGAGGCAAGCCCGTCGAAGGGAATGTAAAAGAACAGTGACAGGCATTGCAGCACCGAGCCGATAAGCAGGGTCTTCACTCCGCCGATGCGGTCGGCAACGAAGCCCGAAGCCACGCGGCTGACCACGCCGGCCGCCATCATGATCGACAGCATGTCGGCGCCATGCGCGACGCCGTAGCCAAGATCCATGCAATAGGCCACGATATGCACCTGCGGCATCGACATCGCCACGCAGCAGCCAAGACCAGCAATGACGAGCAGCACCTGGAGTGCCGTTGGCGACAACGAGATCGGCTGCACCAGCCGGCTGCCCGCGGAACCGGCGGCCGCGATCGGGGCGCCGCGCCGCAGCATCAGCACCAGCGGCACCATGGTCGCCAGGCAGAAGATGCCGATGGCCACATAGGTGAAGCGCCAGCCTTCCGCCTTCATCAGGGGTGGCATGACGGTAGGCCAGATCGTTCCGGCGAGATAGCTGCCGGCCGCGGCCGCCGCCACGGCGACGCCGCGCCGGCGGTTGAACCAGTGCGAGATGTCAGCGATCAGCGGCCCGAAGATCGCCGATGTACCGACCCCGATCAGCAGGCCCTGGGCGAGCGTGAACTGCAGGATCGAGGTCGACAGCGCCGCCAGCAGGAAGCCGGCAACCAGCGCCATCGAGGAAACAAGCGCCGGGATCCAGTAGCCGACACGGTCGATGGCGCGCCCGACCAGAACGTTTCCGGCGGCAAAGCCGACCATGGTCGCGGTGTAGGGCAGAGCGGCGTCGGCCCTGTCGACGCCGAACTCGGCCTGCACGGCCGGCAGCACCACGACCACGGCCCACATGCCGACGCCGCCGACTGTCGACAAAAGCATCGACACCGCCAGCCGTATCCATGCATGCGAGCTGTCGACGACCGCATTGCCGGCTGCTGGTGAGGAGAAGATCGAGGCCAAGCTGTTTCCCATTCCGTCATCGACATTGACCATTGTCGCGGTCATGCGGCCTAGCGGCCGACGGTCCTTCCACCACTATCGGCGCATTCGCGGCGCCGAGCAGCGCCACGTGGGTAATTCCATGGTTCCAGGGTTCGCCGGTTCCGGGCTCACCGGAACGTGCGACGATGAAGGACGTTTTGCAATCGGCTCAACGCGAAGGAGATTGCCATGACCGCGAAACGGAAATGGTCGGCTGAGGTGACCGAGCACAGCAATGCCATGGATCTCGAAGACCATGTCTTCGAATCCCACGACCCGAAGAAGATCGCGGCTTCGCTCAAGCGGTCGGCCGAACACAGCGACCGGCGCAAGGCCGAACCGTTCCAGTCCGCCATGTCGATGCTGAACTTCTACATCAACCGTGCCGGCAAGAACCTGCCGGCGAAGCAGAAGAAGGTGCTCGAGGACGCCAAGGACGAACTGCGCGCGGCGTTCGGACGTGAGAAGGAAGAGTAGGCAGAAAGCCGCGTGACGGATTCCTGGAACGGCTTATCGTGACCTGATCACGCCGTCTGTGTTGGCGAGCAGCTTGCGCACCGCGGCACGCGCCGCGTCGGGCCGCTGCAGGCGGATGTTCTTCTCGATCGCCTCATGCATCTTCTGTGCGTGCTGCAAATCGTCGAGTTCCCGCGTCGTATAGGTGAAGAGATGGTCGAAGGCGGATTCGATCAGCACCCCGAGCGGCACCAGCAGGTCGTTGCCAGACGCCCGCAGGATCGCGAGATGAAAGCGCGTGTCGGCGCGGGTGCGCTCCTGCAGGCTTGGTGCCTCGCCCATCTCGCGGCAGGCCTGGCTGATTTCGGCCATCTGCTCGTCGGTCCGCCGCATGGCGGCAAAGCGGATGCCTCCGGCTCGATGATGTGGCGGAATTCCTGCACGGTCTTCAGAAATACCTCGCGGTCCGGCGAGGTCGCGTACCAGGCAAGCACGTCGCGGTCGAGCAGATTCCAACGCTCTTTCGGCTCGACCCAGCTGCCGATCTTCGGGCGCGAGGCGAGCAGGCTTTTGGCCATCAGCATCTTGATCGCCTCGCGTACCGCCGAGCGGCTGACGCTGAAGGTCTCCGACCATTTGGCTTCGTTGGGCAGGATGGTGCCGGGCGGATAGTCGCCGCGCACGATCCTGAGCCCGATTTCGCTGGCCAGCGAGGTGTGCACGCTGGAACCCGGAATGCGCGCCGCATCGGTGCGGCGAACGCCGGCCTGACGCTCGGCCGATGCCGCTTTTGCCGGCGATTTTTCCTTGTTCGGCTTCGCGTCCCGCATAGGCTCCAGAAAGTCCGGATTGAGCAAGCTGTCAAGCACGGCAAGCGGGTTCACCCGCAAAGCCGGCTTCTGTGCACAGCTCAACCCCGGCGGGGCCTGTTTTCAAGAGATCCTCACGTATTTGCGCCAGCTGTGTTCCGGCCGAAAGCCCAACATGTCGCGCGCCTTGCGATTGGACAGCAGCGTCTCGAATTCGCCGAGCTCACCCGTGACCGGCACACCGGGATAGAAGCGCTTCAGCAGTTCCGCGGTCGGCAGGTCCGACGACGTGTCGTCATTGGCAGCGTTGAACACCTGGTAGCCGAGCCCATCCTTCTCGATGGCGCGCAGCGTGATCTGGCCGAGGTCGCGCGCATCGACATAGCTCCAGGCGATGCGCTTGCGGAAACCGGGATCGGCGAACCATTTCGGAAACAGGGAGTATTCGTGCGGTTCGATGACGTTGCCGATGCGCAATGCATAGATGTCGGCACCGTCGCGCTGCGCAAAGGCCCGTGCCGTCTTCTCGTTGACCACCTTGGAAAGGGCATAGCTGTCCATCGGATCGACGTCGTATTCTTCGTCGAGCGGGAAATATTTCGGCGTGCGCGGCTCGTTGGCGAAGACCAGCCCGTAGGTGGTCTCGCTGGAGGCGATTATCACCTTGCGGATGCCGAGCTTCACCGCCGCCTCGATGACATTGTAGGTACCGAGCGCGTTGATGCGGAACACTTCGTTGTCGGGCGTGATCATGATGCGCGGGATCGCGGCGAAATGCACCACGGCGTCGACGGGCTGGGGGCGCAGCGACGGGTCGAATTCATGCAAACCCGCATAGCTCGACAGCGCGTTGAACACCTGCCCGCTGTCGGTGATGTCGGTGATCAGCGTGCGCACCTTGGGATTGTCGAGCGGCTTGGTGTCGATGTTGAGCACCTGGCAGCCCTGCTCCACCAGATATTGCACGACGTGGCGCCCAGCCTTGCCGCTGCCGCCGGTGAACATGATCCGCTTCATTATTCTGGTCTCCACGAAAGCTCAGGAATTATGTGTATTGTCAGACAATATTGCTTTCTGCAACCGCTTGCGGCTAAAAGAGCGGCGACATTATCGATAATCGCAACACAGGACAGACAGCATGAACACGACCGCCGCGAGCGAGAAGATCGGCTTCATCGGCCTTGGCCTGATGGGTCATGGCATCGCCAAGAACATCGTCGATAAAGGCTATCACCTGACCTTCCTCGGCCGCAAGAATCGCAAGCCGGCGGAGGATATGGCTAATCGCGGCGCCCACGAAGCCTCGACCTCCCGCGACGTGGCGGCGGCATCGACGATCGTCTTCATCTGCGTCACCGGTTCGCGTGAGGTCGAAGCCATCATTCGAGGCCCCGGCGGTCTCAAGGAAGGATTGAGAAAAGGCTCGGTAGTCGTCGACTGCTCGACCTCCGACCCGGTCTCGACCGCTGCGCTGGCCGCCGAACTCAAGGCGCTCGGCGTCAACTATGTCGATGCACCGCTCAGCCGCACGCCGAAGGAGGCTTGGGAAGGCACGCTCGACGCCATGGTCGGCGCACCCGACGCCGTCTTTGCCAGGGTCAAACCGGTGATCGAAACCTGGGCCGGCCGTATCGTCCATATCGGCGACACCGGCGACGGCCACCGCATGAAATTGCTCAACAATTTCGTCTCGCTGGGCTATGCGGCGATCTATTCCGAGGCATTGGCCTTGGCCGAGAAGGTCGGCATCTCGCCGCAGCGCTTCGACAGCGTCATCCGCAACGGCCGCATGGATTGCGGCTTCTACCAGACCTTCATGCGCTGGACGTTGGAGGGCGACCGCGACGCCCACAAATTCACTATTGCCAACGCCCTCAAGGACTTGACCTACCTCGAATCGATGGCGGGTTCTGCCGGCATCGCCAACCCCCTCGGCAACGCCACCAAGAACGCTTTCGCCGGAGCACACGCCACCGGACCGGCCGAGCAGTACGTGCCGATGCTGGCCACCCATATCGGCAAGGTCAACGGTGTCGATCTGATGCCGATGAAAGATGGAAAGAAACAGACGATTTAAGGGTGAGAAGCGGTCCGCGCACCGGATGAAAAGCCAATAGCTTGGCTTTTCGAGCTTCGAACGCCGGGAGCCTGCGAAAGGCCGCAGAAGGCTACGCATCGTCCATAGAAAGGTGATCACCAAGCGCGAGCGTCGATCACCCTCGCCCTCTTCCGATCCCTTCATCGGTATCGGCGAGTAGCTTGTGCACGGCGTTGCGCGCCGCTGAGGGGCGCTGCAAACGAATATTCTTCTCGATCGCCTCGTGCAGCCTCTGGGCCCGCCGTTGGTCGCCGACCTGCTGAGTCGTGAAGACGAAGAGATGGTCGAGCGCCGACTCGATGAGCACGCCGAGCGGCACCAGCAGGTCGTTGCCGGAGGCCCGCAGGATGGCGAGATGAAAGCGCGTGTCGGCCCGGATGCGCTCCTGAAGGCTTGCCGCCTCGCCCATCTCGCGGCAGGCCTGGCTGATCTCGGCCATCTGCTCGTCGGTCCGCCGCACCGCGGCAAAGGCGCTCGCTTCCGGCTCGATGATATGGCGGAACTCCTGTACCGTCCGCAGGAACACCTCACGGTCCGGCGCGGTCGCGTACCAGGCGAGCACGTCGCGGTCGAGCAGGTTCCAGCGCTCCTTCGGTTCGACCCAGCTGCCGATCTTGGGGCGCGAAGCGAGCAGGCTTTTGGCCATCAGCATCTTGATCGCCTCGCGCACCGCCGAGCGGCTGACGTTGAACGTTTGCGACCATTGGGCTTCGTTGGGCAGGATGGTGCCTGGCGGATAGTCGCCGCGCACGATCCTGAGCCCGATCTCGCTGGCCAGCGAGGCGTGCACGCTGGCACCGGGAAAGTGCGCCGCATCGGGCCGGCGCATGGCGGCCGGACGGCGGCCGGCCTGTGCCTTGTTCCGAATGGCTCGCTTGTTTGACTTTTCGTCCGGCATCCACGTTCCAATGCGTCGGCCGTACCTGTTCCGGTCAGGAACTGTCGGGTGCGCCGATGCCATTGCCGAAAATTCGAACCACGGGCGCGCCAAAGCCGGAGCCGCTGCCCCTGAAATGCGTGTCCCTGTTCGTCAGCAGAGGTGGCGGGGCGCCCGTTGACGAGCGCCCCGATCGAGACGCCTACTTCTGGATGCAGGTGTCGACCGTATCCTTGGTGCATTCGTCGAGGCCGGTGAACACCGGATCGTCGACCTTCTTGCCTTCGACCAGGTCGATCATCACGGACGGCGCCTTGTAGCCCATCTCGAACGGCCGCTGGCCGACCAGCGCGGTGACAAGGCCATCCCGCGCGATCGCCACCTCGTCGCCGATCGTGTCGGCGGCACCGATGACGAAGTCGTTGCTGGCCAGCTTGTCCTTCAGCGGTCCAACCAGATCGCGATAGGGCTGCGGCGCGCCGAACAGCGGCCAGCCGCCCATGATGCCGAACGCATCGAGCTTGGGGTTGGCGGCAAGGATGTCGGTCATCGCCTGGACGCCCTTGGCGCCGTCGTCATTGGTGAACACCGGACAGCCCGCCACTTCCGTCCAGCCGCCTTCGCCGGCAAGGGCTGCAAGTCCTTCCTTGCCCGACAGCGCGTCACGCATGCCTTGCGCGCGGCGAAGAATGTTGTCGGCCGCCGGATTGCCCTCGATGGTGCAGATCGTGCCGCCATTCGGCTTGGCCTTCTTTATGTATTCGCCGATCTTCTTGCCCATCAGATAGTTGTCGGTGCCGAGATAGGTCTTGCGAAGTGCTGCGTCTTCCTTGGCAAGGTCGGCATCGACGGTCATGATCGGGATCGACGGGTTGGCGCTTTTGATCGTTTGCGCGATCAGCGGCGCGTTGGACGGCGAAATCGCCATCGCCACCGTGTCCGGCTTGCTCAGCATATCCTGCACGATCTGCGCCTCGCCGGCCTCGTCGGAAGTCGATGCCGGACCGGTGTAGAAGCACTCATATTCCGAGCTGGCGTTTTCCTTGTTCCATTTCTCGCAGCCCTGGTGGATCGCCTCGAAGAACGGATTGTCGAGACCTTTCACCACGATGACGAGCTGCTTCTTGGCCAAAGCCGGCCCGGCGCCCAACGCCATGGCGGCGACGGCGGCGAGCAAAACTGTTTTCCTCATGTCAGTCCTCCCTTGGAAACAGACGGACACGGCGTGCCCGCCACACAGATCGGCCGAATGCGAGATGACAGAAGCAAGCGCTCGTGCCGTCAGGCCAGGCCGATAAGCATTTTCAGATGCGACCAGCCCGGCAACGATGCCGGCACGGTCGATAATCCTCTACCGGTTGCGCCGCCAAACGACGTCGTCAAAGCCGGCATATCTTCCTCCGACGCTCAACTAATAACGGCTTGCCGCCAACGTCAATTGCTATTTGTCCTACAAAACGGATTTTTCCCGAAAAGCGGGGATCTCATTCGTCTGACAATTGCCCAAATCTTATTCATCAGACAATTGACGCCCGCGCAGGCATTTGCGTAAATGACCGCGTCGCTGCTTCCGGGAGGAGCTGGGGGAGCGAACCGAAGCCGTCGCCCCTTCCGGGACAGACGGCCAGACATGGGAGGCAAAAGGCTGGTGGCGGTTCTCGAACTCACCAACATCTCAAAGCATTTCGGCGCCATCCAGGCGGTGAACGACGTGTCGCTGTCGATCGAGCCCGGCCAGGTCGTCGGCCTGATGGGTGACAACGGCGCCGGCAAGTCGACGCTGGTCAAGATGATCGCCGGCAATTTCCGCCCGAGCCACGGCACCATGCAGATGGACGGCAAGGATCTGATCCTGCACAAGCCGGTCGAGGCCCGCCAGCACGGCATCGAGATCGTCCACCAGGATCTGGCGCTGTGCAATAATTTGACGGCGGCGGCCAATGTCTATCTCGGCCGCGAACTGCGCCGCGGCGTCGGGCCCTTCCGTATCCTCGACTATGCCGCCATGTACAAGCGCGCCGGCCAGATATTCGCCGAGCTCAAATCCGAGACGCGCCCGCGCGACCTCGTCAAGCAGATGTCCGGCGGTCAGCGCCAGGCGGTGGCGATCGCCCGCACCATGCTGTCACAGGCCAAGATCGTGCTGATGGACGAGCCGACAGCGGCGATTTCGGTCCGCCAGGTGGCGGAGGTCCTCAACCTGATTCGCCATTTGCGCGACCAGGGCATCGCCGTGGTGCTGATCAGCCACCGCATGCCCGACGTTTTCGACGTCGCCGACCGCGTCATCGTCATGCGGCGCGGCAGGAAAGTCGCCGACAAGGCGATCGCCTCGAGTTCGCCCGAGGAAGTGACAGGGCTGATCACCGGCGCCATCGAGCAGGTGGCGTGAGAGCGGCAAACCGGATTTCATTGCGCTGGCGCGTTTCGCTCCCGGCAGGAAAGGTCGATAATGGCAGTCACCCTTGATCAGACGATCGCGCAGAAACAGCACAGTTTTCTGTCGCGGCTGCTCTCCAGCCAGACGTTCTGGGTGGTGATCGCCGTCATCCTCGCCTGTATCTTCCTGTCCTTTGTCACGGATGCCTTCGCCACCCCGAAGAACCTCTTCAACATCACCCGCAACGTCACCTTCGTCGCCATTGTCGCGCTGGGCATGACCTTCGTCATCATCACCGGCGGCATCGACCTCTCGGTCGGTTCGGTGCTGTGCCTGTGCTCGATGGTGCTGGCCGTTACCATGCATGCCGGGTTTTCGATCGAAGTCGGCATCCTGGCTTCGATCGTCACCGCACTCGTCATCGGCGGCTTCAACGGCATTCTGATCGCCTATCTCGGCTTTCCGCCCTTCGTGGTGACGCTCGGCATGCTGTCGATCGCCCGCAGCCTCGCCATGGTCGCCTCCAACAACACCGTCGTCTTCCAGTTCGGGCCCGATCACGACAAGCTGCTGGCGCTGGGCGGCGGCGCCTGGCTGTTCGGGATCGCCAATCCGGTGCTCTACATGATCCTTTTGACGCTGATCACCGGCTTCGTCCTGCGCTGGACCAAGTTCGGCCGGCACATCTTCGCCATTGGCGGCAACGAGCATGCGGCGACGCTGACCGGCGTTCCGGTGCGCCAGATCAAGGTCGCCGTCTACATGATCTCGGCGCTGTCGGCGGGAATAGCCGGCATCATCCAGACCGGCTGGCTGGGCGCCGTCACCACCAATCTCGGCAACGGCATGGAGCTGCAGGTCATCGCCGCCACCGTCATCGGCGGCGCCAATCTCGCCGGCGGCGTCGGCACCGCTTTTGGGGCCATCGTAGGTGCCGCCCTCATCGAGGTGATCCGCAACAGCCTCGGCCTGCTCGGTATTAACGCCTTCTGGCAGGGCACCTTCATCGGCGGCGCCATCCTGCTGGCGGTGCTGTTCGACCGCATCCGCAACTTCAGGCGAAGCGACTAAAAGCCTGTCTTCGCCGAAGCGGCGTTCATTTCGGTCCTATCGCTCAGTCTGAAAATCGGCTGAAGCGGCCTGCCGCGAATACCGGGCGTGCGGCTATGCCTTGACGGATACGGAAAACCGGCCGCACAATCCCCAAGCAGGCGAAGGGAGGCCAGTCGCCTGCGGGAGGATATACCCATGACGGAAGCGATCAGGCTCTACTGGGGCCGGTTCGGACATGTTTCTGTCCTGAATGTCGCGAGCGACTTCGTCACCCATGCCCATGTCGAGGCACATCTCATCATCTGGCTGGAAGGCACCGCCGGCGAGATGACCATCGGCCGTGAGACGGTCCTGCTTGGACCTGGCACGGCTGCCGGCATCAACTCGCTGCAGCCGCATAGCCATGTGCTGTCGCACGACGGCACCCCAGGCCTGTTCCTCGCCTTTTACATCGACCCGGACTGGGCACGGCGGCGCCGTGACCTGCCCTCGTCCGCGCCGCTTTTCGCGCAGGCGGCAATCACGCTCGAACCCTGGCTGCACCAGGCTGCTGCCGGCCTGCTCGATCATCTGACCGACAATGAGAGCATCGACGATGTCGCCAATTACGAGATCGAGCGCTTCATCGACTCGGTGCTCGATGCCGCCGACGCTTCAGCTCCGCAGGAGCCGCGCGGCCGCGTGAACACCATGCAGGATTTCCGCGTCCGCAAGGCGATCCAGCTGATGAAAGCCAATGTCTGCGAGCGTATCTCCTTCGATGACGTGGCGCGCAGCGTCGGCCTGTCGCGGCCGCATTTCTTCGCCCTGTTCAAGGAACAGACCAGTTTGACGCCCAACGTCTACTGGAACACGCTGCGCATGGAGGAAGCGGTGCGCCAGCTCCAGTGGTCGCATGAGCCGCTGATATCGGTCGCCTGCAATCTCGGCTTCACCACCCAGGGCAATTTCTCGCGTTTCTTCCGCGACCATGTCGGCGTGCCGCCGACGCTCTATCGCGAAGCGGCGCGAGCAGTGTCCTGACGGGCCGGAAAGCGGCTATTTTCAGACTGATTGATACGTGCCCAAGACGCATTGATAAGCACCGCGACCACGATCGGCCTACCGTCCCAAGCAGAACGTTTGCAGGGGAAAGAGCATATGGCTGATGTCACCATCTCCACCGTCATCGACGCGCCGGTCGAAAAGGTCTGGGCGCGCATCCGCGACTTCAACGGACTGCCGAATTGGCATCCGCGCATGGTCGAAAGCCATATCGAGGACGGCAAGGACGCCACCACGATCGGCTGCGTGCGCAACTTCCAGCTGGCCAGCGGCGCGCGGCTGCGCGAAAAGCTGCTCGATTTCTCCGATGAGAATTTCCTCGTCAGCTATTCGATCCTGGAAACGCCGCAGCCGCTCACCAACCACAGGGCTACGCTGCAATTGCGGCGCGTCACCGACGGCGACCGCACCTATGCCGAATGGACCGCCAGCTTCGACGCAGCACCCGAAGAAGCCGACAAGCTGGCCGAGGGCATGGGCGCCAATGTCTTCCAGGGCGGCTTCAACGCCCTGAAGAGCCATTTCACCGGCCAGGGTTGAGGAGCGGGCCATGGCGCTGGCATTGCAGAGTTTTGCAACGGTGAAAGACGCCAGCGCGGCGCTGAAAGCCGCCGGCACGCGCTATCTCGGCGGTGGCACGCTCGTCTTGCGCGCCGCCAATGAGGGCGACGTTTCGGTCTCCGGCCTTGTCAGGTCGACCGACCCGGCCTTGTCGGTCATCACGGTCTCCGGCGGCACGATCCGCATCGGCGCTTCGGTGACCATGGCGGCGATCGCCCGCCATCCCGAGCTCGGCCAGCTTGCCAAGGCCGCGCGTGCCGTTGGCGGTCCGGCGATCCGCAACATGGCGACCGTCGGCGGCAATCTGTTTGCGCCAAGCCCCTATGGCGATTTCGCAGTCGCCCTGCTGGCGCTGGACGCCATGGTGAGCACCAATGACGGCGAAATGCCGATGGAAGCGTTTCTGGCCAAGCGGGGCGGGAGCCGCGCGATCGTCACCTCGGTCAGCTTCACGCGGCCGGCGCAGGGAAGCTTTCGATTCGTGAAGGTCTCGCGGGTAAAGCCCAAGGGCGTCTCGGTGCTCAGTATCGCCGCTATCCTGGAACAAGCCGGCGACGGCACGATATCCTCGGCGCGCATCGCGCTCGGTTGTATGGCCGACCGGCCGATGCGAGCCAAGACAGCCGAAAAAGCGCTGCTCGGCAGGACACTGGACGCGGACGGCATCGCTTCGGCACTGGCCGCCGCGGGCGACGGCACCGCACCAATCACCGACCCGATCGCCAGCGCCTGGTATCGCGCGCAAGTGCTGCCGGTTCATCTCGGTCGGCTGCTGCTCAGCTAGTCACATTCGGGGCGCGCGCTTGCCCTGCGGGACAGGCGCGCAAGGAGGAAGAATGGCAAAGGTTCCCGTCCAGTTCACGCTCAACGGTTCTGAGAAGGCCGAATTCGTCGAAAGCGGCACCACGCTGCTCAACGCCTTGCGCGACAAGATCGGCGACACTTCGCCGAAGGGCGGCTGCCATCAAGGCACCTGTGGCGCCTGCTCGGTGATCGTCGACGGTGAGCTCCGGCTGTCCTGTCTGACGCTCGCCGAAACCTGCAACGGCGCTGCCATCACCACCACATCGGGTCTTGCCGAAGGCGGCGTCCTGCATCCGCTGCAGCGCGCCTTTCTCGACGCCTTCGCCACCCAATGCGGCTTCTGCACGCCGGGCATGCTCATGGCGGCCAAGGTGTTGCTCGACCACACGCCCGATCCCAGCCGCGACGATGTCGTCGAAGCGCTGTCGGGCAACATATGCCGCTGTACAGGCTACGAGCCTATCATCCAGGCGGTGCTCACCGCCGCTCGCGCCAACTCGCAGAACGCGGCCTGAGGGAAGCAAGATGGAACTGCGCAAAAGCTATTTTTCGGACGTCCGCAAGGATGACCTCAACGAGATCGGCCAGCCGAGGCCCCGCTCGGATTCGCCCGGCCATGTCACCGGCAAAACCGCCTATTTCGCCGACCGCAACTTTCCCGGCATGCTGCATCTGAAGATGGTGCGCAGCCCGCACCATCATGCCCGCATCCGATCGATCGATACGTCCGAAGCCGAAAAACATCCGGGCGTGGTGAAAATTCTCACCGCCAGGGACGTCCCGCACAATGTCTACACCATCCTGATCCTGATCCAGATCGGGCCGGAGGACGAGGCGGTTCTGGCCGACGGCAAGGTGCGCTGGAAGGGCGAGGCCGTGGTGGCGGTGCTGGCCGAGACGGAGCGCGCCGCCCAGGAAGCCGCGGCCAAGGTCAAGGTCGACTACGAGGTGCTGCCGGCCGTCTTCGACATGGAGGAAGCGCTGAAGCCCGGCGCGCCCCTCGTCAACGAGTATCACGGCCAGAACTACTATCTCTATGACAGCGGCGAGTGCCGCAAGGTGCGCTTCGGCGATGTCGAGGCGGGGTTTGCCGAGGCCGACTACGTCCTCGAACAAAGCTACCAGTCCTCGCCGATAGAGCATGCGCCGACCGAGACCACCGGCTGTATCGTGGCACCGGAGGGCAATGACCGCTTCACCTGCTATACCAACACGCAGGCGATGTTCTTCACCCTCGACAACACGTCGATCATTTTGCAGATGCCGGGCAGCAAGCTGCATTTCGTCGGCGGCACGGTCGGCGGCGGCTTTGGCGGCAAGGTCGATGTCATCGTCGAACCGATCGCGATCCTCGGCGCCAAGCTAACAGGGCGACCGGTCTGTTTTACCTACAGCCGCGAGGAGGAGATGCAGATCTCGTCACCTCGCGCGGCCGAAAAGGTCGTCATCAAGGACGGCGTGATGAAGGACGGCCGCATCGTCGCGCGCAAAGTCACCGGCTACACCGACGCCGGCGCCTACTCCCGCCATTCGCCCTATGGCGCCCAGAAGGGCGCGGGGCACTATCCCGGCCCCTACACCATCCCCAATGTCTGGATCGACACGTACTGCGTCTACACCAACCGCACCCCCTCCTCCGCCATGCGCGGCTTCGGCGTCACCATCGGTGACTTCGCGCTGGAGGTGCAGATGGACAAGCTGGCGCGGCTGATCGGCATGGATCCGCTCGAATTCCGCTTCATCAACGCCTATCGCGACGGCGATATGAAGGCGCATCGCCAGCCGACCGAAGGGGCGGCCCTCATAGAGTGCATGCAGGAGGCCTCGCGCGCGGCCAACTGGCCCGTGGCTGAGAAATACATGGCAATGTCCTCCTACGTGAAGGGAGCTTGAGATGGCGATCAGGCGTGGACGCGGCGTCGCCGCGATTAACTATCCCACGGGCATGAACCTTGGCGGCGATCCCACCCAGGCGCTGGTGCATTCGACCCCAACCGGCAATTTCATGGTGACCCTATCATCGGTCGATCTCGGCCAGGGCATGAAGCAGATCATGGCGCAGATCTGCGCCGAGACAATCGGCGTGCCGACCGACCGCGTCGTCGTCGACACCGCCGATACCGACACCGGCCCGCACTGCATGGGCACTTTCGCCTCGCGCGGCACGCACCGCGCCGGCAACGCCGTCATCCAGGCGGCGAGGGAAGCCCGCCAGGTGATGCTGGAAGTGGCGGCGGAGGAATTGGAGGTGAACGCCTCCGACCTCGAGACCGACGGCCAGGGCAACATCCTGGTGAAAGGCGCGCCGCAGAAATCGATCTCGATCTTCGACGTCGCGCTTTCGGCGCATTTCAAGCGCGGCCGCTCGATCTCGGGACGCGGCATGTTTCTCATCCCGCGCTCCTATCCGGAGAAGGAGACCGGCGCGATGAAGCCGTCGACCTGCTACGCGCATGCCTGCACCGTGGCGGAGGTCGAGGTCGACGACGAGACCGGCGAGGTGACGGTGCTGGCGGTGAAGAACGTCTTCGAGATCGGCCGTGCGCTGAACCCCAAAATGGTCGAGCAGCAGCTGGTCGGCGGCTCCTGGATGGGCATCAGCCACGCGCTCTACGAAACGACCGAGCCCTATTATCCCAGCCGTGACCACGGCGGCACCGACTTCAATCAGTATCTGATGCCAGGTCCCGGCGATCTGGCCGAAACCGAGGTCATCGTGCTGGAGCGGCCCTCGGCAGATGGTCCTTACGGCGCCAAGGGGCCCGGCGAAATGTGCGCCAATCCACAGATTCCGGCGGTCGCCAATGCCGTTTTCGACGCTGTCGGCGTGCGCATCGACACGCTACCGATCACGCCGGAACGCATTTTGCGTGCGCTCAAGGCGCAAGCGACGACCTGAGGACCGACATGCCCGAGGTAAACGCCGAAACGGTCGCGACTTCGCCAGAAGCGGTCGCCGAGCGCCTCGCTGCCTCGCATTATCTGGCTGATGAAAGCCTGGCGACGGCCATCTTCCTGGCGATCCGGCTGGGCAAGCCGCTGCTGCTCGAAGGCGCTCCGGGCGTCGGCAAGACGGAAGCGGCCAAGGCAATCGCCGGGCTGCTCGGCCGCGATCTGGTGCGGTTGCAATGCTATGAAGGCATAGACGCCGCGCATGCGCTCTATGAGTGGAACTACCAGCGCCAGCTGCTCGCCATCCGCCATGCCGGCGAGCAAGAAGTCGATATCTACGACGACCGCTTTCTGATCGCCCGCCCGCTGCTGCAGGTCCTGAAGGCGCCGGAGCAGCGCATCCTGCTGGTCGACGAGATCGACCGTTCCGACCACGAATTCGAGGCGCTGCTGTTGGAGTTTCTTTCCGACTTCCAGATCAGCATTCCCGAGCGCGGCACCATCCGCGCCACCGCACAGCCGATCGTCATCCTGACCTCCAACCGCACCCGCGAACTCGCCGAAGCGCTCCGGCGGCGTTGCGTCTATCACTGGATCGGCTATCCCGATGCCGAGCGTGAGGCGGCCATCATCATGCTGCGCGCCGGCGATGTCGCAGAGGCAACGGCACGCGCGGTGGCCACAGCCGTGCAGACCATCCGCGCGCGTCCACTCGCCAAGCCGCCCGGCATCGCCGAGGCGGTCGAATGGGCCAATGCCGCGACCATTCTCGAAAAAGGCGGCAGTCCATGGCCGGAAGCCTTCCGCCGCGCCATCGGCGTGCTGATCAAGGACGAGGAGGATCTGTCCTACATCGCGCCCGAGCTCGGCCGGATCGTCGACGAGGTGCTGGCGTGAGCCGCGACGTCATTCAGCAACGCGGGCGGGGCAGCGCCCCCTCTGTCCTGCCGGACATCTCCCCCGCGCCGCAACGCCCTTGCTCAGCTTCGCTCGCCTGCTGCGCCGCTACGGCTTCGCTATTGCCCCGGAACAAGTCTCCCGCTTCATGCAGGCCATGACCCTGCTGGGGCCGCGCTCAATGGCGGACATCCGTGAGGCGGCCCTGGCCACACTAGCGCCGCCGCCTGACCGCCGCGACGAATTCGAAGCGCATTTCCAGAGCCATTTCTATGGCAACGCGTCAGCTGTGATCGAAGGCGATGCAGACGAGGAAACGCGCATCAAGGATGATGGCGGTGCCGACGACGAACGGATCGAGGCCGAGCAGAAACAGCAAGGCGGCGAGTTGTCTTCCGCCCTGGAGCAGTTGAGCTCGCGCGACTTCCAGCGCGACGACGACAGTCTGACCGCGTTTCGCCGAAAGCTGTCATCGGCCCTGCCCGCCCGACGTTCCTTCCGCACCGTGCGTACCCATTCGCGCGGCAAGCTCGACCTGCGCCGCTCGCTCAGGGAAATCGTCGGCGCAGATGGCGATGTCCCCTCGCCGCTGCTGCGCCGCCGCCAGACCGTGCCGCGCAAACTGCTGCTCTTGATCGATGTCTCCGGCTCGATGAAGCTGCACACCGCCGACTATCTCAAGCTGGCGCATGCCGCCGTGCAGGGCGCGGACCGCGCCGAGATCTTTACCTTCGGCACGCGGCTCACCCGCATCACCTCGGCATTGCGCATCCGCGACCGCGATCAGGCGCTGGCGCGTGCGGCGGCCCAGGTCGACGATTGGGATGGCGGCACCCGCATGGGACCGACCCTGCTGGCATTCCTCTCGGTGCCGCGCTTTTCGTCGTTCACGCGCGGCGCCGCGGTCGTCATTCTCTCCGACGCGCTGGAGCGCGGCGACCATGCCGAACTGGAGATTGCCATGCGCAGGCTTAGCGCCCGCGCCTTCCGGCTGTCGCTGGCGACCCCGCTGGCCGGCGATCCGCGCTTCCAGCCGGCGACAGCGGCGCTGCGCGCCATCCTGCCCGACCTCGACGATCTGGTCGACGGCTCGTCGCTGGCCGGCCTCACCGATTTCATCCTGTCGCTCGCACGCCCCGCCCCGGCGGCCGCGACCATCTGGAAAAAGGGTATCGTGATGCAGAAAGCCATCGACGCGCATTTCCACATCTGGCGCCAGAAGGACCAACCATGGCTGGTCGGCCCGATGGTGCCGCGCATCTTCGGCCCTTACGAACCGATCCGCCGCGACTATCCGATCGATGAATTTTTGGCCGACCAAAAAGGTTCGGGCGCCGAAAAAGCCGTTTATGTCCAGACCAATTGGGCCAAGGAGGATTTCGAGAAGGAGGTCGCCTTCCTGCAGAAGACCGCTGACGAGACCGGCTGGCCGCACGCCATCGTCGGCTATGCCGACATGACGGTGGACGATGTCAGGCCGCAGATCGACCGGTTGATGAAATACAGGCTGCTGCGCGGCGTGCGCATGCAACTGCACTGGCACGAGACCCCGGCCTTCCGCTTCGCCGCCTCGGCCGACCAGGTGATCGACCCCAAGGTCCGCGCCAACGTCGCGCGGCTGAAGGATTACGGCCTGTCCTTCGACCTGCAGCTCTTCCCCGCCCAGATGAAGGACGGGCTGACGCTGGTCGGCGAAAACCCGGAGACGAATTTCATCCTGACCCACGCCGGCATGCTGACCGGCATGGAACCGGAAACCACCGAAGCCTGGAAGGCCGGCCTGCGCACACTGTCGGCGGCGCCCAATCTCTACGCCAAGCTGTCTGGCCTCGGCACCTTCGTTCACCGCAACGACCCGGCGCTGATCGCCTACATCATCGACAATGCGATCGATATTCTTGGCAGCGACCATCTGATGTTCGGCTCGAACTTCCCGATCGAGAAGCTCTGGACCGGCCACGCCGAACTGATCAAGGCGCACCGCGATGCGGTGGAGAAGCATGGCACGGCGGCGGAAGCCGACATTTTCTGGAACGCGGCGGAGAAGGTTTACAGGCCGGTGTAGCGCGTCTTTCCTCACTTCACCTCGAACTGTGGATCGACCGGGATCTGCATTGCCGTCACCAGATGGTTGGTCTGTCCCGCCAACCCGATGATCGACACCAGTTCGCCATGCTGTGCGTCTGTCATGCCCTTGGCGCGCGCCGCCGCGGTGTGCGAATGGACGCAATAGGAGCAGCCATTGGCGGTCGACACCGCGATGTAGATCATCTCCTTGGTCAACGGATCGATCGCACTGTCTGCAACCATCACCGCCTTGAGCTGTTCCCAGATACGCTTCAGCGCCGCAGGATCATTGGCCAGCCCGCGCCAGAAATTATTGACGAAATCGGATTTGCGCGTCGCGCGGATGTCGTCGAACACCGCCTTTAAGGCCGGGATTTTCTCCACCTCGGCATCGCTCAGGAGTCTGGTGGTGGCCATGGTGTTTCCTTTCGTTTTTTCAATGCCGGACGTTTGAATCGGACGCTGAACAGCCGCCGCCAATCCATTCACTTCATTCGCCTATTCGCCTTTTGCGACGCAAACAGCACCGCGAGGGTATGTCGAGATTCAAGTCAGGCCGAGTCGAAAACGACGGGTTCCGAGAACCGGAGCGGAGCGTACTTGAAGTACGTGAGCACCGGGAGCGCAGGAAGCCGGCGTTTGCAGGCCGGCCTCACCTGAATACCGACACACCCTCTAATGCACCGCCGCATACATAATCTTCTCCTCCGTCGCCTCCGCCGGCGAAAACTCTTCGACGATGCGGCCCTGGCGGCAGACCAGGATCCGGTCGGACAGGTTCATGATCTCCGGCAGGTAGGACGAGATGACCACGACGGCCAGACCCTCGTCTGCCAGCCGGTTGATGATCTGGTGGATCTCGGCGATGGCGCCGACATCGACGCCGCGCGTCGGCTCGTCGAAGATGACGACGCGCGGCTTCTGCACCAACCCCTTGCCGATAACCACCTTCTGCTGGTTGCCGCCGGAAAGCTCGACCACGCGCGCATTGTCGTTGATCGCCTTGATATTCAGCGTCTTGGTCCATTCGGCGGAAAGCGCGCGCATTTCCTGCTGGTTGATCACCCAGGCCGTTTCGCGGCCGGCTGCCAGCAGCCCGCCGAACAGGTTCTCGGCAATGCCCATCGTCTCGAAAATGCCTTCGCTCTTGCGATCCTCCGTGACGTAGACGATGCCGTCGGCTACCGCTTCGCTCGGCACGAGATAGCGCACCGGCCTGTCGTCCAGCTCGATCGCCCCGCCGCGCAGGAAATCGCGTTTGTAGATGCCGGACACGATTTTGAACGTCTCGGTACGGCCGGAGCCGATCAGCCCGAAGACGCCGGTGATCTGGCCTTCGAAGATCGAGAACGAATTGTTGCGCACGACATTGCTCATTGAGATGTCCTGCACCGACAGAACTTTCTTGCCCGCCTTGCGCAGCCTGGCCTCGTCTCGCTGGCGATAGATCTGCCCGGACAGCGTGCGCCCGACCATGGCGGCAACGATCCGGTCGCGATCGAAGGCCGACGTGTCGTCGGTGATGGCCAACTCGCCGTCGCGCAGGATGGTGATACGGTCGGCAATCAGCAGCGCCTCTTCCAGCGCATGGCTGATGAAGACGATGGAGACGCCGCGCGCCTTGAGCCGCCGGATCAGCGCGAAGAAGTGCCGCTTTTCCTCCGGCGTCAACGTCGCGGTCGGCTCGTCGAAGATGATGATCTCGGCATTGTGGTGCACGGCGCGCGCGATCTCGACCATCTGGCGCTTGGCCGCGCCAAGCGTCGCCACCATGGCGTTCGGGTCGACCGGAAAATTCAGCGACTGCAGGAACTGCTGCGCGGAAATGTAGGTGCCGCGCAGCCGGTTGAGGAATTTCTCGGTGCCGAGATAAAGATTCTGCGCCACCGTCATCGACGGCACCAGGCTGGTCTCCTGGAACACCATTGCGATGCCCGCCTCGAGCGCCGCATGCGGCGAGGCGTAAGCGATCTCGCGTCCCTTGTGGAACATCTTGCCCGAACTGGCGTCGACCACTCCGGCGATGATCTTGGTCAGCGTCGACTTGCCGGCGCCGTTTTCGCCGAGCAGCGCGTGGATCTCGCCCTTGCGCAATTCGAAGCTGACATTCTTGACCGCGGGCACGCCGCGATAATTTTTGGTGACATTCTCCAGGCGCACGATTGGTTCCATCAAAACCCCCGGCATCGACAGCCAACACGCAGTCGCCGCCCTTCGAGGCGACGAACAGTTCGCCATCTTTTTCAACCACGCTGCAAATGCCGTGACGTATGCCGTTGGCGCGGCTGTGCAGGCTGAACCGAGGCTGCATCTTCTGGTCGAGCCTGACCACCAGACCGTAGGAGCGGCCCGGCGACCAGGGCTTGTGGATGCCCATCGTGCGGATGCCGCCGCATTGCAGCGGTTCGAGGAAGCTGCGGCTTGAGGCCAGAGCCGGTGCGATCCAATAGGCCGGCGGCACCTGCTCGATCATGTCCTGACGGTAATGCGTCTCCTGCAGCACGAATTCGATCAGCCGGTTGCGCGGCGCAAACAGGGTCAGCCAGGCGCCGCCATCGGCTGCCGGCGACAGCCGCGCGGGATAGCCGGGCAGATGGGTCAACACCGTCGAGCGGCTGCCGCTTGCCGCCTCGAAGCGGATGAGCTGATGGCGCCAGCTCTCGCTCACCAGCACATCCCTGCCGATGGGATGGAGCCCATAGGGAAAGGCGATGGCGCCGGCCACCTTGCGGAAGGTCCCGCCTGCCGCATTCTGCTTCCAAAGCGATCCGGACGCGCCTTTCTTCATCAGGTCGGCCGCCCATTGTGATGGTGCGAATTCGGCCGAACCATTGGCCAGCCACAGCGCACCATCATCGGCATAG
The DNA here is from genome assembly GCF_044998965.1 of Mesorhizobium maamorense. NCBI lineage: Bacteria > Pseudomonadati > Pseudomonadota > Alphaproteobacteria > Hyphomicrobiales > Phyllobacteriaceae > Mesorhizobium > Mesorhizobium maamorense. The sequence goes on from NZ_CP173356.1 coordinate 2,980,093, forward strand.
GCGAGCGCGGTGATGCAGCTGACACCAGCCGGTAGCGAAACATCCCTACCGCCGACCAGGAGCTTGCCGCTTTCCAATCCGACCGTCAGCTCACCCGATGGCGAGAACGCCAGCGCGGTAACGGTGGACGCAAAGGTCTCGACCAACTTGGGCGCGGTACCGGCGGCAATCGAATAGACGGCGTTGCCGCTGGAAGCGAGCAGCTTGTCGCCAGAGATCAGCAGATTGTCCGGCTCGGTCAGTTCGGCAAAAGCCGGCGCATCGTCAAGCTGCGTGTTGGGTCGGAAAGCGCCATCCAGCGGCGGGATCGTCACCGCCTTGCCGCGAAATAAATCCAGGATGGGATCGAGGATCATCGCTTTGCTCCCCAATAGGAAGCCGGGCTGGTCCAATTCGGGTCGGCGCCAGCAATCTTGTAGCGGCCGATGCGGTTGTTGAGGATGCCGCCGACGAAGAGATATCCCTTGTGCTCGCGCATCGAGGTGACCATCGGATGCGCGCCGCCCGAGAGGTCGCCCATCGCTTCGACGATGTCGCCCTCCTCCGTGAATTTCACCACGCCCCCGGTGTTGATGTTGGGGAACAGCCATTCGTCCTGCGGCAGCCGGCGTGTCATGCGCTTGCGCATGTCGGGATGGCGCAGCGACAGGTCGAAGCTCGGGGTGCGCATGCCGAGCCACGCCATCCAGTAATTGCCGTCGGAAGCGCGGTTGATGTTGTCGGGGTAGCCCGGCATGTCCCGGATGACGCATTCGGCGGTGCCGGCCTTCGGCCCTTCCAGCCAGTAGCGATGCACACGGCAGGCCCAGCTCTCGGCGAAGAACAGCGACTTGCCATCATGCGCCATGCACACGCCGTTGGTGTAGCGGTAGCCGTCGAGCAGCGTCCTGGTCGATCCGTCCTTCGGATCATAGACCAGCAGGCGGCCGGTGGCGCGGTTCTCGATCGAATCCAGCGCCCAGTCATGCGCGTCGTAGCGCTTGGTCGAGTCGGTGAAATAGATGCGGCCGTCCGGTGCTATGTCGCAGTCGTTGGGATCGCGCAGCCGTGCGTCGTCGACGACCGATGTCCAGGAGCGCGACGTTTCGGCCGACAGGCGTTTGACCTCACGATCGGGCGAGACGGAATAGAGCCCCATGGCGCCGACACAACTGATCAGATTGCCTGATTTGTCGAAGGCAAGGCCGAGCGGAAAGCCGCCGATATGAGCGAACACTTCCGACTTCACATAGCCCGGCGCGAAGAAGCGGACGATCTCGCCATGGCGCGTGCCGCAATAGAGGTGGTCGTCACGGTCGAGAATGACATCTTCCGGTCCTTCCAGTTCGCCGAGCCCGATATGGTCGGCGCCCGACAGCCTGTCGTCGAGTTCGTAGGATGTGCCGGAGCCGGGCGCCGCCGACTGCGTCTCGCCCATCCTGAGATAGACCGGCGCGACATAGACCTCGTTCAGCACCTTGTGGCGGTTCTTCAGCCAGCGGATGTCGATCGTCACCGCCACTGCCAGCATGATGCCCAGCACCATCTGGTTGGTGCCGGTGCCGTAGCCCAGCCTGATCAGGCCGTTGGTCATGGTCAAAACGATGATGGCGCCCATCAGCCCCTTGATCACCGAGCCGCGCCCGCCTCCGAGGCTGACACCGCCGACCACCGCCGCGGTCAGCGCCATGATCTCGAGGTTGAGGCCGGTGCCCGGCCCTGCTCCGCTCAGCCGGCAAGCTATGAGGAAGCCGCCGATCGAGGCGCAGAAGCCTGAGAAGACATAAGTCATGAACACGGTGCGGCGCACACGGATGCCGGCATTGTGGGCAGAGCGCCGGGAGCCGCCAACCGCCAGCACATGCCAGCCGGGCCGCGAGCGCGTCAGCGCGATATGAGTGACGATGGCGAGGATAATGGCCAACCACACCGAGACCGACAGGCCCCAGAAGGTGCCGTCGCCGATGAAGTCGAGCACATCGGAGGTGGCTTGGGACAGCTGCACATCGGCGGCATAGGTGGTGACCAGGATGTCGAACAGCGCCCGCCCGAAAATGAAGGTCACCAGCGTGGTGAGGAAGGCGCGCAGCCTGAGGTATCCGACGAGATAGCCGTTGACGGCGCCGAAGACGAGGCCGGCGGCAAGCGAAGCGGCCAGCGCCAGCCAGATCGACTGTTCGAGGATGAAGAAGACATAGACGGCCGAAAAGCAGGACAGCGCAAAGATCGAGCCGACCGACAGGTCGATGCCGCCGCCAAGCATCACCACCGTCATGCCGGTGACGACCATCGAGAATTCACCGAGCTGGCGGGTCGATTCCTGCAGCGAGGTCAGTTTGAAGAAGCCCGGAATGATCGAACCGAACACGCCGAGTGTTGCCACCAGTGCCAGGAAGGGAATGGCATTGTCGGTCCAGCGCTTGGTCAGTATCTCGCCGACCAGATGGTCGGGCACGAGATTGTAGCGCCAGGCCTGGAGGCGTTCGCGAAAGGACATCAGGTCACTGCTATTGCGAGAGAAGAGAAAAAGGTGGCCGGGTAATCGCTCCGGAGCAATTCTCAACTTCGCCGCTGCCCCTCATCCGCCTGCCGGCACCTTCTCCCCGTGAAGAACGGGGAGAAGGGATAAACTCCAGCGTCTACACCCCCTCTCCCCGTTTTCACGAAGAGAGGGTAAGGTGAGGGGCAGCGCCGAGGTTAGAGATTGTCCACGTACAACCCGGCCGCCATGTTGATATCAGGCGTAAACTCGCGACCTACTTCGCCGCAGCTTCCGCTTGCAGCGCCTTCAGGTCCCAGCAGCTGTCGGGCTTGAGGTCGGCCTTGGTCGTCGCCTTCTCCAGCGTGTAGATGTAGGTGTGCGACGTGCCGGCCGGCTGGCCGCTCTGCAGCAGGAACTTTATGATGGCGTTCATGTCCCCCGACTGCCGGGCAAGGTCGGTCATGACAACCGCGCCATAAGTGCCGTCCTGCAGCTTGTCGCAGTCGGCCGCCTTTTCGCCGCCTCCGGTGGTGACCAGGAAAACCTTGCCTTCGAGCTTGGCATCACGGATCGCGGCCGACGCGCCAGTAGCATCACCATCCCAGAAGTCGATGATCGAGCAGATGTCGGGGTTCTGCTGCAGCATCGTCGTCGTGACATTGCGCGAGGTGGTCGCATCCCAGTTGGAGTCGGGCTTGGCCACGACCTGAAACTCGGGATGCTTTTCCAGTACCTTCATGATGCCGGCGTACTGATAAAGGCTGGAGGAGTTCGCTTGATCGCCCTGCACAAGGCCGATCTTTTTGGACGAGTTCTCGCCGCAGCCCTTGATCGCGGCTTCCGCCTCGAGTTGGCCGAGCCGGTCCCAATCGCTGCCGACAAAGGCATCGGCCGGGAAATTGGCGGGATTGTCGACCAGGATCACGTAGGTGCCGGCTGCCTGCGCCTTCTTCATCAGCTTGGAGTAGGAATTGAGGTCGGGCGCGTGGATGATCAGCACGTCAGGCCTGGTGTCGGAGGAGATGGCATCGGTGATCGCCTGCGCGCCGGCATCGACGACCCAGTTCGGATCGCGCGTCTCGAACGTGCCGCCCCAGGCCTCGACTTCGGTCTTCAGATAGTGCGCCCAGCCCTGCGCCAGGTCGAAGCCCATCGCCAGCGGCACCAGCATGACGCGTTTGCCCTTGAGTGCCTGCGCATAGGCAGCGGGGCCCGGATCGTCGGCAGCGAAGCTCGGCGCCACGAACGCGGTGACCGCAAGCGCCGTCGCGGCGGCCATCAATGTTTTGATCAGTTTCATGTCACATCCTCTGGTTGGTCGTTGTTATTTACGGCCGGCCCCAACCGTCCGCTTTGGTTTAGTCTTCCTGTTTGAGCATGATCTTTTCCGAAAGCCGGTTCCCACTTTTCGGGATCATGCTCTAGATATCGCCCTGCTGCGCCGTCTGTTCGTCACGCGGATTGATGATGCCGTCGACGATGATGGCACCGAGCAGGATCGCCGCCTTGATCAGGTTTTGGTAGAGCAGCGGAATGTCGATGATGGTCATCGCATTGAGCAGGATGCCGATCAGCGCCGCTCCGACCAGCACGTTTCGCACCCCGCCTCGTCCGCCCGAAAGCCCGATGCCGCCGATCACCGCCACCAGCACGATGTCGTAGAGCAGCGTCGAGTTGACGACGCGGGTGTTGATCGAATGCAGGCTGGCCGCTGTCAGCAGGCCGGCGATCAGCGCCACGAAGGCGGAAAGCACATAGCGCAGCACCAGCATCGGCCGCACTGGAATACCGATGTTGCGCGCGGCGACCGGATTATCGCCGGCGAAATAGACGTAGCGGCCCCATTTGGTGTAGCGCAGGAACAGGAAGAACAGGAAAGCCAGTGCAGCGAAGACGAACACCTCGATGGGAATGTCGAGGAAGCGCAGGCCGCCAAGCAGTTCCACCCAATGGCCCTGCGGCACCGGAACCGCATCCTGCGTGATCAGTTGCGAGCGCACATAGCCGAAGACGAAGGAGCCGGTGGCAAGCGTCACGAAGATCGCCGGCACGTCGGCGTAAGCGACGAGAAAGCCGTTGAGCAGGCCGATGGCGAGCACGCCGGCCAGCACATAGGCGAAGGCGAGCCCGTCAGGCGTTCCTGAATTCATCAACTGCAGATACCAGGCGACCGACATCGCCATGATCGCCACCGCCGAGAGGTCGATGCCACGGCCAATGATGACGACCGCCATGCCCAATGCCAATATGCCCAGTACCGAGACCGAACGAACGATGGCAACGAGATTGTTCGGAGCGATGAAGCCCGGCAGGCCTATGGCCGCGGCAATGAACAGCATCACCGCTATGGCAAAGACAATACCTTCCTGGTTCAGGCTCTTGAAACTCGGCCGACCGATCGCGTTCATTGTCTGTCTTCACCCCGGCGGCAGCGCTGCCGCCCCTGGGAAGAAAGCTAATCGGCTCAACGTCGGTTCGTCAAATGAATCCGCGTTCAAAACACGGACTGCCGACGAGACTCGCGATGTGGACGCATTGATTGCTGTGCTGGCGCAATGCCTGGAAACTTCAGCACTTTTAGTAATTGTTTGCGCCATCCCTGCGTCTTGCGCAAGCACGACACCAAGGCGCAAGGCGAAGATGGAATTTAACCCTGCGGTGGATGGGAAAATTCAATTTTCGGTTCCCGGCCATGTGGCCGGAAACCTCGGCGCCGGCGGTCCTCGGCAAACACCAGGAAACGGAACGACGCCACCAGCCCGATGACGCCGATCACCAGGAAGGTGACTCGAAAATCGACGAGGTCCAGCGCCGGCTGGGCCCTGGTGATCTGCGACAGGTTGAGGATCGCCGCAGCTATCGCCACACCGAACAGCATTGCCACCTGCTGCAGCATCGAGGACAGCGTCGCCGCCGAGCTGCGCTGCGCCGCGGCGACATCGGCGAAGGCCAGCGTGTTCAGCGCCGTGAACTGCATGGAACGCGACAGGCCGGCGATCAGCATCAGCCCCACCACGAGCGCCTGCGGCGTCTGCGGCGAGATCGCCGCGCAGGCCATGATCGATGCGGACGCAATGACGCCGTTGACGACCATCACCGAACGAAAGCCGAAGTGGCGCAGCATCGGCGTCGTCACCGTCTTCATCCCGAGATTGCCGAGGAAATAGGCCAGGATCATCATGCCGGCATCGACCGGGCTCATGCCAAAGCCGACCTGGAACAAAAGCGGCAGCAGGAACGGCGTGGCGTTGATCGCGACGCGGAATATGGTGCCGGCCGCAAGCGTCGAGATGGCGAAGGTCAGCACCTTGAACGAGGACAGGTCGAGCAGCGGATGGGGCGCGCGCCGGAGATGCCGCACCGCCAACCAGCCGATGACGATCCCTGCCGCGACCAGCAGCACCGTCGGCAGCACGCCGTCGTCGGGATGCGCGATACGCTCGAGGCCGCAGAGAAGGCAAGCAAGTCCCGCCGATGTCAGGAAGAAACCCGGCCAGTCGAGTGGCTTGGGATCGGCTTCACGGTCACCGGGGATGAAGCGGGCGACCAGCGCCAGCCCGATCAGCCCAAGCGGGATGTTGATGAAGAAATTCCAGTGCCAGGAGAGATAGGTGGTGATGAAACCGCCAAGCACCGGACCAACGACAGGCGCGAACAGCGCCGGCCAGGTGATGAGCGCGGCTGCGTTGAGCAGTTCCGATTTTGACGCGTTGCGCAGCACCAGGATGCGGCCGACCGGCGTCATCAATGCGCTGCCCAGCCCTTGCGCGGCGCGCGCCGCGACGAACTCGGTGAGATTCTCGGAGAAGCCGCAGGCGAGCGAAGCCAGCGTGAACAGTGCGATCGCCACCAGGAAGATGTTGCGCGCGCCGAACCGGTCGGCGAGCCAGCCCGACAGGGGCACGAACACCGCCATGGTCAGCATATAGATGGTGATGCCGATGCTCATCGCCACCGCCGGCACGCCGAAGGAGGCACCCATCTGCGGCAGCGACGTCGAGATGATCGTCGAATCCAAGAGCTGCATGAAGAAGGCGATGGCGACGATCAGCGCCACACGCCGTGAATTCCTGGCTGGGTCGGCTGAAGCTTCAATCTCGGGAATGGCAGTCATGACGGACCGCTTTGAACAGCATTTGACCGACGGCGTCCAGATCCGTGTCCATTCGCGCCGGCCGGAAAGCCGCGACGGCTTTGCCGCCAGGCTCTCCACCGATCTCGGCAAGCCGGTCAAGGCGGTGGCCGATTGGCAAAGTTGCGTCGAGGGCGCCGACATCGTCGTCGAGGCCTCGCGGCTGCCGGAACCGCAGCCGCTGCTGAAGACCGAGTGGATCAAGCGTGGCGCGCTGGTCCTGCCCTACGGCACGATGAGCGCGGTCCGAAATACCTGTCGGTCGGCGGCGCGTCGGCCGGCTTCGTGCCGCTGCAGAAGACGGTAACATCGATCCTGGCCGCCATCCGCCACGAGGCCAATCCGGTGATGCTCGATTTCCTGCCCGTCTCCGAGGGCGTCGAGGACCATGCCACGCAGACGCCGCTGGCCATTTCGAAATGCGCCGCCATGATCGCACTGTGGCGCCGGTTGATCGCTTTCGAACTGATGGCGGCCGCCCAGGCCGTCGACCTGCGCGACGGGCTGACGCTGGCGCCGCGCACAGCCGCTATCCATACGGCGATACGCGCGCTGGTGCCGGCGCTGAAGGAGGATCGGCCGCTCGGCATCGAAGCCGAAACGCTTCATGCTGCGCTCGCCAGCGACAGATGGCAGCCGACCTTAGCCCCGACCGACCTTGTCCAGGAACAGGCGTAGCTCGGCCGGGTCCATGTGCACCACATGCCTGTCCTCGGGATAGACGCCGCTGTTGACGTCGGCGACATATTCGGAGAATGCGGCCACCCGCTCCGCCTGCAACCGATCATATTCAGCGGCGAAGTTGCGATAGACCTTGGAGTGTCGTGGCATGTGACCCCGGTTCTGCCCGAGGATATCTTCGGCGAACAGATATTGCGCGTCGCAACCGGTGCCCGCGCCCATCGACAGCATGATCAGCGAGGTACGCTCGGAGATCGCCTTAGCGACCTCGACCGGCACCACTTCGATTTCGGCGCCGATGGCGCCGGCGGCCTCGAGCTGTTTCACCGCTTCGAACACCTGCATGGCGGCGCCGGCGGTCTTGCCTACCGCCTTGAAGCCGCCGGTCCACGTCGCGCGGGATGGAATGAGGCCGACATGGCCGATGACGGGGATGGCATCGTCCGCCATCCGCTTGATGGTGGCGTAGCCCGCGCTGCAATAGACCGCGTCGGCGCCGGCCTTGTAGACCCGGAAAGCCCAACGCAGGAAATCATCCGATGTGCCGATTTCGTAGAAATTGTCTCCCGGCATGGTGAACAGGCTCGGTGCCGCATCGCGGTATTGCGGGTTGAGCACGAGTTCCGGCGGCACGGAGACGATATCGACCCCTGCCCGCTCGGCAGCTTCCGCCTCGTCCAGGGTCAGCACGCGCAGCATGGTCAGCCGACGCTTGCCTTTCATGGCGCGCAGGTCGGCGACGGTCGGTCTCTTTCGGCTCATTAAACGTTCCTCTTTTGCTTGCCGCGGTGCCGGATCGGTGTGCCGCGCTTCAGATCTCGATCATCACCTTGCCAGCTTCGACCTTCACCGGATAGGTCGCAAGATTGACGCAGACCGGCGCGCCCTTGGCCTGGCCGGTCTTATAGTTGAAGCGGCCATTGTGCTTGGGACATTCGATGATGTCGTCCATCACCAGCCCGTCGGCGAGATGTGCCTTCTCATGCGTGCAGAAACCGTCGGTGGCGAAGAATTCATTGTCCGGGGAGCGATAGATCGCGAAGGTTCGGCCACCGTGGTCGAAGCGGATGACATCCTCTTCCTCGACATCGTCCACCGCACACGCTTCAATCCAATCGGCCATCTCTGTCTCCCGCAACCATTCGCGCCCCTTATTCAGCCGCCGCCGACATGTCGAACTCATGGAATTCGCCGCGATAGGGCCTGGCCGTCGGCGGCAGCTTGCGCTTGAGGTAGTAGTCCTCGTATTTCAGCTGCCTGAGCAGGACCGGCCAGACCTCGCGATAGGCATGCCACATCGACGGGTTCGGCACGGGCAGGTCGTGCTTGATCAGCTCATGCAGCCTGGGCAGCGCATGATAGGGCACCATCGGGAACATGTGGTGCTCCACATGATAGTTCATGTTCCAGTAGATGAACCGGCTGATCGGGTTCATGTAGACGGTGCGCGTGTTGAGCCGGTGGTCGACGACATTGTCGGCCAGCCCGATATGCTGCAGCAGGCCGGTGGTCACCATGTGCCAGGTGCCGTAGAGGCGCGGCAAACCAATCAGCACCACCGGTATCCATGACCTGAGGACGACCGCGACAGCGATCGTCGCAATGTACACGGCAACATGCCACCGCGCGGCCGTCACGGCCTTTGCCCATTCCATTTCCGGAACATAGCTCTTTTCCTCGTCGGACAGCTTGCCGAAAGCCTGGCGCACGAGCGTCGGCAGCGAATAGCGGAAATCGAGGATGCCGGTGAAGGCCAGCGCTGCCTTCAACAGGTCCGGCGGCCGCATGACGGCGATCTCGGCATCGCGGCCGACGATGATGGTGTCGGTGTGGTGGCGGGCATGGCTCCAGCGCCACTGCACTGGATTGCGCATCAGCATGAAGGAGGCGATGTGGTACACGACATCGTTCATCCAGCGCGTGCGGAAGGCCGTGCCATGGCCGCATTCGTGCCAGCGCGAGTCGCTAGACGAGCCGTAGAGCACGCCGTAGATGAATAGGAACGGCACCACCCACCATGAGCCCCAGAACCATATGATGCCGGCGGCCGAGGCCAGGATCGCAACAATCCAGATGATGGTGTCGCGGATCGCCGGCCCGTCGGAACGCTGCATCAGCTCCTTCATCACCTTGCGGGGGACATGGGTGTGGTACCATTCGGCGGAGGCCAGGCCGGTCTCGATCGCGGCCCTGGTGCTTTCACCGACCAGGCTGTAATCCCGCTTTTTTGCCATCGTCTTCACACGGGCCTCCAAACTTCTCGCACCGCTCGCAATCCGGCCCGCCGGCCGGAGGGCTTGCTTTGAATACATGTCGCGCTCATGCCGGGCCCGCCAGTCTCCGGAAATTGCCGGAGGGCCGAGGATAATCCTGTTCGGGCTGGCGGGCGATTGCCGCAATCCTGGCTTCGGCGCCGGCGATAGCTTCCCTGCCGTCCAGGACCCGGAACACGGCATCGTAGGCGCGGCCTTCGTCATGCTCCAGCCAGATCATCTCGCCGCGTTCGCGCGCGGCGAGATCGCCGAGCACATGATGCGTCGATGGCTCGATGCCCAGCGCATAGTGTCCGGCCTGGAAATTCTGCCATTGATAGGCGCAAGGCAGCTGGTCTTTCCGCGTCACCATTTCGAAGCCGAGGCCGAGCCGGTCGTTGACCACCGCCACTGGTACCTCGCCCTTTCCATCGGCGTCCATTTCATGCTGCCAGACCTGTTCGCTGAACCCCATTCGCGGTTCCGGCACGGTGCGGTAGCCGACCTTCTGCGCCTCATAGCGCTCGCCGGCATGGCCGGCCCACACCACGTCGCGGATTGGCGCGAGGTAGCGCGAGCCCTCGTCAAGCAGGGGATGACTGACATTCACATGGTAAAAATACATATGCGGCGTGCGATTGAAGCCATGGTTCACGACGCGGTCGGACAGCCGGATCTCGTTGCCGCCGACATCCGCCTCGATCCGCCGGATCAGATGCAGATCCTCGCCGAACACCGCCGATTGCTGCACGATGCCTTCCGCCCACAGCACGCAGCGGTCGCCGTCCCACGCCTCACCGTAGCCGGTCAGCCGTGCCGGGATGGTGCCGACACGGCCATGCAGCGAATGGATCACGGTCTTCTTGCCGGGATAGTTGTAGTTCTCGGCCGGCACCTCTTCCCGACCCAGTATATGGTCGAGGCCGCAGGTGACCAGCAAACCGGAAAAGGAGCGTGCCCAGGCCAGCCCCCTTCCCCCTCATAGTCGTGAAGACCGGGGTTGCGAAAACCGCCCGGCGAGTGCCAGCCGATCGCCTGGCCCTTGAAGTCGCAATCGGCGATGTCGAGCGCGCGGTCGACGAGTGCGGTGAAGCGCAGGCCGGAGCCGGTGCGGAACTCCAGCATGCGGATACCGCGCTCCACCCCGTCGCCGAGCGTCATCAGCCGCACGCCGGCGAACTGCGACAGCATGCCGGAGCGTTCCGAGACCTGCCGGCGCGAGAGCGTCTTGCCGTAAAGCTCTACCATGCCGTCACTGCGCCCTCTTCATCAGAGCCGACAGGTCGGCGCCGGTGATGATGCTTTCCACGGTCAGCAGATCGGTATCGGCGACCGTCTGCTCGGCAACGATCTCGCCGCGGCGCATGACGATGATGCGGTCGGCAACCTCGAACACGTGATGGATGTTGTGGGTGATGAGCAGCACCGAATGGCCGGCCTGACGCATCTCCTTGACGAAGCGCAGCACGCCATGGGTTTCCTCGACGCCGAGATTGTTGGTCGGCTCGTCGAGGATAATCACCTTGGCGGCGAACTGCATGGCCCGCGAAATGGCGATCGACTGGCGCTCGCCGCCCGACAGCGTTGAGACCAGCGCGTCGGCGTCGAGTTTCTTCGAGATGCCGACGCGCTTCAGCAGGGAGGAGGCAGCATCGCGCAGCTTGGCGAGATCGAGCGGCGCAAACACGCCCAACCGTTTGAAATTGACCGGTTCGCGGCCGAGGAAGAGGTTGCGCGCGATACTGAGATCCGGCGCCAGCGACGTATCCTGGTGGATGGTCTCGATGCCGAGATCCATCGCGTCGCGCGTCGAGCGGATCGAAACCTTCTGCCCACGCACATAGATGTCACCGCGATCGACCGGGAAGACGCCGGAGATCGCCTTGATCAGCGTCGATTTGCCGGCGCCATTGTCGCCGAGCAGGGCCACTATCTCGCCTTCTCTCAGCGTCAGCGAGGCATTCTTCAGCGCGCGCACGCTGCCGAAGGATTTTTGCAGGTTCTGCAGCCGAAGCACTTCTTGCATCATAGTCAGCTCCTTGCCGCGTTTTTCTGCAGCAAAGCATGCAGGATGAGCATGGCGAGGATGATCACGCCGACGAAGATGTTGTAGGCGAGGCCGGGCACGCCGACGAGCACGATGCCGTTGCGGATGGCGCGCAGCATCAGCGCGCCGACGATGGTGCCCAGGATGGTGCCGCGTCCGCCGGTCAGCGCCGTGCCGCCAACCACCACCATGGCGATCACTTCGAGCTCATAGCCTGTGCCGGCCACCGGGGATGCGGCCGAAATACGAAAGGCGCTGATCATGCCGGCAAGCCCGGCCAGCACCGAGGTGGCGATGAACAGCCAGATCTTGACGGCGTCCGCCGGCACGCCGCGGGCCACTGCCGCGTTGCGGTTGGAACCGATGGCGCTGATCCAGTTGCCGAGCTTGGCATAGCGCAGCACGTAGATTGCCAGCAACGACAGGCCGACGAACCACCACAGCGAGGTGTAGAAGCGGAACGAGCCGATATTGAAGCTGCCGGCAAGCAGCGTCACGAAGAAGCCAGGCTGGTCCCACGACTTCAGCGGGAAACCCTGCGTGATGTAGAGGGCCGCGCCGCGCACGATCAGCAGCATGGACAGGGTCACCAGGAACGACGAGATGCCGATCTTGGTGACGATCACCCCGTTGATCGCCCCGATCGCGATGCACAGCAAAAGTCCAGCCAGAAGGGCGACGCCGATATCCACCCCGCCGTTCTGCACCAGAAGCATCACGACCACCGGCGCCAGGCCGAATACGGCACCGACCGACAGGTCGAACTCGCCGGCCGTCAAAAGCAGCGTCATGCCGAGCGCGATGATGCCGAGCTCGGGCAGGAACGCCATCATGTTGGAGATGTTGAGCGGCGACAGGAAATTGCCGTCCGCGATCGCGAATACCACGAGAAGGACGACGAGGATGATGAACGAGGAAAATTGCGGCGAGCGCATCAGCCTCGACCTGCTCCTGGCGCCTGCTGCGCCCTCTTCCGCGGTGACTGCCATGACGTTCTGAACCATGCTGCTTGCAAGGCGCCCGCCGCCGGCGCGGCGGGCGTCAATTTTCACTTCTTGTCGTAGAGTTTGAGGATCGGCTCGACGCTCGACGCGTCGTAGAGACCGAAAGTGTGGATGTCGTAGCCGATCGGCTCGCCCGAGGCGGCAAGCCCGAGCAGTGCTACCGGCATGAAGCCCTGCGCCGATGGGTACTGCCAGGCCGCAGCGTTGACGAAACCGTCCTGGACGGCTTGCGCCGTCTCCTTCGAATTGCCCCAGCCGACGACCGGGATCTTGCCGGCCGACACGCCGGCGCCGTCGAAGACCCGCTTGACGCTGGCCGCCACGGAATCGCCGAGCGCGATGATCGCCGGCGGATTGTTGGCAACCATATAGTCGGTCATCTTGGCGATGATGCCGGCCGGATCGGTGCCGCAATCAACCACGTCATACTTGATGCCGAGCGGGTCAAAGACGCTGGCGATGCCTTCGGTCTCGAGCTGCTGATAGCTGGCGCCGGGGACTTCGACCGGCAGGAAGACCTTATCCCCCTGCTTCACCATCTTGTGGTCGACAAGATACTTTGCCCAGATCGCCCCTGCCTCCTTCAGGTCGGCGCCGACATAGGCCTGCCGCCCCGTCGCCGGGTCGTCGGTGTTGAAGAACACGATCGGGATGCCGGCGGCCTTCGCCGCCTTGACCTCCTCGGTCCACAGGCCGGGCTGCGCCGACGTGGTGGCAATGCCGTCGGGCTTGGCGGCAAGCGCCGAATTGAAGGCTTCCTTCTGCGCCGCCATGTCGCCGCCGCTGAAGGAGATCTTGCAGGTCACCTTGAGCTGGTCGCAGGCCTTGGTAGCGCCGGCGTTCCAGTCGATCCAGAAAGCGTCCGACGGACCGCCATGCGACAGCAGATAGAATGTCTTCTGGCCGTCCTGTGCCTGCGCGGCCGACCCGAACGCGATGCCGGCGAGCACAGTCGCGGCGGCCGCCAATTTCAATGCAGATTTCAACATTGCTTTCCTCCTTGTTTGGAGCCGCGCCGCCATGCACAGGCGGCTCGGCCGGCCGTCACAGGCCGTTGGCGCGGAACTTACCGTCTAGGAATGTCTTGGCGCGCGGCACGTCGTCTTCCGACAGGTGCTCGATGATGACCGGAATGTTCGGGTGCTTCTCGGCAAGCCGCTGAAGATAAAGGTCGTAGTTGAGCGAGCCGAGGCCGGGCGCCGGCAGTTCGATCTCGCCGACGCCGCGGAAGGTGTGGCTTTCCATGGCATCCTCATCGCCGATGTCGGCGTGCTTTTCCGACTTGTCGCTGCCCGAGCGCTTGACGTCCTTGGCATGCGCTATCCTGATCTTGTCCGTCAACGTGTCGAACACCTGGTTCAGGATCTGGTCCATCCGGTCGATGTTGTGCGTCTCGAAATAGTTGGTCGGGTCCATCAGCAGGCCAAGGCCCGGGTGGTCGACCTGCGCGAACATCTTGACCGTCTCCTCGACCGAGCCGACGACGTTGTTGACATAGGTTTCGAGCAGGAAGACCGCGCCATGGTCATAGGCCGTCTGGGCAAGATCTGATATCACCTTGCGGCATTCCTCGAACCCCTCCTCGGTCTTGTTCTTGGGGTGGTGCACCCAGTCGGATTCGGTGTTGTAGGTGCCGGTTTCCGAGATCACGTAGGGCGAGCCGAAATGGCGGGCGTTGCGGATGATCTCCTTGAGGTAGCCGACGCGCTTGTCGCGCTCTGCCTTGTCGGGATGGATGATGTTGGTGTAGCCCGACACGCAGCAGACCGGCAGGTTGTGGTCGCGGAAGACATCGCGCACGGTCTTGGCCTTGTCCTTGGTGATCTGCCCGGCCGACAGGTCGATATCCCTGAAATGCAGGTCGAGCTGCACCGTGTTGAAACCGAGCCCGCGGATCTTCTTCGCCGTCTCTTCGAGGCCGTACGGGAAATAGCCCGTGAAAATACCTGCCTGCATCATGGTGTGAATTCCTCCCTGTAAGCGATTCAGTTACCAGTGATTTCAATTGATCGGGTTTGTCGAGATTTCGGAAAGCTTGACCGTGCGGCCCGAAGCGATCGAGCGATAGCCCGCCTCTACCAGCGCCATGGTCTTGACGTTGTCGGCGACGGAAAGCGCCGGTGGCGTGCCTGTCTTCACGGCGTGCTGGAGTTGTTCCATCACGCCGATGAAAGCATGCGGGAACCACATCGTGTCCCAGCTTGGGCTGACCCACTCGCCATCCGTCGTCTCGGCCGAGGCATAGGTGAGCGTGGAGGCCGCACCGGTCGGCCAGCCGATCGTGCCCTTGGCGACGCCCTTGGTGCCGTCGACGCGCCAGTTGATGTGCTGGTCGTCCTTGTAGCCTTCCTGGCGTGGGCCGGACCAGACATCCTCGAGCGACACGGCAAGCACGCCGGACGGGAAGCGCAGCGTCGAGACGGTGATGCCGTCGGTGTGTTCGAAAGTCGTGCGCGGATCCTTGCGCGTCAGCGTGGTGATCTCATCGGGATCGCCGAACAGGAAACGCAGCACGTCGAGATGATGCACGCTCATATTGGCAAGCGTCAGCCGGTCGTACTCCTCGAGGAAGCCTTGCCAGTGCGGGATCGCATGCATGTCGATCTGCGCGAAGACGACGTCGCCGAGCGCGCCGCTGTCGATGATCTGCTTCAGCACGCGCATCGACTGGTCGTAGCGCATGTTCTGGTTGACCGAGAGGATCTTGCCCGCCTTCGCCGCCTCGTCGCGCAGTTTCACCGCCTCCTCGACCGACAGCGCCAGCGGCTTCTGCGCCAGGATCGCCTTGATGTGCTTCTGCTCCAGCGCGTGGCGGATCAGCGCCGGCTGCTGGTCCGGCGGGAAAGCCAGGTCGATGATCTCGACTTGCGGATCCTCGATCAGTCGTTCCGGCGTGTCGTGGACGGTCGGAATGCCCCAGCGCGTGGCGACCTTCTGCGCATTCGCCCTTGTACGCGAAGCGATCGCCACGACAGGAAAGCCTGCTTCCTTATAGGCCGCGAGATGGCATTCAGCCATGATCATGCCGGCGCCGACGCAGCCGATCTTGAATTCGCTGGTGCGAACCTTCACGTCCGGCTCGAAGCCTTTGCCTGCCATGTCTTCCTCCCAGAATTCTGTCTTCGCGGCCGTCGTCATCTTGCCAACGCGCCTCCAGATGCTGGCAACCGGAGCCGCGGCATGCGGATCGGATCAGGCATTGGAATTCCCTCCCTCGGGGCCAATGTTTCCTCCACGAGCCCATGAGGGATATTGACGGCAGTCACGGGAGGCTGTCAACATCATGAATAATCAAAACACCTCACAATCTAGCAGAAAGGCGAAGGAATGCGTCATACCGGAATCCATACACCGCTCCTGATGCCTCCATTTGATGGGAAATCTATCTTCCCACGGCGATGCGATCCTGCCGGGCGATCTGATTTAGCCCGGCGGCTTGCGCATCGGCCAAGGCCGGATACATCATTTCCCATCAGAATCGCGGATGGCGAAGAGCAGTCGCCACCCGGCCGGCGGTCGGCATTGCGTGATCCTAATGCATTGAGGAGATGAAAGACGGTGCGTTCCACCCTGACTGACATCGCCCGGGAAGCCGGCGTTTCCGCCGCCACCGTCGACCGTGTTCTCAACAACCGTCCGGGTGTGCGGGCGCGCACGCGCGAAATCGTGCTCGAAATGGCGCGGCGTCTTGGCTACATCGCCGAAGGCGCGAACGGGGCGCCTCTCAAGCCCTTGTCCGGCGATGTCATCCGGCTCGACTTCGCGCTGCCGGCCGGCACCAATTCCTTCATCAAGATGCTGCATCGCCACATCGAAGCCCAAGCCTTGGTGCGGCCGAATCTCGATGTCCACATCGCCACCATAGAGGGCTTCAATCCCGACCGGCTCGCACGCCTTTTGCAGGATCTGCGCGGCCAGACTCAGGGCGTCGGCGTCATCGCGCTCGACCATCCGACGGTGCGCGAGGCGATCCGCTCGCTGTCGGCCAACGACGTCAAGGTGGTGACCATCGCCTCCGACATCCTGCATGTGCCAAGGGTCGCGTATATCGGCATCGACAACCGCGCCGCCGGACGGCTGGCGGGCTATTTGCTCAACCGTTTCATGGGGTCGGAACGTCCTGGCAAGGTGGCGCTGTTCGCCGGCTCGCTCTCCTATCGCGGCCATGAGGAACGCGAGATGGGATTCCGGCACATATTGGCCGAGGAATCGCCCAATCTGGAGATCGTCGAAATGCGCGAGATGCTTGACGACCGCGAAAAGGCCTATTCGGAGGCATCAGCCCTTCTGGAGCGGCACCCCGACCTGGCCGCGATCTACAATGTCGGCGCGGGCAACACCGGCATTGCCCGCGCGCTCAAGGAGCGCGGCCGTGCGATATCGATGGTTTTCCTCGGCCATGAGGTAACCGAAGGCACCAAGGAGCTTCTGCTCGACGGCACGCTCGACGCGGTCATCGACCAGAACCCGCGCGTCGAAGCGCGCGAAGCGCTCAACACCTTGACCCACGCGGTCCGGAGACTGCCTTACGAATTGCACCAGCCGAGGCTCCAGGTGATCTTCAAGGAGAACATCCCGGAGATCTGACACTCTCTGAAATGGAGCGGCGCCGGAACCCCTGCCCGTTCAGCACGCCCGCTACTGGACGGCTGCGACTTCCGCGCCGGCCGCGTCGACAAAGCTCTTGTCGATCCATTTGCCGTAGTCGATCGAGCCCTTCAAAAGCCCGGCACCGGCCATGAATTTCTCTTCGCCCTTGAGCGCCTCGATCGCATCGTCGGTCAGCCTCGGATCCTGGTGGAAAACGCCGTCCGCATAGGTCTTGCGTACCGATTTCTCCGACGACTTGGTCGCCTCGACGAATGTCTTGATCGTCTCGTCGGGATGGGCATCGGCCCAGCGCGAAATCTCGATGTCGACCTTCAGCAGCCGCTTGACCAGGTCGGGATATTTCGCCGCGAAGGCACCGTTGACCGAAATAACGTTCGGCACGTTCCATTCCGGATGGGTGCTGGTGTCGAAGAGCACCCGTGCCTCGCCGGTGTCGACCAGCTTGGCCGCGGTCGAATCCGTTTCGACGAGGGCGTCGATGTCGCCGCGCAGCAGTGCCGGGCCGGATGCCTCGAAAGGCAGGTTCAATCCCTCGACATCACCGGTCGTCAGGCCGACGCTGTTCAGCGCTTTGCTGAAATTCGAGTGCCGCACCGTACCGGTGAGATAGGCGACCTTCTTGCCTTTGAGGTCCTGCAGCGTCTTCAGTGGAGAGTCGGATTTGACCACGATATACGAGCCGCCCGACCGCACATAGCTCGACAGGCCAATCAGCTTGACATCGGCGCCGGAGGCGGCGACGCGCAACGCGGGATTGTTGCCAGTATAGGTGAATTCGATGGCGCCTGTCGCAAGCGCCGTCGTCGCCTCGGAGCCGCCATTGAAGGTGACAAGTTCGACCTTGATGCCGTCCTTGGCGAACTCCTTTTCCCACCAGCCGTCCTTCTGTGCGAGGACGAATTTGAGGTGCCCCGGCGCGGTGCTGCCGATGCGGATGAATTCGGGCTTGTCCTGCGCGAAGGCGGGCATGCCGCCAAGGCCGATGACGACGGCAATGGCGCCCTTCAGGAACAGCCGGCGAAATCCGTCGAATGCAATGTTGGACATGAGGAAAATCCTTGCTGATTGGAATGAGTGAACGGCTCAGATGAGCGAGGACTCGGACTGGCCTTTCCAGGCGGTCGCCCAGCGCTCGAACCAGACGAGCAAATAGTTGACGGTGAGCCCGATGACGGTCAGCGTCAGGATGCCGGCATACATGTCCGCCGTTTCCATCATCAACTGCGAGTTCTGAATAAGGAAACCGAGGCCGGATTTGGCCGCCAGCATCTCGGCGCCGATCACCGCGAACAGCGACGACTTCACCGCCAGCCTTGCGCCGGCGACAACAGAGGGGATGCTGGCCGGCAGGATAACCTTCCGGAACAGGTCGAAGTCAGACGTACCCATCGAGCGCGCCGCCTTGATCAGCAGCGGATCGACCGACTTGACGCCGCTGATCGTGTTGACCAGCAGAAAGAAGACCGAGGAGTAGAAGGTGATCGCCACCTTCGATTCCTCGCCGATGCCGAGCAAAAGGATGAACACCGGAAGCAGCGCGAATTGCGAGGTGTTGCGCAGCGTCTGCACAAGCAGGTCAGAGACCTTCTCGAACAGCGAGTAGCGCCCCATCAGCAGGCCGAGCGGAACGGCCACCACCACGCCGAGAGCGAAGCCGATCGCAGCGCGCTGCAGGCTGATGCCGATATGTTCGACCAGAACGCCCGAGGCGAGCAGGTTCCACCAAGCGACCAGCACCTCGCTCAGCGGCGGAAAGAAGATGCGGTTCAGCCAGCCGAGCCGTGGCGCGATTTCCCACACGAGAAAGAACAGGCCGAGCAGCGGCAAGCCGTAAAGGAAAGTCCCGTGGCTCGTCCCTTTGCGCCGGACCTTGGCACTGTGGGCGGTGATGGCCGGGACTCTTGCGGCGGCCGCCGTCTCGCCGGCGCCGGCAAACAGATGAAGAGCGCCGGCAGGGCCGAACTTTTCGGTAAGATAAGCCATGGCTCTACCTCCTCAATGACTGAAGGCTGGCGACAGCGTCCAGTCCTTTTGCGCCTTGTTGACCTCATCGCGCAGCGCGTCCCAGACGCGGCCGCGATATCCGTTGAATCCGGCGCTGGCGCGGATGTCCCCGTCGCGCGGCCGTGGCAGGTCGATGTCTATGATCTCCTTCACCGCGCCCGGCCGCGCCGTCATCACCACCACGCGGTCAGCGAGGAAGATTGCCTCGTCGATCGAATGGGTAACGAAGATCACTGTTGTCTTGATCTTGCCCCAGATCCGCAGCAACTCGCCCTGCAGGAGCTCGCGCGTCTGCTGGTCGAGTGCGGCGAAGGGTTCATCCATCAAAAGCACTTCCGGGTTGCTCGCCAAGGCGCGGGCGATCGCCACGCGCTGCTGCATGCCCCCGGAGAGCTGGTTGGGGAAACGGTCCTCGAAACCGGCAAGACCGAACAACGACAACAAATGGCGCGCCGTCACCGTGCGCTCGGCCTTGGCGACGCCACGCACCTCCAGCACGTATTCGATGTTGGCCAGCGCCGTGCGCCAGGGAAACAGCGCATATTGTTGGAAGACATAGCCGGTCTTAGGATCCGGCCTGGTGATGCGCCGGCCGTCGAGCTGGACATCGCCGCCGCTCGCCTGCGTCAGCCCGCCGATGATGTCGAGCAGCACAGATTTGCCCGAGCCGCTCGGGCCGACCAAAGTGATGAACTCGCCTTTGCGGATCGAAAGATCGACGCCGTCGAGCACGGTGACGCGGTCGGTCTCCTCGCCGTCGACGGTGACGAACTGCCCCGGCTTGAGCAGAAAGGTCTTCTTGATATCGCTGACGACGATGCGGTCCATCTCCTGTCGCTTCCTATTGCGCCACGCGGATGCGGTGCGTCGGGTCGAATTCAGAGCCGCCGGCCTTGCCGCGCTTCCAGCCGAGCGCGCGGGCGTAGCCGCCGAACAGTTGACGTGCCTCGACCTGCGCTTCCGTGATGCCGGTCGGCCCCTCGGCGAACTCGGCCACGTAAAGCGCGTCGGTCGGGCAGTAGATTTCACAGAGAAAGCAGGTCTGGCAGTCGTCCTGACGGGCGATCACAGGCGCGCCGTCCTTGGTAGCGTCGAACACATTGGTCGGGCACACCTTGACGCAGATGTCGCATTCGACGCAGCGCGCGGCCGAGACGATCTCGATCATGACGCCAGCTCCGCCAGGCGCTCCGGCGCCCCGGCAATGCGGAAGTCGTCGACGCCGGTGATGACCAGCCGATGCGCGAGGGCCGGGTTCTTGCCCTGCAGATCGGTGCGCCGATGCATGCCGCGGCTTTCTGTCCGATGCAGCGCGGCCGCCACCGACCAGCGCCCCGCGGCGGCGATCGAGGCCGCCTCGCGCGCGCGGACCCGGTCCACCCCTTCGCCCCGCAGATGGTCGCGCACGTCGCGCCAGACACTCTCCAGCCGCCCCCGGCTTTTCTCCAAGCTCTCGCCGTTGCGGAAGAAATTTTTGTCGAGCGGCGTCACCTCGTTGCGCACCGCCTCGATGACCTCGCCTGCAGCGATGTCGGCACGCGGCGAGGCCGCCGGGCGCAGGCCGGCCTGGCCGAGTGGTTCGACGGTGTCGCGGAACGCCCTGCCGCCGCGACGCTTCGAATGGGTCGAGGCGCCCTTGCCCGCCCACCAGCCGCTGGCCAGCGCCCAGGAGGAATTGACGGCGCCGCCGCCCGATACCGCTCCGGTCATGATCTCGCGGCTGGCGGCGTCGCCTGCGACATAGAGGCCGGGCACGCCGGTGGCGCAGTCGTCGGAGACGATGTCGATGCCGCCGGTACCGCGTACCGTGCCTTCGGCGCGCAGGGTGATGCGGAACAGCTCGGTGAATGGATCGACACCGGCGCGGTCATAAGGCACGAAGCAGTTCGGCTGCCCTTGGCGCAACCAGCCTTGCAGCGCTGGTTCCGCTTGATCGAGGCGCGCATAGACCGGTCCCCCGATCAATGCGCGCGCCACCTCGTCCTCGCGGTCGCCGATGCCGTTGCGCAGCGGCTCACCGGCAGGGCCCAGGATCGGCGATCCATCCTCGCGATGGAACGAGGCCCAGCGGAACGGCAGCCCCTTGTTCAGCGAAGATCCAAAGGGCGCCAACGTGTATTTGCCGGTAAACTCCATGCCCGACAGGCTGGCGCCGGCCTCCGCCGCCATCAGATAGCCGTCGCCGGTCAGTCCAGTCCCGCCGAGGATGCGCTCACGGAAAGCGCAGCCGCCGGTCGCCAGCACCACTGCGTTGGCGTCGACGCGCCAGTCCTGGCCGGCCTGCCGGCCGATACCGGCCGCGCCTACGACGGCATCGCCATCCGACAGGAGTTCCAGCGCCGGATGATGGTCGAGCACGGTAACGCCAGCCAGAAGCACACGGCGGCGCATGAAGCGCATGTAGTCGGGCCCGCGCAGATTGGCGATGTAGAGCCGGCCGTCATCCTCGCTCGGGAACGGATAGCCCCACTCGGAAAGCCTGAGCAGGTTGCGATAGGCCGTGTCTACGCAGCGCAGCATCCAGCGCTGGTCCGCAAGCTCGCCGGTGCGCTGCCAGCGTCGCTCGACCACCGCATGCCTGTTGTCGCCCGGCGGTACGCACCAGGTACCCGTATTAGACGGCGCGGTGGCGCCGCTGGTGCCGAGATAGCCCTTGTCGGCCAGCACCACCTGCGCGCCGCTTTCGGCAGCGGCGACCGCCGCCCAGGCTGCGGACGGGCCTCCGCCCAGCACGAGCACGTCGGCCTGGAGTTGCAGCCTGTCGGACGCGGATTTTTGAGGCATGGACATGGATGCTCTGCGAAGGAGTGCGAGGCGCTAAGCAGCGCGCGCAGCGCCCGAGAACCACGCCGGCTCATTGCCGGCGCTCCATTTGATGTTGCAGCCGATCGACGGCACCTGGTCGGCGGCGGGCCTGCCGCCCTCCAGCACCGCGTCGACCGCCGCGCGCAGATCGGCGCCCGTCACCGCCTTGCCGTTGCCCGGCCGCGCATCGTCGAACTGGCCATGATAGGCAAGCCGTCGGTCGGCGCCGAACAGGAAGAAGTCGGGTGTACAGGCCGCGCCATAGGCTTTCGCCGTCTGCTGCGAGGCATCCTTGAGATAGGGGAAGGAATAGCCGAATTTCTCCACTTCCTCGCCGATGCGGGCCAGCGTCTCTTCGGGATGCGCCTCATGGTCGTTGGCATTGATGGCCACCACTTGCAGCCCCTTGCCCGCATATTCCCTGGCGAAAGCGGCAAGCTGCTCGCGGATCAGCACGACGAAAGGGCAGCGGTTGGAGATGAAGGCGACGAGCAAGGCGGGCTTTGCATCGAAATCGCCGAGCCGGTGCAGCACGCCTTGGGCGTCGGGCAGCAGGAAATCGGCCGCTTTGGTGCCAAGCTCGATCGAGTTGGATTCTGTCTTCGGCATTGATGCGCTCCCTTCTTGCTGCCGCTCAGACGGGCCATGCCGTGCAGCGCCGGACGAAGTTAGTCTATCAATTTAGTAGAATTATAGGCTAGACAACCCGCCTCCGGTCAACCGCGCCGCTTGGAATATCCTGCCAATGTTTCGGGCCGGGCGAAAAGTTTGTTCGAACGGAAGGCCGTTTTGAAAGAAATGAGATTTGGCGGGGAGCGAAGCGCCAACTGCCTTCGTCGTCCGCGTCGAGCTTGGTCAGGAAACGGTTTCCTTGCGGACAATTGCCCTGTCCCCGCCGACATCGATCGCGATCCGCTCGCCGGAAACAATGCCGTCAATCTCGCAGACCACCAGCGGCATGCTGATCCCGTAGAGAAATTCCGCGACGATGGCGCCCACTGCCAGGATCGGGTCAGGCCGTTCCAGGAGGATGCCGGCCGGCGCCGTGCCCCTGCGGATTGCCTCGGCCAGCACCGAGGATGAAGACGAGGAACCGCGCCCGCTCGGCATGATCAGGATTTTCCCGGCGACGTTCTGGCCGAGGCCAGGATGCGAGTGATCCGTTATGTCGCCTGTCGTGGCATCAACGCCGCCCCAGAAGCTCAGCGGTTGCGAGAATACCAACGCCCGACCCTCGGCACTCCCGGCCAGTTGGAAGGTGCCGGATCGCTGGACGACGCCCGGTTCCACCGGCGCGGTCATGACGCGCCCCGCACGACATGCCCCACCGCGGCGGAGCGGATGCAATCCGCCATATCCGCGAACGCAACCGTCACGCCGATATTGCCCGGAGCGTAATGCGCCCATTTGCCGGAATTGGTCATCACCACGCCGTCGAGCCGTTCCAGAATCGCAGTGACATAGGTGCAGGTGTCGGCGACGGGGATCAGGCCGAACGCCTGTGTGCCATCAAGCGCGCCCTCCTCCTGCAATCGCGTCAGCGTCGCGCGACCGGTGTTGACATAGATCGGGATGCCCCTGCCCGGCGCGATGGCACGCAGCAAGGGCAGCAGGCGCATCCATTCCGCATGCGAGAAATGCGGAGTGCCCAGCGACACGGCCGCCAGCGGCGCCCCGTCGGGTACGCGCGACAGCTTGGCCAGTGCATGATCGATCTCGGCGCGCGTGATGCGGATCGTCTCTTCCGGCGCTTGACCATGGAACGCCTCGTCGAGCGTTCCCGCTTCCGGCGTGATGCCGACCGCATGGAACAGCGCCACGGCGCCGGTAGTCGCTGCTGCCGCGCCCAGCGCCTTCAGCTGGTCCTCGTCGCGCGGCCGTGGCAGACCTGTGACAACCGGAACGCGATCGCCGCTGGGTTGCCCGATGATCAGTCCGACGCCGACGAACAGGGCGTCGCTCGGCTCTGGCTCAGCAAAGTCCAGCTCGAACAGGATGCGGCCGCGCCGGTTCTCGCTCAGATGCAGGCCCCAGGCCGGCGCGCGGCCCGTCATGGCGCAGCACAGGTCGATGAAATCGCCATAGCGGTTGGTGCGCGCGCCGATCACCGAATTTGCAAACACGATGGCGTTGGATTCGCCCCAGGCGATCTGCTGCCCGAAACCGGGCCGGAACCGCGTCTGGTAGGGCGCGCAGGTGAAGGTCGCCTGGCAGCCGAGCTCGATATGCGCCTTCATCAGCCGCCGCGCCGGCGCTTCCTCCGCCGCCGGCATCTTCACCATGCCGGGATGGATGAGATCGAATGAGCCGACATTGAGCGTCGTCGGCACCTGCACGCGGCCGCCGCCCTCGACCAGCCGTTCGACGAAATCGAGCCCTGCCGTGCCATGGTAGAGGCAGCCATCGATATGGGCGCCGGCAATGTCGAGGAGGCTGTCCGCTCCGACGGCTTTGGAAAAGGCGACGAGGATCTTCATGGCCGCGGCCGCCGACGGCCCTTGCTCGCCGTCGAGCATGGATTGGTCCTCGGCAGTCAATTCCAACGTCATTGCCGCTCTGGCCCCTACTCGATCTTATGGCGCGAAGGAACGCCAGCAGTTCAGTGAACTACCCCGCAGGGATCAACACCGTGCTCTCCGGCGACCAGCGTAGTACGACATGCTGACCTTCCGCCAGCCTGTCAGCGCCGGTGTTCTGGACGATGACCTTCAGCGTCTGGCCGGCACGCTCGACAAAGTAGGTGCTGTTGTTGCCGGCGAAGATGCGTTTGCAAACCTGGCCCTTCAGTATGTTGGCATCGCCGTCCGAAGTTCCGGCATCCAGGGCAATCCGAATACGCTCCGGACGCACGGCGCAGCTTGCCTTTGCGCCGGCGGCAAGCCTGGCGCCGGCCCCGGCGGCGATCGTCGTGCCGTCCGCCAAGCGGATGCCGTTGCCGGTGGTATCGCCGCGAAAGATGTTGGCATCCCCGAGGAAGATGGCGGCGAATTCGCTTTTCGGCCTGTCGTAGATCTCCTCCGGCGGCCCTTCCTGCACCAGCCGGCCATCGCGCAAGATACCGATGCGGTCGCTCATCGTCAGCGCCTCTTCCTGGTCGTGGGTGACGAAAATGGTTGTGATGCCGATCTCGCGCTGGATGCGCTTGAGCTCGATTTGCATGTCGACGCGCAGCGCCTTGTCGAGCGCGCCGAGCGGCTCGTCGAGCAAAAGCACGCGTGGCTTGGTGACGATGGCGCGCGCCAGCGCGACCCGCTGGCGCTGGCCGCCGGAGAGCTGATGCGGCTTGCGACCGCCGAGCGAGCCGAGCTGAACGAGGTCGAGCGCGCGTTGCACCTCGGTGGCAATCACCGCCTTGGCCTCGCCGCGCACCGACAGGCCGAAGGCGACATTGTCGGCGACGCTCATATTGGGGAACAGCGCGTAGTTCTGGAACACCATGCCGATGCGCCGCTTCTCGACCGGTACCCGCTCGACGCTCTCGCCGCCGATGGCGATGCGGCCGCTGTCGGGAAAATCGAAGCCGGCGATTTGCCTGAGCAGCGTGGTCTTGCCGCTGCCTGATGGCCCAAGCAGCGCGTAGAAGCCGCCATCGACGAAATCGATCGAGACGTCGTCCAGCGCCTTGTGCGCGCCG
Source organism: Mesorhizobium maamorense (assembly GCF_044998965.1). NCBI lineage: Bacteria > Pseudomonadati > Pseudomonadota > Alphaproteobacteria > Hyphomicrobiales > Phyllobacteriaceae > Mesorhizobium > Mesorhizobium maamorense. Next base: position 3,005,724 of record NZ_CP173356.1, read on the forward strand.
AAGCTGCGCGAGACGTTTGATACCTGGACGCCCGCCATTATTTCTCTCCGCCGAATTTGAAGAAGCGCGCTGTGAGCAGCATCAGCGCCATCGACACCACGATGATGATGGTGGAGACCGCGTTGATCTCGGGCGTGAAACCCTTGCGGATCGCGGCGTAGATCTCGACCGGCAGCGTCGTCTGCCCCGGCGTCGCCAGGAAGTAGGACACCACGAACTGGTCGAACGACACGGCGAACGCAAACAAGCCGCCCGCGATCACACCCGGCATGATCCAGGGCAGCGTAACCCGGTTCGTCACCTGCCACTGATTGGCCCCGAGCGAGCGTGCCGCCTCTTCCAGCTCCGGCGCGAAGGTTTGCAGCCGGGCCGAGACGACGACGATGACATAGGGCAGCGCCAGCGCGACATGGCCGAGCAGGATGGCGAACAGGCCGCGTCCAATGCCGATGCCGAAGAAGAAGATCAGCATCGCCGTGCCGGTGATCAGCCAGGGAATGGCGATCGGTGGGAACAACAGCGCCTGCAGGAATTTCTTGCCGCGGAATTCATTGCGGTAGAGCGCCAGGGACGCCGCCGAGCCGAGCACGGTCGAGATGACCGTGGTGATGACGGCGATCTCGATGCTGTTCCAGGTGGCGGCGATGAGCTGGTCGTTCTGCCACAGCGAGGCGTACCATTCCGTCGTCCACTCGAACGGCAGCTGGTAGAATGGCGAGACGTTGAACGACATCAGCGCCATGATAATGATGGGCAAATACAGGAAGGCGAGCAGCACCGCGATATAGAGGTGGCCGAGCCACTCCAGGATACGTGTCGTCGCCATCACGCCACCCTCCGCAGCACCGGTGCGGCCAGCGCCAGAATGATCAGCACGACGGCCAGCAGAATGAAGGAGAGTGCGGCCCCCAGCGGCCAGTTGAACACGGCGACGAACTGGTCCTCGATCACCGTGCCGTAAAAGGTACCGCTGCGGCCGCCGAGGATCCGCGGCTCCATGAAGGAGCCGACGACGGGCACGAATATGAGGGCCGCGCCCGCCACCAGGCCCGGCATCGATAGCGGGATGATGACCCGCTTCAGCACCTGCAGCCGCGAGGCGCCGAGCGAGCGTCCGGCCTCGAGCAATGAATCGTCGATCGCCTGCAAAGTGAGATAGCAGGTCAGCACCATGTAGGGCGCATAGGAGTGCACCAGTCCGATGATGATCGCCGGATAGGAATACATGAGGTCGATGTTGATCTTGAACGGCAGCACAGCGTTGAGCGCGGTGTCGAGAATGCCGCCTTCGCGCAAAACCATCGCCCAGGAGAAGATGCGCACCAGCCCGTTCGACCAGAACGGCAGGATGACGAGCAGGAAGATCGCCTCGCGGCTGCGCCCCTTCAGCACCTTGGCCAGTACATAAGCCGCGGGATAGCCGATGACGATGCACCACAAGGTCACCTCGAGGCCGAGGCGCAGCGAGGCAAGCAGCAGTGTCACGTACAGGCTTTGCGAGAAGAAGGCGGCGTAGTTGCCAAGCGTGAACGCCCACGGCTTTCCCGTCAGCGGCAGGTCGGTCATGAACGAGAAGAACACCATGGCCGACAACGGCAGGAAGATCGCCACCGTCAGCCAGAGATAGGCGGGCGCCAGCAGCGGCAGTGCCGACCTCAGCCCGCCGCGCACTGCGACCGCACCCTCTGCTGCCATGCTATCCTCCTCCCCGGATTGGAAGGACCAACCGGCGCGAACGCCGGCTGGCCCTGGCGCGGGTTTTACTTCACGTCGACCTTGAGCTGCTGCCAGAGCGCCAGATAGGCCTTGCGCTGCGCATCGGTGATCGGAGCCTGGAACTGGATGCGCTTGGCGACTGTGGGATCACCCATCACCTTGCGGTTGAACGAATCCTCGGGCAACGCTTCCACCGCCTTGGTGTTGGCCGACACCGGTGCACCGACCTTGGTGACCCATTCGACATAGAATTTCGGATCGATCATGTAATTGATGAAGGCTTCGGCGCCCGCGACATTCTTGGAGCCGACCGGGATGGAGAAGGCGTCCAGCCAGGCGACGGCGCCTTCCTGCGGGATCACGAGCGAGACCGGCAGCTTGAAATGCGTCTTGGCGCGGTCGGCCGAACCGCTCCAATAGGTGCCGATGTCGATCTGGTTGGAAGCCACCATCTGGTTCCAGTCGTTCTCCGAGCTCCAGAAGGTCTTGATCTGCGGCATCAGCGAGGTGAGCTTCGTCTTGACCGCGTCCATATCCTTGATGTCGTTGATGTTCTGGCCCGTCGCGATGGCGCCGAACTGCACCGCCTCGACGGCGTCGTCGCGGATGACGACGCGGCCCTTGTGGGCGGGGTTCCACATTTCGGCGATCGACGTCGGCGGCTTGTCGAAGGACTTTTCGTTGATGGCAAGGGCGGTCAGGCCCCACACCCACGGCACGCCATAGACCTTGCCGTCATGGTCGAGCATCGGCGAGTTCGCCTTGTCCTTGCTGATATCGGCATAGTTGGGCAGCTTGGAGGTGTCGATCGGCTGGATCAGCTTTTCAGCCATCGCCTGGTCGTTGAAGGCGGCGTTGATCATGACGACGTCATAGAGGCCGGGATTGGTGCGGATCTTGGTCAGCATTTCCTGTTCGGAATTGAAGAAGTCGTTGACCACCTTATGGCCGGTCGCCTTCTCGAAGGCGGCGATCGCCCATGGCTCGTCGGCGCCGTAGCCCTTCCAGTTGAGCACGTGCACTTCATCGGCCTTGGCGGCAAAAGTAAGTGCGGAGGTGAAGACGGCCGTCGCCGTCAGCAGGGCAGTAAAGTCAGGCATGCGCATGTTCGTTCCTCTCTTTTGTTTGCCCGCTTCCCGGGCTTAATCAGGCTGTCTGATGGGCCTTCCGGTTCTGGCCTCGCGCGCCGGTCGAGCCACCGTCGGCATGGCTCAGGAAAGTCCGGATCTCCGCGTCTGTGGGCGCGGATGAACCGCCATGGCGAGTGACCGAAATGGCCGCCGCCGCATTGGCGTAGCGCGCCGCCTCGAAAGGCAGCATGCCGCGCGCGAGCGCACTTACGAAGGCGCCAATATGAGTGTCGCCGGCGCCGTTGGTATCGACCGCCGCCACCTTGAAACCGGGAATGGTCCCGGCGGAACCGTCCGCCAGTCGGATATGGCAGCCCCTGGCGCCGCAGCGGATGACGACGCCGTCGGCCTTGGGACAATGATCGGCAAGCAATCGCGCCGCAAGGGCGTCGGCATCGCCCGGGCCGGCAATGTCGGCGGCTTCCGTCGTATTGCAGCTCAGCCAGGTCGTGCGGGCGAGCACCCGCGACAGGGTGGCGCGCGAAATGTCCGAAACGACCGGCGTCGGGTCGAAGACAAGTGGAATGTCCGCCGGCAGCGTCTCGATCCAGTCGGTGAGCGCGTCGCGGCTGCCGGGATAGCTCAGCGTATAGCCTGACGTGAACACCCAATCCTCGGTCGAGACCAGCACCGGAGCCATCATGTCGGGGCTGAGCACGCTCTCCGCCCCCGGCCACGACACGAAGGTGCGTTCGGCATCGCTGGAGATCATGGCGACGCAGTTGCCGCTATCCATCAGAGGCGAAGGCTGCGTCAGAATGTTGATATCTTCGACGGCGAAGGCGGCGCGCAGGAAGTCGCCATTGGGTCCGCTGCCGAGTTGGCCTGCGAATACCACCTTCATCCCGGTGCGGATTGCCGCGACCATCATGTTGAAACCGCCACCGGCGACCTGCGCATAGCTCGAAGCCGTCTTCTCCGTGCCCGGCGCCGGCAAGGCATCGATACGGTAGACATAGTCGACCACCGCGCTACCGATATGGACGAGACGCGCGCTCATGCCGCCGCGTCCTTGCCGGGGCCGGCCTGCTCCAGGCGACTGTTCGAGGTCCGCGCCGCGACGAGATCGGCGGCGAGCGCACGAACGCCCGCCATGTCAAAGCCTTTGAGGCGGGCGATGCGGTCCTGCGGCAATCGTGAAAGGCCGGTGCAGGCGCCGGCCATGCCTGCGGCGATGGCGCCGATCGTGTCGGTGTCGCCGCCGAGATTGGCGCTGATGACCGCCGCTTGCCAAGCATCGCCGCCGGCGACCTCCAGCACAGCAAAAGCGGCCGGAACGGACTCCTGGCTGGCAACGCCGGTGCCGACCAGATCGGTGATCAGCCGGACCGCATCTTGCGGCGCCTTGCCGCGAACCAGATCCTGCGCCCAGGCGACGCGCGCGGCGATGTCACCGCCGGTCACCCAGTGGCCGTGTGTAGCCCCCCGCCTCGCCGCCGCGACAGCGCTGTCGGACGCGGCGCGCCAGTCGCCGCCGGCGATGCCGCGGCTGACGGCGGCCGCGACCGCCGCGGCGGAGGCAATGGCGATCGAGGTGTTGTGTGTCGCCCGGCAGGTCTCGGCCACCTTGTCGACGAGCGCATCCAGCGGCTCCGGCTGCATCATAATGCCGACTGGCGCGATGCGCATGGCCGCGCCGTTGGTGTCGCCGCCGCGCCCAGCCTCCTCGGCTGGCACGCCCTTGTTGATGGCGTCGATGGCACGCTTGGTCGACGGTCCCAACAGATCGTAGCTGCCGCGCGCCTTGACCTCGCGCTCCCAGTCGAGCAGCGCGTTGACCCAGCGCGCATGCTCAAAGCGGGCGCCTGAGGCAACCAGGATGCGGCCGAGCAGCAGCGCCTGCTCGGTATCGTCGGTGATAGTCCCGGCCGGCAGCCCTTTCGACACCGGATGATCGGCAAAGGGCGCGACGAAATCCTCGACATGGCCGTAGAGTTCGGCGATGCGCTGAGGCGACAGAAGCTGCGTCGGCATGCCGAGCGCGTCACCCAGCGCCCCGCCGACGAGCGCACCCATGGCGCAGTCCATCTCAAGCTCGTTCTCCGGCATCGCTCAGAACCTCATATGCAGCGCGAAATGGGCGGGATTGAGCAGGCTGGTGACATATTCGACCGGCCGCTCATCGGCCGCGCGCGTCAGGCGACGGCCACGCAGGAAGGGTGTGCCTTGCGCGCAGCCGAGGATAGCGGCGTCATGGGCGTTCAACATCTCGATGTCGACCCACTCCTCGCCATGGTCGGGTACAAGCCCCGCTTCGCGCAGCGTCTGGTGCAGCGAGCCTTCGCGCAGGCCGCGCAGCGGCACGTCTTCCAGCTCGGGCGACAGCGGCAGGCGGCTGCGTTCGATGGAGATGGCATGGCCGTCGCTGGCATTGGTGCGAACCCGGTCGACGGCGATGAAGAGGGGGCTTTCGATGCCTAGCAGCACGGCAAGCTCGGGGTCCTCGATCACCTCCAGTCGCAGCGTCCGGGTATCGGCGTTGGCGCCGGCATTGGCCAGCGCGCGCGACCATCCGATCGCATCATCGACAGGCTTGCCGTCAAAGGTGACGAAGGATCCGATGCCGACCTTTGTGGTGATCAGCCCGCGGCTGGACAGTTCCTCCAGCCCCTTGCGCACCGTGTTGCGGCTGACGGAAAAGCGTTGGACGAGTTCATTTTCGCTTTGCAGACGGTCGCCGAAACCCAGCACGCCGGAACGGATCTCGTGTTCGAGAACGGTGGCGATCTGCTCGGGCTTGCCCGTGCCGGGAGACAGTTTGATCGCGCTCCGCTTCATATAAGTACCTGTATAGTGAACCTGTCTAGTCTTGTTTAATCTCTCCTCGTATAGCGGGCTTGTCAATGGGACGGGTCATGTGCCCCGATGCACTGCTTTCGACGATCAGCCGGCCGCAGGCGGCAACGAAGAAGGAATTTCCCCAGTGCTGGACGCGTCGCACCGTGTCGCGATCCTGCTGCGGTGACCCTACCGGCAGAAGAAGGAAAGCCCGCTCCGGGAACCGGGGCGGGCCTTGGAGGAGGACAAGGGTGGGACCTCTCCTCTTGCTTTCCACGGGGGGTGTGGACCGAAATCACCTTACGGGAGTTTCGCCAGACGCCGGATCACAAGCCTGTTTGCCCGCATCACGATCCGGTGCGCGCCGGCATCGACATGGTCACAGGATCGCGATCAGCGGCCAACGCATGTCGCCCCAAAGCGGTTCTCGACTTGTGAGAACGACGTGCACGACGCGCTTAAATGCGTCCGAGCACGACCAGAATAATGACGATCAGCAACACAAGCCCTAGCCCGCCGCCGCCATAATAACCGGTTCCGTAGAACGGACCGCCGCCGAGGCCGCTGAAGCCGCCGAGCAGGGCGAGGATAAGGATGATGATAAGGATGGTTCCAAGACTCATGGCTTCCACTCCCGCAGGCACTTGTGCGCCGGTTCCGGCACTTCTGGGTTGAGAATGTTGCTCACAGACAACGCTTTGAACGCGTTCGCGTTCCACCTAATGCAGGACGTCGAGAAGGCGACGGCGCAATTCGTGCAGCAGTCTTGCCGCAACGGCGGGCTTTCCGACCGGCCAACGCGCAGGATACGATACAGCTGAAGGTACGTGATCACGACGTGGACGGCGAGATTGTAGAAGGATAAAGCCGACAGCAAAAACAGGCAGTTGAGCGTCAAGATCGGATCCACTTCGACTTATCTCGATCTTGCATCGTCAGATCTGTGAGAGCGGATTTGCAATTCATGCTTGCATTTCTGGAACAAATAAGGAACAGTAGGGAACCTAGCTGCCAAGGCGGATTAAAGTTTTGGGGGGACCAGCGATATGATGAGGTGGAAGGATGCGCGGCTCCTCGCCGCCGCGATCGCGATGACAAGCCTTGCGCCCGACCGGTGGCCCTCAGCCGGGCTTGGCGCCGCTCTCGCCCGGAACACGCCTGCGCTCGCAGCCGAGAAGGATTATGCAGCCTGCTTCGGCGAGGACATCGAGCCGGACAAGCGCATTGTTGCCTGCTCCGCGATTGCGGAGGACGCCGCAGAGCCGGCGCGCAGCCGCGCCACAGCCTATTTCCAACGGGGCGTCGCTCTCGGCGACCAGAAGCAATACGACCGATCGATCGCCGACTACAGCGAGGCGATCGCGCTCGATCCGAACGACGCTTCCGCGTATCTCAACCGCGGCGCCGACTGGTTCAGCAATGGAGACGACGACCGTGCGATCGCGGACTTCAACATCGCCATCAGCCTGGAGCCGTCTTCCAGCGATGCCTACAGCAACCGTGGCCTCGCCTTCCTGCACAAGGGCAAGATCGACGCGGCCATCATCGATTTCCAACAGGCAATCGAGGCGGACCCTCAGAATGGCAAGGCGCATGCGGGCCTGGGCATCGCCTGGGACAGGATGGGCGACCCGAAACAGGCCCTGGCCGAGTATGACGAGGCGGTCCGTATCGATCCCAACAACATATTGGCCAATGTCAAACGCGGTATCGCCCGCGCCGCCGAGAGTGAGTTCGATCCCACTGTCACCGATGACGATGCTGAACAGGCGCCCGGCGAGGACTTATCCGCCGCCAAGGATACGACCAGCAATCGCGCAGCCGCAAAGACCTTGATCGAGCGTGCGGGGATGCGGCTGTCGAAATATGGCCTCGAAGGCGCGCTTCTCGATTTCGACAAGGCGATCAGCCTCGATCCCGACAATGCGGACGCCTATCTCGGGCGCAGCCGCGCAAGGACACTCAAGGGAGACAGCGCCGGAGCGGCGGCGGATTGCCTGCGCGCCATCGAGCTTGATCCGACGCGGGCAGGAAGCTGCGGCGCTCAGCTCGCCGCCGACCAAAGCAAGCCGGCACCGTTGCCGGACACCCAACAGCAAAAGCAGCGAGCCGTCGTTCCGGATATCACTGCTACCCAAGACACGCTGGCCGCAAGGGTTCTGGAGGCGACTGATCCGCGCGCCCTCGAAGCGATCCTTGGCGGCGATGCCTTCCTGGACATGGGCAAGTACGATCAGGCGATCGGCGCCTACAACAAAGCGATTGCGCTCGATCCGAACAACCGGTTCGCCTATTACGGCCGCGGCAAGGCCCAGGCCGCCAAACGCGTTTACGAGCAAGCGATCGCCGATTACGACACGGTCATCCAGCTCGCCCCCAATTTTGCTGCGGCTCATTCTCGCCGGGGCCTCGCCAAGATCACGTCAGGCGATGCCGAAGGCGCTCTTGCCGATTGCAGCCGGGCTTCAACACTCGATCCAAAAGCGCGCGACGCCTACTTCTGCATGGGCATGGCCTGGCACGCCAAGGGCGACGCGGGGCGCGCGATTGCCGCCTATTCGGTAGCCATCGAGATCGATCCGAAAGACGACGCCAGCCATTACGGGCGCGGCATGGCGCGTGCTGACAGGAAGGACTATGACGAGGCAATCGCCGACTTCGGCCAGGCGATCAAGCTCGATCCCGACAATCGCGATTACGCGGTCGCCCGCAAGGCGGCTGTGGCTGCGAAGGGACAGGGCGATATGGCGGCCGCCACGCTCGGCGCCGTCAGCTCGGCGGCGGCCACCGCCAGTTCAGCCGCCGGTTCGGCCGCACCGAGCGATACTGATTCGGCCGCCAAGGCGCTTTTCGCCAAGGGTCGGAGGCTGCATGAGAAAAATGACTATGACGGCGCCATAGCCCTGTATGGCAAGGCGATCGCACTGGTCCCGGCATTTCATGACGCCTATCTGGCCCGGGCCATGGCTTGGGAGGCCAAGAACGATTATGCTCATGCTGTTGCCGATTACACGCAGGCGATCGCGATCAATCCGAATATAGCCGAGACCTACTACAGTCGCGGCCAGAACCTCAGTTTCCAGGAAAACTACGACGGGGCGTTTGCCGACTTCGAAAAGGCCATCAATCTCAACCCCGCGGACGCAAGGGTCTATGCCGATCGAGGCCTCCTATGGATGGGAGGGCACGAGGACGTCGCCGCGCTGCACGATTTCGAAAAGGCCATCAGCCTCGATCACAAGAACCCCTTTGGCTATTTCGGTCGAGGCGTGATCCGAACCAGCAGAGCGGATTATGAAGGGGCCATCGCGGATTTCAGCCAGGCGATAAGGCTTAAGCCGGATTTCGCAACCGCCTACGAGGCGCGGAGCCGGGCGTGGGAAGCCAAGGGCAACCGCAAGCGTGCTCAGGCCGATCGCAAGAAGGCACTGAGCCTTGGGGTAGATTAGACGGGCTTTTCGGGAGGGCGCGGATTTTGCGTTGGAGTGGTTTGGGCGTAATGGCAGTCGCCGCTCTGTGCTTTATTGCGGTAAAGGTTTTGCCTTGGGCGCAGCTCTGACGAGGCTGACGAAAGGCAATCAGCTTGAGCAGCGCTGGCGCCCGATGCGGTTTGATCCCTACCCCAAATAGAAGTTACTGAAATAGTTGCCAAAATCCGGTTGCCGGGCAACGGGCTCGCCGTCCCCGTTCCGGAGGATGCCGGCGGCGAAGAGATAGGAACCGATCGCTTCCATCTTGGCCGGGTCCATGCTGCCTATGGCGCCGTTTCGCCGGCGCAGATAGTGCCCGTCGATCAGCGTCTTCAGCGAGGCGTGGATCAATGCCGGATTGGTCAGGGCGTCCTTGTTGGCGGCGATCAGCAGTGTGGCCGCTTCTTCGGGATGATCGACGGTGAACTGGTAGCCGCGCCGCGTTGCCCGTATGAAGCCCGACGCCAATTCCGGATTTGCACGCAGATACGCATCGCTAGAGGAGATCAGCGTGGTGTGCTCGTCGGGCACGCCGTAGTCGGCATAGACGAAGCTTCGCTGTTTGACGCCTTTCAGTTCTGCCTCGACGCCTTCCCAGGTCGAGACCTCCAACGTGAAGTCGACCGAACCGTTGGCCAGCGCCTCATAGGCGGACGTGCCGAGCGTCACCGTTTCGAAAGCCCCCTTGCCGCCGTCGTGACGGATGATGGTCGAGATCAGCGCGTTTTCCCAGGCACTGCCGAAACCGCCATAGGTCAGGCCGTCAAGATCCCTGGGGGTTTTGATCTCGTCACGCGCTGCATTGAACACCAGCCGTCCGGTTTCGGACTGCACCACGGCATAGACCGCCTTGAGATCGGCGCCGGCGGTTTTCTGGGTGAAGAGGCCGATGGAGCCGTTGATGCCGAAATCGGCAACGCGGTTGGCAACCAGCGTGCCTGCACCGGTATCGCTGTAGGGCAGGATGTCGACCTCGAGGCCGGCCTCGCTGTAAAACCCTTTGTCGCGAGCGACGAACAGGCCGATATGGTTGGTGTTGACCGTCCAGTCCAGCGCCACCGTTGCTTTCCGGGCGGCCGCCTGGGCAAGAGATCGGCCTGGCCGGGCTATAAGGGGAAGGCCGGCAGCGGCAGTGAGCAGCAAGGCTTGCCGGCGCGTCAGGTCAGTCATGGTCCGTGTCCTTCTGGTGGCTCGGGTTGAGGAGGATGTCGAGGATCTCGGCTTCGAGGGTGCCGGCCTGCCGTGCAGCGCCGCCGGCCAGTTCGCGTGGACGCGGCAGCGGCACGGTGATCTCAGCGACGACGCGCGCCGGCCGCGCCGAAAGCACATAGATGCGGTCGGACAGGAACACAGCTTCGCGCACGTCGTGGGTGATCAGCAGCGCCGTCCAGCAGTGGCGCCGCCACATCTGTTCCAACCAGCGTTGCATGGCGGCGCGGGTCAGCGCATCGAGTGCGCCGAACGGCTCGTCGAGCAGCAGCATATCGCGTTCCTGCACCACGGTGCGCAGCAAGGCCGCGCGCTGGCGCATGCCGCCGGAAAGCTGCGCCGGAAAATGCCGTTCGAAACCGGCAAGCCCGAATTCCTCGAACAGCGGAGCAACGCGAGCGCGGGCAGCCTTGCGCCTGACACCTTGCACCTCAAGCCCGAGCGTGGCGTTGTCAAGAATGCGCCGCCAAGGCATCAACGCGTCGCGCTGCGGCATGAAAGCGAAATGCCGGCCGTGGTCATCGAGCGGCTTGCCGTCGAAGAATATCTCGCCCTCGCCGTGAAGCGCGCCGGTCAGAAGCTGGAACAGCGTCGACTTGCCGGCGCCGGAGGGGCCCAGAATGGAGACGAATTCGCCGGCGCCGACGCTGAGCGAAATGTCGGCAAGCACGTCGAGTCCTTCGAAGGCCTTGCGCACATGTCGCAGTTCGAGCCGGTTCATCGCCACGGCCCCTTTCCTGCGGCCCGCCCGCCGGCGGTCCGTTCCCATGGCATGGCAAGGCGCTGGACCAGCATCGTCAGCCCGAACAGGACGAGCGTCAGCACGGCGCTGACGGCGACGGCGGCCAGCACCAGGTCCGGGCGGAAGTTGTTCTTGGCGTTGAGCATGTAGATGCCGAGGCCCTTCGCCGCGCCCGCATATTCGGCGAAGATGGCGCCCACGACAGCATAGGTGATCGAGATCCTGACACCGGCGAAGAAGTAGGGCAGCGCCGAGGGCAGCCGCGCCAGGACGAAGACACGCCAGCGCCCTGCCCCCATGGCGCGCAGCATTTGGCCGATCTCAGCCTCCGTCGCCTCATATCCTTCGGCCAAAGCCACCAACATCGGAAAGAAGGTGACCAGCGCCACCAGCATGATCTTGGGCATCAGCCCAAAGCCGAACCACAGCACCACCAGCGGTGCAATCGCCACCAGCGGCAAGGTCTGGCTGACCACGAAGACCGGAAAAAGGGCGCGCCGCAATGGCTGGGAGAAGTCGATCAATATCGACAGCGCAAAGGCACCGCCGAGCGAACAGGCAAAGCCTGCGAGCGTGGCACGGAGGGTTGGCACGGCGTTATCGGCCAGCGCGTGCCGGTTGAGCATTGCCTGAGCGAAGACGCGCGATGGCGCCGGGAGGATTGTCGGCTTGACGCCACCAAAGCGCGCATAGAGTTCCCACGCGGCTAGCAGCAGCCCCACCGAAAGCATCGCCGGAGCGGTTCTGGCGATGAGGTCCACGATCGGACGCGAAGGGGCGGACGGGGAGGACACGCAGGTACCCGGAGCGGATGGCGCGGGGCGCGCCGTCAGACGGCGGTGGGGCTGTTGGCCGAGACGGTGACGTCGAGCGTTACGTGGCCGGCACCCGGCCCGAAGCGGCAAAAGGCCTCGTTGAGTGCGGTAAAAATGGCGCCTGCGTCGCCGCGCAACTTTGTGCAGAAATGCTTGGAGCGCTCATATACGCCCGACTGCTTCAGGAAGTCGATGCAGCCATAGATCTCGTCCATGTGGTCGTCGGTGCCCATGACGTAAAGCGAGAACTGCGCCGCCGCCGGCTGGCCGGTGACGGCCACGCCGCGCACGGCGGCGATAGCGGCTTCCTTGCGCGGGCCGAGCGGCCCGGCAGGTCCGCCAAACGCGTCGGAGCGGCAGATCGGATCGTCCGGCTCGCCCGGGCAGCCGCGCGAGATGGCGGCCGAAAGCACGCAATGCTTGCCGCTGCGCGCTGCCGCCACGAACAGGTCGCGCATGGCAGGAAACAGCACCTCGGGCGGTCCGACCAGCAAGGTCGAGATATCGTCGGTCTCGATCCGCAGTCGATCACGATAAGGGTCCAGTGCCCCGAGCGCGCCAAGGATGACGCCGACAAAATCGCTGGACATGGGATATAGGGAAATCTGTGCGCCTGAAAACATCGCCCGCCTCGCTCCGCTGGTATTACCCAGATCAGCTTCTAGGGTCTGTGGGCTTGCCGCCCCCGTCTCAGCCCCGACCGTACGGAGCACCCCTGTGGATGGACGCGTTAAAGCACCAATCGGGCGGCTATGAAAGCTGTTTTTTCAGGACCATCGCCGGAAATGCATTGCGCCAGGCCTGATTTATGGGCGGTTCCGTCGGGCCCGGTCTTGAGGGAAATTTGTCCGGAACCTTAGCCACGACGAGTGGTTGTCCCTATAGTCGCAAACGCGACGAACTTCGTGGAAACGAGCGAAGACTTCACAGAAATGGAGACAAACCATGCTCATGAAAATCCTCGCAGCTTCGGCTCTTACCATTGGTCTCGCGACTTCGGCGATGGCGCAAAGTGCTGGCGGAAACGGCGCCAATAATGGGCCCGGCAGCGGCCAGTCGGTCACGGTCGACCCGAACACGCCGGCATCGCCGAACACGGTGGATCCTGGCACGACCGGCAGCACGACCGTCATGCCCGACGGCATGAATTCGAACGCGGACCGGAACTGTCCGGCCAGCCCACAAGGTGCTCAGCCGGATGCCAGCCACACCGCTCCGGGCACGGCTTCGCCGACTGTCAACGACAAGCATTGCGGCAAGTAGCCACTCGCCGAAACTGCTGGAGAATGCCACGGGGCGCCTGTTCCGTGGCGTTTCCGTCTCTTTATGTTTCACCCTCGCCGCACAGGCAGGCGCCTGAGACGTAAACCGCCATCGGCCTTCGTCTCGCCTACGAAACAGCCTTTTCGCGAACCGGCAGCTTCCAGCCCGGCCTGACGAAATGACAGGTGTAGCCGTTCGGGTATTTCTCCAGATAGTCCTGATGCTCGGGTTCGGCTTCCCAGAACGCGCCGGCCGGAGCCACCTCGGTGACCACCTTGCCGGGCCACAGGCCCGAGGCGTCGACGTCGGCGATGGTGTCTTCGGCGACGCGCTTCTGCTCATCGCTGGTGTAGTAGATCGCCGAACGGTAGCTCATCCCCACATCGTTGCCCTGGCGGTTGCGTGTCGTCGGATCATGAATCTGGAAGAAGAACTCCAGCAGCGTACGGTAGCTCACCCTGGCGGGATCGAAATTGATCTCGATGGCTTCGGCATGGGTGCCGTGGTTTCGGTAGGTGGCATCAGGCACGTCGCCGCCGCTGTAGCCGACGCGCGTGGACAGGACGCCCGGGATGCGTCGGATCAGATCCTGCATGCCCCAGAAACAGCCGCCGGCAAGCACCGCGCGTTCGCTTGAAGTCGCCATATCAAATCTCCCCAAAGCAACTCCGGGGAAAGGTTGTAGCCGTTTCCGTCCGGAATTGCGCACGATAAAACTGGAGGCCCGGCGCTATGACAGCCGCTCCAGGATTTCCCATAGATGGGCATTGTCGTCGGCTTCGTCCAGTCGACGGGCGCGTCCTGCTGCCGATCACCACGGACGCGCGGCGTCACTCCCCAGGCCTGAACCTGCGCACCACGACCTCGAATACGATATCCGATATCCACATCGCGCAGACGCCGATGAGGAATGCGGCCGCCAGGGTCGTGGTGTCGTCATTGGCCATCGGCAGGCCCATGGCGCGGGAATACTGGACCACGGGCAGCGTCAGATAGGCGGCGGCTAGCGCGCCGCAGATCGGCGAGGCCACCATCTCGCGCGGTTTGTAGCGGTGGCGCGACAGCGCGCGCAATATGCCGCCGGAAAGGCCGGCGACCACCACCGGCACCTTGATACCGAGCAGGTTGAAAATATCATGCATCATTTCATTGTCTCGCGATCAGGAAACAGAATGACCGATCTGGCACCGAAGATGAGCGGTCCCCGAGCAGCAGGGCCCGAATCGAGCGGCAACACGATCGTCATGGCTTCCACCCGCACAGTTTCTCGCCCTTGCGGTTGTGCGCCAGCAGCGTCCGGACTTCCGCATCCGACAGTGCTGCGACGGCGGATGCGGACAAGCGCAGCGGGCTCGAGACCACGCAAAATCCGCCGGTGACGGTGGTGCAGCCGGCTACCGCGACAAGTGCTGCGGCCGCTGCGACAATCAATCCCTTGCCCATGACCTGAGCTCCTTTCGGGCAGTGGCGGCGGGTAGCGCGCCGATATCGTTGTCAACCTGGTTGGCGACGTCCCGCGCCGCCGCCTCGGCCGCGGCCTGCCGGCTGCGTTCGGCGCGCTCGCCGGCAAGCCGCTGGCGAACACCCCAGCCAAACGCAGCGGCGATGGCCGCGCCGATGCCGAGAACGGTCGAATTGCTGAGCAAGAAGGAGAGGAGCGCGCTCATTGGTTTGGCGCGTCCTTGACCAGATAGCCGACGGCAAACACGGCAAGCGGCAGCAGCGTGGCCCAGGTCTCGGCATCGTACCAGGATGGCCAGACATTGCGCACGAAGACGCCCGAAATCGAAACGGCGGCGGCGGCGATGGTCGCGGCCGTCAGCTTGTTGGTCGGGCGGACGGTCGGCTGGGTTATGGTGGCCATGATCAGAACATTCCTTGCAAGGCGGCGGCGATGTGATGCCAGGCGGCGTAGGCGACGAGCAGGCACGCGGCAATGATGCCGCCCGCCTTGGCGGGAGCTGGGATGTTGGCGTCGGCAGGCGCCGCCGCGACCGGTTCGACGGCATCTACGGCAGCAGCGCCGCCCGGCGCCGCCGCAGCAGCGGTCGGTGCAGGATCTGGCCGCGTGGCCGATGCCTCGCCTGCCCCGGCAGCCGTCAGCAGCAGCGCCTGTGCGCGGACGGATCCGACCCGGCTCGACCAGCCTTTGCCGAAAGTCGGCCAGGTCGGAAGCCGCTTCAGGAAAGCCAGGCGGGCATCGCAGAGATTGTCGATGACGACGGCGGCCGCTCTGGAACCGACGGCAGCGAGCGTCTCGGGCCCGATGCGGCCGTCCTGGGCGGTGCCGACCACTGCTTGAAGATATTTCGCCGCCCTGCTTGGCCCACTGTTCACGGCATAGTCGAACACCGCGTAATCCACGCCGTCGGGCAACTCGGCGCCAGCCACCGCATCCCAGTAGAAGCGGCGGTACACCGTGGCGAGTTGGGCATCGCTGATCTTCCTGAGATCCGCCTTGGCGGCATCCGCCTTCACGTAGCGGCGGAAATTGGCGAGCGTGACGCCCTTCATGGTGGCGCCGCCCGGATCGGCCGGATTGTCCGACCAGCCGCCTTCGGATTTGAGGACGAGCGCAAGCGCCCGCGTAAAATTGCGGTCCATGATATCCCTTTCGATTTCTTGGTGGATGAGGTGAGTGGGTGATCGCCGGCAGCACAGGGGTGCGGATAGTCGCCGTTGCGCGCGCCTCGGTGCCTACTTGCAGTGCGCCAAAACCGGAGGTCGCCTTGCGCGCCGGCCGGCGCATGGTTAGAAAAATTCAATTTTAGGACGAACAGGTCCGGGATGAGAGACTATGTTGGCGCCGCGCGGCGCCTGGCCTTCAACAGGCTGTCGGCCGCCATCGATCGCCGCTGGAACGTCGACCCGCTGGGCTCGGCGCCGCGTGCCCCAAAAGAGGAATATCTGAGGCTGTTCGAAGCCACCCGGCGCGTCTCATTCCCTGAGATCGACAGGCTCGAGGCCGAAACCGGCTTTGCCGTCGATCGCGACTGGCTCGACGAACTGGCCCTCCACACCCAGATCACCATCAAGACCAGCGCGCTCGCCTACCCGCACGGGCGGGTGCTTTACAGTCTTCTTCGCCGCCAGTTGGCCGACAGCCCAAGGCCGTTCACCACCATCGTCGAGACCGGCACCGCGCGTGGTTTCTCCGCGATCTGCATGGCCAAGGCGCTTGCCGATGCCGGCGCTGGCGGGCATGTCGTCACGCTCGACGTCCTGCCGCACCATCATCGCTTCTACTGGAATTGCATCGACGACCATGACGGCAGGAAGTCGCGCGCCGAACTGCTTCGGCCGTGGCAGCCGCTGGCCGACCGGATCATTTTCCTGCAAGGCGATTCACTCCTTCAATTGCCCAGGGTCGGCGTGAACCGGATTCACTTCGCCTTCATCGACGCCCAGCACACCAGGAAGAACGTGCTGGCCGAGCATCGCTGCGTTTCGGGCGTTCAGCGCGAGGGCGACATGGTCGTATTCGACGACGTCACGCCAGGGTCCTTCGATGGCGTGGTCGAAGCGGTCGCCGAGATCGAGCGGCAGGGCCGGTACGAGGTGCGCCGTCTGAACGCGTCCAAGCAAAGAACCTATGCCTGGGGCATCAGGCGGTGACGAGACGACAGCCCGGATAAACCATCGGAGGCGAGACCTTGCTCAGAAATATCGCCCGCAGGCTTTATCTCGGCATGCGCCGGAACATCGATATCAGCCCCATGGCGGCCGATGACTACCTGAAGGTGCAGTACTTCCCGATGGCGACGAAGCATTGCTGATCCTGCGCAAGAAACCGACCTAGCGCGCCACCCAGCGATTGAGCCTGACCGCGCGGCCGGCAGCGGCTGCTGCCGGCAAGGCATTGGTCAGTGTCACCGTGTTAGCCGAAGGTGCGCCGTTCACAGTTGTGTGGTGCCATTGGAGCTCTGCTCCGGTAATCACAGTGTCAAGTTCGATTCCAATACGGTCGCCAGCCGTGATTCCCGCGACGCTTGCTAAGCCAATCGTGGTGGCACCGGAAATGGCGGCGGTGGAGACGGTGGTCTTCAGTAGGAATGTATTTCGATATCCACCAAATTGTGCCCGCTCGATGGTCGCTCCAACGGGAAGATAGCTTTCCATAAGGAAGCTATAGCAAAGCCGGCTGATGTCGGTCTCTTGATCACGCAATCGCAGTATGGGCGCGGCGAAGCCTTGTTCAAAATCGATACTTTCAATGATCGTTGCGCCAATCCATCCGGACGCCAGTTGTGTGCGTCAAGTTCTGCAAAAATGGCGTGGCATTCAGCGGTGACGTTGGCGTGTCCGCCGCGCAGCCCCCGTGTTTAGCGGAGCGGCGGACATGGCGGGCGCGTCTCAGGCGGCCAGTGCCCTAAGGTTCTCCTTCTTGTGCTCGCGCAGATGGTCCATGTTGAGGTAGCGGGTCGCCTCGAGCCAGTTCTCGTGGATCTCCACCGCCAATGCCCGAACCAGCCGCAAACAGCTCTGCGGGTTGGGGAAGATGCGAACGACCAGGGTGCGCCGCTTGATCTCCTGGTTCAGCCGCTCCAGCATGTTCGTCGACTTCATGTGCTTGTGATGCGGCAGCGGCAGCCGATAGAAGCTCAGCGTCTCCTCGATGTTGTTCTCCACCCAATCCACCAGCTTCGGGTATTTGGCCTGCCATTTGGCGATCCACTGCGCCAGGTCGCGCTTGACCTCGGCTAGGTCGCGCCGGTCATAGAACCATCTGAGCTCCATCAGGCAATCGTCATCGACCTTGCGCGGCACATAATCGAGCGCGTTTCTGAGGAAGTGCACGTAACAGCGCTGCCAGACTGCCTCAGGCAGGACTTCCCGGATCGCTGCCCTGAGCCCCGGATGGTCGTCGGAGACGACGAACTCCACGCCGGCAAGCCCGCGCTGCTTGAGCCCTGCCACGAACGCGCGCCAGCTCGAATGGCTTTCCCGGTTGGCCAGTTCGACACCGAGCACCTGGCGCCGGCCCTCCCAGTCGACCCCGATCGCCACCAGCACCGCCTGGCTGGCGATCACGCCGGCTTCGCGCGCCCGCTCATAGCGCGCGTCCAGAATGAGGTACGGGTAAGGTTCGGCAAGCCGCTGCTCAAAGAACGCCTTCAGGGCTTCATCCAGCCGCGCCGTCGCCTGGCTTACCGTCGAAGCCGAGAAGGAATGGCCGCACAGCTCCTCGGTGATCGCCTTCACCTTGCGCGTCGACACGCCTTGCACGTACATCTCGACCAGCGCCGACACCAATGCCTTCTCCGAGCGCTGATAACGCTCGAACAATTCCGTCGAGAACCGGCCGGCCCGATCTTGCGGAACCCGAAGCTCCAGCACGCCAACCCGCGTCACAAGCTTGCGTTCGTAATAGCCGGACCGGTAACCAACCCGCTCCGTCGTCCGCTCGCCTTTCTCGGCCCCGATCGCCTCCGTCATCTCGGCTTCCAAAGCCTCCTGCACCACAGTCTGCAAAACTCTGCGAAAGCCGTCCTCATCCGACAACAGCAACGCTTTCAACTCACCTCTGCTCAGTCTAACGTCTCGCTTGGTCATG
The DNA here is from genome assembly GCF_044998965.1 of Mesorhizobium maamorense. Classification (NCBI taxonomy): domain Bacteria; kingdom Pseudomonadati; phylum Pseudomonadota; class Alphaproteobacteria; order Hyphomicrobiales; family Phyllobacteriaceae; genus Mesorhizobium; species Mesorhizobium maamorense. The sequence goes on from NZ_CP173356.1 coordinate 3,024,401, forward strand.
GCACTTACCCTTCCACGGGAATCGGTGATCGCAACGTCACCAGCGTGCCATGGCCGCCCCTCGCCTCAGAGTAAGGGCTGCTCTCTCTCCAGAGCTTTTTGCAGAACCTTCAGGACACTATCCGGACGCCCCAACGAAGAATGAGGCAACAGATGGGTGTATCCACAGCCAGTTGGTCGAAAATTCATAAACCGATGCACCGGTTCGAGCGATTGACTGGCCGTTGCTACCTTTTGCATAGTACGGGGCATTGCCTGACAACACGGTGCCAGAGGCGTCGAAACAGATGACCGTAATGGCGCGCGAACCGTTAAGGAAGTTGAGGAACGCGTGCTGTGTGGTGTTGGCTTTTTTGTAGATGTGGCCGACAGCCTGGCCCGAGCTTGACACCACAAGTTGGCCGTCGCCGTTGGCCCGCGACGTGCGCCCCGTGACACCGTTGGTCAGGAAGGGCGATGGAGCTGTATAACCGCCGGTCGCGCTGTCGTACAAAACGACGCCGGGTACCGTGATGCGGCCCTCGGCCTGCACCGGAAAGAACCGCTCGCCCTGAAAGCGCCTCACCAAGTTGGCCCCTCCAGTCGGCCTATTCGACATATCTCGCAGCGAGACAAACAGGCGCTTCAGATCAGGCGAAAGGATGTTCGCGTCATCGATGCCTGACGCGCTCAAAAGATCAATGTTGAAGGAGGCGAAGCCAGTCGCGGATGGCACGTTGACGAGAGCAAGTGTGTTGGTGAAGGCGCTGTAAGTTTCGATGCGCGCATTCTTGAAAAACACGGTGGTCAGGTTGCTGGTGCTGCCTAGCGCGGCGTAGATGAAAGCTGCATGGCTAACGCCGGCCGAGCCACCATCAATGCCGATTTGGGGGCTGTCGATCAACACCTCTTCAACGGCAGCGGTCCCGGCGAGAGTCAGCTTGAAGGTCCCGCGACCCGCCGCCTTCTGGTTGGTGCCGATGTACCAGGTTCCACCGCGGAACTGGTTGTTTACGAAATAGCTCGCGCCAGCCAGATCGCAATGCACATGGGAGCCGTTGTTGTAGAGAGTGATGATGTTGAATTCGTTGCTTACCCAATTTGTATTTGCCGTCAGGCCGTCGAAATAGAGCCCTTCGTCGTAACCACGGGCAGCAAGCCAGAGCTTGCTCTCGGCCATGCCGCCGAAGTGAATGCCTCGCGTGTTGGCGACAACAGATTTGTCTGGTGTATTCTGGACTTCCAACCAGATCTTTGCGCCGCGCAAAACATTCGTTCCGGTCCCACCGATGCGGACCGCCGAAAGGCCGTCGAAAGCACCGCGTATCAGCGCCCCCTTGCCATTGATCTCGCTGATGTCGCGCCAGTCGATAGAAGAGCCAACCGCGTAGTATGTTGCTACGGCAGGCAGGACGAGCACGGCCTTGGTAATCCGGCAATAGGAGCCGAGCGCGTTTAACGCAAGCGCGTTGTCGGCAAGCCCTTCACGGGCGCCAAACATCGTGGCGGTGGCGACGCTTTCATTCAACACCCAAAACCCGCCATTGACCGCATCGGTCGTCCCGTCCGGCATGAAACGGTCGGCGGAGCGGAAATAGGCCAGCGCCGGGTAGCCGCCGGCGGTGATCGCCGCGCGCGACATGCGGGCATAGTTGGCGCCGCCCACCAGGGTTGCCGGGGTCGTGAAAACCGGGGCGTAGAATTGGGTCCTGATGCTCTTCACGCCGGCAGCGATCGTCGAGCCCGATGCTGTCGCCACGGATGCGTAGATCGGCACGTTGACGCCCGAAACCTGCGCGGCGTCGGCGGCATATTGCTGGGCCAGGTCGCGCGCGAGTTCCGCGATGTGGATGACTGCCGCCAGCGCTCCGCCGATATCCCCGAGCGGATCATCCGACAGATAGTAGGAGATCACGATGTCGCTCGTGCCGATCACCGGGTTGAGGGTCTGGAAAGCGTAGACCAAGCCACCCGAAACAACCCCCTCCTGCACGTGAACGGTCGTTCCCTTCTGCATCGTGCGCGCGGTGCGGGCGTCCGCCGCGCGGTACCAGTAGCCCTCGCTCGCCGTATAGATGCCGTTCAGCCGGGCGTCCGACTGGTTCTTGACCAATACCCGGTCGCCGACGGCGGTCAAAACCCCGTCGATCGTCTTCAGGCCGAGGATCCAGGCAACGCCGTCGACGATGACCGTCTCCAGATTTGCCGTCGTCGCCAGGCGCACGGGTTCGCGCTCGCCAGTCAGAAGACGAACGGCGGCAGTTGCGGGTCGGGCCATGAGGCTTGCTCCATAAAAAAGCCCCGCGAAAGCGAGGCTTGGAATTCGGGTTGGTTGGCGGCGTGGCGACGGGTTCGGAGGGGATAAGCGCTGGCCCGTGCGGCCACGGCGCCACGGTCGTTCAGGTTCTTCCTTGAGAAATTTGGTCACGGCCGCTCGGCTAGGTGAGAGACAATTCAGCGGTCGGTTTTCCGTCCTTGGGCACGCACTTCCTGAACAAGCAGCAATGCCGGCTTGCTCCCGGACTGGCTGCCGTGTTAACACCCGCGCACTGCGGTGGCTTGTGCTATGGGAGCGTCAATGTCGCAGCGCTTCCACAAGGTGTGATTTCCGATGAAAAAATCCGCGATTGTCGTCGCTGCAAACGACAACCGCACGGCAGAAGAAAGGCCGTTCGCTTCCCGGTACAAATCCGTTGGAGCGGTGACGGCGCCGGCGGATTCACAGGCAGGAGGCGAAGAGCCGACCGAGGCCCGCGCCCTGACGGCTTTGCAGATGTTCTGTCGCGTAGCGGGCGTCTAGATCGCCTTTGAGGCTTCATCCAGACGGCAAGGACAGGCTCTAAAGTCCCGACCCGCTGTATCTGGTGGCCTCCTTCCACAAGGCGAGCGCAAGGGCGGGTGTCCGCCCCTTCACCGCATATTCGCGGTCCCGGTAGCTTCCCGCCGCGATCCACACCGTTTTCGAGCGTTGATAGATCGTAATGCCCCGCTCGTTCGCCCGCGCGAACAGTTCTGTGTCATTTCGATACATCGGTTCCAACCCCTGTGGCCCCCTCAAGGGGTAAGGTGCAACGAACATGCCAAAGTTTACGCCTAGCTAATATTATACATCGCAGAGCTGCCAGCTGCGCCATCGAAGTGCACTGGCAGCCCTAAAGCTAAGGTGTTCCGTGGGTGTTTCCGCTGTATCGCACCTGAACTGGCCCCAGGTAACAGAATAGACCAATCCGGAAACATTTGCTTAAAATTGTATTCTTCGGCCATCGGGCGCCGACTGGCCAGAAATTCACCCCACCAGGAATTTGGGTGTCGGAACTAGCTCTCCTTCAGTTCCGGAAATTCGTCGGGCATTTTGCTCCGCCTCCATGGTGAGGTCTTTGTATCGCGCCGAGCATGCCAACCCACTGGCAAATCTGCCAATTGTGCAACCGTATTATCAAGCTCTACCACTTCGGCCAAACCCACAAAATTAGGTCGCCTTGATCAACTTCAGCTTCATCTCCGTAGAATTGCCACGACTCATCATCGGCATCATGTGAGGCCTAGGCAACCCAGCCGCCACCACCAAATATTTTTCCGGTCGATATGACGGCCAAATTTTCTGGATCTTCGAACTTCCATTTATCCATATCTTAGGCTCTTCTGCTTGCCGAGACATTATTCTTGAAGCAGCGGCAGAATCTTTTCGTCGAGGAATTTAAGCCGTCCACTCAACATCTCGGCGTTGGCGGGATTCGCCGGGACATTAACGGGAATCAGCTTCGCCACGGACTTCCCTTGCCGCGCAGCTTCAACCCACTCATCCATTGCACCGATATATCCGTCCAGCGCCTCGTACGGGGTCTCCAAATCGTCACCGGGCATGTACGCTGGGGGTACATCACCGACGAGCACCCATATCCATCGTGGCACAGCTGGTTTTCCGGGTGAAATCTCAAAGAGAAAAATGTATATTATCCCTTCGGCACCATATCCGAAATACTCGCCTTCGATTCTCCTTACCCAGTCGTATGATTTGATATATTCACGAGCTTCCAGAAGGGCGCTGTCAAGGTCATCATCTGCACCTGGGTCGTCTGCTGGTAGAGGAAGACGGCTTACTTTACCGAGATCCGGGGTAATTTTGCTCACAATTTCTCTCCACTACTTATCTTAGTCCGCAGCCATCGTCTCCTAGCCCAGCGCTGAAAATCGCCGGCTTCCATGTGGAGCCTTATGTGCTCTTCCCTGGTACGAGGCTCAATATTTGATACGTGATTTAGCCCACCATTGGCGACGATAAGATCTTTTCGTCGAGCCCGGCTGACATTAAACCGAAGGCAGATGTGTGACGCTGCTCAAAATTGGATTTGGCATTGATCGTCATGATTAACTCGACACTTATCCGAGGCGCTTTAACGTTCGTCGGCAACGACGCGGGCGACCCCACTACTTATTGCCGACGTCGAACGGTTGGATGGATGCGGAAGGAAGTCCCAGTTCATCAATCACATCGAAGGCGCGCTCCGATATCACGAGGTTCAGTTTCTGATTGACGCCGAAGTCGTCGTGACCTGCTCTACCGTCCACCTTGAGCCAAACAAACGGAGGGAGCTCGACATCGGGCTGCAGCTCCAGAAAATTTTCGGATTTGGTGACTTCGGCAGGAGCCAATGTAGCGCCGGAGATGCCAATATCGAGCAATCCGCGCTTGGCTTCTTCCGTCACCAGGAAACAAGGAAAAGTGGTGACAAGCGCGTCGCCGAACCATCCCTCAACCTGATAGTGGAGCTTGCTCACGGCAGGCGGATGGACGCTGGGGTCCATAACAGTGTTCTCACCCAGCCCGCCAGCCACGTCAGGCCTAACTTCATAATATCTCATCAATCACCTACCGGCGGGTCAAACAAATGCCCATATACTTTGTCTAAATTTGTCGCGTAGTCAAGAACTTGCTGCCGGGAGGCGGTTGCGTGCGTCCTATTCGTCAATTCTGATCGAATGACTTTTATACACAAAAACGACTTCATAGAAATATTGTCTCACGGAATTGTCAATCGACTGTGATGGCGGCCATCATTCACTCCCGGTCCGAGGCGGCAACCATCGCCTCAGTGGGGGCCATATAGCCATCTGCGCAAGCGTTATATGCGCACTGGTGTTCCTGGTGGCAGGCCTCGCACCTTCGCGATAATTTGGCCCATATATGCCAATAGACGTCCAGATCCGATCGTCCAACATTGGCGCTTATTGCGAGACGCCAGCACTTCACTTTCGAAGTAACGGAAGAACATTATCATCAAGGAACTTGAGGCGCCCACCCAACATTTCCGCATTTTCAGGAATAGCCGGCACGTTCACCGGTATAATGTCCTCGACCGACTTTCCTTCTCGCGCGGCTTCGACCCATTCTTCCATAGCGCCTATATAGCCGTCCAGTGCCACATAGGGCGTCTTGGCGTGGTGGCAGCTTATATAGGCCGGGGGCACGTCGCCAACGATCACCCATGTCCATGGCGGTACATTCGACTCGGCCGGCACGAACTCGAAGAGAAAGACATATATAATTCCGTCGAGCCGATATCCAAGGTATTCACCTTTGATAGCCGATACCCAGCTATGCGATTCCAGATATATTCGTGCATAGTGGCGAGCGCCCTGGAAGTCGACGCTGCCAGACCGATTGCCCGGGGGCAGAGGTTTTACGCTGCTCAGATCAGGACCGGCATCACCCAAGCTTGTGTTCACGGCTTTAACCCTCTCTTGCCTCTACTCCAACTGCCCCACATTTTAAAATGGCCTTGTTCTTTGTGATGCTTGAAGTGGTCGGCTTTGCTGAGTGGCCCGTAATTCCACACATCATCTGTTCCGCCCAAAGACTTTGGCTGTTTGTGATGAAGATCCATGTACCAACCCGTGTCGGGATCTCTGGGCCAGTCCAAATTGTACTCCTTTTCCCATTTCCTCCGAAGAGACTTGGAACGCCCACCAAGCCAACCTGGCAGCTGGTCGTGAACTACAATTGACCCTTCTTTCAAGAACTGATTGCCAGCGCCCCATAACGCACCGGAGGCTACGCCGCTCACTATCGATTCATCACGGCCGGCGGCTTCGACCCCACCATAAGCAGCGCCCTCAGCGCCCATTAGGCCGGTACGAGCAAGAAGGCCGGACAGTCCTTCCATGGTGGCTGTGCCGAACCTGCCACTGAGCGTGATGCCGGCCTCTCCAAGACCGCGGCCGCTCAGATACGCACCAAGTGCCTCCGCAGCCGTCCCTGCGGGGCCAGCTCGATCCAGTGCATCTTGTGTCCTGGCACGCTCAGCGGCGAGCTCCTCCTCGTAGTTGCTCCCCGAGATCAATGAATTCATGCGGGCAGCAAATTTGTCGGAATACCCAAGGGTCGCGCCGTCTGCCATCAGGCGTACGGTGTCATTGAGCGCCACGAGCGGCTTCAGGTAGCCAGGCAAGGCGTCGAAAGCCGCCAGATTTCGGCTGACACGCTCCTCCGCGGATACGGGAACTGAGTTGTTCGCAATGCTTCGTGCAATCCGAGACTGGTTTTCGTCGCTCAGTTGCAGCGCCATGGCTGCCAGAACACCTGGATCGGATGTGCCCGTGAACAGATCGCGCAGCACCGCATCCCGCTCGCGTTGCGGCACGCTCTCATCGTTCAACGTGTCGACCAGGTACTTAACGACAGACGGCGGCAGCGGCTGGACTTTTTGATTCCAAGCTGCAGCTGCACGGCGACAGAGCGGGCGACCGCCTTCTGGTAGGCAGCCGGATCGTAGCTGTCCTCGCTCGATACCGCGTTCCAGTATGCGTCCGCTTTCGGGTCGATCTTGCGGACAAAGTCGGCAGGAGCGGCGGCACGAGTCTGCAAAACCTGCCTGGCGGCGGCTGATGCTATCTCAAACTGCGCCTGATCCTGCTCCGAGGTGGTACTGCCCGGTTTTGGCTTGGCTGCAAACAGCTTGGCGTCAATGGCATCCTTCGGCATTCTGACCATGTCGAATGCCTGAAGGCCGACCTCGAAGGTCCGTTCGAGGACCAGAGACTGTTTGCCGCCTTCCTCGACGCCGTAAACTGCGGCGAAATCACCGTCGTCCGGCTTCTTTCCAGCGTAGCCGCCAGTGTACATGAGGGCATCCGGTGCGTTCTGGCGAGCGAGTCGGATATTGGTGTGCGCATCAAACAGCTGCTCAGTCATCGCGACCTGGACGTTTTGGCCAAGTTCCTGAAGGTCGTCCGGCGACAGGTCGGCAATCCATGAACCCGCAGCCCACGTTGCGGCATTCGCGTGAGGCGTCTCAGGGTAGCCCGCCGGCTCGTCTATTGAGACATTGGAGTTCGCAGCGAGTTTGGTCGCGGCAGCCGAACTATTCACGGCATTATCCGTCGTACTCACCTGCATCGACGCTCGCGCCCCGCCCAACATCTCGGCGGCCCGCTTCGGATCCTGGGCGATCATCGCCTGAACCAGTGCCTTGGCCGTGTTGCTGCGCCAGGCCACTTCCGCCGCTTGCCTGATAACCGGGTTTCCGATCTTGGCGATCAGATCGGACCCGTTCTGCCGGATCGCCTCGAAAGCTCCGATGTCGTTCGGGTCGCCTTTTGCGATGGAGCTGGTGGACATGGTGTCGACCTTCGCCCACTCCGCCAGCTCATACTCGTCGCGCTGCTCCTGCTGCCGCTGCGCCATGCGCGGCGAGCCGGCCGCGCGCATCGGCTCCTTCTGCCTAGCGAAATCGGCCCGCCGGCTCTCGGGTATCTCAGGCAGAGTCTCGTCGAACAGCGTGTCGAACAGGCCGGGCTTGACCACCTGCCCGCTGCGCGGGTCGACCTCGCCATACATCGCATCGTGCAGGCCGCTGCCGTCGGCCGGCGCATTCGCCGCCACCTCGTCTTCCGCCTGCGCGATGCGCTCGGCGAACCGGCGGCGCGCCAGCTCCGCGTCGAACGCTTCCTGCCGCTCCTTCATCTGCCGGTAGCGCTCGGCGACGGCCGAGAGCTCGTCGCCAAGATCCTGCATCGCCCTGCCGGCCGGCGACCCCTCGGGATAGGAAACGCCATTGCCGGCCTCGAGCCGGCGCTGGGCAAGCTGGAGTGGAATCGTCGCCATCAGTAGAGCCCTCCCGTGAAGGCGCCGCCCGGCGCCGGCGGGAAGGCGCCCTTGCCGAAGGTCACGGCCTTGGTCGGGTCGTAGAGACGGGAGAAACCGGACACGAGGCTGCCGCCGGCCTTGAAGATCGACGCCGCCGCGGCCTGCCTGCCGGAGTAGCGCGCGAGCGCCGCCTGGCTGTCGAGAGTGTTGCGGCGCAGCGCCGAGCCGTACTGGATCGCCTTCAGGTCGAGCTGGCCTTGCCTGGCATTGGCCGCCAGCACCTCGGCCGGCGAGCCCGATAGGCCGACGCCGGAGGCGCCCGCCCGGGCCCGCGCCTGCGAAAGCAGCAGATCCTGCCTGTGTCGCTCCTGGCTCTGTTCGAAGGCGGCACTTTGCGCATCGGCCTGCGCCTGCTGCCCGTAGGCCTTGGCCTGGTAACCGGCCGCCTGGTTTTGCTGCCGGCCTTCGATCAATGCGCCACCCACCGAGATGGCCGTGCCGAGAAGGGCTAATGTGCACATGGTCAGCCTCGCTGGGATGCGGCAATGGGGGTTTTCCTGGCCGGGCGCGCACCGAGCGCCGGTCGCGGGTCGAGCGCGCCGCCGGGGTTGGTGAACGACAGAAGCAGCCTGTCGGCCTGGATTGCCGGGCGGCTGAGGCGCGCCGGCGCCGCCGCGCGCGGCCCGGCCATGGCGGCGCGGCGGGCAGCGGCCAGGTTCACCTTCAGGTCAGGCATGCCGGCGGCGTCGAAGAGGCCGTTGGCGGTGGCGAGCGCGCGGGCGAGCGCATCGGCCTCGAACAGTTCCTGGCGCAACAGCTCGACCAGGCGGCGCACGGCGCGCCAGCGCTCGGTCAGCACCTCCGCCTTGGCTTTCGCTTGCCCGCCCAGCGCCTCGACGGCGGCGCGCGCCTCTGCCGCGGCGGCCGCGGCGCGGCACGGCATTTGTCCGCTGCCGCGATGATCTTCTCCAGCAGCGCGACGACGTCGTTGCAGTCGTCCAGCGCGATGCGCGCGGCGGAGAGATCGCCGTCGCCGAAAACGGCGCGGTCCTCGGCCTGTTCGCAGCCGCGCCGGCGGGCGATCGCATCATTGAGGTCGGCATCGAGCAAGGCGATGACGGCAGCATATTCGGCAGCCGTCCGCGCCCTGCCGAGCTGTTCGGCATGGGGGGATGTGGTCACGGGATGGGTTCCTTGTGGTGGGCTGGAGGCGGTGGAGCGCCGATCTCCCCCTTGTGGAGGAGATTGGCAGGGCAGAGGGAGGCGCGAAGGATCGCGGCGTTGATTCAGCCTGGGTTCTTCGCCCCACCAAGTGGGGCGAGGTGGCTCGGCGAAGCCGAGACGGAGAGGGGATGGCGCCGAGCTGTGCCGGACTCTCCGGCAGAAGCGCCTGCGCCTTACGAAGGCCCCCTCTCCGACCGCTTCGCGGCCACCTCTCCCCCGCCTCGCGGGGGCGAGGAACGCCAGCTCGCCCTACGGCTCGGCGTCGAACACTGGCGTAAATGCCCTTATCGTGCAGGGCGTCGGATTGACGTGGCGGATCCGCACCCGGCCCTGCCCTTCCCAGCTGTCGTCGATGGGCACCTCGACATTGCCGGTGAACAGGCTCGCCTTGCCGTCGGGCGCGACGATGGAGGGCATGCGCACGCTTTCCCAGCGGCCGCGGATCAGCGACTGCACCTGAAGCCCTGTCGTGTCGGTCTCGAGCAGCGACAGGATGACACCCGCCACCTTCTTGCGCCGCCCGAGGATCGAGCCGTCCCGGCCGGCGACGTCGAGCTCCAGCGTGTCGGCCTGCGACTGGAACGCAAGCCCGGCCTGCCATCTGGCCGCGACGGCGCCGCCGGGCAGCGTCACCTGGCCGGAGGCGACCGGCAGCCCGCGATAGACCTTTCCGCCGGCCAGCACGTCGACCTTTTCGCCGTTGAGATGGGCAAGCCCGGACACGGTGTTGACGGCGGCGCCCGAATAGGTCAAGCCGCAATCGACCTGGAAGGCGTCCTCCAGCGCCCCATATTCGAACGGCGCCGTCATGATCTCGATATAGCGCCTGGTCACGCCGCCGATGGTCCGCCTGACGATCAGCCAGATGTCGTCGACGCCATCCTGGCCGGGCGTCACGACAGCGCTTTCGACGGCCGCCCAGCCGGAACCGGCGACGGTACCGCCGAGGCGGTGGCGGTGCATGCCGCGCACCACCTGCGAGGGCTGGTGGGTGTAGCCGCCGAGCTCGCCATTATCGAGCGGAAACCAGAGCATCGGGTCGGGGTCGGTCTGGAACGCCAGCTCGACCACGCCACGCTTTGCGATATGCTCGGAGATCTGGCCGATATCGTCGGAGGTGAAGCGGCCGGTCGAAGCCTGCGTCAGCTCGGCGATCGAGCGGCGCGAGCGCGTGACATAGAGGAACGACTGGCCTGCATCGACGGGGCGGATGCGGGCGCAGCCCGATGTGCGCGAGCGCCGGTTCTTGAACGAGGACGGCGTCAATGCCTCGTCGATGCCGGAGCCGGAGAGCGCGCGGACGCCGCCGAGCGTCCCGATCAGCAGCGCGCCGTCCGATTCCGCGATCCACGTGATGTCGTTCGCCTGGCCGCCGCCGGCCTGGAGGAATTCCAGCGCGTCGTCATCCTTCTCGCCCAATGCGAAATTGTTGAAATCCCCCGTTGCCGAGGCGTAGACCGAAAACTTGCGGCTGAAGGCCAGGCGCTCCTCGTAGAGCGATCCGCTTTCGATATATTTCCCCGGCACAAGCGTGCCCAGGCGCCAGCGGGATATCGGGCTGAGGTCCGGCAGGGCAAATCCATGCAGTTGGACTTTCACCGCCGTGGCGCTGGTGCGGCTGGTGATCTTGGCCCAGCGCCAGCGGCCATCGGACGCTAGCAGGCGAATGGCCCGGCCGACGTCAGAAGCCTGGAAGCCGGCGCCGCCATTGATGCCGGCGGTCGATGACGCCGTGAGGTCGAACGGGGTCTGGCTGGCCGCCGCCCGGTTGAGGTTCAGTTCGGAAAACGCGCTGTCCGAAGCGCCGTTGATCGCCTTCCACGTAAAGCGGTGATACTCGAACGCCAGCTTGTTCAGGAATTCATAGTAGCGGGTTTCGCCGCCCGACCAGCCGGTCTCGCCGGTGCGGCTGTCGAGCGTCACCCATGTCGCGCCGTCATTCGATCCTTCAAGCACCCAGATTGTCGGCGTGCGGTCGACCGTTCCGCCGGTGCGTGCGGTCAGATAGTAGTTTTCGACGATGGCCTGCGCGCCACCGGCAAGCTGGTAGGTGACCGAGCCGTTGGTGGCACCGGCGATGCCGCTGTCCGTCTCTGTCGCCTTGTCGAAAAGCTGGAAGGCGTCCCCTGCCCCGCCCATGCCTGAGACCGTGCCGGAAGGCGCGGTGTTCGACGTCATCTTCGGCGTCAGCGCCCCATAGTCCGCGGGCGTCAGCGTGGTCGGCGTATCGTTGATGTCGTCATAGGGCCCGTCGTCCATCGCGTAGTCGGCGAGCGCCCATGCCGTATGGGCGGTGCGCGTCAGCACCTTGAGCGGATAGTCCCCGTGGGAAATCCACATCTGGTCCGCGGACTGCACATAGTCGAGATCGAACAGGTCGGCTTCAAGATAGGGCGAGGCCACCTCGACCGTGCCGACACGCGCGCCATAGGCGTAGACGCGGATGTAAAGATTGCCGAACTCCAGCATGTAGGCCTGGTCGGCCGAGAAGATGAACGGGATCGCCCGCGTCGCCTTGGCGGACGTTTTGACTTCGCCGACGAAACAGGTGCCGCCGCGCTTGCGGATGCCGCCATGCGGCAGGGTGACGAAGTTTTCGCATTTCGACAGCGCCGCGCGGTAGAGATCAAGCGAGGCGCGCGCGTGCAGGCGTGGCGAGATCTCGCCGCGGGTGAAGACGTCCTGGACCGGATAGAGCGTCGCCATCAGCGCATGGCCCCCGCATAAAACCGGCTGTCGCCGCGCTGCCGCGCCCAACTCGATGTCGAAAGCCGTCCGCCGCGCTGGATGGCCTGCGCGGTGAAGGCGGCGTCCAGCGCGCGGTCGTAGGCCGAACGGGCAATGTCGATCATGCCGGCCTTGTGCGTCAGCGGATGCGCGATCTTGACGGCGAGTGCCGCCACCAGCACTTCGGTGAACGGCGCGTCCCAGTCGTTGGGGTCGGTGAGGTTCGCGACATAGCGGATGGTGAGCGGTCCCGCCCGGTCGCTGTAGACCAGCCCCGCCTCCTGCCGCCACGAGATCGCGATGCCGTCCGGCTCGCCATTGTGGGTCAGCGGCAGCGGGCGAAGGCAATCGACGGGGAGTTCATAGACCCAGTTCAGCGTGCAATCGCCGGAACCGGTATCGCTGCCGGCCAGGGATGCCGAAAGGATGGCGAACACCCAGGCGTATTTCGTCAACTCGGCCTCGCGGGTCAGGTCGAAATGCATGTTGAGCAAGCGCGCGGCCTTGATGTCCTCGTCAAGGCTGTCGATCGGCGCCTCGTCAAGGACGGCCAGCGCCATATTGGCGATGTCGGTCGGGGTTATGGCCATGGGTAAGGCCTCCGTGGGTTGTGATTGGGGGAAGTGCGTCTTTCTCCCCGTTCACGGGGAGAAATGCCCGGCAGGGCGATGAGGGGCAGCGCCGGCATCGACGGTTGGCGTCAATGTTCAAGCGCCGGCGCTCGCAGGAAGGAGGTGGGCCTGGCCCACCTCCCGGGAGACGAAACCCTATGCTTCGGTCGTCTTCAGAGCGATGAACGTCATGGTCTTGACGCTCGACGCGGTGCGGTCCCAGTTCGCCGCCAGCGCCAGCTCCGCGTCGGTGGCGAATTCGCCGGCGGTGGAGGCGTCGAGGAAGCGGGTGCCCGGCACATGCGGCACGAAATGCCGGCGGCCGACCATTTCCGTCACCCCGCCGCCATGGCCCTGGCGCGGCTTGCGGTCGAACTCGAGCGGCCCGCCTTCGGTGTTCACGGGCAGCTCGTTCCACAGGATCGCCTTGTCTTTGAACATGAACGCGGTGTAGACGCCCGCCGCCTGCGGGATGTCGTCGTCGACCACGCAGCGCAGCCCCATGTAATAGGGGATGAGCGGCCCGCCCTGCTGCGAGGACGGCACATAGTCGATGAGGTCGGCGAGCTTCAGCGCTTTCATCTGCTTGGAATGAATCCAGAGGGTGCGGAACTTGTCGGCACGGTCGCCCATCAGGTAGGCCGCCTCGATGATGTCGGTGTCGACGATGGAGGCGCCGGTGGCGCGCACCAGGTCGCCGCCGTCATTGGCCAGATTGTCGGCGGCGACGCCCTTGAGCATGCCGATGAGGGTCAGCTTGTTGGCGCGCTGCCAGTACTCGGTCTGCCGCTTGACGATCAGCTTCTGCGGATCGTCGCCCGCCAGGATGGAGGTCAGGTCGGGAACGCCCCACGCTTGGGCGCGGACATTGCGGGCGGCGACCTCGCGGCGCGAGCCGATCTTCTTCATCTCGATGGAATCGGCCGGGTCGTCATTGACCGGCTCGGACGGATCGTTGCCGAGGTCCTTCCAGCCGGGCATGTCGACGGAACGGCCGCCCATCGACAGTTTCGAGGAGATGGCCGGATCGGAAAACAGGATGCCGGCCTGGTAGATTTCGAGCGACTGGACGTGCTCCTCGAAAGCGTATTGGGCATAAACGGACGGAACGATCGCGTCCGCGATACGGGTATAGGCGTCTGCCATTTTGTCTTTCCTTTGAGAGATTGATCGGCGGCTGATGCGTCGGGATCAGAGCGGGTTGTTCGGCATCCAGAGATCCGGGTTTTCGCCCGCTTCCCTGGCCAGCCGCCGGGCGCGTTGAGGGTCGCTTTTGACAAGGGCTGAAATGGCCGAAACGTTGCGCTCGCCGGCGGCGTTGCGCCGGAAGGGGTTTTGCCCCCGCGGCGCCGCGTCGGCGTCGATCGTGTCTTCGCGGAACATCGCCTCGCCGATCGCCTGGAAGGCCCTGGCGATCTGCGGATCGGTCAGGGCGCCGTCGGGCAGAAGGATGCCTTTCTGCTTGTAGGCATCGACCAGGCCGAGCTTCTTCATCGCCCGGTTGGCCACCTCCAACTTCTGGCGAAAGCCATCGCTGTCGGTAGGCCCCCAATCCTTGACGAGGTCGTCATGGGTGGCTTCGACCGAGCGGGCGAGCGCTGCCTGCTGGGCCGCCGCCTGCTCGGCCATGTAGCCGACGAACCTGTCATGATAGGCTTGGGCGATCTTCGGCGTGGCGCCGGCTTCGACCGCCCAGGCCTTGGACGCCTGGGCGAGTTCGTCCGAATAGGCGAAGCTTTCCGGCAGGCCGTCGGGCCGCCGGTATTCGACCTTTTCGGGCGATGTCAGCGGACGCATCGCCTCGGGCAGCCGGGCATGGAATTTGTCCCAGTCTTCCTTAGGCGCGTCCCTGGCTGGAACGCGCAGGCTTTCGCCCTGCCGCCGCTCCAGCTCCGCATAGGATGTGAAAACCCGATCGAGGCTTTCAGGCTTGGTCCAGCCCTTGGCTTCAGCAAGCTTGCGGTTGCCTTCGGAAAGACCGTCAAACCAACTTTTGCCGGCAAGCCCGGCGGACCCGTTATCCGCGCCTGCCGGTGGCCGTTCCGGGTTGCCCGCCGGCTGCGACGAGGCAGCCACGGACCCGGCATCTGCACACGACCAAGCCGGGTCGGGTTACGGTTACGCATCCCAAGCGGGACATCCCGATCGGCACGCTGAAGAGCATCGAAAAGCAATCCGGTCTCAAGTTGAGGTAGAGAGATGCGCCAGTATGTCGGACTGATCCACAAGGAAGCAGGCAGCGATTTCGGCGTCTCCTTCCCCGATTTTCCTGGCGTGGTGACTGCCGGTACGACACTGGACGATGCCCGTGCCATGGCGCAGGAAGCGCTCGCTTTTCATGTCGATGGTCTGGTCGAGGATGGCGAGGCCATTCCCGAGCCCTCGTCGCTCGAGCAAGTGATGGCGGACAAGGATAATCTTACCGGCGTTGCCGTTCTGATCCCTCTGAAGATCGAGACAACGAGGGTGGTACGGGTCAACGTCACCATTCCCGAAGATGTCCTCGGCGAGATTGACGACTATGCAAAACGACACGGTTATAGCCGTTCCGGATTTCTGACCGCCGCCGCCAGGAAGATCATCGAGGCGGCATAGACGGGCTGAATCATTTTGAAAGGCATCGGCGCTAGCGCCTTGTTCGAAAGAGGTGTTTTCGCGCCGTCGGTTCATCAACGTCCGAGAAACCATGTCTTATATCGTGACAGCCTGTGCCGCCGTTCCGCCGCAATGCGGCCGCACGGGACGATCGATAGGGATTTCGGATATTTAAGGGAGACGTCACATGAACCTTCATAAAGTCATTGCCGCCGTTTTGATGGCCGCCGCGCTGGCGGGCTGCGCGCAGACGGAAGGCCAGCAGCGGGCCGGAACCGGTGCGCTGATCGGCGGCGCCGGCGGCGCCCTCGTCGGCCAGGCCATCGGCGGCAACACCAAGAGCACGGTCATAGGCGCGGCCAGCGGCGCCCTGCTCGGCGCCGTCGTCGGCTCGGCCACCACCCCGCAGCGCCGCGGCGACCAGCTCTGCCGCTACCAGGACCGCTACGGCCGCATCTACACCGCGCCTTGCGACGACCGCTATTACAACGGCGATTATTGAGGCGCCGAACAGCGACACAGCCGATCTCCCCCTCGTGGGGGAGATGGCCGGCAGGCCAGAGGGGGCGCCGTAGGGCGCCAACCTCGATCGTCGCCGAACTTTGAACATACCCATACGTTCGATCCATACCTATGAACGGGATGCGCACCGCATCTTCAGTGTCGAAACCGTAGCCTTCACGTCCTCCGTTCGATGCGAACAGGAGGATGCCTGGCGCATATTTTTCAACTTCATATTCTCGATTGACGTCAGCCAACCCTTCGGCTTTAAAAAACTAATATAGTTATCGCCAAATGAAGCTTTCGCCTCTTTGAGGAAGTCGGTATAATCCTTGGGCAGCATCACTCCCAACTTTGCGGACAGGCTATCGACAACTGCGGCTTCAGCCGGGGCGTCGAACTGTCCCTCAGTTAGACTATATCTCACTGCTATCCTCCCAGGTCTTTCAGCAACTGATTCCACCACGGCATAGCCTATTGTCGATGCACTTCGCGAGGCAGAACGATTTTGTTGGGAATACGGTGACAGTGCGCTACTTCCATGCTTCAGTCCGGTGGTTCAAGCCAGCTAGGTGATGCGGCCGATAAAAGTGCACTGTCACCGCAATTCGGATAAATCAACTTTTGAAATTCTCGTCCACGAACATCTCGGCAAATCTCTCGGGCGGGAGGGTTGTGCCGTTGACGCGAGCGATTTCGACATTCCTCCGCCACATATCCCGGATTGCTGCCGGCATTCCCTCGGGCATGTGCATGGATTGGGCGACTGCATCATGCCATTGTCCATCACCACCAAACAGAGATTGCAGTTTGGGGGCCATTCTTTTCAAGCCCTCCTCCGACTCTTGAGAAAGCTCTCCGATCGCCCAGAGCACATAAACATCCAGCAGTCTAAGCAGCGGCTGTCCGTCATAACGTGGGTTAGTCGACATTTAACCTCTCACGCTTCATAGGTGGCATAATAATAACGCGTTCGCAGATGGCGGAAATGCTTGGCTTTTCTTCCTGCGATGCAAGGCTCCGCCGCGTAGATTGTGGGCTCCGCTGCGTAGACCGGTCCTCCTCGTCAAATTCCGACAACCGCCCAACGATATCCAGCAACTTCATTTTTCCCCATAGGGAAAATCCTCCTCGGCCATTCGGATGCAGTGTTTTCTGGAAGATACTCCCTCGATCATGTTGAGATCTAGGGACGAGTTGCATTACACCGGGTTCACCTGCGTGGTGCCAGCTGAAGCCGGGAGGTGCAGCGCGGGGGGCTAGCCCTGTCGGCGTTCGCTGAAGATTGAGACCCTGATTCAGCAAATCCTGAGCGAAAGCAATTTCTCCCTCCATCGTTTGCAATAGGGATTCGTTTGCAGCTTGGACGTGTACTGGGCGCGACGAGCCCGGATACAAGGTCGGGTCCAATCGCATCTCATGTATTACGGTGCGCGGATCGACCTGGCCGTACATCGCCTCATACAGGCCGCTGCCATCGGCCGGCGCATTTGCCGTCACCTTCGTCTTCCGCCTGCGCGATCTGGCTGTTGAACCGGCGGCGCGCCAGCTCGGCGTCGAACGCTTCCTGCTGGTTCTTCATTTGCTGGTGGCGCTCGGCGACAGCCGAAAGGTGCTCGCCCGGCCCTTGCATGGCGGCGCCAACGGGCGATCGGTGCGGATATTCCGGGGCGCTGCCGGTATCGAGCCGGCGCTGGGCAATAGAGACAGGAATGATGCTGACCATGTGCTGTTTCCTGCCGGCTGGTTTTGAAAGGAGCGCACGCGGCGACGGACCGCCGGACATGGCAGCGGGATCGGCAGTGCGGACGGTGGAGATTCGGCGGGAATCCGGATGCGGAAGGATCGCGACGCGGCTCGTGCGGGATGTTCGACAGACCGCCGTTGCCGGGGCGGCGGCGCGGGAGCCAAGGGGCAAATAGTGGGGCGCGGCATGCACGACGGCCGATCTCCCCCTCGTGGGGGAGATGTCCGGCAGGACAGAGGGGGCGCCGTAGAGCGCCGACCTCGGTCGCTGCCGAACTTTGAACATGGCCATATGTTTGTCGTCTAGGGCCCGGCTTGAGCGACCGCTCGTGATTTGATCGCCGTGCGATGAACACGGCAAGGCCGGCGGGACAGCGCCCCCCTCTGCCCTGCCGGGCATCTCCCCCACAAGGGGGAGATCGGCGCTTCAGCGCCTCACCTCTCCTCCTCCCGTGCCGCCTTTTCCAGCGCCACGAGCTGCGCCTCGTCCAGCGTCAGGAACCCCATAATGTGCTGCACCACTTCGGCGCGCGCGTTGCTGAGCGCGCTGTGCAGCTCGAAGCCATTGGGGGTTCTGGTCCGCGCCATCCACTCGCCGTATGACGGGCGCCTGAAATAGCCGACCGTCGCCGCGAGATCGGCCAGCACCATTTCGCCGTCCTCGCCGGAGAACACGCGCAGATACGCCTTGGCCAGCGCCTCGCGTGCTTTGGCGGGGCCGCCGTTTTGCGACGCGTGGGCGAAGCGTTTGCGGCTCATGCGCGCTGTCCGGCCGGCATCGCGCCCTGGGCGCCGGCATCAGGTGCCGGCCCATCGGCGGTGCCGCCCTGCAGCATGCCTTGCAGGCCTTCGAGCAGGCCGCTGTCGCGCGCCTGCACGGCCGCCGGCACGGTATCCTTGGCCACCTTGCCCGCGGTGGCGATCGCCGCCATGCCGGCCTGCGCCTGGCTGGCCTTGGCCCTCGCGTCGCGCAGGCCCGCCACCTCATCCTTGCGGCGGAAGATGCGCTGCGGGCTGCGGCCGGCGCTCTGCACGATCTTGAGCGCCTCGTCGCTGTCGATATTGTCCATCACATCAGGGTCGAACTGCGCCATCTGCATGGCCGTGGTCACCAGCTGGATGGTGTCGCGCGCTTCCGCCGAGCGGCGCAAGACATCGAGCGGACCGGTGAAGGTCGGCCGCACCGCCTTGCCCGCCAGGCTCGCCGGCGGCAGGAATCGGCTGTCCTCGTCATAGAGGCCCTTGTCCTCCAATATGCCGAGCTCGCGGTCGAGATTGGTGGCAAAACCCGCCTGGATGATCGAGCCCGACGGCCCCAGCAGCGCG
Source organism: Mesorhizobium maamorense (assembly GCF_044998965.1). Lineage (NCBI taxonomy): Bacteria > Pseudomonadati > Pseudomonadota > Alphaproteobacteria > Hyphomicrobiales > Phyllobacteriaceae > Mesorhizobium > Mesorhizobium maamorense. The sequence continues at coordinate 3,043,195 of NZ_CP173356.1, forward strand.
CCCTTCTCCTCCTGGCGGATCAGCGCCTCGGTGGCGGTCATCTGCGGGTTCTGCACCAGGGTCTGGAACAGGTTGACGAACATCATGTCGCGGATCTCCTCCGCCCGGCTCGCCGCATAGTCGAAGGCGTAGCTCGGGTTCTGCCCGGTGGTGATCGGCGCGATCAGCGGCCTGCCATTGTCGTCGATGAGGCCCGGATAATTCTCGCCCGGATCGAGCACCGGCACGTAGTCGAGCCTGGCCTTCGACGCCGTCGGCGGATCGGTGATTTGTTGCAGCGCGCGCAGGCCCGAGCGGCGGACCGCGTTTTCCTCGCGCACGGTCGTCAAGGCTTCGATGGTCGGCGAGATGCCATAGGCGTCGCCCTCGTAGCGGCGCCAGTTGAAGGCCGACACCGGGAAGGTGCGAAACCCGCTCTCGCGCACGATCTCCTCCTCGTCCTCGATGACGTGGTAGGAGGCAAAGGCGGCGTCGAGATAGCGGTAGCTTCCGCCCGAGCGGTATATGCGGCGCTCGTCACGCGGCTGGATGCACTGGATGAGCGCGATCTTCTCCTCGCATTTGGCGGGATCGTCGACCAGCGTCCTGATGCGCGCCGGCAGTTTTTCGTAGCCGAGCAGCTGCGCCGCCTGGCGCGCGGTGCGTTCGTAGCGGCGGTGGAAGATGTCGACCTGGCCCCAGCGGTTGCGCGAGAGATAGCCTTCCACCACCGGGATCGAGGCGTAGCGGATCAGCGTCGAACCGAAACCTTCCTCGGCATAGAGATAGGCCGGACCGTAGCGCACGACATTGCGCAGGCAGGCTTGCGTCGCCGGCACGAAATTGGAATTGGCGGAGTAGCGCAGCGAAAACAGGAAGTCGCGCAGGTTTTCCGCCCATTCCTTTTCCTCGTCGGTCTCCTCGTCGTCCATCTCGGCGGTGGTCAGCCCGTGCCATTTCTCCGACTGCGGGATGATCAGGCTTTCCAGCCCGGCGGCCAGCCGGTTGGCGGCCGAGTTGATGGTGTTGGCGTAGACACGGGCGCCGCGCCGCTCCTGCCGCTCGGCCTGGCTGTCGCCGCGGCGGGCACCGCGCCCGGACAGGATATCGGGCGCATCGGGATCGCAGAACTCCGCCACCGCCTCCCATACGGGCTCGTAGGCGGCGCGCTCGCTCTCGAGTTCGGACTGGCGGGAAAGAATATCGCGGGCGCGCGGAATCGGTCATGGCGGTGCTCGCTGGCTGAGGAAGAATTATGAAGGGAGATCGGGGCGCTGAAACTGCCAATCTCCCCACTTGAGGGGGAGATGGCCGGCAGGCCAGAGGGGGCGCCGTAGAGCGCCAACTTTTGCCTTAAGCTGCTTTCCAGGAATGAAATTGGTGGCTGCGCGACCGTTCGAAGGCCTGCGGGACAGCGACCCCCTCTGTCGCCTCCGGCGACATCTCCCCCTCAAGGGGGAGATCGGCAGCTTCAGCCGACGATGTCATTCTTTTGCGCGGTTCTTGGTCTAGGAACGTCTCCCGGCGGGGTTTTGCAGGAGGTCGATGTGACGACGACAAGCCTTGCCGCCCTGAAGAACCAGAGCAAACGTACCGTTAAACGGCTCATCGGCTACGATTCCCGCAACTGGCTGCGCATCCGCCAGATCGAGGCCTTCACCACCTTCCTGACGGCCGCCAACCGCAAATCGCGCGACGTGATCGAGATCTCGCCCGGCTGGAATCGCTACTGGAAGGCGATGTGCCCCAACTATCGCTCGGTCGACTTCCCCGATTTCGACATCTGCAAGGATCGCACCGACGAGCAATATTCCATCGTCATCGCCGATCAGGTGCTGGAGCATGTACAGCGGCCGCAGGCGGCGGCGCGGAACATCCACGCCATGACCCGCGAGGGCGGCTGGGCGATGGTGGCGACGCCCTTCCTGTTTCGCGTCCACGCCAGGCCGCACGACTACAACAGGTGGACGCCGGCCGGCCTGAAGCAGTTGATGGTCGATGGCGGCTTCGCCGAGGACAACGTCCAGGCGTTCGGCTGGGGCAACAAGGCCTGCGCCCGCGCCCACATAGGCGGCCCGGTCCGCGCCTACGGCCTGTGGCGGGACCTCAGCAACGACGAGGAATACCCGATGATGGTCTGGGCGTTCGCGAAGAAGGGATGAGCGGTGGAAGCTGCCAATCTCCCCCGTCGTGGGGGAGATTGGCAGCGTTCACCCGCCACGCCTTTTCACCAACCTTGCATGCCGTCTCCAATACCACCAGTCCAGCACGCGCCGGCGAAAACTGCGCTTCATCGCGGTCATGGTTACACCCCCAAAAGCACGCGGCGCTGGCCGGCGAGGCTGCCGGGCGCCAAATCGGTCTTGATGGTGCTGGCCGTGCCCTGGCGTTGTTCGAGCTCAGCCCGAAGTGCTGCTTCGCGCGCCTGCACGTCCTTATCCTCAGCCGTCGGCACTGCCGGCAGCGGCTTCAGTTCCGGTGGTTTTTGAAACAGACACATGGTTCCAGCCTTCTCTTGTCCAGTCGTAAAGGAAAAAATCTTCGCCGTTCCTGCCATATCCAGGCAGCAGGCAGCGCTGCGTGGCGCCGAGCCGCCCAAGCCAGCGCAGCGCCAGTTCATTGCCGGCCAGCGCCCGCGCCTCGACCCGCCAGGCGCCGCGGGCGGAAATCTGCGGCCCGAGCACAGTGTGAAAAAATCCGGTGATGCCGGGCACGCAACGCTTCATGCGGCGCGTGCCCCAGCTCCAGGCGATCCAAAGCCCGCTCCGCTGCTCGGCCGCACCGAAGCCCGCCTCCGGATTGCCGTCGAGCTCGGCCACATAGGCAAGTCCTTGCAGCGCGGTAAGCGCCAGCAGCGCCGGCGACCAGTGGTCGAGCTGGCAATCGATCTCGGCGCGGTCCTCGGGCCGCAAATTGGCGGCGATGTAGGAGAGGTCGCGCAGGGTGGCGGGGACGATGCGGAAGGTCATGCGGATGCCAGAGCCGCGGGAATGCGGTTCATCTTTGTGAGTGCAGCGGAGCCTGTGAAAGGCCCACGCCCTTGACCGGTCTCCTCGCCGGTGACCTACTTCGACCATCGAATGCGGGAGCAAAGACATCGGTCATCCAATTGAAGGGAGACGGGCGAATGGACATTCGATCGACGCTGACGCAGCTATGCGAGGCCTTCAACGCGCACGATCTCGATCGGATCATGGCGTTCTTTTCCGACGACTGCATTCTGGAGATGCCGAGGGGAGGCAAGCCCTGGGGTTCTCGTTTCGAGGGCAAGGCAAACGTACGGAAAGCACTGGCGACACGCTTTGAAGGCTTGCCCGATGTCCACTACGGCAACGCCGAACATTTTGTGGATTCGACCGCCGATACCGGCATCTCGAAATGGACGCTCACCGGCACCACACGCGAGGGGCAGAAAAAGGAGGTCCGGGGTTGCGACTTCTACACGTTTCGCGACGGCAAGGTGATCCGCAAGGATTCATATTGGAAAATCGTGGAGTAGGCCCTGCAGGGACATCGCAGCCAGCGCTATCGGCCAGCGCCGGAGCGCCCGTTCACTTCAGCGAGAATTGCGCCGCCGCGACGCTCCGAAGTCACGGTATGGGATCCTTGCTCGATGATGACGAAGTGAGGGCACTTCGCCCTACCGAAACGCTCCCAGCGGGTCGCTCTGCCCCACCTTCCGCCGCGCCGCCTTGAACTCCGCCGGATCCACCACCGCTTCCCTGAGCATCATCACGCCATAACGCGTCGCCGCCATCAGGTCGTCGCGCAGTTTCACCACCTGGCCGTCCTTGCGATGGTAGAGCCGGAACTCCTCGAACCAGGGGACAAGCGTCGAAAACACCTTGAAGCGGCCGGATTGCATACGGTCGAGCATCTCCATCAGCCCGGCCTCGACCGAGACAGAACCGTCCGCAAATTGCGCGTGGCGCGACAGCATGTTCAGCCCGTGCGCGGCATATTGCTTGGCGAGCGCGGTGCCCGCCCCTTCCAGCGTTTCGCGGCGGCCGTCGCGCGGCCACGCCCAGGGCAGCCATTCGCCCCAGGGTTTCAGGGTCAGCGCCTGCATGGCTGGCGTCTGCTGCGAGGCCCGCGCCGCCTTGGCGACATAGACCACGTCGGCCTCCGTATCCCAGGCGAGTTCGACGGCGGCAGAAGGGTGATCCCAGCCGAAGTCGAGCGCCCCGATGCGCGGCCAGTAGCGCGGCAGCCGGAACGGCGCGCAGGCAATCAGCTCCTCCGCCACCGGAAAGATGCGGCCGGACCCCAGCACGGGAATGCCGCGAGCGCGCGCCTCGCGCTCATGCGCGGGATAGGCGGCAACGATCGCCGCGCGCTCGTCGGCCGAATAATGCTCGGCGTCGTCGATGGTCATGAAGGTGACGTGACGGGACATGGGGGGATCCTGAATCACTTTCGAGATAATCGATGTAGCGCCTTGTGAAGGCTACGTTTTTCGGACCAAACGTCGCGCCGCCCCTCACCTGCCTGCCGGCATCCTCTCCCCGTATAGTGACGGGGAGAGTGTGCTGTTGTCGACGGTTTCGCCAATCGCGAACGTTCAAGAATCGGCGCCGAGATTGCGGCCAGCTCCCTTCTCCCCGTCATTACGGGGAGAAGGTGGCGGCAGCCGGATGAGGGGCAGCGCCGACAAAGGCGAGCAAGCGCCAAGTGCGATGCCGCTCGTCCCCAATCAGTTTCTTCTCCATCACCCCTTCCCCATCCCCTCCACCTCCGCCGCCGACAAAAACAGCAGCACCACATCGGACATGCCGAGCAGCGGCGTGAAGGTGACGATGGTGATGCCGCCGGTGGCGTTGGTGCGGGTGAGGCCCTCGGAATAGATGTCGAGCGGCGGTTCCTCGTCGAACCAGACGCCGTGCAGCGTTTCGCCCTGCCATTTCTCGCGGCCTTTCTCGAAACTCTTGAACGACAGCACGCTCTCGCCGGCCTGAACATCGCCGCCGCCGCCATGGCGCACCACGACGCTGTCGAGCGCGCCCGGCGCGCCACGACCCATCATGGTGTCGACGATGGCATCGGCCGGGATCATGCCGGTGCCCCATTGCGCCTGCTGCTGCGGCGGGCCGACCAGCACGCGCTGCGGATTGTCGCGCGTGCCCTCGCCGGTAACGCCGGCGGCCCACAGCCGCACCGGCGCATCGAAAATCTTGCCTTGCCACCACGCGGGATAGCGGCCCGTCAGGTGCATGGCCCATTCGGCGCCGCCAGCGCGGGTCTTGCCGAGCTGGTTGCCGGCCATGAACAGCCGCTCGCGGTTGGCGGCGCCTGCCGCGTGAAACGCCGCCTGCTTGGCATAGGGCCGGTAGGCGGCAAGCTGGTTGGTACGACGCCTGCGGTCAAGCTCCGCCAGCAGCGCCAGATATTCCGTCCTCGCCGCCACCGGCGATGTCTTCGAGGAACGGTTTGACCGCGGCTTCGAGCGCGCGGATGCGGCTGCGGATCTCTTCATCGCTCAGGGCATCCAGATGGTTGACGGCGACATCGAAATCCTTGGGCAGCACCGAAAGCACGATCTTCAAATACTGGTCAGGCTTGTCGGCCCGCACTTCGGCGATGACGCCGGTGCCATGGGCGCGGAAATCGGCGCGCACGGCGGCGAGAAAGTCGTCGCCCAGCGTTTTCTTCGGGCGTTTGCGGCGGGTCTCCGGCGCGGCCTCCGGGCTTGCGCTCCGGCTGGCGGCCGGCTTGCGCCCTTTGCCGCGCGCCGGCACTGCGGCGGTTTCGTCAGCCATGGCCCGTCACCGCCTCGGCATCGCCGGCCTTGGCCTTCGACGGCACGGACTTGACCGACCGGACCCGCTTCTTCTTCGAGCGGGTGGATTTCCTCCTGACGTTCCTGGCGCCCTTCGGCCGCCGGGCAGGTTTTGCGACGCCCGGCAGATCCTTCAGGCCCGCCATGGCGAGGCCGATGGCGCCGCTATGAATTGTCGCCTGCGGGAAAGCGAAGCCGCCGGCCGCGTCCCGAACCATGCCGATCAGCACGCCGGGCGCGACCTGCTCGATCCGGCCGAGCCGCGTCTGCGGTGCCGCACCCTCGAATTCGCCAATGGCGCTGACGACCTCAAGGCCGTCATCCCCGGTGATGATGGTGGCATAGCGTGGCATGGGATTTCTCGCGGATAATCGTCAGGTTCGAAACGTCGCATTCCTTCGCGCCCCCCTCTGTCCTGCCGGACATCTCCCCCACGAGGGGGAAGATCGCAGCTTCGGCGCCTCGCTTTTTTCTACAACGTTGGCGATTGGCGAAAGCCGGGACAACAGCCGATCTCCCCACCCGTGGGGGAGATGGCCGGCAGGCCAGAGGGGGCGCCGTAGAGCGCCATCGTTCGAAGAGGAAAGCAAAACCAGAAACACAAAACCCGCCTCGGCGGCGGGTCATCGGCGCAACTCAGCACCATAGATAAAAACATAGCATAGTTGCCTTCACCCCGTCAACAGGTTTTAGGAAAAAATTCCTTATCGGCTTTAGGCATCCCCGCGCAGCGAATGCACGCCTTCACGGCATGGGCGAACAGGATCAGCCCAACTAATGAACCGGGGCTTCGTCACAATCTCGCTGTGAAGGTCGCTAAGCGCGTTGAATGAAGATCCGCTCGAATATCGCGCCAATACCCAGCACGACCGGTACTCTTGTTTCGGCGGCGCCAGAATCAAAAACCCGCCTCGGGGGCGGGTCATCGGCGCAACTCAGCACCATAGATAAAAACATAGCATAGTTGCCTTCACCCCGTCAACAGTCTTTAAGAAAAAAATCCTATCTTGCCCGTCCCAGCGTGATCCTCCCCCGGCCTATCGGCTTTGTCAGTTGGGTGCTGGAGCATTGACCGCGAATTGCGCGGCGAACGCCCTGCCATAGGCGGGCCGGGCTTCGCCGCGGGCCACATAGGCAGCAAGGTTTTGATATTCGTCCAGAATGCCCGACATTCTGAGCCGCAGCAGCACAGATACCATCAACAGATCGCCCGCGCTGAACGCGCCGTCGAGCCAGTCGGCGCCGCCCAGATGGGCCGAGAGCCTGTCCAGCCGGGCGCGAACGCGGTCCTTCACCAATGGCAGGCGCTCCTCGCTCCAGGGCTTGTCGGCCTCGAATTTTTGCCGTCGTCAGTTCGAGGATCGGCAGCTCGATGGTGTTGAGCGCGGCAAACATCCAGGTGATGGCGCGGGCGCGGGCATCGCGATCCTCCGGCAGCAGCCCCGGATACCGCTCGGCAAGGTGGAAGACGATCGAGCCGGTCTCGAACAGGCAGAGCGAACCGTCCTCGTAGGTGGGGATCTGGCCGAAGGGCTGAATGGCCAGATGGTCGGGCGCCTTCATCTCGGCATGGGAAACAAGACGAACCTCATAGGGCTGGCCCACTTCCTCGAGCGCCCAGCGAACGCGCGTGTCGCGCGCCAGTCCCTTGCCGCCGTCGGGCGACCGTTTGAATGCCGTAATGGTGATTGTCATTGCATCCGCTTCCTTGCCTGTTTCCTGGGCTTCCTGGCGATGACGAACAAGCCTGCGCTGCAGCCCGACATCGGTCTTGAACTATTTTCCTTGCCGAGCGCGGATCGCGAATGGATGTCCGCGCGTTCTGAACGCCTATGCACGCCGCCTCAAAGTGACCTCGGTTTTGGGCGACATGCGTAGGCCGATACCTGCAAGTGCGTCGCACGGGCCCTGTTCAGCGTGACGCGCCTCACCGATGGGAGCAACCGCCATGAACGTCGCCAACCTGCAACTCGAGGGCCTGCTGATGGCCGTCGCATCGATCAACCACGTCCTGGTCAGGAAGGGCGTGCTGACATCAGAGGAGATCGACATCGCCCTGCGCAAGGCCGAAGCCGGCGAAACCAGCGAGGAGCGGTCCGAGGGCATGTCGGCGTCGAGCCGCGACGCCGTCAATTTCCCGATCCGGCTGCTGGAGCTCGCCAACCAGTGCCAGCCCGAAGCTGACATGCCGTCCTTTTCGAAACTGGCGCGCATGGTCGGCCAGATGAAGGAACCCTACAACGACCAGATGTAGCTACGCCCTGCCCGGCCATCCCGGATTGAGCGAAAGCACGCGGCCCGGCCCGTGCACGGCGGCGAACAGCAGCCCGGCCAGGAAGGAAAAATGATCGACGAAGAAGCCGAATTCCGCCTGGTTGCCGGCCCAGTGGCTCGGTCCGTGGAAGGCGAAGCCGAGGAACAGCACGTAAACCGCCGCGACCAGTGCGGCCGGCGTGAAGAAGGCGCCGGTGAGGAAAGCGATCACCAGCAGCACCTCCAGTATCGCCGCGCACCAGGCCAGTAACAGCGGAAACGGAAAGCCGGCGGCGGCAATATAGCCGGCGGTGGCGCCCATGCCCATGAACTTGAACGTCACCGCCATCAGGAAGACGGCCGCGAAGATCAGGCGGGCGATGAGCAAGGCGGCGGTCTGCCACGGCGATTGGACGGTTGGCGACGGCATGGTTGTTCTCCCGTTTCGTTTGCTTGTCTTACCCAATTCCGGATGGAAACCGAACTTTCCTGGAATTGCTCCTAGGACGCGCCACGCACCGCGCATCCGACATATCCGCCGAAGTTTTTTCCGGATGTCGCGATCGGCGCCACATGATCGGGCCGCTGTCGCAAAAACCGGAGTCAGCTTTGCCGGCTCCTTGATCCTTGATAAAGCGGGCCGCATCGGCCCTGACGTATCTCTCCGCCATGCGCCTGGAGCCGGCCTGAGGCAGCGGACCCGATATTCCGGTCCGTGATCGCCAAAGCGCGCAAAAGCCGCTATGGAACCAGCGGCGTCAAATGCTGTTATGTATGACCGCAGGGTCGCGCCGCGACGGCGGCGCGCCGGGGGTGGAAAGTGAGGCTCGGCATGGCGGACGACAAATCGAAGATCAAGCAGGATCGCAAGCTGGTTTCGAGCGAGGAAACCTATGAGGTTGCCGCTTTCGCCCGCAAATACGGCATCCCGCAGAGCGAGGCCCAGACCATCATCAAGCGCTACGGGCCCTCGAGGAAGAAGCTCGACAACCACATGGCCGCGCGCGGATAGCTCGGCGCGACCGGCTTTGGAAGCGTTGCCCGGGGCAGGACCCGGGCGCATTGCGGCACCGAATGGTTGGAGGCCACGGCCATGCCCGACACCGCGCGCAGAACCGGCAGCTGCCTTTGCGGCGGCGTGCAGTTCACCGTCAGCGGTCCGCCCCTGCGGGTGGGTCTCTGCCATTGCAAGGATTGTCGCAAGACCAGCGGCTCCGCCTTTGCCGCCTTCGCCATCTGGCCGCGCCAGGCGTTCGAGACATCGGGCATTCTCGGCACCTATGCCGGCCGCGGCTTCTGCCCAACCTGCGGCAGCCGTGTCGCCTCGCTCAGCGACGACGAAGCCGAGGTGATGATCGGCAGCCTGGACGTGGCGCCGACCGATCTCATGCCGGAGTACGAATTGTGGATCGGCCGGCGCAGATCCTGGCTGCATGCCTTGCCCGATACGCGACAGTTCGAGCACGACCGGCCCGCCGCGCAGGCTCCCGGCCCGCCGCCGCCGAGGCCGCTGTCGGACGCAGCTCCCGGCGGCTGAAAATTAGTCGAAAAGTTTAGCGGCCGCGACGGAACCCCGGAACGGCGGCCGGCGTTATCGGGCGCCTCAGTTTCAATGGAGATCGCCGTGAACGACAAGTTCTTTCCCCGTCCGGTCAGGCTGAAGGTCGGACCGGCCCGGGAGCGCGTGGTGCGCAGCGCCTGGGAAGGCCTGGAATGCCTGCGCGACTGGCCCGGCAAGCACGGCCGGCGCTACCGCGCCGCATGGCGCAGCTGCCGCGATGCCCTCGATGGCTGGACCCCGGCCGAGAAGGCGATGCGGGCCATGATCGATGCCGGGCGCGAGGCGGAATTTCTGCCCGGCAACGGCAAATCCTGAAAGCCTGCCGCCTCAAGGGGCGGTCCGGAACCCGATAGCTGCATCGCGGCAAGCCGCCGGCTACTGTTTCGGCGGCTGCGGCGGCACTTCACCCGGTTTGATCACCGGCGTCTTGCCTTCGTTGGGCGCCGGCGCGGCCATGCCCTGGTCGCCTGTGGGCGGCGGCTTCAGCACGCCGCCGCAATCGTTCAGCGTCTCGGTCAGCGTGTTGTCGGTCGGCTGCTGGTTGCCGTCGGGCTTGGCCCGGCATTTTTCGCTGGGCGCCTGCTTGTCGGGGTTCTGCTGCTCGGCCTGTGCCAGCGCCGCGGCGGGCGCGGCGAGCATCAGGCTGACGGACATGATGGCGAGAAGTCTCATCTCGGCCTCCTTTCCGGGTTGGGCCGCCCTCACCGGCCGCCCAATAGTCGATGGCGTGCCTTCGATGGCTTGCCTCAATAACCGCCGACGATCGGCAGGATTTCGCCGGTGATGTAGCTGGAGCATTGCGGCGAGGCCAGGAACACATAGGCCGGCGCGATTTCCTCCGGCTGGGCGGGTCGCTTCATCGGCGTCTTGGCGCCGAACTGCGATACGTCCTGCGCCTCCTTCTCCGACGGATTGAGCGGCGTCCACACCGGCCCCGGCGCCACCGCGTTGACACGGATGCCCTTGCCGACGAGGTTGCCCGACAGCGCCCGGGTGAAGGCATGGATGCCGCCCTTGGTCATGGAGTAGTCGACCAGGTCCTTCGATCCCTCGATGCCGGTGACCGAACCGGTGTTGATGATGGCCGAACCCGGCTTCATGTGCGCCACCGCCTCTTGCGCCATATGGAAGTAGCCGTAGAGGTTGGTCTTCAGCGTGGTGTCGAAATGCTCTTCGGTCAGGTCGGCGAAATCGGTGGAATGGATCTGGAAGGCGGCGTTGTTGACCAGCACGTCGAGCCGCCCCAGTTCCTTCACGACCCTTGCCACGGCCTTGGCGCAGAAGGCGCGATTGCCGACATCGCCGCGCAAGGCGAGGCAGCGGCGGCCCTCCGCTTCGACCGCTTGCTTGGTCGCCTCCGCGTCACGGTCCTCGCTGAGATAGACGATGGCGATGTCGGCGCCCTCGCGCGCGAACAGCACGGCCACCGCACGGCCGATCCCAGAATCGCCGCCGGTGATCAACGCCGCCTTGCCTTCCAGCTTTCCCGAACCGCGCCAGAACGGCGCGTCATAGAGCGGCGCCGGCTCGATGGCCCATTCCTCGCCGGGTTTGGGATGATGCTGGGCGGGAAAAGGCGGCGCGGGATATTTTCGCGCGCCGGCCTGCATGGCGCCGTCGCCCTTGGGCTTGGCCTTGGCGCGGTCCTTGGCGTCGACCTTGCGCTGGATGCTGCGCTGCTTGCTGGTTGCTTTCGAACTGTCGCTCTGGGTGCTGGTCGGCATGGTCATCTCCTCTGTGTTTGGACCGGAGACATCCCGAACCTCCTCGCGCAACGCGCGGAACTGTTCGCGATGTCTTCGGTCCAAAGCCCTGCTCGCAGGGACAACGCATGTCGGCGGAAAAAGTTGGCGGCTTTCGCAGGCGCGCATTGCAACCGCTCGCGTCCTGCCGCCGTTTCGCCTGCCGGAGGCAATCATGTTCGAAGGTTTTCAGACCCTCGAGGTCGACTGCGGGGATGCCCGCATCTTCGCCCGGCGCGCCGGCGACGGGCCCGCCGTTCTTTTGCTGCACGGCTTTCCGCAGACGCATCTGATGTGGCGCGACGTGGCGCCACGCCTGGCGGACCGGTTCACCGTCATATGCGCCGACCTGCGCGGCTACGGCGCCAGCTCATGCCCGGCGTCGAGCGCCGATCACGCCCCTTACGCCAAGCGCGCCATGGCCCGCGACATGGTGGCGCTGATGGCCGAGCTCGGCTTTTCCAGCTTCATGGTCGCCGGCCATGATCGCGGCGGACGTGTCGCCTACCGCCTCGCGCTCGACCATCCCGACCGCGTCGAAAGGCTTGCCGTGCTCGACATCGTGCCCACCGCCGACGCCTGGGACCGGGCCGACGCCAGGCTGGCGCTCGGCTATTGGCCGTGGTCGTTGCTGGCGCAGCCGGAGCCGCTGCCGGAAAAGCTCCTGGCGGGCGCGGCCGACGCGATCGTCGATGACGCCCTGGGCGGCTGGGGCTCGTCGCCAAAGGCGTTTTCCGCCGGCGTGCGCCAGGCCTATGTCGAGGCCCTGCGCGATCCCGCCCATGCCCATGCGATCTGCGAGGAGTACCGGGCGGCCGCGAGGCTCGACCGCGAGCACGACCATGCCGACCGCGCCGCCGGCCGACGCATCGCCTGCGCGGTGCTGGCGCTGTGGAGCGGGCAAGGCGCGCTCGCCGAATGGTATGCCGGCGAAGGCGGACCGCTGGCCTTATGGCGCGGCTGGGCCGGCGATCTGCGCGGCCATGCGGTCCAGGGCGGGCATTTCTTTCCCGAAGAAGCACCCGCGCAAACGGCCGCCGAATTGAGCGCTTTCTTCGCCGGCCCCGAAACCACCGCCCGAGAGGGCAATGTCAGGAAAAGTGCCTAGCGGTTTCCCACCTAGCGCTTTCCCTGGGGAATCGCGTCGGACCAACGCCTGGAGCGGCTCAGCGGGAAGCTTCTCAGCCGGCCGCGACCAGGGGAATTGGAACCACATCATTGGCTGCGCAGTTGCAGGGGCATCGGATGAACCCGGGAGCAGAACCATGCCACGTGGAGAAAAATCGAAATACACCGACAAGCAGGAGCGCAAGGCAGACCACATCGCCGAGGGCTACGAGCATCGCGGCGTGTCCGAGAAGGAAGCCGAGCGCCGCGCCTGGGCCACCGTCAACAAGGATGATGGCGGCGGCAAGAAGGAGGGCGGCTCCGGCCGCGGCAAGCACACCGGCCATCCCGCCGCGCATAAGGGCGGCGAAAAGGGCGGCAAGGCTTCCGCCTCGCGTTCGGCCGCGAGCCGGTCGGCATCGGCCAGGAAGGCAGCCGCGACCCGTAAGCGCAACCAAGCGCACGCCCATTGATGCACGGCGCGACCGGATCGCGAAATTCTTATGCGCCTTGCCTGCCCTCGCCCGGGCCGCCCTTGATCAGATCGTCGCCCGGCGGATCATCGAAGTTGGGTTCGGCCGGATTGTCGGACGGCGGTCTTTGCGGACAGTCCTCGTAGCCGTGGTCGCGGCCGCCGCAGAACGAACAGCACATGGCCTCGCGATCCCTGTTCCCGGGCGGCCATCGCGGGGTCTGGTAAGGCTTCCTGCCGAGCATGCCCAGCAATGCGCGAGGCGCGATTTGGTTGCGCGCCCGCGCCGTCCCTCGCAAGAGAAGACGCCGGCTGTTGCGCAACCGCCAGACAAAGTGCAGAATCTTCCCGGCATGCCGCAACCGTAATCGCCCGGCGTTGCGGATCATGCCTTGGAGAGAGCGCAATGTCCGTTCGAATCCTGTTGCCGACCGTGGCCGCCATGCTTGCCGCCACCGGCCTGGCCGAAGCCCGGCCCGACAGCCGCGCCATGAGCTGCGCGCAGATCCGCGCCGTGATCCAGAGCCACCGCGCCGTCGTGCTGACCACCGGCCCCAACACCTATGACCGCTATGTCAGGCAGTTCGGCAATGAATGCGATTGGCCCGAAGTGCCGATGTCGGCCTATATCCCGGCCCGCGACGGGCACTGTCCGGTCTACCGCTGCGAGGAACCGGTCAACAATTTCCCGAATTGACGGGTCGGCCAGGCGTCCGCGGTCGTTGTTTCGGCGATTGCCGCTACCTGAAACCATTCCGAGGGGCCGGCGTTGACGCGTGGGGTGGCGCCACAGGAGATGCCCATGACCGTCAACTGCCGCGTATCCATCGACAACCGGCCTCAATCCATCGAGGCCGTGTTCCAGGCCGTGCCCCGGATCGGCGAGAGCGTTTCGCTGTCCGTCGACGCGAAACGCGCAGGACCTGCGCGTTTCGCGTGTCGTGCATGTGCCGGACGGTTCGCTCGAAGGGGCTGCGATCATCATCGAGGTGACGCCCAACATCCTGTAGTCGCCTGAATCCGCGAATGCGGCGCGCCTTGGCCATGGCGGATCGGCAGCCCCATCCCGCCGCACGGCGGCAGCTTTCAGATGCCTAAGCCAGTCGTCTGGCCGGCGTCTTCCATAGGGTGCTGCGGCACGATGATCGACGCCAGCGGCGCGTTCAGCGTCCATCTGAAATAGCCGGGCGAGCGCTCGATCACGGCAGACCCGCCGAGCGACTGCGGCGCCACCCTTTGCAGGACAACGGTGCCGAACCCCTTGCGCGTGGTGTCGTCGCGCTCGTCGTCGCCGCTATAGGGGGGCGACCGCTCTTCCCAGACAAGTTGGAATTCGCGTTCGGCCAGAGCGTCGTCGCCCATGCTCCAGGTCACCTCGACCCGGCCGGAATCGCTGGCGAGCGCTCCATACTTGGACGCATTGGTGCCAAGCTCGTGGAAAGCCATGCCGAGATTCTGCACCGCATTCGACTGCAAGGTCAGCAGCGGTCCCGAAAGCAGTATCTGCTCCTCGCGGCCGAACGGTTTGAGATGTTCCTGGACCAGGTCGAACAGGCTGGCTCCCACCCAGTTCGAGGTGACCAGCAGATCGTGCGACCGTGACAGCGCCATGATGCGGGCGCGGATCATCTCCTCGAACTCGCGCGGGTCCTGCGAGCGCTTGCTGGTTTCCCTGACCATCGACAGGATCACCGCGAACTGGTTCTTGACGCGGTGGTTGACCTCCCGCATCAGCATCTTGATCCGGCGCTCGTTCTCCCTGCTGGCGCTGATGTCGCGGGCGATCTTCGAGGCGCCGACGATGTCGCCGCTGGCGTTCCTGATCGGCGACACCGTCAGCGAGACGGCAATGAAGGTGCCGTCCTTGCGCTTTCGCGTCGTCTCGTAGCTCGCCAGGCGTTCGCCGCGGCGGACCCTGGCGATGATCTCGGTTTCCTCGTTCTTGAGGTGGTCGGGGATGAGCATCAGGATCGACTGGCCCACCGCTTCCTGCGCGCTGTAGCCGAACATGCGTTCGGCCGCCTGATTCCAGCTTTTGATGATGCTGTTCAAGTCCTTGCTGATGATGGCGTCGAAGGAGGAATCGACGATCGCTGCCAGCTGCGCATCGGCCGTTGCAACCTGTTTTTCACCGATTGGTATGTCCGCCATTGCCCCGCCAGGTGTCAGCCTATCGCCACTAGATAACGCGTGCGCCGGACAAGGCAATCACCTTGAAGCGGCCTGCCTGCTTCAACGTCATCGAAATCGCCTCGCCGGCTAATATAATCGAGGCGAAGGCATTCCCACAGATCAGGCCGACCGGCATCGAAGGTGGGCGCGAAGGCGAACCAGAAGGTTTCGGCAACCGGGACGGAGCGGACATTCGGGTCGATGGGCGCCGGAAGCGCGGAAGCAGTGCTTGCCGGCCGGCATACCTGAATGTCACCACACCTCAGTCAGAGTGGCCGTCGCCCACATTGCCGTTGCCGCCTGGGGTGGACAGCAGTCCGAAGTCCTGGGACTTGACGCCCTGCTCCGCCGCCAGGAACCCGTCCGAGGCAAGGCCACGCCGCAAAAGCTCCCTGACCGCCGCCGAGCGGCTCGGCATGCGCTTGTCGAAACGCCAGTTCTCCAGTGCCGCCAGTTCGTCGGCGGTCAGCATGACCTGCAAGCGTTCGGGACGTTCCAGTTCAGTCACGGCACTTCCTCGCACAACCGAATACGTGAATGAGTACCTGTCTCATTCCACTAATAATTAGGATAGCAATCCTAGCACGTCAAGATTGGTGAATGGGCAACTCATCCATCCTGCTCATGATGGCTAGAATGCGCCGGACGCGCCTTTGCGCAACCATACTAACTATTTGATTTGCATCGGTTATTTTCAGATTTTTCTTGCCAGCCACCGATACGAGGCGCATGCTACAAAGGCAAAACCAGTCTAGGAGGTTTCCATGCGGTATGACTACTCGACGCGGTTGCGCGATGACGTTCAATCCGCGGTCACCACGGCTTTCAGGACATACGGCATCGTCAACATCACCGCGGTGGCCGAACGGATCAGGCTCAGGAACCTCGACGAAAACGTTGCTCTCGAGGACGTCGAGCACCTGGTCCTGGCGGCCGCCCAACTGCTTGGCGCCGCCATCGAATTCGAGGGCCTGACCATGATCGACCGCTTGCCGGACGCTCATGTCAACGGCCGCCCCGGCGGACGGCCCCTGCCCTGAAGCGCCTCGTCTGAACGGATTTGAGGCGACGCGCTAAGTCATTTCGGGCGACCTGCATCAGGGCTCCGGTGGCCGGGCGAGCCCGCTGGACGCGGCCTACCTGTGGAAATTGAGCGCGCGCGCTATATGGTGTTTGAATTCCCCTCCGGAGAACACGCCATGACGCTCGACACACGCAAGCTCGGCAGCCAAGGGCTGCGGGTTTCTGTCATCGGCCTCGGCTGCATGGGCATGAGCCAGTCCTACGGCCCGGCCGACGAAGCCGAATCCATCGCCACGCTGCACCGCGCCATCGAACTCGGCTGCACCTTCCTCGACACCGCCGAGGTGTATGGCCCTTACGCCAATGAGGCGCTGCTCGGCCGCGCCTTGAAGGGCAAGCGCGACCAGGTGACCATCGCCACCAAATTCGGCTTTCGCATCGAAAATGGCCGGCAGGTCGGCACCGAACGCGACAGCAGGCCGCAAACCATCAGGGCGGCGGTTGAAGGGTCGTTGAAGCGGCTCGCCACCGACCATATCGACCTTCTCTACCAGCACCGTGTCGATCCAGCCGTGCCGGCCGAGGATGTCGCCGGCACGGTCGGTGAACTGGTCAAACAGGGCAAGGTCCGCTTCTTCGGCCTGTCGGAGGCGGGAGCCGCGAACATCCAGCGGGCGCACGCCGTGTTTCCGGTCTCGGCGCTGCAGAGCGAGTACTCGCTGTGGGAGCGCAATCTCGAGCCGGAAATCATTCCCCTGCTGCGGCAAACCGGCATCGGCCTGGTGCCGTTCTCACCGCTCGGCCGCGGCTTCCTGACCGGCGGCGCCAAGCGCGCCGAGGACTATCCGGAAGGCGATTACCGCCGCGGCGACCCGCGCTACCAGGGTGCGAACTATGACGCCAATGTCGAGGCCGCCGCAAAGGTCCGCGACATCGCCGCCGCCAAAGGCGTCAAGCCAGGGCAGATCGCGCTGGCCTGGCTCCTGGAGAAGGGCAACGTCTTCGGTGTCGACATCGTGCCGATTCCCGGCACCAAGCGTATCAAATATCTGGAAGAAAATGTCGCCGCTGCGTCGCTGAAACTGGAGGCCGCCGAGATGGCGGCGCTCGACGACGCGCTGGCCCCGGGGAAGGTCTCCGGCCCGCGCTACGGCGACCGCACCATGATGATGATCGACCGATAGGTTCGCACGTCGCCGGTGAATCGGGCCTATTCCAGCGGTGCCGGCTTTTGCCGAGGATCGGGCCGCAACCGCTGGTGAAGTTCCCTGCCGGCGTGCAGGGTCCGGTCCGCCAGCGCGGCGAGTGTTCCGCGCAAGGTCCTTGTTCCCAGCACCGAATCCAGCGTCACCGACTGGGTCGCGAAGCGCCGCTTGAAGTCCTCGCCGCCGCACAGGAAGTCGACCATCGTCAGCCCTCTGTCGATCGACCACTGGATGTAGTCCATCATCAGCACCATGCCGGGAGACGCCCGTTCGACATCCGGATCGTAGGTCGTGACGAAGGCCATCATCGTGTTGCGCTGGACGAAATTGATCGAGACCGCCACCACCATCCCGGCGCATTCCAGCACGAAGACATGCAGGAGTCCTTCCCTGGCCAGCACGGCGACCAGCGCGGCCAGGGCCGGCGACCCCTCATCGAACAGGTTGGATTCGTGTCCGCGCGCGGCGAGCCATTTGCGCTTGAACTCGGCGAGCCTCTCGAGGACGGGCTGCATCGGCTCGTCCGGCGACATGAGGCGGAACCGCACTTCGCCGCCTTCCTCGAGGAATTTGCGGCCACGGCGATAATTCTGGCGCATCTTCTTCGTTTGTTCCCCGAACCAGTCCGCGCCCGTACGCCATGGCCCGGCGACCCGGAAGCTGGTTTCGCTGCGGCGGTTCGGGCGCAGCGCCATCTTGGGCGCCGAAGCGGGAGCAAGCAGCGTGCGCATCGCGGCGTCCGGCAGCAGGCGGTTCAGATAGACGAGATCGAAGCCGCCCGCGGCCGAAATTTCCTGCCATAGCGCCGCGACCGCCGCCGGATCGCAGTCCGGCGCGACCAGCACGTCGCCATAGTCGCTGTGGTCCTTGGCAGCCCATTCCAGGACGTTGACGCCCTTGCGCCGCACCGTCGCCAGCGGGATGACGGCGTCGATCCGGTCACCGTTCCAGACGAGGCCGATCCTGAGACCACGCAGCTCCCGGTCCGGGGCCGTCTGCCACCACGCCGTGACCCAGGCGTGGCTTTGAAAGATCAGCCCCTCCGCCCGGCGCCACAGCTCCGTCCAGGCCGGCCCGACCGACGCGAGGCGCTCCTCGGAGGTGACGATCTCCAAAGCGCCGGCCTTCGGGCCCTCGATCGCGGCGTGAGCGTTCATGGCTGCGGGCTCCGTGTCGGTTCGGACGAAGCGCGGCGGCGAAACCGCCGGGCGATGTGCCCCCACATCTTCTTGAGCGGCAGCACGTAAAGCCCCGACAGGGATTGATAGTCGCGCGCGCCGCGTTCCATCAATCCGAACCTGAAATCCTCATCGGGCTTGGGCACGCACAACGTTCCGAATAGCCGGTCCCAGAACGAGAACAGCAAGCCGAAATTCTTGTCGTAGTGCCTTGGATCGACGCTGTGGTGCAGCTGGTGCCAATGGGGGCACAGCACGATGTTGTTGAGCGGCCCGAACGATATCTTGAAATGGGTGTGCCTGACGAAATCCATCATCAGGATATTGCGCATGACGTAGACGTTGACGCCGAAGATCGTCACTTCGACGAGGTTAAGCGACAAAAGGGTCCAGATGCCGAAGCAGATGCCGGGTATGACGCCGTCCCAGGCGCGGTTCATGAGCTCGTCGAGCGGATGGACCCTGTCCTTGGTGATCCCGACCATCACCTCCGCCGAGTGATGCACCTTGTGCAGCTCCCACAGGAACGGGAAGCGGTGCTGGGCCACATGGTAGAGGTAATAGGATATGTCGTAGGCGATCAGCATCGTCACCGTGAAGATGACGATCGTCACCGCCCCCGGCGGTCCCGGCAGCAGCGGCGGCTCGATTTGCAGGAGTGCCGCCAGCGTCCGATTCGTCGCGTAACCGACGGCGACGACGAAGGTCACGCCCGCGGGCAGCATCAGGAAGGGCATAATCGCCTTGCGGGTGATCCAGAAAAGCAGGTCCGCCCGCGCCGAGGGATGCGTGACGATCTCGTTGGGAAAGACGAAATCGAAGAATTCCCTGAAGCTCTTGCGCTCCGCCGTCCGCCAATAGGCGATCAGGGCGCTGCCCAGCGCGGTCAGCAGCAAGAGGCCGGCCGCGAGCAGGCTGGAGCCGGACAACTTGTCCAGGATCCTTTCGATGATGCCGGCAATCGACATGGGCCCACTCATTTATGCAACCGAAGCTTGACTTGCAGGAGGCGATTGACCTGACTGGCCGGGCAAGCCGCCACGCCGTCAGGGCTCTCGATCATTTCGCCGTCACCCTAGTCGAGAATCCATAGCGAAAGCTTAAGCTAATTAAAAACAATGAATCCGCTAAAAAGCCCGCTATATATTGCCGAATTCTGAATAAAACTCCTAAAATTGACAGCAAAGGACCGGCAGCGCTTGGCGTGGAGATCGCAACTTCGGGGAATCGCCGGGCGATCGTGCCGGTCCCGAGCTCGCGGGCCCGCGGCCAGGCTGCCAAACCCCTCCCAGGCTTATTTCCCGGCGCCCGGCTGCTTGTTGAAGATCGCGAGCAGGTCCATCGGCAGCGGAAACACCACCGTCGACGAGCGCTCGCCGGCGATGTCGTGCAGCGCCTCGAAATAGCGCAGTTGCATGGCCTGCGGCTCCTGCGCCAGCATCTTGCCGGCCTCGACCAGCTTTGCCGCCGCCTGCTGCTCGCCATCGGCGTTGATCACCTTCGCGCGCCGCAGCCTTTCAGCCTCGGCCTGCTTGGCGATGGCGCGGACCATGTTCTCGTTCAGGTCGACATGCTTGATCTCGACATTGGACACCTTGATGCCCCATGCATCGGTCCGCTGGTCCAGGATCTCCTGGATGTCGCTGTTCAACTTGTCGCGCTCGGCCAGCATCTCGTCGAGTTCGTGCTTGCCGAGAACCGAGCGCAACGTGGTCTGCGCGAGCTGGTTTGTCGCGGCCATGAAGTCCTCGACCTGGATGACGGCCCGCTCGGCGTCGACGATGCGGAAATACAGCACCGCGTTCACCTTCACCGAGACATTGTCGCGCGAGATCACGTCCTGCGGCGGCACGTCCTGGACCACCACGCGCAGGTCGACCCGCACCATCTGCTGGACGAAGGGGACGAGGAGGATGAGGCCGGGGCCCTTCACCCCGGTGAAGCGGCCGAGCGTGAAGACCACGCCGCGCTCATATTCCCGCAGGATGCGAATGGCGGCGGACAGGAAGATCAGCACGATGAGGGCGAGCACCAGATAGGCGACGTAACCGATGATCATTGCCTTGCTCCATTGTTCCTGCGCCGGACCGTCAGCACGAGATCCCTGACGTCGGCCACCTCGACGCTGTCGCCGGGGGCGAGCGGTTCATCGGCTTTCGCCCGCCAGCGCTCGCCCTGCGCGAGCACATGGCCCTCGCTGCCCGACCAGTCGAGGATCCTGGCCGGCAGCCCGTGCATGGCCTGCGCGCCGACACGCGGCAGGCTCCTGCGCGCCCTCCACAGATAGCTGCCGGCCAGCAGCGCCAGGCCAAGCGTCAGCGCCGCGGCGGTGCCGATGAGCGCCCACGACATCTCAAAGCCCGGGCCCTCGACCTTGAGCAGCATGGCGGCGCCGAGCAGGAAGGCGGCCACGCCTCCAAGCCCGAGCACCACGGTCGGGTTGAAGGCCTCGATGACGAGGAAGGCGATGCCAAGCAGCATCAGGGCGAGGCCGGTATAGCTGATCGGCAGCAAATTGAGGGCATAGAGCCCGAGCAGCAGGCAGATGGTCCCGATCACGCCGGGCGCCACGGCGCCTGGGCTGGTGAACTCGAAGACGAGGCCGTAGACGCCGGCAAGCATCAGGACGACGGCGATGTTGGGATCGGTGATGACGGCGAGAAGCCGGATCAGCCAGCCGGGATCGAGCGTCTCGACCGCCACGCCCTGGGTCGCCAGCACCTGTTGCTTGCCGGCCACCTCGACCGTGCGGCCGTCGGCAAGCTGGAGCAGCTCGGCCGTGTCGCGGGCGACGAGGTCGACTACATGTGCCTGAAGTGCCGCATTGGCGGAAAGGCTGGCCGCTTCGCGCACCGCCTTTTCGCCCCAGTTGGCATTGCGGCCGCGCAGTTCGGCGAGCGAACGGATCAAGGCGACCGCGTCGTTCGTCACCTTGGTCATCATCGCGTCGCCCGCCGGAGGCCCGGTGGCATTCTTCTGGTCGCCCTTGTCCTTCTCGTCGCCACCGGGAAGGGACGGCAGCCCGCCAAGCTCGACCGGCGTGGCGGCGCCCAGATTGGTGCCGGGCGCCATCGCCGCGACATGGGTGGCATAAAGGATATAGGTCCCGGCACTTGCCGCGTGCGCGCCGGCGGGCGCGACATAGCCGATGACGGGAACCGGCGAGGCAAGGATATCGGCGATCATCTCGCGCATCGAGGTGACCAGCCCGCCCGGTGTATCGATCTCGAGGACAACCGCTTCGGCGTGCCGTTCGGCGGCGTTCGCCAGCGCTTCGTTGAGCTGCCTGGCGCTCGCCGGGCCGATGGCGCCGTCGATCACGACGCGCAACGCGACCTTCTCCGTAGCCTCCGCGGTCACGGAAGAGTGACTGGCGGCCGCGGCGGCCATGAAGGCCGCTGCCAGAACCGCCATCCGCGCGAGGGTCACGCTCAAAACTCCCTGGATTACGCAGGATATGCTGTGCAGGATATGGGGTTGGGTCCGTCGAAATCCATGGCCTGGCCTCAGATTGCAAGCCGGCGACCCTGCCCTTCGCAGCCGGCGGCAAACGCAATGGGCAGACGTTCAAAGCCGGAAGGGGCCCCGCTCGCGCGCCGGCCCCGTCCTTGGTCAGCGGTCACGCATGTGCGTGCGGGTGACGGACGTCCCAGACGGCCCAACCCGATACGGCAACCACCAGCACGCCGAGAATGACGTGGGTGGCCATCGCATTCGTGTTCGCCATGAATTTGAGCAGCCAGGGCGACACGATCAGCCAGAGCCCGAGAACGACACCTACCCATTCCTCCCACTCGGCGAAGGCGGCAAGCGCCGCCACGGCCACCGCGCCCAGCACGACGCCGACAATCCAGGCGTTCCATGCGGGAGCGGTTTCAGCAGCGAAGCCGATTATCCAGGGTGAGATGAACAGGCAGACGGCAAGGACCAGATTGAGCCAGTCCTGGCCTTTCTTTCCTTCCATGAGTGTATTTGCCATGACAACCTCCATAGATGAAGCTTGGCCAAAGCGTTGTATTCGCGTGCAAACGCACGCTTAATGGTTGATGTAACTATGCCTCACATGGCCTTCAAGGCCTGCCCCACGGACGGGTCGCCTCCGCGTGGATCGAGCTCCCTCCACCCGATCGGGATCAACGAGACCGGCCACATCAAAGCAAAACCACCCGCCTCTTGTCGGCGCATTCTAGAACGTGATCTTCACCGAGGCGGCACTGCGGTTGGCCGCCCCGTGATGGACCGCTTCGATGTTGTTGCCGTCCGGGTCGAGAAGGAAAGCGGCGTAGTAGCCGGGGTGGTACCGGCGTTCACCCGGCCCGCCATTGTCCCTGCCGCCGCCGTCCAGCCCGGCCTTATAGAACGCATCGACCATGGCGCGGTCTTTCGCCTGGAATGCCAGGTGATGGCGACCGGTCAACTCTCCCCGAGCCGCGCGGCTGTCGGCGGTTGAAATGAAAAGCTCGTCGGCCCAGAAATAATCGGCGGCGCTGCCGCCGATCGGAATATCGAGCACTCGAAATACTGCTTCGTAAAAGCGGCGGCTGGCGGCGATGTCCCTGACCACCAGTTGGATATGATCGATGAGCCGGCCGCGATGCAGTTCTTCCATGCAAGCTCTCCTCTCGCCAAGGGCTCGAATCTAACTAGCTTCGCGTGATCCGCCGTCAATGCCGCGCCGAACGTCAGGACTTTCGCGCGGCATGCCGCGCCAGTGCGTGCTCGATCAGCACGTCGATGACCTGGCTGTAGCCGATGCCGATCGCCGCCAGCGCCTTGGCATACATCGAGATGTCGGTGAAGCCTGGCAGCGTGTTGACCTCGTTGACCAGCAGCGAGCCGTCGGCGCGCAGGAAGAAGTCGACGCGGGCCATCGCCTCGCAGCCGAGCGCCTGGAAAGCCCGCGCGGCCATCTCCCTTGCCTTGTCGGCGACGGCGGCCGGGACATCGGCGGGCACGTTCACCACGGCGCCGTCGGCGTCGAGATATTTGGCTTCATAGGTGTAGAAGCCGTGCTTGCCGGCCGGGATGATCTCGCCGGGCAGCGATACGGTCAGCGTTCCGTCGGCCCGCTCCAGCACCGAGCATTCGATCTCGCGGCCGTCGACGAACTCTTCGATCAGGACCTTGCCGTCGTAGCGGAAAGCCGTCTCGACGGCCCGTCCGAAGCCGTCCCGGTCGTTCACCTTGCTGACGCCGAAGGACGAGCCCTGGCGCGCCGGCTTGGCGAAGAAAGGCAGGCCGAGCGCGCCGGCGATCTCCTGGAACGGCCCGACATCGTTTCGATGCACGGTGACGGAACGGGCAACCGGCAGCCCGGCCTCGCGCAGCAGCCGCTTGGCGACATCCTTGTCCATGGCGGCGGCCGAGGCGAGAATGCCGCAGCCGACATAGGCGACGTCGGCGACCTCGGCATAGCCCTGCACCGAGCCGTCCTCGCCGAAAGGACCGTGCAGCACGGGAAAGACGACGTCGACCGGCGGCAGGTCGGGCTGTGCTCCGCCGCCTGGTGCGGCCACCAACCTGCCTCTGCCACCGGGCAACAGTGCGACCTCCACGCCGTCCTCAGACATCGGCGCCCCTGCTCCGTCGTCGCCGGCTTCGGATGAAGATTGCAGCAGCCATCGACCATCCCTGGAAATGGCGATCGGGACCACCTCGTAGCGCGTCCGGTCGATGGCCTTCAGCACATTGGCGGCCGAAAGGCGCGACACGTCATGCTCGGCCGAACGTCCGCCATAGAGGACGGCGACCCTAATCTTGTTCTTCATTGAAAAGCCTTGTCCTTCATTGAAATGCCTCGAGATCAAATGCTGACGGCAATGCCGCGATTGGCAAAGAAGCGGTCGAAATCGGCCAGGGCCAACACTGCGTTCGCCTGTGTGGCGCCGGTATGGCCGGACGGATTGTGAAAGCGAAGACCCTCATCCGATGCCGACATGACCAGCACCAGATGGCCGCCCTTGGATGGGGGCTCGCGCTCGGGCCAGCGGATCGAACTGCTGACCGAGGCGATGAAGAAGCGCGACTGCCCGAGGATCGCCGGAATATCCGATGTAGCGACACTGGTCATCACCTTCGCTTCCAGGCCGAATTCCGCCTTCACGAAGCTGACAAAGGGGGCGTAGATCAGGCCCTTGATCGATTCCTCGGCGACGACATAACCGCCATATCCGGTGCAGCGCCTGGCCAGTTCGATGGTCGGCACGATCTGGCCGCGCGCCGCCAGGATCATCTTGAGGCACGCCATGCCGCAGACATTGGCGGCCCACAGCGCGTATTCGTCGAGTGTGCGCGCGCCCGAGTTCTCCCACAGCGGATCGCGCCGCAGCGCCACCTCGGCGCCATCGGCAAGGACGGCCGAAGTCATATCGGGCGTCTCCCACTGGCTGAAAAACGGCACGGTCCCAGGCGGTGGGCTCATCAATTCCTCAAAACAGATCATTTCAATTTCGTATACAGGGATACGAGAGCGGAGAACAGTGCTTCAAACCTGATCAGGCGATGGTCCGCGCTCGGGTTTTGCCCGCCGGGCGAAGCTTGCCAATGCCCGCCGATCGGCGCACTCTCAGCCCTACGAAGCCGGTCGCCGGGTGTCGGTTCCTCCCCTCGCCCATCGTGTTAGGATTGCGCAATGACCCGCGACCAGATGCTCGCCCACCTTCGCGCCGCCGACGCCGTCGCTCGCGAGGCGGCCGTGCACGGCCATCATCCGTTCGGCTGCGTGCTGGTCGGGCCGGACGATCGCGTGCTTATGCGCCAGGGAAATCTCGACACGGTGCGCCATGCCGAGACGGAGCTCGCCCGGCGCGCCGCGGCTGCCTACGAGTCGGATTTCCTCTGGTCCTGCACGCTGGTCTCGACCGGCGAACCCTGTGCGATGTGCGCCGGAACGCTCTACTGGGCCAATATCGGCCGCCTGGTCTACGGCTTCGAGGAGACGAAGCTCCTGGCGCTCACCGGCGATCACGCCGAGAATCCGACGATGAGCCTGCCCTCGCGCACAGTCCTCGCCTCGGGCCAGAAGAAGATCGAGGTCTTTGGCCCCTTCCCCGAGATCGAGGACGAGCTGATCGCGCCGCATCGCGATTTCTGGACGCGCTGACGCGCCGGCCGAGGCCGCGCGCAAAGCCGCCAGATGGCCACCGGAACGGAATTCAAACGATCTCTTGGAACGTGTTTGCCAACAGCGTCGTCAATGCGCTGGTGGCCCGGGCGACTGCCTGAACCGGTCATGCCTACCGCCCATAGGTGTACGTCACGCTGGTCTCGCCGAGCGCCTGGCTCTTCGCGGCCACTGCCACCATTTCCGGAGAGGGATTCTCCGGCGCGCGCAGCTTCGGCGCGCCGAGCGCATAGAGCGTGAAGACATAGTGATGCGTGCCGCTGCCGGGCGGCGGGCATGGCCCGAAATAGCCTGCACGGCCGATGCCGCCCTTGCCGAGCACCGTACCCTTGGGCAAGCCTTTGCCGCGCTTCGAGCCCGCCCCTTCGGCCAAGCCCTTCGCGCTTGCCGGGATGTTCCAGGCCAGCCAGTGCCAAAAACCCTTGCCGCCGCCGGCGTCGGGGTCGAACATGGTGAGCGCGTAGCTCTTGGTGCCGACCGGCGGGTCCTTCCATCTCAAGGCGATCGATACGCTTTGCCCGCTGCAGCCGCCGGCCTTGTCGCCGAGATATTTTTCGGCCCATTTGCCGTTGGAAACCGACGGGCTTGAAATCTCGAAAGCCGCCGCCTGATTGGCGAGGCCGAACAGCACCAGCACGGCGAAACCGAGGCGCAAGCTCATGGCTTCCTCCACTTCCAGCCAAGATGCCGACAAGTTTAGCCGAAAAGCGGCCCGAAATTAGGCAATTTGGCGTGAAACTGCTGGTGGGAGCCGCGGGAACCGTCGATCCTCCCGACATGGGCTGCCGACGGCGCTATTCCGCCGCGCTGCATTCTTCGGTCGGCTCAGCCGCAGGCGGACCGATCGCCGAGATCCAGAGCCGGTCGATGTCGGCTAGCTGCGCGCGGTCGATTTCGTCGAGATGGTTCCAGTACATGCCATCCTCGTAGAAATAGCCGAGCTCGCGCTCGATTTGCTCGGCCACTTCGACCCTATGGTGATGGATGCCCGCACGCGCATCCATCTTCATGCCGGCGAGGCGCTCGGGGGACAGTAACCGCAATTCCTCGAAGGACAGCCTTGGGAAGACCAGGCGGCTTTGCGGCAAGTCCGACAGGTTGACGCAGAGCGTGCCGCGTCGCAGCGCATGAATGAGCAGGCGGGCGGATTTGGCCTCGAGGCTCTGCAGCGTGACATCGTCGCGCAGCGGGTCGGCGCGGCCGATGCCGTAGAAATGGGTGTCGCCGGCCGTGTCGTAGATCATGTCGCAGCCGAGGAAGGCGAGCACGTCCGGCCTCTGGCTGTGGACGGCCCAATAGGCCGCCGTCAGCGACATGGTGGCGCCGGCATAGACGAAGCCGCCGAAAGTATTCTGGGCCGGCACGTAATGCGCGGCGCTGAAGATCTCGGCCTGCCGCAGCGGTTCCAGAGGCGGCATCCGGTCGGACGGGAAATCGCCGGCATGCACCAGCACGTCCCAGTCGGGGCGCACGCGCCAGGCATTGTTGATGGCGACGATGCTGGCGAAGGTCTCCTTCGGCCAGGCGGCGCAGCGCACGACATCGGGCGCGCTGCCGAGAAGCAGCGTCACTCTGGGCGTTGCGGAGACCATGACATCCTCATTCGACCGGCAAAGGCACGCCCGCATTTACCGCACGCCTTGCCAGGCGCACAAGGGCTGCCGACAAGCCGGCCTGACGCCCCGGGGCCAGGAATCCGGTCGGTGCTAGTTCCTCAGCAGCTTGGCCAATCTGGGAATGCCCTCGGTCACCGCGCCGCGGTCGGCCAAGGTGAAGGACAGCCGCAGCGTGTTGCGCCCGGTGCCATCCGCGAAGAAGGCGCTGCCGGGCACGAAGGGGGCGCGCGCTTCCTTTACCGAGCGCGACAGGAGAGGTTCGTGTTTCAAAGCTGGGCTTCGATGGCGGCCTTGTCGATGATGGACCACACGAGCCGGATCTTCGGGCCGCGAAACTCATAGAAGACGTTCTCGGCGAAGGACACTTTCCTGCCGTCTACGGCAAGCCCGAGGAAATTTCCCCTGGGCGTGCAGTCGAACATCAGCCGGCTCGCGACATGAGGCGGATCGCAGACCAGCAGCCGGATATCGAAACGAAGATCCGGAATGTCGTCGAAATCCTTCTCCAGCATCGCGCGGTAGCCGGAGAGACCGATCCGCCTGCCATTGTGGGACACGTCATCGTCGACGAACTGCCCGAGGTTCGGCCAGTCCTGCCGGTTGAGGCAGGCAATGTAGTCGCGGTAGATATCGGAAAGGTCGGTCATGGCGCATGAACCCGCGTTCGTGGACACAAGGCTATTTTGCACCCGCAACAAGTCAGGGCAACCCGGGTTTGTTCGCCGCTGGGGCGATGCACCGTCGTCTGGCCGGCGCCTTAAGCCTTGAGCAGCGCCGCCAGCCGCGGGATGCCCTCGCTCACCGCGCGCTGGTCGGCGAGCGTGAAGGACAGCCGCAGCGTGTTGCGCCCGGTGCCGTCCGCATAAAAGGCATTGCCGGGCACGAAGGCGACACGTGCTTCCTTCACCGAGCGCGCCAGGAGCGCGGTGGCGTCGGCGCCTTCCGGCAGCGTTACCCAGACGAACATGCCGCCTTCCGGGCGGCTCCAGGTCACACCCTTCGGCATGTTGGCTTCAAGCGCCGCAAACAGGCCGTCGCGGCGCTCGCGATAGGCGCCGATCAGCTTTTCGACCTGGGCCTCGAACACCGCTTCGGCCGCCCGGTGCATCACCATCTGGTTGATCGACGGGCTGTGCAGGTCGGAAGCCTGCTTCATCAGCACCAGCTTGTCCACGACATGGCGCGGCGCGCAGACCCAGCCGATGCGCATGCCCGGCGACAGGATCTTCGAGAACGAGCCGCAATAGAGCGTGCGCGCCTTGTCGATGCCGCCGGAGCGCGCGCAGTCGAGCGCCAGGATCGGCGGCACGCCTTCGCCATCATAGCGCAGCGCCCGGTAGGCGGCGTCCTCGACGATGGCGATGTCGAGCTCGCCGGCAAGGTCGAGCACCGCCTCGCGCTGCTGCCTGTCCAGCGTGTTGCCGGTCGGGTTGGCGAAATCCGGCACCAGATAGGCGAACTTGACCCGGCCGCCATTCGCCGCCGCCGCCGCGCGATAGGCATCCGGCGTCATGTTGCCGCCTTCCGGCCGCAGCCGGTCGTAGCGCGGTTCATAGGCGTTGAAGGCTTGCAGCGCGCCGAGATAGGTCGGCCACGTCACCAGTGCGGTGTCGCCGGGCGACAGCAGCAGCTTGCCGATATAATCGAGCGCCTGCTGCGAGCCCGAAGTGATGAAGATGTTGGCTTCCTCGCAGGCGACGCCGAGCTTGCCCATCTGCCCGGCGATCCATCGCCGCAGCGGCAGATAGCCCTCGCTCACCTGGTACTGAAGCGCGGCCCCCGCCTCGCTGCCGCCGAGCACGTCGGCATAGGCGTCGCGGATCGCCTCGGCCGGAAACAGCGCCGGATCGGGAATGCCGCCGGCGAAGGAGATGATGTCCGGCTGGTCGAGCAGCTTCAGCAGCTCGCGGATTTCCGAGGCCTTCATGCGCGAGGAGCGCGACGCCAACAGGTTCATAAGGGTCAAGCACGCCTCCCCGGACGCATCGAATATAGGTCAACTTAGCTGACCTATATCTGGTCTCGCCGCAAATTGAATAGGGCCTGCTAGCCTTCCCGCATGCGCCAGCCGCCCGCCTTAGCGGAAAGCGACGGCCCCGCCTGCGCTACAAGGTCTTCTTGTAGCCGAGATGGGTGCCGGTGAAGCCGAGGCTTTCATAGAAGCGGTGCGCGTCCGCTCTGGTCTTGTCGGTGGTGAGCTGGACGAGGCCGCAACCGCGCGCCCGGCATTGATCAACAGCCCATTCGATCATCAGCCTGCCTATGCCTTCGGAACGGCGGTGCCCGGCGACCCGCACCGCCTCGATCTGACCGCGCCAGGCGCCCTTCCGCGACAGCCCGGCAAGGAAGCTGATCTGCAAGGTGCCGACCACGTCGGCGCCATCGACCGCCACCGCCAGCAACTGGTTGGGGTCGGCATCGATGGCGTTGAAGGCATCGACATAGCCCTGCGCCAGCGGCAGCGAGGCATCCTCTCTGGCCGCGCCAAGCGGATCGTCCGCCAGCATGGCCACGAGGGCAGGCAGGTCGGAGGCCAGGGCCTTGCGGAAGGTGATCATGAGCACGACTTACGGCGACGCGCCGGCGCCGGCAAGGCCGTTGGTTTGGAAGCCCCACCCTATCTTCGTCATCCTAGGGCGAAGCAGGAGCGAAGCTCCGTCGCGGAGACCCTGGGATCCATGCCGTGACATGGGAGCGCCGCTACCGTGCGGAATTTCGATCACCGAGCCCCGCGACATGCCCCGAGTCAAACCCGAGGACGAAGTGGCCAATGGCTACCATCCTGTTCCACGAAACAGCTCGAACCATTCAGGATTGGCCTTTTCGATCAGTTCGACCTTCCATTGCCGCCGCCAGCGCTTGAGCGATTTCTCGCGCTGGATGGCGTCCGTGATATCGAAATACTCCTCGTACCAGACCAGTCGCTGCACGCCATATTGGCTGGTGAGCGCGAACCCTGGCCCGACTTGTGTTCTGGCATACGACGACCGAGATCGTTTGTGACGCCGATGTAAATGGTGCCGGCCTTCTGGCTGGCGGTCATGTAGACATAGCCGGTCATGTGTCGGGGCTATCGGGCCATGCGTTGGGAGAACATCCTGATTCGCTGCATTCTTCGGCAGGTGTCACGGCATGGATCCTAGGGTCTGCGCCGCGTCGCTTCGCTCCTTGCTCCGCCCTAGGATGACGAACCGAGGGAACTTCTTCAACCCCATCCCCATCCTGGTCTTGCCGCACGGCGCCAGCGCCTCCCTCCAACACATTTGCAGCACCCGCCGGCAGCATATAGGAAAAGCCACAAGATGGCATTGGCGTCGGCGCCGGTCCTGGTTTCGCGGAGAGCGGTGTTGAGAGCGTGTGTTCGTCTGTGCCTGTCGCTGGTCGCGGTGCTCGCCTTGCCGCTTGTCGCCCATGCCCAATGGAAGCCGGTCGAGACGATCGAGCCCTACGCCATCTCGGGCCGGACCGGACAGGAGCTCTACCGGTCGATCGGCGAGAACGGACCGCTGATCCGCGGCGCCAAAACGCGCACCATCGCCTACACCAATTTCAAGCTGACCTGGACCAGGGACTACCAGAACAAGGGCCGCGATTGCGTGCTGGCATCGGCCAGGCCGAAGCTGATCATCACCTATGCCTTGCCAAAGCCGTCAGGCTCCCTGCCGCCGGCCGTGCAGAAGAGCTGGGACAGCTTCATCGCCGGCGTCACCGCCCATGAGAAGGTGCATGGCGCCGATATCATCGCCATGGTGCGCAAGATCGAGGCGGCGACCGTCGGCCTCAGCGTTGCCGACGATCCCAAATGCGCCAAGATCCGGACCGAGATGACCAGGCGCCTCTCCGAATTGTCGCGGGCGCAGCGGCAGGCAAGCCGCGATTTCGACCGCGTCGAATTCGGCAATGGCGGCAATTTGCAAAAACTGGTTTTTGGCCTCGTGACCGGTCCCTGAGAGGGAAGGCGCCACCCTCACCGCGTCTGCGCGCTCGCCGCGAGCTCCGCCCGCTTCTCGTCCGACACCACGGCCAGATCCAGCACCTTCTGCAGTTCGGCGGCGTGGCGGAAGGACGGTTCGGCCTGCACGCCGGTCCGCACCGCGTCGGCGAAACGCTGGTAGTTGGTCGCGACCGTGCCGGCGTCGAGCTCTTCCCATATCCCGTCGTCGACATTTTCGCCGAGGCAAGCCTTGAGCGACGAGCCGTCGAGATTGTGTACCACTTCGAGACCGCCTCTGTCGCCATAGATGCGCAGGCGCAATTCGTTGAGATGGCCGGTCGCCCAGCGGCTGGCATGCACCACGCCGAAGGCGCCGTTGGAGAAATCCACCGTCATGGCGAAACTGTCATTGGCGTCGAGCCCGTAGTCGCCGATGCGGTTGCCCGGCGCCTTGTCGAAGGAACGCAGCCGGCAGAACACATGATCGATGCCGAGGGCCGCGCCATAGCTGGCGAAATCGAGGATGTGGATGCCGACATCGCCAAGCACGCCGTTGGAGCCGTGGCCGAGCGACAGCCGCCAGAGCCATTTCGGGTCGCTGCGCCAGTCGCCCCAGAATTTCGACACCAGCCAGCTCTGCAGATAGGACGCCTCGACATGCCGGACCGTGCCGATCTCACCGGCCTGCACCATCCGGCGGGCTTTCTGCAGCGCAGCGACATTGCGGTAGGTGAGGTTCACCATGTTGACGATGCCGGCTTTCTCGGCGGCCTCGGCCATCTCGATCGCCTTGCCGAAATTCTCGGCCAGCGGCTTCTCGCACAGCACCGGCTTGCCGGCCGCGATCAGCTGCATGGTGGTCGGGTGGTGGATGCGGTCCGGCGTGACATTGGCCACGGCGTCGAAAGCGCCCCATTTGAGCGCCTCGTCCAGCGCGGTGAAGCGGTTGGGGATGTTGAAGCCGTCGGCGAATTCGCCGACGCGCGCCGGATCGAGGTCGACGGCCCCGACAATGTCGACGCCATCGATGGCGCTGAATTGCCGTGCATGTTCCTGCGCCATCCAGCCGGTGCCAAGTATCAGAAGCCGCATTTTTCCTCCTTGGTGCGAGATGTCGTCGCGCCAGGCGGGATGCCGGATCCCCTCCGCGGCGCGCGTCGGACAGGCCTCCCCTCCCGGACTCGCCTCAAATAGCGCGAATGATCCCGCCGTCGACGCGGATGTTCTGGCCGGTGATGTAGCCGGCGCCGTCCGAAGCCAGGAAGGCGATGGTCGCGGCGATCTCTTCCGACGTGCCGTAGCGCTGCATCGGCACCGAGTCGCGGCGTTCTTCCGTCGCCGGCAGGCTGTCGATCCAGCCGGGCAGCACATTGTTCATGCGCACATTGTCCGCTGCATAGGTGTTGGCGAAGATCTTGGTGTAGGCGGCGAGGCCGGCGCGGAACACCGCTGAAGTCGGGAACATCGGGGTCGGCTCCACCACCCAGGCGGTCGAGATGTTGATGATGGCGCCGGCCTTCTGCTTGACCATCTGCGGCGCCACGATGCGCACCGGCCGGATGACGTTGAGCAGGTAGACGTCCATGCCGGCGTGCCACTGTTCGTCGGTGATCTCCAGGATCGGCGCGCGCGGCCCGTGGCCGCCGCTGTTGACCAGAACGTCGATGCGGCCATAGTGCTCCAGCGTCAGGTCCGCGAGGCGCCGCAGATCCTCGTTCGACTGGTTGGAACCGGTGACACCGATGCCGCCCAGTTCCTTGGCCAGCGCCTCGCCCTTGCCGGACGAAGACAGGATGGCGACCTTGAACCCGTCCGCCGCCAGCCGCTTGGCCGCTGCCGCCCCCATGCCGCTGCCGCCGGCCACGATGACAGCCACTTTTTCTGAACTCATTGGGTTTTCCTCTCAAGGGTTGGCGGGAGTTGCGGTTCAGCGGTCATATAGCCGGTTTCGTCGGCCGGTTCGAACCAGAAAGGCTGAACCGACCTGCAGAAAAACGCGACGCGCCAACCGCCCTATCCTTCCACCGTCTCCAGCACGCTGAGCAGCGTACCTTCCATGTCGGGTTCGTCGCCGGAGCAGACGCACAGCATTTCGGCGTCGCCGTCGCCCACAGAGAGGTAGGCGTGGCCCATGGTGGAATCGATATAGACGCTCTCGCCCTGTTTCAGCCGCACCGGCGCGTACTGGTCGGTGTGCAGTTCGATCTCGCCCTTGAGCACGATCAAAAATTCCTCGCCGGCATGTTTCGTCAGCGGGCCGAACTCTTCGGGCGTGCGGGCACGCGCATAGGCGTGGATCGGCACCATGCGCTTGCGCACCAGGTCGGTGGCCAGATACCGGTAGTCGTAATTGCGGGTCAGCTGGCGCAGTGTGTTGGACGGTGACGTCACGGAGCGGCGGGTGCGCGCCGCCGGCTGCTTGCGGTCGCCGCTGAGCAGTTCCGTTACATGGATGCCGAGCCCTTCGCAGATCTGCAGCAGCTTGTCGTAGCTCAGCGACATCTGGTCGTTCTCGACCTTGGACAGCGTCGACACCGCGACACCGGTGAGCCTGCTCACCTCCTGGAGGGTCCAGCCATGCGTCTTCCTCAAGCCGCGCAGGCAATCACCCAGCTTCGGTTGCTCCGACATATCAGCTCCATGCCGCGGGATCGCGCCACTCCATCCTAGGTAATTGAACTTCCCGCCGTCATCAACAACGCCAACAATTTTCTTATACGCTAAATATTGACTGGATAAGAAATTATTTTTACGACTGAACGATGCAGTCGAATTCACTCCCGAAAATCGTCGTCATCGGCGGCGGCATTGCCGGCCTCTCGCTTGCCGCCGAGGTGGCGGACTGGGCCGACGTCACCCTCATCGAGCGCGAGAGCCAGCCGGGCTATCATGCCAGCGGCCGCTCGGCCGCCCTGTTCACCGAGACTTATGGCAACCGCCTGGTGCGCGCGCTGACGCTGGCGAGCCGCCGGGCGATCTTCGACGGGGGCTTCGTCGCGCATCAACGTGGCGCGCTGCATGTCGGCCGCGCCGATGACGACGCGGCCGTCGACCGGCTGGCCGGCGAATTGCAGGCCATGGTGCCGAGCGTACGCCGCCTGTCGGCCACTGAGCTGCATGCGCTGGTTCCCGTCCTCGATCCGCAAACCACATGCGGCGGTGTCCATGAACCGGGTGCGGTGGACGTCGATACCGGCAAGATGCTTGCGGCCTGCGCTTCGGCACTGAAGGCCAGGGGCGGCATCATGCGCACGAGCGAAGAGGTGCGC
The DNA here is from genome assembly GCF_044998965.1 of Mesorhizobium maamorense. Lineage (NCBI taxonomy): Bacteria > Pseudomonadati > Pseudomonadota > Alphaproteobacteria > Hyphomicrobiales > Phyllobacteriaceae > Mesorhizobium > Mesorhizobium maamorense. The sequence continues at coordinate 3,077,605 of NZ_CP173356.1, forward strand.
GCGATCGCGCGCGCCGGCAATGGCCTGCGCGTCGCCACCAGTGCCGGCGCCTATCCCGCCGACATCGTCGTCAACGCCGCCGGCGCCTGGGTCGATGTCGTGGCCGGCCTGGCGGGGCTCACCGGCCTCGGCTTCCAGCCCAAGCGGCGCACCGCCTTCCTGTTCGACCCGCCCGCGGGCGCCGACATTGCCAGCTGGCCGCTGGTGGTCGATCTGCACGAACAATTCTACTTCAAGCCAGACGCCGGCAGGCTGATCGGCTCGCTGGCCGACGAAACCGATTCCGAGCCTTGCGACGCCTGGCCGGAAGACATTGACGTCGCCATCGCCGTCGACCGCATCGAGCAGGCGACGTCCATGCGCATAGGCCGCCCGTCAACGCCCTGGGCCGGCCTGCGCACCTTCGCGCCAGACCGCACGCCGGTCGCCGGCTTCGACCCGCGCCTGCCCGGCTTCTTCTGGCTCGGCGGCCAGGGCGGCTACGGTTTCCAGGTGTCGCTGACATTGGCGAGGCTCGGCTCGGCGCTGATGCGCGGCCACCCCTTGCCCGACGATGTCACCGCGCTTGGCGTCACCGCCGCGGGGCTGGCGCCAGACCGCTTCCTGGCGCCGGCGGCGACCCCATGAATTTCATGCCCTTCCCTCAACCAGAAAAAGCGTCATCAGGAGCGTTTGCGATGAAATCCACCGTTCTGCGCACAGTGCTTGGCTCGACCCTTCTGGCCTCGTCCGTCCTTCTCGGCGGGCAGGCTCATGCCAAGACGCTCGTCTATTGCTCGGAGGCCAATCCCGAGACCTTCAACCCGGCGATCGGCATCGCCGACTCCACCATGGATGCGGCCGCCAAGACGATCTTCAACCGGCTGGTCGAGTTCAAGCCGGGCACGACCGAAGTCGGACCGGCGCTGGCCGAGAGCTGGGATGTCTCGCCGGACGGCAAGACCTACACATTCCACCTGCGCCAAGGCGTGAAATTCCAGTCGAACGAGCATTTCACGCCGACGCGCGAGTTCAACGCGGACGACGTCCTTTACACGTTCAACCGCCAGCGCGACGCCAACAATCCCTACCACAAGCTCGGCGGCGGCTCTTACGAATACTTCAACGCGCTGGGCATGGGCACGCTGATCGACAAAATAGACAAGGTCGACGATTACACCGTGCGCTTCACGCTGACGGCCCCCAACGTCACCTTCCTGGCCGGGCTGGCGCTCGACTACCTCTCGATCTTGTCGCTGGAGCAGACCGAAAAGATGGTGGCCGCCGGCACGCCGGAGCTAATCGACAGCCAGCCGGTCGGGACCGGCCCGTTCATGCTCGATGCCTATGTGCCCGACAGCCAGGTGCGCTATGCCGCCAACAAGGATTACTGGCGCGGCGCGCCGAAGATCGACACGCTGGTCTTCGCCGTCACGCCCGAGCCGACCACCCGCGTCGAGCGCCTCAAGGCCAATGAATGCCAGGTGGCGGCCCCGCCTCCGCCCAGTGCCGTCGCCGAATTGCGCGCCGATCCAGACATTACGGTCCTCGACCTCAAGGGCCAGAATATCGGCATCCTCGGCTTCAACGTCGAACATCAGCCGCTGGGCGATGTCCGCGTGCGCACCGCGCTTGCCAAGGCCGTCGATCGCAAGGCAATCGTCGATGCCGTCTATGCCGGCGCCGGCACCGTTGCCGGCAGCGTCGTGCCGCCGGCGCAGCTCGGCGCCGTTACCGATGCCGGCATCGACTACGATCCCGACGGCGCGAAGAAACTGCTGAAGGAAGCAGGCCACGAAAGCGGTCTCAAGATCAGCCTGTGGGCGATGCCGGTGTCGCGCCCCTACAACCCCAACGCCAAGCGCATGGCCGAGATGATCCAGGCCGACTGGGCGAAGGTCGGCGTGCAGTCCGAGATCGTCAGCTTCGAATGGGGCGAATATCTCAAGCGCACCGCAGCGGGCGAGCAGGACGCTTTCCTGCTCGGCGGCAGCAGCGACAATGGCGATCCCGACAACATGCTGAGCTATCTCCTGTCCTGCGACGGCGTGAAGGGTGGCTCGAACCGCTCGCGCTGGTGCGACAAGGATTTCGAGAAGCTGCTGGATGAAGGCCGCGTCGCCGCCGACCCGAAAGAACGCGCCGCGATCTACGGCAGGGCGCAGGCAATCCTGAAGGCCGAGGTGCCGGTGGCGCCGATCGCCCATTCGCTGGTGGCGATCCCGATCCGCAAGAGCGTGCTCAACTACATCCTCGACCCCTTCGGCCGGCAGAATTTCGCCGCGGTCGATGTGGCTGAGTGAGGGCAGGCGCTCCCTGTCCTTCCCCCTTATGGGGGAAGGTGGATCGGCGCGCAGCGCCGAGACGGATGAGGGGTGTTCCAGCGGAATGAGACGTTGGTGTTCCCTGGAGCACCCCTCATCCGACCTCGCTTCGCGAGGCCACCTTCTCCCACAGGGGGAGAAGGAAAAAAGAAAGCGATATCAATGCCGAAAGACCTGACCTCCCTCCTCAACAGCTACCTCGCCGACGGCGCGGTGGGTGCCTCGCTGGCCTATTCGACAGGCGCCGCGCCAATCGCCCTCACCGCGGGCCTAGCCGATCGCGCACATGGCACATCAGTCACACCGGACCAGTTGTTCAAGATCGGCAGCTGCACCAAGACCTTCGTCGCCGCCGCCCTGGTCAAGCTCGCCGAAACCGGCAAGCTCGAGCTCGGCGCGCCGATCTCCTCCTGGTTCCCGGATCTGCCGGGCGCAGGGAATATTTCGGTGCGCCAGCTGATCAACCATCGCAGCGGCCTGCCGGAATTCGAATATTACATACCGATGGATCCGGGCCGGCAATGGACGCCGCAGCAGCTGGTCGACATCGCCTTCGCCTCCGACAAACAGAAGGCACCGGGCGGACCCGCTGTCTACAACAACACCGGCTATGTGTTGGCCGGCATGGTGATCGAGGCCGTCACCGGCCAGTCGCTCGGCGCCTATGTCAGAAGCGCGGTCCTGCGGCCGCTCGCCCTGGAAAACAGCTGGTCGCCAGCCACCGAAGCATTCCCGGAAAGGTCGATGGTGCGCGGCTACTACCACCGGCCGCCGCTGGCGCCGGGCGCACCGACAGACATCGCTTCCGGCGGCGAGATGTGGCGCATGAACGGCGTGCTGCCCTACTCCGACGAATTGCAGGATTCTTCCGATTCCTTCCCATTCGGCGCCGCCTATGGCTGCGGCGACATGGTGTCGACGCCGTCCGACATGGTGAGCTTCATGCGCAGCCTGTTCTCCGGCAAGCTCTTGTCGCCGCCTTTCTTCGCCGAGATGTTCGGACGCCGCGTGCCGGCGAGCTTCCCGGGCACCCGCATGCGCGAGACCGGCGCCGGCATGTTCCAGAGCGCCTATGCCGACCGCGCCTTCTACGGCCATCAGGGCAGCATTCCGGGCTATGTCGCGGTCATGCTGCATGATCCGGCGACCGGTCTTACCATCGCCATGACCAGCAATGTCGGCTCCGGCAACCGCCTGTCCTTCCAGGCCAGCGGCCTGCATCCCGTGGTGGATCAGGCGATCCGGATCATTCTGGAGCAGCCAAGCCGGGCAGCATCTGGCTGAGCACGCGATCTCGCAGAAGAACGTGGTGGAAGACGGCCGCCGCGGCGTGCAGGCCGGCCAGCCACATGAGGATGTCGCCAAGCGTGCCGTGGATTTCCGCCAGCGAAGCGCCGACGTCCCATGGGGCGAAAAGCGGACCGATCGGACCGAAGCCGTACACCGTGACCGGATGGCCGCCAAACCATGCGCCGAGCATGGCGGTCACCGGCACAGCGAACATCAACGCGTAGAGCGCCCAATGTACCGCCTTCGACCCGACATACATCCAGGCGGGCATGGACGGAGCATCGGGAATGCGATCGAACAGCCGCCAGGCCAGGCGGATCACCAGCAGCCAGAAAACCGCGAAGCCGAGCGATTCATGAAGCAGCAGCATCGAGGCCCTGGGCGCTGAATAAACGCGCGTAGGAGGGCCGCCTGCCGAGACCAGGAAGGCGATGAGCACGAGCAGTGCCGTCAACCAGTGGAATGCCTGGGCAAGGCTTCCGTAGCGAGTTGTGGTACCGGACAGTGACATGCAGGAACTCCGCGGCAGTTGCACAAGGCTCCCCGCGCCAGGCCGAATTTGCCTTTATTTAGCTGCGCCTCGAGTGAGAACGATTTATGGCGGAGCAGGTCGGGTCGGCTTGTCGCACCGGCTGCACAGCCAAGGCGCTTGAGACCCTTCAGGTTTTCGACCAAAACACCGCCGCCGCCGCCGCGACGATCTCCGCATTGTCCAGCGCCACCTTTCCATCGGGAAGCGTCCTGCCGTCTTCCAGTCCGACCCGCGTCGACCAGCGCCTTCGACGCGCGAGCTCCACGAACGGCCAGACCGTGGCATCGGCGCCGTGCAGCAGGATCGGCCGCCGCACCCCGGCGCGGTCCAGCGCGGCGGCGATGCCGTGCGCGTCGGCGAGTGCGGTGGGCAATTCCTGTATGTCGATCTCGATCAGGATGCGCAGCACCCGGTCGTGATCGGCAAGACTGACGAACCGCTCGGTATCTTCCGTTGTGGCAAGGCCGGCCTCGATGCCGACGCCGCGCTGGCGCAAAAGCTCCATCACGCCGGGCGCGTCGGCCTCCGAAAGATTGACCGAGGCATAATCGGGCAGTTCGCGCCAGCCGGCGATCGCCGCGCGGGTGCGCTCGACGTCATTCTCGATCCAGGCGCCTGTCGACACGCCGATCAGCGTGCCGGGACAGGCCCGGCGCACCGCCAGCACGATCGCGTCCACGGCGGCCAGGCTCTCGCGCCCGTCCACGCCGCGCGGATGGATGTGCAGCTCGGCCGCGCCCGCGGCGATGCAGGCGGCCGCATCGCTCGCCATCGCCTGCGCCGTCAGCGGCAATTTCGGATGAAAATCGCGCGGTCGTGCGCCATTGATGCAGGCCTGGACGATCATGGCTGCCATCCTCGGACAAGGGAGCCAGCACTCTAGCTGCGTGGCAAGGCATGGCAAAGAGTTGGGCGTTGTCTCTCCTGACAACGGCCGGTGAGACTGCCGATCTCCCCTTGTGGAGGAGATCGGCAGTTCCACTGCCTCGCTTTATCGGAATCCCGGCATTTGAATAAAATCCGCCTGTGGATATTTACCCTGTGTTCCGCCAGACCGGCCAAGATATATTAGGGCGAGGTAATGGAGGGATCATTGACCAGCGATTTTTCAGCCGCCCGGGTGCATCTCGAACGCGCCTATCACTATTTGCGCGGCGATGACGAGACAAGCCGCTCGGCATGCGAAGCCCTCGACCTGCTGATCGAAGCGGTCGCGGAGGCGCAGCACAGGCGATCGGAGGCAGAGGTGTTGGAGTTTCCGCGATCGGCACGGTTCGCCGACCGCCAGTGATCGTCCCGCCACGCCCGGCCGACCGCCCGGAGCCGTTCCAGGGGCCGTGCTTAACAGCTCTTCGGGATTGCCTAATACAGCTCTTCGGGATTGCCTAATGGAGTGTTGGAGTGGCTCGGCGATTCTGGCGGGCGGCTTGCCCGCTTCAGGCGCGCCGCCTGTCGGGCGTTCCGGCCGTCGCGCGCGAAACGATCGCCTCCAGCGGCTCGGGACGATGCAGAAAGAAGCCCTGGCCGTAGGCGACCCCCATGTCCTGGAGCATGGCTAGCGTATCGTGCCGTTCGATCTTTTCGGCCACCACGGCGAAGTCGAGGCTCCTGGCAATGCCGGTCATCGCCAGCACGATCTCGCGGTCGAAGCGGCTGTCGGTGATATGTTCGATGAACGAGCCGTCGATCTTGATCGCATCGACGGGAAAGCGCCTGAGATACTCGAACGAGCTCATGCCGGCGCCGAAATCGTCGAGGCTGACCCGGCAGCGTCGCTCGCGCGCCTTGCGCACGAAGTCCTCCGCGGCATCGAAATTGGTGACGGCCGCGGTTTCGGTGATCTCGAATCCGATGCCGGAATGCGGCGCACCGGTTTCCTCGATGGTGTTGTCGACGAAATCCCACAGCCCCGGATCGCTCAATGTCTGAGCCGACAGGTTGAAGCCCAGCGTCAGCGCCCCGGCACGCAGCGCCGGTCCGTGCCGCAACAGCGCCGTGCGAATGATCCAGCGGTCGAGTTTCGAGGCGATGCCGAAACGCTCGGCCACCGGGATGAATTCGCTCGGCGGCACCAGCCGCCCGTTGCGCGCGGCGAGCCTCGCCAGCACTTCGACGTGCCGGCACTCTTGCCATGGCTTTCCCAGGAGATGGATTTCCTGGCCGAACAGTTTCAGCCGCCCGTCGTCCATGGCATCGACGGTGTCGGCTGCGATGCGCGCCGCATTGAGGCCGGCGGCCCCAGATCGCGCCGCGGCCGAAAACACCGCGAAGCGGTTGCGCCCCGCCGCCTTGGCCGCGTAGCAGGCGTCGTCGGCGCAAGCCAGCGCATCGGCCACGGTGGTCGTGGCATCATCGATGAACGCGATGCCGATCGAGGCCGCCAGTCGGCGCGATGACGCGGCCGGGCCGAGATCGGCCTCGCGCACTGCCCCAAGCACGGCGCCGGCGATCCGCTCGGCCTGCACCGCGTCGCAATGCGGCACCAGCAGCGCGAACTCGTCGCCGCCCAGGCGCGCCGCATGCGCCGACGGCGGCAGGCAGCCGCGTATGCCCCCCGCGACGCTCTTCAGCGCCAGGTCGCCGGCGGCATGCCCGGCGAAGTCGTTGAGCGCCTTGAAGTAATCAAGATCGACATAGAACACCGCCAGCGGCGCTCCCGCCGCGATATGCTCGCCAAGCAGCCTGTCGAAGGCGGCGCGGTTCCACAGGCCGGTCAGCGCGTCGTGGCGGGCGGCATAGGCCAGTTCCTGTTCGCGCAGCTTGTCCTCGGTGATGTCGCGCACCGTGCCGAGGATCTGGCCGGCGGCACCGGCGGCGGCGACGAAACGCACCAGCGATTCGACATGACGGATCTCGCCGTCGCGCCTGATGATGCGGTATTGCGCGGCAATGACGCCGTCAGTTTCCAGCGGCGCCCTGTGGGCGCGTTCGGCCGCCTGCTTGTCATCGGGATGCAGGTAGCTGTGCCATAGGTCTGCCGTCACCTCGTCGGTAACGGCGACAAGGCCGAAAATTTCCCTGGTGCGGGAATCCCAATAGCTTTTGTTGCTGGCGATGTCGTAGTGCCAGATGCCGGTGCCGCTGGCCGCGAGCGCCAGGCGGAAGCGGATGTTGACCTGTTCCAGCGCGGCCTCTGCCGCCTTCTGTTTCGAAATATCGGTCTGCACGCCCATCAGCCGGATCGGTTGGCCGTCGCGGTCGCGTTCGACGATGCCGCCGCGGTCGAGCACCCAGACCCAGTGGCCTTGCTTGTGCCGGAGCCTGAGCTCGGTCTCGATGGTGTCGGTCAGGCCGGCGATGTGACGGTCGCCGCTGGCCAGCGCCTGCTCGCGATCGTCGGGATGGGTAAGCCGCAGCCAGAGGTCGCTGCTGTTGGCAAGCTCGCTTTCGTCATAGCCCAGCATCCGCGCCCAGGTGGCGGAATAGAAACACTCGCCTGTCCGAAGGTCCCAGTCCCAGACGCCAAGTTGGGCGCGCTCCAGGGCCTTCTCCCAGAACGTTCCATTACGGCTTTTCTTGTCCTGACCCGCCATCTTCCGTTTCGTCCAACCCCGCCGGGGGCAATCTGCGGCAAAACCAGAGAAGAAAGCGTTACCACGCCGGTGGCTCCGCCGCGTTCCTCGCTTGCGGTCCCGACTTTCGATTGGCGGGCAAGAAGCGGAGTTTGCCCGCCCGCCGATCCTCCTAGTGTTTGCGCGGGGTCGCCGCCCGCCCTGGCGATCTCGTGCAAACACAAGAGGACTTTTCCCATGACCAAACAGGAAGACAACAAGGCCGTCGTCGTTAGATGGTTCACTGATTTCTGGGGTGAAACCTGCGATCTTTCCGTCGTCGACGCCATCGCCGCGTCCGACATGCTGCTCAAATATTCGCTGCATGAACCGCGCCGCGGCCGCGAGGACATCAAGGCCTTCATGACCGATTTCCGCGCTGCCTTCCCGGACCTCAACTTCTGGGCCACCGCCGACCTCATCGCCGAAGGCGACTATGTCGTCGGCCAGTGGGAAGGCGGCGGCACCCATGCCGGTCCGGCCTTCAGCGATTTCCTCGTCGGTTCGCTGCCCGCCGCCACCGGCCGTACCATGCGCTTCACCGGCACCACGGTGCTGAAGGTGATCGAGGGCAGGATCGTCGAGGAGATCGGCCTCGACGACGGCGTCGCGGCGCTGACCCAGCTCGGCCTGATCAAGGCGGCTTGAATGAGAGGGACCATCGCCGTCCAGGCAGTGGTCCCTCTCGATTGCACGTGCGTGACGAAAGGCCTCTTGGCAGCAACCCAACACAGGGCCAGCACCGCCATCGACCTCAGCCCGTATTTGAATACAATACTACACTATTGAGTATTATATTGGAAACCAGACACCATTACGGATGCAACAAGATATTAATACGTTGCCGCCAGAACAATCATAACAAGTTCGAAAGCTGGCGGGACCTCCCTGATGAGTGGGCACACCGGAACACAGGGCGGCGATCTCCGATCGGTTTCCACTGTTGATCTTGGCGTGGCGACAACCAGAAGCAGCTGGCTGCTGACGGGCCTGTGCCTGGTCTGCGTCGCGACGGCGCTTTGCCTGCGGCCTGAGCGATATCTTCTGCTGTCCATAAAGTACTTCGGGACATTCCTCGGCTTGCTGCCGGTGCTGCTGGTGGTTGGCCTCGGGTTGACGGCGTTGGTGTATGGCGGGCCCAGGCCGACAAGATTCATGGTGCACATACTCAAGGAACGCGGGCCGGCGGCCGCGCGGGTCGTCTTGCTATTCTTTCTCGGCATCATCGCTTTCACGACGTTCAGGATCACCATACCGGAGATCGTGCCTTACTATGCCGATCCCATGCTGGCCGACCTCGATCGTTGGCTGCACGGCGTCGATCCTTGGGTATGGACGCACGGCATCGTTTCAGAGCCCGCCTCCATGCTGGTTTTCAAAGCCTATATGTCTTGGTGGTTCATGCAATGGCTTGGCGTCGTGCTCTTCGTCGCCTTCTGGAACAGTCCCGCCCGGCGCATCCGCTATCTCTGGGCGTTCGCGCTCACCATGATGTTGTGTGGCACCGTTCTTCCAATCATGCTGTCATCCAGCGGGCCGATATTCTACGACCGGTTCTATGGCGGCAGCCGATTTGCCGGGGTGCTCGCAGCGCTGATGGCAGACCCGTATGCCTTGCCGGTGCGGTTCGCCGCCAGCTATCTGCTCGATGCACACGACAGCGGCAGCTCCGCGCTGGGCAGCGGCATCACAGCAATGCCGAGCATGCATGTCGCCATCGTCACGCTCAATGCCTTCTTCCTCACCGGCTTTGGTCGCCGCTGGGCCGTTGCCGGCTGGTCGTTCGCCGCACTCATCCTGTTCGGCTCGGTCTATACCGGCTGGCACTATGCCGTGGACGGCTACCTGTCGATCCTCGTGGTCTCTCTGCTCTGGTACCTGACCGGACGCTTCGTTCTACGGGCATCGGGGCAGCAGGCTACCGACGTGGCCCAACAGACTTCCGATACGGGATTGGCGGCCCCCAATCCCGCGCCGCGATAACGGCCGGAGCGGACAGCGTCGGGCCAGGCGGCCTTCACCGCCTGGCTTCATTGCTTACTGGCTGGGTGCCGCCGCGTGTTCGCACGACACTTTCGGGTTCATGTCGGCGAAGATGCCGGTCGGGTTGCCCTTCCAGGCCCAGACATGCAGCTCGTAGAATTCGCCCAGGCCGTAACGGTTGGGCGCACTGTTGAAGTTGAACAATTGGCCGTCCAGCGACGCCGCCCCCTTGGCGGTGATGTATTCGACCGCCACCAGCTTCAGTGTGCCGTCGGCCATCGGCTCGTACATCACGGCCTCGGGACGGGCGATGTCGATCTTGTCGTCCTTCAGGTACTGGCCGTTGACATAGTGAATGCCCATCGCGCCGCCGGTGATGCCGCTGGCGCAGGGAATGGGCGCATAGCCTTCGTCCGTGGCGACCTTGACGTCGAGGAACCGGCCGTTCGCCGCCCGCACCTTACCGGCCAGTGGATTCGCGCCGGATGTAAATGCGACCTCGTCCTGATGGGCCTGGGCGAAAGTGGCGCAGACGGCCAGCATAGCCCCCGCCATGAGAAGCCCGTTGTGGAATTTGCGTATCATGTTCATTCCATTCTTCTTGAAAAGGCCCAGCGCGCCGGCCGCCGGAAATACGGAGGCGCGGCAGGCAAGCGCCGTGATTGTCGTTGCTCGGAGCACCCGCAAGCGATGCGACGGATGGAGGAAAGCTTCATCCCTTCGGCAGATACGGGATCGTCCCCGCCAGGTCGGTGTTGTCGATCATCTGGAAGCGGCTGTCGCTGCCATCCTGGCGGGCCGAGACGAAGGGCGCGTAGGCCGGATCGTTGGCGAAGGCGCGCGCCGCCGCTTCCGACGGGAATGCCATCAGCGCGATCAGAGTGGTGTCGAGCGGCTTGCCTTCAAGCGTCTTCACATTGCCGCTGCGCGACAGATACTTGCCGCCATGCTTGTGGACGAGGTCGTGCACCGATGCGGCGTAGGCCGGCATCCACTGCGGGTTCTTCACCTTGATGTCTGCAATGACGTATGTGGTCATGGTCTTCTCCCTGTTACGGCGCACAGGGGGATCCCCGCGGCCGGTCAAAGGGCTCGCATGGCAGGGCCGGCGCCGGCCAGTCCGCGATCTGTACCGGGCCGGTACAGTTTCCGTACTGGCCGCTTCCTTCATGAAGGCCTAATGTTCAGCCCAGTTTCGAGGGAGGACGTCGGATCATGGCCCAGCACGGATACAAGCAGTTCTGCCCGCTATCGATGGCCGCCGAGGTGCTGTGCACCCGCTGGACGATGGTGCTGATGCGCGAATTGGTGGCGGGTTCGACCCGTTTCAACGACCTGCGCCGCGGCGTTCCCAAAATGTCGCCCAGCCTTCTGTCGCAACGGCTGAAGGAGCTCGAGCTCGCCGGGATCGTCGAGCGCAAGGAGGTGCCGGGCGAGAAGGGCATCTCCGAATACCGGCTGACGGAGGCCGGCCGGGATTTGCGCCCCGTCGTCGAGGCGATGGGCTTTTGGGGACAGAAATGGGTCGAGTCCCGGCTGTCCCTCAAGAACCTCGATCCGTCGCTGCTGATGTGGGACATGCGGCGCAATCTGAACCCCTCGCCGCTGCCCGACGGGCGCACCGTGATACAATTCCTGTACCAGGAGCTGCCGGCGTCCAAACGGTCGTGGTGGCTGATTGTCGAAAAGCATGGCGAGGTCGATCTGTGCTGGTACGATCCGGGCTTCGATATCGACCTCTACGTCTCGACCGACCTGCACACGATGACGGCGATCTGGATGGGATTGATGACCGTCGAGAAGGCCGGCGCGAAGGTCGCCTTGACCGGCGATCAGCACATCGCAAGGAAGATGCAGACCTGGCTCGGCCTCAGCCCGTTCGCGGTCGAGCCCAAACGGGCGGCGTAGAAACGAGGGCTCGGGGAACAGCGATCGGGCACCGGGAGCGGCGGCTTTCGCCTTTCGCGACAGGTTGAATGTGTGAGTGAATAACCTTCAACGGGATTTGGGTGCTTCGATAGGGTAGTGCTTATCCTCATGAGCGTCGATCAAGGTCGCGAGAACATCAAACCGGTAATCGCCAAGAGAGCCGATTTCCGGCTCGTTCTCGAAGTATTGGATGATTTCGGCAATCGCCCGATCGTAATCGGCTTCGGTCTTAAGGGGTCGAATGTTTTCCATCACACCTTCTCCGGATCAATCTTGTCATATCCTTTGTGTGTCCCGACGAATAGGCTCGCGTCCACCTCTCAATTGGCAGGAAACGGGTGGCGACGCGGGTCGTCTGCGGCTTCAATGCCGGCCATGTTCATCACCCTTGCCAAGTATCTCAAACCCGCGCCGCTGCCGGTCGCCGACGATCCGCGCTGGACGCAAGTCGTGGCGCGCGACAAATCGGCCGATGGCAGCTTCTGGTATTCGGTGGCCACGACCGGCGTCTATTGCCGGCCCTCCTGCCCGTCGCGGCGCGCCAACCCGAAGAACGTGCAGCTCCACGACACGCTGGACGAGGCCAGGGCAACCGGCTTTCGCGCCTGCCGGCGCTGCAATCCCGACGGACCTTCGCTCGAGGCCGGCAACGCCGCGATGGTGGCCGAGGCCTGCCGCAGGATCGAACAGAGCGAGGAAGAACCGTCGCTCGGTGAACTGGCCGCCGCCGCCGGCCGCAGCGCCGGCTATTTCCACCGCACCTTCAAGGCCGTTACCGGCCTGACGCCGAAGGACTACGCGGCCGCCCGGCGCGCCGAAAGGGTGCGCCGGGGCCTGGAAGACGGCGCCAGCGTGACAGCGGCGATTTACGATGCCGGCTTCAATTCGAGCGGACGCTTCTATGAGAAGTCGGCCGGCATGCTCGGCATGACGCCGACGCGCTACCGCGCCGGCGGCGCCAGCGAGGAGATCCGCTTCGCCGTCGGCGAATGCTCGCTCGGCGCCATCCTTGTCGCATCGAGCAGGAAGGGCGTCGCCGCGATCCTGCTCGGCGACGACCCGGACGCGCTGGTGCGCGACCTGCAGGACCGTTTCCCCAAGGCGCGCCTGATCGGCGCCGACCGCGATTATGAGGCGCTCGTCGCCCGCGTCGTCGGTTTCGTCGAGGCTCCAAGGCTTGGTCTCGACCTGCCGCTCGACCTGCGCGGCACCGCGTTCCGGCAGCGCGTCTGGCAGGCCCTGCGGGACATCCCGGCCGGCCGCACCGTCTCCTATGCCGAGATAGCAGGGCGCATCGGCGCGCCGAAGGCGACCCGCGCCGTTGCCGGCGCCTGCGCCGCCAACGCGCTCGCGGTCGCCATTCCCTGCCACCGCGTGATCCGCAAGGACGGCGCCCTGTCCGGCTACGCCTGGGGCGCGGAGCGCAAGCGCGCGCTGCTCGGCCGCGAGGCCTGAGGAGGAGCGGCAATGGGCGCGATGGCAAGGTCTTCCACCACCGATGCGGACATTGGGATCCCCCATCGCGGCGCCGTCAGACGCGCCAAAGATGCGCGGTCGCTGGTGATGGCTGCGCTCGGGGAGCTTGTCGAGAGCGGCAAGGCCGAGTGGAGCCGTGGCGCGACCGGCGAGATCGAACTGCGGCTGTTATCAGGCGAGGTTTTTTTGCTTGGCGAGGTTGCTGTCATTCGTATCGCATAAATCAGCGCTCTACGGCGCCCCCCTCTGTCCTGCCGGACATCTCCCCCACTTGGGGGGAGATTGGCTGTCACAACCGCCTTCGCCAATCTACGACGTTGCAGGAATGAGTGGGGCGCCGAAATTGCCAATCTCCCCCTCGTGGGGGAGATGTCCGGCAGGACAGAGGGGGGCGCCGTAGGGTACTTACCTCCGCACCGTTCCGGAAATTGAATTTGAAAGCAAGCATCGGAGTGAGGAACGGAAGGCACGCGGCTAGGGTTCAGGCACACGGAAGGAGTGAAGCAATGAACCTCATGCAAACCCACACGCCGGCGACAGCCTCCGGCGCCGACACCATCACCTACGCCATCGCCCAATCCGCGATCGGCAAAATCCTCGCCGCGCGCGGTTCCCTCGGCGTCTGCGCCATCCTGATCGGCGACGACGCAGAGGCGCTGGCGCAGGACCTCGCCAGCCGCTTTCCCGGCAAGATGCTGGTCGAGAACGAGACCGCCTTGCATGACGATCTCGCAGCGATAGCATGTTTCATCGAAACGCCCGCCGCCGGCCTGGACCTGCCGCTCGACATCAGCCGCGGCACGCCGTTCCAGCAAAAAGTTTGGGGCGAGCTTCGCAGCATCCGCCGCGGCGCAACCATCACCTACGCCGCCCTTGCCCAGCGTCTCGGCCAATCGAACGGCGCCCGCGCCGTGGCGACGGCCTGCGCCGCTAACGCGATCGCGCTCGGCATTCCCTGCCACCGCGTCGTCCGCGCCGACGGCACGCCCTCCGGCTACCGCTGGGGCACTGAGCGCAAGCACGCTTTGCTCGACAAAGAGGCCGCGATATGAACGCCCATGCCAAGGTTGCGGCATCGGTGGTGAAAGCCGCCGAGGAACGCGTTGCCGCTTACGACTGGCCAGCCCTAGCCGCCGAACTCGACGGCTTCGGCTGTGCGGTGATGGAAAAGCTGCTCACGCCGCAGGAGTGCCGACAACTCGCCGGGCTCTATCCACATGAAGAACATTTCCGCAGCCATATCCACATGGCCAGGCACGGCTTCGGCAAGGGCGAATACCGCTATTTCCGCTACCCTTTGCCGGACCTGATCGGCGGGCTGCGCACGGCGCTCTATCCCAGGCTGGCCGAGGTCGCCAACCTGTGGAACGAACGCATGGGCATCGCCACGCGCTATCCCGAAACGCATGCCGCCTTTCTCGAACAGTGCCACGCCGCCGGCCAGGTCAGGCCGACGCCACTTCTGCTGCAATATGTGCCCGGCGACTTCAACTGCCTGCACCAGGACCTCTATGGCGACCTCGCCTTTCCGCTGCAGGTGGCGGTTCTGCTTTCAGAACCCAGCGAGGATTTCACCGGCGGCGAGTTCGCCCTGACCGAACAGCGGCCGCGCATGCAGAGCCGGGTGGAAGTGGTGCCCTTGCGCCAGGGCGATGCCGTCTCCTTCGCCGTCCACAATCGGCCGGTGCAGGGCACCAAGGGCAATTACCGCGTCAATCTGCGCCACGGCGTCAGCCGCCTGCGCTCGGGCATGCGGCACACGGTGGGCATCATTTTTCATGATGCGAAGTGAATTGGTGAGGCCAAGGTGTTGACCAAGAGTAGATCGAGGCGCGTGTTCCCTTCGCCCCTGGGGGCTAAGGCACAACCGCGCTTGGTGCTGCATCGCCGACTGCCATGCCCAAGCTCAACGGCAGGCATGATATCAGTGCAATGCCTTTCGATTAGCCGGCCGGCGCGTAGCGGCTCACCACCATGCCGCAGGCATAGGATTTCGAGCCGAGCAGCCGCAGCCTGCCGAACCCGCCTTGGTCGAAGATCCGGCGGCCGGCGCCCAGCACGGCCGGGTTGATGAACAGCTGGAACTCGTCGACCAGCCTGGCCGCGATCAGCGCCGAGGCGAAGCCGGCGCCGCCGAACACCGCGATGTCGCCCCCTCACCCCTCTTCAGCAAGTCGACCTCCCGCGGCAGGTCGCCGCTGACCACTGTCGTGCCCTCCCATCGCGAGGCCTTGAGCCTGTCGCTCGGCACCACCTTCCTCGCCTCGACGATGCGCTGGGCGAAAGCATAGAACGGGTCGCGCGGATATCTCTTCGCCGCATTGCCCCAATGGGTGAGGTAGCCTTCCTCGGCCATCTTGCGGCTCAAGAGGATGGTATCGATGCCGGCGAAGACGGCGTTGAAGTCCCGCTTCAGCTCCTCGTCCCAGGCGCTGTCGTCGCCCCATTCCCAGAGCTGCCAGCGATGATCCCCGGCGGCGCCGACAAAACCGTCGACCGACATCTGCATCTGGAGGATCAGCTTTTTCATTATGGTTCTCCCAGTCAAGGGCCGAGCGGCTCGTTTTACCCGTCCGGCCGGCACGGTTGCCGATGGTTTACATTTGGAACTATTGACCTGAGATGAAAACGATGTCAATAGTAAAGCGATTTAAAAATGGAACCATACACATGTCGACACGGGACCGGTCTGGCTGCCCCATCAACCTGTCGCTCGAACTGCTCGGCGACCGGTGGACGCTGCTCATCATCCGCGACCTGGTCTTCGCCGGAAAAAAGCACTTTCGCGAATTCCTGCAATCCGATGAGGGCATTTCCTCGCGTACGCTGGCCGAGCGCCTCCAGACATTGCAGGACGAAGGCATCCTCACCCGCAGCGGTGATCCCTCGCATGGGCTGAAGGCGATCTATCGCCTGACCGAGGCCGGCATCGACCTTGTGCCCGTGCTGGCCACGCTCGGCGCCTGGGGCAGCAAGCACCGCAAGGCCGACGATGATCTGGCAAGGATCGCCGATAAGCTCGCTGCCGACGGCGAGCCGGCGCTGGAGCGCCTCAAGCAGGCGCTGCGGGCGGAGCATCTCGGTTGATGGATGTCGCCAAGGCGGCCTCGGGGACAACGACCCGCACAGGCAACGCGCGTTAGAAAGTGCGTCACGGCCCTCTGTTCGGAATAGCGCAAAAACAAGCAATTGGAACGGTTGCGTGATGCATTGCAGCACGCCGGCGACGAGCTATGGCGTGCGCAATATGTCGGCGCCCGCCTGCTCATCGAACAGCACGGCGCAGCCGCACTGCAGCGCGACTTCACTCAGCGCATTCGCGACCGTTTCGTCGGCCGAGACGAAATCGCCGGTCAGCACCCGCAATTCCTCCACGGCCTTGGCCATCGAAACCAGCCGCCCCGCGGCGCGGTCGGTCGAGCAGGCGTTGACGACGCAAACCAGATCGATCATTTCAAAGTTGCCCATGCCAGCCTCCGCACGCGGCGCCCTTCGGCCGTCAACGCGATTGTGAGCGACAATGTTCCGGCGGATCGCGACCTCGCTTGACAGCGAGCAATGTTTGTTCTCTTTATGTTCCATACTCTACAACGTCGCGAGGAACCGGGGATGGAGCCCACCATCCTGCATGCCGATCTCGACGCTTTCTACGCCTCGGTCGAGCAGCTTCTCGACCCGTCGCTGCGCGGCAAGCCGATCGCGGTCGGCGGCGGCGTCGTGCTCGCCGCCTCCTACGAAGCCCGCGCCTTCGGCGTGCGCGGCGGCATGCCGGGGCGCAAGGCGCGCGAGCTCTGCCCGCAGTTGATCTTCGTCGGCGGAAATTTCCGCGACTACCAGCGGCTCGGCGACGCCGCGATGAAAGTGCTCGACGATTTCACGCCGCTGGTCGAGCGCATCTCCATCGACGAGGCCTTCGCCGATGTCGCCGGTTGCACGCATCTGTTCGGCCAGCCGCGGGAGATCGCCTCGACCATTCGCCGCCGCGTGCGAAGCGAACTCGGCCTGCCGATCTCGATCGGCGTGGCGCGCACCAAGCACCTGGCCAAGATCGCCTCGCAGGTGGCCAAGCCCGATGGGCTGGTGGTGGTCGAGCCCGGCACCGAGATCGCCTTCCTGCATGACCTGCCGGTCTCCCTGATGTGGGGCGTCGGCCCGGCGACCAGCGCGCGGCTGGCCGAGATCGGCGTCCAGAATCGGCGAACTGGCCAGGACGCACAGCGGCGCGCTGGCGCGGCTGCTCGGCCCTGCCGCCGGCGAAAAGCTTGCCGCCTTGTCGTGGAACCGCGATCCGCGCAAATTGGAAACACGTCGCCGCGCCCATTCGGCCGGTGCCCAGTCGGCGCTTGGCCGCAAGCCGGCACTGGAATGCGTCTACATCCCCGTCCTGCTGCATCTGGCCGACCGGGTCGCCAGCCGGCTGCGCGCCAAGGCGCGCCTCGGCCGCACGGTGACGGTGCGCGTGCGCTTCGCCGACCTCAGCGCCGTCACCCGCTCGATCACGCTCGACCAGCCGATCTCGGCGACGGTGATGCTGGCCGAGATCGCGACAGACCTGGTGCGGGGCGTGCTTGCCGATCATCCGCATGACAGGACGATTTCGCTGCTGGCGATCTCGGTCTCGCATCTGGAGGAAAGTGCCGAATTGCAGCTCGAACTGCCGCTCGGCCTCGCCGACGAAAAGCGCCGCCCCGGCACCAGGAAGGGCCTCGCACGCTTCGGCGCCGACCGCGCCATCGACAAGATCCGCGAGCGCTTCGGCAAACAGGCCGTCGGCTACGGCATCATGGCGCTGGAGGCGGCCCGCTCCGTGCCCGACGAGTTCAGGGAATTGGCGCAGAAGGAATTGTAAGCGGGAATGGCTGTCTGCGCTCCTCGAATGGCACACACCAGTTGGCTTCAGAGCCGCATCGTGCCGAAGACCCGATCCCAGAACAGCGACGTCACGCCGAAATTGACATTTTCGTCGACATGATGATGCAGCGCGTGGCGGCGCTTCAGCGTGTAGAGATAGCTCGGATGAGTGGGATGCCAGTGATGGATCACATGGTGGATGCTGACGTACCATAGGTAGCCCAGCATCAGCCCGCAGCTCGCCGCGCTGGCGACCGCGAAATCCGAGACCATCCATACGGGAAAGAACGCGACAAGCGCATGCACGCCGAGGCTGAGCCAGGTCGGCGTGCCCACCGGACTGCGCTCCTCGACATGATGGCGGGCGTGCAGATCCCTGATCCAGGGAATGTGGTGAAGGACGAAGCGGTGCATGACGTATTCGATCAGCGTCCACAGACACAGGCACGCCAGCGCCGTCGCCAGCCAGCCCGGCGCGCTCTCTTCGCCGGCCTCGATAAGCCCGGCCACAGCCAGCAGGGCGATCGCCAGGGGGTAAACCACGAAGTCGCTGTAGTATCCAATGAGACCGAGTTCCATCGGAGCAAGCCTTCAACGCCGAACAAGCGACAGATTGCCGAATGCGCGGGCGGGGAGCAACGCGGATGCGCCTGACATAGCGTCGCAATCACCTCGCGCAAGGTCGGCGGCAACGATTTGGAAGCCAGTCAACCGGCTGTTGCCTTCGAAACCAGCCTCGCAACGGGCTTGAAAAATGGCGGAACACAGCGCGGTCCCGAATGGACGGCCAACTCTTGATCGCCATCAACAGCGCGGCACCGTCGACGTGGCCGCGATGGCGTACTTCACATTGGATGGCACACCCTCACCCAAACCTCGCCGCCGTCCACGCCCCATCAGCCGCGTTCGACTCCACCGCCGCGGCGACGAACTTCACGCCGCGCGCGCCGTCGACCACATCGGGCACCTGCGCCGCCCGGGCCGCATCGACAGCAGCGCCCGAACGATGCGCGCGGATGATGTCGGCGGCGTCGCGGTAGAAATTGGCGAAGGCCTCGATATAGCCTTCGGGATGAGCGGCCGGCATGCGCGACACGCGCCGGCTTTCCTGCGTCGAGCCATGGCCGCCGCGCACGAGCGTGCGGCTTTCCTCGCCATATCTGGAGAAGCGCAGTTCCTCGGGCCGCGTGCCCGACCATTCAAGCCCCGCCCTGTCGCCATAGATGCGCACGGAGAGATCATTATAGTGGCCGGGCGACGTCTGGCTGGCCAGGATCGTGCCGCGTGCCCCGCCCGCCCAGCGCACCAGCACATGCGCGTTGTCATCGAGCCGCCGTCCCGGCACGGCGGTGAACAGGTCGGCCGACACCGTCTCGGCCTCGCGGCCGCTGATGAAACTCGCCAGGTTGAAGGCATGCACGCCGATATCGGCCAGCACCGCCGACTGGCCCGCGCGCGCCGGGTCGGTGCGCCATTCCGCCTGTTTCTGGCCGTCGGCATCGATCGGCCTGGTCAGCCAGTCCTGGATATAGGCGCCGTGCACGGAGACGATGCGGCCGAGTTCGCCCGCCGCCACCATCTCGCGCGCCTGGCGCACCATGGCGTAGCCGGTGTTGTTGAGGGTGACGACGAAGCGGCGATTTTTCTCCCGCATCAGCGCCACCAGGGCTTGCGCCTCGCCCAGCGTCGTCGACAGCGGCTTGTCGCAGATCACATCGATGCCGGCTTCCAGAAAGGCTGTCGCGACCGGCGCGTGCAGGTGGTTGGGCGTGACGATGACGACCGCCTCGATGCCGTCCGGGCGCGCCGCCTCCGCCTTTGCCATCATGCGGTAATCGGCATAGCTGCGCTCCGGCGCGATGCCGATCTCGGCGGCCGAGGCGGCGGCGTTCCCGGGGTCGGACGACAGCGCTCCGGCCACCAGCGCGATCTGGTCGTCGAGCCGCATGGCGAGGCGATGCACCGCGCCGATGAAGGCGCCCTGCCCGCCTCCCACCATGCCGACGCGCAAACGCTTGCCCGCCGATCCGTCCGATGTCGCATAAACCATGTTTGTCTCCTCCGATTTAAGGATGTTAAGCCAGCACCCACCGTCGAGTTCTGTAGCGCCCCCCTCTGTCCTGCCGGACATCTCCCCCACAAGGGGGAGATCGGATGTCACGCCGGCTTTCGCCAAATTGCCAGCGTTGCATGAAAGGCGTCGCGGTCGACGCTGCCAATCTCCCCACCTGTGGGGGAGATGTCCGGCAGGACAGAGGGGGCGCCACAGGGTGCTATGTTGAATGGATCGAACTTCTTCGCTGCAGAACAGCTACCACCTCGAACAGGATTTCCAATTTTCGTATTGTAAAACGATCGTATCGCGCTAGCCTGAAATCATGACCGGGGCGCGCAAATCATCCGGACGGTCCAGCGCCGACGAGGCGGCGACCCGCAAGCGCGGGCGTTCGCTGGCGGCGCTCGGCTATATCAAGCCGCAGACTTACGAGGAGCTGCGCGCGGTGCTGTCGTCGGGCACGGTCCATTTCCCCAAGCGGCTGCGCCAGGTCGCGATCTTCCTGTGGCAGCATCCGAGCGACGTCGCGCTCGGCACCATCGCGCAGGTCGCCGCGCAGGCAGGGGTCCAGCCTTCGACGCTGGTGCGCTTCGCCCAGATCTTCGGCTATGCCGGCTTTTCCGATTTTCAGGGCCTGTTCAAGGACCATGTCAAGGCGTCCTGGCCGGAAGGGCGCGGCCAGGAACGCACGCCGCGCGTATCCAATGCCGACCTGCATTTCCTGCGCGGCATGGTCGGCGCCTCGCAAGACTCGCTCGGCCGCATCGAGGCCAGCTTCGATATCGAGAGCTTCGAGAAGATGGTGGCGCTGCTTTCGGCCGCCGAGCTGATCTACGTCATCGGCTCCAAGCGCGCCTTTCCCGTCACCAGCTATCTCTCGCTGACCTTGTCGCAGCAAGGCGTGCGCAATGTGCTGGTCGACAATGTCGGCTCCACCGCGCTTGACCAGGTCGGCTGCATCGGCAGACGCGACGCGGTGCTGGCGGTCTCCTTCAGCCCCTACAATTCGATCACGCCCGACCTCGTCGCGGTCGCCCACGAGCGGCGCGCGCGGATCGTCACCATCACCGACAGCACTTTTTCTCCGCTGGTCAAGTTCTCGGACACCTGGCTGGAAGTGGTGGAACAGGATTTCGCAGGCTTCCGCTCGCTGGCGGCGTCGCTCGCCGTCGGCATGGCTTTGGTCCATGGCGTCGTGGCCCAACGGGCAGAATGATTGCGCGGTTGACTAACGGGAACTGACATTCCATATCTTCAGAAATAGAAACTTTGTTCCGGGAGGAGGAATGGAGCTTCAGCTCGACGGCAAGATGGTGCTGGTCACCGGCGCGACGCAAGGCATCGGCCGGGCAGTCGCCGAAACCTTGGCGCGTGCCGGCGCCGACGGCCTGCTGGTCACCGGCCGCGACGGGACGCGCGGCGAGGCCGTTGCTGCGGAGCTTTCGCAAGCGGGCACGCCGGCACACTTCATCGCCGCCGAGCTTTCCGACCCGGCAGCCCCTGCCCTCCTTGCGCAAGCCTGCATCGACCGCTTCGGCCGTATCGACGGTCTCGTCAATGCCGCCGGCCTGACCGACCGGGCCTCCTTCCTCGATGCGACCCCCGACGACTGGGCCTCGCTGTTCGCCGTCAATGCCCGCGCCCCTTTCTTCCTCATGCAGGCGGCGATTGCCGACATGCGGAAGCGGGGCCAGGGCGGCGCGATCGTCAACATCCTGTCGATCAATGCCCATTGCGGCTCGCCCGAGCTCGCCGTCTATTCCGCCACCAAGGGCGCGCTGGCGACGCTGACCAGGAACGCCGCCAACGCCCACCGTTTCGACCGCATCCGCGTCAACGGCATCAATGTCGGCTGGACCGATACGCCCGCCGAGCGCGTCATGCAGGCCGAGACGCTCGGCCACGGCGCCGGCTGGCTCGATGCCGCCAACGCCGCGCAGCCCTTCGGCCGGCTGTTCTCGGCGGAGGACGTGGCCAGGCTCGCCGTCTTCCTTCTCTCCGACGCCGCGGGACCGATGACCGGCTCGCTGATCGACCAGGAACAGTGGGTGATCGGAGCCAACCGGTGAGCACAGCCGCGCCCGAGACGCTCGGTCCGGCCTTGCTCGGCCGCCTGCCGGCGACGGTGCAAAGGCCCGGCTATGACCGTGCCTTGCTCCAGGCAGGCATGGCGCACCTCGGCGTCGGTGCCTTCCACCGCTGCCACCAGGCCGAATACACCGACGACCTCCTGGCGCGGAGCTTCGGCCGCTGGGGCGTGGTCGGCATCAACATCCGTCCGCCGGCGCTCGCCGATACGCTCGGCCCTCAGGACGGGCTCTACACCAGGCTCATCCGCAAGGATTCCCATGTCGAGGCCCGCGTCATCGGCAGCATCGTGCGCCTTGTCGATAGCCAGGCGAGCGCTATGCCCGCGCTCGAAGTGCTCTCCTCCCCGGACATCGAATTCGTGACGCTGACCGTTACCGAAAAGGGCTATTGCCATATTCCGGCCAGCGGCGCGCTCGACCTCGACCATCCCGACATCGTCCACGATCTCGCAAACCCGCTGACGCCGCGCAGCGTGCCCGGCATTCTGGCGCGGGCGCTGGAGCAACGCATGGCCACGCACGGCCGGCCGCTGACGCTGCTCTCGTGCGACAACATCCCGGCGAACGGCATCATCCTGGAAAATGTCGTGCGGACTTTTGCCGAACGGCGCGGCAACGGCCTTGCCGGCTGGATCGCGGCCAATGCCGCCTTCCCCAGCGCCATGGTCGACCGCATCGTGCCGGCGAGCACGCAGGCCGATCTCGACGGTGTGGAGCAGCTTTTCGGCTACCGCGATGGAGCCGTCGTTGCCGGCGAGCCGTTCCGGCAATGGGTGATCGAGCAGAAATTCGCCGGCCGCGTGCCGCGCTGGGACCTGGTGGGGGCAACCTTCGTCGACGACGTCACGCCGTTCGAGCATCTCAAGATGCGTGTGCTGAACGGCGCTCAGACGACGCTCAGCTATCTCGGCGTGCTGGCCGGCCTCGAACACACTTTCGATGCGATGGCGGACCCGCTGCTGTCGGCCTTCGTGCGCCGCATGCTCGTCGAGGAGACGCTGCCAACGTTGAAGCCGGTGCCCGGCATGGACCCATCAGCCTATGTCGAGCAGAGCCTTGGCCGTCTGCAGAATACCGCGATCCGCCACCGCAACCACCAGATCGCTACCGACGGCTCGCAAAAGATCGTTCAGCGCCTGCTCAACCCGATCCGCGATCGGCTGGGCGAAGCAAAAAGCATTGCGCTGCTGTCGGTATCCGTCGCCGGCTGGATGGCCTATCTGGTCCAGGCTTCATCCCGGTTCGGCCGGCGCTGGCCGGTGTCGGACCCCTATGCCGTCAAGATCGCTGGCATAGCGGAGGCAAGCGGACGCGACGTCCCGGCACTGGCTGCGGGCATCCTGGCGATCGACGCCATCTTCGATCCCGCCCTCGCCGCCAACGACATGTTCCGCAAAGCCGTCACATCGGCGCTCGACGGGCTGTTGTCGGACGATCCGATGGCAACCGTCAGGCATGCATGCGCGCAACCGGCAGATGAGCGGTTGAAGCAACCGGCACGATCTGCATAGTAGGAATCGGTCGTGAATTCACGACCGGGGGAGGCATTATGAGGCTTGGACTGCTCACCGCACCGTTCGCGGAGACGCCGCTCGACGCGGTCGCCGACTGGGCAAGCTCGGCCGGCTTCGAGGCGCTGGAAATCGCCTGCTGGCCGAAAGCCTCGGGCGCCAGCCGCCGCTATGCCGGCACAAGCCATATCGACGCCGCCGCGACCTCGCCGGCGCAGGCCAGGGACATCGCGGCAAATCTTGCCGGGAAGGGGCTGACCATTTCCGGTCTCGGCTACTATCCCAACCCGCTGCATCCCGATGCCGCCCACCGCAAGACGGTGATCGACCATCTGAAGCAGGTGATCGTGCTGGCCGCGAATATGGGCGTGCCCCTGGTCAACACCTTCTGCGGCGGCGATGCCTCGAAGACCGTCGACGTCAACTGGCAGCACGCGCTCGAAATCTGGCCCGATATCGTCGCCCATGCGCGCGATCACGGCGTCAAGCTCGCTTTCGAGAACTGCCCGATGATCTTCAGCTATGACGAATGGCCGGGCGGCCACAACATCGCCTATTCGCCGCTGGTCTGGCGCCGCATCCTCGAAACCTGGGGCGGCGATGTCGGGATGAATTTCGATCCTTCACACCTGGTCTGGCAGATGATCGACCAGGCCCGCTTCATCAGGGAATTCGGCCCCTACATGTTGCATGTCCACGCCAAGGACCTGATGATTGATCATGATGGTTTGTACGAGCGCGGAATCCTTTCGTCTGGCATAGGCTGGCAGGTGCCGCGCATGCCGGGGCTGGGCGATGTCGGCTGGAACGGCTTCTTCTCCGGCCTCTACCGTGCCGGCT
Organism: Mesorhizobium maamorense; assembly: GCF_044998965.1. Classification (NCBI taxonomy): domain Bacteria; kingdom Pseudomonadati; phylum Pseudomonadota; class Alphaproteobacteria; order Hyphomicrobiales; family Phyllobacteriaceae; genus Mesorhizobium; species Mesorhizobium maamorense. Next base: position 3,102,017 of record NZ_CP173356.1, read on the forward strand.
ATGACGGCCCGATCATCATCGAGCACGAGGACCGGTGGTTCGAGGGCAGCGACGATAAGGTCAAGCGCGGTTTCCTGCTTGCCCGCGACGTGCTGCGTCCCTTCGTCAAATGAAGGCGCAAAAACAACATCGGGGCGCCGCCTGAATCTCTTTCTGCGCGGCCCGGTGTAACGACTTGGAATTGAAATGAAAATCAAAGTGGAGGAAATCTGAAATGAAGAAATACCTGACCATGGTGCCGCTGCCCATTGTTCCGCTCCTTGCCGGCGCTGCCTTGCTGGCCTCGATGGGCGCCTCGTCCGCCGAGGGCAAATACACGATCGGCATCTCCAACACCGTGCAGGGCAATGGCTGGCGCGAGGAGATGGTCTGCGCCATGAAGGCGCAGGCGCTGGCCTCCGGCGAAGTGACCAAGCTCAACATCGCCCACCGCAACACCGATGCCGCCGGGCAGCTCGAGGACATCCGCAACCTGATCAGCGCCAAGGTCGACGCCATCGTCGTCAATCCGGCTGATCCCGCCGGCATCAAGGCGGGGCTGGAGGAAGCCACCAAGGCCGGCATCGTTGTCGTCGCCGTCGACCAGGCGGTCACCGAACCCTCGGCCTACATCATCTCCAACAACCAGGAACAATATGCCTATCTCGGCGCCAAATGGCTGTTCCAGCAGATGGGCGGCAAGGGTGAGGTGTTCTATATGCGCGGCGCCGCCGGCGCTTCCGCCGACTCGGATCGCGACAAGGGCTTCAAGAAGGCGCTGGCCGAATTCCCGGACGTGAAGGTCGCGCAGGAAGTGTTCACCGGCTGGCAGCAGGACCAGGCCAAGCAGCAGATGCTGTCCTTCCTCGCCACCGGCACGCCGTTCAACGGCGTATGGACCTCGGGCATCGACAACGTCATCGTCGACGCGCTGGTGGAATCGCAGGCGCCGATGGTGCCCGTGGTCGGCGCCGACAATGCCGGTTTCGTCGGCCAGCTGAATTCGGTCAAGGACCTGGTCGGGGCAGCCGTGACCAATCCCGGCTCGATCGGCGGCGCCGGCGTGACGCTCGCGCTCCAGATCCTCGACGGCAAGAAGCCGGCGCAGCAGACCGTTCTGGTCGAGCCGCAGCTCTGGGAAAACGCCACCGAGGAAGGCAAGGCCAAGCTGAAAGCCGCCGCCGATCCGTCGCTCAGCCCGGAGTGGCCGGTCTCGATCTCGATCCCGGACTGGACGACCTACACCAAGGACCAGATCGTCGCGTGCAAGGGGCCGGGGGAATAAGGGCTATTTTGATTGGCTAGCGAGGATGGCGTTTGCCGTCCTCGCCAACCAAAGGTTTGATAGGTTAGCGCTCTACGGCGCCCCCCTCTGTCCTGCCGGACATCTCCCCCACTTGGGGGGAGATTGGCAGTTTCGGCGCCGGCTCTCGTCTTGCCACGTTGAAAATTGGCGAAAGCCGAAGTTGCGGCCAATCTCCCCCCAAGTGGGGGAGATGTCCGGCAGGACAGAGGGGGGCGCCGTAGAGTGCCAGCAATTGAGTTTCTGATAGGGACAGCAATTTGACCACCAGTCCCCTCCTCGACGCCTCCGGCGTCGCCAAGAATTACGGCGCGGTTGCCGCGCTGCGCGACGCGTCGCTGTCTGTCCTGCCGGGTGAGGTGCATGCCCTGATGGGCGCCAATGGCGCCGGCAAGTCGACGCTGGTAAAGATCCTGACCGGCGCGGTTCCTGCCTCGGCCGGGCGCGTGCTGATCCGCGGCGAGGCGCGCGACATACGCTCGCCCGCCGCCGCGCGCCGCGCTGGCCTTTTGCCGGTCTACCAGGAACCGTCCTTGATCCCCGATCTCGACATACTGTCCAATCTGCGGCTCACCGGCACGCCCGTCGAGCCGTTCCGTGCCTGGGTGCGCGAACTTGGTATTCCCGACCTCGACCTGCGCGACACCGCGCGCGACATTCCGCTGGCGGTGCTGCGCGTGCTCGATCTGGCGCGGGCGCTCGCCGTCGAGCCCGACGTGCTGCTGCTCGACGAGATGACCGCGGCACTCCCCGCAAATCTTGCCGAAAAGGTGCTGGAAGTCGTGCGTCGCCAGGGCGACAGCGGCCGCGCCGTGATCTTCATCTCGCACCGCTTCGTCGAGATCTCGGCGCTCTGCGACCGCGCCACCGTGCTGCGCGACGGCGCGACCGTCGGCGTTCTCGACATCGAGCCCGGCGTGGAGGAAAAGATCGTCGAGCTGATGCTCGGCGCCCGCATCGAGAAGACCAAGGTGACCGCCCGCGCCGCCGGCCAGGCCGCCACATCGGCCCCTGCCCGCCCGCGTCTCGCCGTGCGCAATCTGCGCGTCGGCACCAAGCTCAACGACGTCTCCTTCGAGCTCGCCGACGGCGAGGTCGCCGGCGTCGTCGCGCTCGAAGGCCAGGGCCAGGATGAATTGTTCGCCGCCCTTGCCGGCTCGATCAAACCGTCCGGCGGCACGATCGAGGTCGACGCCCAGCCGGCGAAATTCACCCATCCGATCGACGCCATCCGCGCCGGCATCGCCTATGTGCCGGGCGACCGTTCCGAAGCCCTCGCCATGCAGCGCTCGGTGCGCGAGAACATCGCGCTGCCCTTCAGCGCCGCCTTGCGCAACTGGGGGCCGATCGCCATGCGCAAGGAGCGCGCCACGGTGGCGAGCGCCATCGCGCGCCTCCAGATCGACACCCGCGCGCAAGGCGAGGTGCAGCGCCTGTCCGGCGGCAACCAGCAGAAGGTGACCATCGCCCGCTGGATCGCGGCGGATGCCCGCACCATCCTGTGCTTCGACCCGACGCGCGGCATCGATGTCGGCACCAAGCAGGAAATCTATAAATTGCTGCGCGAGCTCGCCGGCCACGGCAAGTCGGTGCTGTTCTACACCTCGGAACTCGAAGAGGTGCAGCGCGTCTGCGATCGCGTCATCGTCATCTTCGGCGGCCGCGTCGTCGATATCTTCCCGGTCGAGGAGGCGGACGAGCCGGCACTGATGCGCGCCGCCTACGGCCTGCCGCGCGGCGCGAAGGCCGATGTCGGCATTTTGGCGGACCCGACAGCAAATGCCCCGGATGCGCCGGAGGCGACGCCATGAGCCATCTCCTGCGACGCCAGGGCTGGGTCGCCGGCCTGTTCGCCCTCCTCATCGTGCTGTTCGTCGTCACCAAGCTGATCCAGCCCGGCTATGGCAGCGGCGATTTCGGCTCGCTGGCGCGGGCCGTCTTGCCCTACGCCTTTGCCGTAGCCGCGCAGACCGTCGTCGTCATCGCCGGCGGCATCGACCTGTCGGTCGCCGCCATGATGGCGCTGACCAGCGTCACCGCCGCCTCGATGATGGCCGGCGCCTCGGAAGAATACGCGCTGTTCGTGGTGCCTTTCGTACTGGCCATGGGGTTTGTGCTTGGCGCGCTCAACGGCCTGCTCATTGTCGTCACCCGTGTCCCCGACATCGTGGTGACGCTCGCCATGCTGTTCGTGCTGCAAGGGGCGGCTCTTCTGGTGCTCGGCGCGCCGGGCGGGGCCGCCGCCGAATGGCTGAAGGCGATGATTTCAGGCACCGTGCCGGTACCGGGCCTGCCGCAGAGCATCGACGCCTGGCTGCCGAAGGCGCTGCTGATGCTGATCATCTGCCTCTGCATCGTCTGGATACCGCTGAGGCGCTCGCGCCTCGGCCTGTCCATCTACGCCATCGGCTCGAGCGAGCTGGCGGCGTTCCGCAGCGGCGTGCCGGTCAAGCGCACCCGCATCATCGCCTATGCGCTGTCGGGCCTGTTCGCGGCCATGGGCGGCCTGGCGCTGACCATGAGCACCGGCATCGGCGCTCCTATTCCCGGCCCCTATCTGCTCGCCAGCGTCGCGGCCGTGGTGCTGGGCGGCGTGGCGCTGGGCGGCGGCAAGGGCGGCCTGCTCGGCCCCATCGTCGCCGTCTTCGTGCTGCGCCTGGTGCGCACCGACCTCACCCTGCTTGCCATCGACCCCAACGTCACCGCCATCATCGAGGGCCTCATCATGGTCGCCGTGGTGATGTTCGGGGCTTTCATTACGATGCGGGGGCGGCAATGATGAGTGGGCGTGAAATGTGGCGCAGCGCTCTACGAGGCCCCCCTCTGTCCTGCCGGACATCTCCCCCTCAAGGGGGGAGATTGGCAGCTTCGGCGTCTCGCTCATTCTTGCAACGCCGACAATTTGCGAAAGCCGTCACCCCATCCGATCTCCCCTCTAGAGGGGCAGATGTCCGGCAGGACAGAGGGGGCCGCCGTAGGGCGCTATATTTGCAGACAAGAGCCACCCCATGAGCACCACCGCAATCACGCCCCAACCCGTCCCCTTCGGCCGCCGTGTCAAACGCTTCATGGCCGACCGGCCGCTGATTCCGCTGGTCATCCTGCTGGTCATCCTGGTTGTGATTTTGCAGATCCTGCGCCCCGGCATCGTCAACGAGCGCTGGATCGCCAACACCATCAAATTCGCCATTCCCTTGGCGATCCTTGCCGGCTGCCAGACCATGACCATGCTGACCGGCGGCATCGATCTCTCTGTCGGCACGGTGGCGACGATGAGCGCCTTCATCATGGCTACGCAAGCCGTCAACCAGGAGCCAGCCGTGGCCTTCCTCCTGGCGATGATGCCGGCGGTGCTGATCGGCCTCGTCAACGGCATCGGCGTCGGCCTCTTCCGCGTCCATCCGCTGATCATGACGCTGGGCACCAGCCTGATCGGCACCGGCTTCCTGCAGGTCTATCAACGCACGGTGATCGCCTCGGGCGCCAAGATCCCCGATTTCCTCGCCTGGCTCGGCACCGGCGTGACCGCAGGGTTTCCCAACGCGCTGCTTCTGTTCGTCCCCGTCGCGGTGCTGATCGTCTTCGGCCTCAACCGCACCGGTTTCGGCCGCCTGCTCTACGCCGTCGGTGACAATGAGCGCGCGACCCGCCTTTCCGGCGTGCGCTACTGGCAGGTCATCACCGCGCTCTACGTCCTCTCCAGCCTGCTCGCCGGCATCACCGGCCTGCTCTATATCGGCTTGATCAAGGCCCCTTCCCTGTCTCTCGCCGAACCGCTGGTGCTGCCCTCCGTGGCCGCCGCCGTCATCGGCGGCACCTCCATCTTCGGCGGCCGCGGCGGCTATACCGGCACCATCATCGGTGCCTTGATCCTGACCGTGCTGACGACGCTGCTGACGATTTTGCAGATGCCGGAGGGGGCAAGAAGGATCCTGTTCGGCCTGATCGTGCTGTTCGTGACGGCGGCCTATCTGCGGATCGTGGAGGAGCGGTAGGGAGGGGCCGCCGGCTCATCCCTGGAAACACCGACGCAGTGACCGCCCTCACTTCACCGTGATGCTCATGCCGCTGAGATCGGCGTTGACTTGCAGCCCTACCTGCCTGCCCGTGAGCTCGAGCTGGGCGCCCTTGTCGTTGGTCATGACGATCACCTGGGCGCCCTTGCCGAGCGCGCCGCCGCCGCCCGCCGCGCCGTACACACCCGTCACGTCCCGGGCGCGCTTGATATGGCGCACGGTGCCCCGGAAATAGGTCTTGGAGGCACCGAAGGCGAGGCCGCCCGAAATGCCGCCGACCGAGATCGGATACCGGCGGCCATGGAAGGTCAGCGTGCCCTCGCCTCCGGCGCCGCCGATGAAGAAGGCCGCCTTGTAGATGGAGAAGCGGATCGTTCCGGTGTCGGCGTGCGCGACACTGGCAAAGCCAACGCCCGCGGCAGTGATCACGGCGATGGCGACTGAACGAAATCTGGACGAAATCTTCATGACAAGGGGCTCCTCAAGGTCGCTGCTCACCCGACCGGGCCGGGACGTCGGCGTCGCATCGAAGTTCATGGCTAAACAGTCTCGCCCATCATTGGTTCCAAGCACACGGTCTCGTTCCGGCTGCGAGGAGACCGTCGCTAAACGGGCCCGCCGGCTGGCGAATTGTCCAGCGGCGGCTGGCGGCATCGCGGGTCGAGCAGGGGAGCACGGGGAGACCCATGGCGCCGTCTGGAGCGGGCCTGGTGAAACTTTTTGATTTTTAGGCCGTTGTCGCCGTTACATCCGAGGCTGAACTCATGCCGAAAACGGTCGACGGCGCCAGGCGGCGCAAGGCAGAGAAGTCGCACCAGGAGAAGGCCTCGACAGTCGAAGTTGCGTCCGAGGTCGTGGGCGAGGCTGCGCCACCGCCCGGGGCCATCGAACCCGGTCCGGAGCTGACGCCGCAGGAGGCCGAGCAGGCGCGCAAGCGATACCTGCTGAGGCGCTTCTGGATCAGCGCGCGCGGCTACTGGAGCACGCGCGGCGACAAGCTGGCCTGGCCGTTCACGCTCGGGCTGTTGATGCTGATATGCATCAATGTCGGCTTCCAGTATGGGATCAACATCTGGAACCGCTCGATCTTCGACGCCATCGAGCAGCGCAACGCCCACACCGTCTATGTGCTCAGCGCCGTGTTCCCGCCGCTGGTGGTTGGAAGCGCAAGCCTTGTCGTCGCGCAAGTCTACCTTCGCATGACGATCCAGCGCCGCTGGCGTTCCTGGTCGACCACCGCCATCATCGCGCGCTGGCTCGCAAGCGGCCGCTACTATCAGCTGAACCTCGTGGGCGGCGACCACACGAACCCCGAGGCACGCATCGCGGAGGATTTGCGGATCGCCACGGAATCGCCCGTCGATTTCATCTCCGGCGTGATCAACGCGTTTTTGTCGGCCTCCACTTTCATCGTGGTGCTGTGGACGATCGGCGGGGCGCTGACTTTGCCGATCGGAAGCTGGAGCGTCACCATTCCCGGCTTCCTGGTCGTGACCGCGGTGATCTACGCCGCCATCACCTCCACTTCGATGGTGGTCATCGGCCGCCATTTCGTGCGGCTCTCCGAGCAGAAGAACCAGGCGGAAGCCGATTTCCGCTACACGCTGACGCGCGTGCGCGAAAACGGCGAGAGCATCGCCTTGCTCGGCGGCGAGGAGGAGGAGCGCAGCGGCATCGACAAGACGTTCGGCACGGTGCTCCGGCAATGGGCGCTGCTGACAGGCCAGCACATGCGCACGGCGCTGGTGTCGCAGGGGTCGAGCCTGTTTGCACCGGTCGTGCCGATCTTGCTTTGCGCGCCAAAATTTCTCGAAGGCAGCATGACACTTGGACAGATCATGCAGGCTGCCTCAGCCTTCGCCATCGTGCAGGCCGCGTTCGGATGGCTGGTCGACAACTATCCCCGCCTCGCCGACTGGAACGCCTCGGCACGGCGTATTGCCTCGCTGATGATGTCGCTTGACGGGCTGGAGCGCGCCGAACGCAGCGACGCGCTGGGCCGCATCAGGCACGGCGAAACCGAAGACGGTGCGATGCTCAGCCTGGACAATCTCTCGGTATCGCTCGACGACGGCACCGGCGTGGTCAAGGAAACCGAGGTCGAGATCGAGCCTGGCGAGCGGGTGCTGGTGGCCGGCGAATCCGGTTCGGGCAAGAGCACGCTGGTGCGGGCCGTCGCGGGCCTTTGGCCGTGGGGTGGCGGCAGCGTCGACTTCCACCCCGGCAGGCGGCTGTTCATGCTGCCGCAACGTCCCTACATCCCCTCCGGGACGCTGCGCCGCGCGGTCGCCTATCCGGCCGCCGCCGACAACTGGACGCTGGAGAAGATCAACGCCGCCCTCGACAAGGTGGGGCTCGATTATCTCAAGGACCGGATCGAGGAAGACGCGCCCTGGGACCAGACCCTGTCGGGTGGCGAAAAGCAGCGGCTCGCCTTCGCGCGCCTCCTGCTGCACCATCCCGATATCGTCGTTCTGGACGAAGCGACCTCGGCGCTCGATGAGAAGAGCCAGGACAAGATGATGGAGACGGTCATCCATGAATTGCCGAAGGTGACCATCATAAGTGTGGCGCATCGCGCCGAGCTGGAAGCCTTCCACAGCCGTAAGATCACATTGGAGCGGCGCGAGGGCGGCGCCAAGCTTGTCAGCGATATCAATCTTGTCCCGCGCAAGGGCGGACGGAACCTGCTCAGGCGCGCCTTGTGGGGCTCCGGCGCTGCGGCCCAAAGGCCGCGCGAGCTGGAGTAGGCGGCCTGAAAGAAGACCTACATCCAATTGCCGACTTACTACCACCTTTTGCCTTTTGATAAGATCCGCTTATGGAGGCACAGCCATGCGTGTTGCAACGCTGCTTTTGGTCGGCATCGCACTCTCGACGGTCAATTCTCACGCCGAGGATTACGAGACAGCTTCTGCGGCTTGCGATCGACTCGCCGCTCACCCAGACGAACCTGGATATGAGGGCAAAGGCGTCGAATTTGATAAGATTGATATCGCTGAAGCGAAAAAGCACTGCCAAGCCGCGATGGTCCAGGATAAGGTAAAGAGTAGCGACATCTATCATCTCGCCAGAGTTTATCAGGCGGAGGGCAACAAAGAGGCTGCTAGTGTTGGGCTGAACCTTGCAATCCAAAAAGGCTACGTCTTCGCGGAATATATGTATGCGGCCGCACTCGCGGATGAAAAAGACTACACGTCCGCGCGAGCTTGGTTGAAGGAAGCACAGTCACTGCCTGCGGCAGTGGCCGAGCTGGGCTACCTGGAATGGAACGGCTTGGGAGGTCCTGTGGATCAAGCGGCGGCCATCGAACATTCGAGGCAAGCCGCTGAACTCGGTAATAAGATCGGCGCCAGTAATCTAGAAACGTATCTTGAAGAGCTTGCCAACGCGCAGGAGCCAGTCGATGCCAATGGGCAAACTCGTGACGAGGCTGTGATGGAGATCCAGCGCGAAGAGGAAGAAAGACGCCAAGACGTCGAACGGCAGAACTGCCAATACAATCGCTCTTTCGGAGATGCCGCAGCGGCGTGGTCTGGCTGCAACTAATCGCCCCAGCTAAAGCTTCGCCCCTCCTCAGCGCCCGCTCAGCGCCGCGACGCGGTCGAGGGCGGCGCCGAGGCCTTTCAGGGAGACGGGGAAGTTGAGCTTGGTCTCGGCGTCGGTGATGACGTTGAGCGTCAATACGCCGCCCGCCTTCAGCTTCTGCGCAAGCGCCCGGTCGATCGGAAACTGCGCCACGCATCCGTTCGGCAGGCAGGTGCGGAACCGCAACTGTCCGAGGGGCGGCTGGTCGTCGATCTGGATCGTCACGCCTGGATCGAACAGGATGCCGAACGGCAGAAGCAGGGTTCCGGTCAATCCGCCCTTCGGCCCCGCGCGCAACTCCACGGCCAGCAGCCTCTGGCCGTTCTTCTGCGTCTGGTCCTGCGAAACCGAGCAGGCGCGCGCATTGTCCTGGATGGTGCAGGCCAGGCTCCAGTCCTGATAGGTCTCCTGGAGCGACGACGCGCCGTTTGGAAGCGTGGCCGCCTGCTGTTGTTGCGCACAGGCACTCGATGCGGCCAGGGCCGCCGCGCAGATTGCGGCCGCCTTCAGAAGAACAAATCTATCAAACAACGATGGGGACTTTCTCTTTCGGGGTTCACGCGCATGGCCCCGAAAACCGGATGGGATTTTCGGGGCCGCGGGCATGGTCATCTGCCTCACGCAGGATGCAAAAGCAATTCCAAAGCGCGTCGCGTGAGCGCGGTGCGCTTCAGGTACAGACCCACTCGCGGATCTTGCATTGGGTTCCCGCCGCCTCGCAGGCATGCAGAGCGAGGTCTTCCGCGTCCTTGCGGGTCTCGGCCGAGTTCGCCCCCCAGGGCGTCAGCCGGTCGCTCTGCTTCTCCCTGGCCACGGCCAGGGCGCCGCAGTGCTTGTAGGGAAAGCCCGTCTCGTCGTCGTCTGTCCAATGGCGGTGATTGCGGAACACGGTGACAACAGTGCAGCCCTTGCCGCCGGCGTTCTCGCAATATTTCATCGCGGCGTCCTTCGCCTCCTGGCGCTTGTCGGCGCCCCAGAAGAAGCCGTGCTTGGTATCGATGCTTGAATAGGCGATCGCCCCCCAGATGCCCTTTTCCTCCTTCGGCTCCGGCTCCGGCGGCGCCGCAAGGTCGGCCGAGACAACCTGCCCGCTCCACAGCAGGGCCATGCACAAAACTGCCAGACGTCGCGATTTCATGGTCTGCAATCCTTTCCAGGAGCCCTCGCCCATTCGCCTATCCCGTGCCTCACTTCCACGCCGACGCGATGGAAATCACCACGCAGCTATTGCCGGTCGGCAGCAGAAGCGCTTCACCCGAATTGCCGCCCAGCTCGTACACTTCGACCTGGCCGAGATGGTCGGTGATCTTGCTGCCTTGCGGAAGAACGGACGGGATCTCCGAACACGGGCTGGCGAACGGCGCCACCCGCACCATCGCGCCTTCGCAGCCGGAAGCGGTGGGCGATGCGAAAACCACGCCGGCGGCCGGTCCGCTGTATTTTTCCGTCGCATAATTCATGCCGACGAGGGCCTGCACGGCGTGCTTGTCGGCGGCCTGGTCGTTCCACAAGGATTTGACGCTGTATTTCGAGCCAGTCGTCAGGACCTGTCCGAGCACGGGAAAGATTGTCGAGCAGGCCTGCACGCCGGCCTGTTTGACATGTTCGAGGAAAGGCGAGTCCGGCAATGCGGGCGGCGCCGTCCCGGCCTGCGCGGCCGTCGGGGTGCCGACGAGACCGGCGATCGCGGCATAGTTGGCGGCAGCGAAGCCGATGCCGATCAGCGCCAGCCCCAGCAGCGAGAAGCCGAGGACGCGCGGCCACCGCGGCTGCGGCTCGGCAACCCTCTTGCGATCGGGCTCGACGATCCTCTTGCGGTCCGGCTCGACACTCGGGCCACGCGTTGGGGAGATGAACGGGTCTTGATGGCTCACGGTGCTGCCTCGGTTATTTGATTGGCGCAAGGGCCTCGGACAGCCCCTTGAGCGTTGCGGTCACGGTAATCGTCTGGCCGTCGACGGTCTTGTAGGAGATCGCCGGCGTTGCTTTCTGCACTATCTGCTGGCGCATGACGGGCCCCACCGGCAGCATACCCACGCAGACCACTTCGTTGCAGCCGTTCAAGTGAACGTCGATCGGGTCGCGCCCGTCGAACTTCACCGACACCAGACCGTCGCTTTTCGCGTTCGGCGCGGTGCGCAGGATCATGTAGGGCTTGCCGTCCTGCGTGGCGGCGAGCGACCAGCTGAAGGCCATCTTGCCGGCCCCGTCCTCGATCACCTGCGAGACATTGCAGACCTTCTTGCGCGCCTTGAGGTTCTCGTCGCAGATCAGCGTCCAATTCTCGAAGGGCCGGATGGTGCGCTGGTATTGGCCCAGTTTCACATCCGGCGGCACCGCCACGTCGGACGGTTTGATCCTGTAGGGCGCGGTCGCTTGCGCGGCGGCTGGCCCGGCGGCCAAGGACAGGCCGCCGGCAAGCGCCAGGCAGGTCAGGAGGAAAAGCCGGGCATGACGGCTGGTTGCCCCGTTCATTCCCGCCTCAGTTCAACGTGAAGCTCAGGCCGGCGCCGACACCGACATTTCCGCCCGCCGCCGTGCCCGAGACATTGCCGCGGATGCGGCCGTCCTCGCTGGTGTAGCCCGCGCCGAAGGCAAAGGCGCTGGCATCCCGCCAGAAGCCGCCGCCCGCCGCGACGCTCAGCTTTCCGGGACGGTCGTCGTAGCGCAGCGAGGCGGCGGCGAGGCCGATTGCCGCCGCTTGCCGGGCTTCGTCGCGGATGCCGCTGATGTCCGAATTCAGCTGGCCGAGTTTCTGGTCGGTATAGTCGTTGGCCTGTTGCAGGGTCGTGGCCGCCACCTTGTCGGTATAGCTGTTGGATGTGCTGATGGCGGTGTCGAGGCCCTTGGTCAGCTGGTTGACATTGACCGCGTCGGTGCCGGCGACGCCAGGTCCGACGTTGGAGATGACGACCGGCGCGTTGACGTCGCCGCCTTGCAGCGTGATGGTGTTCGTCTTGGCGCCGCCCTGCGTGTCATAGGTCACCGCATTCTGGTTGAGATTTCCGACGCCGGTTTGCAGGGCCTCGATCGCCTGGTTGGAGGCGAAGAGCTGCGAACCGTTGATCGCGTCGGTGCTGTCGGCGGCGATCCGTCCGGCAGCGACATTGGTGATCGTCCTCTCCGCGCCGGCATCGCCGACGCTGACTGTTCCGGTCGGCGTCGTGCCGGCAAAGGCATAGGTCTTGCCGTTGATGACGGTGCTGGAGGTGCCGACGGCGGTCTGCGTCACCGAGCCGGAGCCGAGCGCCACATCGTTGGCGTTGTTGGCCTGCGCGCCCTGGCCGAGCGCGACCGCGCCCGCCCCGGTGGCCGTGGAGCCATGGCCGGCGGCCAGGCTGTCGTTGCCGCTCGCCACGCTTTCGGGTCCGATCGCCACGGCGTCGGTGCCGCCGGCGATACTGTCGGCCAGCGACGAATTGGCGTGGAAGTACTTGATGCCGCCGCCGTTGCTGATGGTGGTCAAGGCATTGTCGACCGCCGTGAGCCCGTCATAGACGGTCGTGTAGGTGTTGCCCTGGACGGTGTAGGTCGGCCCGGTGATCGAACCGTCGGGGTTGAGCGTGGTGGTGCCGCCGAACAGGTTGGTCACGTTTTGCGACACGCCGCGCAGCTGCGAGACGTTGACGCCGTCGGTGTCGGCCGAGCCCGCCGCGACATTGGTGAGCTTGCGTTCAGCTCCGGCGTCGCCGATCGACACCTCGCCCACCGAGGTCTGCGGAGCGGTCAGGGCAAAGGCCGCGTAGCCGGCCTGCGCGCCGACCGAGGTGATGGACTGCGCGCCCAGCGCCACGCTGTTGATGAAGGTGCTTTGGGCGCCGGCGCCGAGCGCCACCGACTGGATGCCGGAGGCGAGCGAATTGGTGCCGAAGGCAAGGCCGTCCGCCAGCATCACATGGGCGTTCTGACCGATGGCGGTTCCGCCGGGCGCCGTCTGGTCGACGATGGCGCCGTTGCCGATGCCGATGCCGTTATCGCCGTTGACGACCGTGGTCGGACCGACCGCGACCGATTCAGCGCCGACCGCCAGCGAGTCGCCCGCCACCGAATTGGCATGGAAATACTTGGTCGAGGTGGCCGACACGGCGGCGATGGCGCCGGCGAGCTGGCGCACCGTCACCGCGTCCTGGTCCTGCGTGCCGTCGGCCACATTGGTGATCTGCCGGTAGGAGGTGGCGTTGCCGACCGAAACGGCGCCGAGCAGCGCCTTGTCGGTTGTGTTGTACTCGATGAAGTTGGATGGGCCGGCGGGCAGTTGCCCGGTAGCCGGAGCGATCGGGCGATCGGAGAGCGAACCCGAGCCGAGCGCCACGCCGCCGTCGATGCTGGCATTGCTGTCGCGGCCAAGCGCCAGCGCGCTGACGCCAGTCGCGGTCGCATTGTAGCCGACCGCTGTGGAGCCGACGCCTTGGGCGAAGGAATCGGTCTGCGCCAGCCCGAACTCGTTGGTGCGGGCATAGCGGATGCCTTCGCCATTGGCGTCGGTGAAGACGGTCGAGGTGTCGCCGGTGATGTTGTTGATCGTGTTGCCGAGATTGGTCACGCCAGCGCCGATATTGGCAATGTCGGTCGTGTTCTGGGTCACCTGCTGGTTGGTGGCGAAGAGCTGCGAGCCGTTGACGGCATCGGTCGAACCGCCGTTCAACTGTCCGGCCGCGACGTTCTGGATCTGGCGCTCGGCGCCGGCCGAGCCGACCGAGAAGGCGCCCACCGGCGTGCCGCCGGCGAAGGTATAGTTGACGCCGCCGATCGTCGCGCCGCCGACATTGGTCGTTGCGCCCGAGGTCGAATTCAGGCCGATCGCGACATCGCCGGCATTGTTGGCGACCGCATTCGGGCCGACAGCGACGGAATCGGCTCCCAGCGCCTGCGAATCCGCGAGCGTCGAGTTGGCATGGAAATACTTGATGCCGCCGCCGATATTGATGTTGTTGACGACGGCGCCGATGGCATCGACCGCCTGGTTGGTGGCGAAGAGCTGCGAGCCATTGATGGCATCGGTCGAGAGCGCACTGATCCGCCCCGCCGCCAGGTTGGTGAGCGTGCGCTCCGCGCCGGGCGCGCCGATGCTGACGGTCGAGAGCGGGTTGGTGCCCTGGAAGGCGTAGGTCGTGCCGTTGACCACCCCGCTCGCCGTGCCGACCGCCGTGGTGGTGACCGAGCCCGAGCCGAGCGCCACGTCGCCGGAGCTTGCCGCCGCCGTCGCGCCGTCGCCCAGTGCGACATTCCCGGCGAGGCCGGCCGCACCTGCCGTCGAGCCGTTGCCCAGCGCCACGGAACCTTGCCCGATCGCCTTGTTGCTGTTGCCGATGGCGACGGCGCCATTGGCCATATTGGCCCCGGTCGCGGTCGTCGTGCCGTCGCTGTTGGCGATGTTGTTGGCGCCGCCGGTGAAGGCGCCGGTGCCGCTGGCATAGCTCGGATCGCCGATCGACACCGCGCCGTCGCCATAAGCGACGTTGTCGGCGCCGATGGCGACGGCCTTGCCGCCGCTTGCATTCGCCCTGGTGCCGATGGCGACGGCATCGGCGGAGTTTGCGACCGCGTTCGTTCCGGCGGCGATCGCGTTCTGGGCACTCGCGTTCGCGGTATCGCCTATCGCCAGCGCGCTCGCGCCACTCGCCGATGCGCTAACGCCCAGCGCCGTTGCGCGCGCGAGGGTCGCACGGGTGCCATTGCCGAGCGCCACGGCGCCAACATCCGTGCCCTGGGCACCCGATCCAATCGCGACCGAGCCGATTCCACTCGACACGGCGGCATTGCCGAAAGCCAATGCGAAATTGCCTGAGGCGAGTGCGTTGGGGCCGAGCGTTGACGAGCTTATCCCCGTCGCACGGGAATTTACCCCGATTGCGACGGCGAACTGGGCCGAGGCCACGCTTGTACGGCCGATCGCCGTGGCATCAGCCACGTTTGCCGTCACGTCCACGCCGATAGCGATCGCGCTCTGAGCGAGAGCCCCCGTTCCGGCAGCGGAGCGTGCGCCCAGATAGATGGAATTCACGCCGCTGGCGATGGATCCCGTGCCAATGGCGGCGGCGTTGGTCTGGCTGGCTTGAGCGTTGTGGCCGATCGACGCGGTGTTACTGACGGCGACACCAATACCGGCATTGGTTCCGATCGCGATGTTGTCGTTGCCGGTGACCAGATTGCCCGCGGAGGCGGAGAGCGTTGCGTCATAGGCAACGGCGCCGTCACCAGTGCCGAGGGCGACATTGCGCTGCCCCGTGACGCCGGAGCCGGCGCCTCTCAAGACGCTTGGGACGCCGCCGCCGACAGCGGTATTCTGTCCGCCGCTGACGAGCGTGCCTGCCGCGACGCCCACCGCGACCGAGCTGGCATTTCCGGTGGTTGACCCGGCGCCGGCGCCCTGACCGACAGCAACCGTGCTGTCGCCGATCGCCAGCGCCTGCGTCCCCAGCGCCGTTGAGCTGATGCCGGTCGCCTTAGCAGCGTTGCCGACGGCGACGCCGGAGACTCCGCTGGCGTTGGCGCCGTTGCCGACGGCGAGAGAATTGCCGCCGGTTGCCTGGCTGACCACTCCCAACGCCGTCGAGTTGCCGCCGCTTGCGTTACTGCCCGCTCCCATCGCGGTCGCGTTGCCGCCGGTTGCTTGGCTGGTCGATCCAACCGCGGTACCAAAGCTGTTGGCGACGGTCCCCGTGCCGAGGGCGGTCGAACTGTTCCCCGAAGCCTGGCTCGACGCGCCCAGCGCGGTGGCGGCGCCGCCGTTAGCAGTGGCTGCGGAGCCGATGGCAGTCGCATTGGAGTTGGTTGCCTGGCTCGACACGCCGACGGCGGTGGCAGCGCCGCCGCTAGCAGTGGCCGTGGAGCCGATGGCAGTCGCGTTGCCGGCGTTCGCGGTGGAGTTGACGCCAAAGGCCGATGCTCCATTCGCAAGGGAGCGAGCGTTCCCGCCTACGGCAAGAGCGTTGACGCCGGTCGCGTTCGCGAAGACACCTATGCCTATGGCGTTAAGGCCATTGACACCCATCGAATAGCCGATGGCGATCGAAGCATCGCCCGTTGCACTGTTGGAGGTGCCCAACGCCACGGCATTATTGCCATTCGTCGTGGCACCGTTACCGATGGCGACGGCGTTGCCGCCTGTCGCCGACCCGCCGCCGGCCTGATATTGCGCTAGAGCCGGCGTCGCTGCCAGGCCGATCGCGAAGGTGCCCAGCATCGCGGCGGCCGCCGACATCCCGCCGACGCCCAGCGTTCCCAACCCCAGGCGCTTGCGCCCCATGCCGAGCGCACGATGCGCCATGCGCAGCACCGCCATCAAGCGGCGGCGAACCGAACGGGAACGAGGATCGGCATTCGCGATCCAGTGAGTGGCGAAATGCGCCGCGCGACGCTGAACAAGAAGCGAGCCGTTCGAAATCCGGTTGTCGGTCATGGTTCCCTCTCCGCTGGCCGGCACGAAATGTCTGACAATTCCGCTCCACAGCAGAAAGACATGATTCCTGCTCGCGGTATTTCACGAAATTGCTGCCTTGTGAGAAAAGATGCGAGCATATAGGCCCAGGTTAACAGCTCGTTACCTTAGCAACCGCTTTAAAATCAAGTAATAAAACAATGACGATAGCGCGGCTTCATCTAATCTTCGCGTTAGACTTGGCCACCCGCGCCTGCATCGGCGTCACCTGCCGGTATTTCCTCATCATGGTGGTGAAGTGGCTCTGGCTTGAAAAACCGCTGAGATGGGCGATGTCGGCGATGGTCATGCGGCTGTCGGCGAGCAGTCTTTCCGCGAAGTCCAGCCTGAGATCGAGGACATACTGATGCGGCGGCATGCCGAAGGTCTTGGAGAAGGCGCGCACGAAATGATAGGACGAAAGCCCGCAAACGGCGGCCATTTCGGCAAGCGCCAGCTTGCGCGAGAAGTTCTCGTTCAGGAACTCCTGCACCTTGCGCGCGCTGTGGACGGAAAGCCCGCCCTTCACGTTGAGCAGCGGCTGCCGGGCCGGATTGGTTCCGGATGTTCGTTCCAGGGATTCATCATCGCGCCGCATTTTTGGGCCTCCTGACACCTCCCTTGGTTACAACCAACCCTAGAGCACTCCCTCGGTTCCCGGGAAAAAAAGTCGTGATCGATGAAACCGCATTTTCATCGCCAGTCAGCTTCATTGGGCACCCAGCCAGATGACGACACAGAGCAAAACCATGATTTGAACGGATGGTATTTCAAGAAATTGCGGCGTCGACACAAGGCTGGCCGATCGGCCGGTGGAGAGCAGCACGAGGTGGGCCCACACTGCGCCAGGAGCCGCTGACAGGCCGCCCCTCGCTGCCCTGCGTGATGCTTCGCGAGGGCGCATTTTCAAGCATGATATCCTGGACGTTTCGGGCCGATAATTGCCGTTCGACGCCCCGGCAATCGCCGCTTTGCCGAACCTCGTTAGCATTGCTCATTGCGCCTCGCCTCGGCCATTGGCCGCCGCTCGAAATTCCCATCAGCCCAATGGATGCCCTGACCATAGGTAACGCACATGTCGCGCTCAGGGAAGAACATCCGTACACAAACGAGAATTTATGTTCTGGAAAACCAGATACGGTCGAAGGCACATTGGCGAAGCAGCTTCTGCCGTCGAAATCAGCCATGCAACGTGCAGATTATCTGGTACGCGGCTGGTCGCCAGAGCAAATCCATGAATAGTGCGTTCCCAGTGAAAAATCTGAAACGGTTTCCCAGGGGAAGTGCGAAGCGCTTTCCCCCGGGAAAAGCCCTTCACGTTTTCCCTAGGGGAATTGCGTCAAAACAAAGAGTTAGTTCAGGAGATCGTCGCGACGCTCCTCGTACAGATCCCAGGCGAGCTCCACGAAACCCAGTAGAACGTCGTCCTGGTTCCACCCGGCCGCCACCGCCGCCTGGACGATCTCGCGCACGAGAGGCAGTAATTGGCGCTGGCAGGCCATTGAGATGTCGACCGCGGACTGATCCACTGGAGGTCCATCGAAGTTGAACTTCATCGTTTGGCGCTCCCCTCGCCATCAAACGAAATGCTACTCGTTCCCAACAAACGAAGTGCTATTCGCCAGACCTTATTCCTATACAATAAGTCCAACATTAAACATAGCAGGCTAGGCCGCCAAGGGCGCGCAACACCGGATAGTCCGTGTATCGACCGGCTGTCCTAGTGACGCTGGGGAAGCGTTATTATATCACAGTCGAGGGCAAGCTGCCGAATGGACACCCGTCGGCCGCGCCGTCATGAAGCACGAGGAGTTGGCCGGGTTCGGAGACGAACCAGGCGAACGAACCCCAGGCAAGCTGCGCGACGGTCTTCTTGAAGCCGGCAGACTGGCGGTCCTGATAGGCGGTCAGGAACGCGATCTGTTTTCGGTCGAAACCGGCCGCGTCCGTGACGGCATGGAGGGCATCTCGCCGGCGATCCGTGATGGCGCCATCGGTCGCCACCACTTCCACGAACAGGATCAAGGGCTCCTTGCGGCCGAGATCGGCGAGGATGATGTCGGGCAGGTTCCTGTCGGCCTCGATCTTGAGGCCGATCGCACTGGCGATGGCGTCGTCGCGCAGGACCACCTTGTTGCCGCTCTCGCTCAGCCACAACATGGCAGGGGCGGCGAGAAACCGTTTGGCGAACACCTCGATGACGGCTTGCGCGATGACCGAACTCGGTCCCGGCGCCAAAAGCCTCGTGTCGCCGTTCGGAAACGTGACGCGGATGCCGGCGGTGTTGGCGACGGCGCCGGCGCGCATGATGGTCACGCGGGCCAGCGCGCCCTTGCTGAGATGCGTTTCCTGGAAGTCCGCGATGGCGGTTTCCAGCGCCTCGCCTTCCAGCGCCGGGTCGAACAGGGCTGCAAACGCCGCCCTCAGCGCATAGCGGGGCTGGCCCGAGGTCGTCGGCAGATCCTCGCGACGCAGCACGGCGCCGATCGCCACCAGCCCGTCCCGCAGCGTCTCGTCGCGGATGGGCTCGCGCGTATTGTCCGCGTACCAGCGTGATCCCGCGACGGCGCCGTTCTTGCGCAGGACGGTTGCGGCATAGGCATCCCGATCTGCATCGTCCGCCAGCGCCGCCTGCTCGCGGGTCATGCGATAAACATGGACCGGGCCCAGGAATCGCCCCGAACCCTCGACGGCGCCGATGTAGAGAGCGGCGAACACGGTGCTGGCGGCAAGTTCGCGGATGCAATAGATGCGGTTCGGCGTGCCTTCCGGAAAGATCAGCGGCAAGCGCCCGGCGACAAGATCGCGCGTCGCATAGGGCGGCCGTGCCGTCATGCAGGCTCACCGTAGAGGCGGCTGCATTCCGCCTCGATCCTGTCGCGCGGTGCACCGGCGGTGACCAGCCTTGCCAATGCCTGGATGCTCCTGGGCGGCGGCAGCGGCAGCGCTTCGAGCTCGAAGGCGGAAACGGCGACGCTGCCGCTGATGCAGCGGAAAAGATCATCGACGACACGGCTGTTCAATAGCGCCGCCACGACCGCCGCCGGCACCTTCGTGCTGCCGGTCGCGCGGACCATGTTGAGATGGTTTTCGACGACGACGCCGCCATGCGCATCGATGAATTCCTGGCGAAGTTCGGCGGCGATCAGGCGTCGGGCCTGTTCCTTGGCGGTGGTGCGCTGGACGAGGATGCAGGGCTCCTCGACAAGCAGCCAGCCATCGCCGGCCTCCAGCTTGAAATAAGGGGCGTGGTTCTTCTTGCGCGCGCGATAGGCGAACTGGCCGTCGGAGGTCACGGCTTCGGCCCAGATCAACGGATGCACCCCCTTGCCGCCGGCGCGATCGCGCAATTGGCCCTTGAAGCGGTTCCAGACCAGCGGGCCGGTCGAAACCCCATAGCCCCAGTCGGCGAGGCGATGCGTCATCGTCTCGGCCCGGGCGATGAGCCGGCTGTGCTCCGGCGTGCGCGGCGCAAGCCAGGGCATGGCGCGGTCGGATGGCAAGCCTATCGTGCCGTTGCGGGCAATCCCCGCCTCGGTCTCGGAGGCGACGGTCAGGTAGTGGATCTGCGCGCGCCGCGGCTCGGCGCCGTTGACGTAGACGGCAAGCAGCGTCTCTTGCAACACATCCTCGAAAACGCCGCGCCGCGCATGCACGAAGTCGATCGCGACGGGCGGCGCCTCCTTGGCCAGAAGGCTGCGCAGCGCCGAGTAGTATTGGCCGCCGAGAAAGCTTGTCGGCGTCAGGAAGGCGATGAGGCCGCCAGGCTTGGTCCAGCGCAGCGCGGCGTCGGTGAAAAGGCCGTAGAGATTGGCGTGCCCGTAGAGGCCGCGCGCATAGCGCTCGCGCAATTGCGACGGCAGCGAGACCCGCCCATAGGGCGGATTGCCGACGACGAGATCGAAGACGGGTTCCGGATCGGCTTCAAGCGTGTCGCAGGCCGTCACGATGGCGGGGGCGGCACGCCCGGCCCTGGTCGCGATATCGGCGAGCGCGATCTCCAGGGCGCCTTGCGCCAGCCGCGCCGCGAGAGGATCGAGTTCGAAACCGGCAAGCCTGGTGCCGACATGGCTGAGCGCGAAGGCCGGCTCGCAATCGCCGAGCGCGGCGATCATGCGGTGCGCGGCATGAAACAGAAACGTCCCACCGCCGGCGGCAGGATCGAGAACCCGGGCGCTGCGCCAGTCGAGGCCCTCTTCCTCGGCCTGGTCGAGCAGGCGGTTGACCAGGGCCGGCGGCGTGTAGAAGGCACCGCGTTCGCCACGCTCCCTGGTCGGCAGCAGGACCGGATAGAGGCTGGTGACGAGATGCAGCGCTTCGAGGATCGGCAGCCGCGCGGCGGTCTCTCCGATGCTGTGCGCAAGCGCGGAGGCCGGCTCGTCCAGCGCCTCCGTATCGAAGGCGAGCGAGGGGCAGATCGCCGGGGAAATGCCGAGGGCCGCCGACAAGGCCTCCAGAGCACGCCTGGTCAGCGAAACCGCATAGGCTTCGCGGTCGCATTCGTCGATCGTCTCGCACCATGCGCGCGCCAGCAGGCGAGCCTTCGACAGCTCCGCGCGCGCCGCTGCCAACGCATCAACCACCGAGCGCAAGACGGCAGGCAATTTCGACCCGCGAATCTGTGAAATTTTTCCCATCGCCCTCGACCGTACCGCGCAAGACTCACCGATGCGATAGAGTATCACATGTTCTCGTTATGTTCCAGTGGACAACCGCAACCGTGCCGCGCCCACGCCATCACAGCGCCAGGCTGCCCTGCTCCGCCTCCTCGGCATTGGGATCGCCCGGCGCCGCATTGCGGTCGCCCGGCGCCGCATTGGGGTCGCCCGGCGCCGTCGCCCAGGCGAGTTCCACCAGCGTCACGGTGCGCCGGCCGGTGCCGTCGAGCTGGCACACGATCAGGCCCTGCTCCTCGATGTAGGTGAGCAGGCGCCGGGCGCGGCGCATGGAGTGCGAGCCATAGGCGCGGGCGATCGCGGCATCGCTCGGGCAGGGCCAGCCTTCCTTTGCCGCGCGGGCGATCATCATGAACACGCCCTGCATGTCCTCGGGCAGCAGCGAGGCGCGCACGGAGACGTCGCGCCACGCATCGTCCTCGGCCATATCGGAACCCACGCCGGCGCGGGCTCGCGTCAGCATGCGGCGGAACTCCTGCAGATCGGGCACGACCGACGCCAGCCCCTCGATGCGGCAGCGCACCACGAACTCCTGGTAGAGCACGCCGATGACGCGGAAGCCCGCGTCGGGCTCCGCCAATATGGCGCGCAGGATGCGGTCCATCCGCTCGCGCCGCTCCGCCAGGTCCTCGGCGCTGGGCGCCGGCTCCGCCGGTTCGGGGCGGATCTCCAGCGCCGCCGACTTCGCCGCCATCAGTTGGTCGAGCATGTCCGGCGATGTCACCCGCCGCTGCGGCCGCACGGCCTCCGGCGGCGGTGCCGCCAGGATGATCGCGCGGGCATCCTCCAACGCCGCTTCCGGCAACGGCATCAGGCGCGGCGTGCCGTTGCGCGGGCTCGTATCCGTCGGCCCGATGCGCAGGCCGAGCGGGCGGCGCGACAATGCCGGGCCCAGCGCCATGAAATGCCCGCGCTCCAGGTCGCGAAAAGCCTCCGCCTGCCGCCGCTCCATGCCGAGCAGGTCCGCGGCACGCGCCATGTCGATGTCGAGGAAGGTGCGGCCCATGAGGAAATTGGAGGCCTCGGCCGCGACGTTCTTGGCCAGCTTGGCCAGTCGCTGCGTGGCGATGATGCCGGCAAGCCCGCGCTTGCGGCCGCGGCACATCAGATTGGTCATGGCGCCGAGCGAAAGCTTTCTCGCTTCGTCGGAAACCTCGCCGGCCACCGCCGGCGCGAAAAGCTGCGCCTCGTCCACCACCACCAGCATGGGATACCAATGGTCGCGCGCCACCTCGAACAGCCCGCCGAGGAAGGCGGCGGCGCGCCGCATCTGGTTCTCGGCGTCGAGCCCTTCGAGATTGAGCACCGTGGAGACGCGGTGGATGCGCGCCCGCTCGCCGGCGCTCTGCAACCCGCGCTCGGTATGTTCCTCGGCATCGATCACCAGATGGCCGAAGCGTTCGCCCAGCGACACGAAGTCGCCTTCGGGGTCGATGATGGTCTGCTGCACCCAGGGCGCGCTCTGCTCCAGCAGCCGGCGCAACAAATGAGATTTGCCGGAGCCCGAATTGCCCTGCACCAAAAGCCGCGTCGCCAGCAGTTCCTCAAGGTCCAGCGCCGCCGGCGCGCCGGCGGTCGTCTGTCCCATCTCGATCGCAACGGTCATGTCAGACTCAGCCGCTCCTTCGCAGAGGGACTTATCAATCCGATTGCAAAGCGTCGAGCGCCGATGGCCGCCAGTTGGGCGTTGCGCACAGTTGTGCGAATGCTGCCTGCCTGATGCAACATCCGGCGGGCTGAACGATCGCATGACAAGCGCGCAATCGTTTCGGATGCACGTGAAAACAAGCAGTTGAAGCGGAATCGCGATTCAAGCCCTGAAGCCTGGTCGACCGCTCCCGCGTCGTCTCACGCGGGCATCACCGTCCGGGGGGACCGGTGCCAATGCGGGCGCGTCCAGCCCCTGGAACGGATCGCGCCAGGCCTCGATCTCTTCGAGCCGGCGATACCAGCGCTCGATCTCGGGATAATCGCCGAGCGGCAAGCGGGCGGCGTCGTTGAAGGGCAGGAACGTCGCCATGCGGAAATCGGCATAGGAGACCGAAGTCCCGGCCAGCCATGGCCGCCGGCCAAGTGCCGCCTCCAGGATCGGCGCCGTCCTGTGGAACTGTTCCAGTCCCTCCGCGACCTTTTCCGCGTCGATCGGACCGATGCCGTAGCGCTGCTTGGTGCCGCGCTCGAAATGCACGATGTCACAGGCCCTGACGAACTCCTCCTTGCCCCAGCTCAGCCAACGGATCATCTCGGGTTCGTCGTCGCCCGCGCGCCAGAAATCCGAATCCATGTCGCGCGAAAGCCGGCAGGCTATGGCGTCCGCTTCCCAGAGGCTCCCTCCCGTCCAGGCCAGCAAGGGCAGGGAAAGATTGGGATTGAGCGGACGGAACCGCTCCGCCTGCCCCGGCGCCATGGGCGAAGCGAATTCGAACGCGACCTTCGCCCCGAGGTGACGGGCCACCGCGACTCCCAGGCGCGGATTGGGGTTGCGGCTGAAGAACAGTTTCATCTCCGCGTCCACCCCGTGCGGTTTCGGCCCGACCTTGTCACTCGCCATCGCCTCGCTCCTTTGTTGCGGCATGCACGCCAAGGACGGATAGCGCCGATCGAATCCGACAATGCGGTCGCGACCGCAACGACGGGTTTTGCGAAAAGTCCGGGTTGACCGCTTCCGGACGCGAGGCGACTATCCCTCTCGAAGCATGGCAATGGATCTCGAGGAGGATGAGCGATGGATGAGCCCGACCGCTGGCGCCACATGTCAAGCGCGCCCAAGGACGGCAGCCGGATCCTCGTCACGGTCCGGCCGTCCGAGCAGGGGCCGGCGGAAGTCGACCTCGCCTATTGGTCGGATGGCGACCAGTTCGGCGAAGAAGGCTGGCGCGCGTCGGACTCCTCGCCCGGCCGCATCGTCGAATATGCCGAGCCCGAGCTGAAATGCTGGATGCCGATGCCCTCGGCCAACCTCGCCCGTGCCTCCATGCCCTCGCCCTGGGAAGGCGACGACGCCCAGCAGCTGGACGGCTCGGGGATTTGAGGCACTGAAGCTGCTGATCTCCTGAGACGCCGGCGGGACCGCCCCCTCTGCCCTGCCGGGCATCTCCCCCACAAGGGGGAGATCGGCTGTCGCGAATGCTTTCGCCAATCTTCAACGTTGAAGAATGTAGCGCCGGAGCCAAAGCTGCCAATCTCCCCCTCGTGGGGGAGATGTCCGGCAGGACAGAGGGGGGCGCCGTAGAGTAAAAACGTTGGTGACCAACTTCAGCATCAAGCCTCTCACACCATGCCACACACACCCTTGCCCCCAAGACACCGCGCTAACGCGAAATCGATGCGCAGGATCATGACCGATGCCGAACTAAAGCTCTGGAACGAGCTGCGTGCGCATAGGCTGATGGGCCTGGGCTTTCGCAGGCAATTCCCCATCGCCGGCTACATCGTAGACTTCGCCTGCCCGGAGAAAAAGCTGATTGCAGAGGTCGACGGTTCACAACATGGCGACCCGAATCTTGCCAATGCTGACGAGGCCAGAACCAAACGCTTGGAACAGGATGGCTGGATCGTCTTGCGCTTCTGGAATGACGATGTCATCCGCGACATAGACAATGTCTGCCAGCATATCGTTATCGCGGCTGGTTTGGCAGACGCGCCCTGACAGGCTGGCGGGACAGCGCCCCCCTCTGCCCTGCCGGGCATCTCCCCCACAAGGGGGAGATTGGCAGCTTTGGCTCCAGCGCCACATTTTTCAAAGTTGAAAATTGGCGAAAGCATTCACGACAGCCGATCTCCCCCTCGTGGGGGAGATGTCCGGCAGGACAGAGGGGGGCGCCGTAGAGTAAAAACGTTGGTGGCCTCAAAACAAGAACGCCGCCGTCGCAGGGTTCGGCCCGACGCGGCCGTCGGCTGAATCCATGCCGCGGATGGCCTTCAGGTCCTGCGCGTCCAGTTCGAAATCGAAGACATCGAAATTGGCCGATATGCGGTCCTGGTGGACCGATTTCGGGATGACGATCAGCCCTTCCTGGAGATGCCAGCGGATCATCGTCTGCGCCGCGGACTTGCCGTGCTTTGCGGCGATGCCTGCTATGGTCGGGTCGCCGAGCAGCCTGCCGCTACCGAGGGGGCTCCAGCTTTCGGTGTGGATGTTGTGCCGGGCATGGAACTCCCTGATCTCGCGCTGCTGGAAACGCGGATGCAGCTCGATCTGGTTGACGGCTGGCGTGACGCCGGTTTCGCCGATGATGCGCTCCAGGTGATCCCGGTTGAAATTCGACACGCCGACCGATTTGATCCGGCCGGCTTTCTGCAGCTCGATCAATGTCTGCCAGGCCTCGACATATTTGTCCTGGCTGGGCACCGGCCAGTGGATGAGGAACAGGTCGATCTGTTCGATGCCGAGCTTGTCCATCGTATCGTCGAAGGCGCGCAATGCGGCATCGCGCTGGTGCGCGCCGTTGCGCAGCTTCGAGGTGATGAACAGCTCGCCTCTCGGCACGCCCGCGCTCCGGATCGCCTCCCCGACGCCCTTCTCGTTCTGGTAGCCTTCGGCGGTGTCGATCAGCCTGTAGCCGGCCTTGATCCCCCAGCCCACCACCTTGGCGGTGATAGCGGGATCGACCTGCCACACGCCAAGGCCGAGCCGGGGAATGGTCGAGCCGTCGTTCAACGAAATCTGTTCAGGCATGGTCTGGTCCTCTGCGAAGATGGTCCAGCCTATCTAGGCCCGGCATCGGGCAACGGCCAGCCGGCGGCGGACAAATTGCCGAATCTGTGATCGACACAGACGATGCTCTTGTCGCTTTCGTTGGCATTTGAGCTCACCGCGAAGATCAGCCCTCATTTCGGTCGGCGCACGGTCCTCACCACGCCGCCCGGGCCGCCGCCGCAGAAGAAGCGCTCGCCGCCGTCGGATTCGAGCCCCGATATGCCCTTGCCGGGCGGCATGTCGAGCCGTTCCAGCACGTCTCCGGTCACCGGGTCGACGCGCCGCACATCGCTCTGGTCGCCTTCCCAGGTGCCGTGCCATAGCTCGCCATCGACCCAGGTCACGCCGGTGACGAAGCGGTTGGATTCGATGACGCGCAGGACCGCCCCGGTCTCGGGATCGATCTGGTGGATCTTGCGCTGGCGGTTCTGCCCCACCCACAACGTGCCCTCGGCCCAGGTGAGGCCGGAATCGCCGCCGCCGCCGGGCGCCGGAATGGTGGACAGCACCGCGCCGGTGCCGGGATCGATCTTCTGGATCCGGTCCTTGGCGAGCTGGTAGAGGTACTGGCCATCATAGGCCGTCCCGGCATGCGCGGCGACATCGATCGAGCGCACCGCCTGCCCGCTCTCCGGGTCGAAGGCGGTGAGCCCCTTGCCCGAGGCAAACCAGACGTTCTGCCCATCGAAGCTCACCCCATGCACGCTGTCCACGCCCGCAAAGGGGCCGTATTCACGCAGGATTTCGGCCGCCGCATGTTTCATGTCTTCATCCTCACCTTTGATCGTGTGATCCATTCCTAGCCGTTCGGCAACGGCGCCGGGAGTAACAAGGTGGTCGTGAAACCCGCCACCGGCGGCGTCATCCAGCGGCGCGCCCGGCCGTGGCCGAACCATTGCACCTTGCCGGTCTCGGCAAGCTGCTCCAGCGCGCGCTGCACGCTGCGCTGGCTGGATGCGAGCGCCAGCGCCAGTGCCGAGCTCGACCAGGCTTCGCCGTCGGCGAGGAAGGCGAGCACTGCCGCATGCCGCTCCTCGAGAGGCCGCGCCAGCACCACCACTTCGCCGCCCCGTTTCGGCGCCAGCGAAAAACCGCGCTTCGTCGCCTGGATGTCGGCCAGCCCGCGCAGCTCGGCGCGCAGCCGGCCGATCTCGACCCGCAGCCGGACGCGATGCGATTCATCGGCGTGCCTGCCGCCGAAGGCCCTGGCGATGAGTGCCGCACGCGGCATGTCGCCGGGCCAGGCCTCGGCCAACGCGCGCGCCAGCGCAAACAGCACCGGGCGCGTCGCCAGCGAGGCCAGCGCGCCCTGCCCGCGCACGACATGACGAAGAGCGTCGACCACCAGCGCTTCCGATGCCTGCAAGGCCTCGACCTCCTCGAGCAGCAGCGGACGCTCCTGACCGTTCGCGATCAGCCGCGCCGCCGGCGTTGCCAGCGCCCGGAACGCGCTGTCGACCTCGGCCATCAACCCGGGAATGCCGGACCGCCATGCGGCGTGCCGTGCTCGCTCGAGTGCCGCGCGCGCGGTCTTCGTCCTGAGGCGCCGCATGGCGATGCCGGCGACGACCAGCTCGTGCGCGGCCCGCGAAGCCGGCGGAAACGGCGTCGCATCGAGCCCGGCCAGCACCTGCTCGGCCTCGTCGAGACGGCCGATCAGCAACAGGAATCGCACTTCCAGGTGCCGCGCATGCGCGGCGTTCAGCCGGTCGCCTTGCTTTTCCAGCGTCGCCCGCGCCGCATCGAGCGCCTTGGCCGGCCAGCCGAGGTCGCGCGAAACCAGCGCGATCTCGGCCTCGGCGATGACGCATCTGGCGCGCGCCACCGCTTCCCTCGGCCCGAAGGTGCGCCCCGCCCGCCGCAGCAGAGCCCTGGCCCGGTCGAGATCGCCGAGCTGCGCCATGGCGATGCCGCGCAGCGCCAGCGCCGGCGCGTCCTCGCGCAACGCCACGCGGTCGAGCGCGCTGAGCGGGTCACCCGCCGCCAGCAACAGCCCCGCGGCCGTGATCAGCGAATCCATCAAAAAAATCCCGCCACGGCGAATCCCGCCACACTTGTAACTCTCACCATCCCGCTGTCCGGCGCTATGTCAGTCGCGTCACATCAAACCGGAACAGCGAGGCAAAAGCCATGACCAAGCAAATGCACACACCGCCGATCGTTTCCCAGCAAGCATGGGAGGCCGCGCGCCAGCAGTTGCTCGTAAAGGAGAAGGCGACGCTCCGCGCCAAGGATGCGTTGGCCGCCGAGCGCCGCCGCATGCCCTGGATGGCCGTCGAGAAGGATTACACGTTCGAAGGACCCAACGGAAAGGCGAGCCTGCTCGACCTGTTCGAGGGCCGCCGCCAGTTGATCGTCTACCGCGCCTTCTTCGAGCCGGGTGTGTATGGTTGGCCCGATCACGCCTGCCGCGGCTGCTCGCTGGGCGCCGACCAGGTCTCCAACCTCGCCCATCTCAACGCCCGCGACACCACGCTGGCCTATGCCTCGCGCGCGCCGCAGGCCGACATTGCGCGGCTGAAGAAGCGGATGGGCTGGGCAATGCCCTGGTACACCATCACCGACAGCTTCGACAAAGACTTCGGCGTCGACGAATGGCACGGCCACAACGTCTTCATCCGCGACGGGGACCGCATCTTCCGCACCTATCTGATCAACAACCGCGGCGACGAGGCGATGGGCACCGTCTGGAGCTACCTCGACGCCACGCCGCTCGGCCGCCAGGAGGTCTGGGAGGACTCGCCCGAAGGCTATCCGCAGACCCCGACCTACAAATGGTGGAACTGGAGCGACAACTACGACGCCGACACCGCGCCGGACAGGAAATGGGACGAAGTGTCTGCTGCCGGCGAGGCGGCGTTCCGCAACAAGGACGCCCAGTAGAGCCTGGCTAGAGCGCCGGCTCGACGCAAGCGCGGCCGGACGCTCTTCGCAAGGCGGCAGCTTTCCCAGGACTGCTGCTGCTTTCCGGGCTCGCGCCAATGCGCAACCGAGGAGAAAGACATGAGCGACATCCATACAGACGCCCTTCCCTGTCCCGATCAGGACGCGGCCCGCCTCGGCATCGCCGACTGGCTGGGCCTCGCCGCAGCGCCGACCTTCGCCCTGATGGCGCTGCTGGCCGGCATCTTCGGCGGCGATGCGGCGATGCTGTGCATGGGCACCTCTTCGCCGCTCACCGGCATGCCGGCCATGTACCTGCTGATGAGCGCCTTCCATCTGGCGCCTTGGCTGCGCGTGATTTCCAACAGGCAGGCGGGCCGGGAGAAAGCAAAGCGCTTGGAGAAAACTCTGCAAAAACAGAGCATTGCGCAACCAGTTTGAATCGCCGATGCAACCCATCAAGGAGAAGAACCATGACTCGGATGAGCGAGACGCACGGTCCCGGCACACGGGAGCCGATGGAGGCGGAGCCGACACGGCGCGGCGACGAGCCCTCGCAACCCGCCAAGGGCTGCCCCTGGTGCACGCCCGAAAAGACCTGACGCTTCGACGGCGGAGCGGCGCGCCGCCCAGGCGCAATGACGCCGGCCGTTCGCCCTGCTCATCGCCGCCAAGCGCGCTGGCTTTTACGTCGCGATGTCGTTGACAGGCAGCAATGGCGCGGGAAGGTCGACCTCGCCGAGCCCGGTCCGCATCTCGATCTCGATGTCGCGGCAGATCTGCGAGATCGGCACATCGTTGGCGTTGCCCTCGAAAGGGTTGGCGCTGCTCTCGCCGACCTGGTCGAGCGACATGTATGCCCAGCCCAGCAGCGTGCTGAACGGGACGAATCAAGTGTTCGGTCTAGCTGCGCGAGCCTTCAACGAGGAATGGTGACAAAGGGCTGGTTTACTGAGCTACCAGAAAAATTATACACATTCGACAGATAGCGTTGTCTGCGAGATCGCAACAGCCTAGGATACGATAGCCTTACAGGGCACGAAATTACTGAAGCCCGCGAGTTCCTGCGTTTAGGCACGAAAGTCCTTTGGACTTTTTATGCGTGGGCGGACGAATTGAGAGGCAGGCATGTCGATTGCGTTCTTCCAACCCTTTGGAAACAATCGGACGCCGTTTGCAATGGTAGCGGTCGTGGCTACATTGCTGCCAGCAACGCTTCACGCGCAATTTGACGTTCCACCGAGGCCACCCCCAATCCTTCCTTATCCTCAACAGCCGTACGGAGGGCAGTTCCAACAGCAGCAGTTCCCCCCGCAGCAGTTCCCTCAGCAGCAGTTCCCTCAGCAGCAGTTCCCTCAGCAGCAGTTCCCTCAGCAGCAGTTCCCTCAGCAGCAGTTCCCTCAGCAGCCGTCTCGTTTACTATGCTATACAAATTACGGCTCCTGTTGGATGGCTCTACCGGGCCCGGTCGGAGGGCCTTGCTACTGCCCTACCTCCAGCGGGGCCCTTCAAGGATACATCATCTCGCAATGAACGAAACTCATGAAGGCGGCAGATCCGTAAAAAGTAATCGGGGTGAGGTATCTAGAATGAGGGATAGGTCTCGCTGTTGTGGAGCTGGAACGGAT
The DNA here is from genome assembly GCF_044998965.1 of Mesorhizobium maamorense. Taxonomy (NCBI): domain Bacteria; kingdom Pseudomonadati; phylum Pseudomonadota; class Alphaproteobacteria; order Hyphomicrobiales; family Phyllobacteriaceae; genus Mesorhizobium; species Mesorhizobium maamorense. The sequence continues at coordinate 3,132,209 of NZ_CP173356.1, forward strand.
TCGACTTCTTCTGTCCAATCCTGAACAACTTTTGGAACCAGTCGCAACCGAGCAGCAAGTTGTTCGACGCTAATTCCTGTGCGCAATAGTGCGCCTTTGAGCCCGACGGCCCACCGGCTGATTTCGGATGAATCTGACGCACCTAGCAATGTCGCACTTGATCGCTGCAGTACTGCAACTGATCGCTCGGATAATAGACCTGCTGTCAACGAGACAAAAACAATCACGAAGGGACTCAAACTCGTAGAGCCAGCCTGTTCGGCATGATCTGTTATAGCAATAAAACCGGCACGAAGCAGAATGTATAACACCAAGGCGCAGATTAGCCCAAGTATGGGACCAACTAATAAGTCGCGAAAATCTGGATCCCTGCTCGACGTATAAACGGAAAAGATTATCTTTAAAAAAGCGCCCAGGATTCCACCGAAACATACTAGAAGTAGAGCTAAGAACTCGCTCGGACTCATTATAAGACTCTCAAGCAATCTCGGTGAAAGTCGGTCATAAAATCGGTAACTCGAAACCAGATCAAAGTCCCTCTGTTGCTCTGCAGAAATCGTGTCCCTTTGAAGCTGACCAGGGCCGTTATTGCCCGCGGTTGATATGTCCAATGCGTCGCTAACGGAGCTTCCAATCGGGCCCGACGAAGAAAGAGGCTGTCCTAGCAGCTGCTCCGGTTGTCCATGAACCTCGTAGGTTCCTCTGTTGAGGCCAAGCAGTTCTGAACCTGGATTCGGGGGCTCATTGCTCCGAACCCCATCCCCTTCGGCATTCTTGGCCTGCCCGGCCGGCGGCGCAGGTCCGCCGCCGCCTTCGGCATTCTTGGCCTGCCCGGCCGGCGCAGGTCCGCCGCCGCCTTCGGCATTCTTGGCCTGCCCGGCCGGCGCAGGTCCGCCGCCGCCTTCGGCATTCTTGGCCTGCCCGGCCGGCGGAGCAGGTCCGCCGCCGCCTTCGGCATTCTTGGCCTGCCCGGCCGGCGCAGGTCCGCCGCCGCCTTCGGCATTCTTGGCCTGCCCGGCCGGCGGAGCAGGTCCGCCGACACCGCCCGACTGACTCTGCCCGGTTGCCTGTCTCGGCAGAACTGACGCGGGCACGGTGATCTGCTCAACAGGTAGAACGCCAGAACAGTTCAGTTCCTCAATGTCCCTGTAGCGCCTTAATTGTCTAGCCAATGTACTCCTATACGCACAGTCTTCTAGATAGTGCGCTCGTGCAATCGTATAGAGAGGTTGCAATCTCAATGCCGACGCTTGATTGAGGAACGCTATAGCTGAAATGTCTGATGCGTAAAGATATTCGAACTCAGAAAATTTCTGACCCTGAATTAACGGATCTCCCATGTATCTGGCAAATTTAGCTTCGATTTTATCAAGTGAATCCTTTTCTAAATGAGGTACGACAGCCACCTCCTGGTTCTTTTCGGGCGAATGGACGTCATAGTTCAAAGCCTTCTGCATCGCATCGAATTGCTGCGGTATAAAATCGAATGGAATCCTTGACAGAAATGCCTCGCATCTCGACAAATAGCCATCCTCCATAGGCAACGTTGCAAAAGCAGCGCACAATCGATTTATCCTGAAGCTTAGCTCATTCTGATTCTTTGATAAATTTAATCCCTCTCGCTCCAACGCCTTCGAGTTATTAGACATAGATGTAGTCACTTCATCCAAGTTTTTTTCAAGAGCAACAAAATATACAAGGCGTCCAGCAGTAAGGCTCGGCTGCGCCATCAAAAGCCGCCCTTGAAATTGCATAAGAGCAATCAACACGGCAACAATAGAGACCAGAATGACGCTACCAAGACATGCCACTCCCAAGCAAAGGAATGCCTGTACATTTACGCTGGAAGGGAGCGTCCACCGGCCCTCTGGTGGGGGACCACCTCCGCCGACGGCGGACGACATTGCTTGCGCTTGTCCGATCTGCGCAACCTGGACATCTGTAGCGCATGTTGATTTCCCGTCGGCTCCAGATGTATTACTGGGAGACGCAGCGGCTACACTCTGTTGACTGCCCGTATCTTCTGGAACATATGTCGGCATCGCAGTTCCTGACTGATGGTCACCCAACATGACCCGTCGAACGCCCATTTGTTGAATGCACACTCCTCATTGGATTGCGCTTTTCCTTTGGCCCTCCGAGGCAGACTAGATTGCAAGTTCAGCACCACACCAGAAGCCGCCTAATAACGGGCCTCTAACCAATGAATTCAAGTGACAGCCCCCGATCAAGCTTTTTCTGTACCTTCGAAGTCGCCTCAGACTTTGTTATAACTCCGTCGCCGTTGACGTCGAGTCCAGCATTCTGGATATAAGCAATAGCCGGTCTCTGGAACAGTACGGTCGAATCAGGCCTTCCTACCGCAATCGGAAATAGAATTGCCGCATAAACATCTGGAAGACTATTCAATTTGCCAACGTACGGGTTGAAATACTTCGCGACCAAGTCTAGTTGATCCACATCTGTCATAGAGGCCAATTCCGCAGTTGATGTGCCGAGGTCTTTGGCGGTTCGAGGCATAAATTGAATGAGACCGGTAGCGCCGGATATTGGATTCTGAATGCTGGGTGAAAACGTCTCTCCCGTCTCAAAGGCGATTGCAGCCATAAGGTGGCTAGGGTCGCACCCCAGAGTGCTTGCAATACTGATCACGCGGCTTTTGAATCCGCCCGAGACCTTCTTTCCCCACGCTATCTTGAGTAATCCATTCCCGCCGGTCGCGGCATTGCTCGCATCCACGCTCCCTAACGTAGAAGGGGTTTGGGCCTCAGAGGCAACGGCAATCCTCTCCTCCATAACCGCAAAAAGCTGTTCACCACCGGCTGCCACTGCTCGAAGAAGCCCATTGTCCGACAATGCAAGCGGGCGCTTTGTGACGGAGTTACCTACGTTTCCACCAATGATCCAGGCAATGCCGTCGCCGATCGAGACAATGACGTCACTATGGCCTTTGTAGTTTCCACCCTTTTGGTTGTCATAATCAACGCCTGCCTCGCGCGACCAGCAGACTATGTCACCGATCTTTGGTCGATATTCGTTTAGCCGCTGCGCCCAGAATCCCGCAGCATCACGCCTGCTTAAACAATCCCGAATAGCTTGCGAAATGTAGACTGAATGCTGTGTCGAATACCGGAATCTGTCGCCAGCACCGGCTGTCTTCATCACCCACGACACAAATGCCGCAGACCAAGGCATTTCAAATGTCTGACCGTCGATCCCGTGCGTCGACGTTCCTTCCAGCCAGTACGTCCCTATCCGATTAGAATACGGTTGCTGACCTTCCTTGTTGCCAATACGAACAATTGAACCGCCGATATCATACTCCTGACGGCCGAAAAATTCCCATTCCGTGTTGCACGTGGCCACAACGCGCTCGACAAACGCTCCTGGCGTGGGCTCAATTCCAGGCAATGCTGTGCCGGCGGCGCCTCCAGTGTCTGCTCCGCCGATCACGCCTGCGCCAAAAGATTGCCTGACCGGCGAATTGCCTCCCGCCGTGGTCGATGAAAGAGGCGCTGGAAGCAGGGCAACGGCCGTCGCTAGGAAGGTCCCCAAACGTGGTTCTGCAGTTGAGACTATCGCCTCGAGACCCGCACGGGCTGCAGCGACTTTGGCTGCAGCATTGCGATAGGCGTCAATTGCTAGATCATCCAGTGCGGCAAGCAGATCCTTCTTAGCTGACTTCAGTGCCTCAAGATCCGCGCCAGAGGCACCCGCCGACATTTTCGTTTCAATTTCAGATATCGCAGAAGCAACGGCATCCCAAGCACCATCTGGGTCGAGCATAGGTCCCTCCTATCTACTTCTGGCGGCGGCAAGGGCCTGCCGGACCGCCTTTACGTCTTCTTGAAGCATTCCGGTCGCTTGAGACAAACTCGCTATCGACGTTACGTCAGAAGGGCGCTTGAAAGCCTCCACCAAAGAGCCGAACGTTTTCTGCAAGCGGTCCAGTAGAACGACATAATTCGCAAGCGCCGTCCGATAATCGGTGAGCTTCGACGAATTAATGCCTGAAGAATGTGCAACCTCAGTCACAAGCATTTTAAACATTGCAGGTGTTGAATTCTTCAGCGCACCTATCAAGTCAGAGAACCGGGGTGCGCCATCGAGAGCAAGTTGCCGAGCCTCGGCAACGCTCCGCGCGAGAAGGAGCTGGTCAATAACTGGCTTAAGGGCAGCAGCGGCTAGGGCAACTTCTGGCGTTCCTGCCAAGGACGATAGATTTTCAGCAATTTCAAGAGTTTGCGCCCTTGCGGCGGCGTTGTTAGAGCCATTCGACAGAGTGTTCAGTAGGTCGGCATACTGTGCGATGATCCCAATAGCACTTCTAAACTCCGTCGTAAGGGGAGGGTCGCCAATTGTAGAATAATAGTAAGCATTGGCGACGTCAAACCGACGACCGCTTGCAGGGTTGGCATTCAATTGCCGAAGAACTACATTGCGTTCGGCAACGCCAAGATCGTCATAGAGCGTATCACTCGCTGATTGGACAGCAGCGACCCCTTTGACAAATGCGCCAGTATTCGCGGTCGGAGCGTTTACGCACCCTGCGCAAAGAAGCAGCGCAAGTAGGATAGGTCGCACAGCTCTCCTACGCAATCATTTCCTCCCCCAGCGTGCCGCGTGGGCACGACTGCGATTGCTTCGCTCGCAGTCGAACCAAGTCCGATCCGCAATTTACAGATCGCACCAGGACGATGATGAGGAATTTTATACTACGTAACTGGCCCCAGCACAACTTTATTGATGGCTATGATTTAATACCTACAATTTTCAAGCAACTTCGCCTTCCAGTACCCGTAAACATCCCGAGCCAATTATCGCGCCCCCCACCATCGCCCCGAGCCCGCTGAGGCGCTGACCAGGCGGCAGATCAGAAGCCGCTCGGTCTTGTCGACGGCAAATACTCCTCACGGAACGGCCTGTAATTTCCGAGCTTGGTGCGCCACCGATCAGGGTCAGACGCCTCTGCGCCACGGCATCGTCGGCCGCCCTTATTGGGTCATCCTCGGTGTGGACGTAGCGCATGAACATGGTGACGGTCTTATGCGTGGTGAGCGCCATGCCGACCTTCACCGGCACGCCGGAGTTGGCGATGTCGGTTGCCGAGCGGTGTCGCATGCCGTGCGTGCCGGTGTGCGGCTGGCCGGCCCGCTCAAGGATGCGCTTCCAGCCCTGATATTAGGTGCTTCGTCAGCCAGATCGCGATCGAGCCCAGCGCCCCGCCGAATTTGCCCATCTCAGCGAAGACCGGAACGACGCCGAACGGCAACAGCGTGCAGAAGATCATGACGAACATGGAACTGACGATGGCGTATTGGCGGGGATAGGGATTGTTCTTGATGCGGTCGCAGCGCGCCTGCTGGTCGTGGAAGTCGCGGATGAGTTTTGTCAGTTCGCCATAGATCTGCGGAGGAATCTTGGCATCCTTGAACAAGCCGTTGACCTGCACCGATTGCATTTCGAGCAAGGCGATCGCCGGGCGGGGCGATTTCAGGACGCCCTCGGTCTGCTCGGCCAGCAACGGCCGCAATTCGTCGGCAATCGAGCCCGTATCCTCCTGGACATGGTAACGCCGCCGGTATTCGATATTGGCGGCCCGCGCCATGGATTCCCATGGCATCGGCCGCCGCAGCGCGAAACGCAGCGCCGTCATCCAGGCGATGTGGCGATAGATGAGTTGCTTCGCTGTCGGGGCGTCGGTGAAGTCCCTGCAGAAATTGGACCACAACCGGCTGCTGGCCGTGATTTGCGCAAACGCCTGCAGCGCTTCACCGCTGCGGGTAAACACCTGCGAATTCTTGAAGCCGGCAACCAATGACACCGTGGTGCCGAGCACCAGCACGACAGACCACGGCACCGAGAACCCGGCAAGGCCGGGAAAACGGTAGGCCGCGACAGCCAGTCCGCTCACCACCACCATGTAGATGACGCTGCGCCGCGACCAGAGCGCGAAATCCATCACCTTGTAGGAACGGCCCACATACATAAGATGCCCCCAAATCGCGGACGTGCCCGCTAGCCGCAGGCCAGTCTCCAGTCCCCCTCACCTAGCCTTGGCGGCGCCGAACCGCAATCCGTCCATCAGCAGCCGGACCAGCCGGCGCGAGCGATCGCGCCAATCCGGGGTGTCGGGCGCCGAATAGATGCCGCCCAGCGCGTGCAGCACGTCGGACGCGTCGACATCGCCACGGATGGTGCCCTCGGCCACCGCCGCCTCGACCAATTGCCGCAACGCCGCCGAGACCCGACCCGACGTGTCGGAATAGAGATTGGCATTCGCCGTCAACAGGATGCGCAGGCTGGTCGCAAGCCCTCGCTTGGTGGCGATATAGTCGACGAAGCGCCGCATCCATTCTTCCAGTGCCACGTCGGACGGATGCTTTGCCGCCAGTTCGCCGGCGGCCGCGCACAGCCCTTCCACCTCGCGGCGGTAGACCACCTCGACCAGGTGCTCGCGTGTCGGGAAATGCCGGTAGAGCGTGCCGATGCCGACGCCCGCGCGGCGCGCGATCTCCTCCAGCGAGGCATCGATTCCGCGCTCGGCGAAGACCGAGGCCGCCACCTCGGCCAGCCGGTCGCGGTTGCGCTGCGCGTCGGCGCGCAGCGGCTTGGCCTCTGCGGTCTTCTGGTCGGGGATGGCGGACGGCTCTGCGGCCAATTTTTTCTCCACTGTCGAAATATGGGGCTTGAACCCCATCGGGTCAGCCCCCACGTAATAAACGGAGGCGCCTCCGCTTTAGTGGAGCACCTTTATCATATAATCAGGGGAACCGGTATGTCACGTGCTGAAAGCTTGCAAGCCAAAGCCGATTTCCGTCAGGGACTGGTGAAGGCGCCGAAGAGCGTAATCTCCCCCCGTACGGGGGAGATCGGCCAAGCTGACCACATTGCGCCTTGCCCTTCCCCGCCCCGACACCACTTCATTTTCCTCAGCGTCAAGCAACTGGAGCCAGACGCCCATGACGAACACCACAATCCCCGTCCATCTCGATATCAACGGCCAGCCGCATACGCTGGACCTCGAACCGCGCGTCACGCTGCTCGACGCCTTGCGCGACCGCCTCGGCCTGACAGGCACCAAGAAGGGCTGCGACCACGGCCAGTGCGGCGCCTGCACCGTGCATGTCGACGGCGAGCGCGTGCTGGCTTGCCTGACGCTCGCGGCACAGGCCGAAGGCCGCACCGTCACCACCATAGAGGGGCTTGCACGGGAGGGCGCACTGCATCCCGTGCAGGCTGCCTTCCTCGATCAGGACGCCTTCCAGTGCGGCTATTGCACATCGGGCCAGATCATGTCGGCGGTCGCCTGCATCCGCGAGGGCCATGCCGGCTCCGATGACGAGATCCGCGAATACATGGCCGGCAATCTCTGCCGCTGCGGCGCTTATCCGCACATCGTCGCCGCCGTGCGCCAAGCAGCGCTGGAGGCCGCGTCATGAGGGATTTTTCCTATCTTCGCGCCAACTCCGTCGACGCCGCACGCCAGGCGGCCGCCCTGCCCGGCGCCATGCTGCTGGCCGGCGGCACGACGCTGATCGACCTCGCCAAATGCGGCGTCGCCGAGCCCGACAGCTTGGTCGACATCACCCATCTCAAGGGGCTGGACACCATCGAGATCGACGAGCGCGGCGCCGTCATCGGCGCGCTCGCCAGGATGAGCCATGTCGCCGACCATGCCGGCATCAAGGGCGGCTTTCCCGCTGTCTCGGAGGCGCTGTGGCAGGCGGCTTCGGCGCAACTCCGCAACATGGCGACCGTCGGCGGCAATCTGATGCAGCGCACACGCTGCCCCTATTTCCGCGATCCCTCGAATTTTGGCGCCTGCAACAAGCGCGAGCCCGGCAGCGGCTGTTCGGCGATCGGCGGCGTCACCAGGGGCCATGCGGTGCTCGGCACCAGCGAAGCCTGCATCGCCACCTATCCCGGCGACCTCGCCACTGCGCTGGTCGCCTTCGATGCGGTGGTCCATCTCGGCGAACGCCGGGTCTTGGTCGACGACTTTTTCCTGCTGCCCGGCACCACGCCTCAGAAGGAACACGCGATCGAACCGGGCGAGATGATCACTGCCATCGAAGTCCCCGGATCCGCCGCCGCCCGCCGCTCGACCTACGTGAAGGTCCGCGACCGGCAGTCTTATGAGTTCGCCGCCGCCAGTGCCGCCGTCGGCCTCGAACTCGAGGCCGACGGGCGCACCGTCCGCGACCTGCGCGTCGCGCTCGGCGGCGTTGCCACGAAGCCCTGGCGGGCGCGCGCCGTGGAAGAGGCGCTGAAAGGCAAGGTGCTGGAGCCTAAGGCTGTCCGCGCGGCCAGCCTGCTCGCCGTCGAGGGCGCCGTCGACCATGGCGCCAACCACTACAAGATCGAGCTCGCGCCGCGCGTCGTGGCCAGAGCGATCCTCAAACTGGGAGAAGCGGCATGACCGTTCACATCGCAAGACATGGCGACGCCTCCGACGGCGTGCTGGCACAAGCCGTCGGAGGCCGGCTGTCGCGCGTCGACGGCCCGGCCAAGATCACCGGTGCGGCCAAATACGCTGTCGAACAGCAGCTCGAAGACCTGGCCTACGCCGTGCTGGTCGACAGCACGATCGCGTCCGGCAAGGTGCGCGCCATCGATACGGCGCAGGCTGAGGCGGCGCCCGGCGTGCTGCAAGTGCTGACGCCGGACACCATCATGGCCCTGAAAACCGCGTCGGACTGGTTCGGCACGCCCCCGCCCGACAAGCCTTATTGCCCGCTGGCGCGCGACATCAGCTTTTCGGGCCAGCATGTCGCCGCCGTGGTCGCCGAAACCTTCGAACAGGCGGTTGCGGCAGCGGCCCTCGTCAAGGTCGACTATGACGAGACGCCGGCCATCGTCGACCTCAACGATGCCAAAGCCGGCGACGGCATTCCGATCGAGGCCATGACCAAGGAATGGGGCGACGCGCAGGCTGCCTTTGCGTCCGCCCCGGTCCGGATCTGCGCCGCCTACAACACGCCGCGCGAATACCAGGCGCCGATGGAGCCGCACGGCCTGATCGCCCGCTGGGAGGGCGACCGGCTCACTGTTTGGGAGCCGAGCCAGTGGCTCGACGGCATGGCGCGCACCTATGCCGAATGGTTCGGTGTGCCGTTCGAGAATGTGCGGCTGGTCTCGCCCTATATTGGCGGCGGGTTCGGCTCCAAGGCGCTGGCGCTCGGCCACGGCGCGGTTGCCGCGAGTGCAGCCAAAATGCTCGGCCGGCCGGTGCGCCTGGTGATGACGCGCCCGCAGACCTTCACCGGCTATGGCGGCCGCGCCGCGACGCGCCAGACGGTGGCGCTCGGCGCGGATGCGGAAGGAAAAATCCAGTCGATCTTGCATCGCGGCGTCAATGAAACGTCGATCGATGGCATGTGGGTGGAGCCGTTGGCCTCGGTTACCTCGATCATGTACGCGACGCCGAACTTTTCGTCCCGGCAGAACGTCGTGCGGGTGAATTCCGTGGTGCCGGGCGCCATGCGCGCGCCGGGCGAGAACCCTTCGGCCTTCGGCATCGAAAGCGCCATCGACGAGCTCGCCTATGAGGTTGGCATCGACCCGCTGGAGATCCGGCTGCGGAACTATGCCGAGCAGGACCCGGAAGTGAAAAAAGCCTGGTCCACCAGGCAGTTGCGCGAGGCTTTTGCCACGGGCGCCGAGCGCTTCGGCTGGGCCAGGCGCTCACCGGAGCCGCGTTCGATGCGCGACGGCAACCAGCTGATCGGCTGGGGCGTAGCCGCCGGTACCTATCCGGTGCGGCGCGCCTATGGCGAGGCGATCGTGCGCATCCTGGCCGACGGCTCGGTGGAGGTCGAAAGCTCTTCGATCGACATGGGCCAGGGCACCTACACCATCCTGGCGCAGACGGCGGCCGAGACGGTGGGCGTGCCGGCCGACGACGTCGTGGTGAAGCTGGGCGATTCCCGCTTCCCCCGCGCCGGCGTCGCCGGCGGCTCGCGCCTGGCCGGCGTCATGACGGGCGCCGTCTACAAGGCCGCGACCTCGGCGCTCGACCAGTTGGTCGGGTTGGCGATCAGCGACCCGCGCTCGCCCTTCCATGCGCTGCAGGCCAACACGCTGGTCGTCGCCAATGGCCGCATCACCGCACCGCGTGGCGACGGCCCCGATGTGTCGATCGCCGAGCTCCTCAAAAGCGTCGGCCGCGATCGCATCGAGGCGACAGGCGATACCATGCCGGCCAATTCGAGTGCCGAGGACCGCTACAGGAACTACACCACCATCGCCATGGCGCTGCCGCACACCGAAGGCGACTATTCCCGTCACTCCTGGTGCGCGCATTTCATCGAGGTCCGCGTCGACGAGGATTTCGGCACGGTGCGCGTCTCGCGCGTCGTGTCGGCGCTGGATTCGGGACGGCTCTACAATCCGAAGCTGGCGGAAAGCCAGTGGAAGGGCGGCATCATCATGGGCATCGGCCAGGCGTTGCTGGAAGAAGGCATCATCGACCGCCGCCACGGCCGCATCGTCAACAACAACCTCGCCGACTATCTGGTGCCGACCAATGCCGACATTCCCGACATCGAGGTGATCTCGGTCGGCATCCCCGACCCGCACTCCTCGGTGCTCGGCGGCAAGGGCGTCGGCGAACTGCCCATCGTCGGCGTGGCGCCGGCGATCGCCAACGCGGTGTTCCACGCGACGGGGAAAAGGGTGCGCGATTTGCCGATCACGCTGGAGAAGCTGATCTGAGCGGTGGAAGCGAGTAATCTCCCCCTTGAGGGGGAGATGGCCGGCAGGCCAGAGGGGGGCGGCCAGGCGCGATCCTGGCAAGCGCTTCGCGCCGGAGCCGCTCTGGAAGCGGTGAGCCGATCTCGCGCTGCGGACTACGCCATCAGCCTCAATGCGCTGCCAGGGGCGTGCCTATGTCCGAGACGAGCTTGACGAGGTCGGCTTGGCGTCTCGTCCCGGTTTTGGCGAAGATACGATTGAGGTGTGTCTTCAAGGTGTTTTCGCCGATGCCGAGCGACAAAGCGCTCTTCGACGCCGACAATCCGCTGCCGATCCGCAGCAGGACCCGCGCCTCAGCGGGCGTAAGGTCGAACAGCGTGGTCAGGACGGCCTCTGGCAGAGGAGAAGCCGACGTGGTGGTCGATATAAAAACAGCCGCGCATGCCGGCCGGAAAGCCGCGCGCGCGGTTCCTTCGGTCAGCGGCAGCACATAGGCGACGGCGGGCGGCTGGCCCGGGGCCGAGACCGGCAGTCCTATGCCCCGGGCGCCAAGCGAAGCATCCGCGTTCGCGGCGCTGGCGATCGCTTCCAGCAGGGCGCGGGCGACCGCCGGATTCTGCGCCTGGAGCAGGCCGTTCCTGGAAAGAATGGGGCCTTGTGCCGACAACATCCGTTCGGCAGCGCCATTGGCATGGAGGATTGCCCCGTTGGCGCCGGCAAGCACGACAGGCACTGCGAGATTGTCGAGCGCCTGGCGGTAAAGGCTGGCGGTAACGCGAGCCTGGTCGAGCAGGTCTCCGATCAGGGAAGCACGGCGCAGATGCGGCGAGAGCAACGCCAGGAAATGTTGGTCTTCGGCTGATATGATCCCCCTGTCGGCCCATGTGGTGCAACCCATGAGCCCGATCCGGTCCGACGTGTGGACGAATTTGGTGATGCAGGCTTCGCGCAGTCCCTGCGGTTTGGCCCAGTTCTGAAAAAATGCCGTCTGCCCGAGTTCGGCTTCGCTCATCAGCGACAGCGTCGCGACGGGCGTGTCGACATCTCCGACAACCGCCGTCTTCAGACCGGGAATTGCGTCAAAGTCATAATCCTGGAGCACGCGCATTTGCACGGGATCCCAGGGCGATTGAGCGGCGAAGCGGCCATGATTGTCGGCGGTGCTGGCGAGCGCGATGGTTGTATAGGCTGCGTCCATGGCGGTCGTGATCCGGGTCATGACGCCGGCCCAGCCTTCCGGGTTCAAAACGCAATCGTAAATATCGCCGATAATGGAACCAAGAACTTCGCTGCTCAGCCTCTCCACCACGCCTCCAGACACACTGCGATCTCGCCTCGGAGAATTTTGTGGCGTCATACTTTTGGATGACGCCACTCCTGGCCGATCTCAATTAAGATTCAACTCGATTGCTTGATGCCAGCCGCCACTGTTGCCGGTTATTCTGCCGATGAAAAGTATGGCCACCGGTATTTTTTAAGCGCGGATACTTTATCGAGGTTTTCCATTGTCGCGAAAGACGGTGTTTTCATCGGCTCAGTTGCCACCGCATCTTGACGAACGCGAGCGATTTTCCCTGTGGCAGGACATTCACGTCGCGGAAATATGGTCGGTGGAATACGGCATATCGGAAAACCTGCCCTTCGAGGCCTCAATCGAAGCCACGGCTGTCGGTTCACTGGTTCTCGGTCAGATGTTCGGAACGATCAAGCAGGCGACAAGGAAGGCGAGCAACATCGCCGAGGACGACAATGATGGCTATTTGCTGCTGATCAACAACGCCGACACCCTGTTGTCCGGCGCACAGGTCGGCCGCGAATATGCTGTCGGTCGGGGAGAAGCCGTCCTCGTCACGGCTTCGGAAGCGCTGAAAATGACCGGTGCCGACAGCAATATCTGGACCAATGTGGTCGTCCCCCGCGCGGTCCTCATGCGCGCCTTCCCGCAGATCGACGACAGGCTGGGGTTGAAGATCGGCGCCGACAACGAAGCCCTCGATCTTCTCAAGCGCTATTGCCAGCTTCTTGAAAGCGGCAGCCCGCTCGCCTCGGCCGATCTCATAGCCCATGCGACGGACACGATCGTGGACCTGATCGGCCTGGTGACCGGGGCGAAAGGTCGGGCTGCCGAATTGGCGGGCCTTCGCGGCCTGCGCGCCGCCAGGCTGGAGGCGATCCTGGCAACGATCGCCGAGGATTTCGCCGATCCTGGCATCTCCGCCCAAGGTGTCGCGCAACAGCTCGCCCTGTCGGCGCGCTACGTCCACGATCTCCTTCAGGGGACGGGAGTGAGCTTCTCCGAGCGCGTTCTCGAGCTGCGGTTGCAGAGCGCCCACAGGATGCTCTCGCAGAGACACAGCGACATGCGGATCAGCGATATCGCAATGACAAGCGGGTTCAGCGATGTATCGTACTTCAATCGCTGCTTTCGTCGCCGTTTCGGCTACACGCCGACGAGCGCCAGATAAGGTTGCGGCATTTTCTCTGGCCGGCCCTGGCGCGGAGTCCGATTCTCTCTTTGAGCGGCCGGTGGGGCAGCGCCTGCGCGGTCGTGGCGCAGAACTGCCACAGTGCGCGCAAAAGGCACGGCTTTTCGCTCCAGTCCAATTCCAGTGCGGCCCTGCCCAAGACAAGCCGGGGCTCCAATGACATGTCAGCCTCAGGGTGAAACGACTGTCATGTCAGGGGTTTGGATGCCGCAGAATGGTTTTGGTGGCCGCAAGGCTAACGCGTGGAAATATCTGGCGCTGACGTCGACGGCGCTGGTCGGGCTCGGCCAGCCGATCGCCGCGACGGCGGCCGATGTCTGGACCGGCACCACCTCCACGGATTGGTTTACCGCCGGAAACTGGAACGCTGGGTCAGTGCCGACGGCGGCCGATATTGTATATATCAGCAATTCGACACCGAATCCGACTGTTATCAACGCTGGCACCGCTTTTGCGGACGATATTTACCTTGGCTTTGTAGCTTCTTCGGACGGCAGTCTTGTCATTTCGAGCGGCACGTTGACGACCAACCGAGCATTCTTATCCTGGGGGGATAACTCGACTTCTGATGTCACCGTAACAGGTGCGGGTTCCTCGTGGACCAGCAGCAGTCTGGTGGTTGGTGGTTTCGGGCTGGCTACGCTCGATATCCTCAATGGCGGTGTCGTGACGGATGCTGTGGGTATTATTGCGGGCGGCAGCAACGCTCAAGGCGTCGTAAAGATCGATGGCGCCGGCTCGACTTGGCTTAACACTGATAGCCTCACAGTCGGCAGTTCCGGCGTTGGCGCGGTAACGGTTTCCAACGGCGGTAAGGTCATCAGCGACAGCGCCTATCTTGGCCGATATTCAGATTCGATCGGCTCGGCGACGATCGATGATGCCACCTGGACAAACAATGGAACGCTCTATGTCGGCCATGATGGCGACGGCGCGTTGATAATCACCAACGGCGGTGTGGTTAGCAATGCTGATGCCATGGTGGGCTACAGCACCGATTCAGCCGGTAAGGTGATGGTCGATGGCATCGGCTCAACCTGGCTCAACAGTGGGAACTTGTCCGTCGGCGTCGCCGGGACAGGTACGTTGATGGTCTCGAACAGCGGAAAGGTCAGCAATACTTCAGGTTATATTGGCGCCTCCGCGGGTTCGACCGGCAAGGTGTTCGTCGACAACTCGACCTGGACAAACAGCGGATCGCTGAGTGTCGGCGATTTCGGCACCGGCACTCTGGCGATCAGCCATGGCGGCGGCGTCAGCTCCAGCGGGGGGACTATTGGCGCGAATGCCGGCTCGACCGGCAGCGTGTTCATCGAAAATGCCGGCTCGACCTGGACCAACAGTTCCGACCTGGCTGTCGGCGATTTCGGCACCGGCACCCTAGCGATCAGCAACGGCGGCGCTGTCAGCAATGACAAGGCCTATGTTGGCAAGTCGGCGGGCTCGACCGGCATCGTGATAGTCGTCGACTCAACCTGGACAAACAGCGGGTCGCTGATCGTCGGTGATTCCGGCAAGGGCGCTCTGCAGATCACGCAAGGCGGCGCTGTCAGCAACAGTTGGGCAACTGTTGGCGCGAACGCGGGCTCGACCGGCATGGTATTCGTCGACGGTGCCGGCTCGACCTGGAGCAACAGTTCCAACCTGGGTGTCGGCGATCTCGGCACCGGCACTTTATCGATCACCAACGGCGGTGTTGTCAGCAATGACTGGGGCTATATCAGCAACACGGCGGGCTCGACCGGCACGGTGGCTGTCGACGGTACGGGATCGAAGTGGACGAACAACGGCAATCTCTACGTCGGCCGTGCCAGCAAGGGTGCGCTCCTAGTCTCGAACGGCGGCAAGGTCAGCAATGACTCGGGCTACCTTGGCTACGACGCCGGCTCGATCGGTACTGCGGAGATCGACAGCGCGGGTTCCTGGACGAACAATGGAAAGCTCATTGTTGGCTCCGGCGGCACCGGCACGCTGACGATTTCGAACGGCGGCATTGTCAGCAACACCAACGGCTTCGTCGCGCTCGAAATCGGTTCGGCCGGCGAGGTCTCGGTCGATGGGCAGGGTTCGACCTGGATGAATTCCGGCGACCTGTCCGTCGGCTTCAAGGGCGCCGGTGCGCTCCACATCACCAACAAAGGTCAAGTGCTCAACCAGGCGGCGACCCTTGGCGAATTCGATACCGCTACGGCGACCGCTACCGTTGACGGAGCGGGATCTTCCTGGAGCACCGACGACATTCTTGCCGTCGGCGGCAACGGTCACGCCACGCTTTCCATCTCCAACGGCGGCTCAGCAGATGCTGATTCCGTTTTTATCGGCCGTTCAGCAACAGCCTCCGGCTCAGTTGCCGTCGACGGGGGCTCGAAATTAACCAACAAGAATGGGCTGCTCCTTGGCGGCCTCGGAAGTGGCACTCTTGCCGTCACCAATGGCGGCATCGCCTCCGGCGGCCTCACCGCCATGGCGATTGGTGCCAATGCCACGGGCCAGGCAACGGTCGACGGCCCGACTTCGCTGTGGGAGATGCACGGCGATTTGGCGATCGGTTTCGGCGGCACGGCTTCGGTGACGCTCTCGAACGGCGGCACCGCATTGGTGGATTTCGCCACCGTGATCGCCAGCCAGGCCGGCTCCGCCGGCACGCTTAACATCGGTGGCGCGGCAGGCGCCGCGGCGACGACTGCCGGTGTCCTCGATTCGGCCGCGTTGCAATTCGGCCTCGGCACCGGCGCGCTCAATTTCAACCATACCGATGCAAACTATGCGTTCAATGCTAGCATCAACGGACTGGGCACAATCAACCAGATCGCCGGCGCGACGAACCTCACCGCCGATTCGAGCGGCTTCACCGGTGCCACCAATGTGGATGGCGGGCGGCTGGCCGTAAATGGTTCGCTGGCCAATTCGCTGGTGACGATCTTCGGTGGCACGCTGGGCGGCAACGGCACGGTGGGCGGTGTCATGGCGCGGTCGGGCGGCATCATCGCACCCGGTAATTCGATCGGTGCGCTCCACGTCGCCGGCAATCTCGACCAGGCGGCGGCCTCGATCTACCAGGTCGAGCTGACCTCGACCGGCCAGTCCGATCTCATCCACGCGACGGGCACGGCGACGATCGCCGCCGGTGCGGTCCTCGACGTGATCAAGACCGACGCAGCACCTTACGTGGCGGGCACCCATTACACCGTGCTGCAGGCAGACATGGGCGTCACCGGCACCTACACGCTCAGCGGCCTAGGCCCGTTCACCGGCCTTTTCGCGAGTTACGACCCGACGCATGTCTATCTCGACGCGACGCAGGCAAAATCCTTCGCCGAGGTCGGCCTGACGCCAAACCAGATCGCCACCGGCGGTGGTGCCGAAAGTCTTGGCAGCGGCAATCCGCTGTTCGATGCCATATTTGCTTTGCCGAGCGAAGCAGCCGCCCAGGACGCCTTCGACCAGCTTTCCGGCGAAATCCATGCCTCGGCCAAGGGCATGCTGCTTGAAGACAGCCGCTTCGTCCGCGACGCGGCCAGCAATCGCATTGCTGCTGCCTTTGGCGATGGCGGCGCGGCGGCGCTGCCGGTCATGGCCTATGGCGAAGGTGGACCGGAAATGGTGGCGGCCGATACCGACCGCTTCGCCGTCTGGGGCCAGGTGTTCGGTTCGTGGAGCAACACCGACAGCGACGGCAATGCCGCCGCCTTCGACCGCTCGACCGGCGGCCTGCTGGCCGGCGCCGACACTTTGGTCGGCGGCTGGCGTGTCGGCCTCATCGGCGGCTACGGCCATTCCTCCTTCGATGCCGACGACCGCGATTCATCGGGCAAGCGCGACAGCTATCATCTCGGTCTCTATGGCGGCACCAACTGGGGCGCCATCGCCTTCCGCAGCGGAGCGGCTTATAGCTGGAGCAGCATCTCGACCAGACGCTCGGTTGCTTTCAACGGCTTTGCCGATCAACTATCAGCCGACTACGATGCCGGCACCGCGCAAGTGTTCGGCGAACTCGCTTACAAGGCTGATGCCGGCCGCTTCAAGTTCGAACCCTTCGCCAACCTCGCCTATGTCAGCGTGCACAGCGACGGCTTCACCGAAACGGGTGGTGCCGCGGCGGCGACCAGCGCCAGCACAAACAACGACGCCACCTTCACCACGCTGGGCCTTCGCGGTGCGACCGACTTCGCGCTTGGCGGCATCGATGCCACCGCTCGCGGCATGCTCGGCTGGCGTCACGCCTTCGGCGATGTCACGCCGACCTCGGTCTTCGCCTTCGCCGGCGGCGATCAATTCACCATCGCCGGCGTGCCGATCGCCAGGGATGCCGCGGTGATCGAGGCCGGCCTCGATCTCAACATGTCGGCCAATGCGACGCTCGGCTTGTCCTATACCGGCCAGTTCGGCAGTGGCACGGTCGACCAGGGCGCGAAGGTCGATCTGGGCGTGAAGTTCTGAACGACGGTGGCGAAACCGGGTTTGCAGCACGAACCTGCACGTTGATCCGCCCTACTCCGGCGACGGCACCGGCGGCTTCGAGGTCAGCGCGGTCCCGGCGGCCGCGACGATGACGGCGGCGATGCCGGCCAGTTGCGGCGCGGTCAGGCTCTCATGCAGGAACAGGAAGCCGGCCAGCGCGCCCAATCCTGGCTCCAGACAGGTCAGCGTGCCGTAGATGCGGGCCGGCATCCGGGTCAGCGCCACCATCTCCAGAAAGAACGGCAGCGCGCTCGAGAACAGGCCGACGAGCAAGGCACTGACCAGGATCGACGGCGCGAGAAGGCCAGCTCCCGCCTGCGCCACGCCGAAAGGAAGCACCAGCACGGCGGCGATCGCCATGCCGTAGGCGGTGGTGCGGGTGCCGAGCTCCTCGCCCGCCTTCTGCGCCAGCACGATGTAGAGCGCCCAGAAACCGCCGGCCGCCAGCGCCAGCATCACCCCAGTCGGATCGAGCGGCTGGAACGAACGGATGAAGGGCGACAACAGCACGATGCCGGCGACCGCCAACGCGATCCAGGCAAAGTCGCCGGCGCGCCGCGAGGTCAGCGTCGCCACCAGCAGCGGTCCCGAAAACTCCAGCGCCACCGCAACGCCGAGCGGAATCGTGGCGAGCGCGGCGTAGAACAGGAGGTTGAGCGCGCACAGCGTTACCCCATAAGCGACCAGCCACGGCATGGTGGCGCGCGAAGGCCGCATCTGCCAGGGCCGCAGCACGGCGATCAGCATCAGCGCGCCGACGACCAGCCTCAGCGTCGTCGTGCCCTGCGCGCCGATCACCGGAAACAGGCTCTTGGCGAAAGTAGCGCCGATCTGGATCGACACCATGGCCCCCAACAGCGCCATCACGGGCAAAGGCGCCGCTTCACGACCGACAACCGGCGTCGATGTCACTTGATCCCGTCCTCCGTGCGCCATCAGGCAAACGCTGCGTCATGGGAGATAGGGCGAACCGGCCCGTCCGTCGTGAGGCAGGACCGGCATCTCGATGGGGCAAGAAAGGGCCGGACGAGCCGGCCGCCCTCAGACGCGGCCGTTGCGCGCGTTCGGCAGTCTCATGATCGACGTCAGGACCAGCAGCGCGGCACCGCCCAGAAATGCCATCGCCGCCAGCGACAAGGCAATGCCGACATGGACGATGGCGAAGGCCAGCGCAAAGGGTGCAACGGCGGAAACGAGCAGCCGGGCCGATGTGACGCGCCCTGCAGCCGGCCATAGTCCACACTGCCGAACAATGTCAGCGGCAGGGCGCCGATGACGATGCTGAAAAGCCCGTTGCCCATGCCGAACACGACGGCGAAAACCATCGCGCCTGCGACGGAAGGCGCCGTGCAGTTCAGCACGACGACCCCGCTCGTCATCAGGCCGGCCGAGATGATGGCCAGCGTCAATGGCGGCAGGTTGATACCGAAGATCATGTTGATGAAGCGGCTCAACACCTGTGAGGGCCCGAACAGCGTTCCGACGACGGCAGCGGTCGCCCCGAGGCCAAGTCCGGAAAGCAGCGGCACCATATGCACCAGGACAGCGGCGCCAAGCAGGTTCTGCAGCGAGAAGGCGATGACCATCAACGCGAAGCCGAGCGGCCGCGCCGAGGCCGGAAGCGATCCCTGGACATGCCGTGGCGGCTCGGTCGCCGAGCGCCTGCTCTTGGCCAGGCCGTGCGAGAGCCAGGCGTGCAGCGGCAGGCAGACGAGCAGGTTCAGCCCCGCGAAGACGAGATAGACGGTTCG
This sequence comes from Mesorhizobium maamorense, assembly GCF_044998965.1. NCBI lineage: Bacteria > Pseudomonadati > Pseudomonadota > Alphaproteobacteria > Hyphomicrobiales > Phyllobacteriaceae > Mesorhizobium > Mesorhizobium maamorense. The sequence goes on from NZ_CP173356.1 coordinate 3,151,602, forward strand.
CCATGACATCTGCGCGTGCAGGGCCGAGGTGATCGGCCAGAACACGGTCGATGCGAAGCCGGCGATGAGGGTGAGATAGGTGATGCTGCGTTGCGCTGCACGCGGCCTTATCTGCACAAGCAGCGCGAAAGCGGCGCCGCACTGGACCAGGTTCGATGCCACTTCCAGCACGATCAGCGCCGCCACGAAGGCCCCGGCCGCCGGCGCGTAGGCACAGGCGGCGAGCGCAGCCGCGGCAAGGATCGAGCCGACGGTCATGATCTTGCCGGCGCCGAAGCGGTCGATCCAGTTTCCGAGCCAGGGCGCCGTCAGCCCGCCAACCAGCAGAGCCGCCGAGAGCGCGCCGAAAATCCATTCGGTCGGCCAGCCCAGATCCCTGGCCATATCGGCGGCGAGAATGCTGAAACTGTAGTACAGCGTGCCGTAGCCGATGATCTGGGTGACGCCGAGGGCGGCAATGGCGGCCAGCGGCGAGCGCTCCGGGACTTCGAGATCGGAAAGGCTTCGATCACGTGATACCACGGTCATGGTTCACTACCTCGCCATCTTCCTTGGTGAAGCGGACCACCGGATGGTCGAGCAGATCGAGCACGAGCTCGGACGGACGGCACAGCCGCGTCCCCTTGGGCGTCTCGACGATCGGCCGGTTGATCAGGATCGGATGCCTCAGCATGGCGTCGATCAGCTGTTCATCGGTCCATTTGGCGTCACTCAGGCCGAGTTCGGCATAGGGCGTACCCTTTTCGCGCAGCAGGGCGCGCGCGGGAATTCCCATGGCGGCGACCAGCTGGCGCAAGCGGTCCCGGCTGGGCGGATGATTCAGATACTCGATGACGTCAGGCTTCTCGCCGCTCGCCTGGATCATGGCAAGCGTGTTGCGCGAGGTGCCGCAGTCGGGATTGTGGTAGATAGTAACGGTCATGGCTTGGCCTCGACGGCAAGAGGTTGGATTTCGGATTGCTGATGCGGCGCGGTCGGGACGATCGCCCGGGCTGTCGGCGCGACGATCACTGAACCGGTCCCTTCACATCGGCGGCGCAGCAGTCTGGAGCCAACGCCGAAGCGCGGATCTCCAGCCGGCCGGAGCAGCAATCCTCCATCAGGAAACGGATGAGGCCGCTCAACGCGTCATATTCGGCGCTGTAGACCATGGAGCGCGAATCGCGCCGCACGCTGATCAGCCCTGCCCGCTCGAGCTCCTTCAGGTGGAAGCTTACATTCGAGGCCGAGACCTCGACTTTTTCGGCGATGGCGCCGGCGGCAATCCCGTCCGGACCGGCAATCACCAGATGCCGCAGGATGCGCAGGCGAGTTTCTTGCGAAAGGGCCGCAAAGGCGGAAAGGGCTTGACGTTCATCCATATTTCAACAATCCTAAAAACGTTGAAACAAGGATTACCGCACATGCTCGTTTCTGACAATCGGGAATTTGAACCCGCTGACGTCGTTGATCCCGACGACATCACCATCGCTGGCCTGCTGGAGTTTCTGGCGGGCTACAAGGACCGGCCGCTGGTGTTCTTCTATGACGGCCGGCCGGTGCGACCTGGCTACCACGTCACCGAAGTGAAAGCCGGCCAGTTCGCTGCGCTGGACTGCGGTGCAAACCCGGAATCCTGGGCCGAGATCTTCGTGCAGCTCTGGGACGTCGAGGAGGACCGCACGCATATGCCGGCCGGGAAATTCTCGGCGATCATCCGCAAGGTGACAGAGCATGTCGGGCTCGACCATTCCGCCAAGCTCACTTTCGAAGTCAGCGACGGCGTGCGCCCGATGCAGCTCTACCGCGCCGCGCTCCCCCGGCTCGCGGGTGATGCGGTGCATGTCGAGCTTTCGCCGCGGCCGGCAAGCTGCAAGCCGCGCGACCGCTGGCTGGAGGAGGAGAGGAAAGCCAAGGCCTGCTGCGGACCTTCGGCCGGACCCCAACCTTGCTGCGGCTAACGCGTCGCAGCCGAGCAGATGGCTTGGCGCCGTCTTGACGGCCAAGACAGCCTTCCGCTCGCTCAGTTCAGCGATTTGCGCCGCGGCGGCGGCGTGCGATCGCGTTGAGGCAGCGGGCGCGGAACGCTGCCCCGCAGCGGGACCTGCGGCCATGCCGGCGAAATGAGCTACGGCGTGGCGCGGAGGTTCCTGCGGATGCGCCGCCTGCCCGTTCCACGGGCTTTCTCCGCCACAACGGCGGCGATGTCGACCACGTCGGCCTCGCGCGATCTGCCGTTGGTGGCCTTGTGAAGCCGCTCGTAAGGCAGCAATTCCTTGATCCGCGCGTTGAGCGACGCGATTTCAGCTTTGAGGTCCTCGCATTCCTGCCTCTGGACATCCAGCTGTATCTGTTCCGATGCTTGTTGCAGCGCAAGCTGCGAAAGATTGGCGTTCGCTTTCGAAAGGCTCGTCTTGTCGTTTTCGTTCTCGTCGGTGAGCGAGGACAACCTTTGATCGGCGATTTTCTTTTCGGCCAGCGTGTCGTTCAAGTCGGTCTTGAGCCTAGCGATCTCGGCTGTGGCCTCGCTGTTCTCGTGCGAGGCCCGCTCCAGCCGTGATTGCAGGTCCTGGATCTCGGAACGCAATCCGCGCATTTCCGTCTGGCTGCGGGCGAGTTCAGCTTGCCTGTCGCCTTCCATCATGCTGGCCGCTTCGGTCATTTCCGACAGCTTCGCCTGCGCGGTCTCGAGTGACTTCTGGAGCCTTATCTCCTCCTTTTCGCTCTTGCCGAGCGCGGTCAGCAGTTCGGCAAGCCGCGCTGCTTCGCTGGCATGGATCGTCGAGAGCTCGTCGAGCCTGTGGCGCGTCTGGGTTTCCCGCTTCAGCGCCTTGTCGAGCTCGATCGACAGGCTGACATGTTTTTCCCGCAGCATCTTGCTCTCGCGCAGGCGCCTGTTGGCCTCGACCGCCCTGGCCGTCAGCCGCTTGGCGATGTCGCCGAACTCCGCGTCGCGTTTTGCGCTCGCATTGGCCGTCTCGGCAAGTTCCAGCCTGGCCGCTGCGAGCGCTGCGCGAAGCGCCTCCCTGTCCTGGACCAGGCTTGTCTCGCGCTGTTGCAGCAATTCGCAGGCGCTTTCACGCTCGCGCAGCTTTCTTGCCGTGTCGTGCAGCTTTTCCGACAGCGTTCTTTGTTCCGCGACCAGGTCGCCATTTGCGAGCTCCAGCTCGTTGGCGCGAAGAATATCGGTGTGGAGGATGTTGAGGAATTCGCGCGTCAAATGGTGTGAGGTAGCGATCTCCGACAATTTGCCGTTGATCTCGTCCAGATAATCCCTGGCGTCGTGGAACATCCCTTCGAAGGCACTCAGCGCCGCCATCCGGGTCTGGGTATGGGGCGTCAGTCGTGGCGTGGTTTCGGTGGCGTCGGCGTTGCCCGCGCCGTCCGGATTATCCGCATCTGCCGCATTGGCCTCAGGTGCCGAGGCCTCGGCTCCTGCCGCGGAATCTGGGATATAGCCGCTGTCCGGCGGCGCGTCGTATTCGGTATCGAGGCTGGCATCCAGAGCGTCCGCCAGATCGGCCTGCAGCTCCTGGAGTGCATCATCTACGTCTTCGGCACGCTTGATCAGACCCTTGAAATTCATAACGAATGCCCTTTACGCATACCCCATTCAGTATTTAATAATTGGCTAATATGTATGCTTACATCCACTGATTGCGCAGGGGAAGCCCCCCATTAGGGGGAGCGTAAAGTTGGACATTTGGGGTTGGGATGCGGCGGGCAACCAATGCCACGGCCGTCTTTTTGCAGAATTGACGCACCCGATTTCTGGGTGGAATCTGAATGCGGGAAATCCTGGCTCCTACTTCCCTCGTGGAAGGTAGGACTGAGGGCGCTGGCGCTGGAGGATGCTCGTCCTGTAGCGCCGCGCCAACTCCGCCCGCTGCTTGCAGCGACCCTCCCCACAAGGGGAGGGTAAAAGTCAGCCCGCCATGGCCAGCGGCACGGCGCTTTTGTTGGGGATCTGGATGTCGATTTCCAGCGTCGACATGGTCTCGCCGCGGTCCATCGAGATTTGCAGATAGTCCTGGTCGATCTGCACGTGCTTGGCGATGACGGCCATGATCTCCTCGCGCAGCACGGAGACGAGATCGGGCTGGCCACGGCTGCGGCGTTCGTAGGCGAGCAGCACCTGCAGCCGCTCACGCGCCACGGGCGCGCTGGAGCGCCGCTTGAAGAGGTCGAGAATGTTCATGCCGCCCTCCTTCCGAGCAGCCTGTCGAGGAAGCCCTTGCGCTCGAAGGGAACCACGACCGGCAGGTCTTCGCCTTCCAGCCGCCGTGCCGCTTCGATATAGGCCTTGGCGGCGGCGTTCAGCGGATCGCTCAGCGTCACCGGCGAACCGAGATTGGAGGCCCTGAGCACATCCTGGCTCTCCGGTATGATGCCGAGCAGCGGCACCGACAGGATTTCCAGCACGTCGTCGATGGACAGCATCTCCCCGCGAGCCGCGCGGCCGGCATCGTAACGCGTCACCAGCACGTGCTTGGCGATCTGCTCGCCCTGCTCGGCGCGCATGGTGCGGGCGTCGAGCAGGCCGATGATGCGGTCGGAATCGCGCACCGACGACACTTCCGGATTGGTGACGATGACCGCCTCGTCGGCGAAGCGCATGGCGAGCTGCGCGCCGCGTTCGATGCCGGCCGGGCTGTCGCAGAACACATAGTCGAACACCGAGCGCAGCTTCTCGATCACCTCGCCGACACCTTCTTCGGTCAGCGCGTCCTTGTCGCGCGTCTGCGAGGCCGGCAGCAGGAACAGCGTGTCGACGCGCTTGTCGCGGATCAGCGCCTGCGACAGCTTGGCCGTGCCCTGGATGACATTGACGAGGTCGAACACCACGCGCCGTTCGGCGCCCATGATCAGGTCGAGATTGCGCAGGCCGACGTCGAAATCGACCAGCGCCACTTTCTTGCCGGTCCTGGCGACCGCGGCCCCCAATGCGGCCGTCGAGGTCGTCTTGCCGACACCTCCCTTGCCTGAGGTGACCACCACTACCTTGCCCATGAAAAAAGCCTCCGTCGCCTGATGTTGTCGTTTGTTATCGCTCCGTGCGTCGCACGGCTATTGTTGGAACCTGCCATCATCCCACGCGAAACCGGTCCCAACCTTGCGGACCTGAGCGTCCTGTTCGCGATCGAGCAAGACGAGAACTGGTTCGGCGTTTTCATCCCGGCGCCCTAGTTCAGCGGCACGACGCGCAGCACGTCGTTTTCGAGGAAGGCCTGCACCGGCTTGCCGCGCGAGGCGCCTTCCATGTCCTCCGCCGTGGTGTACCAGCCGTCGATGGCGAGCAGTTCGGCCTCGTTCCTGCGGCAGAAGATGCGCGCCGAAATATTGCCTTCCGAGCCCGCAATGGCGCGGCCGCGCAGCGTGCCGTAGACATGGATCGAGCCCGCCGCAATGATCTCGGAACCGGAAGCGACCGATCCAAGCACGATGACATCGCCATGCGGATGAAAGATCGACTGGCCCGAGCGAAGGGGCGACTTGACCATCAGCGTTCCGGCCAGGGCCGGCTCCGCCGCGCCGGCTTGCTGTTCTGTCTTGGCCGCCTTGGCCGCCCTGACCCTTCCAGCCTCGGCCCTGCCCTCGTCGGGCTTGCCCGTTTCCTTGCCGCGTTCCGAAGACACCGCTTCCGTCTTGCCGGCCTCTTCCGCCAGGCCTGCCTTGCCGTTGCGGCCGGGCTGCGCCAGCAGGCCATCTGAAGTGGCCTCCTTGGCGCCGGCCAGCAGCGGCGGCAGTTCGGGCCCGAGCGAGGCCCCTTCGAGCTCGATGGCATAGACCCGGATGCCACGCGTGCCGAGCGAAGCGACCAGCGCCGCGATCTCGTCGGCCGCAGGCTTCAGCGCATTGAGATCGAGCACCACCGGCCGCCCTGAGAAATAGCCCGGCGAATTGCCGATCCAATGATCCAGCCCCTCCAACCAAGTACCGATCGGCGCCTCCGGCGTCAGCGTGAAAGCGACGAACGAACGGGCGCGAAAGCGAATGGATTTGGTCTCCAGGGGAGCGGCAAAGGTCACGGCTGGCGAATCCTTACTCAACGGTTAAAGGGTGCCGGCCGAATGGTTAACAAATGGTTAATAAAGACGGCTGGCACCTTGGAAGCCGCCAGAAATTAGAGGGTCGGCTAACCGCCAGTTGCGGATGCCGGCTGACAACACGCGGAATGTGTTGATAGCGCCGCGTCAGCAAGCGGATTACCGCCGTTCAATCGACAAGCTAGATCTCAAAATGCGCCATGACGGCAACAGCGGGGGAGCCACCGCCAGCGACGACCGATCCCCTCCGAAAGGCGCGCGCAGGTTGACAATCCTTGGGTTGATGCAACATCCTGCCGATCTTTGACCGGGAGGTAATATGACTGTTTCGATCAACCGTCGCGTCTTTTCCGTCGGCGCGGGCACTTTGGCGCTGGCCGCGGCAGGGTTTTCGCCGGCGCGCGCGCAGCAGGCTTTTTTCCGTATCGGCACCGGCGGCACGTCCGGCACCTACTATCCGGTGGGCGGGCTGATCGCCAACGCGATCTCGGCGACGGGGCCGGCCGGCGTCGAGGGCCTGGTTGCCAGCGCCACGTCCTCCAACGGTTCGGTGGCCAACATCAGCGCCATCCAGTCGGGCGCTTCCGAATCGGGCTTCACGCAATCCGATGTCGCCTACTGGGCGCATTCGGGCACCGGCCTCTACGAGGGCAAGCCCAAGGTAGAGGATCTGCGCCTCATTGCGACGCTCTATCCTGAAACCATCCATCTGGTCGCGCGCGCCGACGCCGGCATCAAGACGGTGGCGGATCTGAAGGGCAAGCGCGTCTCCCTCGACGAGCCGGGTTCCGGGACCATCGTTGATGCGCGCCTGGTGCTCGGCGCCTACGGTCTAACGGAGAAGGACGTAAAGCCCGAATATCTCAAGCCCGGCCCGGCCGGCGAGCGCCTGCAAGACGGCGCCATGGACGCCTATTTCTTCGTTGGCGGCTATCCGACCGGTGCCATCGTCGAGCTTGCCAGCACCAACAACATCACGCTGGTGCCGATCACCGGCCCCGAGGCCGACAAGCTCCTGTCCGAACAGAAGTTCTTCTCGACCGACATCGTGCCCGCGGGCACCTACAAGAATGTCGGCGAGACCAAGACCATTTCGGTCGCCGCGCAATGGGTGACCAACGCCAAGCAGACCGATGACCTCATCTACAAGATCGTCAAGTCGCTCTACAGCGACGAGACCCAGAAGGCGCTGCAGGCTGGTCATGCCAAGGGCAAGCTGATCACGCTCCAGAACGCGGTCACCAGCGCCGGCATTCCGTTCCATCCGGGCGCGGAGAAATTCTACAAGGAAGTCGGCGCCCTGAAATAAGAGGCCATCAACAGACTGGCGACAACGAGGCGGAAGGCGTGCTTTCCGCCTCGTTTGTCTGGGGATTCAGGATACGGAACCGACTATGAGCGACGACAAGATCAGGCTTTCCGGCATGGAGTTCGACGAGGAAAAGGCTCGCGAACTGGAGGAGAAATTCGATTCCGAGATCCGGTTCCGGCCGCTGACCCGGGCCGCCGGCTGGCTGGTCGGCTTCCTTCTGGTGACGTTGTCGCTGTTTCACTATTACACGGCTGGATTCGGCTTGCTGCAGGAGATGCTGCACCGGGGCATCCACCTGTCGATGGTGCTGTCGCTGATCTTCCTCGTCTTCCCTCTGGTGAAGAAGGGCTACGACCAGCCCGCCCAATCCAGCCTTCTGCGGCCGCTCGGCATACCGGTTTTCGACTGGCTGCTGGCGCTTGCCGCGGTGGTAGCGGTCCTGCACGTGCCGATGATCCCGCTCGACGATCTTGCCTTCCGCGTCGGTAACCCCACGACGACGGACGTGGTGCTCGGGCTGACCCTCATTCTGCTCCTGCTGGAGGCGACGCGCCGGTCCGTCGGCATCCCGCTGCCCATCATCGCCGTCCTCTTCATGGTTTATGCGCTGTTCGGCCCCTATATGCCGAGCATCCTGGTGCATCCCGGCGCGTCCGTCTCCCAGCTCGTCGACCACCTCTACCTGACGACGCAAGGCATCTACGGCATCGCGCTCGGCGTTGTCGCCACCTACGTTTTCCACTTCGTCCTGTTTGGCGTCTTCGCCACCCGCATCGGTCTCGGCCAGCTCTTTCTCGACTGCGCGGCATGGGTCGCCGGCCGCTACGCTGGCGGTCCGGCCAAGGTATCGATCTTCGGCTCGGCCCTGTTTGGCATGATCTCTGGCTCGTCGGTCGCCAACACCGTCACCGTCGGCTCGCTTACCATCCCGGCGATGATCCGGCTCGGCTACAAGAAGCATTTCGCCGCCGCGGTGGAGGCGGCTTCCTCCACCGGCGGGCAGGTGACGCCGCCGATCATGGGAGCCGCCGCCTTCCTGATGATCGAGTTCCTCGAACTGCCCTACACGACCATCATCCTGGCAGCGATAGTGCCGGCCTTCATGCACTTCTTCGGCGTGTTCATGCAGGTGCATTTCGAGGCCAAGCGCACCGGCTTGCGCGGCCTGCGGCCGGACGAGATGCCCGACGTGGTCGAGGCATTGAAACGGGACTGGCCGACCATCATCCCACTCGCCGTCCTGATCGGCGTGCTTCTTGCGGGTTATACGCCCTACATGGCTGCCTTCTGGGGCATTACCCTGTGCATCCTGGTCGGCCTGTTTAACCCGCGCCGGCGCATGTCTGTCGCCGACATCGTGGTGTGCCTGCGCGACGGCGCCAAGTATGCGCTCGCCGTCGGCGCTGCCGCCGCCACGGTCGGCATCGTCGTCGGCGTCGTCACCCTGACCGGCGTCGGCTTCAAGCTGTCCTACATCGTCACTTCGACGGCAGGCCATCTGTCGCTGCTGTTCGGCACCTTTATCCCCGAGGCGATCTTCTCGACGCACGGGCTGACCCTTTTGTTCACGCTGATCATGACCGGCGTGGTCTGCATCCTGATGGGTTGCGGCATCCCGACAACGGCGAACTACATCATCATGGTGACGATTGCCGCGCCGGCGCTGGTGATGCTCGGCACCGAGCCGATCGTCGCCCACTTCTTCGTCTTCTATTATGGCCTGCTCGCTGACATCACGCCGCCGGTTGCGCTGGCTGCCTACGCTGCCGCCGGCATGGCGGGAGCTGATCCATTCAAGACCGGCAACACTGCCTTTCGGCTCGGGCTCGGCAAGGCGCTGGTGCCCTTTGTCTTTGTCTTCTCGCCGTCGCTTCTGCTGGTGACGAAAGATTTCACCTGGCCGAACTTCTTCCTGGCTTTCTTTGGCTGCGTGCTCGGCATCACCTGCCTGGGGGCCGCCCTCTCGCGCTACCTGCTCGTGCGCACCCGGCCATGGGAAAACGTGTTGCTGGTCTTGGCCGCCCTGCTTCTGGTGGCGCCCGAACTCTATTCGTCCCTACTCGGCCTGGTTCTAACCATTCCCGTCATCTTGCGCCATTGGAGCGCGCGCAACGTCGAAGAGGCGCGACCAGCTTGATCAGCGCCGCCCCAACGATCCCTCCCCGAGAACTCAAAGGGGCCGGAAACGTTTTGGGGACTTCAGGAAGTCAGCGTGCTCTCAACCTGAATCTGACGCGAACCGCCAGGATCGGTTCCGCGGGGGAAAAGTTCCCCGAGAGCTGACAGACAGCCTTCGACATCAGAAAGCGACAGCCGGAGTTTCAAGTCATTGAGGGTCAGTGACGAAAGGCATGATGTCCACGCCGTCTCCCGGGAAGACGGTGAAATGCGGATGGCTTTCGAACAGGCGGGCGGCGGCATCGATTGTATCGGCCTCGACGACAATGTAGCCGCAGAAAGGGTTCACGGCGTCTGCGACCCCATCCTTGGTAACGCGCGTCGTCCTCCCGACCATGCCGCCGCGATCGGGGAAAGATGCGGCATTTCTCTCCTCCCAGTCCGTCCACTGCTGTAGGCCGACGCTATCAATCGCATCTTGCTCGGGCTTGGGCAGGCTGCGAAAGCGGGCAAGGTCTTCAGGCTTCATGGTGTAGACGGCAAGAAAGCGGGGCATGTGACGGTCTTCGCGCTGACAGAACCGATGCCAGCCTAGACTCTCGGTTGGCCGAAGTCACTAAGCACTACCACCCTCAGGCACGGCGAATTGCCCTTGTCCGGGCACTTTCGGATCATCTCACTCTCCTTTCGAAAAGGGCCACGGTCGGGCCCTTCAGTCGCGGTGCTCCGGCACTCCTTTCAGCTGGTCCTTGGTCCATTGGGTCACGGCGTGGCGCCGTCCTCGTCGCGCATGAAGTCGAGCTCGGTGACGGCCACCGAGCTCGGCGAAGGGCGAGGAACGCCAGCCGTTCAAGTTTTCTCCGCGTCCGCGCAGGTCACTAAACACCGCTCTTGGCGCTGCGATGGAGTCGTCATCGCATCGTCTCTGGCCAGCTTCAGGCCGGCGCCTGGTCGGATGTGGGTGACCCCATGCCAAAGACATGGGGGCACATCGCTCTCAGACACTTTGATACGACTGCCCGCCAGTCAGTGAATGTTGATACGTCGCGTCACCTGACCGTTGCTTTCCCAATAGGTATGCTTCTTGGCAATGATGGGATCGTCCATTGCGGGTTGGACCTGCCCTCCCGTATCAACCGCGCGCGAGGTGACGGCGTGCTCTCCGGCGGAAGGCTTGGGCCAGTCGACGGACCATAGTTTCCAGGCAAAGTCCGCCTTGTCGGTTTCGTCGATGGCCGCCGGCATCCATGGCCCGTCATCGATCTTCACCTCGACCCGGTCGACCGGTGCGCCCCAGGCGGCCCCGACGATCCGGTAGTCATCGCCGATATGAGTGACCCGGGCCGGTGCCGATTTCAGCCTCGCCCGCCCGACCGAAGTTTCCACCCATACTGTCTCGCCGTTGTGGTCTTCCTCGCGCAGCGTGACATAATCGCGTCCCATGAACCGGTTCTCGAAGCGCTGATCGTTCACGTCTATGCGCTTGATCCATTTGACGTTCGCGATCCCGTACCATCCCGGCGCAATCAGCCGCAGCGGGAAGCCGTTGTCAGAAGGCAAGGGGGACCCATTCATCTCGTAGCAAAGGATGTTTTTGGGATCCATGGCGTCGGCAAGTGACATGCTGCGCGCAAAATTCTGCGTGAACTTGACGTCGTCGGCCCGCTTGATTTCCCCTTTATCGGTGCCCCAGAAGACGACCTCGATACTAGTGTCGAGGACTCCGGCCTCCTTGAGGATCGGCGCGAGCGGCGTGCCCGCCCAGCGCGCATTGCCAATGCCGCCATTGAAAAACGGCAGACCGGTATTGCCCGAACATTCGACCGTGAAGGTGACTTCCTGGCGCGGTCGAGCCTTGATGTCGGCGAGCGTCAGGGTTGTCGGCTTTTTAACGGAGCCGCCGATTTCGAGTTTCCAGGTGCTTTCGTCGATCACCGGCCGGTCGAAATGCGCGATTGAAAAGAACTTGTCGTTGGGCGTCACCCAGGAATCGAGATCCTCCCACACCAGCTGATTTTTGATGACTTCCGGAACCGGGTTCGGCGGCAGCTGATCCAACCATTTGATGACTTCCTCGCCGGCCCGGCTTGGAAAGGCAGAGGCAATCCGCGATTGAAAGGACGCCAACGCTGCGAGGGCTGCCCCGCCTTGAACGATGAATTCACGTCTGGGAAGGTAATGCATGACGACTTCTCCTCCAGTGAAAAGCTCAGTTCTCCTTCAGTGATAGATGCAATAGCGACCGGGATCGCGCAAAGCAGAGGCCGGCCGCGGCGGGCAATTATGAGAGCGTGTGAAACAACCCGAGTTAGAAGCGCGCCGTAGTTAAAGCGACGTCTCCGCTCTCAATCGCCAGCTTGTCAGGTCCGAGCCGGCGATCTTCAACTATATGCCCTATCTGTCCTCGTGGCGAGGGCAAGGGCCGCATCTTCGCATCACGATTGGCATCTGCCTCGTGTTCCAAAATCCAATGCAGCCTACTATTGGTGGGTCGGATTTTGTGAGCGGCAGGGACAACGCCGAGAATAAAGGACCAACGAGTCGATTTCCTCAATGGCGCTTGAAATACTGCACCTCGCGCTCATGCTTCTCCGCCGCCTCGCGGCTATCGAAAGTCCCCAGGTTCCGTCGCTTGCCCGTCTTCTCATCCTTCTTGCGCGAATAGAGCCGGTATTTTCCGTCCTTGAGTTTGCGGATCATTTGGCCTCTTCCTGACCGGGATTTCGCCGCCGCTTGCCCTTCAGCCCGAGTGCTGCCTGTTCGATCGCGGCGCGGTCGTTGCCCAGCCTGTCGATCAGGTCCTGTGCCTGCTTGCCTGATATGCCGGTGCGCATGGCCAATTCCTCGACCGTAAGCACGTCGGTGCTGGCGATCTCGCGCGGCGGCGCGTTGCCTGCCGCCATCGACAGCTCCCTGTCGATCTCGGCCTCCGCGCGATGCCAGTGCTGCTCGGGGTCGCCGCCGCCTTCGCGCTCCCAGATCCGGTAGGCGCGCTCCTGGATTTTCCCATGCCGTTGGTCGTCGCCCATTTCTCAAATCCTCCGTTGGGTAGCATCTGAACGCCGCCCGCCTCCGAACGATCCAAAGAATTTGCGTGATCGCCGGGCCGGGTCGTTGGAGATTGGGATGACACGAGGCGCGCCGGGCAGAGCCCGGTCATGGCGCGAAATGATCCAGGCGGCGGGTCCCCCCGCCGCCTGGATGCCGGCCGCGGGCGGCCGGCTTTGTTGTCAGCGTCCCCAGATGCCCTGACCATAGCCCTGTGCAGGCATGTCGGAGTTCGAGTTTGCCCCCATTGCGCTGTCAGTGATGCTGTTTGTGACGCTCGGGACAACCGCCTTGGCGCCGCCCGACATCATGGCATGGGCGGTTGGATAGCTGCTTGCGGCAGGGATGAAGTCGGAGCCAAAGTGGTCGCTGCCGGCAAAAGCCATGCCAGAGGCGAACAACAACGAGGCAAGGGTCAATACGATCTTCTTCATTTCGGTTTCCATCTTTTGAAGTTGACATTTGGCCCCAACGCGCCGCCCGCCCGCGTTCATGGGACCGTGTTTGTTGTTTCAGGCGAAACCGGCCAACCGCGATCCCACTGGATCTTGCAGTGACAGGTCGTTCAGCGCACGACCGTCTCGGTCCGTTGTTGCGCTGTTGGCGGCTTGATAGGGGCGTGGTGTTTGTGCGGGCGTGGTAGGCGGCGTGGTAAAAACCCTTGCCGGAGTGGAATTTTGCGTGGAATGCAGCCGGAAAGCGCAGCGCCCGCTATTGGCATTGCCGCCTCGGCCCGCCGGAATAGGGCTGGTAGCTGTTGTCTTCCGGGCGGTAGGAGCGGTAGCGGCTGAAGCAGGAGGCGACATGGTCATCATCGCCAGCGGCGGCATAGGCGCCCGGCCCAGTGCCGTTGTCCTCGACGTAGCTGGCCTCGGCGGCGGGTGGAGCGGTACGGTCGGCGTCGAGATAGGGCGAGATGCAGGGGCGCTGCTGCCCGCTATAGGACATGTAGCTGTTGTCCTGCGGCCGGTAGGAGCGGTAGCGGCTCGCGCACCAGGCGACATGCGGCTGCGGCAGTTCGGCCGTGGCGGGCGCGATGGCGCCGGTGGCGGTGGGGTCGGTCTCCCCGGCCTGGCGCTTGGGCTCGATATTGGCGGGCGCGGGCTGCTCGGCCGGCAGGCGCTCGAGATTCTGCGCCGTTCTGTCCACCGGCCGCGCCGTTTTGGTCCAAAGCTCCGCCATGCTGACGGTGGCCGGTGCCTGGCGCGGTGGGTTCGCGGTGATTAGCCAGACGGCGAAGGCCAGACCGCTACCGAACACCGCAAGGGTCAAAACAAAACCGCAGACCAGTCCCAACAATGCTTTCACGCCGCGCTCCTTGAGCCCCTGCTAAAGCAATGCGGGGGGTCACGGCTGGTTCCAGCAAAGCGCGGGAAATAGGCGCGGCGCTCCGCTGGGCGAATGCGAAGGCGGCGCCGTTCAAACCAGCTGCTTCACGTCCACTGGCAATTGGGTCTCCGCTGTGGGCAACGCGGCCGGCATGTCCTCGCCGCGCTGGCGCTGCCGCAGATGGAGCGCCAACAGCCGGTCCAGCGAGACCCTGCCGGCCCCGGCAACGGCCAGCACGAACATGCCGCCCAATATCGCCAGGTCCTTTTCGAAATGCAGCAGTTCGTTCTGGCTGCCGAAATTGGTGTGGAACAGCATGGCCGTTGCCAAACAGAACAGGCCGAGCGCGATGGCGCCAAGCCGCGTCAGCAGGCCTGACGCGAGGGAGAGCCCTGCCCCCAGTTGCAACGCTACGGTGGCGACAAACAGCGGCAGGTTGACACCAAGCGCTGCCATGGCCCTGGCGGCGGCATTGAAATGGGCGGCCAGCGTGGCGCCCTCATGCAAAAAGATGAGAGACAGAAGCAGGCGGCCGGCAAGCAGGCCCACGTCCCCGAGGTGGTATTTAGCGGCAAGACCCTGCAGCTTCGCGGAGCGTTCGGTCAATGTCATGGTCAGCCTCCGATCTTTTTGGCACGGGCAGGCGCCAAGCGCCTGATGTTGAAAAGGCCGGAGCCGGCGCGAGGGAGAGGATGCCGGCTCCGGCAAAGCGCGCCAGCCACGAGCGCCCAACGGTGGTGGACGAAGGGGCCAACGCCCCTGCTCCGTCTCGGCTACGCCGAGCCAGCTCTCCCCCATTTTGTGGGGAAGTGAAAAGGTCCTACTTCGTCACCCTGGTGTCGATGGCCTGCCGCAGGTCGGAAAGCTCGTCGCACCCGGCCGGGCACAGCTGCTGCAGGGAGGCCAGCTGCTCCTTGGCCTTGTCCATATCGCCGGTCTCGACATAGAGCTCGCCCAGATATTCGCGGGCGGCCTTGTGGTCGGGCTTCAGCTCCAGCGCCTTGGTGTAGTAGGTGAGCGCGGTCTTGAAGTCGCCGGTCTTGCGCAGCGTGAAGCCGAGCAGGTTGTAGACGTCCGCCTGCTGCGTGTCCTGCGCCAGATCGCGCAGCTCAGCCAATGCGCCGGAATAGTCCTTGGCATCGATCTTGGCCTTGATGGCGGTGAGATCCGGCGCGTCGGCGCCTTCGATGTCGTCGACGGCATAGGCCGGCATGATTGTCGCGACCGGAAGCACCGTGAGCACGGCAATGGCGCCGAGCAGGCCGAACAGGGCATGTCTGCCCGACAGGGCGTTTCTGCTCAAAAGGGAACGTTTCATTGTCTTTCTCGCTTGCGTTGGAAGCTAGTGCTCAGATCTGGACCGGAGTAAATCCGTACGCCTTGCCGTCCTTGACGAAGGTGCCGGTGCCCGGGAACGGGAAGTGCGACCCGGAAATGCGGATATTGTCCGATATCACCCGGTCGATGATCTTGTGGCGCGTGGCGATTGCCGTCGGTCCGTCCTGGTCGTAAGCGCCCTGCCACTCCGGATGCGGCGCCAGCAGCGCCGGCACATACATAGTGTCGGCCGAGATCATGATCTGCTCCTTGCCGGAGTTGGCCAGGTAGACAGAATGGCCTGGTGTGTGGCCGGGCGCGGCGATGATCTGGATGCCGGGCGTGACCTCGGCGCCGTCCTCGACCAGCTTCCAGTTCTTCCATTTCGGAAAGTTCTCGGCGATGCGCTTGCCCGCCGGCTTGCGGCCCTCGGGCAGCTTGGCCAGCCGGCTTGGGTCGGTCCACCACTTGTATTCGGTGGCGTTGACGATGAGCTCGGCATTGGGGAACACCGGCGCGTTGGTGCCCTTTTCCATCAGGCCCCAGACATGATCGGGGTGGAAATGCGAGATCATGACGGTGTCGATCGCGTTGTAGTCGATGCCGGCCGCGGCCATGTTGGCCGGCAGATGCGTGGCATTGGCCTGCCACTGGCCGACGCCCGAGCCGGCATCCATCATGATCAGCTTGCCGCCCATCTTGAGCACGACGACAGTGAGCGGGATGGGCATGAAGTCGGTGGTCAGCCCCGCTTTGGCGAGTGCTGCCTTGGTGTCCTCGACCGAGACATCCTTGATGAAGGCCGGGTCGTGCGGCTTGCGCCAGATGCCGTCATAGATGGCGGTGATCTCGATATCGCCGACCTTGTATCCGTAGAAGCCGACGGTGGGCTCCACCGGAGCTTGCGCGAAGGCCGGACGGATGAATTCAAGCTTACCGGCAAGGCCGAAGGCGGCAGCAGCGGCGGCGGTGCCAAGCACTGTGCGGCGTGTCATGGTGAACATGGTGATCTCCTGTTCGAGGTGGTGGCTAAAAGTCGCGAATGGCCAAAGTCCTGGAAGGAATGACGAGGAGAGGCCGGTACCCGTCGGGAGCCGGCCCGGCCCCATGAATTCAGCGACCCCAGAGGCTGTCGTTGTTGTGTCTGGTGATGATGTCCTGCACCGACCCCTGGCTCGGCCCCGTCTTTATCTTGGTGTCGGCGCCATTGGGGCGTGCGGTGTAGGCGATCGAGCCGGTGGCATTGGTGTCCACCGGAGCGACCGGCTGGTTGGCGTTATTGGCGCCATGATCGCTGCCGGCGAAGGCAGCGCTCGAGGCAAGCATCATGGCAGCCACGCTGAGAGCGAGCTTGGTCATTTTGGCTAGGTCCTTGTTTCGTTTCCTCGGCGCGGGCCGTCAGATTGGCCCGCTACAGTGAAGACCCTGCAGCCCCGCGCTTTATTCCCGGGCGCGATGAGATTCTTTTGAAGGAGAAAAATCAGGGGCTCGGCGGCCAGGACTGAAGTCCTCGCCCACGAATATTAGCGAGAGGAACCAGGCTGGGAATGCCGCCGCGTTCCGGCACGCCGACCGCGTGCACGCACGAAAGGCGCCGGCGCAGCGCGCCGGCGCCTCTGATGATACGCCGAGTCCGTTCTGGTTACGGACAGGTCTTCTTGCCGCAGACCGCGATGCAGATCGCCGGGTTCGAACAGGTGTAGGTTTTTCTCGAGCTGGTCCCGGACGAAGACCCGCTGCTGGAAGCGGCGATCTGCCCGGACGCGCCTTTGGACAGGTCCAGCGCCTTCATGTCGGGATCGCGCGCGGCGATCTTGCCGCATGTTTCGCTGCCGCAGACCGCCCTGCAGATTGCCGGATTCATGCATTTGTAGGCCGCGAAGACCTCGGTCGGAAGAATTGCGCAGAAAACCGTAATGCCCAGTATCAAGCTTCTCGCCGCACGCATTTTTATCTCCAGGGCCAGCTTTCCGATGTCACGGAGGCCTGGCCGCTCGCCCCCGCTCCCGCGCATGCCGTTGCACCCGCGTCCGCCGGCGCGACCATGCCCGCACCGGGGATAAAGGCGTATCGCACTGGCGGCACAGGCAAGTGGCACTGACGGAACAGGTGACCGGGTTTGCCATGCGTGAGCGGCCGCATGCGTCTCACGGCGCGCGGCCGGCGCGCACCTCCGATGGGGTCATGCCATAGCGGGACCGGAACTGCCGGTAGAAGGTCGAGGGTTCGACCAGCCCCGCCTCGAAAGCGAGGTCGGCGATCGGCCTTGCTGAAAAAAGCGGGCTGGCGAGCTGCCGGTGGACCCGCTCCAGCCGTCTTTGCATGACATAGTCGGAAAACCCCTGCCCCTCTTCGGCGAAAAGGCGCCTGATGTAGCGCGGGCTGAGCCCCAGCCCCCGGCCCGCCGTCTCTGCCGAGAGGCGCGCTCGGTGCAGGTTCTCCTCGATATAACGCTTGATGGCATGCATGCGGGCGGTACGAACGCCGCGGCCGGCGACCACCTGGTCAACCTCGCGGTTGGCGCCGACCGCCGCGGCGAACAGATCGGCAATGTGCTGGGCGGCCAGCGGCGCCAGACCGGGGCCGATCGCCCCACCCGCCACCGCCTCGACATAGGCCAGCAGAAGCCGCGCTTCAGGCGTGCCGGGATTGATGGCATCCGGCCTGAGATCGCCGACATGGCGAAGGAGAGGAGTGAGCGTCGATCGGGCAAATCGCGCGCAGATCGTCCAATCGCCGTTCTGCGCCCTCGCTCGCCAGCTCCGGTCCATCGGCATGATGCAGGGCGCACCGGGCGAGGTCTCAACCGCCTCGTGCCGTGCCGTATCGAAACGCCACCCGCCCGCGATCCAGGACACCACCAGGTCGTCATTGGCGTCCTGCTGGAGCGCGGCCGTGCGTTCCCAAGCCATGGGCGCGACCTGCCCGTGGGCCACGCTCACCCCTGGCAGGATGGTGGTGGAGGCGCTCAGCCGCAACTCGCCGCGTTCAAGCGGCGCAAGGTCCAGCCGCATGCAGATGCGGCCATAGAACTCGCGCACGGCAGCTTCGCGCTCTCGGGCCGCGATCGCGTCCGTGGACAGAACTATGATGGTCTCCTGGTCGGTCACCTGCGTTCGATCCCCGCTCAGAACCTCACGGGGTGCCGACGATGGCGGGCGCCGTTTGCTGCCTCTCCGCTCTAGACAGTGCCATGAACCCCTCCAGTGCCCTCGACGCGGTGTGAGCCTTCGGCCGCTTTTCGCGCGGGCGGCGGCAGAATTTCAAGACCTATGTGAGGGCTCCGCGCAAATGTGGCATGAGGCGCAAGGAATGTGACCGCTGGTGCAACCGATTGGGGAAATCGCCTCGGAAAGCACGGGAAGGCTCTTCACATACCGGCTGATCGGACACCGCTTGTCCATTGATTCATTTGTCTTTCGGCTGGCACGCCGCCTCTATCGCAGTTCGCGGATCCAGTGCCACATGGTGCGGTTCTCGCCATGGCCGAGGGACTGGCTGCGCCCCTGGGCGGCATAGGCCCGCATCTCCCGCGGGGTCATGTCGAAGGAGCGGCGGAAGGCGCGCACGAAGCTCTTGCGGTGACCGAAACCATAGCGACCGGCGATCTCGGCGATGCTTTCGTGCCGGCGGCCGGGATCGGCGAGCTCGGCGCGGCAGCGGCGCAGCCTCTCCTCCTGGGTATATCTGGAAAGACCGCCATGAGGCTCGAAGAGGTAATAGAGCTTGCGCATGGAAATGCCGAACATGGCGGCGATGGCCTCGGCGGTGAGGTGCCGGCTGCGGATATGCGCGTCGATGTGGCGACGGATCTCGCTGGTCAGCGCCAGGTGGACCGAGGCGGCGTTTTCCTCCGCCACGGCCGAATTCACGGCTGCGGCGGCGAGTTCCAGCGTCGGCCCGATCACCGCCTCGGCGTCCTGACGGCTCATTGCGGGCGCGGCCCCGTAGAGGCCCACAAGATGCCCACGCAACAGCGCCGCCAACGGCGCGTTGCCGGAAATGACGCGCATATTGTGCTCGTCCGGCGCCTTTAGGAATGGCGCCAGCAGGCGGCGCGGCACGGTCAGGTTGAGGCTGTCGAAATCGGACGTGCCCGTCGACTGGGCCTGTGCCAGGTCGGCCACGATCAGGTCCCCGGATGAGGCCTTTTCATCCGATGCGCCATCGCGCCGTCCATGGCTTCCGCGGAGGCAGACCTGCACAGTGATGTGATCGAGGCCGTCGCGGCCGATCCGGGCGCGCGAGCGGTCGAAGCTTTGCGCGATGCACCCATACGAGGTGAGAACGATCTCGCCGAAGTGAAAGGCATCGGCGTGGAAATGAAACCGGTCATCGCCGGCGTTGCGCAGGCGAACGTCGTAGAGCAGGCCGATATTCTCCTGCCACAACGCAAGGGCTTGCCGAGGCGCCAGGCCTGCCGTGTCCAGCACGCAGCGCTGAACCCCGATGTCGACGAATTGCCGTTGGGACACAACGCCTTGACTGCTGCCTGCCGCTGCCACCGCCCATGCTCCGCAACCGCGAACCGCTCACAATATGCATTTATGCCGGGGCGCGACAACGCCTGATCGCACGGACGCCGCCGGGAATGTGGACTCAGAGCTGGCTCACCACTTCGGTATATTCCCTCACCTTTCCATCCTGCCCACGAATGCGCCAGTTGCCGCCGTCGCGGTCTTCCACGTAATCCGGCCCGATCGGCACCTTGCCGCCACCGTCGGGCAGGTCGAGCACGTAGACCGGATTGCAGATGCCGGACAGGCGCGCGCGCAGCGCGGCCACCAGCGCCTGGCCTTCGGCGATCGTGGTGCGGCGGTGCGCCATGCCGCGCGCAAGGTCGCCGTGGTGAAGGTAATAGGGCTTTACCCCCAGGCGGTACATCAGCTCGCGGCAGAGTTCCTCCTGCACCTCGACAGTGTCGTTGACGCCCTTGAGCAGGACGCTCTGGTTGAGCAGCACGAATCCCGCCTGCCGCAAGCCGCGGCAGGCCGCCTCGGTCGCATCGGTGATCTCGCGCGGATGGTTGAAATGGGTGACGACCGTGATCATCAGCCGGCCTTGCAAGGCAGCGATCAGCCCTGGCGTGATGCGTGAAGGCAGCGCGACCGGCACGCGGGTGTGGATGCGCATCAGCCGCACATGCGCGATCGCCTCGATGCGGGCGCGGATTTCGTTGAGCGCCTTGTCGGGCAGCGAGAGCGGGTCGCCGCCGGTCAGGATCACCTCGCGGATCTCGGGGTGGGAAGCGATATAGGCGAGCGCCGGCTCCAGGGCTTCGCGCGTATAGCCGCGTCCGATCGAGGTCAGGGACTCCTTGCGGAAGCAGAAGCGGCAATAGACCGCGCATTGATAGGTGGGAAACAGCAGCACCCGGTCGGCATGGCGATGCGTCAGCCTGGGCACCGGACTGAAGGCGTGGTCGCCGATCGGGTCGTCGAGCTCGCCTTCGCCGGTCACCAGCTCGTCGGGAGACGGGATGACTTGCGCCCGGATAGGATCGGCGGGGTCTTCCCAGTCGATCAGGTCGAGATAGAATTTGGGGATACGCACCTTGTGGCGGGAGGCTGCTTCCTGGGCCGCCGCGCGTTCGCCTGGCGACAGCGGCAGCACGGCCAGGTCGCGCACATGGCGCACGCCGGCGCGGATGTCGTCCTGCCAGGCGGCGTCGGCATCGGAAACGGGCTCAGCTGCGGCCGTCGTCTCATCGTGGAGCTGTGTGGTCATGGGGTTCTCGAGGTTTTTAGCGGACCTATCGGCCGGATGGCCTGCCGGGTCAACCGCCTTGCGCCGGCCTTCCCCGTGTAGCAAGGAGGGTCTGTGCTCTCGAAAATGCCGCGGAGAAGACCCGGGATGAGACTTGTGGTGTTGGTGGTGCTAGCCACGTTGGCAACTGGATGTGTGAGCTCTCCGGTGGATTATGGGGCCTCGCTTTAGACGCAAGACCCGAAATGGATATCGCCGGAATGCCAACAGGCCCGGGTCGAGGCCTCGAACTATGATGCGCGTGAAAAAGAGCATCCCGGTTGGGGGACCGGTGTCTTCCTTGGCCCTTACGGATTGGGTCTCGCGGCAGCCGCAGGATACATTTGCAGTGCTCGAGTTTGCCGCTGCCGAACGAACTCGCGGGCGAGCCGGGCCCCCCGGCCACGACAAAATATCCATAGATGATATGCTTTGATGCTTCTGAAGGCAGGCCAGCGTTTGATGGGATCGCAGAAGCGGAAGCAGGACTGAACTTGGGAACGCCGCCCATGACGACCATTTACGAATTCGCGGTTGTCGAGGGCCAGGAATGGGTGCTTCCGGTCGACGAGGCCTACTACGAGGTCTTCTTCTCCCTTGACGGAACACCCCTCGAGAACTGGGACCCACCGGTCATGCGCCGCGTGTCGGAGGGCGACCCCCTCTATTCAGACTTCCCTTGGCTTGGCGAGCATGCGCCGCTTTTGCGCAAGCCTGCCGTCGACGCGCTGAAGGCATATCTGCTGCCCTATGGCCAGCTGATCCCGTTGCGCGGGGAAGAGGTCTGGCTTTTCAACGCGACCACCGTGATCGATGCGCTGGACGAGGAGCGGTCTGGAATCGTCTATTTTGATGACGGCGCCATTCTCGCGATCGAGCGATACGAATTCGATGCGGACAAGATCGGCACCGCCGAAATTTTCAAGCTGCCGATGCGCGCGTCCCCGGTGTTCGTCAACGACACATTCGTCAATCGCATGCGCGACGCCGGACTGCGGACGGTATCGTTCAAACCCAGGTGGCGCCGCATCGAAGCGTGATGTTTGACGACCCTGCGATGCCAACTAGATCAGGTTCTGTCCGCCATCGATGCGGATCGTCTCGCCGGTCGTGAATTCGCTTTCCATGAGGTAGAGATAGGCAGGGGCGACGTCGGCGGGCGTAGCGACCTTCCTCGCGGGCAGGCGGGCGGCCATGCCGGCGAAAAAACCGGATTTGGCCTCACCGACGAGTTCGTCCCACATCGGCGTGTCGACCCATCCCGGCGACACGATGTTGACGCGCGTCGGGGCCAGCTCCAGCGCCAGCGCCCGGGCGAAATAGCTGAATGAACCGGCGATCGCGGAAACAACCGAGCCTCCGGGAACCGGCGGGCGGTCCTTGTTGATGCCTGATGTGAAGGTCATGGACCCTCCGGCTTTCAGCGTGCGCCCACCATGTTTGGCGAGCCTCACGGCGCCGATCAGCTTGTTGTCGACGAAGCGCCGCACGTAGTCCATGTCGGTCTGGCCGATCGGGTCGTTGGGCGGCGGCGTGCCGGCTGTCGAGACGAGGTGGTCGAAGGCACCGGTTTCGTCGAACATCCGGGTAATGTCCGCCTCTTTCGTCATATCAGCGGAAAGGCTTCGCACGCGACCGCCCGGGCCGAGCGTCCGTTCCGCGGCCTTGAGCTTTTCGCCCGAGCGGCCGACGATCACCAGCTCCGCGCCGCGCTCCAGCGCGGCTGCCGCTACGCCGAGCCCTATGCCGGAACTGCCTCCGACGACAATAATTCTCTTGCCCTTGAGCGATGCCATGGGAACCTCCGTCTTCAGGATGGACTGCTGGATTACGCCTTGCCGGCGTGGGCCGCCTCGATGTCGGCGACAATGATCTTGCTCATCTTGTACATCGCCTGCCGCGCCCGCCCCGCCTTATCGCGGTCCGGGTCGTTCATCAGGCGCAGTGCCGCTTCGGGGATCACCTGCCAGTAGACGCCGAATTTGTCCCTCAGCCAGCCGCAAGGCTTTTCAGCGCCGCCGCCCGCCGTCAGTGCGTTCCAGTAATAGTCTGTCTCGGCCTGGTCCTTGGTCTCGATGTAGAGCGAGATCCGCTCGTTGAACGGCGGCATCGAGCCGGCATTGAGCGCGGTGAAGCGCTGGCCCTCGAGCTCGAAGTCGAAGATCGCGTGCGGCACCGTTTTGTTCGTGCCGCCGACGAAGTCGGTGAACTCGATCGCTTCAAGCGCCCGGCCATTCTTGAATACAGACAGATAGAAGTCGCGCGCCTCTTCGGCGTTGAGATTGAACCAGAGGAAGGGGTGAACGGTAGCCATGCTGCTCTCGTGAGGTTTGATCACAAATCCTGCGAGCATTCTGTCCAGCATGTGCTGGACAGACAATCCAAACTTTGGCAAGGATTTGTGATCAAATCTCACAGATTGGCCATGATCCGCAGACTTCCCCACTCAATGCGCTGCCGGCCTTCGAGGCCGCCGCGCGGCATTTGAATTTCTCCAGGGCAGCCGACGAGCTCAACGTCACGCACGGCGCCGTCAGCCGGGCGATCAAGCACCTTGAGGAACAGCTCGGCGTGCTTCTGTTCGAGCGCGCGACGCGCTCGGTGCGCCTCACCGCCGTGGGCGAGCCCTATGCGAGGGCGGTCCACGAGATGCTCGACCAGCTCGCGGCCGCCACCCAATCGGCGACGGCCGCCCATTCGGGCTCGACATTGAACGTCTCCACCTCCGACGGCTTCGCGGGAAAATGGCTGGTGCCGCGGCTCTATCGCTTTCATCGCGCGCATGGCGACATCGACGTCAGGATTTCGACGACCGGCAAGTTGACCAATTTTTTTGGCGACGGCATCGACGTCGCCATCCGCTATGGCGCCGGAAACTATCCGGGTCTTATATCGGAATTCCTCACTGGCGAGGAGGTGTTTCCAGTGTGTAGCCCGAGGCTCATGCAGGGCGCCTGGCCCCTGGAGAAGCCCGACGATCTCAGGCACCACACGCTGATCCATGATGGCTTCCCGATCGGCTGGGCGGTCTGGCTGTCCAGCGCGGGCGTGGAAGGCGTGGATCCGCGGAGCGGGATTACCTTCGATTCCGCCACTTTCGCGGTCGAATCGGCCGTGCAAGGGGAAGGCGTGGTACTTGGCCGGACCATGCTCGTGGCGGCCGACCTCGCCACCGGAAGGCTTGTCCGCCCTTTCGGCCACGCGCTGAAATCGGTTTCCAGCTTCTATCTGGTCTACCCTCCGGACGCGGTCCGCCGGCGCAAGGTGAAGGCTTTTCGCGATTGGCTCTTTTCGGAAATGACGGCGCAGCGTGCCATGGCCGTTTCCGGAGAATAGCCTCTGCGCTAGCTCCTCAGTCCCGGTGCCTCCTGCCCGGTGCGCTCGACATATTCGGTGTAGCCGCCACCATAGGTGTGGATGCCTTCCGGCGTCAGTTCCAGCACGCGATTGGACAGCGCCGCCAGGAAATGGCGGTCGTGCGAGACGAACAGCATGGTGCCCTCATATTGCGACAGCGCCTCGATCAGCATCTGCTTGGTGACGATGTCGAGATGGTTGGTCGGCTCGTCCAGCACCAGGAGGTTGGGCGGGTCGAACAGCATCAGCGCCATCACCAGCCGCGCCTTTTCGCCGCCCGAAAGCACCCGGCACTTCTTCTCGATCTCGTCGCCGGAAAAACCGAAGCAGCCGGCGAGTGCCCGAAGCGGCGCCTGACCGGCCTGCGGAAAATTGTCCTCCAGCGTCTGGAACACGGTGCGCTCGCCTTCGAGCAGCTCCATGGCATGCTGGGCGAAATAGCCCATCTTGACGCTCGGACCGCGCGCCACCGAGCCCTGGTCGGGATCGGACGCGCCGGCCACCAATTTCAACAGCGTCGACTTGCCCGCGCCATTGACGCCCATGATGCACCAGCGCTCGCGCCGGCGCACCTGGAAGTCGAGCCCTTCATAGATCGAACGGCTGCCATAGGCCTTGTGGACGTTCTTCAACGTCACGACGTCCTCGCCGCAGCGCGGCGCCGGCTGGAACTCGAAATTCACCGTCTGGCGGCGCTTCGGCGGCTCGACGCGATCGATCTTGTCGAGCTTCTTCACCCGGCTCTGCACCTGGGCCGCATGCGACGCGCGCGCCTTGAACCGTTCGATAAAGGCGATCTCCTTGGCCAGCATCGCCTGCTGGCGCTCGAACTGCGCCTGCTGCTGCTTGTCCGCGATCGCGCGCTGCTGCTGATAGAATTCGTAATTGCCGGAATAGGCGGTGAGCGACCCGCCGTCGATCTCCACCACCTTGTTGACGATGCGGTTCATGAACTCGCGGTCGTGCGAGGTCATCAGGAGCGCGCCGTCATAATTCTTCAGGAACTGCTCGAGCCAGATCAGGCTTTCCAGGTCGAGATGGTTGCTCGGCTCGTCGAGCAGCATGGCGTCGGGCCGCATCAGCAGAATGCGTGCCAGCGCCACGCGCATCTTCCAGCCGCCGGAGAGTTTTCCGACGTCGCCGTCCATCATCTCCTGCGAGAAACCGAGACCGTCGAGCACTTCCCGCGCCCGGCCGTCGAGCGCATAGCCGTCGAGTTCCTCGAAGCGGTGCTGCGCCTCGCCATAGCGTTCGATGATCTCGTCCATCCGGTCCGCCTGGTCGGGATCAGCCATAGCCGCCTCCAGCGCCGCCATCTCGGCCGCCACTTCGCTCACCGGCCCGGCGCCGTTCATCACTTCGGCCACCGCGCTACGGCCGTCCATATCGCCGACATCCTGGCTGAAATAGCCGATCGTGACGCCGCGATCGACCTGCACCTGGCCCTCGTCGGGCTGTTCCTGCCCGGTGATCATGCGAAACAGTGTTGTCTTGCCGGCGCCGTTGGGGCCGACGAGCCCGACCTTTTCGCCTTTCTGCAGGGCGGCCGACGCCTCGATGAAGACAAGCTGACGGCCGTTCTGCTTGCCGATGTTTTCAAGTCTGATCATGAGTGGTCCGGGAGGCTGATGTGAGGGTGCGGGAGTTGCCCCGGCCCATACGCGAATGACAGCGGCGGGGAAAGAGGCAGAAGCGCCGCAGCGGGCGCAGCGCTCTTACGTCTTCCCACAGCGGAGGAGGGAGAAGCGCCCTCCAGACACACTTTAGAAACAAGATTCAACGTCCGGGAAAACTGGAGAAAAGCGGTGCTGCGATAACCACCCCCGCGGCGGCCGGAACCGGTCGCGGCGCAACGCAAAGGGATGGTCCCGAAAATGAAACCACGTTCGACCGGATGGATGGGTGCCCTGCTTGGCATTTCGTTTGCCATCACTGCGGTCGCACCGTCGGGTGCGGAAGCGGCGGTTACCCGCAGCGAGTCCTGCAGCCGGCTCGGTCTTCAACTCGACGGAGCCATCGAGACGAAAGACGACCTCGGTGCCAGTGCGATCCATCTGGCCGAGGCAACCGCGATCCAGAACAAGGCCAGCCGTTTTTGTGCCGAACGCAAGGAGGCGCAGGGCATCCGTACCTTCGCCAACGCCTTGAAACTTCTGGGCGTGACACCGGT
Organism: Mesorhizobium maamorense; assembly: GCF_044998965.1. NCBI lineage: Bacteria > Pseudomonadati > Pseudomonadota > Alphaproteobacteria > Hyphomicrobiales > Phyllobacteriaceae > Mesorhizobium > Mesorhizobium maamorense. The sequence goes on from NZ_CP173356.1 coordinate 3,178,024, forward strand.
CGATCTGAACCAGTGACGTCCACCATCTATCTCTGAAACAAGGAAGCCTATCATGAACAAGCCTCTCCTCTCCGCGCTCGACCTGGCCATTGCACTCGGTCTCGCAATGCCGGTCGTCGGCGCCAGCTCCGCCGACGCGGCCGCCACCACCGCGGCAGCCTCGACCGCGGCTCCCCTCGCTGCCGCTGCCGTGAAGAAGCCGGTCAAGGCGGCCGCGCACAAGCATGTCAAGCATCGCAAGCACGCCAGCAGGCATGTGAAGAAGCCTGTACGCAAGCACAGCCACAAGCACGCCGTCAGGAAGCACAAGGCCGCGGCTTGATCTTCTCAAGCCCGAACAAGGAGATAGAACGGTATCTTGAATCCCTTGATCGTTTTTTCCTGACGTCGTCCCAGGGAAAAGCCGCCCTCGCGCAAGCGACGGCGGCTTTTCTTTTCGGACTGGGCTGAAGGCTTTCCTTCTCTGCTGTCGAGAAGGTAACGCGCTCACTGCAATTGCGGCTTCTTCAGGAAACTGTCGCGGTCGGCGGATTTGACGCGCAGCCAGGTTTCGCGGCCGTCGCGCAGGACCCGCATCGGGATCTCGGCGCCGGCCGAACCGCTGTCCCATAGCTTGCGATAGAAATCGGCCAGCCCGTCGACCGCGCCGTCGCGTATGTCGGAGATGACGTCGCCCTCGCGCAGGCCCGCCTTGGCGGCCGGACCGCCTTCGGTCACGCTCATCACCACCACCCGGCCGTCGCTTTCGGCCGAGAGGGCGCCGAGCCATGGCCGTGGCGGCCGCGCCACCTGGCCGCGCGTCAGGAGATCGTCGAGGATCGGCGGCAACAGGTCGATCGGCACCACCATGTTGATATCGGCGACCTCGCCGTTGCGGCTCATCTGCAGGCGCAGCGACCCGACGCCGAGCAGCGCGCCCTTTGCATCGAACAGCGCCGCGCCGCCCCAGGAAGGATGCGCCGGCGCGATGAAGATCGCTTCCTCGAGCAGATATTCCCAATAGCCGGCGAATTCCTGCTTGGTGACGATCCTGGCCTGAACCGACTGGCCGATGCCGTCGGCGAGCACCACGCTATCCCCGATCCTGGCCCTGCCGGCGTCGCCCAGCGCCACCGCCGGCAGGCCAAGCGGCGCCAGCGCCTGAACCAGGCCAAAGCCCGATTCCTGGTCGTAGGCCAGCGCATGCGCCGGCACGACGCGGCCGTCATGGGTCGTAAGCCACACCTCTTCCGCCTCGGTAATGAGATAGCCGATGGTCAGCACCAACCCATTCTCGCGGATAACGACGCCGCTGCCTTCGCGCAGCGTGCCCAATGCCCCGGCAGTGAAGGCATCGTCTGGAATGGTGGCGCGCACCGCCACGACGGAGCGTCTGTTGGGATTGATGGGCATGCTCTTGTCCTGGACGGGCTTGGGGGTCACGTTCCTATAGGTATGGCACGCGAACCAAGGCGCAAGGGGTTGGGGGGCATCCCCTCCATCCTTTCGAAGCCCAAAGGGAAGATGAGAGGCATGGTCATTGACAATAGTTCAACGCAAGTTGAACTTTCCCGTTTGCAGCCCTAGCTGTAGGTGCAACTGCCAGTCCCGCTTCCAACCTGTCTCTCCCCACAATACGAGGCCCCGCGATGACCGAATACACTCCGCCGAAAGTATGGACCTGGAACAAGCCGAGCGGCGGCGCCTTCGCCAGCATCAATCGCCCGATCGCCGGCCCGACGCATGACAAGGTGCTGCCGGTGGGCAAGCACCCGTTGCAGCTCTATTCGCTGGCGACGCCGAACGGCGTCAAGGTGACGATCATGCTGGAGGAACTGCTGGCGCTTGGCCACAAGGGCGCCGAATACGACGCCTGGCTGATCAGGATCAACGATGGCGACCAGTTCGGCAGCGGCTTCGTCGAGGTCAATCCGAACTCCAAGATCCCCGCACTGATGGACCGCAGCGGCGCCACGCCCATCCGCGTCTTCGAGTCCGGTTCGATCCTCACCTATCTCGCCGAAAAGCTCGGCGAGTTCCTGCCGACCGACCAGCCGGCGCGCGCCGAGACCCTGTCCTGGCTGTTCTGGCAGATGGGCTCTGCCCCTTATCTCGGCGGCGGCTTCGGTCATTTCTATGCGTACGCGCCGACCAAGATCGAATACGCCATCGACCGCTTTGCCATGGAAACCAAGCGCCAGCTCGACGTGCTCGACCGCCGCCTGGCCGAAACCGAATATCTTTCCGGCGCCGGCTACTCGATCGCCGACATGGCGGTCTGGCCCTGGTATGGCGGACTGGCGCTCGGCCGCATGTACAATGATTCCGGCGAGTTCCTTTCGGTGCAGGATTACAAGAACGTGCAGCGGTGGGCGAAGGCGATCGACGAGCGCCCCGCGGTCAAGCGCGGACGCATGGTCAACCGCGCCTTCGGCGAACCCGCGATGCAGCTGCACGAACGCCACGACGCCAGCGATTTCGACACGAACACGCAGGACAAGCTCGCGGCTGAGTGAGCTGCGAGGGCGGGCAGCGGCGCTGCCCGCCCTCCGTTTGATTTTGCGAAAGCGTCGATGACGGCAACGTCTCACCTAGAGGCGTGGACATCACGCCGATCCGCTCCGCGCCGTTCAAGACGGCAATGCGTCTTCTTCTATCATCGTCCGACGTCAACAGCGGTCCTCTCACACAGGCCCCATAGAAATCTGTTGCGCAAATGCCGGCCAGGGCGCAACGTGTTGCCAGAAGATCGATGCAAGGGAGCAAATCGATCCTGCGGCGCGGCGTCCTTGTCGCGCAGGGCATGCCTAGGGTTGCCGCGGCGTCCTTTTTTGGCGCGAGCACGCGGCCTTGGTTTGGTCGGGGGAACAAATGACGCTCACGCTGATCGGGGCTGGCTTCGGGCGCACCGGTACATGGTCGACCTTCGTCGCGCTGAACAGGCTCGGCCTGCCCTGCTACCACATGCAGGAAGTGATCCTGAACAAGGCCAACAAGGGCCATCTCGATTTCTGGCGCAAGGTGGCCAACAGCCCGCCCGGCACGCAGCAGGACTGGAGCCGGGTATTCGGCAATTACAAGGCGACGGTCGACAATCCAGGCTGCTGCGTGTGGCGCGAACTGATGGCCGCCTATCCCGACGCCAAGGTGCTGCTCACCTTGCACCCGCGCGGCGCGGAAGCCTGGTACGAGAGCACCATCGACACGATCTACTTCACCGAGAATGTCTGGCAGTTCAAGATCCTGGAATGGCTGACGCCGTTCGGCCGGAAATTCGGCGACATGTCACGCAGGCTGATCTGGGGCCGCACGCTAGCCGGCGTCATGGGCAACCGCGCCAAGGCCGTGGAGCGCTACAACGCATATGTCGAGGAAGTGAAGGCGGCGGTGCCGCCGGAAAAGCTGCTGGTGTTCAAGGTCAGCGAAGGCTGGGCCCCGCTCTGCCACTTCCTCGACGTGGCGCAACCGAACGAGCCCTTCCCCAATCTCAACGACCGCGAGGCCATCAAGAAGATCATCGCCGACATCATCAAGGGCTCCTACATCATGCTGGCGCTAAGCGTGGCGGCCGTTATCGCGGTGATCGCGGCGCTATGGTGGTGGCTGGGGTAGTTGGGCGCCGTTCGTCGATCCCTCGGTGCAGCGGGAGCGAAGCGACGAAGGCTTTGCGATCCAGGCCACGCGATTGCGAAAAAGCGCTGCGGTCAAAACAAGGGCGTCGTTGTCGATACCGCCAAGCAGGCTGAATCGCGCGATCACCGCGTTAATTGGTGCCGCCGTCCGAGGACCGTCGTACCCGAATCTCGATACGCCGGCGTTCCCGAACATCGCCAACGTGGCTGCCGTCGGCGATAATGTCTCCCGGCATTACGAGCTGTGCCGCTGACAACGGAATGATCTTCACACTGCCCAGCCGTCCCGTCTGGATCAGCGCGTTCGCTACCGCGATAGCGCGCGAGAGCCCCAGCCCCGCATTGTCGGCCGGGGTCAAATCGCTGATAGCGCTGGCTCCGTTCATCGCCGAGATCGCAACCGCATCGAGGTTGGACGGCTTGGCCGGATTGATTTTCTGCTCATCCGTGTGACCGACGATCTCGACGACATCGACTTTGTAGCGTGTCAGCAAAGACAGAACGTCGTCCGTGACCTTGGTCTGCAAACGAGCCCGGAACGCGTCGGTGAGAGCAGCGCTGCCACGTTCAAATGTATAGCCGTCGTCGCTCAACGTTATCATCGGCGGCCACTGCATCGACGATTCAGCGTCCGCGCTCCTGTCGTTGGAGGCCGAGAGCGTCTTTTCAAGTCGGTCCAGCAGACGGGGGTCGGCGGCCTTGGCTTCGCTGATTTCGAGCAGCAATTTCCGCAGCGTCGGGTCTGACGTCGGCGCGGCATCGATGCCCTTTTCCGTAAGCCCGTCGATCACCGCTTTGGCCGCAACGAGCTCGGTCCAGTTGGCTGGCGGCAAAGGAAGCGCCGCTTTTGGAAACAGCGCCTGCAGGCGCGCCAGTTCGGCACGCATGTCGGCAAGCTGGCCCACCGTGATGTCCAGGTTCGCGGAGGCCTGCAGCTCGGCGATCCTCTCATCTTTTCGCTGTGCGATGCTGGCCGAGACCAGAAGGAGGCAGAAAAGCAGAAGGAGGAGAAGCTCGGCCATTGTGAGCCCAAGCACCACGCCTCGGCGATGGCCGCGTTCCCCTTCGGCGATAAGCGAGGAAGGCATCTTCATCGACATCGTCCCACACTGACCATGCAACGCGCTTTAGCCGCCACGCCAGAGCCGTCTGAATAGACCCTGCCGCGTCGGCGCTCGATCATAACCCTCAAATGTCGCCGCAAGTTTGTCGAGCACATCGCTGGCCCGAAGCGCTTCCGCCGTGGACTGTTCCAGCCCGCGCCGAAGCTCCGCCACATCGCCAAGACGGGAAGAGAAATCGCTCATGGCGGTTTCGATCGCCCGCTGCAAACCGGCCACGACCGGCTCCAGCCGAACCTCGATGACCTTGTCGGGTGTCGACATGCCAGCGAGCTTGTCGGCCATCATCTGTGTCGCGGTCGCAATCTGCGTGCTGGCGCTGGTCAGGATGGCGTTGATATCGTGAACTGCCTTGGCTGTCTGGTCGATGCCGCCCCGCAGCTCCTTGGTGTCTATTCCGCTCTGCATCGCCAGCGAGGATGCCCTGATGTGCTCGGAAGCTTCCTTGGCGAGCAGGTCCAGAGACTGGACCAGGGATTTCGCCGAGGTTTCCACTTGCGTTCGTATCTCGTGATAGCCCTCTTGCAGCATCTGCTGGTTGGAGCGTTGAAAATGGTTCATCTCGCTCAGGATGCCATCGAGTTCCCGGCGCACCTTGCGGGATGCTTCTGCGAGCTCGAGACGTGACACGCGTTCCACTTCCATGGGGTCGCGTCGGAGCTGATTGAAGACGATGCGAAATGCAATGCCGGCGATGGTGGAGGCAACCGCGATGCCGAAATTGCGCACGATCTCGTCGACTGCGCCACCGCCTCCATACTGGTAAAGCGAAACGGCGAGGCTGGTGAGCGTGAAGATGAAGCCCATATAGTAGAAGTTGTCCCCGGTTTGGTCGTCGCGCAGCCGGAGCCCGCGCGCGATCATGATCATCGCCGCGTAGCCCATCATCAGCGCGATCGGCACGAAGGTAACGACGAATGCCGACACGGAAAGCGATTTGGCCACGACTATGTAGGCGGCGCCCAGGCCGGTAAAAACGATAAAGACCAGTGGCGCCGCAGCGTCCAACTGCCGGCTGGCCACGCGCGGCCGCCTCACCCTTCAACTCCTTGCAACGACTTGGCAGAGCTGAAAACGCCGTGATTGTAATCAATCCACTGCTGCCAGAATGCTATCAACGCGACGCTGTCGACGGGCGACTTCGCCCGGCGTATGAGCCAGATCGACACATCGCTGCCAGCGAGATCCGTAGCGAAGCGGTTTGCCGCGGGCGACTTTTTGAAGGCATCGAAATCTGTGGCGCCGCGGTAGTGAGAGAAGAATTCGGTATTCTCGAACATGTCCGAAACGACAATCAGCCGCGAGGGGACCGCACGCGTTTTCTGGGCGACCAGATGGCTGACGGCTATCGACTGAATGCCGGCCATGATCGGCGAGCTGTCGGCCTTGTTTGCCTCGACCGCTTTTTCAAGCGCAACCAGCAGCGGCTGGCCGAATCCCGCTTGCCAACGCTCTCGCGCCAGCGCCGCATTGCCGGTGAAAGCACTGAGGTCGCCGCCATTGCCGGGGTTGCACAGCGAGAAGAGTTCTTTCGTATAGGGTACCGCTGATGTAAGGGCCCTGATCTCGAGCAAGCCACCGCGCTGGATGCCGGAGGCGGTATCGCGCAGCAGGGTCTGGATGTTCAGTTTGGTGACGTCAGCGATTGCATCCGTGGTATCGATCAGGATGATGGTTTGCGACGCAGCTCCGACGACCGGGCAAAGCCGATCGTCAAGTTCGACGAGTTGCGAGCGCGCCGAGACATAGACGTAGGTAAAGCCTATCGCGGCGGCAATGAGGCCGAGCGCGAATAGAATAATCCAGCCCCAGTTGACAAGGTTGGAAGGCGAGCGCCGGGACCGTCGACCGCTCATTGGGCTTCAGGCACCAGCACATCCAGTTCGCGATACTGCTTCAACGCAGCCTCGAACTGTTCAACCAGGGCGACCAGCATCTTGTCGAGGTCGCCTTGCGCATCCTTGATGGAAGCTTGCAATTCGTCGCTGTTCCATTCCCCGTCGCGGAAATACTGGACGCCGATGCGGCCGAGTTGGTATCGCCGCGAAAAGCGCTCCGGCGCGGGTGTCGTGCGTACAGCGATATTGGCGTCCCTGTAGATTCGGAACAGGCTGTTTGCCGCACGTTCAAGCTGAGCTTGGTGGGCGTCGAACAGCCCAACCAACCGAGAGCGATGGGCCACGATCGCATCGTGTTCTGTCCGCTGCTTGCTGAGGTCGGCGCGCGCATCGGCGAGTTCGTCCTCATAACCACTGCGAACATCGGAAAGCTCGCCGATCAGGCCTTGCCGCTTGTTTCGATAATTTGCCCGCGCCTCGTCAAGCCGGTGATCAACCGTGGCGTAGCCTGGATAAGTGTCACGCATGCTGAGCCCATCGATCAGGGCAAAGAGTGAAAACATCACACCGAGGAAGAAGAGTATCCAGGAGCGAAATTCGTTCAGCGCGAATGGCGCGCTTAGCAAGCGTCGCATCACCTCGTCGCCATTGGTCGCGATCGTTCCGGCAACCTCGCGGTAATGCGCCAGACCAAGATTGATGGCAATCGCTGCGCCGATATAGGCCGCGATGGCGAGAATGCCGACAAACTTACGGAAAATCGAGCGATGCGCGATCTCGCGCACGCCATAGAGGGCGAACATCAGCGCGACGCCGACATTGAGAATCGCGAAGATCAGCGCCTCGACGATGCCGCCGACCAGCCCGAGCTCGTTTCGCTTTGCAAGCAGTTCGCCATTGATGACGAGCTCTGCCATCACCAGCGCCACCACAAAGAGCCATTTCAACGTCGTACCGATGGCGGTGGTCTTCTTGCAGGGCCGGCGAAGCCCGTTCTGATCCTTGAAATCACGATGCCAGGACTCTGCCTCCTTCAGATCGCGACGCAGCCCATGCAGATCATCGATTCCCATCTGCAATTCGGCTTTCAAGTCGGAGAGACCAGCCGTGGATGCCGCTTTTATATTGGCAAAGCGCGATTCAAAGTCGAGGTCGATGAGACGCTGCCTGAACCCCGCAAGTTGGTTCTCCAGATGATCGTGGGATTGTTTCTGGGCGGCTCCGACCAATTCGATGATATCGTTTTCAACGGCATCGTAAGGTAGGTCATCGCTTTGAGGCAGATTCTCCCTGCCCCGCTTCTCGCCTTTCTCCGCAAGCCGCATATCCGTTGCAATGCGCTGGACGTCAATGTCGGGGAATGACTCTGTCGTCGGCCTATAGGCATGCGGCGGCCGCAACAGCCGTTGCTTGAGCTTTTCCAGTGACCCGAACATTCCACCCCACGTACACTCTTCCGACCACCCGGATCGAGGCTAGCGGTAAGCTCCGGATTCTTCAACGAGTTTCGCCCAATCGAAAGTGGAGCTTTTGCGGACGCAAAAGCACGGCAATTCCATCAGAATGACTGTCTACTGCTAGGGAGCCGTATTTTACTCTGCGCCGTATACTGTATGGTCGCTGTCGCCGAAGTGCGGAGAAAAAGAGAGCGGGCATTCTGCTTCGCCAAACGCCGCCCCTCACCGCAACTCCACCCACACCGGCGCGTGGTCGCTGGCGCCGTCCTCACCGCGCACGTCGCGGTCGATGCCGGCAGCCTTGAGCTTGCGGGCGAGCTTCTTCGACAGGAGGATATGGTCGAGCCGCAAGCCCGCATCGCGCGGCCAGCGGTTCCGCCGGTAATCCCAGAAGGTGTAGAGCGTCTCTTTGGGGTACACCTTGCGCAGTGCGTCCGTCCAGCCTTGCTCGATGAGCGCCGCAAAGGCTGCCCGGCTTTCCGGCTGTACCAGCGCGTTATCGTCGTAGGAGCGCGTGGCATAGATATCGCGCGGCTCGGGCACGATGTTGTAGTCGCCCGCCAGCACCACCGGCAGACCGGTGTCGAGCAACTGTTCGGCATGCGCCGCCAACCGTGCGTGCCAGGCGAGTTTGTACTGAAATTTCGGCCCCGGCTGCGGGTTGCCGTTCGGCGCGTACAGGCAGCCGATGACGATTCCGTTCACCGCCGCCTCGATGTAGCGGCTCTGCCTGTCGGCATCGTCGCCGGGCAGCACATCGCGCGTCAGCACCGGCTCGGCGCCCCGCGCCAGTATGGCGACGCCGTTCCAGGTCGGCTCCCCCTTCCACACCGCGCCGTAGCCGGCATCGGCCAGGGCAGTGCGCGGAAACTGCATATCGCGCGCCTTCAACTCCTGCAGGCAGACGACATCGGGTCTTGCCGCCGCCAGCCAGGTCAGCAGATTCTTCAGTCGGCTGTTGACGTTATTGATGTTGAAGGAGGCGATTTTCATCGGCGGGTCAAGAGACGAGCTTGCCCGTCCAAGCCTTCACCGTTTCGGCCAGCGTCTTCAGATGATCGGCGGTCGAAAACCCCGAGATGCTCTTGCGCGGCTTCAGATCGTGATCGCCATCCTCCAACCATACGATCTCGATGCTGTCGGAGAGCCCATAGCCGGCAATCTCGTCGGGCGTGCCGAACTCGTCGCGCGTGCCCTGGAAGATCAGCGTCGGTATCGTCAACCCGGCCAGATGCTTGGTCCGCAACTGCTCGGGCTTGCCGGGCGGGTGGAAGGGATAGCCGAGGCAAAGCAGGCCCGAGATTTCGCCCCTGGCAAACATCTCGTCCGCCACCATCGAGGCGACGCGACCGCCCATCGATTTGCCACCGATGATCAACGTCCCGGTCACGCCCCTCGCCCTGAGGTCGGCGATCGCCTTGATGTATTCCGGGTTCACTGTCTCGGCGCGCGGCGGCGGCTTGCGGTGGCCATAGCGGCGGGACGCCATATAGTGGAACTCGAACCGCGCGACCTGAAAGCCTACTGCCGCCACCGCCTTGGCGGTGGCGGTCATCGAAGGAGAATCCATCGACGCGCCGGCGCCATGCGCGAGCAGGATGGTGACGGGAGCTGTGTCGTCGCCGTCGAAGAGGAAGGTGGTCATGGAATAGGGCTCCCGTGGCTCGGCGTTGGTGACCCCTTCTCCCCTTGTGGGACCCGAAGGGCGGGCGAGACCGTTGGCTCGCCCCGGGGGTGGTCTCGCGAAGCTCGGCCGGATGACGGGTGTTCCAGGAAACGCAAACGCCTCATTCCGACACGCACCCCTCAACCGTCTCGGCGCTGCGCGCCGATCCACCTTCTCCCAAAACGGGAGAAGGAAAGAGCTTTACCCCGCCGATTTCGCCAGCTGCATGTCCACGAACTGCACGCCCTTGGCCGCAACTCCAGCCCACTCCGACTCCGCGTCGAGCTCCAGATACCGCGCCCACAGCCGCCGCGCTTCCAGCAAATTGCCGGCGTCGAATTCGAGCCGGGCGAGATTGAAAACCGGATCGGCGTAACTGCCGTCGAGCGAGATCGCCTTCCACAAGTGCCTTCGCGCCGACGCCGTCTTGCCCTCCTCGCTCATCAGCCCGGCGAGATTGAACCAGGCCTCGACGAAAGCCGGATCGAGCTTGATCGCGCGCGCATAGTCATGGGCCGCTTCCGCCGGGTGGCCGCCGGCGCGCAGGCAGTTGGCGCGGTTGAAGGCGGCGATCGCGTCGCCTGGATCGATTGCAAGGCAGCGCTGGTAGAGCGCGGCGGCACCATCATGGTCGCCGCCCTCCTCCGCCGCTTCGGCCTCGGCGAACAGCTCTTCCAGCGGATCGTCGTCGGAGGCGCCGAGATCGAACAGCAATTGCCCGTCGAGCTCGCTCTCGCCGCCATCCAGATAGATCGCATCGGGCCGCCCGGATGCCGAGCCGACCGCGAGCGACTTGGCGGTGAGCGAAGCCACCGGGCCGGAACGATGCACCGAGCGCGCGATCGCGCGCCATGTCGCGCCGCCGGCGACCAGCCCGGCATATTTGCGCGCCAGGATCAGGTCGCGGAAGGAATAGGGTTCCGAGTCATGTTCGAAGGCATCGAACAGCGACAAGAGATCGAGGTCGGCGCCGGATAGCTGCGACTGATCGATCAGCGATTGCCGCGACAGCGAGGAGGCCTCAGGCGCCTTCATCAGTCCGAGCAGGCGCAGAAAACCGTTCTCGCTGAGCAATGTGCGCCCGGCGCCGCGCTCGGCGGCGACCCGGCGTTCGACCTCGACATCGCCGGTCTTCGTGAGCCCGGCTTTGACCAGCCCGGCCTTGACCAGCAGACCGCGACCGAACACGACATGCGTGGTGCGCCGGATGACACCGCGCCTGAGTTCGCCATGCTGGCGCGCGACCTCGCGCGCCGCCAGCCTGAGCGGAAACGCCGCCAGCGCGCCGATCGTGCCGAATATGGCGCCGGCTGGTGCCGTCACTTCTTGCTCTTGCCGACCGCCTTCAGCAGGTTGGCTTTCAGCGGATTTTCAGCAGCGCCGCCCGCGGCCGTCTTTTTGGCGGGCTTGGCGGGCGTCTCGTCGGCCTTGCTCTTCGACTTGGCCGGCGGCTTCGACTGCGACAGGCTCGCCTTCAGCGCATCCATCAAATTGATGACGTTGCCGCGCTCGGGTGCCGCCGCGATGATGGGCTTGTGGCCCTTCAGCTTCTCGCGGATCATCGCCATCAGCGCGATCTCGTAGCGATCCTCGTAGTTCTTCGGATCGAAGGTGGTTTCCTTCTGCTTGATCAGCGCTTCGGCGAGTTGCAGCATTTCAGGATCCGGGTTGCCGGCAGGGATATTGCCGAAATATTCAGCCGTGCCGCGCACTTCGTTCGGGTTCCTCAACGTGCACACGAACATGCCGTTTTCGCGCGCGCCGATCGTCACCACGCGCTCGCGGCTGGACAGGACTAGCCGCGCGATCGCCAGCTTGCCGGATTTGCGCATGGCTTCGCGCAGCACGGCGAAAGTCTCCTCCGCCATCGCGCCGTCCGGCGCCATGTAATAGGGCGCGTCCTGGTAGATGACGTCGACCTCGTCCTCGTCGACGAAGGCCTCGATGTTCATCGTGTGGTTGGATTCGATGCGCACCGCGTCGAGGTCGCTATCGTCGATGATGATGTACTGCTTGTCCTCGTACTCGTAGCCCTTGACCAGGTCCGAACGCTCGACCAGTCCGAGTTCCGGATCGACCGGCTTCATGTTGATGCGGTTGTGGGTCTTCTTGTGCAACTGGTTGAACGAGATGCGCTCGCTGGCACTGGTGGCGGGGTATAGCCGCACCGGACAGCTCACAAGACTGAGTTTGAGGTAACCTTTCCAACTTGCCCTGGGCGCCATGATGAACTCCTACGCGGCCATGCACTGAAACTTTCGCAGCGCTTTCGTCCGAAGGACGAACAAGGCTGCCCATATCCTACACCGACCTCGCACCTTACCAGCAAATCCTGACGAAATGTTTTAGGACGCCGGAAAGGCTGCGAGTAGAGAATAATTCAAATTGTCAAAAGCGTCGATGGACTTGGGTTCCTCGCTCCGCGAAGCAGAGAGAGGAAACCAATCTATTTGAACGCAGGCAAATCCCGAGCAAACTCGTCGATCTCAGCCCACGGATCGCCCGACGTTTCCAAGAGTCCCGGCAGCGACGCATAGTTCAGGTCCTGCGGCGCGTCGATCGTCTCCAGATCCGCCCAGCTCACTGGTGTCGAGGCCGGCAGGTTGGTGCGGGCGCGCAGCGAATAGGGTGCGGCGGAGGTGTGGCCGCGCGCGTTGCGGTGATAGTCGATGAAGATGCGCTTCTTGCGGTTGTCCTTGCCCATTGTGGTGGTGAAGGTGTCAGGCGCGCTTGCCGCCAGATGCGTGGAAATAGCGCTGGTCGCCTGGTGCAGCGTCTTCCAGTTCTGCCTGGCGGTCACCGGCACGGTGATATGGATGCCCTTGCCGCCCGAGGTTTTGGCGAAGGGGACCAGCCCCAGCCTCTCCAGTTCGCCCTTGATGTGCACCGCGGCCTCCACCACTTCGCGCCAGGAGATTCCTTCGCCCGGATCGAGATCGAAGACGATCTGGTCGGGCCTGTCGAGGCTGGTGCGATGCGTGCCCCAGGTATGGAACTCGACCACGCCGAACTGCGCCAGCGCCAGATAACCTTTCGCGCCCTCGACCGAGAGGTAGGATTTGGTCTCGCCGTCGGAGTTGGTCGCCTCGAAGGTGGCAACCGAAGGCGGCATGCCGGTGAAGGCATGGCGCTGGAAGAAGCAGTCCTTCGGCAGGCCGGTCGGGCAGCGCACCAGCGACACTGGACGCCCTAGAATATGCGGCAGCATGAAATCCCCGACCAGCGCGTAGTAGACGGCGATGTCGAGCTTGGTGGGCCCGGTCTTGCCGAACAGGCGCCTGGTCGGGTTGGTTACCCAGATCGTGGCGAGGTCAGCCTCCGCGATCAGCCGCTTGCGCTTGGCCGAAACCGGCGTCGAGAGGCCGACATCCCTGAGGCCGCGAAACACCGCATGGCGCAGAGCATTGTCCGCCGTGCGGTTGGCGTAATGGATATGGGCTGAAAACAGCGGCTTCACCCAATGCATCTCGCGCATGATTTCGCGCGGCGCGCCTTCGGGCGCCATGGCGCCTGATGTGAGCGGCTCCAGCCGGGCCAGAAGATCGGCCGCGGTCTCGGCGTCGAAGCCGGTGCCGACCTTGCCGCGATAGTGAAGCTCGCCGTCCTCGAATTCGGCAAGGCCAAGCGCCGCCAGCCCCTCGGCTGCATCCGAAACCGTGTAGCCGGCGATGACGAAATCGCCGGTTTGCAGCGCCTTGGTCTTGGTCCAGCTCTTCGTGCGGCCGCTCTGGTAGGCCGCGGTTGCGCGCTTGGAGACGACGCCTTCCAGGCCAAGCTCCGAGGCCTGGTCGTAAAGCCCCTGCCCGTCGCCGCCCACGTGATCGCTGTACTGGATCGCGGAGTTGGCGCGCAGGCCGGCGAGCAGTTCGGCCAGCAGCGCCTTGCGCCTTTCCAGCGGCGCCTTGCGCAAATCCCAGCCGTCGAGATGCAGGAGATCGAAGGCGTAGAAATGCAGCTTGCTGCCGGCGCCCTCCGCCAGCGCGTCCTGCAGAAGCGCGAAGCGGGAAATGCCCTTGCCGTCGAGCACGACGATCTCGCCGTCGATGATGGCCTCCCGGCACGGCAGCTTGGCGAAGGCATGCGGCAGATCGCCATAACGCTTGGTCCAGTCGATGCCGCCGCGGGTGATCAGCCTGACCTCGCCACCTGTCAGATGCGCCATGGTGCGGTAGCCGTCGAACTTGATCTCGTGCAGCCAGGACTCGCCGGTGCGGTCGCCAGGATCGTCACCGCCCGGCGGTTTCGGCACCTGTGTCGCCAGTTGCGGCTCTATGCGGGCGGCGGGCGAGGTCTTGACCGCGCCGGGCAAGGCGCCGGGCTTCAGCGTACCGGGCCTTGGCGCAGCCTTGGCCGGCGGCGGCGCCACCAGCTCCTCGATACGGCGGCCGGATTTCACGCTCTCCGGCCGCTCTTCGAGGATGTCGCGCGTGGGATTGGAAGCGAGATCGCGCTCCTTGAACAGAAGCCAATTCTTCTTGCCCTCCTCTTCGCCGGGCTTCGGCTTCAGCCTGGTCAACATCCAGCCGCCATTGAGCTTTTTCCCGGCCAGCCGGAACTTGAAGGCGCCGGTGCGCAAGCTCTTCTCGACATCCTCCATCGGCGCCCAGCTGCCCGTGTCCCAGACGATCATCGGCCCGCCGCCATACTCGCCTTCGGGAATGACGCCCTCGAAGTCGATATATTCGAGCGGATGGTCCTCGGTCTCGACCGCCAGCCTTTTGTCGGCCGGATTGAGCGAGGGTCCGCGCGGCACCGCCCAGCTCTTCAGCACGCCGCCGACCTCCAGGCGCAGATCGTAGTGGTCCGCCGTGGCATGGTGCTTGTGGACGACGAAGCGGTTGCCCTCCTCGGCGATCAACCCACCCGCCGGTTCCGGCGTCTTCGAGAATTCGCGCTTGGCGCGGTAAGGTTTGAGCTTGGAGGGCGTCGTCATGGCATCGACCGTCGCAAGCCAGCCAATTGCAACAACAGAGCGCCATGCCTGCTCGAACGGTCCGATGCGGCATGTATCAGGGTGACTAGCCGAAACGTCGCTGCCAACCAGTCACCACGCTCAATCGTCGGCCGCCGGCGTCAGTTCGAGCTCAGCGGGCGACAGGCCCTGCCGCAGCTGGCTCAAGCGGAATTCGTCGACCCAGTAGGCCTCGCCATCGACCAGCACGCGCGCCCTATAGGTGCCGCCTGAAAAACTCTGCGCGGTGATGTAGACCTTGTGGCGGTCGAGCGCCTTGCGCACCGCGGCACGCTTGGAGTTCTGGCTGTTCACGGCACTGGACATGCGCTTCGCCCTCGGTCGCCCTGACACGGAACTCGACCGCGCTTCGCGGTCCGGCGACTGGCGTCAAGGATGGCGGAGAGCGGCGCGGGTGTCAATTTCCTCGCCGCGGCGGCTTCCCTGCAAGACGCAAGCATAGCCGACGGCATCGGCTCGATTATGTCCGCGAACCTGTGGGCTGGAACAGTATGACATCTTGTTTGGCATATGCGCCGAGGCGGCTCGGCGCTTCTGCTTTCCGCATTGTTAACCTCGGCGCGCCTAGGAATAGGCGGGCTCCGGCCGCGGCGCCAATGCGTCAGAGCGGCGCGGGGATGGCGCGGCCATCCAGGAGAACAAGGTTCATGACCGCTTCCGTGCGAAGCAATGACTGTGAAGTGGCTGTTGTCGGCGCCGGGCCTTTCGGACTTGGCGTCGCCACGGCGCTCAGGGCAGCTGATGTAGACGTGCTTGCCTTTGGCAGCCCGATGGGGTTTTGGCGCGAGAACATGCCTCGGGGCATGCGGCTTCGCTCGCCCTGGCGCGCAACCTTTATCGGCAACCCGAACGGCTCGCTGTCCCTCGATTCCTACGCCAGCGGCCAGCGCGTCGAATTGCGCGAGCCATTGCTACGGCAAGATTTCGTCGACTATGGAATGTGGGTTCAGGCTCAGGCGATTCCGGATCTCGACACGCGCATGGTGAGCCGTGTCGAACGGACCAATGCGGGATTCCGCTTGATCCTTGCCGATGGCGATGTGGTGCGCGCCGGCCGCGTCGTCGTCGCCATGGGCCTGAAGAACCAGGAACTGGTGCCCGCCGCCTTCACCGGCCTGCCCTCCGAATTGGTCAGCCATACCAGCGCGCACACCGGATTCGAAGCCTTTGCCGGCAAGCATGTCGCCGTCGTCGGGCGCGGACAAAGCGCCTGCGAATCCGCCGTCCTGCTGAGAAAGGCGGGAGCCGACGTCGAACTCGTCTGCCGAGGCGACATCCATTGGCTGGGCGCGCCGTCCAGCAGCCGGGGCCGCAATGTGCTAGGCGCCGCCGAGGAACTCCTGGCGTCGCCCTCGCGCGTCGGCCCCTTCCCGTTGTCCTGGCTGATCGAGGCGCCGGGTCTCGTGCATGGTTTGCCGGCGGCGGCGCGACGCTGGGTCAATGCGCGTGGCCTCAGGGCCGGCGCGTCGGGCTGGCTGCTGCCGGACTTCGGCGGCATCAAGGTCAAGGCCGGCCGCGTGATCGTCGGCGCCTCCGCCAGCAACTCCGGACTAGACTTGCGGTTCGAGAACGGCTCGACCGCTTACGATCACGTCCTGCTCGCGACCGGCTATCGCATAGACATCGGCAAGCTTGGGCTCTTCGCCCCCGATTTCCTCGATGCGATCGCCTGCCGCGACGGATCGCCTGTCCTTTCCACGGGACTGGAATCGAACATTCCCGGCCTGCATTTTGTCGGCGCCAGCGCGGTCGCGAGTTTTGGCCCGTTGATGCGTTTCACCGCCGCCACCCCGTATGCGGCGCAGGCCGTCACCCGTTTCATACGCACTGCCAGAAGCAAGGGGCAGAACGCACGGCGCTCCACCATGAGACTGGGCGAAGCCTCGGTTCCCGCCGGCCCGAAGCCGCGTTGAGCGTCGCCGGCCCCGCCATGTATCAGCGCGATCAGGCGGGGCTCTCGCCTGTCAAAGCGGAAGAGCTGGGCAACCGGCCGTGCCGGACAGCATGTGAGGATGTAGGCTTGGCGACGTCAGGCGCAGTGTTTCTGGGGGGCGCGCACGGCACGCTTGCCCTGGCGCGCAGCCTCGGCGCGCAAAAAGTGCCCCTCACCTACGTCACCAATGATTCGCCGCTGCCGGGCTGGTCGCGATTTGTCGGAGCCACCATCCGCTGGCCCGGCCCAAACGATGAGCGGGCGCTGCCGTTTCTGCTGGAAGCGGCGCGTAAACACCGGCTGGAGGGATGCCTCCTGATCCCGGCCGCCGATCCAGAGGTTCGCCTGGTCTCGGAAAACCTCGTCGCCCTGTCGGCGATCTATAAGATCTTGCTGCCTTCCTGGGATGCGTTGCAGTGGGTCTGCGACAAGCCGTTCCTCTACAGGCGGGCAACCGAGTTGCGACTGTCCATTCCAAAGACCTATGACATCGCATCCATGACGCAGGCCTTATCCCTGGACATGGTTTTTCCGGTCGTTCTCAAGCCTCACATGGGTGGCGGCAACACCCGCATCGCCAGGGCCAAGGTCGTCCAGGCCGACGACAGGGCCTCGTTTCTCGCCGCCTATCGCGGCGCGGCCGAACAGATCGGCGGCCAAAACGTCGTCGTGCAGGAGCGCGTGCCGGGCGGGGGAGAAAGCCAATTCTCTTACGCCGCGCTCTGGAACGAGGGCAAGCCGATCGCGGAGTTCACCGCGCGCCGATCGCGGCAGTATCCGGTCGACTTCGGCTATACCAGCACCTTGGTCGAGATCGTCGACGAGCCCCGCGCCGTCGCTGCCGCGCGCACATTGCTGTCGTCGATCGGCCATAGCGGCCTGGTCGAGGTCGAATTCAAGCACGATTGTCGCGACGGCACGCTCAAGCTTCTCGACGTCAATCCGCGCCCCTGGTCCTGGTTCGGACTTTGCGCGCCTGCCGGCGTCGACCTGGGCGCGATGCTGTGGGAAACAGTGAACGGCCGGGCCACCGCAGCCGCTACCGCTCGCCCGGGAACGGCATGGATGTATCTGGCCCGCGACGTTGTTTCATCCGTGACGCTGATGTGGCGCGGCAGCCTCGGCATCGCGGCCTATCTCAACTCGTTCGCGACGGTTCGATCCTGGGCGGCGTTCGCCTCAAACGATCTGCTGCCGGGGCTGATCGAGCTGCCGCTGACGGCATGGCGGGTGCTGACGAGACGGCTGCTGAACCCGGCCGGCCGCCGGCGCTGACAAAATCGCTCTTTATGACGGCCGGTAGTCGAAGATCGCGTAATCGATGGTCCGCACCGCGTCGAGGAAACGCGGCATGGGCGGCGTCACGCGTTGCTGGAAAGACCCGGCATCGTGGATGGCGGGCTTCGCCCATTCGATGGCCCTGTGGCTCGAACTGCCGTAAACGACGAGGCAGGGCCGCGGGTGCCGTTCCAGCGACGACATGAGATTGCCCAGCACGATTTCGAACACGTCCCTGGAAAAGGGATTGTAGAAATAGACCAGCAGCGGCGTCGGCGGGAACTCATACGTCGCGGCATCCGCTTCGATAACTGCAATCTGGCGGCATTTCTGGGCCGGGCTCTTGTATCGCTCGATGTTGCGCCGGGCGATTGCGACGAGCTCCCGCGCGAACTCCACACCGACAATCGCGGCGAACGGGTAGTGCGACGCCAACAGGAGCGTGCGCGACTTGCCCGAACCGATATCGATGAAGGTGTAGTCTGCGAGATCGTCCGTCAGCCTGTCCATGATGAAGGCGAAGGATCTAGGCGACGTGCAGACGCATTCATTGCCCTGGTCCCGGTGCGGTCCGACGACATCGAGCGCGTCGAGCCGGATCGAACCCGCCGTATCGACGCCATTGTCGCGATCCCACCGGCGCGCCAGCCGGTCGGCAACGAGATGGCGGATGTTGCGTGCGACGAAGCGGCCGCTGTCACCAAGGCCATGCCGCCGCACGAGCCGGAGCGGTTCGAGGATTCCTTGCTGCCGGACGAACCGCAGCGCCCTTGCGATGCGTCCCCTCGATCTGTCCTGCAAATTGATGCTGTGCGTTTCACGGTTCATTGCGGATCGGCTCGGTTGCCTGTCAGCGCAAGCGGCGCAGGCCGCGTACCAGGCCTTGGCCGGCCTTGAGCAGCCGCGGTTTGGAGCGAATGAAAAGCTCGATCCGGCAGCGCAGCGAAATATAGGCGGTGGCGCCCCATCCCCGCAGCGTCATCGACTGGCACAGTTCGGCCAGCACCGAACTGGCGGCGCCGATATGCTCCTTATAGCCCTGGCTGCCGACCGAAAGGTCGAAATAGTCGAACCCGTGCCCGCGCCCCCACATCATCAGCTTGCCAAATGTCGTCAGTCCCGGCGGGGCAACGGCATTCTGGTCGATCCCGAGCAACAGGGTATGCAGCGTGCCTTTCCTGACCAGCACATAGATGACGGCGAGCCAGGCTTCCCCTCCGCGCAATCCGAAGATGCGCACCGAGCCGTCGGAAAGGCCATGCAGCGCGGCAACTCGGTAGAAGTCGACGACGGGTTCCTGCGTCAAGAGGTCGAAACGGCCGAGCTCGCGAAACCGCTTCAGTCGCAGTTCAAGGAGCGTGTCAAAGAGCGTTTCCGTAAGCGCCGGCGTGTCGGCCTCGACCAGGCTCAGGCCACCGAGCTTTTCGAGGCGGCGGCAATGCTTGTGAAAGCTCTTGGCGAAGGAGGGCCTGCAGATGCGCTTGATGAGCGTTTCCGGTTCGCCGTGCAGGACAAGGCCGGAGGTGATCTGGAGGGAATCGTGCGCCGCCGAAAGCAGCGCCAAAGGATTGGCGACTCGTTGGATCTGTTGCGGGATTCCCAAGATATGGATGCGATCCGCCGGTGGCAGCACGGCGCGGACTGCCGCCCATGCGGCGTCGGCGCCTTGCCTGGTCCATGCCCTGTCATCCGCCAGCAGCGGTGCCGAATAATCGCAGACGCCGCAGCTCAACCATTCGATCACGGAGTGGCCCAGCGCCCGGCGCCGCATCAGCGGCAAAAGCATGACCGGCGCGCCCGTGGCGGCGTCGTTGACCTCGACGACAAGCAGTTCCGCGCCTTTGGGCATCAGCCGTTTGGCGATCCCCTCGACCCACGCATAATGCTGATGCGCGGTGCACACGCCATCGGCCTGAAATCGCAGCCAGAGCGGCTTTACAGTGTCGAGGCTGGTGTGCAGCCGGGCTTTGAAGCGCGCGGCTGTACCGGCGCTGGCGGCAGTCGGGGACAATAACCCGTCGGATAGATCCGTCTTGGGAGCCGTTCCCGTGGCTTGCCACATGCTTCTCCTGTCCTCCCGGCCGGCCATAAACATCGTCCACGCAAGCAGTGTAAACCCCGCCAACTCAGGACCGCCCCGGGCAGCCGTGCGTTGGAGCGCACGAAAGCCATGGTTGCGGACCAATGGCAGCGCTTGCGATACCCCCGCATCGTAAACCACGGCAAAGTTCGGTCAGGACCAGACCTTTGGCGCCATTATGTTCGTTGCTTTCGCCTACCGGCCGATGGCCGAACTAGTCGAACCTTTGCCCGCGTGCCCAGCTCGTCGACCTGCCATGAGGCCCGGTGAGACGTTGGGCACTTGCGCTCAGGTCGATCGCTAGCATCAAAGCATGAACGGTGCGTTGATGGACACTCAGAAATTGCACCGATCGGTCGTGCCACGTCGGGGCCATTCGTGAGACCACGCCGACGACAAACGGGGCCTTCCCGCCGCGTGCGTCCGTTACACCCTCACTGCCTCGCCTGCCACCGGTCTCTGCTACCGTTTTACCGGGGCGAACGGGACCGACCGCCGCCACCCCCCCAACCAGCTGTCGCGCTGCTGGTCCGGGTGCTCGATGTTCCATATGCGGTGACTCGCGAAATACCATGACGCCGCAAGGACGAAGATTTCGGAGACCGCGGAACCCAACAGCGACCACGGCGGAGGCGCGATTGCCAGCAGGATTGCGATCAGCGTCAGCCCGATTATTGCGCCACCGGTCGTGATGAACGCGACGGTCCGGAAATCGCCGAGGATCTCAAGGATGATGCGAGGCATGACATAAAGCATGACCGGGATGAAATTCGCGATCACGAAAAGTCCGATGAATCCGACCGAGGCATCCTGGAGGGCCTGGGATTTTATCATCGGCAGGACGAATAGGATGGCACATCCATAGACGAGGCCACCGATCCCCATGACCAGCGACCAGATCTTCGCTTGCGCCCAGACACGGCTTGTTTCGTTATTGCGCATCAGCTTCGCCAGCTCCGGCTGCGTCATGTTGAAGAGAGCAAGGCTGATGATGCGCAGTGGGGCAAACAGCACGAGGACCGCCGCCAGCGGCGCGTAAGCGGCGGGTCCGGCAATGCCCGCGACCAGCAGGGCCAGGCATTGACCCTGGATGTTCGTGGTGGTCGCGCTGAACGCCGACCAGCGCAGCTGCGGCCAGAGCCTTGTATAGCGGCGGCGCGTCGGCATGCGGAAGCTGATGCGAGGTGTGCGGCGCGCCAGCCGAACCAGGACGACGATGCCGAGCAGATTTGCGGCCGCAAGCGCATAAAACACGGTTTGCAGCGCGTCCTTCGCCAACCACATGGTCAGTCCGGTCAGGATGATGCCGGTAATCGTGAAAGCGGCGTCGCTGATGGAGACGATCACCTGCTGGCGCCGAGCGAACAGTGCCGTGCGCATGTGGCTGCGCAGCGACCATGCGCCGACGAAGCAGCCGGCGGCGATGCCGCTCGGATCGCCCAGCAGATGCATCAGGATCGCCGTGCTGCCCGCCATCAGCAGCGACACCACAAGCGCCGCTGTTCCGAAGGCCACGTCATGGGCATCGACGCCGGCGCTGTTGGTGCTCTTGCCCATCCATATCGAGGCGGGGACGGCGGTGAGCGATCGGATGTACGACAGGCCGACGCCGCCCATCACCATGCCGATGGCGAAGAGACCGTAACCTTGCGCCGACAGCATGTGCAGCAGCGCGATGTTGAGGGCAAAGTGAAAGCCGCTCTGCATCGCCTCGCCGCCGACCATCAGCACGAGGCGTCGCACCAGATGGACCGGGAATTTCACGGCCGGGTCTCGGCCTGGCGGGCGGTTGCCGGCCTGCCCGGCCTCGCCATCGTCACTTTCAGCTTGTCGGCGGCGATCGCCGCGATCGCGGCCGCTGCGACCGGTTCGCTGAAGACTGTCTCGTAGCGTGCGCGGCCGGCAGCAACAAAACCGCGCCAGGCCTCGGGCCGCAGGATGATGGCCTGCAATTTCGCGGCAAGGGCGGCGGCGTTGTTCGGCGGAACATGCCAGCCGGTCTCCCCGTCGCTGACCACCTCGACCAGCCCGCCGATCGCCGATACCAGTGGCGGCCGACCATAGGCCATCGCCTCGATGGCGACGCGGCCCAGCGATTCCGGGCGCCGCGACGGAACGGTGACGATGTCGGCCCAGCGGTAGTGTTGCGAGGGGTCCGGTATGAACGGCAGCACGCTGACGCGATCGGCCAATCCCATGGTGTTCACCAGCTCGGCCAAGGCCAGTTCGCGCTCGGTGCTTTCGAAAGCGCCGCCCACCAGCCGCACTTCGATGCGCGAGCGCAATTCCGGCGGCATCGAGGCGACCGCCTCGAGCAGCACTTCCTGGCCCTTGATCCTGTTGATGCGGCCGAGCAGCAGCACCCGCAACGGCCGGCTGCCGTCATAGCGCATCGGCTCGGCCGCCGGCGGGCCCGCAACGCCATTATAGACCACATGCGTGCGTGAACGTCCGACAATGCCGAAAGCGGCGCGCGTGGCGCGTGAATTGAAGATCAGGTCGGCATGGCTCCAGCGCATCAAGGCGACCAGGATCGTGCGCATGAAACCTTCGGGGATCTCGTGGATATGCAGGACAGCCTTGTGAGGCAGCAGGCGGGCGGCCAGCGCATAGTCGGCCACGATCGAGGTGTTGACATAGACCAGATCGCATTGCCTCAGGCGTCGCCATGCCCGCCATAGGGCCAGCGGCAGGCGCGCCATCTCGACGGTCGCGAGGCGCAGGATGGCTTGGCGCCGCAACACCCAGAGCGGCTCGAAGACGATCCGGCTGGCATGCGGTTCGAGGATCTGCACGATCGGCCCGCTGCGCGGCAGCACGACTTCGATGTCGGCGGACGGAAACGCGGCGCGCAGGGCTGCGACGCTTTCCGCGAAGCTTCGGTCGGAGCCATAGAGTTCGTAGCCCTGATGAACGCAGGCAATCCGCATCTTAATATCCCGCCAGGTTCATACCCCATCCAGCATCGCGCGAGGCGGATGGCTGCCGAAGTCCAGGAGCAAGGATCATGCCCGGTCCGCTTTCCCAGGCGGTTAGGCCGAGGAACCCCGGCAACGCCTCGTTTCGATACAGATACGCCCGGAAAGTTGACCGATAATGAAACAACTCCGGCGTTTGGTAAGAATTTTTTACGACGTTCTGCGACAGTTGCTCCCACTCTTGCCCGGCTGGAAGTCGCAGGGTGGGTTCTGGTGCAATGAACATTCCGGAAAGTCCCGTCGGCCATGACATCAAAGCCCTCCATCCTGATCCTGGGAACGCGCGGCATACCCGCGGCCCATGGCGGTTTTGAAACCTTCGCCGAGAAGCTGGCGCTTTTCCTCGCCGGACGCGGCTGGAGGGTCGGCGTTTACTGCCAGGACGAAGTCGAGCGTGTCGAGCACAGGGCGCGCAGCGAAACCTGGCGCGGCATCGAACTCATCCACATCCAGGTCGCCTCGAAAGGTCCGCGCGCGACGCTGGAATTCGACTGGCAATGCGTGCGCGATGCCGTGCGGCGGCCCGGCATGTGCCTCGTGCTGGGTTACAATGGCGCGCTTTTCCTGACCTGGCTCAGGCTGATGCGGCGCAAGATCATGACCAACATGGACGGCATCGAATGGCGCCGCCCCAAATGGGGCCTGGCGGCGCGAAGCTGGTTCTGGCTCAACGAATGGATCGGCGCCTGGACCTCGCATCGCCTCGTCGCCGATCATCCTGTCATCGCCGATCATTTGGCGACACGCCGGCCGCGCAGCGCGATCGTCACCATCCCCTATGGCGGCGATCCGGTGACGACGGCGCCGGAGGCACCGGTCAGGGCGCTCGGGCTCGAACCTGGAAAGTACCTGATCTCGATCGCGCGCATCGAGCCCGACAACAACATCCTGCCGATCGTCGAGGCCTTTTGCAGCAAAAAGCGCGACATGAAGCTGGTGGTGCTTGGGACGCTCTCGGATGAAATCCCCTATCACGCCGCCATTCGCAAGGCCGCGAACGGCTCGGTGGTTCTGCCCGGGGCCATCTATGACCAGGCGACCGTGAAGGCGCTGCGGTACCACGCGCGCGCCTATATGCATGGCCACACGGTCGGCGGCACTAACCCGTCATTGGTCGAGGCGCTGGCGGCCGGCAACATGGTGATCGCCCACGACAATCCCTACAACAGATGGACCGCGGGCGCCGCCGCCCTCTATTTCACCGATACCGGCACTTGCGCCGGCCGGATCGATCGGGCCATCGAAGACGACGCCCTGGTCGAGAGTTGCGGTGAGGCCGCCAGGGCGCGCGCCCGCGAAGCCTTCCGCTGGGAAGACGTGCTGCTGGCCTATGAGAATGAAGCCTTCCGGCTGCTCGGCGTCGTCGCCGGCGAGGCCATCCCGGTCGACCATCCCTCGCACGCATGACGACGTGGTCGCGCCGGCGGGTTCTCGGAGCGGCGCTGTCCACGGCGGCGTTGTTCGCGCCGCTTTCTCCCGTGTCGTCCAGCCTGGCCGCCACCGGCGAATGGCGCTTCCGGCGCGGCGTCAACGCCTTCCCCTGGTTTTCGCTGACGCGCGAATTCCCCGCACCCCGTACCGACTACGACTGGCCTCCATTCCAGCAGCGGCCGGTGCCGACGGCGGCCGATCTGCGCAGGCTGCGCGCGACGGGTCTCGATTTCATCCGCCTGCCGGTCGATCCCGGCCCGTTCCTGGCCGGCGATGCCGGCACGCGCGGCCGTTTGCTGGCGATGCTCGATCGGGCCGTCACCGCCGCTCTCGACGCCGACCTCGGCATCATCGTCAACGTGCAGGCCAATAGCGCGACCCACTATTGGAATCCGGACCGCATGGTCTCCAGCACTGCCGCGCCCGCCTTCGATCTCTATCGGACGCTGATCGGCGAGCTTGCCGGCCGGCTGGCGCGGTTTCCATCGGGCAAGGTCGCGCTGGAGCCGGTCAACGAGCCGCAGCAATCCTGCGAGTCCAACGTCTGGTCGCAGGTCCAGTTCGCGCTCCTGACCGAAGCCAGGGCATCGTCCGTTACCCTGCCGCTGGTCGTGACCGGTGGCTGCGGCTCCATGGTGAGCGGGCTGACCGCGCTCGATCCGGCGCCGCTCTCGCCCTTCGAACCGATCCTGTTCACCTTCCACTTCTACGAGCCCTACCTGTTCAGCCACCAGGGCGCGCCGTGGATGAGCGAACCCGTCTACCGTTCGCTCAACAACGTGCCGTGGCCCGCCTCGGCCGGTTCGCTCGAGGCGACGCTGGCTTCGGTGCGGGCGCGCATGGCCGAGGACGCCGAAATCTCCGAAGCGGACAAGAAAGCCGCCTACGCGGAAACCGAGCGCGTGCTGAAGGTCTATTTTGACGCCCAGCCCGGCCGCTGGTTCATCGACAAATACCTTAGCCAGGCGCGCGATTGGGCCGATAGCCACGGCATCGCGCCCGAACGCATTGTCATGGGTGAGTTCGGCGCGCTGCGCACCGACGCCCGCTATGTCGCCGCGCCCGATCCCGACCGCGCCCGCTACATCGCCGACGTCAGGCAAAGCGCCGAGTCGTTCGGCTTTGCCTGGGCCTTTTGGGCCCTCTTCGACGGCATGGGCATGATGGACGACACCACGCGCGCTCTGGACCCGGCGATGATCGAGGCGCTTGGGCTGGAGATGCCGGGCTAGTCTGCGTATCCCCGTTGCTTGTCCTTGCTTCCGTCAAGCGGAGGCAGCGATTGCCGAGGCGAAGTCGCGATATGGGCGCAGTGGGCGTCCGAGCAAGGCAGTCAGGCGCTCGACGTCGCCGGCCTCAGGCAGCATCCCGTCGGTCAAGAACCGCTCGCCCATCAGGCGCATGTCGTAGGCCATCCAGGCGGGCAAGAGTTGCTTGAGATTTTGCTCGAAGCCTTCGGTATTGTCGCCGCCGTAGTTGATCGGGCGGCCAAGCACCTCTGACCAGATTGCGGCGATATCCGTCCCGGTCAGTGTCTCCGGGCCGACGAGGTTGATTCGGTCGAGCGCAAGCGGCTCGGAAGACTGTTCGCGGCGCAGCAACTCGAGGGCGGCGATCTCGGCGATATCACGCACGTCGATCATGGCGAGCCCCTTGGCGCCGATCGGCATTGGGTAGGTGCCGTGGCCGGTGATGACGTCTTCGATCATCAGATCGTTCTGGATGAAGTAGGCCGGGCGCAAGATCGTAGCCTTGAAGTCCATCTCCTCGATCATGCGCTCGACGCCGAACTTGCCCGCGAAATGGGGTACGTTCACATAGACGTCAGCGTGGACCACCGACAGATAGACGATCCGCTCGATGCCGGCAGATCGGGCGACGTTGAGCGCGACCAAAGCTTGGGTGAATTCGTCCGGTACCACGGCGTTCAAAAGGAACAGAGTAGAGACTCCGGACATGGCTTTCCGCAGCGAATCGACATCGAGAAAGTCGCCTTGCACGACGGAGACGCCTGCCGGGAAGTTGGCTTTCGACGGATCGCGGACGAGAGCACGCACATCTGCGTCGCGCTTGACGAGATGTTCGACGACTTGGCGGCCAATGTTGCCCGTGGCGCCGGTAACGAGAATGGTCATGAAATTTCTCCTGTTGGATTGCTTGACAGCTCCAATATGTGTGGCTCACTAACAGCCCAACAGGCGGAAATTTTAGACACGTCGTCTCACTGGTGGAACACACATGGACCTCCTTGCCCTCGCCGATTTCAATCTCGTTGCCCGTCATGGCGGTTTCGGCAAAGCGGCAAGGGCGACCGGCCGGCCCAAGGCAACCCTGTCCCGGCGCGTTGGAGAACTGGAAAGCAGTCTTGATCTGCGCCTGTTTGAACGGGGTGCGCGTAACCTCAAGCTCACCGAAGAAGGACGGGCGCTCTTCGAGCGGACGGGAGCGTTGCTCGCCGAACTCGACGAGACCGCTTCGGCGATTGCCTCGGGCGGTCAGAGACCCAAAGGGAGACTACGGATCAGCGCGCCTTTGCATTTTTCTCAGACCGCAATGGGAAGGATCGCTGCGGGGTTTGCCCTCAAATATCCGGAGGTGAGGCTGGAGGTCACGACCGAGGACCGGGCCGTGGACATGATCGAGGAAGGCTACGACCTGGTGATCCGGGTCAATCCGGATCCCGACGAAAGCCTGGTCGGACGGGCGTTTCTGCGCGATCGCCTGGTCGTGGTGGCTCGCCCCGACCTTCCTCGCCCGACCGGTGGACTCGCCGCTCCTGGCGTTGCGCGCGGGGCAGGAGATCAGCAGACATTGCACGTGAAGACACAAGGTGGCCGGTCAACGATCAGGATCGAGCCGGTCCTCGCCTTGTCGACGCTCATCATGGTCCGGGACGCGGTGCGGGCCGGCGTCGGTGCGGCACATCTTCCCATTTCGTTGGTGAGCCACGACCTGGCTGACGGGACACTGGTAAGTTGGGGGGAGATCGACGGCCCCGAGATCGCTCTATGGACGCTCTACCCCTCTCGACGGCTACTCAGCGCGCGAGTGTCGGCGTTCATGGACTTTCTAAAACAGGCCTTCCCGAACGGGACGCCCGACGAACTGGCCGCCTATATTGGCAGGTGACGACCGCACCCGCTTTCGGGCGTAGAAAGCCTTAAGAAGCGCTTTCCCGGCGTCCTGGCTGAGCCCCATGTCACATGCCGGCGTCTTGGCGAAACGCGGGGGAACCTGCCGCTAGCGGTGGAGAGGCAGCCCTCTTCGCGGGTCGTCTCCAGTTACGCGCGCTGCTTGCGTCTTTTGCCGCGCCACCGCCCGCGCTGGCCGGTACAGCACCAGCGCCAGCACCACGAATTTGGTCAACAGCGTCGTCTTGGAGGCGAGGGTCTCGGAGGTGTTGAGCAGGATCAGCCAGCCCAGCATGGGCAGCCAGATGCCGGGATGGCAGCGGCGTGCCACCTCGTGCATGAACAGCACGAAGCCGAACAGCATCAGCAGGGTAAAGAAGGCGCCCTGATAGAGCACCATGCGTATGATCGGGTTCTCGATGCCTTGTTCCAGGCCGTTGATGCGGCGCATGCTTTCGATCAGATCGATATCAGGCCCCACGATCAGGTCGCCCAGCCCCAGATTCTTGAAGAGGTCGAACATTTCGACGCGGGCATTGGCGCTGCCGCTGTCGGACACGAAGCGTTCCAGCAGCGCGTCGAAGAAGCCGTAGGAAAAGAGAAGGGCGACCGCCACCGGCAGCAGCGTGGCGAGCAGGACCGCAAGGGCCGCGCCCAGCAGGCTGACGCGTCCATGCCGCAGATAGGCAACGCCGCTGAAAAGCAGATAGATGCCGCCGAGCGCGAGCGTGATCACCATCGCCGAACGTCCGCCGAAGGCGACCAGCGCCGCGGTTTGCAGGCCGATCAGCGAAAGCCGCAGCGGCATCGACAGCGACCGTGAGCCGGAGAGCAGCGCCAGCACATACACCGCGGTGATCGTGGCATTGGCCAGCGGATGGCCCTGAAGCGCGGTCGAGCGCAGGTCCGTGAACACCTCGCCGTCGAGCCGGTAGGGAAACACCAGCGTCTTGGTCGCGAACTCGAACAGCGCCAGCACCGCATTCGCCGACATCACCGCATGAACGACCGTCTGCAGCCGCGCGAAGGTCCGGTCGTCGTCCTCGGCCAGCATCAGCACCAGCAGCGCCGCCGTCACGAACGTATCGACCATGCCCGCCATGCCCGGGCGATGCCTGACGACGACCACCACCAGGAGCACGACCGAGATGACCGCCATCAGCGCGCTGGCCGGCCGCCGGTCGGTAACGGCAGCCATATAGCCGACCGGATTGCCGAACGTGCATGAACGCCAGGCAAACACCAGCACCAGGAGATAGGTCGACGGATGGATCTTGGTGGCCGGACTGCCGAGCAGGCCGTCGTAATTGTAGCCCACCAGCCATAGCATGCCGCCGGAAACGGCGAACAGCACCGCCACCGTGACGACCAGGCCGAAGCGGGTCACCCAGTCGATGGAATTGCCGGCGCGGGATGCGGCGGCGGCTTGACCCGGCGCGGCCCAGCCGGCTGCCGAGCTGGCGGGCCGGACGGCGGCCATGTCAGGCCGCCTCGTCGACCAGCAAGGCGCCGGTCGGCAACCGCCCCATGACGGAAATGGCCTGCGAGGCCGCCGTGACATCGCGCATCGGCGTCGAGTTCAGCGTGGCGACGAGCAGGATTTCGTCGGCCATCGCTACCAGCGGCGAGGCATTGAGGTTGTCGGCCAGCGCGCCGCCATCGATGACGACGAGTTCGAAGTTGCGGCCCGCCTGGGCCAACATCTGCTGGGCAAAATAGACGCCCTGCGCTTCCTGGAAGACGGCCTTTGACCGGCCCCTGCCCAAAAGCGCGACATTGCTGCCGGGCGTATACTGGCTCAACGCCTCGATGCCGTATTCGCCGCGCAGCACGTCGAGTACGCCCGGCTGCTGATCTTTCTGGCCGCCGCCGGCATTGGTATCGATGAACAGGATACGGCCGCCCCGGGCGGCCGCGGCATTGGCCAGCAAGCGCGCCACCCTGCCGCGATGCGCGGCGTCCTCGGGCGGCGACGTCACCAGTATGGACGGCACCAGCGGCCAGTCCGGCGGGCGCCGGCCCGACGAGAACATGCGCCTCAGCGCCAGCCCCACAACCGCGTCCGTCTTCTGGCTCGCCGCGGCGGCCGTGCCGCCGAAAGGCCACCAGCGACGGGTGTTGCCCGATT
Source organism: Mesorhizobium maamorense (assembly GCF_044998965.1). Classification (NCBI taxonomy): domain Bacteria; kingdom Pseudomonadati; phylum Pseudomonadota; class Alphaproteobacteria; order Hyphomicrobiales; family Phyllobacteriaceae; genus Mesorhizobium; species Mesorhizobium maamorense. Next base: position 3,207,648 of record NZ_CP173356.1, read on the forward strand.
TTGCCGGCACCACGCCAAGCACCGGCGCGTCGATGGCCGATTGCATCTGCGCGCTGGAAAGCACCGTGGGCGAGGAATATTCCGCGATCAGCGCCAGGCCGGTGCCGAGCCCCAGGCCGCCGAAGAGCGCGCCCAGGACAAGCAGCGACAGCGGCGGCCAGCTCTTCTTCAGGGCCGGCATGGCGCTGGAGATGATCCGCGCATTGGTGCTGTCGACGTTGATCTGCTCGCGCGTCTCCTGCACACGCTGCAGATAGTTGGCATAGACGGAGCGAACGGCCTCGAGATCGCGCTGCAACTCGCGCAGCTTGACCGAAGCCTGGTCCGTATCGAGCGACTTGGTCTTCATGCCGGCGACCTTGGCCTCCAGCGCCTGCTGGTTGGCCAGCGCTCGCTCGTAGTCGGTCTCGGCAGCCGCTCCGATGCGGCCGAGCTCTCGCCCGATCAACGCACGCGTGTCGCGCAGCTGCTGCTGCGCCGCGATCATCGAGGGATGGCGTGGCCCAAGTTCCGTGCCGAACTGCGATACCTTGTCGACAAGCGTCGCCTCCTGCGCCCTGAGGCTCGAAATCACCGAGGAGCGCATCGCTTCCGAGGTCGCGTCCGGCGCCCCGCCCGACCTGCGCAACTGGTCGACCTGCGCCTTCAGCGCCGCAGTGCGGCTTTGCGCCGCCGAAAGCTGCGTATTCAGCTCGGTCAGTTCCTGGTCGCTGACCAGATTGCCCGCCGCCATCACCATGTTGTTGGCGGACCTGTAGGCCTCGACGGCATTCTCGGCCTGCTGGACGCGCTTGCGTTGCTCATCCAGCCGCGCGGCGATGGCGTCCGAAGCGTCCTTGGCCATCCGCGCGCGTGAGCTCGCCTGATCCGCCAGATAGGCCTGCGCGATCGCATTGGCCAGCATCGCCGACTTCTCGGCGTTCTTGGTGGTGATGATCACCTCGATGACCAGCACTTTGTCCGCTCGCCGCACCGCCAGGCGTGCGCGCAACGCATCGAGTGTCTTGGCCGTCTTGTCGGCTTCGCCCGACCCCGAACCCAGCAATCCGCCGAGTAAGCGTCCCAGCATGCCCTGCCCGTTGAATTCAGGATCCTCAGTCAGGTTGGTCGCCTTGATGGCCCTGAGCAGCACCCCCGTCGACTGGACGACGCTGACCTGGCTTTCCACACGGGTTATGCCGCCGTCGGGCGGCACCTGGCTCGGATTGACGTCGTTGCTGACCACCTGCAGGTCTTGCGGATCGATGATGATTTCCGCCGCCGAGCTGTAGAGCGCCGGCGTCAAAAGCCCATAGAGCAGGGCGCCGAGGGTCAGCAGCGCGGTGATGGCAAAGATGAGGGAACGGCGGCGCACCAATATGCGCTTCACGTCGCCCAGCTCGACGGTCGAGGCCGGGTAGGATGGCGCCAACGGCACCGCTTCGGGCGCGTATTGCATCGCCTCCGGAGCGTATTGTTGCGGCAACGAGAGCAGGGATGATTGCAAGGGTCGCTCCGACAACACTCCATGCGCCTGCAAAGATCAAATTGCGGCTTTGTCTTAGCTATGCTTCCAACTGTTAAAACACTGTTAATTATATTGAGAGCTCTTGTGAATTTTGGCACGGAGTTTGCCTAGAAGAGGCGCGAGTGTTGATACGGCGCGGGCAACGGGGGAATGACATGGAATGGGGCAACACTTCATCCGTCCGGCCGTTTCCCGCGTCCAAACACCGGCCCAATACCGAACATCACAACGATGAGGATGCGACATGCAGGTGAGCCTGCGCCTGGACAGCGAATGCCCGCGTGCCTTTCACCTGACGCTGCTGGAGCGCCTGGCGGCGCTGGCGCATGTCGAGGTCTCTGTCGATCTCAGGCCGGCCGAGGGCGGCGTACCACCCAGCGCCGCGGCGCTGTTTCAGCTGGAAACGGCCATCCATGGCCTGTCCGCGAACGGGCTGGCGAAACGCCTGCCGCTTTCGGCGCTGGCGCCCTATCAAGCGCGGCCGCCGACAGCGCCCGATCTGGTGATCGACCTCTGCGGCGACGTGCAGCGCGAAGAAACGCGCGTCTGGCGCGTGACCTATGACGGCGCGGCGGGCGAAGCAGCCCTGCTGGCGCTGATCCTCGATGGGCGAACGCCGATCGCCCGTATAGAGGAAAACGGTGCGTACCTCGCCGAAGGCCGCTTGGGCACCGAATATGGCGGCATCGCGCTTGCCTCGTTCCAGGATATGCTGGCGCGCACCGCGAGCCTGATCCTGGCGGCGATGACCGGCGCCGCGCGGCACGCCCTCTCCGTCCTGCCGGAGCCGGCGCACGGCAATGCCGCGCCCGCCCTGCCGTCCTCCGCCAAGCTTGGCGTCAGGGCCGGCAAGGCGCTGGCGCGGCGCGTCGTCCAGAAGATCTACCATCTCTGCTACAACGCCCCGCACTGGAAGGTCGGCTGGCGGCAAACGCAGGGGCAGGACCTGCTCGACCTGCGGGCGCATCCGGCAACCGGCTGGCAGGTGCTTCCCGACGACGGCAGCCGCTTCTACGCCGACCCGTTCCCGATCCTGCATCAGGGCAAGGTGACCCTGTTCGTCGAGGACTATATCCACCGTTTGGGCCGGGCCATCATCTCCGCCGTGCCGTTCGGCCCGTCGGGGCCGATCGGCCGCCTGGAACCGGTGCTCGACCTGCCCTATCACCTGTCCTATCCGTTCGTCTTCGAGCGCGACGGCGAAGTCTGGATGGTGCCGGAGAGCTGCGCCAACCGCACGGTCGACCTCTACCGCGCCACCGCCTTCCCTGGCGGCTGGGTCAAGGAAGCGACGCTGCTGTCAGACATCGTCGCCAGCGACGCCACCCTGGTCGAGCATGGCGGACGATGGTGGCTGTTCGCCACCGTCAGGGACGGCGGCGGCGCCTTTTCCGACGCGCTGCATCTGTGGTCGGCGCGGGACTTTCGCGGACCGTGGACGCCGCACCCCAAAAACCCCGTCCTGATCGACATCGCCTCGGCGCGACCGGCGGGCCGCATGGTAGAACGGGAGGGCCAATTGCTGCGCCCCGTGCAGGACTGCCGCAGGAGCTATGGCGCGGCGCTCGGCATCGCACGCATTGTTCACCTGGACTTGGACGGCATGAGCCAGGTTGTCGAGACCATCTTGACGCCTGGCGCGTTATGGAGCGGGCGCAAGCTGCACACGCTCAACGAGGCGGGCGGCCTTGAATTCATCGACGGTTCCGCGATCGCGCCGCGCTGGAAGCAAACGAGCGGCGGGCGCTGACGACGGCCTGCGCATAAGGTCGATACGGCCCTCTGGCAAAAAGCCCCCGCCAGTCATGGCCGGCGGGGTGAGGCTCTGGAGTAAGCCGGAATCGGTCCGGCATGGATCAACGTATGGAGCGGTGGTTGGTTGCGGCGCCAGAAGCGCATTCCCTTTCCCTTTTTTGGGCCCTTGTGCAAGAACGGCCCCTCGCCCCAGCCGCAATCCCGCCTTTCTTGTCGCGAAATTTTCCTCCTCCGTATGCATGTTGTAAGTCGTTTAATCCGGGATAGATTGCATCCAGAAGGGCGCCAAAACGATCGCGCCGGGAGGAATTCGCCATGTCCGACAGCGCCCTGCCGCTGGTCATCAGCGCGCCCGAACCGCGCACGCTCGACCTCATCTTCACGCCGCCGCAGCTGGCGCGCTTCAAGGCGAAATATCGCATCGTCGAGACGACGCCGGACGGCGTGGCGAAACTGCCGGCCGATGTGCTGGCCGAGGCCCGCTACATCGTCGGCCAGCCGCCGATCGCGGCCGAGACGCTGGAGAAGATGAAGGCGCTGCGCTGCGTCTTCAATGTCGAGAGTAACCTCATCGACAACATGCCCTATGAAACGCTGTTCGCGCGCGGCATCCATGTCGTCACAACGGGCCTGGTCTTCGCCGAGCCGGTGGCCGAGCTCGGCCTTGGCATGGCGCTCAACCTCGCCCGCGGCATCGTCGATGCCGACCTTGCCTTCCGCAAGGGCGAGGAATTGTGGGGCGGCGACGGCAACCGGACGGCGCGGCTGTTGTCAGGCGCCGATGTCGGCATCATCGGCTTCGGCGATCTCGGCCGCGCGCTGAACCGGCTGCTGTCGGGTTTCCGCACCAGGACAAAAGTCTTCGATCCCTGGCTGCCGCCGTCGATCCTGATCGACAATGGCGTCGAGCCGGCCTCGATGGACGAGGTGCTATCCGCCAGCGACTTCGTCTTCGTCGTCGCCTCGGTGACCAGCGAGAACCAGGGCTTCCTCGGCGCCGACGCCTTTGCCAGGATGCGCAAAGGCGCGGCCTTCATCCTGCTCAGTCGCGCCGGCGTGGTGGACTTCCCCGCTTTGATGGCGGCGGTGAAGGGCGGCCACATCCTCGCCGCCAGCGACGTCTTCCCCGAGGAGCCGCTGGCGCGGGACCACCCGGTGCGCGCCTTGCCTGGCTTCCTGCGCTCGGCCCACCGCGCCGGCGCGCTCGACATCGCCTTCAAGCGCATGGGCGACATGGTGCTGGAGGACATGGACCTGATCGACCGCGGCCTGCCGCCGCTGCGCTCCAAGCGCGCCGAGCGCGAAACGGTCTCGCGCATGCGCTCAAAGCCGGTGGACAGGAACTGACAGGGCGGCGACGTCCCTCGCGTCGCTTGACAAAAGCATGGCCAGCGACGACCCTCGCCCGGCCCATCTGGGGCTCGGCAAGCGGCAGGGACCGTCGGCGGTAATGGCGCAGCTGGCGGGCTCAAGGCCAATCGGTCCGGCCGGCCAAGCGGTCCGGTTCTCTTTTTTTCGCCATGGCAAGGCGGCAAGAGCGGCCCTCGCCATGAGGCTGTCGAAAACGCGACGGAGCGCGATGCTCAACACGATCGATTATGGCGGCAAGGAAGCCGATATCGTCCACGCGCTGGAGGAAGACATCATCTTCGGCAGGCTGGCGCCCGGCGCGCGCCTGGTCGAGGACGTGCTGCTCGCCCGCTTCCCGGTGTCGCGCCATGCCATTCGACAGGCGCTCTATCAGCTCGAAAGGCTAGGCGTCGTCACGCGCGAGCGCAACAAGGGCGCCATGGTGCGGCGGCTGTCGCCCGACGAGGTACGGCAGATCTACGAGGTGCGCGAGATGCTGCAGCGCCAGGCGGCGCTGATGATCCGCCTGCCGGCGAGCGATGCGCTGATCGAAGAGCTGACGCAGATCCTCCGCATCTATAACGACCATGTCGAGAGCGGCTACCTGCGCGGCATCCACGAGGCCAATGATCGTTTCCATCTCACCATGTTCTCGGCCTGCGGCAATGCCTATCTGGTGGCCTCGATCGAGCATTACATGCGCCTCAGCCTGCCGGTGCGGGCTAACTCGCTGGCCGACAGGGAAAAGCTCGACATCTCGCGCCAGCACCACGCGATGATGATCGAGGCGCTGAAGCGCCGGGACAATTGGGTGCTGGCGCAGCTCTGCGTCGACCATTTGCAGCCCAGCAAGGCGTTCTATCTCCAGGAGATCGAGAGCGGCTGAGACCGCCCTGGCTAAAAGGCGCAAGACTGATAACAGGCCGAGCGGCGCCGGCGCCTTCTATCTCACCTTCACGACCACCTTGCCCTTGGCGCGCCCCGTCTCGACATAGGCCAGCGCCTCGTTGGTCTTTTCGAATGGGAATACCTGATCCATGACAGGGTGTATGACGCCGGATTGGATAAGTGACGTGATCCTGTTCAGCTGATCGCCCTGCGCCCACATGAACAGGAACGAATATCCGACCCCGGCGCGTCTGGCCCTGCCGCGTATGCCGCGGCTCAGCAGGCGCAGGACCAGTTTCAGGACAATGTTGAGGCCTTTGTCCCTGGCGAATTCGGGATCCGGTGGACCGGAGATGGAGATGAGCTTTCCACCCGGCTTCAGCACATGCAGGGATTTCTCGAGCGTCTTGGCGTCCTGGCTGTTCAGGACGACGTCGTAGCCGTGCAGGACCTTCTCGAAGTCCTCCTTCTTGTAGTCAATGACGACATCGGCTCCGAGACGTCTCACCAGATCGGCGCTCGCGGCACTGGCCGTCGTCGCCACGGTGGCGCCGAGATGTTTTGCCAGTTGGATGGCGAATGTCCCCACACCGCCCGAGCCGGCCTGGATGAACACCCTCTGCCCTTTCTTCAGCCCTGCCCTGTCGACGAGCACTTGCCAGGCCGTCAGGCCGACCAGCGGAATGGAGGCCGCCTCCTCCATGCTGAGACTGTCGGGCTTCAGGGCCACGTCGGCTTCTTCGACGGCGATGAACTCGGCGAAAGTCCCGATCCGGCCGTCGCGCGCCCGCGCATAGACTTCGTCGCCGATCTTGAATTTGCGTACTTTCGACCCGACGCTAACGACGATGCCGGCCACGTCGTGGCCAAGGATGAAGGGCGGGCGGTAAGGCAATATGAGTTTGAACTCGCCGTCCCGGAGCTTGGAATCGAGAAGGTTTACGCCAGCGGCGTGGACCTCGATCAAGACGTCGTTGTCGCGCGGTTCCGGCTCAGGCATCTCTGCAAGCCGCAGGGCGCCCTTCTTCTGATATTTGTCGACGACAAAGGCTTTCATCATATTCGCTTTCTTGAAATGAATCCCGATATCGGACAGGCCGGGCTTTCGGGGCAGCGAAACTGCTTGTGCGGGCACCGACTTGGCACGCTCCGTTCAGGCAGGCAGGCGGAACTGCTTGCGCAAGGTCTTGTCGAACGTCGCGGCGGGCGCGAACCGCCGCAGCGTGCTGACCAGCCGGGCTGTCTTGCCGGCGGTGTAGCGTCGGCGCTGACGCTTGTCGGTGGCGGCCCTGAGTACCACATTCGCCACCGCTTCCGGAGGGTCTGCTTTCGGCATCACGTCGCGAAGCAATGCGTCGATACCGGCGCGGGCCTGATCGTATTCCTTCATGACTGAATCGGGCTCGAGCCCGTTCTGGTCGAACACGGTGCGCACGAAGGCAGGTTCGATGACCGAAACCCGGATGTTGAAAGCGCGAACCTCGTGGTCGAGCGATTCCGAATAGCCTTCGAGCGCGTGCTTGACGGCGGAATAGTGAGCCGAGTACGGCGCGGGGACCAATCCCAGGATCGAGCCGATATTGACGATGCGCCCCTCGCCGCGCCGCCGCATCGACGGCAGTACCGCGTTGATCATCCGCATGACGCCGAACAGATTGACATCGAACAGGGCCTTGGACTGGGAAACCGAGGATTCCTCCGCGCCTCCCAGCAGCCCGATGCCGGCATTGTTGACCAGCAGGTCTATCCGGCCGGTCCTGGCGAGGACATCTGAAACCAGAGTTGCGACCGACGCGTCATCGGTCACGTCACAAACCAGCATCGATATCCCGTCCGAGCCTTGACCCGATATTTTACGGCTGGTGCCGAAGACGGTGAAACCCGCCCGCGCCAAAGCCTCCGCGCTGGCGCGGCCGATGCCCGAGGAGGCGCCGGTCACGATCGCTGTCTTTCCTGAATTCCGGTTCATCTGGTAACTCCGAACTCGAGAGGTCTTGCCTCTCGGCGATGATTGAATTATAATCATAATATCACATTACGAGTGTAATGCAATAGGGAAGCGGAAGGAGCGCCATGCGCTACGAAAAAGGCCGGAAGGACGCATCACGCAGCCGGATCATGGAGGTCGCCGCCGAACGGTTTCGCAGTGACGGCATCGCCGCGTCCGGACTGGCAAGCATCATGAGCGACGCCGGCATGACGAACGGCGCCTTCTATCCACACTTTCAATCCAAGGCCGAACTCGTCCGCGAAAGCATGGTCGCGGCACTGGAGGCTCAGTCGCAGCAATTGCAGGAGGCGTTGGCCTCGGGAGGGCTGGAGTTGGCCCTCGCCATGTATCTGTCGCCCGAGCACCGGGATCATCCGGAGACCGGCTGTGCTTCGGCGGCGCTGTTGCCCGAAATCGCGCGTCAGCCATCCGAGACCCGCGCGCTCTACACCGAACGATTAATGACTCTGGTGCGCCAGCTATCGGCGCAGTTGCCGCCTGGAATCCCTGATCCGGAGGGCGTTGCATTGGGCGTTTTCGCGGCGCTCATCGGCGCCCTTCAACTGTCCCGCGCGGTGGGGGGAACCGAATTGTCCGATCGCATGCTGACGGCGGGAGCGGAGGCGGCGCGGACTCTGGTCCAGCCGCGCTAGAGTGAAGAGGAAGGCGCTATCCCGCGCGACGCGCCCCGGCTGCAAATCTAACGATGCAGCCAAACGAAGAAAAAAGCGGAAAGTTTCGCCGCCGTTGAACAATATATTTGTTCAGACCGGGCCTCAGCTGGCATGGCGAACCGGAACTTTCCTCCAAACGTTCCGTTTCTTTGAAGATCGTTGCTTCGACGGTCGAAGAGCAACAGGGAAGGATCCTATCATGAACATCAAGATGATCTGCGTCGGCGCGATGACGCTTTCGATGCTCGCGGGCTCGGCCCTCGCCGCCGCGAACAAGGGCACGTCGGCACTCGACGACCCGGCCAAGATGCAGCCCTTCTACACCGACTCCAGCATGAAGAAGATGCGCAGCAGCGACGAGTTCACGAAAGCGTGGAAAGCGCTCACTCCGGAAGACCAGAAGATGATGATGACGGCCTGCGACGATGAGGCCAAGGACGCCAACGCCGCCAACAGCCATCCGGAGTTCTGCAGCAGCGTCAAGGCGAATGGCGGCAGCAAATAGACCGGCCAAGAGCAGGCTTTTGTAGCCCGCACCCTGAAGACAGCCCCGTCTCGCGGGGCTGTTGTCATTCGCCGACGCGCCGGCCGGTTTCGGCGTCGAACAGATGCGCGCAGGCGCGGTCGACCTCGATGCGCACCGGCTGGCCCTGCTTGAGCGCCAGCCGCTCGCGGAAAAGGCAGTCTATCTCCTCGCCGCCCATTTCATGTCCTCACCTGGAAAGAGTGTCGTCGGCGTCAGCCGCCCTTGACCGCGCCGGCGGTCAGCCCGGCGACGATCTGCCTTTGCGCGAACATGGTCAGCACCAGCACCGGCAGCGTCACCACCAGTGCGGCGGCGGCCAGCGGCCCCCAGCTCACCTGCTCGTAGGAGAGCATGTTGTAGACCGCGACCGGCAAGGTCCGCGTCTCGCGGCTGGCCAGCACCACGCCAAAGACGAAATTGTTCCAGGAGAAGATGATGGACAGGATGAAGGCCACCACGATGCCTGGCCTGGCGATGGGCAGCGCGACCAGCCGGAACACCTGCCATGAGGAGGCGCCGTCCATGCTGGCGGCCTCCTCCAGCTCCATCGGCGTGGTTTCGAAATAGCCGATCATCACCCAGACCACGATCGGCACCGTGACCACGAGATGGATGATGATCTGCGGCCACAGCGTGCCCAATATGCCGGCCCACTGGAACAGCAGGAACAGCGGGATGAGATAGGACAGCCCCGGCGTCATGCGCGCGATCATGATGACGACCGCCGACCGTTCGGCCTTGAGCCGCGCTATGCCGTAGCCGGCAGGCACGCCGATCAGCAGCGCCAAGAGCGTCGCCGTGCCGGTCACCAGCACCGAGTTCCAGAAGTAGAGCAGGAAATTGTTCTCCTCGAACACCTTGGCATAGTTCGACCAGGCCACGTGCTCGGGGATGAAGACCGGCGGCGAGGCGCCGTTGTCGATCTCGAATTTCAGGGACAGCGAGATCATCCAGAGGAAGAACAGGATCGCCGGCGAGACGAAAACCAGGGCGGCGAAGAACAGGCCTATCCGGTTGAGCAGTCGCGAACGCATCTATTTGCCCTCCGCGTCGGTCCAGCGGCTGCGCTGGCGCAGCATCAGCAGGACGAAGGACAGCGCTACGATAAGAACGAAGAACACCACCGCCATGGCCGAGCCGTAGCCGACGTCGTAATAAGAGAAGGCGATGTTGTAGAGATAGATGTTGATGGTCTCGGAGGCCGTGCCCGGCCCACCCTGCGTCATCGCATAGATGATGTCGAAGCTCTTCAGTGCGTCGATCGTGCGGATGATCACCGCGATCATCAGGAACGGCGCGATCATCGGCAAGGTCAGGTAACGGAACTGCTGCCAGGCATTGGCGCCGTCGATCTCGGCGCTCTCGAAGGGTTCGCGCGGCACCGAGGCCAGCCCGCCCAGCACGATCAGCATCACCAGCGGCGTCCACTGCCAGGTCTCGACCGCAACCAGCGAGGGGATGACCGTCCTGGCATTGAATATCCATTCCTGCGCCGGAATGCCGACCAGCGACAGAAGGTAGTTGAGCACGCCGAGTTGCGGATGGAACATCATCGTCCAGACCAGCGCCACGGCGACGGGCGTGGCCATCATCGGCATCACGAAAATGCCGCGCAGCACGCCGCGCAGCGGGAACCGGGCATCGAAGATCAGCGCCGCGACCGTGCCGAGCAGCATCGGCGCGGCCACCGAGAGGAAAGTGTAGGACAAAGTGTGCGCGAGCGATTCCCAGAACCGCCCATCGCCGACCAGTCGCAGATAGTTCTCCATTCCCGCGAAGCTTCGCGACTGGCCAAGCGTCCAGCGGTTGACGCTCATCCACAGCGTGAAGGCCCAGGGAAAGACGATGACGGCGCCGACGACGACCAGCGCGGGGACGACGAAGGGCCAGTAGCTGGGAGCCAGCTTGACGGGCCGGCCCCCTTCGCTTGCCTGTTTCGTCACCCCGGTACGATCGGTCGTCGCCCCGGCGCGATCCGTCGTCGCCCCGGCGCGACTCGTCGTCGCCTCGGCGCGCTCTGGGGCAGTTGCGGACATCAGCCTTGCTCGCTCCTGTCGAGGACCGGCTGGAACTGTTCCGTCGCCTTCTTCAGTTCCTCCGCCGGGTCGGCCCCGGCGAGCAGGTTGCTGAGCGCCACGCCATAGATATCGCGGAACTCGGTGACCGGGATGATGACCGGCAGCGCCAGCCGGCTGACATTGCCGGAGCCGACCACGGCGTCGAGCCAGCTCGCCGGCATGGTCACGCCTTCGCGCACCTTTGGGTCTTCCAGCACCGATTTGCGGAACGGCACACCGGCACCCGCCTGCAGCAGCCGCGCGCCCATGCCGGCCGACACCGCCCATTGGCAGAAGAGGTAGGCGGCTTCCTTCTTCTCGCTGGCCGTTGTCACGCCGAGCCCGTCGCCGAACGTACCCGAGGCATGCGCCTTGGGGCCCTTGGGCATGACGCCGTAGCCGACCTTGCCGACCACCCTCGACTTCTCCGGATTTTCCATCGGCGGCGCGAAACCGACGCCGTCGAACCACATGCCTATCTTGCCTTGCAGGAAGGCGGATTGCGCTTCGGCCCAGTTGAAGCCGGTGACGCCGGGCGGCGCGGATTTGGTCATCAGCCGCTGGTAGAGGGCGGCGGCCTCTACCGCCTCGGGCGCGGTGGTGCGCAGCTTGCCCTTGTCGTCGAGCGGCGTCATGTCGTAGCCGAGCATCAGCGAGGTCCAGACCGGCGTGTTGGCATTCTTGAGGCCGCGCGCGACGAAACCGTAGGTGTTGGTCGACGGGTCGGTCAGCGCCTCCGCGGCTGTAACGAGCTGATCGAAGCTTTCGGGGTATTTGAGGCCCTTGGCCTCGAACAGCTCCTTGTTCCAGTAGATTATCCAGTAGTCGACCGAGAACGGCAGCGAGCGCAGCACGCCCTGGCCATCCTTGGCGAACAGCATGCCGGCATCGGCAAAGTCCTTTTCGACCAGGCTCGGATCGGTCAGCGTCGGGTCGGCAAGGTAGCCCGATATGTCGGCAAGCCAGCCGCCCTTCTCGAACTGCCGCTTCTGCACATGGTAGCTCAGATGCACGACGTCGAAGCTGGGTTTGCCGGAGCTGAGCTCGATCACCGTCTTCTGGCGCTGCTGCTGCTCGGGCGTCGCCTCGGCATTGACCTTGATGCCCGTCAGATCTTCGAACTCGGCGAGATATTTGATCAGCGTGTCGCTGCGCGGGCTTTTCACCAGATTGACATCGAGCGTCGTGCCCGCGAAGCGCTTCCAGTCGACGCCGGCGGCAAGGCTCGGGCGGATACCGGCAAAGCCGGCGCCGGCGAGCATGGCGGCGCCCGCAAGGAGCTGCCTTCTGGTTGGGTTGAATGGATTGGACGGCATTTCTTCCTCCCGGTTGCTGTCGTTGTCGATTGCGCCGCGACAGGCACGGCGCGGCCTGCTTCCTCAGATATGGAGCGCCAGCCGGCGCGCATTGTCGATATGCTGGCTGATCGCCTCGACCGCCTTTTGTGGATTGCGGCTTTCGAGGGCTTCGATCACGCTCAGATGCTCGCGCATCACCGGCACCACGCGCCCGTCGATGCGGAACCGTTCCTGGTGGATCAGGCGGATCTTCACCGAATTGACCAGATAGGCCTTGGCAATGATCTCGTTGCCGAGCGCATCGATGAAAGTATCGTGCATGGCCCAGTCGATGGTCTGAGCCCTGGCCTCCATCTCCGGCGTCGGGATCTGCGCCAGCGCCTGCGCAAGCATGTCCTCATGCTCGCGGCGCAAGCGCGCGAGTTCGTCGTCGGAGGCGCTGACGGTGAACAGCGCCACCGCCTCGCGCTCCATGAACAGGCGGAACTGGAAGGCCTCGCGGATCAGGCTGATGTCGATATGCGCAATCTGCATGCCGCGCTGCGGGATCGTCGTCAGCAGCCCCTCGGCTTCCAGGCGCGGCACGATCTCGCGGATGGCGCCGAGCGGCAGGCCGGTGAAGGCGACGAGTTCGCGCTGCGACACGAACTGGCCCGGCTTGAGGTCGCGTGCCAGCAAATGCCGCGTGAAGCTGGCATAGGCCTGCTCCCGCAGATTTGTCTGGTCGCCGCCATTGGCCATTTCAGCGCTTCCCTTCCCCGTCAGGCCGCCGCGGCCGCGAAAAGAGTGTCGTAGGCAGCGCCAAGCTGCTGGCGCCCCGGCGCCGCGATCGGCTCGAGCGGCGGCCGCACCGCCAGCCAGCGCTCGTCGCCGGTTTTGCGCGCCACCATCACCTTGACCGCAGGAATGACCGGGTGCTTGAGCAGCTCGAGCACGAAACGCTCGACCCGCGCATCGTCATGCCCCGTCTGCGCCATGGCGAGGACCTCGCCTGCGGCGAAATTGGCCATGCCCGAAATCGCGCCCTGGCCACCGATCCTGACCGCCCGCGCCAGATGCCGCTCGTCACCGATCAGGATCACCAGATCGCCATGGGCGCCGAGCAGCGCCTCGCTATAGGTCCAGTCGCCGCCGGAATCCTTGACGCCGGCGACCACGTCCGGAAACGCCTGGCGCAGCCGGCCGATCAGCCCCAGCGAAAGCTGCACCGTGGTGACCGAGGGAATGTTGTAGAGCAGCACGCCGCGGGCCAGCGGACCGAGAGCGGCAAAGACAGCGGAAAACCAGCCGAAAAGCCCATCGTCGCCGATATTCTTGAAATAGCTGGGAGGGGCAAGGAGGATGTTGCGGGCGCCGCGCTGCAAGGCATGCCGAGCCTGCTCGGCTGCATCCTCGGCCGCATCGACCAGCACGCCTGCGACAAGCTGATCCGGCGCGATGCCGGCCGCCAGCATCGCCTCGGTGACAGCCCGCCGCTCCTCGGTGCCGACCGAAGCGCCCTCCCCGGTGGTGCCGAAAAGCGTCACACTGGTGCAGCCCTGCGCCAGGCAGCTTCGGGCCCACGTCACCATGGGTGGAATGAGGATTTGCCCCGACGCATCGAAAGGCGTGGCCAGAGCAACCGAAAGACCAAAACGCGATGTCACCAGCGAGCCTCCAAAAGAGCAGTTCGCAGGTAGTGCTATCACGCTAACATGTTAGTCGTAAATAGGGCGGATGCCATTTACGGAAACACAAGTTGTAATGCTTCCGGTGCAGGCGCTATCCATGCCCGCCTCGCCGTCAGGCCGTTTGTGCCGTTTTTCCTTTTTCCTGCCATGTTGCGTTGCGAAAGATTTGTTGCATTGCGATACGATCCACCCCGGCCGACAATGGCCGCGGGTTGGGCTTGCACGAAGGATTTGTCGTGGCAGCATCGTTCCGACCCGATATCGAGGGAATGCGCGCACTGGCGGTAGCAGGTGTCGTCGCCTATCATTTCGGCCTCACAGCCCTGCCCGGCGGCTTTGCCGGGGTCGACATCTTCTTCGTCATCTCCGGCTATCTCATCACAAGACACCTTTTGCAGGAGATCGGCGAGAGCGGCCGGCTGAACCTGTGGCGCTTCTATGCCCGCCGCGCCCGGCGGTTGCTGCCGGCCTCGCTGTTCGTCATCCTCGCCACGCTGCTCGCCGGCGCCTTCATCCTGTCGCCGGAGGAACAGGCGCTCTATTCGAAGGGCGCGATGTTTGCCTCGGCCTATATGATCAATCTGTGGCTGATCCGCTGGTCGTTCGACTATTTCGCCTCCGATGCCGCCAACAACCCGTTCATCCATTTCTGGTCGCTGTCGGTGGAGGAGCAGTTCTACCTCGCATGGCCGGCGCTGCTTGTTCTCGCCGCATGGCTGCGGCCGGGACGGCGCGCGGCGATCGTGGTCATCGGCGTCACCGGCCTGGTGTCGTTCGTGGCCTGCGCCTGGCTGACCAGCGTTTCGCCGCCCTGGGCTTTCTATTTCTCGCCGCTGAGGGCCTGGGAGTTCGCCGCCGGCGGGCTTGCCACGACGGTGCCGGCAAATTTCCTCCAGCACCACCCGCGGCTGCGCGCCGCGCAAGGCTGGCTCGGCCTGGCGCTGATCGTGCCCGCCTATCTGCTGCTGGACGAGGCGCTGCCCTTCCCCGGCCTGCTGGCGCTGCTGCCGGTCGTCGGCACGGTGCTGCTGCTGGTCGGCGGGGCAGGCGAGCGCCAAACGGGTGGCAAGCTGGCCGGCGGCCCCACGGCTGTCCTGTCGCTGCAGCCCATGCAATGGATCGGCAGGCTCTCCTATTCGCTCTATCTCTGGCACTGGCCGGTCATCGTCTATGCGGGAATGGTCACCGCGGAGCTTTCCGTGCTGGACAGGTTTGCCTGCCTGGCACTGACGCTGATGCTCTCCATCTTCACCTATCACGTCATCGAAAACCCCGTGCGCCGCAACGGCTGGCTGATGGCAAGCGCCGCCCGCGCGCTCGTGCCCGCGGCGCTGCTGACCGGCGCCGGCGTGGTCGCGGCCTACGCCAATGCCAAGTTTGCCGTTCACGAACTCGATCCGGAGCAGCGCGTCATCGCCCAAAGTGCGGCGCGTCCATCCACCGCGCGTGCCAGGGGCGGCTGCGTGCTCGACTACGAGACCGTCACCCCGAAGCCCTGCGTGTTTGGCGCCAAGGATGCGAAAGGCACGATCGCGCTGTTTGGCGATTCACATGCCGACCACTGGTCGACGCCGCTGATCGAGGCGGCCGAAAAGCGCGATTACCGGGTGATTACCTGGCTCAAATCCTCGTGCCGGGCGTCCCGGCTGTCGACATGGTCGAGCAAGCTGAAGCGCGACTACGCCGAATGCGACCAGTGGCGCGAGCAGTCGATCAAGGAGATCCTGGCGCTGAGGCCGGCCCTGGTGGTGATCTCGGAAATAGCCCTGACCAGTTCGCGCAAGATGGCCGCCGGCAAGGATGAGCCCGACAGTCAGGACGCGGAGTGGAAAGCGGGCCTGCGTTCGACGCTGGAGACGTTCAGCAAGGCCGGGCTGAAAGTCGCCTTCATCCGCGACGTGCCCTTCAACGACGAGCAGGTCGACACCTGCGTGGCGCGTGCGCTGTGGCGCGGCGACACGCCCTCGCTCTGCGATCAGACGCGCGCCTATGCCGCCAACGACGCCATGGCCGCGGTGGAGCGCGACGTCGTGCGCAGCATTCCGAACGCCCGCTATGTCGATATGACCAACCAGTTCTGCAACCAGACCACCTGCCATGTCTTCATCGGCGGCAAGATCGCCTTCCGCGACCGCCACCATCTGGCGACCGCTTTCGCCGAGACGCTGGAGAAGCCGCTGGAAAAGGCGCTGTTTTAGAAGGGGTAGCGTCCCTTCTTCAAAGGCGCGCTGCCAAGGCGCCGCCCCCTCACAGCGCGCGCGGGCACGAAACATTGGTTTACCGGCTTTATGGGAACAGGGCCGCGAGGGCAGCGTTTATTAGATGAGCCTTAAAGAGGAGGTTGCCATGAAGAAACTCTTGCTCGCATCCGTGATTGCCGTCGCTTCGGCGGTGGCCGTGATCGCCCCGGCAAATGCCGCCAGCATCACGCTTGGCATCGGCAACGGCTATGACGACGATTATTATGTTCCCAGATATCGTCACCACTATCGCGATTATTCCGACGATGACGGCTACTATCGCCGCTACAGCATGTATGACGAGAGCTACCGTCCGCGTTATTACGGTCATCGTCGCTGCCACACCGAGGTGATCAAACATTGGCGTCATCACCATCGGGTCATCGAGAGAGTCCGCGTCTGCAGGCGTTGACCTGACAACCAATCCGGCCGGCATCGCGCCGGCCGGATTGTCGTGCACAGCCCATGCCCAGGAATGGCGCCACTGCCGTGCGCGCTACGCTGTCATCCGGCTACTATTTTCGCACCATCATCCCGTAGTGCATCGCCAGCAGATCGAGCCCGATTCTCAACAGCTTTGCCGCCACGTCCCTGCCCTCGCTCATCTCTCCCGCCACGCCTCTGACCGACTGCTCCAGGCACACGATCTTCCGGACCACGTCGACCACCTCCCAATGGCCGAGCGCGCGGGTCGCGGCGGCGTGCGACCGTCCGGCATTGAGCACGCTGTCAGTGATGCCGCCGCTTATCCTGTCGCCGTCGACGCGTTCGCTCCAGCGCATCGGCTTGATATCAGCCTGCTGGCTGGCGCGGAAATCCTCGCGATAGCGCAGACCGGCCTCGCGCTGCTGGTGCGACAGCGAGGTGATACCCAGCAGCGGATCGATGCTGCGCACCCGCACGATACCACCGGTGGAGGTATGGCCGTCATTGGACACCTCATAGACGCGCCGCGCCTCCGACGTGCCGGTTGCGAGCCGCTTGCGGCCGAACTCATCGTCCCGCAACGCGAAATCATGGCCGACCTCGCGGCGGATGCGCACCTGCTCGGCCTCGCCCTTCGGCAGCTTCGGCGTCTGCGGTTTAGCTGATCTGGCGGCTTTCTTGCTCATGGCTGCTTCCTTGTGGGGAGTGGATTGAGGTGCTGGCTGGCGGGGCAGCGATCCTTGGCGAAATTGGCTGCGTGCGCCGGAACCAGCGGCGAGGCTGGGCGTTGTGCCGCACCAAACCAACAGGAGGTATGCCCATGACCGCCTTCATGCCGGTGACCTTGCGCTTCTGCGACAACAAGACCATGCTGGTGGGCTCTATCGCCCAGGCGGCGACCGCGCTTCGCCGGCAATGGCCTGACAAGACGGCCACCGCCTATCAGGATGCGACAAGGCTGGTCAGGCTCGCCATCGATGGCAGCTGCCGCCAGCGCGTCGCCTTCGAGGCTTTCACCAAGGCGGCCGGACAGCAGGGGCTGCTGGTGGCGAAGCCGCGTAGCCGCGCCCATGAATGGCTCGACGCCGCCGCGGGCCCGTGAGGCGGCTGAAAACGTGATGCAACCGCGCCGCTGCCTTGCACGTTGACGGTGGCTGGCTTTCGGGCCGCACGCAACGCCAAGGTAACCGCCGTGGGTACCATGAAAACAGGATCTCCGCTCAAAGTATGCCTGGACGGGCATGTCGAGGTGATCGACGGCGTCGCTGAGGCAGCCGACTTCCTGCAGCGCTGGCCGGTTGAACGGCGTGGTCATGTCTACCGCAGTGCGCTCAACGCGTGCAGCGCGGCCATTGCGGCGCAGATTTCGCACGCCGACGCGATGAAAGCGTTCACCGGCTTCGCCCGGGTTACCCGTATATTGGCCGGCGACGACGGCCGGCCAGCGATGCCTGATGCAATAAGCGTGCGGATGCCAAAGCAGGGCCACGATCTGCCAAAATAAAGGGGTTGCGTGGCCGCCGTTCCCGCCAGATCGCCACCATTGCAGAAGAAAAGCCAGCGTTGCAGCTAGTCTCTTTCTCCCCGTTTTACGGGGAGAAATGCCCGGCAGGGCAATGAAGGGCGGCGCCACCGTTTCGATACCTTGCATCTGACCCAATCTCCCTCCCGAATTCATGCCGTTCCCAATCCTGCACCCGGCGCCGCCCGCCTGCCGTTAGCTTCTCTCCAGAACGGGAGGAAGCTCACCCCGCCTCGCAGACACGCCGGCGGAAGCGCGCCTGGTGATAGGTGCAGTAGCTTTTCATCGCCCTTGTGCGCATGCCGCAGCACAGCATGTGGACGCCCGGCCGGCCGCCGGGCGCGTCGTTTTCCGGATTTTGCTCCAGCGCCAGGTCGAGCGGAGCGCGGCAGCGGCCGAACAGGCAGTCGACGAAGCGCATTGCCACGCCATGCGGCTGGCGGCCGATCGGGCTTCGGTGCGGCACCGGTACCTCGAGGCGGTAGGCTTGCCCGTCCGCGATCAGCACGCCGGCCTCGCGCGCTGCGAGGCGTTCCGCACCTTCACCCTTCGGCACGCGCTTGTGTCCGGCCTTGGCGGCGCGGTCCGCGGCTTTGTCATTCGCCCTCTCGGCTGCCGCGATCCGCTTGCTGTTGGCAAAGCCGATAGAACTCAGCATGGCGTTGCGGTGAACGATGCCGATGATGGCGTCGCGCGACACCGGGCTGCCTCGCGACGCGCTGAACCGAGCCGCGATGCGCGAGGCGGAAAGTCCGTCCGTCAGCCAGCCGGCGATCGCCTGCAATTCCTTGTCGCCGTAAAGTGCCATGTCCTGGTCTCCGTCCATTGCGCGGCCGCGGCAGCGCGCGACGCGGCCGGCGAGTGTCGGCCCGCCGCAGGCGGTGGGCATTGTCGGGTTCGATCCGGCCTGTCGGCCGTTGGATTGGCGGCCTCAGCCCGGCCGGCCGTCCAGCGCGGCGAGGCGCGCCAGCCGCGCCTCTGCCGTCACCCGGTCGGGTGCGGAAACCGCCCTGCCCGTCAGCCTGTCGAGCAGGATCACGGTGCCGTCCTCGGTGCGGATCAGGGAGCGGATCCGCACCGCGCTGAATTGGGGGCCGGAGCCGCGGGGAGCGGCGGCTCCGGCCGTTCCGGCCGCCGGTGACGGGCGGACCGGACGTGCGGCTGATGCATCGGGGCAATCAGCCTCACGCTTCGCCCTGGCCGGGGAGGAGGACAGCCGGGGCGAAAGGGAATGAGCGCTGGCCGGCTCGCGTGAAGCTGGCCTGAGGGCGCTTTCGACTCGAAAGGGGTTGAGCTTTTGCATGAACGGATATAAGCATAACTCAAAATCTTATGCAAGCCATTCTTTCATGGACGAAAGCAGCGCTTGTTGGTCACATGGGTGCCATGGTGAAAACGCAACTGTCGGTCAAGGTCGGCGCGGCAATCCGCCAGGCGCGCAAGCAGCGCGGCCTGGTCATGCGCCACATCGCCGAGCACAACGACACCGACGTCGCCGCCGTCGGCAATTGGGAAACCGGTCGCAACCTGCCCAAGACGGAAAACCTCCTGAAGACCGCCGCCTTTCTGCGCGTCGACCCGGTGGCGCTCGGCAAGGGCGAGGTGGTTTTCCTCGACGATGCCGGACCGGTCAACGACGCCGAGATCGTCACCGATGCCGGGCCGCCCCCCGCCGGGCCGATGGACATCCAGGTGCTGGGCGCCGCGGTTGGCGGCGACGACGGCGATTTCACCTTCAACGGCGAGCCCGCCGGCTATGTCCAGCGCCCCCCGGCATCCGCAACCTGGCTAAGGTGTTCGCGCTGCACGTGCTGTCGGATTCCATGGTACCCCGTTACGAGCCCGGAGACCTGATCTATTGCGGCGGCCGCGATGCCGTCCCGGGCGATCACGTGGTGATCGAAACGTTCCCGGAAGAGAACGAACGCAACGGCAAGGCCTTCATCAAGAAATTGGTCAAGCGCACCGCCGCCGAACTGGTGGTCGAACAGTACAATCCGCCGAAGACGTTGACCTTCAACCGCTACGCCATCAAGCAGGTCTGGCGGGTCATTCCGTTGAAGGAATTGCTAGGCTATTGAGGGCGACGGGGCAATTCTTCCTCCCACAAGGAGAGCAGGCAAAACCCAGCGTCGATGCCACCCTCACGCCCGCCCCGATCCTCCAGCGGCATCTCGCGCTCGCTCAGCATCAGCGCCTCGCTGCGCACGCGCTGGCGCTCGTCGATAAACGCCGCCCGGATCTGGATCGCCGTGCCCGGCAGCCCGTCGGCGCGGCAGGCCGAGCAGACCAGCCGGCCCGAAAGCGCTGCCAGCGGCGTATTGCCAGTCACGCCGAAGCGCCGCAGCTGATCGGGCTTCCACCACCTGTTGCGGCCGCAATCGGCGCATTCGACCGATATCGAAACGACATCCGCAATCACTGATCCCTTGCCCGCCAATGCCATCGCGGCTCGCCTCTTTGTTCCTTGTTTGTTCGCATATTCCTGTGTTTTGAAACGAGAGTCGAGTCGCATCTTTCAGGGCTCCGCAAAAGTTTCTCTTTCGCCAATTTTTGAGTTATGCTTCTATACCGCTTGCAAAGCCGAGTCGGCGCGCGTGCAGCACCCCGGGAGAGACGATGGACGCCCTTGCCGCCGATTTCGCTCATGCCCGCGGCTATGGCGGCGACAGTCACGCTCTCATCGAGGCCTTCGCGAGAATCCGCGAACACGGCATCCGCCAGGCGCGCCTCGGCCATTTCAGGCGCAAGGTGGTCGTCGACGCGCTGAAACAATCGGAAGCGCTTTTCCTGGCGGCGATCGGCCCGGCGCTATCGGCACAGGAAGCCATCGAGGACGCCGCCCGCTTCATCTCCTTCTGGCGCAACATGCCGCGCTGGCGCCAGGAACGGCGCCTGGCGGACCTCGCCAGGGCGAGGCAACAACGCCTGCTGGCGCGCTTCTTCCGCCGCTACGGCCACCGCATTTGGGCCTTGGAGGCGGCATAGGCGGGCTCGCCAAGCCGTCGGCGACCACACTGCGCCACGAGAGAGACGCAGCCACGAGAAGAGCTGGGCAATGCCGCCATTTGCGGGTTCCCATCCGCGCGTTTTCTTCCTAGATTGCCTGCGGGTGGCTGATCGTTCGACGTGCATATCAGGGAATGTTCAAGACTGCCCGTTCAAGAGTCCAGGCCTGGATGACGGCAGGCGCGGGAACCATCGCCGCGCTGTTGGCGGCCGGCCTCATGGGCGCCTTTGGCGCCCTGCCCGCTCACCCTCCGCCGCAACTGCCGTCCGATGCCGCCATCGATGCCGGCCGCTGGCGCATCAAACCGGTGCGTGCCTACGTCAGCCATGCCGACATCCATGGCGTGCCGCTGAAACCGGGCCAGAAGGCACTGGTGCTGGAGGCCGACATGACCAACCGCACGGCCGAATCCAACAAGGCCTACTTCGCTGTCCTCAAGCCGGAGGGAATCACCCTGCCGGACTCGATGCCGATGATCGCCCTGATACGCGATTCGACCCTGGCGCCGGAACTGCACCCCGGCATGACCGAGCGCCTGGCCTATGTCTGGCCGCTGGCCGGCGACGCCGCCGTGCCGCCGACGCTCGCCTTCGGCGTCACCGCGGAGATCTTCAAGCCGCGCGACACTCTCTACGGCACGCCCGGCTGGTACAATCCCTACCGTCTCGGCACCGTCACCTTGCCGTTCGCCGATATGCCGGCAACGGACACGCCGGGAGCCGGCTCATGAGGATGCGGGTCCTCGGCAATCTCGTGATTCTCGCCGCCACGGTGGCGCTGAGCTACGGCATGCAGCTTTCCAAGCCGCATTATGCCGACCTCACCGCGCCCATCCCGGTCGACGGTGCCATGCACGACACGGTGCGGGCGCGTAGCTTCGACGTGCGGCTGGACGAGGTTGTCTTCGCCCGCACGCTGAAGACCAACCAGTTCGGGCAGCAAAAGCTTTTGACGACGAGCGGCGTATGGGCGGTGGTGACGACCAGCCTCACCGCGACCGACGCCTCCATCACGGTCGCGGACGGCACCTGGCAAGGTCCGACCGGTCTGCGCTACCGCCAGACGGAGCGGCTGGGCTATCGCCAGGACATGCCGCCGCACAGCGTCGATCCCGGCTTGCAAAAACGCGGCCTGTTCATCTTCGAAGTGCCGCCTGACCAGATCCGCGGCGCCAGGCTGCTCATCTCGGAACGCCAATTCGGTCCGCTCGATGCGCAGGCCCGCATCAGCTTCGACGGGTTGCCGGCCGGTGCCGATGGACAACCGGCCGGCATCCTGCCGCAATACGATCTGGATGCACCACCGGGCCAGACTTCTGCGGGCCAGACACAGCAGGGCAAGCCATGAGCGCCGTCGCGACCGACATGGGGCCGGCCGCCGAGCGGCAGGCCGAGAAAAAATGGCGCAGGCGCAGCCTGGCGGCGCTTGTCATCCTGCTGCCGCTGGCGCTGGCAGAAACCAGCCATGACAGCCTGCGCGAATGGCTGGGCGGCGAAGACCTCATCGCCAGGGATGTCGAGTTTGGCCAGTCCGCGCACTTCGGCGGCAGCGACTGGAAACTGGCGGACCTGCGCGGCGGCAAGGCCGGCCGCTTGCCCGATCAGGCCTTCGCCGTCATCGCCACCTTCTCCGTCACCGTCGGCGATCCCGACCTGCAGAAGCAATGGCTGGGCTGCAGGCTGATACTGACCGATGCCGCCGGCCGCCGCTGGCTCCCCGACATGATTTCGGGCGTCAGACTGCCGGACGGCGTGATGAACTGCACCTCGGCGATCTTCTCCGGCGCCAAGACAGGCGACGTCATCACCATCGGCGACACCTTCATCGTGCCGGAGGATGCCATCAAGACCATCCGTCCCGCCATTGGGCTGGGAAGCGGGCGGCCGTGGTACCTGCGGTTTCAACGGCCGCCGAAGTAGCGACAGCGCCGGCAGTCCGGAGTCACGGCACGGCGATCAACAGAACGTAGGCAACAAAGACGACGAGGTGAGCAAGTCCGGTGAGAACCGTCGTGCGTCCGGTACTGAAACTTACGACACTCACCGCAAGGGCCAGAACCAGCAAAATCACGTCGCTCGGACCGAGACCGAGGTTGAGCGACTTTCCGGTGATGAGGCTGGCCGCCGCCACTGCCGGGATCGTCAGTCCGATGGTCGCGCACGCCGAGCCCAAAGCGACGTTCAATGCGCGCTGGAGCTCATTCCCCCATGATGCCTTGATGGCGGAGATCGCCTCGGGGAGCAGCACGACAAACGCAATCATCGCGCCGACGATCGCATCCGATTGCGGGATCTGCAGGTAGGTAAGGCCATCTTCAACGCCAGCCGCGACCCGTTCGGTCAGCAGGACGATCCCGACCAGTCCCAGAAGCAGGAAGACGAAATGCGTTGGCACGCCGTGGACCTGCGGAGAATGACTTTCCGGAGCGCTTTCACGCACCTGCACCTCCAGGAAGTCCTCTTTCTGGCTGTAGCTCTGGGCGAAAACGAAACTGCCGTAGAGCAAGAGCGACAGCAGCGCGACGAAGGCCAGTTGCGTGGGAGAAAATGTCCCGGGGCTGGTGGCAAGCGTATAGTTCGGGAGCACCATCGTCAGCACCGTGATCGCGGTCAGCACCGAAAGAAAGGAACTTGTGCCTTGCCTTCGGATGTCCTGGTGGCGGTGCCGCCACCCGCCAAGTGTCAGGCACAGCCCCACGATGCCGGTGCAAACGATCATGACCGTGGAGAACACGGATTCTCGCGCCAAGGTCGGATTGTTGGCGCCATGTCGCATCATCGAGACGATGATCGACACTTCGATCGTCGTTACGGCCAAGGTAAGGACCAGCGTGCCGTACGGCTGTCCGACACGTCGGGCTATCGCCTCCGCATGTCGCACCACGGCAAAGACGGTTGCCAAGGTAAGGATGATCGATATGCCGGCAACGATCACCACAATCGCCGTCCGATCTTCGATCGGCTCTATGTTCGATTGCAATATCGACGCCAGCGCGCAGCAGACCACAGGCAGGCCGAAGGTCATTGCCTCACTTCGACGGCGGAAGAAGTAAGTCATGCCATTCTCTTCGATCTTGCGAGTGCAAACAGGCGGTCTGTTTACGAGACCAGGAAAGATCGCACTTTCGCCCCATCGCACGTACATGGCAAGGCGCGGCAAGGATACGCTACGGTCGTTCCCATCGCTACCGGGAACGACCGCCCCCTTCGAAAGCGAGAACGCCGTCTCCAGCACCGCGGCGAGGAAGCAGATGCGCAGCGGCTCGACCAGGATGCCGGTGGAGGAATCCTGGAACGGGCTGCCGAACAACAGCGTCACGCCATGCGACAGGATCTGCCAGACGTCGAGCTCGTGCGGGCCGATCAGCCGCGTCGCGCCGAGCCACAGCCAGGCCGCGCCCCAGTCGAGCAGGCGATAGCCGACGATCAGCGTACACAGCAATACGAGGCTGGAACTCACCGTCAGCCGCACGCTATTGGCGATCGGCAGATAGCGCGAGCGGTAGCCGGCGACGAAATGCTCGACGAAATCGCGCAGGAATTTCGGCAGGCCGGCATAGCGCTTGCCGACGCGTTCCAGCCGGCCGTGCACGCGCATCAGTGCCGTGTCGTCGCGCACATCATAGCCATAGATCAGCGCCGCCATCACCAGCCAGATCAGCGGCAAGAGCATGTAGAAGAACAGGTTGACAGCGATCGTCGAGGGCGCGATCGAGGTGATCTCGACCGGCACCATCGGCGCGGCCGTCGCCGCCGGCACCGGGCTCGCCAGCCCGTCGGCCGACGCCTGCAGAACCGACCAGAAATTGCGGCTCATCAGCCATTGCAGCGCGCTGTCCTTCCAGCGGCTGATGACGTAGAGGCCGACGAAGATCCAGTTGGTCTCGCAGATCACCACCACGATCTGCCAGAACGAGGCGGCGCCCGTTTTCGCCTGCATGAACTTGGCCAGCCGGCGCACCAGCCAGGACACCGCCACCGAGACCAGCAGCCAGCGCGAATCCAGCACGTCCAGAACATTGGCGCTCTGGCCGAAGCCGGCCTGGTCGAGCGTTTCGCGCGAATATTGCCGCACGATGTCGCCGAGGAACCCCCAGGCCGCGTAATAGGCGAAGAAGGGTAACAGCGCGATGGTGATCATGCGCACCAGCCGCGAACCGCGCCGGTCCGCGGTTCCCTGCCCCTCGGCGACCGTGGCCTTTTCCGCGCCACGCTGCGCGGCCAGCACATGGGGCAAGCCGGGACGCAGCACATGGAACATCGCCACCGTCACCACCAGTTGCGCCAGTGCCACCAGCGTCAGCATGGCGAGCCCGGCGAAATGATTTGCGAGCGCCACCTTGGCCGCCAGTTGCAGCAAGAGATCTCCGGCCAGAACACCGGCCAGCACCAGCACGACGAGCTGCGGCCAGAACCGCCGCAGCAGCGAAAAACTCAAGCTGATCGGTCTGATGATATCGGCAAACATGAGGTTCTCTCAGAATGCCACCCGCCCGAAATCCTTCTAGCAAAGGGGGGTTGTTTTGCAAGAAAGGTAGCGAGCTCTCCTGCCTATGGCAGAGCGGCGATTTCCCCTTCTCCGACGACAAGGGAGAAGGAATTAGCGCCTCACCCGCGACTTCAGCCAGCGATCGAACGCCACCGCCAGGATCAGGATCAGGCCGATGACGATGCTTTGCGTGTAGGACGAGACGTTGTTGAACTGGAGCCCGTTCTGTAGCACGCCGATCAGGGCGGCGCCCACCACGGTGCCGCCCACCGAGCCGATGCCGCCGAACAGCGAGGTACCGCCGATGACGACGGCCGAAATGACCGTCAGCTCGTAGCCGATGCCGGCCACCGCTTCGGACGAATTCAGCCTGGCCGACAGCACGAAGGCGGCGAGCCCGGCGAAGAAGCCGACGATGACATAGACCGAGACCAGGATGCGGTCGACGCGCAAGCCCGACAGCCGTGCGGCCTCGGCATTGCCGCCGACGGCGTAGACGGCGCGTCCATAGCGCGTGTAGCGTAGCACGATGTGGCACAGGATGGCGGCCGCCGCGAAGATGATCGCCGGCACCGGCACGGGGCCGATCAGCCCGGTGCCGAACCAGCGCATAGAAGCGTCGAAGCCCGAGATCGGGCCGCCATTGGAGATGGTCAGCGTCAGGCCGCGAAACACGGTGAGCCCGCCAAGCGTGACGACGAAGGGCGGCACTTTCAGCCTGGTGATGGCAAAGCCCTGAACACCGCCGGCCACCGCCCCCACCACCACGGCGGCAAGCAGCGCCGCGAACCAGCCATAGCCCTGCGTTCCCGACGTCGACAGCGACAGCGTGTTGGCGGTGCCGCCCTTGGCGACCACGGCCGCCACCATGCCGCAGAAGGCGAGCAGCGAGCCGACCGAAAGATCGATGCCGGCGGTGAGGATGACGAAGGTCATGCCGAGCGCGATCAGCCCGGTGATCGATATCTGGCGGGTGATGTTGAACAGATTGATCGGATCGATGAAGCTCGGCTTCAGCACGGTGAAGACGACCACCAGCGCCGCCAGGAATAGCAGCGGCCCGAAATTCATCAAGAGCCGCGCAATGCTGATGCCGCCACGCCGGCTCTGCTCCTCGGCCACGCTCATCGTGCCTCCTCCTCAACCGCTCCCGGCTGGTCGAGCGCCATCAGTTCCATCAGTTTTTCCTCGCTTGCCTCGATGCCCGGCATCTGCCCGGTGATGCGCCCCTTGCGCATGGTCACGATCCGGTCCGACACAGCCAGCACTTCGGGCAGCTCGGACGAAATCATCATCACCGCTATGCCCCGCGCTGCCAATTGCACCAGGATCTGGTGCACCTCGGCCTTGGCGCCGACATCAACGCCGCGCGTCGGCTCGTCGACGATCAGCACCTTGGGGTCGCGCGCCAGCCAGCGCGCCAGGATCACCTTCTGCTGGTTGCCGCCTGATAGGCCCTCGATCGCCTGCTCGGCCGACGCCATGCGGATCGATAGCATTTTCCGGAACCCCGCCAGCGCATCGCGCTCGCGCCGCTCGGCCATGAAGCCGAAGCCATTGCTGAACCGCCCGAGCGAGGCGACGGAGAAATTCGGCAGGATGCCGAGCGCGGCGAAGATCGCCTGATGCTTGCGATCCTCAGGCACCAGGCCGATGCCGAGCGCTATGGCATCCGCCGGCGAGGCCGGCGCGATGGGCCTGCCGTTGAGCGTGATCGTGCCGCCCGCGATCCGGTCGGCGCCGAAGATAGCGCGCGCCAGCTCCGTGCGACCCGAGCCGACGAGGCCGGCGACACCCAGGATCTCGCCGGCCTTGAGGTCGATATCGACGCCGTCGAGCACGATGGCGTGCGGCGCTTCGGGATCGCGCACCGTGCGCAACCCGCGCACCGACAGCACGACGTCGCCGGCCACCGTGCGCTGCGCCGGCCGCGCATAGAGCTCGGACGCCGCGCGGCCGACCATTTTCTCGATGATGCGCGGCAATCGGATCGGCCCGCCTTCGCGGTCGAGATTGCCGGCCAACCTGCCGTCCCGGAGCACCGTCATGCGGTCGCAGATGGCGGCGGCCTCCTCCAGCCGATGGGTGACGAACATAATGGCGACATGGTCCTTGCGCAGCCTGTCCATGATCGACAGCAGCCGCTGCACCTCTGTCTCGGTCAGCGCTGATGTCGGCTCGTCCATGATGATCAGCCGGCTCTTCAGCGACAGCGCCCGTGCAATCTCGACGAGCTGCTGCTCGGCCACCGAAAGCGCCGAGACCGGCGTCATCGGATCGATCGTGAGGCCGACGCGGGCGATGATGGTGCGGGAGTCCTGCTCCATCTTGCGCCAGGAGACGAGGCCGAGCGGACCGGTCGGGGCGCGGCCGATGAAGATGTTCTCCGCCACCGTCAGCGTCGGGATCAGGCTGAGCTCCTGGTAGATGGTGACGATACCTAGCCGCTTGGCATCCTGCGGGCTCGACGGCCGGTAGTCGGCGCCGTCGAAGCTGATGCGCCCGCCCGACGGCGGCATGACGCCCGACAGGATCTTGAGCAGCGTCGACTTGCCGGCGCCGTTCTCGCCCAGCAGGCCGAGAATTTCGCCGGGCCTAATGTCGAGCGAGACATCGCGAAGCGCGGTGACGCCGGCGAAATGCTTGGTGACGCCCTCGACGGCGAGCAGGACGGGTGCGGCTTCAGCCATGGAATGGGTGCTTCCCTCGATGCAGTTTCCGGACCCGTCGGCGCGTGAACACCCCCTCTGTCCTGCCGGACATCTCCCCCGCAAGGGGGAGATTGGCTGTCTGTTCCGCATTCGCCAATTTTCAACGCCGCAATGAGAATGCGGACATCGACACTGCCGATCTCCCCCTTGCGGGGGAGATGGCCGGCAGGCCAGAGGGGGTGCTGCCCCGCCGACCTCTCCATGCGAGCTCACTTCGTCTCGTTCAACCTCTCGGCCTTGTCGAGATTGTCCTTGCCGATGACGATCGGCGTCAATAGCACCAGCTTCTCCTTCGGCTCCGTCTTGTCCCTGGCGTAGGCGACGGCGATCTGCACGGCGGTGCGCGACTGCTGGCCGGGGAACTGTTCGACCGTGCCGGCGAGCTTGCCGTCGCGGACCGCGACCAGCGCTTCCGGCAGCGCATCGAAGCCGTAGATCTTGACGTCGGTGAAGTTGCGCGCCGCGCAGGCTTCGAGCGCGCCCAGCGCCATGTCGTCATTGGCACAGACGATCGCGTCCGGCTTGCCGTTGGCGGCAAGGCCGGCTTCCGTCACCGACAGCGCCTCGGCGCGGGCGAAATTGGCGGTCTGCTCGAAGACGATCTGGTACTTGTCCTTCAAGGGATCGAGCACATTGTGCACGCCCTTGTTGCGGTCGATCGCCGGCCCGGCGCCGGGTTGGCCCTGGAGGTGGAACAGTTTCGCGCCGTTGGGGAACGCCGCCACCACGGCCTGCGCTTCCGCCTCGCCGCCCTTGACGTTGTCGGCGCCGACATGGGCGAGGATGCCCTCGACGCCGTCGACGCGGCGGTCGATCGTCACCACGGGAACGCCGGCCTTGACCGCTTCCTCGATGGCCGGCGCCAGCGCGTTGACGTCGAGCGGCGAGATCACGATGGCGTTGACCTTCTGCACCAGGGCCGCCTCGATGTCGGCGGTCTGCTTGGTGGCCGAGTTCTGGCCATCGCTCTCGGTCAGGTTGACGCCTTGCGTGGCGGCTTCCGCCTTGATCTCGTTCAGCATGTGCACGAAGAACGGAAAGCCGAGACTGGGCACCGAGCCGAGAATGGTGAGCTTGTCCTGCGCAAATACCGAGGGCGCGGCAAGCACCATCGCGCCCGCGGCCACGGACGTCATCAGGAATTCACGTCTGTTCATGGGATCCTCCTCCACAAGAACGCACGGCCCCGGAAACCGGGACGGTTTCAGGAAGGATCATGCGTCGGTTCAAAGTGTTGGAGCATCCTCCTTGCGTTTGCTAACGCATGCCGCTCCAGCTGATCGCCGTTGCAAAAACTGCCTCCCGTCGGCACCAGCAAACGGATGCTAGCCCAGGCTCAACCATTTGTGCAACATCGATATAACAGGCCCAGTCGGCAATGGTCGGAATTTGGATGAGCCGGGTGCCCAGCTTCCATTCTCCGGCGCTGGCCCTAGTTTGAACCGCGCCTGAGCCCATTCCCTGGAGACACCCGCATGAAACCGCACATCATCTGCCATATGATCGCGTCGCTGGACGGCAGTCTCCACCCGAGCCGCTACACGGCCAGCCCGGACGGAACCCGGGCCGAATGGTCGAGCCTCTACGAGTATATCCATAATGATTTTGCGGGCGACGGCTGGATCGTCGGCCGCGTCACCATGGCCGAGATGAGCAAGGCCGGCGCGCACCCGCCGGCCGATGCGGGCAAGGTCGACCGACCCTATCATGTCGCGCAAACCGGTACGGGAAGCTACGCGGTGGCGCTCGATCCATCGGGCAAGCTCCACTTTTCCAAACCCGACATTGGCGGCGACCATGTCGTGGTGCTGCTTGGGCACGATGTCGCCGACAGCCACCTGGCCGAGCTCGCTGCCGACGGCGTGTCCTATATCGTGGCGGAAACGGCTGACATGGATCTCGGCCGGATGCTCGAAGTTCTCAACCGCGAATTCGCCATTCGCCGGCTGCTGATCGAGGGCGGCGCCGGCATCAACGGCTCCTTCTTCGCGGACGGCCTTGTCGATGAGCTCAGCCTTCTCGTCGCTCCCGCTCTTGATGGGCGGGCGGCGAACCAGGATTTCGTCGAATTCGGCGAAACCGGCCTCGCGGGCAAGATGCAACTGTCGCTCAAAAGCTGCGAAGCCCTCGCCCACGGGCTCGTCCATTTGCGCTACGCCGTCGGCTGACGACGCTTTATCGGCGCATCATGCGTCGTACCGCATGGCCTCGAGATCGGCGATCAGCGTCGGGCCGGTCGGCTGCCAGCCGAGCCGCGCCCGGGTCAGCGCGCTGGAGGCCGGCAGATCCATCGGTGCGAACATCGCCATCCAGCCGAAATGCTCCGCCGCCTGTTCCGGCGCGATCGAAACCACCGGCACGTTGAGGCCCCGCCCGATCACCTCGGCGATAGCGCGCACTTCCACGCCTTCTTCGCCGACCGCGTGATAGCGCGCGCCCGGCTGCCGCTTTTCCACCGCCAGCCGGTAGAGGCGCGCCGCGTCCAGGAGATGGCCCGCCGCATAGCGGTTGCGGCCCTCGCCGACATAGGCCGAAACGCCTTTCTGGCGCACGATTTCGATGAGTGGCGTGATGAGCCCTTGCTTGGCCGGGTTGTGAACCTGCGGCAGCCGCACCACCGAGACGTTGACGCCGGCTTCCAGCAAGGCATTGCCGGCGAGTTCCGAGGCGATGCGCGGATTGGGATGGCTGGCGTTGAAGACGTCTTCGCTGGCAAGCTCGCCATGTCCGGGGCTGCCCACGCCGACGCCGGAAGTGATCACCAGCGGCCGGTCGGATCCGGCCAATGCCTGGCCGAGTGCCGCGATGACGCGGCTATCCTTCTCGCAATTCTCGACAAAGCGCGAGAAATCATGGTCGAAGGCCGTGTGGATCACCGCTTCCGCCTTCGCCGCGCCGTCGCGCAGGCCCTCGGGATCCTCGAGCGTTCCCCGATGCACTTCGGCGCCCGCCGCCGTCAGCGCTTCGGCCCCCGCTTCGGAGCGAGTGACGCCGACCACCTGATGGCCCGCCTTGATGAGCTCGGCAACGAGCGCCGAGCCGATGAAACCGGTCGCGCCGGTCAAAAAGATACGCATGCGAATTCTCCTGCACGATTGCCTGCGCAGTATCGCCGGTCTATTATTCCATTAAAGTAGTGATCTTATCGTGGTATAATGGCTAACAGGATGCCCACCAATTCCGCCGGTTCGCTCGCGGCGTTTCTGAGAGACCGGCGCACCCGGCTCGATCCGGCCTCGTTCGGATTTTCAGGGCGTCGGCGCACGCCGGGGCTGCGCCGGGAAGAGGTGGCCCAGCGCGCCAACATCAGCCCTACCTGGTACACATGGCTGGAGCAGGGTCGTGGCGGCGCGCCTTCGGCCGATGTGCTGAACCGCATCGCCAAGGGGCTGATGCTGACCGAGGCCGAGCGCGAGCATCTTTTCATGCTCGGGCTCGGACGCCCGCCCGAGGTCCGCTATATCGGCGTGGAAGGCATCAGCCCCCGGCTGCAGCGCCTCCTCGACACGCTTGAAGCGAGCCCCGCCTTGGTCAGGACCGCCACCTGGGATGTCGTTGCCTGGAACCGCGCCGCCCAGGTCGTGCTGACCGATTACAGCGCCCTGCCCGCCGACCAGCGCAACATTTTGCGCTTCATGTTCCGCAGCCCGGCCATCCGCGAAAAGCAGCACGACTGGGAAAGCCTCGCCCGTTTCGTGGTGGGCGCCTTCCGCGCCGACGCGGCGCGTGCCGGCGCGGTGTCCGAGGTACGCGAACTCGTCGACGAACTGTGCAGCGCCAGCCCCGAATTCGCCGCCCTGTGGCGCGAGAACGACGTGCTCAGCCACGGCGACGGAACCAAGCGGCTGAAGCACCCGGTGCTCGGCGACATCGAGCTGGAATATTCGGGATTCGCGGTCGACGGCCGCCCGGATCTGAGCCTGACCGTCTACAATCCGGTCGACAGCGCGGTCGCGGAGCGGATTCGCGAACTGGCCCGGCACTCCAAAGCGCAGGTGTCATCGGAGCCGGTGCGATGATCCCTGCTCCTTCCTGGAACATTCCAGAAATGCGCAGCCGGTTGCGTCCGACGATGCGTCCTTGAAACCGTTATCGCGGCGCCTCACCACCGCATCCCGCCGACAAAGTCGATGAATGCCCGTAGCGGCGCCGGGATGAGGCGGCGGCCGGGATAATAGAGGAACGGGCCGGAAAATTCCTGCCACCAGGGCTCCAGTACCGGCTCGAGCCGGCCATCGTCGAAATAGGGGCGCAGCCAGTCCTCGAACAGCGAGACGATGCCGCCGCCGGCGACCGCCACATCGAGCGCAAGCGCCATAGCCGTGCCGGTGCTGACCAGCAGCGGCCCGGTCGGCTCGACGCTCACTATCTCGCCGTCGCGCTCGAACTCCCAGGGCGGCGTCAGGCCGCTGGCGAAGCGGCCGCGCAGGCATGCGTGATCGAGGAGGTCGCGCGGATGGTCGGGCCGGCCACGCCGGTCGAGATAGACCGTTGCGGCAGCGGTGGCGAAGCGCTGCCGGCGCGGGCCGATCGGTACGGCGATCATGTCCTGCTCCAGCCGCTCGTCATAGCGGATGCCGGCATCGCAGCCGCTCGCCAGTATGTCGACGAAACTGTCCTCGGCGGTCACCTCCAGCCTTATGTCGGGATAGGCGGCAAGGAAGGGCGGCAGAAGGCGCGGCAGCACCAGTTTCGCCGCCACGACAGGCACGTTGAGCCGCAGCGTGCCGGCCGGGCGGCCGCGAAAGCCGTTGACGACATCGAGTGCTGCCTCGACCTCGCCGAGCGCGGGGCCCAGCCGCTCCAGCAGGCGTGCGCCGGCCTCGGTCGGTGCGACGCTGCGCGTGGTGCGGTTGAGGAGCCGCACGCCGAGCCCCGCCTCCAGCCGCCGCACCGTTTCGCTGAGGCTGGAGGCGCTGACGCCGCTGACCCTGGCCGCCTCGCGAAAGCCGCCGGCGCGCGCCACCGCCATGAATGCCTGGAGGTCGCCCAGATCCGCCATTGTTCGCCTTTCTGCACAGCCTGTGCCGATTGCGCCATATTATCGCGCAAGCGGGCATTGTCTATATCTGGGCCGATCCACAGGAGATTGAGACCATGACTGACATCAGCAAGGCCGGAACATTCAAGCTTGGCGACCGCATCGTGAAGCGCATGGGCTACGGCGCCATGCAATTGGCCGGACCCGGCGTGTTCGGCCCGCCGAAAGACCATGACGGTGCACTCGCCGTGCTGCGCGAGGCGGTGGCGAGCGGTATCGACCATATCGACACCAGCGATTTCTACGGTCCGCACGTCACCAACCTGATCATCCGCGAGGCGCTGCACCCCTATCCCGCCAATCTCACCATTGTCACCAAGGTCAGTGCCCGGCGCGGCGCCGATGCATCGTGGATCCCCGCAATGTCGCCGCAGGAACTGACGCAGGCCGTGCACGACAATCTCCGCAATCTGGGACTGGACACGATGGAGGTCGTCAACCTGCGCTCCATGCACGGCATACACGGCCCGGCCGAAGGCTCGCTCGAACCCCAACTGAATACGCTCGCCGAACTGCAGCGTCAGGGTCTGGTGCGCCATATCGGCTTGAGCAATGTCACATCAACCCAGATCGCGCAGGGGCGCGGCATCGTCGACATCGTTTGCGTGCAGAACCAGTACAACATCGCGCATCGCGAGGATGACGCACTGATCGACGAGCTTGCCGCGGCCGGCATCGCCTATGTGCCGTTTTTCCCGCTCGGTGGCTTCACGCCGCTGCAATCCAGCACGCTGGCCGATGTCGCGCAAAAACTCGGCGCCACGCCCATGCAGGTGGCGCTCGCCTGGCTCCTGCGTCGCGCGCCCAACATCCTGCTCATCCCCGGCACCTCGTCCATTGCGCATCTCAGGCAAAACATGGCGGCGGCGGAGCTGGAGCTGCCAGCCGACGCGCTTTCCGTGCTGAACGGGATCGCGGGCGAGACCGAGCAAGCAGCCTAAGCCGGCGCGACTAGCGCTTGCCGGGCGGCACCGCTGTCCGGCAAGATCCCGACCTCGGCGGCGGCTTGCGCAGCCGTCGCCGGCCATGGCATCTGGTCCGGTACAACGGATCGATCCGAAGCAGCATGGCTCCACGACCACCACGACCCGGCGTCAGCCTCAACCGCGCGCTGTCGAAGCTCGGCCTGTGCTCGCGCACCCAGGCCGAGCGGCTGATCGCCGAGGGCCGCGTGCGCGTCGGTGGCAAGGTCGCGCGCGATGCTTCCCTGCGCGTCGATATGAATCGCGACCGCATCGCCGTCGACGGCGAAAAAATCGTTGCCGAGCGCAAGGTCTATCTCATGCTTAACAAGCCGCGCGGGCTGGTCACGACCCGCGACGACCCGCTCGAGCGCGACACCGTCTATGCCTGTCTTGAAGGGCTTGACCTGCCTTTCGTCTCGCCGGTCGGCCGGCTGGACAAGGCGAGCGAAGGCCTGCTGCTGATGACCAACGACACGCGCTTCGCCAACCGGCTGATGGACCCGGCCTCGCACCTGCCCAAGACCTATCATGTTCAGATCGCCACGGTGCCCGACGCGGCGGTGCTGGAAGCGTTGCGCGCCGGCGCGCGTATCGACGGCGAGACCTTGAGCGCCAACTCGATCGAGCTGCTGCGCAGCGGCGGCCGCACCGCCTGGCTGGAGATCGTGCTCGACGAGGGCCGTAATCGCCACATCCGGCGCCTGCTCGCCGCCCACGGCATCGAGGTCAAGCGCCTGATCCGCGTGGCCATTGGCCGCTTGCCGCTCGGCGATCTCGCCAAGGGTATGGCGAGGCATTTGACGCCCGATGAATTGGCGCTGCTGGCGGGGTGAATAGGCGCAGGGTTGGCACTGTCGTTCGGCATATCTGAAAATCGCGCCGGCACTTCCGTCTCCTGACGGAAAGCTGTCAGGAGCCCCGGCATATAGAAGGCCGGGAGCCCAGCCGCGGCTTCGACGATCAGGGAGCCAATGCGATGAATTTCGTCTCTGTCCGCATCATCACGTCCGATGTCCAGCGCCTCGTGCGCTTCTATGGCGAGATCACCGGCATGCCGGTGACGATGTACACGGAGGATTTCGCCGAACTGGCGACGCCGGCCTGCACGCTGGCGATCGGCAGCACGCGCACCCTGATGCTGTTCGGCAGCGACATCGCCCGCCCAGCCGACAACCGCACGGCCATCATCGAATTCCGAGTCGGCGACGTCGATGCCGAATTTGCCAAGTTGGCGGAAACAATCAAGGGCGCAATTGTCCAGGAGCCTACCACCATGCCCTGGGGCAACCGCTCGCTGCTGTTCCGCGACCCCGACTGCAATCTGGTGAATTTCTTCACGCCGGTAACCGCCGAGGCGATCCGGAAGTTCGACAGCTAGGCCGCCCTACTTCCCGTTCCACTTGCGCACCACCGGCTCGCCGAGGTCATGCTCGTAGCCGAGCACGCTGATGCTGGCCGTATCGAGCACGAACAGCGCGCCGTCCTGCGGCGGCAAGTCGAGCCAGCGGGCGGTGAGCACGCGCAGGAAGTGCGCGCTGGAAAAGATCAGCGTGTCGGCGTTGGCCTCGCGCAGGCGATCGATGATCCTGTCGGCGCGGGCGCCCACATCGGCCGCCGTTTCGCCTTGCGGGCAGCCGTCGCGAAAGACGTTCCAGCCCGGCCGTTCGGCCAGGATCTCCCTGGTGGTTCGCCCTTCATAGGCGCCGTAGTCCCATTCCTGCAGGTCGTCCATCTTGATGCTTTGCGCCCCGAAGCCGGCAAGCACGCTGGTGTTGTAGGCGCGTTGCGAGGGGCTCGACCACACGGCCGAAAACGGCAGGCCTTTCAGCCGATCCGCCACACCCCGCGCGGCCGCCTCGCCGGCTGCCGTCAGCGGCATGTCGGTGCGGCCGGTGTGCTGGCCCGACAGGCTCCACGCCGTCTCGCCATGTCGGACCAGATGGATTTGAGGAAACGCGCTGCTCATGACGGGCCTTTCGAAGTTGCCGCACCTTAGAGGACGATGCGGCGAAGGGGAATCCAGCTGGCGCGAAAGTCCGGGGTGGAACGTTTGGGTGCGGTCCATGAAATGCCCACCACATTCCCTGGCCCTGATCCCCGCCGCATTGGCACAATGACTGGGCGCCGGGCATAACTATGTGTGGTCCATAGTTCACCAAGCACGATAGGTCACGATCATCATGTACAAACATCTGCTCATCGCCACCGACGGGTCGGAACTGGCCGATAAGGGCGTTGCCCACGGCCTCGGGCTGGCAAAGGGCCTCGGCGCCACCGTGACCTTCGTCACCGTCTCGGAACAATTCCCGATCTTCGCCTGGGGCGGCGCCATGGCCGGCTACGCCGCGGGCGATGAGCTGGCCGCCTATCAGGAAGAAGCCCGCAAATACGGCAAGGAGGTGCTCGACAAATGCAAGGCTTCCGCCGAGGGGCTGGGCGTGTCGGCCAAGGTCGTGCACATCGAGGACAGAAGGCCCGCCGAGGCGATCCTGGAGCTGTCGCAGACCGAACGCTGCGACCTGATTGTCATGGCCTCGCACGGCCGCCGCGGATTGGGCAGGCTGCTTCTGGGAAGCCAGACGGCGGAAGTCGTATCCTACAGCGAAATCCCGGTCCTGGTGGTGCGGTAAGCCGGGTCCGGCCAGTCGGCGCTCTGCAAGCCGCACTCAGAACGCCGCCTCGGCCACCAGATAAAATCCCAGCGCCAAGAGCCCGGCGAAGAACACTTTGCGAAAAGTCTCGACGCTCATGCGCCGGCGCAGCGCCTGGCCGACAGCCATGCCGGCGAGCGCAGGCGCCAGCGCCGCGACCGAACCCGCCAGCCCGGCCGTCGGCGAGGCCAGGGCGCCGGCCCTGAACAGCCCGATGGCCAGCGCCGCCGTCGACACGGTGAAGGACAGGCCGAGCGCCTGGATCAGCTCTTCCCTGCCCAGCCGCAGCGATTGCAGGTAGGGCACCGCCGGAATGACGAAGACGCCGGTGGCGCCGGTGACCAGACCGGTCGCCACCCCGACCAGCGGCGATAGCAAGGCCTCGTGGCGTGGCGGCGTTGAGAAGCCGGCCTTGGCGAGGCCGAGAACGGCATAGAGCATCAGTGCCACGCCGAGCGCGCCGGACGCGGCCACCGTATGCGCGCCGGTGAGCAGGCCGGCGCCCGCAACGGTGCCGATCACCACGCCGGCCATCATCGTCCATAGCCGCCTGACGAGCCCGCCGAACGAAGGACCGGTGAATAATTGCCACAGGTTGGTAGCCAGCGACGGGATCAGCAGAAGCGTGGCCGCCTCGGCCGGCGCGATGGTCACCGCCAGCAGGCCCATCGCCACCGTCGGCAGGCCCATCCCTACCACGCCCTTGACGAAGCCGGCGGCAAGGAAGACGGCGCAGATCCAGGCGACGGCGGCGGCGCTCAGCATGATGGCGTGTCCGGCAGCGGCTCAATCATGGAGCAGCATGTCGGCAGCCTCGATCCCCGCTGCCGGCCCCGCCGGTCCGGCGGCGGCGCTGCTGACAGAGGCGGATGTCATGGCGCATCCTGGCATGCCGGAATCCGAGCGCGCCACGGCCAGAAGGGCGACGGCAACCGCCAGCAGCATCGCCGCGCTTTCAGCAATGCCGAGCCCTTGCCGGTTCGATGCTGGTTTTCTCATCATGGACCTCCACCGAAACTGTTTGACGAAATTCGCCGTCACCCACAATGTGGAATTTACGGCCCCAGCCTTCGCCCGAGGCGAAGGCTGGGGCCGGAAGCGGTCGGCCGGATGCGCCGTCGATCGCGTGCGCCCGGGCTGTCTTGCGGGAGGAAAAAATGCGCTTCGACCTCGTCGATCTCCGGCTGTTCCTGCTGGTTGCCGAGCGCGGCAGCATCACCCATGGCGCCGAGCTCGCGGGCCTCGCGCTGGCCTCGGCCAGCGCCCGCATCAAGGGCATGGAGGACAGGCTCGGCGCGCCGCTGCTGGAGCGCCGCCGGCGCGGCGTGGTGCCGACCGCCGCCGGCCAGGCACTGCTGCACCACGCGCGCGCGGTGCAGAACCAGATCGAGGCGATGGCCGGCGAGCTCGGCGCCTATGCCACCGGACTGCGCGCGCGGGTCCGCCTGCTCGCCAACACGGCCGCCACCAGCGAGCTTCTGCGCGACAAGCTGCCGGCCTTTCTGGTCGCGCATCCCGGCATCGACATAGAGCTCGATGAGCGCCCCAGCCACGAGATCGCCGAGGCGGTGGCGAGCGGCGCCGCCGATCTTGGCATTGCTGCGACCTGGGCCGGCCTTTCCCATCTCGAACAGAAACCGTTCTTCGTTGACCGGCTGGTGGTGATCGCCGCGCGCAACCGCCCCGGCCTCGAAGGCCGCGCGACCGGCCTCGCCGACATTCTCGGTGAAACCTTTGTCGGCCTGAGCGCCGGCCATGCCTTGCAGGAGCACATCTCCCGCCAAGCCGCGCGCCTGGGCGGTCATCTGCATTTTCGCATCCGCGTGCCCGGCCTCGACAATGTCTGCAGGCTGGTGGCGCAGGGCGCGGGCGTCGCCATCGTGCCGGAAAGCACGGTGCGCCGCTCGGCGCCCAGCCTGCGCAGCCTGCGGCTGACGGACGACTGGGGAACCCGCCAGCTCAATCTCTGCGCCCGCCGCTTCGACACGTTGACGCCGCAGGCCAAGCTGTTGGTGACCGCGCTGGTGTGAAGCCGCCGCCACATGCTGAATTCGCGTGGAATCATGCCTTGCCTTTGAGGAATCCATGAAATAGCTTGTTTGCACATAGGCAAAAAAATTGCCTAGCTTTTTTCGTTTTATGAAAGACGGGGGACTTGCGGGAACATCTCGATCTGACCGATCGGCGGCTGGTCAAACAGCTGTCGCAGGACGCGCAGCCGGGCATCAACCGCCTTGCCGAGATTCTGGCGATCTCGGTGCCGACGGTGCGCACGCGGCTGCGCAACCTGCTCGACCGCAACCTGCTCAAGATCGTCGGGCTCCTGAACCTGACGGAGCGGCCCGAACTGATCTCGGCCATCGTCGGCATCAACGCGCAAGGGCGCGGCCGCGCCCGCGAGCTGGCGCAGCGCATTTCCGAACTGCCCTTCGTCAACTCGGCCTCGGTCGTCACCGGGCGCTTCGACATCATCGTCGACGTGACGGTGGCCGGCGACGTCGCCGATCTCTACCGCGTCACCAGCGAGTTGATCCCGGGCGCCGGCGAGCCGGGCGAGGTCGTGCGCAGCGAGACCTTCGTGGTCATGGCATCCTGCAACAAATGGGTCAGTCTGCCGGAAGGCTGCTGGTCGGACGACAGCATTCGCAAGGAGCCGGCATGAGGATAGCGGTTCTCGAGAGCCTCGGCCTGCTCAACCCGCTGCTGCATGTGCCGGACGCGCCTTTCTTCGGCGCGTTGCCCAGGCGCGGCATCGCGGTCGCCGAAACGGCGGCCCGGCACTGAGGAGACGGATTTTCGAACGGTGGCCGCCGCTGGCAACGGCGCCGCCGCGCAAAAAGCACCCTGTAGGGTAGACAACAAGACGACAAAAGGAGGAATGCCCAATGAAACCAATGAAGATTGCCAAGCTTTTCATCGCCGGCCTCGCACTGGCCGGTCTCACCGCCGCCGCCAGCGCCGGATCGCTCGACGACATCACCAAGCGCGGCGAACTGCGTGTCGCCGTGCAGACGCAGGGACCGCCCTTCTCGCTGGTCGGCGCCAATGGCGAACGCACCGGCAGTTCCGTGGAACTGGCCGAACTGATGGCCAAGGAAATGGGCGTCAAGATCACCTTCCTCGACTTCGACTGGGACGGCCTGATCCCGGCGCTGCTTTCGGGCAAGGCCGACCTTCTGGTCGCCGACATGACGCCGACGCTGGCACGCGGCATGAAGGTCGCCTTCACCACGCCTTACATGTATACGGGCAGCACCGTCTTCACCAAGGCCGACGGCAAGTTCAAGACCACCGAGGACTGCAAGGCCAAGGGCACCAAGATCGCCGTGCTGCTCGGCGCCACCGGCGAGAAGGAAGCCAAGGCCGCCTTCCCCGATGCCGACATCAAGAGCTACAAGGGCGGCGGTCCGCTGCTGCTCGACGCCGTCAACAACGGCCAGGCCGATTGCGGCGTCAACGATGTCTCGGCGGTCAAGGGCCAGTCGACGGCCTATCCGGCCGGCACCTTCACAATCATGCCGGACCTCCTCTCGAAGGAGCCGCTTGCCTTCGCCACCCGCTATGACGAGCCGGATCTCCTGATCTGGATGAACCTGTTCCTCAACCAGGTCACCATCGACGGCCGCCTGCAGAAGAACCTCGACTACTGGGTCAATTCGGAAGACTGGAAGAAAGATCACTGATTAGGAATTGGGGATTAGGGATTAGTGAGTAGCGAATTAGTGAGTAGTGGATAGGGAATTCCGGATCCGCCTGCCTACTCACTACTCACTACTCACTACTCACTATTCCCTACCCACCATTCACGCCCATGCTCGAGAATTTCAGCTTCCGCACCATCGTCGAATACCTGCCCCTGTTCGGGCAGGGCCTGGTCACGACCGTGTGGCTGTCGGCGCTGTCCTTTTTCGGCGCGCTCGCGGTCGGCATCCTGCTGTGCGCGATGAACCTGCAGCGCGGCTGGCTGTTTCGGGTGCCGGCCAAGGCCTATATCGACGCCGTACGCGCCACGCCCTTGCTGGCGCAGCTCTATTTTCTCTATTTCGGCCTGCCGCGCCTCGGTTTCGTGCTGCCCGAACTCGTCGTCGGCATCCTCGCGTTGTCACTGAACAGCGGCGCCTATGTCGCTGAAATCATTCGCGCCGGCATCCTGTCGATCCCGCGCGGCCAGGTTGAGGCCAGTGTTGCTTCGGGCATGACCTATGTCCAGCGCATGCGCCTGGTGGTCTTGCCGCAGGCGTTCAAGGTGACGATCCCGCCGCTGCTGGGACAAGCGATCGTGCTGGTCAAGGATTCGGCGCTCCTGTCGCTGATCTCGGTTGCCGAGCTGACGCGCGCCGGCCAGTTGCTCGCCTCCGACCGTTTCATGCCGGCGGAAGGATTTCTCACCATCGCCGCCTTCTACCTCATGCTCTATTACGGCCTCAAAGGGCTGGCGGTTCTCTCCGGCCGCTGGCTCGGCTCGGCGGGAGCGCGCATATGATCTGGCAGCAGTTGCAAAGCCTAGCGGGCAGCTATCCGCTGGCGCTGCGCGGCCTCGGCATGACCGTGGTGCTGTCGCTGATCAGCCTGGTGCTGGGCACCCTGCTCGGCTTCGGCCTGGGCATCTTGCGGACCGGCGGCAACCGGTTGATCTCCGGCGTGATCGGTGCCTGGGTAGACCTCATCCGGGGCACCCCGTTCCTGGTGCAGATATTCCTGATCTTCTTCATCTTGCCGGAGCTGGGCATCGAGCTCGACGCCTTCACCGCCGGCATCATCGCGCTGACCAACCTCGCCGCCTGCTTCATCTGCGAGATCGTCGCCGCCGGCATTCGTTCGGTTCCGACGGGCCAGGTCGAGGCGGCACTGGCGTCCGGCCTGTCGCGCTGGCAGCGCATGCGCCAGGTGGTGCTGCCCCAGGCGATGCGCATCGTGCTGCCGCCGCTGGTCGGGCAATATGTGCTGCTGATCAAGGATTCTTCGGTCGTGTCGGCGATCGGCCTGACCGACCTCACCCGCGTCGGCTGGCTGGTGGTGCAGCGCGTGCCGAACGGCCTGCTGGTGTTCTTCCTCGTCGGCGTCGGCTATTTCATCGTCTGCTATCCGCTGATCATGCTCGCCCGCCGGCTCGAACGGCGCATGGGTGCCGCCCATGGCGAGGTGCAGATATGACATCGAACCCAAAGGTTCTGACCACATGACCAAAACGGGCATGATCGATTTTCGCGGCGTCAACAAATGGTTCGGCCCGCTCAACGTGCTGAGGGACATCACGCTCAGCGTCGAGCCGCGCGAAGTGGTCGTCGTCTGCGGCCCGAGCGGGTCGGGCAAGAGCACGCTTATCCGCTGCATCAACGGGCTGGAGACGATCAAGGACGGCGACCTTGTCGTCGACGGCCAGCGGCTCGGCGACCCCGCCACCAACATGACGAAGCTGCGCACCGAGATCGGCTTCGTCTTCCAGTCCTTCAACCTCTACCCGCACAAGACCGCGCTCGAAAACGTCACGCTGGCGCCGATCCATGTCCGCAAGATCCCGCGCGCCGAGGCCGAGCAGGCCGGCCGCGAACTGCTGGCCAAGGTCGGGCTTGCCGACAAGGTCAACGCCTATCCTGCGCAGCTTTCAGGCGGACAGCAGCAGCGCGTGGCGATCGCCCGCTGTCTCGGCATGCGCCCCAAGATCATGCTGTTCGACGAGCCGACATCCGCGCTCGACCCCGAGATGATTTCGGAAGTGCTCGACGTCATGGTCGCGGTTGCCGAGGAAGGCATGACCATGATGGTGGTGACGCATGAGATGGGCTTTGCCCGCAAGGTCGCCCAGCGCGTGGTGTTCATGGATGCCGGCGCCATCGTCGAAAGCGGCACGCCCGACGAGTTCTTCTCGCACCCCAGGACCGATCGCAGCCGCGCCTTCCTGAGCAAGATCCTGCGGCACTGACCGGCGCCGCCGCCTTCAAGTGACCGCCAGCACCTTGCCTGTATCGTGCTGGCGCACGAAATCCACGCGGCGGCCGTCCCAGTGGTAGCTGTAGTGCCTCCCCTGGACGGGAACGGTGATTGCATCCGGCCAGAAGATGCCGATGCACTGCCCGCTTGGCATGCGCACGCTGTTCCACACCAGCCCGTCGCTGCCGGCCGCACGCAAGGCGCGGCCTTCGGCCTGCGAGGCGGTGTAGTCGTCCGGGTCGAGCGCGCCGGGCACCGCGTTGACGTTATCGAGGTCGCGATCGACGCTGCCGATCAGCACGCGGAAATCCGCGGTCCAGCCCGGCTCCTCCTTGGTGGCGCGCATAAAATTCTGGTGGTGGTGGATGGTTTCGGCCAGCGCCACCTCCTCGCTGTCGCCGGCATAGTAGATGCCGTAGCTGCCATCGGAAAACCGCCCGGGCCGCAAGGTCGAGCAATGCACGAAGGGCGCCATCACGAAACTTGCGCCGGGTCCGGACACCCGCCTTTCGGCAGGAACCTTGCCGAGGTCGCCGAGTTCCAGCCGGATGCGCGGATTGGTCTTCTCCTCGACGGCGGCCAGCGCTTCCCAATCGCGCGGGTCGGCAATGTCCTCGAAGAGGTCGATAGGCGGATGGATGGAGCGGATGATGCGGAAGGTCTGGGGCCAGTGGACGCGGCGCCGGACCGCGAGCCCACTCACCATCCACCACGCTCCGCGTCGAGCCATTCGCGCATCGCGGCAAGGTCGGAGATTTCGCCGCGCAGCATCAGGTCGAGCGCCGATTGGCCGCCGAACGTGGCATTGGGCTTGCGGATCCAGGCATAGCCGCGCGCCGGCTCGGTGAAGAGATAGCGCAAACCCTTGTGGATGCCCATCAGATGCGCCATGCGGGTGCGCAGGTCACGGTCGATCCGGCCGATGCCGCCTTCCTTCCAGCGCGCCCAGGTGCGCGCCGACATGCCGCCGAGCAGGATGCAGGCCTCGAGGTCGGTGAGGCCCCACGCCTTGAACAGATTGACCGTGGTGCGCGCCAGGGCGCCCGCCTCTTCATCCGAGATGGCGCTGCCGACCGCGGCCGGCGTGGTGACGATGGACTGAAGCTGCATTTTCTGCTCCCGCTATTGGCAGACATATAGCATGTATTTGCCAATTGGCAAGGAAACAGGACCAGAGCGGCCACCTAAAA
This sequence comes from Mesorhizobium maamorense, assembly GCF_044998965.1. Lineage (NCBI taxonomy): Bacteria > Pseudomonadati > Pseudomonadota > Alphaproteobacteria > Hyphomicrobiales > Phyllobacteriaceae > Mesorhizobium > Mesorhizobium maamorense. The sequence goes on from NZ_CP173356.1 coordinate 3,251,538, forward strand.
AGGTGGCGCGGCATAACAGACCAGGGTTCCTCGCCCCCACAAAGGTGGGGGAGAGGTGGCTCGGCGAAGCCGAGACGGAGCGGGGGAATGGCGCGGCGTGGATATGCCGTGAAAACCTTCCAGCGCCGCAGCCCCCTCTCCGACCGCTTCGCCGCCACCTCTCCCCCGCTTTGCGGGGCCGAGGAACCCACGTTCTGTGAGGGCGGCTCTTGTCCGCCTACTCCGCCGCCTCATACCCCGCGATACCCTTGATCTCCAGAAAATCCTCCAGCCCGTATTCGGCGTATTCGCGGCCGTTGCCGGATTGCTTGTAGCCGCCGAAGGGCAGGCCGGCGTCCCATTGGGGATAGTTGATGTAGACGTTGCCGGAGCGCATGCGCGCCGCGACGTCGCGCGCCTTCTGGATATCCTTGGCCTGGATATAGGAGGCAAGGCCGTAGACGGTGTCGTTGGCCTGCTCGACCGCCTGCTCGACCGTGTCGTAGGGCATGATGGCCAGCACCGGCCCGAAAATCTCCTCGCGCGCGATGCGCATATCGTGGGTGACATCGGCGAACACGGTCGGCCTGACATAGTAGCCACGGTTGAGTTCGGCCGGACGGCCGGGGCCGCCCGTGACCAGCGTGGCTCCCTCGTCGATGCCGCTCTGAATCATGTCCTGGATCTTGTCGAACTGGGCCTGGCTGACGACAGGGCCGAGCTTGGTGCCGGGAGCGTCGGCCGGACCGACCACGAACTTTTCCGCCGCCGCCTTGGCGTAGGAAGTCGCCTCGTCATGACGGTCGCGTGGCACGAACATACGGGTTGGCGCGTTGCAGGACTGGCCGCTGTTGCTGAAGCAGCCGGCGACGCCCTTGGTCACCGCGGTGGCGAGGTCGACGTCCGGGAACAGGATGTTGGCCGACTTGCCGCCAAGTTCCTGGTGCACGCGCTTGACCGTGTCGGCGGCGGCCTTGGCCACCAATATGCCGGCCCGGGTGGAGCCGGTGAACGACATCATGTCGATATCGGGATGGCTGGACAGCGCCTGGCCGACGCCGGGACCGTCGCCATTGACGAGGTTGAACACGCCCTTCGGCACGCCGGCCTCGTCGAGGATCTCGGCGAAGACGATGGCGTCGAGCGGCGCGATCTCGGATGGCTTCAGCACCATGGTGCAACCGGCGGCAAGCGCCGGACCCACCTTGCAGGTGATCTGGTTCAGCGGCCAGTTCCATGGCGTGATCAGGCCGACGACGCCGATCGGCTCCTTGACGATCAGCGAGGAGCCCTTGACCTGCCGGAACTGGAAGCTCTTCAGCACTTCCGCCATCTTGGCCAGATGCGCGAGCCCGATGCCGACCTGGCTGTCGAGCGCCATCCGGCGCGGCGCGCCCATCTCGCGCGACACGGCGAGCGCAAGGTCCTGGCTGCGCTTCTTGTAGACCTCGATGACGCGGTTGAGGATGTCGAGCCGTTCCTCGACCGAGGTGAAGCCGAATGTGCCGAAGGCCCGCTTCGCGGCGGCCACCGCCTTGTCGACGTCGGCCTTGGAACCCAGCGAAATCTGCGCGAAGCTATCTTCGTTCGACGGATCGATGACATCGATCGTGTTGGGCACGACAGGATCGACCCACGCGCCATCGATGTAGAACTGCAGATTGTGTGACATGATTTCTCCTGAGGGGCGCCGCACAGCCGTCCGGCGTGATATCTGGCTAGAAATAACGATGCGCGACCGGCACTGTCAAACGCAACCCCCGAACTGGTGAGCGAGCCGCGAGCGGTTGAACCAGCCGGGCGGGCGATAGCTGGAGCAGAACGAATTACAGCAGAGTATGCCCGGCTTCGCCTAGAAGCCGTGTCGCCGCGACCCGATCGGCGGCTTTCACCAGCAGGTGATCGCCGTCGAAAGTCGAAACCACGAAAATGCCCAGCTCGTTTTCCGACAGCGGCCTGATGACCGACAACACGATGCCGGTTTCATCGAAAGCGAAAGGCCCTTGGAGCTTGAAGGCGATCCACTCGTCATCCCGCTTGACGGCATCTGGAACGCGATCCTGCAGACAGACGATCGAAAGTTCATCCTCGGTTCTGGTGATGCTGACGAAGCCTGGCCCGTCCGCCCAACCGGGAATGCTCGCTCCAGGCTCGAGCCGCGAAATCGCGTACAGCCCGGGCAGTTGCTTCAGCCTGATTTTGGCAGCCATTGTCGAACTCCGATTGCGGTCTATCCAGCGAGCCTCTTGCTCATATAAACAGTCGTACCGTTCATGAACGGCTCCTCCCGGTCGATCCTATAGCCGTGCCTCTTGTAAAGCGACACATTGGCCGCGAAGGCGCCATTGGTCAGCAGGCGAAGTTCGTTGCGGCCCGCTTCGGCCGCCTTGCGTTCAGCCCGCTCCAGCAACAGCCGGCCGATCCCCCTTCCCTGCGCATGCGGCGCCACGCAGACATTCTCGATCCAGACATGGTCGTCGGCCGGCATGGTTTCGATCACGCCGACGATTTCGCCCTCCTCGATCGCAAGGTCGAACTCATGCTCGGCAACGGCTATGTCATAGTCGGCACGCATGGGCAGCGGTTCGCGGCCGATCAGCGGCACCCATTTGGCATAGGCCAAGCGCACGATGTCCCGGATGGCGGTGGCGTCCGCCGGCCTGGCCTGCCGGAACTGGATGGAAGGATTGATGCTCATCGAGAGGCTCCAGACATGAAAAGCCCGCCGGCGGTTTCGCGGGCGGGGCTGGGAAGAACGAACCGGAATTAACGGGCCACTCCTCGTCGTCGCGCAATCATGCCGCCTCGCAGTGTACAGGTTCGGCGTCGCATGACATTGGCGCGGGGAAGAACGAACATGGCGCCAAGCTGGCGCAGCATGAGTGGCTCGTCAAGCCGACGCCAAGCCACCTTCTGGCGGTGCCCCAGCCTCTTTACCGCGCTGCCTCACCAACCCTGATTAGAGGCATGCCGTATCGGCCCTTGGCCGACGACCGCATTTTGGTCACGTAAGCCGGAAAACCGTCCTGGAAAATCGATCATTCTAACGAAAATAATTCATTGGAAAGATTAGTCGGGGAATGGCATTCCCCGGGCGAAGTCGCCTGGAGCATGACGTTGTCTTCCTTATCCCACATTGCGAACGATATTCCAAAAAGCCTGATTTCCGCCGAACCCGCGCAGCGCCGCAAGGCGCTCGACTCGACCAAGGCCGGACCCGTGCCCGGTATGATATTGGTCGCGATGATCACTGCGGTGGCCTTCTCGGCCCGCAACGTCTCCGGCTTTGCCCTGTTCAGCCCGATGATAATAGCCGTCGTCGCCGGCATGATCTACTCCAACGTGCTCGGCACGCCGGGGCACGCCAAGGCCGGCATCGCGTTTTCGCAGCGCCGGCTGCTGCGCTTCGCCATCGTGCTGCTCGGTTTCCAGCTGACGCTCGGCCAGGTGGTGTCGATCGGCGCCGGAGGTGTCGGCATCGTGGCAGCCACCCTTGGCGCCACCTTCGTCTTCACCATCACGCTCGGCCGGCTGATCGGCGTCGACGCGAAACTGGCGCAGCTGATCGCCGCCGGCACCTCGATCTGCGGTGCCTCGGCAATCGTGGCCACCAACATCGTCACCGACGCGCGCGACGAGGACGTCACCTACGCCGTCGCCTCGATCACCTTGTTCGGCACCGTCGCCATGCTCGGCTTCCCGCTGCTGGCGCCGCTGCTCGGCCTCGACCAGCATGCTTTCGGCCTGTGGGCGGGCGCCTCGATCCATGAGGTGGCGCAAGTCATCGGCGCCGGCTTCCAGAACGGCACCCAGTCGGGCGAGATCGCCACCGTCGCCAAGCTCACCCGCGTCGCCATGCTGGCGCCGATGGTCATCGCGCTGGGCCTGATGGCGCGCCGCAAGAGCAGCAGCGACCAGCAGGCGGCGCGCCCGCCCATGCCATGGTTCGTCGCCGCCTTCGTCGCCGTCGCGGCTCTGAACAGCCTTGTCGCGATACCCGCCGACGTGAAGTCGGCGATGGCACTCGCCACCACCATCATGCTGACCATGGGGCTGGCCGCCATGGGCCTGCAGGCCGATATCTCGCAGCTGCGCTCGCGCGGCCTGCGCCCGCTGGCGCTCGCCTTCTCGGCCTTCCTGTTCATCGGCGGCTTCAGCCTGATGCTGGTGAAGTTGGCCTAGGCCCCAAAGGTAGCGCTCTACGGCGCCCCCTTCTGTCCGGCAGGAAAGCGCCTAATCCTCGAACGAACTGGCCGCGACATAGATCGCGGCCAGCGTTTCGATGCCGGCCTGGTCCGCCTTGTCGAAGCGGCCGGGCAGCGGGCTGTCGAGATCGAGCACGCCGAAGACGCCTTCATCGTCTTCGAGAAGCACGACCAGTTCCGAACGCAGATCGGCGTCGCAGGCGATGTGGCCGGGGAAATCGTGCACGTCCTTAATAAGCATCGAGGTGCCGAGTTCGACCGCCGTGCCGCATACGCCCTTGCCTACGGCAATGCGCACGCAGGCCGGCTTGCCCTGGAACGGACCCAGCACCAATTCCTCGTCCGAGGCCAGGAAATAGAAGCCCGCCCAGTTGAGATCGGGCACCATCTGGAAGATCAGCGCCGCGGTGTTGGCGGCATTGGCAATCGAGTCGCCCTCGCCCTCGAGCAGCGCCTTCAGTTGCGCGGCAAGATCGCGGTAGAACGCGGCCTTGTTCGAAGTGTCGATGGCCTTGGCTGCGAACATGGCTTGTCTCCGAACTGAGAATCGCGGTTCCGTTTTCCGCAGGCTCTGCACCAAACGACCACCGGAACAGTCTACCGTGAATCCTACCCGCCACGAAAGCCGCAAGATCAGGATCGCTCCCGGCGTCATCGCGGATGCGTCGGGCCGGCTGCTTCTGGTGCGCAAGCGCGGCACCAGCGCCTTCATGCAGCCCGGCGGCAAGATCGAGCCGCGCGAGGCTCCGCTCGATGCTCTGGTGCGCGAACTGCGCGAGGAACTCGGATTGGCGATCGACCCCGCCACCACCTCCTGGCTCGGCCTGTTCTCGGCCACGGCCGCCAACGAGCCGGACAGCACGGTCGAGGCGGAATTGTTCGCGCTCTCCATCGACGGCCAGCCGATAGCCGCCGCCGAGATCGAGGAGATCATCTGGCTGGAGCCCGGCTCGACCAATTCCGTCGAACTTGCGCCGCTGACGCGCGATGTGGTGCTGAGGTTGAGCGGAATGTAGCGGCGGCGGCGCCGCTATTACATCGGACGCTTGGGTTCGCCCTTTTGTGGCGTTGCCGGATCGGGCTCGGATTTCTTGTGCTTGTCGGCGGCAATCCTGCGGATGCGGTCGAAGCGGCTTTCCTCTGTCGTTTCGGTCGTGACGACCGTCTGTGGCTTCTGCACGAACATGATCATGGATCGATCTCCTGGGCCAGAGGCCTACGCGCCGGGAGAGAATCCCCCGGCGATAGTCGTCTCGCCTGTGGCAAAGACCGTTTTGGCGAGATACGGATCAGGTCTGAAAGATGGCTTTTATGAAACCACGTTCGCGAGCCGGCCAGATCTTAGTAGCCGCCCATGCCGCCACCGCCGCCCGCAGGCGCGGCATCCTTGGCCGGAATGTCCGAGATCATCGCTTCGGCGGTGATCAAAAGCGCGGCGATCGAGCCGGCATCCTGCAACGCGGTGCGCACCACTTTCGCCGGATCGACGATGCCCGCCTTGATCATGTCGACATACGCCTCGTTCTGGGCATCGAAACCCTGGTTGTGGTCCTTGCTGTCGGAGAGCTTGCCGACGACAACAGAGCCTTCGACGCCCGAATTCTCGGCGATCTGGCGGAGCGGCGCTTCGAGTGCCCTGAGCACGATCGAGATGCCGGCGGTGACATCGGCACTGGCGCCGCTCAGGCCGGCAAGCGCCGTCCTGGCACGCAGCAGAGCCACGCCGCCGCCTGGCACGATGCCTTCCTCGACCGCCGCGCGCGTGGCGTTCAGCGCGTCGTCGATGCGATCCTTCTTTTCCTTGACTTCCGACTCTGTGGCGCCGCCGACGCGGATGACGGCAACCCCGCCGGAGAGCTTGGCCAGCCGCTCCTGCAGCTTCTCCTTGTCATAGTCGGAGGTGGTTTCCTCGATCTGGCCCTTGATCTGGGCGACACGCGCCTGAATGGTCGCCTTGGTGCCGGCGCCGTCGATGATCGTGGTGGTGTCCTTTTCGATCAGCACGCGCTTGGCGCGGCCGAGCATCTCGATGGTGACGTTCTCCAGCTTGATGCCGAGATCCTCGGAGATCATCTGGCCGGATGTGAGCACCGCGATGTCTTCCAGCATCGCCTTGCGGCGGTCGCCGAAGCCCGGCGCCTTGACGGCCGCGACCTTGAGGCCGCCGCGCAGCTTGTTGACGACCAGCGTCGCCAGAGCCTCGCCTTCGACGTCCTCGGAGATGATCAGCAGCGGCTTGCCGCTCTGCACCACCGCTTCCAGGATCGGCAGCATTGCCTGCAGATTGCCGAGCTTCTTCTCGTGGATGAGAATATAGGGCTCTTCCAGCTCCGCGCGCATCTTGTCGGCATTGGTGACGAAATAAGGCGAGAGATAGCCGCGGTCGAACTGCATGCCTTCGACGACGTCGAGCTCGGTGTTGGCGGTCTTGGCTTCCTCGACGGTGATGACGCCGTCATTTCCGACCTTGTCCATCGCCTTGGCGATCATCTCGCCGACGCTGGCATCGCCATTGGCGGCGATTGTGCCGACCTGCGCGATCTCGGCCGACGATTTGACCTTCTTGGCCTTCGCCTTGATTTCCACGACGACGGCCGCGACGGCCTGGTCGATGCCGCGCTTGAGGTCCATCGGGTTCATGCCGGCGGCAACCAGCTTGGCGCCTTCGCGCAGGATCGAGGCGGCCAGCACCGTGGCAGTGGTGGTGCCGTCGCCGGCGAGGTCGTTGGTCTTCGAGGCCACTTCGCGCACCATCTGCGCGCCCATGTTCTCGAACTTGTCGGCAAGCTCGATTTCCTTGGCGACGGTGACGCCGTCCTTGGTGATGCGCGGCGCCCCATAGGCCTTGTCGATGATGACGTTGCGGCCCTTGGGGCCGAGCGTGACCTTGACCGCATTGGTGAGGATCTCGACGCCGCGCAGCATACGGTCGCGCGCATCGGTGGAGAATTTGATTTCCTTGGCAGACATGATTTTATCCAGTTCGCATTTGGAGTGGAGCCGTCACCGCGCAGAGGCGCGGCGCTTCAGTCAGGCGGCCTTCTTGGCTTCGACGCTCTTTTCGATAACGCCCATGATGTCGGCTTCCTTCATGATCAGAAGATCCTCGCCGTCGATCTTGACCTCCGTGCCCGACCATTTGCCGAACAGGATCAAGTCGCCGGCCTTGACGTCGAGCGGAACAAGTGCGCCGTTTTCGTCGCGGGCGCCGGGACCAACCGCGATCACTTCGCCTTCCTGCGGCTTTTCCTTGGCATTGTCGGGAATGATGATGCCGCCCTTGGATTTGATGTCGCCTTCGGCGCGCCGGATGACGACGCGGTCGTGGAGTGGCCGAAATTTCATGAGAACTTCTTTCTGGGGCCGGCATAGGCGGCCGCCCCCTTCTATAGGCTCTTTGGCACTCGATAGATAGGAGTGCCAAAATTTATTCCGAGCGGATATTGAATAATCATAGTATTATGTCGGCGCCCGGTTTCATCGGGTCGGAAAACGACCAAATATTTCAAAAATTTGAATTTTCCCGACAGAGTGCCTATTTATCGGACAAGTTCATTTTCACGATTTCAGACGCAAGGGAGATTTCCTCGATGGCCGACGGCAACCAGACGATCATGGAAAAAGCTGAAGCGCGCTTTGTCGACAAGCAGAAGAAGACGGCGGAGCGCAACAAGGCAACCGCCGAATATATGTCCGAAGCGAGGGCCAGGGAGATCAAGACGGCAAGGCTGAGGCAATTGCGGCTGGCCAAGGAAGAAGCCGACCGCGTGGCCGAGGCCCTGAACCCGACGCCGAAGAAGAAACGCGCGGTGAAGAAAACGACGGAGGCAAAATCATGAGCCTGACCTTCCCCAACCGCAGCCGCAGCTACGACGAGGCCGGCAAGCGCATCCGTTTCGTCGGCTATGACGGCATGTTCCAGATTTCCTTCTCGGTCGCCGCCGATGCCATGACCAGGATGCAGCCGGCGACGGCAGCCAATGAAGCCGGGTATCTCGCCACCTTCGACACCGAGAGCAGTGTTATCCGCGACGTAGCGTCAAAGGCCTATGACCGCACGCGCAAGAGCATGTATGTGCTGACGGCCGACGACTTCCGCTGAGACGACAGGCGGACGGCGCTGGATCAGGATTTACGCTCCGCCTTCTCCCGGCGCTTGACGTCCCGGACATTCATCTGATCGACCATGGCGTTGGCGTCGCGCGGGCTCATGCCGACCATCGCCCTTTGCCTGACGACGACGGGCTGGCCGGTGAAGACGTCGATGATGGCCCAGCTTTGGGGCAAGTCCATGCGCAGTGCGTAGCGGTTGGCCATTTGCCTCAGCCCTGCAACATGAAGAAGACCATGCCCAGGACCGATATCGTCCAGGCGACGACCGACAGCTTCAACACCATGCCGCCATGGGCGGCCAGAGCCTCCCGCAGCCGCGGGGCGATACCTGCCGACGAGACCGGTTCCACCGCGACGACACGGGGTCCCTTGGCGCCAAGTTTTCCAAAGACGGGCAACAGCGACGGTTCACGCACGAAAATGGCCTCGAATGTCGGGGAAAGTCGGAGCGGGCAAGCTCTCGCCCTTCCATAGCACTCTTTTGGCGAGTGCCCTGCATGCCAAATGCAAATAGGCTGCTTTAACGCCGGCCGCATGCCACGTGACCCCGATCGTCAGATGCTGAAAGCGCGCAAGGCGGCTGGGTAGCAGTCTTCTTGCCGGCGCGTCAGTGTCACGACGAAGACGAGGACCTGTCCGGCCCGGGCCGCAAATGCAAGCTGGCAAGGCCCATCGCCCTTGATGGTCCGACGCAGGCTCTACGTCATATGATTTTTCTCTACGTCATATGATTTTTGGAGGCCTCGCCTCGGGATCGAACCGAGGCTTCAGAGATTTGCCGTCTCCAGCGTAGCCGCTCCGCCACGAGGCCATGACTAGCGAACTAACCGATAATATTTGCGCAAGCGTTAAGACCGAAGAGTAGTTTGTAGACATGTCGCCGATTGCTGCTTTGGTTGGCTCGCGCCATGGCAGCACTGACGGCTGCCGATCAGGAATTCGCCTGATGAACTCGCCGGGCGCCGAGCCCGTGAGCCCGCCCTCCGGCGGCCGCTTCGCACCACCGGAGGACCAGCCACTTTTCCTCTTGAACAGCCTCTGAATCTGGCCTAGTTTGGGTTGAGAAAAGGTTTTTCCAAACATTTCCGATCGGGCTCGGCCCTCGGCCGGGTCTCATTCCGGCCTGCAAGAGAAAACCTTTTCCCAATCGGGATTTTCGCCGCAATGGCATTGGACGATCAGTCAGCCTTTCCCAAGCCCGTCACCTTGCGTGACGTAGCGGCCGAGGCTGGCGTCAGCGTCGCCACCGCCTCGAAGGCGCTCAACGATCAGGGCCGCATGACCGCCGAGACCCGCGAGCGCATTCGCGAGACCGCGCAGCGCCTCGGCTTCCGGCCCAACAGCCTGGCGCAGAGCCTGCTGCGGCGACGCTCCTTCACCGTCGGCCTGCTCACCAACGATACCTATGGCCGCTTCTCGCTGCCGCTGATGTCGGGCATTTCCGACGCGCTGGTCGACGCCGGCGTCTCGGTGTTCCTGTGCAATGTCGAGGAGGATCCGCGTCTCGGCCAGCTCCATGTCGAGGCCATGCTCGACAAGCGCGTCGACGGCATCATCGCCACCGGCAAGCGCATCGACCGTCATCTGCCGGTCGACCTGTCTAATCTGCGCATTCCGGTGATCTATGCCTTCACCCAGCCCGATCCCGACGCCGTCGCCTTCGTCTCCGACGACGCTGGCGGCGCGCGGCTGGCGGTGGAGCATTTCTGTCGGCTCGGCCGCAGGCGCATCGCCCATGTCTCGGGACCGGCGAGCTTTGCCGTGGTGCACGCCAGGGCGCAGGCCTATCGCGATGTTCTGACCGAGAACGGCCTGTCGGTCACCGAGCCGCTGCTCGGCTCGTGGTCGGAGGCCTGGGGACACGAAGCCGTGGCGAGGCTGTTCGACGGCGCGGCCGACGACGCAAGCGAAAGACCGGACGCCGTCTTCTGCGGCAACGACCAGATCGCGCGCGGCGTCATCGATGCCTTGCGCGAACGCGGTCTCGACGTGCCCGGCGATGTCGGCGTCATCGGTTTCGACAATTGGGAGATCGTGGCCGAAGCGACGCGCCCGCCGCTGACCTCGGTCGACATGAACCTGGCTGCGCTCGGCCGCGAAGCGGGGCTGACCTTGCTTTCCCTGGTCGGCGGCAAGCCCGCCGCGCCAGGCATCCGGAAACTGCTGTGCCGGCTGGTGGTGCGTCAGTCCTGCGGCCGCCTGCCGGACGGCTGAAGAACCAAACGCCGCAATCGGCGGCAAGCCGCGCGTCGCGGCCAAAACGTGGAGGAGGAGAATATGAGGACTTTGATTGCCAGGCTGGCCTTGACGGCCGCCGTATTCGGCTGCGGGCTGCAATTTGCCGCCGCCGAGACCGCCAACATCTGGGTGCGCGCCGACGGCTCGAACTTCATGCCGCGCATCGTCGATGCCTACAACAAGGGCCACACCAACCAGATCAAGCTCGACATCATCCCCAACGCCGAGATCATTCCGAAATACGGTGCTGCCGCCGCCGGCGGCACGGCGCCTGACGCGCTGTCGCTCGACCTGATCTATACGCCCTCCTTCGCCGCCGCCGGCCAGTTGGAGGACATCACCGACTGGGCCAAGTCGCTCCCCTATTTCGCCAGCCTGTCGCCGGCTCATGTGAAGACCGGCACCTACAAGGACCGCATCTACGGCCTGCCCTTCTCCGCCGACGCCTCGGTGCTGATCTGGAACAAGAAGCTGTTCAAGCAGGCCGGCCTCGACCCCGAAAAGGGCCCAGCCAATTGGGCCGAGATCCAAGCCGACGCCGAAAAAGTCAACGCGCTCGGCGGCAACATCAAGGGCTTCTACTTCTCCGGCAATTGCGGCGGCTGCAACATCTTCACCTTCACGCCGCTGGTCTGGGCCTCGGGCGGCGACATCCTCTCGCAGGACGGCTCCAAGGCGACGCTGGACAGCCCGCAGCTGCGCGGCGCCATCGATCTCTATCGTTCGATGGTCAAGAAGGGCCTGGTGCCGGAAGGCGCCCAGACCGACACCGGCGCCAATTTCTTCGCCGCCTTCGCCGGCGGCAACATCGGCATCTCGCCGTCGGGTGCCTTCGCTATCGGCGCGCTCAACACCCAGTATCCCGACATCGACTACGGCATCACCTTCCTGCCGGGCAAGGATGGCGGCTGGTCGTCCTTTGCCGGCGGCGACAATTTCGTCGTCACCAAGGGCACCAAGAAGATCGATGTGGTGAAGGAGTTCCTCGACTTCGCCTATTCGCTGGAGGGCCAGACGATCCTGGCCAAATATGGCAGCCTGCCGGTGCGCGGCGACATCGCCAAGGACGCGCTGAAGGACCTCGACCCGCGCTACCAGGTCGCAGCCGAGGCCATGGCCAAGGGCAAGACGCCCTATTCGGTGGTGTTCAACGACCTGATCAACTCCGCCAACGGCCCGTGGACGCAGATGGTCAACGAGGTGTTCTTCGGCGACGACGTCGACGGCGCCATCGCCAATGCGCAGGAGACCATGCAGTCGATCATCGACCAGGCGCCGCAGAAATAGGCGCCTGCCGGCCGCCCGCCTGTCTCCCTGAGCGGGTGGCCGGATATTGTTTGGTTCAGATACAGGGCTATCGCGTTGAGAAGACTCACTAGCATCGACAGCTTGGGACCTAGCGCACTTCGCCTCCCCTTCTCCCCTTGTGGGGTGAGAAGCGGTCCGCGCAGCGGACGAAAAGCCAACTGCTTGGCTTTTCGAGCTTCGAACGCCCTGAGCCTGCGAAGGGCCGGGTGGTGGCCGATCCACTCTGCCGGGTCCCCGCTGCTTCGCAGCGTCCCGGTGTTCGCCGGCTTTTCATCGTGCCACTGGCACGATGAATTCGCCTCCGGCGAACCGGCCGCTCACCCCACAAGGGGAGAAGGAAAAGCGGGCCAGCCATGACCACCATCACAGCAACCACCGCCCCGCCCCGCGCCCGAAAACTCGTCGGCGCCGGGCGACGGCAATGGATCGGTCTCATCTACGTCGCGCCGGCCGTGGCGCTGGTCATGGTGTTCTTCGTCATCCCGCTCGGCATGACGGCGTGGATGTCGCTGCACAACTGGCCCCTGATGGGCGTGCACTCCTTCATCGGCCTCGACAATTACGTCGCGATCCTGCGCGACACCAGGTTCTGGAATGCGCTGAAATTCACCGGCTATTACACGGTGATCGTCACCATCGCGATCTTCGCCGTCGCCTTCCCGCTTGCCATCTTCATCGAGCGGCCGCGCCCGTTCACCAATCTCTACCGCACCGCCTTCTTCATGCCGGCGGTGGTCGGTTTCGCCTCGGCGAGCCTGCTCTGGTCATGGCTGCTCAACGTCGATTCCGGCCTGTTCAGCCCGGCCGCCTACAACCTCGGCCTGATCGACAGGAAATTCAATCTTCTGGCCACCTTCCAGCCGGCCTTCTGGTCGATCATCGCCATGGTGGTGTGGAAGGTCGCCGGCTTCACTATGATCATCCTGATGACCGGCCTGCAATCGATCCCGCAGGATTTGCAGGAGGCCGCCGTCATCGACGGCGCCGGCCCGTTCGCGAGGTTCCGGGCCATCACCTTGCCGCTGATGCGCCGCACGCTGGCGCTGGCGCTGATCCTGTCGGTGGCCGGCTCGGTCCTCGCCTTCGACCAGTTCTACATCATCCTGCGCGGCGGCCCGCGCAACCAGACGCTGACGGCGGTGTACTGGATTTTCAACCAGTCCTTCGTGTCGTTCAAGCTCGGATATGGCGCGGCGCTCTCCATGGTGCTGCTGGTGATCCTGGTGGCGCTCAGCCTCGTCCAGCTCTGGCTGCTGAGGAAGCCCGAGGGCGTCGACTGATGGCGCAGGCAATGTCCGCTCAAGGCAAGCTCGCCGCCAGCGTCGTCAGGCACTCCACCGGCATCGTCGCCTCGGTGTTGTTCGTGGCGCCGATCGTGTGGGCCGCGCTGTCGGCCTTCAAGCCGGCGCAGGAGGCGCGCCAGCCGCCGTTGCCGCCCTGGCCGACGACAGGCTTCTCGCTGGAGAACTACGCCACGCTCAACACCTTCGGCGACGGGCTCTGGGTCTCGGCGCAGAACAGCATCTACGTCTCTGTCATGACGGTGCTGGTCTCGGTCGTCGTCTCCGTGCTCGCCGGCTACGGTTTCTCGCGTTTCCGATTTCCGCTCAAGGACCTGTTCTTCGTCCTCATCCTGTCGACGATCATGATCCCGTTCCAGTCGATCCTGACGCCGATCTTCCTGGTGCTCACCAAGCTTGGCCTGCACAACACGCTGACCGGGCTGGTCGGCGTCTATGTGACGCTGCAACTGCCGTTCTCGATCTTCATGATGCGCAACGCCTTCGACGCGGTGCCGCGCGAGATCGAGGAGGCCGCACGCATGGACGGCGCCGGAAACGCCACCATGCTGTTGAAGGTGATGCTGCCGCTGGTCTGGCCGGGCGTCGTCACCATTGCGCTGTTCGCCTTCCTCGGCGCCTGGAACGAGTTCCTCGCCGCTTTGGTGCTGATGACCGACCAGTCCAAGTTCACGCTGCCGGTGATGATGACCGCACTCCAGTCCGGCCGCTTCGGCGCCATCGACTGGGGCGCGGTGCAGGCGGGCGTCACCGTGATGATGGTGCCGTGCCTGATCCTGTTCCTGGCTTTGCAGCGCTTCTACATCCGCGGCCTGATGGCCGGGGCCGTCAAGTGATCGATCGAATGGAGTAAGTTCATGACCGCATCGTCTTCCGCCAGGCCTGCCAGCGCCTCCAGGCCCAAACTCGCCTTCCGGCCGCTACCGGTACCGCAGGTCGACGTGCACGGCTTCTGGGGCGACCGTGCCGATGCCGTCGCCGCGCGCACCGCCGATATCCTCTACGACCGCTGCGTCGAGGCGGGCATGCTGGAGCAGATCGATCCGGACCGGCCCTCGCCCGGCGTCGTCATCCCGTTCCATTCCCCTTCGCCCGACGAGGCGGCTTCCCCCGGCTTCACCGGCTCGACGGTGACGACGCAGATGTTCTGGGACTCCGACTGGGGCAAGACGATCGAGACGGCGGCCTATTCGCTCTACCGCGCCAAGAACCCGGAGCTGGAGAAGAAGATCGACGCCGTCATCGACCTCTACGAAAAGCTGCAGCAGCCGGACGGCTATCTCTCGAGCTGGTACCAGCGCATCCAGCCCGGCCTGCGCTGGACCAATCTGCGCGATTGCCACGAGCTCTATTGCGCCGGCCACCTGATCGAGGGCGCCGTCGCCTATTACCAGGCGACCGGCAAGCGCAAGCTGCTCGACGTCATGTGCCGCTATGCCGACCATATCGCCTCGGTGCTCGGGCCCGAGCCGGGCAAGAAGAAGGGCTATTGCGGCCATGAGGAGATCGAGCTGGCGCTGGTGAAGCTGGCGCGGGTGACTGGCGAGAACAAATACATGGAGCTGGCGAAATACTTCATCGACCAGCGCGGCCAGCAACCGCATTATTTCGACGAGGAGGCGCGCGCCCGCGGCACCGATCCCAAGGCCTATCATTTCAAGACCTATGAATACAGCCAGTCGCACATTCCGGTGCGCGAGCAGGACAAGGTCGTCGGTCATGCGGTCAGGGCGATGTATCTCTATTCCGGCATGGCCGACATCGCCACCGAATATGGCGACGACAGCTTGCGGGTGGCGCTCGACCGGCTGTGGGACGATCTCACCAGCAAGAACCTCTACATCACCGGCGGGCTCGGACCGTCGGCGCACAATGAGGGCTTTACCAGCGATTTCGACCTGCCCAATGAGAGCGCCTACGCCGAGACCTGTGCCGCTGTCGGCCTGGTGTTCTGGGCCAGCCGCATGCTCGGCATGGGGCCGAACGCCCGCTACGCCGATATCATGGAGCGGGCGCTCTACAACGGCTCGATCTCGGGCCTGTCGCTCGACGGCTCGCTGTTCTTCTACGAAAACCCGCTGGAAAGCCGGGGCCGGCACAACAGATGGAAATGGCACCGCTGCCCGTGCTGCCCACCCAATATCGGGCGCATGGTGGCCTCCATCGGCAGCTATTTCTACAGCCTGGCGGACGACGCGCTTGCCGTCCATCTCTATGGCGATTCCACTGCTCGTTTCGACATAGCGGGCGTGCCGGTCACGCTGACGCAGGCGAGCCGCTACCCCTGGGACGGGGCGGTCGCCATCACCATCGAGCCGCAGGCGCCGGTCGCGTTCACCCTGCATCTGCGCGTGCCGGCATGGAGCGCCGGCGCGGCGCTCAAGGTCAATGGCGAGACGGTGAAGCTCGAGGACGTCACCAGCGATGGCTACGCGGCGATCCGGCGCACATGGAAGAAGGGCGATAGCGTCCGCCTCGATCTCGAAATGCCGATCGAACGGCTCTACGCCAACCCGCAGGTGCGCCAGGACGCCGGCCGCGTGGCGCTCTCGCGCGGCCCGCTGATCTACTGCGTCGAGGCGACCGACAATGACGGCAGCCTGCACCGCATCGCATTGCCGCGCACCGCAAGCATCGAGGCGCATGACGAGCCGGACCTGCTGGGCGGCGTGGTGGCGCTTTCGACCACAGCGCTGGCCGATACCGATGAGGGCTGGCAAAACGGGCTTTACCGCACCGATCCGCCCTCTGCCAGACAGACGCGGCTGACCGCCATTCCCTATTTCGCCTGGGACAACCGCGAGCCCGGCGAGATGCTGGTGTGGCTGAGGGACGGATGAGGCCAGAAGGGCGCGAAGGAGCGCGACAGGCTTCGTTCTGCCCGCCGCGTTCTTCGGTGCCAGTCACACGGACCCTATCGCCGGGCCTTTGACTTGTTCAGAGCGACGGCGGCGTGGATAAGCGCCTTGAACGCTTCCTCGTCGACCTCCTCGCCCTCTTGGAAATCGATGGCGCGCCTGGTGTTTCCTTCCAGGCTGGAGTTGAACAGGCGCGACGGATCGGGCAGCGCCGCACCCTTGGCAAAGGTCAGCTTGACGACGTTCTTGTAGGTCTCGCCGGTGCAGATCATTCCGGCATGCTCCCACACCGGGACCCCGCGCCATTTCCACTCCTCGACGATCTCGGGGTCGGCTTGCCGGATCAGGCCGCGCAGCCGGCTCAGCATCTCGCCCCGCCAGTCGCCGAGTTCCTCGATCCTGCCGTCTATGAGCTGCGAAGGAGACCTGCCTTCTGGCGACCCGCTCTTCGTCATGTCCGTTCTCCTTCAGCCTTGAGGGCGGTCACCGCCCGTCCGCCCGATCATAGGCGCTCTGTTGCGCGCGGCAAATCCGGGCCCGGCGCGCAAATCCCACATCCGTTCGCCGGGCAGTCGGCTCGCCTGCTTCACCCACTCGGTGAACTGGGCCTCGTCGAACTGGTCGTCCTCATGAATGTCAAGGTAACGCGTGTCCTTGCTTTTGGACTGGCCAGGCGGCACCGGGTCCAGCGACATGCCGCGAAAGAAGGCCACCTTTATGTATTTCGTGAAGCAATGAAAGCTGAGGAACCATCCCTCGCCTTCCACGCCATAGAAGGGCGAGTTCCATTTGACGGCCTTGCGCACATCAGGCACGGCACGCTCGATGAGCGCGTCGAGGCGGCCCCCGACCTCGCTCTTCCAGCCCGGCATGGCCGCGATATAGGCCTGGACGGGCGCGTTGCCTTCGCCCTTGGCGATGTGCGGATTGCCGCCAGAAAGCAGGACCGGACCGGCGGTTGCAGGTCTGGCGGCGCCTTTGGCTGATTGTCCCTGCGTCTTCGCCATCCATCCCGTCCTTACTGGCTCGCGCGCTGCCGCCCGTTAAGCCGCTTGGCAGCGTATGGCAGCACGAACATGTAGAGGCCGCTGAACAGCAGCAGGAAAAGCGGCAGCAGCGGCGAATAGACCACCCAGGCAGGCGGCTGCCCCAAGCCCATGGCGACGAAGTTGGCGAGGACAGTCCCCGTGAAGATGATCGATAGCCAGCGATGCGTTTGCCGGACCCATTTGTTCCAATCCATGCTACCTCCTCTTGAAAAATGAACGAAACGCCGCTTACCAGCGCGCCAGCTGCGTGATCTGGATGAGGTTGCCGCAGCTGTCGTTGAGCTGCGCAATGGTGGAACCGGTCACCTCGGTCGGCGCCATGACGAAGGCCCCGCCCCGCGCCTTGATGCGCTCGTGATCGGCCTTGATGTCGTCGGTGAAGAGCATCAGCGCCGGCTGGCCCTGCTTGAACAAGGCCTGCTGGTAGGCCTTGGCCGCGGGGTTGTCGTTCAGCGCAAGCTGCAGCTCGGTTCCCTCAGGCTCGTCCGGCGAGGCCACTGTCAGCCAGCGAAACGGACCGTTGCTGAAATCGGCCTTCTTGGTGAAGCCCAGCACGTCGGTGTAGAAGGCAAGTGCCTTCTCCTGGTCGTCCACATAGACGCGGGTCAATTTGATCTTCATCGCATGTCCTCCATAGGTTTTGTTGCGGCGGCCGCCTTCGAACAGCCTTGCCATGAACCCCGGCTGGCGGATTTCAGTCCGTCCGTGCCAGGAGCTCTTCCAGCTTCTCCAGGAATTTCGGCCATCCCATCTTGGCGCCGCCATAGGCCCGCCTCTGCTCGGGCCGGAAACCGGACTGCTCCATGCGCAGATGTGTTCCGGCAGCCGTCGGGGTGAGGATGAAGGTCACCACGCTCCTGAGATCGAAGGCCGGGTCCTGGTGCGCGAGGTTCCAGGTGTAGGACAGCGTCTTGTGCGGCTCGACGGCAAGCACCTCGCAATCCAGCACGCCGCCCCAGGCGGTGCTGAGCTTGAAGCGATGGCCCACGACCGGATTTAAATCGTTCTTCATCAGCCACTCCTCAATCAGATGCGGTTGCGTCAGTGCGCGCCAGAGTTTTTCCGGCGGATGCGAAATCTGCCGCTCGACGACGACAGTGCGGGTGTCGGCGGCAGTGTCGTTCACTGGTCCATCCTTTTGAGCAGATCCTCGAGATCGTCGAACCGGCTTTCCCAGAACCCGGCCATCTCACGCGTCCAGTCCATCAGCGGCGCCAGCGCGCCGAGCTGCGCGCTGTAATGCGTCTGGCGGCCTTCATGGCGGTCGCGCACCAGCCCGGCCTGCTTCAGCACGCCCAGATGCTTCGACACGGCCGGCTGCGAGACCCCCGACTGGATCGTCAGCGCTCCCACCGTCTGCTCTCCCTGGCGGCACAGCCGTTCGAAGATGGCGCGCCGTGTCGGGTCGGCGAGCGTCCTGAAGAGCGCATTATGAGCATCCGGCATTTAATCGATAACCCGTTGGCTATTGATCGACGTATAACCGTCGGGATATGTATTCGTCAAGCGGAAGATTTGGAGTGGCGGGAAGGCGTCCGGAAACTTCCGGGTCGCGTTGCGCTGGAAACGCCGATCGCTAAACCGTGGCGTGGACGCGGTTGATCTCCTCGGCCACCAGCGCCTGCAACTGCCACAGGTTGCGATCGCGAATGCCGCAGGCGTCGAGGTGGCGGATGGTCTCGAACAGATATTGCGCGCCCGAGCCCCAATGGCCAGCGGCCCGGGCCAGCGTCGCCGCGATCGCCCGTTTGTCCAGCCTGCCGACATAGCGCGCATTGGCGGGATCGACGACGAAGCCGAGCGCGCGGCACATGCCGCCCTCGGTCCTGACCCGCAGCCAGCGCGGCACGTTGACGGCGGGCAGGATGGTCATCTCGCGGCGCAGCAGCGCCTCGAGATTGTCGGCAACCGGCTCCGCGATCTCGAACACCATGCCCTGGCATTGGCCACCACGGTCGAGCGCCATCATCAGGCCGGGCTGCTCGATCGTGCCGCGAAACCGCTGCACGGTGAAGCAGAAGGAGCGGTGCCAGCCGGTCGCCACCGCGCGCTCACCGCCCCTTACCTCGCCCGCCGGCTTCCACAGCAGCGAGCCATAGGCGAACAGTTTCAACGGCCCGGCCGGCGCATCGGCCAGGATTTCGTCGCTGAAACGCGCATAGTCGGCATCGGTCATGTAGACCATACCCGGCGTCGGCCCGGCATCCTCGACCGCGCGCAAGGTGCGGGCGACCAGCGCCTCCGTCAGCGCCATCGCCGCGGTTCGCGACGTGGACTGTGAACGTGCGGCGGATATCGGACTGTTCATCTTCGTACTCCAGCCTTGCCGCCATGTTGCCCAAGGCAAAGGGATTCTCAAGAGCCAGGGCCACTCGGACGCTGACTCAGAAGCTGAGCGGACCTGCCCAAGCGTTTGAAAAGCCTCGGCGCACCGCCGTCGCGACAGAAGTGGCCGAAAGTCCGCCTGGGTCGGCGCCATCCGCCGCCGGCGGAACGAGATCGCGTTCGACGCGTTTCATTGGGTTGGGAGGGAACTATGAACGATGCGCCGGCAACGCCCATCGGCAGGACGCTTTCGCCCAGCGAAATGGTCACCGTGATGTCGCATTTCCATCGCGCCGAGATTGCGCGCATGGCGGGATGGCGCGACCGTATCGACAGGACCAGCAACTGGGCGATCACCGTCGTGGCCGCGATGCTGTCGGTGTCGCTGTCGACGGCCAGTGCCCATCACGGTGTGCTGTTGTTCGCCATGCTGCTGGTGCTGCTGTTGCTGTGGATCGAGGCGCGGCGCTACCGCTTCTTCGATGTCTACCGCGCCCGCGTGCGCCAGTTCGAGCGCCACTATTTCGCGCAGATATTCTCGCCGCAGCCGGACTTCGCCTCGGACTGGCTGCTGATCGTCGGCGAAAGCCTGCGCACGCCGAAATTCCTGGTCTCGCAGCGGGTGGCGCTGGCGCGCCGTTTGCGCCGCAACTACATCCATATGATGCTGATCCTGCTGCTCGCCTGGATCCTCAAACTGTCGACGCCGAGCCTGCTCGATCGGGCCGCGCCGGTGGGTTTCGTCGGCACATTGCGCGAGGCCGTCAGCGCCGCCGCCCTGGGTCCCGTGCCCGGCCTGGTCATCGTCACGCTGGTCGCCATCCTCTTTGCCGGCCTGCTGGCCGTCGCCTTACTGACGCCCGACGACAACGGCGAACTCTCCTTCGGAGACGTGCATGTCTAGTCCGCGATTCTTTGCGAACAACCGGGTGAGGCGCCATCCTGAATCAAACCGCGAATGAGCGCCTGTGTGCCGGCTTGGAAAATAGCCGCATGGATGCCATCTAGAGGGAGAGAGCCGGCCTCTGGGGGGTCGGCCACGGAGCATCGAAACAAGTGACGCAGCGAAGCGGCAGCGCCGACCTGCCGCTGCATGGCGGACGGGTCCCGAAATGGCTGGGCGACCGCATGACGCGGCTCGGCGCGGTGCTGTGCCAGGCGATCATCCACCATTATGGCCGCGACGAGCTGCTGCGCCGGCTGGCGCATCCCTTCTGGTTCCAGTCCTTCGGTGCGGTGATGGGCATGGACTGGCATTCGTCCGGCATCACCACCAGCGTCATTGGCGCGCTGAAGCGCGGGCTGACGCCGCTGTCGGGCGAGCTCGGCATTCATGTCTGCGGCGGTCGTGGCGCTCATTCGCGCAAGACGCCGCACGAGCTGGAGATGATCGGCGAACGTGTCGGCTTCGACGGCGCGGCCCTTGCCACCGCCAGCCGCCTGGTCGCCAAGGTCGACAGCGCCGCCGTTCAGGACGGTTTCGACCTCTATCTGCATGGCTTCATCGTCACTGACGACAGCCGCTGGGTGGTCGTCCAGCAAGGCATGAACGGCGACAGAAGGCAGGCGCGCCGTTACCACTGGCTGTCGGAAGGGCTGAAGAGTTTCGTCGACCAGCCGCACGCGGCCATCGAGGGCGAGCGGCAGGGCGAGATCGTCAACCTCACCGACCATCGCGCCGAGGCCTCGCGCAGCGGCCAGCTCGATCTTCTGCGCCAGCTCGGTCCCGACCGGATCGTGCACGAATTCGCCGCCATCGAGCCTGCGGCGACTGAAGCAAAGCGCGACAATGCACAGCCGATGCTGCCCAATCTGGTCATGCCGGCGCATCATGACGTGCGCGAAAGCGACATCGTCATGCGCCGGTTGCACGGCAACATCTCCGCCGCCATCGAGAGCGGCCCGACGGACTTTCCCGAATTGCTGCTGGTGCCGGGCGTCGGCGCCCGTACGGTGCGGGCGCTGGCGATGGTGGCGGAGGTGGTGCATGGCGCGCCGTGCCGCTTTTCCGACCCGGCGCGCTTCTCGCTGGCGCATGGCGGCAAGGACCGGCATCCCTTTCCGGTGCCGCTGAAGGTCTATGACGAAACCATCGCCGTCATGAAGTCGGCGGTCGCCAAGGCCAAGCTCGGCCGCGAGGAGGAGCTTGCCGCCTTGCAGCGGCTCGACGGCCAGGCGCGGCGACTGGAGCGCTACGTCACCGGTCCGAGCCTGAAGGAGATCGTCGCCGGCGAGTTCGACCAGTCGCATCTGCTCGGCGGCCGCAGCGTCTTCGGCCCGGAGCCGCCGCCTGAGGGTGCTTTGCCGGGCGGCGCCAAGAAGTCGGGCTAGATCGCCGATCGCGGCCGCTACGCCGACAATTGGCGAAGCAATCCGCGGGCGGCGTCCAGCCGGTATGGGCCTTTCTCCCCGTCACTATACGGGGAGAAATGTCCGGCAGGACAATGAGGGGCGGCGCCAAGCTTTCGGCAAATAGCATCTGGATCCTGTATTTCTCCCATGTCGGCGCTGCCCCTCATCCGCCTGCCGGCACCTTCTCCCCGTATAGAGACGGGGAGAAGAGGGCTGTCTTTTATGTCGGCACTTACCCCAACAGATTGGCCCGAACAGATTGGCCCGACCCGCCGCAACCTTGCGCGGCATTGCACGTTTATGCGCAGCGGACTTGATCCGCGTTGAGGGGTTGGATGACTAGGCACTGGCCGCAAACGAGATTTCTTCCTGCCATTCTCATCCCTTCCGCCGTCCTTGCCTTAGCAGGCCCGGCCTGGGCCGCCCAGGCAAGCAGCCACGCAGCGGGCATGGGCGGCTCGGCGGAGGGCGTTTTCGTCGCCGAGATCGTGCTTCTGCTTCTGGTCGGCCGTGGCCTGGGCGAAATCTTCCAGCGCTACGGCCAGCCGGCGATCATGGGCCAGCTGATCGGCGGCATCCTGCTGGGGCCTTCGCTGTTCGGCTGGCTCTGGCCCGGCGCGCAGCAGCTGATCTTCTCGACCGACCCCGCGCAGAAGAGCATGATCGAGGCGGTCTCCCAGCTCGGCGTCCTGCTGCTCCTGCTGCTCACCGGCATGGAGACGGACCTGCGCCTGGTGCGCCGGGTGGGCGCGGCGTGTTTTTCGATCTCGGTCACCGGCGTCGTCGTGCCCTTTGCCTGCGGTTTCGCGCTGGCGCAGTTCCTGCCCGGCACGCTGCTGCCCGACCCCGGCGAGCGCGTCGTCGCCGGGCTTTTCCTGGGCACGGCCCTGTCGATCTCCTCGGTCAAGATCGTCGCCATGGTGGTGCGCGAGATGAACTTCATGCGCCGCAATCTCGGCCAGGTCATCATCTCCTCGGCCATCATCGAGGACACGATCGGCTGGCTGATCATCGCCGTCACCTTCGGCATCGCCACCAACGGCAGCCTCCAAATCGTGCCGCTGGTGGTCACGGTGGCCGAAGTGGCGCTGTTCATGGTGTTCTCCTTCACCATCGGCCGCCGGCTGGTGTTTACGCTGATCCGCTGGAGCAACGATAGTTTCCGCAGCGAATATGCCGTCATATCGGTCATCCTGATCATCATGGGCGTGATGGCGCTGATCACCAACCTGATCGGCGTCCATACCGTGCTCGGCGCCTTCGTCGCCGGCATATTGGTCGGCGAATCGCCGATCCTGTCCAGCCACATCGAGAGCCAGTTGCGCGGCGTCATCACGGCGCTCTTCATGCCGATCTTCTTCGGCATGGCCGGGCTTTCGGCCGACCTCACCGTGCTCGCCGACCCGACGCTGGCGCTGCTGACGCTGGCGCTGGTGCTCATCGCCAGCATCGGCAAGTTCGGAGGCGCCTTCATCGGCGGCCGCTTCGCCGGCATGACGCTGAAGGAGGCGACCGCCGTCGGCAGCGCCATGAACGCGCGCGGCTCGACCGAAGTGATCGTCGCCTCGATCGGCCTGTCGATGAACATCCTGTCCCACAATCTGTTCACCATGATCGTCACCATGGCTGTCATCACCACCCTCGCCATGCCGCCCATGCTGCGCTGGGCGCTCGGCCGGCTGCCCGTCGAAGACGCCGAGAAGCAGCGCGTCGACCGCGAGCTGCTCGACGAGCGCGGCTTCGTCTCCAAGCTGGAGCGGCTGCTGCTGCTGGTCGACGACAGCCCCGTCGGCAAGTTCACCGCCTATCTCGCAGGCCTGGTCGGCGGCGGCAGCGGCATGCCGACCACGCTTCTCCACCTCAAGGACGGCAGGCTTGCCGGCCCGGCCCGCGACAAGGGCCCGGAGCGTGCCTTGAAGGAGGTCAAGAAGGGCGCCGCCAGAAGCGCCAAAGCGGTCAGCAAGGCCGAGGACACGCCGGTCGAGAAGGTGCATCTCACCGCCCGCAGCGAACGCGAAGCGACCGCGCGGACGATCGCCGAGGAGGCGCGCAAGGGCTATGGCCTGCTGCTGGTCGGGCTCGAGGCCATGTTGACCGAGAAGGGATCGTTCACCGAAGCGCTGAACGACATGACCAGCGGCTTCGACGGTCCGCTCTGCCTGGTGCTGAACGGTGCCGGCGCCGGGGGCAAGATGCCGGTGCTGCGCGCCGGAACCACCATCCTGGTGCCCGTCAACGGCACGGAAGTGTCGCGCCGCGCCGCCGATTTCGCCCTGGCGCTGGCAAGGCCGCACCGGGCGCGGGTCAAGGTGCTCTATGTCTCGCAGGCGCGCAAAGGCGCCCGGCAAGGCACCGTTTCGCATCGTCGCGAGGAGGCGGTGCTCAAGGACGTCGTCGACCTCGCCGACCGCTACGGCGTCGCCGTCGACACCGCCATCCGCGCCCGCGCCACCCCCGACAAGGCGATCGCCAGGGAAGTGGCCAAGGGGGCGGCGATGGTGGTGATGGGCGTCACGCAGCGGCCGGGCGAGGAACTGTTCTTCGGCGACACCGCCATGGCGGTGCTGGCCGCCGTCCCCTGCCCGGTCGTGCTCGTGGCAAGCGACCGCATCCGCGCCGAAGCAAGGCCCGAAGCCGCGGCCGAAACCGGTGCCTGATGGCCGAGCCTATAGGCCGAAGAACTGCCTGCCGATCACATAGCCCAGCGCCACCACGGCCAGCGGAAACAAGGCCGGCGCGACCTTGCCGAGGGCCGAGCCTTGCTGTTCCTTTGGCGGCACATAGCGTGCATTGCCGAGATTCTTGGTCATTGCGTACCCCCGCGCGAACCAGTTCATTAGCAGATGCTTATTAACAGCACGGCCGAATTAACGGTTCGCGAAGAAATTCGCTCGAAAGCCGGCCATTTGAGCGGAGGGTTGGCGAATGCGGCTTGGTTCAGCCTCGATCTCGGAACCGGGTTTGCCTGCGGCTCGCGCACCCGCCCCGAGGCTTCCGCCGTCGCGGCGGAGCGCTAAATCCGACAGACCGTCATGACGAAGAATTCGCGGTAGCAGAAGTCCGGATCGTCGAGCAGGCTATCCGGCCGCTCCTTCAGGTCCCGCCAATAGACCTGGTCGGCGTCAGGCAGGGCGTAACCCGGTGCGACGCTGGCAAAATAGGCCAGCAGGTCGCGAACATAGTCACGCGTGAAGCGAGGCGCGGGCGCCCAGCGCTCGACAAGCCAGCCCTTGCGGCTGATGACCTGCAGGCCCGCCTGGCGCAGGCGCGCCGGAAGCGTCGAACCGCAATCGGTGCCGAGCACGCCCCGGTCGCGAAATCCCTGCAGCCTGGCTGCCATGAAGCGCGCCAGCAGCGCCCGGTCCATGGGCAGGATCTGCAGGATGGTCGAATCGAAATCCTTGACCGCGAAGATGCCGCCCGGCTTCAAGACGCGCCTGGCCTCGCCGACGGCAAGCTCGAACTCGGCCGGTGTCAGATACTGCATGACATTGCCGGACCAGACGCAATCGAACGATGCGTCGGCGAATGGCAGCGACAGGATGCTGCCGACATGCGTGGCAATGTCCGGTGGCTCGGACAGCGTGCCCGCGAGCGCCTCGACCCGGGCAATGTTTTCGGGCGCGAGGTCGAGCGCCGCGATGAAGCCGGAGGGGCCGACGGCCCGGGCGATGAGCGGCAGGAAGCCGCCGCTGCCGCAGCCGGCATCGAGCACGCGCCAGCCCGGGCGGATGCCGACATCGAGCAAGGCCGCCTCATATTCAGGCCGCGACGATTCAAAATGAAGATCGAGCCACCCGGCCTCGCTCGCTTCGTGGCCGGTCGACGTTTGGTTCCTGGCAGACAAATGATTTCCCCCCCAATGGCGCGCCACGGATAGAAGCGCACCGAGCGGCATCACGCAATGGCTACGAAGCTGAGTGAATTAGCGCCGGTGATTGCCCTCGTCAGTTGAAGGTTGGATGGACAGGATGCGCCGCAAGTGGGCCGCAAGGACGTTGATTGCACTTACCCAGAAGCAGACGTCTGAATGCGGCGTTGCGTTGTACGCGTTGCGCTAGAAGCGATCCGCAGTCTGGACCGGCAACCCGCACCAACACCTAGGCTCACCCAGGACGGAGTGTGGCCCGCTGCTTCTTGTCCCGCCTCTTGTTGGAGTCTTCGATCGCCCCCGTCACACCCGTCCACCTTTCTTGAGGACTTCAGCGGCATCAAACGCGCCTTGGGCGCCGGATTCATCGGCATGGAACATTATTACAGTGACACCGATATCAGCCGTCGGAGCATACATGGGCGTGTTGATGGTTGTTCCGCTATAAGTACCGTAAGCCGTATTGCCCATGATTGTTGCATTTGCATTCCCAAATGTATTGCTGGACATACCGACAAACCGAGAACCGCTGGCAGTCGAGGCTTGGTCAAAACGAAAGTGTGTATAGCCGCGAGACAGTGTCGCCTCGGCTGCTTTCTTCAACGTGATCGCACCTGCAGACCCGGTAAAAAAGGCGCCGCTTGCGTGAGTATCCAACCGTACCACGTTCGGAGCCAGCGGCATTTCGGAAGTAGTTGCGCAGCCAGCAAGTGCTAGCGCGGCAGTCAAAATGACACCCCGATACATTGTGCTCCCCTCCCAAGGTCTGGTAGTTAGAGCACAGGTCTGCCGTCAGGTCGATTCCAATTGAGCGAGAACACGGCCATTTCAGTCACTTCGGAGATCGCCAACTATCACGCCCATATCTACTATGTCAGGCAGACCGAGCGGCAAGCAGGTCGAATGGCTGCGCCTGCGCATAGGCGAACGCTTCCGCGTGCGCCTGGGCAACTGTGCGAGCCGGTCGGCCCGCATCAGGCGGAAGAGGCGCTGGAGGTGAATACGGGGCCCACGTTGAGAGCGTAGCAGGTCAAATCCTGAACGGCTGCTTTGCGCCGCAAATCGGACGTTCAACCAAATCTTGCCTGTAGCCGGAAGCGTACGTTCGAGCCGAGGCCAACAGAATAGCCGCTCGGGTCTTCATCTCAGATATCGAGAACAGATTCGATCATGATGCGTGTCATGCGCGTTCTGTTTCTCTCGCCTCTATGCGAAGGAGCGCTCTGCCCGGCCAGACTATAATTCCGAGTTGTCGTCTTCGTCCTCGTTAGGTGGTACCGTGACTATCCGGATTTGCGGGAGCCCTTCATTTATCAGGAGTTCGTACGGATTGGGTTTAGGGATGGGAGGGAGGCCACTCACCTCCCGTTCCAGAGCGTCGAGCGCCTGTCGGGCATCTTCGATCTCTGAAAGCACGTAAGTCTTGGGGTCAAAATCATTGGCCTCTGCTTGGCGCTTTCGCGACCGCCGTTTAGGTTTCGCCTTCAACCTTTCCTTTTGATACTCGGCAAGCCAAATATTCAATGCGCCGACTATTTCAGCCTCCTCGTCTGAAAGAAACTTGCTTTGTTCAACCTGGGTGGCAGGCGCTTTATCCAGCAGACGGAAGATGATGATCTGCCGCACAGCGGAATAGAGGTCCCAAAGCGCGGTGCTTCCGTTTCCTCTGTACCCGCCCCATCTATTTTCATCGGGATTCAACGTTCTTATGACGCTGAGCATAGGTTTGAGCTCGCGGAGCGGATCGATTCTATCCATCGACCGGCGGTGCTCCCAAAACTTCAAGATTGCGGCCACAGCAGCGGCCCGGCGATCGCTGACATCTGCAGCGGCTCCATCTTCAGCGTCTCGGATAAGCTCGGCGATATGATGAACCAGCCACCGACCAAGGGTATCTACGCTGGAGTCAAGCCCGTACTCGGCGACGAGACGTTTGCCAAACGCCAAAGTGTCCTCTGTAGTCGCGGATGGAGCCGTCCCCTGCGAGGAGGAGGATTTTGTCATGAGTTTTCTTTTTTTCATCCGAGTCGTAAGAGCTCCGGTATTCATTCCTAAGTCTGCGATCGATCCGCACTTCGCAGACCAAGTCCATTTTCTTTTCCATTAAGAACGATTGAACTATACCCGTCCGTGCCCAAAGCCGCCAACCGTCCGATTTGGTTTGGCGAGGGTAATCGTCTTCGCGAGACGGCTCATCGCACCATGCTTCGTATATTAAAGCAGCCTCGCCCGATTTTTTACAAACCCAAACTACCTCACCATCCGTTTGCTGCACCAATTCGAATGAATTGACCAGCGCTTGGCCCGGGCCGGCTTGGATTCGACCGACCTCATAACGAGAAGGATCGCGGTCATCGAAGCGGGTATCTCCCTGAAAATGGGCGAGCCAGCCGGTCAGCTTGTAGAGGGGCTCGTTGATTTCATCATCGTCACCCTCATCGGGAATACGGAAATCATAGTGGTTGCTCACCGTTTGAAGCGCCCGGACCAGCGACAAGGCAGGTTTGGATGAAACCAGCGCGGTATGAATGGCGGTATTGGCTTCCCGTTTGGGAAAATGCGCGGTGCAGTAGCCTTTGACAACGATCCATCCGGGCCGGGAGGACTTTAAGAGCCCGATTTCCTTCAGAACATCATCCCGTCCCGCATTTGAGAGCCAACCTTGGTCAGTTCGCGGGTCTTCGCGCCAGAATTGCGCTTCCAGCGGAGTTGTAGTGCGGTGGTCGGACAACCACTCGGGCGGCGATGTTGGGAGAGAACGGCTTAGCCAGTAGTCGAAGCGATCATAGTACATCTCGCCTTTTGCGACCGGATGAGTCTCCAAGAGTTCGCCGATCGTACAGTGCATGGCATGCCATTCAAGATGGCTTCCGTATCGCTCAATGGTGGGCAGCGAACCGTGGCTGGTGCTCCAGAGACCGAAACGTCGCTCGTTGTAACGGCCCTTTCTCGACTCCTTGTCCCACCGGGTTGCCTCGGGATCCGCCCCCCATTTGTCAACGATCCATCGCTCCGCGATCTTCAGAACCTGGTCCGGAAAGACGGTCGGAAAGATACGCAAAATGTCTTCGTACCAGTATCGCAAGGTGTCCAGGCCATCGAACCTGAACCGCCGCTTTTCATCCCGGCTATATTTGTCAAATGATGCGCCCAATTTTCTTTCTTTGCCAGTCTCGCCTTTGAGAGGAAGGTTGACGCTATCAAGCGCTAGTTTCTCGGCGGCATCCAAGCCGATGTCGCCCGACGAAGCCAGTTGAATGAGCGTGCGTTTGGCATATTCGCGGATCCCCACGTGTGGCAGAACCCGTGAGGTCGCAAGGCTCAGAATGACATCTTTGAACGGCGCAAGCGCTGAGGGGCTTTCTGCGCTGACTCGATACATCGCGAGCGCAAGCCACAAGCGCGCACCGAGAAAGAAAAAGGGCGCGGTGGGATCGCGGAATGCCGGGTCGTCAGCGCGGTCCATTTGCGAGATCGTCGCACTGACAGCGTCCTGACATTTAAATCTCGCGAGCCTCCGGAAGCAATGAGCGGCACGCCAACGGATGCGCGTGTCGATGTCGCTCATGAGCGCAACGACAAATCGGCCGATCGCCTCTGCCGTCCGCAACGGGACGTTTTGAAGCGGGAAGCTTTGGCGTTGTGCCGCTGGGATTCGGGCGAGCATCCGGTCGCTGTACCAACTCAAGATAAGGCCGAGGTCATGGGGCCCGATGTTCTCGCAAATCAACTCAGCGACGCCAAAGAGGGAACGGCTTCCTAAAGCATCGCCATCTTCAGCTACTCCTGAGAGGATCAAGCTCAGCTTGCCGCTGGCATCAAGGCCGGTCAGTTGCAGCATTTCTCCTAGCGTCGATTGGCCTTGCTTGATCCAGCGCGCGAGGCTGCCAAACCACCTGACGACAACAGCGGGAAGCTCGTCACGGCACCATCGATCTACGCCTGGCGTGCCTTTCCATCGTTTGATGGCTGCGAAGAGAGCCTCCTCTCTGGTCCCCCTCCAAATCGCCTCATCCGAGATGGAAACAATCGCTTTGAGAAATGGAACCCGGTGCTTCACATCCGACGACGCATCCATCATCTTCTCGAGCAGCACACGATCAGTGTGGCGCAACCCCGACGCGGTAGCCTCCTTGAGAACCGTCTCAATCGCTTCCGCGTTAGCAAACGGTCCGGTCGGTTCAAACACAAATTCCTTGGCGAGTTCGTCGGCTATTTTCGAGCGGGCCGGGCGGCCACGGCCAGCCACTCGCGCGGGCTGTTCTCGGTTTCCAAGCAGTTTGTGGAATTCAACGGTCCGTTGAAGCCGCGCTGTCCAGGACGACCGGTGCGCAGATGCTGGGAGTTGTTCAAGGATGGCACTAGAATTACTGACGCGTCCCGACTGGGAAGCGAGCAGCAGCGCGTCTTTGGCGACCTCCTCAACCACCTCAGGATCGGAACCGGCCGCGTGGACCGCTACTTCCCGGCAGATCGTCGCATCAGCGGATTCCATGACAAGGGCCAGCGCTGCCGCCTCTCGGGCGCCGATCAGTTCCCTTTTTAGCTCGAGAGGTATCAGCGTCTCTAAAGTGATCTCTATTTGCACCGCCCCCTCATCCGCCCATCGCGAAACGGCAGCAAGCGCGCAAGGCAGGTCGGTAGCGACCAAAGCCTCAACAGCTGCATTCCAATTGAAATCTCGACTGGACAGCCGTTCGTAAGCCCCGGAGACGAACGTGAACAAATTGCCGGCAATACGGCGGCCTTCCTGCGGGTCCTCGAAGCTAGCCGCTTGGGCTGCCGCCTCGGCAAACTCGATTTGATCGATCGCCTCGTGGTCGATCTCCTTCGCGATGCCGACGGCATCGTTGAACAGGGCTTCGGAATCGGACCGGCTGACGGGCAGCGCTAGCCGTGCCAGGCGGACCATCGTTTCCAATTTGTCGGAAGCGGAAGCCCGCGCATCGCGCACCTCTGCCGAAGCTTTGGCGATCAGCTCGATGAGAGCATTCGCCTCCGCTGGGCGTACCCGCATCTGCTCCCAGAGCTTGGCTCGGCGTACGGCGAGCCAATCGCCGTATTTGCCACGCAGCAGGCCGCTAGCCCTTGCCTCAAGCTCGACGGCCGTAAGCCGGGGAACGATTAGCAGGCTCATAACAGCGCGAGCGGCGACAGCGCGCAGATAGATACTGTCGTGGTCCTGGTCGAACTCCCATGCCGAAGAGCCGATTGAACCTAGCGGTTCAAGAAGCGATGGAGATATGGACTGCGCATTTCGGCTAGCAATCAATACGGCAAGACGAGCTGCATACACAGGAAACAATGTGTGCAGGATGATCTGAAGGCGGCGATCCCTTTGATCGTCTCGCGGCGAATGGGGTGTCGCTTTCTTCGAACCCCTTTTGGGTTTGTCTTCCGGCGGTGGTGGTGGCTCCAACGACTTAACGTAGCTTGAAAACTCTTTGATGTCCGATGCGTCACCGCGAAGTTCGGTGCGCAACAACCAGCAGCGATATAGCGCATCGATGCGGTAGAAATCGTGGCTATATAAATGACGCGGCTTGCCCTCCACGCATTTCATAATTTCGTTCAATGTTCCGAGAAGTACCGTCGTATCTACATTGAGGCGGTATGCGAGCTCACATGAAACGATGAGCGAATCCAGCAGGCTCTTTTGCCAGCCTTCTTCACCATACGAACTCAAGAATTCTCCAGGGTCCGGTACGAGTCTGCGCCGGACACGTTTCAATGACTGTTCGATGGCCTTGGCGTCAACGCTCTCACCCGCGCTCGCAAGAGCCGTCCAAACGACCAAGTCCCATGGCCTAGGAACGAGGTTTTGATTCAGCAAGTCGCGCAGGACGCTCGACTTGCCCGTGGCGATAAGTTGGGGAATGAGGATGAAAGCGACGCGAAGAGGCACGCTGCGTGGTGACCACCGCATCAGATTGAGAAACGCTTGCTCCGGCCCTCCAAGGTAAAGGATTGCTTCCGTCCGCGCGGCAATTTCTCGATCTTCAATCTCCCAGTCCTTGATTTTGTCCTCCGGAACATTCCGGCGTTCCTGGAGCCATGCATCGTAAAAATGGAGTTGTTCCCTGGTTGTTATGCCGTCATCCGCGCGGCCGGCTCTTGCCGCGTCATAGGCGAGAAAAGTGCCGTGCTCGGCAATACGATCACGCTCCAGCAATATGGTCCGTCGCAGAGAGGCCCCGCTGAACTCGACGGACAAGTCCAGTTCCTTTTCGAGCAAGTCGGTGAGCGTGCTGTCGTCCTTCTCGGCCTCGGCGCTAATGAGAATGGTTTTCAGCGCATCAACTACGGTACCGGCATGCCGAGACGCCCGCAGCGCGAGCCATAGCCGCCGCACCTGAACCTGGCGTTTCAAAACGGCATCACCGATAGCGCCTACCTGCGGGTCGCGTTCGACAACCGTAAGAAGCTGGTTTGCCCGATCAGCGGCGCCAAGCGCATCAGCTACGTGCAGGGAGGCATAGGCGTCGGTTGCGAAGTTCGACAGGAAATCATCCGCAATGCGTGCGAGAGTGGGGATTCTGTCCTTAGACGATGTCTCTCTTATGTATGCTTCGAAGTCCTCATCCGCGATAGAGATCGCTCCGTCATCGAGCCTGAGGCCCGGTAAGAGGTCACCCGCCCAATCGCGAACGATGCCATCTTGTGAACCTGCGACGCGAGCTATGGCGCCGACATTGGCTGGGGCAGGAAGGAACGCGAGCGCCGCCAGCAGCCGGTCAAATATCGCGGACTGCCCGAGCTTCTTTAACGCTGAGTCAAACGTCAATCTGAGAACGTCGGGCAGCGTTTTTCCACCAGGGCGTAGGACGTCCAGAAGCTTGGAACGATCCGAGCTCGACGCAGAAATCGCGTATGCCTGCACGCGGGGATTCTGGTGTGAAAGCGCATGGAACTGTTCAGCATAGGTATCGGAGGGGTTTGACACCACAGTCTCTAGGTTTTGCTTCGTCTCCGATAGGTCGAATAAAGGGCACTCGACTTCGATGATATCAGACGGCAGCAGGAGCGTGTCCTTGCGTGCCGTGCGTGCTGAAAGAATGAAGCGAATATTGTCCGGAAGCTCCGCAAGATTGGCGTTGGCGAGATCGTGGACAAACGAACGTTCCTGCGGGTTTGCGGCACTGGCCGCTGCCACGGGGTTATCGGCCGCGTCTATGATGATGACGAGGAACGCATTGGGGTCGAGTTGTTCTAGCGCTTTCGCCGCAGTTCTAAGTTTTGACAGGAATAGCCCGATATGGGCCGGATACTTCAGGTCGCGAGGGATAAAAAGCGGCAATTGCAGAGCTAATGCAATCTCGTTGGTTAGTTGCAAGAAGGCTTTTTCCGGCAGATGACGTTTGTCGTCCGCATAGATGTACCGGCCGCCGCCAAAGCAATCAAAGTTCACAGAAACGGATCCTGACGGAAGTCCATCCTGAACCTGCCGCATGAGTGTGGTTTTCCCGCAGCCGCCAACACCGTGGACCAAGACGACGCGTGATCCATTGTTCAACTGATTCAGCACGGTATGGGCGGCAGCGCGTTTAATGGGATTGGCGGGAAGACGGATATCGGGTTCCGATGGAAACAGTCCATCACGAGCAGAAAAACCGAACCACAGGAGGACATTCTTTCCTGTGACCACCTCATTCGCGCGTTCCGGCAACATCAGCTCGCGGACACGCATCTGAAGATCGCGGGCTTCCGAGGAAACATCGTCGCCAAGATGTTCTGCGACAACGCTGACAATGTTCTCCTGAAGCTTGAAGCGCGAACCAACGCCGCATTCAGTGACATCGAGGCAGGCGACGAATTCGGCAAACTCTGATTGGTTCAAGCCGCTAGCGCTTTGTAAATCGCGCAGGTTTGCAACAACAATCTCCGGCAGCCCCGCCGTAGCGAGATCGCCTGTCCATCGTGCCGCCAGCGCCGTACCGAGGTCGTCAGCAATCGCCTGATTGCTAACGAAGCGGATTCTCATCGCCGTTCCGGTTTTCATACGGGCTCGTCCACCCTTGAAGGCGTCTGCCAACTTACGCAGTGGAGAGTTGTTTCCCTTTTTCGCGGTGTTGTAAGTCATCCGGGCTACGGTCCACGGAGTCTCAGGATTCGCCGAGGAATATTTTAGCTGAGCGAATTCAACCCGGTCGGCGTCTTCGAGCGACGCAGCTCCATAATACAAAGCGACATCAACGCCGTCCCATGTCGGGCCATCGGTGCCAGCCGGCGTGTCCGCCTTCACTCCCTCAACGCCAACTGCGGTAAGGCTGGTTCCCGGCTTTAACAGTTCAAGAATTTGCAGCAAAGCCCAAAGCTCGTGGAATTGGTCCCCTGCGTTAGAGCCCCGCGCCCCGCGGTAATCTATGTTAGTCGTCGAATTGACCAAGTGAACTCGCAGCCTGATGGACTATGCCTAGTTGGATACCGTAACGATGGACTGGACGGCGTCCCGCGTCTTCCATTCTTGAACTGACACACCGCTCCGGCCCCATGGGCTTGGGAGGCGGATAGACCTGAGAGCAAATGGGATGTGACGGATTTTTCTCATGTGTGTCCGTCCTAGTTCAAAGCCCACGGAGGAGGTCGACCTCCGAATGAACTAGGATGTAGCTGCGGTTCGAACGATCAAGCACCCAATCGACCACTTCAAGAACGGGTGCGCTAGGTGAACCACTGCATGCTGGCATCCTTTTGTCCAAAGTCCTTGCCCGCAGGCAGTTCGAGAAAAACGCCAACCCGATATTGAAGCTGCTCACGGAAGGCCTCAAGCTTTATGAGATCGCAGCGGCGTGGCTGCCTGTTTGTGGTCAACTTGATTTCGACTGCAAGAATGTTCTCTTGATTGTCGCCGCGCCGATGCACGACGATGTCCGGAAACACGCGCGCGTTCTCGCCGCCGCATTCCATCGGAAGATTTAGGCGCTTGGCACTACCATCAAGGCCGACACGGTTGTACTCGGCATCGACACGATGGTCAGGAAACATCTCTCGCACAAACAAATGGGCGAGCGTCGCCCCGATGGCGCGCTCATTAGCATTAAGTTCGAGCAACTGGCTTTGGTCGTTCATGAACAACTCGACAGCCTTCTCGAAGCGGGCTTGGATGTCTTCTATCTCCATACGGTCATACTGACACAGGCATCTTCGCTCGTCACTCGGCGACGATCGTCCGGGTTGGCGCTCAGGAGGCCAAAAGCGGCCAGTCCGCAACCGGCCCCTAACAAGACGTTCGCACCTTCGGCCAAGCGATACCTATCCCCCTCACCCCCCAGCCAAGCGCGGCAGCAGAAAAATCTCCGCCCCTTCCGGCAGCTTCTTCCCCCACGTATCGCGATAAATCACCCCATCGATCGCAACCGCGATCCCCCGATCTATCAGCGGTTCAAGCCCGGGATACTGTTCAGCCAGTTTCCTGAACAGTTCCCTTATGTCCTTGGCCTCGACCTCGACCTTGCTCTGGCCTCCGGCGGTCGCGGCAAGCGCCCCCCAGAGCGTCACTTGCACCATCAGCCTTCCCGTTCCGCCTCGATCGCCGCCAGGATGCGCGGCGGCGACATCGGGATGTGCGTCATGCGCACGCCGGCGGCGTTCGACACGGCATTGGCGATCGCCGCCAGCGGCGGCACGATCGAGGTCTCGCCGACGCCGCGCACGCCATAGGGGTGGTTGGGGTTGGGAATTTCCAGGATCTGCGTGTCGATCATCGGCAGGTCGGAGCACACCGGGATGCGGTAGTCGAGGAAGCCGGCGTTCTGCAGCCGCCCGTCCTTGCCGTATATATACTCCTCGTTGAGCGCCCAGCCGATGCCTTGCGCGGCACCGCCCTGGTACTGGCCCTCGACATAGGTCGGGTGCACCGCCTTGCCGGCATCCTGCACCACCGTGTAGCGGATCACCCTGGTCGAGCCGGTCTCGGGATCGACCTCGATGTCGCAGATATGGGTGGCGAAGGAGACGCCGGCGCCGTCGGCGACGAGCTCGCTATGGCCGGCGATCGGCCCGCCCGTCTTGCCGGATTGCGCGGCGATCTCCTTCAGCGACAGCTTGCCGAGATTGCCGTGCTTCTCGCCCTTGGCCACCGCGTGGCCCTGTTCCCAGACCACGTCGTCGACCGAAATGTCCCACATCTGCGCGGCGCGCTCGCGCAGGATCTTGATGGCGTTGCGGGCGGCCGAGATGGTCGCCATGGAGGAGGAGAAGGTGCCGCGGCTGCCGTCGGTCATGTCGTTGTAGCCGAGGCTGGACGTGTCGGCGACGACGGCCTTGACCTGCGAATAATCGATGCCGAGCTCCTCCGCCGCCACCAGCGACAGCGACGCGCGCGAACCGCCGACGTCGACTGTTCCGACGGCAAGCGAGACCGAGCCGTCCATGCCGATGTTGAGGTCGGTGCAGGTCTGGCCGCCGAAGTTGAACCAGAAGCCGCAGGCCATGCCGCGGCCCTGGTTCGGGCCGAGCGGCGCCTTCATGTGGGCATGGTTCTTCACCGCCTCCAGCGTCGGGCCGATGCCGATCGGGCCGTAGACCGGGCCGTAGGACGAGCGCGTGCCTTCCTGCGCGGCGTTCCTGATGCGGAAATCGACCGGGTCCATGCCGAGCTCCTTGGCGAGCTCGTCGACGGCGCTTTCCACTGCGAAGGCCGCCATCGGCGCCGACGGAGCGCGATAGGCCGCGGTCTTCGGCCGGTTGACCAGCACTTCGTAGCCGACGGTCCTGACGTTCTCCAGCCTGTAGCAGGCGAACGCCGTCATGGCGCCGATCTCGGCCCAGGTGCCGGCATAGGGGCCGCTGGTGTAGCGCAAGGTCGCTTCCGCGGCCGTGATCGTGCCGTCCTTGCGGGCGCCGATCTTGACGTCGATCGAGGTGGCGCTGGTCGGGCCCGAGGCGCGGAACACCTCGTCGCGCGTCATCACCAGCTTCACCGGGCGGCCGGCCTTGCGCGACAGGGCAAGCGCCACCGGCTCGGCCCAGACATGGGTCTTGCCGCCGAAGCCGCCGCCGATCTCGGAGGAGGTGACGCGCAGCTTCGAGGCTTCCATGCCCAGCAACTGGGCGCAATGCTGGCGGTAGACGAAATGGCCCTGCGTGCAGACCCACAGGTCCGCCGTGCCGTCGGAGCTGACATTGGCCACGCAGGCATGCGGCTCGATATAGCCCTGGTGCGTCTGCTCGGTCTTGAAGGAACGCTCGACGATGAAGTCGGCCTGCCCAAAGCCCTGATGCACGTCGCCATGGCCGAACTGGCTGCGCTTGGTGACGTTGGACGGCTTGACCGGCTTTTCCTCCAGCCCCTCGGTGAAGACGGCGTCGTTGATCAGCGGCGCGTGGTGCTGCATCGCCTCGTCGACATCGGTGACATGCGGCAGCACCTCGTAGTCGACCTCGATCAGCTTCAGCGCCTGCCTGGCGGTGCGGGCGTCGATCGCGGCGACCGCGGCCACCGCATGGCCGTCATAGAGCGCCTTGGTGCGCGCCATGCAATTGTCGAGGATGTCGTACATGGCGGCATCGCCGTCGGTGAGGTCGGGCAGGTCGGCGGCGGTGATCACCGCCTTCACGCCGGCGAGCTTTTCCGCCTTCGAAGTGTCGATCTTCCTGATTTTGGCGTGGGCGTGCGGGCTGCGCAGCACGCGCCCGACCAACTGGCCGGCCATGTTGAAGTCGGCGCCGTAGCGGGCGCGGCCGGTCACCTTGTCGACGCCGTCGGGACGGATGGGACGCGTGCCGACCGAAGCGAAATTGCGATTGGAAAAACGCGGATCGAAATTCATGGTCAGGCTCCCTTCATCACGCTTGCGGCGTCCTGGACGGCGCGCACGATCTTGTCATAGCCGGTGCAGCGGCAGAGATTCCCGGCCAGCCCGAAGCGGATCTCCTCCTCGGTCGGGTCGGGATTCTTGGCCAAAAGGTCCTTCGCCGCGATCAGGAAGCCCGGCGTGCAGACGCCGCATTGCAGCGCGGCGTGCTCCAGGAACTTCTGCTGGAGCGGATGCAACCGCTCGCCATGCGCCATGCCCTCGACGGTCTCCACGCGGCGCCCTTGCGCCTCCGCGCCCAGCACCAGGCACGAGCACACCAGCCGGTCGTCGAGGATGACGCTGCAGGCGCCGCAGTCGCCGGTGCCGCAGCCTTCCTTGGCGCCGGTCAGCCCGAGCCGGTCGCGCAGCACGTCGAGCAGCGTCTCGTCGGGCTGGCAGAGATACTCGACGCTGTCGCCGTTGATCGTGGTTGAAACTGCTACACCGGCCATCACTTGCCTCCTGCACGCTTGTAGGCTGACGTGGCGGCCCGCCTGGCCAGCACGCCCGCGACTTTCCGTCTGAACTCGATCGTGCCCCGCTTGTCGTCGATGGGCCGGCAGGCCCCGGAGCAGACCTTGGCGAGCCGCTCGAGCGCGGCTTCGTCCAGCGTCCTGCCGATGAGGGCCTCGGCGGCCTCCTGCACCAGAAGCACCGTGGGCGCGGCGGCGCCCAGCGCCACGCGGGCCGCCTTGACGACACCTTGCTCGTCGAGCGTCAGGTTCACGCCGGCGCTGACCACCGCGATATCCATCTCGGTGCGGGGAATGAATCTGAGATACGCGTCGCCCGAGCGCGGCGCTTGGCTGTCGAGCAGGATCGCCTCGATGATCTCACCCTTGGCGAGCGACGTCTTGCCCGGTCCGGTCGGCACCGCCTCCACCGCAATGGTGCGCCGGCCCGCGGGCCCGACGATCACCGCCCTGGCGCCGGCCGCCACCAGCGCCGGCACGCTGTCGGCCGCCGGCGAGGCGTTGCACAGATTGCCAACGATGGTGCAGCGTCCCTGCACCTGCTTCGAGCCGATCAGCTTGGCCGCCTCGACGACGCCGGGCCAGGCCTTCTTCAGGGCCGCGTTCTCTCCCAGCACCGCGCAGGGCACCGCCGCACCGATGCTGAAGCCGTCGGCCGTTTCCCTGATTTCGCTCAAGGCCGCGATCGCCTTGATGTCGACGATCAGTTCGGGTTCGATGAAGCCGCCCTTCATCCTCACCAGCAGGTCGCTGCCTCCGGCGAGAATGGCCGCCGTTCCGGCCGATCCGGCCAAGTGGCCAACGGCATCTTCGATTGAAAGTGGACGTATGTAGCGCATCGTCTCCCCTTGGTCACAGCGATCTCAGCGACCGTTATAAACAGTCTCCTCATAATGGCTATCCGGTTCGTCATTTTCGACGATTGGGCCAGCCGCCGCAAAATCGAGTCCCAACCCAGGCTGAACTGGCGTAAGCCAGTCGCGCAGGCCGCGGCCGAGGCTCTGAAAAAATTCCGGGAGCCGGTGTCGGACTGGCCGGGCCCCGCTCGTCCTTGGGGCATCGAACAGGCATTATGAAAGGATATGATATGCCCGGCACCGTACGTTTGCACCGTGTTCTCACCACCAGCCCGGAAAAAGTCTATCGCGCCTTCGTCGAGGCCGACGCGCTGGCGAAGTGGCTGCCGCCGAACGGCTTCACCTGCACGGTTCATCACTTCGAGGGCAAGGTGGGCGGCACGTTCAAGATGTCGTTCCGCAACTTCACCACCGGCGACAGCCATGCCTTCGGCGGCGAGTATCTCGAACTCGTTCCCGGTGAGCGCCTGCGCTACACCGACAGGTTCGACGACCCCAATCTGCCGGGCGAGATCCAGGTGACCGTCACCCTGAAAAAAGTATCTGTCGGCACCGAGATCGACATCACCCAGGCCGGCATTCCCGACGTCATCCCGGTCGAGGCCTGCTATCTCGGCTGGCAGGAATCGCTCCGCAACCTGGCAAAACTCGTCGAACCCGAGATTAATCAATAGGTCAAGACGGTGGCGGTCTCAGCCATTTGCCGCTAGCTATCTTCCCGACGCGCCCAGGTGACCGGGCGCGTCGGGAAGAATTTAGCGGAGGCCAAAAAGCATGACTCTCACCAACCGGGACATCGTCGAGCTGACCGAGTGGCGGCGCAAGCTGCACCAGCAGCCGGAAATCTCGAACGAGGAGGAAAAGACGGCGAAAGCCGTCGTCGACTTCCTCGCCGATACCAATCCCGACAAGGTGCTGACCGGATTGGGCGGACATGGTGTCGCAGCGGTCTATGACAGCGGCAAAAACGGACCAACCGTCCTGTTTCGTTCGGAACTCGACGCCTTGCCCATCGAAGAACTGTCCGGCGTGCCGCATGCCTCGCAAGTGCCCGGCAAGTCGCATATGTGCGGCCATGACGGACACACCGCGATCCTGGCGGCGCTGGGCCGCCAGTTGGGGCGCGAGCGGCCCGCCAGCGGTCGCGTCGTGCTGATGTTCCAGCCGGCGGAGGAAACCGGCAATGGCGCCGCCGGCGTCGTCGCCGATCCCCGCTTCGGCGAGATCGCGCCCGATTTCGCCTTCTCGCTGCACAATCTGCCCGGCGTGCCGTTCGGCGAGGTGCGGCTCAAGCCCGGCGTGGTCAACTGTGCCTCGCGCGGCATGCGCATCGTGCTGGAGGGCAAGACCGCGCATTCCTCCATGCCCGAGACCGGAATCTCGCCGATGCCGGCGATCAGCGAACTGATGCCTGCCCTGCCCGCGCTCGGGCGCGGAACTTTCGCCGACGACGATTTCGCCATGGTCACCGTCACCCACGCCGAGATGGGCGAAGCCGTGTTCGGCATCGCGCCGGCCCACGCCGAAGTCTGGGCGACGCTGCGCACCCGGCGCGACGAGCGCATGGCGGATCTGTGCGCCGCCGCGCAAGCGCTGGTCACGAAGATCGCCGGCCAGCATCGCCTGTCCGCAAGCTGGGATTATCACGAGATCTTCGTCGCCAGCGTCAACGCGCCCGACGCGGTGGGGCATCTCCAGCGAGCCCTTCAGGAAGAAGGCGTCGCGCACTCGGAGGAAGCCCTGCCGATGCGCGCCTCGGAGGATTTCGGCCTGTTCGGCCACAGCGCGACGTCGGCCATGTTCTTCCTTGGCGCCGGCGAACGCCACCCTGCCCTGCACAATCCCGACTATGATTTCCCCGACGATTTGATCCCGATCGGCTCGAGGATCTTCATGCGCACGGCGCGCAATTTGCTGGGGTGAGAGCTGCCAAATGGCCGATCGGGGCGAGCCAGAACGCTGGGCTGTGGCGGAACGGACTTCGCTAAACGTCGAGAACGACCATCATTCCACGGACCTCGGCCATCTCGAGCAGCAGGTCCTGCAGGCGGTCCTCGGTCACCGTTTCGCCGGTTCGCTCCAGCAATTCCTCAATGCTTTCCTTCATTGAAAGGGCGGCAACCCCGGTTTTTTCGGAGAGCAGCCGCCCAATAGCAGCGCGGATCAGGGCATTCTGGTCAGGCATGATCCCCCTTTCATGCTGGGGTGGCGGCATGAGTTTTCTTCAATGCATGCTTCCGCCGCAACTTCTGCGAGCTTCAGCTTACGCTTGCAAGTCGTTTTGAGGGACTGATATTCACTATTTGGCGAATAGTTGCCCACGGACTACACCAGAGGCGCAACTCCTCGTTGCCGAATCCGGACCTCGCCGCTCCAGAAGGCACCTGACGCGCCGTCTCTATTAGAGGTTGCATCGGTCAGCCGCTTTTTGCCAATCGGGATATGCAACCGCGGCATCGTGCCTGACCCGCGCCAGGACCACCGTCAATCGCAATTGGCCCTTGCCGAAGCCGGCGGCCTCGCTCATCCATGCCTGGAAACGATCGCCAGGGGCCAGAAGATGACCGATGCCAGCTTTCACATCGTCGAAGCGACGATCGAACAGTTGCGGCGCGCACTCGACGACGGCACGGTGAGCAGCGTCGAACTTGTCGGTGCTTATCTCAGGCGCATCGCGCACTTCGACCGGCACGGCATCAGCCTCAATGCGGTGCCGGTTCTCAATCCTGAGATGTTCGAGGAAGCCGCGGCTTCGGACCGGCGCCGCAGTCAGAACAAGACGTTCGGCCCGCTCGATGGCATCCCCTACACCGCCAAGGACAGTTACAAAGTGTCCGGCTTGACTGTTGCCGCCGGCTCGCCGGCCTTCGAGCATCTCATCGCCAACGAGGACGTCTTCACCGTCGCCCGGCTGCGCGCCGGCGGCGCGGTGCTGATCGGCCTCACCAACATGCCGCCCATGGCCAATGGCGGCATGCAGCGCGGAGTCTATGGCCGCGCCGAAAGCCCCTACAATGCCGATTATCTGACCGCCGCCTTCGCGTCCGGCTCCTCGAATGGCTCGGGCACCGCGACAGCGGCGAGCTTCTGCGCTTTCGGGCTTGGCGAAGAAACCTGGTCGTCCGGCCGTGCGCCGGCCACCAACAACGCGCTGGTCGCCTATACGCCCTCGCGCGGTGTCATTTCGGTGCGCGGCAACTGGCCCCTGGTGCCGACCATGGATGTCGTCGTGCCGCACACGCGCAGCGTGCCCGACACGCTCGAATTGCTGGATGTGATCGTCGCCGACGATCCCGAGACGCGGGGCGATTTTTGGCGCGCGCAGCCCTGGGTCGCACTGCCGAAGAGTTCCGAAATTCGGCCGCCGCGCTACACCGATCTGACACTTGCAGGGTCGCTGCAAGGCGTGCGGCTTGGCGTGCCCAGAATGTATATCGGCCGCGACAGCGGCGCCGACCGGCCGATCGAAACCCGCGCCTCGGTGCTTGATCTCTGGGAGCAGGCGGCGGCGGATCTGAGACGGCTTGGAGCCGAAGTGTTGGAGGTCGATTTCCCTGTCGTCTCCAACTATGAGCGCGATCGCCCCGGCGCGCGCACCATGGTCGACCGCGCTCTGGTGCCGCCGGACTTCGCCGATCGCGAGATCTGGCACCTCTGCATCTCAGCCTGGGATGATTTTTTGCGCGCGAACGATGATCTGAACATTCCCGATCTCGTTTCGGTCGACGGCCCGAAAATCTTTCCGCAGCCACCGGGCACGCTGCCCGACCGTTATGAAGGCGGTTTCGACTTGGCACAGTATGTCGAGCGCGCGAAATCAGGCGTCACGCCGTTCCGGGCCATTCCGACGATGGAGGACGGGCTGAAAGGGCTGGAAGCGACGCGGCGGCTCGATTTCGAGGACTGGCTGGACGCGAACAGGCTTGATGCTGTCGTGCTGCCTGCCGTCGCCGATGTCGGGCCCGCCGATGCCGACATCACTGAGGCCTCCGCGGCGCTTGCCTGGCGCAACGGCACCTGGGTCGCCAACGGCAATCTGGTGTGGCGGCATTTCGGCATCCCGACCGTTACCGTGCCGATGGGCACCATGGCCGACATCGGCATGCCGGTCGGCCTGACCTTCGCCGGCAAGGCCTATGACGATGAAAGGCTGTTGCGCATAGCCGGCGATTACGAGCGCTCCACGCAGCGCCGCACCCAGCCGCCGCGCACGCCGGAACTGGCAGACGATGTGTTTTCGCGCCGGGCCAATCAAGCCGGCAATGGCAAGGCGCCTACGCTCGCGATCAAGCTTGCGGCCGAGACGCGCGACAGCGGCGATCAGGACGAGATCGTCATCACGCTCGACCTCCCCGTCGACGCAACCGAGACGGAGCACGCCAGCATCAAGGTGCACGTCAACGGAGAGGCCGTCGCGATGCGCCGAGCCGGCGCGCGTCTGAC
Source organism: Mesorhizobium maamorense (assembly GCF_044998965.1). NCBI lineage: Bacteria > Pseudomonadati > Pseudomonadota > Alphaproteobacteria > Hyphomicrobiales > Phyllobacteriaceae > Mesorhizobium > Mesorhizobium maamorense. Next base: position 3,294,708 of record NZ_CP173356.1, read on the forward strand.
CGGCCGGGCGTTTGTCCCGGCCGCGGAGCATCAACGGATCCACAGCGTCTGGCGCGGCCCCTACGGCTCGATCGTCACGGCGGTGATGCGGCTGCGGGATGGACGCAGCGCGGGCGCCTATGTGGTCACCGGCGGTATTGGATGATGGTGAGCGCGCGCGGCCAATTTCGCGCCGGGCTATGTGAACCTGCGAAATTATGAGGAGCCAGCCATGATCAAGGTCAAACAACTCGCCCATGTCTGCATCTTCGCCAATGATCTGGACGAGACACGGCGCTTCTACGAGGATGTCCTGGGCATTGATATCCAGTTCAATTTCCTGCGCGACGGAAAGATTTTCGGTTTCTACCTTAATTGCGGCGGCCGCAGCCATATCGAGGTTTTTCACAAAGAGGGCGCGCGGTTCGGTGAGACGAACCAGATCAACCATTTCTGCCTGGAGGTGGAGGATATCGACGCCGCGATCAGGCATATCGCGTCCAGGGGCGTGGAGGTCACCGCGAAAAAGCTCGCCTGCGACGACACCTATCAGGCTTGGCTGCGCGACCCCGACGGCGTGAAGATCGAACTGTTCGAATACACCGGCAAGAGCGCGCAATTCACAGGCGGCGATCGCGTCGCCGATTGGTAGGCTGTCGCGGTTTCAGTGGGCAGCTACCCCCGCGCGGCCCAGAGCAAACCACGCTCGACGATGACAGCCATTTCCGGCATCGCGAACTCATCCGCCGTGTGTCCGAGCGAACTGTAGAAGACCTTGCCTGCGCCATATCTTCGCTTCCAGACAACCGGCATGTCGACGCCGCCGATGCCCGGGAAATGCTCGTCGGTGAAGGTGGTCGTCGCCAGCACCTCGTTGCTCGGGTCGACATGCATGTAGTACTGCTCCGACCGGTAGGCGAAGTCGCCAATGCCTCTCGTGATCGGATCGTCCGGTTTGGTGATGACCACGCGATAGTCGATGATGTCGCCGGGATGCGCGACCCATTGGCCGCCGGTCATGAACTGATAGTCCGGCTCGTTGCGGAAACTGTCGCCCATCGTGCCGTGGAAACCGCCGAGTCCCGTTCCCTGTCGAACCGCGCGCGTCAGATTCTGCAGCTCGGACTTTTCGATCTTCGACATGGTGATGACGGGCACGATGAGATCGAATGAGTTCAGCTCCGGATCGGCAAACATCCCCGTGCCCTCGCCGAGCGTGACCGTGTATCCATTGCGCTCCAGCATGTCGCGCACCACAGTGGCGCTGCGCTGGGGCGTATGGCCTTCCCACCCACCCCAGGCAATCAAGGCCTTCTTTGCCATGCAGTGAACCTCCTGAACTGTCCGCAGCAGCGATGGTTACACGGCTCGGCTGTCAGCGCCAACCCAGCGCCGGCGCGACATGGGTCAGGATCGCCTCGATGGCATGGGCGTTGTAGTCGACGCCGAGTTGGTTGGGCACGGTGAGCAGCAGCGTGTCGGCCTCGGCGATCGCCTCGTCCTCGGCCAACTCCTTGATCAGCACGTCCGGCTCGGCGGCATAGCTGCGCCCGAAGATCGCCCGCGTGTTTTCCTCGATGAAGCCGATCTGGTCGCGGCCCTCATTGCCGCGCCCGAAATAGGCGCGGTCCCGGTCGTCGACCAGCGCGAAAATGCTGCGGCTGACCGAGACGCGCGGTTCGCGTTCATGGCCGGCCGCCTTCCAGGCCTCGCGATAGATCCGGATCTGCTCGGCCTGCTGGATATGGAAGGGCTTGCCGCTTTCGTCGAATTTGAGGGTCGAGCTCTGCAAATTCATGCCCAGCTTCGCCGCCCACTCCGAAGTGGCGTTGGTGGCGGCACCCCACCAGATGCGCTCGCGCAGGCCTTCAGAATGCGGCTCCAGGCGCAGCAAGCCGGGCGGGTTGGGAAACATCGGCCGCGGATTGGGCTGGGCGAAGCCCTCGCCGCGCAGCGTGTCGAGGAAGACCTCGGCGTGATGCCGCGCCATGTCGGCGTCGCTTTTGCCTTCCTGCGGCGCGTAGCCGAAATAGCGCCAGCCATCGATCACCTGTTCGGGCGAGCCCCGGCTGATGCCGAGCTGCAGGCGCCCGCCTGCGATGATGTCGGCGGCACCCGCGTCCTCCGCCATGTAGAGCGGATTCTCGTAGCGCATGTCGATGACCGCCGTGCCGATCTCGATGTGGCTGGTCTTGGCGCCGACCGCCGCCAGCAGCGGAAATGGCGAGGCGAGCTGTCGGGCAAAATGGTGGACGCGGAAATACGCGCCGTCAGCGCCGAGTTGCTCGGCCGCGACGGCGAGATCAATGGATTGCAACAGCGCGTCCGACGCCGAGCGCACCTGCGATTGCGACGAGGGCGTCCAGTGCCCGAATGACAGGAAACCGATTTTTTTCATGGCCCTGACGTATATACCGGCGACACGTGCTTCAATGCCAAAAGAGCAGGGTTACACACCGTCGCCCCTGCGTGACACCAAAAGTGTGCCTTACCGAAAGTTTGAATGCCGTGGAGGGTGGGATGCTCAGGGGAATCCGCATCGTCGAGATCGAGGCGTTGGGGCCGGCGCCCTTTGCCGGCATGCTGCTCGCCGATCTCGGCGCCGACGTGATCGTCGTCCACCGCAAGCATGCATCCGTGCCGGGCCTTCCCGAGCGCTCGCTGCTCGATCGCGGCAAGCGCTCTATCGCGCTCGACCTCAGGGATGCCGGGGACGTTGCCGTGCTGATGCGCTTGATCGCCACCGCCGACGGCCTGATCGAGGGCTTCCGGCCGGGCGTGATGGAGCGTCTCGGGCTTGGTCCAGATGTGTGTCTGGCCGCCAACCCTCGCCTGGCCTATGGCCGCATGACCGGCTGGGGGCAGGAAGGCCCGCTCGCCCGCACCGCCGGCCACGACATGAACTATACCGGCGTGTCGGGCGCACTCTGGTATGCTTCCCTGCCGGGCGAGCCGCCAATGGCGCCGCCGACGCTGGTCGGCGACATAGGCGGCGGCGCGCTCTATCTGGTGATCGGCATGCTGGCCGCCATCATGAACGCCCGCGCCTGTGGCGAAGGCACGGTCGTCGACGCGGCGATCGTCGACGGCTCGGCCCACATGATGAATCTTTTGATGTCCCTCGCACAATCCGGCGTGCTTGCCGCCGAGCGTGGCCGGAGTCTTCTGGACGGACCGCATTGGTGCCGCGTGTACCGCACGGCAGATGGCGGCTTCATCAGCGTCCAGTGCGTCGAGCCGAAATTCTATGCGCTGTTCCTCGACAGGCTTAGCCTGGGCGGCGATCCGCAGTTCGCCGCTCAGTTCGACCGCGGCCTCTGGCCTGAGCTCGGCAGCCGGCTGAAGCGATCTTTGCCGAAAAATCCCGAGACGAGTGGATGAAATTGTTCGAGGGACGGATGCCTGCGTCGGGCCTGTGCTCAGCCCGCATGAGGCGGCGCTGCATCCGCACATGGCCGCACGCGGCTCCTGGTTGGTCGAGAATGGCGCCCTCCAAGCTGCCTCTGCCCCCCGTTTTTCCAAACGGACGGCAAAGGCACCGGCGAAAAAGTCCGGCACGCGACGAACATGGTGCGGAGATTCGTGCCGAACTTGCGGATCCAACCGCAAGTCGTTGAAAAGGCAGCTTTCGGCTACCCGCCTTTGGCTGAGGAAATCGCCGGCTGGCCTGCGCCCGGCTCGGACCGAAGACGATATCGTGGCGGCACTTGCGGCAGTCGTGGGCGGCATACTTGAAAAGCATCTCGTATACGAGTATACGAGATGCTTTCATTGGGAGGAGGCTGCGCTCCATGTCCTTCAACTCGACTCGCGTCCAGACACCAATGGATGCCGTGGTCATCGGCGGCGGCATCGCCGGCTGCACGCTCGCCTATGAACTGGCCCGCCACGGTCTCAAGACGACGATCCTCGAGCAGAGCATGATCGCCGCCGAGTCCTCAGGACGAAACACCGGCACCTTGCTCACCGGCCCGCAGAAAGAGGTCGTCGAACTGCTGGACGCCAGCGTCGCGATCTATGCCGAGCTTGCCGACGGACCCGTTCCCTTCGAATTCGCCGCCATCGCACATCTGCTGATTTCCGAAGACGAGGCGAGTTTCGAGGCGGCTGCCGCCGTGGCCGACCGCTACAGGGAAGCCGGCGTGGCGATGGAAAAGATCACGGGCAAGGAACTGGCGCGCGACCACCCGCGTGTCGGCTTCAACGTGGCAGGCGCCTATTCCGCCGGCCGTGCATGGACGCTGGAACCCATGGGCGCGACACATGCCTTCGCCCACGCCGCCCGTGAGGCCGGCGCGACGATCCGTACTGGCCTGCGCGTCGCCCAGATCTTCTCCAGTGGCGGCAAGGTCCAGGGTATCTTGACCGACCAGGGGATCGTTCCCGCCGATCTCGTCTTCATCGCTAACGGATTGTGGATGTCGGACCTTCTGCGCCGCACCGTCGGCGACGGACCGCTGCCCGGCCTGCCCTTCACCGCCGGCCGCGGCTGGTTGGTCCAGTTGGGAAAACTCGACTTCGAGCTGCCCTGGATCGTCGAGGAATTGACCTGGCCGGATCAGGAAGAGCTCGGCCGGCGCATGAGGCTCGACGGCCTTGCCGATGTCGCCGCGCAGCGCGACGACCAGCCGGCGGTGGAAGCCATCTGCCTCAACCCCATGGGCGGCGGCGATGCCAGGCTTGGCGCCTCCGTCCAGCCGGCCTTCCGCGATCTCGTCCGCAACACCGACATGGCGAGCCGGATCGCCAGCCGCACGCTGCGCATGCTGCCGGGCCTCGGCGCGCCGCAGGTCAGGAACGTCTATCCCGGCAACCGCCCGATGCTGTCCGATGGCTTGCCGGTCGCTGGCAGGACGGCCGTCGAGGGCCTGTTCGTGCATGGCGGCATGGGTTCCATCGGCATGCATGCCGCCCCCGCCACCGCGCGCTGGCTGGTTGACGCCGTGTTTTCCGGCAATGGCAGCCCAGCCCAGACATGGCTGCGGCCGGACCGCTTTCCCGGATGGGAAGCGTCATGAGCCTGCTTGCGGAGCGGTCGGCCCGCTATTTTCCGCAATGGTGATCGTTGATTTTGTTCAGCGCATTCGCATCCGGCCCCACCCGGTGGTAGGAACAGGCGCCGGCGGCCGTCGTGACAAGCTGCCGGTCATAGTAGCGCGGGCTGCCGAACAGTATGTCGATAATATCGCCGTCAGCGGGAACATAGCGTACGGGTTCGCCCTGGTGGTGGCGGTGCCTGGCCCCGGCGGACGCCGAAGAGACGATGCCGCAGCCCATCACAAGGGCGAGAGCGCAGATCGCGAAGCGTTTCGTCGTCATCGACAACACCTTCCTGGCCAACCGGATTTCATCTTATATCCAAAATCGCCGGATAAAGAAAAGTTCCTGAGAACGGGCGCCGGTTGATTTGCAGCCGGCGTGCATGAGCGGCAGCCTGGGAACCGGCGGCGCAGGCCGGCTCGCCTGACAACCGACAAAAGCCTTAGTCGGTCTGGATCCATACCGACTTGGTCTCCAGATACTCGTGCAGATGTTCGATGCCGCCCTCGCGGCCGTAGCCCGACATTTTCATGCCGCCGAACGGCACGGCGGGGTCGATGGCGTGGTACATGTTGACCCAGACCGAACCCGCCTTGACGCGGCGGGCGAGCTTCTGTGCGGTTCCGAGATGGCTGGTGAAGATGCCGGCGGCCAGCCCATAGGGCGTCGCATTGGCGCGGGCGACGGCTTCGTCAAGCGTATCGAAGGGCATTGCCGAGATAACCGGCCCGAAGATCTCTTCGCGCGCTATGGTCATCGTGTCGGACACCGCGCCGAAGACGGTTGGGGCGATGAAATTGCCGCCGTCATAGAGACCGCCGGTCAGGCGCGATCCGCCGGCGACCAGTTCCGCGCCCTCCTCGCTGCCGGCCTTGATGTAGCCCTCCACCTTGCCGGCCTGCCTGGCATTGATAAGCGGCCCTATTTCGGTTTCGGCCTCGATGCCGTGGCCGATGCGCAGCCTGCCGGCGAAATCGGCGAGCCGGCGCACGAACTCGTCATGGATTTCGCGTGCCACGAACAGTCGCGAACCGGCGATGCAGACCTGGCCCGAATGCACGAAGACGGCCATCGCCGCGATCGGAACGGCCTTGTCGATATCGGCGTCGCGGCACACGATGAACGGCGACTTGCCGCCGAGCTCCAACGAAACGCGCTTGAGATTGGCCACACCCGCCCGGGCGATGACCTGGCCGGTGAGCGTCGAGCCGGTGAAGACGATCTTGTTGACGTCGGGATGTTCGGCCAGCCGCGCGCCGGCTTCGGCCCCGGTTCCGGTGACGATGTTGACGACCCCGTCGGGAACGCCCGCTTCCTGCATCAGCCGCGCGATCAAGAGCGGCGTCAGCGACGCATCTTCCGAGGGCTTCAGCACGATGGTGCAGCCGGTGGCGAGGGCCGGCGCGATCTTCCAGATCGAGGCGGCGGTCGGCGCGTTCCAGGGAATGATGGCGCCGACCACGCCCACCGGTTCGCGCCTTGTGAAGGTGACGATCTCGCCCGGGATCGAATTGTCGATTGATTCGCCATGCAGCACGGTCGCCATCCCGGCATAGAAGCGCAGCATGCCGATGACGCGGCGCCGGTTGGCGAGCGTGCGCGTGATCGGCAGGCCCATGTCGAGCGTGTCGGAGACGCAGAGCTCCTCCCAGTTCTTCTCGAAGAGATCGGCAATCCTGAGCAGCACGCACTGCCGCTCGTAAGGAGAAAATCCCGACCACGGGCCTTCGAAAGCGGTGCGCGCAGCCGCCACCGCCGCGTCGATGTCGGCGACGCCTCCGCGAGGTACCGTCGCCAACACCTGCCCTGTCGCCGGGTTCAGCGCTGCATCTCCTGTCCGGACTGCGCCGCGACCCACTTGCCGCCGATGAACATCGGCCGGAATTCGCCATGGTAGAGCGTCGCGGCCTTCGCCCTCGGGTCGAAGTTCAGCGTCATCTTCTCCTCCTCGCAATTCCGCCGCGACTATTACTCCGGCGCCGGCACACCTCAAGCAGGAAGCCGACAAGTCGTCGGAACGATCGGACGGAGACCCCGTTTGCACGCTCCCGGATATCGTCCGCCTCACCCGCTGCAGGCGAAGCGGTAGCCCTCCAGCGCCTGCTGAACCGCGGCCACCAACACCGCCTCCGGATCGAGCGGCTGCCCGGCGAAGCGGTCGAGCGCAGGCAGATGCTGATGGAACAGCGTCACCGGCACGGCCTTGCCTGACAAGGCGGCCGTCAATCGCTGGACAGCTTCCATCGCCTCCTGATGGTTCCAGTAGTAACGTATGCGGTCCGACAGCGAATAGTGCCGCTGCACGCGCTGTTGCGCCGCAGAGCCGTGGTAGTGGCTGTGCCAGTCCTTGGCATCGGCCGTCATCAGCGCTTCCATGGTCTGATAAAGCGGGCGCGCGCCGTAGTCAGGCAACAGGTCGGAGGCGATCAGGTCCAGCCCATAGAGCGCTTGGCGCAGTTCGAAAGTCAGCTGCGGCCCCACCTTGAGGATGGCAAAGCCGTCCTCGACCAGTTCGCGTAGGGCCGCTTGCGTCTGATAGTCGGTGGAATGGGCTTCGTAGACCAGGCCCGCTTCCTGGTCGAGCAATTCGCGCAGATGCAGCGCCTTGGCGCGATCGTAGAAGACCACGTTCTCGTTGCCGAACTCCACGCCCGGCTGCACCACCACGGCGATGACCCGCGAGAAGGCGTCTGCGAGGCCGTTCTCGTGGAAGATCTGCCGATGCACCGCCAGTGTGTGCTGGACCGCGGACAGGCTTGTGGGGCTGATTTCGCCGATGAGATGATCCGCTCCGCCCGGCGGCGGAACCTCGGTGCCGATCACGTAGAGTGGCCGGTCGGTCCCGCTGGCGGCGTCCTCGGCCTTGCGCGCCAGGCGGGCGGCGCGCCTGGCAATCGTAGCGTCATCCAGCGCCGCCGGCTCGCCCGCGCATCCCATGGAGGCATCGAGATGGATCTTGCGGAAACCGGCCCGGACATAGGCGGACACCATGTCCTCGGCCTTCGCCATGGCCGCGCCGGCATCTTCCTTTCGCCATGGATTGGGACCGAGATGATCCCCGCCGAAGATGACCCGCTCGGGCGCAAGGCCTTCGGAGCCGGCAATAGCGGTCACCGCCGCGACGAAGTCGGCGGGCTGCATGCCGGTATAGCCGCCGAACTGGTTGACCTGGTTGCAGGTCGCCTCGATCAGCAGCGGCCGCGAGAACAGCGCGGCGTCGCGCACTGCGGCCCGGATCACGACCGGATGGGACGAGCAGACGGAGGTGATGCCTTCCGCCGCGCCCCGCCGCCGGGAATTTGCAAGTTTCAGCAATGGATCGGTCACGGGCGTCGCCTCGGCGTGTTGGCAATGAACAGATCGAGTTCAGCGCGCGTACCGGCTCCTTCCATCGGGCCTTGCCGCGTGACGTTGCGCGCGCCTGCCGCATTCGCGTAATCGAGCGCGGTCACGGCAGGCATGCCGAGCCTGCGGCAGGCGATGTAGGCGCCGCCAAAACAGTCGCCCGCGCCGGTCGGATCGATCTCCTCGACCAGGAAGCCGGGCGACTCGACGCGGCTGCCGTCGGCGCCGAACAGGGACGCGCCCAACGCGCCCCGCTTGACGACGACCTCGCCGGCGCCGCGGGCAAACAGCGAGGCGAGCGCGTCGGCTTCATTGTCGTTGCCCGAAGCGGTGTGGAGTTCCTCACCCGACGGCAGGATCAGATCCGCAATGTCGAGAAGCCGTGCGAAGCGCTCGCGCGTCTGGCCATGGCCGAGCAGTTCCTTGCGAAGATTGGGATCGAGCGAGATGCTTCCGCCACGTCCCTTGACCACATCGATGGCATGGTCGAGCACCTCCCAAATGACGGGAATGCTGAGTGCGGTGCCCATGACGTGCAAATGGCCCGAACGCGCCAGCAGCGCCCTGGCCTCAGGGGTCAAGCCGACCCGCGCCGCGGCCGATTTGCCGATATTGTAGACGAAGTCGCGCGAACCGTCCTCACGGTAGCGCACGAAGGCGCTGCCCGTCGGATAGTCTGGGCTGACGGCGATGGCCGAGACATCCGCACCGTCCCGGCGCAGGCGCTCGACATTGATCCGGCCGAAATCATCATCGCCGACGCAGGCGATGATGCCGGCCCGCCCGCCAAGCCTGGCGCATTGGTCGACGAAGATCGCCGGCGCCCCACTCGGATAGGGTCCGGTCAGCGCGATGGGCTCGAGAAAGCCGTTGCCACGGCTGGTGGCCATGATCTCCACCAGGATCTCGCCCACGGTGACGGTCGGCCCGAGTCCATCGGGCGCCAGTGTCTTCAATAAGGATTTGCTTGGCATGGCGAAGGCCCGGTGTGAAAGGCAAGGGAAATGCGGATTCCAAAAACGGATAGAGCGGTTCCGCGATTCTATCAAACGTTGGACGGCCCTGGCTCCGGCCTTCCAAACGCCCCGGGCGTCGGCGTCGTCACGATGACGGCGTCGCCGGCCTGAAGCACCGTCTGGTCGCAGGCTTTCAGCACCTCGACCGTGCCGTCCTTGCGGCGCACCTTGGTCGAGCCGGCCTCGCCATCGCCACCGCCGTCCAGCCCTTGCGGCGGCCGGTTGCGATGCGAGGACAGGATGGCGCATTCCATCTTCTCCAGGAAGCGGATGGTGCGCTTCGTGCCGTCGCCGGCATTCCACCTGCCCTTGCCGCCGGAGCCCTCGCGGATGTGGAAATCCTCCAGCATCACCGGAAAGCGCAGCTCCAGTATTTCGGGGTCGGTAAGGCGCGAATTGGTCATATGGGTGTGAACGCCCGACGTGCCGGCAAAGCCGCGGCCGGAATTCATCTGGCCGGCGGGCGAACCGGAACAGATCGTTTCGTAATACTGGTACTTGCTGTTGCCGAAGGTCAAATTGTTCATGGTGCCTTGCGCATTGGCCATGGCGCCCATGGCGCCGAACAGGGCGTTGGTGACGTGCTGCGAGGTCTCGACATTGCCCGCGACGACGGCGGCGGGATAAGCGGGTTTCAGCATCGAGCCATCCGGGATGATGATGTTGATGGGCCTCAGGCAACCGGCATTCATCGGGATCATGTCCTCGACCATGACGCGGAAGGCATAGAGGACCGCGGCCCGGGCGACAGGCTCTGGCGCGTTGAAATTGTTCTTCATCATCGGCGACGTGCCGGTGAAGTCGACCGTCGCCTCACGCTTTTGCCGGTCGACCGATATCTTCACCTTGATCACCTGGCCGGTGTCGGTGGGATATTCATAGGCCGATGTATCCGGCAACCGCTCGATCACGCGCCGCACGCTTTCGGCCGCATTGTCCTGCACATGGCCCATATAGGCCTCGACGACATCGAGCCCGAAATGCGCCACCATCTTGCGCAGCTCCGCCACGCCCTTTTCGTTGGCAGCGAGTTGCGCCTTGAGATCGGCGATATTCTGGTGCGGATTGCGGGCCGGATAGCGGTGATCGGTGAGCAGCGTCTGCAGCTCATTCTCGCGGAACTTTCCGCGATCGACGATACGGAAATTGTCGAACAGCACGCCTTCCTCGTCGACCGTGGTGGCAAGTGGCGTCATCGAGCCCGGCGCGGTACCGCCGATATCTGCGTGGTGGCCGCGCGAGGCCACCCAGAAGAGGATCTTGGGCGATTGGCCAATCTCCCCTCTTGTGGGGGAAATCGGCCGCTCTTCCTCGAAAACCGGCGTTACCACCGTGATATCGGGCAGATGCGTGCCGCCATTATAGGGGGCATTGAGGGCAAAGACGTCGCCGGGATGAATGTCGCCGGAATTCAGCCGGATGATGGTCTCGACCGAGCGGTCCATCGAGCCCAGATGCACCGGCATATGCGGCGCGTTGGCGACCAGCGCGCCGTTCCGGTCGAAAACGGCGCAGGAGAAATCCAGCCTTTCCTTGATGTTGACGGAATAGGCGGTGTTCTGCAGCGTCACGCCCATCTGCTCGGCGATCGACATGAACAAATTGTTGAACACTTCCAGCATCACCGGATCGGCCTCGGTGCCAAGTGCCGCCTGCCGGCGTTTCTTGCTGGTACGCCGCATCAACACATGGTTCCTGGCCGTGATCTCGGCCTGCCAGCCCGGCTCGACGACGATAGTCTGGTTGGGCTCGATGATCAGTGCGGGGCCAGCGACCCGATCGGACGGCCGCAACGCCTCGCGCCGACAGACGTCGGCTTCGTGCCATTTTCCTTCCGTATAGATCCGCCGGACCTCCTCGGCCCTGGCTTTTGATGGCTGCCCCGCCTGCGCATAGACTTCGGTATTCTGCTCGCCGCCCGCCTCCGTCCCCTCGACGCTCACAGCTTCGACGATCATCGGCTTGTCCTCATAGACGAAACCGAATTGCGCCTTGTGGGCAGCCTCGAAATCGACCCTCGCCCGCAACATCGAGCCATGGTCGAAATGCACCGGAAGTGCGGTGTCGGTGCCGTCATAACGGATCTGCAACGCCGGTCTGGCGGTCACCGCGTCCTCGGCGATGCCTTGTGCGGCGAGTTCCGCGACAACGGCGGTTTGCAAGGCCGCGATCAGGCCTTCGATTGCCGGCCTCGATTCTTCCGCGAGCGGTGCAAGCAAGGCCTGCTGGCGTGAGGCAAAGACCGAAGACAGGCCGATGCCGTAGGCCGACAGCAAGCCGGAAAACGGATGGATCAGCACCGCCTCCATGCCGAGTGCGTCGGCGACCAGGCAGGCGTGCTGGCCGCCTGCGCCGCCAAAACAGTTCAGAAGATATTCGGTGACGTCGTAGCCGCGCTGCACCGAGATCTTCTTGATGGCGTTGGCCATGTTTTCCACCGCGATTGTGACGAACCCTTCGGCCACCGCTTCGGCCGAGCGGCCGTCGCCGATTTTAGCGGCGAGCGCGGTGAATTTCTGGCGCACGATCTCCGCGTCGAGCGGCTCGTTCTGGCCGGGGCCGAAGATGGCCGGGAAAAAATCCGGCTGCAGCTTGCCGAGCATGACGTTGGCGTCGGTGACGGCGAGCGGGCCGCCGCGCCTGTAGGCGGCGGGGCCTGGATTGGCGCCGGCGGAGTCCGGGCCGGTGCGAAAGCGGCCTGCTTCGTAGTGCAGGACCGAGCCGCCGCCGGCCGCGACGGTGTGGATGCGCATCATCGGCGCGCGCACGCGCACGCCTGCGACCTCGGTATCGAAGGCGCGCTCATATTCGCCGTCATAATGGGCGACATCGGTGGAGGTGCCGCCCATGTCGAAACCGATCACCTTTTCGAAGCCGGCGAGCCTGGCCGTCTCGACCATGCCGACGACCCCGCCGGCCGGGCCAGACAGCAGCGCATCCTTGCCCTGGAACAGGTCCGCGGCGGTGAGCCCGCCAGAAGACATCATGAACATCAGGCGGGGATTTTCCCTTCCCCTCGAGGGGAGAGTGGCGGCGAAGCTGCCGGGTCGGGTCGGGTCGACGGGGTTCGACGTCTTGGTGGTGCCTTCTGCGGCGATCCCCTCTGCCGGCTTCGCCGACATCTCCCCCTCGAGGGGGAGAGAACGCCGAGTTCCTGGCCTACCCTTTGCACATATCTCGACAGGATCGGAGACAGATAGGCGTCGACCACGGTGGTGTCCCCGCGGCCGACCAGCTTGATCAGCGGCGACACCTCGTGGCTGACCGAAACCTGGCCGAAACCGAGCTTGCGGCAGACCTTTGCGACGGCCTTTTCGTGATCGGGATATTTCCAGGCGTGCATGAAGACAATGGCGACCGCATCAATGCCGTCCGCCTTTGCCTGTTCGATTGCCGGGCGACAGGCAGCGATGTCGAGCAGCCGTTCGACGCAGCCGTCGGCAAGCACGCGTTCGTTGACCTCGATGACGCGCTCGTAGAGCTGTTCTGGGAGGACGATCTCCTTGGCGAAGATGTCAGGCCGCGCCTGATAGGCGATCCTCAACGAATCGCGAAATCCCTTGGTGATGAGCAAAAGCACGCGGTCGCCTTTGCGCTCCAGCAGCGCGTTGGTGGCGACCGTGGTGCCCATCTTTAGGTCGCCTATCAGCCCGGCGGGGATAGGCTCGCCGGGGCGCAGCCCGAGAAGGTCGCGAATGCCCTGGATGGCTGCGTCGGCATAGGCCTCGGGATTTTCGGACAGAAGCTTGCGCGGATGCAGGCCGCCCTCGGGATCACGGCCGATAACATCGGTGAACGTGCCGCCGCGGTCGATCCAGAAATCCCATTTTTGTTGCATTCCGACACCCTCTTTATCGCGAGTATGGCAGCAAAGTCATACTCTTTGATACCCGAGTTCGCGCCGGAACAAGTCGTCGCGCCATCGCCTCTTCGATGACGGTGGCTTTGGATGTCTGAGGCCCTGGCAAGGCACGCGCCTCCGCAGCGCGCCGGCCGGAGCCGTGAGCGCGGCCGGCTGGCTCGCCGGCCGCTATCTGGATCCAGGATGGAAAAATGCGGGATAGGCCCGAACTTGCCTGAAGGCGGGGGCCCTTCCGTCAATCGACCAATGCGGCAACCACCGAGACGCAGTCGCCGGCCTTGACCAGGCCGGGGAAGTGCCGCGCCGCCAACATGCCCGACATTTTTGCCCGGATCTCTTGAGGGGCGATGCCGGTTCGGCCGGTGGAATGGATGCGTGCCAGCACCGCGCCCTTCTCGACGGGCTCGCCGAGATCGACCATCGTCTCGACCATGCCGTCTTCCTCCGCGAAGGCAAAGCAATCGCCGGACGGCATGTCGAGCCATTGGGTTGGCGTCTTTTCGACCTCACCGGCAACGATGCCGGCATGCCTCAGCACGTTGAGCATGCCGCGCCGGGCGATCCGCACCGTCTCGGCTCTCGACGTGCCTCCACCGCCGAGCTCGGTCGTGACGAACACCTTGCCCATGTCCTCGGCGGCGGTATCGTACATGCCGACGGCATCGATCTCGATCATGCGCATCGAGAACGGCGCCGCGAAGGCTTCGACCGCCGCGAAGGCCCTTTGTTCCAGGGCCTTGTCCGGCAGCGCATGGGCGGCGCAGAACGGCACGAAGTCCAGCGTCTTGCCGCCGGAATGGAAGTCGAACACGATATCCGCGCGGGGAAGCAGCTCCCGCTGGAAATAATCGGCGATCTTTTCCGTCACCGTACCGTCTGGCCGGCCTGGAAAGCTGCGGTTCATGTTGCCCTTGTCGATCGGCGAGGTGCGCGTGCCGGCGCGGAAGGCCGGATAGTTCATCGCCGGCACGATGATGACCGTGCCGCTGACTTGGGCGGGATCGAGCGTGCGCGCCAGATCATAGAGCGCCAGCGGCCCTTCATATTCGTCGCCATGATTGCCGCCGGTCAGAAGGGCCGTCGGCCCCTTGCCGTTGCGCAGGACGCAGATCGGGATCATCACCGAGCCCCACGCCGAATCGTCGCGGCTGTAGGGCAGGCGCAGGAAACCGTGCTGTGCGCCGTCGCGATCGAAATCGACCGAGGGCGAGACCGGCGACGGACGAAGGTCGGACATCGGTTTCAATTCTTCACCACCAGCTTGCGCGGCACATTGGCCAGGCACTCGACGCCCGTCTCAGTGATCAGGATGGATTCGGTGATTTCCAGCCCCATCGTCTCCAGCCACAGGCCGGTCATAAAATGGAAGGTCATGCCGGGCTTCAGCTCGGTGCGGTCTCCGGGGCGCAGGCTCATCGTGCGTTCGCCCCAGTCCGGCGGATAGGAAAGGCCGATCGGATAGCCGGTGCGGTTGTCCTTGACGATGCCATATTTCTTCAACACCGCGAAGAAGGCGTTGGCGATGTCTTCGCACGTGTTGCCGGGCTTGGCTGCCGCGAGCCCCGCGTCCATGCCTTCGAGCGTCGCCTTCTCCGCATCGAGGAATTCCTGTGTCGGCTTGCCGAGGAACACTGTTCGCGACAACGGGCAGTGGTACCTGTTGTAGCACCCGGCGATTTCGAAAAACGTGCCCTCGCCCGACTTCATCGGCTTGTCATCCCAGGTCAGGTGCGGCGCCGAGGCGTCGGCGCCCGACGGCAGCAGCGGCACGATCGCTGGATAGTCGCCGCCGATGCCGTCGACGCCACGCGTGCCGGCATCATAGATCTCGGCGACGAGATCGCATTTGCGCATGCCGACCTCTATCTTGTCGACGATGCGCTGGTGCATCGCCTCGACGATGCGGGCGGCCTTGCGCATAAAGTCGATCTCGGTCGGGCTCTTCACCGCGCGCTGCCAGTTGACCAGCGCGGTGGCGTCGACGAAACGGGCATTGGGCAGGTGCTTCTGCAAAGAGGCGAAGGCGGCGGCCGAGAACCAGTAATTGTCCATCTCGACGCCGACGGTCAGCTTGCCCCAGCCGCGATCGGCAAGCACGCTCGACAGGAAATCCATCGGATGGCGCTCGGTCGACTGCACATAGTGATCGGCATAGCCGACGATGTTGTCATGCGCGAGATAGGCGGTGCGCTTGGCGCCGTTGGCGTCCTGGCCGCGGCCATACCAGACCGGCTCGCCCGACGGCGGCACGATGACGGCCTGATGCACGTAGAAGGACCAGCCGTCATAGCCGGTGAGCCAGGCCATGTTGGAGGGGTCGCTGACAATAAGCAGATCGACGCCTTTCACCGCCATGGCTTTCCGCGTCTTGGCGAGGCGATCCGCATACTCGCTTCGCGAGAATTTCAAGTTCGGTTGCATTTTGTTGGTCCTCGTTTGTTGGGCCCTGGAACCCGCTTCAACTTCCGTTGAACCTGGCTCCAGGTAATTTTTTGTTTGAGCATGATCTCCTCGGAAAACCGGTTTCCACTTTTCCGGATCATGCTCTTGCGGCCAGCATCAACTTTCAAAAATGGTTCCGGCTTTCGCAACCCGGGCCCGGTCACGGGCTAGCGTGGCGATCGCGGTGTCCTGCACGCCGGTGCCGGTCAGGTCGGCGATGGTGATGTCGTCCGCCGCGCGCCGGCCATGCCGTTCGCCGGCGATGATCTGGCCGAGTTCGGCCACCTCCGCGTCCGCCGCCATCACGCCGGCGGAGATGGCATGGTGCAATTCACCGAGCCGGCGCGTCTGCCTTGCGCTGTCGGCGACATAGAGATCGGCCATGCGCAGGATTGCCGGTGCGATCTCGTTCTTGTGCTCGGCGTCCGAGCCCATGGCGGTGATGTGCTGGCCGGCCGAGACGAAGCCGGCCTTGATCAATGGTTCTGTCGAGGGCGTGGTGGTGACGATGATGTCGGCGCCGGCGGCCGCCTTGGCCGCATCCGGTTCTGCGCGCACCACGATGCCCAGTTTTTCGCTCAAGGCGCCGGCCGCGGCTTGCGCCTTGGCCGCGTCGCGCGCCCAGATGCGAGCTTCTTCGATCGGCCGCACCAGGCGCAGCGCCTCGAGCTGCAATCCGGCCTGCACGCCGGCGCCGAAGATCGCGGCAATGGATGAATCCGGCCGCGACAGATGTTTTGCGGCGACCGCCCCGGCGGCTGCGGTGCGGACGTCGGTGAGATAGCCATTGTCGAGCAGCAACGCCTCGACCAGACCGGTTTTTGCCGACAGCAGCACCATCATGCCGTTGACGCTGGGCAGGCCGAGCTTGGGATTGTCGAAGAAGCCGGGGCTGATCTTAATGGCGAAGCCGTCGATGCCAGGCACATAGGCGGTCTTCACGTCGACCTCGCCGCGATGCTCGGGGATGTCGAGCCGCAGGATCGGCGGCATCGCCACCGGCAGGGTAGCGAGCGCCCGGAAGGCGTTTTCGACGCAGGCGACGGCGTCGAGATCGAGAGCTACGATCTCGCGTAGTTCTTTCTCGGTAAGGATGGTCATCCGGTTCATCAGGCGCGCTCCGCAACTACTTCGCCGCAAACGATCTTTCTGTGCAGGCTCATATCGATATTACGACCGGAAAGCAGAACGACCACCGGTCCGTTTGGCTTCACCTTGCCGGCAAGCAGCGCAGCGATACCGACCGCGCCGGCGCCCTCTACGACCTCGCGCTCCTGTTCATAGGCATGGCGGATGCCGGCGGCGATCTCGTCTTCGGAAAGCAGCACGACGTCGTCGAGCAGGTCTCGGCACATGGAAAAGGTCAGCCGGTTGTCGAGGCCGATGCCGCCGCCGAGCGAATCCGCCAGTGTCGGCAGTTCCTCCACCTGCACCGGGCGCCCTGCATCGAGGCTGGTTTTCATCGCCGCGCCGCGCGCCATCGAGATGCCGACGACCTTTGTGCTCGGCCTGACGCCCTTGACCGCTGCGGCAATCCCGGAAGCCAACCCGCCGCCGGAGAGCTGCACCAGCACCAGAGCGGCGTCAGGAACCTGCTCCATGATCTCCAGCCCGAGCGTGCCCTGCCCGGCGATGATGTCGGGATGGTCGAAGGGTGGCAGCATCACCAGACCCTCTTGCCCCACCAGCCGCCCGACCTCCTGCTGCGCGTCGTCCTGGCTGTCGCCGACAATCCGGATTTCCGCGCCGAGGCAGCGAATGGCATCGAGCTTGTTCCGAGGCACCAGCCGCGACATGCAGACAACCGCGCGCATGCCTTCGAGCCTGGCGGCATGGGCGAGTGCGCGGCCGTGATTGCCGGTCGAGGCCGCGACAACACCGCGTGCCCGCTGCTCGGCATTGAGCGAAGCAATGGCGTTCGAGGCGCCACGCAGCTTAAAGCTGCCCGTGGTCTGGCGGTGCTCCAGCTTAAGGTGAACGGGAAGGCCGAGCCGCTCCGACAGGCTCTCGGACGGCACGACCGGTGTCGGCTCGACCTTGCCGGTGATGCGTTGGCGCGCGGCGCGGATGTCTGAAAGGGCGACGGCGTGCGTCATGGGTCGCTCGTGCATGCAGGACATGACCTTACTGTCCAAGCGGCAAGGTCGTCAGCCGCCCGAACTCCGGACGCGGCACATCATCGCCACACAGTCGCAGGCAATTCCACGCGCTCGCCTGGTTGCTGGTGACGACCGGGCGGCCGATAGCCTGTTCCATCGCGGCAACCGCCAGCGCCGAGCGCAGCGCCGTGCAGGACACGAACAACGCCTCGGCCTGCGGGTCAGTCGCCTCGCACGCCAGATCGACGAGGGCTGCCGGCGCAATGCGCGCCATCTCGCGGTCATCCTCGAAGCCGAGACAGGTGAAGCTGGCGATCTCGAAGCCGCGTTCGGCGAAATAGGCCGCCATCGGCCGGCTCGTCTCGACGGTGTAGGGGGTGAGAATACTGATCCTCTTCGCGCCCAGAGCCCTCAGTCCGCGCACGCCCGCCATCGGCGGCGTGACCACGGGCACGCCAGGCTTGGCCGCCTGGATCGCCGCCTCGATCTCGGCATCGCCGATCACCACGGAGGCCGACGTGCAGGAGTAGCAGATGGCATCGAGCGGTTCGTCCGGCAGGATCAGCGCCGCGCCAGCCGTCAGTTCGTGCTGCATCTTGCGCAGATTCTGAGGTGTGGTCGGATTCTTATAGGGGATGCGGGCGACATAGATGCCGATCCTCTCACTCGCCACCATGCGACGGAAGTCCGGCTCGCTGGTGTGGTCGGTGGCCAGGATGATCAGGCCGACGCGCTTTTCCAACGGGCGCACCTCGAGTGCGGGCCTTGTCGGCATCAGCCTGATTTCGGGAAGCGGCTTCATGGGAACTACCTTTCGATCTTGCCGTAGCGATGTTCCAGCCAGCGCAGCAGCATAACCGAGAAAAGGCTGATGATCAGGAAGAAGGCGCCGACCAGCGTCATCGGCTCGACATAGCGGTAATAGGTGTTGGCGACGCTCTTGGCCTGGTTCATCAGCTCCAGCACGGTGATCGCCGACAGCAGCGGCGTCTCCTTGAACATGGCGATGAAATAATTGGCCAGCGCCGGGATCATCGGCGGGATTGCCTGCGGTATGACGATGTGGGTCCAGGTCTGGCGAGCGCTGAGATTGCAGGCTTTGGCCGCCTCCCACTGGCCGCGCGGCACGTTCTCGATGCCGGCGCGATAGACCTCCGCCGTATAGGTGCCGTAGTGCAGCCCAAGCCCGATGACGCCGGCCACCAGCGGCGGCAGCAGGATGCCGAAATCGGGCAGCACGTAGAAGATGAAGTAGAGCTGCACCAGCAGCGGCGTGCCGCGGATGAATTCGGCCGCCCAGCCGACCGTGCGCGACATCATCTTGTTCGGCGAGCGGCGGGCCAGTGCGATGCCCAGCCCGACGATTGCCGCCAGCACCGAGCCGAGCACCGTCGCCAGGATGGTGATCTTCACCCCCTCGATCAGCGTCGGCAGGATCTGCCGGACGAAATCCCAGTCCCAATCCATTACAGGGCCCAATCCATCAGACGCGCACTCCGTCGAGGCCGCGCGCCATGCGCCGCTCCAGCGACCGCACGCCCCAGGAGATGACGAGCGCGAGCGCGAAATAGATCACCAGGATGGTGGTGAACGGCATCAGCGTGCTGCCGGTCTGCGAGCGCACCACCTGCGCCTGGAAGGTGAGATCGGCGAGCGAAATCAGGGAGACGACGGATGTCGCCTTGAGCAGTTCGATGGCGTTGTTGCCGAAGGTCGGCAGCATCACCAGAAGCGCCTGCGGCAGGATGACATGGCGCATGCCTTGCCAGCGGCCGAGATTGAGAGCCGTGCAGGCCTCGTATTGCTCGGCGCCGACCGACTGGATGGCGCCGCGTACCACTTCCGCCGCATAGGCGCCGACATTGAGGCCCAGCGCCAGCACGCCGGCTTGCAGCGGAGTGAGCTCGACGCCCGCCAGGGGCAACACGAAATAGGCCCAGAACAGCTGTACGAAAATCGATGTGCCGCGGAAGAACTCGATATAGGCGGTGGCGAGCGCCCGCAACGCGAAGAAGCGCGACAGCCGCCCCATCCCGGCCAGGAAGGCCATGATGAGGGCCAGCACCGACCCCATCAGCGTCAGCTCGATGGTGACAAGCGCTCCCTGCAATATCAGGCCGAGATAGCCGGACCACTGGGTCATGTATCAGAGGCTTCCAACGTTTGGTTTTAACAACTTCCCCCTCTCACGGGGAGAAGATGCAGGTTCACCCTCCTTAGCTGCAGCGCAGCTGCCGCGAAGGACGGGCAGGCGGATGAGAGGCGGCTCCAAGCTCGCAGAAACGCGCGCTGCCCCTCATCCGGCCCTTCGGGCCACCTTCTCTCCGTGGACGGGGAGAAGGAAAAGAGCTTATTTCGCCGCGCAGAGCTTGTCGCGCGTCGTCGACATCGCCGCCGCCGCCGAGAAGCCGTAGGGCTCGATGATCTTGGCGAACTCGCCCGACTTCTTCATCTTGGCGAGCTCGACGTCGAAGGCGTCGCGCAGCGCCTCGTCACCCTTCTTGAACGCGGCGCCGTCGCAATAGACGGGCGCGCCCTGCACGGGTGCTATGACTTCGAGGCTCGGGTCATTGGCCTTCTTCATCAGATCGTTGATCGACAGGACGGGGAGCGAATAGGCGTCGATGCGGCCGTCCTGCACCATCTTCAGCCCGCTCTGGCCGTCGGGCACGACGATGACGCGGTCACGCGGCACGCCGGCGTTGAGCGCGAGCTTCTCCTCGGTGCCGCCGCCGGGCGCGCCGATGGTGGCGGAGGTGTCCTTGGCGACATCCTCGTAGCTCTTGAAGCCCTTCGGATTGCCTTTCTTCACCAGCATCGCCTCGGCGTCGCACAGCACCGGCTCGGAATAGGCAACCGCCGCACAACGCTCCGGCTTCATGAACAGGCCGGCGGTGACGACATCGAAACGCCCGGCCTGCAGGCCGGGGATCATGGCACCATATTCCGAGATCGACGCGGCGACGTCGGCGACGCCCAGCCGCTTGAAGATTTCCCGTGCCACGTCGGGCGCGGCGCCCGAAACCTTGCCGTCGGCGGCGACCGCCGTGTAGGGCGGCTCGTTGGCGATGGCGAGGCGGGCGAAGCCTTGCGCCTTCAGCTGCTCGAGCTTGCTGTCGTCGGCCGATCCGATGTTCGAGGCCGCGAGCACGGCGGTCAGCGCAAGACCGGCGACGCCGGCCAGAATGCCAAGTTTTTTCATTGTTCCCAACTCCATGTTTGTGTTCTTGGTTGCAGTCATTTCAGGACGGCAATACCGCCCTTGCGGACGGTGTCGCCGCCTCTGGCATGGCGGTCAGACGCGATGTCCGGCCGCGATGATCTTCTTCAGGAAACCTTGCGTGCGCTCCTGTTTGGGATGGCGGAAAATCTCATCGGGTTTGCCCTCCTCGACGATGCGGCCGCGGTCGAAGAACAGCACCCGGTCGGCGAAGTCGTGGGCAAAGCCCATTTCATGGGTGACGAGCAGCATCGTCATGTCGGTTTCGGCCGCGAGCTTGCGCATCACGTTGAGCACCTCCTCGACCAGTTCGGGATCGAGCGCCGAGGTGACCTCGTCGAACAGCATGATCCGGGGCGACAGCGCCAGCGCGCGGGCAATCGCGACGCGCTGCTTCTGGCCGCCCGAAAGCTGTGCCGGCATGGCCTTGGCCTTGTCGGCCATGCCGACCATGTCGAGCAATTCCATCGCCCGCTTCTCGGCGGCAGCGCGCGGCGTGCCCTTGGTCAGCATCGGCGCCAGCGTGACATTGTCGATGACGCATTTGTGCGGGAACAGATTGAACAGCTGGAAGACCATGCCGATCTTCTGGCGCATCCTGGCCAGATGCCGCTCGTCGGCGGCCAGCAGCTGGCCGTTTCGCTCCATGTGATAGAGATGCTCGCCGTCGATCTGGATGTGGCCGCCATCGATGCGCTCCAGCGTCATCAGGATGCGCAGGATCGTCGTCTTGCCCGAGCCGGACGGGCCAATCAGCGCCAGCTTCTCGCCGGGCATGACCTGCATGGACAGGCCGTCCAGCACCTTGAAAGTGCCGAAGCTTTTCGAAATGCCATCGACCTTGATGATAGGCGCGGATGCGGACAAACGAATTTCCCGTGCTGGAGAAGCCTATGCCCTTAACGATGCGGAACCCGCCAAATCATGTCAATTGGGAAAATAATATCATGACAATTATTCTGATCCCGCACAATTCTTGGACATTCAGTGCCTAGCAATGTGCCGAGATCGAAATCAAGTCGAACCGAAAATGACAGCACCGGGGACGCCTTTGGCGGTCGGCATCGTCTGGATAGCGGCACATCTCGCTAGATTGCGAGCAGCAGATGCTCGGGGTCGCCAAGCAGCAGCTTGGTGACAACGCCGAGGCCGGCGCGCAGTTCCCCCTCGGTGGTCGAGCCCAGCGAGATGCGCACCGCCGGTTGCCAGGGCGCTTGCGAGATGCGGAAGGAGGCGCCGGGCGCGATCGCCACGCCTTGCAGGCGCGCCTGGGCGACGAAGCTCTCCTCGGCACGGTCGGCCGGCAACTGCAACCAGACATGCAGTCCGTCGCGCCGGGTGCGATAGTCGACGCCGGCCAGCACCTCGGCGACGATGTCCTGGCGTCGCCGCAATGCTGTGCGTTGCCAGCGCACCAGTTCCATCGCGGTGCCGTCGGTCACCCATTTGGTGGCGATTTCCGCCACCAGCGGCGTCGCCATCCAGTTGGAAACCAGATGCCGGTTGGCGACCGCGGCGACATAGCGGTCGGGTGCGGCGAGATAGCCGATGCGCAGGCCCGGCACCACGATCTTGGTGAAGGACGTGACGTAGAGCGTGCGTTCAGGCGCGAAGGCGGCGACCGGCGGCGGCCGGTCCTCGACCAGCGGCCCCAGCACATCGTTCTCGATGATGGCTATGTCGTGCCTGCGCGCAACCGCCGCAATCTGCTCGCGCCGCGCCGCATCCATCAGCGTCGCCGTCGGGTTGATCACCGAAGGCTGCACGAACACGGCGCGGATGTCGGAGATCCGGCAGGCCTCGTCCAGCGCTTCCGGGATAAGGCCATTGCCGTCTATCGGCAGGCCTTCGAGGTTGAAGCCGAGATAGCGGGCGAGCGGCACCAGCGTATGGTGGCCGATCGCCTCGGTGGCGACGGTCGAGCCGGGCGGCGCCACGCTCATCAGCGCCACCGTCATGCCGGCGGTAGCGCCATTGGTAAGGCTGATATTCTGCGGCGACGCATCAAGACCGCACAGTTTCAGCCACTCGACCGCCACGGCGCGGTGACGGGGAAACACCATGTTGGGCCGGAACGACAGCGCCGAGCTCGACGGCAGGTTGTCGGCCAGCCAGCCCAGCGCCTGCTTTAGCCGCTCCAGATGCATCGGCTCGCAGACCGGCTTCAGGATCGAAAGATCGATCACTTCGCCCAGCCGCTCCGGCAGATAGGGCGGTTCCGGCTCGCGCCGCTGCGTCTGGACGAAGCTGCCGCGGCCGATCTCGCCCGAGATCAGGCCGCGGCGAATCAGTTCCTCATAGGCGCGACTGACCGTCTGCACCGATAGTTTCAACTCGTCGGCCAGCCGGCGATGCGTCGGCAGCCGCGCGCCGTTGGCGAGCCGCCCATCATGAATGGCGCGCGCGAACTGGTCGGCCAGCGACTGGTAGGCGGGCCGCCGGATGAGCGCGGGATCAGGTTGCCATAATGTCATGACTTATTAGAGATCGAAATCAGTGCAATTGACAATCGAAATAATGCGCCGTCATGGTACGGCGGGACCAAAAAGTGGATACAGATGGCCGCCGCGAAACTCGACCCGATCGACCTCAGAATCCTCGACGCGATCCAGCGTGACGGGCGCATCACCAAGCTGGCGCTGGCCGACAAGGTCGGCCTGTCACCGACGCCGTGCTGGATGCGGCTGCGCAAGCTGGAAAAGGCTGGCATCGTCTCCGGCTATCATGCCTCGATTGCCATGCGCGTCGTCGCACCCGTCGCCACCGTGCTGATGGAGGTGACGCTGGCCAGCCATCGCCAGGCCGATTTCGACCGCTTCGAGCGCGTCATCCGCGACATACCTGAGATTGTAGCCTGCTGGTCGGTGGGCGGCGGCGTCGACTACGTTCTGAAGGTGATGGCGCGCGATATCGATACCTATCAGCGGCTGGTCGATGCCTTGCTCGAACGCGAAATCGGCATCGATCGCTACTTCACCTACATCGTCATCAAGACGGTGAAGGACGAGACCGTGCTACCGCTTGCCGATCTGTTGCCGGTGCAGTCCTGAGATCGAAACCAGCGTTCATCTGGCACCGTACGCTCGGAGAATGCGCGAAAGCACCCGCCCCACCCCTGCGGCTAGACAGATCGTCCTGCTCCCCAGCCGAATAGAGAGAATCTCTCTATATAGCTGCACCTAAACAGCCTCATCCTTCGCGCCGACGCCCCTAGTCTTGCGGCATCACCCCAATCGGGAGCAATCGATGATGTCCGCGCATTTTGCCCGTTCGTACCGCCATGAAGCGCTCGACCGCCTCGCCGACCGCCGGCTGCTGCGCGAGCTTGCCTATGTCGACGGGCACTGGACGGCAAGCGAGGCGGCGGAGAGCTTCGAGGTCACCGACCCGGCGACCGGCGCCACGGTGGCCTTCGTCGCCGCGCTCGATGGCCGCCAGACGGCAAGTGCGATCGACGCGGCGGCGCGCGCTTTCCCTGCCTGGCGGGCGCTGTTGCCGCAGGAGCGCTCGAAAATCCTGCGCAAATGGTTCGATCTCATCATCGCCGCGAAGGATGACCTCGCTCTGCTGATGACGCTGGAACAGGGCAAGCCCTTGAAGGAATCGCTCGGTGAGATCGATTATGCCGCCTCTTTCGTCGAATGGTATGCCGAGGAAGCAAAGCGCCTCAACGCCGAAAGCGTAACCAGCCATCTGGCGAACGCGGAAATGACGGTGCGGCGCGAGCCGCTCGGCGTCGTCGGCGTCGTGACGCCGTGGAACTTCCCGTCCGCCATGCTGACCCGCAAGGCGGCTGCGGCCCTTGCCGCCGGTTGCACCATCGTCGCCCACCCTTCTTCGGAAACGCCGCTCTCGGCGCTGGCACTGGCCGAACTCGGCGAGCGCGCCGGCCTGCCCGCCGGCGTCTTCAATGTCGTCACAGGCAAGGCGTCGATCATTGTCGGGCGAATGTGCGAGGACCCTCGCGTGCGCGCCATGAGCTTCACCGGTTCGACCGAGATCGGCAGGCTGATCGCGGCCCAGAGCGCGCCGACGATGAAGCGGCTGGTTATGGAGCTTGGCGGCCACGCGCCGCTGATCGTCTTTGCCGACGCCGATCTCGACAAGGCCGTGCGCATCGCCGTCGACGCCAAATTCGCCACGTCCGGCCAGGACTGCCTCGCGGCCAACCGCATCTATGTCCAGCGGCCGATCTACGATCGTTTCTGCGCCGCCTTCGCCAAGCGCATCGAGGCGCTGCGGACCGGCAATGGCCTTGCCGACGAAAGCGACATCGGCCCGCTGATGCATGAGCGCGCCGTCAAGAAGGTCGAGGAGCAGGTCACCGACGCGCTCGCCCATGGCGCCCGCTGCCTCGTTGGCGGCATAAGGCACCAGGCCGGCCCGTTGTTTTACCAGCCGACGCTGCTGGCTGACGTATCTGACGAGGCACTGATCATGCGCGAAGAAACGTTTGGTCCGGTCGCAGCCGTGACGCCGTTCGACAGCGAGGACGAGGTGACCGCGCGCGCCAACGCCACTGAATATGGTCTGGTCGCCTATGTCGTGACCGAGAACGGCGCCCGCCAGCAGCGCCTGGGCAGGGCGCTGGACTACGGCATGGTCGCCATCAACCGCGTCAAGATCACCGGTGCGCCGATCCCGTTCGGCGGCGTCAAGCAGTCCGGCATTGGCCGCGAGGGTTCGCGTCAGGGGCTCGAAGCTTTCACCGATCTCAAATATCTTTGCCTGGACGTCGCTTAAGCCGCGTCCACGTTCCTCAAGGAGTCAAAAGAATGCTCGACCAGTCCAACGAACTCGCCGCCTGGGATCGTGATCACTTCTTCCATCCCTCGACGCATATGGGCACCCACGCGCGCGGTGAATCGCCGACGCGCATCATGGCCGGCGGTGAAGGCGTCACCGTCTGGGACAGCAACGGCAGAAAAAGTATCGATGCCTTCGCCGGCCTCTACTGCGTCAATGTCGGCTATGGCCGCCAGAAGATCGCTGACGCCATCGCCGCCCAGGCCACGAACCTCGCCTATTACCACGCCTATGTCGGCCACGGCACCGAGGCCTCGATCACGCTGTCGAAGATGATCATCGACCGTGCGCCGAAGGGCATGTCGAGGGTCTATTTCGGCCTCTCCGGTTCGGATGCCAACGAAACCAACATCAAGCTGATCTGGTACTACAACAACGTGCTTGGCCGCCCGGAGAAGAAGAAGATCATCTCGCGCTGGCGCGGCTATCACGGCTCCGGCATCATGACGGGATCGCTGACCGGGCTCGATCTTTTCCACAACGCCTTCGACTTGCCGCGCGCGCCGATCCTGCACACCGAGGCGCCCTATTATTTCCGCCGCGCCGACCGCTCGATGAGCGAGGAGCAGTTCTCGCAGCATTGCGCCGACAAGCTGGAGGAGATGATCCTTGCCGAAGGGCCCGAGACCGTCGCCGCCTTCATCGGCGAGCCGATCCTCGGCACTGGCGGCATCGTGCCGCCGCCCGCCGGCTACTGGGAGAAAATCCAGGCGGTGCTGAAGAAGTACGACGTGCTCCTGGTCGCCGACGAAGTGGTGACGGGCTTCGGCCGACTGGGCACCATGTTCGGCTCCGACCATTACGGCATCAAGCCGGACCTGATCACCATCGCCAAGGGCCTGACCTCCGCCTATGCGCCGCTGTCGGGCGTCATCGTCGCCGACAAGATGTGGCAGGTGCTGGTGCAGGGCTCCGACAAGCTCGGCTCACTGGGGCACGGCTGGACCTATTCGGCGCATCCGATCTGCGTCGCCGCGGGTGTGGCCAATCTCGAACTGATCGATGAGATGGATCTGGTGAGGAATGCCGGCGAGACCGGCGCCTATTTCCGCGCCGAATTGGCCAAGGCCGTCGGCGGCCACAAAAACGTCGGCGAGGTGCGCGGTGACGGCATGCTGGCGGCGGTCGAGTTCGTCGCCGACAAGGACGACCGTGTGTTCTTCGATCCGGCGCAGAAGATCGGACCGCAGATCGCCACGGCCCTCGCCGCAAGCGGGGTCATCGGCCGCGCCATGCCGCAGGGCGATATTCTGGGCTTCGCCCCACCGCTTTGCCTGACGCGCGAGGAGGCTGACACCGTGGTGGCCAAGACCGCCGATGCCGTGAGGAGCGTGTTCGCCAATCTCTAATTGTCGAGATCGGCGCTGCCCCTCATCCGCCTGCCGGCACCTTCTCGTCGTTCACGGAGAGAGGGTAAAGGTGAGGGGCAGCGCCAACGTACAAAGTATTCGGAAGTGAACGCGATGACCTCTCATCCCACCCTCCCCGCCACCATGGCGGCCGTGCAGCTTACCGGCCACGGCGGCCCGGAAAAGCTCGTCTACCGCACCGACGTGAAAGTGCCTGTGCCCGCCGCCGGCGAAGTGCTGGTCAAGGTCACCGCCTGCGGCATGAACAATACCGACGTCTGGGTTCGCCAGGGCGCCTATGGCACGGAGGAGGACGCAGGGGCCGTGTCGACATGGCGGCGTCAGGGCAACACGCTGACCTTCCCCCGCATCCAGGGCACCGACACGGTCGGCACCATCGCCGCCGTTGGCGCAGGCGTCTCGCCGGATCGCATCGGCGAGCGAGTGATGGTCGATTTCTCGATCTACAATCGCGACGACGATTCGCTCGCCGACATCGACTATATGGGCCACGGCCGCGACGGCGGTTACGCCGAATACCAGGCTGTGCCGGCCGAGAACGCCCATGTCGTCGACACCGACTTGAGTGACCTCGAACTCGCCACCTTCTGCTGCGCCTATCTCACCGGCGAGCAGATGCTGGAACGTGCAGGGCTCAATGCCGGCGAACGCGTGCTGGTCACCGGCGCCTCGGGCGGCGTCGGCTCCGGCATCGTGCAATTGGCGCGGGCGCGCGGAGCCATTCCCTATGCCGTCGTCGGCAAGGGCAAGGAGCAGGCAGTGCTCGACATCGGCGCCGAAGCCGTGATCACCCGTGGCGTGGCCGACCTGCCGCAAGCCGTGGCCAAGGTGACCGGCGGCCAGCCCATCGACGTCGTGGCCGACCTTGTCGGCGGCGCGATCTTCAACGATCTGTTGCGCATCCTGAGGCCCGAGGGCCGCTACACCACCGCAGGCGCCATCGCCGGCCCGGTCGTCCAGCTCGATCTCAGGACCATGTATCTCAAGCAGCTTCAGCTTCACGGCTCGAGCCAGGGCACACGTGCGGATTTCCGCCGTATCGTGCGCTATATCGAGGAAGGCAAGATCCGGCCGCTGGTCGGCGGCGTCTACAGGCTTTCCGATTTCCACCGCGCCCAAGCCGATTTCATCGCCAAGGATTTCGTCGGCAAGCTGGTGGTGGTGCCTGACGCCGTGGCTGAACGGCGGCACCCTAAATAAAGAGGACGGAGCAGCAGCGCTTCTCGGCGCCGGATGCGTCACCGTGCCAAAGGACGACCGTCAGGTCTTGCCGTCAAATTCATCATGTCGGCCGGCATGGCGCACCATGCGCCGAAAGCTCATCGAGATATGGGCTCGCCTGATGTGCCCGATCGATTCCCAATCCCCGATTTCCGCCGCGGCCAGCACTTCCTCCATTTCGCGCCGGAAGGCCGTGAACTCCTCCACAAGGCCGAGTTGCGGCATCATCTTGAGGACTACGCGCGCAACCTGAAAATACAGTCTTTCGCTTATTTCGCGCAGGGGCTGGTTCCCGGTCATGCCGGATAGTTCAGTGAAGAAGTCCATGTTCAGCTGCAGGAAGGCACGCTGATCCGGGTTGAGCATATCGGAATCGCAGCGCGCGATGAGCGCTCGGATGCGATCGAGGTCGACCGCCGTTCGGGGCATTGGCGAAAGCTTGCCGACAAGCAGCGCGAGTTCCAGTCGCAGATGATAGACCTGCTGCAACTCCTCGATGTCGACGTCGGTAACGATCGTACCGACGCCGTGGATCGATTGCACAAGCCCTTCGGCCTCGAGCCGCGCCAGCACGCGTCGGACCGGTGTGCGGCTGATCTCGAATTCCTGGGCGAGTTCTTCTTCGGAGAGCCGGCTCCCCGGCGGATAATCGAGAAGGCAGATACGGTCGCGCAGGATTAGGTAGATGCGTTCGAACCGTTCGCGCGCCGAAAGCGGACGCGAAGGCGGCACTGTCTTGGCCGAGGCATCCGTATCAAGCGTCATCCAGCCTCCAGGACCGCGTGCAGGAACTGCCGCGTCCGCTCATTCTTGGGTGCGCCGAAAAGCTCTGCTGGCGGCCCCTGCTCGCAAATTTTACCCTGGTAGAAGAAGCAGACGCGATCGGAAAATTCCTTGGCGAAGCCCATCTGGTGGGTGACCATGAGCATCGTCAAATCATGCTCGCGGCCGATTTGCCTTATCACTTGCAGCACTTCGCCGACAAGTTCCGGATCGAGCGCGGACGTCACCTCGTCGAACAGCATTATCTTGGGCCGCATCGCCAGCGCCCTGGCAATGGCGACGCGCTGTTGCTGGCCGCCGGAAAGCTGTGAAGGATAATGATCCTTCTTCTGCGACAGCCCGACCATGTCGAGAAGCTCGGCCGCCCGTGCTTCGGCATCGGCCCGCTTCATGCCAAGCACTGTCATCGGCGCCTCGATGCAATTGGCCATCGCCGTCATGTGTGGAAACAGGTTGAAAGACTGGAACACCATGCCGATCTTCGCCCGGATGCGGCGGATATGGGCAAGATTGGCGGGCACCAGCTTTCCGCCTTGCTTCATATGTGTCAGTGTCTCGCCTTCGACCCAGATGACGCCGTCATTGATCGTCTCCAGCGTCATCAGCATGCGCAAGACCGTGGTCTTGCCGGAACCGGACGGTCCGATGACGGAAACCTTCTCGCCGCGCGCGATTTCGAGGTTCAGCCCGTCGAGCACGGTGAGCGCGCCGTAACGCTTCGAGACATTGTCGAAACGGACCATCGGTTGTTCGGTCATCGCGCGGTCCTCCGGTTGAGCAGGCGTTCGAGAGCACGGATGAGCGCGGCCGAAACCAGGCTCATGGCCAGGAAGAACAGGCCGACCAGCGTGATCGGTTCGGTGTAGCGGAAGGTTTCGGAGCCGATGATCTTGGCCGTCTGCATGAGTTCCAGCACGGCGATGGCCGACAGCAGCGGCGTCTCCTTGAACAGCGCGACGAGATAGTTGCCGAGCGCCGGCACGATCGGCGGTATCGCCTGCGGGATGATGATGTCGCGAAAGGTCGTCCAGGAGGAGAGGTTGAGTGCGATCGAGGCTTCCCACTGGCCGCGATGGATGTTGTCGAAGCCCGCGCGGTAGACTTCCGAGCAATAGGCGGCGTAGTGAATGCCGATGGCCAGAACGCCGGCCGTGAATGCGTCGAGCACGACGCCGAATTTCGGAAAGACGAAATAGAGGAAGAAGATCTGGATGAGCAGCGGCGTCGAGCGGATCAGTTCGACCAGCACCGAGATCGTCCAGCCGGTCCAGGGCACCGCGATACGGATTACCGCGAGGACCAGCCCGAGCAAAGCCGCGATGACGAAGCCGAGCAGCGTCGCCTCGATCGAGACGACGGCGGCGCGTGCGAGCACCGGCAGGATCTCGGCGGCAAAACTCCAATCCCAGATCACGCCGCCCTCCCCCGCGCCAGACCGAGCGAGGCCCGCCTTTCGAGAAGCCGCATGCCGATAGAAACGGTGAGCGACATGGCGAGATACATCAAAAGCACCAGCGTGAAGATAGGAATGGTCTTGAAGGTGTTCTGGTTCATCTGCTGCGCCTTGAAGGCGAGGTCCGTGAGCGTGATCAGCGAAACCAGCGCCGTCGATTTCAAAAGCTCGATGAACAGATTGCCCCAGGGCGGGATCATGGCGACGAAGGCCTGGGGCAGGATGATCCGGCGTAGCATTTGCGCGCGGCTCATGTTGAGCGCCGTTCCCGCCTCCCATTGGCCGCGCGCGACCGACTGGATTGCGCCGCGCACGCATTCGGATCCATAGGCGCCGACATTCAAGCCAAGCGCCAGCACCGCGACGGGAAACGCGTCGAGCGTGACCCCGAATTGCGGCAGCACGAAAAACAGCCAGAACAATTGCACGAGCGCCGAGGTGCCGCGAAAGATTTCGACATAGACCGTCGCCAGCCATCTGAGGGGCGCTGGACCATACATGCGCGCCAGCGCGGCGAGCACCCCCATCACGACCGCCAGCAGGCTGCCGAGGACGGCGATCTCGATCGTCAGGACGGCACCCTGCAATAGGCCCGGTAGGAACAGCCTGTATGTCTCCTGCGTCGCCAGCGCCGCGATCACGGCCAGCGAAACGACCAGCATGGCAACGAGCGTACGGATACCCATCTGCTTCTCCGAGGAAAAAAAAGGGCGGCGTTTTCACGCCGCCCAGCAGTTGGGAATTTATTCGCCCTTGCAGAGCTCTGCAGTCGTCTTGTTCGGCAGATAGTCCTTGCCGAAGCCGAGCGGCTCGACCAGCGCGATATGCTCCGGCGTACCGAGGAACTTCTTCAGTTCGGCGTTGAACGCTTCCTGCAGATCGGTGTCCTCCTTGCGGAAGCCGAAGCCGCCATGGCCCTTCACCGACTTGCCGGCAACTTCACCGAAGGGCTTGGTCGATTCGACGCCATCGGCCTTCTTGGCCATGTCGGCGATCGAGAGCGCGGTTAGCGCGGCAGCATCGGCACGGCCAGACTGGACCGCCGCGACCAGGCTGGATTGGTCGGGCAAGGAAACGACTTGTCCTTGGGCAACGCCGGCGTCCTTCGCATATCCCCCTCGACGGCGCCCGCCATCACGGCGAGCTTGAGATCGGGATTGTCCTTGATGCTCGAATAGTCCTTCACGCCTTTCGGATTGCCCTTCGCGACCAGCATGGCCTGGCCGATGCCATAGGACGGTTCGGAAAAATTGATCTCGGCGCAGCGCTTGGGATTGATGAACATGCCGGCGGCGATGATGTCGAAGCGGCCGGCCTTGAGACCCGGAATGAGCGAGCCGAATTCGGTCAGCACACCGTCGACCTGCGCAATGCCCATCTTGGCGAGCACCGCCTTGGCGACTTCCGGCGCTTCGCCGGTCAATTTGCCGTCAGGCGTGGCGAAACCGAATGGCGCCTCATTGGCGAAGCCGACGCGGATATAGCCGTCCTTCTTGGCGCGTTCGAGCGTCGTTTCGGCATGGGCCGGCAGTGACGTGAATGCGGTCGCGGCGAGCGCAAGACAGGCGGCGGCCTTCACGAGCGCGCGGCGGGATATCTGTGACGTGAACATGCTTTCCCCTTTTCTTCTTCGATAATTATCGGGCTCGAACGATGTTTCTCCACCATCGCGTCAAGCGCACTAAGACGTATACAACTCATCTGGACATATCGCAAGACGCACTGTACGAATCTGGAAAAATCGCCGTTGGGCTTGATTGTGCGGCCTTGTGATGCGCAAGTTGTGCACAATTAAGGTGTGCTTTCTCGATGCGGATACGAACCGCCTTTGGATGAGGGCAGGAAGGAAAACGGCTTTGGACGCGTCGGGCGGGCCCACCACCAAGGCGGAATACGCGCGGCGCCTGGCCGACGTGAAGCAACGCATGGCAAAGGCCGGCTTCGATCTCATCATCTGCCAGGATCCCAGCGCCAGCGAAGGCGGCGGCGAGCGGCTCTGCGACGTGACCCGCGATCCCATCTTCATCGACTGACCATCAGCCCAGGACCGGCAACTCAAGGACACCTCAATGGACCGTAATCCCTTTTCCGAAGCCGAGATCGCCGGCCGCTTGTCGAAAGTTCGCACGGCATTGGCAGAGCGCAAGCTCGACGCCGCCGTCTTCGCCTCGCCGGAGACTGTTTTCTACCTCACCGGTCTCGACCATTGGGGTTATTTCGCGCCGCACCTCCTGATCGTCACGCTCGACCGGCGCCCTATCCTGGTCACCCGGTCGATGGAGAAGGTGACGATCGAGAATCAGGTGAAGGCAGCAGAATTCCGCGGTCACTCTGACAGCGAGACGGCGGCCGACCTCGCCGCGCGCGTCATTTCCGAACTCGGCCTGGCCGGCAAACGGATCGGCATCGAAAACTGGACCTCCGGCCTCAGCCACGGCCTCGCCCTGAAGCTTGAGGCGCAGGCCGACGCCAAGTGGAGCGACGTCTCGGGACTGGTCGACAAGATGCGGTTGGTGAAGAGCGCCGAGGAACAGGTGCTGATGCGCCGCGCCGCCACGGTCACGGATGCTGCGGCAGGTGCCGCCATCGCTGCCATCTCCGACGGCGCCGCCGAGCAGGAGGTTGCCGCCCAATGCGTGGCGGCGATGGTGCGCGCCGGCGGCCACGCGCCGGGCTTCGGCCCGTTCATCCGGCCCGCCGCCCGGCTCGGCGAGGAGCACACGACCTGGGGCGACGGCATCTATCGCAGCGGCGAGCCGGTCTTCGTCGAACTGTCGGGCTGTGTCTCGCGCTATCACGCGCCGCTTGGCCGGCTGATCCGCATCGGCAACATCAAGGACGAAGATGCCGCCATGGCCGAGGTCACGGCCAAGGCATTCGAGGCCGTCGTCAGGGCGCTCGAGCCAGGCGCCAGGGCGCGCGATGTCTACGCCGCCTGGCAAGGCGTCGCCGACGAGGCCGGCCTGTCGCATTATCGCCGCCATCATTGCGGCTATCTCGTCGGCATCGGCCAGCCGCCCTCATGGACCGGCGGCAATTCGGTGACGGGCCTCAGGCACGATTCCGATCTCGAAATCGAGACCGGGATGAGCTTCCACATCCTGTCCTGGCTGATGGGCACCGGCCGCGGCGACCATTTCATCTCCAACACCGTGCTGCTGACCGATGCGGGGGCCGAAGTGCTGACCCGCACCCCGGCCGGCCCGATCGTCCGCTAGACCATGAACATGGCGCGCTATTCGGCGTTTTCGATTTTCCGCAATGCCCTTTCCGGCCAGAAGAACTGGCGGCGCGCCTGGCGCGCGGCCGAGCCGAAGCCCGCCTATGACGTGATCGTCGTCGGTGGCGGCGGGCATGGCCTTGCGACGGCTTTCTACCTCGCCGAGAACCACGGCATCCGCAATGTCGCCGTTCTGGAAAAGGGCTATGTCGGCGGCGGCAATGTCGGCCGCAACACCACCGTCATCCGCTCCAACTACCTGCTTGACGGCAACACCCAGTTCTACGAATTCTCGGTCAAGCTGTGGGAAGGCTTGTCGCGGGCGCTGAACTTCAACGTGATGTTTTCGCAGCGCGGCCAGATCGTCACTGCCCATTCGGCCGATCAACTCGACACATTCAGCCATCGCGCCAACATCATGCGTCTGAACGGCATCGACGCCGACATACTCGACCGCGGCGCTGTGCGCCGGCTGGTACCCTATCTCGATTTCTCCGAAACCGCGCGATTTCCGATCCATGGTGCGATCTTGCAAGGCCGCGCAGGCACCGCCCGCCATGATTCCGTCGCCTGGGGCTATGCGCGCGCTGCCGACGGCCACGGGGTCGACATCATCCAGAATTGTGAGGTGACCGGCTTTGTCCGCGACGGCGAAAGGATCGTCGGTGTCGAGACCAGCAAGGGCCGCATCGGCGCCGGCAAGGTCGGCCTCGCCGTCGCAGGCCATACTTCGCTCCTCGCCGCCAGGGCCGGCCTGGAACTGCCGATCGAAAGCCACGTGCTCCAGGCTTTCGTCACCGAGCCGCTCAAGCCGCTGGTAGATCACGTCGTCGCTTATGGCGCAGACCATTTCTATGTCAGCCAGTCGGACAAGGGCGGGCTGGTCTTCGGTGGCAATCTCGACGGCTACAATTCCTACGCCCAGCGCGGCAATCTCGGCGTCGTGGGCGAAGTGGCGGAGGCGGCGATAGCCCTGATGCCCTGCATCTCGCGTGTCAGGCTGCTGCGCCATTGGGGCGGCGTCATGGACATGACGCCGGACGCCAGTCCGATCATCTGCCCGACCCCGATAGAAGGGCTCTATCTCAATGGCGGCTGGTGCTATGGCGGCTTCAAGGCGACGCCGGCCTCCGGCTGGTGCTTTGCCCATATGCTGGCCACCGGCAAGCCGCATCCGCTGACCGCCGCCTACGCGCTCGACCGTTTCCGGACCGGCCACACGCTCGACGAAGCCGGCGCCGGCCCCTCGGCCTGGCTGCAATAGAGAACGAGAGAAATGCTTCGCATCGACTGCCCATGCTGCGGCCTGCGCGACCATGACGAGTTCCGCTATGGCGGCGACGCTTCCGCGGTGCGTCCGGCGCATGACGATCCCGATCCGGAGGCGTGGTATCGCTATGTCTACGTGCGCAAGAACCCGGCGGGACCGCACCGTGAATTCTGGCAGCACGTGACCGGCTGCCGGCAATGGCTGGTCATCGAGCGCGACACGAGGAACCACGCTATCGCATCGGTCGGCTTCGCCAGGAAAATGCCAGCATGAAAATGATTGGAAATCGTCTGGCCGCCGGCGGCCGCATCGACCGCACGCAGCCGCTCCGCTTCACATTCGACGGCCGCGAGCTGGGCGGCTATCGAGGCGATACGCTTGCTTCCGCGCTGCTTGCCAATCGGCTCATGCTGACAGGCCGCAGCTTCAAATACCATCGGCCGCGCGGCATCTTCTCGGCCGGCCCGGAAGAACCCAACGCGCTGGTTACGCTCGGAAGCGGTGGACGGCGCGAACCGAACCTTCCGGCCACGACACTGGAACTGGCTGAAGGTATGACTGCCGAAAGCCAGAATCGCTGGCCGTCCCTTGCCTTCGACGTGCAGAGCGTCAACGGCCTGTTTGCGCCCCTTCTTTCTGCCGGCTTCTACTACAAGACCTTCATGGGTCCGACCCGCCGCGCCTGGATGTTCTACGAGCATTTCATCCGTAAAGCCGCGGGATTGGGCCGGGCCGGCACCGAACCCGATCCCGACCGTTACGAGACCCGGCATGCATTTGCCGATGTTGCAGTCGTCGGCGGCGGCCCTGCCGGCCTGTCGGCGGCGCGCGCCGCGGCAGCCAGCGGCGCCAGGGTCGTCCTCGTCGAACAGGACTTTCTGCTCGGTGGCCAACTTCTTGCCGAGCGCACCGATGGCAAGGCGGCAGCCTGGCTGACAAAGATCGAGGCGGAGCTTGCAGGCCAGCCCAACGTCACCCTGATGCGCAAGACGATGGCCTTCGGCACCTATGACGGCAACACGCTGGGGCTGATCGAGCGGCATGACGGCCAGGTCGCGCAAGGCGCTGCGCGGCAGGTTTTCACCGTGCTTCGCGCCGGCTCGATCATCTTTGCGGCCGGTGCTATCGAACGGCCGCTGGTGTTCTCCAACAACGACCGGCCAGGCATCATGCTGGCGTCCGCCGCCCGGACCTATCTCAACCGCTTCGCCGTGCTGCCGGGGAAGAATATCCTCGTGGCCACGATGAACGACGGTGCCTATCGCGCTGCTTTCGACCTCGCCGCCGCCGGCGCGCAGGTGACGGTCGCGGACCAGCGCGGCGCTCCGCCCGCCGGTCTGGCGGCGGAAGCCGGACGCCTGAACGTAGAGATCCGCTCCGGAACCCGGATCGCCGATCTGCGCGGCAGCCATGCGGTGAAGGCCGTACGGCTTGCCGGCCCGAGCGCCAAATCGGAAATCGCCTGCGATTTCGTCTGCGTCTCCGGCGGCTGGTCGCCGACCGTGCATCTCACCTCGCATCTTGGCGTCAGGCCCGTCTATCGCGACGACATCGACGGCTTCGTTCCGGGCGGCTTTCCGGCAGGCCAGTTCGGCGCCGGCGCGATGATGGGGCGCTTCTCGACCGCCGACGCGATCGAGGACGGCCACCGCGCCGGCGTCGAAGCGGCATGCTTCTGTGGAAAACCGGCGGCCATGCCGGCGCCGGATGAACTCGATCTCGAAGGGGCCCCGGCCGCTCCCTTTCGTGCGATCTCTTCCGCTGGGCGCGGCAAGGCCTTCGTCGATCTACAGATGGATGTGACCACCAAGGACATCGAGCTCGCCCATCGCGAGGGCTATGAATCGGTCGAACACCTGAAGCGCTACACCACGCTCGGCATGGGGACCGACCAGGGCAAAACCAGCAATTTCGCAGCACTTTCGGCCATGGCGGCGCTGCGCCGGGCAACGATTGCGCAAACCGGAACCACGACCTTTCGCCCGCCCTACGCGGCGGTCGCGATCGGCGCGCTGGCCGGTCGCGCCGTCGGTCATCACTTCAAGCCGGTCCGTCGCACGCCGATGCACGACTGGCACCTGGCAAACGGTGCCGAGATGCTCGAGGTCGGCCTCTGGATGCGTCCGTATTTCTATCGCGATGCCGGACGCGACGTGAATGAAGCCTATGTCGCGGAGATGCGGATCGTGCGCGGCGGCGCCGGGCTGATGGACATTTCCACCCTCGGCAAGATCGACGTGCAGGGACCGGACGCGGCCATCTTCCTCGACCGCATCTACGCCAACGGTTTCGCCAAGCTTCCGGTTGGCCGCGCGCGCTACGGCGTCATGCTGCGCGACGACGGCATCGTCTTCGACGACGGCACCACCACGCGCTTGTCGCAAAATCGCTTCTTCATGACCACCTCTACCGCCAAGGCCGCCGACGTCCTGTCGCGGCTGGAATTCCTGCTCGACACCGCCTGGCCGGATTTGCGTGTCGCGGTCTCATCGGTAAGCGACGAGTGGGCGGCGATGTCGATCGCCGGGCCACGAAGCCGCGATGTCCTTGCCGCCGCCTTTCCCACGCTCGATGTCTCCAACGAGACGCTGCCGCATATGGGCGTCATCGAAGCCGGGTTCGACGGACGGGCCCTGCGCGTTATCCGCCTCAGCTATTCCGGCGAGCGCGCCTACGAGATCTATGTCGGCGCCAGCGCCGGCGAACAGGCCTGGAGCCGTCTCATCGAAGCAGGCGCGCCGTTCGGCCTCAAACCTTATGGCGTCGAGGCGCTTGGTGCGCTGCGCGTTGAAAAGGGCCACGTCGCCGGGCCCGAGATCGATGGCCGCACCACGCTCGACGATCTCGGCCTCGGGCGCATGGCCGGCAAACGCGGCGGATTCGTCGGCGACGTCCTGCGTCGTCGTCCGGCCTTTCAGGCACCCGACCGCCAGCGCCTCATCGGGCTGGAATGCATCGAGGACGGCAAGCGGCTGCGCGGAGGCGCCATATTGTTCCTGCCTGGCGATGCCGTCACCGGCCACGGGCGCGGTCGGATCACCTCGGTTACCTTCAGCCCGGAACTCGGCCACTATGTCGGACTGGCGCTGTTCGCCGGCAATGCCGCGGCCGAAGGAGACGAGATCACCGCGGTCTACCCGATGCGGACAGAGACGGTTCGCGCCCGCGTCGTGCCTTCTGTTTTCCTAGATCCCAAGGGAGAGCGCATGCATGGTTGAGCCTGTGCTGTCGAAGGACTTCAACCTGTGGGCCTCCGATTGCCCGATCGTTCAAATCGAGGGCTGGGAAGAAACGCTGACAAGATTCGAAACGAGCGTCTCGCAGGCCTTGGGCGCGACGCTTCCTGCCGACGTCGGCGAGACGGTTCGGCATGCTGGCGCCCTCATCGTCAGGATCACCCCCCGCCGTCTTTGGCTGATCGTCGAGACAGGTGCGGAACCGCCGGCCATTGCGATCGATCCTGAATTGGGCTGCTCGGTTCTGCTCGGCGAAGGCCGGGTGCGGTTCAGGATGGAGGGTGCGCGTCTTCAGGACATTCTCTCTGCCTGCATGCCGGTCGACTGGTCGTCCGCCGCTTCGGCTCCCGGCCGTGCCGTACAGACGTCCGTCCATCACGTGCCGGCGCTCTATCTGCGAACAGGCGAGAGCAGCTGCGACCTGATCGTGCCGCGAAGCTTCGCCCGCAGCCTTGCCGACTGGATTGCCGCCGCGCGTTGAAGCAACCCCAGGAAAGTGGGTAACGTTTTTCCGCTCGCGATTGCATAAGGAAAAAGCTGGACCTGTCCGGCGCAGCGGCCGCTAAACCGGCAGGACGCACCGCGCGCATACCTTTTGCACGACGGTCGATATAGTTGTCCGCATCGGCGAAGGCCTCGGTATCACTGTGGAGGCCGACACGCCACGGCAGCGCGCCGGCCTCCACCTGGTTCGTGGCTCAGTTGTGGCGGATTTCCGTGCCGAGCACCTTCAGGCACTCACGGATAAAGGCGGCCAGCGCCGTCCATCCCTTGGCCGACACCATCGTGCCATCGACATAGGCTTCCGTCGGCGAGAGGTCGATATAAGTTCCGCCCGCGAGAGTGACTTCCGGCTCGCAAGCGCCCAGCGCACCAACCTTCTTGCCGCGCACGACACCGTCGACCGCGATCAGGATCTGCACGCCATGGCAGATCGTGAAGATCGGCTTCTTGGTCTCGTGAAAGTGTCGAACGATCGTCTGCACCCGCTTGTCGGTGCGGATGTATTCCGGTCCGCGTCCGCCCGCGCAGTAGACCGCGTGGTACTGGTCGAGCTGCTTTTCCGCATCCGAGAACGTCTTGTTGATCAGCGCGTAGTGCCCGAGCTTTTCGGTGTAGGTCTGGTCCCCTTCGAAATCGTGCAGCGAGGTCTTGATCAGGTCGCCCGCATTCTTGTCGGGGCAGACGACATGGACCGTGTGACCAACGGCTTCCATCGCTTGCTGGTAAACGAAAATCTCGTATTCCTCGGTGAACTCACCGGTCAGCATCAATATCTTCTTGCCTGGCATAGCTCTTCCTCTCTGTTGTTGGCATGCAAGGCGCATCACGCGCCTTGCCTCATTCGGATGCGGGCCTCAGAACGGGGAGTCGGGGAAGTAATATTCCTTGGCGTTGGCCTGGGTTATGAGCGGGGCGTCGAGTTTGACGGCACCGCGAACCGGAGCCTGACCGATCAAGTTGGCCACGGTCATGTAGATAGCGGTCTTGATCATCGCCGGCGGATACGGCGTCTCGACCGGTGTCATCGCATCCCCGTCTATCACCTTCTTCACGATGTCCTTCATGCCGTTGCCGCCGAGCGCTAGCTTGATATCGGTTCGGCCGGACTGCTTGACGGCCTCGAGCACACCGAGAAGCATGTCGTCGTCATTGGCCCAGACCGCATCGATGTGCGGGTGCTTGGCCAGGTAATCCTGCATGAGCTTGAAGGCCTCGTCGCTGTTCCAGTGGGCATACTGCATGTCGAGCACCTTCAGGCCGGTGCCCTTGATGGTATCCTCGAAGCCCTTGATGCGCTCGTCGTCGATGACGGTGGGAATGCCGCGCAGCACGACGACGTCACCTTTGCCGCCCAGTTTGTCGATCATGAACTTCGCCGTATTGGTGCCAACCGCGATGTTGTCGCCGGCAAGATACAGGTCCTGAATGGAAGGGTCGGTCAATCCCCTGTCGACGACGGTGATGAACGTACCCATCTCCTTGATGGCTTTCACCGGCTGGGTCAGTTCCTCGGAGGTGTAGGGCAGTATCACCAGCGCATCCAGCTTGCGGCTGGCCGACAGATCCTCCAGCGCGCTTACCTGGTCGGCCGCCGAGGGCGACGTCTTCACGACGACTTCGACATCCGGGAAGGCCGCGTTGATTTCCTTTGCGGCGGCCTGCGCGTGATAGACGATGCCGGCCGTCCAGCCATGATCCGCCGCCGGGATCGACACCGCGACCACCTTCTTGTCGGCTGCAAGCGCCTGGCCGGCCACCATCAGTGCGCCGACTGCCGCAACGGCAACCCATTTCCTGCTAAACATAAATACCTCCCAGAGATATGGACCACACAACAGGCGCCCGTCCGGTCCGAAGACGAGCTATTTCGAAAATCTTTGCACGAGCATGGCGATGATGATGATGACGCCCTGCACCGCGGCGACGAGGTATTCGGAAACGAAATCCGACAACACCATCAGGTTGGCGATCAGTTCCAGGATCACCGCACCGGCGATGGTGCCCCAGATGCGGCCCTTGCCGCCCCGCAGCGCCGTTCCGCCAATGACAACGGCCGTTATCACCTGCAGCTCCCAAAGCTGTCCGGTGGTCGGGGTGGCGGCTCCCAGACGAGGCACGTAACAGATGGCGGCGACCGCCACGCATGCACCCTGGATGACATAGGCAATGGTGCGCGTCTTGACGACCGAGATGCCCGAATAGCGGGCGACGTCCTCGTTCGCGCCCACCGCCGCGCATTTGCGGCCATATTTGGTCTTGTAGAGGACAAATGCGCCGACCACCGCAACGAGCGCCGACAGAAGGATCGGCACCGGAATGCCCGCGACGGCGCCGAAATAGACCGGCCGGTATGCGTCCCGCAGCGAGCGATCGATCGGGATCGTGCCGCCATCGGTCATATAGGTGATCAGTGCGCGGAAGATACCCATTGTGCCGAGCGTGGCGATGAACGGCTCGATCCTTCCGACCGTGACGATCAGACCGTTCGCGAGGCCGCATAGAAGCCCCGCGACGACTGCTATCACCATGCCTGCCGGGATGGCCCAAAGGCCGAGGCTGGGGGCCATCATGTTCATGAACATGATCGTGAAGCCGGCGATGAAGGCGACCATCGAGCCGACCGAAAGGTCGAGCCCGCCTGATGAGATCACGAATGTGGCGCCGACGGCTATGATGGCGACATAAGCGCTGCGCGTGATCACGTTGCCCAGGTTTGTCGCGGAAAGAAAATCCGGATTGATGAGGAATCCCGCCACCAGTAGTGCGAACAGTGCAAGGAAAGGGCCGGCATCCGTCCACGAGAAATGGTGCTGCCTGTCGCTTCGGGCAGACATGGAATGGGTAAGCGCCGTCACTGTCTTCCTCCTTGGGCCGTGTCATGGCCTTTGTCACTGGTCGCCAGCAGCGCGATGTTGCTTTCGATCATCGTTTCGCCCGAGACCTCGCCGCTGATCCTGCCTTCGCGCATGACCAGGACGCGGTCGCAGATGCCGACCAGCTCCTGCATCTCCGAGGAGATGACGATGCAGGCTTTGCCTTGGCTCACGAGTTCCTGGATGAAGGCGTAGATCTGCGCCTTGTTGGCGATGTCGATCCCGCGCGTCGGCTCATCGATGATCACGACCGAAGGATTGGTCAGAAGCACCTTGGCCAGCAGAAGTTTCTGCTGGTTTCCGCCCGAAAGCTGCCCTGCCCTGGCGTTGTGGCTCTTCACCCGGATGTCGTAGCTGGAGACGGCCCGGGCGAGCGCCTCGGATTCGCGACCGCGCAGAACCAGCAGTCCCGGATGCAGAAGGCCAAGCGACGAGAGAGTCAGGTTCGGCGCCAGCCGCTCCTGCAAAAGCAGGCCCTTGCCCTTGCGATCTTCCGTCAGATAGCCGATGCCCGCCTCTATGGCCTCGCGCTGCGAACGTATCTGTATCGACGAACCGTTGAGCTCGATCGTAGCCGTCGCCGGCCTAAGCCCCACAATGCCTTCGAACAACTCGGTTCGCCCCGCCCCGATCATGCCGGCGAAGCCAAGAATCTCGCTTTTGTGAACGGTAAAGGACACGTCCCGTGCATAACCTGGAACAGTCGCGTTTCTGACGGTCAGCATGGGCCGGCTCGTCTGGACCTCGCGCTTGTGAGGATAAAGCGCGGCGAGTTCGCGCCCGACCATAAGCTGCGCCATGTCGGCCTGGCTCAACGCATGGCCGGGATAGGTGCCGATCAT
The DNA here is from genome assembly GCF_044998965.1 of Mesorhizobium maamorense. NCBI lineage: Bacteria > Pseudomonadati > Pseudomonadota > Alphaproteobacteria > Hyphomicrobiales > Phyllobacteriaceae > Mesorhizobium > Mesorhizobium maamorense. The sequence continues at coordinate 3,337,289 of NZ_CP173356.1, forward strand.
CTTGCCGTCGCGCAGGACCGTGACCTTGTCCGCCAGCCGCTGCACCTCGTCGAGGCGATGGCTGATGTAGAGAACCGCGATGCCCCGCGCCCTGAGCCCGAAGATGATGGCGAGCAAACGCTCGACCTCCCCACCGGTCAGCACCGCTGTTGGCTCGTCGAAGATGACGACCCTGTGGTCGTCGAGCAACGCGCGGGCGATTTGCACGAGCTGGCGATCCGCCAGCGAAATGTCTCGGACCAGCGCGGTCGGCGACACCTCGCAACCGATCTCGGCCAGTTTCGCGGCCGCTATGCGGCGCATGGCGCCATCATCGACGATTCCGCGCCTGGAGAGCTCGCGGCCGAGAAAGAGATTGTCAGTCACCGTGAGCGCTTCGGCCAGGAGGATTTCCTGATGCACCAGCGCGATGCCTGCCGCCTGCGCCTGGTGAGGTGTCCTGAAACTCACGCGGTCACCGGCCATGGACAGGCTGCCGGCGGTTGGCTCGATGTAACCGGAAAGCAAGCGCATGAACGTCGACTTGCCGGCGCCATTCTCGCCGATGACGGCATGGATCTCGCCAGGGAAAATATCCAGCGTGATGTCCGACAACACGGTCACCGGGCCGTATTGTTTGCAAAGCCCTTCCGCGCGCAGCACCGGAGCCACAGCCGGTGTGGGCTCCGGCGGCAAAGCGGTGACGCTTCCGTCGATGCGAGTGGCAACTGACATCGCGGCCTACTCGAATGCAGGCAGGAGCCTGTCCCGCGAATTCTCTATGTGCACGCGCATCGCCTTTTCGGCGGCAACCGGATCGCTGGCCGCGAAAGCGGCGAGGATGGCTTCGTGCTCGTCGAGCGCCTCCTCGGTGACCCGCGAGTGATACATTAGGCGGAAAATGTGGAAGTGGGTGTGCTGGTGGTTCAGCGTTTCGCGGATGAGCTCGTTCTGCGCGAACTCCATGACCTTGTCGTGGAAGATGGCATCCTGGCGGGCGAAGTTCGAATAACGCAGGCGTTCGTCCTTGCTCACGCGCCTGGCCATCACGCCAGCCGCCTCCTGCAAAATCATCAGCCGGGCTTCGTCGAGCGCAGCGGCTGCCTTGGCGGCGGCTGCAGGTTCGAGCAGCAGGCGCAGTTCATAGAGTTCGTCGAAACGGCGCCGTGTGATCTGGGGCGCGGCCCGGTACCCGATCAGATGGGTTTTCACCACCAGGCCCTCGCCTTCCAGCCGCCCAAGAGCTTCGCGGATCGGCGTATGCGAGACGTTGAACTCCTTGACAAGGTTGTCGACGGTGATCCGCGATCCCGGAGCTATTTTCAGCGACATCAGCTGCTGGAAGATCGCCTCGTAGACGTCGCCCGACAGGCTGTTGGCGCGCTGAATGCGGCCTGTCAACCGAGCGTCATTGTCGACGGTAAGGTCTGGATTCTGCATGTTTTGCCTCTTGACAGGGGCGACCTCTAACACGATGCTCCGCGCAATTCAATCCTATATCCTATACGATTTTATAGAGGATATTTCGTGAGGCAGGAAAACTCGACGACGGCTCTGGCCCGTGCCTTGCCCGAACCAGGCCACGCACGCTGGGCAAGCGGTGATCTCCGATCCCCCGCTCCCCAATCCATATTCGAAGGACACAGTTCATGACGCTATTTGCAGCAGCCCGGTTGCCGCGTGAGATTCTTTTCGGCAAAGGCCAGCGCCATGCGCTGCCTGATATTGCCGCCAAATATGGCCGGCGCGCATTCATCTGCACGGATGAGCGTTTCGCCGGAACGCCAATGTTCGCGCAAATCAGCGCGGCACTGAGAGCTGGCTCGATCCAAACGCTCGTGTACGATCGCATCCTCCCGGATGTCCCCCGTGACAGCGTTGCCGTCTGCGCCGCCCATGCGAAGGACTTCAAGCCGGACATGGTGATCGGGATCGGTGGCGGCAGCTGCCTGGACATGGCCAAAAGCGCCGCGTTGCTGATTAGCCACGGCGGGCGGCTTCAGGACTACTACGGGGAGTTCAAGGTGGCCGGCCCCACGCTCCCGGTAATCGCGGTCCCGACCACCGCCGGCACCGGTTCGGAAGTGACGCCGGTAGCGGTGATCTCCGATCCGGAGCGAACACTGAAGGTCGGCATTTCCAGTCCCCATCTCATTGCCGCGGTCGCGCTCTGCGATCCGGAACTCACCGCGACATGCCCGCCCTCCCTCACGGCGATCGCCGGAGCCGACGCGCTCACCCACGCGATCGAAGCCTTCACGTCCGCCAAACGCGGCTCCGATCCGCACTTGCCGCAGCGGCATGTCTTTGTCGGCAAGAGCGCGCTGACCGATCATTTCGCGCTGCTGGCCATCCAACTCCTGGGCCGCAGTCTCGAAAAGGCTTACCGGGACGGCTCGGACGAAGACGCACGCGCCGATGTCATGATGGGAGCGCTGGCGGCCGGCTGCGCTTTCGGCACGGCCGGAACGGCGGCTGCCCACGCCGTGCAATATCCCGTCGGCGCGCTTACCCATACGCCGCACGGATTGGGCGTGGCGACGATGCTTCCCTACGTGATGAGCTACAACCTGCCCGCCGCGACCGACGAAATCGCGGCGGTCGGCGCCGCTCTGGGGGTGACGGAGACAAAGAGCGCCGAGGCGACCGCGCGCGCCACCATCGATGAGGTGGCCCGGCTGTTCGGTGCGATCGGCATCACCCGGACGCTGGCCGATCTGGGTCTTCCACACGACAAGATCGACTGGACCGCCGAGCAGGCGCTCGGCATCGATCGACTGATCAAGAACAACCCTCGTCCTTTCGACATCGCCGCGATGCGGCGGCTGGTGAGGGCCGCCTATGACGGCGACATGGCCGCAAGCTCAGTCTGACCAGAGGTGATGAGATGAACGTACCCCAAGGGCAACTCAACGAAGATCCGGACATGTTCGACTACACCACATTCTCGCACGGCCTCTATATCGACGGACACTGGCGACCGTCTTCCGACGGTCGCCTCATTGAGGTGATCGATCCTTCCACGGAGGCCGTGATTGCGGCTGTCCCGGACGCCACGATTGCCGATGCCGCCGCTGCCGTCGAGGCGGCTGCGAAGGCGGCTGCAAGCTGGCGCGCAACCGCGCCGCGCAAGCGTTCGGAAATCCTGCGGCGTTGCTTCGAATTGATGGTCGAACGGTCCGAGACGCTGGCGGCGCTGATCTCGCTGGAGAACGGCAAGGCGCTGCGCGACGCGCGCGGCGAGGTCGCCTATGCGGCCGAGTTCTTCCGCTGGAATGCCGAGGAAGCAGTCCGCATCAGCGGCGAGTTCGGCCTGGCGCCGTCAGGCGCCAACCGGATCGTCGTCGATTATCATCCGATCGGCATCTGCGTGCTCATAACGCCCTGGAATTTCCCCGCCGCCATGGCGACACGCAAGATCGCGCCGGCGCTGGCCGCCGGCTGCACCGTCGTTCTGAAGCCCGCCAGCGAGACGCCCCTGACCGCCTACGCGCTGGCCGCGCTGTACGAGGAGGCGGGCGTGCCTCCCGGCGTCGTCAATGTGCTCACCACTTCGAACCCCGGACCAGTGACCGCCGCCATGCTCGCCGACCCGCGCGTCCGCAAGCTATCCTTCACCGGTTCGACCGGCGTGGGTCGCGTTCTGCTGGCCGAAGCAGCCAAGCACGTCATCTCATGCTCTATGGAACTCGGCGGCAACGCCCCGTTCATCGTCTTCGATGACGCCGACCTGGACGCGGCCCTCGACGGCGCGATGGTCGCCAAGATGCGAAACGCCGGCGAGGCCTGCACGGCAGCCAACCGCATCTACGCGCAGGCCGGCATCCATGACGCGTTTGCCGAAGGTCTGCGCCAACGCATGGCCGCGCTCAAGCTCGGTTCAGGCACCGACCCGGACACCGAATGCGGTCCGTTGATTACCAGGAAGGCCGTCGACAAGATCGATCGGCTGGTCAAGGACGCGGTCGCCCGTGGGGCCAGGATCCTGTGCGGCGGCGCGGTCGCCGACGACAAGGGCTATTTCTATCCGCCGACCGTCCTTCGGGACGTGCCCGCCAATGCCGAGATGGCGCAGGAGGAGATATTCGGTCCGGTGGCCCCGATCAGCCGCTTCGAGAACGAGGACGAAGTCATCGCGCGCGCCAACGACACGGAATACGGCCTTGCCGCCTACATCTACACGCGTGATCTGGCCAGGGGCATGCACGTGGCATCGAAGATCGAAACGGGCATGGTCGCGCTCAATCGCGGCCTGATGTCGGATCCGGCGGCACCTTTCGGCGGCGTCAAGCAGAGCGGCCTTGGCCGCGAAGGCGGACAGAAGCACGGCATTGCCGAGTTCATGGAGGCGAAGTACATCGCCGTGACCATGTGAACGGGCACCCCATGCAGAATGATCCTTTCCGCATCCGCGACCACGTCGCCGAGTTCGACGACATCGTCGCCGAGATCGTTCGTCGCAGCACGGAGGTGCGGGCAACCATGCCGATGGTTGCCGATATCGCCTATGGAGCGGATGCCACCGAGACCATCGACCTGTTCTTTCCGGAGGGCAAGCGCGACCGCCTGCCGGTCCATATGTTCATCCATGGCGGCTACTGGCGCATGTTCTCCAAGCGCGACTATTCCTATGTCGCCGAGACGGTGACGCGCGCCGGCGCAATCGCGGTCATCGTCGATTATGCGCTGATGCCGGCTGTGAGGATGGCCACGATCGTCGACCAGGTGCGGCGCGCCAAAAGCTGGGTGCTCGACCATATCGGCGATCACGGCGGCGATACCGAGCGCCTGACCGTGAGCGGACATTCAGCCGGCGCCCAACTTGCGACGATGCTTTTCAATGACGACGGCCGGACATCGACAATCAAAGGCGCGTTGCTACTTGGCGGGCTCTACGACCTGAAGCCGCTTCAGACCTCCTTCCTTGCCGCCGAGATCGCGATCACGGACGAGGATGCAGCCAGGTTCTCGCCGCTCACCCGCCGTTTCGATCCGTCAGTGTCGGTCGAGATCGCTGTCGGCGCCGACGAAACGCCGCCATTCCACAGGCAGGCCGAGGTGTTTGCGCGGCATCTGAAGGAGCAGGCACTACAGGTCTCGCAGACCACCCTTCCTGCAACCAATCACATGAGCAGCGTTCGCGACCTGGGCTTGGCCGGCACCGAGGCGGCAACCCTGCTGACAAACCTGGTTTCCGTCTGAGGCCATTGGCGTCGGCGACTTTAGCCAGGGATATTCAGCCGCCGCGCGTTGCGCAGCTCCCGCCCTCCGATCCCATGCAGATTACATTCCGCCCTCGGGCGGGCATTTTGCAGCAGGCTTTCTGCGAAAACTCAGCCGGATACGGCCGTGATCTGGGCGGCCTTGTCGGCGCGCAGCAGCATGCCGAAGAGGTCGCGTGGCTCATCCGGGTCCGCCAGCAGATCGAGCTCCTCGTAGAGGCCGGTGCGCTGAAGCTGGTCGCGGACGTAGCGCAGCGCGGAAAAGTCCTCGATCGCAAAGCCGACGGAATCGAACAAGGTGATCTGGCTGGCATCCCGGCGGCCGGCGGCCTTGCCGGTCATCACTTGCCACAACTCCGTCACGGGATGGTCCGGCTCGAGTTGCTGGACTTCACCCTCGATGCGCGACTGCGGCGGGTATTCGACGAATATGTCGGAGCGCAGCAGAATATCGCGATGCAATTCCGTCTTGCCGGGGCAATCGCCGCCGACGGCATTTATGTGCACGCCCGATCCGACCATGTTGTCCGTCAGGATGGTCGCGGAGCGTTTGTCGGCGGTGACCGTCGTGATGATGTGAGCCCCTTCCACCGCCTCCTGCGCCGAAGCGCAGATCGCGATGTCGAAACCGAACCCCGCAAGGTTTTTCGCGCACTTCAAGGATGCCGACCGATCGATGTCATAGAGGCGAAGCCTGTCGATGCCGAGCAGGGCCTTGAAGGCGATGGCCTGGAATTCCGACTGGGCGCCATTGCCGATGATTGCCATGCAGTCCGCCGCATTGGGAGCAAGGTATTTGGCCGCGACGGCCGACGTCGCCGCCGTGCGCAACGCGGTCAGGATGGTCATTTCCGAAAGCAGCATCGGATAGCCATTGCCGACATCGGCCATCACGCCGAACGCCGTCACGGTCTGGCGCCCGTCGCGCGTGTTTTTTGGATGACCGTTGACATACTTGAAGCCGTAGAGCTGTCCGTCGCTCGTAGGCATCAGTTCGATGACGCCGTCGATGCTGTGCGAAGCGATGCGCGGGGTCTTGTCGAACAATTCCCAGCGTCGGAAATCCTCTTCGATATAGGCAGCGAGATCGATGAGAAAGCGATCGATGCCGACGGCAAGAACCAGCTTCATCATGTGATCGACGCTGACGAAGGGCACGATGTTCAGATGGGGGGTCACAGTTCAATAACTCCGTGTGGGACGGTCCATGATCCGCCGGCCCATCAGGCTCGCGGTCAGGTCCACGAGAAGGGTTGCGGTGCGGTTGCGTTCGTCGAGTGCGGGATTGAGCTCGACCAGGTCGAGGCTGGTGACGAGATGGCTGTCGTGCAACATCTCCATCACCAGATGAGCCTCGCGGAAGGTGGCGCCGCCCGGCACGGTGGTGCCCACGGCAGGCGCGATCGAAGGGTCGAGAAAATCGACATCGAGGCTGACATGCAGCATGCCGTTTTCGGCACTGACCCGCTCGAGAAAGGCGCGAAGCAGCGGGGCCATGCCGTATTCGTCAATCATCCGCATGTCGTGCACGGTGACGCCCGCCTTGCGTAGCGCTTCGCGCTCCGCCGGATCGACGCTGCGGATGCCCAGTGTGCAGATACGGGCCGGATCCACGCAAGCCGCCAGGCTGGGGAAGTAGCCTTCGAAGCCGGGTTGCCCGCTGGCATAAGCCAGCGGCACGCCATGCAAATTCCCGCTGGTCGTGGTGTCGAGCGTGTGAAAATCAGGATGTGCGTCGAGCCACAGCACGAACAGCGGGCGGCCGGCTTCCGCCGCCCGGCGGGCGATACCGGCCAGCGTGCCGGCGGAAATGCTGTGGTCGCCACCAAGGAAGATCGGCATGGCGCCGGCGCTGGCTGCATAGGCCGCCTCGGTAATCGCCGCCGTCCATGCGACGATTTCCGGCAGCGCCTTCAAGGCGGCATTGCCGTGGCTGATCGGGCGCAGATCGGCAGAGGCGACGGTGCCAAGGTCGGCCAGCGTATGCCCGAGTTCAGTGAGCGCTGCCGCCAGGCCTGCGGTACGCAGCGCACTAGGTCCCATCTCGCAACCCATCCGGCCCGAGCCGACCTGGATCGGTGCCCCGACGATCGTACAATGCATCCGTATTTCCCCGCGCGTTTTCTAGGCCTCATTGGAGCGCGGATAACTGGCAGGATGAACATATCAAATTGGCAAATTTGTCGAAATGGGCTATCAAAATGGAATGATTTGATTGCATTCTGAGCCATGGATCAGCTTGACGAACAGCTCATCACGCTTTTGCGGCATGACGCGCGGCGCAGCATCTCGGACCTTGCCATGGATGTCAGCGTCTCGCGGGCAACGGTCAGGTCTCGCATAGAGCGCCTTGAAAAAGCCGGTGCGATCATCGGTTATACCGTCATCCTGCGAGCCGATGCCGTCGACCAGCGTGTACGCGGCATCATGATGGTGGAAATCGAAGGGCATGCCGCCGATCGTGTGATCCGCGCTCTTGGCGGCTTCTCGGAGGTTTCGACGATCCATACCACCAACGGCCGCTGGGACCTGGTGATAGAACTGGGGACACAGACACTGACCGAATTCGACGCCGTGCTGCGGCGCATCCGCCTGATCCCCGGCATCACCGGCAGCGAGACCAGCCTGTTGTTGGCGACACCCCGGAGCACCAAGGCGCGGCTTTGATCGCTGTCTGCGAATAGGTTGGCTGGCAAACCGGCAGTACTGCCCCTATGTCGTTGTGCAGCGCAACCCTAATGAGCTCGGACTTGCTCAACCTGTAACCTCCAGCGGGGCGCGGACCTCGCTGAGAGGAACAGAGCTGCGTGAGCGGCGAGATCTGTCTTCGACCCGCGTCAAAGCCGGTCTCGTCCTAATGATGGTGGCCTTCCGGCTCGGCCGTCTTGAACGGCAGGATCTGTTCCCTGCCCTTCGAGATTAGATGAGCCTCGCCTCGAACTCGTGCGGCGACATCGCCCTGACGCTGGGCGCCACCGTTACATGAACCGACGATGATATAGCGCGGTGCGCCTCAAACTTGATCATGCCGCATCGACTGCGGGCGCACTCAAAACCCCGTGCGGCAAAGGTTTTCAAGATCCGCCTTTGCTATTCCCTCGAGGCCGAGCGCAGGAAGAATATCGTTATCTCCCCTGAGATCGCGACCGTAAGCCGCCGATAATATCGAAACTCCAGACTCGTGGAGCGTCGCCGGTTTCTCGGTGATCTTACCCAACAATACGGTCGGCAGCAGTCCGAACGGAACATCCTCGAGAATGTAGCGGCTTTCGATTGTTGTCGGACCAAAGCCGCCACGGCCTTGACGATCCATCTCCTGGTTCATCTCCGAAACGGTTCCCTTCGGAACATGAAACGACAATGAAAAATGCTCCTGGACAGTGCGAACCGCGATACCAAAATGGGCCGCGATGGCTAGCCGTTCGGCATCCAGAGCCTCGATAAGGCGGCCAGCGGCAGGGGTGACGTTTCCCCCCTGGCTCCATTGCTCGGCTTTTTCCATGCGTGTCAGGTTGAGGAGGGCAATTCCCAAGTGGTTTTGCGGATTGAGGTTGCTGAGCGCGATCGCAAGCATGCCGTCGCGCTTGACGAAACGATCACCAAATAGGCTCGTGCAAAATCCGTATCCTTCATCCTGAGCTTTGAAAGGCAGCGTCGCGACATCAAGCTTCTGGCGAATGGTGGTGACATGGACCTCGGTTGGCCCGAGTTGCCGCCCGGTCAACAGTGTTGTGCCCCAAAGAACGATTGGCAAGCTGACCTTGCGCTCCGCCAACCGCTTGGAGAGATACAGTGCCCCGAACGAACAATGCGAACTGATGATGACCGGAATTCCATCGATCAGATGGGGGACAGCAGCATCCATCACCATCCTGTGGCCGTAAGCCGGAAGTGCAATCACCACCACGTCCGCGTTGGCGATGGCATCCTTGCAATCCTTGGCGATGCGCATCGGTACCGTCGCCGCGATGTCCCCCGTCGCTTTCAACAATTCGCCGGTAGCCAACCCCTTGGTGCGCTTCCCCGACGGTGACCAAAGCATTGGCGAATGCCCCGATCCTGCCAAATAGGCGGCAAGGCCATAAGCAATTGCTCCGGCGCCCAGAATACTCACGCGCATAATATTCCTCCTGTCGCAGGCCTTGTGGTTCGAGAATCCTTGCCGCCGTCACCTGAATTCTTTCTTCAGGAGGCTTCGCAAGCTGGAGCCGCGTCTGACGTCCCTGTCCGCCTCCGACCCGGATTCTGGCGCTGAAGCCGGCATATGCACAAAGCCCGTAACGAACATTCGTTTCCGCTTGACATATATCAAAAACGAATGAGACGATGTCAATCATACGGATTACGCATGTAGGAGAAACATGGAAACGCGGGACCTTCAGACCTTCCTTGCGGTTGCTGCCAGCGGCAGTATCACCAGGGCGGCTGACATGCTCGGGCGTTCCCAGCCTGCGGTGACGCGCACCATTCAGGAGCTCGAGGCCGAACTTGGCTTCGAATTGCTGCATCGGATCGGTCGACGGGTGCAGTTGTCTGAAGAAGGAGTCGCGTTCGAGGAGGAAGCACGACGCCTGCTGATGTCCTTCACCGAACTCGCAGCGCGGGCCAAGATGATCGCCGCCGGCAGAGGGCGAATCCTGCAGATCGTCACCACCTCCGCGATCGGCACCGGCTTGATCCCCACGGCCTTGGCTGAACTCCAAGGTGCCGAGCTTCCGCACGAGACGCATCTCGGGCAGTTCCTTCCCTCGACCGTCGCTCAGGAAGTGCGCAGCGGACGTGCCGAGGTCGGGTTTTCAAGCCTGCCGCTCGATACGCCCGGTCTGGATGTCCTGCGGCTCTATTCGGCGCCTGATGTTGCTGCCGTGCGGGAGGATGATCCGCTGGCCGAACTAGATGTCATACCGCTTTCCGCTTTTGCCGGCCGCCGCGTCGCCACGTTGCTCAACCCGCTGCGTTTCCAGCTGCATGTCTCCAAGGCATTGGCTGCCAGGGGCATCGACACCGGGCCAGTAATCCGCACGAATACCGCCTATGGCGCGTTGCAGATCGTACGCCGGACTGGTGTTGCGGCTGTCATCGACCCCCTCACCGCCTATGGCGTGGGCCCGCCTGGGGTCGTCATTCGCCCGATCGATGTAACCGTCCTCTTTTATTGGGGTGTTGTGGCTGGCGAAAAACGCCCCCTTCGTCCAGTCGCGCAGGCGTTGGTGGATGCGGTCGAGGCGGTGGCTGAACGGTCGATCGTTGGCTTCAAGAAACTCGATCCGACCCTGGCCGGCCAATTGGTGACCGATCCTGCCTCCGGCACAAATCACGGAACGGGAATATGAAGCACACGCCCAGTTCGCTCCCCCCGAGAGGTCTAGCCGCGCTTGAAGCACAACTTGCTCAGGACCTCGATTTTCTCGAACTGCCTGCCAAGCCATGGGTTCCCGCACGTTCGCGCGATGGCGTGCCGGTCCGTGACGTCGTTGTGATCGGCGCCGGCATGTGCGGACTTGCTGCCACCGCAAAGCTGGTGCTGACGGGGATAACCAATGTCGTCGCCTATGACGCGGCTCCGGCCGGCTTCGAAGGGCCATGGATAACGTTTGCCCGCATGCAAACGCTCCGGTCGCCGAAAACGCTGCACGGTCCGTCGCTCGGTCTGCCGCAACTGACATTCCGCGCCTGGTTCACGGCACAATGGGGCGTCGAGGCATGGCGGTCGCTGGACAAAATCCCCAAGGGCCAGTGGATGGACTACCTGGTCTGGTACCGGAACGTGCTTGGTCTGCCAGTGCGCAACAGCGTGCGCATGACAGGCGTTGCAGCCGTTGGCGATCTGATTGCGATCGATGTCGAGGGCGCGGAAACCGGCCGGGTTCTCACCCGTCGTCTCGTTCTAGCCACCGGTCGGTCCGGTCTCGGCGGTTTTGCCGTGCCCGATTTCCTCAGGGGCATCGATCGCTCCTATTGGGCCCATTCTGCCGACGATATCGATTTCGATGCACTGAAGGGCAAGCGTGTGGCGGTTATCGGCGCCGGTGCCTCTTCGACGGACAATGCCGCGACGGCGCTCGAGGCGGGCGCCGGTTCAGTCGACATGTTGATCCGGCGCAAAGAAATGCCGCGCATCAACAAGCTGACCGGGATCGGCAGCCAGGGTGTCATCCTCGGCATGTATCATTTGCCTGACGCCTGGAAGTGGAGATTCTTCGACTACACCGCCTCGACCCAGACGCCGCCGCCGCGTTCATCGACGCTTCGCGTGTCTCGTCATGCGAATGCCCGCTTCTTTCTCGACTGCGGCGTGGTCGCGGTAAAGGAAGATGCCGGAGGCCTTCTGGTCGAAACCACGCAAGGACCGATGCGCTACGATTTCATGATCGCTGCGACCGGCTTTTCAAATGACTTCAGTGGTCGCCCGGAATTCGCTGCCCTCGCCCCACACATTCGCACCTGGTCGGATGGTCGATATACGCCGGACATGGGGCCGCCGCGCGCAGGCATGTTGGAGGCACCGGATCTCGGCCCCGCCTTCGAATTCCGCGAGCGCGTCCCCGGTTCCTGCCCGATGCTGGCGCATGTCCACTGCTTCAACGACGCCGCCATGCTGACCCATGGTAAGGTCTCCGGCGATATCCCGGCCGTCAGCGCCGGTGCCGACCGTCTGGTCCGCGGCATTGCCGCGTCGCTGTTCGCCGAAGACGTCGAAACCCACTTCGCCAATCTGATCGCCTATGACACCCCGGAACTTCTGGGCGACGAATGGGTCGATTCAACACCCTTGTTGCATAAGGAGGCCGCACTGTGATCGACGCAATGGACAAGGCTGCAGGTCTTTCACCGGACGATGCCCTTTTCGCTGCACGGCGGTTTCGGCCCGAATTTGTGCGAGGGGCCGAGGAATGTCGCCTCTCCGTCCTGCAGCCGGCAAACGATCAGGGGCTGGCACCGAATTTGCGGGTCGCTCTGGCCCGTCGCATGGCAGCTCTGAACGCCGATCCCGTCCTGATGGCCGAATATGATGTACAACTGGCTCAGCTTGGTCCCACGGAGCAGCTTCTGTCCTTGGCCTGGGGGGAAACGGGTTTGAATGAACCCCTGGCGACCATCGCCCGACATGTTGACCTGATCACCCTGACGCCGAAAAAGGCGGAGGCGAGCCACATTGCCCTGCTCGCCCAAGCCGGATTGGACAACCCCCAGATTGTTGCACTCTCCGAATTGATTGCCTTCATCAACTTCCAGACCCGGGTCGCGACCGGCTTGCGATTGATGAGGCGGGCATGATTTCCTCGGTGCGCCTGAAGCCGCTGAATTGGCATCCCTATATCGCACCGGTCGAGCTATCGGAGGCAACGCCGGAACAGCTCGAAGCAATGAAGGTTACGCCGTCGGCCAAGAAAGTTTCGGAATATGTGCGCACCCTTGTGCATGATCCCGAGAGCTATCTTGCCCGCACGGTGTTGTTCAACGCGATCATGTACGTCGAGGGCGGGCTTGCCCGTCCCGACCGCGAGCTTGGCGCACTGGGTGCCTCGATCGTCAATGGCTGCAAATTCTGTGCCGTCGTTCACGCCCGCCGGCATGCAGAGCTGACCAAGAGCGATGAAGTGGTCACGGCGCTGTATCTCGACAAACCTGAAAAGCTTGGGTCGCGCGATGCGGCAGTCTACAACTTTGCCCGCCGCCTGTCGGCGGCGCCGTCGGAAGCGACGGCAGACGACGTCGCCTCGCTGCGATCAGTCGGCATGAATGATGCCGAGATCATCGACCTCGTCCACGCCATAGCGATCTTCGGCTGGGCAAACCGGCTGATGCACGTCCTGGGCCATGCGGAGAGCGGGTGATGACGTTGCATCCGGTCAAGCCAGTCCGTCCCACACTTTCCGAAGGGCCAACCAGCAATGCTTGAACTCAAAGATATAAAGCTGTCTTACGGAAGCACGCAGGTCCTGAACGGCGTCAATCTCTCGGTAAAGCGGGGTGACGTGGTGTCGATCATCGGCCCCAGTGGCACCGGCAAGACCACGCTGCTGAAATGCATCAACTATCTGGCCAAGCCGTCGTCAGGAACCATCGCGTTCGATCAGATTCGGATGGACTACCAGCGTGCCGACAAGGCCGCTGTCCAGGCGATCCGGTTGAGGACCGCGATGGTCTTTCAGCAGTTCAACGTCTTCAAGAACATGACGGTCCTCCAGAACGTGATGGATCCGCTCGTTGTGGTGCAGCGCAAATCCAGGGAAGAGGCGCGGGAAATCGCGCTCAGAGAGCTCGATCGGGTCGGTCTCTCGTCGAAGCGAGACAGCTATCCATCCCAGCTCTCGGGCGGCCAGCTCCAGCGCACCGGCATCGCACGCGCGCTGGCGGTGCGTCCTGACGTCATCCTCTTCGATGAGCCTACGTCATCGCTGGACCCTGAACTTGTCGGTGAAGTTTTGAAGGTGATCAAGGATGTCACGTCGTCAGGGATCACGTCGCTGCTTGTGACCCACGAGATGCAATTCGCAAAGAACATCTCGAACCGTATCGTTTTCATGGACCGTGGCGTGGTTGCCGCCGACGGCAGTCCGGCTGAAATCTTCGACGCGCCTTCCAGTCCACGACTGGCTCAATTCCTGCAGTCAGAACTCGCTTTTCAATAGCTCAACAAGAAGGGAACCCAAGAAATGTCTGCAATCACATCCGGTTTTTCCCGCCGCTATGTCCTGGCCGTCGCTGGTGGCATCGCAATTGCCCTTGCAACCGCGGGGACCAGCTATGGTCAGACCGTCCGGACGATCAAGATCGCGACGTCTGCCGAATCCAAGCCGCTGGCCTGGGGCGCCATCGGCGTCGAACCGCAAGGCTATGAGCCCGATCTTCTGAGGGCGATCAATGCGAAGCTGCCGCAATACAAGTTCGAAATGGAAGGTGTCTCTGACATCGCCCAGGAAACCGGCCTTGCCACCGGGAAGTACGACATCGCCGTAGGTGGCTACTACAAGTCGCCCGAGCGAGAGAAGCAATTCATCATTCCAGAGAACCCGATGGGCGCCAGTCTGATGAAAATCTACAGCAAGAAAGACAGCGGCATAAAGGAAATGAAGGACCTGGTCGGCAAGAGGATCGTTCCGACCACAGCCGGTGGCGGAACCTACAAGTTCATCATGAACTGGCAGAAAGAGAATCCGCAATACAAGCTCGACGTCACGGCATCGAGCGCCGGGATCCCCTACCCGAACCGCCTGGATGAAGTTCAGAACGGCAAGTTCGACGCATTGGTTCTACCGTCTAACCTCGGTGAGCAGGCGGTCATCGACAACAAGAAGCTCGATATCGTGGCATCCGATCCGGTCTACAGCAACAACACGTACATGCTGATTCACCGGTCAGCGGAAAACAAGATCCTGGCCGAGGACGTCAACAAGGTGCTCAAGGAACTGAAGGACGACGGCACGATCGACAAGCTCTCGCAGAAGTGGTTCGGCGAGGACATCGTGAAGTACATGAAGTAACAAGGCGTCCTCAGCTGCATCTGGATAGCCGGCGTTGAGGCAGAACTGCAAGAAGGAGTGTTCCAAGTGGACGTTTCTGCTATGATTCCCGAGTTGCTCTCGGCGTTGCCGCTGACGCTGGCCATCACTTTTACGGCCCTCATTGCTGGGTTCTGCCTAGCTCTCCTTGCGACAACACTCCGGGTCCGCAGGGTGCCAGTGATCAGTCACCTGGCGGATCTCTACGTATCCTATGCCCGGAGTGTTCCCGTCGTCCTCCAATTGTTCGTTGCGTTTTACGGGCTTCCCTTGCTGGTAATCCTGTTCGGCTCCGAAGATTTTTTCTCGCCGACGATCGCCGCCATGGTGGCATTGAGCTTTTATCACGGCGGCTACCTGTCAGAAGTCCTGCGACCTGCATATCTGGCCGTCGATCGCGGCCAGCATGATGCGGCAGACAGTCTTGGATATACCTTTCGCCAGAAAATCACGCGCGTCATCGGGCCACAAGCAGTGCACTTCGCATTGCCGGGCTACGGGAACTCCGTCATCTACCTGATCCATAACGTTGCGCTGGTGATGTACATCGGGGCGGCGGATGTCATGGCGACCGCGCATTTGATCATGGAGCGCGACTATAATCAGTACCAGTTCGAAACCTATCTCGTGCTGGCGGTCATCTATTCGGTGATGTGCCTGATCGCATGGCTCATCGTCCGCTTCTTCGAGCTTCGTTCCCCGATGCAGGCACCGGAGGCTACGACATCTGCTCAGATCAAGAACACACTGATCGCGAGCGTGTGACCTAACAAGGGTATTTGACCATGTTTGAGACCGATATCCTGCTCCAGGACTCGCGGGAAATTCTGGGCGCCGTACCCGTAACGCTTGCAATGGCCCTCACGATCTTCGTGCTCTCGACGATGGTCGGCAGCCTGTTTGCGCTTGTGGAATATAGACGGATTCCCGCACTGCGAGAGCTCGTCATGGCCTACAAGGTCGTCTTCAAGGGCGTTCCGATGGTGATCGTGATCTTCCTCGCCTATTTCGGTCTTCCCCCCGCGCTTCAGTTTCTGTTTTCATTGGTTGGCATAGACTTCAACGCCCACCAAACGCCCAATTGGGTTATCCTTGTCATTGCGGTGACCGGCTGTGTCGCCGCGTTCCAGGCCGAGATTATCAAGGGAGCCCTCAACGCCTTTGACACCGGTCAGGCAGACGCAGCCTATTCGCTTGGCTATACAAGGGGGCAACTGTTTCGACGGGTGCTATTTCCCCAGGTCGCCCTGACAGCAATTCCCGATCTGACAACCTCGATGATGGTTATTATGAAGGCGCTTTCACTCGGATTCGCCATCGAAGTTGTCGATATCTTCGCGCAGTCACAGCTGACCGCCGCGTTGAATTTCTACTATCTCGAAGCCTTCGTAATTGCCGTCGTGATCTACATGGTGATTGCCTATCTCGTCACACAGATCGCCGACAGGCTGGAGCAAGCGCTTAGGGTACGGACGTGAGGATGTAGAATAGAATCTTCTAGCAAGATCGGCTTGTCTTCCGCGGAAGCATCCTGGTAGTCGGCGCCGCAATCGATGCGCGCTTCGAGCCGTGCGGCGTCAAGTTCCGCGAACCGTCACGGGGACCGACCTTATCTGGTGCGGAATCGAGGGATAGAGCCGAGACAATTTGAGGCCTCTCGTTAAGAGTGCGATAACCAATTGGTAACGGTGCCTGCCTAGCTTTGTGATCCGATGGCCGGATCGCCCGGCCACATTTTACACGGAGCGGCGACGGGCGGGCGAATGTATCTGGTATTGGAGAAGCTTGTCGCCTTCCCGGCGTCATTGTTGAAATTCGCCTTGAGGATCTCGGTCGTCATCGTGTTTTGCGCCGCCTCTGCTTCCGCCGTGCAGGCCAATTCCAGATTTTCAGCCATTGTCATCGATGCCAAGACAGGCAAGACCCTCTACAGGGATCATGCGGACGTTCCGCGCTATCCAGCATCTCTCACCAAGATGATGACGCTCTACCTCATCTTCGACGCCCTCGAGAGCGGCAGGATCTCGAAAGGCACGGCAATACCGGTATCGGCCAATGCTGCCAACGAGGCGCCCTCCAAGCTCGGACTGAAGCAGGGTCAAACGATCAACGTCGAACAGGTCATATTGGCCCTGGTAACGAAGTCCGCCAACGATGCCGCGACGGCCATTGGCGAGTTCCTCGGCGGGTCGGAGGCCGGCTTCGCACGTCTCATGACGCAAAAAGCACGACAGTTAGGAATGACCTCCACCACGTTCAGAAACGCTAACGGACTGCCCGACACAGCCCAGAAGACCACGGCGCGCGACATGGCACGCCTTGGCCTGGCGCTCAGGGATCATCACCCTGGCTATTATTCCTACTTCAACACCCGATCCTTCAAATACAAAGGTCGGCGCTTCGGCAATCACAACCATCTGCTCGGCCGGGTGAAGGGCGTGGATGGGATCAAAACGGGATACACGAATGCCTCGGGCTTCAACCTGGTTTCTTCCGTCGAGGCGCAGGGCCGCAGCATCGTCGCGGTGGTGATGGGCGGACATACGGTCAGGAGCCGAGATGCACGCATGAAGCGTCTCATCAGCCGCTATCTGGCTAAGGCTTCCAACGGTCCGGACCGGTTCAGGATCGATCGTGGCGGAGAAAGCGCATTGGTCGCCTCCGCGGCTTCGAACGCATCGGTGCCCACTCCGACGTGGAAGCCGGCCCAGGTGGCCGATTCCCGAGCCGCTTTCGCCGCTGAGGCGATGGGCGATGTGTCCAGGGAGCAGGCCTTGTCTGCCGATGCCATCGATCCGATCAGCACCGCTTCCACCCAAGAAGGTCAATGGATCATCCAGATTGGATCGATGCCAAGCAAGGCCGCAGCTCGTGAAATCCTTTCACTCGCGGCTCGCAAAGCGCCAAAACTGCTTTCGAACACTTCTGCTTTTACCGAGGCCTTCGAAAAAGATGGCGATGTGTACTACCGCGCCCGATATGGCGGCTTCGATAACAAGTCGGAAGCGTGGCGCGCTTGCGGGCGACTGGCGCTCAAAAAAATCGATTGCTACGCGCTCACTCGGTAGGTGGGATCGAACGCCCATGCGAACGCTGCAACTCGCCTCTCCCGACGTTGTCCCATCAGGACCACGCGGCAATATCGAAAGATGTCCTCGAGCCCTCTTCAATCCTTCGCATAGGGCTTCGCTGTGAGACGCCGCGGTTGTGCGCCTCGGAGCAACGTCGTCTCGTCGACTTATCAAGACGCCGGTTGCGGCTTTTTCGTCACGGGTAGCGTCCTTCGTTGTTGCCTCATCGCTGCACTATGTGTTGCAACTGTCACAAAGGCTGGCCCTCAAGCTGCCGCCAATGGGATTGCCTTGCCCCGCTTCGCGTCGTTGAAGAGTTCTCCTGTGAATATGCGGGTCGGACCGGGCACCCAATATGACGTCGAATGGGTTTATGTCCGGCCCAGGATTCCGCTTGAAATCTACCAGGAATATGGAAACTGGCGGCGCGTGCGAGACTGGCAGGGAACATCCGGCTGGGTCTTCGGTCCGCTTCTTTCGGGGCGAAGGACCGCTGTAACCGCCCCATGGAGCAAGGACAAGATCGCGCTGCGCGGGAAGCCTTCGGTTTCCAGCCTCGTCACCGCATGGCTGGCGCCGGAAGTAATTGTCGAACTGGTGCGCTGCGACGGCCAATGGTGCAGGGTCGCGGTCAATTCGCTGGCAGGCTTCGTCAGGCAAACCCGCCTTTGGGGCATCTATCCTAACGATATACTCTAACAGCAGCACTCGCCGGAAGGCTGCTGCTGGTCGGCCGGTGATCGCATCTCGCGTCGCCTTCAGCCAAATCAAACCTCGCGAGAAAAACGCCGAGTTGAAGGCGTTCCGCACAACTATGGCTGACATCTGGCCGCCGACAGAGCCCCTCCCACCTGTCGCGAGCCTTCGCGACGGCCTGCCCGACTATTCCGGCGGCCGTCGGACAATGGACTTCCTCAAGTCAGCCATCGCCCAACACCACCTCCGCGGGCAGTTTCCAAACGTCATTCGGCAGCTTCGACCGATCTCGATGCCGGCACGATCCGCGCGGCACAATATTTGAACTCGGGGATCTTGCCGTAAGGATCGAGCATAGGATTGGTAAGCATGTTGGCCGGGCTCTCGTTAAAGCAGAACGGCATGAACACCATGCCATCGGCGACCTCTCGATCGGCCCGCAGAATGGCTTCGACGACGCCGCGCCGCGTCTCCACGTTGATCACGTCTCCCTGCGCAAGGCCGCGGCGCTTGATCTCGTAGGGATTCATCGCGGCAATGCCGTAGGGCTCGATCGCGTTGAGCACCCCGGCGCGGCGCGTCATGGCGCCCGTGTGCCAGTGCTCCAGCAAGCGACCAGTGGTTAGCACCAGAGGATATTCGTCGTCGGGCACCTCGTCGGGAGGCAGGAGGTCGGCGGGCACGATGCGCCCGCGGCCATCCGCGGTCGGAAACCCGGTGGTGAAGACGATCTCGTTGCCAGGAACATCAGGACCATCGGCAGGATAGACGACGGACTCCTCGCGTTCGATGCGCTCCCAGGAAATGTGCTTCAGCGACGGCATTACTTGCGCCATTTCGGCGAAGACATCCGAAACGTGCCTGTAGTTCCAGTCCAGCCCCATGCGTCCGGCAAGCTCGATGATGAGATCGAGGTCCTGCCGCGCCTCGCCCGGCAGGTTGACGGCCGGCCGGCCGATCTGCACCTGCCGATTGGTATTGGTGTAAGTGCCGAGCTTCTCCGCATGCGCGGAGGCAGGGAGCACCACGTCGGCATGCCACGCTGTTTCGGTCAGGAAGATATCCTGAACAACCAGATGCTCTAGCTTGGCGAGTGCGGCGCGCGCATGGCTCTGGTCCGGATCGGACATGGCCGGGTTCTCGCCCATGATGTACATGCCCCGGATCTCGCCGTCATGGATCGCGTCGACGATCTCGACGACGGTCAAGCCGCGTTTGGGGTCGAGCGTCTGGCCCCAGAAATTCTCGTACTGGCCGCGGATATCGGCATTCTCCACCGATTTGTAGTCGGGGAAATACATCGGGATGAGGCCCGCGTCCGAGGCGCCCTGGACATTGTTCTGGCCGCGCAGCGGATGCAGGCCTGTGCCGGCGCGCCCGACATGGCCGGTGATCAGCGCCAGCGCGATCAGGCAGCGCGAATTGTCCGTGCCGTGGGTGTGCTGCGAAATGCCCATGCCCCAAAAAATCATTGAGCGCTCCGCCTTGGCATAGGTGCGCGCCACCTCGCGCAGCACACCGGCCTCGATGCCGCAGACGGGAGCCATCGCCTCGGGCGAAAAATCCTTCACCTTAGCCTTCAATGCCTCGAAGCCGGAGACATTGGCCTGGATGTACTGCTCGTCATAGAGCCTCTCTTCTATGATGACGTGCAGCAGCGCGTTGAGCATCGCCACGTCGCTGCCCGGCTTGAAGCGCAGCGCATAACTGGCGTGGCGCATCAGTTCCTGGCCGCGTGGATCCATCACGATCAGCTTGGTGCCGAGCTTTGCCGCTTGCTTGAAATAGGTGGCGGCCACTGGATGGTTTGTCGCCGGCCGCGCCCCGATGATGATCACGCATTCGGCCTTCATGGCGTCCATGAAAGGCGCCGAGACCGCGCCAGAGCCAACGCCCTCCATCAGAGCGGCCACGGAAGAGGCGTGGCAGAGCCGGGTGCAGTGGTCGATATTGTTGGTGCCGAAACCCTGCCGGACGAATTTCTGGAAGAGATAGGCCTCTTCGTTCGACCCCTTTGCCGAGCCGAAGCCAGCCAGCGCCTTGCCACCATGCTGGTCGCGGATGCGTTTCAGCCCGCTGGCGGCGCGCTCCAGCGCCTCTTCCCAGCTGGCCTCGCGGAACACTGTCAGCGGGTCGACATTGCGCAGATCAATGTCGCCGGCCTTCGGCGCGTCGTCGCGCCGGATCAGCGGCTTCGTCAGCCGTTCGGGCGACATAACATAGTCGAAGCCAAAGCGCCCCTTGACGCAGAGCCGGTTCTCGTTCGCCGGACCGTTACGGCCGTCAACCTGGACGATTTTATTGTCCTTGACGGCGACCTGCGTCTGGCAGCCAACGCCGCAAAACGGGCAAACCGTATCGACGACCTTGTCGAACGCCTGGACGACACGCGTCTTGCCGGTCTCGTCCATCAGCGATTTCTCGTAGAGCGCACCAGTCGGGCAAGCCTGGACGCATTCGCCACAGGTGACGCAGGTCGACAGGCCCATCGGATCGTGCATATCGAAGACAGGAATCGAGTGATTGCCGCGCTCGGCCATGCCGATCACGTCGTTGACCTGCACCTCGCGGCAGGCGCGCACGCAAGCGCCGCAGGTGATGCACGCGTCGAGATTGACGGCAATGGCCGGATTGGTGATGTCGAATTCTGGCGCTAGCCCCTCCTCGGTGAACTTGGAACGGTATCGGCTGCCCGAAATCCCCATCGAACCGGCCCATTGCCAGAATGCCGACTGGTTGTCTGGACCGTCGCTCGCCGGTCGCATGTTGCTTGCGAGGAGCTCGAATACCATCTCGCGCGATTTGCGGGCGCGTTCGGTATCGGTTTTCACGACCATGCCGGCGGAAGGCTGGCGAACGCAGGAGGCAGCCAGCACGCGCTCGCCTTCGATGTCGACCATGCAGGCGCGGCAATTGCCGTCGGGACGATAGCCCGGCATGTCGACATGGCACAGGTGCGGAATCTTTGTTCCCTGGCGCTTGGCGACATCCCAGATAGTCTCGCCGGGGGCGGCGCTCACGGTTTGCCCATTGAGGGTGAATACCACGCTCTCGGCCATCAGAGGTCACTCCGGAAATGCGTCAGCAGATGGTTGATCGGATTGGGCGCCGCCTGGCCCAGGCCGCAGATCGACGAATCGCGCATCACGGCTTCGAGGTCGCAGAATCTTATCTTCCGGCATCGGGCCCTGCTCCTGCAAGATAGCCACCAACTTTTCGGTTCCCTCGCGACAAGGCGTGCACTTCCCGCAGCTCTCATGTTTGAAGAATTTCATGAGGTTGAGCGTGACCTGCTTTATATTGTCGGCCCGCGAGAACACGACTATAGCATGGGAGCCGACGAAGGCGCCCTGCTTGGCCAGATCGCCGCCGAAATCGAGCGGAATGTCCCCCAGTGCTGCTGGCAGGATGCCGCCTGAGGCGCCACCCGGCAAATAGGCCTTGAACTCATGACCGTCCGCCATGCCGCCGCAATAGTCGTCGATCAATTCGCGTACCGTGACGCCGGCCGGCGCCAGCTTGACGCCGGGATTTTTCACCCGGCCGGATACAGACCATGAGCGGATGCCAGGGTGGCCGGGCCTGCCCTGCGCAGCGAACCATTGCGCGCCCTTTTCGACGATGTCGCGGATCCACCAGAGCGTCTCGACATTATGGTTGAGCGTCGGTCGTCCGAACAGGCCGACCTCGGCGATGTAGGGGGCGGTGGCGCGGCATGCCGCGCTTGCCCTCGATGCTTTCCAGCATCGCACTCTCCTCGCCGCAGATATACGCGCCAGCGCCGCGGCGGAGCTCGATGAAGCCCGGCTTGACGATGCCGGTGGCCTCGAGCGCGGCGATCTCCTGACGAAGAATGGCGAGCACCGCAGGGTATTCGTCACGCATGTAAAGATAGATCCGTTCCGCCTCGACGGCGTGCGCCGCGATCAATGCACCCTCAAAGGCACGGTGCGGATCTCGCTCGAGATAGATGCGGTCCTTGAAGGTGCCGGGCTCACCCTCGTCGCCATTGATCGACATCAGACGCGGGCCCGGATAGGAGCGCACGAACTGCCACTTCTTGCCAGCGGGAAAACCCGCACCGCCCAGACCCCTCAAGCCCGCATCGCCCACGGTGGCGATGAGCTCGTCCGTGGTCAGCGCCCCAATCCGTACCCGCTGCAAAAGCTGGTAGCCGCCCGCCTGCCGATACGCCTCCAGCCCGACATAATCGGGCACGTTCACACCGGTCTCCGCTGCCGCGGCCATGCGCCTCAGGCCCTCGGCGGTTGCCTGGTCGACCTCGCGATGACCGATACGCGCGGCAGGCGCGCCAGCGCAACGGCCCATGCAGGGCGCGCGCATGACCCTGATCGCCGCTGGATCGGCGCCCGCTTGCAATTCAGCCAGGAGCGTGTCGGCGCCCGCCAGCATGCAACTCACTGAATCGCACACGCGGATTGTCAACGGCGCAGGCGGCGTCTCGCCTTCCTTCACAACGTCGAAATGGTCATAGAAGGTCGCCACCTCGTAGATCTCGGCCTGCGACAAGCGCATGTCTTGCGCCAGCGCCCGCAAATGCCGCGCCGACAGGCAGCCATATCGGTCCTGGATCAGATGAAGGAATTCGATCAGCAAGTCGCGCCGTCGCTGGCGCGCGCCCAGGAGCGCCTGGACCTCGGCGAGCGCGGCGTCATCCAGCGGCCTGCCCTTTGGTCCGCGATCACGCGGCCGTCGTTCCTGGATCGTCATGTGCTCACCTCCCCGAGTGAAACGCCCTTACCTCTTAACGATACCCCGCGGACCAGGATGTCGACTATGAGGCACGACATGTCCCCTGCACGACCAGCGCAAGCATTGCCTCGCAAATCTTGGGGCCGCCGCCGACGGGGTGCAACTCGTCACATCGTCGCGGGCTGCGTCTTTTCGATCATGAACACGACGCGATCGCCGTCGCGTTCCGTCGCTTCAAGTCGCTCGCCCATCTCGTTGAGCAGATTGGGGATATCGATGACCGCCAGCGGGTCCGTGCAGTGAACCTCGAGCCGCTCGCCTGGCTTCAAGGCTTTCAGCGCCTTACGAGTCTTCAGTGCTGGCAAAGGGCACTTAAGCCCGGTCAGATCCAACTGCGTCGTGGTTATCATGGTCGGCATGATGCCCGACGGGACCTGGCCGCGTCAATCGAGCCTGGGTTCCGGCTCTCGTTTCGAGGACGCGATCCGACGGCGCTCACATAAGACTGGAATAGGGGAGGAACTGGACCGTGTGACCTGGCTCGACACGGACTATCTCCTCTCCCAACTCGACGAGACCGTCGGTCGCGACCAGGGATGACAACAGTCCTGCGCCTTCCCTGGGAAACTTCGTCGCTTCGTAGCATCCATCCGCGGCCGCGCGTACGCTTGCTCGCACATACTCGCGCCGTCCCTGCTTTTTGCTATAGGAAAAGGCGGCCCGCATAGCGATCGGGGTCGGTGGTTGCTGGAGGGCCCCCGCAAGGGCGAGGATTGCCGGGCGGGCAATATGCGCGAAGGTGACGAAGCTCGCCACCGGATTGCCAGGAAGTCCGATCAGCGGGGTTCCATCGATCACCCCCATGGCGACCGGCCGGCCCGGCTTGATCGCGACGCGCCAGAACACCAGGGTTCCGGCACTCTCGACGGCGGCCTTCACGCAATCTGCCTCGCCCGTCGACACACCGCCCGAAGTCAGGATCAGGTCATGGCTCAATGCCGCTTCGCTCAGCTTTTCAGCGATCAGGCTACTATCGTCCACGAGGATACCGAGATCGGTGATGTCGCAGCAGAGTCGAGCGAGCATCGCCGTCAGCATGAAACGGTTGGAGTCGAAAAGCTGCGCCGGTCCGCGCATGTCTCCCGGCGCGACGATTTCGTCCCCGGTCGAGAACACTGCGACGCGTATCCTGCGCCTAACCTGGAGTTCCGTGAACCCCAATGCGGCGGCGAGCGCGATATCTTGCGGCCGCATCCGATGGCCCGCCGGGAGGACGGCCTCGCCCAATGCGACATCTTCACCCGCAGGGCGCACATTGGCACCCTTTTTCAGGCCGGGCGGGAGAAGGATCCTGCCGGAGCCGTCGATGCTCACGTCTTCCTGCATGAACACCGTGTCGACCCCGTCGGGCATTGGAGCGCCAGTGAAGATGCGTACCGTCTGGCCCGGCCGCACAGGTTCATTCGCCGCCATGCCGGCCTGAACCCTCCCGGCAACGGCGAATGCCGTCTCGACGGTCTGCGGCAGATCTGCCCCTCGCACGGCGTAGCCGTCGACCGCGGAATTCGTGAAGGGCGGCAGCGGCAGCGATGCCACCATCTTTTTTGCCAGGACGCGCCCATCCGCCAGCAAGAGCGGGACCGTCTCGACCTCCTGTACGGCGCTGAGTTTCGAGGCGATCAGCGCGGCAGTCTCGTCGATGGGCCGCATCTGTCCGCCGAAAGCGAAGCAGTCATCCGAGATTTGCGCCATCTATATTCCCACTCTACGAGCGTGTCGGCTTCTTCGTAATCGCATCAATCCGGCTTTTTTTAATCAGCTTCGGTTGAACAGCCTGTAAGATACGGCAAGCTAGCGCAGGCGCGAGCCAGAATACGACGTCAGGAGACTGCCATGCCTTTGATGCTACGCCAACCGGAACACGCTATCATCACACCCGATCCGCAAGACCAACGGCTGACGGAGCTGGTTGCGGGCGTCGACCATACAGGCGCGGCGGTAGAGGTCCGCGTACCGATCGAACGTGCCCTGACGCTCTATCTCAACGCTCAGGAGATCGTCACGATGATGACGGTCAACGACTATCCTGAATATCTTGCGCTCGGCTATCTGCTGAACCAGAACATGCTTCTGCCCACCGATGTGGTGACGGACGTCGAGTATGACGAGGACCTCCAGGTCGTGGTCGTTCGCACCGAGCGCAACACCGACTACGAACAGAAGCTCAGAAAGCGAACGCAGACTTCTGGTTGCGCCCAAGGCACCGCCTTCGGCGACGTGCTGGAGGCGATCGAGGACATCACGCTCCCGCCCGCTGAGCTTCGAACCTCCTGGCTCTACGAGCTGACGCACAAAATCAACACCACGCCGTCGCTCTATCTGGAAGCAGGCGCCATCCATGGCTGCGTCCTTTGCAGGAAGGGCATGCCAATCTGCTATATGGAAGACGTCGGCCGCCATAACGCTGTCGACAAGATCGCTGGCTGGATGTACCGCCACGCCATCGATCCGGGGGACAAGATCATCTACACGACCGGGCGGCTGACCTCCGAGATGACGATCAAGACGGTTCGGATGGGCATTCCCATCCTGGTTTCGCGCTCCGGCTTCACCGCCTGGGGCGTGGCGCTGGCCCGCCAAGTGGGGCTGACGCTGGTCGGCCGGGCGCGCGGCAAGCGCTTCACCGCACTTTCGGGTCAGGAGCGGATCGTCTTCGACCAGGATATCGCTTCGGTCGATGAGGAAGCGCCGCGCCACCGCCGCAAGGGTGCCGAGCATGACGACTGAGCGGCCCATGACGCTGGGCGTCGTGCTCGCCGGCGGTCTGGGTCGGCGCATGGGCGGCGGGGACAAGCCGACGCGCGTGATCGGCGGACGCACGATGCTCGAGCATGTCATCGACCGGCTAGGACCGCAATGCGACGGGCTCGTGCTTAATGCCAATGGCGACCCCATTCGCTTCGCCCGTTTTGGCCTGCCCGTCGTCGCCGACACGATCGAGGGTTATCCGGGGCCGCTCGCCGGCATGCTCGCCGCGCTCGATTGGACGGCGGACAACAGGCCCGACGTCGAGTGGGTGGTCAGCGCCGCCGGTGATTGTCCTTTCCTGCCGCGCGATCTCGTTGCACGCCTCCAGCGGGCGCGCATGACCGAGGGGGCCGATTTGGCGGTGGCGGCATCCGGCGGTCAGGCGCATCCGGTCATCGGGCTCTGGAAAGTCGCCCTGCGGGACGAATTGCGGCATGCGTTGACCAACGAGGGCCTGCGCAAGATCGACCGGTGGACCACCCGCTACGGCCTTGCCACCGTATCCTGGCCGGCAGAGCCCGTGGACCCGTTCTTCAACGCCAACACGGTCGAGGACCTCGCCGAAGCCGAGCGGCTGGCCGCGTTGCTCGACGCTAACCCGGCCGGCTGAACCCCGCGCGCTCCAGCGCCGAATGCACCTCGTCGGCCTGGAGAACTTCGAGGAACGCGTGCACCGCGGGCCGATCCTTTCGCGCGCAAACCAGCGCGAAGTCGTAGTGCTCTTCGGTCAACGGAATAAGACCGAGCCCGGCCGCACGCGCGACCGGCGCAATGGTGACGCCCCAGTCAGCGCGCTTCTGCGCTACCGCCGCGGCCACGGCATTGTGTGCGCGGCTGGTTCCAGTAGCCGTCCGGGCGTTCCGCGCCGAGGAGTTGGTCGATCAGGATACGCGTTCCCGAGCCTTGGTTGCGGTTGACCATCATGCAATCGGGATCGGCGAGCGCGGCACGGACCGCGTCCTCCGCGCCGAGGCCCTCGAAGCGCTCGTCCCCTCGGCGGAACACCAAACCTTGCATGCGCCGCCAGCCTGGCACGAGTTCGAGACCGTCACCGAGGAAGGGCGCGTTGTAGTTCCGCGTCTTCGGGTCGAAGAGATGGATGGGAGCGAGATCGCACTCGCCGCGCTTGGCCGCCGCAAGACCGCCCAGGCTTCCCACAGACAGCGAGCGCACCGAAATCCCGCGACGCAAAAGTTCGCCAACGACCAGATCGAGGCCGACACAATGACTGCCGATGACGACGAGGTCGGGAACGCGGACCCGCGGCGTGAACAGCGTCACCGCTACGTCGGCACCGGCAGGCACGTGATCGGCCAGGGCCTCGATGCGGATGAAGCCATCCGCCTGGGTAAAGGATGTTATCGCTCCCGAGCCCCTACCAGTCGGATAGGCCGTCAATCCTCCCTGCCCTTGCACAAGGGAGACCATCGCGAATTCGGTCCGTCCGAGTTCTGAAGGAACCCGCAACGGAAGGCTTGCGGTGATCTGAGCATCGACGCGCGGCGGCAGCCCCGCCATGCGCCGCAGGGCGGGTACCACCATGTCATGGAAGGTGAACATGGCCGAGGTCGGAAATCCCGGCAGGACGATGACCGGCTTGCCCCCGCACACCGCTAGGCAAAGCGGCTTTCCGGGCTTCAGCGCCACGCCGTGGGCGATGATGCCGGGTTTGCCCAGTCGGCCGATAATGCGATGCGTGACATCCCCTGCCCCTTTGGACGTGCCGCCCGACAGGATCATTACGTCGTGGGCGGCGAGCGCCTCGCGCATAGCCGTCTCAAGCGTTGCCTCGTCGTCCGGGAAGGCGCCGAGAAAATGCGCTTCGCCGCCATTTTCAGTGACAGCCGCAGCGATGATCGGCCCGTTGGCATCATAGATGCCGGCCGCCCGCAGCGGCTCGCCTGGCTGAACGAGTTCATCGCCAGTGGAGAGCACAGCCACGCTTGGCCTGCGCGCCACGGCCACTTGTGCGATTCCGCACGCGGCGAGCATGCCGATTTCGCGCGAGCCGATTTGCGTTCCGGTGCGCAGCACGACCTCTCCTCGCGCCATGTCGGATCCTGCATTGGAGACAAACTGGCCGGGCGAGATGCCGCGCCCCACCTCGATGGCACTCAATCCCACCGGATGCGTATGCTCCACCATGATGATGGCGTCCGCGCCACGCGGCAGCGGCCCGCCGGTTGCGATGGGCGTGGCGGTTCCGGTCAGAACGGGGAGTTGCGGAACCGTGCCGCAGGCAATCGCTTCCGCATTCAGCTCAAGCCGAACGGGACGGGTTTCAGAGGCGGCAGCCAGATCGGCCGCACGTACCGCGAAGCCATCGACATTGGAGCGGTCGAAGGGCGGCACGTCGACCGGCGCCGCCACGTCCTCGGCAAGAACCAGCCCGAGCGCGTCGGCCAGCGTCCGCGTCTCGGTCGGCAACGGGCGGGGAAACAGCGCTGCCTCGAAGCGAGCCAGCGCAGCTTCGCGCGACAATATCGTCAGGAACTGCTCCTGCCCGCTGTTCTGCCGGGCCGATGATGGAGAATTCGTCATAGCGGCTCACTCGATCAAAAGTTGCGGAGCGGAAAGGCGGAGACGGGCGTGCCGGCGGCATACCCTTCACTATCGCCCGGGACCGCAAGCCAGGCGTCGGCAAGCCGCATCGCGTCCAGCGAAAAGTCGCCGACCGCGAGCGGCGTCCACATGTCCCTTTCCTTCCCGAGCAGAACGAGCTCGTAAAGTCCGACCGCGGATGAGATTTTCCGCGAGAGCGGCAAGATGATGCCGGGCCGTTCAGATCTGCCCGACAGGCGGTCCAGGACTGGCTGGACAAGCGCAAGGAACCCGGCGAAAGCTTGGTGTGGCGATCCGGCCAATGCGACCACCGGTGTCTTGCCGAGCCGGCCTATTGCCGTTGTCCCTCCGGGCCGTAAGGCAATGCCGTGCCCAATCAACACCCCGCGCCGCGCCAGAGCCTCGGCGGTCACGTCGGCGTGGCCGTCACCAGTACCGCCGATCAGGAGCAGAAAATCGCAGGCCTCGCCATCAAGAGCGACAATGATCGATACCGCGTCGCGCTCTACGGTCTCTATACCGACGATCGAAACGCCCGAGGCACTCAGGCTCTCGACCACGAGCCGCATGGAGAATGTCTCGTGGCTGTCGGCAGCGACATCGATCACGCGCACGCGCGGGCTCCGTATGGCAAGCTGGCTCAGTCCCACTTTGCGGGCGACCAGCAGGTCGGCGACGCCGATCGCCTTTCCCTCAAGCATTGGCGGGCGGGCCGCCGCCATATCCTCGCCCGCCCGGCGCACACCCTGACCGGGCACGGCTTCAGCTGCTGCTTGGATCATCGGTCCACTGCAATCGACGAGGCCGGCCTGCAGCATACAGTCGCGATCTTCAGGCATGGCCTCACCCGTCTCGACCCAGATCGGCGCGACCGGCAAAACTAAGGGCGAATAGGCTGATGCCCCCACGAGGTCGAGGGCGCGACACGCCCAGCCGTCAATGGCAGCGATATCTCGCACAGGCTGAGCCGGCACGACAGGCGGCATCCCGGCAGCGACATAGCCCAAGGCTTGTTCAAGCGGCACCAAGCGGGGGGTGACGGGCATTACACCATGGAGCAGCGCGTCGAGCGCCGCTTCCAGGAGAGTCAGCGGGCCCGTCGAAGAAAACGTTCTCGTCATGGCGCGATATTGAAGCAGACGCGAGCCTGTTTGCAACCAGCTTCAGGAACGCCCGCGCTGCGCGTTCGGGAAGAAGAGCTGCTGGCCGTCGATCTTGTACTCTCCGATCGCCTTCTGGCCTTCCGGAGAAATCAGCCAATCGATGAAGCGCTGGCCGGCCTCCACTTTGACGCTTGGATGCTTATGAGGATTCACCAGCATCACGCCATACTGATTGAACAGCCGCTTGTCGCCCTCGACGGCGATGTCCAACTCGCCACGATTCTTGAACGACAGCCAGGTGCCACGATCGGAAAGCGTATAGGCGTTCATGGCTGCCGCGGCGTTGAGCGCCGCCCCCATGCCCTGCCCGATCTCCTTGTACCATGGGCCCCTGGCCGCCTCGATGTCGATGCCGGCCGTCTTCCACAGACCCAATTCGGCCGAATGGGTGCCGGACCTGTCACCACGCGACACGAAGGCCGCCTTCTTGGCTTTGATGGCAATCAGCGCGGCTGCGATGTCCTTGGTCCCGCTGACGCCCGCTGGGTCGCTCTTGGGGCCAACGAGGACGAAGTCGTTGTACATCACGTCGAAGCGCTTCACCCCGAAGCCTTCCTCGATGAACTTCTCCTCCTGCGCCTTGGCATGGACGAAGACCACGTCGGCATCGCCGCGCCGACCGGTGTCGAGCGCCTGACCGGTGCCCTGAGCGACAATCTTCACGCCGATGCCGGTTTTCTTCTCGAACAGCGGCAGGATGTGATCGAACAGGCCGGAATCCTGGGTCGAGGTCGTCGACGCCACGACGATCGACTGGTCCTGGGCAGGCGCGCCGCCTGCTAGCATCAGAAGCACCACAAGCGCAGAGAATATTCGGCGGGTCAGCATCTCAATCTCGGTCCAGTTGATCAAAGCACGAGCTCGCCGCGCACGAAGGCAGCGGCTTGCGGGGTCGCGGGGCGGTCAAGGAAGTCGTCGGCGTCGGCATGCTCGCAAACGCGCCCTCGGAGCAGAAAAACGACGTCTCCCGCGATTCTGCGCACTTGACCGAGATGGTGCGACGCCATGATGATCTTCGTGCCCGATTGGGCAGCCGTGATGATGATCTGCTCGACAAAACGCGTCGCCGCCGGATCGAGGCTGGCTGTCGGCTCGTCGAGCAGCAGGATTTCCGGCTGGCGCGCCAGGGCGCGGGCGAGGGCCAGCCGCTGCTGCTCGCCACCGGAGAGATGCCGTGCCGGACGTGTCGCGAGATCGAGAAGACCGACGCGCTCGAGCAGTTCCTCCACGCGCGGGGCCCGGAGCCGGCGCGGACAGCCCGCTTGAGCCAGTGCATAGGCGACATTCGCGGCCGCCGAGCGACGCAGCATCACCGGCTTCTGGAACAGGATTGCACGCCGTGTCGGCGGGGAAAACGTTCGTCCCCCCAAGTCAGGGTTCCAGCAGAAGGTGCAACAAGCCCCATGCAGAGCCGCAGCAGGGAGGTTTTGCCCGACCCGTTCGGACCGACGACCAGAGTCGGCGCGCGCGGCCCGATCGTCAGGTTCACCCGGTCCAGGATGGTCGTCGCACCGGCGACCAGCGACACGTCATCGAGGACAAGTGGAAGATCGCTCTGAGCAGCTCGCATCCCTAGCCAGCCCGTTGCTCGGACCAAACTCGCACGCCCCAGGCGGCGGCGTTGATCAGCAAGATGAGGAAAATCAGCATCAGGCCGAGCCCCATGGCGAGCGGCAGGTTTCCCTTCGAGGTTTCAAGTGCGATTGCCGTCGTCATGGTGCGGGTGAAGCCATCAATGTTGCCGCCGACGATCATCACGGTGCCGACCTCGGCCGCCGCCCTGCCGAAACCCGCGAGCAGAGCCGTGACGAGGCTGAAGCGGCCGTCCCACAAAAGCGTGGCGACCAAGCCCGCCGGCCCGACCTGCATCGCAGTCAGTTCCTCACGGTACTCGCGCCACAGATCCTCGACCGTTTGGCGAGTCAGAGCAGCAATGATGGGCAGCACCAATAGCGCCTGCGCGATGACCATCGCGGCGGGTGTGAACAAGAGGCCGAATTCACCCAGCGGCCCGGATCGCGATAGCAGCAGATAGACCGTCAGCCCGACCACCACCGGCGGCAGGCCCATGAAACCGTTCAGCAGCACGACGATCGCCGAACGACCGGGAAAACGTGCCAGCGCGATAATTGCGCCCAGCGGCAGGCCTGCGACCATGGCGATCGCGACAGCCGAAAGGCTCACGGCGAGCGACAGGCGCACGATGGCAAACAGCGTGGCGTCGCCGCTCGCGATCAGTTGCCATGTGCCCAGCCCTTCCGACATTGCTCCTCGCAGTCCTGTCCCGTGTCAATGTCCTGCAACTCCTCCGTCACTGTCAAATCCTTGAACCTGAACAGGAATATGCATATCAATGCAGGATGGATTTGCTGACGACGTCCGAAGCCGCCGACTATCTGCGCATTGGTGAGCGCAAGCTTTATGAGCTGATTGCGGAGGAGCGTGTCCCGTGCAGCAAGGTGGCGGGCAAGTGGCTGTTTCCACGGCATGAACTCGACCGTTGGGTCATGTCGGGGTTGGTCCGGCCCGCAGGAATGACGCAATCCGAGCCGCCGCCGATCGTCGGTGGCAGCCAGGACGACCTGCTCGAATGGGCTCTCCGCCAATCAGGCTCCGGCCTGGCCTTTCTGACGGAAGGCACGGAAGCCGGCGTGACACGCCTGCTGCGCGGCGAGGTGTCTGTCGCCGCGATCCATTTCCACAGCCCCGACCCGGACCCGAATGTCGCCGCGATTGCGACTAGGCCGCGGCTTTACGATGCGGTGCTGGTCGGATTCGCCCGCCGCGAGCAAGGCCTGCTGCTCGCGCCAGGCAATCCAAAATCGCTCAACAACCTGACCGACGTACTTGCGACCGGCGCACGCATCGCGGTTCGTCAACGCGGCGCAGGCGCGGACATGCTGCTCACGCAATTGCTGGCGGACTCCGGCGCGAAACAAGACGACGTCAACCGGTTGGAGCCGCCCTGCCTGACCGGACCCGATCTCGCGGCTGCCGTGCGCATTGGCAGGGCCGATTGCGGAATTGCCACGCGCGCGGCCGCACGCGCCGCTGGCCTCGATTTCGTTCCATTGGCCTGGGAAAGTTTCGATCTCCTGATGCGGCAGCGGACCTATTTCCAGCAACCGATCCAGGCGCTCCTGCGTTTCCTGCGGCAGGAAATCTTCGCCAGCCGCGCCGCCGAGCTTTGCGGATACGATCCATCGCCGGCCGGGCAGATACGGTTCTTCAAATAGCCGCCGACCCCGATCAAGCCGCAGCTCTCATCCAAGATCGATCTCGCCCTCGACGACATGGCGCAAGCCTGCCGGCTCCGAGGTGATGACGGCCCTCACGGTCAGTCGGCCCTGTCCTTTCAGGCCCTTCTCCGCGACGGCTTTCTCGATTGCCTGCTGCGAAGTCACGCCGACCTGCTTCAGGAACTTGCGCATGGAGACGTTGAAGGGATCGGTTTCCATATTCTGGGTCATATGATTGCCTCGAACGGTGTGGACGATATGGCCGGTCCGGCAAGCTTGGTGCCCGCAACGGCGGCGCTGCGCTAACGGAGCACGGAATGGCCCGGGGTGCAACGAGGACGACGCCCGCACTATGTCTGATGCGGTCCGTTCCTCTGTGGCCTAACAACGCGTGGTGCCGAGATCCCTGGTCATGCCGGAGCGCCGCGGGCGATTGCCGTGACGGCCGATGGGTAAACGGCGATCACCGGTGGTTTCGCGATGGAATGGGCTGCTTTTTCGCCCGTCAGCGCGCCCTAAGCAATCCTGGTGCCACTACGAGCATCGAACAGATGCACCTTGGATACGATGATCTCCAACCCAACCTCTTGATCAAGTTTGAAGGGCGGCTGATCCCGCACCTCGGCCACGAGGTCCACTCCACCTGCACTTAATGTAAGCTCCTGGGCCTCACCGGTCGGTTCGACCACTTGCACCCTCGCCTGAGAGTGGTTGCCACCAACCGAAATGTGCTGCGGACGAATCCCGTAGACTACCCCATCTCTGTCGCCCATCCGAGCATCCGCCGGCAAGGGTAAGCGCAAGCCCTGATCGGCGACAAATGCGCCGTTGTCGATGCGGCCCTCGATCAGGTTCATTTCCGGCGAGCCGATAAAGCTTGCGACGAACAGATTGGCTGGGTTCTCGTAGAGCTCGGAGGGGCTGCCGATCTGTTCGATCCGGCCTTTGTTCAACACCACGATGCGGTCGGCGAGCGTCATCGCCTCGGTCTGGTCATGCGTGACATAGATGCTTGTTCGGCCGAGCCGTTGGTGAAGCTTCTTGATTTCGGCGCGCATCTTGACACGCAACTTGGCATCGAGGTTGCTGAGCGGCTCATCAAACAGGAAAGCGGCTGGATCGCGCACGATGGCGCGGCCCATGGCGACACGTTGGCGCTGGCCGCCGGACAACTGCCGCGGCATGCGGCCAAGCAGATCCTGGAGGCCAAGGATTTCGGCCGCCGCCTTGACCCTCGAGACAATCTCTTCCCTAGGGACCTTCGCCAGTCGAAGCGCGAAGCTCATATTGTCGGCCACGCTCATATGCGGATAGAGCGCGTAGCTCTGGAAGACCATGGCTATGTCGCGCGACTTGGCCGGCATCTCGTCGACGACACGCCCGCCGATGCGGATCTCGCCGGTCGTCTGCTCTTCCAGCCCGGCGATCATGCGTAGCAGCGTTGACTTGCCGCAGCCTGACGGACCGACCAGCACCACGAACTCGCCGCTGGCGATCTCGATATTGACATCGCGCAAAACTTCCACGGCGCCGAAGCTCTTGCCGAGCTGTTCTATCTCAATTGCAGACACCTATTGTCCTCCCGTCCGGCACCACTCATTTTTGTTGAGCATGCCGCCATGCTCGGTATTCGGCCTCGCCCTCGGGGCTCAACGGATAGTATTTCCGCAGGTCTCCCCCCTTGCGCCAGGCGCGAGCGCGAAAACTCTTCCCACTCAATATGCGCGCCGGCGAGCTCGACCAATTTTGGAGCAAGGGCGACCGGCACGACGACCACGCCGTCATCGTCGGCGACGATGATATCGCCAGGGATGACCAGCACGTTCGAGCAGGCGATGGGAACGTTGACGGCGAACGGCACGATGTTGGTTTGGGCGTGGAAATTCGGCGTGACGTCCCTCACCCAGATGCCGATGTCCAAAGCCGCCGCCTGGGCGGAATCGCGGATGCAGCCGTCGACAACCACGCCGGCCCCGCCGCGCCCGGCGAAATAGGTCAGCATCATCTCGCCGAAGATGCCGCTTCCCAGATCGCCGCGCGCATCGACCACCACCATGTCGCCCGGCTGCGTGGGATAGAGCACGTGACGGTGTAACTGCCGCTCCGGCTCCTCATATTCGGTCTCGTTGTAGAGATCCTCGCGCTTCGGCATGCACTGGAGCGTGAGAGCAGGCCCCGCCGCCGTGCGGCCCAGCCTCAATGGACGCGGGCCCCGTATCTGCGGGTCGCGAATGCCCATCTTGTGGTAGAGTTCGCTGGCCAGCGTCGCCGAGCCGATCGCCGCAAGCGCATCGACCAATTGTCTCGGCGGCCGCGAAATGTCCGATATCGCCGGTATCTGATCAGCTGCCATTCCGTATCCTCCGATTGCGCGGCGAGGTCCCTGACCCCACCGATCGTCACTCAGTTGCGTATCACGTCGTCGAAGCCGTCGAGCGTTCTGGGTGCATGTCCGCCATTCAGCCGCGGACGGCACCGGTGGTGAGACCCTTGACCAGCAGCCCCTGGGCAAACCAGACAAACACCAGGGTCGGGATGACCATCAGGACGCCGGCTGCCGACATCGCGCCCCAGTCGATGCCGAATTGCGAGACGAAGTTGGTGAGCCCGACCGGCAGAGTCTGCGCGGCCTTGCTGGAGGTCAGGGTCAGGGCAAGCAGCAGGTCGTTCCAGGTGAAGAGGAAGGTGATGACCGCGCTGGCGCCAATACCAGGAGCAATCAGCGGCGTCACGATCTGGACCAGCGTGCGCACCGTGCCGGCGCCGTCCGACTGGGCAGCCTCCTCGATCTCTTTCGGCACGTCCTGGATGAAGCCCAGAAGCAGCCAGATGGCGACAGGCAGTTTGGCCGCCGTATGGCTCAGGATCAGCGCCCAGATGGTGTCGAGAATGCCCATGGCGGCAAACACGGCAAAGAGCGGAATGGCAAGCGCTATGACCGGGATCATGCGCATGATCAAAAGCAGCCCGAAAATCAGCATGGCGCCCGGCATCCTGAAACGCGACAAGGCATAGGCGCAAGGAATGGCCAGCAGATGGACGAGGATGACCGTCGCCGTCGAGACGATGACGGTGTTCCAGACATAGTCCATCGTGTCGTACTCCGCGAAAACGGAGACGTATTGTGTTAGCGTCGCGGTCTCGGGAATGATGTGCACCGGCACCGAGAAGATGTCGGCCGAACTGCGGATCGACGTTAGGAACAGCCATACCAGCGGAAAGACGGTGAACGCGACGGTCAGGGCCAGCGCCATATACTGGCCGGCGGTTCCCACCGTAAATCGACGGCGCCGGCGCTTTGGCCTGGGACGTGCGCTAACGATTGCGGCTTCGCTCATATCGCTCTCCGTTTCGCAATCAGCCACGGTATTCCGTAGAGGAGCCCGAGCACGAACAGCGACATCCCCAAAGCAATGTAGGAGACGGCCGCCGCATGTCCGAAATCCACCGCCTGAAACGCCAGCAGGTAGGAATAGACGGTGAGCAGGTTGGTGGCGCCGCCCGGCCCGCCCTGCGTCATCAGCCAGACGACGTCGAAGGTCCGGAACGTGTCGATGATGCGAAGCATCAGGGCGATCATGATGATCGGACGCATCAGCGGCAGCACGATATGCCAGAAGCGCTGCCATGGCGTGGCGCCGTCCACGGTGGCCGCCTCGAGCGGTTCCTGCGGCAAGGACTGCAGGCCGGCAAGGAACAGTAGCACCATCAACGGCGTGTTCTGCCAGACATCGGCGACGATCACCGAGACGAGCGCCCAGGTCGGATGGTTGAGCCATGGAATGTCGGGCAGGTTGAACATGCGCAACAGCGCGTCGACCAGGCCGTACTGGGTGTTGAACAGCCACCGGAAATTCAGGCCCACCACTGCGGGCGCGATCATCGGAGGCACCAGGAGCAAGGTGCGCGCGAGCCGCATGCCGCGCAATTTGCCATTGACGAGCACGGCGATCGCCATTCCAGCCACCACTTCAATCGTGATCGAAATGATGCTGAATATGGTCTGATTTCGCAGTGCCTGGTTGAACTGGCGGCCGAAGAGTTCGTCGGTGTAATTTGCCATCCCGATGAAGGGCGCCGAACCGCTCAGATCCCAGCGGAAGAAACTCATGGTGAAAGAGTATCCGAGCGGATAGAGCAGGATGGCCAGCATGACGAGGAGCGCCGGGCTGGCCAGAAGGTATCCTCTCTGCCAGGTGTAGGGCAGCGGCGAACGTCGCCGACGCCTCGACACTGTATGCTGCGCGACGGACGGCATCGTCAATCGTAAGCTCCGGCCCGACGCATGATCTCCTCAGCCTCCGTCGCCGCCTGGTTAAGCGAGTCCGCGGGAGAGACCTGGTCGGTCAAGGCCTGTTCGATGGCCGAAAACATCAGCGTGCAGACTTTCGAGAAGCCGGCTAGCTTCGGCCATTCCTTGCCGTTGGCTATCGTCGTCTCGAGCTGCTGCAGCCACACGGCCTGAGGCCCCTTTGCCGCTGATATCACTTCCTTGGCGATCGCCTGGCTGCTGGGAAAGTTGGTGAATTGGTCGAACTGCAACCGCTGCGCCTCCGGACCGACCGTATACTTGATGAATTCGACGGCGGCGTCCTTGCGTCCGGATTGTCCGTTGAGCGCCATGGCATGCGAAATGGCGCATGAAATCGCGGCCTTGTCCTTGACGTAGGGCGCAGTCGACCACTTGCCGACGACACGTGAGGTCTCCGGATTCGATAGGGTCGCGAAGGCGCCCGGCCAATCGAAATTCGCATAGACCGTGCCGGACGAGAATTCGGTCGAATTCTCGTTCCACTGATAGCCGACCGCATCGGGTGGCACGATTTTGTGCTTCTGGATGAGATCGCGATAGAAGGTCAGGGCCTTGATGCCGGCTTCGGAATTGAAGGCCGGCTTGTTGGCCTGGTCCACCCAATCGCCGCCGGCTTGCCAGAGCAGATCGCTGAAGGTGCGTTGTGCTGGATCGCCCTGCCCCGGCACGACCAGCCCATAATGGCCATTGCCGGTCAGTTTCAGCCCGACGTCGACGAGCTCCTCCCAGGTCTCAGCCGGCTTCAGGCCTTTTTCCTGATAGATATCGCTGCGGTAGTACTGGACGCGCGAATCCATGTTGCGCGGAATGGCCGCCAGATTTCCGGTCTTGGGATCGCGCAGATACTTGACAGCGACCGGGTAGAATTCCGCGAGTTCGCTGTCGCTGAAATAGCTGTTCAGCGGCGCAAAATGGTTGAAGTAGGAATCGATCTGCGCCGTATGGGTGCTATAGACATCGTATTGGCTCGATCGCGCTGCGCTCAACGTGACCACCTTCGCGGTCAGCGGGGTGAATTCCAGCAAGTCGTAGCGAACCTTGATACCGGTCTTGGCGGTGAAATCCTGAATGATCTTTTCCCAGTATTTGGGATAGAGCGGGCCGCCGGTGATCAGCAGTGCGGTGATCTCGTTCGCGTCTGCCCTGGCGATCCATGGCGCGGCTAGCGAGCCGGCCGTCACTGCCGCGCTCGCGGCCAGGAATTTGCGTCTCGATAGGTTTGCGGACATCATAATCTCCTCCTTGGTTTGATTGGTCGGCCCATCCAAGGGTCGGCCGATAACTTCAACCTTTCCGGCAAATCCGCGGCGGCTTGCTCCTCCCGCAGCGAGACTGCCTGGATTACGTCCCGAACGACGCTTGCGAGCCGGCCGGGCGATTAGGCACGTTTGTTCCAAGGCGCCTGGGCGTTCGCGAAGGCGTATCGGTCCTGATTTCGGACAGCGGGAGTCGGGATTGGACGAGCTCCACCGTTCGATCCTCCCTTCCCGCAGGCCGAGTTATAGGCTACTGAGCACCATGAGATAAGTTGACTGCATATCTAGCTATCAGCCTATAAGCTTATCAGACAAGTGGATGTTAATGATGGATGCCATGGAGGTCAAGCTTCAAACTTTGCCCAAGCAGGTGGCCGGCGTGCTCGCGCGCCGCATCGCCAGCAGCGGCGTCGCCGGCGGCCAGGGACCGTCGGAGCAGCAGATCCTTCAGGAGTTCGGGGTTTCGCGCGCGGTGGCACGGGAAGCGCTCAAGATCCTGGCGTCTCTCGACATGATCGAGATCGCGCAGGGACGACGCGTGGTGCTGCGTCCCGCAGACGAATGGGACTACCTCAGTCCATTGCTTATCGACTGGCTGCCGCCCGAGCAGACCCGCGAGATCTTGGCGGAAGCGCACGCGACGCGGATAATCATCGAACCGGCCATCACCGCCATCGCGGCCAAGCATATGACCAAAGAAAACCTTGAGCGTCTCGGCACCCTGCTGGCAGCGATGTCGGCCAGCGAAGACAATGCGGACGCCTATCTGAAACTCGATCTGGATTTCCACATGGAGATTTGCCGGGCAGCCAAGAATAGGATCCTCGACCGCTTCATGTACTCGTCCCGGTGGTGGCAGATGGCAAGCAGGCGCATCAGCAACCAGGTGCCTCATGCCCTGCCCTCGGCGACTGAGATGCACAGAGCGATCTACGAGGCGCTCGTGGCGCGTGATGCAAAACGGGCGGAAGAGGCGATGCGCCGGCACCTGAAGATCACCACGGCCGTTGGCCTGCCCCCATAAGAGATCGCCAGCCGATGCTCCCGAGCGGCGCAGCCAGCAATCGGGCTGGCCGCGCCGCTGCGCGCCGGGAGGACGCGGCCGATATCAGGCGCTTTTTGCTTGCTGTTCCTGGCGCTGGCGCGCGCGAAAACCGAACATGTCGCCCTTGTCTTTGATTTCCGCCCATACCGGTCCGGTAATCTTGTCGATGGCAGCGATGTCCGCGTCGGAAATCGCCCAGCCTGTGCTCTCAGCATTTTCCTCGAGTTCCTTGACCGTGCGCGCGCCGACCAGCGGCGAACTCACGCCCGGCCTGTTGGTAAGCCACTGGATCGCAAGCTGCGGAACCGTCTTGCCGTAGCGCGCCGCAATCGGCTTCAGGGCGTCGACGGCGTCAACCGCGCGCTCGTAGGTGCCCGGCTGGAACAGAACGGTGGTGCGGCGCTCATCGCCTTCGACGAATTTGGTGTCCGGCGACAACAGCCCTGTAAGCAAACCCTGGGCGAGACCGCTATAGGGCATCACGCCGATATTATGCTTGCGGCAATAGGGCAGCGTCTCAGCCTCAACCTCGCGCCACAGCATGTTGTAGGGTGGCTGGAGCACGTCGATGACGCCATGCTGACGGGCGCTGTCCATGTCGGCGGTGCTGAAATTCGAGACGCCGACTGCCTTGATACGCCCGGACGACCGCAGCCGCTCCATCATCTCCATGGTCGGGCCGATCGGAAAATCCGAGTTCGGCCAGTGGACAAAATAGACATCGACATAGTCCGTCTGCATCCGCTTCAGCGAACCGTCGAGCGCCGCCTCAATCGCGGCGGGTTCGAGGTGATTGGGCGCAACCTTGGTCGCGATAACAGCCTTGTCGCGACGGCCGGCCAGTGCCTTGCCGACGATCTCCTCGGCATGGCCATGTCCATAGGCTTCGGCCGTGTCGATCAGCGTTATGCCAAGCTCTGCGGCGCGTCGGATCACTCGGATCGATTCCTCGTCGTCGGCCGCGCCCCAAAAGGCGCCGGACATACCCCAAGTGCCTAGACCGATCTCCGATACCCTGACCGGCGACGATCCCAACTGTCGCTGTTGCATCCTGTTCCTCCTGATTGGCAGGCAGGGCTATCACCCTGCTGATGTCCAATTTATACGCTTATATACTCGTCTAACAAGTAGGTTCTGGCGCATTTATGGCGCTTGGCGCGGAGCCACGAATTTCCCAAATGATTCAATGATACCTGCCGTTGCGAGGTGTATTCGCGCAAAATCGTTCAAAGGGGGTTTACGTCCCATCTTCCCATCTTGTATGCTTATTGGACAAGTTGATCTAAACTGACCATATGCATTTGAAGGCGCTGCGCGCCATCACGGGGAGGAGGTTTCGATGAAGATCACGGACATCAGGACAGCGGTCGTCGCCTATCACGGCAAGGCGACCCTGATCCGCATTGATACGGACGCCGGCATCTCCGGTTATGGCGAGGCAAATCCCGATGCAGGCGCCGCCGCAATCGTCGGGCTGATTTCGGAACTGAAGTCGGAACTGATCGGCCAGGATCCGCGCAATGTCGAATATTGCTGGGACAAGATTCGCCGTGACCATGTGTTTTCCGGTGCGCAAGCCGGCGTCTTTCTCATCGCGCTGACCGGGCTGGAGATGGCGCTCTGGGACGTGGCGGCGAAAGCCGCCGGGCAGCCGCTTTATCGCTTGTTCGGCGGCAAGTTCCGCGACCGGATAAGACTCTATGCAGATTGCGGCGATGGCGATGAGGAATCGGGATCGCCGCAGGGATGCGCGGCACGCGCGCGCCGCATGGTGGCGGAAGGCTTCACGGCGCTGAAATTCGACATCGACAATCTGCGCCACCCGGCGAAGTTCGACGCGGTGAACCATACCATCAACGGCGCCGAGTTGCGCTTCATGGTCGAGCGTGTTGCAGCGGTCCGCGATGCGATCGGCCCCGACGTCGATCTCTGCATCGACCTGCACGCGCGCTACGACGTGCTCAGCGCCAGCCGCATAGCGGCCGAGATGGAACGGTTCAACCTTCTCTGGCTGGAAGAGCCGATCCCGGCGGAAAATGTCGAGGCCCTGAAGCAGATCCGCATGCGGACCAAGACGCCGATCTGCGTCGGCGAAAATCTCTACCTGCGCTGGGGCTTCCGCGAACTGTTCCAGAACTATGGCGCCGACGTCATCATGCCTGACGTGCCGAAATGCGGCGGCCTTGCGGAAAGCCGCAAGATCGCGAATCTCGCCGAGATGTACTATGTGCCGTTCGCGCCGCATCTGGTGTCGACGCCGCTGGGCACGATGGCGACATGCCATGTCTGCGCCAGCGTTCCGAACTTCCTCGTTCTAGAGTGGCACGCGCTTGAAGAGCGGGAGGCGTGGGACAGTTACGTGCGCCTTCCGGACGGCGCGAAGTCGATCGTCGAGGACGGCCACATCGTGGTGCCTGACGTGCCCGGCATCGGCGTCGAGCTCGACATGGAAGGCGTCCGCAAGCACGCCGTGCCAGGCTTCGGCATCTTTGAATAGACCGGACCGGGCGGATTGCGCTGCCCGATCAAACAAATCCGTTGTGAGGAAATCATGGGCAAGCGGATCATCTTCACCGGCGGCAGTGGCAAGATCGGCCGGCACGTCATACCCTACCTGCTCGAGCGCGGGCATCAGGTTCTGAATCTCGACCTGACGCCGCTCGATGTGCAGGGCGTCGACACCGTCATCACCAATCTTGCGGACGCTGGCGAGACCTACAATGCCCTGACGCTGCATTTCGGGTTCAACGAATACTTCGGCGGAAGGAGCCGCGGCCCGGTCGACGCAGTGGTCCATTTCGCGGCGATCCCGCGGATATTCCTGCGACCGGATAACGCCATGTTCACCGCCAATGTGCAGTCGACCTACAATGTGATCGAAGCCGCCACCAAGCTTGGCATCCGCAAGATCGTCACTGCTTCCAGCGAAACGGTGTACGGTGTGTGCTTTGCCGAAGGCGACCGCGATTTCACATCGTTTCCTGTGGACGAGGACTATGACGTCGATCCGACCGACAGCTATGGTCTCTCCAAAGTGCTGGGGGAGAAGATTGCGCGCTCTTTCGCCTCCCGTACTGGAGCCGACGTCTACGCCCTGCGGATCGGCGGAGTCGTCGAACCGCGGGACTATGGCCGCTTCCCGGAATTCCTGGCCGACGCCTCGAAACGGCGGCGCGACGGCTGGACCTACATGGACGTGCGCGATCTCGGCCAGATCGTCGATCTGTGCATCGAGAAGGACGGCTTGGGGTTCCAGATATTCAACGCAGTCAACGACAACATCGTGGCCGAGATGCCGACGGCGGAATTTCTCAGCAAGCACGCACCCAACATACCAGTCACACGCGCCCTGGATGTATTTGAGGGACCGATCTCAAATCGGAAGCTGCGCGACATCCTTGGGTTCCGGCAAGAGTATGACTGGCGCACACAGCCTGCGGATACTTGACTGGTGGCGGAGAAGGCGGCGGTAGATGGGGATGTTCCTGAGGCCAAGGTTGGCGCAGAGACCAGATTTTCCTGAACTCAAGCAGCGCGCTGGGTAAACGTAGCACTCGGTTCACGAATATTGCCGGCGCTGCGGTGCCACATGGCTTCAGGGCCTTTGACCGGGCTAGTCCAACGTCTGCTTCCTAGCTCACGCAGTTTGGAGCTAAACGGCGGGTTGGAGGCGCAAAGCTGCCATCCGCAGACGATGCGATCGGCGAGTGTCTAGACCATCGCCTCG
This sequence comes from Mesorhizobium maamorense, assembly GCF_044998965.1. Taxonomy (NCBI): domain Bacteria; kingdom Pseudomonadati; phylum Pseudomonadota; class Alphaproteobacteria; order Hyphomicrobiales; family Phyllobacteriaceae; genus Mesorhizobium; species Mesorhizobium maamorense. The sequence goes on from NZ_CP173356.1 coordinate 3,380,588, forward strand.
AATCGCCTTGGCGAACCGCTTCGTAGCCTAATGGCGGATAACGACAATGGTCGGCCCGGAGGGTCGACGTCTTCTAATGGAAGTCAACACGTTAGCGGACGGTTCGGCAACCCGTTTCCTTCATATTCTCTGGTATGGTCTGGCGAACCTAAGGAACCGGGGGAGCACTAGTTTTTACTACGCGTGGTATCTCTGTCTTGTCCCGCAAAGGGGTCGATGCATGTGACCCAGGGCATGAGCCCGACTGGTTAGGAGGCCAATAGCGGACGCGCGACTCCGAAGATATAAAAACCATAGGCCAACGTTATCCTGCGGTCCAACTCGAGGCGTAACACCCAAGTGACAACTACTCGTTTCCTTAGTATCTGGCGATCGCTCTCCGGTGTCGGCATGGCCCTCGGCATGCTGTTCTTCGCGGCCGCCCTGACGCCGACGCTCGTTCCCCGCACCGACCTGACGCAAGGCGTACTGGCGGGCGCGTGCTTCGCCATCGGCTACAGCCTTGGCGTCGCCTTGCGGTGGCTGTGGAAATATCTCGAGATTCCGGAACTGCCGCCACGGCCGCGTTTGCTGTCCAAGGCGATCATCCTGGTCCCGTGCCTCGGCCTTGCCGTTGTGGCGCTGTGGCGATCCGGTGCCTGGCAGAACTCCATCCGCGCGGTGATGGGCATGCCGGCTGTCGATGGCGCTCATCCCGTCAATGTCTGCGCCCTGGCCATTTGCATCTTCATCGTCGTGCTGGCGCTGGCGCGCCTTGTCGCTTGGCTGGTGCGCGCCATCGCCGGGGCACTGAGACGCTACATACCCCGGCGCCTGGCGAATGTCGCCGGCGCCGCTGTCGCCGTGCTGCTCATCTGGTTGCTGGTGAGCGACGTTGCGATCCGCGCGATCTTCGGCGCGCTCGACTCCTCGTTCGCCAAGTTCGACGCACTCATGGAACCGGAGCGCCAGCAGCCGAGCGAAGCCTCCAGGACCGGAAGCCCCGCCTCGCTGGTCAGGTGGGACGAGCTCGGCCGCGCCGGCCGCGAGTTCATCGCGGACGGTCCCGCCGCCGCCGAGATAGGAACCTTCACCGGCCGCCCGGCGCAACAGCCGGTCCGGGTCTATGTCGGGCTGGGAGCGGCGGACAGTGCGCAGGCCCGCGCGAAACTCGCGCTGGAGGAGCTGAAGCGGGCGGGCGGCTTCAGCAAATCCACGCTTGTGGTCATCACGCCAACCGGCACCGGATGGATCGATCCGGCCTCGATGGATGCGCTCGAATATCTGTGCCGCGGCGATGTCGCCAGCGTCGCCGCGCAATATTCCTATCTGAGCAGTCCGCTTTCGCTGCTGGCGCAGCCGGAATACGGCGCCGAGACGGCCCGCGCGCTGTTCCTCGAAATCTACGGCTACTGGACCACCCTGCCGAAGCAGTCGCGGCCGAGGCTTTATCTGCACGGACTCAGCCTTGGCGCCATGAACTCCGAAAGATCGGCCGGGCTGTTCGAGATCTTCGGCGACCCGATCAGCGGCGCACTCTGGAGCGGCCCGCCCTTCGAAAGCCGCATCTGGCGCTCGTTGAGCGATACGCGCAACAACGGCTCGCCGCAGTGGCTGCCGATCTTCCGCGACAGCAGCCTGGTCCGGTTCATGAGCCAGAACGGCCCGGCAGTGGCGCCCGACACGCCCTGGGGGCCGCTGAGGATCGTCTACCTGCAATATGCCAGCGACCCGATCGTATTCTTCGACTATCGCGACGCCTACCGGCAGCCGGATTGGATGAAGGCGCCGCGCGGGCCGGACGTCTCGCCGCAACTGAGCTGGTACCCGGTGGTGACCATGCTGCAGCTCGGTCTCGATATGGCCGTGGCGACAACCACGCCGATCGGCTACGGCCATGTCTACGCGCCGCAGGACTATGTGGAAGCCTGGAGCGCGGTGTTGGGCGTGAAGGACTGGTCGCGACAGGACCTCGCCGCCCTCAAAACCCATCTTGCCAGCAAGGTTGCAGCACAGGCCGACAGAGGCGGCTAGCTGGGGCTTCAGGGCACGGCCGAAATCAGCAGGAACATGGCGAATATGCCGAGATGGACCACTCCCTGGAGTCTCGTCGTGCGGCCCGTGCCGAGCGTGGGCGTGCTGACGAACATGGTGAGCAGAAGAAACACCGCGAGCCCCGACATCCGTTTAGGCTCACGATGCAGTCGATTTGCCACTGACGTAAATGGCGGAAAACGGCAGCGGGCGTAGGGAGCCCGCTGCCGCCAGGAGCGAGGCACGACGACGGACTGACGTGCTCGGCTCCTTGTTCCCGCAGCGGCTTGGCGGCAGACATCGCCGCGGCAAATTGCTGGATGTTCGCGGCTATCGCGGCGGCAGCATTTGGGGCGGGCGCCCTGAAACCGCCAGGCTCCAGACCGCCTTCTGTCAGGCCTTGCCCACGGGCAGCGCGACGAACCGGCTCGAGTCGTCGCGGGTGATCTGCATCAGTACGGCCTTGCGGCCAGCCTTGGCTGCATCGGCCATGGCTTTGGAGACGTCATCAGTGGTGTTCACCTTGGCCGAACTGACGGCGGTGATGACATCGCCCGGCTGGATGCCACGATCGGCCGCATCGCTATTGGGATCCACATCGGTGACGACCAGTCCTTTGCCATCGTCTGACTTGGCGATGGTCAGGCCAAGATCGGCCAATGCGTCGGCCTTGGCAGGCGAGACCTGCTTGCCGTCATCGCCGGAGGCTTGTTTGTCGCTGGACGGCAGTGTGCCGAGATCGACCTTGATCGTCTGGCTTTTGCCATTACGCAATACGGTAAGATCGACCGACTTGCCCGGCGCATAGGCGCCGATCGTGCGGGCGAGGTCTTTGGGCGAATCGACATCCTTGCCGTCGACCTGGGTGATGACGTCACCGGCGGCAATGCCTGCCTTGTTGCTGGGACCAGCGTCCTGAGCGGTCGAAACCAGTGTGCCCTTGTCGGATTTCAGACCAAGCGATTCAGCAATTTCAGCGGTGACCGGCTGGATCTGGACGCCGAGCCAACCGCGTTTGATGGAGCCTTCCTTCATCAGGTCTTTCACGACCAGCTTGGCGGTCGAGGCCGGGATGTCGAAGCCAATGCCGACACTGCCGCCCGACGGCGAGAAGATGGCTGTGTTGATACCGATCACCTGGCCATTGAGATTGAAAGTCGGGCCCCCCGAATTACCATGATTGACCGGAGCATCGATCTGGATGAAGTCGTCATAGGGGCCGGCGCCGATATCGCGGCCCCGAGCGGATACAATGCCGGAAGTGACGGTGCCGCCGAGGCCGAACGGGTTGCCGACTGCCACCACCCAATCACCGATGCGGATCTTGGAGTCGTCGGCGAAGTCGACATAGGTGAACTTGCCGCCGCCATCGACCTTCAGCACAGCCAGGTCCGTCCGCGGATCGGTGCCGACCAGCTTGGCGTCGAGTTCCTTACCGTCACTGGTGACGATGGTGAAGGACGAGCCTTCCGAGACGACGTGATTGTTGGTGACGAGATATCCGTCCTCCGAGATGAAGAAGCCTGAACCCTGTGCCACCGGGCGCGGCTTGCCGTCACCATGTTTGAAGCCGCCCTGCTGCCGGTTGTCGGGCAGGTTCTCGAAACCATCCTGATCGTCGGAACCGTCGTCGGCGACCGGCTGGACCGTGGACTTGACCTTGACGCTGACGACCGCCGGCGAAACCTGCTCGACGACATCGGCGAAGCTCGGCATCTGCGGCGCCTGGACATGCACCGCGTCGGCCAGCACGGGGGCAGTGCCGGAAACAACAGCTCCGACGCCTACAGCGCTCAGCGACACTACAGCCGCCGCCAGGCGCCGACGAGTTCCGGAATACGAATTGGGGACAATATTCATGGGGTTCCATCCTTTTGAGTGAGATGCACTGAGCATCCTTGGCCAGGATGATTAGAAGAACCTACATTACGGCATCATTTCCATATCATGAAAGTTTTGTCATTTTCATTCCATAATATTTATAAAGACAATATGTATATTTATTTTCACGAATATTGCAAATTTGTAACTTGCACGTTCGATTATTATTCAATTCTGTGACATCGAATTCGTTGGATTTGCGATGTCACGACAATCTAAATCGACACTAGAAAAAGTGAATGTGCCTTCCGATTTATTCGGAGTTTACGCGACATTGGGCCGGGGCTTGCCGGGCGGCGATTTCAGATCGAATTTCATCGCGAGTTCTCTATGTGTTGATTGCATGGCAGGCCATTTGAAGGTAGCGCGCATGGCATGGGGCGCGCCTTTGTCGCCGGGACGCCAAGAGGCCGCTCCGGGCGGTGATTTTCCGCAGGGTGAGAGCCTCCCCAGGAGGTGATTATCGTCCAAGCGAGGCGTCGAGAGGGTCTGTCGCTAGCTCGCTAAAGACCGGCGCACCGCTACCACACCACTGGCCCTCCGTCCCGCATCGCCACCGGCATTCGAGCAACACTGGTGGCGCCTGTCGCGACGGGCGTCATTGGCGGAAGACATGCTGTTCGACTAACCTCATTCATACCGCAAGCAAGAAATAAACGCTCGATCCACGTTTGGGATTCACCGCATATTCCAAGAAAACCAGGTACTGCCTTAAATTACTTGGCTTTGATGCCATCCGCAGCAGCAGGTCGCACGGCGGGATGAAGTCCACGGAGAAGCATATGAAGCGCATCATCGTCGCTGCGATCATCGCAAGCATGGCAGCCCCCACCTGGGCAATGCCCGTCGGAGCGCTAAGGCCGTCGGTTTCCGATACGGTCACGAACATTGACCTAAGGAGGCCTTCCCGCCATCGACCGGGACATGGAGTACGGCCACCGCACCACAGGCCACCCCATTATCGGCCCTCGCGTCCGCCACGCCATCACCGGCATTCGAGGAACAATAGCGGCGCCGTCGCCGCGGGCCTCATTGGCGGAATGCTGCTCGGCGGGATGGCGATCTCGGCTGCCCGCCAGCACAATCACAGCGCTTGGAACAACCATGTGAACTGGTGCTCGCAGCGGTACCGCTCCTACCGGGTCTCGGACAATAGCTGGCAGCCCTACAATGGCCCACGCCGGCAGTGCATCTCGCCCTTCTGAGTGCGCTCTGGGCTCGCTGGTGCTAGGAAGCCTACTGGGATTTGTTGAAACGGCTGAATGCAAGCTTGGACGGGAGCAAAAGCGAGCCTGGCAAAGGCCGGCGGGGCCATTGGCGTGAGCCAGCGGAAGTATCCCGCCTGTTCAAAGAGCATCTCCGCGAAGGCGTTTGCCGATCAATTGATACATGTCCGGCGTTCTGGTCGATGCGACGAATCTCGGTCCGAAAGTCGCAGGTCCGCAGGGAAGACATGGTTCTCTGTTTTCATCCACGTCGATGCGCCAGTTGGGAGGACTATTGTGCTAAAAAATCTATCGATCGCGGCAATCAGCGCCATGATGATTGTAAGCTTCAAGCATTCCGCGTTTGGCACGTCGATCGGCGCGGGCAATCCCTACCCGGTCAGTCACTACGAGTGCCAGGACGGCACGCGTCTGGCAGTGCGTCTCCTCGGGGATCGCGCTTCTGTATCCGTCAACGACGCGGCCGAGGTCGATCTGCCCTCCAAGGGACCGGAAGGAACGACGTATTCGAACGGTCAGTGGACGCTGACCATCATACAGGGACGCCTGTCCTGGGGTGTTGGCCGAGCTGTGCCATCTCTATGCGCCGGCGGTTGAGCCTCCCACCTCGCGAAAACTGATGAAGACTATCCAGTTCGGTCGCGCATTTCATCGCAGCTTTCGAGATTCCAGATACGCGTCGGCTCCTCGTGCATTGCAGTGTTTCTGGACGCCTGGTGCCTCGGCGCGGCCGGCGGCAGGAACAATGGCACCCATGACAATCTCCATCCGTCAAACCAGCGGTTAATGCATGTCGCCCAGAAGTGCGCAGCGGTTCTGGGACAACGATATGCATCAAAACAAAGACTTAAAGCGCGTCGCCTGAATCTGTTTCGACGCGACACGCTTTAATCCCAAGAGATGCGCTTCGACAATAATACCGAAAACGCACGCGCTCTGACGGCAGCGCATAAAATGCAAAGAATCCAGAAACTAGGCATTGTGTCTCCAAATATCCGAGCCACCATGCAGAATTATTGACAACGTGTTCGCATGCGCGTGATGTCGGCTTAATTCACCAAAGAGGACGAAAGATATGCGGAGATATGCACTAGCTGCCCTGTTAAGTGCCGCACTCGGCTTTGGTATTCCTCTTGCCGCTGTGTCCCCAGCGGGAGCTGTGACCGTAAATATAAATATCGGATCAAACCTTAACAACGGCCGCGCGATTACTTGCGCTCAAGGCCAGCGATTGATTCAGAGCAGAGGCTTCAGGGACGTGCGTCGCGTGGACTGCCGGGGACGCAATTTTGTTTATCACGCGCGTCGCATTGGCGGCAGCACTTTCGAAATAGTGCTGAATGCCCGTACTGGCCGCGTGGTGGATTTCCACCGCATTCGTAGATGACTCAGGGAGGCAAGGGAATGACGCAGTTGTCCGAGACCCAGCAACCCAGACGATCTGCGTGGACGAACTCGGCGATCGGAATCGTCTTTATCCTGGCAGGGATCTTCGTGTTGGGCGATCTGGCGCTGGCCACGACCATCAGCGCGCTTGTCCTGGGAATTGCGATCGTATGCGCCGGCTTTGTCGAGATCGCCCTCGCCATCTGGGCCGGCGGGTGGCGTGGTTTTCTCTGGCAGACGATGCTCGGCATCCTGTACGTCGTTTTTGGCTGCCTGCTCATCAGCTTGCCGGTGCTGGGATCTATCATCCTCACATGGGTGCTCGGTGTCGTGCTCGTGATATCTGGGCTCGGAAGAATGTCTTTGAGCCTGCGCTACCTGTCCACCGACCGATGGATGATGCTTGTTTCCGGCCTGTTCGGTCTCGCGGCTGGCTTCTTGATACTCATCGGATGGCCATCGACCGGGGTTTGGGTGATTGGGGCGTTCGTGGGTATCGACCTAGTTCTTCACGGCCTGGGCTGGCTCGTTACAGGCTTTCGGCCAACGGATACGACCCGATGATCCAACCATTTTCACCGTGACCGTTACCCGCTTTGCGGCATTGGCTCCTGTCCTGCCGCGACGGTTCTCAAGCGCGGCAAGCTTTTTGCGTAGGGTTTCATTTTGTCCTGGACGTCGCGAACGGCCCGTCGATGCGCACGATGCCGCATGATCGGGATCAGCCACCCCTCGAGACCAGCAGCGCGCCTCTGATCACATAGGAGAAGTTCGGGCGGCTCCGGAGGAGAATTCGTCGCGACAAAGCCGAGCGCAACGGACGAAGCGGCCGACAACCAATGTCGAGACCGCAGGCTTGCCAGTCGGACAGGCAAGCAAAATGAGACGTGCTGCACACTATTCGGATTTCCGGCTCAATCTTTCACCTTCTAGGATGTGTATTACGTGCCCTTGGAAAGTCTTAGCCTAGGAAGGCCCCATGTCCGATCTGATCGTCATCGTCTATCCAAACGAGGCCAAGGCTGAAGAGGTACGTCAACGGCTCATAGGACTTCAAAAGGAATACGTTATTAAACTTGGCGACGCGGTTATTGCCACGAAGACCGAGGCGGGTGCGATTAAGCTCAATCAACTTGTGAATACGACGGCGGCAGGCGCTGTATCCGGTAGCTTCTGGGGCTTGCTTATCGGTGTTCTCTTCCTGAATCCGCTGATCGGGCTTGCGGTCGGCGCCACCTCCGGAGCCCTTGGCGGCGCTTTGACGGACGTGGGTATCAACGATGCGTTCATGCGCGATCTGTCAGCCAGCATCCAGCCTGGGGACGCTGCCCTGTTCGTGCTCGCGCACGAGATGACAGCGGACAAGGTGCTCAAGGAGATCCAGGCCTTTGGCGGTGTGGTGCTTAAGACGTCGCTGGATGAGACGAAGGAGCAGGTTCTGCGCGATGCGCTTCAACGCGCTTCGGCGATGGCCGGCCAAGGCGCGGCCGCGACCGCCTGACCGCGGTCACGGAATATCCCGGAATCGGAATTCTGCTGGTCGGCAAGGGCGATGGATGGCCGGATAGCAAGTGGGCGATGCAAGCATGTCCGGCCTTGAGACAGCGGCCCTGCTTCTGATTGAAGCCATCTGCGGCGCGGGCGGAGCTTTCGCTACGACCTGGTTTTGGCGCATGGCTGCGCTGGGTTGGAAATCGTCGCGGCGGCTGGCGTCCTGGGAGGACTGACCCTGACAGGGCTGGCCGGTCGGATTCCCGCCTTGGCAAACTTCCTCGGCAACGTCGAAAATGCTGTCGATGCCACCGCTCGTGGTGTCGGCACCCTCACGCCCGGCGTGCTGATTGGCGTCGGCATTGCCGGCCTTCTTGGCGGCATCCTGTCGGTTTGTATCATCGGCCTCGTCCGGGGCGCGGGATCCGGACGTCGCTAGGGGCCCGGCCAATCGAATTTCCTGGCGGCAATCACGCGTTCCGCCGATCGGCGGACCCAAGCAACTGAGCGATCCAAAGGGTCGCCGACGATTGCGAGCAAAAAGTAACCAGCGCGATGGTGATGGGCACACCTATGAACGCGCCGAACACACCCCAAAGAAACGACCAGAAGAAGACCGAAAACAGCACCACAAAAGGCGACATCGCCAACACGTAACCGGCAACCCGCGGTTCTATGTAGCTGCCGATGACGAACTGAATGATGTTGAGGCCGGCAAAAATCGAGACGGCGGCCTGTGGCGATCCGAACTGCGCGAGCGCGTAAAGCGTCGGCAAGAATGTCGCGACGAACGGCCCGATAAACGGAATATAGTTCAAGGTGAAGGCGATAACGCCCCACTCGGCGGCAAACCGCAGTCCGAAAGCCGCCGAAAGCGCGCACACCATCGAACCGGTCGCAAGGCTCATCAATGTCCGAACCAGCATGTAACGTCGCCATTTCGATGCTGTCTGACTGCTGCCATTGATCAGTGCGGCCGCCGCCTGGGCGCTCAGCGCTACACGAGCATTGCGAGCCGCCGCTTCAGCGTCGAGAAGACCCAGAAGCACGTAAACGACGACAACGATCCAGAACGAGATCACGGTATTCAGCCTTGCGGTCACGCCCTGAGCTATCCGCACGAACCAGCCGACATTGAAATGCTCGGCCCAGGCGCCGGCCATCACGACACCGTGCCCTTCCAACCACTCGGCGAGTTGACTATAGAGTCCTTGAAAGCGGGCGCTGTCGGCGAGGACCGATCGGCCAATGCGGCCAAAACCCCAACTGGCGATCGATGCAAAGGCGAAGAATGCCAGGACGACGACACAGACGACTATCGCCAGTGCGATCAGCTTTGGAAGAAGCCGCTGCAGGTTGCGCTGCAATGGCCACACCAGCGCGATGAGGAAAAGAGCGCACACGACTGGCGCGAAAATTGAGGCAGCGGCCTGCAGCGCCCATACGACGGCGATAACCGCCAGAATATACGTAGGCGCAAAGAGCGTTCGCTTTGCCATGGTATGGTCTGTTCCCGGCCGGCTGGATGGCGTTACAGACAACTCCGAAATTGGTCCGGAAGCTTGCTCAGCGCCCAGACCAATGTCCATCGATATCGCTTAACCAGCTCGATTCGTGCTGAATAAAGCTGATCTTACGCATCGCGCCTAGCACCGTTTTGTGATGGGTCGACCCTGACGATCGCGAACCGTGTGACCCCAGCGATCACGAACCCAGCATTCGCGATGATGCGCGCGCGGTGCCGTGGCAGCGCCGACCACAGCCCCTGTGCCGCCACCGACCGCCGCGCCTACAAGGGCACCTCGACTGCCGTTTGCAAGGCCGCCGATGACCGCACCCGTTCCGGCTCCTGCCAGCGCCGTGCCTGCTGTTCGCTGTTCCGTAGCAGTACAACCCGCAGCCATCAGAGCCAAAGCAGAAACAAATATAATACTTCTCATGATTTCATCTCCTGGGTACATTTACATCCGCTCGCCAACAACGAGCATTCCGTCCAAACAATGTGCCGATTGTTCCTAAAGGATTGGGAGCGACTCCAACGCTCTATGAGCAATTCTGGGGTAGACGGTCTTTATGTGCTGGAGGCCGTCCGACAGGCACGGCCTTCAGACTATTTGGGGGGCCGACCGGCCGCCTGTACCGAGCCTGGCCGGATTGCTATCAATAGTCGACCGCATCACGAATGATGGGACATGTCATGCAATGACCCCCGCCTCGGCCACGGCCGAGCTCCGCGCCTGAGATAGTGATGACTTCTATGCCTTCCTTGCGCAGCAGCGTATTTGTGTACGTGTTGCGATCGTAGGCAAAGACGACACCAGGCGAGGCGCAAACCAAGTTGGCGCCGCTGTCCCACTGGGTGCGCTCGCGCATGTAGTCGTTGCCGCCGGTTTCAACGACGCGCATCTTCTTGAGACCAAGCGAGTCACGCACCGTCTCAATGAAACTGCCTTTGTCCTTGTGGAGTTCGACGCCCCCCTTGCCGTCAGGGCGATAGGAGAATGCGTCAATGCCGTTGACGATGTCCGGATACATCAGCACGCAGTCGCGATCGGCAAACGTGAATACCGTGTCGAGATGCATCGCCGCGCGCAGCTTAGGCATTGCGGCGACGATCACACGTTCGGCAGCTCCTTTCTCAAACAGGGCCGCCGCCACTTGGCTGATAGCCTGGCGCGAAGTGCGCTCGCTCATGCCGATAAGCACATTGCCCTTGCCGATAGGCATGACGTCCCCACCCTCGAATGTGGCAAGCCCCCAATCCCTGGTCGGGTCACCCCACCAGACATTGACCTTGCCGGCGAAGTCCGGGTGGAACTTGTATATCGACGTGGTGAGGATGGTCTCCTCGTGGCGCGCAGGCCAATAAAGGGCGTTCAGCGTCACGCCGCCATAGATCCAGCAGGTGGTGTCCCGGGTGTAGAGCGTGTTGGGCAAAGGCGGCAGCAGATATTCGTTGACGCCGGCCGCGTCACGGATCAGCGCCAGTTGTTCGCCGCCGATGCTTTCCGGGAATTCGAAGGTCGACAGCCCGCCGATCAGTGTTTCAGCGAGGTCGCGATTAGAGAGGCCGTCGAGATAGGAGCGGACCTCGTCGATGAGGCCGAGGCCGACCTGGTTCGGTACGATCTGCTGGTCGAGGATCCACTTCTTGGCTTCCGGAATGGCGACCGTCTCGGCGAGCAGATTGTGCATCTCGACCACCTCGACGCCCCTGTCGCGCATCTTGGTCATGAAGTCGAAATGATCGCGCTTGGCATTGTCTACCCAGAGCACGTCGTCGAAGAGGAGTGCGTCACAATTGCTGGGTGTCAGCCGCTGGTGGGCGCGGCCGGGAGCGCACACCATGACCTTGCGCAACTGACCAACCTCTGAATGAACGCCGAATGAAGTATTGTTTGTCATGACCTTCCTTCTTTCTGTTCAAGGTGCGATGGCGCCCGTCAGCAGCCCGTAGGCTCCGATCAGGCCAGCGATGAGCGTGACGGCGAACACGAAGAGTTCGGCGAGCGTGAACAGCTGCAATTTCTGCTCGCGCCGCGCCCAGACGTAGAGGATAGTTCCGGGCGCGAAGAGGACGGCAACAAGCAGCACGTATTTGAGCCCGGCGGCGACGAACATGAAGATCGTGTAAATCGCCGCGATCCAGGCGAAGATCTGGTCGCGGCCGCGCTGATCCGGCGTCTTTTCATAGCCAACGCCGCTACGAGCGAGCAGGATGCCGTAGCCAGCCACGAGCAGGTAGGGCAGCAACGCGGTGACGCTCGTCATGTCGAGCATGAAGTTGAACGCGTCCCGCGACCAGTAGGTGGAAATCACGAAGAGCGATACGACGATGTTGGTGAGCCAGAGTGCGTTAGCGGGAACCTTGTTGCCATTCTGCGCTGCGAAGAGCCTTGGCATGTCCTCCGACTTCGCCGCCGCGAACAGCACCTCGGCGCAGATTAGGGACCAGGCGAGATAGGCGCCGAGCACCGAGATCAGAACGCCGATCGAGATGAAGACCGCACCCCAGTGACCGACGACCGCTTCGAGAACGCCGGCCATCGACGGCTGCTGGACACCGGCGACAGCCGATTGCGGCAGAGCCGCGTAGGGCAGCAGCGTGACCGCTACCATCAGGCCTGTGACGCCGACGAAACCGAGAATCGTCGCCGTACCGACGTCGGAACGCTCCTTGGCAAAGCGGGAATAGACGCTGGCGCCCTCGATGCCGAGGAAGACGAAGACCGTGATCAGCATTGTGTCGCGCACCTGGGCGATCAGGGACTTCGGCGGCATGTCCAAGCCGCCGAAGAAATTCTCGCGGAACTGCCCGAAATGAAAGAAGAAGATCAGGAGCAGGATGAAGACCAGGATCGGCACGATCTTGGCAATCGTCACGACAGTATTGATGAAGGTCGCCTGCTCGACGCCGCGCAGGATCATGAAGTGGAAAGCCCAGATGCCGATCAACGAGACGATGATGGCGATGGCGCTGCTGCCGTCCCCAAAGATCCCGGGAAAGAACCGCCCCAGCGTCGAGCCGATGAGCACCCAATAGAAGACGTTGCCCAGGCAACTACCGAGCCAGTAGCCGAAGGCGGACAGGAAGCCCATGTAGTTGCCGAAGCCGGCCTTGGCATAGGCGAAGACGCCTGAGTCGATGTCTGGCCTCTTCTCGGCCAACGCCTGGAACACCCGCGCCAGCATGTACATGCCGGTTCCCGCAATTGCCCAGGCGATGATTGCGCCGAACGGACCTGTCGCAGTCGCGAACCGGCCAGGCAGATTGAAGATGCCCGCGCCGACCATCGATCCCACAACCATGCTGGTCAGCGCAAACAGCGAAAGCTTCTGATTTTCGTTTGAAGTCATAAACCGCTCTCCTGGCTGCGCGAACCAGAGTTCGCGATCAGACGCCTCGCCGACACGTCTCGGTCCAGCAAGGTTATGTCTGATCAGAAGCAGTAAATGCGAATATCGGCAACCGGTTAAACGAGCCAAGGCAAAGGTTTTGGACGTCAGGTATACTAGTGGGATTTTATGCCAATCACGTGGGCGCCAGATTCGAGATAGGTTGCAGGCGTAACAATGAGGCCGCTGGACCGCCGTCCGCCAAGGAATTGTTGATCCAAATTCAATGAACTCGACCGTTCAGCAAAAATTCTCGATATGGACGCTGACGGCTATGGTCGTCGGTTCGATGGTCGGCGCGGGCATCTTCTCTTTGCCGCAGGCTTTTGGTCGCGAGACCGGTCCGTTCGGGGCCATGATCGCTTGGGCCATCGCTGGCGTCGGAATGCTGATGTTGGCCTTCGTCTTCCAGACCTTGTCGGTTCGCAAGCCGGACCTCGATGCGGGCGTGTATGCCTATGCCAAGGCCGGCTTTGGCAACTATCTCGGCTTCCTCTCGGCCCTCGGTTACTGGTCTGCCGCCGTTCTCGGCAACGTTTCCTATTTCGTGCTGATAAAGTCGACGCTGGGGCTTTTCTTTCCTGTGTTCGGCGATGGCAATACCATCACGGCGATCGTCATTTCCTCGATGCTTCTGTGGATCGTACATTCGCTGATCCTGCGGGGCGTCAAGGAAGCGGCGGCGATCAACACCATTGTCACTTACGCCAAGATCATTCCGATCTTTCTCTTTATCATCTTCGTTATCTACGGCTTCAGCGCCGATGTCTTCACGGCCAATTTCTGGGGCGGGGAAGAAGTCAGCGTTGGCAGCATCGCGAGCCAGGTTCGCGGGACCATGTTGGTGACCGTATTCGTCTTTGTCGGAATCGAAGGCGCGAGCGTCTATTCGCGTTACGCACGCAACCGCGGGGATGTCGGGGTCGCGACGCTCCTTGGTTTTATCGGCGTGCTCTGTCTGCTTGTGCTGGTCACCATTCCCTCCTACGGGATCATGCTTCGTCCTGAACTGACAGCGCTGCGCAATCCCTCCATGGCCGGCGTATTGGAAGCGGTGGTCGGGCCATGGGGCGCCAAGTTCGTCAGCTTCGGCCTGCTGATCTCCGTTGCCGGTGCCTATCTGTCCTGGGTGCTGCTGGCCGCTGAAATCCTGTTCACCGCATCACATCATCAGACAATGCCGCGTTTTCTTGCGTATAAAAACAAGCATGGCGTGCCGTCGCGGGCGCTCTGGCTGACCAATACGGTCGTGCAGGTTTTTCTGGTCCTGACGCTCTTTGCTCAACAGGCCTTCAGGCTCGCTCTCGAGCTGACCAGTTCCATGATCCTCATCCCATATCTTCTTGTCGCCGCTTACGGGGTCAAGCTCGCATGGGGCGGCGAGAGCTACGAGAACGACCCCGTAGCGCGGCGTGTCGACTTCGCAAGGGCGGCGATAGCATTGATCTATACGGCCGGTCTCATCTACGCCGCCAGCGCCAAGCACCTGCTGCTCTCGGCCGTCATCTACGGACCGGGCACGATCCTCTTCGTCATGGCTCGGAAGGAGCGGGGGCAGAGGGTGTTTACTCCCGCCGAGATGGGGATGTTCGTCGTCGCCGCACTTGGCGCGGTCGCGGCAATCTACGGCATCCTTGCCGGCGCCATCGCAGTCTAGGGCCCAAAGCTGTTTCGCAGCAGAAGACCACTCAGCGTGTGCGCCCTGCTGTCAGGCTGGCTGATCTGCTGCGAGCTCGTGGCCTGGGCGCCTTGCCAGCCTTCCACGCGTGCCTCCTTTGGCGTAATGCCGAATTCCTTCCTGAACATCCGGCTATACGCCGATGGATCCGTGAAGCCCCAATCCCCGGCAATGGCGGAGATCGGGCGCCCATCCAAGCTGTCGGAAAGTATATCGCGTGTCTTGAGCAGGCGTTTGTGGCGAATATAATTCGAAACACCTCCGGCCGGTTCGAATATCCGGTAGAGGCGAGAGCGGGACACACCGAGTTCGCGGCAAAGCCTGTCGGATGCCAAGGACTGATCATTCAAACTTTGTGCAATGATTTTGGCAGCGCGCTCGGCGATCACGGCGTCGATCACACGCTTCGCCTCGGTGATGCGGTCATGTGATGGGGACACGCACGCAGCCAGCAGATTGGTGGTGGCAGTGGCAATGTGCGACACATCCACGGCCCTCAGATCGGAAAAGGAACGGTGCAGCAGAAGCATGTAGTCTGCCAGGAGTCTTTTCGACTCCTCACGTATTTCAATCCTGGACGATTGGATGAAAGGCAGGTCGCGTGGCAGGAAAACGGCAAGGAGGGCGTCGTTCTCCATCACGCATTCGTAGGGCTCTGCAAAAGATTGCAGGGTCGTTCTCACGACCTGCCAACTTCCAGGAAGCCTGCCCTTGGACAAGGGCAGGCTCAAGTACCAATTGTCCACCGAAGGGTTTTTCAAATGCCGCCAGCGACAGCGGTAGCCACTGCCAGGCAATTCGAGGAACATGACAGCCAACGTTCCCAGATCCCACACTGTTTCATGTGCTGGAAACGAATGGCTCCGTTCTTGCATAAGTTCAGTGTCGGCAACGCCTTGATACCAGGTTCGAAACAGGTCGAATTGCTTAGCAGGTGGTGCCGTGGAGGTATCGATGTCGACGGCGCATTGCAGGGACTTCTCGGCACCTGCTCCTCCAGATAGCCCGGCGGCATGAACCATAGCATCCATAGCAACTATCCGTCTTTGTTGGTGCAACACGGGTTATTGCAAGAACATTAGTTCATTCTAATATATACAACTCCGGCAAGCAATGTTGAAGGTGGATGTAATACCCTGTCTACTACCAGCATAGAAGCATGTTAATCAATCGTTAACATGCCATCTGGCCCACTTGAGGTATCCACCGGGAATTCGCGAACTGGGCTTAATTGTATCCGCCGGAAGTTGTGGAGGTGGCTGCGTGATATCCGAGGCTTATCAGACCGGTTGTGGGGGCTCTCAACTCAGTATGCAAGGCATCCCAATCATAGACCACCAGTCCATTTTTCTTGTTGGAGGCTGTACTCCCTGAAATGTCTTGTGGGACTAATGCCCGGATACCACGCGCACAACGGGAATCGGTAAGGACGATCTAGCCGCCCTCGCAGGCGTCACCGCGAGATCTTCAGCATGATCCTCATCGACAGGGACCACAGCCATGGCGCATGAAACCAGCGAGGGCCTCGGACGTCGCGACTTCATGATCGCATCGGTCGCTACGATCGGCGCTGCCGCTGCGCTCATGGCCGGGCCGGCGCAGGCGCAAACGGGCTCGGCACCTGCAAGCGCGTCTCCCGCAGGGACGTCGGGGACCGTCTATACCGGCGATGTCATCGACGGAAAGAAGGTCATCAGTTCGCTTGACATCTCGGATCTGGAACCAGGCAAGCACAGCTTTTATTTCCAGGGCGTACAGATGCCGACGGGCCAGCACTGGTACGTCTCGGTGATGGTCGCCAAGGGGGCAGCCCCAGGCAAACGACTGGGGCTGATGAGCGGCGTGCATGGCGATGAAATGAGCCCCATTCAAACCGTGCAATCCGTAATGCGTGAGCTCGATCCGGCCGCGATGTCGGGATCGGTGATGGCGGTACTCGACATTTCGCGCCCCGCAATGGAAGGCATGGAACGGAGATGGCCGAATTCGGGGCGCGGGATCGACCTGATCGACATCAATCGGTTGTTCCCTGGCAACGAGGACGCTCCCGACGCGCCGACGCGCCACGCCGGCCTGATATTCAACCGGCTTCTGCGGTCAAACCTCGACTACGGGATCGATTTTCATACAGCCGCCACGGGCATGGACGCGACGGCGTTCCACCTTGCGCGCATGGATCTCCCCGAAGTGCGGGCGATGGCGGAACTCTATCCGGTCGATCAGATTTTCGACAACTTTGGCGAGCGAGGTCTTCTCGCCAATGCCCTCATCGATGCCGGCATTCCCGCCTTCACGCCCGAGATCGGCAAGCCGCGGATCTTCGATCACGACATGATCGCCCTGTTCGTCGAAGGAACGATGAACGTCATCAAGCACCACGGAATAATTTCAGGCCCTATCGGCAGAACCAGCAAGGATTCGAGCGTTTTCGTCGCGGACGGCATGTTTCCCGTCACCGCGACGCATGGCGGTTTCATCGAATTGTTGGTCGAACTCAATGAGACCGTTCGGCCCGGACAGAAAGTTGCAGTCCAAAGGAACACCTTCGGGGAAATCGTCGCGGAATACTCCGTGCCTCTCGGCGGCGAAGTCGGCGCCAGGCGGACCGATGCAACAGCGGAGTCGGGGACTCCGATCGTATTCCTCATCTTTGACAGCGCCAATCCTGTCGGCGGCGATGTGTTGGTCGAGTAACGGGACCTGAAACGACAAGAACCGCGACACGAAGCGCCGTCCGGCAGGTGTCAGTGTCGCTCAACCGAAAGCAAAAGACATGCTGCGGCTAGGCTCGAAGTACGGTCACCTCGTTCACAGTTCTGGTTGCGGTTGTCTCAATCCCGATCTTCAACGAGTCTCTCGTCGTCTGGAGGCCTTTTCCAGGCGTAGTTTTCTCTCCGGTTTCGGGGCTGCCGCCATCGCCGGGGTGCTGACAAAGCCGTCCTTCGCGCAGACGGCCGCGCCCCCTTCCAAGATCCTGTTTCGCGAAGTCCGGCTATTCGACGGCAAGTCGGGTACGGTGAAGGACGGAGCGCAAATCCTGGTGGAGGGCGGCAGGATTTCCGGAATCGATATGACGAACGCCCCTCCCCCGGAGGACGCCACCGTCATCAAATGCCGCAATGGCGTCCTCATGCCAGGGCTCATCGACGCGCATTGGCATGCGATCTTCGCGGCGGTCCCGGTCAACATCCTGCTTAACGGCGACCCGGGGATTATCTTCGCAGCGTCCACCGCCGAGGCGGATCGCACGCTCAGTCGCGGCTTCACCACCATACGCGATCTGGGAGGTCCCTCCTTCTCCTTCAAGCAGGCTATCGACACCGGGCTGATCCCTGGCCCGCGCATCTATCCCTCCGGCGCGATGATCACGACCTCCGGGGGCCACGCCGATCTTCGCCTGCCAAGCGAGATTCCGCGCGACGGCGGCAAGCTCAGCAAAGGTGAACTCCTGGGGGGAGCGGCCATCGTCGACGATATCGGCGACCTGAAGATGCGGATCCGGGAGCAGCTTCTCCAAGGCGCGTCACAGATAAAGTTGGTGGGCGGCGGTGGCGTATCATCGCCCCGCAGTCCGCTGGACATCGTCACCTTCAGCGAAGAAGAGCTGCGGGCAGGCGTCGAGGTGGCACAGGATTGGAGCACCTACGTTACCGTGCACGCCTATACGTCTCGCGCGATACGACGCGCGCTGGCAGCTGGGGTGCAGTCGATCGAGCACGCGCATCTGATGGACGAGGACACGGCGGCGATGATCGCCGAGAAGGGCACATGGCTAAGCACCCAGCCCTTCCTGACGGCGGAGGACACCGGCCCGCTGACGGGACCTAGCGCCGACCGCGCCCAGGAGCTTTTCTCAGGGACGCCGAGGATATATGCCTTTGCTCGCAAGCATGGCATCAAGACGGCCTGGGGTTCCGACGTGCTGTTCTCGCCTGCGTTGGGTCCGCGCCAGAGCATGATGCTCACGCATTTGGCCAACTGGTACAAGAACGCCGAAGTCCTGCAGATGGCCACCTCCGGCAATGCCGAACTGCTCGCACTCTCCAATCTGCGCAACCCTTATCCGGGCAAGCTCGGCGTCATCGAAGAAGGAGCTTTCGCGGACCTTCTGATCGTGGACGGCAACCCGCTCGACGACATCCGGCTGATCGAGGATCCGCATAAGAACTTCGTCGTCATCATGAAGGACGGCCGGCTTCACAAGAGCACCCTTTGAGAGTCAGCGGAAAACCGTATGCCGCCTTCACTTCCCAGCAATCAGTTAATCCGACACGGCCTCATGGTCCTGACGAAGCAAGGCCGCGAGAAAATCTCGACTAGGCAGTCGTCGTCATCGGGAAATCTCGCCGCGAGGCAACCAGACAGGCTCCTGACGCTCCGTCCGGCAGACTTCTTCCTGATACTTTCCATTGAGCGCTCTCGGCTCTCTTCTCTGCCCGCAGGGTGCGAGATCGATATTTAGAACCTGCATGGAACGGGGACATGCCAGAAAAATCGGATCACCCACCTGCAACGCCATATGAACGGGCCGAAATCGAGCAGGGCAAGTGGCGCAGGTTTCTGCTCTTTGGGCTCCTCCTGCTTGCGGGCGGCGTGTTTTCAGTCGCAGTTCCCAGCGTTTCCAATTTCGCATCCAACGTCGTGTTCGCCGTGGCCCTGATGGCAGTCGGCGTCATCAAGGTCATCCAATCACTCTGGATCAAAAGTTGGGTGGGCTTCGTGTGGCAGGAACTGACCGGCTTCTTCGAGCTCATCGGTGGCATCATGATTTACTTCAATCCTATCAAAGCATCGGCCGCAATATCACTGTTCATAGCGTTTGTACTATTTGTCCACGGTGTTCTTCAATTGATCATCGCCGCTGAAGTCAGGAAAGTCGGCGGCTGGTATTGGTTCGCCGTTTCCGGAATCGTGGCCATATTCGCTGCTTTCTCCATACTGCTGAAGTGGCCGATCGTCAGAGAGATGCCGACTGGCTTGGTGGCCGGATTTTCCATGATGATTGCTGGACTGGCGTATCTCGTCATTGCGCTGAGCGTGCGCAGGACGAAGATTTTGTCTTGAGAGCAGGATCCGACGATGATGAAAAGCAATTTTGACTTTCGAGCCAGGGTCGTGGCGGCCGCATTGCTAGTCGGCGTGGCCGGCTTCGCGGGAGCGGCACGTGCGCAGACCGCGGCGACGGTGCCAGTGGTCGTGCAGAAGGTCCAGTCCGGTCCGGCAAACGCGCCGCTGACATACAACGCGCAGGTCGAGGCGATCGATGCGGTCGACATTCAGGCGCGCGCGTCCGGCCTGCTCAAGGAGATCAGGTTCTCCGAAGGCCAGCACGTGAAGGAGGGCGATCTGCTTTTCGAAATCGAGCCGGATCAACTGTCGGCGGCGGTAATGTCCGCACAGGCGCAGGTGGCCAGGACCGAAGCCACCCGCAACGCCGCGCGACAAAGCCTCTCACGCGCCAGGGACCTGCTCAGCCGCAGGACTATTTCTCAGGCCACGTTGGATGACGCGCAGGCTGCATTCGATGTCGCCGCGGCGGATGTTCAAAGCGCCAATGCAGCCCTCAATACGGCCGAACTCAATCTTTCCTATGCTCAGATCAGGTCTCCCATCAATGGCACCATCGGCCGCTCCCTGGCGACGCGCGGTAATCTCGTAGGGCCCGGCTCCGGATCATTGGCGCGCATCGTACAACTCGATCCTATCCGCGTCGCATTCTCGATCGCTGACAGCACTTTGGTCGACATCAGGCAGAAACTTGCCGGTGGCCAGAAGATCGATGCGAACAAATTCCACCTGAGTCTGTCTCTCGCCAACGGCACACAATTTGCTTTGCCGGGGCGGGTGCAGTTCATCGACAACGAGGTCAATCAGCAGACCGGTACCGTCGCTGTCCGCGCGCTGTTCCCCAACCCCGACCACATTTTGGCGCCTGGCCAGTTCGTCCGGCTAACAATCGTCGACGAAGAAGCCAGGAAATTGCCGATGGTGCCGATGGCGTCCGTTCTTCAGGACCGCCAGGGCAAGTTCGTCTTCGTGCTCAACGACAACAATACCGTGACCAGGCAGGCGATCACGACCGGTGCGCGCATCGACAATCGCTGGGCGGCGACGAGCGGATTGGAAGGCGGCGAAACGATCGTCGTCGAGGGCCTGCAACGCGTTTCCGATGGTCAGCAGGTCAACCCCCGCGAAGCGGAGGATACGCCATGATCTCGGACCTCTTCATCAGCCGCACCCGGCTCGCGATCGTCGTCTCGATCATCATTTCGATCGCCGGCGGGATCGCGGTGTTTTCTCTTCCCATACAGCAGTATCCGCAGATCACCCCTCCAACGGTGACGGTGTCGGCCTCCTATCCGGGAGCAAGCGCGGAAGTCATCGCCGACGTGGTGGGCGGCCCGCTGGAGACGGCCATCAATGGCGTGGATCACATGATGTACATGTCGTCCACCAGCTCCAATGCCGGCCAATACACGCTATCGGTGACCTTTGAGGTCGGAACCGATCCCGAGACAGCGCAGATCAACGTGCAGAACCGCGCTCAGCTGGCGATCTCGCGCCTGCCGGCGGCGGTCGCGCAGCAAGGTGTCTCCGTGCGTGCCCGCTCGCCGGATTTTATCCTCGGCATCGCTTTCTATTCGTCGGACGACAGCCTCGATGCGCTGGCGATCACGAATTTCATCACCACAACCGTCGCCGACACGATATCGCGTGTGCGGGGCGTCGGCGAGGCTTCGGTCGCCGGAGCTTCGGAATACTCGATGAGGGTGTGGCTCAACCCGCAGCGCATGGATGCGCTTGGCCTGACGCCCGACGATGTCTCGGCCGCCATCCAGCGGCAAAACATCCAGGCGACGCTCGGACAGGCCGGCGCGCCCCCGCAGGCGCAGGGCTCGGAGCTGCAATACACTCTGGTCGCGCAGGGGCGGCTGAGAAGCGTCGAGGAATTCGGGGACATCGTCGTGCGCACGGGCTCGGCGGGGGCCAAGGTCTACCTGCGCGACATCGCGCGGCTCGAGCTTGGCGCACTAAGCTATGCTTCGAGCGCCAGCTTTGCCGGACACGCCTCGGCGATGATGCAGATCAACCAGTCGCCCGGCGCCAACGCCATCCAGACCGCGGCGTCGGTCCGCGCCGAACTGGAGCGCCTCTCGTCACGTTTTCCCAAAGGCATGCAGTATCACATCGTCTACGATGCGACCCGCTTCGTGAATGCCAGCATCTCGCTAACGGCCAGAACCCTGCTTGAGGCGTTCCTGATCGTTCTCGCAGTCACCTACGTCTTCCTGCAGGATTGGCGCGCCATGTTCATCTCGGCGCTTGCCATCCCGGTTTCCATGCTCGGCGCCTTGGCGGTGCTGTTTGCCGCCGGCTATTCGCTGAACATGATTTCTCTTTTGGCGCTGGTGCTGGCGATCGGCCTGGTGGTGGACGATGCCATCCTTGTCGTCGAGAACGTCAAGCATGTGCTGGAGGATACCCCTGACATCGCGGTCGCCGACGCCACGCGCAAGGCGATGCACCAGATCACCGGGCCGATCATTTCCACGACCTTGGTGCTGCTTGCCGTGGTGACGCCGACTGCGTTTCTCGGCGGCATAGGCGGCCAGCTCTACCGGCAGTTCGCCGTGACGCTGTCTTCGGCGCTGGTGATTTCCTCCTTTGTCGGATTGACCCTAAGCCCGGCGCTGGCCGCACTGCTTTTGCGGCGCGATATGGGCCATTTCAAGCGTGGCCCGCTGGCCTGGTTCACGGCATTCATGAACAAGACGCGCGACGGCTATGGACGCCTCGTCGGGTTTCTGGTGCGGCATTGGTACGTGCCGGTGGCGGGATTGCTTGCCTGTTTTGCCGCCGCCTATCTGATCTTCACCGGGCTACCGTCGACTTTCCTGCCCGACGAGGACCAAGGCGCGCTGTTCGTCGACATCCAGTTGCCCAATGCCGCTTCGCTCGACCGCACGAAAGCCATCGTGGAGGACGTGCGCAAGATTCTGACCGACACCGGAGGCGTGCAAGACGTCATCACGGTTGCGGGGTTCAGCATCCTTCAGTCGACGAGTTCGCCGAGCGGCGCAATGGCAGTCGCGGCGCTGAAGCCCTGGGACGAGCGCACGTCCAGCGAACTGCAGCTAGCCGGCATCCTGCAGGCGCTGCGGATGAAGTTCTCCCAAATCCCGGGCGCGAACGTCGCCGTCTTTGCTCCGCCGGCGATTGCCGGCATCGGCTCGGTCGGTGGCCTGGACTTTCGCCTGCAAGCGCTTGAAGGGCAACCGCCGCAGGAGATCGCGCAGGTCGTCGGCGCCCTACTCGGTACCTTCAATCACCTGCCGGAGCTCGGCGGCGCCGCCACCACCTTCAGCGCCAATGTCCCGCAGGTCTATGTCGATGTCGACAGGACGCGCGCCGAAGCGCTTGGGGTAAGCGTGTCGGACGTCTATTCCACCATCGGCGCGGCCTTCGGATCGCGCTACGTAAATGATTTTACGCTCAATGGCCGCGTGTTCCAGGTCAATCTGCAGGCCGATGCCGATTTCCGTGCCCATGCGGAAGACATCTTGAACCTGCATGTGCGTAGCCGGAACGGCACCATGGTGCCCTTGAACAATCTGGCGTCGTTGACGACGATCCTGTCGCCATTCGCCATCCAGCGTTACAATCTCTCGGTCGCCGCTCCCATAAACGCCATTACCGCACCTGGAAGCAGCAGCGGCGGCGCCATGGACGCGATGGAGAAGACAGTGGCCCAGCTGTTGCCGAATGGCTATGGCTTCGAGTGGTCAGGCCTGTCGTTTCAAGAGCGCCGCGGCAGTGGCCAGGAGGGGCTGGTCTTTGCGCTGGCGTTCCTCTTTGCCTATCTCTTCCTTGTCGCCCAATACGAGAGCTGGTCGCTTCCGTTGATCGTCATCCTTTCGCTCGGAGCGGCTCTCTTCGGCGCCATAGCGGCATTGAAGGTCTTCGGGTTGCAGAACAGCCTCTACGTGCAGATCGCCATCGTGCTGCTGATCGGACTGGCGGCGAAGAATGCCATCCTGATCGTGGAATTCGCCAAGGAGCGGCGCGATGAGGGACTAAGCATAATGGAGGCGGCGCGGATCGGGGCCGAGCAGCGCTTCCGGGCCGTCATGATGACCGCGGTTTCCTTCATCCTCGGGATCATTCCTCTTGTCGTGTCGACTGGCGCCGGCGCGGGCGCGCGGCGGGCTGTTGGCGTCACAATTTTCGGGGGCATGGCCGCGGCTACGACGATTGGCCTGTTGATCATCCCCTCCGTCTATTTTGTCGTCCAGAAAGCAACCGAGTATCTGTCGTCCCGGCGTCCGGGAGATCGTACGGAACGCCTCGACGCGATCGAACCATCACATTGAGGTTCGTTCTCGCCAAAGGGCGGTCGAGATGGCCCGCGGCAACCATTTATGTTCTTGGAATCTCAATTCTTGGCTTTGCGTCCATTTCTTCGCCGAATGGACTCGTTCTCCGAACCGCGGCGATGGACTGACGGCCGGATGCAAGTACATTCGGCGCAATATTTGGCGAAGTTGCCCCCAGAGGCCGGTTTCCGGGCGGCCTTCGAGTTCAGTGACGCATCGTCTGGAGGCTGCAACCGTGAGTCCAGAGTCCTGCTCATCCTTGCCGTTGGCCGCTTCGCTCGCGGTGTTGTCGCTGTACGCCACCGCAACGAGCAATGCGGAGGCTGCCTCGTTGGCTGCACGCGGCAACGAACCCGGTTGGCAAATTAGGATCTCGGACACCGCGCTCAGCTTTAATGCCTTAGGGGGCGAGACCTTCACAGTTCAGCCGGCTCCGCGCCCCACAAGGCAAGGCGACGCCGACACCTATCTGGCGACGGTCGACGGCCGGCAACTCGCGCTGACCATCGCTGCCAAAATATGCGTCGATACCATGAGCGGAATGCCATACCCCCAAACCGCGACCGTCATCCTTGGCGACCGGAAATTTGGGGGCTGCGCCGGAGAGCCGGGCGACCTCCTTCACGGAGATTGGCTCGTGGACGAAATTCGAGAAGAAACCACGGTCTCCGATTCGAAACCCGCCCTTGCCTTCGAGCCAGATGGACGCATCCATGGGAATGGCTCGTGCAATCGGTTCTTTGGCGGCTTCGCCTTGACCGGAGAAGCGCTGACGATCTCGGAAACCGGCTCGTCCAGGATGATCTGCGATCAGCCCCTCATGGATCAAGAGCGCAATCTTCTGGAGGCACTCGGGTCCGTCCGTCGCTTTGAAGCCCCACAGACAGGACGAGTGCAACTGTTGGACAAGGATAGCCAAACGCTGGTGAGTTTACGAAGATAAGCCGGCGCGGCCAGCAGCATGCAGAACCCCGCAGGACGATTTGTGTTGGTTATCTCGCTGGCATTGCTGGTGCAAAGCTGCGCCGGTCCAAGAGCCGTGACGGGCCTTGCCTCGCCTGTACAAATTAGCAACGAAATGTCGGCCATTTCCTTCCTGATCGCCACCACGCGCACAAGATCGCCTATCTCCGAACCGCCCTATTCGCGGGATCGTTCCCCGATATTGAGCTTTTCGCAGTTGACTGTCGTCGTGCCGGCCACACACCGGCCGGGCGTCGTCGAGACGTCATCGACATCACCCGATCCGAAGCGCCATTTTTTCCGCTCGTGATCTTGTCCGCTTCGAGAACAGAGCATCCTTCGCAGGTCGGTTGAACGGGATGCTGGCGAAGCGTCCGCCTTCGGAGCGCGAGGTGTTTATCTTCGTGCACGGCTACAACAACAATTTTGCCGAAGGCCTGTTTCGTAATGCCCAAGTCGTCCACGACTACCGCATCTCCTCGGTTCCGGTTCATTTCTCCTGGGCGTCGGCGGGATCTATCGGCGCCTATCTTTTCGATCGCGATAGCGCTCTCCAGGCGCGGGACGGCTTGGCCGAAACGATCGAAATCGCAGCTCGATCGAACGCTAGCGGTGTTTTCATCGTCGGCCATTCCATGGGCGCGTATGTCGTAATGGAGGCGCTTCGCACCCTTGTATTGCAAGGTAAGGCGGCGGTTACCTCAAGAATCCGCGGCGTCTTGCTTGCCGCGCCCGATATCGATCCAGATGTCTTCAGCAGCCAAGTCAGGGACATACCCCAACTGCCGCACCCCTTCACGATCGTTGTCTCTCGGCGAGATCGCGCCTTGAGCCTGTCGCGGCGCATTGCAGGTGGCCAGCCACGAGTCGGCAGTGGCTTCGATATCCCGCTCCTTCAGAAAAAGGACATTCAGGTTATCGACATTTCCGACGTGGACGGCGGCGGCCACAGCGGCTTTGCAACGTCGGAAACACTGATGAAGCTGTTGAGGTCCGGGCCCCTGCTGCGCCGTCTCATCGTGAACGAAGATATGCCGGTCGAAGACAAAGCCGAAGAGACCCGGCAGATCATCTTCGATAACGCCTCCCTCGTTCTCCATCTGCCGCTCACAATCCTGAAGCGGTCGGCATCCCGGCAATCCGTGTCCCAGCAGCCGGCGTCCGAGATCGGCGCCATGTGATGAAAGCCCCTGCATTTTGAATCAGACGGAATGAACATTTGGAAGCTGAAGTCGCGATAACTCAATCAATCCTGCTGAAGCTCGTGCTTGCGTTGCTGCTCGGCGCGCTGATCGGTGCGGAACGCCAGTACCGGCAACAATATACAGGACTTGTGACGCACGCGCTGGTCGCACTGGGCGCGGCGGCATACTCCTCGCTGCCGGGCGCTCTTGGCTCAGGTCTCGATCTTAGAATGGGGGCTCAGGTCGTAACGGGCATTGGCTTCCTTGGCGCCGGCCTGATCATCAGGGACGGTTCCAACATAAGAGGGTTGAGTACGTCCGCGACGATCTGGAGCACTGGCTCTGTCGGGGTCTTCGTAGGCTTTGGCTT
Organism: Mesorhizobium maamorense; assembly: GCF_044998965.1. Classification (NCBI taxonomy): domain Bacteria; kingdom Pseudomonadati; phylum Pseudomonadota; class Alphaproteobacteria; order Hyphomicrobiales; family Phyllobacteriaceae; genus Mesorhizobium; species Mesorhizobium maamorense. The sequence continues at coordinate 3,407,050 of NZ_CP173356.1, forward strand.
TCTGCTGCTGGCCGCGGAAACCGCAATGCTCATTATTATACTCAATTCGCTTCTTCCTAATTTCTCAAGATTCTTTCGAAGGCACTCTCAGGAACAACCTGCCGTCGAATACACGTACACCGTAGAGATCGTATGCTCACAAGATAATGTTTATTTGCTCAGATCGATTCTGCTTCAGACCATCAATACAAACCTCCTCCGCCTACGCTCCCTTAACAGCCATCCCATCAATGAGGGCGACGCCATGAGAATAGAAGCAACGTTGTTCAGCAACCGTGATGATGCGCAATCAGTCGAACGCGTCGTCGCTCACCTCGCGCTCGACTCGAATGTTCAGTCGGCTTCCTGGGAGCCGGAAGAAAAAGACCGAATAGAGCGAAAGCCAGAAAGACCCTCGACACCACCTCGAAACGTCAAATTTTAAGGAGCTGCTACAATGGAAGGAAACACCAAGGCCTTGTTGGCAAACAAATTGATAGCTATCGGCCTCTTGCTCATAGGCTTTCTCATTTTTGCATCGGGCTATCGCTATGGCTCTCCATCGAGCATCATGGTTGGCTGTCTTCTCTTTGCTATCGGAATCATTCTTCTGATTATAAAGATCGCCCGCAGAAACAAGCCGGACTCGGTTGCTTGACTTATCGAGTTGGACGAAAGCGATCGCGTCCAACTCCAGTCCGGACAAAAGACTTGGAGAGGCCCTCGTTGTTGGAGGCTCCTAACTGGTACGCCCGCCAGTATAATTCCGTGGTCGCGCGCACCCGCGAGTCCGATCCCGACGCGGAATTCCATATCCAGCAGATTGGCGAGCAGCGCCATGCATCGAGCCTTGCAACGATAGACTATGGCGACGCGTTCGTCCTCGATTTGCGGGACAAGGGTGGCATCGCCATGTCCGGGGCGATCAATGACGATGCGTTGACGGCGGTGTTCCTCTGGGGCGAAGGCACGACCTTCAACGGACAACGGAGTGAAGTACCGCAGTTGCGGATCATCGGCCCGGGAACAGAATTCAAGCTGGAGATGCCAGGAAGCTATCGCCTCATGCGGATCGGTCTGCGTGGGTCCGCGCTCGAGTCTCTGCGCACGGCATCAGCCTCCCACCTGGGCCAGAGGACCGCGCTGATGCCAGGGATACATGAGCAACGCCTCACGGCAGGAGCCGAGCTGGAGCTTCAGCAGAGGCTGTTGCGAACCGTCGGGTTCGCGGAAGCTGCAGCACAGCGTGGCTATGACCTAAGTGCCGGCCTGGCCGTTGCGGCGAGCGAAGCGGGCGCCGCGCTCGCGCGGGTGCTTTCCCTTACGGAGCAACCATCCCCCCGCGCCCTCGGCTCCAGCGATCGGCGCGATATCGTAGATGCCACCCTGGCCATTCTGGAGGCAAAGCCTCATAGCCCTGTTTCCGTCAGTGCAGTTTGCGAGGTACTGGGCATTGGCGAGCGAATGTTGGAGCGCGCCTTTCAGGAACGTCTGGGAGTCAGCCCACGAGCTTACGAGCGGGAGCGGCGGCTTCGGGCCGCGCACGGCCTTATCCTGACGCAGGGCGATCGCCTCTCGATCACCGACATCGCCATGAGCTTTGGTTTCTGGCACCTGGGCCGTTTCGCTGGAGCCTATACGTCAATCTTCGGATGCTCCCCCAGCGAGGCGCGTCGGCGCTTCTGGAGACACGCAGCACCAGACTGATGGGATGCTCAACCTGCCGGTCCGAGGCTGGTTAACGCGAGCCCCAGGCATTTTGATCAGGATGGGAAGACGGTGGAGCGTCGACTCCTGTTGGACGGAGGCAGTCGGCAGAAATGCCGGATCCCCCGCGGTCGGCGAATCCTAAAGCCAAGGACACACCTACGCGTAGGGCCTCATCACAGCTATGTGCAGCCCGCATTCGGCCTATTTGCCTACTGAACCACCCCAATCCGAGAGCTTTCAGGCACTCCGTCGGAAAGTGGATAGAAATTGGTCGGCCGTCAGGAGATTCTGATGGCGCGACCTCAGTGGGGCCGCAACAAACTTTCCGACCGGTTGGTCGCAAGCAAGAGAAATGCAAGGTCACTCCACATGGCGCGCTCGGCGGCGACGAGAATGGCCATGGTCGCAAGGGTAAATACGATGCGAAAAACGCTGTCCCAGCTTCCACGAGAAATAAACGCATTGTCTACGTTTGGGATTCCTAGCCCACTCTAGGGGAGCATCTCCGGCTTAAGCTTGCCTCAAAATCAATCATCCGCGGCGGCAGGTTGAGGGTGTGTTTTATTGTCGCTTTCCTTGCGGGAAACGACCTGCCGACCTCTTGAGCTGCCTATACTTCGGCGTCTCATATACGACAGGAGTTTGTTATGGACGCGAGAGTAACCGCTGCCGGCATTCCCACCGACCCTTTTGCGGATGAGCCTCTAAGATGCGCCATCGACGTAAATAGCTTGTCGGCACCCCCAGCCGAACAGTTTGATTTCTATCGATCATGGTTTGCCGGGGTTGCCGAAATACAGCTTCTTCGGGCCGAGCACGCCGTGTTCCCGGCTCGTCATCAGGTATGGCAGTTGGGCGATCTGGCGTTGAGTTCCATCGAAATCCCAGGCTCCGGCTACGAGATACAATGGGAACATCGCAGACGGTCCCTGTTGGATCACTGGATGCTGTCGGTGCCGTTCTCGCAGTCTGCTGCCGGCGAGATGATATCTCGTCGGCCCCGCATGAGGTGTCTGGCCTTGCCCGATGTTGGAGTGAGCAACGATGATCTGTTCATCACACTGTTTCTGCCCCGCACATGGCCGGCAACCAGATCATCGAAAATCGAAGCCAGCGACGAGGCACTGGATTTTCTTGCGCACTACGCCGTTCTGCTGCACCGCTCACTTCCTCATTTGAGAGAAGCGGATCTGCCCCATATCGTCACCGCGACTGCCAACATTTCCGCGGCTGCTCTTATGCCGACAAAAGATCATCTGGCAGAGGCGCAAGGGCCTGTGAACGCGGTGTCTGCCGCTCGGATTGCCAAGCGTATCGCAGAGAGATTGAGCGATCCCGACTTGACGCCCAACAAACTCTGCCGTGCGGTCGGTGTCTCACGCTCCCGTCTCTACCGGATTTTCGAGCCGGTGGGCGGTGTGTCCAACTATGTGCGGCGTAAGCGGCTGCTGAAAACGCGCGACGCTCTAGCGGACAGTTCGGACAGGCGAACGATCTCCAGCATTGCCGAAGTATGGGGCTTCCAAGATCCGTCTACCTACAGCCGGATGTTCAAAACAGAGTTCGGCATCTCTCCAAGGGAAGCGCGCGAACTCGGGTGGCAGGGCGTCAAGCATTCGACCTGGCTGACTGTGGATGAGCCCGTCGCGGATGCTGGCATCCTGAGCAACCTTCTGATCAACAATTCATTGGGATTGTCCCTTTCTTCAAGACAGTGACGGATTCCTGGCAGAGGTCGGGGGCGCCTGGAGGATCATCCCACGAGCTACAAGAAATATACGTCAAACCCATATTATGGATTCCTCGCATATTTTTCAAAAATCGATGACCGTTTAAGCTCAGCCGTGTCCTCTTCATTAGCATCACGATTTTCGATAACTCCACTCTGGGTTTTTAATTGTCAGGACCGTCTCCTTGCGAAAAGCACATCGTTCATTGTTGATCTGCTAGCTCGATAGGAGCTTGTGATGGAGGTAACAGTACGAAGCGATACTCTTGGCGAGCCGATCGCTGGAGCAGTTGCCATACACGCTGCCGACATCCGCACATCATCGATTCTGCTGGCTGGGCGAGATGTTCTTGTCGACTGGTTCTATACCACCCAAGCAGGTGCGGGTGTCAGGATTTCAAGTCCCATAACCTCGATCTCGCCGCGGCTACATCCGCCGGGGATGAGCCCGATACGTCTGGTCTCTTGATCGAGAATTCCATGGGGTTGCCGTCACCCTCTTTCAAGCAATGAGTTTGCCTCAATGCAAGACAAGCCATCAATTGTCAGCGAAAGCGAAACGATCGGGACCCCAGAACCTCTAAGATGCGTCGTAGACGTTGATACCTCGCAGGCGCCACCGCCCGAGCAATTCGACCTTTTCCGGAGTTGGCACTCAAATATAGCCGACGTCGAATTGCTGCGAGACGGGTTCGGCTCGTTCTCTGCGCGCGAGCGGGCGTGGCGGTTGGAGAGCCTCGTGCTGGCTTTCATCGAATATCCCGGGATGGGGTACCGTCGGCGGTGGCGCAGCAGAAAGAGTCCGGTGTTCGACCACTGGGCTCTTTCGGTGCCCCAGACAATCCCCGCGGGCGGCGGCACGCCAAGAATGGGACAGCTGCGCTGGCAATGCCTGGGTGCACCCCATGAAGACCAGGGTGAGGATGACGGTGTCCTTGCGCTATTCCTTCCGCGGGATTTCGCCTTTTCGCAACCCTTCACGCTCGATATCCGGCCCGAGATGGCCGCATTCGTCGCCGACTATGTTCTGCTGCTCTATCATTCCTTCCCCCATCGCACGGAAAGCGACGTCCCGTATGTCGCATCGGCGACCACCAGCCTGCTTGCCGCGTGCATTTCCCCGTCCCGGGATCACTTTTTCGAAGCACAGGAGCCGATCGACGCGGTCATCATGGCCCGCGCGAACAAGATCATAATAGCCAATCTGGCCGACCGGAGTCTGACACCGGGAAAGCTCTCGCAAGACCTCGGCATTTCACGCTCTCGACTTTATCGGATTTTCGAACCAGCCGGAGGAATCTCGCACTATATCCGGCGACAGCGGCTGCTGAAAACGAGGGACGCGCTCGGAAACATCGCGGATGGACGCCCGATTTCGAACATTGCGGAGGAGTGGGGCTTCATGGATCCCTCGACATATAGCCGGACATTCAGGCGCGAGTTCGGAATCTCGCCCAAAGAGGCGCGGGAGGCGGGCTGGCTGGGCCTCAAGCACCCTCCGTTGGCGGAGCGGTCGAACAACGGCAAACCTTCTCTGAACAGCCTCCTGGCCAACAATTGCCTTCTCAGCCATCAGCTTTCGACTACGTGATTGGAGTCTTCGGCTGAGGTAATCTTGTCGAAGACAAGAGTGAACCCATTCCTTGGCGAAGCTGGAGATTGGACGCCGGTTCGAACTGCCCGCCGGGAACACCGCGCAGTCTGACGAGGCGCTCGTATGGCATAAGAGATTGCACCCTCAGCGGAGAGGCCGATGTCAGAAGTGTTGGTCCCGATAGCGCAGGCTCATCGAAGCTCATAAAATACCAGCCAAGAAGTCATTAAATTTCGGAGGTTCATTTGGTGAATTCTTTGAGCAGACGATCCGTGATCGTTGGGGGAATATCATTTCTGGCGCTGTCCGGGCATGCGGAAGCTTCCCAAAAGAGTTGGTATATCGGGAGAATTCCAGATAAGCCTTTTGACATCCCTCTCGTAGACAAGACGCGCATCCCCCAGCAATTCCGTCGGCAAACAGTGCCTTACTTGGGTAGGGAAACCGCCGGAACAATCCTAATCAACAAGCAGGAGCGCTTCCTGTACTATGTCGAAGACGCAGGCAGGGCGATCCGCTTCGGCATCGCTGTCGGTCGGGATGGACAGCGATGGGGTGGAGAGGCCATCGTTGAACGAAGAGCCCAATGGCCGACCTGGACCCCCACCGCCAACATGCGACGCCGTAATCCGAGCTTGCCGCAGCGCGTTCCGGGAGGCCCAAACAATCCTCTCGGCGCCCGGGCGCTGTATCTATATCGCAATGGCCAGGACACGCTGTATCGCATTCATGGGACCAATGAGCCGTGGACCATTGGAAAAGCTGCATCGCATATTTTTGAACTCTTCGGAACGGTGCGCAACGGCGCGCGCGTTATCGTTGTCTAGCCTGCGGCAATCATGAATGCCATTGCGCGGCACCTCTAAATGCCGAGGCCGACGCGTGGAGACATCCTCGTCACAGGACACCGTCTCTCAGGAAGGTTGAGCGCAAAGGAAGCCGGCGCTTCTCCGGTTTCGTTTGGCTACCGCACGACCAATACAGGCACACTTCCATCCGCGAGAACCTCCGACGTCTGGCTTCCCAGCAAAAGCTTTCTGATGCCACGACGGCCATGGGAAGCCATCACAATCAGGTCGCAGCCTCGTGACTTGGCGGTGTCGATGATCGCCTTGGCCGGGTAGGTATCCGGGACATGTAGAAATTCTGCGGAAACCCCCATCCGGTCGGCTGCCTCCCTGACTTGATCGAGGACTTGCCCTGCGAATTCCTTGCTCGCGGCCTCAAAACTATCAACCTCCTCCTGCGAAGGAATAGACCCGGAGGTAAATCCGGTTCCATAGTCAATCAGCATTGGCTCCGTGACCGTGACAACTGTCGCCTTGGCAGCCAAGGCTTTCGCCAGGGCTATCCCCTGCTCAACGCCCTTCCTGGCGACGTCGGAGCCATCCGTGCTCACGAGGATATGAGTGTACATCTGAGTTCTCCCTGCCTGGTCGACCACGGTTCCGGCAACACCAACACTCGTCGAGATATGCACGTTGGTGCACTGCAAGCCCTCTCTTGGACATCCAACTCACGCCGCTTGTATCGCGACGCTGGGCACATTCGGGAGCGGACGCACCATCTCCAAACCGCGGAGGAATAGCGCTAGCCCGGCCCGACGATCACCAATTGCCTTTTCGTGTACCAGCTATGGTTAAATCACAGACAAGACGACAGATGTTCGCAATGCCTTTGTTGCCCGCTCAACCTACAATTCATCGAGTCATTGCGTTATGTGCAATTTATCCCAATGAATTGCATCTCGTCCAATTCTCCTTGTTGCGACGTGCATATGTTGGCGATTCCCCTTTCGACCCCAAAATCGAACAATATGATTTGATCAATGTATCTTTCGGTGAGTATCTCCATGTGAAAAGAAGCACATTATTGACTGGAGGGGCGGCAGCCGTCACCGCCTGTCTGCAAAGCCCGCCTTTTCGCAGTCGATGGGACGTGCATCTTGGGGTTAAAGGCGACGCGCCCCTGCACCGCGCGAATGACTCGGGCGGAAGCTCCGAGCCCGAGCGACCAATCGATCTTTTCTGATCCCGGCACAGGATCGTTTTCGGTCATAATTCGAAGAAAGCAGACAGCCAGATCCGCGACTATGCCGATTTGCGTCCGGCTTTGGCTTTGGGGCGGTCCTTGATCCCCTCCTTGGCGAGACTCTTGCGGAGAACCGACGCCAGATCGATAACGTTCTCCTTGGGCGGGGGCACCGGTTTGGGCGGCTGCTTGCCCTTGCGTTTTGCGTCGATCAACGCGATGAGCGCATCCTCGTAGGTGTCTTCAAATTTCGACGGATCAAACTTGGTCACTTTTTTGTCGATCAGCAGGCCTGCGATTTCGAGCAGTTCCTGGTCATATTCATGGCTTTCCAGGTCTTTGAATACGGTCTCTTCCGAGATCATCTCGTCATGGGTCCGCAACTCGGTAAGCAGCATTCCCTTGCCATATGGCTGTATCACGACTTCGCGTCCGCGTTGGTACAGCACCACGCAAGACCGCGCCGCCACGCCCTTCTTGGCCATCGCTTCGCGCAGCACGGAGAAGGCCTCGGTGGAAGCACCGTCGGCAGGGATCAGGTAATAAGGCTTTTCCAGGTAGCGCGTATCGATATCCTTGATGGCGACAAACTCGTCGACCTCAAGCGTGTGCTCAGACGTCATCTTTAGCTTTTTGATCTCGTCCGGTTCGACCTTGATGAAATCGCCCGCGTCTGCCTCGTAGCCTTTGACTTGGTTTTCGCTATCGACGACATCGCCCGTCTCTTCGTCAACATAGGCAGCCTTGACGGGCAATCCATCTTTCCGATTCAAAATCTTGAAGTGGATTTTCGATGCCTCACTGGTTGCACCCACAAGCTTCACTCCGCACGACACGGACCCGACTTTCAGAAACCCTTTCCAAACTGCTCGTGGGGCCGCCATGCAGTCCTCCTGTCGCGCCGATCCTTGGCACAAACGTCAGCCGGATCGTTCCGTTCCGCCCGCCTGATCAGCATCGACGCACGCGATCGCATCACGGATGGTGCGGCTTTCCATGCCAACGGTGCCCCCGCGCGGCGTCAATCCTGCTTTCGCCGCGACAAATGCGAGAGCAGCGCGGTGATCAGGCTGCTTACCACAATCCATGCGGCGATCTCGCCGTCATGCACCTCAGGCCGGCGCGGCGTGTCTATCTTGTCGCCGCTCAACGCCACTACCGGCGCAAGGTCTGGCCGGCTTCCGCGCCTGACCGAGTAAGCGCGCGTAATTTCTGCACCGAAGAGGAATATCTGCGCTGAATAATAGACCCAAAGCAGCACCACCATAAGCGCGCCTGCCGCTCCGTAGGAAGTCGCTATCGCGCTGGTGCCGATATACCAGCCGATCAGCGACTTGCCGATGGTGAACAGCAACGCAGTAACCACCGAACCGACGGCAACATCGCGCCATTTGAGCGTGCGATCCGGCAAGACCTTGTAGATCGCCGCGAAGAGGAGCCCAATTAGCAAGAAAGAGACAACGGTGTTGACGCTGCTGAGCACCAGTTCGCCGAACGGCAGGTGGTGATTGATGACATCGCTCAGCGCGGTGATCGCTGCGCTTGCCGCCAGCGATACCAGCAGCATGAAGCCCAACGCGGCAACCAGGCCGAGGCTTGCCGCGCGCGCCCGCACCAGGCGCGAAAGCGACAGGCCGTCGGCTTTTACCTTCCAGATCTCGTTCAACGACTGTTGCATCTCACCGAAAACACCGGAGGCAGTGAAGAAAAGTGTCACCAATCCGATGAGCGTGGCAAGCGTCCCGGACCATCGGTGCGAAGCCGTCTCGATCGTCGCCTTGAGCAGATCGGCACTCTGCGCGCCCATCGCGCCGGATATCTCCGCTGACAGGGCGAGCTGGGCCGCATCCTTGCCCACCGCCAGACCAGCGACCGCCACGACGATCAGAAGGATCGGCGCCAGCGATGTCGTGGCGTAGAAAGCCACCGCTGCCCCGTGGCTCAACGCATTGTCGTTGATGAAGCCGGTGACGGCATCCTTCAAAAGAATCCAGGCACCGCGAACCCAGTGTGGCATCTCCCTCATCCGTCACGCCATATCGGACGCGGAGCGTCGTGGCCTGTCCCGATTGATGTCACGATCGGTGGAAACTGCCCTGCACGCCGTTTTTTGGCCGCTTCCGCCAGTGCCAACACCGCGTTGCGGACCCCCGGTCTGGATTGCACGGTTGGCGTCAGGCCCTTCATGGCTCGTCGCATAGGGCTTCCAGTAGCCGATATAACGCGCGAGTTCGGCCACCTCGCCGATGGGGTCAAGCTTCATCGAGCGCAGCCCGTCGGTAAGGCTGGCGCGGTGAGATGGCGTGGATAATCCCATCCCGCGAGCTCGGCCTCGTTGGCGAGCTTTGCGTCGCAGGGTGATGCGTCAGCCATTTCGGGCCGCGCAATTCTTCTTGAGCCTTATGATCGCCGATTTGTGGACGGTAACCACACCGCCACAGTCAATCCGTACGCTCAGCTTGTTGGTTGCGGGATCGACCCGAGTGACGTCCCCAACAAGAACGACTTTGTCTCCGACGTGAGTTCTGGGGGCGCATCGATCGCATAAGGACGATCATAGGAGGGGATGCTCACCCTGGCGCGTCCACTGGGAAGCATGTCCATGACCGTACTCGTCAGGGCAACTTCATCACCGATTGCAACTTCTCGAGGCAGGTTGAATTGCAGCATGGCATTTCTCCCGAGACTATCCCAAATCAATGCTGGCAGCTCGAGTTGGTTGCCTGAAATCGCACCTACATAGCAGGCAATCGGAGACCTGCCGACGCGGATCGCGAACCGCGAGCTCAACAGCTCGCCGGGAAGGAGCACACAGGGCGGAACCTCTAAGAGCCAAGCCAACCGATATTGCGTGATCGCGAAACGTCCCAGCGTGCAACGGCGTCTCGCCCGAGGTTGGGTTGCATCTTATAGGGCTGGCGTTAGCCGTAGCACCCGAGGTATCCCCGAGTTGGACATTTGCTGTCCGTTTCCGCAGGAAGAGCATCCAGCCTGCAGCACGTTAGCTTGCCGTAACGCTGACGTAGAACAAGTTGAGATCGGAGCGTGGGGCGCGCGAGACGCTCCGTCATCTCGACGGAGCGCTCTTCGCCGTTGGAGACGAAAGCGCGCCTTTGCGGAACAAGCAGCCCGCGCCTCAGTTATGCAGGTACTGATCCCGGGGACGGCGGCTGGCTATGATGTTTTCCAGTGTTACACCGTTGTAGTCGAGGCCTATCGCTTTTCTGGATTTTCCCGGCGGTAACCCTGTCCGGTTGCGCGGGAGGCGTGCTCGACCCGCAGGGACCGGTCGGCGCCGGCAACCGCACGATTCTCCTGAACTCGCTGGCCGTGATGCTGGTCATCGTCATTCCGACGCTGGTCGCGCTGCTTGCCTTCGCCTGGATATTCCGGGCCTCGAACCGCAGGGCTCGGTATGATCCAGAGTTCACCTATTCCGGCCGGATCGAGCTCATCGTCTGGTCGATTCCGACGCTGACCATCCTCTTCCTCGGTGGCTTGATCTATTATGGATCGTACCATCTCGATCCTCGCAAGCCGATCGACACCAGCCGGCCGCCACTCGAAATCCAGGTGGTGGCGCTCGACTGGAAGTGGCTGTTCCTCTATCCCGATCACGGTGTCGGAACGGTCAACCAGCTGGTTATTCCAACCGGCATGCCGGTGCGTTTCAGATTGACCTCGGCCAGCGTCATGAACACCTTCTTTGTGCCCCAGCTCGGCAGCATGGTCTATGCCATGAACGGCATGCAGACCGAGGTCAACCTGCAGGCTGATCGCGAGGGCGAGTACTTCGGCCTGTCGGCGCATTTCAGTGGCGATGGCTTTTCGGACATGAATTTCCGTGTCAGGGCAGTCTCGGCTGACGCCTTCGCCAGTTGGGCCTCCTCCTTGCATGGCGGAGGCGGCGTGCTCAACGCCAGCGCCTATCGCCAGCTTGCCAGGCAAAGCATCAACGCGCCGGCATCCTCGTTCGGCCATGTGCAGCCGGGCTTGTTCGATGCGGTCGTGCACCAGACGCTACCTCCGGGGCCGGGACCTGCTGGAACCGCCGCCGGAGAGCCGCAGGTGAGCCCGAAAGCTGAGCCCAGGGCGGGAGGGCCGCCCATGGCTCACCAGCACGATGAAGGAGGATGACGATGCTCGGCAAGCTCGACTGGTCGGCCGTTCCCTTTGACCAGCCTATTCCGCTCGGCGCGGCCCTGATCGTCTTCCTGGCCGCCGCCGCCGTTCTGATCTGGGTAACGATCAAAGGCTACTGGCCCTACCTTTGGCATGAGTGGATAACCTCCGTCGACCACAAGCGGATCGGCGTCATGTATATCGTGCTGGCGGCGCTGATGCTTCTGCGCGGCTTCGTTGACGCAGTCATGATGCGCGCCCAGCAGGTGCTCGCCATCCACGGGCCGGGATACCTGCCGCCGGAGCACTACGACCAGGTCTTTTCGGCCCACGGCACGATCATGATCTTCTTCGCCGCGATGCCCTTTGTCATTGGGCTGATGAATTTCGTGATCCCGCTGCAGCTCGGCATCCGCGACGTCGCCTTCCCGACGCTGAACTCAGTGAGCTTCTGGCTGATCGCGACCGGCGCGCTGCTCGTCAACATTTCGCTCGTCGTCGGCGAGTTCGCGCGCACCGGGTGGCTACCTTATGCACCGCTGTCGGAGACGACCTACTCGCCAGGCGTCGGCGTCGATTATTATTTGTGGTCGATCCAGATCTCCGGCGTCGGCACCCTGCTCACGGGCGTCAACCTGGCGACCACCATCCTCAAGATGCGCGCGCCAGGCATGGGCTATCTGCGCATGCCGATGTTCTGCTGGACCTCGCTTGCCTCCAACATGCTCATCGTCGCCGCATTCCCTATCCTTACCGCAACCCTCGCCATGCTAACCCTCGACCGTTATCTCGGCTTCCATTTTTTCACCAACGAAGCCGGCGGTAACCAGATGATGTTCGTCAATCTCATCTGGGCCTGGGGTCACCCCGAGGTCTACATCCTCGTGCTTCCCGCCTTCGGGATCTATTCGGAGATCTTCTCGACCTTCTCGTCGAAACCGCTGTTCGGCTATCGTTCGATGGTTGCGGCGACGATGTTCATCTGCATCGTCTCCTTCATGGTCTGGCTGCACCACTTCTTCACCATGGGCGCCGGCGCTGATGTCAATGCGGCTTTCGGCATCGCCACCTCGGTTATCGCCGTCGGCACCGGGGTCAAGATCTACAACTGGCTCTTCACCATGTATGGCGGGCGCGTGCGCTTCGAAACGCCAATGCTGTGGGCGCTAGGCTTTGTCACCACTTTCATCATCGGCGGCATGACCGGCGTGCTGCTCGCCGTTCCGCCGGCCGATTTCATGCTGCACAATTCGCTCTTTCTCGTGGCGCATTTTCACAACGTCATCATCTCGGGCGTGCTGTTCGCGGCCTTTGCCGGCTTCACCTACTGGTTCCCGAAAGCCTTCGGGTTCCGGCTGCATGAAGGTTGGGGCAAGGCGGCATTCTGGGTCACGCTTGCCGGCTACATTCTGGTGTTCGTGCCGCTCTATATCGTCGGCCTTCTCGGCATGACCCGCCGCCTTCAGCATATCGACATGGATATGTGGGCGCCGTGGCTTGTCGTGGCGGCCTTCGGAATCGTGGTGATGATCGTCGGCGCCGCATGCCAGGTCACGCAGCTTGTCGTCTCGATCAGGCATCGCGACGAGTTGCGCGACGAGACCGGCGACCCTTGGGACGGGCGCTCGCTGGAATGGTCGACATCCTCGCCGCCGCCCGTCTTCAACTACGCGCGGCTGCCGCATGTCGAAAACGAGGAGCCCTACTGGACCGTCAAGCAAAGGGCAATGGACGAGCAGAGTCAGGAGACCGAAGAGGACTACGAGGCGATCGAGATGCCGCGCAATAGCCCCACAGGCTTCGTCACCGCCTTCTTCAGCACTCTGATTGGCTTCGCGCTCATCTGGCACATCTGGTGGTTGGCGATTGTCGGCTTCATCGGGGCCTATGCCACCTTCGTTGTATTCGCCTGGCGCGAGCATGGCGATTACGAGATCCCTGCCGAGGAGGTCGGCCGCATCGATCTTGACCGCAAGGCAGCCCAGCTTGCCTGGATGCGTAGACGCGAGCGTGTGGCATGAGCGACATCCCCGCCGGCACCGCAACGCGCGATCCCTACCGGCTGGGCCGCACCGCAGGGCATGGCCATCACGTGTTCTCGGCGACCGGCCACGGCGAGGGAGGCCCGGCCTCGAAGTTCGTCACGGTTGCCTACGGCTTTTGGATCTTCCTGTTGTCGGACATCATAATGTTCTCGGCTTTCTTCGCCGCATATGCCGTCCTGTCCAATTCGGCGGCGGGGGGCCAACAGGCAAGGAGCTGTTTGAGTTGACGCGCGTCGCGGCACAGACGGCGCTGCTGCTCACCTCGAGCTTCACCGGCGGCCTTGCGATGCTCGCGACCCACCGCCGGTCAATGGCCGCCACCCAGTTCTGGTTGCTGGTGACCGGCCTGCTTGGTGCAGCCTTCCTGTTCCTGGAGGTGCAGGAATTCGCGGCCATGGTGAATGAGCAGGCGGGCCCATCACGCAGCGCCTTCCTGTCCGCGTTCTTCGCCCTTGTTGGCTGCCACGGAACTCATGTTGGACTTGGCCTGCTTTGGCTCGGCACCATGATGGCGCAGCTCTGGATAAAAGGCTTTCGTCCCGACATATTGCGCCGGCTTCACTGCTTCAGCCTGTTCTGGCACGCGCTCGACATCATCTGGATCGCCATCTTCACCCTGGTCTATCTGCTGGGAGCGTCATCATGAGCGAAATGGACAGCCGGAACGAGGACATGCTTGACCGCCGCGATTCCGCACCAGGCGAAGAACGCAGCGAGGAACACGAGGTGGCGGGAGGCCTTTCCGGCTATCTGCTGGGCTTTGGCCTGGCAATCCTGTTGTCAGTGGCGTCCTTCATTGCGGCACAAACCGATCTAATTTACCAGCCGGCCGTGATCTCGGCCCTGACGGTGCTTGCCATCGCACAAATGGGCGTCCATCTCGTCTTCTTCCTGCACCTGACGACAGGACCTGACAACACCAACAACGTGCTCGCGCTCGCTTTCGGTGTGCTGATCGTGACCTTGGTCGTTTTGGGCTCGGTGTGGATCATGAACCATCTCAGCCAGAACATGGGAGCGATGGATGCGCATCAGGCTCACATGATGCCATAATGCGGTTCCAGGTCTGTGGCCTGGGCGCAAAACCGCCTATCCGTCGGTTCGGTTACCTTGCGCATAGCGTCTGCACTTTCAGGCGTCGAAAATCCATAGGTGCGGAGAGCGGTGAGGAGCTGGTCGAGCTGTTTGGCCCGGCAATGTCTATATCGGCCCGCTCACGGTCGGCGGCAGAATGAGCTGCTGCCCATGGTCGCAACGTCTGTGCCTTCCATCATAATTTCAGGAACTAGGAACATAGGGGCCTCGTCCGAGTTCCATTGAAAGTGTGGGAACATAGCTCAGTTTGCCAGGGGATTCCTTGCTCTGTGAGCGCTCCCACTTTCCACATTGTGTTCAACGAATGCTCCGGATCATGGGTCGCCCACAGCTTTCCTCCCTGGCTTTCAGCCTCCTGGTACTCGTTAATTGTGCATTGCTGCAAAGCAGGGCCTGGGCACAGCTACCCTGCCCCGCCGACCACGCCAAGCTCCTGGCTGCCCTCAAGGCAAACGTCAAAGCAAGCGGAGGCCCCGCCAATGGCGGCTTCGAGACCAATGAATGGGCGGCGATCGTTACGCGTGACGGGACAGTTTGCGCCGTTGCTTTCAGCGGCCCCACCAGCGATGCGCAGTGGCCCGGCAGCCGGCTGATCGCAGCCGAAAAGGCCAGCACGGCCAACGGGCTCAGCGTTGCCCAGATGGCTCTCTCGACGGCGAATCTATATGCTTCTGTTCAGCCGGGTGGCCCCTTGTTCGGCTTGCAGCTTACCAATCCTGTCAACCAGGCAGCCGCTTATGCCGGCGACAGCAAGACCTTTGGGAGTGCGAGCGATCCGCTGATTAGCAAGCCGATCGGCGGCGTCGTGGCATTTGGCGGCGGCCTTGCTCTCTACGACGGCAAAACGATTGTCGGCGGGCTTGGCATCAGCGGCGACTCCTCCTGCGCCGATCACAATGTCGCTTGGCGCCTGCGTGCGGCCCTGGGCCTGGACAAGGTTCCGGCGGGCGTCAACCCCAACGCCAAGGACGCCATCGTCTACGATCTCGATCCTGGCGGAAAGAGCGCCTCCGGCTGGGGTCATCCGTTGTGCGCGGGAACCGAGGCGGACGTCGCGGCGGAACTCGGCGCCGGAGTGGGAGGTTCGATCCGCAAATGAGGGAATCTCTGAAAGTGGCGGGGAAATACGCATCTGCGACACCAGACGGCCGAGGAGCGGAAAGGGGCCGCGGTTTCGACTTTAGGCCGTTGAAGTGGCTGGTGCTGGCCGCAGGCTGCTCATTGCTGAACGCCGCGGCCGCGCAGTCCGCGGTGACACCCGCCATCACACCGCCCGCCGCAGCCGCGCCACCTGATGACGGCCAATGGACAATGCCGGCTAAGAATTATGCCTCGACGCGCTACAGCGAACTGGCGGACATTAACGAGGACAATGTCAAGAACCTTCAAGTTGCCTTCACTTTTTCGACCGGAGTGAACAAGGGTCAGGAAGCGGCGCCACTCGTCGTCGGCAACACGATGTATATCGTGACGCCTTTTCCAAACATCGTCTACGCGCTCGATCTTTCCAAACCGGGCGCGCCGATGAAATGGAAGTACGAGCCAAATCCTGAGCCTGCCGCGCAGGGCGTTGCCTGCTGCGACGTGGTCAACCGCGGTGCGGTCTTCGCCGACGGGCGCCTCTTCTTCAACACGCTGGATGGTCACACGATCGCGCTGGATGCCGCCACTGGCCAACCGGTGTGGAACGCGCATGTCGGCAACATCAATATCGGCGAGACCATAACCATGGCGCCGCTTGTGGTGAAGGGCAAAGTGCTGGTCGGCAATTCCGGCGGCGAGATGGGTGTGCGCGGCTGGGTCAAGGCGCTGGACGCGGGCGACGGACATGTCGTCTGGACGGCTTACGGCACCGGACCGGACAAGGACGTGCTGATCGGGCCGGATTTCAAGCCGCATTACGACATGGACAAGGGCAAGGACCTTGGCGTGACCACATGGCCGCCGGAAGCCTGGAAGATCGGCGGCGGCAACATGTGGGGCTGGATCTCTTACGATCCGGACCTCAACTTGATCTATCACGGGACCGGCAATCCAGGGCCGTGGAATCCGGACCTTCGGCCCGGCGACAACAAATGGACCTCCGGGATTTTCGCGCGCGATCCCGATACCGGAGCCGCGAAATGGTTCTACCAATGGAGCCCGCACGACCTGCACGACTACGACGGCATCAACGAGCAGATCCTGCTCGATATGAATTGGCAGGGTAAGCCGCGCAAAGTGCTCGTCCGCCCGGAGCGCAACGGCTATCTCTACATTCTGGATCGGACCACCGGGGAAGTCCTGTCAGCGACACCCTATGGGGCCGTCAATTCCAGCAAGGGCGTCGATCTGAAAACCGGGCGTCTGATCGAAAACCCGGACAAGAAAACCGGCACCGGCAGGGTGATCCGGGATATCTGCCCGACAGCATCCGGGCTCAAGGATTGGCAGCCATCTGCGTTCTCGCCGAAGACAGGACTGCTCTACATTCCACACAACAATCTGTGCATGGACGAAGAGGGCCTCGAGGTGAACTACATCGCTGGCACCCCCTATGTCGGCATGAATGTGCGCATGATCCCGGGCCCGGGGGGCAACCGTGGCGCCTTCACCGCATGGGACATCGCGGCTGCGAAGCCGGCTTGGAGCCTGAGAGAGAATTTTCCGGTGTGGAGTGGCGCGGTCGCCACCGCCGGCAACGTCGTGTTCTACGGCACAATGGAGGGCTGGTTCAAAGCTGTGAGCGCAAGGACAGGGGAATTGCTTTGGCAGTTCAAGACCTCGTCCGGGATTATTGGGCAGCCGGTCACCTATCGCGGCCCCGACGGGCACCAATATGTCGCGATCCTGTCGGGCGTCGGTGGTTGGGCCGGCGCGATCGTCTCGGGCGATCTCGACCCGCGCGACGCTACCGCCGCGCTCGGCTTCGTCAATGCGATGAAAGACCTGAAGAACGCGACCACGGCGGGAGGCACGCTCTATGTGTTCCGGCTCCCCTGATGCTTTCGAGTTGAAGGCAGTTCGAAGGCGCGAGGCGAACGGGCGTCTTGTGGCCGCGGTGGCCTCGCTGCTCTTCGCGGTTGCCGCCGACGCACGTGAACTCAAGGTATGTGCCGACCCTAACAATATGCCGTTTTCCAACGCCGCTGGACAGGGCTTCGAAAACAAGATTGCCCAGATCATCGCCAAAGAGCTGGATGCAAGACTTTCCTATACCTGGTGGGCCCAACGTCGCGGTTTCGTTCGCAACACGCTCAAGGCAGGCCTGTGCGATCTCATACCTGGCACTCCCGCCAATCTCGAAATTCTCCGCGCCACCGCTCCCTATTACCGCTCGACCTATGTCTTCGTGACGCGGCGGGACAGTCCCGAGATCACGTCTTTCAACGATCCACGCCTGCGCACTCTGCGCATCGGCGTGCAGCTCATCGGCGATGACGGGGCCAACTCCCCACCGGCCCAGGCACTCGGCCGCCGCGGCATTGTCGGTCATCTCGTCGGCTATCCAGTCTATGGCGACTATTCGGCTCCCAACCCGCCCGCGCGCATTGTCGAGGCGGTGGCCAGCGGCGAGATCGATGTTGCCGTCGTCTGGGGCCCGCTCGCTGGTTATTTCGCCGCCAAGCAGAAGACACCGCTGCGCATCACGCCCGTGACACCTCGAATCGACGGGCCTCAATTGCCAATGGTCTACGACATCTCCATGGGCGTCCGACGCGGGGACGACGCGCTGCGCGACGAAGTGGATGCAGCTCTTGCCAAGCACAAGGCTGAGATCGACGCGACCCTGGCCCGATACGGTGTGCCGCGCCTTGATACCGGCGGGAGCGCGGACCGATGAGGCGGAACCTCACCGTGCTCTTGTCGGCGATGCTGGCCCTTGCCGCTTGCCAGCGGGAAGAGCGCGACACACGTCCGCAATCGGCCCTTGGGTCCGGCCAACAGCCAACGCCGGTGACTGCGCTGGAGCCAGGCGGCCAAAGGCCGCTCCCGAGCGACAACAAGGCGGCCAGCTTCGAGGCCAATGCCTTTCATCTCAGCGAGGGCAAGCGCCTGTTCAGCTGGTTCAATTGCACGGGGTGCCATGCCAATGGCGGCGGCGGCATGGGACCGGCGCTGATGGATGAGAAGTGGATTTACGGCAACTCGATCGAGAGTATCCACGCAACGATCCGGGACGGGCGGCCTAACGGCATGCCGAGCTTCCGAAACAAGATAGCCGATGATCAGATTTGGGAGCTTGCAGCCTTCGTACGTTCGCTGAGCGGCAACGCGCCCTCCTCCGCCGCACCGCAGCGTAACGACGACATGATGGTCCATCCGTCGGAAAATCGCCTCCCCGATGCCGCGACGCTGGGGAAATCGCCGTGAAACGCCTTTTTCCCAAAGCGTGTTGCGCAGCCGCCCTCCTGGCGCTTTCAGGTTGCAGCGGCTGGCAGTCCGCTCTCGATCCGAAAGGCCCCGCCGCGGGCGAGCTCGCCTGGCTGATCTGGTTTTTCACTGCCCTGTGCGCGGCCGTGTGGATGTTGGTGATGGTCGTGCTGGTCGCCACCCTGTTCCAGCGAGTTCGAACAGGAAAAGATCCGCTCGTGCTCGACCTCGCTTCCGAACATCGCAAAAGGCGCGTGGTCTTGACCGCGGTTGGGGTGACTGCGGCGATCCTAATTGGGCTGACCCTGTTGAGCTTTTTCGCCAACAGGACGCTTGCCGGGATCGGCTCGGACGAGGCGCTGACGGTCCGCGTGACCGGCCATCAATGGTGGTGGGAAGTGCGCTACGAGAATGCCCAGCCAAGCCGCATCCTGACGACGGCGAACGAAATCCACATTCCGGCCGGCGAGCCGGTTCGGCTTCTTTTGACTTCAACAGACGTAATCCACTCCTTCTGGGTGCCGAGCCTTGCCGGCAAGCTCGACCTCATCCCCGGACATATGAATGTGCTGGACATCAGGGCTGACAAGCCAGGCGTCTATCGTGGTCAATGTGCTGAGTTCTGCGGCGCGCAGCACGCCAACATGGGCACCTTCATCATTGCCGAGCCGCGGCCGCAGTTCGATGCCTGGCTGGACGACCAGTTGCGGCCTGCCGCCGCTCCGACCAATGCCGAAGCCAAGGCCGGCGCGGATCTTTTCCTCCAGCGGCCCTGCGTGATGTGCCACAGGATCGGCGGCACACCCGCAGGCGGCACGGTAGCGCCCGATCTTACCCATATAGCCAGCCGGCAAACTCTCGCAGCCGGAACGCTGACGATGAGCCGCGGCAATCTCGCCGCTTGGATCACCGACCCGCAAGGCATCAAGCCCGGCTCCCACATGCCTGTAACGGCTCTCAATGGCGACGAGCTCAATGCCATCATTGCCTACCTCGAGGGGCTGAAATGACCAGCGCCGACCTGACGAGCGGACGTGACCTGCGGGCGGAGGCGCAAGCAAAGGGAGATCTCGCTCCCGAGCATGACGGACCGCGCGATACCGGTATGGAGCAAGCCGATCTCCAGCGGTGGCTGGAGCGCACCTGGCGTACGCCCCCGGGTATCATCGGCGCGCTGTCGAGCGTCGACCACAAGGTGATCGCCAGGCGCTATCTGATCACTGCCTTTGTCTTTCTGTGTCTGGGCGGGCTCAACGCAGTGGCTATGCGTGTTCAGCTCTCGGGACCACAGCGTGGGCTGATCGGGCCGGACCTCTACAACCAGCTGTTTACCATGCACGGCGTCACGATGATGTTCCTGTTCGCGGTACCGATCGTGCAGGCGACCGGCATTTATCTCGTGCCGCTGATGGTCGGCACCCGCAACATTGCGTTTCCGCGGCTGAATGCGTTCAGTTACTGGGTCTATGTTTCGGGCGGCCTGTTCGCCTGGGTGTCTTTCGCTCTCAACATGGCGCCGGACGTCGGCTGGTTCGCCTATGTGCCGCTGTCCGGTCCCGAATTCGCCCCTGGCAAGCGCGCCGACGTCTGGGCGCAGATGATTACCTATACCGAGGTGTCTTCACTGGCTGTGGCAGTGGCGACGATCGTCACGATCTTGAAGCAGCGTGCTCCCGGCATGTCGCTGGACAAGATCCCGCTATACGTCTGGGCGATGCTGGTCACCTCCTTTGTCGTCGTCTTCGCAATGCCGGCGGTGATGATCACCTCGACATTCCTGATCCTCGACAGGCTGGTCGGCACACACATCTTCAACCCGGCCGAAGGCGGTGATGCCTTGCTGTTCCAGCATCTGTTCTGGTTCTTCGGTCACCCCGAGGTCTACATCATCTTCCTGCCGGCGACCGGCATGGTCTCCTCGATCATCCCGGCTTTCGCCCGCCGACCGGTGTTCGGCCATCTCGGCATGGTTCTGTCGTTGATCGCGGTCGGCTTCCTGTCCTTTGGCCTGTGGGTCCACCATATGTTCGCGACAGGCCTGCCCAAGCTCGGCGCCAGCTTCTTCACCGCTTCCAGCATGATGATCGCTATTCCCAACGGCGTACAGATCTTCTGCTGGCTGGCAACGATGTGGGACGGCAGACCGGTGATCCGCACGCCAATGTTGTTCGTGTTCGGCTTCTTCTTCATCTTCGTCATCGGCGGTCTCACCGGCGTCATGCTGGCCTCCGTGCCGCTGGATCTGCAGGTGCACGACACCTACTTCGTCGTCGCGCATTTCCACTATGTGCTGATCGGCGGATCGGTATTCCCGCTGCTGGGTGCGGCCTATTTCTGGTTTCCTAAAATCACCGGCCGCATGATGAGCGAGCGCCTGGGCCGCTTGCATTTCTGGCTGGCCTTCATTGGCTTCAACGCCGCCTTTTTCCCGATGCACATCGTGGGGCTGTGGGGCATGCCGCGACGGGTCTACACCTATCCGGCCGAGCTTGGCTGGGGGAACATCAACCTGTTCATAACAGCAGGCGCGGTGGTCTTCTTCCTGAGTTTCGTCCTGTTCACCTTCAATCTTGTGCAGGGCGCGTTGAAAGGCGCAGCGGCAGGCAACAATCCCTGGGAGGCCGGCACCCTGGAATGGGCAACGCCCTCGCCGCCGCCGAGCTATAATTTCGCGCGCATTCCGGTCGTCACCAACGCGGAGCCACTCTGGGCCGAGCGCGACGCTCTTCCCGTAGCGACCGGGCTTCGCGTCGAAGCGCGCGAGCTGCTGGTCTCGACAGTCGCTGAAGCCCATCCCGACATTCGCGAGAAATCGGCGACACCGTCGATCTGGCCGCTCTTTGCAGCGTTCGCCGTAGGCGGCACGTTTCTCTATTCGATCTTCACCCCCTGGGCCATCGTGTGGGGCGCCCTGCCAATCGCCGTCACCTTGATCGGCTGGTTCTGGCCAAAAGGTGATCCGGAGGACGAGGAATGAACGAGCGTCCCGTCACAGATGTTTCCGGTCTCCCCACCTTTGGGCATGGTCCGCGCAGCCCGACCTGGTGGGGCACGCTCGCTTTCATGGCTCTGGAGGGCACCGGCTTTGCGCTCGCCGCAGCCGCCTATCTCTACCTGGCGCTCTCTTGGCCTGAATGGCCGTTGAGTGCACCGCAGCCGAACCATTGGCCAGGAACGATCGTCACGCTGCTGCTGATCGCCAGCCTGGTGCCGAACCACATCCTCGATCGCTATGCCAAGCAATGCGCCATCGTGCCGGTGCGGATCGGACTGGTTGTCATGTCGCTGCTCGGCCTCGCCCCGCTCCTTGTGCGCTGGTTCGAGTTTCCGGCCTTGAACGTTTACTGGGATACGAACGCCTACGGCTCGATGCTTTGGGTGCTGCTCGGGCTCCACACCACGCATTTGATAACAGATGTCGGCGATACGATCGTGCTGACGGTGCTGATGTTCACGCGCCATGGCTATAGCGGGCGACGCTTCGGCGACGTCGGCGACAATGTTTTCTATTGGGATTTCGTGGTCGCAACCTGGCTTCCGATCTATCTGCTGATCTACTGGGTACCGAGGCTCGGCTGACATGCGCGCGGTGCGGTTGGGAACTTCCTGGGGTGGGCTTTTGTCGGGCCCGTTGGCTTGGGCGGTCTCGACGCAACTGAACTACTCGCTGGTTCCCTGGCAATGCAATCACCAGGTGCCGGTCGTGCTTCCCTTAGCGTTGCTGCTCGCCTTGTTCTCGCTTCTGGGCGGTGCTCTGTCCTGGCAGGCAAAGCGGCAAGGCGGCGCTGCTTTCAAAGCAGAACGCACGCGCGGTACCGAGCATTTCGTCGCCGATCTCGGCATACTGGCGGCTCTCCTGTTTGCACTGGTCATCACCATGCAGGGAAGCGCCGCACTCATCCTGGACGAGTGTCTGCGATGAACCTGGCCACGCTCTTCTCCACCTCGATCTGCTATGGCTCCGACGCGCCCGAGGCCGGATGGACACTTGCGCTTCCCATCACGGTCCCGCTGACGGCCGTCGCGCTCATCTACATGGCCGGTGCGATGCGGCTGTGGCGCCGCAGCACTCGCGGCCGTCCGCTACGGATGCGTCAGGCGCTGCTGTTTGCCGCCGGCTGGAGCGTACTGACGGCAGCGTTGGTCAGTCCGATTCATGCTCTCGGCGAGCGGCTGTTTGTCGCGCACATGATCGAACACGAGTTGCTGATGGCGGTGGCGGCGCCGTTGCTGGTCATCGCCTGCCCCGCCCCTGCTCTGCTGTGGGCATTTCCCGTAACGTTCCGGCGTGCCCTGGGCACGGTCGGGCATGGCAAATCGCTGCGAGCGCTCTGGACCTTTGCGAGCCGGCCTGTCACCGCAACGATTGTTCACGGGATCGCGATATGGGTGTGGCACATTCCGGTCCTGTTTGAGGCAGCGCTCGAGCATGGCGTGCTGCATTATGCCCAACATGCGAGCTTCCTCGGCACAGGCCTGCTCTTCTGGTGGGCGTTGCTGCCGCGCCCAAGCCAACAGCAGGCCTATGGAAATGCCGTGATGCATCTTTTCTTCACCTCCCTGCACACCGGCCTGCTCGGTGTCCTGCTTCTTCTATCGCCGAAGCTCTGGTACCCGGAGAATGCTGCCGGGGCGGCAGTGTGGAATTTAAGCCCGATCGAGGACCAGCAGCTTGCCGGGCTCGTTATGTGGATCCCGGCCGGCCTTATCTATGGCGGGGCAGCGCTATTGCTGGCCGGCCTCTGGATAACGACGAGCGGAACCAGGAAGGTCGCGCATGCGCCCTGGCCCATCTAAATTGATCATCGCCGTGTGCATTCTGCTGGTCGTCGCGGGCGGCGCGCTCGCATTGTGGGCCGACCGAGCCCGTCGGGTGCAGCAAGAGGCGGATGCCGCTACCGGCGGCGTCGGTGCACGTGCGATACCGATCATGCTGGCGAATGGCTGCGCCGGCTGCCACACCATCACCGGTGTACCCGGTGCGGTAGGCCACGTCGGCCCACGCCTGGACGCCAGTCTATCTGACAGGATCTATGTTGGCGGTGTGCTGGCTAACAATCCGGAGAACATGATCCGCTGGATACGGTCAGCAAGGGACGTTAATCCGCACACCGCCATGCCCTCCACCGGCATCACCGAGCAGCAAGCGCGTGACATCGCCGCCTATCTCTATGCTTTGAGATAGACCGCCGCCTCGGCGGGATCACGGGCTGTGCCCAGGACCATAGCCGACAGGGGAACAAAGCTGCCCGATTACGGTTTGGACAGCAGCCGGCGCAGTACAAATTCAAGTCCGCCGTGCTGCTGGGCCATTAGCCCCAGCCAAGAGCCCGCTTCCCCCTCCCTCAAGAGCGGGCTCTTTGCTTGTGGATCGGATGCGGAGCGATCAGGGGCGAGGACCGAGGCGACATGAAGCAACTTCTGTCAGATCTCGCCGCAATGGCCGAACCCGGCTTCTGGATCGCCTTGGGGCTTTTAGCCCTGCCTTACTCCGTGGGAGTAATCTTCCTGATCAAGACATGCCACTGCCTCTGATCGCCCAGCCTTCCGGTCGTACGGGCTTTATTACCTGCCAGCGCAAGATGTGAGTGACCATCACGAACTGGAATCGTCGCCAAGGCCATCCGCGCCGCTCGAACACCCATAAGGTTGCCGACCACGCGTTGGAGGAAGCATGCATTGCCGCGGGAGGAGCCTTCCGCACTTGTATGTCGCCTTCGGTGGCCCTGAACGATGCACAGAAGCGCGCGTTCACAGCATCGAACTGGCCGGTTGAACATACCGCGACGTTGGTCGAAGGAACCGGATTGCGGCGAGCACATTTCTCCCCTTTTTCGGTCACATTTTATCGGGCGGATCCCACTCACACCGATGCGGCAACCATCGAGTCTGAGGACACACTGGACAAATCGTTCTGTTGCTGGCGGCGAAACCAGTCCAGGGTGAGGCGCACACCCTCTTCAAGAGGTATTTGACAGGCCCAGCCGGGGATGATCCTCCGCGCTAGAGTTAAGTCCGGACAGCGGTTCGTCGGATCTTGGGGGATCGGATCAACATGCACGATTTTGGTGCCTGGCACCAAGCCCGCGACGTAACGGGCAACATCGACAACGGAAATCTCGCGATCGTTTCCGATGTTCAGGGGACCAATATAACCATGCTCCTCCCCCCAGAAGAATTGTTCTAGGCCGTCCACGATATCGCTGACGTATCCCCAACTCCGCGACTGCAAGCCGTCGCCAAAAACGATTATAGGTTTGCCGAACAGCGCATTCGTGATGAAATTTGATACTGCACGTCCATCGTCAGGTCGTGTCCTAGGTCCGTAGACGTTGAACAATCTTGCAACTCGAATGTCGAGCCCGCTCAATCGGTTACTCTCAAAAAGCAGGGCCTCGGCGCAACGCTTACCTTCGTCATACGATGAACGCGGCCCGGTGCAATCAACGGAGCCCCTGTAAGTTTCCGGTTGCGGCGTTACCAGCGGATCGCCGTAAACCTCAGACGTGGACGTGAAACAGAAGCGGCCCCCGGCGCGAAGAAGGGTCAGAAGCCGCATAGTTCCTATTACGTTGGCCGAGATGGTTCGTACCGGATCTTGCATATACCAGGGAGGCGAAGCAGGCGAGGCGAGATGATAGATCTCGTCAAAAAGGCTCCCCTGCTGAAAATCTTCAACAGTCACATCTACCACGACCAAGCGAGGGTCGGCGATATGATCCAGATTGGCACGAGTACCAGTCCAGAAATTGTCAACAGCAACAATTCGATTGATTTCTTGCCTTAACAACAGTCGATCAACCAGGTGGGATCCGATGAACCCGGCTGCTCCCGCGACAAGAACACTTTTCATTTCCGACCCAAAGCTTTGCAGCTTGCTCAGGAGCTATGAACGCTGACTCGTCAAGCCGTCTGAATTTCCAATGAGATGTCACTCCCTCCACGCAATGATGGTTCGCGCAACGCGCATCGCCCGAACAACCCTAATCCGCGCAAATAGTACCACCCCATTGGACAATGGCACATCTTAAGGACCCTGTCACCAGCGGTGCAGTGCATACACTACACTGTAAAAACGAAAGATTTCTGTAGCCTGACTATCTTCGATGGGCATAACATCACCACAAGTTCAATAGGGAAATGTATCCTCGACAACCCAGCACAGGTGGGAGAGTAGCGGTAGAAACTCAGACGGCCCGGGCAGGTGTTCGTTCGCATCCGGATCGAACGTAAAGTCCGTGTGCGAGAAATGCCCTCCGTCCGGTTGGACTTATCGAACAACGGGGATATGCGGCGCGATCTCGCGCCTCCGGAGGATCTGGTCGAGCATTGAGGGCGGCTGCTATGCGCTCTCGAATGGTGAGGCTCGTGAACGGCAGGCACCATCAAAAGTGCTGATTGCACTGCGCGGAAATGTAAGCCTCAATGGGGCTGTCAAGGGAGGCGGACGCCATCATCGTGTCGGACCAGACAGGCGCGCAATCAGCTGTCGTGACAATCATCGATCCGTCCCGCAAGCGAGGACTGTTCGAACCTTCCGAGCTTTGGCGATATCGGGAAGTTGTGTTCTTCCTGGCCTGGCGTGATTTCAAGGTCAAATACCGGCAGACTTATCTGGGCATCCTTTGGGCAATGCTGCAGCCGCTCGTTGCTATGTCGGTCTTCAGCATCTTCTTCGGCAAGCTCGCAGGCATTTCGTCCAACGGCGCGCCATACCCGCTATTTGTTCTGTGTGGGCTTGTGCCATGGAGTTTTTTTTCGCGAGCCGTCGCCAGCATGACGGGCAGCCTCGTCAGAAACCAGGAGCTGGTGAAACGCGTCTATTTCCCGCGTCTGATCATTCCCATCTCCACGATGGCCTCATGCCTGACCGATATGCTCGTCGGCTTCGCTCTTTTGTTCGCCGCCATGCTGGCATTCGGAAGCTGGCCGGCACCACAAGCAGTCTTCTTGCCGCTGCTCGTGCTCGTAATGGCTGCGTCAGCGACTGGAGTGGGCGTGGCATTGTCGGCGATCAACGTTCGCTTTCGCGATGTGGGCTATCTGTTGCCGTTCAGCCTTCAGATACTTCTGTTCATGACCCCGATCGTGTATCCAGCCAATCTCGTCCCTCAATTGTGGCGGCCGCTCTATAGTCTGAACCCAATGGTTGGGACAGTCGAAGCCATCCGCTGGAGCGTGCTGGGCACGCCTGCGGACTGGCTCATGATCTCGATATCAACGCTCTCCTCGCTAGCCCTTCTCGTTGCCGGACTGACTATCTTCTCAAAATCCGAACGCGCGTTTCCGGACCTGATCTGAGTGATGACCGACATCGTGATCCAGGCTGCCAATCTCTCCAAGGCGTATAGACTTGGTGTGGCGAACAACAGCTTCCCCACGCTGCGAGACGCGCTCGCCAGCAAAAGGCGGGGTCTTCGCGGGGAGGCCGATACAAGCCACCGCAAAGGTGCGGACGAGCCGTTCTGGGCGTTGAAAAACGTCTCCTTCGAGGTGCACGCAGGCGAAGTCCTTGCCGTGATCGGTCCCAACGGTGCAGGAAAGAGCACCATTCTCAAGATACTGGCGAAGATCGTGGAGCCGACTTCCGGCCGCGCGACGATACATGGACGGCTGGGAGCTTTGCTGGAGGTCGGCACGGGGTTCCATGCCGAACTGACCGGCCGTGAGAACATTTATCTCAACGGGGCCATACTCGGCATGCGGCGCATCGAGATCAATTCCAAGCTTGACGAGATCGTGGATTTCTCCGGGGTCGAGCCGTTTCTCGATACGCCTGTCAAACGATACTCAAGCGGCATGTACTTGCGTCTGGCCTTCGCGATTGCCGCCCACGTCAATCCCGACATTCTGGTGGTCGATGAGGTCTTGGCAGTCGGCGATGCCACGTTCCAGAAGAAATGCATTGCCAAGGCAGCGAGCATCGCCGGGACAGGCCGCACCGTGCTGATCGTCAGTCACCAGATGCCGGTTCTGCAGCGACTTTGCACCCGCGCAATCCTTATCGACGGCGGGATGATCCAGGCGGACGGTCCGACTCAGGACGTGGTCCGGGATTATCTCCAGACGCTTGAGGCCCGCGCAGGAACCGATCTGAGTGTGCGATCCACGCGCACCGGGCGCGGCCGCCTCCGTGTGGTCGGCATCGAAGTCTTCAATGAAATGGGTCCCGTCGCGTCCGGGCAGCCGGCAACTTTTCGGCTTCAGGTTGATGGGCCGCGCGAAACATTGCAGTGCCTTGTGACTATCATTGATGATCTCGGGGATCCTGTGACCTCATTTGATAGCCGGGAGCATTCCCTGCATGACCGTCAGGGCGAAGTCTACACGGTACATGTGGACAGCCTTATGCTGAGACCAGGGCGCTACAGGATTGACGTAGCGCTGGTGGCGGACGACAGGGTGGTCGAAGACTATGTCGAGACGGCCGCTGTGTTCGATGTCATGCCCGGTTTGCTCGACGATCGACCGGTCAGCGCCCAGCCTGGCTTTGGCAATGTCAGCTTCCCGCATCGATGGGTGGTCAGGAAGTGACGCCTGTTTTCACCTGGCCACGTGCGCAAGCTGTCGCCGAATCCTGCGCCGCTGCTTTGCCGTCCACATCATGATCTCCAGGGCAAGCCGTTCGGCTTTGCTTCCGATCGTTGCAGGCGTGACATAGGGCGCGCGTGCCAGCCGCAGTGCCAATTGGAGGCGGAAATCCCGCGTTCCACTTTCCATCATATGCTCCGCGATCCAGTCCAGAAAAGCGGCGCGGGCGGGGTGTTTCCCCATCCGATCGTAGAGCCCTCGCTGAGTGGCAATCGCCGAGGCCGAACTGGAATGCTGCCGGTAACGTGCGAGAGTTACAGGAGTGATAAAGGCTGGGAATCGCAGGAATAGCTTCGCCCACAGAGCCTGGTCTTCATAGAGCTCAAAGTGCTCAAAGCCACCAACCGTGCTAACCGCGCTTCTCCGCAAGAGCACGGAACAGGTACACGGAACGTGGCCGTCCTGCATCAGCAGCAGCCGACCCAAAAGCCGGGGGCTGATGTAAGCGTGCGGCAAGTCCATCTGTCGGCTCGACCCAGTCGGAGCGCGCTCCATCCGGGTACCACCATTTGGTCGGCCCGAAAATCATTGCGGCATCCGGGTTGGCATCGGCTGCCGCCAGGACCGTCTGCAGCATATGCGGCTCGTACAAATCATCTGCATCCAGGAAGGCAAGCAAATCGCCGCAGCTGGCCGCTATTCCGGCGTTTCTCGCTGCCGCGGCGCCACGCTTGGATCCGGGAGGTCTGCGCAGCACCTTAATTCGAGGATCGATTGCCGCGGCATCATTGGCGATCCTGATACTGTCGTCCGTCGAATTGTCGTCAACCAGCAAGAGCTCCCAATCTGCAATCGTCTGGGCCCGGACGCTGGCGATCGCTTCACCCAGATTTGACGCCGCATTGAGGAAGGGGGTTATGATCGTCACCCGCGGCACGGAAGTCATCGCTGCAGCCGTCTTACGATGCTTCGCTTGCTCGTCTTCCAGGTTTCGCGCGCGAGCACTTTCCAGATTGCGGAACGAATGCGGAAGGAGGCGCCCTGATCCGCCATCACCCCATTCAGCCATCTGAGAAACGTGATACGCGCGGCTTCGTCAGCGCCTGCCCTGGCAGAAGCGGCAGAGCAGCTTTCGACGTGCTGGCGGTATCTCGCCCAGGTCTGGCCGGACACGTAGACGGGCGCGAATGCGAGCGCCTTCGCAAAGAAGGTCTGGTCTTCGAACATCAGGCGGAAGCTGTTCTCGAATCCCCGAGCGTTGCCAACAAACTTGAACGCATCAGGGCGTTGCAAGTTGTCGGCGTCTGGGCTTGGTTCTGCAGCAGCAGTTCCAGCAGCACGGGCGGATCGTATCGGGCGTTCGGTTCGACTCCGAGCGGGTAATAGTAGTCCGCACGACCAGCAAGCTTTGCCCAGCTATGCCAGATCAACGTCCGGCCGTAGATTAGACCGAGCGCCGGATCACTTTCCATGATGCAGACTTGTTCGGACAGCTTTTCGGGCAGCCATGTATCGTCTGCATCGAGAAACGCGACATAGGCGCCCCGCGCCTCGGCCAGCCCGCGGTTGCGCGACGCGCTAATACCATGATTGCCCTTGTCGGGATGGGAGAGTAGTCGCACCTTGCCTGGCAAGCGCTGCGCATAGTCGCGCACGATGACAGATGAACGGTCCGTCGAGCCATCGTCGACGACGAGGAGTTCCCAGTCGGTGAAGCTTTGACCTACAACGCTGTCAATAGCTTCCCGGAGGTATCTCTCGCCATTGAACACGACGATGATTGCCGTGACGCGCGGTTCTCGGCATGCATGGTCAGCCATGGCAAAGGACCGCGCGCCGGAACCTCTCTCACCCCAATCAGCGACCGTGACCCGCGGCAGTCGGAAGGGGTCGACCCTGAGCCCAGCTTCACGCGGCAGGGTGGTTACTGCATAGTCCATGCCAGCAGATCTTACCGCTTCGGCGGTGCTGTCGTCGAAGTCTCCGAAGGGGTATGCGAATCCCGCCACCCTCCGCCCTGTAATCTCTTCGCATTGTTGGCGGCTAGCAGAGATCTCGCGTTCAAGACTGTCCCGTTTCAGCAACGGCAGGGATGGATGCGTGCAGGTGTGGGCACCGATCGAAACGCCATCGGTGTCGGCGAGATGCCGCAGCTCCGAATGAGTCATGGCGCGGTCACACCTTCGGGGGCTGGCGTCGGTTCCTGCCCATCTTGCCAGCTGCTGCAGCGCCCTCCTCCGTTCGTGTACTCTCAACGGCTTCAGCAGTGCGTGCAAGCCGAAATGGAGCGCCGTGCGGCTGATGACGAGATTCGATTTCGCGCGCGTGGCGTCCTCCGTCACGAGCCAATCATAGTTTCGGCCTGCGATCTGGATCGCGAGCCTCTCCGGGAGAGCAGGCGTTTCCAAAGTGATGCGCGACAGAATATCCCACCAGAACACTGAGGGGTCGCTGAGCGCGTGGGTAGTGACGAAGACGGTCACAGGAGCGTTCATGCGTAGCATGACCGGCACGGCATTTTGCACGACATCCGCATAACCGTCGTCAAAGGTAACTGCCGCGGCATTTCTCGCTGGCTTTCCGTCCCGAAGCCGTTGTGCCAGCCATTGCAGGGGAACAATATCGCGCGCCTTTGTCAGGATTTCGATTTGGCGTGCGAAATTTTGTGGCGAGACCGAGAGTTCCCAAGGATCGACGCGTGGTTCTCCGACGCGATGATACATCAGCACGAGCGGCCGGTTGTAACCGGCAAGCAATCGGCCCCGTCGCAGGAGCTTGCTAAGAGCTTGACGCACTGTCACGCCGCTCATCGCCTGAAAGCGCGCGCGGCGACAATCACCGGGCAACATGGGTCATGCACATCGAGCATTGCCGAATTCAGCTCATGTTCTGCCAAGCCATAGAGAAACCCGGTAGCCGAATAGGCGTTTCCATAGTGGCGGACTTCGACATTCTCCACCCCGAACCTGTCTGAGAGAAGCCGGCCCAGTGCCGCCGGGGTTATCGACCAGAACCAGCTCTCGCCCCATTCTCCTCGGTCAATCGGGCTTACCCAAGGGACCGTGACCAGAAGCACGCCTCCCGGTTTCAGCATCCGCCATAGGGTTGCAACCGCGACAGGCATGTTGAAAAGGAGGTGCAGTGTCTGGGTGAGCACGATGCAGTCAAATGTCTCGGGCGGCAGGTCGTCGCCGTTGGCCAGATCGCCCACGAAGGTTGTCAGCGGGTGACCTTCATATCGGTTTAGAACGTCGCTCCTGGCAACTCGACTGCCTCCGAAGCGGGTCGTATAGGCGTTGTCCCCGATCTCCAGAACCCTGCCGGATATGTTCAGCGAACATGATGCGAGGAAAGTCTCGACATAGCGGCGGTCCACTGGCTTGCCGCGATCAAAACCGAAATTTGTACTGAAGGGCAGCGGGCGGCTGAGGTCACCGAACCGGACGCCCGATCGGCGCCGACTTGACCAGCCCTTGAAACGCTGCCGCAGCATCATGGTGGTCTGCAATGGCGCTGCGAGCGAAACGGCAATGGTGTTCAGGAGCTGACCGCCGAGCGAAGAACGGGATCGAACCGCTGTACTAAGCTGTCCCAGTTGCATGTGCGCATAATAGCGTTTCCAATTTTCGACGCCCTGATGGTAGGCGGCCGTCCAGTCTGGATTGGTCCGCGCAAGATTCCTCTGCCGGCCAAGGACTTTGAGCGCCGCGCGCAACATCATCGGATTGCTGTTGGACATATTCGTTGCGTGCCTGCGGTAATCTGCGAGACACTCCGGGGTGCATGCGGCCTTGTTTGCCCGAGACAGGCGAAGGTAGACGTCGTAATCCTCGCAAGCCCGCAGGGATAGGTCAAATCCGCCAGCAGCCTCCAATGTGCTACGCCGATAGAGCACTGTCGCATGCATTCCAATCAGGTTGCCGGTCAAGAATCCGGCATACGGGTCCTCTCCCACCGGCCTCAGCGGAACTGAATTCCTGACTGCGCCGGCCTCATCGATGTAGCAATAGGCTCCATAGACCAAGGCGCAATCCGGACTGTCATGGAACAAAGCAAGATTGGTAGCGAGCGCCGTCGGGCGCAGCCTGTCATCGGCATCCAGGAACGCGATGAATTCGCCACGTGCTGCCTTCATTCCCGTATTGCGGGCAGCGGCTAAACCCTGGTTTTCTTGGCGGATGTAGTGGACGTCGACATACCGGCGAACAACATTTTCGGGATTGTCCAACGAACCATCGTCCACAACGATGATTTCATCGGGCCGCACGCTCTGGTTCCGGACGCTGTCGATCGCTTCCGCGAGAAATCGAGCATGGTTATAGGTCGTAATGACAACCGAGACACAGGCTGCGGCGGGTCTGACGGTCATCTTTCGCCCACTTGGCTCCGCGCAGTCGGGTAGCCGGCAAAGGTTAGCCATGCGACTGAGCGCCGACATGCCTCCTCGAAGCCGACCACCGGCTGGTATCCGAGCTCGCGCTCGGCCTTGGCCGACGGGAGTTTCACCCGACACCGGTGCAACAGCGCACGTTCTTCAGATACCTTGATCTTTGGAGCCATAGGCGGCCTCTGATCGAGCCCTGATTTCCGCCACTCGGCATAGCCTACCTTTAGTCCTCTACGAACGGGTCTCGGGAGGCTTCGGACAAGCCGCCGGTAAAGGTCGCCATCTCTCAGCCATTGTGTCCAGTTCGGCGCGAATGACAATGGCGCGGAAACCGAAATCGCAGCCAGGTCGAAGCCCAATGCCTCGGCGATCGGGCGGCAAAGATCTGCCCAACTTATCCTTTCGCGGTCCCCGACCAGATAGGTTCGCCCAGCCGCCTCGGGCACTTCGATGGCAAGCTTGATCGCATGAACGACATTGTCGACATAAGCGCTGTTGCAGATGCCATGGCCGCCATCCACCAGATAGGCAGAGCCGTCGAGGAGATCGTTGGCGAAGCCCCCCGTCCAGCTGGAGCGCGGGCCAAAGACAATTCCGGGCCGCAGCACCACCACCTGGACTGCACCGTCCCGTGACAATTCCCCGAGACGACGTTCAGCACGAACCTTGGCATTGTTGTACTCGACCGTCTGGCCGTCGTGCAGCGCGCTCGTTTCGTCCGTTCCGGGCGGCGGCGATTGGCCATGAACGGATGCGCTACTGAGGTAGACCAGGCGAACGACGCCCGCAGCGGCGGCGGCACGATAGACAGGCTCGACGGCATCGACGATCGTGCGACTATCACCGGCAACTGCATGAACAACGGACTGACAGCCAAGAAGGGCCGCAGTAAGAGCCGGAACGTCATGCGCGTCCGCCACCCTTCCATCGATCGCAAAGCGGGACAGGCTGGCGAAAGCACTCGGCCTGCGAACGATCGGCCTCACCTCAGCCCAGCCGGAAAGATGCAGCAACTCCACTGTCCGGCAACCTATGAAGCCGTTGGCGCCAAGCACGGCAACAGTGCCGGTCATTGTCTGGTCTCGGCGGAAGCAATGACGTGGCGAAAGTCTTCTGCTCCGAGCCAAGGCATGTCCAGCCGTTTCCGTCTGGCATAGCATTCCTCGATTCGCTTGAGCACGTTGCGCCCCGCTGTGGCTGACCCGGAAAGGAGGGTTCCATTTCGGACCGTGTCGACCAAGTCCGAAATCTGATCGCAGAACGCGTCGACGAAATCGCGCGACCGGTCGTCGGTGTCGGTGAAGGAGGCGGTGGCTGCCGTGCGGCATCCTTTCAAGGCGATCTCTACAAGCTCAGTCTCATTGACTGCCCAAGAAATCGAGCCACGTTCGCCCTCAAGACGGTAAAGGTTCGGACGAGCCCAATCACGGCTCAGCCGGACCGTTGCCTCGAAGCCGCCAAAACCTAACCGGACAAGGCAGTTCGCCTCGACGCCGCCCATTGCGTCATCGGCGTAGTGGATTTCATGGGGCTCTCCGAACCACCAGGTCAGGAGGTCAAGGCAATGCGTGCCTATGTCCTGAAGCACGCCACCGCCGGATTCCGCGCGGCTGAAATAGCTCGTCGAAGCGACAGGCCACTGGAAAGGGCCACCCTCAAAACAACAGACACCTTGAATTTTTCCGATCAATCCGCCCTCGACCATGGCCTTTATCGATCGGGTGGCAGGGAACTGCCTTCTGACGAGGCCTGTTGCCACATGCAGATTGTTGGCTGCCGCTACCGCCAGGATAAGGTCCGCGTCGGAGCTGCTCGTGGCCATCGGCTTCTCGCATAGAACATGCATGCCGGCCCGCAACGCCTGCATCGACTGATCAAGATGGTATCGAGGCGGCGAAGCAATGATCGCCACATCGGCGCCCGCAGCCAAAAGGCCGTCGAAACTGGCTGCAACCTTCGTTCCGGGCAGCCGCGCCTGCACGACCGCGGCCGATTTCGCTTCGGGATCAAAGATGGCTGCGACTGCGATCTGGCCTCTGCCTTGAAGACGCGACAGCGCTTCCGCATAGTAGAGCTTCGTGACGGCGCCACATCCGGCCAAAACGAGACGGACAGGCTCACCTTGCCGCAGCCGTGCCGGCTGCCGTTGCACAGTTTCAATTTGGGCGGACAATCTCGCCTCCCTGCTTCGCAACGAGCCGCAGCATACGTCCAATTGTCTTGAGCGACGGATCGAGTTGGAAGGCTTCACTCATTTGCGCGAGGCATCCAGCCCAATCACCAGAGCCAAGCAACCGCCGCCCGGTTTCGAGAGCGCTTTGCGAATAGGTCCGCCGAGCCGATGCGGCGACATCGTCCGCGAGTTCGCTTGGAAGATAGCTCTTGAAAATATCAATCGCCATTCGCGTGTAGGCCATGTCCGCGGCATTCCGGATATGGCGCCCTGTGTTCGATTGCGGGTGCATCCGATAAAGCGCAAGGGCTTGCGGTTCGTACCAGACAGGAAAACGAGAAGCGATGCGTATCCACATCTCCCAGTCTTCGCTGCATTTCAGCCGCCGGTCGAAGCCGCCGAGTTCTTCGTAGACCGCGCGTCGGACCGCGATGGACGGCGTCATGATGCGCTGTTCGAGCGCCAATCGGACCACCGCATTCTCGAGCCTTCCGGAGATTGGCTGCATTGCAGGTTCGATCGACAACTCCTGTCCGTGGGCGCCCATGAAGACCGTCCGGCAGAACGCCGCTCCTACTCTCGGATCCGCATCGAAACCCCGACCGAGCAATTCGTAAAATTCTGGTCGGACGGCATCGTCGCCGTGCAGGAGATGGACAAGTTCCCCCTGGGCTCGGCTCAGACAGGTATGGAAGTTGCCGATGTGGCCGAGGTTTTGCGGCTGGCGGAAAAAGCCGACACGCCTTCCCCCGATTTCGTTCACGACTTTTTGCGGATCGTCGGACGAACAATCGTCAACCACTTCGATCTGCATATGAGCCGAGTCAGGGGCTTGCGCGAGCACGCTTTGCAGCGTTGAGGCAAGAAAGCGGGCGCTATTGTAGACGGGGATCATCACCGACCACTTCGGACGAACAGCCGCCTGTGGCAAGGACGGGACCGGATCGCGATTCTCGAAGTTGCGGAAAGCCGTCATCTCCCGAGCACCGAGGATTTCAGCAGGAGCAGTGCCAACCGCGCGATATCGCGTTTCGGCACGTTGTTTCCGCCACTGCCGCTTCGCAGCAATCGTAGGAAGCACGATCTGGCCGACGGCAAGTCACCTCCGTTCAGATACTGCTTCGACCATTCGTAAAAGTAGCGGGAACAGCCGCCACGGGCAAACTGTGCCCCACGGGCATCTATGACATTCGCCATTCGCCGGTAGAATCCCTCGATTGCATCAAGCCTGAGCGGGCTTGGCAGCGCCGATACAAGCCCACCCGGGTGCAGACGATAGATACCTGCCACCTCGTCGACAAAGGCGAGGTCTGCTGTCTTTGCGCAATGCACATACAGCGGCCAATCAGTAATCGGAAAGAAATCTGCATACCAAGACGGTACATCCCGAACGCACGCGGTTCGCATCATACCGCCGCAAGTGGCGAAGGGATTGCCTTCCCAAATTTCCCTTTGTGTGATTAAGGGCTTCTGATCCCGTGGCGTCCACCGCCGCGACGTGATCTCGTCGCCGTGCGCCACGAGCGCATTGTAAAATATGGCCGAGAGCTCAGGATGCGCGTCAAGATGGGCCACCTGATCTCGCAGCTTGGTCTTGGATGTCCACAGGTCGTCGCCATCAAGGATCGAGACATAGCGCCCGCGCGCAACCCGGAGTCCTCTCGCAACGACCTCGTTGGATCTCAAATTGCTGCCAGAATAGATCGCCGATAGTCTTTCGGGATAATCGGATACATACCGCTCGACGATCTCCCGGGTACCGTCCGTCGAAAAATCTTCGCTGATCAGGATCTCGACACCGGATCCCGCATCTTGCATGAGGACGCTGTCGATCGCTGCCGCTACGTAGCGAGCGTGATTGTAGGTGACAATGAGCACGGTCACACTGACCGTCGGTTCATTCACTGTCCGCTCAAAAGTGCATTCTGCCCTCTGAGCCAAATTGCGGCCCGACGACATCTGCTCTTCCGACAGCAGCAGCTTCTTCATTCCAAGCCTCTAAGGAGAAACGGGCTGTCTGAGCCGCTGCCCTCTTGGGGCATTGCAAAGGTTCCTCGTTCGGGATGCTGCGCCAAATAGCCTCCGCAGGGTCCAAGTTTGCTGTCCATTGCAGCCAGATTGTTGAGCAAGGCATGGTAATCGGTATTCTCGCCGCGATCGAAAAGCTCATCGACAGCGTAGTCCCAGAACGGTTTCCCGATCCCCGAGCTGCGGCCTTCGCGTTCCAGTTTGGTTCCTTGCTTCGCCTTGCGCCGGAAAATGGCAAGCGTCGCACCGACGACTTTCGCGAACTGCGAGGGCGATCGCCAGAGCACTCTGGCGAAGTTCATGCCGACGGCAGCAAAGCGGCGCCTTTTAAGCCCGAGCCTGGCGATCTCGACATCGTTACGGAACATCACATCCGATAGGATCGGGCTCACCATCTCGCTGCAGCGAGCAAAGAGGCTCTCGAGCACCATCCGACGCGAGATGAGCATTCGGACGAAATCTTGCGACATGGCTCCTGGCGTTCGGCGGTATCCGACCAAGTGCTCCTTGACGACATCGAATCGGTATTTCGAGGCGATACTCAATTGGAGGAAGAAGTCCTCACAACCCTCCGCACCGTTTTCGCGCAGTCGCGAGGAATAGCCACCCATTTCGAGTAAGACATCGCGCCGGAACATTGCCGAACTTCCGTGACCGATAAAGTTCTGTCCGAGATGCTGCATGAATACCCATCCGTGCGGGTGCATGCGCTTAGGCGTAATGATCGCCTTATCATCGGCATCAATCGTCCGGTAAAGCGTATAGACAAGCCCAACATCATTGCCTGCTGCAGCAAAAACACGCAGCTGCTTTTCGAGTTTGGTTGGGTGCCAGAGATCGTCGGCGTCTATAGGTGCTATATAGATGCCCTTGCTTGCACGTATCCCCGTATTCCGCGCCGACGCGACGCCACTGTTCTTCTGTTGTAGCAACTTGATACGCGGATCGTCGTTGGATAGTCGGCGGACAATTGATGCAGTTTCATCAATCGAACCGTCGTCAACGACTATTATTTCGATGTTTCTGTATGTCTGGTTTATCACCGACGCCAAGGTGCGTTCGATAAATTGTTCTGCGTTGTGGGCAGGGATAATGACAGCCACGAATGCGTGAGTAGGACATTGTGAGTTGCTCGTAGAACAACTCCCCTTGGTGCGGCCACTTCCCTTCACTGTCACCCGGCCTCTGAGCTCTGCATGTACTGCTAAACGGCCGTTGTCCGGCTCACTAACATTTTGGGCCACGCACACTGGACGGCCCTCGCCCGGCCTTCTTAGGTGGCCGATCCATTCTCTTTGTGCCACAGCCCATAGCGTATTTTCCTTTCGCCCCTGGCCGACTTGGGGTTCGAAAACTCACGCAATAGCCCACGCTGCACCCTGACTAAGTGACCCAAAATGATCTCGCCCGTGCGTAGAGCCGCCCACGCAGAGTGGCGGATCCGAGAGTATCTGCTGTTCCTGCAATCTATGCCCCTGGATGGCGAGTAGATAGATCGTCAAAAGCGGTACCCGTTAAGGAAAATTCGCGACCGTTTCGGGATGCCCCGAGAATAAACGCTCTCTTTGCTGAGCGCGTTCACGAATGTCACGAGCTGACTGAATCGCACCCAAGGCTGCGGAAATTCGCGTTCCATCTGGAGTTCGCCCCTGGGACCGGACAAATTGAACAAGCAGAATTGACTTGGAAGCCGGGCTTTCGAAGGATGGAAGCGATGGTGACTTATCGCACGCACAGCATCGAGTTCAAACGTCAAGTAGTGCAGGAGTTCCTCTCTGGCGAGACGCTGCATGGTCTCGCCAGGCGGCACGAACTGCCGCGTAAACCTGATCCGCATCTGGGTCCTGAATTACGAGGCCGGCTCCTTCGACGAGACGTGGCGGCGGCTGACACGATGCAGACGTATGAGCGCGGATCGCAGCGTTGGAGCGGCTGGTAGGCCGACAAGCCTTGGATCGAGTTTCCAAAGGGCTCTGAAAAGCGTGCCACGTCCCACAGGCGGGACTACATCCGCCTTCGGCGGCAGGACATCGCCGTATATGTCACGACCTTTGCCGGGAAGAATGCTTGCGAATCGCTGCGGAGATCGCCGCCAGGCCACCCCGCAGTTCGTCCTCAAGAGGATAGAGGAAGCCGACACGCATGTGGTTGCGCGGCATCTCGAACCAGTGGCCCGGACCGACATAGGTGCCATAGCTTTCCAGCAGGTCGGCGTAAAAGTCGTCGAAATCGAATCCCGGACCATGACGGAAACGGGGGAAGCAGACCACGCCGCCCTGGGGCTCGACCCATTCGATCAGCTCGTCGCTCTCAATCCAATCGCGCATGATGGCAAGGCGTCCGGCCAGCACTGGCGCCTGCGCGGCGAGGAAGGCGTCGCGGCGTTCCAGGATGCGGGCGCCGATCCACTCGTCGACGACGCTGCCGCAAATGCCGATCTGCTCCTTCGCCGCCAGGAAGCGCTCCATCAAGTGCACGTCGCGCGTCATGATCCAGCCCACGCGGATGCCCGGCGCGCCGTAAGCCTTGGACAGCGAAGCCACACTGATCGCGGCGGGGCTGAGCGAGGCGGCGGGGGGCAGCATCTCGCCATGGGTCAGGTCGCGGTAGGTTTCGTCCACCAGTAGCCTGCATCCCGCCTTTTCGACCAAGGCGATCAGCGCGTCCAGTTGAGGGCGGCCGATCATCGTGCCGGTTGGGTTATGCGGGCAGGTGATGCTGACATAGCGGGTGTTCGGGCGCAGAGCGCTGGCGACGGCATCGATGTCGAGGCCGAACCGATCGTCGAATTTGAGGTCGATAAAGGTGATGCCGCAGCCGATGGCGCGCGGCGTCTCGATGTTAGTGGCATAGTTCGGCCGCACCACGACAAGATGGTCGTCGCGCGATAGAAGCGTGGTGGCGATGATGAACAGCGCGCCAGCGGCGCCGGCGGCCACCAAAACGTCGTTGGGGCCGAGGCCCTTGCCCTGCGCGGCTACCAACGCCCGAAGCTCAGGGTCGCCGCGATGCTCGCCATAGGGCAGCAGCAGGTCAGGGACGGAGAGATGGAAATCGGACAGCTTACGGTCTCGTACGGAGCTTTCCGACAGGTTGAAGCGAATGCGGTCATAGCCGTATTCCTCCGGTGATTCCTTCTCGATCACCATGCGTGCGTAGTCCATGCTTTCCCCCGTCAGGCTGCCAGCCGGGCGACGGCCAAAACGGCCTGGTCGACCTCGTCTGCTGTGGTGTAATGCGATAAGCCGAGCCGAGCGACTCCGCCTTGCTCGCGCAGGCCGAGCAGGCCGGAGGCTTCATAAGCGTAGCAATCGCCGGCCCAGCCGAAGATGTTTTCGCCCGCCAGCGCGGCTGCGATCTCCTGCGGCGACTTCTTGGCCAGCCGGAAGCTGAAGGTGGGCACACGGGCGTCCAGCCGGTTGCGGCTGGCGATGCCGCAGAGCTTGAAACCGGGAATGCCGGCAACACCCGCCAGGAACCGGTCCATCAGTCCGGCTTCGTAGTCGGTCGCCGCCTCCAATCCCGCCACGATGCGCTGGCGCAGCGGCGCGGCAACGTCGACGCCGGCGCACTGCTCGCCGAGCCAAGCGATGTGCTCGATCGCCGCCTGCGTGCCGGCCTGCGCCTCGAAGGAGGGAGTGCCGGGGGTGTGGCGCCACGGCATGTCAAAGGAGGCGGGCCGCACCTTGAGCGGCGTGAGCCGGTCGCGCAGCTCCGGCCGTATATACATGACCCCGGCGTGCGGACCGAAGAACTTGTAGGCAGAGCATGCGAGCAGGTCGCAGCCGACCGCCGACACGTCGAGGGCCAAATGCGGCGCCGACTGCACGGCATCGACCATGGTGACGGCGCCGGCAGCTTTACCAGCAGCCACGATACGGGCAACGTCGTTGACGGTGCCGAAGATGTTGCTCGCGTGATTGCAGGCAACCAGACGCGTGCGCGGGCCGATCAGTTCGTCCAGCATGTCGTAGCGATATTCGAAGGTTTCGGTATCGAACTCGAGCCAGCGGACGGTGACGCCACGTTCCTCGGCTGCGATGATCCACGGGCCGACATTGCCATCATGGTCCATGCGGGTAAGCACGATCTCGTCGCCCGGTTTCCAGTCGCGTGCCACCATGCGCGAAAAATGGAAGATCAGCGAGGTGCTGTTGAGGCCGAAGACGATCTCGTCCGGCTGTGCGCCGAGCAAGGCGGCCGCCGCTGCATGCGCTCCCACCAAGATGCGGTCGCTATCACGCGAGGTGTGGAAGGCACCGCCCTCGTTGGCGCAGCTTCGCAGCATCACCTCGCTCATGCGCTCGACCACGCGTGCCGGTACTTGCGAGCCGCCCGGCGCGTCGAGATAGATACGTGGCTTGCCGTCGTCGGTGATCGCCAGCGCCGGGAAGGCCCCGCGCACCGCCTCGATGTCCCATCGTCCAGTCGTCATGGAATTCCCTTTCAGGTCGGTCGCACCGCCGCGATCGCGGCCGTCAGTTCGTCGTAGTCGAAATTCCCGCCGCACAGCACGATCGCATTGACTTGGCCGCGGTACCGTTCCGGGTGCTTCATCAGCCCTGCCAGCGCTAGGCCGGCTGCACCCTCGACCAATAGATGCTCTTCGATCGCGAGACGGGCGAGCGCGCCGGCGATCTCGGCTTCGGAACAGATGACCACATCGTCGACGACCGACCGGGCGAGGCCGAGCGTGACTGAATCCTCATCCATGCCGCCGGCGACGCCGTCGGCCAACGTCGGCAAGTGCTCGACATCGATCACCTTGCCCGCTTCCATCGACGCTGCCAGCGCCATGCTGTTGGCGGCCGCGCAGCCGATGATCCGCGTGCGCGGACTGAAGGCCTTCATCACGGCGCCGATGCCGCCGATCAACCCGCCGCCGCCCATGGCGATGAAGACATTGTCGATATGCGAATGCTCTTCCAGCAGTTCGAGCCCGATCGTGCCCTGGCCAGCAACAACATCGGGATCGTTGTACGGAGATACGTAGACGAGTCCCTTCTCCCCGCCCAGGCGGCGCGCGTGCGCCTCGGACTGGCCGCTTTCGTCGCCATGCAGGATCACGTCGACGCCAAAGGACCGTATGCGCGCCAGTTTGGCCTTCGTGACATTGTGCGGAAGCACGACCGACAATTTTCGGAACAGGCGCGACGCCGCGAAGCTGGAGGCTATGCCGTGGTTGCCGGACGAGGCGGTGACGAACGGCCGGCCCCCGGTCGCATCGTCCATCGCGGTCAGCTTCGAGAAGGCGCCTCGCGCCTTGAAGGAGTTGGTGAACTGGAAATTTTCGCATTTGAACAAAACGGTGCTACCGATCGCGTCGCCGACGGCGGACGCGCCCAGCAGCGGCGTCTTCGCGATGTGGCCGCGGATGCGGGCATGCGCCCGCACGGAACGCGCGGCAGCGGCAGCGATGTCACCTTCGTTCGACATGGTTCTGTCCTGGGTCAAGAGTTTGCGGCTGTGCCGGCGCTCGCGAGGATGGCGCTGGCGATTGCCGCGTCCTCTGCGCCGAGGCCGGTCAGGTCGGCGATGCTGATGTCGCCAGGCTTGCGCGTCAATGAGCCAGTCCGCAGCGATACGCCGATCTCACCGATCCGCTCTGGCTCGACGAGGCCGGCCGCGATGGCATGAGCGAACTCGCCATGGTCGATACTCTGCAGGGCCGAATCGGCGAGCAACGTGTCGGCGCGCGCGACCAACGTATTCTCCAATTCCTGTTTGCCGGGCGCATCGGCTCCGACGGCTGTAATGTGCGTGCCGGGCGCGATCCATTCAGCGCGCACCAGCGGCGCGGTCGCGGGCGTCGTGGTGACAATCACTTGTGAATCGGAACAAAGGTCGGCGAGCGAGCCGACTGGCGATACCTGGAGGCCAAGGTCGGCCACGTCGGCGGCGAAGCGTCCCGCCGCCGCTGGGGAGCGGCCCCATACCGCGACCGAAAGCGGCTCGCCGTGAGCCAGCGCTCGCAGCGCGCGTAACTGAATGCGTGCCTGGGTTCCGGTGCCGACGATGCCGAGGCGCGTCGCGCCCTTAGGCCAGCACAGCCGGGTCGCCAGCGCGCCGGCATAGCCAGTGCGCCAGTCGGTCAGCATGCCTTGGTCGAACAGCAGCGCTACCGGTTCGCCTGTCGTGGCCGACAGCGCCACCATCATGCCGTTGCCGCTTGGAAGGCCCTTGGTCGGATTGTCGTAGAACCCAGTCGCGACTTTGACGACGAAGATCGACGCGCCCGATACATGGGCGCATTTCACATGGCAATCGCCGTTCGCCGCCGCGAATCCCATATGCACGACGGGCGGCTGCTGGACTGCCCCGGCGCTGTAGGCGACGAGGCTTTCGCGAACGGCCGCAATACCGGCGGCGTGGTCGAGCCGCCGCAGGATCTCCTCCCGGTCGAGGATGAGCGGCATGTTTGCGGCTGGCCTAGCCATGGTCGTTCCGTTCAGGCCGCCGAGCGGGCAAGGCCGCGCAGGAAGAGCTGCACACGTTCCAACCCGCCTTCCAGGACATGCGCCGGCGCGCCGATGCCGACGCGGAAATAGCCGTCCATGCCGTAGACGTCGCCCGGCGCGACAAGCACGCCCTGCTCGTCCTTGACGCGATGCGCCAGCTCGGTCGAATTTATCGGCAAGTGATAGCGCACGAATGCCATCCCGCCTGCCTGCGGCGGCGCCAGCGAGACCAGCCCCTCGTTGGCGCGGACCCAGCGCACCATCATGTCGACATTGCGTGACAGGAGGTCCCGGCTGCGGTCGAGGATCGCCTTGCGGCGCGCCGGCTGCAACACCATCGACGCGACCAGTTCGCTGACCGCGCCGGTAGTGATGGAGGTATAGTCCTTGCGCTGCCAGGAGGCATAGATCTCGGCGGCGGGGCCGACCAGCCAGCCGATGCGCAGGCCCGGCATCGCCATCGCCTTCGACAAGCCGCTGGTGACGATGGCTTTCTCATAAAGGTCGACGCTGCTCGGCGGCTCGAGGGTACCGTATTCGGCTCCCTTGTAGACCTCGTCCGTATGTAGCCAGATGCCGTTGGTGCGTGCGATGGCCACAATTTCCCCGAGCAGGTCCGCCGGCACCACGCGTCCGGTCGGATTGTTGGGCGTGCAGAGCGTGATGACCTTGGTGCGGGGCGAAATCGCCGCGCGGATGTCGGCCGGATCGGGCAGCCAGCCCAGTTCCTCGCGCAGCGGCACATCACGTACCACCGCGCCGAGCGCCTTCGCCCATCCCCTGATCTGCAGATAGTTGGGGACGACGACGATGATCTCGTCGCCCGGCTCCAGCAGCGTCATCGCCATCAGGAAATTGGCTTCGGCCGAGCCGTTGGTGACCATCACCTCGTCGGCCGTACGATTCTTGTATGTGGCCGCGATCGCCTCGCGAAGGACGACGGCACCGTTCGTCCAGCCGTAACCGAGTTCGGCGGCAAGCACCTTTTCGCGTTCCTCCGGGCTCAGCAGTTCGTTGAGCG
Source organism: Mesorhizobium maamorense (assembly GCF_044998965.1). Lineage (NCBI taxonomy): Bacteria > Pseudomonadati > Pseudomonadota > Alphaproteobacteria > Hyphomicrobiales > Phyllobacteriaceae > Mesorhizobium > Mesorhizobium maamorense. Next base: position 3,451,306 of record NZ_CP173356.1, read on the forward strand.
AATAGGGGTGTACCCCGCTATCGGAGAGGTTGTACTCGACGATGTTCTCGTAGAGCGACTGGATGCGTTCGAGGGTGAATTCTTCGATCTGCATGTGTGTACGATTCCTCTTCTTCAGGAAGCCGCGCGGGCCGGTGAGGTCGCGTTGGCCAGGATGCCTAGCACAGTTCTGTGCAACTCAGGTGTGGCGCTGGCCACGACGGAACGGCGGCCGGAACGGATCGTCAGCTCGCCGCCCTGCCAGTCGGTCATGACGCCACCAGCGTTACGCACGATCGGGATCAGTGCGCAATAATCGAAGGCGTCCAGCCCCCGTCCACATTGATGTCCAGCGCGCCGTCGGCGACGCGGCCATAGGCATGGCAACCGCCGCCATAGACGCTCCAGCGCACCTGGCGGCGCAGCCTCTTGTAGGCGGCCGTATCCTTGTCGTCGAAGGATTCCGGGTTGCCGTTGCCGACAAGGGCCTCGCTAAGGTCCTGGCAGGCGCGCGTGCGTACGGGCTTGCCGTTGAGGGTGGTCGGCGAACCGTCGGCGCCCAGCCAGCGCTCGTTGGTGACGGGATTGTCGATGACCCCGAGCATGGGAACGCCGTTGCGGGCCAGCGCGATCAGCGTGCCGAAGGTCGGAATGCCGGTGATGAAGGCTTTGGTGCCGTCGATCGGATCGATGACCCAGACCCATTCCGCGTCGAGGCCGACGGACCCAAATTCCTCGCCGAGGATGCCGTGGTCGGGATACGCCTCCTGGATGCGCGCGCGCAGCCTCTCCTCGACCTCCCGGTCTACCGCGGTGACAGGGCTTGCATCGCCCTTGGAAACGAAGCCGTGTTGCTCGCTGAGCGCTTCCTGGATTGTCGCCCGGCTGACGTCTGCCAGCGAACCGGCGAAAGCCGTAAAGGTCTTGGGGTCAGATGCCGGCATTGTCGGCTCCCTCTATGAGTGGGGTTGCGGGTTCGTCCAGAGGACGCGTGTGTCGTGAAAGCCTGTATTCGAGGGCGCGCAACGCCGTGGTGAGCACGTAGGTAATGGTGAGGTAGATAAGCGCCGCGGTGATGAAGAGCTCATAGGGCGCGAAGGTGCGGGCGACGATCGTGTTGGCGGCGCCGGTCAGCTCCATCACGGTAATGGTGGAGGCGAGCGAGGTTGATTTCAGCATGCTGACTACTTCGTTGCCGTAGGCCGGCAGGGCGATGCGGAAGGCGCCCGGCAGGATGATCGTGCGGTAGGTCAACGCCGTCGACATGCCGCAGGCACGCGCCGCCTCGATCTCACCGGCTGGCACCGCCTCGATGGCGCCGCGCAGGATGTAGGCGGTGTAGGCGGCCGTGTTCAGGCTGAAGGTCAGAATGGCGCACACCCAGGCCTGGCGCAGATATGGCCACAGAAAGCTGTCGCGAACGACCTCGAGCTGGGCGAGACCGTAATAGACAAGGAAGATCTGGACCAGGAGCGGCGTGCCGCGGAAGAAGTAGATGTACCAGTGCAGCAGGAGGCGCACCGGCGCCGGGCCGCTGACGCGCAGGATGGCGACGGGAAGTGCCACCGCCATGCCGCAGAAGAGTGAGGCGACGAGCAGTTCGATCGTCGTGACGGTGGCCGACAGCAGCGCCGGCAGGCTCTCGACCATAAGCTCGAAGTTCATCGCGCCAGCTTCCTCTCGCCGCGCGTCGCACGCCGTTCCAGCGCGTCGACAATCGAGGTGTTCAGTATGGTGAGCAGGAGGTAGATCAGCGCCGCGGCGAGGTAGAAGCGGAAGGGTTCGCCATTGACCTGCGTCGCCATGGTGGAGATGCGCATCAGCTCCTCCAGCCCGACGATGGAGATAAGCGACGTGTCCTTGATGAGCGAGATCCAGTTGTTGCCGAGGCCGGGCAGCGCGTAGCGCCACATCAGCGGCAGGCGGATGTGGATGAAGCTGGTCGCGGCCGACATGCCGAAGGCATCTGCCGCCTCGATCTCGCCCTTGGGAATGGCGAGATAGGCGCCGCGCAGCACCTCGGCCGCGTAGCCGCCGAAGACCAGGCTGAGCGCGAAGACGCCGGCCGGCATCGCCGGCACTTCGAGAAAGCGGATGCTGGGGTCAATCATCTTCGCCAAGCCGGTCAGGGCCACCGTGCCGCCGAAATAGGCGATGAGGATGATGAGGAGTTCGGGCGTGCCGCGCACGACCAGAGTGAAGCCCCGGCCGATGGCGCGCCGCACACAGTTCGAGGAGAGCTGTGCCAGCGCGCCGAGAATGCCCCAAACGAGGCCGACCGCCAGCGACAGCAGCGCGACCTCGACGGTGGTCATGAGCCCGCGCGCGACCTCCAAACCCCATCCCTGGAAAATGTCCATCTGCCGCTCCTGCGGTGGCAAGAAGAAAGACGCCGGCCATCGGGTGAAATGGCCGGCGATGAACCGTACGGCTCGGCCTAGTTCGATGCCGGCAGCACGCTGAACGACCAGTACTTGTCGTTGATGGTCTTGAACGTGCCGTCGTCGATCATGGCCTTCATCGCCTTGTCGAGCTCGTCGCGAAGGCCGGCATCGTCCTTGCGCATGCCGATGCCCACGCCTGGCCCGAAATACTTCACGTCCTTGATCTCCGGACCGATGAATTTGTAACCCTTGCCTCGGTCCTTGTTGAGGAAGTCGTTGGCGAGCTTGATCGGGCCGGCGAAGACGAGATCGGTCCGCTTCGAGGTCAGGTCGAGCAGCATGTTGTCGGCCGTGTCGTAGAGCTGGATCGTGGCCTCAGGAAAGTTGTCTCGCATGTAGTTCTCGTAAGTTGAGGCACGCTCGATCCCGATGGTCTTGCCCTTGAGACCATCGGGGTTGGGCTTGCCGTCGTCCGTCAGCGGCTTGGCATCGCTTCCGTCCGGACCGACGAACCGGGCGGTGGAGGAGCGGTACGGGATCGAAAAGTCGATGCTCTTCTTGCGCTCGTCGGTGATCGACATCGACGCGGCGAGAAGATCGAACTTGCCGGCGACAAGGCCCGGAATAAGCGAATCGAAAGGCATGCAGACAAAGGAGGCGTCGGCGCCGAGGCGCTTGACAACTTCCTTCGCGACATCGATGTCGAAGCCGCGCAACTCGCCGTTCGCGTCCTTGTAGTTGAACGGCGGGTATGTGCATTCACTGCCGACGCGCAGGTCGCGCGCCGAGACCTGCGTGGCGAAGGCGGCGAGGCCGGCCGCAAGCATCAAGACAAGTTTTTTCATCATGTTCCCCTGTTGTTTGTCCTGTTCAAAGAACGCGCTGCAGGAAGGCCCGGCAGCGCGCCGATTGCGGATCGCCGAGAACCTGTCCCGGCGGGCCGCGCTCCTCCACCATGCCCTGGTGGAGAAAGAGCACCTCGCGCGAGATCTCGCGCGCGAAACCTATTTCATGGGTGACGACGATCATCGTGCGTCCTTCTTCGGCGAGCGTGCGCATGACCGAGAGCACCTCGCCGACCAGTTCCGGGTCGAGCGCGGAGGTCGGCTCGTCGAACAGCATCAGCTTCGGCTCCATCGCCAGCGCGCGGGCGATGCCGACGCGCTGCTGCTGGCCGCCGGAAATATGCGCGGGGTAGTGGTCGCGCTTCTCGAACAGCCCGACCTTGGCGAGATAGGCCCCGGCTCGCTGCCGGGCCTCCTGTTTGGACAGGCCGAGCACCTTCATCGGTGCAAGCATCACGTTGTCGAGCACGGTGCGCTGGCTCCACAGATTGAAGCTCTGGAAGACCATGCCGATGCGGCTGCGGATGCGATTGATCTGGCGCGCATTCAGCTTCGCGCGCCCCGAACTGCGATCCAGCGTCAATTCCTCGCCTTCCACCGCGATCGTGCCGGCGTCGGGAATTTCCAGAAGATTCATGCAGCGCAGGAAGGTGCTCTTGCCCGACCCGCTGGCGCCGATCATGGTGATCACGTCATGGGCGTGGGCGACCAGGTCGACGCCTTTCAAGACTTCCAGAGCGCCGAAGCTCTTACGGATGTTATTTGCCCGCAGGACGGTGTTTTGGTCCATGTCCACTTGGTGCCCTTGCCTCCCGATCGGCTGGACACGGAGATTGTCCCGGAAGCGCGGCTGCCCAAAGAGCCAATTTCGCCGACGGGCAGCGGACCAATTCCAGTCCCGTGGGCTGTGAATGCGTCGTCAACCGTGTTCGAGGATAGTCTGCGCGAGGATGTCGACGCAACGCGGGATGCGGCGGACCGACGTGTTGCCGAAGCCCAGCACAAGACCCCTCGGCTTGGTTTCCCGGCGTGCGTAGCGCGAGAGTGGTGGGCAGTCCAGCCCCTTCTGGAGCAGTGTTCGCGATACGGCCACGTCGTCAAACGGTTCGCGTGCGTGGACGGTCAGGTGCAGGCCGGCGTGAACTTCGGGAACGTCGAAGCCGTCTCGCAGCTTTGCGCGCAGGCATTGTGTCAGGCAGGCGGCGCGATCGCGGTAGATGGTGCGCATACGCCGAAGGTGCGAGGCGAGTCGCCCCTGGTCCATGAAGTCGGCGACCAGCGCCTGGTCCGGTAGCGGTGCGTAGAAGGAGAAAATACGCTGGGCGAGGGCGAACGCCTCGACCAGCGGCATCGGCGCGATCAAATAGGCGAGCCGCAGGCCGGGCGCCAGCATGCGGTTGAACGAGCCGGCATAGATGACCCGCCGCGGATCGCGCGCGTAGAGCGTCGTCTGCGCTTCGCCCGACCAGCGGATCTCGCTATTGGAATCATCCTCGAATATCCAGCCGGGCCGGTCCGCCGCCCAATCAAGCAGCTTTTGCCGGCGATCCGACGTCATCGTGCAGCCGAACGGCCATTGCTCGGTCGGGGAGACAACGGCCATACGCGCCTCTCGGACCATCACGCCGGCGGCTTCTGTATCGAAGCCTTGCCTGTCGAGTGGGGCGGGAACGGTGACAAGGCCGAAGGCTTCCAGCGTGGCGATCTCGGGCATGTGGCAAGGATCCTCGACCAGAACGGTGTCGCCGCGGTCGAGCAGAACATGAGACGCGAGAGCGGCCGCTTGCAGCGTATTGCCGATGACGATGATCTGTTCGGGACGACAGTTGATCGCTTTAGCCTCCGCCAGATAGCCCGCGATGCGGGTGGCCAGCAGTGGCGCGCCGCGCGAATAGTCATAGCCGGTGTGGGCGCTGGCGTGCTCGCGCCAGCGGCGGCTAGCGATCTGAGCGAACTCGTCATAGGGGAACTCGTTCAGCGCCGGCACGCCGGCGCTGAGATCGTAGGTCTCGATGCGTTCGGCTGGCAGGTTCATGTCGAGCAGCGCCTGGCCGCGGCGCGAGGGTGCCGGGAGCGCATTTGAACCTGACACCGGTATGACCGCCGTCTCGGCTCGGGGGTGATTGTCTTCCGGCAGCATGGTTTCGACGAAGGTGCCGGCGCCGATCCGACGTGCGACATAGCCCTCCGTGGCAAGTCGCTCATAGGCGAGGACAACGGTGTTGCGCGAGAGCCCGAGTTCCTCGGCCATGACGCGGCTTGGCGGCAGGCGCGCTCCTGGCGCCACGATGCCATCCCGTATCCAGCGGCGCAACTGCTCGAAAAGTTGCTCGTTCAACGGCGTGCCACGGCTGCGGTCGAAGACGATCCTGTTTCCAGCTGGGATAGTTGAAAGCGTGCATGTCTGTTCACCGGCTACGGCGGGACCTCACGAGCGGCGACGCAGCCATAAGGATGATCTTCCTATCGAATTGAAATCACCCTATCACATGACGAACGATGAGCAGAAAGCCTTCTCTGCATGCGTCGAATGCCAGCTTTCAGCCACTGGCAGCGTTCACCAAATGGCCGAGATGCACGCGCAAATTGTTCACGGCTCCACTCGTGAAGTGGAGCCGCTCTTGATCACACCTCAGTTGCCTCGGCAAGTTCGAGAGCATCTTCTACATCGACTCCCAGATAGCGGACCGTGTTCACGATCTTGCTATGACCGAGCAAAGACTGGATGGCTCCCAGAGGATAAGTGACCTCAATCCAACAAGCATGTTTCTGACAGCTCAGCCTCCGCACGTCGACAGAGCCGGTTTGGGCGGGCCCGGTCCTTTCCGAATGATTCTCTCTGCTGCTCAGCCGCCGCCAAAGGTTTGTGCCCCTCCGAGCACAGGAACCGTTATTGACCGCTGAATGCCGCAAAGCTTTTTTCGAAGCGGTCGACGACATCCTCGATATCGGACATTGCTAAGCAAAGCGGCGGACACATGCGGATGACATTGCGGTACGGTCCCGAGCGGCTGGCGACGAGCCCGTTGCGGCGCGTTTCCTCGAAAATGGCGAGCGTCTCCTCCGGCGCCGGCTCTTTCGTCGCGCCGTCCTTGACGAGTTCGATCGCAAGCATAAGCCCACGGCCCCTGATATCGCCGATGATTGGAAAGCGCTCCTTCATGTCGTTAAGGCGACCCTTGAGCACCGCGCCGACATCCCGGGCGTTCTCCTGGAGTCGTTCCTCTTTTATGGCCTTTAGCACGGCTCGGCCGGCCGCGCATGCCACCGGATTGGCGCCATAGGTGTGGAACAGAAATTTATCGGCCATGGATTCAGCGACATCTCGCTTGGCGATGACCGCGCCGAGCGGGATGCCGTTGCCCACACCTTTGGCGACGACGACGATATCGGGCACAATGCCATGGGATTCAAACGCCCAGAAGGCATCGCCGGTTCGGGCGACACCGGATTGCACTTCATCAATGATACAGAGACCGCCGGCCGCGCGGACACGCTCGACAGCGCCGGCAATGTAGCCCGGCGGCATCGGCACGATGCCGCCATAGCCCTGCACCGGCTCGATAATCATGCCGGCCAGCCCGCCGCTGGTTGAACTCGCTATGGCGCGCTCGACCTCGTCGAGATAGGGCTGCAAGCCTTCGCCATGAATGCCGCGATACTGGTTGGGCTCGGCCACGAAAGTGACCCCGCCAAGCTGGGGCACGGGATGGCGAAAACCCGCTATCCCGGTCACCGACTGCGCGCCGAAAGTGGCGCCGTGATAGCTCGAGGCAAGCGCCAGCATGTCGATGTTGCCGGTATGCGAGCGCGCCATCAGCAGCGCAAGATCGATCGCTTCGGCCCCGCTGTTGGTGAAATGTACGACCCAATCGTGACCGGCCGGCATCGTTGCCACCAGTTCCTCGGCGTACTGAGCCGGAACCGGGTGGTAGAACATCGTCGTGCAATGCGTCAGTTCCGCCAGTTGCTCGGTGGCCGCCTTGACCACCTGCGGATGCGCGTGGCCGACCGAGATGCAAAGGTTCATGCCGAGCAGGTCGATGTATTTACGATCCTTCTCATCCCAGACATACTGGCCCTTGCCGCGCTTGAGGATCAGCGGGTCCTTGTAAGGAACGAACTTGCGCTGCGTGGCCGAATAGAAGCGGTTCCGCCGATCCACGATGGCCTCGGTCGACCAGTCGATGTCCAGGTTGGAATGGACGTGCGGGGCGTTCATGCCGTGTCTCCCGTGTTGCGAACTCCTGGATTGAAAACACGGAATGCGCGGCGCGCACACCGCCAAACCTCCTTATCAGGATAACTGATGGAGTTGATTAGTCATGCAACGAGGGGCGATCGACGGCATAGCAGTCGGCGGGAAGGCCAGGCAGGCGCGTGCTGATCGCGTTGGTCAGCACCTCCGCGGTACGCGTGGCGAAAGCCTCGGGGAGGTTTCCGAGCTCCCGCTCGCGCGCGACCAGAAGGATGTTGCGCGACAGCCCGGTGAACGGCAAGGGATGGACGTCAATCTCCATACCCTCCGCCAGCCCGTCGATGAGCAGGGTCGGCGTCAGGATCGCAAAGCCCATGCCGGCCGCGACCGGCGCCATCACCACGCTGGAGCGGTCACCTTCCATGGCACGCGGGATCTCGATGCGCAGGCGGCTCAGATGCTGGTCGACGCGCAGGCCAACCGGCGTCTCGCGCGAGAAGCGCACGAAGGCGAGCTTCTTGGAGAGCTTGACGATGTCACCGACATCGCCGGCAAAACCCTTTGGCGTCACCAGCAGGAATTTTTCGGTCATCACAGGATAACGTGTCAGTCCCTCGATCTCGAACAGCTCGCCGGAGGTGACGGCGAGGTCGGCGCGGCGGGCCCGCAGCAAGGCGACGTGGTCGGTCGCCAAACCCGCGAACAGGCTGAGCTCGGGAATGCCGAAACCCTTGCGGGCAAGGACCGAAAGCGCCGGCGCCAGCGTTGTCGCGATCGACGCCAGAAGCGCGATGCGCAACAGCGGCAGCGGTGCTGCATTGACGCGCCGCGCGTCGGTGCGCAGGCCCTCGACCTCGGCCAGTATGGCAACGGCGCGGCGATGCAGCGCGATGCCGGCTTTGGTGAGCTCGATCGGCCGCAAATTGCGATCGATCAGGCTGACGCCGAGCGCGCTTTCCAGGTTCTTCAGATGCTGCGAAGCGGCCGATTGCGTCATGCCCAGCATCTGTGCCGCCTGGGTGACGTGCCTAGTCTCGACGATGGCGACGAAAACCTCGATCGATCGGAAAAGGTTGAAATCGAAACTGCCGCTCTTCACCCGCAACTCCGCCCGTGAAGCATCATAAGTTTTCCTAATGTTGCGAAATTTGGGTTGAGCGCAAGTGGTTTAGCGGGAGAAGATCGCGCTGTTCCAATCCAGCGAAGGTATCCCACAAGGTGAATGGCAGCGCACGCATCGTGATCATTGGCGGCGGTGTCATTGGCCTCGGCATAGCCTATCACCTTGCCGAACTGGGCGTGAGCGATGTCGTCCTTCTGGAGCGCCACCAACTGACCAGCGGCACATCCTGGCACGCCGCCGGAATCGTCGGTCCGTTACGCGCCAGCCTCAACCTGACAAGGCTGGCGCAATATGCGACCGAGCTGTTTCCACGCCTCGAGGAACTGACGGGCCAGGCGTCCGGCTACCGCCGCACCGGCGGCCTGTGGCTGGCGCGACGTGCGGAGCGCATGGACGAACTGAAGCGCATCGCGCATATGGGTGATGTCTGCGGCTTGACGGTTGGGATCGTCGATCAGGCGGGCGTGGCCGAGCACGTGCGCGGCATCGTCACCGATGGCGTCGAGGGCGCGCTGTGGGTCGAGGAAGACGGCCAGGCCAATCCAGTTGATATCTGTGCGGCCTATGCAAAACGGGCCCGCGCCGCCGGTATCCGCATCCTCGAGGGGTTAGCCTGTTCGGGCATCGTGACCCGCAACGGCCGGGTCGCTGGCGTCAAGCTGGCCTCCGGCGCCACCATCGATTGCGAGACCGTCGTCAACTGTGCCGGCGCCTGGGCGCGCGATATCGGCGCGCTCGCCGGCGTTCCTGTGCCGCTGCAGGCCGTCGAGCACATGTATGTCGTGACGGAGCCGATCGCCGGCCTGCAGGATCCGTTTCCCATCCTGCGCGACCTCGACGAAGGCATCTACATCAAGGGTGATTCGGGCAAGCTGGTGCTGGGCGGCTTCGAGCCGAACGCCAAGCTCTTCGACGTTCGCGGACCGGTTGGCGACAGGCCATTCCTCGAACTGCCCGAGGATTGGGAGCAGTTCGAGCCTTTCATGTCGGCCGGGCTGAAACTCCTGCCGGCGCTGTCGCAGACCGGCATCAGGCACTTCATGAATGGCCCGGAGAGTTTTACCCCCGACACGCGGCCGCTAATGGGCGAGTCGCCCTATCTGCGCGGCTTCTATGTCGCCGCCGGCTTCAACTCGACAGGCATGATGTCGTCGGCCGGCGCCGGCAAGGCCATGGCCGAATGGATCGTCGACGGCGAGCCCAGCCTCGATCTGTGGGCGCTTGACATCGCCCGCTTCGACCGCGCCGCCGCGGCGCGCTCTTTCGTCGGCGCCAGGATGGAGGAAGCGGTTGCCGACCTCTTCCGCATGCATTGGCCTTACAAGCAGGCCGCCGCCGGGCGCGAGGTGCGGCGTTCCGCCTTTCACCGTACGTTCGCCGAAGCGGGTGCTGTGTTCGGCGCGCCGACCGGCTGGGAGCGACCGCTCTGGTTCGGCGGCACGGAGACGCGCGGCTATTCCGTCGGCGCTCAGAAATGGTGGAGCCCGGCCAAGGCCGAAGCCGAGCGAATGGCGCAAGGCGTTGGCCTGTTCGAGCTTTCGCCCTTCACCAAGATCGATGTGCGTGGACGCGACGCGATCCAGCTGATGCAAAGCCTGTGCGCGGGGGACGTCGACAGGCCCGAAGGCCGCGCCGTCTATACGCAGATGCTCAACGCACGCGGCGGCATCGAGGCCGATGTGACGGTCACGCGAGTCGACGAGCACGGCTTCCGGGTTATTTCAGGTGCCGCGACCAGACAGAAAGATTTTGCCTGGATCGCGCGCCATGCTGAGGATCTTGGTCTCAACGTCTCGGTCTTCGACGCCACGTCCGCGGAGGCCGTTCTCGGGGTCATGGGGCCGAATTCGCGGGCGCTGCTGCAGAGCCTGACTGACGTCGATCTTTCGGACGCAGCCTTCCCGTTCTCGACTTCGCGCCGCATCGACATCGGCACCGCGAATGTGCGGGCGACCCGAGTCAGCTTTGTCGGCGAGCTCGGCTTCGAGCTTTATGTGCCGGTCGAACACGCCGAGAGCCTGCTTGCCATGATCGTCTCAGCGGGCGGCGCCCATGGCCTGACCTTTTGTGGCCACTACGCGCTGGATGGCTGCCGGTTGGAAAAGGGCTATCGCCATTGGGGCCATGATATCGGGCCGAAGGACACGCCGCTGGAGGCGGGCCTGTCCTTCGCGGTGTCCTGGAAGAGGGATGATTTCATCGGCCGCGATGCCCTGCTGAAGCAGAAGGCCGATGGCCTGAAGCGCCGGCTCATGCATTTCGCCGTCGACGGCGACAGTCCGCTTCTGCTGCATGACGAACCGATCTATCGCGACGGCAAACTTGCCGGGTTGACGACGTCAGGTGGCCTCGGCGTTCGCACGGGGCTCAGCCTTTGCCTGGGCTACGTTGCCTGTGATCCAGGCGAGACGAAAACGCAGCTGCTTGCCTGCGACTACCAGATCGCGGTGGCCGGTGCGCGCTACAGGCTGCGCCCACTCGACAAGCCACCCTATGACCCAACCGGATCGCGCATGCGCGTAAGCGCGGAGGAAAATTCATGAGACAACAGGCCCGCGTGGTCGTTATCGGCGGCGGCGCCATGGGCGTGTCGCTGCTCTATCACCTGGCCAAGCGCGGCTGGAGCGATGTCATGCTCGTCGAGAGGCAGGAGCTGACAGCAGGCTCGACCTGGCACGCCGCCGGGCTCTGCACGCATTTCGCCCACAATGCGACGATCATGGAGATGCGCGCGCATTCGGTGCGGCTCTATCGCGAAATCCTGACCGCCGAGACCGGGTTGCCGACAGGTTTCCACCCAAGCGGCGCATTGCGCATTACGCGCTCGCCGGAGCGCATGGACGAATTCCGCCATGTGCAGGGGCTTGGCCGGTTCGTCGGCCATGACTTCCACATTCTCAGTCCCGATGAGCTCAAGCAGATCTATCCGCTCTGCCATACCGACGGCATCATCGGCGCGATCTACGAGCCCAATGACGGTCATGTCGATCCGACGCTGGCGACCAACGCAATGGCCAGCGGCGCGCTCGCGCGGCGCCGAGATCGTGCGCCACAATCCGGTCCTGGCAATCGAGCGCAAGCCATCGGGCGAGTGGCTGGTCCGCACACAACAGGGTGACATTGTCGCGGAGCATGTGGTGAACGCGGCCGGCACATGGTGCCGCGAGATTGGCGCCATGATGGGGCTCGACCTGCCCGTGGTGCCGATGCTGCACCAATATGTCGTGACCGATACCGTCCCCGAGATTGCCGACCGGATCGCCGCCGGCGCCAAGGAACTGCCGATCATCCGCGATCCGGAAGAAAGCTGGTATCTGCGCCAGGAGCGCGACGGCTTTATCGTCGGCCCCTATGAAAAGTCGGCTCACCCCTGGGCGGTCGATGGCGTGCCACCAGAATTCGGCATGGACTTGCTGCCGCCCGACCTGGATCGGGTCGAGCACATCATCGCGCTGGCGATGGAGCGTGTCCCGGCACTCGCCAATGCCGGCATCAAGACGGTGGTCAACGGGCCGATCACCTTCACGCCGGATGCCAATCCGCTGGTCGGTCCGGCATTCGGCCTCGGCAATGCCTGGCTGCTCACCGGCTCAAGCATGGGCGTGATGGAAGGCGGCGGCGCCGGTCGCTTTCTCGCCGACTGGATCGTCGACGGATCACCGCCAATGGATGCGCTTGCCATCGACCCACGCCGCTTCGGCAATTATGCCGACCGCGACTATCGCATCGACAAGGCGGTGGAAGGGTTCGGCCTGCAATTCGGCATCCACTATCCCAACGAGGAACGCGAGGCCGGCCGCCCGCGCCGCACGACGCCGGCGCTCGAACTTCAGAGAAGCCAGGGGGCAGTGCTGGGCGCCGCCTATGGCTGGGAGCGGCCGAACTGGTTCGCTGCCAAGGGCGCCGACCATGACCCGCCACTGACCTTCCGCAAGCCCGGCTGGTTCGACGCGGTGCGCGGCGACTGCCGTGACGTGCAGGCCAGCGTCGGCGCCATCGACCTTTCGGCCTTCTCCAAATTCGAGATCGGCGGACCAGGCGCCAGCGCCTTCATGGCTTCGCTCGGCGCCAACCGACCACCGGAACGTCACGGCCGCATCGGGCTCATTCACGCGCTGACGGCAAAGGGCGGCGTGGCGTCGGAATTTACCGTGACCCGACTCGGCGACGATGGGTTCTACTTGACCAGCGCAGCACTTGCGGAGCGACATGACGAAGGTCTGCTACGCTCGCGCGCCGCAGCCTTTCCAGGTGTGACGATCGACAACGTCACCGAAAGGCGCGGCGTGCTCGGCGTAATGGGACCGCGTGCTCGCGACCTGCTGCAAAAGATCTGTGAGGCCGATCTGTCGAACGCGGCATTCCCCTGGCTTTCGGCGCAGATCATCCGCGTGGCCGGCATCAAGACGGCAGCGCTCCGGGTCTCTTATGCCGGTGAGTTCGGGTGGGAACTGCACGTTCAGTTGGCGCAGTTCGGCAAGCTCTACGAAGCGATCACCAAGGCCGGAGCGCAGTTCGATTTGCGTCCGTTCGGCATCTACGCGCTCAACGCAATGCGGCTGGAAAAGGGCTACCGCGCCTGGGGCGCCGACCTGACCACGGAGCGCACGCCGCTGGAGGCCGGACTGGGTGCCTTGGTCAAGACTGACAACCGGATGTTCGTCGGTCGTGAGGCGATGCTGGAGCGGGTCGGCGAAAACGCCTGGTCCATGCTGCTGCTCGAAATCGACGACGACGGCGAGCGACTGCCGTTTTACGCCCATGCCGTGATGCAGGCGGGGCGCCCGGTCGGGATCGTTTCCTCCGGCAGCCACGGCTTCCGCACCGGCAAGACCGTTGCGCTCGCCTATCTGCGACCCGGTGTTGCGGCGGAAGGCCTGACCGTCTCGATCCTCGGCAGGGAACTGACGGCGCGGGAGCTGAAGAAAGCGCCTTACGATCCGGACAATCTGCGGCTGCGCGGCCTTCAGGCCGATGCGCCGGCCGCCTTCATGCCTGCCTGATCACGGAGACGAAAATGGACAAGGACGCGATGATCGACGCTCCAGCGCCACGAAGCGGGGGCCGAGCGGGAAGGCAAGGCCAGCGCCTGGCCCAGCAGGCGCCGCGGCGTCCCTACATCAGCCGGCGGATCGGCACGTTCAATATCCTCGACGAAGAAGGCCTGAGCCTGATCGAGGCGAACGCCGACCGGCTGCTCAAGGAGGTCGGCATGGAGTTCCATGACGATCCCGAGATCCTCGACATCTTTCGCGATGCGGGCGCCGACGTTCAGGGCACCAGAGTCCGCTTCGAGCCCGGCATGTGCCGCAAGATCGTCCGCGCCACCGCGCCTTCGCAATTCAAGCAGCACGCCCGCAACCCGGCCAACACGGTGGTGATCGGCGGCGACAACACCGTGCTGTGTCCGTCGTGGGGGCCGCCCTTCGTCCACGATCTCGATCGCGGACGGCGCTACGCCACGATCGCGGACTTCCGCGATCTGGTGAAGATCCATCAGATGATCCCGCATCTGCATCATTCGGGCGGCGTCGTTTGCGAGCCTGTCGACCTGCCGGCCAACAAGCGTCATCTCGACATGCTCTACACCCACATCCGCCATTCGGACCGTGCCTTCATGGGCGCGTTCATCGGTTCGAGGCGAGCACAGGACGCGGTTGACATGGCCAAGATCGTCTTCGGCGAGGAGTTCGTCGCCAACAACGCTGTGCTCTACAACGTCTCCAACACCAATGCGCCGCTGGTGCTCGACGCCAACATGTCGGGTTCGCTGAAGGTCTGCGCCCGCAACAACCAGCCGGTCGCCTGCACGCCATGGACGCTGGCCGGCGCGATGAGCCCGTGCACGGTCGCCGGCACGCTGGCGCAGGTGCTGGCCGAGGCGCTCGCCTGTCTCAGCCTCGTACAGCTGATCAACCCCGGCGCGCCCTGCCTGATGGGAAGCTTTGCCAGCACGATCTCGATGCAGAGTGGAGCGCCGACTTTCGGGACGCCGGAAGCGGGCAAGATGGTGCTCGCCTGCGGGCAGTTGGCACGTCGCGTCGGCGTGCCGTTCCACACCGTCGGTTCGCTGTCGGCCTCAAAGCTTCCCGACGCACAGGCCGAGCAGGAAGCGACATGGGGCATATTGATGTCGATGTTTGCCGGCGCCAACGTGATCAACCACGCCACCGGCTGGCTGGAGGGCGGACTGGTCACCGGTTTCGAAAAGACGGTCATCGACGCCGATCTCTGCGGCAAGGTCGCCAGCCTGTTCGAAGGCATCGATCTGTCGCTGAATGCCCAGGCGATGGAGGCGATCGAAGCGGTCGGGCCCGGATCGCATTTCCTGGGCAGTGCGCATACGCAGTCCAATTTCCTCTCGGCCTTCTATCGCTCCACCAGCAGCGACAACAATTCCTTCGAGCAATGGAACGAGGACGGCCGGCTCGACGCCGCGCAACGCGCCAACCGGCAATGGAAGAGGCTGCTCGACGACTACCAGGATCCGGGGCTCGATCCGGCGATCGACGAAGCGCTCCAGGCCTTCATCGCCAACCGCAAGGCCAGCGAGCCGGACCAGGCTTATTTCTAGAGCCGGCACCGCATCTTTGATGGCCCGTTCGTGAGATGTTGACCGGCCGAATTCCGCGAGAAGATCGTTCCCAAACGGCTTTATCTGGTTCGTCCTTGCACGATACGGTCGATGATCATGGCGCAGAGAAGTATGGCGAAGCCCGCAAGCAGTCCCTGCCCGACAGCTGCGTATTGAAGCGCGTTGAGGACATCTTCTCCCAAACCTTTGGCTCCGATCAGGGAAGCGATGACCACCATTGAAAGGCACATCAAAATGGTCTGGTTTATGCCGGCCATGATCGAAGGCATCGCCAGCGGGAGGTCGACGCGTGTCAGGAGAAACCATCTCGTTGCACCATAGGCTTGCGCGGCCTCTCTAATGGCCGGCGGGACACCCTGCAAGCCGAGCGCGGTCAGGCGCACCACTGGCGGAGTACCGAAAATCAGCGTGGCGATGACGCCGGGCGGCTTGCCGATGCCGAACAATGCGATCACCGGGATCAAATAGACAAATGCCGGCATAGTCTGCATGAAGTCGAGCACCGGCCGCACGGCGGCATAGACGCGCGGTCGGCGTCCGCACCATATCCCAAGCGGGATTCCTATCGCGAGGCAAATAATGGCCGATGTGCCCAACAGGGCGACCGTTTCCAGGCTCTTTTCCCAAAAGCCAAGCACGGCAAGATAGGCGAGCGCAGCCGCGGTGAAGATGGCGACGCGCGGCCCCGCCAGTTGCCAGGCCAGGGCTAGAATGATCGCCATTGTCACTGGCCAGGGCATGCCCGTCAGTCCATAGGCCAAGGCATCGAGCACCAACGATATTGCGCCTGTGATGCCGCCGAAAAAGCCCTCCCCGAGATGCGACACCGCTCCCATCAGGCTGTCCAGACCCGATGACAACGCGGCCTGCCACTCGCGATTCGAGGGCGCGGCAGTCAGCCAGACGGCTGGTGTCGGCGCGGCGAAGCGATAGACCGAAAGCCCATAGCCTGCGATGCAGAAGGCAAGGGCGCATAGCGCCAGCGGATGATTGAGCCCGCGCTGAAGCGTCGGGTTCGAACGCCAGCGCGCGAAGCGCCGCTCCAGCATCCGGTTGGCGAGGAAACCGGCGATCAACCTGGCGAAGAGCAAAGTGACAATGCCGGACCCAATTACAACTGGCGCCTTCGCTTTTGCGGCGTCGGCCCGCATTCTGGCCGTGTTGGCAGCTTTCTCCAGAGCGGCCGCTGATGATTTCAGGCCAGCTGCATTGTCCACCCCCGCTGCCTCGGCGGCCTTTGCCTGTTCCGCGCGCGCCTGTGCCTGCTTGGTGACGCGTTCGGCGCGTGCTTGCTCCCCGGCGCCGAGGTTGCCAGCCGCGCCGACGCCGATCTGAACCACCGCAAGCGTCTCCAGGAAGAAGATGAGCCAGAACAGAAGTGTGATGCCTCGGGCAGCGGCCCACACCGGTCCAAGCAGCGCGGCCGCCAGGTTGAACGGCCAGACGGCACCGGAAGCCCGCCGGATGCGGGCGAACACATCGATATAGTAATCGGGGTTGCGGAGGACGAATTCTCGTACGAGTCCTTCCTCTACCGGTTGGGCGTGCTCTATCGATTGCACAGCGACAGGATCATGGGCGTTCACGGATTTCGCCCTTTCGCAGACCGTGGAGCAGGATCTGCCTGTCGACGATGCCGACGACAGACCCACCGGGATCTGTCACAGCAAGCGGTGCGGCATCCCGTGCCGCGAGTTCGACGAGTTCGGCCAGGGATTCTCGAGAATCCACCCTGCGCAACCGCTCGACGTCCAATTCCGGATGAGACCGGCTCTTGAAACTCTCGACCGACTCCATGATGCGCCCGGCGGTGATCACCTTCAGGCGCGAGATGTCGGCGACGAATTTCGCGACATAGTCGTGCTTCGGAGATGTGACGATCTCCTCGGGCGTGTCGGTCTGGACGATGACGCCATCTTTCATGATCGCGATGCGATCGCCGATCCGGATCGCCTCGTCGAGGTCATGGGTGATGAAGATCACTGTCTTTCCCATCGAGCGCGAGAGGGCCAGGAACTCGTCTTGAAGTTGCCGCCTTATCAAGGGATCGAGCGCGCTGAATGGCTCGTCCATGAGCAGGATCGCTGGATCGGCAGCCAAAGCGCGGGCGAGGCCGACGCGCTGCTGCATGCCGCCTGAGAGCTCATGGCAGTAGCGATCCCCCCAGCCCGACAGGTTCACCTTGGCAAGTGCCGCCTCGGCCGCGTCAAATCTCCGCTGCTTGGTCGCGGCTTGGATCTCCAGCGGGAGCGCGACGTTGTCGCGTACGGTGCGATGCGGAAGCAGACCGAAGCTCTGGAACACCATGGCGATCCTGCGAGACCGCAATGCCCTCAACTCAGCGGGCGACTTGGCCATGACGTTTTCACCGTCGACGAAAATCTCGCCGGCGGACGGCTCGAGCAGGCGGTTTATATGGCGGATCAATGTCGATTTGCCACTGCCCGACAGGCCCATGACGCAGAAGATTTCACCCGGCCGAACCGAAATGTTGACGTTGGCGACGCCCACGACACATCCGAAGCGCCTGGCCACTTCGTCCTTGTCCAGGCGGTCGCGCAAAATCGCCATCATCGCCACTGGCGCGCGGGCGCCAAAGATTTTCCAGACGCCCTTCAAAATGATGGCGGCACCATGGCTTGCCGCGTCTCCGCAGTCCGCCAGGCCGGGTCCTCTCGGCGCAATGATCGGTGCGGTGTCCACCGTCTACCGCTCCCGTCCGATCACGGATTTGAGCGGCCGGGCAACAGTGCAGGCCGGTTCAGAGCCTGCAATGCCGGCCCTGGACTTCAATGACCGAACCACTTCGCCACGTCGTCGGGGTGGGCTTTGATCCATTCCTTCGCCACATCGCCTGCCGGCTTTTTGTCGACGATGATTGCATAGGCCCATTTGCTGATGTCGTCCGGATTGAAAGTAATCCGATCCAGGGCGGCGGTCAGTTCCGGTTGCCGCTGGGCCAGCGAAGCAGCATAGGCGATGTGCACGGTGGTGTCAGCATATGCCGACGACACTTTCGATTTTTCGAACCATTGAGGATCCTCGCTCGGCTGCAGCATCACGAACTTGGCTGGGTCGTGTTTCGGTTCTGTGAGAAAGGCAAGCTTGTAGCGGGCGAAATTCTGGTGTGGGCCGTAGCAGTAGCCGACCCATGGCTTGTCTGCCTTCGCGGCCCGGTCGAGCGATGCCGCGGCCACCGCTTCGTCGGTCACCTGGAGATCGAAGAAATCGGCGAATCCATAGTCGCGGGCCCGCACCTTTTCGATGTTTGTCGACTGCCAGCCTGACGCGCCGATCCAGATTTCGCCCTTGCCGTCGCCATTGGTGTCGAAGATCTTGGCGTTGTCCGGATTGGTGAGATCCGCGACATCCTTGATGCCATATTTGTCGATCGTGACCTGGGTGACGCAGTAGCCTTGCTTGGCTTCGTAGCCGTTCTGCGCGAGTTTCACCGTGCCGGCGCTTTTGACATATTTGTCTACCAGGCCCTGCTGGTTCGGCAGCCAGACATCTGGCCAGATGTCGACCTCCCCTTTGTTGCGATCCATGGCTTCCCAAATGACTGGGACTGCGGTGGTGGTGACGGTGGAAACGTCGAGCCCAAGCTCCTGTTCGGCCGCGTTCTTGATGACGTTCATGACCGCCGTTGCGGTAGCATAGTTTGGATCCGGCATAGTCACGTCTGCACCGAACGCCGACGATACCGGCGCCAACAATAGAACGCCGAGAGATGGTGCAAGAAGTCGGTTTTTCATATCGTTCCCCAGTTGAGTTACGCTGATTTTTCTCAGCTTATTGGTCAAGTTAGCGAAACGTGCAGGCAATCCATCCCAAATTGTGCCGCATTAGCAAAAACGATGAAGCGCATTAGGCGGTCGTTGAGATTCCGATACCCGCTCTGTAGGTAGAGGGTGTCTCCATGCTCAGGCCGTCACGTATATGCTCCCTGCCTCGACGGAGACTGGGAACGTCCTCGCGCGAACGGACGGGTTGACCAATGCTGCGCCCGACCTGATGTCGAATTCCCACCCGTGCCAGGCACAGCGAACGATTTCATTCTCACGGTGATAGATGAATTCGGCTCGCTCGACGGGAGCAGTCGTTCCGCATTGCGGTCCCTCACAAAGGGGGCCCCTCGATGCGGGCATACATTCAGCAGCGCATGGAAACTATCGCCGATCCGGAACACGCCGATCGACAGGCTGCGCACCTTGGCGATGAACGGCGTTCCGACCTGGATCTCGTCGGCGCGACAAATATACGTCTTCTCAGCCATGTCAGGTCGTCACGCTGCAGCAGCGGCTTGCGGGCGGGGAATGCGCTTGTAAACGTCTAGCGCATTCTGGCCGAGCACCTTGCGGCGCCATTCCGGCGGGATGTGCAAAGTGTTGACGTCATCGTAGTCCCAATGGGGGTAGTCGGACGCAAACAGCAGCGTGTGCTCCCCGTCCATGGCCTCCAGGATCGCCCAGAGGTGGTTGACATTCGAAGGCTGCTCCAGCGGTTGGGTGGAGAAACGTATGTTACGCCGGCAATATTCCGACGGCAGCATTTTCAGCCATGGCGTCTCTTTTCGCAGTGCTTTGTAGTCGGCATCCAGGCGCCACAGGACCGACGGGACCCAGGCGACGCCGCACTCGATGATCACGAAGTAGAGGTCCGGCCATTTCTCAAAAACGCCATGGGCAATCATGCTTGCCACATGCGACATGGCCGACATGTGCAGGATCGCATGGGTCTCCCAGAAGAAAGTGGTGGGCGCTGGCGCGACAGCGTTCCAGTTGATGCCGCCATGTCCACCAAGATGTATGGCGAACGGCAAACCGACCTCGGCACAGGCCTCGAAGATCGGGTGATAGAACGGGTCGCCATACGGCCGCACAGAGCCTTGGGAGGCCAGAACTTGCGCCATCCGGGGATGCGCGCCGAGGCGCCGGATCTCCGCCGCCGCAAGGCGCGGGTCTTGCGGTGCGATGATGATGGAGCCCATGAAGCGGCTGTCTTTCGGCAGCCATTCATTGATCTGGTAGTCGTTGTAGGCGCTTACCAGCGCGCTAGCGTAATAGGGATTTGCCAGTGTCGACGCTTCGATGGGCTCGTCGCCAGTTAGGATTGCCACTCCGACATTGTATTTATCGAGGTGCTTCTCCTTCATGATCAGGTAGTTGTCCGCCTCCACCTTCGGTCGCACATCCTTGCGGGAGAAATCCTGCGGATGAAACCAGGGGCGATGGCCGTGCGGAAAAGCGCCGACCGGGCCGGTCTTCTCGCCCTCGATGAACATGTCTTTCCAGACACCGGACAGGTAGGGCTCCAGCACCGTCGCGTTGGACCAATAGTTGTGGCAATCGCAATCGACTATGAACACTTTTCCCCTCTTCCTTTGATGCGGCCGTCACAGACCGTGGCTTCTGCACCGAACTTCCGCTTTGATAGTGCACGGATCAAGCGTATGAACAGCTAGATACGATCGCAAAAATCGATGGCTCGCCTATGCAGTTGGAACAAATAGAGACGTTTCTCGACATCATTGAATCGCGAAACTTCAACCGGTCGGCGGAGCGCCTCGGACTGACGCAATCGACGGTCAGCACCCGTGTCAAGAACCTGGAGGCCGCCGTGGGGTCCGAACTCTTCCATCGCGGCCGCGCCGGTGCCGAGCCGACCGCGGCAGGGCGGCGGTTTGAGGTTTACGCGCGGTCAATGCTGTCGACCTGGTCCCAGGCCCGTCACGACGTGCGCGCCTTTAACAGATTCGAAGGCAGCCTTCGGGTCGCTGCCCAGGTTGGAATGACCCGCTCGATCCTGCCGGGTTGGTTGGAAATGCTGCTGCAAGTCTTGCCGCGGTCCTCGATCCATGTCGAATCCGACTACTCGCCGCAGATGATATCTGATCTGAGCCTGGGAAACCTCGATATTGCTGTTGTTTATGCTCCACGCTACCTGCCCGAGATCACATATGACCAACTGATGGTCGAGGAATATACAATGGTCTCGACCAAGGCACGCCGGCTTAGCGATGTAAGCCCGGACAATTACATCCGGCCGGGTTACACCGTTGCGCTCGAGAAGGCTCATGCCGAGGCGTTGCCAAATCTGACTGCGTGCCGGCTTTCGATGGGCTCCGAAACGCTGGCCGACAATATGCTGAGGCGCGCAGGCGGCACCTGCTACATGCGCGCCGACGATGCGCGTCGCTTCGCCGCCGAGCAACCCTCCCACATTGTGGAAGGTGCTCCAACTCTGCATCAGCCCGTCTACACCGCAATTCTCGCGCGACGCCGGCATGAGCCAATCATAAAGAAAGGCATTCGCGCGCTTCATCTTGCGGTCATGTCGCTGGAAGGTTGATCGATATTGTCGATCATAGATGCTTGAGGTTCCTCCTGTATCGAACGTAGGCCTGCTGGCATTCTTGGCCCCTTAATGGGAGCCAGATGATGAACGCCCTCGTTTCTTTCGCTCCCTCCTGCCGATCCGACCGCGTCAGCGGACGTCACACGCTGATCTGTCGCGGCATCGTTCAGGAGACGCACGACGTGAAGACCTTCGTCTTTTGTCCAAAGCGCGGGCAGGCCGGCCAGTTCAAAGCCGGGCAGTTTATCACTCTGAACCTCGTGATCGACGGCGCTCCGGCCGTCCGGACTTACTCGATCTCTTCGCCGCCAACCCGGGTGGGAGACCTCAGGATAACCGTCAAGCGCGTCCCCGGCGGCCTCGCTTCCAATTGGCTGCATGACAATCTCGAACAGGGAAGCGAAATAGAGATCGACGGCCCGTCCGGCAGCTTCAACTGGGATGACCTGCGGAGCGACCGGCCGCTTTTCCTCTCCGGCGGCAGCGGCATAACACCGGTGATGTCGATGCTGCGCACGCTCGCCGACAGTGGCTCCGACAAGGATGTCTGCTTCATTCATAGCGCACGCTCGCCGAAGGACATCATCTTCGGTGACGAGCTCGACAACCTGGCACGGGACCATCGCAATTTTCACGTCCATGTCGTCTGCGCCGAAGCTGTGCATAATTGGGCCGGTCCAACTGGATTGGTTGGTGAGTCCATGTTGCTGAAGTTTGCTCCCGACATTAGGGAGCGCACCGTTTATGCCTGTGGGCCCGAGCCTTACATGAACGCAGTCCGGAACGCCCTCAACAGCATCGGCTTGGATCCTGGTCGGTACCATGAGGAGAGCTTTGGCGGCCTGCTGAAGCCTGCACCGGTGTTGCAAACAGCCCAGGCCGCTTCCGTGCGTTTTGCTCGCACAGGTGTCACCCACAAATGCCGTTCGACACAGACCCTGCTCGAAATCGCTCGAAGCGTTGGTCTGTACCTGCCAAGCGCTTGCCAGCAAGGGATTTGTGGGACCTGTCGTGTGCTGAAGGTCAGCGGCGACGTGGAAATGGCTGATTTCGGCGGACTCAGCGCACAGGAGAAGGACGCCGGATATGTGCTCGCCTGCTGCACTCATCCCATGGGAGCGGTGTCGATAGACTTGTAACTGCAGGCGCACACCGCGGCCGTGCAAATCACAAAGCAATTCAGTACCGATATTGTCGTGGAAGGCACCGATAAGACATCGGCAGCATCGATCTGGTGTTCGACGTCATCGGTGGCAACATCCAGAAGCGGTCTGCAGCCCTGATCCGGGGCGAGGTATGCTGGTGACCGTCGTCGGACCAGCCGAGGCGCAGCCCGCGGATGGCTTGGCGGTCGATTTCGTCGTCGAGTCCGGTCGTGGCCAGTTGAGCGAGATCGTCCAGCAGGTGCGGAACGGGGGCTGCGGATGAACATTGGCAAGGTCGCGATCTCGACGAGGCGATCGCCGCCTCAGGAAAAAATACTGTCAGAGCATTGTCACTCGACAACGCTCCACCACAACAACGCGTGCATGTCACGACGCGATTCGCGGCCGCCCGGTGGCTGTCGCGACGACGATGGCTTCCACGAAACTGCGCTCGCCTTCGATTGTAGCAACTCTTATGTCGCGTGCGATCTCGATCCGAGCCTGATCGGTCCCGGCGCGCTCGGCAAGACCTGCCGCCAAGACTCGAATGTGGGCTTCGGCTGCGGCCATCGCCTCGTCCTCGGTATCATAGTCGTCCAGCCGCTCGCCGGAATTGAGACGGAAAAGCCCGATCTCCGGTTGGCTGACGCGCGCTTCCGCTGACATTCGCACCTGTCCAACCACGGCGCCCAACGCATTTGCGACATCGGCGTGTTCGGCAATGCTGCATTCATTGCCGATCAATTGCGGCAGCCCGGCAAAGTGCAGCGAAGCCGACGCCCCGAGGCCGATCACCGGCCGGTCGAGCGCGATCGACAGCCGCGCCATGCCGCCTCGCCCGCCAACCGCCCGCTGAACCAGCGGGTTGGCAACGGAGACGCCGCCCTCCAGCCCGTCCTCGGCAAATACCGATTCAAGAATTACTTCGGCAGAACGCCGGGTGACGGCGGCAAGAACCATCTCGGAAAACGCTTCTGCGCCTTTGGCGACACGATGCCCCTGGCCGTCGCGCTTGCGTGAGAACAATTCGGCGCCCAGTCGAGCCGCGACAGGGTCCCAATTCCCTTGCCGGCCGAGCACGTGGGCCGCGTCGGATGGCGTGAAGCCCGCGATATGCACCAGGCCACGTGCGACGAGGCGATTGAGCGTCGCGACCTGTGACGTCGATACGAGCAGCCGGTCGAGCGCGGCGGGAATTGCCGAAATGTCAGCATAGAGCCGCGTCTCGGTAACGGTCAGGCCTGCGGCTAGACGTTCGGGCACACCTGTGCGCAATGCGAAGCGGCCGTCCAGCCGGCTGGTGTTGGGACTGAGCAATTGCCGCTTGAGACCTTTGTATATGGCATCGCCGTGTTTCACCGCGGCGAGCGCCAGCGGTACCAGCCGCCGGGGCCCGAGCACGACCGTCGAAGCCAACGACTGCTCATGAAGCGAGACTTCCGAATCTCCGCCGAGGCCAAAGGTGCGCATGGCCACGGCTTCCACCATGGTTCGCATTCCGCCGACGGTGGCGCCTTCCGGATCGAGCCGCAGGCGGCCACCATCCAGAACTGCGATGTCCGTGGTAGTGCCGCCTATGTCGGACACCACCGCATCATCGATGCCGGTCATGTACCGCGCCCCCACCAGGCTTGCCGCTGGTCCTGATAGGATGGTCTCGATCGGCCGTGCGCGGGCGAATTCAGCGGTAATGAGCGCGCCGTCTCCGCGCACGACCGTGAGCGGAGCGACGATCCCGCGGCTTTTCAGAAAGCCCTCGGTGGCGTCGACAAGGCGATCGATCATCGAGATCAACCGCGCGTTGAGAAGCGTGGTCAGCGCCCGACGCGGGCCGCCGAGTTTCGACGACAGTTCATGCGAACAGGTCACCGGGAGCCCGATGCGCTCGCGGATGACGTCACGTACCGCGATTTCGTGTTCGGGATTGCGAACGGCAAAATAGGAGGCCACGGCGACGCCTGAAACCGTGTCGGCGAGAAACGGCAGCGCAGCCACGAGAGCGTCGAGCACCAGCTCACGCGGATCTCCGTGGACGTCATGTCCGCCCGGGCAAAAGATCACGGGATCGGAGCCGAGGGCTTTTGACAATCCGTTCCGGGCAAGGTCGGCTTCAGTGAAGCCGATCATCACCAGCGCGACCCGCCCGCCCTGCCCTTCGACGAGGGCGTTGGTGGCCAGCGTGGTCGACATCGAGACGAGCTTGATCGCGCTGGGCTCGATGACTGCCTCGGACAAAACAGCGTCTGCGGCGCCGGCGATGCCCTCGGCAAGATCGTGTCGCGTGGTCAGCGACTTGGCCTTGGCCACGATGCCTGTGGATTCCGACCACAGCACGGCATCGGTGTACGTGCCGCCAGTGTCGATGCCCAGATAAAGTGGCGACGGCTGGTGCGCACATGCGTTCATTTTGATCAGTCACCCGACCCAGGTTCCGGCGAAAAATATTTCGCGAGCTTGTCCGCTTCGCCGTCGAACGCCTTGGCGTCGGCGGGTGGATCGCGCTTGATCGCAATATTGGGCCACACAGACGCATACTCGGCGTTCAGCGCGAGCCAATCGTCGAGACCAGGCTCGGTATCGGGAAAAATGGCCTTCGCCGGGCATTCCGGCTCGCAGACGCCGCAGTCGATGCATTCATCGGGATGGATGACGAGCATGTTCTCGCCTTCGTAGAAGCAGTCCACCGGGCAGACTTCCACGCAGTCCATGTATTTGCATTTGATGCAATTGTCGGTGACCACGAATGTCATTCGGTGGCCTTCAGACCAAGCCGTAGGTCATATCGAAGGGAATGCGATGGTCATCGATAGCCCGCACGCCAGCGGTGTTTTCAGCCAGGACGATCGAGGCTTTCCGCTCCTGCTCCGACAGATACGTTCCCCACAGGGTGACCACGCCGTTGTTCACGATCACGTCCGAACTCGAGGGCCACGATTCGGATCGCAAGGCATCGACAATCTCCATCCTGATGCTGCTGTCGTCATGCAAGGCCGGAGCGCGCCACCCTTTCCTGGCAATGACCAGCGCTCGCACCAGATTAGCGCGACTGACGATCCCAACCACCTGCCCGTCGCGCAGCACTGGGACACGCTTGATCCGATTGTGCTCAAGCAGGGTTGCGATCTCGGCGACTGGCGTACTCTCGACCACCGTCGCAACCTGCTGTGTCATGACGTCGATCACATGATCGGAATGAGATTTGACATAGTCTTCCGCCTGAACCGCGTTGTTGGTGAATAAATGAAGCCACCAGGAACGACCCTGCGGTGCTGTTCCGATCTCCGCCCGGCGGATCAGGTCTCCTTCACTGACGATGCCCAGCAGCGCACCTCGATCGATCACCGGCACGGCGCTGATCCCGTGCGACAGAAGAATATCGGCGACCTCGTCCACCGTACTGTCAGGCCCTACCGCGATGGCCGGCGACGTCATGACGTCCTTGGCGATCAGCATTTCGTTCTCCTTCACCGGCCTGCAGACGGCAGTACCGGCGGCAAGGTCGTTCCTTGCCCGTTGCCAGCATGGAGATGGATCGCGCGACAAAACTCCCTTGCATGGAAAGCGTAAGCTTCCAGATCGGCCGGATCGCCAGCGAACAGCCCCATGTCCTCGGCTTTGTGGAAGAACCAGGGAGCGGGCAAGCCAGGATCGAGCGCGTTCACGGCAACAGCCGCAAGCAATGGCAGGCCTTCGTCCGCATCGTCGTCCATCAGTTGTTCGAGTGCACCCCGGATCACGCCTGTTGCGTCCGAACCAACCATGCTCTCGGCCAGTTTTGCATAGGTGATCGGCAGCCGGGTCCGTGCTTGCAGGAGCAGTTCCTCGCGCAGCCGGTTTTGAGAGCATTGTCATCCACGGGTGCGATCGGGATGCCGTCATCTGCGTCAGGGCGATTGGCAGATACCATTCGACCGACGACATGACGCCGAATGTCCGGGCCAGAAAGGATCCTGCCGAAATCGTGTTCAAGCCTGTCCATTATTGTCATTGCCGAGCCCAAGGTGCCCTTCGCGCGATATCGCCAAACAGTCCCCTAGGGTTGAGACCTGCTGGCTGGCACCCAATCTGTCGTTTCGCTACGCACGAGCTTCACTCATCCTTATCTGCAAGACAAACGAAATTTATTGCCGCTTTAGCATAATTATTTTGCACCATGATTTCGATCGCGGTGAGGGACGCAGCCCTTTCCTTTTCGGATTCGATATGCATTTTTTATGGGCGCGGCCGTCGCACCCGCAGTGTCCCGGCTTTCAGCAGGCGGCAATTTCGATCCCAAAAGCGATCCAGAAGGAGATTTTAGGATGATCACTGGTGCTCAATGCCGTGCCGCTCGCGCACTGGTCGAATGGACCCGTGAAAAGCTCGCCGGCAATTCAGGCGTGGACGCGCTGGTCATCGAAGAATTCGAGCGCCGGATCAACCTTCCTGACCGAGATATCTGCGACACGCTGCAAACCGCGCTTGAAAGCGCCGGCGCCGTTTTCATTGCCGAGAACGGCGGCGGTATTGGCGTTCGCCTGAAGCTCAACCGCTCGGAAGTCAAGCGGATCGGCGTTCTGGAGAATGAAGGCGGCATTGTCGGAACAGATGCCGTTCCATAAGCAAGACCTTCGGGGCCCAATGAATTCATGGTCGCAACCCGTCGCTGGACAATCCAGGATCGGCATCGGCTTGATAGTGCACACAAGGGAGATGGCTCTCATGACAGTTATCTGGGACGATCTCACCAAGGAGGAGCAGACGGCACTCAAGCGAATGAACCGCGGACCCTACCCATCTCTATCGAAAGCCTTGGCCGAACGTCTTGTCTTTCTCGGGCTGGCTGAAGAAAGACCCAGCGGGACCGGGATAAACCGGGCCGGAAGAGAGCTGGTGATAAGAACGTTGCTTGGCGCCCGCTCTGACTAGTTTAGGATTGATACCCGCCAAACTGCACCGAGGTGGCTGACTTGACTTCCCAGATTGCTTCACCAACTATGGTCCTATGAACGCCGCAGTCAGAATTCGTCGCGATTTTCTTTTTCGGGTTTGCCCCATAGCGGGAATGTAGCCCCCGGCTCGGCTGCCATGCGCGCCCCGAGCCGAGGGGCGGTGCGTTTACCCACATGGGATGGTTCCGCAGGGCCTCAGGCCTCCGGAGCATTGGCGTTCCATCAAGATTTTCACAAATTGGCTCGATTCCGGCATCCTCCCTGGGCGGCTGGTCCGAGCGGAAGCATGAGTATTCAAATGCAAGACAACACGAAAACCCGGCGCAAGCCGAACATCCGCATCTCACAGTCAGACCATGCGCGTCTGTCGGCGGTTGCGAGCACCGTGGCCGCGCGCAATCCGGAGGCCTCCGATGAACTGCTCGCCGAACTCGAGCGGGCACGTATAGTCGCCGATGGTTCGGTCTCCGCCAGCACCGTCCAGATGGGTTCGACGGTGACATTCAAGCCCGATACTGGCAATGCCAAGACAGTCACGCTGGTTTTTCCTGGCGACGCGGATATCTCCGAAGGCAAGGTTTCAGTCCTCACGCCGATCGGCACGGCCCTGATCGGCCTCTCGGCCGAACAGTCGATCATGTGGACCGCGCGCGATGGGCGCCGGCACAAACTGTCGGTGCTTGCCGTAGGCCAACCCGCTGCGGAAGGCGATGCAGTCGATCGGCGCGCACCAGCGTCTTCGGCGATCCCGGCAGACGCCTAGACATGGGCGTTTCCATCCGTCTCCTCAATCACGCAGGCAGCCTGATCGCGGGAGTGTGACCCCTGCGCCGGCCTGTCCTGGTCCGGCACAGGGGGTAGCTTCCACATCCGATCAAATGCTTGACGCCGGAACCCTTTCACGGGTCCGTCTTGGAGACGCACCATGCCCACTATCGATAGCTGCCAACTGACCACCAAGGACTTCACGATTCTTGAAGTGATGCAAGAGCGCCATCCCCGCGGCGATGCCTTGTCCGTTGTCCTTCAACGGAAGATTTCGAGCGCAATCGTGATGTTTCGAGAAGACATTCCGCCAACGGTCGTGACGCTCAGCACCCGAGTGACCTATCGTGTAAACGACGGCCCTGCCGAGACCCGCATCGTCGCACATGACGAGATGCGCGGCCTGGTTGGCATGCTTTTGCCGATCACCAACCCGCGCGGCCTGGCGCTGCTTGGTCTGGCCGAAGGTCAGTCCATGTCCATTCCGACCGCGCAGGGCGGCCATGAAACGCTGGCTGTGCATGAAGTGGTCTATCAGCCGGAAGCGGCAAGGCGCGAGAGACTGAAGCTGGCGGGGGTGCTGCGCCGGGCTCGTGGCGACCGGACGGACCGGTTCTGCGGGTCGTCCATCGTTCCGATGAGGCGCAAGACAAAGCGGCAAAGCAAGTCATGGCGGCTTTCAACGACGGGTTCGACGACCCGGGTCCGTCAGCCGCCTGAGATCTCGACTATCCCAAGCTGTGAAGGCGGATAGACAAGCGTTCCGTCGAGCCTTGCCTCCACACCGTCGGTGAGCTTCGCCGGCTCGACCTTGTCATGGCCCATCAGATGAAAAACGGACTCGCCACGACTGATCAGATAGTCCGCGACGATTCTTCTGTGGCAACGCCACCAAAGCGTTTCCGAGCACATGATGGCGCACCGCTGCTGCCTGCCAAGGGACATAAGCCGCTCCAGACCGCCATGAAACTCCGCTGACAGCGCGTAATCGGCGTAGTTGTGAAAACTCTGGTTGATCCAGAATGCATTGAGCGTCGGTGGAATGGCGTGCGCCTTGCCGCGCAGGCCGCCAAGCTCGGCAATATGCTCATATCCGATCGCGAAATCCGCAAGGCTGTCCGGCAGCGTTTCGCTGTTGAATTGCGGATTCGCCCGCGATCGCCGGATGGTCCTTATGTCGACCACGAGGGTAATCTCGCCAACCCGCAACAGGGCTACGAATTCGGCGATCGATCGGGTCGAGTGACCGATGGTGTGGAACGGATAAGGCATGTTCGATCAATCCATGGCGATGGATTTCTTTCCGGCCGCATGATCAGCGATTTGGAACTGAAAGAACGCGGTCATTTCACCACCTGCTTCAGTCCACGTAGCGCCTCCTGTACGTCGGTTCGCGACGCGCTTGCATCCGGATAGACTGCATAGGCCGGATAGGTGAATTCCGGCGCGCCCTCCACGACCTCCAACTGCCCGGCCTCGATATGGGGCGCTGCCGCGCCCCTACGGAAATAGCCCATTCCGCCGGCGCGCAGAATGTAGCTCAGCCCAAGCGGACCAAGGCCGACCATCAATCCCGGCTCGCCGAAGGCTGAGGAACTGGCACCATGCTGGGCGGCAAACAGCGGCCCCCAATCGACATAGACATAGTCCCTCGAGGCGTCCAACTCCGAGTCTCTGTCCGTGCTCCGAACCAGGACGAGTTGTTCCTCAACGAGCAGCTCCACCCTGAAGCCTGGCAGCAGCTTCGGCGCATAGAGCACCGCGATATCCAGAACGCCAGTCCTGAGCTGCTCGAGGAGCTGGTCCGGCACGCCGACCTGGGCTTGGATGGCGATTTCCGGCCTGGCCTTCTTCATCCAGACCAGCCAATCGAGCAGCAGCGGGTTCCACAGGCTGAGCTCCCCGCCCAGGGCAACGACGCTTGTCCGTCCTGATGGGATGGCGAGCTGGTGGCGTGCTCGTTCCCAGATTTGCACGAATGACTGTGCGAACCGCTCGAACTCCCGGCCCGCCTGCGTCAACTGCGCACCATTGCGATTGCGGACAAAGAGCTGACGTCCGAGCTCTTCCTCCAGCGTGCGTATTCGCGCGCTGACAGTGGTCTGGGTGACGTGGAGTCGGTCGGCAGCTCTCAGAAAGCTGCCGGAATGGACGATTTCCAAAAACGTGCGCGCGCGGTCGATGTCCATGCTGGTTCCCGCATTAGTGCAATAATCTTGCATCAATACAGCATTTAATTCCGTTTGCCTTCCTGTTTTACGCAGCGCAACGTCCACGAAGGCGGGGCTCCGCTGCAACGGATATGGAGCGTGCGATGTCTGATCAGGAGGATGTTTGTCCGGAGACGAGAGAATACGCCTCTCCGCCATGCTTCATGCATCAGCTGGTCCCCGGGTACGGCACTGAGCCGGCCGTTCAGGACGCATGGCCCGATGTCTGCCGATGGCGCAAGGCGGAACGCAAGCGTCTAATCGATGAGCGTCTCGCCATCGACGCCGAGGAACGCAATGCGAGGTCTTTACGCATCGCTTCCGTTCTCGACCTGGCTGTCGGTCGGGTGAGCGGGCGGATCGTCAGCGGCTATTGGCCGTTCCGCGGTGAGCCCGATCTCCGCAACTGGGCGATAAAGGTGATCGAACGCGGCGGGCGGATTGCGCTTCCAGTCGTCATCAAGAAAGGCTGGCCGCTGGAGTTTCGCATCTGGGGGCCGGGAGACCCGCTCGAACGCGGAGTCTGGAATATTCTTGTCCCCTCTCATGGACCTGCCGTCCAACCGGATGTGGTCATCGCGCCCGTTGTCGGTTTCGACGAGGCTAACTATCGCCTGGGTTATGGCGGCGGCTTCTTCGACCGGACCCTGGCCGCGGCGCCCAGGCGGCCTCTCGTCGTCGGCGTCGGTTACGCCCGTAGCAGGATCCGAACCATCTATCCGCAGCCGCACGACATTCCGATGGATGCGATCGTCACGGATGAATGAAAGAGCGCAGGCAAGACCTAGCCCCGTGTGACGGCGGATCGCAGGTGCCGTCCATGGTTGAGGCCGTCTTGCCTGCCGGAAGAGGAGAGCAGGAAGCACATCATGTCCAATCCAGCCTCGACCTTGGATGATCACAAGCCCCGGTTTCTCGTCCGATGGCTGTTCTCGACCAACCACAAGGATATCGGGACGCTTTACCTGCTGTTCTCGATCATGGCAGGCGTCTTCGGTACGGCGCTTTCCGTGTTGATCCGCATGGAGTTGCAGGAACCGGGTTTGCAGATATTTGGCGATCCGGGCGTCTACAATGTCGTCGTCAGTGCCCATGGGCTGGTCATGATCTTTTTCGTGCTCATGCCGGCGCTGATTGGTGGCTTCGGCAACTGGATGGTGCCGATCATGATTGGCGCACCCGACATGGCTTTCCCCCGCTTGAACAACATCTCGTTCTGGCTGCTGGTGGTGTCATTCATCCTCTTCATCACCTCGATGTTCGTTCCGGGAGCGCCCGGTACGCTCGGCCATGGCGGCGGCTGGACGCTCTATCCGCCTTATTCGACGGAGGGCCAGCCAGGTCCCGCCGTCGACCTCGTTATTCTGTCCATCCACCTTTCGGGGGCCTCCTCGATCCTCGGCGCGATCAACTTCATCACCACCATCTTCAACATGCGCGCACCCGGCATGACCATGCACAAGATGCCTCTGTTCGCCTGGTCGATGCTGGTCACCGCCTTCATGCTTCTCATGTCGCTGCCGGTGCTCGCCGGCGCGGTCACCATGCTGTTGACCGATCGCAATTTCGGGACGACCTTCTTTTCGCCGTCCGGCGGCGGTGATCCGATCCTCTACCAGCATCTGTTCTGGTTCTTCGGCCATCCCGAAGTCTACATCATGATCCTGCCTGGCTTCGGCATCATCAGCCACGTCATCTCCACCTTCGCCAAGAAGCCGATCTTCGGCTATCTCGGCATGGCCTATGCAATGGTGGCAATCGGCGCGATCGGCTTTGTCGTCTGGGCACATCATATGTATACGACCGGCCTGTCGGTCGACACGCAGCGCTACTTCGCCTTCGCATCGATGGTCATCGCCGTTCCAACCGGCGTGAAGGTGTTTTCGTGGCTGGCGACCATGTGGGGAGGATCGATAGAGTTCAAGACACCCATGATGTGGGCTCTCGGTTTCGTCCTGCTGTTCACCATCGGTGGCGTCACTGGCATCATGGTTGCGAACCCCGGCATCGACCGCGTGTACCACGACACTTATTTCGTGATCGCTCACTTCCACTATGTGCTGTCTTTGGGGGCGGTCTTCGCGATCTTCGCCGGCTTCTACTACTGGTTCCCGAAGATGACCGGCTATATGTACAGCGAAACGCTCAGCAAGCTGCATTTCTGGCTGATGTTCATCGGCGTCAACCTCGTCTTTTTCCCGCAGCATTTTCTGGGCATGGCCGGCATGCCGCGACGTTACGCCGACTATCCCGATGCTTTTGCCGGCTGGAATTTCGTCTCGTCGATCGGTTCCTACATCTCAACGGCCGGGCTTGTCGTCTTCTTCATCGCGGTTGCCGAGGCCTTCAGCCGAAGACGCCAGGCAAGCGCCAATCCTTGGGGCGAAGGGGCGACCACGCTGGAATGGCAACTGTCATCGCCGCCGCCCTTCCATCAATGGGAGAAGCTGCCGCGCATTGCCTGAAATTCAGCTCCGGTTCCGAACCGGCGCCTGCTTCGACATTCTGTCGGGAGAACGTCATGAACGAAACCACAGATCCAAACAACCAGATCCTGCTCGTGGCGATCATAGCGTTTTATTGGGCATTGCTGGGCAGTTGGGGCCAAACTCTGCCGCGCTCGGGCAACGACAAGGCCAAGCAGGACGATGCGCCGACAGAGCAGCGAACCGGCAGTATCGACGATATATCCTATACGGACACACGCTTGGATGCGATCCGAGAGATCGACCCAACTTTCGACCTTGCCGCGTTTCTGACCGGTGCCAATATGGCTTATGAAGCTATCCTGCGCGCGTATGCGGACAGCGACATCCCAACGTTGAAGCGTCTCGTCGGGCCGGAAGTGCTCGATATCTTCGGACGAGCGATTGCCGGCCGCCGGGATCGGGGGGAGATGCTGCAACTCACCTTCATCGGCACGAAGGAAGCAAAGGTCGTCGACGCTCTTGCGGAGAACAGCACCGCTGAGATTGCCGTTCGCTTCGTTTCCGACGTGGTCAGCGTTACACGCTCGGCCAACGATGCGATCGTCGCCGGCGATCCCCAGCAGATCGTTGAGGTGATCGATACGTGGACGTTCGCCTGTGACACCCCGTCAACAAAGCGCAATTGGATGTTGATCGCCACGGAAGGCGAGTAACGAGTGCATGCTCATCCGATGCCTGCCTGACAGCCTTGTCACTATAGATGGGCGGTCAACCCGGAGCGCTCGAGCCGCGCGGAATTTCAGCTTTTGACAATGTGCATCCACGATTTGTGTATCACGATCAAATCGGCATGACCGGTTCAGTCGATCATTCTCAAGCCGCGAGCGGGTAGCACCGCCAAAGATCCACTCCCTGAACCTGCTGTGGCCTCAGGCGCCGGATATGGTCAGATCCGCATGCATCGCATCAGCCATATCAGCGATTGATCCACCATCAGATCTTTCCGGAAACACGTCAGCCTTCGCCCTTACGCCGTGGCTCGAATGGAAGGCGACGACATCGTTCAGGCTATTCCAGGTTTCATCGGTCGCGGCATCTTCGATCGTGATTGCACCAACCCCCTGAGCCATTTGCAAAAATGGCATGGCATCAGTGACCGCACGCTTCGCTTCACGCGTATCCTCCATCCGACAAGAACCTTGTTGCGGAAATTTCCTGGTTGGTCGAGGCGACGAAGACAGGCCGTCCTGCCTGGAGGATCAGGCTACCAGGTGGGTGGAACGATGAAAATTGCCAGAAGAGGCGCCCTCGGGCGACGCTGTGACGATGCCGGCTTTGGCCAAGGAGAAAAACGTCAGCAGACACCCTGCCGCAACGCGGCTTCACAACGCGACAACCCTCAAAGCCGGAGGTCTACCTGCACAGTTTCAAAAAAGTCGATGATGAACGATGGTTGTGGTGAGAAGTACGCCGGCCGACGTGATCGTGAATGTCCTCCCTACTCGAACATGATCCGAGCGGTGCCTCTTTTGGCAATCAACAGTCTCCGAGCCTCTTGGATCCGCTCAGCCTGTTGTTTGGAATAGGGACCCATTGGCCGAGTCTTTTCATCGCCGCGACGGACCCTGCAGTACCAGCGGCCCCTGTCCGAAAAGATTTCGACCGAGGTCGGCGCCTCATCGGACGCTTCCCTGGCCACACCGGTAGTGAACTTGACGATCTTTGAATGAACGGCGTCCAATCCGTTGGTGGTGCTCGGTTCCTGTTGCATTGTGGACATAAGTCGAACTCCTTTCAGTCACAGCGACGCACCGCTGCGCCATACGGGTTGCGCTCTCTACGGATCGCGGTGCCCAAGAGCGCTTGCTACCTTGCCATTTGGCGCTCCATTTCCATCTCCGCCCCTAGACTTTCGATGTCACGGAAGATCGAAGCGACAGCCAGCGTGCGCCCTTCGCGCTTGAAGCGCAGCAGGCAGTCCCTGGCACCGATGTCTCCATCGACAGCAATCTCGTCCCATTGCCCGGCATGGCCGACATAGTTGATAGGAACGTCGTAGTGCTGGCTCCAGAAGAACGGCACGGCCGCGAATTTCTCGCGATGCCCGAGCATGTTCAGGGCCGCGGTTTGCCCCTGCCTCTCTGCAACCACCCAATGCTCGACCCGAATGTTCTCGCCAGTGTGAGAATCTGGCCACCGCGCAATGTCGCCGGCCGCGAATATGTCCGGTGCGCTCGTCTCCAGAAAGGCATTTACGGCGACGCCGCGGTCAAGGACGAGCCCCGCCTTTTCGGCAAGCCCGGTTCGCGGCCGCACGCCGACGCCGGCGACGACGAAATCCGCCGCCAACGTACCGCCGCTGCTAAGTTTCACCTTCCTGCCGTCGATGCTGGTCGGCGTGTTCTCAAGATGGAAGACGACGCCCTTCTCCTCATGGAGTGCGCGGATGAAGTCACCCATTTGCGGACCGAGGACCCGTTCCATGGGCCGCTTATCCGGGGCCACGACATTAACTTCGATATCACGAGCGCGCAGCGCTGCGGCAACTTCCAAGCCAATGAAACTGGCACCTAGCACGATGGCGCGGCGAGCAGTCGTGGCTCGCTCGATGATCGCCTTGCAATCTGCAAACGAGCGCAGCGTGTAAACGTGTGGCTGATCCGCGCCGGGGATGGAGAGGCGCACCGGTTCGGCCCCCGTTGCAAGTAGCAGTCTATCGTAAGGAATCCTGGTTCCATCAGCCAGAATGACCTCGCGAGAACGCAGGTCGATATCGACGACCTTCATATTAAGACGCAGGTCGATATTGTTTTTTGAATAGAATTTCTCGCCGCGGAGCGGGATCCAATCCTCCGGGGCCTTCCCTGCGAGGTAGTCCTTGGAGAGATTCGGCCGGTCGACGGGCGGCGCATGATCGTCGCTGATCATGACGATGCTGCCCTGGTGCTGCTGGCGCCGCAGCATGTCGGCCGCCGCGAAACCCGCGGCGCCGCCGCCGACAATGACCATTTTCTCGGGGGCCCGGCCAGCACTTCCGCCGAGCGGCTTCGGCGCGGTCCGTTTGAGTTTCTCGCCCACGAATATCCGCCCATCGCGCTGTTCCACCGACCAACAAGCGAGTGGATTGAAGGCAGGCGCTCGCAGGGCTTCGCCTGTGCGCATATCGAAGCAAGCATGATGCCACGGGCACCGAATGGTATCCGCCACCACAAGACCATCACCGAGCGGTCCGCCGTAATGTGTGCATGTCGCGCCGATGGCGAAGATCTCGGCCCTGCGGCGCACCAGCAACACCTGCTCATCGCCACAATGGCCGACAAGCTTTCCGCCATCGGGAAGGTCGGACAGCGCGATCCCCTGGACCAGATCCGGTCCGTTTGATTTGGTATCAGCTTCAGCCATATTCTCGTCCTTGGCGATCCGTGTCAAAACCGCTCGTGCGGCGAAGCGGCACACTGCTTCGGGGTACCTTCTGCCTGGCTAGTGCGCCTTCAGATTCTCAGCATTATCCGCGCCGACATTCCGACTGCGTCATGTACTGGGCTGAGTGGCTCAGACCGCAGTCTCCCGCTCTCGCGGACATCATGCAAACGAATTTAATCGATAGTTGAGTGCAGTTTTCATGATGGCTTTCCGTCCGCGATTCCACTGCGCACAACTACAAGATCGCCTGCCCAGTCTTTCCCCAGTCGGCAAGAAACGACTTGAGGCCCTTGTCGGTGAGTGGATGTCTGGCGAGGTTTCTGAGTATCGCTGGTGGTACGGTCGCGACATCCGCGCCTGCGATCGCCGCCTGTTTGACATGGAGTGGAGTGCGATTGAGGACGCCAGGATTTCCGTCGTGAAGGATTTGCCGTTGTCGTAGATCGCACTTCAGGTTCGGGAGCGACTCCGGCTGGCACGGTCATCTGATGAGGCGTTGGCGACTCTCGAAACTGAGCCACATCGGGAATTCCCCGCCAATTTAGATACTTCCGGCCTCGGGCCTGGGGTGATGTCCAGGCAGTTCGGAAATGCCTAGGATTAAGGGCTCGTCATTCGCCGCTTGGTCGGACAGACCCATTTCTGGTGCGGCATCACGGCGTCTTGCCACGCAATAAGATAGATTGATAATATATCTTATATAGAGGATCACATCGAAGGGCGAACCAAGGCTTCAGCCAGCTTGCGTCGGAGAAAACAGGAGCTTCGGAATGACCGCGAACGGTCGAAGCAAGAGAACAATCGTGGTCGACGGCGTGCCATTGCCCAACATACTCGACGAGGCAATGATCCGCGGTGTAGTCCACGGGTTTTATGACGAAATTCGCCGTGATGACCTTCTCGGTCCCATTTTCCACGATCGGATCGAGCCAGATAAATGGCCGCAGCATCTGGCGAAGATGTGTGACTTCTGGTCCGCTACTCTACTTCGGACATCCCGATACGACGGCAGGCCACTGCCGCCGCACCTGGTCATAGCCGGCCTCGGCGCGGCGCATTTCCGTCGCTGGCTAATATTGTTTCGGACAACGGTGCGTCGCATTTGCCCGGCCGAGGTGGCGACGCTTTTTATGGATCGCGCGCTGCGAATTGCTCACAGTTTCCGTCTCGCGATCGCCTTCAACCGCGGCGAGACCACGATCGGCATCGAACCTATCGTCGAGAGAGACTTGTGATGCACGACCGGTTTGTGAGTGGTTCCTACAATGCACAGCGATCGACAGGAAGCCGTGATTCATGCGGCTGACCAGCTTTTCGGATTATGCATTGCGGATGCTGATGTACACTGCCGCCGCCGGTAGCCGGCTTATAACGATCGAGGAGGTTGCCCGCACCTTCAACGTGTCGAAGACGCATCTGAACAAGGTCGCCAACACCCTGACCCGTAGCGGCTATATGAAGGCAATCCGCGGCCGTTCCGGTGGTCTCATTCTCGGGCGCCGGCCTGAGATGATCCGGATTGGCGATGTCGTGCGGTTAACCGAGCCGGATTTCGCGCTGGTCGAATGTTTCGCGACCGGAAACCGATGTGTGCTAACCGCCTCCTGCAAGCTTTCAGGCATGTTTGACGAAGCGACAGCCTCCTTCCTGAACGTCCTTGACCGCTACACGCTCGCCGACATCACACTGATGCCCGAAGACTTCCTCGGCGGTCAGATACCACCCGTTCGCACCGGGGCGACACGCAAGACCGTATAATGTTGCGCAGCTTCGACGCGCGCTGTTTTTGCTCGGATGTGAGATGGGCCATGGCTGAACCAAAGAAGAATGATCAACAGGTCACAAAGGACATTGATTCTGATATCGACCCGGACAACACTCTGCTGCCGATGCTTATCGGTGGGCTTGTCCTGATAGTTATCGGAGCGATCATCGTGATGATGTTTGTGTAGTTTCGCAACGATGGCGTGTGACTTTATCGGCCCGGCTGTTGTCTGGGCGCCTGCAACCCCAATTGCGATTTGGCGGATGGAGAACTGTCGGCCGAGGAAGGGGAAGTACAGAGCGCGCGACCGGCGGGCGCTTGGACAGCGCATAGCCGGCGACGGTGAGCTGCAGGAGGTATATCGTCGTCTGCGCCAGCCCGGCCTCGGGTGGTCCGGCAGAGCCGATCTCCACGGCCGAGATGCGGCGCAAGCGCCGGCTGCTCATCCCGCGAAGACGTACGTCGTCATTGAGTTCAGAACTTGCTTTCCACTTCATTAAACCACCATTTCGCACTGCTCTTGTTCCGAGCCCCTCATGACGCCGGCGTACCGTTTTGGGTTGAAGCGCAGATAGAGAAACGCTGTGACGGTCACGCAGCCGAGATGCATGATCCATCCGCTGCCGAAGCTCCCGCTCCAGCCATGCAGGAGCGCGGTGGCGAATGGACCAAGCGCGGCGATCAGAAAACCGCCGCCCTGCATCAGCGCAGCCAGCGCGCCCGCCTGCTCCGGTCGCGGCAGATGATCGAGCGCCGTGACGATTGCAAGCGAGAAGCTTCCGCCAAGACCGGCCCCGCATATCCCCACCCACAGAACGGGCGACAATGCGGGAAAAACCGCAAGTCCGGCAAATCCCGCAGCCTGCAACAGCAGGGTCAGCCAGAGCCAGGGACGGCGGTCGATGCCCCGGCGCGCCAGGACAGGCAGCACCAGGGCCGAAGCCGCCTGGCAAATGGCCATCACGGCCACAAGATTGCCGCTGGCGGCACTGCTCCATCCTTGCGCCTGGTAGTAGGGCGCAAGCCAGGCGACCATAGATGAATAACCGGAGTTGACCAGGCCGAAGGCCGCCATCAGCACCCAGGTCCGTGGACGGCGAAGCAGAAAACCGGTCAAGGCGCGATCGGGTCTTGAAGCCTTGGCGTCGGACAGAACGCGGAATGCGGCGCACAGTGCGATGGCGGCGGGAGCCGCGAGCCAGGCAAGGGCTGCCCGCCAGTCGTATCCGTTGTTGACGAGCAGGGGCGCCAGACGTGCGCCAAGCGCCCCACCGCCCATGATCATGCAGGAATAGAGGCCGGTCACGGCGGGTGTGCTGGTCGGGAACTTTGCCTTGATGATCCCCGGAAACGCGGCCTGGATGAAGGCCACCCCCGCCCCGCAAAGTGCCGCCGTCAGGATCAACGACAGGCCGCCGGGCACGACAAGCCTGAGCAGCGAGCCCGCTGTCAGCACCGTTAGCGCCGCGAGCAGGCCCCGGCGCGTTCCGACGGCCGCCTGGATGCCCGGTGCAACGAACGCACCGAGGCCCATCAGCAGCATCGGCAACAGCGTCAGCATGGCCAGGCTGCCATAGCCCATCCCGGTGTCGGCCACGATATCGGCCAATATCGGTCCCGGCGCCGTCAGAAAGGGACGCAGGTTGATCCCGATTAGCACGACGAGGGCAAGCAGGGTCCATTGCCTGTCGGTTGCAGGCTGCGCGGTCATCGACATTTTCGCGCTGTTCATCTGGCGCCCGCTTGCACCAGCAGGGTTATCATCTGCGCATAGCCGTTCCTGCGCGCGTGCCGCAGCGGTGTCGCCCCGTCCTTGTCGGCGAGATTGACGTTGGCGCCGGCCTCGATCAGCCGCCTCACGATCTCGACATGACGCTGCCCGCCATCGCCGAGGATGATGGCCTCCAGCAACGCGGTCCAGCCGAGCTTGTTGACGTGATCGACATCAATACCGGCATCGATCAGCGCGCCGACGGTCTCGACATGTCCGCGTTCGGCAGCGGGAATGAGCGCGGTACCGCCATAGCGATTGGTGCTCTTCAG
Organism: Mesorhizobium maamorense; assembly: GCF_044998965.1. Taxonomy (NCBI): domain Bacteria; kingdom Pseudomonadati; phylum Pseudomonadota; class Alphaproteobacteria; order Hyphomicrobiales; family Phyllobacteriaceae; genus Mesorhizobium; species Mesorhizobium maamorense. The sequence continues at coordinate 3,491,498 of NZ_CP173356.1, forward strand.
GTCGGCGCCGTGCGCAAGCGTCATCTTCAGGATATCGAGATGCCCGCGCGCGCCGGCGTAGAGATATGGACTATCCTGCATATCGTCCTTGGCGTTGACGTCCGCGCCAGCCTCGATGAGAGTCCTGGCAGCGCTGACCTTGTTGCCGTGGGTCGCGACGAGAAGAGCCGTGCGGCCGTTCTCGTCGCGCGCGTCGATCCGGGCTCCCTCGGAAACAAGCATCTTGATCATGGAGACATCGTCATTTGCCGCAGCCGAGTGAAGCCTTGTCTCATTCATGTTCTGCCCCAACGCTATCAATGGAATGCAGGCGACGATGACGCCCAGCAAAAGTCTGCGCTTGACCATCGGCATCAGCCCCCCGACACGCTGTGCGTGGAAGCCGAACGGGTTGCGGCGGCGAACGAAGCCGTCATGCTCCGCCGAGAAGTGGCGAAAGCATCCTGCCTGGGACGGAGTTCCAGGCCGACGAGCAATTCCGCGAGCCTGACAGCCGCCGACACCCCTTCGACGACCGGGACACGGTGAAGGCTCGCCAGTCGCCTCGCCATGTCGGCCATGCCGGCGCAGCCAAGCACGATAGCGTCGGCACGATCGACCCGCAGCGCCTCCTGGATTTCTTCGCTGATGATCGACAAGGCTGCCTCGCCATTCGCTTCCAGCGCCAGGACGGGAATGCCGCTCGCCCGCACGGTGGCGAATGGCGAAAGGCCGTAGCGAACCAGATTGTCCTCGAGAATGGGAACGGAAACCGGCAAGGTGGTAATCACCGTGAAGCGCCTCGCCACGATGCTGGCGACACGGGCGGCAGCCTCGCCTATGCCGATGACCGGCTTGCGCGTCAGCATCCGCGCGGCGTCGAGTCCGGTATCGTCGAAGCAGGCGATGATATAGGCGTCCACGGCGTCACTGCGCTCGGCCCCTTCGATACGGTCGAGAAGACCCGGGACCGCCTTCGCGCCATCGATCGCGCCTTCGATGGAAGCCGGGCCGCTGTCGTTCTGCATGGCGATGATTTCGGTGCCCGCCTGCGCGGTTCGCCGCGCCGCGACGGCGATGGATGCCGTCATCGACACGGTCGAATTGGGATTGATGATGCCGATGCGTACCATGCGAAAAATTCCTGAAGCCGCCGCCCGGCCGAACGTGCATCGCTGCCGTTCCGCATCGCTGATGGGACTGTCTCGATATTGAAGCCTATTCGATCAGATCCGTGTCGCGGCTGTGCCGCCAGAACCGGTCCGGGGTCCTGAGCAGATCGCGCAGGCCCAGCCGCTCGATCATCAGTTCCGTCTCCCGTTGCGCAGCATCGAGCACGGCATCCTGATCGACATGAACCGGCTTGCGGTCGCGCAACAGCACGCGTCCGCCGACCAGCACGGTGTGGACGTCGTTGCCGTTGGCAAAATAGGTGACACGGAATTCCGGCATGTTGGCCGGGTAGAGATGCGGGCGCCGCAAGTCGACCAGAATGACATCGGCCTTCTTGCCCGGCTCCAGCGATCCGACCTGATGGTCGAGGCCCAGGACACGCGCGCCGTCGATGGTGCACATCTCCAGCGTCTTGCCCGGCGGAAGGAAACTCGGATCGTGGAAATGGGTGCGATGATAGTGCATGCATTGCTGCATGTGACGGAACATGTCCGCGGAGCGGTCCGGCGCCGTCGCATCGGAGCCGATGGCCACCACGACGCCGGCATCGAGAAGTTCCGTGACCGGGCAGCGCGCGAGAATGGCGGCCACCGCGCTCGGATTGTGCACGATGCTCGTGCCGGTTTCGGCGCAGATCGCTATTTCCTCATCAGTCAGGGCGGTCGCATGCGACAGCAGTGTGCGCGGCCCCAGAATGCCGATCTCCCTGGCGATCTTCACGCTGCCCTTGGTATGACCATCCTGGGTGAAGATCAGGCCGCGCTGTTCGGCGATCTGCCTGACCTTACGCGATTGCGCGATGGCGTCCCCTGCCCCGGGACCGTCGAGATGTTCCTGATGCATGGTCGGCGTCAGCAGGGCGAGATGCAGACGATCCTCGTGGGTGCCGTGCCAGCGGTCGGCCAGCTTTTGCGAGGTGGCAAGCTGCTGGTCGAACGACACCGGATAATCGGTACGGCTGGCGCCCTTCCAACGTGCATAAGTCAGGGGGTGCGGCGGGCGCGTGGTGCCGACGGCGACCACTGAGCGCGTGCCGATGCCAAGCACGCCTTCCATATGGGCGTTGCCATAGGCCGGATCGTCGGTGCGCATGACCGAATCGCCGCCTCCCAGCAAGGACACGCCGGTCGTCACGCCGAAACGCAGGCGTTCCAGCGCGGCAAGCTGCGCCTCCGCATGCCAGAATTCCGGCGTCGAACCCACCGTATAGGCACCTTGGCATGCCCTGTACCAGAGGTCGCTGCGGCCGCCGCCCGTCGTCTTGATCAGCCCGTGCCCGGCATGGGCGTGGCTGTCGACGAAGCCTGGCATGACGGCCATGCCGCGGGCGTCGATCGTCTCGCGCGCCGGATGGTCCCGCGCCACGTCTTGCGAAGCGCCGACGGCCACGATGCGGTCTCCCTCGATGGCTACGGCGCCATCGGGAATGATCCGCCGATCGGGATCGACAGCGATGACGGTGCCGTTTCTGATCAGAATGTCTGCCATCACAGGCTCGCTTCTCTTTTTTCGCTGCAAAGGATGCGGTCGAGCGAAGGCGCGAGGCGCAGGAGTTCGCGCGTGTATTCGTGAGTGGGCGCGGAGAACAATGTTTCGGTATCCGCGAATTCGACGATCTCGCCGCCTTTCATCACGGCGACCCGGTCGCACATCTGCCGTATCACCGCGAGGTCGTGGCTGATGAACAGCATCGACAGCCCGGCAAGATCTCGTAGGTCCTTCAACAAGTTGAGAATTTGCGCCTGCACCGACACGTCGAGCGCCGAGGTCGGCTCGTCGCAGATCAGCAGCGATGGCCGGGGGCCGAGCGCCCTCGCAATCGCGATGCGCTGGCGCTGGCCGCCTGAAAAGGCATGGGCGAACCGAGAGCCGGCCTGCGCCGGCAGGCCCACCGCCTCGAGCAATGTCTCGGCGTCCAGCCGCGCTTCCGCCGCGCTGGAGGCAAGCTTGTAGAACAGGATTGGCTCCGCGATCGCCGAATTGATCCGCAGCCTTGGATTGAGGGCCGAATACGGGTCCTGGAACACCATCTGGAGTGACTGGCGCACGGTCTTGTCGCGACGGGCGGCCAATGCCGTGCCCTGAAACTCTATGGTTCCCGAACTCTGCGTCACGAGACCGGCAATGGTGTTGGCGACCGTGGTCTTGCCGCAACCGGACTCGCCGACAAGCCCGAAGATTTCGCCGCGGCGCACCTCGAAGGAGACGTCCTTCACGGCCTTGAAGACCGATGCCTTGCGGCCCGGGATGAACGAGCGCTGGCCGTATTCCACGCAAAGATTGCGTACAGTCAGCGCGGCTTCGCCGTTGCTCCCCGCAGCGGTGCCGGTGTTCTTGGAGCGCACGGCTTCGCGCGCCTCCAGTGTCGTCTTCGTTTCCTCGCTTGGGACCGGCAGACGGTCAAGGCGAATGTCGATCGGCGGAACGGCGGCGATCAGCGTGCGCGCGTAAGGCGCCTTGGGCGCCGTCAGCACATCGCGTGTCAATCCACTCTCGACCACGCAACCGTTCTGCATGATCGTGACCCGGTCGGCAATTTCCGCAACCACGCCCATATTGTGGGTAACCAGCAGGACGCCGACGCGGCGATCATCGGCAAGTTCGCGGATCAACTTGAGGATTTGCGCTTGCACCGACACGTCGAGCGCCGTCGTCGGCTCGTCGGCGACGATCAGCCTTGGGTCGCAGGCAAGTGCGGTGGCGATGACGACACGCTGGCGTTGGCCGCCCGACAATTGATGCGGATAGTTGCCCAGCCGGCGTTCCGGCTCGGGAATGCCGACGGCTCTCATCAATTCGAGCGCGCGGGCCCTGGCTTCGCGGCGCCCGATCTTCAGATGCGCCAGCATGCCTTCGCACAACTGGCTTTCCACGGTGAAAAGCGGGTTCAGGCTTGTCATGGGATCCTGAAAGATCGCGCCGACGTCACGGCCTGGAATGATCCCCTTGGTGCGACCGGTTCGGATGTCGATCGGCTTGCCCGCTATGGTGATGGTGCCGGAAGCAATCCTGCCGGGAGCCTGCAACAAGCCCATCAGCGCATTGCCGACGGTGGTTTTTCCCGCACCGGATTCTCCCACCAGTGCATGTATCTCGCCGGGCCGGATCGTCAGGTCGATGTTGTCGACGGCAGCGAGAATGCTGCCGTTGGCAAGCGGATATTCGACCCGCAGGTTCCTGATATCGAGTGCGTGTGGCGTTGTGTTTTCCATCAGTTCGCCATCAGTTTGGGGTTGAAGCGATCGCGCAGGTAATCGCCGATTATGTTGACTGCCAGAACCAGGACGACCAGCACGACGGCGGGCATAACGGCGATCCACCACAGGCCAGAGAACAGGAACTCGTTGCCGATGCGGATCAGCGTGCCGAGCGAGGGATAGGTGGCCGGCATGCCGGCGCCGAGGAACGAGAGGGTCGCCTCGGTCAGGATCGCGCCCGCCAGATTGATGGTGGCGATCACCATGACGGAGCTCATCACGTTGGGCAGGATGTGCCGCATCATGATGCGGCGGGACGGAAGACCGATGACCTTGGCGGCCCGTACATAGTCGCGGGAGATTTCCACCATGCTGGAGGCCCGCACGGTGCGGGCATATTGCACCCATTCGTTGACGGCGATCGCGAAGATCAGGATGACCGGGGCCCAGCTCGAGACCGTATCGGCGCTCAATTGCGCGCGGGCTATGCCGCTGATCAGAAGCGCGACGAGGATCGTCGGAAAGCTCACCAGAACATCGGCGATCCGCATCACGATGCTGTCGATGATACCGCCGAAATAGCCGGCTATCGATCCCAGCGTGACGCCTATGGCAGCGGCCAACAATACCGCCCCGGCGCCGATCAGCATCGATATGCGCAGGCCGAAGAGGATGACCGAGACCAGATCGCGTCCCTGATTGTCGGTGCCCAGCAGGAAGCGCGGATCGCCACCGTCCATGAACACGGGCGGGATTTCCATGTCGATCAGCGAATATGAGGAGACATCGCGCGGATCGATGGGTGCAATCAACGGAGCGAAGATCACCAGCACCAGCATGGTCACCAGGATCAAGCCAGCGATCATGACCGAGATGGGAGGAAGCCTGCGCGACAGAGATACCTGCGTTGCCATCATTTTGTCCTCAGCCGCGGATCGATCAATGCGTAGAGCATGTCGACGACCATGTTGATCACGACGAACAGGAAGCCGACGAACAGCAGATAGGCCGCGAGGACGGGGATATCCGGATAGCCGACGGCGTTGGTGAAAAGCAGCCCCATGCCCGGCCACTGAAAGACGGTTTCGGTGACAATGGCGAAGGCGATGAGTTGTCCGATCTGCAGCCCGGTGACGGTCACGACCGGCATCAAGGCATTGCGCAGCGCCAGACGGCCGTAGATGTAGCGGCGGGGCAGACCGCGCGCGAAGGCGAAGCGGACATAGTCCGAAGAGAGCACGTCGATCATCTCGGAGCGCACGAGGCGCATGATCAGCGTCAACTGGAACAGCGCCAGTGTGATCGAAGGCAGGATCAGCGATTTGAGGCCGGAGGCCGTCAGGAAGCCTGTCTTCCAGAAGCCGAGATCGACAAGCTCGCCACGCCCCGAGGACGGCAGCCAGCGCAGACTGACGGCGAAGATCAGGATGAGCAGCAGGCCGGTGACGAATGTCGGCATGGATATCCCGACGAGGGTCAGCGACTGGATCAGCCGCGACAGAAAGCCGTTCGGCTTCAGGGCGCAGAGAACCCCCGTCGGGATGCCGATGAACAGCGACAGGAGGGTCGCGACCACGACCAGTTCCAGCGTTGCGGGAAGCCTGGTCAACAGCAGGCTGACGACAGGCTCCTGGTAGCGAAAGCTGGTGCCGAGGTCGCCATGAAGCGCGCGCCCGACGAATTCGAGGAACTGTACGAAAAGTGGCCTGTCGAGTCCGAGAGCGACGCGCAAGGCATCCTTCTCAGCCTGGCTCGCGCCTTCGCGCACCATCGTGGCGACCGGATCGCCGACGAAACGGAACATGATGAAGGCGATGGCGGTTACGGCAACCATCACGAGGATGGCCTGCAACAGCCGCACCGATAGAATCCGGATCATCAGGAAAAACCTTTCAAGAAGCGCGGATCGAGACAGGCGGGGCTTGCGCCACCGCTGGAGCAGCTCGCGATCCACCACGGATAGCAGGCGCTCCAACCGAGTCAGGCGTGTCCGCGAAAGCTCCCTCGCAAGCGCGGGCACGCCTTACCGGCGCATTTTCCTAGTTCATATGCGCGAACCAGGGACGCACATACTCGTCGGGGAATTGCGGCATGTCGACCTTGTCGCTCATCGCCCAGGCGACCGGCTGCTGGTGCAGCGGCAGATAGAGGGCCTCATCATGCGTGATCTTGAAGGCCGCCTTCAGCATATCCACCCGCTTGGCCTCGTCGAGTTCGGTCGATGCCGAACGGGCTAATTCGTCGATCTTGGCGTTGGAAAGCCCGTTGGGGTTGCTGCCGCCATAATTGCCGTCATTGGTCGCCAGCAAGGCTTGCAGCACGCTGTAGCCATCCATCGGCGGTAGCGAGGCCCATCCGAGCATATAGATATCGAGATCGCCCTTATCCATTCGAGGGAAATAGGTCGTCTTGCTTTCGACGTGCACGTCGGCCTCGACGCCGATCTTGGCCCACATCGACGCGATTGCCAGGCAGATCTGTTCGTCGGCGATGTAGCGGTCGTTGGAACAGGCCAGTCCAACCTTGAAGCCGTCGGGATAGCCGGCTTCCGCCAGCATGGATTTCGCCTTCGCGACATCATAGTCCAGCGCTACGTCGATCGACTGATCGTAGCCGGTGACCTGTGGCGCGACCAGTGTGCCGGAGGTGCGCGACTTTCCGCGCATCAAACGCTTCTGGATCGTGTTCAGGTCGACCGCGTGCCAAAGCGCCTGGCGCACTTTCACGTTCAGCAGCGGATTGGGCTTGCCGGGCGCTGCATGAAGCTCCGGCCGGAAGCTGAAGCCGAGAAAGATCTCGCGCAGCGACGGGTTCTCGACAACCTTCAGGCCGGCGGTGTTGGCGACCCGGTCGATGTCCTGCAACGGGACCGGCGCGATCATGTCAAGTTCGCCCGAAAGCAGCGCCGCGACGCGCGTGGCGTTCGAAGCGATCGGGCGGAATTCCACCCCCGTCAGATTGTGCTGCGGCTTGTCCCACCATTCCTTGTTGACGGCGAAGACCGAGCGCGAGTCCGGCTCGTAGCTGACCAGCTTGAACGCGCCGGTGCCATTGGCATGATTGCTGGCGTAGGTGACGACCCCCGTTGAGGCATTGCCGGGCTTGAGGGCATTGTGCTCCTCCATCCATGGCTTGCTCATCATGTAGATGGCGACGAGATCGTTCAGGAGCAGCGGATAGGGTCCGCGCAGGATCAGGTCAACCGTGTAGTCGTCGACCTTCTCGACGCCGGTTACGGCGGAGAGGTTTTCTCGGTTGCGCGCGCCGGGATCGATCTGACGTTGGATGGTGGCGACGACATCGTCGGCATTGAAGGGTTGACCTTCGTGGAACTTGACGCCCTGCCGCAGCTTGAAGCGCCAGCGCGTCGGCGAGACGATCTCCCAGGAGGTCGCAAGCGCAGGCTCGATAGCCATTTCCTTGTTGCGGCGCACCAGCCCGTCGAACACCATGTTCTGGACGCTCTGGGTAAAACTGTCGACCTGGGCATTCGGATCGTACGAAATGACGTCGCCGGCCGATGACCAGCGCAGTGTCTGTGCAAGCGAAGGCGCTGTCACCGACATCACCATCGCAAGTCCGGCGAGCAGGACCCTAACGCATTTTCTCATTTTCTTCTCCCGCTTGTATACTAAGTTCCGACCTATTGGATACCATTTATCCCCATTGATATCGTACACACATTGTGCACAATATCAAGGCAGGCATGTTCGATTTCGTTTCTTATGTGCAAAACCGCTCAAGTGACCGTTCCGAAAAGGGATTCCGAATGACCCAGGCCTTGCTGATAGAAAACGGTGTCATCGTCACCATGGATGCGGGGCGCCGGATTTTCTCGAGGGGTCATGTCCTGGTGGAGGATGGCCGGATCGTCACCGCCGGCGACGGCGCGGCCCCCGCCACAGATCAGAAGGTGGCGCGCATCGATGCTTCGGGAATGGTTGTCATGCCGGGTCTCGTCGACACGCACGCGCATGCGGGTCACATGCTGACCAAAGGCCTGGGAGACGATTCCGAAGCCTGGATGACTATCGCGGGGCGTATCTATGCAGAGGCGTCGGATACGGAATTCTGGGCAGCCGAGGCCACATTGTCGGCCCTTGAGCGCATAAAATGCGGAACGACCACCGCTGCCCTGCTGTTTGGCGGCGGGCCGGACATCATGCGCACCGAGGCGCCTGGGGCAGCACGGGCACATCTTGCCGCCATCGCCGAAATGGGAGTGCGCGAGATACTCGCCGTCGGGCCGAACCGGCCGACCTCGTCCCATGTCTATCGGGACCACGCATACGTTCCGTATGTCGAAATCACCATTTCGCCGGAAACCCAGTTGGCAGTGTGCGCGGAAATCATCGATGATTGGGCTGGTCGCGATGGCCGGGTGCGGATTGCGGTCTCTCTCCCGGTGTTCACTCGGCGCGAACTTGACGAACAAACGGTATACAATCTGTCCCGCAATGCTCGCGACCTTGCTCGCGCAAAAAACGTGCTGTTCATCCAGGATGGCCATCGCGACGGTTCCATCGCCGCCAATGCGGAACGGCTCGATCTGTTCGACGAGCATTCGCTGCTGGCGCACTGCATCGAACTGACCGAGGCAGACATCGCCGCGCTGAAACGCAGCCACGCCAAGGTGGCGCATAATCCAAGTGCTCTGATGTCGGTCTCGGGCCGTTGTCCGGCGACGGAACTGATGGAAAGGGGTGTCACCGTGTCGCTCGGCACCGACGCGGCGGCGCCCGATCGCTCTTTCGACATGTTCCGCAACATGTTCCAGGCGCACCGCTATCATGCCCGGCACTTCAGGAACGATGCGGTCCTGCCGCCGATGCAATTGCTGGAGATGGCGACCATCGAGGGCGCGCGTGCCCTGTCGATGGAGAACGAAATCGGCTCGCTGGAACCGGGCAAGCGCGCCGACATCATCCTGGTCAACATGCGCCAGCCGCATCTGTGGCCGCCGGCGCACCCCGCGCAGCGGCTGGCACGCTTCGCCAACGGCGCGGATGTTGACACGACGATCGTTGACGGGCGTGTCCTCATGCGCGGACGCCGCCTCGTCGATCACGATGAAGACGCCATTCTGGATCGCGCCGAAGGAGCCTTCCATCTGATGATGAAACGCGCCGAGCTGGCATAGGCCGAGTTCCGGGGCGCAAACAGGGAGACCCAGATGACCGAAGACCTTCTCATTCGCGATGTCAGGCCCTTGGGCGGCGCTGTCACGGACCTCTACATTCGCGACGGTCGGTTCGCGCAAGCAACCAGCGGGAAAGCGGCGCATGAAATCGACGGGCTTGGACAGGTTGCCCTGCCCGGCCTGGTCGAGGCGCACACGCATCTCGATAAGACGCTTGTCGGCATGGACTGGTTTCAGAACCGTGTGGGACCCACGCGCAACGACAGGATCCTGGCCGACAGGAAGGCCAAGCGGGAACTCGGCATCGATGCGCGCAGGCAATCGGCGCGTCAGATCGTGCAGACGCTGGCTTTCGGCGTGACGCATATCCGCAGCCATGTCGATGTGGATACGGAAATCGGCATTACCAACATCGAGGGTGTCGTTGCAACGCGCGAAGCCTTCAAGGGATTGGTCGACGTGCAGGTCGTCGCCTTCCCGCAAAGCGGCATGCTGGGACGCGAAGGCACGCAGGCGCTGATGGAGGACGCATTGAAGGCGGGGGCCGATATTGTCGGCGGCATCGACCCGGCAACGATCGAGCGGGATCCGGTTCGCCACCTGGACGCAATCTTCGCGCTCGCGGATGGATACGGCAAGCCGGTCGATATCCATCTGCACGAACCCGGAGAATTGGGCTCCTTCTGCCTTGAGCTGATCGTCGAACGGACCAAGGCGCTCTCCCTTCAGGGCCGCATCATGGTGAGCCATGCCTATTGTCTCGGCATGCTGGACACGCATAGGCAGCACACGTTGATCGACGCGCTGGCGGCTGAAGACATCGCCGTCATGACGGTCGGCAGCCCATCCGCGCCGGCGGTTCCGCTGCGCATGATGCGCCAGTCCGGCCTCGTCGTGGCATCCGGTTCCGACGGCATCCAGGGCACCTGGGAGCCATGGGGCAATGGCGACATGCTGGAGCGGGCCAAATATCTTGCGCAGCGCAACGGCATGACCAACGATGCCGATCTGGAAGAGACGGCGCGCGTTTGCACCTTTGGCGGCGCGCAAGGTATCGGCCTGACGGATTATGGGCTTTCGCCCGGTTGCCACGGGGATGTCGTGCTGGTTTGCGCGCGGACCCTGGCGGAAGCCGTGGCCCTGACCCCACGGAAGCGCACGGTCATCCGCGGCGGCCGCGTGCTCGTGCGTGACGGTGCGCTGGCCGGAGATCTGCCCGATGTCGCATAGTCGTCGGACGAACCAGCGTGACGACGGACCCGTCCTGCTCACCGCACGATGGGTTGTCGGCCACCGGGACGGGCGCCATGTCCTTCTGGAGAATGGCGAGGTCGTCCATGAGAACGGCAGGATCGTCTTCGTCGGCCATCGCTACGGCGGGCCTGTAAAGCGGCGGATCGATCATGGCAGGGCGCTGATCGGCCCGGGTTTCATCGATCTGGATGCGCTTTCGGACCTGGATACGGGCGTGCTCGGCCTCGATCATCAACCCGGCTGGAAGAAGGGCCGCGTCTGGCCGCGCGACTATGTGGAAGCCGGGCCGGTAGAAATGCTGGCGCGCGAGGAGCTGACGTTTCAAAAACACTATGCCTTCGCGCAACTCATCCGCAACGGCATCACTACTGCATTGCCGATCGCATCGCTGTTTTATCGTGCATGGAACGAGACATCGGACGAATTCGCATCCGCCGCCGAAAGCGCCGCAGAGTTGGGCCTTCGCGTCTATCTCGGGCCTGCCTTTCGCGCGGGCCATTCCGTCATCGAGGCGGATGGCGGCATCGTCGTCGAGGTGGACGAAGAGCGCGGCGCGGAGGGTCTGGACGGGGCCGTTGCCTTTTGCCTGGAGCACGAAGGGCGCTTCGGCGGATTGGTGCGAACCATGCTTGCACCGGACCGTGTCGAGTTCTGGACCGCCGACCTGTTGCGCAGGACCGCCAATGCCGCGCGAGACCTCGGCGTGCCGGTCCGTCTGCATTGCTGCCAGTCTTCATTCGAGATCGAGACAGTGCGTCGCCGGTTCGGCACGACATCCGCCCGCTGGCTCCAGGACATCCGCTTTCTCAGCGAAAGAGCGTTGTTGCCGCATGGCACCCACGCCGACGGCGATGATCTCGAAATCATCGCCGGTTCGGGTGCCACATTGGTGCATTGCCCACTGGTGATGGCGCGGCATGGCGCGGCGCTCGACAATTTCGCCCGCCTTCGCGGCCAGGGTCTGCGCATCGGCATGGGCACGGACACCTGGCCACCCGACATGGTGCAGAACATGCAGGTCGGCCTGATGCTCGGCCGCGTCATGGCGGGCAATCTGGAGACGCCGAAATCAGCCGATCTCTATGACGCGGCCACGATTGGCGGCGCCGACGCGCTCGGCCGGTCGGATCTGGGACGTCTGCAGGCGGGAGCAGCCGCCGACATCGTCGTGTTCGACCTGTCCGGCAACCATCTGGGACAGGTCCTCGATCCGATCGCCTGCCTGACGACGTCCGCAAGCGGACGCGATGTGCACACGGTCATCATTGACGGGCGCACCGTGATGAGCGCCCGAACCATTCCGGGTTTCGATCTCGATGCAGCCCACCAGCGCGCACAGGCCCAGTTCGAACGGCTTGTCCAGCGTTATCCGCAACGCACCTGGCGACATCCGACGGTCGCCGAGATTTTCCCTCCCAGCTATCGGATGTTCATGGCATGAGGGCTCCAGAAACGACACACAACGATTGGAATAAACCTTGATGGCACGCGAGCCGACGGCATTGGCCCTCGACGCCGGGCCGTTTGCATCTCTAAACTCCGGCTTTGCGAATGCTTTTCTTCTTGTGTGCTTGGATATGAATTTTCAGGATCGGTCATGACAATCAACATTCGCAATAAAAATCCGAAATCCGCCGTATCCAAGTCCGACGCGGTCTATCGCACGTTGAAGCGCGTCATACTCGACCAGGCGCTGACTGCGGGAACAAAGCTGCCTGAGGATTCGATCGGCGAGCGGCTGGGCGTCAGCCGCACCATTGTCAGGCAGGCGCTGGCAAGACTGAACGGCGAAGGCCTGGTCGAATTGCGCCCGCACAAGGGCGCCTGCGTCGCGCAGCCGAGCCTGGAGGAAGGCCACAATATATTCGAGGTGCGGCGGGCGCTTGAAGCGCTGGTGGTCGACACGCTGATCGGCAAGCTGACGCCGCAAAAGATCAAACAGCTCGAAGCTCATGTCGACGCGGAAGAGATGGCCAAAGCCAACAATGCCGCGTCGTCGATTCAGTTGGCCGGCGAATTTCATGTGCTGCTTGCCTCGCTGACCGGAAACGAACTGTTGCTGCGCTATGTCACGGAACTCGTTTCGCGTTCATCGCTCATCCTGTCGCTCTACGGACGGCCGCATTCGTCCGACTGCGCCGTATCCGAGCATCACGAGATCATTGCCGCCCTGGCCGCGGCCGACCGGAACAAGGCTGCTGCCTTGATGGACCATCATATTGATGCAATCACCACACGTGCGCTGCTGAAAGCGAAACCCGAAAATGACTTTCCGGACCTTCTTGCTGCCTATGCGCGGGAGGAAGGGCTATGATTTATTGGATGAATGCCGAAGAGACGAGGAGTGACCCGAAAATAATCAGGACGAAGGTGATGTCAGGTTAAATCCGCCTCCTCATGCGGTCGTGGCGACCAGCACTTCGGTCGGCTGGAACTTCAACACATCGATCAGTCCGATGTCGGAGATGCGCAATTCCGGGATGACGACAGGCGCCAGCAGAGAGTGCTGCATATAGGCATTATTGAGGGCGCATCCGCAGGCAAGCATCGCCGCGATCAGGCCATTGGCTTCTTCTGCCACGATCTCGGCGCGCTGATCAGACATCAGTCCGGCGATCGGCAGCCTGACAAGCGCAAGTTCGCGTCCTTCGCTGAACAGCACGACGCCTCCGCCGACCTGTCCCAGCCGATTCGCGGCCAGCGCCATGTCGTTCTTGTCGGTACCCACCACGATCATGTGATGACTGTCATGGGCGACGGTGCTGGCGATGGCGCATGGTTTGTCGTAACCGAAGCCGGAAACAAACGCGTTGATGACCTTTCCCGTGCCGTGATGCCGTTCCACCAGCGCGATCTGGCAGACGTCACCGGTCCGATATACCATTCAAGACGCCGAGCGAAGCCTCCAGGGCACGGGTCGGTGCCTGGTTCTCGAGCACGCCGATGACCCGCGCCATGACCTGGTTCGCACCCTCGGGCGCCACGATGTCGAAGTCCGCCGCTGAGAGCTTCTTGCCCAAGCGAACCGTGTTCTTGGTCGAGGCGGGATAGTCGTAGGGCGTGATGTCGGCGACGAGCTTGCCGTCGTTCGACACCACACAGCCGCGTGCGATGACGGTTTCGACCGGGAGTTCGGTGAGATCGGAGGTCAAAACCAGGTCGGCGCGCCGCCCGGGCGTTATCGAGCCAAGCTCACGCTCCATGCCGAAATGCTGAGCAGTATTCAGGGTGGCCATCTGAATCGCGGTGATCGGCTTTAATCCCTGGGCGATGGCATGGCGCACAACGCGGTTCATATGGCCGTCATTGACTAGTGTGCCGGAATGGCTGTCGTCGGTACACAGCACGAAATTGCGCGAGTCCAGGCTGAGCTCGGTCAGCGCCTTGATCTGCGCGGCGACGTCGTACCAGGCGGAGCCAAGCCGTAACATGGCGCGCATGCCCTGGCGCACCCGCGCAACGCAGTCGGCCAGGCTGGTGCCTTCGTGATCGTCGGACGGACCGGCGGCGACATAGGCATGGAAGGGCAGACCGAGATCCTTCGAGGCATAGTGGCCGCCCACCGTCTTGCCTGCCGCCTGAGTGGCAGCGATCTCGGCCAGCATGTCGCCATTTCCGGCGACCACCCCAGGAAAGTTCATCATCTCGCCGAGGCCGACGATGTTCGGCCACGACATCGCCTCACGCACGTCGGCGGGACCGAGGCTGGCACCCGCGTTCTCGAGGCCCGGAGCGCTCGGCACGCAGCTCGGCATTTGCACGAACACATTGATCGGCAGTCCGGCAGCCTCGTCGTGCATCAGCTTGACGCCCGGCATGCCTAGGACGTTGGCGATCTCGTGCGGGTCGATGAACATCGAGGTGGTGCCATGCGGGATGACCGCACGCGCGAACTCGGTAACGGTAACCATGCCGCTCTCGACATGCATATGCGCATCGCACAGCCCCGGCAGCGCGTAGCGGCCCTCTCCGTCGATAATCTGCGTCTCGGGGCCCACGGCATGGTCGGCATTCGGGCCGACGAAGGCGAAGCGGCCGACCGCGATGGCAATGTCCGTCGCGGGGATGATCTCGCCCGAATGGACATTCACCCAGCGCACGTTCCGGACCACCATGTCGGCCGGCGTGCGTCCCATGGCGACATCAACCAACTGCGGCGCGCATTCGAACCAGCTCTGGATCATCTGTTGTTTTCTCCCCGGCGCGCGCGCCCGCAAAGGGCCGCACGACCTCGACGCAATATCTTGGCGAACTGTAAGCGGCGCGCTGGCGGTAATAGTCCAGGCAGAAATCAAGGAAAGCGGCGAACTTACGCGACACATACCGGCGTCGCATGTAGAGCAGATTGATTGGAACCAGTGGCGAGCGCCATTGCGGGAGCACCGGCACCAGATCGCCGTTCTTGCACTCGATCTCGGTGAAGAAGGCTGGCAGATAGACGATACCCTCGCCGGCTACGGCGAAGTATTTCAGCATCCAGTAGTCGTTCGCCATGCACTGCGCGGTCGGCATGAAGTCGACCGTTTCCGCGCCGCGCTCGAGATGCCAGGTTTGCACGCCGCTCGGGCGGCGGAAGGCGACGGCCCCATGGCCCGCCAAGTCTGCGGGCGTCGACGGTTCCCCGAATTGCTCAATGTAGCGCGGGCTGGCGTAGAGACAGAAGGAAGCCTCCCCGAGCTTGCGAGCGATGTAGTCTGAGTTCGCCGGCTCGCCCCAATGGAATATGCCGTCGAAAGGCTGGTGCTTTTCGGGCGCCAGGAAATAGCCGAGCGAAAGGAAGATCACGTCGACATTCACCTGCGGATACTGTTGACGGAAGGCGAACAGCAGTTCCGAGGTGAAGGAAGTGCCGAACTCGCCGGTCGAGCCGATCGTCAGCGTGCCGGCGATATCGTGGCCCGCCTCGGCGATCGCCGCCTTGGCTCCTTCGCAACTTTCCTTGATGCGTTGCGCATGGTCGAGGAACTCGGCCCCGGCATCGCTCAAATGCAGTTCCCGACCGTCGCGCACAAACAGTGCGACACCGAGCGAATCCTCCAACGCGCGCACTTTGTGACTGAGGCTGGACTTGGGCAGTCCATACAGTTTCGCGGCGTGCGAGAGCGACTGCGCCTCCGCCACTTTGATAAAATAATCGATCGCTTCAAAATCCATCGATCGTCCAAGAATTTGAACGGTGCGTCCAGAACTAGCCAGAAACTGCCATTTGCATGGACGACCCTAATACGACAGGATCAGAGCGCGCAAGGTGGGATTTTTGGCGCAGACAAGCTTGGTCCCAAGCCCGAGCGAGGCCACACGAGCGGAGATGAATTTGTCCGACATACGCGAATTCATCCGTGCTGGTCGCGCCGAGCATAAATCGACTCTCATCGTCACCGGCGGCACACTAGTCAACGTCGCTTCGGGTGAGATCTATCCGGCCGACGTCGCCGTCTACAAGGATCGCATCGTCGCTGTCGGAGACGTCTCGGAGTACCGCGGCCCCGAGACCGAGATGATCGATGCTACTGGTTATTTCCTCTGCCCTGGCCTGATAGACGGCCACCTCCACGTTGAATGTTCCAAGATGTCGGTAACTAGCTTCGCCAAGGCGGTGGTGCCGCTCGGCACCACTTCGATTGTGTCGGGCCTGGACCAGATCCTCGTGGTGTCCGGCCTGGAAGGCGCCCGCGAATTCCTCGACGAGGCCAAGGCAACCCCTCTCAAGATCTTCTGGGGCGCACCATGCAAGACGCCCTACACACTGCCTCGCTCCAACGTCGGCTATTATTTCGGACCGGACGATCACCGCGCCACCCATTCCTGGCCGGAATGCGTCGGCATATGGGAGACGGTGCGCGAGTTCGTCGACACGATGGATGAACACGTTCTGCAGGCGGTCGAGATCGCCGAAAAGAGCCGTCTGCCGATCCTCGGCTGCTCGCCGATGTGTCGCGGCAATCGATTGAACAGCTACCTGCAGGCCGGAGTGCGCTCCGACCACGAGAGCTACACTGCGGACGAGATGCTGGAGAAGCTGCGCAAAGGCATGCATGTCGTCATTCGCGAATCTTCGATCTCCCATTTTCTCGAAGAGAACCTGCGGATGGTCACCGAGATGGGAATAGCCGCGACGAGCCGGGTCAGCTTCTGCACCGATGACGTGGTCGCCTCGGATATCCTGGCCCGCGGCCACCTCGACAACATGATCCGCATGGCGGTCGCGATGGGAGTTCCGCCGCTCACCGCCATCCAGATGGCGACCATCAACGGCGCCGAGGCGCTGCGCATCGGCCAGAAGGTCGGCTCGATCTCGCCCGGGCTCGCCGCCGATATCCTGCTGGTCAAGGATATCGCGGACTTCCATGTCTCAGGTGTCATCGCGAAAGGCAAGCTGGCCGCTCGCGACGGCAAGCTCGTGGACGATCTTGCGCCGCCTGCCCGCAGCGCCGTTGTCACCAACACATTCAAGGTAGCGCCGGTGTCACAGAAAGACCTATTGGTGCGCGCGCCCGGAGCGGGCGACAAGGCGGCCGTGCTGGCGATCGCCGTTACGCCCGAGAGAATATTCGTACGCACGCGACGTGATGTCGTGCTCCCGGTCCGCGACGGCTATATAGACGCGGATCCATCACAGGACGTGCAGTATCTCACCGTCGTCGAACGCTACGGCCGCACTTCCCATCGGCCGGTCGCGTTCGCTTCAGGCTTCGGACTGCGCTCCGGCGCACTCGCCACTTCGACGGCGCCTGATGATAATAACATCGTTTGTGTGGGCACCAATCCCCACGACATGTCGTTGGCAATCAACCACATTATCGAGAACAATGGCGGCCAGGCGGTGGCGGACCGCGGTCGGATCGTGTCATTCCTGCCGCTGCCGATCGGCGGAATTGTATCGGACATTGATCCTCCAGAGATGGCGAAGAAAGAGCAGGGGCTCGACGCGGCCGCGCGCGCGCTCGGCTGTAGGCTGCCATGGCCTTTCATGTACATGTTCGTGCTGCAGATCACCGCGATACCCGATTTCGCGATAACCAATCTCGGCCTGATCGATTGCATAAACCTGACGGTGGTCGATCCGTTAAGCCGGCTTCATGACTGGGAACGCTAGAAAAGGGAGGGAACCATGCTGAAAAACCTTGTTGTCGCTGTTTCGCTCGTGGCCGCGACGTGGCTGTGGGGCGGCCGCGTACAAGCCGAAGAGCCGACCAAGCTCAGGATCGCCGGCATTCTTTCGGCGGGCAAGGAAGCACCGTGGGAATCATCCTTCGTGAGTTCCATGGACCGGATCATCGCCGCCAAACCCCACGGCCTCGAGATCGAGGTCAACTATACCGAGAACGTTTACGACAATGCCGAGCAGGTGTTCCGCACCTATGCTGAGACCGGTGACTACGACATCTTGTTCGGCGACACCGCCTATGCAGATGCGATCGAGAAGCTGAAGGACGAATTCCCCGATACGATGTTCGTCATGAGCGGTTCGGGCAATCGCGGACTCGGCGGCAATGCCTATTGGATATTCGTCCACGCACACGAGCCTGCCTACGTGATGGGGCAACTGGCCGGCAAACTCACGAAGTCGAATGTCATCGGCGCCATCTCCACCTTCCCGGCCGAAGATACCAACGATCAGATCAATGCTTTCTTCACCGGCGCCAAGGAAGCGAACCCAAAGGTGAAACAGAAGATCACCTTCATCCAGTCCTGGTTCGATCCGGCTAAATCGAACGAGGCGACCTCGGCGCAGATCGCCGCCGGCGCGGACATGATCTACCAGATGTCGGGCGCCTTCGAGGTTTGCGAGGAGCGCGACATAGGCTGCTTCGGCAATTATGTGGACATGTCGAAAGTGGCGCCGAAGTCGATCGTCGCCTCCACCATCGTCAAATGGGATCCGCACATTAACTGGATCATCGATGAATGGTGGAAGGCAAAGACCATGAACGCCAAATTCGACGCGCCGAAGGAACCAAGGTGGTTCAGCTGGCAGCAGGGTTCGGGCGACCTCATCCTCAATCCTGCCTGGGAAGCCAAAATGCCCGATGACGTAAAGGCGCTTGCGGCTGAAACGGCCAAGGCCATCCAAGGCGGCAAGAAGAAAATCGAGCTCAATCTGAACGAGCCGAAATCGGACTGACGCCGGAGGTGGTGCCGGGCCGATCCGAGATGAGCAAGATACCGCGCCTGTCGGTTCGGCACCTGACGAAGCGTTTCGCTGCGCTTGCTGCCAATGACGACGTCTCGCTCGACGTCATGCCCGGAGAATTGCATTGCTTGTTGGGGGAGAATGGCGCAGGCAAGTCGACACTGTCGTCCTGCCTCTACGGGCTCTACCAGCCAGACGCCGGCGAAATTCGGGTGGACGGCAAGACCGTCCAGCTAGGCTCGCCGGGCGAAGCCATCCGCGCCGGCATCGGTATGGTGCACCAGCATTTCGTCTTGGTGCCCAACTTCACTGTGCTGGAGAATGTGGCGGTAGGAACGGGCTCCGGCTGGCGGCTGGGCCGGGCTGAGGCTCTCTCCAGGATCGAGACGATCTGCTCCACCTACGGCATCTCGCTCAACCCACACCGGCACGTCGGCGACCTTTCCGTCGGCGAACAGCAAT
Source organism: Mesorhizobium maamorense (assembly GCF_044998965.1). NCBI lineage: Bacteria > Pseudomonadati > Pseudomonadota > Alphaproteobacteria > Hyphomicrobiales > Phyllobacteriaceae > Mesorhizobium > Mesorhizobium maamorense. The sequence continues at coordinate 3,510,837 of NZ_CP173356.1, forward strand.
GGGTCGAGATTGTCAAGGCGCTCTACACTGGCGCCAGACTGCTTATCCTCGACGAACCGACGGCGGTGCTGACGCCCGAGGAATCGCGCCGCCTGTTTGCGATCGTGCGGCGGCTCACCAGTGAAGATCTGTCGGTCGTGCTGATCAGCCATAAGATGTCGGAAGTGATGCAATCCGACCGGGTCAGCGTGCTGCGCAAGGGCAGACTGGTCGGAACGGTCGTAACCTCGAACGTCAGCCGCGACCAACTCACCACCATGATGGTCGGCCGCTCCGTTGCGGCGCCGGCGCGCGCCGCAGATGCGAAAGCGACCGGCGAGACGGTGCTTTCGGTGCGTGGGCTCACGCACCTGCGCGATGGAAGGCCCGTGCTGGACAACGCATCGCTCGACATCGCAGCCGGCGAGATCGTCGGCATCGCCGGCGTTTCCGGGAATGGCCAAGATGAGCTGTTCGAGTGCCTCGCAGGCCTCGCCGCGCCCGACGGCGGCACGGTCTTGCTCGATGGCGAAACTCTGCAGGCGTACTCACCGGCGACGATTGCTGCGAAAGGCATTGGCTACGTGCCCAGCGACCGCTTCCGCGACGGGCTCGTTGCCGATCTCGATATCGGCGAGAATCTTGTCCTTGGCCAACAATGGCAAACGCGCTGGCGCAATGGGCCATTTATCGACACCGCGGCGCTCGACGCAAATGCGCGCATGGTCATCGCTGCCTATTCGATTGCCGCAACCGGGCCGTCGTCACCCTCTCGCAAATTGTCTGGCGGCAACGCGCAGAAGGTCATCCTCGCCCGCGAGTTTGCCAAAGCGAAGCGGCTTCTGCTGTGCAACCAGCCGACGCGCGGACTCGATGTCGGCGCCATCGAATTCGTCTACCGACAACTCCTGCACAAGCGCGACGAAGGCTGCGCCATCCTGCTTGCGAGCGAGGAACTGGAGGATCTTTTCGCTCTCAGCAGTCGTATATGTGTGATGTTTCGCGGCCGCGTCCTTGCGGTGCGCGATACGGAAAAAACCACCTATGACGAAATCGGCAGCCTGATGGCCGGCCATGGGAGCGAGGCTGCGGCGTGACCGATTTCAATCTCGTGGAGTGGCGCCTCGAGCGCCGGCTGGAACCGCGGCCGACCGCGCGCATTGTTGCACTTGCTTTGGCGGCGATCGCGGCGGTTTTGGTTTGCAGTCTGCTTTTCGCCGCCGCGGGCGCCAGCCCGGGTGCCGCCTTCACGGCTCTCCTGAAAGGCAGCTTTGGCTCGTTGCGCGCCGCCGGCGAAACGCTGGTCAAGGCAACGCCCCTGATCTTCACCGGTCTTGCCGCCTGTGTCGCCTTCCGCGCGCGTATCTGGAACATTGGCGCCGAAGGCCAGGTTTTTGCCGGCGCCATGTTCGCTTATTGGGCGCAGCACAATCTCACCGGATTTTCGCCTTTCATCCAAATTCCTGTGGTTATAATCGGTGGCATTGTCGGCGGCGCACTCTATGCCGGCCTTGCGGGCGTGCTGAAGACCCGCTTCTCGGTCGATGAGGTGATCTCGACCGTCATGCTCAACTACATCATCGTCTATGTCCTTTCGCTGCTGCTGCTGCGCGGCCCATGGAGCGAGGCGGGCGCCTTCTTCGAACAGACGCCGAAGGTCGATCCGGGCTCGGTGCTTCCGTTGCTGTTTTCCGGTTCACGCCTGCATTCCGGCTTCCTGCTGGCGATTGTGGCGGCTGGCTTGGTTCACATGCTGTTGACGCGCACACCGCTGGGCTATGAGATCAAGGCTGCCGGGTCCAACATGCGCGCGCTCGATGTACAGGGCACCAATACTCGAAGGCTGGTCATAGTTGTGCTTCTGGTTTCCGGCGCGCTTGCGGGGCTCGCGGGGATCACGGAGGTCTACGGCGTCCATTACCGCCTGAAGGCAGGCGTAATAGCAGGTTACGGCTACAGCGGCATCATCGTGGCCATCCTCGGCCAATTGCATCCGCTTGGCGTCGTCGTTGCCTCGGTGCTGTTCGGAGCGTTGCTCAACGGCGCTACGCTCATGCAGATCAAGACTGGCGTGCCCTCGGCGCTGATATACGCCATCCAGGCGATCCTGCTTTTGTTCTTCCTAGCTGGCTGGGCAGCGTGCAATTTCCGCCTGCGGAGGGTCGGCCGTGCTTGACGCACTCTTTCAAACCTCAATCCTGGTCAGTGTGGCGGCGGCCACCATCCGCATCAGCACCCCGCTCCTGCTCGCCGCACTTGGAGAACTCATCGCCGAGCGCAGCGGCGTCTACAATATGGGTCTTGAGGGCATGATGCTGATGGGAGCCTTCACCGGCTATCTCGCCGCCTATGAAAGCGGGTCGTTATGGCTGGGCGTCCTCGCTGCCGGATTTACCGGCGCGCTGATGGCTCTCGTCTTTGCCGTGCTGGTGATCACGCTGAAAGTAGAGCAGATCGTCACCGGTCTTGCCGTCAACCTGCTCGGCGCCGGCCTTTCCACATACTGGTTGCGTTCCGCTTTCGCTGGCGACGGCAAGACGCCGACCATCCCTTTCTTCGCCGATGTGCCGGTGCCAGGGCTGAGCGATGTTCCCGTGCTGGGCCCCATCCTGTTTGACCAGCGGGTGCTGACCTACATAGCCTTTCTGATGGTGCCGGCGGTATGGCTCTTCCTGTTCCGGACGCGTTATGGACTGATCGTGCGCTGCGCCGGCGACAATCCCAAGGCCCTCGATGTTAAGGGGGTAAAGGTCGCGCCGGTGCAATATGCCGCCGTGCTCTTCGGCGGCCTGATGGCGGGCGTTGCCGGCGCGTTTCTCTCCGTCGGCCAGGCGGCGCGTTTCGTGCCGGACATGACCAACGGGCGCGGCTGGCTGGCCATCATCATCGTCATCGCCGGCCTATGGCGCCCCTACCCGGTTTTCGTGGCGGCTCTGGTGTTCTCCTTCCTCGACGCGCTGCAATTGCAAATCCAGGGCGTCGGTATCGCCATTCCCTACCAATATATGTTGATGATGCCTTATGTTGCGGCGATCGTTGCGTTGATGATCCGTCGCTCGCGGACCAGCGCACCTGCTATGCTGGGCGTGCCGTACAGGCGGGAATAGGGTGGTCGGTTTTCATTCTGCTGCTGTAAGGCTGCCTGTACGTAGCTGCCATGCGGCATGGCCCAACCCGTGACCGCGGCAGCAAGCTTCCAGCAAGATCGACCGCTTTGGCGAAGCCGGTATTGTAGCCCAACCCGCCCAGGCAGGGAGACCTGACCGTCAGTCACGGGACGTCACAGGGCAAGCAATTTGCCCCCTGGAAATCCGGATCGTTGGAAGTCGACTATCCCGCTGGTGGTTAGCCAGAAGGCTGCACAAGCCTCGCTCAGGAACGCCAGCCACCACTGCCGAAGTGACCTGAACTACGGAGCGTCGCCAGCAGGATGTTGGCTGCTCCGCGTTGATCAATCTTCGCTTGCTCACCAAGCGGAGACGCATTCCAGGCAGCCAATTCTGCCACCAAAAGAGCGATATCCCCGTCTACCGATGCGCATCTAAGTTGTCCGTTCTTCCCCATCACGATTATGGCTGTACCTATCACGCCATATCCAATCGCAGCTATCCGCTGAACCCAGGTATCGCCGTCAACGCGGACATCGAACAGAACCGACCCTTCGGTTTTTTCCGCAGCGTCCGCCACACGATCACAGAACGGTCGATTGAGGCCTTCGATGTTGCCGAGTGACTGCTCAAACAAGGCCAATTCGACATGCTCTGCCACCATAGCTGTGAGAGTGCGCGCTAGCTGGCCCAATCAGCAAGACACCAGGACCCATTATCCACAGCAGCCACAGCTGGTCCCCTTTTTGCCTACTTAATGCCCCCCCGTCGGACCGCGAGCCGGGCGACGGCCTCTATGGCTTGGTCGACCTCGTCCGTCGTGGTGTAGTGTGACAGACCCAGCCGGGCGACGCCGCCTTTTTTCGCGCGGTCCAAGCCTGCCGGAGGCTTCATGGCATGGAGTCGCCGGCCCAGCCGAAGATGTTTTTCCTCAGCCAGCGCGGCCGCGTTTTCCACCGGCGAGCGATTGGCCAGCCGGAAGCTAAAGGTCGGCACGCGCGCGTCCAGTCGGTTGCGGCTGGCGATGCCGAGAGCGTCAGGCCGGGTATGGCCGTCGCACCGGCGAGGAATCGATCCATCAACCCAGCGTCGTAGGCGGTCGCCGCCTCCAATCCCGTCACCATGCGCCGGTCCAGCGGCGCCGCCGCGTCGACACCAGCACATTGCTCGCCGAGCCACGCGATGTGCTCGATCGCCGCTTGCGTGCCGGCCCGCGCCTCAAAGGACGGCGTGCCGGGCGGACGCACCTTGAGCGGGGTGAGCCGTTCGCGCAATCCGACCGCCACGAACATCATGCGCTTCTCGACGACAGATTTGGTCCCACGTGCTGCGCCTGAGGGCTCATCTGGAGCTTCGGTATGGATATCATTTTTAGCCTCCCCATCACGCATGCTGCCCCCCTTTTCCCGGTTCGGTGCCCTTGACAAGCGGAAAGTATCGGTATTTTCTCCATGAAAATGATATTATTATTATCTGGAAAAGATGTTTAATTCACCTCTCAGATGTCCCGCATCAGGGCATCGGACGAGGGCCTTGAGTGAGGAAAACAGGAGAACCGGATGGCGGGCGAGCTCAGCAAAATGAAGATGTATATCGGCGGCGAGTGGGTCGAGCCGGCATCAGGGGACTACTTCGAGACGGTGGATCCCTTCACGGCCAAGCCATGGGCGCTGGTGCCGAGAGGAAATTCCGCGGACGCTGACCGCGCCATTCGCGCTGCGGACCGTGCTTTCAGAAAAGGTCCCTGGGGATCCATGCACCCCTCCGAGCGCGGAAGGCTTATTTATCGGCTTGGCAGCCTCATCGAAGAACATGCCGACGCGCTCGCGGAAATCGAGGTGCGCGACAATGGCCGCCTGCTCGCGGAAATGCGGCATCAAATCCGCTACATTCCCAAATGGTACTACTACTATGCGGGTCTGGCCGACAAAATCGAAGGCGTCGTCCATCCCTGCGACAAGCCGGCGCTGAGCTATTCCCGTCCGGAGCCTTTGGGGGTTTGCGTAGGCATCGTTCCATGGAACGCGCCGTTGCTCCTTTTCTCGCTCAAGGCCGCGCCCGCTCTCGCAGCGGGGAACACCATCGTCATGAAGCCGGCGGAACATACGTCCGCCACCGCCCTGAAGCTTATGGAGTTGGTCGAACTGGCTGGCTTCCCGCCTGGGGTGATCAACGTCGTGACCGGGTTTGGCAAGGAAATTGGCGAGCCGCTCGTTACGCACCCATTGACGCGTCATGTGGGCTTCACGGGCTCGACGGCAACTGGAGCGCATCTGTATTCGCTTGCGGCTCGCGACGTGAAGCGGGTCAGTCTCGAGCTGGGCGGCAAATCGCCAAATATCGTCTTCGATGATGCTGATCTGGACAACGCTGTCCGCGGCGTGGTCGGTGGCATTTTTGGAGCGACAGGACAGACCTGCATCGCCGGTTCGCGCCTGCTCGTGCAAAGACGCATTCACGACCAGTTCGTCGAGAAGCTTTCGGCCTTTAGCGGCGCGGCACGCGTCGGTGATCCGCGCAAGGTAGAGACCCAGATCGGCCCGATTGCCAACGCCATGCAGTACGACAGGGTGCTGGGTTACATAGACATTGCAAGGCAGGAGGGCGCAAGCCTCGTCTTGGGAGGCAAGCGACCCCAGCTTGCCGAGTGCAAGGATGGTTTCTTCATAGAGCCGACCATATTCACCGGCGTCAAAAACGATATGCGGATCGCCCGCGAGGAAGTATTCGGCCCGGTCCTTTCGACGATCGTATTCGACGACCAGGAAGAAGCGGTAGCGATCGCGAACGACAGCGAGTTCGGCTTGGCGGCCGGCGTCTGGACTTCAGACATGAAGCGTGCGCTCCGCATGTCCGAACAACTCGATGCGGGCAGCGTCTGGATCAACACTTATCGCGACATCTCCTACACGACTCCGTTCGGCGGCTACAAGAAGAGCGGCTTAGGGCGCGAAAACGGCGTGGAGGGCATTCGCGAATACCTCCAGACGAAGGCGGTGTGGCTATCTATGGCCAAAGAAATCGAGAACCCCTTTGTCATCGGTTGAAGGTCAGCGGGTGGATTGGAGTCGGGCCGGGGAGCGGGTGTGCAGATGATGAAGCGGAAAGGCAGCGAGATCCTCGCTGACGAACTTAGGCTCAACGGAGCCGAACTTGTCTACCACGTCCCTGGCGAGAGCTTTCTTTCCGTTCTGGACGCTCTGGCGTGCCGTCATCCGGAAATCCGCACAGTCACCTGCCGCCACGAAAACGGCGCTGCCCAGATGGCTGAGGCCCATGGCAAACTGACCGGACGGCCCGGCATTGCATTTGTCACACGCAGTCCCGGCGCCACCAACGCTGTGAACGGCGTGCACACGGCCTACCAGGATTCTTCGCCGATGGTCCTGATGGTGGGCCAGGTGAAGCGTGGGTTGATGGAGCGCGAAGCGTTCATGTCCTACGACTTTCGCACGATGTTCGCGCCCATGACGAAATGGGTAGCGCAGATAGATGACCCGAGACGCATCCCGGAATTCATCCAGCGGGCCTACCACACGGCCATGACCGGCCGGATGGGTCCAGTCGTCCTTGTGGTGCCGGAGGACGTGCTCGAGGAGGAATGCGTCGTGGCGGAAGGAAAGCCTTACAGGCGAGCCTCGGTTGGGACACCCGCGCTCGCCGACATGGAGAAGGTCCGCGCCATGCTCTGCGATGCGGAGCGGCCGCTAATTATCGTCGGCGGCTCGGGCTGGACCGAGCAGGCGCGCGACGACATCCAGCGGTTTGCCGAGAATTGCAGCGTGCCGGTCGTCACCACGTTTCGTCGTCGGGACATCATCGACCATCGACTGCAATGCTACGCCGGAGAGATCGGCATTGGCGCCAATCCGGCTCTGCTTTCGCACATCAGAGACACCGACCTGGTGATCATGGTCAATGACGCGCTCAGCGATGTGAACACGATTGGTGCCGGATATATGGAGGGCTTCACGCTCTTTGATATTCCCGTGCCGAAGCAAAAGTTCGTCCATGTGACGAGCAGCCTGGAAGAATTGAACCGGGTCTTTCAGGTCGATCTCGCAATACTTGCCGGCAACGACGCGTTCGCCGCCGCGCTAGCCAAGTTTCCTCCGGTCGACCGCGCTGCGAGAGCGGAATGGGTCCGCCGGCTGCGCAAAACCTTCGAGATGGAAACGACGCCGGGACCGTGCCCAGGTCCGATCGACTTGCCAAACATGATGAAATGGCTTCGGGACCGGTTGCCCGATGACGCGATCGTGACGAATGGCGTGGGCGCCTACGCGACCTGGAGTCAGAGATATTTCGCCCACTACAAGCTGCATACGCAACTTGGTCCGATTAGCGGCTCGATGGGTTATAGCCTTCCGGCCGCCATCTCGGCGAAACTGCTTTACCCGGAGCGGGTTGTCGTCAATTTCGTCGGCGACGGCTGCTACCAGATGTGCGGAGAAGAACTCGCAACCGCTGTCCAGTACGGCGCCAACGTCATCATCCTGCTTTTCAACAACAACATGTACGGGACGATCCGTATCCATGAGGAAAACAGGCTCGAAGGCCGCGTCAATGGGACCAACCTGACGAATCCCGATTTCTGCATGCTTGCCAAGGCTTACGGCGCCCACGCCGAGCGTGTGCGTAAGACCGAGGATTTCGCTCCGGCGTTCGAGCGCGCGATCGGCTCTGGCACCCCTGCCCTGATCGAACTCGCCCTCGATCCCGAGGCGATCCATACGCGTTACTCGCTGACAGATTTAAGAAACCGCAGATCGGGAAGGGCGTGAGCCATCCTGCCTGACGCGAACAAAATTAGCCGGTTCGATAGCTGGCCGGCAGAAGCACCCTCGGCAGAAGGGGTGAGCAAACAAAAGGGTGTCAAACCCTCTCAACCACACAAGCGAAGGGGAAGTAAAATGAGGAAAGTGATACTTGCAGTTTCGGTCGGGCTCCTTGCCGTGACCGCTCTCGTGCTCGGCAGGCCGACAGTCGCGCTTGCCGATGACGCAATCACAGCTTCGGTCAAGACCGATCCGGCCGTGCACGCGATGCTGCCCAAGAGCATCCAGGATTCCGGAATTATCAAGCTGGCGACCGATGCGCATTATCCTCCGTGCGAGAGCTTCGCGGAAGACAATGTCACGATGATCGGCTGGGAGCCGGACCTTTGGGATGCCCTGGCGAAGAAGCTCGGGGTCAAGGTCAAAGCGGAATCAATCAACTTCGATGGCTTGATTCCCGGCGTCCAGAGCGGTCGGTACGACACCGCGATGGAGTGCATCTCCGACACGGTCGAGCGCGAGAAACAGGTGACGTTCGTCGATCTGTCGATTTCCATCAACGGCATCTTCACGCTTGAGAACAGTGCGATCACCGACAATCCGCTGAGCCTGTGCGGTCTGAAAAGCGGCGCGCAGAAGGGCACGACATTTGTCCAGAGCATCAAGGAATTGCTTTCGCCTCTCTGCGTGAAGAACGGCAAGGCGCCGATCGCAACGAACGAGTTCGCTTCGGCGGATGCCACTATCTTGGCGCTGCTTTCAGGCCGCGTCGACTTCCTGGTCAATGATGCTTCCGCCGCCGCGTTTATCAAGAAACAGTCGTCTCAGCCGGTGAAGCTGATTGTGCTTGACGTGCTGCCGAAGCAAATCGACGGCTTCATCGTCAAGAAAGACAACACGGAACTGGCCAATGCGCTATTGGCCGGAACGAAAGCGCTGATGGATGAAGGCGTCTATGACCGCATCATGGACAAGTGGGATATCGCGGCTCTGAAGCTGAAAACGCCCGGCATCAATCTGGTCTCCAAGGGCGCGACCGCCAACTGAGACCCGAACGGCCAAGGCACAAGCTTCCATCGCTGCCTTGGCACCGCAGCTTTCCGGCTCCGATCGCCCAATCGGGAATCGGAGCCGGAAAAACCCGCCGGGACAACCATCTGGACTTCGATGAAGACAGCGCCGAATCTTCTTGCAAGACTACGGCGCATGGGAGGAAATGTTGGAAGCCATGCAACCACGAAAGTTCGACCGGCTCGTGCCTGAGACGCCGCTCGACCAGACGGAGCAGAAGCGGCTGCAACGCAATCTTGCGTCTGATCACAAGCTGATGGTTGTTCCTGTCCGCAAGCCGGGCAGATGGATCGCCGCAGCGGCCATGGCGGCGGCGGCGATATGGCTGGCTGATGGAATCGTCACCAATACCAACTTTGGGTGGGACGTGGTCTTCGCGAACGTGTTTGAGCCGATCGTCCTGCAAGGGCTTGGACTGACACTATGGCTGACCGTTGCCGCGATGTGCATCGGAACCGTTTTGAGCGTCATCCTCGCGATCATGCGGATTTCGGAGAACCCTTTTCTCAATGTCCCGGCCGGGCTCTACCTTTGGTTCTTCCGCGGAACGCCGGTCCTTGTGCAGCTCATTTTCTGGTACAATCTCGCCTTCCTGATACCAGAAATCGTTATTGGAATTCCCTTCGGCCCGACCTTCTTCAGAGGTTCGGCCAACGATCTGATCACACCCTATTCTGCCGCCCTGCTCGGCCTCGGCCTCAACGAAGGCGCATACATGGCGGAGATCGTCCGCGCCGGCATCATGTCGGTAGATCAAGGTCAGCAGGAGGCTGCTCGGGCGCTGGGAATGAGGCCAGGACAGATTCTGAGGCGGATCGTTCTCCCGCAGGCAGTACGAGTCATCGTGCCGCCGACGGGCAATGAGACGATCGGGATGCTGAAGATGACGTCGCTGGTGAGCGTCATTGCGCTATCCGATCTTCTCTATTCGGTCCAGACGATCTCATCGCGCACCTTCCAGACCATCCCGCTGCTGCTCGTCGCCTGCGTTTGGTACCTCGCCATAACCTCTGTGATGACCGCGATACAGGGACGGATAGAGAAACGATTTGCTCGGGGAGACCGCACGGCAACGGTATCATGGTCGAGACGGATGTTCGGTGGCTCAGGCATAAGGAATTCGAAATGACAATGCCCATGGTTTCCGCCGTTCAGGTGGGCAAGAGCTTTGGCGCCCTTTCAGTCCTCAAGGGAATTGATTTCGATGTCGAACTCGGAGAGGTCGTATGCCTGATCGGCCCCTCCGGTTCAGGCAAGTCGACCTTGCTCAGATGTATCAATCATTTGGAGAAGATCGATTCCGGGGCGCTCTATGTCGATGGCGACCTGGTGGGATACTGCCGCAGGGGAGATCGACTTTATGAACTTAAGGAAAGGGAAATCTCCGTCAGGCGATCCAATATCGGCATGGTCTTCCAGCGTTTCAATCTGTTCGCCCATATGACTGCGCTGCAGAATGTGATCGAGGCCCCCATCCTGGTTCAAAAGCGCCCACGGAAGGAGGTTGTCGGCGAGGCGATCGCACTCCTCCAACGGGTCGGGCTGGGCAGCAGGCTCGATGCCTATCCGGATCAGCTTTCCGGCGGCCAGCAGCAGCGGGTGGCAATCGCGCGCGCTTTGGCGATGAAGCCCAAGCTCATGCTTTTCGATGAGCCGACGAGTGCACTGGATCCCGAACTCGTCGGCGAGGTGCTCGACGTCATGCGCTCGCTCGCCGCCGACGGCATGACGATGATCGTTGTCACTCACGAAATGCGCTTTGCCGAAGATGTGGCGGACAAGGTCGTATTCATGGACGGCGGGATGGTCATTGAAGAAGGGCCACCAAAGCTGATTTTCGGCAGCCCCCGTCATGAGCGGACACGCGCGTTTCTTTCGCGCATCATCTGAACCTGGCATACGCCAATCCATGGACGCGGACGGCGATTTTTGGCGCCGCCTTCCCGCTTCCGTCGATGGTGACGGCCGCACGAACCTGGAAGGGGCGCATGCCAAAGGTTCGGGAACGCTACGCCGCTTCGACTAGGCCGCCGCCATGGAAGGCAAGCGCCGCCTTGGCCGGCCATGCTGGCCGGCGTGCCCTTCGGCATCCAGTAGCGCCGGGTCCTTTCACTTGAAGGCCATCGCGTGGTCATTGACTGCTCGTTTTTCAGGCATCCTTCGAAATGGCTCAGTCGTTTGCGCAGATGATGGACTTCGCGCAGATGTAGCCCCACGTCAGGTTGGGCCCCAATGTGGTGCCGGCTCCCACCGCCCACGTGCCGAACGGATTAGCCATCGCCACGCCCACGCAATAGAGACCTTCGACCACTCTCCCGTCCGCTCTGAGCACGCGACCGCCGGCGTCGGTTCGAGGTCCGCCCTTGGTTGAGACGATGGTACGGTTGAATGGAATTGCGATGAAGGGAGCCTTTTGGATCGGTGACAGGCGGCTTTTCCCGGGACCCTTCTTCGCCTGGCCCGATGCCATACCCTCACGATGAAATTGTCCATCCACGCCGGACGCACAGGACGCGTTGAAACGCTCGATCGTCCGCGTGAATTCATCGGAGGGCAGTTTGGTTGCTTCGGCAAGCGCCGAGATTGTTTGCGCCTTCTTGGTCCAACCCGGATTGCGCGCTGCAAAGTGCCGCAGGATGGGCGAGTTCTCAAGGAACGCTTGATCGCTGACAAGCCATGCCGGCAGATGAACCGGCTGACCAGTGGAAGGATCGCGTTCATCTATGACTTCCCCCAGGTTGAAGCGGTATTCGTTGACGAAACGTCGGCCATGCCGGTTGACAACAATCGCGTTGGGTTCCTGGTGAAAAAAAGAGCTGACGCCAAAGGGTCGACGTGACCCACTCAGCGGGAAGCCTCCAGTGATGTTCGCTTGATCCATGTGAGCAAGTTCTGCACCGGCCGCAACCGCGATACGAACAGCGTCCCCATCATTTCCCGGCGGACTTGCGATGAAATCGCAGTGCCCGGGAAAATGCTTTTCCCGCAATTCGGTATTCCATTCAAATCCACCGGTAGCCAGGACGACTCCCTTGCGAGCCAGGATGCTCCGTTTCGCGCCCGCCGCCTCGACCACCAGCCCCTTCACGCGTCCCTTTTCAACGATCGGGGCGACCGCGCGGGCTTCGAGCGCTATCCGGCAGCCATGGTGCAGGCAACCTTTGAGCAGCCCCGTGACGAGGGCAGTTCCCATCCCTCTGGCGCCGGTTAGCAATCGCCAGAACAATTGCGGCCACCTTCTGAAGGCGGCTTCGACCGGATGATGGAATGGGTCGAGTTCAAGCATCTCCTGGAAAGTGAATACATGCGGGAGACTTGGGGGCCTCAGAATCCGGGCATAGGGCCCGGCTAGCTTCCGTCTTAGCACCCCGGGCGACAGCATCCGCCCGACATTCACGGCTCCTGCTCTTTCGAGATGAGGATCGCCCTCCGTCATCAGCGAGAAGCGTAGCGGGGTCTCCCTTTCGAGGAAGGCCAGCATGTTCGGGGCCTCATCGACGAAGCTGCGCCAGAGCGCGTCTTCGGTCTCCCTCCAACCGTCGGGAGCCACAGCCCGGATATAGGTCAGGGCGCGCTCCCGGTCGTCCGACAGGCCAGCGGCGGCAGCGTGGTGGTTCGCCGGAATCCAGACGGCCGCTCCGGACATCGCCGTGGTCCCGCCGACGAGACCGGTCCGTTCAAGAATGATGGTGGATAGACCTGCGGCGGAAGTGCGAAGTGCCGCTGCCAGGCCGGCCGAGCCAGATCCCGCGACCAATACGTCGCACGTTTCATCAGGCTCTGCCATCGGCCTGACCCTTAGACCGCGTCTGCCGCTAGGAGCAGCAACGCCGCCACAAGCGAGAAATTGACCAGGATCATGTAAAAGTGTCGGTCGCGTTCCGGCCCGCTATACATAAACATGTTGTGGTAAAGCGGGGTCGCCACCACAAGGAAGGCGATCAGCACAACGACCGCCGGCAATACCCAGTATCCGGCGATCAGCGCCAGGCCCGCCACTGCCTGAGTCGCAAACCCGGCAGCCATTATCGGCGCCGGCAAAAGCCAGCCATAGCTGGTTTTCACCACCGTGACCCGCTGCTTGAAATGCAGAAAGTGCCGCGCGCCGGCGATCAGGAAAAAACCGCCAATGATTACCCGGCCAATCGCCTCAAGAATCGACACTCTCTCGCTCCATGTGCATATTATATTTTTTCTTCTATGCTATAATATCAGTTTCATCAAGCCAAATGCCTGAATCCCCTGATCCGGCCTCTTCTTCGCCGCTTGCCGGTATCCCATCCCATGGGCACGGAGGCCGAGACGATTCCCTGGACGCCACCCGAGAAGCTCAAGCCCTTGCAAGGACGGGCAAAAACAGCAGAATTGGCAATATGCGCGCCGTAAAGCGGACCGAGTGGGCAGCGCAGATCAAAAATATCATTATTGACGTTTATTGATATGGAAATTGGCTGCTGAAACGTATAGCACTGTCCCAGTTCGACTAACTGCGGAGGATGAGATGAAGTTCAACCACAGCATGGTGCGAGTGCGCGATCTGGATGCTGCTTTGGACTTTTACGTGCACAAGCTCGGGCTTGTCGAAGTGAAGCGCACGGAAAATGAAAAAGGCCGCTACACCTTGGTCTTCCTCTGTGCTCCCAACGATATCGAGATTCTCGGAGGCAGCGCGCCGCAGATCGAGCTCACCTACAATTGGGATATCGAGGACTATGGATCGGCCCGGAATTTCGGGCACCTGGGCCTCGAAGTGGACGACATCTACGCAGTCTGCGAGCGGCTGGTGAAGGGCGGCGTTACGCTGAGCCGACCACCGCGAGATGGTCGCATGGCGTTTGTCCGATCGCCCGACCTCATTTCAATCGAACTGATGCAGCGAGGTACACCGTTGCCGCCGGGGGAGCCTTGGGCCTCAATGCCCAATGCCAGTGCTTGGTGAACCGATCGAGTAAAGGCAACTATGCGCAACCCGGCTGGGCCGATCTGACTTTGGATGCCCTGTCGGGCCGCGCAAGTGCCATGTCCCTTTTCTGTGATGCGCAGGAATACCGGGCCTACCCTACCCATCGGCAGCATCACTTAACTTGAGGCTGGAACTTTCATGCGCAATCGAGATCTTTTCCGGGGCCTCGTCCGAAGCCATAGCCGGTTACGCCAAAGCCGTCATCGATGGTAGGATCATCTACGTTTCGGGCACTACTGGACGCGATCCAGTCACAAACGAGTTTCCCGAGGATCCAGCCCAGCAGGCACGAAATGCCCTGTCGTCGATCAACGATACCCTTCGCCAGGCGGGATCGAGCTTGGCCGATGCTGTGGTTAGCCGCGTCTTCGTTACGGACGCCGAGGCGGCATCGGCCGTCGTACCGGTTCTTGGTGAGGTCTTCGGCGACATCAGACCAACAAGCACCTTCCTCATCTGCCAGATTCCTGCTTCCGGTGCCCGGGTCGAGATTGAGATCACCGCGTCCAGATCCGACTCGGTAATCCTGGGGTGAACGGACAATCCCGGAGTGGACCGCTCTGCTTCCGGGCTGTATGGCTCCCCCTCCTCGCGGCCGCCTTTTTAGTCTTTCCCGGCCGGCCTGCGGATTGGCAGTTGCGCATCTTGAAGCGGCTGAAGCGCCTGCCATCAAGATCGAGACCAAGATCCGGTTAAGCGCGAGTCCGCGACGAGTTGCGGCAAGACGGTCCCTACTGCGAGATAACCTATTCCGCAGTATTCATCCTGCCTTCGGCGAGGTCCAACTTTTTGCGAAGCGCATTGGTGACAAGGCCGAAATGTCAACGGGCGATCGCCGGCCCGCGGCGAGGTCCGAGAGAACCTTTCCGGCCATCGGACCCGGGCCAAAGCCATGACCGCTGAACCCTGTTCCGACAAGCATGCCCGATATGCCTTCAATTGGGCCCAGGACCGGAATGACATCCGGCATTGTGTCGATGATCCCCGCCCAAAAGGTCTCGATCTCCAGAGAGGCCAATGTCGGCAAGAGCCGAGAAAACTCACGACTCGCCTGCTCCACGCGAAAGAGTTCCGGACGCGGGTTGTCGCGGCTGGGTGGAAAGTCGGCGACCGGCAAGTGTGTCCGCAACGGAAAAAACCGCTTGATCGGCGCAAGATAATCTATGCGTGCCGCATCGGGATTGGACTTTCGTGTGGCCTCGTACCATCGCATATGCCGCCAGGAATCCAGCCGCAGGTCGTATTCACCTCCGGCGACGGATATCAAATAGGCCCCGTTCAGATCCTGCCGGATGCCGGTATGTTGACCCGAGACGCAGGCCGCTATGCGCGATTCGGGCCTCGCCACCGTTCTTGCGACCGTCGCCCGGACGAACTCCTGAGGCAGATCCAGTCCTGCCTTCCTCAACAGGGCGGCACTCCCGGCTCCCGCGGCGACGATTACCGTGCCCGCGCGGTAAAGCCGACCGCGGATCCGGACACCGGAGATTTTCCCGGCGCCGGTTTCTATGCGAGTGACCGACTCACCGAAAGCGAATGCCGCTCCGGCTCCGAGCGCCGCATCAAAAAAAGCCCGGGTCGCTCGGGCAGGCTCGGCCTTCCCGTCACTGGGCGTGTACATCGCTCCGACCACGCCGCAATCAGTTGCCAGTTGAGGTACCAGCGCGTGGGTTTCCGTTGCCGACAGCATCCGCGTGTCGAGGCCAAACTCTTCGGCCGCCCGCTTTTGCCAGGCACGCCGGGAAACAAGATCAGCCTCGCTGAACGCCAGAGACAGGTTCCCGCCTTGCTGCCATCCCACCCGGCGCCCCAGTTCCGCTTCGATTTCTTTCCACATCGACAGGGCGCCGATCATCAGTGGAAGCTCTCGAAAGTCGCGATTCTGCTGACGGACAAAGCCGAGGTTGCGGCCAGATTGCGCTGATCCCGGTGCGTCTCGCTCCACTAGCAGGACACGCATTCCATTCTTGGCGGCATAATATGCCGCGGAGCATCCGACAACGCCCCCGCCGATAACGATCACGTCCCAGTCGCGTTTGGATATCGATTCCATCATGCCGCCGCGTTGCCGTGTTCCGCAGAGAAAGTCTTATCGCTCCACGCGGGATCATCGAGAACCTTGGCAGGCTTTGCCGCGCGAAGACGTCCCGTCTATCAACAATGACTGGCCGCTCACCGCCAAGCCGTGACCATGATTTCCACGTTAAGAGCAGGATCAGCCAACCGCGACTCCACGCAGGCGCGAACGGGCTTGCCGACATCGGCGACCCATTCTTCCCAAACCGTATTGAATTCGTTGAACGTAGCGCTGTCCGTCAACCAAATCTGCGCGCTGACGAGATTCGCTTTGCTGCTGCCTGCTTCAGCGAGATGATGGTCGATCCTCTGGAGGATCTCTTTTGTCTGCGCGGCCACGGTAGCGCCGCGCGTCTCCACCGCGGTAAGGCCAGCCAGAAAAACGAAGCCACCCGCCTCCACGGCAAGACTCATGCGATTGTTCTCGCTATGTCGAACGATCCCGCTGCTCATTCCAATTCTTCCCGCACCAAGAGATTTATATATTACATTGGAAACTATATGATAGGATAAGTGACGCATAGCCTTTGTCAAGCGGTTAGGATTCGCGGCTTAACAGACCGTCGTTTCCCAACTGGTCTCAGATTTCACCAATTTCCCGCGAATTTCCGCCGATTCCAGACTCGCCATGATCAAAGCGAACCAAATGGCGCTGGACAATCCAGCCGAACTCGTCGTATCAATTAACCTAACATATGATATTACAATGGGGCTGGAATGGCGAACGAACTTCAAAACTCGCAACCCCTCTACGGGCAGATCAAGTCGGCCATTGAAAAGCGCATACGCGGCGACGAATGGCCTGCCGATTTCCGCGTGCCTTCCGAGGAACTGCTCGCCGAGGAATTCGGCGCCTCTTCCCTGACAGTGCGCCGGGCCCTGCGGGAACTTCAGTCAGAAGGCATGCTGGTTCGAATCCAGGGTCGCGGCACTTTCGTCGTCGGCCCCCGGATGCAGTGCGCCATATTCGATCTGCCCGACGTCTCGGAGGAAATCGCCCTCAGTGGCGGCGTGCATACCAGCGAAGTGCTCTTTCTGGGCTTTGTGCCCCCCGAAAGTCCGTTCGCCGGCATGCTGCCCCTGCCCTATGAAGGGCCGGTCTGCCACTCACGCCTGCTTCACAAGGAAGATGGAACGCCCATCCAGATCGAGGATCGCTTCGTCAACCCGGCGGAGGCCCCCGGCTATCTGAAGCAGGACTTCACCCGCATTACGCCTCACGCCTACCTCCTGCGGGAAACCGAAGTCACCTATGTCGACAATACGATCCGGGCCATCCGGGCCGACGAAGAAAGCAGGCGGGCCCTTGAGATCGACGGCAACCAGCCTTGCCTTCTGCTCGATCGCCGCACATGGCGCGAAGGCGTGCCCGTCACCCGCAGCCGCTTCCTCTATCCGGGCGACCGTTACCGGTTGCGCAGTTCACATGAAGCCACACCGAGCCGCGGCGGCACTATGCAACAGCGAAGTGCCCCGGCATCCAGGAGAATCCGATGAGAGACTACATTGCCCGCTTGCGTGAACGCGGCGACCTGCTTGTTGTGGACAAGGAGATCGATCCGTTCCACGAACTGGCGGCTGTCACCCATGTGGCCCAGAAGCGCTGGGGCAAGCCGATCCTTTTCAACAACGTCAAGGGCACACGCTTTCCGGTCGTTACCAACGTCTATGGCTCGCGGGAGCGCCTGGCGGAGGTGATCGGCATCGATTCCACCGATTTCTGTCGTCAGTGGAGCAATCTTGCCAATCTCGGCTCGACAAGCGTTGGCGAACCCTTCGTCAGCGTCGAGGACCCGGAACTGACCGAATGCAAGCTGTCTGAACTGCCACTCATCACCTACTCCGATCGCGATGCCGCGCCCTATTTCACCTCGGCCATGTTCATTGCCAAGGATCCCGAAACGGGGGTCGGCAATCTGTCCTATCACCGTTCGATGTATGTGAGCGACAGCGAGTTGCGCTGCCGCCTGGCGCCGCGCCATCACCTCACCATCTATCATGAAAAGGCCGAGAAGATGGGCAAGCCGCTGGAGGCGGCGATGCTGATCGGCGCACCGGCGACATCCTTCCTCACCGCCGCGGCTCCGCTGCCCTATGACGTGGACGAGCTTGAGGTCGCGGCGCGGCTGAAGGGCAGCCCCATCGCCATGCGCAAGTGCAAGTATATCGACCTCGAGGTTCCAGCCGACACCGAGATCGTCATCGAGGGCCGCTTCCTGCCAAACGAACGCCGGCCTGAGGGCCCGTTCGGCGAATTCATGGGTTACTACGTCCCTGAAGGCCCAAATGCGGTGTTCGAGGTTTTGGGGGTCACCGTGCGGCGCGACGCCATGTTCCACAGCATACTGTGCGGTTCGGCCGAGGAGGTGCTGACGCTGGAACTGTCGGTGTCCGCCAACATCTTCCAGCGGTTGAGCGCGGCGCTACCCGGCATTCTCGACGTCACCTGCCAGCCCTTTGTCAATCATGCCGTGATCAAGGTCGACCAGCAGTTCGAGGGGCACGCCCGCCAGGTGATGCTCGCCACCATCGGCGCCGAGCCGATCTGGGCCAAGGTGGTCACCGTCGTCGATGAGGATGTGGACATCTACAGCATGGACGACGTGATGTGGGCGACCCTGACCCGTTGCCGTCCCGACAAGGACATGATCATCATTCCCGATACGCCTTCCTTCTATCGCGACGAAGCCAAGGATCATTGGGGGCGCCTGCTCGTCGACGCCACCAAGCCGTTCCACCGCAAGGCCGAATTCGAACGCAAGAAGATCCGCCTTGCCGACAAGGTCGACCTTGCGGACTGGTTCGAAAACGCGTGAGCGGATCGGCTTCACTCTGGCAGGGCGGCGGGGGCGGGCCGCAGCCTCTCCGCATCATCGTCGGCATCAGCGGCGCCTCCGGCGCCGTCTATGGCGTCAGGGCGCTCGACCAGCTCAGGGCCGCTGGCATCGAGACCCATCTGATAGTGACGCGGTCGGCGCATCTGACGCTTTCCCAGGAACTCGGCATGCGTCCTGCGGAGATCGCCGAACGGGCCAGCGTCTTCCACAATGTTCAAAACATCGGCGCCTCGATTTCCAGCGGATCCTTCTGGACGCTCGGCATGCTGATCGCACCCTGCTCCGTCAGGACGATGTCCGAGATCGCCTCCGGCGTCACCTCTAGCCTCATGAGCCGCGCCGCGGACGTCGTGTTGAAGGAACGCCGCAAGCTCGTTCTGATGCTTCGCGAGACTCCGCTGCATCTCGGGCACCTTCGGACAATGACCGCGCTCGCCGAAATAGGGGCGATCCTCATGCCGCCTGTGCCTGCTTTCTACGCCAAGCCGCGCTCGCTCGAAGAGATGGTGGACCACAGCGTCGGCCGCGCGCTCGACCTCTTCGGCATCGACAGCGGCAAGGTGGCGCGGTGGGAGGGAATGAGCGTCGACCGCGAAGCCTGTCCGAAGCCCGCCGACGACGCCTCCTGACCCAGCAGAGTCCTTACCAATGCAACCTGTTATTAATGTCCTGCAAACCGCTGATCGCCCGCACCGCCACCGTCCAGTCCACGGCGCGCATGTTGGCATTATCGTGCTCGACACGGGGTTCGAGCGCCTTCCCGGCGATGTCGCCAATGCCCTGACTTGGCGTTTTCCGGTACAGTATCATGTTGTCACCGGAGTACGCCCACAGGATGTGATCGAAGGCGCTCCCGAAAAGGTCTTGCCGGCTTTTTACGATGCGATAGACCGGTTGACCCAACTGGGCGTGGACGGCATCGCCACCAGTTGCGGGTTCCTGGCAGTGGTGCATCCGCAATTGCGCGCCTATAGCCGGGTGCCGGTAGCCTCATCCAGTCTGATGCAAATCCCGCTCGTGCTGCAGACGTTGCCGGCGGACAAGACTGTCGGCGTCATCGTTTCGGACCGCAAGGCCATTACAGACAAGCATTTCACAAATATCGGGGCTCCTGTCGGCCTTCCGCTCGGCGAACTCGCCTTTGACGGGCCGATCCGCGCCAATATGCGCAACAACGCCTCCCGGGTCTCCTACGCGGCACAGGAACGCGACGCTCTGGAGACCGTGGAGCGCATGCTCGCCGAAACGCCGTCGATAGGCGCCCTGGTCAGCGAATGCGCCAATCTTCCTCCCTATTCGCAGGCAATCGAGAAGGCCTTTGGCGTACCTATCTACGATGTCGTGTCGCTGGTCGAGTGGCTTCACGCAGGCTTGAGGCCTCGCGGTTTCCACCCGGAAACCTCGTGAAGTGCAGTAGCGATGGAGGTGTTCGACCTGATCGTCGTGGGGGGCGGCCTCGTCGGGGCGGCCCTTGCATGGGGCGCGCAGACTGCCGGAGCCAACGTCGTCCTGCTCGACGAAGGCGACCAGGCCCATCGCGCCGCTCGTGGCAACTTCGGCCTTGTCTGGCTCCAGGGAAAGGGCGTCGGCACCCCACACTATATGCAATGGTCACTGCACGCAGGCCGAATGTGGCCGGGATTTGCCGCAAAGTTGAGCAACGCCGTTTCCTTCGACATCGGGTGGCGGCAACCTGGAGGGCTGCAATTCTGCTTTAGCGAGGCGGAACTAGACAAGCGCCGCGATGTCATCGCCCGCACACGGGCCGATGGCGGCGACATCGACATATCCATCCTCGACCGCGCCGACTTGCGGGCTATGCTGCCCGGTATCGGTGATGACGTGGTTGGCGCTTCGTTTTCCTCGCTCGATGGCCACGTCAATCCTCTGTATCTGCTACGCGCGCTGCAAGGAGGGCTGCAGGACGCCGGCGGCAGCTACCGCCCCGGGTTCCGGGTCGAGAACATCGCCACGGAAAAGGACGGGTTCAAGGCAGTCAGCCGTACTGGCTGCGTTACCGGCAGGCGGATCGCCCTGGCCGCTGGTCTGGGCGCGGCCAACCTCGCCGGGCATGTGGGGCTTTCAATGCCGGTGAAGCCCGAGCGGGGACAGATTGTCGTCACCGAACGGATTAAGCCATTCCTGCCCTATGCCACCAACTGCATCCGGCAATCGCTTGAGGGCACGGTCCTGCTTGGCAGCAGCCATGAAGATCGAGGTTTCGACGACGGAACAGACGTGATTACCGCGGCCGCGCTTTGCAGGACGGCAGCCCGCGTTTTTCCCGCGCTGGCTGAGGCCACGGTGGTGCGCAGTTGGGGTTCGTTGCGCGTCATGACGCCTGACGGCCTCCCCATTTACGAGGAATCCGCTCGTTTTCCGGGCGCCTTTGCGGTCACCTGCCACAGCGGCGTCACCCTCGCCAGCGTGCATGCGCTGGAAATCGGTCCGGCGCTGGCGAAAGGCCGGCTACCGCAACATCTTTCGAGCTTCACAGGCGGCAGGTTCGATGTTCACCAGAGTTGAGTGTAGTTCCGCACTGCCTCCGGGCGCCAACGTCCTCGACTTTGAGGGCTCCCAGGTTCCCTTCCAGTCTGGCGACAGTGTCGCTGCGGCGCTGCTGGCGGCCGGAGTTTCACCATTGAGAGGAAGCCCTGTCGACGAAAGCCCGCGCGCACCCTATTGCATGATGGGCGTGTGCTTTGAGTGCCTGGTCGAAATCGACGGCAAGCAGAATCAGCAATCCTGCCTGACAAGGGCCCGCCCCGGGATGATCATCAGGCGCCAGCACGGTGCGAGGACGCTCGGATGAACGGCCTTTGGGACGCTATCGTGATCGGAGCCGGACCTGCCGGAATGACGGCTGCCGCAACACTGTCCGAAGGCGGTGCCCGCACACTCGTCATCGACGAACAACCCGCGCCCGGCGGACAGATCTACCGCGCCGTCGAACGCAACACGGACAGTGCGAGACTTTCCGCAGTGCTCGGCTCCGACTATGCGGACGGCGCTGCGCTGACGGCCAGGATGCGCGCCAGCGCCGCGGAGTTGCGTTTCAACACGAGCGCCTGGCGCATCGATGCCGACGGCACGGTCTGGACGAAGGCCGACGGCAAGGTCGAGCAGTTGCAGGCAAAGGCCCTCGTCATTGCCTCGGGCGCGATGGAGCGGCCGGTTCCGGTGCCTGGCTGGACGCTGCCCGGCGTCCTGACGGTCGGCGCCTTGCAGATCATGCTCAAGGATGCGGGGCTTCGCCCTTCCGGGCGCCTCGTGCTGGCCGGCTGCGGTCCTCTCGTCTACCTGTTCGCGGCCCAGTGCCTTGAAGCCGGCGTTTCCGACCTCGTGCTTCTCGACACCGCCAAGCGGACCAATCTCATACCCGCACTGCGGCATTTGCCGAAAGCCGTTTGCGGCCACGGTTTGGGTTACCTTTGGAAAGGCCTGGGATTGATGGCCGCGTTGCACCGACGCGGCGTGAAAATCTATCGCGGCGTTTCCAAGCTCCGCATCGAGGGCGCCGAGCGGGCTGTCGCCGCCAGCTTCCGGACCCGAACGGGCACCATACGCATCGACCTCGATCTGGTTGCCCTGCACGAGGGCGTGATACCGAGCCAGCAGATAGCCCGATCCATCGGCTGTGCCCATCGATGGGATGAAGAGCAACAGTGCTTCCTCCCGATCCTCGACCCGATGCGGGAAACCTCCATTCCGGGCGTCTTCATCGCCGGCGACGGCGGCGGCATCGTGGGCGCGACGGCAAGCGCCCATACCGGCGCGTTGTGCGCGCTTGCGATCCTCAAGGGTCTCGATAAGATTTCCGATACCGAATTGGAAAGCCGAAAGGCCGTCGCGCAGCAGGCCCTTGACGCCCACCTGACGATCAGGCCTTTCCTCGACCGGCTCTATCGTCCGCGCAATGAAGTGCTCGTTCCGGCGGACGACGTGGTCGTATGTCGTTGCGAGGCTATTCGTGCCGGAGCCATTCGCGACATCGTCCGGCGGGGCTGTCTCGGCCCGAACCAGGCCAAGGCGTTCCTGCGTTGCGGCATGGGTCCTTGCCAGGGCCGTATGTGTGGTCCGACGGTCAGCGCCATCGTCGCGCACGAAACCGGCCAGACTCCCGACGCAACGGGATATTACCGTATCCGCCCCCCCTGAAACCAGTCTCGATCGGCGAACTGGCCACCCAATACGAGGAGGATTGACTTGAACGAACAGTCCTCTCCCGCAGACGCCGCATGGGCATTCCTGATTGACTTCTATGGGCGCGAGGGCGTTTCCGAAGCCTGCCTCGTCCTGCAGGACGAGGCAGGTCTGGACGTGGTGGAAATGCTGATGCTCATCTATGCCGACATAGCTTTGGGCAAGTCCCTTTCGAGCGATGAGATCGCAGCGCTGCGGGCCGCAATGTCAAGCTGGCGTGAAGACGTAGTGCTTCCGCTGCGCGCGCTTCGCCGAACATTGAAGCCGCCACGCGAGGATATCGCCGACAATGCGAAAGAACAGCTGCGCGCCCAGATCAAAAAAGCCGAGTTGACGGCGGAGCGGCTGCAGATCGATTTCGCCGCAAATTGGCTGGAGAATGCGACCGGTGGCGGCCCACCGCCGGTAGCGACCCTGTCGAGGCTGATTGCCGAACGCAGCCACAACGGCATGGTCGAAAAAGCACTGGCGCACATCATAGCGGTGGCGCAGACCGGCCAAGACGCCCCTACACGAGCAGCAGCCGCTCCTAGACGCCGCGAGCACGCGGTGTCGGGCGTGTGAACTTAGCGCATCGCCCGAGGGCGTTTTGCACGTGATTACGGGCGTGTGGTTGCAGGAGGTTGAATTCCGATGACCATTCCGGCCGACCCGCTCGATCCTGGTGGCATCCGTGGCTTCGGTCGCCGGCTGCGGGCCGGCGAGACGACGGCCGTTGCCGCGACTGAGGCCTACTTGGCGCGGATCGCCGCCTACGATCGCCAGCTGCAAACCTATGAACACGTGGCGGCATCAGCCGCGTTGCGAGCCGCCAAACTCGTCGACGAGGCACTCGCCGGCGGCGTTGATTTCGGCCCCTTGATGGGTGTTCCCATCGCGATCAAGGACATCATCGCCGTTGAAGGAATGCCGACAACGGCCGGCTCGGATGTCGATGTCTCGGACCTGATCGGCGGCCCGGGCGGTTTCATGCGCAGCCTTGCCGCCGCCGGCTGCGTCATTATTGGCAAGACCAAGGCCGTCGAGTTCGCGATGAGCGGCACAGGTACCAATTATCGGCGGGGTACACCGCGCAATCCATGGGATGCCGCTGTATTTCGACTGACCGCCGGCTCTTCCAGCGGGTCGGCGGCCGCCGTGGCTGCGGGCCTTTGCGGTTTTGCCATTGGCACCGACACCGGCGGCTCGATCCGCGGCCCGGCTGCGTTCTGCGGCGTGTTCGGTCTGAAGCCGACGGCGAACATCTGGCCGACGGATGGCAGCTTCCCGGTCTCGGCGACGCTCGACACTATCGGCCCGCTAACCCGTTCGGCCGAGGACGCCGCCATCGTTTGGGCCGCTCTTTGCGGCACTCCCGTGCCTCCGGCGGCAACGATCAGAGGAGTAAAGCTCGGCCGACCTCGGGCCCCTTTTCGGCGACCTTCTGGACCGTCATGTGGCGGCTCGGTTGGAAGGCGCCTTTGGGCCGTGCCATCACATGGAGGACGTCAACTCTAACCCCGAGCACCGCGACCTGATCCGCGCGGCCGGGCGCGGCGAGCCGGTGGATTGGGACCTCGTCTATCTCGGTTACAAGTCGGCAGTCGACTGGCCGACGGCCTATTTCTGGCGCGAACTCGCCGAGTATTTCCCCGACGCCAAGCTAATCCTTACCGTTCGCAACCCCGAGGACTGGTACAGGAGCGCACGCGCCACGATCTTCAACGCCATGGGCGAGACCTCCGACCCGCAAAGTTTTGGCCGCGTCGTCATAGAGACGAAAATTTTCGGCGGTCGGCTCGACGACGAAACCCATGCTATCGAAGTGCTCGCAGCCCACAACGCCGAAGTGGTCTCGGCTTTCCCGCCGTCGCGCCTGCTGGTCTATCAGGTGGCCGAAGGCTGGCCGAACCTGTGCGCCTTTCTCGGCGTGCCGATCCCGGCCGAAACCTTCCCTCACAGCAACACCACTACCGAATTCCGAAGCCGTTTCGCCAAATAAGCCCGCATCGAGTTCGAGGCTCGCAGCTCGGCTAACGCGCGTAGCAGTCTGTCCCGCCCGCTCCGATGCTTGTAACCAATAGAAGCGGGTGCACCATCAAGAGGTGGGTCGCCGCTGTTGGGCGGGAAGGTGCCATTGCGGCTAGCCGCTCGGATGTCCGCTTCTGGACGGCGGACATGGTAAGTTCAATGACCAACTTGCGGTGCAAAACAGTCATCTCGTCTGGGTTAACATGGAACACTCGTGGACCTTCTCTAGATGGCGCCGCCGCGGCCTCAGCGCCACGGCTAGGATGCCACCTAGAAGTAGCCGAGGATGGATTTGATCTCGAGATACTCCAACATACCCTCGATCCCATATTCGCGTCCGTTTCCAGATTGCTTGAAACCGCCAAACGGGGCATGCGGATCCCAGGCCGGGTAGTTGAGGTGAACCTGACCGGAACGAATGCGCGACCCGACGTCCCTGACGACCTCCAAGTCCTCCCCCTGCACATGGGCCCCCAAGCCGTACACCGTGTCGTTGGCGATGGTGACGGCCTCCTCGACTGTATCATAGGGGATGATGCAGAGGACTGGCCCAAAAACTTCTTCCTGGGCAATGCGCATGTGGGTGCGCACGTCCGAAAAGATCGTCGGCTTCACATAGAGGCCGACGTTCAGATCGTGTGCACGACCCGGTCCGCCGATGATGAGCCTGGCGCCTTCCGATATGCCGACGTCGATCATGGTTTGAATGCGATCGAATTGGGCACGATTGGCGATCGCACCGTGAGTGGTGGCCTCCGAAAGAGGATCGCCGACGACGATCTGGGCCGCGACTCTCTTAGCGATTGCCTCGATCTCGGACAGCCGCTCGCGTGGCACGATCATGCGCGTCGGGGCGCTGCATGACTGGCCGAGATTGCGGAAGGCGGCGGCTATGCCCAGGGAAACGGCGCGGTCGAGATCGGCGTCCGGCAGGATCACGTTCGGGGACTTGCCGCCGAGTTCCTGCGCCACACGCTTGACCGTCGGCGCTGCCGCCTGGGCCACCGCGATGCCCGCCCGGGTGGACCCGATAATCGAGATCATATCGACAGCCGGATGGGATGCGAGACCAGCACCCACGCATGCACCATCACCTTGAATCAGATTGAACACCCCGGCAGGAAAGCCGGCTTCCTCGATCGCTTCGGCGAACAGCAGGGCGTCCAGGGGAGAAAGCTCGCTCGGCTTCAACACGACCGTGCAGCCTGCCGCGAGCGCCGGCGAAACCTTGGCGGTGATCTGGTAAAGTGGCCAGTTCCACGGAGTGATCAAGGCGCAGACACCGATCGGTTCGTGGGTGACGGCAGTTTGCCCCCGCTGCTTGACGAACGGAAAGGCTGTCAGCACATCGCGAGCGACCTTGATATGCGCGATCGCCAGCGGCACCTGCGCGCTTCGTGCATAGCCGATCGCCGCACCCATTTCGAGGGTGAGGCATTGAGCCAGGAGTTCACCGCGCGCCTCGAGCAGCGCCTGGAGGCGATCGAGCAGACCGGCACGGTATTCCGGCGTGGTCCGGCTCCAGGCGGCGAATGCACGGCGGGCCGCAGCAACGGCCACATCCACGTCAAGGCTGTTTCCGAGCGGAAACCGAGCGACAACTTCTTCGGTAGAGGGGTTCACCACGACGCCCTTGGCGGTGCCGCTCGGCTCGACCCATTGACCGTCGATGAAGAACTTGTCCAGGTGGCCGCTGCGCGACAGATGTTCGAGGGGCGTCATCACGCGACAAGATCCTTTATGCGGTAGTGGGCACCCAGAATCGGCAGGAACCGGGGGCGCCCGAAATAGCCGGGGATCGCCTGCCAGTCGAAATCCTTCCAGGGATTCAAGTCGGGGCGCCCATCCATAACATCAGTCAAGGTGCGGCCTATCAGCGTCGACATATCCAGCCCGTAAGAGGTAAACTTCATTTTCTGGACCACCAATGCTGATTTGACTGGGGCGGCATGCAAGGCATAGTTGCGCGCCTACCAGCCGCGCATCCGCTCCCAACGCGCTTCAATCCTGGGGCTGTCCCCGTTAACGACGGTATAGAAATCATGCTGGGCGGCCATCGCACATGCGTGGTTGGGCAAGATCCGCACCCGAGAGCCGAGCGGCAAGTCGGGCATGGACTTTCCAGAACCGGCACGAATGGCGAGGATACCGTGTTCCTGACTGGCCTGGACCACGATCACATCTTCCAGCACCCGCCCCTTTTCGTCGCAGACCACGCCGTAACCCTGGTCGATCTGCTGGTTTGCGGTGCCCCGATCGCGCGAAAGCGCCATCCACCCGGCGTCGACCAGCACCCATCCCTTTTCCGGCTTCGAGCCGATCACCGTGGCCAATACGGAAATCGCGATGTCGTCGCGGTTGCAGACGCCAACCCCGTGCTGAACGAGATCGAAGAACATGTAGACCCCGGCGCGCAATTCCGTGACACCCTCGAGATTCTGGGCGAAATGCGCGGTTGGCGTCGAGCCGACGCTGACGATCGGACAGGCATGGCCATGGGCGCGCAGGATTTCAGCAGCGCGGACGGTGGCCGAACGCTCGTTCTCCGCTGCCCTGACCAGCGCATCGGGCGTGTTCAAGCCATAGGATTCGCCTGCATGAGCGAGAACCCCGACGAGCTTGGCACCGGCAGCGACGACCCTGCTGGCCACGTCGGGCAATCCCGGGTCGTCCGGCTTCAATCCGCCGCGATGGTCATCGCAGTCCAGTTCGATGAAGACCGACGGCGTCATGCCGGTGGTTTGGCGCGCGTCGGCCAAGACATCGGCCTGCTCCACAGTATCGAGCAACAGCTTCACATCAGCGCCGGTACGGCGACAGAGCTCCATGGCGCGCCTTGCCGAAGCCGGCGAGAGGCCAACCGCATAGGTGATGTCGCGAAAGCCGTGGTCCGCGAAATATTCCGCCTCGGCGATCGTCGAGACCGTGATCGGACCGGGCTCGCGAGGGAAAGCGTATCGGGCGGCGTCGATGCTTTTGGCCGTCTTCATATGCGGGCGCAGCACCACGCCAAGCTTCTTGGCACGCTCAGCCAGCCGTTGAATGTTGCGCTCGAGCCGTCCGCGATCCAAAAGCAGCGCTGGGGTAATCAAGGCGTCGATCGTCTCAGTCGTCTCGCTCGCTGCCAGGTTTGCCGCCATCTTGTTCATCATCTCGTTTCCTAGGTGAACGACTGGTTTGCCAGCGCGTACATATGGGCTGAGCCCTCGGAGACAGGCCGCTGCCCCTTGACCATGGCGGTCGCCGAGCTGACCTGCTGAAGGCCGAGGCTCTCGAGCCAATCGCCCAATCCATCTTCGGCATAGATATCGATGCGAACGAATTGATCATGAAGCTTAGAAAGCTGCGCCAAGATCAAAAGCCGCGCATCCTGGTCACTCTCGGCCGCACAGGGGCCGATGACATAGCCACGGCCGAACCTCCTGCTGATGGCGTAGCCGGCAATCCGCCCGTCGCGTTCGACTACGACGACCTTGCCCACATCGGCGAGTGCCGCGACCATCGATGGTCGCGGCATGCCCGTGGCCCGTTCATCGAACGCCTGGATCGCGGCGAGGTCGGAGATCGTCGCCTGACGCACACCGTCACCGGTCCCCCGCGTCACCGCAGTGGTCAGCAGGCCTTGGTGCTGGAGCACCGTGCCCCAGGCAGTGAAGCCGCGGCGCTTGTAAAGCGCGAGCCCCTCTTCGGTGGACGTGAGCAACACGTTGCGACCCTGCGCCGCCTCAAGCAATCCATCAAACAGCCGCGAACCGTTGCCACCGCCTTGCGCAGGGCCAGTGACGATGATCATGCCGACGGTGGCAAAAGCCTTGCCGTAAATCCACGACATGGCGGTGCCAATCACCTGCCCTGCCTGCTCGAGAACCAGCCCCCTGCCGACAGTGGCGGCGAATTCCCAATCCTCCAGGCGATAGGGCCAGCCCATCTCCTGCGACAGCTTCAGCGCGCCCGGCAAATGACGGGTTTCCAATTTCATCAGTTCGCTAGGGATGACGATGTCTCGCTCGAGTTGGGGGGCCATGGGAGGTGCCGTCTCTTGATCACTGTCGAATTGAAGTCGGACCTTAGAATTGCGCTCCAGCAGCAGATTTCTCTGCTGTTTTGCCCTTTCAAATAAGCGAGATCATTCGTTTTCGGCAGTTCCTCGGCACGCAAAGTTGCACAAATCGGGCGAAGAATATCGGGCAGCTTGAGTCCCCGTTTGTGATTACCCTCGCTCGGCGTGTCCTCCGCACCCATCCAAACGGATGCGTTCTCAGCCTCCACGATGGCATAGCCGCGACACGTCTCAGCGATGAGCACTTGATGCTCAGAAGGAATTTCGGATGATCTACATCAGCGAAGACGAGGCAGCCGCCCTTGTCACGCATGAACTTGCCTTCGAGGCGGCGCGGGAGGCGCTCGTGGCAGCAGCATCGGGGCAGAGCTGGGTCTTCCCTGCTGTCATCGGGCGCACGCAGGAGGCGAGCAATACCTTCTCTATCAAATCCGGCTCGTCGGATGACCTGACCGGAGTGAAAATCGGCTCCTTCTGGTCGGGCAACCCGGCACGTGGCCTTCCCCGCCACAACTCCACCATCGTGCTGCTCGATCAGAATACAGGACGGCTCCGCGCCGTAATCGAGGCCGGAAAGGTGAACGCCTACAGGACGGCCGCAGCCGACGCGGTTGCAGCTGATCTTCTTGCGCGCAAGCAGGCCAAGGTTCTGGCGATATTCGGCGCGGGCAACCAGGCGGGCTTCGAAGTGAGAGCGCTGGCACGCATCCGCGCAATCGAAAGCGTGTTGGTGGTGGCCCCGCCTTCGCCGCGGCGCGACGCTTTTGTCGATCAGATCGGCGAATTGGGCCTGCAGGCGCGCGCTGTCATGCCCGAAGAAGCCGTGCGTGCGGCCGACATCGTGGTCACGGCGACACCCTCACGCGAACCGCTTTTCGATGCCGCTTGGGTGGGACCCGGAACCCATATCGTCAGCATGGGGTCGGACGCTCCAGGCAAGCGCGAATTGCCGAGCGCACTATTTCCCAACGCACATCTGTTTTGTGATCTGCTTTCCCAGTCCGTTCAGATCGGCGAGTTCCAACACGTGCGCGACGAGATCGACGCCGGCGTGCTTGCAGTAACACCAATCGGCGACGTCATTGCCAAGCGTGTGTCCGGACGCCTCTCCGACACCGAAATCACTGTCTTCGACAGCTCCGGTATCTCCCTCCAGGACCTCTACATGGCTGACGCGCTGATCCGCGCCAAGACGCCCCACCGCTGATCAGTTTCGCAGCGACAAGTCCCCGCCGCGATGGTGCGGCTGCACTGGAACAAACGGCGGAGCTCTGCGGCCCCGCATGAGCGCAAGTCCGCCAGCCTACCGCCAACCCACACGGCAGCCCCTGGGTGGGAAAGCGACATCATCATCATCCACCTCAGGAATCGGAAAACGCGTTGCCCCGGAAGTTCATGCCGTAGATCGCGCCTCTCGAGGCTAGTCCCGACCGCCGCCTACCAGTCCATCACCACCTTACCCGAACTACCGCTGCGCATCGCATCGAATCCAACCTGGAAATCATCGATGCCGATACGGTGGGTGATCAGGCCTGAGACGTCGAGCGGGCCCTGGACCAGAGCGATCATCTTGTACCAGGTCTCGAACATCTCGCGGCCGTAGATGCCCTTGAGATGCAGCATCTTGAAGATGACCTTGTTCCAATCGATCTCGAACCCGGTCGGCGCGATGCCTAAAATGGCGATCTTGCCGCCATTGTTCATGGTGTCGATCATGTCGCGGAAGGCGGGGGCTGCGCCTGACATTTCGAGACCGACATCAAAACCCTCCGTCATGCCGAGCGCCGGCATCACGTCGCGCAGCTTTTCCTTCGAGGCATCGACGACATGCTGGACGCCAAGCTTTTTGGCCAGCGCCAGCCGAACCGGATTGATATCGGTGATAACGACCTTCCTGGCGCCGACGCATTGCGCGACCAGCGCGCCCATGATGCCGATCGGTCCGGCGCCGGTGACCAGCACGTCCTCGCCGACCAGATCGAATGACAATGCGGTGTGAACCGCATTGCCCAGGGGATCGAAGATCGCGGCGATCTCGTCGGGCACATCGTCGGGGATCGGCACGACATTGTGCTGTGGGATCGCCAGGTACTCGCCGAAGGCGCCGGGGCGGTTGACACCGACGCCGAGCGTGTTGCGGCAGAGATGCCCTCGCCCGGCGCGGCAATTGCGGCAATGGCCGCAGACGATGTGACCTTCGCCGGAGACGCGCTGACCGACCTTGTATTCGGTGACCGCAGCGCCGAAATCGGCGACCGTGCCGACGAATTCATGGCCGGTCACCATCGGCACCGGCACGGTCTTTTGCGCCCACTGGTCCCAATTGTAGATGTGCACGTCGGTGCCGCAGATCGCCGTCTTCTTGACCTTGATCAGCACGTCGTTGGGGCCGATCTCCGGCACCGGCACCTCTTCCATCCAGATACCGGGTTCGGCGCGAGTTTTGACGAGTGCGCGCATCATGTTGGACATCAGCCAATCACTCCGAGTTCGAGGCCGACCTCACCGAACGCTGCAATTGCCCGGTCGATATCGGCTGTCGAATGGGCGGCCGACATCTGCGTCCTGATCCGCGCTTGGCCTTTCGGCACCACCGGGAAGGAAAAGCCGATCACATAGATGCCGCGCTCAAGCAGCATGTCGGCCATCTGCGAAGCCAGCGCGGCATCGCCGATCATCACCGGAATGATCGGGTGGTCAGCTCCGGCCAATGTGAAGCCGAGCTTTTCCATGCCGGAGCGGAAGCGCTGCGCGTTCTCGTAGAGACTTTCACGCAGCCCGTCGCCCCTCTCGATGATGTCGAACACCTTGACCGATGCTGCCGCGATCGCTGGCATCAGTGTGTTGGAGAAGAGGTAAGGCCGCGATCGCTGGCGCAGCCAGTCAACCACCGGCCTGCTCGCCGCCGTATAGCCACCCGAGGCACCCCCCAGCGCCTTGCCCAGCGTACCGGTGATGATGTCCACCCTGCCCTCGACGCCGCAATATTCCGGCGTGCCACGGCCATGCTCACCGACGAAGCCGACAGCGTGGCTGTCGTCCACCATCACCATTGCATCATATTTTTCCGCGAGGTCGCAGACGCCCACCAAATTCGCGATGATGCCGTCCATCGAGAAGACGCCGTCGGTGGCGATGAGCTTGAAGCGGCTGCCTTCAGTCTTTTTCAGTTCTTCCTCGAGGCTCTCCATGTTGTTGTTGGCATAGCGGAAGCGTTTCGCTTTGGAGAGCCGCACGCCGTCGATGATCGAGGCATGGTTGAGTGCGTCGGAGATGATCGCATCCTCTTCGGAAAGCAGCGTCTCGAACAGGCCGCCATTGGCGTCGAAGCAGGAACCGTAGAGGATCGCGTCTTCCATGCCCAGGAAGCTCGATATCTTTGCCTCGAGCTGCTTGTGTTCCTCTTGTGTACCGCAGATGAAGCGCGCCGAGGCCATGCCGTAGCCGTATTGGTCGAGCGCCGCCTTCGCCGCCTCACGCAGCTCTTCGCTGTCGGCGAGGCCGAGATAGTTGTTGGCACAGAAATTGAGCAGCTTGCGGCCGCCAACCTCGATCTCGGACGACTGGGGCGAGGTGATGACGCGCTCGCGTTTGTACAGGCCCTCCGTCTCGATCTGCGAAAGCAGCTCGCGAACGTGGTTGTTGAGAGACGATGCCATCCTGTCTTCGCTTCCACTGATGATCTTCGCAGCCTTGCTCATACGATTTCTCCCCTGTGCACGCATAACATGCGCTCGAAGTGGCTTGGATCGTGCGCTTTGAGGATTGCAGCCTCCCGAGGCTGGTACAGATCCCACAGACGCGATAGCCAAAAGCGAAATGCTCCAGCGCGTTGCATCGCGGGAAGCAATATGCGTTCGGCTGGAGTAAGCACTCGAACGGACTCATAAGCGCCTAAGAAAGCGGCTGCTCGCTCACTGTCTTGGCGGCCGGTGCAGTCATCGACACACCAGTCGTTGAGGCACACGGCAATATCGAAAAGGAAGGCGTCGCATCCGGCGAAGTAGAAATCAAAGACGCCGGTCAGATGACTGCCGGCAAACAACACATTGTCACGAAAGAGATCGGCGTGCACCGGCCCGCTGGGGAGTTGTTCGTAGGTGGAAGACACAGCAATTTGGTTTTGAAAGGTCAGTTCGCTGGTGAGCAGCGACCGTTGTCCATCGGATACGTATTGGCCGACCACCGGCACCACCTCGTTCCACCATTCGAGCCCCCGCGGATTGGCTTGTCGCCGTGGGTAGTCACTTCCGGCCAAGTGCAATCGGGCCAAAATCGCCCCAATGGCGCGACAGTGCTCCGCAGAAGGCGCTGTCACGCTCTCGCCCGGGAGCCGGTTGACGACCACCGCAGGTCGATCTTTCAGCGAATGAAGGATTTCGCCTTTGACGTTGGCAACCGGATCCGGGACCGGCATTCGCCGCGTCGCAAGGTGCTTTATGAAATGGAGGTAGAAAGGCAATTGTTCGAATGTGAGGCGCTCAAACAAGGTGAGCACATACTCTCCGGTTTCGGTATCTACGAAGTAGTTCGTGTTCTCAATTCCGGTCGTGATGCCGCGAACAGAACGCGGCCAGCCTAGACCCAGCGCTCCAAAGAACGCTGCGACTTCGTCGACTGACAGCTCCGTATATACAGCCATGGCGAAAATAACGGTCTCCGACTGCTGAAGCAGCTCTTCAGCAGGCCGCACCCTGCACGATTTCGGCGACGTGGGTCTTTACGGTCTGTGCATCGGCGGGAAGGACTTTAAATCGTCTCGGCAAATCTTCTATTCCATCGAACCGTTCTGGGCGATCTGGCTCGCGGCCCAAAGCCTCCCTGATGGTCTCAGCAAATTTGACCGGCAGGGCCGTCTCGAGCACGATCATCGGCATCTCCGGAACGGAGTGCCTGCGTGCGACCGTGATGCCGTCAGCTGTGTGTGGGTCGACCAGCGTGTTGAAGCGGCGCCAAGTGTCACGGATCGTTTCCAACCGGTCGGCGTGCGTGCTCTTGCCGCTGCAGAAGCCAAAACGAGCGGCCACCTGAGCGAAGGCGGAATCGCCGCTGAGATCGAACGATCCTCGTTCCCTGAGTTGGTCGTCGAACATTGATTTCGTCCGGCCCGCATCGCGACCGAGCAGGTCGAAGACGAAACGCTCGAGATTGGAGGCCTTGGAAATGTCCATCGATGGGCTTGATGTTTCATGCGTGTCCGCTCGGCCCCGCACGCGATAGACGCCGGTGCGGAAAAACTCATCGAGCACGTCGTTCTCGTTGGTTGCAATGACGAGACGGGATACGGGAAGTCCCATCATGCGCGCAACGTGACCAGCACAGATGTTTCCGAAGTTCCCCGAAGGAACAGTGAAGTCGACCTCTGATGTGTTCCCCGCGGTGACCTGGAAGTAGGCGGAGAAGTAGTAGACGACCTGAGCCACCAGCCGGGCCCAGTTGATCGAATTGACGGCGCCTATCCGGTGGCGCCTCTTGAAATCACCATCGCTGGACACGGCTTTCACGATGTCCTGGCAATCGTCAAAGACCCCTTCGATGGCGATGTTATGGATGTTTTCGTCCTGCAGGCTGAACATCTGGGCTTGCTGAAAGGTGCTCATGCGTCCGTGCGGCGACATCATGAAGACCCGCACCCCCTTCTTGCCGCGCATGGCATATTCCGCCGCGCTGCCCGTGTCGCCACTGGTGGCCCCGAGGATGTTCAGTTCCTCACCCCGCCGCGCCAGTTCATACTCTAGGAGATTGCCAAGCAACTGCATCGCCATGTCCTTGAACGCCAGCGTGGGGCCGTTCGACAGTTCCGCAACGTGGAGACAAGTCTCAAGCGCGCGCACCGGCGCGATCCTGGCGGTCCCGAAAACCTCGGGCGTATAGGTCTTCGCGCAGATGGTCTTAAGATCGGCGGGCGGAATATCGTCGATGTAGAGCGACAGGATCTCGAAGGCGAGGTCCGGATAGGACAGCCTCCGCCACCGATCCAGCATGGCGTCATCCACGAGCGGGTACGTCTCGGGCACATAGAGCCCGCCATCCGGCGCCAGACCTTCAAGCAGTATCTCGCAAAACTTCCTGCGTTCGGGGTGGCCGCGCGTCGAGATGTAGTGCATGTGATGCTCCTCCTTATCGGCGCGCTCGTTCAGCCGGGGCCGCAGCGCTGCATGGTCAATGGGCCGCCACCCTCAGCCGTCAGCGTCGGGCCGGCCACCAGGCGATCTTGTCCTGCAGGCCATAGCGGCGATTGTTGGTGCGCGTCACGCCTGACTTCCGGCTGATCTTCAGATAGCGGCGATGTCCAGCTTCGAGCCGTCGACCAGACGCGACAGGCGGAGCGGTGTAGGATCGACGCAAGGCGTGTCGTTTACGACAAGCTCTGCGGCCAGATAACCAAGCCCCGGGCCCAAACCGAAGCCGTGGCCCGAGCAGCCCGCCGCGAGGACGAGGCCTTTTACCCCGTCCACCTGCGACACCACAGGCACTGCGTCCGGCGTGCAATCGACGAAGCCGCCCCAGGCACTATCGATCTCTATATCGCCGAGTTGGGGGAAGGTCTTCCGGACACTCTCCACCACTTGGCTTACCAGCCATTTTAAGGGTGGAGGATCCAGCACCCGATTCTGTTCGAAGATCCGATCGTCGCTGGTCAGCAGCGCCGGCATAGAATCCGGCCCCGAAAGGAACGATTGGCCGATGCCGAGCCTGACGTTCTTTAGGCGACGCAAGAATTGCGGCATGAATTCGCGGCTATACCGGATAGCCTGGGGCGTGATTTCGAGGTTCGCCTTGCCACTGATCGCAAGCGTATAGCTGCCGTCCAGTCGGCGCGTGATCGTGCAGTAGGGTGTGGAGATCGCCTCGCCTATGTTGATTGTGGGGGTGGAACGCAGCGCGGTCTGCCGGATGCTCGCTTGGGGGAAACTGATCCCGAGCGGCCTAAGGAAGCGCGAGGACCAGGCGCCAGCGGCGCACAGCACCGCGCTGGTTCTGATGTAGCCCTTCTCCGTGTGTACGCCCGCAATCTTGCCATTGGCCAAGTCGAGCGCCCGCGCGGCGCATTCCTGGTGGATGGTGGCGCCCAGAGCTCTGGCCCCCTCGGCGATAGCCGGCGCGGCGAGCGCAGGTTCGGCCTTGCCATCCCGGCCCGAATAGGTCCCGCCGACCCATTTGTCGCGCGCTTCGGGGACGCGCTCGGCCACCTCCGCCCGGCTCAGCATGCGGGTGTCGACCTCGTACTCCCTGGCGACCTCGCGCCACCTTTCCCAACCGGCGAGCACAGCCTCGTCGTGAGTCGCAGAGACGAGACCGCAGCGTCGAAATCCAAGGTCGCGATTGATATCGCGCGTCAGCTCGTCCCACAGTCGCATGGAGATCACCGAGAGCGCCAGTTCGCGCCGATCGCGGTTCTGCTGGCGGCACCAACCCCAGTTTCGGCTCGATTGTTCACAGGCGACGTGGCCCTTCTCGAGCAGAGCCACAGAGAGGCCACGCTTCGCCAGGAAATAGGCGGCCGTAGAGCCGAGGATGCCGCCGCCGACGATGACGACGTCGACTTCGGCCGGGAGACGCTCATCGCTGTGAATACGTTCGACTCGGGGCGACATGTTCCAACCAACCTCGGCTGCCAAGAATGCGGAAGCAAAGTTCCGATCAGCCCTTCATCGCATCGTGCGCTCGAAAGAATGTGCCGAAATCATCTAGGACTTCGCCAGATGTGCGGGTTTTTGATCCCTTGATCGATACGAACTGCTCAAGCCCGACCGAGTTCCAGTTCGGCGCAGAGCGGCGTAACCTGCTCGCGAGTCCGTTGGATCGCGCTTGAGGGTCTTGAGCCTGCGTGCGAAGTGGTAGGTGGCAACGAAGTCGACGAGGTGTTACCCGAGCTGATCGTGGCTCTCGTAGACAAGCGTTTGACGGAGGCGTCCTTGATCGTGCGGTACATCCTCTCGACCTGTCCATTGGTCCGATGATGCTTGGCCCACTCGTACGGTGCTCGATGTCGTTCGTGGCGCAGGCATATTCGAAGGCGTGCGCCCCGTCACCTTTGCCGGTCAGCGGCTGGCGCGCCAGAAGGCGATGCGGTCCTGCAACCGATAGCCCTGGATAATCGCCGGCATGAACCAAGGATTGCCGCGATAGAGCGGGATGGCCGAGGGCGGTCGAAAGTCGAACGCCGTGCGCGACTGCTCCCCATGCCCCATCAATTTGTGGGCCGCACGCATTCCGATCCATGGCGCCCAGACCACGCCTGAACCGCAGAAGCCGGTGGCATAGACCACACCACCCTTCTCGAAGATGCGGGGCAGCATGTCGCGGTTCATCGCGACATTGCCGAACCAGCAATGCGAGAGGCGCACGTTTTCCAATTCCGGGAAAAGGTTCACGAGGCCCTTGCGCAGGAGAAGTTTCGGGGCAATCGGATCGCCGACGCGAGAACTGTCGCGCCCTCCCAGCAGAATGCGTTTTCCGTCGGGCGATGGACGATAATAGAAACCGAGTTGCCGGCCCTCGGTGATCGTCATCAGCCTCGGCATCAGTCGCGCCATGACATCGGGCGCGAGTTCCTCTGTCACGATGATCCGGCTGCGGACCGGAACCAGGCGGCGGCGCAGAAAGGGAGCGGCGCCGTCGGTATATCCATTGGTACAGACCAGAACCTGCCGTGCATCCACCGTCCCTGCCGAAGTCACGACACGAAACCCCGAACCATTCCTCTCGATCGACTTGACCGCCGTATGCGAATGGACCGTCAATCCGGATGCGAGCGCCACCCGCAGGAGTTCAGCGTGGAACTTTGCCGGGTGTAGCCCGCCAATGTCCGTCCGAACGGTTCCGCCGCGGTAGAAATCGGTGCCGATATAGTTCCGCTGCTCGGCATGCGGAACGGCGTAGGACTCAATCCCCAGTTTCTTCGCCAGCCTCTCGGCGCCGCGCGCCATCTTCTCATACTGTTCATATCCGAAAGCGCCTTTGAACTGGCCGACCAGGCGGAAGTCGCAGTCGAGCCCTTCGGTCTTGATGAATTCGTAGAGGAATTCGCGCGCAACCTTGCCCTCGGCCTCGATCGCCATGGCCTTCTCTTCACCGAAGCGCCTGGTGATCGTGGCAGAATCCGGCCGAATGCTCCCGCTGGTAATCCCGCCGTTGCGCGTTGAAGCACCCTCGCCCGGATGCATCGCATCAAAAGCGGCAACCGAGCGCCCCTCGCGCGCCAGCACAAGCCCGGCCGAAAGCCCGGCATAGCCGGCGCCGACAATCACCACGTCGAGCTTCTTTGCCAGCGGCTGCCGCGACAGCGGCATGACGGGCGCCGCTTCCCACCAGTAGGGCGTGTTCTTTTCGGCGACTTCGGGCTCTTGCACGTGACTGAC
Source organism: Mesorhizobium maamorense (assembly GCF_044998965.1). Classification (NCBI taxonomy): domain Bacteria; kingdom Pseudomonadati; phylum Pseudomonadota; class Alphaproteobacteria; order Hyphomicrobiales; family Phyllobacteriaceae; genus Mesorhizobium; species Mesorhizobium maamorense. Next base: position 3,549,286 of record NZ_CP173356.1, read on the forward strand.
TTCTCTTGATGTTCCAGGGTTTAGGAATGTGACGGGTCGCGGTATTCAAATATGGTCATCTCGCACATCCAGAGCGTCACGCAGTCCGTCGCCGATGAAATTGAAACTGGTCACCGCGATGGTGATTGCCGCTCCGGGAATGATTGCCAGCCATGGTGCGGTGCCCAGATATTGCTGGGCGCCATTGAGCATGTTCCCCCAGCTGGGCAGTGGCGGCTGGATCCCGTAGCCGAGGAAGCTGATATAGGCTTCCATGAGAATGGCACGCGCGACGGTCAAGGTCGAAGCAACGATGATTGGACCGATGGCGTTGGGAAGGATCTCCCGAAACATGATATGTGTGCCGCTCAGCCCCAGCATTCGCCCGGCCTGGACGAATTCGCGCTCGCGGAGCGAGCGGACCTCGGCCTCTACAATTCGGGCTACTTCCATCCAGCTGGTCGCAGCGATGACGACGGTAATCATTATCGGGCTGGGTTTCAGCGCTGCGGCAAGGGCCAGCACAAGGAAGATAGACGGGAAGGCCAGAAAGCCGTCTACCATGCGCATCAGCGACGCTCCTATCCAGCCGCCGCGGTATCCAGCAATTACCCCGACGAGCGTGCCGATCAGCGTCGACAACACCATTGCGAAAAAGCCTACCAGCAACGAGATTCGTCCCGCCATCAAGAGCCTTGCCGCAAGATCCCGACCCAGCGGATCTGTGCCCAGAAAGTGGTGCCCCGTAAGCGGGGGGCAAAGCGGGCCCGCAGATCGATATACAGTGAGTCATAAGGCAGGAGATGCGGGCCGACGACGCAAGCGAGGCAGAGGAAAATGATCATCGCCAAGCCGAGCAGCGCCAGGCGATGCCGCATGAAACGAAGCGCCGCGCGGTTGTTTATCCATCGGCTTGGAGCTGCATTTGCGGTGAGAGCGGTCATATCGGCTGTCTCCTGTCGGGGAAGTTGCGCGCTCAAGCCAGACGAATACGCGGATCGACGATAGCGACGACAATGTCGGCGATCAGGTTTCCAAGCAGAACGAGGATGGCCGAGAACATCAGCAACCCCATCACAACCGGATAGTCGCTGTAACCAAGGCTATCGAGAAACAAACGTCCCATTCCTGGCCAGGTAAAGACAGTTTCGGTCACCAGCGCGCCGGTCAGGACGCTAGGAAGCTGCATCCCGGCCAAGGTAATCATCGGCAAAAAGAGCGTTGCCCACGACATGCTTCATCAAAATCCGGCGTTCACTCAAGCCCTTGGCCCGAGCCGTCTTGACGAAGTCCTGGCTGATGGCGTCGAGGGTCGCCGTTCGCATGTAGCGGCTCCAGATCGCGACATGGACCAGCGACAGCACGATGCTTGGCAGGATCAGATGATGGAGATAGCCCAGGATCGAGCTATCGCCGATCTCGGACATATTGCCAGCCGGCAGCCAGCCCAACTTCAGGGAAAAGATGTAGATGCCGACGAGTCCGAACCAGAAGGTAGGAACCGACAACGCGACCATGGCGCCAACGGTTGCGAGATAGTCGAACAGCGAGTAGCGGCGTGTGGCGCCGCGGATTCCAATCCAGGCGCCGATGGAGATCGCAATCACGGTTGAGGATCCCATCAGCAGCAGCGTGGCGAACACATGGCTGCCAATGATCTGCAATACCGGCGCTCCGTCGCGGAAGGAGTGACCCCAGTCGCCCCGCAGCAGCCGCCATGCCCAGTCCAGATATTGGACCCATATAGGGCGATCCAGGCCCAGCAGCCCCTTGAGACGCTCGATATCCTGCTGGGTCATGCCGGGATCGAGCCCGAATTGTGCCATCGGGCCACCGGGCAGAAGATTCAGAATGCCGAAGCCGATGATCGAAACGATCACAAGCAGCACCAGGCTCTGCGAGAGGCGATTGAGCAGGAAGCCGCGCATTCTGAGTCCTCCGTTGTAGGTTGACGATTTCAGTTTGTTGCCGCCGCCGTGGTGAAACTGGGCGGCGGCAACGGCGTGGATTTAGGCCTTCCACTGCCAGACTGCAGCATGCCACGACGCGGTGCGCGTGTTGGGATTGGGCTCGAAGCCGCCCAGCCCCTTCTTGCGCCCGAGGACGTTTGTGTAGGCGAACAGCGGCAGGAAGGGCAGATCATGGCGCACCATCTCCTGCACGCGATTGTAGATCCCACGCCGCTCTTCCGGATCGAAGCTGCGAGCACCCTTGTCGAGCAGGGCATCGACCTCAGGATTGGAATATTGCGCCGTGTTCGAACCGTGTCCGCCTTGAGCCGCGATTGCCTTCGTATGCAGCCGGTTTGTGGCGTCGGGGTCCGCGGCAATCAGATAGGTGACGCCCGACATGGCGGTGTCGAATTGCGACTTCAGCCAGAAATCCCCCCACATGACGGCAGCCGGCAAGTTTGAGATCGTCATCTCGACGCCGATCTCGGCAAACGTCTGCTGCATGAACTGCTGAGTCTGCTCGCGCAGGTTGTTGCCAGAAGTTGTCGAGTTGGAGAAGGCCAGCCGCACTCCATCCTTGGCGCGGATTCCATCCGGCCCCGGCTTCCAGCCGGCCTCATCGAGGATTTGGCGCGCCCGGTCCAGATTGAACTCCTGAGCCGGCAGGTTCGGGTCGTAATAGAAGGACTCCTTCGGCATGAAACTCTCGGTGAGAGTGCCCACGCCGTAGTAGATCGTGTCGACAATCGCTTTCCTGTCCAGGGCCGCGTAGAGCGCCTGGCGCACGGCCACGTCCTTGAACTGCGGGCGGCCCAAATTCAGGAAGAACGACTCCAGGGACGACCCGGTCTCGAGTGTCACCAAACGGTCGGGCAGTTCGTGGGCTTCAGTGTAGTGGTCGGGAGTGATGTACGACTGATCGACCAGGTCAACGTCGCCGCTCTTGAACTGAGTGTAGAGCACCGTCATATCGGGAATGTATTTGAAGATGAGCTGTTCGATATACGGACCTTCGCCGGCATACTCAGGATTGGCGACTAGTTCGATATGATCGCCCGCGACGCGCTGGCTCCATTTGAATGCGCCGGTGCCGACCGGCGCCTGGTTGAACCCGGCTGCATTCGGATCGGCCTCTTTCCCCAGAATGTGCTTGGGCACCATGAAGGTCTCGGCCAGGAACGAAAGATAGGGCGCAAAAGCCTCCTTCATCCGCCATGTGATCTCGGTGGGTGAAACCACTGTGATGTCCTGGACGAGCGTGTGACCGCTCGTGCGCCAAGCGCGAAACTTCGGGTTCGTGATGAGTTCCAGGGTGTACTTCACGTCCTCGGCCGTGAAGGGCTCGCCGTCGTGCCAGCGTACATCGTCACGCAACCGGATGCGCCAGTTGAGACCGTCCGGCGAAATGCCGCCGTTCTTCTGGCTTGGCACCTCGGCCGCTAGATTCGGCTGAAAGACTCCCTTGGCGTCCATCCGGACCAGCGCATCGAAAACCGAGAAATGGACCGCGTCATCGACTTCGATGTGCGCCATCAACGGATTGAACACGGTCGGCTCTTGTGAAAGACCGACGACGACGCGACCGGCCGGACCTCCGGCAGGGATCTTGGCAAAAGCGGGCTTGCCCAGCAGATTGGGCGCGATCAAGCCTGCAGCTCCACCTAGCGCCATCAGCCGCAGCGCCTGGCGTCTCGAGTAGTTGGATGTAGTCGTTGAATCTTTGGTCATGGTAGTTCCTCTCTTGTTATTTTTCATGCGTTTGCTGCAATTGGACGGGCATTGCCCGGCCTCTCTCCTGGAATTGCCGCCACGAGTTGGCGCGTGTAGGCCGCTTGCGGGTTCAGGAATATCTGCGAGGGCGGTCCGCGCTCGACGATCCGGCCTTTCTGCATCACAGCGATTTCGTCGCAGATCTGGCTGGCGACACGCAAATCGTGCGTGATGAAGACCATCGACACGCCGGTCTCTCGCTGGATCTGATCCAGGAGCTGCAGGATCTGCGCCTGGATCGACACGTCGAGCGCGGAGACCGCCTCGTCGGCAATCAAAAGCTTCGGCTTGAACATCAAAGCCCGAGCGATACCGATTCGCTGGCGTTGCCCACCAGAAAACTCGTGCGGATAGCGGTCGAAGGCGCCGGCATCGAGACCGACATGGGCCAGAAGCGTCCGCGCTTCTTCGCGCGCCTGGGCATAAGGCATCCCGTGTGCCACCGGGCCTACCGTGATGATGTGGCCGACCGTTGAGCGTGGGTTCAGGGACGCGAAGGGATCCTGGAAGATCATCTGGATCCGTGGTCTTAGCGGGCGGAACTTCGCTTCGGAAAGCTTGGCGATGTCAGATCCCTCGAACAAAATCTCGCCGCCGTCGCTGTCTAGCAATTTGATCAGAAGCCGGCCCAGCGAGGATTTTCCCGAACCGCTCTCGCCTACGACCCCCAGCGTTCGGCCAGGCGCCAGTTCGAACGAAACCTCGTTCACAGCTTTCACAATTCGCTGCGCGCCGAACAGCGCGCCGCCGCCATGATAGGTCTTCACTAGACCCTCGACCTTCAGGATTGGCTCCTTGCTGGCAGGCTCCGCACGAGGGCGATCCTCGCCGATCAGATGTGGTACGGCCGCGATCAGGCGCTGGGTGTAAGGATGCTTGGGCGCCTTCAACACCTGTTCGGCGCTGCCCTGCTCGACGATGTGACCCTTTTCCATCACCACGACACTGTCGGCGATCTCGGCCACCACGCCAAAATCGTGGGTGATGAACATCACGCTCATCCCCTTGCGGCGCTGAATGTCTCTGATCAGTTCCAGGATCTGTGCCTGGGTGGTGACGTCGAGGGCGGTGGTCGGCTCATCGGCGATCAGCACCGTTGGCTCAAGCGCCAAGGCCATGGCGATCATTACGCGCTGCCGCTGCCCGCCCGAAAGCCGGAAAGGATATTGGTGATACATGAGTTCGGGATCTGGCAACCCCACTTCGGTGAGCAACTCGATGGCGCGGTTTCGACAGGCTTGTGACGTGCCGAAGCCATGCGCGGCCATGACCTCGTCGATCTGCGCGCCCACCGTCATCAGGGGGTTGAGCGCCGAGAGTGGGTCCTGAAAGATCATCGACACGACCCGACCACGCAGGTTGCGCAGCTTGTCGGGCGACATCCCGACGATGTTCATTCCCTCCAGCTGGATCACACCCGAGGAGACGCGGATCACCTTTGGCAGAAGGCCCATGATCGCGTTTGCCGTCACCGACTTACCCGATCCGGACTCGCCAATGATGCACAGGATCTGGCCGCGTTTCAGATGGAAGGAAATGTTCTCGACCGCATAGGTTCGCTCCATGCCTTTCGGCAAATTCACCGTGAGGTCGCGCACCGAAAGCGCCACATCGTGAGAGGCTACAGCCTGGATGCTTGCGACCATCTGGATCACCTCCCATTCCATCGAAGCGGATCCACCCTGTTGCGGATCCCATCATCGCTCCTTGAGCAGCAACGCGTGACCCTAGCTTCCGTAGCCTGGCCATTTCGGCGCTTCGCGCCCTGAGGCTGCAAGAGACGGATACTACTCATCCTGGCGGCTCCCTTTTGAAGTCCGGTCCCCGTACCGGACATTGTTCCCTTTTCTTGGAGAACCCTCCAAACGGGCAAGCTCTGCCTATCGGAGGTCCTCTGGAGCTTGCCTGCCGTAAGGAAGGGTGCCCCGTTCTTCCAGCCAGTTTGACTGTTCTGTTTCCGCAGAGTCTTCGAAAGTTGAGCCTCGGGCGGCAGGAACTTCTGAAAAGAACGGCTCAATTGGCATTTCACTCTGTTTGGCCTGCTGATGATAGCGTGGGATAGGTGAGAGTCTGAGAGTGATTGCCCGAAAATGAATGAGCGATGACGCCAGCGGCCGTGCCGACCTGTCCAAGGCGGGCACGGCATTCCTTGCCACAGGAAATTTGCACGATCCGCCGCGCCGGAATTTTCCGCATTTGAAATGGATCGCGCCCATCCAGGTGTTGAAGGCAGGTAACAACCGGCGTCACCTGCACGAAGCCCGTGATGCGCCCATGCGATGCCTCATCTGGATGCCTATAAAAGCTAGTGCGGAACCAAGCACGGCAAACTGTGCCGCTTATCGAGGAACTCTACCCTGCCCATCAATGCCCAGTTGCTGCTTTTCGACGCCGGGTCGGCCACATTCAGCTAGGCGAAGCTCGCAGGGCGCTCTTTCAAAGGTGATTTGGGCCCAAGCGGCTGAACTGCGCTTGGAGCCACTCTGCGAGTTCAAACTCCACACCTTGGAGTTCACTCGACCCCAACCATATCAACCCATATTGACTACCGTCAGGGTCAAAGCCAGCAGGTGCCTCCAGGCTTCCTCGTTCCACATCGTCAATCGCGAGGACGAGCGGACTGAGGGCTACACCCAGGCCTGCAGATGCAGCTTCGACAATCAGGGCGTGATTGTCGAAGTACCGGATTTCTGTGGGTCGACGCGCCGACGGATGGGTCTTCAGCCATTGCGCCCACGCGTCAGGTCGGGTCTTCGACCCGAGAGCGAGATAGTCGCCACGCCCGAAAGCTGGCACTAGTTCCGGCCTCATGACAGGCCCAACCTTTTCGGGAAAAAGGGGCCGGACGTTCCACGTCTCAGGCACAGCGAAGTCCAGCCGTCGAATAGCGAGATCGACCTCTTTCTTACGAAAGTCCACAAGCCCTCCACCTACGGAAAGGTGGAGGGCCATGTTCGGATGCGCCACTTGAAGCGCCCCCAGCCGCGGAATGAGCCAACGCATGGCAACGGAAGGCTCGCAGGAGAGCACCAGGGCAGTCCTCCCGGCATTGGCAGCACGCAGGCTTTGTACCGTGGCGGCCAACTCACCGAAGAACCTGCTGAGGGTGAGGTTGAGTGTCTCGCCGGCCGGGGTGAGCCGCAGGCCTCGCCCATTCTTTTCAAACAACCTGACCCCGATGTCGTTGGCGAGCTTGGTGATACGGCGACTGACGGCGCCGTGCGTGAGCGCATGCTGCTGCGCGGACCAAGGGCGCGCGAGCGGGACTCGGCAGCAGTGCTGCGCCGCATCGCACAAGACGCAGCGCGAGAGCTTCAAAGCCCACGCTTCGGCGCTTTGATCGCTACCGGCGGCGACACGATGGAAGCGATCCTGGACCTTCTCAACGTCCGTGAGTTCGAGATCCTGCAAGAACTCGATCCCGGATTCCCGCTTGGTCTCGCCAGGCTTGGCGATGGGCGCTCGCTCTTGCTCGCTATGAAGGCGGGTGGCTTTGGCAGTGACGACGCCCTGGAGCGCGCCGTCGCGCGGATACGTGGAGCAACCCAATGAAGAACATTCCCCCGCTTGCTCTCACAATGGGCGACGCCTCCGGCATTGGGCCGGAGATCGTGGCGAAGCTGCTTGCGAAGGGCGGCGAACGCATCGTCGTGTTCGGCAGCTATGTTGTCATGCAGGACATCGTGCGGCGGCTCGGGTTGAACGTCGAGGTGCGACGCATCAATGCGGCCCATGCAGCTCAGTTTCAGCCGCAGGCAATTGAAGTCATCGACACCGCCCGGATTACTGAGCCTCCTCCAATCGGGCGTATCAGCGCGATCTCTGGACAGGCGGCCTTCGACGCCATCGTTGCGGCGATCGCAGCTGCGAAGTCCGGAGAAGTGAGCGGCATCGTCACGGCGCCGATCAATAAAGAGGCGATGGCCAGCGCGGGAATCGGCTACCCCGGCCATACCGAAATTCTGGCCGACTACGGCGGCGCCAAGCGCGTGGCGATGATGCTTGCGAACGATGACATCCGCACGGTGCTCGTCACGATCCACACGTCGCTGAGCAAGGCGATCGAACAAGGTGATTTCGACGCTCAGCTATCCGCCATCCGGCTTGCCCATGAGGGTGGAAAGGCTCTCGGCTTCGCGACCCTGCGTATCGCCGTAGCGGGTCTCAACCCGCATGCAGGTGAAGGTGGCATCTTCGGCGACGAGGAGATCCGGATCATACGACCTGCAATCGACGCATGCCGTGCTGAGGGGATCGATGCCACTGGTCCCTATCCGGGCGACACCGTTTTCATGCAAGCACGTCAAGGCCGATTCGATGTTGTGGTAGCTCAATACCACGACCAGGGGCTGATCCCTGTGAAGTATCTCGGGCTGGAAAAGGGCGTGAACATCACGCTTGGCCTGCCGTTCGTCCGTACCAGCCCAGATCACGGCACGGCGTTCGACATCGCGGGCCGGGGGATTGCAGACCAGGCCAGCTTGGAAACAGCACTTGCCTACGCCAAGCGCCTTGTGGCGGCACAAACCAAGACGAACTAGATACGAAAGGTACCACACCAATGGGGCTACGCTTCATCTTCATGCCTCACGCGCAACGACCGAACGGTTTCGGACGCCTCGCAGCAACTTCAAACCGCGCTCGGCCTCGGCGTGCGGCACATCGGGTTCAAGGACATCGGCTTGCCGCTGGAACAGCTGAAAGGCCTCAATGCAGCTATCAGGACGGGCGGTGCAACTTCCTATCTGGAAGTCGTGTCATTGGACCGCGAAAGCGAAATTGCTTCGGCAAAGGCAGCTGCCGCAATCGGCGTTGACGTTCTTCTTGGTGGCACGCGGGTCGACGATGTGCTGCCTATCCTCAGGGACACCGGCATCCAGTACTTCCCGTTCCCGGGTCGGATTGCCGGTCATCCGAGCGTGCTTGAAGGCGCCATCGACGAAATTGTCGAAAGTGCCAAGACGATTGCAGAGCGAGATGGGGTCCATGGCCTGGACCTGTTGGCATACCGTTCGGCGGAGAACGTGCCCGAGTCGATGAAGGCCGTCTGCGCTGCAGTCAACAAGCCTGTCTACATTGCAGGTTCGATCGACACCCCAGAACGAATTGCAGTCGTCCAAAGCGCCGGCGCAGCTGGTTTTACGATTGGGACTGCGGCTTTGGATGGCAAGTACCCGGCCAATGGGAATGACCTACCAAGCCAACTCAATGCAATCATTCGCGACGTCGCTGCGCTGAACAAGCACCTTTCCCCAGTTCACAAGAAGAATTTGTCAATTGAGTTTGCCGGGCTGCACGCGCCTTGGGAGCCTAAAGTCGAGGTGCATGTCAACAACATGCAAATCCAGGTCGCCCTGTTCAAGGGAGCCTCTAACTGGTCATTTCGGCAGCACGACGATCAACTGTTCTTTGTTCACCGCGGACGCCTGCTCATGAAATTTCGTGACCGTGAAGAGATCATCGAACCCGGAGAGTTCATCGTCGTGCCATATGGCGTTGAGCACAGTGCGGTGGCCTTGGGCGAGGAAGGATGTGAAGTGTTGCTGGCGACGTCAACCGCTCTACCCTCCTACCCACCCGCGGGAACTGATCTCGCTCACTCTGAGCGATCCCGGTTGACTGCCTGGAGCGACGGTGCCGTCCGCTAGGTTTTTCAGTAAAATCATGGCGCAACGCGCAGGAGCAATCATGACCGCGCTCGACGCCGACTTCAGGCCGTCTGCTTCGCTGCCGGCCGAAGCCTTGCTTGGCCCGGCCCCGCAATGCCGCAGCGACAACGTCTTCTTTTCCGGGCACGGCTTCGGGATTGGCCCGGCGTCGGCCACCTGATCGCGGATCTTGCCACCGGAGCCGAACCGATCGTCGACCCCGTTCCGTATAGACCGGAACGCTTCAACAACTCGGCATGGAGCAAGGTCGCTGAGTTTTAGGCCGCACACGCAACGCAACGCCCCTTCACATGAGATGGCTTTGAAGCTTCAGCCTACCTCCCCTCTGTGGGTAGGATGCCAGCGAACTTTTCACGCAACAATTGCATATCCTAAGGGCCGCTAACCGCAGGATATTCCGTCCAGGCACGCAACTCCGCAGCCTGTCTATTCTCGGCGCGGGTTAGAATGCTTCAAAGTTACCGGAGTTCCGCAGATGCGCGCGCCGCTAATGCACATCGAGTGCAGCCCTTCCCTGCCCCGCGAGGCGGAGGTCGTCGTCATCGGCGGCGGCGTCGTGGGAGTGTTCACGGCGTATTATCTCGCGCGCCGCGGCGTCAGCGTCGCCCTGGTCGAGAAAGGGCGGGTGGCCGCCGAGCAGTCCAGTCGAAACTGGGGCTGGTGCCGCCAGCAGAATCGCGATGCGCGCGAGTTGCCTATGGCAACCAAGAGCCTCGATCTCTGGGAGAAGGTGGCGCAGGAGACTGGCGGGGATACTGGATTTCGCCGTTGCGGGCTCCTCTATCTCTCACAGGACGAAAATGAGCTGGCGGGCTGGGCGAAATGGCGTGACTTCGCCACGACGGTGGGCGTTACGACGCATGTTCTGAGCGCAGAGGAAGCCACCGAGAAGGGCAAGGCGACCGGGCGCAAATGGAAGGGCGGCGTTTTCTCACCGACTGACGGAACGGCGGATCCCTCCAAGGCAGTGCCGGTTGCCGCGCGCGGTATCATGGCGGCGGGCGGTACCGTGCATCAGCATTGCGCGGCGCGTGGACTGGAGTTGAGCGCCGGCAGGGTCAGCGGCGTCGTGACGGAAGCGGGAACCATCCGTACGAAGACCGTGGTCATGGCCGGAGGCGCGTGGGCTTCCTCCTTCTGCAACCAGCTTGGTATGCGCTTCCCGCAAGCTGCCGTGCGTCAGTCCATTCTAGCCGTGGCGCCAGGCGCAAGCGGCCTGCCCGATGCCCTGCATACCGCGAACGTCTCGCTGACGCGGCGCAGCAACGGTGGATACACGCTGGCGATCAGCGGGCGGGCTCGCGTTGACCTGACGCCGCAGCAGTTCAGGTTCAGCCGCGAGTTTATACCGATGTTCGCCCGCCGCTGGCGCAATCTCGCCCCGGGCGCCTTCGAGGGCTGGCGTCAGGGCCATAAAAGCCTGCGCAAATGGGGCCTTGACGATATTACGCCAATGGAACGGAACCGGATTCTCGACCCGAAGCCCGACATGGACAGATTCGGCTGACATATCGAAGAGCCTGCGAATTGATCCCCGAACTCCAGCGCGTCGCGATCTCCGATGCCTGGGCGGGTTATATCGACAGCACGCCCGACGGCATTCCCGCGATCGGCGAAGTGGAGGGGATTCCGGGCTTCATCCTGGCGGCGGGATTCAGTGGTCATGGCTTCGGGATTGGCCCCGGCGCGGGGCATATGATCGCCGACATCATCACAGGCAGCGAGCCTATTGTCGATCCGCGTCCTTATAGGCCCGAACGCCTGAAGACCGCTGCGTGGGGCAAGGTCGCTGAATTCTGAGAAAATCGGCTTGCCAACGCACAATCGGTCGCACACGAGATTGAGGCTCGAGCAGCCAGTGCTGAAAACAGAGAAGTGACGATGCGCGAATACGAGATTGCCGCCATTCCTGCCGACGGGATCGGCCCAGAGGTGATCGCCGCCGGTCTCCAGGCGCTTGAGGCGCTGCAGCAGCGCTGCGGCGACTTCAAGCTGCGCGTCCAGCACTTCGACTGGGGCTCGGACTACTACAAGGCCAATGGTCGGATGATGCCCGAAGATGGAGTAGCGCAACTGAAGCGCTTCGATGCCATCTTCTTCGGTGCGGTCGGCGCTCCCGATGTGCCCGACGACATCACGCTCTGGGGTCTCCGGCTGCCGATCTGCCAAGGCTTTGATCAATACGCGAACGTGCGGCCGACCAGGATTTTGCCCGGCATCGTTTCGCCGCTGGCGGGCGTTGGGCCCGGCGATCTGGATTGGGTGATCGTGAGGGAGAATTCAGAGGGTGAGTATTCCGGCCATGGCGGCCGCGCCCACCGCGGTCTCCCCGAGGAGGTCGGAACCGAAGTCGCGATCTTCACGCGCGTCGGTGTCACCCGCATCATGCGCTATGCATTCCGGCTGGCGCGGTCACGGCCGCGAAAGCTCCTGACTGTCGTTACGAAATCCAACGCGCAGCGTCACGGCATGGTAATGTGGGATGAAATCGCAGCCGAGGTGGCGCAAGAGTTCCCTGACGTCGCGTGGGACAAGATGCTGGTTGATGCTATGACGGTGCGCATGACACTGAAACCTCGCAGCCTCGATACGATCGTAGCCACCAATCTTCACGCCGATATTTTGTCGGACCTTGCAGGCGCGCTGGCGGGCAGTCTCGGCGTTGCACCGACCGCCAACATTGATCCCGAGCGGCGCTATCCCTCGATGTTCGAGCCAATTCACGGATCGGCTTTCGACATTGCCGGCAAGGGTATCGCCAACCCTGTCGCGACCTTCTGGACCGCGGCCCAGATGCTCGAACATCTGGGCGAAAGCGCAGCCGCCCTCCGGTTGATGAGCGCTGTGGAAGCGGTTACGAGTGAAGGCGTGCTGATGCCGGACGTGGGTGGCAGAGCGACCACGCAGGACGTGACGGACGCCGTCTGCCGGACGATCCGCGGTTCGAACGTGTGACAGGTTTCCAATGAAGCTCGACAAGATCGACATCAAGATCTTATCCCAACTGCAAAAGAACGGGCGGGTTACCAACGTCGAGCTTGCCGACCTGGTCAACCTTTCGCCGAGCCCTTGCCTGATGCGGGTGAAGAAGCTTCAGGCGGAAGGCTTCATTACCGGCTATTCCGCCCAGATCGATGTGTCCAAGCTCGGACAGACTCTAACGATCTTCACCGAGGTTACGCTCAAGCACCATCAACAAAACGACTTCGCGAGATTTCTCACCGCCATTCAGAAAGTCGATTCCGTCATCGAATGCCATCTGATTTCGGGCGGGTACGATTACCTTGTGAAGTTCGTGACAGCGGGCATCAGCGAGTATCAGACGATCATGGAGCGCATGCTCGAATTGGATATCGGGATCGACAAATATTTCAGTTTCGTCGTGCTGAAGTCACCGATCGTGAAATCCCATTTGCCTCTCGACATCATTTTCGACAGATGAAAAGGCGCGCGGCGCGGTCCTGGAGCTGAGAGCCCGCACACAACTGCGCCCACTTGCAGTTTTCGCCACGCTTGTGCAACGGCAGGACGTTCCACATACCTGACAATTGCCAAGTTCGCTTCGGCGATGGCGACGATCACCCCTTCATCGCTTCCCGCACATCCTTGTCTTCGAGGGTTTGATCCAGCGTCATCCGGGTGCGTTCGAGGGTAACCGCTGTTCTCAGGCCACTGCCTTGAGCGGCATAGGTCTGTAGGCCCAAGGCAGCAGATCGTCGATCTGGCTTTGTGGATGGCCGGCGACGATCCGGGCGATCACGTCAGCGAGGTAGGTGTGAGGCTCGACGCCGTTGAGCTTGCATGTCTCGATCAGCGAAGCGATCGTTGCCCAATGCTCGGCGCCGCCGTCGGAGCCGGCGAAGAGCGCATTCTTGCGGTTCAGCGCAATGGGACGGATGGCGCGCTCGACGACGTTGGAGTCGATCTCGATCGTACCGTTGTCGAGGAATCGTGTCAGACCTTGCCAGCGCGAGAGCGCGTAGCGGATGGCTTCCGCCAGCTTGGTCTTCTGGCTGATAAGGGTGAGTTGCTGTCCAAGCCACGGCTCAAGGGCATTGATGACGGGACGGCTTTTCTCCTGCCGGACGGCGCGGCGTTCGTCGGCGGAACGACCGCGGATATCGCTCTCAACGTGGTAGAGTTGGGCGATGCGGGCGAGCGCCTCCGTCGCGATCGGCGCGGGGCCGGACTGCGCGAGCTCATAGAAGCGGCGACGCACGTGCGACCAGCAAAAGGCCAAGCTCACGGCGTTGCGTTCGGCCAGCGCCTTGTAACCCGCGTATCCGTCGACCTGCAGGGTTCCGACAAAGCCCTGAAGATGCCGGATCGGCTGTTCGGCCTTGCGGTCCGGAGCGTAGAGATAGGCGACGCCGGGTAGGTCCATTCCGCCCCAAGGTCGGTCGTCTCGGGCATAGGCGAACAACTGCCCCGTTTTGGTCCGCCCCCGGCCCGGATCAAGCACAGGCGCAGTGGTCTCGTCCGCGAAGAGCTTGTCTGAAGCCTTCAGCCGCTCGAACAGCCGCTCATGCACAGGGCGAAGCAGGAAAGCTGCCTTGCCCACCCAGTCGGCGAGTGTCGAACGGTCGAGATTGACGCCCTGGCGGGCGTAGATCTGGGCCTGACGATATAGGGGAAGGTGGTCGGCATACTTCGACACCAGAACATGAGCCACCGTGGCCTCTGTAGGAATGCCGCCTTCGACGAGACGTGCCGGCGCTGGCGCCTGCACGACCACCTCTTCGCAGGCCCGACAGGCATACTTCGGTCGACGGGTGACAATCACACGGAACTGGGCGGGCACGATGTCGAGACGCTCGGAGACGTCCTCGCCCATAACATGCAGCTGACCTTGGCAGCACGGGCAGATCTTGTCGGCAATGTCGATTACCTGCTCGACGCGCGACAGATGGGTGGGCAACGAGCCGCGGTTGGCGCGACGCTTACGAGCCCTGGCATCACGCTTTGAGGGGTCCGCGGCTTCCGCGCTGGCGAAGCCCTCCGCCTCTACCTGCTCGGCTTCCTCCAGCCCCAAAAGCAGCTGGTCCTCAGGCAGGCTCTCCGCCCTTCGGCCGAAGCGATAGCGCTGCAACTCCTTGATGATTTGGCGGAGCCTCTCATTCTCCGCGCGCGCGGCCAGAAGCATCGCCTGAAGCGCTTGAGGATCGTCGGGTAGGGCAGCGGCCGCGTCAGTCACGAAGCGGATTCAAGCATGGATTCCAGTGATTTGGCAATAATGCGATGGTTAGCTCGCCGTCGTTGGAACACGCATCTGGCGCGTCTCGTGCACCCGCCGCCAGTCGAGGCCTTCCAGGAGTGCCTGCAACTGTGCCGCCGTCAGTCGCACGACACCATCGGTAATGCCCGGCCAGCAGAACTTGCCATCCTCCAGCCGCTTGGCGAACAAGCATACGCCCGTGCCGTCGAAGTAGACGAGCTTGATGCGGTCGGCCCGCTTGGCCCGGAACACGTAGACCGCGCCCGAGAACGGATCCGCGCCCATAGCCTCGCGCACGAGCGCTGCCAGACCTTCCGCTCCCTTGCGGAAGTCGACCGGCTTCGTCGCCACCATGACCTTGACCGCTCCCGTTGGCCCGATCACGACGTTGCCCTCAGCGCACGGATCACCGCTGCAACCGTCTTCGAATCCGCCCCACGACCCACCCGCATTGCGATGCCGTCGATCTCGAGCTCGATCTCACCAGCGTCTCGAGCCGGCTCCCGCTTCTTTGGCTGTGGCCGATGCTTCGCCGCAGGCGTCGGAGGCGCTGCCGTCACCACCGCCGGCACGAACATGGATTCCGATATCGCTTCCTCCCCCATCGGCCGGCGAGCAGCCCGACGCCAGGTGAACAATTGCTGCGGGGAAAGTCCATACCGGCGTGCCACAGCACAAACCGTCTCGCCCGCCTCGTAGCTCTCCGCCACTATCCGGGCCTTCTCCTCCGGCGGCCACTCACGCCGCCGACCCGAACCAGTGAAGATCTCCAGCCGACGGACCGGCTCACCGTCCCTGGACTTAAGCGTAAACTCTGAAACCGTCATATGTCGAAGCCCTCAAAGGCCTCGAACATCGTCCCTTACATCCACGCGCGAAAGGTGCCGCCGGAACAGCGCTTACGTTCGAGGATACCATCGATGTCGTCGTCTGTGCAGCAGAGCGGCGGCGCAAAGCCAAGGATGCCGCTGTTGAAGGCGCGGATGACAAGGCCGTTCTCCCAGGCGCGCTCGAAGATGCGGCGCCCCGGATCGGCCGCCGCCGGCAGCGGCGTTTTGCGCGCCTTGTCCGTGACCAGCTCGATCGCAGCCAGCATGCCGCGACCGCGAACATCTCCAACCAGCGGGTGATCGGCAAGCGAGCGGAGGCCTTCCATCAGGCGCTTCCCGGCCTTCCGGCCATTCTCGAGCAAGCCATCTTCATAGAGACGCAGGCACTCGAGCCCGACAGCGGCGCTCACCGGATGGGCTGAGTAGGTATAACCGTGGCCGACAGCCGCTTTGCCGGCTCCGTCCGCGATCGTATTGTAGACATGGTCGGCCATGAAGACGGCGCCCATCGGCACATAGCCTGACGTCAGTCCCTTCGCCGTGGTCATCAAATCCGGCACGACCTCGTCTTCCTCACACGCGAAAAGGGGGCCAGTGCGGCCAAAGGCAGTGATGACTTCGTCGGCAACGAACAGAATGTCGTGTTCCTTGCACACGGCGTGCAAAGCCTTTAGCCAGCCTGCCGGCGGAACCAGGACACCGCCCGAACCCTGGATAGGTTCAGCGTAGAAGGCCGCGACGCGATCGGCGCCGAGTTCAGCGATTTTGGCCCGCAGCGCCGCGACCGATGCATCGACAATCGCCTGCGGGTTGGAACCGACCGGATTGCGATAGGCGTAGTGCGAAGGAATTTTGTGCTGCCAGTCGTATGGTACGCCGAAACCCGCATGGAAAGCCGGGATCGCGGTCAGACCTGATCCTGCCGTCGAGGATCCATGGTAGCCATACTCGACCGAGATGAACTGGTCCTTTTGCGGCGCCCCCTTGGCATGGTGGTAATAGCGAATGAAACGGATGGTGCTGTCTATCGCGTCGGAACCGCCCAGTGTGAAATAGACATGGTTCAGATCGCCAGGCGCCAGTTCGGCAAGCCGCGCTGCGAGACGAATGGCCGGCTCCGACCCCAGCCCGAAATATCCCGTCGCGTAAGGAAGCTCTCTTAGCTGCTTGGCCGCTGCTTCGACGACGCTTTCTTGCCCGTATCCGATGTTGACACACCAGAGACCCGCGAACCCGTCCAGCAATGTTTTCCCACTTGCCTCGGTCACCGTCGCGCCCTTGGCGGATTTGAGCACCCGCACGCCCGTCTCTTCGTGGCTCCGATAACATGAAAACGGGTGAACCAGATGTGCGCGATCGAGTTCGATCAGGGAGTTTGCAAGCATTTCTTCCTCCGATTTCAGCGTAGCGCCCGACTGACGAGCGCATAGGTTCGGTGTGGCGCGGTTTCGTCCTTCAACTCGCCTGCGGTTCGTCGCATCGTTATGCCACCGCCGAGGTGAGTCAGCCTGCGACGGGTGAGTTCGACCGCACCGCTCGGATGCGCCATTGTCATCGTTTCCAGCGTGATCTGCTGCGCGGTCATGGTTCATTCCGGGCCTGAATTTTCCTAGGCCCAAGATAAGCTGCGGCCGACAGCAGTTCCTCCCGACCAGAACGTGAGCGATAGGCGTTTTGACTTTCCTTTGCCGCTGGCACCGCATGTTATGCGGACGCACGGCTGAAAGATCGCGCTCCCGCCGAGCTCGAAACGAACTCGGGCGCAACTCTCTGCCAAAGCTCTCGCGCGATACAAAACAATCTGCTTCATGGCGCATCGAATGCGGTGACTAGTCTTATCCGGCTCTCACTATGATACTTGTCGTTAAAGGCACGCGGTGCCGCCAAGATTGGAAGGATAGACGCCAATGACGCGTTTCAGACCGAAATACATCACCTTCGATTGCTACGGTACGCTGACCAACTTCGACATGGCCGGCGCGGCGAGACGAGTTTACGGTGCGCAACTCTCCCCAACCGTGATGGCGCAGTTCATCAAGGACTTCTCGGCCTATCGCCTCGATGAGGTTCTTGGCGCCTGGAAGCCCTACAGCGAGGTCGTGCACAATTCCGTGGAGCGCGCCTGCAAGCGCAACAATGTGACGTTCCGCCCCGAAGATGCCCAGCGCATCCATGCAGAAATACCGACATGGGGTCCGCACCCGGATGTCCCGGCGGGGCTGGCCAGGGTCGCCAAGGAGATTCCGTTGGTGATCCTATCGAACTCCATGAAGAGCCTGATCATGTCGAACGTTGAGAAACTTGGCGCACCTTTCCACACGATCATCACGGCCGAGGAGACCGGCGCCTACAAGCCGCATATGAAGGGCTTCGAGTATATGTTCGACAAGCTCGGCTGCGGCCCGGAAGACATCACGCACGTGTCGTCCTCATTCCGCTACGATCTCATGACCGCCTATGATCTTGGCATCAAGAGCAAGGTGTGGGTGAATCGTGGCCACGAACCCGCGAACCCCTTCTACGAATACACCGAAATCAAGGACATCGGCGGGCTGGCCGGCGCCGTCGGATTGGAGCCCGTTCGCGAATTCGCCTGAACGTCTATTGCCAGTGCAGTCGCGCCAGGCTGAGGCGCTCCCCACCACGTTAATGATCACTGGTCGCAATACAAAGAAAGGGGCGGTTTTCACCGCCCCTTTCTTGTTGTTCCAACGCTTTGGAAGCTGCAGGTGCTGCCACCTACTGCCTAGTTAAGCCCGCCAACATGAAGCGTCTTGACCTCGAGATATTCCTCGATGCCGAGCTGCGATCCTTCGCGCCCCACCCCTGACTGCTTGACACCGCCGAAAGGCGCAACCTCGGTCGAGATCATGCCTGTGTTGAGCCCTACCATGCCGAACTCCAGCGCTTCGGCGACACGCCATGACCGGTTGAGGTTGTCGGTGTAGAAGTACGCGGCAAGGCCAAAGGGCGTACCGTTCGCGATCGCGATGGCCTCTTCTTCCGTCTCGAAGCGAAAAAGCGGCGCCACCGGGCCGAAGGTCTCTTCCGACGCCAGGAGCATCTCGGTCTTAGCTCCTCCCAGCACGATGGGCCGTGCATATTGCTTGCCGTCCGGCACCGTCTCGCTCTGGGCGATGATCCGCGCGCCTTTCGCCTGTGCATCGGCGATGTGACGCTCGATCTTGTCGATCGCTGCCGCATTGATCATCGGGCCGATCTCCGTGCCCTCGTCGGTCCCTGCGCCAACCTTCATTCGCGATACGCGCTGGCTCAGTTTTTCTGCGAAAGCGTCGTAAACGCCCGCCTGCACGAGAATCCGGTTTGCGCAGACGCAGGTTTGACCGCCATTGCGGAACTTGGATGCGATCACCCCCTCGACTGCATTGCCCAGATCAGCGTCGTCAAAGACGATAAAGGGCGCGTTGCCGCCGAGTTCGAGGCTGAGGCGCTTGATGCTATCGGCCGCGCCACGCATGAGCAGCGCTCCGACGCGGGTCGAGCCGGTGAACGAGATCTTGCGCACCGTCTCGTTGGCCATCAGTTCGTTGCCGATCTCAGTGGGCATGCCGGTGACAATGTTGATCACGCCGGCAGGGATACCTGCCCGTTCCGCCAGAACGCCGAGCGCTAGTGCCGAGAATGGCGTGAATTCCGACGGCTTGATGACAACCGTACAACCCGCGGCCAGCGCCGGCGCCACCTTGCGCGTTATCATTGCGTTGGGGAAATTCCATGGCGTGATGATGGCGCAGACGCCGACGGCCTCCTTCAGCACCAGAATGCGGCGATCTGGCGTGGGCGACGGAATGGTCGAGCCACCGATCCGGCGTGCTTCTTCGGCGAACCATTTCACGAAGGAGGCGCCATAGCGGATTTCACCGCGCGCCTCCGCCAGAGGCTTGCCCTGTTCCAGCGTCAGCAGCAACGCCAGGTCCTCTTCATTTTCCAGTATCAGACCGTGCCAGCGTTCCAGAAGCGCTCCGCGTTCGGCATGGGTCCTTGCTTTCCAGTCCTTGAACGCTGCCTGCGCTGCATCTATTGCAGCCCTTGTCTCATCCCGGCCCATGTCGGGTACGGTTCCAAGCACTTCCAAACTGGCCGGATCGATCACATCGACAGTCGCGTTGCTGTGCGCATGCTGCCAGACATCGCCAATGAGTCCCCGCTGGCGAAACAGGTCCGCATCCTTCAGGAAACCAATCTTCGTTATTGCGTTCATGGTTCTTTTCCTCTGCTCTTTCAGCTTAATCCGGCCAGCACGGCCTGCGTGATTGCTTCAGTCCTGTCCTTGCCTGCAATCGTGCCTATCCCGCGTGCGGTTGCGGACTCGATTGCCGACATCACTTCGGCTGCCGCCTGCCCCTCGCCCAGATGCCCGAGCATCATGGCGCCGGACCAGATCGCGGCGATCGGATTGGCGATACCGAGATTTGCGATATCGGGTGCCGAACCATGGACCGGCTCGAACATCGAAGGCGCGCTGCGATCGGGATTGATATTGGCGGAGGCGGCGTAACCCAGCCCGCCCTGAATGGCCGCTCCAATATCCGTGAGGATGTCGCCAAAAAGGTTGGAGGCGACGATCACGTCGAGGCTTTCAGGCGCCAGGACCATGCGGGCGGCAATGGCGTCGACGTGGTATTGCGAGACCTCCACATCGGCGTAGTCCTTCGCCACCTCGCGCGTGACCTCATCCCAGAAAACCATGGAATGTTTCTGCGCGTTGGATTTGGTGACGGATGCAAGCTTCTTGCGGCGCGTCCGCGCCTGTTCGAAACCGAAACGAAGGATCCGTTCGACACCCGTACGCGTGAAGATTGCCGTCTCGATCGCGACCTCATTGGCCGTGCCGGTATGAATGCGCCCACCGGCGCCGCAATATTCGCCTTCCGTGTTCTCGCGGATGCACAGTATATCGAAACCATCACGGCGAAGGGGCCCCTGTACGCCTGGCAACAGCCTGTGCGGCCGTATGTTGGCATACTGCGTGAATCCTTTGCGGATCGGCAGGAGCAGTCCGTGAAGCGATACGGAGTCGGCCACCTTCGCTGGCCACCCCACGGCGCCGAGGTAGATCGCATCGAATTTCTGTAGGATCTCGACGCCGTCTGGGGGCATCATCGCACCGGTTTCCAGGTAGTAGGCGCACGACCATGGGAACCTTGTATTCTCAAGGGCGAAACCGCCTCGCTTTGCCGCAGCCTGCAGCACCTCCCATCCCGCCTCGGTCACCTCCTTGCCGATGCCGTCGCCTGGGATGTGCGCTATCGTGTAAGCCTTCATTGAGGTCCTCCTGGAGACCGACGGGCACCGAAGGTCGCAGCTTGCTCAACACGGCAGCGACATTCGGCATCTCGTACCGGGTTTCATCGGAACAATAGTCGACAGCGCGCCGCATTTTCCGTCGAGGATGAGCCGCCCGACGGCGTCGAATCGCGTCGGGCGGGACTTGGAAAGTCGATTGTTCTGGAACCGCTGCGCGCGCTATTCGGCCGAACCTTGAGCCTTGAGCTCAGTCGTAAACGCTGACGTAGATCTTGCGCACAGTTTCGATCGTGCGCCATACGCCCACAAAGCCGGGCTTCATCACAAAACTGTCGCCGGTGCGGTAAGTCTTGGTCTCACCGCCCTTCTCCTCGATCTCGATGAGACCCGAAATGATGTGGCAGAATTCGCAGGTCGTGCCCTTGATCGAATGCGTTTCGCCAGGCGTCGCCTCCCAGACGCCGGTCAGGACCTTTTCGCCTTTCGAAGCGTCCTGCGCCCAAGTCTTGAAGGATGGATTGCCGGAGATGAGCCGCTCCGGAGCCGGTAATGCCTGCTTGGGCGCGAAGGCCGGATCTGTGTCGATCGTGATCAGAAGTGACATGTCATGTTTCCCTGGTTAGTAGCCGAGTGTCCGATCGACGAGGCCGATCAGTTCTTCTCCGGCGCGGTGGCGCCGGATATTGTCCACGACGGATTGCGCCGCGGAATCTGCTTGCGTCACGGAAGCGATGTGCGGCGTGATCGCCACCTTCGGGTGCCGCCAGAGTGGATGGTCGTCCGGCAGCGGCTCGGGATCGGTAACATCGAGCATCGCGGCGGCGAGGTGACCGTTGTCGAGAGCCTGGAGCAGGGCGGTTTGGTCTAACTGCGGCCCGCGGCCGACATGCAGCAGCCTCGCCCCGGCTGGCAGCCGGGAGAAGAGTTCCGCATCAAGGATGCCGCGGGTTTCTTCCGTCAGCGGCAGCAGGCAAACGAGAATATCCGTCTGCGCGAGAAAACCGGCAAGCTGATCCGCGCCATGGAAGCAGGTGACGCCGTCGATCTCCTTCCTGCTTCGGCTCCAGGCAGCGAGGGGAAAGCGAAACGGCAGCAATCGCTCGATAGCCGCCTGCGCCAGCATGCCGAGGCCAAGAAACCCTACGCGGCGTTCGGTCGCCTGCGGAGCGGCAAGACCGAGCCATGCCTGGCGCTTCTGCTGTTCACGATACGCCACCATATCCCGATGGAGGCTGAGCACGCCAAGAACGACATATTCCTGCATCATGCGAATGATGCCGTCCTCGACCATGCGCACCAGTTTCACCCGCCGAGGCAGGCTTTCACGCTTGAACTGGTCGACGCCGGCGCCAAGCGAAAACAGCACTTCGAGATTGCGATAGCGCGCGATGTCATCTGGTGCCGTCCAGGTCAGGAGGTAGCGCACCTTCTCCGGGTCGACACATTCGCTGCTGTGGAACAGTTCGACGTCCGGGAGCTCGCGTGCGAAAACCTTGCGGAAGACCGCTGCGCGCACCGGGTCGGAATTGAAAAGAAAAGCCATGACCCCACCCTCTCCCGCTACGCGGCAAGGCGCGAGCCGAGACGCTCGATCATGCTCTGGCAGGCAGCAAGTTCGCCGATCTCGATATATTCGTTGGCACGATGAGCCCGGCCGATATCGCCGGGACCGCAGATGATCGCGTCGATGCCGGCCTGCTGATAGAGGCCAGCCTCCGTCCCATAACTCACTGCAGACAGGGGCTCCCGCCCCGTCAACTCGACCAGAAGGGCTGCCAAGTCACTCTCCTGCGCGAGCGAAAGCCCCGGATACGCGCTCAATTCATGCCACGCCACCTCAAAGCCGCTGTCACGTAGAGCCGCTAGCTTGGCCTTTACCGGCTCGATCAGGGATGATGGGGAAACGCCCGGCACCGCACGGACCTCGATGTCGGCGGTGCAGCGATCGGGGATGATGTTGACGGCCTGGCCGCCGGCGATGACACCGACCTGCAATGACGAGTATGGAGGCGCGAAATCCGTGTCGAACGGTCCGTTCGCAAGGGTCTGGCCATAGGCCACCACCTGCGTGACGAGACCTGCCATTGCATGCACGGCATTCAGCCCGAGCTCAGGCCGTGAAGAATGGCCGGACCGTCCGATCACCTCGAGCCGCGCAGCCGCCTTGCCTTTGTGCCCCCGCACGGCTTCCATCCGGCTCGGCTCACCGATAATCGCGCCAAGCGGCCTCTCGCACAGGCTTGGCAGGACGGCGATGAGATGCGGCACGCCACGGGCACCTGCCTCCTCGTCATAGGAGAATGCGAGATGAATTGGCCGCTGCAAGTCCATCGCCGCAAGCCGCGGCAGGGCGGCCAGCGCGCAAGCGAGAAAGCCCTTCATGTCGGACGTGCCGCGACCATGCAGCCTGGCGCCGTCTTGGCGCAGCACAAAGGGATCCGAGTGCCATTCCCGTTCCCCGGCCGGCACCACATCCATGTGGCCCGACAAGATGTAGCCGCGGGCGCGCCGAGGTCCGATTGTGACGAACAGGTTGGATCGATCGCCTTCGGGGCCGCGAAGGACGGTCGCTTCTGCTCCGGCCGCCTGGCAATATTCACGCACCCAGTCGACGATCGCGCCATTGGGCGAGCCCACGACCGAGGGGAACGCGATCAGCCTCGCAAGAATTTCTTCGACATTCACAGGGCGCCGCTCCACTCGCAGTTCGCTGGATGCAACAAGTGTGGCAGCAGGCGAGAGCATTCCGTGCCGAATGAAGCTATGCTTTGGCCGAAGATTTCGAATATCGGTCCGTAACCAGCGAAACCTGCTGGCTTTCGGATGCAATCATAGGGCAAAAGACGGCTGCGGAACCGTCAGCGGCGTCAGGACGTGGGCGCGAGCACGGGACTTGGATAAGGAGCGGGTCGACTGAAATGCAGAGATCAGTGCGCCTGAAGTCTTTCGAACTGGTCGCGCGGGACATCGACGAAGTCGAAGTCGAGCTGCTCCACGCGCTGTCGATCTCAGTCCGCTGGCCGCATCGGCCCAAGGATTGGGAGTTTCTGCGCCGTGCCGGCCGTGGCATCGTCGCCGTAGACGGCATTGGCCGGGTTTTCGGCAGCGCGATGTGGTTTCCGCAAGGGGACGATTTCGCCACCATCGGCGTCGTGATCACGACGCCCCGCACGCAAGCGCAAGGGGGCGGCCGATGGCTCATGGACCAGGTGCTTGAGCAGTGTGGCGATCGCAATTTGGCGCTTAATGCCACCCATGCCGCCTATCCCCTCTATGTCTCACTCGGTTTCACGAGCGAGGCGATCGTATATATGCATCAGGGGGAGGTTCCTCCGGCACTCCCGGCCATGCCGGCCATGGAGGGCGAATTGCAGGCGCTGCCGAGCGACCGGCTGACAGCAATCATGGCGCTCGACAAGCGTGCATTTGGGATAGACCGCGAGAGGCTGCTCGCACAGCTTTCGGCGAATGCCTCAATCCAAACTTTGAGCCGTGGCGGCGAGATCGTCGGCTATTCCATGTGTCGCGAGTTCGGGCGTGGTTATGTGATCGGCCCGATGGTCGCGCTCAGCGATCTGGACGCGGTCCATCTCACTGCCGTCCATCTTAGAAATCTTGCAGGACGCTTCGTCCGAGTGGATACCCGGGAAAAGGATGGCGTGTTTGCCATGTTTCTCGAGCAGTGCGGCCTTGGCCTTGCCGAGACCGTTACGACCATGTCCAAAGGACGCCGATTCCTGAACCGGGAAGAAAACGGACCGTGGGTTTATGGATTGGCCGGCCACGCATTGAGCTGAGGACCGCACCACAATCCGGCCGAAAGGCGCCAATGCAGATTGTGGTAGTGCGGTTTCGCGCCAGCTAATTGGCCGTCGCGGCATTCTCGATCAATCGCTCAAACCATCCCATTTGCACGTCGTTGCCGCCGATCACCGCACAGGACTTGAGCAACCTTTCGACGCCAGAATTTCTGTATTATGTGTGACGAGTGTCTTCGATGAGAAGGAGAGTTGCCGCGCAAAAGGCCCAAATGTTTTTTTCGAACGCCATTGAGCTTAGCCGATATAAATGAACTTACCTGAGAAGATTTCCCGGTAAGTATTTGATATTTTTGACAATGGTGGGCCCGGAGGGCCATCGTTTTCTACAGAAAATCAATATGTTAGCAGCTGGTTCGCCAACCCATTTCCTTCGTATTCTCTCGTATGGCCCGGCGAACCTAAAGATCAAGAAAGGGACTAGCTTTCTGCCTGGGCGCATCACTTCTGAACTCGCTGCGCACCCGTTCTGATCAATCTCGGTAGGTCCAATCGGTAATGGCAGCGATCTGCCTGAATACGCTATCGACGCCGTTGACCGTGGGGTCGGCACGTTCAAGCCAATTGTCGCCCCACGCAATCCATTCAGCCACGCTCCGCCCTTCGATCTCAGTAGACGGGTCGACGTTCATCGACCTTAGTGTCGCAAGAAAATCACGAACCGTTGCAAGCTCACGCCAATCCTGCGCCATCTCCTTGAGACGCCGCCAACGGTTCGCGTCGCGCTTGCGCCGTCGCTCTTCTTCGTAGCGGCGCTGTTCGGCAAGTTGCCGCTCGCGTTCAGCCGCCTCTCGATCCTTACGTTGCTGCACAAGGAGCGGTCCGGCTGCAATGAACGTTGCAACAATGTCGGGCAGCATGGTGTCCATCGGATGCTTTTCGGATTCAATCCATTGGCGCGAAAGACCGGTCGGCCACTGCCAAGTCTTGACCTCAATAACGAGCCGTCCCGTGGAAACCAGCTCCTGCTTCCAGTTTTTCTCTCCCGGCGAGCGCCACCGCTTTTCATCCTCGGTCAACGGCCGGCGTTCCTGCTTCTGCTTTTCGCGAACCTGAAACTCAAATTTCTCGCCCGAGACTTCGGCGAGGATCATTCCCCGCTCCCCCTGCCTAACCTCTCCGCCTTGACGCTCGACTGCCTTGAACAGCGCATCCAAAATGCGATGCTTGCGACGATCCGTTTCAGTGAACTCACTAGGCGATACAGATCGCGCCTCCACGGGTCGCGTTCCTGTCGCGCCCGCCGCTTTTTCTCCTCATGCTCAGCGAGCCATGACGCGATCACTGCGTGCGGTCTCACCAAACGCTCCGGCACTGCGAGTCCAATTGCATTGGCACGCGCTCTGTCTGCGTGCTGTTTAACCTCAGGCGGCAATTCGACTAGCGGTGGCGGCAACGGCGTCGGACGGATGATGATGGTTCGCGCGCCGTTCGATTTCGGCATCGGCGTCTGCTTCGGCGCTTTGCCGACAGCGTGCTTCGCCCAATAGCCACGGGGCGGGTATGGAATGTCCTCGCGTCCACAGATCTTGGCGAGGCCATTGCCGCTAATTCCATACTCCTCGGCCAATCTCGACATCGGTGTCGTCCACACCGCGCGATAGAGATCCTCGCGCGTCATCGTTGTCGGTTTGCTCGGACGCGGCTTCGGTGGTTGAGGAGGCTTATTTTCACTCTCGGCGGCTTGGACGTCTGGCCTTGCAGCGGGAGCCACTTCGAGCTCCGTTTTGATTTGCTTAAGATTGCGCTTAGTCCCTCGCGTCTCGGTGTCCAGAATTAGCGGTTCGACACATCCACCTGGTGCTGGCGGCAACGACGGCTGTTCGGTTGGCTTCCCGAACTCCTTTCGCATCCAATGCCCGGCCGAAGGCGTCGGGATGTCGGCACGGCGCAGTAGCGTTGTAAGAATTCCCACCGTCGTCTCCAGCTCGGCAACCAAATGCGACATCGGCTTGGACCAAACGCGGTCATATAGTTCCTGGCGGGTGAAGCGGTGTTCCATAGCAATCAGACAAAGCAAGGAGTGCGGTCAATGTCGATAGCTGCGTAGCTGGGCGTAAGGCCCATCTTCTCAAGGCGTTTGGCACACTGCCATCGGAGACAAGCTTCCCAGATTCGCTTATCGAGCTCCATATCGCATTGCCGTACCGCCAGTGGACAACACCGCGCGGAGGCGAGCCGAAGCGGTCCGGCCGCGTCAAACCCGCCGCTTCCCGACGGCGGTCGCGCCATCGCCGACATCTGCCGAAATCCGAAATCCCCATAGCCATCGCCTGTGGCCCGCGGGTTCCTTCCTCGGGGACTTTCGTACGCCTGCCGGCGCCCGAAACTCATCACGCGAGCAGACAGTCCGGTTTCGGATGGGTCAGACTGGAAACTCGCCCTTCTAGCGAATCGGCTCTCCGCAAACCACCGCCATGGCTCAGCGAATGCGGCTACCCGAGGCAACCGTCTCCAGGCAGCCGCGCCGGCCGCAACCACACGGGATCCCGCCGGGATCCGACATCGCGTGCCCGACATGGCCGGCGAGCCCGGTGGCGCCGCTTTCCAGCCGGCCGTCGACGACAAGACCGCAACCGATGCCGGTCGAAACGGTGAAGAAGGCGAAGTTGCGAAAACCTCTGCCGGCGCCGAGCCTGAATTCGGCCCAGGCAGCAGCCTGCGCATCATTGACGACGAGCGGCGGCATGCCGAAGGCGCGCTCGATCGCTGAGGCAATCGGATAGCCGTCCTCGATCGGTAGGGTCTGAGGGTTCAGCGCCGTCAGCGCGCCGTCGCGCACGATGCCGGTGGTGGCGACGGCGACCGCGCCAAAACCGCTTTTCGGCGCAAGCTCGGCGATGGCCGCGATGAGATCGTCGCCCCTGCCGGTACGTGGTGTCGGCGCCTGCCACCGTTTGGCGATCCTTTCGCCGCTGACTTCCGCTGCCGCTATCTTGGTGCCGCCGATGTCGACTGCGAGCACCGACAAATCAGAAGCTACGGTCACTCACAACCTCCGCTGTGCGGCTGAGCTCGACGAGCCGCTTCGGATCCTGCCTGGTCATCTCGGCGACCAGCGCATCGACGATGAGCAGCTGGCTGATCTTTGACGGGAAGGCGCCTCCAGTGAGCGGGGTCTCCGGCCAGGAAGCGATCAGCGCCAGGTCGCAGGCAGCGATCAGCGGGCTCTTCGAGCGGTTGGAGATCCCAATGACGAAGGCGCCCTTCGAGCGAGCGAGCTCGGCAACGCGCACGGCATCGATGGTCGAGCCCGAGCTCGAGATCACCACCTGCACGGTGCCGGACTGGGCGGTTCCCGCCGCCATGACCGCCAGATGCGCGTCGCCCAGAGCGCGGGAAAACTTGCCGATGCGGGTCATCTTGTAGGCAAGGTATTGCGCCGTGACGGCGGAAGCGGCGATGCCGAAACACTCGACTACGGAGGCGTCGAGGAGCTTTCGCGAAGCGGTAGCGACATCTTTGCGGACGATCAGCTGCTCGGTCTCGCGTAGCGAGATGATCGCGGTCTCCACCAGCCGCTGGATGTCGTCGGATGGCGAGCCAATGTCCCGCGCCCGCTCGTCGGTCGCCAGTTCCTTGGCCAGCGCCAGCTTGAAATCCTGGAAGCCGGTAAAGCCCTGGTCGCGGCAGAAGCGCATGACGCTTGCCTCCGACGATCCTGACACCTCGGCGAGCTCGGTGATGCTCTGGCGCAGCGTGGCGTCTGGCTGCGCCAACACCGTCTCGGCGACTCGCGCCAGCGCCGGCGTCATGTCTCCGGCCGCCGCTCTCAGCGAGGCTATCAGCGCATGTGTCATAACCGTTCCTGGTTCGTGCGTTGTGCTCAGAAATGCTCCGCCACCCAGGGCGGCGGTCCGGCGAAGAGCTGATCACAGCGGCGTATGTCAGCTGAGTCGCCGGCAAGAAGGCCATAGTGCGCCAGTTTCGAGGCGCTGCGAAAGCCTGTGAAAAGCTGAACGAAACCTGTTGGCTGCACTGACACCGCCGGGCCGGATGTGCCGGCCTTGCGCACTTCGACTGCGCCGCCACTCACTTCAACCTGAAGAGCCGCCTCGCCGATGCGGAACGTGAGCCTTGCGTGGTCGACGTGGTAGCCGCGCTGGCGCAAGGCGGCGGCGGGGTCAAGCACCCGCAACAGCCACTCCTCCTGGTGGGCAAGCCGCCAGCCCTTGTCCGGCATCGCCGCCACCAGATCGTCATGCGGAGCGCCGTGCCAGCGCACTACCGGATAAACGGAGCGGAAGCGGGCAAGGAAGGAGAGCAGGCCGAGGGCGGCCTCGGACGAAGCGGCAAACCAGTCGCGGATCACAAGCCGCGCCTTGTCGCCCATGTCGAGGATGAGATAGGCGGTCTCGCCTTCGGCCAGATAGGCGGCGAGCGCGTCGGTCGGGGCGCGCCGCAGCTCGTTCCAATGTGCGGCGTCTCTTACAAGCAATCCGGCTTCACGCAACGTCTTTTCGGCGTAGGCGGTAACGAGGCGCGGATCATCAAGTTCGACGCGCCCGAAGGCTAACCGGCTCGTAGAAGGCAACGCTGCCGTCTCGGCCTCGTAAACGAGTTCGTGGCCGGCAAGCTCGAAGCCGGCCTTGCGGTAGACCGGGCGCGTCGACGCAAAGAGCGTGGCTATGGCCGCACCGTTCTTCGCCGCCTCGTCGCAGAGCGAATCGACGAAGGGGACCGCGAGCCCCTGCCCGCGCCGCTCCGGCGCGACCGCGACATGCACGATGTTAGCTGCCTTCACAGGCTTGCGATGGAAGACATGCGCCGTTTGAAGCAGCCCCGCGCAGACCACTGGACGACCGTCCTCGCCGCGGATGAACCGCAACGTTTCGAGGCCGATATTGGCGAGGTATTCCTGCGATCGTGCCTTGCTGAAACCGAAGGCGCAACTCAGCAGATGGGCGATGGCGGCGACATCTTTAGTGGTCGCCGGTTCAATTTTGAAGTTTTTTTTCATATTGTTTCCAAGAATGACGCTTTTCATCATAGCTTGAAAACGGTAATGCGCAATGGACTTGAGCCAACCTTCCTTCCGCGGCTTGCCCGACCTCGTGACACCGGTGTGGGACAATGCCGGACGGGATTGTATTTGGCGCGCCTTGCAGAGGATATCGCGGCAAGTCCATAGGCGACTATGGAAAGGTGGGGCTTGGCCGCGAAGTGACGTCCGCTTTTAATCACGGCTCCGCTTTTGGCTTACGTCGATACGGTGGAACCCGCATACAGCCGGAGATTTTTTCAATAGATGTTTGCGTCCAAGGAGTCTGCTACAGCCAATCGCTTCGCTCCTTCATCGAACTTGCCAGCTCTCAGCGAATTGTAAGCGTCCGCTACTCTGCCGATGCCAATTTTGATACGGGCCGAGTCCTCAAATGAGTAGCAAAGTCGTAGAGCGTTCTGTGTCGGCTGCCCAGGAAACGACAGCCGCCCGGAATAGGCTTTTACTCCAAAACGAGGGCAGAGACCTGCCAGCACATCAGCGTCCACGTCGGGTGGAAGCTCGACCCAAAGGAAATAACCGCCTGACGGCTTTCTGACAGTCGCTGCCGGCAACAACGAAGCCAGGCTATCAACCATCGCGTCACGATGGGCACGCAGCTCCTCGATCAGAGTTTTGATATGTCCATCGATCTGATTGGTGCGCAGGAGTTCGGCAAAGATCCTTTGGTTAAAGGGACTGGTCCCGCCATCGGCTTTGTAGGTTGCTATGCGCTTTATGATGGTTGGTTCGGCGATAACCCACCCGATCCGCAGGCCCGGGGCGACAATTTTCGAGGCGGTTCCCAGGGCAACCACCACGCCCGTGGCGTCGAGGCTTTTGGTGGGTGCCACGGGTTCGCCTTCAAAGCGTATTCGACGATACGGATCATCCTCGATAATGAGAAAACCGAAGCGTTCCGCCAGCGCGACAAGATGACGACGGCGATCAAGGCTTGTTGTGATGCCTGTTGGGTTATGAAAGTCAGGGACGTCGAAAAGAAGCTTGGGTAGAGGCTCGCCAAGCGCTTGAGCCTCGACAAGCCTGGCTTCCAGGTCTTCGGTGTCGATACCATCTTCATCCTGACGGATAGCCAGGAATTCGACGTCGTGCGTTCGCAAAATACTGAGTGCTGTCATGTAGGTGGGAGCCGTGACGATGACCCTGTCTCCCGAGAATAGGAATGCACGGCAGGTCAGATCCAAGCCATGCTTCGCGCCATTGACGATCATGACGTTGTCACGATGGCAAACAACACCGTCTTCCCTGACATAGCTGACGATCAGGTCCCGCAGATCATCCAGACCCAGCACGTCGGTGTACTGCATGGTTTCGGAGCGGTATGTGCTCGCGGCAATCGCCGCTTCACGCGTCACGTCCGGCAGACAGGCTGGGAAGGCGTAGCCACCCGACAAGTCGACAATATCGTTGTAGAGCAAGGGCTGGTTCTCCCGTTGGACAGATGGTCGGGGCTCGGAGGCAGCCGCTGTATTGGCAAGCGGCCCTGCTGGCGTTCACATGACTCTGCTGAGGAATGACCGGGTCCGCTGCTGTTGCGGTGAGCGGAGCATCTTCTCGGCGGGGCCGCTTTCCACGATCTCGCCCTCGACCATGAAGTGAATGGTGTCTGCAACCTCGCGGGCAAAGCCCATCTCGTGGGTCACCACAATCATCGTCATTCCGTCTTTGGCGAGGTCTTTCATCGCGGCGAGCACTTCGCCCACGAGCTCCGGATCGAGAGCCGAGGTTGGCTCATCGAACAGCATCAGGCGGGGGTTCATCGCCAGGGCGCGAACGATCGCGACGCGCTGTTGTTGCCCACCGGAAAGCTGCGCGGGAAACTGGTGAAGCTTTTCCGTGAGGCCGACCTTCGCCAACAGCTCGCGGGCATGATCACCTGCTTGGGCTTTTGTTGTCTTGCGCAATGTCACCGGGGCTTCGACGATGTTTTCCAGCACGGTCATGTGCGGAAATAGATTGAAGCGTTGAAACACCATGCCGATGCCGGCTCTTTGCCGAGCCAGTGCTCCTTCGTCGAGCTCATGGAACTTGCCGGCGCGCAGCGCAAAGCCCATTGGCTGTCCGGCGACGAAAATCATGCCGGCGTCCTGTTTTTCCAGTCGGTTGACGCATCGCAACAGCGTCGACTTTCCAGCACCGGAGGGGCCGATGATGCAGGCAACTTCACCGTCACGGACGTCCAGTCGGACATCCTTCAGAACAGCCGTGCCGCCGTAGGATTTGCTGACGTTCCTGATCTCAACGATGTTGTCAGTCATGGCGTGCAGCACCTTGCTTCCCCGCTGGAAAGGCCCGGGTTCGCCAGGCTGCGATCTTCACTGTGCCGAAAAAGCTCTGTTTGGGGCGGTCGACAAATCCGCGGGAGTAGCGGCGCTCGATATAATGCTGCGCGATGTTGGCCAGCGTGGTCAGCAGCAGGTACCAGAGACTTGCCACGGCGAGCAGTTCGAGGATCCGGAAGTTCTCGTTGTAGATGCGGGTAGCCTGCGTCAGCAGATCGCCCGCCGCGATCACAGATACCAGCGACGATGTCTTCAACAGCGAGACGAACTGGTTGCCTGTTGGTGGGATAATCACACGCAGGGCCTGCGGAAGGACGATACGACTCATGACCTTGGATGGGGGCAGTCCGAGCGCTTTGGCCGCTTCCCTCTGACCGTCGTCGACGCTCAGAATGCCGGCTCGTACAATCTCCGACATATATGCGCTTTCGTTCAGGCCGAGACCTAGAAGCGCTGTCACGGCGGGCGTCATGAGGCTGTTGGTGGAGACGTGGAAGAGGATGTCACCTCCCGGCAACGCCAAGGTGATCGCCGGAAAGATGATGCCGATGTTGAACCAGAATATGAGCTGGACGAGCACCGGCGTTCCGCGAAAGAACCAAATGAAAAGGCCGGATGCGGCGCTCATCACCGGATTGTCCGAAATCCGCATTACGGCGAGCGCGACTCCCAGAACCAGACCGAAGAGCATCGATCCACATGTCACATAGATAGTGATGAGGACGCCCGAAATAATCCGCGGCTCGAACAAGTAGTCGGCAACCGACTGAAACGAGAAGACGGGGTTTTGCGAAACATGTGCCGCCACCGCCGCCGCCAGAGCGAGCATGATGATCGTGGATATCCAACGCCATGGATGCCGCCGGCGGACGATGGGAAATTCTGAAACAGTCATTGGTTTTTCTGCTGTGCTACAGGGCTCTCAAGCGGGCCGAAGGCGTTCGCTCGCTAATCGGCCCGCTATTGGAGACTATTTTGACGCGCCGTTGTAGCCAGCTTTCTCAATGCCCATTTCTGCCACGCCGTATTTGTCGAGGATCTTGCCATACTCGCCACTGGCAATGATGGCGTCGAGACCTTTGACAAGTGCGTCCCGCAGGGCGGTGTTGTCCTTGTAGACGGCCATACCGTAAGGGGCCTCAGAAAACTGCCCACCGGCCAGCGCGAGTTTCCCGCCGGATTGCTCCACCTGATAGGCTGACAGGGGATAATCATGGATGATGATGTCGGCACGGCCATTCTGGAGCTGCAGCATGGACTGCGTCGCTTCAGGAAATTCGTTGACAATGACAGGTTGACGTCCTTCGGCAACACACTTTTCCGACTGAGCTTTCGCGTAAGAGGTGGCTACATCGCCGGTTTGGGACGCTACGATCAAACCGCAGATATCGTCGAGTTTGCCGACGTTCTTGGGATTGCCCGCCTGTACGATGATGCCCGAGCCGACATTGGCATAATTGACAAAATCCACCACCTTCTCGCGTTCGACCGTATCGGTGATGCCGGTCATGCCGACATCAAAACGCTTGGCGGTCACACCGGGGATGATGCTGTCGAATTTAATGTTGATCCAGTTGACCTTGAGGCCGAGGTTTTTTGCCACAGCCTCTATGATGTCGGCATCAATGCCGACATAGGCGCCACTTTGGTCGACCGAGACGATCGGCGGAAACGAGGCCGTGGCGGCAACGGTGAGCGTGCCTTCCTTAATGACACCCAGATCTTCAGCCCACCCATAGGCGGTAGCCCCGATAGCAACACAACCGGCCAAGGCCATTTTTAAAAAGCACTGTCTGGCAGTTCGGGCTGCCGGCGCTTTTGAGTGGTCATTCTCGAACGAAAGTGAATTCATCGTGCTCGTTCCCTTTTCTATAAGTTCTTGTTTTGGCATACAGCTATTGGAAACAGCTAATGGGCTGGATTTTTCTCATGTTTTCACTTGCATTTGCGTATGTCCAATTGGAAGTTTGTGTGGAACGATAAGGTTCCCTTATAGAGGATAGTGCATGAATCTCAGGCAGCTTGAAGCGTTCCGTGCCGTCATGGTTGCCGGCAGCATGGTCGGTGCGGCGCACATGCTGCGGGTCTCCCAGCCAGCTGTCAGCCAACTCATTCGTCAGTTTGAACGTCAAAGCGGAATTCAGCTTTTCCAACGGCGAAACGGAAGGATCTTCCCAACCTCGGAAGCAAGCATTCTCTTCGGGGAGTCTGAACGCGTTTACGCAGGTGTAAAGAAGATCGAACGGGTTGCGGAAGGTCTTCGCTTCAACCGTTATGGAACGCTGCGCATCGCCGGGTTCCCGGCAATCAGCCGACAGGTTTTGCCTCAAATCATTGCCGGATATTGCAAAGACAAGCCCGAAGTGAATGTGTCGCTGGATTCCGTGCAATCGCGGAACGTGTCCGATCTGATTGTGCGGCAAGACGCTGACCTCGCACTATCAGTGCTTCCTAGTGATCGCGATGAGGTTGAAGCGGTCCATATCGGCACACTCCAGGCCCTCTGCGTCGTACCGCAATCGCATCGCCTGGCAGGCTCTGCCAGGATAAGCGCGAAAGATCTCGGCGGTGAGCCTTTCATCTCACTCGGACGAAACGATCAATCCCGACTGGCAATCGACAAGGCTTTTGAATCCCTTGGCGTTGTCCGAAGGCTTCATATCGAAACCACCCAATCCGACACCGCCTGCAGCTTTGTCGCGGAGGGCTGCGGAATATCGATCGTCGATCAGCTCACCATGTCCTGGTATAAGGACGAGCGCATCGTCGCGATCCCATTCGAGCCGAGCATTTCGTTCAAAGTCTGGCTGTTCCGTGCGCGGTTGAGCAAACAATCGCGGTTGTTGGAAGATTTTTCGAGCTTTCTACAGATTCAGATTGCCGCGAACTTCGGCAGCCGAGTGGCGTCGGGCACCCAATAATGGCTGCTTTCGGGGTAGGCAACGGTCACACCCGAATGTCTGACAATGGGCGCAAAGCTGCCGTTCGGTATAAGATAAAAGCGGTCAGCGAATGCTGGATCAGCTTCTTGAATCATTTTGGGCGAACCGCTTCGTAACCTCCTGACAGATAACGGTCATGTTTAGTCTCTGAGGGTCATCGTTTTCTACGGGAAAACAATACGTTAGTAGCTGGTTCGCCAAACCTTTTCCTTCGTATTCTCTCGTATGGTCTGGCGAACCAAAGGACCAAAAAGACGACTAGTTTCTCTGAGAGCGGTGCCTCAGTTCTAACCACAAAGAAGGTAGTCATGCATTTTGATGATAGCGTTATGAGCGCGGCCGCATTCGTCACGAAAGCGGGTTGACCGTCTCGATATGGTCTGGAGGGAAAGCTGACCTTGCATCAAGCTCAGCCCGACGCGGCTTAAATCAGTGGCAAACAACGGCTGACGAACTGTCCGGCCTTGGCGTGCTGATGGGCAGCGCTATCCAGGCGATCCCGAGAGCGGCATGGCAGCGCTGAAGCTGGACTTTTCGCTTGTCGAAGGTCGGCACGCGATCTGTGCCGGCAGTTGCGCTGCAAGTTCGGACAGCGTGGTCCGGGACGCCCGGAAACTCTCCCTGCGAGGCCTGCTCATTACCTTGCCGCTCTGCATACGCTGACCATCACGTTCTTCCCAAACTGGCCTCGCGCGCTGGCGGCGGAAATACCCGACTTGCAAAGCTCGCTGATCCCGGATCGAGGCGGGATCGAAG
This sequence comes from Mesorhizobium maamorense, assembly GCF_044998965.1. Classification (NCBI taxonomy): domain Bacteria; kingdom Pseudomonadati; phylum Pseudomonadota; class Alphaproteobacteria; order Hyphomicrobiales; family Phyllobacteriaceae; genus Mesorhizobium; species Mesorhizobium maamorense. Next base: position 3,584,769 of record NZ_CP173356.1, read on the forward strand.
CAAACCTGTCCGCGCTGACAGATGGGAAGGCTGGCTTCTTCCTGACCTATGCGCATCCTGATGTGGCGTTTTACCTCGACCGCGAGCGCTTCGATTTCAGAAACTCTCGTGTCTCGCCAGCGTTGACCATTGGTTCGCGACAAGCAATCGAGAACGCATTCTCAAAACTCACGGCGCTTCTGCGCTCCAAAGCAGCGCGACTCATCAAGGCGCTGTGGGGCGCAGTCGGTTCGATCGTCGAGCTGCTCTCAGGGTGAGTGCCAAAACTACTTCCACGCCACAGGATATGATCCGGATTAAGCGGACATGCTCCAGCCAAGAAGCGGCGGAGAAAGGTCGGCCGGAAGAATGTTCACCACAGGATCGCGCGCCAGTCTGGAGGCGTGCTCCTTCTTCGCCTCGATCAACACGGCAGCGTCGCTCAGCAGATCCGCCCCGGTGGCTGCCATCACCTTCGAAACATGCACCATTCCCTTATGGGCATGAGGCGATTTGCCTTGGGCTGTGACCTGCCAGGTGTGAAGCGGCGTCCCGATCGCCATAGTGGCGCCATAAGCCTGGACCGTCGGTATCTTCCAACTCACGTCTCCCACATCAGTCGATCCGAGCATCTGCTTGCCGTTCGATCCGACTCCAATGATGCGGTCGCACAATGCCGTTGCGCCGGGCTCCAGCCCGAACATCGCATATGCCGACTGCACATGATCCTGCGTCAGACTTGCCTGTATCCGTTGCGCGAAGGCCTCGTCCTCCGCGTCGAATTCCGGTGGCCCGAGCATTTCGAAATTGCGGGCCAAGCCCGCTCCAACACGCGATTCCCAAGCAAGCTGTTCATGGCGCACACGAGGCGCACTTTACTGTGGTCTCACTCATCAGGGCAGCGCCATCGGCGATGCCCTTGACACGGTCGACAAGCGCCACGACTTCGCCGGCGCGTGGCGATCGCACGATGTAACGCACCGTCGCCTGAACCTGTACGATGTTGGGCGCCGGCCCACCTGCGTCGAGATAGGCATAGTGAAGCCGGCAGTCGGAGGGGATATGCTCGCGCAGGTAGTTCGAGCCAACGCTCATCAGCTCGACGGCATCGAGCGCGCTACGCCCAAGGTGCGGTGAGCTAGCAGCATGAGCCGAGCGCCCCGTGAAGGAAAAATCGAGAATGGCATAGGCCAGCGCTGCTGGCTCCATCACGCCGGCGAATGCAAATGGATGCCACGAGATCGCCGCATCCACATCATCGAAAATGCCGTCGCGAACCATGAAGGCCTTGCCGGCCCCGCCTTCCTCTGCCGGACAGCCATAGTAGCGCACGCGGCCGGGCAGGTTGCCCGCGGCCAGCCATTCCTTCACCGCCGTGGCGGCGAGCATCGCACCGGACCCCAGAAGGTTGTGGCCGCAGCCATGGCCTGGCCCGTTTCCTGCGAGAGGCCGATGTTCCGCCGCGCCAGCCTCCTGGCTGAGTTCCGGCAGCGCATCGAACTCTCCGAGGAAGGCTATTACCGATCCGCCCTCCCCCGATTCTCCCATGACTGCGGTCGGCATTCCGGCGAGCCCCGTCTCGACCCGAAAACCCTGCTCCCGCAGCATGCGCGCATGCTCCTGTGACGAGCGGTGTTCCTGATAGTTGAGTTCGGGCGTTCCCCACACCCTGTCGCTCAGCTCAACAAAGCGCCTGGCCAATGCCTCAACGTGCCCCCAGACGGCAGGACTATTGCTCATGTCGTCCCCGCTCAGACAGCTACGGTCTTGTGTTCGATGTAGTGGTTGATCGCCTCGGGACCGAATTCGCGTCCGATCCCACTGCGCTTGAAGCCGCCGAATGGCGACAGGAGATCGGAGGCCGCGTTGTTGACGGTCACGCCGCCGGTTCGGATGCGACGCGCGACCTCCAATCCTCGATCAGGATCCGAGGTCCACACCGAACCCGACAGGCCATAGATAGAGTCGTTCGCGAGCCGAACGGCATCGTCCACGCCGTCGTAGGGAATGACGCACACGACCGGGCCGAAGATTTCCTCCTGAGCGATGCGCGAGGCGTTATTGACATTGGCAAAAATCGTGGGCTTGACGAAGGCGCCGTGATTGATGCCTTCCGGCATCCCCAGCCCTCCGGCGGCAAGATCGGCTCCGCTTTCGATGCCCGCAGCGATGAAGTCGAGCACACGCTGACGCTGGCGTTCCGCCACGAGCGGCCCCAGAAAAGTCTCAGGATCCGCCGGATCGCCAATCGTCATGCCAGAGACATTGTCCACAAGCGCGTCGACAAAGGCATCGTGGCGCCGGCGCGGCACGAGGATACGCGTTTGCGCGACGCAGACCTGCCCATTGTTGGGAAAGGAACGATAGCGGAGCGCATCGACTGTCTGGCCGATATCAGCATCGTCCAGCACGATTGCCGCGGATTTGCCACCGAGCTCGAGGCTGACGCGCTTCAGTTGTGCGCCCGCCAGGCTGGCGATGCGGCCGCCGGCAGCAGTGGAGCCGGTGAAGCCGATCTTGTCCACGCCCGGATGCGTCACCAGATATTCGCTTACCTCCCGGTGAGCGACCAGGATGCTCAGGACACCCTCCGGCAGTCCCGCCTCACTGAACAACTCGCCCAGATACTGGCCGTCAATCGCGGTTTCCGGCGCCAGCTTCAGGATCACCGTGCAGCCGGCGAGCAGGGCCGGAAAGAGCTTCGCCAGAGCGACCTGATGTGGCGCGTTCCACGGGATGACAGCGGCGACCACGCCTACCGGGTCACGGACCCAAACTGCGTTGCCCCGGGGATAGCCAGCGCGATGCACTTCCCAAGGATACCCCTCGGCGGCAACCACATAGGCTTGGCCCTGATCACGAATGAGGGTCTGGATGGCTTTGGCAAACCAGGCCGGCGCGCCCATCTCCGCCGTCACCAAACCGGCGAACTCGTCGGAGCGGGTCTCGTAGAATTCCGCGAACCTGCGGATAACAGCAATACGGTCGACCACCGGCATGCGCGGCCAAGCGCCCTCGTCGAATGCCTTGCGCGCCGTCGCGACCGCAAGATCCACGTCGGCCTGCGCTGCCAGCGGCACCGCGCCGACCTGGCTTCCGTCGTAGGGCGAGCGGACCTCGATGAAATCGGCGCCCAGGGGATCCACGCGCCTGCCGCCGACGAAGTTCTGCGTGAAATTCCGCGTCATGATAAACTAGTTCTCCGCTACGGATGGATGAGGTCGGCCGCACGCTCGCCGATCATGATCGCCGTCGCGTTGGTGTTGCCGGCGATATGACGCGGGAAGATCGAGGCATCCGCGACCCAGAGCCCTTCGGTGCCGTGTACGCGAAGCTCCGGGCTGACGACCGCGTTTTCGTCCGATCCCATCCGGCAAGTGCCCACCGGATGCAGGAACGGCACCGTGGCCTTGCGCGCATAGGCTTCGTCCGCGGCAGGCCCCGCGCCTTCAGCCGGCACGTCGATGAGCTCGCGCACATGGCTGCCGAACGGGGGCGTCGAAGCGAGCCTGCGTATCCAATCCAAGCCGCGCAGCACGCAGGCAACGTCGTCTGGATGGTCGAGCAGGCGCGGATAGATCGCCACCGGCTGTCGCGGATCGCTGGAACGAAGCTCGAGGTGGCCGGTGCTCTTGGGATAGTTGACGTTGGCCAGGATGGTAACAAGGTTGCGCGTCGGCACGTGCAAACGGCCGTTGTCGTTGAAGTATCCGAAGGGGAAGAGATGGAACTGGAGGTCCGGTATCTTCCTATCCGGCGTCGATTTCAGGAAGGCGAGCACCTGGGCGGTGGGCACGCTCAACACACCGTTGCGCGAGAGAATCCATTCGGCGAATGCTTTTGCCCGTCCGATCGGCGATGCATAGGCATTCCCCGTCTTGACGTTCATCTCCGCACGGACATAGAGGCCCGGATGTTCCATCAGGTTGCGGCCGACCTCGGGACTTGCGATCCGCACGCCAATCCCATGGGGGGTCAGTTGGTCCGGATCGCCGATGCCAGAGAGCATCAGTATCTGCGGCGAGTTGATGGATCCGGCCGACAAGACCACGCCGCGCCGTGCCGTGGCTCGTACCTTCTGGCTGCCGCGCAGAATGTCGACGCCGGTAGCCCGTTTGCCTTCCAGTACGATGCGCTCGACCAACGCATCGTCCATGAATGTGAGCTTGGCGTCACCGAGGCGAGGCAGGATGAAGGCGTCGAATGCCGAGTGACGAACGCCGCCTCTGGTGGAGCCCTGATTCCAGGCGACACCCTCGTGGGATCTTCCGTTGAGGTCTGGGTTCAGGGGGACGCCCGCATTGACGAAGCTGTCGATGAACTTGGCCGATATCGGGTGCTTCCAGCGTAAGGCCGACACCCGGAGAGGTCCCATGCCGCCGCGATAGGCATTATCCTTGTCGTTATCGGCGGTCTCCATCTTGCGGAAATAGGGAAGCACCGAATTCCATCCCCATCCCTTGTTGCCCATCGCCTCCCAGGCGTCGTAGTCGGCCGCGGCGCCGCGAATGAAGATCATGCCGTTGATGGCCGAGGATCCGCCCGGAACGCGCCCCCGTGGCCATGATTCCTGCAGACCATTGCGACTGGGATCCGGCTCGGTCACGTAATTCCAGTCGTAGCGGACGTTGCCGATCGTATGCATCAGCGCGGCCGGCACGCGTGTCAGATGCAGCTTTTCGCTTTTGCCCGCCTCGAGGAGAAGGACACTCGCGCCCTTTTCGACGAGACGCGCTGCGAGCGGTGAGCCGGCGCTGCCAGACCCTACGACAATGTAATCGAATTCCATAGTGGACGTGCTCATCAGAAATTTGAGGCGGGCGCGGCAAGCCGCATCGCGCTGCCGGACGCGGTTGGAAATCTAGCTATCCTCACGATGCCCTCACATCCACGGCGGGCATCCTCACCGGTGCGGCGGCTCCGGCGGTGACAAGATGGCAGGCAGCATAGTCGTCGCCGCTGCGCTTCATCAGCTTGGGGTCCTCGCTCACGCAACGCGCGAAGGCGAAGGGGCAGCGTGTGCGGAAACTGCAGCCCGGAGGGATGTCGATCGGATCGGGCGGTTCGCCTTCCAGCAGGTAGGTCCCGGTATCGTAAGGCTTGTGCTCAATGGCTGGCACCGCGCTGAGCAATGCCCGCGTATAGGGGTGCGCGGGATCGAAAAACGTGGCCCTGTTGCCGGCAAGTTCCGCCACGCGCCCGAGATACATGACGGCTACGCGGTTGCAGACGCGGCGAACCATGCTCAGATCGTGGGAGATATAGACATAAGTGATGCCGTGCCGGTTCTGCAGCCCCTCGAACAGGTCCAGCAACTTGCCCTGCTCGACCTGATCGAGCGCGGACAAGGTCTCGTCGAGAATGAGCAGTTCCGGCTCCAGCACCATGGCGCGCGCGATATTGACACGTTGGCGCTGACCGGCGCTGAGGCCCACCGGCAATCTGTCCGTAAGGTCGGACCGCAGGCCAACCTCGTTCATCGTCGCCGCCACGCGTTCCCTGATCTCCTTCGCGGCCAACCCGCCATGGATACGCAGCGGCTCAGCGATTGTGCGACCGATGCTCAGGTGTGGCGGGATGGCGTTGTAGGGGTCCTGAAGCAGCAGTTGGAATCTGTGGCGCAAGTCCATCAGCTTGCGGCCGCCCAGACGGGCGATGTCTTGTCCCTTGAACAGTATCTGTCCCTTGTTCGGAGCCTCGAGGCGGCTGAGCAGCCGCGACAACGTCGATTTCCCGCAGCCGGATTCGCCCACGATGCCGAGATTGTCACCCTTGTAGACGTCGAACGAGACGCCGCGTACGGCCTGCACCACGCGATGCGCGAACAGCCTCTGGCGATCCTTGGTGGAGTAGGAGCGATAGACGTCACGTACCGAGAGGATGACTTCGCGCTTGTCGTCCACAGCTTCTTCCGGCGCGGCCGCCGTCGGTTGGGCATTCCATATGCGAGGCAGGCTCCCGATGAGATTGCGGGTGTAGCTGTGGTCCGGCTTCTCGATGAGGCTGCGCGTGTCACGACATTCGACCACCCGGCCATCGGCCAGCACCAGAATGTTGTCCGCAATCTCGTTCAGCACCCCGAGCGCCGAGGAGACGAATATGATCGCTGTCGAGAAGTCGCGCTGCAGATCGCGCAGGAGGCGCAGGATCTGGGCCGCCACTGTCACGTCGAGCGGCTGCGTGATGTTGTCCGCCACCAGCAAGTCCGGATTCGTGACGAGCGCGTCGACGATCAGTACACGCTGCATCATGCCGCCGCTGAACTGGAACGGAAATTCGTGGAAGCGCTGCGCCGGCGAGGGAATGCGCACCGCATCCAGCACCCGCAATACGCGGGCCCTCGCGTCGGCGGTCGAGATACCAGGCTCAACGGCGCGAAGCTTCTCTATGATCTGCTGGCCGACCGGAATGGTGGGATCGAGCGCGCTGCCTGGGTCCGAGCCGATGTAGGCTACCTTGCGGCCGCGCAGCTTCTGCATCTCGGCGGGCGGAAGGCCGAACAGATTGCGCCCACGGTAGGCGATACTTCCACCCGTCGGCAGAAGCGGTGGGCTTATCCAGTTCACCAGTGCGCGCGACAGGACCGTTTTGCCGGAGCCGCTTTCGCCGATGATGCCCAGGACTTCGTTCTTCGAGACCGAAAGATCGACGTTGCGCAGGATCGCGCGCCGACCACCGGCAGCCGTGGCGAGATCGATCGAGAGGTCCGAGACCTCGAGGATTTTGGCACTTTCCGCGCTCATAGAACCCCCTGCAGGAATTTGTTACGGGAGCGTTCGAGAGCGCCACCCATCAGGTTGATGCCGCACAGCGACGCTGCCAGCAGCAGGCCGGGTATGGTGGTGATCCACCAGGCATTCATGAGATATTTCGTGCCGTCGGCGATTATGGTGCCGAAGGTCGGCGTAGGCGGCTGGATGCCGATGCCTATAAACCCCAGGATCGCCTCGAATATCATCATGCGCGCGACGTCGAGCACGGCCACGAAAGCTATAGGCGGCAAAGTGTTGGGCGCGATGTGCACAAGCAAAATGCGCAGGTCCGAGGCGCCCAGTATCTTGGCAGCGCGCACATATTCCTTTCGCCGTTCCGACATGGTGACGCTGCGCGCTATGCGGGCGTAGCCCGGCCAGCCAGCGAGGATGAACACCAGAATCACCGACATCGGTGTCGGCCGTGTCACGCCGAGGATCGTGATTGCCAGAATGATGACTGGGATGGACATCTGCGCGTCGGTGATGCGCATCAGGATGAGACTGGTCCAGCCGCCGGCATAGCCCGCCAGCATTCCGATCGCCGAACCTATGACGAACATGCCGATGACGCTGGCAATGCCGATCATCAATGCGTTCCGCAGCCCTATCAGCGAACGTGCCAGAAGATCGCGGCCGAGCTGATCTGTGCCAAACATATGCGGCCAGACCCAGCCTTGCTCCGGGAAGGGCGGTGAGAATTTCAGCCCCACGCTGAACTTTGTCGCCGAAAGCCCGAGCAATGTGGGCGCGACGACCGACAGTAGCAGGAGGCCGAGGAATATCACCGCACCCACCCTGAACTCCGCCGTCCTCGCGGCATTCAGGAAAATGCTGGCGCCCAGGCTGCGCGACTTCGCCGGCTGGCTGGCAGTGGTTTCGACGATGGCTTGCTCCGACATCAGTACTGCAGCCTTCTGTCTATCGTGGTCGAGGCGAAATCGACCAATATGTTCACAAGTACGAGCGCGACGCAGGAGAAGATTGCGATCGCCTGGATGATGGGAAAGTCGCGCTGGAACACTGCATTGATCATCAGCAGACCGATGCCTGGATAGTTGAAGAGATACTCGATGACGAAGAGACCACCGAGGATCAGACCCACCGCCTGAATGCCGAGAAGGTTGAGCAACGGAATGGATGAGTTGCGCAGCACATGCGCGGCGATCATCCGCGCACGCGTCAGGCCGCGTATCTGACCTACGGACACATAGGGATCGAGGAGGTTCGACGACACGGACACCGACAGGGAGCGCACGATCACCGGAATGAGTTCAACCGCGAGGACCAGCGCCGGCAGTATGGCATAGGTCCAGTTCTGATAACCGATCGCGGGAAGCCATCCGGTTTTGGCTGACAGCAGGAAAATGAACACAAGTCCAAGCCAGACATTGGGCAATGAAACCAGCACTGAGCTCAGATAGAGCGCGAAGCGATCCGGCCATCTCCCGGCATTGAGCCCGGCCCAGACACCGAGCGGCAAGGCGACAGCCAGCGAGATCAGAAAAGCGAGGCCGGCCAGCAGGAGGCTGAAGGGCAAGGTCGTGACGATAAGCCCGATCACAGACGCTCGATTGCTCGCATCGAAAGTCGATTCACCGCGAGAACCGCCAGTGCTGCCGCCTTGAGCGCTTCGCACGAAGGAGCGTCCGAAATCGCCTTGCAGAACGTGTCCCATATAGCGACCGAACTGAACGATTATCGGGTCGCGCAATCCAAGATCCTTGGCGGTTTGCTCCGCGACCGAGGGCGACACCATCGGCCCCAGCATGAGCCGCACGGGATCTCCGGGCACGACACGCAGCAACGTGAAGATCAGCAGCGCGATGGTAACGACGATGATCGCGCCCTGGGCCAGGCGGCGGATGAGAAAATCTATGGCAAACAGCATGGAGTCCGTCTCGTGCGGGGAGAGTGGCGGCGTTGGCCGGTAAGAATCCGGCGCCGCCTGTTCCTTGCGTCAGACCAGATCGGCTTTGGACAAGTCGATCGGCCCGTAAGGGAGGTAGACGGCGCCCTCAAGGCTCTTGGATGCGCCATGGAAGGTGAGCGCAGAGAATAACGAGAAGCTCGGAACCTTCTTCGCCATCGTCGGGAAGGTTTCCTCGGTAAGAATCTTCAGGCGCTCTTCCGGATTGGGTGCCTTGCGCTCCTTGTCGAGCGCCGCATCGATCTCGGGATCGTTAATGCCGCTGATGAGCGCGGCACTCGAATGCCAGTTCGGCCGCAGCACAAGGTCCGGCTCCGGCGAGGGCGTCATCCAGCCCACGTCGCACATATGGCCCTGACCCTGTCCGTCCGCTCGCCGATAGATGGCGACTTCCCATGCGGCCGGCTCAAGGACGGTAAGCTGGACATTGAAGCCCTGCTCCTGGAGCATGGCGGTGATCAGCTCGCCATATTCCTTCGTCTTCGGATAGAAGCCGATCGACGTGATGTATTCGAGCTGCGGCAGGCCTTCGCCTTTCGGGAAGCCGGCTTCCGCGAGCAGGCGCTGCGCCTCCTCCGGATTGTAGTCGGGATAACCCTCGATATCCTTGAAGCCGAACTTCATTGGCGAGATGTAGCAGCTGGTGGGCAGCGCCGCGTCACCCATGAGTTCCAGGATCTGCTTGCGGTCGATCGAATGGCATGCCGCGAGGCGGATGCGAGGATCATCGAATGGCGGCTTGTTGCAGCGGAAGTGCAGATACTTGTTCTCTGTCGTCAGGCCCTTGCGGGTGACGACCTTGGGGTTGCCCTGAAGCGAGGCGTACTGCTCTGGCTCGAGGCGCTCGGCGATATGATACTGGCCGTTGAGCAAGCCTAGGACACGTGTATTGGCGTCGGGCACGTAGGCGTAGATCACCTCATCGACTTTCGGACGGCCGCCGAAATAATCGTCATTGGCGGCCAGCACGTTCTGGTCGCCGTTGGTGGCAACATATTTGAACGCGTTGGTGCCGTTCGGGCGCTTTTCCAGGCTCTTGGGATCGGCGACATCCTTGGCCGACAGAACCGGTATCACACTCGAGATGAACCACCAGGCGGAAGCCGGATAGCCGTACTTCCCGGTGTGCAGTCGAACCGTGAGGCGGTCGACGACTTCGACATCAACCTTGCCAGGACAGAATGAGGCGGCCGGGCGCTTCGGATCGGAAGAGTATTCGTAGGTGGCCTTCACATCCTCGGCGCCGAATTCCTTGCCATCGTGGAATTTCACACCATCGCGCAGCTTGAACTCGATCGTGTTCGTGTCGATCAGGGACCAGCTTTCGGCCAGCGCCGGCTCCAGAAGGTCCGCCTCGCCGTCACGCATCGGGGCCCTGGTCAGCGCATTGAACACGAACTTCTCGAAATTGCCCTGCCCGAGCGTGGTGTGGGAGGTCGGGTCCCAGTTGCCGGTAACCGGCCCCATCGAGGCAAGCACGACACTTTTCTTGCCGTCAGCGCGCACTGGCACCGGCATGCCGCCGACCATGCCCGCCACGCCAAGCGCACCAGCCCCTACAATAAGATCTCTACGCGTAACCATTGATGTTCCCCTTTGCTTGCATGCGCGCCTTGCTGGAACGCGCGACTTCGTTATCAATTGCCAAGCCGATCACAGTCCCAGCCTCCACCGCCGGTCCGAAACACTCCATCCATCTCTGGATGTGCAGGAAATGCGCGGCGTCGCAGCCACACTCGGCGATTCAATCGCGGCGCCCGGAAGGGCGCCTTGAAGGGCTCGTCGCGCAACCGATTCGTCCGCCAAAGCCAGAATCAACAAATCGGTCAAAAACATCATTATAGTCGCACCATTCAGAGTCAAGGCAAACCGCTCTGCAAGCGCACAGATTCGTAATCGGATGACATTGAGGCCGCTTAGAGTCAGTCAGATTTGATATAACTGTTGATTTTAAAGGTGAAATTTCTTTCCAAACTCAGCCTGATGCATGCTATGGCTGAACGATTTGGATGTTTTATGAATTTTTGCCGAATTGACGGATCATCGGCCTGAACTTATCATGCCGCAAACGGGAGGCTTGACTTGGTCGCGGAAGCCATTAGCCCAAGGCTGTTGGAGCCGCTCATGTCAGGGAACGCAGATGGGCTGCCCCAGCGGCCGGCGGTAGAATGAGTCCATGAGATTTTCAGAATTCCGGCAGGAAAAGATTCTTGAAATCCTGCGAGCCAACGAACGCGCGAGCGTCAATGCCTTAGCGGAGCGTCTTGAGGTCAGTCCTGAATCCATCAGGCGCGACCTGCGCATCCTTGAAGTCAACGGCTTCGCCCGAAGAGTCTATGGCGGTGCGGTCATCACGCCCAACGAGGCCGACAAGCCCTTCGTCGAACGAAACAAGGTCAACGCGCCGGAAAAGAACCGGATCGCGGAGAAGGCTGCTAGCCTCGTTCGCGACGGGATGAAGATATTCGTCAGTTCCGGCACGACGACGCTCGCCTGCGTGAAGCAGTTGCACAAGCATCAGGACCTGACCATCTTCACAAATTCCATTGCCGTCGCGGCGCACTTCTTTTCGCATGGCTGGGGTACCAGCGTTCGCGTGCTCGGCGGCCCGATGGTGCCGGAGTACCAGGCGACCTTCGGCCACGCGACCATCACCGCGCTCAATGGCCATCGTTTCGATCTGGCGCTGATGGGCGCCAGCGCTGTTCACTACGACCACGGCTTCATGGGCTTCGGCGAGGACGAGGTCGCACTGCACGATGCCGCCAGACTACAGGCTTCCACCACCATCATGGTGGCCGACGCATCGAAGTTCGGACGCTTCGGCTCCGTGCGCGCCTTCGGCCTTGGCGATGCGCATCACGTCATTACGACCAAGGGCGTGGGCGAGGAGTTCGTGCAACGTTTCGACGAACTGGGCGTCGACCTCATCAGGGTCTAGCCAAGGCGCGCATTCCAAAACCTGCCTGCCTCCAAATCTTTTCTTTACACAAGGCACCGGAGCGATAGCATCGGCTTGGCCCTGTCGGCGCCGTTGGCCGGACCTGCAGCGGCATCGTTCGAACAGTGCGCGAGACAATCTTACCTGATGGAAATGGCTTTGGCGGAAAAGGGCTCGACGCCCCGCAAAGACTTAACGGAAGTCGCCGGCACTGCCGCGACGAATGCACTTTCTGCGATTCTCGCGAAGGATTGGGATGGCCTTGTCGATCGCGCGGCGACATCGCGCCTGGACCGTCAGACATGGAGCGCAGCCCGGATAAAAGTCGCGGCGGAGGCGGGCGCGCCTGGTCTCCTTGTGCCTACACATCGCGGCATCGACAGCACGCGGCTCGAACTATCAATGGAAGGCCAACGCCCTTCCCTGCTGCTGAAAGTCATTCATCCCGATCAGCGTCGTTATATCGATACGGCTGCTTCTTTCGACGCCCAGCGGAAGGCGGCGATACTCGGCTGCGCGCCCGACATCCTGGTTTCGGACGCCGTGCGCGGCATCGCGCTGATGGAATTTCTGGACGGATGGAGGACAGCACGCGTCAATGACTTGCGCAACGCAGACGTCATGGATGCCGTGCTTGGCATCAAGCGCAGGATCCATTCCGGCCCTCGCCTGACGCGTACCTGGTCTGTCTTCGACAGGATCAGAATCCTTCAGGCGGAAATCGCACGCAACACGAGCGGTGCGCCGAGTGAACTAACTGTCTTGCAGGACGATGTGTTCCGTATCGAGCGCATGATCGAGGCTGCCGGCGTGGACACCGTTCCGGCTCATGCCGATGGCCTCGCCTCCAACATCCTGATCGACACTCACGGCAATATCCAACTCGTGGATTTCGACGAGGCGCGCAATGTCGACCCCTACTTCGAGTTTGGTATCCTGATGAACGAAGCCTTCGGGCCTGAAGAAGAGATGCTGCCTGCTCTTGAAATGTTCGAGGGCCGCGCGCGGCTTGAAAGCCTTCGCCGCGCCAAGCTCTATGCGGTTGCCGATGACCTGGCGTGGACCATGTGGGGACTGGTCATGGACGCCGTCTCCGCAAGGAAGGATGTCGAATTCTTCCGCTATGCATGTTGGCGCCTGATCCGGTGCCGGGCCACATTGGCCGGCGTCGATCTCGACCCTCGTGCCGGGTGGCTTTGAATGTCCGCCGTTGAAAAAAGCCTGGGCGAAGGCAACACCCTCGCCGAGCGCCAACTCGAGGCAGCATTATCCAAGGTCATCGCCTGGCAAGGCAAGGCCATTCGCTACCGGCCGATGTTCGGCGGCTTCAGCAACTCCAACTGGCGTGTCAGCGTGGCCGGCGAACGCGGCTCCTTTTTTGTCAAGTTGCCTGGCCCGGGCACGGAGCGCTTCATCGATCGCGCCGCGTCCCTGGAAGCGGGCCAGCGAGCCTACCTGCTCGGCATCGGGCCCCGATGCTTCGACTATCTGAAAGACGAGGGCATAGAAATCTACGATTTCGTCGAGAATTCCCGCACATGCGTCACCAGGGATTTTCACGCGGCCGGCATCAGGGAGAGCACAATCGCGCTTTACCGCTCGTTCAACGACTCCCCCTTCTCGGTCTCACAAAGACCGTCTTCGACATGATCGAGGAGCATCTCGAGCAACTGGCCGAGTTGGGAGGGGAGCTGCCCCTCGGCTTTCCTTCGATCCACGCACAATATCGGGCAGCGCGTACTGCGCTCGAAGCCGCGGGGATCGATCTCGTGCCTTGCTACAACGATCCCGCCCCCGCCAACTTCCTGTCAACCAGCGACGGCCGTATTATGATCGTTGATTTCGAATACGCTTCCAACAACGACCGTTGCTACGATTTGGCAACGTGGTGCTCGGAAATGTTCTTCGATGATTGTATGAACAACGAAGCCATCGAAGCCTATTTCGGCCGGGTGGAGCCGGCCGTTCAGGCGCGCATGTTCGTCTATCGGATGCTTGGCGATTTCAAATGGTCGCTTTGGGCCATGATCCAGACGGCTATCTCCGACATTGATTTCGATTTCTACAAGTTCGGCGCCTGGAAGCGGATGCGACTGCACTCGACGCTGAACGACCGGCGCTGGGGCCGATCGCTGGCCTCACTCTGATTCGGGGACGATCCGAATCTCAAATTGCCGATTGGCTGGTTTGCAGTCAGTGCATTAATCACGACCCTCCAATCGGGATGGTCCATACCCCTGTTGATCTCGAGCCAAGGCAGTCGCGCACCAGTATTCCTCGTTGCTCAGCGCCAACCTCGCGCCCTGCCAATCGCGTCCTTGTGCCTAGCCCTTAGATCATCGCGCGCGATAGCGGCGGGGAAGAACCGCGCCACGACCCCGGCCGCAATCTTCATCGGGATTTTTCTGACCTGGTCGTTTGCAAGCGTCGCGCACCCCAGGGCAGTCAATTCATCTATTTGGGAGCATATGATTTCCCGTCCGAGAATGTCGGCCAGAAACTGGCAAAAAAAAGGTGCTACGCACCAAACCGCCATCGATTGATATGGGATCGGCCAGGGTCAACGTTTCCTATGGGCAATCCATACGTTAGCGAATGGTTCGCCAGCCCATTTCCATCGTATTCTCTCGTATGGTCTGGCGAACCTAAGGACGGGAGGAGGACTAGTTTTCCATGCACGCGGTGTCTCTTTCATCCACAAAGAGTCGATGAACCCGCAAACGAGCACGGCTGTTTTGGGGCCGGAGCAGATCGGCAGCTTCCGACCGGGAAACATCGATTGCGGCATCCAGCTTAGCGTGGGCGTGGTGCTCCGGCGCTAGTACCGCGGTGGCGTAAGCCTTCTGGGTCGAGATCGTCCCAGATTACCCATTGATCGCAATACGCGAGCGCCGACATCACGCCAACGGAGGAAGGCGCCTGGTTTCGTGAATGCTTCTCCCGGTGGCGGAAATCGGAGACGGTCATCAAGCTGCAGTCGCTTGCACGATGAGGTTGGTCTTAGCCGTTGAGCAAGTCGTAACGGCGTCGCAATCCAAAAGCTGATGGGCTGTCGCTGCAGCAAGTCGGTGTCAGCTCTCCAGATCACGACCGTTTGAGCTTTCCATGACGATGCCACCCCAGTCCTCGGGCACTACATCAGCGATCGACTGCGAAAAGGTCCAATTGTGGCCGTCGAGGTCACGGCAGGAATACTGACGCTCGCCATAGGGATGGCTCGTTGGCCCGCTGAGAATAGCTGCGCCATGCCGCGCGGCTCGCCTGTGGTGCCCGTCGACATCCTCGACGCGTACCATCACTGCGAATGGACCACCTGTCCCCGTCAGTCCGCCAGACTTCAATTCTGTGACAACGACGGTGCCGTCTCCGAAGCCGAGCTGGGCACGATGATTGCCGATCATCAGCCGTATTTCAAAGCCGAAGGCCTCACAAAGCCAATGGCTGGCCGTCTCGACATCGCGATACGAAAGCACCGGTATGACCGTGCTCGTGGGCATCGAGCGGTTGTCGATCATGGTCATCTCCTATGCTGCCTTGAAAGGGTTGGAGGCCCTCAGCGAAGAGCCTTCAACTATAAGGCGACCAACATTGTTGGCGAGGACCGTTATAGGGCTGGTAGCTGTTGTCCCAGGCGCGGTAGGAGACGTAGCGCTCGTAGCACCAGCGCACATGCGCTGCTTCCAATCGGACGGCCGGACTTGGCGCTACCGGTGCGACAGTCACCGCCGCGACGCCGGCGGCAAAGGCGGCTGCCGGGAACCAGTAGCCATTATAGTAGCGGTAGCCTGGCCGCACGCGGGCATAGCCGCGATACCCATTATAGTAGTATCCGCCGCCAACGACGTAGAAGCCGCGCCGAAACCAGACTGGCGTCGGCGCTGTGGCGACCGACGCCGGGGCAGAGGCCGGCACGACAGGCAAGGCCTCGGCCGGCGAGGCGAGCCCTGTGGCGCCAATCATCAAACCGCAAAACGCTGTGATTGTCCGCTTCATCTTTTCACTCCTGTTGAATGGGGTCGAAGGGTTCGGGGATTACTGACGTCGGAGCGCACGCAGTTCGGAGATAGAAAGCGCGCCATCGCCATTCGTGTCCGCCTGCAGCAACCGGTCAGGGATGAAGGCGGCGAACTCGGCGCGCGAAATCTTGCCGTCGCCATTGCGGTCGATGCGGTCGGCCTGGGCCTGGAAGCCGCCGAATTGGGCGGCCTGGAAGTCGCGCTTCGACTTCACCTGTTCCACTGCCGCGCGCACTTCGCCCGCGTCGAGCAAACCATTGTGGTTGGCATCCATCCGGTCGAACATCTGCGCTCGCGCGGCCTGGATTTCGCTGAATTCGAGCTTGCGGTCGCCGTTGGTGTCCACGCGCCGGAAGAGTTCCCTGGCACCGCTGTCCGCCGCACAGGCGCTACCCGCGCCAAGCAGCAGGCCGGCAAAGGCCATGACGATCTTGTTCATATTGATCTCCGCATTGGGTCGGATGGTCCGCCGCGGACCGTCCTTGCAGAGCCTTCTACGCAGCGCCTGTGGTGGTCCTACGCAAAGCGAGATGATTTTTTCGAGGTGCGGCCAGCACAGCCGCCTATCCCCGCAGCGATAGAAAATTCAAGGCCGGCAAAGAATCTTGAGTGTCGAGCGTAGGAGCCCGGCTCTCGCTGCGTATCGGTCAGCAGTCGCCCCCGCGGCCTGACAATGAAAGGACATCATCATGAAACGCTCGCTACTGATTGCGGCCTTGCTCATCGGGCTTGCGCCGCTCTGCGCGGCGCAGGCACAGGACATGCCGGGCCAGCGCATCCTGCAACGGATCGATACCAATGGCGACGACGCCATCTCCAAGGATGAGATGACAGCCGTCCGAGAGCGCCGGTTCAGGCGGCTCGACCGCAATGGCGATGGCGTCATCGACGAGAAGGAGATCGAAAGCGCCCGCGATGCCATCATGGATCGGGCAGATGCCGCGCAGGCGCGGCTCGGCAGCCGCTGGCGGCGCATGGACGCCAATGGCGACGGCAAGGTCTCTGAACAGGAATTCGCCAGCAGCATGCCTTTGTTCGACCTCGCGGACCGGGACGGTGACGGCAAGCTCTCGGGTGACGAGATCGCCTCTGTCCGCAAGCTGATCGCCGACCACGCCAACTGATGATCGGCAGCTCTCATTCCTCTACAAAACAAGGAGTACGACATGTTGTCTTCGGTAAAGATTCCGATTCTAGGTCTCGGTGCGATGCTTGCCTGGTCGGCAGCTTCGGCGGCCTCGGCCGAGGAGTGGCAGCGTCCGACAGCGCATGGCGGCGAGTTCAGCCGCAGCGTCGGCAAGGACAGCAGCATCTACACCGGCTCGACCACCCGCACCGGTCCGAATGGCGGCACCTACACGTCGAGTTCCAAATGCGTGGGAGGCGTTGTTGACCGCTGCGCCAGAAGCTATTCTGGGACTGGGCCGAATGGGCAGTCCTTTTCGGGGAAACGGGTGTCGGCGCGCGGGCCGTTCCGGGGCCGCTCGGTCGGCAGCTTCACCGGCCCGAACGGCAACACGGTCCATGGCTTCCGCCACTGGCGGCGCTGACATCTGGTGTGATGGACTTGAATCCGAAATTCGTTTCTGTGCTCCTCCTGATCGATGCGAATTTCGGATTCGCCGAACCAGCAGTTTCGCCTGTGGATGCGCGCCGCCGTGCGACGTGAGGAGCCCCGCGGTGACGATGAGCTTCTGGCGCGCATCGCCGCGGGCAGCCAAAGCGCGCTGTCCGAGCTCATCGCCGGCCATGGCCGTGGGCTGCGGATATTTGCCGCCCGCTATCTCGGCAATGCCGGCGACGCCGAGGATGTGGTGCAGGAGGTGTTCGTGACCGTCTGGAAACAGGCCGCGCGGTTCGATCCGGCCAGAGGGCGGGCTTCAACCTGGCTCTACCGGATCACCGCCAACCGTTGCATCGACCAGCGTCGACGCAGGGCGCTGCGCAGTTTCATCGGGCTGGACGACATAAGGGACGAGGTCGCGTCGCCGGAGGCCGATGCCGAAGCGACGACCGCGGCGCGGCAGGAGCTGGCGATCGTGCGCGACGGGCTGTCGCGCCTGCCGGAACGGCAGCGCATGGCGGTTCTGCTCAGGGCCGTAGGCAACCTCGACATCGCGGCGATCGCTGAGGTGATGGGCAGCAGCGTCGGCTCGGCCGAGCAATTGCTTGTGCGCGGACGGCGCGCACTCAGGGATCATTTGGCAATGGTGGCCGTGAGCCGCGAAAGGAAGTCCTCATGACACGGGACGAATTCGAACGAAACAGGCGTCGCTTCGGCGACACAGTCGAGGCATGGCCCGCACCCTTCCGCCAGCAGGCACTGGCCTTGATGGCAGCGGAGCGGAAGAACGATCCCGATGCCGCTCTCGACCGCCTCGTGCTCGAGGCGGCGCTGATCGATGGCGACGACCAAAAACTGGCACGCAATGTGCTGGCTCGCATCGAAGCCGGCTCGCCTGGCCCGTCCTTGTTGGCGCGCCTGCTCTTAAGTCCGACCGGGTTCGTAGCCTGCGCCGCTGCCGCGCTCGTGGCGGCGACGCTGGCCGGCTACCAGGTGGCGCGGTTGCAGGACGATCCGTCCGATACGGAGCTTCTGGCGCTGGCGTTGGGATCGTCGCTGGCCGATAGCGGCGGTGTCGCGGATGATCCGGCAGAGGAGGGCTCGCTTTGAAGCGCTCCTGGATGTGGACGGCGACGCTGGTGCTGCTTGCGCTGTCGCTGGCCGTCAATTTCTTCCTGGTCGGCTATGCCATGCACGGCCTGCGCCAGGGCGCGGCGGCGCGCGTGCTGTTGTCAGAGATTGCCAGCAGCTATCCGCCCGAGGTGAGGAAGGAGTTCCGCGGCGTGCTGCGCGACAACCGCGCGCGCACCTTCCAGGCACTGCGCGAACTGCGTGCCGCGCGCGCCAATCTGGCGGCGGCACAAACAGCAAAACCCTTTGACGAAGCGGCGGTGAAGAACGCGATGGCGGGGGTGCGCAGCGCAACGACCAACCTGCAGGCGACCATGCAGGACTATCTCCTGGCCGCGCTGAAGAGTGTTAACGCCAAGCCCGCCGTGGGAGGTTGAGGCGCGACGGCCCTACTGGCGGCACAATCGTCGCCGACCTATGTCGACATCCAACCGGTTTGCGAGGTCGATCGCGATGATAGAACAATGCGGCACGACAGGCTTGTCCTGACCTTGCTCCGGCGCGAACTCTCGGCTGGCTTGCGCTCGACGCGCCGCCGCGACCTTGCCTGGATCGGGCTTGGTGGCGGCGCTCTGCTTGCCTATGCCATCGCAGAGATCGTTGTCGCGTTGCAGGCGGGGGCGGCCATGCTGCGGCAGGCGCAGGCGCTGTGGACCTTTGGCTTGCCGGTGACACTTCTTGGCCTTGGAGGTTTCGCTGGCAGCGCGATCGCGAGACTTTGCCTGTCGCGCGCCTTCGCGCCCTTCCTGAAGGCATTGCCGCTCTCGCTTCGGGAGCGCCGGCACACCGCGACGGTGGCGACATGTGCGATGGGCATTCCGCTTGTCGTGGTTGTCACGGCGACGGTGGGCCTTGGCTGTTTCGTCATTGCAAAACCACTCACCCGAGTCTGGGGTCTCGGCGCCGCGATGCTGTTTGGCGCTGGCTTCGGCGTCTCAGCCGTGCTGCGGTTGCGGAGCGCTCGCGACCTTGTCCACACCGACACCGCCGATCTGGCGGGCGATCCAGGCGGGCGCCGGCCCTGGCTCGGTGCCTTCGATCGTTCGGCGCCAGCCTGGCTCTCCAGCTGGGCCTGGGCCGTGCCGGCTGGCCATGTGCGCCCGTCCTGGCGAATGGTTGGCGCGGCCATCTTCTTCGGTGTCGTCGCGGCCCTTTCCGCCTCCATCAGCTTCGTTCGTCACGATGCCGTGCCGGCGGCCATGGCCGGCCTGACCGGCGGCCTTCTCGTCTTCATGCTGAGCGCGCGCTTCCATCCGCTCGGCTCGCCGGTGCTGCGCACGGCTCCGCTCGGCTTTACCAGGGCCTGGCTGCGCCTGACGCGGCTGCCCCTGCAATTGTCGGTCGCCTACTTTCTCCTGCCGGCTGGCGCTGCACTGGCGGCGGAGCCGTCGGCCTGGGCGATGCCGCTTGCCAGCGGTTTCTGGCTGCTGGCGCTGAACGGCGCCTATGCGGTGTTCGCCGCCTATTTCATGACCGCGCCGTTCGTCGCCGTGCTGAGCTTCCTCAGCGCCATCGCCTACACCAGCTACGAATCGCTCGAATATGGGCGCACGGTGCTGATTGGCTTTGCCGCCCTTGTCCTGTTCCTATGGCACCGGGCGCAACGGAGATACCGCCATGGATAACAGCGCCGATCCCGTCGAGATACTCGCGGTTCGCGGGCTCAGCGCCGGCTATGGGGGCCGCGCGGTCGTCAGCGACATCGATCTGTCGATCGACCGAGGCGACATCCTTGGCCTGCTTGGCGCCAACGGCTCGGGCAAGTCCACCTTGCTCAGGGCGATCACCGGCCAGATTCCGCCACTTGGGGGGACCGTGGCGATCGACAGGATCGACCTTGCCGGCGCACCGGAACGTGCCAAATCCGGTTTCGGTCTTGCCATGCATCCATCCGATCTACCGGTGGCGCTGACCGGGCGGCAATATCTTGAGCTCGTCGCCTCGATCCGCGGCTGCGCCGAAGACGACTGGCCTGGCGTCAATGTCGCCGACCGGCTCGGGCTCAACCGCTGGCTCGACCGACCAATCGCCGAATATTCACTCGGTACGCGGGCCAAGATCGCCATTGCCGCGGCTCTCCTCGGGGCGCCGCCGCTGCTGATCCTGGACGAGTCCCTGAACGGCCTTGATCCGCTTGCCGCCTTCGAGGTCAAACGCGTCATCCTTGCATTGGCGGCGAGCCGCCGCCAAGCCGTCATCATCTCCACCCACGTGGTCGAAGCGGTTCCCGGCCTGTGCAGCCGCGCGGTGCTTCTGGCCGAGGGCAGCATTGCCCGAGAGTGGGACGCCCGGCAGTTGGCCGACGCCAGCCACGCACCCGGGACCTTTGAGCTCCACGTTATGCAGGCGCTGTCGGAACCCATGAGCTGGCGAAGGAGGTAACGCGGCATATTTTGCCGAGAGGGGATGGCTTTCGGGTGACGTCTGCTTTTGGGTAATGGCAAAGGCATCCCGAACTGCCGGAATTGGGCGCATTGCTGCCATTCGGTAGAAGATGAATGCGGTTCAGCGAATGGCTGGATCAGTTTCTTGAATCAATTTGGGCGAACCGCTTCGTAGCCCATTGACAAATAACCATCATCTTAGTCGCCGAGGGTCAGCATTTTCTAGAGCGGTGCCTCAGTTCTAACCACAAAGAAGGTAATCATGCATTGTGACGATAGCGTTATGAGCGCGGCCGCATTGGTCACGAAAGCGGGTCGACCGCTTCGCCATGATCTGGAGGGAAGCTGACCTTGCATCCAGCTCAGCGCGATGCGGCTTAAATCAGTGGCAAGTAACGGCTTTCGTTAGGTAAGGAAACGGACAACCCAACAGAGAATCGTCACGCTCCAGCAAGAACGCTTAGCCTGTCCAGAGCAGGTGCGAGCCCTTTCAGCGATACGGACAAAGCGACGTCCTTCTGGTCGGTGCTTCTGACCTTGATCTTCAGCACCGAACCCGCCCGCAATGCGGCTACTGTTCCTTCATCGAGGGTGAGCGGCACGATGCAGCCGGCCGGCAAGCAGGTTGAGAAGCGCAGCGCCTCAAGGGGCTGGCTGTCATCGATCTGCAATGCGGCGCCGGCGTCGAGCATAAGCCCAAACGGAAGCACGACATTGCCCGCGAGCGTGGCGTCGCTGTTTCGCCTAAGCTCGACAGCCAGGAGCCGCTGGCCGTTCTGCTGCGTCTGTTGCTGGGAGACACCGCACGTTACCGTTGATGTGCTGCTTTGACAGGTCAGGCTCCAGTCTTGATAGCTCTCCTGGAGCGAGGTCGCGCCGCCTGGCAGCTTTGAAGTCACCTCTTGAGACAAAGCCGCGGTGCCCATCACCATCAAGCCGAGCGTCGCGGCTGCACTGGCCAGCGGGAATTTCCACATGCGCAATTCGATCACCTTTCATTACTCAGCCGGCGTCTTGGCCGGCCGACACATTTGATAAGCCGACCTTATGGTGATCGGCCCAACCATCACTTCGGTCCGCCTACCAACTGACGCTGAAGCCGAGCTTTGCGCCGATGGAGCGGCTGTCGCCGAACTCTTTCAGGCTCGACCTGGCGAAGGCCTCCCCGAAGACGGTGTAACGGTCCTCGTTCCAGCTCAGTGATCCACCGACACCCAGCCCGCCCCATAGCGGCTGGTCGTGCTCGTGCAGCGCGGTGCCGGAGACGTCGACGTCATTGCCGTCCAGGAAGTCATAGTAAAGATTGGCAATGCCGTAGAGATGTGATCGGCTTACCCTTCCCTGAGCTCCTGTCCAGGCATCCTCGTAGTCGAGCGACAGGCCGGCACGGCCGATGAGCGCCTGGCTGCTGTCGAGCGACACTGCCGCATCGAACGGATCGGTGAAGCCGTCGAAGCGGACTGAGGAATAAGAGAGTTGAGCCTGCGGCGTCGGTGTCCATTT
This sequence comes from Mesorhizobium maamorense, assembly GCF_044998965.1. Lineage (NCBI taxonomy): Bacteria > Pseudomonadati > Pseudomonadota > Alphaproteobacteria > Hyphomicrobiales > Phyllobacteriaceae > Mesorhizobium > Mesorhizobium maamorense. The sequence continues at coordinate 3,606,969 of NZ_CP173356.1, forward strand.
GCCCTGGAGCGCGAACTTCTGGCCGGCTTCGATACTCAGAGCATAACCGAACCCGTTATTGCCTTTGGCAAGTTCGCTGCCCAGCGTGGCGGACTTCAGGTCGCTGTCATACCACGTCACCTGGGCCTGCGCGTCGGTGTAGAAGCCATTGTCACCATACCAGGTCAGCGTGCCGCCGAAGCCATAGCCGGTGGCATCGATGGAGCCGGCCCCATAGATCGAGAAGATGTCCGACGAGGCCGTGCCGTAATGGAAAGAGACACCGCCAAGCAGGATGCCGGTGGCGTCCTCGTAGAGCAGCCCGTCGACGCCTGACTCCAGTCTCCATGTCGTCACGTCATAGTCCGAGACGGTGGTGGCGCTATCGGGACTCTGCCGCGTATGGGCGCCCTCGATGCGGGCCCAGATGGCGTTCTGTGTCGGAACGCTGCCGATCTCGTCGGCGCCCTGGGCGGCACCCACCCAGGACCGGTTGCCGAGGCGCTGCTGCAAAGTGCCCAGTTCGTTCAAGCTCTGCAGGACGCCGGGATAGGCCTCATAGATCGGCACGGCCGGCGAATAGAGCGGTGCCTGTGGGCCGGTCGGAGTGGTCAGTTCCGAGCGCAGATACCAGTCGCCGTCGCTCGGCGTGCTGACACCGTTCTTGTAGAGCCGGTAGGCATAGGCGCCGCTGACCACGGCCTGGTCGCCCTGGAAGACATAGTCGCCGGCAAGCGAGAAGGTGCCGGCCGAGCTTCCGTCGACATCGACGATCTTGACGCCCTCGACGGTCTGCGCCCCTGCCCCACCGACATTGGCGACCGCAAGAATACCGGTGCCGGATGTATTGCCATGCACTAGCAACTTGTCGGTGGTCGAAGCATCGCCGTTGAGCGTGGCATTGAGGAAGATGGTTCCGCCATTGCCGGTGTAGTCGCCATTGACAGTCAGCGTCGTGCCGAGCGCGGTGCCCAACCGCACCGAGCCCGCGTTGCCGAGCGAGGCGACGGTCTGGTTGAAGCCGCCGAGATCGAGCGTTGCACCCGAGGCAACCGTGTATGCCGATGCGGCGCCGAGCGCATCCACCGCACCCGCCGCCAAGGTGCCCTGCTGCACGGAGGTCGGACCGGCAAAAGCGGAGCCTCCCGAGGCCAGCACGAGGGTGCCGTCGCCGGCTTTGGTGAATGCGCCCGAACCGCTCAGCGCGCTGTTCAGAGTCAGTGTCGTGGCGGCCGCAGTGGAGACCGTGCCGGAGCTCATGACATTCACCGCACGCGAAGTGGCAAAACTGTCGGTCGTGCGCAGCGTACCGCCATCGAAGCTGAGCCCGCCGGCGGTATCGCCCAGATTGGCGTCGGCGGAGACCTGTAGCGTGCCGCCATTGATCGCCGTGCCGCCGGTGTAGCTGTTGGCGCCGGTCAGGACCAGCGTGCCGCGGTCGGACTTGACCAGTTGCGCATTGCCCGAAAGAGCCGACGCGATCGTTGCCGTCATCCCGGCGCCAGCCGCCGTGCCGTCACCGACGACGATGCTGCTGGATGCTCCGGTGAGCGCGATGCCGCCGCCCTGGACACTATAGCCGCCAGTCATGAACTGCATGCCGGAGGCCGTCACCTGGCCCAAGCCGTCGTCCACCGTCACCGTGCCGGCCTGGCCGGCAAAGATGGCGAAGGAGGCGTCGGCGAAGGGAGCATTGACCGTGCCCGTCTCATTGGCCCAGTTGTCGTTGCCCGCCGAGGTCTGCCACACGCCGTCGCCGCCATTGATCACGCCATTGTTCTTCGGGCCGGCATTGCCGTCCCAGTAGTTGAAGGTGAGGCCCTGCGTGTTGACGAGGTTCACCTGGTGATCGATCGAGGTCTGGATCGAATAGCCGGTTGACGGGATCGTGCCTACGACGAGGCCGTTGTTGGTCAGCGACCCGTCATAGCTGAAGACGCGGTAGACGCCGGGCCCGAAGGTACCGCCCGCGCTCGCGCTGACATTGAGGATGCCATCGAGGACGAGATTGCCCCCGACCGTCGTCAGGTCGTTGAGAGCCCCGCCGGCGACGCCCGCTTCCCCGAAGGAATAGTTGAGGACAGAGCCGCTGGACAGGTTGAGGCTCCCGGCGATCGCCAGTGTGCCGGGCGTGCCGTCGACCGAGCCGGGCGAAAGCGTTGCACCATCGGCGACGGTCACATCGCCGCCGACAGTGCCCTTGCCGCCGATGGTCGCACCGCTGGCAACCGAGACTGCGCCGGTGGCTGCTCTGTTGTCGCCATCGATATAGAGGCCGCCGGCCGTCACTGTGCTCGGCCCCGCATAGCTGTTGGAGCCGGTCAGGGTGAGTGCTCCGGCGCCCGTCTTGTTCAAACCGCCCGCGCCGCCGATCAGGCCCGAAAGGGTAAGATCCGCATCGGCCTGGAAGGTACCGGTGCCCGAAGTGAGAGTGACGTCGCGCGCCGAGGTGAATGCGGCGGCGGTCTGCAGCGTTGCGCCGTCATCCAGGCTTAGACCGCCGGCTGCATCGCCAAGATTGGCATCGGCAGAAACCAAGAGGCTGCCGTTCTTGATAACGGTGCCGCCGCTGTAGCTGTTAGCGCCGCCAAGTACCAGCGTGCCGAGATCGGTCTTCACCAGTTGGCTGGCACCGGTCAGGTTGGAGGCGATGGTTGCCGTGTAAGCGGCGCCGGACAGCGTTCCATCGCCGACGCGGATGGTCGACTGCGGACCGACCAACGCGACGTCCTGTCCTTGGATCACATAGCCGCCGGTGGCGAACTGCATTCCGAGAGCACTGACATCGCCAAAGCTGTTGTCGACCGTTACGGTTCCCGCCGCGCCGGCAAAAATGGCAAACGCGGTGTCGGGGAAGGGAGCGTTGACGCTGCCGTCGCTGTCGGTCCAGTTGTCGTTCCCGCTGGGGGACTGCCAGAACCCGTTGCCGCCATTGACGGCGCCATCGGCCTTGGGGCCGGCGTCGCCGTCCCAGAAATTGAGGGTCAGGCCGCTGGTGTCAACGAGATTGACCTGCCCGGCGACCGACGTCTGCGCCACGTGATTGGGCGATGTCGTGTTCAGTCCATTGCCGGTCAGCGTGCCGTCATAGCTGATGACGCGATAGATGCCCGGCCCGAAATTGCCGCCAGGGGCCTCGGTGACGTTGATCGTACCGTTGAGGGTCAGATTGCCATGAACGACGGTCAGGTCGTTGTAAGCGCCCCCGACCACACCCGCCTGGCCGAACGAATAGTCGAGGTTCGAACCAATGGCCAGCACAAGACCGCCATTGATGGTGAGCGTGCCGGGGGTGGTGCCGACATCGCCGGGAGCGAGTCTGGCGCCCGGAAAGAGGGTCACTAGGCCGCCGATAATGCCATTGCCGCCCAGCGTGCCATTGTTGACTAATGTCTGTCCGGTAGCGGCGCTCTGGTCGCCGTCGATGTAGAGGGAGCCACCAAAGACCTGCGTCGAACCGGCATAGGTGTTGTCAGCTGTGAGCACCGTGGTGCCGACGCCTACCTGCGTGACTTGGCCACTGCCGGAGATCACACCGTCGAAGGTATACAGGTTTGAGCGATCAAAACCCAGGTTCCCGTTGTTGACGACATCGCCCAGGATCGAGCCCGTTGTGCCACCGTTGCCAAGTTGCAGATCTCCGCCAGCAATGGTCGTGCCGCCCGTATAGGTGCTGTCGCCGCTCAGGGCGAGAAAGCCGGGCCCTGCCGACGTAAGTGCGCCTGACCCGTCTATCGAGCCGGCCCATTCCACGAAATTGTCAACGGCAATCGCGCCGCCGCCGGCGTTGAGCGTTACATCTCGTGCCGACGACAAACCCGATCCGACCACATGCAGCGTTCCCCCGTCGAACGTGACCTTGCCGGCCGCGTTGCCAAGGTTGCCGTCGGCCGTGATTTGGACCGTGCCGTCATTGATGAACGTGCCACCCTGATAGATATTGGCGCCTGCCAGGATGAGCGTGCCGCCGCCTTCCTTGGTCAGCGCGCCAGCGCCACTGACCGTGCTGTTCAGCACCATGCTGGTGACGCTGTCGGTCTCGAAAGTGCCGCCGCCGGCGTTTAGCGCCACGGAACGCGCCGAGTTCATGTTGGCGGTCGTGTGCAGCGTGCCGCTGTTTAGCGAAAGAACGCCCGAAGCGTCGCCGAGATTGTTGTCGTCGGCGATCTGCACCGTGCCGCCATTGATGGCGGTGCCCCCGCTGTAGCTGTTGGCGCCGGTCAGGACCAGCGTGCCGAGGTCGGTCTTCACCAACTGGCTGGCGCCCGTCAGATTGGAAGCTATCGTGTCAACGTAAGCCGCACCTGCCGCCGTGCCGTCGCCGACGCGGATGATCGATTGCGCATTGACCAGCGCGATGTCCCCGCTCTGCACCACATAGCCATCGGTCGCGAACTGCATGCCGGCAACACCGACCTGACCGTTGGTGTTGTCGACCGTAACCGTGCCCGCGGTGCCCTGGAAGATGGCGAAGCTGTCATTGGCGAACGGAGCGGCGAAGAGCCCGGTCGCGTCGGTCCAGTTCTGGTCGCCGGCGGCGCGCCAGGTGCCGTTGCCACCATTGACGGCGCCGTTCGAATGCGGGCCGGCATCGCCGTCCCAATAGGTCAAGGCAAGTCCGGCTGAATTGACCAGGTTGACCTGGTTGGCCACGGACGTCTGCACGGAATAGTTTGGATCCGTGACGTCGAGACCATTGTCCGAAAGCGAGCCGTTGTAGTTGATGATGCGGTAGACGCCGGGACCGAAATTGCCCCCTACGCTTTGGCTGACGTTCAGAGTGCCGTCGAGCGTCAGGTTGCCGCCGACATTGATGAGATCGTTGAGCGGACCGCCGGGCACATTCGCCTGGCCGAAATTGATGTTGAGGTTGGAGTTGGCGAGCGCCAGATTGCCATTGATGGTCAGCGTGCCTGGGGCGTTACCGGCATCACCGGGGCTCAGCGTGCCGCCATCGGCGACTGTGACGCTGCCGCCAATGATGCCGGTGCCACCCAGAGTGCCGCTCGCCGAGACATTGGTGGGTCCGGTCGCACCGGACTGATTGCCATCAACGAGCAGAGTGCCGGCAGTGACGTTCGTCGCGCCGGCGTATGTGTTATTGCCAGTCAGCGTCGTTGTGCCGGTACCGAGCTTGTTGAGTGAGCCCGTGCCGGAGATGATGCCGCCGAACGCATAATCGCTGTTCATGTTGAACGCGAGCGTGCCGTTGTTGGCGACGGTTGGCGTCGTCAAGCTAGCCGCTACCGCACCGTTACCCAGCTGGAGCGTCCCGTTCTGGATCGTCGTCCCGCCGCTGTAATTGTGGTCACCAAAAAGCGTCAGGGTTCCGGCGCCTTGCTTATCAAGGCTCTCGAACCCGCTGATGCCCGCGCCCTGCACTGTGCGAGCCGCCGAGTTGATTACACGAAGCGTATCGCCCGCGCCCGTCTGGCCACCGGTGCCGGCGTCGACCGTTCCGGTGAGAACGCCGCCGTCGTTGAGCGTCAGCGTGTCGTTGCCAGCGCCAAGGTTGAATGTTCCGGCGCCGGTGTTCAATGTTCCGGTCAGATTGACGATGTCGCTGCCGCCGCCGAGATCGCCGTTGCCGCGCAACGTACCGCCAGCAGCGACGTTGATCGTGCTCGCACCGGCGTCACCGGTTATCGCCACGGGCGTGGGCCCGGCAGCCTGCACCGTGCCGGCGACGTTTAGCGTCGAGCCGGCGTTCATGGCCAGCGTCGGCGTCGTCAATGTCTTGCCAGCATCGACCTGAAGCGTGCCGGCGTTCACAGTGGTGCCGCCTCCGGTCGTGAGATTACTCGCAAGCTCCAACATCCCAGCGTCGACCCGCGTCGTGCCGCCGATACTGCTGTCGATCGCCGAGGTGAGCCTGGTGGTGCCTGTGCCGATCTGGGCGATGTTGCCGGTGCCGCTGAGATTGCCGGCGAAATCGAACGTGTCGCTGCGGTTGAACGACAGCGTAGAGGTCGCGTTTGCGACGATGACATTGCCCGCCCCCGCATTGCCGGTCGAGCCGCCGTTGCCGATGATCAGGTTGCCATCGTTGATGACGGTGTTGCCTGTGAAGGTGTTGTTGCCCGTCAGCACCCAGGTGCCGGCGTCGTTTTTGGCGAGCGTGGTCACGCCGCCGGGACCGTCGACGATGGTGCCGCCCATGGTATTGAGGCCGGTGTTTGTACCGCCAAGCGCAAGTGTCCGGTTACCAAGGCCGGTATAGGCCGCCGACCCTGTATTGCTGAAGACAATCGCCCCCGTTCCGGAAGATTCGATGAAGCTGGTGCCCGTTGAGAGCGTGAAGAGGCGATCCGTGGTGTCGCCGCTGCCGGTGTAACGCAGCGTCGATCCGCTGCCGATCACCAGGTTCGACGCATCCTTGGCTGACATGCCGATAGAGCTCGCCTGTCCACCATTGGCCAACTTGTCGACAGCAAGCACACCGCCACCGATGCTGGTGACCCCAGTATAAGTGCTTGTCTGGTTTTTGAGCACCCATGTGCCGGTGCCGGACTTGGTGAGCGCGGTCGTAGCGCCGGAGGGATTGTCTATGCGGGCCGAAAGCGTGTTGTTGGCTGTGTTGGTCCCGGAGAGCGTCAGCGTGCGGGCTCCCGCACCCGGGAGGGCTACGGCCGCCGTGCTGGTAAAATTGATTGCGCCAGTACCCGAAGCGTCAAGGCCGCCACCGCTGCTGCCCAGCGTGAACTGCCGGTCGGTGCTGCCGCCCGTGCCCATGTATTGCAGCGTGCCGCCGTTGAGGACGAGATTGGTCGCTGCGTTGCTCGAAGCTCCGATCGAGCTGTTGCTGTTACTGTTGGCGAGGCTCGCGACGGCGAGTATGCCGCCGTTGATGGTGGTCGGACCGGTATAGCTGCTAGCCGTGCCGGACAGTACTTGCGTGCGAGGACCGTTCTTCACGAGTCCGCCCGTGCCGCTGATCGCGCCGGCGAAGGTGAGGTTGAGCCCATCGCTCAGAGTGAGGGTCGCCGAACCGAGCGTAACATCGCCGCTGCCCGCAAGACCGGCGACGGTGTTGCTGAGATTCGCGAGGTCAAGTGTCGTGCCGGCGTTCACGGTCATGCCACCGGTGCCGAAGGAGCTCGTCGAGCCGGCGCGCAGGGTGCCCCCAGTTACAGTTGTGCCGCCGGTGTAGGAATTGCTGCCAGAAAGAACCAACGTGCCCGGGCCGTCCTTACGGAGGGTGCCGCCTCCAATGACCTGGCCGCCAAACGTCAACGTCGTTGTCGCATTCGCCACGCCGACCGCACCAGTACCGCCCAAAAGCTGGAAGCCGCGGTCGGTCGTCACCGTAGTGCCGGTATAGTTCAGTGCGCCATTGTTGAATACCAGGTTGGTCGAAGCGTTGCCGGAGGCGCCGATGTCGCTCGCCAGTCCCCCATTGGCCAGGCAGCCAACGTTCAATGTGCTGCTGCCCTGAAGGATGGTGGAGCCGTTATAGTTGTTGCCGCAGCCACTGAATGTCTGCGTCGCCGAGGCAACGGTAACACCGCCAGCAGCAGTGCCGCTGATCACCCCACTGAATGCTCCGCCGCCGTTGATCGTGAGCCTTGCGGTGCCCAGGGCCACGTTGCCGGAGCCGCCGAGCGCGCCGACAGAGTTGCTGTTGTTGGCGAGGTCGAGAGTCGCTCCGGTTGCAACCGTCATTGCACCGGTGCCGAAGGCGCTGCTAGAACCCGCGCGCAAAATGCCCGTGCTTACCGTGGTGCCGCCGGTATAATCATTGGTGCCGGACAGCACCAGCGTTCCGGGACCTGTCTTGGTCAGGCTGCCCGGCCCGGTGGCGACACCGCTCAGCGTCAAGGTCGTGGCACTATTGCTAACGCCGATGCCGCCTGCCGAAGCGAGCGTGAAACCGCGGTTGCTCGTCGCCGTGGCACCGAGATAGTCCAATTTGCCCCCGTTCTGCAGGACGAGGCTGGACGAGGCGCTGCTGGATGCGCCGATGGAGCTATTGACGCCACCGTTGGCGAGCGTGGCGACCGCGAGCGTGCCGCCATTGACCGTGGTGTTGCCGGTATAGCTGTTGTTGCTGCCCGCAAGCGTGAGTGTGCCCGCCCCATCCTTGATGAAATTGGCAGCGTCGGGACTCACCACTTGCCCGGAGAAGGTCAGGTTGCTGGCGGCATTGGCAACGGAGATCGTGCCCGAGGTGTTGGCGCCGGAGCGGGCGATGGTGAATCCGCGGTCGGTGGAGGCGGTTCCACCAGTATATTCCAGCGTCGCGCCCTGGATGACGAGGTTCGACGGATCGGTCGCGGCCGCGCCGATAGCGCTCGCCTGTCCCGCATTGGCTACCGAATTGATCGAGAGCGTGCCTTGCGCCACTGTGGTGGGGCCGGTGTAGGTGTTGCTGCCGGACAGCGCCACTTTGCCTGTGCCGGCTTTGGTGAAGCCGATGGCACCCGTGTTGTCGACGACGGTCGAGGCGATGGTGAAGGTGCCGGTACCGTTCTGCTGGATGCCCAGGACGCCGCCACCCAGCGTGCCGGTAATGGAACCGCCAGTGATAGTCTGGTTGGCCGCTCCTACGGACGGGGCGACGATGATGGTCCCGTCGACGCCAAGCCTTTGGCCACCAGCCACGGTAACCGTGGAGTTGGCCGCCGCGGTGTATTGCAGGCCGCCGATCTGCACGCTGCTGCCTACTGTTCCAAAATAGGGCGTGTTGGCGGCATTACCGGCATCGCTGATGATCTGGTTGGCTTGCCAGGTCGAGGCGTCGTCCTTGTTGACGTAATCGGCCGAGGTAAAGGCAACGATGTTGCCCCCCTGAACCTTGGCATAGTCCGAGCCGTTGACGGTGGCCCATCCACCCAAGGCGCCATTGGGATTGCTGGTCGTGATCGCGCCTGTCGTCGGCAGCACGAAGTTGGCAAGTCCGCCCGTGCGGCTGACGGACCCGAGATTGATAGTGGTGCTGCCGCCGCTGCCGGAAGTGGCGCTGACAACATTGTTGCCTGTCGTGATGGTGAGTCCGCCGAAGCTCTGGACGTTGGTTTCGCCCGCCGCGCCGGTGAGCTTGACCGTGCCGCCTTTCATGATGAGGGCGGAAGAAGCGGAGATGATGTTACTAGTCGGCCCGCCGGCCGGCGAGAAGTCGAGCGCCAGGGTGCCGCCGCCGACGGTCGTCGCGCCGGTATAGGTGTTCGCGCCGGTGAGCGTCAGCGTGCCAGCGCCGAGCTTGGTCAGGCTGCCGGTTCCGGTGATGCTGCCGCCGTAGCTACTGCTGCCCCCGGTGCCCAGTGTGAGCGTCAGGTTCCCGGCACCCAACGCGAGAGTGCCGCCAGTGCCGGCAAGCGCGTTCAGGGACAGATCATTCCCGGCGAGGTCGAGGGTGCCGCCGTTCACGGTGACGCTGGTGGTCGCGCTGAGGGCCGTGTTGGCGCGCAACGTGCCGCTTTGGACGGTGACACCTCCCGTAAAGGTGTTGGCGCCGGAAAGGACCCAAGTGCCCGCACCATCCATGACCACGCGTCCGGATCCGGTGAGGTCGCCCGAAATGGTATTCTCGGTCGTGGAACTGCCGCCGAGGGTGAGCGTGTCGATGCTCGCAACGGGGTCGAAGGTCACCGCCCCCGTGAGGGCCAGTGCACCGGTGCCGTTATTGAGCAGGCTCGAATTGTTGGAAATCTTCCAGGTTCGATTGCTGCTGTCGCCGTCGCCCGTATAGCTGAGCGTGCCATTGTTGATCTGGATGTCGGCAAGCCCCGCGCCCGTATTGTCGTTCGTGCCGAGGGAGCTGGCAGAGCCCCGGTCGGCGAGGGTCGAGACTGTCAGCGTCACGGCGCCGATGCTGTTGGCACCTGTGTAGGTATTGGCTCCTCCGAGCGTGATCGCGCGCGTGGTGCCGGCTCCGGTATAGGTGACAGTCGACGTATTGGTGCCACTGATCGTACCGGAGAGATCGATATCGGCGCTTGTGGCCGAGATGGCAATTCCGAGCGGGCCTCCTTCAAAGGATATCGAGCTCGTCAGGGCCAGGGTACCGGTCCCCAAGTTGCTCAGCGTCGCCGACGTGTTGCTGGAAGGTGTAAACCGGAATGTGCGGTTGGTGGTGTCGCCGTCACCGGTATAGGTACTCACGCCCCTGACGAGGATATCGCCACTCGCTCCCAGCGAACTCGCCGTGCCCGTATCCCTGACGGATGTAAACCACACCGTTCCAGCGGCACCGGGGGAGTTCAGAATCGTTGTGCCTGTGTAGGTATTGGCGTCATTGCTCATCGTGACGCTTCTCACGACGGAGAGGGTGCCAGCGCCCGTTATTAGGGCGGAGCCCACGCCAGCACCAGAAATTGTGGCAGCGCCGTTCAAGACTACCTGGCGGGTGGTGCTCAGGGCGCCCGTGGCCGTAAAAGTAGTGCCGTCGTTCAGCGTGACGCTGTTGCTGATGTTGCCGAGCGCTGCATCCGAACCGACCGAGAGCGTTCCCCCGTTGACTATGACGCCACCCGTGAAGGTGTTCGCGCCCGTCAGGGTGAGTACGGCCGCGCCCGCCTTTGTAAGCCCCGCGCTACCGGCAATAACCGAACTGATGGTAGTGTTGCCGACGGCATTGATCGTCGGCGTCGCCCCGCCGAGCGTCAGTGTGCCGCCGGCGATGGTGTAGCCGTTGACGTTAAAGGTGAGGCCGCCCGCCGTGATCGGGCCGCCGAGCATGACCGTGCCAGCGGTGCCCTGGAAGATGGCGTTATCCGGGGTGGCATTGTTCCATGTCGTGAACGGGCCGGCCACATCATTGCCGGTCGTGTTCCAGGAGGACGTGCTCGTATCCCACGTTCCTGTTCCGCCAATCCCGATCCCGCTGTTGTTCGCATCCCAATAGAGATCCGCGGCTGACGCTTGACTTGTAGCCAGCCCCAGAAGCAGCAATGCGGGCAAGAGCACCGCGCGTCCGTTTCTTGCGATTGCGGACACGAGCTGAGCCGAATTTGGCGCAAAGCTCGCAGCCTCGCCCTTCCACTTGGTCATGCGCCCACCGCGCAGAAGCTGCGAGAAAACAGGCCTTTCAGCTTGCCTTTCCGGCGCCCCCCGACGGCCCGAACGCGTGTGGGAGAATGCGCGTCCGGGATGCCGGCCGCCGGTTTTCAGCCTTAGCTCGCCGGCGCCGTCGCCGGTCTCCATCTGCTCGTGGATCGTCCCGCCGCAGGCCAACCCAGCCATGTATCCCCCTAACATTAGCAAGTCATAATTCATGGTGCTCGAAGAATCAGGACACCTGATTAAAGAAAGGCACGGAATCGTCCAGCCGTATTTCAGAAAAGTACGGCCTTTAACAAAAACACCCGCCGTGCTTTGGTCTGGTTACACAGTTGTAGCGGAGTGTTACTGGAATAACACAAGCCATTATTGCGTAAAGCTAATATCGCCTTAACGAATGCGTGTGACCGGAGCTTCAGGTTGAAGTTCGAAAGCGGGTCGGCGTCGCGCCTCGATATTTCCTCATCGCAGCCGTCAAATGGCTCTGGCTGGAGAACCCGCTGAGATAGGCGACTTCCGCAATGGTCATGTCTCGGTCTGAAAGCAGACGCGTGGCATGATCGAGCCGCAGATCCAAAAGGTAGCGATGCGGTGCCATCCCGAAGCTTCGGTTGAAGGCTTGGGTGAAATGCTTTGGTGAAAGCCTGGCAAGGGCGGCTAGCTCGTCGACGGAGATCTTGCGGGTGAGATTTATGCTCAGGAACTCCTGCAGCTTTCGCGCGGACTGCCTGGAAAGGCCGCCCTTGAACTGCTCCGGTCGGCTGGTCCGTGAGGCATAGGCGTGAAGCACGTGAATGCCCATGATTGCGATCAGCTGCTCGATATGGACGTGGCTGACGCCCTCCTTCTTCGTAAGCTCCGCCTTGAGCAGTTTGGCGATGCGCAACGCATTAAAGTCTCGCGTGCCCAGGGGCGGAGGCATCAACTCCGTCTCCACCGGGCCGAATTGCTGCCTGGCCAGTTCCTTCAGGCTGTCGTCCGGGTAGACGACAATTGCGCTCTCCCGCGCCTGTGGTAGGCGCAGGCGAGCTTCAAGATGTGCCGGCTTGACGATGATGCTCCCTGCCGCCGCGTCGTAGCGCTGAGCCTTGGCTCCCCCGAGGGAGGCACACACGCCTGGTGCGGCCTCGAGACCGACATAGACAACGTGATCACTTGCCTCGAAGGTGTGTAGACCGGGTGCCATGACGGAACAAGACGCCCTGCCCCGCTGAGTCGCTATCGTCCGCTCATCGGTTGTCGAACAAACAGATTGCAAGTCCAGTTCGGGTGGATCGAAGCCGGCATCCAGATCGTGCTCAGAAGAAGTCATGTCAGTCGGACTGTGTTACAGCGCGAGGCAGGAAGACATTCAGTGAATCCTAATTTAGATAACGCCAAACTCCCATTCACCTGGTGAGCGCCGTCAGATTTCCCTGGAATGTGAACTATCCCCCGAAGGCCCGGTTCCCGGTCGCTCAATCTTGATTCAACTCAACAATGAGAAAACGGTCCTGTGCCACACCCGCAGCGGTTGTGGACCAGAGTTGAGCGTTGCTCTTGCTGTGATGGCAAGTGACCGTATCCCACACAGCCCAGGCTCATTCTGCCGACTTGATGCGTCTATGGGTCGACTGCGTCTTTCAACTGAATCCCAGTGAACGAGCTATGGGATTCGTTCGAGCGCCAGGCCGTCGAGTGGAATGCGGAAGAGACGCCTACAACGCTGCTCGGTGTTCTAGTGTGGCGGTCCAAGCAACGGTCGCTTCTTCTGTCGCACCCAGTTCGACCGCCGCTTAAACTTCCCGGCGAATTTGTTGGAGAAGCCGACCTGGCCGAACACCGGCCCGACCCCGCCCGCCCCGGCCCGGCCATGGGCATGGGCATGGGCATGGTGGCGATCCGGCGCTTGAAGCGGACAACTTCTATACCTGCAAAATCCGTGACCGGAAGCTCGATATGCGCGACCTGCGTCAGGTGATGTGTCATGAACTGCCCAGACCACGAGCCGCTCGAGATCGACTGACTCGGACCAAATCTTACGCGCAGATATTCTGTTATCGCGGGATATCTACCATCAGGGTTTTCTGGTAATATACTTCTTGGCGGACCCCAACCCGCTAGGCCGGCGCCCTATTAAAAGCCGGGTTTACCCCCCGCCCCCCCAAAAGGCGCCGGCCAACAGTTCTATATGGTACCTCTGTACTGGGTAGCCTCGATCCATAATGAGAGTGCAATAGCTGGCGACCGCCCCTTAACTTCCAAATCGCGACCTCGAAAGCCGCCAGCCGCGATCCATACTGTCTTTGAACGCTGATAGATTTTAATGCCCCGTGCGCTGGCCCAAGCGCACAGGTATTCAAAGTCTCGCTTCATGGTTTCTCCACACTAGCCAATCGGAACGCACATAACTGCGAGGGCGGAGGTATGTTCCATTGAGCAAGAGCAGCCCGCATTTGCCTGTTGGTTTGCGTTGCCACTCTCATTCGTTCTCTGGATCGATGTCATTGTCTTTTGCTCACCAAACATACTGCAAATAGAGGGCCCGCCAGCCACCGAAGCGGCTTGCGGGCCCTATCAGCACAGGAAGGGACGTAGCTGTGCCGATCCACGACATGTCAGCCAAGGAATATGCCGATCACCAAAAATGTGACGGCTGCGGCGAAAGTTGGCGCGAGCAACCAACGCGCTTGGCCAATGCTTTTATCCATCTGCTTTCTCCGAGTCTGGAGAAGCAACTAGCCTAGCCCTAAGCCGTTCCGCCCAGTCTCAAGAGATAAGACCATTGCGTTTTGTGATCGGCCTTTGGTCTGGTCAGGATTCCGACTGAAGCCTGATCGAGGAACGTTCGGCCTGCCGACGTGTTCAGTTGCCTGGCGCACAGAAGACTTGTGCTGTCGCCGGAACAACAGGAGAAAAACCATGAGGATCCCCCTTACCAGCACCGCTGCCGCGCTATTGCTTTTGGCCGGCGTCGGCGCAGTTGCGGCACAGGATGTTGTCATCACACCGGAACAGGACACCGTCGTGCGCAAATACGTGAAGAAGCAACCGCTGGCTTCCGTGAACCTTCTCGGACTTGAGCTGAATGTCGGCACGGCTCTGCCGGACACGGTCGAGCTCCATGAGGTCCCCAATGTCAAATACCGGTATGTGGTGATCGACAACCGCACGGTTTTGGTGGACCCGAGCACCCGCAAGATCGTCAAAGTCTACGACTGAAACCTCGAAGGAAACCCACAACCCGCCGCCACATTTGGCGGCGGGTTGTGCATGTCAAATCGCCATTCAGCCGGACAAATGAAAATCGTGAACTCCCGAAGCCGAGACGTCGAAAACCCCCGTGGCGCGCCTGGTTGATCTCCAGAAACGCGCTCAACTCGACTTGGCACAAGTACTTACTTCCTGGTGATCCAATCCAGCAAGCCAATTTGGACCTCATCACACCCGGCGTACCCGAGTACCAGGGTCTTAGCCAGATCGCGCCATTGACACTCGGGCACGCTCGTTCCCAACACCAAATCTCTGAACGCTGCGCGGAGGACATCGGCATCGAACGCTGAGATAGTGAAGGGAGCCGGGTCTGCATCCGCCCAAGCTCGGGCGGTGTCATCGCCATGGCTTTGGCGCAGGCGTTTCAGAAGCTCTCGTGATGCCGCGAGCACGCGTCGGGAGTGATCAATATCGCGCCGAAATGCGGCGTTTGCTACCATGGAATGACGTCGCAACAAAAAGGTGGCTTCAATAGCCGCCCGCGCAATGTCTATATGGGTATCATGGGTATCGAGCATCGCTGCCTCCCTTAAGCAGCTATCGGGGCTGCACCTTCTTAGGTGCTGAGCTGCGAATCTCAGCGGTCAGCCGCTGCTCCCGGAGCCGAGCTGTCTTCGCATCCCGTGCCGCCCGCTCGACCTCGATCAGCTCGCGCGCAACATCCGAGGTACGCTCCTTTCTCTCGTGCCTTTCTTTGTCGGTGAACCGTTGCCTTCTCCGCATCGTTGTCCTGATCTAACGGTCCCGCAGTGTTGCCGCACAGAACGATTGTCGCCAGATGGGGTTCCACCCACACAGTAAAAAGCCCGCCACCTTCGGCAGCAAGTGTTTGGCCGCAAAAAGACGTAGGCGAAATGCGGGAGAGACGCCCTTAAACGCAAAACTGGGCAGGCGGTTAGTTTCCGTGACTTTGGCTAACGGCCCAGCGGCTGCCTCGAAAGCGAAAACAACTCGGCCTCGTCAACCACACCTGCCATGTAATTTGCAATGATCCGGGAGGCAATCGAGTCGCGCTCATCAGGCAATGGGTTGTCCGGCTTAAGCTCGTCGAAGACCCGCCCAAGCAGTGCCAACTCGGATTCGTCGAAAATACCGGCCTCGGCCGCCTTTCGTTGAATTGGCATGATTTTCTCCCGGAAGTCCAACCGCGAAAACATGCAGCAGGACCTCCGGTCGCGCAAGGGCTTCACGGGCCGCGATCCTGGCCGACATCAAAATGGCCGGCGCTGGGTTTTTAGAAACCGGGCTTCGCGCAACAGCGAGTTCCAGTCTGTCCCGATGAGCTTGATCAGATCCAGTGCATCCACTTCGGGAATGCCGACCTCGTTTGCGAGCCGTCGGGCGAGCAATTGCTGATTCTCCCTCTCGTGCCCATCGCTATCCTTTTGCATCGGATCGATCCTCCTTCGCAACCAAACTAGCCAACTGGCCCTTCGTTTCTCGGAAAAGAAAAAGCTCGCCACTGAGAAGCAGTGGCGGGCTTCTGGGAGCTGGCCAACGGAGGACGATGCTGGCCCAGGGCAGCAACGTGGCCCCAAACCATTGGTTGCATCTAAGCGGAAAAAGCCTGCCACATCTCGGCAAGCGGGCGAGTCTGGGGGAACACATACATTGTATGGGAACAGTGCAAGGGCCGAAGTTTCGCGGCGTTGGCGATAAACAAATTGAAAGCCTCCGATTAGGAGATAACCGGCAGGCCGCGCTACATGGCGGCGTGTATGCCGCCACGGCTGGGCCCACCGGCATCGGCACGACATGCGCGCGCGCCACGCCGTCGCGGAGCCATGTCGATCCGGTGGCGATGGCGATGTTCTGAAAGCCCAAGGCCAGTAAGTCCTGCGCCGACAATCGGCTTTCGAAATAGACGTCGACATTGGGCATCTGGCTGAGCTGATACTGGCGATAGTCGCCCACCCGGCCCCATGCCGAGAGGCTGGGCAAGCGGCATTCGCGCGCGACGCAGCCGCCGACTTCGGTGCCGGTCTCGGTAATCTGATAGCCGCGCAGGCCGAGCGGGCACGCGCCGATCGGCACGGACATGCCCGGCAAGCGTATTCAGCAACGGATGGACACCAACGGCGACGGCGTCATCTCGAAGGAGGTGGCGACCGCCCGCGAGCGCCTGTTCAGGAATCTCGACCGTAATGGCAACGGCGTCATCGAGAGGAATGAAATAGAGAGCGCCCGCCACGCCATTAAGGACCGCGCCGAGACCGCGCAGGCGCGGCTCGGCAACCGCGGCATGCTGTGCGACAACCGTGGGCGCGCCTTCCAGGCGCTGGGTGACCTGCGCACCGCGCGCTAATTTGGCGACGGCGCAGTAGCCACGCCCTTCAACGAAGCCGCGGTGAACAACGCGATGACAGCGGTGCGCACCGTCACAACCAGTTTCAGGCGACGATGCAGGACTGTCTCCTGTCAGCGCTGAGAAACGTCAGCGCAAAGCCCGCGCACGGGAGGCTGAGGGCGACGGCCCTACTGGCGGCACAATCGTCGCCGACCTATGTCGACATCCAACCGGTTTGCGATTGCGATGATGGAACAATGCGGCACGACAGGCTTGTCCTGACCCTACTCCGGCGCGAACTCTCGGCTGGCTTGCGCTCGACGCGCCGCCGCGATCTTGTTTGGATCGCCGTTGGAGGTGGTGCTCTGTTCGCCTACGCCGTTGCCGACATCGTCGTCGCATTGCAGGCGACATCCACCACGCTTAGGCAGGCCCAGATGATGTGGACGGTCGGACTGCCGGCCGCACTTCTACTGCTTGGCGCCTTCACCGGTAGCGCGCTCGCCAGGCTTTGCCTGTCGCGCGCCTTCGCGCCCTTCCTGAAGGCATTGCCACTTTCACTCGTAGAGCGCCGGCGCGTGGCGGCGACGGCAGCGTGTGTGCTGGGCGTTCTCACTACCTTCATCGTCGCGGCGGCAGTGGGCCTTGGCTGTTTCGTCATCGCAAAACCGCTCGCACAAGCCTGGGGTCTCGGCGCCGCGATCCTGTTTGGCGCGGGCTTTTGCCCGGCAGCCGTCCTGCGCCTGCGCAGCGCTCGCGATCTGGTCAACACCGACACTGCCGATCTGGTGAGCGTTTGCGGCGGACGCAAGCCTTTGCTCGGCGCCTTCGATCGCTCGACGCCGACCTGGATCTCGAGCTGGGCCTGGGGTTTGCCCGCCGGCCACGTAACGCTTTCATGGCGGCTGGCGGGAGCAGCTGTCCTGTTCGGTCTGGGGGCGGCAACCTCCGCTTCCATTAGCTTGGTTCGCCATGACGCGGTGCCGGCGGCCATGGCCGGCCTGACCGGTGGCCTTCTCATATTCATGCTGAGCGCGCGGTTCCATCCGCTCGGCTCGCCAGTGTTGCGCACCGCCCCGCTCGACTTTACCAGGGCCTGGCTGCGCCTGACGCGGCTACCCCTGCAATTGTCGGTCGCCTACTTTCTCCTGCCGGCTGGCGCTGCACTGGCGGCGGAGCCGTCGGCCTGGGCGATGCCGCTTGCCAGCGGTTTCTGGCTGCTGGCGCTGAACGGCGCCATTGCCCGAGAGTGGGACGCTCGGCAGTTGGCCGACGCCAGCCACGCACCCGGGACCTTTGAGCTCAACATCATGCAGGTGCTGTGGAACCCATGAGCTGGTGAAGCGGTAACCTCGGCCGCAGACATGGGGAAGTCGAGAGTGACGATCAACCGGCGGGGTGCACCCTGAGCCTAGGCGATCGCCAGCGAGCTTTCGAGGTCTCTGGTCGACAGCAGCGTTGCCAACCGAAACGTGGGCCGCCGGCGTCAGCCTGGCACTCCCATCCCCACCGACGAGCCGTTGGGAAAGGGAAACCGGTTGTCCTCCTCAGCGCCAGTCCCTCCCGCCGACGGCACCACTGCTAGATGGCCTCATCGTCACCCGCAGATGGAAGAAGCTGGCCGGTCGCCAATGTCGTGGGGAGACCCCGCTCCCATCAAGGGCTATCTGCTCGACGGTTGAGAAGTCGTTGGCAGCTGATTAGTGGGAAATTTTGACGTCACTCTGCCGTTTTCACCAGCGACTCGGCCATGCCCCGCTCCGTGCTCGCCCGTGGGAAGGGATGGGTCGGTGGTCGAAGCATAAGGGTCTGATGCTCTATTTTCGGCATTGCGGCGATGAGGATGATGATAGTCCATGTCCAGACCACGACCGCGCAGCCACGGGCCGGAACAAATCTTGGTAAACGATGTTTGGCAGCCCGAACGATAGGTGGAGTTTGATGCTGCAGCAAATCGTATCAGGTCTCAGGCACATGCTTCGACCGCGGGCGCGTGAATCGCTGGCGGATCCGGTTGACGCCATCATTCGCCTTCTCAAGGAAGACCAACCATCGACCCGGAATCCTCCCGCGACCGCAATGCCCGAACGTCCGTATCAGATTCAGCGAAGACGTCGCCGCTACCGCGATCGCGGAGATCCACCCCAGGGCTGATTGCCTGCGGGTGTCGTCCGATCCGCGATCGAAGCGAGCACTTGTGTCCTCACTTACAGCGGTAGGGACGGTTGACCGTCGCGGTGATGGCGCCTTTCCGGGCGCGCTGGGTCAAGCGACGTTTGAAAAAATCTGCTGATCCAGGTCGCACGTGGCCAGCCCGTAGCGCCACTTATGATTCGTTGCCTCGCGCCGGCTCTGATAGAACAGCGTCAGTTGCCGGCCCTCTATCATTACAGTCGAGTGCCCGTTCTCTCCCGGCTCGCCCGGATCCAGCACTGGGCCGACGGACACGTAAGGTCCTTCGACGCGATCGGCAATTGCGAAGAATACACGCTGGCGGCTGCCGCGCGGACCCTCAGGGAGGAAGCAGGTTGCATTGAGCAGCACGCGTCCATCCGGCAACTCGACCAGTTGAGCGCCTTCGATGCCCCATTCATAGTCGGGATGCTCGCGTGCGTTGTGATGCGGAACGTCCAAGTGGTCCAGGATCTTGCCAACGCGCTTCCATGGTCCGAACCAGGAGTCGGACTGGCTGCGTGCGAGATAGACGTCGGGTTGCGGGACCCTGCTGAACTTCGGCATTCCCGAATAAACGATGTAGCGCTTGCCGCCGATGACCGCCGGATGGGGATCGTAGATGCCATCTTCATCGGTGTCCGGCAGGGATAATATCGCCGACGTCAAAACAACCCAGTGGAAACCATCATTGGACACCGCATGCTCGCACCGCCCACCCGACTTCATGAATTCGGTCTGGATGAACATGTGGAAAACCCCGCCTTCGTGGATGACACCGGGCGCCGCCACGCCCGAGCCGGTGATCGGCAAGGCGATCGGTTCATGCTCGGTCCAGGGGCCACGCGGATCCGGCGCTGTGGCGTGCAGTATCTTCCATTCCTCGCTCGTAACGGTGCCGCTCGATCCGAACATGTGCCAGAGCGTCCCGTCGAATACGGGACAAGGATCTTTCAGGTCGTCCACCTGCTGCGGGTGAAACAACGGAAAGACGTGCGTTTCGAAATTGATCTTCATGTCCACAAACCTCGACCGCCTCTCTCAGCTTCCGACACCCAGGTCCAAACAAACTGATTCGAGGCGTTCGTATCCTAGCAGCGTCGGCTAACACGTGTTGATTTTCCCGCCGGCCTTCAACAGCTTGATGCGTGGCAAAGCGCCACGTTAGGGCGCCGCCGTAGTCCCAATTCCAGCGGATCTCATGCCGCATTCCGACACCGCCTGCGAAGCAGTCGGGCGACCCTGCCTCTGATCGTCGGGGCCGGCGATCGACCTACGCGGGTCAATTAATCCCGTTGGAACAACTTACTGAATCGCAAGTTAGATAGAACTGATGGGTATCAGATGGCAAGGTCGAAAATTAACCTACGTTAATTTTCGCGGTTATAACTCGTATTAAAAGGGCAAATATATGGACATCGCGCTTTCAAAAATAAAAAAAGCACATCCCAGGCGTATAATTCAGTACTTATCTGCTTTTCACATCTCCGATGGAATTTTGTACTTCAAAGGCCACAGCACCTCCTGACCCTCGCCGCCCGGCAGCAACAGGTAATTTACTTCGAAGAACCAGCCTTCGAAGATGTCCGCGGTCCCTTCATGCGCGTGAACGACGTAGCTCCGGCAATCAGGGTTGTCACGCCGGTCGTCCCGCTTGGAACATCCGCGACAAAGGTGGACGCCATCCAGCGAAGCTTCGTCAATGAACTCGTCGCACCCGTTCCTCATGACCGGCTGATTGCGTGGTATTACACGCCAATGGCGCTGCGCTTCAGCAGTCATCTGCGCTGCAATGTGTGTGTCTACGATTGCATGGATGAGTTGTCCGCCTTCCGGGACGCGCCCGCGGAACTGGCACAGCTGGAAAGGGTGCTGTTCCGCCGTGCCGATCTGGTCTTCACGGGCGGGCAAAGCCTCTATGAGGCAAAGCGCAGTCAGCATCGTTCGATCTTTGCGTTTCCAAGCAGCATCGACGCTGCTCATTTCAACATGGCGAGAGAGGGGGGCGACGAACCATCCGACCAGGCAGCCATTCCCCATCCAAGGGTTGGCTATTTCGGCGTGATCGACGAACGGCTCGACATCGCCCTTGTTGGCCAGACGGCTGCCGCGATGCCCGACATCCAGTTCGTCATGCTTGGGCCGGTGGTCAAGATCGATCCGGCGACCCTGCCACGGGCAGACAATTTGCATTGGCTCGGGCCCAAGAACTATGCCGACCTGCCGAGCTATCTTCGTCATTGGGCAGTCGGCTGGATGCCGTTCGCGCTCAACGAGGCAACGCGATACATCAGCCCAACCAAGACACCCGAGTTTCTTGCGGCCGGACTGCCCGTGATCTCCACCGCGATCGTTGATGTCGTTCGCACCTACGGTGCGGCTGGTCTCGTCGAGATCGTCGACGCCGACGACATTGCGACCAAGCTTCGCTGCATGCTTGCCCGCCCCAGAGACCGGCAGGTGAGGGCAGTTGATGCCTATCTCGCCGACAAGTCGTGGGAACGCACTTGGGATGCCATGACCTCACACATCCACGGTGTCCAGGCGATGAAAACTGTCGTTCCGCTGCGCAGGAGAGCCTGACGATGTTCGACTGGCTGATCGTCGGAGCCGGCTTTGCCGGCAGCGTGCTTGCCGAGCGCATTGCATCGCAACGCCGCGAAAGTGTCCTGCTCATAGACCGCAGAAATCATGTCGGCGGCAACGCCTATGACTGCTACGACGAAGCGGGACTCCTGATCCATCGCTATGGTCCCCACATCTTCCACACCAACGCGCAATCCATCGTCGACTATCTGTCGCAGTTCACGGCGTGGCGGCCCTACGAACATCGCGTCCTGTCTTCGGTGGACGGCAAACTGCTGCCCATCCCGATCAATCTCGACACAATCAATCGTCTTTACGGACTTGATCTCACCTCCGACCAACTGGAAGACTTCTTCGCTTCGCGACGCGAAACGGTGGAGGAGGTCCGAACCGCCGAAGACGTGGTGGTCAGCACCGTGGGCAGGGAACTCTACGAAAAATTCTTCCGCGGTTATACCCGTAAACAATGGGGCGTGGATCCGTCTCAACTGAGCAAGTCCGTAACGGCACGGGTGCCGACCCGCACCACCCGCGACGACCGCTATTTTGGCGACACGTTCCAGAACATGCCCGCCGGTGGCTATACGCGGATGTTCGAGCGGATGCTGGACAGGCCTGAAATCAAGGTGATGCTGCAGACCGACTATGGCGAGATACGCGAGAAGATCGGCTTTCGGCAGCTGATCTATACCGGGCCGATTGACGAATATTTTGATTGGAGGCTCGGCCGTCTGCCTTACCGTTCCTTGCGGTTCGACCATGTGACAGTGGATTGCGAACAATTCCAGCCAGTGGCGGTGGTGAACTATCCGCAGACGGAAAACTACACCCGCGTCACGGAGTATAAGCATCTGACAGGCCAACGGCATCCGAAAACCAGCCTCACCTACGAATACCCGACTGATATAGGCGATCCCTATTATCCTGTTCCGAGAGCCGAGAACGAGGAGCTGTACAAACGCTACGAGGCAATGGCGGACGCCTGCCCAAACGTCTGGTTCGTTGGACGGCTAGCGACGTACCGTTATTACAACATGGATCAAGTGGTGGGTCAGGCCTTGGCCACATTCGCGAGGATACAAAAGACCCTGCCGGCCTCGGCTTCTTTGGAGGCGCCGACATTTGCTGTGCTCGCGCCGTAACCATTTGCCGGACGAAGCCGAACGCGATGCCGTTCTACCCGACAGGCCCATGCTGCACGCGTGATGGCCGGGCTTACGCGAACAGAAGGCGCTGGCGCGCCAGCTCGTCCGCAACTGGCTGCCGGATGCTGCGCGAACCATCCGCGTGCACGGTAGAAAACAAGCCGACTTCGGCGTGGCGGGAATTGTCCCAACCCGGATAGGCTGTCACGGGATAAATGCAAATGCCTTGGATGGGGACGCCCAGCTTCATCGCGGCGCGGACCTCATCGCAGACATAATGCAGCCATGCTGGCCCGGCGGATCCTTCGGACCCGGTTTCAGCAATGAACATCGGCTTGCGGAACCTGTGAGCGACCTCGAGCAACATCTCGGACAGCGCCCGATATTCATGGTGGCCCATGGGAATGGTCGGACCGTTTAGATACCATTGGTTGTGAGGATAAAAGTTCAGGCCAATCACGTCGACAAGATCTTGGCTGCCGCCCAGTTCAGGCTCGACCTGTCCCATCAGCATCTCATACGCCTCGAACTGACCTCGCCGGGCGTTCTGCGCGCGTTGCCGTTCCGCTCGGCTGCCGTCGCGAGGCGCGATATGGATCAGCGGCTCAGCCCAGACGAATCGACAGTCGGGGTCGGCCTGTCGCATTGCACGGATGCCCGCGACCGCTGCCTTGACGAGATGCCGTTTGAACCATCCGCGCTTCTTTGGGCCGACACGCGGGAAGTAGCCGACTTCGACGGCCCAGGCAAAGAATGAGATTTCGTTGATTGGACAAAGCAGCGGAGAGGTGCCCGTGAAGGACCGATGGAACCGCACGGCCTCCGCGGCAAAAGCGGCGTAGGCGTCGATGAATTCCTGCGATCCCTGATCGATGTGATCGGGCGACCCGTAATGAAAAACATCCCAGATCACCTGCACGCCAACGGCACGAGCCGCTTCGATCATGGCCGCCCAACTCGACCAGTCATAGATGCCCGGCGCTGTTTCGATCAGGTGCCAGCGCAACCCGTCTCGGATCGTTCGAAGCCCGAGCTCGGCACAACTCCTGTAGTCCGCCAAGGCATGGATGTTGTGCGAGGTAGCGCGAACAAGATCGAGCCGGACACCGTCGTTCCGCCGGTGGGAGGAACATTCGAAGCCGGCCATGAAGAAGCTTTCGAAGGTTCGCCCGACCGCTCGGTGTTGACCACCGTCTACCACATCCTGGACCGGGCCGGATCGTTCGGTGGGGGCCGGCCTAGCCATCATGCTCTCTCGCGGGTCTGGCGATTTGCCCGTAGCTCGTTACAGTTCACGGTGCTACGCGATTCGTCGACAGGATCGGCTTCAGGATGCCGACTGGCGCGAGCCTCTGCTTGGCTTCTGTCCTGCTCGTCCATGCCGCGCTTGGCTGTCTGCGGCCAGGCTAACCTACCCGAGTGTGCCGGCTCCTTGATTGTCATTGATGCATTCTCCGCTGGCGATCGGCGCCGGAGCTAAACCGCGAGCACAATGCTTTGTTCCGGCTGCGCCCGTTACGACCCCCATGCGGATGATTGTTCCCGGGCGCGTCGCAAACCCCACGGCGGGTCACCGCCTGCACGAGAATGGAACCGGCGACCGTCCCGGTAGTTGGGATGATTATCGGTCGGAGGTTTGTCCATGCTTTCCCCCATCGAGCAGCTAGCGCGTTCCGTCAGGGAGCGGCGCGCGATCCTGTTCGTTGGGGCTGGCGTGTCAATGAGTGTCGGCCTGCCCTCCTGGCGTAAGCTCATCGATCATCTGGTCGAGGACCTGGGCATCGATCACGGCATCATCGCGCCGTCGGACGTCAGCTACCAGACCTTGGCGGAGTTCTACCGGTTGAAGCGGGGCACCATCGGACCGCTGCGAAGCTGGATGGATCGGAACTGGAGTGTCTCGCGTGAGAAAGTGAGACGTTCGGAGATCCACCGCCTGATCGTGGCACTGGACTTCCCGATCATCTACACGACCAACTACGATCGCAACCTCGAGGTCGCCTTCGAAGTCCATAGCCGCGACTACGTGAAGGTGGCAAACGCAAAAGACATCGCCAAAGCCGGCAACGGTGTCACCCACATCGTCAAATACCACGGCGACTTCGACGACGACTCCTCCCTCATTCTGGCCGAGACCGACTATTTCGACCGGCTGTCCTTCGATTCACCCCTGGATGTGAAATTCCGCGCGGATGCATTGGGGCGGACTATCCTTTTCATCGGCTACAGCATGTCGGATATGAACATCCGCCTGCTTTTGCACCGCCTGTGGCAGACGTGGAGGCTGTCGGGCTACGAGGACGACCGCCCCAGATCGTTCATATTCATGCCTAGCCCGAACGTGGTCCAGGAAGCGGTGCTGGGTCGATGGGGCATAGAAATGTTGAGCGAAGAGGCGGCCCAGCCTGAACAAGCGCTAGCAGCGTTCCTGTCCAAGCTCCTTCACACCATGACCGGCGATGAACCGGGGACCAAGGCGTCCTGAGGGCCACGGTGAAGGCGATCATCGTCGCGGCTCGCTTCATCGTGGTCTTGCGCCAAACAACCGGGCCGTATCGAAGCGGGTTGCACACCTCGCGCGCACGCCGGAGCAACTCGACATCGTCAGGATGAATGCTGTTGAACAGAAGGAACATCTGGTTCTGCGGTCGGTTGGGCGAGATCAATGGAGATAACATGAGATGTTTTACACCGACAAGAAATTGCAATTCCCTGTGCGCGTGGAAACGCCCAGCCCGATCTTTGCTCGTGCTTTGCAGCAGGCGATCGGCGGCGTCGAAGGCGAGATACGAGTTGCGCTGCAGTATTTCTTCCAGGCCTGGGGCGCGCGCGGCCCAGGCAAATACCGGGATCTGCTGCTGAACACCGCCACCGAAGAACTCGCCCATATCGAGATGCTCGCGACAGCCGTGGCGTTGAATCTGGAAGGAGCGCCGCTTTCTTTGCAAGAAGACATTTCAGCCGACACGATCGGCGGCTCCGTGTTGAACGGCATGAACTTCCGCCACATCCTTTCCACCGGACTCGCGGCATTGCCGGAAAATTCAAACGGCGTGCCCTTCAGCGCTTCACACGTCTACGCCAGCGGCAATCTCGCCGCCGACATGATGGCCAATGTCACGGCAGAAAGCAGTGGCAGAGTGCTTGCCACACGCCTCTACAATATGACCGACGATCCTGGCATGAGAGAGATGCTGTCATTCCTGATCGCCCGCGACACGATGCACCAGCAGCAATGGTTAGCAGCCATCGAGGATATGGGTGGGCTCGCGGCTTCGCTGCCGGTTCCCAATTCCTTCCCCCAGGAACAGGAACTTCGCGACGTCAGCTATGCATTCGTCAACTGTTTCGTCGACGGCGTGCCGCCGCCCGAGGGCCGTTGGTCGAGCGGCAAATCCATTGACGGCAACGGAGAGTTCACGACCGTCCCGGGCCAGCCGATGGGTGAGGAACCCATGCTTGGCTCCCCCCGCGCGGACAGCGGAGCACAGAGCGAACAGATCGGTTCTACCCAGGGCTCCAGTCGCGCCAGGGGGTCAGACGGCAACGGCGCTCGCGCCTAGTGACACCTTTCAGCTCAGGGCTGACGCCAACGCTTTCTCCCGTGCCGCCAATCCCGGGGGAAAGCACTCTATGGCGTCGCGCCTCTGCTCAGGGTGAAGAAGCCGTGTTGGCGGAACTCACCTGCTGCCCATCACTCGGCCAGCGAAACCATCGTCACCGTCAATCGAACAAACCGATGAGGGGACGCGTGATCATGAGCCAGAAGATGGCGAGCACGGCGGCGAAGGCAGGGAAGCCGAAGACAAACCACAACCGAAACAGCTTGTTGTATCGTTCCGGCGGCGGGTCGCCAGATGTGGCGGCGTGCGTCGCCAGATTGCGCATCTCCATCTGCATCCAAACGACCGGCAGCCAGAAGAGGCCGGTCACGACATAGAGCACAATCGACAGCACGATCCATCCTTCCCTCAGTGAATAGCCAGCCTGCCAGGCAAGGGCTACCCCGGTGATGGGCTGCGCGACGACGGCAGTCGCGGTAAAGAGGAAATCAGCGACAACCACGATGCGGGCAACTGCCGCGATCGTTGCGGCATTGCCGGTCCGGTGGGCGAGGAGCATGAAGAAGGCGATCCCCGCCCCTGTCCCAAGCAGCACGGCTGCGCCGATGACGTGCAGATATTTGACCACGAAATAAAGCATCAGCGCTCATCCAGGATCGCCAGGGCAACGAAGTGCAAGGTGAGGATCGGCAGGATCTTCATCAGCGGGCCGAGTGGCTCGTTCCAGAGATCCGGGCGCAGGATGGTGCCGGCGATGGCATAGAACAGCGAGATCGCGATCGCACCCCAAAGACCCGGGCGGCTTGTCGGCCGGAAGGCAATTAGCGCGCCGACAGCCGCGTCGGCGATTGCACCGGCCACGACCGCGGCCTCGGCGTGGGGCGCCACCGCAGTGCCGATCAGCAGTTCGACGCCATTACGCCAGCCTGTCGTGAGCGAGATGATGCCGGTCATGATCCAGAAGAATGGCAGCACAACGAAGATCGCCGGCTTGATGAAATAGAGCCCGGCAAACCATCGCTCCTGGACCGTTGCCGGGTCGGCCGCAAGTGCTGATGCGAGGCTTGCCGGGTGAATACCTGTCGTCGCGATCCAAGGCTGCGGATCACCGACAGCGCCTCGAGTGATTTCTTTTTGCGCATTGCTGCGGATCGGCGGTCGCCAGCCGAGCCATCCAGCCAGATCGCCCAGACGATAGAGGCCTCTCGCCGCCCAGCCGGGCAAGGTGAATACGGCTGTCTTTTTCCATCCGAACCACTGGCGGTAACGACTGATGAGCTCTGTCATGGTGAGTGCCTCCGGCCCCGCAAGTTCCAGCGTCAAGCGAGTAGGACTCGCGGGCTGGAGGAAGAAAAGAACGGTCGAGACAATGTCATCGAGCTGAACGACTTGCAGGCGACCGGTACCAGGCATGGCCGGCAACAATGGCAGTGCGGCCAGCCCACGCAACAATGCGCTTGCGCCAAAGACGCCGCGCCCCAGCACCACCGAGGGACGCAGGATCACCCAGCCGACATCGAGCGCCATCAATGCCTTGTCGCCGGCCAGCTTGCTGGCGGAGAAGGCGGACGGCTGATCGCGGTCGACACCGATCGCCGAGAAGTGGATGACCGTCTTGATGCCGGCCCGTTCGCAGGCCCTGAAGAGAGCGGAAGCGGCGATGGCATGGACCTCCTGAACTCTTTCCCGCGCGTTGTCCTGCAGCACGCCGGCGCAGTTCACGACGGCATCGACGCCTGAAAGAGGGGAAGACCAGTCCTCCGGTCGGACCGCCTTCGTCATATCCACGATGACGTCCGAATTCTTCGGAAAGCCCGCACGTCGGGCGCTGCGGAGCACGCGCCGTACTTCGTGTCCCTCCGCCTCCAGGCGCGCGCACACTGACGAGCCTATCAAACCTGTAGCACCGGTGACGAGGATCTCCATCCCTAGAGTCCGGCCTGCGCCGGCACCCGGGCCTCGAGCGGTCTGGTTACCGGCCCGGAAAGAACCACATCTTGCTGGTCGAAGCCGCATCCGTGGCAGGAGCAGGACCATGTCTGGTCAACCGGGTTCCGCCCGTCGATGCACTCAAGACGGGTACAGATCGCCGAATACGCGGTAATCGAACGGTCCGCCGCCTTGCTGATAGCGAGTCGCTCGCCATCATGATTGATCAGCCGACCCTCGCCTGAGCCGATCCCATCTACCGGCACCTGTTTCGCGGCCGTAGGCCCGGAGACCGCTACTTCGGCTTGCCGGATATCCATGACGCACGTCCTCGGCGTGATCCAGTACGGATATCTATGCTGCCTTTTGCATAGCTCTCTCGTTCACACCGGCCTCCCCGAGTTGCGTCAGTGCTTCATCCGTCGCCTTTTCCTCCTTGAGCGACTGTTCGAGCAGCGGAACGGCCTTTTTCAGACCAAGCAAACCGGCCCAGGTGATCAACGTTCCATATCGGGCGATTTCATAGTGCTCGACGGCTTGCGCGGCGGCTACGAGCCCGGCATCCAGGGCCGGAGCCTCTTGAAACTCCTCCAGGATCTCCTGCCCTTCTTCGATGATGCCGTCGATTGCCGGGCAGGTCTTTCCCTGTGCCCGCTTGCCGAAGATCTCGAACACCTGCTGCAGGCGCTCGATCTGGCCTTCCGTCTCCCCTCGATGCTTCTCAAAGGCAGCAATCACCTTTTCGGATTCAGCTCCCTTCGCCATCTTCTTCAAGGCGGAAAGGATTTTGCGCTCAGCGTAGTAGATATCCTTCAAGCCATCCTGGAAGAGATCCTCAAGTCCCTTTGTCTGCGAAGCTTTCTTGGTTGCCATCGTCATCTCCTGCTTGAGAGCGCGCCGGGCGGCACCCTGCTCAAACGAGGCGGCTAGCTGTTTGTTCCGCCGTGTTTCAGCAGGCGGCCGGCACGCCGTCGGTTGCGAACAACCGGTATCGACGCACTGCCTAAACGCGCACACGATGGTGCTGTCTCGCCAATGCCGCATCCAGGCGCGCTATCACGGCGCCGATGCGACACTTCGATGACGCGACCGACGAGTATCCGTTTGCGGGGACTCGCCCACCAAGAGGCTCTAGAGTTGCGAGTGTAGTCTGCTGGCCAGCCAGTCCGATACTTTTTCGGTCAGGGGGCGCGCTTCCCATTCGCCCAAACTGATCTGCCTGGATCGCGCAAGATCCTGGTTGAACAGGTCGATCTGCGTTTTGGCAAAATCCCGGCCGTAGACATTCAGCGTGGCTTCGTCGTTCAGCCGCAAAGAGCGCTCGTCCAGGTTGGCAGAGCCAAAGCTCGTCCAGACGTCGTCGACGATCAGGAGTTTGGGATGATACATCGTTGGCTGGAACTCGAAGATCCGGACCCCAGCTTTGAGCAAGTCGCCCCAGAAGTACCGCGAGCCCTTTCGGACCAGGGGCACGTCTGTGAGCCAGTTGGGCACGATCACGTCGACTGCTACCCCTCGTTTCCTGGCGTCCAAGATCTGCTGCAGGGCAATATCGTCAGGCACGAAATAGGCCATTCCGATGCGAAGATGATCCCTGGCGGCAGCGATCGCCGCCAGCATCATCAGTTCCATGTTCTCCGAGCCATTTGGCTGCGATGACAGGATCAGCTGAGCGCTAAGCGACCCCGCAGGTTCGGAGGGTGGGTAGAACTTCTCACCTTGCAATGTCTCGCCGGCCGTCTCCAACCAGTTTTCCGCGAATGCCGCCTGGAAGGCAGACACTGCGGGTCCTTTGACTTGATAGTGCGTGTCGCGCCACTCATCTGGGTTGCGGGCGTTTCCGAGCCAGTTGTCGGCAATACCGACGCCGCCGGTGAACGCGACCAGCCCGTCGACGATGAGCAGCTTGCGATGGGTCCGGTTGTTTACACGATCCAACGTATACCAATGAATAGGTCTATAGCGCTGGAACCGCACGCCGGCGCTTGTCATGATCTCGATCAGGTCTTCATCGAACGGCAGGCTGCCGACCCAGTCAACGAGCACACGGACCTCGACACCCTCCCGGGCTTTGGTTGCCAACGCGGTCGCGAACTCATAACCGACGACCCCCGACCAATAGATATAGGTCTCGAAATCAATTGTAGACCGAGCCGC
The DNA here is from genome assembly GCF_044998965.1 of Mesorhizobium maamorense. Lineage (NCBI taxonomy): Bacteria > Pseudomonadati > Pseudomonadota > Alphaproteobacteria > Hyphomicrobiales > Phyllobacteriaceae > Mesorhizobium > Mesorhizobium maamorense. Next base: position 3,637,037 of record NZ_CP173356.1, read on the forward strand.
ATGGATTGCCTGCAGCATTGAAGGAAAGATCTCATCTCCGTTGACAAGGGTTTGTACCGCGTTTGAATCGAACAGCTGTCCTTGCGAATAACTGCTCATGCTCCTTGCAAAATCGGGATCCGACGCGTCGAAACGGTGCGGGACAAGCGCTCGCAAAATGCGTGGCTCTGGTGCCAAGTTTATGCTGAGCAACGTGATCAGGCTGGCGATGACGGCAACGGCCACGTATTTGAGGCTGTTAAGCAGCCGTCGCAGGTTCAGGCCAAACCTCACTGGGTGCGCGCCCGCCCGTGGCGCCACGAGGCCGCATGGTACATCTCAATCGCCCTGCTGTTTACGAGTGCGATGCTTTTCGATTTCCTCTGGTTCCTCATCATCGATTCTGGTGATGTTCGATGCCGAGCTATTCGTTCGCAACATCTCATCCAGCTTGGCATGGATCGCCTGCGTGTCGCGATGCTCTGCGCGTTGAATGAACAGTGTCATGGCCCAGGTGAACAGGGTCGCCGCGCCGTGCCAGTTCAAACTCGCCCTGTCGAGAAATAGCCAAAGGGCTGCGTAAGCCAGCAGCACCAGGAATGCTGCCGGCCGAGAGGTCAACGTGCCAATTGAGGTGAGCACGCTCGTGATCGGGTGATTTGCCATCATCAAGAACTTTCGACTGCAACGCAGGTTCCCGTTGTGCCAAGCTCTACAATGCATGCCGGCGGAGCGCCAAGCAGTGGTGGGAGCGCATGTTCCATTCCAAGCGGCGTTCGATCATCTTTTTAGGAGCAGCCTGCGAGCATTCTCTATCTCACCATTTCGGCAGCAATGATCACCGTTCAAATCGGCGCAAGAAGTCACTCGGGTCGATCGCCGAGCCCACGGCACTTTCGACAAGGTGTTTGCATCCTTCGTGCGAAATCCGCGTTGGTAGGTGCACATTGAAGGTGGTGCTCAAATGAATTCCAAACCCGCTTTTGCCAATCCCAAGACCGCTGCTGCCGGCGACGCGGACCTCCTGGTGAATAAAACGGCACATTTCGTCGGAGAATGGATCGATGAACATATCAGCGATGCCCCTTCGGCAATGGCGGCCGAAATAGCCGCCGAGAAGCTAGCCGATCAATGTATCTCCGATGCTGAAAGCGAAGGGATACTGGCGGACGAGATCAGCGAGGAAGTCGGCGACCTCAAGGAATACATCGCCAAGACCGTGCTCGCGGACGATGGCTCGAACAGCGACAGCCGCCAACAACCGGCTGCCGGCGCTTCGCCCTAACTAGAATGAGAGATGTGAATGCCGAAATTCCGTTTTGAGTCCATAGAAAGCACGGCGCACCCGGCAATTCATGCCGAGCTCGCGAACCTTGCTGCGACATCTTGGGAAGTTTACGAGGAACCCGGCTATCTCGTTGCCACGAGCGGATTTCAGGATCTGGTATCCACTCCAGAAGGCGATGGGCGCGATCGACGATACCGACGAACCAGGCGTAATGCGGTCGGGGTGAGGGCAGCCCCGGTCTCCGGCCAAGTCCCTTACATGCATATCGTGGTCCGGCCGTTGGGGCGAAGGTGTCGCTCCAGGGGAAGATATGAAGCGTTCTTCTTCCTGTGGAGCGGAACCTTCGGCCTCGTGCAGCCTTACGTTCATTAGGTGAATGAGGGGAGATGCAGCTTGCCGGAATGGGTGCTGGGCATCGCGAGCAAGCGCTCGGCAACGCCAGAGCTATCGGCCACACGAAGAAATGGATGGTCTGGCTTGCCGCCCTCGACCCCTTAGACAGCGGTACTATCCATGATGCTACGATTTTGATGGCTGTCGACGTGATCAGTTCCCAAGCATAGCGGCGAGGCACGGCACGCCATCCGGCCTGATCTGAGCTTTTGAGCGGCGCTCGACATTGAGGAGGTAACTCTTGCCAAGTGAGACGATACTGCCGAACCGATCAGTTGTCGACGTATCGGTGTTGTTCAAAGTGCTGGAGCGACGGGACGTTCTCACGGATCAAGACCGGGCAGTACTTCAGGACGGTCCCTGGCGGGTACGTGACTACGAAGTCGGTGACGAAATCGTCGCGGAGCACGCCGAACCCAAGGAGAGCTGCGTTATCGTCTCGGGGATCACGGGAAGAACTGTCACCTTCGCCGACGGCAGGCGCCAGATAACGGCCCTCCACATTCCCGGCGACTTCGTTGATCTGCATGCATTCCTGTTGCACGTAATGGACCACAACGTCGTTGCTTTGGCACCGGCTCGCATGGCGTTCATCGGCCATGATCCGCTGCGTCGGATCACTGAGACCCACCAGCATCTGTTCCGCGTGCTGACAACGATATTGGCGGTGGATGCCGCCATTCAGAGGGTATGGATTGCCTGCCTGGGGCGCCGGTCCGCTGAAGCCCACCTGGCGCACATCATTTGCGAGATGTTCCTGCGGATGGAGGTCGTCGGCTTGACCCGGGAATGGTCATTCGAATTCCCTGTCACGCAAAACATGCTGGCGGATACGATCGGACTGTCTGTTGTCCATCTCAATCGGACGCTCATGGCATTGCGCCGTGCTGGCCTTATCACCTGGCAGCGTAAGGTGGTGACCATCACGAACTGGGATCGCTTGGCGCGAGCCGCTGAGTTCGATGCGACTTATCTCAACCTTCGCAAAGAGCCACGATAGAAAGGTTATTCGCCTGCTTCTTCCCCCAGAGGCAGCAATGAGGCCTAGCAACGGCGCGCGGCAAGCGATTTTCTTTTGAGCTCCTCTGCTGAAGTTGCACCTATCCAGGCGACCCACGGAGCCCGCGATCCACGGTGTCGATGCACCTAGCATTGACGGATCTGATGCGCCTGGCGCCGACTGAAGGGTCAATGTGGAACCTTTGGTCCTCTCACGCATTTCCAACTGCTTCTTAGGAGACGGGGGTACCAAATGAAACAAGGGGGTCTTCCTGCTCGAGTCGATGAGGTGGCATCTTTCTCGGAGAGGAGTCGCGAGCGTCAGCTTCCCGATCCGATCCTCCCTGATGAGTTTGAGGATTTTTTCGAGAATGCCGCCATCGCACTTCACTTCGTCGGAAAAGACGGCACGATTCTGCGTGCCAATCGCGCAGAATTGGAAATGTTGGGATTCGCGGCCGAGGAATATATAGGCCGCAATATTCGCGAATTTCACGCAGATCAGGTTGCTATTGGAGACATATTGGACCGCCTGTCCCGGCGGGAGGAACTTAAAAACTACCGGGCCCGGCTGCGGGCCAAAGATGGGTCGATCCGCTGGGTAGAAATAACGTCCAACGTTCGCCTAGTGGCTGACCGCTTCCTCAACACCCGCTGCATCACCATCGATGTGACTGAAATGATCAAGGCGCAGGAGCTTATACGCGAACAGGAGCGGCGCCTTGCCATCACCTATGAGAACGCTGCCGCAGGTATCGTAGAAGCGAATGTCGAAGGCCAACTGCTGCGGGTGAATTCCCATCTGTGTGCCCTTTTGGGATACACGCAGGATGAGCTGATTGGACGGTCGATTTTTGACCGCACCTTTCCGGCCGATGTTGAAGCAGATCGAGAGCAGTATCGACGGCAAATGGCCGGTGAAATCGACAGCTACACACTTGAGAAGCGATTTGTTCGCAAGAATGGATCAGTTTTTGGGCTGTTGTGACTTCGTCGAGTGTTCATGACTGCGAGGGGTCGTTTCGATACGCTGTACGGGTTCAGCACGATATCAGCGAGCGCAAGCGGGTTGAGGCGGCGCTTGCCAAACGTGCCGAGGAACAGGGTGCGATACATCGATTCACTGAAATGCTGCAGCATGCGCGCACGCAAGAGGATGTGTATGAGCCGGCGCTCGATGCGATCCAACGTGCGCTCCAATGCCAGCGTGCTTCGATATTGCTGTTGGATAAAGATGGGCGCATGAAGTTTGTGGCTTGGCGTGGCCTGTCCGATACTTACCGCTTAGCGGTGGAAGGACACTCGCCTTGGTCGACGGAGAGCCAAGATCCGCAGCCTATCTGTGTCGGCGATGCAAAGCATGCGGACTTGCCGGAACAATTAAAACAGGCGATCCGCAGCGAGGGAATCGGTGCGGTCTACTTCATTCCGATCACACAAGGTGGACGGCTCCTTGGTAAGTTCATGGCCTACTTCGACCAGCCTCAGGAGTATTCGGAAGAGCAGATTGAATTGGGTCGGACCATCGCTCGTCAGCTCGGTTTCGGCATTCAGCGCATAAAGGGCGAAAATGCTGCTCAGAGGCTGGCAGCAATCGTGGAGTCTTCCCATGACGCGATCGTCAGCAAGGATTTGAATGGGGTCATTTTAACGTGGAACCGGGGGGCTGAGCGGCTGTTCGGCTATTCGGCCTCGGAAGTGCTCGGCAAGTCCATCACGATCATCATCCCTCCGGATCGGCTGGGGGAGGAGCCGCTCATCCTGGGTCGGATACGCAATGGCGAAATTGTCGATCATTTCGAAACAATCCGGCGCCGCAAGGATGGGTCGCTAGTCGACATTTCTCTGACAATATCGCCTGTCCGAGACGCAGCGGGCCGTATCGTGGGCGCCTCCAAAATTGCCCGGGACATAACCGAGCAGAAAGTCGCGGAGGCAAAGGTGCGCGACAGTGAACGTCACCTTCAGGATTTGCTCGCCGCCATCCCTGCAGCAATCTACACAACCGATCAGCAGGGCAAGATCACCTATTTCAATGAGGCAGCGGTCGAACTCGCCGGCCGAACGCCGGTGATCGGCAGTGATGAATGGTGCGTTACCTGGAAGCTCTATTGGCCAGATGGAACGCCACTTCCTCACGACCAGTGTCCAATGGCTGTTTCGCTTCGTGAAGGGCGACCGGTCCGGGGAGTTGAGGCGATTGCCGAGCGGCCGGACGGCACCCGGATCCCATTCATTCCCTATCCGACGCCGATGCGGGATGCAGCTGGAGAAATTGTCGGCGGCATCAACATGCTGGTCGACGTAAGTGAGCGCAAGCAAGCTGAGACACAACAGCGGATCCTGCTTAACGAACTCAACCATCGCGTTAAGAACAACATGATGATGTTGACGTCGTTGCTTTCGGTAGCGGCCAGGACCAGTCAAAATCCCGAGGCTCGCAAGACAATTGGTGAGGCAAGCAAACGAGTGGCGACCATGGCTGCGGCTCAACGTGTCCTCTACGACACGCCAGATGCATCCAATTTCAGCGCGCCACTTTTTGTCGGGGCCATTTGCGAAACCACAAAGCAGATGTTTCCAGCGAATGTCCAACTAGTTTGCGACGCCGATCCCATCCAATTGCCCAACGATATCGCAATGCCGCTTGCGCTCATAGTCAATGAGCTTTTGGTCAATGCGGTCAAACATGGATCAGCGGCCAAGGGAAGCAGCACCATTCGGGTTGAGATCAAGCAAAACGGTCAAAAGCAGGTGTTGACGGTCGAGGATGAAGGTCCAGGTTTCGATTTGCGGGCAGAGCGTCATTCCTCGTCAGGTTTGCGGTTGGTTGAGGGATTGGCGCGCCAGATTGGTGGGATTTTCGAAGTTGAGCGAGATCCGTCTCGCTGCATCGTGATTTTTTCTCAGGCTCCCGGGGAGAACGGCTTTGACGTTAAAAACGGCAATAGTTGAGACAAGCCGGACGGGGGTTTCGAGCCGACCATCCAGACCTCAGCTAGTTTTCTCCAGAGACGATGGGACTGGTGCAGAAGCGAGAGTTTCCGGCAAACCATCCATCATGATCGTCGAAGACGACTACCTGATTGCACTTGATATCGAGGCCAGTCTTAGCGATGCAGGTTTCGTGTTGGCTGGGATAGCCAGCACAGCCGAGGAGGCCATCATAATTGCGCGCTCGGCTCAGCCCACGATTGCCTTGATGGATATCCGTTTGCTTGGCAAGCGCGACGGAATCGACGCAGCGTTGGAACTTTACCGGGCCTTCGGTATCCGGTGCATCTTTGCAACTGCGCACGCTGACCGCGATGTAAAGCTTCGGGCCGAAGCGGCAAGACCACTCGGCTGGGTTCAGAAACCCTACTCTACGCCGATGCTCATCGAAGCCATCCAGAATGGTTTGCAGGAGCTCGACAACGAAGGCTGAGCGTCACAACCGCCACGTCAAGGCTGGCGGATCCCTGGTTGGCATCGCTGTGAATTAATCGACAACCGGATGTAAATCTTGCTGGGCGCTTCGCCCGAGTCGATACCCGGGAGAAGGATGGCATGTTTGCCGCATTTCTCGAGCAGTGCCGCCTTGGCATTGCCGAGACCGTTCCGACCATGTCCAAAGGGGGCCGATTCCTGAACCGGGAAGAAAACGGACCGTGGGTTTATGGATTGGCCGGCCACGCATTGAGCTGACGCGCATGCAAAGAAGCTTCAGCCAAAAATAGCTCCCTTACAGTGGTGCCTCGGTACCGCGCTTTCCGTGTTGATCCGTGTGGAGTTGCAAGAACCAGGTTTGCAGATTTTTGGCGATCCGGGTGTCTACAACGTCGTCGTCAGTGCCCATGGACTGGTCATGATTTTTTTCGTCCTCATACCGGCGCTGATTGGTGGCTTCGGCAACTGGATGGTGCCAATTATGATTGGCGCACCCGACATGGCTTTCCCCCGCTTGAACAACATCTCGTTCTGGCTGCTGGTGGTGTCATTCATCCTCTTCATCACCTCGATGTTCGTTCCGGGAGCGCCCGGTACGCTCGGCCATGGCGGCGGCTGGACGCTCTATCCGCCTTATTCGACGGAGGGCCAGCCAGGTCCCGCCGTCGACCTCGTTATTCTGTCCATCCACCTTTCGGGGACTTCCTCGATCCTCGGCGCGATCAACTTCATCACCACCATCTTCAACATGCGCGCACCCGGCATGACGATGCACAAGATGCCTCTCTTCGCCTGGTCGATGCTGGTCACAGCCTTCATGCTTCTCATGTCGCTGCCGGTGCTCGCCGGCGCGGTCACCATGCTGTTGACTGATCGCAACTTCGGGACGACCTTCTTTTCGCCGTCCGGCGGCGGTGATCCGATCCTCTACCAGCATCTGTTCTGGTTCTTCGGCCATCCCGAAGTCTACATCATGATCCTGCCTGGCTTCGGCATCATCAGCCACGTCATCTCCACCTTCGCCAAGAAGCCGATCTTCGGCTATCTCGGCATGGCCTATGCAATGGTGGCAATCGGCGCGATCGGCTTTGTCGTCTGGGCACATCATATGTATACGACCGGCCTGTCGGTCGACACGCAGCGCTACTTCGCCTTCGCATCGATGGTCATCGCCGTTCCAACCGGCGTGAAGGTGTTTTCGTGGCTGGCGACCATGTGGGGAGGATCGATAGAGTTCAAGACACCCATGATGTGGGCTCTCGGTTTCGTCCTGCTGTTCACCATCGGTGGCGTCACTGGCATCATGGTTGCGAACCCCGGCATCGACCGCGTGTACCACGACACTTATTTCGTGATCGCTCACTTCCACTATGTGCTGTCTTTGGGGGCGGTCTTCGCGATCTTCGCCGGCTTCTACTACTGGTTCCCGAAGATGACCGGCTATATGTACAGCGAAACGCTCAGCAAGCTGCATTTCTGGCTGATGTTCATCGGCGTCAACCTCGTCTTTTTCCCCCAGCATTTTCTGGGCATGGCGGGCATGCCGCGACGTTACGCCGACTATCCCGATGCTTTCGCCGGCTGGAATTTCGTCTCGTCGATCGGTTCCTACATCTCAACGGCCGGGCTCATCGTTTTCTTCATCGCGGTTGCCGAGGCCTTCAGCCGAAGACGCCAGGCAAGCGCCAATCCTTGGGGCGAAGGGGCGACCACGCTGGAATGGCAACTGCCATCGCCGCCGCCCTTCCATCAATGGGAGAAGCTGCCGCGCATCCGGCGGACAGGACTCGATGACATCGGCGCCGCACTTCCTTCCAGGCGTTCGCGGCGGCGTGCGCATGGGCGACCAGGCCGTCAAGGATTCGATGATCACCGACGGGCTGTGGGACGCATTCCATCAAGTCCACATGGGCGTCACGGTCGAGTCGCTGGCGCTGCGCTACCAGATCACGCGCGATGAGCAGGACCGTTTCGCGCTTCGGTCACAGGAGAAAGCCGGCGCAGCCATCCGCTCGGCAAGGTTCGACGATGAGGTTGTGCCTGTCTCCGTAAAGACCAGGCAAGGCGATGCCGTCGTCGACCGGGATTAGCATCCAAACCCCTCGACCACCCTCGAAGGGCTTGGCCGGCTTAAGCGGTCTTCAACCCGGCGGGGACAATCACCGCCGGCAACTCCTCCGGCCTCAACGATGGTGCCGCCGCCGTGCTGGTGATGGCGGAGACACGGATGAACGAACTCGGGCTAAAGCCCCTCGCCCGGATCGCGTCCTATGCTTCGGCGGGTGTCGAGCCGATGGATATGGGGCTGGGTCCCGTCGCGGCGTCACGCCTTGCGCTGCAGAAGGCCGGCTGGCGGCCGTCCGCCCTCGACGTTGTGGAGATCAACGAAGCCTTCGCCGCGCAGGCGATCGCGGTCAACCGCGAGATGGGCTGGAACGAGGAGATCATCAACATCAGTGGCGGCGCCATCGCGCTCGGCCATCCGCTGGCCGGATCCGGCTGCCGCATCGTGGTGACGCTGCTCCACGAGATGACGAGGCGCAACGCCCGCAAAGGCCTGGCCTCACTCTGCATCGGCGGCGGCCAGGGCGTGGCGATCTGCCTCGAACGATGAGGCTGAACCTCTACGCAGTTTTAGCGTGAGAAGAACAGGGCACGGTCTTGGCCACGCCGCCTTCTAATTTCATGATCCGACGAACGGCAGCTTTGGGTCAACGGCAAAGCGCAACTCTAGGACGGAGTTTGGGCGCAAAGCTGCCACTCGGTGTGAGATAAATGCCCTTCGCGGGCATGATTTCCCACCCGATTGTTTAAACAACATTTAACCCATTGAAATTGCTGTCAAATATTTCCTGCAACCGCATAGAATCCGACTCAAGAACCGTCAAAAGTTACGCTATTGATTTTAAAAAGAAAACTATTGCGAAAAAAATTTCGAGGTTTCACTAACTGTCGGGACCAATCGGACGATTTTTCATATTTTGCGGCATTCGACGGCGTGACCACACCAACGTGAAGGTACCGTCATCGCCCCACTAGGCATTTTTTTGTTGCAAATTCAATAATCATGGCAGCAGTCTTTTAGACACTTTGAGTGCTGCGCCGCCGGGTTGCGAGTTGAGCCGCCTCTCCTTAGGGCCGCCATCTGTCAGGTTACGATCACCAGAAGGCGCAAGCGGATTGTTTGGAAGCGTGGCGATATTGTCGTTGCCTCTGGCGCAGGAATTCGGCGAAGTGCGCTACCGCCGGAGAGACCTGGCGGCGGATGGAGAAGACCTGTCGGACCTCCAAGAGCAGTCGTCGTCGGCAACTTTGACTTCGCGCAGGTTATGCCTGCACGGAGTTGCATGAGCAGCCGTTTCCAGAGGTGCGTCAGGCATCGGCGATCAAACAGGCGATGTCCTCGAGCGGACGCCGGGTGAAGTCCTCCGCGAGCTCGCCAATGATCTTGCCCTTCAGGTCGCGGTCAAAATGCTTGCGCATCTCCCCCAAGGTCCGGGGTCGGAGACAAGGACCAGGTGCTCTATGGTCCCGTCCAGACTGAGCTTGTTGAGGAACGCCGCCGTCGCTGCCGCGAAGTCGTCCTCCACGAGTTGTCTACTGTCCGGGTTGGCGGAGCCGGTGTGGTGGCGCACGCCGGAACCCGGATGGGCGGACGTTGGCGAAGCCGCCGTGATCTCGGCCAAATGCGCCCCAGATTTCACGCCCGTATTGTGGAACAGGCGGACCCTCTCGCCGTCAGCAACTGCTACTGTCGTGCCGGTAGGTAGAACCATCCAAAAACCTCATGTTCAAGACCCCACATAAACGTCAGCGGGCTATGATATTTGCGTGCCAGCGCTTTGCGGCGCCTCGACGATAGCGGCTGCTGTGAGGAAGATGCGCAGCTCGACGGGGACGCGAGCACCCATCACGGCGATCAAGCAATTGCAAACGCAGTGTTGGTCGCCATCGGAACGCCCCACCCGCGCGACTACGGTCCCGCCGGGACGACGAGCGCATAGAGAAGCGCGGGCACGACCATGCCGCCGAGCGCAGCCGCGATCGGAGGCGCGGCGGAGCGGCGGCTTGCGAGGTGACCGACTGTCATCTCGCGCTTCACTTCCATTCCCACGACGAGGAAGAACACCGTCAGCAGGCCGTCATCGACCCAATGGAGGATGGACATCCGAAAGGATGCGTTGCCCTAGCTCATGCCGAGCTCCTGGCGCCAGAGCGCCTCGAACGCCGGCCCGATCGGCGAGTTCATCAAGAAGATCGCCACCACGGTCGCCAGGTCAACCAACCGGCTATGGACGATCGTTTGATTGCAAAAAAGCACACATACTGGAGAGCAATGGCCAGGTAATGCGGCACGTCAATATCGTTTGAGAAGCCGTGCTCGAGATTCCCGGGCGAAGCGCGTGCGCCACTTCGGACGCACCAGGTTGTTCCCGTGCTTGGAGTGCTGAATGCCACTGACGAGATCGAATGACCTACATTTCGGGACTGAGTTTATGAGCACGGGCACTTAGGTGGCGGCAAAGGAAGCACACCCAAGAACTCGAGATCCGAAGCAGATCCAAAGGCAGTTGAGGGCACACGCGGCCGCAATTCCACCAACGAAGTCCCTTGGGCACGACGCCAAACAACCGTCCACACAGCTCCCCGGTCGACTTCCTCCCCAACTCAGCGCTTGGGGATTCACCAGCTTGCTCCAACGTCCTTCATGACTCGGCGCCATTGGCCTTGCTTGAATCGGAAATCGCATGAGGCAGCGCCCGGTTCTTTCTTGTAAGCGAGCGGCTTCTGCAGCAAATCCAGGAATATTCATTTTGATTTGCCTCCCTTTGTTGTTTGTAACGATCATAGCACTTGACCAGACTACCTCTCGATTTGTCGACACAAATGACGTCCAACTCACGGGGCTGTTGTTGTCAATGGACGAGCCCGCGTCAGCTGTCTTCCATGCGTTCTAGCCGAGTTATTGGTTCCAACGAGCAAAATCGGTAAAGGGGGGCCACGGCGTGGCTGGCTGCGGCAGACTGGGGCGGGGATATCATTGTTAAATGACGGAGCCGGAGCGAAGTGCGATTGAAGGTCGTCAGCGGCTCCCTGAGCTGCTCAATGAAAGCATTGGCTTGAAAGGGACTACAGCATGCGGTTGCATCCGGCCGACATCGCCATTTACCCAAACGATCTCGAAATGCTGCAGCGGGTTCTTATCCGATATTGCTCAGACAGGCGGTGCAGCCTTGATTCCAACACGGCCCATGACGCAGCATGTGAGCTGATGGCACTGTTCCAGGCCGGCATCGAGGACGAAGGCGAACTCGAACGCATCATTTCTCGTCGCACTATGCCGCTTCAAATGGTGGGTTAGGTCCCCTTTTCTGCCCCCACACAATGGGCATCTTCGCGGGCCGGTGTACGCCAGGCAGGGTGTGCGAAAGGTTTAGGCTTTGGGACAACAAAGTCGAAGCTATCATTGCGCCGATCCGTGATCCTGACACCAAGGAAAAGTGACCTGCCACTGAACTGTCATCCAGCGGCGATTAGAGCCTCGGCAGTTTCTGTTACGCCATGGGGCGCGGGGGAAGCAACCGGCGGAGGCGCGGAGCTTTCGATCAGCGCAGCGTCGGAGCCGGTTGCGGTGATGACCCCGGCATAGGCCGCCGGGGTCTGGTAGCCGAGCGAGGAATGCGGCCTCGCGGTGTTGAAGTCCTCCCGCCATTCGGCGATGGCGTTTCGGGCGTGGTCGAGGCCGAAGAACAGGCTCTCGTTCAACAGCTCGTCGCGCATCCGGCCGTTGAAACTCTCGACATAACCGTTCTGCATCGGCTTGCCCGGCGCGATGTAGTGCCATTCCACCCGATGATCCTTCGACCATGCGAGGATGGCGTTCGAGGTGAACTCCGTGCCGTGGTCGGAAACGATCATTGCCGGCTTGCCGCGTCGGCCGACCAGATCGGTCAGTTCGCGAGCGACGCGGCGGCCGGAGATCGATGTGTCGGGGATCGCCGCCAGGCATTCGCGCGTCACGTCGTCGACGATGTTGAGCACGCGGAAGCGCCGCCCGCTGGCGAACTGGTCATGGACGAAATCCACCGACCAGCGCGCGTTCGGCTTTGCCTCGACCAGGATCGGCGCCCGCGTGCCGACCGCTCGCCGTCTTGCCCGACGCTTGCGCACCGTCAGGTTCTCCTCGCGGTAGAGCCGGTAGATCCGGTTGACCCCAGATGCCTCGCCCTCGCGCCTGAGCAAGATGAACAGCCGCCGGTAGCCGAAGCGCCGGCGCTCGTTGGCAAGGTCACGCAACCTGGTGCGCAACTCCGTCTCGGGCGGACGCCGAGACCGGTAACGGACCATCTTGCGATCAGCGCCCACAAAGGAACAGGCCCGACGCTCCGATAGGCCCATAACGGCCCGCAGATGCGCTACGGCTTCGCGCTTGGCGGCGGGCCCTACCATTTTTTTGACAGAAGCTCGCGCAATGCCGAGGCTTCCAGCATCTGGTCGGCGAGCCGCTTCTTCAGCTTGGCATTCTCGTCTTCCAGAGCCTTCAGCCGCTTGGCGTCGGAGACGTCCATCCCGCCATACTTGGCCTTCCAGTTATACAGCGTCGCCTCCGAGACCCCGTGCTTGCGGGCCAGATCGCCCGCCTTCGCACCTGCTTCATGCTCGCGCAAAACCGCGAGGATCTGTTCTTCCGTAAAAAGCTTTCTCTTCATCAGTCCGTCCTTCGATCAAGGGCCGGACTCTAATCTCAGATGGAGGAAAAACTCAGTGGCAGGTCAAAAGATCGAGACTGGCTCACAGGGCCCTAGTTCAACGGGAGAAATCGCAGCGCCCTCGCCCTACTGCGTCGTGAACGTCGACGGAGCCAGCGACCCCAAACAAAGAGTCGGAGCGGTTCGCCGTTTCCGTGAAACGGTGAACTGCTCTAATTAAAATTAGTCAGGCGAGCCGCCATCGCGATGCTGCATGGCCTCCGAAATCACCTCGAAGACACTCCCGACCTCTTCAGATATTTCATCCAAGCTGATGCGAGCTATGTCCGCAGCTTTCGCTGCCCGAAGAGCATCTACATCATTTCTGCCCCTCGGCGGGCCCAACGTCTTTCTTTCGCTGAGCTCCCTCAATGCGCACCATTGTGGTCTGTTATTCACCGGATCGTAAATGCTCTATCGAAAATACGGAACGCGGAAGATTTCCGTACCTATGACTTCGCCGGCGGGAACGTGCCCGCCGCCATAAACCGGGCCGAATGTATGTTCACTCGTTATGCGCGAGATAGCTGTGCATATCGGTTGCGGCGATCGCCGCGTGTCCGAACGCGACCGCGATCTGATTGATCTCGTCAACCACATCGCCTGCGGCATAGAGGCCTGCAATTGCGGTGCGCTGGCGCGAATCCACAACAAGGTTGCCGACGTCGTCACATTCCGCGCCGAGATCGGTCGCGAGCTTCGATCGTATCGTGCAGCCCAATGCGGGATAAATGGTATCGAAAGAAACTGTGTTCCCGGCAACGAGCCTGACGGTCGCGTGATTGCCGGCAGAGCTGATTGAGTTTGGGATGCACTCCTCGACATTGATTCCCGCCTCTCTTAGCAAAGCGCCCGCGGCGGGGTCGGATCGAGTTCCCGTCTCGACCAGCATGGTAACGTCGCTTGTGTAGCTTCGTATGAACAAAGCCTTTTTCACTGCCTGGTCTGCCGGGCCGATCACCGCAACCCGTCTGTCGATGACCTCGTAGGCGTCACAGATGGGGCACAGCCGCAATGTGCCGGCTTTGATCATAGCGGCAGCCTCGGGCGTGTCTGGAAGCGTATCAACAATGCCGGTCCCCATGAGCACCGCGCGAGCCCGAATGGGAAGGGATGCCGTGGCGACGAAGTCTGTCCCGTTCCGTTCAACGTGGTGGACCGTATCGTCCAGGAGTTCGACTTCGCTCAGCAGGGCCTGCTGCCGCAGACGGTCAAGCAACTCCACCCCGGAAATACCGTCAGGAAAACCGGGACAGTTGTGCGTTGTCGGTATCAACTTTGCGCGGCTTTGGCCGGCGTCCACAACGATGACGCGGCGCCGGAACCGCCCCAGATAGGTCGCGGCGGTTAGGCCGGCCGGTCCCGCGCCGATGACCAGGCAGTCGTATAATTCGCCAGGACGGATTTCGACTCGAACCACAAGAGAACTCCCGACATAAAGGCGTTATTCCTGCTGCCACCTGAGCGCCTCACAAATCTCACAACGCAACCAAAGGAAAATCACCGCTCATTCCTTGTGGCAGCGGCATCTAGCACGTCCGCGACTGCGTCCTTCTTTGCGCGGGGAAGGACGGTCATCAGAAGAATGAATGCCGAGAGAGCGAAGCAGGCGGCGTTTGTAATAATGATTGGCCACTCGCCTTTCATGAATCCGAAGATGAGCCAAAACGCGAAGCCCACCACCGTAATCGCATACATCGGCGCGGAGATACTGCCCGTGTCCCGCGTCTTTATGATCTTCAGGCCTGCGGCGCAAAGCTCACCATCGAGCATAGTGCCGCGACATAGCCGACGAGTGTTTCAGTTTCCATGCAATCAAACCGTCGGCGCGCGGTTTTGTTCACGACAGGCGACTCCAAGTTCAATTTGACCGCTGACTGACGTCCCATTCAACTCCCTGCGAGGAAATCAGCAACTGAATACGCCTGGCGGCGGCAGGCTGACTGAGCCCTATCGAGGCTTGCCAAACGATCAACGAAAAGAAACGAGAAACCGGTGTGAGATGAGAACCTCAAGAAGATTCTCTGAATCTTAATCTTACACGATGCCGACGCATGAAAAGCTTGTCTGAGCAGCTAGCCGGTGTTTCGCCTGTGCAGACACTTTAAGACTTGGTCGTGGAGGACTGATCCGATTCGGGAAGTCGATGTCGAACAGCCTTTTCGGTAGTCTTTGCGGTGGCGTTGACGACCTGACCGATCTTACCGGCTACCGTGTCGGCGGCGCCGCTCGAGCCCTGCCGGTCCGCCTCGCTCTTGACTGTCTCGTAAGCTTCGGCAGCGATCTCTTTCGCTTGCTCCACGCTTTCCTCTAAAGCACTGTTGGCGCTGCCAAGTAGTTTGTCACGATAGCCGCCGAGTTGCTCGTCTTCCAAAGCTGTGCGAGGCAGAAGCACACCGATAGCCGTACCCGCCGCCAGGCCGAGGACGGCAAGTGCCAGTGGTTCGCGCTCAAATAGTTCCTGCCAGGTTCGACTCGCCTGCGCAGCCATATCACCCGCACTGGAGCCAAGCTGCCCCATGGTGTTTACAAGCTTATCCTTGGTCTCGCCAGCCGCTGTTGACGCCGCTTCGCTTGCGTTGCTTGCAACAGAGGCAACGGCATCGCCGGCATCCGAGAGCATCTCTCCGGCTGACGGTCGTCCGCCGGGGATCTCCCGCCCAGAACTCAGCCCTTCCGCAGCCCCTTTCATATCGCTGCCCCCGAACGCCCCCCTGTCGGGTTCTGGCTGATTGTTTGCAGCCTGTGTTGCCGGAGACTCACCCGCCGAAGCACCGCTGCCAAGCATCAGCCAAGCTAGGCCGGTCCCAACCAGCATCAGGGCCAAAGGGTTGTCGCTGACTTGGGTCTGGAGCCTGCCGAGGGCGGCGGTCCCTGCGCCGCCGGCAAACAACCCGGTGAACTCATCGATCAACTGACCGGGTGTCATTTTGCTGCGGATGGATTCGGCGGTATCGACGACCGCTGCGCGGGCAATCTCGGCTTCGCGTTCGAGTTCGGCTGCCGATTTCTCGCTCATCTCATTTGTCCTTTGATTACACGCGCATCGCTCTTGAGTTGTTCTTGTGTGCGGTCAGGAGCCAATTCCGAAGGCGCTATGCTGGCCATTCCCGTGCGCAGGAGAATCACTCCCAGGACCGCCACGACGACACCGACAAGCAGCGAGGACCACCCTGCCCCCAGACCCGCCTTAGCCAAAGCGATCACGAGGGCTTGGAGCAGTACCACCAGCGATGCCAGCAAGCACACGGCACCACCTATGACTTCGACCGCGCCGCGCCCAGCTTTGCTGACGTTTTCGGATATCTCGGCCCGCAGAAGCCTTGTTTCGGTCTGTAGCAGGGTCGTCACTTGCTGTGTAAGGTCGCTCACAAGGCTCGCGAGACTGCGGCCGTCCTGATCGTTGTTCATCGGTCATGCTCCGTGCTCGGCCAAGAAAGTGGCTGCATTCGTTATGACGTGAGGTCGTCCCGTGGAGAGCTGCCTGTGGTCTTCGGGCGCCTTACAGTCTTTGGGGCGCCACTGCTTTTCAGCCGACCGTCCGCTTCGCTCGAATCAGCGGGTGGCGAGCTTTTGATGAAACGTCCCAGAGCCAAACCGGCGAGAACCGACCCGGCGAAAAGCACTCCAGAGTTTTCGCGCCCGAAGGACCTGACCTCGCCTAAGACTTGTTCGACTGGTTTGTCCCGCAAAGAGGACGAGAGGCGCTCCAGCCCACCAGCGGCAGTAAGCACGACCTTCGAAACGGTGGCTTGATCGCAGTTGGCCAGATGCTCACTTGCTGCCCGCAGCGCGCCCCCAAAAGCGGCTAAGCTCGCGCTCATATCACGCTGCGTTTCCTGCGCCTTCCCTGACAACGCCTCCTGCGCTTCCGACGCGTACTTGCCAGCTTTGTTGACGACTTCGTCACTGGCGTCGTGAATCAATCGGGTGGCACTTTGGGTCTCTTCCTGGAGCCGCTCGGACAGCTCGCTCTTTGCTTTATCGAAATCGGGCGCTGGACGTCCCTGATCGCCTTCGCGTTGCATGATGGCTCCTAGTGAAAACCGAGGAAGGAGAGAATTGCCAGCACGACGACAACGAGGCCTATGAGATAAATGACGCTGTTCACGGCCTGATTTCTCCATTTTCGTCGAAAGCAAACACGCTGAACCGCGCGATGTTCCATTAGCCAAAACTTTTTTAGCTATCTTAGATTTACAGAGCCCCTGCGTGGGTAGACCGTGCGAGTTAAACGCGAGCACGTCGCCATGTTTGGAGCCCAAGGGTTACTCGTCACCGGCGCTCTTTTGGCTATCCAGTCTGTGGAAACGGCTGGTAAGACTAACGCATCTTCCGGCTGTCATTTGACCTTCCGCGGGCTCAATCTCGAGGAGCCCTGGGCCGAGGTAAGCCCGTAGCCTCGTTCGAAGGTCAGGCGATCAGGCGCCGGAACAACCATGTGGCGTCTCGGTTCGGATGGCGAAAAACGGTGAGCCTTTGGGGTGCGACGTCCCAGCGGCGATTCGCCAGTCGCCTCAACCTACGCAAGGAGCACGGCAGCATGTCTTTCCGGTTCCAATTCTCACTGAAACGATCATCACGCGTCTGGGTCGGCGGCCTGATTGCGGCGGTGGCCCTGCTAGCGCTGAACAATCGAGCGGCGACCAAGCAAGCGCTTTCCGTCCGCGCGAAAGGAAGGACCATAGAGGTCGACGGTGTCCGCCTACGATATATCGAGGCTGGAAGCGGCAGGGACCTAGTTCTCCTGCACGGGAACGGTTCCGCCGCTGAGGACTTCCAAATCAGCGGTCTAGTCGACAAAGCAGCCAAGCGTTATCGCGTTATTGTCTTCGACCGTCCCGGGTTTGGCGGCAGTACACGACCGCGCGGTCGCCTATGGACCGCCGCGGCCCAGGCAGATCTGCTCCAGAGCGCCACGCAGAGGATCGGGGCAGACAATCCTATCGTTCTTGGCCATTCCTGGGGGGCATCGGTCGCCCTCCAGTGGGCGGCCCGGTATCCTGACGAGATTGGTGGCGCGGTTCTCCTCTCCGGCTATCATTTCCCTTCCCCCAGGCTCGATGCCCTGCTTGCCGCCCTGCCGGCACTGCCGATCGTGGGAACCATCCTTTGCCACACCATCCTGCCGCCTGTCGTTAGGCTGATCTGGCCCGTGTTGATGCGCCGCCTGTTCGGGCCGCAACTTGTCCCGCCAGAGTTTTCAAATGCGTTGCGAAATCTGGTCAGCGCACCGTCGCACTTGCGAACGACCGCTGCGGAATCTGGTCTGCTGATCCCCGTTGCCGCATTAGCTCCCAAGACCGCAGGGAGGACAAACGCGCCGATAGGTATCATGGCCGGGGACGCGGACAGCCTGCTCGATACCAACTATCATTCCCAACGTTTGCACGCAGTCCTACCGGGCTCGATGATACGCATCGTCGCGGGCGCCGGTCACATGGTGCATCATGCTGCGCCGCACCTTGTGCTGAAGATGGTGGACAGCATCGCGGCGGCCGGACCCCCTCACCTGAAAAAGCTTCTTACAATGCTCCTGCACCGCGCGAATGACTCGGGCGGAAGCCATCTTTTCGGATCCCGGCACAGAGTCGTTTTGTCATAGTTCGAAGAAAGCAGACAGCCAGATGCCGCGATTATGCCGATTTGCGTCCGCCTTTATAGGTCTGTCTCATTGGGTGAGCCATTCGTGATGAAGGTCCGTCAGCGCTCCTGAGGCTGCATGGATCGAAACGCCAACCGACCAGTTAAGTGGGTCAGGTGCAGACACGGAGAGAGCTATGCGCCCGAACACCTCAGGCAATGACATGGGATACGCCACCCCAACCACACCACCCGCGGACGGCCTCGCTCCTGCCTTGGCCCGCAACATCGAAGCAATCGTTCAACGACGGAAGCGCGATGCGAACGCTGCCACTGCGGAGCAACGCGCCGCGGGGGCAATCAGCCAGTTCGCAGGCAGCATGATGTTCGTCTATATCCATCTTGTTTTCTTTGGGGGCTGGATCGTCCTCAACATCAAGCCCGTCGGCTTTGTTCAGCCTTGGGACCCATCCTTGGTTATCCTGGCGATGATTGCATCCGTGGAGGCGATCTTTTTGTCCACGTTCGTGCTCATCAACCAGAACCGGATGGCCGCTGAGGACGATGCGAGAGCAGACCTCGATCTTCAGGTCAGCCTGCTCAACGAACACGAGACGACCAAGCTCATCAAGATGGTCGAGGAGATTGCCAGGTGCATGAATGTTCCCACGGAAGCGGACGATGAATTGAAGGAACTGAAGCGCGACGTGGCACCTGAAGCTGTTCTCGATAAGATTGTGGAGGCAGAGAAGTAGGGGGAGGTGTCGCCACTATCTCACCGATAGGCGAAACCGTGTCGATGAACGCTCGTTGTCCTGTCAGCAGGGTTGGCGGGTACAAAGTAGCCGCAGACGAAGACGATCCCTTCAAACACTTGCCCCCTCCGACATGGCTCCCGGGGTCGCAGACGCTATACCTGCGACGGCATGTGTCTCGTCGGATCCATTCGGTATTCCACACGGCACACCTTTATCAGTGGCCTCCCTTCGCCGCTGCCATTGCCGGCAGAAGCTTACAGGCGTCGAATTCGATCTCGCTTACATCAGCGGCCAGATCGTCGACCATCAGAAGACTGTGCAACTCCTTGAATGGGAGATCGGCTCCGGCCAGGATCCGGACGTCCAGCATTTCGCCTCGGATATCCTGCCGGCCGTACTGGAGCATCTGCAAATGGCGCGGGATATCCGCAGCAAGCTGGTGAAACCGGCATTGGCCGATGCCTCGGGCCAGAGCAAGAAGTGACCGTCGCGTCGGCGGTCAATCCGCGCGTCGGCCGCGCCTCTGGTCGAGCCTGCCGGCGGAACAATGCTCTCCGCTCGCGGTTTGGGCGAGCAACCCAAGGGAGACCTTCATGACACAATCGCGCGACTGGTTGATACAGTGGCTGAGAGACGCTCACGCCATGGAGGAGCAGGCCGAGACGATGCTCTCCGGACAACTGTCACGCCTCGAAAGCTATCCGGAGCTCGGTGACCGGATCCGTCAGCATCTCGAAGAGACGCGACAGCAGGCCTCACGGCTGAGAACCTGCCTTGACCGGATCGGAGAGGGATCTTCCGCGATGAAAGACGCAGGTGGCAAGCTCACCGCCATGGCCCAGTCGATCAGCGGCGTGTTCGCCGGCGACGAGGTGATGAAGGGTTCGCTTGCCAGCTATACTTTCGAGCATATGGAGATTGCCTCCTACACGATGCTCATCGCCGCGGCCAACGCCGAAGGGGAGGCCGAGGTGGCGCGTGTCTGTGAGCAGAATCTGCGCGAAGAGGAGGCGATGGCGGATTGGCTGAAGACCCACCTCGCCGAGACGACGCAGATGTTCCTGTCTCGCGCCGCGGCCGACAGCGATGCCGCAAAACGGTGACGCCCAAATGGCGCGGGCGGGCCTTATTTTCTCTGGCGATAGGGTCTGCTGAGCGGATCTTCCGCGTTCCCGCCGCCGGGAACGGACGTTCACATCCTCGGCGCGATGCCGACACTGCTCCGGTGCCCCGGAGATGGCTCTGCGGCCCTGTCAACCCCAGCAGACCTGGTCCGTTCGATCAGTAGTAAAGTCTGCGCGCATTGCGTTGGGACTTTTCTGTGGAACAAAGCTGTCCGGTTGCGGGTTCGGACGCCTTCGGGCTTTGGCGGTGCCTTACGCCGTGGGAGTACTCGTCCTGATCAAGACATGCCGGTGCCTCTGATCGCCCAGGCTCCCACCCGCCCCTACGCGGCCCTTTAGTAGACCATCGTTGAGAGCACTTTCGGGTCTCACTGTCATGATCACAAAGGCGCTGCGTGTACGACAAGGTGGGCACTCATGCATCCGCCGATGAAGTTGCAGGGCGCGTTTTGAGCAATCCGCTCGTTGTTCTTTGCGGGTTGATCCCATTCTTGCGTATGGCGCAGCACATCGGCCATTTGACAGGCGCGGATACCCGTTGCGGGCACTTGCCTACCAAGAGGTTCTAAAGTTGCGAGTGTAACCGGCTGGCCAGCCAGTCCGTTACTTCTTCGGTCAGGGGACGCGCTTCCCATTCGCTCAAACTGACCTGCCTGTCAGGGGCGAGGCACGCAGCTAACATTCAGCCGGCTCTGAAGTAGCGTCCGCTCTTGGGCGAAGGCAAAGTCCGATTGAACATCCGCTGGGGGGCGCCCTGCCGCCCGGCAGCCATGGGCAAACGGTCGGTAGTGTCTCAGATCGCATTCCTGCTAAAGCTGGGAAGTAAATCGCCCGCGATGTCACCAACTGCCGAAAGTGTAAGGGCGCAACGGCTGATGGGGCTCTCGCTCATCGGCCTCTTGTCTGAAAGGAGGAGCGCTACGATGAGCACCGACCGGGATACTGTGCGGTCCTATGATTTGGTCGCGGCGGAGTATGCTGCCGAGGCCGCGCCGATGCCCGAATGGGTCGCGACAGAAATCGCTGCATTCGTGACTGAGCTGGGTGGCTCGGGCAGAGTGCTGGAGATCGGAAGCGGTGGCGGGCGAGACGCACTTGAGCTTGAGAAGCGGGGGATTAGCGTCCGGCGCACAGACATTTCGAAGGGTTTCGTCGAACTGCTTCGCGAGAATGGCTTCGAGGCCGACCTGTTGGACCCGCTGACCGAAGACTTGGCCGACCCGCAGCGTCCCGGCACGCCGTACGACGGGATCTGGGCCTGTGCCTGCCTGATTCACGTCGCGCGCGAGGATTTCGGCACGGTGCTTGGACGGCTTGCCGAGGCGACCCGGACCGGTGGCCGACTGCATGCCTCGGTTAGAGAGGGCGATGGCGAGGAAGTGTCCACACCCGGCGGCGCTGCAGCGCCTGGGCGCTACGTCGAGACTTACTGGCGCGAGTCCGCTCTACGGTCCGCACTCACAGACGCCGGCTGGATTGTCAGCGAGGTACGTCGTTGCATCGGAAAGCCCAATGATCGGTGGCTGAGCGTTCGGGCGAGTCGGGCATGACGCACACAGACCTTGCGGGAATGGCCGGTTGTGGCACGACCATGAACTCCGGGTGGTCACCGCAACGTCCGCTTCCGGGCGAAGGCAAAGATCGCCTCTATGGCCGGAACGGGGCGGATTGCTGCCGTTCGCGTCGTGAAAGACGTACGTCGGCTTCAGGCCAACGACCATCGTAGGACCGCCGTGAAAGACAGGCCGACTAAGCGTTGCGCTGGCTGAGTTCCGGGCGGCTGGCGTCTCGGAGCATAGCGGCGGAGAAACTCCGCTCGCCAAGCGCCCTGCAAAGGCATCTTGTCGGACTGTGGGGCTGACTCCCGGTGCTGCCATCTGACGCGCAAGCGAGCGTGGCGATCTCGGACACCCGTTTCACAATCCAGCGCCCTGAAAGAAGGCGATTTCCTCGCGACTCTGGCAGCTCGGAGTCCACACCGCACGGAAAAGCGCTCCCCGTCGCTGAAACAAACGAAACACTTCGCATTCGGCGCGGAAAAACGCCTGACACAGGGATGGTTTAAATGCAACGGCACCGCTGCATCCCGCGGCGCTAATCGTGGAGTAGTGCAATGTCGAGAATGCGAGCAGCTTACCACTCTTTCCGGGACTACCAGGTTCGCCGGAGGGCGGAACGGAACCTTGCGGCAATGGAGGATGCCCTCCTGAAGGACATCGGGATCAGCCGGTCCGAAATCGGTTTGGTGGTCCGCGGCTTGAGGCGCGGCCAGGAAGACAAGGTGGGCTGATCCCATGAAGCTTTCATTTAGGCTCCCGCTACTGGCCTGTGCGAGCGTGGCTATCCTTCTGGCGGTGCCCGCCGCCAATGCCCATGACTCGGGCCTTCCGCACCGCCAGGCCAAGGCGGCGGTGTTTGGAGAGGATGCGACAAGCGTCCCGCTGTTCCAAAACCTCGGCAGCCATTCCTATCCTGTCACCACCGCCACCCGCTGGCGCAGACCTATTTCAACTAGGGCCTACGCTGGGCGTGGGCGTTCAACCACGTCGAAGCGCAGCGCGCCTTCACGGCCGCGCAGAAACTGGACTCCACCTGCGCCATGTGTTTCTGGGGCGAGGCTTACGTGCTCGGCACCAACATCAATGCCGGCATGGGCCAGTAGGCGGCCACGGACGCGGCCGAAGCCGTCGCGCAGGCGGGCAAGCTAACGCACTTGCCACCAGCCGGGAAAAGGACCACATCGCCGCGCTCTCCAAGCGCTACAGCGCCGATGCTTCGGCCGACCAGGGCGCCCTGAACGAGGACTATGCCGCGGCGATGGCGGAACTGGCAGACCGCCATCCGCAGGACGAGGAAATCATCACGCGCTGACGCGCTTACGAGATCTGATGCCCTGGACTACTGGCTTGACGACGGAGCAACGCCAAGCCGGACACGATCAAGCTTGTGGCCTCACTGGAGCGGGTGCTGGCGCGCAATCCGGATCATGTCGGCGAGATCCATCTCTGTATCCATGCCGTCGAAGCGTCCTCGACGCTGGAAAGGGCCGAAGCCCATGTCGACCGGCTGGCCGCCCTCATGCCCGGCGCCGGACACATCGTGCACATGCCAGCGCACATCTATCACCAGGTCGGCCGGTGGATCGATAGTTTGGAGATCAACCGCGAGGCGGTGGCAGCGGACGAGGCCTATTTCGATCGCGTCGGCATGGCGCCGGACAGCACGTCCGGTGTCTACACGGACGGCTATTATTCGCTCAACCGGCACTTCCTGATGACCTCCGCACAGATGGCGGGCGACGTTGAGGCAATCGCCCGAGGCCGCCAAAAAGCTTGAGTGGCTGGTCTCCAACACCACGGCCGAGAAGGTGGCCGGGCTGCAAGCCGACCAAGGCGGCGGCCTATTTTGCCCACGCCCAGTCCAGCGATCCCGAGGTCATACTCGCGTTGCCGGTGCCGGCAACCGCCCTGCCTTGTGTCGAGGCAACCTGACGATATGCGCGGGGCGTCGCCTTCGCCGCAAAGGGTGCGAGCGAGGCGGCGCGCGCCGAGACCGCCGCAATCCGCAAGCTCGCTGCCGAGACCGATTTTTCTGCGGAGACGGCGGGAGGACTTCCGGCGCCGGATTTGCTGGAATTGAGCGTGCTGATCGTGGAGGCCCACCATGGCAACCTGCGGGTGGACGCCGAAAAGATGGATGCGCTTCAAGGCCGCCTGGGTGGGAGGGCCGGACTTTCTCGACTTCGAACGGCTCTGATTCGCGCTTAAGGTGCCCGCGTCGTTGTCGGCGCAGGGAACGTGTCGCAGCCTCGGACCCCGGCGGTTGCGGCACACAATCCAGGTATCGAGAAGGCCGGCTTGGTCTGCACGCCAGCCGCTCAGCGCACACACGTGACAGTGGAAGCCCAGGGCAACGCAGTTAGATTCCCGAAACTCAGAAGTTTGAGCGGGGCTATCCCCTGGAACCACAAAGTCGCAATACCTCAGCCGCAAGGGCTGATGCGCTGGTCCAGCCAGCCAGCGGCGCGCTCAAGAGTAGAGGTAACCCATGCCGCGGATCGTCCTGATCACCTCCGGCTTGGAGGGATCGACCTCGATTTTCTTGCGCAGGCGCGAAACGCGAATGTCGATGCTACGATCGAAAGGTTCCCATCCGCGGTCATGCGCGAGTTCGAGCAGTTGATCGCGGTTGAGTACTCGTCCGCGGTGTTCGCTGAATACTTTCAGAAGCCGGAACTCCATCGGGGTGATCGCTATCTCGATCCCCTCGGCGTTGTACATTTTGTGTGCGTCCGGGTCGAAGCGGCACTTACCGAACTGGACCTGGCGCCCCGGAGTGCTTGCTTTCTCGGCAGCCCTTTCGCTCGCCGACGTCCTGCGCAGCACGGCCTTGACCCGCGCCAGCAGTTCCCGCAGGTCCACCGGCTTCGCGACATAATCGTCGGCGCCAATCTCCAGGCCGACAACACGGTCGACGATTTCCGCCGATCCAGTCAGCATGATAATGGCAACGTCTGCGTGCTCTCGTAGATATCGCGCCAGCGAAAGGCCATCCTCACCTGGCATGCGAATATCCAATATGACCACATCGATGTGCGTGCTATCGACAAGTTCACGCAGGGCAGGCCCCGCGCTGGCCCGCGACACGGCATAGCCATGATGTTCCAGATATTCCGCCACCGTGTCGCGGATATCCGGTTCGTCATCGCAGACAACTACGTGTGCGTGCGTCGTCAAAATCGACCACCGGCAACTAGCCTATGGAAAAGTCGCCTCTGAAGTGACCTGCAAATCAACGGATCTGTCAAGTATTGCTGTTGACCACCAAATTCGAGACAAACGAACGGAGCTCGTTAGGTTTGATCGGTTTCTCAAGATAGGGCCGTTTCGCGGCGCGCAGGAACATCTGCGCACCCGGGCTGATCGTATCCCCCGTCAGGAAAGCTAGTCTGTCGAGCTCGGCCGGATGGAGCTTGGCAATCTGATTGAACAATCCCCGTCCATCCATGTTCGGCATTTTCAGATCGCTCAGGATCAGTGCGAAAGTGCGGTTCTGGAGGTGCAGCAGTGCTTCTTCGCCGGATCTGGCAAGGATGACGTTGAAACCATCCCGCCTGAGCACCTCAGCGACCAGCTCACGCACATCCTCTTCGTCGTCTACCACCAGACAAGCAATGCCGGTTGAATTCGGGAGCTCGTCTTCAGCAGTTTCGGCTTGTTTGTCGAGACGATCCGAAGCCGGCAGCGAAAGTAAGAAGGTCGAGCCACCCGCCTCGGGGCACTCGACCTCGATGGCTCCTCCATGGGATTGAACGATCCGATGACAGAAGGATAGCCCGATCCCAGTCCCTGCCCCAATCTCTTTCGTGGTGAAGAACGGTTCGAAAATGCGGGGGAGTATCTCTTTGGGAATTCCCGGACCCGTGTCGGCAACGCGGACGATTATGTTGCCGGTCTTGGGATCAAGCCGCGTTGAAAGCGTGATTTCCCGATGCCCTTCCCAGCCGTGCAGCGCCTGTTCTGCATTGACAAGCAAATTGATCAGCACCTGGCCAAGCTGATCGGGATCCGCCCAGATGGGGGGAGGCCAGGTTCAAGATGAACTGAAAGCCCGATGTCCGACGATCGAATCGAATAGCTCACCACCTCCACCGCTTCGGAAATAATATCGTTGATCGCAACGTTTGAGATTCGCGTCGGCTGCTTTCTGGCCATAGCCAGGAATGTCTTGACGATTCTGGCGCAGCGTTCGGCTGCCCTGCTCATCTTGTCGGCGCGTTCCACGACCTTGGCATCGGTTGCGGTCTCCTTCAACAACGATGACAGGCCAAGCACCACCGAGAGCGGGTTGTTGAGTTCATGCGCCACTCCCGCCAGCAATCCGCCGAGCGCCGACAGCTTTTCGTTCTGGTGCAGCGTCTCGCGCTGTCGCTCCAGTTCCTGCTCCATTTCGATACGATCGGTGAGATCGTAGGTGTGGGAAACGATCACCTTCTCACCGTGGTAATCGATCAGTCGAGAGGAAATCGAGCACCAGCAGGTTCCACCGTCCTTGCGTTTGAGCTGGGTTTCGAAATCGTCGACCAACCCCGTCGCGAGCAACCGCTCAACGTACCGCATCCGCTCTGGAGGATCGACATAATAGTCGACGGCGCTGGTGACGTTGCCGAGCAGCTCGACGGTGGCGGGACTGCGGTAGAGCAGCTTCCCATCATGCGCACGGGTCATCTGGATGTTAACGGGGCAGGCGTCGAGGACTTTACGGACCATTTCATTCGCTTCCCTGGCGGCCTCCTCAGCACGCTTGCGCTCTGTAATGTCGAGGCGGGTAACGACGAATCCACCTTCGCGGGTCGGACAATTCGAGACGAAAAACCAACCGCCGTCTGTATGACGGAATTCCTGTTGCCGGAACTCGCGGCGGTCCTTTGCCCTCTCGGCAAGCCAATCGTCGATTTTGTCCCGTGGAACCGGAAACTGGTTTCGCTCTGCCGTCACGCGGAGGAACTCGAACCAGTTCACGCCGGGAACGAGCACATCTGCGCTTACCGCGTGCATTTGGCGATATCTGCTGTTTGCCAGTACCAGGCAATCGTTCTTGTCGTAGAGAGCGAACCCTTCGGCCAGAGATTCGATTGCGTCGATCAGCCGCTCGTTGGCTTTACGCGTTTCTTCCTGGGCGGCGATCATATCGGTGATATTCGTCGCGTTCGACACGATCACCTGCCTTCCCTGGAAATCGATCAGGCGAGCGGAAATCGATGCCCAGAAGACCTTTGCCTCGGTGTCGTACTGCTGGACTCGGAAATCATCGATCCTGCCCTTTTCGATCAGGGTGCGCTCCAAGATTGCGCTGTAATTTGGATCGACATAGTGGTCGGTTATTTGCGGGCGGTCGGCGTAGAGCTCTCTGGTAGCAGGATTGCGATAGAGCGTTTCTCCCTCGAAAGTCGTCATCCGTATCGGCGAAGGGCAGGCATCGAGCACCTTTTGCAGCAGTGTCGTGGCGTCGCGATCGACGGCCTCGGCCTTCTTGCGCTCGCTGATGTCGGCGCGCGTTACGACGAAACCGCCAAGATCGGTGGGATGTATCGAGACCGAGTGCCATTCGCCGTCGGCAAGAGGTACCTCGAAATGGGAGTGGAATTCGATCAGGCCTTGAATCCGCTCGTCGAGCCACTCGTTCTCGCGCCCAACCGCATTACGGTACACGCCGCGTTTGGCGGATTCGCGAAGCAGTTCGGCCCATTCCACTCCCGGTTCAACGAGATCCCGCACCGGGTGATTCAGCTCGCGGTAAAGGCTGTTGCACATGACCAGGCGGTGATCTTCGTCGAACAGTGCGAATCCCTCGGAGAGTGATTCAACGGCGTTTGCCAGCATCTCCCGAGCCGCTGCGACTTCACCGTCACGCTTCTTCTGCTTGGTCACATCGGCGATGCCGGCGAGAACCACTCGCCGGCCTTGGAAATCGACGACCCTGAGATTGCCCGTGGCCCAGAATTCTTGCCCGTCGGGTCTTTTAAGAAGCACCTCGCAATTTTCGACGACGCCCTTTTGCATGAGCTCCCGATTGATTTCCCGGTGTTTCCCAGGGTCGACAAAGTAGTCGCCGAGCCGCACCGTCTGGCGTCGCGCCTTTTTGCTCCATCCAAGCAGCCGTTCGGCAGCATCGCTCTGGTATATGAGTTCCCCCGAACTTGCATCGTTCATCCATACCGGCAACGGATGATGCTTGATTAGGAAACCGAACAGATCCTCGCGCTGCTTGCGTTCCGTGATGTCCAATACCCCGATGATGAGCGAGGGGCGCCCGCCATAAACGCCACGGCGGCAGTTCGTCGAGCACCAGACGGTCGATCCGCTTGTGTTTTTAAGCTGGATTTCGTGATCCCGCACGATGTCGCTGTTGTTGGCGAGAGAACTGATATCATCGAATTGGCCAGCGTTCACGAAATGATCCGTCAGGAATTGCCGCTCGTTCGGCTGCCATTTCCGGCCAAGCAGGTTCGACGCATCGAGGCTTTCATAGAGGATCTGCCCGCTTCCCGCGTCCACCACCCAAACGGGCAGCGGGTGACTGTCCGTGATGCAGCGGTATACCTCCGCGTTTTCCTGGTGTGCGATCTGCGCTCGCTTCATGTCGGTAATGTCGACGCTTACCAGGGCCATGCCACCATTCGGGCGAGGGTGTGCAGTGAACAGCTTCCATTGCCCATCCAAAGTTTCCGCTTCAACCGGCCCCTTGTCGATCTGCATCCACCGCGCTGCAGCGCTGTCAGCGAACGCGTTGCCCGGCTCGATTGGGCGGCCGTCGAAACTTTTCAGATATGAGAGGGTTTCGGCGACTGCGGCAATGGTGTCCATTGGATGCATCTCGCGGCGATCGAGCCGCCGGCTTCCAAATATCTCCGGATTGCTGTCGACGAGGACATTGTTGGCGTCAAAAAGGGCATAGCCTGTGTGTGTGGATGGTACCGGATTATCAGGCCGCATGGTCATTCCCTTTGTTCACGTGATCTCCCGAAGACGGATATTAGACCCTCTTTGTTTCAGCACGCATTCAGACGCTGCGTGATTTGTTTCAACTGTTTCGGCGCGTGGGAGTCATCGCCAGCGCTGACGTGAAAACGAAGCTCTATCCGATCCTCCGGAAAACGGCCGAAACACGAATGGCCTAGGTTGCACGGCCGACAGCGCGGATCGAGCAAACGACTCGGACCATAACCAGTCACAAAATGCCGCTTGTCATCCCCGTCGCGTGTGGCCGCTGAAACAAACGAAACACACCCATAGAACTACAGAAAAACTCCTGAAACGAAAGCGATGTATAACAATAACAATCGCAGATGCGGCAGATTCAACGGCTGAAATGAAAATACCCGGCGCCATTGACGAAAATCTAGTCTTGCCGAGGTGTCGACGCGTCTTGCTCCGAGACCTGAGGTTCAAAATGCATAAGCCAGTTACTTCGTACGATTTCCCCGACCGGCTCCGCGCGAGCCTTATTGACCAAAACCATCCGGCCCATGAAGGGGCTCGCCGGCTCTTACAACGTCACGATCGACAAGAGGCAGACGTCAACCCCACCACGCGACGGCTGATCGGGAACAGCCGCCATTCGTACAGGCCGCGTTGACGCCGCCGAATGGTGATGATCTCGGCTGCTATCAAGCAGCCCTCCGACAGCGCACGAACGTAACGAGACGACCGTGCGCTGAACAACCTGCCGCCGCAAACCCAGAAGGATAACGGTTGGTCGGTTTGCCCAAAGGGCATGAAAGACGGCTCATCAATGCGGTGCGGGGGCACGGCGCGTTGGGGCCAAATGCTAACCCTCAAAGATGGAGAATTGAAATGCTTAAAATCGTTCTTACCACGGCGACCTTCCTGTTTGCCTCCGGCATCTGTTTTGCCGGCAGCGACCACTATGGCGCGGACTACAGCCATAGCTCCGCCTATCCGAAGACCGATCACCATTCGATGGTTTCCGACAACGGCTACGCGGTCGACCCGAGCGGCACAGCGAGTGTCAGCACTGCCGACAGTGCGCCGACCTCGGCAGGAAATTCGATCTTTGATATCCCCGGGCCCGGTTACGGACAGGGGATCTGGGGGCGCTGATAACAGCGTTCGGCCGGCACGGTCGAGATTCAACCTCCAAGCGAGCGGGCTCGCCCGCCGCTTGGGATCACCTCACGGCCATCGGAGAAAGATCCTCGCGCCGATCTCGGAGCGTGGGCTAGAGCGGCCTTGGAGGCCTACACCGTCTTTCGCCGCCAAGGTCACCTAGGGATCGGCGATCGTCCATAGCGCGATCACGTCCAAACAATGTCCGTTTCTGGCGCAACCGCAAACTCCCAGTGTGATCGTTGGCTATGATGAGAGCTATGAGGTCCAGTACTTCGCCGAGCAGGCAGGCATCAGCGCCGAACAGGTGCGCGAATTGATCAAGCGTCATGGTAACGAGCGCGCCACGCTGGAACTCGAAGCGAAAAAGCTGCGCAACCGGTGACCAAGCTATCCGACCTCGGCCCGCCCAGCCTGGGCATCTGCATGGTCGCGATCCGGTGCGCGAAGTAGACATCTTCTACACCTGCAAGATCTGCGGCCAGAAAGTCGACATGCGCGACTTGCGCCAGGTCATGTGGCATGAACAGCCCGACCACGAGCCGCTGGAACCTAGTGCGGCAAACGGCGCCTAGCAGACATGCGCCATCGCGCCAACGCTGTTGCGCCGCCGCTCCATCGGGCGCATTGTCCGTCGATGGGACGCTCAGAGGACCGCTTGGATATTCTGCGGCGCGAGGGCAAGGAACTGGCCGCTGAGGCCAAAGTTCTGCGCAGCAAGTGCGAGGTGTCCCGGACGCAACTTGCCGTTTCCTGCGCCGAACTTCGTCATCTGGTCAATGAAGCGAAGGCTCGCAATCGCGAAATGTTCGAGCGTCGTAAGGGGTTGCAGTAGGTTCCAAAAAAGCCGGCCACCTTTCAGCAGCTGGGCTGCAAAAGGCATCGCCGAAATACAAGAAGCCCGCCTCGAAGCCATTGCCGTGGAGCGAGACGGGCTGCGGAAGCTGGGGAGTTGTCGTCGCCAAGCTTCCGGGGCTGCAACATGGCAGACAGCCGGGTTGTTCCGCATTAAACGCAAAAAAGCCCGCCCCGGCGCGAGCCGAGACGGGCTATTGAGCCGACGTTGACGGAGGGAGGGAGGAGCATCGGCCAGACGCCTAACCTCTCACGGCGCTGGTCGTTCCGGGCCGAATGAAAAAAGCCCGCCACCTTTCGGCAGCGGGCAAAGTCTGGGGTGGACCCATGCACTGGATGGGAGCAGTGCGAAGGCCGAAGCTCTTCAGCGCGATTGCCGAAGACCGTGTCGCGGTGCCCCAGCAGCAGGAAGTTGTGCCGTTGCCTGTCTCTGCGAACCGCCTCGGTTCCGGAAAGGAAGGTATTTCCGAATCCCTTGATCGGCATCGTTGCCGTTGTGATGCCGTGTCCGGCCAGGAATTGTCCCAGCCTTACGCCTACAGCGTCGACGCCGTTCTTGTCATAGGAGCCGGAATCGATATCGACCAGTTCTTGCAGCAGATCGACCATGGCACCCTGCTGGGCCGCGAGCCAGCTCGAGATTTGAGCTTCAGACGCCTGCATTTGTCGTTCCCCGGTCCTCAATGGATTCCGATCCAGGGGTCAGCCATGCTGCACCGTGGCGATAAATTTGCGAAAGCGCTGAGACTTGGGATTGTCGAAGATTTCGCTTGTGGGGCCATCCTCCTCGATCCGGCCGTCGTGGAGAAAGATCACCCGGCTGGCGACCTCACGGGC
Organism: Mesorhizobium maamorense; assembly: GCF_044998965.1. Lineage (NCBI taxonomy): Bacteria > Pseudomonadati > Pseudomonadota > Alphaproteobacteria > Hyphomicrobiales > Phyllobacteriaceae > Mesorhizobium > Mesorhizobium maamorense. Next base: position 3,668,660 of record NZ_CP173356.1, read on the forward strand.
GAACCCTATTTCGTGGGTCACCACCAGCATCGTCCGACCCTCTATGGCAAGCGCCCGAATGACCTTAAGCACTTCCCCGACACGTTCGGGATCAAGGGCGGATGTCGGCTCATCGAACAGCATGACGTCCGGATGCATCGCCAGTGCCCGGGCGATGGCGGCGCGCTGCTGCTGCCCGCCGGAAAGATGTGAGGGATAGGCGCCGGACTTGTCGCCGATGCCGACCTTTTGCAGCAGCGCCTTGGCTTCTTCCTCGCATTCGCGCCGAGACCGGCCTTGAACGTGCACCGGCGCTTCGATCAGGTTCTCGAGGATCGTCATATGAGACCATAGGTTGAAGCTTTGGAACACCATGGCAACACGAGAGCGGATCTTGTCAATCTGCTTCCGGTCGGCGATCGCCAGCCCGTCGCCGCGTCTCTTCAGTTTTACTGTTTCATCGCCGATCACGACCTCTCCGGAACTTGGCAGTTCCAGCATGTTGATGCAGCGCAGCATCGTGCTTTTGCCCGATCCCGACGATCCCAATATCGCAATGACTTCGCCTTTTTTGGCGTCGAGCGACACGCCCTTGAGCACTTCGAGGGTACCGAAACGCTTGTGCAGGTCGCGCAGAGAAATGACGGTTTGCGCTGGCGTCTGGCTAGACATTGCCGCCCTCCATTTTGTCGCCGACTGCGGCCGGGCCGCGAAGATGGGGCGTCAGCTGCCAATCGAGCATTGCGATTGCGCGTGTGAGTGAGAAATTGATGATCAGGTATATGGCGCCCGCGGCGATGAACACTTCGATGGGCCGGTAGCTGGACGAGATAAGCTGAGCGGCAATCCCGGTTACTTCCATCAGCGTGATGATCGATGCCAGCGAAGTGGCCTTGACCATGAGGATAAGTTCGTTCCCATAAGCGGGCAGAGCCTGCCTAAGGGCGATGGGCATGACGATGCGGCGAAAGAGCAGCAGGCCGGACATGCCGCAGGCGCGGGCGGCTTCCACGTCACGCTTCGGTACCGACCGAAGTCCACCGCGCACCACCTCGCTGCCGTAGGCCGCGCTGTTTAATGCCAGAGCCATGATCGCGCACCAATAGGGATCGCGGAAAAACTGCCATAGGCCGAGATGCTGAAGCGTCGGCCGGAACTGTCCGAGCCCGTAGTAGATCAGAAATATCTGCACGAGCAGCGGTGTGCCGCGCAACACGAAGACATAGGCATGGGCAGTCGCATCCAAGGCTTTGATCCGCGACATCCGCATCAATGCGAGCAGCATGGCTAGGACCGTACCGATGGCAAACGCCACGAAAGTCAGATTCAGGGTCAGCGGGACGCCTGACAGCAACGCCACGAAGGTGTCGTAAATGAAGACGATATCCATCACGAAGCCTCCTGCGGAACACCGCGGGAAGTATATTTTTCCAACCGCTCGAAAATGCGTTGCGACAGCCAGGTTATGAACAGGAAGATGGCGCCAGCAATCAGATAGAACTCGAAAGGCTTTCTGGTGGAGCCGGCGGCGATTTGCGATTGGCGCAGCAGTTCCACTAGGCCCGTCACCGAGATCAGGGCGGATTCCTTCAGCGTCATCTGCCAGACATTGCCGACGCCCGGCAGCGCATACTGCAGCACCTGTGGCGCGATGATCCTGCGGAACAGCAGCAGGCGGCCCATGCCGACCGATTTTCCTGCCTCGATTTCGCCTCTGGACAGAGCGCGGAACGCACCACGGAAAACCTCGGCCTGATAGGCCCCCGAAACTATGCCTATGGCGCCGGCCCCTGCAACGAACGGATGCAGGCCAACGAAGCCGGCATGGCCCACGGCGTCAAATGTGCTTGTGACCAGCAGGCTGCCGCCGAAGTAGAAGAGGTAGATAACCAGCAGGTCGGGTATGCCACGGAATATCGTCGTATACGTATCCGCGCTGACCCGCAGCACCGTGCCGCCAGCAAGATTTGCCCAAGCTGCAAATCCGCCGAGGACGACGCCGAGAAGAAAGCCGCAAGTGGCAACCGCAATTGTCACGAGCGAGGCGAAGAGCAGCGAGAGCCCCCAGCCTTCGGGGCCGAAGCTCACAAGGCCGAGAAAATCCATCATCTCTTCTCCTCCCCCTGGTCGCTCTATGGAAGCCTATACATTGAACTGGAAGCCATCGACGGTCAGCGTCTGCCCGGTCATGAAGCACGGTTCCGACGTGGCGAGGAAGGTCACCAGGCGAGCCACATCATCGGCGCAGCCCAGCCGTCCAAGCGCAATACCCTTGATAACCTCGTCGGCCCGATCGGTCACGTTCGTATCGATCTCGGTGCGGATGACACCGGGGCAGATCGCATTGATGGCGATATGTGGCCCCAGTTCCTTTGCGAGCGCCCGGGTCATGCCCAGAATGCCGGCTTTAGCGGCGGCATAGGCAAACTTGCTGACCGCCGCCGTCACGCCGCCGGAAAGCGCATTCAACGACGACATGGACACGATGCGCCCGCCACCCCGCTCAAGCATATGAGGGGCTGCGTGCTGGATATAATTGAAGCAGCTTTTTAGATTGATCGCGATCGCGCTGTCGAAATCCTCTTCAGAGATTTCGAGAATGCCGACGGGTGCGGACCGTCCGGCATTATTGAGAAGAAAGTCGATACGGCCGAGTTCTGCAACCGTCGCCTCGACGATCTCGCCGGCCCGTTTGTAGCTCGACACATCTGCCACGAAAGTGAGCGCGCGAACACCGAGTTCGGAAACTGCGGCGGCGGTGCCGCGCAATTCCTCTTCGAGCACGTCAACATGTGCAATGTGGTACCCGGCACGCGCCAAATCCAATGCGCACGCCTTGCCTATACCGCGCGCTGCGCCGGTGACAATGGCGACCTTGCCTGTTGCGTCCATCTGTAAATCCGCTCCTTTTCAATAGTCCGGGAGCATGGTATGGATGGCGATAAATTCTTCAATAGGAATTAAGTTCTCATACATGAACAGAATAGAAGATTCCGAAGTGAAATCCGCTGTCCGGATCCTTGAGATACTGGAGCTACTGGCTCGGTCATCGAAGCCGCTCAGGTTGAAAACCATCGTCATGGAGCTGGGTTATCCCAAGAGCAGTACGTTCAACCTGCTGGCGACGCTCGTCTCGCGTGCCTACGTCGTACGGGATGAGGCCGAGGCATATAGAATCCACGAGGCATTCCGCAATGGCCCCGGTTGGTCGAGCGGCCGCGATGCCAAGTTGATCGCCACCGCGCAGCCGATCATGGACGCCTTACGAGACAGCGAAGGCGAGACAGTATTCCTCGGGGCCCGCCGCAGCGATGGCCGTATCAAGCTGCTCGCCAAGAGCGTCAGTCACCAGGCTGTGCGTTTCGATTCTGATCTTACAGGTTCCGATCCTGCCTTCTGTACTGCGATGGGCCGGGTTTTGCTGGCCCATTGGAGCCCGGAAAAAACTTCGGCTTATCTGAGCAAGGAACGTATCGTGCAGATCACCGAGCGCACGGTCATCGACCGGATCCAAATTCGCCGCATCATCGAACGTGCCCGCGTCGACGGTTACGCAATCAGCGATGAGGAAGCAGCCGAGGGCGGATCGGGTGTCGCTGCACCGGTGCGCGACTCGTCAGGCGAGGTAATCGCCGCCCTGGATATAGCAACGATGTCGTCCCGCTTCGCCGCATGCCGTAACCAGATGATCGAAGCGGTGATCCGGAATGCCGATGAGCTCAGCTATCGCTTCGGCTACAGACCTCAAGCAGCGGACAAGCAGTGATATGGACATTCAGTTCGAAGGAAAGCGCGTGCTCGTGACTGGTGCCGCGCGTGGAATTGGGCGCGCGATCTGCGAGGCATTCGCTGCCGACGGCGCGGCGGTTCTGGCCACCGACGTTGTCGAGACGGAGTTGCAAAGACTGGCCGCCGAGGCCAGTCCCGCCCGCGGCGGCTCAATCTCCACCGGGTTTCTGGACGTCACCGACGAGGAACAGATCGCGAGGGTGATAGCTGGGGCGGATATCGCTGGCGGTATTGACATATTCGTCCACGTCGCGGGCGGAGTGCTGGGCCAAACCAAAAAGCCGGTCGAAGACGTTCCGGCGGCCGATTGGGACAAAATCTATGACGTTAACGTGCGCGGGGCATTTCTGGTGTCGCGCGCTGTCGTGCCGTCCATGAAGAAGCGGGGCGCAGGCAAGCTGGTTTTCATCTCCAGCGGCGCTGGCATCGGCGTGAGTCTGACTGGCATCCAGGCCTACGCAAGCGCCAAGGCCGCGCTCATCAGCCTTGCCCGCCAGCTCGGCCATGAACTGGGACCTTTCGGTATCAACGTCAATGCGGTGGCGCCCGGCTTCCTGCGCACCAGCCCCGACTACGAGCGCCAATGGGCCTCCTACGGGCAAGCTGGCCAGCAGGCGATGATCGACGAAATCCCGCTCCGGCGCATCGGCTTGCCGGAAGATATCTCCAGTGCCGTGCTTTTCCTCGCCTCGCCCCATGCAGGGTGGATCACCGGCCAGACACTTTCCGTAAGCGGAGGGCCTTTGGCATGACCACCAATTCCAATACCGTGGTGCCGACCTGGACTTGGTCGGAAGAACGGCTGCAAACCATCATGAACCGCGCCCGCGCGGGGCGAAGCCTGAAACCCGCTGCCTGGCCGGATGGTGCCAGATGCGCGGTCGCGTTGTCGTTCGATTCCGACCACGATACCTTCGAATTGCGCGATGGTGGCCGGTCGATCTCGGCGCTTTCGCAGGGGCAATTCGGTCCGCGGCAGGGTATTCCACGCATTCGCGAACTGCTGAGCCGCGAAGCCATTCCCGCCACGTTCTTCGTGCCCGCCGTTTCGGCGATCCATTATCCAGACGAGCAGCGGGCATTGATCGCCGAAGGGCACGAAATCGGCCTACATGGCTGGATCCACGAGCGCAACACGCTGCTGGACGAAGATACGGAACGTGATCTGCAGTTCCGGGCAGCGGACACACTGGAGAAGATTACCAAGGTCCGCCCGGTAGGCATCCGCACACCCTCCTGGGATTTCAGCGAGAACACGCTCCAGATTACCGCCGACATGGGACTGCTCTACGATTCTTCCCTGATGGCCGACGTCGATTGCTATGAGCTGCTGCTGAATGGCGCACCTTGCGGCGTGACCGAACTGCCGGTCGAGTGGATTCGTGACGATGCGGCCTATCTGATCATGGATCGCTGGGGTGGATTGCGGCCGCAAATCGCACCCCATGATATCCTGCAGATATTCAAGCGGGAGTTCGATGCCGCCTATGAGGAACGCGGCATTTTCCAGCTCACCATGCACCCTGACATAATCGGTCATCGCTCGCGCATCTGGCTCCTCAAGGAACTGGTGGCCCATATCCGTACACGCAAGGACGTGTGGTTTGCCACGCACGCCGACATTGTCCGCCACGTCAGGGCATCCTGCGCGTAGGAAGTCTGGCCTTGATCTTTGAAGTTGGCGCCCTGCGGCTAGGGATGCACGCGTATGCCTCAAAAATCTGAACAAAATTCCTATATGTGAACGAGTTTCCTCTTTTCAGCTTTACGATCCAAGTACAAGCTTAAAGCGTCGCTCAGGCTTGCCGGGCTTCATTTTCGCAGCCGCAGATGAACCGCATCGTGACAACCGTTCAAGAAAAAGAGGGAACTATGTTCAAAAGAAGCGCTCTTGCCGTCGCGTTCGGCCTTTCCGCATTCTTATTGCTCGACGCCGGCGCAGCGCTCGCCAAGGAGTGGAAGACCGTTACCGTTGGCGTGGAAGGCGCATTCCCGCCATTCAATTCGACCACCCCCACGGGCGAGCTAGAGGGTCTTGATCTCGATGTCATCAAGGACGTGTGCAAGCGTGCCGAGCTCGACTGTAAGATCGTTGCGCAGGACTGGGACAGCCAGATACCGTCGCTGCTGGCCGGCAAGTTTGACGTTGTCCTGACCATGGGTCCAAACCCCGAGCGGCGCAAGGTGATCGACTTCTCAGATCCTTATGTCATTACGCCCAACACCTTCCTCGTCGGTGCCGACAGCCCGATCGCCAACCTGCCGCACACGGGTGAAAGCTTTTCCACCGATACCCCGGAAGGCAAGAAGGCTGTCGCCGATCTCAAGGAAGCCCTCAAGGGAATGACGCTTGGTGCTTCGCTTTCCACCAGCCAGTTGCAGTTCGTCCAGGAGAACTTTGGCGACGTGGTCAAGGTGCAGACCTATAAGTCGTCCGAGCAGGTGCAACTTGATCTGGAGAGCGGCCGTCTTGACGGCCAGTTCGATAATGTCGTGTTCGCCCGCGATCGCGCGGCAAAGAGTCAGGGTACGCTGAAGACGACCGGCCCGTTGCTGGTCGGTGGCATCATGGCAACGAATGTCTGCCTTGGCATCCGTAAGGAAGAGCCGGAACTCAAGGCGATCCTCAACAAGGCGCTCGCCGAAATGCGCAAAGATGGCACATTGGCAAAGCTTTCGGAAAAATGGTTCCAGATCGACCTGAGCCCGAAGCAGTAAGCTGGAGCCTTGGTATCATCCAGCAAGAAGATCGGCCGGATGATGCTACCTATACGATCGCCTTCAACGCCGAGGCGGCCGGTGACGGTATTTGCAACGCACCCCTTGGCTTGCTCTCAAATTTTTCCAAACATCCCGCGCTTCTCCGCGGCAGTCGCGCCCTCCCCGACATCCGCCGAATCCGAAATCGCCGCCACTTGTCGCCCGGGGTTCCTCCCCGGGGACTTTCGTAAGCCTGCCGGCGCCTGAAACTCTTCCTTGGAGGCCGACTTTCGCTCCTGCTGTTCAGGCGGGTCAACCGATCACGTCCGCCTTTCGGCTGCAGGTCATCGCTATTTATGTCGCGATCTCTGCCGAGCGGAATGCTTGCGGGAGCCGCGGAGATCGCCGCCAATCCGCGACGCAGTTCATCTTCGAAAGGGTAGAGGGAGCCGATGCGCATGTGATTGCGCGGCATCCACGCGCAACCGAGCGGCTGTGGAATGCATGGTCGAATTCGGCCCGCAGTTCGTCCTCCCGTCCGAGATAGCGCGGCGAGAAATGCATCTGGTGAGCGAGACCCACTGCCGCCAGGCTGGCGATCTCGTCCGCCTGCGCTGCTGCTAAGTGCTTCTTTGAAGCAGCGAGTGCCTGATCCTCCTGCAGAAACCCACCTTCGGTAAAGAATTGATCGGCGCCTCGCGCCAAGCTGCAAAGCCGGATTGCGTTCCAGGAGTGGAAGGCCAGATCGGTGGCACAGGCCGTTTCAGCGCTTTGCAGATGAAGCGTTTGGCAGCCGACATGTCACGATTCTGCTGATGAAGAACTCGACCGTATCGCTCACGCTGTCGACCGGACGCTAGAGCGTTTCATATCTTGACGGAAGCGTAGCCTGCGTTTTCGAAGTAGTTCCTGCATTCGGCTGCCTCGATTGTTTCGACGAGGTGGCCGATGTGGCGCCAAGTGTCCTCGATTGTACGTTTCTGAGCTTGGCGCATCCAGTGTTTGATCTTGGCGAAGGCCTGCTCGATCGGATTGAGGTCCGGGGAATAGGGCGGCAGGTACCAAAGCCTGGCGCCGGCAGCTTTGATCATCTGCCTGATGGCCGCCGACTTATGACTTCCCAGATTATCCATGACGACAATATCGCCGGGCTTCAGCACCGTGATGAGCTGCTGCTCGACATAGGCCCGGAAGCATTGGCCGTTGATCGGGCCGTCGAAGACGCAAGGCGCTGTGAGCCGATCCCAGCGCAGCGCGCCGAGGAAGGTCAGCGTGCGCCAGTGGTCGTGCGGAGCCAGGCCGCGCAGCCGCTTGCCCTTCGGCCCCCAACCGCGCAGCGGAGCCATGTTGGTCTTGATCCAGGTCTCATCGATGAAGACCAGGCACTGCGGATCGAGGCCGGTCTGCCAGGATCGCCATCGCTGACGCCTGCGGGCAATATCGGCGCGTGCCTGCTCAAGGGCGAACAGCGTTTTTTTTGAAGCTCAGGCCCTCGCGCCTCAAGAACAGCCACACCGTATTGTGCGAGACCTTGATCCCGCGCATCCAACTCGTCCTTCAGCCGATGCAGCGTCAGTTCAGAGGTCTGATTGATCCGCTCCACAATGAAAGCCCGATGGGGCTCCAGAACGCGCTTACGGTGTCCGCCCATCTTGCCCGGCGCCACCGAGCCGGTGGCACGGTAACGCTGCGACCACTTCACCACAGAGGAAACCGCAACGCCAAAGCGCGAGGCAACCGCACGGCAGGTCTCCCCGTCGACAACTGCCGCCACTGCACGCTCACGAAGATAATTTGAAAGCGCTCGCGTCATCAGATGCTGGCCTCCAATCCAGCCAGCATCTTGAATCACAAACATCCGGTTTTGGGAATCCTACGATTCTCCCAAAATAGGAAACGCTCTAGAGATACGTCCGGCGACCGCACTCTGGATATAAATGTCATCAACGTGCACTTCGCGGCGGCGCGTCAGTGATAATAGATGCCGCCGTCGACATTGAGCGCCTGCCCGGTGACAAAGGCCGACAGGTCGGAGGCGAAGAACAGCATCGGCCCGACGATGTCCTCCGGCGCGCCGAGGCGCTTCAGCGCTGCGACCTGTTCCCAATGGCGGATCGCCGCGTCGCTGCCGAGATTGTTCTTGCCCATCTCGGTCAAGATGATGCCAGGGCAGATCGCGTTGACGGTGACGCCGTCCATGCCGACTTCCTGTGCGAGCACGCGGGTGAGCGTGATGACGACCGACTTGGTCGCCGCGTAGTGGCCCTGCGTCGGCACGCCTTGGCGGCCGGCGATCGAGGCGATGTTGATCACCCGGCCCGATTTCCTGGCGCGCATATGCGGCAGCACCGCCTGGCACATCATCAGCACGCCCTTGGCGTTGACGTCGAAATGCGCGTCCCAGTTGGCCTCGTCGAGATCCTGGAGCAGGCTGGGCTTCAGGATGCCGGCATTGTTGACCAGCACGTCGATGCTGCCAGCCGCCTCAAGCAGCGCCTGCGCCGTTGCGTCGATCTCGTGCTTCTTGCTGACATCCATTGTGTAGACATAGGCCTTGCGGCCGATCGCCTCGATCTCGGCCTTGGTTACGGCAAGCTCCGCGGCCTGCGACGGCAGGTCGGTGACGGCGACGGCGAAGCCCGCCTCGGCGAGCCCCTTGGCCAGCGCCCTGCCGATACCGCGGCTGGCGCCGGTGACGAGCGCCGTCTTGCCCTTGGCCTCAGGAAGAATGGTCATGCTGCTTGCACCTTTGATGTCTTGACCAGGAGCGAATTCATCGCCGCGACCGTGTCGTCGAATGAAACGAGTTTGCCGTCGGAGCCGAGGCCCATCGCCACCTTGGCGGCGACGGCGGTTGCAAAGCGGGCCGACTGTTTGAGGTCCCAGCCCTTGACGATACCGACGATGATGCCGGCGGTGAAGGAGTCACCGCAGCCCGTGGTGTCGAAGACCTCGACGTCGAAGGCCGGCAGGTGGAAATCCTCGCTATGCTGCGGCGAGACGTGAACGCCACCGGCGCCGAGGGTCAGGATGCAGTTCTTCACGCCCCTGGCCTTGAAGAAGGCGGCAACGCGGGCCGGATCCCGGTCGTGCGCCATCTCGCCCGCCTCGTCGATGCTCGGCACGAAATAGTCGATATAGGGCAGGCACGGTTCGACCAGTTCCCAGGTTTCCGGCGTCGCCTGGATCAGATCGAAGGTTGTGATGCGGCCAAGTTCCTTGGCACGCTTCAACAGCTTGACCGTCGGTGCGCCATCAAAACGCTTCAACAGCCCTGTGCCGCCGACATGGACGACCGTGGCGTCAAGCGCGGCGTCGAGATCGGCGTCGGCGACTTCGAAGACGGCGGCCGTCCCCGGCACATGCAATGCCGGACGCTCGCCATTCGGCCGCACCGGCAGAATGGTGGAGGAGGTCTGGACGCTGCCGTCGCGGCGCACCAGGCCGCACTCCAGGCCATATTTCTTCAGCTTGGCGAGGAACCAGTCGCCCATGTCGTCAGTGCCGAGCGTGGTCACGGCCCGCGTCTTCAGTCCGAGAATGGCGCAGTCCATGCCGGTCGCGCCGGCCGTGCCGGCAACCGTCATGCGGATCTCCTCGATATAGTCGGCGCGGCCGCCGTCGGGGATGCGTGAGACTGGCCGTCCCAGAATGTCGAGGACGTAGAAGCCGATCGAACTGACGTCGAATTGTGGCATGGTGGCTGACCTTTCGAACTCAATAGGTGGTCGAACTCAATGGGTGGCGCGGCGCAGGCCGAAGCTCACGGCCAGCACCAGGAAAACGAGCACGCCGATGCCGACCTGTTGCCAATAGAAATTCCAGCCGATGAGTAGCAGCCCGTTCTTGACGATGGCGAGCAACAGCACGCCGAGCAGCGTGCCGATCACCGAGGGCTTGCGCTCGCGGCTGAGCGTGGTGCCGATGAAGGTGGCGCCGATCGCGTCGAGCAGGAAGGCGTTACCGGACAGCGGTACGTAGGACTTGACGGTCGCTGACAAGAGGATGCCGGTGACGCCGGCAAGCAGCGCGCACAGCACATGCACCGTCGATAGTTCGCGCGGCACGCGGATGCCGGAGTACCAGGCGACGCCTGGCTGTGCGCCCATCGCCTGCACATAGCGGCCGAAAACGGAGCGGTGCAGCAGGACGTAGACGGCGACGGCCAGGACGATCAGCACGATCACCGGTGTCGGCACGCCGAACAAAGCGGTCCGGGCAATGGCGTTGAACTGGTCGCTGGCATAGCCGCTGGTGAGGTAGATCGGCTGGCCGCCGTTGGTGGCAAGCTGCTGTGTGCTCTGGCCGATGAACAGCACGCCAAGTGTCGCCAGGAAGGGGCTAATGTTGAGCCGGGTGATGAGGATCGCGTTCAGGATGCCGACGATGAGCGCAGCACCCAGCCCGCCGCCGACGCCGACCAGGCCGCTATAGCCGGCGGCAAGCAGCATGACGAAGACCATGCTGGCCATGTCGACGGACACGCCGACCGAAAGATCGATGCCGCCGGACGAGATGACGATGGTGAGGCCGAGCGCCACAATCGCCAGCATGACAACATTGTTGACCAGCACGTTGAACAGGTTCGCCAGCGTCAGGAAGGTCGGGCTTGCCACGGCGAAGAAGATGACGATCGCCGCGAAGGCGATGAGCATGCTGTATTTGGCAAGGAAGGCGCGCGGGCTCACCTTGGTGCTGTCGTTGGCCGAGACGCTCATCGTGAACCCTCCGAGCCGCGAGCAAAGGATGTGATGGCCACCACCAGCAGGATCAGCGCGCCTTGCACGCCGTTGACCCAGTAGCTCGAGACATTGAGCAACTGGAAGCCGTTGCCGAGCAGGCCGATGAACAGCACGCTGAGCAATGTGCCGCCCATGGTCGGCACGAAGCGGCGGGAAAAAACCGTGCCGAGCAAGGCCGCTGCCAGCACCGACAAAAGCAGTTCGCCGGAACCGGGCGTGCTGGCCGAGAGCCGCGAAACGGTGAGGACGCTCGCCACCGCCGCGCAGAAGCCGCTCAGCACATAGGTGAAGGACACATAGAATGGCGCGCTGAGGCCGGCCGCGCGCGCCGCTTCCGGATGGCCGCCGACCGCGTAAAGCCGCAACCCGAACGCCGTCCCATGGATGATGACTATGATGATGACGGAGAACATGATCAACGCCCAAGCGAGCGCCGAGATGCCGAAAAGGCCACCAGAGACCAGGAAGGCGAGCAGCGGGGAGGATGCGCCGACGACCGTGTTCTGGGTGAGCGTGAGTTCCATGCCGGCCGCGACATTGAGCACGGCAAGCGTCGCCAGCAGTGGCAGGATGCCGAGGCCGACCACGGCAAGGGCGTTCAGCGCACCGACGGCCATGCCGACGGCGATGGCCGCGAGCACCGACAGGAAGTCGCCATAGCCCATCGCCAGCAGCGTCGCGTAGACGGCGGCGCAGAGCCCCATATTGGCGGCGATCGAAAGGTCGATGCCGCCTTCGGTAACATCGGAGCCGCCGCCGATGATGACGGACGTCATGCCATAGGCGAGCACGCCCAGGATCGCCGACTGCTCCACGACGTTGATGAGGTTGAAGGTCGAGGTGAATCCCGGCGCAAAGACGACGAAATAGGCCATGATCGCGGCGAAGGCTGCAATCGCGCCGAGCCGCACGACGATAGTAGCGAAGCGTCGGCTAGCACTTTTGCCGTTGGCGCGGGTTTCGTCGGAGGCGCCGGCCTCAGTGTGGAGAGTGGTCGCGCTCATGCCGCCACCCCATCAGCGTTCGAGCGGGCGCCTGACGAGGCCGCGAGCAGCGCATCGCTGTTCATCGACGGGCCGGAGAAGGTGCCGGCAAGCCGGCCGCGATAGACGACCAGCACCCGGTCACAGACGCCGACCAGTTCGAGCAGGTCGGAGGACAGAAGCAGGATCGCCGCGCCCGCGCTCGCCAACCGGTTCAACAGATTGTAGATCTCGACCTTGGCGCCAACATCGACGGCCACCGTCGGCTCGTCCAGCACATAGACGCGCGACTGGCAGCTCAGCCATTTGGCGATCGCCACCTTTTGCTGGTTGCCGCCGGAGAGTTCGCGCACCAGCGCGTCGCGATGCGGCGTCTTGATCGACAGCTCCTTGATCAGCCCATCGACCGCTTGGTTCTCGCTGCCGCGGCTGACCAGACCGCTCTTCGAATAGCGGCGCAGGCTGGCTAGCGAAATATTCTCGCGTACTGACAGGCAAAGCGCCACGCCATGCGCGCGGCGGTCTTCCGGCAGCATGGCGATGCCGTCGCGCACAGCCTTGACCGGGGTCGACAGCGACAGTTGTTTGCTTTCGACCTTGACCGAGCCGCCATCGGCGGTCTTGAGGCCGAACAGGCACTGCACGATTTCCTTGGCGCCAGATCCGAGCAGGCCGGTGAGGCCGACGATCTCGCCGGCGCGAACGTTGAAGCCGATGTTTTCAAAACCGCCACCGAGGCGCAGATTGGCGACTTCGAGCACCGGCGCGCCTAACGTGACCGAACGCTTGGGAAACATCTCGCCGACGTCGCGGGCGATCATCATCGAGATGATCTCATCGATCGATGTCTTGCGCGGGTCGACCGTGCCGACATCGGTGCCGTTGCGCATCACGGTGACGCGGTCGCAGAGCTTCTCGATCTCCTGCATGTAGTGGGAAATGAAGACCACGGCGATGCCGTCGTCGCGCAGCCGCCGCAGCACGTCGAAAAGGCTATCCACCTCGCGCTTGACCAGCGCCGCCGTCGGCTCGTCGAGCACCAGCACCGAGGCTTTCTGCGCCAGGGCCCGCGTGATCTGCACCACCTTCTGCTGTGCCGTCGTCAGGTCCTTGACCAGGGTTCCCGCCGGCAATTGCATGTCAAAGAACCGCTGCAACAGATCGGCTGCCTTGCGCTCCATGGCTCGACGGCTGAGGAACGGGCCGAAGCCGATTTCGTGGCCGAGGAACACCGCCTCACCGACGGTTGCGGTCGGCACCAGCAGCCTGTCCTGATGGATGAAATGGACGCCGAGCTTTTCAACCGATGCCGGCGAGAGCGCGGCAACGGTCTCGCCATTGATGACAATGGTGCCGCTGTCCGGCTTGATGATACCAGCCAGCACCTTGATGATCGTCGACTTGCCGGCGCCGTTCTGGCCAACAAGGCCGAGGATCGAGCCGCGCTCAATCTCGAGGTTCGCGTTCTCCAGCGCACGCACCGGACCGAACCGCTTCGATATATCTGTCATCGATACAGCAATTTCACGCTTTGCCGCCTGCATGGCCGTCAATCCTGGTTGCTGTGGCGGGCAGCCATAGGCATGGTTGCCCGCCGTTACGCTCAGCCTATTTAACGCCAGCCTTCTCGGCCGCGTCGAGGAACGGTTTTCCCTTTTCGGCGGCATTTTCCTTGTTGATCAGCACCGCGGGCACGAAGGTGAAGGGCGCTACCTTCTGGCCGGCAAGATATCTGGCGGCGTTGTCGACCGATGTCTTGCCGATCTCGTAGGGCTGCTGCGCTGCCACGGCACCGGCGGACGACTTCGGGTCCATCACCATCTTGATGACTTCCGGGCTGCCGTCGATGCCGTAGGTCCTGACCTCGTTGCGGCCGGCGGCCTCGACCGCCTGGGTGGCGCCGATCTGCGGCACGTCCCAGCAGGCCCACACCGCACCGATCGAGCCCTTCTCGGGCGACTTGGTCAGCATGTCCGTCACGTTGGAATAGGCGCTCTGCACGGTGTTGGGGATGACGTCGCGCAGTTCCGGCTCGACGATCTTCACGTCGGGGAACGAGGTCAGCACATATTTCAGCTGGTCGTAGCGGATCTTGCAGACCGGCACGCTGTAGAAGCCGTTGAAGACCAGCACATTTCCCTTGCCGCCCATGTCGGCGACCATCTGCAGCGCGATCTCGGCGCCGATATTGTAGTTGTTGGAGGTGGTGTTGTTGATGGCGTGTGGCGTAGCGGTGTCGACAGTGAACAGCGGGATGCCTGCGTCGCGGATTTTCTGCAGCCACGGGTTCAGCACTTCGAGGTTGCCGAGCTGCTCGATGATGGCGTCGGGCTTCTGTGCGATCAGCGTCTGCAGCTGCGCGATCTGCTGCTGGTCTTTGCGGCCGGCATCGAGCGCGATGACTTCGCCGCCCAGCTCCTTCACGCGGTCCTGGATGCCGCGGAACGCCATCAGGTCCCAATAGTGATCGGTGCCGATGGCAGAAACGCCGATGCGCTTGCCCTTGAGCGACAGTTCCTCGGCATTCGCGCTCGAGATGGCGGCCAGGCTGCAAGCCGCCGCCAATCCCACAGCGAGCGCCTTGACGAGGCCTTTCATGGATCCGGTCATTTCATTCCTCCCTTGTTGATCGCTTCGGGCCTTCCCGAAGGATTCTGCCAGATGACCGCCGCTCAGGCAGCAGCCTCCTTGTCGCGCAGGCCATAGCTGGCCATGCGCTTGATGACGTTTTCGATCTCCTCCTCGGACAGGATCGGCGGCTCGCCGATCTGCAGGGCGCCGTGATACTGGCGCGCCAGCGTTTCCACCTCGACCGCCAGCCACATCGCCTGGCTGAGGCTGGAACCGACCGCGATCATGCCGTGCTGTGCGAGCAGGCAGGCCTTGCGGTCGCGCAGCGCCTCCACCGCAAGCGCCGAGAGCTCTGCCGTTCCGAAGGTGGCGTAAGGAGCGCAGCGAATGTCGCTGCCGCCGGCGACCGCGACCATGTAGTGGATCGCCGGTATCTTCCTGCCCATGATGGCAATGGTGGTGCAGTAGGTCGGATGCGCGTGGACGACCGCGTTGACCTCGGACCGCGCCTTCATGATGTCGAGATGGAAACGCCATTCGCTCGATGGCGGCAGGCGCCCGTCGACCTCGCCGTCCCACGCCATGAAGACGATGTCATCGGGCACCAGTGTCTCGTAAGGCGTGCTGGTCGGTGAAATCAGCATGCCTTCGCCATGGCGCCGGCTGACATTGCCTGACGTGCCCTGGTTGATGCCCAGCGCATTCATCTTGAGGCAGGCGTCGATGATTGCCTGACGTGCCTCTAGGTCCGAAACTGTCATGCGATATTCCAATCCTTGCTCAGCCCGTCACCAGGCCGTGTAGCCGCCGTCGATCGACAGGATCGCGCCGGTGACGTAGCTCGACGCCGGCGAGGCGAGAAACAGGATCGCCGAAGCGATCTCCTGCGGCTCGCCGAGCCTGCCCATCGGCGTCATGTCGATCCAGGTGTTGAAGAGTTCGGGACGCTCGCGCATTTTCAGCGTCATCTCGGTGCCGACATAGCCCGGCGCTAAAGCATTGACGCGAACGCCCGATTTCGCCCACTCGACGGCGAGCGCCTTGGTCATCATGTGCACCGCGCCCTTGCTCACCATGTAGGACGGCGCGGTCTGCGGACGGTTGATGATCAGACCCGACATGGAGCCCAGATTGACAATCGAGCCCTTGTTGCGGGCGACCATGGAACGGCCGAATGCGCGCGAGGCCCAATAGGTACCATTGACGTTGACATCCATCACCAGGCGCCATTCCTCGTCCGATGTGTCGAGCGCGGTGTTGAGGCGAGCGATGCCTGCGCTGTTGACCAGTATGTCGACCTGGCCGGAATCGCTGACGATCCGGGCGGCCATCGCCTCGACGGCGCGCGGATCGGTGACGTCGAGCACGCGGCCGTCGACGCTCGCGACACCGGCTTCCTTGAGCGCCTCAGCGGCTGCATCCAGGCCGCTCGTATTCATGTCGAGCAGGACGATCCGCGCGCCGCAGGTGCCGAGCGCCTTGGCGGCCTCCAGGCCGATGCCGCTGGCGCCGCCGGTGACGACGGCAACCTCGCCCGTCAGGTCGAATTGCGACCGGTAGTCCATGCAAATCCTCCATCAGGATCAAACTTGGGCGTGGGCAAAATCTTCCCCTCGCCGCCAAGGCGGCGTCGCAAGCCGATCGATCCTGATAATGCCGCAGGGGTCAGGCTCCTCCCGACCCATGATAAGGACGTTACAGAAGCTTCCCGGGCCCGTCAATCTGGTTATAACCAGAAAACGGAATCTTTTCGACTGATAAGATTCAGGTGCGATCGACACCGTTCACCGTCGCCGACGGCTGCTCGACCGCCATGTGGATGCGGGCAACGGAGGAGTTGTAGAAGGCCTCGTAGTATTCGAGCGCCGCACCATCCGCGTCATAAGCAATCGACTCGATTTCGATCAGCGGCGTGTTGGCGGCGACGCCCATCTGCTCGGCCTCTTCCTTGGTGGGCAACGCCGCGCGCAGCCAGCGATCGGCGCGCTTCACCGTCAGGCCGAACACCGCGCGGATGGTGCCGAAAATCGACTGGTTTTCGGACAGGATGTTTTCGAGACCGGGCACCCGGTGCCCCGGCAGGCTGATACGCGTCATGGTGATCGGCGCGCCGTCGGTCATGTAGACGCGGCTGATGCGGACCACGCTGCCATTGGCGGGAATGCCGAAGACGCTGGATTCCTTCTCGTTCGGCGGGCAACGGTAGATTTCGAGCGTGCGCGTCGAGACCTTGTGGCCCTTCGCCGTCAAATCGTCGAACACGCCGAGATTGGCGGTCATGAAGTCGACATGCTCGCGCGGTGCGGCGACGAACATGCCCTTGCGCGGCATCTTGATGATGCGGCCTTCGCTGGACAACGAGCCGATCGCGGCGCGCACGACCGGACGCGAGACGCCGAAGAAGTCGCACAGCGCCTGCTCGGAAGGGATGCGCGAATTGGCCGCCAGCAGGCCGGTGTTGATGGCTTCCTCGACCTGGTTGCGCAATTGCACCCACAGTGGTGCCGCCTCGTCGCGGTTGAGCTCGACCTTGGAGCCGATCGAGCGGAACGCCTCGGCGGCTCCGGCATCTTCCTGGTCGTAGCGAGGACGCCCACGCATTCTGGTCGTTTGTTCCATTCGGTCCCGCCGCAAAATCATTTGCCGCGACTCATGGAGCGGCAGCGTCCTCCCTAACGGAGGCCGCCAGCCATATTCACGCTCTCCGGCAAGTTTCGCAACCACAGCATGGCCACGGCTCCGAGAAGCGGGCCGGGAACGAGCAGCAGGACGGCCCAGCGCCAGCCGCCGATAAGGTCGGCGAAGCGCGGCGTCAACCAGATGGCCAGCACCGTCAGCGCGAAGCCAACGCCGAGCTGCACCGACAGCGCCGTGCCAGCTGCAGCCTATCCACAGGGCTGTAGATCAGCATCGGCGAAATAGCCGATATTCCCCTTTTGTTCTCAGGCCGAATCGCGTAGCACCAATGTGCTGACTTGGCTCTGATTCTCGCTTGGCCCGTATCGGGTGCAGGGACGAGAGGCGGGGACCATCGCGCGGCTATTAGCTTCGCGGTGCAGGTCGATGCCTCGACGTCATTGGTCGTAGGGGCTTCGCTTGAAGGACGCCCGCACGCCCCGGCTGACATGCGCGAGACTGGTGTACCGTCTTTGGCGGCCTGCCGATCAGTCTCCGAACATAAGTGTCGGCCAGGGCGGGTAGCCACGCAAGGACTTGACGCGCCTAAAAAGCTGATAAGCTGGAAAGGGAAGTTAGCATGCGCGGACGCGGAGTTATATCGGTGTCGATTACTTCGGCTTTGAGCCGGAGGGCGGCGGCCGTTTTGTCACTGGCCTAGTTCTCGCTTGGCCCGTATCGGGTGCAGGGACGAGAGGCGGGGACCATCGCGCGGCTATTAGCTTCGCGGTGCAGGTCGATGCCTCGTCGTCATTGGTCGTAGGGGCTTCGCTTGAAGGACGCAACTAGCCGGGGAACAACTTTGTCGGCAGGCCCCACAGCTAGGTTTGCATCCAAATCTCTTTGTGAGCGCGTTCGTTCAATGAGCGTTCTTGTAGCGGCATGGCATGCCATCCGGCGAAATGCAGAAACATCGCAACAAGAAAAAACAAAACAATCGGCGCGAAAATTTGGCGAGAACTTGCCGGCCAATCTTCGCAAGCTGCAGGACCGGCTACGCCTGGGCTATCGCTTCGCTGAGGCCTATGGCGCGACGCCGCAGAAAGGTGCCGGCAAAATTGGAAGGCGGCCAATCGTAGTAGCACCCCTGGAGGACCGCATTGTTCAGCGCGCAATTCTGGATGTTCTACAGAGCGCAACAGAAATCTCAGACGTCCAACGTGTGCTTCAAACACCAACGTCCATCGGCGGCATTCGCGGTCGGGGCGTAAACCATGCGATCGCATTGTTCGATGAACGGGTAAAAGCCGGCGACCGCTTCGTTGCAGGGTCAGATATATCCGGCTTCTTTACGAAGATTCCGCGATTGATAGTGATCGAGTTCCTAAGAACCGCTTCGGTTGAATTGGAGTTCGTTCGACTTGTCGAAGAGGCTCTGACCGTTGAGTTGTCAAATGCAGACAAATTGAGCGAGGCGGACCGAAAGCTATTTCCGACTGGGGAAGACGGCGTAGCGCAAGGATGTCCGCTTTCGGCTGTGGCAGGTAACATTGTGCTCGAAGCATTTGATAGACAAATGAACGGGAGGGGCATTACCTGCATTCGCTATATCGACGATTTCATCGTCATCGGTAAGACGCCGACTGCAGTGCAAAAGGCAATGGATGCTGCAAAAGTTATTTTGGCAGAGCTGAAGATGGATATTTACGATCCTAGCAAGTCTCCAAGCAAAGCTTTCATCGGAGCTGTGGGGGAACCGCACACATTTTTAGGGTACAAATTGCTGCCGGGCGTTTATCCGCCCTCGGATGCAGCATGCAACAATTTGATGGCACATATCCAATCTCTTATTGCGAATGGTCAGGCCGCAATTAGCAAGGGTGTTGCGGGGCGACCTTGGAGTTCTAAGGATCGGTGCTATGCCCAGACAAACGTGGTCATAGACCATACAGTTCGAGGCTGGCGTGCTTCTTTTCGGGCCTCGAATTGCCCTGAAATTTTTGATATTATCGACAAGCAGATTGATCGCCGTTTGAATGATTTCTGCTCCTTCTATTTGTCGAAGATCGCAAAACGTACGGCCGCTCAGAGACGTAGAGCACTAGGTGTGCAACTCTTATCAGATTGACCCCTTTACCCCAGTCGAACTGACAGAGGCTCTTTATCGGCCCGGTGCATTACCTCCGCCCGCCTGCCATCTTCGAAGCGACGGGTAATCGCCGCAGGATAAGCATGGCAATCGCCCCCAAGATCGGTCCCGGAACGAGCAGCAGGAAGGCCCAGCGCCAGCCGCCGATAAGGTCGGCGAAGCGCGGCGTCAACCAGATGGCCAGCACCGTCAGCGCGAAACCGGCGCCGAGTTGCACGGACAGCGCCGTGCCGACGAAGCGGCGGTCGGCAAGCTCGGTGACGGCAGCTGAAAACTGCGCGGAATCGCCGACCACCGAAATGCCCCAGACGATGGCAACCAGCATGAACAGCCAGAGCGGCCCGGTGAACAGGAAGCCCATGAGCAGTGCGCAGCTTCCCGAGACGATCATCATGCCGGCTGTGGTCGTCGTACGGCCGATGCGGTCCGAGAGATAGCCTCCGAGCAGGCAGCCGAGGATGCCGGACGCGACGACGAAAAAGGTCGACAGCGACGCGGCTGCCGCCGTTCCAACGGCCTGCGCCTCGAAAGTGGCACGCGTATAAGCAAGCAGCCACGCCCACATGGCATAGAGTTCCCACATGTGTCCGAGATAGCCGAGATTGGCGAGCAGCAGCGGCTTTTCGCGAAACACTTGGCCGATGCGCGACGGCTCGAACACCGCCTTGCCGAAGGGATAAGGCCCTTCCCTGGCGAACTGCAGGAACAGCAGCGCGCCGATCGCCGTCGCCAGGCTGGCGGCGACGACCACCGGCCGCCAGTCGAGCGCGCTCGAGGCGGCGCGGAATAGATGCGGCAGTGCCGAACCAATGGTCAGCGCGCCAATGACCGCGCCGAGCGCCAGCCCCCTATCGCGCGTGAACCAGGTTGCAACCAGCTTCAACGCCGGCGGATAGACCCCGGCAAGTGCTGCGCCGGTGACGATGCGCGCGGCGATGGCACCGCCCGGGTCGGCATGAAACAGCAGGCTGGCATTGGCGAGCGCGGCAACAAGAGCTGCGGCGGCCATAAGGCGGCTGAGTCGCACCAGGTCGGGAAGGTTGACCAGGCTCGCCGCCAGCGCGCC
The DNA here is from genome assembly GCF_044998965.1 of Mesorhizobium maamorense. Classification (NCBI taxonomy): domain Bacteria; kingdom Pseudomonadati; phylum Pseudomonadota; class Alphaproteobacteria; order Hyphomicrobiales; family Phyllobacteriaceae; genus Mesorhizobium; species Mesorhizobium maamorense. The sequence goes on from NZ_CP173356.1 coordinate 3,689,255, forward strand.
GATCACGAAGCCGAGCTGGACGCCGTTGGTCAGCCACGCCTCGGCGCCGGCAGTGAGCGCAAGCTCCTGCTTCAACTCCGGCAGGATGGCGGTTGCCGAAAACCAGGTGGTCAGCGACAGAACGACAGCCAGACAAAGCAGCGACAGCACACGCCAGCGTTCGCTGTCGGCCGCCACGCCAGGACGGCTGTCGTCCACCGCACTCACGCGCCTTGCAGCGGAACGGTGAACACCGTGGCCGTGCCGGTGAGACAAAGCTCGCCTTGGCCGTTGCGCACGGATGTCTCGATCTTGCAGATCGGCTTGTCGGGGCGCACCTCTTTGACCTCGACGCGTCCGGTGATCTCCTCGTCAACACCGACCGCCTTGACGAACTTCCAGGCGACTTCGAGGAACACGGTCCCTGGTCCCGGCAGGTCTTCGGCGACCAGCGCATTGAGGATTCCGGAGGTGACGCCGCCCTGGACAATCAATTTGCCGAACACCGACTTCTCCGCCAGCGCGCGGTCATAGTGCAGCGGGTTGCGGTCGCCGGTCATATCGGTGAAGGCTTCGATGTCGCTGGCGCGCGTGCGGCGCGTGCGCTCGGCAAAGGCGCCGACTTCCGGACGACCCTTGACCACACCTACCCAGCCATCTTTCGTCTCGGTGCTCATTGCGGCTTCTCCTCTGTTGCGGTTTCCACTGATTTGAAGGCTGGCAGGACGCGACCGCCGATGGCTGTCGGTGCGAGCAGCAGCGCGTCTCCGACGTGCGGTGGCTGCGCGCCGGTCAGGATGAAGCTCAGCATGGTCGGGCCTTCGGCCAATTCGACCAGCCCGACCACATAGGGAGCGGCCGGCAGCCAGCCGGGATGGCCCGGCTTGTCCACTTGCGAAAAGGATTTCAGTCGGCCCTTGCCCGACGCCTCTTTCCAGACCAGGCGCTTGCCCCAGCAATGCGGGCACATCGGGCGCGGATAGAACACGGCCTGGTTGCAGTCCTCGCAGTGCTGGATTTTAAGCTGCCCTTGCGCCGCCGCATCCCAGAACGGCTGGGTCAGCGTGGTGATCGTCGGACCGGGGGTCTTCAGTGCACTGAGATCGACGGACATCAGGCGGCTCCCAGCACGAGCGCGGTCGCCTCGCTCATCGTCGCGCCATTGCCGGTGACCAGCGCGAGCTCGGCCTTGCCGATCTGGCGTTCGCCCGCCTCGCCGCGCAGTTGACGCACCGCCTCGACGACATGCGCCATGCCGCCGGCAAGGTCGGGCTGGCCGAAGCCGAGCTGGCCGCCATGCGTGTTGAGCGGCTTGTCGCCTTGGTGCGAAAGATCGTGGTCGCGCAGCCACGCGCCAAACTGGCCCGGCGCACAGAGACCGGCGTCCTCGATCGTCGTGGCGACCATGATCGTGTAGCAGTCGTAGAGCGACAGGAGGTCCATGTCATCGGCCCTGGTGCCGGACTGCGCGAAGGCCCGCGCCATGGCACTCTTCAGCGGACCGGAGGTGAGGCAGGGCGCCTGGCTGACCGCGCGATGCGTGACCTTCTCGCCGGCCCCCAGCAAATGCACGGGACGCTTGCGCAGCGAACGCGCGCGTTCGGCCGAGGTGACGACAACTGCCTCGCCGCCGGCGACTGGCATGACGATTTCATAGAGATGCAGCGGCGAAGCGATCATCGGCGAGGCCAGCACCATCTCCACATCCGCCGGCTTGCCGAAGAAGATCGCGTCGGGGTTGAGCTGTGCGTTGGCCCGTGCCGCCGCGGCAATCAGCGCGAAATCCCTGGCGGTCGAGCCATGCTCCGCCCTATGCGCCTGCATCAGCAGCGCGTAGGAGATGTTGGCGCCCGAAGCGCCGAACGGCACGTCGAACTCGCGGATCGGGTTGCGGTTGGGCGAGCGGGGTGCTGCCTCCTCGCGATTGTTGGCGAGCACGCACAGCACCGCCTCGCACATGCCGGCCTCGATTGCCGCCGCCGCCCGCCAGACCATGCCGGCGCCGGACGCGCCACCGAGGTCGACGACATTGGCCATGGTCGGCGCCAGCCCGAGATATTCGGCGATGGTCGCCGGAACATGTTGCGGCGTCTCGCCGACCTGCGGCCCGACCAGCAGCCCATCGATATCACACGGTTCCAGCCCGGCGTCGAACACTGCAAGGCGCGAGACCTCGGCGATCATCTCCAGCGTCGTCACGCCGCTGGTCAGCCGCTGCGGCTTCAATTCGCCGATGCCGACGATCGCTCCCTTGGCTCGACTCATGCCGCCTTGCTCCTGTCGAGCGCGCGGTATTCCTCGAGGCATGCGGGATTGGCGAGCGAAGCCATGTTTTTCACCGGCTTGCCTTCAAGCGTGGTGCGAGCGGCCCCTTCGACCCTCTTGCCGTTGAGCGTGTAGGGCACGGCCCGCACCGCATAGATGCGATGCGGCACATGACGCGGCGATGCGCCCTCACGGATCGCGCGGCGGATCTGCGCGGCGAACTCAGGCGTGAGGCCAAAACCATCGTTTAGCTTGACGCAAAGCACGATCTCCTCGTCGCCTTCGACCGGCGCGCCGAACACGAGGCAATCCTCGATCTCGGCAAAGCTTTCGCAGACGGCGTAGATTTCGGCCGTGCCGATGCGCACGCCGCCGGGCTTCAGCGTGGTGTCCGATCGGCCATGGATGATCCCCGAGCCATAAGCGGTCATCTCGGCGACATCGCCATGCGTCCAGATTTCCCGGCGCGCCGCGAAATAGGTGGCGTGGTAGCGTTCATCGCCGTCGTCGCCACAGAATGTCAGCGGCATGGATGGAAACGGTTCGGTGCAGACCAGGTCGCCCTGCCGGCCGATGACCGGCGCGTTGCGCTCGTCCATCACCGACACCGCGAGGCCCAGCCCTTTGACGGTCAGTTCGCCACGGCGAACGGCGTGGGTCGGCGACCCGAGCAGGAAACAGCCGATGATTTCGGTGCCGCCCGAGATCGAGGCAAAGATCATGTCCTGCTTCACATGCTCGTAGACCCAGTCGAACTGGTTGGGAGAGACCGGCGCACCGGCCGAGAGCAGGGAGCGCAGTGAGGACAAGTCATGCAAGCGTCCGGGCGCGTAGCCTTCGGCGGCCAGCGTGGCCAGATATTTCGGGCTGGTGCCGAAATGGGTGACGCGTGCACGCTGCGCCATTGTCCAGAGCGGACTGGGGTCGAGGCCATCAGCGGTCTTCAGGATCGGCGTGCCGTCATAGAGCACAACAGCCGCGCCGCAGGCGAGGCCCGAGATCAGCCAGTGATACATCATCCAGGCGGTGTTGGTGTACCAGCTCATCACGTCGCCCGGACGGACGTCGCCATGCAGCAGATGCTCCTTCAGATGCTGGAGCAGCACGCCGCCGGTGCGGTGGACGATTGCCTTTGGCGCACCCGTAGTGCCCGAAGTGTAGAGCACATAGGCCGGATGATCGAAAGGCACGCGTTCGAAGGCCAGTGCGCCGTCGCGACCGAAATCGTCGAAGGCGAGACAGGCCGCCGCGCAGTTCGGCTTCGCGCCCGGCTCCCCGGTCAGCACCAGCGTGGTCACAGTCGGCATCGCCGCGACAATCTCGGCCAGCCGGTCGGCGATGTCGTGCTCCTTGCCCGCATAGCGGTAGCGCGATGCTGCGAACAGCACCTTGACGCCAATCTGGCCGAGGCGATCGACGATCGCCGAGGCGCCGAAATCGGGCGAGCAGGACGACCAGACGGCACCGATCGACAGCGTCGCCAAAAGCGCCACGAGACCTTCGACACGGTTGGGCAGGATACCACCCACGCTGTCGCTTCTCGCTACGCCGGACGCGCGCAGGCCTTGCGCTGTTCGTGCGACGAGCCGGCGCAGTTCGCCACGGGTGAAGGTGCGGAAATGGCCGCTCTCGTCGGCCTCGATGACCACTGCCCTGCCCTCCTCGCCGCGCAGCAGGTTTTCCGCGAGATTGAGCGATGCGTCGGGGAAGAACCGGCTGTGCGTCATCGGCGCCTGATCGTCGCGCAGGAAAGAGATCGCGCCGGGGTCACCGATCACGCAGCAAAAGTCCCACACCGCCCGCCAGAACGCGCCGGGGTCACTGACCGACCAGCGATGCAGCGTTTCGTAGTCGCGCGGGTCGTAGCCGTTGGTCAGGCAAAAGCGCGCAAGGTTGGACGATTCGAACGCGGCTGGCGCCGGCGTCCAAAGCACGGATGACATGTATTTCCTCCCGGAATGCAGGCCGGCGCGAAGCCGTCATCTTGTCTGCATGCTGCTTTCAGATTATTGGTTATAACCAGAATGTCAAGCGGCGAGCACAACCCTCTTTGCCGCAAGGGTGGAGGACAGGAAATGCAGGATGCGGTGTATATCGTGGCGGCCAAACGCACGCCGATCGGCAAGCTGAACGGCGCGCTAGCCAGCCTCTCGGCGGCGGAACTGGGCGGGCAGCTCATTCGGGCGATGCTTGCCGAAACCGGGCTTGCGCCTGATACCGTCAGCGAGGTGATCATGGGCCAAGTTCTAACCGGCGGTGCCGGTCAGAACCCGGCAAGGCAGGCATCGCTCAAGGCCGGCCTGCCGGTCAGCGTGCCGGCAATGACGGTCAACAAGGTGTGCGGCGCCGGCCAGAAGTCGATCCATCTTGCCGCGCAGGCGATTCGGTGCGGCGACGCCGATTGCGTGATCGCCGGCGGGCAGGACTCGATGACATTGGCGCCGCATTTCCTTTCAGGCATTCGCGGCGGCGTGCGCATGGGCGACCGGATCGTCAAGGATTCGATGGTCACCGACGGGCTGTGGGACGCCTTCCATCAGGTCCATATGGGCGTCACGGTCGACTGGCTGGCGCGGCGCTACCAGATCACGCGTGATGAGCAGGACCGCTTCGCGCTACGCTCGCAGGAGAAAGCGGATGCCGCCATCCGCTCCGGAAGGTTCGACGATGAGATCGTCCCTGTCTCGACAAAGGCCAGGCAAGGCGATGTCGTCGTCGACCGTGACGAGCATCCAAACCCCTCGACCACCCTCATAGGACTTGGCCGGCTGAGGCCGGTCTTCGAGCGAGAGGGGACAATCACGGCTGGCAACTCCTCCGGTCTCAACGATGGTGCTGCCGCCGTGCTGGTGATGTCGGAGACGCGCATGAACGAGCTCGGGCTAAAGCCCCTCGCCCGCATCGCGTCCTATGGTTCGGCGGGTGTCGAGCCAATGGATATGGGGCTGGGGCCTGTCGCGGCCTCACGCCTTGCTCTGGAGAAGGCCGGCTGGCAGCCATCCGAGCTCGACGTCATGGAGATAAACGAAGCCTTCGCCGCACAGGCCATCGCGGTTAACCGCGAGATGGGCTGGAACGAGGAGATCATCAACATGAGCGGCGGCGCCATCGCACTCGGCCACCCGCTTGCCGGATCCGGCTGCCGCATCGTGGTGACACTGCTCCACGAGATGATCAGGCGCAAGGCAAGCAAGGGCCTCGCCTCTCTTTGCATCGGCGGCGGCCAGGGGGTGGCAATCTGCCTAGAGCGGTGATCCGAGACTCTCAGCAGTTGTTATCCGACGTGCCTTTCACAACGGGCCCGGCTCTACGAGCAAAATCGAGGCACGAAACTGCCGTTCCGTAGAAGTTAAATGCGATCGACGAGTCGCTGGACCAGCTCCTTGAATCGACTTTGGCGAACGGCTTCGTAAGCTTTTGACGGATAACGATTGTGTCAGTCGCTGAGGGTCGCCGTTTCCTACGGAAACGTTAGCGGATGGTTCGCCAAGCCGTTTGCTTCGTATTCTCTCGTATAGTCTGGCGGACCTAAGGACGACGAACGCGACTAGTTACGGCTTCGAGATATCGCCAATGTAGCTGCGGATCGCCAGGAACTCCTGGTAGTGATGACCGAAATGGGGCCGGAACCGGTCTGTCCGCTGTCCGGTCGAACTCGGCGGATAGCTGCCATTCGGAAGACGCCCCTTTGAGCGGAGGTTGAGACGGGTTGCATGCATATGGAGGACGGAGGCCCTGAGGGGGTTCTCAGTGAAGGTGTGATTGACGAGGCAGAGCTTTCACCAGCATGGGAGCACTGGAGCAGCGTCTGCCCTGCGGATGCGCGAGATCGCGGACCAGCACTGCCACGGTTCGACAAGTACTTTGTGCAGGGCATCTTTGCCTGTAGCAAAGGGACGGGCGGCTTCGCGCGCAATGGACGCGTGCGAGATTCGATGTTGGCTCTTGGCGCTGGGGACGCTGCGACGTGGCGAGCAGATCCTTGCCACTTATCGCGGTACGCCGCGACAGGCACATGATGCCATGATCGGCACCTCCACAAGCGCCAGCGCCTATTCCAACTGCTGTCGGACCTGGCCGACTTCTACCGCGTCACCACGTCGGCTAAGGCATTCAAGCAGGCCGTGAAGGCTCCAGACGTTGCGTGGGTGTTGGCAAGGCCGCGGCAACGTCGCATCAAGGCCAAGGTCGGCGCGATAGACAGCCTCAGCTTCGGCATTGTCGTTCGGCATCCATCAGCAATGCTCCAAGCGCATGTCGCGTCGGCTGCATCCACCCCCATGGCTCGTCATAAAGCGGATTGTCGTCCAGATCCACCGCTCGCCGCAGGAAGTTCAGACCGTCCTGGACGCGGCCGGATTCAGCGATGGTGCTTCGGGCGTGCTCGAGGCCGAAAAACAGGCTCTCGTTCAGGAGCTCGTCAGGCATCCGGCCGTTGAAGCTCTCGACATAGCCGTTTTGCATCGGCTTTCCCGGCGCGATGTAGTGCCACTCGACGCGATGACCCTTCTACCAGGCGAGGATGGCGTTCGAGGTGAACTCCGTGCCGTGGTCGGAGACGATCATGTCCGGCTTGCCGCGTCGGCCGACCAGATCGGTCAGTTCGCGAGCGACGCGGCGGCCGGAGATCGATGTGTCGGGGATCGCCGCCAGGCATTCGCGCGTCACGTCGTCGACGATGTTGAGCACGCGGAAGCGCCGCCCGCTGGCGAACTGGTCATGGACGAAATCCACCGACCAGCGCGCGTTCGGCTTTGCCTCGACCAGGATCGGCGCCCGCGTGCCGACCGCTCGCCGTCTTGCCCGACGCTTGCGCACCGTCAGGCTCTCCTCGCGGTAGAGCCGGTAGATGCGGTTGACCCCAGATGCCTCGCCCTCGCGCCTGAGCAAGATGAACAGCCGCCGATAGCCGAAGCGCGTTCGCTCATTGGCAAGCTCGCGCAGCCTTCCGCGCAGCTCCGTCTCCGGTGGGCGACAGACCGGTAGCGGATCATCTTCCGATCGGCGCCGACGATGGAACAGGCCCGCCGTTCCGACAGGCCCATGGCGGCCTGCAGATGCGCGACGGCTTCGCTTGGCGGCGGGCCTTACAATTTCTTGACAGAAGCTCCTTCAGCGCCGCCGCTTCCAGCATCTGGTCGGCCAGCAGCTTCTTCAGCTTGGCGTTCTCGCCTCCAAGTCGGACACGTCCATCCCACCATACTTCGCCTTCCAGTTATACAGCGTCGCCTCGCTGATCCCTTGTTTGCAGACAAGATCGCCTACCTTCTCACCGCCTCGTGCTCGCGCAGAACCGCAATGATCTGGTCTTCCGTGAACCGCTTCCGCTTCATCTGTCCGTCCTGCGATCAAGGGCCGGACTCTAATCTCAGATGGAGGAAAAACTCAGTGGCAGGTCAATGTGAGGCCAATTAATCGCGACACGCTTTAGAGGACCTGATCCAGGAATGCTTTGAGGCGCAGGTTGTTCGGCTTGCCGAAGAATTGGGCGGTCGGCGCGTCTTCCACGATTTCGCCGCGTTCCATGAAGACGCAGCGGTGGGCGACCCGGCGCGCGAAGCCGATTTCGTGCGTCACGCACACCATGGTAATGCCGGATGCGGCCAGCTTCTCCATGATGCGCAGCACCGACCCCACCGATTCCGGATCGAGTGCCGAGGTGGGTTCATCGAACAGCATGATCCGGGGCTGCAGGCACAGCGCGCGGGCAATCGCCACACGCTGCTGCTGCCCGCCGGACAGTTCGCCCGGATACTTTCCCGCCTGGTCGAGGACGTTGACCTGCTCGAGATGGTCGCGCGCGACCTTTTCGGACTCCGCCTGCGGCATGTGCAGGGCCAGCCGCAAAGCAAAGATGCAGTTCGCCAGCACCGTCATGTGCGGGAACAGGTTGAAGTTCTGGAATACCATGCCGAGATCGCGGCGCACCTTGATGACGCTGGCCGGCCTGGCCACGAGTTCCGTTCCGTTGACGTGGATGGTGCCGGCATTGTGCTGTTCGAGGTGGTTGATGCAGCGGATGAGGCTCGATTTGCCCGAACCGGAGGGACCGCACACGATGACGATCTCGCCGTTTGCCACGTCCATGTCGATGTTTTTCAAGGCATGGAAGGCGCCGTAGAACTTGTTCAGGCCACGCACCGAAATCGCCATCTGCGAGTCGGGTCGCGATGCTGAGGCGGATGGCGTCTCTGGATTGGCTGGCATGGTTTCATCCTTGTGGGCACTATCCAGAGCATCGTCATTTCAGCGCGAGATGCCGGTTCAGGCGGCTGTCGGCGACGTTGAACGCGTAGCGCATGGCATTGATGATGACCCAGTAGATGCCGGCGGCGGTGACCAGCGGCGTGAACGGGTCGTAGGTATAGTCGAACACGGTATTTGCCGCCGCGGTCAGGTCGACGAGCGTGATCGCGCTGACGGCCGACGTACTCTTCACCATTATCAACAGTTCGTTCTGATAGGCGCGCAGGGCATAGCGCGCCGCCATCGGCAGGCGCAGCTTGAACAGGATATGCATGCGCCCGAGGCCGAGCGCCTGCGCTGCCTCGATGGTGCCGGCAGGCACGGCCGCCAGCCCGCCCCTGACGATTTCGGCCATGTAGCCCGAATGAGTAAGCGTCAGCCCGACCCATGCGCAAAAATAGGCATTGGAAAACAGCACCCAAAGCGAGGTGTTGCGGATGACGGGAAATTGCGGGAGGCCGCTATAGATGAGATAGAGCAGGACAATGCTCGGCACGCCGCGAAAAAAGACGATGTAGGTTGCCGCCAATAGCGAGCCGGGACCCCGCTCCAGGCGGGCAAGCGCGACCGGGATGGAACTCGCAAGACCAAGGATGAGGACCGGCAGCAGCACGACGAGAGTAGTGACCGTTCCGGAGAGAAGCGTCGGCAGGCTTTGCCACGCGAGCGCGATGTCATAGTGCACGGGCGACCCCCTTGGCAGTGGCGCGGCGTGATCCACGTTCCGTCCAGCCCTCGACCCGTTGCGACACCAAGTAGGTCAGCCCCGTCATCAGCAGGAAGAACGCAGCCGCGAGTATATAGTAGATGAACGGCTCCTTGGTGACGCCCGAGGCGAGACGCGCATAGGTCATGATTTCCTTCAGGCCGATCAGCGAAATCAGCGCGGTATCCTTGAGTACCACGATCCACATGTTGGTCAGCGCTGGCAGGGCGAACCGCAGCACCTGCGGCAGGATGACGAAAAACCATGCCGCCGGGCGCGGGATGAGCAGCACATTGGCCGCTTCGAACTGGCCGGCCGGTACGTTGTGGATGGCGCTCCTGACGATGTCGGCGATATAGGCACCATAGACGAGGCCGAGCGCCACCACGGCGGCCGCGAATGGGTTGACCTCGATCGTCACTCGCATGCCGACCAGCGAAAACAGGCTGGCGATCATGCCGGAGCCTGCATAGTAGAAAAGAAAGGCAACGAGCAGCGATGGCACCCCGGTAAAGATCGAGGCATAGACCTGCCAGAAGACATTCATGACGGGCTTGCGCCGGACCGTGGCGAGCGCAAACAGCGTGCCGACGAGAAGCGCCAGCAGGTAGGACAGGACGGCTACCTGGATGGTAATCAGGGCCCCGAGGCCAAGCTGTTCGACGAACCCCAGCAAGGGCATGACAAGCACACTCCCGAGCGATGGAAACCCATTCGCCGTTCAAAACACCAGGAAAGGCCGCGGCATCGAGCGCCGCGGCCCGCTAGACTTATTTGCAGGCGGCCTCTTCAGGCAGAAGCGCTACATCCATGAACTGCTTGCGCAGCTTGGTGAAGGTGCAATCGGCGATGATGCTGTCGAGCGCCTTGTTCATGCGATCGACCAGTTCGCCACTGTCCTTGCGGGCGATCCAGCTCGAACCCTGCTCGCCGCCGCCGGTCCACAGGTCGCCGCCGGCAAATTTCCAGTCCTTGCCCGCCGGCTTGGAAAGAAATTCGTTCGTCCAACTGATCTTAGGTCCAAGGCTCATGTCGAGGCGACCGCTGGCCAGGTCGAGACGGATCTGGTCGGGGTTGTCGTAGGAGACGATTTCGACCACGTCGCCGAATTTTTCCGTAATGTATTTCGCCTGTGCCGAACTGCGTTGCAGACCGATGCGAACACCCTTCAGGCCTTCCTTGGTGAAGGTGTAGTCCTTGTCTTTCGGAATGACGTAGGAATCGGGGTTGAAGAGGATCGGTCGGCCGAAAAGAACCTTGGCTTTCCGTTCCGGAAGCGGCTTGGTCTGTGTCGCGACCGCGTCGAGCTTGTTTTGAAGCAGCGCCGGGATGAGAGCCTTGAAATCCATCACCACGATTTCGCACTCGGCGTTCATGCGCTTGCACATCTCGCGCGCCAGTCCGGGCTCAAAACCGGTAAGGGTGCCGTCCGCGGAAACCATGCTGAATGGAGGGTAACTGCCCTCGTTGCCCAGAACCAATTTCTCCGCATTGGCCGGCAGCATGCCGCCGATAAGGAAGGCGGTTGCGATGAGGCCGCCCAGCCAGTTCAATTTACGCTTCATGTCGTCTCCTCCAGTGAATAACAATCGCGACCATCTCGATGGATCAGGGCATATTTGCCGGCTAAATTATTTGTTCCCCCGCCGGCTTCCGAGTGGTCGGCCTCGACTGTCGCGACCGGCACCGAGCCATTTCCTTCCCCGATTTCACCGAACTTTTCAGTCCGATCTGGGCGCAGGGTATCCGTGGAGTGAGGATAATGTCTACAAAAAAATCGATATTGCATACAATGTGCCGCTGGAAGCCTTATTTGCCAAGGCCTCGACGTGTTTATCCGCGTGGCATGGACGGCGCGGAAACAGTCGAAAGGCCGGTTTCGAAAAGTCCTCCCGGTGCAAACGCGCCGGCGAGGAAGCTTGCGAACAACTGCACGGTCGGCCGCATGGTTTGCCGACGCAGGCTCAGCGCCACGACATGCACGGGCGCCACCCGATCGGTGATTTGCAGCGCAACGATGCGGCTGCCGTCATAACTCAGGCCGTTGCTCGGCAAGACGTTATGGATGGTGTAGCCGCGGCCATGGCCGATCAGGCTGCGGATCAGTTCCGGCGAACGCGAACGGTAGGCTATGCGAGGTTCGATGCCGCAGGTGAGGAAGAGGTTGAGGAAATAATCCCTCGAAATCGGCAGGTCCAGCAAGATGAAGGGATCATCGCGGATTTCGTGCAAGCTGATCTGGCGGCGCCGGGCCAGCCGGTGCTCGGACGAGACGAGCACATAGGGCGGCAGTTCCGTCAAGCGCTCGGCCTTGATGTCCTCGGGAACGGCGTAGGCATAGGCCAGCGCCAGTTCGAGCCGCCCGCTGGTCAGCCCCTCAAGGATTTCCTGCTGGTTACCCTCCTCCAGATTGACCGTGATGCCGGGTGCGCGCGCCGCGAATTCGGTCAAAAGCCCGGGCATGAACCGGGTAGCGAGCGTGACGAAACTTCCCACCGTGATCTCGCCGGTCACCGCCGCGCCAAGGGCGGCGGCACTTCTTGCGAAATCGCGTGCATGGTTGAGCAGGATACGGGCCTCGTTGACGAACCGCTGCCCCGCCGCGGTCATGGTCATGCCGCGCGCATGATGACGCACGAACAGCGCGACGCCGAGTTCCGCCTCGATCTGGGCAATCGCGGCGGAGACGGAAGGCTGCGAACTGTTGAGCATCTGGGCGCCGCCGCTGACGCTGCCGGCCTCCGCGGTCGCGACGACGTATTGAAGCGACCGAAACGAGAATTGCATAGGATTTCCCGATTTGGTTAAGCAGGTAAAACTATTTTACCGATGCACGACGCTGCGGCATGATGCAAGTCAGGATGCGGGATGAGAAAACCGCGCATGGGTGAGATAGGCCCGCAAGTTAGGCAGGAGGAGCTTTGCAATGACGACCCTGGAAATAGCGGCGGCCCGATCGCAGGCGCACCCTGTGTTCCGTTATGATGGCAACGGGTCTCTCGCCAAGATCGGCTTGATCTTCATGGCCTCGAGCGTGGTGATGGAATCGGAAATGTGGGCGATGGCCGCCGAGGGCGTTTCCGTCCACACGACCCGGATCAAGCTGCCCAAGGTCACTGTCGAGGGCATCGAGGCGATGATGAACGCGCCGCAACTGGAAGAGGCGGCGCGCCTGCTCGGTTCGGCGCCGATCGATGTCCTGTGCTTCGGCGGTACCAGCGCTTCCTTCCTGCACGGCACCTCCTACGATCATGCCTTGACGAAGAAGCTCGTCGCCTGGGCGCCGGGCAAAAAGATAACCACTGCCTCGACCGCCAGCCTGGCGGCGCTGGCCAAGGTGAAGGCCGGACCGGTGGCGCTGGCGACGCCCTATGTCGACGAGATCCACCAGCGCGCCATCCGCTTTCTCGAGGAAAGCGGCCACAAGGTGCTTCGCTCCCACAATCTCGGCATCAACACGGATCTGCAACTGGCCGAGGTTTCACTGGAACAGGTCTATGATTTGTGCAAATCGGTTGATCATCCGGACGCCACCGCCGTCTTTGTGAGCTGCACGAATTTCCGCACGGCGGGCGCGATCGAAGCGCTTGAAACGGCTTTGGGCAAGCCGGTCGTCTCAGCCATCCAGGCTTCCTTCTGGCACAGCCTGACGCTGGCCGGCGTCAAGGGCGCCAAACCTGGTTTCGGCAGCCTGATGCGCGATGTAACCGCTTGAGTGAACTCGCCTCAAGGCGCCGCGGCAGGGGGGATAAGGCAGTGAGCACACAATCCGCTTCATCGGCACCGCAACTCACCTCGCCTACCGAGGACGATGCGGCAAGGCAATATGGCGCGGTGCTCTTCTTCAGCGATTTCGACGATCCGGTCACCTGGGGCGACGCGCTCAAGGAAAACATTCCCGGCCTCGATTTCCGCGTCTATCCGGACGTCGGCAACCCGGACGATATCCGCCATGTGCTGGCCTGGAAGCCGGCGCCCGGATTCTTTGAGCCGTTCAAGAACATAGCGCAGGTCATCAATCTTGGCGCGGGCATCGATCTGCTCGTCGGTCGCAACGATCTGCCCGACGTGCCTATCTCACGCCTGTCGGACCCCGGCATGATCGCCCTGATGCGCAGCTACGTCCTGTTTTCGGTGATCCGCTATGCCCGCAACATCCCCGAGTTCGAACAGGCCAAACGGCGGCGCGAATGGCAGTATATCCATCCGCGCCCGCTGCACCGGATCAAGGTCGGTGTGCTAGGCCTCGGTCATCTCGGCGGCGCGGTGGCGTCCGGCCTCGCGGCGGCCGGCTTCGACGTGCGCGGCTGGGACCATGCCGACAAGACGATCGACGGCGTGAAAACCTTTGGCGCTTCCAAACGGGATGCGTTCCTGTCGGACGTCGAAATCCTGGTCAACATGATGCCGCATACGAAGCACACGGAAAAGCTTATCGACAAAACGGTTTTCGATGCCTTGCCGCGCGGCGCCAAGTTCGTCAATGCATCGCGCGGGCCGGTGGTCGACGAGCCGGCTCTGGTCGAGGCGCTGCGCTCCGGTCACTTGGGCGGCGCCACGCTCGACGTGTTCTGGGTCGAGCCGTTGCCGCAGGACCACCCCTTCTGGGGCATGGAAAACGTGCTGATCACGCCGCATCTGGCCAGCATCACCGTTCCGGAGGCAGCCGCGCGCGACGTTGCCGAAAGCATCAGGCGAGTCAGCGCCGGTGGCGAACCCCTGCACCGCGCCGACACCCGGCGCGGCTACTGATCCATCCGCGTCGGCTGGTCGGGAGCAGACGTCAGCGGGAGAGAAGTCTATTTCGCGCCCTGCACCGCTTTCAAGACGACGGCATTGTCGAGCGAGACATAGACATCGATCGCCGAACCAGCCGGCTTCTGGTCGATGATCTGGCCGCCGCTGACGCGCATGTCGAGCAGGCCCAGCCCCGTCGCTTCGATGCGCGTCACCGTATGCGTTCCCTGGTAGATGTGCGAAACCACTTTGGCCTTGACCACATTGCCGGCCTGTCCGCTTGCATCGGCGATAGCGATGCTTTCGGGCCGCACGAAGATGCTGACATCGGAATTGTCTTCCGGCAGCGCGCGTCCGTCATCGCCGGCATCGAGCGCCAACCCGTCCTGGAAGGCGAACGCGACCGCACTGCCGCTGCGCTTGAGCCGCGCTACGGGAAGCTGATTGATTTCACCGATGAAGGAGGCCACGAAACTGTTCACCGGGCGGCTATAAAGTTCGAGCGGCTGGGAGATCTGCTGGATCTCGCCCTTGCTCATCACCACGATGCGGTCGGACATGCTGAGCGCCTCGCCCTGGTCATGGGTGACGAAGATGGTGGTCAGTCCGGTCTTGCGATGCAGATCCTTGAGCTCGAACTGCATCTGGGTGCGCAAATTCTTGTCCAGCGCCGACAGCGGTTCGTCCAGCAAAAGTACGCTCGGCCCGAACACGATGGCGCGCGCCAGCGCCACGCGCTGCTGCTGGCCGCCCGACAATTGCTTGACCCGGCGCCCGCCCATGCCTGAAAGCTTGACCATGTCGAGGGCCGCCTCGGTATCGTGCGCGATCTTCTGCTTTTCGACGTTGCGCATACGCAGGCCGAAGGCGACGTTGTCGAACACGTTCATATGCGGAAACAGCGCATAGTTCTGGAACACCATGCCGGTATCACGCAGGTGCGGCGGCACGTTGGTGACGTCGCGTCCGTCGATGCTGATTGTTCCGGCCGTCGGCGCCTCGAAGCCGGCGATCATGTTGAGCAGCGTCGTCTTTCCGCAGCCGCTGGGCCCGAGCAGGGTCAGGAATTCACCCCGCCTGATCGGCAGCGAGACCTGCTTGACGGCGACCACCGCGCCATAATTCTTGGCGACATTGGCGATCTCTACCGCAACGTCGCCATGGTGTCCGGTTGCCGCTTGAGTATTCATGTTCTCTCCCTGAGCGTCATGCGCTGAAGATGTCATGTCGGGATCTAGTGCGATTCGATGGCGAGGACGCGCTTCAGGCCAAGTGTCTTGTCGACGATGAACATGCCCAACGTCGTGGTGATGATCAGCAAGGCCGAAATCGCCGCGATCGTCGGATCGGTATATTCGCGAACATAGGTGTACATGGCCACAGGCAGCGTCTGCGTGGCATAGCTGGTTACGTAGAGCGAGGCGGTGAATTCGGTGAAGGAAAGGATCGCGGCGATGATCCAGCCGCCGACGATACCCGGCGTCAGGAGCGGCAGGGTGATGCGCAGCAAGACGTTTACCGGTGAGGCGCCGAGATTGGCCGCCGAGCGCTCCAGCGAGCGGTCGACATTGACCAGGCTGACATAGACGCTGCGCGTGACGAAGGGCAACACCAGCACGACATGCGTCAGGATCACAATCGCATAGCCATTGTTGATGCCGAGCCCGGCGCCGACGAGCAGGAAGCCGAAACCGGTGGTGAAGCGCGGGATGATGAGCGGGGCCGCCAGAAGGAACTCCAGGAGACGCCTTCCCTTGAAGGCGTAGCGGTGGGTCACATAAGCCGCCGCTACGCCCACCACGGAGGCGATCGTCGAGGCGCAAACCGTGACAATCAGGCCGCTGTAGAACGAGGTCCGGAAATCGTCGTAGCTGAAAGCGCGCGCGTACCAGTGGAGCGAAAAGCCCTTTGGCGGGAATGCGAGTGTTTCGGTCGGATTAACCGAACTCATGATAACGACGACCGCCGGGATCGTCAGGAATATGAGGATGGCGACTACCAGCGCCCAGAACAGGAACTTGCCCATGGCCATTGCCTATTGCTGCGCGACGCGGCGCTCAAGCCGCGTGACGAATGGTTGAACGAGAGCCAGGCTTCCGACCGCGGCGATGAAGGCAACCGCGCTGAGCACGGCCGCGACCGGGAAGTTGAACGACGACAGCCCCTGCAGGTAAACGAGATTGGAGATCATCAGGACCTTGCCGCCGCCGATCAACTGAGGCGTAGCGAAGGCGCTCATGGTCCACGCGAAAATGACGACCGTGCTGGCGACGATGCCGGGCATGGTCAGCGGCACGGTAACCCGCCAGAAAACGATCAGCGGCGCCGCGCCCAGATTGGCCGCGGCCTTCTCGTAGTCGCGGTTGACGTGGCTGATGGCGGTGGCGAGCAGGATGATCATGACCGGCATCGAGAAATGGACGAGTGCAACGATAACGCCGAACTTCGTGTACATGAACTGCACCGGCGCGCTGACGATACCGAGCGACATCAGGATCGAATTGACGAAACCGTCGCTGCCGAGCACCAGCATCCAGGCATAGGTGCGCACAATCTCGCCGGTGAACAGCGGCGTTATCGATAAGATGACCAGCAAGGCGCGCAACCACTCCGCCTCGGTGCGCACCAGCGCGTAGGCGACGGGATAGCTCAGCAGCAGGCAGAAAACCGCGGTCAAGAGGCTGATGAGCAGCGTGTCGAGGATCACCAGAAAATAGAGCGGCCGGCCGATATTGTAGAAATTGTCGAGCGTTAAGCCGCCGGTATCGAGGGACCCGGGGATGAATTCACGAAAACTGTACTGGAAAACGGCGGCCAGCGACATGACGACGGCAAGCGCCACCAGCATGCAGGGCACTATGAAGAACCACCATATCCGCCGATCGTTCACCGCAGGCTCCACTCCAGGTCCATGAGAAGTCTTCGTTCCGCCATACACGGCGGGGAGCGGCTAGAGCGCCACACGCCCTGTCGGACGCACAAGGGACGCTCTAGCACTTCGAACAGGCTGCACCGTAGCCGGCGAAAACCGATTTCGTTTGCGGACGGTGCAGCAGATGCAGGCGAGATAGTTAGCGCGTCATATTCTCGGTGAACCACGACTTCCATTCGGGAAGCAGTTTGGCGCGGGTCTCGTCGTCGACGATGATCTGCTTTTTCAGTTGGTCCTCCGAGGTGAAGATACCGGGAAGCTTGGACATCTCTTCGCTGACATGCGCCTTGGCGTTCATCGGCGAGCATTTGTAGAGGTCGCAGAGCTTCTCCTGGACCTTTGGGTCGAGCGCCGTATTAATGAATTCATACGCCGCGTCGGCCATCTTGGTGCCCGCGCTGATGCCGACAGCATCGATGCCGACAACGCCGCCTTCCTCAGGAATGACGAGCTTGATCGGAATGCCCTGCCCCATCTGGTGGTAGGCGTTGATCGACAGCAGGACCTGTACGGGGGTCTCGCCGGTCTTCATCAATTCCTGCGAAGTCGCATCGGACTGGTAGAGCGCCTTGACGTTGGGCTTCAGCTTTTCAAGCAGCGGGATGCCTTTCTTCCAGTCCTTGGCGTCGGCGCCCGACAGCTTGGCGGCAGCGATAATGATGTGGCTCGGATCGAAGTCGGGCAGGCCAAGCTTATCCTTGACCTGGTCGCCCCAGAGATCCTTCCAGCTGGTGATCTTGAAATCGGCCGGCATCAGGTCGGTGCGGTATGCCGGCGCATAGACATAGGAATACAGGCCCACGGTGTAGGGGCTCCGCTGCGCGAACGGATAGGTTTCCTTCAGATTGGGAATCTTCGAAGTGTCGAGCTTCTCGAAAAGGTTGTCGGAGGAATAGAGATACGCCACGTGACTGGTGGTAAGCGTGACGTCGGCCTCGGGCGCGCCCGCCGAAAGCTTGGCCTTGGTCAGGCGGTCCATGGTGCCGCCGGTGATGAACTTGACCTCGACGCCGGTGCGCTTGGTGAACTCGGTTGCGATCGCCTCCTGGGCGCCGTCACGCCAGTTTCCGCCCCAGATGCTGACCACCAGCGTGCCTTGCGCGGAGGCGATGCCCGTCCCCGCCAACAGTATGGCGGCGGCTAGCAGACCTTTCATACGAATTGCCATCATTTCCTCCCTGTTTGTGTTCCGCCCCGGAACTCGGCTGTCTCCAGCAGTTCCGATCGTTCCGACCGATCCCGTCTGGAATGTCGGGCTTGGCAAGCGACCTTAGCTTTTGTCGGTATTGTATTCAAGTAGATATATTATGCATACCAAGAAGTGTAAATTGCATACTGAACTGGTGGCGACGTCCGGAAACATGCTCCGGCTTGCTCAGGCTCGCCCCAGCAGGACACGCACCTTTCGACGCAGGATGGCAACGATCAACCCTATAGCGTTGAGTTCTTTGGCTCGGTGCGGAGCAGGCTTCACCACCGCACCGGCCGGATTCGCCGCGCACCCGTCTGGCGTAGGCTCCGCCGCCTGCTCCCGCTCCGCATTGAGCTGCGTTTCCAGATTCGTTGCGAATTCGCGGCAGATCTGGTCGGCGACGGCGTCGACGATGCCGCCGCGAGCAAATTGCGCCAGCGATCCGGCCAGGGTGTAGTCCACCATCACCGTCACCTTGGTGGCGGTGGCGTTTGCGGTTTCCTCGAGCGTGTAGACGACATTGCCCTTGGCCCGCGAACCGTGACTCTTGTCCATTCCGGTGCCAGCGATTTTGCCGGTGTAGCTAGCCTCGTCAGCCTCGATCTCGACGGCTCCACCAAAATCGGCGCGCACCGGGCCAAGCTTGACGGTCATGCGGCCGGCGGCATGGGTTGCCGTCACGGGGTCGGTAAGGGAGGCACCCGGAAGGCACTCGGCCACCTGCGGCAAATCCTGGAACCGGGCCCAAACGACCGGGCGCGGATGGTTGACGGTGAATACCTGCTTGATCTGGGGCACGGGTCGCTCCTGGGCTCTGCCCTATGTCATGGCCACGCGTTGCGCGCCGATGTTGCCCATCAGGCGCGCGGCTGGCGCGGCCGCTGTTAGTTGGCCGGTTCGCACCAGTCATGGATGCAAAGCGCCATCACCTTGATGGCGATGAGATAATCCTCGATCGAGACATATTCGTCATTGGCGTGCATCACCGCCGTCGAACCGGGCCCGAAGATGACAGTGGGCGTGTCCGCGTACTGATTGAGGAAACGGGTGTCGGCCGCGCCTTGCCGGCCGCTGATCACCGGATCGCGGCCGGTCAGTTCCTTGTAGGTGTTCGACAGCGTCGTGACGATGGGGTGGTCCGTTGGGATTTCCGAAGCCTCGGCGTCGTAGCCGACGAAGCGAACCACCGGCGGATGGTCTTTCATCCACGGGTCCGTTGCCGCGACGGCAGCGATCTTGTCCACCAGGCTCTGCTTGACGCCTTCGTGGTCCTCGCCCGGCACGGTGCCGATGCTGCCCTTGAGCACCGCGCTGGCGGGAAAGGCGCTTGGATAATTGCCCGCCTGGAAACTGCCGATGATGCAGGGCAGCGAATCGATGGCGCTCGGATAGAGCGGATGCTTGACGGTGGCGACGCGCTCGTCCTCGAGTTCCTGGACGGCCTGAACGATCTTGTTGCCGAGCGCGATGGCGCTGATGCCGAGATAACGCTGCTGAATGCCGGCAGGCTTGCCTTCAACGTCGATCTGGAACCAGATGCGGCCGATGCAGGCCGGCTGCACATGAAGGTCGCTGGTCTCGCCCGAGATGCCGGCATCGGCCTTGTAGCCGCGCATGACGGTGTCGAGCGTGCCGTGACCGCTGACTTCCTCGTCGATGACGACGTTGATGTAGACGTCGCCCTTGAGATCGACGCCGGCCTCTTTCAGAAATTGCACGGCAAGGATGTGCGCGGCCACGCCGCTCTTCATGTCGCAGGAGCCGCGGCCGTAGATGCGGCCGTTCTCGATCTTGGCCGACCACGGATTGTCGCTCCAGCCTTCGCCGTTGCCGACCGGGATCACGTCGGTATGGCCGTTGAGCAGTAGAGAGCGGCCGCCGCCCTTGCCCTTGCGCGTGCCGACGATGTTCGGCCGGCCCTCATAGCCACGATCGACGGGGCGGTAGCCGGGATGCTTCCTGAGTTCCTCCCAGTCCGTTTCCCACATGTCGACGTCAAGGCCAATGCCCTTCATGTAGTCGGCCACGAAAGCCTGGATGGCAGCCTCGTCGCCGGTGACGCTCGGGATCGATACCATCTTGCGCAGGAGTTCGATCGCCTTGTCCTTGTTCCTATCGATGGTATCGAGGACGGCTTGCCGGCTTGTGCTGCTCATTCGCCAAACTCCATGCTGTGTTGCGCCGGTGACCTTCTCGGATGAGGCCCGATCCTCTCCGCCCGGTCGCGGAGACGGACGACGGATGGAGAAGACCGGTAAGGATATCCAGTCATACGCATCGCAGCCAAACTTGTCTACAATATTTTTATTATTGCATACAAGTTTGGCTTCGCTTAGGGTCGGCCCAGAATAAAACAGCGGCTTGCTCCGGCATCGGATAAGCCCCCATATCGGAATAGCCAATGCAGCGGGCCGCCTTCCAGCGGACGCCTGTTTGTTCCCTGCCCAGAGGCCAACTGCCCTGAGGCCAGCGCCCTGAGGAATGTGATGAGGCCTTCTTCTTTCGAATATCACAAGGCAGCCGACATTGAAGATGCTGTGCGCCTGCTTGCCGAGTTCGGAGACGAAGGGCGTCCGATCGCCGGTGGGCAAAGCCTGGTGCCGATGATGAATTTGCGGCTGGCGCGCCCTTCCCATCTGGTCGACATCAACGCGCTGGCGCTGAACGATATCGAATTCGACGGCAACGTCATGCGCATCGGCGCACTGGTCCGGCATGAGTACTATGCCAGCGATTCCAGGGTCGCAAAACATTTCCCAGCCTTCATGGATGCCGTGCACTGGATCGGGCATCCCACCATCAGAAGGCATGGCTCGATCGGCGGCAGCCTTTCGCATGCCGACCCGACGGCGGAATTGCCGGCGGCAGCAATCCTCCACGATGCATCGATCGTCGTGCGCTCGATGAATGGAGAGCGGCGCATCGCCGCCGTCGACTTTTTCGAAAGCGCCTACGTCACCGCGTTGGAGCCCGGCGAACTCGTGATCGCGGTCGAGTTTCCGATGCCTTCGGCAGCATCGGCGGGAAGTTTCATGGAAATCGGCGAACGGCGCGGCGATTTTGCCACCGCGTCGGTAGGCGCCGTGCTCGAATTCGATGGCGCAACCATCACCAAGGCGGCGATCGTCTGCTGCGGCGCCGATCTTGTTGCCATACGCGCGCCGGACGTCGAAGCCTTTCTCGTCGGTAAGCCGCTGAAAGCCCCGCAGGCGGCGGAGGCTGGCCAAATGTTCGCAGCCGAAGTCCAGCCATCGAGCGACCATGTCGCTAGCGCCGACTACAAGAGAGCCCTGATCGGCGAACTGACGCGGCGCGCGGTCGAAACCGCCTGCGCAAGGGCACTGGAAAGCAAATGACCGACATCACGCTTGAGGTAAACGGAACCGAAAAGTCGCTGGCGGTCGAGCCGCGCCGCCTGCTGGCGGATGTGCTGCGCCACGAATTCGGACTTTCCGGTGTTCATATTGGCTGCGCCCATGGCGCTTGCGGCTGCTGCACGGTGCATATAGATGGCGTGCCGAAACTGTCATGCCTGACATTTGCGGTGCAATGCGAAGGCAAGGCGATAGCGACCGTGGAAAGCGTCGGCGGCCTGGACGCAGAACACGCGCTGCAGCAGGCCTTCAAGAGCGAGCATGGCCTGCAATGCGGCTATTGCACGCCCGGCTTCATCATGGCGCTCATCCCCTTCGTGAGCGCGATGGCGGCCCAAAAGCGCATGCCCGACGACGACGAGATCAGGGAAGCCATGAGTGGCAATATTTGCCGCTGCACCGGCTACCACGGCATCGTCGCGGCGGTGCGCAAGGCGATCGGCGACCACCTTGCCGAGGGGAGTAACAGATCATGACGCGGGCTGAAAATCCGAGGCATATTGGCGCGCGGGTACTTCGTTTCGAGGATGTGCGGCTGCTTTCCGGCGCCGCGCGCTACCTTGACGACATAACCCGGCCGAACATGCTGCATCTGTCGATGGTACGGGCTCAGGTGGCGCACGCGACCATTCTCGGCATCGACAGTTCGGCACTGGCGGATGTCGGCTTCCCGACGCAGGTCTTCACCGCGGACGATCTCGGCAGCCTGTCGATCAAGGCGCATCAGGACTATCCGCAGATGCAATATTCCGAGCAGCCCATCCTTGCCTCCGGCAAGATGCGCTTCGTCGGCGAGCCGGTGGCGGCGGTACTGGCGGACGATCCCTACAAGGCGGAGGACGCCTCCGAACTGGTCTTTGTCGACTACGATCCGCTGCCGGTCGTCGGCACGATGGACCAGGCGCGCGATCCCTCCTTGCCAACCCTGTTCGACGGCTGGAAAAGCAATGTCATCGTCGAGCGCGAAATGAAGGGCGGCGACCTGGACAAGGCGCGCGCCGAGGCCGCGCACATCATCCGCCGCACCTACAGCACCCAGCGTCAGGCTGGCGTGCCGATGGAAGGGCGCGGCGTCGTCGCCGAATACAATCCCGCCGACCGCGTGCTGACCATCTGGTCTTCCACCCAGATCCCGCATCTGGTGCGCACATATCTCTCCGAAGTCCTCGACTGGCCCGAATCGCGGCTGCGCGTCATCGCGCCGGATGTCGGCGGCGGCTTCGGCGTCAAGGGCCAGGTGTTCACCGAGGAAGTGCTGGTAGCATGGCTGGCGGTGAAGACCGGCCGGCCAGTCAAATGGGTGGAAGACCGGCGCGAGCATCTCATGGCCAGCATCCATGCCCGCGACCATCTCCACGTCCTTGAAGCCTATGTCTCTGCGGAAGGCCGGCTGCTCGGCCTCAAGGCCGACGTCACCGTCGACAACGGCGCCTATTCCACCTACCCGTTCACCTCGGCCGGCGAGCCCGGCATGGTCGGCAAGGTGCTGCCCGGCCCCTACGACTTCCAGGCCTACCACGCCGTCTACCGGGCGGTCGCCACCAACAAATGCTCGATAGGCACCTATCGCGGTGTCGCCCGACCGTCCGCCGTGTTTTCGCAGGAACGGCTGATGGACGACATCGCTGAGGAACTCGGCCTCGATCCGATCGAATTCCGGCTGAAGAACATCATCCGCGAATTCCCATATAGAAACGTGCTCGGCTTCAGCTACGACAAGGGTTCTTACGCCGAGTCGCTGGAAACGATACGCGAGCTTCTGGCTGCAGATCGCGCCGAGGCGGAGGCTTCCAAGGCGTCGACCACGAGGCGCGTCGGCGTCGGTATCGCCTGCTTCATCGAGCAGACGGCGCATGGGACGCCGGATTTCATCCGCCGCCGCGTCCCCATCGAGACGGGCTACATCGCCGCCCGCGTCGAAATGGAGCCGGACGGCCAGGCGATCGTCGACCTCGGCATGCAGAACCATGGCCAGGGTCTCGAAACGACGATGGCACAGGTGGCCGCCGATGCGCTCGGCATCGATCCGAAGGATGTGTTCGTGCGCCATGGCGACACGCTGATGACGCCCTACTCGGTCGGCACATGGGGCAGCCGTGGGGCAGCGCTTGGCGGCGGCGCGGTCCATACCGCAGCGACCCAACTGGCCGACAAGCTGCGCGCCATCGCCGCTCACCTGCTGCAGGCCAAGGCGGAGGATGTCGTGCTTGGCGGCGGCAAGGCCTGCCTCAAGGCCGATGCCGGCCGCTTCGTCGAGATCCGCAAGCTGGCGCGCATCGCCTTGCGCAACGCCGACCAGATGCCGGAAGGCATGGTGCCCGGCCTCGAAGCTTCCTTCAGCCAGGACGGACCGGCGGATGGCACCTATTCCAACGCCGTGCACGCCGCCGTGGTCGAAATCGACGTGCCGACCGGCAAGATGAAGCTGCGCCGTTTCGTCGTGGTCGAGGATTGCGGCGTCGTGCTCAACCCGATGATCGCCGACGGCCAGGTTCGCGGCGGCGTCGTCCAGGGCATCGGTTCGGCCATGTTGGAGCATTTCGTCTACGATGCCGAATGCCAGCCGCTGACGACGAGCTTCGCCGACTATCTAATGCCGCAGGCGCCGGAAATCCCCAACATCGAGGTCCATCATATCGTCACCCCAACATCGCTGACGCCGCTGGGCGCCAAGGGCATGGGCGAAGGCGGCGCCATTGGGCCGGCCGCCGCTATCGCCAATGCGGTCGCCGACGCACTCGATGTACAGGTTACCTCGACCCCGCTGAACGGCAACGCGATCTGGAAGCTTTCAGCGGCGCTGCGCGGCGAATAACAGGCGCCCGAAGAAAAGCGCTGACGAAGTGTGGGCAGGTCTCCGATCGTCATGCTCGGGCTTGTCCCGAGCATCCACGCACATGGATGACAATACGTCTCAGCTATTTAACTGGACGCTGGGCAGATTCTCGGGACAAGCTCGAGGATGACGGCGAGCCGTCATGTTCGTCAACAAGCAGAAACGGCGCCTTTCCAGGCAGCGAGCTTACGGTCGCCGACTGGAAAAGTCAGTGCCCTGCGGCGGCGAAGGCGGCGGTGCCATCCTTCAGCAGCTTTTCGTAAAGCTCTGGATCGGTAGCGCCCTCGGTGCCGATCAGCAGCACCCGCGATTTTGCGTTCAACCCGAGCCTGTTGCGGATGGTAGGATCGGCCATCGCCACTTCGAGGCCAGCAAGGCCCGCAGCCCCGGACTCGCCGATCTTGAGCACCGGATCGCCTTCAAGCGGCTTAGCGAAACGCCTGAGCGCCTCGACCGCGGTGTCGTCGCTGACGTCGAGATAGAAATCCGCGCTCTTTTCCAGGATATCCCACGCGACCAGCGAAGGCTCATAGCATTCGAGCATCGCCATCACCGTGGCGTCGCCGGCCTCCATCGCCAGGCGGCGGTTCGCCTGCGCACTCAATTGCAGGCAATTTGCCCGCGACGGCTCGACCACGATGATGCGCGGCCGCTCCGTGCCGAACCTGTCGAGGAGGTGACCGGAAACGACCGCTGCGAGCCCGCCGACGCCGCCCTGCACGAAGACATGCGTGTAAGGCGCGGTCGACTGATGGACGATCTCGTCCAGCATGATCGCATAGCCCTGCATGACCGTGCCCGGAATTTCCGTATAGCCCTCGGAAGAGAAGTCGGAAACCACCGTCCAGCCCTCGGCCTTGCCGGTGGCGCTGGCTTCTGCGACCGACTGGTCGTAGTTGCCGTCGGTGCGCCGGATTTCCGCGCCGAAGGCGGCGATTGCAGCTTCTCGGCCTGCCGAGACGCCGCTGTGCAGAAAGATCACGCAGCGGCAGCCGAACATCTGGGCGCCGGCGGCAACGGAACGGCCATGATTGCCGTCGGTGGCACAGCACACCGTCATGCCACGCGCGACCGCCTGCACGTCGCCATCCAGCAATTGCGCCGGCGTCAGGCTACGGCAGAGCTGTTTTTGCGCATGTTCGAGCACCAACCGCGCCACAGCATAGGCGCCGCCCAGAGCCTTGAAGCTAAACAGGCCGTAGCGCTGGCCTTCGTCCTTGACGGCGATACCGGCAAGGCCGAGCGACCGCGCCAAGCCCGGCAGTTCGAGCAGCGGCGTCTTCTTGTAGATCGGGAATGCCGGCAGGTAACGCCGCACTTCGTCGGGCGCCGCCTTGCCGACGATCGCCGCCTCGCTGCGGCTGAGCGCCTGTCCGTGCTTGGCGGAATTGTTCTCGACCAGCATTTTCTACTCCCTTTCGTCTGGCGGGTGGCGCTGGCGCGCGCCCGCGAATTTTGCATCCAATCAGCCGCAGGTCGCCGATGCCGGAAACTCTTGCAAATGCGATGTCCAGCTACAGAAGTCCTGCGTCGGCAAATAACAGCGCTAAGCTTCGCCGTTTTGCGCCTGAAGCGCGAGCACCACGTCGGCCGCCGAGCCGGCGAGAAGATCCACATGCTCGCGCATCAGCCGATGGGCGCGTTCCTCGTCGCCGGCCTCGATCGCCGCGACGATGCCGGCGTGTTCCTCGACCGATTTATGCATCAGCCGCGGCCCGGTGATGTGCCTGCGGTAAACGTTGACGCGGTTGCGCAGCTTGCGGGCTTCCGCATGCAGGAACTCATTTTTCGAACCAAGGAAGATCGCCTCATGAAACAGGTTGTTGGCGGCGAAAAAGCCCTCATAGTCACGGCCCTCGGCGAGGGCAGTGCATTCCGTGTGGTGACGTCGCATTTCCTCGATTTCGGCAATCGACATGCGCCGCGCGCTTAGCCGCGCCGAGAGTCCCTCGTATTCCGCCATCACCTGAAACATCTCGATCAGTTCGGTGGTGGTCAGGCGCCGCACCGTCGCACCCTGGTTCTTGCGGATTTCGACAAGGCCGCTGGAGGCCAGATGCCGCAAGGCCTCACGCACCGGCGTACGCGATACCTCGAAACGCCGGGCTAGCGACTGCTCGTCGAGCCGATCACCAGGCTTCAGCTTGCTGTCGAGTATATCGCCTTCGAGAATCGGATCAGGCTGTCGGACGACAGCCGGGATTCTTTTTCCTCTGCAACGGCTTCAACCACACGTCACTCCGATTCTCAAGAGCAGGATCACGAAGACTTCAACCATACACGTGCGTGTCGCCGATATGGCTGTTCGCCTTCGCCCAACGCCCTTTCTATTGTTTGACCGTAATGACGAGGTAGGTGCTCTCTTCATCGGCCTCGTTGATCGTATAGTGCGGGTCACCCGGCTCGAAAAGCACTGCCTGTCCTGCCGACAGCTTAAATCGTTCCTTTCCTGTGTCGAAGGTCATCTCCCCGCTGATCATGTGGAAAACCTGGGACCAGTCGTCGTGATGGTGTAGTTCGCCGCCGCCGCCCTTCGGTGCCTTTGACACCTGCACCGAGAAGTTGCTGCCGGAAAACGGAACGACATCAAGCACGGTCAGGCCGCCGAAATGGTTGGGAGGGGTGATTCCGGTGGCGTTGCCATTCTTCCAGATTTTCATCGCGTCGTCCTCGTTGTCTGCATTTTCAAGAGATATAGGCCATGTAAGGACTGATGACGCTGCGCACCGGCACCTGCACGATGGCCGGCTTGCCGGCGGCGATGGCTGCCTTGACTGCCTCGCCGATCGATCGCGGGTCGCGGCACAGATAGCCCTTGCCGCCGAGCCCTTCGGCGACCTTGGTCCAGTCGCGCCGCGGCAGGTCCATCTGGTAGGTTTCGCCAAAACTCTGGTGCTGGGGCAGCGAGATCGCCCCCATTTCTGATCGTCAAGTACGACGATTATGAAGGCGCGGCCATAGCGTTCGGCGGTGTCGAGTTCCGAAACATGGAAACCCACTCCGCCGTCGCCGACGAAGACGATCACCGGCGCCTCGGGATCGGCAAAGCTTGCGCCCGCGCCATAGGGCACCTCGGCGCCCAGCGATCCGGATTGACCGGCGCGCAGATAACGGCCGGGCTCGGAGAATTTCAGGCGGGCGTCCGCCCAGAAATCGACATTGCCGTGCGACGACACGAAGATCGTATTGCCGGGCGCGGCGTCGGTGACGGCATCGACCGCGACGATGGGATGGACGCCGGTATTATCGTCCTCCCCGCGCTGGGACTTCCACTCCGTCGCCCAGTCGGTAAGGATGGAAGAAACCCATGCACTATCCGGCTGCATCGGCGGTGCGTCGGCCAGCACGTCGAAGAAGCTCGACGGCGAAGCGGCGATCGCGAGGTCGGCGCGGCGGTTTCGGTTCAGCAATTCCGTGTCGGACGCCACCTGGATCACCCTGGTACCAGGCCCGAGCGTATCGCCGAATTCGAGATCGAATTCGAAATGATGACCGACCAGCAGGATGCAGTCGGCTTCCGCCAGCGCGCGGCGCAGCGCTCCATTGCAGGCGGTGTAGCCGGGACCAGCGAAACGCTCCTGCGTTTCGTCGACGATGCCGCGTGCCAGGCGCAGCGTCGAGAAGGGCAGGCCATGCCTGTCCACAACTTCCTGGGTGCGGTCGGAGCGATCCCAGAATGTTTCGTCGCCGAGCAGCAGCAGGGGACGACGGGCGGCGCTGCACAGCGTGCGTAAAGCCTCGGCGTCCGCCGCGGTGACACCCGCTTTGCTTGGGGCCGGCGGCGCAGAAAGCGGTGTGGAGGCGGAAGCGGCGTCGACCGCGCTGGACAGGATGTCGGTCGGCACTTCAAGGAAGACCGGCCCCGGCCGTCCGGCCCACATCTTGCGCCAGGCGATGTCCAGATACTCGGTCAGCCGATTCCCATCGATGCAGCGCGCCGCCCATTTGGTCACGCCTTTCATGACGGGCAGCACATCGTAGGACATGCCCGCACCCCGTTCGAAGCTGCGCGTACCCGAATGCGCGCCGATGATGATCATCGGCGTTCCAGCCATCGTCGCCACCAGCGCCGGTGTGACCGCGTTGGTGACTCCAGGGCCAAGCGTGACCACCGCGCAGCCCGCCTTGCCGGTGACGCGCGATGCTGATTCGGCCATGAAACACGCCGCAGCCTCATGCCGTGCATGGATCAGCGGCAGGCCCTGTTTGGCGCAGGCGCGGTAGATCGAATTGATCGGCCCGCCGGAGACGGAAAACACGTTCTCCACTCCGGCCGCCTGGAGCCATCCGACGATCGAGGCGCCGCCATCCATCTGCACTGTCATATCGATCTCCGCTGGAATACTGGCACCCGTTGGGGCCTCAATAGGCTCGCGACTTGCCGCCATCGAGCGCGATGGCAGTGCCGGTGATGAAGCCGCCGCGCGACGAGGCAAGGGTCGCCACGATGGCCCCGAAATCGCCCGGATCGCCGAATTTGCGCGCCGGCACCTCGTCCAGCCACACCGCTTCGGCATCGGAGCGCGAAAGGCCGTCGCGCTCCATGCTGGCGACGATCAGGTCTTCCATGCGGTCTGTGGCGAACGGGCCGGGGCAAAGGCAGTTCACCATGATGTTTTCATGCGCGAACTCAATCGACAGCGATTTGGCGAGGCCGACGATTGCCAGCCGCAGCGAATCCGAAAGCACCATGTTGGGCTGCACCATCTTCACGCCGACGGTGGTCACGAACATGATGCGCCCGCCGCCCGCGGCCTGCATGTGCGGAAGCACAGCACGGGAAAGATCAACCAGAGGCAGCAGGATTTCGTTGATCGCCGTCTGCCACGCCTCGCGCGAAACGCTGAGAAATGGGCCCGAGGCAGGACCGCCGGTATTGCCGAGAAAAATATCCAGACCGCCGAACTTTTCTGCCACCGCGTCGACGGAAGGGCGCAGCGTCTCGTGCCGGGCGAGGTCCATACGGACGGCCATCGCATCCGACGCGCCCACGGCGCGCAGTTCCTGCACCAATTCGTCCAGCACCTTGGCATCCCGCCCGGCGACGGCCACCTTGGCGCCTTCAGCCGCCAGCGCAAGCGCCGAAGCGCGCCCCAGGCCACGTGAGGCGGCCGTTACCAGAGCGCACTTTCCCTTTAGTCCGAGGTCCATGGACTCCCCCAATTTGATGACCGTTTCGAAATCAGACGCCTAACATTCTGCGGACATGCTGTCAAATCATGTCGACAAATATAGAGTGATTGTATACACAATACCAGTGCATTGCGCAATCGTAACCGACGACCGCCGGTACGCATTGGCCAAGGGAGATCTCATGACCGCTCATTCTCACTTCATTCCGCTTGTCTACGGCAACAAGGTCCTCAACGAAGGATCGGACGGCGTCGGCCAGAGCATCGATCCGTCGACGGGCGCGGTCATTGCCGAATTCGCGCGCGCAGGTGCCGCCGAAGTCGACGCCGCCGTGGCCGCGGCACGCGAGGCTTTCGACAACGGTCCCTGGCACCGGATGCGCCCGTTCGAACGAGGCCGCGCCATGCAGCGGATCGCTGCCTTGCTGCTGGAACGGCGCGACGAAATCGCCCGGCTCGAAAGCACCGACAGCGGCAAGCCCTTGCGCGACGCCTATTGGGAGGTCGACTGCTCCGCCCGCTTCTTCGAATTCTACGGCGGCGCCGCAGACAAAATGCACGGCAACTCCATCCCGCTCGGACCGGACTGGTCGGACTGGACCGTTAAGGAACCGATCGGCGTCAGCTTGCACATCATTCCGTGGAACTATCCGCTCCAGCTCATCGCACGCGGCGTGGCGCCCGCGCTCGCCGCCGGCTGCTCGGTCATCATCAAGCCGTCGGCCGAAACGCCGGTGACGGCCTACGAGTTCATGAAAATCTGCCAGGAAGCGGGCCTGCCTGACGGCCTTGTCAACCTCGTCAACGGGCGCGGCTCTGTGGTTGGCGACATGCTGGCGCGCCACAAGGGCATCGACCAGGTCACCTTCACGGGGTCGGTGGAAACCGGCGAGCGCGTGCTCGTCGCCGCAGCCTCCCATGCCATCCCCTGCAACATGGAACTCGGCGGCAAGTCGGCGCAGATCCTGTTTGCCGATGCCGACATGGACAAGGCGCTGCCGATCGTGGCGGGCGGCTTCCTTACCCATTGCGGCCAGGTCTGCAATGCCGGAACCCGCCTTCTCGTCGAGCGCTCGGTGCATGACGAGGTCGTTTCCCGGCTACATGCGCGCATCAGCAGCATGACGCTCGGTGCTGGCGTCGATGATCCCGACATGGGCCCGCTGATCAGCACGAAGCACATGCAGGACGTCGAACGCTATTTCGACGTTGCGCGAAAGGACGGCGAACTGCTCATGGGCGCCGAGACGCCGAAAACCGCCGCCCTCGCCGGCGGCGCGTTCGTGCAGCCGGCGCTGGTGGTCGGCGCCGGCAACGATACCCGCATAGCCCGCGAGGAAATTTTCGGGCCGGTGCTGACTGTCATTCCGTTCGATACCGCGGAAGAAGCCGTGCGCTTGGCAAACGATTCGCCCTTCGGCCTCGTCGCCGGTATCCACACCAGCAACATCAGCGCCGCACTAAGCGTCGGAGAAAAGCTGCGCGTCGGCCAGGTTTGGGTCAATTCCTTCGGCGTCGGCCTCGACGTGGAATTCCCGTTCGGCGGCTACAAACTGTCCGGTTATGGCCGCGAAAAAGGGCTCGAGGCCGTGGCCGCCTATCAGCAGATCAAGAACTTCTGCATCCACCATCCCATGCCCGACTGACGACATCCGAGGCCGGTCTGGTTCGTCCGGCCTCCGATTGCGGCCCGAAAGCTATCGAGTGTTGGATACAATTTAATTGACTATTGTCGACATATAAAGAAACAATGGATGCAATTTGGCTAAGGGAGGAAAAGCCGTGTTCAAGAATCTTGCCCGAAAATTAGCAGCATCCCTATTATCCGTCGGCCTCGTGGCCATGGCCGGCATGGCCGAAGCCGCCGATGGGCGGCTCAAGGTGGCATTTGTCTATATCGGCCCCATCGGAGACGCCGGCTGGACCTATTCCCATGACCTCGGCCGAAAGGCGATGGAAAAGGCGCTCGGCGCCGATGTGGAGACCGTCTTCGTGGAAAACGTGCCGGAGGGACCGGAAAGCCAGCGCACGTTCGAGGATCTGGCGCGGCGTGGCAACCAGCTGATCTTCGGCACAAGCTTCGGCTATATGGACCAGATGGTTGCCGCCGCCGAACGCTATCCTGACGTCAAGTTCATGAATGCCACCGGCTTCAAGACCGCCCCGAACCTCGGCACCTACATGATCATGGCCGATCAGGCGCGCTACCTCGAAGGTATGGTCGCCGCTTCGGCCAGCAAGAAAGGCGAGATCGGTTTCGTCGCGGCCTTCCCGATCCCGGAAGTCTTGCGCCACATCAACAGCTTTACGCTCGGCGCCCGCTCGATGAACCCGAATGCGACCGTCCGGGTTGTCTGGACCTCGACCTGGTATGACCCCAACATCGAGCGTCAGGCGGCCGAAAGCCTCGTTGCCGCCGGCGTCGACGTGCTCGCCCAGTACCAGGATACGCCAGCGACCGGACAGGTCGCGCAGGAAGCGGGCATAAAATGGACCGGCTTCAACGCCGACATGTCCTCCTTCGCGCCCAAGGCGTGGCTCACCGGCACCGTCTGGAACTGGGGCCATATCTATATCGACGTGGCCAAGGCGGTTCGCGACGGCACCTGGAAGCCTGACCCGATCTACGGCTACGTGAAGGACGATACCACCGGCCTCGCACCCTATGGCGATTCCGTGCCGCAGGACGTGCGCGACCGCGTCGAGGCCAAACGCAAGGAGATCGTAAGCGGCGCTTTCGCGCCCTTCACCGGGCCGATCAAGGATCAGGACGGCAAGGAAATCCTCGCGGCGGGACACGTGGCCTCGCTCAAGCAACTGCTTGAGATGAACTACTTCGTGGAAGGCGTGCTTGGCGCCGCCAATGGAAAATAAAGCGCACGCCAAAGCCGGAACGAGCGCAGTGGGTGCCGGCACCGTGCTCATCGAAGCCAGGAACGTTTCCAAGGCCTTCGCCGGGGTGGTTGCCAACGACCGGGTGGATTTCCAGCTTCGCGCCGGCGAAATCCATGCGCTGCTTGGCGAGAACGGAGCCGGCAAGAGCACGCTGGCCTCCATTCTCACCGGGCTTTACAGCGCCGACAGCGGCGAACTCGAAGTTGCCGGAAAGCGCGTGACGTTCCGGAGCCCGCGCGACGCGCTGGCCCAGCGGATCGGCATCATCCACCAGCATTTTCATCTGGTGGAGCGTTTTACCGTGGCGGAAAACATCGTGCTCGGCGATCCGCGCCAGCGCTTCTTCATGGATGCCCGCACGATCCGCGCGACGGTAGCCGACCTCGGCTCGCGCTACGGGCTGGAAATCGATCCCGACGCCACCATCGACAGGCTTTCGCTCGGCGAGCGGCAGCGGGTGGAAATCGTTAAGATGCTGTTTCGCGACGTTGACGTGCTTTTCCTCGACGAGCCGACGGCAGTGCTGGCGCCCGGCGAGGTAAAATCCCTGTTCACGACGCTGCGGGCCATGGCCGATGACGGCAAGGCCATCGTGCTCGTCACGCATAAACTGGGCGAAGTGTTTTCCATTGCCGACCGCACCACCATCATGCGCGCCGGCAAGGTCGTGGCCAGCGCCGCAACCGGAACCTATGAGCCCGCCGAACTGGCTCGTCTGATGGTAGGGCGCGATGTCGACCTGAAACCTCGCCCGGCAATCCGCGCGCCCGGCAGCATCGTTCTGTCGGCGCAAGGCCTGTCCTTGCCGGCGCACCACCATTGCGGCCTTTACGATATCGACCTGCACGTTAGGGCCGGCGAAATCCTCGGCGTGGCAGGGGTCGCCGGCAATGGGCAGTTGCAGCTTGCCGAGACGCTTGCGGGCCTGCGTACGCCGGTTTCCGGAACCGTGAGCGTTGATGGCAACGACGTGACCGGGCAAGGCCCACGCTCCGCCCGCCGCGCCGGCCTCGCCTATGTCCCGGAGGATCGCCTCGGCACAGGCCTGGCGTCCGGCCTTTCCATCGCCGACAACCTACAACTGACGGCGCAGATGAATTTCCTGATCGACAGGGGCGAGGCGAAGCGGCGCGCGCTTGAAGCCATCGGGCAATTCGAGATCAAGGCGCGCGAGCCCGGCGAGATCGTGCGCCGCCTGTCGGGCGGCAATGTCCAGAAAGTCCTTCTGGCGCGCGAGCTCGGCAATTCGGCCAAAGCCTTCGTCATTGCTTCGCCGGCGCGTGGGCTCGATGTCGCCGGCATCGAATTCGTGCGCACCATGCTTCAGGACTACCGCAATCGCGGCGCCGCCATCCTGTTGATATCGGAAGATCTCGACGAGGTGCGCGATCTCGCTGATCGCATCGTCGTCATGTATGCGGGCCGCATCGCCCATGAAAGCGCGGTCGGTGATTTCGACGAAGTCGAGATCGGCCTGGCCATGGCCGGATCGAAAAAGGGAAAGCGCTTTGCTGAAGTTTGACCGACGCGCGCAGGCCGGGCCGCTTCTTCACATCGGTGTCCCGCTTTGCTCCATCGCGCTCGCTTTGTCCGTCGGGGCGACCTTTCTGTTCGCCAACGGTTTCGATCCCATCCTCATCTACGGCGAGATGGTCTCCGCCTCGTTCGCCACGCGTTACGGCATCGAAGATTCGCTGGTTTCGGCCACCCCGCTCATTTTCACCGGACTGGCGGCGGCGGTCACCTTCAAGTTCCAGCTCTACAATATCGGCGCCGAGGGACAACTTGTGGCCGGCGGCATGAGCGCGGCAGCGGCAGCACTTTTCCTTGGCGATGCCTTTGCCGGCCCGATCGCCGCCGCTATCGTGCTGGCTGCCGGCATGGCCGGCGGCGCAGCCTGGATGCTCGTTCCGGCACTGGCCCGCGTCCGGCTCGGCACCAGCGAAATCATCACCACGCTGCTTCTTAACTATGTCGCGATATTACTGGCCCGCTTCCTGATCTTCGGCTCGAACGGCCCGCTACGCGATCCGACCTCGACCAACTTTCCCCAAGGAACACGCATCCCCCTCGGCAGCATGCTGATGGAGTTCGGCAATACGCGCATTCATGCCGGCTTCCTGATCGGCTGCGCCATGGCGGTACTGGTCTTCGCCATGATGCGCTGGACAAGGGTCGGTTTCCGAGCGCGGGTGGTGGGCGATTCTCCCGGTGCAGCCCGCTATGCAGGCATCAACGTGGCCGCCACCGCACTGGTTCTCCTGCTGATATCCGGCGCCCTGGCCGGCCTTGCCGGGGCCTCGGAAGTCGCCGGGCGGGCGCATCGACTCGATCCGACGGGGCTGGCCGTCGGCTTCGGCTATACCGGCATCATCGTCGCCGCCCTGGCGCTGTACAATCCGCTCGCCGTCGTGCCCGTGGCGATATTGCTGGGCGGTCTCGCCAATGCCGGAGCGACGCTCCAGTCGCTTCCGGGCATCGCCGTGCCCAGTTCCATTTCCGTGGTGCTGCAGGGCGCCATCCTCATCTTCCTGCTCGCCGGCGAAATCTTCCTCCTGTACCGCGTCAGGATTGTCGGCCCTGCACCGGGTGCCCGGACGGGAGAATAGACATGAACGAAGCCATCCTCATTCTGGCCGCTGCGGCCGCGGTCGCATCGGGCACCCCCCTGATGCTGGCCGCGCTCGGCGGCCTGTTGTCCGAGCGGGCTGGCGTCATCAACATTAGCATCGAAGGCATGATGCTGATGGGCGCGGTATCGGCATTTCTGGCCGCGCAAGGCACATCGAGCATCGCCGTGGCGCTGGTCGCGGGCATGCTGGCCGGAGCTGCCCTGGCGGCAGTCCACGCATTCCTGTGCGTGACCATGAAAGCCAACCAGATCGTCGCCGGCCTGGCCATGGTCATCTTCGGCAGCGGCGTCGCCACGTTCCTGGGCAAGTCCGTCGAGGGCCAGGCCATCGCCGTGCGCATCACGCCTTGTGATTTGCCCTTCCTTTCCGACATTCCCGTGCTTGGCCGGATCTTGTTCCAGCATGACCCGATGGTCTATGCGAGTTGGGTGCTGGTCGTGTTGGTTGCGGTCTATTTCCGCTATACTAAGCCGGGTCTGACGACGCGCTCGGTTGGCGAAAGCCCGGCGACTGCCGACGTCATGGGCGTACGGGTGGCGGCAATCCAATATTGCCACACCATTGCGAGCGGCGTACTGGCGGGGCTCGCCGGCGCCTACCTGGTCCTGGCGCGCGTTCCCAACTGGTCGCAGGCCGCCACCACCAGCGGCCTCGGCTGGATCGCGGTCGCCCTCATCGTCTTCTCTTCGTGGCGCCCTCTCAGGCTGCTGGCCGGAGCCTATCTTTTCGGTCTGGCGCTACGCGCCAACTTCACCCTCCAGGCAGCCGGCTTCGGCTCGATCCCGGCCGAGGTGTTGTCCATGCTGCCCTACGTGCTGACGATCGCCGTGCTGATCCTGCTTTCGGCCTTCGACAAGAGCAGCCGGCTGGGTGCGCCGGCAGCGCTCGGCAAACCTTATTTCCGGAACGAACGCTAGAGGGGGCGGCACATGGCCCGGGTCGAGATGAAAATCCATCCCAGCAATCCGCTCGGCCAGGACACGGCCGAAGGCCACAACCGCTGGCACCCGGATATCGGGCCGATAGCCCGCTGCCGGCACGGCGACACCCTCGTCATCGAAACCCGCGATGCGCTGGACGGGCAGGTGACGCCGGAAACGACACTCGCCGACCTCGAAACCATCGATTCGAACCTCGTCCATCCGATGACCGGCCCGGTCCATATCGAAGGCGCGGAACCCGGCGACATACTGGAAGTCGAGATTGTCGACATCGCGCCGGCGACGTTCGGCTATACGGTGCAATCGACGGGGTTCGGCTTCCTGCGCGACGTGTTCCCGGATCGCTATCTTGTCAAGTGGCGGCTGGAAGGCGGCTTCGCCACCAGCGAGCAATTGCCCGGCATCCGTATACCGGCGGACCCGTTCATGGGTACCATCGGCGTCGCTCCGGACAGGGCGCTGCTTGAGCGCGCCAATGCGCGCGAAGCCGCCTCGCTGG
Source organism: Mesorhizobium maamorense (assembly GCF_044998965.1). Lineage (NCBI taxonomy): Bacteria > Pseudomonadati > Pseudomonadota > Alphaproteobacteria > Hyphomicrobiales > Phyllobacteriaceae > Mesorhizobium > Mesorhizobium maamorense. The sequence goes on from NZ_CP173356.1 coordinate 3,725,622, forward strand.
CACGCGGTGAGTTCGGCTTCCCGCCGACCGAGCCTCAGGGCGCGGTGCCGGCCCGGCTCGGCGCGGAAGCGCTGCGCACCGGGCCGCCGCGTGAGAACGGCGGCAACATTGATATTCGCCAGACGGGCATCGGCGCGCGGCTGTTCTTTCCGGTCTTCGTCGAGGGCGCCCTGTTCTCCACCGGCGATGCGCATTTCGCGCAGGGTGACGGCGAAGTCTGCGGGCAAGGCATCGAGATGCGCGCCACGCTGACCGCGCGCCTTACCCTGCACAAGCAGCAGGCGGCGCGCGACAGGCTCACCCAATTGCGTTTCATCCACACCGAAACAGCCCGCGCAACCTCCCGCCAGTATATGGCGACAACCGGCCTGTCGCTCGACGACAACGGCACCAACGTCTCGGAAAGCATCAATCTTGCGGCGCGGCGCGCTTTGCTCGGGATGATCGACTATCTGGGAACCAGGGGTTACCATAGCCAGCAGGCCTATGCCATTTGCAGTGCGACCGTGGATTTGCGCATCAGCGAATTGGTCGATGTTCCCAATGCCATCGTGTCCGCATTCCTACCGCTCGACATATTTACGTGAACAAGCCTTGCGGCCTCCGGCGTTCGGCCGGGGTGGCAAGATTGAAAACGCAAGAATGATGAAAACACTCGTTTCCTTAGGCATGGCACGCCCTTGTGCCGAGACGCGATCCGGACTCCCTCCCGGTCTATCTTTCCGGTTGAGGCGTCACGTGTCGCGCGTAAACACCAGCCCTGCGGGAGCGCCGCGGGGCTGCGCTGACGTCGACGTTGCCCAAAGAGACCGAGCATGGCAACTCCAAGGCTAGATCAGCTTGGTCCCGGATCGGGATGGGGTGCTGGCGCTTCCACCAGCGCCGACGCGAAGCTCATCAGGCGGTATCCTGGCTTTCAAGCCCTCATGAAGCGTGCGAAACGGCGGATTCCGAGATTTGCCTTCGACTATCTCGAAGGCGGTGTGGGTAGTGAAATCTGCATCGAACGCAACCGCCGGGCGCTGGATGCCATCGAAATCATTCCCCGCTATGGTCTAGATACAAGCGTGCCGCGCCTGACCACGACGCTATTCGGCCGGGACTATGCGATGCCGCTTGGAATCTCTCCCATGGGATTGTCGGGTCTGGTGTGGCCGAATGCCGACGACGCCCTGGCCGCAGCGGCGGAGAAGACACGGATTCCGTTCCTGCTGTCGATGGTATCCAACTCCGACATCGAGACGATCGCCCGCATCGCCCCCAGCGTGGTCTGGTTGCAACTCTACGCGGTGCCCGAGGACGACTACCGCGTAACGTTGGACATGGTCGACCGAGCCGTCAGAGCTGGCGTTCATGCCCTCGTGCTCACCCTGGATACGCCGATGCGCCAGAAACGCCTGCGCGACCTCGGCAACGGGTTGACGGTGCCCTTCCGGCCGACCTGGAGAACGGTCTACGATGTGGCGCGGGCGCCGGCCTGGTTGATTTCCACGCTTCGTCACCGGCAGCCGCGCTTTGCCAACTTCGTCCCTTATCTGAAGGGACGCCGCCGCCCTGCCGACGTTGCCGGTTATGTCGACCGGCATATGGCGGGAGCGGTCACCTGGGAGTTGGTCGAGCGCATTCGCCAGAAGTGGCAAGGGCCGCTGGTGCTCAAGGGCATCCAGCACCCGGACGATGCCGAACACGCGGTAAAACTGTGCATCGACGGAATTATCATATCGAACCACGGCGGGCGGCAATTCGATGCGGCACCGGCCGCGATCGATCTGGTGCAGGCATTGAAGCGCCGCGTGGCGGGGCGCGCCGCGATCATGCTGGACGGCTCAGTCCATTCGGGGCTGGACGTCCTGAAAGCACTCGTATGCGGTGCCGATTTCACATTTGCAGGGAGGCCGTTCCTCGCCGCCACCGCCGCGCTGGGGACGAAAGGGCCGGCTCATCTGGCCAAGATGTTCGAAGCGGAACTCAGGGGCGTGATGGCCCAGGCGGGGGTGACTGACATTGCCGATTGTCCTTCCCTGAGTTGCCGCATGAACCGAACCGAGGACTTTTCCCGCCTCAAACCGAGCCGATCACCGGCAAACACGGGAGTTTAGTGCGCCGGGTTGCGCGAACGGCGATCCCTAATCGCCAGAAAAGGTAACGAAAATGCCAGTCGAAAAAGTGGACACGCTCGTTGTCGGCGCCGGTCAGGCGGGGGTGGCCATGAGCGAGCACCTGACCATAAACGGCGTGCCTCATCTTGTCCTCGAGCGGGGCCGTATCGCCGAACGCTGGCGTTCCGAACGCTGGGACTCGCTGGTCGCCAACGGCCCCGCCTGGCACGATCGCTTTCCGGGTATGGAATTCTCCGACACCGGCCCCGACGGATTTCCCCCGAAAGAGGAGGTCGCGGATTATTTCGTCGCATATGCCGAGAAAATCGCTGCCCCCATCCGCTGCGGCGTGGCGGTGGAAAAGGCAGAAAGGCATGTCGGCCGACCCGGCTTCCGGGTCGACACGTCGGAAGGCGTGATCGAAGCCGATAGCGTAGTTGCCGCGACCGGGCCTTTCCAGCGTCCGATCATTCCTTCCGTCGTGCCTGAGAGTGCCAGATTGGTGCAGATGCATTCCAATGCCTACCGCAATCCGGCGCAATTGCCGCAAGGCGCGGTGCTGGTGGTTGGGGCAGGATCTTCAGGCGTGCAGATTGCGGATGAACTCCAGCGTTCGGGCAAGCGCGTATATCTTTCGGTAGGCCCGCACGACCGCCCTCCCCGCGCCTATCGTGGCCGTGATTTCTGCTGGTGGCTGGGGGTTTTGGGCAAATGGGACACCGAAACGCCGGGACCTGGCACCGAGCATGTCACCATTGCGGTGAGCGGCGTGCGCGAAGGCGAGACGATCGACTTCCGGCGCTTGGCGATGCAGGGAATGACGCTTGTCGGCCGCACGGAATCGTTCCGGAACGGCCTGCTGACCTTCGCGCCCGATCTTGGCGACAATATCCGGCGCGGCGACGCCAATCTGACAGCGCTGCTGGACGAAGCCGATGCCTATATCGCCCGCAACGGCCTCGATCTCCCCGAAGAGCCTGGTGCCCGCAGGATCGATGCGGACCCGCGATGCATGACCCATCCCGTTCTCGAACTGGACCTGGATGAGGTCGGGATTGCCTCGATCATCTGGGCAACGGGCTATGGCGTCGACTATAGCTGGCTAAAGGTCGACACCTTTGACGAGAAGGGCAGGCCAAGGCATCAGCGCGGCGTATCGGTCGAGCCAGGCATCTATTTCCTGGGCTTGCCATGGCAGGCTCGCAGGGGCTCCAGCTTCATCTGGGGCGTCTGGCACGACGCCATGCACGTGGCGGACCGCATTTCGACGCGGCGCAAATATATGGCCTATCATGCTTCCATGAGGCATCGGGCCGAGGAGCAATAGTCAACTTTTCGGACCGACAGGTTTCGATCCAAGGGAGGCCACAATGGCGCATACGAGAATTCGCCCGTTTAACACCAAAGACACCTATCCCGAGCAGAAGCTCGATAACGACCTGTGTCAGGCTGTTGTCACACGGGGCGGCAGGACCGTCTACCTGCGCGGCCAGTGCCCGCAGGACCTCGATACGGCCAAGAACATCGACAGCCACGATCCGGTCGAGCAGACCCACAAAGTCATGCAGAACATCAGGCAGCTCATCGAAGAATGCGGCGGCACCATGGAGCATCTGGTGAAGGTGGTCGTTTACGTCACCGACGTCCGCCACCGCGAGGCGGTCTACCGGACCATGGGCGAGTACATCAAAGGCGTGCATCCGGTTTCCACCGGGCTGGTCGTCTCAGCCCTGGCCCGGCCGGACTGGCTGGTCGAGATCGACGGCACCGCCGTCATTCCGGACTGAGCGCCATGACCTTCTCCATCGTCGCGCGCTGCGCGAAAACGGGCATGTTTGGGGTCGCGGTGTCGTCTTCTTCGCCCGCCGTTGCGGCGCGTTGCGCCTATGCGCAGGCCGGTGTCGGCGCTATCGCCAGCCAGAACGTCACCGACCCGACGCTCGGCACGCGCGGGCTCAAGCTGATGGCGCGCGGCGCTTCTGCAGCAGAGGCCGTCGCCATCTTGAAGCGCACCGGCACCCATATCGACTACCGGCAGGTTCTGGCCGTCGATGCTAAAGGCATCACCGCCATTCATTCCGGCCCCAAGGCGCTTGGCACCTGGTCCGAAGCGCTGGCCGAAAATGTTGCCTGCGGCGGCAACCTTCTCGCCAATGACGGCGTGCCGCACGCCATGGTCGACGCCTTCCTCGCTTCCAAAGGCCATCTCGGCGACCGCATCATCGCTACCATGCGGGCAGCGCTGAAGGCTGGTGGCGAGGCTGGGCCGGTTCGTTCGGCCGGCATGAAACTGGTGCGCGACGTCGCCTGGCCGGTAGCCGATCTGCGCTGCGACTGGACGGAAGCCTGTCCGATTGAGGAACTGGCCGCGTTGTGGGAACTCTACAAGCCCCAACTCGACGCCTATGTGACGCGCGCCATCAACCCCTCGGACGCGCCGAGCTATGGCGTTCCAGGCGACGAATAACGGACGAGAGGACCTATCCCGGCCTCACATCGTCAGCGGCGACGCCTCGGTCAACCGATGCAGCAGCTTGTCCAGCATGGCGTCGCACCGGTCCAATTGCTCGATGCTGACGAATTCGTCCGGCTTATGCCCCTGCGCCATGGAGCCGGGGCCGCAAACCACGGTCGGCGTGCCGACGTCGCGGCTGAAAAGTCCGCCCTCCGTGCCGAACGCCACCTTGATCGTGCCATTAGCGCCGGTCAGGGATTTGACGAAGGCAACTGCCTGCGAGACGGCGGGCGTATCGAGACCCGGATAGGTGGTGAAGACTTCGATGTCGATCGCGGCTTCGGGAGCGATGGAGGCAGCTTCGTCCGCGATGCGCCCCGCCTCGCCTCGCAGCCTGTCGAGGATCTCGTCCGCATTGTCGGCGGCGATATTGCGGATCTCGAAATCGATCGTGCAAAGATTCGGTACGATGTTCAGCGCCACACCGGCATTCATCTTGCCGGCGTGGACGGTGGTATAGGGGATATCGTAGTCTCCATCATGGGCGCCTTCGCTGGCCAGCCTGACCTGTTCCCGGCGAAGCGCCGCGACGAAATCGCATCCGAGATGGATGGCATTGAGCGCCAGAGGCGCCAGCGCCGAGTGACCTTCGCGCCCCCTGCACAGGGCCCGCGCGCCGATCTTGCCCTTGTGGCCGGTCGCCACCTGCATGCCGGTCGGTTCGCCGACAATGCACAGAAGCGGCTTTTGCGGCGCTCCCTGCAACATCTCGATAAGACTTCGCACGCCGATACAGCCGATTTCCTCGTCGTAGGAAAGCGCCAGATGGAGGGGGGTCTTCAACTTTAACGTCGAAGCCTTGACGCATGCCTGGAGAGCCGAAGCGACAAAGCCCTTCATGTCGGCAGCACCGCGCCCGTAGAGTTTTCCATCGCGCGAGGTCAACTCAAAGGGGGACAGCGTCCAGTCCTGCCCATCGATCGGCACGACATCGGTATGGCCCGAAAGCATGACGCCCGGCGTGCCGGAGGGGCCGATTGTGGCAAAAAGGTTCCCCTTGTGACCGTCCTGGCTGGGAATGATCTGGCTGGCTATGCCATGTTGACCCAGCACTCCGGCGACATAGTGGATGAGTTCGAGATTGGAATCCCGGCTCACGGTCGGGAATGCAATCAGCCTCTCAAGGATGGAAATGCGGTCCATATGCGGCCTGCCTCTTTGCTTTGACGGACTGTCTAGCATCGTGGGATCGGGACAACGAAGTCATATTTTGTTCGGTGTTGGACTGGTGATTGCCATGAGCGCCTTCACGGTCTCAAGAGGGCTTTCGTAGCGGGCGATGAGCTTCTCTGCTTTGGAGTGGAGCTCGGCTTTGGCTTCAGCGTCTAGGTACATCGTGGCCATTGCGGATCCGCCCTAGGGTGTCGCGCGGCGTGGTGCCGAGAGCGCGTCAAGGCGATCCTTAAGGCGACCATTGAGGACGATCATTTCCTTGAGGGCCTTCATCACATCCCTTTGTGGATGGCAACGAACTTGTCGGCGACGGCTTGAAGGGCAGCCTCTTGCCGGCCGTCGAGTGACACAACGCGATCCATCTGAACGCCCCCTAATTTCCTGTACGGAAAGTGAACAAAAAAAGAACAAAACTGTCAAGTGCGAATTGATTGGAGGAGGAATGTCTTCCTATTCTGAGCTATGCCTGACGCTGAATGGAAGGGGTTGCGACCTTCGGCCCCATTGGCGACTCCGCGCCCGACAGCTGGGACGACGTCTCATGCAGCGGTCCGAACGGCATCTCGCGCATCGTGAGAAACGTGCTGTTCGCACCCTTGCCGAGCCATTACCTTCTCGGCGTCGCCGACCAGACAAGGCTTGGCGCGCTACGTTTCCGGCTGGTCGGCACAAAGGTTTACCAGGCGCCGACGTCTGACGGCGTTCCTACCCTCATCGAACTCGGCCGGCTATTGCTTGGCATCTAAATTGCTCTGACAGGTATGGGGTGGGCGAGAGCCCGTCGCTTCGCAAATGGAGCGGCGGGTCTACTCTACCAGTGCCTGTCGAATGGCCACAGCCCGGCGGGGCTTGTCACCTCCTGGAGGAAGAAGACCGACGCGTCGACCTTGTCACGCCGTGCACGCAAGTCAGCGAAGTCGCCTGGCCTGGCGTGTGGCCGTCCGGGAAGACAGTGTGGATATCTCAGGCATAAGCGCGGGTAGCCACCCTTATAGACACCATTGCGTTTTGCCCGGCCGAGGCCGCTTCGGAACGAAACCATCTTTCCCTCGTTCGCTTTGGCAACGCACGGGCAGACCATTTGCAGGATCCATTCTTTCAAGAGCCGGTGATCATCGAGACGAAAAAGACCAGGCGCTTATCGCACTTTGATCAGCGTCTCCGAGGCCGCAATTTTTATGATGGACAGCTGGCCTGAGGAACATGGCGAGCGCTACAAGGCGGCACTTCAAGCATGTACCGGCCGCCTCCCTATGCCGCAGCAGGTCGAAATCGCACGCCAAGCTTTTCTCGCTGCGGCGAAAGAGGCCGGTTTGGTCGTTCTGGATGCCGCAACCTGCGGTGAAGGCGATACCCCGCCCAGCAGATGCAAGGCGCAAGAACCGGGCGCGGATTGAGGAAGAGGAAGAGTTTTTGGTTCGGTTCCTGGCTCGCGAAACGGGCATCACCGAGAAGCAGGCCCGCAACTTGATCAATATGATGGGAACTGACCGGTCGTCCTTGCTGGGTGAGGCCAGGATCCTAAAAGCGCACCAATAGCCGCGATCTTTGCCCGCCGGCTTAAACGCACACGATGAGGTGGCCGGCTATCTACAGCTTCTCCTTTTTTGCTTTCGCGAAGCCTCGGTCGGTCGCGATGAACCGCGCAACCATCGGCGCGATGAGGCGCGCCGGATCGACAGATGACTGCCCTATTTCCCTGCCAAGGATCTCCGCGTACCTGATCAGGTCGCTATGTAGCGGCGCTGGCAGCTCCACCGTAATCTTGACCGGTTTGTCGTCGGCGATCGTGGCGAGCTTCAACTTGGCCATGTCAACCTCCGTATGGCTCGAGCGCAAGATCGTGGGTAACGAGCACGCGGACGGGAAACCCCGGTCGGATCGTAAGCGTCGGCGCGATACCGAGTTGCCGCTGAACCACCTGCTGGCCTACCTGGCTGACACTATCGGAAGCGCCGCTACGCAGGGCACGCACGATGTCGCTGTCTTGATCTGACGAACCGGCCTGCGCGCCGACGCTCAGAACCGTCGACAATACCGCAGCCTTGAACAAGTCGCCCCAGTGATAGTCGACTTCGTCCTCGAGGCCGGCAAAACCCTGAGCATCCGCGCCTGGCTGACGCTCCAAAACGATGGAACGTCCGTCGGGAAAGATCAGCCTGTTCCAGACAAGCAGCACGCGACTCTGACCCGAACCAATGCCATTGTCGTACTGCCCGATTATACGAGTGCCTTGTTCGCGCGCACGGCAACCGCGGCACGCAATATCGCGGCCTGGCCGGCCGACATTGTGCCCGCCGCGACATAGTCATCGAGCGTGAACACGGCAACGGCGGGCTTGCGGATTGCGAAGGCCGGCGCGGCCACCAAGGGTTGCGCCTTTCAAGCGAGCCTTCGGGATCGACCAGGATGTCGGCGATGTTTTGTACGTCGCGGACCTCCCATTCCCCACGCCGACCTCGAGAAAGTAACTCGAGGCGTAGCCGCTCGGGCAGACGCTCGTGTCGCTTAAGAATCTTGATCCTCGCCGAGGGGCAATGAATCGCGAGTGAGCAAGGAATACACGGTTTTCAGGACGCGTCTCGTCGTAGCGGTCCGGCATCTGAAGTTCCGTATCCCAAGTGTAGATGCCAGTTTGGTTGATGTGTTCCCAACTGAGCGGCGAAATGTGCTTCACAAAGCATCAAGAATGTCTCGTCTCGTTTCAGCTGGGGCCAAGACCGCCGCTGCCAGCTGACCGACATCATACGTGATCGCGTATATCTTCCTTATATACCTGATCGCGTATATCACCGATTTATACGCAACCTCGTATATTGACGGCTAATACGCGATCGCGTATATTACGGGCGTGGAGACCCATCATGACAGACCAGATCGCTCGCAACGAAAAACAACTAGGAGCCATCCTGCGCCGCGCCCGCAAGAACGCCGGGCTCACGCAAGGCAGGCTCGGCAACCAGATCCACCTGCGCCAGGGTACGGTCTCCCGCCTCGAGGCCGGCGAGCCTGCGATGCAACTCCGCACCTTGATGGCCGCCCTCTCCGCTCTCGACCTTGAACTCGTCGTGCGCGCGCGCAGCAAAGGCAGCTCTGCTGATATTGAGGACCTGTTCTAATGGCACGGCGACGGGCTCACATCCCCTTGAATGTCTTCCTGAACGGGCGCCTAGTGGGCGTACTGCGCAGGGAATCGACGGGCGCCATCGACTTCCAATACGCCCGCCAATGGCTGGACTGGCGCGGCACCTTCCCGATCTCACTCTCGCTTCCTTTGCGGGAAGACCGCTATATCGGCACGCCGGTGACCAACGTCTTCGACAACCTGCTTCCGGACAATGACGCCATACGCAGGCGTGTTGCCGAACGCGTCGGCGCCGACGGCACGGATGCCTACAGCATGCTGGCTGCGCTCGGCCATGACTGCGTCGGCGCGTTGCAATTCCTGCCTGATGGCATGGATCCAGGCCCTCCCGGCAGTGTCGAAGGCAAGCCGGTCAGCAACCAGGACGTCGCCGGAATCCTTGAGAACCTTGCTGCCGCTCCGCTCGGCCTCGGCGAGGATGAGGACTTTCGCATCTCGATTGCCGGCGCGCAGGAAAAGACCGCACTGCTGCGCAAGGACGGAGGCTGGTTCAAACCGATCGGCACGGCAGCGACCACCCATATCCTGAAGCCGCAGATCGGCCGGCTGCCGAACGGCATCGATCTCTCCAACAGCGTCGAGAACGAGTATCTGTGCCTTAAGCTGCTGCAAGCGTTTGGCGTTCCCGCCGCCCAGGCCCAGATGGCTGACTTCGGCAAGCGCCGCACGCTGATCGTAGAACGCTTTGACCGGCTGTGGGCCCGCGACGGCCGCCTCCTGCGCCTGCCGCAGGAGGATATCTGTCAAGCACTGTCAGTGCCGCCGACGCGCAAGTACCAGTCGGATGGCGGTCCCGGCATGCGCGAGATTGTCGAGCTCTTGAAGGGTAGCGATACGCCAGATGAAGACATCGCCACCTTCTTGCGCACCTGCATCTTGTTTTGGCTGATTGGCGCGACCGACGGCCACGCCAAGAATTTCAGTATTTTCCTCAGCCCTGGCGGACGATTCCGCATGACGCCGCTTTACGACGTGCTGACCGCGCAGCCCAGCCTTGATACCGGACAGATTCCGCGCAAAAAATTCAAACTGGCCATGTCGGTCGGCAAGAACAGGCACTATTCGATACCTGACATCATGCCACGCCACTTCCTGCAGACCGCTGACATTGCCGGTGTGGGTAGCCCTGTCATGCACAGGATTTTCGACGACATTGCTGAAAACGTGGAGAAGCAGGCCGACGAGGTGTTCATCTTGCTGCCCCGTGGCTTTCCTGAACAGCTGGTCGACTCGGTCAAGTCGGCTATCGGCAAGCGGGCGGCTCTCCTCGCCGACAACAAGGCTGACGCCATCGATTGATCGAGGTGCGACGGACCGGCTGCCGGGACTTGCTCGCCCATCCTGTTGCCGCGGCTGATCATCATCGTCATCATCGCTGCAACAACATTGTCGTCGCGTGACCGCCAGAGGCGTCGAGTATACCCATCATCATGATGAGCATGGCCATCAGGCTCCGCGCTAGCCGCTTATTGGCCCTGCAATGCGTCAGGGTGGGTTTTCGCTGTTGTCCATCGGATTGATATCCTCGGAAATCTCCTGTCGCAGTTTCGGCCCCTTGGCCAGGCGCCTGCCCAGGGCCGTCACGAAGGCATCGTAGCGTTCGGCCGCCTTGGCACGCGCGGCTTGGGCGGCGGGCTCGGGCAACGCCGGCGTTGTCGTCAGCCAGAAACGGACGAACACCGCCAGTGTCTCGACCGCAATGCCGATATCGCGCTCCTGCCTGGCCAGACGGCGGTCGACCTGGTCGAGGCGTTTGGCGATAGCAGCCTCGCGGCGTGCATCCGCATCCGGCGACAGGAACGAAGCCAGTGCGGCTTCCGCAATCATGGATTGGGGTTGACCACGCCGCGCCGCATAATCGCCAAGCATCGTCATGATGGCCTGATCGAGATAGACGGAGATCTGCACCTTTTTTTGCGAGCCGTCATGACGCTTACAACTCCATGCCGTCATCGGGGTCCAGGGAAACCTGCCGCGCAACGCCCTGCATGAGGCGCGCCAGGCGTCGGTTGCGGACGGCATCATCGTCGTCGGCATCGTCGGCCGGTTCCATCTCGAATTCATTCTCAATGGGCGCCGCCTTCTCGACCGCCTGCACCCGATTGAGTTCTGCCTGCAGGCGGCGCTCCGATCCCGTTGGATCGCCATCGCCCTGCTGTAGCGTTCCGGAGACTTGTGTCGCCTCAGAGTGAGCCAGGATCGGCAACTGGCTCCAGTCGTCAGGCTCGGCCTTTTGCGACCGCGCCAGTTCGGGTGGCGGCAACACGCGCTCCTTAAAACTGGCGTCCTCGTAATACCGGGCCTTCTTGGCCCTGATCGGCGGCGCGCCCGCCACCATGACGATCTCGTCAGTCGGCGGAAGCTGCATGATCTCGCCAGGAGTGAGCAACTGCCGCGCAGTCTCTTGCCGCGACACCATGAGATGCCCGAGCCAGGGCGAAAGCCGGTGACCGGCATAGTTCTTCATCGCCCGCATTTCGGTTGCCGTGCCGAGTGCATCTGAGACACGCTTGGCGGTTCTCTCGTCGTTTGTGGCGAAGCTGACGCGGACATGGCAATTGTCGAGGACCGAGTTGTTGGGGCCATAAGCCTTCTCGATCTGGTTGAGCGACTGCGCGATGAGAAAGCTTTTCAGGCCATAGCCGGCCATGAAAGCCAGCGCGCTCTCGAAGAAATCGAGGCGGCCTAACGCCGGGAACTCGTCCAACATCAGAAGCAAGCGGTGGCGGCTTGTCTTGGTAGTCAGGTCCTCGGTGAGGCGGCGACCGATCTGATTGAGGATGAGGCGGATAAGCGGTTTGGTCCGGTTGATGTCCGAAGGCGGCACGACGAGATAGAGCGTTGCTGGTTGCCTCCCCCGACGATGTCGGAAATTCGCCAGTCACAGCGCCGGGTCACGCCGGCGACAACCGGATCGCGGTAAAGACCGAGGAAGGACATCGCGGTGGAGAGCACACCCGAGCGTTCATTGTCGGATTTGTTGAGCAGCTCGCGCGCCGCACTGGCGATGACCGGATGCGGGCCGGCATCTCCCAGGTGCGCGGTCTTCATCATCGCCGCAAGCGTCGATTCTATCGGGCGCTTGGGATCGGAGAGGAAGGCCGCGACGCCGGCCAGCGTCTTGTCCTGCTCGGCGTAGAGAACATGCAGGATCGCGCCGACCAGCAGCGCGTGACTGGTCTTCTCCCAATGGTCCCTCTTCTCCAGGCTCCCTTCCGGATCGACGAGAATGTCGGCGATGTTCTGCACGTCGCGAACCTCCCATTCGCCGCGGCGGACTTCCAGAAGCGGGTTGTAGGCTGACGATCTCGAATTGGTCGGATCGAAAAGCAGCACGCGACCGTGCAAAGCGCGGAAGCCTGCGGTGAGCTGCCAGTTCTCGCCCTTGATGTCGTGGACGATCGCCGAGCCCGGCCAGGTCAGAAGCGAAGGCACCACCAGGCCGACGCCTTTGCCGGACCGGGTCGGGGCGAAGCACAACACATGCTCTGGCCCGTCGTGACGCAGATAATGGCAGTCATAGCGCCCGAGCACGACACCATCGTTATCGATTAGGCCGGCTGCCTCCACCTCTCGCTTCTCGGCCCAGCGCGCCGACCCGTAGGTCTGGACAGTCTTGGCTTCGCGCGCCCGCCACACCGACATGCCGATGGCAACGATGATCGAGAGGAAGCCACCGGACACGGCGATCAATCCGCCTTTCACGAAGATAGAAGGCGCGTAGGCGTCGTAGAAATACCACCACCAGAACAGAGCGGGCGGATAATAGACAGGCAACCCGGCGATCTCGAACCAGGGCGGACCGAGCCCCATCTGGAAACCGAGTTGCCATGCGGTCCATTGTGTCGCCGCCCAGGTCGTCGCCAGGGCGATCAGGAAGACCGTGAGGATCTGGCCCCACAGGATTTTCGTGGCGGACATGGTTGTTCCTTTCTTCCAGTGTCAGAGGCCGAGACCCTTCTTGCGGCCAAAGCTCCAGTCGATGCCGCCGTCGCCACGTGCGACACCGGAGACGTGCTGGCCGAGATGCTTTTCAAGTGAGGGCGTCCAGGGGACGAGCTGGAAGCCGAGCCCGTCGTCGATCATGGCGAAACGGCCGGAGGCGAGTGACAAACGCTGGCGATAGGCGCCGGCAACAAAGTCTCCGCTGGCGGCGCGCTTGAAGGGTTTTCCGGTGTCGGCGGCGAGCCTGTCGCCCAGCGTCTCCAGTTCCGCACGTCGCAGCGTGTCGAGCAGGTTCCGGGTGAAGACGACCCGTCTGCCTTGGCGCTCCGCGAACCCCTGTTTGACAAGATGTTCGGCGCGCCGGTCGAGGGCTTCGCGAACCTCGGCGCCGAAACCGGCCTCGGCCAGGGCGGCCGGTTCGCGCGCGATTGCCTGACGGTCGAGCCAGGTCGCACCCGATGCCGTGATCTGCTGATCCACTCCAAGGTCGGAGCGCACGGCGAGCGCGGCCCGGCGTTGACCGCGCGCATCATCGAATTTTCGCAGCTCGACAATCGATCCCGGTGCGCTGTCGCCGGCCGCCTCCAGATCGGAGAGCTTGATGTGATGGGTGCGTCCGTCGACGCCGTCAACCACGGCATAGGCCGTGCCGATCAATTCGTTATCGAGCCCACGATCGACCAGCCGGCCGACAACCGGCGTCTCCAGGCTCTCCGCGGCCAGGACATAGTTGGCTGAGCCACCCTCGATGCCAGCCGCACTCATCGCGCGGTGGATGCGCTTGATGACGTCGCCGCGCTCACCAAGCTCGCGCAGTGCTGCTTCGGCCCGTTCGTCGATTGCCCATTGGCCAGGCCCGGCCTGCTGGGCAAGACCAAGGGTCTCGAGCTTGCGCAGGCGACCGATTTTCAGAGCGTGATACTCGTCCGGTTGCCTTAGGCGAGATGGCGCGAGATCGATGATCCCGTTGTCACGGCTGTCGCGAAGCAACTGCCGATCGAGTTGCGTCCACCGCTCGGACTGGATCTGGCTTTCGAGCCCGTGGCGGATATCGAGATCGCTGCGCGGACCGAGTTCCTGGGTCACCAGATCGCGAGCCCGGTCGCGCATGCCTTCCTTGATGTAGTCACGCGCGATGACCAGATCCTGGCCATCGTCGCGAACTCCACGCACGATCAGGTGAATGTGGGGATGCTCGGTGTTCCAGTGATCGACCGCCACCCAGTCGAGCCGCGTGTCGAGGTCCTTCTCCATCTGCCCCACCAGATCGCGGGTGAAGGCGTTGAGGTCCGCCATTTCGAGAGCGTCGTCCGGCGAGACGATGAAGCGGAAATGGTGACGATCGTCCTTGGCGCGCGCGGCGAAGGCGGCGCCATCGGCATTCTCCGTCCCCGGCCCGAACAGATGCCCCTTCTCCCCGTCGCGGCTGACACCCTCGCGGCGCAGATAGTTGAGATGGGTGCCAAGTGGAGCGGCGCGCAGGGAATGACGGACGACTCGCGCCTTGACGACGGCGCTGCGCGACCGCGAGGTGATGAGGCGGTTGGCCTGGATGCTGGCGCGCTGACCGTGACCAAAGCGGGAGCGGCCTGCTTGTACAATCCGGCTCGAGCGCGAAATACCGCCGCCGGCCTTTTTCGCCGCGGCCAACGCCTGCGCAATGAAGGGCCGGGCCTGCTGGGCGCGCGTGGAGCGGATGCGCCCGGGTCGAATGCGAAACTCGCGCTCATCAGCCATGGCGCGGCACCGCAATGTGGAAAAAGGAAAACAAATACAATATCTTGGCTGCTCCATACACATTGCGCGGGTGGCCGGCAATGTGCGGAACGCGCCAGAAAATCAAGCAAGAACAACCAACCAACCGCCGCGCAATGTGCGCCCTTTTAAGCACGCGGCGTTGCGCCGGCAATGAGACGGTTGTGGGTCTGACGCCAATAGTCCGGTGCGACTTCAGCCGGATCGAGACCGATCGCTTCTATCGCATCGATCCGTTGGAGAACCCGCTCAACCTTGTCCCAGCCTGCGATCTTGAGCAGGATCTCGCCGCCTGGCCGGATGTGAGGCAGCGTCTGATACGGTTCAGCGGGCAACACCGCGCGCACGATGTCGATGCGCGAAACGACAGTGCCAAAGTCATTCGCCGCCCAGCGCACGAACGCAAAGACACTGCCCGGCGCAAATCCGACGACGCGGCGCCGCTTGTCGATGATCGTCTCATGGCCAGCACGTCCGAAGCGGATGCGGTGCTCGATCCGCTTCTCGATCCAGATCAGCTCGACCGTCGTGAGGTCGCCGCGCGGCGGCGATTGGGGAGACGACGTCATGTGTCGTCTCCCTCGCGCCGGCCAACGCACCGCTGCCTCTTCTCCCCACCGTCAGTCCGCGGCTTGCGCGCAAGACTGTTAGATTGAGAGTTAGACTCTAAGTTAAGGGCGTGATTTTCCGTTGCGGGCTCGTCCGTTAAGGCCGATCGCGGTTCCCGAAAGCACGAGGAGGCGGTTCCCGATGGCACGATAGTTCGGGTTCCCGATGGCACGATCCTGTCAACCGGCGCGGGCGCCGGCTCGAACGGCAGCAGCACACGACCGCTGGCTGCGACTTCCGTGAACAGCAGATATCCCGGCAAAGGTTGGCGGCGCACGATGTCACGCAGTTCGAAGGCAAAGCGCTTGAGCGGCGACAGGCTGCCGGACTTCTGATGCAGATGCCGGATGTCGAAACGCCAGCCGGCGCGCTGGCGTCCGCCATGCTTGCGCACCAGCCGATAGAGCCAGCGCTCCAGGCCGCCCGTCAGGCCGAAATAGGCCCGGTCGATCGTCAGGATCAGCGCATCGTCCATGACAGCGCGATAGAACCAATCCGGCAAAATCAATTCGACGCCGAGCGGGTGGCCGTTTCGATCGAAGCGCTCCTGCCACTCGTTGATCCACGAGAAGCGATGGCGCCGGCCTTCGGCGGGTTGGCGAATGGAGGTGACAACGCTTGTCGACTGCAGGCGATCGAGCGCCGCCTTGAGGCGCAAATAGTCTCGCTTCGAGACACCGCGGCCGACGAAGGTGAGCATTTCGTATGGTGTCGCAGCCATCAGGCGCGACGTACGCAATCCGGCGTCCCGCGCGCTGACGATCTGGCTCGCGGCCCAGATCAGGATATCGGCGTCCCAGATCGTCGCCATGCCGTGATCTGGCATAGCCTCGACGCGGATAGCCACATCGCCGGCGCGAAAGTCGATCGGCGCGATGCGCCTGGATTTGGCAAGCGAGAAGAAGGGATAGGCCATGAGATCCTGCGCATCGCGTGGCGCGACAACACCGGGCAGCGCGTGGAACAGATCAAGCTGTCCGCGTTCCGACGGTTGGCGTGGTCGTGCCGACATAGGGGAGATCAGCCGGGTCAGCGCCTCTCGCGCCCGGCGTACGCGATTAGGCGGGCGGCTTGAGGCTTGGCGGGCAGCACCGAGCCATGCGGATCGGATGTCGACGTCATGGCGCCGCGCTGGACCCAGGCCTGGAGGTCGTCGACGGCGTAGACGACGCGGCCGCCGAGTTTTCGATAGGCGGGCCCGGTGCCGTAGGTGCGGTGTTTTTCCAGCGTACGCGCCGAAAGGCTGAGGAAATGCGCAGCTTCCGAAGTGCGCAGGTAGCGCGGCGGCAATGGCGCGGCGTCGGCATTCATCGGGTGTCTCCTTGTGGCCGTCGCGATTGAACGGCGATCGATGGTCAGGATGGAGGAGTGTGGAGACGGTGATCAGGTGCGCAATTGAGGGGCGCTATTTCGCACTGCCACGAGTTCTTGAGGGAGTGGCGTCGGCGCGCATCAAGCAGCGCACCTGATGAAAAGACGCCGGTCATGGCCGCAGGCGGCGCGGAAAGCTTCCGCGGTCACCGGCAGAAGGCGCCTCGCCCGACATCGGGCGAGGCGTCTGCCAGTTCACTCGCCGTTGCGGCGGTTGGGGCGGGACCAGATGAGGCTGTGCCCCTCGCCTTCCTCGTCGGCGAAAAGGTTGGCGTAGATCGGAGCGGTAAAGCTCGGATCGTCCAGCTTGAGCCCGAGATAGTCGCGGCCCTCATTGGAGCGCTTGGACCAGGCGGCGCCGATTTCGGCCTTGCCGACTACCACGCGGTGGCTTGGCGCGTTCTCGCCGCTGGCCCGGGTGTCGGGGACGATGCGCACGCCCTTGGCCTGAACGCTGAGGGTGACGATCTCGCCGGTGAACTCGTTCGCATTGGTCTTCTTGAAAGTGCCGATGGTAGCCATTTTCAGTCTCCGTTCTCTTCGTTTCCGAGCCCGCACCATGCGACCTCGATGGCGATCGTGGGGCCGAAGGCGACCGCCGCCGCATCGCTTGCGACCGCAGCAAAGCGGAGGATGGTGCAGGCGCGCGTTTCTTGGTTCCGCGAGGAATGGGCATGCCCAGGGGAAGAAACGCGCGACGCGCCGTTGCGGCATAGGCGATCGAGGCTTCAGCCGTCCTTCGGCCAAGATCAGCCCGTTCGAGAGGTCATTGGTGCACTCTGTGAAATGAAGGAGGCAGGCAATGAAGGCATCGGTGGGCTCAGAACCGATGCGGACTGGTTCGCAAGATGTCAGCCTACAATGGCTTGACCCGCATCAAAGCCCTTGCCCATCCGGTTCCAACCGCACGACCCCACATTACGAAAGGTCCTGTTGGGGCCGTAAGTAGAACGTAGCCCTCCGGTGAGGGCCGTCTTGTCGGCTGAGGGCGAACGTCGGAAGTCCTAGGGACAATTCTAGGAGTAGCCCTATGACGACGGCGCGGTTGGAAGTGATCACCTCGGTCGAGAGGTGCCGGCGCTGGTCACGGGAGCAGAAGGAGCGTTTGGTCGCCAGCGTCATTCGAGCCGGGAGTATCGGTATCCGAGGTCGCGCGATCGGCCGGCATTCACGTCAGCCAGTTGTTCCGATGGCAAGGAGCTGTGCGATCCGGTCGATACCGGTGCCTCGCAATGGTCCCGTTGGAGTTGCTCACCGTCACGTTGGCTACGGGCCCGACGAACAGTGCGCCGCCCAGTCCAGCGCCGCCGCCACCACCGCCGGCGGGGTCGGGGTAGCCGAATCGATGAAATCTTGCGTCGCCGCCCTTGCCGCCCTGGCCTTGGCGTTGGCGATGGTGAGATCGTTAATGGCTACATCGCCGGATTGCACGAACAGGCCGCGATACTGGTTGTTGCCCGACAGCGTGTGGTTGTTGCCATTAATGGTCACGTCGCTACGCACCGTGGGCAGGTTGGCACTCAAGGTGATGTCGGCTTTGAAGGTGATGGCGTCACGCTTTTGGGCGTTATTGATGGCGCCCTTGAGCTGTGTCTCACTGGTGACAATGTGATGGTGACGGCACTTCCCGGAAACGCTGCCGACATCATGCCCACCGCGGCGAGGAAAATAGACAGCGTCAGACGCGATGCCAGCGTCCATCTGCCCGGCTCCCGAAGTTCCCGCATTGGGGGGTTCTCAACCACGTGTTGACAAAGGAACAACACGGCAAGATGCGCATAGCCTCACCAGGTGATGCCGAGCTTGAGCTTGCCGGAATAGTTCTTCACGTTGCCGGAGAACTCGCCCTGGAAGGCGGCCGCGGCGAAGACGCCGGAGGGAGAGGTGTATTGGGCGCCGGCGTCGATGAGCAGGGCGTTGCGGTCGGGCTCGGCGCCGTCGATGGTGAAGCTGCTGGCGGGAAGAGCCTGGAAGCCGGCGCCGAAATTGCGGTCGGTGCCGCCATTGATCGCCCATGCGGCGCGGCCGCTCAGCGTCAGTCTGGCGCCGTCTTCGAGCGCGATCGCATGATCGAGCCGGGTACCGAGCTCGACCCGGGTCGCGGTGCTGGTGTCGCTGTCATAGTGAAGCGCGAAGGGTCCGGCGCCGCTCGACGTCTCGGAATAGGCCGGCAGGTGATAGGAGATCGCCTGGAAGGCGGCATAGGGCGAGATCGCCACGACCGGCGTCTCAAAGCGGTAGCCGGCCTCGGCGCGGCCCGAGAAGGTGTGCGCGTCGAACTTGCCGGTCAGCGTGTCGCCAAGCACTGTGCGGTTGGTCTCGACGGCGTTGAAACCATAGGCCAGCGCGCCGGAGAGATAGGCATTGCCGAAACCCTGCCGGCCATAGATGCCGGCATTGAAGGTGCCGGCATCGCCCTCGCCCAGCCCATCGGCGAGCGAGAAGTTCGACCAGCCGCCGCCGAGGGCGATGCTGACCAGCGTCTCGTCGAAGCGGTGGCTGACACCGCCGACCAGCCCGAAGGTTCGAGCGTTCGTATCGTGCGATCCGACGAACGGATCCCCGCCCGTCTGCTCGGAGCCGCCATAGGCCGCGCCCCAGGTGCTCCAGCGGCGGGCAAGCACCGCCTCGACAGGATCGGCGGCATGGCTTGCCGACATGTCGAGCGCGGCGAAGCTGCCCTCGCCCGCCGCCTTGTCGTCCTCGGCATAGGCCGCGGCGCCGCTCGCCGCGCCCTCCGTGCCGACAGGCTGGGGCCCGCCCTCGCCCTGCCCGTCGAACACCGCCAGGAACCGATCGGCGCTGTCGATGCCGGCCATGATGGCACCCGCCGCGATCTCGCCGGAGGCGGCTGACAGCCCGTTCGCATCGAGCCTGACGAATTCCGCGGGCAGCCTGCCATTGGCTTCAAAATGCTCGAGCGCCCTGTCGGCCACGGTCCGTTGGTTCCGATTGAGGGCACTAAGCTCAGGATCGGTGCGGTCGGTGCCCGTTACCAGGTACACATTGTTGGCGTCATAGCTGAGGCTGGTCTTGAAGCCGGGCAACGGCGCGTCGCTGAGACCGGCGAATTTGGTGCCGCCGAGACCGCCCGTGGCATTGAGGATGGTGTAGTTCCTGGAAACAGAGCTGCCTGCCAGGAACGTGACATCGACGGTGCCGCCCGAAAGATCGGCGGAGCCGGTAGCGTTCGCTCGGTCGGCCGCGCTGCCGGAGACCTCGACGGCGTAGACCGAGCCGGCGCCGAACGCAAGGTTCCCGATGATATTGATCGTGCCGATCGAATTCCCAGGCGAAAGCGTGCCGCCGGCCAGCGTGGCGGCGCCGACACTGCCAGTGCCGCCAAGTGTTGCGCCCGCATTCACCGTCAGGCTCGAAAAAACGATCGAGCCGTTCGCCACAAGCGTGCCGGCGTCGACGATCGTCGCGCCGGTGTAGGTGTTGTTGCCGGAGAGAAAAAGCGTGCCGGTACCGGACTTGACCAGCGTGCCGGTGCCGCTGATCACGCTGCTCCAGGTCAGTGGAGCCGATGCAACGAAGAAACCGCCGCTGTTCGTGATCGTGACGGGGCGATTGACCGTCTGTGCCGAAGCATCCGAAGCTAGCCCCATCGTGCCGCTGTTCAGATTGATGGCGCTGCCCGCGGCGCCTAGGCTGGCGCCGGTAGTGAACAACAGCGCGCCGGCCGAAACGGTCGTGCCGCCCGAATAGGTATTCGTACCGGAAAGGATCAGGTCGCCGGAGCCGGACTTGACCAGCACGCCGCTTCCTCCGATGACGCCGCTCAAGGTAAGGGCCTTGCCTGGATCGACGAGCAAGACGCCGTTACCCCTCAAAAGCCCGACGGGCCGGGAACTGGTGAAGGTCTCGGAGGCGTGCAGACCGCCGCCGTCGAGCAGGTGGAGATGGGCATCTGCCTTGCCGAGTTTGGCGTCGGAGGCGACAAGCAGGGTTCCGCCTTCCACCCGCGTGCCGCCCGTATAGGTGTTCTCGCCAGTGAGCGCGACCTCGCCGTTGCCTCGTTTCCAGAGATTGCCGGTGCCGGACACGATGCCAGCATAGGTGCCGCTGCCCGCCTGATCGAAGAAGATGGAGGCATTATTGTTGATGGTGATATTGCGCTGCAGGCTCGACGTGTTGCCCTGCAGGATGCCGGCATTGACGATGGTGCCGCCGCTATAGGCGTTGGCGCCGGTGAGAACGGTCACGCCGTCGCCATTCTTGATTAGAGACCAACTGCCGCTGTCGGCGCCGGTGCCGCCAGCTCCGGTCTGGTCGATGATGATGTCGCCTATGGTCTGTGTCTGCCCGCCGCTGGGGGCGACGCTGAACGACCCGTTGCCGTGAAGGAAGATGCCCGAACCGATACCCTGGCCGGGATTGCCACCACACACTGGAGATATTGGAAGGCCTTTGCACCCGTTTTCCACTCCACCGTCACCGCCCGCAACGGCATTTCCGGAAATGTTGAGAGCGCCGGCCAGGGTCAGGCTGCCGCCCTCCTGAACGAAGATCGCACCGCCGAGACCGGCGCCGCCGCCGCCGCCGGCACTGGGGTCCTTGCCGTTGCTATTGCCGCCGCCGAAGCCACCGGGCACAGCCACTGAGTGGAAGATATCGCCGTTGCCGCCGGCGCCGCCGCCAAAACCGCCGGAGCCACCTCCATTGGGGCCGCCGCCACCGCCACCGCCGAAGCCACCGGGGTGGCCCTGGCGCTCAAAGGCGTGGGCACCGTCGCCGCCGCCGCCTGTACCGCCGCCACCATTGACGACAGGGCCGGCGTCGCCGCCGTTAGCACCGGTGGGCCAATAGCCACCACCGCCGCCACTGGTCCAACCGCCGGTATCTGGCCTGAGCGCGCCGCCGTTGCCGCCATGCGCCTGGTTGGCCTGCAGGTTGACGTTGCTCACCGTCACGTTGGCGCCGCTGGCGACGAACAGCGCGCCGCCCAGTCCAGCGCCGCCACCGCCGCCGCCGCCTCCAATATACAGCTCGCCGCCATACCTTGCGTCGCCTCCTCTGCCGCCCTGGGCCTTGGCGTTGGCAATGGTGAGATCGTTGACGACTACTGTGCCGGACTGGACGAACAGGCCGCGATACTGGTTATTGCCGGACAGCGTGAAGTTGCCACCGTCGATGGTCACGTCTTTCTGCACGGTGGGCAAGTTTGCGCTCAGGGTGACGTTCGCGGTGAAGGTGATGGTGTCGTTTTTCTGGGCGCTACTGATGGCGTCCCTGAGCGTCGCTTCGTCTTTGACAATCCAGTCAGTCTCGACAGCACTTGCCGGAAGCGCGGCCGACAACATGCCGGCTACCAGGAGGATGGCCAGTACCAGGCGCGAGCCCGATGTCGACAGACAAGTTTCCCCGAGCAGAGCCGTCGTCAGATGAGCCCGCCTCGGTGCATCGATTTTTCTACCCATGTGCTTGACCCCAGAAGTCCCCCGAATTTGGGGGATCTTGAATTGACTGTTGACAAAGGAACAACACGGCAAGATGCGCATAGCCTCACCAGGTGATGCCGAGCTTGAGCTTGCCGGAATAGTTCTTCACGTTGCCGGAGAACTCGCCCTGGAAGGCGGCCGCGGCGAAGACGCCGGAGGGAGAGGTGTATTGGGCGCCGGCGTCGATGAGCAGGGCGTTGCGGTCGGGCTCGGCGCCGTCGATGGTGAAGCTGCTGGCGGGAAGAGCCTGGAAGCCGGCGCCGAAATTGCGGTCGGTGCCGCCATTGATCGCCCATGCGGCGCGGCCGCTCAGCGTCAGTCTGGCGCCGTCTTCGAGCGCGATCGCATGATCGAGCCGGGTACCGAGCTCGACCCGGGTCGCGGTGCTGGTGTCGCTGTCATAGTGAAGCGCGAAGGGTCCGGCGCCGCTCGACGTCTCGGAATAGGCCGGCAGGTGATAGGAGATCGCCTGGAAGGCGGCATAGGGCGAGATCGCCACGACCGGCGTCTCAAAGCGGTAGCCGGCCTCGGCGCGGCCCGAGAAGGTGTGCGCGTCGAACTTGCCGGTCAGCGTGTCGCCAAGCACTGTGCGGTTGGTCTCGACGGCGTTGAAACCATAGGCCAGCGCGCCGGAGAGATAGGCATTGCCGAAACCCTGCCGGCCATAGATGCCGGCATTGAAGGTGCCGGCATCGCCCTCGCCCAGCCCATCGGCGAGCGAGAAGTTCGACCAGCCGCCGCCGAGGGCGATGCTGACCAGCGTCTCGTCGAAGCGGTGGCTGACACCGCCGACCAGCCCGAAGGTTCGAGCGTTCGTATCGTGCGATCCGACGAACGGATCCCCGCCCGTCTGCTCGGAGCCGCCATAGGCCGCGCCCCAGGTGCTCCAGCGGCGGGCAAGCACCGCCTCGACAGGATCGGCGGCATGGCTTGCCGACATGTCGAGCGCGGCGAAGCTGCCCTCGCCCGCCGCCTTGTCGTCCTCGGCATAGGCCGCGGCGCCGCTCGCCGCGCCCTCCGTGCCGACAGGCTGGGGCCCGCCCTCGCCCTGCCCGTCGAACACCGCCAGGAACCGATCGGCGCTGTCGATGCCGGCCATGATGGCACCCGCCGCGATCTCGCCGGAGGCGGCTGACAGCCCGTTCGCATCGAGCCTGACGAATTCCGCGGGCAGCCTGCCATTGGCTTCAAAATGCTCGAGCGCCCTGTCGGCCACGGTCCGTTGGTTCCGATTGAGGGCACTAAGCTCAGGATCGGTGCGGTCGGTGCCCGTTACCAGGTACACATTGTTGGCGTCATAGCTGAGGCTGGTCTTGAAGCCGGGCAACGGCGCGTCGCTGAGACCGGCGAATTTGGTGCCGCCGAGACCGCCCGTGGCATTGAGGATGGTGTAGTTCCTGGAAACAGAGCCGCCTGCCAGGAACGTGACATCGACGGTGCCGCCCGAAAGATCGGCGGAGCCGGTAACGTTCGCGCGGTCGGCCGCGCTGCCGGAGACCTCGACCGCGTAGACCGAGCCGGCGCCGAACGCAAGGTTCCCGATGATATTGATCGTGCCGATCGAATTCCCAGGCGAAAGTGTGCCGCCATTAATGATCGTCGACGGCAATATACCGGTGCCGCCCACCGTCGCGCGCGTATTCACTCTCAGGCCGCGAGACGAAGCGATCGAGCCGTTCGCCAGAAGCGCGCCGGCGTTGACCGTCATGCCGCCGTCGACGCTGCTGGTGCCGGTGAGGGTGAGTGTGCCAGGGCCGTTCTTGGTGAGCGTGCCGGTGCCCGTCATGTTGCCGGCATAGGTGCCGTCGAAACCCTGGTCGAAAATAACGGCGGCATTGTTCAGGATGTTGCCTTGCAGGCTAAAGGTCGTGCCCTGCAGCGCGCCGGCCGAGACGGTCGTGCCGCCAGCGTAGTTGGCGGCGGCGGGCAGGATCAGCGTGCCGGCGCCGATCTTGGTCAGGCTGCCGAGGCCGGTGATGTTGCCGGCATAGGTGCCGTTGGCTGCTTGGTCGAGGACGACGGAGGCGTTGTTGGTGATGTGGCCCAGCAGGCTCATTGTATTGCCCTGCAGGACGCCGGCATTGACGGTGGTGCTGCCGGTATAGGCATTCGCGCCAGTGAGGATGAGGGTGCCGTCGCCAGTCTTGGTGAGGCTGCCCGAACCCCTGACGACACCGCTCAAGGTGAGGGACTTGTTGGCGTCCACGAGGATAGCGCCACCGGCGCCTAAAAGCCCGACAGGGCGGGCGCTGGTAAAGGTTTCCGAGGCGCGCAGAGCCCCGTTGTTCAGGTCAACATGGGTGCCGGCTGCGCCGAGCTTGGCGTCGGAGGCAACCCACAGGGTCCCTCCTGCCACCTGCGTGCCGCCGGTGTAGGTATTGTTGCCGATGAGGACCAGCGTGCCGGCTCCGGTC
Source organism: Mesorhizobium maamorense (assembly GCF_044998965.1). Lineage (NCBI taxonomy): Bacteria > Pseudomonadati > Pseudomonadota > Alphaproteobacteria > Hyphomicrobiales > Phyllobacteriaceae > Mesorhizobium > Mesorhizobium maamorense. The sequence goes on from NZ_CP173356.1 coordinate 3,750,092, forward strand.
TTGAAGAGGCCACCGTTGCCGCTTATGTTGCCGCTCCAGGAGAGAGACTGGGATTGCGCCGCCACATCGATCCCGCCACCGTTGCTGGCCAAGGTGATATTGCGGCTGATCGACGTCGCCGCAGGTGTGTCCGTCATGGTCCCGACTGCACCACCGTTCAACATGATCCCGGTGGCTGCCGCGCCCAGGTTGGCGTCGTTGGCGAAGCGCAGCACGCCGCCGGTGACCGTCGTGCCGCCCGAGTAGGTGTTGGCCCCGCTAAGAATCAGGTCGCCGGGGCCGGACTTGACCAGCGCACCACTTTCACTGACTACACCACTCAGGGTGAGGGTTTCGCCGGCATCGACGAGAACGATGCCGCGAGCGCCGGTAAGCCAAACGGGGCGGGTGCTGGCAAAGGTCGCCGACGCACTCAGACCGCCACCACCGTCCAGGTTGAGATGGGTGCCTGCCGCGCCGAGCTTGGCATCGGAAGCGATTCTGCAGGACTCCTTCTTCCACCCGCGTGCCGGCCGCGTAGGTGTTGGTGCCCGTGAGCGAAAGCACGCCGCCGCCTCGCTTGAACAGGGCGCCGCTGCCGGACATGTTGCCGGCGAAGGTGCCGTCGTTGCCGGCCTGGTCGAAGATGACGGACGCATTGTTGGTGATGTTGCCTCTGAGGCTCGACGTTTTGCCCTGCAGGATGCCGGCATTGACGATGGTGCCGCCGCTATAGGCATTGGCGCCGGTGAGAACGGTCGCGCCGTCGCCATTCTTGACCAGAGACCAGCTGCCACTGTCGGTACCGGTGCCGCCAGCTCCGGTCTGGTCGACGATGATGTCGCTTATGGTCTGCGTCTGTCCGGCGCCAGGGGCGACGCTGAACGACCCGTTGCCGTGAAGGAAGATGCCCGACCCGATGCCCTGGCCGGGAGTGGCATTGCCCTGCCCACCCCTCCTTCCACCGTCACCGCCAGCGACGGCATTTCCGGAAATGTTGAGAGTGCCGGCCAGGGTCAGGCTGCCGCCCTCCTGAACGAAGATCGCACCGCCGAGACCGGCGCCGCCACCGCCGCCACCGCTGACGTCGTTGCTGGTGCCGGTGCCGCCGCCGAAGCCACCAGGCTCAGCCACTCCACTACTGCCGGCCCCGCTGCCGCCGCCAAAACCCCCGGCCCCCGGTATATAAGGGCAGTCGCTGCCCGAACACCAGCCGCTGCCGCCGCCGCCGCCGCCAAAACCACCGGGGCTGCCGTCTGTTATGCTACCGTCACCGCCGGCGCTGTCTGGCGCACCGCCTCCACCACTGACGGAGGCGCCGCCGTCGCCGCCATCGGCTCCGATCGGCCAATAGCCACCGCCGCCGCCACTGCTGCCCCACGAACTGCTCAAGGTCAAAGGTCCGAGCGCGCCGCCATTGCCGCCGCGCGCCTGGTTGGCCTGCAGGTTGACATTGCTTACCGTCACATTGGCGCCTTTGCCGATGAACAGCGCGCCGCCCAGTCCAGCGCCGCCGCCGCCGCCGCCGCCGCGGGCGGGATTGCCGGGTACAATAAATCTTGCGTCGCCACCCTTACCGCCCTCGGCCCTGGCGTTGGTGATGGTGAGATCTTTGATCGCCACGTTGATCGCGCCCTGCTGCACGAACAGGCCGCGATACTGGTTGTTGCCGGAGAGGGTGAAGCCTTGTCCGTTGATGGTCATGTTGCCGCTCCGCACGGGCGGCAGGTTGGCTGTCAGCGTGACATTGGCGTAGAACCGGATTGTGTCGCCGTAGTCGGCGTTGAAGATGGCGTAATGCAGATCCCCCTCGTTGTAGACTGGCCAGTCCTCGGCTCTCGACGGAAGCGTTGTCGACAGCGTTCCAGCTGCGAGAAGGATGGCCAGTACCAGGCGCGAGCCCGATGTCGACAGACAAGTTTCCCCGAGCAGAGCCGTCGTCAGATGAGCCTGCCTCGGTGCATCGATTTTTCTACCCATGTGCTTGACCCCAGAAGTCCCCCGAATTTGGGGGATCTTGAATTGACTGTTGACAAAGGAACAACACGGCAAGATGCGCATAGCCTCACCAGGTGATGCCGAGCTTGAGCTTGCCGGAATAGTTCTTCACGTTGCCGGAGAACTCGCCCTGGAAGGCGGCCGCGGCGAAGACGCCGGAGGGAGAGGTGTATTGGGCGCCGGCGTCGATGAGCAGGGCGTTGCGGTCGGGTTCGGCGCCGTCGATGGTGAAGCTGCTGGCGGGAAGAGCCTGGAAGCCGGCGCCGAAATTGCGATCGGTGCCGCCATTGATCGCCCATGCGGCGCGGCCGCTCAGCGTCAGTCTGGCGCCGTCTTCGAGCGCGATCGCATGATCGAGCCGAGTACCGAGCTCGACCCGGGTCGCGGTGCTGGTGTCGCTGTCATAGTGAAGCGCGAAGGGTCCGGCGCCGCTCGACGTCTCGGAATAGGCCGGCAGGTGATAGGAGATCGCCTGGAAGGCGGCATAGGGCGAGATCGCCACGACCGGCGTCTCAAAGCGGTAGCCGGCCTCGGCGCGGCCCGAGAAGGTGTGCGCGTCGAACTTGCCGGTCAGCGTGTCGCCAAGCACTGTGCGGTTGGTCTCGACGGCGTTGAAACCATAGGCCAGCGCGCCGGAGAGATAGGCATTGCCGAAACCCTGCCGGCCATAGATGCCGGCATTGAAGGTGCCGGCATCGCCCTCGCCCAGCCCATCGGCGAGCGAGAAGTTCGACCAGCCGCCGCCGAGGGCGATGCTGACCAGCGTCTCGTCGAAGCGGTGGCTGACACCGCCGACCAGCCCGAAGGTTCGAGCGTTCGTATCGTGCGATCCGACGAACGGATCCCCGCCCGTCTGCTCGGAGCCGCCATAGGCCGCGCCCCAGGTGCTCCAGCGGCGGGCAAGCACCGCCTCGACAGGATCGGCGGCATGGCTTGCCGACATGTCGAGCGCGGCGAAGCTGCCCTCGCCCGCCGCCTTGTCGTCCTCGGCATAGGCCGCGGCGCCGCTCGCCGCGCCCTCCGTGCCGACAGGCTGGGGCCCGCCCTCGCCCTGCCCGTCGAACACCGCCAGGAACCGATCGGCGCTGTCGATGCCGGCCATGATGGCACCCGCCGCGATCTCGCCGGAGAGTGCCCGCAGGGCCGGTGCCCCCTGCGCTGTTGGCAGGCCCGACAGCGCCCCGACGATGCCACCGAAGTTACCGCCAGCTGCAGCGGCATCGAGCACACCGCCGACCGTCCGCTGGTTCGACGTCTGGCCGGCCGAGCGGAAGGCATCTGGCGCCAGGATCAGGGAGAGATAGAGGTTGGTGGGATCGAAGCTGAGCACGGGGCGCAGGAACGCGAAATCGGCGGTCACATCGTTAAATGTGGCGATGCCGCCGGCCGGCGCCGAGACGATCGTGTACGTCGTGTTAGGCACGTAAATGCCGGGCAACGGGACAACGTCGAGGGTGCCGGCATGTACCGTTGCCTTGTGACCGGCGCCAACGATGGTGATGCGGTCGCTGGCACTGGGACTGATTTCGACCTCGAAGGTGCCGCTGTTCCAGGTGAGATTGCCGTCGATCGTGATGTTGCCGATGGAGTTGCCCGGCTCGATCGTGCCGCCGTTGTTTGTAATATTGCCGGTGATGTTGCCGACGCCACTCAGGATGCCGCCCTTGTTGAGCGTTACGTTGCTGGTCAGGTGAACGTTGACGGCTAAGCCCCCGCTATTGATGGTCGTGCCGCCGCCGACAGTGCTGCTGCCGGTAAGGGTAAGCTTACCGGTGCCGTTCTTGGTGAGGGTGCCGACGCCGGTCATTGCGCCGGCATAGGTCCCGTTGACACCCTGGTTGAAGATGACGGCGGCATCGTTCAGGATACGGCCCTGCAGGCTGTTGGCTGCGCCCTGCAGGATGCCGGCCGACACCGTCGTGCCCTCGGTATAACTGTTGTTGCCGCCCAAGGTCAGCGCGCCGGCGCCGGTCTTGGTCAGGCTGCCGAGGCCGGTGATGTTGCCGGCATAGATGCCGTTGGTCGCCTGGTCGAAGGTGATCGACTTGGCGATCGGATTGTTCGCGTTGGGGTCGAAGACGATATTGCCGCGCAGGCTCGTGGTGTTGCCCTGCACCGCGCCGCCGTTGTTGAAGATGTTGCCGGCGTTGCTGTTGGCGCCGGTGAGAATAAGAGTGCCGTCGCCGACCTTGGTGAGATTGCCCGAACCGCCGACTATCCCATTCAGGGTCAGGGTCTTGCCGGGGTCGACCAGGAATACGCCACCGGCGCCCTCCAGTAAGACATTGCGCATGCTGGTGAAGGTCTCGGATGCGCGCAGGCCGCCGTTGTTTTCCAGCGTGATCCCCGTACCCATGGCGCCGAGCTTGTCGTCGGAAGCGACCCGTAGCGTTCCGCGCTGCACCAGCGTGCCGCCGGAATAGGTGTTGGCGCCCGTTAGCTCGAACTCGCCGTCGCCGCTCTTGATGAGGCGACCGCCGCCGCTGATGCTGCCGCTCCAGATGAAGGGATGCAGCGCCACGTCGATGCCGCCGTTACCGGCGAGCACGATCTTGCGGTCGATCGACGTGACCGAAGGAGTGTCCTTTGTGGTTCCGACCGCGCCGCCATTCAACGTGATCGCCGTACCCACCGCGCCCAGGTTGACGTCATTCGTGAAGCGCAGGACGCCGCCGGTCACGGTCGTGCCGCCGCCGTAGGTGTTGGCCCCTGAAAGGATCAGGTCGCCGTCGCCGGCCTTGGTCAACTGGCCGCTTCCGCTGATCACGCCGCTCCAGGTGAGTGGAGCCGATGCAACGGAGAAGCCGCCCTTGTCCGTGATCGTGACGGGGCGATTGCTGGTCGGTCCCGGATGGACCGTGGCCACGCTTCCGATCGTGCCGTTGTTCAGGTTGATGCCGATGCCCGCGGCGCCCAGGCTGGCGTCGGTGGTGAACAACAGCGCTCCGCCGTTGACGGTCGTGCCGCCGGCGTAGGTGTTGGTACCTGAGAGCGTGAGATCGCCAGTGCCGGTCTTGGTTAGGCTGCCGCTGCCGGACATGTTGCCGGTATACGTGCCGTTGATTGTTTGGGCGAAGACGAGTGAGGCCTTGTTTGTAATATTGCCCGCCAGGCGCAGAGCGTTGATCTCCAGGACGCCTTCATTGACGGTGCCGCCGCCGGAGAGCGAAGTCGCACCGTCGAGAATGGTCGTGCCGGCCCCGTTCTTGACGATAGCCCAATTGCCGCCGCTGCCGGCGCCCCCGGTCTGATCTGCAATGGTGTCGCTTATCAACTGGGTCTGCCCGGCGCCAGGGGCCACGGTGAATGACCCGTTGCCGTGAAAGAGAATGCCCGATCCGATGCCTTGGCCGGCGGTGGCCTTTCCTCCTCCGCCGTTGCCGCCTGCGACGCTGTTTCTAAAAATGTCGAGATGGCCGGCCACAGTGAGCTCGCCGCCATGCTGAACGAAAATCGCGCCGCCCAGGCCGCCGCCGCCACCGCCACCTTGTCCATGACCACCGCCGCTGCCGCCGCCGATTCCCCCCTGACCACCGTTACTGGGGTTCCCGTCGGGACCGATACCGCCACCGCCGCCGCCGCCACCGCCAAATCCGCCGTCTCCTCCACGGACGCCGCCGCCGCCACCGCCGCCGCCAAAGACACCAGGTCCACCGTTCTCGGGTCCCGGTCCACCTCCAATGCCGCCACCGCCGGGGCCGCCTTTGGCCCTGGTGCCGTCGTATATGCCGCCGTTTCCGAACATACCGCCGCCGCCGCCGCCGGCGCCTGCAAAGTTGCTGCCGGCCGAAACGCCGGCACCGCCGTCGCCACCCTGCGCCAGGTTGTGCAGCAAGGTGACGTTGCTCACTGTCACACGGGCGCTGCTGGCGACGAACAGGGCCCCGCCAAGTCCAGCGCCGCCGCCGCCGCCGCCGGCATCACCCGTGTTGGGGCTCACGCCGTTGCCGCCGTTGCCGCCCTGTGCCTTGGCATTTTCGATGGCGAGATCATTGATTGCGACCTTGCCCGACTGGACGAACAAGCCGCGATGCTGCTTGTTACCGGAGAGCGTATGATTGGCGCCGTTGATGGTCACGTCGCGCTTCACTTCAGGCAGGTTGGTGCTCAAGATGATGTTCGCGGTGAAGGTGATGGTGTCGCCGTCCTGAGCGCCACCACTCGGATCGAGCGCGGCCTGGAGCTGCGCCTCGCTGCCGACATTGAAGTTCCTGGCGTTTGCTGGAAGTGCCGTCGATAGCAGGCCTGCAAGGAGTACTAGGGCCGGCGCCAGGCACGAGATCCGCGTCGGCGGACAAATTTGCCTGAGCCGGCCGGCCGTAAGGCGCGACCGCCTGATGACATCGACTTTTCTACCCACCCGCCTGGTCCCTCGAATCTTCCCGAATTAGGAAATCTTAGATTGGATTCCATGCACCCATGACTGCCGATTGAGGCAGCAAATCAACAGCATTTCTGCCGCCTGCATGCCGGGTGACGAAGGTTTCACCGCAGACGCGCTAAATCGAAAAGAGATCCTCTCAGATAAGCGGGAGCGGCGTTATAGAATTCTTTGCCTTTTCCAGGAAAACTGACCCTGGAAATTCGGGGCGAATCCGCGGGCGGGAGAACAACAGCAAAGGAGAACGCGTGACGCAGAATATTGGTCAGAAATTGCGGGTGACGATGGCATTCCTCGGCGCCGTGACACGCAAGGACCTCGCGGCGGCGTTCCGTCGTGTCAACCCGGCGACGTCGTTCGATGTCGAGCGCGCGCACAAATGGATGCAGGGGCGTGCCCACCCGCGCGAGCTTCGGCTCTACGAGGACTGGGCGAAGGTCGTGGATGTCGGGCGTCCGGGAGCCTGGATCGCCGACTGCGAGCTCGACGAGTTCATCCAGGCCATTTGTACTCGACATAATTGCGAGCGTGACGTTCTGGAGCGGCTAAGCGAACCGTCGCGCCGGTCGCTCGCCGGGCAGCGCCAGGATGCAAGCCGGTCGCTCGCCGGCACCTACGCCTGCTACTCCCACGCCTGGTCGCCCTATTTTCGCACCCAGCTGATCCGGGCGGAACTGTCAATCCAATCGAGTGGCCCGCAGGGCGTTCTCGCGCACTATTCGGAGCGGCTGCCGACGAGCCGGTTTCAACTTGAAGGCCCGCTCGCGGTGGCAGGGCGGGCCATGCACCTCGACTTGGTCGAACCCGGCGGCGATGGCCGCATGTTCTTCTGCCTTTCCTTGCCGACGCCACCGGCTAGCGTCCTTGCGGGCCTGATGTGCGGTGCCACGATCATCGGCCCCGACGCGCAGCCATCGGTGACCCGAATTGTGATGATCCGGCTTCCAGCGCCGAGCATGCGGCTGCGCTCCGCGGTTGCGTACCTGCCGTCCCAAACGTCGATTGCCGGCGATTTGGCCTCGCTGGGGCTGCGGATTCCAGATCCAGCCGCGGTCGACGAAGGCGTCGGCGCGTTTCTGACGGGCGGCCACGAAGCGGGTCTCGACCAAATTCAATCGCCTTGCCACAGGGCTTTGGTCGACCTGTTCGATCCGATCTGGCTTGCTGGCGCAATGGCCCAGCAGCGTTTCGGAGAGGCTTAGCTGCTTTGAGGGAGGGCGATTGTCATTCGTCAGGTCCAAATTGCGAACATAGCGGCCGGGGGAGCCTCCCTCATGAACACGACCCTCCACGTGCAGCCGTCGAGAAGCATGTAAGTTCCAGACTTGCCAACAACCATCCCCGCCTCCCAAGTGCTGGGATCATAAGGAAGCTCTTGCCAGCTTCTCGCGCGTCTGTCGGCTCTTGCCCGGTTCCCACAAGAAACTAGCTAGGCATAAGGCACCGAGCCGTAAGCCTGGATGGTATGGGTCGCGCCGACCTGGCTCTTGTCCCACTGCTCAAGCCGGTAACTGGCGTGGGACGTGGGACTCGGCGTTCAGTAACAGCGGCGTATCGCCTCTTATTTGGCGTAGACGTCACGCCATCTCGGTGAGCCCCACTCGCTACAGACCCATCGGCTCTTCATCTCATCAACCGACGCCATGGCTCTGCCTCCCTTTGAACATCGCCTTCCTGATCGAGGGGCCGCAGCCGACAGAGCCTGCAAAAATGAGCCGGCGCGAAACGGAGCGCAGAACATTATTCTTTTTCAGGCGGCCATCCTCACGCGCACTCGCTTAGGGTCGACTTCCAACTCGACCAGAATGCGGTTGTCCAGCCGCGAGTCCACCGGGCCACATCCGCACTCTACCATAGCCGAGATGCACTGCTTGTCACTAAACCGATGCTGCCAGCATCTTGCGCAAGAAGAACCGACCTGAGCCCCGAGCGTGATCTGGAAGTTGCCCGAACACTTCGTAACCCAAGCTCTGATAGAAAGCTGGCGCCTGGAATCCATAAGTTTCCAGCCAGACCCCAACGCACTTCCGCTCCCGAGCGAGCTGTCCAGCAGCATCCATGAGTTGGGTCCCGAGCTTTTGCCGTCTCAGGAGTTCCGGAACAAACAACAGTTCGACGAACAACCAATCGTAAGACACTTTTCCCCACAGGCCGCCGATGGTCTCATCGCGATCATGATCACGAATGAGGATGGCGACTGGCTCATAGCCAGAGGGTTCGCCCGCCGCATCATTATAGCTGACCAAGGCCCTCAACATCGTTTTATAGTCGGCATCTTCGGGTCTTTCGGATACAATAATGACTGGGCACATATTTCAGCCTATCAAGGATACATGCACCGATGAAATTCTCTAGGTGCAGACACTCCAAAGACGGAACAATTTATCTCAGAGACATTGCGACAACGGTATAGAATTCTTTGCCTTTTCCAGGAAAAGTGGCCCTGGAAACGGAGCCGGTTCCGTGGGCGAGGCAACAACATGAACATGGAAGGAGACAAGGCATAGAGCTTCGCGACGGAATAATCCCGGCACGCGGCGGCGGACGGAGATTAGCCACGCGAGGGTAGCGAAATCAGTCTCGATTCAAGACGTTGGGCTGTAGCGGAGCAATTTGAAGCAATCCCCGCCTCCCGAAGTCAAATGCGTCAGGAAATGCTTCGACCGATCGATCCACTCCTGGTGCGACCTGGCGTCCGCTTCAATCTCATCGACCGGTCTAAGTTTGACGAAGCCCCGCCCGTTGCTGAAAAGCCAGCACGCACGGCCGAGAAGTCTCCTGCTGCGCAGGCGCAACAGGTCGGCATCATAAAAGATATCCAGCACCTCCTGCTTGATCTTCCGCTCCTTTTCAGGATTAGCGATCGCAGCATCAACTGGCTCACCGCCGATCGCATCGTGCAAATCCGTGTAGTCCAGCGGGAGCTGGGCGGTGGCATATTTGATCTCGCTCTCATCGCTGACGATATTGAACCACAGCGTCGGATCGAGTTCGTTGACGACGAACGACGATTCGAAGTCGCGCGATAGGTTCAGGATCTCGAACGCCTGAACGTCAACATCGCGCTCGACCAAAAGAATCTCGGCGACCTGCTTGGCGAGCTCCGCTCCGTGCGCGCCGATGGCGTTGTTCTTTCCACCGAGTTTCGGATCGATGTAGGGCCCGCCGTCATCGAGCAGCGTGTCGAATTCACCAAGGGATTCGACAACGGCAGCGCCACGAGCAATTCGTGCCGCCAGTTTGGCCATGACCTGCTGGAGTTCGGCTTCGCGTTTGCGCTGGTCCTGGTAATTCTGCTGAAAAAAGAAGATGAACAGAGATACTCCAATTCCGATCAGGATCACCCCCAGCTGCGAAAAGGTGTTGCGATAATACTCCAACAGCTTTTCACGATGGCGTGCGTCCTGCCGCACACTGTGCGCCACCCCAAGATTGACGATGAGAGAAATGGTCAGGAGCCCGGCGCCAACGAGGATAAGGCCGCCGATGAGAAGGTATCCGTAGCCTGAGAACGTCCTGAAATCCATGTCACCTACCAGGTTGCTGGGGCGTTTGACGTTAGACGCAACCTAATAACATTGGGCAACACCTAAGTCTTCTGGGACGCCAACGCCGCCGAGCGTGAAGGTTCTCGGACGCCGGACGATGTGGGTCCAGCGGCATCGTGTCAGAATCGAAACCTCAAGGCGGCTGGTTCGCTATGTCGGTCATGCTCGACACCCCCCAAGCTCCTCTCTCTCTCTCTCTCTCTCTCTCTCTCTCTCTCTCTCTCTCTCTCTGGGTCAAGGCTTGCGTGGGTCTCGAAGAAAAATCCCCTGGCCATGGAGGTTCAAATTCTCGATCGTGACGGCTGTCGTCCGGTCGGCCTCAACGGTGAACGTAACGGCGCTCGGTCCAGAGGCGTTTTCGCCTATCGGCTGGTATGTGAACGTATCGCGGGCGATGTGCTGAAGTGGAAAGGACTCCGTGCGGGGCTCGAGGCTCATGACCAGGCTGCCGCTCTTTGGTGTAACCGTCAGTCCGCCATAAAAGTCGTTGTCGTAAGTGCCGACATAGCTTGCGGCAGGCAAGGCCGGCGAAGGCTGCGAGCGAGCGCGCGCGGCATCGATGGCGCCGCCGTAGTCGGGCTTCATGGCATCAGCCATGAACTGGCCGTAGGCGTCGATCCAGTCTCGTTCAACCTTTCCGGCAAATACCAGATCGAGAAAGCTCTTGCTCGTGGCCTCCGCGAGGCCGACCGGATAGCCGTTCGTCACCACGGCTATGCCGAGCCGTTCCGACGGAACGAGATGCACATTCGTGCCGACACCAAGATTGAACGCTCCCGAGTGGCTGAGATGGATACGACCTTGCGGATCGAGATCGACGTTCCAGCCGAGTCCGTAAGAAGGAGGAAAAGCGCCGTACGGACCCGGCGCGGATCCCCGTGCGATCACCGGTTGGTGAGTCTCGGCGAGAGCAGCCGAGGTGACGATCTCCTTGCCATCGAGCTTGCCGCCGCCAAGCTGGAGCCTCAGCCACTGCGCGAGGTCGCGTGCCGTGGAGCTGACGCCGCCAGCCGGAGACTGGGCGTCAGGATCGCGTGGCGGGCCGGGAAGCCATTTGCCGTCAGCGCGGACGGAATTCACGGCGCGATTTTCGGCGGCGAGGAAATCAGAATGTCGCGAGCTCGTCCGGGTCATGCCCGCGGGTCGGTACAGCCGTTCTTCCGACAATACTTCCCAAGGCTTCCCGGCAGCCTTGGCTGCGGCGAGCGCCGCTTCCGTCAAGCCGAAATTGGTATAGGCGTAGCTTGCCCGGAAGGGACCGGCCGGGTTGACGTGGCGTAGCCGGAACAGGATTTCTTCGCGGCTGTATCCCAGGTCCTCGAGCAGGTCGCCAATATGTCCGGGAAGACCGCTTCGGTGAGAGAACATGTCACGAAGCGTGACCTCGCGCGTGACCCAAGGATCCTTCAGTTCGAATCCGGGGTCGTGCTTTACGATCGGATCGTCCCAAGCCACGAGACCATCGCCGACGAGAGTGGCGACCACCGTGGACGCAATCGGCTTCGACATCGAGGCGAGCTGAAACACAGTGTCGGGGTCGACGGGCTCAGGTTTGCCCACCTCGCGAACGCCGTAGCCGCGGAGAAACACTACCGTATCGCCGTGAACGATGGCGATCGCCAAGCCGGGCACGCCGGTTCGCGACATGCCATCGCGGATAATGGCATCGAGCTTTGGGAGAACCTCGGTGACACGGTCAGTCGTCACGGGGTCAGTTATGACGGGCTCGGCGAAGACCAGTTTCGGCAGGAGGCAGGCAACTATCGCGGCTCCCGCCCAAGACGCCAATTTCGAATGTTTCATCATCTGCTCCGGCGGTTGGAACGTGCCCCACGGCACCCAATGGGAAATCTCGCGGTCATCAGTTGAGTTCGTACAAAATCGCAGATATCGCTCCCTCGTCCGCGAATACCTTGATGACATCCGCAATGCTCCCGATTGGCGCGACGTTGTTCACATAAGTGACATAGGCCAGCAATTTTCCTGCCTTCGATTTGATGTATCCCGCAAAGACCTGGGCTTTGAGCGTGCCGTCCGCGACTGTTGTCCCGGTTTTCGCAAACACGTTTCCCACGCCTGGCGCAATGACGGGATTTGGCGGATCGATCCCGACTGTGGCTAACGAACCATCGACCCCGAGAACGGGAAGAGCGTCGAAATAAACTTCCGACGCTTTCGTCTTCCGCATTGCCGCAAGGAGGCCCGTAACGGCGCCGGGTGTCGCACGGCTATCGGGGCTGCCGCTGCCGTTTGTCGGAAAATCGAAGCCGTCGGGAGAAAGTCCGTACTCACCTATCAGCGTATTCCGCTCGGCTGCGAGGTCCGTCTCGATGGTTCTTGCTCCTTGCGTCAGTCCAAATAGCGCAAGACTCAGATTGGCCCCGAGATTGTGGCTGACCTTGAGGATCAGCTTCGCGTATTCCGCATATGGCGGTGAAACGAGTCGAGCGACTTCCGCTGACTGTAAGTAGGCGCTTTTCGAAGGAAGCTTTGCCACCGGGTTCGGGCCTGTCGCCGATGCCGTAACTGAGACTCCCGCCCTGCCCAGCGCCTCGATTAAAGCTGTGCGCGCAAAGGAAGACGGCTCGACGATAGGGAACGTCTGGACCAATGTTGCCACGCCGGGCAGGCTCGGCCTGTAGCCAGCGGGGATCTGGCCCTTGACGATCCCGACCTTAGGGTTGGTGGGCGAGATCTCGAGGGAGATTTCTATCGGTTCGCTGGCGACGACGGTTTTCACCTGCGAACTGACGGTGAAAGCCGCGGTCTTAGGGCGCCAGTCCACCGCGGCCGGTTGCCCAGCTTCAGCCGGCAGGATGGTCACGTCTATGAGATTGTCGTTCACGATCATCGGTGTGATCAGAACATTCCCGTTTGGCACGCGGAAATGATCGAAAAGGCGATCATCGATGACGACATCGCCCGTGACGGCCTTGATTCCGGATTTGGCGACCTGGCTCGCGATGGAATTCAGCCCGGACAGTGGATCGGACTCCGTGAGGATCGCGCTGCCGAGCGAATTGGCCTCGGTGTGATCGAAGTTGGTGAAGGCGATCTTGCCGCCGGCCGCAGTTCGTCCGCCAAGGGTCAGATCCCCGCTTGCGAGCAAGACAAGATTTCCCTGAAGCGTGCCGTCGGTCCCTACCTCGCCGACGCGATAGACCTTCGTCTCGAAGCGATGATCTATGCCGAGCGCGTTGAGCGCGAGACCGACCGAGAACAGCTTTCGCACCGAACCGGTGAAGAAAAGCCAGTCCGGGCCATAGGCCGCCGTCGTGGCTCCCGAGGAGAGATCGACTGCCCGGAGGCCCCAGATCGCCCCGGAATAGCGTGGCGCGTCCATAATCGAGCGGATAGCGGGCGGAAGGTCGAGTTCGGCTGCGGCCGCGCCGATTCCGGCACCCCAAAGTGGCGCCACGACGCCCAAGGCAACCGTCAAGCCGCTTCGCGTTCTCTTGAACAGCGTTCGTTCCATCTCTTCCTCCAATGCGGCCGCGGCTCGATCGCCGCGACGTACCGACGTACCAATGAGAATGCCAATCCGAAGAGAACGCGCATAAAGGCGCTGCTACGGAAGATATAAAAGCTGGGAGTGCTGTGGGGCGTTACCATGCCTGCCTCACAAGCGTCGCGCCTAGTAGGCCTGCTGAATCGCGGCGGCAATTGCAGCAATGTCGTGATCGGCGGAGATGAAATCCTCGACCGAGCCAAAAGGAGCGCTGTTGAGGAAGATCGCAAAAGCGAGCTCGCGGCCGCTTTTCGCCTCGATATAGCCGACTTGGGTCTTGGCGATGATGATGCCCTGATAATCTCCGGGCGCGGAGATCACCCGTGTGCCATCCTTGATGTGAATATGCCCGACGGCCGGGGTTCCAAGACCGTTCGCAGCTTGTGTTCCATCCACGCCCAGGATGGCCATTCCGTCCCGGATGGCCGATCCCCACGGCTCCTTGACAATTCGCGTGAGCACCGTTGTCTGGTCCGCGGGCGCTGTCTTGGCGTGATCATCGGAGCCGGCGCCGTCGAAGACGTAAGTGCTTTGCCGCGACACACCCAGGCGGTCGAGCAGTTCGAGCTCCTTGCCGATTCCAGCCACGCAGTCTCGGCTTCCGCCTTTCACGGCTGCAAGGCACAGCATCAGATGGGCGCCGCGATTGTAGCTGACCTTGAGAACGACCTTGACGAATTCCGAGAGCGGAGGCGAGACGTGCTCGGCCACTTTGTCGTCAGGGGAATAGGCCGCCGCGTCCGGCAGTTCGTCAACTGGATTTGGCCCAAGCGCGTTCGCGTCTACCTTCACACCGGCGCGCTGCAAAGCTTCGATGAACGCTGTTCGAGCGAAGGCGGCAGGGTCCGGCACATGCCAGATGCTCAAGGTGGGCGCAACTCCGGCGGCGATTTCGCCGCTGACCCGTATCTCTCCAGGGGCAGGCGACTCGATCGTGATGGGCTTTGGATTCTCTGCGACGGTCATCACGGCGCCTATCACCTTGACGGACGCGGTCTTGGGTCGCCAATCAATCTTGGCCGGCTGCCCCGCGCTGGCCGCCGTCGTCATGATGTCGATGACGTTTTCGTTGAGCCAGATCGGGGAAATGATCCCGTCCGTGGGGTCGCGATGGGTTTCGAAAAGCCGCTCATCGATGATGACGTCGCCCTTGACCTCCGCGATGCCGGAGGCATGAACCCTCTTCGCCAGATTGTCCAGGGCGGCTAGCGGGTCGCTCTCCTTGACCAAGGCGCCCCCCGCAAAGCCGGTGTCGGCATAGTTGTGGTCGATCTCTGGAAAATTGTTGTAGCCGAGAGTGCCGTCAGGCTGCTCTCGCAGGCCGAAGCTGAAATCTCCAGAGGCGACCAAGATCAGATTGCCGTCAAGCCTGCCTTCCGACACCGGCCCAGCTTTGTAGACCGGGGTATGGAACCGGTAGTCCGTCCCATACAGGTCGAGCGCAGTGGCCGTGCTGTAGACCTTCATGATCGACCCCGGAGTGAGCGACCGGTCGGCCGCCTGATCGACAAGCACAGTCCCCATGTCGAGATCGACCACGCGCATGCCCCAGCTTGTATGTGCGTATACGGCTTTCGATTGGATCTCTGCTATGACAGCAGAAACGTTTGCCGGCGTATCGCCCTCGACCCGGGGGAGGGTGTCGGCGCGCACGCCCGTGCCCCACAAGACACCCAGGTTTACTAGCGCCACGAGGGTGGTCACGGACATCGAACGGATCGTGATCATGGGCAATTCCTTTTCATGAGCGTGGATCCACGCGCTGGGCGAGACTTGAGCGTAAAGGCCGCATGGCTAGAACCGCACCCCAGCCGCGACGCGGAACAGGGCGCCCTCGACACCGAGCTTGGCTTCATCCTTGTAGGGCGTAGCGACGTAGGCCAGGACGTTGAGGTGGGTTCCGATCCCGGCGCGGATGCCGATACCGACGGAACCGAGCGAAGCGAACTCATAATCCCTGCCCGGCGGGTTCCACACCGCTCCATAGTCAACGAATCCGAATAGGCTGGGATTGGCCAGCCACGGCATGATGGCATCGATCCCTTTCCGAAGCTCGAACGCGGCCGCGATGCCATCGTCGCCGGTGATCGAGGAACTGTCGAAGGCTCGGCTATAGGGGTCGCCTCCCAGGTCGAAGCGGACCGCGGAAGGGAGCTCGGTGAAGGCGTACTGGCCGGTGAACTGCAGTTGCGCCGAGAGGGTATCGGTAATATCGCGTGAGAGCGTGCCTTCACCGAACATGTAGGTGAAATCAGCGTTCTCGGTGTTCGAGCCGAGACCGCTTAAACCCTGGCCCAGGCCGGCCTCGGCGACCACGGCGACACCGCCTATGGTCGTGTCAAACGTGGCTGCCGCCGTCAGCCATCGATTGCTATTGCGCGCCGCCGGATCGCCGTTGACGTCGACTGCCACATCCTTGGTATTGATCGCGAATTTGGCGAAGAGATTGTGGTCGATCGTGCGCACAATCGCGTAATTCAAAAAAGCCTTTCCGAACGTGCTCCCGATGTGAATGTCGTCGTCGTCCAGTGGATTCGACCAGACTTGGCCGAACTCATACCCGGCGACGAACCCGGACGGCCCGAGCGGAAATGCCTGCCCGAACCGGAGAAACACGAGCTCGTCCGGGTCGGCGGGATTGGTCACCGCGAGCGCCTCGGTGCTCTCGAACAATCCGAGAGCATCGTTGACGCGCGCGATACCGGAAAGCTGCAGCGGCCCGGTTGATGGCGTGCCCAGATTGTCGAGGCGGGCATCGAGCCCTCTCCTCTTGAAGTCGACCTTCAAAACAAGCCTCCCCGCGGCCGGATCGTCCTCGACCTTGGAAAGCTTGGCCTCCACCGTGAAGCCGGGGATATCGGCGACGAGCAAGGCGTAGCGCTCAAGGTGAGAGACACGGACCGGTCGTTCCCCCACCATGCGGGCAATATACGGCTTCAGCCGTTCCTCGAGACCGGGCTGGTCCGATTCCACGACAACGTCGCGGAGATAGGATTCGTAGACGATGATGCGGATCCGGCCGCTGCTGAAATCCTGCTGCGGGACCAGAGCCGCCGCATAGTAATCGTGTTCACGGTAGATGCGTTCGATTCCGTCGATGATCTCCTTCATATCGAGCAGTGAAACCTCTCGACCAATCAGTTTCCTCCAGAGCGTAGAGAAGATCGCCGGATGGAGCGTGACCGCTCCTTCGAGATCGATTTTGCGGAGCCGGAAGCGGATGGTCTTGAGCTGCTCGGGGGATAGGCCGGCGACCGGCGCGGCATGCGTAACGGTGATACTTGGAGGCCGCCGAGGCGGCGGCTCGAACCGCTCAATGACGGTTGTCTGATCTCTGATGACGCGGTCCGCATTCTGCGCCTCCCCGCGAGAGACCAGCACCGCGAGAAAGCTGGACGCGATCAGCACCAGTCTGCTCGCCAGACAAAGCCGGTCGTGGTGAACCACTCTTTGCTCCAAAACTGCCCACGAAGTTCTCAAGCCGCAGACATTCTAAACCGAGAGGACGAGAGGACGAGAGGACGAGAGGAATTGTCTCAGATAAAAAGAAGTTGTCTCAGATAAATGGCGACGGGTGCATAGAATTCTTTGCCTTTTCCAGGAAAAATGATCCTGGAAATTCGGAACGGTTCCGGTGTTGAGCAACAAGAACAAAGGAGTAGCGACGGCGCGGAAAACTGATCAGAACTGCGGCCGATACCGGCGCATCTGGCCGCTTCGTAGACATAGTGGCTTGCGAGCACATTCACGTGCGGGATAGACGCGCCGATTTACGTCGCAATCCCCATTTGCGCGATCGGTGCGCCTAGACTTGCGGTGCCTACTGGCTCGCGCCTTGCAGTGTCTTGAAAGTGTCGGTCCAGGCGCGATACGCATCATCATCGCCCTGGCTCCAAGCGCTGAAGGCGCGCCAGGCGGCGAAAGATGATGCAGGCTGCTCGAACAGCACGCCGATAGACTGATCGCCTGCGGGCCAGCCGGTAGGCTCGTCGCTTATCGTTTCATGCGTGAGGCGCCGCAGATCGGCCAAGGCCGAGCGGATGTGCGGCAGCGGAAATTCGCAAAGGTCGGTGTTGTCAGTCGCCTCCCGAAGGATGACCGCGAGCCTGGCGACCACGCCCGCCAAGGACTGCGCTGGCGTCGCCACAATCTCAGCCAGCAAGGCGTCAGCCTTTTCAGCGTCATCCTGCTCTTCCTTGAGGAAATCAGGCCAGTGTCGGTCGGCGCCAACCCTCTCCCCGCGCCCAATCACTTCGCCGACAGGCATGGAGTCAGGGCGACCTAGCCGAGGCAGCCGCTGTTTCCAGGACTACGATAGTAGACTTCGAGAGGAGTATTCGTATTCCGCACCGAAACAATCTTGCTGCGATCCGCCGTGCATTTGAGGCAGCGGGGATAGAATTCCTTGCGGAAAATGGCGGCGGTGCGGGCCTGCGATTTGCGCGACGGTCTGATCAGACCTAGAGAACTCTCGCCCGGCGCGATTGCCAAGCGAGAGGATCTTCATTCATTCGCCGTTGCGGCGGCTGGGGCGGGACCAGATGAGGCTGTGGCCCTCGCCTTCCTCGTCGGCGAAAAGGTTGGCATAGATCGGGGCGGTGAAGCTCGGATCGTCGAGCTTGAGCGGCTAGCCCAAACTTCTCAATACCGCGCACGTGATCCGACACCCGTGCTCTTGTTTCGCGGCTGAGCCGAACACTGCTCCCGTCCACGAGTAAGCCAAGCACAACCTTTCGGGCTCCTGGTGACTGAAGGCGTATATCGAGGACAAGGGTTATCGCGACTTGAAAGCGCTCGTCGCGTTCTCTGGCGAACTCCACATTGATGGCAACACATATACCGAAGCCGAGTTGAACACCTTCAGTGAGACGGAATTGCCGCGCCGTTTCGACACGCCTGAGTACCAGGTTCTGATCGTTGCGGAGAAGTACCAAACGGGCTTCGATCAGCCGAAGCTCTGCGGAATGTATATCGACAAGAAACTCGCCGGATTGCAGGCTGTGCAAACCCTGTCCCGGCTTAACCGAACATATCACGGCAAGGAGCGCACGTTCATCCTCGACTTTCAGAATACGATGGATGACATCAAGGAGGCTTTCCGCCCCTTCTATGAAGTTTCGAGCATCGAGGCGGTGTCCGACAAGAACCAAATTTATCAGCTAGAGGCCCGTATCCGACAATTCGGTTTTGTCGATGACGTTGCCCCCAAGTTTTATCCAATCCTGAGTTCGCTCCGGCGATCTATGTTGCCCTGTTGGGCGGTTTGAGCGACGGGCACAGGCGCGGAGCTGATCACGGTGCGCAGCGCTGTGTCCCGTCGCGGGGTGAAGGTGTGGGCGAACTCGAAGGGGGTCTGCCATCCGAGCCGCGAATGTGGGCGATTGAAGTTGTAATCTGTCCGCCAACTGGCCAAGACCGCGCGAGCCTGTGCCAATGAGGTGAACAGCGTCTCGTTCAGCAGTTCGTCACGGAGGCGACCGTTGAAGCTCTCGATGAAGCCGTTCTGCATTGGCTTGCCCGGCGCGATATAATGCCAGTCCACGCGGCTTGCATCGGCCCAGGCAAGGATCGCATTGCTGGTCAGTTCGCTGCCATTGTCACTGACCACCATCTTCGGCTTGCCGCGTTCGATCACGAGCCGATCGAGTTCGCGGGCAACCCTCACGCCGGACAGAGACGTATCCGCGACCAACCCCAGGCACTCGCGCGTGCAGTCGTCGACGACGGTCAATATCCGGAAGCGACGGCCATCGGTCAGCTGATCCGACACGAAGTCCAGTGACCAACGGTCGTTGGGTGCAACGGGGACCATCATCGGTGCCCGCGTTCCAATGGCTCGCTTGCGGCCGCCACGGCGCCGAACGGCAAGCCTCTCCTCGCGATAGAGCCGGAACAGACGCTTGTGATTGACCACATAACCTTCCCGCCGCAGCAGCACGTGCAGGCGGCGATAGCCGAAGCGCCGGCGCTCATGCGCGATCGCCTTCATCCGCTCCCGCAGGTCACCATCGTCGCCACGGCTCGCCTTGTGGCGAACCGTCATCCGACAGCAGCCGATGGTCTTGCACGCCCGCCGCTCGCTCATCTCGAATGCCGTTCGAAGATGCGCGACAGCCTCTCGCTCGGCAGCGGGCGTCACCATTTTTTTCCGAGAAGATCTTTCAAAGCGGCATTGTCGAGCATGGCGTCCGCCAGGAGCCGCTTCAGACGAGCGTTCTCATCCTCCAGCGTCTTCAGCCGCTTCGCTTCCGACACGTCCATGCCGCTATACTTCGCCTTCCATTTGTAGATGCTGGCGTCGCTGACCCCGTGCTTGCGGCACAGATCGGCCACCGAAACTCCGGCCTCATGCTCCTTCAAAATCCCGATGATCTGCTCTTCACTGAAACGGCTGCGCTTCATTCTCTGGTCCTCGCGTTGGGCCAGAGCGAACTTCAAACCGGATTAAGCCAAAGGGGCAACGTCATCGATGACGACGAAATCGACCGTTTTGCCACCACCTTTTTCAAGGGGGTGCTCTCCTCTCAGGATCGGGTAACGCTCGAAGCGCTTGTTCGCAACGCGGTTGGGCGGTTCGAAGCTGAGGATGACGAAGGGCGACAAGAGGAATTTCGACAACTGCTTCGAAGTTACAAGCGGTTCTATAGCTTCGTTGCACAGATTGTTCGGCTTGGAGATACCAGTCTCGAAAAACTATTCGCCTACGTGGATTGGCTCGACCGAATGCTTCCCAACCGTGAGCAGCCACCCGAAGTCGACATCACCGAAGAAATGCTGAGGCTCCGGGCATTTAGGGTGCAGCAGAAGGAAACCGGGTCAGCTTCCTTGAATGCTGGCGATACTAAGCCATTGATGGCGATCAGTGAATTTGGAGCGAAGCCATACACCGAGGATGAAGCCAAGGCACTTTCTGAAATCGTCAAATCGTTCAACGAGCGCCACGGAACGCAATTTACAGAGGAAGACTTTATCCGGCTAGAGCAGGTAAAGCGGAAAGCTCTCGATGAAGACATGGCAGCGGTGTTGCGGAATAATCCGCCGGATGTTTCACGACCGACATTCGTCCGTCGTCTGCTTGAAGAGACCATCAAGCAGTATCAGCGCGACAGCAGCCTGCAAAACATCATCATGACGAACGCCGAGGATCGTGATCGGATTTTCGACCATCTGTTCAGCCGGGCTTTGCGGGAAGCTCGGGAGGGTGTGTCGCCGTGAGCTAAAGGCCCGCTAGCCAGTTGCCAACTGCGAACTGGCTCCTCACGAGGATTATCTGATTGATGGCTCTGTTCGGGTCGGAGCAATGGCCTTCTGGCGCTTCCTTAGATCATCGGCGAGCACCCGCAGATGCTTCTCGATCAGGCAGAGTGCCGCCAATCCACCGCACAGTATCGCAGCGGCAAGAAAGCCGCCGATAAAGCCGAGGATCAATCCGGGCTGACCCAGAAGTATGCCCCCAAGCAGCCCACCAAGGGAGAAAATGGCGAGCGCCATAAACCCGTTGATCATTGACAGTGTGCTGACCAGCCAGCGGCTCATTTGACGTCCCCCCTATTTGAATTACTCTGCTCCAGAATTGCTGTTGCAGCCCGGCCGCTAAGATCAGCCAAATATCCGATTTTTGGATAATCCGAATATCGGATTACCGCCCGGTTGATCACTGGTCAACCATTCAATGCG
Source organism: Mesorhizobium maamorense (assembly GCF_044998965.1). Taxonomy (NCBI): domain Bacteria; kingdom Pseudomonadati; phylum Pseudomonadota; class Alphaproteobacteria; order Hyphomicrobiales; family Phyllobacteriaceae; genus Mesorhizobium; species Mesorhizobium maamorense. The sequence continues at coordinate 3,771,183 of NZ_CP173356.1, forward strand.
GAAGTCGGTTTATTCCCAGCGCCAGAAGATGATTGCAGCGGCGCTGGCCAGACAGCGGCGAGCAAAAGGGATGTCGCAGGCCGAGGTGGCAAAGGTGCTCGGCCGGCATCAGCCGTTCATTGCAAACATTGAAAGCGGTGACCGCCGCGTCGATCTCGTTGAGCTTTTGGCAATCGCGAAGATCATCGACTTGGATGTGATCGCGTTGGTGCGCGATCTCCAAGACACCCCGGATTGATACATCCATCGAGAAGGCAACCGTTACGAGGAGAGTTTCCTCGAGCCTTGTGACTTTTAGCAGGCACGAACTATTTGCCTACCGACCTACGCTTGGCGATAGGGCCGTGGCGGGCCGTGCTAACCCCGCTGGACAGCGGCAATATTGTTCGGAGGGAAAGGGGCTCTCCGGAAAACGTCTGCGATATGAGCCCCGTGCCGGGCGCGCAGCGTTGCGGCCAAGTCAATTGGCTGCATGGCGAGGGCACAAAACCACTCCGCACCGGTCACCGCGTACCTTTCTACGATCCGGTTCCAAGGATCGGGTTGCCGGAACCGGCGATGCAGGGCCATGTGGATTGATCGATTGATTGGATACGGCGCCCATGGGGAGTAATAGTCCTCGCAGTGCATTTGGAGGGCTGCCGTAGCACCCGAGATCGAACATCGCTCGGGGTTTGGCAACCAGCCATCCTTGATGAAGCGGTGTATGAGTTGCCAGCCGAGAACTCGCTCCTCGTGAGTGAAGCCGTTGTAGACTGGCATCCGGGGCCACTTCCAATCTGGAAGATCAGTCGGCTCAGTGAGGTTCACAGGATTTGCACCCAGTTGCAAAGTTTCAGGCTGCTTCCGGCTGATCTGCCTTCGCCATGTGTAAATGGCTGAGATCAAGGCCGGGATACGTCACCTTGTCCATCCATTGGCTGAGAACCGCAGGACGCGCGCCTTGCCCATAGCGCTCTTCGATGCTGCCGCCACGGCCCCAGCCTCCCAGCGCCCGAGTCACATCGGTAGGACTTCCCGCGTTGCGCAGCCCATCGCGGAAGTTGTGCCGAAGGGAATGAAAGGAAACGCCCGCCCGCACCCCTATTTTCTGTTTCAGCATGTAGCTGAACCGCTTCTGAAACATATCGACGCAATGCTGTTGATCGTCTCCCGGCAGATCGATGAACAGCCTTCCGCCAGCCCGCTTTCGATCCTCAACGAACTTCATGAACCCGAGCCGTTTTAGCTCGGCATGAATAGGAACGACACGAGCCGCGCCACGGGTTTTCAGGCTGCGGTCATCCGTCCGACGCAGGACGATAGCGTCAATGCCGTCAACCGTTTGGAATTCGTCAGTGTGCAGCCACAAGACCTCGCCAAGCCGCATTCCAGAAAACAGTCCGACCAATGGTGCCCAGAACCTCCCACCACGTCGATTGCCGGCCCAACCGGGCAACTCCGCTAGTAAGCCTTTCAGTTCATCGTCGTTGAAGGTCAGCCGGGACGATCCCTCTTTGGGCTGTCCGGCCATCAAGCGGAAGGCCGGATTGTGATCGATGATGCCCTTCTGAACGGCGTAGTTGAAAAACGCCGACAGATGATGAGCGTAGACCTGCACCGTGCCTTGCGAGAGGAGCGTGGCCCCACTCGATTTCGCCAGTTCGGCCAGTTCCCTAAGCCCTTTCCCCCGAAATTCAATCAGCTTGTTATAGTTGCGGGGCAGCGAGGCTAGAAGTTCATGGCAGGCTGCACAATCCGCGCGGGCAATCTCGCCAATTGGCTTGTCTTCGCCAACGACCTCACGAAGGACAGCGAACGGCAGAATGTATTTCTTGCCCGCGCTTTCAGTAAGGTGGCCTCGCGTCGGGTCGTTCTCAAATCGGGTGATAACTTGGCTGAGCGACAGCCCGGATGGCAGGGACAATTTCGGTGGGGGATTGTGCGCGAATGTGTTGAAGAATAGCGCGTCCGTCGCCGTGGCTCCTATCGTCCCGTTGATGCGGCTTAGCTCCCGTTCTAGGTGCTCTTGCTCCGCTCGGCGGATGAGGGACGCGAACTCGAACCAAAGGCGGTCACCGCGATCAAGTTCTAAGCCAAGCTCTTTGATCACCTTTGCAGTCGCCGGCTGGACAGCGCTTGCCCAGACCTCTTCGTGCGGCGAACCAATGTTCGCCAAATCCGCTTGGATGATTTCCTTCGCGGCTTCCGGGCTGGTGTCTCCCCAATCCGTTGTCCGGCGCTCAAGATTGTATAGGTGCAGCCGGGCAGCATCGAAAAGCTGTTCGCGCGTGACGCCACGGCTTGCCACCGCGCTTGGCGCTTTTCCCAGACGCGCATCCGCGAAAACCTTGTCCGTTTCCGCTGCCATCCTCCGCGCCCTATCGGAAGCTACACGATAGTCCGTGGTGTTGAGGCTCCGGGTTACCTGTTGCTTGCCGCCAAGCAGCGAACGGACCTCTTCGGGTATCCTGCGCACGTAAAAATAGGCACTCTTCTTTCTTATCAGACCAGCGACTTTTGCCACCCAAAACCACCCAAATGTTGGAGCCGATGTTGGAACCATACAGGGCGGAAAGCGCTTTGGAAACAGCAGTTTGTAGTATTAACAAGGGGTTTAGAGGACGATGGTGGGCCCGGAGGACGTGCCCAAGTCATTGGTTCCATTAGCTTATTCGTGGGCCAAAATCAGAAATCTTCCCGCATCGTTCCGTATGGTTCCGCGGCCGATGGGTGACGTCTGGTGCGCAGGTTCGAATCAGGACCCGCAACCCCTTTTGTCATAACATCGTCGGACTTTTGTATTGCTCAGCTTTGGCGAATTCGAGGATACCGAACAGCTCGCCGCGTAGCTCCGCATGCACCTCGCCGCGCTTGTCACCAGGAGTGAGCACGATCTCGCCGATCAACGAGCGCAACGCCTCGGCGGCCGCACGTCCATCATCGTCTTGAGCGAGCGCTGCGTGAACTGCTCGACCCCGCTTGCGGTAGAGAGTGGCTAGCCGCGCGCGAGCGCGCCGTAAACAGCGCCGTAGCGAGCGAGCGGCGGGTTTGCGCCTCATGTCCGCCATCCCCGCACCACCGTCCGGCTTCTATAAGCGGACATCGCTGGTGCCGACGCTCCTGTCGACTTCGCGCCCCAAAGCGGCCATGCGTCGATGCCTGCAATCGCCGCACAATGTATTCAACGAACGCGTAGACTGCTGGATTAGACCCGACAAATCTTGATAGGCTGCCGGTCTGGAGATCGCACCATGAAGGAGGTTGAAAAGCTCGCAGTCGAGGTTGTCGCGACTGGCCTCGGCTGGCCCGAGGGTCCAACGATGCTTTCTGATGGGCGCGTTGTCATCGTCGAAAGCTATCGCAGCCAGCTGACCGCCATCGATCGTGAAGGAACTGCTTGGCAGTTCGCGTATGTTGCGGGAGCGCCGAATGCATGCGTTCTCGGTTCGGATGGCCTGCTCTACGTCTGTCAGAATGGTGGCACGACCGGACCTTGGCGGGCCGCGGAGATGACAACGCCATCGATCCAGCGAGTTGCCGAAGGCGGAAAGCCGGAAATCCTGCTAACAGAAGTTGCGGGCATTCGGGTCAATGGCCCAAACGATCTCGTGTTTGCTGCTGATGGCCGGCTTATCTTCAGCGATCCCGGCACATACAACCCCAGCAATCCGGACCCCAGCTACATCTTTGCCGTCAACCCCGATGGCAGTGCCTACCTTGCTGTCGGCTTCGACGAGCCGACCTTCCCGAATGGACTGGCGATCGAGACGGACGGCTCGATCGTCTGGGCTGAGTCCTACACGGGGCACGTCAAGCGGCAGCGTCCCGATGGTTGCGTCGAAGATCTTGGCCGCTTGCCTGGAACCAATCCGATCCCGGACGGGCTGAAGGTCGGCGCCGATGGCCGCCTTTATGTCACAGATATTGCCGCCAATGGTATTCATGTGCTGAAGCCCGACGGTACCGCGGAAGGTTTCTTCATCTGCGGCAAGGCAACGACCAACTGCGTCTTCTCCGGCGAGATGCTTTGGGTGACAAATGCCGGCGTGCTGGCGACCGGCAGCGACCCCTCCTTCGAGGGCACGCTCTGCTGTGTGCGTGTTCCGGGGGGCGGAGGACCGACGCATTATGGTCGCATCGGCGGTAAGAAACCGTGAGTAGTTCCTCGATTATCTCAAACATAGCCCCTCGGGCCAACGGCGGTGCCGGCGTTGCAGAATCACCTGCTTCGACGGCGGCGCTGAAGCGCCTGTACAGCATCGCCGCGGTGCGCGACGCCGCACTGCGGACGTTGCCGCGCCCGGTGTTCGACTTCGCCGACGGCGGCGCCGAGGATGAGCGAACGCTGCGCCGCAACGAACAGGCGTTCAACGACGTTGCTATCCTGCCGCGGCCCCTCAACGGTGCAGCGACACGGGATCTCTCCCTTGATCTCTTCGGCGCAAAGCTCGCCATCCCGCTCGGTATCGCGCCAACTGGCCTGGCTGGTCTGTTCTGGCCCGACGGCGAGTGCGCGGCAGCCCGAGCAGCGGCAGCCGCTGGCACCTTCTACTGCGCCAGTCACGGCTCGGCCTGCACATTGGAGGACATAGCAGCCACCGGGACCAGCCCGCGATGGATGCAGGTGTTCGTCTACACCGATCGCGGCTTCACCCGGGAAATGGTGGATCGGGCGAGTGCCTCAGGATACGGCGCGCTGGTGCTCACCGTCGACAATCAGCTGCTCGGCAACCGGGAACGCGACATCCGCAACGGGTTTTCCATCCCGCCGCGCTTCGGTGTGGCAGGGACGCTGGCGGCCGCCACCAAGGCGGCGTGGCTGCTGCGCATGCGCACCCGGCTTCCGAAACTGACCTTCGGCAACTACCTGCGTCCCGGCGAGACGGCGACGGTTGGCGCGCTGGCGGGCCGCATGGCCGCACTGCTCGACCCTGGGCTGTCCTGGGCCGACGTCGATTGGCTGCGCACCGTTTGGTCCGGACCGTTGTTGCTGAAGGGCATCCTGCATCCCGGAGAAGCCACTGAGGCCGTGGCGCGCGGTATCGACGGCGTCATCGTGTCCAACCACGGCGGACGCCAACTTGACGGTGCCGTCGCGTCGCTCGACGCGCTGCCTGCGGTGGTCGCGGCTGTCGATGGCCGCATACCTGTCCTGATTGACGGCGGCGTTAGGAGGGGCTCCGACGTCGTCAAGGCGTTGGCGCTCGGAGCGTCCTGCTGCCTGATCGGCCGGCCACAGCTATGGGGGCTCGCGGTCGCCGGCGAAGATGGGGTGCGACACGTGCTCGAACTTTATCGCAAGGAGATCGACCGGGTCATGGGGCTGATGGGGGCACGGAGCCTTAGCGACCTCGGTCCAGACTGTCTTTCGTTCGTTCAAGCTACGAGGCTGCCACATGATTGAAGACCCGCCGCTGCTCACCATCAAGCGCCGTTTCGAGCGGCCTGCGGCAGACATCATCAGTGCCTTTTCCGGCGTGCCCGTCAGCCAGGTCGTCGACGCCATGGGCGGGCGCGGAGCCTTGCACCATGCGATCAAGCCGCTATCGCCAGCTGCTGCTACGCTGGTCGGCGTCGCCGTGACCTGTCAGTGCGGCCCTTCCGACAATCTCGCGCTGTTTGGGGCGCTGGATGTCGCCGTAAGTGGCGATGTCATCATTGCGGCCACCGACAGCTTTGCCGGGGCGGCGGTCACCGGGGATCTCGTGCTTGGCATGGCGCGCAATAAGGGGGTCGCCGGCTTCGTCACCGACGGCCTCGTGCGCGATGTTATCGGGATCGAGGCGGTCGGGTTGCCGGTTTACTGTGCTGGCGTCATCGCGAACTCGCCGGCGCGCAATGGTCCAGGCACAGTCGGTTTTCCGGTGGTGCTGGGAGGCGTGACTACCTCGCCGGGAGACATACTGATCGGCGACCGCGATGGCGTCGCCGTGGTACCCCGCCTGGAGGCTCGGACCGTGCTGGCGCGGCTCGCCGCCATCAAGGCGGCCGAGCAGGATCTTGATGCCAAGGTGCGCCAAGGTCTGGAAATGCCCGAGTTCGCCACCGTCGTCCTCAAGTCTGACAGGACGCGCTTCGTTGATTGAAATGGGGTTGCCGAATTGCAAGAAAGATTTGAGGACAACATCATCCCGATGAGGTGACGCGACTGCCAGCGTGCGGAGCGCTCAAACGTAATTTACGCGGCGCGCCGTTGGGGCAAATGGGGACCCGAGCGGGCTCGACGAGGGTCGACGGCAGTCACGATGCTGTGGTGGTGATCGCAGTAGAAGCGATCAGGCGAAGTTGGCCCGGCACAAAAACGGTAGCCGCCAGGTACTGACGGATCTTCGCTCACCGGGAAGCGGCACTGGTATACGCCGAGCTGAATGAGGGGAACGTCTCTTGACGTTAGTCTGATATTTTCAGGCATGATGGTTTCCAGGTTCCTTTAGTCCATAGCCATTGCTGGCTGACGACCGCAGTGCGACGTCGGGCGAGCTTCTCTCGTTTGGAGGGCTTTGGATGAGCATATGGTGCTTGTCGCGCCGTCAATGAAGTCCGACGCCCCGCTTCTGAGCCCAATAGTTTGCGACTTAAGGCCACACCTGCGAGATTCAGGAAACACAGGCAAAGTCCCATCGTAGGGCGCCTCGGCCGGGGTTTGTCCCTTGGCGGAGGTGTAGTGGCTTCGTGAGCGCGCGCCGCCGTGCACGTTCAGGACCCTGATGCCGTTGCTCTTGCCCAAAACCCAAACCGCTCCGAAAGACGGAGTTCCACCCAACGATGGCCTTTTCAATGTCCGCATTGTGAATGGCAGCAATGCGCCTCTTATCGAGCATTGAGACCAACGTCGCTGTGCACTCCTCCCAAGCCAATGTCCGCCTGCCGCGCTCCACGTTTATGGCAAAACGTTCAAATTTGAGCTTCCGCACTCATGCTTTGTCGAGGGTAGTCGAATTTTGCCTGGTACCGCTCCTGCGGTGCCCGCCAGCCTTCGATGAAATCCAGCGGATCGACGCTTGCCATCATTGCTCTCGCGAGAGCCAGGCGCTCCTCCAGGCGCTTGCGGCGATCTTCATCGTCCGAAGTGTTCAACCGCTTTTCGGCATCCGCGAAAAAACGCTCTACCGTGATCGCCTTGCCCCACTTTTCAATAATATCCGCAAGCTGCTGCTGGCTATCGGCTAGTGCCTGAGCCACCTTGCGAGCATCCTCCTGTTTCAGATAGCGCTCCCACTCCTCCTCTCTCTCCTTCTTCCTCTTCGCCGCCGCCACATCCTCGGCGTCCATAAGGCGCTGAACAGTGCCCTTGGCCGCCTTCAAGGTTTCCACGATTTTTGGGATCAGAGCGCCAATCACTTCCTGCTCGGTCGCTTGCCAAATGACAGATCAGTCGATGCCCTTTTTCGGCGAGTAGGCAATGACCCGAAAGCGCCCGCAGGGCACGTCCTGCTCCCTTGTCCAGGAATGCGTTAGCTGCCAAGGCTTGGCGGATCGGATGAGCCTGCTGTCCTCCCGATGGTATTCGCCATCGAAGTATCGCACCGTCACTCTTTCGGTCATTTCGGTGATGGCGAGCCCGATCGGCACCGTGTCAACATAGAGGACGGTAGGTCGATCCGGAGCCCAGATGCTCCCGGAGTGATAGTGCCCGTATTTGCGATCCTTGCTCTCCACCTCCTCCAGGAACATCTGAAGAATGAGCTGTTCTTGCGTCATCTGTTCTCTTCCGCGGCAAGAATGCCTCGCTCTCTGAAGATCTTGTTCTGGGACGGAACGGGGCTTCACCAAGCGCATGGACTACGACGGTTCGTGTGGCCGTGGCTAGCCGACGAGGCTGGCGGCTCGGTGGCGCTGTCCTCATTTCTGCGCTTCCTTGGGATAGTTTGTCTTGGCAATTCGGTGCGATGGATTAGGGCCGGCGCGGAGAAATTGCACGGCTTTCGAGACGCGGCTCCCGTGTTGGGCAGGAGATCGTCACCCGAAGGGCGAACACGCGCAGTGGCTTCGTCCTGCGCAGCTTTTGGGCGTAGCTGATAGAGCCCGGTGCTGCGCAACAGGATGCCCCAATGCTTCATGGGTACTTGCCTAATGTCGATTGCCCGCGCTTTACTGACCTATTCTTCAGCACCAACTTAATTGCAGGCACCCGTGGCTCCAAAGTATCTCTCGTATTTTCCCAAGCCATTACTGGACGACCTTGTTAACGGACGCTGGCTGCCCGTCATTGGCGCGGGCATGTCGCTCAACGCAGTGTTGCCACCGCCTGCAAAAATGCCGCTATGGGGCGATCTCAGCAAACATTTCGCGGATGAGCTGACGGACTATTCGCCGACTGGGGTGCTGGATGCGATCTCCGCCTACGAACATGAGTTCGGACGAACGCGCCTTATCGAACGGCTCGCCGAGCTGCTTCACCTTGATAAGGTGCGGCCCGGCCCTGCGCACAAGGAGTTTTGTACTCTTCCGTTCGATATTGTTTGCACGACCAATTTCGATTTTCTGCTGGAGAAGCAATACGACCTCGAACGGCAGGACAACCGTTCGGTCCATCCGGTAGTGGATGAAGACCAACTCTCCATCAATATCGGGACTACCGGGATACTTTTGCTCAAACTCCATGGCGATTTGCGCCACCCCAAGCGCCTTGTGGTGACAGAGGCCGACTATGACGGGTTTTTGGCTAACTACCCACTGATTGCTACCTATCTCGCCAACCTGCTCATCACGAAAACGGCCGTGTTCGTGGGTTACAGCCTGGACGATCCTGATTTCAGGCAAATCTGGCACGTCGTCGCAACCCGCCTGGGTAAGACCCGGCGTATGGCGTACGCTGTCGTAGTCAATGCACGACCAGGCGACATTGCCCGGTTCGAGCGTCGAGGCGTCAAGGTCGTCAACCTGCCAGGAACGCGAGACCGCTACGGGGACGTTCTTGCAGAAGCCTTTGCCGAGCTCCGCGAATACCGCCGCGAGCATGCAGGCCCAACGCTAAAGCCAACGGACGAGAAGCCACTCGAACAATTCCTGTTGCCCCGCGATGCGATGACGCGGCTTTGCCTGTTTGCAACGCCGCTGGACGTACTTCCCTTTTATAAGCAACACATCTTTCCTCTTGCTGAAGCAGCGGGATTTGTTCCGGTGACGCCAGCCGATGTGGTCAATCTGGGTGAAAGCATCAGCGCCAAAATCGACACGCTTATCGACCGCGCTGCCGTGATGGTCGTCGACGCCACAACCCGCAACACCCAGTTTGAACTGGGCTTGGCGCTAGGACGTGCGCAAGAGGTTTCCACGCGTCCCAATCGCCAGCCTTTGCGAGTCATTCCGGTTGTCACGGAATGGAACATCGCGGATTCACCCCCAGGAGTCTTATACATAAGCCGCCCGCTTATCTTATCTGAAGACAGCGACTTCATCCACATACTCGGCCAGACATTCGTCCACCTGGGGCAAGAGATGGGCCATGTGCAGAATCTTGAGCCGCGGCGCCTATTCAATGCCAAGGAATATCGTGCGGCTGTGATCGCGGCTATGTCGCTGTTGGAGGCAGAGCTTCGAAAACGCTTGGACAAAGAGCCATGGGAAAACGTCGATAGGCCACTGTCGCTCAGGCAGCTCTTTTTTCGGGCTATCCGCGCAGGCCATATCGAAAACGCGACTGAAGAAGAAGTTTCCAACTGGATGAAACTGCGTAACACCGCTGTCCACACCGCCCTGCCGGTCGGGCGCAATGAGGCGAAAGCGGTTGTCGAAGGTGTCGAACGGAGTCTAGGACTTCTGCTTGCGTAGTCAGCTATTGGTGCAGTTTCTTTCGTCGGATCATCAGCGACCCGATATCCATAGAGGTCGCGTCCTTTCAATTCGCGGAACGGAAAATTGCTTTGGAGAGCCGTTGAAACGCCGGGTCCTCTCCCCATGCATGGGCGACGAGGCACCAAAGGATATCGAAATGCTCTCCATCCTTGGCCACAAGAATCCCGACGCACTTCGATAGCCGTTGGTCGTTTTGTGGGCCTCAACAAACTGGCACAAGCCACGAACCCGCATCGTGGGCCAGTCCGGGTGTGCGACCCATTCAGGATCGGCCGGAACGAAGATAAAGCCGCAATCGGTTGCGGGAAAGGTGAACCGGCATGGCCTCCTAAACTCGTCTTTTTGCGCCTTCTCGATACAAAGCATAATCCGCTCTTTTGCAGCACGCCATGCCACCGGGAAGCTTCGCAGACTCCAGCAAGATGTCGTGATAATCGTCGCTCAGCTCCGGTACCGAACGATGGTCATGCAGCCCGCGCAGGAACGGCGCCAGATTCCAGTCCTGTTCGTCCTGTATAAGCCTACGCGCAAAATCCTCCGACGCCGCCCCCGGGGCCGCGTCCGGATCACACCAATGAAGTGGCCTACGAAGGCTGTTTCGGAAGAGCGCGGCACTCTCCGCAAATTCCGTAAGCACCAATTCGCGATAGCGAAAATAGCGCACGACTTCCTCGGGAACGCGAAGCAAGCGGGACAATTCGAGGTAATCATTCGCATCGATGATATGAATGAAGCCCTCGGTCTTGCTGACATGGCGACGAACGCGGCGGCAGTCCTCGGGCAGGTTCGGGGATGGTCGGTAGACAACGACTTTCAAGATGTCCTTGAAGGCCGTGGCCGCCAGATTGAAGACACGGCCACGTTCATTGGGGACAGGGATATCCGGGCAGCTTCGCAGGTGGCGCAGCGTTTCGCACACCTGCTTCGTTGCCTTTCCACGCACCTTGCTTTCGAACCACCGGCGCTCAGCCTCTGCATCGCCAGCTTCGCCCCTCGCCCTGCGGCGTGAATTTCGTCCGAGCGAAGGTAAACTCCTCGAGAAAGAGCAGGCTGTGGAGATGCTGGCTGATGAACGATTGTACGTCAGGGGCGGCGTCGAGCATGGATCGCAACAACGTTTGAGGGAAGCTTGTTTTTAGACACTTCGAATACAATATCGACGGTTACGCCGGACCATCTTTCCGTAAGCACCTGAGACCGAATGCTCGCCCACCCGGCGCGCAACGATCGAGAGGTTCGGCTATTGTTTCAGGACACTTCAAAAAGCGGTTCGGCGCTACTTGCACGCGCCCGAAGGAAGGATTCCGATACGGCGGATTAATGCTCCAGGCGGATCATGCAAGCCGCAGTACGAGCTTTGGCACGCGGAGAGGGTCGATTCTTAGACGGGTATGCTGCACCCGGCCGCTGTGAAGTCTCCCGAACTTCGCTTTTGAGCAAATCCTAGGGAACTACGACGTCATTTGATAAGATGTAACGGCAGTTGCGCCACCTCGCGCGATAGCTCTTCGATTACCAGTTTCGCATCTTCATTTAGAGCCCTGTTCATGTAGCTAACCAAGACGCTATCGAATTCCATGTTGTTAACTGGCGAGTCTTGCGGTGCGATTATAAAATTGTATGGCGTCAAGTAACGTACGCGAAGTGTACTGTTCCCTGTGGTATCAACATAAACCCCGTCAATGTAGGTTCCGCCATCATCATATTCTCCACGATTGAAGATATGTGACCCCGCGTATAGCCCGTATTCCTCAGCGGCGTATCCGCTCATCTTTATCCGTTCTTCCAGTCGATCTGGATCCGCTTCATAGAGGCCGGTGGGTTCCATTGCGTCGACTTCGACATAAACGAAGTTCCATTTGTAGGTCGCACCGGGAACGGCGGCTATCCGCCGAATCTTCAGCTCGTCGTGATTAATAAGGACCACGGACGCATCGATTTGGGCAAAGCGTTGGATGTCGAGATTTCCATCGCGCCACCACCAGATTGGGGCCGCATCGCTAAACTTCAGCGGCTGCTGGAGTAGACGTGCCAAGCGATCGATAGCGTTAGCGCTTTGGTCGAACCATTCGATGCTTCGAACACCGGGAAACGCCTGTTGGAACCGGTCCGAAAAAAGCTCAACGGCGTCCCACCCTTAAACTTCGGCAGCGGCGGCTTCCCCTCCTTCTGCGTCGTGTTGGCCGGCGCGCTACCGCCGTCATTCGGCGCGTCGGGTACAACGTGCGTTTCCTGCTGACTCGGTGGAGTACCGTGACGGGGCAGGGAAACCGGCATAATTGACGAGCCTTGGCGACTAGCGGCGGCTAGGTCGAAGACGATCTCAGACAAGAGCAGTTGGTCGAACTGGCTGATTGGTCCACCCTCGCCCCGCGCACCCCGACGTTCGGAGATCAACCGGCTCAGATCCTCAAGCCGCAAATCGTCCTTCTCGTGATCCAGTAGATACTTCGTGAGGTGATCGAGCCCCAAGCGAGTGTCATACTCGGCACCTTTACCTAAGCTCGGATCAGCCAGTCGGCGGGCCATAGCCGCTGCGCGCATCACCGCTTTGGGAACACGGTCTTCGCCGTCGAAAGGTTGGAGAATCGTCCGATTGTTGGCACTCACCCCAAGAAACTGGTGTCGCATTTTTTGGGTCATACTGATGCTACCTGCGAGCAGACGATTGCACGGCGCCGCGGACGCCGATCCGGGCAAGCCGTCAATCGTCGCGCCGCTCAACAGATCGACGAATGTGTTGCTCGAATAAAAGGAGGGCTGGTTCTCTTTCTGAATATCAAGGTCAATCTCAGCTTGCGTTACAGCTGCGACACTCGCGAGCGGTTCCACGATACGACGCTGCAAGAGGCTTAAGAGCGTGATCTCGAGTTGCTTCTTTAGGGGGAACAGCTGGCCAAGCCACGTGGCGCGCGCCAACGCGTTCATGGATGTTCCGAATTTCACGACCAAATCGACATCGCTTAGGGATGTGAACTGCGCACCGCCTCGGTAAACCAGACTGCCGAACAGATAGACGCCTTCGGCGCCACGTTCAGCAGCAACTAGTCTAGCCCAGCTATCAAGCGCCGCCCTAAGTTCGCCAAGATCGATGTCTGACACGACCACCCCTTCCCCTAAAGACCTAGTTCATGATCACGCACAAGATGGTGTTGGAGGCAAGCCCACCCGTTGATCCCAAGTTGCATGCGTGCGGCCAAGCGAAAACAAATCAGCCGACGAGCCGTAGTGCGTATCTTGGCGAGCAGACCGTCGGTCTGAAACAGATCCAAGTGACCTACGCGCGCTCCCGGACCGCAGTGACTGTCGGCAGGATGAGAAGCCCCGCGCGCGAGCGGCTGCCTGGCGGAGGCGAACGCCATTATCGCGTATCACGGCTTCGGCAATCGCGAGGTGCGATTTCATTGGAAATATTGAGGAAATAGCGATGACGCGCATCGCAGACTTCTTGCGCACATCGTGAAGCGAAACGAAAACCATAATGAAAACAACCATCCGACCGAGCCGCACATCGCGGCCCTTTATCCTGCCATCCCTCCCCGCACTCCTTGGAAACCAACCTCCTACCGCAATTTATCGACGGAACCGACCGGAATGCGATTGACCAGGCTTCCAGTGATCATCGCGCCAGCACCGCCGGACGCTTGGCGAACAGGCTCTCGATACCGGATTTCCCCGCGGATGAATCTCTAAGAGAGAAGCCATCCGGCTGCGGTTCGAATGCCGTCAGATCGATGACGGCTCGGGCGCTCGCTGATCGCATGCGGGGCAGATGGATCGCCGCGAACACCATCCCGGTATCACAATCGGCATCACCGCAGCTAAACAATGCGGTGTCGCTCGAGGCGTTCGCGCTATGCGATAAAATCACTGAGCCGAGCACACTCACCCTGCCCGATCTTTGCCGTGCACGTGACGAGATTGGAGTCGCACCATTGATCAGCGGTGCGATTTACCTGACGTACTCGATCGCCTCGCGCGGCAGCGGTCGGCCAGCTGTAAGGTGCTCTTTGTATCGCCCAGGACCGGCATTGTAGGCAGCTAGGAGGCCGTTCTGGCCGTATCGGTCGAGCATCTCGCGTGGATAGGCTACTCCCGCAAAAATGTCGTCGCGCGGTCGAAAAGGATCGTCAACGAGACTGAATTTGATGCGCAGTTCTTCCCACGTCGCTTGCATAATCTGGCATCAAGCCCATTGAGCCTTTGCTCGAAAGTCGGTTGGCTCGGCACTGTGTGATATCCGCGCGTGAACTCAGCAAGGCTACGAATTTCGCCCATTTCCGTGCCCTTGGGAGGCATTGCGCGGAATGCGGCGGGCCTGGAGAGTCAACGTTCTCTGCAGGGAATGCCGTGAGCCGATCTCCAAAAGCAAAGTATATCGCCAATTCACTTATCACGCGCCGTTGCCATAATTGAGTCGATTTTCAGCCAGGAATATGAGACTGTTCTAATAGAATGGGACTAAGGCTTGGAAACGTCGCTTTCGCGCGATGCACACGGCACGGTCTAATCCGATCCGACCAATGGATCAGTTTTGACGAACGATCGATCCACGAGCAAGAAAAGATGCGGGGGTGCATGGGAATAGTCGGCAAAGCTATGGCAATCGTCTTGTTGTTTTGCTGCGCGGCATATTTGGTCTCAGTCCCTGAGAACGCGTACGCATCTGATCCTTGCGAAAGATGCCCCGCGTGCTGCTAAAACGCGTCACGCAGTGGCCTGGGTGGGCCAAGCGTGGCGATCGTTCGAGCAACAGTTCTCCGCGAAAAAGAGGCATGGCATTTATGAAGGTTGCTGGCGAGCTAGTCGGATTGCTCACAGGCGTTCTTGCCCTGATGGGAGCAGCCCTGCTTGCGGCTGAATACCTCTTTAATTTCACCGTTTTTTTTGACCCGTCAAAAGAATATGCGGCGTCGTACAATTCTACTGTTGTACCGGTAATCCAGATCGGAGATCAGTTCATCGCGGAAAACATAAGCGAAATCGAGAAGAATGACCGAGGTTCTTTTGAAAGGCTTGCCCGCGAATTTGTGATCGAAAAAGGGTTGCAGGGGCGGCTCATATCAGCCGTTGACTCGGTCGAGTTGATCATAAAGTGCCAGCAAAATTGGTTTTGCCGAATTGAAAACTACGAGACTTATCAGCGACCAATACGCGAGTTGTGGTATACTTACCGGCCAGCTTTGACCGACATTCGAGGTAACATACGTCCGCTTGACTTTGGAGTGATCCTCGAAGAGGAGGCAAACCGAGTGCTGGCGGACGATCGAGCAGCAGGCCTCACGCCCAAGTCATAGCAGCAACGCCGAACTCCGACCGCCATCGTGCCGCGCGCTCACGTTTCTAACCCAGTTCGTCCTGCTTTCAAGTTCTTCCCCCCTCACCCTCACGAGCGCGGTTTGGGGGCGGAACCGCACATATCGATACAGGTCGGGGAACCCATGGTCACGTTGCAGTCCTTCCTTTCGCCGATGCAAATGAAGTAACCGGCTTTGGTCAGCCGTCGTCCCTCCCACTGCTAGAGGATACTAAACCAACCGAATTTGAGGTGAGACAGACACGATGCGAGCCTGAGCCTCAACCATGCGGTTGAGACCCGCTGGGGTGACCCTGTCGACCGGTGAGCTACCCATCGGACGGCGAGAACAGCCAGTCGAAATCGAACGGTTCGCCGTCAACAGTGCCGGTCGAATGCAGCAGAGAAACGTCCATCCACAACTCTGCCGCAGAATCGCTGTTCACCTCAACATAAACACCTGGCACCAAGGCGGTGGGAGTGACCAAGGCAAGGGGTTTTCCTCCTATGTCACCTTTGGGCGGCATCCGTTGGCCCTTCGCATCCCAGAAACTGGAACTTGGCTTTGTTTCTGGATTCTCGTCAATGGCAACCGACGGGCCAACAATGCCATCTGCAGATTTCGGCAGGCCGAGCCTGTACTGCACAAGATCTTGATACGCAGTGCCCATCTTGAGAACCATGTTTTTCAATGAAGATCGATGCACAAACGGCGCGACGAAGCGAAAGAACAGGCGCATAGTTCCACCTAGCGCTCCGGGGTAAGAGCCGGTGGAAAGCAGATCAAAGTACGCCCACCGGTACGTGGCGGGTATGTCATAAGGAACATTTCCATCGCAGAGGATATCGGCCGGCGTCTCATATTCAATGACACGGCATGCGTGCTCGATCGGCGGCTGGTCCTGGTCCTCACCGGTTGGGTTACCAGAGTTGGCTTGATCAGGCCTGAAGCGCGCGCGTAGACCTGTATCGGCCTGCCCAACTCGTCGAGAAGACGCGATGTTATGACAGCTGTGTCGGTTTGAACATGAAGTGGATAAGGGCTGGTAGAGGTTGAGGAGCAGGCCCAGATGGGCGTGCTGCTTTGCCCGCGACCGATGCTCAGGGTACCATCACCACGGACTGCTTCGGCCCCCAACCGGGACGGTTTGACCGGCTCCACTCGTAATTCTCCGTTTGCTGCGACGCGGATGAGTCGAAATCGCGCCGGTGCGAGTTCATCGGAGGAATGTCTGCGCGCTGGCGATCGTTGCATTGCGCCGGCTTTTCCGTCAGCCCGGATGCAAGAGGTTGAGCGTGACGCTCCGGTGCGCAATGCGGCTAGTACGGGCCCAGATGTTCCAACGCATATTGGACGAGCTTACCCAGAAGGTTCTGAAACCTTCTCCTCGCGCAGCTCTGCGAACGCCACCAAACTGCTAGCTATGACGAATGCAAAGCCTTGAGTGTTCACGCCTCCCAGGTCTCCGTTTCCCACTGCTATGAGGGTCGCCAAATCCGATCAACATCTAACCAGGCGAACGTACAGCCGCAACAACGGCCCAAAAACAGGTAAAGCGGATGGCGCTGTTCCACAGCAGCTTCGAACCGGAAACAGACATGGCGGCTCCCCGGCCCTTCGCCTGTCAGTTCACCTCTAATCGGTCTGACAGCGATGTTTTAACAAGCTCTAGATTGTCAGCAGGGCGTTGGGAATGGGGTTCCCCAAGTTGATCACATTGTGGTGCACGATTTCGGCTAATTCAGCTGGATCGCCCTCGGCCGGAAGGTCCGGGATGCCCAATCCTCATTGGCTCGCGCTTGCGGCTGGTGCGTAGGTAGGGGAGCAGCGCTGTCGTCCTTCGATCTCTTCCAGCAATAGAGCCACTTTGAAATGACCGCAGAGCAAAGTTCCCAGCGCATCCAGACACTTCCTGCAATGAGGCGCCTTCGGGTTTCCTTGGCGCGCGAGCAAGGATAGGTGGTCGCAATTGACGGCTGTACGCGACTTCGGAAAGTTGCGCGACGATTGGCCGGCAACGCAATTCTCTCCCGGGTACGAAATGGTCAAACCGCAGCAGTCTTCAGAGGTGAATGCATCCAAAATTGAGCAGCCTGGCCCGATTTCCGTTCTGCCACACTTCGGTTCGCGTCGCGTCGTACGAACTGTTCGTAGGTCGCAGCTGCGAGAAATCGTCCCGCTATCGGACACGACCATTTACGAAATGGAACAACGAGGCGAGTTCCCCCGACGGTTCAATCTGACCCCCCGCTGCGTCGTTTGGGACCTGGGAGAAGTCGAAGCGTGGATTCAGGAACGGCGGAACGCGTCCTCTACTGGTTCGATCGAACTGGCCCCGGGACCCGACGTACGGTTGCGGATGACGAGACCCGTCAAATCGGATCGAGGATGACCGCTGCCCCGGAAATCGGCTGCAGTGTGGGTGCGTGTTTATTGCCAGCCGCCCACGCTTCAATCATGTCGGCCCACTCCTGCAGCATATGGCGCCGCTGCGGTTCATATTCTGCCTTGTTATAGACGCCGCGGGAGGAGCGACTGTCTTCGTGCGCAAGGCATTTTTCGATCCAGTCTCGATTGAATCCGATCTCGTTTAGGAGCGTGGAGCCGGTCCGCCGTAGATCGTGCACCGTAAAGGGAGCAAGCGGCAGATTTTGTTGTTTTGCGCGGTCCACAATCGCCATCGTAATCCGATTGAAGGTCGCGCGCGACATGGGTTCGTCGGCGTCGTAGCGAGATGGAAGCACGTATCGAGAGTTCGCAGCGCAAGTCTTGAGCGCAATCATGATGTCGAGGGACTGGCGGGACAGGTAGACGTTATGTGGCTTCTTCCGCTTCATTCGCTCTTTGGGAATGCTCCACACCGCGTTCTCGAAGTCGATCTCATCCCACGTCGCCTCCAGAAGCTCACTTTTCCGAACCATCGTGAGCAGGATCAGCTTTAGGCCCAGCCGAATGGTCGGCAACGTCGGCACGTTTTCCAACTCTTTCAGCATGAGTCGAATTTCTACGGGTGACAACGCCCGGTCTTTCGCCTCGAAGGTGGCTATGGAAGCTGGCCCTACCTCGTCCGCCGGATTGGCGATCTTCTCGCCGTGCAGAATGGCATAACCATAGACCTGCTTAACGATATCCCGGACATGAATGGCCGTTGCTGGTGCGCCACGATCCCTGACTTTTGCGCAGAGCGCCCGCAAGTCGTCCGACGTTATTTCCGTGAGGAGTCTTTTATCCCAAGTCGGCGAGATGTCTCGATCGAAGACGGCTTTGCGCATCGAGCGCGTGCTGTCCGCCATCTTCGCCTCTTTAAACCATACTCTGCCGGCATCGCCGAACGTAGCCGTCGCAGACAGGCGCCGCTTGTCGCGCTGCTTTTCCTGGGCTGGCGATTTTCCGGCTGCAACCATTTTTCGTGCGGCAAGACAGCGGTCACGCGCCTCTGCTAGCGAGATGCCTCCCTCACCATAGCGCCCAAGCGTCACTGTCTCTCGCCGACCATTCACTCGGTAGTCGTATCGGAACGATATCTGCCCTGTGGGAGCCACGGTCGCGTACATACCGTCACGATCAGTGACTTTGTATATTTTCTCTTTTGGTTTCAGCTTCTTAAGTGCGATGTCTGTGAGCATAGGAGGAGGCGGACTGGCGCATCTAGGATTGTGAAACGCCTAACTTTACCGTCATTCGTTTTACCGTCAAGGCCCTGGGAGAACCCATTGGATTCAATGCCTTACCTCGAAAGATGCCAACATGCTTGAGTCCGGCGCACTGACGGCATCAGTCTGCAGCGAAGATGACGCGAAAAGGAATGCCGTCAGATATACCGTCAAATGATTCCGCTTAGGGGCGATAGTCAGCGATAGAACTAGACAGAAAAGCACATAAGATTCAGACGGTTAATGAAGTTTCTTCGATAGTCGCCGAATGCTGGCGAACGACCTACCTTTATTCCCACTCAATTGTTCCCGGCGGCTTCGACGTCACATCATAGACCACGCGGTTGATGCCGCGGACCTCGTTGATGATGCGGGTGGCGGCGGCGCCCAGGAAGGCCATGTCGTAGTGATAGAAATCTGCCGTCATGCCGTCGACCGAGGTGACGGCGCGCAGCGCGCAGACGAATTCGTAGGTGCGGCCGTCGCCCATGACGCCGACCGTCTGCACCGGCAAGAGCACGGCGAAGGCCTGCCAGATGGCGTCATAGAGGCCGGCCTTGCGGATCTCGTCGAGATAGATGGCGTCGGCTTCGCGCAGGATCTCCAGCTTCTCGCGCGTGATGCCGCCGGGGCAGCGTACGGCAAGACCCGGGCCCGGGAACGGGTGGCGGCCGATGAAACTCTCGGGCAGGCCGAGTTCCTTGCCGAGTGCGCGGACCTCGTCCTTGAACAGTTCGCGCAGCGGCTCGACCAGCTTCATGTTCATGCGCTCGGGCAGGCCGCCGACATTGTGGTGCGACTTGATCGTCACCGACGGGCCACCGGTGAAGGAGACGCTTTCGATGACGTCGGGATAGAGCGTGCCTTGCGCCAGGAAATCGGCGCCACCGAGTTTCTTGGCCTCTTCCTCGAACACCTCGATGAAGAGCCGGCCAATGGTCTTGCGTTTCTTCTCGGGATCCGCCTCGCCTTCGAGCGCACCGATGAAGCGATCCGACGCGTTCACCAGAATGAGCGGCAAATTGTAATGTTCACGGAACATCGAAACGACGCCGGCGGCCTCGTCTTTACGCATCAGGCCATGGTCGACGAGGATGCAAGTGAGCTGGTCACCGACGGCCTCGTGGATGAGCAGCGCGGCGACCGAGGAGTCGACCCCGCCCGAGAGCGCGCAGATGACCTTGCCCTTGCCGACCTGCTTGCGGATCGCCTCGACCGCGTGCTCGCGGTAGGCGCGCATCGTCCAGTCGCCCTCGATGCCGGCGATGTTGTGGACGAAATTCCTGAGCAGCCGGGCGCCGTCGGGCGTATGCACCACTTCCGGATGGAACATGATGCCATACATCTTGCGCTCGACATTGCCGAAGATGGCGAAGGGCGAGCCTTCCGACTTGCCGAACACCTCGAACCCCTTGGGCAAGGAGATGACGCGGTCGCCATGGCTCATCCACACCTGGTGACGCTGGCCGATTGCCCAGAGGCCCTCGAACAGCGGACTTTCCTTCTCGATCTCGACGAAGGCGCGGCCGAATTCGCGATGATTGGAGCTTTCGGCAACGCCGCCCATCTGCACGCACATGGCCATCTGGCCATAGCAGATGCCGAGCACCGGCACGCCGGCCTCGAAGACGATCTGCGGCGCCCGCGGACTGCCGATATCCGTGGTCGAGGCCGGACCGCCGGACAGGATCACGGCTTTTGGATTGATGCGCTTGAATGCCGCCTCGGCCGACTGGAACGGCACGATCTCGGAAAACACGCCGGCTTCGCGGATGCGGCGGGCAATGAGCTGGGTGAACTGGCTGCCGAAATCGACAATCAGGACGGTGTCGGGTTGATTGGCTGTTTTCATGGCGAGCGTTTAGAGAAAGAAACGAGTCGGCGCAATGGGTTGCGAACCTGACTTTCAGACGGTCCCGTCACGTCACCGGGAGATGCCGTCCGAAGCAAGCCCGAGCCGATCGCCTGTTCGAGGCGCATGACGGCATCCGCCAGCTTTTCGTCGATGACGTGCAGATATTCGGTCCAGTCGCCGACATGCCTGAGATCAGCCGCACCGTCGGAAATGCCGCGCAGCCCAATCAGGGGCACGTCGAACAACTGGCAGGCGCGCAGGCAGGCGAAGGTCTCCATGTCGACCATGTCTGCCGCAATTGCATCAAAGGCCGCGCCGGTGATGATTGCGCCGCCGGTCGACAGCGTCGCCTCCTTTATGCCCGGGATGCGCAACGGCAGCGGCACCGTAACCGGCAAATCGAGAAATGGCGTCGCGCCCTTCTCGAAGCCGAGCGGCGAGGCGTCGATGTCGCGATAGCTGACCGAGACCGCCTGATAGATTTCCGTCTGCTCCAAGGTCCGGCTGCCGGCGGAGCCGAGCGACACGACGAGGTCCGGCAGCGCATCTTGCGACTTCAGCCAGGACAATTCGGCGCCAAGCCGGACGGCTGCCTCGACCGGGCCGACACCGGTCATCAGCGGGGTGAACAGCCGCTGTAGATGCGGCCCGTATTCGGCCTGCGCAGCCATGACGAAAAGGACATCCTTGCCGGACAGGCGCGACACTTTATCGGTCATGATGATTTACTCCTCCCTGTCCTGCAGTCTTCACCGCCTGCTCGCCGGAACCCGCTGCCTGCGGCAGCTCCCGGCGTTCGTGGCCTTTCATCGTGCCACTGGCACGATGAATTCGCCTGCGGCGAACCGGCCACTCACCCAGCAATCCCGTCGCGGCCCACCATCGTCATCATGGTGCCGGTCATGGTGGCGATCAACTTGGCTTCGCCGTCGGCGGCGAAGGCATAGGCCTGGCCGTCGGCGACGATGATGGTGCGGCCGGGCTTGGTCACCGAGCCGCGGAACAGGAAGCGCTCGCCCCTGCCCGGCGCCAGCAGATTGACCTTGAACTCGATGGTCAGCACGCCGGAATTCTCCGGCATCAGCGAGAAGGCCGCATAGCCGCAAGCCGAGTCCAGCGCGGTCGAGATGACGCCGGCATGCAGGAAACCATGCTGCTGGGTGAGTGCGGCCGAATAGGGCATTTCGATTTCGATGATGCCGGGCGTCACCAGCGTCAATTCGGCGCCGATGGTCGCCATTGCCTGCTGGCGCGCGAAGGACGCCCTGACGCGGTCCTCATAGTCCGGAGCGGGTACGATCTTTGCTGCCATGGCCGTCGCTGCTTTCACCTTTGCCGGAAAAGCTTATTGCAGAGGCGTGAGCGGCAAGCAATCATGCAATGCTGCACTGCAGCAATTTGATCTCGAGAGCGGAAGCGCAAGCTTCGCTTCCGCTCCATTCAGGAAGCCCTACGCAGCGCGCAGATGTAGAAACCGTCGGTGCCGCTCAGCGCCGGCGACAGGCAGATACCGCCCAGCGCGCCGAGCCGCATCGCCGTTTCATGGCCGGGAAACCGGCTGTCCCAGAGCCGGCGATGATCGACCGGGGCAAAACCGCCATTGCGCTGGCAAAACGAGGCGACTTGGTCGCCATTCTCCTCGTCGAACACCGAACAGGTGACGTAAACCAGCAGGCCGCCCGCCTTGACGAAGCTACTAGCGGTATCGAGGATCGCCATCTGCTCGCCCTTGCGGGCGTCGAGCTGCCTTCGCGTCAGCCGCCATTTGGCATCCGGGCGCCGCCGCCAGGTGCCGCTGCCGGTGCAAGGCGCGTCGACCAGGACGAGGTCCATATGGCCAGTGAGCGGCGACAATTCCGCCGGCTTGGTGACGATCTGCACGTTGCGGTTTTCCGAGCGGCGGATGCGATCGAAGATCGGAGCCAGCCGCGCCTTCTCGGCATCATGGGCGAAGACCTGACCCGTATTGCCCATCGCCGCCGATAGCGCCAGCGTCTTGCCGCCGGCGCCGGCGCAGAAATCGAGCACCTGCATTCCAGGCTCGGCACCTGCAAGAGCGGCGGCGATTTGCGATCCCTCGTCCTGGACTTCGAACCAGCCCTTCTGGAAAGCCGGCTCGGCCTGCACGTTGGGATGCCGGCCGTCGCCGTCGATCGGCGGAATGCGAATGCCGTGCGGGGCGATAGGGGCTGGCTTGGCGCCGGCTTCGGTAAGTTCCGCCAGCACTTTGGCCCGATCGGCCTGCAAAGTGTTGACGCGGATGTCGAGCGGCGGGCGGGTGGCGAGCGCCGCGCCCTCCTCGACCCAGGCCTCGCCAAAGGCGCGTTGCAGAAGCGGCTCGCACCAATCCGGTATGTCGGCGCGCACCGCGGGCGGCGCGTCGGCAACCCGCCGCTCGTCGGTTGCCTGGAGCTCCGTGGCTGTCAGCAGCGGCGGCGCGAATTTGTCGCCGTCGAGCGCTTCGTTGAGCGAGCGCGCGGTCTGGCCCCATTCGAGCAGCAGGGCGCCGAAGCCGATGGCGCGCGGCGTGTCATCGCCCAGCAGCCAGCCTGCCGAGCGCTTGCGGCGCAGCGCATCGTAGACGATGTTGCCGATCGCCGCACGATCGCCGCCGCCGGCGAAACGGTGCGACAGGCCCCAGTCCTTCAGCGCATCGGCCACCGGCCGGTGACGCCGGCCAATGTCTTCCAGCACTTCGATGGCCGCAGCCAGCCGTCCGCCTAGTCGCATTCTTCAGTCCACCAAATCGAGCGCATCATCTCGGTCTGCTCTTAGAGCCTTTCACGGTGAGATTGAACCCCGCCCCCTCTCGCGACGGCAGGCCGCCTGTTGGGATCGGCGAAAACCGCTCGAGCAGTAAATCTTCCGGCGCGGTCAACAGCAGATCGTCAATAGATGCAAGCTCTCTAATGTTCTTAACTGGCGGCTGCAAGCACGGTAGGGATGCGACAGCTCAGCTTTCCAAGTTTTTCGGTTGGGAATACTCTTGCCGCCATGATTCGCGGCGCGGAAAGCGTGGACCGGCGGATCGTCACGAGGAGAGGGCAATGAAGACTTATCTGGCGGAAGTTCTAGGCACATTCCTGTTGGTGTTCATCGGTACCGCGTCGGTGGTGACGGGCGGCTTCGGCGGCGCGCTGCCGCTGGGGCAGGAAGGCATCGGGCTGGCCTTCGGCATCGGCCTTATCGCGGCCGCCTACGCGATCGGCCCCATTTCGGGCGCGCATCTCAACCCGGCTGTGACACTCGGCGTGTTCCTTGCCGGCCGGCTGCCGGCCAAGGACGTCATACCCTACTGGATCGCACAGATCATCGGCGCCATCCTGGCATCGCTGGCGCTGTGGATCATCGTCTCCGGCCAGGCCGGGGGACACACTGGCGGCTTCGGCGCCAATGGCTGGGACGAGACGAAATGGGGCGTCTCTTCCGCGTTCCTGTGGGAGCTGATCGGCACCTTCACCTTCGTCACCGTGATCCTCGGCGTTACCGCGGAAAGGCATGCGACGGCCTTCGCCGGACTGGTCATCGGCCTGACGCTGGCGGGTATCCACTTCGCCATGATCCCGGTGACCGGCACATCGGTCAATCCGGCCCGTTCCATTGGCCCGGCGCTGTTCTCGGGCGGCGCCGCGATCAGCCAGCTCTGGCTGTTCATCGTCGCGCCGCTGATCGGCGGCGCCATTGCCGGCGTCGTCGCCAAGGCGCGCGTCTTCGAAAAGGACTGATTTCGAAAGCCTGGACAAGAAAAGGCGCGGGGCCGAGCCTCGCGCCTTTTTTATGGGGTGGAAAAATTCCGCCTGAATCAGGCGGTGATATCGAACCGGTCGGCGTTCATCACCTTGGTCCACGCCGCAACGAAATCCCTGGCGAATTTCTGCCCGGCATCCGCGGACCCGTACACCTCAGACAGCGCACGCAATTGCGCATGCGAGCCGAAGATCAGGTCGGCGCGGGTACCGGTCCACCTGACCGCCTTGGTCTTGCGGTCGCGCGCTTCGTAGATCTCATCCAACCCGGCGGCCGGATCCCAGACCGTGTTCATGCTGAGCAGGTTGACGAAGAAGTCGTTCGTCAGCGTGCCCGGCCTGTCGGTGAACACGCCGTGCCTGGACTTGCCGGTATTGGCGCCGAGCACCCGCAGGCCGCCGACCAGCACCGTCATCTCCGGCGCGGTCAGCGTCAGCAACTGTGCCCGGTCGACCAGCATCGCTTCGACCGACATCGGCTGCGGCCCCCGGACATAGTTGCGGAAGCCATCGACTTTCGGCTCGAGTGCGGCAAAGGAGGCGACATCAGTCTGTTCCTGCGAGGCATCCATGCGGCCCGGCGTGAACGGCACCTTCACCTCGTTGCCGCCATCCTTTGCCGCCTTCTCGACCGCGGCGACGCCGCCGAGCACGATCAGATCGGCCAGCGAGATCTTTTTCCCGCCGGTCTGTGCCGCGTTGAAAGCCTTCTGGATGGATTCGAGCGTGGCAAGCACCTTGCCCAATTCAGCAGGCTGGTTGACGTCCCAGTCCTTCTGCGGCGCCAGCCGGATGCGGGCGCCATTGGCGCCGCCGCGCTTGTCGGAACCCCTGAACGTCGAGGCCGAAGCCCAGGCGGTCGAGACCAGTTCGGAAACTGACAGGCCCGAGGCCAGGATCTTGGCCTTCAGCGATGCGATATCCTGTTCGCTGACCAGTTCATGGTCGACGGCCGGGATCGGATCCTGCCAGATCAGCTCCTCCTTCGGCACGAGCGGGCCAAGGTAGCGAACGACTGGGCCCATATCGCGATGGGTGAGCTTGAACCAGGCGCGGGCAAAGGCATCGGCGAACTGATCCGGATTCTGGTGGAACCGCCGCGAGATCTTCTCGTAAGCCGGGTCGACCCGCAGCGCGAGATCGGTGGTCAGCATGGCCGGCGCGCGGCGCTTCGAGGGATCATGCGCGTCCGGCACCGTGCCGGCACCTGCGCCGCCCTTAGGCGTCCACTGATGGGCGCCGGCCGGGCTTTTCGTCAATTCCCATTCGTAGTTGAACAGGTTGTCGAAGAAGTTGTTGCTCCATTTGGTCGGCGTCGTGGTCCAGGTGACCTCGAGCCCCGAAGTGATGGCATCGCCAGCAATGCCCGACGCGTGCTTGCTCGACCAGCCGAGGCCCTGCGCCTCGATGCCGGCCCCTTCCGGCTCGGCGCCAACCAGCGAGGCATCGCCGGCGCCGTGGGTTTTGCCGAAAGTGTGGCCGCCGGCGATCAGCGCCACCGTCTCCTCATCGTTCATCGCCATGCGGCCGAAGGTTTCCCTGATGTCGCGTGCCGAGGCAAGCGGATCAGGCTTGCCGTTCGGGCCTTCCGGATTGACGTAGATCAGGCCCATCTGCACGGCGCCGAGATGGCCGCGAAGCTCGCGGTCGCCGGAGTAGCGCTCGTCGTCGAGCCATTTGGTTTCCGATCCCCAATCGACGTCCTGCTCGGGTTCCCAGACGTCGGCGCGGCCGCCGGCGAAGCCGAAGGTCTTGAAGCCCATCGATTCCAGGGCGACATTGCCGGTGAGGATCAGCAGGTCGGCCCAGGAAATCTTGCGGCCATATTTCTGCTTGACCGGCCACAGCAGGCGGCGCGCCTTGTCGAGATTGGCGTTGTCAGGCCAGCTGTTGAGCGGTGCGAAACGCTGCTGGCCGGCGCCGGCGCCGCCGCGGCCGTCACCGATGCGGTAGGTGCCGGCGCTGTGCCAGGCCATGCGGATGAACAGCGGCCCGTAATGGCCGAAGTCGGCCGGCCACCAATCCTGCGAATCCGTCATGACATGGTGCAGGTCCTTGATCACCGCGTCGAGATCGAGGCTCGCGAACTCCTTGGCATAGTCGAAGTCCTCGCCCATCGGGTCGGAGAGGTTCGACTGCTGGTGGAGAACGCCGAGGTCCAGCTGGTTGGGCCACCAGTCACGGTTGGTCCTGGCACCGGGTCCATGCGCGACAGGGCATTTGCCCGCGCTGTTGTCGTCGGTTTTCGCGTCCATCTTGCACTCCAATTTTGCCGAGGGTTCCGGGCAGCCAGCGCCGCCATCCTGGAATGATTCCAGACTAGGCCAGCCTGCCGATAAAAACAAATTGCCTTTCCTGTTCCTTTCAATAGGATTTTCTTATGATAGGCCTAACCGTCCGCCAGATGCATTATTTCGACGCACTTGCGCAGACGCTGCATTTCGGGCGTGCGGCGAAACTTGCAGGCGTGAGCCAGCCGGCGCTGTCCTCGCAGATCGCGGAAATGGAGCAGCGGCTGAACTGCCGGCTGTTCGAACGCGGCGGCAAATCGGTGCGCATGACCGACGAGGCGGCAGCCCTTTTGCCGCGCATCGAACGCATCCTTTCCGACATACGCGAGGTCGAGACCATCGCCCGGCGTGGCCGCCCTGCCATGGGAGGGCGCTTCCGGCTGGGCATCATTCCGACCGTCGCGCCCTATCTTTTGCCGCGTGCGCTGCCCGAGCTGAAAATGCATTTCCCGGACTTGATGCTCGAACTGCGCGAGGCGGTGACCGCCTCGCTCGTCGAGGACATCGCGTCGCAAAAGCTCGATGCCTTCATCGCCGCGCTTCCGCTCGACCATCCCGGCCTGGTGACCGAGGCTTTGTTCCCCGACCGGTTCTTCCTGGCCGTGCCGTCAGGCGATCCGGCTTTCGCCTCGCCGCCGGTGCCGCCCGAAAGCCCGGCGCTGGAAAGGCTGATGCTGCTAGAGGAGGGTCATTGCCTGCGCGAACAGGCGCTGGCTGTCTGCGGCAATGTGCGGCCGGTGGCGATGGCAAGCTACGGCGCCACCAGCCTGACCACGCTCTTGCAGATGGTGGCGCACGGGCTCGGCGTGACGCTGATCCCGGAAATGGCCACGGGACCTGCCGGCACTATCCCCGATCTCAAGATCGTGCCGTTCCAGGAACCCATGCCGCAGCGCACGATCTGCTTCGCCTGGCGGCGCAACAGCACCTTGCGCAATGAGTGCATGGAGCTGGCGAAGATCATTCGAGGGTTGGGAGCGGCGGTGCAGGCGGCGTGAAGGACGAGGAGCCCAAGCTTACTATCGGCCCAGGCAAACCTCGAATGTGCGCTTGTTGAACGGCTTGAGTGGATAGCTCGTCTTCATAAAAGCAAGTGGGTCAAGTGCCACGGAACGTGTTGGGCAGAATTACGGACCAGGCTCATCGTTGGGTCCACAATGGCATACAGGAAGAATGCGACACGCCTGCGAACCGGCCTGTTGCGCAAGCCGGCGGGCGTTGCGACTTCAGGCGGCGGTGCTGGCGCGGCTTGGCTCAAGAATAGACTTGACCTTGTCGGCGACCGCGCGGCCGAGATCGGCGTTGTTGCCAGCGGTGAAATGGATGCCGTCGACACCGTCTGTCGTGACGAAATCGCCGGCATTCAGGAAGTCGATCTTCATGAAATCCGCCATCGCCTTGTACTGCCTGGCCAGCTCCCTGGACTTTTCGTGGCCGCCGCCGAACATACCCTCGAACCAGGGATCCGGCATCGGGGTCAGCGGCGGCGGCGCGATGACCAGCGCTTTCGGAGCCGGATAGGGCGTGCCGATGCCGCCGGCGCTTGTCAGGATCTGCCCGACCAGTTTCGCCATTCCGTTGGCGATCTCGTAGGGTGTCCGGCGAAAATAGGACTTCGTGTCATTGGTGCCGAGCATGACGATGACCAGATCCAGCGGCAGATGGCTCGCGATGGCCGAGGGCAGATAATTGGCGCCATTGAGGCGCGGATCGTTGGGATCGTCGAGACAGGTCGTGCGCGCGCTCAACCCTTCTTCGATGATATGGTAGCCCGCTCCCAGCGCCGCCGCCATCACGCCCGTCCAGCGCTGGTCATAGGGGTAGCGGTAGGTCGGCGAACCTTCCTTGACCGGAACCCAGCCCCAGGTCAGCGAGTCGCCGTAGCACATGATGTTTTTTGGCGGTGACATCCATGTTTCTCCATCTGTTTGCAGTTGTCTGAACGTGCAGATTTATCGATCCAGGCGAACGCCGGTGCCGGCTTGCCTTTGGCTGTTTCGATTTATGGCGTTCGCACGCGCACTCCATAGAAGATCGCCGCGCCGAGGATGATGACGCCCTGGGCGATGAGCTTGCCGGGTTCGTCGATGCCGAGCACCGTCATCACGACGAACAAAAGCGCGAAGCACAGCGAGCCGAAGAAAGGTCCCCAGACGCCGCCGTCGCCGCGACCGAAGGCGACGCCGCCAAGGATCGTCGCCGCGACTGCCAGGATCGGCAGGTCGAGACCGACGCGCACGCTGCCGACGGCGATCGAACCGGTCTGTACCAGGGCCGCGATCGCCGCGATCAGGCCAGCGAGCGTATGCGCCAGGATGACCGTGCGCTGGACGGGCACGCCGGAAAAATGGGCAGCGTCGGCATTCTCGCCAACCGAGGCCACGTAGCGACCAAATACGGTCTGCGACAGAAGCAGCCACACCGCGGCGGTCAGCATGATCCAGAACAGCACCGGCGTCGGAACCGACAGGAACTTCGTGTTGTAGAGGTCGTTGAACAGTTTCGGCACATCGCCGGGTGGATTGCCGCTCGACAGGAACTGCACCAGTCCGACCAGGATGATGCTGACGGCCAGCGTGACTATGACGGCCGACACCCGCCGGATGCCGATCATGAAGCCGTTGAACAGGCCAATGACGAGGCCCGTGGCGAGCGCCAGTACGACGAAGAAGGGCAGCGACGCGCCCGGGAAACTGCCCGACGAGATGAAATAGTTGATCAGCAGGATGATGCCGCCGCCGGAGAGGTCGATCGACTTCACGCGCATGACGACGAGCTGCCCCAGCACGAGAATGCCGAGCGGAACGATCTGCCTGATGAAGATGCCCATGATGTTGAGGTTGAGCATGTTCGGCCGTGCGACCCACAGCGTGGCCAGAAGCACGAGGAAGACAAAGTAGGACGGCGGTATGCGAAGCAGACGCCGGGCGATCGGGTTTGCGAGAACGGCAGTCATCGCTCAGAGCCCCATCTTCTTGCGGGATTGCAGCCCGACCACGGCCAAGAGAATGCCGCCCTTGATCGCCGTCTGGACAAAGGGCGAGACGTTGGCGAGGTTCATGCCATTGGCCAGCAGTGCCATCACAAGCGCGCCGATCACCGTGCCGTGCAGGCTGCCGATTCCGCCTGAAAGCTGGGTGCCTCCAAGTGCGACGGCGGTGACCGTGTCGAGTTCGAAAAGCAACCCGACATTTGGATCACCCGACACGATGCGCCCGGCCAGGAAGACACCGGCAACGGCCGCGAAACAGGAGCAGACCACATAGGCGAGGATGATGTTTCGGCGATCGGAGACGCCGAAATTGCGGGCAGCGCTTTCGGCCCCCGACGCGATGCCGCCGCCGATCGCAAACAGATGCAGGCCGTATCGCGATCCGTAGAGCAGCTTCCAGGCCAACAGCATCACGACGATTCCCCAAAAGACCGGATAAGGAATACCGAGGAAACTGCCTGAGACGGCAGCAATGACGATCTCCGGAACGGTGCCGCCGGAGACGGGACGCAAGATGCGCGTGATGCCAAGGACAATGTACTGCGTCGATAGCGTGGCGATGATTGGATGGACGTTGAAACGGGTGATCGCCAGGCCGTTGATCAGCCCGATGAATGCGGCCAGCACGAAGACCGCCGGGATCAGCACGATCGCCGGCTGGTCGAGCGCCAGCACCGCCGTCGTGAAACTGATGACCGAGCCGACCGATAGATCGAGCCCGCCGACGAGCACGACGACGAGTTGTCCGACCGCCGCGATGACCAGCGGCATCGCCTGCGCAACCAGGTTGAAAAGGTTTTCGGCCGTTGCGAACTGCGTCGTCTGAACCGACAGCCACAGCGAAATGAGCAAGGCAACCAACAATGGAAGACCCCATTGGCCCTGCCGTGTGTTCCGGCCACTCACGATGTTGGACAGGCTACGATACATGGAAGGCCCCTAGTGCCGGCGCGCCGAGCCGCCCGTCAGGGCCGCGTCGAGGATCTTGTGCTCCGTCGCCTGTGCTGCCGGCATTTCGGCCACGATTGTGTCGTGGTGGACGACATAGATGCGGTCGCACAGCCCGATCAGCTCGATCGTCTCGCGCGACAGCACCAGCACCGCGCCACCCTTGCGGGTGAAGTCGCGCAGCAGATGGTAGATCTCGGACTTGGCGCCGATGTCGACGCCGCGGGTCGGCTCTTCCACCAGGAGAAGATCGAGATCCGCGGCGAGGTAGCGCCCGAGCAGCACTTTTTGCTGATTGCCGCCCGACAGCGAACCGACCGGAGCGGACGGCCCTGTCGCCTTTATGTTCATGACATCCATCATGCTGGCAACGACGCTTCGATAGGGCCGCGCCGGCGCAAGTTCGCGTCGCCTCGAATGCAATCCGATGGCGATGTTGTGGGCGATCGGCAAAGCGAGAAAGAGCCCCTCCTCCTTGCGGTCCTCGGGGACGAAACCGACCTTCAGCTGCTGCAAATGGCGAACGCCTGATGATGTCGAGAGCGGCATGTCGAGCGTTTTGCCGCTAATGGAAATCGTCCCGCCAAAAGGATGGTAGCGGCCGATCAAGGAGCGCAGGAAGCGCTGCTGGCCCTGTCCCTCAAGCCCGGCGAGGGCGACGATCTCGCCCTTGTGCAACGTCAGCGACAGAGGCTGCGATGTCTCGGTGATCCTGAGATTCTCGACGCGCAGGATTTCGCCGCCCCTGTCGCCCGTGCGATCTGGGAACAGGTCCTGGAGTTCGCGCCCGACCATCATGGCGATGAGTTCGTCTGTGGTGATCTCGGACACCGTTCTGGTGCCGACCAGTGCGCCGTCCTTCAGCACCGTCACAGTGTCGCACAGCTCGAAGATTTCCTCCATGCGATGCGAAATATAGACGATTGCCTTTCCCCTATCGCGCAGGCGGCGGATATTGCGGTTGAGCACATCGACATCGGCCGCGTTGAGCGCCGCTGTCGGCTCGTCGAGAATAAGCACGCCGGCGTCGGCCTGGATGCAATGCGCGATCTCGACGAATTGCCGCTCGGCAATGGTCAGGTTGGAAACGAGTTGCGAGGAGTTCTAGCGTGAGACCGAGTTCGCCGAGTGCCTTGGCGGTTCGGCTGTTCATCACGGAATAGTCGATCGAGCCGAACCGGTTCGTCGGCTCCCGGCCGAGAAACATGTTCTCGGCGATCGACAGATTAGACAGCAGCGAGTGTTCCTGGAAAACGGTCGAGATGCCGGCATCGAGCGCGGCGCGCGGTGACTTCAGATCGAGCTTTTCCCCATTCATGAAGATCTCGCCGGAATCGGGCTGATACACGCCCGCCAGGATCTTCATCAAGGTCGATTTTCCGGCACCGTTCTCGCCCATCAGGGCGTGAACGCTGCCGGCCTTCAGATCGAGGGAAACGGAGTGGAGCGCCTTGCTTCCCCCGAATGCCTTCGAAATGTGCGACATCTCGATAAGATTGGCCACTAAACCCTCGCTTCACCACTGGAAGGGCCCGCGGGGACGCTTGTCCACTCCCCGCCGGCCACGGCGTGTCACTTCTTGCCGTAATATTCCTTGAGCTTGTCTTCGGGGAGTTCGCTCGGCCACCAGACATTGGCCGTCAGGTCGTCGCGATAGTATTTCGCGGCCTTGTCCTTGTCCCAGCCATCAGGGTTGTAGACATAGCGCTTGTAGAGTTGCTTGCCCTCGAGCAGGGCTACAGCGGCGCGCACGCCGGCAGCACCCTGGGCCGGGCTGTATTCCGGAGAGATCGACTTGAATCCATCCGTGATCCACTGGCCGAAATAGCCATTGTTGCCCTCGCCCGAAATCGGCGGGATCGGCGTGCCGAACTGCTTGAAAACATCGACGCAGGCGCGCGTCATGTCGGCGCCGGACGACCAGATGCCGTCGACCTGCGGATTGTTCAGATAGAGCGTCTCGCACAGCTTCTTGGCCTTGTCATACTGCCAGTCGCCATGCTCCTCGGCGATGATCTGCACATGTGTGCCCTTGAGCGATTCCAGTAGCCCGTTGTAGCGGTTGGTGTCTTCCGGGTGGCCGGCAAGGCCGCGCAGGACCCAGATCTTGCCGTTGTCGCCAACGGTTTTCACCAGCCAGTCGCCCATCACCTTGCCGAAGTGCTCGGCTCCACCTTGGATTTCGGCGGTGTAGGCATCGGAATCGATGCGGCCGGTGTGAAGGATGACGGGGATGCCGGCGGCGACCGCCTTGGCGATGCTGGCGTTGGCGGACGTGCTGGTCACCGGCTGAACGATGATCGCGTCGACATGCTGGGCGATCAGATCCTCGATATCGGCTACCTGCTTCTTCTGGTCGAAGCCGGCATCGAGCAGGATGAACTTCGAGATGCGCTTGTCCTTCGCCGCGGCATTTTCCGCCTCATGCGCGACCTGCACGGTCCAGGTGTTGGCGTTGACGCCGAAGTCGCTCATTCCGATGACCCAGGGGGATCCTTCTTGAATGCGCCGGCCGCGGTCATGCGCGTGTCGTCGTGGCGCGGCGCGACGCCGTCCATCAGCTTGATATCTTCCGCGTGCGCCAGGGACGTTACGGCAAGCGCTGATACAACGAGCATCCCCAGCCCGACGGTTTTCAGCAATCCTAACATTGAACTCCTCCTTGTGGTTGCTCCAGCCGTACGGACGCGCACGGGCCGCGAGACGCTCTCCCGATGCATGCTTGTCGTCGCGAACCGACCTATGCACGCAATTCTCCCGCCCCCGAACACATGTGTGTCGAGGCCCAATTTCGGCTGGACAATGATGACGGTCGAGAACTCCTCCGGGCACTTTAGAAGCATAGTGGGTTTGACCTGTCAATAGTTAGTCATGTTGAATGACTATTCCGTTGCTTGCCTTTCGCCACTCCGCTATTCATCATGAAGAGCGCTCGTCCTGCACCGGCGCGCGGTCAGTCCCGGCGGGAAAATCATGCGATCAGTCTTGTGCTACGGCGACTCCAACACACACGGCCAGATCCCCGGCAAGGGGCCGCTCGAGCGCTATGGCCCGGCTGAGCGCTGGCCGGGGATACTGCGCGCTCAGCTAGGCCCCGACTGGTATGTCATCGAGGAAGGATTGAGCGGTCGAACCACCGTCCACGACGATCCGATCGAGGGGGCACACAAGAACGGTAGAACCTATCTCCGCCCCTGTCTGCAGAGCCATGCGACGCTCGACCTCGTCATCATCATGCTCGGCACCAATGACCTCAAGATCCGCTTCAACAAACCGCCGTCGGAAGTGGCTATGGGCATCGGCTGCCTTGTCTACGACATCAAGGAACTGGCGCCCGGTCCGGGCGGCACCACACCCGAAATCATGATCGTCGCACCGCCGCCGATGCAGGACGACGTCAAGGAGTGGAAGTCCATCTTCGCCGGCGCACCGGAGAAATCGCGGCTGCTGGCGCTCGAGTTCGAGGTGCTGGCGGATCCGCTCGAACTGCACTTTTTCGATGCCGGCTCGGTGGTGTCCTGCAGCGAAGCGGACGGATTTCACATCGATGCCGAAGCGCACAGACTGCTTGGCATCGCACTCGCCCGCGCGGTCGATGCGATCGGCTGGAGCCGCTCGACATGAGCAACCATACCGCCGCCCGGCAATGCGCTCTTACCGATGGGGCGACCCTTGCCTGACATGAGGTTTGCACCACCCAATCCCTTGCGCATCGCCGATCGTGCGAGCGGGCTGAACGCGTTGAGCGTGCGCAGCTACAACGAGCGTCTGGTGCTGTCGCTGCTGCTTCAGAACGAGGGCATATCGCGGATGGAAATCGGCGAGAAGACCGGTCTGTCGGCGCAGACGGCCTCGGTCATCGTCCGCTCCCTCGAACAGGAAGGGCTGGTCTCGCAGGGCGAGGCGCAGCGCGGCCGTGTCGGGCCCCCCACCATCCCGCTTTCACTCAACCCGGAAGGCGCCTACGCGGTCGGCGTCGGCTTCAGCCGGCGCAGGATCGACATCGCGCTCATCGACTTCATCGGCACCGTGCGCTTCCACACGCAGTTGCCCGCGGATGAAGCCAATCCGTTTCCGCAAAGCAGCGATTTGCTTGCGACGATCAGGCAAGCCATGACGAGCCTGCCGGTCGAGGCGCGCAGCCGGGTCGCGGGTATCGGGCTGGCCGTTCCCGATGAGGTCGACGCCATGGCTGCAACCGGCAACGGATCGAGCACGTCCCTGAAGGCTTTGCAAAGCGAGATCGAAGAGCAGCTCAAGCTGCCGGTCTTCGTCCAGAACGACATCACCGCGGCGGCCGGCGGTGAGAGCATGTTCGGCGTCGCAAAGCCGCTGAACGACTATTTGTTCTTCTATCTCGGAGCTAGGCTGCAGAGCAGGCTCATCCTCAACCACCAGATCTATAAGGGAAACTCCAGTGCCAGCTTCGATCATGGCCTCATGCGCCTGGAAAGCGAACTGGCCATGCGCGGACGCTCGTCCGAAATCATCTGGAGCAGCAGCCCTGAGTGGCCTGATCTTGGAGAGGCCTACACCGAATGGCTGGGGGAATGCTCAAACCGCCTGAAAGCATCGATCTCGGCGCTGACCCAGTTTGTCGAGTTCAGGACGGTCCTCCTGTCCAGCTATGCGCCGCAGAAAATCGCCAAGGCCTTGTGCGCCCATATCGGCCGGGAATTTGCCGCTGTCCAAGCGTTGCCAGCGCGGGTGACCATCAGCCCGAAAGCCGTCGGCGCAGCCAGCCTGCCGTTCAGCTCGCGGTTTATGATTCAATGATCGGAACGCTGATAACAGAAGGGTTGCAAAGCCCCATCTGAGACGTGGATGCACCCGGTTTGAATGTCGGCTAACTCCGGTGCGAGAAGCTGTCCCTCACGCCATCCTCGCGCATCAGGAACGGGATGCCGACGACCGTCATCGGCAATTCCGCGCGGAAGCGGATGTGCGTGGGACCTCGTAATGCACGATCTGGCCTGGGGTGATGGCCCGTCACCCTGTCGGAGCACCGCGACGCCGGCGTAGTGGCTTCCCAATTGCCAGAAGGGCAGCGGGAACCGCCCGCGCTCCTCTTCAACGATGCGGAAGCCCGCCTCTCGGATCAAGTGCAGCGGTTGGCGGTTGAGATGACAGCCGCCGGCGATCTGTCCCCACGGCTTGTTCAGCCGCTCCTGCCATCTGCGGCCGCGCGGCCCTCGGCCTGGCCGTGCTCGATGAAGATCAGCCGGCCCATAGGTTTCAATATGCGGCGGATCTCGGTCAGCGCCGCGTCAGGGTCGGGAATGGTGCAGAAGGCATAGGTGACGACGACCGTATCGGCGAGGCCATCGATCAAGGGCAGCCTTTCGCCGCTGGCCCGGATGCAGTCGACGTCGAACGGCAGGGAACGGATCTTCGGTTCGGCCAGGCCAAGCATTGTGCCGTCGGGATCGATGCCGACCAGCCGCTCCACCCTGGCGGCGTCGTAATAGGGAAGGTTCAGGCCGGACCCGAAGCCGACTTCGACGACAATGCCCTGCGCCCGCGGGATCAGGCGCCTTCGCATGCGCGCGAACACGTTTGCCGAACAGCCGGCGTGGACGAGGTAGGGAGCAATGCAGCGTGCGTACCAGGAGAGACAGGATTGGCACATGTCTCAGCCTCCTTTCCCTGCGTTCTTGACGCCGATGGGAACGCCACCCCCGGCAATGGCCTCGGACGTGCAATGCTGGCTGAGAGTATTGACCGGTGACATTTCTCGCTCCAAGGAGTCTCCTGATCGGGCCCGATCGGCCCGACGTCGTGGGATGGATAGAAGGCCGGCGTCCCCTGAACGTCCCCGCTCGGCCGCGTACGGGTCGATGGAGCGATTGGAGTTCCGACTTCTGGGTTTTCCGGAGTTCTGTCTGAACGGGCGGCGGGTGGAGCTCGCCTTGCGCAAGGCGGCCGCGCTCCTCATCTATCTCGCCGAGGCCGGCGCGCCCGTCGCGCGCGAGGTCGCCGCCACGCTTCTGTGGCCCGAAACCGACGAAGAAGCCGCACGAGCACGCCTTCGGCGCACACTGAATAAAATTCGCATCGCGTTCGACACGGAGGTCATCGCCGCCACGGGGGCATCCCTCAGACTGCACCCGGCGCTTGCCGTCGAGCTCGACTCCAAGGTTTTCGAGCATGCCTGCAATGTCGGCCCTCTCGATGAGGCGTCCGACATCTATAAGGGCGACTATCTCGGCGGCTTCTCCCTTCGGGATTGTCCGGAATTCGACGAGTGGGTCTTTTTCAGGCGCGAGGCCTTGCGTAGCCGACTGGTGCAGACGCTGGAGCGTACCATCGAAGCGAAGATCGCCGGCGGCGAACCACGCAGCGCGGTCGTGCATGCGACGCGCCTGGCGGCACTCGACCCCTTGAGCGAAAGTGCGCACCGTCACCTGATCCGCGCCCACCTGGCGGCCGGGGACAGGGCGGCAGCCGAGCGCCAGGCCGAAAGCTGTGTCCGGCTGTTACGAGACGAACTCGGCGTAGCGCCGGACCCGGCCACGCTTGCCCTGGTGCGGGAGCCAACTCAAGATGTCACTTTGGACGTGCCCAGGACGCGCTACGTCGAAGTGGACGGCATCCATCTCGCCTATCAGATCGTCGGCAGCGGACCGACGGACATCGTGCTTGTTCCCGGCTTCATTTCGCATGTCGAGCGTATCTGGGAAGACAGACGCTGCCGCGCCTGGATATCAGCGGTTTCGCGCTTGGGCCGCCTGATCCTGTTCGACCGGCGCGGCATGGGACTTTCCGACCGTGTCGGTGTCCGTGCCACAGTCGAAACGACAGCGCAGGATATTCTGGCAGTCATGAACGCGGCCGGCAGCAGCCGGGCCTTGCTCATCGGCGCCTCGGAAGGCGGGCCGGGTTGTGTCCGTTTCGCCATCGATCATCCGGATCGGCTCATCGGCCTTGTCCTGTGGGGCTCGCTCGCGAAAGGCAGCCGCGCCTCCGACTATCCCTTCGCTTTGACCGCCGCGCAATACGATCTGTGGAAGCAGCGGCTGATCGCCGGCTGGGGCGGCCCGGCGGAAATCGAGACGTTCGCCCCGGGCCTCACCGGAGACCGCCAGGCGGAGACCTGGTGGGCGGGATTGCTCAGGGCAGCCTCCAGCCCCGGCGCGGTCGCGGGCCTGCTCGAAGCCCTGCGTGATACCGATGTCCGTTCCCTGCTCGCAAAGGTCTCCGTCCCGACGGTTGTCCTGCACCGGTCCGGCGACCGCGCCGTGCGCGTCGAGGCGGGGCGGCTCCTGGCCGCCGGGATCCCGGGCGCGCGGTTCATCGAGGTCGCCGGTGACGACCACTGGTTTTGGGTCGGCGACCAACAGCCGCTGCTCGACAGCATCAGCGCGCTTGCACGAAGCAGCTGATGCGCGATTGCGGCGTCAGCCGCCGTCAGTTCCGCGTGTGGAAATGGCTGTGGGACTGACCGCGAATGGCGAGGCCGGCGCGGATGCCATTTTGGCCATGCTCCGGGACGACGCCGGGCGGCGTCGAGCACGACGTCCGGTGGAAGGCCGGTTTTCGGCCTATTTCGGTGCAGCGGCAGCGGTTCCGCCCGGCGGGATGATCCGCATCATGGATGTCGACACCGTGTCGCGAGGCTTGAACGGGCCCGGGACCTTGTTGCTTACCGGCTTCACGCTTTGCAGGAACGCCGCGATGGCCATGGCATCGTCCGCTGTGAGATGCGCAAAAGCAGGCCAGGGCATAATCGGCGCCAGGGTGCGGCCGTCCGGCCGCTGGCCCGTCTGGATCGCAGCGACGATCTGCTCCGGGGTCCAGCTGCCGATGCCGGTCTCCTTGTCGGGTGTGATGTTTCGACCGGGAAAGACACCGACGCCAGGTATCTCAAAGCCCACATCCGAGCCGCCAAGAAAACGCGACATATCGGGTTTGCCGAAGAAGTAGCCGGACGTGTGGCAGTCGTTGCAGCCGGCGATCGTGACCAGGTACTCGCCACGCGCGACCTGCGCGTCGTCGGCCATGGCGGCGTATGATGGAAGGGCGACGACCGAGGCCGTGAGCAATGCGAGACGAACTGACGCTGGAAACATGGTTTTCTCCCTTGGTTTGTTCTTGGCTTCTCCTACGACCTTTGTCGTGCTCCCGTCGGGGGCTGCCGTTACGCAGCTCGCCCAGCCGATTGCGGCGCACCTGATCCGCTCTATGTTGCGCCTTACGGTTTGCGGCCGATCACGACGCCGTTCGCGGCGGGAGCATCGAACCAGACCGTCTCGACGTGCCTGAATCCGGCTTCCTCGAGCCACGCCGAATACTCGGCCGGGGTGTAGTTTCGTCCTTCCGTCTCGATCAGCATGTTGAGGCTCATCAGCGCGGCCGGCGCCGGGCCGGTCTTTTCATCATTGACGAGAAGCTCGCTGATGACGACCGCGCCGCCGCTTGGCAAAGCCTCGAAGGACCGGCGCAGCAGGGCGCGGTTCTTCGCCTCGTCCCAATCGTGCATGATCATCGACAGGAGATGTACATCGTGATCCCCGGGAAGCTGTTCGAAGAAATTGCCGCCCGCGGTCTCGATGCGGTCGGTCAAGCCGGCCTCGGCGATCTTTCCCGCGGCGATCGCGGCGACATGCGGCAAGTCGAACACGGTCGCACGCAGCGCCCCATATTGTTTGCAAAGCTCGACGTCGTACGCGCCCGATCCGCCGCCGATGTCCAGGAGGAGGCGGAAATGACTGAGATCCACGGCTTCGCCGAGCTTGCGCGCGGTCATCGTGGAAAGCGAATGCATCGCCTCCCAGAAAAGCGCCAGCATCGTAGGATCCTCGCCCTCGAACATCGAGGATTGCACTGCCGGATCCCATGTGGTTGGCCGGTTCGTGCGCAGCGCCTCTGCAAGCCTTCCCCAGCCCGCGTAGAGTCGCTTGTCGGCCATCTGCACGAAGCCACCGAAGTAATACGGCTTACCCTTCACGAGATAGGTTTCGCTTAAGGGCGTGTTGCGATAGCGGCCGCCCGTTTTCTCCAGGAGCCCAAGTGCAGCGCAGCCGGTCAACAGCATCTCGGCCGGTCGTTGATGCAGGCCGAGCGCTTCCGCCAAACCGGCAACCGTGATGGCGGCGCCGCTCGCAAGGCGGCTGAAGAGGTCCAACTCGTGCGCGGCGGCCAGAGTCTTGAAGGCCCAGAAACCGGTCGAAAGCGCCATCAGTGGGACAGCGGAAGGAAGCTCTTGCGTGGTGACGATTGGTCGGTCGGCCGCGCGCAGCCCTGTCTCGCCCGGGATTGAACCGGGCTGGTGGGCAAGCGTTGTCGTGCGCGTAGCAGAGCGCTGATGGTTGGGCATGGCACTCTCCCCAAATGTTGACGGTTGGTTCGCAGCTTCGAGCCGCGCGGTGGTCTCGACGGCGCGGGTTTCGAAAATGCAGCCGATCGAATGGTCCA
The DNA here is from genome assembly GCF_044998965.1 of Mesorhizobium maamorense. Taxonomy (NCBI): domain Bacteria; kingdom Pseudomonadati; phylum Pseudomonadota; class Alphaproteobacteria; order Hyphomicrobiales; family Phyllobacteriaceae; genus Mesorhizobium; species Mesorhizobium maamorense. The sequence goes on from NZ_CP173356.1 coordinate 3,811,159, forward strand.
CCAGCACGCGGCGGCCGCCTTGTGCTCGCAAGGCCGCGCCGATGGCGCGCAATAGGGTCAGCCGTGGCGACCGGCGTAGGATCGGCCCCGTGGTCCGGCAGATCGAGGGCATGGGCCCGAATGTCCCTCAACAGCTCGGGGGACAAATCCGCGATTGCCCGACGTCTTGAGACGGATAATTGCCAAGTCTTGAGGGCCGCGACTGTGGTTTTCAGCACAGACCAAGGTAGTCGCACGCTCGACGGGTGATGGATTCGAGTCTCCGCTCGAGGCATTTCAGCCTCCCATAGCCAGCCATCCGCTTCTTCCCTTGCCGCCGAAGCAATGGTAAGGAGGCTAGAGGACCGATAGAAGTGCCAATTCATGGATTCTTGGCCAGTCCAATTCAATTTGGCATGACGACACTTGCAAGGCGCTGCCGCTAAGCCGGCAGGACGCAGGAGGACTGGTGGCAGGCTGAATTCCAGTGCCTGCGTCAGACCAATTCCAGTTGCTGAACAATGACGGCCTTTCACATAAGCCTGGTCGGGCGCAAGAATCTCAGCGGCGAGATTTATCGTCAGATACGGCGCGCCGTTCTGGATCGACGGCTGCGGCCCGGCGACCCTCTGCCGCCTGGCCGCGAACTGGCGCGGACGCTTGCCGTGTCGCGTGCCACCGTGACCGTGGTTTATGAACGGCTCGCCGCGGAAGGGTTCGTGACATCCCGGCAGGGGTCTGGGACGTTCATCAGCGAATTGGTCGTGCCGGCCGGGCGAGAAAAGACCGGACGCCGATCTACCGGCGTGCTCCAGCCACGCCAGATCTGGGAGGCGATAGCCCCACCACCCGCATTCGAGCCGGTTCGGTTCGACTTTCACGCCGGGTTTTGCGATGCTTCGCTGTTTCCGCACGGGGCGTGGCGGCGGTCGGTGGTTTGGGCGCTGCGTTCGGGCGAAGCGACCGCCGGCACTTACGAGCATCCCGCCGGACATCACGATCTCAGCGTCGCAATCGCCAGGCACATAGGCATCTCCCGAGGGATCGGGGCGGCTTCGGACGACATCATTGTCACAAACGGTACGCAGCAGGCACTGGATGTCCTGGCACGCGTCCTGCTGGCACCGGGGGATGCAATTGCCATTGAAGATCCGGGCTACGGCCCTCCTAGGCATTTGTTCAAGGCCTTGGGTATTCGCATCGTCGGTGTACCGGTGGATCGCCAGGGTCTGGTCGTTGATGCGCTACCGCGCGGAATCCGAGCCGTGTATGTCACGCCTTCTCATCAATTTCCGCTGTCGGTAACGATGACGCTGCCGCGCCGGCAGGCGCTGCTGGCCTGGGCCGAGCGAAATAACGCGGCCATCATCGAAGACGACTACGACAGCGAGTTCCGTTTCGGGGGCCGTCCCCTCGAGCCGTTGCAGACGCTCGACGCAAAAGGCCGGGTCATCTACGTCGGCTCCTTCTCGAAGACAATGCTGCCGACGCTTCGGCTGGGCTTCATATTGACGCCGCCATCGCTGCGAGCGGCCGTGCACAAAGCGAAATTCGTCAGCGACTGGCATTCATCGACCCCGGCGCAAGCAGCGCTCGCGCGTTTCATCGATGAGGGCGCTTTTGCGCGTCACATCCGTCGGGTGAACGCAATCTACCGGGAACGGCACCAGATCATCGCGGACGCCATCGCCAATGATTTTGCCGAGCATCTCGAGCTCATCCCATCGACAACGGGGCTCCATCTCACCGCTCTTGCCCGGAAAATGTCGGCGGACCAGATCGCCGAGATCGCGCGCCGCGCAGCCGATCGCAGCGTCGCCGTCCAGATCCTGTCACGGTTCGCCGTGAACGCCATACCGCGAGCCGGCATCATGCTGGGGTATGGCGCCATTCCGACGCCCCGCATCGAAGAAGGGTTGCATTTGCTGCGCGCCTGTTTCGACAGTGAACCGCCCTGACCTTCGATTTATCTACGCCACGCGTGGTTGAGCTGGCCTGGGTTTGACCACGGTGGCGAGTACGATGCCGGTGACGATGAAGGCCGCGCCGACCAGATCGTAATCGTGCAAGCCCTCGCCGAGCAGCAGATAGGCTAACACAGCGACGAACACCGTCTGCAGGTAGAGCAGCATGCTCGCTCGGCTCGCACCGAGCGTTTCCACGCTTTTGTTGTAGAGATAGTACATCAAGGCGCCGCCCGGACCGGCCAGATAGGCGAGCGCGAGAATGCTGTGGACGTCCATGGCGGAGCGTTCGTCGTTGAACAATTCCCACACATGGAACGGCAAGGCGACCAGCGCACCAGCGCCGAGCAGCAGCACGACCATCGGCAGGAGTTCGATGCCGAATTTGGCACGGCGCAAAAGCACGGTGTACAGGCCCCAGCAGAACGCGCTGCCGACGATCCACAGCTCGCCGGCGTTGAACTTGAGTTGCAGCAGCGCCGTCAGGTTGCCGTGGGCAACGATGAAAATCATCCCGGCGAGCGCAACCAGCGCGCCTAGCGACTTCCACAGCCCGAGCGGCTCGCCAAGCACGAAACGGGCGAGCACCATCGTCATGACAGGCGACAGCGCCATGATGATGCCGGCCGTGGTGGCGTCGGTGTCGTTGAGGCCATGGTAGATCATACCTTGGCACAGGGTGAGGCCGATCGCGCCCACGGCGACGACCTCCACGGCGCGCGTTCGCAACAGCCCGATCATCGCGTCGTGATGACGGTGCACGATCGGCAGCAGGATGGCGCAAGCAAGCGTCAGCCGCTAGAAGCAGAGGCTCCAGGGCGGCATCTCAGGCGCCACCCATTTGGCCGCGATATAGACGCCAGCCGAAAGCAGCCAGCACAGGACGGCGGCCGGATAGCCGGTCAAGGAGGGCCCGACCTCGGGTTGCGCGGCGTGATACGCTATCGGCATTGCCTGCATGTCATGCCCTCCCCTTCGATGATGTCGGCCCGATGGGACAATATAGCCGGCGCGGTTGGGTCGTGCATCCGTTTTGAAGGGCGAACGGAATCCGCACTCGACCGCGCGCCTGATACAGGCCCTGTTCCGATCGTGGGGCGCTCGGTGGCTCGCTCGCGATCCAGGCGCGAGCGTAGCCGGGTTGGAAATGTGAGCGACAGATAGAACCAGTGCACAATTGCGATAAGATGTTTCACCATTTCCGGTTTTCGAGGTCCAATGTCTGAAGTGGACTGGCTCAGCCATCTCTTGCAAATCATCACCGTTACCGGCCAGCTCGAGGTCCGCTGCGCCTACGGTGCGCCGTGGCGCATTGCCTGGAGCAAGGCTGCCGCAAACGAAATTCCCTACCATGTCATCGTCAGGGGCCGGGCCATTTTGGAGGATCCGGACACGAGAGCAGCAAGGGAGCTGGTGAGTGGAGATATTGTGCTGCTGCCTCACGGCGCGGCGCATGTATTGCACGACGGCAGCGGGCAAATACCAATCCCTACCCAGCAACGGCGGGGGGCTGCCGGATGGATGCTGAGCGAGAATGATGGCCAGGGCGAGCAACTGGATCTGCTGTGTGGGCGATTTTTTATCGCACCACCCCATGATCGGCTGGTCCGCAACTACCTGCCTGCGGATCTGGTGGCGCGGTCCATGGACGGCGATGAAGAAAACGGCATCGGCTCCGCCTCCAGCCAACTGGCCGGCCTGGTGACGCTGATGCGAATGGAGTCCGCCGGAGACAGAGCCGGAGGACGCGCCATTCTCAACGCGCTTTCTTCGGCCCTGTTCACACTGGTACTGCGCGCGGCGAGCCAATCCGGGAAAGCCCCCGAAGGCTTGTTGGCCCTGGCCGGCAATCCCCGGCTTGCTCCAGCCATTTCCGCGATGTTCGCCGATGCGGCACGGCCCTGGAAACTGCCCGATCTGGCCGATTTGTGCGGGATGTCGCGCGCTACGTTCATGCGCCAGTTCCAGGACAAGCTGGGTCGCTCCGCCCTCGATTTGTTGACCGATCTCCGCATGAGTCTGGCTGCCAACGAGTTGAAGAAGCCGGCGATCAGCACCGAGGCCGTGGCCGAGACCGTCGGGTATCAATCCGTTTCGGCGTTCCGGCGTGTCTTCGCCGAAAGGATGGGGATGACGCCGGGAGAGTGGCGGCGACTGGCGCACAAGGGCGAGTAAGACGCGCGGTCCGGAATCGAAAAGGCGCAATTTGATCCTTTCGCGCATCATATTGACCTAATTCAGACTCGAGATAATCACATCTCCCCGTAGATTAGGCTCCGCAATCACTTGATAAGGGAGCCATCCAATGAACTGCCTCGCCACCACCGGACCCGCAACCCGCGTAGCCGCCCGGATCTTCGCGCAAACCGGGAAGAGCGAAAACGCTTTCGCGACGAATGCCGTCATCGAAACGATCCTGAACCGCAGTGCCGCCAAGTACTACGATCCCACTGCCACCCTGAGCGACGACCAGATCCGCGATCTGGTGCGTATCGGCACGTCCGCGCCAACCTCCTTCCACCTGCAGAACTGGCGCTTCATCGCCGTACGCTCGGCGGAAGCCAAGGCACGGCTGCGCCCGATCGCCTGGAATCAGCCGGCGATCACCGATGCGGCCGTGACCTTCATCATCATCGGCAGGCTGGCCGATGCCAGCACCGTCCCCGCCCGCCTCGCGCCCGTGGTGGAAGCCGGCATCATGCCGGCGCACCTGGTGCCGGAGTGGGAAATCCCCGCTCGCGGTCTGTATGACGATCAGCCGCAGCGCCAGCGCGACGAGGCGGTACGCTCCGCGACCTTCGGCACCGCGGCGATCATCTACACGGCCCGGTCGCTGGGCATGGGTTCGACACCGATGATCGGTTTCGACGCCGAGGCGGTGCACCGCGAGTTCGGCCTGGCCGAAGACGAAGTGCCGGTCATGCTGCTGACCGTCGGGCCGGAGCGAGCCGGCAACTGGCCGCAGAAGCCGCGCATGCCGGTGGCCGATGTCCTGGACTTTGCATAATCCCCGGCAACTCCAGATCTTACGGAGACAAGAATGGCAAGAACTGCCGCTCTCGTGGAAGGCGCCGCGCCAATGGCTGATTGCGTGAGAGATCGAAAAGTCCTTCCACGCCCGTAAATTACCCCGAACCAACAAATGTCTGAGGAGATTCCCATGAAAGCGATCGTAGTGACGGACCAGGCTGCAGGAACGGCCGGGATGAAATTGGTGCAGCGGCCCGAGCCGCAGGCGGCGATAAACGATGTCGTCGTCGAAATTCATGCGTCGGGGTTCGTCCCGACCGAGCTGACGTGGCCCTCGACCTGGACCGATCGCGTCGATCGCGACCGGACGCCATCGATCCCCGGGCACGAACTGGCCGGAGTGGTCACCGCCCTGGGCTATGGCATGACCGGGCTCTCGGTAGGCCAGCGGGTGTTCGGCCTCGCCGATTGGTATCGCGACGGCACCCTGGCGGAGTATATCGCCATCGAGGCCCGCAACCTCGCGCCACTGCCGGGCGATGTCGACTTCACGGTGGGCGCTAGCCTGCCGATCTCGGGCCTGACCGCGTGGCAGGGACTGTTTCAGCACGGCCGCCTTCAGGCCGGGCAAAGCGTCCTTGCGCATGGTGCGGCCGGCGCCGTCGGGTCGATGGTGACGCAGCTCGCACGAGAGGCCGGCGCCTACGTCATTGGCACCGGACGCTCTGCCGACCGCCAGAAGGCGCTCGACTTCGGCTCGAATGAATTCGTCGACCTCGAGAACGACGCCCTGGAAGACGTGCGCGGCGTCGATTTGGTGTTCGATGTCATCGGCGGCGACATCCAGAAGCGGTCCGCGGGCCTGATCCGAGCCGGAGGCACGCTCGTGACCGTCGTCGGCCCGGCCGAGACGCGGCCCGTGGATGGCCTAGCGGTCGACTTCGTCGTCGAGTCCGATCGTGCCCAGCTGAGCGAAATCGTCCAGCGGGTGCGGGACGGACGGCTGCGGACAAACATCGGCAAAGTCGCTCCCCTCGACGAGGCGATCGCCGCCTTCAACTCGACCGAGCGACGCGCGGGGAAAACGGTGATCCGTGTTCGCCCGTGAGGACTTGGGGGAGAGAGGACGGTTCCTCTCTCCTCGATCTTTCGTCCAGACGGGCGGCCCCGGATAGGCTGCGAGCAGCGAGATCTCATGTCGAACCCGCCGGTTTCATGAATGCGCGGACGCGGCGCGACAGATTGCTGCGATGTGCTACGACGAAGGACACGGGGATCGCCCGGCGACGCAAATCGGGCATGACCTCCACCAGCGCTCCACTCTTCAAGTATTGGCCAATCCCCAGGAATGGCGCCTGAATCAGGCCAAGGCCGGCGACGTCGCCGTTCTCATCACCGTGCTGGTGCTGGAGTTGAGACCACCCGGTCAGCCGACTTTCGTTGCGTTGCTATCCCTGTGGCCGACGTGGCTGAGTTACGCTGTGAGTTACATCTTCATCGCCATCGTCTGGGCCAATCACCACTACCTCATGCGCTACGCTCGCGAGACGACACCGCACCTCATGTGGTTCAATTTCGCGCATTTGTTTTCGATCTCACTGCTCCCGCTATCCACTGCTTGGATGGCGGTGAGCGAACTCGAGCCGCAGGCCGTACCCTGGTGAATGCAACCTACATCGGGCTGATCTGGGAGCTGCTCGATCGGCGAAGCAGCGTCAAGATTTCGCCCAAAGTACGCAGGCTCATGCGCGTCCGATCCTTCACGACCTTGGCCCTCTTCGGCGTGGCTGCAATGATTGCGCTGAAGTACCCCCTTGTGGGCTTGGGTCTCTGCATCTGCTGTCTGCTCGGCTATTTGAATCCCGAACCGCCAATGGCTGAAACGCGGCGAAACTGACAAAAGTAGGCCTAACTCCGCAGCGTTTTTGCGATTTCATAGCGCTGCTCGCGCATCACACATCAGGGTGTCCCCGTTCCTGCAGCACCCAAGTGTTGCCATCTGGATCCGAGAAGCCCGCGAAGCTGGCATAGTCTCGGTGGTTGGGGTCGAAACCTGGGGCGAACGCCCCACCCCAGCCGTCGATCGGAGCCTTGTGCTTGAGTTCGCTGACTTCGACTCCGCGTTCGAGCAACCGGCTTCGCGCAGTCTCAATATCCGTAACAACGAGATAGATGTTGCGAAGCGACCCTGCGGGCGCGTCCGTAACGCCTTTGCCGAATTGTATTGAGCAGTGGGAGCCAGGCGGCGTGAGCTGGACCACACGGAAGGTGGTGTTCGGCGCATAGTCGACATCGAGCGCAAAGCCGACCCGGTCCACATAAAACCGGAGCGCACGATCGATATCGCTTACAAATCGATGACTAGATCACGGGTCGGTTGCGAGCAGCAAATGAGAAGGTTGCCGTCGGCCGGCCTTTCAAGCGGTTCAGGCTCATAGGCGATCGCGCCTGATATCAACCCACTTTCGCAGTTGTGACAAACACCGGTTCGGCATGACCACCGGGAGGGAACGTCACAGGCCTCTGCCAGCTCCAGAATGCTCCGGTACACTGAAGGGTTCCAATGGGCGGCTACACCACTTCGAGCGAAGGACACAAGGTTGGAAATGCGGCGGACTTCGGGATAGGCGTCGGTGTAGGACCATGCCGCCTGACGAGCGTCGCCAATAGAATAATAGCTGCAGAGCCCTTTGTAGGGACAGAACGTCTGAAGCTTTACCGCTGTGAGGGAGGACTCGTGGATGTCATCACGAGGGACATACCAGCGTGGAGCGAACCCGGATTCGTAAAGGCCCAATGGATGCCTGGTATCCGCAACGACGCGGTCGTTGTAGCGGACCACGAGGTGACGAGAACTCTGTCGAATATCTATGCGATGGTATGGGTCGGCAGCATGACCCAGGATTCGTTCGTCTTCTTCATAGAAGGCATCCATGGCGCGCCATGCGAACGCCAATCGTCCCTGGAGTTCTGTTGCATGGGCAGGGAGGTTCGTGTGTGCCACGCTCCTCTGGCCGCCACGTGTTGCTCGCCTACCCGGACAGTGTACCATGAAGTAGACCCAAGATCAGGATGTTGGGTGATCTGCTCTGTCCGCTCCAACACATGTGCTGAAATGTCGGACTCCGGAAAATAAGCTACCGGGTAGCGGGCGGGTTCAAACAGTAGGAGAACGTCGTCGCTTTCGGCAACCCAAACCCCGCCAAACAATACGCGCATGCGCCGGCGCAGCCGTTCCACATATAACATTCTCTTGGGCAACGCTTCGGGGACGAGAAACCGACCGATGGCTCCCGTCGAGAGAGGACCTTGTTGCCAAGACAGTCCCACTGCTCAGTTTCCGATATCGCGGCAGAGCCGCAAATAGCTATTTGCAACGTAAGTCCGAGAAATTGGTTCCACGACCGATCGCAAACTTCCAGAGCGGCTCGCGCGCTCGGAAATTCGCACCCACTTCGCGGAAGACGGCTAGGCGACTGCAAGCCGGCTGAGGGACGGCCGTTCGCACGCTATATGGGTCGATCAAATCGGCGCGGCGCAGCAGCAATCGGCCATTCAACCACCCCAGCGATTGTCCACTTTGGCAGGCGCATTGCCTATAACCTGGTAGTCCGCTTTGGCCCCGAAATGCGACATTCACACTCGTCTCGGCAACCGCACCTTCCTGCCCCGCGCGCCTCACGCCGTCTTCTGCGCCACCAGCCCCAGCTCTTCCACCATGGCCTGGCGCATCAGGAATTTCTGCGGCTTGCCGGTCACCGTCATCGGCAATTCGGCGCGGAAGCGGATGTGGCGCGGAACCTTGTAATGCGCGATCTGGCCGGCGCAGAAGGCCTTGATCTCCTGCTCGGTGGCGATCTGGCCGGGCTTGAGCACAATCCAGGCGCAGAGCTCCTCGCCGTATTTGGCGTCGGGAATGCCGAACACCTGCACCTCCCTGACCTTAGGGTGCCGGTAGAGGAACTCCTCGACCTCGCGCGGATAGACGTTCTCGCCGCCGCGGATGACCATGTCCTTGACCCGGCCGACGATGTTGCAATAGCCCTCGGCATCGATCGTGGCGAGGTCGCCCGTATGCATCCAGCCGTCGGCATCGATCGCCTCGCGGGTCTTGTCCTCGTCGTCCCAATAGCCCTTCATCACGGAATAGCCGCGTGTGCAGAGTTCGCCCGGCGCACCGACGGCAACGGTTGCGCCATCGGCATCGACGGCCTTGACCTCGACATGAGGATGAACGCGCCCGACAGTCGAGACGCGTTTTTCCAAGGGGTCGTCGACGCTGCTCTGGAAGGAGACCGGGCTGGTCTCGGTCATGCCGTAGGCGATGGTCACTTCGGACATATGCATCAGCGACACCACCTTCTTCATCACCTCGATCGGGCATGGCGAGCCGGCCATGATGCCGGTGCGCAGGCTGGACAGGTCGAAGGCCGCGAAATCGGGATGGTCGAGCAGGCCGACGAACATGGTCGGCACGCCGTAGAGGCCGGTGCAGCGTTCCTGCGCCACGGCGTTCAGCGTGGCGCCGGCATCGAAGCCCTCGCCAGGGAACACCATGGTCGAGCCCTTGGTGACACAGCCCATCGTACCCATCGACATGCCGAAGCAATGGTAGAGCGGCACGGGAATGCAAAGCCGGTCGTCGACCGTCAACCTGATGGCCGAGGTGACGAAATTGCCGTTGTTGAGGATGTTGTTGTGGGTCAGCGTCGCGCCCTTGGGTGCGCCCGTGGTGCCGCTGGTGAACTGGATGTTGATGGCGTCGTCCGGCTTCAGCCCCTCGGAGATGCGGTCGAGGCTGTCATGCTCGTCGCGCCCCGCCATCGCCAGCACATCGGCGAAATTGAACATGCCGGGCGAGTTCTCCTCGCCCATGCGGATGACGATCCGGAGCGCGGGCAGTTTCTGTGCCCTGAGCTTGCCGGGCGTGGCCGTCGCGATCTCCGGCGCCAGCGTCTCGATCATGCCGAGATAATCCGAGGTCTTGAAGCTGGCCGCGGTGACCAGAGCCTTGCAGCCGACCTTGTTCAGCGCATAGTCCAGCTCGGTGAGCCGGTAGGCCGGGTTGATGTTGACCAGGATCAGGCCGATGCGGGCGGTGGCGAATTGCGTCACCAGCCATTCCCAGCGGTTGGGCGACCAGATGCCGACGCGATCTCCCTTTTCGAGGCCCAGCGCCAGGAAACCGGCGGCCAGCGCATCCACCGTGTCGGACAGCTCGCTCCAGGTGAAGCGCTTGTCCTGGCCGACGAAGACGGCGGCATCGAGCGTGCCGTATTTGCCGGCCGTGTCGGAGAACAGCGCGGGGATGGTCTTGTCGAGCAGCGGCACGCCGCGCTCGCCCGAGACGTGCGCCTTGCCGTCGACGGGCGCGACAAAGACGCTGCCGGCGCGCGCCCCGCGTCCGCGCAAACTGGTGGCGTTCTTCAGCTCGTCGAGATTGACCGGCATCGCTCTCTCCTCCCAGAACATCCGAGCCTATCAGCCTGCCGGGACGGTGGAAATCCCGCCGAAGGTAGGGCCAAGCTTCGAAGGCGGACCGCGCCGCCTTCCACGGTCATAAGAATGGCAGGGTCGTGAGAATGGCGCAGAACGAAAAAACCGCCTCGAAGGGCGGGGGGCGCAAATCATCACCATACCAATATTAGTAGCATAGTGGCCGGCACAAAGCAAGAACAAAATTTGTCCGCGGCCAGCTATCCCTTCACCGAGGCCATGCTGGCCGCTATGTCGCGCAGCATCGTCTCGTCGGCCGTGGAACGCGTCTTTCGCGATGCGACGAGACACGCCTGCGACCGCAGCACGACGCCGTCGGCCAGCACCTTGAGATGGTTGGCGCGCAGCGTCGAGCCGGTGGTGGTGATGTCGACGATGACGTCGGCAAGGCCGGCCGCTGGCGCGCCTTCGGTGGCGCCCAGGCTCTCGACGATGCGATAGACCTGGATGCCGTGCTTCTGCGAGAAGAATTGCTGGGTCAGCCGCCAGTATTTGGTGGCGATCCTGAGCCGCCTTCCATGACGCTGGCGGAAATCGGCGGCGACATCATCGAGGTCGGCCATGGTCTCCACGTCGAGCCAGATGTCGGGCACGGCCACCACGACATCGGCATGACCGAAGCCGAGACGGGCGACGATCTCGGCGCGCGCCTCCCAGTCGGCGAGGTTCTCGCGCACGAGGTCCTCGCCGGTGATGCCGAGATCGACGGCACCTTGGCCAATCTCGCCCGATATTTCGGACGCGGACAGGAAAACGACCTCGACATTGTCCATGCCTTCGACGCGAGCGTGATATTTGCGCTCGTCACCGGGCAGGCTGATGGCGAGGCCGGCTTTCGCCAGCACCTCCAGCGCCTGCTCCTTCAACCGGCCCTTGGAGGGGATCGCCAGCGTGATCATGGCGCGCGCTCCCGCAATGCCTCGATGCGGTCGAGCCAGACCGAGAAGCCGACGCCGGGGATCGGCGTCTTGGCGCCGAGCAGCGTCAGCAGCCGGTCGTAGCGGCCGCCGCCGGCCAGCGGCCTGTCACCATCTTGCGCCGCGATCTCGAAGACGAGGCCGGTGTAATAATCGAGCGGCCGGCCGAAGGCCGCGTCATAGCGGATCTTTTGTGCCGGCAGGCCATTCGCCTCGACGGCCTTGGCGCGCGCCGCGAACTTTTCCAGCGCGGCTCCCAGCGAAAGCCCGGCGGCACCGGCAAAACTCTCGAGCGCCTGGGCCGCGCCATCGAGCGGCACGTCGATCGCCAGAAAGGTCTTCAGCGCCGCGAAGGCTTCGTTGGACAGCCGCACGCTGCGCAGTTCGGCCTTTTCGATCAGCCGCCGCGCGATATCGGCCGGCGCGCGTCCGGCCGAAGCCGACAGGCCGGCCTGTTCCATTCCGCCGGCTATATGCGCGGAGAGACCGTCCAGGTCACCGTCGAGCACAAGTGCCGCGACCGGGCCGGAGAGCTGGCTGTTGCGCGGCGGATTGGCGAGATCGGCAAGGGCTGCCTCCAGCATCGTCGCCGAGCCGAAGGCGCGGGCGAGCCGCATGCGCCAGCCGCGCGGCAGGCCGAGAGCCGCCAGCACCGCCTCGAAGATGGCCTGGTCGCCGAGTGTGATCGCGAGCGCCTGGCCCGGCAGCGCCAGGGACAGCAGCGCATGCGCGTCGGCCACCGAACGGGCATCGGCAGCGGCCGTGTCGCGGTCGCCGAGATCCTCGATGCCGGCCTGGAAGAACTCGTTGCCGCCTTCGCGGCGCTGGCGGAAAACCTCGCCCAGATAGGAGTAGCGACGCGGCGTACCGGCCTGGCTGGCGATATGATCGAGGCAGACGGGAATGGTGAATTCCGGCCGCAGGCAGAGCGTCTGCCCGGTCTCGCTCTCGGTCAGGAAAATGCGGCGGCGCAAATCCTCGCCGGCCATGTCGAGGAAGGGATCGGCCGGCTGCAGCACGGCGACCTCCACCGCATGCGTCTCGCGGGTCGCGAACAGGCCGGCGATGTCGGCCGCGATGGCGGGATAGCGGGAGGTCATAGAGCCCATGGGCGCGAGGCACCCCCTCTGTCCTGCCGGACATCTCCCCCGCAAGGGGGAGATCGGCAGCTTCGAGCGCAGCGCCTTTTCTGCCACGACGGAGATTGGCGAAAGCATACGCGACATCCAATCTCCCCCTTGCGGGGGAGATGGCCGGCAGGCCAGAGGGGGGTGCTCAAGCGCCACCCTTCGCGCGGTCGGCTGCCTGCGCCGCCAGGATCTTTCTCACCTCTGCCACCAGCTCGCCTTCCGCCACCGTGACCTGTGCCGGGCGGGCGGCACGCCATTCGGCGTTGTCCGTGATCTCGGCCGACAGGCGCGCGCCTTCGATCAGGTCCTTGATCTGCAATTCGCCCTTGGCGCGCTCGTCGCCGCCCTGGATGATCGCGACCGGGCAGCCGCGACGGTCGGCATATTTGAGCTGCGCCTTCATGCCGGCGCCGCCGAGATACATTTCGGAGCGAATGCCTGCGGCACGCAGCTCGCCCACCATCTGCTGGTAGCGGCCGAGGCTTTCGGTGTCCCTGTCCATCACCAGCACGACGACCGGCGCAATCACGTCGGTGCTGTCGAGCTTGCCGAGGTTCTTCAGCGCCGTCATCAGCCTGGAAACGCCGATGGAAAAACCGGTCGCCGGCACCGGCTCACCGCGGAAGCGCGACACCAGCCCGTCATAGCGCCCGCCGCCGCCGACCGAACCGAAGCGCACGATCTGGCCATCCTCGTTGGGAATCTCAGCCAGGAGCTCGGCCTCGAAGACCGGGCCGGTGTAATATTCGAGACCACGCACGACGGAAAAATCAATCTGGACTCGGTCCTCATAGCCAGCAGCGCGGATCAAAGGCACGAACTGCTCAACCATATCGTTGATGGCATCGTCATAGGGGAGATGAGACATCCCTCCCAGAGGATCCGGCACCCCGCCAGTTTCGCCGGCAATTTGATCCAGCCTATCTTTTAGGTCATCAATCGTTGTGGCCTGCGTAACCGCAAGAACATATCGAATTGCCCTATCAGTCAGGTTTGCACCTTTCGTGAAGTCGCCGCTCTCATCGCGACGACCGGCGCCCAGGAGAAGCTTGACCCCCTCCTCTCCGATCTTGTCTCGCTTGTCGAGCGCACGAAGCACGGTGAGACGCTTTTCCTCCGGCACTCGTGCTGCATCGAGCACCCCGTCCAAGATTTTTCGATTATTCACTCGGATTGCATATTGCCCGCGAGGAATTCCCAAAGCTTCCATCACGTCCGCCATCATCATGGTCATCTCGGCGTCCGCGGCCATGTTTGCCGTGCCGATCGTGTCGGCGTCGAACTGCATGAACTGGCGGAAGCGGCCGGGACCGGGCTTCTCGTTGCGGAACACCCAGCCGGAACGGTAGCTGCGATAGGGTTTTGGCAGGCGCTCGAAATTCTCGGCGACGAAACGCGCCGTCGGCGCGGTCAGGTCGTAGCGCAGCGACAGCCACTGGTCGTCATCGTCCTGGAAGGAGAACACGCCCTCGTTCGGCCGGTCCTGGTCGGGCAGGAATTTTCCGAGCGCATCGGTGTATTCGATCAGCGGCTGGTCGGCGGGTTCGAAACCGTAGAGTTCGTAGACCGAGCGGATGGTCGCCATCATCTTCTCGACGGCGCGGATATCTTCGGCGCTGCGGTCGGCAAAACCGCGCGGCAGCCGCGCTTTCGTCTTTTCCGATTTGTCGGCCATGGATTCGCCCGGTGTTTCGTGTTGCTGAAAACTCAACAGCGTTGCGATTTTCGCAACGGGCGTGTCCTAACCGAACAGGTCCTACCGGGCAAGGCCGGCGGCAGGCGCTGTCTCCATGCATGCGAGAAGGCACGCGGGCGTTCGCCGAAACAAAAACGCACCGAAAATGAAACAATCCCGCCATCGGCGCGGCATCGTGCCGACATAATCGAGGCCGATACAGCGCACCGCAATGGAGGGGTTCGGGACATGATGAGCGCGGTGGAATTTCACGACAACAGGGATGCGGGCGACATGCCGGCACGCCTGCGCGCCGCAGATGTCCATGCTCCCAGCATGATCGGCCAGCCGGCCGGACCGTTCGAGGTACACGCCGATACCGGACCTTCCCTGCGCGACGCATTGGTGACCGGCCTGCTGGTGATCTATCCAACCGTCGCCACCGTGGTCGCGATCGTCGCCGGCCTTTTCCTGGGAAGTGCCAACGGCGCCTGAGGCTATTTCGGCCGTTTGAAAGCCTTCCGCTCCTTCTCGACCTGCTTGCGGCACACACACCCCTCGAGATGATCGTTGACGAGGCCCATCGCCTGCATGAAGGCGTAGACCGTGGTCGGGCCGACAAAGGTCCAGCCGCGCTTCTTCAGGTCCTTGGAAATGCGGATCGAGACCGCCGTGGTCGGATTGGCGCGCAGATGGGCGAGGTCGACGACCTGCGGCCGTTCCTCCTTGCCGGGTTCGAACTTCCAGAACCAGGCGGCGAGCGAGCCAAATTCATCGACCATTTCGCGGGCGCGTTTGGCGTTGTTGATGGTCGAGACGATCTTGCCGCGATGGCGGATGATGCCGGCATCGCCGAGCAGGCGCTCGACGTCTTTGTCGGTGAAGGCGGCGACCTTGTCGAAATCAAAGCCGGCGAAAGCGGCGCGAAAATTCTCCCGCTTGCGCAGGATCGTCAGCCAGGACAGGCCCGACTGGAAACCTTCGAGACAGATCTTCTCGAACAGCCGGCGGTCGTCCGCCACCGGGCGGCCCCATTCATGGTCATGGTAATGCAGGTAGTCGGGCAGATTGCCGTGCCAGAAGCAGCGCGCGACACCGTCGGGTCCGGCGAGAAGGCCGGTTTGTTCCTTGTCCATGGCGAGAATTCCATTCGTTAACGCGCTGGTTGCGCTGCTTTACCTTGGCTTTACCAGATTCCTGAACGCGGCGGTAACCACACCAAAAGGTTTACCGACAGTTTCGCATTTTACACATTCCGATTCATGTTTCGGTTGCTGTTCCCGCGCCAATGATCGCTGAACCGGGAGGTCGTTTCCACCCGGTTTGTCAGACGATCAAGGTGCTTTCCCGATGAAGAGAGTTTTGTTTTCCGTGCTCGGCGCCGTGGCTGCGTTTTCCGCAGGCGTCACACCTTCCACGGCCGGAGACCGCTATGCCGACAGACCGCCGGTGATGGTGAGCCCCGACCTTTCCGCCCCCTGGGTGCTGCAGCTTGGCCAAGCGCCGGGGATCGTGCGGCAGAACCGGCAGGTCGCGCAGCAGCCGCGCCCGCGTTATGCGCAGCCCGACCGCGTGCAAACGGCGGCCGTGCAGGCCCCGGCCAAGCGCATGGTCGCGCGCCCGCAGATCAATCCGATCTACCTGCCGCAGGAAGTCGCCTATGACGGCTCCCAGAAGCCGGGCACCATCGTCATCGATACGACCCAGAACTTCCTCTATCTGGTCGAGAAGGACGGCAAGGCGCGGCGCTATGGCGTCGGCACCGGCAAGCCGGGCTTCGAATGGTCGGGCACGCACAAGATCACCAACAAGCGGGTCTGGCCGGACTGGCGCCCGCCTGCCGCGATGATCAAGCGCGAGGCCGCCAAGGGGCGCTACCTGCCAACTTACCTGGCCGGTGGCATGGAGAACCCGCTGGGCGCGCGCGCGCTCTATCTCGGCAGTACGGAATATCGCATCCACGGCACCAACCAGCCCTGGACCATCGGCGGCGCCGTGTCATCGGGCTGCATCCGCATGCGCAACGAGGATGTCGTCGACCTTTATGAACGGGTCGATGTCGGAACCACTGTCGAGGTGATATAATAGTTGCTGCAGAATCACCCGATCCGGAAGCGCAGCGCTTCCCGGGATCGGAAGGAATATCGGGGGACGGGCCGTATGGGGATGCGGCCGGTCAGAAAGGGCGGCACGGGAAACCGTGCTGCCCTTTCCGTTTCGGACGAAGCACTGCCGCGCCCGCACGTCGCGCAAAAGGCATGACGGTTCGCATTCGTGCTGCCATTGCCGCGGTTCTTTTGCTATGGCAAGCCAACGCACAGGTCAGAAGAGTCCGATCATGTCACTGTCCGACGACAGCCGCTATCTCAAGGGCGGCCCGGTTGCCCGGCGCATCATCGCCGCCGTGCGCGAGGATGCGGCGATCGCAAGGGCCGAAGGTTTCCCGCCCAAACTGGTGTCGATCACCGTCGGCGATACGGCGGCGGTGGATGTCTATGTACGCAACCAGCGCGCCAAGGCGGAACTGGCGGGCATCGATTTCGAAGAACGGCGCTTTCCCGCCACCATTACCGCGGGCGAACTGGAAGCGGCGATCCACGGCCTGAACGCCGATCCGCGCGTTACCGGCATCATCATCCAGCGGCCGGTGCCGGCGCATATCCCGATCAGGACGTTGCAGGCGGCGGTGCATCCGCTGAAGGACGTCGAAGGCATGCATCCGGCCTCGATCGGCAACATCGTCTACAACCAGCTCGATCTGGCGCCCTGCACGGCGGCCGCCTCAGTCGAGCTGCTCAAGGAAACCGGCCTCGACCTCAAGGGCCTGGAAGTGGTGATCGTCGGCCACTCCGAGATCGTCGGCAAGCCGATCGCTTTCCTCTTGATGAGCGAAGGCGCGACGGTCACGGTCTGCCACCACATGACGCGCTCGGTCGCCGCGCACGCGCGCCGCGCCGATGCGCTGTTCGTCGCCGTCGGCAAGCCGCGCCTGATCAAGGCCGACATGGTAAAGCCGGGTGCGGCCGTCATCGACATCGGCATCAATTCCGAGACGCTGCCGGACGGTTCCACCCGTATCGTCGGGGACGTCGACACCGACAGCGTGAAGGACGTGGCCTCCTGGATCACGCCGGTGCCGGGCGGCGTCGGTCCGATCACCGTTGCGATCCTGCTGCGCAACACGATGGTGGCGCTCAGCCGCCAGCGCGCGCTCTACGAGGCGACCTACGGCACGATCGACAGGCTGGCGGCCGAATAACGCCGGGGCGGCCCCTACTCAGCGGCGATCAGGCCGGGTTCCGCGACACCTTCCGGCCTCGGCCCGCCATAGGCCCAGTCGAGCAGCTTGATCGTATGCACCACCGGCAGCTTCGCGGCAGACGCGATCTGCGTTATGCAGCCGATATTGCCGGTGGCGACGACCGAAGCGCCGGTAGCCTCGATGTTTTTCACCTTGCGGTCGCGCAGCCCGGCCGAAATATCCGGCTGCAAGATGTTGTAGGTGCCGGCCGAACCGCAGCACAAATGCCCTTCGCGCGGCTCGCGCACGATGAAACCGGCTTTGGCCAGCAATTCCCTAGGCTGGCGGGTGATCTTCTGGCCGTGCTGCATCGAACAGGCCGAATGATAGGCGACGACCGTGCCCGGCTTGCGCACCGGTTCGGGCAGGTCGATGGTGGTCAGGTATTCGGTAATGTCCTTGGCCAGCGCGGAGACACGTGCAGCCTTCTCGGCGTAGGCCGGATCAAGCCGCAGCATGAAACCGTAGTCCTTGATGGTCGTGCCGCAGCCCGACGCGGTGATGATGATGGCATCGATCCCGCCTTGTTCAATCGCGCGGGTCCAGGCATCGACATTTTGCCTTGCAGAAGCAAGGGCGGCTTGCTCGCGGCCCATGTGATGGACGAGCGCGCCGCAACAGCCCTCGCCCGGCGGCACCACGACCTCGACCCCAAGCCGCGTCAGCAGTGAAATGGTCGTGTCGTTGATGGCGGGATCGAGCACCGATTGCGCGCAACCGGTGAGGATGGCGACGCGGCCCCTCTTCGCCCCCTGCCCGGTATGGGTGCCCGGCGAAGCCATCGGCGATGCTCCCGGGATCGATTCCGGGGCGAGCTTGAGCATTGCGCCAAGCGGCTTCAATGCCGGGATCTTCTCGAACAGGCCGATGAACGGCTTGCCCAGTTTCGCCAATTTGAGCGCGGCGCGAAAACGCCGGGGATAGGGCAGGACGAAGGCCAGCATGGCGCGGGTCAGGCGATCGAGCAGCGGCCGCCTATAGGTCTGCTGGATATGGGCGCGGGCATGGTCGACCAGATGCATGTAGTTGACGCCAGACGGGCAGGTGGTCATGCAGGCGAGGCAGGAAAGGCAGCGATCGATATGGGTGACGATCTCCTTGTCGGCGGGGCGACCGTTTTCCAGCATGTCCTTGATCAGGTAGATGCGCCCGCGCGGTGAATCGAGTTCGTTGCCCAGCGTCACATAGGTCGGGCAGGTGGCGGTGCAGAAGCCGCAATGCACGCATTTACGCAGGATTTTTTCCGACTCGGCGACATGCGGGTCGGCAAGCTGTGCGGGCGAGAAATTGGTCTGCATCTCTGATGTCCTAGGCCATGCGGCCGGGATTGAGGATGTTCTTGGGGTCGAATTCCTGCTTCAGCCGCTGGCTGAGCGCAGTCAGCGCCGGAGCCTGCGGCTCGAACACCGGCAGAGCGGCGCGATGCGAAGGAGCCGCGCGCACCAACGTCGCATGACCGCCGCCATGTTTTCTCAGAAGTCCGCGCAGCAGCGTCGCTTCCGGGTCACCCTCCTCCATGCGCAGCCACACCAGTCCGCCCTGCCAGTCATAGAAGGCGCTGACGGCAGCCTGCATGCGCAGCGTGAAAACCATCTGGTGCGCCTGGGCAGGCGCCATCGATACGCGCCAGACCGGTTTGTCGCTGTTGTCCGCGAAAGGCCTGCAATCGCGCACGTCACGCCACAGGGCAGCCGACGCTTCGCTGGAAATCTCCTCCAGTGGTCCGGCATTTCCGAGCAACGTCTTCAGCGCGGCGATGCGATAGACGACGGAGGGGCCAAAACCTTCCACCCGCAGCAGCGTGGCCGCATCATTGCCGAGCACGCCTGCGGCAACCCGTGCGGCAATCCGCTCCGGCAGGTGCGCGGCGCTCGATACTTCCGCACTGGAGCCGAGCGCCAGCGCCATCGCCGCGGCGGCCGCATCGTCGAGCAGGCCGCGGACGGCGAGCGTGACCTCGGTCTCGGCCGACGGCAGCACCTTGAAGGTGACGTCGGTGAACACGGCCAGCGTGCCCCAACTGTTGGCCATCAGCTTGGACAAGTCATAACCGGTGACGTTCTTGACCACGCGGCCGCCGGATTTGAAGGCCTCGCCGCGGCCGGAAACCACATGGATGCCCAGGATATGGTCGCGCGCCGCCCCCGCCTTCAGCCGGCGCGGGCCGGAGAGGTTCGCTGCAAGCGCACCACCAAGCGTGCCCTTGCCTGGCTCGCCGCCGAGCAGCGGGCCGTAATCCATCGGCTCGAAAGCGAGTTGCTGGCCGTTTTGCGCCAGCAGCGTCTCGATTTCGGCCAGTGGCGTGCCGGCCTTTGCCGACAGCACCAGTTCGGCGGGCTCATAGAGCGTGACGCCGGAGAGCTTCGACAGGTCGAGCGTGTGCTCGGTCTGCAGCGGACGACCGATGCCGCGCTTGGAGCCGTGGCCGAGGATTTCGAGCGGCGAGCCTTCCGCCGCCGCCCAGGCGACGGTGGAGAGGACTTCGGAAGGGGTGGTGGGAGTGAAGGTGGTCATGGCGCCGATGCGCCATATGCAAATGCGGAAAAGCCGCGTTCCTTCGCGCCCCCTCTGTCCTGCCGGACATCTCCCCCTCAAGGGGGAGATTGGATGCCGCGCCGGGTTTCGCCAATCTCCAGCGTTGGCGGAAGGGCGAAGCGACGAAGCTGCCAATCTCCCCCCATGAGGGGAGATGTCCGGCAGGACAGAGGGGGGCGTTCAGGCGCTGACATAACCCTCAAAACCTCGGAATGTCCGGAAACGCTAACTCTCCGCGATGCACATGCATGCGCCCTAGCTCCGCGCAGCGGCGCAGTTGCGGGAACACCTTTCCCGGGTTGAGCAGATGATTGGGATCGAAGGCGCATTTGACCCGCATCTGCTGGTCGAGGTCGATCTGGTTGAACATTTCCGGCATCAGGTCGCGTTTCTCGACGCCTACCCCATGCTCGCCGGTCAAGACGCCGCCGACCTTGACGCACAGCCGCAATATGTCGGCGCCGAAACTCTCGGCCTTGTCGAGTTCGCCCGGCACGTTGGCGTCATAGAGGATCAGCGGGTGCAGATTGCCGTCGCCGGCATGGAAGACATTGGCGACGCCGAGCCCGTATTTTTCGGAGAGCTCGCGCATGCCGGCCAGCACGCGCGGCAGTTCCTTGCGCGGGATGGTGCCGTCCATGCAATAATAGTCGGGCGAGATACGGCCGACCGCGGGGAAGGCAGCCTTGCGCCCTGCCCAGAAGCTCAATCGCTCCTGCTCCGACTGCGAAATGCGGCAGGTGGTCGAACCGTTGCGGATGGCGATCGCCTCGACCGCGGTGATGAGATGATCGACCTCGACGCTGGGCCCATCGAGCTCGACGATCAGCAGAGCCTCGACATCCAGGGGATATCCGGCATGGACGAAATCCTCCGCCGCATGAATCGCCGGACGGTCCATCATCTCCATGCCACCGGGAATGATGCCGGCGCCGATAATGTCGGCGACGCATTGGCCACCCTGCTCGCTGGTCGGGAAACCGATCAGCAGCGCACGTGCCGTCTCCGGCTTCTTCAAAATGCGCACGGTGACTTCGGTGACGACGCCCAGCAGGCCTTCGGAGCCGGTCATGACGCCGAGCAGGTCGTAGCCTTCCGCGTCCAGATGCCTGCCGCCGAGCCGCACCACCTCGCCGCTCATCAGCACCATCTCGATGCCGAGCACATTGTTGGCGGTCAGGCCGTATTTGAGGCAGTGCACGCCGCCGGAATTTTCGGCGACATTGCCGCCGATCGAACAGGCGATCTGGGAAGATGGGTCGGGGGCGTAGTAAAAACCCTCCTGCTCGACGGCGGTGGTGATGCCGAGATTGGTGACGCCCGGCTGGGCGACGACGATGCGATTGGGGAAATCGATCTCGATAATGCGGTTGAAGCGGCTCATGACCAGGAGCACCGCGTCCTCCAGCGGCAGCGCACCGCCCGACAGCGAGGTGCCGGAGCCGCGCGGCACGACGCGGATGTTGCGGTCATTGCAGTATTTCAGCACGCGCGAAACCTGTGCCACCGTTTCGGGAAGCACCACGACCAATGGCAATTGCCGGTAGGCGGTCAGGCCATCGCTCTCGAAGGCGCGCATTTCGTTGGCCGCGTCGACCACACCCTCGCCCGGCACGATAATGCGCATGTCGGCGACGATCTCGCCGCGCCGGCGCATCGTGGCGTCGTCTGGCTTGGGCATGGCAAGGCCGGACATCGGCAGCCTCATCTCGCGTGAGTGGTCAAAATCTTTTACCAGTGAAGGGCGTCGGTTGCAAACCCCGCTTTGACCGAGAGCGGACACGGACGCAACGGACGCCTTCCGTAGCGGCAATCTGCCGCTGGCGCGCTTTACCCTGTGGGAAGTAAAGGCGCGCCTACTCGCCCGGATGTTTCGTCGGCTCGGAATGCATGCGCCGCACCCGCCGCACGCCCCACCAGACCAGCAGGATGGCGAGCGGCACACACGCCGCCGTGACCACTTCGGGCGCGAAGGCATGGCCGAAGATCGAGGCGCCCTTGGCGACATAGCCGACGAGGCCGACGACATAGTAGGAAACGGCCGCGACCGACAGGCCTTCGACGGTCTGCTGCAGGCGCAGTTGCAACCGGGCGCGATTGTTCATCGAGGCGAGCAGGTCGCGGTTCTGCTTCTCGACCTCGACATCGACCCAGGTGCGCAGCAGCGTGGTGGCGCGCGTCAGCTTGCGCGACAGATTGGCCTGACGCTCCTCGACCGAACGGCAGGTGCGCATGGCAGGCGCCATGCGCCGCCGCAGGAACCCCGCCCAGGTGTCATATCCCTGTACGGCTTCTTCCTCGAGCGCTTCCAGCCTTTCGCCGACGATGCCGTCATAGGCACGGCTGGCGCCGAAGCGGTAGAGGCTCGACGCCGCGTCGGCTTCCAACTCAGCCGCGAGTTCGGTCAGGTCGGCAAGCAATTTCTGGCTGTCGCGGGTCTCGGCGAGTTTCATCTCCAGCGTGATCTGGGCCAGCCTGTCCTCGATACGGCGGGCGCGGCCGGACAAGGCCAGCGCCAACGGCAGGCCGAGCATGGCCAGCGTGCGATAGGTCTCGATGTCGATCAGCCGCTGCGACAAGGCGCCAGTGCTGGCCGGCGTCAGGGCGCGGTCAAGGATCAGCATACGGGTCAGGCCGTCGCCATCCTGGCGGAAATCGGTGACGATTGCAGCATTGCCGCGTTCGACCAGCGAATAGCAGAGGCTGGTCGGATCGAAGCCGGCGATCGACCGCTCGCCCGCCTGCGTCCATTTGCGGATCTCGAGCCGGATGCCTGAAATAACGGTTCCGGGTGGAGAAAATCCGTTGCCGAACGGCGAATCCTCCTGGCCCTTGCCGCCTTCGGCAAGCGGCCCTTCCCACAGATAGGTGGAGAATTCGGTATGCCGCTCCCAGCGCAACGAGCCCTGGCCCCATCTCATGGCGTGATGGCGGGCCTGACGGTCGGGCGCGGCTATGCCGAGCCGGCGCGACAGCTCGGAAAGCACCGAATGATCGACGCCGGCGCCACCCTCGGTCATGAAGGCGAGCTGGATCAGCACACGCGGCTTCTCGATCAGCGGGTGCGGACGGGCATGGACTTCGCCCAGCGCGCCGGGCCGTCCCTCATGCGCCGGAAATCCGAGCACGCTGCCCTTGGCGCGCGGCTGAAATTCGAGATTGGACGGGTCGTGCGACACGGCTTGTTCCCCGGGTTTCTTTGAACCCTCTTGCAGTTGCGTCCTCTAGAGCCAATAGGCTCCTGACGCAAACAGCAAAGTTTAGCCGAAGAGGATAGGGGCGCGAGCGGGGAAGCCGACACGCTTCGACCAATTGGATAAATAATTTGACCAGTTGGCGACGCTGGCTTTATCTTGCGCGACACCGGTTCAACACTCCCAGGCATGCCGTTGAGCGACATTTTTTCCAGGATCGAGCACTCGCGAACCGCCGACGAGGTGGTGCAGCAGATCGAAAGCCTCGTCCTCGAAGGCGTGCTGCGCACCGGCGACCGGCTGCCTGGCGAGCGCGAGCTGGCACGCCAGTTCGATGTGTCCCGGCCGATCCTGCGCGACGCGCTGAAGGCGCTCGAGGGACGCGGCCTTTTGACGACGCGGCCGGGCGGCGGCACATATGTCGCCGACATCATCGGCCAGCTGTTCACCAAGCCGGTGGCGGACCTGATCTCGACGCATCGCAAGGCGGTGGCCGATTACCTGGAATATCGCCGCGAGGTGGAGGGGATCGCCGCCGAATATGCGGCGCGGCGCGCCACGCCGGAGGACCTGGCCCTGCTCGACCGCATCATGGCACGCATGGACGAAGCGCACCGCACCGGGGATTTCGACGACGAAGCCGAGATCGACGTCGAATTCCATCATGCGATCTGTGAATGCGCGCACAACATCCTGCTCCTGCATACGCTGCGCTCCTGCTACAGGCTGCTGTCGGAAGGCGTGTTCCAGAACCGGTTGCTGGTGTTCACGGTGCCCGGCGCGCGCGATGCGCTGCTGGCCCAGCACCGGGCGATCCACATCGCGGTCAAGGCCGGCGACCCGGCCGGCGCGCGGCAGGCGGCGATGGACCACATGATCTATGTCGAGCGGTCGATGGCGCAAGCCGAGCGCAGCGGCGACTGGCAGCGCGTATCGCGGCTCAGACTCAGGCAACGCTCTGAAGCCGGCGATGCCGAACCGGCGCGCAAACGCTCCTGAACGATATCGATCAAGCGGGGACACGATGAGCGACATTCTCACCATTGCCGACCTCAAGGACCTGGCGCGACGGCGCGTGCCCAGGATGTTCTTCGAGTATGCCGATTCCGGCGCATGGACCGAGAGCACCTACCGGGCCAACGAGGAGGACTTCCAGAAGATCAAGTTCCGCCAGCGCGTGCTGGTCGACATGAGCAACCGCTCACTGGAATCGACCATGATCGGCGAGAAGGTGGCCATGCCGGTGGCGCTGGCCCCAACCGGCCTGACCGGCATGCAGCATGCCGACGGCGAGATGCTGGCGGCGCAGGCGGCCGAGGAATTCGGCGTGCCGTTCACGCTGTCGACGATGAGCATCTGCTCGATCGAGGATGTCGCGTCGGTGACGAAGAAGCCGTTCTGGTTCCAGCTTTACGTGCTGCGCGACAAGGACTTCGTGCTCGACCTGATCGACCGGGCAAAAGCGGCGAAATGCTCGGCGCTGGTGCTGACGCTCGACCTGCAGATCCTCGGCCAACGGCACAAGGATGTCCGCAATGGACTTTCGGCGCCGCCCAAGATGACGCTGGCCAACATCGCCAACATCGCGGTCCGTCCGCGCTGGTGGATGGGCATGGCCGGCACGAAGCGCCGCACGTTCCGCAACATCGTCGGCCACGCCAAGGGCGTCGGCGACGTGGCTTCGCTGGCGTCTTGGACGACGGAGCAGTTCGACCCGCATCTGTCGTGGAAGGACGTCGCCTGGATCAAGGAACGCTGGGGCGGCAAGCTGATCCTGAAAGGCATTCTCGACAAGGAAGACGCGTTGATGGCCGCTGAAACGGGCGCCGACGCGATCGTCGTTTCCAACCATGGCGGGCGTCAGTTGGACGGCGCATCCTCGTCGATCATGGCGCTGGAGGAAATCGCGGACGCGGTCGGCGACAGGATCGAGGTGCACATGGATGGTGGCATCCGCTCCGGCCAGGACGTGCTGAAGGCGCTGTGCCTCGGCGCCAGGGGCACCTATATCGGCCGGCCGTTTCTCTACGGCCTGGGCGCGCTCGGCAAGGAAGGCGTTACCAAGGCGCTGGAAATCATCCGTAAGGAGATGGACATCACGCTGGCGCTGTGCGGAAAACGTCTGGTGACCGACATGGGCAAGGACCAGATCCGGCGCTAGCCAGGTCGGCGACGGCCTGATCACGGAGACAGCGATACGTTGGCAGAACCCGACATTCATTTCCTGGACGCGCGCGGACCGGACGGCATGCGGCTCTACGCAATCGGCGATGTCCATGGCCGGCTCGATTTGCTGGCCGCCATGCATCAGCGAATCGAGAGCGAGCTCGAATGGAAGCCGGCTCGCGACTGGCGCGTCATCCACCTCGGCGACTATGTCGACCGTGGGCCGGACTCCAAGGACGTCGTCGATTTCCTGATTGAGGCGCGCAAACGCGATCCGCGAAACCTGATGCTTGCCGGCAATCACGACCTCGGCTTTCTCGATTTTCTCGATACCCCTGACCCGGACGGGCTTTTCATGCGCTATGGCGGGGTCCAGACGGCGCTATCCTACGGTGTGCCCCTCGCGGCCGACGCCGGCTGGTTCGGCAAGATGGAGACGATGAGACGGGGGCATCAGGCTCTGCTCGAAGCAGTACCGCAACACCATATCGATTTCCTGCGTTCGCTACCCTTCTCAATCAGCTTCGGCGACTTCTTCTTCTGCCATGCCGGCATCCGGCCAGGCGTTGCCCTGGAGAACCAGAATCCGCAGGATCTGATCTGGATCCGCGACGTTTTCCACGATCACGCCGGCCTTTTCCCGAAGATCGTGGTGCACGGCCACACGCCCGTTCCCGAGGCGGAAGTCATGGCCAACCGCGTCAATGTCGATACGCTCGCCTGGCAATCAGGCATGCTGAGCGCGCTCGTTGTCGAGGACGCCGACAAACGCATTCTGACAATGACAATAAGGGAAGCTTGAGTGGCGCGCGCCGCGGAAACGACGCGAACGGTCCGGCTATTCAGCGCAGCGAAGCGGTGACGCCGTAGCCGTCGACGGCGTTGTGGTTGTTGGCGGCATCGGCCGCATAGATGCCGAGACCGCAAATCACGATGGCGGACATCATGGCAAAGGACAGAAGCGCTGCTTTCACGGACGTCATCTCTTGTTGAGCTTCCTGCATCTGTGCACGAGGCGGTTACCAATGCGTTGAAACCGAAAATACGTCTCAAAGTTTCGACGATTTCGCGCTTCTAGGCACGTTCTGTATCGGCGGTGTGTCGCACGGGCCACACAAAGGTCCGTCGCGGTTGCACCGGTGATGCAGAGCGCGCGCCTTCTAGGATGGCGGGCGTACACAAGCCAAGGACGAAACCGGTTTTCCCCAGGCGGATTCACCGCCGCGTGCCAATTATGCCACGCCCTGGTCCGCAGAGATGATGCTCAGATCGTCGCCACCCATGCGCGGGCGATGGCAAGGCCGGCAGCATCGGCATCCGGTCCGTTACGGGCCATTTCGCCCTCGAGCTTGCCGGCCCAGTCGGGGTGGCGCGCTGCAATGATCGGCGCGAAAGAGGTGCTCCAGTCCTTCACCAGCGGCCGATCGGCCTCGAAATGGAACTGGAAGCCGTAGACGGCGCGGCCGACGCGGAACGCCTGGTTCTCGGCGACATCATTGCCGGCGAGCCGCACGGCGTCTTCAGGCAGCACGAAGGTGTCGTCGTGCCACTGGAAGATCGGGAACTTTTCCGGAAGCTCGGCCAGCACCGGATCGGCCTTGGCGTCCGGCGTCAGCGACACGCCGCGCCAGCCGAATTCGTTGGCGCCGCCGATGCGGTTCTCGCCGCCGAAGGCGCGGGCAACCAGCTGGCTGCCGAGGCAGATGCCGAGCACCGCGCGGTCCTGGCCGGCGAAATCGCGGGTCAGTTCGAGCAGCGCCGGAAAATAGGGATATTCCTCATCGGCCAGCGCGTTCTGGCCGCCGCCGAGCACCACCATGGCGTCGTGGCCGTTCGCATCATCCGGCAGCGGATCGCCCTTGTAAGGAAGGCGGATGTCGAGATCGGCACCGGCTTCCGCAAGTGCCGCGCCGACCTGGCCGAGGCCGGTGTTGTCGTAGTTCTGGACCACCAGCACCCGCATCGCAAAACCCTGCTGACGTGAAAACGATGCGACGAGCGATATCATGGCGCCGGCATTTCAGCCAAGATGCGGGCGCGCGGAGAAAACTATGCCACTGCAAAACCGGGTCGATCCGTTCGGCGCCATCCACGCCGCGCCCGAGCGCGGCCTGTTCATGGGCAATCGCGGCATCATCCACGATCCCGAGACCAGGACGCTGTTGAAAAAACGCTGGGCGCTTCACGCCTGGATCATCTGCGTCTGCGACTTCGGCGACGTGCGTCGCGAGCCGATGGGCCGCAACCGGCGACGTGATGATCAATCGGGGGCCAAGGCGGGCTGGACGGAACTGTTCTTCCTCGACGAGGTGACGGCGCTGGCGGCGGGCCATCGGCCCTGCTTCTTCTGCCAGCGCGAACGGGCCAGGGATTTTGTGGGTCGCTTCGGCGAAGCCTTCGGCATAACGGAGCCGCGCGCGCCGCAAGTCGACAAGCGGCTGCACAAGGAGCGGCTGGCCGCGGGCGGAAAGCCGCCGGTGGTGGCGGCCGACGAGCTTGCAGGCCTGCCCGACGGCACGATGGTCGACGGTGGCGGCAATGCCTACGCCTTGCGTCGCGGCAAGGCGCTGCGCTGGTCGTTTGCAGGATATTGCGGAGCGCAGGATTTCAACGACCTCGCTCATCGGCCGCTGCGGCTGCTGACGCCGCCGACCGCGATCGGCGTGCTGAGGCGAGGCTACGAACCCGTCTGGCATCCTTCCGCCAAGGCTTGACGGCAACCGTCGCCTCGCCCATTCCTCGGCCATGCGCGCCAACTACAAGATGCAACGCCTGTTCGTGCCCGACGATCTCGGGCCGGAGATCGAGTTCGACGCCGGCCACCAGCAGAGCCATTATCTCCTGCACGTGCTGCGGCTTGGCGAGGGCGCCGAGATCCTGTTGTTCAACGGCCGCGACGGCGAATGGTCGGCGGCCATCGCGGCCAAATCCAAGAAGGCGGTGAAGCTGAGGGTGCTGGCGCGGCAACGGCCGCAGCCGCCGCTGCCCGATCTCGTCTACTGCTTCGCACCGCTGAAGCAAGGCCGGCTCGACTATCTGGTGCAAAAGGCGGTCGAAATGGGTGCCGGCGTGCTGCAGCCGGTCATCACCCAGCACACGCAAGTGGCCAAACCCTCCATCGACCGGTTGCGCGCCAATGTCGTCGAGGCGGCCGAGCAGTGCGGCATACTTGCGGTGCCGCAGGTGCGGGAAGCGGAAAAGTTCGAACGCCTGCTGACCGGCTGGGACAAGGAGCGGCGGCTGATCTTCTGCGACGAGGACGCTTCGACCAACAATCCCCTGCCCACGCTGCAAGCGTTGAGCGAAAGGAAGCTCGGCCTGCTGGTCGGGCCGGAAGGCGGATTTTCCGACGAAGAGCGCAAGCTGTTGCGCGCTCTGCCTTTCGTTACCGCCATTCCGCTCGGCCCGCGCATCCTGCGCGCCGACACGGCCGCGGTGGCCGCACTGGCGGTGATGCAGGCCACAATCGGCGATTGGTGAGGGTTTCTTCCTTCTCACACAAGGGAGACGGGAAGAGCCGCATCGTTCAATTCCTGTTGACCTCTGGCTCAGGATTTTTCGCTTGATCGGCTACTGACATTTCGTCCATCTAGCGCCGGCGGTCGTCCGGCCGCCCTGCAGTGCCGCGCGTCGACGCGCAAAGGCCGCTGTAGTACTTTGATTTTGGCGCATATCTCGGAAATCGAGGTCGATTTCGGGATCGTTGCGCCGCAGGGGCTTGATGATGGCGCGTGACACAACCGATTTCCGGCCGATCGAAGGCATGGACGAACTCGTCGCGCACCTAGCCGAGGGCAACAAGCCGCGGGAGAAGTGGCGCATCGGCACCGAGCACGAGAAATTCCCGTTCTACGTCGACGGCAACGGACCGGTGCCCTATGGCGGCGAGCGCGGCATACGCGCCATCCTCGAAGGCATGCAGTCAAAGCTCGGCTGGGACCCCATCATCGATGACGGCCGCATCATCGGCCTGGTCGAGCCGACCGGCCAGGGCGCGATTTCGCTGGAGCCCGGCGGCCAGTTCGAACTCTCCGGCGCGCCGCTGGAGACGATCCACCAGACCTGCCGCGAGGGCAATGCCCACCTGGCGCAGGTGCGCGAGATCGCCGAGCCGATGGGCATCCGCTTCCTTGGCCTTGGCGGCAGCCCGAAATGGTCGCTGGCCGAGACGCCGAAAATGCCGAAGTCGCGCTACGAGATCATGACGCGCTACATGCCCAAGGTCGGCACCAAGGGCCTCGACATGATGTACCGCACCTGCACGATCCAGGTTAATCTGGACTTCGAGAGCGAGGTGGACATGCGGCGCAAGATGCAGGTGTCGCTGAAGCTGCAGCCGCTGTCGACGGCGCTGTTCGCCAATTCGCCCTTCACGGAAAGCCGGCCGAACGGCTTGCAGAGCTGGCGCGGCGACATCTGGCGCGACACCGACAACCAACGCTCGGGCCTGCTCGAATTCTGCTTCTCGCCCGATTTCGGTTTTGCCGACTATGTCGAATGGGCACTCGACGTGCCGATGTATTTCGTCATCCGCGACGGCCAGTACCACGACATGACGCACGTCACCTTCCGTCAGTTCATGGCCGGGGCCGTCCGCAATGAAATCCCGGACGGATTGCCGACGATGGGCGACTGGGCTAACCATCTGTCGACGCTCTTCCCCGACGTGCGGCTGAAGCGCTTTCTCGAGATGCGCGGCGCCGATGGCGGGCCGTGGCGGCGCATCTGCGCCCTTCCGGCCTTCTGGGTCGGGCTGCTTTATGACGAGGCAGCGCTCGATGCGGCGGAGGCGCTGACCTCGAGCTGGACCTACGGGGAGGTGCTGGCGATGCGCAACGCCGTGCCCGAACAAGGCATTTCGGCGCCGTTCCGCAACGCCACGTTGCGCGACATCGCTCGCGACGTGCTCACCATCTCGCGCATGGGGCTGAAGAACCGCGGCAAGAAGAACCGCGACGGCTATGACGAGACCTCGTTCCTCAACACGCTCGACGAAGTCGTGGCGCGCGGCACCACCAGCGCCGAGGAGATGCTGTCGGCCTACCACACACGCTGGGGCGGCTCGATCGAGCCGGTGTTCATGGAATACGCCTATTAACCCTCGGCTTCGAGGCGGCCGAGCTCCTGCAAAAGCCGCTTCAATCGGCGGTGGAAACGAATTAGGCTTCTCCGGCGGGGATTTCCGGAGGAGAGACCAATGCCTTCCTTGTTCGACATGCTGGCACAAGCCCAGAACGGCAGCGGCATGCAGGCGCTTGCCCAACAATACGGGCTCTCGATGCAGCAGACGCAATCTGCGGTGGAGGCGTTGCTGCCTGCCTTTTCGCAAGGACTGAGGCGCAACACCGCCGATCCCTATGGGCTCGGCGCCTTCATGACGGCGATGGCGAGCGGTCAGCACGCCAAGTATTTCGAGGACGCGACCCGGGCCTTCTCGCCGCAAGGCATCAATGAGGGCAACGGCATTCTGGGGCATCTGTTCGGCTCGAAGGATCTGTCGCGCGCGGTTGCCGGCCAGGCGGCGCAAGCGACCGGTATCAGCCAGCAGGTGCTGCAACAGATGCTGCCGGCCCTGGCCTCGATGATGATGGGCGGGCTGTTCAAGCAGACCACCAATCAGTTGGCCGGGGGGCAGATGCAGGCGGCCAGCGGCTTCGGCGCCGCCGGCAGCAATCCGCTGGGCGAGATCATCGAGCAGATGATGCGCCAGGGAGGCGGCCTGGGCGGCGCCCAGGCGCCGGCGCCGCAGCCGAGCCCGCCATCGCAAGACCCGATGGACAACCCGCTTGGCAAGGTGCTGCAGGACATGTTCGGCGGCGGCGCGCCACAGCCGCAAAGCCGATCCCAGCCACAACCGCAGCAGACACAGAACCCCTTTGGCGACAATCCGCTCGGCAAGGTGCTGCAGGACATGTTCGGCGGTGGCGCGCAGCCGCCGCAGGACCAGCCTCAGCCGCAGCAGACCCAGAGCCCCTATGGCGACAGTCCGCTAGGCAAGATCTTCGAGGAGATGCTGCGGCAGGGTGGCGGTGCATCAGGCGGCGAGCAGCCGGCGCCGCAGCCCCAAGCTCGGCGGCAGCCCCAGGCGCCGCAGCCGCAGGCCAATCCGAGCGGCAGGCCGACGAACCCGTTCGACGATCTGTTTGGCAAGATGTTCGAGACCGGAGCGCAGCAGCGCGACGACTACCAGAAAGGCATGGAGTCGATTTTCGACCAGTTCAAGCGCGGCATGGATCGGCGGTAGCCGTCGCCCAGGTTTTGGCTTTTGCCTCGCGCAAAAAGAAAGCCCGGTCCTTGGGAGGACCGGGCAGCGTGCAGGCAGGCCGGCGGGGGACCGGCAGGGAGTGGGAAGCCTGCATGAACCTTGGTCGCGCTGACTGATGAAAAGGTTCAGCGGGACCGAAATTCAACCGATCAGGCCACCCTGCGGGCGATGTCCTCGATGGTTTCGACGCGATCGCTGGCGATTTCGCGCAGCATCGCCGTCGGATCGCGGCCAAACGGCACGTCGATGGCGACGTGCAGGTCGGCGCGCGTCAGGCCGATATCGGCAAGCTCGGCGTCCGACATCTCGCCGAGGCGATAGAAGGCACGGCGGTTTTTCCAGGCCTGGTAGACATTGGAGACCGCATTGATCGCGCGCGTCGCAACGGCCGGACGCGTGGTGATGCGCGAGGTCTCGGTGGCGAAATCAAACGTAACCATGTCGGTCTCCTTCAGACTCGAACGGGCAAAACCAGGCGATCGGCGCTGGCGACAGCGGCCGTTCCGGCTTCGATTCACATGCCTTCATGTGGACATCAGTAATTTGCCATTGCTCGATTGATTAATCCAACGAATGTTTCTAATCTTAAGCATCAACACTAGTGATGGATCATGCCGATGAAAGCGCCGCTCGATCTAGATCAGTTGCAGACCTTCATCTCGATCGCCGACACTGGCAGTTTCACCCGGGCGGCCGAAGAGGTGCACCGCACCCAGTCGGCGGTGTCGATGCAGATGCGCCGGCTAGAGGAGCGGATCGGCAAGCCGCTGTTCGAAAAGGAAGGGCGCAGCAACAGACTGACGGAGGAAGGCGACAAGCTGCTTTCCTACGCAAGACGGCTGCTCTATCTCAACCGCGAAACGCTGGCCGCCTTCGACGACCGGCGGCTCGAAGGCACGATCCGGATCGGTACGCCGGACGACTACGCCGACCGTTTCCTGCCCGAGATCATGGCGCGCTTCACGCGTTCCAATCCACGCGTCGAACTGACCGTCGTCTGCGAACCGACGCCGGGGCTGGTCGAACACATCAAGCGCGGCAATCTCGACCTGGCGTTGGTGACGCATAACGACGTGCGGGGCCAGTCCGAGGTGGTGCGGCGCGAACCGCTGCTGTGGGTCACCTCGGCCAACCACGCCACGCACGAGCAGGAGACGCTGCCTATGGCCTTTGGCCGGCCAAACTGTATCTGGCGACGCGCCGCCGTCGACGTGCTTGACCAGCAGAACCGCGACTATCGTATCCTGTTCACCAGCTTTTCCGCAACGGTCATCACCGCCGCGGTGTTGTCGGGCCTGGCGATCTCGGTGCTGCCGGAATGCGCGCTCAGGCCCGGCATGCGGGTGCTGGGCGAGGCCGACGGCTTCGGCGCCCTGCCCGACTGCCGTATCGGCATCATGCGCGGCCAAACCTCGCGGCCGGAGATCGTCGATGCACTGGCCCGGCACATTTCCGAAAGCCTGGACAACATCTCGGTGCCGCTTGGCGAAGAGGCGGGAACGTTCGATTTCGCGGCACTCGCCTTCAGCAAGATGCGGCGAACCAAGCCGAACCAGATCCTGCCGGGCTGGTAAGCGATCAGACGCACCTGAACGCCGACCTGAAAACAGCCAGCTTGACGCCGGCGCGCAACCACCCCCCAATCGGCCGATGAGCGAAGCAGCATCCGAATCACGCAGCAACGCCACCGAATATACGGTGAGCGAAATATCAGGCGCCCTGAAGCGCACGGTCGAGGATGCCTTCGGCAATGTACGGGTGCGCGGTGAAATCTCGGGTTATCGCGGGCCGCACTCCTCCGGCCATGCCTATTTCACGCTGAAGGACGACCGCGCTCGGCTCGACGCCGTGGTGTGGAAAGGCACGATGGGCCGGCTGAAATTCCGCCCCGAAGAAGGAATGGAGGTGATCGCCACCGGCAGGCTCACCACCTATCCCGGCAAATCCAACTACCAGATCGTCATCGACAATCTGGAACCGGCGGGCGCCGGAGCCTTGATGGCGCTGCTGGAGGAGCGCAAGCGCCGGCTGCAGGCCGAAGGACTGTTCGAGGGGGCCGCAAGCGGTTGCTGCCCTTCATGCCGCGCGTCATCGGCGTCGTCACCTCGCCGACGGGGGCCGTCATCCGCGACATCATCCACCGGATCAAGGATCGTTTTCCGCTGCATGTGCTCGTCTGGCCGGTGCGGGTGCAAGGCGAAACCGCGGGCGCCGAGGTGACCGCCGCAGTCGCCGGTTTCAACGCGCTGGCACGGGATGGCACCATCGAGCGCCCGGACCTGCTGATCGTGGCGCGGGGCGGCGGCAGCCTCGAGGACTTGTGGGGCTTCAACGACGAGGCGCTGGCCCGTGCCGTCGCCGCCTCCGCCATTCCGCTGATCTCGGCCGTCGGCCACGAAACCGACTGGACGCTGATCGACCTCGTCGCGGATGTGAGGGCGCCGACGCCGACGGGGGCGGCCGAAATCGCCGTTCCGGTGAAGGCTGACCTCGAAGCGACGCTCGCCAGTCTCGGCGCGCGGCTCAAGGCTGCGGTTTCGCGCAATTTCGAGCGCAAGCGCCAGTCCGTGCGCGCGGCGGCGCGTGCGCTGCCCTCGCCCGATCAGTTGCTGGCGCTGCCACGGCGTCGTCTCGACGAGGCGGCGAGCCGGCTCGGGCGCGGCCTCATGGTTTCGACCGAACGCAAGCGGGGACGCTTCCTCGCCCTGAAACTGACGCCGGCAATGCTGTCGCAGCGAATTGCCGAGGCGCGGCGGACCAACGAGCGCAATCTTCTGCGGGCACAGGGTGCGTTGCGCGCGCTGACGAGGGCCCGGCGCGCGGAACTCAATCGCGCCGCCGATCAGTTGCCGAAATGCGCCCGGGCGTCGCTGCAGCGGCACCGGCAGCAATTGGCGGCGCTGCAGGGCCGCATCACCATAGAGCCCACGGCGCGGCGGCAGCGGACCCAAAGGGATTTCCTGACCGCGCTGACGCGGCGCAGCACGCATGCGGCATCGCTGAGGCTGGAGCGGCTGCGCAGTCGCGTCGCCCAGGCCGACCGCTTGCTGGCGACGCTGTCGCACAAGGCCGTGCTGGCACGCGGCTTCGCCCTGGTGAAGGATGCCGACGGCGCCGTCGTCAAGCGTGCGGCGGAATTGTCGGCGGGGATGGCGCTGTCCCTGGAGTTCGCCGACGGCACGGCGGATGCGGTCGCGACCAGCGGCTCGGCGCGGCCACGACCGGCCGCCAAAACCGCGACCAAGGCCAAGGAGCCCGGCAGCCAGGGCTCCCTATTCTGAACCGTGACATGACAGATAATCCGCATCATTGGAAAACGCCCTCCGGCAAGCCGCGCGCGCGAAGCTTCGGCATCGGCTTCGACGGCACGCCCGGCCCGTTCAACGCGATCACCGACGTGGCTGGAGTGTCGGTCGGCTATTCCACGCTGATTTCAGGCGACGGCCCGCTCGTCGTGGGCCAGGGACCGGTGCGCACCGGCGTGACCGCGATCCTGCCCAGGCCGCGGGCCGACCTTGCCATACCGGTCTTCGCCGGCATCTTCAGCCAGAACGGCAATGGCGAACTGACCGGCTCGCATATCGTCGAGGAGACCGGCGCCTTCAACTTCCCCATCACCGTCACCAACACGCATTCCTGCGGCGTTTCGCGCGACGGCACCCTGCGCTGGATGAGCAAGGTGCTGCCAGCCGCACTCGACAGCGGCTGGGGACTGCCGGTGGCAGCGGAAACCTATGACGGCTTCCTCAACGACATCAACGGCCACCACGTGACATCAGGGCATGTTGCCGAGGCGCTCGACGGTGCCGCCAGCGGACCGATCGAGGAAGGCAGCGTCGGCGGCGGCACCGGCATGATCGCCTTCGGCTTCAAGGCCGGTTCGGGCACCGCGTCGCGCATCACCGAATGGCAAGGGCGTGTCTATACTGTCGGCGCCTTCGTGCAGGCGAATTTCGGCAAGCGGCGCAATTTCACGCTTCGAGGCCTGTGCGCCGGGCCGGAGCTCGTCGAACCCGCGATCCGCGAAGGCACGCCACGTGCCGAAAAAGGCTCGATCATCGCCGTTATTGCCACCGACGCACCGTTCCTGCCGCATCAGATGAAGCGGCTGGCCCGCCGTGTGCCGCTCGGCGTCGCCATGACCGGCGGCTTCGGCTATCACAGTTCCGGCGACATCTTCCTCGCCTTCTCTACCGCCAATCCCGACGCGGCCCTGGCGCCGCCGGGCCGGATCGCTCGCGCCGAGTTCATCCCCGACAGCGACATCGATCCGTTCTTCGATGCCGTGGTCCAGGGCGTCGAGGAAGCCGTCCTCAATGCGATGGTCGCCAACGAGGACATGACCGGCCGCGACGGCAATTTCGTGCCGGCGCTGCCGAAGGCGTGGCTGAAGGAGAAATTCGGCTGAGACAAATACGCGGACCGAATGGTCCGCGTATTCATACAGGATTGCTCCTGAATTATTCCGCGGCCTTGCTCGCGGCCTGCTGGTGCTCGTCGGCCTCGGCCGCTTCCTCGAGCCGGGAGGCGATGAGTTCCTGGATATCGCCGACTTCTTCCTGGATATCCTCCAGCGGTATGCCGACCTCGGCCGCCTTGGCAGCGCATTCCCTGGCCAGCGTCTCGGCCTGCTTCTCGATCCTGGCGTGGGACTGGCAATGGACTTTTTCGCCAATCCATCCCTGCAAGAATTCGATGGCGTGCTCACTCATATTGCTTTTCCCTGGCGGCGAAGCCGGTTGGTAATCATAAACGTCGGCATCCGGTGAAGGATGCATGTCCCCATTCCAGCCGAGTCGCCACCGGACGGCAAGCCGATGTCGTCCAAGGTCCACAGAGCCAAAGGAAATAGAGGATTGAAGAACATTTTCTGTTTCTGGGGGCGGGTATCGTTTGGCGGGAATCCTGTCCCGCCTCGAGAGGCTGCTTCTACTTGCTTCTTACGGTTTTCAGGTCCGTTTGCATCTCAATGGCTGTCACAACAGCTGCCCGATGACGTTGCCGTTTCCAGGCACAAGCCATCGAAGCCGCCGCTATATAGTGACATCCCCATGCAATGTCGACTCTCTCCGCCGCCTTGCATGGAAGCCCCGCGAAAGCTGCATAGGTCACCGTGCCGATCAGAAGGTCTCGACCCAGGGCCTGAGCTCGAGTTCCCAGGTCCAGGCGCTGCGGTTCTGGCGATGGATGCCGAGATAGGCCTCGGCGATCGCGTCCGGCGATAACCGTCGATCCTGCGGGTCGGGAGCCCCTCCCGGCACGGTCGAGGCAATGGCGCCATCGATGACGAAATGCGCGACATGGATGTTCTTGGGGGCCAGTTCGCGAGCCATGGATTGCGCCAGTCCACGCAAGCCGAATTTGGGCATCGCGAAACCGGCCGAGCCGGCGAACCCCTTGACGCTTGCCGTCGCGCCGGTGAAGAAGATCGAGCCCGAGCCTTGCAAAAGCAGCCGGTTGGCTGCTTGCTGGCCAACCAGGAAGCCGCCATAGGCCCCCACCAGCAAGGCCTGCCTGACAGCCTCTGGATCGAGTTCGGCTATCGGGCCACGGGCGCGTCCGCTGGCATTGAAGACCACGAGCGACAGCGGGCCGGCCTTGTCAGCGACCTCGAACAGGCGCTGCACCGACGCGGCATCGGAGACATCGGTTGCCACGGCTTGGGCGCCGGTCTGCGCCAGCAACGGGTCGAGCTTCTCGACGTTGCGGGCGGCCAGCACGACACGAAAACCTTCCCTTGCGAGAAGGCGCGCAAGCGAGGCGCTCAATCCGGATCCCGCTCCGGCAATGACGGCGACATTGGATGTCATGAGCATCTCTCTTTCGCGGTGGTGACTGGATTGGAGAGGGTTGCGCCTTCCCAAGTGGAACGCAAGAGAAAGCATTTCCAAGAAAATGGCGTGTCGTCGTGGCGCGCTTCCCAGGCCGCAAAAACTGTTCCCGGCAAAGAAAAATGGCCGGGCGCGAAGACGGCCCGGCCAGAAAGAAGGTCATAACCTTCAGAGGGGAACACCGTTCGGAGGAATGGGAGGAAACCTCGAACGATAATTTTATCTTGAGCCCATTTTCGCGCGCTGGCGACGAATAGAATTCTAAAATTTTGCTGCCCTACAAAAATTTCTACCTGCCGAATGGCTCAGCCTGCCCGGGTCTCGGGCTCAAACAGATCGGCATAATGACGCCGCGCAACGTCGGGATGGGAGCGCAGCCTGCTCTTCAGCACATTGGTTCCGACATCGCGAAACAGCGGATTGTCGGGATCGCTGGCCGGCCCGCGCGCCTGCGCCGCCAGTTCCTCGGGAAGCTCGAGCAGCGGTATCGTGGCATCGAGCTTGGCGCTGAAGAAGAACGGCACCGAGATGCGTTCGACGCCGGCGGGCGGCGTCACGACGCGATGCACGGTGGCTCTCAAATAGCCGTTCGAGGCGAGCTCCAGCAGCTCGCCGATGTTGACGACGAGCGTTCCGGGAATCGGATCCACGTCCACCCAGCTTCCGTCATAGTCTACCTGCAGGCCCTTGTTGTCGTCCTGGAGCAGCAGCGTCAGGAAGCCGCCATCCTTATGCGCGCCGACGCCCTGGTCGCCGCCGGTCGCTTCGCGGCCGGGGTAGCGCACGATCTTCATGCGATGATTGGGTTCGCCGCCATAGATCGGATCGAAAGCGTCCTCGGCCTGGTCGAGCGACAGCGCGAAGGCCTTGAGCAGACGAATGGCCACGGCCGTCGCCTTCGCCTGCCAGGCCAGCAGCGCCGGCTTCAGCTCCGGCAACGCCGACGGCCATTGGTTCGGCCCTGCAGCCGCGTCCAGGCAGGAATTCCCGGGCCTTGCGCGATGGGCGGGCGCTCGACGCCGATGTCGAGCTGCTCGCGCCAGTCGGCCTTGCCCTTGGTCAGTTCGCCGCCAGCGCGGGTATAACCGCGGAACTGCGAGGAATTGACCATCTCTATCGACAGCTTGTCGGCTTCCGGCAAGGCAAAGAAACGCCGCGAAGCGGCGAGCGTCTCGCTGATGTCGGCCCATGGGATGCCGTGGCCCGCCAAATAGAAAAAACCGATATCGCGCGAGGCGGAGCGCAGATCCGCCAGAAACGTCCGGCGCTCCGACGCGCCTTGTTCGAGACGGCTCAGATCGAGCACGGGCACTATTCTGGGCATGTCAGCTCCTTTCCGGGTTCTTTCCGGGTGCTGCTTGAAAACTTCGCCCGGAAAACCGGGCCCGTGGATGTGCTGCTCCTTTTCCAGCGGCCGAAGCCGCCATCGATGCCCCAAATCTCACGGAGTTCAGTGCGCCGGGAAAGGAACGATCGGCTTTTCGATGCCGCCGGGACGAACAATTTTTCTATTTGGGCGGGCAGCCTGACGATGAGCGCGATCATTGCGCGAAATACGGGCGTGTCATTTCAGGCACAGCGCGAAGCTGTCATTGGCCCTTGAACGGCCGCGCGGGAGGCGCGTAACATCGCGGCACTTGAATTTGAATCTGTTTCATTCGTCCGGGCTAAAGTCCGGATCGGTTTGGATAGGTCCTTGAACACGCAAGCAATCGGCAGCGCGGCGGGGCGCGGCAAATCGGTTGCCCATGTGGCGCAAGCCTCCTGGGGCAAGGGGCCTAGCACGTTGCTGCGTATCATGCGCATGACGCTGTGCCACCCTTGGCAGGTCGCCATCACCATCGTCTCGACCTTCATCGCCGCGACGCTGCAGCTTTTCATTCCGCGCCTGCTGGGACACGCCATCGACCAGGCGCAGGGCGTGGTGGCTGCCGGTGCAAATACCGGGCCGAGCAGGCGCGGCCAAGGCTGAGCGCTCCTACGGTCAGTTCCGTTCGACGGGGCGGGAAGGGTTCCGGCTGTTCCGGATCACCCTGGCATGAAACAGTCGGTTCCTGACGCATCAGCATCCCGATCCGCAAGGCAGTGAAACTGGGCGAGGACAAACCCACGCTTGTTGCGGCGGAGCAATCCTCATCACCCCGGTCTTCAAACGATCAGATCGTCAATTCTGATCGGCAAGTCGCGGATCCGCTTGCCCGTCGCGTGGTAGACGGCGCTGGCGACGGCAGCGGCGGTGCCGACATTGCCGAGTTCGCCCAGGCCCTTCACACCAGCCGGATTGACCTCATGGTCGATCTCCGGGACCAGTATCACCTCGAGATCCCTGATATCGGCATTCACCGGGACCAGATAATCCTGCAGGTCGCGGTTGACGTAGCGGGCATAGCGGGTGTCGATCTCGGTCGCCTCATGCAGGGCCTGGCCAATGCCCCAGATCATGCCTCCCATCAGCTGGCTGCGCGCGGTGCGCGTGTTCATGATGCGGCCGGCCGCGAACGCCCCGACGATGCGCGGCACACGGATTTCGCGCGTGTAGCTGTTGATGTGCACCTCCACGAATTCGGCCCCGAACGCATATTTCACCGAATCCGCGTCGGACTCGCCGCCGTGGAATTCCGACTGGCCGGCATAGAGCTTCTTGAGCGCTTCGGGGGTCGAGCCCTTCGGCGCGAATTCGGCATATTCCTCGATAGCGCCTACCTGCATGGCCTTGAATATATCGGCGGTGCTTGCCGACGCCCCGCCCTTGGTGAGGATCCGTCCCTCGTGGAGGTCCAGTTCCTCATTGTGCGAGCCTGCAAGAGGGCCACCCTCCGCGACCGCTGCGGCGAACAATTTCGTGCGCACAGCATCACACGCCTTGAGCACGGCCGAACAGACGCTGGCAGTGGAAATCGAACCTCCCGATACCGGCGCCGGCGGCAAGGCACTGTCGCCCATCTCGACGGCGACCTTGCCGATGTCGACACCGAGACGTTCCGCCGCCATCTGGCCGGCAACGGTTCGCACACCTGTGCCGATTTCATGCGAGCCGCACTGCACGCGCACGTCCCCTTCGGCGGTCAGGCGCACGCGGGCCGCGCATGGCGCGGCAGCGGTCGGGTAGACTGCCGTCGCACAGCCCATGCCGACGAGCCAGTCGCCGTCGCGCATCGAGCCGACTTTCGCATCCCGTCTCGTCCAGCCGAAGGCATCGGCGGCCTGATCGTAGCATTTCATCAGCGACCGGCTGGAGAACGGCTTGCCGCCGATCGGCTCCTTCTGGGGCTCGTTGATCCGGCGAAATTCGATCGGGTCCATGCCGAGTGCGACGGCCATCTCGTCCATGGCGTTCTCGAGCGCATAGACGTAGGGCGTCTCGGGCGGCGAGCGCATATAGCCGGGCGTGTTGCGATCCGCCTGCACAAGCGAGACATGCGTCAGCACCGAGCCATAAGCATACATGCGACCGGTGGCCGAAGTCCCGCCGACGACATAGGAATCGGGTCTCGAGGTCACCTCCCAGCCTTCATGGCCGAAAGCAGTGATGCGGCCGTCCTTGCCGACGCCGATGCGGATGCGGTGCCGGGTTTCGGCCCGATAG
Organism: Mesorhizobium maamorense; assembly: GCF_044998965.1. Lineage (NCBI taxonomy): Bacteria > Pseudomonadati > Pseudomonadota > Alphaproteobacteria > Hyphomicrobiales > Phyllobacteriaceae > Mesorhizobium > Mesorhizobium maamorense. The sequence continues at coordinate 3,852,168 of NZ_CP173356.1, forward strand.
GTCTGGGTGCCGAACGCCTGCATGCGGCTGACCACACAGCGCACCGGCCGGCCAAGCCGCCTGGCGGCCACAGCCACGATGGCCGTTCGCGCCGTCATCGGCCCCTTCGAGCCGAATGCGCCGCCTACGTTAGGGCAGACGATGCGCACATTCGCTGGGTCGAGCCTCAATTGCCGCGCCAACTCGACTTTCCAGCCGGTCACGTTCTGAGAGGGCTCGTAAACGGTGAGTTGGTCGCCTTGCCAAACAGCGGTGGTCGAGAACAGCTCTATCGGGTTGTGATGCTGGGTCGGCGTCGAATACCGCGCATCGATCTTCATCGGGGCCGATTCATAGGCGGCATCGAAATCACCGGCCTTGACGTCCTCCTTGAACAACGGGCTTTTGCCGGCGGCGTCGATGGTCTTTGTCCCCGGCATGTCGAAACTGGCGGTCGGTTTTTCCTCGGCATAGTCCGCGCGGATCCTTTGCGCCGCCTCCTCGGCCGCTTCGAAGGTCTCGGCGACCACCAGCGCAATGATCTGACCGTCATGGAAGATCGCCTTGTCATGCAGCGGCCCGATAGAACTCGCGCCGGTATTTCCGAATTTCGGCGTCTCGACCTTGTCGAGGTCGCCATAGGTGACGATGTCGAGCACGCCGGGCACCGAGCGCGCGTCATCCAGGTAAAGCCTGGCGACCTTGCCCTTGGCGATGCTGCTCGTCGCGAGCACGGCGTGCGCAATGTTGGCGGCCGGGAGATCCGCCGCGTATTCGGCCTGGCCGGTGACTTTCAGCCGCGCATCGATACGCGGCAGCGGCTGTCCCATGTTTTCCTTCGGCTGTGGAGCGGCGACGTTCATGATCACACCTTCATGTCACGGGTTTCGAGCAGCCCCCTGATCAAGGTTCGCTTGCCGAGTTCTATCTTGAATGCGTTGTGCCGACGCGGCTGGGCCTCGGCGAACGCGGCTTCGGCGGCCTCGGCCGCCGCTGCCTCGTCGAGCACCTTGCCGCGCAGGATCTCCTCCGCCGCTCTTGCCCGCCAGGGTACGGTCGCCACGCCGCCAAGCGCGATGCGCGCCTCGTTCACGGTCTCGCCGTCGAGGTCGAGGGCGACCGCGGCCGATGCAAGGGCAAACGCATAGGATTGCCGATCGCGGATCTTGAGATAGCGCGAACGCCTGGTCCATGCGCCGGCGGGCACCTCTATGGCGGTGACGATCTCGTCGGGTGCCAGGTCGGTCTCGATGTGAGGGCTGTCCTCGGGCAGGCGATGCAGGCTGGCAAACGGAATCTTTCGCCGCCCGTTGTGGCCTTGGACATGAACCGTGGCGTCAAGCGCGATCAGGGCCTGGGCAAAGTCACCGTGATAGTTCGCGATGCAGTTCTCACTGGTCCCCAGCACGGCATGCTGGCGGTTGAACCCCTCCATCGCGGCGCAGCCCGAGCCTGGCTCGCGCTTGTTGCATGGCCATGAGGTTTCGCGGAAATATTCGCAGCGGGTCCGCTGCAGGATGTTGCCGGCAAGGCTTGCCATGTTGCGCAGCTGGCCGCTTGCCGCCAGTTGCAGGCTCTCCGCGATCACCGGATACCGACGCTTGATCTCGGCATTCTCGGCCGCGTCGCCCATCCGCACAAGAGCGCCAAGGCGCAGACCCTCACCACCGGTCTCGATCCGCCGCAATGCCGGTTCGGAGAGACCGTTCAAATCGAGCAAGCGTTCCGGCCGGGCGACGCCGAGTTTCATATAGTCGGCGAGATTGGTGCCACCGGCAATGAACTGCGCGGGGGCTTGCGTCGGCGGATGCCTGGTGGCCGAGCGCGAGGCGACGGCGACCGCCGCGGAGAGGCTGGCGGGCCTCTCATAGACGAAAGGATGCATCTCAGGCCCTCCTGATCTGGTCGCGGGCCTGGACGATTGCCGCGACGATGTTCGGGTATGCCGCGCATCGGCAAAGGTTGCCGCTCATATATTCGCGAATGTCGTCCTCTGAACCGGCATGTCCTTCGTGGACGCAGCCGATCGCGGACATGATCTGGCCGGGCGTGCAATAGCCGCACTGGAACGCATCGTGATCGATGAAGGCCTGCTGCATCGGATGCAGGCCGCCATCCGTCGACGCCAACCCTTCGACGGTGGTTACCGCCTTGCCCTCGTTCATCACCGCGAAGCTGAGGCAGGAGAGCACGCGATGGCCATCGACCAGCACCGTACAGGCACCGCATTGGCCATGATCGCAACCTTTCTTCGTGCCCGTCAGGCCGACATGGTCGCGCAAGGCGTCGAGCAGGCTGGTTCGGCTGTCGAGCGCCAGATTGTATGGCTGCTTGTTGATGGTCAGTGTTGTCATGACAGGCTCGTTTGGCTTGGCGGCAGCAGCCGGAGGCTCCTCGGACCTGGCTGTCGAGGCCAGAAGCGGAGTCACCGCAGCCGCGGAGACGGTCGCGGTCATAAAGCTTCGTCTGCTGAGACTGGAGGAGTTTGGGGGAACATGCTCGGACATCGCTGGCTCCGTCGCTCGCTATGTCGCGACCAAACCCCTCATCGGGGCCATTGTTCCGGGCCATCCGCGATAAAACGCACAAGGAAGACGGCTCGCAAGGCAAGTCGCCCGATTTGGATGCAAGGATATGACGGGGCCGTTCGAGACCGTGCCGTCCTACCCTGGCGAATTTGCAGGCGCGCGGCCGATCCCCTAACAAGGCGCGCGGGCCCTCACTGCTGGCGGGCAATTCCGAGAATATCAAGCGCCTGCGCGGCAGAAGCAATCGGGCGCCCCGTGCGGCCAGCGGCTTCGACGATTGCCGCGACCCGTTCGGCATTGTCGCGGGCGAGGCTGCCATCGGCGTGCCAGAGAGAGTTCTCGAAGCCGACCCGCACGTGCCCTCCCGCCGCGATCGCCGCCGTCAGCGCCAAGGTCTCGCCCCGTCCGAAGGCGCAGACCGACCATACGGCGCCTTCAAGACCATGCGCATCGAGCCCTTCAAGGAAGACATCGAGGTCTTCGGGCCGGCTTTCCTGATCGGCGGCATAGCGTCCAAGGACGAACAGCAGCCGGGGGCTTGTGGGCTCCGCCAGAATGCCTCGCCGCCGCAGATCGATGAAACGGTCGAGATCGGCCCGATCATAGAGAATGTGCTGGACCGCGATGCCTTCCCGACCGGCCCACGCGAAGAAGCGGGCCGGCTCCGCCTCGCCATCGCTGATTATCTCACGCAAGCCGATCGAGACGGAAACCGGATGAAGCGCCCGAACAAGGTCCATCTGTTCGCGTGGCGAATAGAGCCCGACCGCTTCGGTCGTGATCTGGATCGCCATGACGCCCTGCGTCCGCTCCCGGATCGCCGCGATGGCATCCCGGTAAAGCGCGGCGTCAAGCGTGTGCCGGCCTGAAGTATCGCGGACATGCACATGGATGGCGGCGGCGCCGGCAGCGAGACACTGCCTCGCCGTTTCGGCAAGTTCGTCGGCGGTCATCGGCAGAGCCGGATGATCGGCCTTCGTTCTGCGCGCTCCGTTCGGCGCAACCATGATCAGCAACGGCTTCAATTTCATCTCCGGGCCAATTGGCTCTCCCGCAACGTGGTTTTCCATGCTTCATTTCACCGACTCGCACAGGTAGGACAGCATGAACGCCACCGCCCAAGGGATTTCCGCCTTCGCCACCGCCGCCGAACTCAGCCGCGCGCTCGCCGATGGCAACACATCCTCGACCGAGATCGTCCGGCGCGCGCTGGATCGTGTCGACGTTCATGACAATTCGCTGCATGCGTTCGTCCGGCTGTTTCCTGAGGCTGCGCTCCAGGCCGCCGGCGAAGCCGACGAGCGTCGCAGTCGCGGCGTCTCGAAAGGGCCGCTGGACGGTATCCCTTTCGCGGCCAAGGACCTGCTTGACGTCGAAGGCTATCCGACCCTGGCAGGCTCGAAAGCGCTTGCGGGCGAACTCGCAACCGCCACGGCAACGGCAATCGAACGCCTTGTCGCGGCCGGGATGATCCTGCTGGGCAAGGTGCACACCGTGGAATTTGCTTTTGGCAGTTGGGGGACCAACCCGGTCGCCGGCACGCCCCTGAACCCGCGTGACAGCGCCATCCCGCGCGCGCCGGGCGGATCGTCGAGCGGTTCGGGCGTGGCCGTCGCCGCCGGACTGGTGCCGGTCGCGCTCGGCACCGACACTACGGGCTCCATCCGCAATCCGTCCGCCATGTGCGGAATCGTGGGCCTGAAGACGTCCTTCGGCCTTATCGGGCGCGGCGGCTTGCTGCCGCTTGCCATGTCCTTCGACAGCATCGGTCCCATGACCCGGTCGGTGGAGGATGCAGCCCTTCTGCTGGCCGCGCTCGAGGGTCCCGATCCCGGCGATCCGGCCACCTTTGGCGTGGCGCCGACCTCGCCGCTCGACGGGCTCGAGCGGAGCATATCGGGCCTTCGCCTGTGCATCCCCTCGGCCGTGGACCTTGCCGGCGTAGACCCCGGCATCCTGGACCGCTTCGACTCCACCGTCGCTGAACTGGAGGCGCTCGGTGCCAATGTCGATCGGATGCCGATGCCGCAATCTTACGACACCTACAAGGCCCTGGCCGGCGACATCATGGCCGTCGAAGCCTGGCATCATCTCGGCCGTTACGTGGAACCCGCGGACAGCGGCGTCGGCACGGCGATCCGCATGCGGGTTCTCAAGGGCAGGGAAATCGGCCTCGCCGCTTATCACGAGTTGATTGCAAGGCGCCGAGCCGCGCAGATCGAGTTTCATCGCGATCTCGAAGGCGCCGATGCGTTCCTGACGCCAACGGCGCCGATTACCGCGCCGCCATTGGCCGACATCGATGAGACAACGACGCCGCTTGGGACGTTTACCCGCATGGTGAACCTCCTCGACATGGCAGCGCTCAGCGTCCCCATCGGTCTCGTCAATGGTCTGCCCGCAGGATTGCAGATCGCGGTTCGCCGCTTCCAGGATCCGCTGGCGCTGAGGATCGGGCGGGCGCTAGAGATTCGGCGCGGCGGCCTGTTCGAACAGCCGCCGGGCTACGCCACGCCGTAAGCTGCCCGTTCATTCACCGCTCGCATACAGCCAACGTGCGACAAGAGCGTCGGTGTCGGCACCGAAATCCGCGCGCGCGCCTTCGGAAAAAACCGTGCCGTTCTTGACCACATAGACGTAGTCGGTGATGGCAAGCGCGGCGCGAATATCCTGGTCGACCAGCAGCACGGCCTTGCCGAGTTCGCGGGCAAGATCGCGGACGATGTCGTAGATCGTCTCGCTGGTCTGCGGATCGACGCCGGCGGTCGGTTCGTCGATCAGGTAGACCGACGGATCGGCCATCAGGCTGCGTGCGATCTCGACCTGTCGCTGCTGGCCTCCCGAGAGCTGGCCGGCAGGCTGCGTGCGTTTCTCCCGAACGACGGGAAACCGCTCATAGACATGTTCCAGTTTCTCGGTCAGCACCGTCTTCTTCGGCCTGGCATGCCAGAGACCGAGTTTCAGGTTCGATTCGACCGAGAGATGAGGAAAGAGGCTCGGCCGCTGCGGCAGGTAGGCCAGGCCAAGGCCCAGCATCCGGAAGGGCGGGTTTCCGGTGATGTCCACGTCTCGCAGAAGCACCCGGCCAGCACTCGGTTTCAGAAAGCCGAACAACGCCTTGAGAAGCGTCGACTTGCCCGTGCCGTTCGGGCCGACCACACAGGAAATGCTGCCAGACCAGGCTCTGACCGAAACGTCGCGCAATATGTCGATGTCGCGCGTATAGCCGGCGACAAGGTTCTCGCAGGCGATCAGCGGCGGGGTCGATGGCAGGGAAGCGGTTTCCATCATCGTGCTTCCCGATGCGTTGCGCGGGATCCCGTATAGGCGTGCACGACCTCAGGATTGCGCAGCACCTCGGCGACCGCGCCGTCGGCGATCTTGCGCCCTCGCGCCATCACCATGACGCGCGTTACGACCGACTGGATAGCCTCGAGGTTGTGATCGACAACGACGATGGTGTGACCGTCGCGATTGAGGCTCCTTATGTGCTCGATGATCTCCTCCAGCAGGCGCGGGTGGACGCCGGCGAAGGGCTCGTCCAGAAGCAGCAATCTCGGTTTGAGCATCAGCGCCCGGCCGAGTTCCAGCAGCTTCTGCTGGCCGCCGGAAAGCGCTCTTGCATAACTGTCGGCGAGATGGTCGAGCCTCAGGAAAGCAAGAACCCCACGGGCGCGCTCCTCTGCCGCGGCGCGCCGTTCAGCCGGGTCGGAAAGTGCCGGCACGATGAGGTTTTCCAGCACGGTCATGCGGCGGAACAGGCGGGGAACCTGAAAAGTACGGGCAACACCGCGGCGCGCGAAAAGATTAGCCGGCGAGCGCGCCATGTCGGTACCCTCGACGAGGATGGCACCGCCGTCGGGTTTGAGCGCGCCCGTCACCATGTTGATGGTGGTCGTCTTTCCCGAGCCGTTGGGACCGATCAACCCGACAATTTCGCCGCGGGCCAGGGCAAAGGATAAGCCTTCGACGGCATGGATGCCGCCGAAATGCTTGGCAAGACCACTGACCGAGAAAAAAGCGGTGTCCTTCTCAACCGGCATGGGGTTCCTCGGTGGTAGCAGTTGGAACAGGCGCTTGTTCCCGTGGCCGCGCGCGGAAGCGAGCCCAGTTTTCGACCATCGGATACAGGCCGTTCTGCGCGAAGCGTTGCACCAGGATAAGCGCCAGACCCATCAGCACGAAACGCCATTCGCCGTAGGACCGCAGCGTCTCGGAAAGCAGGAAGACGACGACTGCGCCGACCACGGCGCCGGGCAAGCTTTCGATGCCACCGATCACCGCCATCGCGATAACCAGACCCATCTCCGGCAGGATAGCCATGTTGGGCGTCAGGATGCCTATGAAATGGCCGTAATAAATGCCGGCTATCGCCGCGATCACGCTGGTTACCACGAAGACGAGGATCTTGTAGCGCGTGGTATCCACCCCGCTGGCGCGCGCGGCGCCCTCGTCTTCCCGGATGGCACGTAGAAAAAGACCGACGCGGGTCGCCAACAAGGCATTCATTCCCAATACCGCCAGGACGACGAGCGCAAGGCCGAGATAGTAATAAGGCAGGTCCGATCGACCGGAAAAGAGGCCGGGCACCGGCAAGCCCAGCATGCCGCGTGTGATGTCCTCCTCCGCGACCAGAACGAGGCGGAAGATTTCCGAAATGGCGAGCGTGAAGAGGGCCAGATAAGGCCCGGAAAGCCTCAGGACCAGCGCGCCGATCAGGGCGCCGGCCACGACGGCAAGAGCGATGGCGGAAAGAATGGCAAGCGGCAGGGGCATGCCGATCTGGCCAACGAACAAGGCCGAGGCGTATCCGCCCAGCGCGGCAAAAGCCACATGGGCGAAGGAGAACTGACCGGCGAAACCGGCAAGCAGCGCCCAGCTCGCAGCAAGCAGCGCATAGTACCAGGCGATGGCGCCGACGTGGGTCCAGTATGGTCCGACGCCGAGCGGCACCAACAACGCCACCACGAGCAGAATCGCCTGGGCCGATTGCGAGAATGTTGGATGGACCATTGCCGTGATCCTATTCCAGCCGCAGATGCGAGCGGCCGAACAGGCCGGTCGGCCTGAAGAGCAATGCAATGACGAGCAGCAGCGCTCCGAACGCCTGCGTATAGGCAAGCGCGCGATTGGGGTCCGGCAGATAGCCGACACCCAGCCCTTGCACCAGGCCGAGCAGGATGCCGCCGGTAATGCTTCCGCCGACGGAACCCATGCCGCCGAGCACGATGATGATGAAGGCCTGCACGGCCGGCAACTCACCCATCGACGGCGACAGGGCGAAGATCGGCGCGATCAACGCCCCTGCCCCGCCGGCAAGCGCCGAGCCGATGCCGAAGGCGATGGTGTACATGCGGCGTGGATCGATACCGATGACCGCGGCGGACTCGCGGCTCTGGCTCACCGCATCGAGTGCCTGGCCAAGCGAGGTGCGCTTCAGGAAAAGCGTCAGACCGACAAGCAGGACGACGGCAACGACCGCAGCGATCAGCCGGTCGTAAGGCAGGATCAACGGACCGAGGATCAGCGCTCCTGTCATGAAGGACGGCGGCGCCTTGGCGAAGGGACCGAAGACGACAAGGCCGAGATTGGTGATCAGAATGGTGAGGCCGAAGGTGACGATAATGGCGTATTCGTCCTTGCGCTCGACCTTGTCGGTATACATCGGCGCTATGACGAGCCTCTCGAAGAGCACGCCGAAGATGAACAGGGCCACCATCGCGCCGGCGACACCGACAAGCGGCGGCGCATGGAACCAGGCGATGATGTAGTAGGACGCATAGCCGCCCAGCATATAGAGCGATCCATGGCCGAAATTGACGACCTTCAACACCGAGAAGACCAAAGTGAGCCCCGCCGCCGTCAGCGCGAAAATGAGGCCGATGACCAGGCCGTTGACGGCCAGGAGGAGGAAATAGCTCATGGGTTCACATCACCTCGTTGTCGGCCGCCTGTCCAGTGAAGCGGCCGCCGGCGGCCATGGAGCCGCCGGCGTGCCGTTCATTTGCCGGGCATGACCTTGTCGGTGGTGGCCCACTTCTTCGGATAGACGATCGCAGCATCCTCCGGCGCCTGGTTCACGGCCGTGTATTGGATGATCGTGAACGGCACGTCGACGAACTGATGGAAAGCCCAGTCGGGAGATTTGGTGGTCGGGAAGGTGTAGGTGGCATTCACCCCTTCATATTTGATCTCTTCCAGTGCCTTCACGATCGCCGCGCGGTCGGCCGAGCCTGCCTTCTTGATCGCTTCGACGACGACACCGAACGTGTCATAGGCCTCCATGGCCACGCCGGTCGGCGCCCTGTTGTAGCGTTCGGTGAAGGCCTTCACGAATGCCTTGGCCTTGTCGTTCCATTGCGACTTGGGCTGCGCGACATTGACGATGAGAAGATTGTTGGCGCATTCGCCGTCGACTTCCCACACTTCCTTTTGCAGCAGACCCGAGGAGCCGATGAGGGCCGTGTCGGCAGTTGGTGCGAGGCCGAGCTGGCAGGCCTGCTTGACGAGCTGATACTGTGCCTGTCCGGCGATCACCATCTGGATCGCGTCAGGCCTCGGGCTCTGGTTCATCAGGCGCAGCAGCGCGGGCGTGAAATCCTGCTGGTTGAGGTCGATCGTTGCCAGCGTATAGGGGACGTTCTTGGCCTTCAGCTCATCGGCGATGACCTTGGCCCCGCCCTGGCCGAAATCCGTGTTTTCGGCGATAATGGCGATGTTCTTGAAACCTTGCTCGACCGTCCAGTCGGCTGCCTTGACGTAAACGAGCGAGTTGGCCGGAGCGAGACGATAGACTTCCGGATACTGCTTGGCCGTGATGGCATCCGCCCATACGTCGGTGCCGACCCAGGCGACGCCGTATTTGTGCGCCTCCTCGATTTCGGCGAGAGCGACCGAGGAATGGAATTCGCCGAAGATCGCGGCGACGTTGTCCTTGGTGATGAGCCGAACCGCCGCCGCGCTGCCGTCGGCCGGCTGCCCTTTGGTGTCCTCGTAGCTCACCTTCAGCTGACGGCCGAGAACGCCGCCGGCCTTGTTGACCTCGTCAACGCCGAGCTGCACCGCCCATTGCATCTCCTGGCCGCCGGAATAGTTGCCGGGCGGCGACAGCGGCCCCACCCAGCCTAGCGCGATTGGATCCTCGGCCAGAGCCGGTGCGGCTGCGAACGGCAAGGAAGCCAGCGCGAGTGCCGCCAGCGCTCCCAAATGACTGGATATGGTCTGTTTCATGCGAATTTCCCCTGTTCTTGTTTTCTGCTTGAATGAAACACTACGCTCATTTTTGGCAGATTGAAATATTCATTGCAGCCCGTCAACGGCCGGCGTAAATTCGCCCCATGTTGGAACCCGCCTTCCGCTCGCGCCTGCTCGAGAGTTTCGAGACGATGCCGCGCCAGCTTCGCGCGGCGGCGCAATGGGTGCTCGACAATCCGCGTGACGTTGCCCTCCTGTCGATGCGCGTCCAGGCGCAGCGCGCCGGGGTGACCCCGGCATCGATGACGCGGCTTGCCCAGCGCATGGGCTTCGACGGCTACGATAGCCTGCGCGACCTCTACGCCGAGCAACTTCGCCGCGGCGAGAAGGAGTTTTTGGGCAAGGCCGAAGCATTGATGGCGCGGCGCAAGCGCGGAGGAGACGGCGCGCTGGCCTTCGAGCTGGCCGAAACGCTCGAGCGCCATATGGCGAAGCTTTGCGATGCGGCGACGCTGGAGACGGTGACCCGGGCGGCCTCGGTGCTGGCAGGCGCCAAGCGCATCTATGCGCTGGGCTATCGGTCGAGCTACCCCGTCGCTTGCCATTTCGCCTACATCTATGGTCTCGCCGGCGGCGCGGTGCGTCTGCTTGACGGGGTCGGCGGAACCGGACCTGATCCTTTGTGGGAAGCGGGAGCGGGCGACGTCCTTCTGGCGATCAGCGTAAAGCCCTATACGCGCGCGGCCGTCGAACTCGTTGACTATGCACGCAGCCGTGGGCTCGAAATCGTGGCGATTACCGACAGCGTCGTCTCGCCGCTCGTCAACCGGGCAGGCGCCGTCATCATCGTGCCGACCGAGAGCCCGTCCTTTTTCCACACCATGGCACCGGCCTTTGCCATCGCCGAAACGCTGGCCGCGATCCTGGCGGCCGCCGCCGGCGATCGCGCGCTGGCCGCCATGCGCGACGTCGAACGTCAGTTCGACACCCTTTCCACGCATATCTACGAAACCAGGCAGCGGTCATGACGCACATTCTCCATCGCCAGATCCACCACGATTATCCCGTCGCCGTCGGCGGCGATGGCGTCACCGTCATCGACAGCGAGGGGCGCCGCTATATCGACGCCTCCGGCGGCGCGGCCGTCTCATGCCTTGGCCATCAGCATCCGGCCGTTCTTGCCGCGATGCATGCCGAACTCGACCGGCTCGCCTACGCCCATAGCAGTTTCTTCACCACCCGGCCGGCGGAGGAACTGGCGGACGAACTTGCCGCTCACGCGCCGGGCGATCTTCATCACGTCTATTTCGTCTCCGGCGGATCGGAAGGCATCGAGACCGCCCTGAAGATGGCGCGGCAATATTTCGTCGAGCGCGGCGAGCCGCAGCGCCGCCGCTTCGTGGCCCGTCAGCAGAGCTATCACGGCAATACGCTGGGCGCGCTTTCGGTGGGAGGCAACGCCTGGCGCAAGGCGCCGTTCGAGCCCATGCTGATCGAAAACCATCATATCGAACCATGCTATGCCTATCGGCATCAGCGGCCGGATGAAGGCAGCGAGGCCTACGGCCTGCGGGCCGCCGATGCGCTTGAAACGAAGCTGCAGGAACTCGGGCCGGAAACGGTCATTGCTTTTGTCGCAGAGACCGTGGTTGGAGCGACTCTCGGCGCCGTGCCACCCGCACCCGGTTATTTCAGGCGCATCCGCGAGATTTGCGATCGCCACGGCGTGCTGCTCATCCTCGACGAAGTCATGTGCGGCATGGGTCGCACCGGAACACTGCATGCCTGCGAGCAGGAGGGCGTCGCTCCCGACATCATGGTGGTCGCCAAAGGACTCGGCGGCGGCTACGCCCCGCTCGGCGCGGTGCTGGCGTCCGAGCGGATATTCGATGCCTTTTCGCAAGGCAGCGACTTCCAGCACGGTCACACCTATATCGGCCATCCGCTCGCCTGTGGGGCCGGCCTCGCCGTCCAGCGGGTTATCGAGCGTGATGGTCTGCTTGCCAATGTCGCGGCGCGAGGCACCACGCTCGAACGGCGGCTGCGTGAGCGCTTCGGCAACCATCACCATGTCGGGGACATTCGCGGGCGCGGCCTTTTCCAGGGCATCGAGCTCGTCGCGGATCGCTCGGCCAAGGCCCCGTTCGATCCACGCCTGAAGGTCCATGCCCGGATAAAATCTGAAGCGATGCAACGGGGGTTGATGGTTTATCCGATGGGCGGCACCGTCGATGGGCGGACTGGCGATCACGTCCTGCTTGCACCGCCATTCATCGTCGACGACGGCACGGTCGACATCATCGTCGACCGTTTGGGCGACGCCGTCGATGCCGCGATCGGCAGCATTGCGATCTAGCGCATGAGACGCTCACCGACCGGACTCTGGTCCAATCGGCATCAGCCCCGACCTGGCCTCACAGTGCCGCGCCAGACCATCGGCGCGTGGCAGGTCAGGCGACTGCCGGCGCCTGCTTCCTCGCGCGAACCGGCGGCCAGTCGCACGGCGTGCGTGGCGATCTCCTCAATCGGCGGCGCAAAGGTCGTCAGCCGGTAGGAAGCCCAGTCAGCCTGCTCGATGTCGTCGAAGCCGGCGACGCAGAGATCGCGCGGGACGTCGACGCCGAACTCGTGGCGCGCCGCGTCCAGAAAACCGCAGGCGATCAGGTCGGTCACGCAGAATGCCGCATCCGGTCGCTGCCGGCCCGAAAGCAGGCGCCTTGCGCCTTCTGCCCCGGTCGCATAACCCGTGCGGCCCTCGCGCCACTGGATCACCTCCAGTCCTTCCTTGCGCGCTGCGGCAAGAAAGGCCGTCTCGCGCGCCACCAGACTGGGCGTGCCGGCTGCCGACGTCACCAGGGCAGGCCTGGTGCAACCGGCACGAAGAAAGGCGTGAAGTGCCGCCTCGGCGGCGGCGGCGTTGTCCACGCCGATGTTATGCGGTCCGTCGAACCGGTCGTCGCGATTGATCAGGATCAGGCGCTGCCCGTTCTCGAGGCAGGTTCGGATCAGCTCCTGCGGCGGCGTGCCGGACAGCACGATCGTCGCATCGGCACGGTAGTTCAGCGTGTTGCGCAGCGCCTGGTCGACATGGTGGCTGGGGCCCGACGTGTTGAATACCATGGCCACTTTGCCGGCATCCCTCAAATGCTGTGTCAGCGCCCGCAGGATACGAGCCTGATAGGGCGTGTCGCCATCGGCGACGACAAGGCAGACGATGCCCGTCGATGCCCGCATCAGGCCGCGCGCCAGATGGTTGACGTGATAGCCGAGCTGCTCGGCCGCCAGCAGCACCCGCTCCCGGGTTTCTTCCGAAACGCTGGCGCCGGGCGTAAAGGTGCGCGACACGGCCGAGCGCGAAACGCCGGCAAGCTCCGCGACCTGCTGGGCACTGGAAAAGCCAATACGGCCTCTTGGCGTCGTCATGCACACTCCCACTGGCGTTCGCCGATTCGTTGCACGCACGTGCAGCATAGCGCAAGCCAGTCACAGGTGTCACCGCCGGCCTTGACACACATGCGTAAATGAAACAGCTTTGCACAGCCGTGCATGAAGCCGGCGCCGGAGGCTACCTTGCCCATTTCTTCGCAGACCGCATCGGAGCTGCCATTGCCTGGACGGACAGCGTGAACAGCATGGCGGTGCGGCCGAAACCGAGCCGGATGTCCGAAGCCGAACTCGACAGGCGCGCCGATGTTTGCCGGCAACTGCTCTTGTCGTCGGGAAACATGGCGATGCAGGGCTACAGCCAAATCGACGCAGCGCAGCCTGTGGAGATGAAGGGGCCGCAGGATTTCCTGACCGAGACCGACGGCAAGGTCGAGCATCACATCCGCACGACGTTGGCCGCGGCCTTTCCCGAGGACGGGTTTTTGGGCGAGGAAACCGGCGGCAGCGGCGGCTCTGATCGCATGTGGGTCGTCGACCCGATCGACGGTACGGCGAATTTCATGCGCGGCATTCCGCATTTCTGCGTTTCGATCGCCTTCGTTCAGAACGGCCGCAGCGAGATCGGCGGGATCGCCAATCCGGCGATCGGGGAGGTCTATTTTGCCCGCCGCGGGCACGGTGCGACGCGCAACGGCGCGGCGATCCGTGTTTCGCGCACCCAGGCCTTCGACCGCGCCTCCGTGGAGTTCGGCTGGTCGCCGCGGATTCCCAACCGCGACTATCTGGACAAGGTGGCCCTGGTCTGGTCGCTGGGCGCCAATGTGCGCCGCTCCGGTTCGGGGGCGCTGGGCCTTGCCTATGTGGCCGACGGCCGCTCGGATGCCTATGCCGAGCTTCATATCAATGCATGGGACTGCCTGGCCGGATTGCTGCTGGTCGAGGAAGCCGGCGGGCGCGTCAACCGCTTTCTCGACGGCGACGGCATGGCGAAGGGCAATCCGGTGCTTGCTGCGGCGCCGGGTGTGGCGGCGAGATTGTCCCAGGTGATCGGAGTGCCGCTCGACGACGAATAACCAATTCCAGAGAGCATGAAAGGGAGGAATATCGATGAAAGGTCCATTTGATCGCAGACAAGGCAGGACGTGGCTTGGCCTTGCGGTGCTGGCCATTTTCGGTCTGGCCGGCGGCGCCCATGCGGCGGATCGCAACCTCGTGATGTATTGCGGCGTCGACGAAGCCTGGTGCCGGGCCATGGCCACGACCTACCAGAAGGAAACCGGCGTCAGCGTCGACATGACCCGCATGAGCGCCGGCGAGATCTATGCGCGCCTGCGGGCCGAGAAGGACAATCCGCAAGCCGATATCTGGTGGGGCGGCACCGGTGACCCGCATCTTCAGGCGGCGGAAGAAGGTCTCACCCAGGAATACAAGTCGCCGCAGCTGACGAACCTGCGCGACTGGGCTTTGAGGCAGGCTGAACGCGCCAAGAACCGCACCGTCGGCATCTATCTCGGCGCGCTTGGCTACGGCTACAACGAGGAAGACCTGAAACAGCGCGGCCTGACGGCGCCGGCCTGCTGGGCGGATCTGGTCAAGCCCGATTTCCAGGGCGAGATCGAGATGGCCGACCCCAATTCCTCGGGTACTGCCTGGACGATGCTGGCGACAATCGTGCAGCTGATGGGCGAGGACAAGGCTTTCGACTATCTCAAGCAGCTCAACAAGAACATCGCCGAATACACCAAGGCGGGCGCCGCACCTGCGCTCGCCGTGGGCAAAGGCGAGACGCTGGTCGGCATTTCCTTCCAGCACGACGTCATCAACGCCGCCAAGCAGAATCCGGCCGTCAAGGTGGTCTCGCCCTGTGAAGGCACCGGCTTCGAGATCGGGTCGATGAGCATTGTTGCCGGGGCCAAGCATATCGACGAGGCGCGGAAATTCTACGACTGGGCGCTGACGCCAGACGCGCAGAAACTTGCGGCTCCAAACGGCAGCTACCAGATCCCGTCGAACACCGGCACCCCGGTGCCGCCCGAGGCGCCGGACCTCAGCAAGATCAAGCTGATCGACTATGACTTCGCCAAATATGGATCGTCAGCGGAGCGCAAGCGGCTGTTGAAGAAATTCACCGATGAGGTCCGCAACGGCGGCTGATCTGGTCCGTACGGCCGATCCGCCGGCTGCCTGCGGGGCAGCCGGCGCAACCCCGACCATACCAAAGGAAGATGTCGAATGGCACGGGCTTCGCCCTATCCCATGGCCAATGACCTCCCGGGGCGCAGTGCCGCCGGATGGCTGGCGCTGGCATGGGCGAGCTTCATTGTGCTGCCATGGTACCAAGTCGAAGGCGGCTTGCTTTCCTTTGACTGGCTGGCGCGTCCGGCAGAGGCGGCACCAGCCATCCTGCTGTCGCTGAACGGTCGGCTCTGGCTGCTTCCCTTGATCCTGCCACTTCTCCTGGCAAGCTGGCTCGTCGCGCGCCGGAACCTCCCCGGCCTGGCGACGGCGGGCGCTGCCGGTCTCGCCTGGCTGGCGATCGAGGGTTTTTCCATCATCCATTCGGGTTGGGGATTTGCCTGGCTCGGGCATCTCGCCAGTACGCCGGGGCCGGTGCAGCCGGGTCTCGGCTGGGGTGCCGTGCTGTACGCGGTGGCGATGCTGATGTTCATCGCCGAGGCGCTGGCCGCGCGTGGCTGGTGCAAGGGCGACCGTTTTGTCGTCGGCTCGCTGCTGATCGTGATCGCTTCGCTGATCCTGTTCGTGGCTTATCCGCTGTTGTCGATCCTCGCTTCCGCCATCGAGGACAATGACGGCAATGTCGTGCCGGCTCTGTTTGCCGAAAAGCTGTTCAGTGCCAACATCTGGAGCCTGCGCTGCCTCTACGGCGACGGTTCCTGCGGGGTGGCGTGGAATACGGTGGCGATCGCGGTGATGGTGGGATTCTTCTGCACGGCGCTAGGCCTGGCGCTGGCGCTGATTGCGTTGCGCACCAGGCTGCCTGCCAAATGGCTGCTGCGCGGCCTCTCCATCCTGCCGATCATCACGCCGCCTTTCGTCATCGGCCTGGCGCTGATCCTGTTGTTCGGCCGGGCCGGCATCGTCACCAATCTTTTGTCAGAACATCTCGGTATTCCGCGCAGCCGCTGGATCTACGGCATGGCCGGCATCACCATCGCGCAAGTGCTGGCTTTCACGCCGATCGCCTTCCTGGTCCTGGCCGGCGTGCTGCAGGGCGTCAGCCCGAGCATGGAGGAGGCCTCGCAGACCTTGCGCGCCAGCCGTTGGCGCACTTTCAGCACAATCACCTGGCCGTTGATCCGCCCGGGGCTGGCCAGCGCCTTCCTGATCTCGTTCATCGAGAGCATGGCCGACTTTGCCAACCCGCTGGTGCTGGGCGGCAACTTTAACGTGCTGTCGACGGACATCTTCTTTGCGGTGGTGGGCGCTGCGCATGATCAAGGCCGTGCGGCGGTGCTGGCGATCGTGCTTCTGGGATTCACGCTCGCCGCTTTCGTCATCCAGCGCCGCTGGATCGGCAGCCGCAGCTACGTCACCGTCGCCGGCAAGGGCGATGGCGGTGTGCCGGCCACGCTGCCCAAGGGCTTGCGCATCGGCTGCTACGCCGCCGTCATTCCCTGGCTGCTTCTGACCATCGTGGTCTATGGCATCATCCTGGGCGGCGGCTTCGTGCAATCGATCGGCCGCGACAACACGCCGACTCTCGAATATTTCCTCACCGCTTTCTCCGTCGAGAAAGGCGTCAATGGCTGGTTCCTGAGCGGGTCGGCCTGGCCGTCGCTGCTGATGACCATCGGCCTTGCGCTGGTGGCAATGCCGTTCACCGCCGCGCTCGGCATCCTGACCGCCTATCTGCTCGACCGGCAGCATTTCGCCGGGCGCACGATGTTCGAATTCCTCGCCATGATGAGCTTTGCCATTCCCGGCACCGTCGTCGGCGTCAGCTATATCCTCGCCTTCAACGTGCCGCCGGTGCAACTGACCGGCACCGGACTGATCATCGTCATCTCGTTCATCTTCCGCAACATGCCGGTGGCGATCCGCGCCGGCCTCGCCAATCTGGGGCAGATAGACAAGAGCCTGGACGAGGCATCGCTGACACTGGGCGCGCGTTCCTTCGCCACCTTGCGGCGGGTGATCCTGCCGATCCTGAAGCCGGCGATCGTGACCGCGATGATCTACAGTTTCGTGCGTGCGGTGACCGCCGTCAGCGCCGTCATCTTCCTGGCGACCGGCCGCTTCAATCTCGCCACCGTCTATATTGTCGGGCGAGCCGATGTCGGCGAATACGGCATCGCCATCGTCTATTCGGCGGTGCTTATCGTCGTCATGATGATCATTCTGATCGGCATCCAGCTGCTGGTCGGGGAACGCCGGCTTGGCCGGCGCCGGGCCGAGGCGCAAGCCGTCGTGGCACCAATCTGATCGGGAGAAGCGTATGGATCAAACGGCGAAGAACGCTGCCCCCGGCGTGGTGGACAGACCGGCAGTGCGTTTCGAGGGCGTCACCAAGAAATACGGCGCCGTCACTGCCGTCGACAATGTCAGCTTCGACATCGCACCGGCCAGCCTGGTGACGCTGCTGGGACCCTCCGGCTGCGGCAAGACGACGACGCTCAGGCTGATTGCCGGGCTTGAGCACGCAAGCCACGGGCGCATCGTAATCGACGGCAAGGACGTCACCTTGCTGTCAGCCGCAGAGCGCGACGTCAGCATGGTCTTCCAGTCCTATGCGCTGTTCCCGCACATGAACGTCATGGAAAATGTCGGCTACGGCCTGCGGGCGACGGGGCTCGGCAAGGTTGAGGCCGCAGGGCGCGCCGCCGAGAAGCTGGCACAGGTCGGCCTGTCCGGCTACGAGAAGCGCCAGCCGAGCGAACTTTCGGGCGGCCAGCAGCAGCGCGTGGCCGTGGCGCGCGCCATCGTGCTGGAGCCGAAGGTGCTTTTGTTCGACGAGCCGCTGTCCAATCTCGATGCCAAGCTGCGCCGGCGCGTGCGCGATGAGATCCGCGGTCTTCAGCAGGACCTCGCGCTGACCGTGGTCTATGTGACGCATGACCAGGAGGAGGCGCTGGCCGTGTCCGATCGCATCATCGTCATGAACGCTGCCCGCGTCGCCCAGGACGGAACCCCGCGCGACCTCTACAACGAACCCAGGAACTCTTTCATCGCCGATTTCATGGGCGACGCCAACCTGCTCGATGTCGAGGTTCTCGCCAGCAATGGGACGAATGCCGAGGTAAAGGTCGGGCCGCTGCGGCTCGACATGCGGCATCGCGGCATCGCGGCGGGGCCGGCGGTGCTGGCCGTCCGGCCGAATGCCGTGCGCCTCGTCGCCGGCCAGCCGGCAGCCGGCGGGATGAGAGGGCGCGTGGTCAAGAGTTCTTATCTCGGCGACCACATGGAATACCGCGTCGCGATAAACGATCCGGCGGTCGAGCTGTTTGCGACGTCGCCGGTCGTCACACCCGCCCTGCCGGAAGGTAGCGTCGTCGCGGTCGATTTCGATCCGGCAAAGATCGTGCTGATAGCGCGCGACAAGTCCTAGCCAGCAGCGCACACCGCTACCGGTGCGCCTGATACGAAAATAGTGGTTCTCGACGTTCCATGTCGATGTTACGAATCTCTGTGCATTCCGAATGTGCGCTTGTGACCATGTGTCCGGGCACTTTGGAACTGTGGCGAGCACAGGACGTATTCTTCACGCGGGACCAGACGGTGCACTCGAAGCCGTCGCAGGGCCGCAATGGGCGTTTTCGACAGTGGCCACAAGGGAGGAAATACCAGTGAAAGCATCCTATCTCATCTCAGCCGCGCTGCTTGTGGGGACCGCGATGCCAGCGGCGGCAGCCGAAATTTCCGACGGCAAGGTCAAGATCGGCATCCTCAACGACCAGTCGGGTGTCTATGCCGATTTCGGCGGCAAATGGTCCGTCGAGGCGGCCAAGATGGCTGTCGAGGATTTCGGCGGCAAGGTCCAGAATGCGCCTATCGAGATCAT
Source organism: Mesorhizobium maamorense (assembly GCF_044998965.1). Classification (NCBI taxonomy): domain Bacteria; kingdom Pseudomonadati; phylum Pseudomonadota; class Alphaproteobacteria; order Hyphomicrobiales; family Phyllobacteriaceae; genus Mesorhizobium; species Mesorhizobium maamorense. The sequence goes on from NZ_CP173356.1 coordinate 3,871,275, forward strand.
CAGCGCCGACCACCAGAACAAACCGGACATCGCCTCCAACATCGCGCGCCAGTGGTACGACACCGAGCAGGTCGATGCCATAATGGAACTGACCACCTCCTCGGTGGCGCTCGCCGTGCAGGGGCTTTCCAAGGAAAAGAAGAAGATCGACATCGTCACCGGCGCTGCTGCGACCGACCTGACCGGCAAGCAGTGCTCGCCCTATGGTTTCCATTGGGCCTACGACACCCATTCCCAGGCCGTCGGCACAGGCGGTGCCCTGGTGCAGCAAGGCGGTGACAGCTGGTATTTCATCACCGTCGACTACGCCTTTGGCTATTCGCTCGAGGAGCAGACCGCCAGGCTCGTCAAGGATCGCGGCGGCAAGGTGCTTGGTGAAGTGCGCTATCCGCTCGGCTCGACCGACTACTCATCCTTCCTGCTGCAGGCGCAATCCTCCGGCGCCAAGATCGTCGGCCTTGCCAATGCCGGTCTCGACACTTCCAATTCGATCAAGCAGGCCGCCGAATTCGGCATCGTCGCCGGCGGCCAGCGGCTCGCGGCGCTTCTGTTCACGCTGGCCGAAGTGCATGGCCTCGGCCTGCAGGCGGCGCAGGGCGTCGTGCTGACCGAAGGCTATTACTGGGATCGCGACGACAAGAGCCGCGAGTTCGCCAACCGCTTTTTCAAACGCACCGGCAGGATGCCGAACATGATCCAGGCCGGGACCTATTCGGCGGTGTCGCAGTATCTCAAGGCCATCGACAAGGCCGGCACCGACGGAACCGAAGCGGTGGCCAAGGAATTGCATTCGATGCCGGTCAATGATGTCTTTACCGCCAACGGCAAGGTGCAGGCCGACGGCTCCATGGTACACGACATGTACCTCTATCAGGTCAAGAAGCCCGAGGAGAGCAAGAAGGAGTGGGACTACTACACCTATCTTGCGACCATTCCGGGCGACCAGGCCTTCATGAAGGCCACGGATAGCGGCTGCCCGCTCGTCAGCAAGTGACGACGGCAACCGCCGCGGCCGTCAGGCCTGACGGCGATGGAACCGTGCCGCGGGTGGTGCTTTCCGCCCGCGGCCTCAGGCGCGATTTCGCCGGGTTCGTCGCGGTGAAGGATGTCGATCTCGACGTTCATCACGGCAGGATTCACGCCTTGATCGGGCCGAACGGCGCCGGCAAGACCACGATTTTCAACCTTTTGACCAAGTTCCTCCAGCCGACCAGCGGCACGATTGAACTGCTCGGCACCGACATTACCCGGACACCGCCGGCCAGGGTGGCGCGGATGGGCCTCGTGCGCTCGTTCCAGATATCGGCGATCTTTCCGCATCTGAGCGTGCTCGACAATGTGCGCGTTGCGCTGCAGCGGCCAGGGGGGCTGGGCTTCCAGTTCTGGCGCCCGCTTTCGGCGCTCGACCAACTGACGCCGCGGGCGCGCGAGCTTCTCGGCACGGTCGGCCTCGACGACGCGGCGCACCGGCTCGCCGGCGATCTCTCCTATGGCCGCAAGCGCGTGCTCGAGATCGCCACCACGCTGGCGCTCGATCCAAAGGTGCTGCTGCTCGACGAGCCGATGGCCGGCATGGGGCACGAGGATGTCAGCATGATCTCCGGGATCATCCGCGCCTTGGCCCGCGATCGGGCCGTGCTCATGGTCGAGCACAATCTGACCGTCGTTGCCGATCTTTGCGACTGGATCACCGTGATGCAGCGCGGCAGGGTGCTCGCCGCCGGCGACTATCCGACGGTCAGCCAGGATGAACGCGTCCGGATAGCCTATATGGGAACCGAGCATGAGTGAGCCGCTGCTTGCCGTGCGCGATCTCCATGCCTGGTACGGCGAGGGCCACGCGCTGCACGGCGTCGACCTCGATGTGTTCCCCGGCGAAACCGTGACGCTTCTTGGCCGCAACGGCGTCGGCAAGACCACGACGCTGCGCGCCATCATGGGGCTGATCCGGAAGCGCACCGGCAGTGTCGTCTTCAACGGCAACGACTTGATCGGCCTGCCCTTGCACCGTGTCGCCCACCAAGGCATCGGTTTCGTTCCCGAGGAGCGTGGCATCTTTGCCACGCTGACAGTCGATGAGAACCTGATCCTGCCGCCGGTGGTGGCCAGGGGCGGCATGAGCGTCGAGGAGATCTTCGACCTCTTCCCTAACCTGAAGGAGCGCCGCAACAGCCCGGGCACCAGGCTGTCCGGCGGCGAGCAGCAGATGCTGGCGATCGCCCGCATCCTGAGGACGGGCGTCCGGATGCTGCTCCTCGACGAGCCGACCGAAGGCCTGGCGCCGGTCATCGTGCAGCGCATCGGCGAATTGCTTGCGACGTTGAAGAAGCGCGGCATGACGATCCTGCTCGTGGAGCAGAATTTCCGTTTCGCCGCCCGCATTGCCGACCGCTTCTACCTGATGGAGCACGGCAAGGTGCTGAGCGGGTTTCCGGTCGGCGAACTGGCCGCCCACGACGCTCAACTGCACGAGGTGCTCGGAGTATGATGGCGCCATGACGATGATCTTCGGCATCCCCATCCAGGCCTTTCTCGGGCAGTTGCTGGTCGGGCTGATCAACGGTTCCTTCTATGCGATGCTGAGCCTTGGCCTCGCCGTCATCTTCGGCCTGCTGCGCATCATCAATTTCGCCCACGGCGCGCTCTACATGCTGGGCGCCTTCATCGGTTATCTGCTGCTTGTCCATCTCGGCATCGGCTATTGGCCGGCGCTGATCCTGGTGCCGCTCGCCGTCGGGCTGTTCGGCATTGCGGTCGAGCGTGCAGCGCTCTCGCGGCTCTACCAGCTCGACCCTCTCTACGGCCTGCTCTTCACTTTCGGCCTGGCCTTGGTCATCGAGGGCGTCTTCCGTTATTATTACGGCGTCTCGGGAAATCCCTATGCGGTGCCGGCGCTACTTGCGGGCGGCACCAATCTCGGCTTCATGTTCCTGCCCAACTATCGCGGCTGGGTGGTGCTGGCATCGCTTCTCGTCTGCCTGGGCACATGGCTTTTGATCGAGAAGACCAGGCTTGGCTCTTATCTGCGCGCCGCGACCGAAAATCCAGAACTGGTCCAGGCTTTCGGCGTCAACGTGCCACTGCTTTTGACACTCACCTATGGACTGGGTGCGGCACTTGCCGGTCTTGCCGGGATCCTGGCGGCTCCCGTCTACCAGGTCAGTCCGCTGATGGGGTCGGATCTGATCATCGTCGTCTTCGCCGTCGTCGTGGTCGGCGGCATGGGCTCGATCCTGGGCGCCATCGTCACCGGCTACATGCTCGGCCTCGCCGAGGGCCTAACCAAGGTGTTCTATCCCGAGGCGTCGAACCTTGTCGTCTTCGTCATCATGGCGATCGTGCTTCTACTGCGGCCGGCCGGCCTGTTCGGAAGGGACGCCTGAGATGAGCGAGCTGACGCTTCACGAAAAGCGCGCCGCGGCCTCCGTGCGGCTGGAACGCGCGCTGGTGGCGCTGGCGGTATTGGCGCTCATCGCCGCGCCGTTCTTCGTCTACCCGTTCTTCCTTATGAAGATGCTGTGCTTTGCGCTGTTTGCCTGCGCCTTCAACCTGTTGCTCGGCTACACCGGCCTGTTGTCCTTCGGCCACGCGACCTTCTTCGGTGGCGCCGCCTATTTCTGCGCGCATGCCGTCAAGGTATGGGGCTGGCCGCCAGAGGCAGGCATTCTGCTGGGTACCGCCGGCGCGGCCCTGCTCGGGCTGGTCATGGGCTTCTTCGCCATCCGCCGGCAAGGCATCTATTTCGCCATGATCACGCTGGCGCTGGCGCAGATGTTCTTCTTCTTCTGCGTGCAGGCACCGTTCACGCAAGGCGAGGATGGCATCCAGGGCGTTCCGCGCGGCAACCTCTTCGGCATCATCGATTTGAGCGCTACGGTCAACATGTACTATGTCGTATTGGCCATCTTCCTGATCGGCGTCTTCGCCATTTGGCGGATCGTCAACTCGCCCTTCGGCATGATCCTGCGCTCGATCCGCGAGAACGAGAACCGCGCCATCTCGCTCGGCTATTCCGTCGCCAGGTATAAGCTCGCCGCTTTCGTCATGTCGGCCGCACTTGCGGGGCTTGCCGGCGCGGTCAAGGCAATCGTGTTCCAGTTCGCGACGCTCACCGACGTGACATGGCAGATGTCGGGCGAGGTGATCCTGATGTCGCTGCTTGGCGGCATCGGTACCATGGTCGGGCCGGTCGTCGGCGCCGGCTTCGTCGTCGGCCTTGAAAACACACTCGCCACCTCAGGCTTTCCGGTGACCATCGCCACCGGCCTGATATTCATGGTCTGCGTGCTCGTCTTCCGGCGCGGCATCGTCGGCGAATTCCATGCGCGGCTGCCCAGGCCGGCGGACGGTGCAAGTGGTTGATATTCATCCCGTGGCCGATCTCCCTGCTGTCTCCAGCCATGTGGTGGGCAGTCCAGTGAGCAACCGGGAATGCAGCCTGGATGTTTATCGAAGCGCCTGCTTTACAGGCAGGTTTGGTAGCGCTACCGTCTCTGTATCGCGTGACCACATGAAGGTTGGAGGGCCGTCGCCGGGAGAGGTCAGCGGTTCCTTCGAAGAGACGTCGCGGGAATCGTTCGGGAGGAGGATCGATGGCGTCTGTCGCGATTAGCGAGGTTTACAAATCATTCGGGACCGTCGAGGTTCTGCACGGCGTCAGCGTGAACATCGACGATGGCGAATTCGTCACGCTGGTCGGGCCGTCGGGTTGCGGAAAATCAACCCTGCTCAGGATGATCGCGGGCCTGGAAAAGATTTCGCGAGGCCAGATCGCGATTGGCGAGCGTGTCGTCAACAACGTTGCGCCGAAGGAACGCGACGTCGCCATGGTCTTCCAGAACTATGCGCTGTACCCGCATATGACCGTCGCCGAGAACATGGCGTTTTCGCTCATGCTGAAGGGCGTTTCGAAGGCTGAGAGCGGCGCCGGCGTCCAGCGCGCTGCGGAGATTCTGGGGCTCGTGCCGCTGTTGGCGCGCTATCCCCGCCAGCTTTCCGGCGGACAGCGCCAGCGGGTTGCCATGGGGCGGGCGATCGTGCGCGATCCGGCGGTTTTCCTGTTCGACGAGCCGCTGTCCAATCTTGACGCCAAGCTCAGGGTGCAGATGCGCGCCGAGATCAAGGAACTGCACCAGCGCCTGAAAACCACGACGGTCTATGTTACCCACGACCAGATCGAAGCCATGACCATGGCGGACAAGATCGTGGTCATGCATGACGGCATCGTCGAGCAGATCGGGCCGCCGCTGGAACTCTACGACAGGCCGGACAATCTCTTCGTCGCCAGTTTCATCGGCTCGCCCGCCATGAATTTGCTGCGGGGCGAAATCGCGACCAACGGGTCGCCGTCCTTTCGGGGCGCGGGCGGAATTTCCGTGCCGTTGGGCGCAGCATCGTCCGTCAAAGGCGGCGAGCCGGTGGTGCTGGGCATACGGCCCGAGCATTTGCGGCTGTCCGACCAGGGCATTGCGGTCACCATCGCGGTGATCGAGCCGACCGGGTCGGAGGTACAGCTCATCGGCCGGACAGCCGGCGGTGAAGAGATCGTGGCCAACTTTCGGGAACGTCATTCCTTCACGCCGGGCGAAACCATCCGGCTCACCGCCGAACCCGGGCTCATTCATCTCTTCCACGGCGAAACCGGGCAGCGGCTTCAAACGCGCGGCAAGCTGTAAAGACCAAACGGTAAGAGAAACAAACAGGAGGAACGAGCATGAAATTCACCAGACGTGACGTGATCCGCACGACGGCCGGCGCTGCTGCTGGCGTTTTGGGAAGCCGCTTCGCCGGCTCTCCGGCCTTCGCCCAGGAAGGCCTGAAGTACAAGCCGGAGGACGGTGCGAAGCTCAGGCTGCTGCGCTGGTCGCCTTTCGTGCAGGGTGACGAGGACCAGTGGCTGAAAAACACCAAGCGGTTCACCGAAGCGACGGGCGTGGAGGTACGTGTCGACAAGGAAAGCTGGGAAGACATTCGCCCCAAGGCAGCGGTCGCCGCCAATGTCGGTTCAGGTCCGGATCTGATGTTCGTCTGGTTCGACGACCCGCATCAATATCCCGACAAGCTGCACGACGTGACGGAACTGGGCGAGTATCTGGGCTCGAAATATGGCGGCTGGCACGACGGACCAAAGCAATATGCGACCCGAGAAGGCAAATTCATCGGCCTGCCGCTCGCCACCATCGGAAATGCCATCGTCTATCGGGAAAGCTGGGTAAAAGAGGCCGGCTTTTCGGAGTTCCCCAAGGACACGAAAGGCTTCCTCGAACTTTGCAAGGCCCTGCAGGCGAAGGGGCATCCGGCCGGCTTTACGCACGGCCATGGTGTCGGCGACGGCAACAACTACGCGCACTGGCTGCTGTGGAGCCATGGCGGCCAGATGGTCGACGAGGGCGGCAAGGTGACGATCAACAGCCCCGAGACCCTCAAGGCGATCGAATACGCGCAGGAACTCTACAAGACTTTTATTCCAGGCACCGAAAGCTGGCTCGACGTCAACAACAATCGCGCCTTCCTGGCCGGCGAACTCAGTGTGATCGCCAATGGCATTTCCGCCTACAACACGGCCAAGATCAACAAGGACAATGATCCGAAGCTGGCGGAAATGGCCAAGGACATACGCACCACCAACCTGCCGATCGGTCCTGTCGGCAAATCCGTCGAACTGTTCCAGGTGACCACGGCCGTCATCTTCGACTACACGCCCTACCCCAACGCGGCCAAAGCCTATCTGCAATTCATGTTCGAGGACCCGCAAATGCCGGACTGGATCACCTCCTCGGCGGGCTACTGCTGCCAGACGCTCAAGGCGTTCGACAACAATCCGGTGTGGACAGCCGATCCGAACAATGCCGCTTATGCCAAGGCGTCGGCGACGCTGCGGCCCAACGGCTATGCCGGGCCGCTCGGCTATGCCTCGGCGGCGACCATGGCCGACTATGTCCTGGTCGACATGTTCGCCAAGGCCGTCACGGGGCAGGCCACGCCCCAGGAGGCAATGGAAGAGGCGGAGAAGCGCGCAAACCGGTATTATCGCGTTTGATCGACGCCAGCTGAGCCTGGCGGCTGTGCCCCACGCTATCGGACCCTCCGGAAGCGCAGGGCGGTCGCCAGGCCGTTCAACGAGACCCTTGCAGGGAGCCCGCCCCATGGCCGTGCCGTCCGTCGCCGCTCAGCCGCGTTCCTCGATGCTGTCGCGCCTGGCCGAGAGCAGGAATGCGCTTGGCTTCGGCTTCATGCTGCCGGCGGCGGCATTGCTGCTTGTCTTCCTGACCTATCCGCTTGGGCTCGGCGTCTGGCTCGGCTTCACCGATGCCCGCATCGGCCGTCCCGGCATCTTCATCGGCATCGAGAACTATGAATATCTGTGGAGCGACGCCGTCTTCTGGCTCTCCGTCTTCAACACCCTGCTCTACACCGTCAGCGCCTCGATCCTGAAATTCGCGCTCGGCCTCTGGCTGGCGCTCATCCTCAACCAGAACCTTCCCTTCAAATCGTTCTTCCGCGCGATTGTCCTGTTGCCGTGGGTGGTGCCGACGGTGCTGTCGGCCATCGCCTTCTGGTGGATTTACGATTCGCAGTTCTCGATCCTGTCCTGGGCACTCCAGCAGATGGGCCTGATCGACCATCGCATCAATTTCCTCGGCGATCCGGAGAACGCGCGTGCTTCGGTGATCGCGGCCAATGTCTGGCGCGGCATCCCTTTCGTAGCCATCACGCTGCTTGCCGGCTTGCAGACAATCCCCCAATCGCTTTACGAGGCCGCCACGCTCGACGGCGCCAACCGCTGGCAATTGTTTCGCCATGTGACGCTGCCGCTGCTCACCCCCATCATCGCCATCACCATGACGTTCTCGGTGCTGTTCACCTTCACGGATTTCCAGCTGATCTATGTGCTGACCCGCGGCGGACCGGTAAATGCCACCCATCTGATGGCGACGCTGTCGTTCCAGCGCGGCATTTCGGGCGGCCAGCTCGGCGAGGGCGCCGCGATCGCGGTCGCCATGATCCCATTCCTCCTTGCCGCGATCCTGTTCAGTTATTTCGGCTTGCAGCGCCGCAAATGGCAGCAGGGGGGCGGAGACTGACATGGCTGCCACCAGGAAGACAAAACAGCCGCAGCTCGATGAAGGCGGCATGGGCTATTTGCAGAGCGTGCCGCGCCGTGTGGTGACGGTCTATCTCCCCCTGCTCGTGTTCGTCATCGTGCTCTTGTTCCCGTTCTACTGGATGACGATCACAGCGGTTAAGCCCAATGTCGAAATGACAGACTATGCCAATTTCAACCCGCTCTGGGTCGTGCATCCGACATTGGAGCACATCCGCTATCTTCTCTTCGAGACGTCCTATCCGGGCTGGCTGCTCAACACAATCATCATTTCGACCGCCGCCACTTTCCTGTCGCTGGTGGCGTCGGTTTTCGCGGCCTATGCGATCGAGCGGCTGCGGTTCTCCGGGGCACGGCAGGTCGGCCTCGCGGTGTTCCTCGCCTATCTCGTGCCGCCCTCCATACTGTTCATCCCCTTGTCGGTGATGGTGTTCAACCTCGGGCTTTACGACACGCCCTTCGCGCTCATCCTCACCTACCCGACCTTCCTGATCCCCTTCTGCACCTGGCTGCTGATGGGTTACTTCCGCTCCATCCCGTTCGAACTGGAAGAATGTGCGCTCATAGACGGGGCAAGCCGCTGGCAGATCCTGAGCAAGATCGTGCTGCCCCTGTCGGTGCCTGGCCTGATCTCGGCGGGCATATTCGCATTCACCCTGTCATGGAACGAATTCATCTATGCCTTGACGTTCATTCAGTCGTCCGAAAACAAGACCGTGCCGGTCGGGGTGCTCACCGAACTCGTACGCTCCGACGTCTATGAATGGGGTGCCCTGATGGCGGGCGCGCTGATCGGATCCCTGCCGGTCGTCGTGCTCTATTCGTTCTTCGTCGAGCACTACGTCTCCTCGATGACCGGCGCGGTGAAGGAATAGCGCCGCCCCGATGCCGCGGGCGCTTTTCCTGGAATTGCCCTAGCCCAGGCTTTTGCCGTAGCGGGCAAAGCTTTCGGCCAGGACAGTCGTGCTCGCGCCGGCCCGTTCGGGCCGTTTGTAGATGCCGCCCTCGACGCGGATCGGTTCCTCGAAGTGATCCTTGATCCAGGGGATGTATTCGAGGATCGTCGATGCAGGATGCCAGTAGCTCAGATGCACATGCACCTGGCTCATCTCGCCGGCATGCGGAACGACGGGAAGCCGATGCGCCAGTGCCAGGTCCGCGACCTGGACGTATTCCGTTATTCCTCCGAGCCGCGTGACGTCCGGCTGGACGTAGGCGACGGCTCCTGTATCGACAAAGGAGCGGAACGCGTCGATGGTGTAGAGCTGCTCGCCGAGCGCGATCGGGATCGATGTATTGCGCGCGAGCGTGGCGTGGCTGGCGACATCGTCATACCAGAGCGGCTCCTCGAACCAGTAGATATCGAGGTCGCGCGCCAGCGCGCAGAACCGCTGGCAGGTCGGAAGATCCCACTTGCCGTTGCCGTCGATTGCGATCCGGATCCTTGGTCCGACACGTTTGCGCACAGCCGCCAGGCGCTCGACGTCGACATTTGGGTCGTCATGGCCGACCTTGATCTTGATGCGTGTGAATCCATCCTCCTCGACGGCTTTCGCGGAGCCGCGCAGCAACGTGTCCAGATCGAACGAAATCCAGCCGATATCGGTATTGTAGGCCTCCAGGGCATCGGTGCGCGCGCCGCCGAGATAACTCCACAGCGGCAGGCCCGCCCGTTTCGCCTTCAGATCCCACAACGCGATATCGATTGCGGCCAGCGCCAGATGCGTGATGCCGGCCCGACCGACCCATTGAAGCGAAGGATGGCGCGCAAGCCTGGTCCATAGACGCTGATGATCCGAGGCGTCTTCGCCTACCAGAAGCGGCGCGTAACACTCGCCGATGCAGGACGTTATCAGCCGGTCGGCGGCCAGATGGGCATGCGTGCCGGTGAAGCCATAACCTTCCAGCCCATCCGTGGTCACGATCTTCGTACCCACGACACCCCAATGGGTGATGCTGTGGGTCGAGTCCGAAATGGAGTCCGAGGTGAGTGGAAGATGGAGAATGAACGGGCGGACGGAGGCGATTTTCATCTATGACCCTTGGCGGATATGAATTTGTCAATGAAGGAGCTGCGAGAGGAATTCGCGTGCCCGCTGATGCTTCGGGGCTGCGAAGAACTCCTTCGGCGTGGCCTCCTCGAGTATCCGGCCCTTGTCCATGAAGACGACCCGGTCGGCCACCTGGCTGGCGAAGCCCATTTCGTGCGTCACGCAGATCATCGTCATGCCTTCGGAGGCCAGCGAGACCATGGTGTCGAGCACTTCCTTGACCATTTCCGGATCGAGAGCCGAGGTCGGTTCATCGAAGAGCATGATCTTGGGCTGCATGCAGAGCGCGCGGGCGATCGCGACGCGCTGCTGCTGGCCGCCGGAAAGCTGGGACGGATACTTGTCCGCCTGATCGGCGATCCGAACCTTGTGCAACATCTCCAGCGCTCTCTCCGAAGCGTCCCTGCGCGATTTTCCGAGCACGCGGATCGGCGCCAGCGTACAGTTCTCGATCACCTTGAGATGCGGGAAGAGGTTGAACTGCTGGAACACCATGCCGATGTCCCGGCGCGGAACCATACGTCCGTGGGACTTCTCGACCAGCGGTTTGCCGTCGATTTCCACCGAGCCTTGCTGCAGGTCTTCCAAGCCGTTGATGCAGCGGATCAAGGTCGACTTGCCTGAGCCCGACGGCCCGCAGACGACAATCTTTTCGCCCTTCGCCACCTCAAGGCTGACGTGATCGAGCGCCTGAAACCCGCCGAACATCTTCACCGCATCGCGCAGTTTCACAAAGGCGCTGCCGTTGGCGTCCATGAACTCCTCCTTGTTGCGAAGTTGGCTTGTAACCCGAAAGATCGAAATCGGAAAATAAAAAATTTTCTATTTTTAATTTTTCTGTTGCGCCGAACCGGAACCTGACCGATGCTTGGGCCATGAGCATGATCAAGACAACATTGGCCGAGCAGGCCTACCAGGAGCTGCGGTCCCGGATCGTCGGCGGCAGGCTGGCAGGCGGGCAGCGCCTGTTGCCAAACGAATTGGCGGCGGAACTGGGCATCAGTCCCACGCCTGTCAAGGAAGCCTGCCTGCGGCTGGAGGCGGACGGGCTTCTCGTCAATTCCTCGCGGCGCGGCATGGTGGTCCGCAGCTTCAACGAGGAAGCCGTCGAGGAATTATACGCGGCCAGGACACTGCTCGAGAAAGGGGCCGTGGAAGCAGCCTTCGACGCAGGACGGCTCGATGAGGCGCTGCGGGCGAAGCTCCAGGACAGCCTCGAAAACCACAGGCGCTTCGCCAAAGGGTCGTCGCTCGACGATCTGGCGAAGGCGCTCTCCCATGACCGGGCCTTCCACAGTTCGCTCGTCGGCGCCGCGGGGATACCGATGATCTCCGAGGTCCACTCCCGCATTGTCGGCCAGACGCATACGGTCTTCGTCTCGATTCCAGGCGATTACAGCCGCTCGGTCGAGGAGCACCAGGATATTCTCGATGCCATCGTCGCCGGCAAGAAGAGCCAGATCCTCGCGGCGCTTCAGCGACATCTCGAGAGAAGCCGGCAGAACACCTTGCGCCAGGTAAAAGTCCTTGCGCGAGCGATCGAACCGAACCTTGTTTGAAGACCGGGGACGAGTGTGGGGTACCTAGATTTTTCCGGGACATTCGCGCGCGGCGACCTGTTCGTGCACGCCGCCATGCTGACTGTCGGCCTGTCGGCCGCCGCGCTGGTTCTGGGCATGTGCGTCGGCATCGTCGGCGCCCTGATGAGACTTTCGAGCTCGAAAGTCCTCTCCTCAATCGCGGCCGCCTATGTGGAAATCATCCGAAACACGCCGTTTCTGGTGCAGATCTACATCGTCTATTTCGGCCTGCCCTCGGTCGGCATTCGCATTTCCGAAGTGACGGCGGCCATCCTCTCCCTGACGCTCTACGCGGGCGCCTATATCACCGAGATCGTCCGTGCCGGCATCCAGACGATCGGCAAGGGACAGCGGGAGGCGGCGCACACGCTTGGCATGTCACCGTATCTCACCTTCCGCTATGTCGTTCTGCTGCCGGCGATTTCAGCGATCTTTCCGGCACTGACCAGCCAGTTCATCCTGATCATGCTGGCCTCCAGCGTCGTTTCGGTCATCTCCGTCCCGGAACTGACCGGCGTCGCCAATGATGTGCAGGGCCTGACCTTCCGAAGCCTGGAAGCCTATCTCGTGGTCGCGGCCATCTACCTTGTCCTGACGGCTGCATTCAAAGGCGTCTTCGCACTGATTGACCGTGCCCTCTTCTCCTTCCGCTTTGCAGGGCGATGACGATGTTCCAGACATTCAACCTCCATCATGTCGGGTTTCTGCTGCAATGTGCGACGTGGACGGTCGTCCTCTCGGGAATTGCGCTTGCAGGCGGCGCCATCGGCGGATCGATTATCGCCCTCATGCGCCTCTCCCGCTTCGCCTGGCTGCGCTGGATCGCACAGGCCTATATCTATGTCATCCAGGGAACGCCCCTGCTCGTCATTCTCTTCATCGCCTATTTCGGCGTCGCCAATCTCGGCTATGACCTTCCGGCGATCTACGCGGCCGGCCTTGGATTTACGCTCTACAGCAGCGCGTTCCTCGGCGAGATCTGGCGCGGGTCGATCCAGTCGATCAACAAGGGGCAATGGGAAGCGTCGTTCGTGCTGGCGCTTGGCTGGCGGCACACGATGACCGACGTCATCATCCCGCAGGCGCTTCGCGTCGCCATTCCTCCGACGGTCGGCTTCTCCGTTCAGGTCGTCAAGAACACCGCGCTTGCTTCGGTCGTCGGCTTTATCGAACTGACGAGAGCAGGACAGATCGTCTCCAGCGCCACGTTCCAGCCGCTGCCCGTCTATCTGACGGTCGCGGCCATCTACTTCGGCATCTGCTCCATACTGTCCCATGCCAGCCGCCGCCTGGAGCGCCGCCTGCAGCAGGCAGCCAACTGAAGATCCGGTTCATCACACCAGGGAGGAAAGTATCATGCTATTGAAGAGACTTGCTGTCGGGGTCGCCGCGATGCTGGCGATGATATTGCCCGCGAAGGCCGAGAGCACTCTGGACGCCATCGTGCAGCGCGGCACCATCAATGTCGGCGTCGGCCTTGGAACGCCGCCTTATGGCCTGATGGACAGCAGCATGCAGCCCGACGGCTATGACGTGTCCGTAGCAAAGGCAATCGCCCGCGATCTCGGCGTCAAGGTCAACATCGTCGACACGACGGCAGCCAACCGCATCCCGAACCTGACTTCGGGCAAGCTCGACATCGTGATCTATTCGTTCTCGATCACCGCCGAGCGCGCCAAGGCCATCGCGTTCACCAACACCTACTATGTCGACCAGCAGGTCTATGTCGGTCCCGCCGACCAGCCGATCACCAAGATCGAGGATCTGGCCGGCAGGAAGATCGGCGTGACGCGGGCCAGCACGAACGACATCGTCATGACCAAAAAGGCCGTCGAAGGCGCACAGATCCAGCGCTATGACGATGACGCGTCGACGTCCCAGGCGCTGTTCGCAGGTCAGGTCGAAGGCATCGTGACCAGCGGAGCGCTTGCCCGCGCCGTCGAGGAGCACGATCCCAACCTCAAGAAGCAGTTCGTCGTGGCGCAGGCGCCGATGGGCATAGGCCTGCGCCGCAACGACCCGGACTTCCTGCACTGGCTGAACACGGAGCTCTTCATGCTCCAGTCTACAGGTGAGCTGCAGGCCCTGCAGAAAAAATGGATGGGTGTCGAAGTCGACCTGCCCCGCTTCTGAGAATGACTGGATCCGGGACTCCCCCGGATCCACACATGCCGCTGCGATCGGTTTATCGAAGGTTTTTCCATGAAAATCACGGATGTGAAGGTGCGCTGCTGCCAGCGCAAACCAGGCGATTTTGCCGCCAGCGCGTTTCGAACCGGGGATTTCGCGAAGTTCGAATTTCTCACCGTCACCATGGCGACGGATACCGGGCTCGAGGCAACCGCCTTCGGGTTCGCCGGTCGTTCGGCGGCGGGCGCCGGCAGGCTGATTGCCGACACGCTGCGTCCGTTCTTCATCGGCCGTGACCCGCTCGACCGGGAAAAGGCATGGCACGATTTCCGGGTGGCCGACCGCTGGTGGGGCCACTTGCCGATCTATGCCTACGGACCATTCGACACCTGCCTCTGGCTGCTGTCGGCCACCGCCGCCGGGCAGCCTCTCTACAAATATCTCGGCGCCTTCCGCGAACGCGTGCCGGTCTATGGCAGCTCGATGATCCTGTCGGGGCCGCAGGACTATGTGAAAGAGGCGCTGCGCGCCATGGCCGAAGGGTTGCGGGCCTACAAGCTCCATACACCCGGTCTCGATCTCGACTACGATATCGACGTCCATCGCCAGGTCCGCGCCGCCGTCGGGCCGGATTTCACGCTGATGTCGGATCCGGTCTCGATGTTCAATCTCGAGCAGTCGATCCGCTTCGGTCGCGAGTTGGAAAGGCTCGACTTCTACTGGCTGGAAGAGCCTTTATACGACGAGGACGTTCATTCGCTGCGGGAGCTCGCCCGCACCCTCGAAATCCCGCTCGTCGGGACGGAAGTCCTTGCGAAGCACCCTTACAGCATCGCCGAATGCATCTCGACGCATGTCGTCGATCGCGTTCGGGCAGACGTTTCCTGGACGGGCGGCGTCACGGGCGTCATGAAGACGGCCCGCCTCGCCGAAGCCTTCGGCGTCAATTGCGAGATCCATACCGCCATCTTCCACCCGATGGAGATCGTCAACCTGCATTGCGCCGCGGCGATCAAGAACTGCGACTTCTTCGAAGTGCTCTATCCGATGGAGAACTTCGCCTTCGGCCTCAAACAGCCGCTGCCAATCAAGGACGGCTACGCAATCCCGCCGTCAGCCCCCGGCCTCGGGGTCGAGATCGACTGGGATGCCATCGACAACAGCACGATCTGTGAGGCCTGAGCGCCATGATGAAAGCTGTCTGCCTCGAGGAACCCGGCAAGATCTCCCTGGTCGAATTGCCCGAACCAAAACCGGGCCCGGGCGAAGTCGCGGTGCGGATGGAGTATGTGGGGTATTGCGGTTCCGACCTGACGTCGTTTCGCGGCCTCAATCCGCTGATCTCCTACCCACGCGTTCTGGGCCATGAAATCTCCGGCACCATCTCGGCGCTCGGCGACGGCGTCAGCGCGCTTGCGGTCGGCCAGTCCGTGACTATTCTTCCCTATTTCAATTGCGGCAAGTGCCATGCCTGCCGCCTTGGCAGGCCGAACGCCTGCAAGGACAACCGGACGATGGGCGTCCAGCGCGAGGGCGCGATGGCCTCGATCGTCGTCGTTCCCGCGGGCAAGGTCATTCCGGTCGAGGGCATGCGCCAGCGGGACCTCGCGCTGATCGAGCCGCTTGCCGTCGGTTTCCATGCCGTCCGCCGCTCCGAGCTTTCGGCTGGAGAAACCGTCGTCATCCTTGGCTGCGGCGTTATTGGGCTCGGCGCCTTGCTCGCCGCTGTGAGGCGGGGCTCACGCGTGATCGCAGTGGACCTTAGCGCCGACAAACTTGCCATTGCCAAGGCGCTCGGCGCCACTGACATCATCGATGTCTCGCGCGAAGATATCCTGGCGCATGTCCTGGAACTGACCAGTGGGGACGGTCCGCAGGTCGTCATCGAGGCCGTCGGCGCGGATGCGACCTTCCGGCAGGCGATCGACCTCGTGGCGTCCTGCGGCCGGGTCGTCTATGTCGGCTACGCCAAGAACAAGATCGCCTAC
This sequence comes from Mesorhizobium maamorense, assembly GCF_044998965.1. Classification (NCBI taxonomy): domain Bacteria; kingdom Pseudomonadati; phylum Pseudomonadota; class Alphaproteobacteria; order Hyphomicrobiales; family Phyllobacteriaceae; genus Mesorhizobium; species Mesorhizobium maamorense. The sequence continues at coordinate 3,887,128 of NZ_CP173356.1, forward strand.
GACACCAAGTTCTTCCTGCTCAAGGAGATGGATATCCGCGGGTCGCGCGGCTCCGAGATCGCCGATTTCCACGATGTTATCGGCTATCTGAAGCAACATCGGGACGCCGGCGACCGCATCGTCTCACGCGTCGTGCCAATCGAGGAAGCAGGTGCGGCCATGCAAGCCTGGGATAAGAACCCCGGAGGCTTCACCAAGATCGTCGTCCGGATCGAAGCGAAGGAAGACGCATGAGCATCAACGATATCTTCGGGCTGGAGGGGCAGCATGCGGTGGTGACCGGCGGCGGAAGCGGCCTCGGCCTTGCGATCGCCACCTGTTTCGTCGAAGCCGGCGCCAAGGTGACGATCGTCGGCACCAACGCCGCGAAGCTCGCTTCCGCCTGCGAGACGCTGGGGCCTTCCGCCACGAGCCATGTCTTCGACGTGACCGACACTGCCGGTGCCACGGGTTTCGCCAGCGACGTGGCAAAAAATCCGGACGCGTCTCGATCCTCGTCAACAATGCCGGCAACACGGTCAAGAAGCCGCTGGGCGAGATGAGCGTAGAGGCCTTCAATTCGGTGCTGAACGTCCATGTCGGCGGCGCCTTCGCCCTCTCGCGCGCCTTCCTGCCGCAGGTGACGGACGCAAAGGGCAGCATCCTTTTCACCGCCTCGATGAGCTCCTTCCTCGGCATTCCCAACGTGATCGGCTATTCGGCGGCGAAATCCGCCTATGTCGGTATGGTGAGGGCGCTGGCGACCGAACTTGCGCCTAGCGGGGTACGCGTCAACGGTGTGGCACCAGGCTGGATCGACACCGCGCTTCTACGCCAGGCCACCGCAGCCGATCCGGAAAGGGCGCGCAAGATCAACAGCCGCATTCCCATGGGTCGTTTCGGCGAGGGCGCCGATATCGGCTGGGCCATGACCTACCTCGCCTCACGCGCCTCAGCCTATGTGACCGGCCATATACTGGTGGTCGACGGCGGCGCGCTGCACGGCTTCTGACCACTATAGTTTTTTCGAGGGAGAAAACAGATGACGACCGATACTGACAAGGCGATCTTCGAAGTCATCCGCAAGGAACTCTTCACGGCCGTCGTCGGCGACGTGCTTGATGTAATGGGTCACCGCCGGCAGTTCCTGCCGGCCGGGATCGCGCCGTTGCAGCCGGAGATGAAAGTCATCGGCCGCGCGATGCCGGTGCTGGAGGCGGACGTGTTTTCCGGCGGTTCGCCGGATGCGCACGGTCCGCTCGCGAACAAACCGTTCGGCCTCATGATGGAAGCGCTGGACAGCCTGACGGAGAACGATGTCTATATCGCCAGCGGCTCCTCCTTCCGCTACGCGCTGTGGGGCGGGCTGATGTCCACCAGGGCCCAGAAGCTGAAGGCTGCCGGCGCCGTCCTCAACGGCTATATCCGCGACTCCTGGGAAATCGAAAAGCTCGGCTTTTCGGTCTTCTCGCGCGGCATCTATGCCCAGGACCAGGGCCCGCGAGGCAAGGTGATCGACTATGGCTGCCCAATCGAGATCGAAGGCATCCTGGTAACGCCCGGCGACCTGATCTTCGGCGACCGCGAGGGCGTGCTTGTGATCCCGCGCGAGGCGGAAAAGGAAGCGATCGAGCGCGCGATCGAGAAGGTCAGCACAGAGAACAAGGTCGCAACCGCGATCCGCGACGGCATGAGCGCCTGCGAAGCCTTCCGTACCTTCGGCGTCATGTGAGCCGACGATGGACGATCCTCGTCTGCTCCTGCTCTGCGATCACGACAATGTGCTGGTCGCCTGCCGGCGCATCGAAGCCGGTGAGACCATCATCGTCGGCGGCGAGCCGCGCATTCTGGTCAAGGCCGTGGAGCTCGGCCACAAGCTGGCGCGGCTGCCGATCGCCCCGGGGATGAAGGTCATCAAATACGGCGTCCCGATCGGCTCGGCGACGCGGTCGATCGGACCCGGCGAGCACGTCCATATTCACAATCTGAAGAGCGACTACACCAAAACGCACGTAATAGCGAAGACCGGATCATGAACGGCGAACAGTCCACCATCCTCGGCTATCTCAGGCCGGACGGTCGCAAGGGCATCCGCAACATTGTGATCGTGGCCTATCTGGTAGAGTGCGCGCATCATGTCGGTCGCGAAATTGTCTCCCATTTCCGCGGCAGGGACGTGCATCTGATCGGCTTTCCAGGCTGCTTTCCCAATCCCTATGCGCAGCGGATGATGGAGCGTCTGTGTACGCATCCCAATGTCGCCGCGGTACTGCTGCTGTCACTGGGATGCGAAAGCTTCAACAAATTCTCGCTCGCCCGCACCGTCGAGGCAAGCGGGCGGCCCGTGGCAACGCTGACCATCCAGGAAAACGGCGGCACGTTGTCGACGATTTCCGACGGCATCGAATGGGTCGGGCAACGCCTGCAAGAGCTGGGCGCGGTCGCGAGAGTGCCAATGGATGCGAGTGAACTCATCGTCGGCACGATCTGCGGTGGATCGGACGGCACCAGCGGCATGACCGGCAACCCCGCCGCCGGCCTTGCCTTCGATCGGCTGGTCCGGGCAGGAGCGGCCTGTATTTTCGAGGAAACCGGCGAGCTGATCGGCTGCGAAGAGATCATGGCGAGCCGTGCCGTGACGCCTGAACTCGGCGTCGAGCTACGCGCCTCCGTGGCAAAGGCAGCGCAATACTACGCGACGCTAGGCTATGGCAGTTTCGCTCCGGGCAATGCCGATGGCGGCCTATCCACCATCGAGGAGAAATCGATGGGTGCTTATGCCAAATCGGGCTCGTCGCCGATTTCGGGCCTCATCAAGCCGGGTGACATTCCCCCTGGCGGCGGACTCTACCTGATGGATGTCGTGCCGGATGGGGACGTGCGTTTTGGCTTCCCCAACATCTCGGACAATGCCGAGATCGTGGAGCTCATCGCTTCCGGTTGTCACCTCACGCTGTTCGTCACCGGCCGCGGTTCGGTCTCGGGGTCGGCGGTCGCGCCGGTCATAAAGATTTGCGCCAATCCCGAAACATACCGTCGCCTGTCGGGCGACATGGACGTCGATGCCGGACGTATCCTCGAAGGGGCCGCCACCTTGTCGGATGTCGGCGACGAAATCTTCAATCTGGTTCTTGCTGTCGGCAATGGCCATGCGACGAAATCCGAACAACTCGGGCACCGCGAATTCATCCTGACCTACAAGACTTTCGAACCGATCGGTCCCGCATGTCTGCCGGGCGCACAGCCAAAGGCTGGTCACCGAAGCTGAAGCCGCCGACGTTTGCCGTGTGCCTGCGAGCGCTGTTTGCGTCTGTGCTGAAGCGGCGCGATCCTTGACCAGCGCAGGAGCAAATGCATGGCGGGCCGAACAATCTGGCGACAAGCTCACTCGTTTTGTTTGAAGCGCGGCACGCCGAAACGGATTCATGCGAGCCGCTTAGGTCTTGTTTTGCATGTCGCTAGATCGAACCGAGGTTGCTTGGGCAAACCAGCATTGGGCTGGCGGCTCGCAACCGCCTCACCTCCATACGGACAATTCAAATCAGCGGGCCTGCGTCAGCCATACGCCGCTTCCTGATATCTGGGGGAAGCGTCTTCTCGTTTTGGCGAGGGTTCTGTTCCGCCGGCGCGAATGAGCTGCCTGCCTGGTCGGAAAAAAACAGCTTCCAGCGGCCCGGGCGGAACGCTACCCGGCTCTTCTGCGCCGCGGGATGGTCGACGGGCAGCTCGATCTCGACGCGCTGGCGTTCGCCGCCGATCTCGAGTTCCACCCGGCGGGTACCGGCGACGCGGCGGCTGGCGACCACCGTGCCGGCGATGCAGCCAGAGCAGCCGCTCAGCAATTCGACGTCGTGCGGGCGGAAGTACAGCCTGGCATTGCCGCTGGCGGCCTCCGGCGCCGACAGCCCGATCGGGCGATCGGCGAGCCAGACCTCGCCATTCTCAACCTTGACGGGAAGCGAGCTCGATTCGCCGATGAAGCCATAGACGAAAGGCGAGTTCGGCCTGTCATAGATGTCGTCGGCTGTGCCGACCTGCTCGATGCGGCCCTGGCTCATCACCACGACGCGGTCGGCAAGCTCCAGCGCCTCTTCCTGGTCGTGGGTGACGAAGACGGTGGTGTGGCCGGTGGCGTCATGGATGTCGCGCAGCCAGCGGCGCAGTTCCCGGCGCACCTGCGCGTCGAGCGCGCCGAACGGCTCGTCGAGCAGAAGCACTTTGGGTTCGATCGCCATGGCGCGGGCCAGCGCGACGCGCTGGCGCTGGCCACCGGATAGCTGCGCCGGATAGCGCTTCTCCAGGCCCGAGAGCTGGACCAAGTCGAGCAGCTCGGAGGCGCGGCGGCGGATCTCCTGCGCCGGCGGCCGCGTCGAGCCCTGCCGGACCTTGAGGCCGAAGCCGATATTGTCCGAGACCGTCATGTGCCGGAACAGCGCGTAGTGCTGGAAGACGAAGCCGACATTGCGCTCCTGGATCGATTTGTGCGAGGCGTCCTCGTCGCCGAAGAAGATCTTGCCGCGCGTCGGCCGCTCCAGCCCGGCAATCAGCCGCAGCAGCGTCGTCTTGCCCGAGCCCGACGGCCCCAGCAACGCGATCAGCTCGCCCGACTTGATGTCGAGCGACACGTCATGGAGCGCGGGAAACCGCTCGAACTCCTTGCGCACATTGGCAACGCGAACTTCCATCAACAGTCCCTTTGTAGTGGCTGCATGCCGTTATCCCAAACCGGTTCCCGCTTTTGGGCGACATGTCTTTTGTTTCATGCATGCCGTTATCCCAAAACCGGTTTCCACGTTTGGGCGACATGCATCAATGTCCACGCGCGGCGGCGATCTCGGCGCCGTAACGCATCTCGAGCAGTGTCTTCAGGACCAGCGTCACCAGCGCCAGTCCGGCCAGCAGCGAGGCGACGGCAAAGGCGCCGACGGCGTTGTATTCATTGTAGAGGATTTCGACATGCAGCGGCATGGTGTTGGTCAGGCCGCGTATATGGCCCGACACCACCGAGACCGCGCCGAACTCGCCCATGGCGCGCGCATTGCACAAGAGCACGCCGTAAAGCAGCCCCCATTTGACGTTGGGCAGCGTCACATACCAGAAGGCCTGCCAGCCATTGGCGCCGAGCGACAGCGCGGCCTCCTCGTCGCCATTGCCCTGCTCCTGCATCAGCGGGATCAGCTCGCGGGCCACGAAGGGGAAGGTGACGAAGATGGTGGCCAGCACAATGCCGGGCACGGCGAACAGGATGACGATGCCGTGCGCCTTCAGCCAGGCGCCGAGCAGCCCCTGGGCGCCGAACAGAAGCACATAGACCAGGCCCGAGATGACCGGCGAGACCGAGAACGGCAGGTCGATCAGCGTGGTCAGGAAGGCCTTGCCCTTGAACTCGAACTTGGCGATCGCCCAGGCGGCCGAGATGCCGAAGACGACATTGAGCGGCACCGAGATCGCCGCCACCAGCAGCGTCAGCCGGATCGCCGAGCGCGTATCGGGATGGGCGAGCGCTTCGGTGTAGGCGCCGACGCCCTTGGCGAAGGCTTCGTTGAAGACGATGATCAGCGGCAACAGCAGGAAGATGCCGAGGAAGGCGAAGGCGATCGCCATCAGCACGGCCTGCGCCGGGCGGCTTTCGGTCACCGCCGCCGAGCGGCTGTCGTGATGCGGCTCGTAGGATTTGATCTCCGGATCAGCCATAGCGCTTGCGGCTCCATGTCTGCGCCAGGTTGACGATGAGCAGCATCAGGAACGACAGCGCCAGCATGATCGCGGCGATGGCGGTCGCCGCCGGGTAATTGTACTCCTCCAGCCGGATGACGATCAAAAGCGGCGCGATCTCGGACTTGTAGGGCAGGTTGCCGGCGATGAAGATGACCGAGCCGTATTCGCCGACGCCGCGCGCGAAAGCCAGCGCGAAGCCGGTGACGATGGCCGGCGCCAGGCCCGGGAACAGCACCCGGGTGACGATCTGGAAGCGGCTGGCGCCGAGCGTGGCGGCGGCCTCCTCCACCTCCTTGTCGATCTCCTCCATGATCGGCTGCACGGTGCGCACGACGAAGGGCAGGCCGATGAAGACCAGCGCGATGACGATGCCGAGCGGGGTGTAGGCGACCTTGAGCCCAAGCGGCAGCAACAGCTTGCCGATCCAGCCATTGGGCGCGTAGAGCGTGGTCAGCGCGATGCCGGCCACCGCCGTCGGCAGCGCGAAGGGCAGGTCGACCATGGCATCGACGATGCGGCGGCCGGGAAAACGGTAGCGCACCAGCACCCAGGCGACCAGCGTGCCGAACACGACATTGACGGCGGCCGCGACAAAGGCGGTGCCGAAGCTGATCTCCAGCGCGTTGATGGTGCGCCGGTCGGTGGCGATCGCCCAGAAATCGGTCCAGCCGAGCGCCGCGGAGCGCCAGACCAGCCCCGACAGCGGAATGAGGATGATGAGGGTAAGGTAGGCAAGCGAGAAGCCGAGCGTCAATCCGAAACCCGGAATGACGCTCGGCTGTCGAAACCGCCAACCCGCCCGAGCGGGTGCTGTGATGGCCACTGCTGTCATGGAGTTCTGGATCGCCCCACTCTTCAAGCCAGATTGCCCTTCGCTATGACTTCAAGAGCCTTGGGCGTGCAAGTTCGTTGAAAGATACGGCGCCTACTTCCATTCGCCCAAAGGCGTGTGGATTTTCTTCCTTCGCCGTCATTCGGGCTTTCTCCAGCTCTTCTGACTACTCCTTACTGCGCAGGTCTCCAGGTCTGGTTGGATGAGCACCATCACCGAAATGATAGGGTACGCGCATTCTTCAATCGTCGAAAAATTAAGCCAGAAGTTTGCATGTCGCGACCAGCGTTGGGTCCCGAGCATCCACCGCGCGCATACCGCCCGGCAGACGGCGTTCGGCGGATCGGACGGCAGAATTTGCAGACGTCGTCGTGTGGACCAGGCGACGCCGACAATGACGAAAGCGAAGCTATGGCAGCAAGTAGTAGCGAACACAATCGCGCGCGGATCAGCCGACAGTCGGAAGTGGGACCCTTGCTCAAAAGAATAGGTTGGCCACGCCACTAAGATATCTCACGCGTTCCCGTGATGGCCTTCTACGCAATACAAAACCAACGCATCATGGAGCGCATAAATCAGATTAGAAATCCGCCTGGGGAGGAGGATATGAAAAACATCTCAAATGACCTGATGGAAATTGCCGGCCGAATTCGCCCTGCGCGGGAAGCCTTCGCGGAGGCGGACAGGAGGAGGGTCGAATCCGCTTTGGAGGCAGGACGACTTCTTTGCCAGGCCAAGGACGACTGCCTGCACCAGCAATGGATGGCTTTCCTGAGATGGGCCGATATGGATGAACAAGAGGCTCGAAAGCTGATGCAGCTTGCCCGCGCGGGACTGACATCGTGCGTCGTTTCGGAAATCGGCGGCATCGATGCGGCACTGGCCTATCTTGTGGAGGCAAGATTGCCCGAGCCGGAAGAGTGCCTGACCGTGGGCCGCGTAGGCTGGCCGGAAAAGAACACGCCCTTCGCGATTATCAAACCCAATGCCGCGCATCCCGGCTATTACGATATCGCCATTGCCGACATGTGGGCCAATCCAGCAACGGTTTTCTCATCGAGAAAGCCGCTTCGGGGGGAAAGCATGAGGCAAGCCGACGGATCGTTCTTCAACAGCCTCTGGCATATTGTCGATCGTGAATTGGATGTCCCGCATTCGCAGCGCGAGTTCCAGATGATGCCGGCGGATCTGTTCTCGCGAGATGGTGCCTTCCTCTTCGCCAAGCCTGTCTCCGCGGCTGACAGTGCGACGGAAAGCGAGGCGCACAGCTACATTCTTTGAATGTTCGCCGGCAAATGCGACCGCGCGCAACCCGCAACAATTCCATTGCATGGACCGGAAAAACGCCCTGCCGGCCTCGGCGTGCTCTGCCTAGCGTTGTTCGTCACGGCAGAACACTCCAGCGCGCAGTCTCACCCGGACGAAGATCTATCATGCTCAGGCGAGGCTGTTCGAGGGCAATTTCCTGACTCGGCTCCCGGACGGCAAGTTGAAGCGAGAACCGAACTACCCTCTAAGAGCATGGCAAAAAGACCAAACGGCCGCCGACCGGAATTTTGACGGAAAATGAACTCAAGCAATCGACGCGCCAATGAAGCGCCGTCAGCCGGCTTGCAGCCGAGCGTGGCTGCGCGCCAGATCATCTCGTCTCGTCCATTTGCAATGGCCATCAGCACTTAGCGTTGTCAAACCGCGCCAGACGACCGTCCGGGCCCATACCAGGTCTCGGAAGTGGTAATGTCTTATCCGATTGCGCACTCCATTTTCTTGGCCGCTGCTGGCTTAATCGCGTCAGTTGTCATCATCAGAGTGGCGGTTACATGCGCATCGCGATTGTTGGTTCGGGTTACGTGGGTCTTGTATCGGGCGCTTGCCTGGCTGATTTCGGCCATCAAGTCGTCTGCGTCGATAAGGCGGAGGCCAAGATTGCCGATCTCCAGGCCGGAAGAATGCCGATCTATGAGCCAGGTCTCGACGACCTCGTCGACAAGAATTCCGCGAGCAGCCAGCTCACCTTCACCAGCACGCTTACAGCGGCAGTCGCCGATGCGGACGTGGTGTTCATTGCTGTCGGGACGCCTTCGAGGCGAGGCGACGGCCATGCCGATCTGTCCTATGTCTACGAAGCGGCCCGGGAAATCGCGGCCGCTGTTCACGGGTTCACCGTGGTGGCAATCAAATCCACGGTGCCGGTGGGCACGGGGGATGAGGTCGAACGGATCATTCGCCAATGCAATCCCCTAGCCGATGTGGCCGTCGTCTCCAACCCGGAATTCCTGCGCGAAGGAGCCGCGATCGACGACTTCAAACGACCAGACCGGATCGTTATCGGCCTCCCGTCGGACGAGCGTGGCCGGGAGGTGATGGCGGAGGTGTATCGGCCGCTCTATCTCAACCAGGCACCCATCCTGTTTACCGGCCGCCGCACGTCCGAGCTGATCAAATATGCGGCCAACGCCTTCCTGGCGCTCAAGATCACGTTCATCAACGAGATCGCGGATCTCTGCGAGAGCGTGGGCGCGAATGTGCGCGAGGTAGCGCGGGGCATCGGGCTCGACAATCGCATCGGCTCAAAGTTCCTGCACGCCGGCCCGGGCTATGGAGGATCCTGTTTTCCAAAAGACACGCTGGCTTTGGTCAAGACGGCGCAGGACAGCGGCGCGCCATTGCGCCTGATCGAAACGACGGTTGCCGTGAACGACCAGCGAAAACGCACCATGGCGCGCAAGATCGTATTTGCCTGCGGCGGAGATGTCCGCGCAAAGACAGTGGCCTTGCTGGGTCTTACCTTCAAACCCAACACCGATGACATCCGTGAAGCGCCTTCCCTCTCGATCATCCAGGCCTTGATCGATTTTGGAGCACATGTCCGAGTGTATGACCCCGAAGGCATGGAACAGGCGAAAATCGTGCTCGGCACAAGCGTAAGCTATGCCGAAGGCGCCTATGAATGCGCCGAGGGCGCCGACGCGCTGGTCATCGTGACCGAGTGGAATCAGTTCCGCGCCCTGGATTTTGAACGACTGTCCCGCACGATGTCGAAACGGGTGGTGGTCGACCTGCGCAACATTTACCGGCGGGAAGACATCTCCAAGCACGGCTTCGAGTACGTGAATATCGGTGAGGGAGCGGTCGGAGACAAGGCAGTTTTCGCCGCGGCCGCGGAATGAGGTATCTGGTCACCGGCACCGCAGGATTCATCGGTTTTCACCTTGCGCGCCGGCTGCTCGACGACGGTCATCGCGTCACCGGCTTCGACGGCATGACGCCATACTATGACATCGTCCTGAAGCAGTCCCGACACGCCCTGCTTGAAAGATACGACGCCTTTCGCGCCCATATCGGCCAACTGGAAGACCTGGATGCCCTTCGCCGCGCCGCGGACTCCGCCCGGCCCGATGTGATCGTGCATCTGGCCGCGCAGGCCGGTGTCCGCTACTCAATCGACAATCCGCGAAGTTACACGGACAGCAATCTCGTCGGCTCGTTCAACGTCCTTGAGCTTGCGCGTGAGCTCAAGCCCCGGCATTTGCTCCTTGCGTCCACGAGCTCGGCCTATGGAGCGAACGACAAGATGCCATTCGTCGAAACCGACAAGGCTGATTGGCCGTTGACCTTCTATGCGGCCACGAAGAAGGCGATGGAGGCGATGGCGCACTCCTATTCACATATCTTCGGAACGCCGACCACATGCTTCCGCTTCTTCACCGTATACGGCCCCTGGGGCCGGCCCGACATGGCGCTCTTCAAATTTGTCGACGCGATCGAGAACGGCCGTCCGATCGAAGTGTATGGCGAAGGCCTGATGAAGCGCGATTTCACCTATATCGATGATCTCGTCGAAGCCATCGTCCGACTCGTCGAATGCACGCCGGCGACAGGTCGCGCGGCGTCCGCTCCCGGCGTCGTCGACACGCTGTCACCCGTCGCGCCGTGGCGTGTCGTCAACATAGGCGGCGGCGAGCCTGTCGGGCTGCTGCCTTTCATCGAGACGATCGAGAACTGCCTGGGCAAACGCGCCATCCGCAAGATGTTGCCGATGCAGGCTGGCGACATGCGGGCAACCTATGCCGACCCCCGCCTGTTGGAGGCCCTTACGGGCTTTCGCCCTTGCACCAGCGTCGAGGACGGGGTGACCGCCTTCGTACGCTGGTATCTGGAAGAACGGCCGTCGCGGCCGACAATCGCCGCCTGAAGCGCGCAGACCTGTGCTCCGTGCAGGCGCCTAGGTCCTTGGCGCGACACAGGTTGGTCCTGCCGAGGCCAGCTTGGCATGTATCCTGGGCCTTTCGCCATACCAGGATGTCACCTCAATGGCGGCTCCGTCTCCACAAAGCACTGTAAAGCCGCTGTCGGTATGAGTTTGGACCTGGCCGGTCAGCCCGATATGGCGCCCAGGCGGGGCAAACATGCGCGCCTTGTCGATCACGATCTTGGCACCGGCAGTGAAAGTGAAGGCGCCCGGATAGGGATCGCCGACGGCGCGGACGAAGCGAAGGACATTCTCGGCGGCATCGCTCCAGTCGATCATTCCGTCGTCGGCCGTGCGCTTTGCGCAATAGCTGGCAAGGGATTCGTCCTGCGCGACGCCCACGGCCTTGTCACGACTTATCGCCGAAACGACAAGCGGCGTCATCTCGAGCAGGGCCTGCTTGTGCTTGTCGTAGAGCGAGCGCGCGGTCTCGTCCGGTGCCACGGCAAAAAGCTTCTGGAGGACGATAGGGCCACTGTCGACACCCTCGTCGAGCCGGAAGAAAGTCGAACCCGTCTCCTTTTCATTCGCAATGATCGTCCAGGGGATCACCGCCCTGCCCCGAAAACGCGGTAACGGCGCCGGGTGAAAGCCGATCGAGCCATATCGGGCGACCGAGCGAAATTCGCCGCGGCAGATTTGCGACCAGCCGACCACCATCGTCAAATCGGGCCGCTCGGCTTCGAGCCTGTCGATCGTGTCGGGCGCATTGATGTCCTTGGTCAGGTGGACCGCGGCCCCGGCCAGACGTGCCGGCCCCGCCAGATCGACGAAATCGGAATGGCGTTTGGAAGCTTCGCCCGCAAGGGTGACAAGCAGCGAAGGCGTCATGCCAGCTTCGACAAGGGCATCGAATGCGACCCGAGATCCCTCCACCGCACCGACAAAGGCTATGCGCATGAATTCAAGGCTCCAACTCACCGGCGTGAGCGATAGATGGACACAGATCTCTTCTATTGTCTGCTTCGTTTCTGCGCCCAAGTCCTCCTTTAGAGGTAAACGGCAGCCGGCGATGCATCCCTATGTGCAACTCGTCCCTTCAAAGAAAGCTGGGTATTTAGGGGTTGCGACAGCGGGATTGGAATACGCGATGGACAGCTTCGCCGGCTTGGCATTTCTGGATCGCAGCGCCACTACAGTCGGGAAGGGCGGATCTGATCTGCTACGCATCGCGATCCTGCTTTCTGGACGCCGACGCATTTGTGCTTTCGTCCCGCTACGAAGATTGCGCGGTACCACTCAAGGCCATGGCCGGCAGCCCGCCCATCGCGTCCTTCGACTGCGACGTCATACATGCTGCGCTACGATCCCCAAGGACTGAAGACCTGTCACCATGCTGACGACCACCCGTCTGACATTGCATAAGATCGACGCCCGGATCAGGATGACCTGGGCTGCGTCGGGCGCAGACGCGTTTCTTGTCTCCTATCCCGAATCTGGAGCAACCCAGCTTAGACATATCCTTTCGGAATACTTTCGTCGCCACGCCAACGGCGAAAATGTCCATCTTTCGCCAATGTTCGAGGTTCTTCCGGATTTCGATCTCGATCCGACGAGGGGCATCCCGGCTTTTCGTTACACAGATGAGCGCCATCGTGTGCCGCTCGTCCTGGTTTCGCACCTCACCTATAGACGCTCGCTTTTTCTCAACCGACCCATCATCTTCATGACTCGAGATCCGCGCGACGTAATCGTGTCAGCTTATTTCGATGCCACACGTCACAAACGCTGTTTCGAAGGCACCATGGACGCGTTCATTGCCGATCGCGAACAAGGCCTGCCGGCTCTGATAGTATATCTGAATGATTGGGGTAGAGGTCTAAAGCATCACGTAAGTGCAGTATTGGGCTATGGGGAACTGACGGAAGACCCTATGGGTGCCTGCACGCGTATCCTGAGATTTCTCGGCCACACACCGTCCGTGCGCGCGCTTCAGGATTCTATCGACGCCTCGCGTTTCGATGTAATGCGTGAGCATGAGATGGCGGGCGGCCTAGCGACCCACGATGGCGAAAGCCAGCATGCGCGTCCCGGCAAGGTCGGCGGCTTTTCCGATCATCTTAGTGATGCGCAAGCCGAACTCATTGAGCAGACCTGCATCGACTGGCTAACTCCAGCCGCGATCGAACTGCTTGCCCGTGGCGGAACGCGGCTCGCATGCGGCTGGTATGAACTTCGCCGCCAATTCATGGATGAACACGGCCAAGGCGAGACGATCAAGAGAGATCTTCCTGTCGTCGAATCCCTTTCCACCAATCCATGCAGCAACTTGGCGGAGATCGCCGAGAAGTATGGAAATAATCCATCGACGTCCTGACGTTAAGAGGGGAGTAAATGCGACTTGCGATTGTGCAGGCGGGCCTGGGTGCAGGAGGGACGGAGCGCGTCGTCAGTCTGCTTGCCGCAGATCGATGCAGGCGCGGAGATGAAGTCCATCTATTTGCTTTCGTGGGAGAGCAAGACAAGAGCTATTTTGCCCTGCACCCGAAGGTCACCGTCCACAGACTTGTAGAGGATGGAGCTTCGCGGCTTTCGAAACTCGGATTTGTCCGCAGCTTGCGGCGCGTGGTCGTGTTGCGCGCGGAATTCAAGCAGCTTCAGCCCACTCTGATCGTTTCATTTCTAACAAAGATTAATATTCTTTGCCTGCTGGCGGCGAAAAATCTTGGCATCCGGGTTATTATCTCGGAAAGAAACAATCCCAAAGCGCAGAAAAAACACGCCGCTTGGCGGCTCGTTTCTGGCATCATACTTCGGCAGGCGGATCGGCTCGTCATGCAGACTGATGCGATTGTCAAGACGCTTCCGGATACGCTCAGAAAAAAAGCCCACGTTATCGGAAATCCTTGCGAGGTCATCGGAAATCCGTGCGAGGCGACCGATGCCTACAAAGACCATGGCAATGAGATGTTTCGCCTGGTCGCCGTCGGACGCCTGGTGGAACAGAAAGGCTTCGACACGCTGATAAAGGCGTTTGCTAAAGTCGCCAGCGAATTTCCGGCATGGGCGTTGACAATCTTCGGCGAGGGACCTGATCGGGTTCTTCTTCAACGTCAGATCGATGCGTTGGATTTGGAGGACAGGGTAAAGCTTGCCGGCATTACCGAGCGTCCGGGCGAATGGGCGCGCGACGCCTCCCTCTTTGTCCTGCCGTCACGCTACGAAGGCTTTCCCAACGTGCTGATCGAGGCGATGGCGGCAGGCCTGCCCGTCGTCGCAACGGACTGCGATTTCGGTCCATCCGAAATCATCGAACCAGGCGTTTCGGGTCTGCTGGTACCAGTCGACGATGTTGCCGAGTTGGCATCCGCGATGGCATGCCTGATGCGAAATAATGCTCTTCGCCACAAAATGGGTAGATCGGCCCGGAAAACGATCGATCGGTTCTCAATGCAGCAGATTGCGGAAAAATGGGACTCCGCTTTGACGAAATTCTGAAAATGAAGGCAATCGATCACGAACTCAGTTATTCAGGTTCGCGATCTACGAATGAAAAATATCCAATGCCGGACAAGAACACCTCGAGCGTTTTCAAATCTGGCGCACATATCCTGATGTTCATCCGGAGAATGATCTTTGATAGGCGCACTTTACAGCCAATGTAACTAAAAGCGGCGACCTGTCGCGCGAAGGCAATGCCCGCACATCGTCCCTGATTGGGATCGGTCTCAAGACACAAGGTTACATGTAGACTTTCGAGATTGTGTCCCGTGGCGTGGCTTGGCTTTTGACCACTACGAAGCCTTGCGGTTGGCCAGAGGACGTATCAGCGAGCCGCGGCAGGCATGCTGATGAAAGGAGCATCGCTCATGAAACGCACGTTCGACCTGCTCGGTGCCGCCTGCCTTCTGCTGCTGATGTCGCCCTTCATCGCGGTGCTTTCAATAGCAGTCGCGCTGCTTCTTGGGCGGCCTGTTTTTTTCCGCCAGGAACGTCCCGGCCTGCACGGGAAACCATTCAAGATAATCAAGTTCAGAACGATGACCGATCGTCGGGATCGTCATGGCCGGCTGCTTCCCGATGCTGACAGGCTGACTGGCTTTGGCAGCTTTCTGCGCGCAAGCAGCCTTGATGAGCTGCCCGAATTGATCAATGTATTGCGGGGTGAGATGAGCCTCGTCGGGCCTCGTCCCCTCTTGATGGAGTATCTCCCCCGCTATAGCCCTGAGCAGGCGCGTCGTCACCAAGTCATTCCCGGCATCACAGGTTTGGCGCAGGTGAACGGCCGCAACGCACTTGATTGGGAGAACCGCTTCGTCCTGGACGTCTGGTATGTCGATCACCGGACCTTCGCACTTGACCTGAAAATTCTCTGCCTGACCTTTTACAAGATCTTCACCCGAGAGGGGATCAGCGCCGCGGGACACGCCACCATGCCCGAGTTCATGGGCTCGCAGGTTTTGCAGTCGGGCGGGCCGTTGAGGACGTCTGGATCGCGCCTGCCACGGTTGGCCGCAAGGGTTGCAGCCATCGGTATTCTGCTAGAACTTGGGACTGCCGCTTTCGTTTTTGTTGTCGATCCATATGGGATCAACCATCATCTGGAGATTCCTGATTTCAATGCCGAAAAGACACATCGCCTTTCGATCGGTACGACAGCCGAGCGCTCACTACGTCTATGGCTCACCGACTACGACACTTTGATCCTCGGCGGCTCGCGGGCGCGCGTCGGGCTTGATCCCGCCGGACCGAGCCTAGCTAGGCTGAAGGCCTACAATGCCGCGGTTCCGCATGCGAGCATGGTCGAACTCTATGACATTGGCATGTTCGCCCTGGCTCACGGCGCACCCCGCCGGATGATCGTCAATCTCGATTTCTCCATGTTTGAGGCGGACCGAACGGAAACCCAAGATTTTCCGGAGTCCGGCTTTGCCGGGGTTCCAATGCCTATCGTTTATGCGCGGTCCCTGTTCTCCCCCGAAAGCTTTATCGACGCTTTGCGGACGGTGCACGCCAACAGCATTGGATTTCGGGAGACCGACAAGGAAGACGGTTTTCACCAGATCATGTTGGCACATAATTACAGCTACAGACAGGTGTCCGACCAGAGGCTGAATCGGTTGATGGCGGAGTTTTCGTCTCCCGGCAGCTTCGATTATGACATCACCAGAATCGGCCTGTTGCATGACCTGCTGGATCGTCTCACCGCCGCTGGAGTAGACGTCACGCTCTTCATTTCGCCGATACATGCTCGTCAGATGGAAGCACTCAGGGCCATGGGGCTACTCCCGGTTTACGACCGCTGGCGTGTGGATCTGACGTATACCGTAAGTCAGGTCAACGCATCCAAGACAGCCACGTCTGAAGTGAGACTGTGGGATTTTAGCGGCTATAACTCCGTTACAATGGAAGACATTCCGGATCCGGGCGATCGTCATCAGACGATGCGGTGGTACTGGAGCTCTGCGCGTTACACTCCGGCCTTGGGAGAGTTGATGCTGGATCGCATGCTCGGCCAAGCCTATTCGGGCCCGTCGGATTTCGGCATATCTCTTACCGGATCCAACCTTAGATCAATCCTCGACCAAGAGCGAAAGAGGCGCACCATATATGTCGTGCTTCATCCCGAGGAGATTAATAGGATATGGAGCCGTTTGCTTTTATTTAAATTTACAAAGCCAAATATCTAGGCAATTTTTTCTTTATTAGTTCGGTATGTCTTATAGTTCTACTTTTTTGTTCCGCATATATTTAGCGATAAAACGGCCATGAAGCTGCTACCGCTAATGGGGTAGGCCATCGGTCGTAGCGGCGATCAGGTCCTAGCTTATTGGGGTTGCGACAGGACCAAACTTGGTCGTGGCGGCTTTCTGGTTTCTGCCGATGATGGATGCATCGGCAGAAACAATCCCGGAGAACGACCAAGGGACGCGTACTGCCGATCAAGAATGAGCGGGGCGACTTTGGCTACGGTTGCGATGATCGGAAGACTGGCTCGACGGGTGCTGCAAGCTGCCAGGCGCAAGAGTGCGGGCCGCACGCGCCTGGCCAATATCGCACACCTTCTGACCGGCAATTTTCTTGGCTCATTGCTGGCGCTTGTAGCCTTTACGCTTTCAGCACGAGCGCTTGGCGTGACGAACTATGGTGAGCTTGCATTGATCATCGCGTTCACAAGGGTCGTCGAGCGCGTTGTCAGCTTCCAGTCGTGGCAGCCAATTATCAAATACGCAGCCGGCATGAACGCATCCGAGGGCCACGAGAATTTGCGCGTCCTCATGAAGTTCGGCCTGCTTATCGATGTCGGCGCCGCTGTCAGCGCCTGGGTCGTCGCCATTGGCGCGGCCCTTCTCATTGCGCCGGTTTTCGGTTGGTCGACGCAAATCGTGCATCTTCTTGTTCTCTACTCCAGCGTTCTGCTATTTCAGATTTCCGGCGTCCCCGTGGCTGTCCAACGCATGGCCGGCAACTTCCGCCTCCTCGCCTATGGGCAGCTGCTCAACGCCGTTCTGCGCGTATTGCTGTGTCTGCTCGGCGTGCTGCTCAATGGCGATCTCGCTTACTTCACGGCGGTTTGGGCCGGAACGCAGATCCTCGGCTCCCTGGCGCTCCTGACGCTGACCATGCGCGCGCTACACAGGCAGGGTGTCCACAATGTCCTGGGCGCGCCTTTGGCCGGCATCACACGCCGCTTCCCTGGCATCTGGAATTTCGCGTGGTCGTCGAACATCTCACTCACCTTGCGCGCGAGCGCGCAAGAGCTCGATACGCTGCTGGTCGGGTGGCTAGCCGACCCGGCCTCGGCTGGCTTGTACCAGATCGCCAAGCGCATAGGCCGCGTCGGCCAGCAAGTAGGCCCGCAGGTGCAAAACGTTCTCTATCCCGATGTCGCCCGCCTTTGGGCAAAAGGCAGCATCGAGGAATTCAAGCGGGTGATCTTTCAGACCGAAGCCATGCTGCTCTGCTTTGGCGTCATTTGCGTCCTGGTCGTGGCGGTGCTCATCCGGCCGCTGCTCGCCTGGACCGCGGGACCGGAGTTCATAGGCGCAGCCAGCCTCGTCATCGTGCAGATGGTGGCGGTCACGTTCGTGCTTTCGGGCTCAGCCGCCCGCTCGGCGCTGCTTGCCATGGGCCGGCAACGTGAGGTGTTGCGCATTGTTGTCGTTGCCACAGCCGCCTTCCACGTGACGGCCCTCCTGCTCATCCCGCGGATCGGCGCGATGGGGGGCAATATTGCCCATATCGTCCTGGGCATTCTGTGGGCCTTCGGCCTGGCGCTTTCGTTGCGACAGGCGCTCAAGACCGCCCATCATCCCGACCGGCAAACCCCGCCGGCGGACGCTCTCAACCAAGCAAGTCTTGCCCCTTCAAAGGCGATCTAGATGTCTCTTGCACCTCAAGCTCTTGCGCCTCAAGCCCAGGCACCTCAAGCCCTGGTCACTTTGCCTGCAGCGCAGCGGCGCTCGCCTTCCTCTCCTTCGTCGCTCACACATCTGCAACGACTCGAGGCTGAATCAATCCATATCATTCGCGAGGTCGTCGCCGAACTGCGCAACCCGGTGATGTTGTATTCGGTGGGCAAGGACTCGGCCGTAATGCTCCATCTCGCGATGAAGGCCTTCTATCCGTCGCAACTGCCGTTCCCCCTTCTCCACATCGACACGACGTGGAAATTCAAAGAAATGATCCGTTTCCGCGACGAGACTGTCGCGCGGCTTGGCCTGAAGCTGCTGGTGCGTCGCAACGAGGCCGGCCTGGCCGAAGGGATCACGCCATTTACACATGGCTCGTCGACCTACACGCAGATCATGAAGACGGAGGCGCTGAAATCGGCACTGACCTCGCTCGGCTTCGACGCCGCTTTCGGCGGCGCGCGGCGCGACGAGGAAAAGAGCCGCGCGAAAGAACGGGTGTTTTCTCTGCGCAGCGATAGCCATGGCTGGGATCCAAAGAACCAGCGCCCGGAACTATGGAACCTCTACAACGGCCGGCTGAAACCAGGGGAGTCCGTCCGGGTCTTTCCTCTCTCGAACTGGACCGAAACCGACATATGGCAGTACATCATGAGGGAGAACATCCCCATCGTCTCGCTGTATTTCGCGGCCAAACGCCCCGTGGTGGAGCGCGACGGACAGTTGATCATGGTGGACGACGATCGTCTGCCGCTCCGCCCAGGCGAATCCCCCGAAATGCGCTCGGTACGCTTCCGCACGCTTGGCTGCTATCCCCTCACCGCGGCCACTGAAAGCACTGCCGCGTCTGTTCCCGAAGTGCTCCAGGAAATGCTTGTCGTGAGGACCTCCGAGCGATCAGGTCGGCTGATCGACCATGACGAGACAACATCGATGGAAAAGAAAAAGCGCGAGGGGTACTTCTGATGCTGGGTTTTGCTCAAACCGCGGAACTCGAATCTTCCTCGATGGACGAGATCACTTCGCAATATCTTGCTGTCCACGAGAAGAAGAGCCTGCTGCGATTTTTGACATGCGGCAGCGTGGACGACGGCAAATCGACGCTGATCGGCAGGCTGCTCTACGACACGAAGCTGCTGATGGAAGACCAGCTTGCCACACTTACCCGCGATTCCCAACGCCACGGCACAACCGGCGGCGATCTCGACTTCGCCCTTCTGGTCGACGGTCTCGCCAGCGAGCGCGAACAGGGCATTACGATCGACGTGGCCTATCGTTTCTTCGCCACGGAGCGGCGCAAATTCATAGTCGCCGACACGCCCGGCCATGAGCAATACACCCGCAACATGGCTACTGGCGCATCCAATGCCGACCTGGCGATCATTCTTGTCGATGCGCGGCAGGGCATTCTGACCCAGACACGCCGGCATTCCTTCATCGTTTCGCTGCTCGGAATCCGGCATGTCGTCCTTGCGGTCAACAAAATCGACCTGGTCGATTATTCGCAAACGGTATTCGACGAGATCGAGGCGACCTATCGAAGCTTCGCGGAACCGCTTGGCTTCGCGTCTCTGGATGCCATCCCGCTGTCGGCGCGCTATGGCGACAATGTTCTTTCGAAAGGCGAGAACCTGCCCTGGTATCGGGGCCCGACGCTCATCGAGCATCTGGAAACCGTCGAGGTGGAACGAGACCGCCGTAGCGCGCCTTTCCGGATGCCGGTGCAATGGGTCAATCGCCCGAACCTCGACTTTCGCGGGTTTGCCGGCACCATCGCCGCCGGCGTGATCCGGCCGGGAGACCGTGTGGTCGTGGCACGATCCGGCGTGACGAGCCTGGTCAAGCGCATCGTCACCCAGGACGGAGACCTGTCGGAGGCAGCGGCCGGCGAGGCTGTCACGCTGACGCTCGAAGACGAGATCGACGTTTCTCGCGGCGACGTCCTGGCGGGGGCGGCGGAGCGCCCGGAAGTGTCAGACCAGTTTGCGGCCCATCTGCTCTGGATGCACGAGGATCCATTGATCCCCGGCCGCCCGTATCTGATCAAGCTCGCCACCAGCGTGGTGGGTGCGAGCGTTACGCAGATAAAACACCGGGTTGACATCAATAATTTTGCAAAACTGGCAGCAAAAACCCTCGAGAAGAACGACGTCGGCTTCGTCAACTTGACGACACAGGCACCGCTCGCCTTCGACCCGTTCTCTAACGTGCACGAAACCGGCGCGTTCATCGTCATCGACCGGATCAACAACCACACGGTCGGTGCCGGAATGATCGACTTCAGTCTGCGCAGGGCGAACAACGTCCATTGGCAAGCACTGGATGTCGACATGAATGCGCGGGCGATCGCCAAAGGTCAAAAGCCCGTGGTGCTGTGGTTCACAGGCCTGTCGGGCTCCGGAAAGTCGACGATCGCGAATCTCGTGGAGAAGCGCCTCCATGCGATCGGCAGGCACACCTACCTTCTGGACGGCGACAATGTTCGCCATGGCTTGAATCGAGATCTCGGCTTTACCGACGCGGATCGCGTGGAGAACATTCGTCGCGTCGCCGAGGCCGCCAAGCTGATGGTCGACGCGGGGCTGATAGCGCTCACTTCATTCATTTCGCCATTCCAGGCGGAGCGGCGGATGGCGCGCGACCTCTTCGGCCCAGGGCAGTTTATCGAGATCTTCATCGACACACCACTGGAGGTCGCTGAAAGCCGCGACCCGAAGGGCCTTTATCGACGCGCCCGAAATGGGTTGATCCAGAATTTCACGGGCATCGGCAGTCCCTATGAGCGCCCGGAAGCGCCACAGATCACGGTTACGCCGGATCTGAGCGCCGAGGAGGCCGCGGAAGTGATCGTCAGCTACCTCGAACGAGGCAGCTACCTCGGAACCGCGACCGGGTAACAGGCGATGGTTGGAGGAGCTAGCCAAGGGCCGATACGGGTTTGCTTTCCATTTATCGGTGATGATGTCGGTGGAAGCCACATCTCGGCGCTCAAGCTCATCCAGAACCTCGATACATCGAAGGTCGTTCCGATTCTGGTGCTTCAGGAAACGGCCGGGCCTCTGGCGGCCTTTCTGCAAATGGAGGGCCAGCCCTTCACGGGTTTTCCGCTGCCGACGACTTCGCCTGGAAAGGGAACAATCCCCGGCGATGTCATGACCTATCTGACCAGTACGCTTCCGCGCATGCGGCGTTTCATCAAGGAGCAGAAGTTCGATATCGTTCACACCAATGACGGCAGGACGCATGTGAATTGGGGCATTGCGGCGAGGCTGGCAGGTGCTCGGCTGGTTTGGCATCATCGCGGCGACCCCGACGCCAAGGGCGCTAACGTGCTTGCGCCGCTCATCGCGCATCGCATGGTGACGGTGTCGCGATTTTCGCGACCGCGGCATCCGATCAGATCCCTCAAGGGACGGCTCAGCGTCATCCATAGTCCCTTCGACCATCCGTCGACTGTGCCTGACAGGATCGCGGCCAAGGCCGCACTTCTGGACGAGCTAGGCCTTGCACCAGGAACACGCGTCCTGAGCTTCATCGGCGGGCTGATCGAACGAAAGCGGCCGCTCCTCTTCATCGATATCCTTGATCGTTTCGTGCGGGAGCATCCGCAAATCCCGGTCGTCGGCTGCGTGTTCGGGAATTCACCCGCGGGCTCGCAAGATCTTGAAGCGGCCGCCCGCGTGCGCTGCGCCGAGCGCGGGCTCGGCCAAACGGTGCGCTTCATGGGTTTTCGCAACCCGATCGAACCTTTCCTCGCGGCAACGGATGTTCTGGTGGTTCCCGCCATGGGAGAGCCCTTCGGCCGAACCCTTATCGAGGCGATGTTTCTTGGGACGCCGGTGGTTGCAACCGATCATGGCGGCAATCCGGAAGCTATCGAGAACGGGCGGACCGGATTTCTGGTCACACCGGAAGACGCCGGGGCCTTCATGGAGCCGCTATCGCGGTTGCTGTCCAATCCGCCGCTCTGGGCCCGGATCAGCGATGCAGCCCGCGACCACGCCTTCTTCTCCTACAGCACGCACCGCCATGTCGAAAATGTCATGAAGATCTATGACAGGGCGCTTTGCTCCCGCAAAGCCGGCTTGGCGACCGACCTAACCAGCGAAATCGGCGGTTAAAGGATTTTCGCAATGCGGGTAGAGCACATCGATTTCCTTGTCATCGGAGCCGCAAAAAGCACAACGACCTGGCTGCAGCAGCAGCTTCAGGCCGATCCGAGCGTCAGCACGCCGGCATCCTGATAGACGCATCCAAGGGAAGGGCCTCCTTTGACATGAGTGAGTTTCACGAAAAGTCAGCTGCGCCATTGACATATGGTTCCCCCGGCATTGATCGAGGTCTGCCGTACGAAGCCCATCATCCTGCTCGCAATGCGAACCAAGACACGGGAGCTGCCCAGAGTGGGATCGTGGCCACGACCCCGGCCGGTCAAGTTGGATATCGCCGCGAAATTGACGGCCTGAGGGCGATCGCAGTCGTTCTGGTGATCCTCTACCATTCAGGGCTTCGCGTCGCGGGCCTTGACCCCTTTGCGGGCGGTTTTATTGGCGTTGATGTCTTTTTTGTTATTAGCGGCTATCTGATTGGCTCGATTGTACAGCGGGAAGTCATGGATGGGACTTTCTCGTTCGCCAATTTTTACGAGCGTCGCGCGAGACGGATCCTACCTGCGCTGTATACCGTCTTAGCAGTAACGATCCCCTTCGCTTGGCTATATATGCTGCCGAGTGCCTTTAGAGACTATTCGGCGAGCCTTTTGGCAACCGTGTTTTCAGCCTCCAATCTATATTTCTGGCATGTTGCGAGCTATGACGCAGCCGACAATCTTTTTCGTCCATTAATTCACACCTGGAGCTTGGGGGTCGAAGAACAGTTCTACGTGATCTTCCCTTGCTTTCTTCTACTGGTGTGGAAATTTTCTCGGAAATTTTTAACAGCCATCCTGTGCATTGGGCTCGTCGTTTCGTTCATTCTTGCGGAGTGGATGACGCGGCATTTCCCGGACGCATCTTTTTTTCTACTGCCACCCCGAATCTGGGAACTAGGGTTGGGGGTGTTTCTGGCAAGACGTGAATTGACTGGCGGCCGGCTTGTGTCGATGCGCTCTTCGCGAGTCGCGCCTGCGGTCGGTTTGGCGCTCCTGATCTGCGCGGTGCCGCTGATGCGGCCGCAGTGGCACCACCCGGGACTTGTGACGCTGATCCCGGTTGCAGGAACGGCATTGCTTATCTGGTATACAGGACACGGCGATCCCATTACACGAGCGCTTTCCTCCCAACCGTTTGTATTTGTCGGTCTGATATCATATTCCCTCTATCTTTGGCATCAGCCGATATTTGCTTTCGGCAGAATGAGCGCAACCGATTCTGTCGGTGGTATGATGGTATTTTTTTGGATTTTGATGTCAGTTATACTTGCCATTGCGACTTACCGCTTCGTTGAGATTCCGACCCGTAGCAGAAAGCGAACCAGCAAGCACGTTATATGGCTGATTGCCTCACTAGGGGCCGTACTACTCAGCGGGGGCGGATACTACTGGTATGTCCAAAATGGCCTGCCAAGTCGTTTTGCAGACGGCCTGGCCCCGATTGCCGCTGCATCCGATATTCGCGAGGCTCAGATCTTTCAGAACGGGAAGAGCTGTCTCAACTTTGCGCCTGAACAGGGTCCTTGTACCTTTCATGGCTCGAATCCCGAGGGCTATGCTCTTGTTAGTTTGGGTGACTCTCACGCTCGCACTCTGCTTGGTCCGATGCGAGACAGCCTCGATGACTACCGAGATATCGCCTCGTTCACACCGCTCAATCGAGGCGGCTGCGTATTTCTTCTCGGTCTGCAAAGGGTTGACGTGGACCAACCGGGTTGTCCAGGCGACTACAATGACAAGAGGCTCGACTACATAGGCAGGCTGAAGCGACCGATAGCCGTGCTCTTGTGGCGTCTCCCCATTCTCGTGGAGCAGAGCCGTTACAACAATGGCGAGGGGGGAATCGAGCCGGGCGACGATCACCCGCATTTGGCCAAGCTGGGTGAAACCGGGCCCGCCGATCCGGCTGCAGTCGCCACGGCCATTTCCCGCACCATAAACACACTTCTGGAGCGCGGGGTGAAAGTTGTCTTAGTCTATCCTGTCCCGGAGATGGGTTGGAACGTCCCGCAGGTGCTTCTCATGCGGGCCAGACGCCAGAACGATCCTGCAGCTTATATGCAGGCGGACCCGATTTCGGTTTCCTACGGGGATTTCCGCCGGCGAACGCAACGGACATACGCATTATACGACAATGTCGGATCCGATCCAAATCTCGTGCGTGTGTATCCGGAGAAGGCCTTCTGCGATCAACAGCGCTGTTTCGCCAATCGAGGCTCTCAGATTTTTTATCGGGACGATAACCATCTCAGCGAGACCGGCGCGTCCAAGCTCAACGTTTTGATCATGGACGCCATCAAAGCACGGTGGGGAAATGACCGATGACAGGCGAAGGAAGAGCCGTGGACTTTTTCGACCGGGAAGTCTTATGCGACGTCCCAGCACGGAAGCGACAAGGCTTCCCTTGCAGTAGAGCTCGACGCTATGCCTTGCGGTGGTATATTTCGAAATACGGGTCCAAAGAGCTGGAAATTCTCTCATCCATGTAAGCGATCTCGTCTCTGTTGAAATAGTCGACATAACCGCCAATTTTACCCCGGCGCACCTTAAAACTGTCGGGATTCGACTGGTCCGTCGGGCGCATTCTTTCGTGGCCGAAAGCGTCTGCCATTTCGATCTTTCGCAAATTCTCGAAAGAGCCAAAGGTTGTCGCCTCATCGAGGATCATCTCCGGCACGCCCTGAATGCCCAGAAAATCTAGCGCCGTGCGAAGCGCCGATTTTGGAGCTTGGCGCATATGTTCGTAGGACAGCATTTGAAATGCCTTCACCTTATCGCGGTTGTGCGCCCAAGCGTTGTAGAACGCTATGATGGAATCAATGCTGCCGACATCCTGGGCAAGAAACTCACTGATCGTTCCGTCAAACACCTTCATTCGGTGCGTTGCGTCGAAATAATATGAAACAAGCACGTCTCTCGGATCCCGAACCAGAAATAGGATCTTTTTTCCTGAATATTTTGACTTATCGGCCTGGATTTCGCTGGGACGCTTAAGGTTTGGGCTGTCGTCGTGAGAAAAGCCAATGCAGGGGATGTTCGACGAGATCTTCCAGAAATGCTGGATTTCCATCGGATTCTGCAGGTTAAGGCCGTAGTGTTTGTCGATGACGCGGCCAACCATGGTGCGCAGCCACGTTCTACCGCATTTCGGGTATGAAAGCACAAAGGAGTCTCGCGACCAAAAGATCATCTGGCGGCGCAACGCTCCCAGGGGACCCGAGTAGCGTATTTTCTTTGGAACGACGGCTTCACCAAGGAAAAAGGTAGCGTCGCGAAGATTGTTCTTCAACTGTCCGAGCATAGAAAGCTTCCTCTGCTAGCGTGAGTTTGGCGCATTGGCGGCGTCAACAATGAAGTGCCCGAAGAACGGGACCGCCGGACCGAAACTCAAGCGACCATTTTAATCTCCGCCATTGTAAGCCATTGCGTCGGTGCAGCGAGACCTAGCTAGCTGGCTGGCCCGGACTGATGGGAGTACCTCTTTGGATTAACGCGGCAAAGTCCGCTTGCAGTTCCGATAGCCCCACATGCACAAAAGCATGTGTTGCTTAGAAAGCGGGTAAAGCGCCCCATAGCAGCGATAAGATCGTAGCCTCGAATCCGAACGATTGCAGGCCAACCTGTTCTTGATTGAGCAAGGGACTGGCAGGCACGGATTTGTGCCTGCGAGTTCAAACAGCCGCATCTCTTGACGCGCTCTCTTGGGGCGCGGCGGCTAAGCTTTGTCGAGGTCTAGAATGAGCCAGTCAGATCAGCCGTTTGAGGCAATCAGTCCACTGGGAGGCCAATCCCTTTTGCTGGCCACTGCGATCGCTCTCGGCCGTCTCGTCAGCAAACCGCGGACGATTGTTCATGTGCTGTCTTACTTGCGCCGGCGGGTGACCGGGCGCGCCAAGGCCGTTGGCAAGAACCTTCATCTCTACATCATCGATCTGGCCCTGGCGCTGGCGGCACTGTCGTTTGCTTCATTCATGCGATTGGGCCTTGATGGAGAATTCACCGGTCCGGAAAGCCACGCTTCGTTGCTCTTCGCACTCCCTTGCTTCCTGCTTACATGCGCCGTGGTCTTCCCGGTGACTTGCCTCTACACCCGCAACTGGCGATATGCTTCTGTCGGCGACATGCTCGGTATCGTTCGCGCGGCATTCGTCACATCGCTGGCCTTCGTGTTCCTGATGTTTGTGGCTACACGGCTCGATTCGATCCCGCGCTCGGTGATAGTGATCCAGTTTCTGTTGCTCGTGCCGCTGCTTATTTCAGTTCGCATCCGCTCCAAGCTCGTTGAGCTAAGCCGCTTTGGTCCGACTGCGAACAGAGCGAGAAACGGACGCGACGTGGTGCCTGTGCTGCTGATCGGTGCAGGCGATGCGGCCGATCTTTATATTCGCGCGCTGCAGCGGGATCCGAATGCACGCCATTGGCCGGTCGGCGTGCTCGATAATGGCGCAACGACAGAGGGCTATTTCCTGCGCGGCGTGCCGGTTCTGGGCAGCATCGAAGACTTCGACATGGTCATCGGCGATCTGGAAGGTCGCGGCATCAAGCCCCGCCACGTGATTTTCACCGAAAGGGTGCCTGGCCTCGTCGACCCGATGCTTGAAGCGCTGATCGACCGGGCCGACCGTCTGGGCATCGCTGTCTCTCGCCCCGCCCCGGTCCTGGAACTGCGCAATCCTAAATATCAGAGTCGCTTCGACTTGCGCCCCATCGAACTTACCGACCTTCTGGAGAGGCCGCAGGCGGTTCTTGATAAAGATGCGTTGTCCCGAATGATCGAAAACAGGCGCATCGTCGTCACCGGCGCCGGAGGCTCGATCGGCGGAGAGCTCACGCAGCAGATTGCCGCGCTCGGCCCCACCGAAGTGGTCCTGATCGATAACAGCGAATACAATCTGTACGCCATCGATCTGGAATTGGCGGAGAAATTCCCGAATGTGCGCCGGAAGCCATATATCTGCGACGTACGCGACCCTGTTCGCCTGGGCGAGATTTTCCGACGCCATCGCGTTGACCTGGTCTTCCACGCGGCGGCGCTCAAACATGTGCCGATGGTCGAGTTGAATCCCTGTGAGGGCATTCTTACCAACGTCATCGGTACTATGAACGTGGCAGAAGCGACCCGCCTTTGCGGCGCCAAGGCAATGGTCCAGATATCCACCGACAAGGTTGTGAACACGACCAGTGTCATGGGCGCTACCAAGCGCCTAGCGGAACTCTACTGCCAGTCCCTGGACCTCGCCTTCACCGCCGGCGATACCCCCGTCCGCTTCATGACCGTTCGTTTCGGCAATGTTCTGGGTTCAAGCGGGTCGCTGATCCCGCTGTTCAAGCGCCAACTCGCCCACGGCGGTCCGCTGACCGTGACCGACATGGAGATGAAGCGCTTCTTCATGACAATACGCGAGGCGGTTGAACTGACCTTGCAGGCATCGGCCCATGGTCTGGAGAAAAAACTCGGACAGGGCGAAATCTTCGTTCTCGACATGGGTGCGCCAATCAAGATCATCGACATGGCGCGCCGCATGATCAAGCTCGCGGGATTTCGGCCGGATGAGGACATCAAGATCAAGATTGTCGGCTGCCGGCCGGGAGAAAAGCTGTTCGAGGAACTCTTCGACGAAAGCGAAAGACGTGTCGACGTTCCGATTTCCGGAGTCTTGGGCGCCGTGCCCAACGCGATGCCGCTTGACACGCTTCGCAAGGGATTTTCGCAATTGCGTCGCTTGGCGAGGGCCGGCGACACTGAGGGAGTGTTAAATCTTGTTGCGGATATGCTTCCCAGTTACCGCAGAGAGGAAGCCAAGCCTGCGGCGGCGGTGACGGCGCCATTCGTGCCTCATGTGATCCTCGGTTCAGCCAAGGCAACCACGCGTCCACACGAGGCGGCCGCTTGAGGCCCAGCGGGAGCGCTGCCGTGCTAAGGCATATTGCCTCGGCTCTGTTTGTCGCGCTGTCGTGCGGCACTGCACTGGCCGGGGCGCCTCAACCTCAGCCGACAGTGGCCGAGGCACGGAAGGCGGTCGAGGCTGCCGGGGCCTATTTCCGCGATCATCTCGGTGTAGCGGGAACTTATGTATGGAAATATTCCCTCGACGGCCAAAAGAGGGTGGGCGAGGGCGGTACCGTGCCCGCGAGCGTTGGCTGGGTGCAGCCGCCTGGTACGCCGGCTGTCGGCGCTGCGTTCCTGCGCATTTTCGAGGTTACCGGCGACAAGCAATGGCTTCAGTCTGCCCAGGTCGTGGCAACCGCTCTGGTCAAGACTCAGCTGGAGTCCGGCGGATGGTTTTACAAGATCGAGACCGACCCGCAAAAGGCGGCGACATGGTGCTACCGCGCACTGAAGTTGGGCGGGAATACCTGTCGCGATATCAAGGACAATCCGCAACGCAACGAGACTGTCCTCGATGACAACAACACACAGAGCGTGCTGAATTTTCTGATGTGGTTCGACCTGGCGAGCGGCGGTTCGGATCCGGACGTCCTTTCCTGCATCGACAGGGCGCTTCATCGATTGATGCGGGTGCAATACCCGAATGGGGCCTTCCCGGTCTTCTTCAAGGGAGCCGCGCCTGGGGCGGATGTAAAGGCTGCGGCCAAGGCGAGTATTCCGGCCAGTTGGTCTCACGAGTGGCAGAAGCCTGATCGTCCGCCCTATTTCATCATCAATGACAATCTTCCCCGCGATATGGGTCGTCTCTTTCTCAACGCCTACCGCACATATCACGATCCCGCATATCTCAAGACGGCAGAGAAGGTCGGTGATTTTCTCCTTGCAGCCCAGTTGCCCGCGCCACAACAGGGCTGGGCTCAGGGTTACGATCGTTCCATGCAGCCGGTTTGGGGACGCAGGTTTGAGCCGCCAGCGGTCGTCTCGCGCGAAACCGCCGGCAATATCGATTACCTGATCGAGTTGAACGAGCAAAACAGGGATGTGCGGTTGCTGCACGCGGCGACGACTGCAAGCCACCTGGCTACAGGCGGCGCGCCTGTCCGACGGCAGTTGGGCACGTTTCTACGAACTCAACACCAACCGGCCGCTTTACATCGATGAGGGCGGCCAAGTGACGTTCGACGACATGGACCTCCTGAAACACTACGGCATGAAAACCGGTGCAGAGATCGAGCCGGTGTTCGCTCGGCTCGAGAGTGCAACGCGGGGGCAGAGAGTTTCACGTCAACGACTGTGGATCAGTGCCGCGGATGAGTTGAGTACTGGCGAACTGAATTCAAAGGTGCGTCAGCTCGTCGACAGTCAGGATACCCAGGGACGCTGGGTTGAGGGCCGGTTTATCGAGGGAGAAGACTTCGTCGAGGGCGTGTTCGCCCTCGCTCGTTTCATCTCCGCGCAAGCATCAGAGCCGGCGAAATAGCTTCTATATATCGCTCGCTCTTGCCATGGGGAGACTCTGACCAGATCTTCCGGGTGCGCCGATTTTTTTAGCCTTTGTAGAAGCTGGAAAGCTCGGCTGGTGGGCCCCTTAGATCCGCCTGCGTAGGAAAGGCCGCGAACGACCGTACTTGGAGCGAGTACCGCGAAGAAAGCGCGTGACCGTTCTTGAAGCTGGGCCGTCGCGCAAAATCGCAACACTGGGCGCCATTCCAAGCAGCAGAG
Source organism: Mesorhizobium maamorense (assembly GCF_044998965.1). Taxonomy (NCBI): domain Bacteria; kingdom Pseudomonadati; phylum Pseudomonadota; class Alphaproteobacteria; order Hyphomicrobiales; family Phyllobacteriaceae; genus Mesorhizobium; species Mesorhizobium maamorense. The sequence continues at coordinate 3,917,023 of NZ_CP173356.1, forward strand.
GCACGAGAAAGAAACGACTGTAAAGATGCGGTAGCGCATTGGCCAGCGCCGCGAAGAGGAGAACTGTCGTCGCCGTGCAAATGGCGGATACCTTGCCTTCACGACTCCGAGCGGCAAGGATGGCGATGGTGATGCCTGCCACGAGCAGGAGCAGAAAACCGATAAATCCGGGCAGCCCTGCCTCGACCCATATGAGGAGGTAGGTGTTGTGGACCGGGGCGTGCAATTCGCTGACCTGCCGATACTGGTCGGCACCGATACCAAGCAGTGAATTATTGTCCGCTTTGCCAATGGCCTCATGGATGAGCCGCATACGGTCTGCAAACGTGCCAGCCTCATCGAGGTCACCATTCTGCAGCGCATTCAGCACGCGGTGTTGGAAGACCTCGGGCAAGAAGTCGCGGCCCCAGGTAACGGCAATGAAGAATGCGGCGAGCGAGGTCACCGCTAAAGAAATGATGCGGCGCCACGAGCCCGTCGCGACTACGAAGATGGTGACCGCAAAGACAAGGCCGATCAGGCCGGTATTGGATCCCGTCAAAATAATGCCATAGCCAAAAAGCGGCAGTCCGACCCAAAGCCAGCGAGGCCTTATGCAGCCTGACGCCACCAGCCACAACATTAGCGGGACAGAGAGCGCTATCAGCGTTGCGCATTCATTCTCGCGTTCCACCCAACCCTGAAAACGACCATTGCCGCTGACAAAGACGGTGCCGCGTTGCTTGAGGATGTCGATTATCACTATCCCCTGCAGACACATCACGGCGATCGAGCAAAGAAATGATTTCATCAAGAGAACGATTTCGGCCCAGGGCCTCGACACGATCATGAAGGCCAGGAGAAAGTAGGCGTACAGATATTGCGCCGAGATGATGAAGCCTCGCTGCGGATCTCCGTGGATCAGACTGCTTAGCAGCAGCATCCCGCATAGTAGGGCGATGCCGATGTTCCATAGAAACGTCCCCGCGCCCAAGGGAGAGATCGAAAAGGATTTCCCGAGTATGGCTGCGAATACGGCCGCGAGAGCGAAGCCGTCGCTGATGGTAAAATAGAATGCATCAAACCGAAGAATATTGAAGGGCGTGAGAAAGACGGACGCCACGGCGAACCAGAGCCCGAGTCTCCCGGCTACCTCTGGCAACGATGTGACGGCCGGTTTGGGGCCGGGCCTTGTCCAATAATGGCGAGGAGCCCTGGCGTAGTTCATCCTCACTCCTGAATCTGCTTGAGAGTCCTTTTCGCCAGCCCTCATTGGGCCTGCAGTTCAGCCTATCTGCCAAGATAGGGCCCGGGCCGGTTACGCTATCCTTTTGGATGATGTCGCCTTTGCGGCTAAGCCTCTTGAGCGCGATTGCGGCCGCGCAACCATGTTAAAACTGTCGTCGCGGTAAGTCGCGAATTCGATGTTGGGTAGCCTCCAGGTCCGATGTGGCAGGGCCGGCTTGGACCAGTCGAAGACAAACAAAAAGGGGCGGGATCTGTGAGCTTGATAGACGACAACAGCGTGTGGAGCCGTCTGGAACCATTCCTTCAAGAGCCGATCGAGCCGTCGAAGGAACGCACTTTCGGCCCGCGCGAGCTCTACACGCTTTTCCGAAGGCGCCTCCCCTTGATCCTTGCGGTCGTGACTACCGGCACCGCTCTCGCGCTCATCACGGCTGTGGAACTTCCCAAGACGTACACCGCTCGTTCGATGATCGTTGTCGAATCCGACGATCCCAATCCTCTCGACACCGCACAAGCGCAGCCTAATCAACAGCCCGACAAGTCGCGAATGGACACCGAGGCGGATCTGATCACCTCTCGTGTCTTTGCCAGCCTGGTCGTCGACAGACTGGACCTCATCAAGGACCCGGACTTCAACACCTATCTGAAACCAGCCGCGAGCCGAGCTTCCCCTTCGGATTCGGGCCCTGGACTGCTGTCACAGGCCGTCGGCTTGATCGTCTCGATACCGCGAGCGCTATGGAGCCTTGTCGCCGGCGCCGACCCGCAGGATCCCGCGTCGCTGCCATCGAAGGGGGTTCAGCAAGATCGGGCGATTTCATCGTATCTGTCGAGCGTTTCGGTTGACCGGTCCGGAGAGAGCTCGGCGATGACGATCTCCTTTTTCAATGACGACGCGTCGAGGGCGGCCCTGATAGCCAATGCGACGGCCAAACTGTTCGTGGAATGGTCCCGGGACAACAAGCGGCAGGACATCAAGGACGCCGTTAGCTTTCTGAGGCAGCAATCGACGGAGCTTGCGTCACGGATAGCCGCCATAGAAGGCCAGATCGCCCAGTATGCGCGAGAACACGGTGTATCCAGCGATCCGCGCGATGATCTGCTGCGCGCCTCGATCCAGCAAAGCAACGAGCAGCTCAGCACCGCCAGAGGTGAATACACGCAAGCGCAGGCGCGCCTCGCCCAGGTCAGGCTGGCGGCCAAGACCGGCGACGCGGGCGCCAACGTCGATCCCCTGCTCTCATCGGACTTCCTGACGTCCCTGCGCAACGACGAAGCGACGGCGATGAGGGATCGCGCGCAACTGGCCAGCAACTACGGGCGCAATCATCCCTTGGTCCAGGAGGCGGATGCAAAAGTAGCGGCCGTCCGCGCGATGATCTCTCAGGAGATGCTGCGTACGATCGCAATCCTGGAAAACGACGTCCGCGTCAACGAAGGCAGGGTCAACCAACTCGCGAAGACTTTGGAGGAGTCCAACGAGCAACTGCGGCAAAGGAGCCTGGCGGAAGCGAAGCTTCGGGAACTGAACAACCAATTGTCGACCGAGCAGAAGCTCTACGACCTCGTATCAGGCAGGCTTGGCAGCCTCGATCCGTTTTCCGAGGCGGTCGAGCCCGGCGTGCGGACGGTTTCCGCCGCCGAGATTCCGACGAGCCCTTCCTTTCCCAAACTTCGTTTGATGACGGCAGGCGGTTTCGCCGCGTCGCTGATCCTAGCCCTGATCCTTGTGCTGACGCTTGAAAGCATGGATGTGAGAATACGCGAGTCACAACGGGTATCGAAGCTTATCCGTGCGCCACTGCTGGCGTCGATTCCGCAACTGCCCAAGAAATTCCTGCAACGCGCCACGCCCCCTCTTGAAACCTTGTTGTCGCAACCACGGTCGGCCTTCTCCGATGCCTTCCGGTCGCTGTACATGGCATGCACCCGGATGAACGGTGGCCGGAGCAAACAGGTGATCCTGGTCAGCTCAGGACTACCACAGGAAGGCAAGACAACGACGGCCATGGGCCTCGCCGTGGCAGCTGGAATGGACGGCGCCCTGACAGCGCTGATTGATCTGGATTTGCGAACCCGCAGCATCCATAGCGCCATGCAGTTTGGGCCCGCCGACAAGACACTCAACGACTACCTACATGGTGGTTGCACCCTGGCAGAGATCGTTCAGACGCTTCCTGAAGTTCCGCGACTGGATGTGCTGGCGCCATCTGCCGACGACCAGACCTTGCCTGAATTCCTCAATTCCAGCCAATTCGCGAAATTGCTGGAGGCGTTCCGGCTCGAATACGACGTGGTGATCATCGACGCGCCGCCTGTGCTCGTCGTCGAAGACGCAATCAGGATTGCCGCCTCGGTGGATACCGTCGTGGTCGTGGCCGCGTGCGACAACACCACGCAAGAGGCTCTCTCCCAGGTTGTCGAGCGCCTGCGGTTCGCCGGCGGTCCATCGATCGGCTGGGTGTTCAACCGCGTCGACCCCTTCCGACAGGCCCGTGGTGCCCTGCGGAAAGCCTATTTGAAACGGCAGCAGATTCGTCGTTATTTTCCTGCTTGACCGCCATCGGCCGCGCGGCCGATCAGGCGCGGCCGACTATATCCCCATCGCCTCGAGCAGGGTTTGGTTCACCTTGTGAACATCGAACCGGTCTTCCGCGAGCTTTCTTGAGTTGGCGCCCATCTTTGCGGCGAGTTCCTCATCCTCGAGAAAAGCCCGCTGCGCCGAGGCGAGAGCTTCCACGTCTCGCGGCTCGACCCGGAAACCGTTCTCGCCCTCGATCACCGTTTCTTGACAGCCAGGGGCGTTGGTCGTGATTATCGGCCGACCGGTCGACAAGGCTTCCAGCGCGCTGCGGGGAATGCCCTCCCTGTAATAGGACGGCAACACGAACACGGTGGACGCGGTCAAATAGGGACCGACGTCGTGTGTTTCGCCGAGATATTCAACGGCGCCTTCCTTGGTCCACTGGTCCATTTCGGCTTTCGAGATGGAGAGGGGACTGGGATCGAAGGGCCCGAGAATCTGAAAGCGTGCAGCGCGGTACTTGGTCTTCAGGATACGCGCGGCGGCAGCAAACTCGGCAATTCCCTTTTCGCGAAGCAAGCGGGCGATCAGAAGGAAGACGGGAGGCCCTGAAGGTGGGGGGCTTGCGGCAAACAGTGTCAGGTCCACTCCTGAACCCGGGATCATGATCACCGGCGTCGTCGCAGAAACCATCCCATGGCGCCGGATGTCGGAAGCGTCGGCGTCATTGTAAGCGAAAACTGCTTCGCAGCCGACCAGAGCCGAGCGGTAGAGACCAATACTCAACCGGCGCAAAATGGTTGCGCGCAGTCCCGTCATGCTGCCGCTGAATATGAAGCCGAAGCCTGTAAAGAGCGCAAACCGGCGCGGTACACGGGCAAGGCGGGCAGCCAATCCACCATAGATGATCGGCTTCATCGTATACGCCAGGATGATTTCGGGCGCCAAGCCGCGGATGAGCTTGTAAAGCGCCTTGAGCGTTCGCAAATCGGCCAGCGGACTGGTACCCGTCCTGGCCATCGGAATCTGTCGGAAGGTCACGCCAATTGCCTTGAGACCGGCGATCGCCCGCTCATCTTCATCGGGGGCGAGCGCAATGACATCATGCCCCGCAGCGACCATGGCCTTCAACAATTCGAGACGAAAGTTGACAAGCGAACGCGTCAGGCTCGCAATGACGACGATGCGCTTGCGGCGCATCGCATAGTCCACAGGGGCGCGAGGAGAATCTCGACCATTCATGTGCACAGCAACCACCAGCCGCTCCTATCGGATATGGCGACGACGCCCTAGAGCTGCTTCGTAGAGTTCCAGGTGCCTGCCGACGTAAAGGGAAAGCGAGAAGTTCTCCATGACGCGACGACGCGCTTGTTGACCCAAGGCGCGGCGCTCGGCCGGTTCAAGGCTGACAAGCCTGATCAATCCGGCGGCCAGAGCTTCACTATCTCCCGGTGGAACGACCACGCCGCTGTCGCCGACCAGCCAGCCGGAGTCGCCGACCGCGGTAACCACCGCCGGCACGCCGCTGGCCATCGCCTCGCCTACGGCAAGGGAAAATGCCTCGCCCCAAGCCGAGCAAAGCGCGTAGACGTCGAAGCCCGGCATGAGGTCGGCGATGTCAGCGCGGATGCCCGGCGTGGTAATGCGGTCGTCTATGCCGAGCTCACGGGCGGTGCGCCGCACCGGGCCGTCGGCATGTCCCTCCCCGATAAATATGCCCTGAACGTCGTATCCCTGTTCCAGGAGCCGGCTGATGGCGCGGACCAGGCTAACCTGGTCCTTCATGGGATGGAAGCGTGCCACATGGCCGATCATCAGCCGTCCGGGCGGCAAGCCGAACAGGCGGCGCAGCTTCGCACCGGCGTCGGCCGAGGGGGAAAATTGATCGCAATCCGTCCCGTTCGGGATAACCACCCTCCGGCGCGGATCAAAGCCCAGGCGCTCGTGATCATCGGCGGCGACGCGCGAGCAATATGAGATCGCGCTGGTGCGCCTCGACAGGCGGGCCGAGAGCCGTATCAATTGACGCGTCAACGGTTTCTCGTCGGCGAGATCTCGAACCGTGTGATGGATGCTCCAGATGACCGGCGAGAAATTGAGCCCTAGCATCGAGCCGAGCGTTGCCGCGACGTTGCCGTGATACATCCATCCGTGAAGAAGATCGGGGGCCGCCCGTCTTATCGACCGCGTCAGCCGAACGACATCGCGCGGTCGCGGCCGTTCCGTCATGCCGAGCGAAACGAGCCCCGATCTTGTATATTCTACGTTTGCGGCCACCGGACCGGGTGAAAGCAGGGACAGAACTGAAGTCGAGAAGCGATTTTGGTCGACCTGGCCAAGAAAACGGGCAAGCATGACCTGAGCGCCGCCAACGTCGAGACTGGTAATGGTGTGAAGAACACTTGTGTGCACGCAAGCTTCCCAGCTGTCTGCAACGCTCCGCCCTGAGGAAGCATTCAATCGTCCGACAGTATCCAGCCGCACCATACGTTGGTTGCAGTCGACATCCAGTTAGCCAAATTAGGTGGGAACCAGACCGAAGGTTGTCACCGCTCCACCAAAGGTATGACTCATTGTCCTCGCGCAGGTGTCGCTAGGGTCTTTGCAGGAAAATTCTATGGTGGGCTTCCATGGCATCTTATTGCAATGCGGCGCGGAGCAGGCGATCGACAGGCGCGTGGACCAGTACATTCCTTGCGAAAGCACTGGGATCCGCCAGTATTGCGATCCTTGCGGTTGCAGCGATTCTGATTTCCCAGCTTGATGCCTGGGCCGCGGCGGACGATGACTACAAGGTTTCGGTCGGCGATGTGGTGTCGTTTGACTTCATCGACGACGCGCTTCCCGCCGAACAACTCACGGTCGCCAGCGATGGCGCGATCAACATTCCGCTGATCGGCAGCTTTGAAGTCGGCGGCCTCACGGTGCCCGATGCCTTGAGTCGGATCCGTAAGGCATTCATCGAGCGTGAACTCTTCAATGACCCGCATATAGCTCTTGCGGTGGTGAGCTTCCGCCCGATCTTCGTCCTTGGGGATGTAAAGGCGCCGGGCTCGTTTCCTTACCAGCCGGCACTGAACGTGGAGCAGGCGGTGGCGCTTGCGGGCGGCCAGTCGACCGGGGGAGCCACGGCGGAGGATCGCGTCGTAACACGCGCCCGGTTGCGCGGAGCCCTTGATGAAAGCGTGGTGGAGATCGCCAAGGAGGCGGTCGCCGCTGCACGCATCAAGGCCCAATTGGCAAACAGCGACAAGATCTCGGAACTGGATCTGCCTGCCAAGATCAAGGGCCTCATGAACGCCAACCTGCTCGCGACGCTGCTTCCTACCGAGCAGCGCATCCTTGAAGCAGATCAACATGCGCTGACGACACGTCGCAAGCAGCTCTCGGCGGGGATCGAAGAAGTAAATGTTGCCCTCGCCAATGTTCAACAGCTTTCGGACATACAAAAGACGGTGATCGCTTCGGCACAGGCGGATCTCGATCGCATCAGGGGCCTCAACAAGAAAGGTCTCGTCACAATCACAGACCTCTCGAACGCCGAGCGCGAAGCGACCACGCAGCAATCCCATCTGCTTGAAATCTACAATCAGGCATCAACGGTGCGCCGCGAATTGAGCCAGTTGCAGCGCGACCTGGATGACGCCACCCAGACCTGGACACACACGGCGTTGACGGATCTCCAGGCCCACAACTCTGAAATCGAGCGCCTGATCGCGGTTCGAGAATCGACCGAGGAACAGATCCTGCTGTTGAGCTCGCTGGCCGCGGAGCAGACACGCAGCAACAACTCCATCACGTTCACCTACCAGATCCGCCGCAAGGTAAATGGCCAGACCGCCACAAAGGTGGCGACCCTCGACGATCCGGTTGCGGCCGGAGATACGATCCTTGTGTCAATAAACCGCCTGGATAGCGCCCAGGACACGACAAGCCGTTCAGCCAATGCCTTGGCGACGACCTCTTCCGTCCAGGTCGGACCGTCGCAATGATCGGCCTCAGCACCCCAACAGCACGTTCCGGCGGCTGGACTGCGCGCGTTCCGCTTGGCCGGGCCATACCAAGCCGTATCGCAGCGGTGATCCTTTTGGTTCTCAGCCTGCCGCTATGGCTCGTGGCTGCTGCCATTGTCTGGGTTAGTGTCGGCCGTCCATTGTTTTTCCGCCAGTCTCGCAGCGGGCTGGAAGGTCGCCCGTTCGTGATCTGCAAGTTTCGTACGATGCACGAAGGGCGAGACGGAAATGGCATGCTGCTCCCCGACGCCTTGCGTGAGACGCCGGCCACGCGGCTGATGCGCTCCGTCCGCATCGATGAGCTGCCGCAGCTTCTCTCGATCGCCAGGGGGGACATGGCCTTCATGGGGCCCCGTCCGTTGCTCCCGGCCACCATCGCCGAATTCGGCGAGCTGGGGCGTATTCGTGGCACGGTCCGCCCCGGCCTGTCCGGATGGGCACAGGTGAACGGCAATACCCGCCTCACCAACAGCGAAAAGCTGGCGCTCGACCTCTGGTATGTGCGCAACCGCAGCCTGTGGCTCGATCTGCACATACTGGTTCTGACTGTCCAAGTGGCACTGTTGGGCGAACGCGTCGACCGCCGCCATGTCGACCATGCTTTGAAGGCTATGCCCGCCGGGACGGTCCGGCCATGAACCCAGCACTCGGTCGACTTCTGGTGATCGCACCGCATCCCGATGATGAGGTCCTGGGGTGTGGCGGCACGATAGCCCGGATGGCTGCGCAAGGTGCAGAAGTTCATGTCGCAGTGGTTACGCGAGGCAGCCCGCCCGCCTTCACAGAGGAGATGACGGAACGGGTTCGCAGCGAGGCCAAGGCGGCGCATGCCTGTTTGGGCGTGCAACAGACGCATTGGCTTGATCTGCCGGCAGCGCAGATCGCCGAGACGCCGCACGCGACGCTCAACAGGGCGCTGCTGACCCTGTTGCGGGATGTCGTGCCGAATACGTTGCTCATTCCCTTCGTCGGTGATGTGCACATGGACCACCAGCTGATCTTCCTGTCATCGCTGGTAGCGGCTCGCCCGACCCAATCTCAATATCCGCGGACGATCATGGCTTACGAGACCGTCTCCGAAACGAACTGGAATGCCCCCTATGTGACGCCGAGCTTCGTGCCGAACGTCTTCATAGACATCGCATCGACGCTGGACCGCAAGCTCGAAGCTGCGTCGATGTTCGCCTCACAGATCAGAGATTTCCCGCATGAGCGTTCGATCGAAACCTTGCGGGCGCTTGCGATCGTCAGGGGCACCGCCGCCCATCTGAGGGCGGCCGAGGCCTTTGTCCTTCTGCGAAACGTCATTTGAATCCTAGCTGGAGTATTCTGCGATGAAACGCTGGCCAATCTACGACGAAGAACAAATAACCGATGTGGTAGAGGTTTTGCGATCCGGCCAGGTGAACGCCTGGACCGGCGACCATGTGAAGACCTTCGAACGCGCCTATGCGCGCAGCCTCGGCCGACGTCACGCGGTGGCGCTGGCCAACGGCTCGCTCGCGCTGGATCTTGCGATGAAGATCCTCCACATCGGCGCCGGCGACGAGGTGATCGTCACGCCCCGCAGTTTCGTCGCCTCCGCCGCCTGCGTCATGTTTGCCGGCGCCACGCCTGTTTTCGCGGATGTCGACCCGAGTTCGGGCAACCTTTCCGCCGAGACGATTGCGCCGAAGATAACGGCTCGAACGAAGGCAGTGATCGTCGTGCATATTGCCGGCTGGCCATGCGATATGGCGCCGATCATGGAACTCGCAAAGCGCAGCGGCATAAAAGTCATTGAAGATTGCGCCCAGGCGCATGGAGCCGAATACAACGGACGACCGATTGGCTCCTTCGGCGACATAGCGGCGTTCTCGTTCTGCCAGGACAAGATCATCACGACGGGCGGCGAAGGTGGGCTTGTCGCAATGGACGATAAGAAATTGTGGCTCGCTGCCTGGAGCCTCAAGGACCACGGCAAGAACTACGATCTGGTCTTTGCCCCCCATAGGGCGACAGGGTTTCGCTGGCTGCATGACAACATCGGCACCAACTGGCGCATGACATCAATCCAGGCAGTGCTTGGCTTGCGGCAGCTCGAACGCCTGCCCGATTGGACTCGCCAACGCGAGCGAAATGCCAGCATCTGGATGAGGACGCTTGCTGAATTGCCGATGCTGCACGCACCCCAGCTCGGTTCGGAGCATAAGCATGCCTGGTACCGATGCTATTTCTATATCAAGCCCGAGATGCTGTCCCCCGGATGGTCGCGCGACGAGTTGATTGCGGCTATCAATGCGGCCGGCGTCCCATGCTTCTCGGGAAGCTGCTCTGAGATCTATCTTGAACATGCCTTCGCGGACGCCGGGGTAGCGCCGCCCGAACGTCTGCCGATCGCACGGCAGCTCGGTGAAACGAGTATGGCTTTTCTGGTCGACCCGTCCTGGACGACCGAGGAGACCATGGCTGCCGCGTCGACGGCGCGGTCAATCCTTGTTACGGCTTCGCGCCAGCTCGAGGCAGCATGACAAAGGAACGCGCGATCAGGAAGGATGAAACCGTTCTAGCGTCTTCTCTGGCAGAGCTGCAGATAGTGACGTCGTCAGCAGCGCGGAACCTCACCCTTGCCCCTACAGAGCGTGGTTTGCTCGGATTCGAACTGCCAGCCGCGGTTCGATTTTATCAGCAGATGATGCTCATCCGGCTCGTGGAGGAGCGCTTGCTCGATCTTTTTTCCCAAGGTCTCCTGTTCGGCACGACGCACACGTCCATTGGACAGGAAGCCAATGCGGTTGGCGTGATAAACGCTCTTGACCGGGACCGCGACATTGTCTGGAGCAACCACCGCTGCCATGGTCATTTCATTGCCTATTCGGGCGAAGTCGAAGGCCTGATAGCCGAGATCATGGGGCGTGTAACCGGCATTTGCGGCGGACGCGGCGGCAGCCAGCACCTGTGCTTCCGCAACTTCCACTCCAATGGCATCCAAGGAGGCATCGCACCCGTCGCAGTTGGTAGTGCGCTGGCGCGAAAGGACGAGGGCGCCGTCGCAGTGGTGTTCCTCGGCGACGGCACGATGGGCGAGGGAGCCGTATACGAGAGCCTGAACCTTGCGTCTGTTTTCGCCGCCCCGGTGGTCTTTGTGATCGAGGACAACGAGATCGCCCAGACGACGCCCAAGCATCTGACCGTCTCCGGTTCGATCGTCGCCAGGGCCGAGCCGTTCGGCGTCCGCACATTCGCCTATGACGGCAACGATCCGATCGCGATATATGAGCTCGCCCAAGAAGCCGTAGGCTATGTACGCGCCGAATCCCGCCCCTGCTGGCTCTACTTGCGAACCGAACGGATCGGCCCACACAGCAAGGGAGATGATACGAGGCCGGCGGAGCGTCTTGAGCAAGCTCGAGCCAGAGATCCCATACCCCCGATGCGCCGGCGTGTTGCGAACGCCGATGAGATTGACGCCTACTGCCTGAATGTCGTGGACCGCGCGGTCGAATCCGCCGCCGCGGCCGCCTTGGCGCGAGGGTGATCCATGCGTGTCGTCGAATCGATCAATCGCGCGCTACACGATCTCATGGGAGCCGATCTCCGTCTGGTGATTTTGGGTGAGGATGTCCTTGACCCCTACGGTGGCGCCTTCAAAGTCACCAAGGGTCTTTCGTCAGCCTATAAGGACCGTGTCTGGACCACGCCGATCAGCGAAGGCGGCATTGTTGGCATGGCGGCAGGCATGGCCATCAAAGGCCGGCCTGTGATCGTCGAACTCATGTTCGGAGACTTCATAGCCCTTGCTGCCGACCAGATCATCAATCACGTCGCCAAGTTCCGCTGGATGTACAACGACCAGGTTGAGGTCCCCGTCATCATCCGCGCTCCCATGGGCGGACGGCGCGGCTATGGGCCGACGCACTCGCAAAGTCTGGAAAAGCATTTTTGCGGCGTGCCCGGGCTGACGGTGCTTGCCACTCACGAGTATGCCGATCCTGGCACGCTTCTGCATCGGGCCTTCGCGTCGCGATCCCCTCACCTGATCATCGAAAACAAGGTGATGTATTCCAGGCCCGTGCTCGGACCCGACGCGCTTCCACGCCCGGCGGATGCAGATGTCGTGATCCTGACATATGGGGGTTGCGTCGAGCACGCTGTCGCGGCCGCAAAGAAACTCGCGCAAGAGGAGGAAATCGCGACCACCGTGGTGGCCGTCGAACAGCTGTCGCCCTTCCCTGGCGATGAGGTCCGAAGCCAGGTCGGCAACTGCACGCGTGTGGTCGCGGTGGAGGAAGGCTCTCCCGGCTGGGGCTTCGCGTCGGAGTGTGCGCGCGCTGATCGGCCGGGTCAGGCACTTCAGCGCATTGACCGGGCCCGATCACCCCATTCCCTCAAGCCGCGACTGGGAGGACGATCTGCTGCCGGGTGTGAACGCCATCCAGGCGGCCTGCATCGACCTGTTCCAGAAAGGCTAAGCGTACATGACCGTGCTTGTCGAAGCCCCGCGGGTTAACGCCAACGAGGACAATCTCCAGCTCATCGAGATTCGGGTCGCACAAGGTGAAAGGGTCGAACAAGGCACCATTCTTTTCGTGCTTGAGACCACCAAGGCCGCAGTCGAGGTAGATGCTCCGGAGGCAGGAACTGTCGGCCTGCTGGACATCAAGGTCGGTGACTTCGTTCCTGTCGGCGCAACGCTTTGCAAAATCATCGACGAAAATTCGAATGTCGTTGTCGGGGAGACCAGCGCGGCCGATGTCGGGGCCAGCGAAGTCGCGATAACGGCTAAAGCCCGCAAGGCCGCATCCGAGCTCGGGGTCAACCTTGCGGACGTCATTCCGTCCAATGGCCGCATTGGCGAAGCCGAGGTGCGCGCTGCTGCCGGTCGCCGATCCGCCGCCAAGAGAGCCGAACCGGGCGAGCCGAGTTCCGTCGCTTTCTCCAGGCGGGCCGTCATCATCGGCGGCGGCGGCCACGCCGCCTGTTTGATCGATGCTCTCGATGGTGCCGGATACGATATCCTGGGCTGCACCGATCAAGCGTTGCCCGCCGGCCACCACGTCTGCGGCGGTATTTCGGTGATCGGCACGGAAGACTGCCTGGAGCGTTTGCTTGCCGAGGGCACGCGCTATGCTTTCATCGGCATCGGAGGCGCCCAGTCAAGCCAGGTGAGGCGGGCAATGTATGAACGCGCCACCGCAATGGGCTTCGTTCTGCCGCCTGTGATCCATCCTTCCGCGATCGTCTCCAAGGCGACCAGGATTGGACATGGCTGCCATATTCTGGCCGGCGCGAGCATCGGTCCGCGCTGTACGATCGGTAACAACGTCATCGTCAATCAGGGGACTATAGTCTGCCACGACAGCGTCGTTCAGGACAATGCGCACCTGACACCAGGCGCTATCATAGCCGGCGGAGTGGGCATCGGAGCTTTGACCGTCGTGGGAATGGGCGCAACGGTGCTCCTGGGCGTCCAGATCGGCGCCGACTGCCTGATCCACAACGGCGCGCACATCAGCGCCAATGTCGCAGACAACACCATCGTCGACGCGCAGGGCCGCCGCCATCTCCGCTAATGCATGTCGCCCAAGGCGATCTCCGGCTCGGGAAAGGGACGTGGCGGGGCGGTTCGACGGGGCGGCTCTCGTCGCAGCGGCCGAGGGCTCGCCACTTCCGATCGGTGTCAGTCAAGCCGCGCTTCGGTTGCGGTCCAGCGGTCGCCCGCAATTAGCATCGGGCCTGGGTTAAATCAGTCCCGCAATGCGGCTGTTAGTCATCCGGTGGAGTTTTTCTGCGGCAGCCCACTACTTTTGGGCGGGGGTGTCCTTCGAATTCCCGAGCATTGCGAGACCTGGGATGGTGTACGGTGAAATGGTCTGCGGGATCCAACTTGAAGGCTCAGATGACCGTTGCACATCTCCATCCTCAGAACTCATCGGGTCCGCAGCATTTTCCCGTCGAAGCGTCAGCGAAGCCGGCTGGCGACAATTCGTTCAATGTAGCCGCGCATGGGTTGCGCGGCATTGCTTCTCTTATGGTCTTCTTCGCTCACCTCCTGGGCGGCACGGCGGAGCACGTCTACGCCTCCAATTCGGCCTATGTCGACCGCATTACGCCCTTCTGGAATTTCGGCACTTTCGGAGTCTGCCTTTTCTTCGTTATCAGTGGCTTCGTCATCCTGCCCAGTGCGATACGCTATAGTCCCGCTCAGTTTGCTGCCCGACGGTTCCTGCGCCTCTACCCTCTGTTTTTCGCGCTAAGCCTGCTTTTCATCTTGCTGAACGCAACCACCAACTTTTATCCCGAAACCAACAATCTCACAGCGGTTCTGGCAGGACTGACATTCCTGAACCTTGCAACCCATACCGAGCAATTGACGCCGAACGCGTGGAGCCTGACCTTCGAGGTCTGGTTCTATGTGTTTACGGCAGCGTTCGTTTTCCTGACGGTTCGTCGCCCAACCAGACTCGGCACAATTGCGCTCGGTCTTCTCGCGGCGCTCTTTATCGCCCGGTACCCGATCGCCTTGTATTTTCTTGCCGGCGGGCTGATCCGCCTTGCCTACGACCGATTTGAATGGGTAAACCGGGGCCGCCATCGGCTTGCCGAGAGCGGGGCGCTGGCAGCTTGCGTCTTTCTCGCCAGCCGCGGCCATTACGACTATCACTGGTCCGATTTCCAAAATGCCGAGCTTCCCTTGCTCATGGTCGCGACGGGGCTCTACTTCTGCCTTGCAGTGTCGCGGAACAGCTTGACGGCACTACTCCTTGGCAATCGGCTGCTTCGATACTTCGGAACGGTGAGCTACAGCCTGTATCTGGTGCATCCCTACACGTATCTTCTGACACGCTCGCTGTTTTCCCGCGCCCATCTTTTTTCCGGCAATGTTGTCCTATCGATGAGCGCCTTCATTTTGGCGGCGGCGGCGATCACCTGGGTACTGACGCATTTCGCGAACCGAACGCTTGAGCTGTGGCCCTATGAGTTTGTCTATCATCAGAAGATCTATCGCTCGGCCTCGCAGCCAAGCGCGATGCGGCTTTGGCTGGCGTCAAATGCCAAACGTGCGGCATGGCTAAGGGGGTAGGATCGCCGTTGCGCGGCGGCCTGCGGCTTTTTTGAGGCGGATAGATAGCAGACTGGTCGTCTTGAACTAGCCGAATGAGCAGGCGAAGCTGCCTATCAGTCACCTTGGAGCACCTCGGCTGCCGCTCAGGGCCAGCGTAGATCAAGCCCAAACACAACCGACGTCCGGTCCCAATGCAACCCAGCAATCTCAGAGATCGCGACCACTCTCGAAAGGTGCCCCGACGCATCGCCTACGATTTAGTCGTCCGACTTTGCCACAAGGTCGGCGATACGGGATACATCAGGCACGTAAAGCTCTTTGGCGTGGCGCAGCACGAGTCCGATGTTTTGCAGGTAGCTCAACTCGCGTGCCACCGCCTCGCGGTGGGTGCCAATGCGGTGGGCCAGATCCGTATGGGTCGGGATAGGAGAAATCCTCGCCGAACCGTCGGCTCCGATGTCTTCAGCGCATAAGCGCAGCAACTCCTTATGCACCCGGGACCGAACGTTGAGCGTCGAAAGCTCAACGATGTGCTCGACAAGCACCTGCTGACGTTCAACCAACAATTGTACAACCGCATGCAGGGCTTCAGGATCCTGCTTGACTATGTCCAGAAAGGCACGACTGCCGATCGAAGCGATAGTGCATGGTCCCGCCGCTTCGACCGAATATGGCATCTGGATGTCGCCGCTCAAGGCAATTCCGTTAACAAGCGAGCCACGATGCGCAGGGGGAGCGACACAATCTTGCCATTGCGGGTATAAACGAGCGCTCGAAGCTCGCCCTCGAGCAGAAAAAAAGCCGGTCGACACTTTCGCCGGCCGGGACCAGGACGTCCCCTTCATTGAGATGCAACCAACGACAGCGGCGGTCTATCTCGATCAGCGTGGACGACTTAACATTGCTGAAATGCTCGATATTTTTCAAATCCGGCCCGTGCATATGGTTGGCATCAGCTACGGAGGTGATCTCCCCGTCAGTCTGCGGGCCTGGATATCGAACGGGCGGTTGTTTCATCCTGGGTAGCGCCCCCTTGCAAAGGTTCGCAGCCGCTTCCGTTGCGGCTGCTCCCCAAACTCAAGCAAATCACATCTACTAAAACGGTCCGTCAAGAACCATTACTCGTTGAGTGAGGCGGCACCCATATTTCAATTCCGTATGGCAATCCCTTCATACGGCGTTGTGTTGAGTATGTAGGCGACTTCGGTACGGTTTCTCGCACGAAGTTTTTTCATGACATTCCGAATGTGTACCTTGACCGTACTTTCACACATGTTGAGCTCGTACGCGATGACCTTGTTCGCCTTTCCTCGACGCAATGCCTCGATGACAGACATCTGACGCGAGGTAAAAGTGTTGTCTCCGTGCGGCTGCTGCTTGGTCGCGGACTGACCGTCGGTGACGGCGCGTCCTGAATGAAAGAGAACACTGGGCGGGACGAAAGTTCCGCCCGCCGCGACAAGCTGGATGGCCTTGGCGGCCACCTGCAACCTGACGCTGGTAGGAATATAGCCACGCGCGCCGTTTTCGACCACTTTGAGAATGTCCTCAAAGTTCTCGATATCCGATAGGATGACCACCCCTACCTCGGGCCTGGTCGCTTTCAGATGGCCTATCTGGGAAAGATGATAGTCCGCCTGGGAGTTCGACCACATCACACACATCAGGACCGTCGAAACTCTCTGCGTTTCTTCGGGATCCGCCATGTCGAAAGCTTCGACCGACGCGTAATGCTGGATATGAAATGATGGCTCGATGATTTCGAGGCTTCTGCTGAAGCAGTCACACATCAAAGGCCGGCCATCGATGATTGCAATCTCGATTCCCTCTCCCGAGGACGGTGAGAGACGATTGACGTCGAGAATAGATGGATATTGATCAAGATCAGTTTTGTCCGTCCGATCATTCGCAGGCAAAAAACTTGTCATGACTCACCCCCGCGCAAATCTCGCCCCAACGGAGATTTCGCTTTTAAACCCATACCTTAACACTTTAGTAATAGCTTGTGGACCGGAGGTGGTGGTGTGACAAAACGCACAGCGCGGCCAAAATTTCGGTTTCCCCAAGCAATCAAAGTGAAAAAGTCGTGGTTGCAGTATTATAGTTGGCTTCGAAGTCCATGCGCTTACCAATAGGGGGTAGCTACGGAAGTAGCGGTCATCCAGAATCGTTACGACAAAGAGCTGAACAGGGGTGGCTATGTGAGCCGTTGGTCAGACCTTCGCTCAAAACGCGCACACTTTCTCGGCAAAGCGTAAAATTACATTCAGGAGCCGGCATATTCCATATGGCGGACCTGCGGCATGAGACGTCGCAGCCTGCTCCCTTTCCTCGTCGATTGACCGCTTTGGCGAAGGTGGAGGCGAGCTTATTCGAGGCTTTGCCGCAAGTGCTGGCCCAGTCTGATAGCGAGCGCGACAATGGTGAGGGTGGGCATGTCGTTGCCTCCGGTCGGGAAGACCGAGCTGCCGGCGACGAACAGATTTGCGAGGCCGTGCACCTGGCACGAACTATCGACCACGCCGGTTCGCGGGTCGTCGCTCATTCTCGTCGTGCCCATGTGGTGTCGAACCCAGTGATATGGAATGTCTCGCTCCCCCGCCGGGTTTTTGTCCTGGCCTGGATGAACGGCGCTTCTATGCCCCAGCCGCTTCATCTCTTCAGTGATGATCGCCTGGACACGCTCAAGCGTCCGTCGGACGAGAGGCCCCACGTTCCATTGCAGCTTCACACGGGGCAGACTGAACTCGTCGAGCCTTGTATCGAGCGTGACGCGGCTTGCCGGATCCGGTTCTTGTTCCAGTATCGTGTCAAAATGAAAATGCCTTGCACGCCGACGTGAGTGCCAGATCCGTTCGAAACCTGCCGATATTGCTCCCGCCGGATGCATCAGGATAGTTCGGCCGCATTTGATAAGGTCGCGATGCAGCCGGCCTCTCCGCAGCCAGAAGGTAAGATACTGCAAAGCTTCGGAACCATCCATATGATTGACGCAAGGCCCAGGCTTGATCCATGTGCGGGAATCGAGGAGGCGCTCGCTTGCACGTATTTCGGGCCGCAGCGCCAGTCCGAATGCATCATTGGTGCCGCGGTTTTCAGGCGACAATCCGGTCGTGCGGGTCCAAGGCACGTGGAGGTCTATCATGTTGTCGGGCTGGCTGACTTGCAAGCTTCCCCATTTTACCCGGGGATGCTCCATGAAATAGCGGCCAACCAGGTCATACTGGTTTCCTATGCCATTCGGCGCCTGTCGGTTTGAAACAAGGAGCAGGCGCGCGTTTTCGATACCGCCGCAGGCCAGCACGAAAAATCGCGCAGCAATCTGGAATCGTTTGTTCGGCGTTCTCGCTACCTCGATGGAGCGAACCCGCCTTCCGCAGTCGTCGGTGTCGAGCCGCAGCGCCGTGGCATGCAGCACGACCTGGACGTTTTTTGCGTCCTGAAGCTTCTTGCGAAGCGTTGCTCCGAGATCCGGAGTGGGACTGAGAAAGCAGCGTTCCGAAAAGAGCGGCCCGTTTTCAGGCATGACCGCGGAAGTCGGCCAATCGGTCAGCAGGTCGTCGATTCCGAGCAGGCGGGCTGCGGTCTCATAATGGGGTAGTAATGATTTATGGGCGACGGGCCAACCACTCAGGGGTATCCAGGGCCGGTGCTCGAAATCGCCATGGTCCAACATCTTGCACCATCCGCCCCAACCAGCCTTGCCTGTGCTCCCGCCGAACTGACGAAGGCGGCAAAGATCAAGAGCTTCGTAAGGTTGACCCACGGAAAGCCCGCGCGACAGCCGTTGGCGCCAGTGCTCGTACGTCATGCCACCGCTTTCGATGACGCATATGCGATGCCGCGTGCCTTCTAGTTGTGATGCTATCGCCAGGCCAGCGGCACCCGCTCCCACGATGCACACATCCGCCTCCAGGCGCATGCCTTGCGGAAACGCGTTGCAATCTTCAATCATGGCGTCGATCGGGCATGGTGTCGATCGGGACCAGCAATTGCACGCCTGTGAGAGCGTGGCCATTTGCGCCTTGCCCCCAGCCCCATTTGGCTGTTGGTCCCGCTGGCATCGGGCGGGCACGTCAAACTTGCGATCCGAAGAAAACAAATGTCACGATACGACCAACGACGCGAGAACTGCCGGAGCCTCGCCCTGTGCTCCATTCGGTTAGCCTCTGGAAGTTCGGCCACTGGCATTCCGTTGTCCAAGCCTGATCCTCTTGGCTGCCTCCGAGCGCAACGCAGTTAAATTTGGCGCCACAATCGGATAATCCGGCGGCAAGCCCCATTTCTGGCGATATTGCGCTGGCGTCATGCCGATGGATGTCAGATACCGCTTCAAGGATTTCATGCGGCGCCCGTCCTCCAGGTTGACGATGAAGTCAGGGGTCACCGACTTGCGGATCGGCACGGCTGGAACAGGTTTCGGTTCGGGCTGGTGATCGCCCACGGCAAGCTTTTGCAAAGCACGGCCGACATTCTGGATCAGGTCAACCAGATCGGAAGGCGACGTCCGGTTTTTCCTGACATAGGCCGAAACAATATCAGCGGTTAGCTCAATGTGGTCGGCGGGGTCAGAGTCCATGAGTCCGCTCATTGCCTGAAGAAGGCTATCTTCCGTGGCCGAGGCGCGGAGCACGTTCTGCATCGCTCATTGAAGGATTGCCCACCGTCACAGGAGAATGCTCCTGATGCCCCGCTCCTTGCATGGCCCAATGCCATCCCCAGGTGCCGTTTGTGTCAATTGTCCCTTGGCGGCAGTCGATCCATCCAAAAGTGGTACCGCTTGCCAATCCCGATCCCGTGATCGCAGCGGCGAAACCGGCAACACCGGCGGCACAGCTAAGCCGGCAAGACCTCACTGATCCGATGCCGGTGCGCACATGTCACGTACCGGTATCGACCGTCAAATCGATATCCAGCGCCGCCTCGCTGCGACGGCTCGACTTATTCGCGACGGCTCGACTTGTTCAAGGCTGTCGTGTCTGGAGCTTCATGGCGCGCTTGAAGTCACGATTGTCCACGCGGCCGGCGCAACACATGTCCAGGCCCGTAAGCCTTGAACAATGCTTGCGCCTTGTATTGTGCATGGGCGCTTGGACCTGAGCGGCGCGGCTTGACGAACCGCTCTTTCTACCACTCCGAGCCGGTATAGCCCGCAGCTTCCTTCCACAATGCGAGTGCGATGCTTGGCGAGCGGCCTTTCACTTCAATGTCTTTGCCGCGGTACTTTCCAGCCGCAATCCACACTGTCTTTGAACGCTGATAGATGTTGATGTCGAGGGTGCTGGCTAGAGCTTCCCAGTCCCTGCGTTTCGAAAAATCCATCCGACCCCCGTCTCTCCATAATGTGGAGCAGTAACGAACATGGCGGATGAGAGTTCCCAGATCGTGAGGACTTCACCATTGGTTTGCGCAAATGGGTCGCACAGCGGTGAAAACTGCCTCCGCTGGCTACGCCAGCGGAGTATTGAATTGGGCGATATCCCCAGGCTGGAGCTATTTGGCCGCCTTTGCCGTCCTCTCCGCACCCGCCAGACTTGCCAGCGGTTTTTCACCAGATCCGCAGGTGCCACCCGATCGGGCCGGCCTCGGACGACCCGGTCTTTGTCCGGAATCGGCAAAACGGCGAGATGAAAGAAGCCACTGAAGCACTCAGTGAGATTGTCAAAAGAATGTGTTTGATCATGATAAGCCTCCAAAAGAGGGCATTGCTTATCCCGTGGAGATGGATAGTTTTTCCCGAAAAATATCGCGTATATCTCGATTAATTCTTTGCACCCTTTAAATGATATGGGACTCTGCGTGTATGTACCTATTATACTATTATACAAAGAGAACCCTCACACGCTGATCTTCGTCTTGGTCCCGAACTGCAGACTGGCCATCAATGGATCGGCATGCGGGTAAGGGAAACGTAACGGCTGAAGCATGCAAAGCTTACGTGATACAAATTGTTGTGAACGCCCGTCCTCGTAAAATGGGTCTACATTCTTGGATGCGCGCGC
Source organism: Mesorhizobium maamorense (assembly GCF_044998965.1). Lineage (NCBI taxonomy): Bacteria > Pseudomonadati > Pseudomonadota > Alphaproteobacteria > Hyphomicrobiales > Phyllobacteriaceae > Mesorhizobium > Mesorhizobium maamorense. The sequence continues at coordinate 3,937,834 of NZ_CP173356.1, forward strand.
ATAGGTGAGGTCTTTGGCATGGGGCCGTTATCGCGAAGGACGTTTGCACAGGGAACGGTTCTGGGCCTGTTACACTGGCTTGGCTTTACCAACCCTGGCAAAGCGGCCACTCAATCTTCAGCTGGCGTAACGCTTATCGCCCGCGGCAGACCTGCGGCAACGCTCGTTACTTCGGATCAGCCGAGTGGCTCTGTTCACTACGCCGCCACGGAACTCGGCTGGCACATAAAAAAAGCGACCGGCATCCAACCTGCCATCACAACTGAAAACCATGTCTCGCCGGCTGGCCTGCGTAACGCCGCCCATATTTTTCTGGGCGACACCCGGTTCGCCCGGGCAGCCGGAATCACATTCGGCGCATTGGCGCGTGAAACCTGTATCATCCGAACCGTCGGCAACCATCTGTGCATCGCCGGCCTCGATCATCCCGGCAGTGCGCTCGACCAAAACACGTCCGCGGGCACCCTCTTCGGCGTGTACGAGCTCCTTGATCGCTATTTCGGTGTCCGATGGCTATGGCCAGGTGAGCTGGGAACGTTTGTCCCAAAGGCACAGTCCTTGGTGATCCCCGCGCTTGATTACGTCGTTACGCCCCGGTTCATGCAGCGTCGCGTGCGCGCTGGGGCTGGCTTCACGAGCGAAGAACATCCCGAAATGGGTTTCACCGCAGCAGCGGCGAAAGAATATATGAAAGCCCAGGCCACGTTCCTGCGTCGCCACCGAATGGGCCGCAGAGTACCCACGAACTACGGTCACGCTTTCGTCGACTGGTGGCAGCGGTATGGTACCGAGCATCCCGAATGGTTTCAATTGGTCAGAGGCAAACGGGGCCCGGTGAGGCTGGGCGCTCGCTTCTCGATGTGCATTTCCAATCCGGGCTTGCGAGAAGAGATCGTCTCGCAATGGCGTGAGCATCGGAGCGCCTCTGCGGGACAGCCAACTTTCGTCAATGCGGTCGAGAACGACATCCCGGGGCAGTGCGAGTGCGAAATATGCAAAGCGCTGGATGGCCCAGAGCCGCCTGACTATCGAAAGTTCATTCCGTCGAAGTCGAAGATCGCCAGCAAGCCTTTCGTATCGGACCGCTATGCGCGTTCATGGCAAGCCATTCAGCGGATAGCCGCGAAAGACGACCCTAACGCGGTCGTGGTGGGATACGCCTATATGAATTACTTCGCGGCACCGACATCGGGAATCAAGTTGAACCCGAATATCCTGATCGGGTTTTGCCCATCGGCCTGGTACTATCCACGCAGCGGCGAAGAGCAGGACTGGATAAAAGACCAGTGGCGCGGATGGGCGGCAACGACTGCCCAGGTGTTGATGCGCACCAACTATTTCCTGGATGGCTACTGCATGCCGCACATATTCGCCGGCCAGTTCGCCGACGAGTTTCAGAACGCGGCGCGAAACGGGATGGTCGGAACCGATTTTGACTCGCTGACAGGCCATTGGGCGACGCAAGGTCCAAATCTCTATTTGTTGATGCGCCTGCAGACACATCCTGAGACTGCCGTGGAGTCATTGTTGTCGGAATATTATTCAGCCTTCGGACCTGCGGCCGACGACGTCAAAAGCTATTTTGATTATTGGCAGGCGTATACTTCGAACGCTCGCGCCCAGCTGCGGGAGGGGTTCGAGGCTCTTGGAGCATCTCGTTGGCGAAGCTGGGCGAAGGCGGCGCACGCTGTCTATCCAGAGGAGAGTTTCGCGCCGGCGGAAGCCTTGCTTGACAGGGCGGCAGCCTCCGCAATCCAAGATCCGGAAGCCTCGATGCGGGTGAAGTTTCTTGAGCTGGGATTGCAGCATGCGAAGCTGTGCTCGCGAGCGGCCAGCAAGCTCACGCTCGGCGATCCGCAATCCGCCTATGAGCGCGGAAAGCCGGAACTGGAAGCGTTGCTGCAATTTCGGCGATCATATGAGCATATGTGGATATCCAACATGAATCACTGCGCGTGGGTGGAGAGCCAGAGTTGGATCCTGCCGGGCTTTGCGATTCAATCTCCGGACCTTGATCCGGAATGATCCATCTATTTTGAAAGAAGATTTGCGGGAAGCTAGCTGGCCAAGCCGCGCGATATCGCGCCCTGGCCAGCTAGGGAGAGGTGGTCGGCGTTGTGCCAGGCACTGCCGACTGTGCTCGGTGCAGTTGCGGGAGCGCTTCTGTCCATGAACGGGGGGACTGCGTCAAGACAGGCGACAGACACGACAATCACCTCGCAATTTTTCCTCAATCGCCGGAGAGGACACGTCGTGCTGCGCGGAAGTCGGTGCCTGGCTCTGGTTTCCCGATGTGAGGCCGAGACTTGCCGGACTGCATTTTTCCTGTCGGCTTTGAGTTGTGTTACGTTGCCCTTGAACCGGTGGATCGGACCGAGGGGACTAGGGTCCGAAACCCGATTTTCATCCTGTTTGGCTGACACCTCCCATTGTTTTGGGAGCTGTGAACCACCTGGGCATTTCGCGATTCGAAGGCGAACCTTCAACCGCGCCCTAGAGTATTGTTAGGCCCAGGTACTTCCCACCTCCCTTTATAGAACACGGGAAGTCTGTAACCTATGACTGCAAATTGTAAGCTGACAGTTTGGGGCTACTCCGTTCGGATACCGTGTGTTGCCGACGGCAAGGGCCGCGGCACCGATGGCAGCGGCAATGGCCATGCTCAACCGGCGCGTTCATCGGATCCCCGGTACCCAAGGTCAACGTCACAAGAGTCCGCAAAGTGTAGCCAGGAACATGGAACAACCGCTCTCAGCAGCAGTTGTCCGGTTCAGGAGGCAATATGAGCGCGACGATCGAGTTCTTTCGAACCTGGCTGCAGGAGAATGTCGGAAACCTGGCGACCGACACGCAAGTCAGCGTCGCGGTGTTGGCCCAGCAATTCGAGCAGGATGCGGACGCCGCAGGATACGGGCGCGAGGTTCGCGAAGAAGATATCGGCAACATAGAGGACGCCATCCAGCAGGCCCTCGACAAGGCGAACGCAGCCAACGGCCGGCAACCAGTTCCGGAGGAAGATGGCTCGCTTACGCCGATTATCGAAGGTCTTGAGGCTGCGGAGCCTGAACACTCAGCGTCTGCCGCCGGTGACGGCCGTAAGGAAGGAAGCTGACGAGCGCGTACAGCCGAATACCGGATCGTTAGTCCGGCGTATCGGGCTGGGTCGATCAGCGAGGGAAGTCGCGCACAGGATGATCTTCTTCACGAGCGATACTCATTTCAACGATCCACGCATCCTGCGAATTGATCGGCGGCCGTTCGGCTCGCTGGCAACGCATGACGCGGCGCTGATGAGCCTCTGGAACGAGACCGTCGGCTCGGACGACGAGATCTGGCATCTGGGTGATTTTGCCCGCCCGAAGGCCGGCATCGAAAACATCCTGTCGCAGCTCAATGGGCGCAAGCACCTGATCATCGGCAACAATGACGGAAGCGATGCAACGCTCGCATCTGGCTGGGCCAGCATCCAGCACTATGCGGAACTGGTGGTGGACGGCACCCTCCTCATCCTGTGCCATTATCCGTTTCGGACCTGGAATCAGATGGGCAAGGGATCGGTGAATTTGCACGGCCATTCGCATGGCAAGCTGAAGCCGCTTACTCGCCAGCGTGATGTCGGCGTTGACGTGTGGAATTTCCGGCCGGTTTCCCTGCCGATCCTGCTCAGCAAGCACAACCGTCGATCAGGCTGAGCGTGGCCCGTCGCCACTGACCGCAGTCGTCCTTTATACAGTTCTGGATGTGCTTCGCTCAGCATCAAAGCCGGACAAGAATGAAGATCGATCACGATTTTCCGTTACAGGAACAACAAGGACGGCGCTCCGTTGGGAAAGTGATCGCAACAAGCGATTTAACCAATGGAGGCACTTATGATGAAAACGATCTTGGTCGCATCCGCCCTGTCCTTAGCGCTCGCCACATCCGCCCTGGCCCAAACGAGCGGCTCGGGCAATGCCGGCGGTACCGCAGGCGGCGGCATGAACAACAGCGGCACGAGCGTCAACGGCTCCGGCAGCACCACGGGGACCGTCACAACTGATCCGAATGCGACGAACTCGACCACGACAACACCAAACGGCATGAATGACCGTTGCAAGGACACTGCGGGCAATGACGTCGACACCAATACCGCCAGCGGCACTGCCACCTCGCCGTCCCAAAATTGCAACAAATAGTTCCGCCAGCTCAGGCCCGGCGATGACCGGGCCTGAGACATCATGTCGAATCGCAAGGCTGGGCCTATCGAAAGACGGAGTGCATGACCGCTATAGCGTCTTGGAGCACAAAGTCTTGAGCCTCTCAGTCGCACCCGATCGGCAGCGGTTTCGTTTTGCCGGTCAATCTGGCTCCCAGCGTCAGGCTGTTCGGGAAGCCGCTCACGAACGTGTTCATCGCGGCAGCGGACATGGGATGGGAGGCAAGGCGTGCCAACAAGGCAGCCACGCGAATGCGGGTGGCAAATTGGCTGTTCCAGACCTTCGAATAGCGGCGGCCAACAGCAATCCTCGCCGCCCGGTCCCAACGGCCGAACCTGGCCAGTTCGTTGGCTAGCAACCAGCCTGACTGCAGGGCCATCGATATGCCTTCAGCGATGATGGGATGGGACTCACCGGCGAGGTTGCCCACCCGAAATATGTCGTCGGCAAAACGTGGACGAATGCCAGGCCGTATGGGACCTGTGGCGAGCCATTCGCCATCGAGCGTGGCATTCACGATCGTGGAGGCGACACGGGGACACGAAGCAAGGATATGGGCATGAACAGCTTGGGCTGCCGACGAGACGTTGCCTTTTTCGCGTAGCCTGATCAAGACGTCGCGGCGCATGCAGCACGACAGCGACATCCTGTTCCGGTCGGCCCAGACCATGCCGCCATAGCCGCCCGGAAATGCCAGCAGGGGCATGAGGTCGCGGTCGAGCTCAGCGCCGGTGAAATGAGCCTTGAATCCGAAAAGATCGTGCGGCGCGTTGGTTTTCGGCAGGTTCGTCGGAAGCCTTCCTTGTTCCCACGAGCCATGCGCGGCAATAACGACCGGCGCAACGAGAACTCCCTGATCGTGCTTGCTTTCGATCCGAACCATAGCGTTGTCACCATCGGTGGTGATCTCCGCCGCCCGCCAAGGCTGGAACACGTCGGCTCCGGCATCGCGAGCCGCATCCAAAAGCATGCCATCCAGAACGTCGCGCCCGAGCGCGCGTCCAAATGCATCTCCCGCGGCCCGCGGCATGCCCGCATCCGTGCCGGGACCCGATGCAAAAAGTGCAACCCGCTTGACCTCCGGACCGGCTTTGGCGCGAACCGCGGCGCCTCCGCCCAATCTATCCAATAGATCCAGATTGACCGCAGACATGAATTCCCCGCAAACTTTGCGGCGCGGGAATTCACTTCGCTCGACGATGGCAACGGCGCGCCCCTGGCCGCTCAAAGCCAAGGCCACCGAAGAACCACTTGGCCCGGCGCCTATGACGATGGCGTCGTACATCATGGCAAACCTTCCGAAGCGCGGTCGACGGCAAGGAAGGCATGGGTAAACGGTCCAATTCTGCGTTCTGCACACTGGCGCCTGAAATCCGGGGGCCATAGGCTGGAAAGCTCATCACCCGCAAAACCGGCGCGGACGCTTGCCGGCGCATCGTGCAAAGTCACCTCGTTCGCGCCAATGACATGCAGAAGCGAGCAGGCTCTTAAGGCAATGGCGTTTCGGCTCGGCTCGGTGGCGAGAAACACTGGCGCCAGAGGGCGAATCGCCAAAAACAGGCGTTTCAGGGCTGCGTCCGGAAAATGGTGCAGAAACAAGTTGGCCGATACCACATCGAAGGCGCCGGCTCGGGGGTTTTGGATCCATTCGAAGACATCATCGATGATGGTTTCGACCCGCCAACCAAGTGCGTAGAAATCAGCGAACCGCCTGTCTGAAATGAGGTTGAACTGGTCAAGCATGACCAGGTCGACATCTGTCCAGCGCCGGGCGAGGCGCTTTGCGACGGAAAGCATGAATGCTCCATCGCCGGAACCAATTTCCAAAAATCTGGTCGGGCTTTTGCGCACGCTTGCCTTCAACAGGCTGGCCATGATCGCGCTCTGAAACATCAGTGCGTTTATCCAGGCGAGATCACGCCGCGAACCGACGGCCCTTGGATCGTCGGGAGGCAAATTGTCGAGCAGTTCCCGCTCGATCCGACGATGGTCGAGATCATTGGCCATTCAGGTATCGCCGGCTGTGTGGAACATCATCGTCTCGGTCGTCAGGCCAGGTCCGAATGCCATGGCACAACCCACACGGTCTTCCTTTGTGGCCTCGCGCAGCATTCGCTCGAGTACGAACATGACGGTAGCAGAGGACATGTTTCCGTTTTCACGAAGGACCTCGCGGGAGGTCGACAACGCATCGGAACGGAGATTCAGCGCGCGCTCCACTGCGTCGAGAACGGAGCGGCCGCCCGGGTGGACGGCCCAAAGGTCGACGTCTGAAACGCTCCTGTTTCCCAGAATGCTGCCTATGTCTGTGCCGAGTGCATGGTGGATTGCGGCGGGAACCTCTCCCGACAACACCATGTCGAAACCGTCGTCGTGTATGTTCCAGGTCATGAGGTCGCGGCTGCCGCCATCGACGAGCGCGTGAAAACTATCCAGTCCTATGCCAAAAGGACTGGCGCTTACCGACGCAGCCGAGCAGCCATCGCCCCACAGGCAGAACGAGAGCAGCTTTTCAAGGTCGGAGGTCTCCTTGAGGTGAAGCGTACAGAGTTCGATGCTGACCACCAGAACCCGGGCCTCGGGTTCCGACCGGATGATGTGTCGTGCCTGCTTGAGTGCGTTGATCGCTGCATAGCAACCCATGAAGCCGAGGATTGTGCGCTCGATGGAGGTCGGCAGGTTGCACCGGGCAATTATTTCCAGATCCAGGCCGGGGGCGGAAAACCCCGTGCAGGTGGTGACGATCAAATGTGTGATACGGGTCCTGTCCTGACCATGAAGGAGCTTCTCCACGGCCTGTTCAGCCAGAGCGGGCGCTGTGGCCGCGAACATCTCCATGCGCTTTGCCGTGCCTGGAAACGCGCCGCGTTTGAAAACACCCTCCAAATCGACACTTGGGCCTTCAGGATCATCGGCGGGCGCAAAGCACGAATAACGATGCTCTATTCCGCATCTGTCCGCCATGCGATCAAAGATCGCCCGGCGACGGGGATCTGCCGTCAGCTGGGAACCGGCAAATTGAAGAAAGAAGCGGTGAACGCCATTCTCCGGAACGGCTGCCGCAATCCGGTTGATGAAAGCTTGAGCGGGCATCTTTTCCTCGGCCTACAGCTTTAGGCTGGTGTACCGCGGGCGGTGACTACGAACCCGACCGGGTCGGGGCCAGCCCCTGAGAGGTGGTAAACACTCTCATAAACGTTCGGGACAGATGAAAGCTTCCCTCGTCCTCGACGATTTCCAAGGTGCCGGCCAATGGCGGCACCAAGCGCAATTGGAGGCATCCTCGCTGTCGGCTGCGCAGGCGGGCGAGCGTCGAATGTGGCACCGTACCGCAACGGATGCCGCATTCGCATCAGGATGGATGGCATCGCGGCCGCCATATAGCCAGACGAGTCATCCATTCCTTGACCGGCCAAGGCCTGGCCAGTCGACCGCGATCTCGGGTGGACCGGCGGCTTCCCCGGACCACCAGGGGTATTGTTTAAGGCGGCCTAGCCATCATGGCGGCGGGGACAAACCGCTGTCGAATGGCGGTGCGCGGAGATACCCTATTTGCCGTTTTTGGCCCCGCCGATCTCCTTGTCCCACTTCTCGAACATGGCAACCAGCGGTTTGGCGTCGAGCGGCGGTTCGATCGGGTTGTCGGCGATCATCGCGGCATATTCGGGCCGGCCGAAACGCTTGATCGTGTCCTGGCTGTCCTGCGGCGCCATCTCTATCGGCACGTCCCTGATCGACGGGCCGGGGTACATGTAGCCGTGATCGTACATGAATGCCTGCTGCTCGGGCTCAAGGATGAAGGCGATCAGTTGCAGGAGAACGCCGAGCTTTTCGTCGGAAACGCCCTTTGGGATAGCCACATAGTTGGCGTCGCTGACCCAGTGGAAGCCCTTCAGGGTCGCAATCTTGTAGTCTTCGGGAACGATGCCGAGATAGCGCGGATTGATGTCCCATCCGGTGGTCGTGGCGATGATGTCGCGCGTGCCGTCACCCAGTTCCTTCATGGTGACGGTCGTGCCGGAGGGATAATAGTCGATGCAGTCGTTCAGTTCCTTGAGATAGGCCCAGGTCTTCTCCCAGCCGTCGATAGGATCCAGCGGATCCTTGTCGCCGAGCAGGTAGGGAAGGCCCATGACGAAGGTTCGGCCGGGGCCGGAATTCGCCGGGCGCGCATACATGAACTTTCCCGGATGCGCCTTGCACCAGGCAAGCAACTCTTCAGCGGTCCCAGGAAGGTCCTTGACCCGATCCGGCGCATATTCCAGGAGCGGGCCTGACGGATACCAGCTATCGACGAAGGCTTGGCCCTTCGCCATCTGCTGCATGGCATAGGCGCCCGGTAGGTAGCGCTCGTCGAGCTTGGGAAACATATCGGCATAGTCAGGCAGGATCTGGGTCCACAATCCCTGGTCGATGCCCGCGGCAAGGGCGTCGTTACCGGTGAGCACGAAATCGATGTCCAACCGGCCTGCCGCCTGCTGGGCCTTGAGCTTGGCGGCAAGTTCGGGCGCGGGCGCCTGCGTGTAAACGAACTTCGAAATCAGTTCCGGATGGGTCTCGGCGAACTTTTCAAGCGCCCGCTGGCTGAGTTGCAGGTCGCCGGCAACGTCGACCACATTGATGACCAGCGGTTCCTTCGGCTTCGGGAACTCCTTGGCAAGCACGAAAACCGGCCTTGCCGCCGCGGCAACGCCAGCACCCAGGATCGTTAGAAGGGCATTGCGTCGGGTTGTCATTGGTGTCTCCTCCCTTTCTAGGTTGCGTGGACGGTTATTCGCCCACGGTGTCCGGCACTTCGCGAAGCAGAGCAGCCGATTGCGGATCGAGAAACAGGTGGCAGTCGGCATGCCTGCGCAAGATACCGGCCGGCACCATCGGCGAGATCGGCGCTTCGACCGTATCGCGCACCGCCTCGGCCTTGCGGCGGTCCGGCACCGCCAGCACGATCAGACCGCTTTTCATGATCTGGTTGACGGTCATGGAGATCGCCCTGTGCGGAACGTCTTCCAGCGTCGGAAACCAGCCTTCGCCGAACTGCTGGCGGCGGCAGCGGTCGTCCAGCGTTACCAGGTGAAACGGTGCGGTCGTCTCGAAGTCCGCGGGCGGATCGTTGAAGGCGAGGTGGCCGTTCTCGCCGATGCCCGCGAAGGTCACATCGATGGGGTGACGCGCAATCAACGCATTGATGCGCGCCACCTCGGCACCTGGATCCGGCACGTCCCCGTCGATGAAATGAAAGGCCCCGAGCGACGGCAGCAACGCGGTGAAGCGCTCCTTGAGATAGCGCCGAAAACTGGCCGGATGCGTATCCGGCATGGCGACATATTCATCGAGGTGAAAGCCGGTGACGCGCGACCAGTCGATGTCATCCCGCTCCACCAGCGCGGCAAGTACCTCGAACTGGCTGGCTCCGGTGGCGACGACGATATTGGCCGCCCCGCGCGCCTCGATCGCGGCGCGGATCGACTGCGCCCCCAGTTCAGCGGCAGCGGCGCCCAGCAGCTTTTTGTCCGGTTTCACGTAAATTCGCATGATCACTCCGTGGTTGTAAGTCGATCGAGCCCCGCCGTGGCTCGCTGCGAGCACGGGGCCTGGGTTGTCGCCCTGATGACGAATTCGGTGACGAGATTGATGCGCTTGTGAGCGAGCGGCTTGCCTTGCAGCATAGCGACGAGAAGCTCGACCGCCTGCCTGCCGGCCTCCGCGCAATGAGTTGCGATGGACGTCAGGGGCGGGAAAAGGGTTGGCGCCAGTATGCCGTCGCAGCCGATCACGCTGTAGTCGCCCGGCACCGACAGGCCGCGCGCGGCAAGCCCGGCCATGATGCCTTGCGCCATGACATCGTCGAATGCGAGTACGGCGGTCGCGCCCGTCAGGACGAGTTCATCGACGCAGGCCTGGCCGGCCTCGAAGCTTGGCCGCGAGGTCGGAACCCGTACGATCTCGACCCCAAGCTCGGCGGCTCTCTTGGTCACGGTGCCGTAGCGCTGGCTGTTCGACCAGGAGAATGCCGGCCCGGCAACATAGGCGATCGATCTATGGCCCAGCGAAACCAGATGCTCCAGCGCTTGCCCATAGCTTGGCCCGCTATCGACCAGAAGCCGTACCATGCCGGGAATGTCGCGGTTGACGAGGACGCAAGGCCGCTTCCGCGCATGTTCAAGGATCTGTTTCGTGTGCAGGCGCGAAGAGGCGACAATGAAACCTTCTACCTGCGCCGACAGCTTGGTCAGGAGAATGTCTTCCACTTCCGGCGTCTCGTCAGAATCGCCGATAAACGTCGCATAGCCACATTCGCGGGCCGTCGCCTGCCCCCCACGCATCATCGCCGCGAAGAACGGGTTGGTGATATCGGGCACGATTAGCGCGATGTTGCCCATCCGGCCGGTGCTTAGTGCGCGCGCGGCATGATTGGGGACATAGCCGAGCCGCGCGGCGACCGAGTGAACCCGCGCGACCGTCTCGCGACTGAGAAGTTCCGGCCGGCTGAAAGCACGCGAAACGGTAGCCGAAGAGACGTTGGCAGCGTCCGCCACCTCGCTCAGCGTCGGTGTTGAAGATGAATTGTTCCGCTTTCGGTCAGGCATGCGCGCCCCTATGCAAGCGCTTGCATGAAAGCGCTTGCACGAAGTCGTGTCAAGGATTGATTGGCCTAGAACAGGTCGGATAGTCGGGCTGTCCCCCGAGGCACTCCTCCACAGGCGGAAACCGACCTAATGCCGACCGACGTCAGGGATAGGGCAGGATCGGCGCAGGCGGACCGAAGCCGCGCCGATCACGGTAGGGCATTGCCGCGCCGTCAACCCTTCGACTGGAGCGCGTGGATCACGCCGCGCAGTTCCGCCAGACCGCGCAGGCGACCTATCGCCGGATAGCCGGGATTCACCTTTTTTGTGAGATCATCCAGCATGCGGTGGCCGTGGTCGGAGCGGAAGACTATGGTTTCGTGCGGTTCGCGTTTGCCGTCTTCGGCCAACAATTCGCGCAGTACGGCAACCATGTCCACGTCGCCGTCCAGATGCGCCGCTTCATGGAAGGTGCGGCCATCGCCTTCGCGCTTGGTCGCCCGCAAATGTGCGAAGGGGATGCGCGACGCGAAGTGCTTCGCCATCGCCGGAAGATCGTTGTCGGCGCGCACGCCAAGGCTTCCGGTGCAAAAGCACATGCCGACGGCCGGCGACGGAACTGCCTCGAAGAGCGCGTTGTAGTCGGCGGCGGTCGAGGCCACCCGCGGCAGACCAAAGAGCGAGCGGGGCGGATCGTCCGGATGCAGCGCAAGCCGGACGCCGCTGCTCTCTGCGGCGGGCGCGATCGCCGCCAGGAATTCGGTGAGATGGTGGCGCAGCCGGGCGGCATCGATGCCAGCATAACGCGCCAGCCGGTCGCGAAACTGCGGGACCGTCAACGGCTCCGTGGTCGAGCCCGGCAGCGCACTGGCGATGTTGGCGACGAGGGTCGCGGCCTCCTCTTCGCTCATCGCCTCGAAAACAGCTTTCGCCCGCTCGCGGTCCTCGTTCGAATAATCGGCTTCGGCTCCCCTGCGCTGCAGGATGTGGAGGTCGAAGGCTGCAAACCGGTCCTGGTCGAAACGCATCGCGGTCGCGCCGCTTGGCAGTTCGTAATCGAGATCGGTGCGGGTCCAGTCCACCAGGGGCATGAAATTGAAACAGATGATATGGATGCCGTTGGCCGCAACCGCTTCCATGCTGGCGATCCAGGCCTCGATCTCGGCTTTCGCCTCGCCGCCGTGGCGCTTGACAGCGTCGGGGACCGGTATGCTTTCAACGACCGACCAGACAAGCGGCGAGCGGTCGGACGGCGTATCCTCGATCATCGCCTTGCGCGTCGCCACCTCCGCCTTCGTCCAAGCACGCCCGATCGGGACTTCGTGCAACGCCGATACGATATCGGTGGCGCCGGCCTGACGCACGGCATCCAGCGGAACCCCCGCATCCGGCCCAAACCATCTCCATGCCTCGCGCATTCGTCATTTCTCCAACTATTTCAGGGCTGGTCGGCTCAAATAAACCAGTCGGGGTAGGCGTCGCGCAGTTGCTCGACATCGGGAATGACAGCGCCCAGATGGATTCTGCATGGCCTCGCAGGCAGCCTTAACGTCATGCGCCGCTATAGCGTTGCGGATGACCGTATGCTCGCCAATCACATGGTCCATGCGGCCGAGCGCGGGCAGCGTCATGCGTCGCGCCCGGTCGATCTGCACCTTGACCGGCTTCAGATAGTTCCAGATGCCGGAATAGCTGGCTATTCGGGCAATCGCCTCGTGAAAGGCCTCGTCGGCCTCGTGAAAGCCGTTCATGTCCTGTCGTTCGGCAAGGAACCGCTGCCGCGCCAATATGTCGTCGAGCTTTCCCACATCGTTGCCGTTTGCGCATTGCGCGGCCTTTTCGACCGTGGCGCCTTCCAGCGCCTTACGGATGACGACGGCTTCGGGAATGAGCGAGATCGGTATCGGCGCGACGAAGGTTCCCGACTGAGGATAGATATTGACCAGCCCGTCTTCGACCAGGCGAATCAACGCCTCGCGCACCGGCGTGCGGCTGACACCGAAACGCTCGGTCAGCACCTTTTCATTCAAGGCGTTGCCGGGCTTAAGCTGCATGGATACGATCGCCTCGTGCAGTTCGCGGTATACTGCGGACGCAGCCGTCGTACGCACGATGCCCGGCCGACGCATCTTCGTTCGAACGGGGGCGGCGTCGCGGTCGGAGCCCGCAATGCCCGCATGCGCCTTTGCTGATGTCATTTCTCGATCCCCGATCTTCAATCAGTTGACATATTAATATATTATTCCTTACTGTTCGCCAATATCGGAACGCCGCTTCATCCCAAATTATGATCGCGCGCATTCAATCGCCCCTCCCTTCCGAACGCCGCTTTCGCGGCTCGACCGCAAGGATTTTGCAATGCCGCTCCATCCCGACAGGCTTTTTTTCGCCTGACCCTACCGTCCGTTCCATCGCCAGGCGCCTCTATGAAGGCGTGCGTGCCTTGCCGATCATCTCCCCGCATGGCCATACCGAGCCGGATTGGTATGCGTATGACCTGCCATTCCCGGATCCGGCCACGCTGTTCGTCAAGCCCGACCACTACATTTTGCGCATGTTCTATTCCCAGGGAATGCGCATGGAAGATTTCGGCGTCCCACGACTGGATGGGGGCCCGATCGAAACCGATCCCCGCAAGATCTGGCGCCGCTTCGCCGAGAACTACGCCCTTTTCCGCGGCACGCCGACACGGCTGTGGTTCGAGCATTCGCTGGCAACGGTCTTCGGAATCGAAGAGCGGCTCGGCGCGAAGAATGCCGACCTTCTTTATGACCGCATCGCCGAACAGCTCGAGCGGCCGGAGATGCGCCCGCGCGCGCTCTACAAGCGTTTCAACATCGAAGCCATCTCAACGACGGACGCCGCCACCGATGCGCTTGCCGCGCATGATGCGATCAAGGCTTCCGGATGGGACGCCCGGGTTGTGCCAGCCTACCGGCCAGACGCCGTCGTCGACCCTTCGCGCAAGGGTTTCCATGCCGAGGTGGAGCGGTTCCTGGCGTTGGCCGGAACGCCGGCCAGCTATCCCGGCTATCTTGAGGCGCACCGAATCCGCCGTGCATATTTCAAGCAGCGCGGCGCGACGTCCACCGACCACGGCCATCCGAATGCCCGCACCGCCGACCTGTCGAAGGCGGAAGCAACGGCTCTGTTCGACCGGGTGCTGAAGGCCGATGTCTCGCCCGAGGATGCGGACCTGTTCCGCGCACAAATGCTGACCGAAATGGCGCGCATGAGCGTCGAGGACGGCCTGGTCATGCAAATCCATCCCGGCTCTTTCCGCAACCACAACCCGCAGATTTTCGCCGAGTTCGGCTTCGACAAGGGCGCAGACATTCCCACCGGCACCGATTATGTCCACGACCTCAAGCCGCTCCTCGACGCGTTCGGCAACGACACGCGCCTGACATTGATCCTGTTCACACTGGACGAGACGGCCTATGGGCGCGAGCTTGCGCCGCTTGCCGGGCATTATCCGGCGCTGCGCCTCGGCCCGCCCTGGTGGTTTTTCGACAGCCCCGAAGGCATGTACCGGTTTCGCAAGCTTACCACGGAGACAGCCGGCTTCTATAACACGGTGGGCTTCAACGACGACACCCGTGCCTTCTGTTCGATCCCCGCGCGGCACGACATGGCGCGCCGCGTCGACTGCAATTTTCTCGCGGAATTGGTGGCTGACCACCGGCTCGACGAGGACGAGGCGCAGGAAGTGGCGCACGATCTCGCCTACCGCCTGGCCAAGAAAGCCTATAGGCTCTGACCATGGCGCAGCGGCTTTCCAATCGGACCTGGGTGACCTGCCGGCCGGGATCGGGCGCGCGGACCGCAAAGATCGGCTTGGCTGCCCAACTGGCCGCCGTCTTCCTGCGGCTGAAGCAGGTCCTCGGCACCGATCTCCCGGCCGAGCCCATTTCGCAAGCCTGGGAACCGTATTGACCGATCTTTTGAACGACGGCGCCGCAGCCACCGTGGCATGATTGGCGCAGCGGTTCATGCACGGAGCAGAAAGCGGTTGTTTTTGATGACTGGTAGATTAATATATCAAAATTGAAATCCTGCCGGACAAGACAGGACCAGCGGAGGAGATGAAGATGATCAAGATCACTCGGCGACAGGCGGTCGGCGGATTAGCCGGCATGGCGGCGCTTCCGGTTGCGCGCGCGTTTGCCCAGACCGCCAAGCTGCCGACCGCGCCCGTCACCATCAATATCGTCGATGTCGCCGGCAATCTGGCGCTAACCCAGAAGGCGATCGAGAATTACAAGACGGCCAAGCCGGAACTGATCTCGAACATCGTCTTCACCAAGGCGCCCGCCCCCGAGCTTCCCGGCAAGATCAAGGCGCAGCAGGCGGCGAACCGCGTCGATATCGACCTCGTGCTTACCGGAACGGATGCGCTGTCGGCAGGCCTCGAGATGGACCTGTGGGTCAAGCTGCTTCCTGACGATTCGGGCGCCTTGCCGAAGCTGGCCGATATCTATCAGGAGCCGGCAGCGCGCATGCAGACGCTGGCCAAGGACCACGGCGTCGTCGTCACCTACTACCCGTCCGGGCCGCTGCTCGAATACATGCCCGACAAGGTCAAGACAGTGCCGACCACGGCGGAGGAGCTTCTGGCGTGGGCCAAGGAGAACCCGAACCGGTTCCTCTATGCGCGCCCGGCCAATTCCGGCCCCGGCCGTACCTTCCTGATGGGCCTCCCCTATCTGCTCGGCGACAGCGATCCGAAGGATCCGGTCAAGGGCTGGGACAAGACCTGGGCCTATCTTAAGGAACTGCACAAATACATCGAATATTATCCGACCGGCACCGGTGCGCTGATGAAGGAACTCGGCGAAGGCACGCGCGACATGACGGTGTCGACGACTGGCTGGGACATCAACCCGCGCGTTCTCGGCGTCGTGCCGAAGGAAGCCAAGGTTGGGGCGCTGAAAGGCTTCCATTGGGTCGCCGACGCCCATTACATGTGCGTGCCGAAAGGGGTCAGCGACGAAAAACTGGCCGTGCTCAAGGACCTGATGGCATTCCTGCTGACGCCTAAGCAGCAGGCCTATACCTATGACGAGGGCTATTTCTATCCGGGCCCGGCGGTCAAGGATGTCACCCTCGACATGGCGCCGCAGGAAAGCCAGGATGCGATCGCCGAATTCGGCCGCACCGAATATGCCGACCTGATCGCCAACAACCCGATCGAACTGCCGCTGGAGCCAGCTTCGATGGTCACGGCATTCCGAATCTGGGACGAACAGGTCGCCGCCACCGCGAAATGACAAACCTTTGATTGTCAGCGCATAATAGGAACCGGGCATGCCGCCCGGTTCGCCTACAACAATGGGGCTACGAACGGATGCTGCTCGCCTCGTCGAAATTCGACGAACTCCGCCTCGATCATATGAGTCGAAAATTCGGCAGTATGAGCGCGCTGAGTGACGTTTCGCTGACCGTGCGCAAGGGGGAATTCATCGCCCTGCTCGGACCTTCGGGCTGCGGCAAGTCGACCGCACTGAACTGCATCGCCGGACTGCTTTCCACCACGGGCGGCAGCATCTATCTCGACGACAAGCGCATCGACCAGCTTAAGCCGGAAGACCGCGGCTTCGGCATGGTCTTCCAGAACTATGCGCTGTTCCCGCATATGACCGTCAAAGCCAATATCGGCTTCGGCCTGAAGATGCGCGGCACGCCCAAGGCCGAGATCACGCAACGCGTCGACGAGGCGCTGGGGCTGGTGCGGCTGGAAACGCAGGGCCACAAGCTGCCGGGTCAACTGTCAGGCGGTCAGCAGCAGCGGGTGGCCATCGCCCGCGCCATCGTCATCGAGCCGCCGCTGGTGCTGATGGACGAGCCGCTCTCCAACCTCGACGCGAAATTGCGCATCGAGATGCGTGCGGAAATCCGGCGCATCCACAACCAGCTCGGGGCCACCACCCTTTATGTGACGCATGACCAGGACGAGGCCTTGTCGCTTGCCGACCGCATAGTCGTGCTGCGCGATGGCCGAATCCGGCAGGTCGGCGCTCCGCGGGACCTCTATGAGAGCCCGGATCATCTCGACGTCGCCGAATTCATGGGTTACCGCAACCGGCTAACCGGCAAGGTCACCCGGCGCGACGGCGACATTGCCATGGTCGAAGTCGGCCGCGTCAGCCTTTCGGGCAGGCTGCGCGACGATCTCGCGGTTGGCGCGCAAGCCGTGATCGCCGCCAGGCCGGACGATGTCACCGTGAGCGACAAGGGCATCGGGACGCTTGATGCGAAGGTCGAAACCATCGAGTATCGCGGCCGGGAATTCGTCGGCACGGCACGCACCGAGGGCGGCCTCGAGCTGATCTTCCATGCCAGCCAGGCCGCGTCGGTCGGGAACACGGTTTCGCTCTTGATCGATTCTGCCCACGCCCTGATCTACGCGGCCTGAGGACGGCGATGTCGACGCTCGATCATACGCCCTCTCCTTCCCTGCGCCAGCGGCTGGCCTTGCACGGGATCGACGGCGTCACCCTTCTGGTGCTTCCGGCCGCCTTGTTTACGCTGGCGATCTTCGTCTATCCCTTTGTCTACGGCCTGCTCCTGTCCTTCCAGCCGAAGGAAGGGGGGCTCCTCGCCAACTACCAGCGTTTCTTCTCCGACCCGTTCCTTTACAACACCATTGCCACAACGCTGTGGCTGGCGGTGCCGGTCACCGTTATCAGCCTGGCGCTGGCGCTGCCCATCGCCTTTCGCGTTCGCCTGATGACGCACCAGCGTATGCTGACCACCATCCTCGTGCTGCCGGTAACGCTCGGCACGGTGCTGGTGGCGGAAGGCCTGCTCAACTATCTGGGACCGCAGGGTTGGTTCAGCCGCACGCTGATGTTGTTCGGCGTCATCAGCAGTCCCGTGAAACTCACCAACAATTACTGGGGTGTTTTCGCGTCGCTGATCATCACCGGTTTCCCGTTCACGTTCCTTTTGACGCTTTCCTATGTGACAGGCATCGATCCGGCACTGGAACAGGCAGCGGCGACCCACGGCGCGCGCTCCTGGCAGCGGTTCCGCTATGTGTTCCTGCCGCTGCTGATCCCCGGCCTGGCCATCGCCTTCCTGCTTTCATTCGTACAGGCCTTCGCCGTCTTTCCGTCGGCGGTTCTGCTCGGTGCGCCGGCCGGGCCGACCCGGGTCATCTCGATTGCAGCCTACCAGGCCGCCTTCGAGCAATATGACTACTCGATGGCCTCGGCAATCGCGATGATCATGGCCGGTGTGCAGTTGGTCATCGTCGTCGCCATCCTGATGCTGCGCAACCTGTTCTATCGTGGCAGCACCGCAGGCGGAAAGGGCTGACATGATCCGCGACACAACCATCGCTGCCAAGCTCTGGATCACCGCCATCTGGGTGGTGGTGGGTTTCTTCGTACTCAACCTCGCGGCGATGATTGCCACGGTCATCCTGTCGTCCTTCGGCACGCGCTGGCTGGGCACATGGATTCCTGCCGGCTTCACCACCCGCTGGTATTTCGCCGCCTGGGCGGAATTCCAGCTCCACGATATCCTGATCGTAACCTTCCAGATCGCCTTCACCGTGGTCGCGCTTTCAGGCCTGCTCGGCGTGACGGCGGCCTATGCGCTGGCGCGGCGCGATTTTCCCGGCAAGAAGCTGGTCATGCTTCTGTTCCTGCTGCCGCTTCTGGTCCCGCCGATCACCTTCGGCATTCCGCTGGCTACCGTGCTCTACCAATCGGGGGTCGGTGGCACCTTCTGGGGCGTGGTGCTGGCCAATCTCGTGCCGACGGTTCCTTTCGTCATCCTGGTGATGATCCCCTTCATCGAGCAGATCGATCCCAAGATCGAGGCGGCCGCGCGTGTCTTCGGCGCCAACACGTTCCAGCTCTTTCTCCATGTTCTGCTGCCGATGCTGATGCCGGGCATCTTGGCGGCGCTGCTGCTGGTGCTGGTGCGTACCATCGGCATGTTCGAACTGACCTTCCTGACAGCCGGGCCGACCAGCCAGACGCTCGTCGTGGCGCTGTACTATTCGGTCTTCGCCTCGGGCGTTCGCGCGGTGCAGTCGATCGACGCGATGGCGGTGGTGTATATGATAACGACGCTGGTCTGGCTGCTGATCGCATTGCGCTTCGTCAATCCGACGCAGATTGTAGCGCGGGCAAAGCAGCAGCCCGCCTCCGCCTGAAACAGGCTTTTCTTTCCGCCGCATGATGGCGGCGGAAAGCCACTCTCTCCAGGAATCCTGGAGCGTTCGAGGTTCGAAGGAAGCGCTCTTATACGGGTTGGTTGCTGGCCGGATCCGCACGGATGAGAGCTGCGATCAAGCGCTGTGTCTGGAGCGCCTCCTCACCCGTCACGACCGGATCGCGGTCTTGCGAAATCGCATCGGCGAAATCGTCAATCAGCGCACGATGCGCGTCATGGGAGAAGTCCATGATGGCTGCGCCGCTGCCTGTCTTCCCCTCCGCCTCGACGCGCTCTTCGCGCCCGTCGAGCCAGCCGACGCTCAGCGCACCGCCGGTCAGCGTGGCCGTGCCGAGCGAGCCGACAAGCTCCATGGTTTCAGGCGAGCCCGGATAGGCCGCCGTCGTGGCGAGCAGCGAGGCCGGCGAGCCGTTGCCGAGCCGCATCAGGGCGGTGACGTAATCCTCAGCCTCCATCCGGTGCAGGCCGGTCGTCCGCACCTGCGAAGCCACCACCTCGATCTCTCCCAGCAGAGAGCGGAAAAGGTCGATGGCGTGGATGGCCTGCGACAACAGCACGCCGCCCCCGTCCCGCGCGAAGCTGCCGCGGCCGCCGGTGTCGTAGTAGGCCTGCGGCCGCCACCACGGAACCCGAAGGCTGGCCGCCTCCACCGTGCCGATGGCGCCGGAAGCCAGCACCTGGCGCAGCCGCAGGCTGGCCGGCCGGAAACGGTGCTGCAGGACGACGCCGAGGCGCAGGCCGGCCCCGCGGGCCAGCGTGACCAGCTTCTCGGCGCGGGCCAGCGTCGTTTCGAGTGGCTTTTCGACGAGCACGTGCTTGCCGGCGGCAAGGGCCAGCTCGGCCACCGCCAGATGCGCGTTGGCCGGCGTCAGCACCATTACCGCCTGAACCTCGGGATCGGCAATCGCGGCCGCAATATCGGTCGTCACGGGAAAGGAAAACTGGTCGGCAAAGGCTTCTGCCGTCGCCTGGCTGCGGCTGGCCGCCCATTTCACCTCGATCCTGCCAGCAAGATCGACGAGGCTCTTCGCATGCGGCAACGCCGCCGGACCCAAGCCGATCATGGCGACACGTAGCCTGCTCATCGCGCGTTCCTTTCCTGCCCCGTCACGACGACCGCCGCCGCCTGCGCCTCGAGCGCCAGCCGGCAGACCGTGAAGACATGCTCCTGCGTCATCGCCGTTTCGGTACGCTCGCGCACATCGGCAAGCAGGCGCTCGAAATAGGATATCTTTTCACCCGACGCATCGAAATGGCGCGTGCCTTGGCCATCGACGAGAAATACGTGGTCCGTGCCAGGTTTGCCGGCTATGTCGACATATTTCCTAAGCTCGATCGTGCCCTTGGTGCCGAGCAGGACGAGCCGTCCATCCCCCCAGGTCGGCAGCCCATCGGCGGTGAACCAGTCGACGCGGATATAGCCGCTCGCTTTGTCTCCCCGCAGGAGGATGTCGCCAAAATCCTGGAATGCCGGAATGTCAGGAGCGCCAAAATGGCCGACCGCACTTGAAACGACATTCGCGTCGGCGCAGCCAGTATAGAACAGGAACTGATCAATTTGGTGCGAGGCGATATCGACCAGGATGCCGCCGTAATTCACGGGATCGAAAAACCACGCCGGGCGTAGCGCACGGTTGAGCCGGTGCGGCCCCAGGCCCGTCACATGGATGACCTCGCCGATGGCGCCGTCCATCGCCAGTTGCGTCGCCAGCGTCGAGGCTCGGGTCAGGAGGCGCTCCGAAAAGCAGATCGAAAAGATGCGTCCCGTCTCACGCACGGTCTGCCGCACGGCGGCAAGCTGCTCGAACGTGGTCAGGCCGGGCTTGTCCGCAAGCACGTCCTTGCCATGCCACATGGCCTCGACGGCAATGGCGGCCCGGTCGGAGGGGACAGCCGCGGTAACGACGAGGTCGATGGCGGGATCCTCGATCAGGCGCCGTCGTTCGACCGGCGCGATCCGTGGAAAACGCTCGGCGATGCCGGCGGCAACCTTGGGATCGGTCGTCGCGGGATCGTAGCCGGCGCACTCGGCGCCGGCATCCAGAAGCCCACCGATCAGGTCATAGACGTGACGATGATCGATGCCGATCACGGCAAATCGCATTGGTCCGCTATTTCATCTTGTTGGCACCGACCTCGCGGTCCCATTTCTCGAAGGCGGCGACCAGTGCTTCCGGCTTTAACGGCGCTTCGACCGGGAACTTCCTGATCAGCTCTTCATATTGTGGGCGGCCGAACTCTGCGATGGCGTCCTGGCTTTCCTGCGGCGCGGCGCTGAGTGGTACCCCCTTGACCGCCGGACCGGGATAGAAATAGCCCTTGTCGTAGGTATAGGCCTGCTGCGCGGGTTCGAGCATGAAGGCCATGAGCTTGACCAGAACCGCGACCTTTTCCTCCGCGACGCCCTTGGGAATGCACATGAACTGCGTATCGGGCACCCAATGCGTGCCTTCGAGCGCAAACGTCTCGATCTCCTTCGGCACGATGCCCAACACACGCGGGTTGATGTCCCAGCCGAAGGTGGAAACGATCATGTCGCGGGTGCCCTCGGCCAGCTCCTTCATCGTCACCGTGGTGCCGGAGGGATAGTAATCGATGCCTTCATCCAGCGCCTTCAGATAGGCCCAGGTCTTCTCCCAGCCATTGATGGGATCGGAAGGATTCTTGTCGCCGAGGATGTAGGGCATGGCCATCAGGAAGGTCCAGCCCGGTCCCGAATTGACCGGCCGCGCATAGCAGAATTTGCCGGGATTGGCCTTCACCCACGCCAGCAGTTCGTCGGTGTTCCTGGGGATGGTCTTGACCCTGTCCGGCGCATATTCGAAGAGTGGGCCCGACGGCGAATAGACGACGGCGACGCCTTCGTTCTGGCCGAAGTTCTTCTGCATCATCAAGGCGCTGTCGAGATAGACGTCCTCAGCCTTGGGCAGCACAGTGGGGTATTTCGTCCACACGTCGATCCACAGGCCCTGGGTGATGCCGTCCGACATGGCACCCGGCCCCGTCAGCACCAGGTCGATGTCGACCCGGTTGGCCGCCTGCTGCGCGGCGAGCTTGGCCGGCAGTTCGGGGGACGGCGCGCGCGAGAACGTGATCTTGGAGACGAGCCCCGGATTTTCCTTGCCGAATTTCTCGATTGCCGCCTGGGTAAGCTGCAGATTGCCCGCGACATCAATGATGTTGAGCGCCACCGGCGAAGTGGGCAGAGCAAGCTCGTCGGCGAATGACCTGCCAAAGGGCAGCGCTGCAAACCCAGCCAATCCGCCAAGCGCCTGGCGGCGTGAAATCGTGAACATCGTCGTCCTCCTCATTTATCTCCTTGAAAGAGCGGCATCTCCGCACTTTCATCCCGGCTCTCCCAGACGAATGATATATTAGTCTATTAGTATTGAATGCAACACAAATGACGCCCCGCTGCGCTGAAGGTCCCGTCGCGGACAGGCCGCGTCAGGCCGGTGCCTGGCATGCTGCACTATCCTAGCGCCAGCCCCTCGACGCGGCCGGCCTTTGGCGAAGCATCAGGATTTCTTTGCGCCGACCAATTCGTCCCACTTTCGGAAGGCGGCGATCATCTTTTCCGGCGGCAGCGGCAGTTCGATCGGGTTATCGGCGATGAGGCTGGCATACTCGTCCCTGCCGAAACGTTTGACGATGTCCTGGCTGTGCTGCGGCGCCATGGAGACAGGCACGTTCTTCACCGCCGGGCCGGGGTAGAGATAGCCCTCATCGTAGGAATAAGCCTGCGCTTCGGGCGTAAGCAAAAATGCCATCAGATCAAGCACCACGGCGAGCTTGTCGTCGGAAATGCCTTTCGGAACGCACATGAAAAAGGCGTCCGAAACCCAATGGAAGCCCTTGAGCGTGCCGATCCTTGCCGATTCCGGCACGATGCCGAGGGCGCGCGGATTGATGTCCCATCCCGTGGTCGAAATGATGATGTCGCGGCTGCCTTCCCCGAATTCCTTCATGGTGACGCCGGTGCCGGCGGGATAATAGTCGATATACTGGCCGATCTCTGCCAGATAGGCCCAGGTCTTCTCCCAGCCGTCGACGGGATCCTGCGGATCCTTGTCGCCGAGCAGGTAGGGGAGACCCATCATGAATGTACGGCCGGGGCCGGAATTGGTGGGCCGCGCATACATGAAGCGGCCCGGATGGGCCTTGGCCCAGGCTAGCAGCGCCTCTACCGAGCCGGGAACCTCCTTCACCCGCTCAGGCGCGTATTCGATCAGCGGGCCGGAAGGATAGTAGTTGACGACAACGCCATATCCCGCGCCCTGCTTCTTGTGCAGGGCCAGTGCGGCCGGTTCGTAATTGTCCTCGATTTTGGGGAACTTGTCGTTGAAATCAGGCAGAATCTTGATCCACGTGCCGTTGGCTAGGCCTGCCGCCAGACCGTCGGACCCGGTCAGCACCATGTCGATATCGACGCGGTTGGCTTCCTGCTGCGCGCGCAGCTTTCCGGCCAGCTCGGTCACCGGTGCCTTGGTGAAGACGATGCGTTCGGTGCGCTCGGGATATTTCTTGGCGTAGTTTTCGAAGGCCGGCTGCGAAAGCGCCAGCGCGCCGCCCACGTCCATCACCGAGATGACGACCGGCGATGCCGGCAGTTTGGGTGATTGCGCCCAGGCCCGCGTCGTGCCGGCGAGGAATGTACCGCCAATGCCGCCAAGGATGGTGCGGCGATTCACCTTGAGTTCACGAGCAGTCATGGTTGTCTTCCTTCCCATTTTGTCGTTTGCCGGTCGTATTCGCGTTCTTCTTCTCCGACGCGCGCACGGGTGATGGTCATGTCCGGCGCCCACTCGATCTCGCTGGCGGGCACGCGAAGGCCATGCGCGTCCAGCACCGGCTGCAGCAGCGCCATCACATTTGCCGAGGCCATATCGACAGCCTGTGCGAAACCGGCGATGCCCCAGCGCACCAAGTTGCGCACGGCGTCGTCCAGTCGCAGCGCCGACCCGGCGAGCCCGATGCCGCCAGGAACGCGGACCGAGCCATCGGCGCGGCTCTCGACCCGCATTCCGGCAAATTCGTAAGATCCGTGCGGCGCACCGGCCGCCGAAACGGCATCGGTAACCAGGACCGACCGGTCCAGCCCTTTTGCCCGGACCAGCGATTTCAACGCGCCTGGCGGAACGTGAATCCCGTCGGCGATGAATGTCGCGGCGAGACGGTCTTCGGCCAGTTGGGCAAACAGGGTATTGTCCAGTTTCGGCAAGGTTTGCGGCAGCCCGTTGCCGAGATGGGTGGAAAGGACAGCGCCAGCCGCCGCGGCCTGCGCCACGAGCTCAAAACCGCAAGCCGAGTGGCCGATCGAAACAAGAATGTTGTGCCGGTTCATGGCCCGTATGAAAGCAATGCCACCTTCCACTTCGGGAGCCAGCGTCGTCAAAAGGATCGGGCGCTTGAGCAGCGACTGCAGACGCTCAATGAGCGCAGGATCCGCAGCGGTCATCGCCGAGGCGGGATGGCATCCGGAATAACCCGGGGCGGGATTGAGGAACGGACCTTCCAGATGATAGCCGGGGCACATGAGGGGACCGAGGCGGCTTTCGGAGACAGCCTTGTCGAGAGCGCTGAACCGCGCCGACAATTCGTCCGGCCTTGCCGTGATGATCGTCGGCAGGCACGCTGTCACGCCGCACGCCAGGAGGGCCTCCAGCGCTTCGTCGAGTTCCGCCGCCGTCAGGGTCCCCGAGTTGAAATCGACGCCGGCGAAGCCATTGACCTGCATGTCGACCAGACCGGGAGTAATCATGTTGCGGCCGATCGCCAAGATTCCTTACGCGGAGAGTACACGGCTTGATACCGCTTGCAAGCCATTTTTGAATAATGTTATCCAGAAATGCGAAAGGAAAAGAATCCGGGCATGTTGACGCTCTACACCGCGGATTTCGAGGACGCCCGCCAACGCGACTGCGCACGCGTCATCGCCAGCCTGCACGAAGGCGGCGGCAAATCCCGCGCCGCACTTGCCGCCGAGTTGGACATGACCTCGATGGCGATCTCGCGCGCCATCGCCGACCTCGTCGGCAGGGGCATCATCGAGCAAAGCGTCGGCCAGGTGAGCGGCCGTGGCCGCCCACCGGCGCAAATCGTTTTGAACCCCGGTTGCGCGGGCGCGACCGTCCTTCTTGTTTCCAGCCAGGAACTGGTTGGCGTCCTTGTCGATTTCCGCGGAAGTGTCCTCGCCCGGCAAACCGCCCATGTTCCGTCCGACGCCGATTCGGCCCGCATGACCGCGACGATGCGTGACCTTGTCGCCGGTCTGCTCGGCAGCTGCCCGTCTGGCATGCGTCATGTCGGAACGTCCGTTGCCGTTTCCGGCATCGTGGACGTGAAGACCCGGACGTGGATATTGACCTCGCGATGGCCGAACGTTCGCGATTTCGACGTCGGCAAGGCGCTCGATGGCATCACGCCGCGCGTGTTCCTGTTTCGCCAACTGGATGTCGAATTGAGCGCCCGATACGCCGTGCCGGGCATGGAAAGGCTGGAAGGCGCCTTCATTCTTCATTGGGGTTGGGGCATCGGCCTGGCCTATCGCGGCAGCGACGATGCGCCGATGCGCCAGGGCGGCCCCTTCGGCGAAATCGGCCATTGGCGTTTCAACGTGCTCAAGGATCGCCCCTGCGGATGCGGCAACCGGGGCTGTCTCGAAACAGCAGCTTCGCTGTCAGCCCTGTTGCCGGTCATACGGGAGATATATCCGTGGGCTTCAGGGGAGGAGGAACTCCTCTCCAGCCAAATCGAGACGATGGAGCTGACGGATATTCCCGAAATCCGGGTCGCCGTCGATCTTATGGCGCGCGCGCTGGGGAACGCCTGCAGGCTGCTTTTCCCCGAGAAGGTGTTCATCACCGGCCCGTTTACCTGCAATGCCGGACTCTACGAACTTCTACGCTCCCGCTTCGAGGCGGAAGGATTGATCGGCACCTTGCGCCTGCCGACCCTGATCTCCGATCGCTCCAGCCTGGACTACGTCGTCCAAGGCGCCGCGCAACCGCTTCATGAAATCGCCGTTTGCGTGCTGCTCGGCACGCCGCAGGGGAAACCGAATGGCGCAGGGCGGAGCCGGCGGAATGGAAAGCGGCAAAGGCCGATGCCCTGACGCGAAGCATCTGAATGATTGACGCTGCGGGTTCAGAGATCCGGGAGCAATCTCGATGCCCCACACCTCTCACGTCCTGTGGAGAATGCTGCGACGCCGCTCGGGCGAAGCTCACTGCCTCGCGGAGGTTTTCGAGCCGGTTCTCACTAGCGAGCCGCACAGCGAACAGCCGCATTTAGCATGTCGCCAGCGTTTTCTTCTTTAGGCCAGGAGCGCATTCCCGCGCCGTTCCATCTCTGCCGGATCGAGGTCCTCCCTCCACGACAGGAGCACCCAGACGTGGCCGAAGGGATCGCGCACGGTGGCGGAACTGGCGCCATAGAACATATTCGTGGGTGGCTGAATCTCTTCCGCGCCAGCCTTGACCGCGCGCCGCAGCAAGGTCGCGTTATCATCAGTGAAGATGTGAAGGCCAGCTGTGCAGCGACCAAGTGTCCGCGGCTCGCCGTATAGTCTCTCGTCCGGATCCCCGATCATGATCACGGCTCCGCAGATCAAAATCTCGGCGTGCATGATTTTGCCGCCTGGGTGGGCAATTCGGAACAATTCCATCGCTCCGAATGCCCGCTCGTAGAACGCGATCCCATCCGACGCCCCGTCGACGTAGATATGAGGGACAATCGCATTTCGATATCTCTCCGGTCGTTCAGTCATCTCGGTGTCCTCGCGCCAAATATCAGAGCGCTCGTTTGCGGTGCACAAGCCGGCGAAACACTCTTTACAAGACCCGGCGGAAGGCTCGCCTCAGTTCGCCCACCGCACCGCCGGAGACCATCAACCGTGCGTCGACACGATCCGTTCCGGGTTCCACGCGATCATCTGCTCGATTGCCGCCGAAGCCGGCGCCGGCTCGACTTGAAATTCCTCGAAAATCGAACGGTGCCTCTCTTTTCCAACACGGCAGGTCGGCAAAAATCCAGGCCGACTCCAACCTGGAGACTGTCCTGATATTTCCGGCGATCAGCGGCTGGCGCCAGAAGGCGATACGGTCCTGCAAGCGATGGCCTGGATAGTCGCCGGCATGAAGCACGGATGGCCGAAGGCGGTCGGAAGTCGAACGCCGTCCGCGGCTGCTCGCCCCTAGACGCCGAGATGATGCTGCAGCAGCCCCGGCTGTGTCTTGAGCTCGGCGGCCGGGCCCTCGTGGGCGATATGGCCGTTATTGATGATATAAACGCGGCTCGCGAGCGCCAGCGTCGCGGCGATGTTCTGTTCCACCAGCACGATTGTCTGCCCTGCCTGGGCCAGTTCGCGGCAGGCGCGCACCAGATCGTGCACAATGACTGGAGCAAGTCCTTCGAAGGGCTCATCAAGCAGAAGGATCTTCGGGTTGCGCACCAATGCACGGGCTATGGCCAGCATCTGCTGTTCGCCACCCGAGAGATCCGTGCCACGGCTGGTGCGCCGTTCCTTCAGCCGTGGGAACATCGTGTAGATGCGTTCCAGCGGCCAGCGGCCGTCGGCGGTCAATCCGGCCAGAATGATGTTTTCCTCGACGCTCAGGCTGCCGAAGATGCGCCGATTTTCGTGCACGAGCTGCATGCCTTCCCGAGCGATGCTGTGCGCCTTCCTGCCAACCAGCTCAACCCCGTCGAGCTCAACCGAGCCGGCTCGTGGCGTCACCACGCCCATCAGGCTCTTCAGCGTCGTCGACTTGCCCGCGCCGTTGCGCCCGAGCAGCGCCACGACCTCGTTTTTCTCGACCCTCAATGAGACGTCGAACAGAATGTGACTGTCGCCATAATAGCTGTTCAACGCCCTGACTTCGAGCAGGCTCATGCCACCTCTCCATGTACCCCGCCGAGGTAGGCTTCCTGCACCTTTGCGTTGGTCTTGATCTCAGCGGGCATGCCTTCGACCAGTACCCTGCCCTCCTGCAGGACGGTCACTTTCTCGACCAGCTCGAAGAGCGAATCCATGTCGTGGTCGATGATGATCATCGTGCGTCCACGCGCGATTGACTTGAGCAGCGCCACGGTCTCGACGCGCTCGCGCGGGCTCATGCCGGCAAGCGGCTCGTCAAGCAGGAGCAGGCTCGGCGACGTCGCCAGCGCAAGGCCGATTTCCAGCCGCCGCTTCTCGCCATAGGCCAGTTCCGAAACGGGCCGATCGAGCCGCGCCGTAAGGTTCACCAGCGCCGCCGTTCGCTCGACCTGCTCATTGAGACCGGGAACGCTGTGGATACTCTTGAACAGGTCAAGCCGGAACTTTCCACGCGCCTCGCCCAGCGCGGCAATCATCAGGTTCCGCCGCACCGTCAGGCGGTCGAACAGCTGGTTGATCTGGTAGCTCTTGGTGAGCCCGAGCTGGCACACCTCGGACACACCCATGCCCGTAATGTCGCGGCCGGCCAGTATGATGCGGCCGGAGGTCGGCGCGATCTCGCAGGTGAGCATCTTGAAGAACGTCGTCTTGCCCGCGCCGTTGGGTCCAATGATGCCCCTTATCTCCCCATGGTCGACGCTGAAGTCGATGTCGCTGTTGGCTGTGATACCGCCATAGCGTTTGGTTAGGCCCTGCACCTGCAGGATCGGTCCGGATGCTGGCGCAGTGCCATGCCGGCGCGCCGGCATCGGTTCGACGACGGTCACGACGTGTGGCGCACTCTCGACCGCGGGATTGGCCCGTTCGATGCGCTTGCGGCCGCCGGTCAACCCATAGAGATCGACGATCGCACCGACGATGCCGCGCCGCAGGAAGCAGACCAGCAGCACGAAAACGATGCCGAGCACCAACTTCCATGTGGCGCCGAGATGCAATGTGTTCTGGAAAAAGTCGCTCAGATAGAGCCACACCGTCGCGCCCACCAGCGGCCCGAACAGTGTGCCGGCACCGCCGATCGCCGTCTGCATCACGACCTGGCCAGACGTGTCGAACATGAAAGCGTCCGGCGGCATGAAGCCCTGCATGACGCCCAACAGGCCGCCGGCAAAGCCGGCATAGATCGCCGCAACCACGAAGGCCGTGAGCTTGTAGCCGTGTATGTCGTGGCCGAGCGCCGCGGCGCGGAGCGGATTGTCACGGATCGCCGAAAGGATCGCGCCAACCGGCGAGCGTACGATGCGAAGTGCGACGACAATGCCCACGAAATACCAGAACGCCAGGAAGGTATACATCGTCCAGTCGGTGTTGAATTCGAGTACCGTGAAGCCGAGGTTGACGACCGGGGTTGGCACGCCAGGCAAGCCGTTCTCGCCGCCTGTGAATGCCGAGAGCGGATTGAACTCGACAAAGAAGAAGACTTCGGCGATGGCCACCGTGATCATGGCGAAATAGATGCCGGTGCGTCTCAGGGCGATCAGGCCGATCACATAGCCGACGACACCCGACACGACGGCGCCCATGACGATGGCAGCCATGACATGGGAGAAGCCGGTTTCAGTCAGGAGATAGGCGGCGAACATCCCGCCAGTACCGTAGAAGGCCGACTGGCCGAACGACAGCAATCCCGTGTAGCCGAACAGGATGTCGAAGCCGATCCCGAACAGGCCCCATATAAGGATACGATTGATCGTGCTGGGCGAAAAGCCGAGATGGGGCAGCACGAACGGCGCCAGGACGAGCGCCAGCGCCGTCAGAAGCTCGACAAGGAAGGGATGTTTGATGTTCATGGCGACCGCATCTACTCGCGCCCTGCCGTGCCGAGCAGCCCGTGCGGGCGAAGCACCAGCACCAGAGTCATCGCCACGAACAGCATGACATAGGAATAACCGGGATTGAACATCGAGGTGATGCTGATGATTTCGCCGGCGATGAGGCCGCCGAGGATCGCGCCCGGAAAGGAACCGACGCCGCCGATCACCACGACCACGAAGGTCTGGACCAGTATGGCTTCCCCGACATCGGGCGCGATCGACACCACGGGTGCATTGACAATGCCGGCGAAGCCGGCCGCCATGGCTCCGATGCCGAAGACGAGCATGAAGATCTTGTAGACGTCGATTCCAAGCGAATCGACCATTACCGAATCCTCGATGCCTGCTCGCACGATCATCCCGATGCGGGTGCGATAGAGCACGACATAGAGCATCAGCAGCGCCAGGGCGACGATGCCGAGGAGCGCCAATCGGTAGGTGGGATAGACCAT
Source organism: Mesorhizobium maamorense (assembly GCF_044998965.1). NCBI lineage: Bacteria > Pseudomonadati > Pseudomonadota > Alphaproteobacteria > Hyphomicrobiales > Phyllobacteriaceae > Mesorhizobium > Mesorhizobium maamorense. The sequence continues at coordinate 3,967,984 of NZ_CP173356.1, forward strand.
GAAGCCCAGATGGGTGATGCCGACCAGCGAGGCGGGCGGCGGCACCGTGCGCGAGAGGCTGCCGAAGAAGAAGCGGATCGTCTCGACGAAAACGATGCCGAGCCCGAACGTAACGAGAAGCTGGTCCTCAAGCGGCCGCATGTAGAAATGGCGAATGATCAGCCGCTCGATCAACACGCCGACGATCATCACGAACAGCGATCCGGCCGCCACTGCGGCCAGGAATGAACCTGTGTAGGTGTAGGCGAGCCAGCCGGCATAGCCTCCGAGCATGAACATCGCGCCATGGGCAAGGTTCAGGACGCCGAGCGTCCCGTAGATGATGGTCAGCCCGGAGGAGATCAGCGCCAGAAGCGCGCCGAGCACGAGCCCATTGAAGCACTGCGAGATGAAATTTGCCCAGTTGATCACTCTGCGCCCACCTTAATCATGAAAAATATGCCCTGCCCTCGCGCCAGCAAGGGTTTGGTTGACAAGTCGCGAACAATCGACATTCCACCGACCGCCGGGAGACGAACCGTCTGCGTCCAGCCAGAGCCAGTCCCGGTGCGAGCGCCTTCTCCACCCGTGGCGGGCGGAGAAGGCGCTGCGGGATATCAGGTGTAGCTGCCCAGGTTGCAGCCGAACTCGTCAGGCTTCTGCATCAGCGGCCCGCCATCGACCACCTCGACCACTTTCCAGTAGTCGTCGTCGCTCTTCATGTCCTTGGGGTCCTTACCCTGGACGAGTACGACCGGTCGCACGCACTGATGGTCTTCCGGCCGATAGTGAACGTCGCCGACGAGTGAAGGGATGGTCTCACCCTTCTCGTATTGCTTGATGACGTCCGGCGGATAGAAGCTACCGGCCTGCGACACCATGCGCGCCCAATGAGCGAAGCTGACATAGGCATTTTCGGCGCCCCATTCCGGCCGATAACCGAACTTTTTCTGGAACGCGTCCACGAACTGCTTGGCGAGCGGATACTTGTCCTGCAGGGTCCACCAGAAATCGGTAGCGGCAAAAACGCCGGCTGTCAGTTCGGGGCCTACTTCCTTGGCAAGGAAGGGGATCTGGTAGGGGATGACCATCTTCATGCTCGGAGTCAGGCCGAACTGCTTGGCCTGCTGGATCGACAGCACCGCGTCGCGGCCCCAGTTGACGTTGACAATGAATTCGGCGCCCGAATTGGCGATGTTGGTCAGATACTGGCTGAAATCCTGGGTGCCTAGCGGCGAGACCTGGTCCGTCACCATCTCCCATCCACCCTGAGAGGTCAGGTAGTCGTTCACCGACTTGGTGACGGTGTGACCGTAAGTGTAGTCCGGCGTCATGAATGCCGCCTTCTTTCCCTTTCCGTAGGTCTTCAGAAGGATCGGGCCGATCGCGTTGGCTGCGGTCTGGCCGTAGAAGTTCTGGCGGAAGCCGTAGCGGACACAGTCCTTGCCTGTTGTGTCGTTTGAGCCGGAGATGCCCGCGACGTAGAGGATCTTCTCGCGCTGCGCGAATTTGTTGAGCGCAACCGCGACCGCTGATGAAGTCGAGCCGGTCATCAGGATGATGTTGTTTTGGTGGATGAAATTCTGCTCGAGCTCGACGGCCTGGTTCGGCTTGGCCGCGCTGTCGGCGGACAACAGCTCGACCTTCTTGCCGAGCAACCCCTTGTCGACTTTCGGCGCCAACGCCTTCATCAACTCATGGCCGTTGTTGATGTGGTCGACCGCCAGCTGCCAGCCCTTAAGTTCATCAGCACCCTGCACGGCATAGGCACCGGTAAGGGGCACCGCGGCTCCGATGTAGACGGTGTCGCCCGCCGACCCGGCCGGCCAGGTGCCTATCGCGGGCTTGTCGTCGGCTGCAAAAGCCGCAAAGCTGGATAAGGGCAGAACGGCACTACCGAGAAGACCTGCGCCCGCGTGCAGCATGGTGCGGCGGGATATATTGGAAGTATTTTGATCGTCGAGCGGCATCAGCTGTTCCTCCTTAGCGTGGAGCCGTCGGACGGCTCTCATTTGTTGTTCCCGGAAACCGGTTTTTTCCAGCGAAACGCTGAAAATGGCCTATTTGCATGGGCATTCGCAGTGGCGTAGGCCTGCCAGTCAATACAACTTTCGTTTGATAATTCTGTTCATTGATCTGGATTAATAAGCATAGGAAAGTTTCGTTGAAGGTCATGAACATTTGGAGCATGGCATGCCGCTGACCGGCCACCCGATCGTGACCCGACTGACACGTGCAATGAAGCTGGATTCGCTAGACATCAAACGTCTTGAGGCAATCTTCGAGCGCGATCTTACCATTCGGAAACGGGAGGAACTCGTCGTTCACGGCTCCGAGTTCCGAAACCTGTGCTTTGTTAAAGACGGCTACGCGATCCGCTACAGGTTGCTGCGCAGCGGCAGGCGGCAAATCCTGAAGCTCATCCTGCCCGGTGATGTCATTGGATTCCCGGTCAGCTTTTTCGATCGATCCACTTGTTCGGTCGTTGCCGTGAGCGAACTGACCTACGCCGTCTGCTCGTTCGACGCGTACATTCGTCTCTGCTACGAGCAGCCCCAATTCGGTCTGGTGTTAAGTTGGCTCGCTGCCCAAGAGGCAGCGACTTATGCGGAACACATCGTCAATCTAGGTCGGCGCACTCCGATTGAAAGGTTGGCGCACCTTTTGCTGGAGATTCACGCGCGTCTCCTGGAAGTCGAACGCGCCGACGAAGCAAGTTTCGATCTGCCGTTTTCACAGGAAATCATGGCGGACGCGCTCGGGTTGAGCGTGCCCCATCTCAATCGCATCATTCAGCAATTGCGCGCCGAACAGCTTATCACCAGCAACGCGCGCTTCATCGACTTGACTGATCTTGCGGGCCTTCGAAGACTGGCTCAGTACCAGCCGATGTCCCTCGTTCCGATCCCGGTGCTGAAGCAGCGGGAATGAAAAGCGTCCCGTCGATCATATTAGCACCCTGCGTGAATTCCTTCACATACAAATCTCACCCGCGGCGTACAAGAGATGACAGAGCAGGCAATTTAGTCTCTCTTTCGGACAGATCATAAAGAAAATAGCAAATATCAAGCCCGAAGAGGAAGTTGGTTTTTAACTAAGCCAATTTCGTTCTCATCACGAATTTTGTGATGCCATCAACCAAAGGGAGAGAAACATGTATAAGATCATTACAGCTGCGTCTGCATTCTTCATCCTCACGGTGCCTTCGTTCGCGATCGACTCGACCTTCGTCCACAGTCTGCGAGCCGACAATGGTGACTTCGAAGCCCCGGGTGACTTGAAGGGTCAACATTCATTGGCTTCAGAAGAAGCGGTGTATGGCTTCCCGACCGGGTCGATCGGATTGCCTGGTGGCGCTTCGAACTCCAAGTGCATGGGGGTCAGCCCACACCAGTACGATCCTGTCAGCCCGGACTGCCGGAATTGATCCAGATAAGAGCGGTGGCTGCGCCACCGCTCTGCCTCCTTGAGCGGGTACCGACTGACCGACGGACTATTAAGAAAAGCCCGACCATAGATCGCGCGACAGCCGTGGCAGGTCCAATCGCCTGGGACGGCGTCAGGATGCTGAACGGAGGTTCCCAGTTCGTCACCACGACAGGTGGAGGACTATCCCTTCATGCCGATCCGGTCTTCGTTGCGCAATCTAATTTCGCGGCTGTGATGCGCGCGCGCCGATTGCGAATGGCGACATCAGTCATCGTCCTGTGACTCGGCGATGTGACGAAGCGCACCGGCGTTCCTTATGCGCAGGCCACCACGCTTGATTGCGATGATCGAACGGTTGCGCCAATCGTTAAGTGTCTTGTTGACGGACTCGCGCGTGGCGCCCAGGAACTCCCCCAGTTCGGACTGGGAGATCGGTATCCAACCTGAGCCATCCGCCATAACGCCGGCCAAAAAGACCAGTCGTTTTGCCAGCCTGGCCTCAATGCCGAAGAAAGCCTGATCGCCAAGTTCGCCGCTGACCCAACGCAGCCGTGCGCACAAAAGCTCAATCATGGCGCGTGCCAGAGGTGGGGTTTTTTCGATGCGATCGAAGAGCTGCTTCCGACCGAGCGAGGCCAGATCGCAAACGGTCAGGCAAGTGGCGGTTGCGGTGCGCGGGCGCCCGTCGAGCGCGCCGATCTCTCCGACCAAGCTGTGCGAAAGCTCGATATTGGCCACCAGCTTCCGGCCTCCCGGCGAATACATCGAGATCTCCACCGTCCCGCTCATCACCCCGTAAATACGATCGGATGGATCTTCCTGGACGAAGAGAATCTGGCCCGCCGCGTGGCGTTCAACCTTGCAGCCGCCGAAAAGAAGATCGAACAGGCGCGGATCGATCCGTGCAAGGCGCGGGAGATCATTTCTTTCGTTCGCGCCGCCAAAAGCCATGTCGCCCCCAAGTTGCCGATCGGATAACTCCAACGCAGGAGAGTATCTTAGATCTTGTCTTGCCGGCGCCTCAGCTCGGCCGCAATGATCGACTGATCCCTGCGTAACGAGAGGCGCCGCGCAGCCGCGAGTGCTTGCCGCCAAGTAGAGACGGCGCGGTCACCGCGCCCGTCCAGCCAATGGGCCACGCCGACCCACAGCCCATACTGGGCGGTGCCGACAGGAAACGCGCGGCGGTAACGCTTGAGCTCATGCAGCGCTTGGCGCTCCCAGTGGCGCCACTGGTCGTACTCGCGCGAGAGGCCTGCCTCCCTGCCGCGCAGAAGCACTTCGCACACGCCGGCAATGCCGGGCAGTGTGCTGTGCACAGTCGGCCGACGCATCTCGCGCAGCAGGCGTAGCGTCTCGACCACAGCCCGAAGGCTCTCAGCATGGAGCCCGACCCGTGCAAGCGCGAGCGCAAGCGACCCTTTGGCGGAGACCAAGTCGGCGAGATCGGCGGATCCGACCATAGCGGACGTGGTCAGCCGAAGGATGTCGACCGCTTCACGGGGGCTATCCGTGTGGAGCACACACAACGACTTGCATCGGAGCGCCCAAATCTCTTGCTGGAGGTTTCCGCTGTTCTGCGCGCGGGAGAGCAGCGCCTGGGCGGTGTACTCCAGCGCACCCGATTCACCGCGGTAGTACATTGACCAGAAGCGCATGGCCTGGGCGTTGCACCAACTTAGTTGATCGCCCGCCTTTAGACACAGCTCTTGAGACTGATCCAGACGACGATCTACCATCAGCCAGTCGCAGCGGCCGATGCGCCAGAGCGCATCGAGATTACACAGGTGGGCATGGACCGCTGGATCGGCGAGCGCAGTCACCACCCATTCTGCCCTTGCCATGAAGTAGTTGCAAGCGCGCCGGCGCCCCAGAATTCCCAGCCCGCATGCCAGTTGGGCGGACGCGACCACCATCTCCATGGTGAGCCCCGTGCGCTCCGCATGGGCGACAGCCGCGACGGTGTGGGAAAACGCTCGCGAAAAGCGAAGCTCGAAATAGTCCACGACCGCCGCCTGGTTAAGGCAGCGAGCTAGTTCTCGCTCCCAGGAGTCCAGCACACCATCCTGAGTTGACCATAGCGAAGGAGGTAACACTTGTTGGAACGCGAGCCGCATTCCACCCCCAAGCAGCCGCATCAAAAGGGCTGCCGAGGAACGTGGAACCGGCGTGCCCGCCAAGGTGAGGGCGCGCCTCACCGAAATGCCCTGAGCATGGAGGTCGCCACGACTGTAATGGGCCTCGCCGAGCTGCCTGCGCCAACGCACCGACTGAAGTCTTTGCTCAGCACTCCAAGGCTGCTTCGACTCGTATCTCAAGCAGATTTCCAGAAACGCCTCGACCTCTCGAAACGCACCGACCTGCAGCGCCTTGATTGCTGCCAAATTGGCATATCCAACTGCCTTGAAATTGTTTCCGGCGGCCTCAAAATGCTGAACGAGGGCCGCGACATCCGCGCCCATGGCGGCCGACTGGCTCGACTCGATCCAAGCGGCCAGAGCTGCATGAAGTCGCTGTCGCACTTCACTGGGAATTGAGCCATAAACGACGTCTCGGATTTGATCATGACGGAACTCGTAGTTCCCTGATCCAGTGCCCTGACGCACGAGATGCGCCGCCACGAGCGACTCGACAGCTGCACCCACACCGTCGTGATCCAACTCGCCCTCGAGCAACGTCGCCAGGGCCTCGCCGGTAAATGAACGCCCGATCACGGCCGCAGCCCTGAGAACGTGCTGGACTGGGGTCTCCAATCGATCAACGCGCTCCCGAATGACCCGATCGACACCTTCGAAATATCGAAGGCTCTCGAGCGGGCGGATCGGACACCACAAACCATCGCGTATGGCGATGAGCCCCTGGCTCTTTAATGTCAGCGCTATCTCCTCGGCGAAAAACGGATTGCCACCGGCTAAGGCCGAGACCCGGCGCGCCAGTTCGCCATGTGGGGGCACATCCCCGAGCGTGCGGGCGACCAGTTCGCAAATCGACGCCTCGCTGAGTTCCTCAAGATCCAGGATACGACACAGGCGCGCGGGATCGTCAGGTTCCGTTCCGGATGTATTCCTTCTTGTGGCCTCGGCTCGCCTTCGTAGGTTTTTTAACTCCTCCGGAACTTCGTCCGAGCGTACGCACAGGACCAGAAGCAACGAGGACAGAGATGAGAGAACCCACTCGACGAGGCGCCACGATGCCGAATCCAGCCACTGACTGTCCTCCAGGACCAATGCCAGCGGGCGCGGTGCCAAGTTATCCATGAGATCACCCAAAAGACGCATGGTGGCATCAGCGCGATGAGGTCCCTCCAGATGTCGCGTTCCGTCGTTTTGGGGAATTTCGATGCTCAGAACATCACCTAGCAAGGGCAGTCGCCCAACGAGCGACGAGTTGCCTTGAACCCGTTGTGTGACGACATCAAGCACCGCAAATCCATCGCTGTCGGACGGTAGGCCGAGAAGGGACACAAGCACCCGCCGCCATGGCAGGAGCGATGTCCGGCGATCGTCACGTTCGGCGCGCGCGGTCAAAACCTCGATTGCGGTTGAGCGCAGTTCGTCCGTGAAAGCTCTGATCAAAGCGGTTTTTCCAATGCCCGACTCACCCAAGACAACGAGCAAACGCCTGCCTCCACGGCGGGTCTCCTCGAACGTACGTTTCAGGAACTCCAGCTCGCTCTGCCGACCGATCAGCGGACTAAGAGGTTGGACCGGGGCGCGCGGATCCATGGGACAAAATACCGTTGCCATGTCCCCAAGTCCGTCCAGTTGCAACGTGCCGTGTTCTTCGAACCAAAACGCCGTCCGGCTGGCTCGCTCTGTTGGTGCATCGCAGAGAACGTTTGCCGATGCCGCCGTCATAAGCCGCGCCGCCCGATTCACGGGGGCGCCGATCACCATCAGCTGGCGCCGACGTGCGCTTCCGACAACACTAAAAAGCGCATCGCCGGTAGCCACGCCCATCGACGCGGAGAGGCCCAAGCGTTGGGCCGTCAGACGGATCGCGCGAGCAGCATCGACGGCACGGCAAGGATCGTCGCGGTGGAAACTGCCTCGCGCTCCGAACGTCGCAAAGAAAATCAGACCTTTGTCGTCAAAGAGCAACTCGCCGGCCGGCCCACCGCGCGAACGCAGATCCTCCTGGAGGGTCGCGCATAGCAATTGATAGCGCGCAAGCGCCTGAGGTTGACGATGGTCAAGTCCGGCAATTCGCGCGAAAAGGGCGGTGATCGGCCTAATCTCCGCCAGGGCGTCTAAGCGGGCGGTCGTTGGACGACCTTCTTCGGAACGGATGGCAATGGCGCTGTCCGCGGCAACTGAGCGCAAGTCGGCTTCGGACAGCAGGTCCCTGAGCTGCAAAGGCAAAAACCTTGCCAGCCAGCCCGGAGGCGGAGAAGCCAGCGTAGGCCGACTGCGCCGCGATTGAGACGGCTGCGCAAGGGCCAAGTTGGCTTTGTCGGAAAGCACATATTCCCATCGGCGCGCAGCCGCTTGGGACTGGGCGGCCTGCATGATGGCATCTCCCCCTGCAAAGAGCGTCCACACCGGCTGACCGCCCAAAGCCGCCGCCCAGAGGGGCCCCGCCCCTACTCCAACATGCAGCGCGGGTGCGATTTCAGCTGTTCCGTTCTCCAAACGCTCGTTCCGGCCGCCGCAGATTGCCTTGGCACAGGCTGTCGCCGCTCGCACCGCGCTTTCAAGTCCGCGGACATCCGCCGACCAATAGGCCAGCAGTTCGTCGCCGGCGAGGTACAAAATCTCGCCTCCACGATTGTATACTTGCTCTACGCATCGCGCGTAGGAGTGACTAAGCAGGCTCGGGATTCTTTCAAGTCCTTCTTGCCCCCGTCGTGCTAGTTGCTCGACCAAGGCCGTGTATCTGGACACATCGACAAACACCACTGCAGCCGGGAATTCGACGGCTACTGGGCCATCCGCTCGAAGTGCGTGAATTCTACCGAGTAATTCCAGCGGCAGAAAACTCTCAAGTAGCTCGCAAGTACCCTCCATGGGTTCCTTCCCGCAGCCGTGCCCATGGTTTCAGGGCAGAGAAAGGCACCGCCGACCGCGCACTTCCTAAAGGGAATGAATATCGCTCCGATAGATTGCGTGACTTCCTGACGTTACACCAAATTTCGTATATGATTGATATCTAAATTAGGGAGGACGCATTGCCTGTACACATCAAGGCAGCGCCGGAGCCGCCACGTGCGACGGCTTGGCTCTCGCACCGACTCGAGACATTGGTCCACGATCTTCCGCAGATCGCCGATACGGAAAGGGCAACCGTCAGGGGCGGATATGACTTTGATGTTGTCATCGTTGGCAGCGGCTATGGCGGCTCGGTGGCTGCCGCCGAATTGAGCGCCTGCAAGGATGTGCAAGGCCAATCTTTAAAAATCTGCGTACTGGAACGCGGCAAGGAGTACCTGGCCGGAATGTTCCCTTCGCGATTGGCCGATCTGGGCGGCCACGTCCGCTTTGCCACCCCCTTTGCGAAACGCCAACGCGGCGTGTTCGATGGTCTTTACGACTTGCGCTGCAGCGACGACGCGGTAGCTCTCGTCGCGTGTGGCTTGGGTGGAGGCTCATTAATCAACGCCGGCGTGATGGAGATGCCGCTGCTGGAGATTTTCCGGGAAGCACGCTGGCCCACCAAAATCCGCAGAGATACGACGCTCGCAGAGACAGCTGAACGGCTGCGTGATTGGTTGGGAGCCAAGCCGATACGTGTCACCAAGCCTTTCTTGGCCAAGTCCGAAGCAATTAGAAATTTGGCTGGTGGCAAAGCACGACCCGCTCACATAACCGTCGCTTCCGATTGCCACACCAACCACGCCGGGGTCGCGATGAGCGAATGTCGCCGTTGCGGCGACTGCGCCACTGGTTGCAACTACAATGCCAAAGAATCCCTCGACCTGAACTTGTTGCGGCTAGCTCGACAAAGCCTGGTACAGATCGTCACTGGCGCCACCGTCTTGCGCGTTTTGCGCGCGGGCGAAGGATGGCAGTTGGACGTCAATCACACCGACGGCCATCTACGCGATAACCAGCGGAAGCCGTTCGCGCTGCTGGCGAGGCGCGTGATCCTTGCAGCAGGCACATTCGGCTCGACGGAAATTTTGATGCGCTCGCAAATCCGCGGGATAAAGTTCTCCGATCAGCTGGGAAGCAAGTTCTCCGCCAATGGTGACATGCTCGTCGTTGCCCATGATTTGGCGGCACGGGTGAATGGCGTCGCTGACGAAACCGAGAATCCGGCCCCAAACATCAAGAGCGAGGATTGCGGTCGCGCGGTCGGCCCGACGATAACCGCAATGATCGATCTGCGCGACGGCAACGCGGCTACTGACCTGGTGATCCAGGATCTTGCCGTACCGGGACCGCTGCGCCGCCTGTTTGAGGAAAGCGCCACCACATTCGATGTGCTCAATCGCGTCGCCGATGGCGACTGGGCGAAGCATGAGCCGAATCCTTCACGGGCAGACGATGCAGCCGTCAATCCAGCCGCCATCACCAACTCCCTGGTGTTGGCTATGATCGGCCGCGACGACGCGGAGGGAGCACTGGCGCTAGGGCCCTCGATGCAAAACAGCGCCGATGAGAAGCAAGACGATCCTGAAAAAATGCTCGCCGACGGGATGCTCACAGTGCGCTGGCCGGAGTTGCGACTGGACCCCCGACTCGAGAACCATCATGCGCGCCTTGGCGCCTTGCTTCGAGAGTCTGGATTGGGCGGACGGCTGGTGAACAACCTGTTGTGGCGACCTTTGTCCGACAGGCTCGAAGCCGTGTTCGGTCGCCAGCGCGGCCCGCTGCTGACGGTGCATCCTCTCGGGGGCTGCGCCATGGGTGACGACGTTCGCCAAGGCGTGACCGATCATTGCGGCCGCGTGTTCGATGCCGCCGCGGTCGGCCTCAGACGCACTCACGAAGGGTTGATCGTGCTCGATGGCTCGGTCGTGCCCACGTCTCTGGGTATCAATCCCGCCTTGACCATAGCCGTTCTGGCATTGCGAGCGATCACCGAGCTCAAGGAGGAATGGCAACTCAGTGGCGGCCGTTTGATCAACGCCCCCTTGCCTGGGAACTCTCGTGGCGAAACGCGGCCGATCTATTCCACGCCGCGGACGAACCCTGCGCCTAAGCCTACCAGCATCGAACTGACCGAACAGGTGCGCGGCAAGGTCCCTCTGGCGATGCGCGGCAGCGGTGTGAAACCACACATGGTCGAACTGACGCTAACCACCAAGCCGGTGGTGCTCACCGATCTCTACGCGCTGCAAACGTCCCGTGGACGGTGTTTGCCGATTGCCCATGGTCGGCTGCGCATTCTGCGTGCAGGAAAGGAGTTCGACCCCATTGCAGATCAGGCCTATGAAAGCCATGTTGCGCTCGAGGCGGAGATCTCGGGATCGCTCCACCTGTTCGATCTGGAAGAATCGCGCCCCGTGCCCCGAATGCTGCGCGCTATCCTTGCGTGGGCGCTCAACCGCGGGATGCGCGACTTTGCTTACCGCTTGGTCCGCCAGGGCCAGGAATGGTTGCGTCTCACGCCGCCTAGCGGAGGGGCATCCCATCTCAGACTGCTCGACATTCTGCACCTGTGCTCGCGTGCGGGCGGGGTCCGCCTGATCGAATACGATTTGCACATCGACAAGGTTGTCGAGCCGGAAGATCTCGGCACGGGCGTGAGGTTCGACAGCTCTCTGTTCACGCAGAAGAAAATCAGAGCGGTTAAGCGCCTCACCTATGCGCGCGGCGCCAGCCCTTGGCAGCAATTGATGGAGATGTCGGTCGAAGTTTTCCCGCAGATGAGCAAGACCGTCATTGGCAAGAAGCTACCGTCGCTAGAGCTAAACAAACGATACCTGGCGCGGCAATCGGTGCCTCTGCTGCGGATAGTGGGGCAGCAAGACCGTGTCGCGGCACTGGCAGATCTGGCCTCTTTCATACTCTACGGTTTTCGCGTCGTGCTTCAGATACATGCACTGAGTTTTCGCCGCCCCGACCCGCCATCTGCGCGTGAACCACAACGGTTGCCCGGGGCGGTGCCGGGCTTACCAGCGCCCCAAATCGACTGGTTGACCTTGAAAGGTCAGCTCAGCCCGCCGATCCGCATTCGCCTGGCCCGCTATGACGGCAGTATCGAGAAGGGCGTCCCGAAACGCCCCGTCTTGCTCATCCATGGTTACAGTGCGAGCGGCACCACATTTGCTCATGCTGCCGTACCCGGCAACCTCGCTCAATCGCTGTGTGATGCTGGGCGCGATGTCTGGGTGCTCGATATGCGATCGAGTTCAGGCCTGACTACCGCCACAGGCGGTTGGTCTTTTGAGGAGATGGCGGAGAATGACATTCCGATCGCCGTCCAACACGTGCTGGCTGCGACAGGGCAGGAAAGGCTCGATGTCGTCTGCCATTGCATGGGCGCGGCAATGTTCAGCATGGCAGTGCTTGGCGAGCATGATCGAAGGAATTTGCACAATAAGATCGGGCGCGTGGTGTTTTCGCAAGTCGGCCCGGCAATGCTGTTGAGTTCGGCAAATGTGCTCGCCGCATATGTGATGCGATATGTACGTTATTTTCTTCAACTTGAAGACTATGTGTTTAGTCCGCATGGCGATATCTCGCTCGCCGGTCAATTGCTCGACAGAGCGCTCTCGGCAATGTGGCTGCCGTCCGACGAGTATCGGCGCGAGAATCCCCTCTGGCCCCCAGGCAAAGCGACGCCTTGGGTCGGCACAAGACATCGGATGGACGCGCTCTATGCACGCACCTTCTCGCTCAACAATCTCTCTGACCTCGTACTCGACCACATCGACGATTTCTTCGGCCCGCTCAGCGTCGAGACAGTCTCGCAGGTCATACATTTTGCTGGCTTCAACACCGTGACCGATCGCGCCGGCATAAATCGCTATGTGCTGCCGGACCGGGTGAGGGATCGACTGAAGTTCCCGATGATGTCGATCCATGGAGCGGAAAACGGTTTGGTCGCCCCCTCAACGCTAAGACTGATGCGAAATATGCTCAAAGGGGCCGGCGTGCCGCATTTGAACTCATCTCTGCATGCGGTCGAGGCGGTGCAATCGGAGGAAGAAATCAGGGATCTTATTGACAAAAGCGGCCAGTTCCTGGCGCTCGGCCAACCGTCCTACCTGACCTGGTGCATTGCCGGCCACGGTCATCAGGATTGCCTGATCGGCAAAGACGCCTCGTCGATCTGCGGCGTTATAGCGAAATACCTCGGAATGCCGGATATCTCCGATATGCCGGGCCCCTTGGAGGACAAGCCATGACGCATTCTCTCCCCTCTGAAGCCAGGGCGCCCGCCTTCGGGGTGCGCGTAGAGGTCGAGGCGGGCAAGATCCTGGTGCAAGCGGCCGATAGCGGAGGGCGGGGCTTGCCTCATGCAGCTTTCATTGTTCCCGTCTACGCAAAGGGCGACCGCCTGCACATGATCGGTCCGCCGGTTACGAGCCGCGGCGACGAGAAAGGACAGAGGGACGATAGCCTCTATAATAGTCTTCCGCATTACTATATTAAGCAACCCGCATCTCCTTACGTATTTGAAATTCCGCTCCATGAGTGGCCTGAAGCGCAGCAGGTACTGGTCTTGCTGCTGTACGTTCAGGCGCAGGGTATTGGCGGCTTGGCTCGGTTACCGAAACTGCCCGACGCGGCGGGATCACCACCTGAAATCCTCGACACAGGTTCGCATGCCAAGAACGCGGTGAAGAGGGCCGCCGAGGCTATTCGGTATGCGCTCGAGACTGACACATTGGATGATTTGCGAGGTGGCCTGATCGTCGGCAGGCCTGGAAGGTCGCACAGAAGCCATCGGCACAAGAGCGATGCCCGCGCGGTATCGAACCTTTCATTCGCTCTCGCAAGTTGCCAATACCCCAGTGATTTCCTCGACCACATGCCCGACGGTCAGCATGCGACACGAGGGCCCGCGGATGCGTCTCTGCTCGCGCTCGGCGATCTACTGGGCAAACCCGGCGCCCCAACGTTGCTGCTGCTGGCCGGCGATCAGGTATATATCGACGCTACGGCAGGGCTTTTCGACCCTAAGGTAGTCAACGACCGATTCCGAATACCCTACGAACGCCGGGGCCAGAGCCGCGGTGTGAAGGCGGTGATGCAGCGCTTGGACATGGCGGTTGAAATGATGCTGGACGATCATGAGATTCGCGACAATTGGGCAAAAGACCCCGACCCGGCGATGCGCAAGAATGATATCGTCATAAAGCCTGGGAAGCTGGCTTACTTCAGGTACGAACGTGGCAAGACCGAGGTGCTGGAAAAGCGCCTGCCGGCACACATCTGGCGAGACGATTTAACCCACAACGGTATGCCATTCTTCCTTTGCGACACGCGCACCGAACGTCAAGGACGGACGGTTTCGAACTGGTGCGAAGCGCGGATCATGGGTTCAACGCAATTCGCCAAACTTTGTGAATGGCTTACCAAGCCTGAACACACCGAAATGCCCAAATTTGTTCTCACATCCTCGGCAGTGCTGCCGCGGCGGCGGGAGGTGGCCGAGGCCCCCACTTGTGCCTTGCGTTCGGACGCGTGGGATGGATACCCGTTTTCCTTACATAAACTGCTCAGGTTCGTGTGCAACAAGGAAATAAAGGGACTGGTATTCCTGTCGGGTGACGAGCACGTGAGCAGCCTGGTCACCGCTCGTGTAACAAACAGCAAAACCGGCAAGCAGAGCATCCTGCATTGTATCCACAGTTCGGCGCTGTACGCGCCATATCCGTTTGCGAACGGAACTGCCGACAATTTCCAGGCCAATGAGACTTTTTGCTTTCCCGATCCCGATCCTGAGCAGGGGCCGTATTGTTGCGAGGTGCAGACAAGTTTCGCCCCTGGCGACGGTTTCGCGCTTGTAACGACATGCCGCCGCCGTTCGCATTGGCGTCTGGATGTCAAGTTCCACGACAGCGGGGGGCTCAAGGAGAACGGAACCTTCACGCGCGACCTAGAGTAATAGCTGCGCGTGAAATAAGGCTTCACTCAGTTTTTTCTCACTATACCAAGCGGCCCGCGCTCGATCAGGCGCGGCGGCAGCTATTTATCCCGAGATAATCGTCTCTGAGGCCGCATGTCCAAACGATCGCCTGCCCTTTGCATGAGCCTGTGTAGCCGCTCCCCATAAGGAAACGTCGCCATGAAGCGAAAACGCTTGGCCGGCAATCGGTCTCCTCAATCGACAATGGTGGCGGACAGGGTCCGCCACCATTGTGATAACAGGCCACGATAGAGGCCTGCCCGGATTATTTCCCGGCGGCAGCCGCATTCTTTACCCAGCCATCGAACTCCGACTGATTTGCGGCAATCCAGTCGTTGGCGATCTTCTTGATCTCGGCGTCGGTCTTGTTGCCGGCCCCCAGATCGCCTTCCCACTGGCTCCAGATGTCCAGCGACCATTTCGCTTGTTCGATGAATTTCTTGGCCGCCGGATTGTCAGCCAGGAACTTCTTGTTGGCGAGCGTGCGCCAGTTCCATGGGCCAACCGCCATGCGGCATGGGTTCTGCCCCCCCGCACAGCCAACCACGTCCTTGACCTCGTGCGTCTTCGGTTTCGATACGCCCTCGGGAAGAGCGTCATACGGGATCGGCAGCCACACCACGTCCTTGCCGGGCTTCAGCCGATAGACGATCCAGGATGGGCTCCAGGTGTAAAGAAGGATCGGCTCTCCTCGGTCGGCCCGTGCAAAGACCTCGCCGATCAGCGGCTCGTATTTGGCGCGGATGGAGCGCACCGTATCGCTCAAGCCGAACTCCTTGACCTGGAAATCGACGACGTCACCGCACTTCCAAGCGGGATCGCAATTCACCAGATTGGCTTTTCCGTCACCGTCGGTGTCGAACAAGGCGGCGATCTTCGGGTCCTTCAGTTGCGAGACATTGGTGATGTTGTTGGCTTCGGCTGTCTTCTTGTCGATCATGTAGCCGTTGATGCCGCCGCCCGCGATCGTGCCTTCATTGATCAGTTCGACCGTATCCGAGATCTGTGCGATGGCGGGCTCGGCCTGCGGCCAGTTGATGTCGCCGGTCATGTCGAGGTCGTCCTGCGAAATGGCCTGCAGGATCGCCGACATGTTCATGGTCGACAACTTTACGTCGTAACCGAGTTTCTCGAGGCCCGCTATCAGGACCTGGTCCTGAATATAGTTGGCGCCCAGGCTGTCGGAGGACGTGAAACGAATGGTCTTGCCTTCGCCAGGCTTATCCTGCGCAAAACTCTGCCCACCCATCATGGTTGCTGCAACAGCCATGGCGCAGGCCAGTCTCAGCCCTTTGCGGTATCGATAATTCGCCGACATGTATTCTCCCCTTGTTGTGATATTTGTTGCGTCGTTCCGCCTGATCGAGACGGTGTTCAAACCTGCTGGTGGTTCGTTTCGAAACTCCCCGCTTCCTCATTTCTGGGACGCAGCAACTGAGCCAGGGCGGCCCGGATGCCCCGGGTTGGTCCGGCCTTGTCCTGGTTGGCCAGGCCCTGCGTGATGCGATCGAGGATCATGGCTAGCAGGACGATGGCGATGCCGCCGACGGCAGCCATGCCGACATCGAGACGTCCCAGCCCCTGCAGGACCACAAGTCCGAGCCCTTCGGCCCCGATCATGGATACGATCACCGACATGACCATGGCCATCAGTACTGTCTGGTTGAGGCCGCCCAGAATGGTTGGCAAGGCCAATGGAAGTTGGACTTCCCAGAGAAGTTGGCGATCGGTGGCACCGAAGGCCCGCCCCGCCTCGACCATCTCCTTGTCGACAAGACGAATCCCGAGATTGGTGAAGCGGATCAGCGGCGATATCGCCGCCACGATGACCGCGACTGCCCCAGGCACCGTTCCGACGCCGAACAGCATGACCACCGGGACCAGGTAGACGAAGCTGGGCGTCGTCTGCATGACATCGAGCACCGGCCGCACGATGGTCCAGGCGCGATCGTGGCGCGCGCACAGGATTCCAATTGGAATGCCAAGAATGACGCACACCACGATTGCCGTGGCGATGAGCGACAGGGTGGTGATCGCTTCCGCCCACAGGCCCATGAAGGCAATCAGGGTCAGCGAAAGCAGCGTGAATATGGCCACGCCACGCGATGCGGAGCGCCATGCGATGAGAGCAAAGATCCCGATCAGGATCGGAAACGGAATGGCATGGAGTCCATGGTCGATCGCGGTCAAAAGGGTCTCGACGGGCCACTTGATTGTCTGGAACAGCGGCCGGAAATGCATTGCCAGCCAGCGGACGCCGACCTGGATCCATTGGTCCAGCGGGATGACATAGAGATTATCGACATCCAGCATGATCAGGCCTCCGCTCCCCGGGATTGCGAGGAAGCCGCCGCCGGAGCGCCAATGCGGGACAGGATCTGGAGTGGATCGACACGCCCCAAATATCGGCCGCCCTCGTCAACAACGGCTATCGGCCGGTCTCGATGGCACAGGCTGGCCACCACCGACAGCTTTTCCGTGCCGCATACCGTCTCATAGTCCTTGCTCATCAATGATTGGATCGCCGAACCATCGGCGAGGCATGGCAACTGGCGTGGTCCGACGACACCCACGACCTGCATCGAATCGTCGACGATGAACACCGGTTCGCCCTCGGCATCGCGGCCGCCAGACGCACGTCCGTCTAGCCGGAGCGGGCTGCTTTCCACCATCACGGAACTCGCATCGAACAGATGGGCCCGGTTGACGTCGCGGGTGAAGGCGGCGACGTAGTCATTCCCGGGCTTGGTCACGATGTCCTGCGGAACGCCTTCGCGCATCACCATTCCATCCGCCATGATGGCGACCCGGCTTCCGAGCTTCAGCGCCTCCTGGAAATCATGCGTGATGAACAGGATGGTCTTGTGGAAAGTCCTGTGCAGGCGCAGCAGTTCGTCCTGCATTTCGCTGCGGATGAGTGGGTCCAGCGCGCTGAAAGCCTCGTCCATGATCAGGACATCGGCATCCGTGGCGAGTGCGCGGGCCAATCCGACGCGCTGACGCATGCCGCCACTCAGCGTACCGGGAAGATGATTTGCCCACGAAGCCAGCCCGACGACCTCCAGCACCTCCATCACCTTCTTCCTGCGCGCGGCGGCTGGCACACCTCGCAGTTTCAGGCCGAACTCGGCATTCTCCAACACCGTTCTGTTCGGCAACAGGCCGAAGTGCTGGAACACCATGGAGATACGCGTCCGGCGGATTTCGCGCAGCCGCGCTTCGCTGGCGCCGGTGATCTCCTCGCCATCGATAAGGATGCGCCCTGCATTCGGCTCGATGAGGCGATTGATGCATCGCGCAAGCGTCGACTTACCGGAGCCGGACAAGCCCATGATCATGTAAATCGAACCGACGGGAACGGACAGCGACACGTCGCTCAAGCCGACGACCTGCCCGGTCTTCTGGAGCACAGCTTCCTTTGTCTCGCCAGACTTCAGCATGGCCAAAGCCGATTCCGGCGATCTGCCGAAAATCTTGTACACGCCCTCGACCGTTATGCGATCCGTCACACCTGTCCTCCACTCCTGGCCTGGCGGACGATAGTCAGCACATTCCAGAGCCACGATCCCGATTAATGAAGATAGAACTGCACCCGCCGTCTTCCCCCGTTCGGCAGGATACCCGCGTAGCCCAGTGCTACGAAGGAAAGCATACGGCTCGCGGGTTCGATGATATAGGCTCTCCGCTACCCGGATAGGTATAATCCGGGACGCCTGTATGGAGAAACGGCGTGCTGGCTTCGCTTAAAAACCCTGCCCTCATGGTCGTGGACATGCAGAACGATTTCGTGCGCAGGCATGCGCCGATGGAGGTTGCATCCGCGCGCGAAACCATACCTTCGATCGGCAGACTCATTGCGGCGTTTCGCGGCAACGGCAAGCCGGTGGTATTCACGCGATACGTTGCCGACTCCCTGTATCAGGCCCTCGCCGGCAAGCTGACCTGGATCAAGCTGACCGATGCGCCGACCCATGCGTGCGTACCAGGCTTCATGCGCTCCTACGGCGATGTCGAGGGCATGCGGGATGCCGCGGAGGTGATTGACGAGCTTGCGCCACAGGATGGCGATATCGTGCTGGACAAGGTCTATTTCAGCGCCTTTCATGCCACGGATCTTGCCAAGACGCTCAAGCTGCTTGCGGTGGACGGTCTGGTATTCGTCGGCACGGTAGCGGAGATGTGCGTCGAAGATAGCTGCCGTCACGCCGTGCATTTCGGTTATCCCACGATTGTGGTGGAGGATGCTGTTTCTTCCAACCATCCGCCCAGCCGGCAGGCCATGCTCGATGCTTTCGCACGCAACTACGGCTGGGTCATGACCACGGACCGGCTCCTGGATTCTTTCGCGGTCGGGCAAGCGGGAAGCGAGGTCTTGAACCTACCGCAGCGGTGAAAAATCGGTCGGGATCAGGATTCGGTTTTCCATCGTTTCGATATTCTCGGTGAGCTTGACGGTAAACGCCCGCCACGCGGGATCTTCGGCCAGCCGCTGACGCCGCTCGGCGCGGTCGTTCAGGTCGCTATAGCCCCATAGATGCACGACATGGTTGAGAGGTCCGATCTCGGTGCGGAAATAGCCGATCAGGTTGCCCAGGATCGGCTGCTGGATGGCAAGGCCTTCCTCGCTGATAAGCTGCATGTATCTGGCGAGACGGCCGGCCCTTATCTTGTAGATGCGTTCCTCGACAATCATGGCGCGACAGCTCCCATCAGGCGATCACCCGCGACTTTTCCCTGCCCGCTTCCTTCTCGCGCATCGCAAATACGGGCATCACTTCCTTGATGAACAGCGCCAGCGATTTCTTCTGCACCTCAAACGGCAGGTCGAAGGCGAGGCCGAGGCAGAACTGGTCTACGCCCGCCGCTTCATAGACCATCAGCTTTTCGACCACCTCGTCCGGGGTGCCGAAAAGGAGATTGTCGCGGATCGACCGCGGATCGTAGTCGCCGCTGTTGCCAACGGTGTCGTAAGAAACCGCTTCAGGAAAGCCGTTCTTCACCGTGCCGATGTTCTGGAACAGGTTCTCGAAGCTGCGCCCATATTGATAGCTGTAGCGAACCGGCAGTTCCCAGTCCTCGGGACGTTCATACACGCAAGTGCGGCGCAGCATCATGAACCGCGGTCTCGGCACTTCGGGATGATCCTGGACCGCCTTCTTGAACTTGTCGCCGAGAATGCCGATTTCCGCGACCGGCCGCGACAACGGCGTGGAGAGGATGTTGTGGCCATTGCGCACCGCCCAATCGAATGTGCCGGGGTCACGCGCCGCCACCCAGATGGGCGGGTTGGGTTGCTGCAAGGGCTTCGGCACCGAGGTTGCCAGCGGGAAGTGGTAATACTTACCCTCGTGGGCGTAGTCGCCTGCCCATAATTTCTGGACTGCCGGCAGCAGTTCCTGCATGTAGGCGCCGCCTTCCTGTTGCGGGATGCCTCCCGCCATACGGTCAAATTCATACTGATAGGCGCCGCGGGCGATGCCGAATTCCAGCCGCCCTCCCGTCAGGTGATCGCAAAGCGCGGCCTCTCCCGCGAGACGGATCGGGGTCCAGTACGGCGCGACGATGGTGGCGGTGCCAAGCCGGATCTGTTCGGTATGAGCTCCCCACCAGACCAGCAACTGGAACGGGCCGGGCGCGATCGTGAATTCAATCGTGTGATGCTCGGGCGACCAGGCGGTCTCGAAGCCGCCGGCATCGGCCATACGCACCAGTTCCAGCGTCTCAGCCGCCACCTGGCGCATATCCTTGTCGGGACTGAACCTCTCCATGTTCAGGGAAACGGAAAATTTCATGACAATGACCTTTTCGAATATTAGGGAATCGTCGGATGAGCGTCAGCGCAAACGGATTACGAACGGATCCTGCGTGGCGCCGGAGTAGTCGATGACGACATTCTTCACACGGGAGAACTCGCGCATGACTTCGAAACCCCCGCGCTTGCCGTAACCGCTCTCCTTGAACCCGCCGGAGGGCGACATGTAAGCAGCAGAGCGATACGTATTGACCCAGACCGTGCCGGCATCGACGTTGCGCGCAAAGCGCAGCGCGCGATCGATGTCGCGGGTCCAGACACCCGCCGCCAGCCCATAATGGGTGTCGTTGGCAAGCCCAATCAGTTCGCTTTCATTGTCGAACGGCACGACGCCCACGACCGGGCCGAAAATTTCGTCGCGCATGAAGCGCATGTCGTTGCGCGCATCCGCCAGAACCGTGGGCTCGTAATACCAGCCGCCGGAGAGGTCGTCCCGCCGCGGCCGGTGGCCTCCGGCAACCAGCCGCGCGCCATCGGCGACGCCGTAGTCCACATACTGCTCGACCTTGTCGAGTTGGGCAGCCAGCGCCAGCGGACCGATTTCCGTGTCCTCATCGGTCGGATGGCCGATACGCACGCGCCTGGTACGATCCGCCAGCTTTTCGACGAATGCGGCATAGATGGATTTTTCGACGAAACAGCGCGATCCTGCGATACAGGTCTGCCCGGCAGCGGCGAACACGCCGGCAACCACGCCGTTCACCGCACGCTCGATGTCGGTATCGGCGAATACGACATGAGGCGACTTGCCGCCCAGTTCCATCTGACACGAAACAAGTCGGCTGGCAGCGTTGGCGGCGATGCGGCGGCCGGTTGCCGTACTGCCCGTGAAGGCGATCTTGGCGACATCGGGATGCAAGGTCAGCGCTTCGCCCGCCGTAGCGCCCTTGCCGGTAACGACATTGAAAACGCCAGCCGGGAAGCCCGCTTTTGCAATCAGTTCGGCGAGGGCAAGGGTGGACGCGGAAGTATGCTCTGATGGCTTGACCACGACCGTATTGCCAATTGCCAGGCAGGGTGCGAGCGTGCCGGTCAGCAGCATCAGCGGTGAATTCCACGGCGAGATCATGCCCACCACGCCGATCGGCTCGCGCAGCGTGAAGTTCAGCATATCGAGCTTATTGACCGGTATGGTCTCGCCATGCAGCTTGTCGGCCATTCCGGCGAAATAGAGATAGCTGTCCGGCGCCGCGCGCAGTTGCACACGCATCTCTTTCAGAAGCTTGCCGTTGTCACGCGTCTCGATGGCCGCGAGTTCATCGGCGTGTTCCGCGATGAGATCGGCCAACCGGCGCAGCAGCTTGCCGCGATCCGTCTGCGTCAGCCTGCGCCAGGCCGGATCGTGAAACGCTCTTTTGGCTGCCTGCACGGCGGCGTCGACATCATCCGCCCCGGCGTCGGCAACCTCATACCAAGGCGCCGCGTTCGTCGGATCGTAGCTCGGCATGTAGCGGCCGGACCGCGGCGCGACGCGCTCCCCGGCAATGAAAAGATCCTGGCGCGATCCTTCGATCATTTTCAGCGTCAGGTCCATCATCTCATCCCTTCGCGGTTTCTCGGTCGCCGGCCAAGCCGTTAAGCGACCGCCACGGACGCGGGGCGCCGTCTATCATCGCCACCCGGCCGCCATCGCTGGAATCGACGTAGATCCCGAAGCGAGAGTCCGCGCGCTCATGCAGGTAACGGCGCAGCGTTGCGCGTATCTGCCTGATCGGAATGCTGTCCCAAGGCAGCTCTTCATGGGCAAAGAACCTCAGCGACGGCGACAAATCCGGAATTTCGCCGGGCGGGCCCGCGAGCGCGCCACGGTAAACGACATAACCGGGCTGCTGGTCGGCCACATCGAAGACCGAATAGAGAAACGCATCGCTGGTGAGCGGCGCAACCACGCCGCCGCCTTCGAAGCTGAGCATGTCGCCCGGCTTACGGTGCGTTGCCGTCGGCAGTTCCCAGCCTCCGGCGCCATCGTCGCGCAGCAGGATGCGGCCGTCATGCTCGACCAGGTAGCCGATGATCATGCGATGGGAAGGCGTCCAGCCAGGCGGCATCGGGTCTTCCACGCAGACATAGCGCCCCCGGCAAAACCCTAGCGGAGCGGCAGGGCTGGTGCCGAAAGCACGCACCCGGCCGATCAGGATCACATGGTCTCCCGCCTCGATACGGTCATGCACCGTGCAGTCGAACCAGGTAAGGCTGTCGGTGAGCACCGGCGAGCCCGTATGCACGGTAGTATGGGCTATCGTCTCGAACTTGGAGAGTGACTTCGAGGCGAAGAGGCTCGCCACCTCCTTCTGGCGCTCGTGCAGTACGTTGACGGCGAAGCCTTCGGCCGTGTTGAATGCCGGAAAGCTGCTGGCGCTCTTTCCTATGCAGACGAGCAGCAGCGGCGGCTCAAGGGAGACTGAGGTGAAGGAATTCGCAGTCATGCCGCGCGGCGAACCATCTTCGTCCCGCGTCGTCACCACCGTGATGCCCGTGACGAAGGTGCCGAACGTTCGCCGCAGTTCCACTGGATCGATCGTGCTCAGCTCTTTTTCCCTCTTGTCCGTCATGCGTCCTGCCTCTCCAGGAGGGTGGAAGGATAAAGGGACGTGAGAGAGGGTCTTCCTGCTCTACGCAGGAGAGGCGGCAGTCAGACTCCTAGGACACGAAGCAGAGACCGCATCAGACAGGTTGCTCCCGGGCAATGGTCTCGTTGAGGCGTATTGCCAGTTCAAGCGCGAACCGACGTTCGGGTGAATCGATCTCGATGCCAAACAGTTCCTGGATACGGTTCAGGCGATAACGAAGCGTAGTAACATGCAATTCCATCGCGTCCGCGCAGGCCTGGCTGCGGCAACCGTGCTCCAGAAAGACGGTCAGGGTCCTGATATAGTCCGTTGCATGCGCCTCGTCGTGACGCACGACCGCGCCAATGGCGATATCCACGAACGACCTCACTTCCTTGCTGTCGGCCGCCGAAAGCAGCAGCGGAAAAGGACCGAAGTCCTGGGGCGCAAGCAACCCGGTACGGTTGAAGCGGACGGCAAGACGGATCATGCGCTCGCATTCAAGCCATGCCTGGGGATAGTCGTGAATGCTCGAACAGGTCTTACCCGCCACGATGATCGGCTTGGTGCCGATCAGCCACTGCGTTTCCTCGATCAGCTTGCGCACAAACGTCTTGACCACCGTGTCCGCGTCGCGGGGCGCGTCGGGAATGCGGCACAGAATGATCTCGCCCAATGCGGCGGCGGTCGCCTGCGGCGCCAATTGGCCGGCGAGCCGCATGATGGAGCGGTGCAGTTCGGGTATGGTCTTGCCCTTTTCCGGCACAGTTTCCGGGAGGCCGATCGCGACCAGTCTGGCGGTGGCGTTTACGTCAATGCCGAGCCGGCGCGCCCGCGCCGTCAAATCGTCCACGTTGCGCCAGTTGCCGGAAACGATTTCCATGAACAATTCGCTGGAAGTCTGCGATTCCGTCTGGAACCGTAAATGGCTGCGCATCAACTGGACGCTGAGCGCGAACCGAGCGCTCTGAAGAAGAAGATGATCGAGGTCGCCGAAATTGGCGTCGAGCGAAAACACGATCAGCGCCCCTACCGTCTTGCCATCCACGACCAACGGCTCCACCGCCGCCGGCAGGTTGAGGTGATGGCCGCCGCAGTTCAGGTACAGCTTGCGCATCTCAAGCCCGGCCTGGTCCGAGATATCGCGAGCAAGACGGAGAAACTGGCGGCTCATGCAATCGTCCATCTCCTCGCGCCAGCGGTCGGTGTCGATGAGGTCCGGCTTGGGCGAACGTCCGGCAACGACCAGGTTGGCAGTCAGATCCACCACGACGATTGCGTTCGGCAGGAAGGTTTCGACCATGGAAGCCGCGGATGCGACGGAACCGTCCGACAGGACCTGGTGCATCAGGGAGGAATGCGCGGCAAGTGCGTTTTGGAGTTGCGCGGCGGCAGCATGTTCCGCCCTTAGCCTGTGGGCCTTGTCCACGGCTATGGCGCCCAGATGGACGATCGTCTGCAGGAATGCGAGATCGGCCGCTGACAGATCGACAACGTCGCGCGACTGCACCGACAAGACCATCGCGCGGTCTTCCATGTCCCGGCAGCCCAGAGGCAAAACCACGACAGTGCGATAACCGCGCTGGATTGCCTCTTCCCGATAGCCCGGAAATTCGATGCTCTCCTGGGCATCGCGAATGATCACCGGATCATTGCGGGTCAACGCGATGAGGGATGGACTTGTCGCCAGCGTCCAGCGGTTGCGATAGGACTTCGTCAACTGGCTAGGATCATGCCGGGTCACGACCACAGCATTGCCATCCGCCTGATCGATGCTCATCACCGCCGCCATCGACCAGGCATCGTGCTGGCATGCCGCATCGACAAGGTGCTGCAGCGTTGTCTCGAGGTCGACGCTGGAATTGATGAGGCTGGTCACGTCGCGCAGGACGCGTGACAGCGGGCGATCCAAAGCGCTCAACAGAACCTCGCTGCTTGCCGGTACTCGATCGTTACATAGCCTTCCTGGTCGATGGCGCGCCACAGTCATATTCGTTACCGGGGGTCATGCCGCCGCCATATGGCCGGCATGGATAGGATCGACCTTGCCGGCTGTTCGCGAAAGGTTTGGCAGGCCTTCAAAGCGACATGATGACCGACTTGGTCTCCGTATAAAGGTTCAGCCCTTCCTGTCCCCGTTCCCTGCCCCAGCCGGATTGCTTGAAGCCGCCGGTGGGTATCGCCGCGTCCACCGAGCCGTGTACGTTGACCCCGATCCGGCCCGCGCGAATTCGCCGTACCATCTTGTGGGCGACGCTCAGGTCCCGCGTCCAGACGCTGCCAGCTAGTCCGAAGATGCTGTCATTCGCCTGCCGCGCGATCTGTTCCAGGTCGTCGTCATCGAAGCTCATGGCGCACAGGACAGGACCGAAAATCTCTTCCTGCACCACCGCCATGTCGGGTCGGGTATCGGTCAGCACCGTCGGCGCAATGAAGTTGCCTTCATTGCCTATCCGCGTGCCGCCAAACGCCACCGTTGCACCGGCGCTCCTGCCCTGCTCGATATAGCTCATGACGCGGTCGCACTGGACCGGGGAAATGACCGGCCCCATCTGGACGCCTTCGCTGAGGCCATGACCAACGTGGATGTTCCCCGCCCGCTGGCCGATCCCATCCACGATCTGGTCGAACACCTTCTTGTGGGCGAACAGCCGCGATCCTGCGGTGCAGACCTGGCCGCTATTGGCAAAAATGCCCTGCGTGACACCGGGAATGGCAACCGACATGTCAGCATCGGGAAAGACGATGACGGGCGACTTCCCTCCCAATTCGAGCGACACTTTCTTCAAATTGCCCGCGGCAGCCTTGACGATGATGCGGCCGACCTCGCTGGAACCCGTAAAGGCAACCTTGTCGATCTGGGGGTGCGAGGCTATCGCTGCGCCCGCCGTAGGTCCAAAACCGGTCACGATATTGATCACGCCGGCGGGAATGCCGGCCTCCTGGACCAGTTCACCGAAGCGCAGCGCCGTCAGCGGCGTCTGCTCCGCCGGCTTGAGCACGATCGTGCAGCCGGTGGCCAGCGCCGGAGCTACTTTCCAGGCCAGCATGAGCAGTGGCGCATTCCACGGAATGATCTGCCCGACGACGCCGACCGGCTCGCGCACCGTGAAGGCATGGTACTTGTCCGGCGCAGAGATCGAAATGGTTTCGCCTGTGATCTTGGTCGCCCAGCCCGCCATGTAGCGGAACATATCCACGCTGAGCGCGACGTCGGAATTCCGGGCATTGGCAAGCGGCTTGCCATTGTTGAGAACCTCCAGTTCGGCCAGTTCATCGGCGTTCTGTTCCAGCAGATCCGCCAGTTTCCAGATGAGACGTCCACGTTCGCTGGGCGTGATGCGGCTCCATGGGCCTTCTTCAAAGGCCCGCCGCGCAGCTTTGACGGCATTGTCGATATCGGCGGCGCCGCCCTCCGGAACCTGTGCAATTATGCGTCCCGTGCCCGGATCATATGTGTCGAAAATCTTCCCGGACTGAGCCGGCACCCATTTTCCATCGATAAGGAGTTTTTTCTCCTGGCGTAAAAAGGAAGCCGCCTTCTCTCCAATTCGGAACTGATCAGCATGTGTGTTCATCGAATTCTCCATAGGTATCGGGAAGCGCCTTGCCCGGATTCGTTCAAGGGCGTCCATCTGAAGCGCCCTCGTTAAAGCTTGTCACTCGATCACGAAGTGGTCGGGTCCGACCGCGCGAGGCTGCCGCTTCGGCGGAATGAAATCGAGCGGCCGCACGGGAGACGGCAATTCCGTCACCGGCTTGCCGATCAAGCGGTGCCTGTCCGCGGCCGGCGCCGGGTTCGGCACCGCTGCCATCAGCTTCTGGGTATAGGGATGTTTCGGATTCCCTATCACCTCGCGGCTGGGCCCGATCTCCACGATCTCGCCAAGATACATGACCGCCACGCGGTGGCTGACACGTTCGACAATGGCCATGTCGTGACTGATGAAGAGGTAGGACAACCGCAGGTCCTCCTGCAACTCAAGCAGCAGGTCGATCACCTGCGCCTTTACCGAAACGTCGAGCGCCGAGACAGCCTCGTCGGCTATAATGACCTTCGGGTCGAGCATCAGGGTCCGCGCAATGCAGATTCTCTGGCGCTGTCCGCCGGAAAACTCGTGCGGAAGACGGGTGATCATCGACGGTTCGAGGCCGACACGCTCCAGAAGATGTTTCGCCTTGTCCAGGGCCTTGGCCCTGGTCGCCAACCCATGGCATAGCAGGGGCTCCGCCAGGATCGCACCGACGTTTTGCTTCGGGTCCAGGGAACTGAAAGGATCCTGGAAGATCATCTGCACATTGCGCCGGAGATCCGAAAGATCGGACCTGTTGTCGCGCCGCACCGTGCGTCCGTCGAAGACCACCTCGCCGGAATCCGGAGGATTGAGAAACAGGATGCTGCGTCCGGTCGTCGACTTGCCGCAGCCGGATTCGCCAACCAGCGACAGCGTTTCTCCAGGCATGATGTCGAAGCTCAGACCCTCGACGGCATGGAGACGCCCCACCTTGCGACGCATCGCCCCGCCACGCACGTCGAACCGGGTCACCAGCTTGCGCACGCTCAAAACCGGCTTCGGCACAGCATCCTTGGCGGGCGCGCGGTAGGAGCGGGCGACGCCTTGCCCCAGGCGGGGGACCGCGTCGATCAGCATCCTCGTATAGTCCTCGCGCGGACGCTCGAAAACGTCCTTTACTGCTCCCGTCTCCACCACGCGTCCCTTGTGCATGACCATGACGCGGTCGGCGATGTTGGCCACTACGCCCATGTCATGCGTGATGAACAGGATCGCGGTGCCGGTATCGCGCTGGACCTCGTTCAGGAGATCGAGGATTTGCGCCTGTATCGTCACGTCGAGCGCTGTTGTCGGCTCGTCGGCGATAAGCAGCTTCGGCGAGCACGCCAATGCGATGGCGATCATGATCCGCTGCCGCATCCCCCCGGAGAACATGTGAGGATAGTCATTGAACCGCCGCCGCGCGTCAGGAATGCGAACGCGGTCGAAAAGCCGGATGCCCTCCTCCCGCGCCTCGGCATCGCTTAAGGGTCGATGCTGGCGCAGCATTTCCTTGATTTGGGTGCTGACCTGCAGAACCGGGTTCAGGCTCATCATCGGTTCTTGGAAGATCATGCTGGCAATGCCGCCACGCACCCGCCGCAATGTCGATGTCGACGCCCCCACCACTTGCTGGCCATCCACGATGACCGAACCGGTCACTTGGGTATTGCCGGAAAGCAGTCCCATGATCGTCATGGAGGTGACGCTCTTGCCGGACCCCGACTCGCCGACAAGCGCCAGCGTCTCGCCAGCATGGATGGCCAGATCGACATCATGCACCACCTGATGCTTGCCGAAAGCGACGTTGAGGCCTTTTACCTCGACCACTGGATCGGATTTCCGTTCACTCATGAGTTTGGCGCCGGTGCAACAGTGAAGCCCGCCTGCGAGCGAGAGCGCTCCGAAGTTGGAGCCCAGGTGAGCATTTCGAGCGCGTACAGCGCATCCAGCGTCTCGCGCGACAGGGGAATGCCCTTCTGGTGCGCCATGGCGATCTTTTCCCGAGGCCGAACGGCAACGTGCCCGGACGCCTTCAGTTCAGGCCTGCGGGCGCTGACCATGAGAAGCGCGCAGCCCGGCGTCAGCCCGGCGGCGTCGATCGATTCCAGAACCGCCGTGTCCTCACCGAGGAGCGCCGCCAGGGCATCCCGGCCCCGGCCCGAATAAAGCACACCCCGTGCGTCGGGTTCAGCCAACAGCCAGTCGAAGGTTCCATCCCTGGCGATGATGCCGATAGAGGAGAGATTGTAGTCCATCGCACCGACCAGCGTGGCCGGAACAAGCGACAGCTCGGTCGCCGCCAATATCCGGCACATTTCCCATTTGGCGCCGCCTGCATGCGCGGCGAGAGCATCGATCGCGGCAGGTCCCGTTTCCAGAAATGAAACGCCGGCGGCGTCCAGCATCGTGAGCCCGTTCGATTTCCGATAGCGGAAGCCATGGGAGGGCCGCGGTCCCGCGTGGCGAATTTCATCCAGAATAGCCGGATCGAGCGCCGCACCTGTTGCGACGAGATGAGCGCCCCGGTCAGCGGCTCCGAACGCGTAGCCCAGCGCCCTGAGCGACCACGGCAGGACGCGGGTCAGTTCGGAATAGGCAACAAACATGGTCGTGCTCACAGGGCGACCTCATTTTCGTGCTTGCGAACCCGCGAACCCGGCCTGTCAGGCTCGAGGAATTCCGAAGGCAGCGGCTGGTCTTGGAAGAAAGTGCCCCGCACATAGCGGATGCTGAGCGGCGTCGAGCCGCGAATGCCCAGCGACGCAAGGAAAAACCGTATGAGATCGGCGGGGACGAAATCGCGATGCGCGAGCGGATCGCGTATTTCCACATAGGGCAGGCCATCGAGATATTGCACGCGCGAAATGGCGTAATGCAGGTCCGGATGGTCGAGAACGACGTCGCCGGCGCGCTCCTTGTCACCACGGCTGACCAGCACCGCCGCCAGCCTCTGGATCAATCCGATATGATCGATGAAGGATTCGAAACGCTCGTGCGGGTCGATGACCCGCTCGCCGCGCCTTTGTTCGCCATTGTCGATCGAATGGTACCAGAAGTGCTGATGGGTTTCGGCAAGCGTGCGGTCGGCGGTGAGAGCCCAGACGTAGTTCCTGCGCAGGATCTCGCGCAATTCAGCGACCGTCATTGCTGGCTGCAATTGCCGCTTGCGGGCTGCGCCGATCTGGAAATAGGGCGCGATGGCGTCACAAAAGTCCGGTACCACGTCGAGAAGTACGCTGTGGAACTGCTCACTGGTCTCGCCATCCATGACTTCTGCGACGTGCGCAGCAACGTCGCCCCAGCACCGAAACTGTCCTTCGCGCAGGCTTGCCGATATGCGTGTCAGGTTCTCGATGATGGTTTCGTTGGCCACCACGTAGTCCTGCGTCTGTGGGTCGGTCTGCGCATAGATGCGGATGGTGCTCTCTATCGAGCCGCGGACAACTGAAATGCTTCCCGCATCGACCGGCAGGCTTTTTGCGTAGCCAAGAGCCGCCTCGCGTACGGTCACCCATGTGGCGACCCAATGCGGCCAGCGCTGGAGGGCTACGCACATGCCCTGGCCTGAGGAGTTGCCTATTCCAAGCCCGCGCGCGATCGAAATGTCGAGCTGCGCTGCGTCCGGATTGCGCCGCCGCGCCACGGCATTGACGAGATCGATGGAGACGAGCCGCACCAGGTAGATGGCGAAGATATCCGCAAAGAACGGGTGCGCCAGCGGATGCCCCTCGGGAATGCCCGGATAGGAAACCGTGCCATTCCGGCCGCTGCTTTGAAAGCCACCGTTCCGCATGAGATAGGCGATGCCGAGCTCGGGGGCGGGCTGTTCGCCGCGGGACAGTGCTTCGACTACGGCGTCGAAATGCCGGCTGCTGCGATTGGCCGGGGTCCAGCCGACCACATCCGAATCCGTACGCATCTGGCCTTCAGCCTTGATGTCGAACGTTTCAAATTCCCGCTCGATACGCTGTTGGCTGGCAAGATTGACGAAGAGCGCGCCGAACATGTCACGGTCCGCGCCATCGGAGCGGCGTCCGACTTTTTCGATTCCGTCCCATGGATATGCTCGGGCAATATAGGAGAAGGAATGGCCTTCCGCGTCGATCCGGTAGACGAATCTCGCCGCGCCGTCATCGCCGCATTCCGCCGAGATCATCCTTATCTGCCAGCGTTCGCGAACGATCCTGCGCAACAACATATCGGCAAAACTGACGCGCGAAGCCTTGAGGCAGCGAAGGTTCTCCACACGCATCAGAACATCCGCCGGCCGCATCCATCGCCGCGCTTTCAGGGCACCTTCCCGGCCGGCAAACTCCTGCAGGCGTTGTTCTATGAATGCCGGCAGCGGCGGCTCGATCTGGTTAGACGTCATTTCCCTGTTCCAATCAGCGATCATTGCGGGACGCGGCCTCGTTCATGCTCGACCCGACAAGATAAAATGTGAAAACTGTAAGGGCGACGGCAGCGCCCGGCCCCAGGCTGAGCAGCGGCAGGATCGGCAGGAACATCGAACCGTCGCGTACCATGCCGCCCCAGTCCGGAGCCGGCGGAGGAACGCCCAGCCCCAGGAAGCTGAGGCTTGCGGAGGTGAAGATCGCGAAGGCCACATTGATTGCGAACTGCGCCCACACCACGCGCATCGTGTTTGGCATGATATGATGGCGGATGATCCAGAAAGAGCTTGCGCCCGTGGCGCGCGCAGCTTCCACGAAGACCATTTCCCGGACGACGAAGACCTGACCACGAACCAGCCGGGCGACCGTCGGCGCGGTGACGACACCCAGCGTGACCGCCAGGTTGACCACCGATGGCCCGAGCATCGCGGTGATGATCAATGCGAGAACGAGCCCCGGCAAGGCGATGAAAATGTCGATGATCTGGACGAGGACAAAATCGATCCAGCCACGGAAAAATCCGGCGATCAGGCCAATGGGGGCGCCGATCAGCACAGCCACTATGGCCGCCGAAGCGCCCACCTGCAGTGAAACCCTTGTTCCGTAGATGACGCGCGACAGCACGTCCCGGCCAAGTTGATCCGTGCCAAGGATGTTTTCAGCCGAAGGCGGGCCGAGGACGTTTACCGTCGTGGCGGTCGGGTGCAGGGGCGCGATCAAGGGCGCGAACACCGCGATCAAGGTGATGATCACCAGAAGCGTCAGGCCAAGGACCAATCGGAATGGAAGTTTTCTCATTGGATGCTAAGCCGATGTTCGCACGAGCGGATTGACGAGGCTGTAGGTCACGTCCGCCACAAGGTTGAGGATCATCACGCCGACGATGATCACCATTCCAACCGACAGCATGACAGGAAAATCCCGGGACGAGATCGCTTCCACCAGAAGCCGGCCCATGCCCGGCATCGAAAAGACGGTTTCGGTGACGACCGCGCCGCCAACCAGTTGTCCAAGCGAAAGACCGGCATAGGTGATCAAGGGCAATATGCTGTTGGGCAGAATGTGCCGGTAGGAAATGCGCGCCTCGGACAGCCCCTTCGAACGCGCGGCCTGGATGTAGAGGCTGCCTTTCACCGACTGGTATTCGGCTTTATAGACGAGCGTGAAGGAGCTGAAATAAAAGGTCGTAAGCGTGATGACGGGCAGGATCATGTGGATGAGATGCTGCCCGGCGCCCCGTGACCACGGCGACCATCCGGTCGTCGGCAGCCAGCGGAGCTGAACCGAAAAAAGGTAGATCAGCAGCAGTCCGAGAAAGAAATTGGGCACGGTGATGCCGACGATGCTGACGGCGGCGGTGAGCCGGTCCACCAGCTTTTTCATGAACGTCGCCGAATTGATCAGCGTGGCCCCCAGGAATGCGATGAGGATCGCCCAGGATGCCAGCTCAAGCGTTAGAGGAAGGGCATCCGCGATCATTTGCGCGACAGGCTGTTGGGTGGAATAAGACCGGCCCAGGTCGCCCGACAATGCGGCGCTGATCCAGTTCCAGTAACGCGACAGGATGGGCTGGTCGAAGCCTAGCTTCGCGTTGAGTTCGGCGATCGATTGGGGGGATGCGTTCTCCCCCAGCATGATCGCCGCCGGCGTCCCCAGAAAGGACGTCACCGACGTGAACAGCAGAAACGTCAGAACGATAACGTTCGGAACCATGATCGCTATGCGGGAAAGTACAAGCGCAAGCATGCCGGCCTCAGTTCATCGCGAAGGATTGAAGAAACGTCTCCGGGGAGCCCGTCTCGCAAAGCGGGCGGTTGGGGCACATCCGATGGGCGGCGGTCATAATGGCGATCAAGTTCCTCTACCGGTTGCAGGCGGGACCGGGTCCACCCGCGCCAGACGCCGCGGCGCGGCGCGCCGCGGCAAAGCATGAAGATCAGGCCTGCGTTTTCCAGACGTAACGGAACCGCGGGATCTCGTCCGGCATCGGAGCGAACCCTTTGACGGTGTTGCGCATGGCGTTGAATTCGATGCTGAACCCGACGGGCATGTAAGGCAGATCGGCAGAAATCTGACGCTGGATCTTTTCGTACAATTCCTTGCGGCGCGCCTGATCGGAAATTACCCGCGCTTCATCGATCCATTTGTCCACTTGGTCATTCTTGTAGCCCGTGGAGTTCGCGGTGCCTTTGCTGGAGAAGAGATAGTGGATCAGGCCGTCGGGATCCGCCCGTTGCGTCCAGCGCATCGGCGTGAAGCGTATCTCGCCTGAGACCGCCTTTGCGTAGTAGTCGCTTTGGGGGACCGGCTCGAGCTCAATGTTGAGGCCGATCGCGTCGAGGTCTTCCTTGGCAAGTTCGGCAAAGCGTCGCAGCGTATCGCCGCTTGGCGCCGCAAGCTTGATGGTGGTGCCCTTCAGGCCGGAATCAGCCACGATCTTGCGCGCCTTTTCCGGATCGTATTCGTAGTGCACCAGATCGGTTGGGGTCCACCACAGGCCGTCTGGCGTGAAGCTGTCGGAAATCTTGCCTTGCCCCGCCCATATGATCTGGTTGATGCGGTCGCGGTTGAGGCCATGCGCGATGGCCTGGCGCAGTTCCGGCTTGTTATATGGCTCGGCGTCCCACCGCCACTGGTAGGAATACCAGACGCCACCCTTCGACGGCACAAGCTCGATGTCCGGGCTGGCCTTGGAAAGGCGCGTATCCAACGGATCAAGCTGGCTTATGAAATCCAGTTCACCGATGGCCATGCGCTGAATGCCGACGACGTTCGTCGGAATGTCATGGAAGGTAATGCCGTCGAGATATGGCATTCCCTTCTGCCAATAGCTGTCGTTCTTGGTGAGCGCGATGCGCGACCCGCGGACCCATTCGCCGAAAACGAACGGACCGGTCCCGACAGGATTGGAACCGACGTCGCTGCCGTATTTCTTGGCCGCAGTTGGCGAAGCCATCAGCCCTGCGCGGTCGGCAAACAGCGCCAGCAGCGGCGGATAAGGTTCCTTCATGTCGATGGCGACGGTGAATTCGTCCAGCACTTCGACATTCTTGACGCCTTCCAGCAACTTGAGCTGCGATGAGTTGCCTTTCGGATCGAGACGCGCATCAAGGTTCCATTTCACGGCCTCGGCGTTGAACGGTGTGCCGTCATGGAACTTCACGCCTTCCTGCAGCTTCAGGACCACGCGCTTGCCGTCGTCCGAAAACTCCCAGCTTTTCGCCAGGGCAGGCTTCAGGGAGAAGTCCGCCTCGGTCTCGAGAAGCGTATCGAATATCAGGAAAAGGATCTGCCGCTCGGTCCATTGCGACGACTGAAGCGGGTCGAGCGTGCGGACGTCGCTGATGAAGCCGACGTTGAGCGTGCCGCCGGTGACCGGCTGGGTATCTTGAGCCAGCGCTACCGCCGGCAAAGAGGCCACGATTGCGAAGCCGCTGACGGCGGCCATAAATTGCCTTCTATCCATGACAAATCCTCCGTTGGTTCAGTTCCCGATATTATCGGCATTGCCGTTATTGGCCTCCGGGCAAGGACCCGGAGGCTTGCGCGTTATTTGCTCTCGGCTGGCAGCGGCCGGCCGGCCTGATCGACTCCCATGATCCGCATGTCGTTGAACCGATCGCCGATGCGATGGTGCGGACGCCCGCCGCTCGCGGCGCCCAAGGCGATGACGATCTCGTCATCCGCAGGCGCGTCGGGAATGGTGAATTCCACGGTCAGAAAATGAGCGCGGCTTCCCTTCTTCTCAGCGTCCTTGTGGGTCAAGGGAACGGTGAGCGCGGTGCCGGCGCCGGCACGCTTGTTCGTGAACGGGAGAAAGGAATCGCCACCAGCGGCGATGCGGAAGACATTGCCGAAATGCAGCGTGTGGATCAGGCCGGCCGCGTGTTCGACTTCGCCGTCCGTCCCGGTCACCGCGCACTTTCCAAACGCTTCTATCCTGTCCGGACCGCCCATGATCGCCACCAGGCGAGGCACGAGGGCATCCGTGAGAGCCTTGGCGTGCTCCATGATGTGCGGTTGCAGGTCCTCGACGAATGCCGATCCTGCCCAGGGATTACGGATTACCGCCGCGCAGGCGGCCATGCGAAGCGGAACCGGCGCGACGCGCCCCCTTCGATCAGCGTGTCCTCGACGAAATCGACGATCTTGCGCATCAGGACCCCAGTCATTTTTCCACTCCGCCGGCTGCGAGTTCGGCAAGCACGCGGTTGGCGAGGCGATGGCATTCGACGCCGACAGGAACGCCGCAATAAATCGTGAGATGGGTTATCAACGCGTCCAGCTCGTCACGGGTGACCCCGTTGCGAAGGGCGCCGCGAAAATGCAGTTCCCACTCATGCATGCGGTTGAGCGCGGCAATCATGACGATGTTCAGCATGCTGCGGGTCCTGGCATCCAGCCTGTCGTCGCCCCAGGCCGTTCCCCAGCAATATTCTGTGATAAATGACTGAAAGCCCTTGGAAAACTCGGTTGCCTTGCTCAGCGAATTTTCAACATATTCGCTGCCGAGCGTCGCCTTGCGCCGCTCCAGCCCACGCTCAAATAGCGTCTCGTTCATTCGTCTTCCCTTCATTTTCAGCGTGGACGCAAAAGGAACTCGCGCACATGGTCGGACACCAGCTTGGATGCCTCGACCAGGACGCTGTGCTTCAGGCCGGCCAGAATGCGTAATTCCGAATCGGGGATCAGCCGGTGCATCGTCTCGGCCATCCGGACATTCGACCCCTGATCGAATTCGCCTGTCATCACCAGCGTTGGCTGTCTGATCTCGGGAAGCCGATCCACCAGTTCGGTAAGGCCGAACACCCGATACGCCTCCAGGTAAGACGGCACGTGGACAGCCTTGAGCTCGGCAATTCGCCGCTCGATCACATAGGGATGGCGCTCGGCGAATTCCTTGGTGAACCAGCGGTCGTGCGCAGCACCAACGACTGCGTCCATACCGCCGTCGCGGATCATCTGCAGGCGCGCCACAACCTTCTCACGTTCGGCGGGGGTGCGCCCCGCAACTGCGGAAAGAAGCACGACGCGCTCAAACCGGTCCGAATAGGAACAGGCCAGTTCTTGCGCGATCAAGCCCCCCAATGAAAAGCCGACCAGATGGGCTTTGGGCACGCCGGCGTCCTCCATCACCCGAACGATATCGGCGGCAAACTTCTCGACGGAATATTCCGAATCGATGTGCGCGGACTGACCATGACCGCGCAGGTCGGAGCGAATAATGTCGAAGCTGCCCTCCAATTGGAGGCTGACGTCGTCCCAGCTTTGCAGGTTGGCGCCGACACCGTGCACCAGCACGAGAGGATGGCCCTTACCGCTTCTCTCATAGGCGATGAGATCGTCTTTGGTGCGCATCGGCGCCATCCCAGGTCCCTCGTTCGAACTCGATTTTTTTGGTATACCGACAGACAGGCATATGGTCAACCGTATTTGAATCGGCTACTTGTGATGAAAGAGTCGAACGCGTAGCTGTCATGGAAGGAACGACGGGAGAGGACGCCGCCATGCATGAATGGACGGACTGGTCGATTGCGGATTCGCCGACATTGCGCGAGCAGACCGTTGTCACGCTGCGCGAGGCGTTGTTCAACGAAGTGTTCAAGCCGGGTGACAAGCTGGTGGAACGGAAGCTCGCCGAGCAGACCGGCGTAAGCCGCACAAGCATTCGGGAAGCGCTGAGCCAGCTTGAGTCCGAAGGGCTTGTGACTCGGGTAGCCGGCAAGGGCATGTTCGTGACCCGCTTGTCGGAACGGGAAGTCCGGCAGATCTACGAGGCCCGCGCAATCCTGGAATCGGCCATGGCGCGCCTGTTTGTCGAACGGGCCAGCCAGGAACAAATGGACGAATTGGCGCGGCGTATTTCGGAAGCAGGCGAAACCGACACCTCCGAGCTTGCCAGGCAGCATGCTGAGAAGCTCGACGCGGTGTGGGACATCATCATGCAAGGCGCAGGCAACGACATCACGAGGCAAATGACCTTTCTCCTGCATGGCCGCGTCACCTATCTGCGCACCGTCACCACCCGCGTCGCCTCGGCTGAACGGCGCAGGAATACGATGGCCTTGCTCCACGGCATTTTCGACGCGCTGCGCGCGCGCGATGCCGACCTCGCCGAAAAGCTCACGCGCGGGTATGTCGAAAGATCCGCGGCTTTCGCGCTGTCGCTGCTGCGGGACTCCGGGCAGAACGCCAAATCCTCATCACGCAAGCAACGGATCGACACATGAACTATGTCAGGCTCGGCAAGAGCAATCTGAAGGTGTCCCGGCTATGCCTCGGCGCGATGGGATTCGGATCCGCGGGATGGCGGGCCTGGGTGCTCGATGAGAAGGCGTCGGCGCCGATCGTTGCGCGCGCCCTCGACCACGGCATCAACTTCTTCGACACCTGCGACTTCTATTCGGCTGGCGAGAGTGAACGCATTCTCGGCCAGATACTCGTTCTCAAGCAGCCGCGCGACAGCTTCGTCATCGCCACCAAGGCGGGAAACCCGATGGCCGCGCATTGCAACGGCCGCGGCTACTCCAGAAAGCACCTGTTCAAGGCAATCGACGATTCGTTGGTCCGCCTTGGAACCGATCACGTGGACCTCTTCCAGACGCATATCTGGGACAAGGACACCGACCTCGACGAACTGGTCGATGCCATGGCGGATATCGTGCGCGCCGGAAAGGCGCTCTATGTAGGCGTCACGACGATGCCCGGCTGGACACTCGCAAAATGCCGTGCGGCTGCCAGCGCACGCGACCTTCCGGCATTCATCTCGATGCAATGCGAATACAATCCCGCTCATCGGGAGTGCGAGCGGGAACTGCTTGCCTACTGCCGCCACGATGATGTTGCCCTGATACCGTTCAGCCCGATCGCGCGCGGCTTCCTTGCCGCGGACCGCCGCAATCCCGGCCAGCAGACGGCGCGCACGAAAAGCGACGACTATACGCAGAAATATTACCACCGCGACGGCGACCACGCCGTGCGCGAAGCCGTCGCTGCCGTTGCCGCCGACATCGGAAAGACACCGGCGCAGGTGGCTCTCGCCTGGACATTGGCGCGCCCCGGCATTACCGCGCCCATCTTCGGAGCGACCTCGACAGACCATGTCGACGAGGCAGTCGCAGCATTGGACATAGTGCTTACCCCCGAACATATCGACCGCATCGACGGGGCCTACGAGCCACGGCCGCTGAACGCCTCAGGCCACTGAATGAAGCACAATGCTTGCGGTAAGCTGATATGCTTGTGAAATTGCACTCGTCCGCGCAGGTTTCAAAGGAGCAAATCCGCCGTGTATGATCTGCGAGTCCATGCTCCGCCGCGCCTGTACACGCAGGTGGCCGATACCATCCGCAACGCCATCGTCGTCGGAGAACTGGCGCCGGGAGAGCGGCTGGTGGAGCGCACGCTTTGCGAGCGCATGGGCGTTTCACGGACGTCGCTCAGGGAAGCGATGCGCGAGCTCGAGAACGAGGGCCTGGTCACGAACCTGCCCAACCGGGGGCTTATCGTCTCTGTCGTCGATCCCAAGATCGCGAAGGACATTTTTGACCTTCGCGAGGCGCTGGAGGCGCTTGTATGCAGGTTGTTTTGCGAGAATGCGACTGACGATCATATCACGCGTTGTCGGGGCGTGTATGACGAGCTGATGGAAACCTATCGCGTCGGTGTGGCGCGCGAAATGATAGCTGCAAAGACTAGATTCTACGACGTCTTGATAGCGGGCGCGAACAATTCCGAGGCGGAACGGATGCTTCGCAGCATCCATATGCGGGCCTCACAGTTGCGCATGATTTCTCTTTCCGATGCAGAGCGGCGAAAGGCATCTCAGGAAGAGCTGGCAGCCCTGCTCGACGCCCTGGTGAACCGCAGGGCATCGGATGCCGAGCGGCTTGCAAAAAAGCATGTACGCAAAGCCGCCCAGTTCGCGCTCGGGATGATCGAACAGCTTGAAAACCAATCCGTCAGCTGATCGGCGGCGCTTGAAAGCGCGAGACGCCGCCCGTCCGCCGCTACCCGCGGCGACGGTGAAGGAGAATTATGTCGTGGCGGGCGGCATCCGTACGCGCTATTTCGAAGCTGGCAGCGGACCGGCCGTGATCCTTCTGCACGGCTCGTCACTGGCGATCGATGCCTGGTCCACCTGGCACAACACCATCCCGGCACTCGCGCATGACTTCCGGGTGCTGGCGCCCGATCTGGTCGGCTTCGGTCTCTCGGATGCGCCGGTGGACGGGAAACACGTTCCCCGCCTCGAAAGGCGGCATCACGTTTCAGCATTCATCGAAGCGCTCGGCATTACCCGATGCGCGCTCGTCGGCCATTCCGAAGGCGGTTTCATCGCGGCAATGCTCGCCGTTGAAAAGCCGGGTCTGGTCGATAAGGTGGTCGTCGTGAGCAGCGGTGCGACCTCCCCGCGCCTCGGCGGAAATGAGGACCACGCTTGGCAGGCAGCAGCGGCAGCAGCGTATAATGTGCTCGAGGGATGCGACACCGAGGAAGACTTTCTGCGAACCAATGCGAGGCTAAGCACGAAGAATCCGCCGGAGTTCGTGGAGCTGCTAAAAAAGAACTACCGCCTGGCCTGCGAGTCCGGTCAGTTGGAGCGCTTCAAGCAGGCTGCCCGGAAAAAGGACGACACCGAATATACCCAGATCCAGGAGGACCATCTCCTTCCGCATTTGCCCACCATGCAGGCCAAGCTGTTCATAGCCTGGTCAGGCTGCGACGAAACCGTGCCGGTGGCGCGCGGCATCAAGCTGCTGGAACGCGCGCCGCAAGCCGACATGCACATTTTCGCCAATGCCGCTCACATGGTCATGATCGATCGCCCACGCGAATTCAACGGAGTTGTCCGGGACTGGCTTGGCAGCTAGCGCCGGTCAAACCATCCAGCTTATGACCCACAGCAAGTCGTCCCAAGAGGGCCGCCATGCCGCGGGAGGATGTCCTCGGGCGTGCGCCCTCACTCCCTCGCCACCAGGTAACGCGCTTCCGAGTCGTAGAGCAGCCCGCCATAGTGCTGCCCGAGGTCGGACATGCCAGCCGTGGCGCCCACCACCTCCTGGCCGCGTGCCGTAGAGCCACCGTAAGGATGAACGAGGGCGCGCGGCATCCACGGCCATGTTTTGCACAATCCGTTGACGAAAGGCTCAAAGTCCGCGTTCGGCATGTTGCCGCCCGGCAGCGGCACACTCGCGGTCCAGTCGCCCCCATCTGCGGAAAGATATGTTCGAGGCGATGGAGGCCGCGCTAGGCCAATTTCCGGAAGGTCGTGATCTTGCCGCCGAAGACATTGAACAGTGGCGTGCCCCCGGTCTCGTCAAGGTCGAAGACGTAGTCGCGCGTAACCGCCGAAGGGTTCCCATTGCCGTCGTCGAACAACAGCCGCACGCCCCAGAACGCATACAGCAAATCCTGGGGGCGCAGCTTCTCTTTGAAGTAGCGGTTCACGGCCGCGCTCAAATACTCGATCTCGGTCTGGTCGATCTGCACCGCTTCGGCAGCACCCTCTAGGCGCCGCAGTTCGAGGTGCGGCTACGGTCGCGATTTTTGTCTTGATATTTTTATCAAGCTGTGAAATTTTTTTCATTCGAAAGCTGGAGGAAGTTTTCCGCACCTCAGAATGCCCTGACAATGGGCATCGGACGGAGAACACGATGGGAGGTTCAATATGCCGGTCCAAGCCGTTTCAACCGAGTGAGCCTTTCCTGCGGGAGACGCCGCGTCCTGGACCTAAAAATCCGACGTCGTCGTCACACCTTCACATGCAAGGGAAAGAGTGCATCCGGCTTCAGGCGCTTTTTTCAAAACGACGAGATCAACGCCGCGAGACCGGCAAAGGTTCCAGAACGTCCGATGACGCGAATAGTGCAGATTTCCGATACCCATCTCAGCCCTGGCAAGCGACATTTCCATGCCAACAGCCAGCCGCTCCTCGACTGGCTGAAGGAAAGCGATGCCGACCTCGTTATCCATACAGGCGACGTCACCGTGGATGGCGCCGATGTCGAGGAGGACATGCGCTATTGCGCCGAGATGATGGACTCCATCGGACTGCCCTATCTCGCCGTGCCGGGCAATCACGACGTGGGCGAGCCCAAGCATCTCTATCAGCCAGTCAACGCAGAACGCCTGGCCCGCTGGCGACGTCATTTCGGGCCGGACTGGTGGCATCGCGACATCGAGGGCTGGCGCCTGATCGGACTCGATTCGATGCTGTTCGGCAGCGACGAGCCGGCCGAAACGGAGCAGATCGCGTGGCTGGAAAACGCCATGCGCGAAGCGTCCGGGCGCCGGATCGGCTGGTTCACCCATCGCCCGCTCTTCATCGGCGAGCCGACCGAAGGCGACGTTGGATACTGGGCGCCCACTCCCGAGCCTCGCGCGCAACTGCTCGACATGGTGCGCCGCTACGACGTGGCCTTCGTGGCCAGCGGCCACCTGCACAAACTCTACGATCGTCAACTCGGCGGCGTCCGGTACCTGTGGGGGCCGTCGTCCGGCTTCCTCGTCGAGGCGCACTTGCAGCCGGAAGGGATGGCCGGAGAAGCCACCTTGGGCGTGCTCGTCTACGACTTTTCCGGGTCCGATTTCACCGTGCGGCCTCATGAAATTCCGGGCCTCACACCCTTTTTCATCGGTGATGTCGTGCATGAGGTCTATCCACCGAGATAGCGCCTCTACCCAATTGTTCGCGAAACGGAGCAACCCCAGTGGTTGCAGTGGAAATAAAGAACCTTTCGAAGTCCTTCGGGCCCCACCGGGTTCTCAAAGACATCAACCTGTCCATCAACGATGGCGAGTTCCTGACGCTTGTCGGCCCCTCCGGCTGCGGAAAATCGACGCTCATCCGCATCATCGCCGGCCTCGAGCCGCAAACCTCGGGCTCGATCCTCGTCGATGGCGCGCCGATCGATCATCTGAGGCCGCATGAGCGGCGCATCGCCATGGTGTTCCAGAGCTACGCGCTCTACCCGCACATGTCCGTCTTCAACAACATGGCGCTGCCCCTGACGATGACCGGGCTTAGCCTCTACGAGCGCCTGCCGCTCGTCCGCCTACCTCGTCCCGGCGCCGCAAGGTGATGCAGGAGATCGGCAAGCAGGTCAGGGGCATCGCGGCGCAACTTCAGATTGAACCTCTTTTAGAGCGCAAGCCCGCCCAGCTCTCCGGCGGCCAGCGTCAGCGCGTCGCGCTCGGTCGCGCCATGGTGCGCCAGCCCGCCGCTTTCCTGATGGA
Organism: Mesorhizobium maamorense; assembly: GCF_044998965.1. Classification (NCBI taxonomy): domain Bacteria; kingdom Pseudomonadati; phylum Pseudomonadota; class Alphaproteobacteria; order Hyphomicrobiales; family Phyllobacteriaceae; genus Mesorhizobium; species Mesorhizobium maamorense. The sequence continues at coordinate 4,009,964 of NZ_CP173356.1, forward strand.
CGAGCCACTTTCTAACCTCGACGCCAAGCTGCGCGTCCACATGCGTAGCGAGCTGGCCGAGCTTCACCAGAGACTCGGCGCGACATTCGTCTACGTCACGCACGACCAGGTCGAGGCGATGACCATGTCAAGCCGGGTCGCCATGATGGAAGGCGGAGACATCCTTCAACTCGGCACGCCCGACGAACTCTACGACAGGCCGGCCAACGTCCAGGTCGCCCAGTTCATCGGCAGCCCGACGATCAACCTGATTCCCGTGACGGTGGGGGTCGGTGGGCGGCTGGAATTGCTCGGAAAGCCTCTGCCGATCGGCACCGCCCTCCCCGCCGGAGAGAAAGCGACGATCGGCGTCCGCCCGGAAATGATCCTGCCCGGCGCGGTCTCGGGCCAGTCGGCGGACCAGGTCCCGCTTCCGGCGAAGCTGCGGCGCAGCGAGCATCTCGGCTCCGAGAAGATCCTGCATTTCGATGTTCCCTCGCTCCCTGGGATCTTGGTGACCTCGCGCATAGGCGCGGGCGTGCCGGACGGTGAGGTCGAGAACACCGAACTCTTGTTCCATCCCTCGGCCTGCCATGTCTTCGATGCCGCCGGAAACCGCGTGGAACCCCAAGTTTCCCAAGACGCGGCCACCGCCGCCAAGGGAAAGCTGCGCCTCGCAGAGGGAGCGCGCGCATCATGAGCCTGACCGCGGTCCCCGCTCCGCCCGCCCGGCCCGGTGCCCGGCAGGCCTTCATCGAGAGGCTGGTCGCCGGCGGCTTCGCGCTGCCTGCCCTGCTTTTGCTGGTGCTGACGATTCTCGTGCCGCTCGGCGTGCTCGGTTATCTCAGTTTCACCGACTACGAGCTCGGCGAGGTCGATGTCCATTATGTCGGCCTGCAAAACATCACCGACGCGCTGACCGATCCGGAATTCCGCCGCGCACTCAAGAACACGCTCGTCTACGTCGCGATCGTCCTGCCCGGCTCGGTGATCCTGTCGCTGCTCGTCGCCGTCCTCGTTCACCGCCGCAGGCGCACCCGCTCGCTCTACGAAATCATCTACTTCCTGCCTGTGACCTCGACCTTCATCGCCATGGCGACGGTGTGGCAGTTCCTGCTGCACCCCAGCCTCGGCCCGGTGAGCGCGGTGCTGCGCTGGCTCGGCATCGGCGAGGTCGCCTTCCTGAGCAATCCCTCGCTGGCGCTGCCGACGCTTGCCGTGATCGGCATCTGGCAACTGGTCGGCTTCAATATGATCCTGTTTCTGGCCGGCCTCTCGACCATTCCAAAGGACCTCTACGAAGCCGCCGAGATCGACGGCTGCGGCGGCGAAATCGACCGCTTCCTGACGATCACGTGGCCGCTGCTGGGACCGACGACCATGTTCGTCATCGTCACCAGTTCGATCACCGCCTTCAAGGTGTTCGACACGGTGGCGGTGCTGACCCATGGCGGTCCGGTGGGATCGACCGAGGTCCTGCTCTACAAAGTCTACCTCGAAGGCTTCCAGTACTTCCGCATGGCGTATGCGTCGGTCCTCACCTTCATCTTCCTCATTTTCATTCTGGTCTTCTCGATCCTCCAGACCGTCGTCATGGACCGCAGGGTGCATTACTGATGACCGACACAACCATCACTGCTCCCGCGATGACGGGCACAACAACCACACCAGCTGGCTCCGCCGGCCGGCGCTTCGCCTCTCTGTTCATCACTCACGGCATCCTGATCACCGGCGCGGCCTTCATTCTCCTGCCTTTCCTGTGGATGCTGGTGACCTCGATCAAGCCGCCGGAAGAGGTGTTCAACGCCCAGCTCAGGATCTGGCCGAAGCATTTCTACGGCTTCGAGAATTATGCGATGGCGCTGACCAGCGCGCCGCTGCTGCGCTTCGCTCTCAACGGCGTCATAGTGTGCGGCGGCATCCTCATCATCCAGCTTCTGGTCGCCATCCCATGCGCCTACGCGTTGGCCAAGCTGAAGTTCCCGGGCCGCAACCTGCTTTTCGTCCTCGTCCTGCTCGGCCTATGCGTGCCCGAACAGGTGCCGGCGCTGCCGATCTACATCGCGCTGGCGAAGATGGACCTGCTGAATACCTATTTCGCCATGATGGTGCCCTTCTTCCTCTCAGTCTTCGCGATCTTCCTGTTCAGGCAGTTTTTCCGTTCCTTCCCCGACGACATCATTCATGCCGCGCGGCTCGACGGGATGAGCGAGTTCGAGATCGTGTGGCGCATCGTCACGCCCAGCGCCATGCCGGCGATCGCCGCCTTCGCGGTGTTTTCCTTCGTCGCGCACTGGAACGACCTCTACTGGCCGCTAATCGTCATATCCGACGTCAACCTGGCGCCGCCGCCGCTCGGCATGATGTTCTTCTCGGACGCCGAAGCCGGCACCAACTACGGCGCACTGACCGCCGCCGCGACCATCCTGACCGCGCCTCTGCTGCTCGCGTTCCTGTTCGCACGCCGCCGCTTCATCGAGGGCGTCACGATGACCGGCGTGAAATAAAACTGACAACTGGCGCGGCTAGAAGCCCGGTCGCGCCGTTCCCCCACACCTTTCGCGGGGCAAGGCGGCATCATCGCCTCAAGAGCATCGGGCAAATCGCATAACCGGAGGAAAGCCTTAATGAAATTCCTGTCAAAGATCATCGCGGCCTCGGCCGTATTGCTGGGAGCGGCGTCGACAGCGCTGGCCCAGTCTCCCGTGACGCTCGACGTCTACTACGCATTCCCGGCCTTCGCGAAGTTCCATGAGCCGCTGGCCGCGGAATTCATGAAGGAACATCCCGACATCAAGATCCAGTTCCGCGCGCCGGCGGCCAGCTACGACGAAGGCCACCAGGCCATGCTGCGGGCCTCCATCACCAACAACCTGCCCGACGTCTATTATTCGGGCTATCACGTCCTGCATGAATTGGTCGGCAAGCTGAAGGCGCGCAACCAGATATTGGACCTCGGCACGATGATGGACGCCGAGTCCAAGGAATGGCGCGACGCCAACTACGCCGACAACATTCTCGACCTCGGCCGGGTGGACGGCAAGCTCTACGGACTGGCCTTCAACGCTTCCATGCCGATCATGTTCTACAATGCCGACCTGGTTAAAAAGGCCGGCGGCGATCCCGACAACATGCCCACCGACTGGCCGGGCATCATGGAACTCGCCAAGAAGATCAAGGCCACAGGTTCCGGCATCGCCGGCCTCGCCTACAATATTCATGACTGGCCCGACGAATGGCTCTGGGACGCCATGTTGATGCAGGGCGGCGGCGAGCTGACCAAGGACGGCAAGGTGGCCTTCGGCGACGAGCACGGCCTGAAGGCGCTGGAATATTTCCGCAGCTTCGTCACCGATGCCGGCATGCCGTTGATCGACTGGGATCAGTCGCGCCAGGCCTTTATCGCCGGCCAGATTGGCATCTTCTTCGATACGCCTGCCCGTCTCAGCCAGGATACCGAACTGATCGGCGACCGATTCAAGCTGCGTACCGCGGTCTTCCCGGTCGACGACAAGGAAAAGGGTGGCCTGCCCACAGGCGGCAACGCGGCGGTGATCACTGCCTCCGACCCGGCAAAGCAGAAGGCGGCCTGGGAATTCCTTAAATTCGTCACCGGCCCCAAGGCGCAGGAGCAGGTCGTGAAGATGAGCGGCTACCTCCCGACCAACAAGGCCGCCACCGGGACCGACTATCTCGGCCCGTTCTACGAAGCGAACCCGAATTACGCCACCGTTGCCAAGCAGATGGCACTGTCGCGCCCGTGGCCCGGCTATTCGGCGGGCAACACGGTCCGCATCTGGCGCACCCAGCGCGAGATCATCAGCAAGGTCATGAGCGGCGACGTATCCATCAAGGACGGGCTCGACAGCCTCGTCTCCGAAACACAGGCACTCATGAAATAAGTCGCCATGCCACGCGCGCCGGCCGGCTTCGGCTGGCGCCCCCTTTAAGGTGGCGCCGATGTGGCGCCCTTCTTGTGTCAGCCCTCCCTTCACACTGCCGGACCTCCCGATGCTCATTGCACAGATCAGCGATTTTCATATCCGACCCGACGGCCAGATGGCCTATGAGGGTCTCGAGACCAACACCATGACTCGTCGTGCCATCGCGACCGTCGCCGCGCTCGATCCAGCGCCTGATTGCATCCTCGTCAGCGGCGATCTCGCCGATTGCGGTCGCCCGGAAGAGTATGCGCTGGTCGCCGACATGCTGTCGGCCCTGCCCATGCCCGTCTTCGTTATCCCTGGCAACCACGACCGGCGTGAGACAATGCGCGAGGTGATGGCGCCGAAATTCCCCTATCTGAGCCAGTCGCCGGATTTCCTGCATTATACGATCGAGGACCTTCCGGTCCGCCTCATCGGGCTGGACACGGTGCAGCCGGGCGAGGACGGTGGTGCGATCTGCGAGCGGCGCGAAGCCTGGCTCGGTAAGCGGCTCGCCGAGGGCGACGGCCGCCCGACCTTCGTCTTCATGCACCATCCGCCCTTTCCCGTCGGCGTGCACGGCATGGACATCATGATGTGCGTCGTCGGCGACGGCTTCCGCGACATGATCAGGTCCCACGCCGAAATCGAGCGTGTGGCCTGCGGGCACTATCACCGGCCCATCACCACGCGCTTTGCCGGCACGGTCGGCTTCGTCGCGCCGGGCGTCGCGCACCAGGTCGCGCTCGATCTTCGTCCGGGCGAGCCCAATCGCTTCATCTTCGAATCGCCGGCCTTCGCCCTGCACGCCTGGTCGCCGCAGACCGGTGTCGTTTCGCACGTCGTCCCGATCGGCGATTTCGGCCCCGCCCACGATTTCATCACCGATGTCGACTACCCCGGGAAAAACGAGACATGAGCGACTACCGTCAAATCCTGAAAGACGCCGATGCCATCGCACGCAAGGCAGCCGCGACGTTGATGTCGATGCGCGAGGAGCGCCTCGACGTCACGCGCAAGGAAGGGCTGGACATTGTCACCGCCGCCGATCTCGCTTCGGAGCGCATTGTCATCGACGGGCTGCGCGCGCTTACGCCGCAAGCTTCCATCCTGTCGGAAGAAGCCGGCACGACGGGAATCTTGGGCGAAAGCCGCTGGATCGTCGACCCGCTCGACGGCACGATAAACTACGCGTGCGGCCTGCCGTGGTTCTCCGTCACCATGGCCTATCAGGAGCAGAGTGTGACGAAGGTCGGCCTGACCGTCGCGCCCGCCGCCGGCTTCGAGGCGCACTACACCAGCGAGGGGATCGCGACCGTCAACGGCAAGACGGCCAATGTGTCGACAACTGCAAGACTGGCCGATGCGGTCATTGCCGTCGTGCTGACGTCGCACTTTTCGGCCGAGGAGGTGGCGCGCACCGCAGAGATCGTGCGGCGGCTCGGCGTCGGCGCGCGCGGCGTGCGCGTTATCGTCTCAGGGGCCTTTGAATATTCGATGGTCGCCGCCGGCCAGCTCGATGCGGCGGTTTCGATCAAGGCCGACGTCGTGTCCTACGCGGCTGCCATGCCGCTGCTACGCGCAGCAGGAGGCAAGGTCACCACGCTTTCAGGTGTCGACTCCACAGACGAGGACACGCAGAAGGTCGGCTCGAACGGGCTCATTCACGACGAACTTCTTGAAGCGCTACGCGGCCTGTGACACCTGGCGCGCAAACCGGAGCGAGCATGCAAGACACATTGATCATATTCGACTGCGACGGCGTGCTGGTCGACAGCGAACCGCTGGCGGCGCTTGCCTACGGGCGGGTCTATTCGAAACACGGCATGGAACTCGACCCGCAGGCGGTCCTGCAATGCGTCGGCATGAAGCAGACCGACATCCTGGAGCGCATCAGGCTCACGACCGGCCATCGTCTTGAGGAGCATCAGACCACGGATTTATGGGACGAGGTGAAAGCGCTCTTCACCGAAAGTCTGCAGCCGATGGCGGGCCTGAAGCCCTTCCTTGAACAGCTGTCCAATCCCCGCTGCGTCGCCTCATCCTCCTCGCTGGAGCGGATACATCACAGCCTTTCGGTCACAGGGCTCGCGAGATTCTTCGGCGAGAACATATTCTCATCGTCAATGGTCGCGCGCGGGAAGCCCGCCCCCGACATCTTCCTGTTCGCCGCGGATCAGATGAGCATCGAACCGAAGCACTGCGCGGTTGTCGAGGACTCGCCTTTCGGCGTGCAGGGCGCAGTCGCCGCCGGCATGACGGCGATCGGCTTCATCGGCGGCGGCCACACCTATCCGGGGCATGCCGAGAAACTGCGCGTGGCTGGCGCCCGAACCATCTGCGCCGACTGGGACGAAGTCGCGCGCGAACTCGTTTCTCTGGAGTTGATCGCACCCGTCTCCGTTTAGATTTCAGGCCCAGCGAAAGCCGGGCAGCAGATAATCCGGCACCGCCCTTCCTGCTCGAACACCGTCGAAAGCGCGCGTCGTCGAATGTACCAGATAGGTAGGATTCCGTAATTGGGGCCGGAACAAGAGCTGTTTCAGAATCTGCTTAAGGTCGAACGGAGAGCGAACACCCGGATGTTCGCTGTGGATGCGCGATTGCCAGCGAACTTTCGAAACTACCTGCCGGTGCCAGAGGTACCGCTCACATGATCATTATCAGGTAGCCGAAGTTGGTCCAAAAAGAGGCCGTGCCGTTGACGATCACCGCACCGGCTGAGCCAACGAATCGTCCAATTGCACCGTCGCCGCCACGCCCTGACGAGCGCGAGGCCGCCTTAGATTTCTTTGCTTTCTCTTTTTCACTTGACGCGGTTCTTCGTTTGAAAGCGCACCCGTCACGCAGTCGACCACGTTGAACGCAACAAAGTCCGCTTCCAATTGCTCGGCGAGGCCCGCCGCATCCTCCCTGGGCTTGTCATGGGTGTCGTGCCAGAGCGCGATTCCGATGCGTGCACGCGGTGCGAGTCGCCTCAAGCGCCTCACGACGAACACCGCGTGTTTGAACGAATCGCGGTTGAGGAAGCCCACGACGACTGCGTCGCGAGCTTCAAGCGGAAGTTTCCGGATCCGCGCGGGGAGGAGGTCACGGTGGCTCGCGGCCACGCAATCCGCACCCTCGATCGAAATGACCTGCGCGAGCATCGCAGCGGCCACATCGTCGAGGTCTCCGCGCCCGCCGATACACAGCACTGACTTCCCAGCACCATCCGGGAGATCAGGCGCAAACTCGGCTTGATCCTCATCCTCTTCGCCCGGATCCGCGCTCGCGCCTTCTTTTTCCGCGTGCTCGTCTTCTTCCTCTTCTTCTTCCTCCGCGGCGATCTCGTTGAGGTTGGCCACCAGGGTGCGGGCGTTTTCGGCAAGGTTCGCCAACTGACTTGCCGTCAGTGCGCCCCGAGCCCGGTCCTGTTCACCAAGCAGCAACGCCGGAATCGCAACCGTGCTGTGGAACTCGATCAGGTATTTCTCCTCGAGCATTTCTTCCGCGTTGTCGGTGGCTTCGTCGATATCGTCGGCAAGAAGCCGCTGGTACAGACGCTCCTTCGGGTCAAGCACCGGCTCATCGCCAAACAGGATCTGCAGGAATTCGAACTGGGGCACGTGCCGTCCAAGCACGACAAGGCAGACGGTCAACGGCGTCGACAGCACCAAGCCGACCGGGCCCCATAGCCAAGCCCAGAAAACGGCGGCTACGATGATCGCCAGCGGCGAGAGGCCCGTGTGCGAGCCGTAAAGCCAGGGCTCGACGATGTTGCTGATTACGAGCTCGGCCAAGATGAAGAGAGCGCCAGTCCATACCAGTAAGCTCCAGCCGGGAGCCACTGCGAAGGCAAGAAACAAAGGTATCACCGCCGCGATAACCGGACCGATAAAGGGTACGAAACGCAAGACAACGGCCAACATGCCCCATAGCAGGGCATTGGGAATGCCAAGAAACCAAAGACCTATCGCAAGGGGCACGCCGTAGACGATGTTCACGACCAATTGCATGAGCAGATATTGTCCGACGCGACTGCCTGCATCCTGCAATGCCTGGGTCGTGCGATGGAGATCGCTGTAGCCCACAAGGCGAATGAATCGATCCCGCAATTCTTCACGCTCGAGCAGCATGAAAATCACCACGATGATGACAAGGCCGGTCGTGGCGAGTGGTCCGATCAGCGGCTCGATGATGTTCCTCAGCGTCTCTATCGGACGCTGGGGCGAGAATATCTGAACCAGAAGCGGATCCTGCTGCTTCGTGGTTTGCTCCACATCTGCCTGCCCGCTGGATTGGGATTTGTTTATCTCAGTGTTGACGCGCTCGAACACCTTGCCGAGCCGGCTGATAAGGCCGTCTTCGGATCCTGTTTCTTTCAAAGTCCGAATCTTCTCGAGGATGTTGGATTGGTATGTCGGAATGTCCTGCGCGACCTGGCTCACCTGCGTGGCAACGATCAGGCTGAACAGCGACACGAGGACGAAGGCCGATGCAACCGCGCCAAGCACAGCGATCATTCGCGGCAGCTTCAACTTTCGGAGCAAAGAAACAATCGGCGCCAACGCAAATGTGAGAAGGACCGCTATTGCCAATGGCAGCAGGACCTCCTTGGCGACGTAAAGAATGGCGACGGTAGCAATCATCGCCACGACGGTTGCCAACTTCGATGTCATAAAAGCAGGGGGCATGATGGGACCTATCTGCAATCTCGCGATTAAGAGGACGGCCATGGCCTAACCGCGCAAAGCGTGCGCTGGTCCATATACTGGCACCTCCTCAGCTTCTGGCCAATGACCTGGTTCGTTACACCGCATGTGTGATGATCTCGAACTTTTGCAGGGCATGTAGCCCAAAGGTGTGGATCATCGGACATCTGCAGCGTCCCTCGCAGGCCCAAAAGATTTCTTTGGCGGCGTGCTTCCTACCCGGCTGGCAATGACCAAGGTCATCACGCATGGCGTGACCGGCGCGTCCGTATTTCGGCCTGGTGACTGGCCAGCGGAATTCGCTGAACGGATCAGCGCTGCGGTTTTGCCGGGCTACAACACGTTCTCCCGAGCCGACACTTTGAAAGCGGCGGATTGTCGGCCGCAGCCGACGCTACCGTGCATTTTCGGCGAGAGGATCCCGACGAGGGTGCCATCACGCGCTACACGGCGGTTACGCGGAAATCCGTTTAGCGATGATCAAGGGAGTGATTGACGAACTCAAAAGCAGGCACCGAAAACCGGTCGAAGCTCGAGTTTGGAAAAGGGCGGCAAGCCGATCGTCGATGGCGAACTCGACTTGGATGCGCTCTCGATGGGGTCGCCGGTTCGACGGCAGACGGCCGTCATATCGGCTTGCCTGGAATCAAGGAACATGGGGGAGTCTTTTGTTCGGGAGTTACAGAACCGGATCGATGGGAGCGACTGAAAATGAGACAAGACATTGTGGCTGGCGCGAAGTTCCCCGACTACGTTCTTCCCGACCACACCAAGACACCACGGCGGCTGTCGGACCTGCAGGGCGACCAGCTGATGATCGTGATGCTGACGCGTGGGTTCTTCTGTCCGAAAGACCGGCAGCAAATGCTCGAACTGGTGCGGTTTCACTCGCAATTGGTCGTCGGCTACACACAGCTCGTCACGATCACCACGGATGATTGGCATACGACCAACAATTACCGCCAGCAGACCTCCGCGCCCTGGCCCTTTCTTTATGACGAGGAACGGCTCGTGCAGAAGGACCTGGACATCAAGGAATACACCGACACCACGCACGACGTGATGATCCCGCACACGATCGTGCTCGGGCGGGACCTCGAAGTCTTCAAGGTCTACAACGGTTACTATTACTGGGGCCGCCCCTCCACCGCCGAATTGCACGCAGAACTGCGCGAACTGGCGCAAAGGACCTATCGCGACTGGGACATCACCGAACCCGAGCTGCGGGAGAAATGGAAGAAAGGCGATAATCCGACTTCTACCCCTATGGCGGGAATTCCATCTCCATGGACACACTCATGCTCCAGATGGCCGGCGCGGTCGACCAATATGCCGGTCGGGCAAAGAGAAGCTGAACGGAGGAAGCCAGCATCGCTCGCGGCGGTCTTCTCCCGGTCACGCTTTTTGTCCAGCCGCGCTTGGTAAACGAACCTTTTTCCGATCCGGGCCTGCTACTGGATTTCCGCTTCCGCAACAGGGCCATCCTTTTCTATCTCGGAGAGCTTTCGACGCTTTCGCTGCGCGAAATCCTGCGAATCTCACACGTCTTCGTGACGCATATGCACATGGATCACTTCGGCGGTTTCGACAGCCTGAGCAGGCTGTCGCTTTACAGAGCAAGCCCGGAAGTCCACGGTCAAAATTTTATTGAGCAAACCAGTTGTTTAGAGGAAAGCCGATGGTACCGTTGGCTGGGATCGAACCAGCGACCTCCGGATCCACAATCCGGCGCTCTAACCAGCTGAGCTACAACGGCACGTTTGCCTGAGCGGGATCGGCGGAACGTAGTCCCCTCGAGTGCTCTGTCGTTCGGCGATGCGTCCTTACGGGCTTATGGATTTTAATTCAAGGCTTTTGCAAAGCAAAGGTCACTTGCCCACATGGAAGCGGATCTGCGGACAAGAAAAAGGCCGGCGGGAGGAGGTGCCGGCCTTTTCCTGTTACGAGCCAGCGGGAGGAGGTGCTGGCTGGTCACCCCGGAGGCGGAGGGAGGAGGTTCCGCCGACCGGGTATTCGTTGATGGCTGCCATCATACACACGATCATTTCGAAGAAAATGCGACCTTTTGTTACATCTTCTGATCATGCGCAAATATTAGGCGGCCTTGATGTCCTTCATCGCCTTCTCGAAAACGGTCTTGATCGGCTTGGAGACATCCTCGGCCGCCTTGGAGGCGACGGTCTGGAACTCCTTGGCTTGCTCGACGGTCATTTCGACGCGCTTGCGCAGGAACGCGGTCTGCAGCTCCACGACTTCCGACAGCGATTTGGCGCCGATCAGCGCCTCGAGATGCGAAAAGCCCGCTTCGGCATTGGCGCGCAGTGCGGCAACGGTCTTGAGCGACAGGTCGCTGGAAACGGTCTTGGCGGACTCGTATGTGGATTCCAGGGCCTTCTGGGTCTCCTCGGCGCCAGTCTTGAGCTTGGCGTAAGCCTCCTTCGACTGCTCAACGCCCTTCTCGGCGAAAGCGCGGATCTGGTCGGTGGCCTTGGAAGCGTCAAAGCTCGGGAATTCAACGTTTTCGATGGTCTCGGCAGTCTTGGTCCTGGACATTTTCCATCCTTTTCAGCGGTAGTGGCTTTGACGGAAAGCCGTCTCGTTCATGTATGATGGCAATATAAAGGCAATTTTTGTGCATTGCAATATCTTTGTTGCACTGCACCATAGATTCCGTCTCGGCCGTTAACCAAGAGCCGAAATTCAGGCCTATGCACGTTCTGGCTTGTGGACCTTCGCGCCGCCGGCTTTTATTAACAAAGCGTTAACTGCAAAAATGCCCGCTGCATGAGGATTTCGCCAGCGCATGCCGTCCGAATATTCCTTTCTTGACGTCGCCGTGCTCGACGCGGTCCGCCAGCGCTTCGCCGCCGGCGACGCGATCGCGATCCTGTCGGCGAATCTGGAGCAAGTGATCTGGGCCAATGGACCGGGTGCCGCAGTGTTCGGCTATCCCGACATCGAAAGCATCATCGGCGCCGAGGCACGGCTGCCGCTGATCGCCCGCCGCCAGATCATGGCAACTAGTGGATTTCCCGACATCGGCAGCGACCGAAGCATCACGGTCAGGCTGGCGACCGGCATGACCAGCCGCGCCATCGGCTTCCTTGCAAGCGCTGTGACGCTGCCCGACGGCGAGAACGCCATCATGCTGGCGGTGCCGGCGACCCAGACCGGCTCGCGCAGTGCGGCCGAAATCGCCGGCAGGGCCATCAGCGGCTTCACGGAAGATGGTCATTTCATCGCCTTCATCGACGCCAGCGGCAATGTCGAAGCGGCATCGGAGAGCTTTTCGCAGCTCGGCATCGAGCCCGCGACGCTGGCCGCGCTGGTGGCCGACGTCGCGAATGAGAGCGACCGCATCGTCAAGCGCCTGGTTCCGGGCGGCGGCACATCCTATCCGGCGGGCCTCGCCCGACTGACGCCTGAGCGACATTTGCTGGTGGTGATCGACGAAAACAGGCTCGACGACCGTGCGCTGGCGGAGGGGACTCCAGCGGCCGAGCGTTCCGAAGGACGTAACCGCTCACAGGCCGTCGCCAAGGATATCTCGGAACCGAAGGCACAAGCCGCTGCCGAAGCGGCCGTGCAGGAACCGGCGGCGGCAGAACCCGGACAACCGGCGGCAAACGGTACGCGGGCACAGCACGACCATTGGTATTTCAATGCCGGCGAGGACGGGAGGCATGCGCGCGGCCCAGCCGCGCCGGACGCCGAAGCTGCACTTTCGCCGGCTGCCGCCGAAGGTCCAGCCGAGGACGCGAAGCACGATGCCCAGGCTCCAGTTGTTCCGGCAGCCCCGGCCGCCAGGACCGTGGACCGCACGGCGGCGCCGATGCGTTTCGTCTGGCGAACCGACGCCGAGGGCAGGTTCAGCGCGCTGTCGCCGGAATTCGCCGACGTCGTCGGCAAGCCGGCAGCGGACGTCATCGGCAGGCGCTTCAGGGACGTCGCGGCGGCCTTCGGGCTCGATGCGTCCGGCGAGATCGCCGGCCTCCTGGAGCGGCGCGACACCTGGTCCGGCCGTTCCGTGCTGTGGCCGGTCGTCGGCACGGACCTGAAGATCCCCGTCGACCTGGCGGCCCTGCCCGTCTATGGCCGCAGCCGTGCCTTCGAGGGCTTCCGCGGTTTCGGCGTCGCCCGCGCCGGCGACGCCGTCGTCGACCCTGAAGCGATCGGCATGGCGCTGGTGCCCAACAGCGAGGCACCCCCGGCGTCGGAACCGGTCGAACCCGCACCTGAGGAACCGAAGACCGAGGAGTTGAAGCCATCGGACCCGTTCCGGGGCGAGGTGCCGGCGCTGACCATCGTGCCGAAGCCTGAACGCCGCTTTGCCGACAAGGTGATCCGTCTGGCCGAACATCGCCAGCCGGCTAACGACAAGGGTCTGTCGACCCTGGAACGCAGCGCCTTCCGCGAGATCGGCGAGCGGCTGAAGAAGGAAAGCAGCCCGGCCGAGCCGGAGGCCGAAAGACCGGGTCCGGACGATGCCGGGCAACCGGAGGCGGCAACGCCGGCGGGGCCATCCGAGAAACCAGCGGACGCCCGCAAAAACCTTGCGCCAAAGGGCGAAGCCGCACCGGCTGAGCCGTCCGAAACCGATGTCGATGCCGAGGATGCAGAGGATCTCGCCCGGCTTGATGGCGAACGGCCGGACAAAACGGCTGACGAGGAGCCCGCCGACACGGTGGCCGGAGTGACGGGTTCGCTGCTCGACTATGCCGAGCGGAGCGAGGAACCAGCGCCGATCGCCGACAACAATGACGAGACCCCGGCTTCCGAACCGGCGGCGGCGCGGACGGAACGGGAGAGCGAAGAGCCCGTCGCGGCGGCAGGCGAACCGGCCGTCGCCGGCACCAACGATGACATTGCCGACGACGAGAGCATGACATCGGCCGATTTTCGCGATGCCGAGGACAGTGAGGACTGGGTCGGGGACGAGGAAGCGTCCGCGTCCGATGAGCAGGCCGCGACCGCCGAGGGGGCCGCCGGCACCAGCGACGCGGTGGAGGCTCCGGTCGAGCGGCCACGCCTCAAAGTGCCTCCGCTCAAGCTCGAAGGGTTCGTGCCGTCGGCCTTTGCGGTCGGAGACGAGAGCAAGGCTCCCGACACCTCGCTCCTGAGCAAGCTGCCCGTGCCGCTGCTCATCCATTCCGGGGATGAACTTCATTACGCCAACGAGGAGTTTATCGTCCTGACAGGCTATGAGACGCTCGATGAACTGGCGGACGCCGGCGGGCTGGGCGCGCTGTTTGCCGATCCCTATGGCCATGACGGCGCCGCCGAGGGCGCGGACCGGGCGTTGCGGCTGAAGACGCATGGCGGGCAGGAATTTCCAATCGAGGCTATCCTGCGTTCGGTTCCGTGGCGCGACGGCAAGGCGCTGATGCTGGTGGTGCGCCGTTCGGGCGAGGATGAGGCACCGGCGGCACTGCATGCGGCCGGCGACGAGCAGACGCAGCCCGATATTTCCGAGCTCAAGGCGCGCATCGCCGAGATGCGCACCATCATCGATACCGCCACCGACGGCGTCGTGCTGATCGGCCGTGACGGCGCGATTCGTTCCATAAGCCGTCCAGCCGAGGCGCTGTTCGGCTTCGACAGCGACGACGTGACCGGCAAGCCGTTCGCCTCGCTGTTCGCCATCGAAAGCCAGCGCGCGGCGCGCGATTATCTCGACGGCCTGTCCGAGCCCGGCGTGGCGAGCGTCCTGAACGACGGCCGCGAAGTCATCGGCCGCGAGGCGCAGGGCCGCTTCATTCCCCTGTTCATGACCATCGGCCGGCTGCCCAACGACAGCGGCTTTTGCGCGGTGGTGCGCGACATCACGCAGTGGAAGCGGGCCGAGGAGGACCTGACCCAGGCGCGTGCGGTGGCCGAGCGCGCCTCCTCGCAGAAGACGGATTTCCTCGCCCGCATCAGCCACGAGATCCGTACGCCGCTCAATGCCATCATCGGCTTTTCCGAACTGATGGTGGACGAGAAATTCGGGCCGGTGGCCAATGACCGCTACCGCGATTACCTGCGCGACATCAACCGATCGGGCAATCATGTGCTCGATCTCGTCAACGACCTTCTCGACATCTCCAAGATCGAGGCCGGCCAGCAGGAAATGGCCTATGAAGCGGTGTCGCTCAACGACACACTGGCCGAGACGGTGGCGATGATGCAGCCGCAGGCCAACCGCGAGCGCGTCATCATTCGCTCCAGCTTCGCGTCGCGACTGCCGGAAGTGGTGGCGGACCTGCGCAGCGTGCGCCAGATTGCCCTCAACATCCTGTCGAACGCCATCCGTTATACCCAGGCCGGCGGCCAGGTGATCGTCTCGACCGCCTATGAGACATCAGGCGATGTCGTCATGCGCGTGCGCGACACCGGCATCGGTATGAGCCAAGCCGAGATCGAGCAGGCGTTGAAGCCGTTCAAACAGATCAATGCATTGAAACGGGGGCGCGGCGACGGCACCGGTCTCGGCCTGCCGTTGACCAAGGCGATGGTTGAAGCGAACCGCGCCCGTTTTATCATCACCTCGACGCCCGGCGAAGGAACCCTGGTCGAGATCGCGTTCCCGTCGACGCGCGTGCTTGCGGAATAGGCAAGCTCCCGTCCATCCAACCGCCTGAAAAAGAAAAGGCGCCCAACAGGACGCCTTGAAAGATGGGATTTGCTGTCACAACGGGGGCTTGAGCGAATTCAGATCCTCCGGGGGCTGAGGAACGGGATTTCTCCCTCAAGTTACGTGCGACTATCGACGCCGGGCCTTAACAAGTCCTTACCAGGTCCCGAAAAAATTTACGAATGTGTACCACTCGTGAAATCTAGGTAAATTCGCGCGGCAGATTTGATTAACCATGCCGGGCGGGGCGGTCACTCGGCCAATTGCGGCAGGTTTCTGAACAGCTCGAGCGCCTCGGGATTGGCGAGCGCCTCCTTGTTCTTGATGGCGCGGCCATGCACGACGTCGCGCACCGCAAGCTCGGTGATCTTGCCCGATTTGGTGCGAGGAATGTCTGACACGGCCACGATCCTGGCCGGCACGTGGCGCGGGCTAGCGCCGGCGCGGATTTTCGCCCGGATGCGCTTCTCCAGATCCTCGTCGAGCTGAACGCCGGCGGCCAGCCGCACGAACAGCACCACACGCACGTCATTGTCGAAATCCTGGCCGATACAGAGCGCCTCCAGGATTTCCGGCATCTGCTCGACCTGATTGTAGATCTCCGCCGTACCAATGCGCACACCACCCGGATTGAGCGTCGCGTCGGAGCGGCCGTGGATGATCATGCCGCCATGAGCGGTCCACTCGGCGAAGTCGCCGTGGCACCAGACATTGTCGAAGCGCTCGAAATACGCAGCCCGGTATTTCTTGCCCTCGGGGTCGTTCCAGAAGCCGATCGGCATTGCCGGGAACGCCTTGGTGCAGACTAGTTCGCCTTTCTCCTGCCTGACCGGCTTGCCGTCGTCGTCCCAGACGTCGACAGCAAGGCCGAGGCCTGGTCCCTGGATCTCGCCGGTCCATACCGGTTCAGTCGGGACGCCGAGGACGAAGCAGGAAACGATGTCGGTACCGCCGGAGACCGATGCCAGATGCACGTTCTTCTTGATCCCGTCGTAGACGAAGCGGAAATCCTCGGGCGACAGCGGCGAGCCCGTCGAGGAGATGGCGCGCACGGTCGACAGATCATGGCTTTGGATCGGCTTGAGGCCGGCCTTGCGTACCGAATCGATGAATTTCGCCGAGGTGCCGAAGAAGGTCATCTTCTCGGCGTCGGCGAAGTCGAACAGCGCATTGCCATTGGGGTAGAAAGGCGAGCCGTCATAGAGCAGCAGCGTCGCGCCCGAAGCGAGGCCCGACACCAGCCAGTTCCACATCATCCAGCCGCAGGTGGTGAAGTAGAAGAAGCGGTCGCCGTCGAGCAGGCCTGCGTGCAGGCGATGTTCCTTGAGGTGCTGGATCAGCGTTCCGCCGGCCGAATGGACGATGCATTTGGGGATACCGGTCGTTCCGGACGAGAACAGGATGTAGAGCGGATGCGCGAACGGCAGCCGCTCGAAGGTGACCTGCCTGACCGCGAAGGGCGACAGCGCCTCTTCCATCGCCACGGCCTTATCGATCGTATCAGCGACATCGGCCGAGGTGCCGAGATAGTCAACGACCACCACCTTGCGGACAGTGTCCAGCTTTGCCGCCACCGCGGCGATCTTGTCGGCGACCTCGATCGCCTTGCCGTTGTACCAGTAACCATCGGGAACGATGAAGACGACGGGTTCGATCTGCCCGAACCGGTCGAGAACGCCCTGCTCGCCGAAATCCGGTGAGCAGGACGACCACACCGCGCCGATAGAGGCGGTCGCGAGCATCGCGGCGACTGTTTCCGGCATGTTGGGCATCATCGCAGCGATACGGTCGCCTTTCTTGACCTTGAGCGACAAGAAGAGTTGCTGGAAGCGCGAGGTGAGCGCATGCAGTTCGTTCCAGGACAGCCGGCGCTCGACCTTGTCCTCGCCGCGAAACACGATCGCCTCTCCTGCTCCGGTCTTCTTCAGGAGGTTCTCGGCGAAATTCACCATCGCGTCGGGAAAGAAGGCCGCTCCCGGCATCTTCTCGCCGGCGACGAGCACACGCTCGCTTTCGGCGCTGCCCTTGTCGCCGACGATGCCGCAAAAATCCCAGACCAGGCTCCAGAACGCTTCGCGGTCCGCCACCGACCAACGGTGAAGGTCGGCATAGGAAGTCACGGATATGCCGCTTTTTGCAGCGGCGGCCTTCATGAAGGCGGTCAGCGGCGCAGCGTCAATCTGGTCCTGCGTCGGGGTCCAGAGTGGTACTTCGGCAGCCATGATGGGTCCTCCCAGGATCGCCACCGCTTATGCATATTGCGCCGCAGCAGAGCAAGATTTTGTTCGGCCGAGGCGTCCAGATGTGCGCAAATGCCATCGCCGGGCCATAAAGACTTGAAATGCCTCGACCCTAAGTCGTAGTGACGACTAGAAGTCGTAGTGACGACTGGAAGTCGTGGTGACGACCGGGTTTACACCCGCCGGACGATTTTTGTCGGAACGAAAGCATACGGGGCGATATGCCATCATCTTTGATCCGACGCGGAACATGGGCGATCGGCGCTGCCGTGATCGTCATCGCGCTGGTGGTCGCCGCCCTGCCGCTGATCGCTTCGACGCGTATCGTGCGCGATCGTATCGCCTGGGAATTGAGTGCCTGGAGCGGTTTCCGGGTTGCCATCGAAGGCTCGCCGCGCATCGAGGTCTGGCCGAACTTCCGGGCGATCCTGACGGATGTGACGCTTTCGAAGTGGACCGACGTCGACGCACCGCCGGTCGTCGAGGCCGAACGGGTCGAGGTCGACCTCTCGGCCATGGCGGCGCTGCGCGGCGACGTGGTGTTTTCCACGGCGCGGCTGGTGCGGCCGACGATCAGGGTCCAGCGCACGGCGAGCGGCCTGTTCCTGCCCACCGCTCCGACCGGCGGCCGCATCGCACGCGCCATCGACGTGGCGCGCGGCGTGGTCGGTGCGGACCCCGCCAAACCCGATCTTGACAAGCTACCGGCCGACACTTTCGGAACGGTGGAGTTCAGGGACGGCCGCATGGTGGCGTCCGTCAACGGCAAGGACGAAGAGGTGCTGAGTAGCCTGAGCGGCCAGGCGACATGGGCGGCGATGAACAGCAATGCGACGCTCTCGGCGACCGGCATCTGGCGCGGCGAAAGCGTCGCCGTGGATGCCGCATCGCCGAAGCCGCTGGTGTTGTTTGCCGGCGGCATGGCGCCGCTCACCCTGTCGTTCAAGGCGGCGCCCGCCACCTTCTCCTTCGACGGCACGGCCAGCATGTCCGAAAACGCCTATTTCGACGGCCAGGCCAAGTTTTCAGCGCCCTCGTTGCGGCGTGTGCTCGAATGGTCGCAGGCCGATATCGCGCCGGGCGCCGCGATCGGCTCCGTCAGCATCTCGAGCAAGGTGACCGCGACGGCGGGGCGCGTCAAATTCGAGAACACCGCACTCTCCCTCGACAATAACCCAGGCATGGGTGCGCTGGACCTGTCGCTTGGCGACGCACAGCCGGTGATCTCCGGCACGCTCGCCTTCGACACGCTCGATCTGAGGTCGTTCCTGTCCGCCTTCACGCCGCTCGGGCCGGCAAGCGGGGCAGGTCCGAGCGAAGTCGACACGAATTTCGCCGACCGGGTCAATCTCGACCTCAGGCTGTCGGCGGCGCACGCCACGGCCGGCTCCATCCAGCTTGCCGACGTCGCCGCCACGGCGCAGGTCAAGGATGGCCTGTCCGTTTTCGACATTTCCGATGCCTCGGCCTTTGGCGGCAACATCCAGAGCAGCCTTCGCTTCGACCGCAAGCCCGAGGGCAGCCAGGTCGAGATCCGGCTGCTGGCTTCCGATATCGATGGCGGCGCTTTCGGCACGGCGGCCGGGATGACGCGGTTGGTGCCGGTCGGCACCGGGACCGTGTCCGTCATCCTCAAAGGGCCCGGCAGGACCTGGGACTCGATCTTCGAAACCGCCGACGGCTCGGTTTCGGCGACCTTCGGGCCAGGCGCGCTCAGCAAGTTCAACCTGCCGGCCTTTCTCAAGCATACCGAACAGGGCGGCTTCTTCGCACTTGACGACGTCTCGGACGGGACACTGCCGATCGATGGCGCCGAACTGAAGGCCACCATCTCGAAAGGCGTGGCGAGGCTGGACAAGGCCGAGGCCAATTCGGCGAAATACAAGATCTGGCTTTCCGGCATCGCCTCCTATGCCGGACGCGGGCTGGCGCTGTCCGGCGGTGTCATCCAGCCGGACCAGGTCGCCACGCAGGCAAACGGCCAACAAGGCCCCAAGCAATCGTCCTTCTTCGTTGGGGGGACATGGAGCACGCCGTTCATTTCGCCGATCAACCGCGGCGTGTCGGGCGAATAAGCAGCCTTTCGGCCTCGTTGTTCAAGCATGATCTCTGGACAAACGGAACCGTTTGTCCGCGAAAACCGGTTCCCACTTTTCGGGATCATGCTCAGCCTATTCGGGCATGATCTCGCCCGAAAACCGGTGCCCACTTTTCGGGATCATGCTCAGCCGCGTTGGGCGGCCTGCTCGTCGCGCTGGCGCTGGACCTCGCGACGCTTATTGGCAAGCGAAGCGACGATGACGCCGACCGCGACGACCGCGATCAGAATGGTGCAGGCGGCGTTGATCTCCGGCGTCACGCCGAGACGAACCTGGCTGTAGATCTTCATCGGCAGCGTGGTCGCACCCGGCCCCGAGGTGAAGCTGGCGATGACCAGGTCGTCGAGCGAGAGCGTGAAGGCAAGCATCCACCCCGACACGATCGCGGGCAGGATGACGGGCAGCGTGATCTGGAAGAATGTCTTGACCGGCGGCGCGCCGAGATCCATCGCCGCCTCCTCGAGCGAGCGGTCGAAAGATACGAGGCGCGACTGCACGACGACGGCGACGAAGCACATCGTCAAGGTGGTGTGTGCGAGTGTGACGGTGAGGAAGCCCCGGTCGAGGCCGACAGCGACGAAGAGCAGCAACAGCGACAGGCCGGTGATGACTTCGGGCATGACCAAAGGCGCGAACACCATGCCGGAGAACAGCACCCTGCCCCGGAAACGCGTGTAGCGTGTCAGTGTCAGCGCCGCCAGCGTGCCGAGCACGGTCGCCGCCGTGGCCGAAATGATGCCGACGCGCGCCGTCACCCAGGTGGCGTCCATGAGGCCCTGGTTGTGGAACAGCGACACGTACCATTTGGTCGAAAAGCCGCCCCAGACGGTGACCAGCTTGGATTCGTTGAAGGAGAACACGATGAGCAGCACGATCGGTAGATAGAGGAAGGCGAAACCGAGCACGATCGAGGTGATGTTGAAGCGGCTCCAGGTGGTGTTCATTTGTCCTGCTCCTGCGCCTTCGCCTGGGCCTGCTGGAAGATCATGATCGGGACCGTCAGCAACAGCAGCAGGATGACGGCAACGGCTGAAGAGACCGGCCAGTCGCGATTGGCGAAGAACTCGTTCCACAACGTCTTGCCGATCATCAGCGTCTGCGAACCGCCAAGCAGATCGGGAATGACGAATTCGCCGACCGCCGGAATGAACACCAGCAGGCAGCCGGCGATGACGCCGGGCAATGACAGCGGGAACGTGATCTTCCAGAATGCACTGGTCGGCGGACAACCAAGGTCCTTGGCCGCCTCGATCAGCGAATAATCCATTTTTTCCAGCGACGAATAGAGCGGCAGCACCATGAACGGCAGGTAGGAGTAGACGATGCCGATGAAAATCGCCGTATAGGTGTTGAGGATGACCAGCGGCTGGTTGATCAGATGCAGCGACAGAAGCAACTGATTGAGCAGCCCCTCGGGCTTGAGGATGCCGATCCAGGCATAGACCCGGATCAGGAACGAGGTCCAGAACGGCAGGATGACCAGCATCAGCAAGGTCGGGCGGATCGTCGCCGGCGCGCGGGCCATGCCGTAGGCTATGGGATAGCCGACGATCAGCGTCAGCACGGTCGAGATCGCCGCGATGATCAGGCTGGTGACGTAGGCGTTGAAGTAGAGCGCGTCCTGCGTCAGCCAGGCATAGTTGTCGAAGTTGAGATCGCGAAAGCCCGCGAAGAAGCCGGAGACGCCGTCGCTGAAATCAAGCACCGGCGTATAGGGCGGCATGGCGATCGCCGTCTGCGACAACGAGATCTTGAAGACGATGATGAAGGGGACGAGGAAGAAGAACAGCAGCCAGAGATAGGGAATGAAGATGACGAGACGATTGACGAAGCCGGCGCCCAGCCGCGCCAGCAACGGTTTTGCCGCGGCCGGTAGGGCGGCGTCGGTGGCGGCGATGTCGGACATGTCAGCCCCCTACCGCGTCAGTACGACGCCGGCATCCGGCCGAAAAGAGACCCAGGCGCGGTCGTTCCAGGTCAGCGGGTCCTCGGTGATGCGCGCCGCGTTCAAGGCGCTTGCCCGCACGAGCTGCCCGTCGTCCAGCCGGACGTGATAGACGGTCATGTCGCCGAGATAGGCGATGTCGTAAACTTCGCCCTCCAGCGCATTGACGCCATCGGCCGGCTTCTTGGACGACACCTTGATCTTCTCCGGCCTGATCGCGAAGACGATATCGGCGCCCGCGGCGGCGGCATTGCCGGCATTCTCGACGAGGATCTGGGCGCCGGTCGCTCCGGTGATGCGCGCCGTCTTGTCCGTCCGTTCGGCAACCTTGCCCTCGAACATGTTCACGTTGCCGACGAAATGCGCGACGAAGCGCGACGTCGGGGCCTCGTAGACTTCCGCCGGCGTCGCGACCTGCATGACCTCGCCCTTGTCCATGATGGCGATACGGTCGGCCATGGTCATGGCCTCTTCCTGGTCGTGGGTGACAACGACGAAGGTGAGGCCGAGTTCCTGCTGAAGGTCCATCAGTTCGAACTGCGTCTCCTCGCGCAGCTTCTTGTCGAGCGCGCCGAGCGGCTCGTCGAGCAGCAGCACCTTCGGCCGCTTGGCGACCGAACGGGCGAGCGCGACACGTTGGCGCTGGCCGCCGGAGAGCTGGTGCGGCTTGCGCTTGGCGAACTGCTCGAGCTTGACCAGCTTGAGCATCTCGGCGACGCGCTTTTCGACGTCTGGCTTGGCCATCCCTTCCTGCTTGAGGCCGAAGGCGATGTTGTTCTCCACAGTCATATGCGGAAACAGGGCATAGGACTGGAACATCATGTTGACCGGCCGGCGATAAGGCGGGATGCCGCGCAGATCCTGGCCGTCGAGCAGGATGCGGCCGGCCGTCGGCTCCTCAAAGCCGGCGAGCATCCTGAGCAGCGTCGATTTTCCGCAACCGGAGGCGCCGAGCAGGGCGAAGAACTCACGCTCGAATATGGTCAGCGAGAGGTTGTTGACGGCGGTGAAGTCGCCGAACTTCTTGGAGACATTGTCGAACTGGATGTATGGCTTGGCGTTCGGATCGTTCCAAGGCGCGAAATCCCTGCGGATGCTGCCAAGCGATTTCATGTGCCCACTCCGTCCTGCTGCTTTGCCCCATCGAAAAGAAGGAGACCCGGCAGGGTGACTGCCGGGCCTCCTCGGACTGACTACTGACCGGTGACGATTTTGGTCCAGGTGCGCGTGATGACGCGCTGGGTCTTGGGATCGTAGGGCGAGATCGTAAAGAGCTTCTGCAAGGTAGCGGCGTCCGGGTAGACAGCGGGATCCTCCAGAAGCGCCTTGTCGACGAATTGCTGGGAAGCCTTGTTGCCGTTGGCATAGAGCACGGCGTTCGACGATTTGGCGATCACCTCCGGCTTCATCATATAGTTCAGGAACTCATGCGCCTCGGCGACATGCGGCGCATCGGCAGGGATTGCCATCTGGTCGAACCACATTTCGGCGCCTTCCTTCGGCACGGCGTAGCCGATCTCGACGCCCTGCTTGGCCTCCTCGGCGCGGTTGCGCGCCTGGAACACGTCGCCCGACCAGCCAACCGCCAGGCAGATATCGCCATTGGCCAGAGCGTTGATGTATTCGGAGGAATGGAACTTCCTGATGTAGGGCCTGATCTTCATCATCAATTCCTCGGCCTTGGCAAAATCGTCCGGCGACGTGGTCTCAGGATTGATGCCGAGATATTTGAAGGCGGTCGGGAAGATGTCGGTCGGCGAATCCAGGACATAGACGCCGCAATCCTTCAGCTTGGCCAGCTTTTCCGGATTGAAGAACACGTCCCAGCTGTCGATCTTGTCGGTGCCGAGCGCTGCCTGCACCTTCTTGATGTTGTAGCCGAGGCCGACCGTACCCCACATGTAATTGATCGAATATTCATTGCCGGGATCGTATTTGGCGGTCCGTTCCGAAACCGTGTCCCACATGTTGGAGAGGTTCGGCAGTTTCGACTTGTCGAGCTTCTGGAACACGCCGGCCTGGATCTGGCGGGCAAGAAAATTGCCGCTCGGCACGACGACGTCATAGCCGCTGCCGCCGGCAAGCAATTTGGTTTCCAGGATCTCATTGGAATCGAACGTGTCGTAGACCACCTTGATGCCGGTCTGCTTGGTGAAATCGTCGATGACCGTGGGGTCTATATAGTCCGACCAATTGAAGACATTGACGACGCGGTCCTCGGCGTGGCCGCCGAGCGTAAAGAGCGCCAGAAATGCCGAAGTCGCCGAAAGCCAGAGCGCTTTGCGGATCATGCTATTCTCCTTTGGTGAGTGTTCCGTCGCCGGCGCGTCGCGGTATCCGCGCGGCCGGGCATTTGCTTCAGACTATTGAGCTTTCCAGGAGGCGACAAGCGCCAATTGCCGCGCCGCCGGCTGTCGCAAGCGATGCTCGCGCGCCACTGTCCTGGGCTGGAAGGAGTCGCCGCATCGTCAGAAGCTTTCGCCGCCGCGCAGGCAGAAATACTGGGATGTGATCCGGTCTCG
The DNA here is from genome assembly GCF_044998965.1 of Mesorhizobium maamorense. Classification (NCBI taxonomy): domain Bacteria; kingdom Pseudomonadati; phylum Pseudomonadota; class Alphaproteobacteria; order Hyphomicrobiales; family Phyllobacteriaceae; genus Mesorhizobium; species Mesorhizobium maamorense. The sequence goes on from NZ_CP173356.1 coordinate 4,033,982, forward strand.
ATCGGGTCGCCGGGGAGACTTGGCAAGATAAGCCTGTCTTGTTGTTGCCGTGGTCCCAGCCTGCCCGCGCGGCAGCGAACTTGTCAATGGCAAAGCTAGGGCGTCGCATCAATTCGGCGACGGCACGCCGGTGACCCCTGCCCTGACTGGCCGCGTCTGCCGCTTGAACTCCAGTCCGATATGGACGAGCAGCGCCGTGACCACCACCGCGCCGCCGACGATGGTGCGGCCCGACGGCACCTCGGAGTGGATCAGCCACACCCATATCGGCCCGAGGATCGGCTCGAACGTACCCAACAGCGCGGCGACGGCGGCCGGGATCAGCCTCGCGCCGGTGGCGAAGAAAGCGAGGCCAAGGCCCAGATTAACCACCCCGAACACGAAGAGAAAACCCATGTCGATGCCCGATACGGCGAAGGTCGAAGCCTGCGAGGCGGCAAAACCCGCCGCCAGGATCGTGCCGAGGCAGGTCGCCGGCGTCATGCGCACGCTGGAAAAGCGCCGGGTGATGACCGTGGCGATCGAGAACATGACGGCGATCAGCAGCGCCAGCCCGTCGCCCATGGGCGAAACGGCGCCATCCAGCGATTCCGACACCATGATGGCGACACCGGCGATGACGGCGGCAATCGCCAGCCAGGTCGCGACCGCCACTCTTTCGCGAAAGAGCGCCCAGGCAAACAGCGCCGCAAGCAGCGGCACGCCGGCCTGCATCAACAGGATGTTGGCGACGGTGGTGTAGGCAAGCGCCACGACGAAAGAAGTCGACGCGGTGGCGAAGCAGAAGCCCACGGCAAGGCCAGGCAGGCCCATGCCGCGAAACGACCTCAGCATGCCGCGCCAGCCGTCACGCCAGACCATGAAGCAGAGCAGGAAGGCGGCCGCCCACACGGAACGCCAGAACACCACCGTCCAGCTGTCGCCGGCGGTGATGAAGCGGGCGATCGTGCCGCCGAAACTCCACATCAATGCCGACAGGAACACGAGCAGGAAGCCGATGCGCTCCTCCCGCTGCGGGACGGTCGATGAACGAGCGATCGGCGATGATGCTGTGTCGGTCATGGGTACGACTGTCGATGTTTGAGAACGGCACAATGCGCAGGGGACGACAAAAACGTACCTTATTCGCGTAACGCAAAGGCGCGGGTCCGGCGTGATCCAGAGACCGGCGGCGATTGTGGCAAGTCCGCCTTGCGAAGCGTCACTGGAAATCGAAGGCGCTCAGGCCTGTCACCATCTCGTCGAGGCCAAGCGGGCGCGTCACCGGCGGCTCGGCGCGCGTCAGGCAGCCGACGCGCTCGCAAAGCCGGCAGGCGGGCCCGACCGGCGTCGCCGCTACCGCGCCAGCTCCGCCTTTTCCGGCCGTCGGGCCGGGAAGTGCCGCACCGTAGACGATGTCGTCGCGAAAGCCGATGTCGCACCCCAGCAGCAGCGCAGTACGGCGCGGCCGCTCGGAGAACGCGCCTTGCGGCCCCTCCAGCGTGCGGGCGATGCAGAGGAACTCGGCGCCGTCGGGCATTTCCACCGCTTCCACGAAAATCTGGCCGGGCTGGCTGAAGGCGACGTGCACGGGAAGCTTGGGACAAGCGCCACCGAAGCGGCTTTGCGGAAAGCCCAGGCTGCCGGCTTTGCGGAAGCGATTGCCGGCATTGTCGATCTCCAGCATGAAGAACGGCACGGCCGAGGCGCCTTGCCGCTGCAGCGTGGTCAGCCGGTTGGCCGCCTGCTCGAAGGAAACGCCGAAGCGCGAGCGCAGCACGTCGATATCGTAGCGGGCACGAACGGCCGCCGCGTGGAAAGCCTGGTAAGGCATCATCAGCGCATGCGCCGCGTAGCGCCCGAGTTCGAACCGCGCGAGGCGGCGGGCCTCATCTGTGGACAGTTTCAACGCCTGGATCTCGCCGGCTATCGCGACGGTCATGCGGATCAGGCATGCCTCCATCGCCATTTCGCGTAACTGGTCGAACGGCGACAGGCGCTCGGACAGGAACAGGCGCTGCGAATGGCGATCGTAGCGGCGGCGCCAGTTCGGCATGGTGGCGACCGGCAGCACCTTGACGACGATGCCGTATTCGCGCTTCAGCCAGCCCTTCAGCGCAGCAGACAAATCATCGCCGGGATCGAGCACCGAAGTGAATGCTTCCGCCTCTTCCTCGATATGCGCAAAATGGTTCGGCTGACGCTCGAAAATCTCATGCACCTCGTCGATCGGCAGGCGGGCGCTGGAAAGCGCCGTCACCCGCCCCTCGCGCGCAAGAAGCTCGTTGAGATCGGACAGGCGCTCGGCCTGTTCGCGATAGGCACGGAACAGTTTTATCACGGCCGCGGAGGCATTGGGCGCGGCTTCGGCAAGCTCGATCAGTTCCTGGTCTCCCGGCAATTCGCCAGCCAGCAGCGGATCGGCAAACACTTCCCTCAAGGCCGCGACAGAGCCGCCCGCTTCGCCCTGCAGCTCATGCGGATCGACCTTGTAGACGGACGCCAGCTTCAGGATCAACTGCACCGTCAGCGGCCGCTGGTTGCGCTCGATCAGGTTGAGATAGGATGGCGAGATGCCGAGGCCTTCGGCCATTGCCGTCTGGGTCAGGCCCTTGGCGTTGCGGATGCGGCGGATACGCGGCCCGGCAAATATCTTCTGGTCGGCCATAGGGCTCCTTGACAGGAATTTACATTGCCGTCGCTGCTACGCTTCCATGCGATTTTTACAATAATTACAAATTTACCTCACCCATCTGTCAAACACAATACAGATTTTCCCTTATTGATGGCCTGATTCTTCGATTTCCATGGTTCTTTTCGCCTCGCACTGTAAATTCGGTCACATTCGAACGCGGCGAGGAATGCCGCCGAGCCGCAAAGAAACAATCCTCCGGAGTAGAGCATGACTGATTTTTACAACCTCGTCCCCTCGGCCCCCGAGGGCCGCTTCGATGGCATCGAACGCCCCTATTCGCCGGAGGATGTGACGCGACTGCGCGGCTCGGTGCAGATCCGCCAGAGCCTGGCGGAAATGGGCGCCAACCGGCTGTGGAAGCTCATCCACGAGGAGGACTTCGTCAACGCGCTCGGCGCCATGTCCGGCAACCAGGCCATGCAGCAGGTGCGCGCCGGGCTGAAGGCGATCTACCTGTCTGGCTGGCAGGTCGCCGCCGACGCCAACACCGCCTCGGCCATGTATCCGGACCAGTCGCTCTACCCGGCCAATGCGGCGCCCGAACTCGTCAAGCGCATCAACCGCACCTTGCAGCGCGCCGACCAGATCGAGACCTCCGAAGGCAAGGGGCTTTCGGTCGATACCTGGTTCGCACCTGTTGTCGCCGATGCCGAAGCCGGCTTCGGTGGGCCGCTCAACGCTTTCGAGATCATGAAGGCGTTCATCGAGGCAGGTGCCGCCGGCGTCCATTACGAGGATCAATTGGCGTCGGAAAAGAAGTGCGGCCATCTCGGCGGCAAGGTGCTGATCCCTACCGCGGCCCACATCCGCAACCTCAATGCCGCACGCCTGGCAGCCGACGTGATGGGCACGCCCACCCTGGTCGTGGCGCGCACGGACGCGGAAGCGGCGAAGCTGCTCACCTCCGACATCGACGAGCGCGACCAGCCCTTCGTCGACTACGACGCCGGCCGCACGGTGGAAGGCTTCTACCAGGTGAGGAACAGTATCGAGCCCTGCATCGCGCGCGCCGTCGCCTACGCTCCCCACGCCGACCTGATCTGGTGCGAAACCTCGAAGCCCGACCTGGCGCAGGCGAGGAGATTTGCCGAGGGCGTGCACAGGCATTACCCCGGCAAGCTGCTGGCCTATAATTGCTCGCCTTCGTTCAACTGGAAGAAGAACCTCGACGACGCCACGATCGCCAGGTTCCAGAAAGAGCTCGGCGCCATGGGCTACAAGTTCCAGTTCATCACGCTGGCCGGTTTCCACCAGCTCAATTACGGCATGTTCGAACTCGCCCGCGGCTACAAGGAGCGGCAGATGGCAGCCTATTCGGAGTTGCAGGAAGCCGAGTTCGCGGCGGAGGCCAACGGCTACACCGCGACCAAGCACCAACGCGAGGTCGGCACCGGCTATTTCGATGCCGTGTCGATGGCGATCACCGGCGGACGGTCATCGACCACGGCCATGCATGAATCGACCGAGCACGCCCAGTTCAAACCGGCTGCGGAATAGCAAACCAGGGATCTCGGCAAACGCCCAAGGGCATACAGCAAGGAGAAGACCAATGGCATCGATAAGCCGCGTCAAGGAACGGGCCGAAGAGCAGTCGACCACGATGAGCATCGACCAGCAAGCGACGATCCGCATGCTGGCCAACGATCTGCACCGGCTCAACCAGTCGGTGATGAAGGCGGTGGAAGCCGGCGTCTCGGTCGAGCTGGTGCGCTCGGCACGACACCATGGCGGCGACGGCAATTGGGGGGACCTGTTGATCCCGGTCATCGTCACGCAGCAAAGCCATGGCTGATCGAAGATCGCGCAGGCCCGCCTCTCACCTGCGCCGTGTATGCGCAGGTGAATTTTATTTTCATGCGACCAAGGAATGGACAGAGCAGTACAGTACTGTTGCTTGAATTGACTGCTGCGGGAATGCTTTCCCCAGCTTTTTATTTCGGCTTGACAGGGACCGCGATCTCACGCCAATTGTCGCCTGATTTCAACTCTGCATTGAAATGGGACGAGTTTCTTGGCTGACTTGGGTGCCCAGTGAAGCGTGACGACGAAAGCGCGAGACATCCGAATCTGGTGAGCCGGGATTCAGCCACGGAGACGATCCGTCAGACCTCGCAGGTGCTCGTTGTCGGCAAGTCGCCGATCAATCGGGTGGTGATTTCCAAGATCGTCGAGCGGTCCGGGCTCAAGCCGATCTCGGAATCACCCGACATGGCGGCGAAGACCTTGCGCTTGCTGGCCCTGGCCGTGATTGTCCTGGACGGCGGCGCCGATAACAGGGACTGCGACACTCTGATGCCCGGCATCGAGATGTTGCGGCGGGCTTCGGGTAAATCGCTCCCTCCGGTGGTACTGCTTTCAACCAAGAACGGCACGCCGGAGAGCCTTGGCCTTTCAAACGTCGTCGACGCTGTGGTGGCCAAGCCGATTACGCCCGAGCGCTTGCAGCCGGTGATTGATCGGCTGGTCAACCGCTGAAGGCGGCAAGCAAGCCTATCCGGCGAGGCTTTCGATCAGTTCGGGCAGTTGTCCGAGATCGGAGATCTGCCGGAAGCGCGGTTCGGCAATGGGCGCTTCGACATGTTCAAGCACCCAGGTCAATTCATGCGGCACATGAACGCCCCAGCCGCCGGCCTCGATGGCCGGCACCACATCGGACTTCAGCGAATTGCCGACCATCATGCTCCTGGCCGGGCCGTCGCCATGGCGACTGAAAACGCGCGCATAGGTAGCCGCGTTCTTGTCGCTGACGATCTCGATCGCGTCGAACAGATCGCCAAGACCGGACCCGGCCAGCTTGCGTTCCTGGTCGAACAGATCACCCTTGGTGATCAGCACGAGGCGATAGGCGCCGGCGAGCCGTTCCACCGTCTCGCGCGCATGCGGCAAGACCTCGATCGGGTGGCTCAGCATCTCGCGACCGGCGCCGAGGATCTCCGATATGACCGAAGCCGGCACGCGAGCTTGCGTGACCTCGATCGCCGTCTCGATCATCGACAGCGTGAAGCCCTTGATGCCGAAACCGTAGACGGCAAGATTGCGTCTCTCCGCCTCCAGCAGCCGTGCCGAGATATGTTCCTCTTCGCCGTGATCGGCAAGCATGGCGGCAAAGCGCTTCTCGGTCATGCGGAAGAACTGTTCGTTCTGCCACAGCGTATCGTCGGCATCGAAGCCTATGGTGGTCAGTTCGCCGGTCTTCTGCATCGACGCCTTCTCGTATGTGAACGAGGCTGAACCTAATCTCGCAGCCGCGATTTTCAACCGCAACGGCCAATGCCGGCTGCTCCCCTTCCCTTCGGTCGCCGGGCACAGCTATACTCCTAAATCCGCAACCCAATCTGGTGAATGATGCCGCCTGCAAAAAGGAAGTCCGTCCGTCGAGCCGCGGAGGGCGCGCCCGCACGCCTGCCTTCGTGAAAAACCTGCGTGGTGTGAAGAACTGGAAGGAAGTCAGCGAATGGCTGGAATGGCGCGGCATCGAAGACATCGAATGCATTACACCTGACCAGGCCGGCGTTGCCCGCGGCAAGATGATGCCGTCAAAGAAATTCACCTCCAACACCTCGCTGGCGCTGCCTTCAGCCGTATTCATGACCACCATCTCAGGCGGCTATCCCGAAGACGGCAACGGCTTCCATTATCCGGAGGACGACGGCGACCTCAAGCTCATGCCGGACCTGTCGACGCTGACGGTGGTGCCTTGGGAGGAAGACCCGACGGCGGCCGTCATCTGCGACCTCGTCCACCAGGACGGCCGCTCGGTGGAATTCACGCCGCGCAACGTCTTGAAGCGTGTTCTGGCCGCCTATGACAGGCGCGGGCTGAAACCGGTGGTGGCGCCCGAGATCGAATTCTATCTGGTGCGCAAAAACCCGGATCCGGATTACCCGCTGACGCCGCCCGTCGGCCGTTCGGGGCGGGCGATCGGCGGCGGCGCCGGTTATTCGATCGCCGGCGTCAACGAGTTCGACGAGCTGATCGACGACATCTATCATTTTTCCGAAAGCCAGGGCCTGGAGATCGACACGCTCATCCATGAAGAGGGCGCCGGCCAGCTCGAGATCAATTTGCGCCACGGCGATCCCGTCGAACTCGCCGACCAGGTGTTCATGTTCAAGCGCACTATTCGCGAGGCGGCGCTGAAACACGAAATCTACGCCACCTTCATGGCCAAGCCGATCCAGGGTCAGCCGGGCTCCGCCATGCACATCCATCAGTCGATCATCGACAAGAAGACGGGCAAGAACATCTTCTCGGCCGAGGACGGCTCGGAAACCGAGGACTTCTTCCATTTCATCGGGGGCATGCAGAAGCATGTGCCGAACGCGCTGGTCATGTTTGCGCCCTACGTCAATTCCTACCGCCGGCTGACGCAGTCCGCCTCGGCTCCGGTCAACAACAAATGGGGCTACGATAATCGCACAACGGCATTCCGCGTGCCGCGCTCGGATCCGGCGGCGCGCCGCGTCGAAAACCGCATCCCCTCCTCCGACGCCAATCCCTATCTGGCAATGGCCGCTTCGCTCGCCTGCGGGCTGATCGGCATCACCAACAAGATCAAGGCCGAACCTCCGGTGCTGACCACCGCCAATGCCGACGAGATCGACCTGCCGCGCAGCCTGCTCGAAGCCGTCGACCTGTTCGAGGGCGACGAGGAACTCTGCGCGCTTTTGGGCAAGTCCTTCGCCGCGACCTATGCGGCGATCAAGCGGGCGGAATTCGAGACGTTCATGGAAGTGATCAGTCCTTGGGAGAGGGAGTATTTGTTGCTGAATGTGTAGGGGAGTAGGGGAGTAGGGGAGTAGGGGAGCAGGGGAGCAGGGGAGCAGGGGAGCAGGGGAGCAGGGGAGCAGGGGAGCAGGGGAGCAGGGGAGCAGGGGAGCAGGGGAGCAGGGGAGCAGGGGAGCAGGGGAGCAGGGGAGCAGGGGAGCAGGGGAGCAGGGGAGCAGGGGAGCAGGGGAGCAGGGGAGCAGGGGAGCAGGGGAGCAGGGGAGCAGGGGAGCAGGGGAGCAGGGGAGCAGGGGAGCAGGGGAGCAGGGGAGCAGGGGAGCAGGGGAGCAGGGGAGCAGGGATGAATGGCCGAAAAGACAGGCTCTTACAAGGACTTGCTTGTTTGGCAGCAGGCAATGGATCTTGCTGTGGCAGTTTACAGCTCCACAAAATCATGGCCCAAGGAGGAACTTTATGGATTGACCAGCCAAGTCCGCCGTTCCGCAAGCTCGGTGCCGGCAAATATAGCTGAGGGGTATGGTAGAGAAATTCGAGGATCCTACCAACAGTTTCTTCGCATCGCCCAGGGATCATTGAAGGAGCTGGAAACTCAACTTCTGATCGCTGAGCGGACTGGCATCGCCTCGCAGGCGGCGACAGCGTCGTTGTTGGCCAGCACCGAAAGTGTGGGGAAGCTCTTGCGGCTTTTGATCCGCAAATTGTCCCCGGAATAGCCTACCCTACTCCCCTACTCCCCTACTCCGTGAGCATCATGCCCTACCAATCCCCGATCTCCCCCGGCCGTTCCTGGTACGAGGACACGGCCGGCCCGCGACCCGAGTATCCGGCGCTGGACGGTGACCGGAGCTGCGACGTCGTTATCGTTGGGGGCGGTTTCACCGGCTTGTCGGCGGCGGTGCATCTGGCCAAGGCGGGCACCAATGTGGTTTTGATCGAGGCGTATCGCTTCGGAGACGGCGCTTCCGGGCGCAATGGCGGCCAGCTCGGCACCGGGCAGCGCGCCTGGGCCGAGGAATTGGAGGCCGAGTACGGGTTTTCCCGCGCCAAGGCACTGTTCGACCTCGCCGAGGAGGCGAAGGCACATCTGCTCGAATTCGCCGCCGCCAACCAGATCGATATCGACTACATGCCGGGCCAGCTCTCGGTTGCGCACAAGCCGCGCTATGTCGACGACTACAAGGCGCATGCCGAGATCATGGCCAGCCGCTTCTCCTATCCGCACATTTCGTTCATGGACGCGACGGAAACTGCGCAGCGGCTGGGCTCGACGGCCTATTTCGGCGGGACGCGCGACACCGGCACCGGCCATATCCATCCGATGAAACTGGTGATCGGCACGGCGCGGGCGGCGGCACAGGCCGGCGCACGATTGTTCGAAGCGACGCCGTCGACCGGCATTGTTTCGAGCGGCGGCACGGTGAAGGTTTCGACAGCCAGGGGGACGATCACAGCGCAGAAATGCCTGATCGCGGTCAATGCCTATGGCGGCACGCTCGAACCGGTGAGTGCCGCGCACATCATGCCGATCGGCTCGTTCATCGGCGCGACCGTGCCGCTTGGAGCGGATTCGAACGTGCTGCCGGGCGGCGAGGCCGTCGATGATTCCCGCTTCGTCGTGCGCTACTTCCGCAAGTCGAGGGATGGCCGGCTGCTGTTCGGCGGACGCGAGGTCTACGGCGTCAACGACCCCAAGGACATCCATATCCATATCCGCCGCCAGATCGCGGAACTCTATCCCGCACTGAGGGACGTCGAAATCACGCATGGCTGGGGCGGCTATGTCGGCATCACGGTACCGAGAAAGCCGTTCGTGCGCGAAGTCATGCCGAATGTGATCTCGGCCGGCGGCTATTCCGGCCACGGCGTCATGCTGTCGAACTTCTTCGGCAAGCTCTATGCCGAAACGGTAGCCGGCAACCGCGACCGGCTAAAGCTGATCGAGGATTTGAAGATTCCGCCGTTCCCCGGTGGCCGGCGCTTGCGCGCGCCGCTGCTTTTCCTGGCGCTCAACTGGTTCGCGTTGCGCGACAGGATTTAACAATTGTTGAGTAATATCATGGGGGCCGCGACATCCAAGCGTTGCAGAATCTTCAGCAATGGCGCACTGATGCCACAATCGCGGGCAAAAAGTGCAATCTCTAGGCGAATATAGACGGGGATTTTCTGCGGGCCCGCCCGCTGTTTGATTTGGGACCGGTGCGACCGACGCACGCATTGCGGTGTTTGATCGAAGAACATCGGCCCCTTATGGAGGTGGCAAGAGTGAGAGAGCCCTTCAGTTTCGGTGCTCCGGAACGTCGGCGCTTTGCCATGCAGTTCGGCTACGACATGCGCCCGTCATTCTGGCAGGAAGTCCGTTCGAACTCGCATCTGGTGATTGCCGCGGTCGGCACGGCCGCGCTGCTCGGCGTGGCTGCGGTGGCCCTCTGGCTGGCGTTACCGGCGAACGAGCGGCAAGCGGTTGCCAATCCAGAGCAAGCCATTCCGGCCGTTCCGGTGAAGACGACGAAGATCGCGCCGGCGGGGATCACGGTGGCTGCGGCGGCGGTGCCGCAAGCGGCGCGAAAAGTCCGACCAGGTCTCGCCGACCGTGGCTGTCTCGGAAGCCGCCATTCCGGCGCTCGCAGCGAACGATCCGCGCTGGACCGCTTCCCAATCGAAGACCGCACCGGCTGCTTCCGGGCAGTCGGCGAGCAAGGCCGGGCAGACGCCTGACAAGCCGGCGGCGGCCGCGGCATTCGCGCAACCCGCTGCCGACACCGACGCCGCCGCCGAGCTCGCCAAGGTCGCCGCACCGGCCCCGGCGGCGGGCAGCAGTCCCGATGGCGCGCAGACCGCCGCCATTCCGGCCGCGCAACCACAAGTAGCGTCGCAGCAATCTGCGGCGCAGGATGACGACAGCAAGGCCGAACCGCGCAAAGCGGCCGCGGCTGGCACCGGGCGCATCCTCAGGGCCGTGACCATGCGCAGCGGCCCGAAGAAGAATGCGGCCGCCATCGTCACGGTGCCCGCCAAGACCTCGGTGCAAGTGATGAGCTGCAAGCGTTGGTGCCAGATCGTCTACAACGGCAAGACAGGCTGGGTCTACAAAACCTACATCAAGACCGGCGCCTGACGCACCAGCGCCACGATCAAGGCAGGCACGGCCGAGCCGATCTTTGGCGCAGCGATGACGGTGTGCGTCAGATGCAGCGCCCGCCATCGACCTCCAGCGCAACGCCAGTAATGAAGACGGCCTCGTCGGATGCCAGCCACAGTGCCGCATTGGCGATGTCGAGCGGGGTCGAAAGCCGACCGAGGGGGATCGAGGCGCGGAATTTCTCGCGGATTTCAGGTGTATCGGCGCCCATGAATTTTTCCAGCATGCCGGTCTCGCCGGCCACCGGACACAGGCAGTTGACGCGGATGTTCTTCGGCGCGAGTTCCACCGCCATCGACTTGGTGGCGGTGATCGCCCAGCCCTTGGAGGCGTTGTACCAGGTGAGGCCGGGCCGAGGGCGCAGGCCAGCGGTGGAGGCCGTGGTCAGGATGACGCCCCGCCTTGCCGCTCCATGATCGGCACGACGGCAAGGGCAGCATGATAGATGGCCTTCATGTTGACCGATGTGATCAGGTCGAACGTCGCCTCGTCGACTTTGAGCATGTCGCCATTGCGATGGGTGAACCCGGCATTGTTGACCATGATGTCGATACGTCCGAAGGCGCTTTTGGCGGCATGGACCATCTCGTCGAATTCGGAGCGCTGCGAAACGTCGGTCTGGGTCCAGATCGCCGCCTCGCCGATCTCGCCGGCTACGCGTTCGGCGCCCTTGGCATTGAGGTCGGCCACGACGATCCTGGCGCCCTCCTCGGCGAAGCGACGGGCAATGCCCTCGCCGAAACCCGAAGCGGCCCCGGTGACGATGGCGACCTTGTCCTTCAGACGCATGTTTTTCCGCTCCCTGGGTTCATCGCGTGGCTTTTACCGTGGGCTGCCGGCATCATGGCCTGTGCCACGACAGGCAAAGCGCTGATTCTCCCTTAGCTTTCGTCACATTCACGTCCTATGCTGCAACTGCGAAGGCTTGGCGGAGTTGTCGTTTGCCGACAAGCCTTCGCTTGGTGCCAGTGTCAAGCGCACATCTGGACCGACGCAAATATGTAGCGATCGGTCGTCGATGTGACACCATGGCACTGGAAAATTTAAATCGATTAGAATATATCAGCCGCGTACTCGCGACCGGCGTCAAAGCGGATAGACCATGACCAGCCAGATCATCCCCGTCGACCCTTTCGACTTCATCATTTTCGGTGGCACCGGCGACCTGTCGGAACGCAAACTTCTGCCGTCGCTCTACTATCGCCAGCGCGACCATCAATTTTCCGAGCCAACCCGCATCATCGGCACGTCGCGTTCGAAGATGAGTGATGACGAATTTCGGGCTTTCGCCAAGCAGGCTATTTCTGACCACGTCAAGGCGGCCGATATCGATCCCAAGGAGCTCAAAACCTTCCTGGCGCGGCTTTCCTATGTCTCGGCCGATGCCACGAGCGGCGCGGGGTTCGATAGGCTGAAGAAGGCGATCGGCGACAGCGACTGCATCCGCGCCTTCTATCTGGCGGTGGCGCCGGCGCTGTTCGGCGACATCTCGCACAAGCTGAAAGAACACGATCTGATCACGCCGAATTCGCGCATCGTGCTGGAGAAACCGATCGGCCGCGACCTCGCTTCGGCGCAAACGCTCAACGATCTGGTCGGCGACGATTTCCACGAAAGCCAGATCTTCCGCATCGACCATTATCTCGGCAAGGAAACGGTGCAGAACCTGATGGCGCTGCGTTTTGCCAATGCGCTCTACGAGCCGCTGTGGAATTCCGCCCATATCGACCACGTGCAGATCACCGTCGCCGAGACGGTCGGCCTGGAAGACCGTGTCACCTATTACGACAAGGCCGGCGCGCTGCGCGACATGGTGCAGAACCATATGCTGCAACTGCTCTGCCTGGTGGCCATGGAAGCGCCATCGTCGATGGACGCCGACGCCGTGCGTGACGAGAAGCTGAAGGTGCTGCGCGCGCTCAAGCGCATCAACGGCAACGAGGCGCCGAAGCACACGGTGCGTGGACAATACCGCGCCGGCGCTTCCGCAGGCGGGCCGGTGAAAGGCTATGTCGAGGAGCTCGGCAAGGACAGCAACACCGAAACCTTCGTCGCGATCAAGGCTGAGATCGGCAACTGGCGCTGGGCAGGCGTTCCGTTCTACCTCAGGACCGGCAAGCGGCTGGCAACCCGGGTCTCGGAGATCGTCATCGAGTTCAAGCCGATCCCGCATTCGATCTTCGGCGGCGACAGCGCCGGGCCGATCTTCGCCAACCAGCTGGTCATCCGGCTGCAGCCCGACGAAGGCGTCAAACAATTCATCATGATCAAGGACCCGGGTCCGGGCGGCATGCGGCTGCGGCAGATTTCGCTCGACATGAGCTTCGCGCAGTCCTTCGACGGCCGAGCGCCCGACGCTTATGAACGGCTGATCATGGATGTCGTGCGCGGCAACCAGACGCTGTTCATGCGCCGCGACGAGGTCGAGGCCGCGTGGAGGTGGATCGACCCGATCCAGAACGCCTGGGAAAGCGCCAGGCAGGAGGCACAGGGCTATACGGCGGGCACCTGGGGACCTTCGGCCTCGATAGCGCTGATCGAACGTGACGGGCGGACATGGCACGAGAGCAATTGAACAGCCCCAGCTACAACTGGAATGGCTTTTCCGACCGCGCGGAACTGGCGGCGGCGCTGGCCGAGCGCGTCGCCGATCGCCTGGCAAAGGCAATCGCGGCGCGCGGCACGGCGTTACTGGCCGTTTCCGGCGGCACGACGCCGGCAAAGTTCTTTGCTGCCCTGTCGGGAATGCCGATCGCCTGGGACAAGGTAACGGTGACGCTGATCGACGAGCGCTTCGTGCCGGCCTCCTCGCCGCGTTCCAATGCCGGACTGGTGGCCGCCAATCTGTTGCAGAACGCGGCTGCGGCGGCACGGTTCGTGCCGCTCTATCACGAAGCCGTCAGCATCGAGGATGCCGCGGCATCGGACAATGCGGCGCTCCAGTCCCTGCCCTGGCCGCTCGACGTCGCCGTGCTCGGCATGGGACCTGACGGCCATACCGCCTCATTCTTTCCCGACGCGGACGATCTGGCGAAATTGCTCGACCCGTCCTCGGACAGGATCGTGCTGCCGGTTCATGCGGCAAGCGCCGGCGAGCCGCGGCTGACCCTGTCGCTGGCGCGCATCGTCGATGCCGGCCTCCTGGCGCTGCACATAGAGGGCGAGGACAAACGCACCGCCTTCGACGGCGCGGTGGCACCCGGTCCGCGAAAGCCGATCCGCGCCGTGCTCGACGCCGCCCCCAGGCCTGTAGAGGTTTTCTGGGCACCCTAACTCTAGACTTATCTGGTCCCGGCAAACGGCGGGAGGATGTTTCCGGGACCTCGCTTGAAAGGACCGAACGCCATGACCGCAAGACGCGATATCGAAGCCATCACGGAGCGCATCCGCCAACGCTCCAAGCCGGGCCGCGAGCGCTATCTCGGCCGCATCGCCAGCGCATCGAACCAGACCGCCAACCGGGCGGTGCTGTCCTGCGGCAATCTTGCCCATGGCTTTGCCGTGTGCAGCCCCTCCGAGAAAGTGGCGCTGGGTGCCGACAAGGTGCCGAACCTCGGTATCATCACCTCCTACAACGACATGCTGTCGGCGCATCAGCCCTTCGAGACATTCCCGGCGCTGATCAAGGAAGCGGCGCGGGAGGCCGGCGGCATCGCCCAGGTTGCCGGCGGCGTGCCGGCGATGTGCGACGGTGTCACCCAGGGGCAGCCGGGCATGGAGCTTTCGCTGTTCTCGCGCGATGTCATCGCCATGGCGGCCGCGATCGGCCTGTCGCACAATATGTTCGACGCCGCCGTTTATCTGGGCGTCTGCGACAAGATCGTGCCCGGGCTGGTGATCGCGGCACTGACCTTCGGCCATCTGCCGGCGGTGTTCATTCCGGCCGGGCCGATGACGACAGGCCTGCCCAACGATGAAAAGGCCAGGGTCCGCCAGCTCTATGCCGAGGGCAAGGCAGGCCGCGCCGAACTGCTGGAGGCCGAGTCCAAGTCCTATCATGGACCGGGGACATGCACCTTCTATGGCACGGCCAACTCCAACCAGATGTTGATGGAGATCATGGGCCTGCACACGCCAGGCGCTTCCTTCGTCAATCCGGGCACGCCGCTGCGAGACGCCTTGACCCGCGAGGCAACCAAGCGGGCGCTGGCGATCACCGCGCTTGGCAACGCCTATACGCCGGCCGGGCGGATGATCGACGAGCGTTCGATCGTCAACGGCGTGGTTGGCCTGCACGCGACCGGCGGCTCGACCAACCATACCATTCATCTGATCGCCATGGCCGCAGCCGCTGGGATCGCGCTGACCTGGCAGGATATCTCCGACCTCTCGGAAGCGGTGCCGCTCCTGGCGCGCGTCTATCCCAACGGGCTTGCGGATGTGAACCATTTCCACGCCGCGGGCGGGCTCGGCTTCCTCATTCGCGAGTTGCTCGACGAAGGCGTGCTGCATGAAGATGTGCAGACGGTATGGGGCGAAGGCCTGCGGCCCTATGCAGTCGAGGCAAAGCTCGGTGCCGACGGCAGCGTCGTGCGCGAAGCCGCCCCGCGCGCGAGTGGCGACGCGAAGGTCCTGGCGCCGTTCAAGAAAGCCTTTCAGCCGACGGGCGGCCTCAAAGTGCTGGCCGGCAACCTCGGCCATGCCGTCATCAAGACGTCCGCGGTGAAGCCGGAACGGCGCCTCATCGAAGCGCCGGCCAAAGTGTTCGACAGCCAGCAAGGGCTGAACGAAGCCTTCAAGGCCGGCACGCTTACCGGCGACTTCATCGCCGTCATCCGCTTCCAGGGGCCGAAGGCCAACGGCATGCCGGAACTGCACAAGCTGACCACCGTGCTCGGCATCCTGCAGGATCGCGGCCAGCGCGTCGCACTGGTCACGGACGGGCGCATGTCTGGCGCCTCCGGCAAGGTGCCGGCGGCGATCCATGTCACGCCGGAAGCGGTCGAGGACGGCCCGATCGCCAGGATCCACGACGGCGACATCATCCGGCTGGATGCCGATGCCGGCACGCTTGAAGTGCTGGTACCGGCGGCGGAATTCGCGCTGCGTCGGACAGCGGAAGCCGATCTCATCGGTAATGAGTTCGGCTTTGGCCGTGAGCTCTTCGCCGGATTCCGGCAATTGGTGGGTCGAGCCGACCATGGGGCCAGCGCGTTTGGAACCGCCTGATCCATCTGCAAGGAATTCATGAAAAAGGGCGGTTCGGAACCGCCCTTTTTTGCTTCGGGAACCCCAGCCATCATTCCGCGACGGTGATCTCGGCCCGTTCGCCAGCCTTGACTGTCACCGGCATCTCCTTGTCATGACCCTCATCCGACATATGCCGGACGACGACATAATCGCCGGCCGGGATCGTCTGCTGCCAGTTGTCGCCGTAGTTGAAGCCGAGCGATTCGCGCTTGCCCTCGATGTCCTTTTTCGACGAAAGCACCTCAATCGAATAAGCGCCGGGCGCCGATATTGCGAGCACGCCCGCATCGAGCACGACCTTCACATCCTGGCTGTCGCCGGGCTTGATGCTGAAAGGCTGCTCGACGACGGCGAGATCGAGCGTTGTCACCGCCACATAGTCGTCGGGCGGCAGCCAGAACTTGCTGTCGGCCCCATAGGAGTGCTCGACGCTGTCGCGGCTGCCGTCGATCTTCTTCTTCGCCTTGACGATCTCAAAGCCGATGGCCGAATTGTCGGCCTTGTCGCCGCCCGATGTATAATAGGCATTGAGCACGGCCTGGCCGACGCCGACCACGACGTCCTTTTCAATGGTCTGCCCGGGGGCGAGCTGGATTGTTTCCGTCACCGTGCCGGCACCGATCTGCACCGTCACCTTCTGTTCGCCCGCCGGCACGATGGCCTGGGTGTCGCCGTAATGGGTGGTGCTGCCACCGGGATAGCCGAAATCGACGCGGGCTTCGCTGCTGATCTCGGCGCCCTGGCTTGCATGTGGGTGGATGATCAATGTACCGGCGTTCAGGATAAAGAGCGGTTTTTGGACCTGGCCGGCCTCGATCGTGACCTTCTGCTCGACCTTGGCTTCGTCGTCGCGCGCGACGACGATATAGTCGCCGGGATCGAGTTTGCCGTTATAGCTGCCATATTCGGTGGTGACGGACTCGCCGCGCGAGCCGTCGGGGTTGGCTTTGTAAATCTCCCAGGCATTGCCGTCGGTGATCGGCTCGCCGCCTTCGGCCATCACCACGGTCGGCTGGAAATTGAAAGCAGGCCTTGCAGGCTCCGGCGCAGGCGCTGGCGCCGGTTCGGGTGCCGGCGCCGGTGCGGGGGGCAGTGACGGCGCCGGTGCGGCGACGGTTTCGACCAAAGCTTCCCGCAGCGCCTTCTCGTCGGACGCCTGGATGTACTTGCCGCCGGTGTTGTCGGCGAGGCAAGCGATCTGCTTGCCTTCGTCGGCCGTAAGGCCAAAGCCGACAACGTCGGCTGTGAAATCCACGCCGGACGATTCGAGTTCCTTGCCAAGCGCGCAAGGATCGCCGCCACAGGTCTCGAGCCCGTCGGTGATGAGAACGACGGTCGCCTTGTCCTCGGTGTATTTCAGCGCTTCGGCCGCCTGCTTGACGGCTGATGTCAGCGGCGTCTTGCCGAGGAATTTCATGCTGTCGGCCGCGGCCGAAATCGCGCTCGCCGAACCGGCCTGCGGCGGTACGATCAGCTGGATATCCTCGCAACTGCCTTTCTCGCGATGACCATAGGCCATGAAACCGAGTTCATCGTCGGCGGGAACCAATTGCAGCACGCTTCTCAGCGACTCACGGGCGATTTCGAGCTTGGGCCTGCCGTCGATCTGCGCCCACATCGACCCGGAAGCGTCGAGGATGATGATGACCTTGTTCGCGGCAAAGCCGAATGTCGTCATCGACAAAAGGAGAAACGCCGCAGCGACGCTCCGTGCAAGTCCCGCCATCAAAATCTCCTGAGTAGCCGCCCCGTCCGCCGGCTGAAGCTATTTGAGCCCACCCTGGGACACAAGCCCGGACGCGGCTTGTCCGCGGCTTAGTAGGTGGTGCGGCGCTCTTCGGAAGGCGGGCGGCCAAACTGCAGCCGGTAGCTCTGGGCAAAATAGGAATGCGAGGTGAAGCCGGTGGCGATCGCCACGTCGAGGATCGGCATGTTGGTCTGGCGCAACAATTCGCGCGCCCGCTCCAACCGCAGCCGCATGTAGTAGCGGCCGGGCGTGACGTTGAGGTGGCGCAGGAACAAACGCTCCACCTGACGCACCGAAAGGCCAGCCGATTTGGCGAGCTGCACCGCCGAGAGCGGCTCGTCGAGATGGTCGGCCATCAGCTCGACGATGCGCCTGAGCTTCTCCGACTTGCCGGTGAGGTCGCGCTCCGGCCCGACGCGCTGGCGGTCGCCGGCCGAGCGGATGCGCTCGTGCTGGAACTGATTGGCGACGCCATTGGCGAGGTTCGAGCCGAAGTCGCCGCGCACGATCTCCAGCATCAGGTCGATCGAGGTGGTGCCGCCGGCGCAGGTGTAGCGCTTGCGGTCGATCTCGAAGACATTGCCGGTGCAGTTGATGTCGGGAAAGCGCTCGACGAAGCCGGCGCGGTTCTCCCAATGGATGGTGCAGCGATAGCCGTCGAGCTGGCCGGCCTCGGCCAGCAAATAGGATCCGACCGACAGCGCGCCGAGCGCATTGCCGCGCCGGCCCCAGCTGCGTAGCGCCGCCAGAACCTTGCTCTTGCCGGGAAATTCCGTGGTCAGCCCGACCGAGACGAAGAGGATGTCGACCGGCGGCAGGTCGGCAACCGCATAATCGATCTTGAGCGGCAAGCCGTTGGACGCCATCACCGGATCGCCATCGGCCGATACCGTCGTCCAGCCGTAGAAATCGCGGCCGAGCAGCCGGTTCGCCGAACGGAACGTGTCGATCGCGGCCGCCAGCGAGAACATGGAGAACTTGTCGACCAGCAGGAATGCGAATTGCCGGCCGCCTTGAACGGGATCATTCATGACCGGCCGTTCCAAGGGAATAGTTGGGTTCGGCAAAGCTGCTGCTTTCTGGTGGTCAGAAGGAGGGCCGTTTCAACCCGGCCGCGAGGTAGGCGGAGGCTAACGTATTGGCCATCAGCATGGCAATGGTCATCGGCCCGACGCCGCCGGGCACGGGCGTGATGGCGCCGGCGGCCTTGGCCGCTTCGGTATAGGCGACGTCGCCGACGAGGCGGGATTTGCCCTCCCCCTTCTCCGGGGCCGGGATGCGGTTGATGCCGACGTCGATGACGGTTGCGCCGGGCTTCACCCAATCGCCCCTGATCATCTCCGGCCGGCCAACGGCGGCGACGAGAATGTCGGCGGTGCGGGCCAGCCCCGGCAGATCCTTCGTGCGGCTGTGCGCGATGGTGACGGTGCAATTGGCGGCGAGCAGGAGATTGGCCATCGGCTTGCCGACGATGTTGGAACGGCCGACGACGACGGCATTGAGGCCCGACAGATCCTTGCCGCGCACGCGCTCGATCAGGAGCATCGAGCCGGCGGGCGTGCAGGGAACGAAAGCGGTGTCGAGTTCGCCGGTGCCGAGCTTGCCGACATTGATGAAATGGAAGCCGTCGACATCCTTCTGCGGCGCGATCGCCTGGATGACCTTACCGGCGTCGATGTGGGCGGGAAGCGGAAGCTGTACCAGGATGCCGTTGATGGCGGGGTCGGCGTTGAGGTCGGCGATGATCTTGAGCAGCGCCTCCTGGGAGGTGTCCGCCGGCAGCGTGTGCTGGACCGAATGAAAGCCGCATTCCTTGGCGGTGCGGGATTTGGAGGCGACGTAGACCTGGCTCGCCGGATCCTCGCCGACGATAACCACGGCGAGGCCGGGCTGGATCTTGCCCTTGGCGACAAGCTCGGCGGTCAGGGTCTTCACCGTCCGCACCACGTCTTCGGCAACGCTTTTGCCGTCAATCACTTCGGCCATATGAATCACCCCTCGATACGTTCCGCCAAACCGGCCGCGTCTGAAAATGCGGCGCTTTGGATCCTTTTCTCAAGCGCGTGCCGAAGCCTGCATGGCCCGGCCAGCCGGGCTGCGTCTCCGGCAAGACACCGCGCGGCATTTTGACGAAAATTCGAACACGCAATCCCGTCAAAGCGCCGTCCGATGCCGTTTACGCGAAACCGGCGCGCTTTTGTTCGACACAGGAGACTATCTTGTGGCTCAGAAATAGCGGCGGCCCGCGCGGCTCTCGGTAAGCTCGCGAACAGCCTCGCGAAATTCGCGCAGGCTGGCGCGAATTTCCTCGATCGACGCCTGCTCGGCGCCCTTCTCGGCGGCGGCGGGCTGCTCCAGCGGCGCGGCGGGATAGGCCGACGGCTGAGCCGGAGCGGGTGCGGCCGGGTAGGGCATGGGCGCGCCATAGGGCGCCGTGGCCTGGGGATGGCCTGCCGCCGACCGCGTCTGCCAAGGCTGCATGTGCGGATAGACCAAGGGCTGCGCATAGGGATGGGACGAGGCCGGATACATCGCCTGCTGCGGCACCAGGGGCGACCGCAATGGCGGTCCCATGGGCCGCGTATAGCCGGCGTCCGCGTCTGGCTGAAAAGATGGCCGCGGATAGTCTGGAGCTGGCGGGCGATGTCCAAAGGCGGAATCCGGAGCCGGATAGTCGGGAAATGCCGGAGTGCTCGCCGGCCGGCCCTCTTCGGCGACAGCGGCCGATGCAGATGCACCGGGAAACGCATCGTCCTGCGCCTCGGTGCCGGGCTTGCGGGACACGGCTTTGCGCAGCCTCGACATCAGCAAGCCGATCCGGCTTGGACCCTCGGTGGCAGCGGCTCCGGGCTGCGCGGCAAGCGGCGGCACTGATGCTGGTGGCGGCGGCGGTGATTGCGGCGGCGATGCTTGCGGTATCGGCGGCGCCGGCGGAGGCGGCGCCCGGAATGCCTGGTCATCGAGCGGCGCCCGGCGCTCCTCTATCTTGCGGTCACGGCGGGATCGTGACCCGGCGGTCTCACGCAGGCTTTCATAGGCGCCGCGCATGGCGCCGAGACCGACGCCGGAGGCAAAGCCCAGCAGCAGGCCGGCAAGCGCCACCACGGCGCGCGACGGCCCGTTCGGCTCCAGCGGAATGGAGGCGGGCGAGATGACGCTCATATTGGCGGTGTTGATATTCTTCTGCTCGCCGGTCTCCTTGGCGCGCAGGAGATATTGCTCATAGACCGAGCGCTTGGCCGAGGCCTCGCGTTCCAGTTCGCGCATCGAGACAAGGTCGCTGTTGACGTCGCCGCTGCGCACCTTCATCTGCGCCAGGCGGGAAGCAAGGTCCTGTTCGAGCTGGACCGAGCGTTTCAGGTCAACCTGCAGCGACGACGCGATGCGGCTGAGTTCGGCGACGATGCGTTCGCGCGCGCCGGTGAGCTGGGCCTCGAGCGCCTGGCGCTCGGGATGGCGCGGTCCGAGCCGGACCGCTGCCCGATCAGCCTCCTGTTTAAGCGTTGCGTATTGCGAGCGCAGATCGCTCATGGAGTTGGAGTTGATCTCTTCCGGCAAGGTGCCGCTGAGCACCGAATTCACGTTGACCTGACGTGCCGAGGCCGCGCGGGCGTTCAGCTCCAGCGTGCGGGCGCGGGCGACGGAAAGCTGCTCGTTGAGCTTGAGCATCTGGTCGTCGCTGATCAGGTGGCCCTGCGCGTCGACAAGATCATGGGTGGCCCTGAAATCCTCGACCTTGCGCTCGGCCGCCTCGACGCCCTTGCGCATCTCGTCGAGTTTCGCCGTCAGTTCGTTGTTGGCCCGGCCGGCAGTGTCGGACTGGATTTCACCCGAAGTCTGCAGGAAGACCTTCGTCATCGTTTCGGCGATGAGCGCCGATTTCTGGGCATCCTGCGTGGTGACGCCGATGGTGATCACGGAGGTCTTGCCGCCGCGCTCAACCGAAACGCTCTCTGCCAGATTGACGATGGCAAGGGAAAGGCGGCGGGATTGGTCGACACCGCCCGGTCCGTCCTGGCGCAACAGGATCGAGCGGATCAGCGACATGACACCCAGGCCGCCATTGCCTTGGCCGTTGAACTCGGGGTCATCGACAAGGTTGAGCTCCTGGACAACCTTGTTCAACACGGTGCCGGAGGTCAGCAACTTGATCTGGTTCTCGACGTTGACGAGCGCCGCGTCGGGCATGACCACCGCCTGGGTGAGATCGCGATCCGTAAGCTTCAGGTCGCGCGGGTCGACGATCAGTTCGGTGGTGGACTCGTATTTCTTCGGCGTCGACAGGGCAATCGCAACGCCGAGCGCCGCGCCCAGTACCGTCGTGGTGATGATCAGCGCTTTGGACCTGGCGACGCCGCGAACCACCTGCATCGGATCGATCAGGGGCTTCCATTGCTGGCTGTCGGCATCCTCGCCAGGAGATGCTCCCGCTTCGCTCGCGCTCAGCGGTTCGGATGTGCTGCGCGGGGAATCAACGCTCGAGGCGATCTCAGGAACCGTCTCTTCATACGGCATCGCCGGGTCCGAACCGCCGATACCGGCCCCATGGTGCGAATGCGAAATGCCGGCGGACGCCGGAGCCGGCTCGTCGCCCGGCTGCAAGCGTTGCGTTGCGGCGGATGCGGAAGGCGCCGGATTCATCTTCGCCTCGCGCTGCGAACGCGCCAGGCGATGACGTGTGGCGGCATCCTCGCGCCATGACGGATTTGCCCGATCCCCTAGCGAGACCAGCGATGCCTCGTCCTCACCGCGCACGGCTTGGCCAAGCGCCAGCAAGGATCGCTCGCGCCTCCAGTCCTCACGATTTTCCCTGTCGCCCATTGTCGCGGAGCTTACTTTCAGCCGCCAGACAGCGGCAGTCGGCCATTTGTTAAGCCACGCTAAACAAGCATAGGAAACAAAAGGTTAATTTTAGGCGGCCGAAAGCATTGCTTGATGCCGGCTGCTTGGAATTTCAGCAGATGCAGGAAGATTTCAGAAGGGCACGTTAAACTTTGCCGCCTATGCCTTTCCCTGACCTATGACTGAGGCCAGCGACATACCGCAGAGGCGGCCCCTCGCCCGGATCGGCACCTTCGTGGCCGAAAGACGGGGGATGGTTCGCGACTATTTTTCAGCGATCAGCGGCGCCGGCGGGCGGCTGGTGTTTTCACTCGCCTACTTCATCGCCTTGGCCAATACGCTTTCCATCGCCGAGTTCGGCATGTTCGCCACCGCCTCGGCCGCCGGAGTGATGCTGTCGCGGCTTCTGGCCTTCGGCTTCATCTCGGCACTCTACCGCACCGCCACCATCCGCCCCAACCTGATTGGCACCTTCACCGCAGGCTTCCTGCTGCTGGGCATCGTCTCGTTGCCGCTGCTCGCCGCGGCCTCCTACATCGTCTACCTGATCTTCTTTGCCAGCACCGTGCCGCTGCCGGTGTTCGCGGCAATCGTCTTTGCCGAGGCGCTTCTGTGGCGGCCGGTGGAGGTGGCGCTGATCGTCAACAACGGTCTCGGCAAATTCGGCCGTGCCGCCGTGCTGGCGATCCTGGCGACGGCGTTGCGGGCGGCCGGCGCGGTGCTGTTCATGTTCTGGGCGCAACACAGCATCTGGGTGTGGTCCTGGTTCTATATCGGCGCGAACGCGGCCTCGCTGCTGGTCGCGTTCGGCCTCTTCTATCCGCGCCAACGGCTGCGGCTGCGCGGCGAGCTCTATCTCAGGCGGCTCGCCGATTCGATCTACGTCGCCGGCGCCGAGGTGTTGTTCTACCTGCAGATGGAGTTCGACAAGCTTCTGGTGCTGGCGATCGGCGGGCCGCACCTGGCCGGCATCTATGCCATCATCATGCGGCTGGTCGACCTGACGGCGATCCCGATCCGCACCTTCTCCATGATGCTGGTGCAGCGCATGATGCGTGCCCCGGAGCTCTTGTCACGGCTGGCGGTCAAGAGCGGCATCGAAGGCGGCGTGTTCGCGGTCTCGACGCTGGCGCTGCTGGTGCTTGCCGTGGTGCTGCATTTCTTCCCCGGGGCGCTCGGCAAGAACGTCTCGGAGGCCGCTCCCCTTGTGGCGCTTGCGATCGGCGTTCCGGGACTGCGCAATCTGGTCGAATACCAGGCGGAGCTTCTGTTCGCGCGCGGCCAGACGCTGGTGCGGGCGCTCAATCTCGGCCTGCTCGCCGCTCTCAAGGCGCTGCTGCTGACCTATGTGCTGACAACCATTGCCGACACATCGAAGCTGGTGCTGTCGCTCAACGTCGTCTTCCTGCTGCTCTATCTCGCGTCGATGCTGCTGACCTATTCGGCGCTGCGCAAGCCGGCGAAGGCGATCTGATCCTTCATCCGGGCAGTCTTTCCGAGAACCGGTTCGCTTTTCAGGATCAGGATCGGTCGAGCCCGATCAGCCGGCGGATGCGGCCGGTATCGGTGCCGATGAAGGACTGCATGCCGATCGCCACCTGTTCGGGCGCCATGGCGGCAACGAAGCGACGGAATTCATCATCCGACAGCGCCTCACCGGTCCAGTGGACGCGGCAGAATTCTTCCGAGCCATGGAAGTGGCCAGCGCCGTCCAGCAGATCGTCGACATAGCGGCCATAGATCATGCATTCGGAGAATTTGCGCGCCGAGCCGACGACCTCGACCCAGTTTCGGCCATGCACCTCCTCGATCCGACTGCACATGGCCAGCACGGTGTCGCGGCGCCAGGCGATCAGCGTCGAAATGTAATCGTGAACCGAATTCCTCGACGGATCGATGCCGAGCGCGGAGCCGGCATTGCGCGACCATATGCGATGCTCGTCATGACCGTCCTGCGCAAGCACGCCGTCACGGCGGAACAGCCGCGCCTTGCCGTCGCGCCAGAACGCGCCGCAATCGAAAGGCTTCAGGAAGGCGACGTCGGAATCGCAGAAGACCAGGACGTCCTGGCATGCGTGCGCCGCAACGGCGATGCGGCGCAGCTGCTGCACGTGCCAGCCGCGCAGCGGCTGCGTCTTCAGGCTGAGCCAGACGCGCCGCCGGAACAGGCTAAGCGGATCGTCGAAGACATGCAGCCAGCGCGGCAGCAACTCACGTTCGTCGACGACGGAACGGTTGGCGCTCTCCAACCGTCGAAACAATTTGACGTCGCGGCCTTCGACCAGAATGTAGTGATGCGCGACGCCCGTGACGTGGCGGTCGAGGGTTTCGCAGAGCAAGCGGCAACGCTCGAAATCCGGCGCATAGCTTGCCGTCACCATGGCTGCCGTCGGCGTTGCCCGAAGCAGTCCGGGTTCGGCGATCGCGCCTGGAACGAACCTCTCGTTCAACGGACGTCTCCGGCGGCTTGGGGCCGGTTCAACAATTTCTGTTTGAGGACCCGCCACAGGAACAAGGGGTTGCCGACCACATAGCGGCGCCAGAGCCGTCCCGGCTCGACCGCCAGCCGAAACAGCCACTCCAGCCTGAGGCGCCGTATCCACAAGGGCGCGCGCGGCACGGCGCCGCTGAGAAAATCCAGCAGCGCGCCGACCGCGACCGGCAGCGTGCAGTGGCGCTCGTCGATGTGCCGTTCGATCCACAATTCCTGGCGCGGCACGCCCATGGCGACCAGCAGCATATCAGGCCGCAGCGCCGCGATGCGTTCGATGATTTCCGGCTCCTGCGCAGCGGAGAAGTAGCCGTCATGGATGACCACGAATCTGTGCTGGACGGCAATCGCCGAGAGCTTCTTCGACGCGGCCTCGGCATTGACGCGCGTCGCGCCGAGCAGCCCCACGGTCAGCGGCCGGGTCACCGACCGCAGAAAGGCCGGTACGAAGTCGGTGCCGTTGAGATTGTCCGGGAACGGCGCTCCATAGAGAAGCTGCGCTGCGAGATCGACGCCGATGCCGTCCGGCAGGATGAGAAAATCGTCGAGCGCCTGGGCGAACACCGGATCGGTGTAGGCGAGATTGGCGTTATGGGCGTTGAGGAAGCTGACCTTGGTGAAGCGTCGTTCCGCGATCAGCCGCGTCAGCAGGGCGATCGCATCGTCCCAGCGAATGGCGAGCACGGAGATGCCGAAGATCGTCTTCAATGTGTCGGGCCCGAATGCGGCGCGGGCGGCGTGCATGTTCATGCAAACGCCTCCTGCATGACCGGACCGAGCTTCTCCAGGCCAAGCCGGATGGCGGCGTCGAGCGCCTTGAGCTGCCGGCGGTGGAACGCGCTGCCGTCAACGTCGCTTATGTCGGCCGCCGCGGCCTCCAGCGCCTTGGCAAAGGCGACCGGATCGTCGGTGACGGCGCAATTGACCGGGCGATGGTCGATGCCGCGCAGCGCGTGGCTGGTGGCAACGGCGGGCAGGCCGAGCTCGAACGTTTCGATCGTCTTCAGCTGCACGCCGCTGCCGGCGGTGCTGATGAGCGGGATGACGGCGCCGCCGCGTATGAAAGCCTGGGCGTCCGGCACGCGTCCGACGAAAGCGATGCCGGGATGCGTCGAGGCGATGTCAGACGGCATGCTGCCGGCGATCCTGATGCGGAAGTCCGGGCGCAGATGCGGTACCACCTTGTCGAGGAACCAGCCGAGCCCGATGCGGTTCGGCTGCCAAGTCCAGGTGCCGATCAGCGCCGCGTCGCACTCGATCTTGCGCCGACCGTTGTGCGCCGGTGGCGTGGCGCCCGTCACCAGCGGCAGCACCGCCGAGCGGTCGTCGGAGGCCACGCCAAGTGCCGAACGGTCTTCCTCGGCCAGCGTGAAGACGAAACGCGCGCGGCGGCACAGACGCTCTTCCACGCTCTCGAGCAGCCTTGCCTCGCGGCGGAACAACAGGCGCTGGAAGATGCCCGGGGCGGCAGCGGCATTTTCCCGCGCCGAAAGATGCTCGACATTGTGGGCGACGAAGATCGAAGGCCGCTCGTCGAAGAGCTTTTTGAAGGCGCCGGCGAACTGCACGGAATTAAGCACATAGCCGTCGAAGGGGCCGGCGCGCTCGATGGCGGCGAGGACTTCGGCATCGGAGACCGCACGCACCTTGGCCGACGCGAAGGTGAGGCCCGAAAGCATCGCCTTGCCGACCCAGGCAAGCTTTTGCAGCGCTGAAGCATTTTCGGTGCGCACGTCGACGGCACCCAGAACGATGGTGCTTTCAGGATCGGCGGCGGCTTTCCCCGGCCAGATGAAGCCGATGACGGTGACGCGCGCGCCGGCGCGCCGCAAGGCAGCGATGATTGCAGCATTGGCGATCTCGTAGCCCGATGCGAGAGCGCCATCGGGCACGATCGATGTGGCGAACAGCAGATGCATCTCACCTATCCTGTGGTGCAGCCGGTAGCAAAGCGCGGTGAACCCTTGATTAAACGCGCGCGCATCGACGACCCAAAACCTCGGCTTGAAGAGCCACTCCGTGAAAGGTGATTAACGAAACGTTATCGTCATGGTGCTAACAGAACTCGACCCACCATGCGGCTGACACGGATGATCCCTTTGCCATCGGACGGTTCGGTATCGATCGCGGGACGATCCCCCCGGCTTGACACGCAGGCCGTCGAAGCCGTCGTCACCTTGCCGACCTTCAAGCGGCCGGACCAGGTCCTGCAAACGCTGGCGTCGCTGCGGGCACAGCAGACCGGCAGGCGCTTTGCCGTCATCGTGATGGAGAACGAGGCCGAGGCGCGTGCCGGCGCCCAGGCGTCGCTGCCGCTGTTCGAGCGCGGCGAGATGCCGGGCATGGTGATCATCGCGCATCAGCGCGGCAATTGCAGCGCCTACAATGCCGGCTGGCAGGCGGCGATCCTGCATTTTCCGAATTTCAGGCACCTGCTGGTCATCGACGACGACGAGATAGCCGATCCGCACTGGCTGGAACGGATGTGCGCGGCGGCCGAAAGCCTGGGCGCCGATATTGTCGGCGGCCCGCAAGTGCCCGACTTTGCCGATCCCGCCCATGCGCGCTGGGCCGAGCATCCGGTCTTCGCGCCGCCCTACCGCAAGACGGGCCTCGTGCCGGCGCTCTATTCGTCCGGCAATCTCCTGGTCGGGCGCAACGTGCTTACCGCCATGGGGCCGCCGTTCCTCGACCTGAGATTCAATTTCATGGGCGGCGGCGATTCCGACTTCCTGAGCCGGGCGGCGCAGCGCGGCTTTGTGCTTGGCTGGTGCGCCGAGGCCAGGGTGACCGAGACCGTCCCGGCCCGTCGGGTCGAGGCCGACTGGATCCGCGCCCGCAGCCTGCGCAACGGCGTGATCTCGACGCTGGTCGAAAAGAAGAAACGCGCCGGCACCCCGCTGGCTGGCATCAAGGTGTTGCTGAGGAGCCTGGCCCTGCTTGCCGCCTCGCCATTTCGCGGCGCCGCCAGGCTGGCACGGACAAGATCGCCCGCGGCCGCGATCTACCCTGTCCATGTGGCGCTGGGCCGCGTGCTGGCCGAATTCGGATATGCCAATGAGCAATACCGCCAGCCTGAAAAGAACTGAGCGCGCGCCGCTCAGCGCAGCGTTCACGCGAGACGGCGTGGCAACCGCGATCGCGGCGTTGCTGTTCACCGTCATCCTGGTGTCCTTCCGCCCGTTCCAGCCCGCGGGCGCCGAACTGACCGGCGAAGGCGGCGACATCGTCAACCAGCTCGGCTTCGGCTCGCTCGGCGCCGTTTCCATCTTCTCGCTGATGGCGTTTGCCGACCCGCGCATCGTGCGCTCGCTGCTCAGCCCGTCCTGGGTGCTGATGCTGGGCTTCTTCTTCCTGTCGGTGGTACTGGCGACAGACCCGCCCTCGGCGATGCGCGCCGCGTCCTTCACCATGATCGGCATCCTGACCATGGCGACCATCCTCGTGCTGCCGCGCGATGCGGACGCCTTCTCGAAGGTCATCATCTTCACCGCCGTGGCGGTCATGGGCCTGTCCTATCTCGGCCTCATCGCCTTTCCGCACGAGGCAATGCACACGGCCGATTCGCAGGAACCCGAACATGCCGGCCTGTGGCGCGGCGTCTTCACCCACAAGAACATCGCCGGCCCGGTGATGGCCTGCTTCAGTTTCGCCGGCCTCTATCTCTTCCGGCGCGGGCAGCGGTTCTGGGGCGCCGGAATTTTCTTCGCGGCGATGGTGTTCATGCTGCACACCGGATCCAAGACCACGGCCGGCCTGGTGCCGTTCTCGATCCTGATCGTCATGTTTCCAAGCATCGTCGGCATGCGGTTCGGCACGCCGATCCTGTTCGCGCTGGCGATCGTCGCCACCGCGGTCGGCACGCTGGGCATCGTTTTCCTGCCGCCGGTGAAACAGCTGGCGGCGATCTATTTTCCCGGCCTGACCTATACCGGGCGCACCACGCTCTGGGAGTTCGCCGGCGAGATGCTGGCGAAGAAACCGTGGACCGGCTACGGTTATGAGAGTTTCTGGGGAACGCCGCTGCTGCTCAACCAGGATCAGCCCTTCGACCGGCCGTGGGATATCAGGACCATCGTGCACGGCCATGACGGTTATCTCGACATCGCGGTGCTGATGGGCATTCCGGCGCTTTGCGTGGCGGTCTACACTTTCCTGATCGCCCCTTTGCGCGACTACATGCGCATTCCCTTGCGCAAGGAAAACATCTATCTCGGCGACTTCTTCATGATGGTGGTGCTGTTCGCCGCGCTCAACGCCTTCCTAGAAAGCTTCTTCTTCCACCGCGGCGATCCGGTGTGGCTGTTCTTCGTGCTCGGTGTGCTTGGGCTCAGACAAGTTTCGCTGCGTCCGGTCGCGCTGCGCAACGCCGGTCGTGGCGCGCGATTGGGCCACTCCACCTGACAGGGCTTCCCCGTTGATCCGCGAGCGTTTATGTGAAGCCTTTCCTCGGAGGGCTTTCGATGACGATCAGGCTTGTTCTCGCCGGCTGCGGCAATATGGGTTACGCCATGCTCTCGGGCTGGCTGAAATCCGGCAAGCTTGCACCGTCGGCCGTTTTCGTGGTCGAGCCCAATGCCGACCTGCGCCAGCGCGCGGCCGCACTGGGATGCGGAACGGCTGCCGACCCCACCGATATTCCGGCCAGTGCCGTGCCTGATCTCATCGTCATCGCCGTGAAGCCCCAGGTGATCCGCGACGTCACCGCCGCCTACAAACGTTTCGGCGAGGGGCGCACCACTTTCGTCAGCATTGCCGCGGGCACGCCGGTCGCCACCTTCGAGGAAATCCTGGGCGACCGCGCGCCTGTCGTGCGCTGCATGCCCAACACGCCTGCTTCCGTCGGCAAGGGCATGATGGTGGTGTTTTCCAATCCGCTGGTTTCCGACGACACCAAGCGTTTCGTCGCCGACCTCTTGGCGGCCAGCGGCGAAGTGGCCACAATCGACGACGAGGGCCTCATGGATGCCGTGACCGCCGTCTCGGGATCTGGCCCGGCCTATATCTTCCATTTCATCGAAGCGTTGACCGTCGCCGCCGAGAAGGCGGGCCTGCCGGCGGCGACCGCCAGGCTGCTCGCCATGCAGACCGTCTATGGCGCTGCCTCGCTCGCCGCCGAAAGCGGCGAGGAGCCGGGCCTGCTACGCCAGCAGGTCACCAGCCCCAACGGCACGACGGCGGCCGCGCTGACAGTGCTGATGGGCGAGGACCGGTTGACCAATCTCCTCACGCAAGCGGTGGAAGCGGCGCGGCTGCGGTCGATCGAACTGGGGAAATAAGGCCGTCTGGTCGCTTCAGCCTTTCGCGGCGCCGATGCGCCGCAACAAGGCTGTGAGCGTCGCGCACTGCGCCGACGTCGATAAACTGGTCGTTTCAGGTGCCCCACAGCATCTCATCCTGCAGCCGGCGCAGAGCGAACAGTCTCGTCGTCCGGTCGGGTGCGGCGTTGTCGGCCGTCAACAGCTCGCCTTTCCTGACCGGTTTCAGCACCTTGCCGCCCTCGAGCAGGCCGACCGGCACGGCACGCCGGGCGCGAGCGTCTTCGACGGTCATCGTCCAGGAGCGATAGCAGGTCTCGCCGATCGCATCGAAGGTTTCGCCGGCGAGCAGATCCCGCTTGGCGACGGCGCATACCTCGGCGACGGGCCTTGGCAGTGGCACCATGTCGGGCTTGCCGAAGAGCACGATGCGGGCGGCCGTCAGCGGCACTTCCAGCGAGGTCAAATGGTAGGGCCGGAACAGGCTGTAGTAGGGACCGTGGCCGATATGCAGGTCGTCCATGCGCTCGACGATGCGCGGGTGGGTCGCCTCGACGATGACGAAGACACCGGGTGCGACACCCTTGCCGACCGTGTAGTCGACAACGCCCTTTTTCGTGAGCAGCCCGCCATGCTCGCGCGGGATCAGCACCTTGACGAGGTCGTCGCGGTCGGCCTTCGGGCCGTGCATGCCGGGCACGTCGGGCACCAGCCCGGTGGCGTTGGCGATGGCGCACATCTCGACCATGGTTTTCGAACCGTCGACGAACTCGACCAGCATGCGCGGGTTCATGTTGCGGCGGATCGCTTCCTCGCGATAGTCGTCGGGCACGGCATCGTGGTTAAGCGGGTTGTTCTTGCCCTTGCCGGCCGAGACGATGGTCAAGCCCAGTGCGGAGGCGAACTCGATCAGCTCCATGCAGCTCGAGGGCTCGTCTCCGGCGCCGACCGAATAGACGACGCCGAGGCGATCTGCCTGCTGCTTGAGATAGCAGCCGATAGTGACGTCGGCCTCGACATTCATCATCACCAGATGCTTGCCATGCTCCATCGCCATCAGGTCGAAGTCGGCGGCGACGCCGGGCTTGCCGGTGGCGTCGATGACGACGTCGATCAGCGGATTGGTGACCAGCATCTCGTTGGAGGTGATGGCGATCTTTCCCGACTCGATCGCCGCGGTGACTTTCGAACTGGTATCGGCTTCGACGGCCATCGCTTCGTCACCATAGGCGATGCGGATCGCTTCGCGCGCCGTGTGCGGACGTCTTGTCGAGACCGCGCAGACCGAAATGCCGGGCATCAGCATGCCTTGCGTAACCAGGTCGGTGCCCATTTCGCCCGAACCGATGACGCCGATGCGTACCGGGCGGCCCTCGGCGGCACGGCTGGCGAGATCGCGGGCGAGCCCGGTCAAGGCGACATTGGTCATGCGGGGATGTCCACAGCTTCCTGGTTCGCGTCGGATTAGCAGGGAATAGCTCCTCCTTGCCAACGAAACTGGCCTCGACAGTCAATTTCCCATGAAATCGCGCGGTACAGAGGCGCTCGGCCCGGTCCCGACTGGACCGAAGCGGGGCTCCGAACTCGGCGACAAAGACCTGACGACTGCCAGTCCGCTGTGCCGGCGGCTTCTCATGATAGGAATTTTTTCTTGACTGGGTGAGGGCAACTATGCTACATATTTGCCTATGGTGCTGAGTTGCGCCAAGGGCCCGCCGCACAGGCGGGTTTTTCCGTTCAATGCTCCGTCAAGAGCGCACGGGCGAAGGCTCCGTCAGCCCGGATGCCTTGGGTTCAAAGACTTGCCAATTGACATTGCCTTGAACTGCCTCAATAAAACATTCGTTCGCCAGCGAAGGCAAATGTTCATCCCGCATCACCGAGCGGGACGCATTCCGCCTCGCGGGCAGAACGGGGAGTGCCTTTGCGCCGAGGTTGGCGGCAAAGGCGTTGGAGGTCAACGGAGCATCATTTCGAACCCGGGGGTCGGGCTCGGTGCTCCAGGGGAGGACAAATGGATACTATTCTTGCGGGCCTCAAAGGGGCCATCGACACGCTCGGCGCAACAGTGCTGCTGCCGATCGTCATTTTCATCATAGCCGTCGTTCTGGGCGCAAAGGTCAGCAAGGCTTTTCGCGCCGCGGTCACCATCGGCGTCGCCTTCATCGGCATCAATCTCGTGCTTGGCCTGATGTTCACGTCGATCGGCGACGTCGCCAAAGCCATCGTCACCAACACCGGCATTCATCGCGACATCATCGATGTCGGCTGGCCGTCGGCGGCCGCCATCGCCTTCGGCTCGTCGGTCGGCCTGTGGGTCATCCCCGTCGGCATCCTGGTCAACATCGTGCTGTTGCTGACGCGCATGACGCGCACGCTCAATGTCGACGTCTGGAACTTCTGGCACTTCGCCTTTGTCGGCTCGCTGGTCGTGGCGGCGACCGACAATCTGGCCTACGGCATCGCCATCGCGGCGTTGGTCGCGGCGCTGTCGCTGCTGTTCGCCGACTGGTCGGCGCGCGCGGTGCAGCAGTTCTATGGCGTGCCCGGCATTTCGGTGCCGCACTTGGCCTCCGCGCAGATCCTGCCGATCGCCATCATCCTGAACTGGATCATGGACCGTATTCCCGGCATCAACCGCATCAATATCAACACCGAGACCATCGAGCGCCGGTTCGGCGTGTTCGGCGAACCTGTCGTGCTCGGCTTGATCATCGGTCTCGTGCTCGGCGCCATCGCCTTCTACAATGCGGGCGATCTCGGCACGGTGCTCGCCAAGGTGCTTGGCACCGGCATGACCCTGGCAGCCGTCATGCTGCTTTTGCCGCGCATGGTGAAGATCCTGATGGAGGGCCTGATCCCGGTCTCCGACGCGGCGCAGGAATTCGTGCGCAAGCGCACCGGCGACCGCGAGCTTCTGGTCGGCCTGGACTCCGCCATCCTGATCGGTCATCCCGCCGCGATCTCGTCATCGCTGATCCTTGTGCCGATCGCGATCATCCTGTCGGTGATCCTGCCGGGCAACCGCGTCATCCTGTTCGCCGACCTGGCGGTCATTCCCTTCATCGTCGCCATGACCGCGCCATTGGTCAAAGGCAATGTGTTCCGCATGGTGGTGATCGGCACGGTGACGCTGGCGATCGGCTTCTACGTCGCCAACGCGCTGGCGCCGCTGTTCACAAGTGCCGCCGTCGCCTCGGGCTTCAAGCTGCCGGCGGACGCGCTGCAGATCACCTCCGTCGTCGACGGCTTCCTGTGGGTGACCTATGTGATCATCGAGGCGATTCAGGGACTTGACCTTGCCGGCATCGTCGCGATCGCCGTGGTCATCGCGGCACTGTTCGTCCTCTATCGCCGCAACACGCTCGGCTGGGAACGGGCAGCGGGCGCCGAGGACGAGCCGGCCGAAGGCACGGCCTGAGCCTCGTCGCGCCTGACGTTTGAAATGATCGTGCGCCCTCCCCGGGCGCATGATTTTATCGACGGAGCAAAAACATGTCTGACGGACTCATGCAGCTTCTGGACCCCGAAGCGATCGTGCTCGGATCCGATGCCTCGACCAATGAGCAGATCATCCGCATCCTGGCCGGCCGGCTCGAGACGCTCGGCTATGTCAAAAACTCCTATGCCGACGCGGTCGTGCGTCGCGAGTTGACCATCCCGACAGGACTGCCGCTGGAGCGCCCCGACAATGTCGCGGTGCCGCACACCGATCCCGAACATGTCCTGAAGCCCGGGATCGCTTTGGGCACATTGAAGCACCCCGTCGTCTTCGCCAACATGGAAGACCCCGACGAGAAGCTGCCGGTCGGCTTCGTCTTCCTGCTTGCCATCAATGACAAGGACAAGCAGATTGAAGCGCTGCAGGCCGTCATGGCCACCATCCAGAATCCAGATGCATTGGACGGCCTGAGGTCGGCCACGACGCTAGACGACGTTCGGGCCGTGCTCGGCTGAACAAGGAGAAGAAAGAGATGTCCAGACAGAAAACAATTCTCTTTGCCTGCGGCACGGGCATAGCCACCTCAACCGCGGTCAACGTCGCCGTCACCGAGGCGATGAAGCAGCGCGGCCTGACCTTCAACGCCCAGCAGGCGAAGGCGACCGAAGTGCCGGGGCTGGCCGACAGCGTCGACTTCATCGTCGCCACGACGCCGATCTCGGCTTCGGTGACCAAGCCGGTCATCAAGGGCCTCGCCTTCCTCACCGGCATCGGCAAGGACAAGGTGCTCGACGAGATCGAGGCGCAACTGCGCAAGTAGGCCGCGGCGCGCTCGGTTTCAGGTCACCCTGACGTAGCTCGTCATGCCCGATTTCTGATGCTCGATGATGTGGCAGTGCAGCAGCCAGTCGCCGGGGTTGTCGGCGACGAAGCCGAGGCTCACCTTCTCGTTGGGCTGGATGAGATAGGTGTCTGAAATCAGCGGCTGCACGGGCCGAGTCGAGGATGACAGCACTTTGAAGCTCATGCCGTGCAAATGCATCGGATGCGATTGCGGCGTCAGGTTCTCCATGTCGATGACATAGCTCCTGCCAAGCTTCAATTCGGCCAGCGGCGCGGTCGGATCCGGCGTATCGCCAGGCCACGGCACCTTGTTGATGGCCCAGAAACTGTAGCCGAGCGAACCGCATATGCCGTCGCTCGGAATGTTCTCGGCCGTGGCGCTGAGCGCCAGCGAAATATGCTGGGCAGCGGAGAGATCGACCTCCGCCACCGGATTGGCCTCCAGCGGTGCGACATCACGAATGTCGCGCTTCAGCGACTGGCCAGCCGCACGCAAGGTAGCCAGCACCTTGGGCTTGGTGCCCCTGACGTCCCGCAGGCTCACGACCGCGCCCTCCGCGTCAGGCATGCGGATGGCGAGTTCCATGCGCTGTCCCGGGCCAAGCAGCAAGGCATCGGGCGAAAAACGCTGCGGCACCGGATTGCCATCCAGCGCGATCACCGTCGCCTCCGCGCCGTCGACGCGAAAGGCATGGATACGCGTCACGTCGGTGATGGCGACGCGCAGCCGCACCAGCCCGCCGGCCGGCGCGTCATAGTGCGGCTGGTCGAGCCAGTTGGCCGTGCGCACCGTGCCATAGGTGCCGGTTCTCGCGGCATCGCGCGGTCGGAACTGGTCGATGAACTGGCCGTCGTCGCCGAGGCGCCAGTCGCGCAGATTGAGGACGATTTCGGCATCGAATTTCGGATCACCGGGATTTTCGACCACGATGACGCCGGTCAGGCCGTGGCCCATCTGCTCCAGCGTGTTGCAATGCGGGTGATACCAGAAGGTGCCGGCATCGGGCGGCGTGAAGGCGTAGTCGAAATGATCGCCGCTATAGACATAGGGCTGGACCAAGAACGGAACGCCGTCCATCCTGTTGGGGACCCGAACGCCGTGCCAATGGATCGTCGTCGGGTCGTCGATGGCGTTGACGAGCCGGGCGGCGAAGGGCTCGCCCTTTTTCATCCTCAGCACCGGCGGCATTCCGGCGCTGCCATAGGTCAGCACGTCCCCGGTCGGGCCGATCTCCATCAGCCTGGCCTGGATTTTGGCCGTCCGCAGGACCACCGGCTCGGGCGTGGCGGCGGCCCAGCCGCCAAGCCTCCCCATCGCGGCGAGCCCGCCCGCACCGGCAAACGCTGCCGATTTCAGAAGTCGACGGCGTGTGATCAAGGTCATGCTGCGCTCCAGCGGGAAAGCCCTCGGAATCGCCGACTTGAATCATGATCGGGCGGCCAGCGCAAATCCCGATATCGGCATTTGCGTCCCGATGAAGCCGCAACCAGCGCCGTCTGCGCGGACGGCGCTTCGCCCTGCGACTCTGATCGGGACGACGGCCGCGCCAGATCATGCTTCAAGGCACTGACCGGAGCGGACTCGCCCGGGTCGCCAATGCCGATGTTTTCAACCGTCCGATCGGGCGGGTGGGGGGCGGAAGGGCGCCAAGCGGTCGCCCGCTATGGGCCGGCGCTCGTCGCGGAGGAAAGCAAGCAGGCCGATTTGCTCCCGCCATGAAAGCACGACGGGAACCAACCTTGCGCGAAATCCTCAAATTCAGGTGCCGGGATGCGCCTTGTGTTGCCCGCCCGTGCCGGAAAGACACAAGAACGGGATGCATGGCGCTGAAATGTCCGACAGACTGGTGCTGCGAGAGAGGATTGAAGCCTCCCGCATCGCCGGGTTAGCGTTGAAAATCTTAGCTATTTCGGCCTTCCACGGCCTTCGCTTGTAGTCGAAACACGTAGCTGCCGCAAGGTGGCTGCCAACCGACAAGGCGAGCGACATGGCAAAAATCACTGCAACCAAAAGCACTCCCCCGCCCGAAGCTGTTCAACGCGAAATCCGCGAGTGGCTAGAGCGTGCCCGGCATGGGGAACAGGGAAAACCCGACCGGCTCATTAGAGGGCTTTGCGTCGAGGCCGGCGAAGAGCGCTGGGAAATTGGCGTTGTGGACGCATACGTAGAAAGCGACGAGACGAAAATCTATTTGAGCCTTCCAAAGCCACCCAGCCACCCCAAAGGCGACGACCCGCTCACGGAGTATTCGTTCTCCCCCGCAACCGTCTGGCTACTTGAAGCCCATGTGGCCGGGGGCGGCGAATTGCTAGTCGAGGGCAATAAGAACGGAGCCTACTATTACCCGATCATTCGGATTGATGGCCAAGACTTCCGGGTAGATCGCCTGATTGCAAACGCTGGCCCACACCAGCTTGCCAAACAGGTGCCCGGCAATGACCATCACGACCATACCCCCGGCAACATCCGGCTGACATCCGAGAGCGCGGCAGTGCGGCAGCATGGCCGGCCTAATGTGCGATCCGTGCGGGGGACAGCCCGCGATGACGCCATTGAGGCATCGGTCAAGCTCTGGCGGCCCGGCCTCCTATTTCCCTCCGCCGATAGCTACGAAGCGGCCCTCCGGGAAGTCTACGCCATGTTGGATCGTATGCACCCTCTAACGGGCCGCCCCGCGCACTGAGCCACCGCAACTGGTGACGTTTCCCACATGGCCCTAGCCACAGAGCCGGGGGCCATGAGGCAAGCGCCAACAGGATGCTTGGGCTTTGGCGGGGCCATTCCGCCTAACGGTTGAAGCTAGAGGATCGACCGACATGACATACGGGCCGCCGCACCATGACATTGCCTTTTCAATGGACCTTCGCCACCTCTACCCCCGAGATGCACCCCATGTGGCAGCGGGAGCTAGACCTTGAGCGCGACATGATGCAATCCGGCGCTGATGCCGTGCGGGACGCTGTGATCAAGAGCGAGAGGCGTGACCAGATGTCGCGCTCCCCGGTTATCCGTGGGGTGATGACCGATTGGCTCCCGGAGCTTGGGGCCTACATCAAGGATTGGGCGAGGCAGGCAGAGCTGTCCAAGGGCCCCCGGCCCATCGCGCTGCCCTACATCAAGGAGATGGACCCGCATGTCGCCGCGCTGGTGACCGTGAAGGCCATCATGGACGGCATCGGCAGGTCCAACCAGAAGCTCGTGACCCTCGCGCTGTCCATCGGGCGCACCTGTGAGCACGAGCAGCAGATACGGCACTGGGAGGCCAAGGAGCCCAAGCTGTTCTACCACTACAAGGACGAGATGGACCGCAACAGGGCCACCGATGTGCATCGCCGCCGCGTCAATGTCAACCAGTTCGCCAAGCTGTGCAAGGACGCCACGATTGACCTGAGCTGGAACGGATGGGGCCGTGAGGTAACCTTCCGGGTGGGCGTGGCGCTCATTGACGCCTTGGTCACCAAGACCGGCTGGTTCGAATACCTCCCCGACCCGGAGCATGTGTTCAAGCGTGGTGCCGCCAACTCGCCGCAGATCGTGGTGGCCCCCACCGAGGACTTCCGCAAGTGGCTGGGCAAGGCGATGGACCGCTACGAGCTGAACAGCCCGCACTTTAGGCCCACCGTGATGCCCCCGAAGCACTGGGACGGCATAAGGGATGGGGGCTATTGGACGCCCTATGTTCAGGCCCCAAGGCTCATCCGCTTCAAGGCGCACCAAGAGACCCAGAAGGAGTATGCGGCGGATGAGTATGACGCCATCGACATGCCTGTGGTCTACGACGCCATCCACCTCTTGCAGGAGACCGCATGGAAGGTGAACAAGCGGGTGCTTGATGTCGCCATAAAGGCGTGGGCCTTGGATGAAGGCATTGGCAAGCTCCCACCAATCGAGGACAAACCCCTGCCAGACAAGACGCCCGACATGCTGGAGGACCTTGCGGCTGCCCGTGAGGCCAAGCGCATGAAGCGGGAGCACAAGCGGAGCCCCCATGTTGACGCCCAGGTCCTCGACTGGAAGAAGAAGGCAAGCCCCATCTACCGGGCCAACGCCAAGCGCTTCACCCGCATGCGAGCCGCGACGGTGACCATACAGACGGCCCAGAAATACGCCGAGTTCAACCGCTTCTACTTCCCCCACATGCTGGACTTCCGGGGCCGTATGTATCCCATCCCGAACTATCTGCAACCGCAGGGCAACGACCTTGCGCGGGGCCTGCTGACCTTTGCCGACAGTCTGCCCATTACGGAGGAGAACGGCGGGGCGGGATGGTTGGCCATACAGCTCGCGAGCATGTGGGGCCATGACAAGGTGCCATACGGCGAGCGCATTGACTGGGTGGAGGAGAACGAGGTCATGTTCCGCCTCATCGCCGAGGACCCTATGCTCCACATGGAGTGGGCCAAGGCGGACAAGCCATGGCAGGCTCTCGCTGCATGCCTCGAATGGGTGGACTTCCTGAACACGGGGTGGGGCTTCATGTCCAGCCTCCCGGTGATGGTGGACGGCACGTGCAATGGCATCCAGCACCTTTCGGCCATCCTGCGTGACGAGGTGGCGGGGCGTTATGTCAACCTCGTGCCCAGCGACAGGCCGCAGGATATTTACAAGGTGGTGGCCCGGGGTGATGATAACGCCGTGGAAGGCCTCCAGCGCATCTTGGAGACCATCGAAGCGGGAGGCGGACCGGACATGCACAAGGCCTCCTTCTGGCTGGACCTGTGCAAGCGTGACCTCCCCCGCTCCCTCACCAAGCGGCAGGTCATGGTGCTGCCGTATGGCGGGAGCCGTGATGTCTTCTACAAGTATACGCGGGCATGGCTGGACGAGGAGGACCCGGTGCCGGCTGATGGCGGCTCACAGGCTTACCGTGATCGCCGCAACGAGATGATAACCTTCATGGTCAAGCACATGTGGGCCGTGGTCAGCAAGGTGGTGGAGAAGGGGCTGGCCGTGATGACGTGGCTCCAGAAGTGCGCCAAGGTCGTAGCGGACAGCAACCAGCCCATCTACTGGCAGGTGCCTAGTGGCTATGTCGTGCGGCACTTCTACGGGCAGTCCTTGGACAAGCGTGTGGAACTCAAGTTGAGCGGCGAACGCGTGCAGGTTACCGTGCGGGAGACAACCGCCAAGCTCAGCGCTCAGGACCAGCTCCGTGGCATAGCCCCCAACTTCATCCACTCGCTGGACGGAGCGGCGCTCATGCTGTGCCTCAAGCGGTGCAGGGAGGCGGGCATAGAGGACTTCGCCTCGGTGCATGATGCCTACGGGACCCATGCGGCCAACATGAATGCTCTCGCCACGTTCCTGCGTGAGGCCTTCGTTGAGGTTCACGAGCATGATGTCCTCGGGGAGTTCCGTGCGGCTTGCCAGCGCATCCTCGTGGATGTCCTGGTGGCGGAGAAGGGAATGGACCCGCTCACGGCTGCCGAAAAGGCGGACGAAATGCTTCCCGAGCCGCTCGAAAAAGGCGACTTGGATTTGGCCGGCGTGCTGCAATCGGATTACTTTTTCGCCTAGCCGGAAATACCACTCACCCTACGAAGGGGGCGATAGCGCGAGAGGGGAAAACCCAACAGCGGGTGTCCCGAAAGCAAAGCCCCCTTCTTCACCTAAGCGGCAGTCGCATGCCCCTAAAGGGCTTAGACCCTGTGCTGTTCACGGCGTGGGGCTCTTCCCAATCCCAGCGAAACAACATTGCCACCACCAACATCACGCCTGCCGTGTCCCCCTCGCGGAGGCCACGCGGGCTAACACCACATTGGAAAACAAGAAGAATGGTCAGCACCATCACCAGAAGCACGGCTTCGGGGAGCACCGCAGACTTCCCCGTGGCCTTCCCATATCTCGACCGGTCCCACGTGCAGGTCCGGCTTAACGGCGTCCTCAAGACCTACCTTGTGGACTACTCCTTCACCACCAACAGCGTCATACACTTGACCGCTGGCAATCCCGCAGCGGGGACCATCGTGGAGCGCAAGAGGGTCACCCCCACGGACCCCCTTACGGACTTCTCCCCGGGCAATCTGGATGCCGGGGACCTCAATGTCGGCATCCTCCAGCCCCTCTACGTGGCGCAGGAAGGCAACGACAACGCGGCGGACATCCTGCTCCGCGCATGGTTCACTGCCAGCTTCGGCAATGGGGGCACCATCACGGTGGGCCCTGACGGCACCATCCTGATTTGGGACGCAAGTGGGAACGTGGTGCCTGGGCCCAGCGCTTCAGACATTCAGGACTACAGCGATGCGGCAGCGGCGGCACGCGATGCGGCTATGGCGGCCCAGGCGGCAGCGGCGACCTCAGCGGGAAGCTCAGCAGCCGCAGCCACGGCGGCCAGCAACGCGGCATCAGACGCCAACTCGGCTAAGCTGGCGGCCCAAGCAGCGGCGGCAAGTGTCGAGCTTCCCGCTGTCCTTACAGCTAATACGCTTCTGGTTACCAATCCGGGGGGCACGTCGCGGGAGGACAAGACGTTCGCTCAGGTGATGGATGTGCTGTCGCCAGCAGCGGCGCGAGGTGACATCCTCTTTCGCAACGCCACCACAATGGCTCGGCTCTCTGCTGCCACGGCAGGCTTCCTGCTGATGACGAACGGCGCAGGTGCAGACCCCTCGTGGCAGGGCTTCGTGCAACCGGTCGGCAGCAGCCCTGTGGCGCGGGCTTGGCAGAGCAAAGCGGCTGACTTT
Source organism: Mesorhizobium maamorense (assembly GCF_044998965.1). Taxonomy (NCBI): domain Bacteria; kingdom Pseudomonadati; phylum Pseudomonadota; class Alphaproteobacteria; order Hyphomicrobiales; family Phyllobacteriaceae; genus Mesorhizobium; species Mesorhizobium maamorense. Next base: position 4,075,023 of record NZ_CP173356.1, read on the forward strand.
GTGTCAGTCCTAGATTTCGGCGCTATTGGGGATGGCGACATTGCGAACGCGGCGGCAAATGCCACGGCGCTGACCAATGCGCTTGCCACTGGGAAGCGGGTGCGCGTCCCCTACACCGCAGCAGGCTATCACTTCGGGACCAACCAGATAGCGGTTGGAGCCGGACAGGTAGTCGAGGGCGAAAACCAAGTCCTCCTCAAGTCCACGGCCAACACATCGGCCTTCCGTATGACTGGCACCAATGCCTACAGCGGTGTGCACAATGTCAGCATTGACATGACTGGTTCAGGAGCTGCCTCTACAGCAATTCGGTTCGGCACTTCATCCGGGAGCATCAACCGGGTTCGTCTTGGTAAATTACGCTTCACAAACTGCGTTGAGGCAATTGGTGATGAGGCAAGCGCTTCGAATGTCATCTCCGATGTGTTGGTGGCCGACTGCCTTTGCCAGAGCACGCGGGGGCGGCAGGTATATAATCGTCGTAGTGCTGGCTTCGTGGTGTTCCGCGACTTCATCATTGACCACACCCAAAACGGGTCGCTGGTGTCGTTCGAAAGTGCACGCTTCGAAGACTTCGCCGGGCTTGAGCTAAGCAGGTTTGACGCTCTTGGCTATGGTGCCGGCACCCCTGCATACAACGCCGCCGCTATTGCCATTGTCCTAGCCGGCAACGCGGTGACTGCTGCGGCTCTCTGGCTAGATAGGGTCTTCGCCGATACCGTCATTGGCGATGGCATCCTTGTCCAGAAGGTGCAGTATTTCTTTGGCCACTGCATCAAGTCCTCTCTTTCAAGGGGCCATGCCTTGACGTTAAATCAGGTCACGAACGCCACCCTGACCAACTCGATTGCCAATGGTTCCACAGGGCAGACGGGGGCGGCAGCCGGAGCCGGTGGGCTCAGAGTCCTCAACTCCTCCGATGTCGCTGTCTCAAATCTCCTCGCGGTGAACAACACCGGGGTGGGGTTGGACATCAACGCCTCCACCCGGACAACGGTGGCGGGCCTCGTTTCAAAGGCGAACTCATTCGGGCTTGCCATTCAAGGCACGGCTGCAAGCAACGTCGTGTCGGGCGGCGTGATGAGCGGCAACGGCACGGCTGTCTCCAACGCAGCGACGGGAGCGGGCAACGTTGTCAAGGACATCGCTGGTTACAATCCGGTCGGTGCGGCGGCAGTGACCACTGCGGCATCCCCATGGACCTACACCGCTGGCTCCTCGCCTGAAACGCTCTACCTCAGCGCTTCCACTGGAGTTTCCGCCGTGACCCAGGGGGGCGTTTCGGTGCTCCCGGCAGCCCTTGCGGCCAATGTCCCCCTCGGAGCGCAACTCGGCCCGAATGAGGCAATTGTCATCACCTATACGGGCACCCTCACAGCCAAGAAGATGGTGCACTGACGGGTGCGCGGAGTGGGGGCAAGTGGTTCCTAGAGGGAGACACATAGCCCCTGCTCCGCTCCAATTTCCGTAGAGGCCCTGCCCGACTACACCAATGGGTCACATACCCGGAATGCCATATACGCAAGGGCGGCGGCGAGGTTTCCCCCCGTGCCCCTGCCGACATCCCATTCTTTCCGAGCTACTGCCCGGCCTTGGCCTGCTCTCTTGCTGTAGTCCCCCAAACCCACCTTGCTATCGCTATGGCAAACAGAACGCCCAGCGTCACAATCACAGCAAGCAGCGACCAAGCGATGCCAATTACGGCGGAGCCCTGCCAGTCGAACGGCCGAAATGTGGTTTCAAACTTGAGGGTGCCAGCCCGCATGGCCTGCATCTCGGGCCACGACACGTAGAAGTCTCTGCCCGTCAGGCAAAGGTCACGAACGTTTATATTTCCGAGAGGGTTTTGCCGTGCGGCTAACTGCTCATCACTCTGTCGCGCGGCGCACTCGTAGGTGAGGCCCATGGAAAGCTGGGAGGTGGCGTCCGTCTGATATCGGTTGAGCACGTCCCTACTGTGCCAGCCAGCAGCCACTAGGCCCACGACTGGAGCAAAACGCAAACCCCGCAGAAACCACTTTTGATAGAGCCCCATGCTCACCCCCGCGCCCAATGTAGTCGGACTTTCGTCGGCAGCCAAGCCCGGGTCTCATTAGGGCAAGCCCGTGTGAGTCTCCCGAAAGGCGGGCCAACCAGTCTCACATGAATAGTCTCTTGACATTTCGGCTATCAGTCTCACATAATGGTCTCAGATGGCCATCCAAATGGAGACACACGCAATGTCCAGCGGCACTCTTGTGGGCTACGCCCGCACTTCCACCACCGACCAAAAGGCGGGCCTTGAAGCCCAGCTCCGCGACCTAAGCGCAGCGGGATGCACAAAGGTCTTCCGTGAGGAACTTTCATCCGTGGCTGACACGCGCCCCCAGCTTGAGGCAGCTCTCGATTGGGTGAGGGAAGGAGATACGCTTCTCGTCACCAAGCTAGACCGACTTGCCCGCTCAGTGGCGGACCTCGTGGCAATCACCGAGGCTTTGCGAGCGAAGGGCGTGGGACTCCGTATCCTGGCGATGAACCTCGACACCACCACTCCCACCGGGAAGCTGATGCTAAACCTGCTGGGGTCCATTGCGGAGTTCGAGCGAGAGCTGATGCTAGAGCGGCAGCGGGAGGGCATCGCCAAGGCCAAGGCCGAGGGGAAGTATGTTGGCCGCCAGCCCACCGCCCGCCGTCAAGCCGGCGAGGTGTTGCGCCTCAAGGCCGAAGGCAAGTCAGCAGGCGACATCGTGGTGGCCTTGGGCATCAGCAGGGCGAGCGTCTTTCGGATACTGGCGGAGGCCTCCGATGGGCAGTGAGGAGGCAACCGTCCGATCCCCTGCCGCCCTGCTTGCGAGCGAGATGGTTTCCGCATTGCAACAACTGACTTACGAAAGCCGACTGGAGGCCCTCGCTTTGGCTACGGCGGAGACCTTGCTTGACCCCAACCACGGCGGGGATGCCACTAGCCGCATTGAGGACTATACGGAGCGGCTGGCCGGCACGGTGCGCAAGGGAGCTGAAAGGCTGATGGTAGCCGCCGCCCCGCTCCGCCCATCCCTGCGGGCTCCCCTAGTGGACCACTTAAGGCATTGGCTCGCCCATGAGCTGCCAGGAGGGTTCCGCGCTGTCATCATGGACAACGGGGTCTTCGGCACGATCCTAGTCCTTTCCTGGAGAGTGGAAGGAAGGTCCCCATTATATGCCTCGGAGTTCTTCGCCAGCAGAATGGGGGCACTGGAGACCCTAGAGACGCTCAGCCGGGAGGTCTTAGAACCAAGCGGCTTTCCTCCAATTCCATGCTCAAAGCTGGGCTTGCGGCAACCAAGGACGCGTAGCCGAAATGCGGAAGACCGGAGCAGCCCTCCGGGTGCCTAACGGCTGCCTTATCGTCAGCGCCTCAAGCAAATTTCCGTGGTGCAGCTTAGGTTGCATCTGTCTGGTTTTGCAATCGGCCCGGGCATTTAATACCACTCACTATAGAGGGGGCTCCAAGCCGGCCATATAGTATTCCATAGAGGGGACCGTAATGGCTCCTTGCTTAGAGGGATAGCCCCCATCATCCACTGAGACCTTAAGGAGGAACCTTATGCCCACCATCATGCTCCTCCTACAGGCAGTGCATGCTGACCATCGCCTTTAGTGTGACGGCATCATGCACAGCACTGTCTGTTGTCCAAGCGACCTCTTTGGGGCCTTAAGCTGGCCACTATGCTACCCGGTGAGGAGGGAGGGCTATGACCAGCAACATGCCCTGCCCCCGTGAGCACATGGGCAGCAGCACATAGCTGGCACCTAGCCGGCACCTAGCCGGCACCTAGCCGGCACCTAGCGGGAGGGCGCAGGCGGCGCATAAGGGATAAGCCAGGGTGCTAGGCATAATGCACTCCGCCGTTCGATCACATCATTGCCTTGCCTAATGGGTCCACTGTGACCCGCCCCCTTAGGTGATGGTGGGGCTGGACAGGCCAACGTCCCTTGGTGCCTGACATCATGGGCAGCAAGTGGACTTGGCTCGTAGTTATCTATTGGCCGCCCTTAGGAGGCTTGCCAAACAGCTCGTCCGCTCTGTCCATCAGGGCCTTGAACTCCTCGTCCGATATCTTGTGCGGGACCGACAGCTTCGCAGGTGGCTGTGGGGGCTAGGCATGTTGTTGAGCACCAAGCTTTGGATGGGCTGCATCCCGGCCTCCAACACTGGAAGGCAGATGCTTGACCTGCCGCCACCAGCGCAACGCTCCACCGTTCCAAACCACCTGTCATGAACCAGCATTGAGGCACCCCAGACCTGAGTATCGTAGCGAAACATCAGCCCGAACCAAAGGCATGCAAGCAGTATGGAGCCGGGCAGTGCCAGCCTAATGCCATGCGTCAACATCATTTCGCCCCCTCAGAGCCATTGCACACCGCGCTGCTGTCCCCCAACGGGAGAGCCTCTACCTTGCTCAACTCAGCCGCAAGGCCGGGCAGCATGACCTGCGATGAGCCATACTTGGCGTGAACGTCCTGTGTGGCATGACCCGTGAGATACTTCTTCATGTCCTCCGCAACCCCATAGCGATCACATAGTCCCTTGAAGAGGTGACGGAGGCCATGGTTGGGGGAGAGCCCGGACCTCACCAGCCCCACGGTCTTGCTCCTCACCCACCGCCCTATGAGAGACGTTGCGCCACCCCGGAAAAGCTGGCCCTCAGGAGCCGCCTGCACCCACTCTATGAACCCCTCTGCCTCCAATGCCGGGTGGACCGGAATGCGCCGCTCGCTGCTTGCCGTCTTGAGGGAGCTCTTGCCGGCGCTGGTTACCTTAAAGAACCACAGGCCCTCCGCCTGGAAGAAGTCAGCCTTTCTGAGTGTATTCGCCTCACTGATTCTGAGGCCCGCATAGAGGCACACCCAAGGCAGCCACCGCTTGCTGGCATCCTCCACCTCCCTTCGCGCCGCAAGCAGAACCCTTCCGGCCTCCTCCATGGTGTAGGAGGTCTCGTCCCCAGGCTTCTCCACGTAGCTGGGCAACTCTATGCGCCCCGAGATGGTCTCGGCCTCAGCCATGGCATCCCGGTAGTCGCGGTGCTTCTTGCCCCAGTTGACGATGGTGCCTATGGCCACCAGCCTGTCAGCAATCGTCCGGTTAGAGACCCCGGCGTGCGCCTCTCCCTGCATGGCATCCAGCCAAGCCTCAACCTCCCCTACCGTGACAGTTGTGGCATTCGTTGAGCCGCGATGAGCAGCGAAGGCCTCCGCTATGCGCTTATACTTTTTGACTGACTTCTCGGGCATCGGCTTGGAGCCCTGCCCCGCCTTCCGCTTGGTGGCTTGAGCATCAATGATGGCTTCGAAGGTGACCCCCTTGCCGCTGCTCTTTGGCGTGGGCGTTGTGGCGATGAAGGCCGGCGCATCATTCAACTCGGGCACCGGCCCATAGCGGCCTGCGCGACGATCATCAAGGGCGAGCCCAACGGCAGCCATCTTCTGTGACATCTGAAGGTTTAGGAGGCGGCGGGTCTCGGCATCGACACGCAGGCCACGAGCCAAGAGAGCCTCATTGGAACGCTCTCCTTGCATCGCCTCAAGCGCATCGGCTAGGTCTGGGGCAAGCGCCGTGCGGAGGGCCGAGTGGGCTTCAAGCAGGCTAAAAGCCAAAGCCGTCTTCTCATGCTCCCCTGCCGAGAGGTAGCGCTTTAGGTCCGCCACCAAGGCCACTTGCTCGCTCACTGGCAACGAGGCCGCAATTCGCGCTAGCCTCCCGTCATCCGCAAGGGGTGGCACTTGGCCCGCTACTGGTGGCGCATCGTAGGGGTCGGGCTCATGCACCGCGAGGAATGCCCCCGCTCGCTCCGCTGCCAGAGCCACAAGCTGCTGATGGTTGAGCCGCTGGGGTCCGTCCCGCAGCAATTCGCGCCATCCGGACCAAACTGCCTCGATCTCAAGCGACACTTTCTTGTAGAGCCGCTCAGCCTCTTTTCTGTCTTTGGTGGCTAGGGAGCGGTGGATTTCCCGCGTAACCTTGATGCCGAGTTCGGCCAGCCGGCCTCTGTTTGCGAAGAGATCAGGCGGCGTTGCCTTGCGAAAATACAGAATGCCCGTTGTTGGATGGGGCCACGGACCCGTCATCAGCCACCTGCGCCGCGTTGCCAATCGTGCTCTCCATTGTAGCAGCCATCTTGTGAGAAGCTACGGAAAACGCTAAGGTATTGGCGCTACTGGCGAAGGAACTGGTGCTGCGAGAGAGGATTGAACTCTCGACCTCTCCCTTACCAAGGGAGTGCTCTACCACTGAGCTACCGCAGCCGCTGATGGCGGGGCTTCTGCCATATCGAACCGGCAAGCGCAAGGCCAAGTGCAAAGCATCTGTGAAAGCCTTTGCCGGATACGTTTTGATGACATGGCCGCGCCACAATGTTGGTTATGCCTGAATAGCGGGCTGGCCGGCCGCCCGCTAGGACGGGACGATGAACGATAAGACAATTCCACCGAAAAAGGGCGGCACCGGCCGCAAGGACCGCCTGGCCGAGCAGTTGCGCGCGAATCTGCTGAAACGCAAGGCGCAGTCGCGCTCGCGGCGCACGGGCGACGCTGATAAGCAGCGCGCCGGCGACGTTGACAGGCAGCGCGCCGGCGACGCCGACAAGCGGCGCGCCGGCGAGGCCGGCAAGCGGCCGGACAGGGTCGGCGCGGCGAAGGAAATACAAAAAGATTAACTCAAATCCGCCACTCTTGGGTCGGGTGCCAGGAAATCCTATTTCTTGAACCAGCTTGGCCGATGGTCTAGACGGGCCGATACTCAAACGATTGAAACCGGCTTTCAGGGCCGAGGGGATAGTCTTCATGGATCGCATCAGAATTGTCGGCGGCAACAAGCTCGCCGGAAGCATTCCGATCTCGGGCGCGAAAAACGCCGCCCTGCCGCTGATGATCGCGTCGCTTCTGACAGACGACACGCTGACGCTCGAAAACGTGCCGCATCTGGCCGATGTCGAGCAGCTGATCCGCATCCTGGGCAATCACGGCGTCGATTATTCGGTCAACGGACGCCGCGAAAAGCAGAATGAAGGCTATTCGCGCACCATCAATTTTTCCGCCCGCAACATCGTCGACACGACGGCCCCCTACGAGCTGGTGTCGAAGATGCGCGCTTCGTTCTGGGTCATCGGCCCGCTGCTGGCCCGCATGGGCGAGGCCAAGGTGTCGCTTCCGGGCGGTTGCGCCATCGGCACGCGGCCGGTCGACCTGTTCCTGGAAGGCCTGCAGGCACTGGGCGCCGACATCGACGTCGACACCGGCTATGTCATCGCAAAGACCAGGAACGGCCGCCTCGTCGGCAACCGTTACGTCTTTCCGAAAGTGTCGGTCGGCGCCACCCATGTGCTGATGATGGCGGCGTCGCTCGCCAAGGGCGAGACGGTGCTTGAAAACGCCGCCTGCGAGCCCGAGATCGTCAACCTCGCCGAATGCCTCAATGCCATGGGCGCCAAGATTTCCGGCGCCGGCACGCCAACCATCATCATCGACGGCGTCGAGGCGCTGTCGGGCGCGCGCGTGCGCGTCATCCCGGACCGGATCGAGACCGGAACCTATGCCATGGCCGTCGCCATGACCGGCGGCGACGTCGTGCTCGAGGGCGCGCGTCCCGATTTGCTGCAGACCGCGCTGGACGTGATCGCGCAGACGGGCGCCGAGATCACGCCGACCAATTCCGGCATCCGCGTCAAGCGCAACGGCGCCGGCATTTCACCGGTCGACGTGACGACGGCGCCCTTCCCGGCTTTCCCGACCGATCTGCAGGCGCAGTTCATGGGGCTGATGACCATGGCCAAGGGCAAGTCGCGCATCACCGAGACGATCTTCGAAAACCGCTTCATGCATGTGCAGGAACTGGCGCGTCTAGGCGCACACATCACACTTTCGGGCCAGACGGCGATCGTCGACGGCGTGCCGAAATTGAAAGGCGCGCCTGTCATGGCGACCGACCTTCGCGCTTCCGTTTCGCTGGTCATCGCCGGCCTGGCGGCCGAAGGCGAAACCACGGTCAACCGCGTTTATCATCTCGACCGCGGCTTCGAGCGGCTGGAGGAAAAGCTGTCCAACTGCGGCGCGGTGATCGAACGGATCTCGGCTTAGGCCGATCCCCGCCCGCCTCACGGCTGCGCGGACCGGAACGACCTCCGGATTCCTGCTTGAGCATGATCTTTTCCGAAAAGCGGTTTCCACTTTTCGGGATCATGCTCTAACAGAAGGCTGAACAGTCAATTTTCAGGTGCGAAATCTGCATGACCGGCCTTAAGCTTATCGCCCTCGACGACCAGGACCTGAGCATCGTCTCCGCCCACGTCCAGGACGCCGTGATGAAAGTCTCGGACCTTGAATACCTTCCCGCGGCCAAGCGTTTCGTGCTGACCATGAACCGTTTCGTCTGGGAGGCTAAATCGGGCTTCTTTCGCCAGCACAACGAACGGCGCCAGGCCGTGCTGCATTTCGATCGGGTTCTGGGCGCCAAGACCAGCGGCATAGCCCGCGACAAGCCGGCCGAAGTGCTGTCGCTGCTGGCGATCAGCTTCATCGAGATCAGCAACCCGGCCGGCATCGTCGAGCTGATCTTTTCGGGAGGCGGCGCAATCATGCTCGATGTCGAATGCATCGAGGCCCGCCTTGCCGATGTCGGCGGCGCGTGGGAAGCCACGTCGCGTCCCGTGCACAGGGCCTGAGCGATGGCCATCACGCTTCGCCAGTCCGACGCCGATTTCGAACAGCGTTTCGCCGCTTTCCTCACCACCAAGAGAGAAGTGTCGGCCGATGTCGACGCGGCCGTGCGCCAGATCATCGCGCGCGTGCGCGCCGACGGCGACGCCGCCCTCGTCGACTTTACCAGACGCTTCGACCGGGCCGACCTCAGGGAACTTGGCATTGCCGTGTCGAAGGACGAGATCGCCCGCGCCTATGCCGCTTGCGACCACCAGACGATCGAGGCACTCGAATTCGCGCGCGACCGCATCCGCGCCTACCACGAGCGGCAGCGGCCGAAGGACGACCGTTTTACCGATGCCGCGGGCGTCGAGCTCGGCTGGCGCTGGACCGCCGTCGAGGCGGTCGGGCTTTACGTGCCGGGCGGCACTGCGAGCTATCCGAGTTCGGTGCTGATGAACGCCATACCGGCCAAGGTCGCCGGCGTGGAGCGCATCGTCATGGTGGTGCCGGCACCCGGCGGCGTCATCAATCCGCTCGTGCTGGTGGCGGCCGATCTTGCCGGCGTGCCGGAAATCTATCGCATCGGCGGCGCCCAGGCGATCGCGGCCCTGGCCTATGGCACCGAGACGATAAAGCCGGTCGCCAAGATCGTCGGCCCTGGTAATGCCTATGTCGCGGCGGCCAAGCGCCAGGTGTTCGGCACCGTCGGCATCGACATGATCGCCGGCCCCTCGGAAGTGCTCGTCGTGGCCGACGGCGACAATGATCCCGACTGGATCGCAGCCGATCTCCTGGCCCAGGCCGAACATGACGCGTCCGCGCAGTCGATCCTGATCACCGACGATCCGGCCTTTGGCAAGGCGGTGGAAGAGGCGGTCGAACGGCAGCTGCCAAACCTGCCACGGGCGGAGACGGCAGCGGCGAGTTGGCGCGATTTCGGCGCGGTGATCGAGGTTGCGGCGATCGAGGCGGCGCTGCCGCTGGTCGACCGTATCGCGGCCGAGCATGTCGAACTGGCAATCGACGATGCCGAGGGCTTCCTGTCGCGGATGCACAATGCCGGTGCCGTGTTTCTCGGCCGCCATACGCCGGAAGCCATCGGCGACTATGTCAGCGGTTCCAACCACGTGCTGCCGACGGCGCGCTCGGCGCGTTTCTCGTCAGGCCTTTCGGTACTCGATTTCGTCAAGCGCACCTCGATCCTGAAGCTCGGGCCCGAGCAATTGCGCGCGCTGGCGCCCGCCGCGATCGCGCTGGCCAAGGCGGAAGGGCTCGACGCGCATGGACGCTCCGTCGCTATCCGGCTGAACATGTAGGCGCCATGTCGGGCTCCGATCAAACCCGGGCGAGGCTGATCGATGTCGAACTCGATGAATCGATCGGCCGTTCGACGCCCGACGTCGAGCACGAACGCGCGGTGGCGATCTTCGACCTGATCGAGGAGAACAGTTTTCAACCGGTCAACGACAGCGGCGCCGGCCCCTACCGGCTGAAGCTGTCGCTGGCCGAGTCCCGCCTGGTTTTCGCCGTGACGCGCGACGACGGTTCCGCCGTGGTCACCCATATCCTGTCGCTGACGCCGCTCAGGCGCATCGTCAAGGACTACTACATGATCTGCGAAAGCTATTACGACGCCATTCGCTCCTCGACGCCGAGCCATATCGAGGCGATCGACATGGGTCGCCGCGGCCTGCACAATGAGGGTTCGCAGACGTTGATGGACCGGCTCGCCGGCAAGATCGACATCGATTTCGACACGGCGCGCCGGCTGTTCACGCTGGTCTGCGTGCTCCATTGGCGGGGTTAACCCCTGACCGCCGGCGCACCGCCCCGTTCGATCCTGTTCCTGTGCGGCATGAATGCCGTGCGCTCGCCGATGGCCGAGCTGTTGGCGCGGCGCATGCTGCCGGCCAGCACCTTCGTCGCCTCAGCGGGCGTGCGCAGCGGGGAGCGTGACCCGTTCGTCGATGCCGTGCTTGCCGAGGAAGGCCTGTCGCTGGGCGAGCGCCATCCAAGGACGATGGACGAGCTGGAAGACGACTATTTCGATCTCATCGTCACGCTCGCGCCGGAGGCGCACCATGCCGCGCTGGAGCTCACCCGCTCGCTCGCCGTCGAGGTCGAATACTGGCCGACGCCGGATCCTACGGGCGCCAGCGGCACGCGCGAGCAGATCATCGCGGCCTATCGCGATGTGCGTGAACGGCTGAAGTTGCGCATAGGCCGACGTTTTTTGCTTCCGGAAGCAAAAAACGCGACGGATTAAGCGTGTTCACAAGCCGACGATTATCATATAGGTTCCGCCGAATTTCCGGCTAGAGTCGGATGCGGTTGGGTCTCTTCGACCTGACAGCTTCCGACTCTAGATCAAAGAAGTAGAGCATGATGTCGTCCGAAAACCGCCTCATACTTTTCGGCATCATGCTCTAAACGCCGGGAAACCATCCAAGCAAAGGTATCGAATGCCGAAGGAAGAAGTCCTCGAGTTTCCGGGTGTCGTCACGGAACTGCTGCCCAACGCCATGTTCCGAGTGAAACTCGAAAACGAACACGAAATCATAGCCCATACGGCCGGCCGCATGCGCAAGAACCGTATCCGCGTGCTGACCGGCGACAAGGTTCTGGTCGAGATGACGCCCTACGACCTGACCAAGGGCCGCATCACCTATCGTTTCAAGTAAGATCAAGGCCGACTGGTCCGCGATGAGCATTTTGCTGAAGCTGGTGCTTGCCTCGGGTTCGCCGCGCCGCATCGAACTCCTGCAGCAGGCCGGCATCGAACCGGACCGCATATTGCCCGCCGACATCGACGAGACGCCGCTGCGTGCCGAGCATCCGCGCTCGCTGGCCAAAAGGCTGTCGAAGGAAAAGGCCGAAAAGGCATTTGCCTCACTGAAGTCGGAAACCGACTACGCGCCGGCCTTGGTGCTGGCCGCCGACACGGTGGTCGCTGTCGGGCGGCGCATCCTGCCCAAGGCCGAGACGCTCGATGATGCCGCCAACTGCCTCGGACTGCTGTCGGGGCGTTCGCACCGGGTCTATTCCGGCATCTGCCTGATCACGCTCGGCGGCAAACTGCGCCAGCGGCTGGTCGAGACGCGGGTGCGGTTCAAGCGGCTGCCGCGCGAGGAGATCGACGCCTATGTCGCGTCGGGAGAATGGCGCGGCAAGGCCGGCGGCTATGCCGTACAGGGGCTTGCGGGCGCTTTCGTCGTCAAGCTGGTCGGCTCCTACACCAATGTCGTCGGCTTGCCGCTTTACGAGACCGTAGCGTTGCTTTCAGGCGAAGGCTTCAAGGTCCATCAAAACTGGTCCTCGGCGCGGCCATGAGCGCGGACGACAAGGTGACGCCGCTGCGGCCAAGGCGCCCCTGCCCCGAATGCGGCAAGCCTTCGGCGCGCGAGACCTACCCGTTCTGCTCCAAGCGCTGCAAGGACATCGACCTCAACCGCTGGCTGAAGGGCGCCTATATCATCAAAGCCCGCGACGACGAGGAAGAACCCGACGCCGACGAGCCGAAATAAGCTAAGAGCGACGCTTGATCAGGCGGCTTGGATCTTGCGGCTCACGCGTGCCCAGGCCGGCAGCCAGTCGCCGTGGGCGGCAAGAAGCTCGTCCACCAGTGACCATATCTGGTCGAGATCGAGCTCGGCTGCCGTGTGCGGATCCATCATCGCCGCATGATAGATGTGTTCCCGGTTCTCGCTCGTCAGCGCCCGCACCGTCAGTTCCTGCACGTTGATGTTGGTGCGGATCAGCGCCGTCAATTGTGGCGGCAGGTCGCCGATGTAAGTCGGCTGGATGCCGGAGGCGTCGACCAGGCACGGCACCTCGGCAGCGCACTCGCGGGGCAGCGAGGTGATGCAGCCATTGTTGCGGATGTTGCCGTAGATCACCGACGGCTCGCCGGTCCAGACCGAATTCATGATCGAGGAGGCATATTCCTTCGACTGCTCGACCTCGATGCGCTCGGCCGAGCGGTAGGCTTCCGCCTGCCCCTGCCAACGCTCGATCTGCTCGATGCAGCGCCTGGGATATTCATCCAGCGGGATACCGTATTTCTCGATCAGGTCGGGACGGCCGCTCTTGATGAAATAGGGCGTGTACTCGGCAAAATGCTCCGAGCTTTCGGTGACGAAATAACCGAGCCGGGTCAGCATCTCGTAACGCACCTTGTTGGGGCAGCGCGGATTCCAGCCGGGCTTGGGCGCGCGGCCCTCGCGATAGGCGCGCAGGAGATCTGGGTAGAGGTCGCGATAGGAGCCGTCGGGCTGGCGGTGCTCGAACTTCAGGTAAAATGCCATGTGGTTGATGCCGGCCGAGCGATAGCGGATGTCCTCGTAGGGAAGATCGAGATCGTGCGCCAGTTCCATCGCGGTGCCCTGCACCGAGTGGCACAGCCCGACCTGCCTGATCTCAGGATATTTCTCCGAGATCGCCCAGGTGTTGATCGCCATCGGATTGACGTATTGCAGCATGATCGCATCGGGGCATACGGCGAGCATGTCCTCGCAGATCTTCCACAGATGCGGCACGGTCCTCAAGCCTCGCATGATGCCGCCGACGCCGAGCGTGTCGGCGATGGTCTGGCGCAGGCCATATTTCTTGGGCACTTCAAAGTCGGTGACGGTGCAGGGCTCGTAGCCACCGATCTGGAAGGCGACGACGACGAAATCGGCACCGGCCAGCGCCTTGCGCTGGTCGGAATAGGTCTCGGCCTTTGCCTTGACGCCGAGCGTCGCAATCAGCTTGTTGACGACGACGGCACTCTCTTCCAGGCGCTGCGGATCGATGTCCATCAGCGCGATCGTCGCGCCCGAAAGCGCCGGCCGCTGCAGCACGTCGCCGACGATGTTCTTCATGAACACGGTCGAGCCGGCGCCGATGAAAGTGATCCTGGGATGTCTTGCCACGCTAACCTCCGGCATGTGTTCAGGCCACGTCGAAAGCGGCCCGGACGAGCCGTTCGGTGTAGGCGGTCTTGGGATCGGTGAGGACCTCGTCGACAGGTCCCTGTTCGACGATCTTGCCATGCTGCATGACGATGACGCGGTGGCACAGAGCGCGAACCACCTTGAGATCGTGCGAGATGAAGAGATAGCTCAGGCCGCGCTCGTCCTGCAGCTTGCGCAGGAGGTCTATGATCTGCGCCTGGACGGAGAGATCGAGCGCCGATGTCGGCTCGTCGAGCAGGATGAATTCCGGTTCCAACGCGATGGCTCGGGCAATCGCGATGCGCTGCCGCTGTCCGCCGGAGAACTCGTGCGGAAATCGCGAAAGGATGTCGCCCGGCATGCCGGCGCTGACCAGCGCCTCGCGCACCCGCTCGACCCGCTCGCGCCGCGTCGCTCCGATGCCGTTGACGATCAGCCCTTCCTCGATGATCTGCCCGATCGTCATGCGCGGGTTGAGCGAGGAGAACGGATCCTGGAAGACGACCTGCATGCGCGATCGCAGCGGCCGCATCTCGGCCCGTGACAGCCCATGGATCGGCTGGCCGTTGAAACGGATCTCGCCGCGCTTGGCATCGATCAACCTGAGCAGGCACTGGCCGAATGTGGTCTTGCCGGAGCCGGATTCGCCGACCAGTCCCAGGGTTTCGTGGCGGCAAAGCTTGAGATCGAGATCGTCGACGGCGACCAGCTCGCGCCAGTCGGGTTTGAGGAAGGTGCCGTGACGCAGCATGAAGCAGACGCGCACCCCGTTCGCTTCGAGAATGGTGCCGGAGCCCTCCGGCAGCGGCTGTGGTCGCCCGCGCGGTTCGGAGGCGAGCAGTCGTTGCGTATAAGGATGCTGGGGATCGGAGAACAGACGTTCGGTGACGTTGTGTTCGCGCATTTCTCCATGCTGCATGACATAGACGTAGTCGGAGAATTTGCGCACGACCGTGAGGTCATGGGTGATCAGGATCACCGCCATGCGCAGCTCTTTCTGCAGATTGCGGATCAGGTTCAGGATCTGTGCCTGGACGGTGACGTCGAGCGCCGTCGTCGGTTCGTCGGCGATCAGCACGTCGGGATCGTTGGCCAGCGCCATGGCGATCATCACGCGCTGGCGCTGGCCGCCCGAGAGCTGATGCGGATATTGCTTGAGCCGCGCGACGGGATCCGGGATCTGGACATGCTGCAGGAGTTCGAGCGCCCGTGCCCAGGCTTGCCGCCGGCCGACCTTGCGATGAACCCTGATCGCCTCGACGATCTGGCTGCCGATCGTATAGATCGGATTGAGCGAGCTCATCGGCTCCTGGAAGATCATCGAGATGCGGTTGCCGCGCAGCTTGCGCCGGGCGCTTTCGGGGAACTTCAGGATGTTCTGCCCATCATAACAGACGGTCGATCTCGGCGACACGGTGGCGCGCCGGGACAGCAATCCCATGACGGTGCGCGCCGTCACCGATTTGCCGGAACCGGATTCGCCGACGATGGCGATCGTCTCGCCGCGATAGAGCTGGAACGAGACGTCCTTGACCGCCTCGACCGTGCCGTGCTCGACCTTGAAGACGACCTCGATGTTGCGGGCATCGATGACGGGTTCTCCCTGGCGTCCCTCATGGTCGTGCCGGACGGAAGGTGCGAAAGGTTCGGAGAGCGCGAGCGTCATCCCAACCACCTCAATAAGGATCGACGGCGTCGCGCAGGCCGTCGCCCAGCGCGTTGAAGGCAAAGACGGTGACCAGCACGAAACCGACCGGCGACAGTATCCACGGATAGGTGCCTATGACGGAGTAGGTCGCGGTGTCCTGCAGCATCAGCCCCCAGGAGATCAGCGGCGGTTTCACCGCAAAGCCGAGAAAACCGAGGAAGGATTCGAGCAGCACAACCGTCGGGATCGCCAACGTCACCGCGACGATCACATGGCTCATCACATTGGGGAAAATGTGCTGCATGATGATGCGCCGGTCGGTGGCGCCCACCGCCATGGCGGCACGTACGTATTCAATGCGCGCAAGCGCCAGCGTCTTGCCGCGCACCTCGCGCGACATCTGCGCCCAGCCCAGCGCCGACATCACGATGATGACGAAGGCGAGGAAGACGTTTGTGGGCGCGGTGACCGGGATCAGCGTCGTCAGCGCCAGATAGAGCGGCAGCTGCGGGAAGGCCAGCACGAGTTCGACGAAGCGCTGCATCCAGACATCGAACCGACCGCCGAAATAGCCGGAAGCCATGCCGACCGTAGTGCCGATGACGGTGATGATGAAGACCACCGTCAGCGCGATCATCAGCGAGACTCGCGAGCCGTGGATGGCGCGCGAGAGCACGTCGCGTCCAAACTTGTCGGTGCCGAGGAAATGCACCGGCTGGCCGTCCATCGAGCCGAAGAAATGCCGGTTCGCCGCAATGAGCCCGAAGAGCCTGTAGGGCGCACCCTCGACGAAGAAGCCGAGCAGTCTTGGATGATCATAGTCGGGGCCGACGATGGGCTGGAAGGTGACCGGATCGAGATCCGCCGAATCCGCCAGCGCATAGACCCGGGGCCGGGCGACGAAATTGCCGTCCCTGTCGTGGAAAACAGGGGTTTGCGGCGGCGCGAAGGCGACATCGGTCACCTTCGGGTCCATCGGCGCCAGGAACTCGGCGAATACCGCCATGAGGATCAGCAGCACGACGAGCCAGAACCCCGCCATGCCGGTCCAGGAGCGCTTCAGCCGGCGCCAGACGAGCGCGGTGTAGCTCTCGTTGCCGCGCGCGGGTCTCTCGACGGGTCCTTCGGCCGGCAGCGGCGGTGGCGATGTATTGCGGGCCAACATCTAGCTCTCCCCGAACTGGCGCACGCGCGGATCGAGCAGGACCAGCAACATGTCGGCGATGATGTTGCCGACGATCAGCGTCGCCGACAGCACCATCATGAAAGTGGCGGTGACATAGACGTCGCCGACCGCCATCGAGCCGACGATCGCCGGGCCGACGGTCGGCAGCGCGAAGATGATCGCCGTCTCGATTTCGCCGGTCAGCATGTAGGGCAGCACCACGCCCTGATACATGACCAGCGGATGCAGCGCATTGGGCACGGCGTGTCGCATGACGACGGCGCTGCCGGTCAGCCCCTTGGCTCTGGCCGTCTCGACATATTGCGCATTCAGCGTGTCGAGCAGATTGCCGCGCATGACGCGCATGTTGTAGGCGAGCCCGCCGAAGGTGGCGATCGCGACCACCGGCCAGACATGCTTGACCAGATCGACGAACTTGGCCCACGACCATGGCGCACCGCCATATTGCGGCGAGAAGAAGCTGCCTATCTCCGAGACGTTGAACTGGAAGACCAGGAGATAGACGATGATCAGCGCCATCAGGAAGCGCGGCACCGTCATGCCGAGGAAGGAAATGGCCGAAAGTGTCGAGTCGATCCAGGTGTATTGCCTGGTTGCCGCCCAGATGCCGAAGGTGATGCCGAGCACCGAGGCGAGCAGATGGCACACAAGCGCCAGGATGAGGGTGCGCGGCAGGCGCTCGCCCACGACGTCGGCTACCGGCTTGTTGTAGTAGAGGCTGTAGCCGAAATCGCCGCGGGTGACGATGCCGCCGATCCAGTTGAGATACTGGACGGGCAGCGGCTTATCGAGGCCATGTTCGATCCGGTAGGCGTTGGCCTGAGCGTCGGCTTCGGCGAAGGAAGCGCCTCCCTGGTTGATCAGCTGCGAGCGGATGTAGTCGGCATAGTCGCCGGGCGGTGCCTGGATGATGGCGAAGGTGACGAGGCTCAGTATGGCAAGGACCGGGATTGCCGACGCTATGCGCATGAGCAGAAATCGCAGCATGGACGGTCGCTTCCTCGTCTTACCGATCGCGTCTTTTTGGTGCGTTCGGAGGTTGCCTTTGTCCGGCCGCGCCAGCGGCGCGGCCGGAGGTCTCAGTCAGGGGAGGTAAACTTACATCGGGCCCTTGTCTCCAGGCTTGCCGGGCAGCTCTTCCGGGAACAATTCGTATTTCGCCTGCTTGTCGGCCGCCACGAAGACCCGCTCGCGGATGATCGAATCCTCTGCCCAGTTGAACATGTAGATCGGCGTGCCCCTTGGAACGTTGGAGAAGCGTTTGTTGACGATCAGCGCACCGGGATATTCCGTCAGGCCGACATTGTAGACGTGCTCCGTCGAAATCTTCTGGAAGTCTCTCATCAGGGCGGCGCGCTGGTCATTGTCCTCAGACGTGACAAATTTGTTGACGATGTCGACGAGGTCCTTCTCGAAGGGCATCAGGTCGACCTCGCCGCTTTCAGGTGCGCGGTGATCCCAGCTGGTCTTGGGGCCGACGGGAGCGAGCTGCACGGTGTTCTGTACGACGGAGGTCAGCTCCTGGTCGTTGCGTCGGATCAGCCAGTCGAAACGCCCGGAATATTGCGAGGCATCGCGCTGGGTGCCGTTGAGACCGTTGAGCACGATCCGCAGCCCGAGTTTCTCCATCTGCGCGACGACGCCTTCGGCGAGGCTCTTGTCGGTGCCGTAGTCATTGTTGACCAGCATGACGATCTCGACATTCTTGCCGCCGGCCGTGCCGGCCGGGAAGTTCACGAAGCCGTCGCCATCGGTATCCTTGAGGCCGGCCTTGGCGAGTTCGGCCTTGGCGCCCTCGAGGTCGAAGGGATAGTAGACCGTCGACTTGCGGTCATAGAAGCTGGTGCCGGAGGACAAGCCGCCGGGGTAGATGGCGGTGAACGGCCCCTTGACCAGGGAGTTGCCCAGCGCCTTGCGGTCGAGCGCCATGGTAACCGCCTTGCGGAAATCCTCATTGCGGTTCAGCTCGCGAATCGCCTGACCGCGCTCGTCCGGGTTGCCCCAGCCATTAGCGGAAAAATTGAGGCGCAGATTATAGCCGATCAGCCGTGGACCGAACGCCAGGCGTGCAGGCGCATTCGCCTCCGCGGCCCGCTTCAGCGAGGCGACGAAGTTCTCCGGCTGCTCCAGATTGGAGAAATCGCCCGAGCCGGCCACCGCCTGGACATCGCGGTCGGCCCAGGTGGACAGCTTGTAATGTAACTCGTTGAGGTAGGGCAGCTGATTGCCCTTCTCATCGACCTTCCAATAATAGGGATTGCGGCGCATGACGATGATGTCGTCTGGCCGGTATTCAACCGGCACCCAGGCGCCCATGACCGGCATGTTCATATATTCCGGCGGGAAGGCGTTCTTGAACTGGTCGTAGGTGTTCTTCGAGTATTTCGGATGTTGCGGCTTCAATATGTGCGCGGGGCCGGGGCAGAAGGTGCCGTAGGCCATCGCGTAAAGATACTGTTTCGGGAAGGCCTCCTTGAAGGTCCACTCGACGGTGTAGTCGTCGACCTTCTTGAGCGTGGTGCCGACCCCGAAGGTTTCCTGGGTGGCACCATTGAGCGGCGAGACATTGGGATCGACGACCTCGTCGTCCCAGTAGAACATGACGTCGTCTGAGTTGAAGGGCGCGCCGTCGGACCATTTGGCACCCTCGACGAGGTGCATGGTGAGCTTGTGGCCATCCGCCGACCAGTCCCAGCTTTTGGCGAGGTTGGGCAGCGGTTCGGTGTCCTTGGCCTCGACCTGGAACAGCGGCGCGGTCCGCGTCAGGCATTCGGACAGGCCGATATCGATGCCGCCCCATCCCTGCGTCTGACCGGCGCCGTAGTTCCAGCCTTCCGGCCGCCCGCCGATAACGTGGCGCATTGTATCGCCGTAGACGCCGATGCCATCAGGCATGTTGCCCGTCTTGAAAACCAAGGGCTCCTTCGGCAGCCTGTCTTTCACCGGCGGCAGCTTGCCGGCCTTGACGTATTTCTCGGTCACCCAGTCCGGCTCGTGATAGTCGGGCAGCGCCTTGAACTCCAGGATGGAGTCGCGCGGCACATAAGTGATCTTGCCTTCGGCCGGAAACGCCGCCGGTACCGGCGGGACCGTCGGCTCGGAGGCGAAAGCGTTAAGCGCCGGGACGGAGACGCCCAGCGCCAGTCCCGCGACCATGCCAATGCTGCGTAGGTTCCTCATTGTCTCCTCCCTCGTGTTCGGACGTTTTGTTTTGCTGCTGCTCGTCTTCTGCCCGGACGGCGACCGCGGCGGACCTGTCTCCCGCAGGCCCGTCGCCGCCACCTGGGTTTTCAGCCGGCCTGCTTCAGCGCGGCCTTTTCGGCGCGCAACTCCTCGATCGAGCGGACGCTGCGCCAAGCGGCGCCCGCCCATTCGCGGGTCTTGACCCTGGATTTCGACAACCTCTCTTTTGCCGCCGGAACGGCGTGCGCATATTGCGGCAGCCAGGCGGCTTCAGCGACGACCATTTCGTCGACCATCTGCCAGACCTCCTCCGGTGTCGATACCGCACCAACCAGCGGGTCATGCAGCACGGCAAGCTTGAGCAGGTCGATGTCGCCGGATATGGCGGCATGCACCGACATGCGCTGGACATTGATCGAGGATATGCAGGTCGCGGCACATGCTTCCGGCAAGGTGATGCCGGCCGCCATGTTGATGCCGAAGCGGTCGACGAAGCCGGGCGATTCGACGATGGCGTCCTGCGGCAAATTGGTGATGACACCGTCATTCTTGACGTTGAAGTGGCCGCGATAGACGCGGTTGGTCTCCAGCGCCTCCAAGATGTGGCTGGCATGCTCGTTGGAGCGTTTTGACGGATCGATCGGCTTCGACGCCGCTTCGAGGAATTGCGGATATTCCGTCTCGAACCAGTTGCGGGTCTCGGTGGAATAACGGAGATAGCCGCCCGTCTCGCCATGGATCCAGTCGGACATGTCGATCCAGCGGGTGATCTCGTCCGGACGCTTGCGGTACCAGGGAAGATACTCGGACAGGTGGCCGTTGCTTTCGGTCGAATAAACGCCGAAGCGCTTCAACACGTCTATGCGCAGTTTCTCCTGCCTGGAATAGACCGGATGCGCCTCGAAGGCGGCGACCAGCTCGTCCTTGCCGATTTCGCGACCGTTCAGGCGCAACTCGATGAACCAGGTCTGGTGGTTTATGCCGGAACAGACATAGTCGAGCTCCCGAGGCGACTTCGCGCCCAGCACCTCGGCGATCTGCTCGGCGCCGTGCTGGACGCCGTGGCACAGCCCGACCGTGTCGACCTTGCCGTACTCGATCGCCGCCCAGGTGTTCATCGCCATCGGGTTGGCATAGTTGAGGAATTTCGCATCGGTCTCGGCGACATCGCGTATATCCTTGCAGAAATCGAGGATCACCGGGATGTTGCGCTGGCCATAGAGGATGCCGCCGGCGCAGATCGTGTCGCCGACGCATTGGTCGATGCCGTATTTCAAGGGGATCCTGATATCGTCGGCATAGGCTTCGAGGCCACCGACCCGCACACAGCTGATGACATAACGAGCGCCCTCGAGCGCCTTGCGGCGGTCTGTCGTCGCCGTCACCTTGGTCGGCAATTTGTTGGCCTCGACGATCCGGTCGAGGATCGCCTTGATCATCTGGAGATTGTGCTCGCTGACATCGGTCAGCGCGAATTCGATACCCTTGAATTCCCGCACGCACAGTATGTCGGTGAACAGTTTCTTGGTGAAGCCGACGCTGCCGGCGCCGATAATAGCGATTTTGAAACTCATCACCTTCACCTCGATCCGATCGGATGCTAGGCAAGGAGCAGCAAGGGAGGATATGGCCACACGCCAAGGCGCGCGTGCCAATCGAGCCGAATTCCGGCTTTTCTCCTCCCGCCCGCTCCTCGACCGCGGGTTCTTCACGTTCTTCGGGGATGGATTATGCGCTTATTCGCGAGCGCGGCCAGAGAAGGATTATGCTTTCAAGGGTAATTTTGTGCTGCGGGATCTGATCGCCAACGGACAGTCGATGCGCACGATCTCGCTGCCGCGCGGTCGCCAGCGCCTGCATGCCATGCCGACGAGCACCGGCTACGAAGTGCGCGAAGGCGAAATCTATGATTGGGACGGGCGCAAGCGCGGCCAGACGCCATTCACCGTGCTCCAGCACACGATCAACGGAAGCGGCCGGCTTCGCTATGAGAACCGCGACTATCGCCTGCAGCAGAACGACACGCTGCTGGTGCTGGTGCCGCACAACCACCGCTACTGGCTGGCCAAGGACGAGCGCTGGGAATATTTCTGGATCTCGATGAATGGCGAGGAGGCGCTGCGCATCCACAAATCGATCCTCGACGTCTCGGGTCCGGTGTTCCGGCTGCAGCCGGAGACGATCGATCATCTCGCCGATTGCAGCCTGCGTCTCATCAACGGGGCCGCTGCGCCGGGGGCGGCTTCAGCGATCGCCTATGAGGCGGCGATGGCGCTCTACGACGATGTCTTCGGCTCGCACGCCTTTGCGGAGAAGCAGAGCGCCATGCAGCCGGTCATCGACCACATCAACGCCAATCTCGACAGGCCGCTGCCGGTAGCGGACCTCGTCCAGATCAGCGGCCTCAGCCGGGCGCACTTCTCGCGCTGCTTCGCCGAGAGCGAAGGCATCCCGCCCGCGGAGTTCGTACTGCAGCAGCGGCTGCAACGCGCCGCCAAGCTTTTGACCAAGGCTGACTTCCTGCCCGTGAAGGAAGTCGCCATCCTGTGCGGCTTCGAGGACGCGAACTATTTCTCGAAGGTCTTCCGCCGCTGTTACGGCATTAGCCCGGGCCAGTTCCGCACCACCGGCATGTATGCCAGCATGAGGGTTCCGGCCAGGCGCGACATCAGGGTGTCCGACGACGAGACCTGACCCCGTCGCCGTCCAGCGCAGCCTTGCATGACATGCACTACGCCGCTTGCCGGCTGCCGCCGTCCAGCCATTGGAGATCGGCAGGTGAAAGCGCGATGTCGAGGGCGCGCAAGCTGTCGTCCAGTTCGCCCAGCGTGCGCGGGCCGATCAACGGCACCGATGGGAAAGGCTGGTTGAGCACATAGGCGAGCGCAATATGGATCGGGCTCTTGCCCAGCCGCGCGGCAAGTTCGATCGCCCGGTCGCGGCGGCCGAAATTGCGCTCCGAGTACCAGACCCGCACCAGTTCTTCATTGTCGCGCCGGTCGCGCCCGGCGCGTTCGGTGAAGAAGCCGCGCCCTTGGCTCGACCAGGCGAAATTCGGCATCTGCCGGGTGGTCAGCCAGGCCTTCCAGTCATCGGTGGAGGAGGTCACGCAACCGGCCCAGATCGGCTCCAGCATTTCAGCCAGCGAGAAGTTGTTGGAGAGCGCACCGGGCTTTTGCTTGCCGGTGCGCTCGGCATAGGCGATCGCCTCGTCCATGCGCTGCATCGTCCAGTTCGAGCCGCCGAACGGGCCACGGATGCGGCCTGCCTTGACCTCGCGGTCCATCGCATCGACGAATTCTCCGACGGGCACGTCCGGATTGTCGCGATGCATGAAATAGATATCGACATGGTCGGTTTGCAGGCGGTCGAGCGACTGGTCGAGCTGCTTGCCGATCACGTCGGGATAGCAGAGCGGGGAATGCGCACCCTTGGCGATGACCACCGATTGCTCACGCACGCCACGGTTCTTCAGCCATAGCCCAAGCAGCGTCTCGGTGTAGCCGCCGCCATAGACATAGCCGGTGTCGAACAGATTGCCGCCTGCCTCGAAGAAGGCATCGAGCAGGATCGAACCCGAGGAGAAGGTGCGGAAATCCTCGAAACCGAGCGCCACGACCGAGGCCGGCTTCGACAGGCCCGGAATGCCGCGCTTGGCGATCGCCGTGCCGCCGGGGCGCAAGGGCCGGCCGGAGATGGTGTTGGTGCGCAGCGGGGCCTTTTCGATCTCGTATTCCAGCCCCACGGCCGCGCGCCATCTGTCGAGCACGCGCAAGGTGCCGAGGCTGTCGGCCCAGGCCATGCCCGGCCAGGCGAACTCCTGCCGGCCGGCAAGGATGGCGTCCCCGGCGGCGTCGACTTCGAAGGAATAGACGTGACGCTTTTCGTTCACGCTGATGGTTTCGCGCACGCCGTCCGCGCCGATCACATTGATCCGGCCGAGGCCGACATCGCGGTCGCCGCCGGCGAACCAGAAATCCGGCACTTCGATGCGGCCCCTGGTACCGAAAATCCTGAGCACATTGTCCTGGTTGAGCGAGATGCTGCAGGAGACCTCGGCGAGGATGCCACCTGGAAAATGCAGCAGCGCGGACGCCCATTCGTCGACGCCGGACTGGCCAAGATGGGCAACGCCGGTCACCTTGTCCGGCTCGAGGAACGGCTTGCCGGCCGCGGCGCCGGCAATCAGCCGCGCCATCGAGACGGGATAGCCGCCGACGTCCAGGATGCCGCCGCCGGCGAGGTCGTTGGCATAAAGCCGGTGCTGCGGCATGAAATCAGGCATGGCAAAACCGAAGCTCGACTTGATCATCCTGATCTCGCCGATGACGCCGGATTTGATCAGTTCCACCAGCTTCAGCGTCTGCGGGTGCAGCCGGTACATGAAGGCCTCGCCGAGAAAGGTGCCGGCCTTGCGCGCCGCATGCATCATGGCGTCGGCCTCGAACGCGGTCAGCGCCAGCGGCTTTTCGCACAGCACATGCTTTCCCGCGCCCGCCGCCCGGATCGCCCATTGCGCGTGGCCCGGGTGCGGGACCGAAATGTAGATCGCGTCGATTTCCGCGTCAGTGAGCAATGCTTCGTAGCCCTCGAGAATGCGCGCGCCGGGAAAGCTCTGCGCCAGGCCCGGCTTGCCCGGATCGCGCGCACCGATGGCGACCAGCTTTCCGTTGCGGGAGCCGGCGACGCCGCCGGCGAAGGCCTTGGCGATGCTGCCCGGGCCGAGAATGCCCCAGCGGATGGGCGTGGTTGCAGTCATTGTCATTCTCCTTGCGGGATGGGAAGGGCAGCCGATCAGCGCAGCCGCAGCCCTTTTTCGTCGAACAGGTAGGATTTGCGGATGGATACGATGATCTCTGATGTCTCGGGGACCTTGGCCGCGTCGCGCTGGATCACCACGTCCTCGCCATTGGCCGTTCTGGCGTAGAGAAAGCTCGTGCCGCCCAGGTGCTCGACCACATCGATGGTGACGGCAAGATCGGCGTCGCCTTCTCCGGCGCTGCCAAAATGTTCGGGCCGCACGCCAACGATGACCTTGCTGCCGATTGCGGGCGCGGCGCCCGTCAGCGGCTGCGTGATGCGGGTCTTCTCCTGGCCAGCGAGTTCCACCAGGACGCCGCGCGCATCGCAGCCGACCACGCGGCCCTTGATGAAATTCATCTTCGGCGAGCCGACGAAACCGGCCACGAACTGATTGTCGGGATTGTCATAAAGATCGAGCGGGCGGCCGATCTGCTCGACATGGCCGCCGCGCAGCACGACGATCCGGTCGGCGAGCGTCATCGCCTCGGTCTGGTCGTGCGTGACATAGACCATGGTGGTGCCGAGCTCCTTGTGCAGGCGCGAGATCTCGACCCGCATCTGGACGCGCAGTTCGGCGTCGAGGTTGGACAGCGGCTCGTCGAACAGGAACACCTGCGGCTCGCGCACGATGGCGCGGCCGATGGCAACGCGCTGGCGCTGGCCGCCGGAGAGTTTCTTCGGACGGCGCTCCATCAATTCGCTGATGCGCAGGATCTCGGCCGCCCGTTTCACCCTGCGGTCGGTGTCGGCCTTCGGATTGCCGGTCATACGCAGGCCGAAGGAGAGATTCTGCTCCACGTTCATATGCGGATAGAGCGCGTAGGACTGGAACACCATGGCGATGCCGCGGTCGGCCGGCTCGACATCATTGACCACCTTGCCGCCGATGGCGATCTCGCCATCGCTGATATCCTCCAGCCCGGCGATCATCCTGAGCAGCGTGGACTTGCCGCAGCCAGACGGGCCGAC
Source organism: Mesorhizobium maamorense (assembly GCF_044998965.1). Taxonomy (NCBI): domain Bacteria; kingdom Pseudomonadati; phylum Pseudomonadota; class Alphaproteobacteria; order Hyphomicrobiales; family Phyllobacteriaceae; genus Mesorhizobium; species Mesorhizobium maamorense. Next base: position 4,100,404 of record NZ_CP173356.1, read on the forward strand.
GAAGACGACGAACTCGCCATCCCTGATGTCGATGTTGGCGCCATGGACGACCTCGAAAACGCCGAAGCGCTTGACGACATTCGTGAGCGTGACGGTTGCCATGCCTACCCTTACTTGACCGCGCCGGCGGCGATGCCGACAATGAAATGGCGTTGCAGCAGCACGAACACGATCAGCATCGGCACCGTCAGCATTACCGCGCCCGCCATGATGCCGCCCCACGACACTTTGGTGAGGCCGATCAGCGTGCCGAGCGCCACCGGTGCGGTCATCGCGCCGGGCTGGCTGTTGATCAAAAGCGGCCAGAGATAATTGTTCCAGGACGCCAGGAACAGAATGATGCAAAGGGCGGCCAGCATCGGCCGCGCCAGCGGCAGCGCGATGAAGACGAAGATGCGCCACTCCTTCACGCCTTCGACGCGGGCGGCATCGAACAGGTCATCGGGCATCATGGAAAAGCTCTGGCGCATGAACAGGACGCCCAGCGAATTGAACAGCGGCGGCACGATCAACGCCACCCAGGTGTTGGCGAGCTTGAAATCGCGCGCCACCATGATGAATTGCGGGATCAGCACCACCGCATAGGGAAGCGTGATGGTGCCCAGGATGATGGCGACGACCAAGCCCTTGCCGACGAACCGGTAACGCGCCAGCGCCCAGCCGGCCATCGACGTCAGCAGCACTGACAGAAAAGTGTAGGTGACCGCCACCGAGACGGAGATGAAAATCGCGCCGACAAAGTCGGTGTCGCGCTGCAGGTTGTTGAAATTGTCCACGAAATTGCCGTGCGGCAGCAACTCGATGCCGGGGCTGAAGATGCCGTTGTCCGGCATGGTCGAGAACACGATCATCATCCATAGCGGAAACAGCCAGATCAGCGCCAATGGCGTGAGGAAAAGATGCAGCAAAAGGCTGCGCTTCAGCCTGGCCGAGGCGAGCGAGCTCATTTCGGTTCCCTCATCAGCCACAGTTGCACCAGGGTGATGGCGATCGCCAACCCCGCCATGGTGTAGGCGACGGCCGAGGCGTAGCCGAAATTGAGCGACCGGAAGCCCTGGCGATAGAGCAGCAGGCCGAGCGTCTCGGTGCCGCCGCCCGGTCCGCCGCGTTCGGTGATCAGGAACGGCTCGGTGAACAGCTGCATGGTGCCGATGATCGACAGCACGGTGCAGAACACGATGACCGGCTTCAACAGCGGCAAGGTGATGAAGAAGAACTGCTTGAGCTTGCTGACGCGGTCGAGCGTCGCCGCCTCGTAGACGTCCTCGGGGATGGACTGCATGCCGGCCAGAAGGATGATGGCGTTGTAGCCGGCCCAGCGCCAGGTGACCGCGATCATGATCAGCGCCATGGCCGGCGTGACATTGGAGAACCAGTCGATCTTGGGCAGCCCAACGCTGTTCAGGAGCTTGTTGATGATGCCGAAATCGAGGTTGAACATCAGCCGGAACACCGCGGAATAGGCGACCTCGCCGACCACCACGGGAGCGAAGAAGGCGAAGCGGTAAAGTCCTCTCGCCTTCAGGAGCGGCGAATTCAAAAGCACGGCCATCACCATCGCCAGCGCGATCATCACCGGCACCTGGATGACGAGGATGAGCAGCGTGTTCTTCAAGGCATTGAAGAAGGCCGGATCGCCGATCAGCCGGCCCCAGTTGAAGCCGGGCGCAAAGCGCCAGGGCACGGTGCGCGTCGCCTGGAACGAGATCAGGAACGAAGAGATGATCGGCCATACCCAGAAGACGGAGAAGATCAGCAAATAGGGCGCGAGGAAACGATAGGCCGTGGCGTTGCGGTTGCGCATCGTGCTCCTCCTTCTCTCGTCGGCGTTTCAAGCTGTGGTCCCGCGCGCAGCGGCAACCGGTTGGTCGGGACATGCGACATTTCACACGTCCCGCGAGGAAGCCCCGCGGGCCGCGGTCGGGTCCGGGCGGCGCATGCCTGCCCGGACCCCGTCTCGGAGGTTATGACTTGACCGGCAGTCCGGTCGCCGCCGCGATCTGGCCGGCGGCATCGTCGAGTGCCGCCTTGGCATCGGGATAGCCGCCGGCGAGATATTTGGTCTGCACCGCGCGCATGATGATCTCCGCGTCGCTCTGGAACTGCGTGCCGCGGCTGGGGACGATCTTGGGCAGGGTGGCGAGGATGTCCTTCCACACCGCCTGGCCGCCCCAATAGGGCAGGCCTTCAGAGACGTAGGGGTCGTTCAGCGCCGAGACCAGCGAGGGAACGAGGCCGAACTCCTTCAGCATGGTGATCTGCCCCTCATTGGTTTCGAGCGTGTATTTCAGGTACTCGTAAGCCGCTTCCTTGTTCTTCGACCCGGAAGTGATGGCCAGCGACGACCCGCCGAGATTGGCGGCGCGTGGCCCGTCGGCGGTAAGGCTCGGCATCAGGTAGACGCCCCATTTGCCGTTTTCGCCGGCCGATTCGGTGCGGATGGTGCCTTCATACCAGCCGCCATAGACCTGGGTGGCGACGGTGCCGGCGGTGTTGTTGGTGATCTTGGTGCCCCAGTCGGCCGAGGAGATGACGCCGGCGTCCTTCATCTCCTTGATCTTGGCCAGCGTATCGATGCATTTCGGCTGGTTCACCGTGATCGACTGGCCATCCTCGGAGAAATAGCCGCAGCCCTGTTCATTGGAGATCATGCGGAAGAATTCGGTGTCGCCGTTGAAGTCGGCGTTGGTCATCGTGACGCCGGGATTGGCGGCCTGCATCTTCTTGCCGGCGGCAATGAAATCGTCCCAGGTCTTGATCGACGCCGGATCGACGCCCGCCTTTTCGTAGAAGTCGCGGCGGTAGAAGGCGGCGACCGGGCCGGAATCCCACGGCATCGCATAGGCCTTGTCGCCGACTTCGAGCTCGGTGCGCTTGAAATCGGGGAATTTCGCCTGGTCCTCGGCGCTGTAGCCCAGCGTGTGCAGGTCGACAAAGCAATCGGGAAATTGGCTCCAGTAATTCTCGGCCTCGCCGTTCTCGATAGTGACGACATCAGGCAGGCCGACGCCGCCGGCGGCGCATCCGGCGATCGATTTGTCATAGGTCGGCTGGTTGCCGAGATCCTGGACGGTGACCTTGATGTCAGGATGCAGCTTGTTGAACCCGGCAATCGTCGCCTTCAGCGACGAGGCGGCGATGTTCCAGCTCCAGATGGTGATTTCGCCCGATTGCGCGAAGGCCGGGGCTGAGCCCAAGGCAAGCGCGAGCGCGGCGCAGGACAGTGTGATGCGCATTGAAATCCTCCCATTTCATTTGCTCTCTCTGCGAGCCGGGCTAGACTATGCGGCGCGGAAGGCTTGTCCCCGACAAAGGGAATACGAAATTGGCGGAAAGTAAGATGCCGGACCGGCCGTTTTACCAGCCTGGCGCCAGCAGCGTGGAAGGAATGCCGCTGCTGTTGCAGATGTTCCACACCGCTCCCCTGGTGATGCTCAAGCCGCATTGGCATGCGCAGGTCGAGGTGAACTTCATCGTGCGCGGCAGCGTGCATTACCGCATGAACGACCACGAAATCTCGCTTTCGGCCGGTGAGATGTGTCTGTTCTGGGGCGGACTGCCGCACCAGATGGACGATTTGAGCGACGACGCCATCTATGCCGGCGCGCATCTGCCGCTGGTGCATTTCTTCCGGCTGCATCTGCCGGCTGACATACGTCACCGGCTGATGACGGGTGCCACGCTGGTGACCAGCGCCACCGATCAGTCCGACAACGATAATTTCGACCGCTGGAACCGCTACGCCCGCTCCGGCGACCCGGCCAGGGCAGAGCACGCCGTCAACGAACTGTTGCTGCGGCTGGAGCGGGTACGGTTCGAGCCCTACAGGCTGGTGCCGGAAAACGCGGCCGGACAGGAAGCGGGCAGCCCGTTCGACCAGCAGTCGTCGCGCAATGTCGGGCGCATGTGCGATTTCATCGCCGAGAATTTCCTCTACGACATCGATTGCATGAACATAGCGGCGGCCGCCGACCTCCATCCCAAATACGCCATGAGCATCTTCAAGAAATCGACCGGCATGACGCTCAACGAATATGTCAACCTGTTGCGGCTGAGCTATGCGCAGGCGCTGCTCATGCACCAGGACGCCAATGTGCTCAGGGTCGCGATGGATTCGGGCTTCGGTTCGCTCAGCGCCTTCAACAAGTCGTTCCGGAAGCTCGCCGGCATGACACCTACGGATTTTCGCAAGGGATTGGCGGGCGCCCGATAGCGGCGGCGAGGCGCGGAAACCAGCGGATCGGGCGGCACTTCTTTTCCTGCCGGAAATCCACATCTGGGCGCTGGACAGGCCGGATTCCCATGCTATAACCCACGCGCTTTCAAGGGGACGCCCACGGCGCTTCCATGAAATCCGGAGCGCGAGTTTTCGTTAGCCGGAACAGGCCCAGATAGCTCAGTTGGTAGAGCAGCGGACTGAAAATCCGCGTGTCGGTGGTTCGAATCCGCCTCTGGGCACCATCCCCCCTTCTCCCGACAGTCTCTTTCGCCGAAGCATCTACGCTTTTGTCTCGGCAAATATCTGAAATCGTTGGTGATTTTCACACCCACGGCGCGGTTGGTCGTGTTTTGAGGGATTTCGGCGTAGCTGGTCCAACGAGGCGGAGGGCTGGTATTTTCGATGGTATTGGAGATCCTGATGGTATCGATGCAGCCAAATGGAGCTCCCGAAAATGGCGCTTTCCGACGTAAAATGCCGAAATGCCCGCCCCGCTTCCAAGCTCGTGAAATTGTCTGACGGTGGCGGGCTGCAGCTTTGGGTTCAGCCTACCGGATCTCGCCTATGGCGCCTCGCCTATCGTTTTGGCGGCAAGCAGAAGCTTCTGGCGTTGGGCAGCTATCCCCTCATCTCTCTCGCTGAGGCACGCGAGGCGCGCGATACCGCCAAACGTCTCCTCCTACGTGGCATCGACCCGGCACAGGAGCGCAAGTCTCAAAAGGCTTCGGCAGAGGACACCTTTCGCTCAATCGCAGAGGACTACGTCGACAAGCTGAAGAAGGAGGGACGTGCCGACCGGACCATCACTAAAGTCAAATGGTTGCTAGACTTTGCCCATCCAACGTTTGGGGACAAAAGCGTTCGGGAGATTGATCCGGCCACAATTCTTGCCGCTCTCCGCAGCGTGGAGGTTCGCGGTCGATATGAGTCGGCCAGGCGATTGCGCTCCACCATCGGCAGCGTGTTTCGATATGCAATCGCAACCGCACGCGCCGATGTAGATCCGACGATCGCCCTGAGGGGCGCACTTGTCGGTCCGACGGTCACGCCGCGTGCCGCCGTTACCGAGCCTAGGGCCTTGGGAGGCTTGCTGAGGGCGATCAATGCATTTGACGGACAGCCTACAACCCGAGCCGCCCTTAAGCTGATGGCTCTGCTGTTTCCCCGCCCCGGCGAGCTGCGCGCGGCCGGATGGGACGAGTTCGATTTCGAGAGATCCGTGTGGAGCATCCCTGAAGGACGCATGAAGATGCGACGGCCGCACCGCGTACCTCTTTCCAGGCAGGCCGTCAGCGTCCTGACCTCACTTAGAGAAATCTCTGGTGGTGGATCGCTTTTGTTTCCTAGTGTTCGATCCGGTTCGCGTCCGATTTCCGACAACACGCTCAACGCCGCCCTGCGCCGTATGGGCTACGGCAAGGAAGAAGCTACCGCGCACGGTTTTCGGGCAACGGCATCAACTCTGCTAAACGAATGCGGAAAGTGGCATCCGGACGCCATAGAGCGGCAGCTGGCCCATGTTGAGAACAACGACGTTCGTCGCGCCTACGCCCGGGCAGAGCACTGGGAAGAGCGCGGCAAGATGATGCAATGGTGGGCCGATTATCTTGATGATCTCGAGAGCAAAAACGCGCGGTTGAAAATTACCGGCGGTTGAAGACCGCTAAAACTGGGCCACCTATGGTCTGGCGAACCCAGTGACTGCGAGAGGGTGAGCCCTCCCGCTTTCGGGACATATCACCACTGCCTTCCAAGTGAAGCAGTATTCTGACTGAATTCGGCCCATGGATGGCGGGAAGTGAAGGTGAGCTTTGCGCCCAATATCGGACATTGCGGACTGTTCTGCAGGTTCCTAATAGCAGACGTCACAATTCCTTTGAATTGCCGACAGTGTGAAATAGGACTTTCGCACTGAGCCTATTTCCTTCGAAATTGACCGAGCCCGCAGCTTTCCATCTTCAATGAGAATGTAAGCCGCGAGCCTCTAGGGTGCTTTTCACGTTTGCCGGGCAGTGGAGCGTGTGGGTTCCCGGCAGGTGCCTGACCCTGCGGTGGGCTAACGCCCTGCTGGACCTGGTCGGGCAGAGAAGCGGCGCAAGACCTTCCTAGCTACTGACTGCGGCTTGGCTGGACGGGTGGAATGGTGATCAGTTTTTCATCGAATCGCAGATCGGATGGGTTATCTGCGCGTTTGTAAATTCGTTGCCGCCACCCTCGCGAACACGTTGCTTGTGGTCGATATGCATCGAATTCTTGTGTACCATGGCGCCGCAGAGACCGCATTTCGGGGCACCAGCAATCGCTGCTCCGATAAACGTCGCTGATTTGGTGCCGCGGTTAAATCCTGTCTTCTTCTCGCTGTCCTCGCTTGACCCTCTGAGCAGAGGTGGCTTGGCGGGAAGGAGATACTGAAAGTTGGGGTCTTCGGCGAATTTGGCGAGGATATCGGCGTCGGACTTCCCGTTCTGGAATTTCGCCATCACGGTTTGAAAATAAAGGACCAGTTGCGGAACGCTGCGCTCCCCGGCGCCGAACTTATGGACCGTAAGGCTCACATGTTCCTTGTGGTTGAGAAGGAAAAGCTCGAACGGCGCCCGCGCTGCAAGGTATTCCCTGACTTTCCCGCCGAAAATAATCATTTCGATGAACCGGGACGCTGCAAAGAATGCGGACGGCTGGAAGGCGCCGGTCCGGCTGTAGAAATAGACGACAGGATGAAGCCCGAACGATCCCGGCGTGTCGCCGGTGATGCGCTCCACGAGCTTGCTAGTGCTCTCAAGATATTTGATCGTTTCGGCGCCATCGGTCTCATCCGGAAGACCGGGTTCGGATTTCCTCTTACCGTCCGGCACAGAAACCCTATTGACCTGGTTCACCAGGTCGAAAACGAACGGCAGGGCGTTGTAACCCTTGCCCGCCACCGGCAGGTCCAGGGTGCGGACTGGGCCTTCATCAATCGGCGGTTCGTACAATGCCTGATAGACCGCCTTGCCAAGCTCTTTGGTCCGTTCCTGCTTCTCCGGGCCGAAAGGCGACCAGTATTGGTGGCCGGTGCCCGCCCGCGTCACAGCCCGTGCTGCGATGGCGCTCGCGGATTTCCTAGATCTCAGGATTTTTTTTCGGTCGGATTGATCGGCGTGGCAGCTTCGTTGATTTTGAAAAACGACTTTTCGGCCACTAGGCGGTCGACCGTGGGAACCCACTGGGCCGTGATGTACTGGTTCGCGAGGTTGTTGAACCGGATCTGCATCGGCGGCGGCAGGACGGAAGGGTTGCTCTTTGCTCCCACATACTCGTTGTAAGCGCCGATCGATGATTTCAACGCTTTTCGGGTCCGATCGGCAATACGGCGCTGGTCGTCGGAAATACGGCCGCCAAAGAACTCCAGGGATTTGCGGCCATCGCCGTAATCGTCCAGCACCCACGCCAGCAGGGCGCTTAGGCGATGAGCGCCGTCGATTACAAAGGAATAATTGCCGGCCGACCAGAGGATGACCGCAGGAATCAGCTCGGCGTCCACAAAGGATCGGACCAGGTCCACCACCTTATCCGGCGACCAGTCGGCCGTTTCCCGCTGAAAGTCGGGCTTTCGCATCCGGGTTGCGAAAAAGTGGTTATCGAGGTGATGAATGTCGATCCGCTCCTGGCCGCTCGATCCCGGCCGTTCGCCACCACCCTCGATAAAGAAATCTTCCCGCGGTATGAGCGCGTCCAGATTCACAACATTGGTCGCCATGTACTCCCCCAAGATGAACAGCCGCTATTACCACGGCAAAAAGTATTGCCAGCCGACGGCTGCTCCCGCATCATTGAATAGCTGGAATTCACACTGCCTTACAAGACACCGCCATGCCCAAGGCCAAGGGTAACGCGATGGGGCCTTCTATCCGAAACCCTACACCGCTTGGAAGAAACAGGCGGAAGTTGACATCCGAAATCTTGCGTTTGGGGCTGGCAGGCTTGCCTTGATCGGTTCCCTCCTGCGTGCCCATGTCGATAGGGCTATAAAGGATGGCCAGGTGAGGGCCTTCCGGCACAGGCGCAAAATCGCCTGCGGATTTGACTGGTTTCAGATTCCTCGCTTTCTCTTGGGTTTCTAGCGTCCACACCGCGCCGGCGCAAAGTGTCAGGGCTGGACCAGCGCCGACGGGCCGACCGACAGGAATGCGTGATTGCGTTCCTGTGGTGTGGGCGGTTTTCGCGGCGGTCAGTGTGATCTGGCTGCACTGCCGCCGCTAGGGCCGTAATCTCGTTCAAGATGGCCCTTGCACGACTCACCGCTCGGGCATAAATATCCGACATACGAGCTTAATAACGCTCGCACCGCGTCGTTAGCCCCCTATCGAGACGGCGGGGTGATTAATCGAAACCCATAGTCACTTATAATTTCTGGCATTAATTACTCCTTTTGTTCGGTTATGCCGAGCTACCTCGATAGGGAGTGTCAGGAACTTCGAACGACCGTGCAACCGGTCGGGGAAAGTTCCTGGCTGAATCCTAGGCTTCCTCGATCTGCAGATGAGGAGCCTCAGAAATGAACGAAAAATCCCCCCTTATTCGCGCTTGTTTGGTGCTGACGCTTTTTTGCGGTGTCGGCGCTGTGCTTGTTGCGATCGCCGCCGCTACTATGCCCGCTGTCGGAAGCAATGCACTCGTCCCGCCGGTGCTGAACACGCTGGTTTCTATGTTCGGCTTAGGTGTTGCGGCGTTCTTTTTTAAAGGCTTGGACGGCTAAACGATGCGGTGCTGAAATGGTGGAAATCCCTGACAGAGCTATCCTCGGGCAATTCTCACGCGCGGTGCGGGAGATGCTGGCTGATGATGACCTGATAAGAGCCGCGCCGCAGGAGTTCTCGATAACCCCTGACTTGGCGATGAAGATGGTTCCATTCTTCCGGCAATGGAGGGTATCGGCCGAATGGACCAGTCGGGAGGGAGAGGACATGCTGAAAAAGATCAGTTGGCGGGACGATGACGGAAAGCTGCAAAGCATGGCCATCCGTCCCGACATCATCGTCCACATTCCCCACACTGAAGTGAACATCCTCGCGGTTGAGGCCAACCGCATTGGCAACAAGGACCATGCCGGCGACATCAAGAAACTGACCCTGCTGACCCGGCACGAAAGCGTCGACCCTAAATTTCACTATGGGTACAGGCTCGGAGTACATCTCATCGTGGACCTGTCGAACCGGGCCATCGTTGGTACCGACGTTTACCGAGATGGCGTGGTCGATCCCGACCTATCTGGGTTTCTGTGGCGGCTAGTGCACTAGCCTTTTGGTCGTCGCAACGTTTGGATTCAAGGCCCCGGCACAGGCATGGCCATGTAGGCGGCGTAGGCTTGTATGAGACCGATACAAACCAGAACGAAAGTGAATAGTCCCATTAGGCTCTGCTGGCGGCGATTGCCCTGGTAGCGTTGCTCCTCAAGCTCAAGTTCGGCCAGTCCCGAGAAGCCAGCGGGGAGTAGCTTGAATAGACCTTTGGCTTCGGAGAGATAGCCGTCGCTGACAAATGACTCCATAAGCAGCCGATAGTAGCGAAGCAACTCATAGCGCCTTGGATGATGGAGGCCGCGATTGCTGTGGATAATCTGTACGAGAGCAATTTCACTAATCGCAAAATCGTCTTTTTCAACCGTTCTGGCCAGGAAGATACGGAGTACGTTTAACCTGTCCTGACGCTCCAGATTGCGGCGGTTGAAGATGGCCTGAAACCCCTTGTCGATCCAGATCAGCACCCGTGGAAACCAGATGATGGCCCCGACAATGAACAATAACGCGGAGTGAGTTGTTAAAGTGTACCCCTTCAGGTAGTGGATCGACTGGAAACGGTAATCCCCCAAGTTGTTTTTGGGGATATTGACCTCTGTCCGATCTCCTGTGGTGGTATCGAACCGATAGCCGGAGACTTCCTTTGGTTTAAGGCCCCTAACCAGCACGTAGACGCCGGGCTGATCCTCCACAAGATTGATTTCGTAGAAGTTGTTTTGCAATGCTCGCGGAGGCGACGTCGGGAAGCGATTCGGCGCCGGCCGTCGCATGGCGATTTTGAGTGCGAGGCTAATGAACGCGCTTTTGATTAACTTGATGCACATGACTTACCCTTGGATTCGCCCGAACCTGTGTCGGGTGCCCCATACCCGCCGCCAGCATATAGGATCGACCTTGTCGTCGCGCTATAGTTCGATACAAGGTACTATTTGTTTGATAGGTATTGGCGGGCACTTGGGATGGAATCTGCTAATTGAAAAAAAGAGGGATCACGCCAGAAGAACGCTGGGCAGTCTTCTGTGCCGATGGTGACCATTGCTACCTGAATGGTGAACCGATCGATCTCATGTCGATGGAGGTTGACCATATTATCCCGGAAAGCCTGGAAAACGACTCGGCAAAGCTGAAGGCTGTCAGAGTCGAGTTTGGCTTGCCGGAAGACTTCGACTTGACTTCATATGAGAACTGGATGCCTGCGTGCACAGCATGCAACAACAAGAAGCGGGCCCTGGTCTTTAAGTCTACCCCAATTGTCCAGGCGCAGCTTCAGCGGGCGACTGAGAAGGCGCCTGTTTGTCGTGAAATCGAGCGCGAGACCGTAGGTAAAAGAAGACTGGCGAATGCCTTGAACGTCATCCAGCGGGCAGCCAGAGCGTCAGACATAAAACCAGATATCGTTGCGGCCTTGGTAGAGGAATTTGAGCGCGTCTTGCGCAAGCCCGAGGTCAACGAGTTCAAGCAGGAAATCGATTGGCAAGACTTCAACACTCGTCCTGGTTTTGGCCGTCCCATGAATATGCTCAGGGGATATCATATACTTCGGATTGGACCCGGTATGTCGGTACGTGTGCACTGATTTTCAGTTTTATGTTTCCGGTACTCAGTGTTATGCCTTATTCTCCCTGCAATGAACAGTAACAGGGTGCTATCGAGCAGGGCTAAAAGGCCTCCCGTTGAGCATCTACTTTCACGCTGCGTTGCCCTGCAGCCTCGATGGCTCGGTGACAGTGAACGCTGACTCTCCCTCCGAATATCGCTTAGTATTCATCGATCCCGCAGGCTCAAACTATGCCGATGCTAGGGGTGTTTGGTGTCGTGCTAGAGCATTGGCAACCATAGGAGGATATCCGGCGTCGCCTCGGCGATAGATTGCGACAGTTGGAGTTGACCGTCGGTACGTTCGTTTGAATGGTATTGCTGCGCCGGATACGAGCCGAGCGTGCCAATTTTTTACGGTGAAGCATCAACCGCTGCTTTCTACGCAATGTCGCCAGAAGCCGCCTTTCCGCTTCCGGCCCCAGAGGCGTAGTGGAGTCTATTCAGAAAAGGCAATGTGAGGGATTATATCCACGCCATTCAAGGGCAGTCGATAATGCCTCCAACTTAGATTGGAGGATTCAATGATTCCCATTCAAATCGTATTTCTCGTGGCCGTCTGCCTAACCATAGCCAGCGGAATTGCCGCCACATCGATTGTCATTTTCGGGGATACTCGCCGGAATGCCGGGCACCGGGCCGTCGCCGAGCGATTCTCACAAATCACAGTGATCGGAGCGACCGCCATTGTTGCCCTGTTGACGAATTTTCCTTCCGGATAGCCTGGCAGGGTAATCCCAGATGAAATTTTTTCGGGCGCATTAATAACCGGTATGATCATGACGGTGCCATCCGATCCCCGCTGGAGATGAGCGATTTTCGGCGTATGGTGCGACCATCCGGGACAGGGGCACCGGGAGCACGCCAAGTGCGGGCAGGCCGATGTATTCGATGAGCTGCGAGCTCGCGTTAGTAGCTGGCCGCCCCTGCGACCTGCCCGGTTGCGCCGAGAGCGCGGATCCGTAGGTGTCGCGTCGCCCGCCGCTCCCGACTGTTTGAGGAGAGGGAGCCGATGAGACGTGTGATTGGAATGGACATCCACCGCACCTTTGCGGAGGTGGTGGTTTGGGAAGACGGCCGGCTGCGCCATCACGGACGGGTCGACATGACCCGCTCGGGACTGGAAGGGTTCGGCCGCAGTTTGCGACGGACGGATGAGGTTGTCGTCGAGGCTACGGGCAACGCCATGGCGGTGGTGCGGGTTCTGTCGCCCTATGTCGGCCGGGTGATTGTCGCCAACCCGATGCAGGTGAAGGCGATCGCCCATGCCAGGATCAAGACCGACAAGATCGATGCCGGCGTTCTGGCGCAGCTCCATGCCAGCGGCTTTCTGCCGGAGGTCTGGGTTCCCGATGAGCGGACTGAGCGGCTTCGCCGCCTCGTCGCGCGGCGCAATCAGGTCGTGCGGCATCGCACGCGCGTGAAGAACGAGGTGCATGGCATCCTGCAGGCGCACCTCGTGCCGAAGTGCCCGCATGCCGATCTGTTCAACCGTCGGGGTCGCGCCTGGCTCGAGCAGCAGGTGCTTCCCGACGACGAGCGGGCCGCTATCGCCCGCCACATCCGCGAGATCGATCGCCTGGCCGAGGATTTGGCTGACCTCGATCGCGACATCGCCCGGGAAGCAGTTGATGATGTGCAAGTCCGGCGGCTTCAGACGATCACCGGCGTCAATGCCATCGTCGCGAGCGGTATCATCGCCGCCGTCGGCGACATCCGGCGGTTCCGCGAGCCGCAGAGGCTGGTGAGCTACTTCGGCCTCAATCCGCGTGTGCGCCAATCCGGTCTTGGCTTGGCGCAATATGGCCGGATCAGCAAACATGGGCGTTCCCATGCCCGCGCCATGCTGGTCGAGGCCGCCTGGGCAGCGGCGAAGGCGCCCGGACCGCTCAGGGCCTTCTTCCTGCGCATCCGCAACAAGCGTGGCCATCAGGTCGCAGCCGTGGCGGTCGCCCGCAAGCTCGCGGTGTTGATCTGGCATCTGCTGACAAAGGAGCAGGACTACTTCTGGGCTCGCCCGGCGCTGGTGGCGGCAAAGCAGAGGCAGCTCGCTCTTAAGGCTGGCGCGCCGGGCGAGCGCGGCGTCGGTCGCCGCGGTTCGGCTTACGCCTACAACGTGAAGGAGTTGCGAAACAGCGAGAAGGCCGCGGCCGAGAATGCCGAGCGTGCCTACGAGCTGATGGTTCGGCATTGGCGGTCACGCGGGCCGAAGCGGCGCACGGACGCCACAAAGGAGGAACGACTATAAGGCTGCGTGGCGGCACTCTCATCCCCTACACCACTCTTTGCCACGTGGTCGTCCGTGCCGGACAAATATAGCATAGGGAATGTGCCGGCACGACCGCCGTCTCGGTCCGCTCCAGACTGGCGCCGTACTCGACGCAGTCAAGGCGTGGCCTGGAAACCTCGCAGCCGGCCGTGGCGCCACCGCACCGGCCAGCCTTGACTGCGTCTCGACACGCTCGCACGGAAAATCCTGTGGGCCGGGACGAAGAAACAGGCTCATCTGAAGCCGAACAAAGAAACGCCAGGAGTCGAAAAAGCCGAAATCAGGCTTGTCGATGTCATCCGTAGAAACCCTCGACTTCACCGCCCGTCTGGGTGCAACAATACAGGTGGGCAGGGGTAAACATGAAGACAAGCGCATTTTTACTGTGCGCCGCCGTGTCACTCGGTGGCTGCACAACCAATTCTTCGAACGTACACAAGGACCCAACAGGAGAGAGTACACTCAATTTGTGTCGCATACTCGCCACCAACCCGGACCAAGCCTACCGGACCGAGGTCGCGAAATTACTCGTTCGACGCGGGGCATCAGCAGAAAAATGTACCAAGCTTGTCACGGCCGATAATGACGTTGCAACAGCGATAGCGATCGGTGGCGCGGCAGCCGCTGCGGGTGCCATGGCCGCCAACAATGGATACGGCGGTGGTGGATACTACCCTCAGAACTACGGGGTCGCTTGGGATCAATTCTACAACCAGTACTACCAACTCATCTGGCGATGCCGTGACCGTGCCACAGGTCGATTCGTCTACGATTCTCATTGCAGCAGCAAACCTATGAATGATTTCACATGGCCTGGCTGGAGCGCCTAATTGCCACGATCAAAACGGACCGTGACAGAGGCAACTGCTAAACTCACACATGCTGCCGTATCGCGGGCCAGCTTCCCATTCGATTCTTCTGTCAAGACGATGTTCACCGCATCGCGATGTTTAGCTTGCAGCCAAAATACATTCGCTGCTTACTGTTTCCGGGTTTTGGCGAACGGCTTGGCTGATGAAGTTGAAGATCAGAACGGTTTTGTCTGCTGTCTACATGGCGGCAGCTTTCGGGGCCGGCACACAAACCGTCCTCGCGGATGATGTCTCCGCTTCGGGGACGGGTTTTTTCGTGAACGGAAAGGGATGGGTTGTTACCAACGCTCATGTCGTGGAGGGGTGCACTACTATCAGTGTCCCGCGATTGGGGGATGGAAGCGACCTGGCTATCGACAAGCAAAATGACCTCGCGGCATTCAGGCTCGGCGATGGCGAAGGCAAGCCCTTTTTGCCGCTTCGCCGTTCTCAGCCACGGCTTGGCGAGGATATTGCCGCCTACGGCTTTCCGCTCACGGGCGTGCTGTCCGACTCTATCAAAGTCACTACAGGGAACATCAATTCCCTTGTTGGCATTGAAAATGACACACGATATTTGCAGGTATCCACTCCCCTCCAACCTGGCAATTCTGGCGGGCCAGTAGTCGATCAATGGGGATCTATCGTCGGCGTCTCGACAGCAGTGCTAGGCTCCGGTTTCACGAATGCCACCGGAATAGCTGCCCAAAACGTTAATTTTGCCATTCGGTCGAATGTGGTCGAATTGTTCCTTCAAAGCCGAGGAATCCAATTCGATGCTGCCGATCCTGCATCTGACGCAAAGCCGTTTTCCACCGCCGATCTATCGGACAAGGTTGTTCCCTCCGTCGTCCAGGTCCTTTGCCATGGCGGAGGGAAGACAGTTGCTGACACTGCCATTCCTCCCACGGCGGCCGAAGCACCCGCACCTCGATCTGAGACGTCATCCGATGCGTCCATCAAGGAAGCGGCAGTCGAGGTTGTTCGCAATTTGATAGAACGCGACGGCGGTGATGCGTCGTCATCTCTGCGCGCCGTCGCTTCTATCTATGCGGATTCCATTTCGTACTACGGAAAGCAAAAGAGCATTGCCGAGGTTCTGGCAGATAAGCGCGATTATTTCATGCGATGGCCAGAACGGAATTATCGCATACGAGATGGCTCCCTGATGGTGACCTGTACCAATGGCGCGTGCATGGTGTCGGGCATCTACGATTGGGTGGTGCGGAGCATCCCGAGAAATAAACAGGCGCAGGGTTCTGCACGGTTCAGCTATACGATCTCCCTTGGGGCTAACCCGAAAATCATTTCCGAAGCAGGAAATGTGGTGAAGCGATAAATCGTGGGCGGACGTGTACGATATCGAGGTGGGCGGCGTCAGCATAAATTGCCTTATCTGGTGCGCAAATTCCTACCTGTTTCGGCGATACTGATCGCGGCAACGTTGGGATATTTTGTCAATAACGGCGGGGCCGTTGGTGGCACACAGGAACGGGCAATCACCAAGTCGGCCGCAACAGCCGCAGGTCAAACGATTGTAGGTCGCGCTTCCGTCATCGATGGCGACACTATCGAGATTTCCGGCCAACGCGTCCGCTTCAATGGCGTTGACGCACCCGAAGGCAAACAGTCATGCAAGGACGGCAAGGCGCAACCATATGCCTGCGGACGAGCGGCCGCCCGTGCACTGGATGAGTTCCTGGCAGCCTCCCGTCCAGTCACCTGCACGTTTGTCGATTGGGACCAGTATGGCCGCTTTGTAGGCAATTGCGTCCGCGCTGATGGCAATTCCGTGCAGGAATGGCTTGTGAGGAACGGCCATGCGCTCGATTGGCCCCGATATTCACATGGGGCTTTCTCAGGGCAAGAGAAGGCGGCCAGAGCGTCCAGGCGGGGCGTGTGGCAGGGTGATTTTCAGAAGCCGTGGGAATGGCGAGCGGCGCAACCAGAACAAGCGGTTCCTGCAGCTGCCAGCCCCGTTGGTTCCCTCGTGGGCCAGTCCGGCTGCAACATCAAAGGCAACATCAGCGCCAAAGGAGAGCGCATCTATCACGTCCTTGGGCAGAAATATTATAGCCGCACGAAGATCTTCGTAGGGAAAGGCGAGCGCTGGTTTTGCTCCGAGGCAGAAGCGCGGCAAGCTGGCTGGCGCAAAGCGCGGCGTTGAACGCCGATGTTAGCTCCCAATCCTGATTATCCTCCCCCTGATCCTTGGCCACGCGGCTGGGTTCTGTTCGGAATCACGCTCGGGATCATCGGCCCCATGACCATATGGTGGTTGCTGGACTGAGCGTCAGCTATCTGCTGGGTCCGCTCCAGGACCGGAAAGTCAGCAGTCGGCCCCATCGGTCGTCAAGCTGCGTTCGTAGACTTTCAAAAGCGGGAACTGCCTCTAATACATCCGAGTGCCAGCCGATTATGTCGGCACGCACTCGTCAATGCTTGTGGTGCGTACGCCGTTACCTTCGATGCCGAATCCGTTTGGGGAAATCACTCCATCAGATTCCACAAGCCGAGCGTCAGAACCGGGAAAGCGCAGACGAGGGCTAGGACGATGACGCCGGCAAGGAAGAACGGCATGACCTCCCGGAAGACCTTGACCGGTGAGACCTTGGCGATCTGGGCCGAGATGAACACGAGAATCCCGACCGGCGGCGTCAGCCCGCCCATCTGCAGGTTGATGATCATGATCATCCCGAGCTGGACCGGGTCCATGCCGACCGATTTCATCAGCGGCAGGAACAAAGGCGCCAGGATCAGCATCGCCGGAGTCAGGTCGAGGAACATGCCGGCCACGAACAGGATTGCGTTCATCATCAAAAGGAGCAGCAGCTTGCTTTCGCCGCCGACGCCGATCCACTCGATCAATTGCTGGGGAATCTGCTCGGCGATCAAAACCCAGGCGAACGGGATCGATGCCGCGATCAGGAAGCCGATCAGGGCCGAATCCGTCGCGCATTCGACGAGCGAGCGATAGAAGGCCTTCCACGTGTATTCCCGGTAGGCGAACTTGCCGAGGATGAAGGTCCAGAACAGCGCGATCGCCCCCGCTTCCGTCGCCGTGGTGATGCCGAAGCGTATGCAGCCGATGATGATCGCGGCGATGAACAGGGCTGGCAATGCGCGCAGGAACGTCGTGCCGACCGTGCTCAACGGTGCCCTTGCCGACGCCGTTTCATAGCCGCGCTTTCGCGCGACCAAATAAGCCGTCGTCATCATGGCGATCGCGATGAGCACACCGGGCACGTAACCCGCAATGAAGAGCTTGGCGATCGAGACGTCGGCGACCGAGGCGTAGACCAGCATGGCGATGGCCGGCGGTACAACATTCGGAAGGATCGATCCTGCAGCGGTCACGGCACAGGAAAAGGCCGGTGAATAGCCGCGCTTGACCATCTGCGGAACGATGATCTTGGTAGTGCTGGCCGCATCCGCTCCGGACGAGCCGGAGATACCGCCGATCAGCAGGCTGTTCAGGATATTGACGTGGGCCAGCCCGCCGCGGAGATGGCCGACAAGGGCTGCGGCCAGATCGATGAGCCTGGACGACAGGCCGCCGAGATCGAGCAGATAGCCCGTCGTCAGGAAGAAGGGGATGGCGAGCAGCAGGAAGTTCGTCGCGCCGCTCGCCATTGTCTGGACCACGGCCGGGCCGGGAATGATGTCGGCGCCCCAGGTCGTCAAGAATGCGCCGAAAAGCAGCGAAAACGCTACCGGAACGCCGAGAAACAGGCAGACGAAGAAGGTCACCGTCATCAGAAGGCTGGGCGAGATGTCGATGAATGGCAGGAAGGACGAATTGTCCATCACAAGATAGGCGATTGCCGCGGTGACGATGGCAGCCGCATTGCGCAAGAAGGTGCGGCCGTCTCCGTCCTGGAACAGCGCGAACAGGAGCCCGATAGCGGCGGTCGTGGGGATCACGCCGAAGCGGTAGGCGTTCGGCCATTGCAGGGTGATGCTGAGGCCGCCGACGAGGGTGGCGAGCCGATAGCCCGCGAACGCCAGCATGATGAGGGTCAGCGCCACAATGACGTCCCGAAGGAATCGCGTGACGCGGTACCCCGGGACGAAATCGACCGCGACATGCCGTTTCTGCCGGATGCCCATCGCCGCGCCGATGAAGATCATCCAGGTGAAGGCCCAGACAGAGAACTCCTCCGTCCAGGAAAAGGAATCGTTGAAGACGTAGCGTGAGACCACGCCTGCCAGAACGGAAAGCGACATGAGAACGAGCACGACAAAATTGACGGCGCCCATGGCTTTCTCAATGAGAGAAATCACGGGCTCGAACCGCGCCTGAATAGAGGAGCCGCGGCCAAGCGCCGTGGCCTGCACGCTATCTGGAGCTTCCATGACCTTCCTCCCGGCAGTAACGGTAGAGAGCGTCGGCTCCGGTCATGGGGCCGACGCATGAGACGCTATTTGGTGTTCTGGATGATCTTGATGAGCGCGTCGGCGTCGGGGATCTTCGCGGCGAACTCTTTTTGCACAGGTTCCATCAGCGCAATCCAGGGCGCCTTGTCCTCGATCGTCTTGATCTTGGCGCCCTTGCTTTCGGTTTCGGCGAGCGCTGCGCTGTCCGCCTTTTCCTGTAGCGCCGGCAGTTCTTTCTGGGCCTTGACGGCCTCTTCGGTAACGATCGCCTTGTAGTCGTCGGGCAGCTTGTTCCACCAGTTGTCGGCCACCACCCAGGTGCCGAAGGCGTAGATGTAGTCGATCTTCGTGTAGTAGGGCGCGACTTCATAGAATTTGAACGTCAGGTAGTTTGAGGCCGTGTTGTCGAAATAGTCCGCCACGCCGGTCTGCAGCGCATTGTAGATTTCGGGAGCCGGGATCGGCACGGGATTGGCGCCGACCGCCTTCCAGGTCGCAACGAAGAGCGGGCTCTGGATGACGCGCATCTTCTTGCCCTTCACATCGTCCGGCTTATCGATCGGAAAGGTGCTCATCAGGTTGCGGGCGCCGTTGACGGAAAACCCGAGCAGATGGAACCCCTGCTCCTCGAATTTCGGAGCAAGCTGCTCCGTCAGCGGCCCGTTGATCGCAACGGCCTGGGCATCCGACGTCACCAGGAAGGGAAGATCGAGCACCTGGACCTGCGGCACCCAGGACGACAGGACTGAACTGGTGAGAACGCCCATCTGCACGGAACCCAGCCGGATTCCCTGCGCCGCGTCGGCTTCGCCGCCAAGCAGGCTGTTGGGATAGATCTTGATATCGACGTCGCCCTTGGTGCGCTGGCGCACCGCTTCAGCGAAATTCTCGGCAGCGACCTCCTTGGGATTGCCCTTCTGGACGTCGAGCGAAAGCTTGGCGGTGAACTTGGCAGCTAAAGCGTCTGTGGCAGACAGGGCGGTCGCTGCTATCGCGGCGGAAAAGATCAAGGCAAGGATAGATTTCACGTGGGTTCTCCTCTCTGAAGTTTGGAATGCAGAAAATTGGGCGTAGGGTTATTGGCCCATCGCCGGCGACGTTTACAGATCAGATCAGCGGCGCCAGGCTGGCATCGAGAAGCGAGGGATCCACCTCTCTCTCGATCGCTTCGAACATGCTTTCTACGAAAGCGATGAGATCGTTCGTGGCCCTCACCGCCCGATCTTCATGGCGGTTTGCAACGGCATCGAGGATCGCCAGATGGCAATCGATGGCCGCGGCCAGGCCGTCCGTGGCCGACAATTGTGTGTGATGAATCCAGCCGATCCGCCGGAAGATCGTGTGGAGCGGACGCAACGTATGCTCGAGAAACGGCTCGGCGGCGGCGGAGAGAATAAGCTTGTCGATGCGGCGGTCCAGAACGTTGAAGGCATCGACCGTCAATGTATCTCGCCGCTCTCCCAGTAGACGGGACATATGCAGCAACTGGTTGCGGTGGGTCGACTGCGAGCGTTCGGTCGCAAGCTGGATAACGAACCGCTCCAGATCACCGCGAAGCCGGAGCAGCGTCCGGTCACGGGCAAGATCGATCGGCGCGATTTGGAGCCCGTGGCGCGGATGGACGACGATCAGGGTGTCGTCAGCGAGCCTGCCGACGGCCTGATGGACCGGCGTACGACTGAATCCCGAGAGGTTCTGAAGCTCCTGGATCGAAAGCCGGCTGCCCGGCCTGAGCTCACAGTTGATGATCAGCCCCTCGATCCTCTCGTAAGCGAGCTCGAAGAGATTTCTAGAATTTTGTCGCCGGGGCGCATCCTCCGCCACCAGCGAATCCGCCAGTTTCGGCACTGTTCGTTTGTTAGCCATGCCAATCCTCCCGAGACGGCGTTCCAACTCACCGTAAAAACTCTTATGACATATTGTGATATATCACAACAGGGATTACGCTGCCGTACGTTACCGGGGAACGTGGTCACTCATGACTTGACCGTGCGCCGTTCTCTGGAAGCAATATCTGGAGGAGGATTTCGACCATGAAAATCACTGCGCTTGAAACCCTGCGCACCGAGGAATTCTCCAACGTCCTGTGGGTGCGCGTGCACACCGATCAAGGCACGATCGGGTTGGGAGAAACCTTCTATGGCGCCGGCGCGGTGGAAGCTCAGATCCACGACACGCTGGCGGGCCGTCTTCTTGGACAGGACCCACTGCGCATCGAAGCACTCAATCGGATCATGACCGACCTGCCGATGGCGCAGGCATCGACGGGCGTCGAATATCGCGCCGCTTCTGCCATCGACATCGCGTTATGGGACCTGTTCGGCAAAGTCTGCCATCAACCGGTGCATCAGATGCTTGGCGGCCTCTGCACCGACAGACTGCGGGTGTATAACACCTGTGCGGGGTATGGTTACGTGCGCAACAAGAATATCCGCCCGGTCGACACCTGGAACCTCGGCAACAAGGAGGGTCCTTATGAAGATCTCGCAGCGTTCATGACCGATGCGGGAGCGCTGGCCGAGAACCTGCTCGAAAGTGGCATTACAGCCATGAAGATCTGGCCGTTCGACCCGGCCGCGCAGGAAAACCGCGGCATGTTCATCAACGCCGAGCAGATGAAAAAGGCGATCGAACCCTTCGAGAAAATACGCAAGCGGGTCGGCGACAAGATGGAGATCATGGTCGAGTTCCACTCCTTATGGAACCTGCCGACAGCAAAGACAATCGCTCGCGCGCTCGAGCCCTATCAGCCGACCTGGTATGAAGATCCCATCCGCATGAATTCTCCGCAGGCGTTGGCGGAATATGCGGCCTCAACCGATGTCTGGGTATGCGCCAGCGAAACGCTCGGCACGCGGTTCCCCTACAAGGACATGCTCGATCGCGACGCCACTCATGTCGTGATGGTCGACCTGTGCTGGACCGGCGGCCTGACGGAGGGGCGAAAGATCGCGTCCCTCGCCGACACCTATCACCGCCCCTTCGCCCCGCATGACTGCACCGGGCCGGTCGGCTTCGCGGCCGCCGTGCATGCGTCCTTCAGCCAGCCCAACACGCTGATCCAGGAATCGGTTCGGGCGTTCTACGACGGCTGGTACAAGGAACTGGTCACTGTGGTTCCAACCATCAAGGACGGCTATGTGCTGCCGATGGAAGGTCCTGGCCTCGGCGTCGACCTGCTTCCTGCGGTATACGAGCGCTCTGACCTCATCTGCCGTAAATCCGAACTGTGAGGCACTGATATGACTCTGTTCGATCTCTCCGGTTCCACCGCTCTCGTCACCGGTTCTTCCCGGGGCCTTGGCCGCGCGATTGCGGAGGGGCTGGGCGCCGCCGGTGCCCGGCTTGTCCTCAACGGCCGTGCCGGCGCCGGCCTCTCGAAGGCCGCGCACGAAATGCGCGCCGGCGGCAACGAGGTGCACGAAGCCGTTTTCGACGTGACCGACGAGGCAGCGGTCAAAAAGGCCTTCGACCGCTTCGACGCTGAGGGGCTCGCGGTCGATATCCTTGTCAACAATGCCGGCATCCAGCACCGGCAGCCGATGGTCGATCTGTCGCTTGCCGACTGGCAGCGCGTGATCGACACCAACCTGACCAGCGCCTTTCTCGTCGGGCGCGAAGCGGCACGCCGCATGATCCCGCGCGGGCACGGCAAGATCATCAACATTGGCTCACTCACCAGCGAACTCGCGCGCGCCACCGTCATCCCGTACACCGTTGCAAAGGGCGGTATAAAGATGCTCACGCGCGGCATGGCGGCCGAATGGGCGAAATCCGGCATCCAGGCCAATGCGATCGGCCCCGGCTACATGCTGACCGATATGAACGCGGCCCTCGTCAACGACGAGAAGTTCGACGCCTGGGTGAAGGCAAGGACCCCAGCCGGCCGCTGGGGCAAGCCGGAGGAGCTGATAGGCACCGCCGTCTTCCTTGCGTCGCGCGCCTCGGATTACGTCAACGGCCAGATCATCTACGTCGATGGCGGAATGATTTCCGTTTTGTGAGCAGTGCCTGCATGCTCCTTTGAGTAGGCTCTAAATC
This sequence comes from Mesorhizobium maamorense, assembly GCF_044998965.1. Taxonomy (NCBI): domain Bacteria; kingdom Pseudomonadati; phylum Pseudomonadota; class Alphaproteobacteria; order Hyphomicrobiales; family Phyllobacteriaceae; genus Mesorhizobium; species Mesorhizobium maamorense. Next base: position 4,123,033 of record NZ_CP173356.1, read on the forward strand.
TTGTCGGACATCGATCAACTCGTTGTCGCGTGGCGCCAACTGGGTCGCTACGTATCCGGTACGCATGTCCGCCGTCATTGTTCAGGCGCCGAAAGCTGCCAGTCCGCTTTCGTGAAGAGTTTCGGGCGCCGGCAGGCGTACGAAAGTCCCCGAGGAAGGAACCCGCGGGCCACAGGCGATGGCTATGGGGATTTCGGATTTCGGCAGATGTCGGCGATGGCGCGACCGCCGTTGGGGAGCTCTGGGGTGAATGCGGACAGACCGCTTCGTTGCGCCTCCGCGCGGTGTTGTCGGGACGGTGGGCGGCTGGGCGCGGCTCTGTCGGCGTCGATAATCACCATAGACGTGCGTCGATCCGTTGCCGGAGGCTGAGTGCCTGCAGCTGAAGGCTGAACCAATCCATGCCGGGTCATGGCGTGCTGCTCCCGGTCGACCGGGAACCGTATGGCGGTCCGCGCGGCTGCCTCCATCGTTCGAACACCTCGATCACGATCATGCGGCCGCCACAGCATGGGCATGGCGGGCGGAAGTTGTCCGGTTCGTCTCTGGTGTCATGGTCGGACGGTGCGGCGACGTTCAGGAGTTCGCGAGCGAGCGCGAGGCTGGCCTTGCGAGCGGAGCCGGCAAGCAGGCCGTAGTGGCGGATGCGATGGAAGCCGCGCGGCAACACGTGGAGCAGGAAGCGGCGGATGAACTCGTCGGTCGCGAGCGTCATGAGCTGCTGCCGGTCGGCGCCTTCGCGACGATAGTCCTTGTAGCGGAAGGTGACGCCGCTCTCGTCGAGGCGAATGAGGCGGCTGTTCGAGATCGCGACCCGGTGCGTGTAGCGCGACAGGTAGGCGAGCACCGCTTCCGGGCCGGCGAAGGGCGCCTTGGCGTAGACCACCCAGCGCTTCTTCCGGACGGGAGCGAGGTGGCGCAGGAAGGCCCGGCGATCTGCGAGATGAGCAATTGCGCCGAAGAAGGCGAGCCGGCCAGCGTCGTGCAGCGCGACCAACCGGGAGAGGAACAGGCGGCGGAACAGCTTGCCGAGCACGCGCACCGGCAGCAGGAAGCCCGGACGCGACGATATCCACCGGCTTCCGTCCGGCGCAATGCCACCGCCCGGCACGATGTGCACGTGCGGATGGTGTGTCATCGCCGAACCCCATGTGTGGAGCACTGCGGTGATGCCGATGCGCGCGCCGAGGTGCCTGCGATCGGCCGCGATCGTCAGCATCGTCTCCGATGCCGCCTTGAACAGCAGATCGTAGACCGCCGCCTTGTTCTGGAACGCGATGTCGGCGACCTCGGCGGGCAGCGTGAACACCACATGGAAGTAGCCGACCGGCAGCAGGTCGGCCTCGCGCTCGGCAAGCCATGTCCGTGCCGTCGCACCCTGGCACTTCGGACAGTGCCGGTTGCGGCAGGAGTTGTAGGCGATGCGCCACTGGCCGCAGTCCTCGCAGGCCTCGACGTGACCGCCAAGGGCCGCGGTGCGGCAGTGCTCGATCGCCGACATGACCTTGAGCTGCTGCAGTGTCAGATGCCCTGCATGGGCGGCCCGGTAGGCGGACCCGGCAATGCGGAAGATGTCGGCAACCTCGATCGAGGCGCGCACGGCTCAGATGTCGGGCGAGACCTCTTCCGGTTTGAACAGGCCAAGCTTGTCGAGCGGGCTCGTGATGGTGCGCACCGTGCGGGTTGCGACCTTGGTGTAGAAGGCGGTGCTATTTAGCTTGGCGTGCCCGAGCAGGACCTGGATGATCCGGATGTCGGTGCCGTCCTCCAGCAGGTGGGTGGCGAAGCTGTGGCGCAGCGTGTGCGGCCCGACCCGCTTGGCGATGTCGGCGGCCTGGGCTGCCTCGACGACGATGCGATGGAACTGCCGCGTGCTGATCGGCTTCATCGGATGCTGCCCCGGAAACAACCAGCCGTCGCGGTGCATCACGCCCTGCTGCCGCCCGACCTTCCACCACTGGCGCAGCAGCGCGAGCAGGTCCTCTGACAACATGGCGTTGCGATATCGCCCGCCTTTGCCGTGCTCGACGCGCAGCAGCATGCGCTCGCTGTCGACGTCGGCGACCTTCAGCATCGACACCTCCGCCACGCGCAGGCCCGCGCCATAGGCGACCGACAGCGCGGCCTGGTGCTTGAGGCAGGTGGTGGCGTTGAGCAGCCGGGCGACCTCGTCGCGGCTCAGTACCACCGGCAGCTTGCGCGGGTGCGCCAGACGAACGAGCTTGCGCGCCAGATCGGGACGATCGACCGTATGCGTGAAGAAGAAGCGCAGCGCCGACACGATGCTGTTCATCGTCGGCACGGGAACGCCGTCCTCCTGCTGCTCGATCTGGAACCGGCGCAGGTCGTCGGTGGTTGCTGTGCCTGGTGATCGCCCAAGGAACGTCGCCAGGCGTCCGATGTCGCGGAGATAGTTGCGTTGCGTCTCCCGGGAGAAACGCCGCATGTTCATGTCGTCGATCAACCGCTGACGAAGTGGACTGATGGGTGCATCAAGAACAGGATAGGGCATGGTCAGGCTCCTTGTTGAAGAAGCCCGTGATGCTCTGCCGCTGCCGAACCCCGCTCAACGCAGGCGCAACAGCCGGTTCTTGATCTCTACCTCAACCGCCGGCGCCCTCCCGCGCAGCGGGTTCGTTCCACGGCCCCGAACGCGACGTCTGAGTAGTGGCTCACCGATCGCCAGCTCAGCGAAGCCGCCCGCAGACTGGCTCCACGGATTGCTACCCTGCCGGAATGGCCCCATTCACACGTTGCTGCCAGTTCACGCCGCACGGACTAGTCAGGCCGCTTCCGCTTAACGAGACTCTTCTTATTTTAGCCAACACTATCTCCTCGCTACGAAATGGCAACTAGGATGTGGCTTTGTGCTTCGATACCACCATGCCCGGAATATCAGGACCGAGGCAGCGTCCATGAAGGGTGACGCAATCTCGTATGCCCCGCGAGGGCTATCTCGTGAGGAAGCAGCTCGTTACATCGGTGTCGGATCGACGCTTTTTGACGAGATGGTCGCCGATGGGCGCATGCCAAAGCCCAAGCGCATCAACAGCCGCGCTATCTGGGATCGTGTAGCCCTGGATGTCGCTTTTACCTCGTTACCGGACAAAGATAGCGGCCTTCAAGAGCTGTTGCAACGAAGCAAACGGGACCTAAAATAAAGATACCAACTACGCTGGTTGCGTATGCGCTGCAGGCGTAGTATGGTGATGGCCGGCACGGAAGGGATGACGTGAACGAGAATGAAAAACTTGCGCAAGAAGTCAAAGCCTGGCGGGCCAAGGGCGGGGTCACTGCCGAAGCCGCGGCCAAGGCGCTGGGAGTACCGAAGCGCACCTTTGAAGGCATAGAGCAAGGCAGAGGGTTCCCCTACCCGGTGCTCCTGCGCGCTGCCATCGAAAGCAAAACCCTTTCGCTACAAGCGATGCTGGAGAACTCCCCGCGAGCTGATCACCGGCGGAAGAAGTCTGGAAGGAACGTTGATGGCTAGGCCGTTCAAGGATGCGCGCTATCCTGGGGTCTCTTCGCGTCTCAAGAATGGCAAGCTAGCTTATCGCTACCGCGCAAAAGGCATGCCTGAAATCCACCTTCCCGGTAAGCCAGGAGATCCCGAGTTCGAGGTGGCTTACGAGAAGGCCACGCAGGGCCAACATAAGAATGCAGCTATTATCGATTTGCCCGGTCGGGCACTGCCAAAAACGTTTGGCCATGCCGCGCGTCGACTTGAGACCACGATGGAGTGGCTGGATTTTGATGAAGCAACGCAGCGGAAGAATGCGCGGCTGATCGAGCGCTTTCTCAGCCTGAAGGTGGATCCTGCCTATCCGCTGACGTGGCGCGAAACGCCAGTCGAACACCTCGACGCGGATCGGCTTCGCGCCATAATTGAAGGCATCTTCAGAACGAACCGTACGGTCGCCAAACACATGTTGGTGGCCATAAAGAAGCTTGTATGGGTCGCGACCGACATTGAAAAATGGATAAAGCCGCAGGACGATCCCTCGTTGTCCATCCGCGTGCGAGTGCCCAAGTCGACCAAGAACCCGGCCTGGCCGATCGCGATGCGCGAAAGGTTCGAGGAGCGACACCCCATCGGGACAGCCGCACGCACCTGCTATGCACTCGGCTTCTGGCTTGGAAATCGTCGCGGCGATATCGCTGCTCTTGCGTGGGATGATCTTCTAACTGAAGAGATCGAGCTGTTCGACGGCTCGCTGGTGCTAATCGAGGCCTTTGATTTCCGACAGAAGAAGAACCGCAACCGCCACGGCGGGCGCGAGATGTTCATCCCAGTCGTAGGCAAGCTAGCAGCGGCCTTGGAGCCGCTTGATCGATCGCAAGGCGGCACCGTCTTAAAAAACGCGTATAGCAGGTCATTTTCGGAAAAAAGCCTGACGGGCATGATGCAGCACTGGACGCGGCAGGCGGGAATTCCTAGCGGCTACACGCTCCATGGCCTGCGCCGCACCTTCGGCACTTACCTCGCTGAATGCAATATCCAAGCGCGGGCCATCATGGAGGCTATGGGCCATTCCTCCATGGCGGTAACGGATGACTACGTGCGCGAGGCTAACAAGAAGCGGATGGCAGTTGATATTGCCCGTGCCATCAACGACCGCGAGGCCAAACGCGACGCCATGAAGCGGCGGGCAAACCTCCGCATCGTCAGATAATCAAATCGAGTCGGAACAAACCGGGACCGCGGCCTTTGTTTTGGGCCCATAATGGGCCCAAAACGTTTTGGGCCGAGGCCACTTTTCGTCAATGAAAACAATGGTCATGGTGGGCCCGGAGGGACTCGAACCCCCAACCAAGCGGTTATGAGCCGCCGGCTCTAACCATTGAGCTACAGGCCCCACGCGGGCTGGATTAATGTTTTTCGCATCGCGGCACAAGGCTTTCCGGGACCGCTGGTCACAATCGTCCAAATCAGCCCATAATCGCGCCATAAGGAGCCGCGTGCGCCCGCTGGGCGCGGATATGCTTACCCGAGGAGATTTCATGACCAGACCTCTTTTGCCCCTCGCACTCGCCGCCGCCATCGCCTTTCCGGCGCTGGCCGCGGCCGCTGAGTCGCCGACACCGCCCCGTATCGTGGTTTCGGGCGAAGGGGCGGCGACCGTAGCGCCCGACCTGGCGGTCCTGACGCTCAGCGTCATGCGCGAAGCCAAGACGGCGCGCGCCGCACTGGATGCCAACAACGACGCCATGGCGGCCGTGATCGCCGCGATGAAGTCGGCCGGCATCAAGGACCGCGACCTCCAGACCGCGGGCATCCAGATCAATCCGCGCTATAACTACACAAACAAGCCCGACGGCGGCCAGGAGGCCGAATTGATTGCCTACCAGGTAACCAACACGCTATCGGTGCGCGTGCGCGACGTCGACAAGACCGGCGAGATCCTCGACAAGGCGGTATCGCTGGGCGTCAACCAGGGCGGCGGCATCGTCTTCACCAACGACAATCCGGCTGCCACCGTCACCGAAGCGCGCAAAAAGGCGGTGGCCGATGCCATGGCCAAGGCCAAGACGCTGGCGGAAGCCGCCGGCGTCAGCATAGGCCGGGTGATCGAAATCACTGACCAGAACATCGCGCCGCCACCGATGCCGATCAACGCCAAGGCCTTCGACGCGGCCGTCGGTGCTGCTCCGGTGCAGGCCGGCGAGAACGCCTACAATGTCCAGGTCACCGTTACCTTCGAACTGAAATAAGCGTCTTCGATGGTCCATGGCCGAGCCCGACCCTGAACCGTCCGCCGTGGTGCATGAAAAACCCGCGGGATCGCTCCCGCGGGTTTTTTGAGCCGCATTCTTCCCGAAGGAAAGCGGCTCCACTACTCCAGACCGACCTTCGCAGAAGGTCGTGTCTCCAGACTGATCCTGAAAGGATCATGTCTCCAGACGGATCTTCGCAGAGGGTGGGTGTCTGCCGACTGACCCCGCAGAGGATCATGCCGCTACCAACCCTCGCAGAAGGTCGCGCCTTAAGAGGCTCAGCGGTTGATGATAGGGCAACCACGCTCGTTGGCGAACACGATGACGACGCGGTCGCCATACTGGCGGCCCATCACCTTGACCGTGCGGCGGCTGACGTCGACGATGCGGGCACGGTGCAGCCCCATGCGTTCGGCCTTGTTCAGGGCCCAGTCGGGCGAACAGCCGCGGCGCCAGTCGTCGCGGCGTTCATCACGGCGGTGGCGATAACCGTCATCGCCGGCATAGACGCCGAAGCGCGGATCGTTGTTGTTGCCGAAGCCCAGGTAAAGGCTGTCGGCATGGGCGGGAACGGCCGCCAGCGTACCGAGGCCGACGAGGGCCGAAAGGGCTGCCGTTTTCACCGTGTTGAACATGGTCTTCTCTCCTTGTTGCGGGCTCTCGCCCGTCCTCTTGAAATCGATGATGGGAGAATGCACCCGCCTGTCTGAACTATTTACGAACCCGCCGTTCATCCGCGGTTCATGTGGCGGAAAAAGGAAGCTTCTGCCGGTTTTCCAACAATGTGCCCCAAACGTCTCGCATGGTTCCTGGTTCCTGCGCGCCCTTGCGGACACCGGCCTCAGGGCTCGGCATACCGATGCGAGCCAGGCTCCGCATATCGATGCGCGCTATGGCTCGTCATCCCGATGCGAGCTATGGCTCGTCATCCCGATGCGAGCTATGGCTCGTCATCCCGATGCGAGCTATGGCTCGTCATCCCGATGCGAGCTATGGCTCGTCATCGAGCATATAGTCGAAATAATCCTCCGGCTCGGCCAGGTCCGTCTCGCTGGCCTTGACCCGGCCGCGCATCGACATGCCGGCCTCATGCACCGTCTCGGCACTGCCCGACACCAGACGGTGCCACCAGTAGAGATCGCGCCCCTCCGCGACCAGCCGGTAGGCGCAGGTGCTGGGCAGCCAACTGATGGTGCGTACATTTTGCGGCGTCAGCCCGACGCAATCGGGAACGCGCGCCAGCCGGTTGTGATAGTCCGAACAGCGGCATGTCTGCGCGTCGAACAGGCGGCAGCCGACGCTGGTCCAGTAGATGTCGCCAGTATCCTCGTCCTCGAGCTTCGACAGGCAGCATTTGCCGCAGCCGTCGCAGAGCGATTCCCACTCGGCCGGGCTCATTGCTTCCAGCGTCTTTGTTTTCCAGAACGGCGTTTCCATCTCCGGCATGTGGCCCCAGCCGCCGCGAAGGTCAAGCAGGGCAAAGGCTGGAATGGGGCGGCACCCCCGTCGAAAGACATGAAGTTGCCTTCAAAAGGCCGGCCAATCGCCCCGTACGGTCCCTAACCATGAGCCGCCGGAACCAATTTCGTTAAAATCGGTTTCGGCAAGGATGGGACCCCACAAGGAGAATTTCGATGAAACGCCAACCACGGATTCTGGCAGGCACCGCACTCGGCCTGCTGATGGCATCCGCGCCGTTGGGCGCATCCCCGCTTCAGGGAAGTGCCGCGTTCGGCCCCATGCGAGACAGCGCAATGCCGCTGGTCCTGGCCCAGGACACCCAGACTGACGATGCACAGCAGAGCGACCAGGAACTGCTACGCAAGAAGAAGCGCGATCAGCAACAACAGCAGACCGAACAGGCACCCGCACAGCAGCCCGCGCCAGCCGCCGAGGAACAACAGCCACGCAGGAAGAAGCGCGATCAGCAGCAGGTCGAGCAGGCGCCCGCTGGTGAAGCCGCGCCCGCCGTCGAGGAACAACAACCGCGCAGGAAGAAGCGCGATCAGCAACAGCAGACCGAACAGGCCCCCGCGCAGCAGGCCGCACCAGCTGCCGAGGAACAACAGCCACGCAGGAAGAAGCGCGACCAGCAGCAGGTCGAGCAGGCGCCCGCCGGTGAAGCCGCGCCCGCTGTCGAGGAACAGCAGCCGCGCAGAAAGAAGCGCGACCAACAACAGCAGACCGAACAGGCACCGGCGGGCCAAACGGAACCTGCCAACGACAAACAGCGCAAGAAGCGCAAACAGGAGCAGCAGGCCGAGCCCAGCGCCGTGCCGACACCGAAGGAAGCACCTGCCGCAGAAGCACCCAAGGCAGAACCGGCACCCTCAGGCGAGAGGCCGGCAGCCCAGGGCGAACAAACCCAGGACAAGAGGAAAAAGAATGCCAGACAACCGGCTAGCGAGCAGCCGGCCAACGGCGAACAGCAGCCGGCCAATGGCGAACAACAGCAAACCGGCAGGCAGCCTGCAACGGGCGAGCAGCCGGCCACGGGTGAACAGCCCAGTGCCGGCAAGGCCGCGCCTGTCCAGGGGCAAAACCCCGAGCAGGCCGAGACGCCCGCCGACAAGAACGCTGCCCCCATTCTCGACAGCCAGAAGGATGCCCGACGCCGCGGCCGCGGCGAGAACGGCCAGGCCAGCAGGAACCCCGCCAACCAGAATGGCGAGCAGCAAAATGGCGAGCAGCAGAATGGTGGGCAAAACGCCCGGCAGGGCGGTGCTCAGGGCCGCCAACCCGCGGTCGCTCCCGTCGACCAGGGTCCGCCTCCGACCGACGATAGAGCTGCTCAGCAGGAGATCAAACCGGAAAAAATCGTCCCGGTTACCGAGGAGAAGGGCAAACGCCTCGAGCGCGCACCGGACGAGAACATCCGCGACCGCCGCCGCCCCAAGGGTGTCGACGTGCTCAAGGAGATCGGCGATCGCGTCATCATCCAGCTCAACGATCAGACATACGTTCAGAGCAGTGACCGCCCGCGCCTGACCCGCGGCGCCAAGGATGTCTACTATGAGGATCTGTCGCAAGGCCGCACGCGCGAGACAGTCGAGCGCGACAACGGCGTGCAGATCGTCACCATCCGCAACCGCTACGGCGACATCATCCAGCGGTCGCGCATCATGCCCGACGGTCATGAGTATGTGTTGAGCTATGTCGACGAACGAAGCTACGACGACGATAATGATTGGCGCGATCCGGGCGACGACCTACCACCGATGCGGCTGACCATTCCGCGCCGGGACTACATCCTTGACTCCGAAGAGGTCGAAAGCCCGGACGACTACTATACCTTCCTCGAGCAGCCGCCGGTGGAGAAGGTGCAGCGCCTCTATTCGATCAACGAGGTCAAGCGTTCCGCACGAGTGCGCGACATTGCCCGACGCATCGATCTTGACACGCTGAACTTCGAATTCGGCTCTTCCTCGATCTCCGATGCCGAGGTGCAGAAGCTCGAGGGTGTCGCCACGGCCATGGAGAAGCTGTTGAAGAAGAACCCGGCCGAGACCTTCCTGATCGAGGGCCACACCGACGCTGTCGGCACACCGGAGGCGAACCTCGCTCTGTCGGACCGCCGCGCCGAAGCGGTGGCCGAAGCGCTGACCAACGCCTTCGGCATACCGCCTGAAAACCTGACCACGCAGGGCTATGGCGAGGAATATCTGAAGGTCGACACCTCAGGCCCCAATCGCGAGAACCGGCGTGTCGCCATCCGCCGCATCACCTCGCTGGTGGCGCCGGTGGCGAGCAACAACTGACCACGATCCGGGAGCCGGAAACCGGCTTTCGGAAAAGATCATGGTCCACAAATGTCTGCATTTCCAGACGCTTGAGCAGGCTTCTGGAATCGGATCGGTAAAAAGCCCATCCCGGTTTCGCCGGGATGGGCGAGATCGCGGCAACGGCCCAAGTTCACAAGAATTGTCCTGGCGTCGGGTCCCGCTCATTGAATCGCGAGATGGCCTACCCCAGATTCAGGATCGGGCGTTCCCTGCCCCGTCCCGACTCCAGCGGGACGCACTGAGCCCCGCCGGCCCTCTCCGGCGGGGCTTTTTGCTCAGAGCAACTCCAGGAATGTCTGAAACCGAGTTCCATCCGGAATTTGCGCCTCGATACATCTTTAGAAAGCCGTCCTGATCTTCGTGTCGGAATTGGCAAACACCTCGTCCGGGACAAAAAAGTCGCCGGCCAGCGGCCCGGCCGCACCCGGCGCATACACCGAAAAATCGCTGATCCCCTCGGCGCGCAGCACTTCCTCGTCGATGTAGAAATTGCCGGTCGCTTCGCGTGATGGCCGCATGAAGATAGCATGCGCGGCATCGGCCATGATTTCGGGCGAACGGCTCATCGCGGCCACCATCGCGCCGCCCAGAAGATTGCGCACCGCCGCGGTATCGATGGTCGAGATCGGCCACAGCGAATTGACCGCGATGCCGTCCTTGGCGAACTCCGCGCTCATGCCCAGCGTGCACATGGACATGCCGAACTTGGCCATGGTGTAGGCGACATGGTTCTTGAACCACTTGGCCTTCATGTCGAGCGGCGGCGCCAGATTCAGGATATGAGGATTCCCGGCCAACTTCAGGTGCGGAATGCACATTTTGGAAACGAGAAACGTGCCGCGCGTGTTGATCTGGTGCATCAGGTCGTAACGCTTCATGTCGGTTTCCAGGGTCCCGGTGAGCTGGATGGCGCTGGCATTGTTGACACAGATATCGATGCCGCCGAATTTTTCGACCGTCTTCGACACCGCTTCGGCCACTTGCGCCTCCTCGCGAATGTCGCACAGGACCGGCAGCGCCTTGCCGCCGGCTTGCTCGATCTCTTCAGCGGCGGTGTAGATCGTGCCCGGCAGCTTCGGATGTGGCTCGGCGGTCTTGGCCGCGATCGTCACATTGGCGCCGTCGCGCGCGGCGCGCAAGGCGATCGCCAGCCCGATGCCGCGCGACCCGCCGGAGATGAACAGCGTCTTTCCCTTGAGCGACATTTTTCCTCCGCTTGCATTGTCCGGTGGCGCGATCCTTGCCTGTGGCGGTCCCGGATACAAGAGCTTGCGGCGGCAGGCCATGCTGACGCTGCGGAGGGTCCATTCGTTGGCGATGATCGTCAAATTCCGGCTGAGACGTCACCTCAGACCAACACCAGCCCCTGCCGCATGGCAATGGCGATGGCATCCGTTCGGTTGGCGGCGCCGAGCTTGATCAGGATCGCTGCGACGTGGAACTTCGCCGTATGCACGGAAATGTCGAGCCGCCGCGCGATCACCTTGTTGGGGGCGCCCTCGGCCAGCAGCGCCAGCACTTCCGCTTCTCGCGGCGACAGCGCCGGGCGGGCGGCATGCTCGTCGGGATGCTCCTCGTCGAAAAGGCCGTCGCCGCCAATATCGCCGCCGTGGAAATCATCGCGGCGGCCAGGAACGGATCCGCTGTCGCCAAAGACGCGGTAGCCGGCCGCCGCCAGCCTGGCGGCGGCCGCAATCAGCATTGCATCCGCCGCCGTCGGCAGCACGGCGAACACCTGCCCCTGCGGCCGTGCCAGGCCGGCCTGCGAAGACAACAGCACCCGCGCGGTCGCGGCGGGAACGGCGGCGCCCTTCCCTGTTCCCGCACCCGTGGGGCCGGCGGTCTCGTCGACGATGGCGACATCAACCGCTTCGCTGCTGCCCGGCGTCACCGGCAGCAGATCGTCGGTCGCGGCAAGCGACACGGACAGCCGCTCGGCGCGCGCGGCATCACCGAGCGCCACCAGCACGACCAGCTGCCGCTCGCCGGTGCCGCTTCCTGTCATCTCGCCTGTCGCGATCGCGTCCATCAATCCTCTCAGTTGAGCGGCTTTTCGCCGATCGTCAGCGCCACGTCTCGCTGTTCTCCGCCGCGCACGACACCGAGCGTAACCGAAGCTCCGGCGCTGTCGGGCCCGAGCCTGCGGATCAGCTCGCGCGGGCCGCTCACCGCCTCGCCGTTCCAGGCGACGATGATGTCGCCGAGGGAAAGGCCGGCGGCCTTGGCCGGACCGTTGTCATCAAGGCTCATGACGATGGCGCCGCGGGCCTCGCCGTCGCGGATCGGATGCAAGCCGGCGCCGAGATAGCCGCGGGCGACATGGCCTTTCTCTCGCAGCGTCGCGACCGCCCGCTCGATCGTCTCGTAAGGCATGACCAGCGCGCGGCCGCGCGGCCCGAACAACAGCATGCCGATCAGCGCGCCCTTGGCATCGAGCACCGGGCCGCCCTCGAAACGGCCGCCGGCGCCCACCGCCAGGTTGATGCGCCGGTCGATGGTGCCGCCGCGCATTGAGCGCCAGGCCGGGCCGACTTCGCCGACCGAGCCCGAAACTGCCAACGCCGAACCCCGGCTGTTGCCGATGGCGACGGCAATGTTGCCGGGCCGCACCGCATCCGCCCTGGCCAACGGCTCGGCATTGGTAGCACCGGCCGGCTTGAGCAGGGCGACGCCGGTCGAGGGATCGCGGCCGACAAGATCGGCCTTCACCGTCTCGCCCGAAGCCAGCGTCAGTTCGATCTCCTCGCCGGCCTCGACGGCTTCCTCGGCGGCAACGAAGTAGCCGTCGCGCCAATGGAAAGCGCTCGCTGTGCGATGATTGTGGGTGGTGAAGCTCGCGGTCGCCGGTGCCGCCTTGGCTGCCAGATCGGCAATGGCTTCCGAAAAGGCACTTAGATTGAATTCGCTCATAACAGTCTCCTGGGTTCATCGATGCCCCAGATATCGCGCGGCAGCGCGCTTGGAGATACTCGCCTGACGGCTAGTCGGCCGGGCGACTGGCCATCTGGTCAGGTCGCGGCGGATGAAGCCGCTCCGCACATATAGTCATCGTTGCGCCTGAAAACATGGAGCCTGACAATGGCCGTTGCTGCCGCCAAATTCCAATCCGACGACGCGCTGCTCGACGCCTACTCGACGACGGTGGCCGATGCTGTCGACCGCATCGGCCCGGCTGTCTGCCGCATCGAGCGCATCGGTGGCCAGGGCGGGCATGGGTCGGGCTTCGTCATTGCGCATGATGGGCTCGTCGTCACCAACTTCCACGTCGTCGGCGATGCCAGAACGGTGCGCGTATCGATGCCCGACGGCGCCTCCAGCGAAGGCCGCGTGCTCGGCCGCGACGCCGACACCGACATCGCGCTGGTGCGCGCCGACGGCAGCTTTGCCGATGTCGCGCCGCTGGGCGATTCCAAGCGCCTGCGGCGCGGCCAGATCGCCATAGCCATCGGCAACCCGCTCGGCTTCGAATGGACCGTCACCTCGGGCGTCGTCTCGGCGCTCGGCCGCTCGATGCGCGCTTCCACCGGGCGGCTGATCGACGACGTCATCCAGACCGACGCCGCGCTCAACCCCGGCAATTCCGGCGGACCGTTGGTATCCTCGGCGGGCGAGGTGATCGGCGTCAACACCGCCATGATCCATGGTGCGCAAGGCATTGCCTTTGCCGTCGCCTCCAACACCGCCAATTTCGTCATTTCGGAGATCATCCGTTTCGGCCGCGTCCGTCGCGCCTTCATCGGGGTGTCGGCCGACACCGTCAACCTGCCCCGTCGCGCAGCCCTTCTGTCACAAGTATCGAGCAAGACCGCGGTTCGGCTGCGCGGCGTCGAGAAGGAGGGCCCTGCGGCCAAGGCCGGCCTCAGGGAAGGCGATATCGTCGCCGCGATAGACGGCCGACCGGTCACCGGCGTCGACGACCTGGTGCGTTTGCTCGACGCCGAGCGGATCGGCCGCGAGACGCGGTGCACGGTGGTGCGCCGCACCGGTGTCAGCCAGGTGACAGTGACGCCAGTGGCAAGGGCTGGTTGAGGGTTTCCACTCAGGCGCTCACTGCACCCTGCGCATACTGTGCCAGGAATTCCTCGCTTGGCGGGATCGGCTTGATGACATCGATCAGGACGCCGTTGGGATCCCTGGTGATGAAATGGCGCTGGCCAAAAGGCTCGTCGCGCAGGGACCGAAGGATGGACAGGCCGGCGGCTGTGATCCGCTCATAGACCGCATCGGGATCACGGACTTCGAAGTTGATCAGCAGGCCCGAGCTCCGACCCCGTCCCTCTTCCGGGATCGTCTCATGGTCGCCTTGCACGATACCGAGATTGACGCGCTTGCTCTCCACCGATTGCAGATGCACGTACCAGTCGCTCGTAAACAGCGGCCGGAAGGCGAAATGTTCGACATAGAACGCCGCTGTGCCGGCAACGTCCCCGGTCATCAGCACCGGATAATAGCTGGTCGTCTTCAACTTTCCTTCTCCCGTCAAGCAACATACAGTCTGCATGTAAATTGAATTAACATACAGGCTGCATGTATGCAACAGAGATCAGCGCGCCGTTCCAACCGTGACCGCACCGAGGCGACACGCGCCGATCTGATCGCCGCGGCGCGAAAACTGTTCATCGAAAAATCCTACGCCGAGACCGGCACACCAGAGATCGTCGCCGCGGCCGGCGTCACGCGCGGCGCGCTCTACCACCACTTCTCCGACAAGCAGGCGCTGTTCGGCGCCGTCGTCGAGCAGGAGGCAGAGGCCGTGGCGCGGGAGATCGAGGGCGCAGCGCCGCCTTCGCTCAATGCCCGCGACGCGCTCATTGCCGGCTCCGACGCCTATCTTGCCGCCATGCGCGCGCCCGGCCGCACGCGGCTCCTGCTGCTCGACGGCCCGGCCGTGCTCGGCCGCGCCGAAATGGACGCCATCGACAACCGCCATGGCAATCGCTCGCTGCGCGAAGGGCTGGTCGCGGCGATGCGGGCGCGGACCATAAAGAAGCTTCCGGCCGAAGCGACGACCGCCCTGCTCGCCGCCGCCTTCGACCGCGCGGCACTTGCCATTGAGGCGGGCGGTTCGGCCGAAGACTACCGCACCGTTCTCACGGCACTGATCGATGGGTTGTCCCGCGCGTGATCCGAGGCTTCCCGCCGATGAGATCCAGGGCAAAGGTTGGAATCAAATCTGTGCGCTGGAAATTTCCGGCTCTTCGTCGGGCACCTCGCCCGGCTCGAACTCGTTGAAGCAGCCAAGTTGGCGCTTGAACTGGTCGATCAGCCAGGCCGCCGCCGGCTTCGGGCTGCGGTCGGCGCGGTGCATGGCATAGAGCGGCGAACGCACCTCCCTGAAAGGCTCGAGGTCGAGTTCCACGAGACGGCCGGTAGCCAGATCGTCAGCGATCAGCCAACGCGGCAGCCCGCCCCAGCCCAGCCCCTCACGCATCAACATATGTTTGGTGCGCAGGTCCGTCAGTCGCCAGGTTCGGTAGGCGAAGACGCCAAAATCGCGCCCCTTGGTACGCTCGGACTGGTCGGTGACGACGAGTTGTGTGTGTTCGCGCGCGTCCTCGATCGCTACCGGTTTGGGCAGCAGCGCCAGCGGGTGGCTGGGCGCGGCCGCCAGCACTATCGACATGAAGCCTATGCCCACCAAGTGGACGTCGACATCGCCCAGCAGGCCGCCAATGCCGAGATCGGCCTGGCCACCGACAACATGGTCGGGGATCAGGCCGAGTGTGCCGATGTGCAGGCGCAGCATCACGGTCGGAAATTGCGCCTCGAACGCCTTGAGCACCCGCACCAGCACTGGCGAAGGCAGCGCCGCATCCACCGACAGCGCGACTTCCGCCTCCAGCCCCCGATGGTGACCATCGACGCGCGAGCGTATGCGGTGCAGCACGCTGATCATCCGCCGCGCGTCTTCCAGCATCGCCCGACCGATCTCGGTCAGCTGCGGCTCTCGCGTGCCCTCGCGCTCGAACAGCTTCAGCCCGAGTTGCGCCTCGAGATTGGCGATGCCGTAGCTGATGACGGATTGCGCCCGGTTGAGCTTGCGGCCGGCGGCGGAAAAACTGCCGGTGTCGGCAACGGCCACGAGGATCTGAAGCTGGTCGAGTGTCGGATTAGGCTGCATCATCATATCTAATTAATGGATGGATCATATAGAAAATATACCAGTTTATCTGATGGGTGATAGCCCATATGTAGCGGGACAATCCAATTCCACTGGAGAGACCCAACATGTCCATTCTTCTCGTCACGTCGAGCCCGCGCGGCGCTGCCTCGCACTCGACCCGTATCGCCACCGAATTCGCTCAGAAGCTGCTCGCAGCCGACCCGTCGAACACGCTTGTCGTGCGCGACCTTGTCGCCAATCCGCTGCCGCATATCGATACCGACTATGCGACCGGCATATATACGCCTGCCGAAGCCCGCACGCCGCGTCAGGCCGAAGTGGTCGGAGTCTCGGATGCCGTGCTCGACGAACTGTTTGCCGCCGACACGGTGATCCTGGCGACAGGCTTCATCAACTTCAACATTTCCTCGACGCTGAAGTCCTGGGTCGACCATGTCGCCCGTTCCGGCAAAACCTTTGCTTACGGCGAAAATGGACCCAAAGGCCTCGTCACCGGCAAGAAGGTCTATATCGTGCTGGCATCCGGCGGCATCTACTCGGAAGGCGCGGCCGTGCAGTTCGATCACGCCGTTCCCTATCTGCGCTCGGTGCTCGACTTCATCGGCATGACCGACGTCGACGTCATCCGCATCGAAGGCGTCGCCAAGGGTCCTGACGCAGTAAGCGAAGCGCTCGCCAAGGCAACCGCCAAGGTCGACGCCGTGGTGGCTGCCAGCCGGGATGTCGCGGCAGCCGCGTAAAAGCTCTGATTGCCAACCAGATCGAAGGCAGGCGCCCGCGCCTGCCTTTTTTGGCCTATCCAATGATGTGCCGCAGCAGTCCCGCCGAAGCGACCCCGATCAGCACGGTCGGCAGCATCGAAAATCGCGTGGCGGCAATCAGCGTGACGGCCAGAGCCAGAAGATCGGCCGGGTTTTTCGAGACGAAGGCAGGCGCGATCACCGAGATCAGCACGCAGCCGGGCGCCGCCTCCATCACGGCCGTTGCCCGCGCGCTGAGCACCCGATTGCGCAGCACGACATAGCCGCCGACGCGGCTGAGGTACGTGACACCGGCCATCAGCACGATGGTGAGAAGCGTCTGCGCGTCGATCATGCCTCATCCCTCCACAACAGCCAGGCCGAGACCAGCCCCGCCAGCGCGCCCGCCGCTACATACCAGGCGCCGGGAACGAAAAGGTAGGTCAGCGCCGCGATGATCAGACTGACCAGCCACGGCCGCGCAGCGGCAACATCCTTCCACATGCCGCGCAGCAGTACCAGGAAGACGGCCGCGAACGCCATGTCGAAGCCGTAGGTCTCGGCTTCGCCCAGCACCGGCCCGAGCAAGGCGCCAATTGTGGTGAAGGCCACCCAGGTCAGGTACATCGCCAGTGCCGCGCCCATATAGTAGCGCGGGCTGAAGGCTGGCGCGACGCCGTCGGCGGCGCGCCGTTTGGCGTCGGCCAGGCCGAGCGCCCAGCTTTCGTCGCACATGAAGAACAGCGCGGAAAACGCCTTGCGCCGCGGCAGGTCGCGCAGGAACGGCGCCAGTGCCGCCCCCATCAGGAGATGGCGGCTGTTGACCAGGAAGGTAA
Source organism: Mesorhizobium maamorense (assembly GCF_044998965.1). NCBI lineage: Bacteria > Pseudomonadati > Pseudomonadota > Alphaproteobacteria > Hyphomicrobiales > Phyllobacteriaceae > Mesorhizobium > Mesorhizobium maamorense. The sequence continues at coordinate 4,140,230 of NZ_CP173356.1, forward strand.
TGGCGACGATGAGCAGGACATGCGGCGGCGACATCCACAGCTGGATCGCCGCGAATTCCGAGCCGCCGGCGAAGTTCAGTCCCGTCAGCAGCGACAGTTCTGCGGTGCTGAGCCCCCTTTGTGTGGCCTGTGCACCAAGCACCAGCGCATAAGGGATGGTGCCGAACAGCACGGGCGCGCAGGAGGCCACGCCGCGCCGGAACTCGGAGTTCAGTCCGCCGCCCGCCGCCGATCTGGTCTCTGCAATGCTCATGATCTTCCTCCGGCCGCGCCGCGCGGCCGCCTCTGCCGGTTCCGTTGGATGCCGCTGATGTCAGGGCAACCATAGCCGCCAGGCCTCGCAATTTGGTTGCGAAGATTGTTGTCTTTTACCAGATTTTGGCATCTTATGCCATGAATCAACAGATAAACGGAATTTAGAGCCATGAAACTTGACGAGATCGACAGGCGCATCCTGCGGGCGCTGCAGCGCGATGGGCGCATGGCCAACAATGAGCTGGCCGCTGAAGTCGGCCTGTCGCCGTCGCCGTGCCTGCGCCGCGTCAAGCTCCTGGAGGAGGCCGGCGTCATCGACCGCTACGTCGCAGTGCTCAATCCGGCCCGCATCGGCAAGGGCCTGACCTTCTTCACCCGCATCTGGCTGAAAGCGCAGGACGAAGACACGATCGAGCATTTCGCCACCGAAGTGGCCAAGCTGCCGCAGGTGATGGAATGTTATCTGATGCTCGGCGACTGCGACGCCATGGTGCGCGTGGTGGCGGCCGGCATCGACGACTACCGCCGCTTCCAGTCGGAACATCTCAGCCGCATCAGGGGCGTGCAGAACGTCAAGACCGACGTTCCCAGCCAGACAATCAAATACACATCGGAACTGCCGATCTAGGCGCCGGGAAATGGCCCATCCCGGACTGGATAAAAAATGCAACCGGATTGTAGGATTGGTGCCGGCGCCGGCGTCCTTCGGACGCAAGCGGCAGGCCAGGTCAGGCCGTGCCGCACAACGAATGCCTTACGGCATGGGAGAAAACCATGAACCTTTCCTATCGTTGGGTCATAGTCGCGGCCGGCGCGCTGATGTCCTGTGTCGCCATCGGCACGATGTTTTCGCTGGCGATCTTCCTTGAGCCGATGGCGCTCGATACCGGTTGGTCACGCGCCGGCATATCGAGCGCGATGACGCTCAATTTCCTGGTCATGGGGTTTGGCGGCTTCGCCTGGGGCGCGCTGTCGGACCGCTTCGGCGCCCGCATCGTCGTCACGATCGGCGCGTTGCTTCTCGGCCTGGCCTTGGTGCTGGCCAGCCGCGCGGGCTCGCTTGTCACCTTCCAGATCACCTTTGGCGTGCTCGTCGGGCTCGCGGCCAGCGCCTTCTTCGCACCGATGATCGCGCTTACAACAGGCTGGTTCGACACCAATCGCGGCCTTGCCGTGTCGCTGGTCTCGGCCGGCATGGGCGTCGCGCCGATGACGATCTCGCCCTTCGCCCGCTGGCTGATCTCGGCCTATGAATGGCGCACCGCCATGTTCGACATCGGCATCATGGCTTGGGTGCTGCTCCTGCCGGCGGTGCTTCTGGTGCGCCAGCCACCGAAGCCTGTCGTGACCGACACCGGCTCCTCGCCGGTTGCCGAGGGCGCCGGCCTGAGCGTCGGCCAAGCGCTGCGCTCGCCGCAATTCATCGTGCTGGGGCTGACCTTCTTCGCCTGCTGCGCGGCGCATTCGGGGCCGATTTTCCACATGGTCAGCTATGCCATGCTATGCGGCGTGGCGCCCATGGCCGCCGTCTCGATCTACAGCGTCGAGGGCCTTGCCGGGCTTGGCGGGCGTCTGCTCTACGGCGTGCTCGCCGACAGGCTTGGCGTCAAGCCGGTGCTGATCGCCGGCTTGTTGATCCAGGCCGTGGTGATCGCCGCCTATCTCTCGGTCAGCCAGCTCGACCAGTTCTATATGCTGGCCGTCATCTTCGGCGCCACCTATGGCGGCGTCATGCCCCTCTACGCAGTGCTGGCGCGCGAATATTTCGGCCAGCGCATCCTGGGCACCGTGTTCGGCGCCGCCACCATGCTGTCCAGCCTCGGCATGGCGCTCGGCCCGCTCGCCGGCGGCATGGTGTTCGACGCCTACGCCAACTACCATTGGCTGTTCATCGGTTCGGCCCTCATCGGGCTGGGTGCGGCGGGCATCGCCATCGCCTTCCCGCCACTGCCGCGCAGAGCGTTGCAGCCGGCATAGCGGGAGCAAACGAAGGGGCCGGCCCATATCTGGACCGGCCCCTCGGATCTCAGGAGTTCTTGAGCCGTTCGTCGGCGGCCTACCCGAACATCCGCTCGCCCTGCTCGTCGACGAGCTGGATGCCCTTCTTGATCGAGATGTCGACGGCGTCGTCCAACCCGGCGAAGCGGTCGGCGCGGATGAATCTGTGTTCCTTCAGGACGCCGTCGACGTCCTTGGAGACGACGCCGCAGGTCTGGTACTGGCCATCGGCCTTATAGGGCGTGGCGCTGATCGTGAAACCCTTGTGCTCCACCTGCTTGGCCGGTGCGGCGCTCTTTGGCTCGGCCGCTTCATCACCGCCACCGCCGAAAAGACGCTTCAGAAAAGACATCGGGCTTCCTCCAACAGCATTCATCCCGCACCACATAATGTGGCGCAGGATGAATTTCACTATCGCTCCTTGCTGGGACGGGCAAGGGCCGTGCCGGTTGGACCGAAGCCGGGTTATTTGCGCGACAGCGCTTCGAGCGCCGCGGCGGCGTCTTCGAGGATGCTCATCGCCTCGGCCTGCTTGTCCGCCGGCGCATCGACGATGTCGCTCAGCGCGGCGCGCAGCCGGTGGCGCAGCGCACGGAATTCATCGCGCTTTTCCGAACGGCCGCCTCGGCCGTCGCGCCGATCCTCACTATCGTCGTTCCAGCCGAACCAGTCGCGCGCCTTGGCCATCTTGCGGCCGAAGCGCTCGAGATGGTCTAGAACGCCGTCGATCATCTCACGGTTGTCGGCAAGATGTGCCTGCCCGGCCTCGGTGATCGAAAACACCTTCTTGTTGCCTTCGCTCGAGGACACGGCATAGCCTGCCTCTTCCAGGAAGGTCAGCGTCGGGTAGACCACGCCCGGGCTCGGGCTGTAGATGCCGCTGGTGCGCTCCTCCAAGGCCTTGATGATGTCATAGCCATGGCGTGGCGCCTCGGCCAGCAGCGACAGCGTGATCAGCTTGAGGTCGCCGTCGGCCAGCATGCGCCCGGCGCGGAACATGTCGCCCGGGCCGCCGCGTCCGCCGCCCCTGCCATGGCCGAACGGGCCAAAGCCGCCGCCCCCGCCTCTGCCGCCAAATTTGCCGGCCATGTGCATGAAGACGCGCTCGGCGCGATCGCCAAAATGATTGTGTCTGTGCATTGATTGCTCCTTGAGTTCTATCTTACGATATATCTCAACTAGGCGCACGCCAGCATGGAGTCAAGATATATCTTACGATGTATCGAGCCGGAAGCGAACAGCATCTGTCGGACGCCGACCCGTCGGTCGCGCGCGAACATGCGTTCATCATGATTGGAGTAGCCGGCGCTACCAGCGGCCGTTGCGCCGGTTCCAGGCATAGAGCAGGTCGGCGAAGCGGTCGTAGCCGAAGCGAGCGAGCGGTAGCGTAAGGGCGTTGCCGAGCAGCTTTGCCAGCCAGCCCTCGCCCGGCGTCAGCGCCCACACGGCGATGGCGACATCGGCGCCGACCAGCAGCCTGCCCTGAGCATCGGTCGCGTGCAGCCGGCGGCGGATGTCTTCCAGCGAAGCGCCAAATCCGGCCAAGGCTTCCGGTTCATGATTGATGTCGCAAAATTCGATCCGCCCGGCCTTGATCGCCTCGATCAGCCGCCGCTTCTGCCTGGCAATTCCGGCATCACAGACCGGGCAGCGCGTGTTGTACCAGACGGTCAGCAAGGGCCTGGTTCTGCTGTCGATCACTTCAGGCCCATCACCGTCTTCGGCCCGACGCATTTGTTGTCGCGAAACAGCTCCCACTCTTCGCACAGCCGCCGATTGGGCAAGCGGCAAAATCCATATTCATTGCCAGCCTTGTCCTTCTTGATCACCAGGCGCCCGCCGATCTCTCCGCAATGGACCGATGCGGGATTGGACATGCCGACCGGTTTTTGCGGGGCAGTGTGGGCATCGATCGGCATCGACGACCACGCGGCAAGGCTGATAGCCAATATCGAAACTTTCTTCATCGCGATCTCCGCTGGCTGCACTCTATCACGATGGAGCGCACCGTCTTGCCGCAAGGCGCCGTCGAGCCGGCACCTGCTCATCGGCTCCGGAACGTCCCGATTTGCATCATCCAAGCGACGAGATGATCTCGCGGTAAGCAAGCTCCGGGAAAGCCTTCAGGGTCCGTGACTTGACGTTGCCGCCCGCGGCCAGCATCAGCGCGAAACGCGCCAGCACCGCATCGTCGGGCGCTTCGACCACCGCCACCATGTCGAATTCGCCCATGGTCAGGTAGAACGACTTGAACGATCCCCCCATCTCGCCCAACTGCGTCTTGGCGGCATCGAGGCGCTTGGGGGATTCGCGCACGTTCTTCGCGCCCTGCTCGGTCCAGTTCATCAGCATGATGTAAGTCGTCATGGCACGCCTCCTCCGGGGCCACGGAGCACGGTACTCAGGCCATGGAGATGTCGACACGGCCTTGACCGGGGCGGGCTTCCCGGGTTGTCGCCCAGAAAAATGCATCCGACACCAAATTATCCTCCCTAGGGGCGCGTGCCGCAATGGCGAGCGCCAAAGAAAAAGGGCGCCACGATGGGCGCCCTTGATCTCTTCGCAATCGGTAGGCCTCAGCTATCCAGGAAGCTTCTGAGCTTGCGCGAGCGGCTCGGGTGCTTGAGCTTGCGCAATGCCTTGGCTTCGATCTGGCGGATACGCTCGCGGGTGACCGAGAACTGCTGGCCGACTTCCTCGAGCGTATGGTCGGTGTTCATGCCGATGCCGAAGCGCATGCGCAGCACACGCTCCTCGCGCGGCGTCAGCGAGGCGAGCACGCGCGTGGTGGTCTCGCGCAGATTGGCCTGGATCGCCGCGTCGATCGGCAGGATCGCCATCTTGTCCTCGATGAAGTCGCCCAGATGCGAATCCTCCTCGTCGCCGACCGGCGTTTCGAGCGAGATCGGCTCCTTGGCGATCTTCAGCACCTTGCGCACTTTTTCGAGCGGCATTGCGAGCTTCTCGGCCAGTTCCTCCGGCGTCGGCTCGCGGCCGATCTCGTGCAGCATCTGGCGCGAGGTGCGCACGATCTTGTTGATCGTCTCGATCATGTGCACCGGAATGCGGATGGTGCGCGCCTGGTCGGCGATCGAACGCGTGATCGCCTGCCTGATCCACCATGTCGCGTAGGTCGAGAACTTGTAGCCGCGGCGATACTCGAATTTGTCGACGGCCTTCATAAGGCCGATATTGCCTTCCTGGATCAGGTCAAGGAACTGCAGGCCGCGATTGGTGTATTTCTTGGCGATGGAGATTACGAGGCGCAGATTGGCCTCGACCATTTCCTTCTTGGCGATAGCCGCTTCGCGCTCGCCCTTCTGCACCTGGTTGACGATCTTGCGGAATTCCAGGATCGAGATGGCCGTTTCCGTGGCCAGATTCTGGATCTCGGCGCGCAGGTCCCTGATCGCGTCCTTCTCGTTCTTGGTGAACTCCTTCCAGCCGCGCGAGGTCAGATTGGCGATCGAGCGCGTCCAGTTCGGGTCGAGCTCGGAGCCCTGATATTCCTTCAGGAACTCCTCGCGGCGCACGCCATAGCTTTCGGCGAGACGCAATAGCTTGCCCTCGTTCTGCACCAGGCGCTTGTTGATGTCGTAAAGCTGCTCGACCAGCGCCTCGATACGCGCCGTGTTGAGCGACAGCGACTTCACCGCCTTGATGAGCTGGTCCTTCAGCTCCTTCAAGCGGCGGTCCTGGCTGGGCGACAGCGTGCCGGCCGCGGCCAGCCGGTTCTCGACCTGCTGATCCTGCAGCTTGCGCAGCTTCTTGTAGGTGTCGGCGATGACGTCGAGCGTTTCCATGACCTGCGGGCGCAGCTCGGCTTCCATTGCCGCCAGCGACAGGCTGGCCTCGTCCTCGTCCTCCTCGTCGTCATCCCCGATGCCGCGCGTGTCAGCGCCGACATTGGTGATGTCGTCTTCATCGTCGCGTCCGCGGCGCGGCTTTTCCTCGACCTTAGGCGCTTCCTCGACGCGCTCCACCACCGGCGCCTGCTTGGCCTCGGGGCCGGCATAGGTGGCTTCGAGGTCGATGATCTCGCGCAGCAGGATCTTGGATTCGTTGAGCTCGTCGCGCCAGATGATGATGGCCTGGAAGGTCAGCGGGCTTTCGCACAGGCCCGCGATCATCGTCTCGCGGCCGGCCTCGATGCGCTTGGCGATGGCGATTTCGCCCTCGCGCGACAACAACTCGACCGAACCCATTTCGCGCAGGTACATGCGGACCGGATCGTCGGTGCGGTCGGTCGGCTCTTTCTTCGTGGTTGTGGCGGCGACGGCGGTGCCGGTCTGCTCGGCCAGCTCGTTGGCGTCTTCCTCGGCATCCGCCGCGGTGTCGCCGGCCTCGGCCTCTTCGCCCTGCTCGTCGTCCTCGACGACGTTGATACCCATGTCGGACAGCATCGCCATCGTGTCCTCGATCTGCTCGGAGGTCACTTCCTCGGAGGGCAGCACCGAATTCAGCTCGTCCATGGTGACATAGCCGCGCTTCTTGGCGGCCTTGATCATCTTCTTGACAGCATCATCGGAAAGGTCGAGCAGAGGGCCATCGGTGGCGCCTTCGCGTTCGGTCTCGACCTCTTCCTTTTCCTTTGTCGCCATAGTCTTTATCTTCTCCTAGCGGCCCGACATCGAGGCCGCGCAAGCTGTCGGACCGGTCAAATCGGCTGGGCTCGCTTTTGCAACGCGCTTCACCGGGCCAATAACTGCATCATCTCTTTGTTGGTGCCCTGTCGTCGCCCAAAACCGGTTTCCATTTTTGGGCGACATGCATTAAGTCCAGATTAACCCTGATATCTGTGGCAGGCTGGCTGCCTGTCCAGTGACCAAGACCTCACATCGCTGCTTTTCCCGTCGACGCGGGTGCGGGTTAACGTTTCGAATCGTCCTGATTCCGCCATTCTGCCGGAAGGTCAAGCGCCTCTCGCATGATTCGCATGAAAAAAGCGAATCAATTACCCGACTTAGCGCGGTCCGGCTCTAGAAGATCCATGACAACGCCGTCATTCCTGCACTTGCTGGCATGAGCCCGTCCCAACCCTCGGGCCGAAATGAGCTCCGCCTTTCTTCTGCTGGAGTATGATCGTTCCCGAAAACCGGGTCCCGCTTTTCGGATCCATGCTTCAGGCCCGACCAGCCCTGCCCGACGAAACACCGAAACCTTCGATCAGCGCTTCCGTCGCTTGTACATCCCGAAATTGCGCTTGAATTTCGATCAGATGGCGGAAATTCTCGTCCGAAGGATCCGCATCCATCGCCGCTTCCGCCTGTTTCAGCTCCTTATGTAAGGTGCGCGCGCTACGCTGCAAGTGCAGCGCCTGGTTCAGAGCGTCGCGGGCGTCCTCGAGCGCTGCCGTCTCCAGCGCCGGCCACTGCCGCGCCCGCCTGATCAGGCCGACGGCACGCTCCCAGATCTCGGCGCAGCCGGCGCGCTCGATCGTCGCCACCACGGCCTGGCGGTCATTGGCCATGTCATGCGCCATCGCGTCGAGGATGGCGCCGTGCAGCCGCCTCAGCTCGGAGTTGGCGAGATCAAGGAACTCGACATGGGCGAAATTCTCGTCGATCAGCGCCGGGTGGTTGACCAGTGCCACGATAATCGTCGCTTCGCGCACCGACATTCCTTCGTTGCCGCGCTTGACCAGTGCCGACTGGCCGAGGCTTTCCGTGATGGCGATGCGACCACCGCCGGCTTTAGCGAATTGTCCGCCGGGAGCCGGCGCCTTGCCCTGCCCCGGTTTCCAGTCCGGACGACCTTGCCGCGTTGCGCGCTGAGAACCGAAGAAGCTCAGCACGCGCTCGCGCATCTCCTGCTGGTAGTGATATCGTAGGCTTTCATCACGGATGCGGCTGGTCAGTTCGCGCAGCCGCTTCTCCAGTTCGGCCCGCCGCTCCGGCGTGTCGAAGACGCCGCCCGCCGTCTCGCGCATCCATAAAAGATCGGCAAGAGGACGCGCTTCCGCCAGCACGGCGCGGAAGGCATCCGGCCCCTCCGCCTTGACCAGGTCGTCGGGATCCTTGCCTTCCGGCAGCAGCGCGAAACGCGCCGTGCGCCCGGTTTGGACTACGGGCAGCACCATGTCGGCGGCCCGCCATGCGGCCTTCAGCCCGGCCTTGTCGCCGTCGAAGCACAGCACCGGCTCGGCGGCCATACGCCACAACAGTTCGAGCTGGTTTTCGGTAAGCGCCGTGCCGAGTGGCGCGACGACATTCTCGAAGCCGGCCTGCGCCAATGCGATGACATCCATATAGCCTTCGACGGCGATGACCGTGCCTCCCTTGGCCAGCGCTTTTCGCGCGCGGGCGAAATTGTAGAGCACGTTGCCCTTGTGGAAGAGCTCGGTATCGGGCGAGTTCATGTATTTGGCGAGCGCATCCGGCGCCAGCGCTCGCCCACCGAAAGCGATGATCTTGCCACGCGAATCCGGAATCGGGAACATGATGCGGTCGCGGAACCAGTCATAGGAGACCGGAATGTCGTCGCCATGGCGCACCAGCCCACAGGCCTCGATATCGGCCTTCGGCACGCCCTTTGCGGCCAGATGCTCCTTCAGCGCATTGCGGCTGTCGGGCGCATAGCCCAGCCGGAAAGCATGCTGCGTCGCGGGCGTCAGTCCGCGGTCGCGCAGATACGCACGGGCCTTGGCGCCTTCCGCGCCCTGTAGCCGCTCCTGGAAAAAGGCAGTCGCCATTTCCATGACGTCGGTGAGGCTGGCGCGTTCCTTCTCGCGCCGCTCCTCCTGCACGTCGCGAACCGGCATCGGCACGCCGGCCATGTCTGCGATCTTCTCGACCGCCTCGGGAAAGCTCAGTCCGTCAAGTTCGGTCAGGAACTTGAAGTGATCGCCCGAAACCGAGCAGCCGAAACAATGGTAGCGGCCCTTCTTGTCCTCGCAATGGAAGGACGGGCTCTTCTCGCCATGGAATGGGCAGCAGGCCCAATAATCGCCGCGCGACGCATTGGTCTTCTTGCGATCCCAGGCGACGCGCTGGCCGATGAGCTGCGAAATCGGCACGCGGTCGCGTATCTCGTCGAGGAAGGCGGGCGGAAAGCGCATCGGGGAACTCGTTTATCCCCCATATAATCATGCCCGCGAAATCCGGCGACCCCTAATGCTGACGATGCCCGGTTTCCACAGGGCAAAAGGAAAGGCGGCCGTTGCGGCCGCCCTTCCTCCAGTCTGGCACTATCGGGACTTTACTGCGCGGCGATGGCGCCAAAGATGATGCCGGAGAGGGCGCCGACCAGCACATAGTCGTTGCCGACGCGGATCCATTCCTGGCCACGGCCGGGACGATGCAGGCCGTAGCGACCATAATCGCGGACCGGCTGATGCTGCCGCCAGCCGGAATATTTCTGGCCATTGCGCCAGTTGTTCCGCTTCACGACGACCTTCTTTTGAATGATGCGCTTCTGGATAACGCGCTTCTGGATGACGCGCTTCCTGACATCCCGGTTGGTGGGCTTCTGCCAGTCGACATTGGTATAGTTCGACTGCGGCGCGACCGGCGCATTGAGCGCTGCGGCCTGGCCCGTCAGGGACGTGGCGGCCAGCATCGAGAAAGCAAGACCGGAAAGAACAATGCGCTTCATGAAGGAATCTCCTTGGTTGTCGATGCCGCAGAAATAGCCGTCGAAGAATGAACCGAAACTGAACATGAGCATTACAATTCCGTAATAAATTCGAAGCTTTACGCCGATTGGTTGAACGTCCTCGCAAATTCCGGGCGAAGGGCGGGCGGCAACACCGGCCGATCCGCGGCGTCAGGGCGGCGAGGCTCATGCAACCATTTCGGTATCCGTCCATTCTCCGACACGCCCCCGTCGCGCGCCGGCAGCCCTTGAATCGACAAATTTTTATTATCCGGCTAAAATATTCGAGCTATTATCGGCCAACGCCATGATCATGATTCGCACCCCTCGTCTTTCCCCTGGCCGCCGCGCTGCCCGTGTCGCCCGCTTTGTCCGTATCGGTGCGCCGCAATGAGCGGCTCCGTGGTTCTTCTGCATCTGGCCGGCGCCGTGGCGCTGATGCTGTTTGCCACGCGCATGGTGAAGACCGGCGTCGAGCGCGCCTATGGCGACGTGCTGCGCCACAAGCTGCGCGCCACCATGCGCAATCCTGTCATGGCGGTGCTGGCCGGCACCGGCCTCGCTATAGCGCTGCAGAGCTCCACCGCCGTCACGCTGCTGGTCGGCTCCTTCGCGGGCTCCGGCATCGTCTCGGGCGCGGCCGGGCAACTGGCCGTGCGCGGCGCCGAGATCGGTTCGGCTCTGGTGGTCAAGCTGCTCACCTTCGATCTCACGCTGCTGGTGCCGCTCTGCCTGATCACCGGCACGGTCATGTTCATGGCCACCGAGCGGCGCGACTGGCGCCAGACCGGTCGCATCCTGGTCGGCATCGGCCTTTTGATCCTGTCGCTGGAAATGATCGGTCAGGCATCCGAGCCGCTGCGCAACAGCCAGTTGATGCCGGTCATCATCAATTACTTCTCCGGCGATTCCATCACCGCCTATCTGCTGGCGGCGCTGATCACCTGGCTGTTCCAATCGAGCATCGCCGCGGTCCTGTTGATGGCGACGCTGGCGGGCCGCGGCCTGATCACGCCCGAACTCGGCGTCGTCCTCATCCTGGGCGTCAATCTCGGTTCGTCGATCATCGCGCCCATGCTGACCCGCTCCTCCGGCCCCGAAGTGCGCGTCGTGCCGATCGGCAACCTCTTGATGCGCGGGCTTGGCTCGCTGGTCATGCTGATCCTGGTCATGATCTTCAGGCCGCATTTCGCGTTCCTTGGCGCGACGGCAGCGGACCAGATCGTCAATGCCCACATCCTGTTCAACGTGCTGATCCTGCTCGCCGGCCTGCCGCTGGCGGGTCTCGTCTACCGCGCCTCGGAGAAGATCGTGGCGCTCGGCACCAAGGCGCCAGCCGCCACGCTCGACGTCGTCGAACTCTCGGCGCTCAACGAAAGCGCGCTCGACGTGCCGAGCCAGGCGCTGGCCAATGCCACCCGCGAGGTGGTGCGGGTCTGCGAGACGGTCGAGATCATGCTCAAGCGCATCATCGAGCTCTACGAGAGCGCCGATGCCGACAAGATCAAGGCGCTGGCCGCCCTTGACGACCGCGTCGACCGCAAGCACGCGGCGATCAAGCTCTACCTCGCCAAGGTCACCAAGAACCCGCTGACCGAGGACGAGGCGTTGCGCTGCCAGGAACTGATCGGCGCCTGCGTCAAGCTGGAGCAGGTCGGCGACATCATCGTGCGCAACATGCTGGTACATGTGAAGAAGAAGTTCGACCGTGGACTGGAATTCACCGACGAGGGTTGGAGCGAGCTGTGCGCCTTCCACGCTTCGGTGCTCGCCAATGCGCGGCTTGCCTTCAACGTGCTGGTGTCGCGCGATGCCGAGACGGCTCGCCAATTGGTGCTGGAGAAGGAACGGCTGCGCGACGCCGAAAAAGAGACCAGCACCAGCCATTTCCTGCGGCTGCGCGAAGGCACTGCCAAAAGCGTCGAGACCAGTTCGATCCATCTCGACACCATCCGCGATCTCAAACAGATCAACTCGCTGCTGGCATCGATGGCCTATCCCGTGCTGGAAGAACGCGGCCTCCTCGGTGGATCCAGGTTGAAGGCGAGCTGATCAACGACATCTCTCCCTTCTTTGAGACACCTCATCCCACCTCGCTTTGCGACGCCACCTCCCAACAAACAAGGGCAGAAGGAAGAGCGCCGCACTCTGTCGAAAAAATTGTATTGCGGCAGAATTGCATGGCGTCGGTCCTTCGGCGGCAAAATTGCCATTGCCGCGTTTCCATCGCTCGGGCTAGGCATATCAGCCAAAGCTTTCGGAGGAGATCGATGGACACCCATTCGCGCAGTTTCGCCAAGGCGCTTTCGTGGCGCGTGACCGGCACCATCGATACGATGATCATCTCGCTGGTGGTGACCGGAAGCGTCAAGCTGGCGGCCGCCATCGGCGTGACAGAAGTCTTCACCAAGTCGCTGCTCTATTATTTTCATGAGCGGGCATGGTTGAAGGTTCCTTATGGACGCAAGACCCCGTTCTGAACCCGGGGTCAAGATTTTGAACCCGGAGATCAAGAAAAGCTAAAGCGGCGACAAAGATTTCTGGATTGCCGGCAGCGCGCATCCGTGGTTTGAGGCCTGCATTCGAGGATTTAATTCCCGCCATGTCGCTTCCGCTCATCGCCCTGTTCATCGCTGCCTTCGCTTTCGGCACCACCGAATTCGTCATCGCCGGCGTGCTGCCGCAGGTGGCGCAAGGGCTTGGCGTTTCGGTTCCGACATCGGGCTATCTCGTCTCCGGCTATGCCTGCGGCATCGCCATCGGCGGTCCGCTTCTGGCACTTGCGACCAAGTCCTTGCCGCGCAAAACCTTGCTGCTCGGCCTGGCGGTCGCCTTCACCATCGGTCAGGCGGCCTGCGCGCTGGCGCCCGACTTCACCTCGATGCTGCTTCTGCGCATTGCCGTCGCAGTCGCGCATGGCGCTTATTTCGGCGTCGCCATGGTGGTTGCGGTCGGGCTGGTGCGCGGGGACCAGCGCGGCATGGCGGTGGCCGTCATCCTGTCGGGCCTCACTGTCTCCAACGTGATCGGCGTGCCAGCGGGCACTGCCATCGGCAACATCTGGGGCTGGCGCGCGACCTTCTGGGTTATGTGCGCATTGGGCGTGGCGGCCACGCTTGCCATGGCAGCCCTTTTGCCGCGCACCGCAGGCTATCAGGCCAAACCCGCCGGCCTCGCCCGCGAGGTCCGCGTGCTTGCCCGCCAGCAGGTCTGGACCTCGCTGATCCTGATGCTCATGCTGATGATCGGCCAGTTCGGCCTGTTCACCTACATCACCCCGACTTTGCTTGAGATCACCGGCCTCGACGAGAACCTGGTGCCCTGGGTGCTCTTGCTCAATGGCGTCGGCGCCACGCTTGGCGTCTTCCTCGGCGGCAGGCTAGCCGACTGGAAGCTGATGCCCTCGCTGATCACCATGCTGGCCCTGCAGGCGGTGACGCTTGCGGTGATCTATGCCGTCAGCCCCTATCCCGTGCCGATGGTCGTGGCGATCGTCATCTGGGGCGGCCTCAACTTTGCCATCGGTACGCCGATCCAGACCCGCATCCTGTCCTGGACTGCGGATGCCTCGAACCTGGCCTCCTCGCTGATCCCATCCGGCTTCAATGTCGGTATAGCGCTCGCGGCATCGCTCGGTGCCGCCATGCTCAATGGCGGCTACGGTTATCGCAGCCTGCCGCTGCTTGGCGCTGTGGCGATGCTGGTCGCAGTCGCGGTGGCGCTCGCCTCGCACATCTGGGAGTGGCGCAGCAACGCCACGCCACCGCTGACGGCAGCGGCTGAGTAGATTATCCGCGTCAGGACATCCACCACCGATAATGCCTGATCCGGGCGTCCACCGGCGCAAGCACGACGCGATGAACAGTCATGTCTCGCCCGGCGGCTGCGCAGCTCCAACGCATTACAGATCGACGCGGAACCGCAGGCTCTCCGCTCCGCCATAGGCGGCATCTTCGAGGAAACGTTCGACCAGTCTGCCGCCGTTGGCCAGGATCACTTTGTGCGAAGCCGGATTGCCAGGTTTTGCGGTGATGTCGACATGAGCCAGGCCGACCGCCCTCGCCTCATCCAGCATAAGCCGCAGCGCTTCCGTCGCGTAGCCGCGTCGCTGTTTCCACGGCACCACGGCGTAGCCGATATGGCCAAGCACGTGCGGCGGCAGCGCCGACGTGCCCTTCTGCCAGCGCAGGCCGATCGAGCCTGACGTCTCGCCGTCCCACATCCAGCGCCTGAAGCCCGGCAGGCGCGGGACCTGTCTGCCGTCAGGCTAGGTGATCGGCGGCCCCTTGGCCTCGGGATCATCGAGGCTGGCCAGGAACGCCGGCGGATCCTCCTCGATTGCGGCAAGCTGCTCGCGAGCTGCCTCCATGAGCCGTACATTGTCGGGCGACCAGCCGCGCTCGAGCGCAGCCTTGTAGGACGCCAGATGCTTGAGCCCGGGCTTGACGATTTCGATCATGATCCATGCTCCCTCGCAGGCCAAGCAGGCATAGCGATGGCCACTGGAACGCTCAAGCGGGCTGGAAGCGGATCGCGCCCTTGTTGAGGAAACACGCTTTGCTGAACAGCGACAGATCCAGCGGGTTCGGTAGCCGAACGTCGCTGATATCGGGAAACGGCTTCGTCGACGGATCGTAGGAGCGGTCGATCTGCGAGATGAAGACCAGGATCACGCCCCTGTCACGCGCAAAAGCCTTCAATGTCCGGACCTGGTCCATCAGTTCCGGATTTTCCCGCTTCTGGTCGAGCAGTTGCAGATAGTCGATGACCGCAAGCGTCCCGCGCGCCGCCGATCCCAACACCTCGACGATGTAGTCGGCGCTGATGCCATCGGAAGTGTCGGACGCGAACAATCGGTCGAACTGGGCGGGGTCTGCCCCGATGGCGCGGAACCGGTCCAGCACATCGCGATGCGTGTATTCCAACGAGAAGAACACGCTGCGATGGCCACGCTTCATGGCTTCGACCGCGAGTTCGAGGCTCATCAGCGTCTTGCCGTGGCCTGGTCGCGCACCGACCAGAACCAGGTCGCCGGGCATCAGCCGCGAGAACAGCCTGCCGGCGGCCGTCGTCTCGGCTGCCTTGGCCGCAAGCAGACTCCAACTCGCAAAACCTTCGCGGGCTGCAATACGGTCAAGCGCCTGATGGAGCGGAATCTTCTCCTCGCGGGACAACAGCCTGGCTTGACGCTTCAGATTGTAAATGGGCGCAATCATCGCAAACCTCCTGGTGCGAGCAGTCTTCGCAACCCCTCCTTATGCCTGGTGCTCGAACAGTCGGTTCGATGATCGGATTGCCCCGCATGAATGATGCTTTCCCGACGGAGGGAGGAGGCGTGGGCGCGCCGGAATCAGACAATACCCTAATGCTGGCGGGTCGAAAACGCGCATACGTGCCGGGAATGCTGAACAAGATGTGTTTCGCCGGCGGGCGTAAGCCGATTTATGATCGTGCCGGGGGTGATTCACCGCCAAAACACAAACGCTTCGACAGGAGAACGGGTCTGGTGCGGTTGAGATCTATCCCGCTGGGTGTCGTCGCCAGCCTCTTCCTCGTTGTCGTCGCTTTGACGGCACGGTCCTTTGCCGCGCCCTCGGCCATTCCGGCCTGGCTGCAGGCCCATGTCGGCGAAGGTGATGGCCAGATCTCAGCTGTGGTCCTGGAGCGGGCCCGAGCGCTTTACCTGAAGAAAGTCGGCGCAGGAGCCGTTAACAATCCCTGCTACTTCGCCATGGATGCGACGCGCCCTAGCGATCTGGGCAACAACAAACTGGGTCACCGTTATTACATCATCTGCGAGGCCAGCCAGGCGTTTCGCGCCGTTTCGGCGGGCCACGGCAGCGGCCGGAATCTGAAGGGCGTCGCAGATTTCGCCAATGGCAAGCGCTGCGCGAAGAACTTCGGCAATGCGCTGGATTCGTCACTGACCGCCGGCGGCGCCTATATGACCGGCGAGGCGAAAACCTCGTTCAAGGGCTATTATCGCACCGCAGCGAAGCAGGACGTGGCTTTCATGCGTACCTTCGTGCAGTTCGATGGCGAGGGCGAGGCCGCGAACGCCAGGCAGCGCGTGATCGGCGGGCATCCGGCGGAAGTGCTGAAGGGAATGTGTCTTCGCAAAGACCCGGCCAGCTCGCATGCCGACCATGACGGCTACGTGCCGTTCGGCAAACTGGTGGATTATGCCGGCGGCCGCAGCAATGGCTGCACCAGTTGGTCGGCGGCGGATGCGCGGCAGATCATCCCGATGGTGAAGGACGATCCGACGACGCTCTACATCTACCCTGAATCGCGCGACATCGCCGCCGTTGCGCAAATCGTGGCGGCGGGTCGTTCGCCGTCGGACGCTGGGCCCTATTGGAACGCATCCTGCCTGAAGGAAATCGGCTCTCCGAAATTCTGGCCGCGAAAGACGCTCGAGCCGATCATCGCCCAATACAGGAAGGACCACCCGGCACCGCCGCAGCCGGTGCCGATCTGCAAGGAGCCTTGAGGTCCGTCCCGGCTCGGGGGATGCGGGGGCTAGGGGATCGCATCCCTCAGCGCAGAAAATCGAACACCGCCTGAATGAAACCGGATGGATATTCGACATTCGACAGGTGAACCGCCGGCAGGACGACCAGCTTCGCGCCGGGCACCGCCGCGGCAATCAGTTCGCTGTGGCTGGCCGCCGTCACCGTGTCGTGCTCGCCGGCGATCACCAGCGTCGGCCGCGAGATCAGCGCCACGGTGCGGCGAAGGTCGGCGTCGCGCACCGCCGCAAAGAGGCCCGCCAGGCCCTGCCGGTCGATGGCGAGCAGCATGGCGCGAAATTCCTCGATGACGGGCTCGTTGGCCGCCACCATTTTTGCCGGGAACCAGTTGTTGAGGAACGTTTCGGCGGTTTCGGCCATGTCGGGCGCCTGCCGGACGGCGGCAATGCGCTCGTCGAAATAGCTTGCCGGTCCGAGATGCGATGAGGTGTTGCTCAGGATCAGCCGGTCGATCCGCTCCGGCGCGTGGATGCCGAGCCATTGCCCGACGAAGCCGCCCAGCGACAGGCCGAGGAAATGCACGCGGCCAGGCCGAGCGCGTCGAGCAGCTCGATCACGTCGCCGCCGAGCCGATCGAGCGAATAGGCGCCGGCCGGCACGCTCGATCCGCCATGGCCGCGAAAATCATAGCGCAGAAGATGGAAATGCCTGGACAACTCGCCGACCTGTCCATCCCACATATGCTGCGTGGTGCCGATGGAGTTCGACAGCATCAGCACCGGCTTTGCCGCATCGCTGTCGAAGCGGTAGGCGATGCGCGTGCCATCGCCAACAGTTACGAAATTCAGCTCATTCATGACAAAGTCAGGACAATCTCTGTAACTAAAGCTGACATGGCTGACTTCACCTTGCACGATCTGCAGTGCTTCGACGCCGTGATCCGCACCGGCGGCTTTCAGCCGGCGGCGGCCCTGTTGCATCGTTCACACCCGGCTGTATTCGCCGCTGTCGCCAAGCTGGAACGGCAGCTCGACCTCGTTCTCCTGGACCGCAGCGGCTATCGCGTGCGCCCGACCGAGGCCGGGCTGTCGTTCCACCGCCGGGCGCAATCGCTGCTGCGCGAACTGGAAGGCCTGCGCGTGCATGCCGCCCAGCTCTCGATGGGCGAAGAAAGCGAAATCCATGTGGTGATCGGCGACCTCTGCCCACGACCGCAGGTGCTGGGCCTGCTCGGGCGGTTCTTCGCGCAATGTCCCGGCACGCGTCTGCACCTGCACTTCGAGGCCGTCGGCGGCCCTTGGGAGCGTCTTTTCGACGACGAGGCCGATCTGGTCCTGCACTGGATCGACAAGGGCGATGCGCGGGTGGAATGGATCGACTTGTGCAAGGTGCCGTTCATTCCCGTGGTGGCACCGGGCTTTCTGCCGGAGCGCATCGAGCCGCCGATCACACTCGACCAGATGCAGGCGCTCACCCAATGCGTGATGCGCGACACTGCCCGCCATTCACCGCAACAAGATTACTTCATGGTCGAAGGCGCGCCGCAATGCCTGGTCGCCGACCAGGGCATGAAGAAGGAGATCATCCTGCAGGGCCTCGGCTGGGGCCACCTGCCACGCTTCCTGATCGAGGAGGAGCTGCGTGATGGACGCCTGCGGTCCATCGCCGGCCCTCATATGCCGGGCCGCACCGACGAACTGGTGGTGGCGCGCCGCCGCGACCGTCCCCACGGGCCGGTCGCCAACCGTTTGTGGGATCATATCCAGCAGGAGGCGCCGGCATTGCGCCACGCGTTGGAGCCCCAGAAGGTTGTTCCATAGGGCAGGCAAGCACCGACGGTCGCGCCGGCTACTGCAGCAGTCCCTTGACGATGCCGCTTGCCTTGCCGAAATCCATCTGCCCGGCATATTTCTGCTTCAGCGCCGCGATCACCTTGCCCATGTCTTTCTGGCTGGCGGCACCGGTCGCCGCGATCGCCTCGCGCGCCGCGGCGGTGATGGCGGCGTCGTCGAGCTGCGTCGGCAGGAAATCGCGGATGATCTCCATCTCGCTGCGCTCCTGCGCGGCCAGTTCCGGACGCTTGCCGTCTTCGAAGGCCTTGGCCGATTCTTCGCGCTGCTTCACCATCTTGGCCAGGATCTGCAGGATCTCCTCGTCGCTGGCCGGTTCCTTGCCGGCACCGCGATTGGCGATATCGCGATCGTGGATGGCGGCCTGGATCAGCCGCAATGTCGGCAGCCGGTGCTTGTCCTGCGCCTTCATCGCGCTCTTCAGGGATTCGGCGATTTTTGCGCGCATCGTGCTCTCTCCTACGGTCGGCGCGGACAATAGCGCCCGGTGCGGACCAACGCAAACCCTGATATGTCCAGGCAAGCCTATGATATTGCTCAATGAAATAAATCGCAGCGGCATTTCCCATCATCATTGACCGACCTGCCCCCTTCCCCTATGTACTGGGTCTTGCATGAACTGAAGCTTGAGTGCGTGGAGGCCGCGAATTCGCCGCTCCGCGCCGTTTGCCGCGCAAATAGCCCGCCGGGCCTGTTTGAAGCGCGCGGCCTGATAGGAACGCCGCCATGGCCGACACCGCGTCCACCCCCGCTTGGGCCACCGAGAAACCGACGGCATTGCTGGTGCTGGCCGACGGCACCGTCATTGAGGGTCGCGGTCTCGGCGCAACGGGTTCGGCGGTCGCCGAGGTCTGCTTCAACACCGCGCTTACCGGCTATCAGGAGATCCTGACCGATCCGTCCTATGCCGGCCAGATCGTCACCTTCACCTTCCCGCATGTCGGTAATATCGGCACCAACGGCGAAGACATCGAGGACCTCAATCCGGCTGCTCGCGCCGGTGCCGTCGGCGCCGTGTTCAAGGCCGATGTCACCAATCCCTCCAACTACCGCGCTGCCGGCCATCTCGATCAATGGCTGAAGAAGCGCGGCATCGTCGCCCTCTCGGGCATCGACACCCGCGCGCTGACCGCGTTGATCCGCGAAAAGGGCATGCCCAACGCCGTTATCGCGCATGCGACCGACGGCGTCTTCGATCTCGACGACCTGAAACGCCGCGCCGCCGCGTGGTCCGGCCTGATCGGCCTCGACCTCGCCAAGGAGGTCACGTCAGGCCAGTCCTCGGTGTGGCGCGAGACGCCTTGGGTGTGGGACGAGGGCTTTGGCGAACAGGACGAGCCCTCCATGCATGTCGTCGCCATCGACTATGGCGTCAAGCGCAACATCCTGCGCCTGCTTGCGGGGCTTGGTGCCAAGGTGACCGTGGTTCCGGCCAAGACCGGCGCCGAGGAAATCCTCGCCATGCAGCCGGACGGCATCTTCCTGTCCAACGGCCCCGGCGACCCTGAAGCCACCGGCGCCTACGCCGTGCCGGTCATCCAGGACCTGCTCAGGACCGAGATTCCGGTGTTCGGCATCTGCCTCGGCCACCAGATGCTGGCGCTGGCGCTGGGCGGCAAGACCGCCAAGATGCATCAGGGCCATCACGGCGCCAACCATCCGGTCAAGGACCACACTACAGGCAAGGTCGAGATCGTCTCGATGAACCACGGCTTTGCCGTCGACGCCGACTCGCTGCCGTCAGGCGTCGAGGAAACCCATGTCTCGCTGTTCGACGGCTCGAATTGCGGCATCGCGCTGACAGGCCGGCCGGTATTCTCGGTCCAGCACCACCCCGAGGCCTCGCCCGGCCCGCAGGATTCGCATTATCTGTTCCGCCGCTTCGTCAACCTGATCCGCGAAAAGCGCGGCGAGGAACTGCTGGCCGAACGGGCTTAGTTCCGACAGATCCTCATATTCGTGCCCCATCTTCCGCGACGCCTTTGGTGACGGTTCCGAGTGCCGCGGGCCTCGCCACTTTCGTAACGAAGACAACGAGCGCCAGCACTAGGAAAACCGCGCCAACCAGGTAAGGCGCACCGCCGAAGGTCACTGGCGCGCTTGGCCCGGTGAACCAGGAAAAGATCGCGGTATAGAGCAGCGGCGTGACGATCGATGTGATCGAGAAGATCGACGTCATCGCGCCTTGTAATTCACCCTGCGCCGAAGGCGGCACCTTGGCGGCGGCGAGGCTCCTGAGCGGCGGGTCGGCCAGCGCTTCCAGGCAGCCGACGACGATCACCGCATAAATCATCCAACCCTGCGTCGCGAAGGCGTAGCCGAAAGCACTGAGCGCCGTGAACGCCAGACCGATCACCGCCGTCCTCCACTCGCCAAGCCTGGGAATGATGCGTGGCAGCACCGTTGCCATGACGATGGCTCCGCACAGGCCGAAAGCGCCGAGCGAAAAACCGATCTGCTGCTCGTTCCAGCCATAGCGATAGCTGGAGACGAACGACCAGACCGCCGGATACATCATGTGGCCGAGCGTCATCAGGAAGAAGACCAGCCCGATCCAGCCAATGCCTTGATATTGGCGCATCTGCAGAAGCGTGCCGACCGGGTTGGCGCGTTTCCACTCGAAGCGCCGGCGGTGCTTTTCATCGAGCGTTTCGGGCAGCAGGAACAGCGCGATCAGGAAGTTCACAAAGGCAAGTCCGGCGGCGAAATAAAACGGCACGCGCGGCCCGAAGGTGCCGAGCAGCCCGCCAAGGACCGGCCCGATGACGAAGCCGACGCCGAAGGCGATGCCGAGCAGGCCGAAATTCTTGGCCCGGTTCTCATCGTTCGAGATGTCGGCGATGAAGGCTGATGTGGTCGAATAGCTGGCGCCTGAAATGCCGGCCAGCACGCGCCCGATGAACAGCATCGGATAGGACCAGGCTATGGCGCAGATCAGATTGTCGATGGAAAACGTCAGCACGGAGGCGAGAAGGATCGGCCGCCGGCCGAACCGGTCGCTCAACCCGCCCATGACGGGCGCGAAGAAGAACTGCATGGCCGCATAGACGAAGAACAGCCAGCCGCCTTCGATCGCCGCCTGCGAGACGCCGACGCCGGTCAACTCTTGCAGATAGGCCGGCAGCACCGGCATGATGATGCCGAATCCGATGATGTCGAGGAGCAGCGTCGTGAAGACGAGCGCAAGCCCCCGCTTGGCGGTTTTGGGATCCATCATGGGTTCGTCTGCTCCTTCCCGGCGCCTGGCGCGCAGGCGGAGGCACTTATAGGCGAGCCCGCCGGCAGGAACAATGAGGGAACAAGCAGGACGTTCGCATCCTGACATCCCCTGACGACATCCTTGCCGTCAGGTCACCCGTGAAAGAACCGGATGCTCAGATCGGGTTGTTGAACGTATCGCAGTCGGAAAGCTTGCCGCTCTTGTAGCCGCGTGCCAGCCAGGTCTGCCGCTGCGCCGACGTGCCGTGGTTGAAGCTTTCCGGCACCACATAGCCCTGCATTTTCTTCTGCAGCGTATCGTCGCCGATCTGCCTGGCGGCATTGAGCGCGCTTTCCATATCGCCTTGCTCCAATATGCCCTTCTGCGCCGTATAATGCGCCCAGACGCCGGCGAAGCAGTCGGCCTGAAGCTCGACGCGCACCGACATCTGGTTGGCTTCGGCCTCGCCCATGCTTTGCCGCATCTGGTTGAATTTGGACATGATGCCGGTCAGATTCTGCACGTGATGGCCGACCTCATGCGCGATCACATAGGCCCGCGCGAACTCGCCCGAGGCGCCGAACTGCTGGTCCAGCTGCTGGAAGAATGTCATGTCGAGATAGACCTTGTGGTCGCCGGGACAATAGAACGGTCCGGCCGCCGACGAGGCGAAGCCGCAGGCCGAGCGGATCTGCCCGCTGAACAGCACCAGCTTAGGGTCCTCATAGGTCAGTCCGTTGGCCTTGAAAATGCCGGTCCATGTGTCCTCGGTCTCGGCCAGCACGGTTGCCACGAACTGCTTCATCTCGTCGGAAGCCGGCGCACCGGTGCCGCCGTCCTGGCTGCCGCTGTTGTCCGTTATCTCGCCGCCGCCAGGCAGCAGGCCTCCACCGCCGCCGCTCAGCACCTGGATCGGATCGATGCCGAAGGCTTTCAGGCCGAAATAGAGCACGACGAGGATGATGATGGTCGAGATCGACATGCCGCCGCCGCTGCTGCCGCCGATCGGAATGCGGAACTGGCCGGGTCCGCCGCCCCCAAATCCGCCGCCGCCGCTGCTGCGCTGGTCCTCGACATTGTCACTCTGACGACGGCCTCTCCAGAGCATGGCAACTCCCCGCGCTGCGAATTTACTGGTCGATCCGGCGCGAGGCCGGCTCCACCTCATAACAATTATCTCAATGGTTGCGCCAAGTCACAGCATTTTTCGCAGCCATGGCCATGGTGGCATGATGGCTCCGCCGCTCTGGCCGCGACTGTGGAATGTCCATGGTATCGCCGGCGAAACGGGGCCGGCGGCTTGGCAAAGTCCCTAGCCCGCCGTCATCGCCTTGCGGAACGCTTCCAGCGTCTCGGCGCTAACATGGTGCTCTATGCCCTCGGCATCGATGCGCGCCGTCTCGGCGCTGACGCCGAGCGAACGCAAAAAAGCCTCCACCGTCTGGTGGCGAATGCGGCTCTCTTCCGCGACCTTGCGACCGGCTTCGGTGAGGAACACGCCGCGATAGGGCTTTCTGGAGACCAGCCCGTCGGCACACAGCCTGGTCAGCATCTTGGCCACTGTCGGTTGAGCGACCCCCAGCCTGGCCGCGATGTCGACCTGGCGGGCCTCGTTGCCGTCCTCGATCAGGTCGGCGATCAACTCGACATAGTCCTCGACCAGCGCGCTGCGGCGCGCTTCGCGCGTCTGCCGGAACCCTTCCGAATGGACATCGGCATCGGGCAGCGGCTCACGCGGGACCGGTCTGTTCTTCAGCGCCAATATGCGCTCCTCCTTGGCTGCCCGAAGATTGAATCGGCCCGCATTCATAGCACGGGCCCCGACAATCCTGGCGTTTATTTGCATTCGGGCCCAGGCGCAACCGCATCGCCGCCGCGTCGGAGCACGATCGATCGCATCACAAAAGCATGATCAATGAAATATAGCATATTGCATAATGTTGAGCCGTGGCATAGATAGGAGACATCATCCATTGCATCACGCGGAATTCGCCATGTCCGAAACCGACGCCACCGCCATAGCCAGACCAGCGTGGCGGTTCGACAGGCCAGGCGATGAGCAGCCGAGCCTGCGCGAGGTCAACTCCTCGATCGCCGTACCGAATTCGGGCGTCTGGTTCCGTCGGCTGTTTGCCTTCATGGGGCCGGGCTACATGGTCTCGGTAGGCTATATGGACCCGGGCAACTGGGCGACAGACCTCGCCGGCGGCGCCCAGTTCGGCTACACGCTGCTGTTCATCATCATGCTGTCCAACCTGATGGCGATCCTGCTGCAGGCGCTGGCCGCGCGTCTCGGCATCGCCACCGGCCGCGACCTCGCACAGGCCTGCCGCGCCTACTACCCACGTCCGGTCAACTTCGTGCTGTGGATCGCCTGCGAGCTCGCCATCATCGCCTGCGACCTCGCCGAAGTGATCGGCACCGCGATCGCGCTGCAGCTCCTGTTCGGCATTCCGCTGATCGGCGGCGCCATGCTCACCGCGCTGGACGCCTTCCTGGTGCTTTTGTTGATGAACAAGGGCTTCCGCTATCTCGAAGCCTTCGTCGTCGCGCTTCTGGTCATCATCTTCAGCTGCTTTGCCATCCAGATCTTCGTCGCCGCGCCACCGGCCGGCACGATCCTGCATTCGATGTTCGTGCCGTCATCCGAAATCGTCACCAATCCGGCGATGCTCTACATCGCCATCGGCATCATCGGCGCCACCGTCATGCCGCACAATCTCTATCTGCACTCCTCAATCGTGCAGACCCGCGCCTACGAACGCACCGACGAGGGCAAGCGCGACGCCATCAAATGGGCAACGACGGACTCGACCATCGCCCTGATGCTGGCCCTGTTCGTCAACGCCTCGATCCTGATCGTGTCGGCGGTCGCCTTCCACAACACCGGCCACCAGGACGTCGCCGAGATTGGCCAGGCTTTCGAACTGCTGTCGCCGCTGCTCGGCCTGAGCATCGCCTCGATCCTGTTTGCCGTGGCGCTGCTCGCCTCCGGCCTGAACTCGACGGTGACCGCCACGCTTGCCGGCCAGATCGTCATGGAAGGCTTCCTGCGCCTGCGCATTCCGCAATGGGCGCGGCGCCTGCTGACGCGCGGCCTCGCCATCATCCCCGTCGTGGTCGTCACCGCGCTCTACGGTGAAAAGGGCACTGGCCAGTTGCTGGTGTTCAGCCAGGTGATCCTGTCGATGCAGCTGCCCTTCGCGGTGATCCCGCTGGTGCAGTTCGTCTCCGACAGGAAGACGATGGGCAATCTCGCCATTCCGCGCGGCGTTGCGGCGCTCGCCTGGGTGGTCGCCGCCATTATCCTGGTGCTCAACTTCAAGCTGCTCTACGACACGCTATTCGGGATCGGCTGAGATCGGCCGCGACAAAGACGCGACCCGCGCTATTTTTCGGTCTGTCATGACGACGATAGCCCAATCCCGAAGCTTCTATGCCAAGCTGATGGCTGCCCAGGCGCATTCCGCCGATCCGCGTCTTGAAGGGGTGTTCGCGGCCGTGCCGCGCGAGGCGTTTCTCGGTCCCGGCCCATGGACGATCGTCGCCGGCAAAGGCGTTATCGAGACGCCGAGCGCCGACCCGCGCTTCATCTACCAGAACGTGCTGGTGGTGCTCGATGCCGACAAGGGCATCAACAATGGCGAGCCGTTCCTGCACGCCATGTGGATCGGGAAACTCGCGCCCAGGCCCGGCGAGGCTGTCACTCACATCGGTGCCGGCACCGGCTACTACACGGCTTTGCTGGCCAGGTTGGTTTCACCTGGTGGCACCGTTGCCGCCTTCGAACTGGACGCCGATCTTGCCTCGCGGGCAAAGGCAAACCTTGCGGCCTACGAGAATGTCACTGTCATTCCTGGCGATGCCGTCACATCGGACTTGCCGCCATCGGATGCCATCTATGTCAATGCCGGCGTCGCGGCACCTCCACCCGGCTGGCTCAAGGCGCTGAAGCCGGACGGCCGCATGATCTTCCCGTGGCGCCCGGCCGAGCGCGTTCCCCTGGCCGTTCTGGTGACCCGCACCGAAAAAGGTTTTGCCTGCGACCCTTTCATGCGCTCCTGGTTCATCCCTTGCTCCGGCGCGTCGGTTGCAAGCCCCGCGGCAAAAATCCCGACGCGCGACCAGGCCGCGCGCAGCCGCTCGATCTGGCTAACAGCGGACAAGTTGCCGGACCGCACCGCCACCGCGATCTTTGAGCATGTCTGGTTTTCGTCACGCAGCCTCGATGCGCGGCCTCGGGTCTGACGAACCGAAATTCGGCACGCCCTGTCGGACGGCCAGCCAGTCATCCGTCCTTGGGCTGAAGTCCGGCCCTGACGGCGTGGATCGAAACAGGAGGA
Organism: Mesorhizobium maamorense; assembly: GCF_044998965.1. NCBI lineage: Bacteria > Pseudomonadati > Pseudomonadota > Alphaproteobacteria > Hyphomicrobiales > Phyllobacteriaceae > Mesorhizobium > Mesorhizobium maamorense. The sequence continues at coordinate 4,165,941 of NZ_CP173356.1, forward strand.
GCATCCCATGAGAAAGATCATAGCGGCGACATTCGTCAGCCTCGACGGCGTCATGCAGGCGCCGGGCGGCCCGGAGGAGGATCCCGTCGGCGGCTTCAAGTTCGGCGGCTGGACGTTCCACTATTTTGACGAAGTGGCGGGCGCGGCAATGGATGAACTATTCTCCAAACCCTTCGCCCTGCTGCTCGGCCGCAGAACCTACGACATCTTCGCCGCGTACTGGCCGTATCAGAAAGATCCGATCGCCGATGCCTTCAACCCTGCGACCAAATATGTGGCGACGCATCGTCCGGATTCGCTCACCTGGCAGAACACGCAATCGCTTGGGCCTGATATCGTCCCGGCGTTGCGCCGCCTCAAACAGGAAGATGGACCTGACCTGCTCATCCAGGGATCGGCCAATCTGATCCAGACCCTGCTCGCCAATGGGCTGATCGACGAGATTCGGCTGATGATCTTCCCGCTGTTGCTGGGCAAGGGCAAGCGGCTGTTCGGCGATGACGCGATGCCGGCCGCCTTCAAGCTGACCCGCTCGCAGGCTTCCAGCACCGGCGTCATCATGGCGACCTACGAGCGCGCCGGCGAAATCAAGACCGGTTCCTTTGTCACGGGGGAGCCATCCGACGCCGAGCTCGAGCGGCGCAGGACCTGGAAGTAAACGCTTCTTTTCCTCTCCTCCACGAACGTGGAGGAGAGGAAACCAGGTTCTGAAAATTCCCTCAAGCCGCCTGCGGCCGGCGCGCCAACCCGTCGCGTATATGCCGTGCGAACGCTTGCGCCGCCGGGCCGACGCCGTGCCTCGGCAGATGCAGGTTGATCGAGAAATTCGGCAGCGGCGGCAGGCCGGACTCGGACGGCAATATGTCGAGATCGGCCGGCACCGTGGAGGCCAGCCAGGTGGTGACGGCCAGGTCGGAGCGCACCGTCGCGGTCGTGGCGTCGATATTGCCGTTCTCGAACACGGTGCGCCATTCCAGCCCATGCTCGTGGAGCGCCGAAAGCACCACCGGCCGGAAGGCGCAGCTGTCGGCGACCATCGAGACCGGCAGGGGGCGCTTGGCGCGCGCGACACCGCCCTTGGCGCCGACCCACACCAGCCGATCGATGGCGAGGCACTCGCCATGCGATGCCCCCACCCGTTCCTCGATGACCGCCAGGTCGATGGTGCCGGCCGCGAGCGCCGCGGCCAGTTCCGGCGAGGAGGCGCAGACCAGCGATATCTCGACCTGCGGATACGTTTGCGCATAGGCCTTCAGCACCGGCGCCAGCGTCGTGCCGACAAGGTCGTAAGGCACGCCGAACCGCACCTGGCCGGCCACGGCATTGGCAGCCATTTCGGCCCAGATCTCGTCGTTGAGGCTGAGCAGCCGCTTTGCCTTGCCGAACAGCCGCTCGCCGGCAGAGGTCAGCCGCAAGCCGCGCCGGTCGCGCTCGAACAGGCTGCGGCCGAGCGCCTCCTCCAGCCGCCGGACTTGCTGGCTGACGGCGCCTTGCGTCAGGTGCAGCGCATTGGCCGCCGCCGTCATGCTGGCTTTGTCGGCGACGGTGACGAAGGTGCGCATGAGCGTCGTATCGAGGTTGCGGATCATGTCCGCATTATAGATGCTAATGCCTGTCATCGTAAACATTGCATTTACTGATATGCGGCTGCATCTAACATGGGGCCTTCGACAGAGGACGCCGCATGCTCCAACCCGTCATCCCGCTGATCCTGTTCGCCCTGGTGGCGACCAGCACGCCCGGCATCGCCACCACCTTGTCGACGGCGTCGGGCGCGCAGTTCGGCTTTCGCCGCTCCATCCCGCTGGTGGTTGGCAGCGCGGCCGGCCTGGCCACAGTCACCGGGGCGGCGGCCGCCGGACTGGCCGGCCTGCTTCTCGCCATGCCGTCCTTGCAGCTTGCCATGAAGATCGCCGGCTCACTCTACCTCGTCTGGCTGGCGCTCAAGATCGGCCGTGCGGGAGCGCCCAAGCTCGACCTGACGATGATCAAACCGAACAGTTTTCTCGGCGGTGCCGGCATTCAGTGGATGAACCCCAAGGGCTGGGCGATGGGGCTTGGAGCCGCGGCATCCTTCGCCGCACTCGCCGACGGGCCGGCGCGGCTGGCGCTGCTGCTCGGCTCCACCTTCGGCCTTACCGCCGCCTTCTCGCTGTCGCTATGGTGTGTGGCCGGCATGCTGCTCGCCCGGCTGCTGAAGACCGAGCAGCAATGGCGCACGCTCAACATCCTGCTCGGCCTGGTGCTGGCGGCATCGATCATTCCGATGTGGCGGCAGCCGTAAGATGGGCCTGCAGAACCTGGGTTCCTCGCCCCCGCAAGGCGAGGCGAGGAACCCGAATCCTGTCAAGCCGCGTAGCGCGCGGCTGGCTTATCGGCGTGCAGGCTGCCGTAGAAGGTCTGCCGGGCGCCAAGGAAGGCGTCCAGCTTGGCCGTATCGGCAAGCGCGGGCACGGTGACGGCTTCGCCCCTGGCCAGGCCGACAAGGGCAGCATCGACCATATCGTCGGCGGTCATGATGATTTCCTTCGGAAGCTGGTCGATATCGCTTCCCGCGACTTCCCAGAAATCGGTCCGGGTCGCCCCCGGCAGCACCACCTGCGCCTGGACGTCGGTGCCGGCGACCTCGCGCTGCAGGGCTTCGGTGAAGTTGACGACATAGGCCTTGGTGCCGCTGTAGATGCCGCCGAACGAGGTGTCGAAGGCCAGCACCGAGGCGATGTTGACGATAGCGCCGCGGTTGCGCGCCAGAAATCCCGGCAGCACCGCGCGGGTCAGGCGCGTCAAAGCGATGACATTGACCTTGATCATGCGTTCAGCCGCATCGGCGTCCGCCGTCGCAACCACCTGCGCACCGCCAAGCCCGGCATTGTTGACCAACAGCGTGACGCTGTCATCCGTCGATACCGCCCGCTCCACCCGCCGCACATCATCGTCGTCGGCCAGATCGGCACTGATCACGCTGACCTTGCGGCTGTAGGCATAGCGCAGCCTTTCAGCCAATTCCTCGAGCCGGTCGGCGCGGCGCGCCACCAGCACCAGATCATATCCCTGCCCCGCCAGCCGGTCGGCATAGACAGCGCCGATGCCGGAGGAAGCGCCGGTGATGACGGCGGTGCCCTTCTTCTCATTCTTGCTCATTGTCCTGTTCCTTTCGCGCTCTTCGCTCTGGTTCGGCTTCGACGGATGCGCCGGCTGCCGAGCTTCTCGATCGTCAATTGGTGGCATATGCCACTTTCGGCGAAGTAGGTATATGCCACTATCTTGTCAACGGCGGCCGCGAAAACTATTTCTGCGGCAGGCTGGCACAGGCTTTGCCAGCGAGGAGTTGACATGACCGATCTTCAGCAACCGGGATTCAGCCGGTGCAACAATGCCACCTTGCGGCGCACCGCGCGCAGGCTCGGCCGCTTCTACGACGACGCGCTTGCGCCTTCCGGGCTGAAAGGCACGCAATTTGGCCTGCTCTTTCAGATCAGTGCCAGCAGCGAACCGGCGATGGGGACCGTTGCCGAGGCGCTGATCATGGATCTCTCGGCGCTCGGCCATACGCTGAAGCCGCTGGTCCGCGACGGCTATGTCGAAACCTTCCCCGATAAGGACGATCGCCGCGTCAAGCGCGTCCGGCTGACGCCGCACGGCCAGGCCAAGCTCGAAGAGGCGATCAGGCTGTGGAGTGTCGCCCAGCAGCGCTTCGAGGAGATGATCGGCGCGGAGCAAGCCGCGAAGCTGCGTGCGACGCTGGATGATGTGGCCTCTCTGGACCTCGAAACGCCGGCGGCCGCTCCCTCCAGTTGAAGCGGCCGCGTAAGAACCAGTGACGAAAAGCTCGGCGCCCTCTACTCCGCCGGCATGGCGACCGGCCGCGCCAGCATCCGGCCGGCCAGCACGATGCCGAGCCCGACGACGGGGAAGACGGCCGCGATGAGGCCCAGATCGGCCGGACCGCCATAGCGCAGCACGGCGCCGCCAACCACCGCGCCGAGCGCCACGCCGAGGTAGAGCGCCGAGGCGTTGAGCGACAGCACGATCGGGGCAGCGTCGGGGGCGAGCTTGATGATGCGGCTCGCCTGCGCCGGCGGGAAGGCCCAGCCGACGATGCCCCATGGCACCATCATGCCCATCAGCGCCGGCCCGGCGAGATGATGCGGCAGAAAGGCCGGAATCAGCGAGAAGGTGACGAGCATGGCAGCGCTCAGCGCCAGCGACCAGCCGACGGTGCGCGTAGCGCCGAAGCGGTCCGCGGCCTGGCCGCCGGCGATGTTGCCGATTACGGCGCCGACGCCGAAGGCGAGCAGCATGCCGGGCAGCGCTATCGGGGAGAGCCCGCTGGCTTCGATGGCCAGCGGCGCGATGAAGCTGAACACGGTGAAGGCGCCAATGAGGGCAAGCGTGGTCGTCACCAGGATCGGCATCACGCCGGGACGCATTGCCGCCGCCAGCCGGCGCTTCAGCGGCAGCTTGGTGCCGATGATGCCGCGCGGCAGCCGATACCAGAGGATGACGCCGGCGAGCGCGCCGAGGCCTGCGATGGCATAGAACGTGCCGCGCCAGCCGGCTATCGCCGCGACCAGCGCACCGAGCGGGGCGCCCACCGCCACCGCCACCGTGGTGCCGCCGACGACGACGGCAATGGCGCGGGCCCGGTGATGGTCATCGACCAGCGCCACCGCCGTGCCTTGCGCGGTCGCCGCGAACAGGCCAGACGACAGCGCCATGATGATGCGCGCGGCGAGCAGCACTTCGAAGGAGGAGCTCAAGGCCGCGGCAACATTGCCGATGACGAAGAACACCAGCGTCCACAGGATGACGCGGCGCCGGTCCCATTCGCCGGTCAGCGTCGCCAGGATCGGCGTGCCGACCGCATAGGCGAGCGCGAAGGCGGTGATCAGCGTGCCGGCGAGCGGAACGGAGATGCCGGCGTCCCTGGCGATGTCGGGCAGAAGGCTGGAGATGACGAAGCCTTCGGTCGAGATCGCAAACGATCCGAGCGCAAGCCAGAAAATCCGCTTGTCCATGGCGATGTGTCCTTAGTTCAAAAGTTATTGAACAATTGGACATAACCCGGCAGGATGTCAATGAAGCCAGGGAAAAATAGCACAACCATCCTGACAGCACTGTGTCAGCACGGTCGTGAAAGGGAGAGCGGGGTGCACGGCAGACGCGGAGCGGGTGCGTTGAAATCGGCCGGAACTGTGCTTAGGTTGCAGCCATGAGCCTGCCACATCCCAATACGGACCAGATCAGCCTGCCGATCGTGCTCGCCGTGCTCGGCGACCCGACGCGGCTGGCGATCGTGCGTTATCTCGCCAGCAAGGAAGGCGTGCCGCTGAACTGCAGCAAATTCCTCGATCTCGCCTCCAAGACCAATCTGAGCTACCACCTGGCAAAGCTGCGCGAGGCCGGCGTGACCCGCGCAGAAGTGGCCGGCACCAACCGCATGATCACGCTGCGCCGCGCCGATCTCGATGCCCGCTTCCCCGGCCTGCTCGACAGCATTATTGCCGCCGCAGGCGACGATCCAGCGCTGCCGGCCGTCGGCGGCCATGATATCGAAGTGACGGCCTGACCTCGCGGGATCTGGGTTCTCGCCCCACGGTAATGGGGAGAGGAAACGCTGCCTCACAACCGGAGCTCCCCATGCGCATCGCTGTCCTCGCCGATATCCATGGCAATGTGCTGGCGCTTGACGCCGTGCTCGCCGACCTCGAGCGGCGCGGCGGCGCGGATATCACGGTCAATCTCGGCGACAGCGTTTCGGGTCCGCTCTGGCCGCGCGAGACGTTTGCGCGGCTGGAAGCGCTGGACCTGCCGACCGTGCGCGGCAATCATGACCGCCGCGTCGCCGCCGATCCGGCCGATGAGACCATGTGGGCCTCCGACGTCTACGCGCGGGAACGGCTGACCGGGGCGCAGCGCGAGGTGCTGTTCGCCCAGCCTCTGACGCTGGAGATCGCGCCCGGCGTGATCGCTTTCCATGCCAGGCCCGATCATGACGAGAAATACCTGCTCGATGCGATCACCGATGGCCGGCTGGTGCGTGCGCCGCTGGCGGCGATCCGGCGGCGGTTGAAGGCGCTCGATCCGGCCTGCCGCCTGGCCCTGTGCGGCCATAGCCACCGGGCCGAACTGATCCGCTTGCCCCGCGGTCCGGTGATCTTCAACCCGGGCAGCGTCGGCTGTCCCGCCTATGAAGACTCGACGCCGCCGGCGCATTCCTCCGAGCAGGGCGCGCCGCATGCGCGCTATGGCATCGTCACTTCAGGCGAGCCCGGCCGGCCCGACCGTTTCGAGGCCATCGCCGTCGACTACGATCACGAGGCGGCCGCCAGCCAAGCCGAACAGGCGGGGCGGCCCGAATGGGCCCATGCGCTGCGAACCGGCTTCATGCCCGGCTGAATGCTCTTCGCATTCATGCCGCCAGGCTGCTCTCTCCCCGCTCTCCGATCATCGCCCTCACGCAGCTCCGTCCCTGCCGGAAGAAAATCTCGCTTCTGGACATGGCGCAGCGTCGTCGCCTATAAAATCGGCTTCGCGTGTGGCGGCGTTTTCGTATCTGGCGGTGCCTTTGGTAATGCAATCTATCGGCCACGGCGAAGCGATGAAGCGCCGGTCTATGCTCCGAACGACGCTCTTCGCGCTGATCGCCGCTCCTTTGCTTCTGACGGTGGCCCATGCCGAAGATGGGCCGTTCATCTCCATCGTCACCGGCCTCGCGCCCGACGATCTCCTCAACGTCCGCGCCCAGCCATCGCCGATCGGCAAGACCGAGGCGCGTCTGGCCAACGGCGCCAGCGTGAACAATCTCGGCTGCATCGATGTCGATGGCCGCCAATGGTGCAAGGTCGAGGCCGAGAACCCGAAAATCAGCGGCTGGACCCCCGCGCGTTACCTGAACCCCGTCAATCCGGCTTCGCCGCCCGATCCGGATCAGGCGGATGCGGCCGCCGCCGCGACCAACGATGCAGGCCAGGCGCTCGGCGCCGCAACGGTCAGCCCCGCTGCCGCGCCGCCGCCCGCCTTGCCGCCCGACCTGACGGCGCGGCTGGGCGGAGCCGACAATGCGGCTGCCCCCGCAACCACGCCGAAATCCGCCGCAGTAATCGCCATGCAGGATGCCTACGGCCTGGCGCTGGTGGCGAATGAACCGCCGTCCACTGGGGAGAATCCGGCTCAGGCGGAGGCCAGCGCCGGAGGCGCCGCCATTGAAATTCCCTGTGCGCGCAATGTTGGCCAGCCGATGACCCTTTGCGCGGCAAGTGTCGAGCACAAGGGCAGCGACAAGGCCGACGTCACCGTGACCTGGCCCGACGGCGGCAGCCGCGTCATCTCCTTCTATGGCGGACTGCCCGCCGGCTCCGACGGCGACAGCGATTTCCGCTTCACCCGCGAGGGCAGCCTCAGCATGATCCGCGTCGGCGTCTCCGAACGATTCGAGATTACGGACGCAGTGGCGTTTGGGCATTAGTTTGGAAGGCAGTAGGGCAGTAAGGCAATATGTGAAGTGCCTGGAGTGACTGCCCTACTGCCCTACTGCCCTACTGCCCTACTGCCCTACTGCCCTACTGCCCTACTGCCCTACTGCCCTACTGCCCTCATTTTCGGGGTTACATCAGGCAAAACTCTTCCCTATAAGGCCCTCCTAGCCTGATACCAGAATCGCAAGCACAACCGGCCGGGTCTCCCGTCCCGGTTTTTCGTGCAAGCCGCTCGCCGAACGGAATTCATAAAGATGCCAAGACGCACCGACATCAAGTCGATCCTGATCATCGGGGCCGGCCCCATCGTCATCGGCCAGGCCTGCGAATTCGACTATTCCGGCACGCAGGCCTGCAAGGCGCTGAAGGAAGAGGGTTTCCGCGTCATCCTGGTCAATTCCAACCCGGCCACCATCATGACCGACCCGGAACTGGCCGACGCCACCTATATCGAGCCGATCACCCCCGAAGTCGTGGCCAAGATCATCGCCAAGGAGCGCCCGGATGCGCTGCTGCCGACCATGGGCGGCCAGACCGCGCTCAACACCGCGCTGTCGCTGCGCCGCATGGGCGTGCTGGAGCGCTACAATGTCGAGATGATCGGCGCCGACGCCACGGCCATCGACAAGGCCGAGGACCGGGCGCTGTTCCGCGAAGCGATGAAGAAGATCGGCCTGGAAACGCCGAAGTCGATGCTGGCCAACGCCACCGACGTCAAGAATGCCGACCGCAAGACGCATGAGGCCGAACGCGCGGCACTGAAGGCCGAAAAGCCCGACAATCTCGATGCCGCCCTCGACGCGCTGGAGACAAGCTGGAACCTCGGCGAAGGCGACCGCAAGCAGCGCTACATCAGCCACGCCATGGCGATCGCCGCCCAGGCGCTCGACCATGTCGGCCTGCCCGCCATCATCCGCCCCTCCTTCACCATGGGCGGCACCGGCGGCGGCATCGCCTACAACAGGGCCGAATTCTTCGACATCGTCCAGTCCGGCCTCGACGCCTCGCCGACCACCGAGGTGCTGATCGAGGAAAGCGTGCTCGGCTGGAAGGAATACGAGATGGAGGTCGTCCGCGACAGAGCGGACAATTGCATCATCGTCTGCTCCATCGAGAACATCGATCCGATGGGCGTGCACACGGGCGACAGCATCACCGTCGCGCCGGCGCTGACCTTGACCGACAAGGAATACCAGATGATGCGCAACGCCTCGATCGCGGTGCTGCGCGAGATCGGCGTCGAGACCGGCGGCTCCAACGTGCAGTTCGCCGTCAACCCGGCCGACGGCCGCCTCGTGGTCATCGAGATGAACCCGCGCGTCTCCCGCTCCTCGGCGCTGGCCTCCAAGGCGACCGGTTTCCCCATTGCCAAGATCGCCGCCAAGCTTGCCGTCGGCTACACGCTGGACGAGCTGGAGAACGATATCACCGGCGGCGCGACACCCGCCTCGTTCGAACCGTCTATCGACTACGTCGTCACCAAGATCCCGCGCTTTGCATTCGAGAAATTCCCCGGCGCGGAGCCGGTGCTGACCACCGCGATGAAGTCGGTCGGCGAAGTCATGGCTATCGGCCGCACCTTCCAGGAATCCTTGCAGAAGGCGCTGCGCGGGCTGGAGACCGGCCTCACCGGTCTTGACGAGATCGAGATCCCCGGCCTCGGTTCCGCAAACAGCGCCGACGACCGCAACGCCATCCGCGCCGCCCTTGGCACCCCCACCCCCGACCGGCTGCGCATGGTGGCGCAGGCGATCCGCATGGGCACCTCGCTGGAAGACGTGCACGCCATGTGCAAGATCGACCCGTGGTTCCTCGAGCAAATCGCCGGGATCCTGGCCATGGAAGCCCGCATCCGGGAGCACGGCCTGCCTGAGGACGCCGCCAATCTGCGCATGCTGAAGGCCATGGGTTTTTCGGACGCCCGCCTCGCCTCATTGACGAAGAGCGACGTGGAAGTCGTTCAGAAGATTCGTGAAAAGCTCGACGTTCATCCGGTTTATAAGCGCATCGACACCTGCGCGGCCGAGTTCGCGTCGCCGACCGCCTACATGTACTCCACTTATGAAGTGCCCTTCGCCGGCGCGCTCGCCAACGAGGCGCAGGTGTCGTCGCGCAAGAAGGTGGTCATCCTCGGCGGCGGTCCGAACCGCATCGGCCAGGGCATCGAATTCGACTATTGCTGCTGCCATGCCGCCTTCGCCCTGCGCGACGCCGGCTATGAAGCGATCATGATCAACTGCAACCCGGAGACCGTGTCGACCGACTACGACACGTCGGACCGGCTCTATTTCGATCCCCTGACGGCGGAGGACGTGCTGGAGATCCTGCGCGCCGAGCAGGCGTCGGGCGAGTTGGTCGGCGTCATCGTCCAGTTCGGCGGCCAGACGCCGCTGAAGCTCGCCGATGCGCTGGAGAAGGCCGGCATCCCGATCCTTGGCACCTCGCCCGACATGATCGACCTGGCGGAGGACCGCGACCGCTTTCAGAAGCTGCTGCACAAGCTCAACCTCAGCCAGCCGAAGAACGGCATCGCCTATTCGGTCGAGCAGGCCCGCCTCGTCGCCGGCGAGCTCGGCTTTCCCCTGGTGGTGCGCCCCTCCTATGTGCTGGGCGGCCGCGCCATGCAGATTATCCATGACGAGGGCATGCTGCAATCCTATCTGCTCGACACCGTGCCCGGCCTGGTGCCGGAGGACATCAAGCAGAAATACCCCAACGACAAGACCGGCCAGATCAACACGCTTCTGGGCAAGAACCCGTTGCTGTTCGACACCTATCTCTCCGGCGCCATCGAGGTCGATGTCGACTGCCTCTGCGACGGCAAGGCGACCTTCGTCTCCGGCATATTGGAGCACATCGAGGAGGCCGGCATCCATTCGGGCGACTCGGCCTGCTCGCTCCCCGTTCATTCGCTGCCTTCCGAACTGGTCGACGAGCTGGAGCGGCAGACGGCGGCCCTTGCCCGCGCGCTCAATGTCGGCGGGCTGATGAACGTGCAGTACGCGATCAAGGACGGCACGGTCTACGTGCTGGAGGTCAACCCGCGCGCCTCGCGCACCGTGCCCTTCGTCGCCAAGACCATCGGCCGCCCCATCGCCAAGATCGCCGCCCGCATCATGGCCGGAGAGAGCCTGGAAGACGCCTTCGCCCATTACGGCGCCATGCCCGACCCGCGCAACCCCGGCCACATCGCGGTCAAGGAAGCCGTCTTCCCCTTCGCCCGTTTCCCCGGCGTCGACATCCTGCTCGGCCCGGAAATGCGCTCGACCGGCGAGGTCATGGGCCTCGACCGCGACTTTGCGCTGGCCTTCGCCAAGAGCCAGTTAGGGGCGGGTGTTGATCTCCCCCGCTCCGGCACGCTGTTCGTCTCGGTGCGCGACGAGGACAAGAAAGGCATATTGCCGGCGGTCAAGCGCCTCGCTGGCCTCGGCTTCAAGGTGATGGCCACCTCAGGCACCGCCCGCTTCCTCGCCGAAAACGGCGTCGTCGCCGAGAAGATAAACAAGGTGCTCGAAGGCCGCCCCCACATCGAGGACGCCATCCGCAACCGCCAGGTCCAGATCGTCTTCAACACCACGGATGGGCAGAAGGCGGTGTCGGACTCCAAGTCGTTGCGGCGAGCGACGCTGATGCAGAAGGTGCCGTATTACACGACTCTGTCGGGTGCCGCCGCGGTGGCCGAAGCGATCGCGGCGCTGAAGGCTGGGAGCTTGGAGGTGCGGCCGCTGCAGGAGTATTTTGCTTGAGGCATCTACTTCCACACGAGAGGGGAGCCGGCAGCAAGCATGAGTTCATCCGTCGAATCAGATAGCGGCCTTCGCCGCAGGAACGCATATTGACAGGTTAATTTCACTGTCCTGCGATTCCACTTCGATTCGCTCGACAAATTTCTTCAAATTAGATACAGAAACGCCTTCTTTAAGAAGTCTAGCTTTGTATTTTCTAATAAAAGACAGAAATGTCGCACGCGGCGCCGCGCATGGATGCCTAAGGATAATTTCTATATCCTTTTTAAGCTCAGTTCCGATATTTCCATAAAGAAGATACTTCTTTAATAGTTGGCTCTCGTTAAACCCTGACAAAAACTCATACTCACGCAACCTTTCGCGTAAGTAATTCATCGAAAATAAGGTTCTAGCTCTCGGTTCGGCAGAAAGAAGGTTGAGCGAGGCTTTAACTACGGTATCGATTCGACCGCCTTTCAACGGATAACTTGCAGAAAATCTCCTTAACTCTCTATCGAATGCACCTATATTTTTCTTCGAGACAGCACTAAGTAATGAAAGAGCCCTATACTCTTTGAACTCACGCTTTGAAAAATGCCTTGTCTTAGAGGCATTAAAATTTAGACCCAAGTTTAGTAAGAACCTAGATGCTTGATGCATGGTAGCTTCAAGGTGAATCCTTGACTTTCCGAACAGGACTATGTCGTCAGCCCACCTTAGATATAATATTCCTTCACTTTTACAATATTCAATAAACTTTCTGTCGAATTCATTCAGATAAAAATTTGAAACAATTCTAGGAACGGACCGGTATGCGCCATACACTCCCTCGAAATCCTCAATGAGGTACTCTTGGAGGGCGAGCACAATTAAGTAATATACAGTCATATCTTCAGCTGTCAGAATCGGGACAAACCGGGTACAGCCAGCAGATTTCAGATAACCAAGGTAGCCATGCCCTATTGATGGAATGTACTTATGTTGCTTAATATCTGATTTTAATTGGTCGATCGATGCAACAATTTCTTTTAGTTCTTTTGCGCCGATGATTGGAACGATACTCTCACTAAGTTTTTTCCAAATTGGGCGAGCATTTTTGGTTGTGATTATTGCGTCAAAAGCACTCATACTTGTCCTGAGCAATTGAAAGGTATTTTGGCACCGTCACGGACAAAAACCGCAGCTGACTGGCGTGAGGTACCGGCAAAGGTGTTACGATTCAACTGAGACGTCAGGTCTCAACATTAATAGCAATTGGCTTCGACGCCTTAGCTTTCGCTCTTTCCAATTTGCTCGCGGCTTTTCGCATCCTAGCGACCGCTTCCTTCGCCTTGTCGCCTTCGATCGTGTCCCGCTTGATCACCTCATTTTCGACCAACTGCGATAGGTTCTCGTTACCGACTTTGAGGTCTGGAAAGAGCTTCCGGATTTCGCGACGTACCACCGAAATTACTGCTTCGGACCGGATGACCGCCGAAACCGTAAACTTGTTGAACAACTGGGCCTGCTGATGGAAGGCATCCATCGCATCGGTGGTCAGCCCTTCCTTGGCATATAGGAAGAGGCATTGCAGATGATCCTCATTCTTGGGATTCATGTCGGCAAGTACGATGCGGCAAACTTCTTCGTGGCTGATCTGGTTTGCTACGTAGATGCGGACCAGCCGCCATTCGACCGCATTGGTCAGGATCACTCAGTGAATGCCTTGGTGAGCCCCATAGTCAATAACCTGCCTCAGGTGATTCTCGGCCAAGCTGCTGCCTGCTGATTTCACTTCGACAAGCAATCGCAGTTTCCCTGCGATCTTGATCGCGAGATCACAATATGTGGCCTTAATCTGATGTTCCGATGTCAGTTCATCATATTTATCATAGCCAAAGACATCAGCCAGGATGTCTTTGACTAAGGTAACTGTGTCGGCTTCCGCGACATCCGATTTTTGCTGAGCGAGCGTGATCCGCTGATACTTCTTGAGATTCAACGCAACCCGTTCGACGAATTTTTTCGGTAATTTGTTCAATGACTCGCCCTCCCTATCCCCGAAGTGAGTTGAGGACGAGTTTACTTGAAAGACAAGTAAAAACTTGCGCTAAGGATTCCCGCCCTTGGCGGGCTCAGAGCATTCGAAACTCGAACCGCCAAACAATCAGCTTTCGTCCGCTACCCGCGTGCTTCTCACCCCTCACGCCACAGCCACACACTCGATCTCAACATCAAACTCCATCGGCCATGACGCCACCGGCACAAAGCTCCGCGCCGGCGGGTTGGTCGAGAAGTACTTGGCATAAACCCGGTTAATCGCGTTGTAGAAGCCGGAATTGACGGCGTAGATGCGCACCATCACGACATTGTCCAGCGAGGTGCCGGCCGCTTCCAGGCAATGTTTCAGCGCCTTGAGCGACGCCTCGGTCTGCACCTCGATGTCGCCGCGCACCATCTCGCCGGTCACCATGTCCACCGGCGGCGTCGCCGAGATGAACACGAATCCGTTGGCCTTCACCGCCGTCGAACAGGGCAGGCCGAGCGCCCGCACCTTGTCCGACATGACGGCCACTTCGATGATTTCTTTCTTCATGGTGGTGCTCCCTGGGTTTGGGGGAGCTTATAGTGCCGGCCGGGGAACGCCAGCGCCGACCCGCAGTCCAGAGCCGGAACTCGTCCCTCGCCTGCGAAATCTCGTAGGGCGCTCCCCCTGGCGCCGACGCGTTGTCCAGCGCTCACCCCTGCCCCGGATAGGGCGTGCCATCCTTGTGCAGGAAGCGTCCATCCGAACTCGGGCTCATCATGTCGATGTCGGAGCAGGTGATGACATCGTCCGGGTTGCGCGAGCCGACCTCGAGATAGAGCGCCGTCGTGGATGAGCGGTTGATCAAATGGTGGCCATCGCCGCTGTTCTTGGCGAAGGTGGCGCAGTCGCCGGCCTTGAGCAGCGTCTCGCCGCCATCCTCGACCAGCGTTAGCTCGCCTTCCAGCACATAGACGAACTCGTCCTCATGGCTGTGCCAGTGACGCTGGCTTGACCAGCCGCCGGGCGGCAGCGCCATCAGGTTGACGCCGAAATCGGTCAGTCCGCCGGCATCGCCAAGCCGGCGGCGCGTGCGGCCGGCGCAAGGGGCGTCGAAGGGCGCGGGATAGCCCGAGCCCTTGCGGACGGGCAGCGATGCGAGGTCGAGTTTGGGCATGGGTGCTCTCAGGGTGGTGGTGCGGCACTGTAGTCCCAGGTAAGCATGGGAAGAACCCTGGCCGTCGCGCCGCCCTCCGGCGCCCCCCTCTGTCCTGCCGGACATCTCCCCCCTCGAGGGGGAGATTGGCTGTCGCGAATGCTTTCGCTAAATTTTCAGCGTGGGCAGAAAGAGCGCCGACGCCCAAGCTGCCGATCTCCCCCCAAGAGGGGGAGATGTCCGGCAGGACAGAGGGGGGGGCGCCGTAGAGTGCTATCGTCTGCGGTTCAGCTCCCTCTCGACCGCCCTCACCCCTGATGCGCCGCGCCCAGTTCCTTCACGTGCTTCTCGTGCATCTTCAGCGTCGGCAGCGTCTTCTTGGCGAATTCCTTCATCGCCGGGTCGTCGCCCGATTTGGCGTAGGTGCTGAAGAGCGCGACGGCGTCCTTGTGAGCGGCTGTCTGCATCATGATGTATTTGGTGTCGAAGTCCTTGCCGCTGGCGGCCTTGAGCTCGTCGAGCTGGCCCTGTTCTTTCGGCTGCAGCGCCGGGCCGGCCGGCTTGGTCGAGGCGGTGGTCTGGCCCTGCGCGAGTGCCGCCTTGAAGTCCTCGCCGGCCTTGGTGTGGTCCTCGATCATCTGTTTGGCGAAGGCCTTGACGTCGGCCGACGCCGATTTCTGCTCGGCGAGCTTGCTCGACTGGATCTCGAACTCGTTGGCGCCGGGCACCGTCTTGATGAAGGTCTGCGTGTCGACCTTGCTGTCGGCCGCCAGCGGCGTCGTTTGGGCAGTGGATTGGGCAAGCGCGGCGGGCGCGGCGGCGAGCAAGGCCGCGGCGGTCATGGTCAGAAGCGTTTTCATCTGCAATCTCCGATCGGAATGGTTCCCTCGGGATTCCAACGCCGCAGATGCACGGAAGTTGCGCCGGGCGCCTTGCCGTCAATGGCAGCATGCCTCGCCATATTGCAGCTGCTCGTGCCAGTTCGGCCGGCCCTCCGGGGTGAAATCCATCAGGTTCCACAGGATCTCGCAGGTGCCGATGGCGCGCGGGTCCTGGCCGGGTTCGGGCGGCGCGAAGCCGAGTTCGGACGACCAGAAATGCCTGATGCCGTCAGCGTCGCGGTGGAACACCGAGAGCAGCGGGATCTGCGCACCGTCGGCATCCTCGGCGTTGTAGTCGCGCTTGAAGCTGTTGGAGGCCGACGACACCAGCCGCATGTTCTTCCAGCCACGGTCGCGGCCGAGCGTGACGAGGTTTTCGAGCGCCGTTTTCGCCACCACGGCGAAGTTGAAGCCGGCCGCCTGGAGATGGCCGACGGCGCCGTCGAACTGGTCGAGCAGCGCCGTGCAGGACGGGCATGGCTGGTCCGGCCGAGCCAGCTTCGCCGTGCCGCCCGTCATTGCCACGTCGCGCGTCTCCTGCGGATGGCGCGGAAACATCATCTGGTAGAGGATCAGCGTGTCCTTGCCGGGTGCGAACAGTTGCGACAGCTTTATCTCGGCCGCCCTGCCCTCGGCATCCAGCCCATCAAACACGTAATCCTGTGGCACCAGCCCGCCCGGCGGCAACGCGTGGCGTGCCACGGCCACATCCTCCATGGCGCGGCGCAGCTCGATTTCCTTGTTCAGCAGCTTTTCGCGGGCGGCGCGGTATTTGGCGGATTCGTTGGGGAAGGTGATCATGATCGGCTCCTTGGTCACAGCGCCGGCGTCCCGGCGCGGTTGCTCTAAGACCTAAGGACGCGCCGCTGCGGCCGGTTCCGACATTTTCTCCTCACCCCTTCACGCCGCCGGCGGTGAGGCCGGAGACGATCTTGCGCTGGAAGATCAGCACCAGCAGCACCAGCGGCACGGTGACGATCACCGATGCGGCCATGATGTTGCCCCACGGGATCTCGAACTGCGAATTGCCCGAAAGCAGCGCGATCGCCACCGGCACGGTCCGCTGGGCGTTGTTGGAGGTGAATGTCAGCGCAAACAGGAACTCGTTCCACGCGCCGATAAAGGCGAGCAGCCCGGTGGTCGCCAGCGCCGGCCACATCAGCGGCAGGAAGATGCGCGTGATGATGATCCACGGCGTCGCGCCGTCAAGGATCGCCGCCTCCTCGACCTCGACCGGCAGGTCGCGCACGAAGGCGGTGAGCACCCAGACGGTGAACGGCAAGGTGAAGATCATGTAGGAGAAGATCAGCGCGAGAAGCGAATTGTAGAGGCTGAACATCCGCACCAGCTCGAACAGTCCGGCCAGCACCGCCACCTGCGGGAACATCGATACCGACAGGATGGCGAATAGTAGCGCTGAGCGGCCGCGAAAACGGATGCGCGCCAGCGCGTAGGCCGCGGTGACGCCGAGGAACAGCGAGAGCGCGACGACCGCGCCGGAGACCACCAGTGAGTTCACGAGGTTACGCGCGAAGGCGCCTTCGGTCAGCACGTTGCGATAATTGCCGAGGCTGAACGTCTTCGGCCAGAGGTCGGCCTGGAACAGTTCGGTGCCCGATTTCAGGCTGGTGACGATGGCGTAATAGAAGGGGAATACCGCGACCAGCACGATGGCCGCGACCAGCAGGTAGAAAGCCGTCCGCTTCAGGATCCACATCTCAGCGCCCGCCCTCGAGGCTGACCCCGCCGATCCGGATATAGGCCATGGTGAGAAGCGCAAGAATGAGGAACAGCAGCGTCGAAGCGGCCGAGCCGTAGGCGAATTTGTCGAACTCGAACAGGTTCTCGCGCGCGAACACCGACATCGACTTGGTGTGCACGTTGTTGGGCGTCAGCACATAGATCAGGTCGAAGATGCGCAGCGCATCGAGCGCGCGGAAGATCACCGCCACCATCACCGCAGGCCGGATCAGCGGCAAGGTCACCCGCCAGAAGATCTGCCACGGATTGGCGCCGTCGAGCCTGGCGACCTCGATGATCTCGCGCGGCAGCATCTGCAGCGCGGCAAGGATGAGCAGCGCCATGAACGGCGTCGTCTTCCAGATGTCGACGACCAGCACGGCGGCCATCGCCGTGTCCGCGTTGGCCGTCCAGGCGATCTTGGTGTCGATCAGGCCGAGATTGAGCAGAACCACATTGATGATGCCGAACTGGTCGTTGAGCATCCACTGCCACATCTTGGCCGAGACGATGGTCGGGATCGCCCAGGGGATGAGGATCGCCGCCCTGACGATGCCGCGGCCCGGGAATTCGGCATTGAGCACCAGCGCGACGACCATGCCGAGGATCGTCTCGCAGGTAACCGAAAGGGCCGCGAAACGCACCGTGTTCCAGACGGCGCTCCACCACACCGGGTCGGCCAGCACGCCATCGTAGAGCACCCGGCCGCTCGGCATGCGCAGCACCGAGAAGTAATTGGCGAAGCCTGCCCACTGGCGGGCGTCAAGATCGGCCAGCGAAGCGTCGGTGAAACTGAAATAGACCGTGCGGGCGAGCGGCCAGCCGGCAGCGGCGGCGAGCACCAGGAGCATCGGCGCCAGGAACAGCCAGGCCGAACGCACGCGCTGGCGCATCAGCCGCGAGCGCGGGCGGTGGGTCGCGACGGCTTCAGTCCTCGGCTCCGCTTCTGTCATCCCTCGCGCCGGGCGGGACATGGAGGCGCGTTGTGGCGTCACCAGCCACGCCCCTTCAGCCTGGTCAGCATGGCTTCGAGGTCGGCCAGATTGTCGCCCGCGGTGCCATCGCCCGACAGCGTCTTGTGGACGGCGTTCCAGAATTGGCTCGACGCCTCGTTGTACTTGATCCTGGCCGCGGCCGAGGGACGCGGCACCGCATTGAGGAAGATCTGCTTCCAGCGCGGAACGATCGGCTGTTGTCTGGCGATGTCGGTATCGTCATAGAGCGCCTGGATGGTCGGCAGGCTGGAGTTCCTCAGCGCGCGGTATTTCTGCATCGCGGGCGAGGCGATGAATTTGACGAGCCCGATCGCAGCGTCCGGGTGCTTGGAATATTTGGACACGGCAAGATTCCAGCCACCCAGCACCGCCGCCGGACGCGCGCCTTCGCCGGTGCCGGCCGGCAGCGGCGCTACGTCGAACTTGCCCTTGATCGGCGAGCCTTCGGAATTGCCTAGTGCATAGGCGTAGGGCCAGTTGCGCATGAAGACCGCATTGCCGGTCTGCCACACGCCGCGCGATTCCTCTTCCTGATAGGCCAGCACGCCGGGTGGCGCGATGGTTCCGACCCAGCCTTTGGCCGTGTCGAGCGCTGCCGCCGCTTTTGGATTGTTGATCGAGATGGTGCCGTCCGGCTCGATGATCTGGCCGCCGCCGTTCGACATCACCCATTCCAGCGCGTCGCAGGTCAGCCCCTCATAGGCATTGCCCTGGAAGACGAAGCCCCAGATGTCCTTGTTGCCGGCAGCCCGTTCCTTGTCCATGACCAGCTTGGCGGTGTCGGCCAGCTCCTTCCAGGTGGCAGGCACCTTGGCGCCGTATTTGTCGAGCAGGTCCTTGCGGTAGTAGAGCGCCGGCGCATCGGTGAAGATCGGCAGCGCCACCAGCCTCCCGTTGACGGTCTGCGACTGGATGATCGAGGGGAAATGGGCGCCGACGACATCCTTGGTCGCCGCGGTCAGGTCGACGAGCTGGCTGGCGAGCTGCGGCGCCCAGATCACATCGGTCTGGTAGACGTCGATATCGCTATTGCCGGCGGCAAGCCACAGCCTGTACTGGCCGAACTGGTCGGTCCCGGATGCCGGCATGACGACGATGCTGACCTTGTTGCCGCTGCCCTTCTCATAGCGGTCGAGGATTTCACGCAGCACCTTGATGCCGATTCCTGTGTCGCCCGATACGATCGACAATTCGACGGCTCGCGCAGGCACAGCCGCAATCATCGCGGCAGCGACCAACGTGGCAAATGCGTGAAAGAGCCTCATGGCGGCGGAGGATCTCCTTTCGGAACGGCGACGCAAGCCTTCGAGGCTCCGGAAGCTCGTCGGACCCCTCCACCACTCTTTGAATGCGGAGCGGCGCTCTGGGTTCCCGAGCGATGCCCGCGAGCGGCGGTGGGCCGGGCCGCGGCTTCAGCCTTCCCAGGCGACAGGGCTCATCCCAAGCCGCTGATAGAGCCTGACAGCGGCGGCGTTTTCCACCGTGTTGGTCTTGAGGTCGACATGGTCTGCGCCGCGTTCGCGAAAGACGGCGAAGGCGTGCCACATCAGCGCCTCGCCGATGCCCCTGCCGCGCGCCTGCGGATGCACGGCGAGATCCCTGACGAAGGCGCTCGTCCAGCACAGCGCCGCCGCCACCAGCAGGCCCTTGGCGTCGATGACGAGGAAACAGAGCGCAGAATCGAATTCGGGGTCGCCTGGGATGCGTGGCCACCATTCGTCGAACGGGCCGTCGGCGCCATCGTCGAACACTTCGGTCAGCAGCGCATGCAAGGCCGGCGCATCGCCGGGCTCGAGGGTGCGCATGACAAAGCCATCCGACCAGTGCGCGGGAACCAGCGTCTCGTCGAGGATCTTGCGCAGCCGGATGTCGTTCGGAGCCGGCGGGCGCGGTTCGGGCATTTCGCTCAGGCGTCGGGCAGCAGGCGGCGCCGCTTGCGGTCGACGCCGAGGCCGGTCGCCTCGAGCAGGCCTTTGCGCTTGGCGTCGAAATAGTAGCCGGTCTGATAGAGCCAGTCGGCGCGCTTGGCGTTGCCGTCCGACACCAGCCAGGCGCCACGCAGGTATTTGACGGCGTATTTCAGGTTGGTTTCGGCATCGAACAGGCCCCTGGCCGGTCCGTCATAGCCCATGCCGCGCGCCGTCGCGTGCTTGATCTGCATCAGCCCCCAATGGCCGTTGTTGTAGGCCTTGGGATTGAAGGTGCTTTCGCGGTTGACGACATGGCGCACAAGGTCGACCGGCACCTGATAAAACGCGGCGTATTTTACGATCAGCCGGTCGATATCGCCGCGCACGCCGGTCGCATGCTCTTCCTGCACCGGAGCGGCAGGAAACTGGACGAGGGCAGCCGGATTCTGCGGCACAACATAGGCCGCCTGCTGCACGCCGGGCATGGCTTTCTGATCGTTCCTGGCGATCGCCGGCACGATGAGCCCGGCGGTGGCGTAGGTGGCTGCCGCCTTGATTGGTGCGCCGGCGCCAGCCGGCGGCGGCGCCTGCCAGGCATTGGCGGTCATCACCGCCGGCACGGCCGGTGCGGTTGGGGTCGCTCCGGCAAAGGCCGCGGTTGCCGCGGCCGCCTGTGTGGTCGGGCCGGCGGACAACTCAGCGGTTTGAACGGGCGTAATCCCCGACGATTCCGGCAGCACCCAAACCGTCTCCGGCAACGGTATGGTGAAGCCGGCATCGGTGCCGGCGACGGTCGCTGTTTCGGTCAGGGAAGACGCGGATTTCATCTGCGATGTCGACGTGCAACCGCTGACGCAGGCCATGGCCGCGATCACGCCGAGCGCGATAAGGGTTTGTTTTGCTGGCAAGCCGCGTTCGGGTCCGGTTCGTCGGATGTTAAGAAATCCCTTACACCAGCGATTCCTGGCGAGCAATCGGGGCGCTCAGGTGGTTTTCGGGTGGCGAGACTCGGGCCGAAATGCCATATTGTTCCTGATATGTACCGGCATGAATGCCGGTTTCTGGCCATTTTGCGAAAGGAGCACGCCATGCAAACGCCGTCGCAGATCACAGCCGGCCACGCAGTGTTAGAAACAGTGATCGGCTTCATGGGGATTGCCTGGAGCGAAAAGGGCCTGATCCGGCTCTGCCTGCCCGAACGCAGCCGCGAGGCAGTGGAACGGCGGCTGCTGCGCCATGCCGGCGTTTCGGCCGCTACCGTGCAGCCGCCGTGGGTGGTCGAGCTGATCGCCTCGATCAAGGCCTATGCGGCAGGCGAGGACGTCGATTTCTCCTCCGTGCCGGTCGATCTCGACGGCATCGACGATTTCCGCCTCGCCATCTATGGCGCGGCGCGAAAGCTAGCCTATGGTGAAACCACCACCTATGGCGAACTGGCCAAGCGCGCCGGCCATGCCGGCCTGCCGCGCGAAACGGGTGCCGCGCTTGGCGCCAATCCGGTGCCTCTGGTCATTCCGTGTCACCGCATCGTCGCCGCCGGCGGCAAGATCGGCGGCTTCTCCGCGCCCGGCGGCTCGACCACCAAGGAAAAGATGCTGGCCATGGAAGGCGTGCGCGTCGGCCCGCCGCCGCCAGCGCAGGTCTCGTTCGGATTTTGACGCGATAACAGCCGCGCCAGGCTATGGCCTAGTCGTTATGAAAAAACCGCCGGCGGAAACGCCGGTCGTTGTCCGGTCGCTTGCAATTGTAGACCGGGCAGGATTTCGTATCGGCGCTCGGCACATAGGCGCGTGTCCTCACCTCGCCCATGGTGCAGAATTGCTGGCTCTGCACGTAGCGGTCGTAGAGTGGCAGTCCCGGTACCCGCCTCGACTGGTAACGCAGGATGACGGCGCCCTGCCGCGCGATCGTCGCCTGCACGCGGCCACACTCCATCCGCGTCGGATCGTAGCGCGAGATCGCCTGCGCCTCGGCGGCAATCAGCGTCAGGCATGCTGCCAGCAGAATGGTCTTCATGGTCCTCTCCCCTGATGCGCGGCTCACGGACAGCGCCATCTGACGCAACGGTTTCACCGGATTGGGGCGGCCATTGGGCGGTCCCTCGATCACGGCTTTCTCACGCAGTCTTGTATTTCGTGCGAAAGCAGCCTATATCAGCCCCATTGATATTTCGGCCGATCGATCCGGGCCTCGCGATCTTCGCGTTTGCTGACGTCTATCTCCAAAATCTCGATGCACACCGGCTGGACCTCGGTTCGGTCAAACCAAAGCAAATGTGAAGGACTATTTTTATGGCAACTGGAACGGTCAAGTGGTTCAACGCCACCAAGGGCTTCGGCTTCATCCAGCCTGACGCGGGCGGCGCGGACGTTTTCGTCCACATCTCCGCTGTCGAGCGCGCTGGACTGTCGACCCTGGTCGAAGGCCAGAAGATCAACTTCGAGATCGAGCAGGACCGCCGCACTGGCAAGTCGTCCGCTGGATCTCTGAGCAAGGCAGCCTGATTTTGAAAATGGCGCGCGCCGGGCGACAGCCCGGGGCGCGCGGCAAGTCACGGATGTACTGACGGTCGCGCGAGAAGCGCGCCGGAGCGGAAAGACCCGACAAGCCGGATCAGCAGATAGCTGCCAGCCCGGACCGGACGCTCCCGATCAGGCTACCGAAATGGGAAGGCGGGCATTGTCCCGCCTTTTATTTGCCTGGATTCCAGGCATGTAAAGCCGACCCTGGAGTCCCACCTGTGGTACCACTAGAGTGGTATTATCCGGCCATGACCAAGCTTGAGCAAATCGAAAAGTCCATCACCGAACTGAGCCCCGAGGAGTTGAAGGCGTTTGCCGCATGGTTCGAGGCGCTCCAGGCGGACCTGTGGGATCGGCAGATCGAGGCCGACGTGAGGGCGGGGCGATTGGACAAGCTTGCCGAACAGGCATTGGCTGACCATCGCGCCGGCCGGACTCGCCCTCTGTGAATCACGGCGCCTCTCCATCATTCTGGAAGGCTTATGAAAACTGTCATCGTCGATCAAAGCAAAGGCGGACAGGAGTTTTCTCAGACTGCGTTCCGATCCTTTTCATCCCTCCTTACATTTCAAGCAGGTCGGTTGCTATTGGTCGGCGCGGGTCGACGAAACTACCGGCTGTTGCCATACGCAACAATGAAGATGTGATCTGGTTCTGGATCGGCACCCTATGCCGACTACGACCATCTGTTGAAATAGCTCCCGCGCAGCTTCCCGGACGATGGGCGGCCGGGCCTCGCGCCTGTTGACGCGTGCCCCGCCCCCAAAGAGCCGCGAGGCGGCGACGAGGTTGAGGATAAAGCTACCCCACCCACTCCATCGGCACATGCCCCGGATCCGCTTCCACTCGTTTTAGCCACGCAGCCACCGCCGGGTAGGCGTCGAGCTGGAAGCCGCCCTGCTCCGCCGTATGCGTATAAGCGTAGAGCGCAATGTCGGCGACGCTGTAGGCGCTTCCGGCGAAGAACGCGTTGTTCTCCAGGTATTTATTCATGACACCGAGCGCCTTGTTGCCGCGCTCCAGTGTCACCGCCAGCCGCTCCGGCGTCGCGTCCTTGGCCCTTTCGGGAAAGGTCAGCAGCGCCTTGCGCACGGCGATATAGGGCTCGTGGCTGTACTGTTCGAAGAACAGCCATTGATAGGCGAGCCCGCGCTCATACTTGTCCGCGGGCAGGAAGCGCGTGCCCTCGGCGAGGTAGAGCAGGATGGCGTTGGATTCAGCGATCCGCCTTCCGTCGTCGAGCTCCAGCAGCGGCACCATGGCGTTCGGATTCTTGGCGACGAAATCCGCTTTTCGCGTATCGCCCGTGTGCGAACTCACCTCGACAGTGGTGAAAGGGAGGCCGAGCTTGGCCATCAGCAGGCGCGGCTTGTAGCAGTTGCCGCTGTCGATCATGCTGTAAAGTATCATCGCTGGTCCCCCGAGCGCTGCCATGTGCAGACGCGATTATCGTAGCCGCGCCGTCCTCACCAATGATTAGTTTTGGCGCGACGATCAGCGCCGCTGATGTGTAGCACACGGCGCTACCCGAACAGCGGCACCACCTTGCTGTCCCTGCCCAGCAGCGCGTCGATGGCGAGCGGTCGCTCGTCGAAGATCACCCCGGCCAGCGCCGGCCGGGCGAGTAGAAAACCTTGCAGCAGGTCGACGCCGCCATCGAGCGCGACGCGCAGATGGGTGGGCTGTTCGATGCCCTCGACCAGGACCTTGGCGCCGCGGTCGTGCAGGCTGGAGACCAGCGGGCGGAAGAACCGCTCGGCGGCGGCGTGGCGGCAGAATTGCGCGAACCAGCCACCGTCGATCTTGACGATATCGGGCTTGAGCAGGCTGACCCGCTCCTCGGTCGAGTGGCCGGTGCCGAAATCGTCGATGGCGATGCGGATGCCGTCGCGGCGCATCTCGCGCACCAGCCTGGCCAGCAGCGTGTCGTCGGCCGCCTGTTCGGTGATTTCGCAGACCAGCATGCCGGGGGCCAGGCCGAGCTCGCCGAGATGCCTGCTCATCAGCCGGATTTCGGCCAAGGCCCGGCCCCGATGGGCGTTGACCAATGGATTGTAGTTGAAGAACAGATCGAGCCCGTCGACGCCGATGTTGCGGAAGTTCCTGAGATGCAGCACGCGGCACATGGTTTCGACGAACAGCCGGTCCTCGGCCGCGACGCCTTCGAAGAACGCCCGTGCGGCGCCCGGCCGGCCGGCGCGATGCGGCTCTATCAGGCCCTCGACCGCGATTGCGTGCAGGAAGCGGCCGCGCGGCGCGAAGATCGGCTGGTAGGCGCTGCGCAGGCGGAAGTCGCCATAAACGCCATATTCGATACCGACCTCGTCCATGAAGATCGCATCGCCGACATCGCGCCGCCGCTCGGGCCTCATCGTGTGCCCCTGCGCCCAAAGGCTTTCGCCGCCCGCGCGGTATGCGGCGCGGCTGCCGGGACGGAAGATGCACTGTCGGCGGCAGGCGATGGGCCGTCCTCGCCGAAGACGCGGAAGCTGGTCGGCGCCAGTTCCGGCCGTGCCAGCACGAAACCCTGGACCATCGAAGCCCCGGATTTCTCGGCCAGCTCCAGCTGCCAGCCTTCCTCGATGCCCTCGAACACGGTGCGGATGCCTTGTGCCTCGAAGCTTTTCACCATGGACGTCAGCAGCGCGAAGCCGGCGCCGGACTCCATCAACTGCGTGATCCAGTGGGCATCGAACTTGACGATGTCGGGTTTCAACTCCTTGATGCGGTTGATGTCGGAATCGTCGGCGCCATAGTCATCGACGGCAATGCGAAAGCCGTTGCCCTTCAACGCCGCGACGAAACCGTGCAGGGTCTCCTGCGAGGCTGGACGCTGCTCGGTCACCTCGCACACGACACGGCCCGGATCGATGCCGGCCTCGTGCAGCACCAGGCGCATTTCGCGCAAGGCATTGTCGGCAACGGCGCGCTCGGTGAACACCGACGGATCGAAATTGACGAAGATCGACGCTTCCTGCGGCAGGCAGGCGCCGGCATTCAGCAGATGCAGCGTCCTGGTCAGCGCCTCGATATGGAGCCGGTCGGCGGCCGGGCAGGTGCTGAAGAAGCTCATTGGCGATTGCGGCTCGCCGTCGCGGAACGGCCGGATCAAGCCCTCGAAGGCGGCAACCGACAGCTTGCCTTCCCTGAAGGCGAAGATCGGCTGGAAGGCGCTTTGCAACGTATAAATGCCCCAGACACCTGACGAGGTGCCGTCATCATGACGGATGATATGGGCAAGCCCGATGCTGCGCGACAAGGTTCCTCGCTCCGCGAACTGGCGCAATTGGGTTACGATCCTGCCACGCAAGCCTCTACCGCCCGTTAATGAACTTTCTGTTGCCGATCACGGCTCATTGACCTCCTTGCGGCACTGGCCCAGCCGACAATGCTTGCACTCACGGGAATGATGCGACATGAGAAGCGCCGCGGCCGCTCCTGGCCGCGCTGATCCTTTCTGGAGAGAAAAAAGGTCATGGCCTTCCTTGCCGACACCCTTTCCCGCGTGAAGCCTTCCGCCACCATCGCGGTGACGCAGAAAGCCCGCGAGCTGAAAAATGCCGGCCGCGACGTCATTGGCCTGGGTGCCGGCGAACCGGATTTCGATACGCCCGACAACATCAAGAATGCGGCGATCGAGGCCATCCGCCGTGGTGAGACCAAATATCCGCCGGTGTCTGGCATCGCACCGCTGCGCGAAGCGATCGCGAAGAAATTCAAGCGCGAGAACAATCTCGACTACAAGCCCGAACAGACAATCGTCGGTACTGGCGGCAAGCAGATCCTGTTCAACGCCTTCATGGCGACGCTGAATCCCGGCGACGAGGTCATCATCCCACGCCCCTATTGGGTCAGCTATCCCGAGATGGTGGCGATCTGCGGCGGCACCTCGGTGTTCGCCGACACTTCGATCGACAACGGCTTCAAGCTGACGGCAGAAGTACTGGAAAAGGCCATCACGCCGCGCACAAAGTGGCTGCTGATGAACTCGCCGTCGAACCCGTCGGGCGCCGCCTACACCGAGGCCGAGCTTCGGTCGCTCGCCGACGTGCTGCTCAGGCATCCGCATGTCTGGACGCTGACCGACGACATGTACGAGCATCTGACCTATGGCGACTTCGTCTTCAAGACCATCGCCGAGGTCGAGCCGAAGCTCTATGAGCGCACGCTGACCATGAACGGCGTGTCGAAAGCCTATGCCATGACCGGCTGGCGCATTGGCTACGCCGCGGGTCCCGTCCAGTTGATCAAGGCGATGGACATGATCCAGGGCCAGCAGACATCGGGCGCCTGCACCATCGCGCAGTGGGCTTCGGTCGAAGCGCTGAACGGCCCGCAGGACTTCATCGCCAAGAACAAGGCTATCTTCCAGGGGCGTCGCGACCTCGTCGTCTCGATGCTCAACCAGGCGCGCGGCATCTCTTGTCCGTCGCCGGAAGGCGCCTTCTACGTCTATCCATCCTGTGCCCAGCTGATCGGCAAGAAGACCAAGGCCGGCAAGGTGATCGACACCGACGAGGCCTTCTGCTCGGAGCTGCTCGAGGCCGAGGGCGTGGCGGTGGTATTCGGTTCGGCCTTCGGCCTCGGTCCGAACTTCCGCATCTCCTACGCCACGTCGGAGACGCTGCTAGAGGAAGCGTGCACGCGCATCCAGCGCTTTACGGCATCACTGACCTGATCGTGAAAACAAAACCCGGCCAAACGCCGGGTTTTTAGATCGGCTCGACACGGTACTCAGCCGCCATATTGGGCCGGCGTCACCGCTTCCAGCCAGTCGGCATGCACGCCCTGGAGCGCTTCCTGCATGGCTATATGCGTCATGGCCGTTTTCGGCCCGGCGCCATGCCAGTGCTTTTCGCCTGGCGCGAACGAGATGACGTCCCCTGCCCTGATCTCCTGGATGAGACCGCCCCAGGTCTGAGCGAGGCCGGCGCCCGACGTGACGTACAGCGTCTGGCCAAGCGGATGCGTGTGCCAGTGGGTCCGCGCGCCCGGCTCGAAGCTGACCAATATCGCCCGCAGCCGTGCCGGAGCCTCCTTCTCGATGATCGGCGTCTGCAGCACCCGGCCGGTGAAGTACTTTTCCGGTGCGATGACGGTCGGCGTGCTGCCGCAGGCAATGATCTTCATCGTTCGATCCCTGGAACTGGTGGCGATGCGGGCGGCGGCGACGCCGCTCTTCTTTCGAGATACTAGTTTCGGCCGATATGGCCGGCGACGCAACCGGGTCTGTTCGGCTTGCAAGGCAGCGGTGACCGCCCCGCGCGCTCAGCCCCTGAGGCTACCTATTTTCCTTGCCCTGCCGGCAAACAAGTGGGACGATACCTTTGGGCCGGTTGAAGACAAGCCCGCCCGCGACGGTCGAACAGGCCGGCCGCCGCTCAGGACCGACTGACCTTGGCCTGAACCATGAATGCCAGTCGGTCTCCAGGGAAACGCCTGAGTGGAGGTCAGTCATGGGTAATCGCGCCGGAGGACGACGCACGGGACCGAAATGCATTGCCATAGTCGGTCCCTTCGCAAGCGGTAAGACGACACTTCTCGAAGCCATATTGGCCCGCACGGGCGCCATTCCCCGCCAGAACCCGGTTTCCTCGGGAAACACCGTTTCAGATCATTCGCCCGAGGCGCGCGCGCACGCCATGAGCGTCGAGGCGACCTTCGCCACCACAGAATTCATGGGCGAGCAGTTCACCTTCGTCGACTGTCCCGGATCGATCGAATTCTCCTTCGAGGCCGAACCGGTGCTGGCCGCCTGCGACCTCGCGGTGGTCGTCGCCGAGGCCGACGAGAAGAAGATCCCCGCCCTCCAGCTCATCATGCGCAAGCTCGACGATCTCGGCGTGCCGCGCATCCTGTTTCTCAACAAGGTCGACAAGGCGATTGCCGGCGTGCGCGACACGTTGAAGATGCTGCAGCCGGCAAGTGCGGTGCCGTTGCTTCTGCGCCAGATACCGCTGCGCAAGGACGGCGTCGTCATTGGCTCGATCGACCTGGCGCTGGAACGCGCCTACATCTACCGCGAATATGCCGAGAGCGAGGTGGCCCAGATACCCGGCGACGAAAAGGCGCGTGAGCTGGAAGCCCGTTTTTCGATGCTGGAACGGCTGGCCGACCATGACGACCAGTTGATGGAACAGCTGCTCGAGGAGATCGAGCCGCCCAAAGACGCGGTCTTCGACGATCTTGCCGCGGATCTGCGCGACGGCGCCGTCACGCCGGTGCTGATCGGCACCGCAGAGAAAGGCAATGGCGTGCTGCGTCTCCTGAAGGCGATCCGCCATGATGCGCCCGACATCGACGCGACCGGCAAACGGCTCGGCGCCCCCGAAGGCAACGCGACCGTGGTTCAGGTGATGAAGACCATCCATACGCCGCATGGAGGCAAATTGTCGGTGTCGCGCATCCTTTCGGGACAGGTCGCCGATGGCTCCGAGCTCTGGCTGCCCGGCGGCGACATGGCAAAGGTGTCCGGCATCTACAGGATGCTTGGCAAGGACCAGTCGAAGCTCACCGCGGCGAAGACCGGCGACACGGTCGCGCTCGGCAAGCTGGACGCGGTCAAGACCGGCCAGACGCTGACCTCGGCCAAGGGCGGCATGAAGCCGCTGCTCCAGTTCGAGCCGCCGCAGCCTGTCTTCGCTTTCGCCTTGCGGCCGAAGGAGCGCAAGGACGAGGTGAAGATGTCAGCCGCCATCCAACGGCTGGCCGAAGAAGATCCCTCGCTCAGCCTGCATCATAACCAGGACTCGGCCGAGACCGTGCTGTCGGGCCATGGAGAAATGCACCTGCGCGTCGTACGCGAACGGCTCGAGGGCAAGAACCAGATTCCGGTCGAAGGCCATCCGCCGGCGGTGCCCTACCGCGAGACTATCCGCAAATCGGCGCAGCAGCGCGGCCGCCACAAGAAGCAGTCCGGCGGCCACGGCCAGTTCGGCGATGTGGTGATCGAGATAAAGCCGCTGCCGCGCGGCGCAGGTTTCCAGTTCACCGATACCATCACCGGCGGCGTGGTGCCCAAGACCTACATCCAGTCGGTCGAAAGCGGCATACGCGATTACCTGAAGTCGGGCCCGCTCGGCTTTCCCGTCGTCGACGTCGCCGTCAACCTGTCGGACGGCTCCTACCACGCGGTCGATTCCTCCGACATGGCCTTCCAGATGGCGGCCAAGCTTGCCATGAAGGAAGGCATGGCGGGCTGTTCGCCCGTGCTCCTGGAGCCAGTGATGAAGGTCGAGATCGTGACGCCCTCCGATGCGACCTCGAAGATCATCGCGCTGATCCCGCAGCGGCGCGGCCAGATCCTCGGCTACGACGCGCGGCCCGGCTGGCCAGGATGGGATGTCGTCGAGGCGACCATGCCGCAATCCGAGATCGGCGATCTGATCATCGAGCTGCGCTCGGCCACCTCAGGCGTCGCCAGCTACCGCGCCGTCTTCGACCACATGGCCGAACTCACCGGCCGGCTCGCCGACGAAGCGATGAATGCCAACGGCAAGGCAGCCTGATACTGATGCATGTCGTCTAAAGTGATCTCGGCTTTGGGACATCGACATCCACAAAGATTTGGGTGAGTGCCCTCTCGAACCTTGTTCGAGAGGGCGCAAACAAAAAACGACGCCCGGGGGGGGGCCGGACGCCGTTTTGTTTGCGGACCGTTTTCTTGGGAGGAGAAACGGCAGGTCCGCCGCATCTTGAAGTCGCTGCTTCGGCGGAAGAAGGTTCGGACGCGGTAGCCGCCTGAGCCCGGATCGTCCGAGTGATGCCCCCATCTCCCGTCCGACCACACCGCGTCCTATGATCTGCTTAGCAGGAGCCGAGCGCCTTTGACATGTTACCAGAGGTTACATGTCACTGTTACGTGGCTATTTCGGTGGATTTTCCCGCCCTTCCGGCAGCGTCCGGGCAACAAAAAAGCCGGATCAATGAAGATCCGGCTGAGTTTGATTGGAAGTGCCTGTTAAGGCTAACCTCCAGAGGGGAACACTCGAGGGCGCTAATGGGAGGAGAACGCGCCCAGGAGATGAACTATATATGTGCTCATCATGCCCAAGAAACAAGCATCTATTTTGCAACACACGCATGCAAAAAGACGCAGGCTGTGGTCTAAGCCATTTCTGGACCCAATAGGACCAGCAGAATCACCGAAGCGGAACCCGCAATGAGACAATTGTCACGGCGGAATCGCGAATCACGCTCGGTTTTCATCCCGAAATGTCAAAAATGCGCAATGGCGTGGAATGAGGCAGCAGGCGTTTATTTCCGAGGCAACTAATGCATGTCGCGCAAAGTGTCCTCGGTTCGGCAGCGACGTGAACAACAAAGACTTGAGCGCGTCGCGGGAATCGGTTTGGGCGTGACATGCTTCAGGCGGGAGACAAGCAATGCGGACCTTTTCGGCGATCGCCGGCAGTGCTGCGTTCTTCATCGCGGCACCCTGTATCGTCGCCGGCCTCGTGCCGTGGCTGCTGACGGATCGCTGGGACCGGCCATGGTCGAGCCTGCCGGGTCTTGCCCCTCTTGGCTGGATCCTCATCGCGGTCGCCGTGGCGGCGCTGCTGCATGCATTCGCCTGCTTTGCGCTTGAAGGCCTCGGCACGCCTGCTCCGGTCGCTCCGACCGAGAGACTGGTGGTCGGCGGGCTCTACCGCCATGTCCGCAATCCGATGTATGTGGCGGTGCTGTCGATCATCATCGGCCAGGCACTGCTGTTTTCAAGCTGGACGCTTGTCGCCTACGCCGCCATGGCAGCCGCGGCCATGGCCACCTTCGTCAAGCTGTACGAGGAGCCGACGCTCGCACGCCGCTATGGCGATGAATACCAAACCTACCGCCGCAACGTGCCCGCCTGGCTGCCCCGCCTGACGCGCTGGCGGGGGTGAGGGTCTGCACGATCTCCGGTCAATACGACCAGCTCCGCGCCTTGGCGATGATGAAGTCGCGAAATACGTGCAGCTTCGCCTGGTTCTTCATCGCGTCCGGGTAGGCGAAATAGGTGTCGAAGGAAGGCACCTCCGTTTCCGGCAGGAGCTGCACCAGGCCGGAATCCTTGGAGATGACATAGTCGGGCAGCATGGCGATGCCGGCGCCGCCCTGCACCGCGCGCTTGATCGACAATATGTCGTTGATCTGCAGCGTCGGCACGCGCTGGCCGCCCTCGAAATCGCCGACCGTTTCCAGCCAGTTCAGCTCCGACAGATGCGCGGGCACCGGCACGCCGAAAGTGACGATGCGATGCGCCTTGAGCTCGGCCACCGAAGCCGGCCTGCCATGCTTGGCGATATAGCCTGGCGAAGCATAGAGGTGGAAATGCACCGTGAACAGGCGGCGCTGGATAAGGTCCGGCTGCTGCGGCTGGCGCAGCCGGATGGCGCAATCGGCCTGGCGCATGGTGAGGTCGAGCTCCTCGTTGGCGAGGATCAGTTGCAGGCTGATTTCAGGATAGAGCTCGATGAACTCCTGCACGCGCTCGGTCAGCCAGCCGGCGCCGAGCCCGACCGTGGTCGTGACCCTGAGCACGCCGGAGGGGCGGTCCTTGGTCTCGGTCAGCCGCGACTTGATGGTCTCGAGCTTCATCAGCACGTCATGCGCCGTGCGGAACAGCATCTCGCCCTGTTCGGTCAGCACCAGGCCGCGGGCGTGACGGTTGAACAGCGGCACGCCGACATCGTGCTCGAGCGCGCTGACCTGGCGCGAAATCGCCGATTGCGACAGATGCAGCGTCTCGGCCGCATGTGTAAACGACCCCGCTTCCGCCGCAGCGTGAAACACGCGTAGCTTGTCCCAGTCCAACGCCATGATTCCCCTCGTTCCTGTTTGGCGTCTGAATGAAAAATCAGGCTTTTACACGGCGTTTCTAAGCCGTTCTTTCAACAGTTTGCGAACCGCTATTCGGCCGCCTCGCGATGCACCTCGATGCCGGCCAGGTACTTCTCCGCCTCGAGCGCCGCCATGCAGCCCAGCCCCGCCGCAGTCACCGCCTGGCGGTATATATCGTCGGTCACGTCGCCGGCGGCGAACACGCCGGGCACGTCGGTGCGGGTCGAATCCGGCGCCGTCCACAGATAGCCGTTCGGCTTCTGCTTCAGCTTGCCGACGAACAGCTCGACCGCCGGCGCATGGCCGATCGCGACGAACACGCCGTCGACCTCGAGCTGCGTCTCGACACCCGTCACCACGTTGCGCAGCTTCAACCCTTCGACCGAAGGCGGCAGTGGCGTCTTGCCCGGACGGCCGGTGATCTCGTCGACAACCGTGTCCCAGATGACGCGGACATTGTCCTTCTTCAAGAGCCGCTCGCGCAGGATGCGTTCGGCGCGGAAGTCCGAGCGCCTGTGGATGACCGTCACGCTCTTGGCGAGGTTCGACAGATAGAGTGCTTCTTCCACCGCCGAATTGCCGCCGCCGACCACCGCGACATCCTTGCCGCGGTAGAAGAAGCCGTCGCAGGTGGCGCAAGCCGATACGCCGAAGCCCATGAACGTCTGTTCGGTCGGAATGCCAAGCCATTTGGCCTGCGCGCCGGTGGCGATGATCAGGGCATCGGCCGTGTAGACGGTGCCGGAATCGCCGGTTGCGCGGAACGGCCGCACGTTGAGATCGACCTCGGTGATGATGTCGGCGATGATGTCGGTGCCGACATGCTCGGCCTGCCTGAGCATCTCGCTCATCAGCCACGGACCCTGGATGGGTTCGCCGAAACCGGGATAGTTCTCGACGTCGGTGGTGATCATCAGCTGGCCCCCCTGCTGCAGGCCGGCGACCAGCATCGGCTTCAGCATGGCGCGGGCGGCATAGATCGCCGCGGTATAACCGGCCGGGCCGGAACCGATGATGAGGACAGGCGCGTGCTTGGTGGTCATGAAAAGCCTCTGCGGAGGGCTGCCGGCGTTTGCGGCATGGAAAACTCGTCGATGTCGCGCGTAATGTAAGTGTTGCCCACGACACCAGCAAGGCAAGTTGGCGCTCGTCCCCGGAAAGCTTTGTCGCACCGGGCGAACCGCTCTGGTGCTGCGTGGATTTCCGCGTGGGGGATGGCGTGGACAGCAAAGTCGTTTAATTACAAAATCCCGCAAGATTCTTTCGCCACCCGTAATCATCGAAAGCCCCGAAATGCCGCTCAAGGCCGACCTCGACGCAATCGACTGGAAGATCCTTCGCGAATTGCAGGCAGATGGGCGCATGACCAATGTCGAACTGTCGAACCGCGTCGGCATTTCGGCACCGCCTTGCCTGCGCCGCGTCAAGCGACTGGAGGAAGCCGGCATCATTCGCGGCTATCGGGCGCTGCTCAACGCGCCGGCGCTCGGTCTCGACGTGGTCGCCTTCTGCCTGGTCGGCCTGCACCATCAGGCCGATGCCGAGCTTCGCATCTTCGCTGAGCGCACGCGCGGCTGGCCGGTCGTACGCGATGCCTGGATGGTGTCGGGCGAATCCGATTTCCTCCTGCACTGCGTGGCAAGCGACCTCGGCGCCTTCCAGACCTTTGTCATCGAGGAACTGACCTCCACGCCGAACGTCGACACGGTGCGCACAGCCCTCACCATCCGCCGGGTCAAGGATGAAGGGTTGGTCTCGTTCGAGCGGCCGTGACGCCGATCGATTGCGGCGCCCGGCCAAGCGAATTCCGAAATTTCGCCACATCGCCGCCGCGTTGATAACGGACAGGCGCAGGCAGCCGGATCGTCCTGTGCGATTTGGCGCCTGATTGGTTTCCTTGCCCAAGCAGCGTAAGTTCCAAGGACAATCCGCCGTGGAAGGGACCATGACCAGGTTTGCAAGCCCGATTTCGGCGCTCATCATCTGCATGAACGAGGCCGATATGATCGGCCCGTGCCTCGAAAGCATCGATTTTTGCGCCGAGATCGTCATCGTCGATTCAGGCTCCACCGACGCCACGTTGGACATCGTTCGGCAGTTTGTCGCTGAGGGCTATCCGATAAAGCTGCTGCACAATGGCTGGCCGGGTTTTCCGCATCAGCGGCAACTCGCGCTCGACCACGCCACGCAGCCCTGGTGTCTTTCGATCGACCCGGACGAACGCGTCGACGACCGGCTGCGGCAGTCGATCATGGCGGCGGTCGAGACGGCGAATGCCGGCATCAGCGGATGGTACATCCGCCGCCGCGACTGGCTGAAGGGCTACGGCTATGCCCATCGCTGGGTGCTGCACAACAGGCTGTTGCGGCTTTTCCGCCGGGAAGGTGCGACCATGGACGTGACCGCGCGGGTCCATGAATCCTTCGGCGTTTCCGGCGAGACCAGCACGATCGAAAGCGGCGTGCTGCTGCATCGCCGCGAAATATCGGTCGAGGAGGATCTGGCCCGGGCAAATGCCTATTCCAGCCTCAAGGCGGCCACCCTGGTCGAGAAAGGCAGGAAGCCGGGCCTGGTGCGGCTGGTGCTTTCGCCGCTCGGCAACTTCCTGAAATTCTATCTGGCCAAGCGCTACTTCCTGTGCGGCCGGCACGGCTTCGTCTATTCGATGTCGGTGATGATCTATTCCTTCGCCACCGAGGCCAAACTGTATGAGGCCTCGCAAGGCAGCGAACCGGCGTGAGCGGTCAGGTCCGGATCAAGACCGCTTGTCCCGGCCATCGAGCCGCCCTATGGCGGCGATGAGACCGTCGAGGTCGCTGCTGTCCCGCAAGGGCCTGATGACGAAGCCGGAGCGAAGCTGCGCCTCGCCGCCGACGAGCCAGCCCTGCGGCAGGCCGGCGCCCAGGCCTGCCTCCATGTCGGCCAGCTTGTCGCCGACGATCACGGACCGCCGGAGATCGAGATCGAGGCGTCTCGCCGCCTCGAAGAGCATGCCGGGATTGGGTTTGCGCATCGGGTGATCCGATATGCCCAGCGGCCCCACGCCAGCCTCGTGGTAGGCGCAGGCCAGCACCATGTCCACGACAACGCCCTGATCGCGCAACAGGTCGAGCACGCGGCGGTTCACATCGGCGAAGGCACTCCAACCGAAATAGCCGCGCGCGATGCCGGACTGGTTGGTCACCACCACGACCGGGATGCCGGCATTGTTGGCGGCGGCGATCGCCGGCAACATCTGCGGCCGGAGCTCGATCTCGGCCGGATCGCTGGGATAGTCGGTATCGACATTGATGGTGCCGTCGCGATCGAGGAACAGCGCCGGCTGGCCGGCGGGAAAAACCCTGCCGCCGATCCGCTCCACCCACAGGCCCGGCTCGGCCAACGGGTGCGGCGCCTTGTCAGCCATTGCTGAGGCGCGCTTCCACCACCTCGCACAGGTGATGGTAGAGGCACAGATGCCCCTGCTGGATGATCGGCGTCGAGGTCGAGGGCACGTTGAGCAGGATGTCGGTCAGCGGCGCGAGCTTGCCGCCTGTGTCGCCTGTCAGGCTGATCACCGTCATGCCCATGGTCCGCGCCTGTTCGGCGGCCGCCAGGATGCTCGGCGAATTGCCGCTGGTCGAGATCGCCAGAAGCACGCCGCCGGCCGCGCCATGCGCCTCGACTTGGCGCGAAAAAACGGTGTCGAAGCCGTAATCGTTGCCCCAGGCGGTCAGCACCGCGGCATTGGCCGGCAGCGCGATGACATTGTAGCCCTTGCGCTCCTTGAGAAAGCGGCCGACCAGTTCGCCGGCGATGTGAATGGCGTCGCTGGCCGAACCGCCATTGCCGCAGATCAGCAGCGCCTTGCCCGACGCAAGGGCGGCGACGATCGCGCTCGCCGCACGTTCCATCGCGCCTGTTAGATCGCGCTCGACCAGCGCCGTGATCGCGGCCGCCGAGCGGACCAGGTAATCGTTCAGTTCGGACATGAAACCCTCAATTCTTGTTGCCGGCCGAGCGCAGCCTGCCGATGGTGCCGGTCGTGCTCTTGCCGGCGACGAGATCGACCAGGACCACGCGCCCGCCCGCTTTCTGCACCACGTCCGCGCCGACCACGGTGTCGACCGTGTAGTCGGCGCCCTTGACGAGTATGTCGGGCAGAAGCGCCTCGATCAGCGCCAGCGGCGTGTCCTCGTCGAAGACCACCACCGCGTCGACCGACGCGAGCGCCGCCAGCACGCAGGCGCGGTCGTGCTGGTCGTTGACGGGCCGTTCCGGCCCCTTCAGCCGGCGCACCGAGGCATCGCTGTTGAGGCCGAGCACCAGCCGGTCGCACTGGCTGCGCGCCGCGTGCAGCAGGCTGACATGGCCGGCATGAAGGATGTCGAAACAGCCATTGGTGAAGCCGACGCTGAGGCCTTCCTCCTTCCACGCCGCCACCAGCCGTGCGGCCGATTTGGCGTCGAGGATGGCATCCCTGTGGACGCTCGGACCGTGCGATCGAAACAGCGCGCCGTTGAGTTCCTCGACCGTCAGCCGCGCCGTGCCTCGCTTGCCCACCACAACGCCGCCGGCTGCATTGGCGATCGAGGCGGCCGCGGCCGGATCGGCGCTGGCGGCAAGCGCCAGCGCGAAGGTCGCGATCACCGTATCGCCGGCGCCCGACACATCGAACACTTCGCGCGCCTGCGTGGCGATGTGGCGCGCCTCCGTCGGACCGACGACGCTCATGCCCTTTTCGCTGCGCGTGGCGACGACGAAGTCGAAGCCATGCGCCGCAAGCAGCTCGCGCGCAGCGGCCACGATCTCGTCATCGCTGAACACCGGCCGTTCGACCGCTTCGCCGAGTTCCTTGCGGTTGGGCGTGATGGCGGTCGCGCCGGCATAGCGTGCATAATCCCGGCCCTTCGGATCGACCAGCACCGGCTTTCCCGCCTCGCGGCAGATCGCGATCAATTCGCCGGCGACGCCGTCGAGCAGGATGCCCTTGCCGTAATCCGACAGGATGACGATGTCGGCGTGCGCCAGCGCGGCGCGGAAATGCCGGACCAGCGCCGCGCGCTCCGCCGCGCCGAGCGGCTTGATCTCTTCCTCGTCGAAGCGCAGCACCTGCTGGTTGAGCGCGCTGAAGCGGCTCTTGGACGACGTCATGCGGCCGCGCTCCCGCGCCAGGCCTGTCGTGTCGGCGCCAAGCTCGCCGAGCATGCGCACCAGGCTGTCGCCTGCCGTATCAGAGCCGATCACCGAGACCGGAATGGCGGCGGCGCCGAGCGAGATGATGTTGGCCACGACATTGCCGGCGCCGCCCATCGCCAGGCTCTCGCCGCGCCCATGGAGCACCGGGATCGGCGCTTCAGGCGAAATCCGCTCGATGATGCCGTTGACGAACCGGTCAAGGATGAGATCGCCGACCACCAGCACGGTGGCCTGGCCGAAGTGCGCGATGGCGCGGTGCAAGGGCTCGGGGGAAAGTGGGTCGTGCTTGGTCATGTCACTGGCAACGCGCAAAAACCGGTTTTGAAGATGCATGGAGGACAAATTGGCCGGGATCGGTCGTTCATGGCGATGCCGATATACCGCAATTCGAGCCAGCGCAACGCCGGCTGGCCTCGTCAACTCTTCTGCAAGGCGACATGGACGCCAAGCCCGACCAGCACCGCGCCGCCGGCTCGCTGCATCATGCGCTGGGCGCTGCTGGAGCGGCGCAGCCTGCCGATCACGGCACCAGCCAGGAACACGCAGACGATATCGGCCGAGGAGAACATCAGGTTGACTGTCGTGCCCAGCACGACGAATTGCAGCCAGACCGGGAATGCGGCAGAGGCATCGATGAACTGGGGCAGGAAGGCCATGAAGAAGATCGCGGTCTTCGGATTGAGCACCTCGACGGCGATGCTCTCGAAAAAGGCGCGGTAAGCCGATTTCCGCTCGATCGCCGGCAGTGCCATGTCGCCTTCCGCGCGCTTGCGGAACAGCGCCACACCGAGCCAGATCAGGTAGAGCGCGCCGACGAGCTTGACCGCCATGTAGAGCGGCGGCACGGCGTGGAAAAGCACGGACAGGCCGGCGGCGGCGGCAAAGACGTGAACATAGCCGCCCAGATGAATGCCGAGCGCCGCCGTCAGGCCGGACCAGCGGCCGCGCGCCATCGTCTGCGCGGCGGCATAGAGCATGGCCGGGCCTGGAATATAGGCGAAGATCGCCGTGGTGGCGAAAAACGCGACGAGCAGCTCTGTCGATGGCATTCCTGGCCCTCATGATCGCGTCCGGCGGCGCGAGCCGACTGAAGCGTCAGCTTTGCGGCGCCACTGTGGCGCGCTGTGCCGTGCAGGACAATCGCGGGCGGGTTCACCCCTCCACCCTTCTTGCTTGCGGATCTCGGTGTCGCCCCGCAACGCTGTTTTGTCGACAGCCTCGCAAGCCTCCCTTATAAGGACCGGAATCGCAAGCAACCAGAGGCGTTCATGATCATCGTCACGGGCGGCGCCGGCATGATCGGCTCCAACATCGTCGCCGCGCTCAATGCCGAGGGCCACGACGACATTTTGGTCGTCGATGACCTAAGCGATGGCCACAAGATCGCCAACCTTGCTGACTTGCGGATCGCCGACTATCTCGACAAGGACGATTTCCTGGCCCGTATCGAGGATGGCGGGCTCGGCCGCATCGAGGCCGTCTTCCATCAGGGCGCCTGCTCGACCACCACCGAATGGAACGGCAAGTTCATGATGGAGGTGAACTACGCCTATTCGAAGCGGCTGCTGCATGCCTGCCTGGCGTTGCGCGTGCCCTTCCTCTACGCCTCCTCGGCATCGGTCTATGGCGGCGGCTCCGAGTTCCGCGAGGACGCGGAGCTTGAGCGGCCGCTCAACGTCTACGCCTATTCAAAAAAGCTGTTCGATGACTATGTCAGGCGCAATGTCTTCGACACCGATCATTCGCAGGTCGCGGGCCTGCGCTACTTCAACGTCTATGGGCCGCGCGAGGCGCACAAGGGCGCCATGGCCTCGGTCGCCTTCCATCTGTTCAACCAGGTCGGGCGCGGCGAGAATCCAAAGCTGTTCGGCGCCCATGACGGCTTTGGTCCCGGCGAGCAAAGCCGCGACTTCATCCATGTCGGCGATGTCGCCGATGTCAATCTGTGGCTGTGGAAGCGCGGCGCGAGCGGCATCTTCAACTGCGGCACCGGCCGGGCGCAACCCTTCCGCGCCGTTGCCGAAACCGTCATCGACACGCTGGGCAAGGGCGAAATCGAGTACATCCCCTTTCCCGACCACCTCAAGGGCAGCTACCAGAGCTTCACGCAAGCTGATATGTCGCGTCTGCGCGCGGCCGGTTATAACGGGCAATTCCGCAGCGTCGAAACCGGCGTCAGAGACTATGTCGAATGGCTGAAAGCCCAGCGATCCTCGTGATCGGCCCACGCTGGGTGGGCGATATGGTGATGGCGCAGTGCCTGTTCTCGGCGCTGAAGGAGCTTCATCCAAATGCAGCGATCGACGTGCTGGCGCCAGCCTGGGCGGCCCCTTTGGTCAAGCGCATGCCTGAGGTCCGCCAGCAGATCGATTTCCCGCTGAAACCAGGCGCGCTCGAATTCGCACATCGGCGCCGCTTCGGCCGCCTGCTGCGCGGCCGTTATGACAGCGCCTATATCCTGCCAGGCAGTTGGAAGTCGGCGCTGATCCCGTTCTTTGCCCGCATTCCACGCCGTTTCGGCCATCTCAGGGAAATGCGCTACGGCCTGTTGACCGATATTGTTCCGCTGCCGGAGGCCGTAAAACGGCGCACGGCGCAGGCTTATTTCGGCCTTGCACAGGGTGGCGATTTTCGGGCGCCTCATCTGACGATGGACGCCAACAACCAGGCCACCCTGCTCGACCGTTTCGGCCTGGGGTCGCAGAAATTCGTGGCGCTGATGCCAGGTGCCGAGTTCGGCCCGGCCAAGCGTTGGCCGAGCGAACACTATGCCGGCCTTGCCCGGGAGTTTATGGCCAGAAGGTTCAAGGTCGCGCTGTTCGGGTCGAAGAACGACCGCGACGTGACAGCGGAGATCGCAGCCCTCGCTCCTGGCGTGGTCGACCTGGCCGGCCAGACGCGGCTGGAGGACGCCATCGACCTGATCGCGGCCGCCGGGCTGGCGGTCTCCAACGACAGCGGGCTGATGCATGTCGCGGCGGCGGTCGGCACGCCGGTTGTCGCGGTCTATGGTTCGACCTCGCCACAGAACACGCCACCGCTGGCCGAACGGCGCGAACTGGTCTGGCTCGGCCTGCCCTGCTCGCCCTGCCACCGCAAGATCTGTCCGCTCGGCCACCTCAATTGCCTGAAGACGCTCGAGGTCGCACGGGTCATGGCGGCGGCGGACCGGCTGCTGGACATCCCGGCCGCCGCATGAAGGTGCTGATCGTCAAGACATCGTCGATGGGCGATGTCATCCACACCTTTCCGGCGCTCCAGGATGCGCGCCGCGCACGGCCCGATATTGCTTTCGACTGGTGCGTCGAGGAGGCTTTCGCCGGCATCGTCGCGCTGCACCCCGCAGTCGGAACCATCCACACGGTCGCCATCCGGCGTTGGCGAAAACATCTCTTCGACAAGGCCACCTGGCGCGAGGCGACCGCCTTGCGACGCGCCTTGCGTGCATGCCGCTATGATCTGGTCATCGATGCGCAAGGCCTGTTGAAGTCGGCGCTGGTGGCCAGGCAGGCGAAAGCGCCGATCGCCGGCTTCGACCGCTCAAGCGCGCGCGAGCCTTCGGCAACGCTGCTTTACGACGTCGGCCACGCCGTCCCCCGCAACCTCCACGCCATCGAACGGACGCGGCGGCTTTTCGGGCTGGCATTGGGCTACCGGCCCGATCTTTCGATGCTGGATTCGGGCATTGTGCCGCCGCCCGGCAATCTGACCGGCACAGCCGGCAACACGGCCTTCCTGCTGCACGGCACCAGCCGCGAGGACAAGAAGTGGCCTGTTGAAGACTGGATCGAAACCGGCCGCCTGCTGGTTGAGCGCGGCATGACGCCGGTCACGACCTGGTCGGACGAGCGCGAACAGGCGGTGGCCGAAGCGGTCGCCCGGGCAGTTCCATCGACGAGCATCGTGCCAAAATCACCATTGGCCGACATCGCGGCGATCCTGGGCAGCTCGAGGCTGGTAATCGGCGCCGACACGGGGCTCACGCATCTCGCCAGCGCCTTCGGCCTGCCGACGGTCGCGGTATTTTTAGCGACGGAGCCGGGTTTGACCGGCCCGCGCGGCCCCTATGCATCGACGCTGCAGGCCGCGCCCGGTGAGCGAGTGTCGCCCGCGAGGGTGGTGGCTGAGGCTGAGAGGCTGCTGGAGCACCAGACGCATGGCCAGGCCGGCGCTGGCAAGAACTGATCTATTCAATCGGAAAGCTGGCGCTGCCCCTCATCGCCCTGCCGGGGAGAAGGAAGCCTTCATCGATGACTGCGCCAATTTTTAAGCGTTTGCAGAATAGACGCCGACTTCGCGTTCAGCCGTCTTCTCCCCGTCACTATACGGGGAGAAGGTGCCGGCAGGCGGATGAGGGGCGGCGCCAACCTTGGCTAAAAACGCGCAGATCAGCGCCCCTCGAACCCCTTAGATAAACTGCACCTGGACGATCTCGTATCCCCTTGCACCACCCGGCGCGTTGACCTCGATGGCGTCGCCGACTTCCTTGCCGATGAGCGCCCGCGCGATCGGCGAGGAGATCGAGATGCGGCCGGACTTCACGTCCGCCTCCTGATCGCCGACGATCTGGTAGGTCTTCTTCTCCTCGGTGTCCTCGTCGACCAGCACCACGGTGGCGCCGAACTTGACCTTGTCGCCGCTGAGCTTGGTGACATCGATGACTTCGGCCCGGGCGATGAGATCCTCGAGCTCGTTGACACGGCCCTCATTGAGGCTCTGCGCCTCTTTGGCGGCATGGTATTCGGCATTTTCGGATAGGTCGCCGTGCGAGCGCGCTTCGGAGATCGCCTCGATGATGCGCGGCCGCTCCTCCTGCTGGCGCCAGCGCAGTTCTTCCTTCAATGACGCGAACCCCTCGCCTGTCATCGGGACCTTGTTCATGATACCTGACCTTTCCTGCCGCCACCCCCGCATTTCGGGGAAAGCCTTATCGATGGTGCAAAAAGAAAACGGTCCGGCAGCCTCGGGCTAACGGAACCGTTCACCGCAATTTCCCTGAATATAGCAATCTTTGCGGGCTTTTCACGCCCAAAAATCGGTTTCTGAAGAAATCATCACCGTTTTCGCGCGCGCCGTCGCAGGAGCCGGCATGGCAACAAAAAACCGGCCGTGATTGCTCGCGGCCGGTTCGAAAAGGCATCGAGGGGGGGGTCAGCTCCTCATGAAATGGTCGATCTGTTCGGCCAGCATGCCGTATTCGCGTGAACCCTTGCCGGTTCGCTTTTCGATCTCCATCAGCTGTTGCTGGGCGCCGGCCAGGTCGCCGATCTGGAGATGGGCTTCGCCGAGATATTCGCGCACCAGCGTGTAGTTGGGATCGATGCGCAGCGCTTCCTCGTAATAGCCGAGGCCAACGGCGACGCGGCCGGAATGGCGGTGCGAATAGCCGAGATAGTTGAGGATGCGCGGGTCCTGCTTGTTGGCGGCGAGGCTGAGCACGGCGATCGCCTCGTCATAGCGGCCGGCCATCGCCAGGTCATGCCCGGCATCATAGATGCTGTCGTCGTCCAGCATGCCTTCCTGGGGTGCGACGCACTTGTTCTTCTTCTTGTCCCAGACCATGCCTTTCTTGCATTTGGTGGTCGTACTGGTGTCGTCACCGCTGCCTGCGGCAAACACCGGAACGGCAAGGAACTGCAGAGCGAGAAGCGCGCTCGCCGCCTGGATCAGCACTCTTTTATGCATCGGAGCCTCCTGGAGGGGTGAGAATGCAACACTAACGCAGCGTGTCGGCGGTTTCATCCCGGAAAAAAGCAAGGGGCTAACATGAGGTGACGGATGCTCGAAATCCGCTATCATCGGCGGCGATGAAAGCTGAGCCAGCGGAGACCGCCAGTGCAGCGACGGCTTGAAAAGAACTGGGATTTGACGATCGGGCCCGACACCGTGCGGCTGTTCATCCTCAAATGCAAGGCGTTGAGCGCCGCGATCAATGAAGACTATGCCGACGGCGCCGAACACGAAATCGAGTTCGATGGAAACACCCGTGACAATCATCATCATGACGGACTCGCCGAGGAAAGCTCGGAAAACCTGACCGAAGAGGAACTGCGCGAGCTGATCAACGATCTCAATGTCGACGAGGCGGCCGAGCTCGTCGCGCTCGCTTGGGTCGGCCGTGGCGACTACGATGCCTCGGAATGGGCCGACGCCGTCGCCGCCGCGCGCGAGCGCGCCAACAAGCACACGGCCAAATACCTGCTCGGCTTGCCGTTGCTCGCCGATTGGCTGGAGGAAGGGCTGGAAGCGATCGGTGCGTAACGCGCCGGTAATCGATTGTGATCGGGCCTAAGCGCCTTCCAGGCAACTTCGAGCATCCCGGCACCGTTTCGAGGCGATGGCAACACTGAGCTTTTCCCGAAAATACAGGATTGCATTGGTCATGGTCGTGACAGCACTGCTGGTGACGCCGGCCGATGCCAGGCATCGTCACAGGCATCACGAGCCGCTTTCACCACGGGTGGAACAGCCGCTGACGCCGCGGGTTGACCGGCCGCTGAAACCGCGCGGCGAAAGGCATCGCAAGCCGAAGCCGGCACGGCAGAGGACGCAAAATCCGAAGCCGGTACGTGCGGATGTCCCCGTGCCTGAACCGCGCCCCGCTGACGCGCCAGAACCGAACACGCAAAATCCAGCCGCAACATCCGACCGGTTTCAGGAGGAAGGATCCCCTCGGAAGCAACAAGCCCGGCCCGAGCCGCCAGCCGATGCGAAAGGCGAACCGGAGCCGCCAGCCGTGGCGCCGACGCCGACACAAAGGCCTGAGACTGCGGAACCGGAGGTTGAGCCGCCGGCCCTCGCCCCGCCACCGCCGCCAAAGCCGGCGGACGCGGACAAAAAGGAGATGCTTCCCGATCCGCGTTCGGCTGACCTGCCAGACGCGAAAATGCCTGCCGAGGAAGTCGCCTGCCGCGAGCGGCTGAGGGGTCTCGGTGTCGAATTCGAGGAGCACAAGGCTGAA
This sequence comes from Mesorhizobium maamorense, assembly GCF_044998965.1. Taxonomy (NCBI): domain Bacteria; kingdom Pseudomonadati; phylum Pseudomonadota; class Alphaproteobacteria; order Hyphomicrobiales; family Phyllobacteriaceae; genus Mesorhizobium; species Mesorhizobium maamorense. Next base: position 4,210,311 of record NZ_CP173356.1, read on the forward strand.
AGCGATCGCGATATCGGCTGTTCGATCCCCTATCCCCTGGTGCTGAAGAGCCTTGGCAAGTCGATCGCCATTGCCCCGGGCGCCGAGCTCAATTGCGCAATGGCCGAGGCGGCGGCACGCTTTGCCGGCAACGTCATCCAGCCGGCGGCGAAAGCCGAATTCGGCACCGACCTGAAATCGATCGGCCAGGCATCGGCCTTTGTGTGCCGGCCACGCAACGGCACGCGCAAACTGTCCGAACATGCCTTCGGCAATGCGCTCGATATTGCCAGCTTCACACTTGCGGACGGCAGGACGATCGAGGTCGGCCCGGCGCCACCGGACAAGGACGCCAAATTCCTCGACGCGGTGCGCAAGGCCGCCTGCGGGCCGTTCAAGACCGTGCTGGGCCCGGGCAGCGATGCCGATCATTCGCTGCATTTGCACCTCGACCTCGAGCCGCGCCGCCACGGCGGTACCTTCTGCCAGTAGGGCCGGCTCAGAAGCGATGCCGCAATTCGGCCGCAGGCATGAACGCCGGCGCTGATTTTTCCTTTACCGTTAATCGTTAAAATCCCGCCTATCGGGAAAGGGACTGCCGATGGACGGGATATTTCGTGCCGCGCTGGCGCTTGCGCGGCAATCGAAACCGCGCGCGCCGCTGCCGGCGGGGTGGCCGCCCTGCTTGCGCTGGCCGCGGTGTCGGCCTGCAACACCGGCAACGTGCTGGCACTGGAGCCGGCCGTCGATGTCGGCGCGCAGACCGCGGCCGTGCCGCAATATTCAGGCATGCAGCGGCTGGTTCCTTCCAATCCCTACATGACGCAGGCCGCCTATCCACGCATGGACGAGCCGATGTCGCCGGTCGAGCAGATGCCGGCCAGCGAGACCCACTGCCGTCAGCAGCTGAGGCGCCTCGGCGTCACCTTCACCGACCTGGCGCCGATCCATGAAGGCCAGTGCGGCATCGACTATCCGGTGAAGGTTTCGGCCATCGGCAGCGTCGAGATGAAGCCCGCCGCGACGCTGACCTGCGACATGGCCGCCAGCTTCGCCGCGTGGACGAAGAACGAGCTCGTTCCTTCCGCCCGCTGGCGCTACTTCTCCGGCGTCAGGACCATCCACCAGGGTTCCAGCTATTCCTGCCGCAACATCGCCGGCGAAGGCGTGCTGTCGGAACACGGCAAGGGCAACGCGCTCGACGTGATGAGCATCGAACTCAACAATGGCGACGACATCGACGTGCGCAAGCCCGGCCTGTTCGCCTTCCGCACCCGCGGCTTCCTCAACAATGTGCGCGCCGACGGCTGCCAGTATTTCACCACCGTGCTCGGCCCCGGCTACAATTACGACCACCGCAACCATTTCCACTTCGACATCAAGAACCGCAAGAGCGGCTATCGCGCCTGCCGCTGATCCCTTTGCCTGGCGGCGGCTTCGCCGCGTACAGTGACGTCGTAGAACTCGAGCGGCATCGATGAGCCAACGAAGCTTCCGACGACGCGCTGCGACCTGGCTGGTGTTGCTCCTGGCGACCTATCTGGTGCTGGCCTATGTCGCCGCGCCGGAATTCTGGACGTTTCGCGATCGCGGCTTTCGCAGCCAAAGCTTCGAGATGGTGACGCACACCCCGCAAGGCATTCCGGGCGACCCGATCAATGTCGGCCTGATCGGCACGCAAAAGGAGGTTGTCCATGCCTTCGCCGTCGCTGGCTGGGACACGGCCGACGCCATCACATTGAGGACAGCGATCGACATCGGCGAAAGCGTCTTGTTTTCGCGCCCCTATCCGGAAGCGCCGGTGAGCCGGCTGCTGTTCGAAGGTCGCGCCCAGGATCTTGCCTTCGAGAAGCCGGTCGGCGGCAGCGCCGACCGCCGTCACCATGTGCGCTTCTGGCAGACTGATGCCACGGGCGACGATGGCCGTCCGCTGTGGCTGGGCTCGGCCAGTTTCGACCGTGGCGTGGGCCTGAGCCACGACACCGGCGCCATCACCCATCATATCGGCCCCGACATCGACGCCGAACGCGACTTTCTTATCCAGGATTTGACCGCCGCCGGAATGCTGATCTCAACCAGCGAACTGGAAGGCATCGGCGCCACCACGCACGGGCGCAATGGCGGCGGCGACCCCTATTTCACCGACGGCAAGGCCGCGCTCGGCGTGCTGAAGCAACTGCCGTGATGCCTGAAGTCAGCTCGTGGCGACCACGACCTTGCCGAACGGTCCCTTCTCCAGATGCTGGAAGGCCTGCTCCACCTCCTCGAAGCCGAAGACCTTGTCGACCACCGGCCGGATGCCGAGCACCTCGATCGCCTGGTTCATCCGCTCGAAGGCGCGGCGATGGCCGATCGATATGCCCTGCACGACGATGCGATTGCGCAGGAACGGCACGATCGGAAAGCTGAGTTCCATCGAGCCCAGCAGGCCGATGACCGACAGGCGGCCGTCGGCGGCCAGGGCATCGAGCGATCGCCGCGCATTGTCGCCGCCGACCATCTCCAGGATATGGTTGACGCCGGTTCCACCCGTCAGGTCACGCGCGGCTTCGTCCCATGCCGGCTGGGTGCGGTAGTTGATCACTTGCCAGGCGCCGAGTTTCCTGGCCCGCTCAAGCTTGTCGTCGCTGCTCGAGGTAACGATGGCGCGCAGGCCGAAAGCAGCCGCGAATTGCAGTGCAAACAGCGACACGCCGCCGGTGCCCTGGATGAGAACGGTCTGGCCGGGCACCGGCTTCGTCGCCTCCGCCAACGCAAACCACGCCGTCAGCGCCGCGATCGGCAGCGTCGAGGCCTCGGCGTCGCTGAGCGAAGGCGGCGCCAGCACGACGGCATCCTCGTGAAGCAGCACGTAGTCGGACAAGGTGCCGGGCAGTGACAATCCCAGCGTGTGCTGGTGAAGCACCGGCGGCGCATCGCCGTCAGGCCAGTCGGCGATCACTTGGCCCAGCACGCGTTGCCCGGCCTGGAAGCGGCTGACGCCGCCGCCGACCGCCACGACCTCGCCCACCGCATCCGATGTCGGCACGAAGGGAAAGACGAGGTCCGGGATCAGCACCCCGTCTAGGATCATTCGATCCTTGTAATTCAGCGATATGGCCTTGATCCGCACCAGCAGCTCATGAGGCCTGGGGGCGGGTATCTTTCCCTGCGCCGGTTGCAGCTTGGACAGGCCAAAACCGGTCATTTGCCAGGATCTGTTGATGTCTCTGTTCATCTCGTCTGCTCCGGATTGAGTTGCTGGCGAGATCTTTACGTCATTCCACTATGGAACAAAGTGCTTCTATGCGGCATAATTGGAAACGAATTGAAGATCATTATTCTACAATAGGGGCACAGCCATGGAATCCGCCGATCTGCAGGGCATTGTCGCCTTCGTTCAAACGATCGAAGCCGGCAGCTTCACCAGTGCGGGAGAACGGCTGCGCGTGACGAAATCGGCGGTCGGCAAATCGATCGCACAGCTGGAGCATCGGCTTGGGGTGCGTCTGCTCAATCGCACCACCCGCAGCCTGAGCCCGACAAGCGAAGGCCTCAGCTATTACGAAGCCTGCGTCAGGGCGCTGTCCGAAATCGAAGCCGCCCAGTCGCTGCTTGCCGCGCACCGGCAAGTGCCCTCGGGCCGGCTTCGGGTCGATTTGCCGTCGGCCTTCGGCCAGCGCTGCGTTGCCCCAGTTTTGTTCGACATTTCCAAGCGCTTCCCCGATCTGGCGATGGAGATCTCCTTCAACGACCGTCGCGTCGATCTCATCGAAGAAGGCATCGACCTGGCAGTTCGCATGGGCGAGCTCGACGACAGCCTGTCGCTCGCGGCGCGGCGGCTCTATGTCCAACGCTCGTGCGTATTGGCCGCCCCCGCCTACCTCGAGGAGCACGGCAGGCCGCGAACGATCGAGGAGCTCGCCGCTCATAAGCTGATCGGCTACACCCGTAACGGCGTCGCCCATCCCTGGACCATAAGGCACGCCGACGGCCAAATCGGAAAGTTCACACCGCGGGCAAGGCTGGTCCTCGACAATGGCGAGCCGATGCTCGACGCCGCCCTTGCCGGCTGCGGCATCACCTTCCTGCCGACATGGTTGGCGGCGGACAGCCTCAGGAGCGGTGCGCTTGAAATGGTGCTGTCGGACCGCCTCGTCGAAAACATTGCCGTCCACGCCGTTTGGCCGGTGACGCGAGCAGTGACGCCGAAGGTCCGCGTCGTAGTCGATGCGCTGGTCGAGCATTTTTCGGCGCCGCCCTGGGATGCCACCTGACGGGGCCGCATGCGCTGTCATCTTCCTGAAAACGGCTGCTGACTATTTTCCAATCCAGCACGGCAATGCTATTGACCCCTGATGCTATATGTTGAAATCGCCACTGTGGTCGTCCTCATCTGCGTGAACGGCCTTCTGGCAATGTCCGAGCTTGCCATCGTCTCGTCGCGGCCGGCCCGCCTCAAGGCAATGATCGATCGCGAGGTTAAGGGCGCCGGCCGGGCGCTTGCGCTTGGCTCCAACCCCGGCAAGTTCCTGTCCTCGGTACAGATCGGCATCACCCTGGTCGGCGTGCTGTCCGGCGCCTTTTCCGGCGCCACGCTCGGCGAAAGGCTGGCGCAGTTCCTGGCCTCGAACGGCATCCGCGAAAACATCGCCGATCCGCTCGGCGTCGGCATCGTCGTGGCCATCATCACCTATGCCTCGCTGATCATCGGTGAGCTCGTGCCCAAGCAGATCGCACTGCGCGATCCCGAGCGGGTCGCCGTGCGGGCTGCCCCGGCCATGACCGTCCTCGCCACCGTCTCGGCGCCGCTGGTCTTCCTGCTCGATATTTCGGGCCGGGCCGTGCTTTGGTTGCTCGGCCAGCGCGGCGAAAGCGAGGAGAAGGTTACCGACGAGGAGATCAAGATGCTGGTCGCCGAGGCCGAGCATCACGGCACCATCGAATCCGACGAGCGCCGCATGATCGCCGGCGTCATGCGGCTTGGCGACCGCGCCGTGCGCGCCGTCATGACGCCGCGCACCGAGGTCGACTGGATCAATCTCCAGTCCGACGATGCCACCATCCGCAAGCTCCTGATGGACACGCAGCATTCGCGCCTGCCCGCCGGCGACGGCGGCGTCGACGCCATGATCGGCGTCGTCCAGACGCGCGACGTGCTCGCGGCATTGCTGGGCGGCCGCGCGCTCGACCCGCGTCGGCACGTGCGCACCGCGCCCATCGTGCACGATCAGGCCGACGCGCTCGACGTCCTGCAAACGCTGAAGGAATCCGACGTGCCGATGGCGCTGGTGCATGACGAATACGGCCATTTCGAAGGCATCGTCACACCCGCCGACATTCTGGAGGCCATCACCGGCGTCTTCCGTTCGGACCTCGAAGCCGGCGAGGAAGAGAATGCCGTCAAGCGTGACGACGGCTCATGGCTGCTTGCCGGCTATATGCAGGCCGACGAGATGGCCGAGGTGCTGGGCATCGACCTGCCGGAAAACCGCGACTACGAGACCGTCGCCGGCTATGTGCTGTCGCACATGCACCATCTGCCGGCGACCGGCGAATGCGTCGACGCGCAAGGCTGGCGCTTCGAGGTTGTCGATCTCGACGGCCGCCGCATCGACAAGCTGATCGCCACGCGCCTGCCCAGCGGCCACCGCGAAGTGGTGCGCTGACTGTTCCAACGTTGCCTCGGGCCAAGAGCCATGGGCGTCGGCCGATCGATCTACCGGTCCGCGCCTACTGCTCCGTGAAGGCGCGGGCGAACGAATCGAGCATCGGCCGTGCGAGATATTCCAGGAAAGTCCGGTCGCCAGTGTTGATGAACGTCTCGACCGGCGTCCCGGGATAGAGCTGTTCGGGCCTCACGCGGGATGGCAGGGCGTCGATCTTCAGCTTCGCCCGGAAATAGGGTTCACGCGTAGCCTCGTCGATCAGCCGATCCGCGGAAATCTGTGTCACGGTGGCTGGAACCTCGGGCGTGAGCCGCGTGTTCAAGGCGGACAATCGTAATTTCGCCGGCTGGCCGACGCGCACCTGATCGATGTCCTTCGGCCGCAGCTTCGCGTCGACGACCAATCCCGATGTCGTCGGCAGGATTTCCATGATCTTTTCGCCCGGAGCAATCACGCTGCCCTTGGAATTGTAGGTCGACGACACCACGATGCCCGCTGCCGGCGCCTTGATTGTCGTGCGCCGCAGCACCGCCGCGGCCGCCCTGATCTGTTCCTCGACGTCGGCCAGGTTGGAGCGAACCTGGTCCAGCTTCGTCAGCGCCTCCTCCACCCGTTGCGTGGTCAAGCGCTCGGTCTGCTCCTGCGCCTCGACGATCTGGGTGCTGGCCGATGCAAGACTGGCCTCCAGCGCTCCCGCCTGGCCGACGAGGTCGGCTTCGCTGCGCAGAAGCTGGGAGTATTCGGTGCGGTTGGTCAGGCCTTTGTCCAAAAGGCTGGTCTTGATGCCGAGCTCCTTCTTCACCACCTCGACCTGCTGCTGGATGGCTTGTTTCTGGGCGTCCAATCCCACGACGGACTGCCGATGCATGACGACCCGCTGCTGGAGGATCGATCGTTCCGACCGGAACCGGGCGAGCCTGGCGTCGAACTCCTTCTGCTGTTCCCGAACCAGCATTTCGAAATCGTGCTGAAGCGGCGCCGGCGCCGCTGTTGTGATCGGCGCCAGCCTGTCCAGCCCGTCCCGCTCCGCCTCCAGCCGCGCCGCACTTGCCCTGAGCGCGATCGACTGCCTCGTCAGCCGGTTGAGCTCGGCCTGCGCGGCGGTTGGGTCCAGCACGATGAGATCCTGGGCCTGCCGCACGCGATCGCCTTCGTGGACGAGCAACTCTTGGACGATGCCCCCCTCGGGGTGCTGGATGAGGATGTTCCCGCCCATCGCCGAGATCGTGCCTTGCGTGATCACCGCTCCGGACAAGGGGGCATAGGCCGCCCAATAGCCGAAGCAAGCTGCAAATACCGCTATCGCAGCATAGCCGGCCAATGCCACGCGTCCTGTGTCGGTGCGTGGATTGCGTTCCCCGGCGAGGCTGTGCACTGCCATCATCTACGATCCAAAGCGGGTGTTTTGCGGGGCACTGCGGAGGGTCGTGGCGAACGACCCCGTCACCACCGTATTCTGCCGGGAAGAATTGCCGGCGAGCGGCTGCCGTAGCAACTCGCTGCTCGGGCCGAAGGCTTCGATCGTGCCGTCGCGCAGCAGCATCACGCGGTCGCAGGCCGCTGCGATCGAAGGGCGGTGCGTGATCACGATCAAGGTAATCCCCGCCGACCGCGCATCCGAGAGCACCGCTTCGAGCGCCGCCTCGCCGGCGCCGTCTAGATGGGCGTTGGGCTCGTCCAGAACGAGAATTCTGGGGTTGCCGTGCAGGGCGCGCGCCAGCCCGATCCTTTGGCGCTCGCCGCCCGACAGCGCCCGGTCAGACGGACCGATCATCGTCTGGTAGCCGTCGCGCTGCGTCAAAATCAGTTCATGGGCCTGGGCACGCTTTGCCGCCTCGACGATCGAGGCGTCATCCGCGTCGGGGTCGAAGCGGCCGACGTTCTCCGCGATCGATCCCGGGAACAGTTCCACCTCCTGCGCGAGATAGCCGATATGCCTTCCAAGCTGCTTTTCGTCCCAGGTCCTGAGGTCCGCGCCGTCGATCCTGACCGAACCGCTGACCGGTTGGAGCGCACCGACAAGCAATCTGGCGAGCGTCGATTTGCCGGCTCCGCTCGGGCCGACGATCGCCACCGCCTCGCCGGCCCCGATGTGGAAATTCAGCCTCTTGACGATGGGCTGACTGCCGGGCGTGTTCGGCCCGACGTAGATCAGATCCTGCGCCGAAATCGCGCCAGACGGATCAGGCAGAGCCAGTTTTTCCAACGCGGTCGGATGTGCCGAAAGGGTCGCCTCCAGGCGTTTCCACGATCGCCTGGCGTCGACGATCTGCCGCCACGAGCCGATCAGTTGGTCGAGCGGCTGCAGCGCGCGCGACGACACCAGGGAGGATGCGAAGATCATCCCGGCCGTCATCTTGCCTTGCAGGACAAGCCATGCGCCCACGCCCAGTATCGCCAGCTGGAGCATCATCCGCACGGCCCGGGACGTTCCGCTGAAGATCGCATTGGCTGTCGATGCGCGGTCGTGAACGATCAGCGCTTCGGCGACGTGCTTGCCCCACGCCCGCGCGGCGTTCTGGACCATGCCCATGGCGCGCAGCGTCTCGGCGTTGCGGGCAAAGGCCTGCTCCGACTGGCTGGCGACCGCCGAACGCTGTGAAAACAAGGCGTCGTTCCTGCCGATCGCAAGCTGGGTTGCCAGGACCAGTGCAAGCAGCATCGCCACGCCAGCCAGGGTGAGCCAGAACAGGACGGGATGGATCAGGTAGAGCAGTCCGAGGAAGAACGGAGCAAACGGCAGGTCGAACAGGACCGCCACGCCGCGCGACCTGATGAAGGCGCATACCGAGGCGAGATCACGCAATGGCGACAGGCCTGCGGAGGCGTGGTCGGCGCCAAGCGTGGCGGCGAACGTCTCCTCCCCGAGCTTGCTGTCGATGCTGGCCGCGACGCGCTGTGTGTATATGGAGCGCACCGTGTCCAGAAAGCCCAGAAAGACCAGCGCGAGAACCGCGATGACCGACAGGTAGACAAGCGTCTCGACATTGGAGGAAGGCAGGACCCGATCATAAACCTGCAACAGATAGAGCGGGATCACCAGCAGCAGGACGTTGATCAGCAACGAGAAAACGCCGACATCGGCGATGGCGCGCCACAAGACCGCCCGCAGACCTGACTGTCCCATCGTTCCCGCGCTCCCTTGGCGGCTCATGTCCCGAGACATCGGCGCTCAGACCGAGTGGTCGCCCGCGACGTCCAGGGGGTGGTGCTGCAGGTCATCCAGCGTATAGGCGCGGATATAGTCGATCTTCATCTCCGCCGGCGTGGCGAGATGGTCGGGAGGCGCGCCGGCAAAACCGCCGACGGCTAGATCGGCCAGCATGTACATGGGCGTGTGCATGTCGGACGGCGTCGCGGCCTCGGCGACCTTTACGCCGTCATAGGTCCAGACGAGCGTATCCGGCGTCCACAGCAGGCCATAGGTATGGAAGCCGTCGGTGTCCGAAACATTCACCGAGGAAGAGACCTTGGTGTGCTGTCCCGTCTCGTTCGTGTGCGCCGTCATGATGAGCGTGTTCGGATCCTGCCGGCGCGCTTCCAGGACGTCCAGCTCCGGCGGCCACGAGCCGTCTTCCGGCAGCAGCCAGAAGGCCGGCCAGGCTCCGGCCGTTTCGGGCAGGTCCGCCCGCATTTCGAAATAGCCGTAGGTTTGCGAGAAGCTTTCGTGGGTCGTCAGGATGCCCGAAGTGTATTCGTAATTGTTGATCAGTGGCTTGATGTCTGCCGGCGCTTGCGCCGCGGTGATGGTGAGGACCCCGTTTTCCACGCTGAACGGGTGGACGGAACTGGTCGGGCCGTAATTGGCGTCGATGTACCATTGCAGCTCCCCATTGCTGCTCAACGTGCTTCCGTTCGGCGCTCCCCACCAGAAATTGGAATTCCAGGTGCCGTTATGGCCGTTCCAAAGGCTGAGCGTGTTGAAGTCGTCGGAAAAGGACAGCGTCATTCCGGACTTGTCGATCGGCAGTTCGAACTGGCTGGGCGCCAGCTTGTCCACCGTCGTGTTGTTGAACACCAGCACCTCGTCGGATCCGAGATTCAGCAGAAGGTTCGCTCCTGCCTGGGTCATATGTGCCTTGACGTCGTCGAAAGACGTGAAGTCGTAGCCATTGAGGCGGACCGTGTCGTTCGCGCCAAAATCGGTGATCAGGTCGCTTCCATTGCCCCTGGTGATGATGAAAGTGTCGGCGCCGCCGCCGCCGATCAGCACGTCGTTGCCCTGGCCGCCATCCAGCGTCTGATGGCCGGAGCCGCCCTTGATGATGTTGTCCAACGCATTTCCGAACGCATAGCGATTGTTGCCGGTGACGACGAGGTTTTCGAAATTGTCGGGGAGCTTGTAGCTCATCCATGTGTCGATCGTGTCGGTGCCTGCCCCGGGATTCTCCACCACCTTGTTGTTGGTGGAGTAGAGGTGATAATAGTCGTCGCCCGCGCCGCCATAGATGGTGACGTTGACGCTGGCGTCCCCCCAGAAGGAGTCGTTGCCGGAGGTGCCGTGCAATTCCGGCCCGGATCCGGTCGCCGAGAACCAATGGGTGGACGTGCCCGTGTAGGGGAGAGGGATGCCTTTGGCGTTCACGACGGTGCTCATCAGGAAATCCTTTCCTCGCGCCTGTTCAGGTCATTCGAAACGGCAACCGCTTACGGAGCAACGTTGCCATGCACGATGTCGTTCCAGGAGCTTGCCACACAGTTCAGCATTACATCGACTATTGGGTGACATTTTTCGAAACGAAAGCACTAGAGGCCAAGAAATGGTCTATAAATCGTAATGAAGTCAGTAAAACTTTTAATAAAATTTGCGCTTATACCGAGAACACGGCGATATACTTGCTGCCACGCCTGGCGTAGGTCACAAAAAAAGCGATTCCGGCTTTCTGCCGCTCTGGAGCGATGGGCGAATTCGAGGGCTGGCGCATCGAGCGAGGGAACAGGCCTCGGGCCGGCGGCGCAGTGCCCGTTATTTGTCGCAGGGGAACACCGTCAAACCGCGGCTTCGATCGGCTCGGAAAGCTTCGGGTTCGAGCGCGAGGCGATCAGGCAGCTGGCCACAATGAGGCCCGCTCCCGCCAGCGTGGTCCAGGTCACCGCCTCGTCGAAGAAGAACCACCCAAGCGCGATCGCCCAGATGAAGGCGGAGTATTCGGTCGGGATCAGATATTGCGCTTCGGCGCGCGCGTAGGCCCAGCTCATCAGGAATTGGCCGGCGAGCGAAAGCGCCGTCACCCCGGCGAGAGGAAGCCAGAGCTCGCTTGGCAGCGCAATGGCAAGCCAGGGTGCCGCGAGACCGAGGATGACGGCAACGCAAAGGTTCTGGAACAGCATGATTTCGATCGGCTTGGCCAGCAGCGCCTGTTGCCGCGCGAGGATCAGGTTGTAGGCGTAGAACACCGTCGATACCAGCACGGCGGCCGTGCCGAGCAGGGCATCCTCGGCATAGGTCGCATGCCCGAACTGTCCGGCTATTATGATTGCGACGCCGGCAATGCCGGCCAGCGATGCCCAGATCGCCTGTCGCTGTATCCGTTCGCCCAGCAACAGTGCGGCCAGCAGGAGCGCAAACAGCGGCGCCACGAAACTGAGGCCGATCGCCTCCGCCAGCGGCAGCCTGGCAAGCCCCCAGAAGAACGACAGCAAGACAATGCCGACAACAACGGCACGCAGCGCATGCAGCCTCAACACGGAAACGGCGGGAAATGAACGCGATCCTGCCGACCAGCCGGCGCCCGCGACCACGGTCGCCAGCATGCTGCGCCATAGCACCGTGTTGTAGACGCCCACGGCAATGACCAGAACCTTCATCGCCGCATCCATCCCCGACAGAAGGAAGATGCCGAGCGCGCACACCAGCACCGGGATCATGGGGGAAACGACGCCTGCCAGGCTGGATGACTTCACGGGGCTTTGCTCATGTGATGGATCGCGGCCGGATATATCAGGGCAGAACGGCCGAGCCAGATGGCAGCTCCGCTCATATGGAGGGCCAACCCGTATCGGTCCGGCATCGCGCGAAAGCAACCTTCACAGCTCCACGCCTCAGCCCAGATACGATGCTGAACCCGCTGTCTTGCTCTCTTCCGCTGCCCCGAACGCCGATGAAAACAGATGAACTTCCAAGCTTGGCCGGCGTTCCCCGCGCATGATGCGGAAACTCTTCGTGTTTGGTACCTTGAAGAAAGGCTTTCCCCTTCACGGCGAGGGTTTGTCCGAAGCCGCATTTCTGGGCGCCTACAGGACGCGAGAGCGCTTCCCGATGCTGATCGCTGGACCTCGCTTCGCTCCGATGATGTTCAATGAACCAGGCGTCGGCTTCCAGGTCGGCGGCGAACTCTACGCCGTGGACGATCGCGCCTTGGCAAACCTCGACAGGATCGAATCCGTTGGCAAGCCCGGAAATTTGCGCGTGCTGATCGAAGCAGAGCCTGTCGATGGCGGGCCGCCTGTCTCGGCATATGTCTACATGAAATCCCGGCATCTCGCCGCGCCGATCCACTCCCGATATCTCAAGGACTACAATGATCGGCGCTTCGCGCTTTCATGGGGTGGCTAGAACAACTCCAGGAAACGTGCATGGCGTTTCCCGCCTGGTTCGGCTTTTCTGCGACGCCAAGTGGTTTCACCTCGCCACTGATGCTCCGGCACGTTTTAGCGCCAAGGGATTTTGAGCTAAGGTGACGCATCACCGATACGGCATAGAGCATTCTCATGACTGAACGTACCGGCGCCGGAGACAGCAACACGGCAGTCGCAAGCGATCCTGCCGACGACGATCCTCGCCTGGCATTTATCTATCAGGAGGCGGTGCGAGGCCTCAATCATCAGCAGAATCTCGTCGAGAACATGAACACGCGCGCGGGCAGCCTCATCTTCGCCACCGCGTTTGTAAACTCGTTGCTTGGCGCAAGGGCGCTTTCCGACGGGCTCGGGCTCTGGGATTGGATCGCAGTGGCCCTGCTGTTCGGCATCGGCGGACTGATCGTCTTCCTGCTTTGGCCCTATCACAAATACACGTTCCGCTTCGATCCGGAAGAGCTGCTCCATCAATATGTCGATGGCGACAGGCCGCTGAAGATATCGGCCATGCAGCGCGCGCTTGCCCTTCGCATCAAGGCCGACATGGCCAGCAACTGGCGCATCATCCAGCGGCTTCGGGTAGCATTGCAGATCGCGCTGGTTCTTTTGTTGTTCGATATCCTCGCCTGGCTGTTCGCGATCGCGGGCGTTTGACACGCACGATTTTGGGCCGAAGGCTATCTCCATCCCCAGCGGATTGCCCGGCAGCCCGACACTAAGGCATCAGCACGACCTTGCCGATCGAGCGGTGCTCTTCGAGCAGGCGATGCGCCTCGCCGGCTTGGTCGAGCGGAAAGCGCCCGCCAGTCGTGACGACAATGTCGCCGCTGGCAGCCAGATCGAAAAGCTCCGAAAGGCTCGCTCTCAGCACTCCAGGGGACAGCAGCGGGAGCAGCGCGAAGCCCTTCAACGACTGATTCCTGCCGATCATCGCCTCAAGCCGGGCAACGCCAAGCGCATAGCGGCCAAGTGCTGCAAACACGAGCTCGCCACCGGGCGCCAGGATATCGAGGAAGTCCCCGGTCATCGCTCCGCCGACGGTGTCATAGATCGTATCGAGACCACCCTGCGCCGCGTCTCTGGTTTCGGCCACCCAGTCTCCGGAATGACGATCGATGGCGATGTCGGCACCATGCGACATGGCGACGTCGAGCTTGGCCTTGCCGCCGGCGAGCCCAATGACCCGCCACGCGCCTTGGCGCTTCGCCAACTGGACGAGCAGCGAACCGACCCCGCCCGCGGCGGCGGGAACCAAAACCGTCCTGTTCGCCGGCGGACTTTGCCGCAACAGATGAAAGGCGGTCAGCCCCTGCACCATCAACGCCGTCGCCTCCTCGAACGAAAGCGGATCCGGCAAGGGCACTGCCAAGCCTGCGTCGATCGTCACATACTCGGCATAGCCGCCAAAGGGGCGTGTCGAGGCAAACAAAGGCGCCGCGATCCGGGTCCCGATCAGCGTATCGTCCGCCCCTTGCCCGACGGCCTCCACGACCCCCGCCGCCTCGACGCCGGGAACCATCGGCAATTGCGGCGTCACCGCATAACGATCCGCGCGCATCAGCACCTCGAAGAAGTTGATGCCGGCGGCATGAACGCGGATCAGCACCTCGCCGGCCTGCGGCTCCGGTGTCGGCAGGTCGACAGTCTCCAGCACCTCGGGGCCGCCGAAACGGCTGAATTGTGCGGCTTTCATGGCAAACTCCGATCGCTATGGCATCGGCCGCGGTTTGCCACTATCTGCGGGGCCTCGACTACACACTCATTTGTCCCCTGCTGACCAGGTGGTGACCATGGCGGGAATAACCAAGAGACTGCCGATGCTGCCGGCGGAGCGCGCCCTGAAAGTGATCGCAGGGCGCTGGAAGGCGGTCATCCTCTACCATCTCTTCGACGGCCCAAGGCGGCTGACCGCACTCAAGGCGCTGATGCCGGGCATCACCCAGAAAGTGCTGATCCAGCAGCTCCGCGAAATGGAGGAGCACGGTCTCGTCAGCCGCGAAATCTTCGCCGAAGTGCCGTCGCGCGTCGAATATTCCGCCACGCCGCTCGGCCTCAGCCTCGAGCCCATCCTGCTGGCGCTGTGCCAATGGGGCCAGCACCACGCCGACGAACTGAACGAAAAGCATCGCCTTGCCGACTGCGTCATCCGGCCACGGCCAGGGCGGGACGAGCAAGCAGCCTTCCGCAACTGAAAGGGCGGCGCAAGCGCCGCCCCACATCCTTGGGAGGATGATTTCGAGGCGGTCAGGCCGCCTTGATTTCCTCGTCTATGGCGTCGGCCTGGCGCGCGGTCTTCAGCGCCTTGGCCCACCAGGCGACGTCGTTGACGAGCGCGGTCGCGGCCTGGTTCAGGTGCTCGATCTCCTCGAGCTTCTTCTCGCCCTGGCGCACCGCGAGGAAATCGCCCCAGGCGATATGGACGGCCGACTTGACCGGCGCCATCTGCAATTCGACCGCGTGGAGGCGCAGCTGCTCGACAGCGCGGGCACCGCCGACGCTGCCATAGCCGACGAAGCCGGCCGGCTTCTTGTTCCATTCATTGGCGGCGTAATCGATGGCGTTCTTCAGCACGGCCGTCGGGCCGTGATTGTACTCGGCGGCGGTGAAGATGAAGCCGTCATATTCGGCGACCTTCTTCTGCCAGCGCTGCGCCACCTCGTTGGTCGATGGCACCCAGGCGGAGGATGCGACCTCGTCGAAGAAGGGCATCGGGAAATCGCGCAGGTCAACGACATCGACCTCGATATCGGCATGCGATTTGGCGATCTTGGCGATCCATTGGGTGGGCACGTCGGCGAAGCGCGCGGCGCGTGTCGAACCGACGATGACGGCGATCTTGGGTTTGGACATAGGGGCTCTCCTGGTAAGCAATTCCTGGGCAGGTAAGACTGGTATCGTTTGGATACCGGGGCTATATGAGTTCCTGTCAACTTCATGCGCAAGGAGGCACCTTTTTGTTACTGAGGAACCCGCACAACACCGAAGACTGCCGTGCCGTTTCGGAAATCCTGCAGCGCGTCGGCGACAAGTGGACCGTGCTCGTCGTCGGCAAGCTCGGCGACGGACCGCTGCGCTTCAATGAGCTGCGCGCGGCTGTCGGCGGCATCTCGCAGAAGATGCTGACCACCACCTTGCGAGGGCTGGAACGCGACGGTTTCGTCACCCGCACCGTGTTCCCGACCATTCCGCCGCGCGTCGACTACGAGCTGACCGAACTCGGCCACGAACTGCTGGTCCCCGTCAGCGCGCTCGGCGAATGGGCGCGCAGGAACACCACGCGCGTACGGGCCGCGCGTGCGAAATTCGATGGCCTGCATGGCTGAAATTCTACAGTCGTTCAGCAATCATTGACTGATTGTCTTCGTGTCCGCACCGCCGCCGCAGGGCTGAAAGACAGTTTCACAGCGGTCCCAGGCTTTAGCTTTCGGCCGGAACGGCCTTCGGCTTGCCCTCGCCGTCCAGCGCCACCATGACGAAATCGGCGTGCGTGACCTTTTCCATCAGGTCGGAGAGATAGCGCTGCGCCCAGGCCTCGACCTTGAGCGTCATCGAGCTGCGGCCGACGCGCTCGACATGGGTGTAGATGCACAGCGTATCGCCGATCTTCATCGGCTTGGCGAAGGACATCTCCTTGACCGCCGCCGTCACCACGCGGCCCTTGGCGCGCTCGGCGGCGCGGATGCCGCAGGCCAGGTCCATCTGCGCCATCACCCAGCCGCCGAAAATGTCGCCGGCGGCATTGGCGTCCGAAGGCATGGCCAGCGTGCGCAGCGTCAGATCGCCGATCGGCCGCCCGTCCGCGTAATGCACCATGCGAGTTATCCCCAGAGATTGACTGCCCTGATCCCGTATCGTCAAGGCGCCAACGCGTCAACGCGAGACGATCGCGATCCACGGCTCGGACCTTCATTTCGAGTCCCCCGCAAGGGCTCGCGGCCTTCTAGAAATAGCGCTCGAGGTTCGCTCGAATGCGATCCAGAACAGTATGCCCGGAAACGTCGGGGACGAACGTCTTGCCGGTGATGGCCTCGTAAGCCTGCGCATAGACTTTGGAGGCCTGTTCGACGATCTCATCCGGGATTTCCGGAATAGGCTCCCTGTAGGGATCGCAGCGCGCCGTCACCCACGATCGGATGAAATCCTTGTCGAAACTTTCCGGCCGAGTGCCGTTCGCCAGGGCCTGTTCGTAACTCCCGGCGATCCAATACCGGCTGCTGTCGGGCGTGTGGATTTCGTCGGCCAGGATGATCGTCCTGTTTTGGTCGATGCCGAATTCGTATTTCGTGTCGGCGAGGATCAGGCCGCGTTCGGCGGCACGCGCCTGGCCGCGGGCGAACAGGTTCAAGGCGTAATCCGAGACGGTGTCCCACTGCGCCTGGGTGAGCAGGCCCTGTTCGATGATCTCGGTCCTGGACAGCGGCTCGTCATGGCCGCCATGCGCAGCCTTGCTGGTCGGCGTGATGATCGGTTCGGCCAGCTTCTCATTGTCGCGCAGGCCGTCCGGCAGCCGCATGCCATACATGTCCCGTTCGCCGCGACGATAGCGGGTCAGGATCGAGGTGCTGGTGGTGCCCGCCAGATAGCCGCGCACGACGATCTCGACCGGCAGGATGTCGAGCCTGGTGCCGACGACGACATTCGGGTCGGGATATTCGAGAACATGGTTCGGGCAGATATCGGCGGTTTCCTCGAACCAGTACCGCGCCGTCTGCGTCAGGACCTCGCCCTTGAACGGGATCGAGGTCAGGATGGTGTCGAAGGCGCTGAGGCGGTCTGTGGCGATGATGATGCGCCTCCCGTCCGGGAGGTCGTAATTCTCGCGGACCTTGCCCTTGTAGTGACCCGGCAGTTCGGGAATGAAAGCATCCGACAGGACACGCATGGGATCTCCTGCCTTGCGCAGATTGGCCGATGTCCTCGCATAAGCTGTCGACCCCATGCGTATCAAGCGGGATTGCTAAGGGTTCCCCGCAACTGGATCCGGCATCGCGGTCGCTTTTTTCACAACGCATGCCGGAAGGCCCAGCGACGCGGCAAGCCCGCCCCGTCTAGGCTGCGGCCAGATTTCCGGAGCCGGCCATACCCATCATGCAGACCTACGACTTCATCATCGTCGGCTCCGGCTCGGCCGGTTCGGTGCTCGCCGATAAATTGTCGGCCTCGGGCCGCTTTTCGGTGCTTGTGCTCGAAGCCGGCGGCAGCGACCGCCGCTTCTACGTGCAGATGCCGCTCGGCTACGGCAAGACCTTCTTCGATCCCACGGTCAACTGGAACTACAAGACCGAGCCGGATCCCGGTCTTGGCGGCAATGTCGACCACTGGCCGCGCGGCAAGTTGCTTGGCGGGTCCAGCTCGATCAACGCCATGGTGTGGATCCGCGGCGCGCGCGAGGATTTCGACGACTGGCGCGACGCGGGCAATCCCGGCTGGGGCTATGACGACCTGCTGCCGGCCTTCAAGGCGCTGGAGGACAATGAAGCCGGGGCCGACAGATGGCGTGGCAGAGGTGGCTCGCTGCACATCAGCGATACGTCTGATGCCGTCCACCCGCTGACGAGGCGCTACCTCGCCGCCGGCCAGCAGGCCGGCCTGCCGTTCAATCCCGATTTCAACGGCGCTGCACAGGAAGGCGTCGGCGTCTACCAGATCTCGACCCGCAACGGCCGCCGCATGTCGGCCGCGCGCGCCTTCCTGCGCCCGGCGATGAAGCGCGCAAACGTCCGTGTCGAGACCAACGCGCTGGCAAGCCGCATCCTGTTCGAAGGCAAGCGTGCCGTCGGGGTCGAATATTTACAGAACGGCCAGACGAAAACGGCCCGCGCGGGCCGCGAAATCATCCTGTCCGCCGGCTCGATCAACTCGCCACAGCTTCTGCAACTCTCCGGCGTCGGTCCGGCGGCGCTGCTCCACGGGCTGGGCATCCCGGTCATTCACGCCAACGAGAATGTCGGCGCCAATCTGCAGGACCATGTCGGCATCAATTACACCTTCAAGGGCAGGTTGCCGACGCTAAACCAGATCCTGCGTCCCTGGTGGGGCAAGCTCATGGTCGGCATGCAGTACATCCTGACGCGTTCCGGCCCGCTGTCGCTGTCGATGAACCACGGCGGTGGCTTCTTCCGCACCGACCCGGCCTTTTCGCGCCCCAACATGCAGCTCTATTTCCAGGCGTTTTCGACCGTCATCCCGAAGAGTGGCGAGCGCCCGATCCTGACGCCGGACCCTTGGCCTGGCTTCTCCATCGGCTTGTCCAACTGCCGCCCGTCGAGCCGCGGCGAGATCATGATCCGCTCCAGCAATCCGTTGGACCATCCCAAGATCGTCGCCAACGCCTATTCGACCAATGCCGATGTCGAGGAGATGCTGGCGGCGGTGAAATTCGTGCGCAAGATCGCCTCGATGCCGGCTATGGCCGAGATCATCGCGGAGGAGGTTTTGCCAGGCCCATCAATCACTTCGGACGCCGACCTGATCACGGATTTCAGGAAACGCTCCGGCACCGTCTATCATCCGGTTTCGACCTGCCGCATGGGACCCGATCCCGCGCGCGCCGTGGTCGATCCGCGGCTCAAGGTACATGGGCTAGAAGGCTTGCGCGTGATCGACGCCTCGATCTTTCCCGACAACATAACCGGCAACACCAACGCCGCCTCGATCCTGACCGGATGGAAAGGCGCCGAACTGGTTCTGGAGGACCAAGAATGAAGATCACCGACGTCAAGACCTGGGTTGTCGGCAATCCGCCGCCCGGCATCGGCGGCAAGTATTTCATCTTCGTCAAGCTTACCACCGATGGCGGTGTGGTGGGTTACGGCGAGGCCTACAACGCCACCTTCTCCGCCCATGTCACGACCAGGATGGTCGAGGACATGGCCGAGCGCTATCTCCTCGGCCGCGATCCGCACGACATCGAGAATTTCTTTCGCCGCGCCTATTCCTCCGGCTTCACGCAGCGGCCCGACGTGTCCGGCATGGGCTGCGTCTCGGCGCTGGAAATGGCCTGCTGGGACATTATTGGCAAGGAAGCGGACAAACCAGTCTACAAGCTGCTCGGCGGCCAGGTGCACGAGACGCTGCGCTCCTACACTTACCTCTATCCGCATACCGGCAGCGTCCATTCCGAGGACGCCCCGGACGGCAGGAATGTCTACAACGACCCCGAAATGGCGGCGGCCTGCGCGCTCGAATATGTCGAGCAGGGTTTCAATGCCGTCAAGCTCGACCCGGCCGGTCCCTACACCGCCTTTGACGGCCACCAGCCGCGCCTGCTCGACATCGACGTCTCGACCCGCATGATCAAGGCGATCCGCGAGGCGGTCGGCACGCGTGCCGACATATTGTTCGGCACGCACGGCCAGTTCACCGCCTCCGGCGCCCTGCGCCTTGCCCGTGCCATCGAGCCCTACGACCCCTTGTGGTTCGAGGAGCCGGTGCCGCCCGATATGCCCGAAGTCATGGCGCAGGTCGCCCGCGCGACTTCCATCCCGATCGCCACCGGCGAACGGCTGACGACCAAGTTCGAATTCGCCCGCGTCATAGAGAACCGCGCCGCGACCATATTGCAGCCGGACCTCGGCCGCTCCGGCGGCATTCTCGAAACCAAGAAGATCGCCGCCATGGCCGAGGCCTACCACATCCAGATCGCACCGCATTGCTATTGCGGACCGATCGTCGGCGCCGCCAACATCCAGTTGGCGGTGACGCTGCCCAACTTCCTGATCCTGGAATCGCTGAAGCAGTGGGACGGTTTCCACGCCACGTTGCTCAAGAAGAAGATCGAGTGGCAGGACGGCAACGTCATCCCGTCGAAGGAACCTGGCCTCGGCGTCGAACTCAACGAAGACGTCTGCGACGCTCACCCCTACACCGGCAAGGACCTGCATTTGCAGATGATGCAAACGCCGCTGATGCCGTGAGCGAACGCTACGCCTTCATCGGCCTTGGCCATCTCGGCGGCAAACTTGCCGCCAGCCTGGTGCGCAACGGTTTTGCCGTCACCGTGTTCGACCGGGAGCCCACCGCCGTCCAGCGCCTCGTGGCGCTCGGCGCTATCGCTGCCGGCAGCCCCGCCGAGGCGGCTGAGCGGGCGGGCAATGCCATAACTTGCCTGCCATCGCCGAAGGCCAGCGAGGCGGTTCTCGCCTGGCCTATTGGACTGCTCAACGGCCTCCCCGCCGGCGGCACCTGGATTGAGATGTCGACCAATGGCCGCGACGAGATCGTGCGCCTCGCGGGCCTCGCCTCGGCCAGGGGAATCGAGACCTTGGAATGCCCGGTCACCGGTGGCGTGCATCTGGCGGCGGCCGGGAAAATCACCGCGCTGGTCGGTGGCGATGCCGCCCTCTACGAGCGTCATCGCCCTGCCATCGATGCGATGTGCGCGAAGTCGTTCCTGATGGGCCCGATCGGCTCGGCGGCGGTGATCAAGGTCATCACCAACATGCTGGCCTTCATCCATCTCGTCGCCGCCGGTGAGGCGCTGATGCTGGCTAGGCAAGGCGGGCTCGACCTCGCCCAAGCCTATCACGCCATCGTTGCCTCCTCCGGCAACAGCTTCGTCCACGAAACCGAAAGCCAACTCATCCTGAACGGCTCCTACGACATCGGCTTCACCATGGACCTGGCGCTGAAGGACCTCGGCTTCGCGCTGGGCATGGGTCGGGATTTCGGTGTGCCGGTGGAACTGGCATCGCGCGTCAATGCGATTTTCGAGCAGGGCAAGGCGGCTTACGGCGGCGGCGCCTGGTCGACCCAGGTTGTCAAATTGCTCGAGGACGCTGTCGGCGCCGACCTGCGCGCGCCCGGTTTTCCGTCCAAACTGGAAATCTGAATCCGGGAAACTTGAAGCGGTTTCAAAAGGTTGAGCGCTCATCCGGAATCAGGACCGGAGCGACCTGAATCAAAGCCGCAACGTCTTGATTCAATATCTGAGCGTCAGAGCGCCGGGCAGGATCTCGAAGGTCGCTGGTATGCGCCCGGGCGACTCACCATCGATGTCGACCAGCGCGCCGTTCTTTTCCACGTCGCCGAGCGGTTCGACAACCACTTTCTTGCCGCGCAGGATGGTGATGGCCGGATGGTTGCGATGCCTGCCGCCATAGAGCAGGCGGATATCCCAGATCAGCTTCAGCTTGCTGGCAGCCCGCAGGATGACGATGTCGAATTGGCCGTCGGTCAGTTCGGCGTCCGGCGCGATCATCATGCCGCCGCCGAAGAATTTGCCATTGGCCACCGCGACCAGCGCCATGCGCGCCTCAACCGGCGCGCCGTCATCGACTGAAATCGTCACATCCTGGAACCGGTAGCGGACGAATTCGACCACGGTGCGCCACAGGAACAGCGTCTTGGCCGCAACCTTGCCTTTACGCTTGTCGGCGTTGACGGCGCGATCGGTTGCGCCCGAGAGCCCCAGGCTCGCAATGTTGACGAAGTGCCGGCTGGCCAGCGCGCCATGATCGTCGATATAGCAGATGCGCCCTGCATCGACCGCCCTGCCCTTGGCCCCGGCGATCCGCTTCAGCGTCGCGTCCACCTCCTTCGGCAGGCCGAGCCCGCGCGCGAAATCGATACCCGTGCCGCACGGCAGCAGGCCGAGTTCGGGCGCGCGGCCGTTTTCCTTGCATGCCTGCAACAGGCCGTCGGCCACTTCGCTGGCAGTGCCGTCGCCACCGGCCGCGATCACCAGGTCGAATCCGTTTGCCGCGAGGTCGAGCGCCAGCCTTTCGGCATCGCCTTCGGCCTGCGTTTCGCGCAGCTCGAAATCGCCGAAGTGATTTTTCAGCGAAGCGGCGACCTCGGACCAGTGCCGTTTCAGCCAGCCGCCGCCGGCAATCGGATTGAGCACCACCCCGACCTTCAATGCGCATCCCTCCCCGCAAGGCGCCAGGCACGCACTGCCCGATCCTTCGCCGGCATTGAAGCCCGCGCCCGTCGGCTGAGCAATAGGCGCTCTCGGTTCGCGTGCCGAAAAAAGCAGGGCAGGCTGTCTAAGGCCTTGGTGCCTGAAATTCCGAGGCTTCTGGCAATGGTCCCCGATAATCCCGCTATCCACAGGCCCGCGGGCATTCCCCAACATCCTTGGCCGGCGTAAGTTTAGCCCATCTCAGGCGGCTACCGATCGCCCAGCCGAAAGGCGAAGGTGAAAGGCGGATTTCCTGAGGCCCGTACGGCCCGAAGCGAGAGCAGGCTCGCCTGCTTCGAGGGACGGAAGCCGAGACCTACGGGGCCGCGGAAAGCGTGCCAACGCCGACGGCGGACCGATGCTGCCATGAAGGACGGCAAAAACCTTCGATGGCCGCAGGGCAAAGCCCGCAAGGGTGGAGACCGGCGTGGTCTGGAACGGGCGCGGCCTTCGGGCGGCGACTGGCAGGACCGTCAAAATCAAGGCCGGCTTGGTGCGACGACTTTAGGGGAGTTGCTGCCGTGACCGTGTCCTGGTCTGACAGGGAGGCGCTGGGAGAAATCCCGGCGCCGACTGTCTTTTTACTTCCCGCTCAAGCGCCTTCCCGGCGAAGTTGCGGGCGCCGCTTCACCGCGCGCCAAAATCGGTTAGTATTGCCCTGTCAGAGTCCGTTTGCGTTTGCAGGCGGATTCGCTGAAGGGGGATACTTCATGACATTGATCCAGAAGCTTGCCGCCGCCATGGCCTGACCGGCCATGGTCCTGTTCCGCTTGCTGAAGCGTATCATCAGGACGATTCTCTGGCTGATCGTCATCATTGTCCTGATCCCGATCGCCGGGCTGGCCTACGGTTTCCTGACGACGCCGTCGCTGGACAAGACACCGTTGCCGGGTATCGCCGAAGGTGCACCGCCGCCGGCGCTCGCCGCCAGGGTGCGCGCCGAAATCCCCGGCTACCAGCGACCTGAGGAATCGACCTTCCTCACCTACCCGGAATGGGCCATCGTCTATGCTGCGCGCGAATATGCCGGCTTCGTCGCCAAGGACCAGCCGAGCGGCTTTCCCTATTTCGCCTATGTCGGCCGCTTCTGGCAGGACTACGCCATGGTGATCCGCGCCAGCTCCGCCTATAAATTCAACTACGCCAACCACCAGATGCCGGTCGTCATCGGCACCAGCCACACGATCGAGCATGCCGTGCAATGGGCTTATGAAAACACGGTGGGCCGCATCACCGAGGCGATTGCGGGCAGGCGCACGGCGACTGACATCTATCAGGCCAAGGTGGCGGCCGAATACGCCGCCTTCCTCGACCAGGGCCCGTGGCACCAGTTTCCGTATGCCGAGAAGCGCGCCGGGCTTTTCGCGGTCCAGCCGGCGCCGGGCGACAGCGCCGTGCGCACCAGCGAACGCAAGCTTGCCTTCGGCCTCGCCGACACCATCAAGCAGTTCTATGCCAGTCTGATCAGGCAGGCACTCGCGGCAACGTCCGATCCGGCCTTGCTCGACATCCACGTCTGGGCCAAGGGACCGGTCGGCGAAGCGACGCGCAACGAAGCCGACACCTTGCTCGAACGCGACTACGGCCCCGACGGCACCGTTTTCGTCACCAAGCGCTACCAGGTGTTCACCGACATGATTCCGCGCCTGATCGACAAGGGCGTCTCATTCGTCGAGATCGGCGGCAACGACGAGATCATGATCACCGTGCTCTCCACGGATTCGATCGCCGTCCCCGAAGGCATGCGCATCCTGTTCAGCTATCCGCTGCCGGCCGATCCATCGACACGCCGCACCGGCATGGTCGTAGCCGTACCCAGGCTGCATCTGGTATTGCCGGCGCTGATCAAGTCAGGCGCCAGGCTGGAGCACGTCTACGACTACTGAGGCCTTTCGGCCACGCTGCGCGGAGAACGGCCGTGTCGAGCGCCCGCCACGCTCATTTCACAATCGCGGCCAAATCCCGCCTTGTTCACGCGCGATGGACTGTCGCATGTCGCCCAAAGCGTGCCCGCAGGCTCCGCTCAGGGACCGGTTTGGATCGCGACATGCACCTGAATGGGCTGCCGAGGGGCACATCGAGGGGACGAGACCGTGATCAAGACCTCCCTTGTCGCCATGACCATCGTCGGCTGCGACTGCGACGCCAAGCTTTGCGAATATATCGGCGAGACGCCGGCCAAATGGTCGACCATCGCCGAGTGCGAAGCGGCGATGAAGAGCCAGATGCTGCACGAGCGCAATTTCAACTATCCGCTCGTCTCTGGCATCTGCCGCGCGAAAGGTTCCGCGCCCTTTTCGCAACTGGCCGCGACGGCTTCGCGCCCGGAGCTGAGGCCCGCCAGCCGCGCCGTTGAACCGACGCTGCCGCCCGAGCTGAGCCACAGGCCGACGGTCCCGGTCGGCTCGCCGACGACGGCGATGGAAGCGGCCGCCGCGCGGCCGGTCGCCTATGAACAGGTGGTCGATGGCGGCACCGGCGTGCTCTATCGTACGAAAAACGGCTATGCCGTCGTCAAGACCGATCTTGGCCGCGCTGTATCGGCGACCGCCGACATGGCCAAGCGGTCGGCCAACTGGCTGGCTGGCCTGGTGCCGAGCAAGCTGTAGGGACGAAGCCTTCTTCACCGACGTCACCATGCCGGTCTTGTCATCGACGGCCGCCGCCACCTTGGACCTGAAGAGGCAAACTCGCGCCAAGGTTGCAAATCGGATAGCGATGCAGCATTGTGTCGACCGCAATGATGAAGGGGGCCTTCCATGAAACCAGCGGTCCGAACTGCGGCAGCCTTGATGCTGGCGCTTGCTCCGGGATCGGTCGGCGCGCAAGGCGTGGATCCAGGTGACGACAAGGGGATCATCTTCGCTGCGGGCGATCCCGACATGGCTGCGGCGACCAAGCAGGCGCTCGCCGGCCTGGATGACTTCCTGGCACTGTCCGAAATGCCTCCTTCCGGCACAGGCAGGTTCAAGTTGAAGGTCAAGGTGCGGGATGGGCATGTCACCGAGCACTTCTGGGTCATACCGTTCCGCCGTGCCGGGACAGGGTTTGTCGGCATATTGGCCAATGAGCCGGAGGCAGTGCACAACGTCGTGCTCGGCCAGAACATAGAATTCACCAGGGACGACATTTCCGACTGGGGATATACGCGGGACGGCCATCAGGTCGGCAGCTTCACGATCTGCGTGATGTTCAAGCGAATGTCGAAAGAAGAGGCGGACAACATGCGCGAAAAGTACGGCTTCGATTGCTGACGGGAACGCCGGCTGATCAAGCCGCTTCGTCCCTGGCGCCGATCTTGCGCACCAGCGCTGCCGTCGCCAGCATCGCGCCCATGTCCGATATCATCGGCGCGACATGGGCTTGGTAGTCCAGTGGCACCGAAATGGCGGGCAGTTCGAAGAAATTCTTCGCCTGCGGCAGGAGCAGAAAACCGTCGCTGCCGTTGAGGGCCACGCGCGCCGGTTCCTCCGGCCAGGTTTCGCCCAGCCATTTCAGCGCCTGCGCGAGCCGGCCGCTCACCAATGGCTGCGCCTCCTCGGCATTGTCGGTGCGGAACTCATAGGCGGCATCGAGTTCCGGCACGCCGGATGACAGTTCCTGCATCTTGCTGGCGAACATGCCACGGAAGAAGCCGACGACGGCATTGGTCCGCCGCGTCGCCACCAATATTCCCGGAAACGGTTCGATGGCTTCGAAGGCGACGATCACACCTTTGAAGGCCGTCGACGAGCCTTTGCCATTTCCTTCCCGCAGCTCCGCTTCGTAGAGCTCGAACGGAAACTCTTCGTAGCGACCGGAAACGACATCATCGAACGACTGCCGGTTGAACGGCCCGACCGCCTCGCGCGGCAGCCGGTCGAAGGAATTTGGCCGCCCGCCATGCGCGTAGCGCACGTCGCGGATGAAGCCGAAGATGATGGGCAGCAGTGTTTGGCGAAATGATTGCTGCAGCCGCGTCGCCGGCTTCATCGCCTGGAAATAAAGCAGGATCGAAGCTGCGAACCCGACGACGTAGAGGAACACATGCGGCGTCGAGAACCATTGCTCGTTGGGATCGGCGACCTTGTTGAACAGCCAGGCGATCAGCACCACCGTCGCCAGCACCAAACCGACGAACAGCGGCACCCGCCAGCGTACCTGCCGCACCACGGAGGCCCGCGCCGCTTCATAAGCCTCGATGTTTTTTCCGGATGCCGGCAACCACGGCGTCGCCGGGCATGAAATCCGCTGTTTCCACCGCCACCCCCGCTTGCCTGGACCGGTTCATGATAGCCGGTTTTGTCTGAAGTATCGACTGTAGCGCCTCTTCAACAGATGCTTGCGCCGCCCCTTCATTCGCCAATCATCAGCGCTTTGAAAAGCGCCGACATGGCGATCTTGGCCAATGTCCACCACCTGTAGTTACGGAAAGACCGCGCTCAACCGCCTTTGCACCTTGTCCCGCATGCGGCCCTCCAATCCTTCCACCGGCGCCAGCCGCTCATGATCCCCGGCGCGCAGCCGCACAAAGGGATGCATCCGGTAGGAAATGACTGACCCCCGCGTTCCCGCATCGGCGCTGACGTCGGCGATAAGAATCCCGCCAATGCGTCCCGGCCAAGGCTGGCGGATAAGGGCGGTTCCGAGGAAATCGCCAAGTCCATAGGCGACAATCGTATCGCCGATCCGCTCCACCGGCTGCACGACATGGGCGTGGTGGCCGGCGATCAGCCCGACGCCCTGCCCTGCCAGGCGCCTCGCCAGTCTCCGCGTTTCGGCGCGCGGAAAGTGGCGGAACTCCCAATCCCAATGCGGCACGGCGCAGAGGAGATCGAACCCGTCACCTCGCAGGTGGGCAATATCGCCGGCCATCGAAACGCGGCCGGCGAACAGGTCCTCGCCCGCATTGCGCCACAGCGTGAAGGCGGCGAACCCGACAGTCAGCGGCCCGACTTCGACAGGCTGCACCGGGCTGTTGCCGGCGAGGCCAATAGTGCCGATACCGAGCCGCTTCAGCGCCGCCACGGTCTCATCGAAACCGGCGACGCCCTGGTCGAGCACATGGTTGTTGGCCAGCGACAGCACCAGTCTTTCACGCGAGATGCCGACTGCCGCCAGCGCGTCCCCGAGAAAGCGCTCGCTCATCGCGTGATGGGTGCCGAGCCTGGTGCCGAGCACGGCACTCGGCTTGTCCACGATCGGACTTTCGCAATTGCCGATCACCAGGTCGGCCGCACCGAGCAGCGTGTTGATCGCCGGATGGCAGTCAGGAGCGCTGCGGTTGGCCACCGCCGAAATGTCGCCGACGAAGGCGAGCCGCACCGTCCGCCTCGGCGCCCGATCCATCATCGTGCCGGCCATTGCCGCGAAAGCCTGTGCGTCGCCGGACAGCGACGGTTTCAGGAATCGCGGCAGCCACGACAGTTTGTAGGAGAGCGGATAGTTCGACACGCGATGTCCAATCGTTTGCCCTGTGTAGACCGTCTGCCGGGCGCGTTGAAGCCAGCCAATGGCAATCATGCATCAGCGCCCGGCAGACGCGGCATTGCAAATGCGTGTATGATTGCCGGCACGACGCGCATGGGAGGGGAAAATGACACCACTGGCAAGTCTGCTGGCATTGGCACTTGCTCTGGTTCTGCCGATGTCTTCGGCGCAGGCCGCCATGCCCGAAGCCGCGGCCGCTCTGTTCGAGGCCAAAACCGTGACCGCGCGCGACACGGCGCTATCGACGCTGGAGGCAGCCGCATCCACCGACCCGGCATCCGCCTATGCCGCCGGCGCCGGCGAATTCTTTACCGCGCTGGAATTGCTGGCCAGCGGCCTGCACCGCCATGGCTTCGAGAGCCCGCGATCCTTCATGCTGCCGCTGATGCGGCTGCCTGTGCAGGAAAACCCGAACCCCGAACCGCTGACCTACGAACAGTTCCGCGCCATATTGGTCGCCTTCCGCAACCGGTTGGAAAAATCCGCCGCGACGCTGGGGTCGGTGCCGGCCGATGCCGGTATCGGCATTGTCATCGACCTCACCCAGGTCGGCATCGACCTCGACGAGGACGGCACGATCGCGCCGGATGAGAGCATGGCCGCCATCATGGCCTCGCTGTCGCGTGGCGGCGTGGCGCCCGACGATGCCGCGCCTGCGCTCACCTTCCGCTTCGACCGCGCCGACGGCTACTGGCTGCAGGGCTATGCCGAGTTCCTGATGGCGCAGGCCGATTTCTGGCTGGCACATGATTTCAGGAGCACGTTCGACGGTTCTTTCCATATGCTCTTCCCGCGCGCAAAACTGCCGTTGCAGGACATCCTCGTTCCGCCGGCTGGCGACATGGGCAGCAGCATCTTCTCCTCGGAATGGCGCATCGCCGATTTCATCTCGCTGGTGCATCTCGTCAACTGGCCGGTGGTCGAGCCCGAGCGGCGGCAGGCGGCGCGCCGTCACCTGCTGGAGATGATCCGGCTGTCGCGCGAGGACTGGAAGGCGATCCGCGCCGAGACCGACAATGACCGCGAATGGCTGCCGGGACCGCAACAGAAGGGCGAAAACCCGCTCACCGGCCTCGAAGTCGGAGAGCAGCAGGTCGCGGCCTGGCTCGCCACCTTGACCATGGCCGAGGACCTGCTCGAAGGCCGCGTGCTGCTGCCGCATTTCCGCATCACCGGCAAGGGCATCAACATGAAGCGCTTCTTCGACGAGCCGAAACCCTTCGACCTGGTGCTGTCGATCACCGGCCCGGCCATCGCGCCCTATCTCGAAAGCGGCAGGATCCTGACCAGCGACGACTTCGACCAGATCCAGAGCGAGTTCGGCGGCGGTGGCCTCCTGACGTTTGCGCTGTGGTTCAACTGAGGGCCCAAGAGGACTGCGTTCCTGGGCGGTCGGCGCCAGCCCCACCCGGACCTGCGGTCCGAAATCCCCACAAGGGGAGGTAGAAGCTCCATTGCAAACCCTAGAAAATCGCGCCCTGGTACAGCACCGCTTCCGCCTCCTCCGGCGCGAACCGCCGCGCCAGCGTGCGAAAGGCGCTGTGCACGCCGTCGCGGTCGATGTTGCAGCTTCTGAGATGACGGACCGCCAAGGTCGGATCGAACGCCGTGCGGCCATGCAGGACGCGCTGGTTGTCGAAGACCAGCACCTCGCCGGGCTGAAGCTGGTGCTGGAACTGGTTTTGCGGGTCGCAGATCAATCGCGTCAGTTCGGCCAGCGCTTCGATCAGGCTGTCGATCTCGGTTTCAGGCGCCTGTTGCGGTGCCAGGCAGCGGTCATTATAGCGGATGCCGGTGACCTGCCCGACGGCATCGAGACTGATGACATGCGCCTCGGCGCTGAAGAACACCTCTCCGGCATGCTCGCGGTGGAAGGTGACGCCACGCCGGGTCAGGAGATCGAACAGCTCCGGTGTGCCTGTCCGCATCAGCTCGGCGACATGGAAGCCATCGACCGTCAGCGAGGTGCCGCCGGTGCCGGCGCCGGTCCTAATGGCATGGAAGAAGATGAAACCCGGCGGTGCGTAGCGGAATGGTTCGTCCGTGTGCGGGATCTGCGCCCGTGCCGTCTCTCCCGCCACCCGCGCGTCCGGCCGCGAGATCAGGTCGAACACCTTGCCGTAGCTGGTCTCGCGGATCGGCCCGTAACGGCCGGCGACGCGGGCCGTCGCTTCCTTCTCGGCCGGCACGCCGGTCAGCATGGCGATGCCATGGTCGCGCAATGCCCTGAGCGACTGGAACAGCGCTTCGTCGTCGCCGACCACCGCATCGAAGGCGAAGCGGCCGAGCCGTGCAGCTAGGCCGCCGTCCCATAATTGCGGCTCGAACCGGGCCGCGCCGGCGTCATCGGTATGGCTCGCCAGGAAGGCAGCGTCGTAACGCGACACATGTCCGTCTTGCCAGATGGCCGTGACCTGTCCGGGTGTGGAGGCGTCGAAGCTCTCGGCATGGATGGCCGTGCTGATATCGGCCGGCGTCAGCCACCTCTTGCCGGAGGCGGTGTCGCCACATGCCTCGCATTCGCAGGCAAGCCGCAGCCAACGCGTCGACAGCCTTGCGGTGCGGCCGCCGACCAGCTCGACGGCGATGCGCGCGCCCTCGGCACGGATGGCGCGGATCGGGGCGGCCGCCCGCTTCGTTTCGGTTGTATGGCTTGGCGTATCGAGCATCGTGGCGTTCCCCTGCGATTGAATTTCTCCAGCAAGCCTATGCATGGAAAATCCATGTTTCAAACGAGTTCCCTTCCCGCAATTTTGAGGTTGGCTCAAAATATGACGACGTTGAGGGATTTGCCGCTGTCCGGTTTGCGGGCTTTGGTGGCTGCTGGCAGGACCGGCAGCCTGACGCGCGCCGCCGAGGAACTGGGCGTCACGCCGGGCGCCATCGGCCATCAGATAAAGCAGTTGGAAGAGCGGCTTGGCGCCAGGCTTGTCCGGCGCCAGGGCAATGGCATCGTGCTTACCCGCGCCGCCGAGGCAGGCCTGCCCGACATCGACCGGGGTTTCGACGCCCCGGCCTCCGGCATGCGGCGGCTGCGCTTCGAGCGGCAAGCGGAAACCTTCACCATCTCGGCCGACCCGTCCTTCGCCTCGCTGTGGCTGGCGCCGCGCCTGGCCGTGGTGCGGCCTTTCCTGGGCCGGCTCGAGGTTCGCATCATCGCCTCCGTCGCACTCGATGCCATGCTGGAGGAAGGCGTCGACCTCGCCATCAGCTACCGGAAGGGGGCCGCGCCGGACACCCTATCCCTCGACCTGTTCACCGAACGGGTGATCCCGGCCTGCGCGCCGGCTCTGCTCGAAGGCCATGCGCGGGCTGATGCGGCCGAAGTGCTGGATAGAATGCCGCTGCTGCACATCGATCCGACCATGGGCGACGATGTCTATCCGGCATGGCGCGACTGGTTCTTGGCCGCCGGACGGCAGCGCAAGGGGATCGATCAAGGCCCCCGCTTCGGCTTGACGATCGTCGCCGCGCAAGCCGCCATTGCCGGGATGGGCGCCTTGCTGGCCAGCGAACTGGTGTTGCGGCGCCACCTCGAGCCCGACCATCTCATCGAGATCGCCGGGGATGTGCCGGCGTTGACGATCAAGCGCCGCTTGCTTTGGCCGCAGCATGGTCCGAAGGCGCGCCGGGCCGCAGCCGTCGCCACCGAACTGGCAGCAATGGCCGATATTGGCATTGGTGGCGCCCTGCCTGTGTGAAGCCGAGCAGGTTCATCGTTTGAAGCCGCTAAGGCGAGTTGGCCAACAGCGCCGAGAGCACGAGGCCGGACAGTTCGGATTGCCGGAGAACACGGTGGCCGATCAATGGTCGCCGCGAAACCGCGGTACGGGCCGGTTATCTGCGGCGGGCGGGTAGCAGTTTTGGGGCGACGCGCTGGGCCTTCTCGGGAGTACGGAATGACACGCGCCACCGTCGCGGCCCCGCTGAAACGGCCATTCGCTTCAATTAGCAAGAGCTGTTTTGCTTGACTCGGCCGTTAAAAGCAGGCAGCAAAATACTCTTGGAAGGGCTGCAATACCGCGTTCATGGTCGTGGACGAGCCTTTTTTGGCACAAAGTCCACGTCTCTCGGTTGGTTTTGAGAGGGATTGGTTAACCAACTTTGTCCATATTTTGAAGCAATCGGCAACCAAAGACAGGCGCGGCAAACGCGTCGGGGACCACCTGGGATCACTCACAGAATGGTCGTCGCGGCTATCACAGCCGCGGACGTGGGAGCCGATTGGAGCAAGATTGGTTGAATGGCGTTCTTGAGTAAGAAAATTGTCGGGGACAGGCGTTGGGACGGCGAAGCTGCCGACAACGCGTCACGTGCCTCATCCTTCAACTCTAAGCGGATCGTCCGCTGGGTCGCCGTGCCCGGCGTCAGCGCTGCCGTTGGCCTGTGGCTGGTCGGTACAATGGCTGGTCTGAGCTCAGTCGGCGCTTCGCTGTCGTCGACGTCGAGTGTCCTGCCGCAGAGGCTGGCCATGCCGGGCTCGCTCGCTCTTGCCGATCCGCTGAAACAGCATTTCCTGATGCCCGCTGCGCCATTCGCACTGGCCAACGCCGATGGCGGCACTCAGGCGCTGCAGAACCACGCCGTGCAATGCGGCTCCGGATGCTTCAGGCTGGCCGCCCTCGCCCCCCGGGCGGAAAAGTCGGCGCGCCTCGTGGCCGCGTCCACAGCACACCCTGTCCCGGTCGCCAAGACGACCTCGCAGGAGCGCTTCGAGCGCATGGAAGCATCTCTCTCGCCAAGCAAGCTCGCCGCCGCCTTCGCCAACGCGGCCAAGCCCGTGACCGCGGCCGGCGCACCCGCCCGTCCTATCATCTCGACCTCCGCTCCACAGGTCGCCGAGGCATCGCTGGTGCCGGGCGCCAAGCTCGTCGCCAGCCTGTCTGAAGACTTGCCGGCACCCGCGGCGGAGCGCTTCGCCCGGATCGACACCGGCTCGGCGGTTGTCCAGACAGCGCCGCAGCCGATGCATTTTGCCCAGCCGGATGCCGGCACGCCGGACAATTCGCAACTGGCCCTCGCGCTTGCCCGCTCGCTGCCTGTCGAGGACGAGGCATTCGCCTCGCCATTGCCGATGACGGACTCTTCGGCCGATGTCGCGGTTTCGCCTGTCGAAACCCAGCAGGAACAGCCGGGCGATGCCGCGGCCTTGCCCGACGCGCTCACCGATGACGTGCCGCTGCCGACCCGTCGGCCGCAATTCGACGCGCCGGAGCCGTTGAAGTCCGTGGAGCAGGAGAAGCCGGCCCAACAGCCCAAGATCGTGCAGCAGAAGCCGGCACCTCAGACAAAGCCGGTCCAGCAAGCCCAGCCGGCAAAGCCGGCCCGGCAGGGCCGGCCGGCGGATGGCGGCGACGCGTTGGCCTATGCGAAGCCAGACACGCCTTCGGGCGGCCTCGGCCAGGCGTTCAGGAACCTGTTCAACGCGCCGGGCGGCTCCAGGAGCGGAGCCGGCAGCGGTGTCGCCATCTATGACATCAGCGCCAAGACCGTCTACATGCCCGACGGTTCGAGGCTCGAAGCGCATTCGGGCATCGGCGCCATGGCGGACCAGCCGCGCTATGCCGATCAGAAGAACCGCGGACCGACACCGCCCAACACCTACAATCTGTCCTTGCGCGAGTCGCGCTTTCATGGTGTCGAGGCTTTGCGTCTGACACCCGTCGATGGCCGCAATAAATACAACCGCGACGGGCTGCTGGCCCACACCTACCTGCTTCGGGGCCGCTACGCACAGTCCAGTGGATGCGTCGCCTTCAAGGACTATGCGCGCTTCCTCGCCGCCTTCAAGAAGGGCAAAATCAAGCGCCTCGTCGTGGTGCCGCGCCTGAACGGATCGCCGACACGCGTGGCGGACAACGCACGCGGCGCCTGACCGCAATAGGCAGGCATCACCGGCACTTGCCTCCTCCTGACAGCCTTCTGTCAGGAGCCGCATCTGGTGGTGCGCCTCGGCTGATCGCGCTCTTTCCATTTTCGCCGAGACCTCCCATATTCCGGACATGGCCAAATCCACCGAAAAGAGAACGCCGCCGACGGCGAATGACGACCGCGCCGCGCCCAAGCGGCGCAGCCCGCTGACCGATTTCCTCGACGCCTCGGAACCGCTGCACAAAGGCGGCTTCGCCGAGATGCCGCAGCCCGAACTGTCGGGCACGCCGCTCACCGGTTCGGTCGCGGACTGGGCCGAGCAGATCGAGCAGGAAGCCGAACGCGAAGGGCGCCAGGCCGGCAAGGACGGCGGCAAGTCGCCGAAGCCATCGAAGAAGATCCCCGAGCGCTCCGCGGCGCCCGGGCGCACGGCGCGTGGCACCTCGATGGGCGGCGCGGCGACAGCCCGCGAGCGCGCGGCCGCCGGCCTCAATCCTGTCGCTGGCCTCGACGTCTCGCTCGAGGAAGCCGAGACGATGACGTCGAGCGGCGTCACCGCGACGGTGGCGGCTCTCTCGGCATTGATTGAATCGGGCAATCCGCTGCACAAGGACGGCGTGCTGTGGACGCCGCACCGGCCTGCCCGGCCGGAAAAGTCCGAGGGCGGGATCACCATCAAGATGGTGTCGGATTTCGAGCCGGCCGGCGACCAGCCGACCGCCATCAAGGACCTGGTCGAGGGCGTCCAAAACAACGACCGCACGCAGGTGCTGCTCGGCGTCACCGGCTCGGGCAAGACCTTCACCATGGCCAAGGTGATCGAGGAGACGCAGCGTCCCGCCTTGATCCTGGCGCCGAACAAGACGCTGGCGGCGCAGCTTTATTCCGAGTTCAAGAAATTCTTCCCCGACAATGCGGTGGAGTATTTCGTCTCCTACTACGACTATTACCAGCCGGAAGCCTACGTTCCGCGCACCGACACCTTCATCGAGAAGGAATCCTCCATCAACGAGCAGATCGACCGCATGCGCCACTCGGCGACGCGCTCGCTGCTCGAACGCGACGACGTCATCATCGTCGCTTCGGTCTCCTGCATCTACGGTATCGGCTCGGTCGAGACCTATACCGCCATGACCTTCCAGATGCAGATCGGCGACCGGCTCGACCAGCGCGCTCTGCTCGCCGACCTCGTCGCCCAGCAATACAAGCGCCAGGACATCAATTTCGTGCGCGGCTCCTTCCGCGTGCGCGGCGACACGATCGAGATCTTCCCGGCCCACCTTGAGGATCGCGCCTGGCGCATCTCCATGTTCGGCGACGAAATCGAGGCGATCACCGAATTCGACCCGCTGACCGGCCAGAAGACGGGCGAGCTGAAAAGCGTCAAGATCTACGCCAATTCGCACTATGTGACGCCGCGCCCGACGCTGAACCAGGCCATCAAGTCGATCAAGGAAGAGCTCAAGCACCGTCTGGTCGAGCTCGAGCGCGCCGGCCGCCTGCTGGAGGCGCAGCGTCTGGAACAGCGCACCCGCTTCGACCTGGAAATGCTGGAAGCCACCGGCTCCTGCGCCGGCATCGAGAACTATTCGCGCTATCTCACCGGCCGCCAGCCGGGCGATCCGCCGCCGACCCTGTTCGAATATATTCCCGACAACGCGCTGGTCTTCATCGACGAAAGCCACGTCACCGTGCCGCAGATCGGCGGCATGTATCGCGGCGACTTCAGGCGCAAGGCGACGCTTGCCGAATACGGCTTCCGCCTGCCTTCCTGCATGGACAACCGGCCGCTGCGCTTCGAGGAATGGGACGCCATGCGCCCGCTCTCGGTCGCTGTCTCGGCAACGCCCGGCGGCTGGGAGATGGAGCAGTCCGGCGGCGTATTCGCCGAGCAGGTCATCCGACCGACCGGCCTCATCGACCCCCCGGTCGAGGTGCGCCCGGCCAAGACCCAGGTCGACGACGTCGTCGGGGAGATCCGCGAGACGACCAAGGCCGGCTACCGCACGCTGGTCACCGTGCTGACCAAGCGCATGGCCGAGGACCTCACCGAATATCTGCACGAGCAAGGCGTGCGCGTGCGCTACATGCACTCCGACATCGACACGCTGGAGCGTATCGAAATCCTGCGCGATTTGCGCCTCGGCGCCTTCGACGTGCTGGTCGGCATCAACCTTTTGCGCGAAGGCCTCGACATCCCCGAATGCGGCTTCGTCGCCATACTCGACGCCGACAAGGAAGGTTTTTTGCGCTCGGAGACGTCGCTGATCCAGACCATCGGCCGCGCCGCCCGCAATGTCGACGGCAAGGTCATCCTCTATGCCGACCAGGTCACCGGCTCGATGGAACGCGCCATGGCCGAGACCAATCGCCGTCGCGAAAAGCAGATGGAGTGGAACGCCGCCAACGGCATCACGCCGGAATCGGTCAAGTCGCGCATCTCGGACATTCTGGATTCGGTCTACGAGAAGGACCATGTCCGCGCCGATATCTCGCAGTTCACCGACAGCGCCGGCGCCATGATGGGCAACAACCTCAAGGCCCATCTGGACGCGCTGGAGAAGCAGATGCGCGACGCCGCCGCCAACCTCGATTTCGAGAAGGCGGCCCGCATTCGCGACGAGATCAAGCGGCTGCGTGAGATGGAGATGTCGATCTCCGATGATCCGCTGGCCAAATACGCCGATATGGAAAGCCCGGTCTCGGGCCGCGAAAAAGGCAAGCACAACAAGGGCGTGGCCAGGCATCGTACATCGGAGGAACAGGAGCGGTTCCGCAAGCTCGACGAAGCACGCGCCGCCGAAGAGGCAGCCAAGGCTGCCCGGCCCAATCTCTTCCGCAAGCCCGATCTCGACGAGATGGGCGCCGATGGCGCGGTGCCGGTGAAGAAGCCCCTGTTCGCCAAACCGTCGATCGACGACATGGGCCCAGGCACCGACATGCCGACGCCGGCCGGTGCCGTGTCGCGCTCGCTGTTCAAGAAACAATCGGCGTCCGAAGCACACGGCTCGGATTTCGGCATTCCCGGCGAGCCGACCAAACCGCTGTTCAAGAAAAACTCTCTCGACGAGATGACCGTGCGCCGCACCGAGAAACCGGTCGAGGGAAAAGTGCCGGCGAAGCCTCAGCCGATCTCTCCCGTTGTTGGGGCCGGCAGGACAGACGGGGGCGCGAAGGAACGCGAGGACAAACCCGTCGTGCGCCAACGCGCCGGCATTGGTTCTTATGAAGACCCCGGCGACGCCCGCCGCGAAAAGCGCCGGCCCGCGAAGACAGGACGGCCCGGAAAGTAGTTCGTTCGAAAGGCCGGCGGGACGGCGCCCCCTCTGTCCTGCCCGTCCTCCACAGCAGCTGCGCTGCAGCTGCGGAGGGTGGACCGGACATCTCCCCCGCGAGTGGGGAGATTGGCAGCTTCAGCGCCCCGCTCGACGCTACCCTCCTCTTGCCCAGCGCATGACCTTTGGTGTACTCAGTCCCCACACCCAAACGTCTTGAAAGGAGGGCTGCGTGTTTATCGATCACCATCGTCAGCGTGGCCCGATTTCCGCCCTGCGAGCTTGCTTGCAGGGCTGACCAGGGACGGTCCGGGTTTTTCCCGCTTCGATTTTTTGGTCTGCCCTTCGTGGTGCGCATTGCCGAGCCTGATGGCCGCTTGCGCACTGACAAAGTGCATTGAGCCGGACTTTCCGGATAGACCAGAGAAATCGACATGGCCCTGATCAGCCTCAAATCCCTCGGCGTCACGATGAGTGCGCCGCTCTTTTCCAATCTCGACCTCACCATCGGCAGCGGCGACCGGCTCGGCATCGTTGCCGCCAATGGTCGCGGCAAGTCGACCTTGCTCAAATGCCTGGCCGGCGAGATGGAGCCGACCTCCGGCGACATTACCCGCACGCGCGGCTTGCGCGTCGGCCATGTCGAGCAGTCCGTTCCTGCTGCCCTGCTTGGCCGCAGCTTTCATCAGGTGGTGGCTGACGCTTTGCCGCCCGAGCAAGCCGAAAGCGAACTATGGCGTGTCAATGTGGTGCTGGATTCGCTCGACGTTCCTGAGGCGATGCGCGAGCGAGAGATGCAGGCGCTGAGCGGCGGCTGGCAGAGGCTGGCACTGATCGCGCGTGTCTGGGTCACCGATCCCGACATGCTGCTGCTCGACGAACCGACTAACCATCTCGACCTTGCCCGCATCAGCCAGCTCGAAACTTGGCTGAACGCGCTACCGCGAGAGGTGCCGGTGGTGATCGCCAGCCACGACCGCGCCTTTCTCGACGCCGCCACCAACCGCACGTTGTTCCTGCGCCCGGACCAGTCGCCGGTGTTTTCCCTTCCCTACTCCCGCGCCCGGCAGGCCCTCGATGAGGTCGATGCCTCGACCGAGCGAAAATTCCAGCGCGACATGAAGGTGGCGCAGCAATTGCGACGCCAGGCTGCCAAGCTCAACAATATCGGCATCAATTCGGGCAGCGACCTTCTCACGGTCAAGACCAAGCAGCTCAAGCAGCGCGCGGAGCGACTTGAGGACGCGGCGGCCCCGGCGCATCACGAGAAATCGGCGGGGGCGATCCGGCTGGCCAATCGCGGCACGCACGCCAAGGTGCTGATCACGCTCGACGACGCGGCGGTGGAAACGCCCGACGGCACGCTCTTGTTCAGGACCGGCAAGCGCCACATCTGCCAGGGCGACCGCATCGTGCTGCTTGGCCGCAACGGCGTTGGCAAGTCGCGCTTCGTCACGCTGATCCGCAACGCCATTATCGAACCCGACACGGTTCAGAACGTGAAGGTGACGCCGTCGACGGTGCTCGGCTACAGCGACCAGGCCCTGTCCGGCATCGGCGGCGACGATACGCCACTGGCGATGGTGTCGCGCCGTTACGATGTCGGCGAACAGCGCGCCCGCTCTCTGCTTGCCGGCGCCGGCGTCGGCATCGAGATGCAGGAGCGCAGGATCAGTGTGCTGTCCGGCGGCCAGAAGGCGCGGCTGATGATGCTGGCGCTGAGGCTCGCCAATCCGAATTTTTATCTGCTCGACGAGCCGACCAACCATCTCGACATCGACGGCCAGGAAGCGCTGGAGGAGGAATTGCTCAAGCACCAGGCAAGCTGCGTGCTCGCCTCGCACGATCGCTCCTTCATCCGTGCCATCGGCAACCGCTTCTGGCTGATCGAGAGGCGGCGGCTGATCGAAGTCGACGATCCCGAGGAGTTCTTCCGCTCAGTGGCTGAAGGGGCGGGATAGATCGGATTGTAAATTATCCGCTTACAGGTCCTTGAATCTTGTAAGCGATCTGTTTACATACCTCATGATCAAGTCTTTCAGGAACAAGGCCCTGTCAGAGCTCTTTCAAACCGGGAAAACCGGCAAGATCGACGCCAAGATGCACAAGCGCGTTCTTGTCCGGCTTGACCGCCTGGAAGCTTCAGAAAAGCCCGAGGAGATGAACCTTCCTGGCTTTGCCTTCCATGCGCTGAGAGGCTTCGATCCCATCCGTTACACGGTCCACGTCAACGGCCCGTGGTGCATCACGTTTGAATTCGACGGCAAGGACGCCCGCGTCGACTTCGAGCAATACCGCTGAGGCGGCCAGATTGGAGAAGTTCGATCTATGAGCGTGCACGAGCCGACGCGTCCTATCGAGCGCTGTCCCTCCCACCCGGGAGCGCTGCTTGAGGACATTATCCCGGCAACTGGAAAGACCAAGGTGGAAATTGCAAAGCTGCTCGGCATCTCCCGGCAGCAGCTCTATGACATCATCCGCGAAAAGAAGCCGGTTTCACCGGCTGTGGCCGCCCGCCTTGGGAAGCTGTTCGGCGATGGAGCCGCGATCTGGCTTCGCATGCAGGCAGCTTTCGATGCCTGGCATGCCGAACGTGAGGTGGATGTTTCGGCTATTCCGACGCTCAAGGTCGCGTAGGCCGTGGCGCTCGAATGAGAAATTAAACGCTGCGAGAAAAAAACGACGACCTGTCGGATCGCCTGAACCTGCCTCGTCCTTGGGATGCCGACACGATGATGCCGGCGCCAACCCAGGGAGAATGCATCATGTCCGTCCTTTCCTCCATCGGCCGCATCGCAACCCGATATGCGGCGGCGCGTGCCCGCCATCGTAGCGAGCGCATCCTGCTTTCGCTCCCCGCCGAACTGCGCAAGGACGTTGGCTTTCCAGAACTCTTCGACGCGCAGAACAGCCGCCGCTCAGCCGCCGTCTCGGCCAAGGTCATATGAGCGGCCGAGCCATGCGTCTATCGCTTGAGTTCTCCGGTCGCCCGGCCAGTCCGGGCCCGGCCCTCGAGAAAAATTTCAAGCCCATGTAGGACCGCCGTCACCTCGCGCGTCCTATGGTCCGCAAGGCCAAATCAAACGTGAAGAGGAACACGCAATGACCGACCAGACCCCTGTGCAGCCCAAGGCGAAAGTGCTCGGCGGATTGACCCCCTATCTGCAGGTGGACGGCGCCTTCAAGGCTGCCGAATTCTACCAGAAGGCGTTCGGCGCCGAACAGGTCTTTGCCTACCCCGCGGACGAAAAAGGCCGCACGATGCATGTCCACCTCCACATCAACGGCTCGACGCTGATGTTGGGCGACGCCTATCCCGAGCACGGCCACCCGCACCAGGCGCCGCAGGGCTATACGCTCCAGCTTCATCTCGGCAGCGACGAGATCGACGGCTGGTGGCAGCGCGCGGTCGACGCCGGCTGCGAGATCGTGACGCCGCTGCAGGTGATGTTCTGGGGCGACCGCTGGGGCCAGGTGAAGGACCCTTTCGGAGTCGCATGGGCGATGAACGCTCCAGTGGAGCAATAACCGTCGCAATTCGATAGCGGGCGTCAGCACTCTCGGCGAGAAGTGCGCGCCCACCTGCCCCGGGTCGCATCCCTGCCGGCCCGGCGCCGGATGCAGCAAACAAGGAGATTGCCATGTCCTATGTCGACGGTTTCGTGCTTGCCGTGCCAAAGGCAAAACTCGACGATTACAAGAAGCTGGCCAACACCGCCGGCGCCGTCTGGAAGGAACACGGCGCGCTCGCCTATGTCGAGTGCGTCGGCGACGATGTGCCTTATGGCGAGGTCACGTCGTTTCCACGCGCCGTGCAGGCCAAGGACGACGAAGTCGTCATCTTTTCCTGGGTCGTCTACAAATCCAGGCAGGACCGCGACGCGGTCATGGCCAAGGTGATGGCCGATCCACGATTGCAGCCGGATATGTCGAAAATGCCGTTCGACGGCAAGCGCATGATCTTCGGCGGGTTCCAGACGTTCATGGAATTGTAGGCAACGCACTTGGGCGGAGCGGGAGCGCTCCGCCGGAAATGCCGCGCCGCATTAAGCCAGTCTGTCCAGCAGGGGCTTCAGCCTGTCGCCGTAGCGCTTCCACAGGTCGACCGAGCCTTGATACATCGGCTGGCGCACCTGCGCGGCGGAAGCCGTGCGCACCGGCCGGTCGGTCTGGTGGAACGACAGCACGGCATCGTCCCATGGCAGCCCGAGATAGTCGATCAGCGCCCGGCTCTGGCCTTCCTGGTCGGCGACGAAATCCTCGTAGCGCACATCGTGCACGACGCCAGGCAGCACCTTGTGCCAATGCGCCATGATGTCCGTGTAGAGATTGTGGAAATCGGCGAGTTCGCCCAGATCATAGCCGTAGCGGTGGCTGTCGCCGCGGAAATGCACCTTGTAGATCGAAAGGCAGGTTGCCGCCGCATCGCGGGCGCAATGGATGATCCTGGCCTTTGGCATCATCATGTGGATGAAGCCGACAAGCAGGAAGTTGCCCGGCATCTTGTCGGTGACGTGGCGCATGTGCGGATAGCGGGCATGCAGCATGTCGAGATAGGCGCGTCCCGCCTCGGCAAAATCCGTATCGGGCGCATCCGAAACGCCCCAGGGGAAGCCGCCGGGCATGGTCGCCGGGAACTGCCTGCCGACCGCCGTCTTCAGGATGCCGAGCTCGCCGGCGCCGTAGACCTGCGGATGGCTGGCGATGATCTGCTCGACCAGGGTCGTGCCCGAACGAGGCATGCCGACGACGAAGATCGGCGTATCGTCGGAGATCGCGCTCGGCCTGTGCTTCTGGAAGAAATCCCTGTCGAACACCGTTTTCATAGCCTCGAATTCGGCGCGTGTCTTTTCCGCGTCGTAGTCGATGCCTTTGCGGCGGATGGCATTGCCTTCGGCGAAATAGTCGAAGGCTCTGCTATAATCCTTCAGATCGTCGTTGACCTTGCCGAGGCCGAAGGCAAGCTGCATGCGCGCCAGGCTGTCCGGCAGCGCCTTGGCGTGCTGGGCCTCCATCCCGGCCAATTCGGGATCGCGCTCCTTCTGGCGCTTGACCTGCGTCAGCATCAGCCAGGCGCGCGCCATGCCGGGATCGGCCGCCAGCGCCTGCCGGAACAGGTCGGCCGCCTCGTCGAGCTCGCCTTTTTCCATCAACCCGACGCCCAGCCCGTGCAGCAGTTCGGCGTCCTTCGGACGGATCGACAGCGCCTCGCGAAAGACGGCCAGCGCCTCGTCCAGGCGCCCCGCTTCCTGCAAGGTTTCGGCAAGCCCGATGCGGGCGCGGAAATGGAAGGGATTGCGCGCGACCGTGCCGCGATAGATCTCCTCGGCGCCCTCGAACTG
Organism: Mesorhizobium maamorense; assembly: GCF_044998965.1. NCBI lineage: Bacteria > Pseudomonadati > Pseudomonadota > Alphaproteobacteria > Hyphomicrobiales > Phyllobacteriaceae > Mesorhizobium > Mesorhizobium maamorense. Next base: position 4,252,375 of record NZ_CP173356.1, read on the forward strand.
GCCAAGCTGTTTCAGTGACGAGCCGAGATTGTCGCGCGCCGCGAGCTGGTCCGGCCGCAGCGCCACCGCGCCGCGGAAGAAGTCGGCGGCCGCCCCGACACGGCCGAGATCGCGCATCACCGTGCCGAGGTTGTTGAGGAAATCCGGATTCTTCGGCTGCAAGCGCACCGATTGCTCGAGGAGACCGAGCCCCTCGGCGCTGCGCCCGGTCTGGTGCAGCAAAAGACCGAGAAAATGCGCAGCCGCCGCATGGTTGACCTTGTGCGTCAGCACTTGCCGATAGAGCGCCTCGGCCTCTTGCCGCCGCCCCGCCTGATGCAGTTGCAGCGCCCTCTGCACATGCTGGTCGAGACTCGACGGCGGCTGTCCGCCCGAGCCGGAGTTGGCGCCAGCACCCGCCGCTCGTCTCTGATCTCTGTTAATGGGAAACCTGCCGTGTTTGTCCGCCTGCCGCGATCTAGGCCATTGGCGCGGCGGGTTCAAGGCTTTGCTTGGTTTCTTGCGCTTGCCATCGGCGCGGACAAGATCAAATCAGCCGGTTGGTCTCGGCCGTCTGCCTGGCGCGCCGAACCGTTCCGTCAGTATCGGCGATCGTCCGCCTTTCAGCCTCGTCGCTTCTGATGGTCAGCCGCGCCGACTTGACGATCATAGGTTTGCCGGTACGCCCGATGGCGACGGCATATGCGGTGGCCGGCCTGATGGGCGGGTTGATCGCTGTGGTATTACCTCTTGAGCTTCTCGCAGAAACCATGGTTTTTGTCCTTTTTGGAGAAATAAAACGCAAATTTCGGGAGTGGACCCCGAAATGATTTTTTGAGAAATTTTGGAAAATATCATCAAACCATAGCAGAGTTTTTCAAATGAACGCAGCAATCTTTTTCCTTTGGCTTACTTATTTTTCCAAATCTTCTTGAAAACCATGCAAAGTCGAGCTAGATATATACGAGCGTTTGGGCCAGAATTGGCATTTCGCGGCGTCAGAGGTTCTCGACCCGCCAATCTCACTCCAAATCATCGATATCGGCAGCGCGGCGCATTTGCTCCGCGACCGTTCTCATTCTTCGAAAGACACCCATGAACACCGGAACCGTGAAATTCTACAATGGCCAGAAGGGTTTTGGCTTCATTCAACCAACCGACGGCGGCAAGGACGTTTTCGTCCACGTCAGCGCATTGGAACGCGCGGGCTTTCCTGGCCTCGCCGAAGGCCAGAAGCTGCAATTCGAGTTGGAGCGTGATGCCAAGGGCCGCGAGTCGGCCGCCAATTTGCAACTGATCTGATCCGGCCGAATTCGATGACCGCTGACCACGGATGTACTGGCAGCTCTCGAAAATGGCTTATTTCCAGCGATTGCCGGAAATAGGAAAGCGGGGCTCGTCCCCGCTTTTTTGCTTTGAGGCTCTCCGCCTCGCATGTCGCCACAGGGCTTAAAACATCAAGGCAGGACAATGCCGGACCGCACGACCCATTCCGTCGCACATTTCATGGCTCCTTTCGTACTCGGCGGGCTGGAAGGGCAACTGCCGGCGGGCGACTACGACATCGATCACGACGAAGAGCTGATCGAGGGCATGTCGCGGCTTGCCTGGCGCCGCGTCGCCACCTTCATCCATTTGCCGGCAAGAGCGGTGAAAAACCCGACCACCAGTCAACTCGTCGCCATCGATTACCTGGACCTCGAAACAGCGCTGAAGCGCGACAGGGAGAATGCAGCATGATCCGTTTCCAGCAGAATGCGCGTCCGCGCACCGACACGCCCTCGCATCTCTTCGCGGTCGGCCAGACCGTGCGCATGAAGAGCCGCACAGGGCTCCTCAACAAGACTGCGGAGCTGTTCGAGATCAAGAGCAGGCTGCCGGTCAAGGACGGCTCCCCGCAGTACCGCATCCGCAGCGAGCAGGAGACCCACGAGCGGGTCACCACGGAAGACAATCTCGAACCAGCCGACAATCCGATTGGTACCGACAATCCGATCGTTGGCAACGATCCGGCGGTCTGAGACCCCGGCGACGCCAGACCACCAGCACGAGGAGCAGACAAGATGGCCAAGGGTCAACAGCGCAGCAACCGCGAAACACGCAAGCCCAAGAAGGATAAGGTGGTGGCCAAGCCCGCCTCCCCGTTCGGCTCGTCGGTCAAGCAGGCCGAGAGCGGCCTGAAGCCGAAATCGAAGAGCTGATCGCGGACGACTTCTTCCGCGCCCATCCCTGCCGCAGAATCTCCTGCCGGAGAATCTCCCTGGCGGAACAACGCATCATGGAGGCGTCCTTGAATTTCGTCATCGAGTTTTACCGATCGCGCGAAGCCGAGGAAGCGACGCTCGACAAGGTGTCGCTGGAAGCCCCTACCCTGCGCGCAGCCTGGCAGGGCGCCACCGCGCTCTTCCATACGCTCGCAATGCCGCAAATCCCCGACCGCGTGCGCATCTGCGATGAGCACGGCAGCGAGCTTTACTCCGGGCCGGCCGACGGCGCCTATCCATCCGCGTTGTGACCGTCACACGTCCCCGAAATTTGTTTTAGACGGCATCCGCGTTTCCCAAAGTGCGGAAAAGACGAACACCCGGCCTTTCAGCAGCGCCCCCCGCCAACGATGCGGTAGTCGGCGGCGCGTGCCTCGCAGGCGTTGGGGAAGGTTCGCAACTCGCCGCCGCGCCGGGCGCAGACCGGCGCGTATTCGCGGGTGCAGAAGGTCTGCTCGCCGCCACCCTCGCCGCCGTCACGGCAGGGACCGTCGCGCACGATGCCATAACCCGCCCGGTCGGCAAGACAGGCATTGGCGAAGGTCTGGCGGTCGCCACCGCGCCGGGCGCAGACGGGCTCGTACTGTTTGGTGCAGAATTGCGGTCCCGGCCGCGGCGGCCGTGGCCGCGGTCCCGGGCCGTCGTCGACGACCACTGTACAGGCGGCAAGAACAGCCGATAGGAACAGGACGACAAAACCCTGTCGCGAGAAGATTGCCGCAAGAAACCTCATGATCGTCTCTCCCTCGATCCTCGCCTCGCTGCGTGCCGCTCCAAATACGCAGCTGTTCGGGACAATGATATTCACGAAGCAAAGGCTCAAACCAGTCGCGCTGTTGCGATCCTCCGCATTCCATCGCCGATTGCAACCCTCGTTTGCAGCCGGCTGCTAAAAAGAACGTCGCCTGGATTATCCCGGCGCCTCGCACCGCCAGCCGTCGCCGCCGCTGGCCCATGCGTGACGGGGCTGTGGCCGATGACCCCTCAGGCAACGAGGCCTATTTGCGGCGCGTCGATGCTCGGATTGGTCGATTCATGCGTCGGGACGCGCCCATCGGGGGCGGCCCGCGGCGCTATCTTGCAACCTTCACTTTTCCGTGCGATAAATTCCGTGTTCGGGCATTTGCGACCCGGAGAGCGGAACGTTTTGGACGACCTTTCCCCGATACTGTGAATCTCTGACGGCCCCGTTTTTCGGCGGGGGGTTTGACCATGCGCCAATGCATGACTGCCGAAAGCTACCACCGGGAACTGCCCTCGACGCGAGGTGGCGGGCAGGACCATCAAGACTGAACGGGTGAAGGAGTTTCCCCAATGGCCCAGACCGGCACCGTTAAATTCTTCAACGCGACCAAAGGCTTCGGTTTCATCACGCCCGACGGTGGCGCCAAGGACGTATTCGTCCACATTTCCGCGATCGAGGCCTCGGGCCTGCGCACGCTCGTCGACGGCCAGAAGGTCACCTTCGACGTCGAGCCGGATCGCATGGGCAAAGGCCCCAAGGCCGTCAACCTCCGCGCCGCCTGAGCCATCGGCCAGCAGCACGCCCTTCCTGGCCGTGCGACTGAGGCTCCGAAGCTTGAATGACTTCGGAAGAGGCAAACGAATTTTGAAGGCGCGGCGATTTTCGTCGCGCCTTTTTCATGTCGCAGCGCAGCAAAAATGCTGTCGCCCCAAAGTGGATCCGGTGTCGGGTCAACGACATGCATCATAATGAAAACTTAAAGCGCGACGCGCTTTAAGTGCCCGCAAAACTTTCTCTTGCCGATGACGCTAAAATAAAGGACAAATTTCCATTCGGGCATTTGCCGGCCCGAGACTGGAGTTTATGGGATCAAAGGAGCTTCCCATGCCGCAGACCGGCACCGTCAAATTCTTCAACCATGCCAAAGGGTTCGGCTTCATCACACCGGATGATGGCGCGAAGGATGTCTTCGTTCATATTTCGGCCGTGCAGGCGTCGGGTCTTCCCGGTCTTGAGGATGGGCAGAAAGTGACATTCGACACCGAGCCTGACAAGCGCGGCAAGGGTCCCAAGGCCGTCAACCTGTCGATCGGCTGAGCCTGCTCCGGAACGGCGGCTGTTCTGGCAGGACAGCTTCGCTCCCTGGAGCGTTCGATAGTTGATGCCCGTGCCCTCCGGTCAGGCAAAAATTCGTTCAGCCCCTGTTCAGCCACGGTCTCATATTAATCTTTCGTAAAGCCGGACCGCATCCCCGGAATTCTTACGGGCCGGCACGAAGGAGATCGACATGAACCGAATTTTCAAGACAGCCGTGCTGTCCGCCGCAGTGGTTGCCACCACGTTCGCGGCCTTGCCCGCGGCCAATGCGGGCGATTGGCGTCACCGCCACCATCATGACCATGGCGATGCCATTGCCGCCGGCGTCCTCGGCCTCGCGGCCGGCGCGCTGATCGGCGGTGCGTTGGCCAACCAGCAGCCGCCGCCCCGCGACTACTACGATGATGGCTATTACGATCGCGATGTGCGGATTCGCCCGGCGCCGGTCCGCCGCTACTATGCCGAACCGCAAGTGGTCTACGCCGACCGCTATGCCGAACCGTGGACGCGCGGCTGGTACGACTATTGCTCCGACCGGTACCGCACCTTCAACGCCCGCACCGGCACCTTCACCGGCAATGACGGCGAGCAGCATTTCTGCACTGCTAACTGATCAAGGGCTTCCCTGCCTCAACAAAAGCGCTGACCGCAAGGCCGGCGCTTTTTTGTCAAGCCGGCACCGGCTTCGGCGCGACGCGCTTCACGTCAAAAACGGATTGCTCCGCCGCTCCTCGCCGAAACGCCCGCCCGGACCGTGGCCGCAGATGAAGCCGATGTCGTCGCCGAGCGGCAAAAGCTTGTCCTTGATCGAGGCGATGAGTGCCGCATGATCGCCGCCCGGCAGGTCGGTGCGCCCGATCGAGCCGCGAAACAGCACGTCCCCGACATGGGCGAACTTGGCCGCGCGGTTGTAATAGACGACATGGCCGGGCGCGTGGCCGGGGCAATGCAGCACCTCGAAGAGATGCGAGCCGAACGAGACCGTCTCGCCTTCGGTGAGAAACCGGTCGGGCACGCAGTTGCGCACGCCGGCAATGCCATAGCGCTCGCCCTGGTTCTCGAGATTGTCGAGCAACATCCTGTCGGCCTCGTGCGGGCCGATGATCTCGACGCCGAGCGCTTCCTTCAACTCCATCGCGCCGCCGGCATGGTCGATATGACCATGCGTGATCCAGATCGCGCCGGCCGATATCGCATTGTCCTTCAGCGCCGCCAGCACCTTGTCGATATCGCCGCCCGGATCGACGACGACACCGTGCTTGTCGTCCATGTCGAACAGGATCGTGCAATTCTGCTGGAAAGGCGTGACCGGCACGATGCCGGCATTGAGCTGACCCATGATCGTCCTTTCGATGTTCACGCCGTGATGTAGAGGCGCGAGCGAAGGGCGTCCACCCTTGGGATCGGTCGTTCCAAAGCGCGTCGCGTCGAAACGCATTCATGCGGCGCGCTCTGGAAACAGAAATGGGCGGCCGAAGCCGCCCATTTGGCCAGCCCGAGATCGCAGGCTTACTTCTTCATGGCGCCCATGACCGCGCCGATAATGCCGGTCAGGATCGCGCCGCCGCCGGCGCCGCCGACGATGTTCTGCAGGTTGAGCGCGCTGCCCAGACCACTCGTCGCTGCCGCAGCCGCTGCCGGATCGACTGTGCCGCCGAGCAGGCTGCCGAGGATCGCCGCGCCGCCGACGCCGCCAATGGCGCCGCCCAGGATCTTGGGAAGCTGCCCCAGCGCCGCCGTCTTGATCGCCGCGCCGACCGCCTGACCACCGATGATGCCTGTAATGATCTGAACGATGATCGGAAGAAGCGTATTCATGTCCATCTTACCAGTCCCTCCATAGCTGCCAGCCTCCCGGGCCGACACCATCATGGAGACGCTGAATTCGGCGAAAGTCAAATGCAGAAACGCTGAAATAAAAGGGGCGGCCCGAAAACCGCCCCTGCTTGCGTGAAAAGCTGTGACTTTCGTTATTCTGCGGCGATCGCGTGCTTCGGCTGAACGGCCGCAGAATAGTCATTCATCAGAGTCTTGGCGATCTCGCCGACCTCGAATCGGTACGGCCCGATCTCCGAAACCGGGGTCACTTCCGCTGCCGTTCCAGTCAGGAAGCACTGCTCGAAGCCCTCGAGTTCTTCCGGCATGATGGCGCGCTCCACCACCTCCAGGCCGCGGTCCTTGGCGAGGCCGATGACCGTGCGGCGGGTGATGCCGTCGAGGAAGCAGTCCGGCTTTGGCGTGTGGATCCTGCCGTCCTTGACGAAGAAGATGTTGGCGCCGGTGGCTTCCGCGACCTGGCCGCGCCAGTCGAGCATCATGGCGTCGGCATAGCCCTTGGCCTCGGCGGCATGCTTGGACATGGTGCAGATCATATAGAGGCCTGCAGCCTTCGATTTGGACGGCGCCGTGCGCGGGTCGGGCCGGCGCCATTCAGCCATATCGAGACGTATGCCTTTCAGCTTCTGCGCCGGATCGAAGTAGCTAGGCCACTGCCAGATGGCGATGGCGCAATTGATGCGGTTGTTCTGCGCCGAAACGCCCATCTGCTCGCTGCCGCGCCAGGCGATCGGCCTGACATAGGCATCCTTGAAGCCCTGCTTCTTCAGCAGGGTGCTGGAGGCGTCGTTGAGCTCGGCCACCGAATAGGGGATCTTGAAGCCGAGCAGCCGCGCCGATTCATGCAGGCGCTCGGTATGCTCGTTGAGCTTGAAGATCTCGCCACCATAGGCGCGCTCGCCCTCGAACACCGCGCTGGCATAGTGCAGGCCGTGGGTCAGCACATGGATCTTGGCCTCGCCCCATTGCACGAACTCGCCATTCATCCAGATGAAGCCGTCCAGTTGATCAAAGGGAACGGATGCCATGGTAACCTCCCGCGGGCGGCAGCCCGCATATCGTTGTTCGTTGCGTGCTCTTGTCGGCCGCGCCATCTGGTTGGGGCGCCTGCCGCTGTCTAGAAAGGTAGGCGGATAATCGTGCTCTGGCAAACTCAGGAAGTTCCGGAAAACCCGGCCTGCCTTGCCTTTTCGTTCGCAATCCGCCCAAAACCTTGTCAAAAATTACCATTGCAGGGAAATTACGTCAATAGTACTGACATAATCTTCCCTGCCCATGGAGAAAAGATGACGGATCGAAGCCGAGCAGCCGGGACACCGATCAGGACCGCGATGTCAATCGAGGATGGCATTGATTTCGCCCTCATCGAGCTGTTTTTCTTCGCCTATCGCGATTTCACCTCGGATCCCGATCAGATCCTGGCCGACTATGGCTTCGGCCGCGCCCACCACAGGGTGCTGCATTTCGTCAACCGCAGGCCGGGCCTGACGGTCGCCGAACTGCTCGATGTCTTGAAGATCACCAAGCAGAGCCTGGCGCGCGTGCTGAAGCAGCTGATCGACACCGACCATGTCGTGCAGTTGCAAGGGCCGCGCGACCGTCGCCAGCGCGAACTGTATCCGACCGCCAAGGGCCGCGCGCTGGCGCTGGCGCTGGCACGGCCACAGTCGCGCCGCATCCATGCTGCATTGGAAGATTCCGGAGCCGCCGAACGGACCCAGGTGGAACGCTTCCTCGAAGCAATGGTCAATCCGGAACTGAGAGCCCAGATCGACGTTGGGTCCGCAAAAATGTCAGGGAAAAGCCATGGAGAGCACTGAACGCGCTGATCACGCGGCCGCACCGGACGACGATGCGCCGCATCTGCTTGTGGTCGATGACGACACCCGCATCCGCAACCTGCTCAAGCAATATCTGACCGAAAACGGTTTTCGCGTCACCGTCGCCGGCAATTCGGGCGAAGCCCGGCGCAAGCTCGCCGGCCTCGACTTCGATCTTCTTGTGCTGGATGTGATGATGCCCGGCGAAAACGGCGTCGACCTGACCAAGGCGCTGCGGGCCGAGAAGAACGTGCCGATCCTGATGCTGACGGCGCTATCGGAAACCGACAGCCGCATCACCGGCCTGGAGGCCGGCGCCGACGATTACCTGCCAAAGCCCTTCGATCCGCGCGAATTGATCCTGCGCATAAACAACATCCTGCGCCGCGGCGGCCCTGCGACCACGCCCAAGGTGGAGCAGCTCGTCTTCGGTCCCTACACATTCCAGATCGCCAGGCGCGAATTGAAGCGTGGCGGCGAGGCGCTGAAGCTGACCGATCGCGAGCAGGAGATCCTGGCGATATTCGCCGCGCGCGCCGGCGAAACCATCCCGCGCCACGAACTGGTCGGCGACGAATCGGATGTCGGCGAGCGCACCATCGACGTCCAGATCAATCGGCTGCGCCGCAAGATCGAGCGCGATCCCTCCAATCCGGTCTGGCTGCAGACGGTCCGCGGTATTGGGTATCGGCTCAGCGTCGAATAGACTACCGCCTTCGGCCTGCCTGACGGCCACGGAGCGAGCGAAAGGTGAATGGCGACCACGGAACTGGAACAGCCGGAATCTGACGGCTTGAGCATGCGCTCCACCCGGCTGCTCAAGAGGGTTCCGCGCGTCTGGAACCGGTTCTGGCGCCTCGTTTCGCTCTATATGCCCAAGCGCCTCTACGCGCGCTCGCTGATCATCGTCATCGCGCCGATGATCCTGCTGCAATCGGTGGTCGCTTTCGTCTTCATGGAGCGGCATTGGGCGACCGTGACGCAGCGCCTGTCGCAGGCGACCGTGCGCGACATCGCCGCCATCATCGACCTGATCGAGACCTATCCGCACGACGCCGACTACGCCAACATCATCCGCATCGCCCAGGACCGTATGCAGTTGAAGGTCGACCTCCTGCCGCCCGACCCGCTGCCGCCGCCTGGGCCAAAGCCGTTCTTCTCCATCCTCGACGACGTTCTCTCCGCTGAGATCACCCGCCAGATCAACCGGCCGTTCTGGATCGACACGGTCGGCAATTCCAACATCATCGAGGTGCGCGTCCAGCTCGAAGGCAAGGTGTTGCGCGTCTTCGTGCGCCGCAGCCAGGCCTATGCTTCGAACACGCACATCTTCCTGATCTGGATGGTCGGTACCTCGCTGGTGCTGCTGATGATCGCTATTCCCTTCCTGCGCAACCAGATCCGGCCGATCCTGACGCTGGCCGAAGCCGCCGAAAGCTTCGGCAAGGGCCGGCCGATGCCGCGTGATTTCCGCCCGCGCGGCGCGGAGGAGGTCCGCCGCGCCGGTTTTGCCTTCATCCAGATGCGCGAGCGCATCGAGCGCCAGATCGAACAGCGCACCGCCATGCTCACCGGCGTCAGCCATGACCTCAGAACCATCCTCACCCGCTTCAAGCTGCAGCTGGCGCTGGCGGGCGGCAAGGCCGAGACCAAGGCCGCGCTCAACCAGGACATCGACGACATGCAGTCGATGCTCGAAGGCTATCTTGCCTTCGCCCGCGGCGAGGCCTCGGAAGACACCGGGCGCTTCGATCTCGAAGCCTATTTCCAGAAGCTGAGCGAGGAAGCTCGGTTGCGCAAATGCAAATTGTCGACGACGCTTTCCGGCGATCCGACCGTGCATGTGCGGCCGAACGCCTTCGCCAGGCTGATGTCGAATGTCATCGGCAACGCCTTCCGCTACGCCAAGACGGTGGACGTGGCCGCCAATCATGGCCGCGGCTCGCTCGTCGTCACCATCGACGATGACGGTCCAGGCATTCCGGCCGAAAAGCGCGAAGAGGTGTTCAAACCCTTCATGCGGCTCGACGAGGCCCGCAATCTCGATGCCAGCGGCACTGGCCTCGGCCTGTCGATCGCCCGCGACATCGCCCGCAGCCATGGCGGCGACATCACGCTCGACGTCAGCCCGCTCGGCGGCTTGCGCGCCGTGATCAAGGTTCCGGCCTGACAGGGATTCAATCGCGGGAAGCGGAAACCGTTTCCGGACGAGGTCATGTTCGGCCGATTTCATTGGCGCGTCATGAAACCATGCTGAAGAGCGCGCATGAAGCGCGCGACCTCACTTGATTCGAGCCCGCCGTCTGACTTCGATCCCGTACCCGCCCGGGTGTGCTGGAGCGAAGCGAGGGCAGCAGGCTGGTCGCCGTCCGGGCATCGGGCCGAGGCAACCGCCGACCTTTCGAGCAAAGGCCCGTCATGCGCATATTGATGGTCACCGACGCCTGGCGCCCACAGGTCAATGGCGTCGTCCACACGCTGGAGCGGCTCACCGAAACACTGAAATCGTTCGATGTCGCGGTGGATTTCCAGACGCCCAACATCTTTCGCACTTTGCCCTTGCCGACCTATCCCGATATCCGCCTGGCGTTGACCACGCCAGGTCATGTCGCGCGCCTGATCGAGGCCTACAAGGCAGACCACATCCACATCGTCACCGAAGGTCCGCTCGGCATCATGGCGCGGCGCTACTGCCGCAATGCCGGCCGGCCGTTTACCACCAGCTACCACACACGCTTTCCTGAATATCTCAGCGCCCGGCTGCCGGTGCCGGAAAGCTGGGCCTATCGCTGGCTGCGCGATTTCCACAATTCCGGCCAAGGCACGCTGGTCGCGACGCAGTCGCTGGCGGATGATCTTGCAGCGCGCGGCTTCAACAAGCTGAGGCCATGGACGCGCGGCGTCGACACCGATCATTTCCGGCCCGACAAGAGGAAGGATCTCGGCTTCCCCGGCCCGTTGTTCCTCTGTGTCGGCCGCGTCGCCATCGAGAAGAACCTCTCCGCCTTCCTCGATCTCGACCTGCCCGGCAGCAAGGTGATTGTCGGCGAGGGCCCGGAACTGGCGAAGCTCAAGGCGCGCTACCCCGCCGCGCATTTTCTTGGCCACCGCCCCAACGATGAACTGGCCGAAATCTACGCCTCGGCCGACGTTTTCGTCTTTCCGAGCCGCACCGACACTTTCGGCAACGTCATCATCGAAGCGCTGGCCAGCGGCACGCCGGTCGCCGCCTTTCCGGTCACGGGACCGATCGACATCGTCGGCGACGGCTTCGGCGGCGCGGTCTCCAACGACCTGCGCGCGGCATCGCTCGCCGCCCTCGATGTCGACCGCGCCCAGGCGCGAGAACGCGCTATGCGCTACAGCTGGAAAGCCTGCGCGGAAATGTTTCTCGATACGGTCCAGGAGGCGCTGGGCACGACGCGGAAACTGGCGGCCTGACGCTACCTCTCGGCTAAAACAGCCGCCCGCCGTCCGGCACCTTGCGCTCGATGGCGCCGAGCACCACGGCGCCCTCTTCGTCGGGAAAGCCGAGCGTCAGCACTTCCGACATGAACGGCCCGATCTGGCGCGGCGGAAAATTGACCACCGCGAACACCTGCCGGCCGATCAGCGTCTCGGGCGTATAATATTTGGTGATCTGTGCCGACGATTTCTTCACCCCGATCTCGGGGCCGAAATCGATCTTGAGCTTGAACGCCGGCTTGCGTGCCTGCGGAAACGGTTCGGCCTCGAGGATCGTGCCGGCGCGGATGTCGACACGATCGAAATCGGCGAAACTGATCTCGGGCTTGCGCTCGCTGCTTGAACTCATGTCGAAAACATCTTGGTCAGGCGTTGCCGAAAGTCTCGAACAGCACCCCCGCCAGCGCGTCCTTGGCCGATGTGCCGGACCAGACGACGAACTGGAACGCCTGGAAGTAGCATTCGCAGGCCTCCAGCGCCGACGACAGCAGCACCTCGACCTGCTGGCTCGATGGCTCGACCCCGCCCGCCAGAAGCAGCGACTGGCGGAACATGATCGCGCCTTCCTGCTCCCACAGGTCGAAATGGCCGAACAGCATCTGTTCGTTGATCAGCGACAACAGCCGCATCACTTCCAGCGCGCGCGCCTCCGGCACCTTGATGTCGAAGGCGCAGGCCAGATGCAGCGCCTCGAAATCCTCCATCCACGAGAAGGAGACGTGATAGTCGGTCCAGCTTCCGGCGACCGAGATCGAGATTTCATCGTCGCCGGCCCGTTCGAAGGACCAGTCATTGTTGTGGGCCACCTGCTCAATGACATCCACCGGATGGATTTCGCGGGAGAATTCGAGTTCGAGAAGTTCCATGGAATGCTTCCTGTGTTCAGGGGAGCGCCACACGCTCCGCGGGGCACACACGACGAACAATCTGATCTAGAACTCGGACGGCCAGGACTTCTCGACGCAAAGACCCCAGACCGGACCCCACCGCCCGGCGCATGACCCTGCTCCGAATCATGCAACAAATTCAGTCTATTGATCGGGGTCGCGTGAACAGCCCAATTTTTCGCGCTGCGTCATTCGCATGTGGAAAGGCGCTGTCACACAGAGTCACGCAATGCCGGTAAGCGATTCACGGCAAAGCGCTTTTCAGGCTGGTGCTTTGTGGAAAAGTTTAACGAATTATTTTTTCGGCCTGGGCTTTGCGGAAGCCGCAGGTGTGGCCTGCCCGGTCAGTTCGGCAAGCCTGGCCTCGAGCGCCTCGATGCGGTCGGCAAGGCGAGCATTCTCTTCCCTGGCCTTGGCGGCCATCTCGCGCGCGGCCTCGAACTCCTCGCGCTGCACCACGTCCATCGAATTCAGGATGCGTTCGGCCTGTCCCTTGAAGGCGGTCTCCACCTCGCGCCGCACGCCCTGCGCGGCGCCCGCGGCATCGGTCATCAGCTTGGCGAATTCGTCGAGAATGCGGTTCGGTCCGGTCGACATGGCAAATCCTCGGTTGCTGAAATTGAGTTAGTAGTGCCGCGCGCCGAATGCAAGAACGTTGAGGGTTGCCGTTCCATCTGCGTTGCTGTGGCGCATGGCGGTGCCATTCCTGTAAGAAGCTCCCGAACGGCGCCAGAGCTGTACTTGAGGGCGCAAGCTCGCCTATTGTGTTCTCGTCTCGTATTGCCTCAAGCACACTTCAGTCAGGTCACCAATGGCAACCCCTCCGCGCCGACCGACCAATCCGATGGCAGCCGCCGAAGCTGCCTTCAAACCGGTGAAGAAGCCGGCACCGCCAATTCGCGAAGCTTCGGCCGCGCCGAACGTCCGCGAGCTTGTTTCGATCCGGATCGACCGGGCCGTGCTCGATCATTTCCAGGAAGATGGCCCCGGCTGGCAGGACAGGATCAACGACGCGTTGCGGCAGTTGGTGGCCGCCAAGCCAAGGGATTGAGCTCACCGCCCGCACGGCGCGATGGGCCTGCAAGCGGTGATCCGATCCGATCTTTGAGGCCGACCACCTTGCCTTGACCCCGCCAAAACCCTGCCGCATGGTCCGCGCCAAACGCAACCGAGAGCTCCCCGTTGAACGAATATTTCCTGCTGCCGCTGGCCTCGTTGCCCTTTCCCAACATCGACCCGGTGCTGATTCAGATCGGGCCGCTGGCGGTGCACTGGTACGGCGTCGGCTACATCGTCGGCATCCTGTTCGCCTGGTGGTACGCCAAGCGGCTCGCCGCCAATCCGAAACTCTGGCCCGACGGCATCCTGCCGATGAAGCCGGAGGACCTCGATGATTTCATCATCTGGGCGGCCATCGGCGTCGTGCTGGGCGGACGCACCGGCTACGTGCTGTTCTATGACCTGCCGCGCTATATCGCGCACCCGCTCGACATCTTCGCCGTCTGGCAGGGCGGCATGTCGTTCCATGGCGGCCTGCTCGGCGTCATCCTCGCCATGACGCTGTTTTCGATCAAGCGCGGCATCCGCACCTGGTCGCTGTTCGACGTCGTGGCCGCCGGCGTGCCGGTCGGTCTTGGCCTCGTGCGCGTCGCCAACTTCATCAACTCCGAGCTCTGGGGCCGGCCAACCGACGTGCCGTGGGCGATCGAGTTTCCCAATGGCGGGCCGTTTACCCGCCATCCGAGCCAGCTTTACGAGGCCCTGCTTGAAGGCCTGGTGCTCTTTCTCGTGCTGCGCTTCCTCACCCATTCGCGCCTCAAGCTGAAAACGCCGCGCTTCGTCGGCGGCGCCTTCATCTGCGGCTATGGCCTGTCGCGCATAGCAGTCGAATTCTTCCGCGAGCCCGACCAGCAGCTCGGCTATCTCCTTGGCACCAACTGGCTGACCATGGGCATGATCCTGTCCTCGCCGATGGTGCTGGCCGGCATTTGGGCGATGACGACAGCCAAGCCGGTGCCGCAGTCACGGCCGCAGGCGACATGACGCGGCTGAAGGCACGCATCGTCGATCTGATCAAGGCGACAGGGCCGATCCCCGTCAACGAATACATGGCATTGTGCCTGTTCGATCCCGAGGCGGGCTACTACACCACGCGCGAACCGTTCGGCGCCGCCGGCGATTTTATCACCGCGCCGGAGATCAGCCAGATGTTCGGCGAGCTCGTCGCCGTCTGGCTCTACCAGGCCTGGCTGGCGGTCGGCCGGCCGACGCCGGTCACCATCGGCGAGATCGGCCCCGGCCGCGGCACGCTGATGAAGGACATGCTGCGCACCCTGTCGCGGCTCGAACCGGCACTGGCCAACGACGCTGCCTTCGCCATGATCGAGACCAGCCCGCGCCTGACCGAGGTGCAGAAACAGACGCTCGGCGCCACACCGTTCTCGATTCGCTGGCACGAGACCATCGACACGCTGCCGCCACAGCCGCTTTTCATCGTCGGCAACGAATTGTTCGACGCCATCCCCATCCGCCAGTTCGTCCGCACCGGCACCGGCTGGCGCGAGCGCGTGGTCGGCCTCGACGGCGCTGACAATCTTTGCTTCTTCGCCGGCGCCGGCTCGCTCGACCCGACGCTGCTGCCCGCCGATGCCGGCGAGGCGCCGCAAGGCGCGATCGTCGAAGTGGCGCCGGCGCGCAGCGCCCTGATGGCGACCATCGCCGAGCGCATAGCGGCTCATGGCGGCTCCGGCCTGTTTGTCGACTATGGCCATCTGCGGCCGGGTGTCGGCGACACGTTGCAGGCCTTGCGTCGTCATGATCACGAAGATGTGCTGGCCAATCCCGGCGAAGCCGATCTCACCTCCCATGTCGATTTCGCCGCCCTTGCCGGGGTGGTGCGCGCGCATGGTCTCGACGCCCATCTGTCGGCGCAGGGCGATTTCCTGCTCGGCCTGGGCATTCTGGAGCGCGCCGGCCGGCTTGGCGCCGATGCCAGCCAGCCGGCACGCGACAAGATCGCTGGCGATGTCGAACGCCTCGCCGGGCCGCAGGCCATGGGCGACCTGTTCAAGGTGCTTGCGATAGTGCCGCGCGGCGTTGCCGTTCGCCCCTTTGCCCAGGCTCCGAGCTCGGATTGACAAGGCGTGACGACGGCCAGTCCGGTTGTGTCGGTAGCTTTTCATGGCCGGCAACTTCTCATGATAGGAATTTTTTCTTGACAGGGTGAAGGCAACTATGGTAGATATTTGGTTATGGTGGTGAGTTGCGCCAGGGACCCGCCGCACAGGCGGGTTTTTCCGTTCAATGCTCCCTCACCGCGCAGCGGCGAAGGAACCGTTACCCCGGATTCGTTGCGTTGCCCCTTCGCCACGCCGGATTGACTTTTCATCGTCACCCCTCCCAATCTCCCGTCCGGTAAAAGAGCGGTTGAACGCCGGCCGTCTCGCTTCGGACTTTTTCTTGACGAAACCGCCCACACGGACAACAACGCCCACATGCTGAATCAGACCAAACTGGATCCCGTGCGGTCGCCGCTGCTGGACCTGGCGCAGGCACAAGGCATCCGCCACGGTTATTTCACCCGCGTAGGCGGGGTCTCGACCGGCATCTATCAGGGCCTCAACATCGGCACCGGCTCGGATGACGACCAGGCGCTGGTCGCCGAGAACCGCCGCCGTGTCGCCGCCTGGATGGGCGTGCCGGCGGACCATCTCGTGACCGCCTGGCAAATCCATTCGCCTGATGTCGTCATCGCCAGGGAACCCTTTACCGGTGAACGCCCCAAGGCCGACGCCATCGTCACCGACCGGCCGGGCATCGCAATCGGCGCCTCGACCGCCGATTGCGGCCCTGTGCTGTTCGCGGATGCCGGGGCGCGCATCATCGGCGCGGCGCATGCCGGCTGGAAGGGCGCCTTCACGGGGGTGCTCGAGAACACCATTGCCGCCATGGAAAGTCTCGGCGCTCGCCGTGAAAACATCGTCGCCGTGCTCGGCCCCTCGATCGGCCCCGAAAATTACGAGGTCGGACCTGAATTCGTCGCCCGCTTCGTCGAGGCCGATGGCGAAAATGACAGGTATTTCGCGCCTTCGGCAAATCCCGGTCATTCGATGTTCGACCTCAACCGCTACACGGTGGACCGGCTCGACAGGGCGGGTGTGGCCGCGCAAGGTCTCGGCCGCTGCACCTATGCCGAGGAAGATCTGTTTTACTCCTACCGGCGCACGACGCACCGCAAGGAACCCGATTACGGCCGGCAGGTGTCGGCAATCGTTTTGGAGAGTGAATGATGGCGCTGCATTTTGAACGATCCGAATTCGACGCGCGCCGCGACCGGCTGGTGATCGAGATGGCCGAGAAGAAGCTCGACGCCATCCTGCTCTTCGCGCAGGAAAGCATGTATTGGCTGACCGGCTACGACACGTTCGGTTTCTGCTTCTTCCAGTGCCTGGTGGTGAAAGCCGACGGGTCCATGGTGTTGCTGACCCGCTCGGCCGACCTGCGTCAGGCGCGCCACACGTCAATCATCGACAACATCGTGCTGTGGACCGATCGCGATGGCGCCAATCCGGCCGTCGACCTGCGCAATCTGCTGAACGAGCTCGACCTGCTCGGCGCCCGCATCGGGGTCGAATACGACACTCATGGGCTGACCGCCTATAATGGCCGCCGCCTCGACGAGCAGCTTGCAGACCTTCGGCCAGATCGCCGATGCATCCGGCATCGTCGGTCGGCTGCGCCTGTTCAAGAGCCCGGCCGAGATCGCCAAGGCCGAGAAGGCGGCGAACCTGGCCGACGACGCGCTGGATGCGGCCTTGCCGCTGATCAAGCAGGGCGGTGACGAGGCGCTGATCCTTGCCGCCATGCAAGGCGCGATCTTTGCCGGTGGCGGCGACTATCCGGCCAACGAATTCATCATCGGCTCCGGCGTCGACGCGCTGCTGTGCCGCTACAAGGCCGGTCGCCGCAAGCTCACCAAGAACGACCAGTTGACGCTCGAATGGGCGGGAGTCTTTCATCACTATCATGCGCCGATGATGCGCACGGTGCTGACCGGCAAGGCCTCGAAGCGTCACCAGGACTTGTTCGACGCGGCCCGTGCCGCGCTGCTGGCAGTCGAGAAGGCGATGACGCCGGGCAACAGTTTCGGCGACGTGTTCGACGCGCATGCCCGTGTCATGGAGGCACGTGGACTGACCAAGCATCGGCTGAATGCCTGCGGCTACTCGGTCGGCGCCCGCTTCACCCCGTCCTGGATGGACATGCCGATGTTCTACCAGGGCAATCCCGAGCCGATCGCGCCGAACATGACGTTGTTCGCCCACATGATCATCATGGATTCCGAAACCGAGACGGCGATGACGCTTGGCCGCACCTATCTCACGACCGAATCACAGCCGAAGCCGCTTTCCCGCCATGATCTCGACTTGATCGTACAGTGAATCCACGATGGGAGGCGTTCTTCGCCAAGGAGTTAGAAGGCAAATGAGACGATCGCAGCTGACGACCGTGTCATTGCTCGTGGTCCTGGCGCTCGCCGCCTGCACCAACGCAAAAGACGTCCTCGAACCCTCCGCCATCACCCCGCCCACGGCCGCGGCGCCGGCCACGCCGGCAACCCAGGGCAGCGCCGCCACCCCGGCGCCCGCTGGCCCTGCCACGACCACCGCGGGCGCTCCAGCAACGACCACGACGTCAGCCACGCCCGCACAGACCGCCGCAATCCTTGCCAGGACGCGCCTGCAGATCGCGCCGATCGTCGGCGCTTCGGTGGAAGCGGCGACGCCGCTGACGGCGGAGTTGCAGACGCGCGCTAGGCAGCGCGGCATCACGCTGGCCGGCAGCGCCGACCAGACCGCGACCCATGTGCTCAAAGGCTATTTCTCGGTGATCTCCGAAGGCAAGGACACCACCGTCATCTATGTGTGGGACGTCTACGATCCCTCGGGCAACCGCCTGCATCGCATCAACGGCCAGCAGAAGGCGGCTTCGGCCAATTCCGGCGCCAGCGGGGGCGGCGACAGTTGGAAAGCGGTGGCGCCAGCCACCATGCAGGCGATCGCCGACCAGACCATCGACCAGTTCGCGGCATGGCTCGGCGGCAAGGCGGGCTAGACCATCGGACCCGAATGGAAACGGTCGCGGGGAAATCCGATGCTCGAACAAGGGGAAGGAGCAGCGGCGCCGGGTCCGCTGCCCGGTGTTGCCCATACGCGATGGCGCGAACATTTCCCAGGATTAGCCGGCGGATTTCCAATCACGGTGCTTGCAATAGCCGCGCGGGCCGCTAAAAGCCCGGTTAAAGGGCGTAGGCGAGTCTGTTGGGGCTCTCCATCCTCCACCAGGAACGGTGCATGAAACTCTTCGCGGGCAATTCCAACAGGGTGCTGGCCGAGGCGGTCGCCCGCTATCTCAACATCCCGCTGGGCAAAGCCAGTGTCAGGCGCTTCGCCGACCAGGAAATCTTCGTCGAGATCCAGGAAAACGTGCGCGGCGAGGATGTCTTCATCCTGCAGTCGACTTCCTTTCCGACCAACGATCACCTGATGGAACTGCTTATCATGATCGACGCCTTCATGCGCTCGTCGGCCAAGCGCATCACGGCGGTGATCCCCTATTTCGGCTATGCCAGGCAGGACCGCCGCGCCTCCGGCCGCACGCCGATTTCGGCCAAGCTGGTCGCCAACATGATCACCCGCGCCGGGGTCGACCGCGTGCTCACGCTCGACCTCCACGCCGGCCAGATCCAGGGCTTCTTCGATATTCCGACCGACAATCTGTTCTCGGTGCCGGTCATGGCCCGCGATGTGAAAGCGAAATACAAGCAGCTCGGCAACGTCGTCGTGGTGTCGCCCGACATTGGCGGCGTGGTGCGTGCACGCGCGCTGGCCAAGCGCTTCGACGCACAGCTCGCCATCGTCGACAAACGCCGCGAGCGTCCCGGCGAATCGGAGGTCATGAACATCATCGGCGCGGTCGCCGGCAAGGACTGCCTGCTGATCGACGACATCGTCGATTCCGGCGGCACGCTGTGCAACGCCGCCGATGCGCTGCTGGCCAACGGCGCCACCAGCGTCACCGCCTATATCACTCATGGTGTGCTGTCGGGCGGCGCGGTCGCCCGCATCAGCGGCTCCAAGCTGCAGGAACTGGTGATCACCGACTCCATCCAGCCGACCCAGGGCGTGCTCGACGCCCCCAATATCCGCGTCATCTCGATCGCCGACCTGATGGGCGAAGCCATCTCGCGCACGGCAACCGAGGAATCGGTGTCGAGCCTGTTCGACTAATTGTCGATCCCGGCGGGCGCGTAGCGCAGCAAAACAGATTACAACGTGCAATCAGTGCTCCTGCAATGGACCTTAGACCGAGGGTTGCCGCATCAGCTTGATGCCATCGGCATGCCTCAAGCGGCGATCGGACCGCCTATGCGCCGCGGGTTTTCGCCGGCATCTCGCGCGCCGCGCATATAGCCGCGCGGCGAGGCACCCAGCATGCGCTTGAACATGGTGATGAAGGCCGGCACGCTGTCATAGCCGAGATCGAGCGCCACCCGGGTGATCGGCTCGCCATCGGCGAGCCTTGGCAGCGCCGCGAACAGGCATGCTTGCTGGCGCCATGTCGATAGCGACAGTCCGGTCTGGCGATGAAAGGCGCGCGTGAAGGAGCGTCGGCTCATGCCGGCGGCATCCGCCCACTCGTCGATCGTCGCGCGCGGCGACGGTGCCGCCACAAAACGCCGGCACAGCGCCGCCAGCCTGGGATCGGACGGAAACGGCAGGCCAAGCGGCCGCTCCGGCAAAGTCGGGATTTCGTGCAGCAGGAGATTCATGATCAGCCCGCCGCGCCCTTCCAGCACGCCGCCTTGCGGCAGTTTTTCCGATTCCACGATCAGGCTGTGCATCAGGTCGGTGACGCCGACGACGCGCAGGCCTTCCGGCAGTCCGGGGATCGCTCCCGGCATGACATAGACCGAGCGCATCGAGACATCGCCCAGCATCTCGACGGAATGCTCGGTGCCCGCGGGAATCCACATGGCGTGATCGGGCGGCACCATCCAGCGCCCGTGCCGCGTCGTCACCAGCACGACACCGACCAGCGCATGCAGGAACTGGCTGCGGCTGTGGCGGTGCCGCGGCACATGGTAGCCGTCGGGATATTCGGTCGGCAACGCCACCGCCGGCCCGGCCACTTGCTCCAGCCATAGCCAGCGACGCTCGTGCAACTGCTCGAGGTCGGCACGACCAGCGTGAAAAATTTCCCTGCCGTGCGGCATAAGCTATGGCCCACTTGCGAAACTATTGGACCAAACCACGAAAGAAGTCGTCCCGCAAGCAGCCTATAAGCCATCCGTTCCCAAGGCGGCCGCAGGAGCGTCCGCCAGCTTGCCCGCGGGTATAACCCGCCAAAAAGACTACGGAGCCTACCTTGACCGATACGACAGCCGTCGCCCCTCCCGCGACCGCCAGCCATGCTTCAGCCCAGGCGACGGCCTTCACCGTCATCCTGGCGGTGAGTTTTTGCCATTGCATCAACGACATCATGCAGTCGCTGCTATCGGCCATCTATCCCCTGTTGAAGGAGAATTACGGCCTCGATTTCTGGCAGATCGGCCTTCTCACCTTCACCTTCCAGGTGACCGCGTCGCTGCTGCAGCCGGTGATCGGCATGATCACCGACAAGCGGCCAATGCCCTATTCCCTGCCCTACGGCATGGCCTCCTCGCTGATCGGCCTGATCGTGCTTGCCTATGCCGGCCACTACACGCTGCTCCTGATCGGCGCTTCGCTGATCGGTATCGGCTCGGCGATCTTCCATCCGGAATCCTCGCGCATCGCCCGCTTCGCCTCAGGCGGCCGCTTCGGCCTGGCGCAGTCGCTGTTCCAGGTCGGTGGCAATTTCGGCCAGTCCATGGGACCGCTGCTGGCGGCATTTATCGTCGTGCCTTTCGGCCAGACCAGCATTTCATGGTTCGCCGTCGGCTCGCTTATCGGCATCGTCGTGTTGTGGCAGGTCGGCGGGTGGTACAGCCGCTTGCGCGCCACACAGGCGAACCGCAAGACGTCCAGTTTCGTCTCGCCCTTCCCGCGCCGCAAGGTGATGGGGGCCCTGGCCGTGCTGACGCTGCTGGTGCTGACCAAGAACGCCTACATCGCCAGCCTATCCAGCTACTACACCTTCTACGCCATCCATAAGTTCGGCGTTTCGGTGCAGATGTCGCAGGTCATGCTGTTCCTCTTCCTCGGCGCCTCGGCGCTAGGCATTCTGCTCGGCGGCCCGTTCGGCGACCGCTACGGACAGAAGGCGATGATCTGGTTCTCCATCGTCGGCGTGCTGCCCTTCACGCTGGCGCTGCCCTACGCCAACATGGAATGGACGATGGTGCTGACGGTGCTGATCGGCCTGATCCTGTCGTCGGCCTTCTCCAACATCGTCGTCTTCGCGCAGGAACTGGTGCCGGGCCGCGTCGGCATGATCGCCGGCATCTTCTTCGGCTTCGCCTTCGGCGTCGGCGGCATAGCGGCGGCCGTGCTCGGCATCGTGGCCGACATGAAGGGCATCGACTTCGTCTTCCAGATCTGCTCGTACCTGCCGTTCCTGGGCCTGCTGACGGTGTTCCTGCCCAATATGAAGGAAGCGCGGAAGGCCTAACCTGGGAAAGCGCCTCGACACGTGCGAGCGCATCGAGGCGTCAGTGCAGGCCGAATTCGCGCAGCAACTCCTCACGGTGGCGCACGAAGCGGCTTTCGCTGCGGTCACGGGGACGCGGCAGGTCGACGGTGATCAGCCGCGCCGCGCCGCCTTTCTCCTTGGGCAGGATCAGCACTCTGTCGGCGAGATAGATCGCCTCCTCCAGGTCGTGGGTGACCATGACCATGGTGACGTTTTCCTCGCTCCAGATGCGCGCCAGTTCCTCCTGCATGGAGATCTTGGTCATGGCGTCAAGGGCGCCGAGCGGCTCGTCGAGCAGCAGGATTTCGGGCTGCACCGTCAGCGCCCGGGCGATGCCGACGCGTTGCGCCATGCCGCCCGAAAGCTGCCGCGGGTAGGCATCGCTGAACTCGGCAAGACCGACCAATGCTATGTAGAAGCGCGCCCTCTGCTCGGCCTGCGCCTTGGGCACGCCGCGAACTTCGAGGCCGAAGGCGACGTTGCCAAGCACGCTCAGCCAGGGCAGCAAGCGCGGTTCCTGGAAGATCACCGCCCGCTCCGCGCCGACCCCTTTTATTTGCTTGCCATCGATCGCAACGGCGCCTTCGTCGGCGATCTCTAACCCGGCAAGGATGCGCAGCAATGTCGTCTTGCCCGATCCGCTGGCGCCGACAATGACCAGGCACTCGCCGGAGCGGATGTCGAGATTGAGCGAACGCAGCACGGCGAGCGAGCGCCCGCCGAGCGCAAAGGACTTCGATAGGTCGCGGATCGTGACCTCGCCGCGTGCTGTGGCCATGCTGGGTGCCTCCTTGCTCAATTGGTCTTGCTTTCGCCTGGCCGGTAGAGGATGTCGGCAGCCTTGAGCTTGCCTTTCGGCAGGCGGCCGTCGCGCTCGAGCACAGCCACCCAGAAGTCGATGTCGCGGTCGGTCGCCACCGCCTTTTCGCGCAGACCGAAACCCGTCCAGTAGCGCGCCAGTTCGCCGTTCTCGCCGCGTTTGTCGAGGATTTCGGCCAGCACCTTGCGGGCCTCGTCGGGATTCTGCCGCGACCAGTCGGCCGCACGCGCGGACTGTTCGACGAAGTTCTTGGCGGCGTCGCGATTGGCGGCGATGAAATCCCGCCGCAGCACGATGAAGCCGCCCGCGATCTCGCCCAGCACGTCGGCGTCGTTGAACACGCCGCGCACACCGCCATTGGCCACCAGGGCACCGGCGAAAGTCGCCTGCCAGTAGCCGAGCCCGGCGACATCGACCTGATGCGAGCGCAACGTCTGCTCGAGTTGCGGCCCGGGCACCACGACGAGCTTGGCGGCGTCCGGCGGCAGGCCGACGCTGTGCAGCGCTTCACGCACCGCGTAGTCGAGATGGGCGCCGAGCGTGTTGACCGAGATCGTCTTGCCGGCGACGTCCGCGATCGACCTGATCGGGCTGTCCTCCAGCACATAGAAAACACTTTTGACCTGGCTGTTGATGCCGTTGCTCGGATAGGCGGCGACGAAGTCGTTGCCGCCGGCGATCGAGTTGATCACGGCCGGCGTGGCGGCCGAACCCAGGTCGACGCTGCCGGAGGCGAGCGCAAACAGCGATTCCGGGCCGCCGCCGGCATAGCCGACATTCTCGAGCTCGATGCCGAGGCCCTTGAAGTAGCCGAGTTGGTCGGCAAGCTCATGCGGCGAGATGCTGCCGCGGCTTGCGAGATAGCGTATCTTGACGGAAGCGGCCTGCGAGCGCGCGATCGATGGTAGCCCGACGGCGATGATGCCGGCGGCAAGAGGGGCGCGCAGAAGCAGCGAGCGGCGTGTGATGGTCATGATCCGGCCTTTCACTTTTCAAAAATGACGATGATGGGGGCGGCTGTTCAGCCGGCGGAACTGCTCCAGCGGCAAAGCCGCCGCTGCAGGCTGACCAGCACCTGGTTCGCGATCAGGCCGAGCGCGGCCAGGATGACGATCGACGCGAACATCAGCGGGATCTGGAAATTGTACTGCGCGTTCATCACCTGGAAGCCGATGCCTTTGTTGGCGCCGATCATTTCCGAGGCAATCAGCAGCAGCAGCGCGGTGGTCGCGCCGAGCCTCAACCCGACGAAGATCGAAGGCACGGCGCCCGGCAGCACGACGCGCCGGAATATGGTCAGCCGCCGGGCGCCGTAGACGCGCGCCATTTCGAGCAGCTTCGGATCGACCTCCTTGACGCCGCTGATCGTGTTGAGCAGCAGCGGAAACAGCGTTGCCCAGAAGATGACGAACACTTTGGAGGCTTCGCCTAGCCCCAGAAGCAGGATGAAGACGGGATAGAGCGCCAGGGCCGAGGTCTGCCGGAACAGTTGCAGGATCGGATCGAGCGCCGTCTCGACGCTGCGGGTCTGACCCATGACGAGGCCGAGCGGGATGGCGACCGTAGCCGCCGCGGCGAAGGCGAGACCGGCGCGCTGCAGGCTGATGGCGATGTCGCCGAGCAGGCTGCCCCCGGCGAGGCCCTTCCAGAGCGCTACGACGATCATGTCGATCGGCGGCAACACCGCGGCATTGACCCAGCCGCCACTCGCCGCCGCCTGCCAGAGCGCCAGGAACCCCAAAAACACGCCATAACGCGACAGCAGACGCGTGAGGGTTCGGCCAGCCAGGCTCAGAATATCGGCGCCGAGCCCGTTGCCGTTTTCATGCGCGCCGATGCCGGTCGGCCGTTCAATGTGCTGCAAAGTCATCGTCATGCCTTTCGCTTCAACGCATCATTCGGCGGCGAGCACGGTCGAACGGGCAACCGTCCAGGGGTTCTGCGGCCGCTTGAGGCCAAGATTCTCGCGCAGCGTCCTGCCCTCGTAAGCAGTACGAAACAGGCCGCGCCGCTGTAATTCGGGGACCACCAGGTCGACGAAATCGTCCAGCGCGCCGGGCAGCCATGGCGGCAGGATGTTGAACCCGTCGGCGGCTTCGTTGCTGAACCATTCCTCCAGTTGGTCCGCGACCTGGGTGGCGCTGCCGATCACGGTGTAGTGGCCTCGTGCGGTCGCGACCCATTGATAGAGCTGGCGGATGGAGAAGTTATGCTCGTCGGCGATCTGGCGGATCAGCGCCTGGCGGCTCTTCATGCCTTCGGTTTCGCGGCTCGGCGGCAGCGGTCCGTCGAGCGGATAGCCCCTGAGATCGAGCGTTTGTCCGGCAAGTCCGTTGAGCAGCGCGACGCCGTCCTCGGGCAGGATCAGGTCGTTCAATTGCTGATACTTCGCTCGCGCCTCTCCTTCGGTGCGGCCGACAAAGGGAGCCACGCCCGGCATGATCAGCACCTGTTCGGGATCGCGGCCGGCTAGCACCACGCGGGCCTTGATGTCGCGATAGAATTCCTGCGCGGAGGCAAGGTTCTGATGCGCGGTGAAAATGACCTCGGCCGAGACTGCGGCGAGCTTGCGCCCATCCTCGGACTGGCCCGCCTGCACGACCACGGGGTGGCCTTGCACCGGACGGGGCACGTTGAGCGGCCCTTTGACACTGAAATGCTCACCCTTGTGGTCGATGTCGTGAAGCTTGTCCTTGTCGTAGAAGCGGCCCGTTTTCTTGTCGCGGATAAAGGCGTCGTCCTCCCAGCTGTCCCACAGCGCCTTGACCGTCTCGACATGCTCATGCGCTCGTGCGTAGCGCTCGGCATGGTTGGGCTGGATGTCGCGGTTGAAGTTGCGCGCCGTGTCGTCGCCCGCCGAGGTGACGACGTTCCAGCCGGCCCGGCCATTCGACAAAAGGTCGAGCGAGGCGAATTTACGGGCAAGCGTGTAGGGCTCCTCATAGGTGGTCGAGGCCGTGGCGATGAATCCGAGATGCGTCGTCAGCGGCGCTAGCGCCGCAAACAACGTCACCGGTTCGAAACCCGCGATCTTGGCGTTGCCGCCTTCGCGGGCGCCAAGCCCGACCGTCAGGTTGTCGGCGAGGAAATAGGCATCGAACAGGCCCCGTTCGGCGGTCAGCGCGAGCTGCTTGTGAAACTCGAAATTGGTCGCGCCGTCGGCCGGAGCGTCGGGATGGCGCCAGGCGGCGACATGCTGGCCGCCACCGGGTAGAAAGGCGCCGAGCTTGATCTGTCTTGATTTGATGGTCATGGCTGGGTCCCTCTGTTCGAAAACCATTTGGAGTTCAGGCGGCGAGGCCGACGCTGCGTGCCGTCCCGACGACGCGGGAAACCTCGGCAACCGCCTGCCGGGCGCGGGCATGGATGGCCTCCGACACCAGGACGCCGTCGGCGAAATCCTTGTCCGATGCGTAGATTGCGGTCGGCACGGTCAGCGCCTCGAAAAAACCGAACAGCGGCCGCAGCTGATGTTCGACGATCAGCGAGTGGCGTTCGCCGCCGCCCGTCGCGGCAAGGATGACCGGTTTCCCGCGCAACGACGACGGATCGAGCAGATCGAACAAATGCTTGAAGAGCCCGGTATAGCTGCCTTTGAAGGTCGGCGACCCCGCGACCAGCACATCGGCGCCGACCAGTTGTTCGATGATGGCGCGGGCCGCAGGATCGAGATCGCCGAGGCGCCGTGCCGCCGGCAGCGACGGACCGAGATTTTCAATATCGTATATAGCCGAGGTCGCCCCGATGCGGTTCGCCGTCTCGCCGGCGATATGGCTGATAAAGGCCTTGGTCTTCGATGGGCGGGTCAGGTTGCCGGATATTCCCACCACCAGCTTATTCGTCATCGGGCTCTCCTCGCGGTCCTTATTCATTAAGACTACCGATTTTGTAGAATTAAATGAGCGAGAAGATTTCAAAACTGGCGGAATAGAGAGATTGAGTTTGCGCCGCAGCGCCCTTCAGTGGTTCGGCAGATGCGCGGTTCTGGGTGTCGCTCTCGGACATCGACCATCCCGGTTGGCTTTCCTCGGGGCCGCTTGGATCGTCCGAGCGGCATCGACAAAGGCACCCGGCTTGCAGGCGGGTGCCTTTTTTCACTCGTTCGGAATGGCTTATGCCTTGAAGAAGGCCAGCAGGTCGGCGTTGATGACGTCGGCATGGGTCGTGGCCATGCCGTGCGGGAAGCCCTTGTAGACCTTGAGCTCGCCCTTCTTGAGCAGCTTGATAGTCAAAAGCGCCGAGTCGGCGATCGGCACGATCTGGTCGTCGTCACCATGCATGACCAGCACCGGCACGTCGATTGTCTTCAGGTCTTCGGTGAAGTCGGTTTCCGAGAAGGCCTTGATGCAATCATGGTGCGCCTTGGTGCCGCCCATCATGCCCTGGCGCCACCAATTGTCGATGATGCCCTGTGAGATTTGCGCGCCCGGACGGTTGAACCCATAGAACGGGCCGGCGGGAACGTCGCGAAAGAACTGGGCGCGGTTGGCTGCCTGGGCGGTGCGGAAGCCGTCGAAGACCTCGAGCGGCAACCCGCCGGGATTGGCCGGAGTCTTGAGCATGATCGGCGGCACCGCGCCGATCAGCACCGCCTTGGCGACGCGGCCGCCGGCTCCGTACTGAGCGACATAGCGCGCCACCTCGCCGCCACCGGTCGAATGGCCGACATGGATCGCGTTCTTGAGGTCGAGATGCGCCGCGAGCGCCGCGACGTCGGCGGCATAGGTGTCCATCTCGTTGCCGGTATCCGTCTGGCTTGAACGGCCGTGACCGCGCCGGTCGTGGGCGATGACGCGGTAGCCCTGTGCCAGGAAGAACAGCATCTGGGCGTCCCAGTCGTCGCTGCTCAATGGCCAACCGTGATGGAAGGCGATGGGCTGACCGGTTCCCCAGTCCTTGTAGTAGATCTGCGTTCCGTCCCTGGTGGTGATCGTGCCGCTGCCGGAGGCGGACTTGGTCTGCGAAGCCATCTCAATCTCCTTTGATTTCTGTCGCGATAAACACTATCGCGATATCGATATGGCTAGCGCAGCTTTGAGCCGTTGTCCATAAAAATATATATCGCGATATCATTTTTCGTGGTACGTAATCCAAAAGCACCTAATCGGCGAAGGAACCTCCCGTGCCTCTTCCGTTGGACAACCAGCTCTGCTTTACGCTCTACGCCACCAGCATGGCGATCAATCGCACCTACAAGCCCATACTGGACGAGATGGGCATCACCTATCCGCAATATCTCGTGCTCAACGCGCTGGGCGAGGCCGACGGCATGTCGGTCGGCACGATCGCGCACCGGCTCGCTTTGGAATCGAGCACGGTCACGCCGCTGGTGAAGCGGATGGAACAGGCCGGGCTGGTGACCCGCCAGCGCAGCCAGGCCGACGAGCGACAGGTCCAGGTCGAGCTGACCGCCGCCGGCCGCAAGCTGCTCGTCCAGTGCAACTGCCTGAATGAGACCCTGACAGAACGCTCGGGCATGACGCTGGCCGAACTCGAGGCTCTGAACCGGAAGATCCAGGCGCTGCGCGACGCGTTGACGGGTGATCGTTAGTCAGGCCGGCAGCCGCTCCGACGGATGGACGTCCGAGACGCCAGGATCAAATCAACGGCCCGCCGTGCGGGTCGGCGGGACCTGAGCCAAGCTTGATCAGGCGGATTTCAGCACAGTGAATGGGCGTTTGACGGTCCGCTTTGCCTGGAAACTCCCGGCCGGAGCGGGACGGCCGACATGAAAGCCCTGGACCTTGTCAATGCCGAATTCACGCATGAGAGCCATCTGCTCGTCCGTTTCCACCCCTTCGACCAGGATTTTGTGGCCACGGTTTCGGACCAGCGCGACGATGTCCTGGAGCATTGCCTTGCCGTTCGGGGTGGCGCAGTCGTGAAGGAAGGAGCGGTCGATCTTCACCGTATCGAAATCGATCAGGCGAAGCCATGAGAGGCCAGCGAAGCCGGTGCCGAAATCATCAAGCCAGATCTTGATCCCCAGCAGCTTCAGGTCGCTGATGCAGCGAAGAATGTCCGAATGCATCTCCATCTCCAGCCCCTCGGTGATCTCGAAGGCCAGCCTGTTGCCGGTTACGCCGGTCTCGCCCAGGATGGTTGCGACCGACGCCGCGAAGCCGGGCGTCTTGAGCTGGATCGGAGAGACGTTGACGCTGACCACGCGCACATGATCGTGCGCCAGGAGCTCGGCGCACACAGTCCTGATGGCCCAGCGCCCGAGTTCCAGGATGGCGCCGGTTCGCTCCGCTACGGGGATGAACAGGCTCGGCGGAACCGATGTGCCGTCCAGCATTTTGAGGCGCATCAGGGCCTCCACCGCTTCAACCCGGTCCGTCGCGACATCCTGGATCGGTTGATAAACGAGTGAAACGAGATCCTGGCCGATCGCGATCTTCAGCAAAGCCGCAATGTTCTCGCTCTCGTCGCTGCTCTGGGGATCGGTTGGGTCGAACAGCCGGGCACAGTTTCGACCGCCCGCCTTTGCCAGATAGAGTGCGCGATCGGCCTCGTGGATGATCTTCTCCAGCTTGGCACCGGTCTGCGTCCTGGTGAATGCAGCGCCAACGCTTACCGTCACAACCGAAATACCGTCGCGCCGCAGTTCGTGGGTAAGCGCCAGGTTCTCGACGGTGCGGCAAATGGCTTCCGCGATATCTATGATCTGATCCTTGTTCTCCATGCGGGCCAGGACGATGAATTCTTCACCGCCGTAGCGGCCGATCGAGCCATTGTATTCCCTGATCATATCCCGGAGGGCATTGGCGACATGGATAAGGCAACGGTCGCCTTCCTGGTGGCCGTAGCAGTCATTGAACTTCTTGAAGAAGTCCACGTCGATGAGCATCGCCACGAAACTGGTGCCGACCCTTTGCCACTCCCCCCAGTAGTCCCTGAGCTTCTCGTCGATCGCCCGTCGATTCTCCAGACCCGTAAGCGGATCGGTCCGCGACAGCCGCAGCAGGGCCTTGCCGCGTTCGGTGGCTTCCTTGTGCTGGATTTTGGCTTCCAGCGCGTTCAGGAAGACGTTGTAGCGCTCCTCGTTCAGCTTCCAGTTCACATAGGACGTGAATGTGAAGCACGAAACGTAGAAGGCGCCAAATACCATCTTGTATGTTACCGTGGCGGGCACAAAATAATTCACGGCATACAAGACACACATGATGATGGTTGATGTCACGATCGATAGATTGAAACTGAACGTGAAGAACAGATTTGCACTCATCATGAAGATGGTGCCGAATACCATATAGTAGGCGACGCTTTCCTTGTCCGCGCTCATAAAGGCCGGGAACAACCAGCCGATATAGCCGAAAATGATGGCCCCGGCGCAAGTCACGTCGAGCCATTCCGTGGCCACTCCCCGGCGAAGTTGCGCCTCCAGGATCGACAGCGCGGTCACGCCGACGGCGAAGCGCGCCATGATCGTATAGGCCGCCACGTCCGGGATCAGCAGCAGATCCGTTGCCGAAAACAGGAGATAGATGGCCACGGCGATCCAAAGCCCAGGCCGGGCTTCCAGTCTTCGCTTCGCCTGGGCTTCCCTCCGGTAAAGGACGCGAAGCTCGTCGGGCCCCGGCTCGTAGCGGGCTTCGTACGGCTCTACATGCGCCATGTCGGCCAGTCTGGATGACACGCGTTCGCTCTCGACAAATCCTGGTTGAAGGGGATTTTGCGTTCCAAGTTCTTTTTTGGCTTCTGCCCCCACGCGGGCCAACTCCTTGGACGCGACGGCGACTGCGCACCTCGCACGACAATGCAACGGCGCGAAACAAATTTCGGTTAATTCAGGCCGTGAATCCAATGCGGTGGGTTTTAACGCGTGAACATGGTTGGCAGGAAATTAAGCATACCGTTAAAATGCGTTCGGGACGACATTGGCAAATCGAGCATTGTACGCAATAAGTTAACTGACTGTTAACTATGGAGTGCTCGAGTGCAAAGTGTCTTTGATGGCAAAAGCCTGATTACTGCCGAGATGATTGCCGGCAGTTTTCCTCGAAGAAAGCCCGAGCATCACGGCGAGGCGTTCGAAACCGCCCGCGCGGAACTCGCGCTCATTCTCCACGCGACACACCAGCAGGTCGAGGAAGAGAAAGACCCTGCCGAGATCGTTCGTCGCCTGCTGTCCTATCTCAACGCCCTGCGGGCCAAGGTTCACCCCGACGTTTGGCAGTCGTTGATACCGGTGGCGCAGAACCATCCGATCCTTGACTACTTTCTCCAGGACCCGCTCACCCGGTGGTCATTCACCAAGCCCAGGGGCTATTCCGGCGACGCGCAGTTGCTTGACTACATCTATTGTGATCCGCACGTGGCCGAAAGCGTGGCCGGCGCCTCGGACACAGGGAAGGCGCTCTACAGCCATACCAAGGACGTACCGTCCTGCGTGGCGGCGCGGGAACGGCGCGATCTCTTGACCCGGTATGTCGACGAGACGGCGGACAAGAGCGGACCGCAAGCCGAGGTCCTGGCGATCGCCGCCGGTCATTTGCGCGAGGCCAATCGTTCGACCGCCTTGGCTGAGGGCCGCCTCAAGCGTTGGGTTGCGCTCGATCAGGATCCCCAGAGCGTTGGATTGATCGCGCGAGACTTCCAGGGCACCGCGGTCGAGGCCGTCGACGGCTCGGTGCGGACCGTGCTCACCAGGGGCCACAAGCTGGGCAAGTTCGACCTCATCTACGCCTCCGGCCTTTACGACTACCTCCAGCACAACGTCGCCGTGAAACTCACGAAGACTTGCCTGCAGATGCTGAAGCCGAACGGCAGGTTCCTTTTTGCCAACTACGCCGAGGGCAATCCCGACGCCGGCTATAGGGAAACGTTCATGGACTGGGTGTTGCTGCTGCGCTCCGAGGCCGACATGTGGAACATCATCAATGCCAGCGTCGACCGCAACACCGTCGAGGCGCAGGTGTTCTTTGGCGAAAACCGCAACGTGCTGTATGGCGTCATCGAAAAGCGCGGATAGGGCAATTCCAGGAAAAATGTGCAGCGGTTTTCCCGGAGAAAGTGCGTAGCGCCTTCCCGGGCAATTGCCTAAGACAAAGAACTGGAGCGGGTCGGCGATCCTATCGACGCTGAACCGCTCCAGTGACAACCTTGGACCGGCGCCGGCGTGAAGCCTCGAGCGCTTTCGGCCGGGGCGAGGCGTCCCGTCCCGGACCATTGCCTTTGGATGACTGCCTTTGGCTTGCACCTCCGGCCGCCTTCCGCTATAGAGCCGCCACCCGCGTAGACACCCTTGGAGGCAACGCGGCGGAAGGCCGCCTCACCCGGCGGCTTTCGACGTTTACGGTCCAGGCCCATTGCCAACCGCAAACGCTCCAGAACAACGCGAAAGGAAGTGCCATGAGCCACGATACTTACGAGCTCAAGGCCGAAGCGCGCGAACAGGTCGGTAAGGGGTCCGCCCGTGCAGTTCGCCGCAACGGTAAAGTGCCTGCAGTAATTTACGGTGACAAGCAGCCTCCCCTGGCCATCGCTCTCACCTACAAGGACATCTACTACAAGATCCACGGCGGCGGGTTCCTGACCACGATCGCCACGATCGATGTCGACGGCAAGAAGATCCAGGTCCTGCCGAAGGACTTCCAGCTCGACCCGGTCAAGGATTTCCCTGTCCATGTCGACTTCCTGCGCATCGGCAAGGACACCGAGGTCAATGTCGACGTGCCTGTCCACTTCATCAACGAGGACAAGTCGCCCGGCATCAAGCGTGGCGGCGTGCTCAACATCGTGCGTCACGAGGTCGAGTTCCACTGCCCGGCCAATGCGATCCCGGAATTCATTACCGTCGATCTCACCGGCGCCGACATTGGCGATTCGATCCATATCTCGTCGGTCAAGCTGCCGGCCGGCGTCAAGCCCGTCATCTCCGACCGCGACTTCACCATCGCGACCGTCGCCGGTTCGTCGGCGATGAAGCCGGAGACGGAAGAGGCGGTCGAGGCTGCACCTGAGGCGGCTCCCGCCGCCGAAGAGAAGTAACTTTTTTCACGCCCGGAGCTGACGATGCCGCTTGTCTTTGCAGGCCTCGGCAATCCGGGCGCGAAATATGCCGCCAACCGGCACAATGTCGGCTTCATGGCGGTGGACGCGATCGCCCGCCGCCACTCCTTTTCGCCCTGGTCTAAGAAATTCCAGGGATTGATCGCCGAGGGCACGCTCGGCGGTGAAAAGATCATCCTGATCAAGCCGCAGACCTTCATGAACCTGTCCGGCCAGTCGGTCGGCGAAGCGCTGCGCTTCTACAAGCTTGGCCCCGGGGCACTGACCGTCTTCTACGACGAGATCGACCTTGCCGAAGGTAAGCTGCGCATCAAGACCGGCGGCGGCGCCGGTGGCCACAACGGCATCCGCTCGATCGACGGCCATGTCGGCAACGCGTATCGGCGTGTGCGCATCGGTGTCGGCCATCCCGGCGTCAAGGAGATGGTGCAGCATCATGTACTCGGCGATTTCGACAAGGCCGACCGCGACTGGCTGGAGCCGCTGCTCGACGCGATCGCCGACAACGCGGCGATGATCGTCAAGGGCGACGAATCCGGCTTCATGAACAAGGCCGCCCTCGCCGTTCAGGGCAAGGCCGGCGTGGAACCGGAAAAGCCGGCGCCCAAGCAGCAAAGCCACATCCGCCAGGCACGGCCGCAACAGGCGCCCGCCAAGCTGCCGGAGAGCGGCCCGATGGCCGCCATGCTGAAGAAGCTGTTCGGCAACAAGGACTGAGCTCGGGTCCATACGGCGTTACAGGGCTTGACGTTCATCACCCCTATCGCCCATAGCCCTCACCAAATCTCAAATTCCCGATAGGACCGGACAAAATGGGTTTCAAATGCGGCATCGTTGGCTTGCCCAATGTCGGCAAGTCGACGCTTTTCAACGCGCTGACGAGGACGGCCGCCGCGCAGGCCGCCAACTACCCGTTCTGCACCATCGAACCGAACACCGGCGAGGTGGCGGTGCCCGATCCGCGCCTGCAGAAGATCGCCGCGATCGGCAAGTCGAAGGAGATCATCCCGACCCGCATCTCCTTTGTCGACATCGCCGGCCTGGTGCGCGGCGCCTCGAAGGGCGAAGGCCTGGGCAACCAGTTCCTCGCCAACATCCGCGAGGTCGATGCCATCGTGCATGTGCTGCGCTGCTTCGAGGATGACGACATCACCCATGTCGAGGGCCGCATCGACCCGGTCGCCGACGCCGAGACGGTCGAGACAGAACTGATGCTCGCCGACCTCGAGAGCCTCGAACGCCGCATCGCACAATTCCGCAAGCGCGCGTCCGGCAAGGACAAGGAAGCCTTGACCGTGCTGCCGATGATGGAGGCAGCGCTTGAGCTTCTGCAGGCCGGCAAGCCGACCCGCATCCTGCTCGACGGCATCTCGCCGGAAGACCTGCGCATCCTGCAAGGGCTTGAACCTTCTGACCTCGCATCCCGTGCTCTACGTCTGCAACGTCGCCGAGGCTGACGCAGCCACCGGCAACGAGCACACCAGGGCCGTGGAGCAGATGGCCGCCGCGCAGGGCGCACGCACCGTCGTTATTTCGGCCGCGATCGAAGCCGAGGTTGCGCAGCTCTCCGACGAGGAAGAGATGGAATTCCTGTCCTCGCTCGGCCTCGACGAGCCCGGCCTGAACAAGGTGATCCGCGCCGGCTACGAATTGTTGCAGCTCATCACCTATTTCACCGTCGGGCCGAAGGAGACGCGCGCCTGGACTGTGCACAAGGGCGCCAAGGCGCCGCAGGCCGCCGGCGTCATCCACACCGATTTCGAGCGCGGCTTCATCCGCGCCCAGACCATCGCCTACAATGATTTCGTCACGCTGGGCGGCGAAGTAGCGGCCAAGGAAGCCGGCAAGGCGCGCGACGAAGGCAAGGAGTATGTCGTCCAGGACGGCGACATCATGCTGTTCAAGTTTAATACGTGATCCTTCGGTCATCTCCGCAGGGACCACAGGCCGGAGTGTGAACAGACCAGGCCGGGTCGCATTCCCGACAGGGTAAGGCCGTGCACGGGCTGCCCTCGCTAGGCCTTTCCGCTATTGGCTCAGTGAACGCGGAAGGGGACCATATGAAAAGGACCATCCCGACCCTGATCGGTTTCTCGGCCATTCTGACCTGGTCGTTCCTCGCGCTGCTTTCGACCGCCGCGGGGCCGATCCCGCCCTTTCAATTGGCGGCAATGACGTTTCTGCTGGGAGGCTCAGTCGGGGCGGCCAGCTGGATTGTCCGCCCGTCGGCGCTCAAGTCGCTGCGGCAGCCATGGCAGGTCTGGGCAATCGGCACGGCAGGGCTGTGCATCTATCACTGCGCGTACTTTTTCGCCATCCAGTCCGCCCCGCCCGTCGAGGTGAGCCTGATTGCTTATCTCTGGCCATTGCTGATCGTCGTCTTCGCCGCTTTCCTGCCGGGAGAGCGGCTGAGGTCTCACCACATAGCCGGTGTGATGCTCGGCCTGGCGGGTGCCATCGTCGTCATCACCAAGGGCGGCAGCGTGGGCCTTGCTGACGGCGTGAAGCCGGGCCACGTCATTGCCCTGTTCTGCGCCTTCGTCTGGTCCGGTTATTCCGTCCTGTCGCGCCGTTTCGGCCAGGTGCCGACCGATGTGGTGGCGGTGTACTGCCTGATCACCGCGGCCGTGGCCTTCACTCTCCATCTCGCGCTCGAGATCACTGTCTGGCCGCAGACAATGACGCAATGGAGCGCTATCGTCATTCTAGGCGTGATACCGCTCGGCGCCGGCTTCTACGCATGGGACTATGGCTGCAAGCATGGAGACATCATGATCCTGGGCGCGCTTTCCTATGCCGCGCCGCTGTTCTCGGTGATCTTGCTGCTGCTGGCCGGATTCGGTATCTTTCACTGGTCTGTTGCGCTCGCTTGCGTCCTGATCACGGTCGGCGCGGTGATCGCTGCCAAGGACATGTTGCTGAAGGTGCAAAAACAACCTCTTGCCGAGGAACCATCGCGCGCATAGCCAGATCTGCGACTGCGACGTGGCTACTGCCCGGCCACCGTCCTTCCGCTCACCCACACCGTGGCGATGTTGGCGCGTGCCGCGTTGAGCACGATCTTCTGGAAGACATCGTCGAGCGTGTCGTCCGCCATGCTGACATGAATGTTCGAGGCCTTCGCCGTCGTGTCGATCAGCAGCGCGTCGAATTCATGGCCGACGCGAAAGCTGCCCGTCGGCAGGTCGAGCGCTTCGGCACCGCCGGCGGTGGCCAGCCAGAACGCCTCCTGATGCGTGATCGGCGCGCCGGGCGCGCCGCGCTGCGCTGCGTCCAGGCCGGCATGGACACCGCTCTGCAGCGTCCTCGAGGCTGACAGCGCATGCCGGCAGCCGTCGAAGAGCGACGGGCTGTAGCCGCCGGAAATGTCCGTCCCGAGCCCGACATGCATGTGCCGGTCAAGCGCGTCGCGCAGCGGAAACACCGCATTGGCGAAATAGAAATTGGACAGCGGGCAATGCGCGACCCCAGCCCCCTTCCCCTTGATGAGGTCCATATCCCGCCCGTCGATGAAGTTCGAATGCGCCAGGATGGTGTGGCGCGTCAGCAGGCCAAAACCGTCGAGGCTCGCCGCGTCGGTGCAGCCAAAGCGCGTCTCGACGAATTGCCTTGCCCAATCGCTCTCCGAGCAATGTGTCTGCACGTGGCAGCTAAATTCCGTTGCGAGTTCGCCCAGGCCTTGCAGCGCCGCATCCGTGCAGCTTGGGATGAAGCGCGGCGTGATCACCGGCCGGACCAGCGGTCTTTCGCCGGTATCCAACGATCTGACCGCCTCGATGAAGCGTCTGGTGTCGGAAATGGCGCTTGCCGCGTCGGCATCGCGATAGAAAGACGGGCACTGCTCGGGATCGTCCATCGCCACCTTGCCGACCAAAGCGCGCTGGCCCTTTTCGAGGCATATCTCGGCAAGCGCCAAGCTGGCCTCGACATGGACGGTGGCAAAATAGAGCGCCGTGGTGGTGCCGTTGGCGAGAAGATTGTCGACCAGGTCGGCATAGACCTCGCGGGCGTAGCCGGTGTCGGCATAGCGCGCCTCGAGCGGAAACGTATATTTTTGCAGCCAGACCTCGAGCGGCACGTCCAGTGCCTTGCCCATTTGGGGCCATTGCGGCGCGTGGATGTGCAGGTCGATCAGGCCGGGCAGCAGGAACTGGCCTTCGCCGAGCTCCACTAGGCTGCCCGCCTGGCGGGCATCGGTCTTCCTCGCCGCGTATTCGGGATGGCCGGGTGCGAGAATCTCCGCGATCCGTCCCTGTGCATCGATGCTGAACAGATGGTCCTTCAGCACCTCCAGCCGGCGGCGCTCCGGCGTGTGGAAGGCGGTGCCAAGCAGCGTGAAGGCCTCTCTTGTCATGGATCGCTCCGGTTGCGCTGGCGCGTGTGGCCGTTATTGCATGGCGCGCAAGAAAACAGTTGGCAAACCTTTGCGCCGCTGTCCTTTGGCGCCGACTGATCCCATGATCGGCCGGGAAATTCCAGAGGGGACATCATGGAACGCACTGCACCGGAAATCACTTTGATTGCTCAGCCGGACGATCCGCTGCCACTGGGCAAGGCCGCCCTGCTCGGCCTCCAGCACGTGCTGGCGATGGATGTTTACATCGTGCCGTTCATCATCGCATCGGTCCTGGCCTTCAGCGCGGGTGATGCCGGCGCCTTCATCCAGTCGGCTTTCGTCGCGGCGGGCATCGCCACCCTGATCCAGTCGCAGCTTCTGATGCGCCTGCCGGTGGTGCAGGGGCCGTCCTTTGTGCCGATTGGCGCGGTGCTGGCTATCGCCTTCGGCGCCGGCGGCGGCATTGCCGGTCTTTCCGCGGTGATCGGAGCGCTCATTCCCGGCGCCATACTGGTCATGCTGCTCGGTTCGCCCACGGGAATCTTCCATCGCTTGGTGGACCGCTTTGTTCCGCCCATCGTCGGCGGCGCCATCATCATCGTCGTCGGCATCGCGCTGATGCCGGTCGCACTCCGCGAAAGCGTGTTCGCGGTCCACGGCACGGCCACCGTCGGCGGCAATATCATCCTTGCCTTTGTTGCGGCGGCGGTGCTCGTCGGCTGCATGCTGACCGGCATGGCACTCGGCGCGAAGGGCGCCTGGCTGCGCCTGCTCTCCGTAATCATCGCACTTGTGGCCGGCTGCGTGGCCGCCGCCTCCATGAGCCAACTCAACATGGGAGCGGTCTCCGAGGCGACCTGGTTTTCGATGCCGCGCATCGCCTTCCTCAATCTTGACGTGACGTTCTCGCTCTCTGCGACGCTCACGATGCTCATCGTCTATATCGTGGTCCTCGCCGAAACCACCGGCACCTGGTTCGCGGTCGGCGCCGTCATCGACAAGCCCCTGTCGAACGAACAGCTCGACAGGGGCGCCACCGGCGAAGGCCTCGGCTGCCTGGTCAGCGCACTGCTTTGCAGCACCCCGGTAACCGGCTATTCGTCGAATGCCGGCATTATCGCCATCACCGGCATCGCCAGCCGCGCCGCTTTCGCCGCGGCAGGCATCTTCCTGGTCCTGTTCGGACTGATCGGCAAACTGTCGGCGGTGATCGCCTCGATCCCGGGCCCGGTCATCGGCGGCGTGTTCGGCGTGCTCTGCGTCGTCATCGCCATGAACGGGTTCCGCGTCGTGCGCGGCACGCCGCTGACGGAAAGGAACATGCTGGTCGTCGGCCTGCCGATCCTGATGGCCCTGTTTGCTACGCTTGCGCCGCCGGATTTCGTCAAGACGCTTCCCGATATCGTGCAGTACATTCTGGGCTCGTCCATCGCCTTTGGTGCCGTCTGGGCCATCGTGCTGCACCAGATCCTGCCGAGCGCCCGATAGGGGCATTCGCAGGCCGGCCCCCGCGGGTCCGGCCTGCTCTCCACGATAAGCCCGAAGCGCGGTCGATGACCCGACCCGTCGAAGCTTTCATGCTGCCGGCTGCTCGACGAATTTTCTGAGCGCCCTTGGTGTCGGCCCCAAGTCCGGCTTGTCTTGATTTTGTCATGCGGCAAGTCTAAGCGGCGGGCACAGGCTCGGCGCACGAAGAGCCGTGCGATCCGATGCGACGCAGCAATCCGAACGCTTTCCGGCAGGGAGATCTGGCGATGATCAAGGCTTTCGTCGTGGACAATGATCGCCTGCGTCTCACAGACGATCTCCTGGGCAATGGCGACAAGGTCGTCTGGGCCGATCTCTTCAATCCGACCAAGGACGAAGAGGCAACAATCGAGAATTGGCTCGGCATCGCCATTCCGACCCGCGAGGAGATGGAGGAGATCGAGATTTCCAGCCGCCTCTATATCGAGGACGGCGCCTACTTCATGACCGCCACCTTGCCCGCCCAGACCGACGTCGACGATCCCCTGATCTCGCCGGTCACCTTCGCGCTCGCCGGCAATAGGCTGGTCACCGTGCGCTATCACGAACCGAAAGCGTTCAAGACCTTCCCTTTGCGCGCCGAGAAGGTGGCGACCGGCTGCACCAGCGGCGACACCATCCTGATCGGCCTGCTGGAAGCGATCGTCGACCGGCTCGCCGACATCCTCGAGCGCGCCGGCCGCGACGTCGAAGCGATCTCGCGCGACATTTTCGAGGCGCGATCGACCAAGGTGTCGAAGCGCAACCGTGATTTCCAGGAACTCTTGAAGGGCATCGGCCGCAAGGAGGACATCGCTTCCTCCGTGCGCGACAGCCTGATCTCCTTGCAGCGGCTGGCCGGCTTCCTCGCCCATGTCGCGACCCAGGCCAAGATGAGCAAGGACGTCCGCGCCCGTATCAAGACCTTGTCGCGCGACGTGCTTTCTCTTGCCGACCACGCCACCTTCCTGTCGCAGAAGATCTCCTTCCTGCTCGACGCCACGCTCGGCATGATCTCGATCGAGCAGAACGCCATCATCAAGATCTTCTCGGTCGCCGCTGTCATCTTCCTGCCGCCAACGCTGGTCGCCTCGATCTACGGCATGAATTTCGACGTCATCCCCGAGCTCAAATGGGAGCTCGGCTATCCGTTCGCGATCGCCATGATGGTTCTGTCGGCGATCCTGCCCTTCTGGTATTTCCGCCGCCGCGGCTGGTTATGATCACAACGGCCGGCCGGGCGCCCGCGGCTGGCTCACCAGAAAGGGCTTGACCAAACGCCGTCCGGCCTGCATCCGGGTTTGCCGATCCATGTGGATCGCACGTTCTGCAACCGGATTCCACGCCATGACTGGAAAGACATGGGCCTATGAGGACTTCGTCGAAGGAGCCTCGTTCGACCTCGGCACCAAACAGGTGAGCGCGGCCGAGATCATCGAGTTCGCCAGCGAATTCGATGCCCAGCCGATGCATCTCGACGAGGAGGCCGGCAAGGCAAGCATCCTGGGCGGCCTCTCGGCCTCGGGCTGGCATACCTGCGCCATGTTCATGCGCATGCTATGCGATGCCTTCCTGCTGGACTCGACCTGCCAGGGCGCGCCCGGCGTCGATCAGGTCAAATGGAAGAAGCCGGTGCTGGCCGGCGACACGCTCAAGGGCAGCCTCGTCGTCCTCGCCAAGCGCCCTTCGAAATCGAAGCCGCAGCTCGGCTTTGTGACCATGCGCAGCGAACTGATCAACCAGCGCGGCGAAAGCGTGTTCGAGCTCGAGAATTCCGTCATGTTCCTCACGCGCAATGCCGCGGGGAGCCTTGCATGACGCTGGACGAATTTTTCCGCGTCGGCACCACCGTCACGCTGGGCTCGCATACGTTCGAAGCCGAGGCGATCAAGGCCTTCGCCCGCAAATACGACCCCCAGGTCTTCCACGTCGATGAGGACGCCGCGAAGAAGAGCGTGCT
The DNA here is from genome assembly GCF_044998965.1 of Mesorhizobium maamorense. Classification (NCBI taxonomy): domain Bacteria; kingdom Pseudomonadati; phylum Pseudomonadota; class Alphaproteobacteria; order Hyphomicrobiales; family Phyllobacteriaceae; genus Mesorhizobium; species Mesorhizobium maamorense. Next base: position 4,292,996 of record NZ_CP173356.1, read on the forward strand.
GGGCGGGCTCTGTGCATCCGGCTGGCATACCGCCGCCACCTGGATGAAGCTCAACCTCGAAACCCGCATGGGCGCCGAATGGAGCGGCCCTGGCCCGACGCCCGAATTCGGCCCCTCGCCCGGCTTCAAGAACCTGAAATGGTTGAAGCCGGTCTATGCCGGGCAGACCGTGACCTTCACCCGCACCGCTCTTTCCCACCGCGCGATCGCCTCACGTCGGGGCTGGCGGGTGCTGACCTTGCGCTCGGAAGCCTTCGATTCGACCGGCGACAAGGTACTGGAATTCGAGAGCGCCGTGCTGGTTAAGGTGGAATAGGCGCCTCTCCCCAGGGGAGAAGGAAGAACTGTTCTCTCAATGCCCCTCGAACCCGATCAGCGTCCGCACTGGCACGCCGAGCGCTTCCAGCTTGGCGCGGCCGCCGAGATCCGGCAGGTCGATGACGAAGCAGGCGGCAAGGATATCGGCGCCGATCTGGCGCAGGAGATTCACCGCCGCTTCCGCCGTGCCGCCGGTGGCGATCAGATCGTCGACCAGGATCACTTTCTCGCCCGGCGACACGCCGTCCTTGTGCATCTCCATCTCGTCCAGCCCGTATTCCAGGCTGTAGGCGACGCGCACTGTCTCATAAGGCAGCTTGCCTTTCTTGCGGATCGGCACGAAGCCGGCGGAGAGCTGATGGGCGACGGCGCCGCCGAGGATGAAGCCGCGCGCTTCGATGCCGGCGATCTTGTCGATCTTCTCGCCGGCATAGGGATGCACCAGCTCATCGATGGCGCGGCGGAAAGCGCGCGCATTGCCAAGCAGCGTGGTGATGTCGCGGAACAATATGCCGGGCTTGGGATAGTCCGGAATGGTGCGGATGGCCGCCAGCAGCGTGTCTTCGATCGAAGGTTTCATGAGGCGGCTCCGGGTGGTCCAGGTTCGCCGGAAAGGCGTGAAATGGCGCAGCGCCAAATCCTAACCCGGCGCGACCGACAACGGCTAGCGCGATGTGGCGGCCGAGACAAGCGCATCCGGCGAAAGGGGCACATACGTCCAAAGGCTTGCCTCTGCCCGCGCTGCGATCTTTCGCATCGAAGCAATGGCCATCACCGAAAACGCAAATTCTGGCGGGTCAATTGTTCGATCGAGCTGCACCCCATCAGCTTCATGCCGCGTTCGATCTCGATGCGCATCTGTTCGAGTGCGCGTTCGACGCCAGGCTGGCCCGCCGCCGCCAGCGGAAACAGATAGTAGCGTCCGACGCCGACGGCCTTGGCGCCAAGCGACAGCGCCTTGAGCAGATGCGTGCCGCGCTGCACGCCGCCATCCATGATGACGTCGATCTGGTCGCCGACCGCATCGACGATCTCGGCGAGCTGGTCGAAAGCCGCGCGCGAACCGTCCAGCTGCCGGCCGCCATGGTTCGACAGCACGATGCCCTTGCAGCCGATCTCGACGGCGCGCCTGGCATCCTCCACCGACATGACGCCCTTGAGGCAGAACGGTCCCGGCCAAAGCCTCACCATCTCGGCGACGTCGTCCCACGTCATCGACGGATCGAGCATTTCGGTGAAGTAGCGGCTGATCGACATCGTGCCGCCGCCCATGTCGACATGCTCGTCCAGTTGCGGCAGCTTGAACGCCTCATGCGTGAAATAGTTGATCGCCCAGGCAGGCTTCATCGCGAACTGCGCCATTCCCGCCAGGTTGAGCTTGAACGGAATCGCAAAACCGGTGCGCTTGTCGCGCTCGCGGTTCCCCCCGGTGATGCTGTCGACGGTCAGCATCATCACTTCGACGCCGATCTCCCGTGCCCGCTGCATCATCGCCCGGTTGAGGTCGCGATCGCGATGGAAGTAGAACTGATAGACCTGCGGGCCGCTGCTGATTTTTCGCACTTCCTCAAGGCTGACCGTGCCGAGCGAGGAGACGCCGAACATGGTGCCGTATTTTGCAGCGGCCCTGGCGACCGCCCGTTCGCCCTGATGGTGGAACAGCCGCTGGAGGGCGGTCGGCGAACAGTAGAACGGCATCGCCAGCTTCTGGCCCATGACGGTCACCGACATGTCGACCTCGCTCACCCCGCGCAGCACGTTGGGAACGAGATCGCAGGTTTCGAAGCTCTCGGTGTTGCGGCGATAGGTGACCTCGTCGTCCGCCGCGCCGTCGATGTAGTTGAAGATCGGCCCCGGCAGCCGCCGCTGCGCCATGCGGCGGAAATCGGAGAAGTTGTGGCAGTCGCTGAGCCGCATCATGGAACCCCAAACGCCCTATAGGCGGCAAAGCTTTCGCCGCCGTCGGGGCGTCGAATAGCAATGGCCTGCCGCGCTGCCAACCGGCTTGTTCGACAACAAAGCGATCAGCTCACGCGCCAGCCTCTTCGGCAAGCAAAAAGGGCGCTTCGCGGGCGCCCTTTTCTTAATCTCCGGCCGCGCGGCTTAGTGCGCGACGGCTTCCCAAACCTTGCGCTTGGTCATGTAGACCAGGGCGCCGAACAGGAGCAGGAACACCAGCACCCGGAAGCCGGTTTTCTTGCGGGCTTCCATATGCGGCTCAGCCGCCCACGCCAGGAAAGCGGCGACGTCGCGGGAGTACTGGTCGACGGTCTGCGGCGCGCCGTCGTCATAAGTCACCTGGCCGTCGGAAAGCGGCTTGGGCATCTTCAGCGACACGCCGGACATGAAGTACGGATTGTAGTGCGTGCCTTCCGGGATGACCATTCCAGCCGGAGGCGTCTGGTCGTAGCCGGTCAGCAGCGAGTGAATGTAGTCGGGGCCGCCGGCATCATACTGGGTGAAGATGTCGAAGACGAACTGCGGAAAGCCGCGCTCCACGCCGCGCGCCTTGGCCAGCAGCGACATGTCGGGCGGGGCTGCGCCGCCATTCGAGGCTGCCGCGGCTTCCTCATTGGCGAACGGCGCCGGGAAATGGTCCGACGGCTTGCCGGGACGGTCGAACATGTCGCCGGCGTCGTTGGGGCCGTCATGGATGGTGTACTCGGCCGCCAGCGTCTTGATCTGTGCGTCGGAATAGCCGAGGTCCGAAAGCGTGCGGAATGCCACCAGGTTCATCGAATGGCAGGCCGAGCAGACTTCCTTGTAGACCTTGAGGCCGCGCTGCAGCTGCGCCTTGTCATAGGTGCCGAACGGGCCGGTGAAGCTCCAGTCCATTTCCTTCGGTTCGTTGATCGGGAAATGCGTCGGCGCCGCCGCGTTATGCGCCTCTTCGGCCGCGGTCGCCCAGGTGCCCGTAGCCCCAAGGCCGGCGGCCACAAGGCCGATCAGCGCAAGCGAGGTGAGAATCTTTTTCATGCCAAATCCCCTTAGATTCTCTACCGCTCAGCCCTTGGTCTCAGGTGCGGCCGTGGCGCCCGCCGGATGCCCGCTGCCGCCCTTGTTCTTCTCGAGCACCGCCTCGGTGATCGAGTTCGGCAGCCTGCGTGGCGTCTCGATCAGGCCGAGCACCGGCATGATGATCAGGAAGAAGGCGAAGTAGAACAGCGTCGCCATCTGCGCCATGAACACGTAGCTGCCTTCCGCCGGCTGCGAGCCCAGCCAGCCAAGCAGGATGGCATCGGCCACGAACAGCCAGAAGAACAGCTTGTACCAGGGCCGGTAGACCGCCGAGCGCACCTTGGAGGTGTCGAGCCACGGCACCAGGAACAGCATGGCGATGGCGCCGAACATGCACAGCACGCCGCCGAGCTTGGAGTTGATCGGCCCGATGTTGAAGGTGATGGCGCGCAGGATCGCGTAGAACGGCAGGAAGTACCATTCCGGAACGATGTGGGCCGGCGTCTTCAGCGGGTTGGCGACCGTGTAGTTGTCGGGGTGGCCGAGATAGTTCGGCAGGTAGAAGACGAAATAGGCGAAGAAGAACAGGAACACGATCATGCCGAACGCGTCCTTGATGGTCGCGTAAGGGGTGAAGGCGACGGTGTCGGTCTTCGACTTCACCTCGATGCCGGTCGGGTTCGACTGGCCCACCACGTGCAGCGCCCAGATGTGCAGCACGACCACGCCGGCGATCATGAACGGCAGCAGGTAATGCAGCGCGAAGAAGCGATTGAGGGTCGGATTGTCGACCGCGAAACCGCCGAGCAGAAGCTGCTGGATCCAGTCGCCGACCAGTGGAATGGCGCTGAAGAAGCCGGTGATGACGGTGGCGCCCCAGAAACTCATCTGGCCCCACGGCAGCACGTAGCCCATGAAGCCGGTCGCCATCATCAGGAGGTAGATGATGCAGCCGAGGATCCACAGCAGCTCGCGCGGCGCCTTGTAGGAGCCGTAATAGAGGCCGCGGAAGATATGGATGTAGACCGCGACGAAAAAGAACGACGCGCCGTTGGCATGCATGTAGCGCAGCAGCCAGCCGGAATTCACGTCGCGCATGATCTTTTCGACTGAATCGAAAGCGAGATTGGTGTCGGACGTGTAGTGCATGGCCAGCACGATCCCGGTCAGGATCTGCGCCACCAGCATGATCGACAGGATGCCGCCGAAGGTCCAGGCATAGTTGAGGTTGCGCGGCACCGGATAGGCGACGAAGCTGTCATAGATCAGCCGCGGCAGAGGCATGCGCGCATCGAACCAGCGCTCGATACCGGTCTTGGGCGTATAGGTCGAGTGTCCCTCGCTCATCGAAATATCCCCTGCCTCAACCGATAAGGATCTTGGTATCGGAAATGAACTTGAATACCGGCACAGCCATGTTCTCGGGCGCCGGGCCTTTGCGGATGCGGCCGGCGGTATCGTATTGCGAACCGTGGCACGGGCAGAACCAGCCGCCGAAATCGCCTTCCTGGCCGAGCGGAATGCAGCCCAGATGCGTGCAGACCTGAACCATCACCATCCAGGCTTCCTTGCCGGGCGTGGTGCGGTTGGCGTCGGTCGCCGGCGCGTCGGCCGGCAGGTTGGCGTTGCGGGCGATCGGATCCTTGAGATCGGCGAGATTGACGGCCTCGCCGTCCTTCATCTCCTTTTCGGTGCGGTTGCGCACCACGACCGGCTTGCCGCGCCACTTGACGATCAGCGACATGCCCGGCGTCAGCGAGGAGACGTCGACCTCGACCGAGGCGAGCGCCAGCGTCGAGGCATCGGGGCGCATCTGGTCGATGAACGGCCACGCGACGGCGCCCGCGCCGACCACGGCGGCCATGCCGGTGGCGACGTAGAGAAAATCTCGACGGTTGGGATCCTGGGTGTCGGTTGCGCTCACGGGTGCCTGATCCTTTCGCCTCTTCCGTGCCGGTGGCGAGCCTTGTTCCCCGCTCATTCACGCCAACCCGACAGCGCATGGCGAACAGGCTAGCGAATTCCTCCGGCATTTGGACTTCGGTTTATGCGTGAAGCCCGTTTTTGTCCAGACGGGTGAAGGCACAAGGGCAGATTGTCGCGGGGACGAAATCCGGCACCGCGCGACAAGGCGGCGGATGACCGTGAAACACCGCCAAACAGCCGGGAAACAGTAGCGAATCCGGGGGCCAGCCTCGCCTCGACACCTGGCTCCGGGGGGTCTATCCTGCCCCCATGGCGCATGTCATAGACCGCGAGGAATGGGCTGTTCGCCCCGACCGCTGGAAGGGCGAGTTGCAATGTGCCCCCTACGGTTCCAACTCCTGCCTGATCTTCAGCTACCTGCCGGAGACCGGCGGCGGACCGCGCCTGCATTCCCATCCCTACGCCGAGATCTTCATCATCCGCCAGGGCATCGGCCTGTTCACGGTCGGCGGTGAGGAGATCGAGGCCTCTGCCGGCCAGATCGTCATCGTGCCGCCCGGCACGCCGCACAAATTCACCAATCTCGGCCCCGGCCCGCTGGAGACGACCGACATCCACGAGAACGGCACTTTCATTACCCAGTGGCTGGAGTGATCCAGGACCAGGTGATTCCTGGAAAAGCGCAATTCCTGGAAAAGTATGAAACGGTTTCCGTCCGCAAACGGGTCAAACAATCCAGCCCTGTCGGTCTTCCGATCGCCGCCTAGATCTATGGCATAGGCAGCCGGCAGGGTCAGGACATGCAAACCTCGAACATCGAAATCGAAGGGCTTAGCATAGCGATCCGCGAGGCGGGCCCGGCTGAAGCGCCTGCATTCCTGCTGCTGCACGGCTGGCCGCAAAGCTCCTATGCGTTCGAAGGGGTGATCGGCCGGCTGGCTGCCGAGTACCGTGTCGTCGCACCTGACCTGCCCTGCATCGGCGGCTCGCAAGGCATGCCTGAGGCCGGCGACAAGAGAACTCTGGCGAGGCTGATGAGAGGCGTTGCCGAGGCCTGCGGGCTGCGGCACCTCTTGGCGGCCGGTCATGATATCGGCGGCCAGATCGTGTTCGCCCTGCTGCGCGACCATCCGGAGATCCTTTCCGGCGCGGCGATCATGGATGTCGCTGTTCCGGGTGTCGCGCCATGGGAAGAGGTCATTCGCAATCCGCGGATCTGGCACTTTGCCTTCCATGCCGTCCCGGCGCTGCCGGAAACGCTGGTGAGCGGCCACCAAAGCACCTATTTCGACTTCTTCTTCAATGTGCTTTCGAAGGATCGGACATCGATCCCGGCGCAGGCCAGGGAAATCTATGCGAGAGCCTATTCCCGGCCTGAAAGCCTCCAGGCCGGTTTCGATTGGTATCGCGCCTTCCCCGAAGATGCCAAAGCCAATGCTGCACGGCCCGCGACGCCTACAGCGATTCCGGTGCTGTATCTCAGGGGCTCGGCCGAGTCCGGCGATGTCGGCGACTATGTCGAGGGCCTTAGGGCCGCCGGGCTTTCGAATGTCGAGGGCGACATCATTGCCGACAGCGGGCACTTCGTCCCCGATGAGAACCCCGAAGCGCTCGCCAGCCGCCTGGCGAGATTCCACAGGGAAATCGGCGCGGCAAGCGCCAACCCTACATGGCGCCGAGCCTGACCAGCACCGCCTTCGGGATGTTGTATTCGCGGATGACGGCATCGTGCTTTCGAAGACCGCACAGTTCGCGCTGGATGAAGTAGCCATGCACCGCAACCGCCGCCTCCTTGAGCAGCCGGGGACGCAACTGCTCGTCGCCATTGTTGCGCAGTCGGGCCAGCGTTTCTTCGACGCGTTGTCCGGCGCGGCCGAGTGCCGCCGCCTTCTCGGCAAGGACTTCATGGCCGAGCGCGTCGAAGGCGGCTTCGGCGGCCGAGGCGCTGGTCAGACGGGACGGCGGGCGCAGGGACATTTTCAACCTCCTTTCTCGAAGATCATCCGGTGCGTGACGAATTCTTCGCCCGCCACCGGCGCGAAGCCAAGCCGCTCATAGAAGCCGAAGGCTTCCTGCGGCGCACGGGTGTTGAGCACGGCGAAATAGTGGCGTGCCCTGTCGACAACGGTCTCGACCAGCATGCGGCCAAGGCCCGTGCGCCGATGGCGCGCGCCGACGAACAAATGCCGGACCCGGCCATGGTTCCTGCCCTCGAAATAGGGATCGATGTTCAGCCCGCACACGCCGGCGAGTTCGCCGCCGTGCCATGCTCCGAACAGTGCCTCGCCGTGTTTCAGGAACTTGTTGCGGCCGCTTGTCCAGCCGTCGCGAAGCCGCACCAGCATCCAGTAGCCTTCCCGCCGGCTCTCTTCCATCAGCGCATCGAAGGCCGGTGTCGTCGGCCGCAGCCGTTTCAGCAGATAGTCGGTCTCATGCGTCGCGCCCATGCCGCTACTCCGCCGGCCGCGTCTCTTCCAGCACGGCTTCCTCATGATAGAGGAAGCCGCCGGACTGACGCTTCCACAGCCGCGCGTAGAGCCCGTCGAGCGCCACCAGTTCGTCATGCGTGCCTTGTTCGACAATGCGGCCGCCGTCGAGCACGACGAGGCGGTCAAGCGCGGCGATCGTCGACAGCCGGTGGGCGATGGCTATGACCGTCTTGCCTTCCATCAGCCGCGTCAGGTTTTCCTGGATCGCCGCCTCGATGTCGGAATCGAGTGCCGAGGTCGCCTCGTCCAATATCAGGATCGGTGCATCCTTGAGGAAGACACGCGCGATCGCCACGCGCTGGCGCTGGCCGCCCGACAGTTTGACGCCGCGCTCGCCCACATAGGCCTCGTAGCCCTGTCGGTCGCGATTGTCGCGCAAGGTCAGGATGAAATCATGCGCCTCGGCTTTCCTGGCCGCCGCGATCACCTGCGCGTCGGTGGCGTCGGGCATGCCGAGTTTGATATTGTCGCGCAGCGAACGGTGGAAAAGCGCTGTGTCCTGACTGACGACGCCGATATTGGCGCGCAGCGAATTTTGCGTCACCTGCGAGACATCCTGGCCGTCGATGGCGATCTTTCCGCCTTCGAGTTCGTACAGCCGCAGGATAAGGTTGGCGAGCGTGGTCTTGCCGGCGCCGGACGGCCCGACCAGCCCGACCTTCTCACCCGGCCGCACCACGAGATCGATGCCGTTGAGCACGCCGAACCCCTTACCGTAGTGGAACTCGACATTCTTCACCTCGATGCGCCCGCCGGCCACGACCAGTTCCCGGGCGTCGGGTGCGTCGATCAGACCGAGCGGCTGCGAGATCAGCGCCTTGGAATTCTCCAGCACGCCGAGATTGCGCAGGATGCTGTTGAGCTGCATCATCAGCCGGCCAAGCAGCATGTTGAGCCGCAGCACCAGCGACAGTGTGAAGGCGACCGCCCCGACGGTGATCGAGCCCTCGACCCAGAGATAGACGGCAAAGCAGCCGATCGCCGTGATCATGATGCCCGACAGCGTCGTCAGCGCCATGCGCACGCCGGTCAGCCGGCGCGTGAACGGGCGCAACGCGTCGAGATAGATGTCGAAGCCGCTCCTGATGTAGCGGTCGTCGCCATCGGCGGAGAACAGTTTCAGCGTCTGTACGTTGGAGTAGGAATCGACGATGCGGCCGGTGATCATCGACCCCGCCTCGGCGGTCGCCTCGGCATGTTTGCGGATTGCCGGCAGATAGAGCCTGGCCAGCCAGGCGAAGGCCGCGATCCAGATCACCACCAGCACTGCGAGCCTGATATCGAGCCCCGCGACCAGCGCCAGCGTCGTCACCGTATAGACGATCATGAACCAGACGACCTCGATGAAGCTTTCCATCAGGTCGCCGGTCGCTTGCCCGGCCTGCCAGACTTTTGTCGCGATGCGGCCGGCGAAATCGTTCTGGAAGAAGGAGTAGGACTGGCGCGACACGTGCCGGTGCGCCTGCCAACGCACCAGATTGTAGAAGCCAGGCGTGATTGTCTGCTCGTCGACCAGGGCCGACAGGCCGACGACGATGGTGCGGACGACCAGCACCACGACGATCATGAACACAAGTTCCGGCCCGGCGGCCGTCCACAGCGCATGCCAGCTGCGTTCGCCGGGAAGCTGGTCAAGGATGTCGACCAGCCGCCCGACAAAGTAGAACAGCCCGGCCTCGACCAGCGGCGCGATGCCGCCGATGACCAGCATGGCGAAGAAGGCGAACTTGGCCTGGCCGACATAGTGCCAGAGAAAACCGGCGACGCCGGACGGCGGCCGAAGATTCGTGGGCTCCCTGAACGGATAGACCCAGTTCTCGAACCAGCGATAGACGGCTGTCATCATGCGGCGGCGGCCATCATTCAGCGGCTTGTCCCTTTGCGCCAACGTCATTGGCAACAACGTCGCTTGCGGCACCGATCGGGCCGTCATCCAGCAGGAAACCGCCCGACTGGCGCTGCCAGAGCTGCGCGTAGAGCCCGCCCTTGGCCACCAATTCCTCGTGCGAACCTTCCTCGATGACGCGTCCCTGGTCCATCACCACAAGCCTGTCCATCGCCGCGATGGTCGACAGCCGGTGGGCGATGGCGATGACGGTCTTGCCTTGCATGAGCTTGTAGAGGTTCTCCTGGATGGCCGCTTCCGCCTCGGAATCCAGCGCCGACGTCGCCTCGTCAAGGATAAGTATGGGCGCGTCCTTCAACATAACGCGAGCGATGGCGATGCGTTGCCGCTGGCCGCCGGACAGTTTGACGCCGCGGTCGCCGACATAGGCGTCGAATCCCTTGCGGCCGCTATGGTCCGAAAGCCCGGCGATGAAGTCCAGCGCCTCGGCGCGCCGCGCAGCCTCGACAAGCATGTCGTCGCTGGCGTCGGGCCGGCCATAGAGGATGTTTTCGCGCACCGAACGATGCAGCAACGAGGTGTCCTGCGTGACCATGCCGATCTGGGCGCGCAGTGAATCCTGTTTCACCGCTGCGATCTCCTGGCCGTCGATCAGGATACGGCCGGCTTCGAGGTCGTAGAACCGCAGCAGAAGATTGACCAGCGTCGACTTGCCGGCGCCGGAGCGGCCGACAATGCCGACCTTCTCGCCCGGCTTCACCGCCAGCGACAGGTTCTCGATGACGCCCTTCTGCTTGCCATAGTGGAAGCGGATGTCCTCGAAGCGTATCTCGCCTTTGGAGACCGTGATCTCCTTCGCACCGGGCCTGTCCTCGACAAGGCGCGGCAGCGAAATCGAGGCGATGCCGTCCTGCACCGTGCCGATATTCTCGAACAGGCCCGACATTTCCCACATGATCCACTGCGACATGCCCCACATCCGCAGAACCAGGCCGATGACCACGGCGACCGCGCCGATCGTCACCGCCTGGCCCAGCCACAGCCACAACGAGATGGCGGTAACCGAGAACAGGAGAAGCGCATTCAGGATGTAGAGCGAGCCGAACAGCACCGTCACCAGCCGCATCGACCGGTAGACCGTGTCGAGGAAGCCCATCATGCCCTCCTTGGCGAAGGAGGCCTCGCGGCGGGCATGGCTGAACAGTTTGACCGTCTGGATGTTGGAGTAGCTGTCGACAACGCGGCCGGTCATGACCGAGCGCGCATTGGCCTGTTCCTCGCCGACCTTGCCCAGCCGAGGAATGAAATAGCGCAGCAGAAGGATGTAGCCGACCATCCACACGCCGAGCGGTGCGGCCAGCCGCCAGTCGGCCGAGCCGACGATGAGCAGCATGCCGAGGAAATAGACGATGACGTAGTTCAGGACGTCGATCACCTTGATCACGCATTCGCGCACGGCGAGCGCCGTCTGCATCAGCTTGGTGGCGATGCGGCCGGCGAATTCGTCCTGGTAGAAGCTCATCGACTGCTTGAGCAGATAGCGATGCACCTGCCAGCGGATACGCATGGGATAGTTGCCCATCAGCGTCTGCTGGTTGAGCAGCGAATGCAGCCATACCGTGCCAGGCAGCGCGAACAGCACGATGAAGGCCATGCTGGCGAGCTTCCAGCCCTCCGTCTGCAGGAAGGTTTCGCGGTTCTGCGCCGAAAGCCAGTCGACGATGCGGCCGAGGAAGCCGAACATCCACACTTCCGCGATGGCGATTGCCGCCACCAGCACCGCATCGACCAGGATATAGGGCCATGCGCCGCGCGTGTAATGCAGGCAGAAGGCAACCAGCGTCTTGGGCGGCTCGACCGGCTCCGCGCCCGGGAACGGATCGAGCCTTTTTTCAAACCAGCTAAACAACAACATAGGTCATGCTCATGAAATCTGTTTCCGCTCACGCGGCGCGTGAACGTACGAAGTCCTCGGACCGCACGGCGCCGAGGGCCGACGGTCCGGAATCATCCGGACCGTCGGCCCTGCTTCGCGCTATATAGGGGTTCGCGGGCTTTTCGCCGACAGGCTCTTTTGTTGATCCTGACGGTGCGGTGTCGACAAGGCTAATCTTCGCGCCCGGCCGGATCGCCCGGATAATACGGCGCACCAACGAGGGCCGGCTCGGGTCGGGAACCGCGCGCGAGAAATCGACATCGGGCAGCATGCCGCGATGCGGACGCCGGCGAACCTCGGCGTGGACCGCCGACGAATAGGTTTCGCCGATCAGCAGCGCCCAGGTCGGCAGCCGGTGGATATGCAGGCTCCTCGAGCCCGGTATTCTGTAGGGATCGAACATCGGTCCGTCCTCCGTGTGAAAATAAAGATAAAAAGGGTGCTCGACGTCCTGCCGCGGGATCGGCGGCTGATCAGTCGAGACGCGTTGGGGCGGGGCCATCGGCCCCTTCGGCAGCTTGAAAAACATCGCAGGATTCCTTCGAAGACCAGGGAATGGTTTCGGCGGAAATCGGTGCGGAAGCGTCTAAGAGATCAGGAGAACCGTCGTACCGAAACCGCCAGCGGGCATGTAGGCCCACGGAGAGGGTGCTGGATGTGCATGGTCATCATGAATTACCCCTCCTTCGGTTCGGGTTGACAATGTACGCTGTATACCCGACTTCGCAGAAAATGGCCACCCGCAGGTCCAGCAATTTCCAAAACCGCGAAGCCGCTGTGGCCGATTTGCCACTTAATAGAAGGATGCGGAAATGAACGACCGTCTCCGCATCGCCCTCTACCAGCCTGACATCGCCGGCAACACCGGCACAATCCTGCGCTTCGCCGCCTGCCTCGGGATCGGCGTCGACATCATCGAACCGGCCGGCTTTCCGCTCTCCGATAAAGCGCTCAGGCGCGCCGGCATGGATTACCTCGAAATGGCTGCCCTGACCCGGCATGTCGACTGGCACGCCTTCGAGGAGTGGCGCAAGGCCCGCGCGCGCCGGCTGGTGCTGCTGTCGACCAAGGCCGCGACCCCATACACCAGCTTCAACTTCGCCACTGGCGATATCCTTTTGTTCGGCCGTGAATCCGCAGGCGTGCCGGATCCGGTCCATCAGGCGGCGGACGCGCGGCTGACGATCCCGATGCAGGCCGGTGCGCGCAGCATCAATGTGGCGCTCTCCACCGCCATGGTGGCCGGCGAAGCCACGCGACAACTGGGCCAGAATGCCATCCGCTGAAGCGGCGGCCTCGGTCTCGCCGGCGGCGACACGACCCTCGCCCGTCATTCTCACCCAGGCGCACATCGCCATCTCCTGTCGTTTGCATGTCGATGGCTTCTTCGCTACAAGCTCAACTTAACTTGAGGTCAAGCGGAAAAGTGCGAGATGGCGCCAGCAGCGGAATTGACGGTTGGCCAAGTGGCCGCGCGCAGCGGTGTCGCGGTGTCGGCGCTGCATTTCTACGAAGCTCGCGGCCTGATCCGCAGCCACCGCACGTCAGGCAACCAGCGCCGCTACGGCCGCGACGTGCTGAGGCGCGTTGCCATCATCAAGATCGCGCAGGAGGTCGGCATTTCGCTGGCCGAGATAGCGACGGCGCTTCAATCCCTGCCCGAGGGCCGCACCCCGACGCGCGACGACTGGAGCCTGCTGTCGACCGCCTGGCGCGACGGGCTCGACCGCAAGATCGGTCAATTGAAGAAATTGCGCGACGGGCTGACCGACTGCATCGGCTGCGGCTGCATGTCGATCGACAAATGTCCGCTCCGCAACAAGGATGACCGGCTGGCCAGGGAAGGAACAGGGGCGAGAAGGCTGGTTCTTCCTTCTCTCGGTTCACGGAGAGAAGGTGCCTGAGCGTAGTGAAGGCGGATACAAGGGGCGACGCCTGTATTGGGTTGTCCCCGTAAACAGGGCGAGGAATTCTAATCCGCCGCCGGCAGGCGCCTTATGGTGAATTCGATCAAATCGCCCGGCCGTTCGAACCAGCTTTCGATCTCGGTCCAGTAAGCCTGCTTGGGGAAGCGCTCGAACCATTCCTTTGCCTTGAGGCGAGCGTCCGAACGCGGCAGGACGAAGGTTTCGCGCAAAAATCCGTCGCGCGGCATGCGCGCGCGTTCAGCCCGGCTTTGATCGAGCCTTTTCTTCAGGCCATCCAACGGCGGTCTTGCCGGGGTGCGCACGAAGGTCTCCTTGCTCCGATCAGATCAGACTTGACCCTTTCCCCTAAGAGATTAGGGATCGCGCCGGCAAAAGACGAGTCATTTGTAGGGGCCGGCCGCCCCGAAACCGGAGACAGCACTTGGAACGACCTGAAATACCGGTTGGCCTGCCCGCCGACATCGAAGAAAAGAAGATGAAGGCACGGCTGTGGTTCGAGGCGCTGCGAGAACGCATCTGCGGCGCCTTCGAGCAGATCGAGCAGGATCTCCAGGGCCCGCTCGCTTCATGGTCGCCGGGCCGGTTCGAAAGGACGCCGTGGGAGCGTGACTCCGGCAAGGGCGGTGGCGGAACCATGTCGATGATGCACGGCCGAGTCTTCGAGAAGGTTGGCGTCCACACCTCGACGGTTTACGGCGAATTCTCGCCCGAATTCAGGAAGCAGATGCCCGGCGCCGAGGAGGACCCGCGCTTCTGGGCATCCGGCATTTCGCTGATCGCGCACCCTTGGAACCCCAACGTTCCGGCCGTGCACATGAATACGCGCATGGTCGTCACCTCGCGCCACTGGTTCGGCGGCGGCGCCGACCTCACCCCGGTGCTCGACCGACGCCGCACACAGGATGACCCCGACACAATGGCCTTCCACCGCGCCATGCAGTTCGCCTGCGAGAAGAACGCCGGCATCGCCGACCATGCGAAATTCAAGGCCTGGTGCGACGAGTATTTCTTCCTTCCGCATCGCAACGAGCCGCGCGGCACCGGCGGCATCTTTTTCGACTGGCTGCATTCGGGCGAGGACAAAGGCGGCTGGAATGCCGACTTCAACTTCGTCCAGGATGTCGGGCGCGCTTTTCTCGTCGTCTATGGCCATCTCGTGCGAGGCAATTTCAACGAGAACTGGACCGATGGCGACCGCGACGAACAGCTCATCCGTCGCGGCCGTTACGTCGAGTTCAACCTGCTTCACGATCGCGGCACCATCTTCGGCCTGAAAACCGGCGGAAACGTCGCCTCGATCCTCTCCAGCCTGCCGCCGGAGGCTCGCTGGCCGTAAAAAGATGGTGAGCGCGCCGTGAGCCGCATTGATGTCCCATTCGCTGCGAAATGGGCACCGAATGTGGCGCGGGAGCCGTCGCAAAGTTTCTTTTTCGTCTAATAGGCATCGGAAAAGACTGGGCTATTTGTCGGGACGGGTCGGGAAGCGCCGGCGGTTCGCCTGCGCAATTCCAGGAGTGCAGAGCGGTTCTCCGTTCGGAATTGCGTCAGAACGAAGCGGATCGCGACTCGACGCAACCGGACGGCCCAGGACGATGCGGGACACCTCTGCCAAAAAGGGTGCCCGCGCTTTCCAGGAGTACTTCGCAATGCGCAAGATCATTGTTTCGGCCGCAGCGGCTGCCATTCTTGCTTCCGGTTCGGTGGCATTCGCCGCCGTCAAGCACACCACCGGCACGATCAAGACCTTTGATACGGCGTCCAAAAGCCTGGTTCTCGACAATGGATCGTCTTTTACGCTTCCCCGGACCTTCAAGGATCCTGGCCTGAAGGTCGGCGAGAAGGTCAGAGTTTCATGGGACATGAGCGGCAAGGATAAGGTTGCCGAGGCAGTCAAGATCATGAAGTGATGACCTGGCCATAGGGCTGGCGTAAGAGGGCGGAGCAGCGCTGCTCCGCCTTTTTGTCGTTGACGGCAATCAATGCCACCCCATCTGTGTTATGGTTTCACCCGCTCGTGGTCCAACCAGTCTCAAGGTCGGACAACGCGCCAAGAAGATGCGGAGTCCCTGCCGCCTTTTGCAGGACGGTCGACCGGACTCCATGGAGGAAAAGGAGAAATCCCATGAAGGAATTCCACTGCGGCTCGCTCGTTCCAGGTTGTGAATGGCACACGCGCGCCGAAGAGGAAGCCGAGGTCATGCGCCGTGCCGTCGAACATATGCGCGAGACGCATGGCGAGACGATCATCCGCGAAACGATGATCGAAGCGATCCGCTCGCGCATCGAGAAGGTCCGCGACGCCGCCTGATTTGGAGCAAGTTCCGGAAATCGCGGCGATTTCCGCCCGGATTGCGTTGACTGATGCTTTATCCGGCCTTCAGGGCCTGCGCGGCGCGCTTGAGCAGCGCGTCGCGATCGGGCCCAAACCCGGCATCGACCCATTCCGCTTCGAGATTCCTGAGGATCGCGCCGAGTTTTGGCCCGGGCATCCCCCCGATCGCCGTCAGATCGGCGCCCTTGAGCGGAAACACGGGCCTTTCCCATCTCAATGCGAAGGCGAGAAGTCGGGAAAAGCCGCCTGCCTCGATGAGCGCATCGGTCTGGTCCACCGCGCGCACCCGTGCCGCTGCGAGTGACAGGCGAAGCCGGTCGACGACCCCCTGCCGGTCGCCGCGGTAGAGCGTCTTGGCCAGTTCGCCTTCGGTCGTTTTCGGCGCGATCCCCGGCGTGAGCGCCCAGTCGCGCAAACGGTTTGCTTCCGCCGTCGACAGTCTCAGCCGCTCGGCCAGCGTCTTCATGCGCGCCGCATCCGGCGGCACGATCGCCTCCAGCCTGAGCAGCGGGTCCGCGGTCCAGCTCAGATCTTTCTCGGCTTTGGCCAGGCCGTGGATCGCGTCGATGCCCCATTTCTCGCTTTCCGGCAGCACGCTGGTCAAAACGCTCGCCTGCCGCATCCACAACAGCGCGCGGGACGGATCGGCCGCCGACAACAGCTTCTTGAGTTCGGACCAGACGCGCTCGGCCGAGAGCTGCACGAGCCCTCCCTTCAGCCGGGCGCAAGCCTTAAGCCCCTCGGCGTCCGGCCGGCCTTCGCCATACCAGGCGAAGAAGCGGAAAAAGCGCAGGATACGCAGATAGTCCTCACGGATGCGCGCTTCCGGATCGCCGATGAAGCGCAGCCGGCGCCCCTCTATGTCGGCGACGCCGCCGACCAGATCAACGACCGTACCGTCGGCTTCCGCGTAGAGCGCGTTGATGGTGAAGTCGCGCCGCTCGGCGTCAAGCTTCCAGTCTCGCCCGAACGACACCTTGGCGCGGCGGCCGTCGGTCTCGATATCCGCGCGCAGCGTGGTGATTTCATAAGGCTTGCCGCCGGCAATCACGGTGATCGTGCCGTGCTCTATGCCGGTCGGAACCGTCTTGAACCTCGCCGCCTCGGCGCGGCGGATCGTCTCCTGCGGCAGGCAGGTGGTGGCGATGTCGATGTCGGCGACGGGCTGGCCGATCAGCGTGTTGCGCACCGCGCCGCCGGCGACCCGCGCTGCCTCGCCGCCACTCGCCAGAATGGCAAGCAGGCGCTGCAGATGCTTGTCGCCGAGCCAGTCGGCCCTGTCAGCGATCGAGACCTTCACCCATAGAGCCTTTCATAGAGCGTGCGGATGATGCCGGCGGTGACGCCCCAGATGCGCCGGTCGCCATAGGGCATGTCATAGAAGAACCATTCGAGATCGTTCCAAATGCGGCTGTCCCTGATGTGGTTGGCCGGATCCATGAGGAAGCGCAGCGGCACTTCGAAGGCCAAGTCGACCTCCTCGGCATTGAGTGTCAACTGGAAAGGCGGCCGGACGATGCCCAGCACCGGCGCGATCCTGTAACCGCTGCCCGCGACGTAATCGGGCATGCGGCCGATGACCTCGATATGGTCCCGGCCAAGGCCGATTTCCTCGGAAGCCTCGCGCAGCGCCGCCGCTTCCGGACTGGCGTCGGTCGGATCGACCGTCCCGCCGGGAAAGGCCACCTGCCCGGAATGGTTGCGCAGCGTCTCGGCCCGCTTGGTCAAAAGAACCGTGGCATCGTCCTGGTGATCGACGATCGGGATCAGCACCGCCGCTTCGCGCAGCGGTTTCGCCCGGTGGAGGCGCGGATGGCCTGGATTGAAGCGATGATCGCCATAGTCGTCGCCGGCATGCGCCTGCGGCTGCGCGGCAAAGCGCGCGCGCAAATCGGCAATGGAAAAGGGCGTCGGCGTCACCTGGTCCATCATGAACTGTCCGTCACGCGCTCAGCTGCCTCAGCCTGTCGGCCGGCATGATCGGATAGGCCTGGCCTTTCGAACGAACGGCAAACATCAACCTGCCGCCGATCTCGATCTCCTCGCCATGCTCGACCAGTTCGTACATCACCGGCCGCGCCACCAGCGCCTCCAGCCGCCCGCGCACCAGCACATAAGGCTTCAGCCCGCCGGTCTCGTGCTCGTCGACGAAGCGCAGCGGCCGCTCCGGTCCGGCCTCGACGACGTCGCCGACATTGGTGCGGAACGTGATGATCTGGCCCTCGCCGCTGCCCGAGACATCCATCTCGACGGCGATGAAGGGTGCGTCGGCGACGCGGATGCCGACCTTTTCCACCGGCGTCACCAGATAGGTCCTGCCGTCCGCGTCCTTGCGCAGCACCGAGGAAAAAAGCTGTACCAGCGGCATGCGGCCGATCGGCGTGCCGAGATAGAACCAGCTGCCGTCAGCCTTGATTTCCATATCCAAATCGCCGCAGAAGTCGGGATTCCAGCGCTCCACCGGGGCCGGCCCCTTGCCGGCGCGAGCCGCACGCGAGATCAGCGCCTCCAGGCCGCGCGCCTCGGTCGCGGCCGCCAGGCTTTGCTGTCTTTGTTCGGAGCCCTCTGCCATCGTCACGAAATAGTCACTGTTGTTGCGCTTGTCAGCCTAACTCTGTGATTTAAATTTGAAGGCAGGCGCCAGACGGAGCCGAATCGCGGCATTCTGCGTCTAGCTGGTATTTCCAACCACAAGGATCGATGCTGCATGAGCGTGATGGTCAAGGAAAGCCCGATCAGCGAAAAAGACATGATCGCCGAGGCCGAGAAGGCGCTGGCCGACATTTCCAGGGTCCGCGACGGGGTCGGTCGCATCATCTTCGGCCAGGAAAGTGTCGTCGAACGCGCTCTGGTGGCGCTTCTGGCCGGCGGCCACGCGCTGCTGGTCGGCGTGCCGGGCCTCGCCAAGACCAAGCTGGTCGAGACGCTGGGCATCGTGCTCGGCCTCGATTCGCGCCGCATCCAGTTCACCCCCGACCTGATGCCCTCGGACATTCTCGGCTCCGAGGTGATGGAGCAGGACGAATTCGGCAAGCGCTCCTTCCGCTTCATTTCCGGGCCGATCTTCGCGCAGTTGCTGATGGCCGACGAGATCAACCGCGCCTCGCCGCGCACCCAGTCGGCGCTGCTGCAGGCCATGCAGGAGTATCACGTCACCGTTGCCGGTGCCCGCCACGACCTGCCCTCGCCTTTCCATGTGCTTGCGACGCAGAACCCGCTGGAGCAGGAAGGCACCTATCCGCTGCCCGAGGCACAGCTCGACCGTTTCCTGATGCAGGTCGACATCCTCTATCCCGAACTCGAGGCCGAGCGCCGCATCCTTTTGGAAACCACTGGGGTCGAGGACGCGAAGGCGCAGAATGTGCTGCAGCCGGCGCGGCTGAGGGATATCCAGACGCTGATCCGCCGCATGCCGGTGCCTGAAAGCGTGGTCGAGGCGATCCTGGCCCTGGTGCGCTCGGCGCGCCCCGGCCAGGGGAATGCCGAAACCGACAGGCATGTCGCCTGGGGCCCGGGTCCCCGCGCCAGCCAGGCACTGATGCTGTGCACGAGGGCGCGCGCGCTCTATGATGGGCGGCTGGCGCCGTCGGTCGACGATGTGCGTGCTCTGGCCGAGCCGGTGCTCCAGCACCGCATGGCGCTGACCTTCGCCGCCCGCGCCGAAGGCACCAGCGTGCGCGATGTGGTGGCCAAGCTCGTGAAAGGGATTTGATGGCGCGCATCGGCGAGCTCCAGGCTCCGGCAGCGACGCGCGACGCGCTCGCCCGCGGCCGGTTGCGGGCTTCGCTCGTGCCCGACTTGCTGGTCGAGGCGCGCCGCATCGTCAACACCGTGATCGCCGGCTGGCATGGCCGCCGCAAGCGCGGCATCGGCGAGAATTTCTGGCAGTTCCGGCCCTATGTCGAAGGCGATTCCTCGCGCATCGACTGGCGCCGCTCGGCTCGCGACGACCACACCTATGTGCGCGACCGCGAATGGGAAGCGGCCCATACGGTGTGGCTGTGGGCCGACCCGTCGCCGTCCATGCTCTACAAATCGACCGGTGCCGCCGTTTCCAAGCAATCGCGCGGCCTGGTGCTGGCGCTGGCCATGGCCGAGCTGCTGTCGCGCAGCGGAGAGCGCATCGCCTGGCCCGGCCTTACCGATCCGTTCACCGCCCGCAACGGCGCCGAGCGCATCGCCGCCCAGCTCATGCATGCCGGTGACTTGCCGGCCAAGCCCGATCTCTCCGGCATCCGCCGCTTCTGCGACATCGTTATCGCCAGTGATTTCCTCGACCCGGTCGAGGAAACCATGGCCTGGCTCGACGTGCTCGCCCGCCATGGCGTGCGCGCGCATCTGATTGAGGTCGCCGACCCGGCCGAGGAGACATTCCCCTATGCCGGCCGCACCGAATTCACCGACCCGGAGAGCGGCGACAAGCTGACCGCCGGCCGCGCCGAGATGCTGGCCGATGAGTATCGCCTGCTCTATGGCGCCCGACGCCAGGAACTGGCCAGCTGGTGCAAGCGGCTCGGCTGGAGCTTCACCGTCAACCACACCGATCGGCTGGCTTCCGACGCCCTGGTACGCCTGCACATGGCGATGACGGATGGCGGTCAGCCCGGGCTGACCGCTATTGGCCACGTCGGCATGATCGCCGGTGGCGATCAGCCCAGGCCGATCGCTGGCGATCGCGGCGGCATGATCGCTAGTGGCGATCAGCCAGGAAAGGCTGTCGCATGAGCTGGCTGCCGCTTTCCTTTGGCGCGCCCATGCTGCTGTGGGGTCTTTTGGCGCTGCCGGTGATCTGGTGGCTGCTCAGGCTGACCCCGCCCAGGCCGCAGACCGAGGTGTTTCCGCCGCTGAAGATCCTGGCGCGCGTGCTGAAGCGCGAGGAAACCCCGCAGCAGAGCCCCTGGTGGCTGACGCTGCTCAGGCTGCTGATGGCGGCGCTCATCGTCGCCGCCCTTGCCGAACCGGTCTTCAATCCGCGCGAGAAACTGCCGGCCGAGGGCGCGGCCCTGGCGCTGGTCGTCGACAATGGCTGGGCAAGCGCCGCCGACTGGAACAAGCGCATCGCAACCGCCGAGCGGCTGATCGCCGACGCCGGTTCGAACGGCGTGCCGGTCATCATCGCCTTCACCGCCGAAAAACCTAATGCCGAGATCGGCCCCTTCGATGCGGCCGCGGCGCTCGACCGCCTGCGCGCGGCAAAGCCGCGGCCGATCCCGACCGACCGGCCGGCGGTCTACGCCCGCGTCGCCGCCGTCCTGGAGCGCCTGCCGGGCGCCAGCGTCGCCGTGCTGGCCGACGGACTGGCGGCGAAGGGCGACGAGGCCGCCTTCAACACGCTCCTGTCCAAAAACGCCGCCCGCGTCGTGTGGGCCGTTGCCGACCGGATGTCGCTGACCGGCCTGACAGGCGCCGAGAACGACGTCGACGGTTTTGCCCTCACCGCCATCCGCGCGCCCGGCGATGCGGCCCCGGCGCAAGTCACCGCTGGCGCCTTCGACGACAAGGGCCGCCGCATCGCCGATGCGACGCTGACTTTCGCACCCGGCCAATCCACCGCCACCGGCACCATGGCGGTGCCGTTCGAGCTGCGCAACGATTTCGCCTCGATCGCGCTCGATGGCGAGCGTCAGGCGGGCGCGGTGCGCGTGCTGGACGAAAGCTCCAAGCGCCGCCGCGTCGGACTCCTGTCGCAGGCCGAGGCCGACCAGGCGCAGCCGCTTCTGTCGCCGCTCTACTATATCAGGCGCGCGCTCCAGCCCTTCGCCGACCTGGTCGAACCTTCCAGCGCCGACCTGGCCGACGCCATTCCGCAGATCCTCGACCAGAAGCCGGCGATGATCGTCATGGCCGATATCGGCACCATTCCCGCACAGATCAGGCCAAGGCTCGTCGACTGGGTTGAAAAGGGCGGCACCCTGGTGCGTTTCGCCGGGTCGCGGCTGGCCGCCGCCGGCAATGACGACGACCTTCTGCCGGTGCGTCTGCGCACCGGCGAACGCTCGCTCGGCGGCGCATTGTCATGGACCACGCCGCAGCCGGTCACCGAATTCCCCAAGGCTGGCCCCTTCGCCGACCTGGCGCCGCCGACCGAGGTGACCGTTTCCAGGCAAGTGCTGGCCGAACCGACGCCCGATATCGTCGAGCGCACCTGGGCAGCGCTTGCCGACGGTACGCCGCTGGTCACCGGGCTGAAGAAGGGCAAGGGCACGCTCGTGCTGTTCCACGTCACGCCCGAAGCAACCTGGTCGAACCTGCCGATCTCAGGCAGCTTCGTCGAGATGCTGCGCCGCATCGTGCAGCTGTCGCGCAACCAGGGGGCCGCCATCGCCAATGCCGAAGCCGCCGCCACCTCGCTGGCGCCCTACCGCATGATAGCGGCCGACGGAATGCTGGTGCCGCCGACGCCGGATGCGCGCCCGCTGGTGCCGGGCGCCGGTACACTGCCGGTGACCTTCGAAAACCCGCCCGGCCTCTATGGCTCGGAGGCCGGCGTTTTCGCCCACAATCTGCTCGATGCGACAAGCACGCTTGCGCCGCTGGCGCGCCCGCAAATCACTGTCCCGGTCACCACAATTCAGTATGCCTTTGACGAATCGCACAATTTGAAGGGCGCGCTGGTGGCCGCCGCGCTGGCGCTGATGGTGCTCGATACGCTGGCGGTGTTCTGGATGGGCGGCCTGTTGACGCGCAGGCCGCGCCGCGCTGCGGCCGTAACCACCATGGCGGCCATTCTGATCGGGCTCGGCGCGCTGTTCGGCCATGTCGGCCCCGCGCGCGCCGACGATGCCAAGCCTGGCGACACCGCCGCGATAGAGGACATCTCCAAGACCCGGATAGCCTATGTGCTGACTGGCGTGCCCGGCGACGATTCGATCAGTCGCGCCGGGCTCGAGGGCCTGACCCGCTTCCTCATCGAGAAGACCGCGCTCGAGCCGGGCGCGCCGGCCGGCGTCGACATCTCCAAGGACGAGCTTTCGTTCTTTCCCCTCATCTATTGGCCGATCGATCCGGCCGCAGCCATGCCCAGCCAGGCCGCGATTGCCCGTATCGATGCCTATATGCAGCAGGGCGGCACCGTGCTGTTCGACACGCGCGACCAGTTCGCCAACGGCATCGGCGCCGACTCGACCAGCCCCGCCACCGAGCGGCTGCGCGACATCCTCGGCAACCTCAACGTGCCGCCGCTGGAGCCGGTGCCGTCGGATCATGTTCTGACCAAATCCTTCTTCATCCTGCCCGAATTCCCCGGCCGCTTCGCCGGCAGCCCGCTCTGGGTCGAGGCATCGCTCGACGCCAGCAATGCCGAAAACCGGCCGGTGCGTACCGGTGACGGCGTCTCGCCGATCATGATCACCGCCAATGATTTTGCTGGCGCCTGGGCCGTCGACGAGAATGGCGACCCGCTGCTGCCGACCGTGCCCAACGATCCGATGCAGCGCATCTATGCGCTGCGCGCCGGGGTCAACATCATGATGTACATGCTGACCGGCAACTACAAATCCGACCAGGTGCACGTGCCCATATTGCTTGAACGGTTGGGCCAGTAAGATGACGCTCCTTCTTGCGCTCGCTCCCCGGATCGGCCCTCCCTGCAAGGGGGAGGGTAAGGCATGAACTGGTCGATCTCCTTCGAACCGCTGATCTCCTGGTCGCTGCTGGCCCTTGTGCTGGTGCCGCTGGCCCTGCTCGCGGCCGTCGGCCTGTGGTTTCGCCAGCGCGGCGCGGTCCTGCGCCTCGTCGCATTGCTGGCGCTCGCCGCCGCTCTCTTCAATCCGGTGTTCCTCAACGAGGAGCGCGAGCCGCAGCAAAGCGTGGTTGCCCTGATCGTCGACCGGAGCCAGAGCCAGGACATCGGTGAACGGACCAAACAGACCGACGAGGCGCTGGCCGGGCTTGAGCAGCGCCTCGGCCGCTTCAAGCAGTTCGACGTCCGCGTGGTCGAGGCCGGCAAGTCGGAAGCCGCCGAGGAACGCACGGAAACGCGGCTGTTCGGCGCGCTCGAAAACGCCTTCCGCGACGTGCCGCCCTCGCGCATCGGCGGCGCCGTCATGATCACCGATGGCGAAGTGCATGACGCACCCGCCGGCGCGCCTGATTTCAATGCCCCGCTGCACGCCTTGATCACCGGCAACGACCACGAGAAGGATCGCCGCATACGTTTCGAGAACGCGCCCCGCTTCGCCCTCGTCGGCAAGCCGCTCGATATGACCTATCGCGTCATTTCAACCAGCAACGAGACCGGGCCGGTCGATGTGCGCGTTTCGGTCAATGGCGAGCAGGTCGCGGTCGAGCATGCCACCGTCGGCCAGGCCATGCCGCTGCAGGTGACCATTCCCAGCGCCGGGCGCAACATCATCGAACTCGCCATCGATCGCGAGCCGGGCGAGCTCACCGACACCAACAACCGTGCCATCGCGCTGGTCGACGGCATTCGCGAGAACCTGCGCGTGCTGCTCGTCTCCGGCGAGCCGCATGCGGGCGAGCGCACCTGGCGCAATCTGTTGAAATCCGACGCCTCGGTCGATCTCGTCCATTTCACCATCCTGCGGCCACCGGAGAAGCAGGACGGCACGCCGATCAACGAATTGTCGCTGATCGCCTTCCCGACGCGGGAACTGTTCGTCGAGAAGATCAAGGATTTCGACCTGATCATCTTCGACCGCTACCAGCACCGCGACGTGCTGCCGATCCTCTATTACGACTACATCTCCGAATATGTCGAAAAAGGCGGCGCGCTGCTGATTGCGGCCGGACCCGAATATGCCGGTGAAAGCTCGATCGCGCGCACGCCGCTGATGTCGGCGCTGCCGGCGATGCCGACCGGCGAGGTCGTCGACAAGGCGTTCTATCCTCGCCTCACCGACATCGGCCAGCGCCATCCGGTGACGCGCGGTCTCGACGGCTCTGCCAGCGAGCCGCCGCACTGGAGCCGCTGGTTCCGCACCATCGGGGTGCAGAATCCCGAAGGCGAGGTGGTGATGAAGGGAGCCGAAAACCGGCCGCTGCTCCTGCTCGACCGCAAGGGAGAAGGCCGCGTCGGCATGCTTCTGTCCGACCAGGGCTGGCTGTGGGCGCGCGGCTTCGAAGGCGGCGGCCCGCATGTCCAGCTCTACCGCCGCATCGCCCACTGGCTGATGAAGGAGCCAGAACTCGAGGAGGAACGGCTGACCGCCGACGGGCGCGGCATGGTGCTGGAAATTCGCCGCCAGACCATGGCCGACGACCCCGGCCCGGCCCAGATCATCACGCCCTCCGGCAAGACCATCACCGTCAAACTCGAGAAATCCGAACCCGGTGTCTTCCTAGGCAGCGCCCAGACCTCCGAGATCGGCCTTTACCAGGTCGGCAATGGCGACCTTACCGCTCTTGCCCATGTCGGGCCGGTCAACGCACCCGAATTCGCCGACGTCGTTTCCACGCAGGACCGGCTGAAGGCTCCCGCCGAAGCCACTGGCGGCAGCGTTCGCAGGCTTGCGGGATCGACCCTTGGAGGCGGCGACGTTACCTTGCCCTCGATCGTCCCCATACGGTCCTCGGGAGAAGCGTCCGGCGCCGACTGGATCGGCCTGCGCACCACCGACGACAGCGTACTCAAGGCGGTCTCGCGCGTTCCGCTGTTCGGCGGCTTCCTCGGCCTCGGCCTGCTGCTGCTGGCGATGGGTTCGATGTGGTACCGCGAGGGACGGTAGCTTCCTTCTCCCGGTCATTATACGGGGAGAAAGACGCTGTCGCGGATGGTTTCGCCAATTATCGGCGTTGCGAAGGGAGCCAAGGCTATGAAGGAGCCCTGCTCTACTCCTCCGGCTCCGTCGTGAACATCAGCGGATAGCCCTTGGCCTTGCCGGCGTCGGTGGCCCGTGTCGCCTTTGTCTCGGCGACGTCCTTGGTGAAGACGGCGACGACGCAGACGCCGCGCCGATGCGCCGTGATCATCACCCGATGCGCCTGGTCTTCGCTGAGCTTGAACTCGCCTTTCAGCACCGTCACCACGAATTCACGCGGCGTGAAATCGTCATTGAGCAGGATGACCTTGTAGAGCTTCGGCCGCTCGGTCTTGGGTAGGGTCTGCGTACGGGGCTTTGTCGTGATTTCAGGCATGGGAACCGGCAATTGCGCGAGCCTCGGCTTCGCCCCTATTTTCGCACGGGCGAAAGCGAGCGTCCAATCACAGAGCTATGTGGGAGGTATGGCCCGCGGTTCAACGGCCCTGGCGGCCGAAGCCCCGTCGGGAGGGCAAGTTTCCGGCCGCATCGGACCGGCGTTCCATCCAGGACGCAACCGGCCAGGCGACGACGCAGATCAGCGTCACGCTGGCAAGTGCGATGAGCAGCCACGTCTGCGCGGGCGTGATGTAATCCCAGTCGGTGGAAATCACAGGCGCGAACAGTGACGGCTCAGTGCGGCCGCTGGCCGGATCCGGCACGGGACTGGCGGTGGACAGGATCATAAGCCGGGCGGCGCCGGTGGCGACCAGGCCGCCGAACACGATCGAGCGCAGAATAGACGAAAGCCGCCTCTTCATGCGGATTGTCCTACGGCGCCGGCCTTGCAATCGGGTTAAGGCCGATCGAGACAAAGCCGCCGGCGCCGGCTTCGGCCACATCGTTCGGACCTGTCCGTTCGCTTCATTGCCGATACACGGCCTTCGGCTTTTTCGGACAGGAAGAAGGCCGCTCCAGCAAAACGCGACTGGAGCGGCCTTGTCATAAGGCAGGCAGTTGTGCCCGACCTGGATTAAGCCTTCGGAGCGACCTTCTTGTCGGTCTTCTTGACAGTCTTCTTCGCCTTCTTGTGCTTCTTGGCAACGACCTTCTTCACCGGAGGCTTGGCGGCCGTGGTCGCCGGAGCGGTGGTCGTCGAGGAAGCAGCCGGAGCAGCGGTCGTGGTGGCAGCGGCGTTGCCGAGAGCCGGCATGGCGAAGGCGAGGGCAACGGCGAGACCGGTGGCGGAGAGGATGGACTTTTTCATGGCTTCATTTCCTTTTCATGCGGGTCGGGTTTCGAGTGTCACTGAACCGGGTCGTTCGGTGTCACCCCCAGCAACTTCAAAGCGTTGGCGAGCATCCGGATGCCCTGTGCCTGTTTCTTGGCGGCGCAGTACCGGTTGCCCTTTCTCTGAAGTGCCTTTGCCGCGGTGACCTGCGTTGCCGTGGCATGGGTTTCGAGGGCTTCGTCGAATTGGTGGCTGAGATTGGCACACCGCTCGGTCCGGGTGGTGAGCGTCACTTTTGCATCCGATTGTCCAGCAGCGGCTGTGACGAGCGAAATGCCCATCAACGCACCCAGCAAACTGATCGACAACCTTGGCATCGGTTAATCCGTGAACCCGGAGACTTGCGTCGCGGCCAAATGACCTGACCGCCACGGCACCGTTATGCCGGCCTAGTTTTTCAGGAGTTTTTCCCGATTATAGAATTTTGTTTCTGGATTGTGTCTGTGCGCCCCGGCGGGAGGCCTCCAGCGCATTCGGTGTGGAGATTGCCGGATTTACGTTGCCTTGAAATCCAAGGCACTGGCCAACATATGGCCCGAATTCTATCGTGTGGGTGGCCGCCTGCCGGCTTGGCAGGTCAACGAAGACAGGATCCCCGTGAAATCCGACGCACACATACTGATCGTCGACGACGACAAGGGCATTCGCGACCTGCTGCAGGAGTTCTTCCAAAAGCGCGGTCTGCACACATCGGTTGCCGCCGACGGCACCGAGATGGAAACGATCCTGCGCCGTGCACAGGTCGATCTCATCGTGCTCGACGTCATGCTGCCCGGCAGGAGCGGGCTGGAACTGTGCCGTGACATCCGGGCCCAGTATTCGACGCCGATCATCATGTTGACCGCCGTCACCGAGACGACAGACCGCGTGGTTGGCCTCGAGATGGGCGCCGACGACTATGTGCCCAAACCTTTCGACCCCCGCGAATTGCTGGCCCGCATACGCGCCGTGCTGCGGCGCAACGGCGCCCCCGAGCCCAAGCGCGCCACATCGAAGCAGATCTACCGCTTCGCCGGCTGGACGATGGATTGTTCGCGGCGCCGGCTGACCGCGCCCGACGATGTCAGGGTCGAACTGACCATGGCGGAGTTCAACCTGTTGCAGACCTTCGTCAAGAGCGCACAGCGCGTGCTGACCCGCGACCAGCTCATCGAACTCTCCGGCGGCGACAGCGATTATTCCTTCGACCGCAGCATCGACATCCTGGTCAGCCGGCTGCGGCGCAAGATGGAAGATGATCCCAAGACGCCCAAGCTGATCCTGACGGTGCGCAGCGGCGGCTATCAGTTCCTCCCCGAAACGAATTCCGAATGAGACGTTTCCTGCCGCAGACCCTGCCTGTCTGGGTGCTGCTGATCGTCATTGCCGGCCTGCTGATCAGTCAGGTCGCGACGCTCTACATCGTGTCGCGCGACCGCGCGGCCGCCAATGACGTGGTCGATCTCTACCGCCTCAACGACCGCGCCTATTCGCTGGTGCAGCTGATGCATGCCGCCACGCCCGAGGAACGCAAGGCGACCGCTTCCGGCCTGTTCAACGCCACCTATGCTCTCACGGTTTCAGACACCCCCGCGGTCACCTCGTCGATCGCCGGCGACGATGAACTCGCCGAGTTGGAAGACATTCTCGTTGGACGGCTGTCGAAGTTCGGCGTCACCGACGCGCGCGTCCGGCGCGATCCGGCGACGCAGGAATCCGACACCCCCGGCGGCGAGGTCATGAACAGGGACGTCGGCCAGGTAGAACGCGACCTCCTGGTGCTGGCGGCGAATTTCGCCCAGAGCGACAAGCTAACGGCCTCGCTGCGCTTCGCCGACGGCCAATGGCTGAACTTCACCGAGCCGATCACGCCGGTCGGCCCGATCCTGAGCTTCGACAGCCTGCCGCTCTATTCGCTGATAGCGGGGCTGGTGGTGATCATGTCGATCTGGTCGCTGCGCCGGCTGACCGCGCCCTACCGGATGATGGAAACCGCCGTGAACCGGATCGGCAATGACCTCAAGAGCCCGCCGATCGCCGAAAGCGGCAGCCGCGAGGTGCGCGCCGCCGCCAAGGCGATCAACGCCATGCAGGCGAGATTGCGTGAATATGTCGAGGACCGTGAGCACCTGGCCGCCGCGCTGGCGCACGACCTGCGCACGCCGATGACCAGGATGCGGCTGCGCCTGGAACTGTTGCGCAAGTCGGCGGTTCGCGAGGCGCTGGCGCACGATCTCGCCGATGTCGAGAGCATCGCCAGCTCGGTGATCGACTTTGCCACCTTCGAGGTGAACGAGGAAAAGAGCGAGCGCATCGACTTCTGGTCGCTGGTGGAATCGATCGCCGACGGCTACGCCGAGGTCTCCTTCGACAATGATGATACGCGCTCGCGCGGTCTGATCTGCATGGCGCGGCCGGTCGCGCTCAAGCGCTGCGTCACCAATCTTGTGCAAAATGCAGTCACCTACGGCAAGAAGGCGCATCTCAGCCTGTACCGGTCGGGCGACATGATCACGCTGGCCATACGCGACGAAGGGCCGGGTATTCCGCAAGCCCAGATCGACGCCGTGTTCGGATCTTTCGTGCG
The DNA here is from genome assembly GCF_044998965.1 of Mesorhizobium maamorense. Lineage (NCBI taxonomy): Bacteria > Pseudomonadati > Pseudomonadota > Alphaproteobacteria > Hyphomicrobiales > Phyllobacteriaceae > Mesorhizobium > Mesorhizobium maamorense. The sequence goes on from NZ_CP173356.1 coordinate 4,322,284, forward strand.
CCTGGAACAGTCCCGCAACCGCCAGACCGGCGGCCTCGGCCTCGGCCTCACCATCGCCCGCAACATCGCGCGTGCCGCCGGCGGCGAGATCCGCCTGTCCAACCATCCGGACGGCGGCCTGCTGACGGAGCTGCGTCTGCCGCTGGCGACTTGAGACGCGACTGAGGGATTACCGCCGCAGCACCGCGCTCAGCACGTCCCTGATGCCGATCGCGCCGACGAAGCGCGACTGGTCATCGAACAGCGCCACGGGCGCAGTCTGCGACCGGTGCATGGCCAGCATCACGGTCTTCAGCGACGTTCCGGGATTGGCCCAGAACACCTGGGCCGCTTCCTCGGGCTGGCCTTCGACCTCGGCGCAGGACACCCATACCGCCGGCTTGCCGTCACGCTCAGCCGCCGCCACGAGGCCATGGTCGTCGATCTTGAAGCGCGTCGTCTTGCGCCGGTCGAGCCACACCCAGCCGTCCTTGCCCTGTTCGAGATCGCGGCGGTCGCGCATCACGTTCCAGGCGGTGAGCACCGACAGCGGATTCACATTGGCGATGAAGTCGCGGACATAATCGTTAGCGGGCTTGAGCACGATGTCCTCCGCCGCGCCGGTCTGCACGATGCGTCCGCCCTCCATGATTGTGATGTGGCTGCCGATCTTCAGCGCTTCCTCGAGGTCGTGGCTGACGAAGATGATGGTCTTCTTCAGTTCGGCCTGCAAGCTGCAGCAACTCGTCTTGCAGCTTGGTGCGGATCAGCGGGTCGAGCGCCGAGAACGGCTCGTCCATCAAAAGGATCGGCGCCTCGGTGGCGAAGGCGCGCGCCAACCCGACGCGCTGCTGCATGCCACCCGAAAGCTCATGCGCGTATTTCTTCGACCACTGCTCGAGATTGACCAGCTTGAGCTGCCTGTGCACGCGCTCCTTGCGCTCGGCGTCCGGCACGCCGGCAAGTTCGAGGCCAAGCCCGACATTCTCTTCCACCGTCCGCCACGGCAGCAGGCCGAACTGCTGGAACACCATGGCAACCTGCTTCTGCCGCAGGCGCCGCAAGGTGGCCTCGTCGCAGGTGACGACATCGACGGTGCGGTCGCCATCCTTGACCAGAACCTGGCCGCGCGAGACGACGTTCAGGCGATTGACTGCTCTCAGCAGTGTCGACTTGCCCGAGCCGGACAGACCCATGAGGACGGAAATCTCGCCCTCATGCACGGTAAGGCTGGCGCCGGCACAACCGAGCACATTGCCGGTCTGCTCGAGGATCTCGGCGCGCGTCGCACCCTCGTCGATCAGCGCCAGCGAACCCGCCTGGTCGGCGCCGAAGACGATATCGACGTTCCTGAAATCGACGGCGACGGTCATTTCTTGCCTCCAACGCCAATGCGGGTCATGCGGTCGAGCACGATGGCGAGCACGACAATGGCGAGCCCGGCCTCGAGGCCGAGATCGATGCGGCGCGAACCGAGCGCGCGGTTGATCTCGGTGCCGAGCCCGCCGGCGCCGATCAGCGCTGCGAACACCACCATCGACAGCGACAGCATGATCGACTGGGTCAGGCCCGCCATGATGGTGGGCAGCGCCGAGGGCAGTTCGACCTTCCACAGCAGCTGGCTCCTGGTGGCGCCGAAGGCCTCGCCGGCCTCGATGATCGACTTGGGCACGGAGACGACGCCGAGATGCGTGAGCCGGACCGCGGTCGGGATGACGAAGATGATGGTGACGATGAGGCCGGGCGCGTTGCCAAGGCCGAACAGGGTCAGCACCGGGATCAGGTAGACGAAGGTCGGCAGCGTCTGCATCAGGTCGAGCACCGGCAGCATGAAGCGGTAGACCTTCGGCTTGTGCGCCGCCCAGATGCCGAGCGGCACGCCGATGGCCATTGCCATGGCGGCGGCGGCCACGACCAGCACCAGCGTCTGCACCGTCTGTTTCCACAGGTTCTGGTTGATGATGAAGATCAGCCCGAGGAAGACGCCGATCGCGAGCGGGCGCGAACGCTGCAGCAGCCAGGCAATGATGGCGATGATGAGCGCCAGCAGCACCGGCGGCACGACCAGCAGGAGGTCGACCAGGCTGTCGAGAATGAAGTTCAGGCCGTTGGAAAAGGCCCTGAAGACGGTGTCGAAATTGTCGGTGAGGAACCCGAAGAACGCCTTGCCCCATGGGCCGATGGGAATCTTGTAGCTGACCAGGAATTTGGAAATCGGATCCATCTTGCCCCCTCTCCTACCGGCATCGCCCTGCCGCGGTGTCCGCTGTCGTCACGTCATCTTCTCACAGCATATGAAAAAGGGCAGCCTTTTCCAGTGGCTGCCCTTTGTTCTCACGCGTGCATGCCGAAGTCAGTCGGCTCAGCTCCCCAGTGCGGTCTTGATGGCCGCTGCCGCATCGCCGCCGTCGAAGGTGGTCACGCCGGCGATCCAGGGTGTCACGGCATCCGGATTTTTCTTCAGCCAGTCGGTGGCGACAGTCTGGGCGTCGCCGCCCTTGAGGATGGCGTCCATCAACTGGCCTTCCATGTCCAGGTTGAACTTGAGGTTGGCAATGAGCTTGCCAGCGTTCGGGCACTCGGTGGTGTAGCCCTTGCGCACATTGGTGTGGACGGTGGCGGCACCGAAGCCGCTGTCGCCCATGCCGTCGAGATAGGTGATCTTCATGGCGCCCATCACCGGGTGCGGCGTCCAGCCGAGGAAGGCGATCCACTCATTGTTCTTCATCGACTGCTCGGCCTGCGTCAGCATGCCGGCCTCCGAGGATTCGACCAGTTCGAAGCCTTCGAGATTGTCCTTCGGGTTCTTGATCATGTCGAGGATGATGCGGTTGCCGTCATTGCCGGCCTCGATGCCGTAGATCTTGCCGTCGAACTTGTCCTTGAACTTGCCGAGGTCGGTGAGTGTCTTGACGCCGGCATCCGCCACATAGGTCGGCACGACGATGCCGTAGCCGGCGCCGGTCAGGTTCGTGCTGATGGTCTCCACCGAACCGTCGGCCGTGTAGTCCTTGATGTCGTTGGTCATCGACGGCATCCAGTTGCCCAGGAAGACATCGAGGTCCTTGTTCTTCAGCGACGCCATCGTCACCGGCACCGACAGCTGGATTACCTGCGGCTCGTAGCCGAGCGCCGTGAGCAGCACCGAGGCGATGCCGGTCGTCGCCTGGATATCGGTCCATCCGACATCGGAAAGGCGTACCGCCTTGCAGCTAGCCGGATCCCCGGCGAAGGCAGCGCTCGTCGACAAGAAAGCCGCAAGGCCGAGGCCTGCGACGAAGGAATTCATACGCGACATGAACTTTCTCCCATTTCGATTCTTTGGCGAGGCGAAGTCACGGTTTTTGTGCCCGCCTTGTTTCGTCAGCCAAACACCATTCTCGTGCGGTTTCAAGCATTAAGGCAATCACGATCAACGGCGCTGGCTGGCCGATCAGCGACACGTCAGCCGCTTTTTCCATGCGAGCCGGCTTTTTTGGTGGAAGGCCTGCCAGGGGCCTTCCCCGCGCCCGGCCAAGTGGGCTTAAAAGGGCGCCATGGCCAAACTGTATTTCCACTACGCGACGATGAATGCGGGCAAGACGACGATGCTCCTGCAGGCGTCGTACAATTACCGCGAGCGCGGCATGACGACGATGCTGTTCGTCGCCGGCCACTACCGCAAGGGCGACACCGGCCTGATTTCGTCACGCATCGGACTGGAAACGGAAGCCGAGATGTTTCGTGACGGCGACGACCTGTTCGCCCGCGTCGCCGAACATCATCAGCACGGTGCCGTGCATTGCGTCTTCGTCGACGAGGCGCAGTTCCTCGAGGAGGAGCAGGTCTGGCAGCTCGCCCGGATCGCCGACCGGCTCGACATTCCGGTCATGTGCTATGGCCTGCGCACGGATTTCCAGGGCAAGCTGTTTTCCGGCTCGCGCGCGTTGCTGGCCATAGCCGATGAGCTGCGCGAAGTGCGCACCATCTGCCGCTGCGGCCGCAAGGCGACGATGGTGGTGCGCCTCGGCCCCGACGGCAAGGTCGCTCGGCAGGGCGAACAGGTGGCGATCGGCAAGGACGTCTATGTCTCGCTCTGCCGTCGCCATTGGGAAGAAGAAATGGGTCGCGCCGCCCCCGACGATTTCATCGGCTTTGTCGCGCCTTGACCGGGCTGTGGCATCACGGCCGCCACACTTGCCGCCATCGATCGGCTTTCGCGATCCCGCCACGATGCAGCGTTTGTTAAGGCCCCGGTCCTATTCTGCGTCCTCTCGTTCCAGCCAGAACTCGTCGGGGATAGCCATGTTTCGAGCCGCTTCGTCTGCCGCAGCCTTTCTGCTTGCCGGCGTCCTTGCCGCCCATGCCGGCGGCGATCCGGCACTGGGCAAGAGGGTCTTCAACCGATGCCTTGCCTGCCATGAAGCAGCGAGCGACCGCGACAAGGTCGGCCCGCATCTGATGGGTGTCGTCGGCCGCGCCGCCGGCAGTGCCAAGAGCTTCCTCCGCCATTACTCCGAAGCGATGAAGAGTGCAGGCGCCGCCGGTCTCGTCTGGGACGAGGCCAACCTCGCCGAGTATCTGAAGGCGCCGCGGCAAAAAGTGCCCGGCAACAAGATGGCCTTTGCCGGCCTGAGCAGCGATGACGACATCGCCAACGTCATCGCTTATCTGAAGGCCGATCCCAAGCCCTGAGCCAGGATTATTCCGTCCCGCGACGGACGCCGAGCTGCCACCGTCCTCACCGCGCTCAATGCTCTGTCGGATTTCAGGCATTCGTGGCAGCGGGGATTGAATGCCTGGCCGTCATCCGCCGACGTTGAAGTTCAACGACAGTTGAACCACGCGCATTCGAAACGATCCTTTCGCCATGATCGCCGATCGATTGCGTCTCAAGGGCGCGGGCAAGGTTTTTGTTTTCGAAGCGCCCGTGTCTTCACGTCTTTCAATCCCCTGAAGCCCCACATATATTCGCCGCTGTTCGCAATCAGCGACCTGATGCCGGAGCGGGAGGCCCTTATGGCGACATTGCAGAATTTCGATGCTGAAATTGCCAGGACCAAGCAGGTCGTCCAGGACATGCGCACCAAGATAGACCAGTCCGGCGCCGTGCTCGACAAACTTGCCACCGCCGACAAGAAGATCGGCGACGCCAATTTCGACATCGAGAACGCCCGCATCGAAGACGTGCTGAAGCAGCAGAAGGTGATGGAAGGCAACATCGCCGACCTGATCATCGGGCTGGAGGACGCCACCAACGTTTTCGGCGCCGAGTTCGAGAGCATGAAGAACTACACCGGCTGGGAAAACTTCATCGGCATCTTCTCCAGCCAGCGCAAGCAGCGTCTGCGCACCGACCGCGTCCGCAACATGTCACTGGCCGGCAACCTGCAGGAACTGCTGGCCAAGTCCGACACCATCGTCGGCATATTGAAGGCGCAGAAAGAAGTCCTCGACCAGCGCTACAAAACCTCCGAGACCAGCCTGTCGCAGGTTATCGAGCGCCGCAAGGCCACCATGTCCAACCTGGAAACCGTGCAGAAGCGCATCGAGGAGCTCAATCCGATGCTGCTCGACATCGAAAACAAGATCGCCGCCTCCACCAGCCAGAAGGAACGCACGCAACTCGAGGGCGAACGTTCCAAGCTCGCCACGGAATACAATGAGAAGCAGGCCAAGGAACAGGAATTGCTGGCCGAGAGCCAGACGCTGGAGCGCTACACCTCGATGTTCCAGACCTTCGTCGATTCGCTCAACAACCAGATCGCCGCACAGTCGACCCTGATCAACAAGCTGACCATCGACACCGAGCAGCGCATCGTCCTCTACAAGGCGCTGGAGGATTCGCTGAAGACCGCGGCTCAGCAGGACGTCGCCCACAAGATCAACACGCTGGGCAGCCAGGTCGACAACACCGCCGAGGAGACCATGGCCGGCATTGGTGCCGCCTCGCAGAAGCACATTGGCGACCTGCTCGAGATGCACGAGAAGAACATGGTGGCCACCGCCGACATCCAGCGCCGCAAGAAGCTGGCCGACGACGCCTTCGCCCGCCGTTTCGACGAAGTGCTGAAGAAGCACAATTCGGCCAATTACGTGCAGTCGTAATTGCCGCCCGCACCGGTGCGACAATGCCATGGCCAATAGCATGACCTCCGAAAACGACGCGGCGGCGCGGTATTTCTCGGCAATCACGGCAGCGCTCAGCGGGCTGGAAGTGTTCATGCGCGACGATCGCTCGCCGCTCTACCGGCACGGCATCGTCGCCAAGATCGTCGCGGAATACATCGCCCGGCTCGACAAGTCGTTCTCCTGCTGGCGCAACCGGCTGGGCTTCATGGACACGTTCCGCATTTCGCGCGCCGAAAGCGGATTCCCGGTGTTCCAGAACCTGCTTGAGCTCGAAAACGACCGCCGCCAGGCTGACACGCGGCTCGCCAACATCCCGCTGGCCGACGAATTGCGCGATGAGATGGCCGACTTCATCCTGCGCCACAAGGAATTCCCCCAAGCGCTGCAGAAGTCGATGGCCGAGAGGCTTTATCTCGAGGACGTCAAGAGCGAGCAGACCTTCGGCCCCTTCACCCTGGCGCAGACGGCCAAGGTTTCCGTCAATCCGAAGACGGCGCGGCCCTACTACCTCGTCCATTGGGCGACCTTCGACGGCAGCGCCAACCTGCCGCTGGTCTACATGGTGACGGTGGAAGATTCCTCCGAAGACATGATCCGCCAGCTCGTCGACCGCAATGGCAAGCTCAACGACCAGATCGACATTCCATTGCCAGTCGATGGCCTGCTCAATCCCGAGCTTGCCCATCGCTTCGACGATTTCACCGAAAAGAACTCGGCCTACACGCTGTCGCCGGCAACCATCGCCGTCAACCTCGACAAGGACTTCGAGCCGCTGCACCCCAAGCAGCTTCGGCGCGTCGTGCTCGGCCCCTTCTATTCGGCCGGGATCACCGACAACAATTCTACGGTGACCGAGGTTCTGGCCAAGGTGCGCAAGCCGGAGAACGCCTGGCTGCTGACCTGGACCATCCAGGAGGTCTATTCCAAGGGCGAAAAACCCGGCCGCAAGGGGCTGTTTTCGAGCGAGAAGACGACGCAGGAGTTCTTCATCAACACCGACGACCTCGAGGCCGCGCGCCAGGGCGTGTCGAGCTACGAAAACCACGCATTGATCCCGCACGAAGCCTACCAGGCGCTCTATGCCGCCGGCGAAGCGCAGAAGATCTTTTCCGGCTACAAGGTCCACATCCTGTCGAATGGGCAGGTCATCTCGGACGTCTGACCGTCACACCACGGAGCAACCTTCATGGATACCGGCCTGACCACCATCCCGGAAGCGGCGATCGAGAAGCACCGCGCCACCGCGCAGAGCTTCATCACCCGCATCGTCGTGCTGGAAGACCCGTCTAGCTCCTCCGGCACCGCGCTTGCCGGCACCAATCGCCGCTTCGTCTCCACCGTCTCTGTCGGTTCGGTGCGCCGCACGCGCGAGGTCGAGCTGGCGAAGACCGTCGGCGCCGTTCACCCCGACGACCAGTTGCTGACCATCCCGCAGCACACACTTTTGTTTCGCGCCCGGCGCGGCACGGCGCTCGCGCTCGCCATATCGGATGTTTTCGCCGAAGGCTCCGATCTCGAAAGCCTGCAGGCCAGGAACACCCGCGCTCCGCTCGAAGGCGACGAGGCCGCCACGTTCAAGAAGCTTCTGTCCGCCTCGGCTTACATTGCCGCCTTCAGCCTGTCCTCCTATCTGTTCCAGCTCATCGACAGCGACGGCGAGGCGCCCAACGACATTCCCGAGCCGGATTTCCTCTTCGACACGCCGCAGGACGCGGTGAAGTCGATCCTGGCCGGCCTCGACAAGGCGATTTCGGGCGCATCCGACGATGCCGACCTGATGACCAGGGCGCGCGCCTTCGCCCGCGTCGCCATCGACGGCCTCCTGGCGCGAAAAGGCCGCTTCGACGGCATCGGCCCGTTCGAGAACGCGCATATCCGCATCGATGCCGACGATTTCACGCTCGACGGCTTCGACGTCGCGCCGGGCAAACGTTCCAGGCCGCTGGTGATGACCTTCAAGAAACCGGAAGAGGTCGTCGGCAACCACATCGCCAAATATCAGTCGGTCAAGCTCGCCAAGATGCTGATGGCCTATGATTTCGAACGCGAGCTGAACCCGTTCGTCGAGCTCGGCGGTTTCCTCTTCACCTTCATCGGCGACGGCGCACCCGGCACCGGCAAGACGACGCTGATCCAGATGATCGCCGGCCTCCTCAACGGCTACTGCCAGGTCGCCGGCTATCCCTTCGCCTATGAGAATTTCGGCGTCGACCAGATTTCGTCCTATCAGGGCAAGTCAGGCCAGAACTGCCGCCAGTTCATCAACAATGTCTTGAACCCGCGCGTCATCGGCTTTGGCACGATCGACGACATCGACCAGGTGGCGGCGCGCCGCTCCGATGACCGCGCCTCCGCCGGCCAGCAGGAGATCACCGGCGTCCTGATGGATGCCTTTGCCGGCGCCGCCACCGTCGTTCGCGGCAATTGCTCGTTCGGCATGTTCTCCAACTATCCTGAAAATGTCGACGACGCGCTGCGCCAGCGCGCCGGCGCCCGCTGGCTGGTCGACGGGCCGCAGACGCGTGACGATTACATCGACATTTTCGTGCTGCTCGCCGGCAAGAACCACAAGATCCCGCTCGGCGACCACGAACTTTACGCCGCGCAGGAGATCCAGCGCGCCGTGGCCGAAGCCTATGAGGAGCACAAGAAGCCGCAGGAGGACGGGCTGATCCGGGTCCATGAGCGCTACATGAAGGAGAATGGCGCGCCCAAGACCATGGCCGACATCGGCACCTATCTGCACCTGATCAAGCAGGCCGAGCCGCGCTTCACCGGCCGCGCCATCAAGAACGTCACCGACGCCATCAAGATGCGCGCCATGGACATCGAGCTTCCCGACGACTGGTTCGAAAAACCAGAGGTTTTCATGCACAAGAGCTATGACGAGAAGAAAGTGATGATCGAGCAACTGCGCGGCCCGTTCTCGATGGACATGGTCATGCAGGAGATCAACCGCTACGCCGACAGCGAGTTCCGCTACTCCGACAAGTCCGACGACGCCGCAGTGGAAAAGCTATTACGCGACGCGCGGCTGCGCGAACGGGCAGCGCGTGAGATGGAGGAGATGAAGAAAAAGGGGCTGTGGAATGCTTGAGCTTCCTTCGAAGCCAGCAGGTGCTGAAAGGTTTGGCGCTAACGCTGACGCCCCCCTCTCCCCGTCCTTCACGGGGAGAGGTAAGGGTGAGGGGCAGCGCATGCGCGGACCATCAATCGAGACGACGAAGCGAGCAAGACGATTGCGTCAGTCGGACAATGACGCCGAAGATGCGCTTTGGATGGAATTGCGCGACCGCAGACTGAACGGGTACAAATTCGTGCGACAGTTTCCGATAGGCAGCTACTTTGCTGATTTTGCCTGCAGAGAATGCCAGCTGGTTGTCGAAGTGGACGGCAGTCAACACGCTGACAACAAATATGATCGGGTCCGTGACCAATTCCTGGTTTCAAATGATTGGTCTGTACTCCGCTTTTGGAACGCGGACGTATTAAAGGAACGAGACGCGGTGCTCGAGACCATATTGGCGGCTATCGAACGGCGCCTCGATCGCCATATCGAGACGAACAATCTTCGATTTATCGCCGCCAAAGGCTATGGGGAGACATGTCCTTGACCGTCAGCGCCGCCCCTCACCCTTACCCTCTCCCCGTGAAGGACGGGGAGAGGGGGCGTCAGCGTTGGCGCTTCGCCTTACCAAGCAAAGCCTCTTGGGTTCTTCGATATGAACGCCCGCAAACCCGATCTCCTGCGCGACAACGAGCTCATTTACGGCCGGCTGCTTGTCGTCGACGAGCCGCATCTCATCGAGCGTTACAACAAGGCGCTTGCCGCCTTCGGCCTCGAGCCCACCAAGCTGAACAGCTTCCAGATCGACCGCACCGGTTTTTCGCCGGAAGTGGCGGAGGAATGCGGCGACTACGGCTACCTCGATCCCAATGAGGTCAACCGCCGCTTCATCATCTTGACGCCGTCGCAGATCGACCTGCCGGTGGTGCACACCGCCTTCTCCAACACCTCGCAGCTGATGTTCGAGTTCATGTCCAGGAATCAGCGGGCCATAGACGCGCTGACCATCAAGGACGTCATCTACGGCGAGATCGAGGATTCCATTCCCAAGGTCAACGATATCGAGGATCTGCTGTCGATCAACCAAGTCGAGTTCAAGGTGCTGTCGGCCGAGGATGTGCTGGGCAAGGCCGCGGAGCTCGGCAAGCTCGTCGACCGCCTGAAACAGGAGCCTGACGCCTGGCGCGACAACGCCATGCTCACCCGCATGGTGGAACTGGCCAAGATCTGCGGCGACATCCGCGAGAACGCGCTGGTGCCCGACCAGGTAATCTTCCGCCACAACGCCTACTGGACCAGCCATTTCGGCGGGCTCTACGTGTTCGTCGACCCCGACATGACGACCGTCATCAGCGATCCGGCGGCCCCCGGTTTCCGCCGCTCGCGGCCGTGGCAGGTAAGCTATCTCTCGATCAAGGACGCCGACAAGGTGTTCAAGTTCCTCGCCGCCACCGGCCGCATCGAACTGCCGCGCGCCTCCTGGATCGAAGCCTCGGGCTATCTCGAGCACCGCGCCGAGATGGTGGTGCGCGCGCTGATCCGCGACGCCGAGCCGAACCGCAATCTGACCGACGTCGACAAGGTCTGGCTGCAGACCTGGATCCAGGGTCATGCCGACCTGATCACCAGGGACGGCAATTTCCCCTTCCTCAACGCCGCCAAGCGCGAGATTGCCCAGCTCGGCCATCTCAAGATCGAGGATGTGTTCCCGCAGCAGCGCTTCCTGGTGGTCCGCGCCAAGCCCGACCATCCCGACGCCTGGCTGACCAACCGGCTGATCTCGGATTTCGTGCCGTCGGACTTCGTCTCGCGCTACGTCTTCAACAAGCAGGGCTTCTACAAGGACTATGAGGGCTTCAGCGACGCCTGGCGATCGCATGTTGTGGACATTCTGAAAACCACATATCTGAAGGACAAGGTGGCGTTCCGCACGCGCCTCTACGGCCTGACTGACTAGAACGAAACCGGCCGTCATTTCGTTCTAACTTCTTGTTTTGGCGCATGATCTTATCCAAAAGTCCGCAACTTTTTGACAATATGCTTTGAGGGGGTGACACAGCCATGCTCGATCCGATCGTGAACTTCTTCGTCAGGATTTTCCAATGGATCGGCCGCGGCATCGGCCTCCTGATCGGCGTCATCTTGTGGCCGTTCATGTGGGTCGGCCGCTGGTATGCGCAACGCGGTTGGATCCTCAAGGCCGTGCTCGGCCTCGCCTTGCTCGTGCTGCTCGGCCTCTATGCCAATTTCTTCTACGCCACACAGTGGTGGAACAATTTCAACCCGAGCTATCCCGACACCTACACGTTCGAGAAGCGCAACATCTCGGCGGGCGAACAGGTAGCCGCCGGTGCCGGTGCCGACACTGCCAGGACCTGCGGCAACTCCGGCATCGCCCAGATTGCCGCCGATTTGACCGACTTCAACGTTAACCAGAATGCCTGGATCTCGTCGATGATCCTCTACAAGCTCGGCCTGTTCGGCATCAGCTGGGACAACACGCCGTGGATGGACAACAAGGCCTCGTTCCAGCGCGGCATCAACCAGGCGGTGCGCCGCACCGCGACCGAGCTCGCCGACAATCTCGGCCGTGTGCGCACGACATCGCAGATCGACGCCGACCTGCAGGATGCGCGCGGCAATCTGCAGTTCGACGAGTACACCTGGTATTTCGGTGTAAGCCCGTTCGGCCCGAAGACGCCGACCCCGAGCTATTATCGCGACGCCGTGCGCAAGCTGCGCTCCTTCAACGCCCGCCTCGCCACCTGCCAGGCCACCTTCGATGCCCGCGCCGACAATCTGAAGCAATATATCGACCGTATCGCCAGCGATATCGGCTCGACCTCGGCCATTCTCAAGGAACGCGCCGAAAACCATAACAATGGCTGGTTCGATTTCCGCGCCGACGACCGCTACTGGTTCGCCTATGGCCAGCTCTACGCCTATTACGGACTGATGAAGGGCGCGCAGGCCGACTTCGAGGACGTCATCAAGGAAAAGCACCTGCAGAGCCTGTGGGATACGATGGACGCGCAGTTCGTCTCGGCGCTGCGCATCCAGCCCTTCATCATCGCCAATGGCCGCGAGGACGGCTGGCTCCTGCCCACGCATCTGACGACCATGGGTTTCTATGTGCTCAGGGTGCGTTCCAACATGGTCGAAATCAGCAACGTGCTGACGCAGTAGGGCTGGTCGGCCCAATGCATGTGGCTCAAAAGTGGTCCGGCCTGGGGAGAACGACATGCATGGAAACAAATGCCTGAAGCGCGATGCGCTTTAGGCCGGCGATGGCGGATTTGCGCCGCCTTGTCTGTCGCATTCCGTGCATTGCGCGGCTGTTTTGAGACGGCGGACGCGTCCCCGCTCTGGCTTCTATACGGCGCGGCAAGCGGAGCCAGAAAGAACCGGAGGCAGGTCGGCCCGCCGCAGAGGAATTTTCTTCATAGGAAACATAGTTGCATGAAAGTTGACGCCACGGCAGCGAGAGGGCTAGAACATGCCCTTGCCCGCGCGGCGTATCGAACATGCACCAGTGATCAACCCGTCCCCTCCACCGTCCAATCCAGAGGAAAGCCGTCATGGCAGAAGTGAAGTCCGACATCGAGATCGCCCGCGGTGCGAAGAAAAAACAGATCCAGGAGATCGGCGCCAAGATCGGCATCCCGACCGAACACCTTTTGCCCTATGGCCATGACAAGGCGAAGGTCTCCGCCGAATTCATCAAATCGGTGAAGGGCAACAAGGACGGCAAGCTGATCCTGGTCACCGCCATCAACCCGACCCCGGCCGGCGAAGGCAAGACGACCACCACCGTCGGCCTCGGCGACGGCCTGAACCGCATCGGCAAGAAAGCGATCATCTGCATCCGCGAAGCCTCGCTCGGTCCGAATTTCGGCGTCAAGGGCGGTGCGGCCGGCGGCGGCTACGCGCAGGTCGTGCCGATGGAGGACATGAATCTCCATTTCACCGGTGACTTCCATGCCATCACCACCGCGCACAACCTCCTGTCGGCGTTGATCGACAACCACATTTACTGGGGCAATGAGCTCGGCATCGACACCCGCCGCGTCGCCTGGCGCCGCGTCATGGACATGAACGACCGGGCGCTGCGCGAGATCATCTGCTCGCTCGGCGGCGTCGCCAACGGCTATCCGCGCGAGGCCGGGTTCGACATCACCGTCGCCTCGGAGGTCATGGCCATCCTGTGCCTCGCCACCGACCTGAAGGACCTGGAGAAGCGCCTGGGCGACATCATCGTCGCCTATCGCCGCGACAAGTCGCCGGTCTATGCCCGCGACCTCAAGGCCGACGGCGCCATGGCCGTGCTGCTCAAGGACGCCATGCAGCCGAATCTGGTGCAGACGCTGGAGAACAATCCGGCCTTCGTGCACGGCGGCCCGTTCGCCAACATCGCGCATGGCTGCAACTCGGTGGTCGCCACCACGACGGCGCTCAAGCTTGCCGACTACGTCGTCACGGAAGCCGGCTTCGGCGCCGACCTCGGTGCGGAAAAATTCTTCGACATCAAGTGCCGCAAGGCCGGGCTGAAGCCGGCGGCGACGGTCATCGTCGCCACCGTACGCGCCATGAAAATGAATGGCGGCGTCAAGAAGGAAGACCTCGGCAAGGAAAACATCGAGGCGGTGAAGAAGGGCTGCGCCAATCTCGGCCGCCACATCGAGAACATCAGGCAGTTCGGCGTGCCGGCGGTAGTCGCCATCAACCACTTCTACTCCGACACGGATGGCGAAATCCAGGCGATGAAGGATTATGTCGCCTCGATGGGCGAAGAGGCGATCCTGTGCAAGCACTGGGCCAACGGCTCGGCCGGCATCGAGGATCTCGCCAAGAAAGTGGTGGCGCTGGCCGAATCCGGTGCCTCGCAGTTCGCGCCGCTCTACCCCGACGCCATGCCGCTGTTCGAGAAGATCAACACCATCGTCCAGCGCATCTATCGCGGCTCGGAAGCGATCGCCGACAAGTCGGTGCGCGACCAGTTGCACGCCTGGGAGCAGGCCGGCTACGGCCACTTGCCGGTCTGCATGGCCAAGACGCAGTATTCCTTCTCGACCGACCCGAACCTGCGCGGCGCGCCGACCGGCCACACCGTACCGGTGCGCGAGGTCAGGCTTTCGGCGGGCGCCGGCTTCGTCGTCATCATCTGCGGCGAGGTCATGACCATGCCCGGCCTGCCCAGGGCGCCGTCGTCGGAAAAGATCTTCCTCAACGAAGCCGGCCAGATCGAAGGCCTGTTCTAGAAATCCTCAATTCCAAAAAGTGCAAAGGGCGCCGCAGCGATGCGGCGCCCTTTGTATTTCCGCAGACGACTACGCAGCGTTGCGAGCCAGCGCCCGCTGGTTGGAGCCGAAGATCGTATCGCGTTCCGGCAAGGTGCCGGTCTTCAGGCACTCGATCCATTCGTCGGTCTTGAGCACGGCGGCGAAGCGCGACTGCAGGATGATTGTCACCACGCGGTGGATCTCCTCGGCCGAGGCATAGCCGGCGCTATTGGCGTAAGGCACCGAGCCGGTCGCGTCGGACAGGAACTCGACGGCAAAGCCCATATGCACGGCGTGGATGATGGTCGACAGGTCGCAATTATGCGTCATGTAGCCGACCACCACGATCGTATCGACAGCGTTGGCGCGCAGCCACTCTTCGAGATCGGTGCCGGTGAAGGCGGAAGGCAGCGTCTTCTCGACATAGTGGTCGCGTGGCCGCCTCGATATCTCGGGATGCAATTCCGCGCCATGGCTGCCCTTGGCGAAGATTGGCGACGTCTCCGGCGCCATCTGCTTGACGACCACCACCTTGATGCCGGCCGCGGCTGCCGCGTCCATGGCGCGCGCCACGTTGACGACGCTGTCGCGGAACGGCGGATGCTGGATGGCGAGATTGCCGCCGTCATAGTCATTCTGGACGTCCACGACGACGAGCGCGCGGCGCGGCGTCTTGCTGGCTGGTTCGGACATGATGCATTCCTTTCAGGCTTGATGTGATGCCCGAGCATAGGTCCGCCACCATCGGACGAAAGTGGCCCGATTGACATCATTCGAAAGAATTGGGACAATCCGCATAACCCCGCGCAGAAATCCCCGGAAGACATGACCCACCAGATCGTCGCCGTCCTCGCCTTCGACGGCATCAGCCCGTTCCATCTCTCCGTGCCTTGCCTGGTGTTCGGCGAAGATCGCACATCGTTCGGCCTGCCGCGCTTCGACTTCCGCATCTGCGCGATCGAGGCCGGTCCCGTCCACACCGAGGCCGGGCTGAGCGTCGCCGCGCCGCATGGGCTTGAGGGGCTCGACGGCGCCGACATCGTCATCGTGCCGAGCTGGCGGGATCTCGAAGACCCGCTGCCGGAACCGCTGACCCAGGCATTGCGGCGGGCCCACCGCAGTGGTGCCCTGATCGTCGGCCTTTGCCTGGGAACATTCGCAGTCGCTGCTGCCGGACTGCTTGGCGGTCGGCGTGCGGCCACGCATTGGGCCTATGCCGAGCGGCTTCAGAAGCTTCATCCCGACATCGCGGTGGACGCCGAGGTGCTCTATGTCGACAATGGCGACGTGGTGACGTCGGCCGGCGTCGCGGCCGGGCTCGACTGCTGCCTCCATATCGTTCGCGCCCGCTACGGCGCCGAGGCAGCACTGCGGCTCGCGCGGCAGATCGTGCTCTCCCCGCACCGGCAAGGCGGACAGGCGCAGTTCATCGAGCGTCCGCTGGCGAGGAGCGCCGATACCGACAGGTTCACACAAGCACTCGACGCGGTGCGCGCGACGCTCGGCGAAGCGCACAGCCTGGACCGCGTCGCCGAAGCCGCCGGCCTGACCCGGCGCACCTTCACCCGCCGCTTCCAGAAATCGATCGGCACCAGTTTCGGCGATTGGCTGATCGAGCAACGGCTTGAACTGGCGCAGCGTCTGCTCGAGTCGACGGAAAAATCGATGGACGTCGTGGCCTTCGAGGCCGGCTTCGGCAGCGCCGCTTCGCTACGCCAGCATTTTTCGGCGCGTCTCAGGACCTCACCGGCGCAATACCGGCGTGAATTTTCCAGGCGGGCCGACCAGGGCGACCGGTCGCCGCACGCGCTTTCGCACTGAGCGCCCGCCGGGCACTCAACCGCGTTTGACCGCCCGCGCCGGATTGCCGACCACCGTCATGTTCGCGGGCACGTCGCGCGTCACCACGGCGCCGGCGCCGACGATGGCGCCCTCGCCGATGCTGATCCCGCCGAGGATCACCGCGCTGCCGCCGATCCAGGCATTGGCGCCGATCTCGACAGGCCGCGCGACTTCGAGCCCGGCTTGTCGCCCCGCGGCCTCCCTGTGATGCTCGGCGCAATAGATCTGCACATTGGGGCCGAGCAGCGTTCCCTTGCCGATGCGCACGCTTGCCGTGTCGAGAATGATGCAGCCGGCATTGAGAAAGACGCCGTCCCCGAGAAAGATGTTGAAGCCATAGGCACAGTGGAACGGCGCCTCGATGCGGGCGCCCTCGCCCGCGCCGCCGAGCAGATCCTGCAAGGCAGGCCCGATGTTGCCGCGCTGACGGGGCGCAAGCGAATTGTGCTCGAATACGGCGCCCGCAGCCACGCCGCGCAGCGCCTCCAGTTCGTCATCCATGCACGTATACCACTCGCCCGCCGCCATTTTTGCGCGTTCGCTCTCAGCCATGCGGTGCCTCCGTCATCATTGCCACGCACCGTTGCGGCGTAAGAGAGCGCCTATGCAAGTACTGGCCAAATACCGGACCTATGGTAGCCTGCCTTTTCAGGGCTGTCCCGGCCCGGGATCGAGGGGGATGAACATGCTTTACATTCTTGCACTTCTGATCGGGGTCATTGCCGGCCTGCGCGCCATGACCGCGCCGGCCGCCGTCGCCTGGGGCGCCTGGCTCGGCTGGCTGCCGGTTGCCGGCACCTGGGCAAGCTTCATGAGCCACTGGGCCGCTGTCGGCATTTTCACTATCCTGGCTATCGTCGAGCTGGTCACCGACCAGTTGCCGTCGACGCCGAGCCGCAAGGTGCCGCAGCAATTCGGCGCCCGTATCCTGCTCGGTGCCTTCAGCGGCGCTGTGATCGGCGCCACTGGCGGCGCCACCATCGTCTGCCTGATCGCCGGCGCCATAGGGGCCGTTATCGGCACGCTCGGCGGCGCGGAGGCGCGCGGCCGGCTGGCGGCCGCCTTCGGCAAGGACCAGCCCGCGGCCTTCATCGAGGACGCGGTCGCGATCGTTGGCGGCCTCTTGATCGTGGCGGCGGTGGCATGACGGCGAAAACCTTCGATGCCATCGTCATCGGTGCCGGCCAGGCCGGCCCTCCGCTGGCCGGCCGGCTAACGGCGGCCGGCATGAGCGTGGCGCTGATTGAGCGCAAGCTGGTCGGCGGCACCTGCGTCAACACCGGCTGCATGCCGACCAAGGCCATGGTCGCCAGCGCCTATGCCGCGCATCTCGCGCGGCGCGCCGCGGACTATGGCGTGACCCTCTCCGGCCCGGTCGGCGTCGACTATGCCAGGGTCAAGGCGCGCAAGGACAAGGTGTCGAACGACGCCCGCGGCAATCTGGAAACCTGGATCGCCGACATGGATAAATGCACGCTCTATCGCGGCCATGCGCGTTTCGAATCCGCCAACACGGTGCGCGTCGGCGATGATCTCCTGACCGCCGGCAAGATCTTTCTCAACACCGGCGGCCGCGCATCGGTACCGGATCTGCCCGGCATTCACGACATCGACTTTCTCACCAACTCTTCGATGATGGACCTCCACGTGTTGCCGCGCCACCTCGTGGTGGTCGGCGGCAGCTACATCTCGCTCGAATTCGCGCAGATGTTCCGCCGCTTCGGCGCGGAGGTCACGATTGTCGAAAAGGGCTCGCGGCTGATCGGCCGCGAAGACGAGGATGTGTCCGACGCCATCCTGTCGATCCTCGAAAACGAAGGCATCGCGGTCCATCTCGGCGCCGACGCCATAAGCTTCGCCAGGCAGGGCGAGGATATTGCCGTTGCCTTCTCCGCCGGCAAGCCGCCGGCCGTCGGCTCGCATGTGCTCCTGGCTCTGGGGCGAACGCCCAATACCGACGATCTCGGCCTCGACAAGGCCGGCATCGAGGTCGACAAACGCGGCTTCATCACCGTCGACGACCAGTTGCGCACCAGCGTGCCCGGCATCTGGGCGATGGGCGACTGCAATGGCAAGGGCGCCTTCACCCACACGTCCTACAACGATTACGAGATCGTCGCGGCCAATTTGCTCGACAATGATCCGCGCAAGGTCAGCGACCGCATCGAGGCCTACGCTCTCTACATCGACCCGCCGCTCGGCCGCTGCGGCATGACCGAGGCGTCAGTGAAGAAGTCGGGACGCCGCGCGCTGGTCGGCCAGCGACCGATGACCCGCGTCGGCCGCGCCGTCGAGAAAGGCGAGACGCAAGGCTTCATGAAGATCCTCGTCGACGCCGACACAAGGGAAATCCTCGGCTGCTGCGTGCTTGGCCCCGGCGGCGATGAAGCCGTGCATTGCGTGCTTGACCTGATGTATGCCAAGGCGCCTGTGGACACGCTGGCGCGCGCCATGCACATCCACCCCAATGTCTCGGAACTGCTGCCAACCATCGCCCAGGAGTTGAAGCCGCTGGTCTGAACTCCGGCTTCAGCGGTCGGTTCGGCCGCTCGGCCGGGTTCGGTCAGGGTCGTTTAGGCAGCACGGCATAAGCACCGCTGCCAGTGCCTCTTTGCTCTCCGCTTTCTGCATTGCTGCATTGCGGCAATGGCGCTTGTGCGCCATGGGGCGCTCGCGCAGTTTCCATTTGAACCGATTCAGTCTGGACCTCCCATGCCTTTGCCGATCCTTGCGCTTGCCATTGCGTCCTTCTGCATCGGCACCACCGAATTCGTCATCATGGGCCTGCTGCCGGAGGTCGCCGCCGACCTCGGCGTGACTATTCCCGCTGCCGGGCTGCTGGTCACGGGCTATGCGCTGGGCGTGGTCTTCGGCGCGCCAATCGTGGCGATGGCCACCGCGCATCTGCCGCGCAAGCCGGTGCTGGTCGGACTGGCCGCACTGTTCGTCGTCGGCAACCTGCTCTGCGCCATCGCGCCCAATTACTGGATGCTGATGGGCGCGCGCGTCTTCACCGCCTTCGGCCACGGCGCCTTCTTCGGCATCGGTTCGGTCGTCGCCGCCAGCCTGGTGCCCCGCAACAAGCGTGCCAGCGCCATCGCGCTGATGTTCGCCGGCCTGACGCTGGCCAACATTCTCGGCGTTCCCGCCGGAACGGCGCTTGGCGAAGCCTTCGGCTGGCGCGCCACCTTCCTGGCGGTGGTCGGCATTGGATTGATCTCGGTCGCGGCGATCGCCTGGCTGGTGCCGTCGGATGTCACCGAGCCGAGCGGTGGCGGCCTGCGCGGCGAATTGCGCGTGCTCGGCAAGCTCCAGGTGTGGCTGGCCATGCTGATCGCGGCGCTCGCCTCAGCCAGCCTGTTTACCGTCTTCACCTACATCAAGCCTTATCTCACCGACGTGTCCGGCCTCTCGACTTCAGCGGTCACCTGGGTGCTCTTGCTGTTCGGCGCCGGCATGACCATCGGCAACATCATCGGCGGCCGGCTGGCCGACTGGAAGTTGATGCCGACGGTCATCGGCACGCTGCTGCTGCTGGCGGTCCTGTTTGTCGGCTTCATGCAGTTCGGCGCCATCGCCAGTGTCGCCGTAGGCATCGTCTTCGTGTGGGGCATACTCGTCTTCGTCGTCGTGCCGCCGCTGCAGATACGTGTCGTGGAAGCCGCTTCCGAGGGACCGAACCTTGCCGCCACGCTGAACCAGGGCGCCTTCAACGTCGGCAACGCCAGCGGCGCCTGGATCGGCGGCGTGGCGCTCTCCTGGGGCGTTTCCTATGCCAACCTGCCGCTGGTGGGCGCAGCACTCGCTCTGCTGGCGGTCGCCGTGGCCGTTGCCTCGCAGGCACTGGACCGGCGCGCTCCGGCCGTCGCTCTTCAGCCTGCCGCGTAGTAGCTGCTTGCGCCCATAGCGCGACAGCCTGGACCAATCGACAAGCGCACGATCGAAGAGGCATGTCCTTCTCGCCTCTCGACGGAGAAAAGACCATGCAGAAATCGATCGAACGCATAGCCGGCGACAGCGAGGGCGTTTCCTATGAATTCCCGCTGTTTCGCTTCGCTGGAACCGACAAATCCGCGCCTTCGGCCTATCTGCAGGCAGCACTCCATGCCGGCGAACTGCCCGGAGTCGTCGCCATTGATGCACTGATGCCGATGCTGGCCAGGGCCGAGGCGGAGGGGCGCATCAAGGGCGACATCACCATCGTGCCCTGGGCCAATCCGATCGGCCGCGCCCAGTATCATTTCGGCGAACATCAGGGCCGTTTTCATCTGGGCACGCGCACCAACTTCAACCGCGGTTTTCCGCTGCTCGCCGCGCCCGACACGGCACTCCTGCCCGACACCGCGCACGGCACGCCCGACCAGCGGCTGAAGACGAGACTGGTGCAGCTTTCACTCGGCCACGACATCGTGCTCGACCTGCATTGCGACGACGAGGGTCTTTCCTACCTGTATGTCCACACCAGCCTGTGGCCGGCAATGGCCGACTGCGCCGCCGCCATGGGCGTCGAGGCGGTGGTGCTGTGGAGTGAAGACACGGACGGCACTTTCGAGGGCGCCTCGATCATGCCCTATCAGAACGTTCCCGCCGATGTGGCGAAGCTCGGCCGGCGCGTCGTCACGACGGTCGAATATCGCGGCATCCTCGATGTCGATGGCGCGTTCGCGGCGTCGGACGCCGCGGGGCTCTACCGGCTGCTGGTGGCGCGCGGCGTGGTCGCCGACCCGGCCCTGCCCTCACCCGGTGCCTTCACCGGGGTTGTCGCACCGCTCGAAAACATCGACATGATGCCGGCGCCCCGGGCAGGTGCCGTGCTTTACGACGTGGAGCCCGGCGACCGCGTGGCCAAGGATACGCGGCTTGCCGTCATCGTCCACGCACCGGGCGAAGCCGATGGCCGCACCGAGGTGTTCGCGCCGCAGGCCGGCATCGTCCTGACCCGGCGCTCGCGCCGTATCATCCGCGCCGGCGAGGATCTGTTGAAACTGGTGGGCGACAGGAAGAGCGCCGACGCAAGGTCCGGCACACTGGAAGATTGAGCCTCCACCGAATCCAGTTGCGCGGTCGCTCAATCGCCGCTATGGGAATCGCCATGAACATGCGTTCGATCAAGACCGTTTGGTGGTGGGCCTGCTGACAGCGGCCTGTTCGAACGCGTGCGCGTGAAAAGAGAGGGTGGCCGCAGCGGAATGTCCGGGCGGCCATTTGTTTTTTCCAAGCCATTCCCGGGTCCGTTGCCCAAGAAGCTGATGGAGACGGCAATGACGATGAAGGTTCTGGACAACGGCGCAGAGAGTTTTGTGACCGGGGGTGGCATCACCATCACCCGCGAGCGCCACGACCGGCCCTATGAAGGCGCCATCGACGCCTATGTCGACGGGCTGAATGCGCGCCGGGGCGCGGTGTTCTCTTCGAACTATGAATATCCCGGCCGCTATACGCGTTGGGACACCGCCATCATCGACCCGCCTTTGGTGATCTCGGCGCGTGGCCGGTCCATCCGCATCGAGGCGCTGAACCGGCGGGGCGAGGTGCTTCTGCCGGTCATCGTCAAGACGCTCGGCGATATCGCCGAGATCACGATCGCCGAGGCGTCGAAAAAGCTGATCCGCCTCGACGTCGCCAAGCCGGGCCGCGTCTTCACCGAAGAAGAACGCAGCCGCGTTCCTTCCGTCTTCACGGTTCTGCGCGCCATCACCGCCTTGTTCAAGACCGCCGAAGACGCCAATCTCGGCCTTTACGGCGCCTTCGGCTACGACCTCGCCTTCCAGTTCGATCCGGTCGACTACAAGCTCGAACGCAAGCCAAGCCAGCGCGATCTCGTGCTGTTCCTGCCCGACGAGGTCCTGGTCGTCGATCATTATTCGGCCAAGGCCTGGACCGATCGATATGACTACGCCGGCAAGGGTTTTTCGACCGAAGGCCTGCCGCGCGACGAGATCGCCGAGCCGTTCAAGACCGCCGACCGTATCCCGCCGCGCGGCGACCATGAACCCGGCGAATACGCCAATCTTGTGCGCCGCGCGATGGACAGCTTCAAGCGCGGTGACCTGTTCGAGGTCGTACCCGGGCAGATGTTCTACGAACGCTGCGAGACCCAACCCTCCGAGATTTCGCGCAAGCTGAAGTCAATCAACCCCTCGCCCTATTCCTTCTTCATTAATCTGGGTGAAGGCGAATACCTGATCGGCGCTTCGCCCGAAATGTTCGTGCGCGTCAACGGCCGCCGTGTCGAGACCTGCCCGATCTCGGGCACGATCAAGCGTGGCGACGACGCCATTTCCGACTCAGAGCAAATCCTGAAGCTGCTCAATTCCAAGAAGGATGAATCCGAGCTCACAATGTGCTCGGATGTCGACCGCAACGACAAGTCGCGCGTCTGCGAGCCGGGTTCGGTGCGCGTCATCGGCCGCCGCCAGATCGAGATGTATTCGCGGCTTATCCATACGGTTGACCATATCGAGGGCAGGCTGCGCGAAGGCATGGACGCCTTCGACGCGTTTCTCTCGCACGCCTGGGCGGTGACCGTCACCGGCGCGCCGAAACTATGGGCCATGCGCTTCATCGAGCAGAACGAGAAGAGCCCGCGCGCCTGGTATGGCGGCGCCATCGGCATGGTCAATTTCAACGGTGATATGAACACCGGCCTGACACTGCGCACCATCCGCATCAAGGACGGCATTGCCGAGGTGCGTGCTGGCGCCACATTACTGTTCGACAGCATTCCCGAGGAAGAAGAAGCCGAAACCGAACTGAAGGCCTCCGCCATGCTCTCCGCCATCCGCGACGCCAAGACGGGCAATGCCGCCAGCACCGAGAGCACCACCGCGCGCGTCGGCGACGGCGTCAACATCCTGCTCGTCGACCATGAAGACAGCTTCGTCCACACGCTGGCCAATTACTTCCGTCAGACCGGCGCCAATGTCTCGACCGTGCGCACCCCCGTGCCGGAAGAAGTTTTCGACCGGCTGAAGCCGGATCTCGTCGTGCTGTCGCCTGGTCCCGGCACGCCCAAGGATTTCGACTGCGCCGCCACCATCGGACGAGCGCGCGCCCGCGAGCTGCCGATCTTCGGCGTCTGCCTCGGCCTGCAGGCGCTGGCCGAGGCCTATGGCGGCGAATTGCGGCAGCTGCATGTGCCGATGCACGGCAAGCCGTCGCGCATTCGCGTCTCCAAGCCCGGCATCATCTTCTCCGGCCTGCCCAAGGAAGTCACCGTCGGCCGTTACCATTCGATCTTCGCCGATCCGGTGCGGCTACCCGACGATTTCGTGGTCACCGCCGAGACCGAAGACGGCGTCATCATGGCCTTCGAGCACCGCAAGGAGCCAATCGCCGCCGTGCAATTTCATCCGGAATCGATCATGACGCTCGGCCACAATGCCGGCATGCGCATCATCGAGAACATCGTCGCCCACCTGCCGCGCAAAGCCAAGGACAAGGCCGCCTAGAGACGATGGTCGAAACGCGGGACACGACGGCGATCGCGGCGAAGGCCGCGACCAGGCGAAAAGGTCGCAAGGCTTGCCTTCTGGTCGATCGTCGTCGCTTGCGTGGTGCTCGCACTCAAGCTTGCCGCCTGGTACATCACCGGTTCCGTCGCACTCTATTCGGACGCGCTGGAATCGATCGTCAACGTCATCGCCTCGGCCGCCGCTTTCTGGGCGATCCAGGTGAGCTACAAGCCAGCCGACCAGGACCATCCGTTCGGCCACCACAAGGCCGAGTATTTCTCGGCCGTCCTGGAAGGCGTGCTGATCGTGGTGGCGGCACTCCTGATCCTGAACGAGGTCTGGCAATCCTGGCTCAACCCCGTCCCGCTCCAGCAGCCATGGGAAGGCCTTGCCGTCAACGGTGTGGCGACGGTCATCAACGCTTTCTGGGCCTGGGCGCTGATCCGTACAGGGCGCAACGCAAGATCGCCGGCACTGGTCGCCGACGGCCAGCACATCATGACCGACGTCGTGACCTCGGTCGGCGTCTTCGCCGGCCTTGTCGGCGCGGTGCTGACCGGATGGCAGATCCTCGATCCGGCGCTGGCCGTGATCGTCGCGCTCAACATTCTTTGGCAGGGCTGGCATGTTATCGGCTCGTCGATGAACGGGCTGATGGACCGCGCCGTCGATACCCAGGAGCACATGCGCATCCGCGACATCATTTCGGCTAATTGCAAAGGCGCGCTCGAAGTGCACGACCTCAAGACACGCATCGCCGGCCGCGCCACCTTCATCGAATTCCATCTGGTCGTCGATGCCGACATGTCGGTTGGCGCCAGCCATGTCATCTGCGACCGCATCGAGGATTCGCTGCAGGCGGAAATCCCTTCCGTGCGCGTCACCATCCATGTCGAGCCCGATGATGAAGCCAAGCTGCCCAAGGGCACGACGGCGGTGCCGTTCGCGTGAGGCAGTTCACCACGTCTCGATTGACAGAGCTTTGATCCGCTCGAAGTCCCGGATATTGCGGGTCATCAGCGTAAGATTCCGCGAGCGCGCCTGCCCACCAGTCAACGCATCGTAGGGACCAATTGGAGTTCCCAATGTGGCAAGCGTTGCCCTCCGGCATGTCTCGCATCTTCCCGATCGAATTCGAGCACAGGAAACTGCAGAGCTTCGATACGCGCCAAATTTTCGACACAATAGGCGAGACGGCAAAGTCCTGCGGCCTATGCCGTTTCAGCAGGCAAGCAGACCCTCATCGCCCCTTCATGACCGCGATGACGGCATTGGTGTCGAGCAGGTAGATCACTTGAAGACGTCTTCCAAGGCAGGTCGATCCTGCCCGTCCTGACGTTCCAGTGCTGCCTGGGCGAAATCATCATCAAGCGGTCCAATCACTTGGTCGAGCCACGCCCAGTCCTGCGCAAGCGGTTCCAA
The DNA here is from genome assembly GCF_044998965.1 of Mesorhizobium maamorense. Classification (NCBI taxonomy): domain Bacteria; kingdom Pseudomonadati; phylum Pseudomonadota; class Alphaproteobacteria; order Hyphomicrobiales; family Phyllobacteriaceae; genus Mesorhizobium; species Mesorhizobium maamorense. Next base: position 4,347,438 of record NZ_CP173356.1, read on the forward strand.
GATGACGGTTTGCCCGTGACGGCGTATCGAGACCTCCTCTGTGTCGAAACGGAACTCCTTCGGCAGGCGCACGGCTTAGGACCTGCCTGACCAGAACACTTTCGCTTTGTTCATCGTGCTATCCTCAAATGAGATATAGCAAAGATATATCCCTTCGTGCTGACCTAACCAGGGCTCCGCTTAAGGCGCGCAAGCCGATTGCGGCATCGGTTCCAGCCGGTAGATCTTGTCGTCCGACTTCGTCTTGCCGTCGGCTGCCTGTGAACAGAAATCGACGATCGCAAGGCTGTTGTTGGGATTGGCCAGCATCATCATGCCGTTGGCGCCGCGCTTGAGGAAAATCTCCTTCTGCGTGATATCGCAGGAGAAATCGCTCATCTTCGAGCTCGCCGCGCAGCGCCACTGGTCGGCCTCGCCCTGGCAGGAATAGACCTGCGTGACCTTGCCCGACTTTTGTCGCGTCGTGACCGAAACGGCGATGTCGGCGCCGTCAGGCCAATTGGCAAGGTCGCCGCCCGCCGCGAATGAAGCCAGTTCGACCGGCCCACGGAACACGCGGATCGACTGCGTCAGTTGGTCGGGATGCGAACCGAAATGCGCGGCATCGTAGTCGCGTCCGTAGCAGAAGGTCTGGTCGGGCTTCAGCCGGTCGCGCAGCGGCGGACCCATCGCCGGGTCGATCGGGTCGATGCGGGCGAACTCCGCCTTGCAGGTCGCTGCCGGCATCGGGTCGAGGCGGAAATTGTCGTCCCGCGACCCCAGCGCCTGCCTGTCGTATTCAGTCGTGCCGAGTTCCTCCTCGGAACCGGCATCGAGATAAATATCGGGCTGCAGGTCCGAAAGGATCAGCCGGCCCTTGTCGTCGACTTTCAGCGACGCCAGCGTGCGGTCGCATTCCATGCCGCAATGGATCGGGTTTGATGCGCCATCCTCGGATTGGTGACTACACCAGCCGCCGGCCCATTCCGGAGCCTTGGCGCCACGCACCGTGGTGGTGACGAAGCCATTGTAGGACCTGCCGGCATTCGCGGCCGGTTCCTCGTTCGGCCTGCTGACCGGATCATGGCCGTAGTAGAAGAAGATTCGGGCCACCTTCTGCTCCGGATGCGCCTTGAGGTGCTTGGCATCGTAGATGCGGCCGAAACAGGCGTCCTGACCGTTGGGACTGAGTTCGGTGAGCTTGGCCGCCTCGTCGGCGAAAGCCGTCGCGCCCAGCAGGCTCAACAAGGCCGCTCCGGACAGGACGCTTGCCAGTCTGTGTTCGAACGCCATGTGACCCCTCCGCATCGGCAGGACGCGACGCCGATTTATGCTACACTCGGCGTCGCGGCCACGCAATTCGCGGCCATCTGTCAACCCGGGGGGAACCATCGCCATGCGTCGACGCGACATGTTCCGCGCGATTCTCGTCGGAGCCGGCACGCTGATTGGACTGCGGGTGGCGCAAGCCGCGGCCACCGAGGCCACGAGATTGAAGGTCGCCTATCATCTCAGTGACCTCGACAAGGTCAATTTCGTGCTGGGCAACATCAAGAACCATTACGAAGGCACCGGCGGCAATGTCGATATCGCGCTGGTCGTCCATGGTCCGGCTCTTGCCGGTTTCAAGTCGAAGGGCATATCGGCGGCGATCTCCGGTCGTTTCACCGGTCTCGTCCAGCAGGGGCTCGATCCGCATGCCTGCGCCAACACCATGCACGGCATGGATATTTCGCTCGCCGACCTGCTCGACGGTTTTCATGCGGCCGACAGTGGCGGCGTCGTCAAGCTCGCCGAACTGCAAAGCCAGGGCTATGCCTATCTCAGGCCTTGAAGCTGCATGGACTGAATGCAAGGGTAGCAAGACCAGCTAAGAACCGCGAAATCCCGGAGAAACGACAGTGCCAGCGACAACCACTCCCCTCGGGCTTGTCATTCCCGATCTCGCCGGCAAGGCGGTGCTGGTCACCGGTGCCTCGACCGGCATCGGCGCGGCACTCGCGTTGGCTTATGCGACGCAGAAATGTCTGGTCGCACTGCACTACAATTCCAGCCGTGACGCCGCCGAGAAACTTGGCAAGGCCATTCGCGACAATGGCGGCGAGGTGCTTCTCGTCCAGGGCGATTTTTCCCTGGCCGCCGACGTCGAACGCGTCGTCGAGGACAGCGCGCAGCATTTCGGCCGCCTCGACGGGCTGGTCAACAATGCCGGCGGGATGCTCGGCCGCGTGCCCTACGCCGAGCAGACAGAGGCGCATTACGACGCGGTGATGGATCTCAACGCGCGTTCGGTGCTGACCGCCTCGCGCAAGGCGATGCCGTGGCTGAAGAGACAAGGCGGCTTCATCGTCAACACCTCCTCGATCGCCGCCCGCAACGGCGCCGGCGGTGGCGCCGGGCTTTACGGCTCGGCCAAGGCTTTCGTCTCCAACGTCACGCGCGGCATGGCCAAGGAACTGATCGGCTTCGGCATTCGCGTCAACGCGGTGGCACCCGGCACCATTCTCACGCCGTTCCACGAACGCTACTCGACCGAAGAGCAGATCAGGGGCATGGTTGCCACCATTCCGCAGGGGCGCGCCGGCACGGCTGAAGATTGCGTCGGTGCTTATCTGTTCCTCTCCTCCGATCTGTTGAGCGGCTACATCACCGGCCAGGTGATCGAGGTGAATGGTGGCCAGTTGATGCCTTGAGCCGCGACCTGCATACTGACGAACGGTATACTCTTGTCGAAAACGCTGAAGGGAGACGAAGGGATGTACGGTCTGATCGGCAAGATGCGGGCGGCCCGCGGCCAGCGCGACGCTGTCATGGACGTCCTGCGCGCCAGCACCGGCGCCCTGCCCGGCTGCCTGAGCTATATCGTTGCCACCGACCCGGCCGATGCCGATGCCATCTGGGTCACAGAAGTGTGGACTGACCAGGCAAGCCACAAAGCCTCGCTGCAGCTTCCCGAAGTCCAGGCGGCCATCGCCAAGGCGAGGCCCTTCATCGCCGGCTTCGAGTTCCAGGTGGAAACCAACCCCGTCGGCGGCTTTGGATTGGCTGACGACAAGACGGGCTGATCCGGGTGGACGACTCGACGCAGATCGTAAACATTAGCGATGCGAAGGCCAATCTTTCACGTCTCGTTTAGCGAGCCGCCAACGGCGAACCTTTCATTATCGCCAAGGCTGGCAAGCCATTGGTCAAGGTCATTCCTATGGATCAATCGGTGCCGGTACAATCGCGACGGGTTGGCAGTTTTCGGTGTCCGACCGTTTCGATCGCATGAGCGGTGGAGAGATCTAGCAACTGTTCGGCACAGACATCTGAGGCGATCGCTTTTCGATGCAGCGGGGGTTCGCATACCTTACCGCTCAGTCTAAGACCAGAACATGGATTCCTCGCCCAAGCAGCCATTTCCGGGCCAGCCGGCCGTCGAGCGCATGGCGCGCATGCGCAAGCCTTGGCAATGGCTGGCCCTCCTCGTCGTTTCCGTGCTGTTTGCCGGTGCGCTCGAACTGGCCGCGCTGCCGGCGGCGCTGCTCATCGGGCCGATGCTGGCGGCCATCGTCGCCGGCACCAACGGCGCCACCGTGCGCGTGCCGCGGCTTCTGTTCGGCTCCGCCCAGGCGATCGTCGGCTGCCTCATCGCCGCTTCGATCTCGGCCGACATTTTTCGCGTCTTCTATGCCGAATGGCCGCTGTTCCTCGGCGCAGTGACAGCCACCGTCGCGGCGTCCAGCCTGCTCGGCTGGCTGATCAGCCGGTGGCGCATCCTGCCCGGCACGACCGCCGTCTGGGGATCCTCCCCAGGCGCGGCCACCGCAATGGTGCTGATGGCCGGCGCCTTCGGCGCCGACCAGCGCCTCGTCGCCTTCATGCAGTATCTGCGTGTCATCTTCGTCTCGATGACGGCGGCCATTGTCGCCAAGATGTGGGTCGACACGTCAGGCGTCGAAATCCCGCCGATTATCTGGTTTCCGCCGATCGATGCCCAAGCCTTAGCAGCAACCATTGGCATCGCGCTGGTCGGCGGGCTGGCGGGAAGGCTTTGCCGGTTGCCTTCGCCCTCCTTTCTGGGCACCTTCATCTTCGGCGCGGTGATCCACCTTGGCCTCGGCGTGCCGATGCAATTGCCGCCCTGGCTGCTGGCTGTCAGTTACGCCATGGTCGGATGGTCGATCGGGCTGAACTTCACCAGGCCGATCCTGCGCCATGCGACACGGGCCCTGCCGCAGATCGTCGCTTCGATCGTGGCTCTGATCGCCTTTTGCGGCGGCCTCGCCTTCATGATCAGCCATCTGCTCGGCATCGATCCGCTGACCGCCTATCTCGCGACCAGCCCCGGCGGCATGGACAGCGTCGCCATCATCGCCGCCGCCGCCCAGAACGTCGACATCTCCTTCATCATGGCGCTCCAGTCGGCGCGTTTCCTGATCGTGCTGCTTGTTGGCCCGAGCATCGCGCGGCTGGTAGCGCGCGCGGTGAAGGAATAGGCTGCTCCGCCCCGGCTGCCGGCATACTTATGGATCGATCCTAATCCTCGTCGTCGCCCTCGGCCTGCGCGTCGCGACGCCAATAGGCCGTTACCAGGTGCCGGTCGCGGCCCAGGCCCCACTCCTTGCGCACGATCTTGCGGATCTCGCGGAAGTCGGTGAACTCGCATCCGGCCCAGACGTAGAGGCTATCGGCAAGCGCCATGTGGCTGCGCTCGCGCAGGGCGGCCGCCAGCAGGCCGGCGGTGCCGGCCGCGCGGTCGTGCCGGTAAAGCCAGGTGATTTCGATGTTGTCGCCTTGCGCCAGCGCGATGCGGTCGTCCGGGCCATCGACCTCGATGAGCGCCTCGACGCGGGTTGACGGCCGCAGTTCCTCCAGAATCCGGCCAATTGCCGGCAGCGCTGTGTCGTCGCCGACCAGCAGCAGGGTCGGCGCCGTCGGCGTCTCGCCGCCGCTTGGCCCGATCATGCCGATGACGTCTCCCGCCACCGCGTTCTGAGCGAATGTGGCGGCGGGCGTGTCATAGCCGGGGTGCAGCACGAAATCGACATCGAGCCAACCGCTTGTCGGATCCACCGCCCGGATCGTGTAGATGCGCACGGTGAGCGCATCCTCACCGGCAGGCCACACAAGCAGGCCGTCGGCGCCCATCGAGGGCCAAACGGGCGGCCTGCCCCGCGGCGGCAGCAGCAGCCGGATGTGCAGGCCGCCATGAGTAAACCGGCCAAGATCATCGCCTGCAAAGCGCAGGCGCTGCATATGCGGAGAAATCCGCGTTGACGACACAACCGTGATTTCGCGGAAGAAGAGTGGGGTGCCGGTGTCGCTGCCGTCGCCTTGCCAGCGCAGTCCGCTCGTCGTTCCAAGGTGCTGCGCGACGTGGCCGGCGACCGTCATCTTCATGTAGGACAGGCAGGTTTCGTCTACGGCCGAGACGCGGATCAGCATGGAGTCGCCCTCGAGTGCCGCGCTCAGCGAACCGTAGTACAGGCGAAGTTCCCATCGATCGGCAACACCGGTCTCGACCTCGAATTCGCTGTGCTCGGTGCGCAGCCGGTCCATCACCGACCTGATCGCCGCATCGCTGATCCGGGTTTGCGCTCGCAGTTGGTCCATCGTTCGCGTCTTTCGAAACGGTTTGAAGCAATCGGCCGCAGGAGGGCCGCGCCGGCAGCGGCATGCCATAGACGTTCCGAAGTTTCCACAGAAACTTGAATACATAGGTCATCTTATATATTGAACCGCTACGTCCCGTTGGCGGCCAGGTCCGGCCTCGGCCTGTTGGAAGGGCACGCACGTCGGCGACGACGTCAGACGGAACGTGGCCCGGCACGCGCCCGACTGTCGGCATGGCTTTCGGTACGGCTTGCCTCCGGCTGGCCGCTCCTGTATGAAAACCGCCATGAACACGCGCGCCACCACCGCTTCCCGTCAGACCGGCTTTGCCGGCGAGACCGTGCGCGCGCTTGCCTCGACGCTGCTTCTTCTCGGCCTTATCGGCGATCGCCGGGTTCGCTGAAGGAGCGCCCGGCGGTCGAGCCGCCGCGCAAGCGCATGCTCCTTGGCAGTCACATCAAGCGAACGAAAAACTGGTAAAGGCGCCACTCGCCACCCATCCGCCTGAAGGCGGATTCGAGGGTCGCCGGGAGAAACGACGATGAACGCACGAGAAGAAATCCGCGTAAGCGAGGCCCCGGCGGGCCAGCAGAACGGCGGCATGCCGGACGCCGCCCGCAAGTACCAACCCTACCCAATCGTCGGCCTCACCGACCGGACCTGGCCCTCGAAAGTGATCGACAAGACGCCAATCTGGTGCTCGGTCGACCTGCGCGACGGCAACCAGGCGCTGATCGACCCGATGGGCCACGAACGCAAGGCGCGCATGTTCGCGCTGCTGCTCGACATGGGTTTCAAGGAGATCGAGATCGGTTTCCCTTCGGCCTCGCAGACCGATTTCGACTTCGCCCGCTGGTGCATCGAAGAGGGCAGCGTACCGGCCGACGTTTCGCTGCAGGTGCTGGTGCAGTGCCGGCCCGAACTGATCACCCGCACCTTCGAAGCGCTCAGAGGCGCCACCAACCCGATCGTGCATTTCTACAATTCGACCAGCGAGTTGCAGCGCCGCGTCGTCTTCGAGAAGGACGTTGCCGGCATCAAGCGCATCGCCACCGATGCCGCCAAGATGATCACCGACATGGCAGCGAGTGCCGGCGGCGGCTACCGTTTCGAATACTCGCCCGAAAGCTTCACCGGCACCGAGCTCGAAGTCGCGCTGGAGATCTGCAACGCGGTCACCGAGATCGTGAAGCCGACGCCTGACAACAAACTCATCATCAACCTGCCGTCGACCGTCGAGATGTCGACGCCCAATATCTATGCCGACCGCATCGAGTGGATGTGCCGCAATCTCGACAGGCGCGAGAACCTGATCATTTCGCTGCACCCGCATAATGACCGTGGCACCGGCGTCGCCACCACCGAGCTCGGCCTGATGGCCGGCGCCGATCGCGTCGAAGGCACGCTGTTCGGCAATGGCGAGCGCACCGGCAATGTCGACATCGTCACGCTGGCGCTCAACATGTACACGCAAGGCGTCGATCCGAAGCTGGACTGCTCCGACATCAACCGGATGAAGGATGTCTACGAATATTCGAACCAGCTGAAGATTCCCGAGCGCCATCCCTATGTGGGCGAACTCGTCTACACCGCCTTTTCCGGCTCGCACCAGGATGCCATCAACAAGGGTATGAAGGCGCTGAAGAAGGCCAACACGCCAGTGTGGGAGGTTCCCTATCTGCCGATTGACCCGGCCGACGTCGGCCGCAGCTACGAAGCCATCATCCGCATCAACTCGCAGTCCGGCAAGGGCGGCATCGCCTATGTGCTGCAGGCAGATTACGGGCTCAACCTGCCGCGCAACCTGCAGATCGAGTTTAGCCAGGCAATCCAGGCGATCACCGATGCCGAAGGCAAGGAAGTGCCGGCCAGGCGCATCTATGAGCGCTTCCTCGATACCTATGTCGACCAGCCGGGCGCCAGGCTGAAATTCCTCGATCACCACACCTATCCGGACACCGAGGTAAAGGGCCGGCGCGTTGTCGAGGCGGTCATTATCGACGACGGCAAGGAGATGACGATATTAGGCACAGGCACAGGCCCGATCGACGGCTTCGTCGATGCGCTGTCGCGCCATGTCGGCGTCGATATGTCGGTGCTCGACTATTCCGAGCACTCGATGCAGCGCGGTTCGAACGCCTCGGCCATTTCCTATGTCGAGATGGAACATCCTGACGGCAAGCTGTTCGGCGCAGGCATCAACACCAACATCGTCGCTGCCTCGCTGGAGGCCGTGGTGTCCGCCGCCAACCGGATTATCGGCAAAAGAGCCGGTTGATACAGGCCTGGAACGAATTCGGGACCATCGTCGTTTAGCGATTGGTCCCGACTTTTGTGTCATTAACCACCGGGAAATTATCCGGTGTGGTACGCGATCGCATAATACGTGTATGCTTGTACGGTGGTGCGGTAACGATATGATCGCGCCTCAACCTGTGCCGACTTCGAGAGGATCGACACTTGCAGCATGCCACGCCTGCCGCCCCCGCAGTGCGCGAGACACTGGAGCGACTGCTTGCCAGCGAAACGTTCGGGAGATCCGAGCGCGCGCGCAAATTGCTTCGCTATCTCGTCGAGCGCGAGCAGGCCGGGGAAGCCGACAGGCTCAAGGGCTTTTCCATCGCCATGGATGTTTTCGGCAAGGACGGCGATTTCGATCCGTCCACCGATGCCGTCGTGCGGGTGCAGGCGGGCCGCCTGCGCGAACTGCTGCAACATTATTTCGCCAATGAAGGCATTGCCGAGCCGGTCCGCATAGCCATTCCGCGCGGCGGTTACGTCCCGGCCTACGAACTCAATGCCATCCGCCTGCCGCAAGCAGCGGAAGCCGCCAGTCACGCAGAGCCGACAGCCAGCCTGCCCGAACAGTCCGGTGCCGCCGATGATGCCGCACCCATGGCGGCCTTGCTCGGCCAGGTTCCTGCGGCGGGCCTCTCGGTGACGCGCCATCTCAGGTTCTTCTGGATCGCGATCGCCGTGGTTATCGCCATGTTGGGCGTTCTGATCCTGCGCCAGGGCGGCGGTGCCTTGCTGGCGGGAGGCGACATCCCGGCAACGTTCGAGACCGCCGGCGAAACCGGCAGCATCACGCCGTCGCCCATGGTCGAAGCGCTGCCGCTCGTCTACATCGCCCTCAGGGCCAACACTCCCAATGCCAGTCGCGTCGCCGCATCGCTGCGTGCCGGCCTGAGCGGCTTTGACACGATCGACTTCATCGGTCGCAACACCGTCAACAAAGCCGATCCGGTCGCCGATGCGACGAGTTTCATTTTCGATATCCTGCCTGGACCAGACGCGGGCGACGTTACCATCGAACTGCAAAGCTTGGCGTCCGGACGGGTGCTGTTGTCGCGCAACCTGACCGCCGCCGACAGCGCACCAACCGTAGTCGAGGATCGCATATCCGGCATTCTCAGTGCGGCACTTCCCGCTTCTGGCACCATCTACAATTACATCGAGCAGTCCGGCGCGGAGACCGGCCTGACGCAGTGCCTGCTGCTCAACGACAAATACTATCTCGACCAGAACGCCAGGACTCACGAGACCGCCTATCGTTGCCTCGAAGCCCTTGCCAACAGTGGCGCGAAATCGTCACTGGTTTATTCGGAACTCGCCTCATTGCATTTGGAGGCCGTGACCGACCACTACGCCTACCCGCCGGACGCAACGATCGAGAAGGCGATGACGTTTGCCCATCGCGCCGTGCAGATGGGGCCGACCAGCCCGTACGCACATCGCTCCTACGGCTACATCAATTCGCGCCTCGGCAATGCCGACGAGGCCCTGCGATGGATGCGGAAGGCCCATGATCTTAACCCCTACGATCTCGCCATGGCCGCCGCCTATGGCTACGGGCTGGTTTTCGCCGGCCGGTACGCCGAAGGAACACCTCTTCTGGCGCATGCCGTGGATGCCTCGAGCGGCCACCCGACCTGGTGGGACTTTGGGCTTTTCGCCGGAGAATTAATGCTGGGCGATACCAGCAAGGCAGCGATAGCCAGCAGCGCTCTGAGAACCACTGCGGCGAAATCGCACTATCTCGCCGCCCGTCTGATCGGCGCCAAGATCGCCGGTCGGGACAACCAGGCACGCAGGCTGCTTGATGAGCTGATAACCGAATTTCCGAAATTCGCCGCCAATCCGCGCGCAACCTTCATCGACAGAAAATATCCCGCCGATCTGACCGAGCGGCTGGTCGACGCCTTGCGTGCCGCCGGGCTCTTCAACGCGAGCTAGATGTGAGCCATTCCAGGGCAGCTAGTGCCGGGTTCCCTTCCGGAGTTGCGTGAAAATGAGGACTTCAAGCGGACAGCGAGTCCATCGAATAATGAAAGGCCCAAAAGCGTTTCGCGTCGAAATGGATTCATGCGACACGCCTTAGGTCTTTTTGCTCGTGCGTGTCGTTCGCCCAAATCGAGGTCGCTTTTGGGAGCGGCATCCACCAGCAGCCGGCTCGCTGTTCGGCCAATCGCCTAATCGCGAAAATTTTACTGGCGAATGCTCTGGACTAGGAGCAATTCAGCCACATTTCCATCGCGCCTTCTCGAATAAAGCCTCAATCTTTCATGACTTCATCACTTTATGCCGACGAACGGGGTGTGGGTTCGAAGACCATCGTCCTGCTGCATGGTTTTGGCGGCAGCCACGATGTCTGGCGCGAGGTGATCTCCTTGCTGCCGCCTTCCGTACGCACATTGGCCTATGATCTGCCGGGACACGGCCTGTCGCTCGACTTTCCGTCGGCCGGACCGGCCAAGGTCGCGGCAAACGCCATCCTTGCCGACCTCTCCGCACGCGCGATCAAGCGCGTCCACCTCGTCGGCCATTCGATGGGCGGCGCGGTAGCAGCGCTGATGGCGTTGGCGGAGCCGGCAAAAGTCGCCTCGCTGACGCTCCTGGCGCCGGGCGGTTTTGGCCCCGAAATCAATGGACCGTTGTTGCGCCGCTTTGCCCGCGCGCAGGACCTGGCCGAAGTCCAGGCCTGCCTCGCCGAAATGTCCGGCCCTCGAGCCGCGCCCTCGCGTCGCATGGCCGAATTGCTGTGCGAAATGCGCGGCCGCCCCGGACAAACCGAAAAGCTCGTCGAGATCGCGGCCGCCATGACCAGGAGCGATCGACAGGGCGTCATCCCGCGCGAGCGGCTCGATGCGCTGAACATGCCGGTGATGGTGGCGTGGGGATCGGATGACGCCGTTCTACCCTTTACCCAAGTGGATGACCCGCCGGAGCGCTTCCATGTGCACCATGTGCTGGAGGCCGGCCATATGCTGGCCGAGGAAGCGCCCGACCTGATCGCCGAGATCATTCGCCGCAACAGCAATCGCCGCGTCGGGCCGCAACGGGTGAAACTGTCCGCCGCGGCCAGCTGACTTCTTCCGTCTGCGCCGCCAACGGCGACCCTTGATGCATTGATCTCGCCAGTGCATTTTGCCGGCGGCTGTGTTAACTCCATGTTAACCAAACCCGCGAGGCCACGCCCATGAAGGATGCAGGCGAAAAGATCATCGACCCGTCGAGAAAATTGTCCGATGCCATTCGCGATGTAAAGAATGCCTTTGCCGATCGCGACGACGTCGTCGTCGACATGCGCGAGGCGCATCGCATGCGGCTCGACCTTCTTGCCACCGAACTCGCGCCCGTTTTTGCCGACGTTCCCGCCGACATGGACAGTTTCGACTTCGTCGTCTCGTCCGGTCTGCAGCCGCGCCTGTGGATCGACGCCGTCAGCCATGTCGCCATGGGGCGCGACCGCCGCACCTACCGTTTCCTGAAGGACACCCGCATCGGCCGTGTGGTGCTGGCCGAATCGAGCGAGATGAAGCCGGTTGCCGATTCCGTGACGCGCTATGTCGCCGAGCGGATCGTCGAACGTCAGAGAATGATGGAGGGTGGCGTCGAGGCTGCCGTTCCCGGGATGAAGCGGCACGTGGTGCCGGAAGCCGAGCCGCCTTTGCGATCGCCACCGCGCAGCAAGGGCTGGTCGGCCGTCCTGTCCGGCCTTGGCCTGATCGCCGCAGGCGCGCTGGTGGGACTGGCGGTTTCGATCGTGCTGTTCTGGGACCGTATCGTGGCGCTGGGGCTCAGCTTGCGGCCATAGCCGGTTGCGCCCCGAGCTCGAGCGTCTGCAGATCCGAAGGTGGTATCGCCGGCCCCGTCAAGCCGCGCCGCGTCAGGCGGATGCGCCAATCGCCTTTTTCACCGTCTATGTCGAACAGATTGTACTGCGCCGCCGGAGGCTTGCCGCCGGGAGCCTGGCCGGCCGCGGCGACGCCAACCACCGGGACCTTGGCGTCGCGCGGGCCGATCTGAAACAGCGACGGCAGATGTGAATGGCCATGCAGGACGAGCTCGGCACCGTGCCGGCGAATGATTTTGTGGAAGCGGGCGATGCCGAACAGCCGCTTGTGCTGCGGGACGGCGCCCCGCACCGGCGGATGATGGATCATGATTGCACGGAACAATCCTTGCTTCGCCGTCGCATCGAGTATTTTGCGCAGCCGCTCGGCCTGGCCTTCCATGAAGAAGCCGTTGGCCATGAAGGGTGCCGTGGCACGCGCCGTGGTGATGCCGATCAACGCGACATTGCCGCGCACGCGCAGATAGGGAAACGAATTGCGATCGACCGGACTGTTGACGCCGTCGCCCGTCATCCATGCCGCCCAGGACCGGCACACCTTGTCGAAGGCGCCAGGCACATAGGCATCGTGATTTCCCGGCACCACCGACACGTCATGCGGCGAGCCGAGCGTCTCCAGCCAGTGCTTGGCCATCTCGATCTCGCCGTCGAGTGCCAGGTTGACGAGGTCCCCGGTGACCGCGAGGTGATCGGGCGCGCTGGCCTTGATATCGGCCACGATGGTGTCGATCACCGCATCGTGCATGTGCCGGCGACGGTTGCGCTGCCAGTTGACGTAGCCCAGCACCCGCTTGGAGGCGAGATCGCGATAGGTTACTTCAGGGAGTGGCCCCAAATGGATATCGGAAATATGTGCGAGCCTGAACATTTCTCCTTCATAGGCGACGCGCACGCGGCTTTCCACCCACGGTTTCGCGACTGATGACGACCGATCCCGAGAGCACTTTGCGCCAGACCGGCTGGCCGGGGCTGCGAGCCAGGCTGTTCCATCTCTACTTCGTGCTGCGGCGGCCAATGACGCTTGGCGTGCGCGGGCTCATCCACGAAACGGCCTCCAACTCCCTCTTCCTCATCCGCCACACCTATGTGCCGGGCTGGCAGCTTCCCGGTGGCGGAGTCGAGATCGGCGAGACGATGGCCGAAGCGCTGGCGCGCGAACTGGCGGAAGAGGGCAATATCACGCTGACCGCTCCGCCGGTGCTGCGCTCGATGCATTTCAACCGCCGCGCCAGCCGCCGCGACCATGTCGGCCTGTACCTGATCGAAAAATTCAGCCAGGCGGCCCCGAAACTGCCGGACCGCGAGATCGCCGAGGCCGGTTTCTTTCCGCTCGACCGTTTGCCCCAGGGTACGACCCCGGCAACGCTGCGGCGCATCGCCGAGGTTTTTGGCGGGAAGCCGCCATCACCCTATTGGTAGTTCAGGCAGCCGCCTTGGCGAACCGTGCCCTGTCATGCCCCGCGCCGTAGTCAATTTCCGGCCCCACAGGCACTATACGCGTCGGGTTGATCGTTTCGTGGCTGCCGTAATAGTGCGACTTGATATGATTGAGGTTCACCGTGCCGGCTACGCCGGGCACCTGGTAAAGATCGCGCAGATAGTTCGACAGGTTGGGATAGTCGGCGATGCGGCGCCGATTGCATTTGAAATGGCCGACATAGACCGGGTCGAAGCGCACCAGCGTGGTGAACAGCCGCCAGTCGGCTTCGGTGATCCGCTCGCCGACGAGATAGCGCTGATTCGACAGCCGATGCTCCAGCGTGTCGAGCGCGGCGAACAACTCCCCGAACGCTTGCTCGTAGGCGGCCTGCGTGGTGGCGAAGCCAGCGCGATAGACGCCGTTGTTGATGGCGGGATAGACCAGCGCATTGACCGCGTCGATCTCGCCGCGTAGCGCCTGCGGATAGAAGTCGAGGTTGGCGTCACCCCAAGCGTCGAAAACTGAATTCAGCATCCGGATGATTTCGGAGGATTCGTTGGAGACGATGGTCTCATCCCTTTTATCCCACAGCACCGGCACCGTGACCCGGCCGGAATAGTTAGGGTCGGCCCTGGTGTAGATCTGGTGCAGGAAGTCCAGGCCATAGAGCGTGTCACCTGTGGCTCCGTCCTGCGCCAGGAACGTCCAGCCATCGGCGCCCATGAAATGATGGACGACCGACACGGAGATGATGCCTTCAAGCTTCTTCAGCGCCCGGAAGATCAGCGTTCGGTGCGCCCAGGGACAGGCAAGCGAGACATAGAGGTGATAGCGACCGGGCTCCGCCTTGAAGCCGCGGCCTTCGGCAGGCGCCCCGTCACGAGTGATCCAGTCGCGCCATTGCGACTGCGCCCGCACGAATTTGCCGCCGCTGCCTTTGGTGTCGTACCAGCGGTCCTGCCATTTGCCTTCGACCAGCAATCCCATCGCTTGTCCTTTCCTGTCTAGCACATCATGTAGGGCTCCAAGTCGTTGCATGGAATCGCCGGGCGCTGAACAGATCGTCAAGCACGTCGCGGCGCCCGTTGCTCTCTACCTGCAAAACCGCCGATTGCAGCGGCGGGAAATTGATGCTAGCGGACACTCCGCATGTTCGATTTTGCTTTGATCCGGTTCGACCGACGACGAAAGGCCGCCCACGCTTGATAAAGCGCTGATTGGCGAATGCTGCCGTTTGCAGCAAACCTTTCCTCCTGTACCGGAACGCAAAGACCATGAGCCTTGCCGACGTAGAATACCTGCCGGAAACTCCGGCGCATGCCCCTCAGATCGAAGCCATCAATGACGAAGCCTTCGGGCCCGGCCGTTTTGTGCTGGCCGCCTACAAGATCCGCGAGGCCGGCGGGCATGAACGCGCGCTGTCCTTCGTCGCCATGGACGGCGATCTCGTGGTCGCATCAGTTCGCATGACCCGCATCGCCGCAGGCGCCGGACGCGCGCTGATGCTCGGGCCGCTCGCGGTGCGGCCGGCCTTCAAGAATCTCGGCATCGGCCGCCGGCTGGTGGCGATCGCGCTGGAAGCGGCCGCCAAGGCCCGAGCGCCCGCCGTCATGCTGGTCGGCGACGAGCCCTATTATGGACCGCTCGGCTTCAAGCGTATCCCGCGCGGCCAGATATCGATGCCACGCCCCGTCGATCTCGACAGGCTGCTGTCGCACGAGATCATGCCGGGCGCGGTTGCAAGGCTCACGGGCGAGGTCTGCCATGCCGACCAGGCCAGGGTCGCCGAGCACTTTGCCGCGATGGCTTGACCATTCGCGCCGATTGCGCGCCTGATCCACGCCTGACTCTCATGTGAAAGGATGACGCCATGAATCCAAACGGCGAGGTCGCGGTTGTTACCGGCGGCGGCTCCGGCCTTGGCGAGGCGACGGCGCGCGCGCTGGCCGCCAGGGGCGCCCGCGTCGCCATCTTGGATGTCGGCGTCGATCGGGCGGCCAAGGTGGCGGCCGAGATCGGCGGCATCGCCGTCCAATGCGATGTCGGCAGCGCCGACAGCGGTGTTGCCGCGCTTGCCGAGGTCGCGGCCAAGCTGGGCGAACCGCGCATCCTGGTCAATTGCGCCGGCATTGCCATCGGCGTGAAGACGATCGGCAAGGATGGTCCCCATCCGCTCGATCAGTACCGCAAGGTGATCGAAGTCAATCTGATCGGCACTTTCAACATGATCCGCCTCGTCGCCGACCGCGCCGCAAAGCTCGACCCGCTGCAGGGCGGCGAGCGCGGCGTCGTCGTCAACACCGCATCCGTCGCCGCCTATGACGGCCAGATCGGCCAGGCCGCCTATTCGGCATCAAAGGGCGGGGTCGTCGGCATGACGCTGCCGGTGGCGCGCGATCTTGCCCGTTCCGGCATCCGGGTCTGTACCATCGCACCCGGCATATTCAGGACGCCGATGATGGCCGGCATGCCGCAGGAGGTGCAGGATTCGCTGGGCGCCGCGGTGCCCTTCCCCTCGCGCCTCGGCGAGCCGTCGGAATATGCGGCCCTTGCCTTGCACATCATCGAGAACCAGATGCTCAACGGCGAGACCATTCGTCTCGATGGCGCCATTCGCATGGCTCCGAAGTAGCACTTGCCAGCCTGGCGCCATCGTCTGATAAGTGGAATCAACTTAGCAGGGCGAGCATTTTGGCCGATCGAACGAAGGACGTGATCCGCGAGACCGACGCCGAGGCGATCCGGCAGGCCAAGACACTCATGCGCCGCGCCCGCTTCGGCGCCTTGGCGGTGTTGGAGCCGCAAACGGGTTCGCCGCTGGCGAGTCGGGTCGGCGTCGCCACCGACATCGACGGCACGCCGCTGATCCTGGTGTCGCAGCTTTCGGCCCATACGCCCGCCATACTTGCGGACCCGCGCTGTTCGCTACTGCTCGGCGAGCCGGGCAAGGGCGACCCGCTCGCGCATCCCCGGTTGACGCTGATTTGCCGGGCAGCGCGGATCGAGCGCGGATCGGACGCGCATGCACGCGCCGAACGCCGCTATCTCAACCACAATCCGAAGGCCAGCCTCTATGCCGGCCTCGGCGACTTTTCGATCTTTCGTCTCGAACCGCAGCGCGCCAGCCTGAACGGCGGCTTCGGCAAGGCCTACCTGCTTGATCGCACCGATCTCATCGCCGACGGGCCGATCGTCGAGGAACTGGCAGCCAGCGAGCAATCCGCGATCGACCACATGAATGCGGACCATCTCGACGCCGTCGCCCTCTACGCGCATCATTTTGCCCGGGCATTCGGCGACGGCTGGGTCATCGCCGGATTCGATGCCGACGGCATGGATCTGGCCTCTGGCGACGATGCCGGCAGGGTCTTCTTTCCGCAGCCCTTGGTCACAGCGCATGAGTTGAGGCACGTCTTGGTCGACATGGCCAAGAGCGGCCGGGCGGCAACGTCGCCAAATAACCGCACTTAAATTACGTTTGATCAAAAGCAACGCTTGAGATTTGAATGAAATGTTCTACCCTTTGGCTGTGGCGCTGACTCGTTGGCGACCATTCACAACTGAGTTTATGGATTCAGGCACCATTGCCCCCATGGTGCCTCGATGAGCAAAGAGCATGGGGGATCGATGATCTCGACAAAGCTAATCGCCAACGCCGGATCGGCGGCCGAATTTCTGATGCTGATGGGCAATGAAAAACGGCTTTTGATCATGAGTTATCTGATCGACGGTGAAATGTCGGTCGGAGCCATCGCCGAGAAGGTGATGCTCAGCCAGTCCGCCCTGTCGCAGCATTTGGCAAAGTTGCGGGCGCTGGACCTTGTGGACACCCGCCGCGACCGCCAGATGATCTACTACTCCTGCAAATCCGACGCTGTGCGCGAACTGCTTGCCACGCTCGACGGCATTTTCGGCAGCGGCAAGGATGATCTGTCCCAGATGGCACAAAGGCTGCGTCGCGCCGGAACTTGAACGGCTGGGCGCGTAAACGTTTACGCCGCCAGCGGCCTTCGGCAATGTGCGTCCATCCTGGGCGCGCAAAATACACTTTGACACTGCATCCGCGCATCGTGTTCTTGGCAACCGATTCCGATTGTCAGCCGAGGCTCAGATGATCCTTGTCCACATCGACGATCCGCAGGATCCGCGCGTCGCCGCCTATCTCGACATCCGCGAGCGTGACCTCGCCGGTCGACAGGGCCGCTTCATTGCCGAGGGCAAGGTGGTGCTCGACATCCTACTGTCGGCCGCGCGCTTCCGCGCCGAATCGGTGCTGGTTCTGGAGAACCGCTTGGCCGGCCTCGAAAAAATCCTGCACAAGGCATCTCCTGACCTGCCGGTCTATGTCGCCGCCGGAGCTGTGATGGATGCCATTGCCGGGTTTCACCTGCATCGCGGCATTCTTGCCATTGGTCGCAAGGAGACGCCCCAGCCGGCCGAGGCCCTGCTGGACGGCTTGCCTGCCCGAGCATTGATCGTGGTGCTCGTCGGCATCGCCAATCATGACAACATGGGCTCGATTTTCCGCAACGCCGCCGCGTTCGGCGCCAATGCGATCCTTTTGGATGCGACCTGCTGCGATCCGCTCTATCGCAAGGCGATCCGCGTTTCGGTCGGCGCGGCCTTGAAGGTCCCGTTCGCCTCGTTCAGCGACACCGCGCGGTTCGCCGCGACGCTCGACCGGCGTGGCTTTACCCAATTTGCGCTGTCGCCGCGCGGGACATCAGACATACGCGATGCAAAGCCGGCCGAACGCCTGGCACTCTACCTCGGGACCGAGGGTCAAGGCCTGCCCGAAAGCTTGCTCACCCGTCTCAATACTGTTCGGATCAACATGTCGGAAGGCTTCGACAGCCTGAACGTCGCGGCCGCATCCGCCATCGCCCTGCATCATTTCTGCGCCGGTGGTGCCTGACTTCAATCTGCCGCAGCCGCCTTCTGCAACGCCCGCACGCGGTCGGCAAGGCTGCGGCCGCCGCTGTTCGGCCGCGCATCCTGCTGCGCCTCCAGCGCCTTGGCGATCGGCGACCCCGGCCCTTCGAGCTTGGCTGTCAAGTTGACGACTTCCGCCGCCAGGTCATTCATCTGTTCGCGCAGCATGGAACTTGCGTGGCGTGTATCGCCCTGCGGGCCGGCGGCCTCGGCGGCGGACAGATCCGCCTTCAGCCGCTTGTTCTCGCGTGCCAGTGCCGTCAGTCTGGCCTCCAGCCGCTCACGGTCGGCATCGAGCCTGGCGATCGCCTTTTCGACGTCGTCGCGCCTGTCCGCCTGTACCTGCCCGCTGATCAACCGCAAGGCCGACGCGCCGTCCTCGGCCTTCGCTTTTTCGCGCTGCCGCGCCAGATCTTTCTCGCGGCGTTCGAGCTTCTCCTCTCGGTCGGCAAGCGCGGCGAGCAACCGTTCGACTTTCTTGTCCAGTTCGGCGGTTTTTTTCCTCTCGGCCTTCAGCGCCTCACGCGCGGCCTTGCTTTCGGCCGCGATCTCCTGATTGCGCCTGTCCGCCTCCTTGCGCTGGCCGCGCAGCAGCGCGATATCGCTGGCGAGCTTCTGCAACTCGGATTCGCGCGCCACAAGTTCGATCTGGCGGCTGCTGGAGGAGAAGCTGGCGTCGTCATACATGCGTTCCAGCTTCTCAAGCTCAAGCGCGCGTTTCTCCAGTTTGCGTTCGGTCTCCTTGAGTCGCTCGGACAACCGGTGCAGTTCATCCTCGCGCTGGTGCAGCGCCGCGTTCTTGGCAGCCAGTTCATCGAGCACCTGGTTCTTGTCCATGCGCTCCATCGCCAGCCCCTCCAGGGCCTCGCGGCCGCGATTGATCTCGATGAGCTGCTCGGTCGACTTCTCGCGCAGCGCCTTGACGTTCATCTCGAGGCGGCGCGTCGCCATGGCGAACTCCGCCCGGATCCGGTCCTTGTCGGCCCCAATTTCGGCTTGCGTCAGCGGGATCGAGGCTTCGATGCGTTTGCGCGTCAGAGCGACCGCCCGCCGCCAGATGGCCGGAGCCACCATCAGCGCCAGAAAGCCGGCGCAGAGAAAGCCGAGAGCAAAGAACAGGACCGACTGAACCAAGTGACTATCCGTTATCGCGCGCCGACATGCAACAATACGAGGATCAAAAGCCGTCGCGACTTTTGACCGTTACTCTGTTGGCATGACGGAAATCAGGCGCTGCGGCAAGGGCTCGCCGCGGCGCATATGGGTCATCGGATCTGGATTCTTATCGAAGCGTATACACATTCCGGTCGTGACCTCGGGTCAGAACGGATTCCACGTCGCCCGTTCGGTAAGCTTCAGGTAGCCGAGATTGACGCCGAGCCGGGCGCCGACGCCGGTGCGGATCGGCACCAGCAGCACATTGTTGTTCTTCAGCACATTGAATCCGACGCCCGCCACCACATAAGCCGAGCCGGCGACGCCGCCATAACGGTTGTAGAGATTGCCGACGTCATCGAGATTATAGACGAGCATCATCACCCGCGATCCCTCGCCGCCGAAATCCCAGCCGAGCGACGGGCCTTGCCAGAACACTTTATGGTCGCCGGCATTCTTGGTGTAGAGTGTGCCTTCGCCATAGGTCAGGCCGCCGATCAGCGCGCCGGATCCCTCCTCGCCAAGCAGATAGCCATTGGGCAAGCCATAGGAAGCAAAAATCTTCTCCACGACTGTGGCAAGGCCGCCCGATGTCGCGCCGAAGAACTTGTGACCGGAATCGACAATCTCCTGAGCGGTGTACTCCTGGGCCCGCAGGGCCGATGTCGAGAAGACGAGAACGCCCAGGAGCGTGATCGCCATTGAGAGGACACGGAGAAAACTCCGGCCGTAGAATCGGGAAAACATGCTTCCAATCTCCGTCAGGGAGCACTTTCGCCGACGCCTCGCACCCCGTACGGCTCTTTAGGCGGCCGTTAAGGATGGCTGTTAGGGGCAAACTATGCCGTAATCCTTTTTCAACCATTAAACTCGCACATGAAGATGGCGGTTCGAAGGCTGTTGGGGTCGTTCATACAGGCAAGCAGCCTGCGTGAACGCGCCATAGGCCCCAACGGCGATTTTGGGTTTGTTGCTGCACGCACGGGCGCTGTGTATTCAGAAAGCTCGGGAAGAGAGCGTGATTCGCGTGGGCAGGCGTCGATCGATCGCGCGGCCATGATTTATGGGATTTTTGCAGGGATTTTCGCCGATGTCCGATCTTTTCACCCTTTCCGCACCCGATCTGGCGGCACTTTTGTGCAGCCGGGTCTGCCACGACATCATCTCGCCTGTTGGCGCGATCAACAACGGGCTTGAACTGCTCGATGAAGGCGGCGCCGACGAGGACGCCATGAAGCTGATCCGCCAGAGCGCCCGCAACGCCTCGGCGCGCCTGCAGTTCGCCCGCATCGCCTTCGGCGCGGCTGGTTCCGCCGGCATGCTGATCGACACCGGCGATGCCGAAGCCGTCGCTATCGCCTTCCTCAAGAACGAGAAGCCGGAACTCATCTGGAATGGAACCCGTGCACTGTTGCCCAAGAACAAGGTCAAGCTGCTGCTCAACCTGATCCTGGTCGCCAACGCCGCCATTCCACGCGGCGGCAAGCTTTCGGTGACGCTGGAGAATCTCGAGACCGAGCCTCGCTTCGCGCTTTCGGCGAGCGGCCCCATGTTGCGGGTGCCGCCGAAATTCCTCGAACTGCATTCCGGCCACAAGCCGGAAGAACCGATCGACGCGCATTCGGTGCAGCCTTACTATACGCTGCTTCTGGCGCGGGAGGCCAACATGACGATATCGATCCATGCGACCGCGGAAGAGATCGTGCTTTCGGCGGCCTGAGATCCGCGCAAACCAGCAGCAAAGTATTTCAGCGCTGTAATATTGGTTGAACGGACCTGTGGGCGAAAGATGAACTTCGCCTGACAGCGCGGGCCAAAGCATCTGCAAGGAAAAGCTTGCAAATTGGCATCTTTGCAAAAATTTTACCTAATGGCTTTTCGGCTTCTTTACCAGATCGGCCTATGCTGTGCGGCAGATACCCCGACGCGACCGGATTGCCACAAGGCAAAGAGGACCCGGAAATGAAACGCTGCATGTTCGTCGACGATTCTAGCGTCATCAGGAAAGTTGCGAAGCGCATCCTGGGCGGTTCCGACATGATGGTCATCGAAGCCGCCAGCGGGCTTGACGCGCTGGAGATGTGCGCCGCCGATATGCCTGATATCATCGTCGTCGACGGTGCACTGCCGGATGTACAGGCGGTCGACCTGATCCGGCGCGTGCGCGCCATGGAAAGCCCGACCAAGCCGCAGATCCTGATCTCGCTGGTCGAACTGGACATCGCCTCGATCATGCGAGCCAAACGCGCCGGCGCCCAAGGCTATCTGTTGAAGCCGTTCAACCGCCCGCAGCTACTCGAGCGCTTTCGCACACTGAAGATCGCTGCCTGATCCGTCGGATCGCGGTTACCACCGGTCTATGACGCAAAAAACCCGGCTGAGGCCGGGTTTTTGTTTGGAATTTCGATCGGGCGGCCGTCGCTCAGGCGCTGACGCGGATGTCTTCCGGTTCGCGCAGCACATAGCCGCGGCCCCAGACCGTCTCGATGTAATTCTGGCCGCCGGACGCCGCATCGAGCTTCTTGCGCAGCTTGCAGATGAAGACGTCGATGATCTTCAGTTCCGGCTCGTCCATGCCGCCATAGAGGTGGTTGAGGAACATTTCCTTGGTGAGCGTGGTGCCCTTGCGCAGCGAGAGCAGCTCCAGCATCTGGTATTCCTTGCCGGTAAGGTGCACGCGCTGGCCGCCGACTTCGACGGTCTTGGCATCGAGATTGACCACCAGGTCGCCGGTGGTGATGACCGATTGGGCATGTCCCTTCGAACGGCGCACGATGGCATGGATGCGCGCCACCAGCTCGTCCTTGTGGAAAGGCTTGGTCATGTAATCGTCTGCGCCGAAGCCGAGGCCGCGCACCTTGTCCTCGATGCCGGCCATGCCGGAAAGGATGAGGATCGGCGTCTTCACCTTGGAGAGACGAAGCGTTCTCAAGACCTCATAGCCGGACATATCGGGTAGGTTGAGGTCGAGAAGGATGATGTCGTAGTCGTAGAGCTTGCCCAGATCGACACCCTCTTCGCCGAGGTCGGTCGTATAGACGTTGAAGCTTTCCGATTTCAGCATCAGCTCGATGCTTTGTGCGGTTGCACTGTCATCTTCTATCAGCAGAACACGCATTTCATTCCCCTTTTCTGCTGCCGGACCATCTTGCGACCCAACCGGGACCGGAGCAGTGATTGCCTGGTGCAGAGGCTGCCATGGAATGGTTAACAAAACCTAATTCCGCGTCGATGACGGTACCAGATTTTTTAACCACTTTCTACACCCTCTTGAATTTAATACCGAATCACAGGACCAAACCGCTAATGCAACACATTAAAAACCTGGACTAAGTGACTCCAGGGACTCATCGACATCGCTTCCATGTCGCCAGCCGGATTTTTACCCGACCTTAAGTCCTGACCCGTATGATTAACAATGCCCGTAAACGAATGGTTACCGTCGGCAAAAAACTTTAGGGTTTTGTTTCCCATAGTGCGGGGAAAGCCGGTGGACACGGGCAGCGCTTGGGCCTTTCCAAGTGGTTTGGACGATATGTGCAGGTGTGCGTTTCCGGGAGTACCGAATCATGAAGTCACGTGAAAACCTCGTTCGGCTGAAACAGTTTCAGGTGAATGAGAAGCGGCGGCAACTGCTGCAGCTCGACATGATGATCGCCGAATTCGAACGCATGGCCGCCGAGCTGGAGCTTCAGATCAGCGCCGAGGAAAAGAAGGCCGGTATCACCGACATCAATCATTTCGCCTATCCGACCTTTGCCAAGGCGGCCCGTTTGCGCCGCGACAACCTCAGAAATTCGCAAGGCGACCTCGCCCAGCAACGAAGCGCCGCCGAATCATTACTCGGCGAAGCTGAAGCGGAGCTTTCCAAGGCGGAAATGCTCGAATCGCGCGACACCAAGATTCGCGAGGCCGAAACTGGCGGTCGTAGCGCGATGATCGGCTGAACCGCCCGATATCCGCGTCTTTGAGCACGTCCAAGCGGGCGCGCAACGCATTGGGCGAGCGCTAAGCGGCCCACTCCCCTTCATTCACGGCCGCAGCCCGCGCCCGGGCCTCCTTGATGTCGGGAACGTGTTGTTCCGACCAGGATCTGATCTGGTTGAGCAATCCCGCCAGATTCTGGCCAAGTTCGGTCAATTCATATTCGACCCGAGGCGGGACGACCGCAAACACCTCGCGCCGCACCAGGCCGTCGCGCTCGAGCACGCGCAACGTCTGCGTCAGCATCTTCGGCGTGACGCCTTCGAGCTTGCGGGCAAGCTCGCCATTGCGCTGCCGGCCTTGGCGCAGCGCACAAACAACCAGGTAAACCCACTTGCTGGCCAGCGTCTCCAGCACCGTGTGTGAGGGACAGGTCCGCCGGAACGCATCATAGCCGAAGGGGGAGTCGAGATCACTATCCATACGGTGCCTATATATCAAAAAGGTACATACTAGACAAGAGACCATTACTCTCCAAATGATAGTGGGACCAGTCAATCAGGAGAAATCTTATGCGTGCCATTATCCAGAATTCCGTCGGCGGACCCGATGTCCTTGTCATCGCCGAGCGCCCGGCGCCCTCGCCCAACGCCGGCGAAGTGCTGGTCCGCATCAAGGCGGCCGGCATCAATCCGGTCGACGGCGCCGTGCGCGCCGGCCATTACCCGCTGCTCGGCGAACCACCCTTCATCCTCGGCTGGGACCTCTCGGGAACCGTCGAGGCGCTGGGGCCCGGTGTCAGCGGCCTGAATCCAGGTGACGCGGTGTTCGGCATGCCGCGCTTCCCAAGGCAGGCGGCAACCTATGCCGAACTGGCCGCCGTGCCCGCCGATGAAATCGCGCGCAAGCCCGCGCACGCCGATCACGTCCAGGCAGGCGCATTGCCGCTGGCCGGCCTCACCGCCTGGCAAGGCCTCGTGCGTCATGGCGCGCTGAAAGCCGGGCAGCGCGTGCTGGTCCACGCCGGGGCCGGCGGCGTCGGCCATCTGGCGGTGCAGGTCGCCAAGGCGGGCGGCGCCTGGGTTGCCGCCACCGCCAGCACGGAAAAATTGGATTTCGTCCGCAAGCTCGGCGCCGACGAAGTCATCGACTACACCAAGGATGATTTTACCGACAAGGCGAAGGACATCGACCTGGTGCTCGAGACGGTGGGCGGCGAGCACGCCCATCAATCGTTGAAGGTGCTCAGGGACGGCGGCGTGCTGGTGTCACTGCTCGACATCAGCGACAAGACCAGGGCGGATGCCAAGGCGCGAAGCATCCGCGTCGAACGCATGTCCGTTGTTCCCGACCGCGAAGGCCTGCTGGAACTTGGCAGGCTCGTCGATGCGGGAAAGCTTACGGTGCATGTGGCAAAGACCTTCTCGCTCGAACAGGCCGGCGCCGCGCACGCTTTCCTCGCCAGCAAGCCGGTCGGCAAGGTGGTGCTGACGGTCTGAAACGCGCAAATGCTGTCAAGAAACCAAAAGGGCGCGAACTTCGCGCCCTTTTGCAGATTCTTGAGCGTCAGTGCCGGTATTGCTGGATGCGCGTCGTGCGCAGCCCGGCGAGGCCGTATTCGTCGATAGAGGCCTGCCAGGACAGGAACTCCTCGGTGGTCAGCTTGTAGCGCTGGCATGCCTCCTCGAGGCTCAAAAGCCCGCCGCGCACCGCTGCAACCACTTCCGCCTTGCGCCGGATAACCCAGCGACGTGTATTCGTCGGCGGCAGATCGGCAATTGTGAGAGGGCTGCCGTCAGGCCCGATAACATATTTGACTCGCGGTCTAACCAGATCGGTCATCGTACTCTCTACAAAAAACTCAAAGACCCAATCCCCACCACGTTACCGCCACAGCTTTAAAAATTGCCTAAGCAGACCCTAACAGCTAGGTAATGATCATGAACGCCGCGTTAGTCTTTTTCGCAAACATTTGAAATATCTGCCGGGAAGTTCCGGATTCGCTCGAAAAATCTGCGCGGTCACCGGACCGGCAGTTGCCCGCCGATGGGTCCCGCAAGCTGGCGCAGCCGCCAAGCTTGACCTATATTCGCGTCATTGGCATGCAAGCGCCGCGCAGAACGAAAGAACCATGAACAGCCTCGATCTCCCCGGACGTCCCGAAAACACCCGTATCGTCGTCGCCATGTCGGGCGGCGTTGATTCATCCGTCGTCGCGGGTCTCTTGAAGCGCGAGGGCTATGATGTCGTCGGCGTCACCTTGCAGCTTTACGACCATGGCGCCGCGACGCACCGGGCCGGGTCCTGCTGTGCCGGGCAGGATATCGATGACGCCCGCCGCGTTTCCGAGACGCTCGGCATTCCGCATTATGTGCTCGACTACGAAGAGCGCTTCCGCAAGGCGGTCATCGATCCCTTCGCTGAGAGCTATGTCGCCGGCGAGACGCCGATCCCATGCGTTTCCTGCAACCAGACGGTGAAGTTCGCTGATCTGCTGGCCACCGCCAAGGATCTCGGCGCCGACGCGCTGGCCACGGGCCACTACATTCGCTCCGGCGCCAATGGCGCCCATCGCGCGCTCTATAGGCCGGTCGACGCCGATCGCGACCAGAGCTATTTCCTCTTCGCCACCACGCAGGCGCAGATCGATTATCTGCGCTTTCCGCTCGGCGGCCTGCCGAAGCCGCAGGTTCGCGCCATTGCCGAGGAGATGGGCCTGACGGTAGCCGCCAAGCAGGACAGCCAGGACATCTGCTTCGTGCCCCAGGGCAAATATTCCGACATCATTGCCAAGCTGAAGCCGACGGCCGCCAATCCGGGTGACATCGTCCATATCGACGGCCGGGTGATCGGCCGCCATGAAGGCATTCTGCGCTACACCATCGGCCAGCGCCGCGGCATCGGCGTGGCCTCCGGCGAGCCGCTCTATGTCGTCCATCTCGACGCCGAGCGCGCCCGTGTCGTGGTCGGGCCGCGCGAGGCGCTGGAGACGCACAAGATCTACCTGCGCAACATGAACTGGCTTGGTGACGGCGCGCTGGCCGACATGCCCGCGGGCGGGCTGGAACTGTTCGCCAAGGTTCGCTCGACCAGGCCGCCACGCCCGGCGATGCTGCGTCACGAGGCGGGCGTCACATCGGTCGAATTGGCCGATGGCGAGTCCGGTATCGCGCCTGGACAGGCTTGCGTGCTCTATTCCGACGACGGCAACGAGGCCCGCGTGTTCGGCGGCGGCTTCATCGAACGCTCCGAGCGCGGCGCCGAGGCCGAGGCGATGTTGAGCCGACTTGCCGCGTCACCGGCGCAGGTTCCCGCCGAGTAGGCAACGATCTCTCCGCCGCGACGCGGCCCGATCTTCTTCAGGGATTGGATTTGGTGTGCGTGACCGTACCTGCGGTCAGGATGCGCAGCACCCGGATTGCCTCCTCGCCGCTGGTGCGCGGTTCGGCCCGCGTTTCGATGCAATGGATGAAGTGCTCGAGTTCGCGCGTCAGCGGCATGCCTTGGCCAACCGCGACATAGGAGGGCTCATTGGTGGTGAACGCCCATTGGCCGCTGTCCTGCCAGACCGCGTGGCGATAGACGGCGAGCTTGCGCTCCCATGGTTCGACATCGTCGAAGACAGCCATCGCCTTGGTGCCGACCACGGTCAGCCGCCGTTCGCGGTAAGGGTTCAGCCGCGAGGCGAAGAGATGGCTGCGCAAACCGTTGGGAAAGCGCATGTGCAGATGCGCGAAGTCGCTGAGATTGTCGAGCAGCGCCGCCCCTTCGCCGCGCACCTCGATCGGTTCGGTGCCGGTGATGGCCAGGATCATCGACAGGTCATGCGGCGCCAGGTCCCATAGCGCATCGTTCTCGGTGTGGAATTTGCCGAGGCCGAGCCGGTGCGAATGGATGTAGCGGACCTCGCCGAGCTCGCCCTTGTCGATGAGCGCCTTCAGCGTCTCGAACGCGGGATGGAAGCGCAAGACGTGGCCGACCATGAAGACGCGGCCCTTGTCCTTTGCCGCCTGCACCGAGCGCTCGGCATCGGCAACCGTCAACGCGATCGGCTTCTCCACCAGCACGTCCTTGCCGCTTTCGGTGGCGCGCACCGCCATCTCGGCATGAAATTGCGGCGGCAGCGCCATGACGATGGCGTCGATGTCATTGCGGACGAACAACTGGTCCGGTTCGATCGCGAGGCAGTCCTGTTCGCTGGCAAAGCCTTCGGCGCGGGCACGGTTGGCGTCGGAGACCGCGTGCAGCGCGCCGAGCGCCTTGAGGGTGCGGATGTGGTTGGAGCCCCAGTATCCGCAACCGAGGACTGCAATGCGCGGCTTCATCTGTTCTCAAACTCTAAAAACTCGTGGCCGAGACATAGCGACGTGCCTCTTCGAACTCAACCCCGGCGGCTGCAACCAATTATCGGCGCGGCAAAGCTTTTCGGCAGCGAGAATAAGCGCCCCTGCCGAGCGGTTCGAAGCTTGACAGGCTCACCCTCCCAACCTTATATCCGCGCGACCTTGGCGAACGCCTCGAAATGCCTTGCGATTTAAGGCGGATTTCGGGCCTTTCGCCGCCCTGGCGGGGTAGCTCAGTTGGTTAGAGCACGGGAATCATAATCCTGGGGTCGGGGGTTCAAGTCCCTCTCCCGCTACCACCTCTCACCTGTACGGCCCGGAGACATAGGTAACAGACTGTACCTAAGACATGGGTGACAACCTCGTGCTGAACGGGTTGGACAGGCCCGCGCTGATGCGGGTCGCGTTGGGAGGAACGTCTACACCTCTTCCGTCTCGAGCACGAACGTCCCGGTGGGGATGCGGTTGGTGATCATGGCGCGGATGCCGACATCGATGGCGGGGTCAGTTTCGTCGAATAGGCCGCAGGCCTGCAGCGCCTTGCGCTGGTCGACGGAGCGGCCGAGATATTCCAGAAGCACGACCGAGGCTGCGGGTCTCCGCCCTCGTAAAAGGGGCATGCCCGTCTGGATGCCGACCAGATAGGCGACGCTCGTCTGGTAGCTCGGATAGAGGATCACCTGGGTGATGCTGGTCTTGAGCAGGGTTTCGGATTCGAGCGCGAATATGCGATCGCCGAGCAGCAGCAGGGCGGCCGAATATTTCGAGGTCTTTACGCCATATTTGCCGAAATGGACGAGCCTTTCCATGCATTTCCAGAAATAGCGGCCTTCCTTTTCATAGATTACGACCAGGCATTTGATGATCTTGCCGGCATAGCCGAACGAGTAGAAATAGCGGAAATAGTAGCCGACATAGCGCCCGAGATCGCCGGAACGCTGATAGAGCTGCTCCATATGCACCAGCATGTCCGATGGCGCATGGACGCCGAGCGGGCGGCGGCGCAGGCCGACGATCTCGGCAAAGCGCTGCTGGTCCATCAAAAGCTCGCCTTCGCTCACGCCGAAGAAATCGCAGATCTTGCGCATGTTGCGGCGGGACGGCCAGGTCTGGCCGCTCAGATACTTGTTGAACTGCTGGCGGTTGATCTGCAGGCGCCGGCACACGGCGGCAATCGACGGATAATAGCTGCACAGGAAGGCGAGGTTCTGGGGAAGCGGTTCGGTCTGCATGACCTAATGCATACTGACGCCAGAACAGTGTCAAGTCGCGAAGGGTCGCGAAATTGTGCGGCACCGCCGATTTGCCCAAGGTGGCGTTCTCCAACAGAGGCCTCGTCATGCGCACAGTGTCCAACTTCCCCCATCCGATCCGCTCGGTCGACCATTTCGAGATTCCGATGCCGGACGGCTGCCGGCTTGCGGCGCGCATGTGGCTTCCCGAGGGTGCCGAACAAAAGCCGGTGCCGGCGATCCTGGAATACATCCCCTATCGCAAGAACGATCTGACCGCCGCACGCGATGTCGTCATGCACCCCTACGTGGCCGGCCATGGTTACGCCGTTGTGCGCGTCGACCTGCGTGGAACAGGCGATTCCGAAGGGCTGATGCTCGACGAGTACCTTCAGCAGGAGCTGGACGATGGCTGCTCGGTCATCGAATGGCTGGCCGCCCAGCCCTGGTGCGACGGCAACGTCGGCATGATCGGCATCTCCTGGGGCGGCTTCAACGGATTGCAGATCGCCGCCATGCGGCCGCCAGCGCTGAAGGCGGTGATCAGTTGCGCCTCGACCGACGACCGCTACGCCGACGATGTCCACCACATGGGTGGCACGCTGCTCATCGACAATCTCTCCTGGGCCGCAATCATGTTCGGGCGCAACACGCTGCCCCCCGACCCACGCAACAAGCCGGACAATTGGCGCGCTTTGTGGCACAGCCGGCTAAAGGAAAGCGGCCTATGGTTGAAGAACTGGCTGGAGCACCAGCACCGCGACAAGTTCTGGAAACACGGTTCGGTCTGCGAGGATTTCGGAGCGATCACCTGCCCGGTCTACGCCGTCAGCGGCTGGGCCGATGGTTATTGCCGCTCGGTCTTCCGCCTGATGGAAAAGCTGCAGGGCCCGCGCAAGGGGCTGGTCGGGCCATGGGCGCACACTTATCCCCATATCGGCAAGCCTGGTCCTGCCATCGGCTTTCTGCAGGAATGCGTCCGCTGGTGGGATCAATGGCTGAAGGGCCGTGACACCGGCATCATGGACGAGCCGATGCTGCGCCTGTTCATGCAGGATAGCGCCCCGCCGCAAACTTCCTACGAGACGCGCGCCGGACACTGGGTCACGGAGCCGGCATGGCCATCGCCGAATATCGAGCGGCAGTCCTTCTTCCTTTCCGGCAATGGGCGCCTGTCCCTGCGCCGGGCAGACGATGCGGCCGGAACGCAGACGGTCCGCTCGCCCTTGTCGGTTGGCCTGCGCGGCGGCAAATGGTGCTCCTATGCCGTGCCCGGCGACCAGCCGGCTGACCAGCGCGGCGACGATGCCGGCAGTCTGGTCTATGAGACGCAAGAGCTGGCGCACGATGTTGAGATCGCCGGCGATGCAATGCTCGATCTTGTCTTCGAAAGCGACAGGCCCGTCGCCATGGTGGCCGTCCGTCTTTCGGATGTCGCCCCCGATGGCGCGACGACGCGCGTCAGCTACGGCCTTTTGAACCTGACGCATCGCGATAGCCATGAGAGGCCCGAACCGCTCGAACCGGCAAGGCGCTACCGCGCCTCTGTCCCCTTCAAGCACGTAGCACAGCACTTCAGCGCGGGCCACCGCATACGCCTTGCCATCTCGACAAATTACTTCCCGATCGCTTGGCCTTCGCCCGAGCCGGTCACGCTCACCGTCCATCCGACGGATTGCCGCCTTGAACTTCCGGTCCGCGTCGGAGGCGCCGGAGATCCGGCGCCGGCACCTTTTGCCGAACCCGAAGGGGCGTCGCCCTTAGGGGTGGAGACGATCTCGAAGCCGCAAAAGGATTGGGCGATCACGGAGAATCTGGCAGACGCTTCGACTGTCGTTGAGATCGGCGAAGGCGCCGGCACCTATCGCATCGTCGACAACGATCTAACCATCACCTCGCTCGGCCGCGAACGCTATTCCTTCCGCGGCGATGATTTCGGGTCGGCCAGGGCCGAGGCGAAATGGGAGTTCGAATTTTCGCGCGCTGATTGGCGCATGCGTTCTGTGACCGAAACGACCATGACCGCGACGCCATCGCACTTCCACGTCGAGGCGCATCTCGAGGCATGGGAAGGCGACGAGCTTGTCCACGAACAGAAATGGACCGAGGCGATAGAGCGTCGCCTGCTGTGACATTCGCGAGCTGACGCTAATCTCGCTCACATCTGCGTCGGCAGCGAAATTGACCGGCTTGCCGGCTGAATTGAAGAATGCGCCGTCCGAACTCGCGCCCCATCAGGCGGCGCGGTACCAAAAAGGAGGGATCCCGGCAATCGCCGGGAAACCCGCTCAGTTGAAAGGGGAACGAAACCGTGAATGGAATGAAATTGAACCGCAGGCATTTCCTGCAGGCAGGCGCCGGCCTCGGCGCGGGGATCATCGCCTCCGGCCTGCCCTTGTCGCAGGCCGTATGGGCGGCCGAAGGCAAGGTACTCAAGGCCCGCGCCTATTCCGATATCGACAAGCTCGATCCTGGCTTCTACCAGAACGCGTACAATGTCGACGTCATGAACTGCATCTACACCAAGCTTACGCGCTATAAGCCGGGTTCGGAGTGGGGCTGGGAACTCGAGGCCGCCGAATCCGTCGAGCAGATCGATCCGACGCACATCCGCTTCCGCCTGAAGAAGGGCATCAACTTCACTGGCGGATTTGGCGAAATGACCGCCGAGGACGTGAAGTTCTCGTTCGAGCGCGTCATCCAGCACAATTCTCCGGTCAAGGGCGACTGGGGTCCGCTCGACCGCATCGAGATCGAGGACGACCATACTGGCGTGATCGTGCTCAAGACGCCTTTCGTGCCGCTCTGGAACATCACTCTTCCCTATGGTTGCGGCCACATCGTCTCGAAAAAAGCGGTGACGAAGGCAGTTGCCGACGGCGGCGATTTCGGCATGAAGCCGCCCTGCTATTCAGGTCCCTACGTGTTGTCGGACTGGAAGCCGAACCAGCTCGTCCTGTTGACCCGAAATCCCGAATGGAAAGGCCCCAGGCCGGGCTTCGACGAAATTCATATCCTGCCGATGAGCGATATCAAGACCGCCGAGCGCGCCTATCAGGCCGGCGACATCGATTTCACCGATTTCAGCCTCGATTCGCTGGCCACTTTGAAGGACAGCCCGCCCGAAAACACCAAGATCGAAGAAAAGCCTTCGCTCTACTATGTCTATATCGGCATGAACTCGGACCATCCGAAGCTGAAGGACGTTAATGTCCGCAAGGCGATTCAATGGGCCATCAATGTGCCGCAGATCATGGACGCGGCCTATTCAGGCCAGGCACAGGTCGCCACCGGCCTTATCGCTCCAGGCTTGGTGGGACACCGGGAAAAAGCGCTGATACCGCCGGAGGGCGATCTCGAAAAGGCGAAGCAGTATCTTGAGAAGGCCGGCATCACCGAACTCAGTCTCACCATCGACGCGCTTAACGTGACCACCTTCTCCACGATCGCGGAAATGGTCCAGGCGCAGCTGTCGCAGATCGGCATCACGGTCGAGGTCAATGTTCAGGATTCCGGTTCGTTCTGGACCATCGGCATGGAATCGGAAGGCGAACGCTGGAAGGACATGCAGCTGATCGTGCAGCGTTTCTCGATGGTGCCGGACCCCTATTACGCCACCACCTTTTTCGTGCGCGACCAGGTCGGTGTGTGGAACTGGGAGCGCTTCCGCAGCGAGCGCTTCGACGAACTCAACGCCAAGGCGGTGACCGTCGAAGACCCGCAGGAACGGGCCAAGATGTATTATGAGATGCAGGACATCATGGAAGATTCCGGCTCCTACCGGTTCCTCACCCATGAAGGCTCGCCGATCATGTACCGAACGACGCAACTCGAGGCCGAGACGCGCCCAGACGGGCGGCCACTCTATCTCGGCTTTGAGCCGAAATCGGCCTAGGGCATTCTAGGAAAAGTGCGTAGCGGTTTTCCGTCCGGAATTGCGAAAAAACAAAGGGTTAGAGCGGGTCGGCGATTCTATCAAACGCTGAACCGCTCTGACGCGGTCGCTGGGACAGGCTGAGTCAAAACATGTGGTTATATCTTGGCAAGCGTATCGTGCTGGCGGCGGCAATTGTCGTCGTTGCCGTCACGCTGCTGTTCCTGATGATCCAGGCCGTTCCCGGCGATCCCGCCGCGGTCCTGCTCGGACCGCGTGCGACGCCGGAACTGAAGGCGCAATTGCACGAGGAAATGGGCCTCGACAAGCCGCTGCCCGTGCAGATCGTCTCATTCTTCGGGGGGCTGCTGCACGGTAATCTCGGCACCGATGTCTTTACCCAGCGCCCTGTCGCGGCCATCGTTTTCGAGCAATTGCCTTACACGATCGAACTCATCCTGGTTTCGATCGCCTGGGCCGTTATCGTCGGCGTGCCGCTCGGCTGCTATTCGGCGCTGCGCCGCAACTCCGTGATCGACAAGGTCGTGGGTGTATTCGCGGTCGGAACCATCGCCATCCCGTCCTTCGTCATGGCGATCTATGCGCTGTTGATCTTCTCGGTCGGCCTGCGCTGGCTGCCGGCCATCGGCGCCGGCTCAGGCTTCCGCGACGGGTTCGTCCATCTCATCCTTCCAGCCTTCGTCGTCGGTATCGGCTGGGTGGGCTACATCTCGCGCATCGTGCGCGCCTCCATGCTGGAGATTCTTGGCGAGAACCACATTCGCATGGCGCGCTCCTTCGGCCTTTCAGAGCGGCGCATCGTGGCGCGCTACGCGCTGCCGCTCGCGATCGTGCCGACAGTGACGATCATCGGCGTCGGCATGGCGCACCTGCTCTCGGCGGCGGTTTTCGTCGAGGTGGTCTTCGCCCGGCCCGGCATCGGCGCGCTGATCGTAAAGGCGGTGGACTCGCGCAACTATCCGATCGTCATGGGCGCGGTCCTCGTCACCACCGTTCTGTTCGTCATCTCCACGACGCTCGCCGACCTCGTCAACGCGGCGCTCGATCCAAGAATCCGCGAGAATTTGTAGCGTGTCCGAAGTTCAACTCATTCGCGAGGCGGTCGATGAACGCCGCGGGCCGGGCGCGGCCACCATGTTCCTGCGGCAATTGCGCAAGTCTCCGCTCGGCATGATGGGCGCCGTGCTGGTGGTGCTGATGGTGGCGACTGCGGTCTTCGCCACCTGGATCGTGCCTTACGATCCGATCAAGATCATGGTTGGGCCCCGGCTGGCGCCGCCCTCTTTGCATTTTCTTCTCGGCACCGATCAGTTGGGACGCGATGTCTTCTCGCGGGTCGTCATGGGCGGAAGGATCGCGCTGCTCGTCGCCTTCGTCTCGTTGGGCGCCTCGCTCAGCGCAGGGCTTGTGCTCGGCCTCATCGCCGCCTTCGGTCCGCGCTGGCTGGACAATCTGCTGCTGCTGGTCTTCGACACGATCCGCTCCTTTCCGGTCATCATCTTCGCCTTGGCAGTGGTGACGCTGCTCGGGCCGAGCCTTGCCAGCGTCATCTTCGTCGTCGCGATCACGTCTGTGCCGATCTATGCGCGCGTGGTGCGCACGCAGGCCCACGCACTGCGCGAGAGCGAGTTCATCACTGCGGAGCGCGCCATGGGCGCCGGCATCGTGCGCATCCTTGCCGTGCACGTGCTGCCCAATGTGATCGGGCCGCTGCTTATCCTGGTCAGCATGGATGTTCCGCTGGTCATCACGCTGGAGGCCGGCATGAGCTTCCTAGGCATGGGTGTCCGTCCGCCGACGCCGGACTGGGGAACCATCCTCAGTGACGGCTATGGCTATATCCACAAGACGGTGTGGCTGGTGATCGCCGGCGGCATCCCGATCGTCATAACCACGCTGGGCTTCACTTTCCTCGGCGAGGCGCTGCGCGACATTTTCGACCCCAAGCTTCGGAAAGACCTATGAATCCCGGCGCTCAGGCAGGACATTCTCCAAACCGCGACCCGCTTCTGGCGATCCGTGGTCTGTCTCTCGATTTCGGCACGCCGCGCGGTCGCGCCCATGCACTGCGCGATATCCATATCGACGTGCCGGCGGGCGAAGTGGTCGGCATCGTCGGCGAAAGCGGTTCGGGCAAATCGACGCTCGCCTATGCCGTGATGGGGCTGCTGGCGGAAAATGCGGAGATGGTGAACGGCGCCATCCTGTTCGAGGGGCGCGACCTGCTCGGCATGGCTCCGGCGGAGCGGCGCGGCTTGCTCGGCAACCGCATGTCGATGATCTTCCAGGATCCGATGACGGCGTTGAACCCGGTGCGCAGCATCGAAAGCCAGATGATCGATGTCCAGCATCACGAGGGCGGCTCGCACCGGACCAAGCGCCAGCGCGCGCTGGATATGCTCCATCGGGTCGGCATTCCGGACCCGGAGAGCCGCATCGGCGGCTATCCGCACGAGTTTTCCGGCGGCATGCGCCAGCGTATCTGCATCGCCATGGCGCTGCTGGTGAAGCCGGCGCTGCTCATCGCCGACGAACCGACCACAGCGCTTGACGCGACGCTGGAGGTGCAGATCATCCATCTGTTGAAAGAGCTGCAAAAGGAGATCGGCTGCTCGATCCTGTTCGTCTCTCACCACCTCGGCGCTGTCGCCGAGCTCTGCGACCGGGTGGCGGTCATGTATGCGGGCGAGGTGGTCGAATACGGCACCGTGCGCGACATCTTCCGCCGACCGGGGCATCCCTATACGCGCGCGCTGCTCGAATGTGATCCCGGACGCATCAGGCAACGCACCCGACAGTTGCCGACGATCCCAGGCGAGGTGCCGAGCCTCCTCGGTACCCAGGCGGGTTGCATCTTCCGTCGGCGCTGCCCGCAAGCCTTTACCCGGTGCGTGGATGACAGTCCTGTCCCGTGCGCTATCGGCGCAACGCACACCGCACGCTGCCATCGCCTCGACGACACGTTGGTGGCGCCGGCATGAGCCCCCTGCTTTCAGTCGAGGATCTTCGCGTACGCTTCCGCACCATGGGCGCGCTGAAGGCGCTCGCCAGCGGCGTTAAGAACCCGTTCGTGGACGCCGTCTGCGGCGTTTCCTTCGATATCCGCAAAGGCGAAACGCTCGGCCTCGTCGGCGAAAGCGGGTCGGGAAAATCCACCATCGCCCGCACCATCATGGGCCTCCGGCCGCCGACGGGCGGCACGATACGCTTCGATGGTCAGGTGCTGAACGGCCTCGCCCCGACGGAGCGCAAGCCGCATCTTCGGCGCATGGCGATGATGTTCCAGGATCCGGTCGGATCGCTGTCGCCGCGGCTCACTGTACGCTCGCTGCTGATGGAGCCTTTCCGCATTCACGGCGTTACCGGCCGCGACCCCGCCGCCGAAGCGGAACGCCTGCTCAACATGGTCGGCCTGCCCGCCGACTTCGGGCGGCGATATCCACACCAGCTTTCCGGAGGCCAGGCGCGCCGCGTCGGCGTGGCGCGGGCCCTTGCATTGCAACCCGATCTTATCATCGCCGACGAGCCGACCGCGGGACTGGACGTGTCCGTTCAGGGTGAAGTCCTCAATCTGCTTGGACGCTTGCAGGGCGAACTCGGCATCGCCATTCTCATCATCACGCATAATCTCAATGTCGTGCGCCACATGACCGATCGCATGGCGATCATGTATCTCGGCCGCTTCATCGAGGTCGGCTCGACTGAGCGGATATTCGCGCAGCCGCGCCACCCCTACACGGAGGCGTTGCTGTCGGCCAATCCGGAACCCGACCCGGACGCCGTGCTCGACAGGGTCGAGCTCAGCGGCGAGGTGCCGAGCCTGATGACGCGCCCAGCGGGCTGCGAGTTTCACACCCGCTGCCGCTATGCGCAGGGCATCTGCAAAAGCGTCTTCCCGTCCCGGGCAGCCGACCGGGAAGATCCCCGCCATGTCTTCAATTGCCACTTCCCGCTATCGGAACGTGCGCTCGCCGGAGCCACCAATGTCTCGTGAAATTCTCGATGTTCCTCTTGCCAACGGCACGCCGGGCAGCCAACATAGCGTGCGCATCATCCGGTATGGTGCCGCCGACGCGCGCCCGAAAGCCTACATACATGCCGCGCTGCATGCCGATGAAGCGCCAGGTCTGCTGGTATTGCACCATCTGGTCGAGCAGCTTGACGCCGCCGACGCGCGCGGCGAAATCCGGGGCCAGATCGTCGTCGTTCCCTACGCCAACCCGCTCGGCCTGGCGCAGTTCGTCAATGGCGATCATCTGGGGCGTTACGATCTGGCCAGCGGCCGGAATTTCAACCGCAAATGGCCTGATGTCGCCGGCGAATTGACCATCCGACTTGCCGATCGGCTCGGAAGCAGCGCCGACGACAACACGGTGCTCATCCGCAGCACGATTCGCGAAATTCTCGACGAACGCGGCGCAGGGCAGCCTGTCGATTCCCTTTACACCGCCTTGGCACGCGAGGCTTTCGATTCCGATCTTGTGCTGGATCTGCACTGCGACGACGAAGGGCTGATGCATCTGTTCGTGCGGCCCGAGATCTCGGCCGAATTGTCCGACCTTGCGCGGGAACTCGGTTGCCGGGCGGTGTTCTCACAGGGTTCGTCGGGCGGCTCAACCTTCGCCGAAGCAAGCGTGGAGCCCTGGATCAGGCTTGCGGCTGCCCTTCCCGATAAGGTGATCCCGATCGGCTGCCTCGCCGCGACGGTGGAACTGCGCGGCTTCATCGACATCAGTGATGAGATTGCGTCGGCTGACGCTTCCGCCTTGCTCAACGTGCTTCGCCGCCGCGGCTACGTCGCGGGGCAAGCGGGCCTGCCGCCCGCCGCGCTTTGCGAGATCACCGGCTTCGATGCGTGCGATGTGGTTCGCACGCCCGCTTTCGGTGTCATCGTCTACCGCGCCGAACTGGGTGAACGCGTCACTTGTGGACAGCCGATCGCGGACATCATCGTGCCTTCTTCGCTGGGCCGCGAGGCGCGCGTGACGGTACGGGCGCGCACCGACGGGCTCGTGGTGACACGAAGGCTGAAGAAACTCGTCGCCGCCAATCAGGTCATTGCCAAGGTGGTGGGCCAAAAGCCCCTCGCCCACCGGACAGGCTATCTGCTGGAGGATTAGACCAATCAGCAGGCACTTCTTGACCGCAGATCGATGATGGCGAAAGGAAGTCCGTTCGATCTGATCCGTCCCGGGCTCTAGGCCAGGGGCCGACCACCGTCGACCGGGATGATAACGCCGGTCACGAAACGGAGATGGGTCGCAGCCGCCAAAACCGCCTCGGCGACATCGTCGGGCGTGCCCAGCCGCCCCAGCGGCGTTCGGTTTGCCTGTTCGTCCCGCCAGGATTCGTCACGGCCCTTGATGAAGTCGGTGTCGACCACGCCGGGCGAGACCGAAACGACCCTGATTCTCGGGGCTAGGGCACGCGCCAGCGACTTGGTCAGATTATCGACAGCGGCTTTCGACGCACAATAGGCGACGTTGCTGCCCATGGCGGTGACCCCTGCGATCGACGAGATGTTGACAACAACCCCGCTGCCGGTGCGGTCGAGCAGCGGCCGCATGGCCCGCGTCGCAGCAATCACACCGCGCACGTTGACGCTGAAGATGCGGTCGATCAATTCATCGTCCAGGCTGTCGAGGTCCGGATGTGGCACGAAGCGGGTTGTCCCGGCGCAATTGACCAGGACATCCAGCCGGCCAAAGCTTTTCTCGATCTGACCAGCGAGGCGCGCGAGGCAATCGCTGTCCGTCACGGTCGCCTCGGCGACGAAGTGATCGCCGTACGCCAATGACGAAACCAGATCGTCGGCCGCCTGCCGCGAACGGTTGTAGCCGATGACAACCGAAGCCCCTTCCGCAGCAAGCCTGGAAACGATCCGCGCGCCGATGCCGCCGGTTGCTCCAGTGACCAGGGCAACCTTGCCTGTGAGTGTGGCTGTCATGGCCGTCTCCTGAGTGTCAAACCCCGGTGCTTCGCTTATGGGCGGCCAGCGCCATTAGATTGCGGTCGCGCCAGGCGCTGCGTTCGGCGAGTTGGGATGCTGACAACTTTTCGCGGCGCGCTTCCTCGGCCTTGGCAACCAGCCCTTCCGACCAGGGGGCCGGATCGCGCCTGGCGAGGGCGATCGAATGGTAGAGCGGTCCCAGACGTCTCGCGTAGTCCGCGATCCCGCCGGGCGCATTCAGATCGATCGTCTCGAAAGGCCCCATGAAGGACCACCGGTAGCCGAGCCCATGCGACACCGTAAGGTCGATATCGGCGGCACTTGCCACGCCCTCCTCGAGCAGGGCCCAGGCTTCGTTCAGCAATGCCCCCTGAAGCCGGTTGAGGACGAACCCTTCGACTTCCTTGCGCACGGTGACGGCAGCCTGCCCCACGGCCTGCATCTGCACCCGCAGCCACGCAACGGCCTCCGCGTCGGTCCAGGGCGCCGGGACCAGTTCCACCAACGGGATCAAATGCGGTGGATTGACGGGATGAGCGACAAGAAAACGCCGGCGGTTGGCACAGGACCCAGCGAAGGCCGAGGCCGGAATGCCGGAGCTGGAGCTGCCTACGACCGCGTCGGGCCGCATCGCCCGGTCAATCTCCAGACAGACCGCCTCCTTGATGTCGCGCACTTCCAGCACCGACTCCTGGATGTAGTCGGCATCCGCTACCGCACCCTCCAGCGTATCGACAACGTTCAGCCGCCGCATGACTGCATCGACGGCATCTACCAGCCCGGCCTCTTGCATATCGGCAAGACTAGCCCGGATCTTGTCGAGCACCGCGGCGCGGATGTCGGCGCTGCCGTCATAGATGGTCACATCATGGCCGGCCCGGGCGAAGACGATCGCCCAGCCACGGCCGACCAGTCCGGCACCGACAATGGCGACTTTGCGGATTGCATCCATCATTGCACCCGCGACGTCTCGCCGTCCGCGAGGCAAATTTC
The DNA here is from genome assembly GCF_044998965.1 of Mesorhizobium maamorense. Lineage (NCBI taxonomy): Bacteria > Pseudomonadati > Pseudomonadota > Alphaproteobacteria > Hyphomicrobiales > Phyllobacteriaceae > Mesorhizobium > Mesorhizobium maamorense. The sequence continues at coordinate 4,386,995 of NZ_CP173356.1, forward strand.
GGTGATCCGCAGGCCATCCTGAGTGATGCGGGATGGGAACCGGTCCTTCAACCGCTCTTCGTGGATGGGAATGACCCGCCGTGCCTCGTGGCCCACCTGCTTCATCATCTCCTCGGTAGCGAGAACGAGATTGGTCTGGCTGCCGACCGCAAGCCCCACCGGAACGTAGAGCGTCTCGATATCGACGGCAGCTCCCGAGCCCTCGATGTTGTCGAAGACGTAGACCAGATCGCCAGCCAGCACCCAGGTGTCGTCCTTGCCGTTGCGCACGGTGACCCACATCGACCCGTAGGTATGGCTGTCAAAAGCGGCATGGAGATCGATGTCGGGCAGGACGTCCTGTTTCGATCCGTCGATCGTCACCAACCGCTTCTGACGGGCCAGATCGACGCCGCGCACGATGTCGCCGGGGTCGACGGCTACGTTCATCCAGCGCATGCGGTCCGGCAGCGACATCGCCCAGACCCACTTCGCGATCTCCCTCTCCTGGATGTAGAAGGTCGCATTCGGGAAGTCCTCGACATTGCCGAAATGGTCGAAATGCGCGTGCGTGACGAAAACTGTGTCGACGTTCTTGGGCGAGAGGCCGATTTCGCCAAGAACGGCGTCGGGCGAGTGCCAGTTCTCGACGCCAAATTTGTCGGCGAGATGCTTGCCGTAGTCCTTGTTGTTGTAGCCGACATCGACCATGGCAACGCGACCGTTGCCCTTGATCAGCGCGTAGCAGTAGGGAAGTTTCACGTAGCCCTGGTTGTGGGCGCCGTAGAGCACGCCGCTCTTGTGGTAGTTGCTGACATAGCTGTACTCAAGCACCCAGATCGAATATTGGCTCATTGCTTCCTCCCTGTTGTCGCCAACGCTGCGCACAGCTGCAGCAGGCGTGATTGAAATCGACCGGCGTCATACCGGCCCGCGGTTCCGACGCCGCCTGCAGCCCGGCGTAGGCGCGTTTGATCCTCTCCCCGGCCCGGTCGAGCTCCTGCTGCCAGTCGCGCCGCAGTCGGGCCGAACCGAAATCGTCCAGGACCTCGCCCAGCATTGCATGGGCGGCCCCCAGACGCGCGCAATGGCTTTCGAGCCCATGCGGCGCGTGCAAGGCGCCCAGCCGCTGCTCCACCTCCGTCCACCGTTCGCGGGCCACCGGAATGTCAGGCAGATCGAGCACGTCGCGGCGTCCGCCGGCCTGAGCCAGGACCAGCAGGCCAGCGAGTTGGCCGATCAGCCGGCGCAGGCGTTCGTAGACGGGGCGGGTTGCCACGACGTAGCGGACGATGGCTTCGTCGGCCAACGCGGCATCGTTGACGGTGGCGACGGGTTCCTCGCTTCCGGTGACGGAGACATGGGGCGCCGCGACGACCTCGCAGTCATAGCGGTGGACGCTTACCGCCCGCTCGAAGAAGCGCTTTCCCGGGATATCAGCCATGGTGCCTTTTTCGCGTCGTCGCGCGCTCGATCACCGCGCCGGGCGGGATTAGTTGAACGATCGGCTCCCGGCCGGAATTCGTGCTCAATTCCTTCGCCAGGCTGACCGTGGCCTCGAGCATCTGGTCAATGGGCTGCCGGACGGTCGTCAGCCCGTGCGAAGGCCAGTGGGCCATCTCGATATCGTCGAAGCCGACGATCGAAATGTCGTCCGGCACGCCGAGCGCCAGCTCTCGCCGCACGCCGTCGAGAAAGCCAATGGCGAGAATGTCGTTGGCGCAAAAGACACCGTCGGGAACCTCTTTCAGGTCACGCAGCTTGCGCGCCGCTTCGTAGCCGGCGTGATAGCTGAACTGGCCTGCCTCAATAACTATCGGCGCGGCGAGGCCACGCTCGACGGCGCGTTCGCTGAAGCCCCTGTGGCGTGCGACATTGGTGGAGGCATCGGGCAAGGCGGCGATGTAGGCCAGGCGCCGGTGGCCGGTATCGACGAGATAGTCGGCGATGCTGCGGCCGCCGAGTATATTGTCGCAGGAAATGCCGAACGCGTGGTCGTCGGCCGAGAGTCGGTTGAAAAAGATCACCGGAGTGCCGGCCCTACGGCATTCCTGCGCGGCCGCCGAAGACAGGGTGGCCGCCAGGATGATGGCAAGATCTGGCTGGTAGTTGAGCAGCAGGCGTAGCGCCTGGTCGACGTCTCCCGACTGGTCGGCGGCGACGAGCATCACGTTCATGTCGATGGCACGAAGGGCGGTGGTCAGCCGCGTCAGCACTTCCGGATAGAACGGGTTCTTGATGTCCGCGACGACGATACCCACGATACGCGTCTTCTTGGTGATGAGGCTGCGCGCGAAAGGGTTCGGCGAATAGCCGATCTCCCTCGCACGGTTCAGCACCAGGTCCCGCGTATTCTTGGCGATCACGGCATCGGCGTGAAAGGCCCTGGATACGGTCGAAACAGACATGCCGAGATCGCGCGCCAGATCCTTCACGGTCAGGCGGGGCTTGCTGTTCTTGTTGCGGGCGATGATCGACATGAAAACTCCGTTGGCGCGCTGGCTTAGGCCTGGTTGCGACCTCCATAGCGGCGGACCCGGATGTTCGCCTGCTCGGCATGCCCATAGAATCCCTCGAGGACACACAGGCGCGAACAGTACTCGCCTACCATGGCGCTCGCTTCGTCGGTCAGGACGCGCTGATAGGTGCAGGTCTTGATGAACTTGCCAACCCACAAACCGCCTGTGTAACGAGCCGCCTTCTTGGTCGGCAGCGTATGGTTGGTGCCGATGACCTTGTCGCCATAGGCAACATTCGTGCGCGGTCCCAAAAACAGAGCGCCGTAATTGCGCATGTTGTCGAGGAAGTAGTCCGGATCGCGCGTCATGACCTGGACGTGCTCGGATGCGATCCGGTCGGCCTCCGCGACCATTTCCTCATAGGAAGCGCAGACGATCACTTCGCCATAGTCCGCCCATGCCTTGCCGGCGATCTCGGCGGTCGGCAGGACCTTCAGCTGCCGCTCGATCTCGGTCAGGGTGTCGCGCGCGAGCTTCTCCGAGTTTGTCAAAAGCACGGCGGGACTGGTCGGACCGTGCTCGGCCTGGCCGAGCAAATCGGTCGCGCAGATCTCGCCGTCGACACTGTCGTCGGCAATGACCAGCGTCTCGGTCGGGCCGGCGAACAGGTCGATGCCGATGCGGCCGTACAATTGCCGCTTGGCTTCAGCGACGAAGGCATTGCCAGGACCGACGAGCATGTCGACGCGCCCGATGGTTTCGGTTCCGAGCGCCATGGCGCCGACGGCCTGCACACCGCCCAGAACGTAGATTTCGTCCGCGCCGGCCATGTGCATTGCGGCCACGATAGCCGGATGCGGACCGCCCTGGAATGGCGGCGCACAGGCGATGATCTTCTTCACGCCGGCGACCTTGGCCGTCACCACGCTCATATGCGCGGAGGCGACCATCGGATATTTCCCGCCTGGCACGTAGCAGCCGACTGTTTCCACGGGAATGTTCTTGTGGCCGAGAACAACGCCGGGAAGCGTTTCCACTTCGAGGTCCTGGAGGCAGGCGCGCTGCTTCTCGGCGAAATTACGAACCTGGGCCTGTGCGAAGCGAATATCCTCGATGTCGCTTGCCGACACCTTGGACATCGCCTGCTCGATCTCGCTATCGCTGAGCCGGAAGCTTGGCGGCGACCATTTGTCGAAACGCTCCGACAACTCCCGGACAGCGGTATCGCCTCGCTTTTCTATGTCGGCAAGGATCGTCTCGACGGTCGTCCGGACGGCCGCATCGCTCTGGGCGACAGCTTCGGGATCCCTGCCCCGTTTCAGAAAAGTCAGCATATTCTCATCCTTATGTTGAGTCAGGTGGGCGGCAGGATGCCGTCCACCTGTTGCATTGCTGATCGTCAGGGTTTTACCGTCGGCTCGATCTTGGTGAGCTTGTATTCGTCGGCCGGAGCCTTGCACGATGAGCAGTTGATGCCAGGGGCATCGGGCGCCTGCTTCACGTCCGCGGGCAATACCTGAATGGTCGCTCCTGGTGTTGGCTTGCCCTCGAGCGCCGACTGCAGCGACAGTTCCGGCAGCAAATCGGGATTGAAGACCTCGGTGACGAAGGAACTCGGAACCTTGTCGGACGGGAAAACGTTGCACCCGTCGGCGAAGGTATCGCCCTTGCAAGGCTTGACTTGATCCGCTGGCACCCAAGGCAACGGGTACTCGATGTTCATCGGTTTCAGGTCGCGCTTCTTGGTCAGGATCTCCATCATCAGCTTGAAGGCATAGCCTGACGTAGCGGGCGGCGAACCGGCGGATACACCCTTGAGACCCATGCCTTGCATCTTCGGGTCTGCCAGTCCGAGACGAAAACCGTCCGAGTTCTCGCCGGTCATCGGAACCAGTTTGTTGCCCTTGTCGAGTAGCGCTTGTACGGCGCCATATTCGCCTGCCTGAGCCCAGATGCCGTCGACGTCGGGATGCGCCGCGAGAGCCTTGGCTGTCTCCTGCTGCGTGGTGCGGTCATCCCAGTAGGAGTAGTATTCCGCGACGACCTTGATGCCGGGATACTGGTTGAAAATGTGCATCGCGCCGTCGGTGTGGCGCTTATCCACCGAGTTGCCCGGGACGCCACGGCTCAGGAAGATCTTGCCCTTGCCTCCCAGGATGTTGACCAAGGCCTGGGCGGTGTTCTCGCCGAAGCCTGCGGTGATATAGCTGACATTGTAGGCGCAAGGCTCGGTCACCGTGGCGTCGTACATGAAGAAGAGCACGCCCTTCTGGCAGCCGCGATGGACCGTGCGGTTCAGCGCCGTCGACGAAATCGGGAAGCTGATGATGCCGTCGGCGCCAGCCTGTATCATGCTTTCATAGGCCGAGATCTGAGCCTGGGGGTCGGTTCCCGAGATGACTTCCTTCAGCTCCACCGTCTTGTCGTAGGGCGGCGTCTGCGCCAACGCCTTGACGATGTTCGCGGCCTCCGACTGCCACGAATTGCCACTGTAGCTCAGCGACAGATATATCTTGAACTTCTTGTCCTGCGCTTGGGCATGGTCGACAACCGCCCCAACGCCTATGGCGGTGGCAAGCGTCAGCGACGCGGCCAGTCCCAGTCTTTTTAACAGCCTCATTTCGATCAACCTCCCGTTGGAATTTGGCCCTTGCAGGTGCCGGACCAGAGCTTGTGAGAACGTTCTCACAATTGGACAAAACCCATTTCACGCACAGGCATGGTCACTTCCTCCGCGTCAGCATTCGATTTCCGAGATCGGCTAGGAATTCGCCGCGCAGCACCAGCAGGGCGGCGACAATGATTGCGCCCTCTATGACGGTGCGCCATCCTTCGTTGAGGCCGATAGCGGAGATAACGGTGCCAAGCGTCGTCAGAAGAATTGCGCCGCCGACCGTCCCGATGAAAGTTCCGCTGCCGCCGAGGATCGAGGAGCCGCCGACCACGACGGCAGCGATGGAAGGCAGCATGTAGCTGTCGCCCATCCTCAGCGTCGCCCCGTTCGAATAGCCCACCAGCATCATGCCGACGAAGCCTGCGCAAGCGGCACTGATCGCATAGGGGACGAGCTCGAGCCGATTGACAGCGACGCCGGCGATGAGAGCGGCGTTCCTGTTGGTGCCAAGGGCGTAGAGCCGGCGGCCGAGCGCAGTGAAATTCTGCAAGAACCAGCCGAACAGGATGAAAGCGACGGTGAAGTAGATGACCAGCGGCACGCCGAGGAACCATTCCTTCATCAGCCACAGCAAGGCGGACGGAGAACCGCCGCGCGGCGTCCCGCTGGTGTAGCCCAGCGCCACCGATGCCACGACGATCGAGGTCGCCATGGTCATGATGAAGGGAGGAACCTTCAGCCAGACAATTCCCAGTCCGCTGATCGTGCCGACCAGCGCGCAAATGACCAGAATGGCCGGCAGCATGTACCAGATGCCGGCATCGCCGCTACCAATCCACGTCGTCGTCAACACGCCGCCGAGCGTGATGAGGGCGGGGACCGATAGGTCGAGCCCACCGATCAGGATGACGAGCCCTTGCCCAAACGACAAGACGATCAGGAAGGACGCGAGGATGAGAACCGTCAGCACCTGATCCCAGGAACCCAGCGCCGGACTGATGAAGCGCGAGCACACCACAAGCACGATACTCAGCCCAAACACGACAAGCGTATTGACCACCTCCCGGTCGAGCCTTTGCCTGCCACGCCGGTCGGAGTTGGCCTCGAAACGCGTCGCAACGTCCTTATGCGCGTTCACCGGATCTCTTCCTTCTTGAGCAGGCGCGCCACGGCGCCGCCGAACACGATCGCAAGCACCAGCACGAAACCTTGGAATATGCCGGTGTAGAAGGACGAGACCCCACCCGAGAAAAGCACCTTCTGCAAAAGCATCAGCGTACCGGCGCCCAGGATCGAGCCAACGAGACTGCCCCGGCCGCCGCTCAACGGCGTGCCGCCGAGCGCCACCGCGGCAAAGGTGAGCATCAGGAATGGCGTGCCGGCTGTCGGATTTCCTGTCGTCGTCTGGGCGCTCAGCATGAAGCCGGCGACGCCGTAGAGAATGCCGGCGCCGACAAAGGCCGTGATGCGTACCCCTGCCACGGGCACGCCGGAGAAGCGAGCCGACTGCTCGTCGGCGCCGATCGCATAGAGGCCGATCCCGGTATTGGTCCGCCGGAAGGCAAGCCAAAGCGCGATGGCGGCAACCAGAAACAGCCCGGCGATCGGGATGATACCGAACAGGGTGTCGGTCAGCGTGTAGGTGATGAAGTCGGCAACCATACCGCCAGGCGCGTCCAGGATAACCAGCGCAAGCCCTTGGCAGACGATCATCGTGCCGAGCGTCGCCGCGATGGTCTGCAGCCCAAGCCTGGCCACGAGAATGCCGTTGACTGCGCCGACGGCACCGCCGATCGCGCAGCACATCAGAAGGCTGGCCAGGGCACCGCCCGGGCCATCGAACGGATAGACCGCCATCAGCACATTGGTCAGCGAGACGACGCCTGCGACGGACAAATCGAAGCCGCGGCTGATGACGACCAGCGTCTCGCCCGCTGCCGCGAGCGCCAATGGCGTCGAGTTGTTGACGAGGTCGGTGAAGGTGTAGACCGAAAGCGCATCCGGTTGCCAGAACGCGTAGAGCGCATAAAGCAGGACATAGATCATCGCCACGATGCCGGTGCCGCTGATGACAGCCCTCCATAACGCGGAGCGGCGGGGCGCGGGATTTGCCTGGACCGCGGTCATGCGGCCACTCCATTCACCGCGCCCGCAGCGTGGCCGATCAGCGCGCCGACGATAGTCGGCTCATCGATGGCATCGCCCTGATATTCGGCGAAGACGCGGCCGCCATAGAGCACCATGCAGCGATGCGCGAGATGGACGAGTTCCGGCAGTTCGGACGAGTAAAAGAGCACCGAGCCGCCATCGGCAGCGAACTTCCGGATCGCCTCGTAGATCGACTGCTTGGTTCCGACATCGACTCCACGCGTCGGATCGAAAAGCAGTAGAGTGCGCGCACCCGTCATCATGACGCGCGCCAGAAGCGCCTTCTGCTGGTTGCCACCGGAAAGCTCGTCGATCTTGAACTGCAGATAGCGCTCCTGCAGTTCGACCGCCTCAGCGGTTTTTTTCGCAATGCGACGCTCGCTGGCCGGCCAGACGACGCCACCCTGCGCGATACGCGAAATGATAGGCAACACCATGTTGCTGGCGGTGCTGAGGCCGGCGAAAATCCCTTCCGACTTGCGGTCCTCCGGCAGGTAGGCAAGGCCGTTGCCGAAATGGAGCGCGGCGCCCGGGCTGGCGATCTGGGCGGGCACGCCGTCGATCTCGATGCCGCCGCTTTTCGCCTTGGAGAGGCCGATCATCGTCCTGAACAGGTCGCGTTGGCCCTGCCCCTCGAGCGCGGCGATGCCGACGATCTCACCTCGCCTGACATCAAACGACACGTCGCGCAAAATGCCGCCGGAGAGGCCCCGAACGCTGAGCGCGACGGGCGCGCTGTCGGCGACCAAAGGCTGCGAGGCGGTCGTCTCACGCGCGCTTCGGCCGACCATCATCTCGAAAATGTTCTCGTCCGAAGCGCCGGACAACTCGACGGTGCCGATGCTGCGGCCATTGCGCAGGATGGTGGCGCGCGAACACAGGGTGCGCACCTCGCCGAGGCGGTGGGAAATGTAGAGGATGGCGGTCTGCAGGTTCTTCTGCCGGCGCACGAGCTCAAACAGCCATTCGACGTCCGCCAGCGCGGCCGTCGGCTCATCGAGGATCAAGAGCTTCGAGGCATGGGTGAAGGCGCGCACGATCTCAAGCCGCTGACGATCCGAAAGCGAAAGCACACCGACGGGCGTGTCAGGATCAAAGTGGGAGAGAGCGTAGTCGTTAAGAACCTTGCCAGCTGATGCCGTGGCGGTGCGGCGCGAGACGAGACCTAGCTTGCCCTTCGGCATTTTCGGCAGCACGAGATTCTCGGCGATGCTGAGATTCGGCAGCAGGCTGAGTTCCTGAAAGGCCGTCGCCACGCCCTGCGCCCGCGCATCGATGATGCCATGCGGCGCATAAGGCTTGCCGAAGATCGACATGGATCCGCCGTCAGGCGTCACGACGCCGCTGAGGATTTTTACGAGCGTCGATTTGCCGGCGCCGTTCTCGCCCAACAGCGCATGGACTTCGCCTGGCCGCAGATCAATGGAGACGGAATCGAGTGCGACTGTCGGTCCCTAGGATTTTGCAATGTTCGCGATGCGAACAGCCAGCCGGATCTCGTCGGTACCCATACCTCCTCCCAAAAGGCAAGTCCGCCGCAGCGGTGAGAACGTTCTCTGAGAACGTTCTCACTAATCCACAAGCACCGCCGGCTTGTCAATTGTGAATCGTTCATTCCTTGTCGAACGCATCAGGCTCCCGGCCTGCGGGCGGCACTTGGCCGTCTTTGGAGTGCTCGGAAGTGGCTGAGCCGGCGCCTTTTCTGGACGGCTGGTCTGGGGTCGCCCGCCGGGATGGATTCTGCCCCTCGGACTGATGCGTTTTCTCATTCACCTCGCCTGAAGGGCGCGTCAGGCCTTGCCCGGACGCCGGCGGCTTGTTGCCTGCGGCGTCCTGGGAGAATGAATCGGCGGGATCGCCGTCGCTCCTGGCCGGATATTTGGTCGCACCAGTCTCGCGGCGATTTTCGCTTCCAGTCATGGCCGGTCCTCCTTTGGCACAGTCATAACCTGGTTTCGACCGGCAGGTTCCAGCGGCTAGGCCGGAAGCGCAGATTTGAATCCGCCGCCGCTCCTATGGCCGGAAACCAATTTGGCGGCGCTGCGTTGACCCCGCAGGATCAGATCCCCAACAGCTTCGGAGAAATTCATGCTCGACCGCAGCGGAAGCGCCGTCCTGACGACCGACAGTCTCTGACAACGGCCAGCAACATGGCTCGCATCGAGCGCGGACATTGTTTCTGCGGTGCCGTCACGGCGGTGATGGAAGGAGAGCCCTTCTGGATCTGCTTCGATCACGACGACGATTGCCGGCGGGCGATCGGCGGACCGATGACCATCTGGATCGGCTATCGTCCGCGCCAGGTCAAGCTGACCGCCGGGAAGCCTAAGACCTTTTCGAAGACGAAGGGAGTCGTCCGCTCCTTCTGCGCCGATTGCGGTACCTCCATCTTCTATGCCGACGAAGGCCTGCGTGACGAACTCTATGTCTCGATCGGCTTCATGGACGCGCCGGAGCGGTTTCCGCCACAGGCACAGGCCTATTGGGATATGCGCCTGCCATTCATCGACATGGCCGACGGCTTGCCCCGCGTCGACGGCTACACGAGGCGCCGCGATCCAGCCTTGGGCAATCCGCGTGACCGTTGATGACGCGCGCCACACTAGGGCCCCGCAGGCTATTGCCCGATCAGGGTCAGGCCAAAGAGAATGGCCAGCCACAGGCCCACCGCCGCGACCGCGAGCCTGGGGAGGATGCCCTCGCCCGCCAGATGCATGAACAGCAGCGCGATCACCACTGTCTTGGCAGCCGCCGCGGCAAGGTTGATCGCGGAATTGAACCCACCGAGGTCGACAAACGAAGAGCCGACGGTAAGCGCCAGCAAGGCGAGCAGCGCGAGATAGGCGAATGTGAGCTTGGCGAGGTCGCTCATCGTCGTCAGGCCCGGTTGATCAGATAGAGGACCGGGAACAGGAACACCCAGACGATGTCGACGAAATGCCAGTAGAGTCCGATCGCCTGCACGCGGCGCGCCCGGCTGGCCTGCGCGGTCCCCGGCCAGAGCAACAGCATGCCGGCAATCACCGCGATGCCGCCTATCAGATGCAGTGCGTGCAGCGATGTCATGGCGAAATAGAGCGCGAAGAAGAATTCGGCATGGGCCGGATCGGGGCCTGCGAAGCGGAACGGCGCGCCGAGCACCGGCGCCAGGCCCTCGCTGAATTCCTTGCTGTATTCGACGGCCTTGATCACCAGGAAGATGCAGCCAAGCAGGCTCGTGGACATCAAGGCCCAGAAGGCGGGCCGCCAACGCCGGGCAGCCGTGAACATATGGGCAAGCGCCATCGCGAAGCTGCTGGTGATCAGAACCGCCGTATTCAGCGTGCCGAGCGGCAATGACAGATGTTGCGACGCCGCGGCGAATGCCGCGCCATAGCTCAATCGGGCGTAAAGGAACACCAGCACGATCGCGCCAAACAGCATCGCCTCGGAGCCGATGAAAATCCACATGCCGAACGCATCGGCCGCCTTCTCGCGGGCCCGTGTATCGAAGGCAATGCTTTCGGTCGGCCCGCTCATGAGGCTTCGTCCCTGTGCGGGCTGAACGTCTCGTGCCTCAGGCCTTTCATGGCATAGTCATAGGCCGGCCGCCTGACCACGGGCATGGTGTCGAAATTATGCGGGGGCGGCGGCGAAGCCGTCTGCCATTCAAGGCCGGTCGCGCCCCACGGGTTGGCCGGCGCCCGCGTCCCGCGAAACAGCGACCAGCCGAGATAGAGCAGCGGCATAAGATAGCCGACGGCCAGAACGACCGCGCCGGCCGAGGACAATACGTGCCAGAACTGAAACTCCGGCGGATAGGTGTGATAGCGCCGCGGCATGCCGAGAAAACCGAGCACGAATTGCGGAAAGAACGTCAGGTTGAAGCCGAGGAAGGTCACGGTCGCGGCGATGCGGCCCCAGGTTTCGGAATAGACGCGACCGGTGATCTTCGGCCACCAGAAATGCAACCCCGCCATGTAGGCCGTCACCATGCCGCCGACCATGATGTAATGGAAATGCGCCACGACGAAATAGGTGTCATGAACGTGGACGTCGACGGCGAGAGCGGCCAGGAACAGGCCGGCCAGTCCCCCGAAAGTGAACAGCGCCAGGAAAAACAGCGCATAAAGCATGGGCGTCTCGAAAGTGATTTCGCCCTTGCGCAGCGTCAGCGTCCAGTTGAACACCTTTATCGCCGAGGGGATCGCGACGCAGAACGACAGGAACGAGAACACGATGCCGGCATAGGCCGACTGGCCTGATACGAACATATGGTGACCCCAGACCAGGAAGCCGAACACGGCAATCGCCATCGAAGACATCGCCACCGCCTTGTAGCCGAACAGCGGGCGCTTGCTGAAGCAGGGCAGCACTTCGGAAACCACGCCCATGCCGGGCAGGATCATGATGTAGACCGCGGGATGCGAGTAGAACCAGAACAGATGCTGGAACAGCAGCGGGTCGCCGCCCAGAGCGGGATTGAAGATCCCGATACTGAAGGCACGCTCCAGCACGATCAGGATCAGCGAGGCGGCCAGCACCGGCGTCGCCAGCACCATGACCAGCGCGGTCGCATACATCGTCCAGACGAAGATCGGCAGTCTGAACCAGGTCAGCCCCGGCGCGCGCAACGTGTGGACGGTGACGATGAAGTTGATGCCGGTCATGATCGTCGAGAAGCCGACGATGAAGACACCCAGCGCGGCCATCGAAACGAAGCCGTTGGCATAGAGCGTCGAGAGCGGCGTGTAGAAGGTCCAACCCGTGTCGACACCGCCGGCGAGCACCGCGGCCAGGGCAAAGACGCTGCCGAAGATGAACACGTACCAGCTGGCGAGATTGAGCCGCGGAAAAGCGAGATCGCGCGCGCCGATCATCAGCGGCAGCAGGAAATTGCCGAGCGTCGCGGGGATCGACGGCACCAGGAAGAACCACACCATGATGATGCCATGCAGGGAAAACAGCCTGTTATAGACATCGTCCGACACCAGATCGCCCGCAGGCGACGCGAGTTCGATCCGGATCATCACGGCAAAGGCACCGCCAAGAAAAAGAACGCTGTCAGCGACATCAGGTAGAGCCAGGCGACGCGCTTGTGGTCGGTGGTCAAGAGCCAGGCGGCAGGTCCGGCCTCCCCATGCAGATAGCTCGAAGGCGCCAAGGCTTGCCTGCTCATTGGGTCGCCCCGCTTTCCCTGGTTGCTCGCGGCGACAGGGATTTGAGATACGCCAGCAGCATCTGTAGCTCCTGCTCGTCGACAAGGCCGTCAAAGCTCGGCATCACGGGTTCATACCCGGCGGCGATCTCCTTCTTCGGATTGAGGATGGAATCGCGCAAATAGCGGTCGTCGGCAATGACGGTCTGTTGATTGTCCAGGGCCACCGGCCGTCCGAAGACCCCAGCCAGATCCGGCGCCCTCACCTTGCTGGAATTGCCATGGCAGCCGGAGCAGCCGAGCGCGCGGAAGAGTTTTTCGCCGTCGGCCGCAAGCGTTTCACCCTGGCCCTGGTTGCCCAGCCACGCCGCATATTCTTGCGGCGGCATCACGGTCACCCACCCGCCCATCTCCGAATGCTGGGCGCCGCAATATTGCGCGCAGAACAAATGATACCGCCCGGGCTCGCTAGCGATGAACCAGACATGCGTGGTGCGCCCCGGCACCGCGTCCTGCTTGACCCGGAAGGCAGGTACGAAGAATGAGTGGATCACGTCCTGCGATGCCAGCGACACGATCACCGCCTTGCCGACCGGCACATGCAGTTCGTTGATTTCACGCTGGCCGCCAGGATGACGGAACTCCCACATCCATTGCTTGCCAAGGCCGGCGATCTCGAGTGCGTCAAGGGGCGGGTGTTCGCGGCGCAGGAACAGCACGGCTCCCCATCCGAAGATGGTGAAAGCGATCAGCAGGCTGGCGACTGTCCAGGTCACCTCGAGCGGCGTGCTGCGCGCACGCTCCCCGTTCGCTCCACCTTGGAGCCGGCGCGATATTTGATAGCGTAGAAAACGACCAGGCTGGTCAGGAAGACGCCCAGCGCGACGGTGAAGGCAAGCAGCACGTAGAACAGGGCGTCGACACTGCCGGCAATCGAGGAGGCCTGCGGCGGCGTAAAAGGGATGCCGAACGTCAAATCGGCCTCCTTCGCGACAGAACGAGGATGGTGGCGCCAAGGCCAAGCAGCGTCGCCATGCCAGTCACCTTCACGACTGCCCAGACCGCTGGCGTGTACTGGCCCTTTGATGCATCGAAGCCGGCACACAGCAGAAAGACGTGATCGGCGATGGAGCCAAGCCGCCCGGCCGACGCCTCGACCAGGGCAAGCCTGAGATCTCGCGGCTCGAAACTCAGCGCCGGAAGTACTTGCGCGATGCGGCCTTGCGGCGTCAGCGCGATGACCGCGATCGGGTGGACATATTGCGAGATCCGGTCGCGCCGGTCGAATGTGATGCCGGCCTCCACGGCAAGGGCGGCGCCAGCGCCATCCTCGCTGGTCAAGAAGCGCCACGCGGACAACCCTGCCTGACCGGCGGACCGCCCGACTTCGGCTTGGATGGACGCCGCATCCGCGACGGTCTCGGAAGCATCTATCGAGACGAAGAGAGCGTGGTAGGTCGCGGGATCGAGGCCGGTCTTGTTCAGATCCGAGGCAACCGCCTGCTGGGTCACGCCGCAGAGGTTGGGGCATTTGTCGTAACCGAAGATGAGCAGCGCCGGCCGCCCGCCGAGAATGCCGGAAAGCGTCTGCCGTCCGCCCGAAGCCTCGCGGAAGACTGTGTCGAGGCTGAGCTGCGCGCCGATCTGCGGTTCGAAAACCGGCCGCGCGCACACGATGGCGGTCATTGCAACCAGGAGCACGAGCGGCAGGACCAAACGCCTCATGGCCTCGTCTCCATGGCCGGTGCAGCCTGGCGCTGCTGCGGCGCCCTGGCGTTTGGCTGCGCGGCGTCCGCTCGGGCGCGACAAATGTCGGCCTGCGGCGCGCGCGGAACCTCGCCCTCAAGCAAGGCGCAGTCCTCACCGGCCGCAGCGGGCGTTCCCGCCCAATCCGGCAGTCCCTGCGCGGCGACCAGCTTCATGGCGTCGTCGATCGGAATGCGCGCGATGCCACCATTGCGGTCGACCCAGGCAAGCATGCCGAGTTCACGATCTTCCTGCTGACGGAACGCGGCAAGATCGGCCCCGGGAAAATGCTGCAAGGTTGGACCTGCGGCGGTGCCATTCATCTGCGTGCCCGCAAGTGGCCAGAACGGGGCCGTATCGAAAATCAATCTCAGCCCAAGCGCGGCGAGCGCCAGGAAGACAAGCAGGCCGAGGCCAATGAGCACGAGCGCCCCCGGCCAGACATCGCGTGTTTCGGGATGACGCACGACCTTAGCCACGGGCCAGTCTCCCGCGCCAGACGACGATGCGATCAGGCCTGGTCCAGATATAGACGAAGCACCCGAACCAGATGCCGCCCGCGCCGACCATTGCCGCGAGGTCCGGCCACGACACTCCTGCACCGAGGGCGGACAAAGCCGGCCGGACGCGCCAGGCGACATCGGCGAAATGTCCGGCCAGCAGGAACGCGCCGAGCCCTATCAGGCCAACGCGGCTGCGCTTGACGGAGCGGTTCAGGAAACCGGCGAAGGGCAAGGCAAATTGCAGCGCGATCAGCAGCCAAAGCAGATACTGCCAGCCATTTCGACCACGGATGACATACCAATGGATTTCGTCGGGCAGGTCGCCGCCCCAGACGACCAGCCACTGCATGAATGCCAGATAGGCCCAGATGAGCATGAAGCCGAACATCATGTTGGCGAGGTCTTCGCCGAGCGCCACGTCCTCCTCGACACCCGGCGCCGACTCGATCGCACGGCCGGCCGAGAGCACCGCCAGCGCCAGCCCGCACACGCCGACGACCTCGGCCGCCGCTTCGAGCATCGCATAGATGGTGGAGGAAAAATCCGGCTCTATCGACATCATCCAATCGATGGCAAACACCGTCACGGCAAAGCCGTGCGCGACGAGCCCGATGGCGTAGCCGTCGCCGGTCCTGCTTGCGGCCGAACCGGGCGCCGTCCAGCCAAGTACAAGCCAGGCCAGCGCCAGCCAGACGACAGCATAGACGATGAAACGAACGACGAAGAATGGCACGTTGAGATAGGTCATTTTCTGGCGCAACGCTTCCGTCAGCGCCGCCGGGCCGGCTCCTGCCCAGGGAAAGACCAGATCGAGCCGCGCAAGCACCGGCAGCATCAACAGCAGCGCGACAGGCAAGGTCGCGACGGCGGCCCGCAGCGGCGGCCGCAACGCGTCGCCCCAGCGCCCGCCGGTCAGGCCGTGCACCATGAGCAGGGTCATTGCGCCAAGCGGCAATCCGAGCAGGAACACCGCCATCGTCAGCCAGCCGGCCAGTGTCGCGCGCGGGGCGACGAACAGCCCGGCCGCGCACAGAGAGAGCCCTGCGGCGGCGGCTGCGAGCAGCAGGACGAAGTGGTCGTCGGGCCGGGCGACGCGCTTCATCGTGCCGCCTCGGCATCGAGTTTCGCGCGAAGGGATTCGGGCAGCGTGCCGGCCGCAGCATGTCGCGAATATTGCAGCGCCCGGATATAGGCCACGATCGCCCAGCGGTCCCGCGGCTCGACACGCGCGGCATAGGGATACATCGCACCGTAACCGTCGGTGATGACGTCGTAGAAATGCCGGTCCGGCGCCTTGCGCAGCGCATCTTGATGGTAGGTCGGAGGCGGCGGGAAACCACGCCTGACCACCATCCCGTGGCCGTCGCCGGTGCGGCCATGGCAGGGAGAGCAGAATATATCGAAGCGTTGCTGCCCACGCTGAAGCAGCGCCATGGTGATCGGGTACGGGAATTTGTCCGGCGTCGCCGCCAGGTCGGCGTCGCGCGTCACCGTGCCTTCGACCGGCGTCCTTGCCGACATGCCGTCGGCGAACTCTCTGCTGTTTTCGAGCGGATCGTAGCGAGGCTGGTCGGCCATGTCCTGCTTGCAGGCGCCGAGGAGCAGGCAAACCGGCAAAAGCAGCCGCGGGTTCATATCGCCACCTCTTCGACCGTCTCGGCGCCAAGCCGTGTCAGCTGCCCCTTGGTGACGCCCTTGCGGTATTTCGGGTCGGTGGCCTCGATCAGCAGGTAGAACTTGCCGCCGCTCGCGTAGGTGAAGCTCTCGGCGTTGAAGACGGGGTGATAATATTGCGGCAGCCGGTTCTCGGCCAGCATGCCGAAGAAGCCGGCAAACACGCTGGCCAGGATCGCGGCTTCGAAGGCGATGACCGTGAACGGCGGCCAGGAATGCAGCGGCCGGCCGCCGACATTGACCGGATAGTCGACCTCGACGGAATAAAGGATCAATGCATAGACCAGCACGCCGCCGGCGACGCCACCCGCCAGCATGACCCAGGGCAACCGTGTTTTTCGCATGCCCAATATGTCTATCAGGCCATGCACCTCGAACGGCGAGAACGCATCCATATGCCGGTAGCCCTTGTCGCGCATCGCTTGCGCCGCCCTGGTCAGCGCATCCGGATCGGCAAAAGCCGCGATGACGCCATGGACGCTCATGCCGCGCCGCCTTTCTGCTCGGCCAGTTCCTCGACCTCGAAGATGGTTATCGCCGGCAGGATGCGGATAAACAGGAAGACCAGCGCGAAGAAGGTGCCGATCGATCCGAACAGGATGCCGAAATCGAGCCAGGTCAGCGACTGCTCGCCCCAGGACGACGGCAGGTAGTCGCGGCTCGGGCCGGTCACCACGATGATGTAGCGTTCGAGCCACATGCCGATGTTGATGACCAGAGCGATCGAAAACAGCAGCGGCATATTGGATCGCACACGGCGAAACCAAAGCAGTTGCAGCACCGCGCAATTGCAGAAGAGCATGGTCCAGAACAGCGGCGCATAAGGGCCGACGGCGCGCTGGACCATCATCGCGCGCTCGTAAGGCTCCCCCGAATACCAGGAGAAGAACGCTTCCGATGCATAGCCGTAAATGACGACCATGCCGGCCGCGATCATCAGTTTGGCGGCGTTGTCCATGTGGCGCGGCGTGATCAGGTCTTCCACAGCGAATGCCCAGCGCAAGGGAATGGCTATGGTCAGCACCATGGCGAAGCCGGAAAGGAGCGCGCCGGCGACGAAATAGGGCGGAAAGATCGTCGAATGGAAGCCCGGCGTGATGGCGAAGGTGAAATCGAGAGCGACGATCGAATGAACCGAAACGACCAGCGGTGTTGCGAGTGCCGCCATCAGGAAATAGACCGTTCGGTATCGCGCCCAATGATAGGCCGAGCCGCGCCAGCCAAGCGCGAGGACGCCGTAGAAAAAGTTGCCCGCCACGCGACTTCGCCCGGTCGCGCAGCACGCCGAGATCAGGCAGCAATCCCGTGTACCAGAACAGCAGCGAGACGGTGGCGTAGGTGGAAATCGCGGCGAAGTCCCAGACCAGCGGGCTGCGCCATTGTGGCCAATGCATGTGGGTGTTGGGCAGGGGCAGGAGCCAATAGAAGAACCACGGCCGGCCAAGATGCAGGATAGGGTAGAGGCCGGCCATCGCCACGGCAAACAGCGTCATCGCCTCGGCGAAGCGGTTGATCGAGGCGCGCCAGGGCTGGCGCAGCAGCAGCAGCACCGCCGAGATCAGCGTACCGGCATGGCCAATGCCGATCCACCACACGAAACTCGAGATCATCGTGCCCCAGACCACGGGAATGTTGACCCCATAGGCGCCAACGCCGACCGAGACCAGGTAGGTGATGGAATAGAGGAACAGCAATACGAAGGCGAAGCAGACGAAGAACGCCGACCAGAAGAACCGCGGCAACTTCCCTTGCAGGACCACCGCGCTGATACGGCCGCTGATCTCTGGAAAATCGTGACGCCCGCGCAGCACAGGTGTCATGCCTTTGCTCGTCCTGCGGGCGGCCACGTCAGCCATCGCCGCCCTCCGAGCCGGATGTCGCGGCGAGCCTGTCGTTAGGGTTGCTGACCTTGCCCAGATAGGTGGTGCGCGGTCTTGTGTTCAGTTCTTCGAGCAGCGCGTAATTGTGTGGCGAGGCCTTTTCCTGGACGACCTGCGAATCCTTCCTATTGAGATCGCCGAAGGTGATGGCCTGTGTCGGGCACGCCTGCTGGCAGGCGGTGACGATCTCACCGTCCTCGATCTCCCGGTTCTCGATCTGGGCGCGGATCCGTTTTTGCGAAATGCGCTGTACGCAGTAGCTGCATTTTTCCATGACGCCGCGCGAACGCACTGTGACATCGGGATTGTGGACGGCCTGCTCCGGTCCCGCGCTGTCCTTGTCGAACTCCTGGTACTCCAGAAAATTGAACCGCCGCACCTTATAGGGACAGTTCTGCGAACAGTAGCGCGTGCCGATGCAGCGGTTGTAGACCTGCGCGTTCAGACCGTCATGCGTATGGATGGTCGCATTGACCGGACAGACGACCTCGCAGGGGGCCTTCTCGCAATGCATGCACGGCACTGGCTGGAAGAACATGTCCGGATCGTCGATCCCGCCCGCATAGTAGCGGTCGACGCGCAGCCAGTGCATTTCGTGTCCGAGTGCCGCCTCGTCCGGCCCCACCGTTGCGATGTTGTTCTCAGCCTGACAGGCCGACACGCAGGCCATGCAGCCGATGCAGGCCGACAGGTCTATCGACATGCCCCAGGCTTCCTGGTCGTAGCTCCAGTCGGGGTAGAGCGATTCCATGGGCGCTGGGGGCGCGTGGTCGCGCACGAAATGGGGATTTGCCCTGAACGCATCGAGCGAAGCATGGCGGATGATCGCCCTGCCCTCCATCGCTTGATGATGCTGGGTCGTGACTACACGCGCCGAACCGCCGCGCGGGCTCAGGACGACATCGTCGGCAAACCATGGCGCATCGCTGGTCCGGATCGCGAAGGCATCGTAGCCGCCTGCGAGTGCCGCTACCGAGCCGGCCTTGCGTCCAAAACCGAGCGACAGCATCACTGTGTCGTCAGGCTGTCCCGGCGTGATCCAGACGGGTGCGTCCAGCGTCCTGCCGTCCCGCGCCAGGTTGACCACCTGCCCGTTTTCGAGCCTCAGGCGCTGCGCGGTGGCTGGCGAGACCAGCGCCGCATTGCCCCAGACGAGCTTGCTTAACGGCCGGGGCAATTCCTGAAGCCAGGATGAATTGGCGTGGCGGCCGTCGCGAAGCCAGGGATCGGCGACGAAGCGAACCTCCAACCCTTTGGTGGCCGCATTGGGTGCCGAGCCATCGCTATCCGGCGGTGCCGAAACGGCAGCGGGACCAGCAGCAGTGTTCGGCACGATGCCGTCGCGCAGCGCCTTGCGCCAGGCCACCTCGTCCATGGCGGCCCACGTCCGGCGCACCGGTGCCTGCGCATTGGCGCCGAATTCACCGCCCAGCGCGGCAAGCAACTGATGCAGGCTCTTGCCACCGAACAGAGGCTCTATGAGCGGCTGCACGATCGAAACCGTACCGTCATAGGCCCGGATATCGCTCCAGCTCTCCAACTCGTGCGCGGCTGGGATATGCCAGCGAGCCAGAAACGCCGTCTCATCGCGGTAGAGTCCCCAGTGGACAAGAAGCTTCAGGCTCGAAAAAGCCTTCCGTGCATCGATGTCCGATGGCGCCGTGTGCAAGGGATTGGCGCCGAGCACGACGGTCTTGTCGATCGAACCATCCGTGATGGCCCCGCAGAGCGTTGCAAGATCGCCATCCACCGGCATGGCATCAGGCGGCTCGATCAATTGCAGCGTGTTGCCAAGGGCACCAAGCCTGGCATTCATCGCTAGGGCCAAGGCATGCACGGACGGTGCCTGGTGCGCTCCGGCCACCACAAGCGCATTGCGGCCGGCGCCGCGCAGATCGTCGGCAAGCGCGTTTGTCCATTCCGGACCGAGCGGCGACAAGCCGGCCGCGGCATTGTCGCCATCGAGGGCGGCCTTGATCGCCGCCGCAACGCTTGCGACGGCGCTTGGCCTGATAGCTCGGCGATGGTCGGCGGCAGCACCCGTGATGGTGGGAGTCGTCTCGACGACATAGAGGCGGCTCATCGTGTCCGTCGATTTGCGCACCCGCCGCCGCTGCGCGAAATCACGAGCATAGGCCAGGCGCCCCGGACCATCGCCCAGGAAATCGGCATCCAGGCTGACGATCACATCGGCGCGGTCGAAACGGTAGATCGCCGTCAACGGCCTGCCGAACAATGTACCCGTTGCCTGTTCACCGGAATTGGCCGCAAGCGGATCGTGGCGGAAGACGCGAAGTCTGGGATAGCGCACCCTCAGCGCCGCGATCTGCGCCTTCGTCGTCGGCGATGTCGTCGCCTCGAGCAGCAATGCCAGCCCTTGCCCGCCTGAAGCGAGGAATCCACCAGCCAGTTCGACGATATCTTTCAGGAACTCATCGTAACTTGCGGGCTCGCCCAGCTTGAGCGGCGTGCGAGATCGCTCGGGATCGAACAGCGACAACACCGCCGCCTGCATGACGGCATCGGTGGCGCCGCGCGATGCCGGATGATCCGGGTTGCCCTCGACCTTTGTCGGCCGGCCCTCATGGCTCTCGATCACGGCTCCGATGCCGTAGCCGTCGCTGGAGAGGGCTGTCGCGTAGTAGAGCGGCCGGCCGGGAATGATGTTCTCCGGCTGGCGGACATAAGGCACGATGCTCTCGGCCTCGCTGCAGGCGGCCAGCCCGGCCAGCGACAGCGATGCACCCATCAGTTTCAGGACGGTGCGCCGGTCGAAGCCAGGCTGAAGGCGATCGGCCATCGCGGGGAATTCCGCCTCCACAAAGCGCTGGAACTCCGCCGTGTCAGCCAGTTCGCCCATGCTTCGCCATGGCTCGCGCCCCGCCGCGGCGAGCCGCAATGCCGCAAGATCGAAAGCCGGATTTCGGTCAACGGTGGCAGACATAGCAATCCGTCATGGTCTCGGGATGAATGTCGAGCACGCTGATCAGGGAGCGCCGGATCTGCTTGATGTCGTCAGGCGGCTTCCAGTGCATCAGGAAAACGTCCCGCGGCGGGCGAAGGTTGGGACCTGGGTCGCGGTGGCAGCCAAGGCACCATTCCATCGACAATGAATGCGCCCGTCGCGTCAGCGGCATGTCGTCGACCGCGCCATGGCAGGTCTCGCAGGCGACGCCCTTGGCGATATGGATGGAGTGGTTGAAGTAAACGAAATCCGGCACCGAATTGACCCGCTGCCATTGCAGCGGCTGTCCCGAAGCGAGACTTGCGCGCACCGGCGCCAACATCTCGGCATTGGTGAAGAGCTGCGAATGACAGGTCATGCACACTTCTGTCGCCGGCAGCCCCGCCGAGGCTGATGTCTCGACCCCGTTGTGGCAATAACGACAGTCCAGTCCGATATCGCCGACATGATGCTTGTGGCTGAACGGAACGGCCTGGGCCACCGGTTGCCCCACGCCGGTAACGAACCCTGAACGCAAAAACGCCGTGCCGCCGACGGCCGCCAGAAGCGCGAAACAGCAAACACCCCACAGAAAGAAGCGGGCAATCCCATTGGCGTTGCTGGAAAAGACCTGCGGCATCCTCGCCGATTTTTCGCTTGGAACAAGCTTTTGGATCGAGCGCCTAACGGCGGCAAAGCGACAAAGGTTCCGTCGGCGCGGAATGCTCACAAAATGGTGAGTTGGGAGCACCCTCGAAAACCGCGGCCGATCGCAACCATGCGGGACGGCCAGCGTTCGAAACAATCATGAGCCTGTCGTAATAGAAATGCTGTCATGACTTCTGCCAATCCGATTCCCGCCGACAGGCGTCGCTCCGGCGTCGCCTTCTGGTGGACCATGTTCGTGGGTGTGCTGCTGGCAATACTTGGTCTGCTGATTGGCGCAGGCGGCGCCTGGCTCGTCGCGCTGGGCGGCTCCTGGTACTATTTGCCCACCGGAGTGGCTCTCCTGGCGGCGGGTGTTTTGCTTTTGAGCGGCAATGCCGCCGGAGTGTGGCTCTACGTCCTGACCTGGATCGCGACGCTCGCCTGGGCTTATTGGGAAGTCGGCATGGACGGCTGGGGGTTGATGCCCCGGGTGCTCGCGCCGACGGTCATCCTGATCTTCGTCCTTTTGACCTTGCCCGCCTTCCGCGCCGGGCGCGCGAAACGGGTTCGCGACCGCGGCTGCGCGACCGCATCCGCTGCCCTTTTCATTGTTGGCTGCGCGATCGGGCTTCAGCATTTCACGCCCTCGGCACAATCCCAGGAGGCATCCCCGGTTGCCCCGGTCACGCCACCCGCCGCAGGAAGCGCATCTGGTCAGTCTCCGGTCAGCCCTCAGCCCGATGTCGCGATACACCAGGCTGGACCGAATTGGCCCGTCTATGGCGGCTCGGAACTTGCCACCCGCTATTCGCCTCTCAAACAGATCACCGCCGACAACGTCGCGAAGCTGACCAAAGTTTGGGATTTCCACACGGGCGATATGCCAAGCAAGGCGGCGACCGACAAATACTCCCCGGAAAACACCCCCCTCGAAGTGGACGGGCACCTGTTTGCATGTTCGGCTAAGGGCATCGTCATCTCGGCCAACGCGGCAACCGGCAAGGAGGAGTGGCGCTATGATCCGAAGGTATCCGACGCCGCCATCCCATACGGCGCCAGTTGCCGGGGCGTCGCCTACTACGCCGTTCCAGGCGCAAGCGCCGATCGACCATGCGCAACACGCATCTTGTGGGGCACGCTCGATGCAAGGCTGATTGCCATCGACGCCAGGACCGGGAAGGCATGTGGCGATTTCGGCCAGCAGGGCGTCGTCGATCTCACCCAGGGGCTCGGAAAAACCGTGCCCGGCTGGTATTCGGTGACGGCGCCTCCGACCGTCGTGCGCGGCATTGCCGTGCTTGGCGCCCAGGTGCAGGACGGCCAGGCCGAGGATGCGCCTTCAGGCGTCGTGCGCGGCTATGACGTGATGTCGGGGAGACTGGTCTGGGCTTGGGACATGGGCCATCCGGACCGCACGGGCGCACCGCCCCAGGGCGATACCTACACGCGCGGCACGCCGAACATGTGGACCGTAGCCGCCGCCGATCCACAGCTCGGCTATGTCTTCCTGCCGCTCGGCAACGCCGCCGTCGACTATTACGGCGTCGATCGCAAGGACTTCGAAAACCAATACAATTCCTCAATCGTCGCCATCGATGTCACGACGGGCAAGCCGGTCTGGCATTTTCAGACCGTTCATCATGACCTTTGGGACTATGACCTCGGTTCGCAGCCGACGCTCGTCGATTTTCCGTCAGTTAATGGAAAGGTTCCCGCAATTATCGTGCCCAGCAAGCAGGGCCAGATCTACGTGCTCGACCGCAAGACCGGAAAATCGCTGTTCCCGGTCGAAGAACGGCCGGTGCCGTCGGGCGGCGTCGAACCAGAGAAATTGTCCAGGACGCAGCCTATTCCGGCTATGCCCATCTCGACCAGCCTGTGCTGACCGAGAAGGATATGTGGGGCATGAGTCCGCTCGACCAGCTCTACTGCCGCATCCAGTTCCGGCAGGCTTCCTACCAGGGCGAATATACGCCCCCCACGGTGGACAAGCCTTTCATCGAATATCCCGGCTACAATGGCGGCTCCGACTGGGGAAGCGTTGCCGTCGACACCGACGCCGGCATCCTGGTCGCCAATTACAACGACATGCCCAACTATGATCAGTTGATACCGCGCCAAAAGGCGGACCAGATAGGCTTCAGGTCGATCGAACAGGGCGGCGCTTCGAAAAGGGCCAAGGACATGGGTGACCCGCAGATGGGTTCGCCCTACGCCATTGCCGTCAACGCGGGCTGGCGCCTCTCGACGGGGCTGCTTTGTTCCGAGCCGCCTTACGGCCATATCCGTGCCATCGAGCTGAAGACAGGCAAGACGCTCTGGGACAAGCCGCTCGGCGAGGCGGTCGAGAATGGCCCTTGGCGCATCCCGTCCATGCTGCCGCTGGATATCGGCACGCCAAACAATGGCGGGCCGCTCGTGACCGCCGGCGGCCTGATCTTCATCGCGGCGGCGACGGACGACAAGCTGCGCGCCATCGACATCAAGACCGGCAAGGTGGTCTGGCAGACGGATCTGCCCGCTGGCGGCCAGACCACCCCGATGACCTATGAGGTCGGCGGCCGGCAATATGTCGTCATCGCGCCCGGCGGTCATCATTTCATGGAGACGAAGGTCGGCGACGACGTGATCGCCTATGCGTTGCCGGCCGACTGATGGCGCGCCCGGCGTGGCCCGGACTGGCTTGCGCTTGTCGGCTGGCAAAGCGTGACCCCGGCCGTCAGCCCCCGTGATTTCTGGGGAACCTTGCCGGGATGAGCAGGTTTAGCTGCCTGAGACACTCCAAATTCGTCGGAAGGAGCAGCTCATGAGCAACGATCCCGACAAGGAGGGGCCTGTTTTTTCCGCAGAGGATGCGCGGCAAGGCGAGATTATCCTGCGAACGCGAACGCGCCGTATCATCTTCATTGCGGGACTTGTCGGCATCGTGCTGGTGATGATGCTGCTGCACTTCGCCTAGCGCGGCCGGCCACAAACCCTCAATCTGAAACAGGAACTTTTTCGGACGCGGGTCCGTTGATTTACGTCCTTCCAGTACGCGGCTTTTGCCGCACCAACCCTACCGCGGACCGCTAACGTGGACACGAACTCTCCAGACGTCGCACCGGTCGACGAAAGACCTCAAACAAAACGTCGCCCCGATGCACGACCGAAGCGCGCCTCGTCGCGCCCACAACCGAAACAGGACCTCGATGCTTCCGCCGGGAACAAAGAGGGCCTGTTCGGCTCGCTCAGGCGGCACCCCTACGTCACCGCGGCGGTCATCCTTGTTCTGCTGCTGGCATCGGCCGCAACGATAATCTGGTGGCTCCAGGCGCGGCAGTATGAGTGGACCGACGACGCTTTCATCGACGCCCGTACCGTAACCGTGGGCGCCGAAATCGCCGGCCGCATCACCGATGTGGCGGTAACCGACAACCAGAGCGTAAAGGCCGGCGACGTCCTGCTGCGCATCGATGACAGGGATTATCAGGCATCCCTCAAGCAGGCTCAGGCGCAGGTGGCGCAGGCCGACGCCGAAACCGCTGACATCGCAGCCCAGATCGAAGCGCAGCAGGCCAAGGTGGACCAAGCCCAGAAGCAGGTGTCGCAAGGCCGGGCAGCGCTTGATTTCGCGAAAGCCGAAAATCAGCGCAACAGCGAATTGCTTGCCAAGGGAACCGGAACGCTGCAGCAGGCGCAACAGGCTGCCTCGACGCTTCGCCAGACCCAGGCGACGCTCGACAGCTCGCAGGCGAACGTCGTGGCGGCCCAGAGACAAGTCGCCGTCCTCGAGGCCCAGCGCAAAAGCGTGGCGGCAAAACTCGACCAGGTCCATGCCAGCGAAGAGCAGGCCCGCACCGCGCTTTCCCGCACCTCGATCACCGCTCCGGTGGCCGGACGGGCGACGAACATATCCGCCGCCGTGGGCGCATATGCCCAACCGGGGCAAGTGCTGATGATGTTCGTGCCCGAGGACGTGTGGGTGAAGGCCAACTTCAAGGAAACACAACTCGACCTTATGCGGCCTGGCCAGCCCGTCGAGATCGATATCGACGCCTACCCGGAGCAGACCTTCAGGGGCCACGTCGACAGCATCCAGGCCGGCAGCGGAACCGCTTTCAGCCTGCTGCCCGCAGAGAACGCGACCGGCAATTTCGTCAAGGTGGTGCAGCGCGTGCCCGTGAAGATCGTCTTCGACAAGAAGACCGGCCTGCTGCTCGGGCCCGGCATGTCCGTCGTGCCGACGGTCAAGGTGCGATGACCGGCCAGGCGACCGCGCAAGCCGGCGAAAGCCGGTCCGCCGCGGGCGGGCGCAATCCCTGGCTTATCGCCATCGTCGTCTCCATCGCCACCTTCATGCTGGTGCTCGATACGTCCATTGCCAATGTGGCGCTGCGCAACATAGCCGGCAGCCTCGCGGCCGGAATGGACGAAAGCACCTGGATCATCACCACCTATCTGGTCGCCAATTCCGTCATCATCCCGATCAGCGGCTGGCTCGCCGGCGTGATCGGCCGCAAACGCTACTACATGATCTGCGTCGCTACCTTCACGCTCGCGTCGCTGCTCTGCGGCCTCGCGCCGAACCTGGAAATGCTGATCCTGTTTCGCATCCTTCAGGGACTGGGCGGCGGTGGGATGGCACCCAGCGAGCAGTCGATCCTCGCCGATACTTTCCCGCCCGAAAAACGCTCGCAGGCCTTCGCGCTCTACGGCATCGCCGTCATCGTTGCACCGACGGTCGGGCCGACCATCGGCGGCTGGCTGACCGACCATTTCTCCTGGCACTGGATCTTCTTCATCAACGTGCCCTTCGGCATCATGTCGTTGGCCCTTGTGCAATGGCTGCTGGTCGAACCAGACGTGCTGGAGCGCGAGCGCCAGGAGAGGCTGAAGGATGGCCTCAAGATCGACTGGGTCGGCTTCATCTTCGTCGTGCTGGCGCTCGGATCCCTTGAGATCTTCCTTGACGAGGGCCAGCGCAACGACTGGTTTGCCTCGGGCTTCATCACGACGTTCGCCGTGATCTCGGCCGTCTCGTTCCTTTTCCTGATCCCCTGGGAGTTTCGCCATCGCGATCCGATCGTCGACATGCGGCTGGTTTTCACCCGCCAGTTCGGCACATCCTTCCTGGTGATGATGGCGGTCGGCGCGGTGCTGTTCAGCACCACGCAGATATTGCCGCAGCTCCAGCAGACCACCTTCGACTACACCGCGACGCTTTCGGGGCTTTCGATGATGCCCGGCGGCATCGCCATGCTGATGCTGATGCCGATTTCCGGCTTCGCCTCCGGCTTCGTGCAGCCGAAATACCTGATCATGATCGGCATGTCGGCGGTTGCCGTGGGATTGTGGCACCTGACCTCACTGTCGCCGGATGCCGGTTTCAGCTATTTCACCTATGCCCGCATCTTCATCACGGTAGGGCTTCCCTTCCTGTTCATCCCCATTTCGACGGCCGCCTATGTCGGCCTGCCGCCGCAAAAGACCAACCAGGCCTCGGCGCTGATCAATGTCGCCCGCAACATCGGCGGCAGCGTCGGCGTATCGCTCTCCAACACCGTCGTGGCGCAGAACGCGCAACTGCATCAGACCCATCTGATCGGCAACACGGCGCAGTCCTCGCCTGTCTATCAGCAGATGCTTCGGCGCATGACCGACTATTTCGTCGCTCAGGGCTCGCCCGCGGTCGAGGCGAAAGTCCAGGCGGTCGGCTGGATTGGCCAGACGATAGGCCGGCAGGCGACGCTTCTGGCTTACGTGGACTTGTTTCGCTACTCCGCGATCGCGACCGCCCTGCTCGTGCCGCTCGCACTTTTGCTGCGCTCTCCCAAGTCGAGTTCCTCCGCGAAATAGCTTCTGCCGAGGCAGGCGCTCCCTCGAGCAGGGCAGTTTCATGGAACCGGGGGGCGCTTGTCTGGTTACGTCCCATGACACGGAAAAAAGGAGACAGACCGATGGCCAAGGAAAAGATCCGGCCACAAGACGAAGATCGCGAAGCCGTGCATCTGGCCGAAACGACCGACGTCTCGCCCAAGCAGGCGAAAGATCTCATCCGCAAGCACGACAACGACAGGAAAGAGGTGAAAAAGGAAGCCAAGAACTTTAAGGCTGAGGGCTAGGCGTTCGGAGCGATATTGGCCGGTCGCTTCGACGCCGCGCGCCTGCCGCAATATGGAACCGGGGCGCGAACGGTTCGTTCGAATAAGTGGGCCGGCCTGAAAATTCACCGCCAAGGTTTCTGCGCCTTGGCTACAGGACAACGGCAATGAAATCGAAACTGGTTTCGAAAGTCGCGGGACAGAGGACCTTCGTGTTGGTGCTCGAGCCTGGCGAAGAGGCGATTGGCGCGCTCACTGCCTTTGCCAGCGAAGAACAGATCGACGGCGCATCGCTGACCGCGCTTGGCGCGTTCGAGCGAGCAGCGGTCGGTTGGTTCGATTTCGAGGCAAAGGACTATCGCAAGATACCGGTCAACGAGCAGTGCGAGGTTCTCAGCGCGATCGGCGACATTGCCTTGGGCGATGACGGCAAGCCCAGCCTCCACTTGCATGCCGTGCTCGGACTGAGCGACGGAGCGACGCGGGGCGGACATCTGATGGGCGGCGTGGTGCGACCGACGCTGGAGGTCACACTGGTCGAGTCCCCCGCTCATCTGCGCCGCAGGAAACACGCCGATCTCGGCATCGCCTTGATCGACCTGAGCGCCTGACCTGGACATTGCTTCGAGATCAGGTCCAGTTGGAAAGAACCGTCTCCATCTCGACCGTTTCGACCTGCTGCGCGAACCGCTGATGATAGACGGTCATCAGCGCGTCGTGTGTTGCATCCGAAGAGCTGCACAGGGCATCCGTCACCAGAACGACGCGGTAGCCGATATCGATCGCGCCAAGCACTGTCGCCAGAACGCAGACGTCGGTCTCGCCGCCGGTGATGACGAGAGTGTCGATCCGGCGGGATGAAAGCAGCGTGTGCAGATGCCCTTCGGGCCACGGTGAGTAGATGTGCTTGTCGACAACGATCGCCGGCGGGCAGCATGCCGCCAGCGGCGGCAGGAGTTCGATCATCTCCTCGCCGATCCTGTCGATGGTCATCGATGCCCAGCGTTCATAGTACCGCTTCCAGGTGCCGGCGCCCTGCCCCGGGCTTCGCGCCGGAAGGAAGCGAGTGAAGATCGTGTGTGAAGGATATCTTTCGGCAAGGCTGACGATCCGGGGAAGGACACGGGTGATCCAGGGTGTCGCCCACTCCGACGGCTCGGCGAACAGCCGCTGCATGTCGACACACAGATGGGCGCAATGATCGCCCAGAGGTCCATATGCCAGACCCGGAACCGACATCAGCAGCAACCCGCTTTGTCGTCTTCGGCGTCGAGCCGGCACAAGGCGGCCAGGGACGGATACCTGAACGTACATGCCAGCCGGATAGGGGTTCCGTTCAAGTCGACATCCTTGCGCTAGTCCCCAGTTTCTCGAGTGCCGACCAAACGCGAGGCAGCGAAACTCGTTCCCCTCGGGCTTTCGGAAACCACATCATCGGTGGAACGTTGACCAGCATCGAGGTTCGAGAGATCGGCCAATGGTCGCGCAGCAAGAAATGAGAGAACGAACCGGGGGATGCCTGTGCGGCAATGTCCGCTATCGCACCATCTCCAGGCCGCGCGCTCACTATTGCCACTGCGACATGTGCCGACGCTCGACCGGCAGTGCGTTTGCAGTCCTGGCGTGGGTACCATCGGCCAGCTTGCAATGGCTTTCCAACAAGCCTTTCTGCCGCAGGTCATCACCCATTGCACAAAGAAGCTTCTGCCGCGACTGCGGATCGCCCATCGCGTTGGCCTACGATGCATCGCCGGATGAGATCGCCCTGCATGTCGGCACCTTCGACGATCCCGCCGATCTCGAGCCACGCTACAACTACGGATCCGCGCAACGGCTCGGATGGACATGCTGCGGTGTGGACCTGCCGCACCACGACGCCGAAGAGCGGTGGTAGAGGCCGTGGCCGCTGCTTTTCCGCTGCCTTTGGATACCCCCCCATGGAGGCCAAGGCGGCCGACGCACTGCCGGGCGACGACGGTCTCTGGCAGTATGAGCCTAAGTGGGACGGATTCCGCTGCCTGGCCTTCAAAGGCGCCGCAAGCGTCGATCTCAGGGCCAAGTCCGGCAAGCCGCTCGGCCGGTATTTTCCGGAAATAACGACAATGCTGCGCGATCTCGATATCCAGTCTTTCGTCGTCGACGGCGAGATAGTCATCGAAGTGAATGGCGATCCCTCCTTCGAGGCCTTGCAGATGCGGCTTCACCCTGCTGAAAGCAGGATTCGCATGCTGAGCGCGCAAACCCCGGCCCGTCTCGTCCTGTTCGACATTCTCGCCGATCCGGACGGCGGGATCATGCTCGACAAGAGCTTGACGGAACGACGGGCCGCGATCGAGCGCTTCGTCACGACGTCGGGCGTTTCCTCGTTGCGGTTGTCGCCGCGCACCACCGACGTGACCACCGCCAGGCGCTGGCTGGGCGAGGCCGGCCACGGCTCCACCGATGGAGTTGTCGCCAAACTGCTGACGGACCCTTATCGGCCGGGCGAGCGCACCATGATCAAGGTGAAGCGGCTGCGCACCGCGGACTGTGTCGTCGGCGGGTTCCGCTACCTGACGGGCAGCAGCCAGGTCGGATCCCTGCTGCTCGGACTCTATGACGACCACGGCAAGCTCGACCATGTCGGGTTTACGTCGACGATCGGCAAGGACGACAGGGCAGAAATTACCGCGAAGCTCGAGAACCTGAGAGGCGGACCCGGCTTTACCGGCAAGGCTCCCGGCGGACCGAGCCGCTGGAGCACCGAACGCAGCGGGGAGTGGGAGCCCGTGCGGCCGGAGCTGGTGGTCGAAGTCCGTTTCGATCATGTCACCGGCAATCGGTTTCGCCATGGAACGAAACTGCTGCGATGGCGGCCGGACAAGGCGCCGCGGCAATGCCGCTTTGAACAGATCCAATGAAGAAAGGGCTGGCAATGAGCATGCTCTACCGGGCGGCCAAGATTGCCGAGGACGCGCATCGATCGCAGACCGACAAGACCGGGCAACCCTATATCGAACACTGCAGGCGCGTGGTCGACACGGTCGAAACCCTTGACCAGAAGATCGTGGCTTATCTGCATGACGTCCTCGAAAAAGGGGAAGGCTGGACAAGGACAAGGCTGAAATCGGCGGGGTTTGGCCCCTCGATTGTCGCCGCGGTCGATGCACTGACGAAGAGGCCTGGCGAGAATGAAATCGCTTTCGTGCGCCGGGCTGCGTCAAATCCCCTGGCGCGGCCGGTCAAGCGTGCCGATCTGGCCGACAACCTGTGGCAAGCGCGGCGGGCCGGGATTCCCATCGCGAAATTTGAAGAGGGCCTGCGCATTCTCGACGAAGACCGCGCAGCGTGAAGGCGACCTGGGCCGCGGTGTCATCGCACGACAATCCAATGGAATCGGTTCCCTTGGATAAATCCTGCCGCTGCCCTGCTATTCCACTATGTGAGGCGTGTGGCGCTCGTCTTCAGCGGGATCGGCGTCTATGCGAGCCTTGCCGGGATCGAAGGCGGCATGGCGAGCAAGCATCCGGACAGCCGCCTCGGGCTCTTCATACGCCCACATGAAATCATCCGCCGATCCGCCAACGGCATGCACGCGCCAGTAGCTCGCAGTGCCTTTTGGCGATATCGAGGTGGTATCGGTTTTCTCGAGCAGGTCGAAATAGATGTCCTGGAACGGGATGTAGAACACAGGATCCCTCCCCGTTTCCTGGACCTGCAGCGCATGTTCGGTGGAGGCGATGATGGCGTCGGAGAATCTGACAGTCACCGT
Source organism: Mesorhizobium maamorense (assembly GCF_044998965.1). NCBI lineage: Bacteria > Pseudomonadati > Pseudomonadota > Alphaproteobacteria > Hyphomicrobiales > Phyllobacteriaceae > Mesorhizobium > Mesorhizobium maamorense. Next base: position 4,418,561 of record NZ_CP173356.1, read on the forward strand.
TCCATGGAAAGGCTGAATATGGAGATTGTTTCCCGACGGTGATCGGGGCTCGGCTGAAGGGTTCATTTGAGTGTCTCTGAGATTTCCAATCGGTAAAGTTCAAGGGCCGGTCTCAAAGGCAAAACGAGGTAATGCGGGATTGGTTGCGCGAATGCGGCGGCTACCCCGCGATGCTGCATCCCAGGCCCAAGGCGGAACACCAACCGATCCCGCTGAGAGGAACAATGGGCCGGGTCGGCGGTTATCCGTTAGCCTTTCCGATTCCACGACCCATCGGGATAGCCGAGTTCTGGCGGCGGAAAGCGACGCAACTGGCGACAAAGGGGCCACATGAGGCACCCGTTCATATCGGAGACATGAGATGGAACCGCGCAAGAAGCAACGATCCGAACAACGGGACGAAACTGAAGCCCCGGCAATCCAGCAGGCGGACTGGGATGCAATCAAGGGCGGCAGGGTTCTTCCAGACAAGGTGTCCGACAATGTCGACGCCGTCGTCGACGTCGAGAAGGAAGGCGACCTGCCGGAGGAGGACGATGACAACGCCTACCAGAACAGCGACGAGGCATTGCCCGATGACGAAGAGGAAGGTGCCATATCGCGCGATCTGGCCAGGCGAGCCGGGCCTTTTGACGAGCCCTGACCCCAAGGGCGCCGACACTGATCTTGTTGGCGCTCGGCAACCATCGAGTGGCCGAGGGCGTCAGGGCAACGGGCACTCTGTGCCGCCACGAAAATCTCTTCACTTTCCGACGCCGCGATACTGCCTTTCCTTCAGCACGCTGGCCAGATGGGCCGCATTCGAAGCCGTCATTTCGATCATCTCGACCACGGCTTCCGGCGTTCCGGGCAGGTCGACATAGTTGACGTCGCCCATAGCCTGCCCAACCCAATACACGCCGCCATTGGCAGGAATCGTGAAGCCGACGTCGTTTAGCGCCTGAAAGCACGCCGCGTGACAGGCGTGAGCGCCGTCTTCATTGCCGACGATCGCCACGATCGCGACCTTGCCGGCGGCCGGCATCCGGCCTTGTTTGTCGGTCTCCGATAGAAACGCATCCATGCGCTCCAGGATGCGCTTGGCGACACTCGACGGCTGGCCGAGCCAGATGGGCAGGCCCAGTACGAAGATGTCGGCGTCGAGGATCTTCCTGCGGAGCTGCGGCCAACCGTCTCCCTCGCCCATGTCCGACAGCACGCCGGGTTTGACGTCATGGTCGAGGGCGCGAACAATCTCGCCGCGGACCCCATGCGGCACCATTGCCGCCAGCAGATCCGCCAGCAGGCGGTCCGTGGACGATTTCTCGGCGTCGTCGGAGGCCTTCAAGGTGCAATTGAGCGCAAAGGCGGTGAGCGGCATGGAAAGATCTCCCGAGTGCGTTCTGTGCCAAACGCACCGGGACGTCGTGGGTTGCCTGAACCCGACAAGAAGCTTCACCTTCCACCTAGGGAACCATCGAACGCTCCGCGGTGTTGGAGAACGAGCCCATTGCGTGAGTCGTCCCCGCTATGACCATGCCGCTTCATCCAACCTTGACCGACCTAGCCCTGCGCCTGGCTCTTGCTTTTGTTGCCGGCGTGATCATCGGAATGAACAGGGAAGCCCGCGGCCATACCGCCGGGCTCAGAACAACCATCCTGGTCGGCCTGGCGGCCGCGATCGCGATGATGCAGGCCAATATCCTGCTCGAGGTGGGTGGCAAGGATGCGGATTCGTTCAGTGTGATGGACGTGCTGCGTTTTCCGCTGGGCGTGCTGACGGGCGTCGGCTTCATTGGCGGCGGAGCCATTCTCCGCCGCGGCGATTTCGTGACGGGTGTCACCACGGCCGCCACCTTGTGGGTCATGACCGCAATCGGCCTCGCCTTCGGCGGCGGACAACTGGCACTTGGCACAGCGGGGACGGTTTTAACGTTGATAACGCTTCAGGTGCTGAAGCAGGTCGATCTGTGGATCCCACGAACCCATCATGCGATCCTGGCGATCTCGTCGGCGAACGGCGTTCCGCCTGACCTCGACGCACTGGTTCAACCGCTGGGCTATCGCTGGCGCTTTCTCGGAATGCAGCACGACGTCGAGCGCGGCCGGTTCGTATTCTCCTTCGAGCTGAGCTGGAAACAGCCCGACGCGGCCAAACCCTCCGTCGAGATACTGGCGCGGATCAGTCCGCGCTACGACATCGAACGATTTGACGCGATCAGCGATAAAGGCCCTCGGCCATAGACAGGGCAGTGGGAGCGACTGCGTCCTCGTCCCTGGCCCCGGATTCGACCGGAGCCGGAACAAATCCGGACTTCGCGCTTTGAACACGCAACGCTGTTCGAGGCGATGGCTTGCAGTCTCTGTCGCGCGTCATCCCGATCGACCCTCCTCGAACAAGGAAGGAAGATATCATGAACAAGGCAATCATCATCCTGGCGGCACTCACTCTGGCTTTGCCTGCCCATGCTCAGTCCCAAAACGCACCCCTTCCCCCGGACGCACCGGCACCGGAAGCCGTGCCAGGTCAGACCGGCCCCGACCAGGGCATCACCGGACAGACATTCACCAACATAGCCATCGTCGCATTGGCGGACTTGCCACCCGACCTCAAGGCCAAGGTCGAGACCGTGGTTGCCCAGACCAGCCAGGAAGACCTTCACGTCCTGCAGCGTTCGGTCAGCGCATCGCCGGAAGCTTCCTCGGTCCTGGCCGCGAATGGACTTGATGCCTCCGAAGTGGTGGCGGCCAACATTGACGGCGACGGCACGCTGACGCTGATCATCCAGACCACGACCTGACGGCGTGGGACAGAACCCGGTGCTTCGGCGGATGTCCCATTCCCGGTGCCAGGCGGCAACGGTCGAAGGAGGGCGTCATGGCTGACGCGACGGTCCGCAATTTCACGATAAACTTCGGGCCGCAGCACCCTGCGGCGCATGGCGTCCTGCGGCTGGTGCTCGAACTCGACGGCGAAGTCGTCGAACGCGTCGATCCGCATATCGGGCTGCTGCATCGGGGCACGGAGAAGTTGATCGAGTACAAGAACTACCTACAGGCCCTGCCCTATTTCGACAGGCTTGACTATGTGGCGCCGATGAATCAGGAGCACGCCTTCTGCCTGGCGGCGGAGAAGCTGCTCGGGATCTCGGCTCCACAGCGCGGCCAGCTCATTCGCGTGCTGTATTGCGAGATCGGCCGGCTGCTGTCCCATCTGCTCAATGTCACCACGCAGGCGATGGATATCGGCGCCCTCACGCCGCCGCTCTGGGGTTTCGCCGAACGCGAGAAACTGATGGTGTTTTATGAACGGGCATCGGGCGCCCGCATGCATGCCAACTATTTCAGGATCGGCGGCGTACATCAGGATCTTCCCCCGGACCTGTTGGACGATATGTGGGATTTCTGCGATCCGTTCCTCAAGGTCTGCGACAATCTCGAAGAACTGCTCACCGAAAACCGCATATTCAAGCAGCGCAATGTCGACGTCGGCGTCATCGGTCTCGACGATGCCTGGGCTTGGGGATTTTCGGGCGTAATGGTGCGTGGGTCGGGCGCGGCATGGGATTTGCGCAAGGCGCAGCCTTACGAATGCTACCCGCAGATGGATTTCGATATTCCCATCGGCAAGAACGGCGACTGCTATGACCGCTACCTCGTACGAATGGAGGAGATGCGCCAGTCGGTCCGGATCATGAGGCAATGTCTTGACAAGCTACGGTCGCCGCAAGGCCAAGGACCGGTCGCAATTCCCAACCGGAAGATCACGCCGCCACGCCGCGCGGAGATGAAACGCTCCATGGAAGCGACCATTCACCATTTCAAGCTTTACACGGAAGGCCATCACGTGCCCGAGGGCGAGGTCTATGCCGCCGTCGAGGCGCCGAAAGGCGAGTTCGGCGTCTATCTGGTTTCGGATGGGGGCAATGTTCCTTACCGGTGCAAGATTCGCGCGCCGTCCTTCGCACATCTGCAGGCGATGGACTATCTGTCCCGGGGGCACATGATCGCCGACGTCTCGGCGATCATCGGCTCCCTCGACATCGTCTTTGGAGAGATCGATCGCTGAACCGCCGTCGCCGCCCGCGGGACGCGGGCAGCGCTTTCGCCATGTCATCGATGGTCAGTGTGCCGTCTGCGAATGCGCGCCGCCTGCCTGTGAGATGCCGTTCAGCGCTTCGCCGGCTCGTGCTGCCTCGCCGTTTTTCGTGAGATCGCCAAGCGAGATGATGCCAACCAGCCGTTTTTCACGGCTGATCACCGGCAGCCGCCTAACCTGAAGGTCCCCCATCTGCTGGAGCACGTCCTCGATCTCCTCGTCGTCGTAACAGTACCTGATCTCGGCACTCATCACCTCGCGTATCCGGGCCCCTACCCTGGGCGACGCCACGGACGGCGATGTCGCGATCAGTGATCATTCCGACCAGCCGGTGGTCCTCGCCTACGGGCAGAGCGCCGGCATCGAGGCTGGCCATGGCGGCGGCGGCCTCCCGCAGGGTCTGGTCCGGACTGGCGACCTGAACGCCTTGCGTCATGCAGTTGCCAACTTTCATGATGTTCTCCTTTGGTTGAAGCGCCCCTTGCCGTTGCTGTGATGGAAACACGATGGAGGGACAATGGCGCCGGCCCAAGAGGTTCCATTGCCACGGGATCGGGATCTCATGCGTCGCACGTTCAGACGACGCGGCTCCCGGCATGCATCGGCGACTCTTCGTTCTCGTCGGGATTGGGCAGAGGCGCCTCGTCCGGGAGTTGTTCCGGATCAGGCTCCTCGATCGGTTCGGGCTTCCAGGTCGGCGCCGGCATCGGCACGTCGCGATTGGGATCTGGTTTTCCTGGGTTTGGCATCGGGATCACCTCCCTTCATTCGGGACGCAACTCCTGGCCGGCGTCATTTGTTCCATCGCCAATTCGCGGTCGCCTCCGGCCTTGCCGCCACGGATCGAGACGGCGCGCTGCCGATCGGATCCGCCGGTCGACTTCAGCCCCGTCTTTCGGAACCGGACGGTTTTCCAATCCGTTGTCTCGGCATCGATCGAGGAGAAAGACGATGGCTGGTGACGAGAGAATTTCCGGCAGCAACTTGCCCCAAGTCGCGGTCGACAGTGAACAGGTCCGGCAACTGGCGGCGACAGCCGATCTGCCGTCCAATCAGCCACGCGAGCTCGTGCGCCGTCACGGCAACGATCCGCACAAGCTCGAAGAACTGGCAAAATCGATCAAAGCGGTAAGCTGACCGTCGGGACGGCGTCCCGACTCCGTCAGATTTCAAGCAAGGCATAGGGTCGGCCGGTCGGTTTGGAAACGTGCATGGCGACGTTGTAGACCCTCGCCCCGCCGGGCGTGCGGCCCTCATAGCTTCCCCGATGCGCATGGCCGTGCACGACAGCACTGACCTGGAACCGGTCGATCGTTTCCGCCAGCCGCGACGAGCCCAGAAACGGAAATATCTCCAGGGGTTCGCCGGCGATGGTCTCGACGATCGGAGCGTAGTGCAAAATGACAAGCGTGCGTTTTGCGCGAACCTGGCGCATCGCGTTCTCAAGCCGCATGGCCTCGCTGACGCTCTCGGCGACCATCGACTTGATGGCCGGCTCGCCGAAGGAGCCGAGCATGCGTGAACCGAACCCCCCGACGAACCCTTTCACGCCGACAAAACCGACCTCCTCTATTTCGGTCGTCTGCCCGTCGAGGAGATGGACGCCCGCTTGACGCAGGATTTCCGCGACGTCCTCGACCGCACCGGATTCATAATCATGGTTGCCGAGCACGCCGACCACCGGGATAGAGCAGGCGCGCAGGTCTTCGGCGAGGATCTCGGCTTCGCGGGGCTTGCCCAGATTGGTCAGATCGCCTGGAAGAACGAGGATATCGGCCTCGCGCGACATTTCGCCGAAGAGATCGCGATACGATGTCTGGGCGTCCTCCTTCACATGCAGGTCGCCAACGGCCGCCACCTTGATCGTGGCGGTGCCCTCCATCGCCGGAGCGTCTTCGGTCCGTTCAGCCATCACGAAATTCTCCTGTACCGCCGACGCCGGCGAAGCCCCATTCCTTGACGTCGATTTCGTAGTCGGTCTGCGAAAGCAGGCGCCCGCGGCAGATCTTCATTCTGGGGGAAGGCAATTGGCGCTGCTTGGCAAGGCGGTCGAGCAGTTCGTCAAGCAGCCATGTGGGGATGCGGTCGCGCTCGCTCGGATAGATCCATCTGAAACTGAGAATCTGCATCAGCAGCACTTCCCAGTGGACTTCCAGGTAGGAGAGCAGCCTGTGCCAGTCGATCTGGTCCTGCGCCTTGAGGATCGTATGGGCGATGTCCGCCCCGTCATGACGCCCTCGGTCCTGGATGAAGCATTTGGACCATATGAGCTCGGTCGGGCCGACGATCCTCACTCGGCTTCCCAGCAGTTCGGTTTGGCGGGCATGCTCCATCCACTGGTCGCTCACGGGCATCGTTCCATTCGCCGAGGCGAATATGATGTCGAAGAAATGCGTGCCCTTGAAGACCTTCCCAAGCCACCGGTCGTCCTCGATCTCGACCGCGTAGCCGAGCTGCTTGAAATGGGCCAGGATGCGCGAGAAGTCGCCTGCCTTGCAGAAGATATCGAGATCCTTGGTCTGACGGATGACGCCGGTGTAGGCGCTTACCGCATAGGTTCCGGCGACAAGGAAAGGAATGTCGGTGGCGGCGAGTTCGCGAATGGCTTCGGTATAGAACACCTCCGCCTCGGCGTTCTTGAGCGTCGGGGCGGCCTTTGCGTCGATCGCGGGAAGGGATGCCGGAACAGTTCCCGGCAACGGATCGTTGATCATGGCACGCATGGCTCCCACACTTCGGCAACCGATTGATCGCCCGCGTTGTTAACAGCGGGAACCCTGCCTGGTTCCGCCATGGTCGCGTCGCGGTCTGAAGGAAATCGGGCGCGACGGGCAAAATTGCCCGCGGAGTCCTGGGTTTCAATATGATTGCATGGGCCGTTTCCCTGCATGGAACCATCGCCATTGGGCATCGTTAGCCCGAACAGCCGAAGCTGCCTTCGGGCGATCGGGGTGTCTGGTTTCAAGCGCAGACGATATCCAGGATGTATGTTCTTGCCCTAGCGACAGACTATGACGGCACGCTCGCCGAAGACGGGGTCGTCTCCGATGCGACCTATGCTGCGCTCGAACGGCTGAAGCAGACGGGCCGCAAGCTGATCATGGTGACCGGCCGCGAGCTTGCCGATCTCGAGCGGGTCTTTCCGGCACTCGACATCTTCGACAGGGTGGTCGCCGAAAACGGCGCGTTGATCTATACGCCCGCTTCGAAGAAGGAGCGGCTTTTGGCGCCGGCGCCCCCGGCTGAATTCGTCGACCGGCTGAAGCGTCGCGGGGTCGCGCCCCTGTCGGTCGGACGCTGCGTCGTGGCCACCTGGGAACCACAGGAAGCCGCCGTGCTGTCGGAGATCAAGGAGCTTGGACTTGAGCTCGAGATCATCTTCAACAAGGGCGCGGTGATGGTGCTGCCAAGCGGGGTCAACAAGGCCACCGGCCTTGCCTGCGCACTCGAGGAATTGGGGTTTTCCGCCCACAACGTCGTCGGTGTCGGCGATGCCGAGAACGACCATGCATTCCTGCGCGCCGTCGGCTTCGGCGTCGCCGTAGCCAACGCATTGCCGACCGTTAAGGAGACGGCGGATTTCGTCACAGCCAGCCCTCGAGGTGCCGGCGTGGTGGAACTGATCGAACAGCTCATATCGCGCGATGCCGGCTTCGTGGAGACGGCTCGCCAACATGTGGAAGTGGGAACCGACATATCGGGCGCGCAGGTGCACCTTTCACCGCATGGCGGCGGCGTGCTGCTGGCCGGCACATCCGGTATCGGCAAATCCACGCTTGCCACCGCGTTGACCGAGCGCTTTGTCGAGAAGGGTTTTCAGTTTTGCGTTCTCGACCCCGAAGGCGACTATCAGGAACTCGAGAATGTGGTGGTGGTTGGCGACGCCAAGACCCCGCCGATCTCGCGTGAGGTCTTCGATCTTCTGTCCAAGCCAACCAACAATGTCGCTGTCAACATGCTGGGGCTGAAGACCGCTGAACGGCCCGGCAATTTTGCCAAGCTGCTGCCGGACATGGCCAGCATTCGCGCGCGCACCGGCCGACCGCATTGGCTGATCATCGATGAGGCGCATCATCTCTTGCCCCAGGCCCGTGACGGCGCGTCTTTCGCGCTGCCCAAGAGCCTCCCCGCGACCATCCTGATCACCGTGCACCCCGATCTGGTTTCGCGCGACGTCCTGGCTGGCGTCGAAACCGTCCTGGCGCTTGGACCGGAAGCCGACAAGATCGTCGCAAGCTTCTGTGCCGCCACCGGCATCGACGTCCCCGACGGCGCCGTGCCGCCGCCAAAGGACGAAGTCCTGTTTTGGAAACGATCATCGGGCGAGCCGATCAGGACGGTCAAGGTCGAACGGCCCCGCCAGGTTCGCAAGCGGCACATGCGCAAATATGCCGAGGGCGACCTTGGCGACAACAGCTTCTATTTCCGGGGGCCGGACGGAGCGCTTAACCTGAAAGCGCAGAACCTGATGATGTTCCTTCACATCGCAGAAGGCATCGACGATCGCACCTGGGAACATCACCTGCGCGCCGGCGACTATTCGAAATGGTTCCGCAGCAAGATCAAGGACAAGAACCTCGCCGACGAGGTGGCGGACATAGAAACGGATACCGGCACGGACATGCAGGAGAGCCGCGCGGCCATCGCCGAGGCCATTGGCCGCCGTTACACTGCTCCCGCGGACTGACCTTGAGCCGGGGTAGGCACAAGCCCATCCCGATTCCTCGGGATGGACCTTTCTCATGTCATGATACGGAGCGAGCGTCAGCGCGCCTGGCTGAAATGCCTAGCGGTTTTTGTGGCTCTGTTGGCCCGCTCTTACATGTTGTTCGTGCGAGCCACCCCGCATGTTGGAGCCGTCGCCCTGTTGCCGCTCATTGTTGCCTGCGGCCTGTTGCTGCTGGCGGTTCTTGTTTTCCGTGTTCTTGTGGCTCTGCTGGCCCGCCTTCACATGTTGCTCGTGGCTACCACCTTGATTGGGCATGGTAATTCTCCTTTCAATCCAACTTCGAGACGACGGTCGTCTCCCCCGGAGAATGCAGATTTCGGCGCCGACGTTCCCTCACGTAATATTTCGTGACATCCTGCCAAAGGGACGAAGGCGGACCGAGCTTGATGCCGACCGGCGGGAGAGAGCGACATGCCTGAAGCAGCGATCATCACCCCGAAGGTGTGACGCGCCACACTGTGTTTCCGACATCGTCCGCGATCAGCAGCGCTCCGGCTTTGTCGATGGCAACGCCGACCGGGCGCCCGCGCGCCTCCTCCTGGTCGTTGAGGAAACCTGTGACGACGTCTTGAGCCATGCCGCTCGGACGGCCACCGCTGAACGGCACGAAGACGACTTTGTAGCCATTCAGCCCAGGACGGTCCCAGCTGCCGTGCTCGCCGACAAAGGCGCCGCCCCGGTATGTCTGCGGCAGGCTGGTTCCGGTGTAGAAAGCCATGCCCAATGGTGCCACATGCGAACTCAGCGCATAATCGGGAACGATCGCCTTGGCGACCAGATCCGGGCGCTGCGGCATTACACGGGGATCGACATGCTGGCCGTAATAGCTGTACGGCCAGCCGTAGAAGCCGCCGTCCTTTACCGAAGTCATATAGTCCGGCACCAGATTTGGCCCCAGTTCATCGCGCTCGTTGACGACGGTCCAGAGTGCTCCCGTCTGCGGCTCGAAGCTCAAGCCGTTGGGATTGCGCAATCCGCTGGCAAAAATGCGCGATCGCCCGGTGGCCCTGTCCACCTCCCAGATCGCGGCGCGGTCCTTTTCCGCGCCGATGCCGTTTTCGGTGATGTTGCTGTTCGAACCGACGCCGACATAGAGCAACGAACCGTCCGGACTGGCGACGAGGCTTTTGGTCCAATGATGATCGATCGGACCGCCCGGCAATTCCGTCAACCTGACACCCGGCGCGGTGATCTTGGTGTCGCCTGGTTTGTAGGGGTAGCGCATGATCGCGTCGGTGTTGGCAACATAGAGGTCGTTTCCCACCAGGGCGACGCCGAAGGGCGAATTCAGGTGATCGAGGAACACATCCCGGACGTCAGGCACGCCGTCGCCATTGCTGTCACGCAGCAAGGTGATGCGGTTGCTCGGTCCCGTATCGCCGCCCGAGGTGACAAGCGATTCGATCAGGCCCATCACGATGTCCTTCGGCCGTTTGGCTGGCGGTTCCGGCGGGGCCTTCGATTCGACGACCAGCACATCGCCGTTCGGCAGGATGTAGAGCGAGCGCGGATGCTGAAGCCCGGTCGCCAGCGCATGGATCTGCAGGCCCTGCGCTACCGTCGGCGTTTCATCCTTCTTCCAGCCGACCACGGATGCAAGATGCATCGGCGGGAACAGATATTGCTTTATCTCCGGCAAATTCGGGTTGGGGCCTATCTGAGTGCTTGGGTCGGCGGCATCGTTGCTGCAGCCCGCGGCGCCGAGCGTCGCAAAGCAAAGGAATGCAAGCCCTGTACCATAAGCGCGTCGCTTGCCGGATCGATCAAACGGTTTCATCGGCCACTCCCACGTGGTGGCGGTAGACAAGGGCCCAGCCCAGCCAGCCGGTGAATATCAGGATGAGTACCACCAGCGCCGACAGGATAAGGCCTGTCGGCATCACCGAGGTCCAGGCATCACGGGTATGTATGAGCATGTTGAAGAAGGAGAGTATGACCGCCAGCGCATTGCCCAGCATGTGCAGCCACGCGGTTTTATGTGCGCGCACCCGGCGATCGCCCAGGAAGTCGGTGAGGCCGGCAATGGCGGCCAGCACGCCGCCGATCACGCCGACCGTCAGCAGCCAGGCGGAGAAATTCGCCCACATCATCTCCGCCGTCCGCCAGTAGTTCAGGTCCGTCAGCAAAGCGCCGACGAAGCAGGCGATGGGAATGGGCACGAGCATAGGATGGATGGGATGGCCGGCGATGCTGGCCGTGGAAGCCGGATTCTCCCTTGCCATGAGGAAGTCCTTCCATATCAACTTTTGGTTGGCCCATAAACAATCCCCAAGGCCGGAGGTTCCTGCCTGATGGTCCCGGCGGGTCGCCGCGGACCGCGTTCAGCGGTCAGATCGGCACGGTCGCCAGCACCTGGCGGGCGATGATCAATTCTTCGTTAGCGGCGATTGCGTAAACCTCGACCGCGCTGCCCTCGCCGGTGATCCGCCCTTTTCCCGACCGGTTTGCATTCGCGTCGAGCAACACGTCCAGCCATCGCAGGCGCTCGCAAACCGCTTCACGGATCTGCCAGGAATGCTCTCCGATCCCTCCCGTGAACACCAGCGCCTCGATACCCTGGAGCGTGGCTCCCATCGCCGCGATCTCGCGGGCGATCCGAAACGTGAAGAGATCGATCGCCTCCGCCGCACGAGGATCCTTGCTGCCAAGCAAGGTCCGCACATCTGCCGACACTCCCGAAACGCCGAGCAGGCCGGACTTGTGATAGAGCAAGGTCTCCAACTCTTTCACGGACATGCCGCGCGCCTGCTGAAGGTAGAGAAGCACGCCGGGGTCGATGGCGCCCGGCCGCGTGGCCATCATCAACCCGTCAAGCGCGGTGAACCCCATGGTGGTGTCGAGACTTCTGCCTTCGCGCATGGCGCACAGGCTGCATCCGCTGCCGAGATGCGCGACCACGCAACGCTTGCCCCGGAGCCCGGGCGAAAGCGCCTGCAGCTGGCCTGCGACGAATTCGTAGGAAAGGCCGTGGAAGCCGTAACGGCGGATCCCGCTTTCCTCGAACTCGCGCGGCAGCGCATAGCGGTTGACGGGCGGCTCCAGCGTGCGGTGAAAGGCGGTGTCGAAGCAACCGATCTGGGGTAGGTCGGGCAGCAGTTTGGAGATCGCACGAACCGGCGCCAGGCCGGCCGGCTGGTGGAGCGGTGCCATCGGCGTCAGCGCGTCGAGCGCCTCGACGATCTCGCCGGTCAGCAGGACCGGAGTCGAAAACCGCTTGCCACCATGGACGATGCGATGGCCGACCGCGCTCAGCGGAGCCTGCGCAAGATACGGATCGAGGACATCGAACAAGTCCCGCAGGAGAACCTCTACGGGCGGGCTTGCGGGCTTGACGGCGCGTTTGAAGATGGATTTGCCCGACGCGTCCTTGGCGACGAGGCTTGGCTCGTCATCCAAGTCTTCGAACGCACCGCTCACCGTGAGCACCGGCCCCTCCTGTGATCCGGCTTCGAACAGGCCGAACTTCAGGCTGGACGAGCCTGCATTGAGGGCGAGTATTGCGCTGGTCACGAGCGGCACTCCCCGGCGGGCACAGCCTTAACCATCCGCCGCGCCCGCTTTGTCGCGCCAGGCCCAGTTCCGGATCTCGGGCATGTCCTCGCCATGTTCGCGAACATAGCGCGTGTGCTCGTTCAGGCCGTCGGCAAATCGGGCCCTCGCATCGGCTGCCCTGGCGCTCAGGCCCGGCACCCGGTCGATCGCCTCGATGGCTAGGTGAAAACGGTCCAGTTCGTTGAGCACCGCCATGTCGAAGGGCGTGGTCGTCGTGCCCTCTTCTTTGTAGCCGCGAACGTGGAAGTTGTCGTGATTGGCCCGTTTGTAGGTCAACCGGTGAATGAGATAGGGATAGCCGTGGTAGGCGAAGACCACCGGCCTGCCGGTCGTGAACAGCCTGTCGAATTCCGCGTCCGCCAGGCCGTGGGGATGCTGCTCCTTGGGCTGCAGCGCCATCAGATCCATCACATTGACGACGCGTATCGCGAGATCCGGCATCGCCCGGCGAAGAAGGTCGACAGCCGCGAGCGTCTCCAGCGTCGGCACGTCTCCCGCGCAGGCCATCACCACGTCGGGATCCTCCCCTCCACGCTCGGTTCCCGCCCAATCCCAGATCCCGATGCCGGCCTCGCAATGACGTATGGCGTCGTCCATCGGCAGCCACTGGGAAGCCGGCTGCTTGCCGGCAACGATCACGTTGACCCGATTGTAGGTTCGCAGGCAGTGATCCGTGACCCAGAGCAGCGTATTGGCATCCGGCGGGAAGTAGATGCGCACGATGTCCGCCTTCTTGTTGGCGACGAGATCGACGAAGCCGGGATCCTGGTGGCTGAAACCATTGTGGTCCTGCCTCCACACATGGGAGGTCAACAGATAGTTGAGCGACGCGATCGGCCGCCGCCAGACAAGTTCACGCGAGACCTTCAGCCATTTGGCGTGCTGGTTGAACATGGAATCGACTATGTGGATGAACGCCTCGTAGCATGAGAAGAGGCCGTGCCGGCCGGTCAGCAGGTATCCTTCCAGCCAGCCTTGGCAAAGATGTTCGCTCAGCACCTCCATGACGCGGCCGTCGCGCGCCAGATGCTCGTCATAAGGCTCGATCTTTTCCATCCAGACGCGCTCGGTCGCGTCGAAGACCGCATCCAGCCTGTTGGACGATGTCTCGTCCGGTCCCATGAGCCTGAAATTGCGGGCATCGGCATTCAGCCGTATGACCTCCTCGATGAACGCTCCCATGAGCTTCGTCGCCTCGGCCCTTGCGCCGCCGGGTTTCGGGACCGCGACCCCGAAGTGGCGGAAATCCGGCAATCGCAACTCCTGCTTGAGCATCCCTCCATTGGCATGTGGATTGCTGCCCATGCGCCGCTCGCCATGCGGTGCCAGGGCCTGTAGCTCGTTTCGAAACCTACCCGCTTCATCGAAAAGCGTCTCGGGCCGGTAGCCGCGCATCCAATTTTCCAAAGCTGCGAGATGGCCTGCATCGTTTCGCGGGTCGGTGATCGGCACCTGGTGCGCGCGCCAGAAACCCTCGACCTTCTTGCCATCCAGCTCCTTCGGGCCGGTCCAGCCCTTCGGGCTTCTCAGCACGATCATCGGCCAGCGGGGACGATGATCCATTCTGCCGGTCTCGCGCGCTTCCTTCTGTATTTCATCGATCCGATCGAAGACCGTATCGAGCGTTTCGGCCATCAGCCGGTGCATCGCCCGGGGTTCGTCGCCTTCGACGAAAAAAGGTTCATAGCCATATCCAGCCAGCAAGCTTCGCAACTCCTGCGCGTCGATCCGGGCGAGCACCGTCGGATTCGCGATCTTGTAGCCGTTGAGATGAAGGATCGGCAGGACAGCGCCGTCATGGACCGGATTGAGGAATTTGTTCGAATGCCAGGAGGCTGCCAGCGCGCCCGTTTCCGCCTCGCCGTCGCCGATCACGCAGGCCACGACGAGGTCCGGGTTGTCGAACGCGGCGCCATAGGCGTGAGCCAGCGCATAGCCGAGTTCGCCGCCCTCATGGATCGACCCCGGCGTTTCCGCGGCGGCATGGCTCGGGATGCCGCCCGGAAAGGAGAATTGGCGAAAGAGCTTGCGCAACCCATCCTCGTCGGAACTGACCTCGGGATAGATTTCGCTGTAGGTCCCTTCGAGATAGGTATTGGCGACCATCCCCGGTCCACCATGGCCTGGGCCGCAAATGTAGATCACGTCGGCATCACGCTGCCTGATGATGCGATTGAGATGGACGTAGATGAAATTCAGCCCGGGCGTGGTCCCCCAGTGGCCAAGCAGGCGAGGTTTGATGTGCTCCGGCCGCAACGGCTCCTTCAGCAGCGGATTGTCGATCAGATAGATCTGTCCGACCGACAGAAAATTCGCCGCCCGCCAATAACGGTCGATAAGATCGAGCTCTCCTTGTTCAGGCCGGCTACGCATTGCCCGCACGAGTTTCTCCTTGGCAAAGCTGGTCGAAATACGATGCGTGCCGCCCGCATTGAATAATCCGACAGCGAAGTCGAGGTTCCCATCAAATGCGAGCCGCCCCACGCAGCCGGCCGGGGAAATCTTGCCTCAGCCGCGGATTTCACCATCTAAAGGCGATGCCATCGCCCGGAACCAGCAATCCCATGGACCCTCGCCAGGACGACCTCTTTGGTGCACCCGACAGCTTGCCGGAAGGATTTCGTTACCGGCCCGAACTGATCACGCCGGCGCAGGAAGCTGAACTGGTGCGGGAGCTCGAGAGCCTGTCCTTCCAGCCATTCGATTTCCACGGCTATCTCGCCAATAGGCGCGTGGCAGGCTTCGGCCTGCGCTACGACTATGAGCGGCGCCAGGTGATGGAGGCGCCGCCCATACCAGGTTTCTTGCTGCCCTTGAGGGACAAGGTAGCCGGCTTTGCCGGCCTGCCTGCCGCCGATTTCGTGCAGGTCCTGATCAACGAATATCGGCCGGGCGCCGGCATCGGATGGCATCGCGACAAGCCGCACTTCGGCATTGTCGCCGGAGTGTCGCTGTTGGCTGCTTGCAGTTTCCGCCTGCGCCGCAGGAACGGTGCGAAATGGGACCGCGAAACCGTCACGGTCGAGCCGAGATCCGCATATCTGATGGCGGGCGCCTCGCGGACCGAGTGGGAGCACAGCATACCGCTGGTGAAAGAGCATCGCTATTCGATCACGTTGCGGACGCTCCGGCCGTTGTGATTGTCGGACAGCGACTGCGACAGCCGGTGCAGCGTCTCGCGTAAACTGCCGAAGCGAAGAAATTTCAGCCGGGCATGAAACTTTCCCTGCCACCGATGGTTTTGCCGACGGGTTTTGCGGGTGAGCGATTCGATTGAGGAGGCGGCGATGAGCGCTACCGGACTCGAGATTTTCGACAAGACCACCCAAACCACCAATGTCTGGCTGGACGAGATCATGGCCGACCACGGACAGGATCGCCAGTTCGCTTGGCACCTGCTCGGCGTCGTCTTGCGCACCGTCAGGGACCGGCTTCCGGTCGACATGGCTTCGCATCTTGGAGCGCAGTTGCCGCTGCTCGTGCGCGGCACCTACTATGAGCAGTTCGAGCCGTCACGCATGCCGCAAAAGAGCCGTTCCCTGGAAGAGTTTCTCGGCCCCGTTGAGCAGGGCATGGACGATACGCGTCCCGTCGACCCGAAAGCTGCGGTTCAATCGGTCTTCAAAGTCCTCTTTCATCATATCGACCCCGGCCAGATCAGAAAGGTCCGCGCCTCGCTGCCTGCGGACGTACGGCAGCTCTGTCCCGATCCCGATACGAAACACTGAACCTCCTCTCGGTTCGAGAGGCCGGCGTGCTCAATAAAGGAAATCCGCCATGCCCAATGCCGCCGAAATCCTCGTCGACACGCTGATCAACTGGAAAGTGGAGGTCGTCTTCGGCCTGCCGGGCGACGGCATAAACGGCATCATGGAGGCGTTGCGCACCCGTCAGGACCGCATCCGGTTCGTCCAGGTCAGGCACGAGGAATCTGCCGCCTTCATGGCGTGCGCCTATGCCAAATGGACCGGCAGGTTGGGCGTCTGCCTGGCCACCTCGGGACCGGGGGGCACACACCTCCTTACCGGCCTCTATGACGCCAAGCTCGACCAGGCTCCCGTGCTTGCCATCACCGGCATGCAGTTCCACGACCTTATCGAGACTTTTACGCAGCAGGACGTCGACCTGACCCGCGCCTTCAACGACGTCGCGATCTTCAACGCACAGGTCTCCGATGCCGCCCACATGGAAAACCTGGCGGGTCTCGCCTGCCGCTCGGCTCTTGCCCGGCGCGGCGTCGCCCATCTGTCGATTGCCAGCGATGTACAGGAAAACGAGTTGCCCGAGGCGGACCGCTCGAAGCGAAACCGGCCCTCCCACACCCCCGATCGATGGTTCGAAGGCAGCCGGCTTCCGGCTGCCGACCAGCTCGACCAGGCGGTTGAGATTCTCAATGCGGCGAAAAAAGTCGCTATCCTGGCCGGGCGCGGCGCACTCGGCGCACGCGAAGAACTCGAACGCGCGTCGGATCTGCTGGCGGCGCCCGTCGCCAAGGCGCTGCTCGGCAAAGCCGTGCTCCCTGATGACCATCCGAATACGACTGGCGGCATCGGCATTCTCGGCACCCGCGCCTCGCAGGATGCGCTGAGCGAATGCGACGCCCTGCTGATTGTCGGATCGACGTTCCCCTACATCGAATACTATCCCGAACCCGGCAAGGCGCGCGGCGTCCAGATCGACCGTGACGCGCAGAGGATCGGCCTGCGCTACCCCGTCGAGGCAGGGCTCGTAGGCGATGCCGCCGACACCTTGCGTCTTCTCAACGAACGCCTCGAGCGCAAGAGCGACCGCTCCTTCCTGGAAAAGGCGCGGCAGGAAATGACCCGCTGGCGCGATGCAATGGCATTATCCGAAGCCAAGCCGGATGTGCCGCTGAAGCCGCAACTCGTGGTCAAGGCATTCGGCAGGCGTATGCCTGAGAACGCGATCCTGGCAGCCGATTCAGGACAGAATACCGAGATGGCTGCCAGGCACATCGACATGAAGGCCGGACAGGCATTCGGGGTTTCTGGAGCGCTCGCCTCTATGGCCTGCGGCCTTCCCTATGCGATTGCCGCCGGCATTGCCTTTCCGGGGCGGCCTATCTTCGCAGTGGTTGGCGATGGTGGGCTTGCCATGCAACTCGGCGAATTCTCGACCGCGGTACGGCACGGCATTCCCCTCAAGGTCCTCGTGCTCAAGAACGGCATGCTGAACCAGATCGCCTGGGAGCAGATGATGTTCCTTGGCAATCCGCAATTCGGCTGCGAGCTGCAGCCCATCGATTTCGCCATGGCCGCCGAGGCCATGGGCGGCATCGGCTACAGCGTCTCGCGGCCGGAAGAGGTCGAGGGCGTGCTTGAGGCGGCCTTCGCCACGCAGGGACCGGTGATCATCGAGGCCGTCGTGGACGCCTATGAGCCAATGATGCCGCCCAGGATGCCGCCGGATTATGCGAGGAATTTCCGCAAGGCGCTGCCGGACACGCCTGGACACGACCAGATCGAGGACAATGTCGGCGAGGAGCCGCTGAAGTCCATGATGAACGAAGTTTCCGAGGAAGCGTAGGCACAGCCGATCTCGCCCCACGTCCGCG
Source organism: Mesorhizobium maamorense (assembly GCF_044998965.1). Taxonomy (NCBI): domain Bacteria; kingdom Pseudomonadati; phylum Pseudomonadota; class Alphaproteobacteria; order Hyphomicrobiales; family Phyllobacteriaceae; genus Mesorhizobium; species Mesorhizobium maamorense. The sequence continues at coordinate 4,436,495 of NZ_CP173356.1, forward strand.
ACGGATGGCGACGTGCGCGGCAACACTGCATAGGGATACTTCTGCCGAGTCCGTGGGATCGGTATCGGCGCCCCGACCATCGCGGAAGTCTCGGGCCATGTACCGCTTCGGGGCAGATCCTGCTGTTGCAAAAGTGAAAGGGTCGTGCGGCAGAACTACCGCAAGCCACTGTTCTTGCATGGCAACTCAGCATCAAAAAATTTTTGGGACCCCTCTTGAAGAGATTTCTGGCCGTTCCCAGATCGTTTCGCGTCGAGGCTTCGGCTCGATGAAAAAGGCGTCGCGACACCTGCGGCGTCCCATGTTGCTTTTCGGAGGATATGGATATGAGAAGCGTGGATTTTGCGCCCCTTTACCGCACGACGGTCGGCTTCGACCGTCTTTTCGACATGCTCGACAGCAGCATTCGCTCGGACTGGCCTCCCTACAACATTGAAAAGAAGAATGAGAACAATTACCGCATCACGATGGCGGTAGCAGGCTACGACCTGGACGAGCTCGAACTCGTGCAGAACGGCGCCGAACTGTGCGTTACCGGACGCAAGAAGCCCGATCCAGAGCAGCGGCAAGTTCTCCACCAAGGCCTTGCGATAGGTAATTTCAGACAGGCCTTCAGGCTGGCCGACCACGTAAGGGTGAAGGCTGCGACGCTGAACTGCGGTTTGCTCGCCATCGAGCTCGTGCGTGAGGTGCCCGAGGAACTCAAGCCGCGTCGCATCGAGATTGGCGTCCGCGACCCTGAAAATACAACGAAGTCGATAAGCCAGGATGTGTCGCGCAAGGCGGCCTAGAATGTCGCAACAACCTGCGGTCCGCCTCCCGGCAACGCCGGGAAGCCAAGATTGCGGAGAACGGAGATGAGAAGCGAAGCTGATATCTTTCTTCAGGCCGGCACAAGAAAACCGACCCGCATCGACGTCTCGCCGGTGCCGAAAAACCCCGGCGACGTTCTCAACTGCTCAACCATGAGCCTTGAGGCGAAGCGTGCCTTGCTTGCCTCATGGGCCTCGGACGCGCATGCGGTTGACGACGCTCCGTCGCTGCGCAGGCTGGATGACGGCTCGGTCATGAATGTGGATGAGATCCTTCGCGCGCTGAAGGCACTGGATGAGCGCGAGCAAGGGCATCCGCCGCACAGGGCGGCGTCTCGGTCCCAGCGGCGTTCTTTCGGCCGCTTCCGTCGAGGGAGTTGGTCCCGCTGGATCGCGGGCATCCGAGGTGAAGACGATGATGACGATCCACCTCCGAGCCCGGTCTGCGCGGCGATCCCGCCGAGGGCAGGCGGTGGCGGGGCATTTTCCCTGCCGGAACCTGAAGCAGCCTAGAGCAATCCCGGGAAAAGCGCATACCGCTTTTTCCTTGGAAATTACGTAGAAACAAACAGTTAGAGCAGTTCGGCGTCTCGTGAAACGATGAACTGCCCCAATGAAGGGGTTGGGGCCAACCCCTCAAAAGCATCCAGCCAATGGAGGAAGTTCATGAATGACAAAAAGTTCGAGCAGCCTGTTCTGGTGAAGAACGGGGATTTCATGATCGAGGAAGTAGCGTGCCTCGAAGATGCATTCGAGTTTCTGCAGAATTGGCCCCGGAACCGCAGAGGCCCGATTTTCGAAACCGCCCTGCGCGCGTGTCAACGCGCCTATGACGGCCATGTCCCAGCCTCGCTGGCACGCGATGCTTTTGCCGGCTTTGCGCGCTCGGCCAGGATCCTTGAAGACGTCTCGACCTCCATACCCTGGATGGCGGGGATCAAGACGGGCAGAGGCGGCATTTCCGCCTGAGGAGAACGTTCGCCGAACCTTCGGTTTCAAGTATGTCAGGTTCCGAGCAAAGTCATGGAGAGCGCCTAATTCCGTAGGTCGTGCCGCCGGCAGGGCGCGGTGACCGGTGCTAACGCCGGTCACCATGCTTGGCGGTGCCGGTCAGCGGAACATCGAGCCGCCATCAACGTCGAGCGCCGCGCCATAGACGAAGCTCGCGGCGTCCGAGCAAAGGAATAGGATCGCGGCGGCCATGTCGTCGGGCCGGCCCATGCGGCGCATCGGCAAATTGGCCGCGATGCGGTCCTTGAGAGCCTGGTCGATATGGGAATGCATCGGCGAATCGGTCGGCCCCGGATTGAGGGCGTTGATGCGCACCTTCTTTCCCGCCAGTTCGCGCGCAACCGACTTCACCAGCGACAGCGTGCCGGCCTTGGATGCTGCATAGGCTGTGTCGGCGATGAGCCCGCCGCCGCCATGCACACCGGCGTCGGAGGCCACGCAGACGATATTCCCCCCGCCGGCATTGCCTTGCATGCGCTGCACCGCCCCCTGGACGGTGAAGAAGGTGCCCAGCAGATTGACGCCGAGGACGCGCTGCCAGTGCGCCCAATCCTGCTCCGCGATTCTCTTGGCGGTGATGATCGCCGCGCAGGTCACGACGTTGTCGAGCCGCGCCAGCCTGGCGTCGCAATAGTCGAACATGCGCCCGATGCTGTCGGGGTCACCCATGTCGGCCACCACCTTGTGCGGTGGTGTCCCGGCCGTTCCGCTCAATTCGTCATGGCGCTTCGCCAACCCCTCGGTATCGCGGTCACACATCACGACCTCGGCGCCCTTGGAAAGAAAGGCACGGGCGGTCTCGAAACCCATGCCGCTCGCGGCACCGGTCACCAGCACGGTCTTGCCAGCAAAACTGTCCTGGGCAAACGTCGCATAGGGGCCCATCATGATGTCTCCGTGAACAGTAAGGGTTGGCCAGCGGCAAGGTTGGCGAGGCGTGTTCAGGCCTTCAGGTGCAGTGTCACGAGCACGCTGCACTCCGCGCCGCTGTCGAAACGCGCCGCGACGCGCAGCCAGTTGCCAAAATGGCTAAGCCGCGCCATTGCCATGCCGTCGCGCTCGGCCGGCATGACAAACTCGGTGCCTTCGCGCAGCCAGTGCATTCCATCCGGCGAGATCTCGATCCACGCCGTTGCCGCAGGGCCGACAGGTTGCTTCAACGCGCGCACGAAGAAGATCGCCTCGCGCGCCCATCCTGCCTCGTAAGGCTCGCTGGCGGCCTCGCCGCGCCAGCGCTCGTTGCGCGAGACGACCGCGGTGATGTTCTCGGGCAGCATCAGAAGTCTCCGGAAATGCAGATGGAATCGACATAGAGGAAGGCCCGTTTGGCAACGTCGGTTTCAGCGAAGAGGCCGAAATTGAGCATGCACCACAGGTTCTTCATCGCCGGAATGCGGATCGAATCGAATCCCGAGAGATCGAAGCTGCGATCGTTGCAGCGCAGCCCGAGCGCCGTCATCGATTCCAGATCGAAATCGAAGCACAGATAAGTCCAGTTCACCTTGGTGGGGATCTCGTTGTAGCACAGGCGCTGCGATCCGCCGGGAAGGTCGAGCCATCCCTCCGGCGACAGGTGATAGTGGCTGATCGTCTTGTCGTCGCTGCCGATCGGGATGATCTTCTCGGTCTCGCGCTTGTATTGCCATTTTTGCAAGTGCTGGCCGTCGAGCGCGTTCAAAAAGCGCAGATGCGGCATGACCCGATCGCTGTTGCCATCCTGGTCTCCGCCCTGCAGGTCGAACAGGAAGCCGACGGAGCGCACATCGGTTTCGGACAGCTTCAGCGCATTGGCTTCGGGCTTGAAGGTGAAATACATTTCGAAGCGGATCGGTCCGCGCTTCCTGAATGTGTGGCGTTTGATGGCGACGTTGCGGGCTCCCGGCGCGGGACGTGTCGCAACCTTCAACGCATAGGATGAATCCATCCCCCCGTGTGAGCCGGCGTCCCAGTGCGCGAGCGTCGACAGCATGGCGCTGGTATGTTGCGCGTAGCCCGGCAGCATGGTGTCCAGATCGTCCTCATAGTTGCCGACAAGCTGCGACCAGCCGCAATGGCCGCGCGCGAAATCGTCGAACGACAATATCCGCGGCAGCGGGTCGAAGCGGCTGAGCGCGGGGTCCGCGCGCAACAACGCCAGCCGCATCGCCTCGGCGAGGTCAGCGCCCTGGTTTGGAACCTGGTTCTTCATCTCGGCCTCATCCGGCTTTCAGTTTCTTGACGGCGTCCCAGTCGATCTCTATGCCGAGCCCCGGTTTCTGCGGGACGTCCAGCGTGCCGTTCTTCTGCCTGACGCAACCGGGCGCGAGATCGGCCAGACTAGTCTTGAACGGGCTGGCGTCGCACTCGCACTCCATGACGCCGAAATTCGGCATCGCGGCTGCCAGATGGACGCTTGCGGTCTCGCAGACGATGCCCGACATGCCGATATGCGGCGCGTAGCGGACATCATGCGCCGCGGCGTAGTCGGCCATGCGACGCGTCTCGGAGATGCCGCCCGCGCGCGCCACGTCGGGCTGCAGCACGGACAGCGTCCGGTTGGCGATCAGGCGCTGCGCCTGGTCCAACGTGAAATTGCTCTCGCCCGCGGCCAGCGGCACGTCGCAGCGCCGGCGCAGTTCCTCGTAGCCCTGCTCGTTTTCCGGTTCCAGCGGCTCCTCGAACCAGAAATAGCCGTTTGCCGAAAGCGCACGACCTACCTCGACAGCCTCGTCCAGATTGTAGGCCCAGTTCGCATCGACGCAGAGCCCGATCGCATCGCCGGCGCGCTTGCGGATGCGCTCGATCCGTTTGCAGGCTTCGCGCACGGGCCGCGCCATCTTAACCTTGATGCGCGTAAAGCCCTCGCCGAGATAACGATCGAGTTCAGCGTCGGCGGCATCGTCGTCGACCCAGTTGACCGCGGCGGCATAGACGTCGATGCGGTCGCGTCCGACACCGCCGAGAAGCTTCTCGATCGGCTGCCCGGTCGCCTTGCCCAATATATCCCATAGCGCGATGTCCACGCCGGCGATGGCCTCGATCAGCACGCCGCCCGCCCTGCCCGAAAGCGCGCGGCGCATGGACTGCCATAGGGCGCCGATGTTGCGCGCGTCCTGGCCGAGCAGGCGCGGCTTGAGCGAGCTTTCGATCAGCTCGACATAAGCCTTGGGCGAGAACCGCGCCAGGGTTTCGCCTACGCCGACAATGCCCTCGCTCGTGCGCACTTCGACCAGGACCAGCGAGACCTTTTCATAGACGCCCCAGGACGTGACCGTGGGCCGGGGCAATGTCTGGCTGAGGGGATGGGCAATCACCTCGGCAATCTTCAGCGGCCCCGCCGCGATTGGATCGCTCACGTGCATCGGCTCCAGATTTCTCCCTTGGTCCTCTCGCACCGCCTTCATAGCTTTCACTTGTAAACTTAGCAACCAAAAAACTTAGTTGCTATGTTCGGGAAAACCGTGCTAGTGAGCTCGGAAAGGATTCCGAATGCCCCTGGACGAAGCACGCAAGCCGATTTTCTCCGCGAAACTCGCGAGCCCTTCCCGCCTCGCGGACGGCGTCTCGGATGCGATCGCCGCGGCGTTGTTCGACGGACGCATCGCGCCTGGCGAAGCGCTGCCGCCGGAAGGCGAGATCGCCCGGGAATTCGGCGTCTCCAAGCCCATCGCACGCGAGGCGCTGCGCCAGTTGACCAGCGCCGGCCTCGTTTCGACGCAGCAAGGAAAAGTTGCCCGCGCCAAGGCACTCAGCGGCGAGCCGATGGAGCGCATCTACGCCTATGCGGTCCGTTCGAGCCTGACGCGGCTTCAGGAAGCCAACGAGATGCGCCGCGTCATCGAGGTTGGCATAGCCAGGCTGGCCGCCGAGCGCCGCGATCCGCGCGGCTTGGAAATGATGCGCCAGGCCGTGCTCGACATGCACGCCGGCATCGGCAGGCCCGGCGATTTCACGCAAGCCGACATTCTGTTCCACCTCGGCCTCGCGACGGCCACGGGCAACTCCATGATCCGTATTCAGATGGAAGGGATGCGGTCTGTCCAACGCGAGGTTTCTGAACTGTTCTCCCAGCGCTCCAACCGCACGGAAACGGATTGGCGGGCGACCGTCGAACGGCACCAGGCGATCTACGACGCGATCATGGCGGGCGACACCGATCTCGCGGACCGGCGCATTCACGAGCATTTCGACGCGGCCGACATCGCCTCGTTCGAGGTGGCCGGCAAGCTCGGGGAGCCGTCGCCGTGAGCAAGGACCGTTTTTCCCTTGCCGGACGGCGGGCGCTGGTGACCGGCGCCAGCTCCGGCATCGGGCGCGCGGTTGCGATCGCCCTGGCGCAGCATGGCGCCAGCGTCGCGCTGCATCACTTCGGTGACGCCGCCGGCGCGCGCGAAACAGCTGCCGCTATCGGCCCGGGCATCGCGGTTCTCGAGGCCGATTTCACCGATAGCAAGTCAATGTCGGCCTTTACCGATGAAGCCGCCGGCGCCGGGCCCATCGACATCCTCGTCTCGAACGGCGCGATCGAGCGGCGCCGTGCATGGAGCGAGATCGACGAAGCGCATATCCAGGCCCATGTGGCGGCAAACTTCACGGCCCTGCTTACCCTGGCCACGCGGCTCGTTCCCGCCATGGCCAAGCGCGGATGGGGACGCGTGGTCGCGACCGGCAGCGTGATGGCGAGGCGTCCGCGGGCGGAAACGATCGTCTATGCTTCGCTGAAGGCGGCGCAACTTACGGCGGTGCGCGCCATGGCACGCGAGGTTGCGCCGCATGGCGTCACCATGAATGTGGTATCGCCCGGCGCGATCGAGACGGAGGCAACCGCCGAGCGCTACCGGGACGCAGCCTTCCGCCAAGCGGTCGCGGCGAAGATTCCCGCCGGCCGCCACGGCCAGGCCGACGACCTCGTCGGCGCCTTCGTTTTTCTGTGCAGCGACGCCGCCCGCTACGTCACCGGGGCTGACCTGCCCGTCGACGGCGGCTGGACGATCGGCGACGCGCCCGGCGCGCTGCCGGGGACAACAGCATGACAAGTCGCCGCCGCCTGCCGGCCCGTTCGTTGCTCGCCCGCAGTTGTTGATTGGACCATCGGCGTTTCGGGAGGAAACCATGAAGACCGCAATCAAACTTGCACTGTCGACCTTGGCGCTGTGCGCCCTGTCGGCGCACTCGCTGGCCCAGGAACTCCGAGTGACCGTGTGGACGGGCAGCGAGGCCCACCTTAAGATGCTGAACGGCATCGCCCAGGGCTTCATAGCCAAGCATCCGGGCGTCACGGTGAAATTCGAGACCGTTCCGGTCGCCGACTACACGCAGAAGCTCACTTTCCAGATCGCCGGGGGCAACGCCCCCGACATCGCCTGGATGATGGAGGATGCCGCACCCGCCTTCGAGAACGCCGGGCTGCTGATGGACATCGGCCCGACGCTCAAGGCGACCGAGGGATACAATTTCGACGATTTCTCCCAGCCCGCCATGGCGCTCTGGCAGAAGGACGGCAAGGTCTACGGCGTGCCCTTCTCCACCTCGCCTTTCCTGATCTACTACAACAAGGACATGTTCGACAAAGCAGGTGTCGAAGATCCCAACCAGCTCGCCGCGAAGGGCGAGTGGAACATGCAGAAATTCCAGGAGGTCGCCAAGAAGATCACCGAGGCCAATCCCGGCAAATGGGGCTTCGAATTCAAGGATGGCGAAGGTTACGCATCGCGTATGACGCACGCCTTGCTGCCGCCCGTGCGCGCTTACGGCGGCGATCTGTGGGCCGACGGCCAGTGCGGCCTCGACAAGCCTGAAGCGGTGGCTGCCATCAAGCAGCTCCATGATATGGTGTTCAAGGACAGGTCGATCGTGCCGCCGGGAGAGCAGGGCGACTACTTCTCCGGCAATTCGGCGATGACCGTGAATCAGATCTCGCGAGCCTCGAAGATGCCCGAGGCAGGCTTCAAATGGGGCATCGCCCCCTTGCCTTCGGGACCCGCCGGCGAAGCTCCGGTCATCGGCCAGGCCGCGCTGACAGTCTTTGCGTCCGGCAAGAACAAGGAGCTTGCCGCGCAACTGGTGGCCGACATGACCAGCAAGGACAATGTGGCTGTCATGGCCCAGTTCTTTCCGCCGGCCCGCAAGAGCGTCCTGGAGAGCGACGCCTTCGTCAACTCCAACAAGCTGATCCCGCCCGAGCAGATGAAAAGCGTCGCCGCAGCGATCGTCAACGGCCGCGTTCACCCTTCGCATGAGCATGTGCCGCAGATATTCGCCGCGATGGCGCCGCGCGTCGACGCGCTGTGGCGGGCCGACGCCAATGTCGAAGAGGCGCTGAAGGGCGTCTGCGCCGCCATTCAGCCATTGCTCTGACAGGATTTCGGTTCATGGCCGGCATGGCATCCCGGGACAATGCGGCGCGCCCTGCCAGCGCGCCGTGGCTGAGCTTGAAGGCCAGGGAGATGCTGGAGGCATGGCTGTTCGTCAGCCCGACCTTGATCGGCTTCCTGGTCTTCTTCCTTGGGCCGCTGGTCGCCATCTTCTATTATTCGACGACCGAGTGGAACCTGCTCAGCCAGCAGGCGACCTTCGTCGGGCTTCGCAATTTCCAGAATGCGCTGCTGGAGAACCCCGACTTCTGGCATGTCGTGCGCAATTCCGTGATCTTCGCGCTGGGGCTCGTTCCCCTGAACATGGCGCTGGCGCTCTCCCTCGCGCTGGCGCTTTCGCGGCCGTTCTTCGGTGTCGTCTTCTTTCGCACGGTCTTCTTCGCGCCGGTGGTCACATCGGCAATCGCCTGGGCCATCGTCTGGAAATTCATGCTGCAGGGCGAAGGCGGCGCCGTGAACCAGATGCTCGCCTGGATCGGCATCGATGGCCCGAATTGGTTGCGCGAGCCCAACTGGGCGATGGCGGCCGTCATCGTCACCCGAGTCATCAAGATGGTCGGCCTCAACATGATCCTCTACATCGCCGCGCTCCAATCGATACCGCGCGACTACGAGGAGGCAGCGGCGCTGGAAGGCGCCTCGCGCTGGCAGGTCTTTCGCATGATCACCTGGCCGCTGCTCGCGCCGACGACGCTGGTCATCATGGTTCTGACGACGATCGGCTCGTTCAAGGTGTTCGACCACATCTACCAGATGACCGGCGGCGGCCCGGAAAACGGCACCCTGGTGCTGGCCTTCTACATCTATCAGCAAGGCTTCAAATTCTTCAACGTCGGCTACGCGGCCGCGCTGGCCCTGATCATGTTCGTCATCGTGATGGCGCTCACCCTCGTGCAGGTGATGTTGCGGCGGAAGGAGATGGAGTGACCCAGCGCCGGACCGAGATTCTCTATCGCATCTGCTGGACCATGGCGCTGCTACTTTTGGCCGTGCCCTTCGTGTTCCCGTTCCTGTGGATGATTTCCGGCGGCTTCAAGAGCACCACCGAAATCTTCGGCGCGCCGACCTTGATTCCCCGCGTCTGGCGCTTCGAGAACTTCGCGGAAGTGTTCACCTATCAGCCCTTCGCGCGGCAGTATTTAAACTCGCTCTACATCGCCGCGACGGTGACGGTGCTGACCCTGTCCATCGCCTCGCTCGCGGGCTACGCGCTGGCGCGCATCCGCTTTGCCGGCGCCGGGCTGTTGATGCTGTTCCTGGTGATGGCGCTGATGGTGCCGGAAGAGGTCACCATCATCCCTAACTTCTTCCTGATCCGCGCCATGGGCCTGATCGACACGCACTGGCCGCTCATCCTTCTGCCGGTCTTCGGCCCGCAGGGCGTGGTGGCGACCTTCCTGATGCGTCAGTTCTTCCTCGCGCTGCCCAGGGAACTCGAAGAAGCCGGCAAGATGGATGGCCTGTCGCGGTTCGGCGTCTGGTTGAAGATCGCCCTGCCCATGGCGCGGCCGGCGCTCGCCGCGGTTGCGATCATCACCTTCCTGCATTCGTGGAACCTCTTCCTCGAGCCGCTGATCTTCCTCAGTTCGCTCGAAAAATTCACGCTTCCGCTGGCGCTGTCCAACTTCAACGACAGCTACGGCCTGCCCTTGTGGAATCTGCAATTGGCGGCGACCAGCCTGGCCGTGGTTCCCATCCTCATCATCTATCTGATCGCCCAGCGCCAGATCATCGAGAGCTTCGCCCTCTCCGGCGTCAAGGGATAAGGGGGAGTCATGACAAAGCTTCTGCTCAAGGACATCCGCAAGCGGTTCGGAACGGTCGAGGTCATCCGTGGCGTCGATCTCGAGATCGAGGATGGCGAGTTCGTGGTCTTCGTCGGCCCGTCGGGATGCGGGAAGTCGACGCTCTTGCGGCTGATCTCCGGCCTCGAGCATCTCAGCGAGGGCGAACTCCACATTGGCGGCCGTCTGGTCAATGAGGTTCCGGCGGCCAGGCGCGGCGTGGCCATGGTGTTCCAGTCCTACGCGCTCTACCCTCACCTGACCGTCCGCGACAATATGGGCTTCGGCCTCAAGGTCCGCAAAGTGCCGGCCGGCGAGCGAGCCCGGCGCGTCTCGGAGGCCGCCGCGACGCTGAAGCTCGAGCCGTTGCTCGACCGTTTCCCGCGTCAGCTGTCGGGCGGGCAGCGCCAGCGCGTGGCCATCGGCCGCGCCATCGTCGCCAATCCCGACGTCTTCCTTTTCGACGAACCGCTTTCGAACCTCGACGCCGAACTGCGTGTGCACATGCGCTCCGAGATCGCCGCGCTCCACCAGCGCCTGTCGACGACGATGATCTACGTGACCCACGATCAGATCGAGGCCATGACGCTTGCCGACAAGATCGTGGTGTTGCGCGACGGAAGGATCGAACAGGTCGGCTCGCCGCGCGAGCTCTACGACAGCCCCCGAACCATTTTCGTCGCCCAGTTCATCGGCAGCCCGAAGATGAACATCCTGCCGCTCGCCGATGGACGGCCAATCACCCACGGGGCGTCCGTGCCCGCGACGGCCGTCTCGGTCGGCGTTCGGCCCGAGCACCTGTCGCTGGCCCACCCCTCGTCCGCCACGCTGCGCGGTAAGGTAAAGCTTGCCGAATACACTGGCGCCGTCACGCTCATCCACGTGGAATTGAACGCGGGCCAGACATGCCTTGTCATCCACAATCAGGGGACGGCGCCCGAGATTGGCGCCGAGATCGGCCTGAACGCAGCCCCCGCGCACCTGCATTTCTTCGACGGCGAAGGGCGCGCGGTCTGACGCGATCATGAATGGCCGCCAGCGCGTAGCCGGCGTGCGGACGCGATAACCCGCGGAAGCATGGGAACGCGGCGAATGACCGGCCGCATTGCCTTCTGTATCCGCTCGCTGGATAGTTCCGGCCATGCTGCAGAGCCTGGCGACTCACTGGCCTCAAATCCTGGCGATCATCTCGGTGGTGATCGCGAGCGTTGGCATTGCCCATGCCGTCATGACCAAGGAGGACGTCCGGGCCGCCACCGGCTGGGTCGGCGTGATGGTGCTGTCGCCGATCCTGGGGGTGCTGATCTATGCCGTGGCCGGCATCAACCGCATCCGTCGCGCCTCGATCAGCGCACAGCGCTCGCTTGCCGGCGATCTGGCGTCCGCCAGGCACGACCGCGACATTGCCGCCGAGGAGGCCCTGATCATCGAACGATACGGGCCGCGCTTCATCGGCCTCAGGACGCTGGGCGACAGGGTCGCGCGGCGCGCGCTTCATCCGGGAAACGCCATCACGGTCCTGGAAACAGGCGACGAAGCCTACACCGCGATGTGTGCGGCCATCGACGGCGCCGAACGCAGCGTCCTGCTCGAAACCTATATTTTCGACAATGACCCAGTCGGCCTGCTCTTCGTGAAATCCCTTGCCCGGGCGGTCCGCCGCGGCGTCAGCGTGCGTGTGTTGATCGACGCCGTAGGCGCCCGCTATTCCGTGCCCAGCATATTGGGCCACCTGCGCGGCGCCGACATCACCGCCGGGCTCTTCAACGGCAACATCGTCATGGGCCTGCACCTGCCCTATGCCAATCTGAGGACCCACCGGAAAATCCTGGTGGTCGACGGCACGGTTGCCTTTACCGGCGGCATGAACATTCGCAAGGGTTTTTCCGCCGAGTTTGCCGGTTCCAACAGTTCCAGGGACACGCATTTTCGCGTGACCGGTCCAGTGGTAGCCGACCTCTTTTCGGTTGCCGCCGAAGATTGGCGCTTCGCCAGCAACGAGGCGCTGAAGGGCGATGCCTGGCGAATTGCCCCGCTGTCGCCGGCGCCCGCCACGCCCATGTTGGTGCGGGCCGTTGCGTCCGGCCCGGACGCCAGCGTCGAGACCAATCACAAGCTGCTGATCGGCGCCTTCTCCGTCGCGCGCAAATCGATCCGCCTCATGTCGCCCTATTTCCTGCCGGACCGCGAACTGATCAGCGCCCTGACGACCGCGGCAAGACGCGGTGTCGAAATCGATATCGTGGTGCCGGCGGTGAACAATCTTTTCCTTGTCGACCGTGCGATGACGGCGCAATTCGACCAGGTTCTGAAGCACTATTGCCGCGTCTGGCGCACGGAAGGACCTTTCGACCATTCGAAGCTGCTTTCGATCGATGGCGCATGGGCCTATGTCGGGTCTTCCAACCTGGACGCCAGGTCGCTACGGCTCAATTTCGAGATCGACCTGGAGGTACTCGACGCCGGCTTCGCCAGCGAGGTCGAAAAGCGGATCGCGGCGGCGATCGAGACGGCCGTCCCTGTCACACTGGAAGCATTGCGGGCGCGGCCATTCGTCATCCGTCTGTTCGATCGCATCCTGTGGCTGGGCTCGCCCTATCTTTAACAAAAGGACGTGTTTGCCAGATAGCTTGAAATCGATGATGGAACAGATGCCGAAAGGTTCTATTTTTTGAGGTGCATGGTGCAAGCAGCAGGAATGGCGGGCAAACGATGCGGGTGAACGGGCGCAGCCTGCCGGCAAGCATGCTTTTGTCCATTCGCGACAAGCGGATGCGGAAGGCCAATGCCACGTCGACGAACAAGGCGGACGCCACCGGAACGCTGGTCGCCTCCTACAATGTCCACAAATGCATCGGCGTCGACCGCAAGTTCGATCCCGACCGCACCAGCCGCGTCATCCGCGAGATCGACCCGGATGTCATCGCCCTGCAGGAAGCGGACAATCGTTTCGGCGATCGGACCGGACTTCTCGACCTGTCCCGGCTCGAACTGGAAACCGGCCTGGTGCCGGTACCGATTTCGGCGACCGGCAAGGGCCATGGCTGGCACGGCAACGTCTTGCTATTCAAAAAGGGCGTCGTGCGCGACGTGCATCAGATCAGGCTTCCCGGGCTGGAACCGCGTGGCGCTCTGGTGGCGGAAATCGACCTCGACGGAAGCCAGTCCCTGCGCGTCATCGCGGCGCATTTGGGCCTGCTGCGCCGTTCGCGGTCGCAGCAGGCACAGGTCGTCCTGGATATCATGAACAGCCCCGACGAGAAGCCGACGCTGCTGCTCGGCGACCTCAACGAATGGCGCCTCGGAAACCGCTCCGCGCTGAACACGCTGCATCTGACGTTTGGACCGTTGCCTCCGGCTGTTCCCACCTTCCCCTCGAACCTGCCCCTGCTGGCGCTCGACCGCATCATGGCCAACCGGCACGGAATGATCGCGGCCGTCGAAGCGCATGACACGCCGTTGTCGCGGGTCGCCTCCGACCATCTGCCGCTGACCGCCTTTGTCCGCCTGTAGCCACGCGCCGATAACGCCTTGATGTCGACCGCGTTGGAAAGCGTGTAGGGCGGTATCGGAACGGCGGCTCCTTTTGCGAGTTGATATGGCTTGGACAACAGGAGGACGAGACATGAGAAGCTTTTTCCTGGCCTCGATGATGGCGTTGGCCGCTTCGGCTTCCGTCATTGCGCCGACGCAGGCCGCGAGCGTCACCATCCAGTCCGGCGACGAGCCCCAGTATTCGCCCGACGACGACTATGACAATGGCGAGGTCGTCGTGCGCCGCCATCACGATCGCCAGCGTTATATCGACAATCGCTATAACGACGACGAGGACAGCGATGTTCGTTACAGCGACCGCGAATACCGCCGCTACCATCGTCACCACCGCTGCCACATCGAGTTGGTGAAACACTGGCGCCACCATCACAGGATGATCGAAGAGGTTCGTGTCTGCACCTGACCCGAGGATCGCTGAAGTGCATCTGCGTGGCCTGATTGCAATGCGGTAAGCTGCGGCCACGCCCCTTCCGCTGCACCGGTTATGCCGCATTGCACAATTCCGCGACCTTGCCCACAATGCGGGGCATGGTCCTATCCTCCCTAGCCGTCCTGGTGATCGACGAAAACCGTATCCGCGCCTCGATCATCGAGGCGGGACTGCGCGAGGCCGGCCATCAGCGGGTGACCGTCGTCCATGACGTGGCGGGCATTGCGCGCCGCATCGCCGAGATCCAACCCGACGTGATTGTCATCGACCTCGAAAACCCCAACCGCGACATGCTGGAGAACATGTTCCAGCTGTCGCGCGCGGTGAAGCGCCCGATCGCCATGTTCGTCGACCGTTCCGACCAGGCCTCTATCGAGGCCGCGGTCGATGCCGGCGTGTCCGCCTATGTCGTCGATGGCCTCAGGCAGGAACGCGTGAAACCGATCCTCGACATGGCCGTCAGCCGCTTCAACGCCTTTTCGCGCATGGCACGCGAACTGGAGGAAGCGCGCAGCGAACTCGAGAACCGCAAGGTCATCGACCGCGCCAAGGGGATATTGATGAAATCGCGGGGTCTGAGCGAAGACGCGGCCTACACGCTGCTGCGCAAGACGGCGATGAACCAGAACCGCAAGATCAGCGACATCGCCCATAGCCTGGTGACGACAGCCGGGCTGCTCGGGCCGCTGGAGGATGAATGAGCATGACAGCTGCGCATCAGATCACCGCCGGCTTCATGCCCCTGTTCGACAGCGCCGTGCTGGTCGCGGCCGGCGAAATGGGCTTTGCCGCGCGCGAAGGCGTCGATCTCGTCCTCCACCGCGAGACCTCCTGGGCCAACATCCGGGACCGCATCGCCATAGGCCATTTCGACCTTGCCCATATGCTTGGGCCGATGCCGCTCGCCTGCAACCTCGGGCTCACGCCGCTGGCATCCGAGACGATCGTGCCCTTTTCGCTCGGCCTCGGCGGCAATTGCGTCACCATCTCCAACGCCGTCTGGGAAGGCATGGCGGCGCATGGCGCCGTATCGGATCTCGATCCGGCCCGCGCCGGCGCGGCGCTCGGCGCGTTTATCCGCGAACGCGCGGCGGCCGGCCGCGACCCGCTGCGCTTTGCCGTCGTGCATCCGCATTCCGGGCACAATTACGAACTGCGCTATTGGCTCGCCGCCTGCGGCATCGACCCCGACGGTGAGATCGAGATCGTCATCGTGCCGCCGCCCTTCATGGCCGACGCGCTGGCCGCCGGCCGCATCGACGGCTATTGCGTCGGCGAGCCCTGGAACAGCGCCTCCGTCTCGGCCGGCACCGGCCATATCGTCACCGTCAAGGCGCTGCTGTGGCGCAACAGCCCCGAAAAGGTAATCGGCGCGCGCAAGGCTTGGGCCGAAGCGCAGCCGGAGGCGCTGGCGGCGCTGCTCAGGGCATTGCACCACTCCGCCCGCTGGTGCCAGGACCCGGCCAATCGAGGCGAACTGGCGGCATTGATGGCGCAGCCCGGCTTCCTTGGCCAGTCCACCGAGATCCAGATGCCGGTCCTGACCGGACATCTCCGCCTCGGCAGCGCCGCCGAGCGGAACGTCGAGGACTTCTTCGTTCCGTTCGACAAGGCGGCGAACTTTCCCTGGAAGAGCCATGCGCTGTGGTTCTACACCCAGATGGTGCGCTGGGGCGATATCGCGCACACGCCTGAAAACCTCGCCGTCGCCCGCGACTGCTACCGGCCCGACCTCTATCGGGCGGCGCTGAAGCCGCTCGGCGTAGCGCTGCCGGGCGCCAATGCCAAGGTCGAGGGGGCGTTGAAGATCGCAACGCCCGTCGGCTCGGCCGGGGCAAGCCTGGTGCTCGGCCCCGACGGTTTCTTCGACGGCCGCATCTTCGATCCGGACCAGATCGACGCTTATATCGGGGCGCAGCGGCCAGGGTGATCATTTCCGCGCCATTCTTGTGCATTGCACAAAATTTATGCGGACTGATCGCGTAGCTGACCAATGTTTGGCCTTGTCACCTGGTGGCCGGATCTGCCCGTGAATCGGCTATTCAGCTGAATTCATTCGAAATTCCTTTCTAAGGCGAGACTGGCACGGTTCCTGCATTGAAATAACCGGACCCTTAGCGGGTCACGGAACAGGCGTCCAATGGCGGGCGCCCACAGGCAAAGCTGCCGCTCAGGTCAAGACGCGATCCGGATTCCCGGACGCGAAGACCTGGCCGGCGGCTTTTTTGTTTTCCCGTTCAACCGGAGACGATGATGAAGAAGACGATGAAGAAATGGCTCGGCACCGGTACATCGCTCGGTGATGTGACGCGCCGCGATTTCCTGATCAGCAGCGCCATGACGGCAGGCTTGTTCGTGGCCGCCCGCAAGCTCTTCCCCTCCGGCGCCTATGCCGCCACCTCCGCTCCCGAAGTCACCGGCGCCAAGCTCGGCTTCATCGCGCTGACCGATGCCGCGCCGCTGATGGTCGCCAAGGAAAAGGGCCTGTTCGCCAAATTCGGCATGCCCGATGTCGAAGTGCTCAAGCAGGCTTCCTGGGGCGCGACGCGCGACAATCTGATGCTCGGCGGTGCCGCCAACGGCATCGATGGCGCCCATATCCTGACGCCCATGCCCTATCTGATGCACACCGGCAAGGTGACGCAGAACAACCAGCCGCTGCCGATGGCGATCGTGGCGCGGCTCAACTACGACTGCCAAGGCATTTCGGTCGCGCAGGAATATGCCGTCACCGGCGTCGGCCTCGACGCGTCGAAGCTGAAGGAGGCCTTCGCCGCCAAGAAGGCTGCCGGCAAGGAGGTCAAGGCCGCCATGACCTTCCCGGGCGGCACGCATGATCTATGGCTGCGCTACTGGCTTGCCGCCGGCGGCATCGATCCCGACAAGGACGTCTCGACCATCGTCGTGCCGCCGCCGCAGATGGTGGCCAACATGAAGGTCGGCAACATGGACGTGTTCTGCGTCGGCGAGCCGTGGAACGAGCAGCTCGTCCATCAGGGCGTCGGCTTCACCGCCGCCACCACGGGCGAATTGTGGAAGGGGCATCCCGAAAAGGCGCTCGGCCTGCGCGCCGAATTCATCGACAAATATCCGAATGCCACCAAGGCGATCCTGATGGCGGTCATGGAAGCCCAGCAATGGTGTGAGGCCGCGGAAAACAAGGATGAGATGGCCGCCATCATCGGCAAGCGGCAATGGATGAACGTGCCTGCCGCCGACATCATCGGCCGCCTCAAGGGCGACATCAATTACGGCAACGGTCGTGTCGCCACCGGCACCGATCTCTACATGAAATTCTGGAAGGGCGGCGTCTCGTACCCGTTCAAGAGCCATGATTCCTGGTTCCTTGCCGAGAACATACGCTGGGGCAAGTTCGCGCCGACCACCGACATCAAGGCGCTGGTCGACCAGGTCAACCGCGAGGATCTGTGGCGCGAGGCGGCCAAGGACCTCGGCGTGGCGGCCGCCGACATTCCGGCGTCCTCCTCGCGCGGCGTCGAGACCTTCTTCGACGGCAAGGTCTTCGATCCGGCCAATCCGTCCGCCTATCTCGACAGCCTGAAGATCAAGGTCGCGGCGTAGGCGCTAAGGCCGCCTCCAGTGCAATGGCGCGGAGCGCGGTTGTCGCTCACCAAGACCCGCCCAAGGAGTTTTTCCCAGACATGTCGATCCAGACTATCGAGGACAGCAAGGTGAAGGCGTTCCCCGCCAAGTCGGCCGAAATCATCACCTTCACCACCAACGCGCGGCGGCGCTTCGATCCGCTCGCGATCGTCGGCAGGCTGGCCAGCACGCTGGTGCCGCCGGCCATCGTCATCGCGCTCATGCTGGTCGTCTGGCAGACCGCCTGCTCGTCGCCCACATCGAGCCTGCCGCCGCCCAGCCAGGTGTGGAACGAGGCCTACGACCTGATCGCGCATCCGTTCTTCGACAACGGCCCGCAGGACATCGGGCTCGCCTGGCGGGTGCTGATCTCGCTGCAGCGCGTCGCCATCGGCTTTGGCCTGGCGGCGATCGTCGGCGTCGCGCTCGGCGCGCTGGTCGGCCAGTCGATCTGGGCCATGCGCGGCCTCGATCCTGTGTTCCAGATCCTGCGCACCGTGCCGCCGTTGGCCTGGCTGCCGCTCTCACTGGCGGCGTTCCGCGATTCCAGCCCATCGGCGCTGTTCGTCATCTTCATCACCTCCATCTGGCCGATCATCATCAACACCGCCGTGGGCGTTCGCAACATCCCGCAGGACTATCGCAACGTCGCGCGCATCCTGCGGCTCAACCAGTTCGAATTCTTCGTCAAGATCATGGTGCCGGCGGCCGCGCCCTACATCTTTACCGGCCTGAGAATCGGCATCGGCCTGTCCTGGCTCGCCATCGTCGCCGCCGAAATGCTGACCGGCGGCGTCGGCATCGGCTTCTTCATCTGGGACGCTTGGAACTCGTCGCGGCTGCCCGACATCATCGTCGCGCTCGCCTATATCGGCGTCACCGGCTTCTGCCTCGACCGCATGGTCGCGGCGGTCGGCGCCTTCGTCACCCGCGGCACAACGGCAAAGTGAGGGGACGCTGATGCACGCCTATCTGAAGCTCGACCATATCGACAAATCCTTCGCCCGCGGCGGCCAGATCAGCGAGGTCCTGAGAGACATCAGGCTGACCATCGATAAGGGCGAATTCGTCTCCATCATCGGCCATTCCGGTTGCGGCAAGTCAACCTTGCTGAACCTGATCGCCGGCCTGACCACAGTGTCCGCCGGCGCCGTGCTGCTCGAGGACAAGGAGGTCGACAGCCCCGGTCCCGAACGCGCCGTGGTGTTCCAGAACCACTCGCTGCTGCCTTGGCTCACCGTCTACGAGAACATCAACCTGGCGGTGTCGAAAGTCTTCGGCCGTTCGAAGAGCAAGGCCGAGCGGCATGACTGGATTATGCGCAATCTCGACCTCGTGCAGATGGCGCACGCCAGGGACAAGCGGCCCGCCGAGATCTCTGGGGGCATGAAGCAGCGCGTCGGCATTGCGCGCGCGCTCGCCATGGAGCCGAAGATCCTGCTGCTCGACGAGCCGTTCGGCGCGCTCGACGCGCTGACCCGCGCTCACCTTCAGGACGCGGTGATGGACATCCACGCCAGACTGGGCTCGACGACGATCATGATCACCCATGATGTCGACGAGGCGGTGCTGCTCTCCGACCGCATCGTTATGATGACCAACGGCCCGGCGGCGACCATCGGCGAGGTGCTTCCCGTGCCGCTGGCGCGGCCGCGTAGGCGCATCGAGCTCTCTTCCGACCGCACCTTCCTGCGCTGCCGCGAGGCAGTGCTGAAATTCCTCTACGAACGCCACCGCTTCGTCGAAGCCGCGGAGTAACGCCATGACCGAAAAACTCGTCATCATCGGCAACGGCATGGCCCCAGGGCGCATGCTGGAGCATCTGCTGGACCAGGCGCCTGGCCGTTTCAAGGTCACCATCTTCAACGCCGAGCCAAGGGTCAACTACGACCGCATCATGCTGTCGCCGGTTCTCTCGGGCGAAAAAGCCTATGAGGAAATCATCATTCATGGCGACGGTTGGTACATCGCCAACAACATCACCCTCTACAAGGGCCACAAGATCGTCGCCATCGACCGCGCCGCCAAGACCGTCACCTCGGACCACGGCGTCACCGAGCCCTACGACAAGCTCGTCATCGCCACCGGCTCGGTGCCGTTCATCATCCCGGTGCCCGGCCACAACCTGCCCGGCGTTCTCACCTATCGCGACCTCGACGACGTCCAGGCGATGATGCTCGCGGCCCAGTCCCGCGCCAAGGCTGTGGTCATCGGCGGCGGACTGCTCGGACTGGAAGCAGCAGCGGGCCTCAACGCGCAAGGCATGGACGTCACCGTGCTGCATGTCATGCCGACGCTGATGGAGCGCCAACTCGATCCGGCCGCCGGTTATCTCCTGCAGCGCGCCGTCGAACAGCGCGGCATCAAGGTTGTCACCAAGGCCAATACAAAGGCGATCACGGGCAACGGCAAGGTCGAGCAGGTCGAACTCGTCGACGGCACCGTCATCCCCGCGACGCTGGTGGTGATGGCCGTCGGTATCCGGCCGAACGCAGCGCTGGCGAAGGAGGCGGGCATCGCCGTCAACAGAGGCATCGTCGTCGATGCCGGCATGCGCAGCAACGACCCGGACATCTACGCGCTCGGCGAATGCGCCGAGGTCAACGGCCAGATCTATGGGCTGGTCGCCCCCCTATACGAGATGGCCCGCGTCGCCGCCCGCCAGCTCGCCGGCGACGAGGCGGCCGGTTTTGTCCACATGGACACGCCGACCAAGCTCAAGGTCACCGGCATCGACCTGTTCTCGCTCGGCGACTTCGCAGAGGGCGAGGACCGCCAGGAGATCGTGCTGCGCGACGCGGCGGCCGGCGTCTACAAGCGCCTCGTGCTCAAGGACGACCGCATCATCGGCACCGTGCTCTACGGCGAGACCGCGGACGGCGCCTGGTTCAACGACCTCAAGAAGAAGCAAACAGACATATCGCAAATGCGCGATACGTTGATCTTCGGCCAGTCCTACCAGGGGGTGCCCCACTGGACCCTATGGCGGCCGTTGCAGCCTTGCCGGATGATGCGGAAATCTGCGGCTGCAACGGCGTCTGCAAGGGCAAGATCACGGGCGCGATCGCGGCCAAGGGGCTGACTTCGCTCGACGACGTGCGCGCGCACACCAAGGCGTCGGCCTCCTGCGGCTCCTGCACCGGGCTGGTCGAAAAACTGATGGTGCTGACCATCGGCGACAAGTACAACCCGGCCGCCGTACAGCCCATGTGCTCCTGCACCACGCTCGGCCATGACGAGGTGCGCCGGCTGATCAAGGCCAAGGCGCTGAAGACCATTCCCGCGATCATGCAGGAACTGGAATGGAAAACCTCCTGCGGCTGCGCCAAATGCCGGCCGGCACTCAACTATTATCTCGTCTGCGACTGGCCGGACGAATACGCGGACGACTACCAGTCACGCTTCATCAACGAGCGCGTCCACGCCAACATCCAGAAGGACGGCACCTATTCGGTGGTGCCGCGCATGTGGGGCGGCGTCACCAATGCCGCCGAACTGCGCGCCATCGCCGATGTCGTGGATAAGTTCGATATCCCGATGGTCAAGGTCACCGGCGGCCAGCGCATCGACATGCTGGGCATCCGCAAGGAAGACCTGCCAGCGGTGTGGGCCGACCTCGGCCAGGCCGGCTTCGTCTCCGGCCACGCCTATGCCAAGGGTCTGCGCACGGTGAAGACCTGCGTCGGTTCCGACTGGTGCCGCTTCGGCACGCAGGATTCCACCGGTCTCGGCATCCGCATCGAGAAATTCATGTGGGGCTCGTGGACGCCGGCCAAGGTCAAGATGGCGGTTTCGGGTTGTCCGAGGAACTGCGCCGAGGCGACCTGCAAAGACGTCGGCGTCATCTGCGTCGACAGTGGCTACGAGATCCACTTCGCGGGTGCGGCAGGCCTCGACATCAAGGGCACCGAAGTGCTTGGCCTGGTCAAGACCGAGGACGAAGCGCTGGAGCATATCGTGGCGCTGACGCAGATGTACCGCGAGCAGGCCCGCTATCTCGAACGCATCTACAAATGGGCCAAGCGCGTCGGCATCGCCGAGATCAAGCGCCAGATCATGGACGATGGCGACAAGCGCAAGGCCTTCTACGACCGCTTCGTCTTTTCCCAGAAATTCGCCCAGGTCGATCCGTGGTCGGAACGCGTCTCCGGCAAGGACAAGCACGAATTCGGGCCAATGGCCTCGGTCGGATTCGCGGAGGCGGCGGAGTGATGGAGATGTTCGCGCGAGCCACCCTCTGTCCCGCCGGCCATCTCCCCCTCAAGGGGGAGATTGGATGCCACAACGGCCTTTGCCAATCGCCAACTTCGCAGAACGGACGCCATCAGCAAAACTGCCGATCTCCCCCTTGAGGGGGAGATGTCCGGCAGGACAGAGGGGGGCGCCTGGGCGCATTCGTATCAAGTAAAGGCGACCCAATGACCTGGACACCGATCGGCACCCTGTCCGACATCCCCCGCCGGGGCGCGCGTTGCGTTGCCACGCCGCAGGGCAAGATCGCTATCTTCCGCACCGCCGAGGACCAGGTCTTCGCCATCGACGATCATTGCCCGCACAGAGGCGGGCCGCTGAGCCAGGGCATCGTGCATGGCGCGGCGGTCACCTGCCCCCTGCACAATTGGGTCATCTCGCTGGAGACCGGCAAGGCGCTCGGCGCCGACGAGGGCGCGGTGCGCACCATTCCGGTGAAGATCGAGGGCGAGCGTTTGTTCATCGCGCTCGAAGCGCTGGCAAGCCGCGCGGCCTGACCCATGCAGATTGGCGAAGCACGCGAGGCGAGGACCACTTGCCCCTATTGCGGGGTAGGCTGCGGCGTGCTGGCGAAGGTCGCCGCGGACGGACAGGTGTCGGTCCGCGGCGACCCCGACCATCCCGCGAATCTCGGCCGGCTCTGCTCCAAGGGCTCTGCTCTTGCCGAGACCATCGGCCTCGACGGCAGGCTGCTCCACCCCGAGATCCACGGCCGCCGCGCCTCCTGGAATGAGGCACTCGATCTTGGCGCGTCGACCTTCTCGCAAACCATTGCCGAACATGGGCCGGATGCGGTCGCCTTATATGTCTCCGGCCAGTTGCTGACCGAGGACTATTATCTCGCCAACAAATTGATGAAGGGGTTCATCGGCTCGGCCAATATCGACACCAATTCGCGCCTCTGCATGGCCTCCTCGGTCGCCGGCCATCGCCGCGCCTTCGGCTCCGACACGGTGCCCGGAACCTACGAGGATCTGGAGCTTGCCGATCTCATCGTGCTGGTCGGCTCGAATCTCGCCTGGTGCCATCCCGTGCTCTACCAGCGCATAGCTGCCGCGCGTGAGAAGCGCCCGGAAATGAAGATCGTCCTGGTCGACCCCCGCCGCACCATGACATCCGATATCGCCGACATGCACCTGGCGATCGCACCGGATGGCGACGTCGCCCTGTTCACCGGCCTGCTCGCCTGGCTCGGCCAGCACAATGCGCTCGACCGCGCCTACATCACCGCTCACACGACCGGCTTCGGACAAGCCCTTTTCGCCGCCTCGGCACTCGACCTTGCCGGCATCGCTGCCGCCACGGGCCTGAGCGAGGACGAGCTCGCCCGCTTCTACGGCCTGTTCGCCGCGACCGGCAAGACTGTCACGGTCTACAGCCAGGGCGTGAACCAGTCGTCGTCCGGCACCGACAAGGTCAACGCCATCATCAATTGCCACCTCGCCACCGGTCGCATCGGCAGGCCCGGCGCCGGGCCGTTCTCGGTCACCGGCCAGCCCAACGCCATGGGCGGACGCGAGGTCGGCGGCATGGCCAACATGCTGGCCGCCCACATGGAGATTGAAAATCCCGGGCATCGAGAACGCGTGAAGCGCTTCTGGAATGCACCTGACATCGTGCAAAAGCCCGGTCTGAAAGCGGTCGACATGTTCCGGGCGGTCGCCGACGGGCGGATCAAGGCGCTGTGGATCCTCGCCACCAATCCTGTCGATTCGATGCCCGATGCCGACGCCGTCGAAGCAGCGATCAAGGCCTGCCCGTTTGTGGTGGTGTCGGACGTGCAGGCCGACACAGACACGGTGCGCCATGCCCATGTCCGGCTGCCGGCCACCGCCTGGGGCGAGAAGGACGGCACCGTCACCAATTCCGAGCGTCGCATCTCACGCCAGCGCCCGTTCCTGGCGGCACCTGGCGAGGCCCGGCCGGATTGGTGGATCATTGCGGAAGTGGCGCGGCGGATGGGTTTTGGCGAAGCGTTCGCGCATGCGTCCCCGGCGGAGGTTTTTGGCGAGCATGCCGCGCTGTCGGGATTTGAAAACGACGGTGGGCGCGATTTCGACATTGGGGTTTATGCCGGCCTCGATGGGGAGGAATACGACGCGCTGGCGCCTTTCCAATGGCCAGCACCGAGCCCGGCCACCCCCCTCTGGCCTGCCGGCCATCTCCCCCTCAAGGGGGGAGATTGGATGCCACGACGGCCTTCGCCAATCGCCGATATCTCAGGACGAGCGCCGTCGACAAAACTGCCGATCTCCCCCTAGAGGGGGAGATGTCCGGCAGGACAGAGGGGGCGCCTGGGCTCGACATCTCTCGGAGGGGAACGTTCAAGCTGAGCCCCAACCGGAGAACGATAAAGCAGGGCCACCGAACACCCGCTTCTTCGCCGACGGCAATTTCTACACGCCCGACCGCAAGGCGCGCTTCATCGCCGTCCGCCCTGTCACGGAAACCCGCACGGACGAGAAATTCCCCCTCATCCTCAACACCGGCCGTGTCCGCGACCATTGGCACACCATGACACGCACCGGCAAAAGCCCGCGTCTGTCGCAGCACATCGCCGAACCCTTCGTCGAGATTCATCCCGACGACGCCGCGCGATACGGCATCGGCGACGCCGACATCGCGCGCGTTTCCAGCCCGCGCGGCGCCGTGCTCGTGCGCGCGCTGATCACGTCCCGCCAGCGCCGGGGCAGCATCTTCGCGCCGATGCACTGGACGGACCAGTTCACCGCCAAGGGCCGGCTCGACACGCTCACCGCGCCACTCACCGACCCGGTTTCCGGCCAGCCGGCACTGAAGCACGTCGCGGTGCACATCGAGAAATTCGCCGCGATGGCGTTCGGCTTCGCCGTGACCCGACAAAGGCCCGAAGCGATCGCCGGCGACTATTGGGCCGTGGCCCGCTGCAGGGATGGCTGGCGGGTCGAGCTCGCCTTTGCAGACGACAAAATCGACTGGACGACTTTTGCCCAATCCCTGTTCGGCGCCTCGACCGATGCCGAAATACTCGCCTACCACGACCGCGATGCCGGCCAGCATCGCATCGCCGCCTTCGATGGCGTACAGCTCGCGGGCGCTCTGTTCGTCGCTCCCGGCCCGGTCGCCGTGTCGCGCGGATGGGCAACGCAGCAGCTCGAAGAGGCCCATGCCAGCCAACGCGAGCGCTTCCGCATCGTCGCCGGCCGCGCCGGTGCCGAACGGCCCGATGCCGGCGCGACCGTCTGCTCCTGTTTCAACGTCGGGATCAAGCAGATCACGGCGGCGGTGGCTTCCGGCTGCACGAACGTGGAAGCCATCGGCGCCGCGCTGAAGGCAGGCACCAATTGCGGCTCCTGCCGCTCTGAGATCCGCGCCATCATCCAGGCACATCGCGTTCAGGCGGCCGAGTAGGCGGCAGAACCCGCCATCGGCGGCCTCCCGATGCGTATGCGCCGGCGGACCCCGCGTCAGCCCATCATAGCCGGGCGGCAGGACGACACCCGGGGCGTAGCTGCGGTTGTCCAGATCGCTAAGCGCGCCGTACTTGCCGCCGTGTGGGTTGCCGCCGACGTCTCGCCGCCATCATTGGCTACAGAACTGGACTTTAGTCCGAGCTGTCTCATCTGGACACAAAAGCGCAAGGCTGAAAATGTCTTAATGCATGTCGCCCAAAAGTAACCTCGGTTTTGGGAGGACGACATGCACGAAAAAAGCCAAAAGCGCGTCGCATGAATCCGCTTCGACGCGACCCGCTCTTGGAGCGCGGGAATGTTGGCGAACCAAAAGGAGGTGGATGCTGGATATCGAGGACATAGCCGCTCATCCGGATCTGCACCGGCACGTCCAGGAGCAGTCGCTGGCGCTGATCCATATCTACGAAGCCAGCCCGCGGCTTGCTTCCGTATTCGCCACGCAGCAGCGCTGGCTGATGGGCCATGTCGGCCTTGCCATGCATTTCAGGCGCGACCCGGACGACCGCCGCAGCGCGTTGACGGTGTCGCGCTTCATCGAGTTCGTGCATCAGCACAAGGTCGCCAGCCGCAACACCGCCGACGCTTTCATCAAGGAGATGCTGCACTACCGTATCGCCGAATACGTAGCGGGCGGAGACGGGCGCACCCACCCGTTGCAGCCGACAGCGGACACGGTGCGGACATTCACCGGATGGGTGCACGCACATCTACGGACCCTTGACCGACTCGACGGCGCGGACCGGCTGGCGAAATACCTGGAGCGGCCCGATATGCTCGCCGCCCTGCAGCCCCTCGTGGCCTACGGCCTGCTTTCGTCCAAACCGGTGCGCGAACCCAACCAGACCTTTTCCCTGTTCATCTGGCTCAACAATGGCGGCATCGTCATGGATCGGCTCATGTCCGGCATCGACCCCGACCATGCCGGCCTAGATTGGATTCCGACCAGTGTGGTCTCGGTGGCGGAATTCGCCAGTTGGCTCAAACTGTCGCGCACCCACCTCGCCCGAAAACTACGCGATGCCGAGGCGCTCGGCAGCATCGGCTGGCTGGGCCAGCGCGGCAATTCCGTGATGTGGGTCTCGCACCGCTTCTTTCAGGAATACATGACCGTCCAGGCCGCCAAGCTGGCCATCGTGGATGCCGCCTTCGCAGCATGCTTTTCCACCGACCACTGAGAGACTCGCCGCTGCCCAGGCTATGAAGGCGGTCCGTGCCGCTGCGTATCCTTCGAAACAAAAAAACCGCCTCGGCGGCGGGACGTCAGCACCATATGAAGAATGACAGCATAACTGCCCTCAGCAGTGAACCTCAGGCCGCAGAACGGCCCGGATGCGCAAGGTCACCCGAGCCGGAACCCGCAATGTCACTCGATGTCGAAGGAGACACCCTGGGCGAGCGGCAGCGCCTTGGAATAGTTCACCGTGTTGGTGGCGCGGCGCATATAGGCTTTCCACGCATCGGAGCCGCTCTCGCGGCCGCCGCCGGTTTCCTTTTCACCACCGAAGGCGCCGCCGATCTCGGCGCCCGACGTGCCGATATTGACATTGGCGATGCCGCAGTCCGAGCCGTCGACGCCGAGAAAGCGCTCGGACTCCTGCAGGTCGCGGGTGAAGATCGACGACGACAGCCCCGCTCCCACCGCATTGTGCTCGTCAAGCACGGCGTCGAAATCGGAATACTTCATCACATAGAGGATCGGCGCGAACGTCTCTTCGGTCACCGGCGAGACTTGGCTGGGCATTTCGACTAGCGCCGGATGCACGTAGTAGGCGTCCGGATGGCCATTCTCGACCCGCGTGCCGCCGGTCACCTTGCCGCCGTGGGCGGACGCTTCCTGCAGCGCCTTCTGCATGGCTTCGTAGGCTGCCTTGTCGATCAGCGGCCCAACGAGGGCCGACGTCTCCAGCGGATTGCCGACAGAAACGCTCTGATAGGCCTTCTTCAGCCGCGGTACCAAGGCGTCGTAGACGCTGTCATGCACGAACAGGCGCCTCAGCGTCGTGCAGCGCTGGCCCGCCGTGCCCATCGCGCCAAAGGCAATCGCGCGCAACGCCATGTCGAGATCGGCGGTCGGGCAGACGATGCCGGCATTGTTGCCGCCGAGCTCCAGCACCGCGCGTGCAAAACGCTTGGCCAGGCGCGGGCCGACGTCGCGGCCCATGCGGGTCGAGCCGGTGGCGGAGACCAGCGGCACCTTGGAATGATCGACCAGGATCTCGCCGACGGCGCGGTCGCCGATCAGCACCGACGCGAGCCCTTCCGGCGCATCAGTGCCGAAGCGCTTGACGGCGCGCTTGAAGATCGCCTCGCAGGCCAGCGCCGTCAGCGGCGTTTTTTCGGAAGGCTTCCATACCACCGCATCGCCGCAGACCAGCGCCAGCGCCGCATTCCACGACCACACCGCGACCGGGAAGTTGAAGGCGGAGATGACGCCGACCACGCCGAGCGGATGCCAGGTTTCCATCATGCGGTGTCCTGGACGCTCGGTCGCGATGGTCAGCCCGTACAATTGCCTGGAAAGACCGACGGCGAAGTCGCAAATGTCGATCATCTCCTGCACTTCGCCGAGCCCTTCCGAGGGGATCTTGCCGACCTCGATCGACACCAGCCGGCCAAGTTCGGCCTTGTGCGCGCGCAATTCCTCGCCGAGCAGCCGCACCAGCTCGCCGCGCTTCGGGCCCGGTACCAGCCGCCAGGCCTGGAACGCCTTGTGCGCGGCATCGATGGTCCTGGCCGCATCGGCCTGTGAGATCGTGCTCAACGCCGCGATCTGCTCGCCCGTCACCGGGCTGCGCACGATCAGGTCGCCGCCGGCAAGCGTCTCCTTGGCAACACCCAGTTTCGCCAGCAGCTCGGCGGTTTCCTTCGCTATCGTCATGTCTGTCCCTTTCAGATCCCGCCATTCATGTGGCGTGGTCAAAGCATTGCGCCGTGCATTCCCTGTGCGGTCAGGCGCAGGGTGGCGCTGTCTTGGCGTGCCAATAGCGGTTTCAGGAAAAAATCGCCACCCCGGCATGGTCCAAGCTCGGGCCAGACCATTGAACCAGGGTCAGCTTGCGGTGCGCGCTGCGCTGTCCTTCATCAGCCGGTCGATGTGCATGCGTATATGGGCCGCTTCCGCCGCGGTGTTGGCAAGCGCGATGGCGCGATCGAAGGCGACCCGCGCCTCCTCGCCCCGGTCGAGTTGCATCAAAAGCCCGCCCTTGAGGCCGAAGAAGTGGAAATAGCCGGAAAGCCTCTGCTCCAGCGGCTCGATCATGGCGAGCGCGGCCTCCGGGCCACGCACCTTGGAGACCGCAACCGCACGGTTGAGGGTGACGACAGGCGACGGCTGCATCTGTTCGAGCAGGCCGTAGAGCAGGTCGATCTCCACCCAGTCCGTGTCCTCGGCCTTTTCAGCCCGCGCATGCAGCGCGGCAATCGCCGCCTGCACCTGGTAAGGGCCGGGCTTTCGGTGGCGCAGCGCCTTGTCGACCAGCGCCAGCCCCTCATCGATCATCTTGCGGCTCCACAGGCTGCGGTCCTGATCCTCGAGCAGAACGATCTCTCCGTCCGCATCGAAGCGGGCCGGTGCGCGCGCATGCTGGAGAAGCAGCAGCGCCGTCAGCCCCATGATCTCCGGCTCGGTCTGGAACAACCTGAGCAGCAGCCGGGCCAGCCGGATCGCCTCCTCGCACAGCGGCGCGCGGGCTGGCGCCTCGCCGCTGTTGGTCGAATAGCCCTCGTTGAAGATCAGGTAGACCATGGCTGCGACCGCGGCGAGCCGCTCCGAGCGCTCCACCGCGCCCGGCGTCTCGAACGGCACGCCGGCGTCGGCGATACGTGCCTTGGCGCGGGTGATGCGCTGCTCCATGGCGCTTTCGCCGACCAGGAAGGCGCGCGCGATCTGCTTGACCGTAAGGCCGGAGACAATGCGCAGCGCCACCGCGATCTGCTGCGTTGCCGGCAGGTCGGGATGGCAGCAGATGAACAGCAGTCGCAATATGTCGTCGCGGTAGTGCGCGCCATCGAGCCGCTCGGCGATGTCGCTCTCTGCGTCCTCGAGATCAGATATCTGGTCCTCTTCCGGCATCGGCGCCTGCTTGGCGCGCTTGCGCACCGCATCGATGCCGCTGTTGCGTCCGACGAAGATCAGCCAGGCCGCCGGATCGCGCGGCGGACCGTTCTGCGGCCAGTTCTTCAACGCCCTGAGGCAAGCGTCCTGGAAAGCTTCCTCCGCCGTATCGAGGTCGCGGAAATAGCGCAGCAGCGCACCCATCGCCTGCGGGCGGGCGGCGCTGATCGCTGAGCTGATCCAGGCAAGTTCGGTCATACGGCGACCCTAGTGGGATTGAAGATGGATACCGGCCGGATTTCGTAGGAGCCGCCGCTCGGATTGACCTCGGAAAGTTCGCGCGCGAACTCCACCGCCTCGTCGAGATCGGCGCATTCGAGCGTGTAGAAGCCGAGGAACTGTTCCTTGGTCTCGGCGAACGGCCCGTCGATGACGATCGATTCGCCCTTGACCTTCCTCAGCGTCGTCGCCGCCGTCGTCGGCAAAAGCCGCGCCACCGGGCCAAGCCGGCCGGCGTCCGCGTATTTCTGCTGGACATCGAGAATGTTGGCCATGACCTTGTCGTCCTGTTCCTTGCTCCAGGAGCAGACGACGTCTTCGGAAGCATAGCACAAGATCGCGTAGAGCATGGTTTGTCCTCTTCTGTGTCAAAGGACGAAACACTAGGACCGATCCCGACACGGCGTCGATAAAAAAATCGAGGCGCCGCGGATTCAGCGGCCGCTGGTTGCCGCGGGTCCGCTTTCGTGCGTCTTCAGCCATCGCAGCACGAGCGCTTCCTCGTCATCGAGACCGTCTATCGACCGTTTGCGCTTGTTGGCTTCCGCCATTTCGGCAAGCAGCCGTCCCTGCAGCCATGCTTCGAAGACTTGCGGATGGATATAGCATTGGCGGCAGACGGCGCGCGTGTTGCCCAGCCGCTCGGCGACCCTGTCGATGACGCTGTTCATCGCCCGTTTCTGCTGTGCCTGGCTGTCGGGCAGCACCGTTTGCGCGAACAGCGACGCGGCGTGAATGGTGCCGCCCCATGTACGGAAATGTTTCGAGCTGAATGCATCGCCGATGGCCTCGCGGATGTAGCGGTTGACGTCCTCGGAGCGCACCGGGTGTCTGTTGCCGTCCTCATCGAGATACTGGAACAGCTTTTGGCCCGGCAGGTCCTGCGCGCCCCGCACGATTCGCGCGATGCGGCGATCGACCAGCTTCAATTTCCATTCCTTGCCCGATTTGCCCTTGAAGGCGAACCGCAGGCTCGATCCCTTGATGTCGACATGGCGGTCCCGCAGCGTCGTCAGGCCGAAGCTCTTGTTGTCGCGGGCGTAAGCGGCGTTGCCGACTCGGATCATGGTGTTGTCGAGCAGCCAGACGATCGCGGCGACGACGCGTTCGAGCGGCAGGCCATGGCGGCGCAGGTCGCTGTCGATCCTACGCCGAAGCTCCGGCAGGCTTTCGGCGAAAGCGACAAGGCTCGAATATTTGGCGCTGTCGCGTTCCTCGGCCCAACGCGGATGGTAGCGATATTGCTTGCGCCTGCGCTGATCCCTGCCGGTTGCCTGGATATGGCCGTCCGCCTCGGGCGAGATCCACACATCCGTCCAGGCCGGCGGGATAACGATCGCCTCGATGCGCGCTCGGGTGGCATCCGAGACCGGCCTTCCGTCAGGTCCCCTGTAGGAAAATCCCTTGCCCGCTTTCAGTCGGCGGATACCGGGCTCGGTATCGCTGACATAGATCAGTGCGGCATCCTCGGCAGAGATCTGAGCGCCGTTCTTTGGTGCGGCCTCGCCGTCGATAGTCAATCCGGATTTCTGCAGCATGCTGGCCCCACGGAAAACACCCGTAGATAAGCCTCTGGGCCGAGCACTGGTTCCATTCCTGTCCGAAAAGTCGGCGGCCACCCACGCTGGGGCGGAACCCTGCAAGGCGCTTTGCGCAAGCAGGCCTGACGTCAGGTCTTCTCCAGCACCACCGGAATAACGTCGACGGCTTGCTCTCCGACCTGTCCGCCGGTGGTCTTGAGAACGCCGACGATCGGCGCGACATCCGAATAGTCACGGCCATAGCCGACGGTGATGTGATCGTTGGAGGCCCGCATGCCGTTGGTCGGGTCGAACTCCTGCCAGCCGGCATCGCGCCCGCACCACACCTTGACCCATGCATGCATGGCGTCGGCGCCCTCCAGCCTGGGCTTGCCCTTGGGCGGAATGGTGCGCAGGAAGCCGCTGACGTAGCCGGCCGGTATGCCGAGCCCGCGCAGGCCGGCGATCATGATATGCGAGAAATCCTGGCACACCCCGCGCTTCAGCCGGAATGCGTCGCCGGCCAGGGTCCGCACGGTTGTCGCCTCGCCATCATAGGTGAAATCGCGGTGGATGCGATTGCAGAGGTTCATCGCCGTACCGGCGGCCGAGCCGCCGACGCTATCGCGCGCATAGGCGGTGATCGCCGCATCGATGCCGGCGTGACCGCTGGCGGCCAGGAAATGGTGCGGTGTATCCGGCGCCAGCGAGCGCATGGCGGCGAGCTCCTGACGCAGCCGGCTAAGATCGGGCGACACGTCGAGCCCGGGTTCCGGTCGCGACACCGCCACGCGCGCGCTCATCCTGATGTCGAGCGCGTCATGCGCGTCGCGGAAGGCGATCGAGGTGACGTTGTTGCCGAAGAAATCGGAAAAATCCGAGCGTTCGTTTGGCGCCGGCGCGAAGGATAGCGACGCTGCGACGACGCGCTGCACGCCGTCGATGGTCGGCGGCAACACGCGGACCTGGTGACGGCCGCCGCCGGCGACGGCGGCGTAGTCGTAGTGAAGGTGAAGCCTGATGTCGTAGAGCATGCCGGAGCGCCGCCTTAACCGAAATAGGCCTTGGCGAGGCTGCTGTAGAGCCCGCCTATCTCGCCGGCGAGATCGTTCAGCGCCTTCACAGTCATGTCCGCTGGCTCCTTGATGGCGATGGCTGTGTTGAGCTGCAGGATTTCCTTGGCCGCAGGCGACATGTGCCCCTCGCCGCCGATCGCCGGCAGCAGCCCGATCTCGGCCTTCAGCCGTTCGAGCTGGAACAGGATGGAACGCGGATTGAGCGGATCGAGCGCCAGAAGGTCGATCACCGTGCGGCGGCCGGCTTGCACAGGGTACTGCCGCCGGTGCGTCATGACGCTGTCGCCGATCTCCAGCATCATGTCGAGCGCGCCGTCCGGCGCCTTGTCGCTGGTCAGCCGGGCGAGCGTGCTGGCGATCTGTATGCCGCGTTCCAGCCGCCGGCCGATCTCCAGGAACCGCCAGCCCGCGAAGCGGTACATGTTCTCGTGCAGCAGGCCGGAAAAACCGGCGAGCTTGCGCAGGATGACGGTCATCGCCCGCGTCGCGTCATCCCCCGGCGCCACCGTCGTCGCGAACTGATGGATGGTCTTCGACAGGTCCTTGAGCGCCAGCCAGCCGTCCGGCGAGAAACGGTCGCGGATCTGGCCGGCGCTGTAGACCGCGCTGTCCAGCGTGC
Source organism: Mesorhizobium maamorense (assembly GCF_044998965.1). Taxonomy (NCBI): domain Bacteria; kingdom Pseudomonadati; phylum Pseudomonadota; class Alphaproteobacteria; order Hyphomicrobiales; family Phyllobacteriaceae; genus Mesorhizobium; species Mesorhizobium maamorense. The sequence goes on from NZ_CP173356.1 coordinate 4,469,294, forward strand.
CGATCAGCCCCGATGGGATCGCCGTTTCGACATCGATGCCGAACGGTTCGAGATGATCCCTGATGTCGGCCAGCAGCGGCATATCCGGATCGGAAGTTTCGGCGAGCCGCACATGATAGGCGCGCAGGATGCGCACCGTGTCCTCGGAGCGTTCGATGTAGCGGCCGAGCCAGGTCAGGTTTTCCGCTGCGCGGCTGGGCAGGCTGCCCGGCCTGGTGCGGCTGAAGCTGTCACCCTCTTGCGGCAGCAGCGTCTCGCGCTCCACCGGCCGATCGCTGACCACCCATACGTCGGCCGCCTGGCCGCCGCGCTGCATGGCGATTGCCGTCGGATCGAGCGACAGGCCGACGCGGGCGAACCCGCCCGGCATCACCGTCCAGCCCTCGGGCGTGCGCGCCAGGTAGACACGCAGGCTCGCCGGCCGCGGCTCCAGCCATCCGCCGACATAGACGGGCGTCGTCGAAAGCGTCACCGCTTCCTGGCCGACGAAAGCGTCGCCGTCGCGTTCGATGCGCGCCACCAGGTCCGCCCGCTCCCCGGCCGACAGCGCGGAGCCAAGCCTAGTCTGGTCGTCGTCCTCGAAGGCCAGCCTCGTCGACAGCGCCGGCCCGATCACCATGCGGTCGATATTGGCGAGCACATGCGCTCGGTCGGATGCCTGACCGCACCACCATGTCGCGACGGTGGGCAGCTTGAGTTCCTCGCCCCGCAATTCACGCGCGATCTTGGGCAGGAAGGCAAGCAGCGCGCGCGTTTCCATCAGGCCCGAGCCGAGCGCATTGACGGTCGAGACGCTGCTTTGCCGGATCGCCTCGACCAGTCCCGGCGTGCCGATCTGCGACTCCGAGCGCAGTTCCAACGGATCGGCGAACGCCGCGTCCAGCCGCCGCCACAGCACGCTGATCGGCATCAGCCCGGAAACGGTGCGCACCATCAGCCGGCCCCCGGAAACGGTCAGGTCCTCGCCTTCGAGCAGCATGATGCCGAGATAGCGGGCGATATAGGCGTGTTCGTAATAGGTTTCGTTGAGCGGTCCAGGCGTCAATATGGCGACGCGGCCGTCGGCTTCCCTGGCCATACCGATCAGCGCGTCGCGGAAACGCCGGAAGAAACCGGCGAGGCGATGCACATGCATCTCGCCATAGATATCGGACAGCGCGCGCGTCGTGGCGACGCGGTTCTCCAGCGCGAAGCCGGCGCCGGATGGTGCCTGAGTGCGATCGCCCAACACCCACCAGCGGCCGTCCGGCCCGCGGCCAAGTTCGAAAGCGCAGAAGTGAAGGAAATGCCCCTCTGCCGGCCTGGTTCCGGCCACGGGCCGCAAATATTCGGCGCTTGCCGCGATCAGTCCGGCCGGCAGGATGCCCTTCTCGACCAGCCGGTTCGGCCCGTATATATCGGCGATGATCTCCTCGAACAGCTCGGCGCGCTGCACCAGGCCGGCGCTGATCGCTGCCCACTCGGCATCCTCGATGAGCACCGGAACATGCGCCAGCGGCCATTCGCGCTCGTTGGCGCCGGCCTTGTCGTAGACGCGATAGTAGACGCCGGCGTCGCGCAGATACTGGTCGGCACGGGCAAAACGCTGGGCGAGTTCTTCGGCGCCGAGATCGTCGAGCGCCTCGATGAAACGCTTCCAGGCCGGACGGGGATTGCCCGAAGCGTCGACCATCTCGTCGACGACGCCGTCGATCGGCTGGTAGTGCTCCAGCAGGCGATGGATCTGCGCCTTGCCGCGTACCCGCTTGTGATTCCCCTTTGCCATGTCAGATCAGAGTCTTGGTGGACGCCGAAGGTCAAGCGTCATGGGGAAATCTTCCGTGGGTTGTTCCTCGCGCAACACATAGGCCGACGGCGTGTGGCCGCGCGCTTCGAAGCGGGCGAGCCGGCGCGCTTCCGCCTCGTTGCCGTTGACCGGAAAAGTGTCGTAGCTGCGCCCGCCCGGATGCGCGACATGATAGACGCAGCCGCCAACCGCCCGACCCGACCAACGGTCGTAGATATCGAACACCAGCGGCGTATTGACCGGCAGTGCCGGATGCAGGCCCGAAGCGGGCTGCCACGCCTTGAAGCGCACGCCCGCCACCGCGACTTCCCTGTTGTCGGTAACCTTCATCGGCACGATGCGGCCGTTGCAGACGACGGCATGGCGCTCCGGATTGAGCCCCTCGGTCTTGACCTGCAACCTTTCGACCGAAGAATCGACGAAGCGCACGGTCCCGCCGATGGCCCCCTGCTCGCCCATGACATGCCACGGCTCCAGGGCCTGCCGCAGTTCCAGCTTGACGCCCGCATATTGGACCTCGCCGCAGAAGGGAAAGCGGAACTCGAGCTGCGCGTCGAACCATTCGGGGCGGAACGTGAAACCGTTGAGCTTGAGGTCGTCGAGAACGTCGAGAAAATCCGCCCAGACATGATGCGGCAGCATGAAGCGGTCGTGCAGCGACGTGCCCCAGCGCACGAAACGGCCGTCGAGCGGGTTCTTCCAGGCACGGGCGATGATCGCCCTGACCAGCAGTTGCTGCGCCAGGCTCATGCGCGCATTGGGCGGCATCTCGAAGCCGCGGAATTCCACCAGGCCCAGCCGTCCGGTCGGTCCATCAGGCGAAAACAGCTTGTCGATGCAGATTTCCGAGCGATGCGTGTTCCCGGTGACGTCGGTCAAAAGGTTGCGGAACAGCCGGTCGACCAGCCATGGCAAAGGCACGCTGCCCTGGTCCGGACGCGGCACCTGCGCCATGGCGATTTCAAGCTCGTAGAGCGAATCGTGGCGCGCCTCGTCGAAGCGCGGCGCCTGGCTGGTCGGGCCGATGAACAGGCCGGAGAAGAGATAAGACAGCGAGGGATGCCGCTGCCATTGCAGCACTAGGCTCTTCAAAAGATCGGGGCGGCGCAGAAACGGGCTGTCATTGGGCGTCGCGCCGCCGACCACAACATGGTTGCCGCCGCCGGTGCCGGTGTGGCGGCCGTCGATCATGAATTTATCCGCGCCAAGCCGCGTTTGCCGCGCCTCCTCGTAGATCGCCGTGGTCGTCGCCACGCAGTCCTGCCAGTTGGCAGCCGGGTGGATGTTGACCTCGATGACGCCAGGGTCCGGCGCGACGCGGATGACGTTGAGGCGCGGATCATGCGGCGGGCCGTAGCCCTCGATGTGCACTGGCAACCTGATCGCCTTGGCCGCGTTCTCGGCTGCTGCCACCAGCTCAAGATAATCCTCCAGCGCCTCGACCGGCGGCATGAACACGCAGAGCCGTCCCTCGCGCGGCTCGACCGAAAGCGCGGTACGCACCGCGCCGCCGATCTCGGTGATCTCCTGCTCGACCCGGTCCTGCTGGGCGGTCGCGGCCGTGAACGATGCCGCCTGCTGGCGGCGTGCCATTTCATCGGCGCCCTGAGGATCGGCCGGAGCCGCCATGGGCAAGATCGCCTCCCGCACGGGCAGCGCACCGCGCGGCTGCGACGGATCGACCGGAACGATGTAGGGAAACTGCTCCGGCGGCACGTGAGGCAGCGTGCCGAGCGGCAGGCGGTAGCCGACCGGTGAATCGCCCGGCACCAGGAACAGCCGCCCGCGCCGCGTCGTCCATTTTTCCGAGCGCCAGCGCTGGCCCGACGCCTGGCTGTTCCAGCGCTGCACTGGCAGCACATAGCCCGACGGCTTGGTCAGCCCGCGTTCGAACACCGTCGCCATGCGGCTGCGCTCTTCGGGATCCTCCAGCTTCGAATTGGACGGATCGACATTCTCCGGCAGCTTGCCTTCCTTGAGCAGCCACTCGGCCGGATCCTCATAGGCTTCGCTGACCATGGACGTTTCGATGCCGAGCTCGCCGGCGATCGCGGTCAGCAGGCTCTCGGCCTGCTTCGGACCGATATCGGCTTCGCTTTTCTCCCGCGCGATCAGCGACGGGTCGCTCCAGACCGGCTGGCCGTCGGTGCGCCAGTAGAGCGAAAAGGTCCAGCGCGGTAAGCTTTCGCCGGGGTACCATTTGCCTTGGCCATAATGGAGGAAGCCGCCAGGCGCGAAGCGCTCGCGCAGCCTCCGGATCAGCGCATCGGCCTTTTCGCGTTTTGTCGGGCCGACGGCGGCGGTGTTCCACTCGGCGGACTCGAAATCGTCGATCGACACGAAGGTCGGCTCGCCGCCCATGGTCAGCCGTACATCCCCGTCCGCCAGCGCCGCATCGACCTTGTTGCCGAGCGCATCAAGCGCATGCCAGCTTTCATCCGAGAACGGCTTGGTGATGCGCGGATGCTCCGCGATGCGGTCGACCCGCATGTCGAAGCCGAACTCGACATTGGCAAAGCTCGCCATGCCGGAAATGGGCGCTGCATTGCGAAAATGCGGGGTGGCGGCAAGCGGTACATGGCTCTCGCCGGTAAGCAGGCCCGAAGTCGGGTCGAAACCGATCCAGCCAGCGCCGGGAAGATAGACCTCGCACCAGGCGTGCAGGTCAGTGAAATCCACTGATGTACCGGCCGGCCCATCGAGCGCGACGAGGTCGGGCTTGAGCTGGATCAGATAGCCCGAGACAAAGCGCGCGGCGATGCCTAGATTGCGCAGGATCTGCACCAGCAGCCAGCTCGAATCGCGGCACGACCCTTTGGCGGCCGCCAGCGTTTCCTCCGGCGAGAACACGCCGGTCTCCATGCGCACGATATAGGCGATTTCGCGCTGCAGCCGGGCATTGAGGTCGACGAGAAAATTGACCGTGTTTTTCGGGCTGGTATCGATGGTTTTCAGGAACGCCGACAGCAGCGGGCCTGCCGGTTCCGGTGTGCGATAGATGGCGAGGTCGTTGCGTGTCTCTTCCGGATACTCGAACGGGAAATTTTCCGCCGTCTCCTCGACGAAGAAATCGAACGGGTTGTAGACCGTCATGTCGGCGACGAGGTCGACCTCGATCTTGAGTTCGCTCACCGGGTCGGGAAAGACGAAACGGGCGAGGAAATTGCCGTAGGGGTCCTGCTGGAGATTGACGAAGTGGTTCGCCGGCTCGACCTTCAACGAATGGCTGAGCACTTTGGTGCGCGAATGTGGCGCCGGCTGGAGCCTGATCACCTGGGGACCAAGAACCACCGGCCGGTCGTATTTGTAATGGGTCAGGTGATAGACGGCGGCCAGAATTGCCATGGAGCCCCGGAAGATCGGCGTTTAGCTGGCCGAACCCTGACACATCTGGCCGTCATTCTCCAAGCGGATGTTGCGCTGCACCTAACTTAAACGGCTACCGAACCTCAGAAAAACGCTTGGATCCCCGTCTGCGCCCGTCCCAGGATCAGCGCGTGCACGTCATGCGTGCCCTCATAGGTGTTGACCGTCTCCAGATTCTGCGCATGGCGCATCACGTGATAGCCGATCTGGATGCCGTTGCCGCCATGCATGTCGCGCGCCTGGCGGGCGATGTCGAGCGCCTTGCCGCAATTGTTGCGCTTGACGATCGAGATCATCTCCGGCGCCATCTTGCCTTCGTCGAGCAGCCGCCCGACGCGCAACGAGGCCTGCAGCCCGAGCGCGATCTCGGTCTGCATGTCGGCGAGCTTCTTCTGGTAGAGCTGCGTGCTGGCCAGCGGCTTGCCGAACTGCTTGCGGTCGAGGCCATACTGGCGCGCGCGATGCCAGCAATCTTCGGCCGCGCCCATCGAGCCCCAGGAAATGCCGTAGCGAGCCCGGTTGAGGCAGCCGAACGGCCCCTTCAGCCCCGACACGTTGGGCAGCAGAGCATCCTCGCCGACCTCGACGCCTTCCATAACCACCTCGCCGGTGATCGACGCCCGCAGCGACAGCTTGCCGCCGATCTTCGGCGCCGAAAGCCCCTTCATGCCCTTTTCCAGGACGAAGCCACGGATCTCATCCTTGCCGTTCTCGCCCTTCAGCTTCGCCCAGACGACGAACACGTCGGCGACGGGCGCATTGGAGATCCACATCTTGGAGCCGGTAAGCTTGTAGCCATTGGCGGTCTTCTCGGCGCGCGTCTTCATGCCGCCGGGGTCGGAGCCGGCATCCGGTTCGGTCAGGCCGAAACAGCCTATCCACTCGCCGCTGGCGAGCTTGGGTAGATACTTCCTGCGCTGTTCGTCCGAGCCATAGGCATAAATGGGATACATCACCAGCGACGACTGCACCGACATCATCGAACGATAGCCGGAATCGACGCGCTCCACTTCGCGGGCGACCAGGCCGTAGGTGACATAGTTGGCGCCGAGGCCGCCGAATTCTTCCGGAATGTTGATGCCGAGCAGGCCGGCCTCGCCCATCTCGCGAAAAATCGCCGTGTCGAAGGTTTCGTTGAGATAGGCCTCCTCGATGCGCGGCGCGAGCTTGTCGGCGGCGAAGGCCGCCGCCCCGTCCCGCACCATGCGCTCGTCTTCCGAAAGCTGGTCCTCGATCAGGAACGGGTCTTCCCAGACGAATGCATTCTTGTCGGCGGCCATGGCGTCTCGATCCTTAAAAACGGGTGAAGCCCGGCTTATCGGCCCACGGCCTGAAAAAATCAAACGAAATTGCTTCACCGATCAATGAGCGTTAGGAATAGATCATGAGCGTCCAACGTCGTCTTTTGCCTAACATCAACGCGCTTGCCGCCTTCGAAGCGGTGGCCCGGCTTGGCAGTTTCACCGCTGCAGCCCAGGAGCTGGATTTAACCCAGGGCGCCGTCAGTCGGCAGATCAGGCTGATCGAGGACCAGTTTGGCCGCCGGCTGTTCGAGCGCGACAGCCGCAATGTCCGGCTGTCGGCGGCGGGCGAAACCTACGCCGAAGTGGTCCGTTCGGCACTTGGCCAATTGCGCGACGCAGCGCTTGGATTGATGAGTAATCGGCATAGCGGCATCCTGAACCTCGCAATCCTGCCGACCTTCGGCACGCGCTGGCTGATGCCGATGATCCCAGACTTCGTCGACAACAATCCCGACATCACCATCAACTTCGTCACCCGCGTCGGCCGCTTCGACTTCGCCAGGGAGCGGCTGGACGCCGCCATCCATTATGGCCTGCCGGACTGGCCCGAGGCAGACTCGACGCTGCTGGTGCGGGAGATGGTGGCCCCGGTGGTGTCGCCCGAATTTCTCGCCGAGCGCTCCATCGCCACGCCGGCCGACATCGGCCGTCTGCCGCTGCTGCACATGGCGACGCGGCCTGGCGCCTGGACAGAATGGTTTGAGCATCAGGGCCTGAGCGCGCCGACCGGACCGGGTATGCAGTTCGAACAGTTCGGCACCGCCGCCCAGGCCTGCATGGCGGGTCTGGGCGTGGCTCTGCTGCCGCAAATCCTCATCTCAGGCGAGTTGCAGCGCGGCCAGCTGGTGCCCGCGCCCGGCCAGCCTATGCACAGCCGCAGCGCCTATTATCTAGTCGTCCCGCACGACAAGCGCGGCCATCCGCCGGTCGCGAGTTTTCGAGATTGGCTGACGAGCCAGGTTGAAAAGGACCCGGCTGTTCTGGCGTGGTAGCTACTTCCGTTTCAGCGCATCCGCCAACGCCGCGCCGAACGCACCTTGCTGCGCCGGTCGCTCCGGCTGGCGCTGCGGCGCTGGCGAGCGTGGCGCCGGCCTGCCGCCGCCATTGTCGCGCGGGCCGCGCGATGCGCCGCCCTCGCCACCATCCCTGCGCATGGAAAGCGCGATCCGCTTGCGCTTGATGTCGACATCGACGACTCGCACCTTGACCACGTCGCCGGCCTTGACCACCTCATGCGCGTCCTTGATGAAACGGTCGGCCAGTTGCGAAACGTGCACCAGCCCGTCCTGGTGGACGCCGATGTCGACGAAGGCGCCGAAAGCGGCGACATTGGTGACGGTGCCTTCCAGCAGCATGCCGGGTTTCAGATCCTTGATGTCATCGATGCCATCGGCGAAGGTTGCCGTCTTGAAGCCGGGGCGCGGATCGCGGCCGGGCTTTTCCAGCTCAGCCAAAATGTCGCGCACCGTCGGCAGGCCGAACCGCTCGTCGACGAAAACGCGCGGATCGAGCGCCTTCAGCGCCGCACTGTCGCCCATCAGCGAACGCACAGCGCGCCCGCAGGCGGCGACGATCTTTTTGGCCACGCCGTAGGCTTCCGGATGCACGGCCGAGGCGTCGAGCGGCTCGGAGCCGTTCGGGATGCGCAGGAAGCCGGCGCATTGCTCGAACGCACGCGGCCCGAGGCGGGAGACCCTGAGCAAATCCTTGCGGCTGGCGAACGGGCCGGTGGCATCGCGATGCGCGACGATGGCGTCTGCGAGCGACGCCCCGAGCCCTGAAACCCGCGCCAGAAGCGGCGCCGAAGCCGTGTTGAGATCGACGCCAACCGCGTTGACGGCGTCCTCGACCACCGCCTCCAGCGAGCGGCCAAGCCGGTACTGGTCGACATCGTGCTGATACTGGCCGACGCCGATCGATTTCGGCTCGATCTTGACCAGTTCGGCCAGCGGATCCTGCAAGCGGCGCGCGATCGACACCGCACCGCGCAATGATACGTCGAGACCGGGGAATTCCGCCGCCGCCGTCGCCGAAGCCGAATAGACCGAAGCGCCGGCCTCGCTGACGATCACCTTGAGCGGCTTCGGCCCGCCGTCGGAAGGCATGTCGGACAGCATGTCGGCCACCAGCTTCTCGGTTTCGCGGCTGCCGGTGCCATTGCCGATCGAGATCAGCTCGACCTTGTGCAGGCGAACGAGCTTGGCGAGCTCCGCCTGCGTGCCACGCACATCGTTCCTGGGCGGGAACGGATAGACCGTTGTCGTCGCCACCAGCTTGCCGGTGCCGTCGACCACCGCGACCTTGACGCCGGTGCGGATGCCAGGGTCGAGCCCCATCGTCGGCCGCGATCCGGCGGGGGCGGCGAGCAGCAGATCCTTCAAATTGCGGGCGAAGACGTGGATCGCCTCTTCCTCGGCCCGTTCGCGCAGGTCGCGCATCAGATCGAGCGTCAGGTGCAGGGATAGTTTTATGCGCCAGGTCCAGCCTGCGACCTCCATCAGCCAGCGATCGCCCGGCAGGCTGCCGCCGATGGCGTAGGCATTGGCGATCATCCGCTCTACCGGCTTCACCGGCGAAGAGTCGTCGGCATCGACCTCGATGTCGAGCGACAGCACCTCCTCGTTGCGGCCGCGCAGCATCGCCAGCGCGCGGTGGCTCGGCACGGTGGCCCAGCGCTCGACATGGTCGAAATAATCGGAGAATTTCGCACCCGCCTCCTGCTTGCCGTCGACCACCCTGGCGCGCATGAAGGCGCGTTCCTTCATGTAGCTTCGCAGCTTGCCGACCAGGTCGGCATTCTCGGCGAACTGCTCCGACACTATGTCGCGCGCGCCCTCAAGTGCCGCCTTGGCGTCGGCCACGTCCTCGGTCAGATAGGCCAGTGCGAGTTCCGCCGGCACCAGCGAACGGTCGGCCAGGATGGCTTCCGCCAGCGGTCCCAGCCCACGCTCCCGGGCGATCTCCGCCCTGGTGCGGCGCTTGGGCTTGTAGGGCAGGTAGATGTCCTCCAGCTCGGCCTTGGTGACGGCGGCGGCGAGCTTGGTTTCAAGCTCGTCGGTCAGCTTGCCCTGCTCCCGGATCGAGCCAAGGATGGTGTCACGCCGCGCGTCGAGCTCGCGCAGATAGGCAAGACGCTCCGACAGCAGGCGCAGTTGCGTGTCGTCGAGCCCGCCCGTCACCTCTTTGCGGTAGCGCGCCACGAACGGCACGGTCGCGCCTTCGTCGAGCAGCCCGATGGCAGCGGCAGCCTGTTCGGGCCGCGCTGTAATCTCGGTCGCGATAATGGCTGCGATGCGCTTGATGTCGGATGCCATGCCGTTCCTGCTCTTCTCGAAAAGAGCGGCGACCATAGGCGCAGATATCCTGCCCGCCAACCTTCGCGGTTTCGCCGGCGACAGAGGTCCACAGGAAAGCGCGCCCTAATGTTGCGGCCGCTCAGACCATCCGGCTCAGCGCTTCGAAGAATGCGACGATCTCGAGATCGAGCGGATCGTCGACCGGCTCGGGCTGCGACGACATCTTGGCGATCACCACTTCCGTCCGGGGGTCGACATAGAGCCACTGGCCATGGATCCCGATGCCGCAATAGGCCCCGTTCTCATGTCCTGTCTGGTACCATTTGTTGCGGTAGCGGCCCTTGGGAAACAGCGGCAGCATGGCGCCACGCTGCCAGGCTTCAGAACTGCCGCCGGTTACCGTGGTGTCGCGCACCCAGGCCTCGGGCACGATGCGGCGGCCATTCGCAGTGCCTCCTTGCCGCATCATCTCGCCGACGCGCGCCAGATCGCGCGGCGTCACCGAGATGCCGCCGGCAGTGCGCGCCGTGCCCTCCATGTCTACCGCCACCGAAGCTTCGCTGGCGGCGCCGAGCGGCTGCCACAGTTTCTCGCGCATCAGGTCGGCGAAGCGCTGGCCAGACGCCCGTTCGAGCAGCAGGCCAAGCAGGTCGGAATTGGGCGACCGGTAACGGAAGGTCTGGCCGTGCGGCTCGGCGAGACGCTGCAGCGTCAGGAGGAATTCACGCAGGCTTTCCGTGCCGCCGCCGGGGTTCCACAAGGTGGCGCGCCGGTAGCGGGCAAAGGCGCTTTCGGGATCGAGATAGGCTTCTTCGAAATCGAGGCTGACACTCATATCGAGCACATGCCGCACGGTAGCCTCGCCATAGGCCGAATCGCCGGCTTCCGGTATGTAGGCCGTCACCGGCGCTTCCGGATCGAACACGCCCTCGCCTTCCAATATGCCGGCCATGATCGCGGTCACCGACTTGCTGATCGAAAAGATGATGTGGCGGGCGCCGAAATCCATATGCGGCGCAAACCAGTCGCCGACGATCCTGCCGCCTCTCATGACGGTCAGCGCATCCGTGTGCGAGCGGCTGAGAAAAGCCGCGACGGTTTCCGGCGTGCTCGCCACCGCGATCTTTTCGTCGAGCAATCCGCCGAAATCCTCGGCCGGCGCCTGGTTGACCGGCAGGGCGGCGACACGCGCGCTCGGCACCAGCTCGCCGACGTTCTGGAATGACCATCGGTTGAACGGATTTTCCCGCCAGTTGGCGAGCAGCACCTGGTTGCGGCGGAAGCCGTAACGGGTCTCGAACGCGGTCTTGCCGGTCATGGCATTTCCTTCCAGGTCGTGTCTTGTGGGGATTCAGCTCAGCGCGGCGGCGATGGCATGCACGGCCTTCAGCGTCGCCATGGAATAGGCGACGTTGCTGAAATCCGGCCAGCTCGAAAGCTTGACCACGACCATCCGCGTATTCCAGTCGATGTGGATCATCTGCCCGAACACGCCCCGGCACATCAGCGCCCGCGAATGGGGATTCTCGATCCAGAACTGGTTGCGGTAGCTGCCCTCCGGCAGGCTTGGACTGAAGCCCGGTCCGTGGCTGCCGCTGCGCGTCGCCTCGATCCAGTCGGCCGGCATCACGCCGCCGCCATTATCGAGGATCAGCTGGCCGAAGCGGGCATAATCGCGCAGCGTCGCGTTGAAGCCGCCATCGGCCAGCGCGTAGCCGGCGCTGTCGACGGTGAAGCAGGCGCTTTCATCGGCGCCGAGCTTTTGCCAGAGTTCTTCCGAGACCAGTTGCGCCAGCCGCTTGCCGGTCACCCGCTCCAGGATGAACGCGAGCACATCGGTTTCGACCGAGCGGTACTCGAATGCCGCCCCATGTGGCCGGACCGTCTCCGTCAAGCCCAGGATCAGCTCGAACATGTGCGCGGGCCAGCGAAAGTCCGGGTCGCTGCCCGGCGGAACCGGCTTCCAGCCGGTGGCGACATCGACCTGGCCGATATCGGAATAGCGATCGGTATATTCCTCGGAAAAGCGCACTCCGCTCGTCATGTCGAGCACGTGCTGGACGCTGGCGCCGGCCCACCCGGTTGCCTTCAGCTCGGGCAGGTAATCGGCGACCGGCCTCGCCGGATCGACCAGCCCGCGCCCGGCCAGTATGCCGAACACCGAGCCGGTGACCGACTTGGCCATCGACTGCGACAGATGCAGCGTGCGCTCGTCCATGCCGTTGAAGTAGCGCTCAAAGGCTATCTTGCCGTCCTTGAGCACCAGGAAGCCATCCGTATGGGTCTCGTCCAGCAGGCCCGCGAGCGTCGTCTTCCGTCCCGTGCTGTCCTCGACCGGCAGCCCGTCGAGATCGACCTCGGCGCGTTCGAGGCGGTGACGGTGGCCGTTGCCGCGCCAGACTTCGACGGTCGGCAGAATTTCCCTGATGTGCTGGAAAGCCCAGCGGTTCCAGGGCGGCCTGTCCCAGTCGAGCCTTGGTGGCACCATGGCGGGCGGCGAGCCCTGCATGATCGGCGGCCGCGGATCGCTGTTGCGATAGGAGTCCATGAAAGCTATTCCCGGAAACGGAAAAGACCCGGCGGCATGTGCCGCCGGGTCCGTCATGCGGCGATTACTTCTGCAGTTCGGTCCAGATCTTGGTGTAGAGTTCCTGCGTCTCTGGCGCGCACATCTGCTGCAGTTCGCCAAGCGGCTTGGCGTCGGCCGGAATGACGACTTCCGGCGCGTCCTTCATGTCGGCCGGCATGTACTTGTCCGAACCGGCGATGGCATTGGCGTAGCGATGGAAGGCCGAGAGGCCGGCCGCGTTTTCCGGATCCATGATGAAGTTCTGGAACAGCTTGGCGTTCTCGACGTTCTTGGCCTCTTTCAGGACGACGACGTTGTCGCTCCACAGGCCATAGCCTTCCTTCGGGTAGTTGAAGTGGATGGCCGGGTTGGCAAGGCGCTGACGCAAAGCCGAGCCATTCCAGTCGCTGGTTGCCTTGAAGTCGCCGGCGCCCATCTTCTCTATGGTGTTGTATTCCATGGCGATCCAGTTCGGCTTCGCCGCCACCAGCAGGTCACGTACTTTCTTCAACACCGTCTTGTCGTTGGTGCATTGCTGGCCGCCGACATATTTGATCGCGGCGAACATCACGTCGCCCATCTCCGGTACGACGTTGACCTTACCCTTCAACTCGTCGGGCGTGTTGAAGATGATGCCCCACGTGTTGGCCGGGCCCTTGTAGGCGTCGGTATTGACGACGACGCCGATCGTGCCCCAGGCCCACGGAACCGTGTATTTGCGGCCCGGATCGAACTCAGGGTTGGCCCATTCCGGCGCCACATTCTTGAAATTCTCCATCTTGCCCGGATCGGTTTCCTGGACGAGGCCTTCCTTGATCCAGATCGGCACGTAGGTCTGCGAAGGCACGGCGATGTCGAAACCGGTGCCGCCCTGGCGGACCTTGGCGAGCGCGGTGTCGTTGGAATCGTAGTCGGTGATGGTCACCTTGACGTTGTATTTGGCTTCGAACTTCTTGATCACGTCGGGGCTGGTGTAATTGCCCCAATTGTAGATGTTGAGCACGCCGTCGGCGCGGGCAAGGCCCGTCGAAGCGAGCAACGCCAACCCCATGGCGGACGCCGTTGTCTTCCAGTTCATCGTTTTAACTCCCATTATCGGTTTCAGTCTCGTTTCCTGCTGACAAAGAAAAACAACGTGACGATCGCGACCGAAAGCAGCAGGAAGGCGGTCGATATCGCGTTGATCTCGGGTGTGATGCCGCGGCGGATCTGGCCGAGCATGTAGGTGGGCAGCGTGTCCTGGCCGCCCGACTTGACGAATTCGGTGATGACGACGTCATCGAGCGAGATGACGAAAGCCAGCATCAGGCCGGCGAGGATGCCGGGCCACAAAAGCGGCAGCGTGATGCGGCGGAAGGTCTTCCACGGCGTCGCATAGAGGTCGGCAGCGGCGCGTTCCAGCGTCAGGTCCATATTCTCCAGCCGCGCCCGGATCGGCAGGTAGGCAAACGGGATGCAGAACGCCGTATGCGCGGCGATCAGGTAGCCAAGGCCGGAATAGCCGGTGAAGATCTTGATGCGCGAGAAGAAGATCAGCAGCGCCACGCCGGTGACGATTTCGGGCACCATCAGCGGCTGGTTGATGGCCGCGTATTTGAAGGTCAGCCCGGGATAGGGCGGTGTGCGCGTGGTGGCGAGCGCGGCCATTGTGGCGAAGATGGTGGCAAGGGCCGCCGCTATGGCGCCGATCTGGAAGGAACGCATCGTCGCATCGATGACCTGCGTGTTCTGCCAGGCCGACTGGAACCATTTGAGCGAAAACCCGCCCCATTCCGAGGTCGAGCTCGCCGCGTTGAAGGCGTAGATGACCAGCACGATGATCGGCAGATAGAGCACGACGAAACAGGTCGCCGCGATCGCGGTGAAGCCCGGCTGGTGCTTGATGGAGAAGTTGCTAGCCATGACGCACCCCTGACTTGCCGGCGTTGCGCACATAGGCCAGCAGCGCCACCATGACGATGATCATGACCGTGATCGACAGCGCCGAGCCAAGCGGCCAGTTGCGGCCCTGTCCGAACTGCAATTCGATCAGGTTGGACAGCATCATGTTCTTGCCGCCGCCAAGCACGCTCGGCGTCACATAGGCGCCGAGGGCCGGAATGAAGACCAGGATGGAGCCGGCGATGACGCCGGGTTTGACCAGCGGGAAAATGATCTTGCGCAGCACCTTGAAGCGTGTCGCGTAGAGATCGTAGCCGGCCTCGACCAGCCGGAAATCGAGTTTTTCCATGCTGGCATAGATCGGCAGCACCATCAGCGGCAGGTAGACATAGGCCATGCCGATCAGGATCGCCGTGTCGGTGTAGAGGATCTGCACCGGCGCCGAGACGATGCCGAGCTTCAGAAGGATGGTATTGACGATGCCTTCGTTGCGGATGATCTGCAGAACAGCGAAAGTGCGGATCAGAAGGTTAGTCCAGAACGGGATGGTGATCAGGAACAGCCAGAGATCTCTGGTCTTTTCACTGCGCGTCGCCATGAAATAGGCGGTCGGGAAGCCGAGCGCCAAAGTCGCCAGCGTCGTCACCACCGCGAGCTTGATCGAGCGCAGGAAGATGGTGACGTGGGCGGCCGCCAGCGACAGCGTGTCGTCGAAAATGTCGCGTTCCATGAACACCGACACCCAGGCTTCCGGCGAAAATTGCCACTTCACGTCGCCATAGGCGCCGGGCGTCAGGAACGAATAGACGAGCACGATTAGCAACGGGCCGGTCGCGGCGAGCAGAATGACCAGCAGCGCCGGCGCTGACAGCAACCAGCGGGCGCGGACGTCGCGCCGCTCCGCTGCCTTGGCGACTTCTTCGGCGGTGGCCATCAGTCCCTCAGCACTTGCGCGGCGTCGTTGCCGATCAGGATGCCGACCTTGTCGCCGCGCTCGAAACCGCAGCCGGCGCTGCGCGTGTTCTGCTGGCGCACGGTGAAGGCTTCGCCGCTGTCGAGCTGGACATGGATATGCGTGTCGGTGCCGAAATAGACGATGTTGTCGACCGTGCCCGCCAGGTCGCCCTTGCTCCTGGTCAGCTTGGCATGCTCCGGCCTCACCACCACGGTGGCGTTGTCCTTCGGCTGGAAGCCTTCGGCAACGGTCGCCTCGATGGTTGTGCCGGATTTGAGCGTCGCGCGCGCCTTGCCGTTGCCGGTGCCTGATATGGCCGCGGTGAGAAAATTGGTCTCGCCGATGAAGTCGGCGACGAAGCGTTCGGCAGGCTTGTCGTAGATATCCCACGGCGAGCCGACTTGCAGGATCTTGCCCGACGACATCACCGCGATGCGGTCCGACATCGTCAGCGCTTCTTCCTGGTCATGGGTGACGAAGATGAAGGTTATGCCGGTCTCGTGCTGCAGCCGCTTCAACTCGATTTGCATCTCCTTGCGCAGCTTGTAGTCGAGGGCGGAGAGCGGTTCGTCGAGCAGCAGCACCTTCGGTTGCGGCGCGAGCGCCCGGGCCAGCGCCACGCGCTGCTGCTGGCCACCGGAAATCTGGCCGGTGCGCCGGCCCGCCAGCGCCTCCATCTTGACCAGCTTCAGCATCTCGGCAACGCGCGCCTTGATCTGCGCCTTGGGCTTGCCCAGCATCTCCAGGCCGAAGCCGATATTGTCTGCCACCGTCATGTGAGGGAACAGCGCATAGGATTGGAAGACGGTGTTGACCGGCCGCTTGAAGGGCGGCAATGGCGCGATGTCCTGGCCGTAAAGCAGGATTTCGCCGGCGGTTGGAAAGTCGAAGCCGGCGATCAGCCGCAGCAAGGTGGTCTTGCCGCAGCCGGATGGTCCCAGCAGTGTGAAGAATTCGTTTTCGCGGATGGATACCGAGACTGTGTCGAGGGCAGCGACCTGCCCCTCACCCGATCCGAAAATTTTGCTGACGTTAACTACTTCAATCGCATTCCGATCCGGTTTGTCCGGCACGATTACGCCTCACTGTTGACCCCGCTCTTGCTGGCGGAGCTTTTCCCCTATTGGATGTGACCACATGGCCGGTGGGTTGGCAAGTCCGGCATTGAATCACAGTTCAGTCGGTCATTTCAGTCCGCCATTTCAGCAGGCAAGCCGCATGCCATCTCAGGCCTGGTAGGTGACTTTGCCGCCGCAGATCGTTGTTACCGGGCGCACCTTGTGCAGGTCGGCCGGCATAGTCTTTTCGATGTCGGCCGACAAAACCACCAGATCGGCCATATAGCCCGGCTTCAGCGTGCCCTTGCGGTGCTCGGCGAATTCGGCATAGGCGCCCTCGACCGTGTAGGCGGCAAGCGATTCCCGCATCGAGAAGCTCTGGTCCGGATCGCTTGATGCCCATGGTTTGCGCATCACTGCCGCCTGGATGCCCAGGATCGGATCGATCGGCGACACCGGCCAGTCCGACGCGAACACGACATGCGCGCCGGCATTCTTCAGGGTGCGCCAGGCATAGCTCAGCGGCCAGCGCGCCGGCCCGATGCGCGACACAGTCGGCTCCAGCGGAAAATCCATGGCGCCGGGCGGATGCGGCGGCTGCATCGAAGCGATGGCGCCGAGTTCGGCGAAACGCGGCACATCAGATGCGCCGATGACCTCTATATGTTCGACACGATGCCGGCTGTCGCGCCTGCCATTGGCCTTTTGCGCCGCCTCGTAGCCGTCGAGCACGGCGCGCACCGCGCCGTCGCCGATCGAATGCACGGCGATCTGCAGGCCGCGCCTGTCGACGGCGACGGCGAGATCGATGAATTGCTGGGGCGTGAACAGTGGTTCACCCACCCAGTCGGGACGGTCGGCATAGGGCTCGATCATGACGGCCGTCCAGGAATCGAGCACGCCGTCGTAGAACACCTTGACCATGCCTGACGACAGCCACTCGCCATTGTAGCGCTCGGCCATCGCCGAGGCCTTGTCGAGCATGTCGAGCGTCATGAAATTCTTGTAGTGGAAGGGTATCTGCACCCGGCAGGACAGACCCTCCTCGGCCTCGATCTCGGCCAGCAATTCGAGCTGGTAGAGATTGCCGTCCATGTTCTGGATCGAGGTGATGCCGTGGCGCGCGCACCAGGCGAGCCCGCGCCGCATGATGTCGCGGTCGGCGGCGCGTTCTTCCGCCGATGGCATCGGGTCTGGCTCGCCGCCCGTCGCCAGCCCGAGCCGCACCCGGCCCTCGCCGGCAAGATCGAGCACCGGGCCGAAAGCCTCGCCCTCGCGCAGTTCGCCATTGGCCAGGCCGTCGTCGCCCATGACGATCTCATTGCCGGGGCCAAGCGTGCGCCCATTCAGGATGCCAGCCAAGCCCAGCGCCTTGGTGTTGGCCCACATCGTATGGTGGTCGGGCGCGGCCATGACGAAGGGCCGGTCCGGCAGGATCGCATCGAGATGATGGCGCGTCACTCGCTCGTCGTCGAGCACGGTGTAGTCGACGCCCTGTCCGACCAGCATCTTGGCATCGGGGTGCGTCGACGCGTAGTCGCGGATCGCCTTTTGCAGCGCCTCGAAACCGTGGACGCCCGACAACTGGAGATGGGCAAGCTCGGCCGCGCCTGAAAACAGATGCATGTGGGCTTCGATGAAACCCGGGATCACCGAACCGCCCCTGGCGTCGATGACCCTGGTGGCCGGCCCCTTGAACTCTTCGATGGAGGCGTGGCTGCCGAGAGCGACGATGGCGCCATCCTTGACGGCAACGGCTTCGGCGGTCGGATTGTCATCGTCCATGGTCAACACACGACCATTGATGACGATCAGATCCGCCTTGTGACCCGCACCCGTGACCGACATCGCGACTCCGCGCTTTTGACTGAGACCGACAACCACTGCCCACGAGCTGCCGCTCCGCGGGAGGGGCGATGGGGAAAGATGATGCCGGCGCGCTGTCTTCGAAATTCCCCTTGTTATCCCCAAGGCAGCGTGGATAAAAGAATGCGACTAATCATTCGCGTTTGTCAACATGCGGAATTTGCAATGTATTGTGGACAACACTCTGCGCCGATGTTGGGACTGGGCGGGGAACGAGGACGTCAAGCCGTGAAGCGCAGTCTCGATCGCAAAACCAGGATAGCGCTCGAACCGCGCAAGCAGCCGCGCCAACAACGGTCGAGCAAGGTGGTGGACCGGATCCTCGACGCGGCGCTGATCCTGACCCGCGAGCAAGGCACAAGGACGCCGACCACGCTCGCCATAGCGCAGCGCGCGGGCCTGTCGGTTGGTTCGGTCTACCAGTACTTCCCCAACAAGGAAGCCATTCTCCTGGACCTCGCCCGGCGCTGGCTGTCATCCTTTCCCGAAGTGATCGCGAGGCGCATCAGGGTCGACCCGCCCACCAACCGGGAGGAGTTTCGGCGGGAGGTACGCAGGCTTTTCACGGACACCTCCAGGCTTTATCTCGACAATGCCAGCCTGATGCCGGTGATCGAGGCGATTTCAGGCAACGCCGACCTGAGGCCGATCCAGAACGAATATGACGACCAGATCATCGCCCTCTATGCGGCATGGCTGCGGCACGTGAACCCGGCTCTCGAAGACAAGGTCGCCAGCCGGCTCGGCCTGCTGATGATGGAGGTCGGGCACGCCTGCCGTCTTGTCGGCCTGAAAAGGGATCGCCGGACATACGACCTCATCGAGGACGATGTCGAAACCATGTGGCTCGCTCTGGTGACCCCCTATCTCAACCTTGACTGATTTCGCATTCGAGAGGAATTTCATGAAGACTGTCTATTCGCCGCTTCACGCCGGCCACGCCGGCCAGATGGAACTGGTCACATCGGCGATCGTGCCGGGTTTCGAAAAACCCTCGCGCGCCGAGTTCATCAAGGCGCGGGTCGACAGCGAGAAACTCGGGCCGATCATCGCGCCGGCCGAGCATGATCTTGCCGCCGCCAAGCGCATCCACAGGGCCGACTACGTCGATTTCCTGCCGACGGTCTGGCCGCAATGGATCGCCGAGGGCCACACAGGCACAGCCATGCCCTTCACCTGGCCGACACGCGGCCTGCGCGGCGACGTGCCGCCCAAGCGCGTCGACGCCCTGCTCGGCTATTATTCCTTCGACGGCGGCGCCACCTTCGTCGAAGGAACATGGGACGCGATCAAGTCCTCCTACGACGTCGCGCTGACCGCCGCGGGCCTGGTCAAGGCCGGCGAAGCCTCCGCCTTCGCGCTCTGCCGTCCGCCCGGCCACCATGCCGGAGCCGGCTTCATGGGCGGCTATTGCTACATCAACAACGCGGCCGTTGCCGCGCAGTGGTTCCGTGACCAGGGGGCCAGCCGCATCTCGATCCTCGATGTCGACTATCATCACGGCAACGGCACACAGGAGATCTTCTACGACCGCGCCGACGTGCAGGTCCTCAATTTGCACGGCGACCCGATGGTCGAATATCCGTTCTTCCTCGGCCATGCCGACGAGCGTGGCGCCGGCGCGGGCGAAGGTTTCAACATCAACTATCCCATGCCGTTCGGCACCGGCTGGGACGCCTGGAGCGCCTCGCTGGAAGACGCCTGCGCCAGGCTCGCCGCCTACGCGCCAGACGTCGTCATCGTCTCGCTCGGCGTC
This sequence comes from Mesorhizobium maamorense, assembly GCF_044998965.1. NCBI lineage: Bacteria > Pseudomonadati > Pseudomonadota > Alphaproteobacteria > Hyphomicrobiales > Phyllobacteriaceae > Mesorhizobium > Mesorhizobium maamorense. Next base: position 4,489,131 of record NZ_CP173356.1, read on the forward strand.
GACACGTTCGAGAAGGATCCTATCAGCCAGTTCAAGCTGAAGTCGTCGGACTATCCCATGATCGGCCGCCGCATCGCCAGGCTCGGCCTGCCGACGCTGTTCGTCATGGAAGGCGGCTACGCCGTCGAGGAAATCGGCATCAATGCCGTCGGCGTGCTGACCGGCTTCGAGGGCCGGTGACACCGGCTGCCCGAAGCGCGGCAGCTCTCAGGGAAACCACGAAAAAGGGCGGCGTCAGCCGCTCTTTGACATCCTCTAGCCCCTTGGTGGGCGCGACCGAAACAGCCCCGGCCGAGAAGACTGGCTTGCACGGCTCGAACATTTTCACGCACCGAAACGCGCGAAAATCGGCGCCTGAGTCGCAGCTTGAGTCCACTCGATTCGATTTTGTCAAATCGCGTTTGATGTCAGATTCATCTACGGGTAGATTAGACCCGAATCAGCCGGTCCTCGGGGGGCGCGGCGACCACCCAAAGTCTCAAGTGCCGGAATTTTCTGGCGCCAGACGCGGACGGCTTCGCGTTCCCTGAATGGATTCCGTCTGATCGGGCGCGACCCCGCGCTTGTGTGTGTCTCGTAAATGTAACGCGTTTTCAGGTTCGGCGGCTGGCTCTCCAGCATCCGGACATCAGCATCGATTCCGGCCAAAAACAGCAATGAGCAGTCCCGCCGCGCTTCTTCAATCCGACACATTGGGCTCGCGCCTGACGTCGCGCGGCGATCTCACCAGCTTTTTCATGGAGTTGACCGCCGAGATCGGTGCCGACAGCTATATGCTGGTCGCCATCGTCCACGATCAGGACCGCAACGACGCGCGCATCGTCTCGTCCAACTGGATTTTCGACGCCATCGAACTGATCGGCAAGCGGCTGATCGCTGGCCTTGCCCAGGGCGCGCTCACCGTTGCGCCGGGCATGCGTCCAAGGCCGCTGGTGTCGGCGCAGGCACCACAGGCCGAGGGGCTGGTCTCCGGCGAAGAGGCACGTCTGCTCGACGTGCTCGGCCACGCCGAGATCTATTCGCTCAGGCTGAATGTCGGCCGCCAACGCCTGTTCGCGCTGTTCTCGGCGGCAGCCGCCGGCCGGATCGACCAACCGGCGCTGATGAAGGCGCAGCTGAAGTGCTGCTACGCGCTCTCGCATATTCCGCAACTGATCGCCGCCGCCGCCATGCAGGATCCGCTGTCGGACCGCGAGCGCGAATGCCTGTTCTGGGTCTCGGAAGGCAAGACCACGGACGAGGTTGCCGTCATCCTTGGCGTGTCCTCCAACACCGTCAACAGCTACATCACCCACGCCATCCAGAAATTCGCGGCCAGCAACCGCGCGATGGCCATCGCCACGGCGATCAGGAGCGGCATCATTTGAAACAGGCCGACGTCAAGCAGGCCGCCGAGGCCCTTTTCAACGACCAGCGCAATCCGTTCGGTGCCTTCTCGCTCGGCTCCGAAACGCATCACGCCGTGACCATTCCCGATGCTGTGCGGCGCTGCCGTTGGATCGCCGTCGACATCAATGCCTCGGCCTTCGGCCTGTTCTTCGTCAGCCCGTCGCTCGAGCGGGCGCGGCTGGTGCCGTGCTTCGATTCCGACTATCCCGGGATATCGGTGGCGACCAAGTTCATCTCGGGCGCCAATGGCGAGGAGATCGTGCGCCATAGCAGGATCTCGACCGAACCGCGCTGGTGGACGGATGACGGTGTGGCGGCCATGAGCGAGATGTTCGGCGGCCTTGCTTGGACCGAGCAGATGGCGCCGCTGGCGCCCGGCAGCAGCGGCATCGCCTTTCCCGTCCACGCCGATCGCGGCCAATGCGGCCTCGTCGTCTTCCTCGGCTCGGAGATCGCCCTGCCGCAGGACGCGCTCTATGAAATCCACGCCCGTTGCTTTTCGCTGTTCGCCGCTGTCGCCCGCATGCGGCCGGGCGATGTCGGCAAGACGCGCGCGATCTCCAAGCGCGAGCTCGAATGCCTGAAGCTGACCGCCAACGGCAATACCAGCGAGGAGATAGCGCGGCTGCTGAAACTGTCGGTGCATACCGCCAACCAGTATCTCACCCAGTCGACCCAGAAGCTCAACGCCGTCAACCGCAACCAGGCGGTCGCCAAGGCGCTGCGGCTCGGCCTGATCGAATAGTTAGAACGCCAGCGGCTCGACCTTGCGGATACGCGCCTGTTCGACCACCGCCTCGAGCAGGGCGGTGTTGTGCTCGGGGTCCTCGCCGGGCTTTTCGAACGACACGTAGTTGACCGCGACCGAGGCGCCTTTTTCGCTCAGCGTCAGCTGGAAATAGACCGTGACGCCGGGCGGCCGAAGCTCGAGATCGAGCACGATGCGCGGGCTGCCGCTCCAGTCGACATGCGCCTCGCCGCCATGGCCGAGCCTCAGCGTGCCCGGCTTGAAGAACAGTTCCGCCGCGGAATCGACCAGGTCCGACAGGCAGGCGAAATGCTCCAGCCGGATGAAGGCGATATAATCGGCGACATCGATCAGCCTGAGCTCCGCCACGACTTGCTCGATGGCGCTGGCGACGATGATCTCGCGGGAGTTGGCGTGCGGTTGGCGGTTCATGAAATCTGTCTGCGCTCAGCCTTTTTCGAGTAGACGATCCGCACCAGTTCGGCGACGGCCTGGTAGAATTGCGACGGGATCACACTATCGACCGAAACTTGCTTGTACATGGAGCGGGCGAGCGCCACGTCCTCGAAGATCGGGATGTTGTGCTCGCGCGCGATTTCGCGGATCTTGAGCGCCACCAGATCCTGCCCCTTGGCCAGCACCAGCGGTGCCGAATCCTCGTCGCGCACATATTTAAGCGCGATCGAGAAGTGCGTCGGGTTGGCGATGATCAACGTCGCGCGCGGCACCGCCGTCATCATCCGCTTGCGAGCGCGGTCGCGCGCCAGCGAGCGCAGCCGCGACTTAACGATCGGGTCACCCTCGGACTGCTTGAACTCGTCCTTGACCTCCTGCTTGCTCATGCGCAGGTCCTGCTTCCAGTGGAAGCGCGACCAGACGATGTCGATCGCCGCGATCAGGCCCATGACGAAGACGATCGCCACCAGTATGTCGACCGCGATGCCGCGGATGACGAGGCCGAAGGCGACGGGATTGGTGATCATGCCGGCGAGCAGCTTGCGGTGATCCTCGGACAGCGTGAAGGCGAGCACGACGATGGCGAAGCCCACCTTGCCGAGCGCCTTCAGGAACTCGACCCAGCCCTGCACCCCGAACAGCCTGTTCCAGCCCTTGACGATCGAGATGCGCGACAGCTGCGGCCTGATGCGTTCGCCGACGAATTGCGGCATGTTCTGGAACACCGAGGCACCGACGCCGGCGATGGTCAGGAGCACCAGCAGGCTGAGGATGGCACGGCCCACCTCCAGCATGACGATCTTGTAGAGCGCGATGACGTCGGTCTCGGTGTCCATCGGCCAGGCTTCCGGCTTCTCCAGGAACATCGACAGGAACATGCCGAGATCGACAATGGCATCCTTGGCGTAGAAGACGGTGAACACCAGTATGGCGACGAAGGAGGCCAGCAGCGCGGTCTCCCTCGAATGGGGCAGCTTGCCCTGTTCGATGGTGTCGCGGATCTTCTTTTCCGTCGCTTCTTCGGTTTTGGAATCCTTGTCGACCGCCTCTGCCATGATCGGCCTTAGGCGGCGGCGTTCTGGGTCGCGGGAAGCTCGAACGCGCCTTCGCGCGCCAGCCGGATTGTCGTCGTCACGATCGTCTTGCGCGCCGCCATGATGTCGGCGAGGGGAACCCCTTCGGATCCTTGTCCGAGTTCGGCTTCGATCATGCGCCGCGAGCGCGCGCCGATCGCCGACAGCGCCGCTTCGGCAAGGATCGCCGAAGTGCCGCGCAGCGCCAGCGTGACCAGTTCGGTCGACAGCCCGTCGAATAGAAGCACGCGCGCTTTCTGGGTAAGCAGCGGCAAATCGTCAAAGGCGAACAGCCGAGCCCGGACGCCGTCGAGATCGGGCGTGCCGGCGGCCTCCAGGTCCTGCATGACCTCCTCGAGCAGCGGCTTGTCCAATTCGTTGAGAACGCTGGCGACGCGCGCCTGTCCGGCCGATGTATCCTTGGTCGCGGTTTCCGCCAGCACGCTGGTGCGCAGCCGGTTTTCGACGATCCTGCTGGCGGCGTCGGGAACATTGGCCATCGTCACCATGCGCTTGATGATCTCGCCGCGCGTCGGCTTGCTCAACGTCAACAGCACGCTCGCCGCCGCCTGCGGCGCCAGCTTCGACAGCACCATGGCCGCAGTCTGCGGATGTTCACCGGCCAGGAAAGTACCAAGCCGCACCGGCTCGAGCTTCTCGAGCTCGGGCCAGATCGGCGGCGGACCTTCCGGCGCAACCTCGAATTTCTTGTCACCCATGATCGCGCTCATCTCTTCGGGTGACAGCGATTCATTGAGGATGGTGTCCATCCTGTCGGCGGAATCGAGCAGTCCCGCCCCTTCGGTGAACTCCGCCTCGAACTCGGCGACGATGCGCTCGAGATCGCCTTGCGGAATGGTCCTGAGCAGCCGGGCGCCCTCGATAAGTGCCTTCAATTCCTCCTGCTTGAAGAATTTCAAGAGGCGGCTGGCCGACGGCTTGCCCATCGCCACCAGTATGGCGGCCGCCTTCTGCGGACGCGTCAGGGAAAGGGACGTCGTCATGCCTTTCGCTCCCGCTGCCGCCGGCAAGACCCGCGACGCATCTTCACGCGCCCTTCGTGCCGGCGATGATTTCGGTCAGCCTGATGCCGAAGCGCGACGGGTCGCTTTCGAGCACGGTGATCTCGCCGCGCGCTATTCTGCGGCCGTTGACCACCACGTCGACCGGTTCGCCGATGCGGCGGTTGAGCGCCACCGTGGAGCCCTTCTGCAGCGCCATCAGGTCGGACACCGGCATCTCGGTGCTGCCGAGGATGATCTGGACGTCGACGGGGATGTTCATGATGACGCTCGAATTGGCAGCGGACGCGGCCTTGAACGCAATATCGGGGCGCTGTTCCTCTTCATGCAGAACCCCGCGCAATTCCTCGATGGCGCGGTCGAGCTGCTCGTCCGGCTGGTCGATTTCGGCTTCTGCCTTGGTCTTGGCCATGCATCGTCTCCAAAAGCTCAGGCGTGCCCGGCACCAGCCGGCATGAGCCCGTCGATAAAATCCTGTCCGGCATCATAGGGATGCTTGATCCGGACGGTGTAATTCTGTCCCAGCTTGCCGAACTCGCATACGAACAGCGTCTTGCCGCGCGCGCCGAGACGCGCTTGCGATTGCGCCGTTTCCTCGAATTCGATGATCTGGCCAATTTCGAAATCGGCAAGATCGCCGAGCGTCAGTCGGGCCAGCGGCATGGTCGCCTCGAGCGCTACCGTGGAGCGCATCACTTCTTCCGAAAAGCGCGCGCGCCAGCTGGCGCCCTGATCGTTCTCGCCGCCGGCAGCAGCGCTGTCTCGGCTGGCCAGCACGACACGCTGCGGCATCGTCACCGTGACGGTGCCGCTGTCGGCCGGCGTCGAGATGCCGAAGACGATGCGGATTGCAGCGCCGTCGCGCAACACGTGTCGTTTGGCTTCGGTGCCCGACATCGCCCGCGGCACTGGCAGGCGCAGGTCGAGCGACCGTCGTCCCGATCCGTTCAGTGCCTGCGCGACCTGCTGGAACATCATGGTCGAAACATCGACCTCGATCTGCGACAGATCACGCTCTATCGGCGATACCGGCATCTCCGGGTCGCCGCCGAACAGCGTGCAAAGCGTGACCGCGATCGCCGGCGCATCGATCACCAGGGTCATGGCATCAGAGGACGTGGCTGACGCAACGATGGTCATGGCAAACGTATCGCCGGCACGGGAGCGGGCCTCCGCGACGCGGCTGACCTCGACCCCCCTGAGATCGACGGTGACCGGAACTCCAAGCTCACTGGTCAGGCTCTTCTGCAGCAGCGGCGCAGCGCGCTCTGCCATGCCCCGGCCGGCGCCGATGACCTGGGCGGCCTCGCCGCTGTCGCCGACCAGGCGCTCGATGATCAGGGAGCGCGCTTGTGAGGGACTGCCGGGACTGGTCATGACAATGTCGGCACCGATCTGTCGCGCATCGCTCAGGCGGCCCTTTTCTCGGCGGAGCCGGTGTTCATCGTGCTCTGCTCGACGGCGTCGATGGTCGGCCGTTCATAGGACGATATGGTCTTGCGGCCGAACTCGATCGCCACCTGCGGCAGGGCGCCGTTCATGTAGGCGAGCAACGTCTGCTTGACGATGATGTAGAGCCGGTTCTTCTTCTCGCGCACCGTCTTGATCTTGGTGGCGACGGGCCCGACCACCGCGTAAGACAGGAAGATGCCGAGGAAGGTACCGACGAGGGCGGCGCCGATCAGGCCGCCAAGGATTTCCGGCGATTGGTCGAGCGCGCCCATCGCCTTGACCACGCCGAGCACGGCGGCGACGATCCCGAGCGCCGGCAGGCCGTCGCCGACCGCCACCAGCGCGTGGTAGGCTTTCATCTTGTCGGACTTGATGGTCTGGATTTCCTCATCCATCAGCGCCTCGATCTCGTGCGAACGGGCGTTGCCGATGATGATGATCCGGCAATAGTCGCAGATGAAATGCGTCAGGTCGTGGTTCTTCAGCACGGTGGGGAATGCCTGGAAGATCGCCGATTCCTCGGGATTGTCGATATGCGCCTCGACCTCGCTGCGCGACTTCGAACGCAGTTCACGCATCAGGCTGTGCAGCACGCCGAGCGTTTCCAGATAATCCTGCTCCTTCGGCACGGCCTGCTTGAAGGCTTCGAGGATGCCCCTGCCGGTGTCCTTGACCGTTTTCATCGGATTGGCGACGAGGAAGGTGCCGAGTGCGGCGCCGCAGATGACCACCGCTTCCCAGGGCTGCATCAGCACATGCAGATGCCCGCCCATGGCCATGAAGCCGCCAAGGACGCAGCCGAGCGTCACCACCAGTCCAATCAGAATGCCCACGAGAGGTCCTTCCGCATTTCAAGTCAGGTGCAAGGGATAGTCCCCGTGCCTTGTGTGAGGCTTGAATCGGAGCGGCATCGAGCCGATCGGCGCGATTCAGTTTCGCGCAAGGAAGTGAGTCTATTGTGCTGGCATAGCTTCGGCCGGAGGCGCGTCCTTGCTCAGTACCTATACCAGCTACCAGTTGATCACCAGGGACATCGACAAGTCGATCGACCGCATCGAAAAGCAGCCGACGGTCGATCGCGACACCAAATATTATCTGGACAACATCACCAAGGTGAAATCGATCGACGATTTCGTCAACAATGACCGTTTGTTCAAATATGCCATGAAGGCCTACGGCCTGGAGGACATGGCTTACGCCAAGGCGTTCATGGTCAAGGCGCTCAAGGAAGGCGTTTCCGACCCCGACAGTTTCGCCAACAAGCTGACCGACAAGCGCTACGCCGAATTTGTCAGCGCCTTCAACTTCGCAGCCAACGGCGCCAATACCACGGTTTACAACAAGGCGCAGCAGCTGGTGACCGGCAACTATGCGCTGCAAGTCCAGATCGGCGCCTCGCAGGCGGGCTTCTCTTACTATCAGAGCGAAACCGCCTATTATGTCACCAACATCTCCAAGGTTAAGTCGATCGACGACCTGATGGGCGACAGCCGCCTGCTGACATACGCGATGGCCGCATTCGGGCTCGACGCCGAAACCGAACCGGCCGCAACGGTCAGGGCGATGCTCGAAGGTGGCGTCAGCGATACCAACAGTCCCGCCAACAAGCTGACCGACAAGAGTTACGCCAACTTCGTCTCGGCGTTCGACTTCGCCCAGTATGGCGATCAGACGACCACGCGCGACAACGTCCAGCAGGCGGTGCCTAAGGGCTACATGGCCGGAGCCGGGCTGACGTTGATCAAGCCGAGCGCGCAGTACGTCAAGGGCGAGGCCGACTACTACGCGGCAAACATTTCCAAGGTGAAGTCGATTGACGACCTCATGGCGGACAAGCGCCTGCTTACATTCGCCATGGCGTCCTATGGACTGGATGCGTCAACCGAAACCCCGCGGCAGATCCGCGCCATGCTCGAAGGCGGCGTGAGCGATCCCAACAGCCCTGCAAACAAGCTGACCGATAAACGATACGCCAACTTCGTCACGGCCTTCGATTTTGCCCAATACGGCGATCAGACAACCTCGCGCGACGCAGTGCTGAAAGATACGCCGAAAATCTACACGACAGAGTCGGCGCTTGGCCTGATCAAGCCGAATGCGGACTACATCAAGTCGGAGACCGCATATTACCTGGCGAACATCACGAACGTGAAATCCATCGACGATCTGATGGCCAACAGCCGCTTGTACAATTATGCCCTCTCGGCCTACGCGCTCGATCCGGCGACAGAGAGCAAGGACCTGATCCGCAGCGTCCTGGCCGGTGGCGTCCGCGACCCCGACAGCGTCGCCAACAAGATGACCAACAAAGCCTATGCCGGGCTCGCCTCTGCCTTCAACTTCGAACAATACGCCGAAGCGGCCACCACGACCAATCCAGCACAGCAGCCGACCGTCGACAAATACATGCGCCAGACGTTGGAGGAGGATGCCGGCCAAACCAACGAGGGCGTACGGCTGGCGCTCTATTTCCAGCGCAAGGCGCCTGATATCACCAGCTGGTATAATGTGCTCGCCGACACCGCTCTTGCCAGTGTGGTGCGCACCGTGCTCGGCTTGCCCGATTCCTTCGCCACCGCCGACGTCGACAAGCAGGCGCAGCTGTTCGAGCAGAAGCTCGACATTTCCGATTTCTCCGACCCCGAAAAGCTCGGCAAGTTCCTGACCCGCTTCACCTCCATGTACGAGATCAACCACCCGACCTCGTCAGCCGTGTCGTCGATCAGCGTGCTCTTCGCCAAGCCGGTCACGGCGGGGATCTCCACCGACCTGATGATGGCCATGCAGAAGTTGAAGTTCTGACCATGCGGGACAGTCTCTACGTCGCCCTTTCCTCGCAGATCGCGCTCGAGCGTCGGCTCGACACGATCGCCGACAATGTCGCCAACGCCTCGACCGTCGGCTTTCGCGCCACCGGCGTGAAGTTCGAGGACGTGGTGTCCGGCACCGGGCCGAAATCCGTGTCCTTCGCCTCCTCGGGCAAGACCTACCTTTCCGGCGCCCATGGCTCCCTGACCGAGACCGGCAATCCGTTCGATTTCGCCATACAGGGCGACGCCTGGTTCGCCATCGAGACGCCGGTCGGCACCGTCATGACCCGCGATGGCCGCTTCTCGATGAACGAGAATGGCGAGCTGATGTCGGTCGAGGGCCATCCCGTGCTCGACGCCGGCGGCGCACCGATCCAGCTCGACCCCCGCAACGGCCCGCCCAAGGCCGGAGCCGACGGATCGTTGCGCCAGAACGATCAGCTGGTAGGCTCCATCGGCCTGTATAATTTCGATCCGGGTGAGAATTTCGTGCGCTACGGCAATTCCGGCATCGTGCCGGCGCGCACGCCCGAGCCGGTGACCGATCGCGCCGATATCGGCGTCGCCCAGGGCTTCGTCGAGGAATCCAACGTCAATCCGGTGCTGGAGATGACGCGGCTGATCATGGTCCAGCGCGCTTTCGAGAACACCGCCGCCCTGATGCGGCAGACTGATTCCTCCACCGACGAGGCGATCAAGACGCTCGGCTCGAAGTAGCATGTCGCTCGACCAGCCAACCCTGCGCGCACCCGAAAGACTGCCCCAGCCAACGCCGGAAGACCGGCTTGCCGCGCTGGAGCGGATATGGCGGCGCTTCAGCGATGCCGAGGGACTGCTCAAACGCGGCGGCCTCGTCACCGAAGTCACATCGACGCATTACAAGGTGCGCGGCCTTTCGGATTTCGCCAGGCTGGGCGATCTTGTCGAACAGCGCGGCCATGCCGGCACGCGCCGCGGCGAGATCGTCAAGATCAGCCGCGACGAGATTGTCGTGGCCCCCTTCGAACGCAGTGCCGATGCCGGCATAGGCGACGCCGTTTTCCGTCGCGGTCCGCTCGCGGTGGCGCCGCATGCCTCGTGGCGCGGCCGCACGATCGACGCGCTCACAAGGGCGATCGACGGCGGTCCGCCATTGGTCAGGGGCGACGGCATGTCGGCCGCCGCCGCAACGCCGGGCGCCATGGCGCGCCAGCGCGTCGGGACCGCCTTCATGACCGGGGTCAAGATCATCGACATTTTCACGCCGCTCTGTTTCGGCCAGCGCATGGGCGTCTTTGCCGGTTCCGGTGTCGGCAAGTCGACGCTGCTGGCCATGCTCGCCGGCGCAGACGCTTTCGACACCGTCGTTGTGGCGCTGATCGGCGAACGCGGCCGCGAAGTCCGCGAATTCCTCGAGGACACGATCGGCGACAGCATGGCCAAGACCGTAGCCGTCGTCGCCACGAGCGACGAAAGCGCCATGATGCGCCGGCGCGCGCCAGACACCGCGATGCGCGTCGCCGAACATTTTCGCGACCAGGGCCACCGCGTGCTTCTGGTGCTGGATTCGATCACCCGCTTTGCCCACGCCCTGCGCGAAGTGGCGACGGGAACGGGTGAGCCGCCGGTCGCGCGCGGCTATCCCGCTTCGGTTTTCACCGAGCTGCCGAAGCTGCTCGAACGCGCCGGGCCGGGAGTGGAAGGGAAAGGATCGATCACCGCGATCATTTCCGTGCTGGTCGACGGCGACGACCACAACGATCCGGTGGCCGATTCCGTGCGCGGCATCCTTGACGGCCATGTCGTGCTCGACCGCGCGATCGCCGAACAGGGCCGCTATCCGCCGGTCAATCCGCTGTCGTCCATATCACGCCTGGCCGGCAAGGCTTGGAGCGTCGAGCAGCGCGCGCTGGTGACGCGGCTGAAGTCGATGATCTCCCGCTTCGAGGACACGCGCGACATCCGCCTGCTTGGCGCCTACCAGGGCGGCGCCGACGTGGAACTCGATATGGCGGTGCGCCAGGTACCCCTGATCTACGAGGCGCTGATGCAATCGCCGAAGGACCGCCCGTCCGCTGATCCGTTCTCCGATCTCGCCCGCCATCTCAAGGGAAAGCAGAATGCCGAACAAGGGGACTGAGCTCCAGCATACCGAGCGTATCCTGCGCGAAATGATCGCTGAGGCGAAAGCCGAAGAAGAGATCGAAGCCAGCCGCAACTCGGCCATCGACGGGCTCTTCGCCGCGCCGCAATGGCCGCAGCCGCCCAAGACCGCGTTTCCCAGGCTGGGCAAGAAGGCCGGCCGGCGCAGCGATTTCGTCATCGCCGCGCTCGGCATCACGCTCGGCCTGATCTGCGCGCTGTTCCCCTGGTATATCTTCTTCAATCAGGAACAGTTCGGCGTCCAGGCAATCAAGTTCGGCGGCACCGGCACCAATTCTGGACGCGAGGGCGGCGGCGTGGTTGCCGAGCGCAGCGCGCCGCTGACGGCCAAGGACGTTCCGAATGCCAATATCGACCTGCTTGCCACCGGAACCGTGCAGGACGATCCCAGCGCCGCCCCGGCGCCAGATGACCAGCCCTTTCCGGCCGACGTCACCAAATTTCGCATGGTCCACGTCGCCAATGGCCGCGCCATGATCGAGGACGACACCGGGCTGTGGATGGTCCAGCGTGGCTCGATCCTGCCGGATTCCAACAAGGTGTCGTCGATCGAGCAACGCAACGGCAAATGGGTAATGGTCACCAGCGCAAACCAGGTGATCGAGCTTTCCAGATAAGTTCGCCGCGCTTGCCGGTTGCGCCCGCCCGCAAGGTCCGCGCAAGACTGGCGGCCTAGTCTTTGGGCACACGCCCGGAGATTCCCATGGAGCCCGTTTCTCTTTTCGATCTCGCCGCCAAGCAGGCGCAATGGCTGGCCGTGCGTCAGTCGGCGGTCGCCGGCAACATCGCCAACGCCAACACGCCGGGCTATACGGCAAACGATGTCGAGCCGTTCGAAAAGGTGCTCGACCGCGCGGCGGTGTCGTTGCAGACGACACAGGCCGGACATCTCGGCAGCGCCGCGACTAATGCCGGTTTCGCGATCAAGCCACAGGAAGACGACGGCGTCGTCATGCCGTCCAAGAACACCGTCGTGCTCGAGGACCAGCTTCTCAAGGCCGGTGAGGTGCGCCGCTCCTTCGAGCTCAACACGGCAATCGTCAAGGCATTCCATTCGATGATGATGATGGCGGTGAAGAGCTGACCATGGACGCGCTCACAGCAGCCCTCAAAGTAGCAGCCTCCGGCCTCGGCGCCCAGTCGGAGCGGCTGCGCGTGGTTTCCGAAAACCTCGCCAATGCCCAGTCGACCGGCACCACCCCCGGCTCCGACCCCTATCGCCGCAAGACCATCAGCTTCGTCTCGGAGCTCGACCGGACCACTGGCAGCTCAACGGTCGAAGTGAACTCGATCGACCGCGATCCCAGCGATTTTCCCGTGGAATTCCGACCCGGCAACGAGGCCGCCGACGACAAGGGCTACGTCAAGATGCCCAACGTCAACGTGCTGATCGAAATGGCTGACATGACCGAGGCCAACCGCTCCTACGAGGCTAACCTGCAAGTCGTGAAGCAGGCGCGCGATCTCATTTCAATGACCATCGACCTGATGAGGAACCAATGATCGTGAACGGCATCGGCGCGCTAAACCTGAAGCCTGGACTTGGCGACACGGCGACTGAGCTGCTTCAGGGCGGCGTTGCGCCCGCGAGCGCAGGCAACCTCGGCACCTCCTTCGCCGAGGCGCTGAGCCAGGCGGCCACAAAGACCGTCAACACGCTGCAGAACGCCGAGCAGGTCTCGGTCCAGGCGCTCAAGGGCGACGCCGACACCCGCCAGGTCGTCGATGCCGTGATGAGCGCCCAGCAGGCGCTGCAGACCGCCGTCGCCATCCGCGACAAGGTCGTTTCGGCCTATCTCGAAGTCAGCCGCATGGGCATCTGAGGAGTTCGGCCATGAAAGCACTCGCCATCGCCGCCACCGGCATGAACGCCCAGCAGACCAATCTGGAAGTCATCGCCAACAATATCGCCAACATCAACACCACCGGCTACAAGCGGGCGCGGGCCGAATTCTCCGACCTGCTCTACCAGGTCGACCGCACGCAAGGCGTGCCCAATCGCTCGAACGCCTCGCTGGTGCCGGAGGGCGTCTCGATCGGCCTCGGCGTCAAGACCACCGCCGTGCGCAACGTCCACACCCAGGGCGAACTGACCAGCACCGGCAACAGTTTCGACATGGCGCTCACCGGCAGGGGCTGGTTCCAGATCGAAGGCGCCGACGGCGGCACGCTCTACACCCGCGCCGGCGCCTTCAACACCAACGCCACAGGCCAGCTGGTGACGGTGGACGGCGCCAGCGTCATTCCAGCGATCAACGTCCCGGTCGACGCCGTCGAGGTCATCGTCAACAAGACGGGCCAGGTCTTCGCCCGCATCGATGGCCAGTCCGACCTGCAGAATCTCGGCCAGCTCCAGATCGTCAACTTCGCCAACGAAGCGGGACTGGCGCCGCTCGGCGACAATCTGTTCCAGGAAACGACCGCCTCTGGCCCGGCCAATGCCGGCGTGCCCGGCGATCCCGGCTTCGCCACCATCCAGCAAGGCTATCTCGAGGCCTCCAACGTCGACCCGGTCAAGGAAATCACCGAACTGATCTCGGCGCAGCGCGCTTATGAGATGAATTCCAAGGTCATCCAGGCCGCCGACGACATGGCCTCGGTCGTCTCCAAGAACATCAGGTAACGACAATGGCCGGTCCGGTCCCCTGCTCCGCGTTCCGCCGCACCGCGCTCGTCCTTGCGCTGGTGACCGGCGGCATGCCGGCTTTCGCGCAGGACGCGGCCAACCGGTCGGCAACGCAGATCGCCAGCAGCCAGCCTGCCGGCGAGGTCGTGCTGATCCCAAACCGGGTCATTTATCCCGGCGAGACCATCGAGCTCGCGGCCCTCAAGCAGGTGACCCTCATCCCCGGCAAGCACAAGCCCGACGCGGTGTCGACCCTTGCCGAGGAACTCCAGGGCAAGATCGCCAAGCGCACGCTGTTGCCCGGCCGCTACATCCCCGTCGCCGCCATTCGCGACGCCTGGCTGGTCGAGCAGGGCGCTGCCGTGCAGGTTTTCTTCATCGCCGGCGGACTGACGATATCGGCCACCGCCGTGACCTTGCAGCCAGGCTCGGCTGGCGATCTCATCAAGGTTCGCAACAGCGACAGCGGCAAGATTCTCTCCGGCACGGTGATGGCTGACGGAACCATCCAGGTCAGCGCTTCATGACGCGTCCGCTTATTCTCCTGCTTGCGGCCGCGCTCGGCCTGCAGCCTGCCTTGGCCGACGGCCTCACGCCCAAGGCCAAGCGCGAACTCGCCGCCAGGAATGGCGGCGTCTATGACGATCCTGAATATGATCCGGCCACCACCACGCGCATGTTCCGCGTCTCGCCCGGGCCGAGCTCGCTGCCGCCGGGCCAGGTCGCCTCGCGCATCAAGGACATCGCGCAGCTGCAGAGTTCGCGCGACAACCAGCTCGTCGGCTACGGCCTGGTCATCGGCCTCGCCGGATCGGGCGACAGCTTGCGCAACTCGCCGTTCACCGAACAGTCGATCCGCGCCATGCTGGAGAATCTCGGTATCGCCACCGAAGGCGGCAGCGCGCGCGCCAAGAACGTCGCCGCCGTCATCGTCACCGCCAACATGCCGCCCTACGTGCAGTCGGGCGCGCGCATCGACATCGACGTTTCCTCGATGGGCGACGCTACCTCGCTCGCCGGCGGCACGCTGATCATGACGCCGCTGAAGGCGGCGGACGGCGAAATCTATGCCGTCGGCCAGGGCGCGGTCATCGTTTCGGGCTTCACCGCCCAGGGTCAGGCCGAGCAGTTGACGCAAGGCGTCCCGACCGCGGGCCGCGTGCCGAACGGCGCCATCATCGAGCGTGCCGTGAAGGCCGAGTTCGATGACCAGCCGATACTGACGCTGCAGTTGCGCAATCCCGATTTCTCGACCGCCATTCGCATCGCCGACGCGATCAATGACTACACCAGCCAGCGCTTCGGCATGCGCGTGGCGGCCGAGCGCGATTCCCGCACCGTCCAGATCAGACGGCCGAAAAGCGTCTCGGCGGCCCGCTTCTACGCCGAGATCGAGAACCTCGTGGTCGAATCCGATACGCCGGCCCGTGTCGTCATCGACGAGCGCACCGGCACCATCGTCATCGGCAACGACGTCAAGATCTCGCGCGTGGCCATCAGCCACGGCACGCTGACGGTGCGCATCACCGAAGCGCCACGCGTCGTGCAGCCCGAACCCTTCTCCAAGGGCGAAACCGCCGTTGAGCCGTTCACTGCCATCGACGCCAGCCGGCCCGACGCGCGCGTCGCCGTGCTCGACGGCCCCGACCTGCAAACCCTAGTTTCCGGTCTCAACCGCCTCGGCGTGAAGCCCGACGGCATCATTGCCATCCTGCAAGGCATCAAGTCGGCCGGCGCCCTGCAAGCCGATCTGGTTCTCCAATAGGCGATGCCGATGATCTTATCCCCCTCATTCCATCAAGGATGCCGCCCCGCCGCGATCCTGTTCGCGGCCTGCGCTCTGACGGCCTTTTCCAGCGGCGTGCACGCCGAAGAAGCCGTCCGCCAGGTTCTGACGGGAGCGCCGCCCGCACCCGCGCCGCAGCTGTTGGCCCGGGAGAAGGCTCCCGACCAAAGCGAGATCGAGCGCTTCTGCTCCAACATAGCCGACGCCGCCCGCGACCGCCGCTACGTCTTGCAGGCGGAGGAGTTGAAACAGCTCCAGGCCGGCATCGATCAACGCATGAAGGCACTGGACGAAAAGCGGGCCGAATACGAGACCTGGCTGAAGCGGCGCGAGGTGTTCCTGGCCCGGGCCGAGGACAGCGTCGTCAAGATCTATGCCGGCATGAAGCCCGACGCGGCGGCCGAGCGCCTGGCCATCGTCAATGCCGATCTCGCCGCGGCCATCCTGATGAAGCTCGATTCGCGCAAGGCCGGCGTCATCCTCAACGAAATGGACCAGAAGGCGGCGGCGACGCTCACCGGCATCATGGCCAGCGCAGCCCGAAGGGTAGATCCGTCATGATCCGCAGAACGCTCATCCTGTGCGCGGTCGCAGCTTTGTCCGGCTGCGGCACCAATCTCAAGGAGATCGGCAGGGAGCCTTCACTGTCGCCGGTCGGTTCCGGCATCGGCAGTGAAGGAGCTTCGCCCTACAGCTATCCTGAGCCGCCTGCCGCGCCGGTCAAGAAATTCTCGCTGTGGGACGATCGCCAGAGCCGGCTGTTCACCGACCCCAGGGCGTTGCGCGAAGGCGACATTCTCACCGTCAGGATCAAGCTCAACGACAAGGCCAACTTCAAGAACCAGAACGACAGGAGCCGCACCGCCTCGCGCAAGCTGGGTTACGACGTCACGCTCGGATGGGAAGACAAGAGCACGAGCGGCAAGGGCGACGCCGGCCTGAGCTCCAGCACCGAAACCAATGCGGACGGCGAGATCAAGCGCTCGGAGAACCTGGAGCTCAACGTTGCTGCCGTCGTCACCGAAGTCCTGCCCAATGGCAATTTGATGATCAGGGGCTCGCAGGAAGTGCGTGTTAACTATGAGCTCAGGGTGCTCACCATCGCCGGCATGGTGCGCCCGTCGGATATCGGCGCGGAGAACACCATCTCCTATGAACGCATCGCCGAGGCGCGCATCTCCTATGGCGGCCGCGGCCGCGTCAGCGAGGTCCAGCAGCCGGCCTACGGCCAGCAGATCCTCGACCAGGTTCTTCCGTTCTAGGGCATTGGAGACCGCAGCACCGTGGCCAGCGTCGAACAGGTTCCGTCTCGCAAGGGTCCTTCCCTTGCCGTCCAGGGCGCCATGCTGCTCCTGGTGACGGCTGCCGCCATCGGCATGGGCTGGCTGTCCGGCGGCTATCTCAAGGGTGTGGGGGCACCGGCATCGGTACCCGTCGCGCCGGAAAACGAGGGCAAGGTGCCCAAGCCCGCCGACGCGCAAGAGCCCGGCACGGGACCGTCACTCGTCGCGCTGGCGCCGATCACCACCAACATCGCCTCGCCCGCCGAGACCTGGATCAGGATGGAAGTGTCGGTGGTCTACGATGCGCCGCAGCCGCCGGCAATGTCGGATGAGATCCATCAGGATCTTCTGGCCTTCGTGCGCACCCTGAAGATGCACCAGATAGAAGGCGCCAGCGGCTATCAGCACCTGAAGGCCGATATCGAGGAGCGCGCCTCGATCCGCAGCCAGGGGCATGCCAAGCAGGTACTCATCAGGACGTTGCTGCTCGAATGAAGAAATTTCTTCTTGCCGCGGCGCTGCTCGGCGCCGCCACATCGATCGCGACGGCCCAGCAACTGGACCTCGGCGGCATCGGCAAGGCCGACGGCACCACCGTCGGCTACATCATCCAGATGTTCGGCCTGCTCACCGTGCTTTCGGTGGCGCCGGGCCTGCTGATCATGGTGACGAGCTTCACCCGTTTCGTCATCGCCTTCTCGATCCTGCGCGCCGGCATCGGCCTGCAGTCGACGCCGGCGAACCTTATCCTCATTTCGCTGTCGCTGTTCATGACCTTCTATGTCATGGCGCCGACCTTCGACCAGGCCTGGAATACCGGCGTCAAGCCGCTGATGGACAACCAGATCAGCCAAACCGAGGCCTTCGAGAAGATTTCCGATCCCTTCCGCACCTTCATGCTGCACAATGTGCGCGACAAGGACTTCGACCTGTTCGCCGACCTCGCGCGCGAACGCGGCCAGACCGTTGCGAAGGAAACCGTCGACCTGCGCATCCTGGTGCCCGCCTTCATGATCTCCGAGATCAGGCGCGGCTTCGAGATCGGCTTCCTGATCGTGCTGCCGTTCCTGGTCATCGACCTGATCGTCGCCACCATCACCATGGCGATGGGCATGATGATGCTGCCGCCGACGGTGGTGTCGCTGCCGTTCAAGATCCTGTTCTTCGTGCTGATCGACGGCTGGAACCTGCTTGTCGGCAGCCTGGTGCGCTCCTTCAACTGATCGCGCCCGGCGCCGACCGCGCCCTCCCGTTTTTTCGACAATATTTTTCGATTAACCGTCCGGTTTAGTCCTTTGGTAGGGACTTGCCGCCATATTCCCCGCAGATGGCGGGTGATCGGGTCTCAGACAGATCATTGGCATGATGCCGCTCCGTCATACCGGCCAATCCGGTATGTCAAAAAACACCTGTAAAAAGTAAGGTACGAGTAGACATGGCCAGTATCATGACCAATGCCTCGGCGCTGACCGCGTTGCAGAGCTTGAACGCCACCAATAAGAACCTCGAAACCACCCAGGCCCGCATTTCGACGGGCTATCGCGTTTCCCAGGCTTCGGACAACGCTGCTTACTGGTCGATCGCCACCACGATGCGTTCCGACAACCAGCAGATGTCGACCGTTTCGGACGCGCTCGGCCTCGGCGCCTCGAAGGTCGATACCGCTTACACCGGCATGAACAGCGCGATCGACACCATCAACCAGATCAAGACCAAGCTGACCGCCTCTTACGGCCAGACGGATGCCGACAAGGAAAAGACCCAGACCGAAATCGCCGCCCTTCAGAAGCAACTGAAGGCCTATGCCGACGGCGCCAGCTTCTCCGGCACCAACATGCTGTCCGTGGACAGCGGCACGGGCACGTCCGTGGCGGACATCAAGATCGTGTCGGCCTTCAACCGTGACGCTTCCGGCGCGGTATCGATCTCGACGATCGACGTCAACGTGGAAAGCACCAAGCTGTACGAGGCGGGTACCACGGCCGGCACCGCGAAGGGCATCCTCGACGCCGCGCGTCTGGGCACCGACGGCAGCGTCACCGCCACGGCGGCTACTCCGGCTGCTGGTGCTACCGTTGCGGCCGGCGACACCTATTCGGTCGCCAGCCTGAAGATCTTCGACTCCGCAACGGGCAAGGGCTTCAGCGATGACCAGATCTCGGGGATGATGAACGTCGTCGACGCCGCGCTCAAGGACATGACGAACGCCGCCACCACGCTCGGCGCCGCCAAGAGCAGCATCGACCTGCAGAAGACGTTCACGCAGAGCCTGATGGACTCCATCGACCGCGGCGTTGGCCAGCTCGTCGATGCCGACATGAACAAGGAATCGACCCGCCTCCAGGCCCTGCAGGTTCAGCAGCAGCTCGGCATCCAGGCGCTGTCGATCGCCAACGGTTCGTCGCAGTCGATCCTGTCGCTCTTCCGCGGCTGATCGCCTTCACCATCCACGAACAGCACCAAGATATCGGGCCGCGCCAAAGCGCGGCCCGATTGCGTTTGCTCCAGCCCCGCGCAATCCTCGTTCCTTAACTGTCGAAAGCTGACTTTTAACAGGGCGTTAACCATATCGCGCTAGCTATGGTTAACCAATAGCTTACGACAGGTTGTCGAATCGGCCCGACCGGCACGATCGCAGCCGATGGGCAGGCCGACCAGGCCTGTGGGCATGCCGGCTTAGAGAAGGAGCGAGTTTCTTGGCGAGCATCATGACGAACGCTGCGGCGTTGACTGCACTTCAAAGCCTCAACGCCACCAACAAGTCGCTCGAGCAGACACAGGCCCGCGTCTCGACGGGCTATCGCGTCTCCGAAGCCTCCGACAACGCCGCCTACTGGTCGATCGCCACCACCATGCGCTCCGACAACCAGGCGCTCTCGACCGTGCAGGATGCGCTCGGCCTCGGCGCCTCGAAGGTCGACACCGCCTATACCGGCATGAACAATGTGCTGGACACGATCGGCAAGATCAAAACCAAGCTGCTTTCGACCGTCGGCCAGACAGATGCCGCCAAGGCAAAGACGCAGACCGAAATCACGGCGCTTCAGGCGCAGATGAAATCCTTTGCCGACGCCGCCACCTTCTCCGGTTCGAATTTCCTGTCGGTGATCTCCAAGCAGGTGTCGGCCGCCAATGACGGCGTCCAGCCCGACTCCAAGATCGTGTCCTCGTTCAACCGCACCTCGTCCGGCGCCGTCCAACTCGGGACGATTGACATCGATGTCGAGAGCACCAAGCTTTTCGATTCCGGTCTCGCCGGCGAGGTCAAGAACCAGGGCATTCTCGACCGCAAGACATCGGTCTATTCGACCGCGGCCGCGCAGACCCTGTATGACACCGCCTATGCGGCATCGATCGCGGGTGGATCAACGGATATCGCAGCCAACACCGCCGGCCAGACCGCGGCGGGGGCGGTTGCCAAGGTCGACAATATTTCCGCCTACAATCTCGACATCACTGCGGCGGGCGTGACCGACGACATCATCACCCAGATGATCACCAAGATCGACAACGTCATGAGCCAGCTGACCGATTCCGCCACCATCCTCGGTTCGGCCAAGAGCAGCATCGACCTGCAGAAGACCTTCACGCAGAGCCTGATGGACTCCATCGACCGCGGTGTCGGCCAGCTCGTCGATGCCGACATGAACAAGGAATCGACCCGCCTTCAGGCGCTCCAGGTGCAGCAGCAGCTCGGCATCCAGTCGCTGTCGATCGCCAACAGTTCCTCGCAGTCGATCCTGTCGCTGTTCAAGAGCTGACCGCCCACTCGACGTCTTCACCTCAAGGTTGAGGGGCCGCGCGCCGAGCGCGGCCCGATTTCATTTTCGCACAAGCTTCGAGGGCTAGTGTTCCAGCGGACAGTCATGCTGGGAGTAGTCGACCGTGCCGGAACAGATCCAGAGCATCATCGCGAATCTCCGCGGGTTTGGCGTGAAGCGCCTGGCCATGCTGGCGGGCATCGCCGCATTGGTGATGAGCGTCATCGGTGTCGCTTCCGTCTATCTCAACCGTCCGGCCTACGACACGCTCTATGTCGGGCTCGACCGCGCCGACGTGAACCAGATCGGCCTCGTGCTGGGCGAGGCCGGCATCGGCTTCGACGTCGGCTCCGACGGAACCTCGGTCCTGGTCCCGGCCGGCACCACCGCGCAGGCCCGCATGCTGCTTGCCGAAAAGGGCCTGCCGACCAGCGCCAATGCCGGCTATGAACTGTTCGACAATGTCGGCTCGCTCGGCCTGACCTCCTTCATGCAGCAGATCACGCGTGTGCGCGCGCTGGAGGGCGAAATATCGCGCACCATCCAGTCGATCGCGGGCGTCAAGGCTGCGCGCGTCCATATCGTTATGTCCGAGCGTGCCAATTTCCGCCGCGACGAGCAGCAGCCCTCCGCGTCGGTCGTCATCCGCTACGCCGGCATCGACGCCGAGAAAAGCGCCATGTCGATCCGCCATCTCGTCGCCGCCGCCGTTCCCGGCCTGTCGGCCGACAAGGTGACGGTGCTCGATTCCAACGGCAATCTGCTGGCGGCGGGAGATGATCCCTCCAACACAAGTGCCGCCCGCACGCTGGGCGTCGAGCAGACCGTCGAGGCGCAGATCGGTGACAACATCCGGCGCGCCCTCACCCCGTATCTTGGCCCGGACAATTTCCGCGCCAGCGTCAAGGCCGACGTCAACACCGATACCCGCCAAACCGAGGAGACGATCTTCGATCCGGAGTCGCGCGTCGAGCGTTCGGTGCAGTCGGTGCGCGCCAACGAGAACAACAACCAGAAGCAGGCCTCCACCCCGGCCAGCGTCGAGCAGAACCTGCCCGAGACGCAGACGACCGCCACCGAGGGTCCGCAATCCTCCTCGCAGAACGACCGCAGGGAAGAGATCACCAACTACGAGATCAACTCCAAGAAGATCGCCACCGTCTCCAACGGCTACAGCGTCACCAAGATGTCTATCGCCGTGGTCGTCAACCAGGATCGGCTGAAGGCGATCCTGGGCAAGGACGCCACGCCCGAACAGATCGCCAAGCGCGTCGCCGACATCCAGAAGATGGTGACCTCTGCCACCGGCTTCGACGACAAGCGCGGCGATGTCATCGACGTCTCGGCGGTCGAGTTCATCGACGGGCTCGACGGCGAGGCGATCCCGCAGGCCGGAATGCTCGATTCCGTCGGCCAGCACGCCGGCACGCTGATCAATGCCGGCGCCTTCATCGTCGTGGTGTTCCTGGTGGCCTTCTTCGGCCTGCGCCCGATGGCGGCGGCCCTGACAGCAAAGGCGACGCCGTCCATAGCCGGTCCCAATTTCGACGAGGTCCAGCGCTCGCTGCCGACGCCAGAGGGCACGGCTTCCGCCGAAGCCGGCTCGGCCGTCGGCGCCTTGCCGGGCGTGCGGGCCGGCTCCACGCCGCTCGACGACCTGCGCCAGAAGATCAGGCCCGCGCCGCAGGAGCGGCTTGCCCGCATGGTCGACCTCAACGAGGAGCGCACAGCGCAGATCCTGCGCAAATGGGCGGCCCAGGAAGTCGCGGTGTAGTCCATGCCTTCCCTAGCCCTTTTCGATCTCCTGCCGGATTTCGGCCCGCGCCCGCAACGTGTCAGCCAGCCGAGGGCCGCCGCCGAGCACGAGCCGGAAGCAGCCGTGCCTCAAGCCGATATCGGCACGCTGATCGCCGAAGCGGTCGCCCAGGCGGAGGCAGCGCTTGGCGAGCGGCTTGCGGCTGCCCACGAAGCAGCGATGGACGCTGAACGCCGGGCGAATGCCGAGGAAGCGAAGGCCTTTCTCGAGAGCTTCGGCGGCGATGTCGGCGAGGCGGTCTCGCTGCGCATTGATGCCATGGAGGCGCGCGTGACGGACCTCGTCGCCGCCACGGTCGCACGCATCATCGGCGGCATCGTCAGTGACGACCTGCAAAAGCGCTCGCTTGAAGCGCTTGCCGGTGCGGTCCGCGAAGCGGTCGGCGATGGCGAAGCGGTGCGCATAGTCGTTCGCGGCCCGCTTTCCCTTTTCGAAGCGCTGAAGGCGTCGCTCGGAGCGCGCGCCGCCAATCTCGACTTCCTCGAAGCTCCCGGCTTCGATCTCACGGTCTCCATCGACGAAGCGGTGTTCGAGACGCGCATGGCCGAATGGTCGGCAACGCTCTCTCAGGTGTTGGCATGAGCGTCGCCGATGCCGATCAGGCCAGGCACGAGATCATTATCGTGCGTCGCGGCCATGACGACCACGAGGAGGGCCATCACGGTGGCGTCTGGAAGATCGCCTTCGCCGACTTCATGACGGCCATGATGTGCTTCTTCCTGGTCATGTGGCTGATCAACGCCGCCAACGAACAGACCAAGGCGGCGGTCGCCAGCTATTTCAATCCGGTCAAGCTGGTCGACCGCACCTCGAGCCGCAAGGGCCTGGAGGATCTCGGCGACGGTCCGCGCGCCATCGGGCTGACCGCCGACAATCCGGAAGAGGCGGCCACCAAGGCCGGACAGGATGGAGCCGGCGGCGCGGGTTCATCCGATCCCAAAAAGGAAAAGCAGGAGCCGCAGCAGTCGGAGCAGTCCGACGAACACCTGTTCGCCGATCCCTACGCGGTGCTTTCGGAAATCGCCACCAACACCGGCATCATGCAGAACGTCAGCCAGAAGGGCGATGGCGGCGCGCAGAGTGCCGGCCCGGCAACGGGCGCTTCCGGCGGCGCCTCCTACCGCGATCCGTTCGAGCCGGATTTCTGGTCTCAGCAGGTCGCCTCGCCGGGCGCCGAGGCCAGCGCGCAGCGCGCCAGGATCGAAGGTGATCCGGTGAAGCCCGGCGACAAGGCCGCCGAGGCGCAGGTCGCCAAGGTCAAGGCCGTGCCGCCTGCGCCGCCGGTCATCGCGGCGCCGCTTGAACCTCTGGCAAAGGACGGCAAGGCCACAACGGCAATCGCCGAGGCGGGTGATGCGAAAGCCGGCGCCGCCGGACCCGCGGGCGCCAAGGTTGCCGCCGCCGAGGCGGCCAAGCCCGATGCCGGCGAAAAGAAGCCGGGCGCAGCCGCGCTCAAGGCTGCGGCCGATGTCAGGCAGCAGCTGGCCGATGCCTTCAAACCTGGCGACAAGTTGCACGACGGCGTCTCGGTCGAAGCCACCGACAAGGGCGTCCTCATCTCGATCACCGACCAGCTTGACTTCGGCATGTTCGAGGTCGGCTCCGCGATGCCGCGCCGTGAGCTGGTGCTCGCGATGGAAAAGATCGGCCGCATCGTCAACAGCCAGAAGGGGACGATCAGCATCAACGGCCACACCGACGCGCGGCCGTTCCGCAGCGCCGGCTACGACAATTGGCGGCTGTCGACCGCGCGCGCGCATTCGGCGTACTACATGCTGGTGCGCGGCGGCGTCGACGAGCGCCGCATCACCGAAGTCGCCGGCTTCGCCGACCGCCAGCCGAAGGACCCCGCCGATCCGCTGTCGGCGGTGAACCGCCGCATCGAGATACTGATGGCGACCGGCGGATGAAGCGGGCGGTCTTCACCAGCCGCTTGATGGGCCTTTTGCTGTTGGCCGGCCAGCCTACAGCCGCCCTCGCCCAGGATTCGTTGCAGCCCTATCAGCTGGTGCGCTCGCTGCAGCTTATTCAAGACCGTATCGCCGTCGGCGACCACGCCGCGCTGCCGATGCAGTCCAAGCTGCTGGAGATGATCGATACGCGCCTTCGCGAGGCGGACAAGGACGATTTCAGGGATCCGAAGAATTTTCGCGCGCTGCTGGTCTACGGCATGAGCGGCGGCAACCCGGTGACCGTCGAGGCGGCCGTGTCGCGCGCCACCGCCGATGCGCGGGACCTAGCCCTTGCCAGGGGCGTCATCGATTACCTGAACGGCCGCCCCGGCGAGGCCATCGAAGCCTTGAAGCCGGTCGATCCGATGGCGGAGCCCAGCGACCTCGGCGCCTTCCTTGCCCTGGTCAAGGGTTCGCTGCTCGCCAGCGACCAGCCGACCGCGGCGCTGGTGCTGCTCGACGAGGCGAAATTGCTCGGCCCCGGGACACTGGTCGAGGAGGCGGCATTGCGCCGCTCGGTCGGCATTGCGGTCGCGCAGCGCGACGCGGCGCGCTTTGCGCTTGCCTCCACACAATATGTCGAGCGCTATCTCTATTCGCCCTATGCCAGCCAGTTCGCCGACTCCTTCGTCTCGGGCGTGATTGAGCTGCACATGTCGATCAGCCAGGACAAATTGGCCGATATCACCTCGATGATGGATCCCGAGCGCGAGAAGGTCATTTATCTGCGCATCGCCCGCCGCGCCGCGATCGACGGCCTGAACGAACTGTCCGCCTTCGCCTCGGCGCGGGCCGAGCAAGGCCGCGACGGCAACACCAATCAGGGCGATCCGCGCGCCCTGCTCTACTCAAGCCTGTCCACCGTGACATCGGGTACCATCGAGGACGTGCGCGCCAAGCTGGGCAAGATCGACCGCAGCCGGTTGTCGGATGGCGACCGCGCGCTGCTCGACGCCGCCGAGGCCATCGCCGGCGAAGTGGTGGCGCCGCCAGCTTCCCTTCCGATCGCAAGCCCGGCACCTGCCGACGTCATGCCATCGCACGAGCCCGAGCCTGCCGCCGCGCAGGCCACCGACGCCGCCGGATTGCCGCTCGTCGAGGATGCTGTCTCCGAACAGCCGGCCGTCGCGCCATCCGGCGACACAGTAGCAGCTGCGCCGAACGCGCCGGCTCCGGACGATGCGGCAACTGTCCTGCCGGCATCGGCGCCGGCGGCCGCGGTCAGCACCGACACGTCAGACCCGACCGATGCCGCCATGGTCAAAACTCGTCGACAGCTCGACCTGATCGACCAGATGCTTGGAGCCGCTCCGAAATGACCCCC
Organism: Mesorhizobium maamorense; assembly: GCF_044998965.1. Classification (NCBI taxonomy): domain Bacteria; kingdom Pseudomonadati; phylum Pseudomonadota; class Alphaproteobacteria; order Hyphomicrobiales; family Phyllobacteriaceae; genus Mesorhizobium; species Mesorhizobium maamorense. The sequence goes on from NZ_CP173356.1 coordinate 4,514,771, forward strand.
AGCCTCGGTCCGGCGCTGCCGGGAATCACCACCGCGCGCACGACGGCGGAACAGCCGGCGGCGACCGGGAAGAATGACGACACGGGTTTCGGCAAGATGCTGGACGACAAGTCCGGCCCGGCCCACCCGGACAAGCATCCGGCAGCCGGGGCCGGATCGCGCGATGAGCGCTGGAGCAGGCTTGCCGCCGGTCCTGCCGGGCAGAAGGACGAGCCACTGCCGGCTGGCAACGCAAGGATCCCATCCAGCGGAATGCCGGCCGCGAAAACAACCAGGGACGACAAGACCGCCGAGCCGGACAAGGACGCCGATGGCGCAGCGGCCGAGACAGGTACGACGCCGCTCGAGGACCATCTGCCGTTGCTGATCGCGTTCCATGACCTGCGCCATTTCTCGACATCGGCCAGACCGGCCGATACGAGCGAAACCGGACAGGAACCGGCGCTCGACGGGCAGCTCCAGCCGAAGGCCTACCGGCCGAAATCCGCCGCCGGGCATGATGACCTCGAACCGATGTCGAAGCCCGAGCGGACATCGCTCGTCGATGGGCCGCTGACCAAGCTCGATGGCCAGACCGTCCACGACGCCGCCGGCACGCCAAAACGCGACAATGCGATCGCGGCCGGGCCACTGCCCCAGACAGCGCCGGCCGAAGTGCCGGGCGTGGATCCGAAGCAGGCGGCACCGCAGCTGAGGTCCATCGCCGATGTTCAGTCCTCGTTGCGGCACGAGCCCGGAAAACAACTGTTGGCGGCAGGGCGCATCGACGTGGTCTCCGAGCGCAGCTTCCCTGCCCCGCCGCAGGCGCCGATGAGCCAGGCGGCCCTCAACGTGATTGGCGCCATAACAGCCGATGGCGGCCCGAAAACGACGCTTTCGACACACTCCGCAACTGCGCAACTGACAGGCCCTGTTGCCGCCGCGACACATGTGTTGAAGATCGAACTTCATCCGGCCGAGCTTGGCATGGTCACCGCCAATCTTCGCCTCTCCGGAGAACAACTTTTGATTGAGTTGAAGCCTCAAACACATGACGCCTACCACCGGCTGTCCTCTGATAGCGATGCCATCGTCAAGTCCCTGCGCGGACTCGGCTTCGAGGTTGACAAGGTGACGATACTACAACCTTCGGTAGCGGTCCCCGCAACGACCCGCACTGATGCGACCGCATCCTTGCAGACGGCGGCGGGCCGCGACCAGTCGTCCTTTCAACCCGGGAATTCCGGCGGCGGCAACAGCGGCGCTGGCGGCCAGCAACCGGGCCAGCAATCCGCCGGAAGACACAATGATGACGCGCAAGCACACGGCCGCCCCGCTTCGCCTTCTCGCGAGCGCGCTGGCGGCGATATCTTTATCTAGTCTTGCGAGCGGCGCCGCTGCCGCCGCCAATGCTTGCGAACCGGAGATCCTGCGCGCCGCCGACCACTATGGCGTGCCGGCCGGCATCCTCTATGCCGTCGGCTTGACCGAGACCGGCAAGAAGGGAAGCTTGCAGCCCAACGCATTGAATATAGAAGGAAAAGCAGTCTTCCCGACAAGCCGCGCCGAAGCTCTTGCCACCTTCGCCAATGCCCGACGCGAGGGCAAGACGCTGATCGATCTCGGCTGCATGCAAATCAATCACCACTACCACGGCGCGCATTTCCGCAGCGTCGAGGACATGCTAGATCCGCGTCAGAACGTCGACTATGCAGCGCGTTTCCTGGCCAGCCTTCATGCCCGTCACGTGACCTGGTCGATGGCCGTCGCCCGCTATCACGCGGGGCCCGACAACGACCCGGCGCAGAAGGTCTATGTCTGCCGCGTGATATCAAACATGGTGGCCACCGGCTTCGGCAAATGGACCGGCAACGCCCGCACGTTCTGCAACCCATGAGCGTATTCTTGCATCTCATGCAATCAGTCGCAAAGGCTCGGCGTTGCGCTTCGACTTGGCCGGGACTTGGAGCACCAAGCATATCTCACCCCACGCTAATGCAACCGACGCGATTCCGGACTCCCAAGAAACTAGTTACAAGAAATGACGGTTGTTCAGGATTCCTGCCAGCGGATACGGCTTTCCCCACGGGGCAGATGAGCTGATTCGGAGGCGGGGCCGATGATCGTTATCGTTGACGAGCGAGAGCTCGTGACAGACGGATACAATTCACTTTTTGACCGCGAGGGCATCGCCTGCGCCGGCTTCGCTTCCGGCGAATTCGGCGAGTGGGTGAACTCGGCGGCCGATGCCGATCTGCGCTCGGTCCGGGCCTTCCTCATCGGCGACTGCCGCGAAGGCGCGATCTCTCCGCGCCAGATCCGCGACCGCACCGGAGCCCCGGTGATTGCTCTCAGCGAGCAGCATTCGCTGGAGAACACGTTGCGGCTGTTCGAGAGCGGTGTCGATGACGTCATCCGCAAGCCGGTCCATATCCGCGAGATCCTGGCTCGCATAACAGCCATCCGCCGCCGCGCCAACGAGGATGCCGCCTTTACCGAGATCGGCGCCATGCGCATCTTCATGGATGGCCGCGACCCTGAAATCAATGGCCAGCCGCTTCCCTTGCCGCGCCGTGAGCGCCGCATTCTCGAATATTTGGCAAGCAATCGCGGCCGCCGCGTCACCAAGACCCAAGTATTCAACGCCATATACGGCATCTTCGACGAAGAGGTCGAGGAGAACGTGGTGGAAAGCCACATCAGCAAGCTGCGCAAGAAGCTGCGCGAGAAGCTGGGCACCGATCCGATCGATTCCAAGCGCTTCCTCGGCTACCGGCTGGTGTTCTGATGCACCGCCGCGCCAGCCTCGCGCAAGACAGGACGCGTAGCCTCGCTGCCAATGGCATGGACATTGCGGAGACATTTCGATGAGCCTCTACGGGATGATGCGGACCGGCGTTTCCGGCATGAACGCGCAGGCCAACCGTCTGTCGACGACAGCCGACAACATCGCCAATTCCGATACCACCGGCTACAAGCGGTCCTCCGCCGAATTTTCAACGCTGGTCATGCCCTCGACGGGCGGCGCCTATAATTCCGGCGGCATCACCACCACGATCCGGCAGGCGGTCAGCGATCCCGGCGTTCTCCAATACACCACCTCCGTCTCCGACCTTGCCGTCAGCGGCGACGGCTTCTTTGTCGTCCAGGACCCGAGCGGTACGCCTTTCCTGACCCGCGCCGGTGCCTTCGTTCCCGATGGACAGGGCAGGCTGGTCAACTCGGCCGGCTTCCAGCTGATGGCCTACAGCTACGAAAATGGCGTGCCGGCGGCGACGGTGAACGGTTTTGAAGGACTGGTCCCGGTCGTCATCTCCGACCAGGGAATGACCGCGACCCCGAGCACCGAGGGTCTCTACAGCGGCAACTTGCCCGCAGGCGCGACGCCAGTCGCGGCCGGCAACCTGCCCACCACCAATGCGGCGGGCGCGCAGTACACCTCGAAATCCTCGATGGTCGCCTATGACAATCTCGGCAACAAGAAGCTGCTCGACGTCTATTTCACCAACACCGGCGCCGGCACCTGGCAGGTGTCGGTCTTCGACCAGTCGAAGGCGACCGCCGGAACGTCATTCCCCTACACCGGCGGCGCACTGGGCTCGGCCAACCTGACCTTCGACACGACCACGGGCAAGCTCACCGGCGCCGTCGACAGCGTCTCGCTCACCGTGCCCAACGGCAGCGCCTTTTCGCTCGATCTGTCGGCATTGACCCAGCTCGGCACCGGCTTCACGGTTTCGGACGCTCAGGTCAACGGCAACGCGCCGAGCACCATCGACAAGGTGCAGATCAGCAAGGACGGCACCATCTACGCCCAGTACAAGGACGGCTCCACCAAGCCGCTCTACAAGATCCCGCTGGCCGATGTGCAGAGTCCCGACCAGCTCACCGCGCTGCCCGGCAATGTGTACTCGCAAGGCACAGAATCCGGCGCGGTCCGCGTCGGCTTTGCCAATGAAGGCAAGCTTGGCTCCATCATCTCCGGCGCGCTCGAGAATTCGAACGTCGATATCGCCGAGGAACTGACCAACATGATCGCGGCGCAGCGCAGCTACACCGCCAATTCGAAAGTCTTCCAGACGGGTTCCGACCTGATGGACGTCCTTGTTAACCTGAAGAGATAAAACCGGGCAACGCCCGTGAAAGACCCGCATGTCGCTTTCCACCGCATTGAGCATCGCCCAATCGGCGCTTATGAACACCGCTCGGCAGACCAGCGTTGTCTCGCGCAACGTCGCCGACGCTTCCAATCCGGACTATACGCGCCGCATCGCCGTCGTTACCAGCACGGCGCCGGGCGCGCGCTCGGTTGACATCCAGCGCGTAGCCAACGACCTGCTCTTCCGTCAGAATCTAAGCGCCCTGTCGGCGTACAGCGGCCAGAACGCGCTCTACAGCGGCCTGGATCAGCTGGATGTTTCGGTCAATGGTGTCGACAATGCGTCCTCTCCCTCGACCGCGATCGGCAATTTGCAGCAGGCGCTGCAGCTCTATGCCACCTCGCCGTCCAACCAGAATCTCGGCTCCAGCGTTATCGACGCGGCCAAGCAGGTCGTGCGCTCCCTGAACGAAGGCTCCAGGGCCATTCAGGACTTTCGCACCCAGACCGACGGCCAGATCGCCACGGCGGTAGACGATCTCAACTCGCTGCTCAGCCAGTTCCAGGACGCCAACCAGGCTGTCATATCAGGCACGCGCTCCGGCACCGACGTTTCCGATGCGCTGGACCAGCGCGACGCGCTTTTGAAGAAGATCTCGGACTATGTTCCGGTCTCCACCTTCACGCGCGGCGACAATGACATGGTCATCACCACGGGTGACGGCACGACGCTGTTCGAAACCATCCCGCGAACGGTCAGCTTCGCCCCATCCTCCGGCTACAGCGCCGGTACCGTCGGCAATGCCCTCTACATCGATAATGTGCCGATCTCGGCGGGAACCGGCGGCAACACCAGCGCCAGCGGCAAGCTTGCCGGATTGCTGCAATTGCGCGATGGCGTGGCTTCGACCATGCAGAGCCAGCTCGACGAGACCGCGCGCGGCCTGATCACGGCCTTCGCCGAGACCGCGCCGTCAATGCCCAACGCCGCCGGGCTGTTCACCTGGTCGGGCGCGCCGGCGGTGCCGGCCGCTGGCACGCTGGTCAATGGCCTTGCCGGCACGATCAGCGTCAATGCCGCCATGGATCCAAGTGTCGGCGGCAATCCGGCACTGCTGCGCGACGGCGGCGCCAACGGCGCGGCCTATGTCGTCAACACTGGCGGCGCCTCCTATTCCAGCCTTCTGGTCGCCTATGGCGACCGGCTCGATCAGCCGATGACATTCGACCCCGCCGCCGGGATTTCGGCGACGTCGAGCGTTGCCGATTATGCCGCCAATTCGATCGGGTGGCTCCAGGGCGTGCGCCAGCAGGCGTCGACCGCAGCCGACGCCAAGCAAGCTTTGGCATCGCGCAGCGCCGAGGCGCTGTCCAACGCCACCGGCGTCAATGTCGACCAGGAAATGTCGCTGCTTCTCGATCTCGAACATACCTATCAGGCATCGGCCCGAATGATGAAAACCGTCGACGACATGTTGGCGGCTCTGCTCAGCGCGGTGGGATAATCCATGACCTCAGTCTCTTCGGCCGCTCTCTCGAACGCCATGCGCTATCAGCAGATGCGCATGCAGGCCGAGCTCGTCAAAGCCACGAAGGAGTCCTCGACCGGCAGGGTCGCCGATGTCGGCCTGGCGCTGGGCGGACGCACCGCCCAGTCCGTCACCTTCTCGCGCGATCTCGACCGGCTCAATGTCATTATCGATTCCAACGGCCTGGTGGCCGCCCGGCTCTCCTCGACGCAGACCTCGCTCGGCCAGCTCTCCAGCGTCGCGCAGACCTTGCTGTCGAGCCTGACCACCTCGACGTCGGGCGATTCTTCCGCCAACCTCACCCAGTCGGCCGGCAAGACGGCCGTCCAGCAGCTCGCCTCGATCCTCAACACCAGCGTCAACGGCGAGTATCTGTTTGCCGGCACCAACACCGACGTCAAGCCGATCAACGATTTCACCGCGGTCGGGTCACCCGCCAAGGCTGCCTTCGACGCCTCCTTCGTCGCCAATTTCGGTTTCACGCCGGATGATCCTGCCGCGGCAAACATCACCGCAGCCCAGATGGACGATTTCATCACCAACGACGTCGAGCCGCAGTTCTTCGGTTCGGGCTGGCAGGCCAACTGGTCGAACGCCACCGACCAGCAGATCGTCAGCCGCATCGCGCTCAACGAAACCACCGCGACCTCGACCAGCGCCAACAGCGACGGCATCAAGAAGCTCGCCATGGCGGCGGCCATGGTCTCCAGCCTGATGTCGACCAACATCAGCCAGGCGGCGAAGGATACCATCGTCGGCCGCTCACAGTCGCTGGTTGGCGAAGCGCTGAGCGGCATCGGCCAGGTTCAGTCCGAAACCGGCATCGTCCAGAAGCGCGTGTCCGACGCCGTCGACCGCATGAAGACGCAGGTCGACCTGTTCGAGCGCCACATTCTCGATCTTGAAGCGGTCGACCCGGCCGAAGCCGCGACCCGCGTCGCCGACCTGACGCAGCACATCGAGACCTCCTTCGCATTGACGGCGCGGCTCCAGCAGCTCAGCCTGTTGAATTACCTGACCTGACAACTCTGAACCGGAACGGTAGAGCCAACGATGTACCAATTCTCCTACGCCGACATCCAGAGTACCTCTGTCGCCGACGCGAAGGACCGTGAACGGGAGCTGTTGACCCGGTCGATCAACATGCTGGCGGCGGCCGCCGCCCTTGGCCCCGCTTCGATGGAGGCAGTGGAGGCGCTGCATTTCACCAACCGCGTCTGGACCGCCTTTGTCGAGGATCTCGGCTCCAATGACAACGCGCTTCCCAAGGAACTGCGCGCCAACCTGATTTCGATCGGCCTTTGGCTGCTGCGCGAGGCGGAAGACATCCGCCAGGGCCGCACCCAGAATTTCGAGGGACTGATCGAGGTATCCCAGATCATCCGCGACGGCATTCAATGACCAACACGCTGAAGATATCGCTGAAGCCGAACGAGAAGATCTATATCAACGGTGCGGTCATCCGCGTCGACCGCAAGGTCACCGTCGAACTGATGAACGACGTGCAGTTCCTGCTCGAAAGCCATGTGATCCAGGCCGACGACGCCTCGACGCCGCTCAAGCAGCTGTATTTCATCCTCCAGGTGATGCTGATGAACCCGGCCGGCGCCGGCGAGGCGCGCGAAATGTTCCGCCGCTCCCTACCGCTGCTGCTTGCAAGTTTCGAGGACGCCGAGATCGGCAGTGCGCTGAAACAGATCGACCGCATGGTCGGCGAGGATCACATCTACGAGGCGCTAAAGGCGATCCGGGCGCTCTATCCGCTCGAACGCCGCGCGCTTGGCGGCAATGACGACGTTCCGGGCGCCTCGCGTCCGCTGGCTGTGGGAGCACGCTGATGACCGTGGACATGACGACGACGATACCGGTTGGCACCAATCAGGCCAGCCAGCAGACCTCAAAGACCGCTGTCGACTACCAGTCCTTCCTGAAGCTTCTGATCGCCGAGATGAAGAACCAGGATCCGACCAAGCCGATGGATTCGACACAGTACGTCGCCCAGCTCGCCACCTTCTCGCAGGTCGAGCAGTCTGTGCAGACCAATACCAAGCTGGACCAGATCATGCAGTCCTCGGCGCTGTCGCAGGCCGATGCGCTGATCGGGCGCTCGATAACGTCCGCCGACGGCAAGACGACGGGCACCGTCGCGTCCGTGCGCCTTGCCAGCAGCGGCCTCATCGCCGTGCTGGGCAACGGCACCGAGATCGCGGTCGGCCCCGGCATCTCGGTCAAGGCGGCAAGCTGACGGCTCCGGCGGGCCGATCCCATGAACGAGGCCGACGCACTCGACATCGTCCAGTACGCGGTGTGGACGGTGCTGACCGCATCCGCGCCGGTGGTGCTGGTCGCCATGGCGGTGGGTATCGGCATCGCCTTGATCCAGGCCCTGACGCAGGTCCAGGAGATCACCTTGACATTCGTGCCGAAGATCGTCGCCATCATGCTCGTGGCGGCGCTGACCGGTCCCTTCATCGGCAGCCAGATATCGGCCTTCACCAACGTCGTCTTCGAGCGCATTGAAAACGGGTTCTAGCCGCTGCTTGCGGCGAGCCGGCCCGTTCTGTCCCGACGACTTACCGGCACCGGCCTGCTCTCGCCGATCGCGGACCGTGTACGGCATAGGGCTGCATCCGCGGCGCGGCGTCGAAGCAACGCCGCACGGCTGCGTGGTCCTCCTCTATCCCCTTGTTGGACCATGATCTTTTTTTCAAGACGTTCGCTCTTTGCGGCACGATGCCATAGTTTCGGCAAACCATCCGGGGAAACGGATCACCGCAACGATCGGCAAGCCATGGCAGGGCCTTTCCTATGATTGACGAAAAGCCGGAGAGCGAGAGCGTTTCGGCGCTGGCGCCGTTCCGGCACGGCATCTTCCGCGCCGTGTGGTCGGCCAGCCTCGTGTCGAATTTCGGCGGCCTCATCCAGGGCGTCGGCGCCGCCTGGATGATGACCACAATCGCCACCTCGCCCTATCAGGTCGCGCTGGTCCAGGCCTCGACCACCTTGCCGATCATGCTGTTCGCACTCGTCGCCGGCGCCATCGCCGACAGCTTCGACCGGCGCAAGGTTATGCTGGTCGCCCAGATCTTCATGCTGGTCGTCTCGGTGCTTCTGACCCTATTCACCTATTCCGGCTTGATGACGCCGTGGACGCTGCTTGCCTTCACCTTCCTGATCGACAGCGGCACGGCCCTGAACAGCCCGTCCTGGCAAGCCTCCGTCGGCGACATCGTGCCCCGCAACAAGGTGCCGGCCGCCGTCGCGTTGAACTCGATGGGCTTCAACCTGACCCGCAGCGTCGGTCCGGCGATCGGCGGCATCATCGTCGCCGCAGCCGGGGCGGCGGCCGCCTTCGCGGCCAACGCGGTGAGCTATATCGGTCTCATCGTCGTGCTGGCGCGCTGGAAGCCGCAGGTTCAGCCATCGACGCTGCCGCGCGAATCGCTTGGCGCGGCCATGGGCGCAGGCCTGCGCTATGTCGCCATGTCGCCCAACATCGGCAAGGTGCTGGTCAGGGGCTCCGCCTTCGGCTTCAGTGCCGGCGCGGTGCTGGCGCTCCTGCCGCTGGTGGCGCGCGACGTCGTCAAGGGCGATGCCTTGACCTATGGCATCATGCTGGGCGCCTTCGGCATCGGCGCGGTCGGCGGCGCGCTGATCAGCGTGCGGCTGCGCCAGCTTTTGTCCAGCGAGACCATGGTGCGCTCGGCCTTCGCCGGCTTCGCCGTCTGCGCCTTCAATGCCGCCGTCAGCCACAACGCCTGGCAGACATCGCTCGGCCTGCTGGTCGGCGGCGCGTGCTGGGTGATCGCGCTTTCGCACTTCAACGTCACCGTGCAGATGGCAACGCCGCGCTGGGTCGTCGGCCGGGTGCTGTCGGTCTATCAGACCGCGACCTTCGGCGGCATCGCGCTCGGCAGCTGGATCTGGGGCATCGTCGCCGACGCGCATGGCGCCGGGACAGCGCTGATTGCGGCGGCCATCGCCATGCTGGCTGGCGGCGCCATCGGCCTCGTGCTGCCGCTGCCGCAGCAGCAGGTGCTGAACCTCGATCCGCTCAACCGTTTCAAGGAGCCGCACCTCGCGCTCGACCTGAAACCGCGCAGCGGCCCCATCGCCATCATGATCGAATACATCATCCGCGACGAGGACGTGCCGGAGTTCCTGGCCACCATGGCCGAGCGCGGCCGCATCCGCCGTCGCGACGGTGCCCGCAACTGGACGCTGGCGCGCGATCTCGAAAATCCGGCGATCTGGATCGAGCACTACCACACGCCGACCTGGCTCGAATATGTCAGGCACAATGGCCGCATCACCCAAGCCGACGCCATGGTCGGCGAGCGCCTGCGGGCACTGCACAGCGGCGACGAGCCGCCGCGGGTGCGCCGCGTGATCGAGCGCCCGACAACCGCGGGCACGGCGCTGGTCATGGCAAAGGGACCGATCGAGCATTAGGAGTGAAGGAAAGCGCGAAGACGTTTTCGTCCGGGCTTGCATCAACACAAAGCGTTAGAGCGGACCCAGCCAGCGGAACGCGCGCTTCAGTTCGGCGACGCCATCGTGTTCGTACCAACGGCCGTGCGCCATGATCACGCGTTCCGGATTCCATTCTATCATCTTTTCGACTGCCGCCTTGAGTTGCCCCCTGGGGAAGGTCAATCGCAAATCGCGCGGCGTCTTGCCATCCGGATCAACGACACCAGCCGCCCTGGCAAGCCAGCGCCACGGCCAGCCAAGCTTCCGCGGTTCGAAGTTCTCGATCAGGTCTGTCAGGATCAATGTTCGGCTGACGGAATGGAAGAACACCATCTCCGTCATGAAGCTGCCCTCCACCGGCAGCGACTTGAGGTCATCGTCCCACGGGTAGCCCCTCTCGGCACCAAGCTCGTTCGCCTCGAAATCGATCCTGTCGCCCGCCTGCTCGCGAATGCCCGGTGCCAGCCAGATACCCGCATCCGCAAAGGCCCTGCGCCACATCGGAATCCACCAATAGTGGATCCGGTTCGGCCCGATGATGTAGCGGACCTTGCCCAATCCCGCGATCTCGGCCTCGAGGCTCTCTGTCAGGAAGGTGGGTGAATGGACGAACAAATCGCCGTCATTGACGCGGATGATGGTCATCCGCGTCGGAAACGGCATTTTCGGCCAAGGCATGCCGAAGCGGATGACCGGGCCATCCACGATCCAGATGTCCTTCGAAACCAGCTTTAACGTGTTGAGCGGCGGATATGGTGCGCGGTCGGCCATGGTCTGCTGATGTAGGGTGGAGAACAAGCTTGGCCACGGCAGCTTCGCCTTGCACGAGCTCAGCCAGGCCGGCTCGGCAGCCTACCTTCGCCCGACCTACCCTTCGCCCGACAAGTCCCGGCGCGCTTTTTCCAGCTCCTCGGCATAGCGCCGCATCAGATGGCCCTCGGTCAGCAGTCCGAGCACGATGTGGTCGGTGAAATCCTCGACCACGGCCAGCTCCTCGGCGCCGGCCCGCTGGAAGGTCTCGGCGGCCGACTGCACGTTCATGCTCGGCACCAGGACGGCATCCTTGTATTGCGCCAGATCGCGCACCGCCGTCTCGCCGTCGGACAGGTCGCTGTGCAGTTCGGCAACGATCAGCACGCCGACATACTGATCGCCGGCGTCGACGGCAATGACGCGCTGGGCCGAACCCAGCGGCACCTGCTTGCGGAAGGCCGCAAGCGTCGTGTCGGCATTGATGGTCTTGATGTCCTTGCGCATCATCGAGCCGACGGTCAGGCTGCGCATCCAGCCGACGTCATGGGCGCTGCGGATCGTCTCGCCGCGCAGATGAAAACGCCACGTCGAGAAGGAGTAGCCGAAGGTCTCGCGCACCAGGATCGCCGCCATGATCGAGGCCGCCAGGACGACGCCGGTTAGCGTCAGGTCGCGGGTCGATTCCAGCGCCAGGAACGTCATCGTCAGCGGCCCGCCGACGACGCCGACCGCCAGCGATGTCATGCCGACGACGGCAGCGACGGCGGGATCGATGCCGGTCGACGGCGAGATGAAAGCCATCACATCGGCGAATGCCTTGCCGAGCAGGGCGCCAAGAAACAGAGAAGCGAAGAACAGTCCGCCGCGAAACCCCGAACCCAGCGAGATCGCGGAAGCCGCCAGCTTCAGCACGAAGACGCTGGCCACCACGCTCAGCCCATAGTTCATGGCGAATTCGCGATGCAGCGCGCCGTGGCCGCTCGACAGCACCTGTGGCGTGACCAGCCCAAGCAGGCCGACGATGACGCCGCCGATGACGGGACGCAGCGAGGCGTCGACCGACAGTTTGGCAAAGGCGCGCTCGACCAGCGTCACCAGATGCATGATGGCGATCGAGGCGGCCCCGCCAAGAAGCCCAAGCAGCAGGAAGGGCACGTACTGGCTGGCCGTGAGTGCCGGCAGGCCCGCAAGCTCCAGCGGGAACGGCACGCCGCCGAACATCTCGGCGGTGAGCGAGGCGGAGATCGCCGCGGTCATGACAGGCACCACATTGGCGACCGAATAGATGCCGATGACCAGTTCGAAACCATAGAAAGCGCCGGTCAGCGGCGCGTCGAAAGCCGCCGCGATGGCGCCGGCCGCGCCGCAGCCGACCAGGATGCGGACATCGTTGCGGCGCAGCTTGAAAAGCCGCGCCAGCCGCGAAGCCAGGCCGGAACCGACCTGCGTATAGCCGGCTTCCAGCCCGACAGAGGCGCCGAAACCGCTGGAGATCATGGTCTGGCCGGCGATGATGAACGTATCGGTCAGCGACATGCGACCGCCATAGAGCGCGTTGGCCTCGATCGGGTCGACAGGCGTGCGGAATCTCCGCTTTCTCAGCCAGATCACCGTCAGCCCGAGCAGGATGCCGCCGATCGCCGGGATCAGGGCCTGCATGGGGTGGGCGAGCGAGAACATGCCGGAAAGTCGGCCGCCGGGCTGCACGCCGAACAACAGCCCGTGCAGGTCCTGCACGATCTGGCTCATCGCGGTGACCAGTATGCCCGCCATCACGCCGACGATGCCGGCAAGGACGACAACCGCTATGCCTCGCGCTTCGAGCAGCGGGATCGAATTGATGAGCACCGCGCGCAGCCGGCGAGCGTAGACTTGCGGTTGATTCCTGGGCGATTGGTTTTTAGTAAGCACCGGAGCGGCTCGCCGACATCAGCAAGGCATTGAAAACACTGCCGTGCTGATACGCCGAGCGGCACCGCATGGCAACCACAATGACGGCGCCCGCGCGCCCTTTGGGAGGGAGCCCGTCCGGCCGCCGATGGTCAGGTCGGCTTCGGGTCGCCGGCCTCGTAGAGTACGAGATTGCGCTCGCCGATGCCGAGCGACGGCCAGCTTGCGCGCCAGTCCACAAGGTGTGGCGCGGCGAAATGCGCATCGAGCGCCGCCCTGTCATTCCAGACTTCCGTGACCCGGATCAACCCGGCATCGAGGACATCCTGCGCATAGGAGTATGCGAGGCAACCGGGCTCGGCACGGCTGGCAACAACCATGCGTTCCATCGCTGGCCTTGCCTGTTCGAGCTTGTCGGGTGGCAGACGAACCGTGCCGATGACCAGCAGCATGAGATTTCCTTTCGATGGTTGGGCAGGCCACTCTCCCACCCTCGCGCAAGCTTGGCCAGCTACCCTCGCCGGGCTGTCGCATGCTCGGCAGCCCACGGTTTTCGAGGACTAGAATGGCGATAAGCGAAAGCATCCAGCCCGGCGCCGTGGCCAAGAACGGTCGCGACGTCTTCTTCGCGCTGGGCATCGTCATCATCCTGGCCGTGCTGTTCCTGCCGATCCCGGCCTTTCTCATCGACGTCGGCCTTGCCTTCTCGATCGCCCTTTCGGTGCTGATCCTGATGGTGGCACTGTGGATCCAGCGGCCGCTCGACTTCTCCTCGTTTCCGACCGTGCTGCTCATCGCCACCATGCTGCGGCTATCGCTTAACATTGCCACCACGCGCATGATCCTGTCGCACGGCAATGAAGGCACGCACGCCGCCGGCTACGTCATCGCCGGCTTCTCCAAACTGGTGATGGCCAGCGATTTCGTCATCGGCCTGATCGTCTTCATGATCCTGATCGTGGTGAACTTCATCGTCATCACCAAGGGCGCCACCCGTATCGCCGAGGTCGGCGCCCGTTTCACCCTCGACGCCATCCCCGGCAAGCAGATGTCGATCGACGCCGACCTCTCCGCCGGCATGATCGACGACAAGACAGCGCAGTTGCGCCGCCGCGAGCTGGAAGAGGAATCCTCCTTCTTCGGCTCGATGGACGGCGCCTCGAAATTCGTCCGCGGCGACGCCATCGCCGGCCTCATCATCACCGCCATCAACATCGTCGGCGGCATCGCCATCGGCTATATCAGGCACGGCATGGGCATGGGCGAGGCCGCCGACGTGTTCATCAAGCTGTCGGTCGGCGACGGTCTGGTCACCCAGATCCCGGCGCTCATCGTCTCGCTCGCCGCCGGCCTGCTGGTTTCCAAGGGCGGTACACGCGGTTCGACGAACCAGGCCGTGTTCGGCCAGCTCGGCGCGCATCCGCGAGCGCTCTATGTGGCGGCGGCGCTGCTGGTGCTGCTCGGCCTGATGCCCGGCCTGCCCTTCTTCCCCTTCTTCGCGCTCGCCGGCGGCATGGCCGGCCTCGGCTATGTCATTCCGATGCGCCACAACCGGGCCATGGCCGAGGCCGAGGCGCTGAAGAACCAGGAGAAGGCGACCAAGGCCGAGGAAGAGAAGAACTCGGTCAAGGCCTCGCTGGCCACCGCCGAGATCGAACTTCTGATCGGCAAGCAGCTTTCGACCCGGCTGCTGGTCTCGCATCAGGAGCTGGTCTTCCGCATGGCCAAGATGCGCAAGAAGTTCGCCCAGCAATATGGCTTCGTCGTGCCCGAAGTGCGCGTCGCCGACGATTTCGCCATCCCGCCGAAAAGCTATCAGATCAAGGTGCACGGAACGGTGGTCGCCGAATATTCGATGCGCGTCGGCGAGATCATGGTGCTGCTCGGCAACCGCGACGTTCCCGAAATTCCGGGCGAGGAGATCCGCGAGCCGGCCTTCGGCATGCGCGCCTATTCCGTCATGGAAACATTCGCCGAGGATCTGAAGCGCGAGAACTACACCTTTGCCGACAACATGTCGGTGCTGCTCACCCACCTCTCCGAGGTCATCCGCAACAACCTGCCGCAGCTCCTGTCCTACAAGGACATGAAGGCGCTGCTCGAGCGCCAGGATCAGGAATACCGCAAGCTCGCCGACGAGATCTGCACCACGCACATCTCCTATCCCGGCCTGCAGGCAGTGCTGAAGCTGCTGCTGGCCGAGCGTGTCTCGATCCGCAACCTGCACCTGATCATCGAGGCCATCGCCGAGATCGCGCCGCATGTGCGCCGCACCGAGCAGATCGTCGAGCATGTCCGCATCCGCATGGCGCAGCAGATCTGCGGCGATCTTTCGGAGGGCGGCGTGCTCAAGGTGTTGCGTCTCGGCAACCGCTGGGACCTCGCCTTCCACCAGAGCCTCAAGCGCGACGCCAAGGGCGAGGTGCGCGAGTTCGACATCGATCCGCGCCAGCTCGAGGAATTCGGCCAGGACGCCACCAAGGCGATCAAGAAATTCCTCGAAGCCGGCGAGCGTTTCGTCCTCGTCACCGCGCCCGACGCGCGCCCCTATGTGCGCATGATCATCGAGCGGCTGTTCACCACGCTGCCGGTGCTCTCGCATGTCGAAATCGCCAAGGGCGTCGAGATCAGGGTGCTCGGGACCATATCGTGAGCGTTCTCTCGCAAGCGGTCGTCATCGCGGCGTTCCTCGCCTTCTGCCGCATCGGCGCCTGCTTCATGCTGATGCCCGGCCTGTCCAGCGCCCGCATCCCGGTGCAGGTCAGGCTGTTCGTTGCGGTCGCCGCCACCGGCGGCCTGCTCGCCTTCCTGTGGGACAAGATCTTTCCCTTCGTCGATCCGCGTCCGCAGATCCTGGTGCCGATGATCGTTTCCGAACTCCTGGTCGGCGGTCTGATCGGCGCCATGACCAGGCTCTACATGGAAGCCCTGCGCTTCATGGGGTCGGCCATCGCCATGCTGATCGGCTATGGCGGCTCGGGCGGGCCAGCGATCGAGGAGCCCGAACCGCAGGCGGCGCTCGCCGCCATGATCTCGTTCTCGGCACTGCTGCTGCTGTTCGTCTTCGACTTCGACCATGAGATCATACGCGCGCTGGTGACGTCCTATACGGTCGCGCCGGTCAACGTCTTCTTCAACCCGCAGGCGGCACTGGTCGATGTCGCCGACACGGTGTCGGACACCTTCTTCCTGGTCATCCGCCTCGGCAGCCCTTTCGTCGCCTATGCCATTCTCGTCAACCTGACGATCGGCTTCGTCAACAAGCTGACGCCGCAGATCCCGATCTATTTCATCTCCCAGCCCTTCGTCATCGCCGGCGGCATGCTCATCTTCTATTTCGCCGTCGGCTCCATGCTGTCGCTGTTCGTCGACGGCTTTGTCGACCTGACGCTGGCGAGGTGACATGAGCACGCGCAAGGACCGCCTGAAGAAGCTGGTCAAGGTTCAGGAACAGTTGAAGGCGCTGCACGAGACGCGCCACGCCACCCTCCTCGCCGCTGCAAATGCCGCCGAAGCCGAGGCCAAGGAACTGGTCGAGCATTTCGACAAGGACAATTCCCTCTCCGGCCTTTTCCCCGATCTCTACCACCGCCGCATCGCCCAGGCCGTCGTGCGCCAGGAGGCGAACCTCGAAAGCGCCAGGAAGGAGGCTGGCCTCGTCGCGTCGGCAACCGCGCGCACCAACATGGTCGAGCGCGCCTACAAGGACGTGCGCAACCGCGACGAACGCGAACGCTCCGACCGCGAACGCCTCGATCTGATCGCGCAGAAGCGGGGACAGGAGTAGAGGAGGAGGTCTGGACGCAAAGCAAGCCTTCGCAGCGGAATCCTGACTGACCGCTTTGCGCCTCGTACGGGCTATGGATGCAATTTCGCGTCTACCCAGAAGCCGCCCGTACAGCCTGTCGAAGAATGTGCCGAGCCTCCGCATTGCGGAGGATCGTAAAAAGGCGACTTTTCAGCTAGCTTGTTATCTGTTCGGCGGCAGCTTCTTCGAGGCCCGCTGCCGCTTGGAGGGCAAGACCGCGAGCCGCTGCCTGTGAATCGTAAAATTCCTCCAGCGCATGGACCCTGCCCCACCGCAGGGTAAACACGTGGAGACCTCGGTTGATGTACGACGTGTCGCCGTTGAGCAGGGTCGCGGTGCCATCCCACTGGGCAAACACAGTGGTATGCCATGGCCAGCCCTCCACCCAGATGTGATTGACCGTGAGATGGAGGGTGGGCAGAACACGGCCGAGGCGTTCAAACCAGCGGCGCAGGGCTTCCTTGTCGTGGCGCTCTCCACCAAGCGCGTGGGCGCCGCCAACCCGATGATGGACATGCGGCGCGAGTGCTTTCACCGCCGCATCCCAGCGATGATTGTTGACGTCATCGAAGCTCTTTCGGATCGATTTCTCGACAAAATAACTATATAGCATATCACTCTCCTCCAACTCATTCGGTAGCGCGATCGAAAGGCACCTGTGGCAAGCTGTTCGGACGCAGCCGACACCATGCAGGGTCTGCGCGTCAGCGCATTGTCGCGTCGGCTCGCAGGTATGTGTCGGTCTCTGTCGAGATCGTGACCTCCTCGCCCGACCTTGAGAACGCATAAAGCGAATCCTGATGGCCCGGCATGGAAAAGGCCACGGAGTCGCCGTCAGCAAGGCCCATGACGAAGCGCAGCGGATCACCTCCGATCTTCGGCGCGAAGGTGGCGGTGACCTCCAGCAGGTCGCCGTTGACCGGGACGTAGTAGACCACCATGTCGAGCTGTCCCTCGTGCAGGCTGGCAGCTTCGATCGGGCGTCCGATGGTCGCTTCCTCGGCAAAAGCCGGTTTCGCAAGAAACATCGCGGCCAGAACGGACGCACTCAGGGTTTTGCGGATCATCTCATATCTCCTTTTGGATTGCGTTCGACCTCTATATAATGTATAGATTACGAATACAATCTAAAAAAGGAGATGGCGATGCGCGTAAGTCGCACTCAGGCCGCGGAAAACCGCGAAACCGTGATCAATGTGGCAAGCCGCCTTTTTCGGGAGCGAGGCTTTGACGGCATTGGCCTCAAGGATCTGATGAAGGGCGCCGGGCTGACCCAGGGCGCCTTTTATAAGCAGTTCGAGTCAAAGGACGACCTGGCGGCGCAGGCATCCAGGCGCGCGATGGAAAGCGCCACCGACAAGTGGTCGGCCGCGACCGCGGCAACCCCTGGGAAACCGCTCGACGGGGTGATTTCATTCTATCTCAGTATGGATCATCGCGCGGAAAAGATGGACGGCTGCCCGGTCGTCGCGCTCGGCTCGGATGCGGCCAGGCAAGGCGCCGAGGTGAAGGCCTCATTCGAGGCCGGCATCAAGGAGTACCTCGAGATGCTCGGCAGTTGGGTTGGCGAGGACGACAGCGAAAAGGCCGGCGACAAGGCAATGGCCGTTCTCTCGACAATGGTCGGCGCGGTCATGCTCTCGCGGGTGGTCAACGACCCCGACCTCGCGCAGGCTTTTCTGGATGCGGCGGCCAATCAG
Organism: Mesorhizobium maamorense; assembly: GCF_044998965.1. NCBI lineage: Bacteria > Pseudomonadati > Pseudomonadota > Alphaproteobacteria > Hyphomicrobiales > Phyllobacteriaceae > Mesorhizobium > Mesorhizobium maamorense. The sequence continues at coordinate 4,533,002 of NZ_CP173356.1, forward strand.
GTTCGCGAGACAGTCGCCATCTGAACCATGCGGGCAGCGGCGCCTGATCCATTGCTCGCCGCTCGGACCGAACCGCCGAGCGCGACTGCGAGGAAGTAACGGATATCGTCCCAGTCGATCATCGAGAAGTTCGCGTGGTCACGTGAAGCTTCCGGTGCAATTTCGCACCACCGTAATGCGTATCTTCCGACTGCATGGCGTGCGTGGGCACGCCTACCTCTTGGCGTGAGGCAGCGGCGATGCGTCCGCCCGAAGGAGAAGCGCGATGAGCTATTCCACCATGAGATTTGGGGCTGTTGGCCAGGCATTGGCCCGTATGTTCGGCCGCCAGCAAATGGCGGTGTGCGTGGCAAGCACCCGGCTCGGCGCCCTTCGGTACTAACATCGGAACGCCTGCGCGCGCTCGCGCGGCTCATCTAGCTGAGCGGCATCAGCTGACCTCCGGGCCATCTGTCCGGTCGTCCGGCCATTTATAATCGGAGATCAAGGGCATGAACATCGAACTCAAGGGCCGCAAGGCCATCGTCACCGGATCGACCGCCGGCATCGGTCGCGCGATCGCCGAAGGGCTGGCGCGCGCAGGCTCCGCCGTCGTCGTCAATGGACGTACTGAAGAGCGGGTCGCCGGGACGCTCCGGGAACTGCGCGCGCTGCTGCCTGACGCCGACCTCACCGGCATTGCCGCCGATCTCGCGACGGCCGAGGGCTCGGCGGCGCTCGCGGCGCAGGCGCCGGATGCCGACATCCTCGTCAACAATGTTGGCACTGCGCGTCCCAACGGCTTCTTCGAGCAGGACGACGCCGCATGGCTCGACCTCTTCCAGCTCAACGTGATGAGCGGCGTGCGCGCCGCGCGCCACTATATGCCGGGTATGGTCGAGCGCGGGTGGGGACGGGTCGTCTTCATCAGCAGCGAGTCCGCGCTCGCGATCCCCAAGGAGATGATCGACTACGGCATGACCAAGACCGCGTTGCTGGCCGTGTCGCGGGCTGGCCGAACTTGTCGGTGGCACCGGCGTCACGGTCAACGCTGTCCTGCCGGGGCCGACCGACTCCGAGATTCTCGGCGGCTGGATGAAGGCCACCGCGAAGGAGCAGGGCATCACGCAAACGGACGCCGAGCATAATTTCCTGAAATCGCTGCGTCCGACCACGCTCATCAACCGGTTCGCGACAACCGAGGAAGTCGCGAACATGGTCGTCTACACCTGCTCCGAGCAGGCCTCGGCGACCACCGGCGCCGCGCTGCGCGTCGACGGTGGTGTGCTCCGCTCGATCGGATGAGCCGCGCTCCCACCGCCGCGGTGGCATGAGGGTTGCTGCGGCTGAGCCGGCCTCAGATCGGCGCCGGCTCGGGTGGCTCCTGTCGGCAGCGATTACCGGATCGTCGGAGCCGCCTGGGGTGCGCCGCCGATCGACCGGGCCGAGGTCAAGATCAACGAGGGGCCGTGGATCGCCAAGCAACATACCTATCGGGAGAGCAACGGGCAGGTGACCGCCGTCTGCTCTCGGCTCTACGCGGCCGTGCAGCAATGCGCCACTGTCCGGAATTACGGTTGAGAAGAGCGCCCGTCCGCCGGTTGCGGGAACTGTCCTTCGTTGTTCATGCTTACTTCTGTGACCAGCTTGCGGCGAAGCGCCGTGCTGTAATCGTTTGGCCCTTTCGGCGTCATGACGAAGGCCTGAGAACCGCCAATGACCGATTTGGCAAAATAGGATGCCAGCGGATTGCCGGGATCGTCGTCTTCGGCGGGAATGGCGATGGCGTTGATCGTATATCCCTTGGCAATGGCGTTCAGCCTGCTCGGCTGAACAGGAAGTCCGTCGTTGTTCTCACCATTGGAGGAGATATCGATGACCTTCTTGGCGGCATTTCCAGGAAACTGGTCCAACAGAAGACTGCCAATGTCGATAGCCGAGGAAACCGATGTTCCGGATCGCCCTCGACGGATGACGCCGGTATCCCCTTTCCTGCTGATCTCCGCCGCCGCCGCTCTTGCATCTTCCAGTCCGCAAATGCTTGTCCACGGCAGTATGGTGCGTGCGTGTCCGGGGCTCGACCATTCAAAGTAGGCCACGCCGATGCAGCCGACGTAATTCCGGCCGATGGCGGCGATGATCTCTGGCGACGTGAGTGCTGCGGCATGTCCCTCGCGTTGCAGATCGGCGATCTTTGGATCAATCGATGCCGAGAAGTCGACCGCGAACACGATGGCAACGTCTACATTCGCTGCATGCGCCGGGAGATTCCAGAACGCAGAAGCCGCAAGTATCCCCGCCAGTCTCAGGAGTGAATTGGCGCGCTTTGCCAGCCCCCTTCCCGATGGCTTTGTCGGCGAAAAAAGATTGCCCCCGCCTATCGGCTGCACCCGCCCGCGAAAGGAGACCGCTCCAGAAGAGGGACCGGCGTCCTGATACATATCTATAAACATGCCCATTCTCCATCTCGACAACCGATCGTTGTCAAAGCCGCCCATTTTCAACATGTGGAAATTTGACGAGGGACCTTGGACCCGACGCCGAACAGCAGCAGATCGGCCTTGGTCCACAAAAGATAACAGCCGAGTAACGTCAGCGGCATGATGAGTGCCGCGAAGGACTCGCCCGACCAGACCACCGGCAAAGCCTGGCCGAGGGCGACGGTTGTCGTCACCACTGCCGGCAACCTGCTGGCGAGCACCGCACTGCGGAACGGATCGGGCCAGGCGGTCGGCCACACCGGAACCCGCCTACCCGGGCTGTGAAAGGTGCTGCCGAACTTGCCGAGCGCATGCAGCAGGCCGGAGGTCGCCGCAAGCAGCGGGTCGCCGAGCAGCAAGAGCGCGATGCCGAGCCCGATTGCGCCTAATCCCGAGAGGAAGTCGCCCAGACGATTGAGGGTGGGATCGGGAACATCCGGCTTTGCCCAAGCCCGGTGGTAGGCTTCGCCGCCGCAGAAAAAGACGAGGGTAGCCAAGGTGAGCGCAACAGTGCCATGGCTGCCCGCGAAATAGTCCATCACCGCCGCGATGATGGCGCTTTCCTCATGCTGGCCGACTGGCGCGGCCGCAATTTGGGTTGCAAGACCTACGACGAGGCCAAGCGCGTTGCCACTGTTGTAATAGCCGCCGGGTCCCTTCATGCGGGCACCAAGGGCCGATCCCAAATGTGTGAGCGGAAGAAGGACTGTCCACGCGTTCATCACAGCGCCCCCGCGGCCTGTCCGGCCGCGATCGACACGGCGACGGTCGCATCAGCGGCAATGGTCATCGCATTCCTCCACCGGACCTGAACTGTTGACGCGGCGTTCGCCTGCCCCGCTTGCCGGCGCTGTTGCAAAGGCAGGGGCAATGTCGAAGCGTTGCTTCGAAGCGGTCCGCAAGGACTCACATGCCTGCGGCGCTCGGTTCGATCGTGCCACGGAAAGGATCGCACCGAGAATGATCGCTGCTCCCAAGGCGCCCGGCCACGAACTCCGCTCGCCCAGAAAGATCGCCGCGCCCAGCGCCCCGAAGACGCTTTCGGCACTGACGATCACGGCGGCGTGGCTGGCCGGCGTGAAGCGGAGGGCAGCCGTCTGTATGCCGAAGGCTATCGCGGTGGAGAAGACGCCGAGTATCGCCAATTCCGGGCCTGCCGCGAACGCGGCGGCCAGCGACAGGTTGCCATGCATTGCCCCGAGCGGCAGGGCGAAGACTGCGGCGCCGAGGAATTGTGCCGCGGCGGCGGTGAACGGCCGCGCATGGGCCTGCATGTGCCGGCCGAGCTCGACCGCCCAGAGCGCATAGCAGGCAGCCGACAGGATGGCGGTGAGATCGCCGCTGCCGAGGCCGCCGATCCCATCCGACAAAAGCAGGGCTCCGACCAGGGTCAGCCCGGCAGCGATCGTGAGGCCCGCTGTCGGACGCTCGCCGACGAGCAACCAGGCGGCCAGAGGTGTCATTACGGTTGCCGTGCTCACCAGAAAGCTTGCATTGGTGACCGAGGCTCCGACATAGCAAAGCTGCTGAAGCGCAATGGAGATGGCGAACAGCGCGCCCACCCTGGCCAGGCTCGGAAAATAGCCCGCCCCGATCGCCACTCGCCTTTCGGTCAAGACAAAGGGCAGCACCAGCAGCCCGCCGATCAGGCAACGCAGACTTACCGCGCTCATGGCGTCGAGATGGACCAGCACCGTCTTTTGCGAGACGTTGCCGAAGCCCCACAATGCGGCTGCAAGGAGCAGCAGCAAATTGGCTCTTGTTCTGGACACGCGCCCCCCTTGAACCAAGCATTGCGTTGACTTGGCCGCCTAATTTAGCGAAGTCTAAATGACCTGCCGTCACGGGGGCGCTTGAAGCGCGGTGACGGACGATTGCGGAACGTTAGATTTGCGTTAGAATTTCGTCAGGCTGAGGCAGCAGATGCAAAGTGACGACGGCGGCGCTGCAAATAGAATCTCACTCTTCGGCGGCTTCCGTATTGAAACAACTGGCCCGCTTCGACTGGCTGGGAAACGCGGCCCGGCAATCGTTGCTTATCTGGCCCGATGTCCGGGCATGGCAGCAACGCGGGAGAAACTGGCTGACCTGCTATGGGGCGACAGCGATGGCGAACATTCGCGCAACAGTCTTCGCCAGACCCTCAGCGTCCTGCGCCGCGATCTCTCGGGTGTCGATCTTATCCATTCCACCGGAGAGTTGATCCACCTCAGGCCAGAGGCGTTTCGGGTCGATGTGGAGGAGTTCGAGACGGGTCTATCGGCCCGCTCCGCGCAGGAACTCGAAAAGGCTCTGGCGAACTACACTGGCCCGTTTCTCGACGGTCTCCATGTGGGAAGCAATGGCTTCGACGACTGGGTCGCGTCGGAACGCGACAGGTTGCTCGGTCGTGCGCTTGAATCATTCGAGAAACTGGCTCGCCTCGTCGACGCTGAAGCGGGCCTCGTCCTGGCCGATCGCGTCCTGGCCATGGATCCGGCGCGGGAAGAATCCTATCGGCTCAAGATGGAATTGCTCCTTTCTTGTGGTCAACGCGACAAGGCGCTCAGGACATACGAGGCTTGCAGAAGCATGCTGAAGAAGGAGTTCGGCGTCGAAGCCGGCCCAGAGACGCGGGCACTATGGCAGTCCCTGCTGCTTGCTTCCGACACGGCGTCACACGCACCGTCGGCAAGTGGTGTTGCGGCCAGCCATCGCCTCGGACACCCTTCCATTGGCGTTGCCGACTTCACCAATCTGACCGGAAAACAAGGCGACAATTTTTTCTCCAAGGGACTGGTCCAGGACATCACGACAGCCCTTTCCGAGGTGGCCGACTATGTCGTGCTCTCCGCGGTTCCCCCGACAGATAAGGTCGGCCTGCGCCAAGAAGGTAAAGCGCCGGGAGCGCTACGCCCACAATATGTGCTCAGCGGCAGCATCCAGAGATCCGGCAATGGGCTGAGGGTGAACATCCAGCTTGTCGATGCCGTCGGCGGTCATCATGTCTGGGCCCAGAAGTTCGACGGCCACTCCGAGAATGCGCTCGAATTCCAGGACAGGATCGCCCAGTCCGTTGTTCTGGCGGTGATCCTCGAACTTCAGCTGACCAACTGGAAGGTCCGCGACAAGAGTCCGCCTGGTCCCCCTGAAGTGCGCAGGTTGGTGAACGAGGCGCTCATGAAATATTTTGAGATGACCCACGACTCGCTGCTGGTCGGGATGGAACTTGCGACGAAGGCGCTCTCGACAGGGCCCGACAACGCCCGTGCGAAGCGGACGCTCTCGATCATGATTTCCATGGGCATCGCCTTTGGCGCGCTGCCCCGCGAGCAGGGCAATATCGAGTATACGCTGGCGCTTGCCGAGGCCGCGGTGCGGGCGGTGCCGGACGATGAAATTGCCCGGTGCATCTTGTCATTCGCTCTCGAAAGTTGCGGTCGTATCGACGAGGCGATCGTCGAATGCCGGCACGCGATCAGCCTCAACCCAAATTATCCGAGCGGCCACGGCGATATTGCGATGCTCTTCGCGCTGCGCGGGCAGATCAGCGAAGCCGTGCGCGAGGCGAACGAGGCGATCCGGCTGGGAACGCATGATGTCATCGACTACTGGCGTCACCACGGGCTCGTTATGGCGCTGTTTGCCGGCGGAGACGATCAGCGGGCGCTCGAGGTCGCGCGCAAGGTGGTCAGGACAAAGCCGGGCTTCGTTCGTGGCGCGCTTTATTGGGCCGCAGCCGCGGCCGCAACCGGCAATCGCGATGAAGCGTCGCGGGCCATCCATCATTGCCTGTCACAACTTCCGCATCTCAATCTGAGCAATGTCTGCCCTGGCTTTGTGCCGCGCTATGTGAAGGATCATCACCATTCCCGGTTCCTTGAAATGCTGTCGAGGGCCGGTCTTCCCCCGTCCTGAAGCCCCTCGCGTTCGAACGGATTCGGGCGAGACGCTTTCTGCAGGTCGTTCTCCCAAAACCGGAAGCCACTTTTTACGCGACATGCGTTGTTGAAAATCTGGCTACGCGGCTGGATACAGAGAACCCTGGCCTTCCTTCCTCCCCCCGCAAGCCTGCCACAAGCTTGTTGAGGCATGGTCTGGCCAAGGAAAACCGATAAAAGGCGGACTTTCTTGGCGATCTCTCCACCCAGCGACATCGTGATGGATGTTGTCCGAGCAGCCGAGCCGGCGGATCTCGCGGCCGCGCGCGCCGCACTGACCAGGCATGCGGGCGGCGTTGCCGGCAGCTTTTCGGTCGAGGCCGCTTCGGCCGGGACGATGCTGTCGCGCGCCACCGCCGACCAGGCCATGGCGGCCGATCCATCCAAGAAGTTCAAGAAATTCGAAGCCATGGTGCTCCAGACCTTCATCCAGAACATGATGCCCAAGGACACCGAGGGCGTGTACGGCACGGGCCTGGCCGGCGACATGTGGAAATCGCAGCTCGCCGAGCGCGTCGCCGACGTCATGGCCGAGCGCGGCGGCATCGGCATCGCCAAATCGCTGCTCGCCGACCATTATCTCGAAGGCAAGCGCAAGGTGCCGATCGGCCCGGTCTCCGGCGGGCCTGAAAAGACCGAGATCGACCGGCAGAGCCGTCTGTCCACCTCGCTCGTCCAGGAACTGCAGCGCAAGGCCGCCAGGTCCATGACCGGCGATGAAACGACCACAAAGACAGACATCAAGATCTAGACTGGGAAACGCCATGGCCGACTTTTCGGAATTCACCGCCAACCTGCCGGCGCGCACGGCCACATCGGAAGCCCGGGTCGCACTCGCGCGGCCCGGAAACCTTGCCGCCATCATCGGCCGCATCGAGGAAGTCGTCGAGCAAGAGACGGCCGGGCTGCGCAGCGACACCGGCTACGACCTCAAGGCATCGAACGCGCGCAAGAGCCGCTATCTCTATGAACTGACCCGTGCCATGCGCGGCGGCAGCGAAGCCGAGTTCCTCGAACAGCACCGCGAAGGCCTTGTCCGGCTTCGCCAGAAGCTTGCGAAGAACGAGGCGGCGATCCTGGCGCATCTGAGCGCCGTCAACGAGGTCGCAGGCCTGTTGCGCACCGCCATCCAGCGCGCCGAAACCGATGGCACTTATTCCGCCGGCGAATTCGGCCGGGCGCGCGGTTAGCGCGCGGTGGTCGCCGGCTCGGGTGCCTGAATGGTCAAGGTCATCGCCATCGCGGTCTGGATCTGCGTCGCCACGCTCGGCGCGGTGTTCTATTCGTTCCAGGCCGCCGGCGACCGCGGCGTCGGCGAAAAGCCGAAGCCGATGCTGGGCGGACTGGACTACGTCAAGACCGAGGTCATCTCTGTGCCGCTGATCCGCAACGCCAGGATCGACGGTTATTTCCTGACCAAGTTGGTCTACACGGTCGAACCCGAGCAGATCAAGAAACTGTCGATCCCGGCCGAGGCGCTGATCACCGACCAGGTCTATTCCTATCTCTATTCCAATCCACAGATCGACTTCACCAAGAAGGAGACGATCGACCTCGATGCCTTCCGCGCCGCGATCCGCGATACCGTCAACACACGCGTCGGCGCCACACTGGTGCATGAGGTTCTGGTCGATCAGGTCAATTTCCTGAGCAAGGATGAGATACGCGACAACTGGCTGCGCCGCCGGCAGGAAGCCGGCGCCACGGCGTCCGAGATGACCAAGGCCTTCAAGTCGCATTGAGCCCCCGGCATGCCACTGGCCAGGCACGGTGATCCGGTCCCTCGCCCGGTGCGGCGATAGGAACCAGGCCCTGCAATTCGCGTTGACGTAAACGTCAATCCAAAGCTATATGCGGCAGCGACCGTGGCCACGAAGATGCATGGGTCTCGGGCGGATCATGCCGTGGCGCGACAGATGCAACCAGATAAGCAGATGCAACCGAACAGGCAGATGCAACCAGACAGGAGAACAGCGTGAGCGTTCAGGAGATTGCCGACAAGATCAGGTCGCGCGTGGCCAGCAGCGGGTTCGATCGTTCCGTGAAATTCGACACCGGCAGCGATGGCGTCATCGTCATCGACGGCGCCGATGTCTCGACCACCGATGGCCCCGCCGACTGCACCATCAAGCTCTCGCTCGACGATCTGGACTCGCTGATATCGGGCGATCTCAACCCGACCATGGCGTTCATGACCGGCAAGATAAAGGTCGAAGGCGACATGTCTGTCGCCATGGCGCTCAGCCAGTTGATCGGCTGAGACAGAAGACCGCCGAGACTGTTCTCGGGACGAAAACGCCGCCGTTTCGGGCGGCGCTTTTCGTTCGTTTGGGGCTCAGCGCCTCAGGCCGCCAGCGTCGGCGCCTTCAGCTTGCGCCCCGCGGCCTTCAGCGTGCCATGGACGCCGTCGAGCGCGCCCTCCACCAGTTCCACCGCGAGCAGCCGATGCCGCTCATACGGGCCCGGCATGGCCAGCGAACCGGTCTTTGCGGCTGAGAAGCCGAAGCGGCCGTAATAGGGCGCGTCGCCGACCAGCAGGATCGCCGCGTGGCCGAGACGCGCGGCTTCGGCGACCGCATGGCGCATCAGCGCCGAGCCGATGCCGGCACTCTTGAGCGAAGGAGCGACCGCCAGGGGCCCAAGCAACAGTGCTGCCGGACCGCCCTCGCCCAGCGTGACGTCCCAGAGCCGCACCGTGCCCATCACGGCGCCCGATGCGTCGCGCGCGACGAAAGCCAGGCCTTCCGAGGGCCGCCGGCCCCGCCGCAGCTTCTCCGACGACTTCGTCTTGCGCTTCGGCCCCATGGCGGCATCGAGCAACGCCTCGCGCGCCGCGATGTCATCAGGCGTTTCGGCAACGATGGCGAAAGCACGGGCACTCTCCCCCTCGAGGGGGAGATGTCGCCGAAGGCGACAGAGGGGTTCGCCGCGCGTGAAGCGCTAGCCCCATGCGGTCCAAGAGACGTCGAGGCGGCTGAGACAAACCCCTCCGGCCAGTTCGTGACCATCTCCACCTCTGAGAGGGAGATGTCGCGCGCAGCGCCTTCGACAACGAAATTTGCAATGTCCATTTCCGCGATCCTTCACGAGCGGAGACTGTTCCACAGGCGAGCCCGGGCGGGCGACAGACGCCCACCTGGGATGATCCGACGGTTCTTTCGAACCGTCAGATCACGTAGGATCGGAGAGGCTCGAAGCCGTTGAAGGCGACCGCCGAATAGGTGGTCGTGTAGGCGCCGGTGCCTTCGATCAGCACCTCGTCGCCGATGGTCAGCGACAGAGGCAGCGGATAGGGCGTCTTCTCATACATCACGTCCGCCGAATCGCAGGTCGGGCCGGCGAGCACGCAAGGCGCGGTTTCCGAGCCGTCATGCGCGGTCACTAGGGGATAGCGGATCGCCTCGTCCATCGTCTCGGCCAGGCCGCCGAATTTGCCGATATCGAGGAACACCCAGCGCACATTGTCGTTGTCGGCCTTCTTCGAGATCAGCACGACTTCCGACTTGATGACGCCGGCATTGCCGACCATGCCGCGGCCCGGCTCGATGATGGTCTCGGGAATGGCGTTGCCGAAATGCTTGCGCAGCGCCGAGAAGATGGCCTGGCCGTAAGCCTGGGCCGCCGGCACGTCGCGCAGGTAGCGCGTCGGGAAGCCGCCGCCCATATTGACCATCTTCAAGACGATGCCTTCCTCGGCGAGCGTCGAAAACACGGTCTTGGCGTCGGCCAGCGCGCGGTCCCAGGCCGTCAGGTCGGTCTGCTGCGAGCCCACATGGAACGACACGCCATAGGCGTCGAGCCCGAGCGCCTTGGCATGGCGCAGCACGTCGACGGCCATCGCCGGCACGCAGCCGAACTTGCGCGACAGCGGCCATTCGGCGCCCTCGCCATCGGTCAGCACGCGGCAGAACACGCGGGCGCCTGGAGCGGCGCGGGCGATCTTCTCGACCTCCTCGACGCAATCGACGGCAAACAGCTTGATACCGAGCTGGTAGGCGCGCGCGATGTCGCGCTCCTTCTTGATTGTGTTGCCGAAGGAGATGCGGTCCGCCGGCGCACCGGCGTCCATCGCCATCTCGACTTCGGCAACGGAAGCGGTGTCGAAGGACGAGCCCATCGCAGCAAGGAGGCGCAGGATTTCCGGCGCCGGGTTTGCTTTCACCGCATAGTAGATCCTGGAATCGGGCAGCGCCTTCTCGAAGGCGCGGAAATTGTCGCGCACGACATCGAGGTCGACGACGAGGCAAGGACCGGTCGGACGTCGGGTGGCGAGGAAGTCGAGGATGCGCTGCGTGGCCATCGGGTTTCTCCATCACGCCTTTCGGCGCGCACAAGGGTGCGGACGCGGGCTGTCGGCCTCGCGAACACGCGGTGGACAAAGGCGGGACGGAAATCCATGGAACCAGCCGGTGGAGACCCCGGAACCATGAAACGCCGTCTCGCGGCGATGAACCTTGGCCTTGCCCGGCTTCGGTTCGCTTTGTCTGCCTTGGCTTGGATTGGGAGAACCCCGTTCCGCACTGCCGGCAATGATGGTGTGCCTCTTCAGTAACCCCGGTCTTTGGACAACCGGCAGAGAACCAGAAAGGCCCGCACCGTCGTTGCTTCAAGGTGTCCTCGGTCTGGCGGTTGGCCGCTAAACCGACTGGAGGGGTTAGCTCCAGTTACCTTACCGATTTCCCTCACCATTCAGAGGATCGGCGGACACCCACAGGCACGTGCGACTTTGGGCAAGCGCGATATAGGGGCAGAGAGATTCACAATCAATAAAAATCGTATCGCAGGTTGTAAAAATTCCGGCATCGAACAATGTTGGTTCACCGTATCCGGATATCGAACGATGACAGGCACGCACGGCCCTTTCTACGCCCTTCTGCACCCTCGCAAGATACCGGTGGTCCGGCCTGTCGCTGGCCCTTCCGGCAGCGACATTGCCCTGATACGGCTCGGCCGAAACTCGACGCCGCACGAAAGGCCTGATTCATGGACACACTGACCCGCATGCGCGCCTTCATCGACGTGGTCGAGGCCGAGGGCTTTTCGGCGGCGGCGCGCAAGATCGGCCGCTCCAAGGCGCTGCTGTCGAAATATGTGCGCGAGCTGGAGGACGAGCTCGGCGCGCTGCTGCTCAACCGCACCACCCGCCAGTTCTCGATGACCGAGGCCGGCCACACCTATTATCGCCGCGCCTCCGAGATCGTGCGCGAGGTCGACAGTCTTGCCGATGCCGTGCGTGAATCGTCCGGCGACGTGCGCGGCAGGATCAAACTGTCTGCGCCGCGCACCTTCGCCGACGCGCCGATCGGCCAGTCGCTGATCGACTTCGCCAAGCAATATCCCGACATCGTGCTCGACATCCAGCTGGACGACCGCTTCGTCGACCTCGTCGAGGAAGGCTTCGATCTCGCGGTGCGCATCTCGCGCCTGGAGAACTCGTCGCTGATCGCCAGGCGTCTGGCGCCGTTCTCGACGCGGCTGTGCGCATCTCCCGAACTCATCGCAAAACATGGCATGCCGGTGCGCGCGCAGGACCTCGGCCGCATGCCCTGCATCGTCGACACCAATGGCCGCGGCCTGAACAACTGGCAATTCAAGGGAGACGGCGAGGATACGGTAAGCGTCTCGGTCTCCGGCCCGATCGAAGTCAACAGCCCGATGGCGGCGCGGGCTGCTGCCCTGTCGGGATTGGGATTTGCCATCCTGCCGGATTTCATCGCCGTGCCGGATATTGCGAGCGGCCGGCTGGTGACGGTTCTGGATGACCGCACCCTGTCGGGCGCCGGCATTTTCGCCGTCTATCCGCACCGGCGCTATTTGCCCGCCAAGGTGCGTGTCTTCGTCGATTTCCTGGTCCAGTGGTTCAGGACGCGCGAAACCGCATGACCGCCTTCAATTGCGGCGCGGTCCCATTTTCGCCCCCTTTCTGGTAACTGTCGACTTCTCTCCGAAGCCAAGGGAATCGCGACCGCGAATGCATCTGAGACGGCACGCAATCATGCTGGCTTCGGCCCTGGCGGCGACATTGGCCGCCGTTGGACCGGCCGAGGTGCATCCGCACGTTTTCGCCGAGGCCCGCCTCGACGTGATCCTCTCCCCGGATCACCAAAGCGTGAAAGCGCTGCGCCATCTCTGGCGCTTCGACGATCTGTTTTCCAGTACTGTCATGATGGAGTTCGACAAGAATTCCGACCTGAAGCTTGACGACAAGGAGTTGAAGGAGGTCGCGGACACGGTCCACGCCTCGCTGGCCGAATTCAACTACTTCCAGCTCGTCACCCAGGACGGCAAGGACGTGCCGATGACGCCGCCGCCGCATCTGATGGCCAATTTCGACAACGACCAGCTGATCATCCTGTTCGAGTCCGAACCGAAGGCGCCGATCAAGCTCACCGGCAAGATCGATATCGGCGTCTACGATCCGACCTTCTACACGGCGATCGATTTCACCGAGGACGCCAACATCACGGTCGAGGGCCTGCCCCCGAACTGCACCGACAAGGTGGTCCGCCCCGACCCGGATGAGGCCATCAAGGAAAACCAGAAGACCCTGACGGACGCCTTCTTCAACGACCCGACAGGCACCGACATGAGCAAGATCTTTGCCACCAAGCTCGAACTGACCTGTCAGCCAGAAGGATGAACCCGGTGATGAGACCGTCCCTGCGTTTGGCATTCGGCCTGTTGGCCATCAGCTTCGCGATGGTGCATTTCGCCGGCTCGGCTCATGCCCAGAGCTCGCTTGGCATCGGCGTCAACGATGGCATGGCGCCGACCACCGGCCCGTTCGCCCACATACTGATGTGGATCAACCTGCGGCAGCAGGAGTTCTATCGCGCGCTCGCCACGGCGATGAAGGCGATGCGCCAGGACAACAGCAAGCTCTGGGTGCTCATCGGCCTGTCCTTCGCCTACGGCATTTTCCACGCCGCCGGCCCCGGCCACGGCAAGGCGGTGATCTCGTCCTACATGGTCGCCAACGAAGTGGCGCTGCGGCGTGGCATCCTGTTGTCGTTTGTCTCGGCCCTGCTGCAGGGCCTGACCGCGGTCGCGGTCATGGCGGTCGCCTATTTCGTCCTGCGCGGCACCGCCGTCTCTATGACCGACGCGGCCTGGTTCATGGAGATCATGAGCTTCGTCTTCGTCACCCTGTTCGGCGCCTGGCTGCTGTGGCGCAAGCTCGGCCCATCCATCCTGCGCCTGTTCGGCAGAGGTCCCGCCTACAGCCTGTCGGCGGCTCACGCCGGGCATTCCCATGCGGGCCATTCGCATGCCGCTCACAGCCATTCGGCGCACGCGCTGCATCAGCATGATCATCATGACCACGGGCATGACCATTCGCACGATCATCATGACCATCACCACGATCATGGCGCGCACGATCACGCGCACGCGGCGGGCGAGGTCTGCGAGACCTGCGGCCACTCGCATGCGCCAGATCCGGCGCTGCTGTCGGGCGACCGCTTCGACTGGCGCACCGCCTGGACGGCGGTGGCCGCGGTCGGTATCCGCCCCTGCTCCGGCGCGCTGATCGTGCTCAGCTTCGCCCTGCTCAATGGCCTGTGGCTCGGCGGCCTGCTGTCGGTGCTGGCGATGTCGATCGGCACCGCCATAACCGTCTCGGCGCTGGCCACGATCGCGGTGACCGCAAAGAACTGGGCGGTGTATTTCGCCGGCGACGGCCGCATGGGCAACCGCATCCATTCGATCGTCGAGATCGGCGGCGCCGCCTTCGTGTTCCTGTTCGGACTGCTGCTGCTGTTGGCGAGCCTGACGGGCGGCGTTTGACCCGGAAGTAGCGCCCGAAGGTGTGTTGAGATTCAGGTCAGGCCGCGCCGAGAACGGTTGATATCGAGAACCGGAGCGGAGCGTGCTTAAAGTACGTGAGCACCGGAAGCGCAGGTATCAGCCGTTCGCAGGCCGGCGTCACCTGAATATCAATACACCTTGCCGCCCAGTTCATCCTCGATATGAGCGCGGATAATCTCGTCAAAACTCTTCTCGGCGCTGAAGCCGAGTTCCCTTGACCGCCGCGCCTCGAACCGCGTCGGCCAGCCCTTGACGATCGCCCAGATCGTCTCGTCCGGCTCCTCGCGGATCAGGCTCACCGCCTTCGGCCCGGCGATGCGTTCCAACGCCTCGATCTGCTCGCCGACGGTGACGGCGACGCCTGGCATTGTCAGGTTGCGGCGCGGCCCGACGGCGGCGCCGTCGATCCCGGCCGCATGGATCAGGAAATTCACCGCCGAGCGTGGGCTGGCGTGGGTATGGACGACGGTACGCGGCACCGGCAGGATCGCCTCCTGACCGTTCAGCGGCTCGCGGATGATGCCGGAGAAGAAGCCGGAGGCCGCCTTGTTCGGCTTGCCCGGCCGCACGCAGATGGTCGGCAGCCGGATGCCGATGCCGTCGAAGAAGCCGCGCCTGGAATAGTCGGCCAGCAGCGCCTCACTCATCTGCTTCTGCGTGCCGTAGGAGGTCAGCGGCGTCGTGTGGAATTCATCGGGAATGACGTCGGGGAACGGCGCGCCGAACACCGCGATCGACGAGGTGAACACGACACGCGGCGCAAACCCCGCCAGCCGGATGGCATCGAACAAGGCGCGCGTGCCGTCGAGATTGACGCGGTAGCCGAGATCGAAATTGGCTTCCGCCTCGCCCGACACGATGCCGGCGAGATGGAACACGACGTCGGGCCGCGACGCGACCAGCCTCTCGGCGGCGCCCGCCTCGGCGAGATCGCCGGTATGGCTGTGGATGCTGACGCCATCGATGGCCGGCGCCTGTGGCGGTACGATGTCGTGCAGGTCGAGCGCGGTGATCTTCTGGCCGCGCAGCCTGCCGTCCTTCGCCAACCGTGCAATGAGCTTGCGGCCGACCATGCCGGCGGCGCCCGTGATCAGAATGCGCATGTCGAACTTCCCTTATTTGCTCTGATTTTTGCGTTGGCTGCGCGCGCGCAGCCAGAACACCAAGAAAAACGCCAGCACGAACGCGGTGCCGAAGATGCCGGCGAGCACGGTCGAAAGGCCGCCGAGGGCCAGCATGATGTTTGGCAGGAAATAAACGGCAATGCCGAACAGCAGCATGATCGACAGCGCGGCGATGGCGGCGTTCTTGGTATCGCGATCCATTATGCTGTCCCTGCGTGGCCAGGGGTCGTCGAGCTAGGATTCAAGGCGCTTGGATTCCCTGCGTCAGTGATGATGGCCATGATGCAAAGCCGCGTCATGCCCCTGGTGGTGATCATGGTCATGACCATGGTCGTGCTCGTCGCCGTCGTCGGCGCACTGGCCGAATTCAGGTTCCACCGTGGCATGGCTGATGCCATGCTCCGACGCAAGCCGCTTCTTGATCGCGCTGACCGCCTTGTGCGCATCCACGCCCTCGTCGAGGCAGGCATGCAGCGTCGCCATGCTGCTGGTGCCGTCGATCGACCAGATATGCATGTGGTGCACCTCGCGCACCCCCTGGACCGTCGCCGCAATGTCGCTGGCGATCAGATCCCGGTCGAGGCTTGGCGGCACGCCTTCGAGCAGGACATGGGCGGCAGCGCGCATCAGCGACCATGCCGTGGACAGGATCAGCAGCGAGACCAGTACCGACAGGATCGGATCGATCGGGGTCCAGCCGGTCGCCAGAATGACGATCGCCGCCACGATTGCCGCGGCCGAGCCGAGCAGGTCGCCGAGCACATGCAGGATGGCGCCGCGCATGTTGAGGCTTTCGCGGTCGCCGCCATGCAGCACCAGGAAAGAGCCGATGTTGACCAGCAGGCCGAGGATCGCCACCACCAGCATCGGCCCGCCCAGCACCGGCGCCGGCGTCTGCAGGCGCTCCCACGCCTCGTAGACGATCCACAGCGCGATGACGAAGATGGCGATGCCGTTGGTGTAGGCCACCAGCGTCTTGACCCGGCCGAAGCCATAGGTCAGGCGGACGGTCGCCGGCCGGTCCGCAAGATGAAACGCATACCAGGCCAGGCCGAGCGCAATGGCGTCGGCAAGCATGTGGCCGGCATCGGCCAGCAGCGCCAGAGAGCCGGTGAAGAGGCCGCCAAGCGCCTCGGCCACCATGAAGCCTGCCGTCAGGCAGGCCGCGATCAAAACGCGCTTCTTGTCGGTCGAGCCATGACTATGCCCGCTGTGGCCGTGCCCGCTGTGGCCGTGCCGGCTGTGATCGTGCCGGCTGTCGTCGTGCCGGCTGTCGTCGTGCCGGCTGTCGTCGTGACTGTGCGCCAATGGCAAACTCCCATGCCCGGATTCAGCTCAGGCGCCGAATTCCGCGCGAAAATCGTCGAGCCGTCGTTTCTGCTGGCCGGTACCGTCGAAATTGGCCGGATCGAGCCACGCCTCGTAGGCTTTGCGCAAGGCCGGCCATTCCTTGTCGATGGTCGAATACCATGCGGTGTCCCGGTTTTCACCCTTGACGATCAGGTGCTGGCGGAAAACGCCCTCGAACTTGAAGCCGAACCGTTCCGCGGCGCGCTTCGACGGCTCGTTGCGGTTGTTGCATTTCCATTCGTAGCGGCGATAGCCGAGCTCGTCGAAAATGTATTTCATGAACAGGAACTGCGCTTCCGTCGCCGCCGGCTTGCGCGCGATGAGCGGCCCCCAATAGATGTTGCCGATCTCGATGACGCCATAGGCCGGATCGATGCGCATCAACGTCTGGCGCCCGGCGACCTTGCCGCTCGGTTTGTCGATGACGGCGAAGAACAGCGGATCCTCGCTCGCCTCCACCTTGTCCAGCCAAGGCTGGAAGGCGGCGCGGGTTTCCGGCGGATAGTCGGGCAGCCAGGCGAAGCGGCCATCGACGTCGGCCACGGAAGACGCTTCATAGAGGCCATCGCCGTGCTTCGCGGCGCTCAGCGGCTCAAGCCTGACATAGCGGCCCTCCAGCACCTTGCGCTCCGGGCGCGGACGCGGTTGCCAGTCCTTGAGATTTTCCGACACCGAAAGCTCCAATCCGTTTGACTTTTGCGGGCCGAAGCTCACAAAAACGCAACCGCATAGCAAGAACCACACGGACGGGAAAAATGCTCCACACGATTTCGGCCTTCGATCGTCTCGGCGAGGAAAACGCCTTCGCCGTGCTCGCGAGGGCCACGGCACTCGCCCAACAAGGCCGCGACATCGTCAATCTCGGCATCGGCCAGCCCGACTTCAAGACGCCGCAGCACATTGTCGAGGCGGCGATCAAGGCGCTGCGCGACGGCCACCACGGCTACACGCCGGCGAACGGCCTGTTGGCGACGCGCGAGGCGGTGGTGCGCCGCACGCTGACCACGACCGGGGTCGAGGTATCGCCCGAGGCGGTGATGATCCTGCCCGGCGGCAAGCCGACCATGTTCGCCGCCATCCTGATGTTCGGCGAGCCCGGCGCCGAGATCCTCTATCCCGATCCCGGCTTTCCCATCTATCGCTCTATGATCGAGTTCACCGGTGCGGCACCCATCCCCGTGCCGATGCGCGAGGAGAACGGCTTTGCCTTCTCGGCCGAGG
Source organism: Mesorhizobium maamorense (assembly GCF_044998965.1). Lineage (NCBI taxonomy): Bacteria > Pseudomonadati > Pseudomonadota > Alphaproteobacteria > Hyphomicrobiales > Phyllobacteriaceae > Mesorhizobium > Mesorhizobium maamorense. Next base: position 4,550,882 of record NZ_CP173356.1, read on the forward strand.
AGACGCTGGCGCTGATCACCTCTAAGACGCGGCTCCTGATCCTCAACTCGCCGGCCAACCCGACCGGCGGCGTCACACCGCGCGCCGAGATCGAGAAGTTGGTCAAGGGACTGGAGGCACATCCGCGGGTGGCCATCCTTTCCGACGAAATCTACGACGTGATGACCTATGACGGCGAAAAACACTGCTCGCTGCTCGGGTTTCCCGAAATCCGCGACCGGCTGATCGTGCTCAACGGCTGGTCGAAGACCTGGGCGATGACCGGTTGGCGCATGGGCTGGTCGATCTGGCCGAACGGCGACAAGGGCGCCCATCTCTACGACAAGGTGCGCAAGCTGGCGGTCAATTGCTGGTCCTGCGTTAACGCGCCGAGCCAGTTTGCCGGCATCGCGGCCATCGACGGCCCGCAGGACGACGTCGACAAGATGATGCGCGCCTTCGATCGCCGCAGGAAGATCGTGGTCGAGGGACTGAACGCCCTGCCAAACATATCCTGCATCACGCCCAAGGGCGCCTTCTATGCCTTCCCCAACGTGTCGAAGACCGGCTGGAAGGCGAAGAAACTCGCCTCCGCCCTGCTCGACGACGCCGGCGTCGCGTTGATCGGCGGCCCCGATTTCGGCATTCTCGGCGAAGGCTATGTCAGGCTCTCCTACGCCAATTCCGAGGAAAACATTTTACGCGCGCTGGACAGGATCGGAGCGTTCCTGGCCAAGTGACGCCTCCGATGTTCGCCGCGAAGCCGCATCGATTGCCGCTGGCGGAATGGCCATGTCATGATGCGTCGGGAGGCGCATGGTCAAAGACTGTGCCTGCGTGCGGGGAGCCGCTACGATCGTTGGATCAGGATCGAAATGGGGTGCCTCGATGTTTTATGCAATTCTTGCCTATCACGTGGAAGACGCGATCAAGGCGCTGACGCCGCAGGAAGATGCGGCACTGATGACCGACCTGCTCAATATCCACGACGGGCTCTATGCGAACGGCAGCCTCGGCCCCTCGGCGCGGCTTGGAGCGACCCAATCGGCCTGCACCTTGCGCGGACCCGGCGACGGGATCGTCATCGACGGCCCCTTCGCCGAGACCAAGGAACAGCTTCTCGGCCTCTATGTCGTCGATTGCGCCAAGCGCAATGACGCGATCGCCATCGCGCGCGATCTGCGCCGCGTCAACCCGACCGCCGTCTACGAGATCCGCCCGATCGCGCTCTATCTGCCGGGCGTGGCGCTGGCAGGCGCCTAAAGCAACTCCAGAAAGCGCGTAGAGGTTTCCCGGGAAAAGCGCGTAGCGCTTTCCCTTGGGAATTGCGCAAAAATAAAGGCTTGGTCAGCCTCTGCCCACGAACGGCATCTTGGTCGCCATCACGGTCATGAACAGCACATTGGCCTCGAGCGGCAGGCTGGCCATGTGGACGACGGCGTCGGCCACGTGCTGGACGTCCATCACCGCTTCGGCGGCAATGGAGCCGTTGGCCTGTGGCACGCCGACCGTCATCGGTTGCGCCATGTCGGTCAGCGCATTGCCGATGTCGATCTGGCCGCAGGCGATGTCGTAGGGGCGGCCGTCGAGCGCCAGCGTCTTGGTCAGCCCGGTGATGGCATGCTTGGTCGCGGTATAGGGCACCGATCCCGGGCGCGGCGCGTAGGCCGAGATGGAGCCATTGTTGATGATGCGGCCGCCCATCGGTTTCTGCTTGCGCATGGCGCGGAAGGCCGCGCGGGCGCACAGGAACGAACCGGTGAGGTTTACGCCCACAATATCGTTCCACACCTCGACCGGGATCTCGTCGATCGGCGCCGACTTGTAGCCCATGCCGGCATTGTTGAAGAGCAGGTCGACGCGGCCGAACGCCTCCGCCACCGTCTCGAACAAATCATCGACCTCGCCGGGCTTGCTGATGTCGCAGGCGACAGCCAGTGCCTTGGCATCCGTCTGCTCGGCCGCGGCGATCGCCTCGTCCAGCAGCGCCTTCCGGCGTCCGCAGAACACGGTGTTCCAGCCGGCTTTGAGCAGCGCCGTGGCGACGCTCTTGCCGATGCCCGTGCCGGCGCCGGTGACGATGGCGGTTTTTTCGGTCATGGCAGATATCCTCCGGCTGCGCCGCGTTTGCTCGACTGATTTTCAGGTGGTCCAGGGACAAAAGGCATCGCAAATGACGGCGGCGATGGCAAGCGGGACACTGGTATCCAGGGCAACGAATCCAAGCTGACAGGTCTTCGGGCCTTCGACCGCGCGCTGTCGAGGGAGCATTGAACGGAAAACCCGCCTGTGCGGCGGGCCCCTGGCGCAACTCAGCACCATAACCAAATATCTACCATAGTTGCCTTCACCCAGTCAAGGAAAAAATTCCTATCAAAGGTTCGGAGCCTGGCCGGGTGCCGAAAAGTACAATTCATTTTGGGAGAAGCCCGGAGGGCCGACAAAAAGGGCGGTCATTGGCGACCGCCCTGATCTGGACCGGACTTGGGAGGAGGAAAGCCGATCCAACTGTCTAGAATCATGCGCTTCCTGGGTTAACGAGAGGTTAACGCCACGAAGGCCCGCCTGTTCCGTTTTGGCCCTACCAGCGTGGATTGGGTGAGGTCCCGGCGTTGGCAGCCGGCACTTTGACCGCCGAAACCGTCGCCTCGACATGGTCGATCAGCGCGTCCGGCAGGCCGAGCCGGCCCGCGAGCAGATCGAGATAGCCGCGCTCGGCGCGTGTGTCGGGATCGATTGTAAGGCGCGACGCGGTGTAGAGCTCAAGCTTCTGCGCGTCGGTCTTGGCGCCGGCCACCAGCGTGTCGAGGTCGAGCGGGCTCTCCAGCTCCGCCATCAGGAATTTTTCCGCATCGGATCCGATCCCCGCGAGGCTCAGCTTGCCGGCGATCTTCTTGCGCTCCTCATCGTCGACATGGCCGTCGGCCTTGGCCGCCGAGATCATCGCCCGCACCAGGGTCAGCGTGAATTCGTCCTCGCCCTGCGGCGCTTGCGACGGGTGGAACGCAGTGTCCTTCGGCGGCGGCAGCAATTCCGGTTCGCCGGCCGCCGGCGCCTGCTCGGGTGCATTGCCGGCCTTGTAGTTCTGGTAGGCCTTGTAGGCGAGGCCACCGATCGCTGCCAACCCACCGAGCTTGACGGCGGCACCGGTGACCTGGCGCCCGGCGCCGGTTCCAAGCAGCACCGCGGCCAGCGCGCCCGCCGCAAGAGGATTGTCCTTGGCCATCTGCACCGCCTGTCCGGCCTTGTCGCGGACCGTGCCGCCGGTGCCGGGAATTTGCGAGCCGAGCAGATCGTCGAGAAGCTTCTTGGGATCGAACATCAATGCCTCCAGGATTGCCCGGCCGAACGGGCAGGTTTCGAACGCCGAAGACGTAGGTCCCGAAACCTGGCATTGCAATGACGGGCGGCCGCTTTGCCCCGGCCCAGGCGCCTTGATCAGGACCCGATATGCGGTCCCCTGCCCCGCGCCTGCGCCAGCTCGACCTGCCGCTGGCGCTCGGCATAGCGCTGGCGGTCGTCGTCCGACCGAGCGTCGAAACAATGCGGGCAGGAGACGCCGGCGGCAAATTTCGGCGATGTCAGCTCGTCCAAGGTCAGTGGATGCCGGCAGGCGCGGCACAGCTCGGCGTCGCCCTCGGCGAGGCCGTGCGACACCGAAACCCGTTCGTCGAAGACGAAGCATTCGCCTTGCCACAGGCTGTCTTCGGCCGGCACCTCTTCGAGATATTTCAGGATGCCGCCCTTGAGATGGAACACCTCCTCGAAGCCGAGCGACCTGACATAGGCCGTCGCCTTCTCGCAGCGTATGCCGCCAGTGCAGAACATGGCGACCTTGCGGCCTTCCAGTTCCGCGCGGTGCTCTTCCACCCAGGCCGGGAATTCGCGAAAGCTCGCGGTCGCCGGATCGACGGCGCCCTTGAAGGTGCCGATCGACACTTCGTAGGCGTTGCGCGTGTCGATGACGATCGTGTCGGGTTGGGAAATCAGCGCGTTCCAGTCGGCCGGCGCGACATAGGTGCCGGCACTCTTCGCCGGGTCGATGTCTTCGACACCCATGGTGACGATCTCGCGCTTCAGCCGCACCTTCATGCGGTGGAAGGGCGTTTGCGCGGCGCTGCTGTATTTCACCTCGAGGCCGGACAGCCCGTCGATGGCTTCGAGATGGTCGATCAGTTCGGCAATCGCCGCATCGCTGCTGGCGACCGTGCCGTTGATGCCTTCATGCGCCAGAAGCAGCGTACCCCTGATGCCGCGCCCACAGCAGAAGGCAGCCAGTGGCGCTCGCAGCGCCTGGAAGGCGTCGAGCCGGGCAAATTTGTAGAGCGCGGCGACGCGGACAGGCTGGGATGGCGCGGACGGTGTCATTGCCAGAGCAACTAGACGCTCGTAAAAGCCGTTTCAAGGTGAAACGGGTTTGACGGCCTGTCAGGCCCTGTTCCGGAAGAGCCCGTAAGCTACCCGGCGTGCGTGACATCACGACACGCCCGGTTGCGTGGACAGGAAAATATCAGTCTGCTAATCGGTTGAATTGACAACGATATGGAGAAGAAGATGCCCAGCAAGACCGAAAAACTCCTGTCGCTGCTCAATGGCCAGCCGGTCATCCCGGTGCTGAAGATCGCTGAAGTTGCCAATGCCGTGCCCTTGGCCCGCGCTTTGGCACGCGGCGGCCTGCCGGCGATCGAGATCACGCTCAGGACCGCGGATGCGCTGGAAGCGATCCGACGCGTGGCGGGCGAGGTCGAGGAAGCCATCGTCGGTGCCGGCACCATTCTGGATGCTCGCCAGTTCGACGAGGCGGCCGCCGCCGGCTCGCAATTCATCGTCAGCCCGGGCATAACCCGCGAGCTTCTGGCCGGCGCCGCCGACAGCGAGGTTCCGCTGCTGCCCGGCGCCATCACCCCCGGCGAGATCATGGCCGCGCGCGAAGCAGGCTTGCGCTTCCTGAAGTTCTTCCCGGCCGAGCAGTCGGGCGGCATCGCCTCGCTGAAGGCATTCGCCTCGCCGCTCGCCGATGTGAAATTCTGCCCGACCGGCGGCATCACCGGCAAGAACGCGGCCGACTATCTCAGCCTGCCCAATGTCATCTGCGTCGGCGGCTCCTGGATTGCCCCCGACGACATGGTCAAGGCCGGCAGGTGGGACGAGATCGAAGCCCTCGCACGCGCCGCGAGCAAGCTCGCCGGATAAGCGCTTTCGCGTTCACCAGCGCAGCGGGCCATTCTCGTCGAAATAGCCGGCGGTCGGACCATAGGCATCGAGCGTCGCCAGGCGCACGATGATCTCGGCTGCCTGCTGCACCGTGCGACCGCCCCTGTGCCCGTTGAGATCGGTCGCGGTGTAGCCGGGAGCAGCGGCGTTCACCTTGATGCCGCGCGGCGCGAGTTCCCTGGCGAACGCCACCGTGATGGCGTTGAGCGCCGTCTTGGAGCTGCCATAGCCCATTATGTTGGGCGACTGGTTTTCGCCTGTTGCGTCCTGCGCGCGGGCGATCGAGCCGATATAGCTGCTCACCATGACGATGCGGCCGGCGGGCGATGCCAGCAGAAGCGGCAGGAATGCCTGGGTGACGCGGACCGGGCCGAAGACGTTGACATCATAGGTGGCCTTGATGTCGGCGATATTCTCCCGGCTCGGCGGCAACTCATAGCGCCCGTTCGAGCCGAGCGCGTCGACATATCCAGGAGCAATGCCGGCATTGTTGACCAGCACGTCGAGGCTGGCTACCCGCGCCGCGACGGTCCTGGCGGCGGCCGCCACGCTTTCGTCATCGGCGACGTCGAGTTCGAGCCACTCGACGTCGAGCCCTTCGCTGCGCAGCGCCTGTGCCGCCGCGGCGCCGCGTGCGGCGTCGCGGGCGCCGAGCCAGACCTTGAATCCCGTTGCCGCCAGGCGCCGTGCGGTCTCCAGGCCGATGCCCTTGTTGGCGCCGGTCACCAGCGCGCGCTTCGATGTCGTCATATCCAAATCTCCTTTGTGGAGGCCTGATGCATGTCGCCTGGAAGTGGCCCCGGTCCGGGAGAACGACATGCATAAACAAAGGCCCAAGACGCGTCGCCAAACGCGGCGCGCCTTAGAGATGGCGGATTGCCGCCCGCCTGGCGCGCCGAAAACTCTCTTGCTCTTGCCTGATCCTCTCACCTGGTTGCGCGGCCCACGCGGATCGGCAATGCTGAAACGATGAGAGAAGCGCTGCTGGAATTGATCGCCATCGCCGGCCGCCATGCGCATGGGCGGCGGACAAGGACGGCGATCCCTCGCGTTACGATCGGCCGCAGCGAGGTCCCGACGCCGCCGATGCCCGAGCTTTGTCAGCCGGCGGCGCTGTTCGTGCTGCAAGGCACGAAATCGGTGCTGATCGGCGAGCGCACGCTTCGTTATCAGGCCGGCAGCTATTTCGTCTACGCGGTCGAGACACCCGCCACCAGCCAGCTGATCGAGGCGAGTATCGCGCATCCCTATGTGGCCATCGGTTTCGCCCTCGATGTCAAGGCGATCGCAGCCCTGCTCATCGAGCACGAGCCGGCCATCGGTGGCGACGATTTCATGACCTACCTGGCCAATGACGACCTGCTCGACGCGTGGCGCCGGATGCTGCGGCTGCTCGACAGGCCCGCCGAGATTCCCGTGCTCGCTCCCCTGCTCGAGCGCGAGATATTGTTTCGCCTGTTGCAAGGCCCGCAAGGCGCGAAGTTGCGCCAGCTCGCCGGCGCCGACAGCCGCTTGTCACAGATCCGCCGGGCGACCGCCTGGATCCGGGCTCACTATGACGAGCCTATCGAAGTGCGGCGGTTGGCCGAGCTCGCCAATATGAGCAGCGCTGCGTTTCATCGCCACTTCAAGGCGGCGACGGCGATGAGCCCGATCCAGTACCAGAAGCAGGTCCGCCTGCTGGAGGCCCGCCACCTGCTGCTGGCCCAGCCGGGAAACGCCGCGCAGGTTGCCTTTACCGTGGGCTATGAAAGCGCGTCACAGTTCAGCCGGGAATATGCGCGTCAGTTCGGGTTGCCGCCTGCACGCGATGCCGCGCGGCTTCTGGCGCGGGGCGAAGCGGCCGCGCTGGACATCGACTGAACCATCCCGGGCGGCACGAAAAAGCCCGGCCGGCTTGCGCCGATCGGGCTAGTCTGGTGCCATGATAGTGAGTGGTGTCTTGGCGGTCAGTTGCAGACCCTGACGTTCTCGACCACCTTGTGGTGATGCTTCCAATGCGTGACCACCTTGGTCCGGCAGTGATGCTTGCCATTTTTGATGATCGCGGTTTCGGCTTGCGAGGGAGCAATAGCCGCCGATGCCGCCACCAGCGCCAGGACGGATGCCAACAGGATCTTCTTCATGAATATCCCCGGGGTTGGAACGCAGCCATTCTAGCCGGGAAACAGGCGGCTTTTACGTTTTCACGAGAAGTTCAGGCACCCGTGATCCCGCGGGCCAGGGCCGGCTTCATGCATGCCGGTTGTTCCCGCACACAGCCGGCACACACAAAAAAAGCCGCGCCGGTTGCCCAGCGCGGCTTTCGGAATGCCCGGTCTTTACGCTACTTCGTCTGGAAGCGCGCGACGGACAGGAATTTTACGGCATTGCCGGTGAAACGGTTGGCATCCGCCATCTGGTCGCCCTGCTGGAAGCCGGCCGTGTAGACCTCGCTCGGCGGCGTGTGGACCACGTTGTAGGCGTAGCCCGGCGCCGTCGTGGCGCTCGAAACCGTCGCGACATTCTCGCCGCTGGTCAGCGCCCAGCGGGCGGCCTGCGGTGCGGCGGCAACCACGATGGCCTTGGGACCGGGTTTCAGGTCGCGGGCGGTGGCTCTGGCCTCCTTGCGGGTCGTCTTCACGCCGGCACCGATCGCGGCGACCGGATCGGAACCGGCAGCGCGGGCGACGACGGCCTCGCGCGGCGATGCGGCATCGACGCCGGACGGGTCGTTGAAAGCCGAACGAGGCTCGGACAACGACGCAACCCGATAATAGTCAGCCTGCACGGGAAGCGCCTCGGCCTCGTCGAGCACGGCCTTGACCGCATCGGGCTTGACCGCATCGGGCTTGGCCGCATCGATATTGGTCATATCCGGCCGCGCGCTCGGCAGCACCGAGAAGGCATCGGTCGCGGTCTTGCCACGCTCGGCCGTCTCGGCCAGCGCCATCAGCACATCCTTGCTGGGCGCAGGCGCCAGCACCGCCGGCAACGTGTGTTCGGGGCGCCATGTCGGCAAAGGTATGTTGTTGGCGGTAACAACCTGCGCTGCATCGGCGGCAACCGCCGCGGGATCAGCCTTGCCGAAGGGCATATTCGCCGGCGTCTGCACGGTTGCCGCGGTCTGTTCGGTGCTGGCCGTCGCATCCGCCGTGCCGAAGGGAACATTTTCAGGCGGCTGCGCGCCGACATCGACTTTCGGCCGCGGCGCGAAATCGGGCAGCGGGATGCTGCGTGCCGGCAACGCCGCGATGATCGTCTCGGGCGTGTCCTTTTCCGGCTCCGGAGCCTGCTCCTCGGCGACCTGCGGGATCTCGGCGCGCTTGGCGTTCTCGGGCGCCACGATCGCGATCCCCGGCAGGGTGTCGCTCTTGGCGGTGCTCGCCGGTGCCGGCTTCACGCTTCTCGGCTTGGGCGCCGGCTCCGCGGATGCGACATCGGCGCTGTCGTCGGCCTCGTCGTCGCCGCCGCCGAAGAAGGCAGCCAGCAGTCCGCCGGACCTCTTGGAACCGCCACCGGCGCTGGCCAGCTCGATGGCGGCGCCGCCGGAACCCTTGCGTGCCTTGTATGAGGCAAGCGCCTGCTCAAAGCCGGGCAGCGGCCGGCCGTCGCTCGGCACGTGCAGCGTCTTGCCGTTCGGGAACAGGCTCACCAGCTCCTGTCGGCTGATGCCGGGCCAATGGCGCACATTGCCGACGTCCATGTGGACGAACGGCGAACCGGATCTCGGATAGTAGCCGACGCCGCCGCCCTGCATCTTGAGCCCGATATTGCGCAGCTTCTTCAGCGGCACGCCCGGAATGTAGAAGTCCATCGCCTTGCCGAGCATGTGCTGGCTCTTCTCGGCGACACCCTTGCTGCGGCTGCGCAGCATCGAGTTCGTCGACGGCGAGCGATAGCCGCAAACCACCTGGATATAGTCGGTGGCGCCGCTTTCCCGATAGGCTTCCCAGACCAGGTCCAGCAGGCGCGGGTCCATCTTGGTCGGCTCGTTGCGGCGCCAGTCGCGCAGGATGATGTTGATCTTCCTCAGCCCGGCCTGATCGTAACGGCCGTTGCGCTTGTAGACGATCTCCGCCTTCTCGTGCGTGTGGAGGTGGTAGAGCTTCAGGGAACGGACTTCGGCCCTGGCGCCGGTTGCGGCAGCGGCAAGAAAACCAAATGCGACAATCATGGCCGCCAGCCACTTCGGCCAGACGCTCAAATGATAGTGCCGCCCGTTTGTGTGTCGTTCGATTCTGTTCAAATCAAAAGGCCTTGCAGGCTGCCGTTTGTCCCCGGATTTGCCCAAACGGACGTGTCGTTGTCACATCCGAATATCGATCCTAATGGTTAATCATCGCTTATTGAAGCCGAAATGCGGTAAGACCGTGGCGATATCCCGCCAAAAATTGTCCACAAGGTTTCTTGGTAAACCGCTGGTTTAGATCATGATTCCTCGTTTGGCCGAAACACGATCTGTTACCGTTAGCCTTAATGCGTGAACGGGACCGTCGGGGACGTCGCCATCGGCGCGCCACACTCCGGTCCAGTCAATGCACCGGCGACATGATGGCAGCGCAAGCTGGTCCCGGCCTTGCGTGACCGCACTCGGGCCGACCGCTCTCAGGCCGGACATCGGGCGGCTGTGCGCGATAGCGCCCTCAGGAAGCGAGCCGGTCGAGCCTGCCGGTTTCCGGATCGATGCCGTATTCCTTGAGCTTGCGGTAAAGCGTCGAGCGGCCGATGCCGAGGCGGCGGGCGACTTCGCTCATCTGGCCGTTGTAGTGATCGATGGCGAGCTTGATCATCTCCAGTTCGACATCCGCCAGGGCGCGCACATTGCCGCGTTCGTCGAGCGCGCGCAGCGTGCCGAAGCGTGGCTGAAGCCGCATCGGCGATTCGGGTTCGGCAGCCGAAACGCCCTCGCCGGCCAGCGCCCGCTCATCGCGCGGTTCGACAGCCAAGAGCGGCCCGGCCGGCGCGATGTCCACATCGAGGCGGACCGTGCCCTCCACCTGGGCGCGGATTTGCGGGAAATCCTCGACGCCGAGCACATCGCCTTCGCACAGCACCGAGGCGCGGAAGACGGCATTTTCCAGCTGCCGGATATTGCCGGGCCAGTCATAGGCCTGGAGCACGGCGAGCGCCGCCGCCGAAATGCCCCGCAGGCGATGGCGCGGGTCCGCCGGAGCCACCTTCTCCATGAAATGTGTGACCAGATCGGGAATGTCGTCGCGGCGGTCGCGCAATGGCGGCACATAGATCGGGTAGACGTTGAGCCGGTAGAACAGGTCCTCGCGGAACTTGCCGTCCTTGACCTGCTGCAGGAGATTGCGGTGCGTCGCCGAAATCAGCCTGATGTCGACCCGGACCGTGGCGCGGCCGCCGACCGGATCAACCTCGCCATCCTGGACGGCGCGCAGCAGCTTGACCTGCACGTCGAGCGGCAGGTCGCCGATCTCGTCCAGGAACAGCGTGCCCGAATGCGCTTCGACGAATTTGCCGGTGTGCTTCTCCGTGGCTCCGGTGAACGAGCCCTTCTCATGGCCGAACAGGATCGATTCGACCAGATTGTCGGGAATGGCGCCGCAATTGACGGTGACGAAAGGTTTCGAGCGGCGGTCGCCGCTGCCCTGTATGGCGCGCGCCACCAGTTCCTTGCCGACGCCGGATTCGCCCTCGATCAGGATCGGGATGTTGGATGCCGCCGCTTTCTGGCCGAGGCGGATCACCTTGTCCATGGCGGGACTGTGCGTGATCATGTCCCTGAAGGTCAGCAGCCCGCCGCGCCGGCGCGACGTGCGCTTGACCTCGCCTTCGACAGCCTCGACCTTGAGCGCGTTGGCGATCGAGGCCTGCAGCCTGTCGGGAGAGGCCGGCTTGACGACGAAGTCGAAGGCGCCGTGGCGCATCGCCGAAACCACGGTCTCGATGCCGCCCTGGGCGGTCTGCACGATAACCGGGATGGTGATGCCGCGCTCGCGCATCGCCTTGAGCACGCCGATGCCATCGAGATCGGGCATGACCAGGTCGAGGATGACCACCGACACGTCGCGGGCGCCGGGCCCGTCGAGGACGTCGAGGCCGGCAGCGCCCCCGTCGACGACGATCGCGGTGTGGCCGAACCGCGTCACCGCCGCCTCGAGCAGCCGGCGCTGCACGGGATCGTCATCGACTATGAGTATGGAACCTGTCATGACTGTCTTGAGCCGCCCGCCTGATATCCCCATGGACCATCTTGGCACAGGGTTCTAAATAAGGTTTCAAAAAACCCGGTGAACGAATTCCTTAGGATTTGACCGGCTTCTCCGTTCTCCTTGATTCTGGCCCTGGCCCGGCCACTTGATTCAAAAGAAGGTATTGTCGATGCGCGTGATGTTTGATCGGCGGCTTGCGGCGCCAGCTTCCGGTCAGGGCGCCGCCGAGCTTGGCGATCTGCCGGAATGGAATCTTGCCGACCTCTATGCGGGTATGGAGGCGCCGGAGCTGAAGCGCGACATCGCCAAAGCCGCCGCCGATGCGGTCGCCTTTGAGAGCCGCTGGAAGGGCACGCTGGCCGCCGAGGCCGAGCGCGGCAGCGCAGGCAGGCTGGGCGAGGCGCTTGTCGCCTATGAGGCCCTGGAGGAGCTGATCGGCCGCATCGTCTCCTATGCCGGCCTCATCTATGCCGGCAACACGGCCGATCCGCAGCGCGCCAAGCTCTATGGCGACATCCAGGAGAAGATGACTGACGCCAGCGCGCATCTTCTGTTCTTCGCGCTCGAACTGAACCTGATCGACGACGCGGCGATCGAGGGCGCGCTCGCCGCCGACCCCGCTTTCGGTCATTACCGGCCCTGGGTGCTCGATCTGCGCCTGGACAAGCCCTATCAGCTCGAGGATCGCGTCGAGCAGCTGTTCCACGAGAAGTCGATCACCGGGCGCGGTGCCTGGAACCGGCTGTTCGACGAGACGATGACGGACTTGCGCTTCGACGTCGACGGCGAGGAGCTGACGTTGGAACCGGCCCTGAACCGATTGCAGGATGCCGACGGCGAGGTGCGACGCCGCGCCTCCGAGGCGCTCGCCCAGACCTTCCGGAGGAATTTGCGCACCTTCACGCTGGTCACCAACACGCTGGCCAAGGACAAGGAAATCTCGGACCGCTGGCGCGGCTTCGAGGACATCGCCGATTCACGCCATCTCGCCAACCGCGTCGAGCGCGGTGTAGTCGATGCACTGGCTTCGGCGGTGCGCGAGGCCTATCCGCGCCTGTCGCACCGCTATTACCGGATGAAGGCGCGCTGGCTGGGCATGGAGGTGATGAACCACTGGGACCGCAACGCGCCGCTGCCGGAGACGCCGCAGGCGGTGATCGGCTGGGACGAGGCCAGGAACACGGTGCTGTCCGCCTATCAGCGCTTCTCGCCCGAGATGGCCGAGATCGCGCGGACTTTCTTCGACCGCAACTGGATCGACGCGCCGGTGCGCCCAGGCAAATCCCCCGGCGCCTTCGCCCATCCGACCGTGCCTTCGGCGCACCCCTACGTGCTGCTCAACTACATGGGCAAGCCGCGCGATGTGATGACGCTGGCGCATGAGCTTGGCCATGGCGTGCACCAGGTGCTGGCCGGCGGCCAGGGCGCGCTGATGGCCTCGACGCCGCTGACGCTGGCCGAGACGGCGTCCGTTTTCGGCGAGATGCTGACCTTCCGCTCGTTGCTCGAGCAGACCACCGACAGGCGCGAGCGCAAGGCCATGCTCGCCCAGAAGGTCGAGGACATGATCAACACGGTCGTGCGCCAGATCGCCTTCTACGAGTTCGAGCGCAAGGTGCATGCGGAGCGCCGAAACGGCGAACTGACATCCGACAGGCTCGGCCAATTCTGGCTGGAGGTGCAGGCGGAAAGTCTGGGCCCGGCGATAAAGTTGCGCGACGGCTACGAAGTGTTCTGGACCTACATCCCGCACTTCATCCATTCGCCCTTCTACGTCTACGCCTATGCGTTCGGCGACTGTCTGGTGAACTCGCTCTACGCGGTCTACCAGAACGCCGAGCGCGGCTTCCAGGACAAATATTTCGAGATGCTGCGCGCCGGCGGCACCAAGCATCATTCGCAGCTTCTGGCGCCTTTCGGCCTCGATGCCACCGATCCCGCCTTCTGGCAGATCGGGCTTGGCGTGATCAGCGGCCTGATCGACGAGCTGGAAGCGCTCGACAACTGAGGCGTCTCTGTACGTCGTCCCCACCTGCTCAGAACAGTTTAGCCGGAATGCATATTGGGCCCACACTATTCTTGGTCTAAATATCTGTTCTTGAATAACTCTCTTTCGTAGTTTTCCCATAGCTTTCCGTAAGCTCTATGATAGCCTCCCCGCCAAGCTCAGCCGGAGCATGCGGGTCGGGCGGGGAAGTCTCAGCCGACCGCGGCGTTCCGGTGCACGCGACGAGGGCCATTGGCCATGGCTTGCAAAAGCCGATGCCGACGGCTCGACTGAAGCCGGCTGTTCCGCAGGCGGCGGAACCATCATCGAGTAGTCCTTCGCCGAAGGTCATTAAATCCAATGCCGCGGCAGACGGATCTGACTGGAGAGAGAGACAATGGGCACTTTTTTCTACATGCTCCTGGCGTTCCTTGTGGGTGTGCTGGTTGGCTGGTTCATCTGGGGACGCCTGCGCGGTGAGCTCGACAGCTTGCGCGGCGACCTCGACCGCACACGCAGCGAGCGCGACCGGCTGCGGGCCGACAGCGATCGCCTGACCGGCGAGTTGGATGCCTGTGGGCGCACCCGCGCCGACCTCGAGCGCCGGCTGCGCGAGGCCTCGACCGGCTCCGGTCCGGCAAAAGCGGCGACCCCGGCGCCGGCCGCCTTGATGTCGACGCCCACCCCTGCCAAATCCGCTCCGGCGGCCAAGCCGGCGCCCAGGAAGCCGGCTGCGGCCAAGGCCGCTTCCAGCGCCGCGAAGACTGGCGCGCCGAAGGCCGCTGCCGCCAAGGCGGCACCCAAGGCCAGCGCGGCGCCCAGGAAGGCGGCACCGGCGAAGGCCGCGCCGGCCAAGGCGGCTTCCGGCAAACCCGACAATCTGCGCCGGCTGATCGGTATCGGCCCGGTCAACGAGAAGCTGCTCAGGGCACAAGGCGTCACCAGCTTTGCCCAGATCGCCGCCTGGACAGCCGCTGATATCAAGCGGATCGAGGACGTCATGAATTTCGACGGCCGTATCGCGCGCGAGCGCTGGATCGAGCAGGCCAAGCTGCTCGCCGCCGGCAACGAGGCGGAATTCGCCAGGCAGTTTCCGTCGGCTGGAACCGCCAGCAACACCTGAGCGACAGGGCAGATCCGACGATTGCGGCCGGCGGCGCGAACGAAGCGCCGCCGGTTTGCTTTTGGCCGCAAGGTCTGCCCACGGATCGGGCGACAGGTCGGGTTTAAGTGGCAAGGTGCCGCTCCCTCGATTGCGCGCGGCTGCCCCCCATATAGAGCCATCATTGGCTTCATCGATCCACGCCCCGAGTTCCATGCCCCTGCCCGCCGCAATTTTCCGCAATGACGAAAGCGCGCGCCAGCTCGTTTTCGACCGACCGGACGACATCATCACGGCGCACGAGGCCCGGGATTTCCCGGCCGCACTGGAGGCGGCCCAGGCCGCTCATGACGCCGGCAAATGGCTTGCCGGCTATTTCTCATACGAGGCGGGCTACCTGCTGGAGCCGAAGCTGGTTCCGTTGCTGCCGGCCGGGCGCCGCGCCCCGCTGGTCTGTCTGGGCGTCTTTGACGCGCCGGTGCAAGAGCCGGTGCCGCCCCGCAAGGCGGCGGCGACCAACGGCCCGATCTTCGATGCAAGGGCGACATGGTCGTTCGAGGATTACGAGAAGCGGTTCTCGCGGCTGCACCGGCACATCAGGCAAGGCGACTGCTACCAGGGCAACCTGACCTTCCCGGTGCATGCGCAATGGTCGGGCGATCCGCTCGCCGCCTTCGACGCGCTGACCGAACGCCAGCCGGTGAAATATGGTGCCCTGGTTTCGCTTGGCGATCCGGTCGTGCTGTCGCGCTCACCCGAACTGTTCTTCGAGATCGACGCCCAGGGCATGGTCGAGACCCATCCGATGAAAGGCACGGCGCCGCGTGGTGCGACGGAAGCCGACGACGAGCGCCAGAAAACCTTCCTGCGCAATGATGAGAAGAACCAGGCCGAGAACCGGATGATCGTCGACCTGCTTCGCAACGACATCTCGCTGATCAGCGAGGTCGGTACGCTGGAAGTGCCAGAGCTGTTCCGCATCGAGACCTATCCGACCGTCCACCAGATGGTGAGCGACGTCAGGGCGAAGCTGCTGCCGGGCCTCACGATCCGCCAGATTTTTGCAGCGCTGTTTCCCTGCGGCTCCATCACCGGCGCGCCGAAAATCCGCGCCATGGAGATCCTGCATGACCTTGAAGGCACGCCCCGCGATGTCTATTGCGGCGCCATCGGCTGGATCGCGCCCGGCGGCACGATGCGCTTTTCCGTGGCGATCCGCACCATCTCGCTCTTTCCCGGCGGCGAGGCCGTCTACAATGTCGGCGGCGGCATCGTCTTCGATTCAACCGCGCAGGAGGAGTATCAGGAGTGTCTCTTGAAAGCCCGCTTCGCGACGGGAACGCCGCCGGTTTCGAATTGATCGAGACCATGCGCTGGGAGCCGCCCATGGGCTTCCTGCGCTTCGAGCGGCATCTGGCGCGCCTCTATGGTTCGGCGGCCGAACTCGGTTTTGCCTGCGACCCGCAAAGGATCGGCGACGTGTTGGGCAAGGCTGTCGACGGCGCGCGCAACGCCTTGCGCACGCGCCTGGCTTTGGCGCGCAGTGGCGACACGGCCGCCTCGGTCCAGCCCTATGAGCCGCTCGCCGCCGATAAGGTCTGGACGCTGCGGCTGGCGCGCACGAGGCTCGATTCGAACGACATGCTGCTGCGCCACAAGACCAGCCACCGGCAGGTCTACGCGCATGCCCGCGCCGAATACCTCATCACCCAGGCCGACGAAGTGCTGTTGGTCAACGAGCGTGGCGAGATGTGCGAAGGCACCATCACCAATGTCTTCGCCGATTTCGGCGACGGCATGCTTTTGACGCCCCGCCTCGATTGCGGGCTGCTGCCTGGCGTATTGCGCGGCGCGCTTCTGGATGAAGGCCGCGCCCGCGAGGCGATCTACAGCTTTGACGACTTGAAATCCGCCAGGGCGCTCTATGTCGGCAATTCACTGCGCGGCTTGATCCCGGCAAAACTGATCTGAAGCATGACATCGCTGCCCACCCACACGCCCTATGATGGCTCGTCCAAGCTGTTCACCATCGGGCTGAAGCCGCTTGCCCTGGCCGACTGGATCGAAGTCGACGAACATCTCCTGCCGTTCCTCGCCGAGAAGCAGCGGCTCTATGCCGAAATGCCCGGCACCGTGTTCGTCGAGGAAGACGGCACGCGCGATGCCCAGCGCGAAGTGCTCGACCTGCTCGAAGCGCACTTGCCGCGGGCATTTCCCGAGACCCATCGGCGTGCCAGTGGCGGGGTCGAGGTGATCGGCGCCGCCGGCAATCCCGAGGGCGACTTCGCCAAGGCGCCGCTTGTCGCGGCCTCGCTGCTCGTCCAGGAAGACCTGATCCTGATGCGCCGCGGCGAAGACGGCTGGCGGCTCGCCGCCGGCTCGCTCTGCTTTCCCTCGTCCTGGTCGCTGCTCGAAAAATTCGGCAAGCCGTTGCAGCAGATCCATGCGCCCGTGCCGGGTTTTGGCCCTGGCACGCGGCCGGCCGAGCTGATCAACCGCATGTTCGACGGCCTCCAGGGCCAGGCCGTGGAGCGCTACAACTGGTCGATTCAATCGGGCGATGCGCTCTACCATCCGCTATCCAATGTCGAGCGAATCGAGCGCGCCGCCAGCCGCCCGTCGCGATTTGCCGATGGCGACGCCAATGCCCACGCCTTCATCCGCGTCGAGCGGCAGACGCTTCGAAAATTGCCCGTCTCGGGCGACATCCTGTTCACCATCCGCATTCATCTCGACCCGCTGGCGGCGTTGGCGCATCACCCCGACCGGGCAACGCTGGCTCCGGCTTTCGCTGCCCAGCTCGAAGCGCTCGACATCGCCCAGCTCGATTACAAGGGCTTGACATCAGACCGCGACCGGCTGGTCGGCGTCCTTAACCAAATGGCGAACGCCGCCTGACCGGCGGTTGGCGCTTTTCACTGGTTTATGACAATGATCTGTGATGTAGCGCATGCCCGTTGGGCGAGAATGCCCGGGTTTGCACCTGTCTGAAGGAGTGCTCGATAAAATGGCGAATGAAAACTGGCCCGTTTACGGTGAGATCACCGGCCCTGTGGTGATGATCGGCTTCGGCTCGATCGGACGGGGCACGCTGCCGCTGATCGAGCGCCATTTCAAGTTCGACAAATCGCGCATGACGGTCATCGACCCGCTCGGCACCGACCGCGCGCTGCTCGACGAGCGCGGCATCACCTTCATGCAGGATGCGGTGACCGAGAAGAATTACAAGAAGCTCCTGACTCCGCTTCTGACCAATGGCGGCGGCCAGGGTTTTTGCGTCAACCTGTCGGTCGACACCGGCTCGGTGGATCTGATGCGACTCTGCCGCAAGCTCGGCGTGCTCTACATCGACACGGTCGTCGAGCCATGGCTCGGTTTCTATTTCGATGCCGAGGCCGACAATGCCAGCCGCACCAACTATGCGTTGCGCGAGTCGCTGCTCAAGGAAAAGCACGACAAGCCCGGCGGCGCGACCGCGGTCTCCACCTGCGGCGCCAATCCAGGCATGGTCTCGTGGTTCGTCAAGCAGGCATTGGTCAACCTGGCCACCGATCTCGGCCTCGATTTTTCGGAACCCGCGCAGGAAGACCGCGAGGGCTGGGCGAAGCTCATGAGGAAGGCGGGCGTCAAGGGCATCCACATCGCCGAGCGCGACACCCAGCGCACCAAGAAGCCGAAGCCGATGGAGGTGTTCTGGAACACCTGGTCGGTCGAGGGCTTCATCTCCGAGGGCCTGCAGCCCGCCGAACTCGGCTGGGGCACTCATGAGAAATGGATGCCCAAGAACGGCAAGAAACACAAGCATGGTTCCAAGGCCGCAATCTATCTGGAGCAGCCCGGCGCCAACACGCGCGTGCGCTCGTGGTGCCCGACGCCAGGTGCGCAATACGGATTCCTGGTGACCCACAACGAGGCGATCTCGATCGCCGATTTCTTCACCGTGCGCTCCAAAAAGGGCAAGGTTCAGTACCGCCCGACCTGCCACTACGCCTACCATCCCTGCAACGACGCGGTGCTGTCGCTGCATGAAATGTTCGGCGCCGCCGGCAAGGCGCAACCGGTACACCATGTGCTGGACGAAAACGAACTGGTCGATGGCGTCGACGAGCTCGGCGTGCTGCTCTACGGCCATGACAAGAACGCCTACTGGTACGGCTCGCAACTGTCGCTCGCGGAAGCGCGCAAGCTGGCGCCTTACCAGAACGCCACCGGCATGCAGGTCACCTCGGCGGTTCTGGCCGGCATGGTCTGGGCGCTGGAGAACCCCGAGGCCGGCATCGTCGAGGCCGACGAGATGAACTACAAGCGCTGTCTGGACGTGCAGTCGCAATATCTCGGACCGGTGAAGGGCTATTATACCGACTGGACGCCGCTCGATAATCGGCCCGGCCTGTTTCCGGAGGACCTCGACCGGAACGACCCGTGGCAATTCCGCAACATCCTGGTGCGATAGCGTCGCGCCAAGCATGCCTCACTGCCTTGCAATCGCCCGGAAATCGGGCGATTGAAGGATGCGGACGGGAGCAAGCCGCGTCCATCTGGACGCATGAACTGCGCTCTTGAAACTTGGATGCATGCACCGTGCTTTCCGAAAGTCGTTTTCCGATTTCGGGCCGACGGGCGAGGAGAGGATTTTTACATGACCATTGCGCGCAAGATTCTTTCGATGAGTGTTGCGGCGGCCACGATGGTGGGGCTGGCCGCTTGTGCAACCAGCGGTCCCGACGAGCCGTCGATAGGGGCCGCGCCGAAGGGCGTCGAAGGCTCCTGGATCGACGCCAAGGGCACCGGTCTTTCGACCTTTGCCGGCGGAACCTTCACCACGGTGGCGACCGACACCGGCCAGAAGTTGTCCGACGGCACCTATACGATGACCGGCGCCACATCGGTCGAGATCCACGGAACCTCGCTGATCCGGCAGACGCCGGTCAGCTTCAATTGCCTGCTGGTGTCCACCAGCCAGCTCAACTGCACCAGCGGCTCCGGCCAGAATTTCGTGTTGACCCGGCGGGCCTGAACCACCAGGCATTCAAACCTCCAAAGGACGGCGGCCAATGGCCGCCGTCCTTTTTTGTGCCCAGCAGAGATCAACGGGATTTTGCCCCGATTTCCCCTTGCATGCTCCGGAACGCGATGGGAACATGGCTGAAAAAGCCGGCTGTTATAGACCGGTCAAGCAAGAGCGCTAAACGGCTCTGATCAGCCTATCCGGGAGACGAAGATGAAGAAGCTTGCCGCCATTGCCGCCCTTTCCGCGTCGACGCTGGGCCTGTCGGCCGGCGCATCTTTTGCCGACTACACGCTGAATATCCTGCACATCAACGACTGGCACAGCCGCATCGAAAGCAACAACAAATACGAATCCACCTGCTCGGCGGACGAGGAGACAAAGGGCGAATGCGTCGGCGGCGCCGGCCGGCTGGTCACGGCGATCGCGCAGGAGCGCAAGAAGCTGGAAGGCCAGAACGTGCTGTTGCTCAGCGCCGGCGACAATTTCCAGGGTTCGCTGTTCTACACGACTTACAAGGGCAAGGCCGAAGGCGAGTTCCTCAACGACATGAAGTTCGATGCCATGGCGCTCGGCAACCATGAATTCGACGACGGCGAAACGGCATTGGCGCCGTTCCTCGACATGATCAAGTTCCCCGTGCTCGGCGCCAATGTGAAAGCCAACGCGCAGTCCAAGCTCGGCGACCGCGTCAAGCCGTCCATCGTCGTCGAGGTCGGCGGCCAGAAGATCGGCATCATCGGCGCCGTCACCAACGATACGCCCGAACTCGCCACTCCCGGCCCCAACATCGCCATCGAGGACGACGTCAAGTCGATCACGGCCGAGGTCGAGAAGCTGAAGGGAGAGGGCGTCAACAAGATCGTTGCCGTGACCCATATCGGCTACAACAGGGAGCGCGATGTCATAGCGAAGATCCCGGGCGTCGACGTGGTCGTCGGCGGCCACAGCCATACGCTTTTGTCCAACACCGATCCGAAGGCGGCAGGCCCCTATCCGACCATGGTCGACAATCCGGACGGCTACAAGGTACCGGTCGTGCAGGCGGCGTCCTATTCGAAATATCTCGGCGAGTTCAAGATCGTGTTCGACGACAATGGCGTCCTCAAGTCGGCGAGCGGCGACCCGATCCTCCTCGACAAGTCGATCACGCCCGATCCCGCCGTGCTCGCCCGCATCAAGGAGCTCGGCGCGCCGATCGAAGCGCTGAAGAACAAGGAAGTGGCCGAGACCACCGACGTCATCGACGGCAGCCGCGAGAGCTGCCGCGCCCGCGAATGCGCGATGGGCAATCTCGTCTCCGACGCCATCCTCGACCGCGTCAAGGGACAGGGCGTCGAGATCGTCATCTCCAATGGCGGCGGCCTGCGCGCCTCGATCGACAAGGGCACCGTCACCATGGGCGAGGTGCTGACCGTGCTGCCCTTCCAGAACACGCTGGCGACCTTCCAGATCTCGGGCAAGGACCTTGTTGCCGGGCTCGAAAGCGGCCTCAGCCAGGTCGAAGACGGCGCCGGCCGCTTCCCGCAGGTGGCCGGCCTGAAATACGCCTTCGACAAATCCGCCCCGGCCAATGCCGGCCGCGTCAAGTCTGTCGAGGTGATGGAGAACGGCGCCTGGACGCCGCTCAATCCCGACAAGGACTATCTGGTCGCCACCAACAACTATGTCCGCCAGGGCGGCGACGGCTACAAGGTTTTCGCCGAAAAGGCCAAGAACGCCTATGATTACGGCCCCGGCCTCGAACAGGTGGTCGCCGACTATCTCGGCGCGCACCGGCCCTACACGCCCAAGCTCGACGGCCGCATCACCGAGATCGCCGCGACGACAGCGGCCGCGCCTGCGGCGGAGCCCGCCAAGCCAGCCGAAGCAATGCCCGATCTGCCTGCCAACTCCGGCGATATCGCCAACACGCCGCCGGCCGTGTCGACCGAGGCCGCGCCTGCGCCCGCACCGGCAACGCCTGCCACTCCGGCAACGCCAGCACCTGCGGAACCGGCAAAGCCTGCCGAAGCCGCCCCTGCCCCGGCAACACCCGCGCCGGCTGAGCCGGCAAAGCCCGCCGAGGCCGCACCGGCCGAAACCAGCCATGTCATCGTCGCCGGCGATACCTATTGGGACCTGGCAAAGAAGGCCTATGGCGACGGCACCAGGTGGAAAGTCATTTCCGAAGCCAACAAGGACTACGAGCCGCGCCGGCTTCCGGTCGGCGCGACCTTGACCATACCGCCGAGGTAATCGTCTTCGCCTTTGCGCGCAGGGACACCCGCCCGAAACAGGGCGGGCGTCCTGTTTTTGGTAAGGTGCGGCCAGACGCTGCATTGAAAAGCAGCGCGGCGTCGCTACTTTCGCGCCGTGTTCGGAGACCCGCAATGCCGCCTTCCATCCCTGTCGACGCCAAGCCCGCGAGGACCGTGGGACCGAGACCGGCCGGACATTCGCCGGCCAAGGCGGGCAAGGTCGGCGTCATGCTGGTCAATCTCGGCACGCCGGACGGCACCGATTTCAGGCCGATGTGGCGCTATCTCCGCGAATTCCTGTCCGACCCGCGCGTCATCGAACTCAACAAGGCGATCTGGTATCCGATCCTCTATGGCCTCGTGCTGACCACGCGACCGAAGAAGTCGGGCGCCAACTATGCCAGGATCTGGAACCGCGAGAACAACGAGTCGCCGCTGCGCACCTATACCCGCGCCCAGGCCGAGAAGCTGGCCGTGGCATTGCGCGACCTGCCCGACGTGGTCGTCGGCTGGGCGATGCGCTACGGCAGTCCCTCGACCGCGAGCGTCGCCGAAAGCCTGGTCGCGCAGGGCTGCGACCGCATCCTGACCTTTCCGCTCTATCCGCAATATTCGGCCACCACCACGGCGACTGCCAATGACCAGTTGTTCCGGGCGCTGATGAAGATGCGTGCGGCGCCTGCCGTCCGCAGCGTGCCGCCCTATTATGCCGAACCGGTCTATATCGAGGCGCTCGCCCATTCGATCGAACGGCATCTGGCCAGCCTCGATTTCGAACCGGAGGTGGTCATCACCTCCTACCACGGCATCCCGAAACCCTATTCCGACAGAGGCGATCCTTACCGCGAGCATTGCCTCGAGACGACACGGCTGCTGCGCGAGAGGCTCGGCTGGGACGAGAAGAAGCTGATCACCACCTTCCAGTCGCGCTTCGGCGCACAGGAATGGCTGCAAGCCCTACACCGACAAGACGGTGGAGAAACTGGCCAAGGACGGCGTGAAATCGATCGCCATCGTCAACCCCGGCTTTTCCGTCGACTGCATCGAAACGTTGGACGAGATCGGCCGCGAGGCGGCGGAAACCTTCCATCATGCCGGCGGCGGAAGATTCGCGCACATCCCCTGCCTCAACGACAGTCCCGAAGGCATGGCGGTGATCGAGGCGATGGTGCGGCGCGAACTGTCCGGCTGGATCTGAAACCGGGAACAATGGACGTTCCGGGGCGTTGAGGCGCGCCTTCCGGAGACCATCGATGCCCCGCAAGCTCGACCTCAGAAGCGGCCGGCCAGTCTGGTCCGCCTATCGGGCACCCGCGGTTCCGACAACCGCTCTGGCCCGTGACGCCAAGGCCGATGTGCTGGTGATAGGCATGGGCATCAGCGGCGCCATGATCGCAGAAGCGCTGACGGCGGATGGCCGTTCGGTGGTCTGCATCGACCGGCGCGGCCCGCTGAGAGGGTCGACGTCGGCGACCACCGCTCTGGTGCAGTTCGAGATCGACCAGCCGCTGACGGCGCTCGGCAGGATGATCGGCAAGGCTTCGGCGGAGCAGGCCTGGCGGCGCTCGCGTCTGGCTGTTTCCAACCTTGCCGGCCGCATAGCCGAGCTCTCCATCAACTGCCGCCTGAGCCGCGCCCCCTCGCTCTATCTGGCCGGCACCGCGCTTGGCCCATCGCAGCTGCGTGGCGAGGCCGAGGCGCGGCGACAGGCTGGCATCGCCGCGACCTATCTCGCCCCTGCGCCGCTGGCTGCGCGATTCGGCATCGAGCGCGACGGCGCCATCCTCAGCCACGGCAATATCGCGCTCGATCCGCGCAAACTGACCGCCGGATTGCTGCTGAAGGCGCTGGAGCGCAAGGCGCGCCTCTACGCCCCGGTCGAGGCGACCACGATCGAAGACAGCGCCAAGGAGGTCGTCGTCGCCACCAAGGGCGGCCCCATAATCAGCGCGCAGCACGTCCTGCTCGCGACCGGCTACGAGTTGACCGACATCGTGCCGGCAGCCGCCCACCGCGTCATCTCGACATGGGCCATCGCCACACGCCCGCAGCCGCGAAAGATCTGGCCGGACGCTGCCCTCATCTGGGAAGCGTCGGACCCCTATCTTTATGCAAGGGCGACAGCCGACGGCAGGGTGATCTGCGGCGGCGAAGACGAGGATTTTATCGACAAGGAACGGCGTGACGCGTTGATCGCCGGCAAGAGCCTGAGACTGGCCAGGAAGCTCGGCCGCCTGTTCCCGGATCTGGACACCAGGCCCGATTTCGCCTGGACCGGCTCCTTCGGCACCACAACCACCGGCCTGCCCTATATCGGCGCCATCCCTGGGCATCCGCGCATCCAGGCCGTGATGGGCTATGGCGGCAACGGCATCGCCTTCTCGCAAATCGCTTCCGAAATCGTTTCTGCCGCCATCGCCGGATCGGAAGATACGGACGCAAGCCTGTTCGCCTTCAGCCACCGGCAGCAGCGACACAAACAATCCCTCATCACCTGATTGTAACGTTGTTGAAACACACTTAAGTGTTTGCTGAAGCCGGCTGCGGGAGAATGGCTCCCATGGCTTGCCTCTTGAGGGAGAGCCAAATGGATTTCAGTGGTTTCGATATCGCGATTATTGTTCTGGTCGCTCTTGTCGTGCTGGTGCTGTTCAAAGGCATAAAGACAATCCCGCAAGGTTACAATTATACGGTCGAACGCTTTGGCCGTTACACGAAAACGCTGTCGCCAGGCCTCAACCTCATCGTGCCGTTCATCGATCGCATCGGCGCCAAGTTGAACATGATGGAGCAGGTGCTCGACGTCCCGAGCCAGGAGATCATCACCCGCGACAACGCCATCGTCGGTGTCGACGGCATCGCCTTTTTCCAGATCCTCAACGCGGCGCAGGCGGCCTACCAGGTTTCCGGCCTGCAGAACGCCATCCTCAACCTGACCATGACCAACATCCGCACCGTGATGGGCTCGATGGATCTCGACGAGCTGCTGTCGAACCGCGACGCGATCAACGAGCGCCTGCTGCGCGTGGTCGACGAAGCGGCCCATCCCTGGGGCATCAAGATCACCCGCGTCGAGATCAAGGATATCAATCCGCCCGCCAACCTGATCGAATCGATGGGCCGGCAGATGACGGCCGAACGCAACAAACGCGCGCAGATCCTTGCCGCCGAAGGCCTCAAGCAGTCGCAGATCCTCGAGGCCGAAGGCCGCAAGGAAGCCGCCTTCCGCGATGCCGAGGCACGCGAGCGCTCCGCCGAAGCGGAAGCCCGCGCCACGCAAGTGGTGTCGGAAGCGATCTCCAAGGGAGATGTGCAGGCGCTCAACTACTTCGTCGCCCAGAAATACACCGAAGCGCTGGGCAAGATCGGTTCGGCCACCAACAGCAAGATCGTGCTGATGCCTTTCGAAGCGTCGTCGCTGATCGGCTCGCTGGGCGGCATCGGCGAGATCGCCAGGGAAGTGTTCAAGGGCGACGGGCCGGCCGGCACGCAACGGCAGGTCTCACGACCTCCGGTCGTCAGGCCGAGCGACAACTGATATCCTTGTGAGTGGATCAAAACCATGATCGACCGCATCGTTTCCGAACTCGGCCCGTGGAACTGGATGGTTCTGGGCTTCGTGCTTTTGGTGATGGAAATCATCGCGCCGGGCATCTTCATGCTGTGGATCGGCATCGCCGCGCTGATCGTCGGCGCGGTATCGCTGCTGGTCTGGGATGCGGCCATCTGGACCTGGCAGGTCCAGGTGCTCGTCTTCCTCGCGCTGTCGCTGGTCTCGGCCTTCGTCGGCAAGAAACTCATCGGCGGACGCAACGAACCGACCGACCAGCCGCTGCTCAACCGCCGTGGGGCGCAGATGATCGGCAGGATGGCGACGCTGTCCGAGCCGATCCGAGACGGCCGCGGCCGCATCAAGCTCGGCGACACGCTGTGGCGCGTCTCTGGCCCTGACCTGCCGGCCGGCACCCAGGTGCGCGTCACCGGAGCCGCCGACACCGATCTCGAACTGACCGTCGAGCGGGTGTGAAACCGGCTCCGCCCTACGCGGCGCCGATGCGCAAGAGATCGTGCAGGTGGACGAGCCCGACAGGCTTGTTGCCCTCCACCACCATCAGGCTGGTGATGGCTGAATTGTTGATCGTCTGCAGCGCGGTCGCCACCAGCGTGTCCGGCGCGGCGGTCTTGGGGGATCTCGTCATCACCTCATCGACCGTCATCGCCGTCAGGTTGCTGCCTATGTGACGCCTGATGTCGCCATCGGTGACGATGCCGATCAGCGCGCCGTCGGCGGCGGTGACCGCCACGCAGCCGAAGCCCTTGCGCGACAACTCCAGGATCGCGTCCTGCATGCCGGTGCCCGAAACGACCAGCGGCAACCTCTCGCCGACATGCATGATCTCGCGGATCTGCATCAGGTTGGCGCCGAGCTGGCCGCCGGGATGGAAGGTGCGGAAATGATCGGGCGTGAAACCCCGCGCCTCAAGCAGGGCGATCGCCAGTGCGTCGCCCATCACCAGTTGCAGCAGTGCCGATGTCGTCGGCGCCAGGCCGTGCGGGCAGGCTTCCGGCGCACGCGGCAGCAAAAGCACGACGTCGGCGGCGCGCGCCAGCGCCGATGTCTCACCGGACGTGATTGCAATGAGCGGGATGGAGAAGCGCCTGGAATAGGCGACGATGCCCATCATCTCCTTGCTTTCGCCCGACCATGACATGGCGATGATGGCATCGTCCCTGGCGATCATGCCGAGATCGCCGTGGTTGGCTTCAGCGGGGTGGACGAAAAAGCCGGCGTTCCGGTCGAGGCCAGGGTCGCGGCGATCTTCGAGCCGATATGGCCGCTTTTGCCGACGCCGGTGACGATGACCCGGCCTTCGATCCTCGAGATCATGTCGACCGCTTCGGCAAAGGGCTTCGCCAGCCCATTTTCGAGCGCCTCGGCCAGCGCCGCCACTCCCGCCTGTTCGGTCGCCACCGTTCTTAGTGCCGAAGCGATAGAGGCCTGTCTGTCCAACGGCTTCTTGTCGAGGGATCTCGCATCCATGGCCGATGCGATTAGCGCTTTGTGCCGCGCCTGTCCAACGGAAATGCCTCCCCCGACCGTCTAGGAGAGCGGTTCGAATGAACGAAGCGCAAGGTCACGAATGTCGAGGCCTGGAACAATGAGCGCTTGGAAAAGCAATCGCCCCCCGCCTCAACCCTCCGTTAACCATCCCCATTTACGGTTCGGTAAGTATGGCGCGCGCTCGCGCCGCGCAAGCAGTGGTGGCGATGTCCGGGGCCCAGTCAGAAAAGACGAGAAGGCGAAAGAGCAAGGCTGCCTGCGCCTTGCTGCTGGCGACCAGCATCTTCGGCCTGCCGCGACCGACGCTGTCCTTCGCCCAGGAAACGGAGCTGCGCGGCGAGGTCTCGGAATCGGCGATCCTGTCCGACCAGCAGCGCAAAGCGAGACTGGCCGCCATAGCCGGTCAGGGTCAACAGCAGCCAGCGAATGCCGCCGGTCAGGACGACACGCCGTCGCGCACCTATCTGCCCGCCAGCGCCGGCGCTGCTCCTGACGATAGCGGTGCCGCCTCGCCCGCTGGCAGCATTTTCGACCCGCCGGCGGCCGGTGACGACGCGAGCGCCGACAATCCGCCTCCGCCCAAGCCACGCCGGCCATCGGCCAGCGGGCAGGCCAATGCGGACAAGGCCGCCGACAAGGCGAAGACAAAGAAAAAGAACACCACCGCGACGACCGACGCGACCACCACCGCCAGCACGGCCGACGATGCCGACGCCACTGGCACCGATACTGGCACCGACCAGGAGACTGCCAACCGCCGCGCCGTCACCATCGACAGCGTCGACCGGCAGAAGCTCGATCCGGGCGCCGAACGCACCGCTTCCATCGAAGGGCAAAACAAGAAAGCCGAGGACGACCCGTTCGCCGCACCAGGCATCAAATGGGGCTCCTTCGTCATAAGGCCGACGCTGGAACAAGGCCTGACCGCCACCTCGAATGGCGATTCCAGCAGTGCCGGCAAAGCGGCGCTGCTGTCCGAGACGGCACTGCGCTTTTCCGCCGCCTCCGACTGGCGCGAGAACTCCGCGACCATTGACGGTTATGGCCTCTTCCGCGAAACCGTCTCGGGCTACCCGGTTCACAATGAGCAAGGCCGCATCGAAGGCCAGCTCAATGTCGACCTCGACAACGAGCAGCGCGCCGTCGCCAAGCTCGGTTACGAGGCCGTGCCGGAATCGGCCTCGTCGCCCGACGCCATTGCAGGCGTCAGCAAGCAGCCGCTGCGCCAGACCATCGACGGCAGCCTCGGCATCGAAAAGGACGTCGGCAAGGCGCAATACACTTTGACCGGCGCGGTCTCGCACGACTTCTATGGCGACGCCAAGCTTTCTGACGACACCTCGCTGTCGCAGAAGGATCGTAACTCCACGCTTTATACGGCGACCTTGCGCACCGGCTACGAAATCTCCCCTGCCCTTACGCCTTTCACCGAAATCGAGCTCGGGCGCAGGGCCTATGATCAACGCTTCGACAGTGAAGGCTTCGAGCGTTCATCGACGCGGCTTGGTGCCCGCGCCGGCCTCGAGCTCGACATGGGCGAGAAGCTCGCCGGCGAGTTCTCGGCCGGCTGGCTGCGGGAAGCGATCGACGACGACCGCCTGGGGGCGATCGCGGGTGCCACCGTGGACGCCGACCTGAAATGGTCGCCCGAACGCGGCACCACGATCGGTCTGACCGGGCGGACCACGGTCGAGCCCACGACCACCGCAGGTGAAAGCGGCGACATCCTCTATTCCGGCCGCCTCACGGCCGAACGCCAGATCCGCGCCAACCTGACCGGCAATGCCGCGCTGGGCCTGGACTGGCGCGATTATATCGGCATAGACGGCCATGACAGGGTGCTGAGCGCCGAAGCCGGGCTGACATGGTGGCTGAACCGCTATGCCGGCCTCACCACCCGCGCCAGGACCGAGAAGCTCACCAGCAACCTGCCTGGCCGCGATTACACCGCCAACAGCATCTATCTCGGCTTGAAGGTGCAGCGGTAAGCGCGGGCCGCTAAGCTGCGTGCCGCATCCGAGACATCGGCCGGACAGCGCCTCCCTTAAAGCGCCGCCACAACGTGCTCCGAAGGCGCCATCTCGTCGAGAAGCCTGCGGATAACGCCGGCCATGCTCTGGTTCATGTCGTTGCGCCAGAGCGCGAAGGCCACATTGGCCTCGACGAACCCTTCCGGCGATCCGCAATCGAAGGTGCGGCCCTGAAAGTGGTAGCCGTAGAAGGGCTGCTGCTTCTCCAGCTTCAGCATTGCGTCCGTGAGCTGGATCTCGTTTCCGGCGCCCTTCTCCTGGCCTTCGAGGATTTTGAAAATCTCGGGCTGCAATATGTAGCGGCCATTGATGTAGAGATTGGAGGGCGCGGTGCCGGTCTTCGGCTTTTCCACCATCTCGGTGATGCGGAAGCCATGATGGGTGGCTTCGCCCCGGCCGACGATGCCGTATTTATGGGTCTCGGCGGGATCGCATTCCTGAACCGCGATGATGTTGTTGCCGGTCTCGGCATAGAGGTCGACCATGTCCCTCATGCAGCTCTTTTCCGACTGCATGATCATGTCGGGCAACAACAGCGCGAACGGCTCGTCGCCGACCAGTTCGCGCGCGCACCAGACGGCATGGCCAAGTCCGAGCGGCACCTGCTGGCGAGTGAAGCTGGTCTGTCCCGGCCCGGGCTGCAGCCGCTGCAGCCTGGCGAGCTGGTCGTCCTTGCCGCGCTGGGCGAGCGTGTCATAGAGCTCGAACTGGATATCGAAGTGATCCTCGATGACCGCCTTGTTGCGCCCGGTGACGAAGATGAAATGCTCGATGCCTGCCTCGCGCGCCTCGTCCACCACGTATTGGATGACGGGCCGGTCGACGACGGTAAGCATTTCCTTGGGGACGGCCTTGGTGGCCGGGAGAAACCGCGTGCCGAGACCTGCGACCGGGAAAACTGCCTTGCGAACTCTCTTCATGCCTTCAATTATCCGTTTGCAGGCCGGCTCCGCAATCCCGCGCCGCGACATTTTCACGCCGGATTTGAGGATTATCGGGCAAATGAAGGGAAACTTGCACCGGTAGAAGCATTGAGACGCCTTTTCGTTCCAGGGGCGGCCTATGGTAAACCAATTCCTAACCTGGTTCGGCGATGAATGGTCTTTCCCAAGACGGAGAAGGAGGAAAAGATGTCCGTTCGCAATGCCGCAAAGCGTTTCACCAGCGTCATGACGGCCGCCAGCCTCTCGCTCGCCATGCTGATGCCTGCCGGGCCGGCCTTCGCCGATGCCGGCTTCCGGCAATGGGTCGCCGGCTTCCGCGCCACCGCGGTGCAGGGGGCGTTTCCGGCGCCGTCTATGACCGCGCCTTCAGGGGCATCGACGAACCCGATCCGGTGGTGCTGGAAAAAGCCCGAACCCAGCCGGAATTCACCGCACCCGCCTGGGATTATTTCGACAACCGCGTCCACGACCAGTCGGTCGCGGTCGGCCAGCAGATGGCCAGGAAATGGAAGCCGTGGCTGGACAGGATCGAGGCGAGGTTCGGCGTAGACCGCAACGTCCTGCTGGCCATCTGGTCGATGGAATCCAACTATGGCGAGATCCTCAAGCGCGACGACATCATGCGCAATGTCGTCCGCTCGCTGGCGACCCTGGCCTATGGCGATCAGAAGCGGTCGAAATATGCCCGCACGCAACTGGTCGCCGCACTGAAGATCCTCCAGACCGGCGACATCGACGAGAGCCACCTCATGGGCTCCTGGGCGGGCGCCATGGGCCAGACCCAGTTCATCCCGACCAGCTACCAGCACTATGCGGTGGACATGGACGGCAACGGCAAGCGCGACATCTGGAATTCCATTCCCGATGCCTTGGCGACATCAGCCAATCTGCTCAAGAAGAATGGCTGGCAGGCCGGCAAGACCTGGGGCTACGAGGTGGCCTTGCCGGCCGGCAAGCTGCCTGCAGGCTCCAGGACGCTGGCGCAATGGCAGGCGCTCGGCGTGGTCAGGGCGAGCGGCAAGCCGTTCAGGAACCTCAGCGACAAGGCGACGTTGAAAGTACCGGATGGCCGCGGCGGTCCCGCCTTCCTGATGATCAGGAATTTCTCGGTCATCAAGGCTTACAACAATGCCGACAAATACGCGCTTGCCGTTGGCCTTCTTGCCGACGAGATCGCCGGTTCCACCGGCCTCGTACAGGACTGGAAACGGCCTTTCACCAAGCTGACGTTCGAGGAAAGGCAGGAATTGCAGAAGCGGCTTTCCCAGCACGGCCTTTATGATGGCAAATTCGACGGCAAGATCGGCGACGGGTCGAAGTCGGCCATCATGGCCTATCAGGCAAAGGTCGGCTTGACCCAGGACGGCTATCCGAGCATGGAAGTGCTCAAATGGCTCAGGCAAAAATAGGGCCTGTCATGAACTGAGGAGGAGCGATTGGCTTGGGCTGCGCGCATCGGGACGTTCATTCCCCGCATGCTGGTGCTGTTCCTGGCCGTCGCCGTGCTCGCCGTCGCCATGGCAGGCGCCTTCCATGCCCCCGCCATGGCGCAGGAGCAGCAAAGCCGCGGCTGGTCATTGCGTGACCTTCTGTTCCCGCGCCGCAGCGAGCGGATCGAGCCGCCGCTGGACATCCAGAAACCAAGGCCCAGGCCCAAGGCAAAAAAGCCGCGCGCGCCGCGTCCGCCCGCGGAACCGGAAATCCCGATCGCCGAGAAGGCGCCGGACGCCCGGGTCGTCCTGGTGGTCGGCGATTTCATGGCGGCCGGGCTCGCCGAAGGTCTAGACACCGCCTTTGCCGAGAATACCGGCGTCAGGATCGTCGTTCGCTCCAATGGCTCGTCGGGCTTCGTGCGCGATGATTTCTACAATTGGCCAGAACAGATCAAATCATTGATAGAGACCGAAAAGCCCGCCGCCGTGGTCGTGATGCTGGGTTCCAACGACCGCCAGCCGATGAAGGTGGGGGATGTGCGCGAGCAGCCCCGTTCCGAGACCTGGACCAAGGAATACGAGCGCCGCACCGAAGCGTTCGGCAAGGCCATCGCCACGGCCAAGGTGCCTTTCCTGTGGGTCGGCATGCCGGCGTTCAGGGTTTCGAAGATGACATCCGACATGCTCGCCTTCAACGACATCTACCGTCAGGCGGCCGAAAGCCATGGCGGCGAATTTGTCGATATCTGGGATGGATTCGTCGATGAGAACGGCGCCTTCGTCACTAGTGGCCCCGACATCAACGGCCAGCCCGTGCGGCTGCGCTCCGATGACGGCATCAACATGTCGAAGGCCGGCAAGCGCAAGCTCGCCTTCTATACCGAAAAGCCGCTGATGAAGGTCCTGGGCCTGGCCGCGCCGGGAAGCGTCGCCCCGACTGCTGCTCCTGCCGGCGCGCCGGTCGAGGCGCCGGCGCCGGCCGCCGCTCCCATCGTCATTGACCGCACCGCGCCGATGCTGCTCAGCGATCCGGCGCTCGACGGCGGCACGGAACTGCTCGG
This sequence comes from Mesorhizobium maamorense, assembly GCF_044998965.1. Lineage (NCBI taxonomy): Bacteria > Pseudomonadati > Pseudomonadota > Alphaproteobacteria > Hyphomicrobiales > Phyllobacteriaceae > Mesorhizobium > Mesorhizobium maamorense. The sequence continues at coordinate 4,583,103 of NZ_CP173356.1, forward strand.
CGCCGGACCGCCCGCGAAGGCCAACCCGGGCCTGCCCGGCGAAAAACTGGTGGTCGAGGGCAAGGCGCCGGTGGCTTCGCCCGGCCGCGCCGACGATTTCGCCTGGCCGCCGAAGACAAATCCGGCAGCCGCGGCCGCCAGGGCTGGCACGACGACGGCCATCACTCCTTAGCAACGCGGAGGGGCCCGAAACCGTTTTCGGAACTCGCTGCTGCGAGTCATATGATGGCGTTTTCGAGAACCGGAGCGGAGCGTACTTTGGGGTACGTGAGCACCGGAAGCGCAGAAACGCCTTCAGATGGCCGCAGGAGTAGAGTTTCCAAACGGTCTCAGCGGGGCAGGACGCTCGAACCCATCAATGCCTCGTCGATCGAACGCGCCGCCTGGCGACCCTCGCGGATGGCCCAGACCACCAGCGACTGGCCGCGGCGCACGTCACCCGCGGCATAGAGCCTGTCGACGCTGGTCCGGTAGTCGCGGTCATTGGCCTCGACATTGCGGGAGCGTCGGCTGTCGGTGACGATCTTCATATCCCCTTCGAGCTCCGACACCACGCCGGCCATGGCCGGCCCGGCAAAGCCGATGGCGATGAAGGCGAGATCGGCGCGGATGACGAACTCGGTGCCGACGATCGGTCGGCGCTTATCGTCGACCTCGCAGCATTTGACACCGGTCAGCTGGCCTTCCTCGCCGATGAATTCGAGTGTCGCCACCTGGAATTCGCGCTCGGCGCCCTCGGCCTGCGAGGAGGAGGTGCGCATCTTGGTCGCCCAGTAGGGCCAGACGGCGAGCTTGTCTTCCTTCTCCGGCGGCTGCGGACGGATGTCGAGCTGCGTGACGCGCACGGCGCCTTGGCGGAAGGCGGTGCCGACGCAGTCGGAAGCGGTATCGCCGCCGCCGACGACGACGACATGCTGGCCGCTGGCGATGATCGGGTGCGACGGCCACGCCACCGACTGGATCGGCTCGCCGCCGACACGCCGGTTCTGCTGCACGAGATAGGGCATCGCGTCATAGACGCCGCCGAGATCGTCGCCGGGGATATTGGCCGCGCGCGGGGTCTCGGATCCGCCGCAATAGAGCACCGCGTCATGCTCGGCGAGCAGTTCGGCCACGGGCTTGTCGATGCCGACATTGACGCCGCAATGGAAGGTCACGCCTTCGCCCTGCATCTGCTCGATGCGACGATCGATATAGTGCTTCTCGATCTTGAAGTCCGGAATGCCGTAGCGCATCAGCCCGCCTGGCCGGCTTTCGCGCTCGTAGACATGGACATCATGGCCGGCGCGGCCGAGCTGCTGGGCGGCGGCCATGCCGGCCGGGCCGGAGCCGATGACGGCGACGCGCTTGCCCGTCTTCCTCTCCGGCGGATAGGGCCTGATATGGCCGGTCTCGTAGGCCTTGTCGGCGATCGCCTGCTCGACCGTCTTGATGGCCACCGGAATGTCCTCGAGGTTCAGCGTGCAGGCTTCCTCGCAAGGCGCGGGGCAGATGCGGCCGGTGAATTCGGGGAAATTGTTGGTCGAATGCAGGTTGCGGATCGCATTGTCCCAGTCCCTGTTATAGACGAGGTCGTTCCAGTCCGGGATCTGGTTGTGGATCGGGCAGCCGGTCGGCCCGTGACAGAACGGGATGCCGCAGTCCATGCAGCGCGCGGCCTGTTTCTCGACTTCCTTGTCCGACATCGGCAGCGTAAACTCGCGGAAATGCCGGATGCGGTCGGAGGCCGGCTGATACTTGTGCACCTGCCGGTCGATCTCGAGAAAGCCTGTTACCTTGCCCATAGTCCAGTTCCTGCTGTCCAGATGGTGCGGTTTTCGCCGCACCCGTTAACCTCTTCAGGCAGCCGTGGCAACCTTCCGCGAGAGGTCAAATTATCAGTGACATGGAGCCGGGAAGCCTGGGCTTCCCGGCCTTTGCGAAGATCTATTCGGCCGCCACGCTCATGCGCATGCGTTCCATCTCGATCAGCGCGCGGCGGTATTCGACCGGCATGATCTTGCGGAATTTCGGCCGGAACCCCGCCCAATTGTCGAGGATCTCGCGGCCGCGCACCGAACCCGTATAGTGCACGTGGTTCGAGATCAGCTGGTAGAGCCGCTCCTCGTCATGGCTGGTCATGTCACCCGAGACGTCGACGCGGCCCTTGTGGTCGAGGTCGCCGCCATGGTGCAGCAGCTTTTCCATCAGGTCGTCTTCTTCCGGCACCGGCTCCAGCTCGACCATGGCCATGTTGCAGCGCTCGGCGAAATCGCCCGCCTCGTCCAGCACATAGGCAACGCCGCCCGACATGCCGGCGGCGAAGTTGCGGCCGGTCTTGCCGATGACGACGACGATGCCGCCGGTCATGTATTCGCAGCCATGGTCGCCGACGCCCTCGACGACGGTGACGACGCCCGAGTTGCGCACCGCGAAGCGCTCGCCGGCGACACCGGCGAAATAGGCCTCGCCTTCGGTAGCGCCATAGAGCACCGTGTTCCCGACGATGATGGACTCGGCCGCGACGATCTTGGCTTCATCCGGCGGCCGGATGACGATGCGGCCGCCCGACAGGCCCTTGCCGACATAGTCGTTGCCGGCGCCGACCAGCTCGAAGGAGATGCCGCGCGCCAGGAAGGCGCCGAAGGACTGGCCGGCGGTGCCGGTCAGCTTCACCTGGATCGTATCCTCGCGCAGGCCCTTGTGCCTGAAGCGCTTGGCCACCTCGCCCGACAGCATGGCGCCCGCCGAACGATCGACATTGCGGATGTCGACCTCGATCTTGACCGGCTGCTTGGCCTCCAGTGCCGGCTTGGCCAGCTCGATCAGCTTGCGGTCGAGCACGTCGTCGATCGGGTGCTTCTGCCGCTCGGTCCAGTGCACCGCCTCATGTGGCGCATCGGGCTTGTAGAACATCTTCGAGAAGTCGAGCCCGCGCGCCTTCCAATGCTGGATCACGTCGCGCTTTTCCAGGAGATCGGCGTCGCCGATGATCTGGTCGATATGGGTGAAGCCCATTTCGGCAAGCAGCCCGCGCACCTCTTCGGCGACATAGAAGAAGAAGTTGATGACGTGCTCGGGCGTGCCCTTGAAGCGCTTGCGCAGCACCGGATCCTGCGTCGCCACGCCGACCGGGCAGGTGTTGAGATGGCATTTGCGCATCATGATGCAGCCGGCCGCGATCAGCGGCGCGGTCGAGAAGCCGAACTCGTCGGCGCCGAGCAGCGCGCCGATGATGACGTCGCGGCCCGTGCGCAATCCGCCATCGACCTGCAGCGCCACGCGCGACCTGAGACCGTTGAGCACCAGCGTCTGGTGCGTCTCGGCAAGGCCCATCTCCCACGGGCTGCCGGCATGCTTGAGCGATGTCAGCGGCGAGGCACCCGTGCCGCCATCGTAACCCGAGATGGTGATGTGGTCGGCGCGCGCCTTGGCGACGCCCGCCGCGACCGTGCCGACCCCGACCTCCGACACCAGCTTGACCGAAATGTCGGCCGCCGGGTTGACGTTCTTCAGATCGTAGATCAGCTGCGCCAGATCCTCGATCGAATAGATGTCGTGATGCGGCGGCGGCGAGATCAGGCCGACGCCGGGCGTCGAGTGCCGGACCTTGGCGATGGTGGCGTCGACCTTGTGGCCGGGCAACTGGCCGCCCTCGCCGGGCTTGGCGCCTTGCGCCACCTTGATCTGCATGACGTCGGAGTTGACGAGATATTCGGCCGTCACGCCGAACCGTCCGGAAGCGATCTGCTTGATCGCCGAACGTTCGGGGTTCTTGCCGCCGCCGGGCAGCGGCAGATAGCGGTCTGCCTCCTCGCCGCCCTCGCCAGTGTTCGACTTGCCGCCGATGGCGTTCATGGCGCGCGCCAGCGTCGTATGCGCTTCCCTGGAGATCGAGCCGAACGACATCGCGCCGGTCGAGAAACGCTTGACGATCTCGGCCGCGGGCATGACGTCGTCGAGCGCGACCTTCTTGCGGCCGGTATCTTCCGCCAGCTTGATCTTGAACAGGCCACGAATGGTCTGCGCGCGCGCCGTCTCGCTGTCGATCTGCGCGGAATACTCCTTGAAGGTCTCCCAAGAACCCTGGCGCACGGCGTGCTGCAAGGTGGCGACCGCGTCGGGCGACCACATATGCGCCTCGCCGCGCATGCGGAACAGATATTCGCCGCCGACATCCAGGCTGTTGCGCAGCACCGGATCGTTGCCGAAACCATCCGTATGACGCCTGAACGTCTCCTCGGCGATCTCGTCCAGCCCGACGCCTTCGATCAGCGTGGCGGTGCCGGTGAAATACTTCTCCACGAAATCGGTCTTCAGCCCGATCGCGTCGAAGATCTGCGCGCCACAATAGGACTGGTAGGTCGAGATGCCCATCTTCGACATCACCTTGAGGATGCCCTTGCCGATCGACTTGATGTAGCGCGACACGACTTCGTAGGCGTCGACCTCTTCAGGCAGTTCGCCGCGCTTGTGCATGTCGAGCAGCGTGTCGAAGGCGAGATAGGGATTGATCGCTTCGGCGCCGTAACCGGCGAGGCAGCAGAAATGATGCACTTCGCGCGGCTCGCCGGATTCCACGACGAGCCCGACCGAAGTACGCAGCCCCTTGCGGATCAGATGATGATGCACCGCGGCCGTGGCCAGAAGCGCGGGAATGGCGATGCGGTCCGGCCCGAGCTGGCGGTCGGACAGGATGATGATGTTGTAGCCGCCGGCGACCGCCGCTTCCGCCCGCTCGCACAGCCGATCGATGGCGCCCTGCATGCCGGCCGCGCCCTCGATCGAGGCATAGGTGATGTCGATCGTCTTGGTGTCGAACCGATCCTCGGTGTGGCCGATGGAGCGGATCTTTTCGAGATCGCCATTCGTCAGGATCGGCTGGCGCACTTCCAGCCGCTTGCGGCGCGAACTGCCGACCAGGTCGAATATGTTGGGCCGCGGGCCGATGAAGGACACCAGGCTCATCACCAGTTCCTCGCGGATCGGGTCGATCGGCGGATTGGTGACCTGGGCGAAGTTCTGCTTGAAATAGGTGTAGAGCAGCTTCGATCTGTCCGACATTGCCGAGATCGGCGTGTCGGTGCCCATCGAACCGACGGCTTCCTGGCCTGTGGTGGCCATCGGCGACATCAAGAGCTTGGTGTCTTCCTGGGTGTAGCCGAACGCCTGCTGGCGGTCGAGCAGGCTGACATCCTTGCGCAGCGCGCGCGGCTCGACCGGCTTCAGGTCCTCCAGGATGAGCTGCGTATTGGCGAGCCAGGTCTTGTAGGGATGCCTGGTGGCGATCTCCGACTTGATCTCCTCGTCGGAAACGATGCGGCCCTTGGCAAGATCGATCAAGAGCATGCGGCCGGGCTGCAGCCGCCACTTCTGGACGATCTTTCCCTCCGGCACAGGCAGCGCGCCGGCCTCCGACGCCATGATGACCCGGTCGTCGTCGGTGACGATGTAGCGCGCTGGCCGCAAGCCGTTGCGGTCGAGCGTGGCGCCGATCTGGCGCCCGTCGGTGAAGGCGACTGCGGCGGGCCCGTCCCACGGCTCCATCAGCGCCGCGTGATATTCGTAGAAAGCCTTGCGGTCGGCGTCCATGAGCTTGTTGCCGGCCCAGGCTTCCGGGATCAGCATCATCATGGCGTGGCTGAGGCTGTATCCGCCCTGGAACAGGAACTCGAGCGCATTGTCGAAACATGCGGTGTCGGACTGGCCCTCATAGGAGATCGGCCAGAGCTTGGAGATGTTGTTGCCGAACAGCTCCGAATCCACCGACGCCTGGCGCGCCGCCATCCAGTTGTTGTTGCCGCGCACGGTGTTGATCTCGCCATTGTGCGCGACCATGCGATAGGGATGCGCCAGCTTCCACGAGGGGAAGGTGTTGGTGGAGAAGCGCTGGTGGACCAGGATCAGCGCCGTTTCGAAGCGCGGATCGGACAGGTCCTTGTAATAGGCTCCGACCTGATAGGCCAGGAACATGCCCTTGTAGACGATGGTGCGCGCCGACAGCGACACGCAGTAGGCGCCGATGTCCTTGTTGTCGTTCTCGGCGTAGATGCGGCCCGATATGACCTTGCGCAGCAGATAGAGCCTGGCCTCGTACTCCTCGTCGTCGGGAATGTCGGCCGTGCGTCCGATGAAGACCTGCCGGTGGAACGGCTCGGATGCCACGATATCCGGGGCCTTGGAGAGCGACGAATTGTCGACCGGCACGTCACGGAAGCCGAGCAGCGGCAGCCCCTCGGACTGCGCCGATTCGGCGATGATGTCCTCGACATGGGCGCGCAGCGCGGCATCCTGCGGCATGAACCAATGGCCGACGCCATACTGCCCCGCCGGCGGCAGCTCGACGCCCTGCGCGGCCATCTCCTCGCGGAAGAAGCCGTCGGGAATCTGCACCAGCACGCCCGCGCCGTCGCCCATCAGCGGATCGGCGCCGACGGCGCCGCGATGCGTCAGGTTTTCGAGCATGGAAAGCCCGTCCTCGACGATCGTGTGCGACTTCGCGCCCTTCATGTTGACGATGAAGCCGACACCGCAGGCATCGTGCTCGTTGCGGGGATCGTAAAGGCCCTGGGCGGTCAAACCGGTGCGGCGGGTATTGGCCAGGGTTTTGACGGCTGCCGCTTTCGTCTGCGCGGCCTTGCCGTTCGTCGCAGCGTGCGTCAATTCCGTCATCGTCCTGTCCTCCATTCCGCGTCCTTGCGGGCGCTGGTTTGCCTCGGGAAGCGCATTGCTTCCCCTTCATCCTTACGGCACGTCTTGCGAAATCCTTGCCGAACCATGCGGCTCGCCGCGCGGTTCGCATCCGGTATCGTACAGGCCAGAGCACGGCCGTCCACCTGTCGCTCGCGGCAAAAGCCGGAGAGGCTTAGAATACGCCAATCCAGCCTGTTTTGCGCGACAAAATAAGACAGCACTACTGTCCTAAATTTTTATGGCAGAAAAGCCGGGCGCATACAAGACCGATTCACAAAAAACTTCGGCGTTCCGCGACACAAAGTTTCGTGAAATACCCGCTAAACGCAAGCTTCCGTCCCTGCCGGTTTTCGGCAGTTCGCTGGCTTTACCCGTTTTCTGGCGTCTGGCCCTTGCGAGCCAGCCATGAAACCGGTCAAGGTTGCAGCGATTTTCCCAGCACAGGCAGATGCATGTTCTTCGCTTCCGACAATTGGGCAGGCGCCCACCCCAACATCGCCTCCGGTCTCTCGGCCCACGCCGGCGGCTTTTCCACTGCCTATGGCGATGGCGCGCTCGACCAGGCCGTCTGCCAGCGCTTCAGCGAAATCTTCGAACGCGAGGTTGCGGTGTTCTTCGTGGCCACCGGCACCGCCGCCAATTCGCTGGCGCTGACCGCCTACAACAAGCCCGGCGGCATTTCCTTCGCTCATCGCGAATCGCATGTCATCGAAGATGAGTGCGGCGCACCGGAATATTTCTCTGGCGGCTCGCGGCTGCATGCCGTCGATGGCGCGCTGGGCCGGATCGATCCGCACAATCTGGAAACGGCGATCGGCCGTTTCGCCGGCGAGGTGGTCCATTGGGGCCGGCCGATGGCGGTCTCGATCACCCAGTCGACGGAGGTCGGCACGGTCTACGGCCTGCATGACATCGCCGCGATCTCGGCCATCGCGCGGCAACATTCCGTGCCATTGCATATGGACGGCGCCCGCTTTGCCAATGCACTGGTCGCGCTCGACACGACGCCCGCCGAAATGACCTGGAAAAGTGGCGTCGACATACTGTCTTTCGGCGGCACCAAGAACGGCTGCTGGTGCGCCGAGGCGATCGTGCTGTTCGATCTCGAGCGTGCCCGGGAATTGGCCTTCCTGCGCAAGCGCGCAGCCCAGCTGTTTTCCAAATCGCGCTTTATCGCGGCACAGTTCGAGGCTTATTTCCGCGACGGCCTGTGGCTCGACACCGCCAGGCACGCCAATGCCATGGCTGCCCGTCTTGCCGCGGCGATCGAGGATTCCCAGACGGCGAAACTGGCTTGGCTGCCGCAAGCGAACGAGGTTTTCGCGGTGATGAAAAAGGCTGAAGCCGACAGGCTGCAGGCGGCGGGTGCTGTTTTCTACGACTGGCACAAGCCGCATGGCTTCGAAGGCCATATCGGCGAGGACGAATTGCTCTATCGCTTCGTCACCAGTTTTGCGACGACGTCAGAGGAAGTCGACCGCTTTGGCCAGTTGATCGCCGGGTAATTGCTGTTCCCGGCAAATAAAAAAGAAGCGGCGCCTTTCGGCGCCGCTTCCGTCTCGGGAGGAGACTTAGGGATTACGCAGCGGTCTTGGCCTCGATCTGCTTGGCCTTGGCCGGAGCCGAAGTGATCGCGATCTTGCGCGGCTTCAGTTCCTCGGGGATGTTGCGCTTCAGGTCGACGAAGAGCAGGCCGTTCTTCAGCGTGGCGCCCACGACCTCGACGTGGTCGGCAAGCTGGAAGCGGCGCTCGAAGGCCCTGGAGGCAATGCCGCGATAGAGCAGTTCGGAACCCTCGCCGGTGCCCTCATCCTTGCGCTCGCCTTTCACGGTCAGCACATTGCGGTGGGCCTCGATCGAGATCTCCTCGTCCGAGAAGCCGGCGACAGCCATCGAGATTCGGTAGGCATCCTCACCGGTGCGCTCGATATTGTAGGGCGGATAAGTCTGCGCGCCGTCGGGCTGCGCAAGCGAATCAAGCATGGTGAAGAGACGGTCGAAGCCGACGGTCGAGCGATAGAGCGGGGAAAAATCAACGTGACGCATGGTGTGTTCTCCTGTTGAGCAACAAGGTTTGCGTTTGGCCCTTGCGAAACCCGTGAGCGGCGTTCCGGTTTGACCAGCGGCCCCGACATTGGCGGCCGCAACCCACATTTGGGGAGCGGGCAAAGCCATTTCAAGATTTTGCCTCCCGGCAAAAATCGAGGATGAACGGCAGATGAACCGGCGCTTTTGCGCGCGTTCAGACAGCCGCCGCTAGACTGCTCTCGACATCAAGGACAAGCGGCGCCGGATTTGCATGGACCGGGCGCCGCGACGAGGCCGAACCGGGTGCAACGTCCCTTCCTCCCGGATCGACAGGGGCCGGAAGCACGCTCATAGCGGCTTCCGGCCTTCCCTGCTGCCGATCCGATGCCTCCCGGAATTCCTTTGCTTTTGGCCCATGGACGGCTATCAACCTTGGCGAGGCCGGCCATGACAGGCAGCCATGCGAGACGCCGAGCACGAAGCGCCGAATGACGGATCTCCTCCACGAAACGCCCCCCTTTCCCGACCCCCCCTTTTTCATGAAACTGAGGGCAACCCGCGACCGGAAAACGCCACCGGCGGCTTTTTCACGGCACGCGACGGCAAGAAGATACGCTATGGCCTGTTCGCCGCGGTCGCCCGCCCGATGAAGGGCACCGTGGTGCTGCTGTCCGGCCGCAACGAGTGCATCGAGAAATATTTCGAAACCATCCGCGATCTTGCGGCGCGCGGTTTTGGCGTCGCCACGCTGGACTGGCGCGGCCAAGGCGGCTCCGACCGGCTGATCCGCGATCGCCAGCGCGGCTATATCAAGTCCTTCCGCGACCACACGGCCGATCTTGAACAGTTCTTCGAGGAGATCGTGCTGCCGGATTGTCGCGGGCCGTACTACATCCTTGCCCATTCGGCCGGCGCCGTGATCACGCTGCTTGCTTCGCCCTCCATGGTCAACCGCGTGCGGCGCATGGTGCTGATCGCGCCGTTCTTCACCTTGCCCGACCTGCCCGTCTCGATCCGGACGGTCCGCCGCGTCTGTTCGCTGTTTTGTGCCCTGGGCCTTGGCCGGCTTTACGCCGCCTGGGGGCCGCGGCCGAAGGTTACCGCTCCCTTCGACACCAACAAGGTAACGACGGATCCGGAACGCTACCGCCGCAACACCAAGATCTACGAGGATCACCCGCAACTGGCGCTTGGCGGCCCGACGATCCGCTGGCTGAGAGCGGCTGCCGAAGCCGCGGAAGCGGTAAGCGATCCCGAATTCATGGCCCGCATCCGGGTCCCCCTGCTGGTCATCGCCGCTGGTGCCGATCAGGTCGTCTCGACCAAGGCCGTGGAAGCCTATGCCAGGCGTCTGCGCCTCGGCTCGCTGCTCATGATCGACGGCGCGCGTCACGAGATCCTGCAGGAGGCCGACATCTACCGCGAGCAATTCCTCGCCGCCTTCGACGCTTTCATTCCCGGCAGCGACGACCCGACGGCCTGAGGGCGCGTATTGCCGAGCCGGCGCCGGTTCCGGCTCATGCTTGGCGAAAACTCCACGATCCGGTTGGTCCCCAGGTCGCTCGCTATCCGCTGACAACGCCCGTTCCCAGCGCCCGCGTCTTGCGCGATCAATGTCGGACGATGATCGCGCCGACGCCTCGGCAATTCTGACGGCTACGCCTGCCTCCTGCTCAACCGGAGGCAACTTGACGCCAGTTCCCGTTCGGGGCCCGAGCGCTAGTTACCGTCCGCAGAGGTCAGTCGACGGATCGGGAGGAGCGGCCATGAACGCATCGGACACGCTGCCACGCCAGGGGCATCGCCTGCTTCAGCTCGGCATCGCCCTCCTGCTGTTTTCGTCAGTCGAAGGGTTCGCCATCCCATACCTCGCCGCACCGCGGCTCGGATTGTCGGTTCACACGCTCGGTGCCTTGCAAGGCGTCCTGCTGCTGGTTTTGGATCTCGTCTGGTCCAGGCTCAATCTCGGCGTCGCGATGTCGCGGATTGCGTTCTGGTTCCTGATCTATTCAGCCTTGGCCATCCTGGCAGCCTATGTGATGGCCAGCCTCTGGGGAGCCGGCAACGAGACGATGCCGCTGGCGGCAGGAGCCGCGCATGGAAGCGCCTTTCAGGAGTACGCGATCAAAGCCATCGCCTATTCGTCCGCGCCGACCGGCCTCATCGCTTTCGCGCTCATTCTATGGGGCCTGCGTCTCTCGGACGCCTAAAGCGCATCGCGGCGAAACGGATGCTCAGCCGCGCAGGGCCGCCATCGCCGCCGCATGGAGTTCGGGCGTCGCCGCCGCCAATATGTCGCCGCCATTCTCGGCCGGCCCGCCGTCGAAGGTAGTGACCACGCCGCCCGCCTTCTCGATGATGGGGATCAGCGCCACGATGTCATAGGGCTTCAGTCCGGGATCGGCGACGATGTCGACGCTTCCCGCGGCGACCATGGCGAAGGCGTAGCAGTCGGTGCCATAGCGAGCGAGTTGCACCTGCCTCTCGAACTGGTCGTAGCGCAGGCGCGCCTCGCCCTTGAACAGCGCCGGCGTCGTGGTGAACAGCGTTGCTTCAGCAAGGCTCGTCGTCTTGCGTGTGACCAGTTTGCGCGGCCCGCCCGGCCCCTCATAATGGGAGCCGGAGGCGTTGGCGTAGAAGAGCTCGCCGGTGAAGGGCTGCGACATCAATCCGGCAACGGCATCGCCCTCCACCGTCAATCCGACCAGCGTCCCCCACACCGGCAGGCCGGAGATGAAGGCGCGCGTGCCGTCGATCGGATCGATTACCCAGACATGCCTGCTGGAAATGTTCTCGCTTCCATGTTCCTCGCCGAGAATGCCATGGTCCGGATATTGCGCCGAGATCAGCGCCCGGATGGCACGCTCGGCTTCGCGATCGGCTTCGGTGACCGGATCGAAGCTGCCCTTTTCCTTGTTGGCGACCGCACCCTGGCTGCGGAAGCGCGGCAAGGTTTCCGCGGCCGCCGCCTGCGCGATGCGGCGCATGAAATCGATGCTGATGTCCAACTGATTCTCCCGCATTGCAGCATGGCCGAGCCCACGTGTGCCGCCAGTTCCGCGCCAAGACAAGGGTGTTCCAGGATTTTTCGCCGCGCCGACTGTTGCCAGAATAACACGCCGGCGCCACTGAAGCGCAATTTCCACATCACTCTGAATTAAAAAGCCGGCAGGTCGCTTGACATTTGTGCAGCGCACCATACCCTTGATCTCGGACAGGGTTTCCTGTCCATGCCCTCCTTGGGCGTTTCCTCCCTAGACTTCGACCGTATCGTGCGAACGATGCGGTCTTTTTTTCGCCGTCAATTCGAATCCCCGCCAATCCCGATCCATGTCGCCCGAGATTATGCGGCTGGGGAATGGCGCCGAATAATGAAACCAGGCTCTGTTCACTCCGCGGCCAGCGGCAGATCCATGAAATGGTGGTCGGGCATGGCCATCAGGTCGGCCGAAAATCGCGCCAGGTCGTCGGCCAGCGCATCGAAACCGGCCGCTTTCTCGAATGTGCGCTCGTTCATGTAGAGCCCGCGATTGACCTCGATCTGCAGCGCATGGAGATGGCGCGCCGGGCGACCGTAGTGTTCGGTGATGAAGCCGCCGGCATAGGGCTTGTTGTGGGCGACGGTATAGCCCATGGCGTTGAGCAGGCCGATCGCGGTCTCTGTCAATGCCGCGGTGGCTGAGATGCCGAAGCGGTCGCCGATGATGAAATCGGGCCGCAGGCCGCTATCTCCGACGCGGATGCTCGCCGGCATCGAGTGACAGTCGATCAGCACGGCAAAGCCGAAACGCGCGTGGGTTCGCGTCAACAGCCGTTTCAGCGTCTCATGATAGGGTTTGTAGACCGCCTCGATGCGGGCGACCGCTTCGGCCAGCGGAAGGCGGCCGGAGTAGATGTCGAGGCCTTCACCGACCAGCTTCGGAACGGTGCCGAGCCCGCCGGCCACGCGCGCGGAACGGATGTTGCAGAAGGACGGCACCGGCTCGGCGAACATGCGCGGATCGAGTTCCCACGGCTCGCGGTTGACGTCGAGATAGGCACGCGGGAAATTTGCCGCGAGCATCGGCGCGCCAAGCGCCACCGCGCCGCCGAACAGCTCGTCGACATAGCAGTCCTCGGACCGGCGAATGGCGTTGCGGTCCAGCCTCGCCATGGCGAGGAAGCGCTCCGGATAATGTCGCCCGCTGTGGGGTGAGTTGAAGAGGAAGGGGACGCGCTGCTCGGCGCCCGACCGGATTTCGAAGGGGGGACGACCGAAAAATCCTCGGCTGCCGTCTTCAATTTGAACGAACCCGAAAACACCAATGCATCATAGGATGAAAGTGCCACCTTGAGGGCCGCATGTCCAGCATTTCAGCGCCGGCACCGCCTTTCCGAATGCGGATTATGCTGCGCCTCGTTCACTTGATGTTTACCCTCGCCTCCTCATATACAGGATGGTTAACGGCCCTGCCTTTCGGCAGAGTCCGGGCGGGTAATTCGGACGGGATATCATGGCACGCATTCTTCTGGCGGAAGACGACGACGATATGCGTCGCTTCCTCGTCAAGGCGCTGGAGCGCGCCGGGTACCAGGTCAGCGACTTCGACAACGGCGCCAGTGCCTATGAGCGGCTGCGCGAGGAACCGTTCTCGCTGCTTTTGACCGATATCGTCATGCCGGAGATGGATGGCATCGAGCTGGCCCGCCGCGCCACCGAGATCGATCCCGACCTCAAGGTCATGTTCATCACCGGTTTCGCCGCCGTTGCGCTGAACCCGGATTCCAAGGCGCCGAAAGACGCCAAGGTGCTGTCGAAGCCGTTCCATCTGCGCGACCTCGTCAACGAGGTCGAGAAGATGCTGCAGGCGGCCTGAGCCGTTTTTGCCCAAGGCATCGGCGACTATCGGCCGGTGCGGCAAAACGGAGCCTTCTTTCCCCTTTCCTGCTATTGACGCGCCGGATCAAAAATGGTGTATGCGCGGCTTCGGATGGGCGTGTAGCTCAGCGGGAGAGCACTGCATTGACATTGCAGGGGTCACAGGTTCAATCCCTGTCACGCCCACCATCCTTTCAAAGACTTAGCTTCTTGGGCCGATTGGCACAGAACGGCACAAAACGCCCACTGAGCTCCTGAATGGTGCCCTTGAGTATTCCGATGCGGCCGATCCGTGACAGCTTGTGTGTTACGCCCGATATGGCGGGGTCAAGAAAAAGCCGAACGGAACAACCAGCGCCGTGAGAAGTTAGCCGGCACGCTTCCCTCCGCCCTCCGTCGGCTCAATAGCCCCGTCTGCGCTCCCGGGGTTTCTGCGTTTTGGGCATCTACCTCCAATTGCCGACCGAATCGCTCTTTCGGGTGACTTTCTTAAAGGAGTGAACTGTTCAAATCTGGAGTCTCTCTAAGCGGGAGGAACGGATGGGCAGCGATTTCGAGGCCGCACGACGACACCTGAAGCGCGCGCGTCAGTGCCTTCATGGCGATGATCACGTGAGCAGAGAAACGGTTGAGAGAATCGATGAAATGATCATAGCCCTGGCCGCGGAGGAGTGCTCTTCGTTTGGCTCCCTCTTCCCCTTCGGCCATCGAACGACGCGGAACTCTGAGGCCGCCTCGTCCAAGGCATAGCTCTACCTGCTGAAGGCAAACACTCGCGGTCCGTCGAAGGCCCCGCTGGCTCCGGCCGGCCGGCTCTTCGAACTTGCCGGAGGCGGTTTCGTCTCGCTGGGCAACAAAGGCTTTTTGTCATATAAGCGGAACCTGATATTCGGTGGCTGATTTCCGTGGCGGCAGCGTTCCCACACGCTGCCGGCCGAGGTTCCGAACCTTGGTCGGGCCCGCATCGCCCCGCCAGTGGTGCGGGCCCACAAAGCGGCACCTAGAACCAAGCCGCTGGCTTCGGCCGGGGCTACGGCTTGTTCATGGGTGTTGTCTTGACGCGGGATCGAGCGCGATGCGCGACCTTCTGTAGACTTGATGAAAAGGCCGGAGCCAACAACCGCTCCGGCCCTGTTCCGTCGTCAGTCATTGCAGTTGTCGTCGGCCTTTGCCGCCGCGGTCTTGCCGCCATGCTGCTGCGCCTCGATATCCTGCTGCGATGTTGCGAGATTCTTGTCACCGCCGCCTTCCGCCCCCGCCAACGGCATTGTGCTGCCATCCTTGGCGGCCGGTTTGCCGGCACTATCCTTGGCCTTCGGAGTTTCCAAGGGCGCGTGGGTACCATCTTTCGAAATACCGGCGGTCTGTTGGGTGTCGGCGCCCGTGTTGGCAGCCGACTTGTCCGGACATGCCGCGATTGCAGAGCCCGCAGAAAACGACACCGCAAGCGCGATTACTAAAGCCATTTTCATCATGCTCGTCCTTCTGTTTGAGTGCCCTGCGGGTGAAACTAACGGCGCTTTTCTTTGTTCCGGGCCGGGCCGTATGTCGTCATCGACGCACCACAACCGGCACGTTGATGCCACGGCGACGGCGCCAGATACTCCACGGAAGCGTTCGCCGACTCCCTTGTTATGCGGCCGAAGGGATACTCACCAGGAGTGAATGATGAAACGACTTCTTCTCGCTTCCGTCGTAATGATTCTTTCCGGCGGCCTTGCCCTGGCGCAATCGACCAATACGACGTCGAGCGGCTCCTCCTCCACGACGACAACGATGCCGACGGATCAGAACACGGACTCGACCACGACCAAGTCGACCAACTCCAACTCCGCCAAGGATTGCGCACCGGGCCAACAGACAGGCAGCGCCAAGGAGTCAGCTCCCGGTCAGCAGGATACCAGCGCCAAGTCCGCGGCCCCTGGCCAGATGGAAATGACGACGGAAGGTTGCTGACCGCATTGCCGCTGATGTCTCGACTCGCAACCTTGGCCTCCAGGTGCCTCGCGTCAGTTGGAACCACCTGCTGGGCTGATAGCCCGTCGGCTTCGGCCGGCGGGCGTCCAATGAATGCGGCTGTGGACTCGGTGACCCCCTACGCAAACGTGACCAAGTTCTCTGAAAAGTGACTGACGATTGTTCGCCTCGACGCGATAACGTTCCTCGACATCAGGAGGAACGCCTTGAAGCTCAATTCGCAGCAGAAGAAAACCGTCCTTGCCTCATTCCTGGGCTGGACGCTCGACGCTTTCGATTTCTTCCTTCTGACATTCCTGCTCACCGACATTGCGTCTGAATTCCAGACCGACGTCCCGGCGGTGTCAAAGGCGCTTTTCCTGACCCTTGCGACGCGCTTCATTGGCGCGTTCTTCTTCGGCACGTTGGCAGACAAATTCGGGCGCAAGCCCATCCTGATGCTCAACATCGTCAGTTATTCCGTGATCGGCGCTTTGGCCGCCTTCTCGCCCAATCTCGGCATATTCCTGGCGCTGCGCGCACTGTTCGGCATCGCCATGGGCGGCGAATGGGGACTTGGCTCCTCGCTTGCCATGGAATCCATCCCGCCCAGCGCCCGCGGCATGGTCTCGGGCATCCTGCAATGCGGCTATCCGGCCGGCTACCTCCTAGCGGCGGTCGTCTATGGCCTGCTCTATCACCAGACGATCGGCGGCTACACGATCGGCTGGCGCGCCATGTTCCTGCTCAGTTTCATCCCGGCCCTGATCGTCCTTTTCATCCGCTCACATGTTCCGGAATCGCCGGCCTTCGTCGAGGCGCGGAAGACCGCAAGGCCCGGCATGCTGGAGACACTGCAAAAGCACTGGGGCGTCGCCCTCTATGCGGTCGTGCTGATGATGTTCTTCAACTTCTTCAGCCACGGCACGCAGGATCTCTACCCGACATTCCTGAAGAAGCAGCATGGTTTCGACCCGCACACGGTGAGCTGGATCACCATCGTCGCCAACATCGGCGCCATCGTCGGCGGTCTGGCGTTCGGGGCGCTGTCCGAGAAGATCGGCCGCGTCAATGCGATCACGCTCGCCTGCCTGATTGCCTTGCCGTCCATCCCGCTATGGGCCTACAGCTCGACGCCCTTCATGCTGGCCACCGGCGCCTTCGTCATGCAGGTCGCGGTCCAGGGCGCCTGGGGCGTCATTCCGGTGCACCTCAACGAGCTCTCGCCCGGCGCGGTGCGCGCGACCCTGCCCGGCTTCATCTACCAGGCCGGCAATCTCGCAGCCTCCTATGGCGGTCCCTATCAGGCGGGCATAGCCGAGGCTCCCGGAGGCAGCTATGGCTACGCGTTGGCGCTGTTCGCCGGCGTGGTCGCCGTCTGCATCATCATCGTCATCCGCTTCAGTCCGGAACGGCGCGGCCAGGTGATGACCGTGCTGGACCACGACGTCAGCCGAGTCTGAGCGCCACGACGCCGGCGACGATGCTGAGCGCGGCCGCGCCGCGCCAGCCTGTCATCTTCTCGCCGAGCGCGAACACCGAGATCACCATGGCGAACAGGATGGAGGTCTCGCGCAGCGACGCCACCGAGGCGATCGGCGCCTTGGTCATAGCCCACATGACGATCCAGTAGGCAGCGCCGCTCAGCACGCCGGTGAACAGCCCCGCTTTCCAGTCGCGCGCCAGCACCGGCAAGGCCCGCGGTCCACGGAAGATCAGGCACAGCACCAGCGCTCCAAGCGCATCGCACACGAACAGCCAGGCGGCATAGCTCTGCGCCGTGGCCGCCAGCCGCGCCCCGCTGCCGTCGGACAGTGTGTAGCTCGCGATGAAGATCGAGGTCCCCAGCGCAAAGCCCACCGCGCGCAGGTTCAATCGTTCCAGATGCGCGCCGCCGCGAAATGACATCACCAGCGTGCCGGCCGACAGCAAAAGAATACCCAGGATGGCGAGCGGCGCCGGCACTTCGGCGACCACGAACATACCGCCAAGCGCTGCCAGCAAGGGCGCAGTGCCGCGCGCCAGAGGATAGGTCTGGGCGAAGTCGCCGGCCTGGTAAGCGCCGATCAGGAAGGTCCGGTAGCCCATGTGGAAGACGACGGAGGCAATGATATAGAGCCAGACTTCCGCCCTCGGCACCTCGACGAAGGGAAGTGCGAAAAGCGCGGCAAATCCCATGCCAAGCGTCATCAGGGTGATCGACAGGAAGCGGTCGAGATGGACCTTGACCAGCGCATTCCAGATCGCGTGCATCGCGGCCGCGGCAAGCACCGCGAAGAAGACGAAAAGCGTCATTTAAGCCTCATCCGCCTCCGGGGCCGGCGGGCGTTTCGAGATCGATGTCGATCCTGACCGGAAAATGATCGGAAGCCACTTCGCCAATGTCCGAGCTGACGGAGCGCACACGACCGGCAAACAGGCCGCCGACGAAGCAATGATCGAGCCGGCGCTTTGCCAGCCTGCCGTCGATGATCTTCTCATGCGTGTGGAAGTCATCCGCCGGTTCAATCGCCACGGCAGCGGCATCGACGAACCCATCCAGATAGGCGGCACCGCGATGATAGGGCGTGCTGCCGACGATGCGGCGGTATTCGGCGCTGCCCGGCTCCATGTTGAAATCGCCCATCCAGATCGCCGCCGGCGGGTTTCTCCGGCTCTGGCTCGCCATTGCTCCAATTGCGCGCCGGTTCGTCGTCGGCGCCGCTCCACGGCCCCCCATCGGAGGGCGCCCGGCGATGCTCGGCGAGCAGATAATCGATCTGCTCCAGCCGTTCTTCAACCGCGACATGGGCGAGATGCAATGAAAGCACCCGCACCGGACCCGCCGGCGTGCGGATCATGCATTCGAGCGCCGCGTTGCGGGTGTTGAGCGGCCGCAGTGTGCGGCGCATCGGCAGCGCATGCAGCCGCGACCAGACGATCGGCAGCTTCGACAGCACCATGGTGCCGAACTGCCGGCGCCGGTTGACGATGCGGCCGTCGCGCTGTTCGCTGGCGTCCATGTCGAAGGCCGGGCCGTAGACCCAGTGATAGTCCGGCAGCAGGCGCGAAAGCAGCTCTGGCTGGTCGTCGAAATTGCTGCGCTGCCAGTGCCGCTCGACCTCCTGCAAGGCGATGATATCGGCGCCGGCAACAATGCGCGCGGCGCGCGCCGGATCGTAGAGGCCGTCGCTGCCGAACCCGTATTGGATATTGTAGCTGACCAGCTTCATTGCTTATCCGGCTTCAGTTTGGTGACGGCAGTACCGTTTCGACGGCGACCTTGCAATGGACCGCCGCGGCGGCCCGGCTGGGCCACGACGCAAAAGCCCCTCGCCTCGCCTAGGTCGTCAGCGGCTGGAACCGTCCCGCCGGGGAAGCCGCCAGCTCCGACCAGTCGATTTCTTCCTCCAGCCGGTGATAGGCCTCGTCACCGATCGTCCCGTTGCGGCGAAGTTCTTCCAGCGCGTCGCGCTGGCGCTTGATGGCATAGAGCCGCAGCCGGTCGTACTCGGTTGCTGCCTGGGCGTCGTCGGGGTTCTTGGCGACCTTGCGCTGGGCGGCATACTGCTCGCGCACCGCCGCCGCCGCGGTCGAGGTCTTGCCGCTCAATATGTCGAGGGCCGCTTGCATGATGGCGACACGGGCCTGCGCGACCTCGCGGTCTATGGTCTCGTCCGGTTCGAGACGAAGCAGGCGCAGCAACGGCTTCAGGCTCATGCCTTGCAGGACAAGCGTGCCCAGCACAACGCAAAAGGCGGTGAGCACGATCGGATCGCGGCCGGGGAAGTCCGCCGGCAATGCGAAGGCAGCCGCCAGCGTCACCAGGCCGCGCATGCCGCACCAGCCGATCAGCACCCCGCCGCGAAACGACGGCACCTCTTGCCGCTGCTCCGCATTGCCGAAGCGGGCAAGCCATCGGATCACGGCGCCGCAGCCCAGCACCCAGGCAAGGCGGGAAACGATGACGACCGCCAGGATCGTCCCTGCAAACAGGAACGCCTCGGACTGTCCCTGCTCGGCCAGGCGACCGACGATCAGCCGCGCCTGCAGGCCCATCAGCACGAAAGCCAGCACGTTAAGCACGAACACCGCCGTCTCCCAGACGGAATAGGAGCTGACGCGCTTTCTGGCCGACATGCGCCGCGGTGCGGTGCGCGCGATGGTCATGGCATAGACGACGATGGTGATGATGGCCGAGAGCCCCAGCCTGTCAGCCAGGATCCAGACGCCGAACGTCCCGGCGAACTGCACGACGGTGCCGCTCGCCGCATCTTCGATACGTCCAAGCATCGCCTGGGACAGGCGGCCGAGCAGATAGCCCGCGGCCAGGCTGCCGATGGTCGACAGCAGGACCATCGGAACGGCACTGCCCAAAAGAACGGGACCGGCGGCGGCGGTGATCGCGATGCGATAGATCAAAAGCGCGGTGGCGTCATTGAGCAGGCTTTCGCCCTGAAGGATGGCCGTGATGCGGTGCGGCACCTTGAACTGCCCGAGCACGGCGCTCGCGGCAACCGCGTCCGGCGGCGCCACGATGGCGCCAAGGGCTATGGCGGCGGCGATCGGCAGGCCGGCCATTTTCCAGCCGACCAGTGCCACGACGGCGGTCGTGAAAACGACCGCGCCAAGCGCCAGCAGCACAAGCGGCAGCCTGTAGCGGTTAAGATCGCGCAGCGATGTGTCGTAGGCCGCGTCGAGCAGCACCGGCGCAATGAACAGCGCAAGCGCCAGTTCCGGATCGATCTCGATCGTCGGCGCGCCGGGCAGGAAGCCAAGGCCGGCGCCCGCCAGCGCCAGCAAGGCGGGGTAAGGAACCTGCAGGCGCCGCGACAACGCCGTCAGCGCAACGGCGATCAGCAGGAGGACAAGGGTGAGTTCAAATAGCGCCATGGCTCATCGTAGCGGCGAAGCGGAGCTCTTGGCAGTGGCAAAGCCGCAGGATGCTGTTGATTGTCCAATAGGAGTGCATCGTCCGGCAACTGGACCGGTGACCGGATCGGCAGGGCGCTTCGGCCGCGTCAGTGCAGCACCAGCAGGTCGCCCGACGAGAAGGAAATCTCCGCCTTCTCGCCAACGGCCGGCGGTGGCGTCGTCGAACTGTTGAACGTGTCGAGCGAGACGGTGTTGCCGCCGATGCCGACCCGGACCCGGATCACCGAGCCGAGAAAGTGCACTTCGGAGATCTCGCCGGACAGGCTTGAATCGCGACCGGGCTGGCGGCCGAGCGAAATGGCTTCCGGCCGCAACGCCAATGACAGCGTGTCGCCGGACTTCGAGCCGTTGAGCCTGCCCTTGAGCGAGACTTCCTCGGTGTTGACACGAACCTTGCCCGACGCCGCGTCGGTGACGGTGCCTTCCAGCACGTTCAGCGTGCCGACGAAATTGGCGACGAACTTGGTTGCCGGCCGGTTGTAGATCTCGAACGGCGTGCCGACCTGCTCGGCCTTGCCGCCATACATCACCGCGATGCGGTCGGAGATCGACAGCGCCTCTTCCTGGTCATGGGTGACGAAGATGGTGGTGATGCCGAGCTTCTTCTGGATCGAGCGGATTTCCTCGCGCAGCGAGACGCGCACCTTGGCATCAAGCGCCGACAGCGGCTCGTCGAGCAGCAAGAGCTTCGGCTTCGGTGCGATGGCGCGGGCCAGCGCGATGCGCTGCTGCTGGCCGCCCGAGAGCTGATAAGGATAGCGGTCGGCCATCTGCGGCAGCTTGATGATGCCCAGCATTTCGGCGACACGGGCGTCGATATCCGCCCTGGACATGCCGGCGACTTTCAGTCCGAAGCCGATGTTCTGCGCCACGGTCAGGTTCGGGAACAGCGCATAGGCCTGGAACACCATGCCGACATTGCGCTGGTTCGGCTTCAGCCTGGTGATGTCCTTGCTGCCAACGACGATCTTGCCGGCCGACGGCTCCTCGAAGCCGGCGACCATGCGCAGCACCGTCGTCTTGCCGCAGCCTGACGGGCCGAGGAAAGAGACGAACTCGCCCGGTTCGACGTCGAGATTGAAATCCTCGACAACAGTGGTGGCGCCGAAGGATTTTCGCACATGCTGGATGGAGAGGAATGGCTCGGCCATGGCTTTTTCTTTCGGGTCAGTTCGGACGATTAGCCGATTTCGGCGCGAAGCGCGACAGGATCTGGATCAGCGACATGCAGCCCCAGGTGATGACGAAGGCGATGATGGCAAGGGCCGCCGGCTCATAGGCGCGGTTGGCCCCGACATTCTGCAGATACGGGCCGAAAGCCGGCCGGTTCAGCAAGCTCGCCATCGTAAACTCGCCGATGACGATGGCGAATGTCAGGAAGGCGCCGGACAACACCGCAATCAGCACATTGGGAAGGATGACGCGGGTGATGATCGTGCCCCAGCCGGCTCCGAGGATCTGGGCCGCTTCCGTCAACGTCCGCACGTCGATGGTTCGGAGCCCCGTATCGACGGCACGATACATATAGGGCAGCGCCAAGGTCGCATAGCCGATGACCAGCAAGGCATTGGTTCCCATATCGGACCCGAGGAACGGCAAGGGTGAATTCGAGCCGTACATCCTGATATAGCCGAAGACGATGACGATGGCCGGAATGACCAACGGCAAAAGCGTGATGAACTCGACGATCGGCCTGAGCTGCGGCAGCCGCAATCGGATCCAGTAGGCCGCCGGCACCACGATCAGCACACCCAGAATGATGGTGAAGATGGCGGCGACCACCGAATACAGGAAGGTCGCCTGGAAACGCGCGTCGCCGAGCACGATCCGGTAGGCGTCGAAGGAATAGGCGCCGCGCCGCATGCGCATGGAAAATTCCACCGTCGCGATCAGCGGGATGAAGAAATAGGCCGCGCCGAGGATGAAGACCACCCAGGCCCAGAATTTGCCCGACTTCATTTCAGCCACCTCTCGGAACGGGTCCGGAACCAGATGTAGAAGACATTGGCCAGGCCGGTGATGACGATCATGCCGAAGGCGATCGCGTAGCCGAGATGGGCATTGTGCAGCACGTCGCCGCGGATTTGCGCGTAGAGCAGGATCGGCACGATGTTGAGCGACGAGCCGGTCAGCGCATAGGCGGTGGCGATCGCCCCGAAGGCGTTGGCGAAAAGCAGGATCACGGTGCCGAGAAAACTCGGCCAGATCACCGGGATGACCACGATGCGCCAATATTGCGCGGTGGTCGCGCCAAGCGTGGCGGCAGCTTCACCCCATTCCTTCTTCAAGCCATCGATCGCCGGCGTGATGATGACCACCATCAGCGGGATCTGGAAATAGACATAGGTCAGCGTCAAGCCCCAGAAGGACAGGATATTGAAGCCGTGGGCATAGATGTTGAGGCCGAACACGGTGTTCAGGATCACCGTGGCAAGACCGAGCCGGCCGAGCGTGGCGAGGAAGGCGAAGGCCAGCGGCACGCCGGCGAAATTGGAGGCAACGCCGGAAAAGGTCAGGGTCGCCGAGCGTATCCAGTCCGGCAGCCCGCCGCGCACGATGGCGATGGCGATGGCCAGGCCCGCGAAAGCACCGATCAGCGCCGAGGCCAGGCTAACCTTGATCGATATCCAGTAAGCGGCAACGATCGACGGCTGCGCCAGAGCGACGATGTTTTCGAGCGTGAATTCGCCGGCATCATTCTGGAACGCGCCCAGCATCAGATAGAGCGTGGGCAAAATCAGGAACATGATGGCGAAGATGAAGAACGGTGCGACGCCGAGCCATTGCGTCGGCAATCGCAATGCGCGTGCCTCCGCGGGCGGCGCGGTCTTGCCTGCGGCATCGTGATTGGAAAGCGAGAGATCGGTCATGCGCCGGCTACCGTCTTCGAGGGGGAACCGGGCGGCCGCGAAGCCGCCCGGTGGATTTCAACTGTTACTTGACGTTGGCACCGACAACGGAGTCCCAGTTCTTGGTGACGGCTTCCTTGGCCTTGCCCTGCTCGTCCAGCGTCGGGAACACCGCCGAAGCATAGGCTTCCGCCGGCGGCAGCTTGGCCAGCACGTCCGCCGGGATCTTGCCGTTCTTGGCGAGATCGTTGAAGCGGATCGGGTGGCAATAGCCCTTGAGCCAGCCGATCTGGCCTTCGTCTGAATAGAGGTATTCCATCCAGAGCTTGGCTGCGTTCGGATGCGGCGCATAGGCGCTGATCGCCTGCACGTAGACGCCGGCGACGACGCCGGTCTTCGGCACGACGACGTCGACCGGCGGGTTGCCCTTCAGCGTGTCGCGGCCGGCGAGCGCGTTGTAGTCCCAGTTGATCAGAATCGGGGTCTGACCCTGGGCGAGTGTCGCCGGCTTGCCGATGACCGGTACGAAGTTGCCGGCGGCATTGAGCTTCTTGAAGAAGTCGAGGCCGGCGGTGCCCGCGGCTTCGCCAGCCGCGGCTCCACTCGAAAGACCAGCGGCATAGACCGCCTGGATGGCCTGGTTCGAAGCGCGCGGATCACCGGCGAGAGCCACCGAATTGGCGAATTCCGGCTTCAGCAGATCGGCCCAGTCCTTCGGCGATTCCTTGACCAGATCCTTGTTCACCATCATCGCCAGAACGCCGTAGTAATCACCGTACCAGGCGCCGTCGGCATCCTTGGCGCTGTCGGGGATCGAGTCCCAGGTCGACACCTTGTAGGGCATCAGCAGGCCGTCGGCCTTGGCGGTCGGGCCGAAGGACAGGCCGACGTCGATGACGTCGGGCGCCTGCGGGCCCTTATTGTCCTTGTTGGCCTTGATCGCCTCGACCTCGTCGCCCGAACCGGCGTCGGGATTGAGCTCGTTGATGGTGATTTCCGGATATTTCGCCTTGAACCCGGCGATGACGTCGCCGTAACCGCACCAGTCATGCGGCAGCGCGATGGTGGTAAGCTGGCCTTCCGCCTTCGCGGCCTTGACGAGATCGTCCAGCGGAGCCGCGGACGAAATCACCGTCGACGCAAACAGCGCCGCGGCCGAAAGGGAAAGCACTTTCCCCGTGAATTTGAACATGTGTTCTCTCCGTTGAACTGACGCCGTTGGACGCCTGCGATGCGGTATCGTTTTCGTGTGACAGCCAGATGAAAGCTTTATGAAACCCCACCGCTGGCAGCACGAAAGTTAACTCCTTTTAATCGACTGTAGCAATTAGCCACCACTTAATTTTCCGGCTAATTACTTTTGCCTTGCACTTCACCCCTTTCCCCTTGGTTGCCCCTGATTTTCCAGATCAACTTTACCCTGAAAGCGGTATCACACCGTCCCAGCGATTGCATTTTCGAGCAGCGTCAGCGCTGCTTTCTTGGTCAGCTTGACCGGGTTGCCGCCGGCTGTCGGATCGACCACCGCCATATCGGCGATCAAGGCCTTGCGCTTCTTGTCCATGTCGAGCCCCTTGATCAGGCCTGGCAGCGCATGCGGCACCTTCAATTCCTTGCGAAGCTTGATGACAGCCTTGGCGAAGCCGTCGAAGCCGCCTCTTATGCCGCAATAGGCGGCGAGCCGCGCGATGCGGTCCTCGATCGCCTCGCGATTGAAGGCGAGCACATAGGGCGTGAAAACCGCATTGGTCATGCCGTGATGGGTGTCGTAGAGCGCCCCGATGGGATGCGACAGCGAATGGATCGCCCCCAGCCCCTTCTGGAAGGCTGCCGCGCCCATCGCCGCGGCGCTCATCATGTTGGCGCGGGCGACCAGATCCCTGCCGTTGGCATAGGCCTTTGGCAGGTTCTCGAAAACAAGCCTGATGCCTTCCACGGCGATGCCGTCGGCCATCGGATGGTAGCCCGGCGCGCAATAAGCCTCGAGGCAATGGGCCAGCGCGTCCATGCCGGTGCCGGCGGTGATGAAGCCCGGCATGCCGACCGACAGTTCCGGATCGGCAATGACGATCGCCGGCAGCAGCTTCGGATGGAAGATGACCTTCTTGGTGTGGGTCGCCTCATTGGTGATGACGCCGGCGCGGCCGACTTCGGAGCCGGTGCCGGCGGTGGTCGGCACCGCTATGATCGGCGCGATCGCGTCCGAGTTGGCGCGTGTCCACCAGTCGCCGATGTCCTCGAAATCCCAGACCGGCCGCGTCTGTCCCGCCTGGAAGGCGATCAGCTTGCCAAGGTCGAGCGCCGAGCCGCCGCCGAAGGCAATGACGCCGTCATGCTTGCCCTTCTTGAACACCGCGATGCCGGCGGTGAGATTGGAATCGACCGGATTCGGCTTCACTTCGGAGAAAACGCCGTAGGGCACTTTTGCGTCATCGAGGATTTTCAGCGTCGAAGCGACGACCGGCAGTTTCGCCAGCCCCGGATCGGTGACGAAGAGCGGCCGCTTGATGCCGGTGGCGGCGAGCACCTCGGGCAATTCCTTGATGCGCCCGGCGCCGAAGCGAACGGTGGTGGGGTAGTTCCATTTGGAGATCAGCTTGGACATGTTTGTCTTTCAAAAAATCAGATGGCTTCGCGCAGGTGGAAGGATTTCGGCCGGGTCAGGTTGTCGTAGCCGATGGCGGACAAGCCGGCCCCCTTGCCGGTGTCCTTGACGCCGGTCCAGACCAGCGCCGGGTCGAGGTAGTCGCAGCGGTTCATGAACACCGTGCCGGTCTCGACGCGGTCGCCGATCGCCACCGCATGTTCGGTGTCGCGCGTCCAGATCGAGGCGGTCAGGCCGTAGGGGCTGTCGTTCATCAGCGCGATCGCCTCCTCGTCGTTGCGCACCTTCATGATGCCGACGATCGGGCCAAAACTTTCCTCGCGCATGACGCTCATCTGGTGGTCGACGTCGGTCAGTACTTCCGGCGCCAGATAGGGCGAGCCGGCCTTGTCTTGAGCCACCTTCATGTTGATATGCGCCTTGGCGCCCTTGCGCAGCGCCTCGGCCTTCTGCTCGCGGATCAAGTCGGCGAAACGGGCCTGCGCCATCGGCCCCATCGTCGTCGCCTGTTCGAGCGGGTTGCCGACGACATAGTGTTTCGTCTCGGCGATGAAGCCTGCGACGAATTCGTCATAGACCTTCTCATGCACATAGACGCGCTCGATGCCGCAGCAGCACTGGCCGGAATTGTAGAAGGCGCCATCGACCAGATTGGCGACTGCATGGTCAATCTTGGCGTCGGGCAGCACATAGGCAGGATCCTTGCCGCCAAGCTCCAACCCGAGCGTCATGAAGGTGCCGGCCGCTGCCTTTTCGATGGCGCGGCCGCCGGCGACCGAGCCGGTGAAATTGACGTGGTCGATCTTGCCCGAGCCAAGCAATTTTTCTGTCTGCGCGTGGTTCAGCACGATGTTCTGGAACACGCCCTTGGGCAGGCCGGCTTTGTCGAAAGCCTGTTGGAAACGCTCGCCGACAAGCAGCGTCTGCGCGGCGTGTTTGAGGATGACGGTGTTGCCGGCCATCAGCGCCGGCACGATCGTGTTGACCGCGGTGAGGTAAGGATAGTTCCACGGCGCGATCACCATGACCACGCCGAGCGGATCCTTCTTCACATAGCGGCGGAACCCGTCCTTCGGATTGGAAGCCGGGACCGATTTCAGCGCCGCCTCGGCGATCTCGACCATATAGCTGGTGCGTTCCTTGACGCCGCCGAACTCGCCGCCATAGCGCACCGGACGCCCCATCTGCCAGGCAATCTCCGGCACGATTTCGTCGGTCATGGCGACCAGCGTTTCGAGCATCGCCAGCATGTACTTGCCGCGCTCGACGATCGGCGTCCCGGCCCACTTCTCCTGCGCCGCTTTGGCGCGCTCGACAGCGGCATTGACCGCCTGGTCAGTGGCGATCGGACGCTCGGCATAGACCGAACCATCGATAGGGGATTTGAGTTTCACGATTTCCAAGAAGATGTCTCCATATCGAAAGGCAAAGCGTCAGCAGGCAAGGGCGCGAACATGCCCCGCTCTCGCATAATCCAGTATCGACTGATCGCGCGTCACGAGCGTCAGATCGAACGCCCGTGCCGTCGCGATCAATATTCTATCTGCCGGATCGCCGTGAAGCGATCCGGGCAAGAAGGACGATTCAATCAATAAGCCCGGCGAAAGAGCCTCTACCTTGATGCCTGGCGTGGCGATCACTTCCCCAAAAATGCTTGTTGGCGACTTTGCTGCCGCCAATCGGCCGTTTGCGCTCAGCAGGCCCAATTCCCAGGCCGATATGGGGGAAACCCGGATCTTCTCGTCAACAGCCGCGGCGGTATTGATCGCAGTCTTGGCTTCCGGCCTGATCGGCTCGTTCAGCGCTATCCATATGATCGCGCACGTGTCGAGCAGCAGCCTATGCGTCACGGCTGCACATCAGGCTCAAAAGCCGGCTTAGTGTAATCATGCCCTGGGCAAAGCGTAACCTTGCCTGTCCATATGCCGAAAAGCGGATGGTCGATATTTTCCCGTGGAAGTTCGTAGCTGGCCTGCGCTGGCTCCGCCATTCCCGGAGGAGTCTTGTCCATGGTAGCCATGTTCGGCTTTCGATAGCCCTCGGGCCATCCCTCCAGTTTAAAATCCACGCGTTCGTTCGCAAGGTCGACATGGGACGCCCGATAGTTTGCGCGCAACCAGGCGCGCGCCTGGCTGTGCCCGCTCGGGCTGTTCGCCCACCATTCCTGCCGCTGTCGCGCCGACGGTGGCAAGCGGCCGCCTATTACTTGCTCGATCTCCGCGAAGCTCATGGACATACGGCCTTGGCCCGAGAACAGAAGATGCTCGAAAAGCGGATGGTATTTGGTTCCGTCGGTCATTGTACAAATTTAGTCCAATCCGCGTTTCCGATCAAGGTAAAGATAGTAATATACTATCTTCTAGTATCGCTCGAACCCACGATGCAGTTCCCAATCCGTAATGCGGCGGTCGTATTCGAACTGCTCCCATTTAGCGGTGTGGACGTAGTGTTCGAGCACGTCCTCGCCGAGCGCCTGTTTCAGCATCTTGGACTTGGCCAGCGTGTCGGTGGCGTCGCGCAGCGTCTTCGGGATCTCCGGCAGGCGCGAGGCCTGATAGGCGTCGCCGACGAAGGGCTTCTGCAGCTCCAGCTTCTCGTCGATGCCGGCAAGGCCGGCGGCGATCAACGCCGCGAAGGCGAGATAGGGGTTCAAGTCGGCGCCGCCGATGCGGCACTCCATGCGGATGCCCTTGGTGCCCTCGCCGCACAGGCGGAAGCCGGCGGTGCGGTTATCTTCGCTCCACATGATCTTGGTCGGCGCGAACGTGCCGGCCTGGAAGCGCTTGTAGGAATTGATGTAGGGCGCCAGGAACCAGGTGAACTCCTTGGCGTATTTGAGTTGACCCGCCGCCCACTGCTGGCCGAGGCTCGATAGCGTCCAGTCGGCTTGTCTGTCGAAGAAAAGCGGCGTCTTGCCGTCGGCGCTCCAGAGCGAATTGTGGATGTGGCTGGAATTGCCGGCGAGCCCGTAATTGTACTTGGCCATGAAGGAAATCGCCTTGCCTTCGGATTCGGCGATCTCCTTGGCGCCATTCTTCAGGATGACGTGGCGATCGGCCATGTCGAGGGCCTCGGCATAGCGCACATTGATCTCTTCCTGACCCGGCCCCCACTCGCCCTTCGAGTTCTCGATCGGGATGCCTGCCGCTTCCATTTCGTTGCGAAGCCGTCGCATGACGCCTTCTTCCTTGGTGGTGATGCCGATCTGATAGTCGCCGATATAGGGCGAGGCGGTGTCGAGGCCCTGCCAGTGCTTCTTGCGGGCGGAATCGTAGGTCTCGCTGAAGAGGTAGAATTCGAGTTCGGAGGCGAAATAGCCGATATAGCCCCGCTCCGTCAGCCGCTTGACCTGCTTCTTCAGGATGGCGCGCGGGGAATGCGGCAGGTCGTCATGGGTGTGGTGATCGAGCACGTCGCAGATCACGAGCGCCGTCTTTTCCAGCCACGGAATGCGCCGCAGCGTCGCGAGGTCGGGCTTCATGACGAAATCGCCATAGCCCTTCGACCAGCTTGCCGCCTTGTAGCCGGGCACCGGCTCCATATCGATGTCGGCGGCCAGGAGATAGTTGCAGCCATGCGTCTCGTCATGCGCGGAATCCACGAAGTACTGGGCCAGGAACCGTTTTCCCGCCAGCCGTCCCTGCATATCGACGATGCAGGCCAGCACCGTGTCGATCTCCCCGCCGGAAACCGCTTTCTTCAACTGATCGAACGAGAAATTTCCGGCCATTCCTTTGGCGCTCCAGTGCTTGTCATTTTGGGCTTGTCGATTTCGAAGGGTCGAAGCCATGGCCGGCGATGCGCCGGCCATGGCTGTGAGATGCTGGCCTCAGTGGCCGGTTTCGCCGACGGCCTGCTCAGCCGCCTTGATCGCCGCTTGGCGCGCCGCGATGATGTCGCCGAGCGGCGGACCCTGGAAGCGGTTGCGCTCGAAGGCAAACCAGACGATCGCGGTCAGGATGAAGAAGCCGACGGTGATGTAGAGCGCCCAGTCGTTCGGCGGCTGGATGCCAATGACGAAGATCAGGATCATCGACACGATCGACAGGACCGCAAACAGCATGAACACGCCGCGCCCCATGTTCCACGGTCCCATCTTGTCCCATTTGGGCGTGCCCCAGGCCAGCATGCCGAGCACGATCGGCACGGTGAAGGACAGGAACAGGAAGATGACGGTGCAGGACACCACGATGGTGTAGGCCGAGGTGCCGGCGACCGAAACCAGCGTCGAACCCCAGACGAACAGCACCGACAGGATCGATGCCGTCCAGATCGCCGCCACCGGCGTGCGGTAGGTCGGACTGACCTTGGCCAGTGCCGACGAACCCGGCAGGCCGCCGTCACGCGAGAAGGCGAAGATCATGCGCGAGGCTGAGGTGACGGTGGCGAGGCCGCACAGCAGCTGAGCGATGAACACGACGAGATAGACGAACTCCTTGAGGCCAGGGCTGACGCGCTGGTCGAAGGCCCAGAAGAACACGTTCCAGCCTTGCTTGGCGGCATCGTCCATGTTCGGGATCATCAGCACGAACGCGGCCAGGAACAGATAGCCGAACACGGCCGACCAGATCACCGACATGACCATGGCGCGCGGCACCGAGCTGGCCGCCTTGATGGTCTCCTCGGACGTATGCGCCGAGGCGTCGTAACCGGTGATGGTGTAGATCGGCAGCAGGAGGCCGAGCGCGAACACCCAGGCATTCGAAACCGACGGCCAGACGCCGCCTCCGGCATCGCCGGAGTAGTTATGGAAGGTAAACAGCCGGCTGAAATCCCAGGTTTCGGCGGAGAGCAGGCAGACCACCGCGATCAGGATCGAGCCGAAGAAGATGAGATAGCCCGAGAAGTCGGTGAGCTTGGCCGTCAGCTTGATGCCGAGATGGTTGATCAGCGCCTGGGCGCCGGTGATGATGACCAGAAAGATCATCTGGTTGGTCAGCGTGCCTTCGATGCCGAGCGCCGGTCCGAAGGCGCCGATGAAGAACGTCCAGGTGCCGACATTGATGGCGCCGAGCACGGTGATCAGGCCGAGCAGGTTGAGCCAGGCCGTGACCCAGCCGGTGCCGCGGTTGCCCAGGATCGAGCCCCAATGATAGAGCCCGCCGGCCGTCGGATAGGCCGAGCTGATCTGCGACATGGCGACGGCGAACGTCAACGAGACGAAGCAGCCGACCAGCCAGCCGATGCCGATGCCGATGCCGCCGGCGCCCGACGTTGCCTGCGCCAGCGA
Source organism: Mesorhizobium maamorense (assembly GCF_044998965.1). NCBI lineage: Bacteria > Pseudomonadati > Pseudomonadota > Alphaproteobacteria > Hyphomicrobiales > Phyllobacteriaceae > Mesorhizobium > Mesorhizobium maamorense. The sequence goes on from NZ_CP173356.1 coordinate 4,614,215, forward strand.
ATTGATGCCGCCCGACAGGATGCAGATGATGGAGAAGGAAACGGCGAAATTCGAAAAGCGGCTGAGGCGCCGCTCCAGTTCCTGGGCGTAGCCCATGCTGTGGAGGACCTTGACGTCCTCCGCCTTGTCAACTTCGGTATATCCAGGTGCTGCCATTTTTAGTCCCCTTGCGTTCTCAGCTAGCCGATTGAACTGACTTTCCCACTGCGTGTTCCCTGGCGCCCCTGGTCTCCTCGGGCTCTAGATCCGAAAAGATGCCTGTGAGCAAATCCGCCCATTTCCGCTGCCCGGTCTCGCCGGAGATTTCATCGTTGCGGATTTCGATCATCGCGCAGGGCAGCCCGCGCGGGCGCGCATGGCGTTCCAGCGTGAAATAGACGCGGTCGGCCGGCGAATAGGGTTCGTTGACGCCGACGGTAATGCCGGCAAGGTGCCGCAGCGCCGATATCAGCGGCGCCGCCAGCCGGCGGTCGTCATCGTGGATGATGCCGATATGCCAGGGCCGGTCTCGGCCTTTGTAGACCGGCGTGAAGGAATGCACCGATACCAGCCGCGTCTCCTGGCCGCGCGCCAGCCTGTCTTCGACAATATGCTCGATGGCGCTATGGAACGGCTGCCAGGACAGGGCGACCCGCGCCGCGCGCTGCTTTTCCGACAGGCCGGTGTTGCCCGGTATGGCTGTGGTTTCGCTGACCGGCGGCACCAGGTCCGGCGCGTCAAGCGGCCGGTTGCAGTCGATGACGAGACGCGAAATGCAGGTTTCGACCAGCGTCGCATCGAGCGCCTGCGCCATGCGCAGCGCAACCGGCAGCGCGCCCGGGTCCCAGGCGATGTGACGCGACAGGTCCTCGGCGGTGAGGCCGAGCGTGCCGAATTCGGCGGGCAGGAAATTGGAGGCGTGGTCGCAGGTGAGCACGAAGGGACTCGATCCGCCCGGGTTGGTCACCCTTACGGCATCAGGCGATGCAAGGCTGGCGGGCCGTGCTTTCTCCATAGTCTGCGGTCCCCGGGGAGCGCTGTATCGTATGTTACGTATTTTGCCTCATTGCGCCCCTATGGATGATTTCATACAGTTTGCCCGGCTTTGTCAAATGCGATTTGGGGAAAACACCGTCGGCCGGGCCATGGATGGGAAAGATGATTTCCAGTATTGCCGAATTGATCGCCGACCGCATCGGCACAATGCCGGCCGGCGAGCGGCGCGCGGCCCAGACGCTGATAGCGAGCTATCCGATGATCGGTCTGAAGACTGTCGCCGAATTCTCGTCCGCGGCCGGCGTGTCCTCGCCGACGATCCTGCGTTTCGTCGCCAGGCTCGGCTTCCAGAACTATCCGGAGTTCCAGTCGAGCCTGCAGGACGAACTGGCGGCGCAATTGCAGTCCCCTGCGACCCGCACGCTCAATCCGCCCTTGCCCGGCGGCACGGCGTCGCCGATGCTGGAGGCAACGCTCGACAATATGCGCGAGACGTTCCGGCACCTGTCCGACAAGCAGCTTGCCGACATCGCGTCCCGCCTCGCCGAGCGTCGCGGCAAGACATTCCTGATCGGCGGCCGCTTCACCGATCCGCTGGCGCGCTACATGGCCGCCCACCTCGCCATCATCCAGCCTGACGTCATTCACCTCGCCGGCCAGGAAAGCATGTGGCGCGACAGGCTGATCGACATGGGCAAGCGCGACGTGCTGGTCATTTTCGACATCAGGCGCTACCAGGACAGCCTCATCCGCTTCGCCGAGAAGGCGCATCAGCGTGGCGTGCAGATCGTGTTGTTCACCGACCAGTGGCTGTCGCCGATCGCCCGCTTCGCCCGTCACGTCATCGCCGGGCGAACCGCCGTGCCTTCGGCGTGGGACTCCTCGGCGGCGCTCTTCGTCGTCGCCGAAACACTGATCGGCGCCGTCACAAGGCAACTCGAGGCCGACGGCGCCCGGCGCATCCGCGAGATGGAAGGCCTGCGTTGATGCAGCCCGGGATACGTCTGGAACGATTTCGGTCCGAAACTGGCGTCGGGGCGGCATAGCCAGCGTTGTAATCTCGAAAGCCCGGCTCGAAGTGAACTAAAAAATCAAAACGGCACGAACACCGGCAACGTTACGCATATTTAATGTGCGCGGACACTGAAGAATTGTCATAAAGGCACGATATCGGGGGCTTGCTTCTTGCCTTAGAATAGCCCCGCTGCGTCTGCTTATTTCGGGAAACCGGTGGACGGAAGGATTGTTTTGCCAACCGGAGTGCCGATGGCCGCCTGGAAACAGATACTTTTCGCCCTTGTGGTGCTGGTGGTGGCGGTTGCCGCCTGGCTGCGCTTTTTCCCGGGCGCGCCGGACGTGCTGGCGCGCTGGGGAATAGACTGGGCCTACGCGGCAACGCCTCCGGCTGAAACCGGCGCCGGCACGAAATCCGCTGGCGGCGAGCGAGCCCGTCAGGTCAACGTCGTCGTCGTGCCCGCTATTTCCGCGACCATAAACGATCGGCTCCAGGCCATCGGCACCGGCCGCGCCAATGCGTCGGTGACGGTCAACCCCTACTCCTCCGGCCGTCTCGCCGAATTGCTGGTTTCGTCCGGCACCCATGTCGACAAGGGACAGGTCATCGCGACCCTTGATTCCGAAACCGAAGTGATCGCCCAGGACCGTGCCCGGCTCGCGCTTCAGGACGCACAGGCCAAGCTCGACCGGGTCAGGTCGCTGCGCGCCTCCAATGCGGCGACACCGGTCGCCGTCGCCGATGCCGAAGTGGTGCTGGCCGGTGCCAAGCTGGCGCTACAGGATGCGGAACTCGCCCTGCACCGCCGGTCTGTTCTCGCCCCGATCTCCGGCACGGTCGGGATCCTGCCGATCTCCGCCGGTAATTATGTGACCAACCAGTCGGCGATCGCGACGCTCGACGACCGTTCCTCGATCCTTGTCGATTTCCTGGTGCCGGAACGCTTCGCGGCCGCCGTCAAGATCGGCGCGCAATTGTCGGCGACGCCGATCGCCAATCCCGGCAACAGCTATACCGGCACGGTTTCGGCCATCGACAACCACATCGACGAGAACAGCCGTACGCTTCTGGTCAAGGCGACGATCGCCAACCCGGCCGATTCGCTGCGCGCCGGCATGTCGTTCGCCATCACCATGAAATTCCCCGGCGAGACCTATCCCGCCGTCAGCCCGCTGGCGATCCTGTGGGGCTCGGAGGGCGCTTACGTCTGGGCGGTCGAGAACGGCAAGGCCAAGCGGGTGCCGGTGCGCATCATCCAGCGCAACACCGAAACCGTGTTGATCGACGCGGAGCTGGACAGTGGCGACATGGTGGTAACCGAAGGCACCCAGAGCGTCAGCGAGGGAGGCGAAGTCCGCATCGCCCGCGGAGAGCAGCGCGCCGCGAACGCGGCCGAAGGCTCATGACCGGAGCCGTCAACGCCGCCAGCGAGACTGGCTTTACCGCCCTGTTCATCCGCAGGCCGGTCATGGCCTTGGTGCTGAATGTCCTCATCGCGGTCGCCGGCCTCGCCGCCTTCTATGGCGTCGAGATCCGCGAGCTGCCTGATGTCGACCGCGCCGTCGTCACCGTTTCCACGACTTTCGAAGGCGCGGCGGCCGAAACGGTCGATCGCGAACTGACCGACACGATCGAGGGAGCTGTTGCCCGCGTTTCTGGCGTCAAGTCGATCTCCTCGACCTCCTCCTTCGGCTCGAGCCGCGTCACCATCGAATTCAACGACGGCGTCGATCTCAATGTCGGGGCCTCGGATGTGCGGGATGCCGTCGGCCGCGTCGCCAACCAGATGCCGGAAACGGCCGATCCGCCGCGCATCGTCAAGGCCGACGCCAACTCCGACCCCGTGATGCGCCTGGCCGTCACCTCCGACACCATGTCGGTTCAGGACATGACCGTCGTGGTCCAGGACCAGATCGAGGACGAACTGGCTGCCGTTCCAGGCGTCGCGGACGTCCAGGTCTATGGCGACCGCGACAAGATCTTCCGCATCGACGTCGATCAGAACAAGCTCGCCAGCCTGGGCTTCACCGTCGCCGACCTCAGGACCGCCCTTGCCTCGGTCGCCTTCGATTCACCCGCCGGCTCGATCACCACCAGCAATCAGGACCTGATCGTTCGCACCACCGCCGATGTGACGACGCCGGAAGAATTTGAGAACATCATCATTGGCGGAACGACGCGCATCCGCGATGTCGCCACCGTCACGCTCGGCCCCGACATCGGCCAGACCACGTTGCGTTCGGACGGCAAGACCGGCATCGGCATCGGCATCATCCGCCAGGCGGAATCGAACACGCTGGACATCTCCACCGGCGTCAAGGCCGCGGTCGAGAAGTTGCAGGCAAACCTGCCGCGAGGCATGTCGATCAAGGTCACAAGCGACGACGCGGTGTTCGTCAACGGCGCCGTGCACGAGGTGGAGATCGCGCTCGCGCTTTCCGTCTCCATCGTTCTGGTCGTCATCTATGCCTTTCTTCTCGACTGGCGCGCCACGCTCATTCCGGGCCTGTCGATGCCCGTCGCAATGATCGGCACCATTGCGGCGATCTACCTCGCTGGTTTCTCGATCAACATCCTGACGCTGCTGGCCCTGGTGCTGGCGACGGGGCTTGTCGTCGATGACGCGATCGTCGTTTTGGAAAACATCGTGCGGCGGCGCAATCAAGGCATGGGGCCGCGTGCCGCCGCAGTGCTCGGCGCACAGGAAGTGTTCTTCGCCGTCATCGCCACCACGCTGACTCTGGTTGCCGTCTTCGTGCCGATCTCCTTCCTGCCGGGCCAGACCGGCGGCCTGTTCCGCGAATTCGGCTTCGTGCTCGCCATGTCGGTGCTGTTGTCCTGCGTGGTCGCGCTGACGCTTTGTCCCATGCTTGCCTCGCGCATGCTGTCCGGTGCCGCCCTCCACCGCGAGGGCAGCAACGGCGTCGGCGCGCGCATCGGCGGCGCGCTGAACGCGGCCTACCGGCGCAGCCTGCATGTCTGCCTCGACGCGCCGTGGATCGTGGTGCTGGTGGCGTTGCTGTTTGCCGGCACCGCATTCGCGCTGTTCGGCACCATCCGCCAGGAATTGACGCCGACCGAGGATCGCGCGGTCGTGCTGCTTCGCATCAGCGCCCCGCAAGGCGTCAGCCTCGACTACACGACGCAGCAGATGCAGAAGATCGAAAAGCTGATCCAGCCGCTGCGTGATTCCGGCGAAATCGTCAGCACTTTCGAGAGCGCCGGCCAGAACGGCGCCTATAATTCAGGCTTCATGGTGATGACGCTGGCGCCCTGGGACGAGCGCAGCCGCAGCCAGCAGGAGATCATGGCCGAGATCAGCCAGCTCACCCGCCAGGTGCCCAGCGTGCGCATCTTCCCGGTGCAGCCCAACAGCCTCGGCATCCGTGGCGCCGGCAACGGCCTGCAGTTCGCGCTGGTCGGCAACGACCGCAAGGCGCTCGGCGACTCGGCCGTCAAGATCATCGCCGAGATGCAGAAGGATCCGCGTTTCCAGACGCCACGCCTTTCCATCGACCCGACGCAACCGCAGCTTTCCGTTGCCGTCGACCGCGAGCGCGCCTCCGATCTCGGCATCGACATCACCGGGCTGGCCAATACCATGCAGGCCATGCTCGACGGCAACGACGTCGTCGATGTCTACATCGCCGACCGCAGCTACGGGGTAAAGCTGGTTTCGACCACCAACCCGATCAACGATCCGACCGACCTGGAGAACGTCTTCCTGAAGACGGCTGACGGCCGTTTCGTGCCGATGTCGACCATCGCCACGCTGGCCGAGCGTGCCGTGCCGCCCTCGCTGTCGCGCGAGCAGCAGCAGCCGTCGGTGGCGATCACGTCCAACCTCGGCGGCGATTTCGCCCTCGGCTCGGCCCTTACGCGCGCCGAGGAAATCGCAACGCCGCTTCTGCCGCCGGGCAGCCGCATCGTACCATTGGCCGAGGCGGCGACGCTGGGTGAGACCAACAGCGCCATGGTCACCATCTTCGGTTTTGCCCTGGTCATCATCCTGCTGGTGCTTGCCGCGCAATTCGAGAGCTTCGTCAGCGCCGTCATCATTATGGCGACAGTGCCGCTCGGCCTCGCCTGCGCCATCTTCGCGCTTCTGCTCTCGGGCACCAGCCTCAACGCCTACAGCCAGATCGGCTTGGTGCTGCTGGTCGGCGTCATGGCCAAGAACGGCATCCTGATCGTCGAGTTCGCAAACCAGTTGCGCGATCGTGGACTGGGCGTGCGCGAGTCGATCGAACAGGCCTCGACCATTCGCTTGCGCCCGGTGATGATGACAATGATCTGCACCGTGCTCGGCGGCGTGCCGCTGGTGCTGGCGGCGGGCGCCGGCGCCGAGGCCCGTATCGCGCTCGGCTGGGTGATCGTCGGCGGACTGGGGCTGGCCACCGTCTCGACGCTGTTCCTGACCCCCGTCGCCTATCTCTTGCTCGGCCGCTTCGTCACGCCGAAGACCCACGAGGAGGCGCGGCTGAAGCGCGAACTCGAGGAAGCCGCCCACACCGATGTGGAGCCGGCTGAATAGGGAAATCCAGAAGACCGTGTAGCGGGTCCGGAGTTTTCGTGGGGAAACAGCCTGCTATTTCAAAAGACGGCCCTCGATCGACCAGCGCGCGGCGAGGAAATTCAGCACCGCCGCCACGACCACCCCGCCGATCTTTGCCGGCCACACGCCGACAACACCGGCGAACAGCGCGATCGCGAGGCTGGAGACACCGAGCGAAATCAGCGCGCCGAGCGAGGCGAAGCGAAGAAAGGCATGATGCAGCCGGATGGCCGGATCGCGCTCGAACGACCAGAAGCCGTTGGCCGCGAAGGAGAAGGTGACGGCAATGAACCAGGACGCAACGTTGGCGGGCAGCGGCGGCACGTGCAGCTTGAGCAGCAGAAAGAAACCGGCAAGGTCGATGGCCGTGTTCACCAGGCCGACAATGGCGAAGCGGATAATCTTGTTGCCGGTCGAACGCCGGGACTGATCGGCACTCATGCTGTGCCGTCCATGATGCCGACACGCGCGCGAGCCAGGTTTGCGCCGAAATGATCGGAGGCGAGAACCGCGAATTCGACTTCGCGCACATCTTGCATCGGGTCGCGTGCACGCAACGTCTCGTCGACATGCCCGGGATGGCACATGAACAGTCCCTCTTCCGGCAGGCTTTCAACGGCGGCTTGCAGGGCGGGCGCGAACTTTTCCGGCTGCCGCCAGTCATAGATGCCGGCGAGCGGCGCCCTCACGGTGAAGCCGGCGCGCCGCATGGATCGGTTGAAACCAGTTGCCAGGGCGGCGATCGCCGCAATTTTCGATGCCGCCGCTCCGCTGCCGGCCAGTGCCGGCGCGCCGCGCAGCCACGGTCTGCCGGCATCTCCGGCGAAACGCCCCCGCAGCCATTTGCGCACGACAGGCAGGAAATGCACATGCTGGTGGCCGTCGATGAAATCGGGCCGGCGCCCGAGCGCCTCGACGAAGCGGCCAAATTGGGCGTCGAGCTCGGCATGGACGTCGCAGGTCTCGATGCTGCCGCGCAGGATCGGCAATGCCAGCGAGCGGAGCGGCGGCAGCCGGCCTTCCGGTGCCAGGCTCGACGGGCCGGTCACGGCCGGCTGGTCCGTCAAGGTCAGATGCAGGCCGACGGCGACCCGGCCGCACAGCGGCTTGATGCGTTCCGCCTCCCCCGGCCATTCCGCGAAACCGGTTATGCAACCGGTGCCCGTAAGCCGCCCGCGATCGAGCAGGTCGAGGATCGCCGCCGAGACGCCGGGCGCCAGGCCGTAATCGTCGGCGATCAGACGGATGCCGCGCATCATGCCCCGGGAACGCCCGGCGCCGACCTGGCGGGAACATCGCTGCGCACGATATCGCGCACGATGTAGACCGGGCGATCCTTGCTTTCGCTGAGGGTGACCCAGACATATTCACCGATCAGCCCGAGAAGTGTCAGGTTGAGGCCGCCGAGCAACACTACGGCGACCAGCAGGCTCGGATAGCCTGGAACGGCAATGCCATAGAACAGCACCTCGAAGAGCACTTTCGCGCCGTAGACCGCGCCGGCAAACGCCGCAAGCAGTCCGCTGAGGCTGATCAGGCGCAGCGGAATCACCGAAAAGGACGTAAACCCCTCTAACGAAAAGGCGATCAGGTTGAGCCGGCTCCATTTCGACTTGCCGCTGGCGCGGTTTTCCGGCGAATAGGATATGGCCTTCTGGCGGAAGCCGGCCCAGGCGAACAGGCCCTTGTTGAAGCGCCTTTTGTCGCGCAGGCTGGTCAATGCGCGCGCCACGGTGCCGCGCATGACGCGAAAGTCGCCTGCATTCTCGGGAATATCGAACCGCTGGCTGCTGTTGATCAGGCTGTAGAACAGTTTCGCCAACTGGCTGCGCCGCCAGCTTGCCCCGCGCCGGTCGTTCTGCGCGTAGACGACGTCGACGTCCGGATTCTCAGCCAGCTCGACGATCATCTTCAGGCTGGTCTCCAGGGAGTGCTGCAGATCCGCGTCCATGACAAGCACCATGTCGCCCCGCGAGTGGTCGAGGCCGGCGAGCACGGCGACCTCCTTGCCGAAATTGCGGCTGAGGCGCACGATTTCCCAGGATCCCGAAAGTGCCTGCGAAAACCGCCGGGCGCTATCGTCCCGGCTGCCGTCGTCGACCAGGATCTTGTGGACTTGCATGCCGAAGCGGCTCGACACCGCCGCCTCGAGCGCGTCGAGCAATGCCGCGAAAGCCGTCGCCGATTGCGCCTCGTTGAAGAACGGCGCCACGATATCGAGTCTCGGGCGCATCTCAGCCATGGGCGACAGGCTCCACATTCACCAATTTTTGTCGCGCCTTGGCCCAGAACCACCATATCAGGAAGCAGGCGATGAAAGTGACCGTGATCGGCCGAAACCAGGGATAGAGAAAGTCATGCATGTGGCGCTCGACACCGGTCAAACCTGTCAGGAATAAAGTCATGGACAGCACGCAGGCCAGGACGCCACCTTTTTCTTCGCGCCACAACAGGGCAATGGCAAGGCCGGCGGGTACCGCGATCATCGCATAGGTGTTGGGCTCGACGCGCGGGTTGAAGACGCACATGTAGAAGGCGGCCGCCAGGAAGATCGCGAGTCCGGCCGCTCCTTGTTCGAGCTTGCGGTCGAACCAGAGCACGATCGAGAGCGTCAGCAGGCCGATCACGACGCGCACCGCCGTGGCAGCCGAATCCGGAACGGGCAGCCCCATCTCGATAAAGGGCGCGGTGAAATCGGTAGGAACAAAATGGCTGGTCTTGTCGACGGCCATCGACGTCAGCATGCGGGCGAAATCGCCATACTGCTCGTTCAGGTAGCCGGCGGGAGCGAAAGCGTAGGGGATGGCGAGCACGAACAGCACCGCGAGCACCAGCACCGGTATCAGCCGCGGGCGCAACGCCCCCACCAACAGCAGCATGATGATCGCGGTCGGCTTGGCCGTTATGGCAAGCGAGGCCCAGAAAAAGGTCTCCGCACGCCGTCCTTCCAGTGCCGACAGGGTCAAGAGCCAGCAGGCGCCGGTCAGCAGGATTGTCGCCTGGCCGTTGCGAATGGCGCCCAGTGTCATCGGCAAAGCGAGAAAGAGGCCGAAGGAAAGCAGCCAGGTCTGCTCCTGTCCGCCCAGCTTGCGCACCTGCCGCGCCGCGGCAAGGGTGAGAACGGCGAAACCGAGGGCATGCCAGACCAGCCCGCCAAGATGCGGTCCCAGATTCAAGAACGGAATATAGAGCGCGGCGAAGGCGGGCGTGTAAAGGTATCCCATCTCGGACTCGAGGTCGTAGAGCGGCCGGCCGGCGAGAAACTCCACACTGCCATATCTGTAGGCGTGCAATACGGTGCGCGCATCGGGCGACCACAGGACCAGGCCAAGCACGACCGCGAATGCCCCGATCCACAGGCCAAGCCCCAGGCGGTCGAAAACCGGTTTGGAAATCCTCACCAAGCACCCCACACCAATCCGGAACAGGCCCGGTCCGGCACTGTCCCAGCGTTCATTGGCGGCGGCATATCACGGACAAAGCGGGGTGGCATAGGGGGATCGAACGGCGTGGCCGCCGATGACATTGAACGATCGCAGCCAACAAACCACCCTCTTTCCGGCCCTCGAAGGTTATAGCAGCTGTGCTCTCGATGAACCGGAATGCAGCTCAACCGCACACCCCCTGCTTTACGGCCGAATGAACACCTTGCCATTGGGCCTGGCCAGTTCCGCCGGCACGCGCGCCATCGCCTCGGCCAGCGGCACCACAGCCGTCACGTCGGTCGTCCAGCGCCCGTCGGAAAAGCGCTTCTGCGCCTCGAGGATCGCAGGACCGCGGCGATCCTTATGCTGCCGCATCCATTCGCTCAGCCAGAAGCCCTCTATGTGCTTGTGCTGGAAAATCAGCTGGCCGGGTTCGCGGATGATCGTGGCCTCGGGATCGAGCCGTCCATAGATGATCCAGCGCGAGCGCTTCGGCATGGCGTTGAAGATGGCCGAGGCCAGTGGCCCGGTCACCGCATCGAGAAAGATGCGCGGCTGTTCGGCCTTTATCACCTCGCGCAGCGAGGCTTCGAAATCGGGCGACTTCTCGTTGAGCACATGGGCGGCGCCGATTTCCTTCAGCAGCGCGATCTGCTCGTCGCGGCGCACGGTGACGATAGGCCGGAATCCTTCCTCACTGGCCAGCCCGATGATCAGCTTGCAGAGCTGGCTGGCGCCGGCGGTCATGATGAAGGCCCTTTCGCCTTCTCGGCTGACGATGTCGAACATGGCGAGCGCGGTAAGCGGATTGACGATCATGGCAGCCCCATCCTCGTCGCGCACGGTGTCGAGGAGCGGAATGCAGGCGGCGGCTTCGGCAACGGCATAGTCGGCCCATGAGCCCCAATTGGAGAGCCCGGTGGCGAAGGCAACGCGCTTGCCGACGAGGCTCTTGGGATAGGGCTCGTCGCCGCCGGCAACGACCACGCCGACGCCTTCGAAGCCGGCCGGCCGGCCCTTGAGCCGCGGCTGGCCGTACTGGCCCTTGATGAAGGCGACATCGGACGGATTGATCGACGCAAGGCTGACCTTGATCAGCACTTGCGTCGGCCCAGGTGCCGGCACTGCGATACTGCCTGGCTTGAGATAGGGCTCCATCGCCTCCAGCACGCTGCCGCTCGGCGCCCTGGTGTAGCCGTCGCCGACCAGGAGCAGGGCCTTCATTTCGGAGGGTATGGCCATTGGTGGCTGCTCCTTGGTTGTCGACGCAAGACGATGAGATGCCGGCCGGCTCAAACCTTTTCCTGCGTGTATTTCCTCAATTCAGCCCGCGCCACCTGGCGGCGATGCACGGCATCCGGCCCGTCGGCGAGGCGCAGCGTTCTGAGATGCGTCCACGAGCGCGCCAGCGGCGTGTCCTGGCTGATGCCTTGCGCGCCGAACATCTGCACCGCCTCGTCGGTGACCTTCAGAGCCATGCGTGGCGCGACCACCTTGATCTGACTGATCCAGGGCGCGGCGGCGCGCGCGTCGCCCTGGTCGATCATCCACGCCGCCTTGAGGCAGAGCAGGCGGGCCATCTCGATCTCCATCCGGCACTCGGCGATGATATCGAAATTGGCGCCGAGTTTCGCCAGTGGCTGGCCGAACGCTTCACGGCGGACCGAACGCTGGCACAGCAGCTCCAGCGCCATCTCGGCCTGGCCGATGGCCCGCATGCAGTGATGGATGCGGCCGGGGCCGAGGCGGCCTTGCGCGATCTCGAAACCCCTGCCCTCGCCGAGGATCAGGTTCGACGCCGGCACCAGCACATTGTCGAAGCGAAGATGCATGTGGCCGTGCGGCGCGTCGTCGTCGCCGTAGACCTGCATTGGACGCAGCTTGCTGACACCCTTGGTGTCCGCCGGCACGAGGATCATCGAATGCCGCCTGTGCTTCGGCTCTCCATCGGAGGTCTTCACCATGACGATATAGATGGCGCAGCGGGGATCGCCGGCACCAGAGGCCCACCATTTCTCGCCGTTCAGCACATAGCCGTCGCCGCGCCGTTCGCAGCGCATCGAAATGTTGGTGGCATCCGACGAGGCTACGTCCGGCTCGGTCATCAGATAGGCCGAGCGGATCTTTCCGTCGAGAAGCGGCTCCAGCCAGGCGTTCTTGTGCTCCGCCGAGCCGTAGCGCTCCAGCACCTCCATGTTGCCGGTGTCGGGCGCCGAGCAGTTGAAGGTCTCGGCGCCGAGATGCGCCTTGCCCATCTCCTCGGCCAGATAGGCGTATTCGACGGTGGAAAGACCGTAGCCGCGTTCCGAGCCGGTCAGCCAGAAATTCCAAAGGCCGCGCTCTCTTGCGGTCGTCTTCAGCCCTTCGAGGATCTCGGTCTGGCGCCGCGTGTATGTCCAGCGGTCGCCCGCCTTGCCGACTTCGCCGAGGAATTCCTTGTCGAGCGGCATGATCTCGTCGCGCACCATGGCCGCGACGCGCGCGTGGATCGGCCTCAGCCGCTCCGTCATGCCGAGATTCATCTCCGTCATCGGTTGCTAACCCTTCATTCAGGCCGGGCATTTTGTCAGTGGCAAGGATGACCGTACTTCGGATAGCCTTGTCAACGCGAACGCTTTCCCCGATCCGCCGATGAAAGGCGCAGGAGTTCGATGAGCTATCTCGACGATCTTTTTTCGGTGGCCGGCAAGACCGCGCTGGTCACGGGCGCGGCGACCGGCATCGGCCGCATGGCGGCGACGGGCCTCGTCAAGGCCGGCGCAACGGTGATGATCGCCTCGCGCAAGGGCGAGGACTGCATCAAGGTCGCCGAGGAATTGAACGGGTTTGGCGCGCCGGGCCGGGCGGAAGGCTTTGCCGGAGACGTTTCCAGCGAGGCCGGCATTGCCGCCTTGGTCGGCGAGGTCAAGACGCGGGCCGAACGGCTGCATATCCTGGTCAACAATGCCGGCGTGTCCTGGGGAGCGCCGCTGGAGAGCTTCCCCTATCATGCCTGGGCCAAGGTGTTCGGCGTCAACGTCACCGCCGTCTTCCACGTGACCCGCGAACTGCTGCCGCTGCTCGAAGCCGCCGCCAGCGACGAGGATCCAGCCCGGGTGATCAATCTGGGCTCCGTGATGGGCACGCAGCCGCTGGCCGACGACGCCTATTCCTACACCGCCTCCAAAGCGGCCGTTCATCACCTGACGCGCACCCTGGCGCTGGAATTCGCCGGCCGCCGCATCACCGTCAACGCCTTTGCCCCTGGGCCCTTCCAGAGCCGGATGACGGCGTTTGCCACCGCCACTGAGGAACAGGCCAGGCATGTCGGCAGCCACGTTCCGATCGGCCGTATCGGCGCCCCGGATGACATTGCCGGCGCAACGCTCTATTTGTGCAGCCGTGCAGGCAGCTATGTCACCGGCGCCATCCTGCCGATTGACGGCGGACAGTCGGTGCAGCATGGGCTGACCCTGTTCAAGGAATGACATGTCCGGCCGGGGAAGCCGGGGATGAAACTGGAGGACATCCGCGTGGAACCGATCAGTCTCGATGTGCTTCTGGCCAGCGTCGGCAAGGAGGTGGGCGTCTCGCCATGGCGGGTGGTCACGCAGCGCATGATCGACCAGTTCGCAGACGCCACTGACGACCACCAGTTCATTCATTGCGATCCGGAGCGGGCCAAGCGCGAGACGCCATTTGGCGGCACCATCGCGCATGGCTTCCTGTCGCTGTCGCTGTTGTCGGCAATGACGTTCGAGACCATGCCGCCGCTGGAAAACGGCAAGATGGGCGTCAACCACGGCTTCGATTCGCTGCGCTTCCTGGCGCCGGTGAAGACCGGCGCGCGCATCCGCACCCGTTTCGTGCTGGCTGACGTCAAGGTCAGGCCCTCAGGTTGGGTGCAGACGGCCCATGACGTGACGATCGAGATCGAGGGCTCGAAGAAACCGGCGCTCACCGCCCGCTGGCTGACGCTGACCCTGATCGAACGCCAGCCAGAGACCGCATGAGCGACCCGAACGCGCTCGACCAGGCAGCGCTTTCGCCCTATCTCGAGGCGCGGATCCCCGGTTTTGCCGGACTTTCCTCCGTCGAAAAATTCAAATCCGGCCAATCCAACCCGACCTATCTGCTGACGGCGGCCAGCGGCCGCTACGTGCTGCGCGCCAAGCCGCCGGGGCAGTTGCTGAAATCGGCACACCAGGTCGACCGTGAATTCAGGGTGATGAGCGCCCTTTCGGGCACCGCCGTGCCGGTGCCGCGGATGCTGCACCTCTCAGCCGAGAACTCACCGATCGGCCGCATGTTCTACATCATGGATTTCATCGACGGCCGCATCTTCTGGAATCCGGCACTGCCGGAAGCGCGCGACAATGGCGAGCGCGCCGCCATCTACGATGCCATGAACGCCACGCTCGCCGCCCTGCACGGCGTCGATATCGAGGCCGTGGGTCTCGGCGATTTCGGCCGGCCGGGCAACTATTTCGAGCGCCAACTGGCGCGTTGGACCAGTCAGTACCGCGCCTCGGAGACCGGTGCCATTGCCGACATGGACCGGCTGATCGACTGGCTGGAGACGCACAGGCCCGCCGACGACGGCCGTGTCTCGCTGGTGCATGGTGACTATCGGCTGGACAATCTGATATTCGCGCCGGACCGGCCGAAGGTGATGGCGGTGCTCGACTGGGAACTGTCCACATCAGGCCATCCATTTGCCGATATCGCCTACCAGTGCATGCAATGGCGCCTGCCGCATAGCTCGGGCTTTCGCGGCCTGGGCGGTATCGACCGCGCCGCGCTCGGACTGCCTTCGGAAGAGGACTATGTCGCCACCTATTGCCGGCGGCGCGGGCTCACCGGCATCGGCGACTGGACGTTCTTCCTCGCCTTCTCCTTCTTCCGGCTGGCCGCGATCTGCCAGGGCGTCTACAAGCGCGCGCTGGACGGCAATGCCTCGAACCCGGAAAAGGCCAGGACCTATGGCGAGGCGGTGAAACTGCTTTCGCACCTCGCCGCGAAACTGATCGACCGAAACTGATCGACGAGAAATAATCGATGGGCCGCTTCGACGGAAAAACGGTGTTGATCACGGGTGCCGCGGGCGGGCTTGGCCGCGGCGCGGCCAAAGCTTTTGCCGCCGAAGGCGCGCGGCTGGTCCTCTCCGACCTCGATGAACCAACCTTGAGGAGCTTTGCCGAAACGCTCGATGCCGAGACGGCGGTCCTGGCCGGCAACATCGCCGACGAGGCGCTGTCGCAGGCGCTGGTGGCTCTGGCGGTCGAAAGATTCGGCCGGCTGGATGTCGCAGTCAACAATGCCGGCATCGTGCAGAGTTTCGTGCGTTTGCCGCAGGTCGCCTCGGAGGAGGCGCGCCGGGTGATCGAAATCGATCTGCTCGGCGTCTTCTATGCCATGAAGCACCAAATCCCGCAGATGGAGCGGCAGTTCAAGGCGGACGGCAAGGGCGGCGCCATCGTCAACATCGCCTCCGCCGCCGGACTGGGTGGCGCGCCGAAGCTTTCGATCTATGCCGCCGCCAAGCACGGCGTGGTCGGGCTGACCCGGTCGGCGGCAATTGAATACGCCAGCAAGGGCCTGCGCATCAACGCGGTCTGTCCGGCGCACACGAGAACGGCGATGGTCGACAGTTTCGTGCGCGTCTCCGGCGCTCCGGAAGCCGACGCCCTGGCCGAACTGACGCGCGGCGTGCCGATGAGGAGGGTGGCCGAAGTGGATGAGATCACCACGGTGATCCTGTTCGCCGCCGACCCCGCCAACTCCTTCATGACCGGCCACACATTGGCCGTCGACGGCGGCGTCGGCGCCATCTGACGCCTGCCGCTTGGGAACCAGCGACGCCCTTGTCCGTTTCCGTACAGCGTATATAATTCAGTTGGCCACCCAACCAGCAGAGGCAGGCGATATTGCCGGTGAGCGCCCAGACACGCCGCGAGAAACAAAAGGCCGAACAGCGTTCCGAACTTGTGGAGGCCGCGCACAAGCTCGTGCAGGAGCAAGGCTATGAGGGCCTGACCATCCGCAAGCTGGCCAAGCGCGTCGGCTACGCGCCGATGTCGGTCTATTCCTATTTCGCCGACAAGCAGGATATATTGTTCGCGCTGGCCGAGGATGCGTTCGAGACGCTTGCCCGGCGCATCGAGGAGCATCCTTCCGACGATCCGATCGAGGCGCTGCAAGCAGTGATGACGGAATACGCCGCATTCGGGCTTGGCAATCCCAATGAATACCGCACCGTCTTCATGACCGAAAAGACCAAGCTGCCGGCAGGCCGGAGCTACGAGGACATAGAAGAAAGCAACCCGGCGATGAAGGTGCTGATCAGCAGGGTCGAGGCCTGCGTCGCCGCGGGGAAGTTGCAGGGTGATCCGCGCGCCATCGCTACCATGCTGTGGGCGGTCGGCCACGGCACCATCTCGCTGCTGATCACCTTCCCCTTCTACCCCTTCGGTGATCCGCAGGCTTTCGTGAAACGGATGTGCGATTTCACCCTTGCCACGCTCAGCACGCAGAACGTGCCTCCGCTGACCGAGACGCCGGTCAACTGCTGAACGATATCTCCTTGCGTTTCCACGCTTCATCGCCGCTCCGCGTTTTACGTGCCAAGCGGGACGGATTTTCTTGGTTAACAAAAATTTCCGTACGCGTACGATTCTGGCTTGAACTCCGCGATCGGTGGGCGTATTTGTACGGAATACCGTACATGTACGAGAACAAATTCACCCATCGAACCCGGAGACGGACAATGAAAAAGACCCTCCTCACCCTCGCCGCCGTGCTGGCACTTTCGGGCTCGGCCCTTGCCGCCAACACGACCCACCCGGTCGAGCACGTGCCCGCCGCGACCTGCGTCGACACCAAGGCCAATGTGAAGCTCGATTGCGCATCGACCGGCTCGCTCGAGAAAAAGGGCGTCACGGAAACCACCGCTGAAGGCAAGGGCCCGCGCCTCGGCATCAGCATCAATCCCTGGATCGTGCCGAGCGCATTCTGATAGCGGCAACACACGCCTTGGCTGGTGCAGCCGGCCAGATGTGGCTTTAGGCGATCGTCACCGGCAGTCTGGCCGACGAACTCTCGAAGGCCGCGTCGATCAGCCTCTGAATGTCGGCGGCGCGACGGAAGGATGGATCGCCGTTCCTTCCCGTATCGAGCGCTTCGGCGAAACGCAGCGCGTTGCGCTTCACATCCGGCAGCGCCAGTGTCCGCCAACGTTGCTGGTCGATGTCCTCGCCCAGGCAGGCCGACAGGCGCGAAACCTTGCCGTCTGTGTTGACCTTGATGGCGCCCTTGGTGCCATGCATGGCCAGCGACAGGTCGTTGGCGTGGCCGGTCATGTAGCGGCTGGCGACGATCGTCGCGAGCGCCCCGGATTTGAACCGCGCCGTCATTGCGACACTGTCGTTGGCATCAAGCACATAATCGCCGATCCGATCGCCTTCGGCCTTGGGAAACGTCACCAGGTCGGCGTGCAGGGTGGCGATGTCCTGGTCGGCGCCATAGCTTGCGAAATCCAGAATGTGGATACCGACATCGCCGAGCACGCCCGTCGAGCCGTGCCGGTTGGACAGGCGCTACAGCCATTTGTCCTCGATGCGCCAGTCGCCCCATGACTTGCTGACCAGCCAGCTCTGTTTGTAGCTCGCCTCGACATGGCGCAATGCGCCGATCTCGCCGGCCTGCACCATGCGTCGCGCTTCCTCGATCGCCGGCGAGTTGCGGTAGGTCAGGTTGACCATGTTGACGACCCCGGCCGCCTCGGCCGCTTCCGTCATTGCAAGCGCGTCGGCATGGTTCGGCGCCAGCGGCTTTTCGCAAAAGACGTGTTTCCCCTGGGCAAGCAGCGCCAGCGTCGTTGCCTTGTGCACGCCGTCCGGCGTCGCGTTGATGGCCGCGTCGAACGCGCTCCAGCCGATCGCCGCTTCCAGGCTCTCGAAAGAATGGCTGATCTTGTTGGCGGCGGCGAACATCGCACCGCGGCCCGGCACCTGGTCGACGCAGGCGACGATTGTGCATCCTGGAATCCTGGCGAACTCCTCGACGTGATGTCCGGCAATGCCACCGGTGCCGAGCAGAAGGAGGCGGTGCATCTTCAACTCACGCCTAACTCAGGCCCTTGTCGCCGTCGGCATGCAGGCGCAGGCCCTTCTGGACGATCTTCTCCTTGGCCTGGTCTGTCGGCACGTTCGGCGCATTGGTGATGCCGGACCATGCTGGCGCGGGATTGTGCGCCCAATGCACGGCGTTGCGCAGCACCTGCTGCACGCCTTCATTGTGGTAGATCGGGTAGGTCTCGTGGCCGGGCGAGAAATAGAAGATCCGTCCGGCGCCGCGCTGATAGGTCAGCCCCGACCGGAAGACTTCGCCGCCTTCGTACCAGGAGACGAACACTGTCTCCAGCGGCTCCGGCACCGCGAAGGGCTCGCCATACATCTCCGTCTCGCCGATCTCCAGGCACTCGCCGATGCCTTGCGCGATCGGATGGCCGCGGTT
Source organism: Mesorhizobium maamorense (assembly GCF_044998965.1). Classification (NCBI taxonomy): domain Bacteria; kingdom Pseudomonadati; phylum Pseudomonadota; class Alphaproteobacteria; order Hyphomicrobiales; family Phyllobacteriaceae; genus Mesorhizobium; species Mesorhizobium maamorense. The sequence goes on from NZ_CP173356.1 coordinate 4,632,678, forward strand.
GATGGCCCAGACGCGCTCGCGCTCGCCCGCTTCGCGCCATTTCAGCGAACAAGGCGTGCCCATCAGCCGCTTGAAGATCTTCGAATAGTGTCCGGAATGGAGCACGATCAGACCCATGCCTTCCCAGACCCGTTTCTGCACGCGCTCAACGATCTCGTCCTTGACCTCGCCATGGGCGGCATGGCCCCACCAGAGCAGAACATGGGTGGCAGCCAGCCGGCTTTCGCTCAAGCCGTGCTCCGGCTCCTGCAAGGTAGCGGTGGTCGCCTCGATGCCCTTATCCTGGTTGAGCGCCGCTGCAATGGTCCCATGCATGCCCAATGGATAAAGGCCGCGCACGGCGGCATTGGTCTGCTCGTGGACATTCTCGCCCCAGACGACGGCTTTTACCGGCATTTTACGATCTCCCAAAGCGCTTTGAATATCCCACTTGGCACCGTCTTGGAAAGATGGCTCCTCAACCGAAACTGGGGAAATCAGCGCGGTTTGCGTCCGGGAACGGTCTTGGCTTTACCCGGCCTTGCGGGGGCGCCGGGGATAGCCGTCCCCGTGATCGACACAGGATCGCTGGCCGGGAACGTATCCTCGAGGCCTTCCTCGAGTTCCTCTTCGGCGTCGGCGCCGTGATGCCGCTCATGCTCCAGGGAGCGCACGGCCGAGCTTTTCCCGGGCGACTTCGGCGTGGACTTCGATGGCATCGGCATTCTCCCTCGACCTGTTGCCGCAAACGGGCGCGGGCGGCAAACGTTCCGGGATCAGGCCGCCGCGTCGCGTGCTCCCTCGGAGAGGAAAGTAAAGACATAATCCGAGAAGGAACGCCAGCACTCGACCCGGAAAGCGTCTTGCGCCGTGCGCAGCAGAACGATCTCGGCCTTGCCGAGAATGGTACGCGAGGCGGCACCCACCGGGAAGGCTTCGAGCGACAGATCCTGCGGGCAGCCCGAATTGATTGCCGCGGCCGCGGCCGGACCGGCGACCGATATCGCGACGTTGCGATGCGAAATGCCGACAGCGGAATGCAAGGCGGAAATCTTTGCACAATCGGCGAGCGGGTCTTTGCCGGCCTCGTCGATGATCATCCATTCATCCGGTCCAAGCCACAGCGCGGTGCGCCCGCCTTTCGACACGGACGTCTTCGGCTTTTTCGGCAAGGTCACGCCGAGCGCCTTCGACAAGGCGGCAAGCGAAGCCTCCGGCGCGCGCAACGAGATACGCTCGGCAGGTGCCAGCACCTCGACCTTGGCGCCTGTCGCGGAGATGGTGCGCCCAGCAAGCGCCGGACGGCGCTCGACCGCCGGCGATGCGGCCGGAGCGGCTTTCTTTGCGGCAGTCTTAGCCATTGAGGCGGCCTCCCGTTTCGTCGAAGAACACCATGCCGGAAACCTCCACTTCGATCGTCCCGCCAGGCATCGGCACGTAGAGCGTGTCGCCCGTGCGTGCGCGGCCGCCGGCGACCAGCGCCAGAGCGATCGAGCGGCCGCAATTCTGCGACCAATAGCTCGATGTGACATGGCCGATCATCTTCATCGGGATCGCCTGCCTGGGATCCTCGACGATCTGCGCGCCTTCTTCCAGCACCATCTTGGGATCCTTGGTCTTGAGGCCGACCAGTTGCTTGCGGCCCTTGGCGACCAGGTCAGGCCGCGTCAGGCCGCGAATGCCGACGAAATCGGCCTTCTTCTTGCCGACGGCCCAGTCGAGACCGGCATCATTGGGCGTCACCGTGCCGTCGGTGTCCTGGCCGACGATGATGTAGCCCTTCTCGGCGCGCAGCACGTGCATCGCCTCGGTGCCGTAGGCGGTGGCGCCATGCTTCTGGCCCTCGGCCCACAGCGCTTCCCAGACGGCCTGGCCGTAATCGGCCGGCACATTGACCTCGAAGCCGCGCTCGCCGGTGAACGACATGCGGAACAGCCTTGTCGGCACGCCGCAGATCTTGCCCTCGCGTACCGACATGTGCGGCAGCGCCTCGTCCGACATGTCGATGCCTTCGACCAGCGGCGCGATGATGTCGCGAGACTTCGGCCCCTGCACGGCGATGACGGCCCACTGCTCGGTGATCGAGGTCAGCCAGACATTGAGATGCGGGAACTCGGTCTGGAGATAATCCTCCATATGGTTCATGACGCGCGGCGCGCCGCCCGTCGTCGTCGTCACATGGAAACGGTCGGGCGCCAGCCTGCCGACGACGCCGTCATCATAGATGAAGCCATCCTCGCGCAGCATGATGCCGTAGCGGCAGCGGCCGGGCTCCAGCTTTTCCCATGGATTGGTGTAGAGCAGCTCCATGAACTTGGCCGCATCGGGACCGACCACCTCGATCTTGCCGAGCGTCGAGGCGTCGAACAGGCCAGCCGTGTTTCGAACCGCGACGCACTCGCGGTCGACCGCCGCATGCATGTCCTCGCCACCCCTGGGGAAATACCAGGCGCGCTTCCACTGCCCGACATCCTCGAACACGGCGCCTTGGGCTTCAGCCCAGGGATGGATCGCCGTCTTGCGCGTCGGATCGAACAGCGGACCGCGCGCATGGCTGACGATGGCGCCGAAGGTCACCGGCGTATAAGGGGCGCGGAACGTAGTGAGGCCCACCTCGGGGATTGGCTTGCCAAGCGTCTCGGCGGCAATCGCCAGGCCGTGCATGTTCGAGGTCTTGCCCTGGTCGGTCGCCATGCCGTTGGTGGTGAAGCGCTTGACGTGCTCGATCGAGCGCATGCCCTCATGCACCGCCTGGCGGATGTCCTTGGCGGTGACGTCGTTCTGGAAATCGACGAAGGCCTTCACCGTCGTATCCGGACCGGCGCCGGGGGCGGCGCCCAGCATGCCGCGCGACCAGCTTTCCGAGGCGTCGACTTTGGGCTTTGTACCCTTGGCGGCCTTCACGCCGGCGTCCTTTGCGGCCTTGGCTCCTGCCGCATAGGCCTCGTCGAGGGTCGCCGACAGGCCGTCCGTGCCGTTACAGGCGCCGACAGAGATGCAGTCCTGTGCATAGGTGCCGGGTACGAAGCGCTTGGTTTCGTCATTGAAGGCGACCTTGCCGCGCGACTGCGAGAACAGGTGCACCGACGGCGTCCAGCCGGCCGACATCAGGATCGCATCGACCGCAATGGTGCGCTCGCCGCCGCCATTCTTCGGCTGCACGGTCATCGACGAGACGCGCAGCTTGCCGCCGGCGCGGATCACCCCGCGGCCGAAATTGATCTCGATGCCGAGCGTCCTTGCTTCGTCGATCACCGGCCCGGTCGGATTGTCGCGCAGATCGACGATCGCCGCGATGTTGACGCCGGCCTTCTTCAGGTCGATCGCCGCCGCGTAAGCGGAATCGTTGGCCGTGTAGACGCCGACATTTTTTCCGACCGCGACGCCATAATGATTGAGATAGGTGCGCGCGGCCGAGGCCAGCATGATGCCCGGCCGGTCGTTGTTGGCGAACACCATGTGGCGCTCGATGGCCCCGGAAGCCAGCACCACGCGCCTGGCGCGCACTTGCCACAGCCGCTCGCGCGGCAGGTCGTGGCCGGGATTTTGCAGATGGTCGCTGACCCGCTCGACCAGGCCGACGAAGTTCTGTGCGTAGTAGCCGAAGGCAGTCGTGCGCGACAGCACGCGGACATTGTCCATGCCTTTCAGCCTGGCGATCGCCGCCTGCGCCCAGGCAAAGCCGCCCTGGCCGTCGATCTTCGCGCCGCTCTCGAAGCGCAGGCTGCCGCCGAATTCGGCCTGCTCATCGGCCAGAATGACCCGCACGCCAGTTTCAGCCGCTGCCAATGCAGCCGCGATGCCGGCCGCGCCGCCGCCCAGCACCAGCACGTCGCAATGAGCGTAACGCGACGAATAATGGTCGGGATCCGGCCTGTCGGGGGACACGCCAAGCCCGGCGGCTTCCCGGATCTTGGGTTCGTAGAGGCTCTTCCAGGCCGCCTTCGGCCACATGAACGTCTTGTAGTAGAAGCCCGCCGAAAACAGCGGCGACGCCAGATCGTTGACCGCGCTGACGTCGAAGGACAGCGACGGCCAGCGGTTCTGCGAGTTGGCGGCGAGTCCGTCATAGAGTTCCTGCACGGTCGCGCGAACATTCGGCGTTTTGCGCGCGTCGTCGCGCACGATCTGCACCAGCGCGTTGGGCTCCTCCGCGCCGGCCGACAGCACGCCCCGCGGCCGGTGATATTTGAACGAGCGGCCGACCAGGTGCACGCCGTTGGCCAGCAGCGCCGAAGCCAGCGTATCGCCTTCGATGCCGATGAAGGACTGACCGTCGAAGCTGAAGCGGGCGGTCTTGGCCTGGCTCAGGCGGCCGGCGCTCGGTATGCGGAACGCGCCGCTCATTTGGCAACCACTTCGCTGGAGTTTTTGGGCAGCTTGGAAGGCTTCGGCTCGCCGGCCTTGTAGGTCATGACGAACTTGTCGGTGACGGTGTCGCGCACGGCGTTGAAGAAGCGCGCACAGCCATGCATGTGTCGCCAGCGCTCATAGATGATGCCTTTGGGATTCGAGCGGATGAAGAAGAATTTTTCGAAATCCTCGTCGCTCTCGCCTGACATGTTGGCCGAGCGCGCGATATGCGCCTCGCCGGCGTTGCGGAACTCAAGTTCCGGACGCTCTTCCTCGCAATAGGGGCAGCGGATGAGAAGCATGTTTTCGTTCCTACAGCTCAGTCATCGTCAATGCGCCACCGCCGCCGCCGCCGCCTCGTCGATCAACCGGCCGGTGCGGAAACGCTCGATGGTGAAGGGCGCGTTGATCGGATGCGGATCGTCCCTGGCGATGGTGTGGGCAAAGACATGGCCGGAGCCGGGTGTCGCCTTGAAGCCGCCCGTGCCCCAGCCGCAATTGACGTAGAGGCCGGGCACCGGCGTCTTGGCCAGGATCGGCGAGCGGTCGGGCGTGACGTCGACGATGCCGCCCCAGGAGCGCAGCATCTTCATGCGCGTGAAGATCGGGAACATCTCGCAGATTGCGTCCAGCGTATGCTGTAATATGTGGAGGCCGCCGTTCTGCGAGTAGGAGACGTACTGGTCGGTGCCGGCGCCGATCACCAGTTCGCCCTTGTCGGACTGCGAGATATAGGCATGCACCGTGTTCGACATCACCACGCAGGGAACGACAGGCTTGACCGGCTCCGACACCAGCGCCTGCAGCGGATAGCTTTCCAGCGGCATTCGCACGCCGGCCATGTTCATGATGACCGAGGAATGGCCGGCCGCGACCACGCCGACCTTCTTGGCGCCGATGAAGCCGCGCGTCGTCTCGACACCGGTGACCGCGCCGTTGGCCGCCCGCTTGACGCCGGTGACCTCGCAATTCTGGATGATGTGCACGCCCCGCGCCGAGGCGCCGCGCGCATACCCCCAGGCGACCGCGTCATGGCGCGCCGTGCCGCCGCGCCGCTGCAAGGCGGCACCGACGACCGGGTAGCGCGCATCCCTGGAAATGTTGAGCGGCGGGCAGAGTTCCTTGGCCTGCTCCGGCGTCAGCCATTCATTGTCGATGCCGTTCAGCCGGTTGGCGTGGACATGGCGCTTCAGCACCTGGATGTCGTGCACATTGTGCGCCAGCATCATGACGCCGCGCGCCGAATACATGACGTTGTAATTGAGCTCCTGGCTGAGCCCGTCCCACAATTTCAGCGCATGGTCGTAGATGCCGGCGCTCTCGTCATAGAGATAGTTGGAGCGGATGATGGTGGTGTTGCGGCCGGTATTGCCGCCGCCGAGCCAGCCCTTCTCCAGCACCGCGACATTGGTGATGCCGTGCACGGTGGCGAGATAGTAGGCGGTAGCCAGGCCATGGCCGCCGGCGCCCACGATGACGACGTCGTATTCCTTCTTCGGCTCCGGCGAGGACCATTGCTCCTCCCAGCCCTTGTGGCCGCGCATGGCCTCACGCGCGATGGCGAATACAGAGTATTTCTTCACGTTCCAGCCTCGCGCCAAAGTCTCGCGGATTTGCGGCCGGGCTAGCAATTTCCCCCGGCGCGCGAGGTGTATCACTAGCGAAACAGCGCTGCCACCCTTGCGCTGTTTGCGACGGCTCTTGCCGTTTTGCGCCGCAACCGGCCGCGGCGTGCGAGGCTAGGGAAATCGGCGGGTTTGCAGCTTTCGGGTGGCTGCGGCCATGCTCATTTGCGACGACGCATCCGACCGCCGGCAAGGCCGGCTTAGCGGAAGGATGACAGAAACATGCTCGCACTCGCCAACAAGATCGCCATCGTCACCGGCGCCAGTTCCGGCATCGGCCACGCCACTGCAAAGCTCTTTGCCGAGGAAGGAGCCAAGGTCGTCGCCGCCGCGCGCCGTCAGGCCGAGCTCGATAGGCTTGTCGAGGAGATCGCGGAAACCGGCGGCACTGCGATCGCTCTTGCCGGCGACGTCAGGGACGAAGCCTATGCGAAGGCGCTGGTCGATCTCGCGACCGGTAGCTTCGGTGGTCTCGACATTGCATTCAACAATGCCGGCGCTGTCGGCATGATGGCGCCGCTGCCGGACCTGCCGCCGGCGTCGTGGCACGACACGATGGATACCAATCTGACCAGCGCCTATCTGGCCGCCAGGCATCAGATACCGGCGATGCTGGAGCGTGACGGCGGATCGCTGGTCTTCACCTCCAGCTTCGTCGGCTATACCGCCGGCATGCCAGGCATGGCGGCCTACGCCGCGGCCAAGGCCGGCCTGATCGGCCTGACGCAAGTGCTGGCCGCCGAGTACGGGCCGCTGGGGTTGCGCGTCAACGCACTGCTGCCAGGCGGCACAGACACGCCCGGTGCGACCACAACCACGCCCGAGGCCCGCACGTTCGTCGAAGGCATCCATGCCTTGAAGCGGATGGCCCGGCCGGAAGAGATCGCCCGCTCGGCGCTTTATCTTGCCTCCGACGCGTCGAGCTTCACCACCGGAACCGCACTGTTCGCCGACGGCGGCGTGTCGATCAACCGGACGTGAGCGGTTCTGGCGCCGGCATGCGGATCAACGCGGGCCGTGATGTCGCAATCCGGGCTTGCATTTGGGCTCGAATTGACGATTCCGTTCTCTCCTTGGAAACGGGCCGGAACCATGCTGCTGATCAAAACCTATGTCGCCCAAAGCGCAATCGAGGGCGTCGGCGTGTTCGCCGCCGAGCCGATTAGGAAAGGCGCCTCGATCTGGCGGCTCGACCCGGATTTCGACCGGCTGATCCCGCTGGAAAAATACCAGGCGGCACCCTCGCATCTCAGGGAACTGCTCGACCGCTACGCCTATCCCAGTCCCGACCGGCCCGGCTTCATGGTCTATGAGGTCGACAATGGCCGCTTCATGAACCATTCGGCGACGCCGAACACGGACTTTTCGCAATATGGCGGGGCAACCGCGACCCGCGACATAGCGGCCGGCGAAGAGATAACCTGCGACTATGGCGAATTCTTCGAAGATTTCGAGCGGTTGCATCTGGCCACCGCGTAGTTGGCTGCCTACCTTGCGAGCGCCCGCTGGGCGATTTGGCCGCCTCCCTTCATTTCGGCTGTGGACAGCGCGGCGTGATTCTGCTATCAGCCGCCACAATTCGTGGTGTAAATCGCCGCGGAGGCTAGTGGCTATGGCCGCTTGCCTGTTGATATCAAACCCGAAAGACAGGATTGCCCGTGCAGGTACTCGTCCGCGACAACAATGTTGATCAGGCGCTTCGCGCTCTCAAGAAGAAGATGCAGCGCGAAGGCATCTTCCGCGAAATGAAGATGCGCGGTCACTACGAGAAGCCTTCCGAGAAGCGCGCCCGTGAAAAGGCCGAAGCCGTGCGCCGAGCCCGCAAGCTGGCCCGCAAGCGTGCACAGCGCGAAGGTCTGCTGCCGATGACGCCGCGTCCGGTGGCTGCTGGCGGTGCCGCCGGCGCAGCGCGTCCGCCGCGCTGATTAACGCCAATATTTCGTCCTTTTCGAAGGATACCAGAGGTGGCGCGATGCGGAATCGCCGCCACCTTTTTATTTTGATGTGACCCGGCCCGGAGGGGGATCCGGACCTGAATGACGCGGCAAGTGAGGACAGGGCAGACATGAACGCAATCAGCGTGGAGAGCAAAACCACATTTCGTGGCTTTGCCCTGGCGACAGCCCTGCTTTCCGGATTGATGCTTGCCGGCTGCCAGACCTCAGGCCCGACCGGCGAGTTCAACAACATCGACAAGGCGCAAGGGTCGAGCGAGAATATCTCCTCGCTGTCGGCAGTGATTCAGCGCAATCCGCAGGATCCTGAAGGCTACAATGTGCGCGGCTCGGCCTATGGCCGGGGCGGCCAGTACCAGGCGGCGCTCAAGGATTTCAACCAGGCCATCCAGCTTAACCCGAATTTCTACCAGGCCTATTCGAACCGTGCGCTCATCCAGCGCTTCCTCGGCAATCAGGAAGCAGCGCTGGCGGACTACAACCGCTCGATCCAGATCAACGGCAACTACGATGCCGCCTATATCGGCCGCGGCAATCTCTACCGGAAGGCCGGCCGCACCCAGGAAGCCTTCAACGATTTCCAGAAGGCGATCCAGCTCGACACGACCGATGCCCGCGCCTATCACAATCGGGGCCTGATCTATCAGAGCCAGGGCCAGCACAAATTCGCTATCGAGGATTTCTCGACCGCCATCTCGCTGGCCCCGGACGCCGCCGAGCCGTATAATGGCCGCGGCCTTTCCTACCTCGCCACCAATGACGAGGACAATGCCTTCTCCGATTTCAACATGGCCATCAAGCTCGACGGCAAGAACGCCGAGGCCTGGTCCAACCAGGCGCTGATCTACGAGCGGCGCGGCGACAAGGCCAAGGCGGCCAAGTCCTACCGCGAAGCCGTTCGGCTCGATCCCACCTACCAGCCGGCCAAGGATGGCCTCGCCCGCGTCAGCTGACATCAGGCAAGGCCGGCCAAGCCCACACGCGTCGGATGCGTGTCCGAAAGGACACGTATCGCCGCAGATCGCCATCAATCCGGCAACCGCGCGCTGACCCCGCTGCAAGCCGTGATCGCCTGCCTTGTTCGCGCCAAGGTTTCAGCGGAACGGTCTGGCCACCCAGCCGTTACTTTGAAGCGTTTTGCGAAAGGACCTCCCATGATCAAGAAACTCGTCTGCGCCGCTGCGCTCGTCACGACCATGTTCCCTGTCGCACCGGCAAGCGCCGGCAGATTGCAGCTCGGCACGCTCGACTGCACCATCGACGGCGGCACCGCCTATATCGTGACCTCCAACAAGGGTGTGTCCTGCGTCTTCCGTCCTTCCCATCACGGGGCGCCGGAAATTTACACCGGGGTCATCTCCAAGCTCGGCGTCGACGTCGGCCAGACGCACCAGGGCCAGTTGGTATGGGCCGTACTGGCGGCGACCCGTGACCGCGACGCGGGTGACCTTGCCGGCAGCTACTACGGCGTCAATGCCGAGGCGAGCGTCGTGACCGGCGGCGGCGCCAATCTGCTGGTCGGCGGCTTCGACAGCGCCTTCATGCTGGAGCCGCTCAGCGTCCAGGCGCAGACCGGCGTCAACCTGGCCGTTGCCGTGACCTCGCTTGAGCTGATCCACTCTCTCAAGTAACGGCACGTTGATCTTCTCGGCACGGACGGCAACCGCGCGATGATCAAAATAGCGCGCGGTGGACTTGGTTCCGCCGCGCGCTTTGCATTTGCGAACTGCTGTGACCAGGCCAAGCTAGCAGATCGAAATTATTGCCGATGGAAGACTTGCTCGTTCTGTGCTACCAACCGGAAATGTTGCGGCTCTGCGCGAAAATGCGCGCGAGCTCCGGCAGATGTAAAGACATCGTCGAATGCAATTTTGTTGCAGCTGCCGGAGGCCGTGATGGATTTCATCGAGCAGTTATTCGGATTTTCGCCCGATGGCGGGTCGGGATCCTTCGAACTTCTTCTGATACTCGCACCATTCTTGATTGCCGCTGTCTGGTTTTTCATGCGTCGACAGCGACGTTGACGAAATGGCCGCGGACTGGCCATGAACCCGCTCCCCAAAGTACTGGATTTCCTGAACGCGCTCGCCGACGCGTTCACCGAGTGGCCATCGAACCTGCGCCAGATCGCTGCCCGGATCTGCGCCCTCGCCAGATTGCTCTGCGAAAGAATGAAGCTCCCCGATCGGTTGGACCGAAGCGGGCCGCAACGTTGCGTCAAGATCAGCGACCCCGCCTACAAACGCCCGGATCCCCTGATCTACGCGCAGTATTATTTGATGGGCCAGGGCCTCGCCGTCACATGGGACAACCCCGACATCGATATCCGAAGCGGCGGCAATCCTGTCGCACCACATATGCTGGCGCCCGACACCGAATATGAAATCGTCGCCCGTATCTGGAACAACTCGACCGAGGCCCCGGTCGTCGATCTGCCGGTGAAATTCTCCTATCTGAGTTTCGGCATCGGCACGGTGTCGCATTGGATCGATGAGACCAGGACCGATCTCGGCGTCAAGGGCGGGGCCAACCATCCGGCTTTCGCGTCGGTCAAATGGCGAACTCCGGCAGCGCCTGGTCACTATTGCATCCAGGTCCTGCTCGACTGGCTCGACGATGCGAACCCGAACAACAACCTAGGCCAGGACAACACCACCGTCGGTGTCGCCCATTCGCCCGCAAGATTTGAATTTCGCCTGCGCAATGGCGAGCGGGAGAGGATGGGATTTCGTCTCGAGGCCGATGCCTATTCCCTTCCTGAATTGCCGGTCTGTGAGCCGCGCCCTCGCCCGAGGCCGCGTCGCCGGCCCTTGCGCACCTTCCCCGGCACCATCGCGGCAGTGCCTGTCGGCCACACCCGTCAATCGCATCCTTTGCCCGCCGGCTGGCTTGTCACGTTCGAGCCCGCACAAGCGGACCTTGCCCCGGGTGAGGAAATCCCCGTCACTGTCAATATTGAACCGCCAGCCGGTTTCACCGGCCGTAAGGCAATCAACGTTCATGCTTTCTCGGCCCGCGGCCTCGCCGGCGGCGTGACGCTCTATGTCGAGCGATAGGGGGTCGCCATGGCTTATCGGCACTACACCAAATGCGTATCGGTCGGAAATCACCACGGCAAACAATACGGGCAGATGATCATTGCGGCGGCCGTGGTCGCTTTGCCGCTCATCCTTGTGGGCGCCCTTCCCGGACCGGCCGCCATGCTGGTGGCGCTTGCGGCCATATTGGCCTATTGCCGCTGGTGGCTGTACGACCGGCTGATCTGTCTCGGTGGCGACGAATGCGCGGTGGGCTGGCTGCTCAAGGTCGATCCGCCGGAGGAGAAGTCGGGACTGGACCGGTTCGACACCGACTACAGTCTCAATCTGGTGCCGGGCAATGTCGTCGAATTCACCAACCAGGCAACGGCCGAAAAGATAGCGCCGTTTGGACGCCTGCTCGCCAACACGCCTGCGATCCAGGGCGCGGGCCTCGACTGGAAAGGTCAGGAAGCGCGCCAATGGGCCAATGACGACCCGACCGCGGTGCTGCATTGCGAGTTCGAAGGCGCCGGCGTCTACGACCTCATGATAGCCTGCCTTGCGGCAATTCCAGTCGCCACGGCCGCCGCGGTTGCTTGCGCCATTCCCTTCTTCGGCTGGATCGCCTGCGCGGTCCTGTCGCTCATCGCGGCGGTCATCGTCATCATAGGCGGCATAGTCGGCCTGCTCGACACAGCCAATCCGACGGATCTCGACGAGAATCTCGGCGATCTTCACGTCAACGATCCGACGCGCCGCGGCGCGGACATCCTGTTCGTCAAGGGAACGTGGGTCTACGATTCGGCACATGACGGCTGGAACGAAATCCATCCCATCAAGCACTGTCAGAAGATCGGCACCTGGAACGGCAGCTGGAACGAATCCCCGGTTCCCGACGGCAGCCCCGCGCGCTGGTGTGAAGCCGTTGAGACGGCAGGATCGCCATTGACCGTCGCATCCCAGCAGGAGCCTCAGAACCAGTGGACGATACATCCCGCCATAGACGGTTGCCGGCCAAAGCCCGACGATCACCGACCGGACCCCGTGCACTGACCTGGCATCCTTCGCTCGCGAAGCAGTGTCATCTGCTCCTCAAAGATGGCTGCAGCGAATGCACGAGGGGCCCATGACACGCAAAATGATCCTTGCTGCCATCGTTGCCATTGCCAGCCCCGCCTTGGCCCAGGCACAGGACCAGGGCATCGAGCTCGGCACACTTGAATGCTCCATATCGGGCGGCACCGGCTTCATCTCCGGCTCGAGCAAGGATCTGAGTTGCACCTTCACCCCTGCCGACAAGACTTTCGCGCCGGAAGCTTATTTCGGTGCCGTCAACAAATACGGCCTCGACATCGGCACGACCAAGCAGGCGGTGATGCGATGGCTGGTGCTGACGCCGCTGAAGAACATCTACGCGCCGGGCGCATTGGCCGGCGACTATGTCGGCGCCAGCGCCGAGGTGACGGCAACCGTCGGCGCCGGGGCCAATCTGCTGGTTGGCGGCTCCTCGCAGTCCTTCACCTTGCAGCCGCTCAGCCTGCAGACCCAGACCGGCATCAATTTCGCCATCGGTGTCAGCCAGTTCCAGCTGCGCAGCACGGAGAACTGATTGGCCGGCGATGCCGGCCGGCCAGGGATGCGGGCATCCACGAACATGTCCAAAATCGCTTGAGCTCAAGCTTGGTTGAGGTTCTACAAACCCATCCGACCATGGTCCTGCCGGACCCCCGAGCCGGCTCCTGGCGCCATGCGTTTGCATCGGGATATGAAATTCGAGGGACCGAAGTGACCGACATCAGCACAAACAGGGTCGACTGGCGCGCATTGTGGGCGAGCGGCGACCTCGCGCGCTTCTGCTTCATCAGCCTCGGCATCCTGCTGCACGCCACCAACGAGACGATGGTGGCGACCGTCATGCCCGCCATGATCGGCGAACTGGCGGGCGTGCAGCTCGTCGGCTGGTCGCTGGCGATCTATGAACTGGGCGCCATCGTCGCCGGTGCCGCGGCCGGACGGCTGGTCAGCTATGTGGCGCTGCGCACCAACATGGTGGTCGCGGCGCTGCTTTACGCGGCCGGCGCGCTGATCTGCGCCACCGCGCCCTCGATGCAATTGTTCCTGGCCGGGCGCCTGATCGAGGGCCTGGGCGGCGGCGCGCTGGTGTCGCTGGCTTTTGTCTCGGTGGAGCGCCTGTTTCCGCGGGCCATCTGGCCGCAGCTTTTCGGTATCATGTCGGCGATCTGGGGCGTCGCCGCCTTCAGCGGGCCGATGCTTGGCGCGATCATGACAGAGCTTCTGTCATGGCGCTGGGCGTTCGGCATCTTCGTGTTCGGCGGTGCGGCGATGGCGCTGGCGAGCTTCGTCGTGCTCGACACGCCGGAAGCGACGAGGCCTAGTGCCGGCGCGGGCAAGGCACCACCCTTCCCGCTCATAGCGCTTGGCTGCCTTGCCGTCGCCGTCGTGCTGATCGCCTCGGCGGGGGTCGATATCGCCCTTCTGCGCTCGTCGCTGCTGATGGTGCTCGGCCTGATCGGCCTTGTGCTGTTCTTCCGTATCGATGCGCTGAAGCCGAAATCGCGGCTTTTCCCCTCGCGGCTGTTCTCGTGGCGCACGCCGGTCGGCAGCGGCATGACCATGGTCGCCGCCTTCTCGGTGGCGACCTGTTCCTTTGCCATCTACGGCCCGCTGCTTCTGACCACGTTGCACCACATTCCGCTCCTAACCACCGGCTACATCATCGCCGCCGAATCGATCGCCTGGTCGATCCTGTCGATCCTTGTCGCCAACGCGCCACAGGAGCGTGAGAGATTGATCATCGTCATCGGCGCCCTGATGATCGCCACCGGCCTGGCTGGTTTCGCCTACACCATCCCGGCAGGCTCGATCCCGCTGATCCTGGTATGCGCCCTTTTGCAGGGTGGCGGCTTCGGCGTCGCCTGGCCGTTCCTGACGCGCGTCATCGTGGCCTCCGCGCCGGAAGATGAGCAGACCATCGCCTCGGCCGCGGTGCCGACCATGCAACGTATCGGCTATGCGGTGGGTGCCGCCCTTGCCGGCATCGTCGCCAATGCCAGCGGCTTCTCGCAAGGCCTGAACCGGGACGCGGCGGCTGATGTGGCAACCTGGCTGTTCCTCGCCTTCGTGCCGCTCGGCATCATTGGCTGCCTCGCCGCCCTGCGCACATCGACGACCGCGAACCGGCTGCCGGAAGCTGTCGGCTAATCAGGCCAGGCAACGCTCATTCGACCTCGCGCAGGCGGTAGCCGACGCCGGTCTCGGTGGTGATGTAGCGCGGCTGGTCCGGCGTCTTCTCGATCTTCTGCCGCAACTGCCGGACATAGACCCGCAGATACTGCACGTCGGTCGAATCGTTCCACACCTGCTTCAGCAGGAACTGGTGCGTGAGAACCTTGCCCGCATACTGCACGAGAATGCGCAGAATGTCGTATTCCTTGGGCGACAGCTTCACCTCCTTGCCCCCGACCTTGACGATGCGCTTGACCAGGTCGACGCTGAGATCACCGGTTTGGAACACCGGCCTCTCGCCCTGCTGCTGGAACTTGTGCCGCAGTGCCACGCGGATGCGCGCCACCAGCTCATTCATTCCGAACGGCTTGGTGATGTAGTCGTCGGCGCCGAGTTCGAGCGCGTCGACGATGCCGGCCTCGTCGGTGCGGCTGGAGAGAATGACCACCGGCATGTCGAAGCCGTCGTCGCGCCATTTGCGCAGCAGTTCATGGCCGCTCATGCCAGGCAGGCCAAGGTCGAGCAGCACGAGATCCGGTTTTTCCTGCACCATCAGCTCGATAGCCGCCTTGGCGTTCGGCGCCTCGCTGACCGCGTAGCCCTGGCTGGCGAGGCCGACCCGGAGCAACTTGCGGATCGGCGGCTCGTCATCGACGACCAGTATCCTGACGTTCGAATTGGTCATCGAGGCTGATCCGCGCTGGAGCCGATGCGATTGCCGATGTTGGGCAACTCCGCCGGCACCGGCATTCTGATGGTGAAGGCAGCACCCGAACGGTCGGTCCGGTTGGCGGCCGAGATCGTGCCGCCCATCGCCTCGATGAAGCCGCGGCAGATCGACAGACCGAGCCCGGTGCCGGCGCGCACCTGGTCGCCCTTGCGCACCCGGTAGAAAGTATCGAACACGCGCTCAAGATCCTGCGGAGGGATGCCCAATCCCTCATCCATGATCTGAAGCACGACGGAGCCGATGTCGGTCCAGCCCTGCAGGCGGATCGTCGAGCCGGGCGGCGAATATTTCGACGCATTGTCGAGCAGATTGAACAGGACCTGCTCGAACAGCACAGGGTCGAGCTTCAGCATCGGCAGGTCGGGCGGAATATCGACCTCGATCTTGTGCTCGCTGGTGATCTTGCGGGCGCGATCGAGCGCGGTGCCGACGGCGTCGCCGACATAATGCAGCGCATAGTTGGGCTCCATCGCACCGGATTCGATCTTGGTCATGTCGAGCAGATTGGCGATGAAGCGGTTCAGCCGCTCCGCTTCGTCGACCACCGTCGACAACAGCTCCGTCCGGTCCTGCTCGGGCAGATCAGGCGCGAACTCCCTGAGGGTGCCGGCCGCGCCCATGATGGCGGCGAGCGGCGTCTTCAGATCATGGGAGATGGAGGTCAGCAACGCCGAGCGCAGCCTGTCGGCTTCGGCCGCGAGCTTGGCACGGTCGACATCGGCGACGAGCTGGATGCGCTCGATGGCGACCGCTGCCTGGTCGGCCAGCGCGTCGAGCAGCCGCTGCTGCTCGGGCGTCAGCAGCGGACCTTGCTTGTCGTTGTCGAGGCCGACCACGCCGACCGCCGTGCGTCCGGTGCGCAGCGGCAGATAGAGCCGCTTCGCACCGGGCAGCGTATCGGCGCCGCGGCCGGCGGCGCGGTCGTGCTCCCAGGCCCAGCGGGCGGCGGCGATATCGGCCTCGGCCAGCGTATCGTCGGGCGGATAGCCCGCCTTGACGGTGATGGCGCCGTTTTCGGGCAAAAGCAGCACCACCCGCAATTTCAGCATCGAGGCGATCTGGAAGGCCGTGACCCACAGGACGTCGTCGAGCGTACCGGCGCCAGCCAGTTTCTTGGAAAACAGGTAGATGTCCTCCGTGGCCCGCGCGCGTGAGCGGGCGGCGACGGCCTGGCGCTGCACGCGCGCCGTCAGGTTGCTGGCGATGACGGCAACGACGAGGAAGACGGCAAACGCAACGATGCTCTCGGGATCCCTGATCGTCAGCGTGTAGCGCGGCTCGAGGAAGAAGTAGTTGAAGGCAAGGGCGCTCAGGAAACAGGCGTACAAGGCCGGCCACAGTCCGAACGTCACCGCCGATGTCAGCACCGCCAGCAGCAGCACGATCGCCAGATTGCGCACGTCGAGGAACTGATCGAGAACCGTGCCGACGGCCAGCGAGCCCGCGACATAGGCCGTGGCGAACAGATACGGCCATATCTGGAACGGCCGCTGCTCGGCCGCCGTCCTGACCTTTCTCGATGCTGCGTCGGTATCGCGCTCGGTTCCCGAGATGACATGGACGCTGATGTCGCCGGCATTGCGGATCAGATCATAGGTGAGCGAGCCCTCGATCAATTCCCGCCAGCGCGACCGGGTCGGCCTGCCGACCACGATATGGGTGAAATTGTTCGCCGTCGCATGGCGCACGATGTCCTGCGCGACGTTCTGGCCCGGAATGGTCGTCACCTCGGCGCCGAGTTGCTCGGCGAGGCGCAGATGGTTCGCCAGCCTGTCCTTCTCTTCTTCCGACATGGCGGCCGAACGAGGCGTGTCGACATGAAGCGCCGTCCATGGCGCGCGGAGCCGGTCGGCCAGCCTGCGCGCATAGCGCACGCGCGCCGCCCCGCCCGGACGCGCGTCGAGGCAAACGAGCACCCTTTCCCCCGCCGCCCATGGGCCCTGGATGGCATGGGACTGCATGTGGTTGAGCAGTTGTTCGTCGACACGCTGGGCGGTGCGGCGCAGCGCCAGTTCGCGCAGCGCCGTCAGATTGCCCGGCGAGAAATAGTTCTCGATGGCGCGCTGGGCGGTGTTGGGGAAATAGACCTTGCCTTCCTCCAGCCGTTTGATCAGGTCGTCGGGCGTCAGATCGATGATTTCGACATCGTCGGCCTGGTCGATGATGGAATCGGGAACCGTTTCGCGCACCCTGACCCGCGTGATCTGGGCGACGACGTCGTTCAGGCTTTCGACATGCTGGATGTTGAGCGTCGTGTAGACGTCGATGCCGCGCGCCAGGATTTCCTGCACGTCGAGATAGCGCTTGGGGTGACGGCTGCCGGGCGCGTTTGTGTGGGCGAGTTCGTCGACCAGGACCAGTGCCGGGCGGCGTGCCAGGATGGCGTCTATGTCCATCTCGTCGAGGGTGCGCCCCTTGTATTCGACCGGGCGGCGGGGAATGACCTCGTAGCCCTCGACCAGGGCCAGCGTTTCCTTGCGGCCGTGCGTCTCGACGACGCCGATCACCACGTCGATGCCGTCGGCCAGCCTGGCGCGTCCCGACATCAGCATTTCGTAGGTTTTGCCGACGCCCGGTGCCGCGCCCAGGAAGATGCGCAGACGCCCGCGGCCCTCGCGCTCGGCATGCTCGAGCAGCGCGTCGGGGGAAGGTCTGTTTTCGACGTTGCTTCTGTCGTCCGGCATCGGCATCCAGTTTGAACGGCGCCGGGGACGGTGTCGATCCCCGGCGCTGTTCTTCATTGCTTGGCTGTGTCGTCCAATGCGAGGTTGAGGGCCAGCACATTGACCACCGGCTCGCCCAGGACGCTGAGCTCCCGGTCCTCGACATGGCTGTCGACGAGCGCCTTGACCTTGGCTTCATCGATACCCCTGGCCTTGGCGACACGCGGAACCTGGAAAGAAGCGTCCTCGGGGCTGATGTCGGGATCGAGCCCGCTGCCCGATGTCGTGACGAGGCCCATCGGAACCGGCGCATTGGGGTTTTCGGCCTTCAACTTCGCCGCGTCGCCCTTGATGCGCTCGATCAGCTTGAGGTTGGTCGGACCCAGATTCGAGCCGCTGGAGGCGCCGCCGTCATAGCCATTGCCGGCCGCCGAGGGCCGGCCGTGGAAATAGCGGTCGCTGGCGAAGGCCTGGCCGATTAGTTCCGAACCCACCACCTTGCCGTCCTTCTCGATCAGGCTGCCATTGGCCTGTTTCGGGAACAGCGCCTGGGCGATGCCGGTCATGCCGATGGGATAGATGAGCCCGGTCAGCACGGTGAAGAAGACGATCATGACGATCGCGGGTCTGATTTGCTTGAGCATCGGAATGATCCCTTATGCAAGGCCGAGGGCCGTGACGGCCATGTCGATAATCTTGATGCCGGCGAACGGCACGATGATGCCGCCGAGGCCGTAGACGAGCAGGTTGCGGCTGAGCAGCGCCCCGGCGCCGATCGCCCGGTATTTGACGCCGCGCAGCGACAGCGGGATCAGCGCGATGATGATCAGCGCATTGAAGATGATGGCCGACAGGATGGCGCTCTGCGGCGTCCCCAGATGCATGATGTTGAGCGCCTGCAGCGGACCTGTGGTCTGGCCGGGCGCGACGTAGAACACGGCGAACATGGCCGGGATGATGGCGAAGTACTTGGCCACGTCATTGGCGATGGAGAAGGTGGTCAGCGAACCGCGTGTCATCAGCAGCGCCTTGCCGATCTCGACGATCTCGATCAGCTTGGTCGGATCGCTGTCGAGGTCGACCATGTTGCCGGCCTCGCGCGCCGCCACCGTGCCGGTGTTCATGGCGACGCCGACGTCGGCCTGGGCAAGGGCCGGCGCGTCGTTGGTGCCGTCGCCGCACATGGCGACCAGCTTGCCCTTGGCCTGCTCGTCGCGGATCAGCTTCAGCTTGTCCTCCGGCGTCGCCTGGGCAAGGAAGTCGTCGACACCGGCTTCGGCCGCAATGGCCGCTGCCGTCATCGGATTGTCCCCTGTGATCATCACCGTGCGTATGCCCATGCTGCGCAGCTCGGCGAAGCGCTCGCGGATGCCGCCCTTGACGATGTCCTTGAGGTGCACGATGCCGAGCAGGCGTCCGTCGCGCTCGACCGCAAGCGGCGTGCCGCCCGATTTGGCGACCTCGTCGGCGATCGCCTGGAGATCCCTGATCGTATCGCTGTTCGGGCGCGTTGCGTGGCTGGCGACGGTCGACTGGTTGACATGGGCGAGCACGGAATCGACCGCACCCTTGCGCACGGAGGAGCCGTCTATGTCGACGCCGCTCATCCGGGTCTGCGCGGTGAAGGGCACGAAGGTGGCGTGCAGTGTCGCCATGTCGCGGGCGCGGATGGCGTATTTCTCCTTGGCCAGCACGACGATCGAGCGGCCTTCCGGCGTTTCGTCGGCGAGCGAGGCAAGCTGTGCCGCATCGGCCAGTTCCTGCTCGGTGACGCCCTTGACCGGGCGGAATTCGGTCGCCTGGCGGTTGCCGAGCGTGATCGTGCCGGTCTTGTCGAGCAAAAGAGTGTCGACGTCGCCGGCCGCCTCCACGGCGCGGCCGGACATGGCGAGCACATTGAAGCGCACCAGACGGTCCATGCCGGCGATGCCGATGGCCGACAAAAGCGCGCCGATAGTGGTCGGGATCAAGGTCACGAACAAAGCGACGAGCACCGTGACCGGGATATAGCCCCCCGAATAGGAAGCGAAGCTCGGGATGGTAGCGGTGGCCAGCACGAAGATAAGCGTCATGCCGACCAGCAGGATGTTGAGCGCGATCTCATTCGGGGTCTTCTGGCGCTCGGCGCCCTCGACCAGCGAGATCATGCGGTCGAGAAAGGTGTGGCCGGCGGCGGCGGTGATGCGCACGCGGATCCAGTCGGAGAGCACCTGCGTGCCGCCGGTGACCGCGGAGCGGTCGCCGCCGGATTCGCGAATGACAGGCGCCGATCGCCCGTGATCGCCGCCTCGTTGACCGAAGCCACGCCTTCGATCACCTCGCCGTCGGAGGGGATGATGTCGCCGGCCTCGACCAGCACGGCGTCGCCCACCTTCAGGCTGGTGCCGGGCACCAGCTTGAATTTCGTCCGGTCCTCGCCGGTCAGGAGCTTGGCCTGGGTCTCGGTGCGCGCCTTGCGCAGCGAATCGGCCTGCGCCTTGCCGCGGCCTTCGGCGACGGCTTCGGCGAAGTTGGCAAACAGCACGGTGAACCACAGCCAGATGATGATCTGGATGGTGAAGCCGAGATTGCCGCCGCCGCTGGCGAGGTCCTTGACGAAAAGCACTGATGTCAGCGCCGAGACGACGGCAACGACGAACATCACCGGGTTCCTGGCCAATGTGCGTGGGTTCAGCTTTTTGAAGGCGCCGCCGATGGCGGGCCATAGGATGCCGGCATCCATGATGCTCGCTGATTTTGACTGGCTCATTTTGAAGCTCCAGCTTCGGTGTTGTTGGGCGGCACCGAGCGATCGGATGCCGAAAGAAGATGCGGAAGCCCGTAGGCCAGCAACCACAGAACGATCATGACGGCGGCGATGCCGAGGAATGTCGACATGGTGGGGAAAGGAGGAGGCCGTTCCTCCTTTCCGTTGTCGGCGGGATGGCGATCGTTGCGATGCCTGTTGTTGAACCAGGACATTTCCGTTTCAGCCAAGACACTTCCGTCTCAGAATGTCTGCCCGTGGATGGCGGCCAGATGCTCGACGATCGGCCCGACGGCGAGCGCCGGGAAGAAGGTCAGGCCGCCGACGATGACGATGACGCCGACCAGCAGCCCGACGAACAGCGGGCCGTCGGTCGGGAACGTGCCGGCCGAGGCGGACACGGTCTTCTTCGCCGCCAGCGAGCCGGCGATGGCGAGCGCCGGGATGATGACCAGGAAGCGGCCCATGAGCATGCCGAGACCCAGCGTGATGTTGTACCAGGGCGTGTTGCCGGTGAGGCCGCCGAAGGCCGAGCCGTTGTTCGCCGCCGCCGACGTATAGGCGTAGAGGATCTCGGAGAAACCGTGCGGGCCGCCATTGGCGATCGATGCCACGGCGCTCGGCAGGAGCACCGCGATGGCCGTGAAGACCAGCATCGCCAGCGGCAGGCACAGGATCGCCAGCATCGCCATCTTGACCTCTTTGGCCTCGATCTTCTTGCCGAGATATTCGGGCGTGCGCCCGACCATCAGGCCGGCGACGAAGACGGCGATCAGGATGAACATCAGGATCCCGTAGAAGCCGGCGCCGACGCCGCCGACGATGACTTCGCCGAGTTGCATGTTGATAAGCGGGATCATGCCGCCGAGCGCGGTGAACGAGTCATGCATGGCATTGACCGCGCCGCAGGAGGCCGCCGTGGTGATGACCGCGAACAGCGCCGAAAGCGCGATGCCGAAGCGGGCTTCCTTACCTTCCATATTGCCGCCCTCGATGCCCAGCGCATGGACCAGCGGATTGCCGGCGGCTTCCGCCCAATAGCAGACCGCAACCCCGGCGATGAACAGCGCGCCCATGGCGGCCAGGATCGCCCAGCCCTGGCGCTGGTTGCCGACCATGCGGCCGAAGACGTTGGTCAAGGCAGCGCCGATGGCGAAGATCGACAACATCTGGATCAGGTTGGAGATGGCCTCCGGATTCTCGAAGGGATGCGCGGCATTGGCGTTGAAGAAGCCGCCGCCATTGGTGCCGAGCATCTTGATGGCGATCTGCGAGGCGACCGGCCCGACGGCGATGGTCTGCTGCGCGCCTTCGAGCGTGGTGGCGCCGACATAGGCTCCCAGCGTCTGCGGCATTCCGAGCCAGACATAGACCAGGGTGAGCACGACGCAGAGCGGCAAAAGCACGTAGAGCGTGGCACGGGTCATATCGACCCAGAAATTCCCGATCGACTTGCCGGAAGCGCGGGCAAAGCCGCGGATCAGCGCCATGGCGATGGCGATGCCGGTGGCCGCCGACAGGAAGTTCTGCACGGTGAGGCCGGCCATCTGCACGAGATAGGACATCGTGCTCTCGCCGCCGTAGTTCTGCCAGTTGGTATTGGTCATGAAACTGGCGGCGGTGTTGAAGGCGAGCCCCGGCTCGACCGCGCTCATGCCGGCCGGGTTGTAGGGCAGGCCGCCTTGCAGGCGCTGCAGGAAATAGAGCGCCAGGAAACCGGCAAGGTTGAACAACAGCATGGCGGCGGCATAACCCGTCCAGTGCTGCTCCTGGTCGCCGGTTCCAGCGAGGCGATAAAGGCCCCGCTCGACAGGACCGAGCGCCGGCGACAGCAAGGTGCGCTCGCCGTTGAAGACGCGATGCATGTAGCCGCCCAGCGGCTTCACCAGCAAAACCAGGATCCCGCAATAAAGAAGGATCTGTATCCATCCGTTTATAGTCATGATGTGGTTTTCCGTGCGCCGGTCAGAAGCGTTCCGGGCGGATAAGGGCGTATGTCAGATAGGCGAGCAGGAACAACGTCACGCCGCCCCCGAGGATGTAATCGACAAGCATGTCCCGATCGCTCAAATTCTGTCGCAGGCTTTGACGTAGGCAAAGGAGAGGGCGAAAAACAAAACCCCGATCCCGAGAACAATGATGTCCATTGTGCTTGTCCTTGCTTTGATTTTTCCACTTTGCGCCCGCTCGAAGCAGCTTGGCGACCACATGAAACGGCGCGCCAACCTGGATTGGTGACGGCGTCAGACGTTTTTCTCAAAGCGGAATATGGACCCGATCGCCATAAAGGTTCGAGACGGGGCAAAGCGGAAAGAAATAGGAATCTTATAAAGATTTTCGGCGGAATGAGTTTGAAGTGGTGAACGCGTCCTGGCGCTCCAGCGATATCGTCAGTCGTAAGGGGTAACAGGTTGGCCGACGAAACGGCTCGCCGCCGGCAAACGCATTCTACCCCTGCGGCTCGACCGCCTTGAGGGTCACGCCTTCTTTACGAACTCGGTTTTGAGCACCAGGCCCTTCACTTGCCAGGTACTGCATTCGATCTCACCGGGATTACCGTTAAGGCGAATGTTCTTCACCAACGTGCCGCGCTTGATCGTCTCCGAAGTGCCCTTGACCTTGAGGTCCTTGACCAGGGTGACGGAATCGCCGTCATTCAACTGAGCGCCATTGCTGTCGCGCACCATTACATCGTCCGGCATGCCATCTCCTGTGATCGGGATTACCACTACCAGATCACCAGGAATTCCAAAACCGGGTCGTGTGCGGCGTTTTCATAGAATGCCCAAGGATCACTCCACGCGCTTCCCAAAGCGCTCGAAAACTAACAGCTGCTTTTTTAATCGTGCAAGCCGGTCGGCAAGGTTGATGACCCTGCCCTCCTACGCTGAAGCTTCGGAGGGCATCCTGCTTCGCGCTGTCGATTGAGCCAATCCTGCGAAGCTCGAAGAGCGAAGCAGGATGGCGGAGAGAGCGGGATTCGAACCCGCGTTACGGTTTCCCGTAAACACACTTTCCAGGCGTGCGCCTTCAACCACTCGGCCACCTCTCCGTCCTTGCCTTTCGCGCCGGCCGGTTTCGCCGCGCGGGTTGGGGAGATGCTCTCCCTTGGGGATGCGTGCGGAACTTCCCGCACCGGGCGCCGCCAACCAGCGGACGCCCTGCCCGCACCTGAGCCGTCAAAGCAACAGGCGCGGGGCTCATCTAGTCGATCCGGCGCCGAATGCCAAGCCATAACGGCGGTCAATTCGCTTTGCCGGCCACTCGGCGTTCATGGGGGCCGCCGGCACATCCGTTTGGAGTCCCGCCACTTCAATCGCTGCTTGATGATGTGCACGGGCAAGGCTGCGAGGCCAGCCGCGCTTGACTTCGTCCCGAGCGGCCTGTCGAGTGTCCGAAAGGCTTTGCGGGGGGCATCGTCGCGACATGGTGTCGAGCAGCGGAATTCCGGGCGGTACGCCGGACAACGGACAGCCACCAGCCGGGGGAAAGGTCCCGGCCGGACGTCCGGACAGCGGACTTTCCTACGTCCCGGTGGGCTGGCTCGTTATCGTCATGGCCCTGTCGGTCTATTGGCTGGCGTCGGCCTTGTGGCTGGTGGGGAGTTCAGGCCTGCCGGACGCCGTTTTCTATTTCCTCTTCAGCGGGCTCGTCGCCGACGTCATCACCATCCTATGGGGACTTTACCTGCTCGGCCTCGCCTTCGGCCGTTCGGCGCGCTTCCCCAGCCACTTCACCATCTGGCAGGCCGCCACGATCATATGGCTGCTGGCAAGTCACGCTTACGCACTTGCCGTGCCGGGCTTCGTCTTCTCCGCCAGAAGCCTGGCCATCACCGCCGCCGAGATCGCCATCGGCCTGCTTTGCATCTACCTGTTGCGCCGCGGCTCCGGCGCCGAGACCGTTTATGCCAAGCCGCGAGCCGAAGCGCCGTCGGTCTTCGTTTCCATTGTCGCCGCGCTGCTCGGCATCATCCTCGGCGCGGTCGTCGGCGCGGTGGGTGGCTTCCTGGCCGGTTCGCTCATCGCCGATATCACCGACGTGAGTTGCTTCGAGGGTGCGTGCGGCTACTTCGCCGCCTTCATTGGCCTGGCCGGGCTGGTGGTCGGCGCCATTGCCGGCGGCATTCTCGCCGTCTGGCTCGCCAACCGGCGCAAGCGCAGGCCGGCCGGGTAGACTGCGTCGGCCGCGATTCAATTCGCGTGCCGTGATTGCGAATAGGGCCTGCGCGCTCTATTTCTCGTTCGGAACACCGCCGGAGATCCTCGGGAGGATGTTGAGGATCGGCCAGGGGAAAGGTCTTTGATGTTTCGCTTTGTCTTTCGTCTCGCGGCCATGGTCGCGCTGTCGATTTCGGTCATCATGGCGGTGCTTGACACGACACGCACTGTGGCCGCCTCGGCACTGGTGCTGACCCCGCTCAATGCAAGCTGGCTGGCCGTGTCGCCCGACACGCGCGCCGCCTTTGAAAGCTTCGTTCGCGCCAAGGCCGGCCCGCTGCTATGGGACGGCGCCATCGCCTGGGTGCTCAACCAGCCGGGCTTTGCCGTGTTCGCGGTGCTGGCCTTGCTGCTCTATGCCATCGGCTACAGGCGGCAGCGGCGCACCGGGCAGTTCGCCTGAAGGGCACGGGCATCGCACCCCGCCATGCTTTTCCAAAAGGTCAAAATTCCACGTGAATTTTGTTTCGGGCCGTGCCAGATTGCCGCTGAGCGGGAGGGGAATATACACTCCTGGCTAACGTCGCGCGCATGCCGGAGAACCGGGCAGGCGGGCGGGCGTAACGGAAAAAAATAACCGACAGGGTGTGGATCACATGAAACGTATCGTTCTCGGCCTTCTGGCCGCAACTGCAATGGTTCTTCCGGCTTTCGCCGCGGATGTGCAGCCGGCCATCCTCTATGATCTCGGCGGCAAGTTCGACAAATCCTTCAACGAGGCGGCCTACCATGGCGCCGAAAAGTTCAAGACTGAGACCGGCGTCCCCTATGTCGAGTTCGAGGTCTCCAACGCTTCGCAACGCGAGCAGGCGTTGCGCCGCTTCGCCGAGGACGGTCACAACCCGATCGTCATGGCCGGCTTCGCCTGGGAGGATGCGCTTAAGAAGGTCGCGGCCGAATATCCTGACCTCAACTTCGCCATCATCGACGATGCCGTCGACCTGCCCAATGTCCGCTCGCTGGTATTCAAGGAGAATGAAGGCTCCTATCTCGTCGGCATCATGGCGGCGATGGCCTCCAAGACGAAGAAGGTGAGCTTCGTCGGCGGCATGGACATTCCGCTGATCCGCAAGTTCGAATGCGGCTATGTCGGCGGCGCCAAATCGGCAGGCGCGACCGACGTCATTCAGAACATGACCGGCGACACGCCGGCCGCCTGGAACGACCCGGCCAAGGGCGGCGAGATCGCCAAGACGCAGATCGACCAGGGTTCCGACGTGGTCTATGCGGCCGCCGGCGGCACCGGCGTCGGTGTGCTTCAGGCGGCGGCTGATGCCGGCAAGCTCGGCATCGGTGTCGATTCCAACCAGAACGGCCTCCAGCCCGGCAAGGTTCTGACCTCGATGCTGAAGCGCGTGGACGTTGCCGTCTACACCGCCTTCATGGACGGCAAGAACGGCACCTTCAAGGGTGGCGTCGAAAATCTCGGCCTCAAGGAAGGCGGCGTCGACTACGCCATGGACGACAACAACAAGGCGCTGGTGACCGACGAGATGAAGGCGGCGGTCGAGAAGGCCAAGGCCGACATCATCGCCGGCAAGGTCGAGGTGCACGACTACACCGCCGACAACGCCTGCCCGTATTGATCGGTAAGCACTAAGTTTCGAACCGCCGGGCCTTGTCCCGGCGGTTTTGTTTTGGAAGTCGCTGCCGGGTAGACGCAGACGTCTCGCAAGAAACACGACCCCACGCCAATGGTGCAGTTGACAGTCGAGCCCATGAACGAACGTGACATTGCAGCGGTGGCGCGATTGCGCGTTGCCGCCTTTTTCACGGGCACCGGACGAACGCTGGACGACGACGTGGCCGGACTTCGTAAACTGCTGCACGGCGACGGCTTCGAAACGGCGTTCGTGGCCCGGATCGGCGACGTGCCGGTCGGGACCTGCCTGCTGGTCCGCGACGAACTCGAACCGGCGCATGATCTGACACCATGGCTGGCCGGCCTGGCCATCGCTCCCGAGCACCAGCACCGAGGGATCGGCACTGCGCTGGTCAGGGCAATCGAAGCTCATGCCACATCGCTCGGCGTGGAGGCGCTTTATCTCTACACGTGGGAGGCGCGCGATTAATACATGAGGCTTGGTTGGATGGTCGTCGAGCCGTTCAGACAGAACGGGGAACCGATGGCGCTGATGTCGCGCCAATGTGGGCTATAGCTTTCCCGCCAGATAACCCAGTGCGAAAGCCACGACCAGTCCAATGGCGACCGCAAGTCCGCGCCGGTCGCCGAGAGAATAGAAGCCGACATCATGCGGCCTGGCGGGGCCCCGGATCACCGGTTTAGCGTCCTCAAGACCGACAGCGCGCATCTGCGGCAAGTCGCCGATGCGCTGCGTGATCTGCCGCCAGCGCTCCGCGCCACCGGCGGCTTCGGTGCGGTCGAAAATATGCATGCGCTCGGCAAGCTGGACCACCGCATCGCGAAAGGCGGGGTCGACCTCCAGATCGCGCTCGGCCCTTTGGCGTTGCGCATCGTTCATCAGGCCAAGCACGTAGTCGCCGGCTCTTGCGATGCGATCGCTGGCCATCGCTCGGCTTCCCTCCCCTACCAGTGCGGCGGCTTAGTCACCGGCACGTCGGGTGCCGCCTGTTCCTCCAGCGCCAGGAAGCGGTCGGTCAGCGCGTCGAGCTTGCGCTGCATGCGCTCGATCACCTTCCACTGCTCGGCGATCTGGCCGGACAGCTCCTCGATGGTCTTCTCCTGCTCGGCGGAGCGGATCTCCAGCGTCGTCAGCCGGTCGGCGGGCATGGTCATGCAAAGTCCTCAGGTGTCGCGCGCAGTGTCAAATCGGCTTGCCATATTAGCGAATATGAGAGCTTCGGCCACGTTCGAAATTGACAAGCGCGCCGGGATTTGTCGAGAGTGGACGCTGCTCCGGCCAATTGGCACGGGCGGAGCGTCATGCTAGGCATTTTGACCAAGCGATAAAAAAATAAGAGTGGGACAGGCTGCATGGCGCATGCCGCGATTGAACTGGCCGCAATCGAACTGATTGGCATCAACAAGAGCTTTGGCGCCGTGCGCGCCAACCGCGACATCAACCTGGAAATCGCGCGCGGCACCATCCACGGCATCGTCGGCGAGAACGGCGCCGGCAAGTCGACGCTGATGTCGATTCTGTATGGCTTCTACCAGGCCGACAGCGGCGAGATCCGCGTCGGCGGCAAGCCGGCATCGATAAGCACGCCCAACGATGCGATCGCGCTCGGCATCGGCATGGTGCACCAGCATTTCATGCTGGTCGACAATTTCTCGGTCCTGGAGAACGTCATCCTGGGCGCCGAAAGCGACGCCTTGCTGAAGAAAAGCATCGCCAAGGCGCGTTCCGAACTGGAGCGGCTGGAGCGTGAATACGGCCTCGAGGTCGATCCCGACGCCATCGTCGAGGAATTGCCGGTCGGCCTGCAGCAGCGCGTCGAGATCCTCAAGGCGCTCTATCGCGGCGCCGAGATCCTGATCCTCGACGAGCCGACGGGCGTGCTGACGCCGGCCGAGGCCGACCACCTCTTCCGCATCCTCAAGCAATTGAAGGAGCAGGGAAAGACGGTGGTGCTGATCACCCACAAATTGCGCGAGATCATGGCCATCACCGACACGGTTTCGGTGATGCGCCAGGGCACGATGGTGGCGACCAGGGAAACGAAGAAGACCACCGTCGCGGAACTGGCCGAACTGATGGTCGGGCGCCGCGTGCTCTTGCGGGTGGAGAAGGGCGAAGCGGAAGCCGGCGCGGTAAAACTCGCGGTCAAGAACCTGACGGTCAAGGATTCCCGCGGCGTCACCATGGTCGACGACATCTCCTTCGACCTGCGCGCCGGCGAGATCGTCGGCATCGCCGGTGTGGCCGGCAACGGCCAATCCGAACTGCTCGAGGCGATCTCCGGCATCAGGCACGCCGTTTCCGGTTCGGTGATGCTCGAGGGCAAGCCGATCGATCTCACCGGCAAGGCCGATCCCGGCGAACTGCGCGACCGCGGCCTCGCCCATGTGCCTGAGGATCGCCATCATGTCGGGCTGGTGCTGGCCTTCGAGGAGAACGAGAATTCCATCCTCGGCTACCATGACGATCCCCGCTACCTCAGAGGACCCTTCCTCAACATCGATGCCATCGTTGCCGATGCCAAGGACAAGATCGAGAAATACGACATCCGCCCCGGCAATCCACGGCTGAAGACCGCCAACTTCTCCGGCGGCAACCAGCAGAAGATCGTGCTCGCGCGCGAAATCGAACAGGACCCCGGCGTTCTCATCGTCGGCCAGCCGACGCGCGGCGTCGACGTCGGCGCCATCGAGTTCATCCACAAGCGCCTGATCGCCATGCGCGACCAGGGCAAGGCCGTGCTGGTCGTGTCGGTCGAGCTCGATGAGATCCGCTCGCTCTCCGACCGCATCCTGGTCATGTTTGCCGGCCGCATCGTCGGCGAACGCGGGCCGGAGGCGAGCGAGGGCGAGCTCGGCCTGCTGATGGCGGGTGTTGAGCGCCAGGAGGCGGCGCAATGAGCACGCCCTATGCCAAATTGCCGGCCTGGGCCGACTATGGGCTGATCCCGCTGATCAATCTGTCTGTGGCCTTCATCGTCGCGGGCTTCGTCGTGCTTCTGGTCGGCGAGAACCCGTTCCGTGCCGCCGTCATCCTGGTCGAGGGCGCCTTCGGCAAGGGAACAGGTATCGCCTTTACCCTCTTCTATGCCACCACCTTCATCTTCACCGGACTTTCGGTGGCGGTAGCAGCGCATTGCGGCCTGTTCAACATCGGCACCGAGGGGCAGGCCTACATCGCCGGCCTTGGCATCGCCATCGTCTGTCTCTCCTTCGACAGCGTGCTGCCATGGTGGCTGACATTTCCGCTGGCCATCGTGGCTTCGGCGGCCGTGGGCGCCTTGTGGGCGCTGATCCCCGCCTATCTGCAGGCCAGGCGCGGCTCGCACATCGTCATCACCACCATCATGTTCAACTTCATCGCTGCTTCGATCATGGTCTACCTGCTGGTCGGCCCGTTGAAACCGGCAGCCTCGCAGGCGCCGCAGACGCGCAACTTCCTGGCGGGCGCGGAATTGCCGAAACTCAACTGGGTCATCGAGCTGTTCGGCGCCAAGATCCGCTCGGCACCGCTCAACATCTCCTTCATGCTCGCGCTGCTCATGGCCTTCCTGGTCTGGCTGCTGATCTGGCGCACCAAGCTCGGCTATGAGATGCGCACCTACGGCCACAGCCCAAAGGCGGCGCGCTATGCCGGCATTTCCGAAACCCGCATCATCATCACCGCCATGATGATCTCGGGTGCGCTCGCCGGCATGATGGCGCTCAACCCGGTGATGGGCGACCAGCACAATGTCGCGATCGACTTCGTCAGCGGCGCCGGTTTCGTCGGCATCGCCGTGGCGCTGATGGGTCGCCTGCACCCTGTCGGCATCGTGCTGGCGGCCATCCTGTTCGGCATGCTCTACCAGGGCGGCGCCGAACTCGCCTTCGAGATGCCTGCCATCAGCCGTGACATGATCGTGATCATCCAAGGGTTGGTCATCCTGTTCGCCGGTGCTCTCGAACACATGTTCAGGCCTTACATCCAGGCGCTGTTCGCCTCGCTCAGCCCGAGGTCGGTCGGCATGGAAGCGGTCAAGGGAAAAGGCGCCTGAGATGGACACCTTCAACGCCATCGTCCAGACGCTGGACTCCACCATCCGCCTCTCGGTGCCGCTGCTGCTCGCCTGCCTGGCCGGCCTCTATTCGGAACGCGCCGGCATCTTCGACATCGGCCTCGAAGGCAAGATGCTGGTCGGCGCCTTCGCCGGTGCGGCGGCCGCGTCGGTCTTCCATTCCGCCTTTCTCGGACTGGGCATGGCGATCCTGATCTCGGTCGCGTTCGCCATGATCCACGGCTTTGCCTCGATTACCCATCGCGGCAACCAGATCGTTTCCGGCGTGGCGATCAACTTCATCGCCGCCGGTTCAACCATCATCCTCGGCCAGGCCTGGTTCCAGCAAGGCGGGCGCACGCCGGCGCTGGAACCAGCCGAGCGGTTCGAGGCGATCACATGGCCCGGCGCCGAGACGATCCGCGACGTGCCGTTTCTCGGGCCGATCTATTCGGAACTGCTGTCGGGCCACTCGATACTGGTCTATCTCGCCTTCGCGATGGTGCCGTTCACCTGGTGGGTGCTGTTTCGCACGCGCTTTGGGCTGCGGCTGCGCGCGGTCGGCGAAAACCCAGCCGCCGTGGACACCGCCGGCATCTCGGTCGCCTGGCTGCGCTACAGGGCGCTGATCTGCACCGGCATCCTGACCGGCGTCGCCGGCGCCTATCTGTCGATGGTGCAGAATGGCGGCTTCGTGAAGGACATGACCGCCGGCAAGGGCTACATCGCGCTGGCCGCATTGATCTTTGCCAAGTGGAAGCCGGTCAACGCCATGTTCGCCTGCCTGCTTTTCGGCTTCCTCGACGCCCTGTCGATCCGCCTGCAAGGCTCGCCGCTGCCGCTCATCGGCAAGGTGCCGGTGCAGTTCATGCAGGCCCTGCCCTATATTCTCACCGTCATCCTTCTCGCCGGGTTCATCGGCAAGGCGATCCCGCCGCGCGCCGGCGGCGTGCCTTATGTCAAGGAACGCTGAGGATCGAGGGCGCGACGCAAAAGGCGCGCCGGCTTATGGACAAGATCATCGGAGAGAACACCGAAATGTCGCATGAATTATTCGAAGCGGCGAAGGCTGCCATGGCCAAGGCTTATGCCCCCTATTCGAAATTTCCGGTCGGTGCCGCACTTCGCACCGAGGACGGGCGCGTCTTCACAGGCGCCAACATCGAGGTTGCTTCCTATCCCGAAGGCTGGTGCGCCGAGACAACGGCGCTCGGCCATTACATCATGGGCGGCGGCGGCAAGATCGTGGAAATCGCCGTCCTTGCCGAGCGCATGGCCAAATGCTCGCCTTGCGGCGGCTGCCGGCAGCGGCTGGCCGAATTCTGCCGTCCCGACACCAAACTCTATCTCTGCGACAATACCGGCGTCGCCGAGACCGTGACCATGGGCGACATGCTGCCTTACGGCTTTCGCGGCGACATGCTGAAATGAAGGAAGCGCTCGACCATCTGATCGAACGGCTGGACGGCCTGGCGCCGACCACGGCGCTGGTGCTGGGTTCTGGCCTGGGAGGGCTGGTCAGCCAGGTCGAGAACCCGATCCGTGTCTCCTATGCCGATCTGCCCGGCTTTCCCAGAAGCGGCGTTTCCGGCCATGCCGGAGAGGTGGTGGTCGGGCTGTTTGCCGGCACGCCGGTGCTGATGTTGTCGGGCCGCGCCCACTATTACGAGCACGGCAACGCCGCGGCGATGCGGCCGGTGCTGGAGGTGCTCGCCGGCACCGGCATCACCAAGCTGATCCTCACCAATGCCGCCGGCTCGGTCGATCCGGAGATGGGGCCGGGTTCGGTGATGCTGATATCGGACCACATCAATTTCTCCGGCACCAACCCGCTGATCGGCGAGCCGAGCGACCGCCGTTTCGTCGGCCTGACCGAAGCCTACGATGCCGGCATCCGCAAGGCGATCGAACAGGCGGCAAAGGCGACCGGCACGGCGCTGCACAAGGGCGTCTACATGTGGTTCTCCGGCCCGTGCTTCGAAACGCCGGCCGAGATCCGCATGGCGCGCATCATGGGCGCCAACGCGGTCGGCATGTCGACCGTGCCGGAAGTCATCCTTGCCCGCTTCCTTGGCCTGCGTGTCGCCGCCTGCTCGATCATCACCAATCTTGCCGCCGGCATGACCGGAGCCGAGCTTTCGCACCAGGAGACCAAGGATATGGCCCCGGTCGGCGGCGCGCGGCTGGCGACGATCCTGAAGCGTGTGTTCCGCGACGGACTGTTGGAGAACTGATGCTTCCGCAGGAAATCATCCGCCACAAGCGTGACGGCCACAGGCTGCCGGCGCGCGAAATCGCCGACTTCATCGCCGGCGTAACCGATGGCGCCGTCACCGATGGCCAGGTCGCGGCTTTCGCCATGGCGGTGTTCTTCAACGGCATGGGCCGCGACGAGGCCGTGGCGTTGACATTGGCCATGCGCGATTCCGGAGACGTGCTCGACTGGTCGGACCTGCCCGGCCCGGTCACGGACAAACATTCGACAGGCGGCGTCGGCGACAACGTCTCGCTGATGCTGGCGCCGATCGTCGCTGCCTGCGGCGCTTATGTGCCGATGATATCCGGCCGCGGCCTCGGCCACACCGGCGGCACGCTGGATAAAATGGATTCCATCCCCGGCTACGCCAGCCAGCCCGACATCGCGCTGTTTCGCAGGGCCGTGCTGGAAGCGGGTTGCGCCATCATCGGCCAGACCGCGGACCTCGCGCCGGCCGACCGCCGGCTCTATGCCATCCGTGACGTGACCGGAACCGTGGAGTCGGTGCCGCTGATCACCGCCTCGATCCTGTCGAAGAAACTGGCGGCGGGCCTGGGGTCGCTGGTGCTCGACGTCAAGGTCGGCAATGGCGCCTTCATGGAGAAGTCGCGCGACGCGACGGCGCTCGCCAACAGCCTGGTCGAAGTCGCAAGCGGCGCCGGATTAAAAGTTTCGGCGTTGATCACCGGCATGAACGAACCGCTGGCGTCGGCCGCCGGCAATGCGGTCGAGGTGCGCAACGCCGTCGATTTCCTGACCGGCCGCCTTCGCGACCGGCGCCTGGAGGATGTGACGCTGGCGCTCGCCGCCGAAATGCTGCAGGCGGCGGGTCTGGTGCCGTCCAACCAGGACGGCATGCGGCGGGCCACCGAAACGCTTGCCAGCGGCCGCGCCGCCGCCACCTTCGCGCGCATGGTGACGGTGCTCGGCGGCCCCGCCGATTTCATCGACAAGCCGGAACGATATTTGCCCGTTGCGCCAACGGAACACGCGGTGAGAGCGATCGCGGACGGCTTCGTCACCGGCATTGCCACGCGTGATATCGGCCTTGCCGTGGTCGGGCTGGGCGGCGGCCGCACCCGGCCCGACGACAAGGTCGACCCGGCGGTCGGCATCACCAGGCTGTTGCCGGTCGGCGCCGAGATTCGAGCTGGCGAGCCGCTGGCGCTGGTCCATGCCCGCTCGGTGTCCGACGCCGAAGCCGCGGCGGCAACGGTGCTTTCGGCCTATGCGATCGGCGCTTCCAAGCCGCCTGCCGACAAGTCGGTCATCCGGCGCATCCTGCCGCGTGGCTGATATGACCCAGCCCCGAACGGCCGTGCCCGCTCACTGGACAAGAAGCAGCGTGCCGTTTTCGGCCTGATATTTGCCCAGCCGATTGAGAAAGCTCATGCCGATCAAATTGGTGTGCAGCGCCTTGTCGTCGAGCACGATAGCCTGCACGTCGTTGACGGTGATGCTGCCGATCTGCAAGCGGTCGATCATCACCACCGCCGCCTTGATCGTGCCGTTGGCCGTATTGACCTCATGACTGAAATCCGATGGGTTCAGCGACAATCCGATCCTGCGCGCCGTCGAGGTGTTGACGGCGACCAGTGTCGCTCCGGTATCGATCATGCCGTCGATCTGGCGTCCGTTCAGTTTGAAGGCCGACGAGAAATGCCCTCGCGCGTCGGCCGTGACGACAACCTTGCGGCCCATCGGCAACGGCGCCACCGGCTTGTCGGGAGCCGCTGCCAAGGCGACCTCCGGACGGGCGTCGGCCGCTGGCTTGGCCGTCACCGCCGTTTTCAGCAGGCTTTCGAACATCTGCGGATTCGACTGATAGACAATCGGGATGGATGCCGATGTACCGGCAAAGACGCTGAGGATAAGTAGCTTGCGCAGCATGGATCGGCCCCGGCGCATGACCCCGAAAATCGGGATCGATTTCGGAAAGGATCACGCGCAAATCAAAGTGCCGCAGCGTCCGACAGGACGCACGGCGCTGTCGTGAAGGCCGATCCTTAACGCCGGGATGGTGTTTGCCGTTTTAACGCCGCTCGAAACCGCGCCGTTGCGTAAACTTTCAGTAAATCACTTTGTCCCGTACATGCGGTCGCCGGCGTCGCCGAGGCCGGGCATGATGTAGCCCTTCTCGTTGAGCTGGCGATCGATGGAAGCCGTGAAGACGGGAACGTCGGGATGTGCCTTGGTGAAGCGCTCGATGCCTTCGGGCGCCGCCAGCAGGCACAGAAAGCGGATGTTGGTGGCGCCGCGCCCCTTCAGCTTGTCGATCGCCGCGATGGCGGAATTGGCGGTGGCCAGCATCGGATCGACGACGATGACCAGCCGGTCGGCAAGGTCGCTCGGCGCCTTGAAGAAATATTCGACCGCCTCCAGCGTCTCATGGTCGCGATAGAGGCCGATATGGGCGACGCGGGCCGCCGGAACCAGGTCGAGCAGGCCTTCGAGCAAGCCATTGCCGGCGCGCAGCACCGAGGCGAAGACCAGCTTCTTGCCTTCCAGCGTCGGCGCCTCCATCGTTTCGATCGGCGTTTCGATGGTCGTCGTCGTGAGTTCGAGATTGCGCGTCACCTCATAGCCGAGCAGCAGCGAGATCTCGCGCAGCAGCCGCCGGAAACCGGCCGTCGAGGTCTCCTTCTTGCGCATGATGCTCAGCTTGTGCTGGACAAGCGGGTGGTCGACGACGGTGACGCCCTTCATGATGTGCTCCGACGTGGTTCGTGGTGAGTAGCCAATAGTGAGTAGTGAATAGTGAGCCGATTTGCGAGTCCCGATGCGCGCTCCGCCAAACTGCTCACTGCTGGCCACTCCCTGTCCACCCAGCCTTCATTCACCTGGCCTTCGCATCCAGCCGGCTGAGCAGCGTTGCCTTGGTCTTCCTGTCGACGAAAGCGGCCTCGATGGCCGTTCGGGTAACGGCCGCCAGCGCCTTCTCGTTCATCGAGAAATACTCGGCCGCAATGTCGTATTCGCGTTTCAGCGAGGTCCAGAAATAGGGCGGATCATCCGAGTTGAGCGTCACCTTGCAGCCGGCCGCGAGCAGGGCGGGGAACGGGTGGGCGGCGAAACTGTCGAACACTTTCAACGCAATATTGGAGCCGGGACAGCATTCCAGCACCACGCCCTCATCGGCGATGCGCCGGACAAGATCGGGGTTTTCGATGGCGCGCACGCCATGGCCGATGCGCGACGGGCGGATGTGATCGAGCGCCGCCTGGACCGTCTCCCACCCCGTCAGTTCGCCTGCATGGACGGTAATGCCGAGCCCGGCCTCGCGGGCGATTTCGAATGCCCTGACGTAGTCCTCCATCTCGCCGACCCTCTCGTCGCCGGCGACACCGAAGCCGGTTACCAGCGGATGTCCGCAGCGCGCGGCAAAGCGCGCTGCCTGCTCGATGGACTCGACGCCGGCATGGCGCACGCCGGTGACGATCATGCGGCCCTCGATGCCGGTCTTGGCCTTGGCGCGGGCCATGCCTTCGCCGAGCGCGTCAGTATAGGCCTTGGGCGACAGGCCCGCCTTCATGGCATGATCCGGCGAGGTGAAGACCTCTGAGTAGATGGCGCCGTCACGAGCCAGGCTGGTCAGATAATGGTCAGCCAGCCGCGCATAGTCTTCCTCGGTCCGGAACAGGTCGGAGGCGAAATCATAGGCGGCGAGAAAAGAGGTGAAATCGTGCCAGACGAAAGAGCCGTTCTGGATATAGGGCGAGATGTCCTTGCCGTATTTCTGCGCCTGTCGGATGACGAGTTCCGGTGCCGCTGCCCCTTCGATGTGGCAGTGCAGTTCCGCTTTCAAAGGCATTCAAACATCCCGTCGGTCAGTCCAGGTCTCGAAACCCGCCACCTGGAAGCGCGGCCGAACACCGCGCCTTAAACAATAGCGCCCGCACCATCGATCGGCTATGGTCCCGCCGGTTTTATGACGGATCAAAAAAATGTCAGTTGAGAGAACCACGGCCGCCGGCGGCATGGAAACCTCCTATGGTTTCAAGCGTGTAGGGGCAGGCGACAAGCAGCCCCTGGTCAACGATGTTTTCCACAAGGTCGCCAACCGCTACGACCGGATGAACGACCTGATGTCGGGCGGCCTGCACCGGCTGTGGAAGGATGCCATGGTAACCTGGCTCAATCCGCCGAAGCGGCCGGGCTGGCGCGTGCTCGATGTCGCCGGCGGCACCGGCGACATCGCCTTTCGCGTCGTCGATGCCAGCCATGGGCATGCTCATGCCACCGTGCTCGACATCAACGGCTCGATGCTCGCCGTCGGTCGCGACAGGGCGCAAAAGAAAGGCATGTCCGGCAACACCGACTTCGTCGAAGCCAATGCCGAGGAGCTGCCGTTCGCGGACGCCACCTTCGACGCCTACACCATCGCTTTCGGCATCCGCAACGTCCCCAGGATCGACGTCGCTCTCACCGAAGCGTTGCGCGTGCTGAAGCCGGGCGGGCGGTTCCTGTGCCTGGAATTTTCCGAGGTCGAGATGCCGTTGCTCGACAGGGTCTACGAGGCCTGGTCGTTCAAGGCCATTCCGAAGATCGGCAAGGCCGTCACCGGCGATGGCGAGCCTTATTCCTATCTCGTCGAGTCGATCGCGAAATTCCCCAACCAGGCGAATTTTGCTTCCATGATAACCCGCGCGGGCTTCGATCGGGTCTCGTTCCGCAACTATTCCGGCGGCATCGCCGCGCTTCATTCGGGCTGGAAACTTTGAGGCAGGCCCGGGCATGAGCACCGTCAGCGCTGGATTTCGGCTCATGCGGGCCGGCTGGGTGCTTGTGCGCGAGGGCGTCGTCGCCGCTTTGCCCGGCGAGGAACTGTCCGGCCTGCCGAAATTGGGCTGGCGGCTGGCGCGGCTGTTTACCCGCCGCCGCGCGCTCGCCTATGAGCGCAGCGATCGGCTGGCCAAGGCGGTGGTCCGGCTCGGGCCGTCCTATGTCAAGCTTGGCCAGTTTCTTGCGACACGACCCGATGTCGTCGGCAACGACATGGCGCTCGATCTCGCCATGCTGCAGGACAAGATGCACACCTTCCCGACGGCCGAGGCGGTGGCGGCCATCGAGGGCTCGCTCGGGCGCAAGCTCGGCGACCTCTACACGCGGTTCGGCGACCCGGTCGCCGCGGCCTCCATCGCCCAGGTCCATGCCGCTGAAACCGTCGATGGCGGCGTCGCCAGCAAGGTAGCGGTCAAGGTGATCCGGCCGGGCGTGCGCCGCCGCTTCTTCCAGGATCTCGAAAGCTATTTCCTCGCCGCCCGCCTGCAGGAGAAATACATCCCCTCCTCACGCCGGCTGCGGCCCGTGGAGGTGACCGAGACGCTGGCGCAGACCACCAAGATCGAGATGGACCTGCGCCTCGAGGCGGCCGCGCTTTCCGAACTTGGTCAAAGCACCAGGGAGGATCCGGGCTTTCGCGTCCCTTCCGTCGACTGGGAGCGTACCGGCCGCGACGTGCTGACCATGGAATGGGTCGACGGCATCAAGATGAACGACATCGCCGGACTCGCCGCCGCTGGACACGATCTGGAGGGCAATCGCGGCCAACCTCATCCAGTCGTTCTTGCGCCATACGCTGCGCGACGGCTTCTTTCACGCCGACATGCATCCGGGCAACCTGTTCGTCGAGGCTGATGGCACGATCGTCGCGGTCGATCTCGGCATTGCCGGCAGGCTCGGCAAGAAGGAGCGCCGGTTCCTCGCCGAAATCCTCTACGGCTTCATCACGCGCGACTATCTGCGCGTCGCCGAGGTTCATTTCGAGGCCGGCTACGTGCCGCGCCAGCACAATGTCGCGGCCTTCGCCCAGGCGATCCGCGCCATCGGCGAGCCGATCCATGGCCAGCCGGCCGAGACCATTTCCATGGCCAAGCTTCTGACGCTGCTGTTCGAGGTGACCGAACTCTTCGACATGGCGACGCGGCCCGAACTGATCCTCCTGCAGAAAACCATGGTGGTGGTCGAGGGCGTGGCGCGCACGCTCGATCCGGCCTTCAACATGTGGAAGACCGCCGAACCCGTGGTCAGCGGCTGGATATCAGGAAATCTCGGGCCAAGCGGCCTGCTGGCCGACGCCCGCGACGGCGGCAAGGCGATGCTGACGCTGATCCGCCAAGCCCCCGAGTTGGCAGCGCGCACCGAGCGGCTGTCGCGCGAGATCGACCTGATGGCCGAGCATGGCCTGCGCTTCGACGAGGCGACGGCCCGCGCCATCGGAAAGGCCGAAGCGCGCTACAACCGCTCCGGCCGCGTGGCGCTGTGGGTGATAGCCCTGGCGCTGGTCTATATAGCCTGGAAGCTGCTCTGAGTGACTGCAATGACAGCAATGCGGTCATTGCAGTCGAAAGACGGGATAGCTATATTGTGCGCAGGGAGTGCGACTATGGCCAGGATTACTGTCCGGAATCTGGAAGATCATGTCATGCACCGATTGCGTGAACGCGGTGCTGCGCGCGGCGTTTCCATGGAGCAGGAGGCGCGGGATGTGCTCGCGGCATCAGTGGGGCTTCCGACCACGAAAGGCTTCGATGGTGGACGCCTGACATTCAAGGACGAGGCCAAGGTTCAACCAATGGCA
This sequence comes from Mesorhizobium maamorense, assembly GCF_044998965.1. Classification (NCBI taxonomy): domain Bacteria; kingdom Pseudomonadati; phylum Pseudomonadota; class Alphaproteobacteria; order Hyphomicrobiales; family Phyllobacteriaceae; genus Mesorhizobium; species Mesorhizobium maamorense. The sequence goes on from NZ_CP173356.1 coordinate 4,671,692, forward strand.
GGGAGGCAAAGTTAGCCATGGGTACCCTGACCATTCGCAATCTCGACGAGGATTTGAAACAAAGACTGCGCGAGCGGGCTGCCCGTCATGGTGTGTCGATGGAGCAGGAGGCAAGAAGTCTGCTGCTCAAGGAAGTGGCGCCCACCTTCAAAGGTGCCAAGGATTTCGTTACGGCGGAGGAGATCCTCGAATTCGGCCGGCAGCTGCAAAAAGTAGATTTTGATCAGAAGAAACTCGCTGATGATCTCTGGTCCTCCATGACCCTCTCCGGCAAGCGCATCCTGCTCATCATCGGCGGCGGCATCGCCGCCTACAAGGCACTCGACCTGATCCGCCGTCTGCGTGAAAGGGGTGCCGCGGTGCGCGTGGTCATGACGTCGGCTGCGCGGGAATTCGTCACCACGCTGTCGGCCGGTGCGATCTCGGCAGACCATGTCTTTACCGATCTCTTCGATCGCAATGACGAGCACGATGTCGGCCATATCAGGCTGTCGCGCGAGGCCGATCTGCTGGTCGTGGCGCCCGCCACCGCCGACCTGATGGCCAAGCTCGCCAACGGCCACGCCAATGATCTTGCCTCCACCGTGCTCCTGGCCACCGACAAGCCGGTGCTGATGGCGCCGGCCATGAACCCCAGAATGTGGGCGCATCCGGCGACGCGGCGCAACCGTGCGGCGCTGCACAAGGATGGCATCACCTTCGTTGGCCCCGCCAAAGGCGAGATGGCCGAGAGCAACGAGGCTGGCGAAGGCCGCATGGCCGAGCCGCTGGAGATCGTCGCCGCCATCGAGGCGCTGCTCGATACCGGACCCAAGCCGCTGGCCGGCAAGAAGATCATCGTCACGTCTGGCCCGACGCACGAGCCGATCGACCCCGTTCGCTACATCGCCAACCGATCGTCGGGAAAGCAGGGCCATGCCATAGCGGCGGCATTGGCCAGGCTCGGCGCCGACGTGAGGCTGGTCTCCGGTCCCGTCAGCATCGCCGATCCGGCTGGGGTGAAAACCAGCCATATCGAGCGGGCGCAGGAGATGCGCGATGCCGTGGAACAGCTTCTGCCCGCCGATGCGGCGGTGTTCGTCGCCGCCGTCGCCGATTGGCGCACCGACAGCCCGGCCGGCGAGAAGATCAAGAAGGCACCGGGCGAAGGCCCGCCGGTGCTGCGCATGGTCGAGAACCCCGACATCCTTGCGGGCGTCGGGCATCACAAGCGGCGGCCGGCGCTGGTGGTCGGCTTCGCCGCCGAGACGCAGGACCTTTTGCGCAACGCCGAAGCCAAGCTGAGGAAGAAGGGCGCCGACTTCATTGTCGCCAACGACGTGTCGCAGACCAGCGGCGTCGGTCCATCCGGCGTGATGGGCGGCGACCGCAACCGTGTTCGCATCGTCTCGAAGGCCGGCGTCGAGGAATGGCCCGAGATGAGCAAGGACGAAGTCGCGGCCCGGCTCGCCACCCTGATCGCAGAACGGCTGAAAACGATCGTGGTTTGACGAGCTGGATCGTCGGAATTCCGCAAAAACAAAGGTTTAGCGCGGGCTGGCGATTCTATCGAACGCTGAACGTGTTAGTCGGCAAGAAGCTCCGCGGTCCGTGCAAGCGCACTGCCGAAGCCATTGAGCGGAATGGAGAAGCTAACCGCTTGCCCCGTATCCGCCGCGAAGGCATCGACCTTCAAGGTGGTGCCCGCCTTGAGCACGGGGACGACATTGGCACCGAACGCCACCGGCACCAGGCAGCCGACAGCCTGGCAAGTGTTGAACTGCAGGCTGCCGTCCAGCTTCTGGTCGTCGATCGTCAGGCTGACGCCCTTGGCGAGCGCCAGGCCGAACGGCAAAGCGAGCGTGCCGGTCGCGTCTTCGCCCGTCTTGCTCGACAACTCTATCGCCAGCAGACGCTGGTTGCTTTGCTTGTTGAACTGCTGGTGTGACAGGCTGCATGCCTTGGCCGCGCCCGATATCTGGCAGTTGACCGCCCAGTCGCCGTGGGTTTCGGACAAGGCCGATGCGCCGCCGGGCAGCTGTGGCTGGTTGGCGGCGGGCGCGGCCGCCGCTTTGTCGCCTTTTGTCTGCGCCGCCGTGGCCGGAAGACCGGCGATGCAGGCAGCCGCCAGCATCGCCAGCAGATACGCATGCTTCCTCATAAGGACCCCTTTTGCCCGGCTCCATCCCTGAGCCAGCTGGAAGCTGACCCTGAAGGACGCACTGTCGGCGTTCTGTTTGACCGTTTCCTCGAAGGCGCCGTTACATCCGACGGACATGCCGACGCCGTTGACGCCATGGAATTCGAGGCCGGCGTCAGCCCGATAGAGCGGCGAATCGATCGCTTCCGTCAAGTGCGATGCGGGCGGCGGGGCAGATTCTCCTCCGCCGCGAAGGGGGCGCGATCACGCGATTTCCTGTTAATCGGCACTCTGGCGTGGCACGAGGGGACAAACGCACTATATGTAGAGTGAACTTTGTTTGTGCGGGAATGAGCAGATGTTGGCGCTTCGGCCATCAACGGTTTTCATGACGGCGGCATTGGCAGCCGCGACGCTGGCGGGCATCCGTCTGCCTGCTTCCGCGCAGGTGCTCATTCCCTCCGTCGACAACAACGCGTTGATCCAGCAGAACGATCTGCAGGCCTTGCAAAACCGTGTCCAGCGGCAGCAGTTTCAGCAGCAGCAGCAACAGAATCGGGCTCAGGACCGGGTGATCGTGCAACAGCCCCCGCCCATCGTGCCGCGGGTCAGGCCGAACTGCCAGACGCAGATAATCGGCAACACCGCCGTAAGCACCTGCCGCTGAGGCGGGCTTCTCTTTTATTTAGCCGACTTACATGGTAGGGGCGTTCAGGTGCCCTTGCGGCAGTTTGGGTTTTGTAACGACACCGCGTCACGGTATGGGCACTGCACCGACTGGATTTTCGAATGGCAGCCACCAAGAAAAAGGCCGTGCGCAAGGCCAAGAAGGGCGAGACGATCCGCCAGGTCGCGGCTATCCCTTTTCGGCTGGACCAGCGCGGCGACATCGAGGTCATGCTGGTCACCTCGCGCACCACCAGGCGCTTCATCGTACCCAAGGGCTGGCCGATGAAAGGCAAGAGCGGACGCAAGGCGGCCACCATCGAGGCGCAGGAAGAAGCGGGCGTACTCGGCAAGACCCTGAAGCAGCCGGCGGGCACCTATTCCTATTGGAAGCGGCTGGCCAACCGTTTCGTGCGCGTCGATGTGATCGTCTATCTGTTGGAAGTAACGCAAGAGCTTGCCGACTGGCAGGAAGCCAAACGGCGGCAACGGGCCTGGCTGGCGCCGGCCGATGCGGCCATGCTCATCGACGAACCCGAACTTTCGACGCTGGTAAGGACCTTGAAGCTTCCCCAGCCGGCACAAATCGGCCCTACGTAAAGGCCTCACGCCCCGGCGCCGTCCTCTTCGGGGAGCGATCGCACCGGCGTACCGGTATAGGCCCACAGCCATTCGCGTGGCAGCGGACCTTTGTTCCGCTCGGCTTGCTGGGATTGTTCCCAGGCATGCGCCAGGATGCCGACCGAGCGCGACAGCACGAAAAGCCCGCGCGTCAGCGGTGGCGGAAAGCCGAGCTCGCCGTAAATGACGGCGGTCGCGCCATCGATGTTGAGCGGTATCTTTTTGCCCTTGCGCCGCGCGACCTCCGCCTCGATCGCCTCGGCGATATCGGCGAAGCGGCCATGGATCACGCCGCGCGCGGCAAACTCCCGAGTCAGTTCCATCAGGCGCGGCGCGCGCGGGTCGACCGGATGGAAGCGATGGCCCAGCCCCGGCACGTAGCCCTTTTCCCCGGCAAAGAACCGATCAAGCCGCCCCGAGACAGCCTCTTTCAGCGTCGTGCCGCCATCGAGCGCCGCGGCAATGTCGCCATAGAAGGCAAGCGCCTGCTCGCCGGCGCCGCCATGGACGTCGCCAAGCACGTTGATGGCCGAAGCCATGGCGCTGTTGATGCCGACACCGCAGGTCGCCGCCATGCGGGCGATAGCGATCGACGGCGCCTGCGGCCCGTGGTCGACTGCGGCGCCCAGCGCAATGCCGAGCAGCGCGGCCTGTTCCTCGCTGGGCAATTCGCCGCGCAGCATCAGCCAGATGACAGCCGGGAAGCTGACGCGGCCGATCAGGTCCTGGATTTCATAGCCGCGCAGCCGGATGACGCCGGGCCGCATTTCGATGATGCCGGTCTGCCACCACTCCTCTGCACGCTCGCGGCCCGTCTTTTGCTCACTCATATCGTCTTTTGCTCGCTCATGTGAGTGCCTTTGTCTTCGCTCGCGGCGACAGGCCGGCGAAAACCTCGTCCATGTGCTCGCCCAGGGCCGGTGGCGGGGAAGCCGGCAATGGAGCCGTACCATCGACCATGAAGCCGCCGCGCAGAACCGTCAGCGGTCTCTCCATGTCAGCCACGCCGTCGAAAGCCCTGGTCATCTGGCGCTCCAGCACCTGCGGTTCGGCCAGCACTTGCGGGATCGTCAGCACCCTGCCCGCCGGCACCCCGGCGCGGTTCAGTTTTTCTTCCCACGCAGCCGCCGGGCCATTCGCCAGGGCCCCCTCGATCTCGATCTTCAGCGCCGCACGGTTCCGCTTGCGCGTCTCGCGCTCGGCAAAGCGTGGATCCGACGCCAGCTCCGGCCGTTCGATAAGCCGGCAAAGCGTTACGAACTGCTCCTGCTTGTTGGCGGCGATGTTGAGCAGACCGTCGCCGGTGCGAAAGGCGCCCGACGGTGCCGCCGTCATGTTCTCATTGCCCATCGGCTTGGGATCGACCCCGGCCGTCAGATAGTTGGAAACCGGCCAGCCAAGCGCCGACAATGTGCATTCAAGCATCGACACGTCGAGAAAAGCACCCTCGCCGCTCGTCTTCTGCCTTACCAGCGCCGAGACGATGGCGAAGGCCCCGACCAGTCCGCCCAGCGTGTCGGCGACGGGATAGCCGACCCGCAAGGGTGCCGTCTCCGGCGTGCCGGTGATGCTCATAATGCCCGAAAGGCCTTGGATGATCTGGTCATAGGCCGGATTGTCGCGCATCGGCCCGGTCTGGCCGAAGCCCGATATCGCGCAGTAGACAAGGTTGGGGCGGACCGCCTTCAGCGCCTCGTAGCCGAGGCCAAGCCGGCCCATGACGCCGGGGCGGAAGTTTTCCACCAGCGCATCGGCGCTGGCGACCAGGTCGAGGAAGCGTTCGCGCTCGGCTTCCTTCTTGAGGTCGAGCACGACGGAGCGTTTGCCGGCATTCTGAGCCAGGAACGAAGCTCCCATGCCGGCCTGGTTGAGTTCCGGCGAACCGCCGAGCTGTCGCGCCAGGTCGCCGCCTTGCGGCGCCTCGACCTTGATGACGTCGGCGCCGAGCAGCGCCAACTGGTAGGCGCAGTAGGGCCCGGCCAGGACGTTGGTCAGGTCGAGCACGCGAATGCCGGAAAGCAGGTCTGTCATGTCACTTCAAATCGATCAGGCATCGCCCGGCACATGCTCCGGCCCCCGCAATCGGCGGCGTTCGATGTAGGCCCAGATATGCGGCCCGACCAGGCCGATGAAGGCCAGCGTCAGCAGGGTCAGCGACAGCGGGTGCTTGTAGAACACCGACCAGTCGCCGTTCGAGATCGTCATGGCGCGGCGGAATTGAGTTTCGGCGAGCGGTCCCAGGATCATGCCGATGATGACGGGCGCGGTCGGGAAATCGAAGCGCCGCATCAGGAAGCCGGCAGCACCCAGGAGATAGAGGATGGCGAGGTCGATCGGCGACTGCGAAATGCCGTAGGTGCCGACGGTGGCGAAAACCAGGATGCCGGCATAGAGCTGCGGCGCCGGGATCTTCAGCAGCCGCACCCAAAGCCCGATCAGCGGCAGATTGAGGATGACGAGAATGACGTTGGCGATGAACAGGCTGGCGATCAGTCCCCAGACCAGGTTGCCTTGTGTCGTCAGAAGCAGCGGGCCTGGATTGATGCCGTAGCTCTGGAAGGCCGAAAGCATGATTGCCGCCGTCGCCGAGGTCGGCAGCCCGAGCGTCAGCATCGGCACCAGCACGCCGGCGGCCGAGGCATTGTTGGCGGCCTCCGGACCGGCTACGCCCTCGATGGCGCCAACCGTGCCGAATTCCTGCTTGTGCTTCGAAAGCTTCTTTTCGATGGCATAGGACAGGAAGGTCGGGATCTCGGCGCCGCCGGCCGGCATGGCGCCGATCGGGAAGCCGATCGCGGCGCCGCGCAACCAGGGCTTCCACGAGCGCCTCCATTCGGCCGCCGTCATATAGAGCGAGCCCTTCAGCGGCACGATCTCGTCCTTGCCAGCATAACGGCGCGAGGCCATGTAGAGCGTCTCACCGACGGCGAACAGGCCGACGGCGGCGATGATGACGTCGACGCCGTCGAGCAGTTCGGTCATGCCGAAGGTGAAGCGCGGCTGGCCGGTCTGCAGGTCGACCCCGATCATGCCGATAACAAAGCCGGCGAACAGGCTGGTCAAGCCGCGCACCGAGGACGAGCCGAGCACCGCCGAAACCGTGATGAAGGCCAGCACCATCAGCGAGAAATATTCGGCCGGGCCGAAGGCCAGCGCGAACCTGACCACGATAGGCGCCAGGAAGGCGACGCCCAGCGTGCCGAGAGTGCCGGCGACGAAGGAGCCGATCGCCGAGGTGGCAAGTGCGGCGCCGCCGCGCCCGGACCGGGCCATCTTGTTGCCTTCCAGCGCGGTGACGATGGTAGCGCTTTCGCCTGGCGTGTTGAGCAGGATCGAGGTCGTCGAGCCGCCATACATGGCCCCGTAATAGATGCCGGCAAACAGGATGAAGGAGGCCTCCGGCGCAACCTGGTAGGTGATCGGCAGCAGCAGCGCGATGGTCAGCGCCGGTCCGAGGCCGGGCAGCACGCCGATGGCGGTGCCAAGCGTGGTGCCGAGCAGGCACCACAGAAGGTTGACCGGAGTGAAGGCGACGGCGAAACCGTGTGCCAGATGGCCTAGCGTTTCCATAGCGTCAGCCCCTCAGCGTGCTGGTGAACGCATCGATTGCCGTATTCAGCTGGTTCTCGATGAAACCGGCGCCGATATTGACGCCGAGCGCCCTGGCGAAGCCGAAATAGGCGGCCAGCGCCAGCACGAGGCCAGTGAGCGCATCGCGCAGCGTATGCCGGCTGCCGAAGCCGTAGCAGACCAGAACGAACATGATGACGGATGCCGCGGTGAAGCCGAGCGGCTGGATCAGGAGCAGGTTGGCGATAAGGCCGATGACGACGAAGCCCATCGCCTTCCAGTCGGTCGGCGTCTCCTTTTCCTCTTCCGGCTGCCAGCCGCCGCGCAGTGCGGCGACGATGAGCAGGAGCGAAAGAACCACCAGGCCGAACATGGTCAGGTAGGGAAAGACGGTCGGGCCGACCTTGGAGTAGAGCGGCGACACCGGGATCGCCAAGGTCTGCCAGGCGACCGCCCCGGCACAGGCCAGAAGCCCGATGCCGATCAGCAGTTCGGGTACGGCAAGGCGCGAGGACGCAGCCTGCTGGTCGCTGGTGCTCATGAATGTCCTCCCAAGACAGCCGGCGTCTCACAGCCGGCTTTTATCCTATCTTCATCCCCGGTGGATCGCATGTCCATGCGAACGGCGGGAGGAAAAAGGGCGGACCATGGACCCGCCCCCTTCAGGGAAATCAGGCGAGCCCGAGATCCTTGAGGATGGCTTCGATGCGAGCCGTATCCTCGGCAAGGAACTTCGCATAGTCGTCGCCGGTGAGCAGGATGGGCGTCCAGTTGCGGTTCTTGCATTCCGTGGCCCAGGCATCGCTCTTGGCCATGGTCTCGACCAGCGTGATCATCGCCGCCTTATCGGTATCGGAGACGCCGGGGGGTGCGAAGACGCCGCGCCAGTTGAACAGTTCGACGTCGATGCCGGCTTCCTTCAGCGTTGGCGCATCGATGCCCTCCTGCCGCTTGTCGGCGGAAATGGCGAGCAGCCTGAGCGCCCCGGCCTTGACCTGTTCGGAGAACTCGCCAAAGCCGGAAATGCCCGCCGCCACCTGGTTGCCGAGCAGCGCTGACAGCGCCTCGCCGCCGCCCGCGAACGGCACGTAGGACAGGTTTGTCGCCGGCACGCCCGCCGTCTTGGCGATCAGGCCGAACAGGATATGGTCCGAACCGCCGGCCGAGCCGCCGGCGACGGGAACCTTCGTCGGATCCTCTTTAAGCGCGGCGACGAAGTCGGCGGCCGTCTTGAACGGCGAGGCCGCCGGCACCACCAGCGCTTCGAACTCGCCGGTGAGCCGGGCGATCGGCGTGACCTGCGTCAAATTATTGGCAGCCTTGTTGGCGATGATGGCGCCGACCATGACCATGCCGCCAACCATCAGCGAATTGCCCTTGCCGTTCCATTGACTGATGAATTGCGGCAGCCCGACCGTGCCGCCGGCGCCACCGACATTGGTGATCTGCGAGCCGGAGATCAGCTTCTCGCTGCGCAGCACCTGGTCCATCGTGCGCGCGGTCTGGTCCCAGCCGCCACCGGGCGCCGCCGGCACGAAAATCTGGATCTGCGGCGTGCCTTGGGCAAAGGCGGGAGAAAGACGCGACGCCACCAGCCCGGCGGCCCCCGCGGCAGCGGTGCTCATCAAAAATTTGCGTCTGTTCAGCATGGGATTCCTCCAAATCACGACACCTCCTCCGGTGCCCGCCAAAAACGCGCCTGAAACCAGACCCGTGCTTGAGTTCAAGCAGACTTTACCGCGTTCCGTCAACAGGAACGATATTCTGCTGGACAGAATGCTTGAGCTGCGCGACACAATCGCGCCGCTCGACCTTTGTTCGACTGGGGACCAATGAATTCGGCAGGCAAACCAGCTGGCATCGAAATCCGGAGCGCGTCAGCCGACGGTGTTGCCGCGCTTGACCGGGCCATTGCCATCCTCGATGCATTCACCACGGCGGACCGCTCGCTCAGCCTTTCCGAGATCGCGGCCCGAACCGGCCTCTATAAGAGCACCATTCTGCGCCTGGCCAATTCGCTTTTGCGCGGACAATTGCTGGAGCGCCTGGACGACGGCCGCTACCGCATCGGACCGGCCAGCTTCCGGCTCGGCGCGCTCTATCAGCGGTCAGTCGTGGCGGTCGACATCCTGCTGCCGATCATGCGCGACCTCTGCGAGCTAAGCTGGGAAAGCGTTGCGTTCTATGTCCGCTCGGGAGACGTGCGCACCTGTCTCTACCGGGTCGAGTCCAAGCATCCTATCCGCTATACGATCCGCGAGGGTGACGTCCTGCCGTTGCTGGTGGGCTCCGGCGGGCGTGTGCTGGCGGCGTTTTCCGGACAGCCGGGCGAACCCTACGAAACCATCCGCAAGACTTGCAACTGCCTCGCTATCGGCGACCGCGACCCGCAGACGGCGGGCCTGTCGGCGCCGGTGTTCGGGCCGGGGCGGGTTCTGCTCGGCGCCTTGACCCTGGCCGGCCCGAGCACACGCGTCGACGCGGCCTTCCTGCGGCGCATGCGGCGGCCGCTGCTCGAGGCGGCGGCCCGTGCCACCCGCGCCTTCGGCGAGGATGCCTCGATGCTCGATGAAGCGGCTCGCGAAGCCGCGGTGCAAACGGATAATGCCAGTCCCGGCGCGGTTATCAGGAGCAGACGGCGTTCTCGGATCATTTCGACGCCCTTGCGGAACGACCGCTAATGCATGCCGCCCAAAGGAACCTCGGCTTTGGGAGAACGACGTAAAACAAGAAAGCTAAGCGCAGCGCATGAATCCGTTTCGACGCCGCGCGCTTTAGGCACTTGGCGAGTGCTCAGGCCAACCGCTCCAGCAGGATGGTCGGGGTTTCGTGATAGATGGTCCGCGCCACCTCCCGGTAGCCGCACTTCGTCGCCACGTTCAAGGAAGCGGTGTTTTCGGGATCGATGATGCAGACGGTTTTGCTACGTCCGAAGGTCTCGTCGCCCCAGCCAAGCACGCGGCTGACGATCTCGGTGGCGAGGCCGGCGCCGTGGGCGGCCGGAGCGAGCGCCCACCCGGCCTCCGGAATGCCCTCTATCGGCGGCTCCATATCGCGCTTGAGGTCGTGAAACCCGGCCTCACCGACGAAACGGCCCGTCGCCTTGTCCTCGATCGCCCAGAAACCGTAGCCGAGCAGCGACCAGAGCCCGGCGTGACGCAGGAAGCGCATCCAGCTCTCTTCTCGCGTGCGCGGCCTGCCGCCGATGAAGCGGGTGACGACCGGATCGGCCCACATGGCGACATAGGCGTCGAAATCCTCCAGCCGGTGCGCTCGCAGGACGGCGCGCGTCGTTTCGATCACCGGAACGCCGCTTGTGTCGTGATGGTTCATGGGTCGCCCTCGCTCAAACCTGCAAAGCACCTAGCAAATCACCGGCCGCGTGCAAGGGCCAGGCCAGGACGGATCATCTTCCAGACAGACGGCGCGCGCTTGGCGTGCCCCGATCCAGCCGGGGCAGTCGTTCCTCCGATGGTCCGGCCGCCTCATGGATCGCAAGCCAGAACGGTTGCGGATATCAGCACTTTGCCATTTGAGTACGATTGCAATCTGTTAGCCTGCCCTAGTTGTACCCGTGCAGCCGGTGTCGAGGAGAACTCCGCGCAGCGGTTGAAGATTTAAGCTCTGGGAGGAAATCACGATGAGAAGATTTGTCGCCGCTCTGGCTGCCGCCGTGGCGGTCATGCTTTATCCCGTCGCCGCAGGCGCGCAAACCTATCCCGAACGCACCATCACCGTCGTGGTGCCGTTTGCGGCCGGCGGCCCGACCGACACGGTCACGCGTCTTGTCGCGGAAGCCATGTCCAAGGATCTCGGCCAGCAGGTCATCGTCGAGAATGTCGGCGGCGCCGGTGGCACGCTGGGCGCTGGCCGCGTCGCGAAGGCCGAGCCGGACGGTTACACCCTGCTCCTCCATCACATCGGCATGGCCACCAGTGCCACACTCTACCGAAAGCTCGCCTACGACACGCTGAACGCCTTCGAATATGTCGGCCTCGTCACCGAGGTGCCAATGACCATCGTTGGCCGAAAGGACCTCGAGCCGGCCGATTTGAAGGGATTGGTCGAGTACGCCAAGGCCAACAAGGATAGCGTCACCGTAGCCAATGCCGGCATAGGTGCTGCCTCGCATCTCTGCGGCATGCTGTTCATGAGCGCTATCAAGACGCCGCTGGTCACCGTCCCCTACAAGGGCACCGGCCCGGCCATGACCGATCTCCTCGGCGGCCAGGTCGACATCATGTGCGACCAGACGACCAACACCACCAAGCAGATCCAGGGCGGCACGATCAAGGCCTACGCCGTCACCTCGCCGGAGCGCCTCGATGTGCTGCCCGATGTCCCGACGACGACGGAAGCCGGCCTTCCCGACGTGCAGGTCAGCATCTGGCACGGTCTTTATGCCCCCAAGGGCACTCCGGCGGAGATCACCGAACGGCTGTCGAAATCCCTGCAGGTCGCGCTGAAGGACGAGAACGTCGCCGCCCGCTTCGCCGAGCTCGGCACCAGGCCGTCGCCCGAGGCCGACGCGACGCCGGCCGCGCTGAAGGCCAAGCTGGAAAACGAGATCGCGCGCTGGAAGCCGATCATCGAAGCCGCCGGCCAATACGCCGACTGAGTTTTGAACGGGGCGCCGCCGGCGCCCCGTTTTCGCTTCGGTATCGTCGCGCGCCCGCAGCTTGGGAGGAATGTCATGAAGGCTTTCGCAATCGACAGGACGAACGGCATATGCGCTGCGCTGTTCATCGTTTTCGGCGCATTTTTCGCGTTGCAGTCGCTCGGCCTGGAAATCGGCACCGCCTTCCGCATGGGGCCGGGCTATTTCCCGCTGGTGCTGGCGATCGTGCTGATCCTGCTTGGCCTCGTCATCCTCTTCCAGGCGGTGCGATTCGAGGGCGATCCGATCGGCTACATTGCGTGGCGCGGCTCGCTGTTCATCCTTCCCGCTCCGATCTTCTTCGGCCTGACGGTGCGCGGCCTTGGCTTCATTCCGTCAATCTTCCTGACGGCGCTGATCGCATCGTTCGCCAGCGGCCGCATGAAACCGCTGACCGCGTTCGTGCTGTCGGCTGGCCTGACCCTGTTTGCATTTTTCGTCTTCAGCTACGCACTCGGCCTTCCGTTCCGGCGCTTTGGCCCGTGGCTGGTTGAGTGGCTGCCATTGTGAGGAGATGAGCATGGAGCTCCTCGACAATCTGGCGCTCGGCTTTTCGACCGCTTCATCGCTGACGAACCTTGGTTTCTGCCTGATCGGCGTCCTTCTTGGCACGCTGATCGGCGTCCTGCCTGGAATTGGCGCCACCGCGACCATCGCCATGCTCTTGCCGATCACCTTTCAGATCGGCGACCCGGTTTCCTCCCTCATCATGCTCGCCGGCATCTATTACGGTGCGCAATATGGCGGCTCGACCACGGCCATTCTCATCAACATGCCCGGCGAATCGTCCTCGGCCGTCACGGCGATCGACGGCTATCAGATGGCCAGGAACGGCCGCGCCGGCGCGGCACTCGCGATCGCGGCGATCGGTTCGTTCTTCGCCGGCACGGTGTCGACCTTCCTCGTCGCCATCTTCGCCCCGCCGCTGACCTCGATCGCGCTGGAATTCGGCGCGGCCGAATATTTTTCGCTGATGGTCGTCGGCCTCGTCTCGTCGGTCGCGCTTGCGCACGGTTCGATCGTCAAGGCGCTGGCGATGGTCGTGCTCGGTCTGTTGCTCGGCATTGTCGGCACCGATATCTACACCGGCACGCCGCGCTTCACGCTCGGTATCCCCGAATATGCCGACGGGCTGAATTTCGTCGCCGTGGCGGTCGGCGTCTTCGGCATCGCCGAGATCCTTCGCAACCTCGAAAACGAGCATGAGCGCTCGGTGATGATCCGAAAGGTTTCCGGCCTCATGCCCACCCGCGACGACTTCAGGCGCATGGCGGCGCCCATCGTGCGCGGAACGATCATCGGTTCAGCGCTCGGCATCCTGCCGGGAGGCGGCGCGATCCTCGCGGCCTTTGCCTCCTACACGGTCGAAAAGCGCGTATCGAAAAACCCCGAAGAATTCGGCAAGGGCGCGATCGCAGGTGTCGCCGGGCCGGAATCGGCCAACAATGCCGGCGCGCAGACCTCCTTCATCCCCATGCTGACGCTCGGCATTCCAGCCAATCCGGTCATGGCGCTGATGATCGGCGCGATGATCATCCAGGGCATCGTGCCCGGCCCGAATGTCGCGACCGAACAGCCGGCGCTTTTCTGGGGCATCATCGCCTCCATGTGGATCGGCAACCTGATGCTGATCGTCCTGAACCTGCCGCTGATCGGGCTCTGGGTGAAGCTGCTTACGATCCCCTATTACGTGCTTTTCCCGATCATCATGGCGTTCTGCTCGATCGGCGTTTACAGCGTCAACACCAATGTCTACGACCTCTACGCCGTCGCCTTTTTCGGCTTCCTCGGCTATCTCCTGACCAAACTGCGCTGCGAACCCGCGCCCCTGCTGCTCGGCTTCGTGCTTGGCCCCCTGCTTGAGGAAAATCTCCGCCGGGCCATGATTCTGTCGCGTGGCGATCCCAGCGCCTTCGTGACGAGACCGATCAGCGCCGGCCTGCTCCTCATCGCGCTCGCCGTGCTCGTCATCGTCTTCCTGCCCGCGGTCAAGAAGAAGCGCGAAGAGGTGTTTGTGGAGGAGAGTTAACTTATTGAATTCCGCTCGCTTCCTCGAGCGGAGCGATCTCGACCAGCGGCGCCGGCACGCTGGTCGTCTTTTCCTGCGCCTTGCAGAGGTCGGCGATGACGCAGGCCGGGCAATCCGGCTTGCGCGCCTTGCAGACGTAGCGGCCATGCAGGATCAGCCAGTGATGCGCGTGGCGCATATATTCGTCGGGAATGATTTTCAACAGCCCCTGCTCGACCTGGTCGGGCGTCTTGCCGGGCGCCAGTCCTATGCGGTTGCCGATGCGGAAGATGTGCGTGTCGACGGCCATCGTGTGCTGGCCGAAGGCCATGTTGAGCACGACATTGGCGGTCTTGCGCCCGACCCCCGGCAATTTGACCAGTTCGTCCCGGCTGTCCGGCACCTCGCCACCATGATCGCGAATCAATGCCTGCGACAGCGCGATGACGTTCTTGGCCTTGTTGCGCCACAGACCGATGGTCCTGATATAGTCGCCGACCCTGGCCTCACCCAGATCCAGCATTTTGCGCGGCGTATCGGCGACTTTGAAGAGCGCCCGCGTCGCCTTGTTGACGCCGGCGTCGGTCGCCTGCGCCGACAGCACGACGGCCACCAGCAGGGTGAAGGGGTTTACATGTTCGAGCTCGCCCTTCGGCTCCGGCCGCTGGACGGCAAAGCGCCGGAAAATCTCGTGCACCTCCGCCGGACTGTAGAGCGTTCTGGATCGGGCCGGCCTGGGGCTCGGCTTGGCGTTCGAGCCGTCGCGCGGTCCAGGCAGTGGCTTCTTTTCGGATTGTGCGGGTACTTTGGACTTGGGGCTTGCCATTTCCTTCCTATAATATCCAGATATGAACGACACAAACGCCTCGTTCCAGGCAGACGAACCCTTCTTCAGCGCCTTGCTGACCCCGCACCGGTCGCTGGGCAAGACCGGCTTCGCCGTGCTGATGGGCGCGCTGCTATTCGGCTGGCTGGTGACCGGGGCTTTTTTCCTGTCGCGCGGCGCCTGGCCGGTTTTCGGCTTCTTCGGTCTGGACGTTGTCGCCGTCTACATTGCCTTCCGCATGAACTACCGTGCCGCCCGCGCCCGCGAGGAGGTGTCGATCTCGCGCACCAGCCTCGATATCCGCAAGACCGCGCCGTCGGGAAAATCGGAAGCGCACCGCTTCAACCCGTTCTGGGCGCGCTTTTCGGTCGCCCGTCACGCCGAAATCGGCATCACCCGGATGGCGGTCGAGGCGCAGGGACAAAACGTGGCGATCGGCGGCTTTCTCGACCCCGATTCCCGCGAAAGCTTCGCCACCGCCTTTTCACGTGCGCTCGCCACCGCCAAGGCGCGCTAGCCGAACAGCTTGCGTCCGGACCGCGTCGAACAAGGGGACGACGTTTCAGAAGCGATAGCGCAAAAGCCTGCCGATCTTGCGCAGTGCGGGAATGTATTTCCAAAGCCGAACGAACAGCTGCGCGGGCCAGCCCATGCGGGCGGCGTGTTCAGGTCCATAGGCCGGGATGTCTTCGATGAATCGGAGCTTCGGGACAGCCAGTTCCAGTTCGTGCGGATCCTCGATCGCCCAGTGGACCTCGGCGCCTGTCGCCCTGATCGCCGGATTGAGGCGCAGCAGCTTCAGGCCGAAACCGCTGTAAGCGTCGAAAATCAGGTCGCCGCCGGCAAGATGTATGACCAGGCGCGAGAACAGGCGGAACCCTTCCTCGGCCGGGAGATAGGGCGTCAGCCCCTCCGCCACCACGATGGCCGGTCGGTTGCGGGGCACTTCAGCCAGCCAGTCCGGCTCTGTTACCGACGAAGCGATGAGGCGATAGCGGTCGCGCGGCGGGTAAAGCTTGCGCCTGAGTTCAATGACTTCCGGATAGTCGACATCGAACCAGTCCACGCCTGGCGGCGGATCGACCCGGAAGATGCGCGTGTCGAGCCCGCACCCCAGATGCAGCACGATGGCATCAGGATTTCTGGCCAAAAACTCCTCGACGCGGACGTCCAGCGTCTTTGCCCTGATCGCCAGGCCGATGCCGAGATTGCTGTCGACCTTGAGTCTTGAGAAATCATAGTCGATCTTACGCACCGCCTCGTCGGCGAAACGATCCCCAAGCAGCGAATGGGGCATCCGGCTTTCCAGCGCCTTGCCGTAGAGCGTCATCAGCAAGGTTTCTTTCGCGCCGGCGAGATTTACCTTTTCACCCGCCATGGCGACTCCTGGGCTCGAAAACCAGAGTTTATCTGGGTATGCGCCGCAAGAAGGCAAGTTTCGGGTGGCGATCGGCGCCCCAAGGGCTGATATTCCGGCTCAAGGAGAATTCCCATGAGCACCCAGACAGCAGTCCTCAAGAAGGACATCACGCCCGAAGGCAACGACTACGAAATCGTGCGCCGCGCCATCGAGAAGATCAGCCTCGACTATCGCGACCAGCCTTCTCTCGAGGAGCTTGCAGAGGAGGTCGGCGAGACGCCGACCGGCCTGCAGAAGCTGTTCACACGCTGGGCAGGCCTGTCGCCCAAAGCATTCCTGCAGGCGGTGACGCTGGACCATGCCCGCAGGCTGCTCGATTCCGGCATGCCGCTGCTCGAAACCTCATTCGAGCTCGGCATGTCCGGCCCCGGCCGGCTGCACGACCTGTTCGTCACCCATGAGGCGATGTCGCCGGGCGACTACAAGACGCGCGGCGCCGGGCTCACCATCCGCTATGGCTATCATACCTCGCCATTCGGCACTGCCCTGATCATGGCCACCGACCGCGGGCTTGCCGGCCTCGCCTTCAGCGATCCGGGCGAGGAACGCGCCGCTTTCGCCGATATGTCCAGCCGCTGGCCGAATGCCGTCTATGTCGAGGATATGGTCGCGACCGGTCCCTACGCCGCGCGTATCTTCGACCCGACGCTGTGGCGCCCGGACCAGCCGCTGCATGTCGTGATGATCGGCACCGACTTCCAGGTTCGCGTCTGGGAGGCCTTGCTCCAGATTCCGATGGGCAAGGCTCGCACCTATTCCTCGATTGCCGCCAGCATCGGCGCGCCGAGCGCCAGCCGCGCCGTCGGCGCCGCCAACGGCGCCAACCCGCTCTCCTTCGTGGTGCCTTGCCACCGCGCCATCGGCAAGTCCGGCGACCTCACCGGCTACCACTGGGGCCTGACCCGCAAGCGCGCCATTCTGGGCTGGGAGGCTGGACAGGTCACCTCTTGAAATCGGGAACGCCGGCAACTTCCGCCGGCATTGTCACGTGGAAAACGACGACGCCCCGCTGACTCGCATGACGCGGCACCGCAGCGCTTGCCATATCGGCATGCACTGGAAAGCAACGATCTTACAGGATAGCTTCCCGCTCATTCATGAGGAGGCATTCCTTGATCATCGTCGTCGGCTCGATCAATCTCGACCTTATCGCCAATGTCGACCGCTTGCCGAGCCCTGGCGAGACGGTGAGCGGCTCCGGTTTCGCCACCGCGCCCGGTGGCAAGGGCGCCAACCAGGCGTTGGCCGCCGCGCGCGCCGGCGAAAAGGTGCGCATGGTGGGAGCCGTCGGCAAGGACAGTTTCGCCGGCGAGGCCCTGGCGCTGCTGCGCCAGGCCAAGGTGGATCTGTCTGGCGTGGGCGAAACTTTTGCCTCGACGGGCACCGCGCTGATCATGGTCGGCGACGATGGCGAGAACATTATCGCCGTGGTGCCGGGTGCCAACGCCTCGGTGCTGCCCGGCGACCTCTCCAAGGCCTTCCCCGGAAAAGGCGATGTCGTGCTCCTGCAACACGAGATCCCGCTTGCGACCATCGAAGCCGCGCTCGATCAGGCAAGCGCGGCCGGTGCCGTCACCGTGCTCAACACCGCACCCTTCCATCGCGACGCGGCCGGCTTGCTCGGCAAGGCCGACTATGTCGTCGCCAACGAGACCGAGTTCGACCTGTATGGCGAGGTGCTGTCGCTGAGCGGGCGCGACCGCGCGGCACGGATGCGCGACTTTGCCGGGAAAACCGGCCGCACCATCGTCGTCACGCTCGGCGGCGACGGCGTGATGGCGGCGACGCCGACCGATTCCCTGACGGTTCCCGCATTGAAGATCACCCCGGTCGACACGGTTGGTGCAGGCGACACCTTTTGCGGCTATTTCGCCGCCGGCCTGTCGTCGGGCCTGCCCCTCGAACAGGCGCTCGCCCGGGCCGGCGCGGCCGGCTCGCTGGCATGCCTGAAGCCGGGCGCCCAGCCGGCCATCCCGTTGGCCGCCGATGTCGACCAGGCACTCCTGAAATCCCGCTGAGACGACCAGAATGCGCCCCCAGACAAAGCATGCCGCGCCACCGGCCGGCGACATATGCCGCCTGCCCGCGGTCGAACTGGCCGACGCGATCCGGCAAAGGAAACTTTCGGTACGTGAGGTCGTGACGGCATTCCTCGACCGCATCGAAGCCGTCAACCCGCTCGTCAATGCCATCGTTTCCTTGCGCGATCGTAGCGATATCCTGCGCGAGGCCGACGCAGCCGATGCCCGTCCGGACCGGGCCGGTGCGCTCTTCGGCCTGCCGATCGCGGTCAAGGATCTCGCAATGACCCGCGGCCTGCGCACCTCCTTCGGCTCGCCGATCTTCGCCGATTTCGTGCCGCAGGAGGACGATTTCTTCGTCGAGCGCATGCGCAAGGCCGGCGCCATCATCATCGGCAAGACCAACGTTCCCGAATTCGGCCTCGGCTCCAACACCTACAATCCCGTGTTCGGCCCGACGCTGAACGCCTTTGATCCAGATTTGAGCGCCGGCGGCTCGAGCGGCGGCGCCGCGGTGGCGCTGGCGCTGGACATGGTGCCCGTCGCCGACGGCAGCGACTTCGGCGGCTCGTTGCGCAATCCAGCCGCCTGGAACAATGTCTATGGTTTCCGGCCATCGCAGGGGCTCGTCCCCGGCGGCCCGGACGTCGAGGTCTTTCATGCCCAGATGGGCGTCGATGGGCCGATGGGTCGCAATGTCGGCGACATGGCGCTGCTGCTCGACGTGCAGGCGGGCCATCATCCGCGCGCACCCTTGTCCTATGAGAAACAAGGCTCCTTCCTCGAAGGCCTGCATATCCCCGCCAAAGGCGGCCGTGTCGCCTGGCTCGGCGATCTGGGCGGGCATTTGCCCATGGAGCCCGGCATCCTCGAGCTCTGCCAGGCCGCGCTCGACCGCTTCGGGGAGGCCTCGTTCAAGGCCGAGGCACTGGTGCCGGATTTTGATTTCGAGGCCTTGTGGCAGGCCTTCGTGACGTTGCGCCAGGCAAGCAGCGGCTGCGCGCTGAAAGTGCATTATGACGATCCTGCCAGGCGCGCCCTGTTGAAGCCCGAAGCCGTCTGGGAGGTGGAGAACGCGCAACTCCTGACGGCGCCTCGGATTCGCGCCGCCTCGGTCGTCCGGACGTCCTGGTACCGGACGCTGCTGTCGCTGTTCGACCGCTTCGATCTCATCGCGTTGCCGACCACCCAGGTCTTTCCGTTCGACGTCGGCACCCATTGGCCGCGGGAGATCGCCGGCCGGCCGATGGACAGCTATCACCGCTGGATGCAGGTTTCGGCGCCCGCCACCATGGGCGGCTGCCCGGCCGTCAGCGTGCCGGTCGGCTTCGACGCCAGAGGCCGGCCGATGGGCATGCAGCTGATCGGCCGGCCGCGTGGCGACATGGCTGTGCTGAAGGCGGCGGCGGCCTATGAGACGACGCTGCCGTGGCCGTCCGGCGCCTGAATCCGGTGCATCTGCGTATCGCGCGGCTCCATGTTCCGGCTTGCACCGGCATCGCCGTCATGCATTGATTGCGGCGCCGCACAGGCGGCATTCTGCCCGAGGGAAAATCATGTCGCTGGAACTCTATGCCGCCTATGTCCTTGCGTGCGTCGTCATCATTCTTGTGCCAGGGCCGACGGTCACGCTGATCATCGCCAACAGCATCCGTCATGGCGCCCGCGCCGGCCTGGCCAATGTCGCCGGCACGCAGGCCGGCCTGGCGGTCATGATCGCCATCGTCGGCATCGGCCTCAACACGCTGATATCGGGCATGGGGCACTGGTTCGAATGGGTGCGGCTGATCGGTGCCGCCTATCTGATCTGGATGGGCGTGCAGATGTTCCGGTCCAAGGGCAAGCTGAACGCCGACGGAACGGCGCGGAAGCCCCGCGGCGGCTTTTTCCTGCAGGGCCTGCTGGTAGCGCTCAGCAACCCGAAGACGCTGATCTTCTTCGGCGCCTTCTTTCCGCAGTTCATCGCACCGCAAGGCAATTATTCGCTGCAGATCGTCGTCATGGGCCTCACCGCCATGATCTTCGCCGCCATGTCGGATTCGACTTATGCGCTGGCCGCTGGCCGCGCCGGTCGCATCCTGTCCGCCCGCCGCGTCAAGCTCCTGTCCAGGATCAGCGGCAGCTTCATGGTCGGCGGCGGCCTGTGGCTGGCGTTTTCACGGTCGAAGTGAGCACCGCCGCCTTTCCTTCCCCCTTGTGGGGGAAGGTGGATCGGCGCGCAGCGCCGAGATGGTTGAGGGGTGCGTGACGGAGTGAGGCGTTGGCGTTCCCTGGAACAGCCTCATCCGGCCTCGCTTCGCGAGGCCACCTTCTCCCGCAAGGGGAGAAGGTAAGGAGGCGGATTTAAAGCCGCCCCAGCCGTTCCAGCAACAGCGCGAAGAAGCCGTCATGGTCGATGTCGCCCATCACCTTGGCGTTCTTTTCCCGCTTGGTGACGCCCCACCAGTCGATCACGGTCATGCCCATGGTCAGTTCCGAGCTGGTTTCTACGCTGACATTGCAGTTGCGGCCTTTGAACAGCTCCGGTTTCAACAGGTAGGCGATGACGCAGGGGTCATGCAGCGGCCCGCCATCGGTGCCGTATTTCTCCTCGTCGAAACGCTCGAAAAACTCCAGCATCTCGGCCGTTGCGGTACCGACCTTGGTGCCGAGCTTGCGAAAGGCCTGGGTGCGCTTGGCGGTGGTCAGCGCCTTGTGGGTGACGTCGAGCGGCATCAGCACGATCGGAATGCCGGATTTCAACACCACCTCGGCCGCGTGCGGATCGACATAAATGTTGAATTCGGCCGCCGGCGTGACATTGCCGCCTTCGAAGAAGCCACCGCCCATCAGGATGATTTCCTTGATGCGCGGCGCGATCCTCGGCTCGCGGATCAGCGCCAGCGCGATATTGGTGAGCGGCCCGAGAGCGCACAGCGTGATGCTGCCGCTCTCTTCCTTCATCAGCGTCTCGACGATGAAATCGACGGCGTACTTATCCTGCAGCTTCATCGTCGGTTCGGGCAATTGTGGCCCGTTGAGGCCAGTTTGGCCATGCACCGCCTCGGCCGTAACCAGTTCACGCGCCAGGGGACGGACGGCGCCGGCATAGACCTTGATGTCGGGTCGGCCGGCCAGTTCGCAGATCTTGCGGGCGTTCTTTTCGGTAAGGTTCAGCGGCACGTTGCCGGCTACGGCTGATATGCCGACGATCTCCAGCTCGGGGCTGCCAAGCGCCAGCAATATGGCGACGGCATCGTCCTGGCCAGGATCCGTGTCGATGATGATCTTGTGTGTTTGGGGCATTTCAATTCCTTGTTTGGCCATGAGCCCATGCGTCCGAGCGAGCATGCGAAACGCATCGAACCGGCCTTGAGCTGCCGAACCGCTCCGCCCGGGGGACGAATCCCGGCGCAGCGCTTCTCCTTGCATCTCACTGCCGTTTCAAGCGCCATGTCGATCATTCTTGTGAGTCCACGACGTGGTCTTTTTGGGCGGGTGTTTTGATGGCTTGAACTTGGTCGTGGGGCGGACCATATCAAGACCATCGGGAAAAATGCCATCTGGGTTTTTCCAGTTTATGTCGCTCTTGAGAGGACAATGTAACATGAGCCGAATGACGCCTTTCTCCAGCCCGCTTCTCCTGGGTTTCGACGCCATGGAAAAGACGCTGGAGCGCTTGGCGAAATCCGGTGACAGCTATCCTCCTTACAACATCGAGCGGCTCAGCGGCGCCGACGGCAAGGCCGAAAGGCTGCGCATCACGCTCGCTGTCGCCGGTTTCGCCGAAAGCGATCTCGATGTCACCACGGAGGAAAACCAGTTGGTCGTGCGCGGTCGTCAGACCGACGATACCGAGCGCGAATTTCTTCACCGCGGCATCGCCGCACGCCAATTCCAGCGCTGCTTCGTGCTGGCCGACGGCATGCGGGTGATCGCGGCGGAGCTGAAGAACGGCCTTTTGTCGATCGATCTCGATCGGCCCGAGTCCGAGCGGCTGGTACGGAAAATAAACATATCGGTGAAAGACTGATCTTTGCCGATGGCTCTCATGCGGGATGGCCTACTGCCCAGGACCAGGGCGGCGTCTCGCGCCAAGGAGGCTTGAAATGACCAGAACTGACCAAAATCCTACACAAAATCCCACCATGACCAGCGGTGAATTCGCCCATCTCGGCGAGGGCTCGGTCGCTTATCTGCGCAAGGTTACGAGCGAGGAACTGCTCGGCCGTTTCCCGGGCATTGGCGAAATCGCGCCCGGCATGGAATTGTGGGCGCTGTTTGCCGCCAACGGCCAGCCGATCCTGCTTTCAGATGCGCGCGATCGCGCGCTGGCCGGCGCCATGGAAAACGACCTGACCACGGTCGCCATTCATTAAGGCGATTTTCCGCTGAAAACGAACGGGGCCGCCCGTGGCGGCCCTCGACCATCGTTTATCCAGAAAACGTCAGGCTGCGTGCGAGGCCTGGGTGTCCGACAGAAGCGCGTGTATTGCCACGGCGTCGCGCGTTCCCCTGATCTTGGCCACTGTATCGGCGTCGCGCAGCACCCGCGCGATGCGCGACAGCGCCTTCAGATGATCGGCGCCGGCCCCTTCAGGGGCCAGCAGCAGGAACACCAGGTCGACCGGCTGGTCGTCGAGCGCTTCGAAATCGACCGGCGTCTCCAGGCGGGCGAACACGCCGGCGATGCGCTTCACGCCGGCCAGCTTGCCGTGCGGAATGGCGATGCCGTTGCCGACTCCGGTCGAGCCGAGCCGCTCGCGCTGCAGGATGGTGTCGAACACTTCCCGCTCCGGAATGCCGGAAATCGCGGCCGCCCTCTCCGACAGCAATTGCAGAAGCTGCTTCTTGGAGTTCGCCTTCAACGCCGGCAATATCGCCGGAACGTTGATGAGATCGCTCAGATCCATACTTGAAAATCCCTTGTTCGCCTGCCGTCACCAGTCCCCACCCCTCGTGCGGCCGGTTTTATCCCTGTGCGACCTTGGTCGTGGACGGATCGATCCAGCCGATGTTCCCATCCGGCCGGCGATAGACGATGTTGACGTGATTGTTTCCGGCGTTGCGGAAGACGAAGACCGGACTGTCCTTGGTGTCGAGTTCGATGACCGCCGACGCCACCGACATGGTCTTCAGCGTCATGGTCGATTCGGCGACGATGGCCGGCGCAAAATCCTCCGGAATATCCTCGTCGTCATCGGCAAGCGGCGCCATCACCGTGTAGGCGATATCGGTGAGCTCGCCATTGCCCGAATTGTGCGATTTCAGCCGGCGCTTGTAGCGCCGAAGCCGGGTTTCCAGACGATCCGCCGCGGCCTCGAAAGCCAGCGTCGGGTCCTGGGCATCGCCGGTCGCCTGCAGCGAAGCGCCGGAATCCAGCCGGATCATGCAATCCGCCGAATAGCGCGAGCCCGATTTGATGACGGTGACATGTCCGGCAAAGCCGCGGTCGAAATATTTGCCGATCGCCTCGCCGACACGATCGTTGATGCGCGTACGGAACGCATCGCCGATATCCATGTGTTTTCCCGATATGCGCAGATTCATCTGAAAACTGACCTTCCTTGCTCAGGCTTCAAACTGGCCGGAGTTTATACTCGTGGTCCGTGCGCACAAGCTTTGCGGCGTCACTCGCGCCGATTTAAATCCAAACTTTCCGGTTGATCACAAGCCGCCTTCTTGACCATCCCTAGGCCATTGTCGTGACGGACCATCCGCTAGCGGGCGTCGAGCCCGTCTCATGCGGGCGGGCTTCTAGCCACTTCACCGCAGCTTGTCAATGAAGCGCGAAACCCTGTGGAAAATCGCCGAACCTAGCGCCCGGCGCTGGCAAGGGCCCGCTTCTCGCGCCGGCGCTGCACCGAGGACGGGATATTCATGCCTTCCCTGTATTTGGCGACCGTACGCCTGGCGATGTCGACGCCGCTTTCGCGCAACATGTCGACGATCGCGTCGTCGGACAGGACGTCGACGGTTTTTTCCTCGTCGATCAATTGCTTGATGCGGTCGCGCACCGCTTCCGACGAATGCGCCTCGCCACCGCCCGACGCGGCTATCGAGGCGGTGAAGAAATAGCGCAGTTCGAACACGCCGCGCGGCGTCAGCATGTACTTGTTCGCGGTAACCCGGCTGACGGTCGATTCGTGCATGCCTATGGCGTCGGCCACCGTGCGCAGGTTGAGCGGCTTCAGCTGGCGCACGCCATGGACGAGGAAGGCATCCTGCTGGCGCACGATCTCCGATGCGACCTTGAGAATGGTCTTTGCCCGCTGATCGAGGCTTCGCGTCAGCCAATTGGCGTTCTGCAGGCACTCGGCCAGGAAATCCTTTTCGGCCTGGTTCTTGGCGTGCGGCGAAACCTGGGCGAAATAGATGTGGTCGACCAGCACGCGCGGCAGCGTTTCGGCGTTGAGCTCGACCGTCCAGCTGCCGTCATTGGCCGCGCGCACCTCGACATCGGCAATGACGGCGTCGCTGGCGCCGCCCGAAAATGCCATGCCCGGCCGCGGATCGAGCGCCCGGACCTCGGCCAGCATGTCCAGCAGGTCCTCTTCGTCGACGCCGCAGATCCGCTTCAGCGTGTGGAAATCGCGGCGCGCCAGGAGTTCGAGGTTGGCAATCAGCGCCTTCATCGCCGGATCGAGCCTGTCGCGTACGGCAAGTTGCAGCGACAGGCATTCGGCAAGGTCGCGGGCGAACAGGCCGGCCGGCTCGAAGGTCTGGCACACCGACAGCACCTTGGCCACGGCGTCGGCGCCGCTACCAAGGCGCGAGGCTATCTCAGCCATATCGGCGCGCATATAGCCGGTCTCGTCGAGGCCGTCCGCGAGTTCGCCGGCGATCAGGCGCGCCGCCGGATCGGCGAAAGCGAGCGCAATCTGCTCGCTGACATGATCGCGCAGCGTGATGGCGGTCGCCGCCATATCGCCCGCGTCGAAGCCATCGGACGAGGACGTGCTGCCATTGCCGGTCGCCGATTTCCACTGCGCCGTGAGGTCTGGTCCGAGCCGCTCGCTGGTGCCCGGGTCGTCCGGGAACAGGTTCTCCAGCGATGTGTCGAGCTTTTCCGAGATCGCCTCGGCGCTCCATCCCGCTTCGGTCTCGAACCAGTCGCCGTCGGCCGCCGTTTCCGGTGCCGCCTCGGTCCTCGGCACCTGGTCGCTGGCGGCGTCGTCCTGCGGCTCGGCGCGCTCCAGCAACGGATTGCGCTCGATCTCCTCGTCGATGAAGTGCTCGAGTTCGGCATGGGTGAACTGCAGCAGCCGGATCGACTGCATCAGCTGTGGCGTCATCACCAGCGACTGCGACTGTCGTAGCTGTAGTTTCGCCGCCAACGCCATGGTTCGGTTTCAAACGCCTCGTCTGCATCCGGACTGCCGGAAGGAATTTTCGCGAACCGATAGAAACTGGCCCGGCTTTTGCTTGTCAAGGCAAACGCTAGCAAAACCCGCTTACCGGAGCGTTATCCCGGAGCAAAATCGCGAGAAAATGGCCCCTGACAGGAAAAAAATCGCGTCAGGAAACAAATTTCACGCTCAAAGCGTGAATCCCTCGCCCAGATAGAGCCGCCGCACGTCGGGATTTGCGACCACTTCATCAGCCCGGCCATGAGTGAGCACCTGGCCGGCATGGATGATGTAGGCGCGGTCGATCAGGCCGAGCGTCTCGCGCACATTGTGATCGGTGATGAGCACGCCGATGCCGCGCGCCGTCAAATGACGCACCAGTTGCTGGATGTCGGCGACGGCGATCGGGTCGATGCCGGCGAAAGGCTCGTCGAGCAGCATGTAGGCCGGGCGCGTGGCCAGCGCACGCGCGATCTCCAGGCGCCGACGTTCGCCGCCGGAAAGCGACATCGACGGCGCCTTGCGCAAATGGCTGATATGGAACTCCTCGAGCAGTTCGTCGAGGCTGCGCTCGCGCTCCTTGCGGCTCTTTTCGACCACTTCCAGCACGGCGCGAATGTTCTGCTCGACGCTGAGGCCGCGGAAGATCGAGGCCTCCTGCGGCAGATAGCCGATGCCCAGACGCGCACGCCGGTACATCGGCATGGAGGTGACATCGAAGCCGTCGATCTCGATCGTGCCCTCGTCCACCGGCACCAGGCCGGTGACCATGTAGAAACAGGTGGTCTTGCCGGCACCGTTCGGACCGAGCAGCCCGACGGCCTCGCCGGCACGCACCCCGAGCGTGACGCCGCTGACCACCTTGCGACCCTTGTAGCTCTTGGTCAGGCCCTTGGCGATCAAGGTTCCCTTGAACTTCGCCTTATCGGCGGTGACCGTGGCCGGAGCCGAAACCTTGCCGGCGGCCCGCCCCGGAAGACGCGCCGTCAGCGACGACAGGCTGGCCATCAGGGGTTCGTCGCTCCCGATTTCGGCGGTGGCGTCATCGACATGATGACACGTCCGCCGCAGCCGTCGACATTGGCGAGGCCGGTCTTCATCTGCACGGTGAGCTTGCAGCCCTTGAGGACATTGGGGCCTTGCGACAGCACCACTTCCTTGCCGGACAGGACCAGCACCTGCGTCTTCATGTCGAAGGTGCCATTGTCACCGGTCGCGATCTGGTCATTCGACTTGATGTAAACTTTTCCGCTGACTTCAAGGTGGTCGATGTTGGCGGAGCCGGTCATCGCCGCTCCCGCTGCTTCCGTCCCCTTTGCGGCCGCGTTCGGGTCCTTGACGTAGTAGACCATCATCTTGCCGGACTTGAGCAGGGTCGGTCCCTGCACGACCGTGACGTTGCCGGTGAACACGGCGACGTTGTCCGCCTGCCGGACCTCCAGCTTGTCGCTCTCGATCTGGATGGGCTTGTCGCCCGACAGTTTGAGCCCGGACGCGCTCTCGGCGCTGGATTGCGCCTGCGCCGGCGCAAGCCCCAGCAAGAGCAGCGCCGAAGCTGCGGCGGCAAGCCGTGTCGAACTAATGAGCCACATTCGCTTCTTCGCCCTTTGCCTCTGCCGCCTTCAGATTGGCGGGATCGATATTGACGCGCACCTTGTTCTCGAACACCAGAACCTTGCCATTGTCCTGCACCGACAAGGAATTCGCGGTGATCTGCGACCCGTCACGGCTGACGTCCACGGGGTCATCCGTCTTCATAGTGCCTTTGCCCATGTCGAGGAAGACCGATTTGAACTTGGCCTGAAGGCCGTCGGTCGTGGCGATCGTGACGTCGCTGGTCAGGTGCATCGTATTGCCGTCGCGATCGTAGGTGCCATGCGTGGCTTTGATCGCAGCGACATTGTCGGCCGCGATCGGCACCTTGGCGTCGATGCCGTCGAGTTCGATGATGCCTTGCGTGCTGACGTCCTGTATGGCGCGCAATGCCGTCATGGAATAGGGCAATTTCTGCTTGGTGAAGCCGTTGAGCTTGGGGTTGGCCATCACCAGCTTGCCGTTGGAAAAGGCGGTGCCTTCCGCCTGGACCGCGACGGACACCGGTGCGGCGAGGTAGGAATAGACCGGGAAGGCAATGGCGATCAACGCCGCTAGCACCGGCACGGCGAATTTGAGCACGCGCACCCGGCGCGAATGCCGCCGTGCGCGATCGAACGCGTCCCCCCTCGCCGGGCCGTCTGCCGGGGGAGCCAACTCCGTCTCGGTGCTGCTCGCTTCACTCGTTCGCGCTAACATAACTGCTTTCTTCTAAAACCCCTGCCCCGCCGGGCAACACCGCCTATAGGTGGGACGTCGGCGCTTTCAAGCAAGCACAAGCCGACGAAAACCGCGAAAATGTGACAGTTGCGGTCGTGCAGATCAGAACGGATCAACACCGACAGCCCTGCTTCATAGCAGAAATAGACGTCTGGCGTACATTTTTCGTTACCATCGGCTCTCCCCTTACCTGCCGTTCGTTTCACGGACCAATCACGAAACCGACGTCTTGGCGGACGCTGACGCGCACTTGCCTCGCGTGCGCCGCTGCCTCGCGTGCGCCGCGCGCGGATTGCCGCGTCATGCGCAGACGGAATTGCTTCCAGACCGGGACGTCATGGTCTAAAAGCATCTCTTTCCATCGACCGTGAGGCTGACCATGGCATTGAGAGCCGACGACCTGATCGACCGCCGCCGCTTGCGGCGTAAGCTGACCTTCTGGCGCGCTGCGGCCATCGCCATCGTTGCGCTCGGCGTCATTGCGATCTCGGCCTGGTTCTATCGCGACGATTTCGGCGGCTCGGCCGTCGATCATATCGCCAAGGTCAGGATCGAAGGCACCATCACCGAGGACGAGGAGTTGATCAAGCGCCTGGAGACCATCCGCAAGTCGCCGAGGGTGAAGGGCGTGATCCTCGCCATCGATTCCCCCGGCGGCACGACGGTCGGCGGTGAATCGATCTATGATGAGGTGCGCAAGCTCGCCGCCGACAAGCCTGTCGCGGCCGAGGTCGGCACGCTCGCCGCGTCGGCCGGCTACATGATCGCGAGCGCCACCGATCACATCGTCGCCCGCAAGACCTCGATCGTCGGATCGATCGGCGTGCTGATCCAGTATCCTGATGTCAGCGGCCTGATGGACAAGCTCGGCGTCAAGCTGGAGGAAGTGAAATCCTCGCCGCTCAAGGCCTCGCCCTCGCCTTTCAAGCCGACCAACGACGACGAGCGCGCCATGGTCCGCAAGCTCATCCTCGACAGCTACGACTGGTTCGTCGGCATCGTCGCCGAACGCCGCAAGATGACCCGCGAGCAAGCGCTGGCGCTCGCCGACGGATCGATCTTCACCGGTCGCCAAGGGGTCTCCAACGGCCTGATCGACGCCGTCGGCGGCGAGACCGAGGCGATCGACTGGCTGGCGACCAAGGGCGTCGACTCGAAACTCAAGGTGGTCGAATGGAAGGACACGGAGCGGCGCGGCGGCTTCCTGTTGTCCAAAGCGATGGTGAGAACGATCGCCGGCGCGCTCGGCCTGCCGGACTACAGCGGCGATATCATCCATGAACTTGGCGCCGACCGCTTGTTTCTTGACGGTCTCGTTTCCGTCTGGCACCCTTGAGACGCCGTTTGGGGTGGATGAAAAAGCAAACAAAATCATCCTCATAATTTCGACCGCACCGATTTCAGGGGACCCGTCCGATGATCAAGTCCGAACTTGTGCAGATTATTGCCACGCGCAATCCGCATCTTTTCCTGCGCGACGTTGAAAACATCGTCGGCGCGATTTTCGACGAGATCACCGACGCGCTCGCCGAAGGCAACCGGGTCGAATTGCGTGGCTTCGGTGCCTTTTCGGTGAAAAATCGCCCCGCCCGCACCGGCCGCAACCCGCGCACCGGTGAATCCGTCGAGGTCGAGGAGAAATGGGTGCCTTTCTTCAAGACCGGCAAGGAACTGCGCGAAAGGCTGAATGGCGGAAAGTAGGCGCGACGCCAGACCGGCCCTTCCCGGGAGGCCGGTTTCCGACGGAAAACATCATGCTCAATCGCTTCATGCTCATCGTGGTCTTCGTGCCCCTGGCGGTCATCCTGATCGCGCTGGCCGTCGCCAATCGCGAACTCGTCGCCTTCACGCTGGATCCGTTCAATCCCGGCAATCCGGCGCTGACGCTCACTTTGCCGCTGTTCATCTTCCTGTTCCTGGCCCTCGCCGTCGGCATGGTCGTCGGCAGCCTGGCGACCTGGGTCAAGCAGGGACGCTACCGCAAGCTGGCGCGCCAGCGCGGCGTCGAGGCCGAGAACCTGCGCCAGGCGATCGGCCGCACCCCGTCGACACCGCAGGGACCGGTGCTGCCGAAGCCGACCAACTGACCGCCGCACGGCGCTGTGGGCCCTCTCGGGCCCGCGATTTTCTTCACGGAGTTTCCCATGCTGACCATTTCGGCCGCAGAGGTCGACCAGGCGTTGACCTTCCCAGGGCTGGTGGAGACGCTGCGCGGGGCTTTCCGTGACGGCGCGGTGCAACCTGTCCGGCACCATCACACGGTCGAACGGCCGGACGGTGCGGCCTCGACCTTGCTGCTGATGCCGGCCTGGACCGACTTCAACGCAGCCGGCATCTCGGCCGGGGGGCATATCGGCGTCAAGATCGTTACCGTCTCGCCCGACAACAATGCCATCGGCAAACCGGCAGTGATGGGGGTCTATCTCCTGCTCAACGGCGCCACCGGCGAACCGGAGGCCCTGATCGACGGCCAGCGGCTGACGCAATGGCGCACGGCCTGCGCCTCGGCGCTCGCCGCATCCTATCTGGCGCGCGAAGACGCTTCCCGGCTGCTGGTGATCGGGGCCGGTGCGCTGTCGCCATTCCTCGCCAAGGCGCATTGCGCCGTGCGGCCGATCAGGACCATCCGCATCTGGAATCGCACCTTGGACAACGCCGAGAAGGTCGCCGCCGGACTGCGCGCCGAGGGCTTCGCGGCGAGCGCAGCGGCCGATCTCGATGCCGAGCTCGGCCAGGCCGATATCGTCTCGTCGGCGACGATCGCCACCGATCCGCTGATCAAGGGCGCCCGCCTGAAGCCGGGAAGCCATGTCGACATGGTCGGCGGCTTCACCCCGACAATGCGCGAAAGCGACGACGAGGCGATAGGGCGCGCCCGCGTCTATGTCGACACCCGCGCCGGCGCCACCAAGGAAGCGGGCGACATCGTCATACCGCTCGCTTCGGGCGTGTTGAAACCGGAAGCCATCATAGCCGACTTGCACGAGCTGGCGCGCGGTCAAAAGCAAGGGCGCCGGAGCGCCGACGAGATCACGCTGTTCAAGTCGGTCGGCGCCGCGCTCGAGGACCTTGCCGCCGGCATTGCCGTCTACAAGGCGCTCCGGACCTAGCTTACTGTCCCGGCTGCTTTAGCGCCCATTGCTTCGGCGATTACGGCGAAATCGGCCGCGCTTACCGAGAACAGGCCGAAGCGCAGTTGATACCCCCAATTCGGCTTGCCGGCCGTGAAGTCCAGCCTGTCGAGCAATGGCTTTATCGGCGCTTCCCCGGCCGCCGCCCAGTCGACGTCGCGGCGAAAGGGCGTGAAGCCGCCGCCCATGTCGCCTTGATAGGGTTCTCCCTCCCGCACCGTGCCGATCGCCGTGAACGCCCGCAGCCCGTCTTTCTCGCCCAAAATCGTTGTCGGCGAATAATAAACAATGCCGTCCCCGGGCTGGACCCGCCGCAGCGGCGCCGCCTTGCCGTGGTTGACCTGCATGAAGCCGCCCTCGCGGCCGCGCCGGACGTGCTGCGCCGACGCCACCGCGATCCAAGACGCGCTCATTCCTGCTCCCCGTCTGCCTGCTGCCCGTCCGACAGCCAGTAGACCCGCAGGCGATGGTTGTCGGGATCGAGCGCAACGAAGGTGCGGCCGAAATCCATGTCGGTCGGCGCCTGCAGGATCTTCAGCCCACGTCCGGACCAGTCGGCATGGGCGGCATCGACTGCCTCGGGCGTATCCAGGGCAAAGACGATCTCGGCGCCGCCACCGGTCGCTGCCGCCGCCGGTTCCACCGTATGCCTCGACCAGAGACCGAGTTTGAAACCGTTGTCGAGCACGAACAGCACGAATGTCGGCGCGCTTTCGACCGGCTCGCGGCCGAGCAGCGCGCTGTAGAAGGCGCCGCTACGCTGCGGCTGGTCGACGTAGAGGATGACGAAATTGGGGGTGACCATGACTGTTCTCCAGGGGTTTCGACCGGGACAGACATAAAGCGCATCACTGTCAGATTCTGGCAGTATCCGTCACGAAAGGCGCCCTGGACAGCTTACACACCGCTAACGCCGTGGGGTGTCGAGCGTTGCCCGCCATTCCTTCAGCAGCGCCTGACGGCGGCGCGGATAGCGCAGATCCGTCGTCTTGAGCTCGGCTATGCGGTCGGTGCGAAAATGCCGGAAATCCTGCCGCATTTCGCACCACGCCACCACGACCCGCACCTTGTCGAAGAAGCCAAGCGCGAACGGCCACACCACGCGCCGCGACCCCGCGCCGCCGGCATCGCGATAGAAAAAGTCCAGCTTGCGCTCGTTACGGATCGCCTGCCGCACCAGGCCGAGATCGATGCTTTCAACAGTCGGGGCGGGCGGCCCGACCAGCAGTGTGGTGGCGTCGAGATCCTCGCGCAGATCATCAGGCAGCACCGACGCGATCTTGGCAAGCGCGTTGACGGCCGCTGACGAAAGCCGCGAATCCGGCTGCTTGGCGACCCAGCGCGAACCGAGCACAATTGCCTCGATCTCCTCGTCGCTGAACGTCAACGGCGGCAGCATGAATCCGGGCTTCAGCACATAGCCGAGCCCCGCCTCGCCCTCGATCGGCGCCCCCTGGCCCTGCAGCGTTGCGATGTCCCGGTAAAGCGTGCGAATTGAAATCCCGAGTTCGTCGGCGAGCGACTGCCCGCTCACCGGCATGCGATGCCGGCGCAATGTCTGGATCAGGTCGAGCAGGCGTTCGGAGCGGGACATATCGAAAATTTGCCTGTTTCTTTGACATTGGTCCATCGCAAGCCGACATGACCAGGCGACGCTTGCGCGGCGGACTTGGTTGCGAAGCCGGTTGCCCTATGTCAAAAGCGGCCACGCCTCGGAGATGCTCCTGCTTGAAATCTTTTCGCGACAAACGCCGCGACAGCCGTCCGCCCGCAAAAAGCGGTGCGCAACGGGTGCGTCCGCATGAAGGCCGTGGAACGGCCAGGCCGCAGGAGCGGCCCGAGGCCAGGGCCGACGAGCGCCCGGAACCGAAGTCGGCGCCCCGCATCCTGGCCCGTCGCGACGGCGCTCTTCCGGCCGAACAGCTTCCGCTGATCCTCGAAGTGGCACCCAATGCCGATTATGCGCTGCTCGACAGCGGCGCCGGCCAGAAGCTCGAACAATACGGTCCTTATCGGATCGTCCGCCCCGAGGGCCAGGCGATCTGGCAGAAGGCGCTACCGGCAAGGGAATGGGACCGCGCCGACGCTGTCTTCACCGGCGATACCGACGAGGAAGGCATTGGCCGCTGGCGCTTCCCCGGGACGCCGCTCGGCGAGACCTGGCCGATGAAGCACGACGGCATCGATTATCTCGGCCGCTTCACCTCGTTTCGCCATGTCGGCGTGTTTCCCGAGCAGGCCTCGCACTGGGATCACATGGCCGGACTGATCGCGGCGGCCAGGCGGCCGGTCAAGGTGCTCAACCTGTTCGGCTATACCGGCCTTGCCTCGCTGGTAGCGGCGCGCGCCGGCGCGGAGGTCACCCATGTCGATGCCTCGAAAAAGGCGATCGGCTGGGCTCGCGAAAACCAGGAGATGGCCGGGCTTGGCAACAAGCCGATCCGCTGGATCGTCGAAGACGCAGTGAAATTCGCCGAGCGCGAGGAGCGCCGCGGCAGCCGCTATGACATTGTTCTGTTCGACCCGCCCGCCTATGGCCGCGGCCCCAAGGGCGAGGTCTGGCAGTTGTTCGAGGACCTGCCGGCATTGACCGATCTCTGCCGATCGATCCTGACCCCGAAACCGCTTGCCGTGGTGCTGACCGCTTATTCGATCCGCGCCTCCTTCTTCGCCATCCATGCCCTCATGCGCGACACCTTTGCCGGCATGGGCGGCAGGGTTGAATCGGGCGAATTGATCATCCGCGAAAAATCGGCGGGCCGCGCGCTGTCGACCTCGCTGTTCTCGCGCTGGGTGGCCTGATGAGTGGATATGACGGCGCCCGTCCGGTCGGGCAGGTGAAAGAGGTCACCAGCCTCGCCAATCCGCTGGTCAAGGACATCAAGGCGCTGGCCTTGAAAAAATTCCGCGACCAGCAGAACGCCTTCATGGCCGAGGGACTGAAGCTGGTCATCGATGCGCTCGACCTCGGCTGGCAGATCAGGACCCTGGTCTTCGCCAAGGCCGGACGCGGCAACGCGGCGGTGGAGAAGGTCGCTGCGCGCACGGTGGCTTCCGGCGGCACGGTGCTTGAAGTCTCGGAAAAAGTGCTTGTCGCCATAACCCGCCGCGACAATCCGCAAATGGTGATCGGCGTTTTCTCGCAGAAATTCCTGGCCCTGAAGGATATCCGCGCCGACAATGGCGATGTCTGGGTGGCGCTCGACCGGGTGCGCGATCCCGGCAACCTCGGCACCGTCATCCGCACGGTGGACGCCGTCGGCGCCAAGGGCGTGATCCTGGTCGGAGACACCACCGATCCCTTTTCGGTGGAGACGGTGCGCGCCACCATGGGCTCTATCTTCGCCGTTCCGGTGGCCAAGGCGACGACCGAGGCATTCCTCGCCTGGCGCGGCGGGTTTTCGGGTCTCGTCGCCGGCACACACCTCAAAGGCGCGGTCGACTACCGCTCGGTCGATTTTTCCCGGGGGCCGGTGCTGCTGATGATGGGCAATGAACAGCAAGGCCTGCCCGAAAGCCTGGCGGCGAGTTGCGACAGGCTGCTCAGGATTCCGCAGGCAGGGCGTGCCGATTCGCTCAATCTTGCCGTCGCCACCGGCGTCATGCTGTTCGAGATCCGCCGCGGCGCGCTGAAACTGGACCCTATGGTGGATTCGCAATGAGGGTTGCCCAATCGTGAAATCATGGTCTCCCTATGCGCTGCTGGTCGTCGCGGCCATCGCGCTCGACCAGTGGATAAAACATTTGGTCGAGATCGGCCTTCCCTTTCAGGAAAAGCTCGATCTCCTGCCCTTCCTGGCGCTGTTTCGCACCTATAATACCGGCATCGCCTTCTCGATGTTCTCATCCTTCGGCGATACCGGGCTGGTGATCATCGCCGTTCTCGTCGTCGCCTTCGTGCTCTATCTGGCCACGCACACGCCAGCGGGCCATGTTATTGCCCGCACCGGCTTTGCCCTGATCATCGGTGGCGCGCTCGGCAATCTGATCGACCGCGCCGTCTACGGCCACGTCATCGACTACATCCTGTTCCACACTCCGGTCTGGTCCTTCGCCGTGTTCAATCTCGCCGATGCCTTCATTTCGGTCGGCGCCGCGCTGGTCGTGCTTGACGAAGTTTTGGGCTGGCGGCGCCAGCCCAAGCCCCAGGGTCCCGACGCCTGACCGATTGACCCGGCGCGGCCGCCGCAGCAGAGTCCAAACGTCGATAGATCGAGGAGAGAAAAATGCCCGAAACCTTCAAAGCCATCCTCGTTTCGCGCGACGCCGAAAAGAAACAGTCGGTGGCGGTGACCGACCTCACCGAAGCCGATCTCATGGACGGTGACGTCACCGTCGCAGTCGAAGCGACGACGGTGAACTACAAGGATGGGCTCGCAATATCAGGCAAGGCGCCGGTCATTCGCCGCTGGCCCTTGGTGCCAGGCATCGATTTCGCCGGAACGGTCTTATCCTCTTCCCATCCCGACTGGCGCAAGGGAGACAAGGTCATCCTGAACGGCTGGGGTGTCGGCGAGACGCATTTTGGCGCCTATGCCGGGCGCGCCCGCGTCAACGGCGACTGGTTGGTGCCGCTCCCCGACGGCATCAGCGCGCATGACGCGATGGCGGTCGGCACCGCCGGCTATACCGCAATGCTGTGCGTCATGGCACTGGAGCGGCACGGCATCGTGCCCGATCGCGGGCCCGTGGTGGTGACGGGCGCGGCCGGCGGCGTCGGCTCGGTCGCGGTCTCCATCCTGTCCAGCCTGGGCTATCACGTCATTGCCTCGACAGGGCGCAATGCCGAAAGCCCGTATCTCATCGATCTTGGCGCCGCGGAGGTGATATCGCGCGACGAACTCAGCCAGCCGACCAAGCCGCTCGCCAAGGAGCGTTGGGCGGGCGGCATCGATTCCGTCGGCAGCCACACACTGGCCAATGTGCTCTCTATGACCTCCTATGGCGGTGCCGTCGCGGCCTGCGGCCTGGCCGGCGGCATGGACCTGCCGTCGAGCGTGGCACCTTTCATCCTGCGCGGCGTTTCGCTGCTCGGCATCGATTCGGTGATGGCGCCGAAACCGGTGCGGCTCGAGGCCTGGCGCCGCATCGGCGCCGACCTGGATCTGCGCAAGCTCGCCAGCCTGTCCACGACCATCGGCTTCGACAACATCATCGACGCCGCGCGCGACATCGTCGACGGCAAGATCCGCGGCCGCGTCGTCGTAGACATGCAGTGAGTTCGCCGGGGTAAAACAACCTATCCGCTAAAATTCGAACGATCCCCCGCAGGCTTCCATAATTTCTGTCCGGTAGGGTTTTCGCATGGTCGCGGAATCCGGCATCCAGGAAGTGGAGACTGGCGAAGACGTCGATGCGGTACCTCCGCCGGCGTCGGCGCGGCGGTTCGTCGCCGCACCGCCGCTGGCGCCTGAGCCGCAACAGGCCAGGAATGAGCCGCGATTGGCCGGCCGCGAAGGCTTGCCGCTGCTGACCTTCGTCGCCATCATCATGCTGGCGGGGCTGACGCACCTGACCGGCGCGCCGATCTTCATCAGCCTCGCTTTGCTGGCGACCGGCCTTGCCGGCTTCGGCCTGCACCTGCGCGCCAGAAGGAACGAATACCGCACCG
Organism: Mesorhizobium maamorense; assembly: GCF_044998965.1. Taxonomy (NCBI): domain Bacteria; kingdom Pseudomonadati; phylum Pseudomonadota; class Alphaproteobacteria; order Hyphomicrobiales; family Phyllobacteriaceae; genus Mesorhizobium; species Mesorhizobium maamorense. Next base: position 4,707,983 of record NZ_CP173356.1, read on the forward strand.
CCGCGCTGCTTGATGAAACCACGGCTCGCAGCCGTGCCGAGATCGAGACGCTGGCCGATCGCATGTGGGAGATGCAGGAGAGCGAAGAGCGCTTTCGCGGTCTGATCGACGCGCTTGGCGATCTCGTCATCCACCGCGACTGCGACGGCTATATCGTCTATGCCAACAAGGTGTTCGCCGATCTCGTCGAGGTCGACCAGCGCGACCTCGCCGGCAAGACCCTGGCGGAACTTGGCATCGAAGTCGGTATCGTTCCCGACGCCGCCTTTTCCGACCATGAATGCCTGAGTTCCACCGACGTCGCCATCCGCACCCCCGGCGGTTCGCGCTGGTTCTCGTGGATCGAACTGTCGGTGCGCGACAAGGACAGCGGTTCTGTCTCGCATCGCGCCATCGCCCGCGACATCACCGCCCGCAAGCGTGCCGAATCCTCGCTGATCACCGCGCGCGAGCGGGCCGAATACGCAAGCCAGGCCAAATCGCGCTTCCTCGCCACCGTCAGCCATGAAATCCGCACGCCGATGAACGGCATCATGGGCATGGCCAGGCTGTTGGCCGATACCAGCCTGTCGCCGGAGCAGCAGACCTATGTCGGCGCCATTTCGACCTCGGCCAGCGCCCTGCTGGCCCTCATCGAGGACCTGCTCGACTATTCCAAGATCGAGGCGGGACGCTTCGATCCCGAACCGCAGCCAATGTCGGTGCGCGAGATCGCCGACAACGTTGTCGAGCTCCTCGCCGCGCGCGCCTTCTCCAAGGATATCGGCCTCGGCTGCCATGTCGAGCCCGACGTGCCGCAATTGATCACCGCAGATCCGGGCCGGGTCAGGCAGGTGCTGCTCAACCTGATCGGCAACGCCATCAAGTTCACCGACAGCGGCGGGGTGCTGGTGAGTATAGCGCGCGCCCGCACTGAAACCACCGACCGCATATGCTTCACCATCGCGGATACCGGGCCAGGCCTGCATGAAGACGACATGGAGCGCATTTTCGAGGAGTTCGAGCAGGCCGACGGTACCTCGACGCGCGCGCATGGCGGAGCCGGTCTCGGTCTTGCCATCTCCAAGCGCCTGGTGACCGCCATGGGCGGCACGATTTCCGTCTCCAGCCGGCTGGGTCAGGGTTCGGAATTCGTCTTCGATATCCCGGCCATCTCCGCGAGCGAGCCACCACCGGGCCGCATGGACGCGCTTCAGGGCAGGCACGCGGTAATCCTGTCGAGAAATATCGTCGAGGCCGACGCCATCGCCCGCAGCATCCGCGCCAATGGCGGCGCGGTCGATATCGCCACCACCGTGGCGCAGGCGGCATCGTTCTCCGGCGATTGCGACGTGCTGCTCGTAGACGCGGCCATGGAAGAGGGCGACGGAAGACTGCTCAAGCGGCTGCGCCAAAGCGGTTTTTCCGATTGCGAAGCCATCACGCTGATCGCCCCGACCGATCGCGGCATGCTCGGCGAGTTCCGCGCCAGCGGCTACGCGACCTTCCTCGCCAGACCGGTGCGAGGCGGAACACTTTTGCGTGTGCTTCTGAGCAGCCATGCGCCGGCGCTTGCCCCGACACGGCCGGAAAAGCCCCACCCGCCGGCGCTTCGCGCCGCCAGTGATCGCCAGCGTGGCCTGTCGGTGCTGATCGCCGAGGACAATGACATCAACGCCATGCTCGCTCGCGCCACGCTGCTGAAGGCCGGTCATCGCGTCAAGGTTGTCGGCAACGGCAAGGCGGCGGTCGAGGCCGTTACCGGTGCCGGACACAAACACCGCTTCGACGTGGTGCTGATGGACCTGCACATGCCGGTGATGGATGGGATGGACGCCATCGCCGCCATCCGCCGTCATGAGGAGGAGACCGCCGTGCCGCCAGTGCCCATCATGGTGCTGTCGGCCGACAGCCAGGAAAAGACCCGCCATGCGGTGCTCGCCCACGGCGCCAGCGGCTTTGTCACCAAGCCGCTCGACCCCGATGCACTGGTCGACGCCATCGAGGGGCAGGTCGCCGCCTGAGACTTTTTTTCATCAATCTCCTGCCGAGCGGCGCCACCTTGCTTTTGCATAACGTAGCCGGTTGACCGTATTCGCCAGCCGACGAAGTATTGCCCGCGACGCCGTATCACGGTACTGTCACAATCCTGTTGCACCTACACCGTATCCCCGTGCCAAGAGGGATGGCTCGAAGGAGAATCACTCGTGCATACAGTTATGCCGGAATGTGACACTCGGCCGAACGCCGGCGGCGCCTTGCTTGCCGGGCGCAATGTCGATTCCGTCACAAAGGGCGCAGCGCTCGGCCGTATCGGCAACCTCGAAGTGCGGCTGGCCCGCAACGAGGCCGAGATCGCGGCCGCGCAGGAAGTGCGCTACCGGGTATTCTACGACGAGCTTGGCGCCAGGAAGAACCTGTTTCAGGTGCAGGACCGCCGTGATGCGGACCGCTTCGATCCGCACTGCGATCACCTGCTCGTCTTCGATACCTCGCTTTCCGGCCCCGAACATCGCCGCATCGTCGGGACCTACCGGCTGCTGCGGCAAGAAATCGCTGCGGCCGCCGGCGGCTTCTATTCCGAAGGCGAGTTCGAGCTGACCAAGCTCATCGCCCGTCACCCCGGCCAGCGCTTTCTCGAGCTCGGCCGCTCCTGCGTCCTGCCGGAATACCGTTCGAAGCGCACCATCGAGGCGTTGTGGCAAGGCATCTGGGCCTACATCAACCACTACGGCATTGGCGTGATGACCGGCTGTGCGTCTTTCCAGGGCACGGTGCCGGCGGCCCATGCCGAGGCGCTCACCTATCTGGCGCATCACTGCCGCACGAATTCGGCCTGGGACGTGCGCGCCGTCGCCGGGCGCTATTGTTCCATGGACCTGATGCCGATCGAGGCGGTCAATGCCAAGGCAGCGATCGCTGCGATGCCGCCCTTGGTCAAGGGCTATCTCAGGGTCGGCGCCCGCATCGGCGACGGCTGCGTCATCGATCGTGAATTCTCGACGGTCGATGTGTTCGTGGTGATGCCGGTCAAGGAGATCGGCGCCCGCTACGTCAACTATTACGGCGGGGAAGCGCAGCGTTTTGCTGCGTGAGCAGTAGTCAGTAGTCAGTAGTCAGTAGTGAAGACATCATAATTTACACCTACTGATTAACCCTAATCACTAATCACTACTCACTACTCACTACTCACTAATCCCTAATCCCTTCTCTCACGAAATATCCTCCGGCCGCCTGCCGGGCCGGCTCTTGTAGGACGCAAACGACCAGCCGAATTTGAGCGCGCCGCCGCGCACGGCGAATGCCGCGGCGAAACCGGCCAAGCCTGACACGATCTGCGGCAGTCCGGCGACATCGCCCAATGTGAAGATCGACGCGCCAACCAGGGCGGCCGTGACATAGATTTCCGGCCTCAGCAGCACCGAAGGCTCCCCTGCCAGCACGTCGCGCAGGATGCCGCCGAATGTGGCGGTCAGCACGCCGGTGATCACGGAAACGACCGCCGAACCGGTGATGGCCAACCCTTTGGCCGCACCCATCACCGAAAAAGCGGCCAGCCCGACGGCATCGAGCCAGAGCAGCCACTTCCAGCGGGATTCGACACGGTGTGCGCTGAAAAACACCAGCACCGCAACCGCCGCGCAGATCAGCACATAGCTGGAATTGGCGATCCAGAAAACCGGCAGGTTAAGGATGACGTCGCGAAGAGTGCCGCCGCCGATGCCGGTGACGCACGCCAGGAAAAGGAAGCCGATAACGTCGAGCTGCTTGCGCGACGCGGCAAGCGCACCTGTCGCCGCGAAGACCGCAACGCCGGCATAGTCGAGAAGCGCGATGGGGTTCAAGGGCGGGACCAGGGAGTAAGGCAGCAGGGGAGTAGGGGAGTATGTTTAGCACGAAGCCGTACTCTTGATACGCCCCTTAGTGCCTTAGTGCCTTAGTGCCTTAGTGCCTTAGTGCCTTAGTGCCTTAGTGCCTTAGTGCCTTATTCCCTATTCCCTATTCCCTATTCCCCTAACTACGCATCCTTCTCCGCCTGCTCGTTGACGGGCCCCGGCTCGACCGGCGCTTCGCCGGCGGCGATTTTCGGGCCGCCCTTGGCAACGCCGACCATGGCCGGGCGCAGCACCCGCTCCCCGATCGAATAGCCCGGCTGCACGACCTGCACCACCGTGTTGGCCGGCACATCGGGATTGGGCACTTCGAACATGGCCTGGTGGAAATTGGGATCGAACTTCTCGCCTTCCGGCGCGAGCTTCTTGACGCCGTGCCGCTCCAGTGCGGACAGCATGGCACGCTCGGTGAGATCGACGCCGTCGATCAGCGCCTTGAAACCCGCATCGCCGGACGCCTTGGCCTCGGCGGGAATCGCGTCCAGCGCGCGGCGCAGATTGTCCGAAACCGACAGCATGTCGCGGGCGAAGTTCGCGACCGCATAGGTACGCGCGTCATGCACGTCGCGCGCGGTGCGGCGACGCAGGTTCTCCATCTCGGCCGCAACGCGAAGCGCCCTGTCCTTCAGCTCTTCATTCTCCTTCAGGAGCCGCACAACCGCTTCATAATCGCCATCGACGCCACCTTCCGTGCGCTCGGCATTGGCTTCGGTCGCCTCAATTTCGTCGGGCGCGCGTTCGTCTTTTGCCTGGTCGCTCATGCCGTTTCCCATCATCTCGAATAGTGTGGATTTTGAGCCCGATATCGAGGTTTGGTGGGCAAAAATCAAGGGGTAAGCGAAGGCACAGGCCCAGCCGTTCAAACCGAATGGCGGTCAGTGCGATGCTTCGATTTTAATTCAAACTTTACCATAGCTTCCACCTTTGCTTGCCCCGGCGGCGCGATCGGGGAACCATTTGCTGGCTGGAGGATTTTCGAACCGACACAGGATTTTTGAAATGACACCCCGCGACAAGGGCGAAAAGAAAGATCGGATCGCCGCCGAAATCCGGCGCCAGCTAGGCACGGCGGCGGTGAGACGCTTTCTGCATGCGCTGCCGGCCTTTCGCGCCGAGAAAGACATTCCCGACCGCTTCCGGGACCAGCTCGAACGTCTCGACGGCCTGGAAAACAGCATGGCTGGCGGCGTGCGCCATTGATGCATGTGACCGGATGCGATCCGGGTTGGCAGAGTTGCAAGGGTTAGAACAGAACCTGAAGTCGCGGCCTGGATCGAGGATCCCGCGCCCCATCGCGACAATTACGCGCGGTAATTTCTCGTGATTAGCCTTGCGGGAGCCGGGCCCCTCCGCCTATGCTTCATGATGAAGATGATTTCCCCTGAGACTGCCGCCAATAGTAAGCGCGCCTGGTTGAAGATCCTGGCGCGCTACAAGAAGCCGGACAGGCGGCGCAGCGCCGTCGAACTGGCGATCACCCTGATCCCTTTCGCAGCACTCTGGGCGCTGTCCTCGATCGCCTTTGCCTATGGCCATTGGTGGGGGCTGGTGCTGATCTTGCCGGCGGCGGGCTTCCTGGTGCGGATTTTCATGATCCAGCACGATTGCGGGCACGGATCTTTCTTCGCCAACCGCACCGCCGATGACTGGATAGGCCGCGTCCTGGGCGTGCTTACGCTGACGCCTTATGATTGCTGGCGGAGTGCTCATGCCACCCATCATGCCAGCGCGGGTAATCTCGACGAGCGCGGCGTTGGCGATATCAAGACGTTGACGGTCGCGGAGTACCGGCGGATGTCCTGGAGAGGTCGCCTCGCCTATCGTCTCTATCGCCATCCCCTGGTCATGTTCGGACTGGGACCGATATGGCTCTTCATCTTCGAGCAAAGGCTGCCGGTCGGGATGATGCGCGGTGGCCTGAAGCCCTGGGTATCCTCGATGGCCACCAACCTCGCCATCGTGCTGGCAGCGTCGATCCTGATATGGTTCGTCGGTATTGGCGCTTTTCTGGTCGTCCACCTGCCGATCGTCATCCTTGCCGGATCGGCCGGCATCTGGCTGTTCTATGTCCAGCACCAGTTCGAGGAGACCGAATGGGCGAAGGACGATGAGTGGGAGTTCCAGCGTGCCGCCTTGCACGGATCCTCCTATTATGACCTACCGCCGGTGCTGAACTGGTTCACCGGCAACATCGGTGTCCATCATGTCCATCACCTCTCCGCGAAGGTGCCAGGCTACCGCCTGCAGGAAGTGCTGCGCGATTATCCGGAACTGCGCGGCATAGGCCGCATCACCCTTCTTGAGAGCCTGCGCTGCGTCAAGCTGGCGCTGTGGGATGAAAACAGCGGCAAGCTGGTGTCGTTTCGCCAGGCACGGATGGCGGCGTAGCCATCTTCTGCCTGGCTCTGCTGTCCCCGATCCGCCGGCGGGCACCTCCTGTCGTCGCGACGGGAGAGGACAGGCGGCCGCAAACCTGTCGCTGGAAGTGTCGTGACGTCAGCCGGCACGCAGCCGACGCCAGGAGTATTTTGGTCCCTTGGGCTTCGGCACGGCGGCAGGCTGGTAGTAGAGTCCCAATCCGCCGGTGCGGCCTTCGTCCAGCCGCTTCAAGAGCACGGGATTGGAGATTTCGAATTCATCGAAACCGAGCCGCAGCATATGCGGCAGTTGGTCGACCAGCACCTGGCCGGTGGCGCGCACGGCACCTTCGAAATGATGTCGGCTGCGCAGCAATTCGCCCTTTGAGAAGGAGCGGCCATCGCTGAACGACGGAAAAGCCAGCGCCACCAGCGACAGTTGGTCGAGCAGGCCAGCAATCCTTTCGAGCTGATCGCCGGGTTGCAGCACGACACCGATCCTTTCCTTGGCCGACCGGCGCACCTCCGGATCGAGATCGAGAAACGCCTGCAGCGGCAGGATGAAGCGGCCATTGCCAGACAGTGCTTCCGCGCCTTCGGCATGAGCCCACTCATCCTCGCGAAAACCCATCGGGGTCCAGAGGCGGGTCTCCGGTATCGTCGGTTCAGTCATCGAAATTTCCTAAAATTCAAAGAGCTCAAGGTGTGTGTTGAGATTCAAGCAGGCCCTAGTCGAAACGATAGCTTCCGAGAGCCGGAGCGGAGCGTACTTGTAGTACGTGAGCCCCCGAAGCCGCCGTTTGCAGGCCGGCCTCACCTGAATATCAGCATACCCTATAGCGATGCGTCGGTCAGCGACTTCTCCAGTCCCGACAGGTGAATGCCGCACTCGGTCTTGGCATGGCCGGCCCAGCGGCCGCTGCGCGCGTCCTCGCCCGGCTGCACCGGCTGGGTGCACGGGAAGCAGCCGATCGACAGATAGCCATAGGCGACCAGCGGATTTTCCCGCAGTGCATGCGCGCGCATGTAGTCCGCCTGGTCCGACGTCGTCCAGTGCGCCAGCGGATTGATGCGGATACGTGGGCCGACCGCCTCGAACACCGGAAGTGCTGCGCGCGTCGAGGCCTGGAAGCGTTTGCGGCCGGTGAACCAGGCGCGGAAAGGCGCTACGCCCCGAGCCAGCGGCTCGACCTTGCGCACATCGCAGCAGGCGTCGGTATTAGTCTGGTGCAGATTGCCGGTCGGATCGATCCGCTCGAGTGCTGCCTCGTCGGGCTTGATCACCTGGATGTTGGTCAACCCGAAATCGGCGACCAGGGCGTCGCGATAGCCGAGCGTCTCCTCGAAATGCTTGCCGGTATCGAGAAAGATGACCGGCAGCGAGCGATCGACTTCGGAAATCATGTGCAGTAGCACGGCCGAATCGGCACCGAAGGAAGACACCGCGGCAATCTCGTCGTGAAACAGGTCGCCTGCCGCGCGTTCGATGATGTCGAGCGGATTCAGGTGGCCGTAAAGCGCGTCAAACCCCGCCGCTTTGGCGGCGATGCCGTCATCGGCGTCGACGATAGGGTCAAGCGGCCTTGGCTTCGCCAGCATAGAGCGCCTCCTTGAACGGCGCTGGACCGACACGGCGGTAGGCGTCGATGAATTTCTCTTGTGAGTTGAGCCGAAGGCCGAGATAGGTCTCGACGATCTGCTCGATGGCGTCGGTGATCTCTTCCGACGAGAAGCCGCGGCCGATGATCTCGCCCACCGAAGTGTTCTCGTCGGCCGAACCGCCAAGCGTCACCTGGTACAGCTCGGTGCCTTTCTTTTCGACTCCGAGAATGCCGATATGTCCGACATGGTGATGGCCGCAGGCATTGATGCAGCCGGAGATCTTCAGCTTCAACTCGCCGATCTCGCGCTGCCGCTCCAGCGAGGCGAAGCGACGCGAGATCTCCTGCGCGATCGGGATCGAACGCGCTGTGGCCAGCGCGCAATAGTCGAGGCCCGGGCACGAGATGATGTCCGATATCAGGTTCGAATTGGCGGTCGCCAGGCCGATATCGACCAGCGCGTCATAGACCGCCTTCAGGTCGGCGCGCGCCACATGCGGCAGGATCAGGTTCTGCTCGTGGCTGACGCGCAACTCGTCGTATCCATACTTCTCGGCCATATCGGCAATCGCTTCCATCTGGCTGTCGGTCGCATCGCCCGGCACTTCGCCGATACCCTTCAGCGAGATGGTCACCGCCGCATAGTCGGGGTGGCGATGCGTCACCACGTTCTGGTCGAGCCAATCCGAGAAGCCCTTGGAATCGAGGCGTGCCAGCTTTACAGCCTCGTCGCCGTCCGGCCGCGCGGTCAGCGCTGGTGGCGCGAAATAGGCGTCGATGGCGCGGATGTCTGCTTCCGGCAGCTTCAACTCGGCGTCCTTCAATTGCTGCCATTCCGCCTCGACCTGGCGCGTGATCTCCTCGACGCCGGTCTCGTGGACCAGGATTTTGATGCGCGCCTTGAACTTATTGTCGCGGCGGCCATGCAGGTTGTAAACGCGCAGGATCGCCGTGCAGTAGGACAAAAGGTCGGCTTCCGGCAGGAAATCGCGGATCTTCCTGGCGATCATCGGCGTGCGCCCCTGGCCGCCGCCGACATAGACGGCGAAGCCGAGCTCGCCGGCCGCGTTCTTCTTCAGGTGCAGGCCGATGTCGTGGGTCTGGATGGCGGCGCGGTCGCGCTCCGCGCCGGTTACCGCGATCTTGAACTTGCGCGGCAGGTAGGAAAACTCCGGATGAACAGATGACCACTGGCGCAGGATTTCCGCATAGGGACGCGGATCGGCGACCTCGTCGGCCGCCGCACCCGCGAAATGGTCCGCGGTGACGTTGCGGATACAATTGCCGCTGGTCTGGATGGCGTGCATCTCGACACTCGCCAGATCGGCCAGGATCGCAGGAATGTCGGACAGCGCCGGCCAGTGGAACTGGATGTTCTGGCGCGTGGTGAAATGGCCGTAGCCCTTGTCGTATTTGCGCGCGATGTGGCCGAGCATGCGCAACTGCTTGCTGTTCAGCGTGCCATAGGGCACCGCGATGCGCAGCATATAGGCGTGCAATTGCAGGTAGACGCCGTTCATCAGCCTGAGCGGCCGGAACTGGTCCTCGGTGATCTCGCCGGCGAGCCGGCGCTGGACCTGGTCGCTGAACTCGGCGACGCGGGCCTGGACAAAATCGTGATCGAACTCATCGTAGCGGTACATGCTTCGTCTTTCAGGGCGCGTCCGCCCGTGTTCACTTCTGGTCTGGGCTTACGCCGCCCGGGAGGCCTGCTTGCCAAGATCGTTGCGAATGGTCGGGCCCGCGGCGCGGATCTTCTCGCGCAACCGCACCGGCTCGACAACGCCGTTCACGATTTCGGCATCGATGAGGTTGACGTCGAGGACTTCGTTGTCGGCGTGGGCCTTGGCACCGATCGCTTCCATGCGATCCTCGGCCGCCTTGTCATGGGCGAGGTCGGCATGGTCCGCCCTCTCGGCCCAGCCGCCGTCTGCGTACCAGACGGCGATGCCGTCGGCGAGCCGGTTGGCGGTCAGTATCTTCATTGCTGAACTCCCTCGGTGGCAGCTATGGGCGCACCTTCATGCCTGTGTGCCGCGAGCGGTTCGGACCGTTCGAAATTGGCGCCGGCGACCGCATCGCCGATGATGGTCATGACCGGACCTGAGAGATCGGCGCGCGCTTCCAACGACGGCAGGTCGGCAAGCGTGCCGTGGAAACGGCGGCGATTGCCGAGGCTGGCATTCTCGACCACGGCTACCGCCGTATCGGGCGAAAGCCCGGCCTCGATCAGCCGGCCGGCAACCTCCGCGGCCACCGAGCGGCCCATATAGACAGCAACGGTAGCACCCGAAATGGCAAGCTTGGCCCAGTCGGGCAGCGAATTGCCCTTGAGATCATGACCGGTGGTGAACACCATCGAGGAGGAAACCCCGCGCAGCGTCAGCGGCAATTCGAAATCGGCGGCGGCGGCGAAAGCAGCGGTGACGCCCGGAACCACCTCATAGGCCACGCCCGCATCACGCAGCGCCGCCATCTCCTCGCCGGCCCGGCCGAACACCAGGGGATCGCCCGACTTCAGCCGCACCACACGCTTGCCTTCGCGGCCAAGCTCGACCAGCAGCGCATTGATCTCGGCCTGGCTCTTGGTGTGACAGCCCTTGCGTTTGCCGACCGCCAGCCGCTCGGCGTCGCGTCGGCCCATGGCGACGACAGCCTCCGGCACCAGCGCGTCGTGGACGATGACATCGGCCTCCATCAGCAGGCGATGCGCACGCAGCGTCAAAAGGTCCTCGGCACCGGGGCCCGCGCCAACCAGGGCGATATGGCCTGAAGCGGATGCAGCCGAACGCAGAAGATCGGCGGCTGCGTCATGCGCCTGCGAAAGCTTGCCAGCTTCGACGGCGCGCGCCGGCGCACCGCCGAAGAACTCGCTCCAGAACCGGCGGCGCGAATTGCCCCTGGGCAGGCTTTCAGCGGCGGCCCGGAACGACGCGGCGAGAGCCGCCAGCCTGCCCAACGAAGGCGACAGCATGCGGTCGATGCGGGCACGCAGCATCTGCGCCAGCACCGGCCCAGCGCCTTCCGTGCCGATGGCGATCGCGACCGGTGCGCGATTGACCAGCGCCGGGGTGAAAAAATCGCAAAGCTCCGGCCGGTCCACCGCATTGACGGGGATGCCGAGCCGGCGCGCATCCTGGACAACGCGCCGGTCGAGCGCCTCATCGCCGCTGGCAGCGAACACCATCACCGAGCCCTCCAGCCGGCTCGCCTCATAGGCCGCGATGTGGGTGGCGCCGCTCTGCGCGATGAAGCCGAGCATGTCCGGTGAGGCGCTCTCCGCGACGATGCGCAGCGTAGCGCTGGACTGCCCAAGCAATCGTGCCTTGGCCAACGCTTCGTCGCCGCCGCCGACGATCGTTACGGCTTCGTCCTCGACCCGTACGAAGACGGGGAAGGCATTGAGCTTGGGGGCGGGCTGCGGCATGGATACGAACGGAATCCTGATCTGGTCTTCACTTCTACGCGTGGGCGCGAAAAAGCTGAAGAAACCCACTCGCGCATCACCTTCCGGGATGCAATCGCTTTTTCTAAAGGGCCGCAGCCAAGAGAAAAATATTCCACCTTGTTGCGGAGACCGGCATCAAGCCGCTGTCGCGGGCCTTGATTTCTCCTCTTTTTTGGGCCGAACGCGCTTTATGACAAAACCGTTTTTTCTAAATTCTACTAATTTAGTAGATTAAAGCTGCCTGGCGGTCGTGCGCGCGCCTCCACCTCGACGGAGCGCCCGTATGACCTGGCTTTTTGGCTGGAACATTACCGGATCGAGGCGCGTTCCTTCCGCATGCGCAATTCAAAATCATACCTGGCCGCGGCGTGAAGCCAAGCGTGGCGGCAGCGAAGGAAGGAGCCCGGCGTCATGAGCGCGATCAAGTTGAAGCACGGCATCTGGATCATGGTGGCCGACGGAGAAAAAGCGCTCTTCCTCAGAAATGCAGGTGACACCAAATTTCCGAACCTCGAAGTGGTGCAGGAAGTGAGGCAGGACAACCCGCCAACGCGCGAGCAAGGCAGCGACAGTCCCGGTCGCTACAATGACGGTCCCTCGGTTCACCGCAGCGCGGTCGAGGAGACGGATTGGCATCGGATCGGCAAGGAGCGCTTTGCCGACGAACTCGCCGAACGGCTCTACAAGCTGGCTCATCGAGGCTCTTTTGACGAAATCATCCTCATCGCGCCGCCGCTCGTGCTCGGCGCGATGCGCAAGATCCTGCACAAGGAAGTCAGCGACAAGGTCAGCGCGGAAATTCCCAAGACGCTGACCAACCACGCGGTATTCGAGATCGAGGCCCTGTTGCGGGCAGCTTGATCGTTGGCGATCGAGCGCCGCCGTTGCGGCGCATGATTTCGGCTGACCTCGAATTCCGGCTTGCTTGCCCACCGGCGAGGTATTTGTCGCTTCACCGGCAATTCCCGGTTTTGCGGGGTTGCGTGGCCGACACCCAATCCACCATATTGCAAACAGGCGGCGGCTTCGGGCGGCGCATATCCTGCATCGCTGGCTTGAAAGGCGCTCCATAGACAATGCCGCATGACACTCCCCTTATCGCCACCATCGTAGCCGGTCTGGGGCTCGCTTTCGTCTTCGGCGCTCTCGCCAACCGCTTCCGCATTCCGCCGCTGGTCGGCTATCTCGTGGCCGGCGTGCTGGTTGGGCCGAACACGCCCGGTTTCGTCGCTGACGCCGGCCTTGCCAATGAGCTCGCCGAAATCGGCGTCATCCTGTTGATGTTCGGCGTCGGCCTGCATTTTTCGCTGAAGGATCTCCTGTCGGTCCGCGCCATCGCCGTGCCCGGCGCCATCGTCCAGATCGGCTTTGCCACGGCACTCGGCGCGGGGCTTTCCTGGATGCTCGGCTGGTCGGCGGGAGCAGGACTGGTCTTCGGCCTGGCGCTGTCGGTGGCCTCGACCGTGGTGCTGCTGCGCGCCCTGCAGGAGCGCCGCCTGATCGAGACCGAGCGCGGCCGCATTGCCGTCGGCTGGCTGATCGTCGAGGACCTGGCCATGGTGCTGGCCCTGGTGCTTTTGCCAGCGCTTGCCGGCGTGCTTGGCGGCCAGGAGCAGGCGGATGCCCATGCGAGCGGCCTGCTGTCGCTGCCCGCGAGCTACGGCATCTGGGGTGTCGTCGGCATCACGCTGGCCAAGGTCGCCGCTTTCGTCATCGTCATGCTGGTGGTAGGCCGCCGCGTCATTCCCTGGATCCTGCACTATGTCGCCCATACCGGCTCGCGCGAGCTGTTTCGGCTTTCGGTGCTGGCGATAGCGCTTGGCGTCGCCTTCGGCGCGGCCAAGCTGTTCGGCGTCTCGCTGGCACTGGGCGCTTTCTTCGCCGGCATGATCATGAGCGAGTCCGAACTCAGCCACCGCGCCGCGGAGGAATCGCTGCCGTTGCGCGATGCCTTCTCGGTGCTGTTCTTCGTCTCGGTCGGTATGCTGTTCGACCCGTTCAGCCTGTTCAGCAACGGCTTGCCGATTCTGGCAACGCTCGCCATCATCGTCGTCGGCAAGTCGCTGGCGGCCTTCCTCATCGTCGTCGCCTTCGGTTATCCCCTGGCGACGGCGCTGATGATTTCGGCGAGCCTTGCCCAGATCGGCGAGTTCTCCTTCATCCTGGCCGAACTCGGCGTCGGGCTGAAACTGCTGCCCGAACAAGGGCGCGATCTCATCCTGGCGGGCGCCATCCTGTCGATCGTGCTCAACCCGGTGATGTTCCTGGTCATCGACTGGATGAAGCCATGGCTCGAGGCCCGCGCCGCCAGGACGGCGCCGCCTGTGGAGCCCAAACCGGTCGGCCCGGCGACGGAGCCCGGCCAGGTGGCTTCCGTCGCCTCGGCGGCGAAGCAGGAAGATGGGCCGCCGCCAAGAACAGCCCTCAGCGGCCACGCGATCCTGATCGGTTACGGCCGTGTCGGCAGTCTCGTCGGCGCTGCGTTGAAGGAAGCCGCGCTGCCCTTCCTGGTGGTCGAGGATGCCGACAAGACACTGGTGAAGCTCAGGGCCGAGGGCATCGAGACCGTGGCCGGCAACGCCGCCAATGCCGAAGTGTTTGCAGCCGCCAATCCCGAAGGCGCAAAACGGCTGATCCTGGCCATCCCCAATGCCTTCGAGGCCGGTCAGATCGTGCTGCGTGCGCGCGCCGCCAATCCCGCCATCAATGTCGTCGCCCGCGCCCATTCCGATGCCGAGGTCGAGCATCTCAAGGGGCTCGGCGCCGATACGGTGATCATGGGCGAACGCGAGATCGCGCGCGGCATCGTGGAAGAGGTGCTTGGTCACAAGCCGCGGGCGGCTGAACCGTCCGCCTACGCGGAACTAGTCCGTGCTTAGCGAGAACGCGGCCTACCGTGGAGGGCTGGACCTCGAACAGGTGGGGCGGCCTTGGACGCGCCGGCTGACATCGGTCACTCCTGCCATTTGTCTTCGTATCGCGCTCAACCGAGTTCTTGGGCGAGTCCGATGAGCAATCCCTCAGGCCCACGGATGTAGCAGAGCCGATACACGTCTTTATACTGGACTACTTCGCCTACGAGCTGCGCGCCGCGCGTGCGGAGCCTTTCAAGCGTCTCGTCGATGTCATCCACGGTGAACATGACGCGCAGGTACCCTAGGGCGTTGACCGGGGCGTTCCGGTGATCTGCGACGACAGGCGGCCTGAGGAACCGGGAGAGCTCGAGCCGGCTATGGCCGTCCGGTGTGCGCATCATGGCAATCTCGACATGCTGATCGCCCAGTCCGGTGACACGTCCGGCCCATTCTCCTTCGATCGTGGCCCGTCCTTCGAGCTCGAGGCCGAGTTCGCGAAAGAAATCAACCGCGTCTCCGAGGTCTTCGACGACGATTCCTACGTTGTCCATTCGCTTGAGCGCCATGTTTCCAATCTCCAAGGTGTCGTTCGAATCTACAAGGCGTCGCCTGGTCCAACAATGTATGCTCGAGGTGCTCCGCCTGGAGCCAGGTTGATCACGCCACGAAGGCAGAGCCGCCATTTTGCGCGACGCTGCCGAGGTATTTTGCCGGCGGCTTGCCAAGCGAAGGCGGTGACGGAATCATAGCCGAGATCGCCGGAGACCTGCTGCACGCTCGCACCGGAGGCCAGTTCTCGAATTGCGACGATCAGATGCAACTGCTGGCGCCAGCGTCCGAAGTTTAGGCCAGTCTCCTTCACGACGAGACGGGCGAGACTGCTCTCGCTGAGCGCAACCCGGCTGGCCCATTGCGACAATGTGCTGCGGTCGGCGGGATCCTGCGCCAACGCTTCGGCGATCCGCCTCAATCGCGGCTCGGATGAGATCGGCAGATGCAGCCGCTGGACAGGCATGCGCGGCAGCTCGGCAAGCAGCGTCATGATCAAAAGCGCATCCCTCGCCTCATCATCCCCCACGCCATCGGACAGTTCGATGATCAGTTCGCGCAGCAGCGGCGAGACCGAAAGGGTGCAGCACCGGTCCGGCAATTCGGCGGCTCCCGGCTCGATGTAGACGAAGAAGATCCGGGCGTTGGCGGTCGCGATATTGCTGTGCTCCATGTCGCCGGGAATCCACACCCCGCAATGCGGCGGCACCATCCACAGGCCGCTCGGGACGCGGCATGTAACGCCACCGCTTAGCGCGAAGACGAGTTGGCCTTTGCGATGCCGATGGGAGGGGACTTCGGCCCTGGTTTCGGTAACGTCGACGCGCACGGCGATTGCCGGTGCGAGGACGTCATCCACATTGAAATCGAGCCACGGGTAGCGAAGAGGTTGTCTCATGATTGACGGCTTTTAGCGATTAAACGCCAGGATAGCTAAATTCCTCAAGTTGGGAAGTCGATAGGTTCCAGCTTGCCTATGCACCCGGTTGATCAGGATGCCACCGCGCTTTGCGTCCACAAACCAGCAGGAAGGTACGTCCCATGCGCGCCCTAGTCATGTCTTCCGACAGCCCCACCGGACTGACGCTTGCCGAGGTTGAGGACCCTCGGCCTCTCGCAAACGAGGCGCTTGTCTCGGTCCATGCAACCTCGTTGAATCGCGGCGAATTGCGCCTGCTCACCATACGCCCGGACGGCTGGATACCCGGCCAGGACATCGTCGGGATCGTCGAACGGCGAGCGGCCGACGGCTCCGGGCCAGCCGTGGGCTCCCGGGTCGCGGCTCTGGTGGACCAAGCCGGCTGGGCCGAACGCGTCGCGGTTTCGACCGACCGCCTCGCCGTCCTGCCGGATGACGTCAGCTTCGTTTCCGCGGCTACGCTTCCGGTCGCGGGCACCACCGCGCTCAGGACTTTGCGCCATGGCGGCGACCTTGCCGGCCAACGGGTCCTGATCACCGGCGCAAGCGGTGCGGTCGGCCGTTTCCAGATCCAGATCGCGCGCGAACAGGGCGCGAGCGTGACCGCGGTCGCGGCCTCCCGGCATGGCGAGGATCTCCGCCGCCTGGGTGCCGGGCAAGTCGTCGAGTCGATCGAACTGGCTGAGGGGGCGTTCTCGCTGATCACCGAGTCGGTCGGCGGCCAAAGCCTCGCCCACGCGATCGAACGCGTCGCTCCTGGCGGGACGATCGTCATGTTCGGCTCGAGCAGTGGCGAACTCACGCCAATTGGGTTCCGCCAGTTCGTTCCGGGTCACGAGGGGGCGAGGCTTCAGACTTTCGCCTACTACACGTCTGGCGCGGGCATTGGCTCGGACATCGCCTCGCTGCTCGCTCTCGTTGCGGCCGGCCGGCTGGAAACCCGCGTCGCCCTGACCATGCCATGGACCGACATCGCCCAAGCCCTGGACGCTCTGCGACAGCGCAGCTTCAGCGGCAAGGCCGTTCTCACCATGACCGGATGAACGATCCCTAGGCTGAGACCTGCCCCATCACACGTGCTGGCCGCCATTGATGTGGATTTCCGAGCCGGTCACATAAGACGCCTGCCCGGAGCACAGGAAGAAGATGATGTCGGCGACCTCGGCCGTGGTGCCCAGCCGCCTGAGCGGAATGGTCTCGACGATCTTGTCCGTGCCCGGCGACAGGATCGCGGTGTCGATTTCGCCCGGCGCAATGGCGTTGACGCGGATCCCGTGCGGGCCGAAATCATGCGCCATCTCGCGCGTCAGCGAGCCGAGCGCCGCCTTCGATGTCGCATAGGCGGTGCCGGCGAAGGGGTGCACCCGGGTGCCGGCGATCGAGGTGACGTTGACGATCGACCCTTTCGCCGATGCCAGTTCCTTGAACAGCCCGCGCGCCAGCATGATCGGCGCGAAGAAATTGACCTGGAACACGTCGCGCCAGACATGCATCGGCGTGTCGATGGAGTTCATGCGGCTGTTGCCGTCCTTGAGCTTTGGCGAAATGCCGGCATTGTTGACCAGCGCGTGCAGCTGCCCGCCATGCGCCTCGAGCCGGTGGCGGATTTCGGAGACGGCGATGCCGACATCCTCCTGGTCGGCGAGATCGACCTTGATGTGGTCCTCGGGCCCGGCCGGCCACGGGCAATCCTCGGCAAACGCCTGGCGCGAGCAGGTGATGACGCGCCAGCCCTCGCGCGAGAAACGCTTGACCGTGGCATGGCCGATGCCACGGCTGGCGCCGGTCAGCACAATGGTCTTCCTGGTGTCGATCTCTGCCATGTCGGGAGGTGTAGCCGAACGGTGTGGCGCTGGCGAGAGGCGAGTTGCCGCTAGCCTCCGCCGAGAATGTCGAGGATCGACGTCTGCCGCTTCTTGAGCGGACCGCCGACACTGCCCGGCGGCACCGGATGTCCGACCGAGGCGGTGGTTCCGGAGTCGCCCGGCATATCGAAACCGTCGGCGTCGACCGTCTGGGCCGGGCGGGGCGCGCGAACCGGCGCTGGCTGCGCCGCGACGGCAGCGGGCGCCGACTGGCCGACAGGCGCTTGCGGCTTCGGAGCCGGCTGTGTCGCATCGGCCGACGGGATTTCGTCCGGCACGATCCTATCGGCCGGCGTCGACTTCCAGGTACCAGGCAGCGGCCGCAAGGGCACGCCCTCATGCGCGGCGACCATGAACTCGTGCCAGGCCTGCGCCGGCAGCGCGCCGCCGGTGACCTTCTTCATCGGGCTGCCGTCGTCATTGCCGAACCATACGCCGGTGGTGAGATTGGCGGTGTAGCCGACGAACCAGGCGTCGCGCGAATTCTGGCTGGTGCCGGTCTTGCCGGCCGACGGCCAGGTGAAGGCCGCCTTCCTGGCCGTGCCGATCTCCACCGTCCCGGTCATCATCGAGTTCATCATGCCGACGATCTCGGGCTTCACAACGCGCGGCGCGCTGCCGCTGCCGGCGTCGTACAGCACCTTGCCCTCGGCTGATGTCACGCGGCGGATGAAATGGATGTCCGGCTTGTAGCCGCCATTGGCGAAAGGCACATAGGCCGAGGTCAGCTCCAGCGGCGTCACTTCCGACGTGCCGAGCGCGATCGAGGTGTTGGCCTGCAAATCGGACTGGATGCCCATGCGATGCGCCGCCTCGACCACTGCGTCCGGCCCCACTTCCATGGTCAGCTGGGCCGCCACCGAGTTCAGCGACTTCGCCAAGGCGGTTGCCAGCGTCACCTTCCCGAAATACTTGCCGCCGTAATTGTCGGGTGTCCATTTGCCGATCTTGATCGGCGCATCGTTGCGCACGCTGTCGGGCGTGCGGCCGGCCTCGAGGGCGGCCATGTAGACGAACGGCTTGAACGCCGAACCGGGCTGCCGGCGCGCTTCCGAGGCGCGGTCGAACTGGCTGGTCGAATAATCGTAGCCGCCGACCATGGCACGCACCGCGCCCGAATCGTCGATCGACACCAGCGCGCCCTGGGTGACGTTGAGCTTCTTGCCGCTTTCGTCGATCAGCCGGCGGATCGATTGTTCCGCGAGCTTCTGCAGGTTCAGGTCGACGGTGGAATCGATGACGATGTCGCCGCGCACGTCGCCGATCAGATCGGGCAGCTCTTCCATGATGGTGTCGGCGACGTAGTTTTCCGAGCCTGTCCAGTAGGACGGCGCGCGCGTCGCCGGCGCGCTCATCGCCGTGGTCAGTTCCTTGGCGCTGATCTTGCCTTCGTCGCGCATAGCGGCGAGCACCAGCTGCGCGCGGTCCTCGGCGGCCTTGGGATCGCGCGCCGGCGACAGTCGCGACGGCGCCTTCAGGAGACCGGCAAGCAGCGCCGCCTCCGACAAGGTGACGTCGCGCGCGCTCTTGCCGAAATAACGGCGCGAGGCCGCTTCGACGCCATAGGCGCCCGAGCCGAAATAGACCCGGTTGAGGTACATTTCGAGGATCTGGTCCTTGGTGTGCTTGTGCTCCAGCCACAGCGCCAGCAGCACCTCCTGCACCTTGCGCTCCAGCGTACGGTCCGGCGTCAGGAACAGGTTCTTGGCCAGTTGCTGCGTCAGCGTCGAACCGCCTTGCGAGAAATGCCCGCCGGCGAGGTTGGCGACCATGGCGCGCGACAGGCCGATCGGATCGACGCCGAAATGCGAATAGAAGCGGCGGTCCTCGATGGCGATGACCGCCTCGGGGATGTAGGGCGACATTTCGTGCAGGCCGACCGCCTCGCCGCCGCTCATGCCGCGATTGGCGAGCAGCTGGCCGTCGGCGGAGACGATCTTGATGTTGGGCGCGCGATCGGGGATCGACCAGGTCGTGGCCGCCGGCATCTTGGCGCCGTAGTAGACGACGACTCCGGCCACCGCGATGCCGCCCCAGATGGCCAGCACGAAGCACCAGTAGACCAGCCGGCCGAGCACGCCGAACAGGCCGCGCCGGCTTCGGTCGCGCCTGGCACGCGACGATTTTGCCTTCGGCGGTTTGCGTTTGGCGGAGGCTTTGCGGTTGCTGGGCACGACGCGATCCTCCTCGCTCACCGAAAGACCGGTCTGGGATCTCGCTTGTGGCGGTCCCTCGAAACTGGGTTCGATGCGGCTGTCTCTGCGGTTCGCCATGCGCTGCGCTTGATATCCCGATGCCTATGGCGTTCGGGTTGCAGAGTAGATGCGGCGGTTTAAAGGCGGGTTAAATCCGGCAGGCAGCGATAGTCAGGCGTGGGGAGCAATGCGGAGCCGGCAAGCCCGGGCTCCGTTCAGTTCTGCTGGATCGAGATGCCCTTGTCGTCGATCTTGAGCTCCACGCCTTTCGGCTTGGTCTGTTCGCGGTAGACGTAGACGCCGAGCGCGATGACCACGACGACGAGCGCGCCAATGACGAGATAAAGCGTATTCTGTTTCATGGCGCGCTCCTCGGTGCCCGGCCTCAGGCTCGCTTCAGGACCCTGACCAGGATCAGCAGGATGATGGCGCCGATCGTGGCGTGGATGATCGAGGCGAGGATGCCGCCGCCGATGGACAAGCCGATCCGCGGGAACAGCCAGCCCGCGATGAACGCGCCGATGATGCCGACGATGATGTTGCCGATCAGGCCGAAGCCGAAACCGGAGACGATGAGACCGGCGAGCCAGCCGGCGATGGCACCGATGATGATGAAGACGAGCAGGCTTTCGACGCCCATGGCGATTTCCCTCCGAGCAAGAGGCGAGCGCGGAGCGGAAAGCCCCGAATCGGCCTCGATATCAACGGCTTCAGGCTATGCGAAAGCGGCCGGCCTCGCCAGCGGCCTGCTCATTGGTCGCCGTCGTCGCTCGCGGCGGGCCGCCAGCTCGTCGGCTCGACCTTCTTCTGCGTATCGCTGTCGATGTAGACCCACCAGCCGCCGTCCCGGTATTGCGCGATGGATTCGTTGAGCACGCCGTCGCCGTCCTTCCAGGTCACGGTGACCTTGGAACCGTCGGTGGGCGCGGTCGATATGGGCTTCCTGTCCGTCATGTCATCCCTCTTTTCGGGCCGACGGAACACGGCGGCCAGCATCTGGTCCCGGACGGAACATCGGCGGCAGCGCCGCGACGCCGTCAGCTATGAGCGAAAATATCCTCTTCGTCCCAGCCCATGAGGTCAAGCTTGGCGCGTGTCGGCAGGAAGCGGAAACAGGCGTCGGCCTCTTTCGTGCGATCCTCGCGCGCCAGCCGCGCCGCCAGCACGTCGCGCAGCCGGTGCAGATAGAGCACGTCGGATGCGGCGTATTCGAGTTGTTCGGGCGACAGCGTTTCGGCCGCCCAGTCCGACGATTGCTGCGCCTTGGACAGGCCGACGCCCAGAAGCTCGAAGCAGATGTCTTTGAGACCATGCCGGTCGGTGTAGGTGCGGGTCAGCCGCGAGGCGATCTTGGTGCAGAATACCGGCTCGGGCATCACACCGAACGCATGGTAGAGCACGGCAAGGTCGAAGCGCCCATAGTGGAACAGCTTGGTCACGCTGTGGTTTCCCAAGAGCTTGACGAGGTTCGGCGCTTCCTTTTGGCCCGGCGCGACCTGGATGACGTCGGCGCTGCCGTCGCCGGGTGAAATCTGCACCACGCACAACCGGTCGCGATGCGGGTTCAGTCCCAGCGTTTCCGTATCGATGGCAACCGCCCCGACATTGTAGCGGGACAGGTCGGGCAGATCGTTTTTGTGGAAACGGATATCGCTCATCGTCTTCTCCGGGGTCGCGCTTTCGGCATCGCGCATCCATCGAGCGGACGCGCGCGCTCCAGCACGTTGCGCTGGCAACCCGTCCTTGCCGTGATCGGCGGAAAAATCAACATAAACTTGATTTTCCCGCCTTTCGTGAGTTCCCGGCTCAGCGCGTGAGCGCGTCCAGAATGCGCGCCCAGGAGCGCTGGCCCTTGTGGAAGGAACTCAACTCGTACTTTTCATTGGGCGAGTGGATGCGGTCGTCGTCGAGGCCGAAACCGACCAGCAGCGATTCCATGCCGAGATAGGTCTGGAAGTCGCCGACCACGGGGATCGAGCCGCCGCCGCCGATTGTCACCGCCGGCTTCGGCCATTCGTCCGACAACGCCGTCTTGGCCTTGGCCAGGAACGGCGAATCGTAGGAAAGCTGGATCGCCGGCGAGCCGCCATGCGGGTGGAACTCCACCGAACAGTCGGCCGGAATGCGCTCCTTGACGAATTGCTGGAAGGCGGCGCGGATCTTCCTGGGATCCTGCTTGTGGACGAGGCGGAAAGATACTTTCGCCGAGGCCTGCGCCGCAATCACCGTCTTGAAGCCCTTGCCGGTATAGCCGCCGGTGATGCCGTTGAACTCGGCCGTCGGCCGTGCCCAGGTGAGTTCCAGCAGCGAGCGGCCCTTTTCGCCCGACGGGATCGAAAGGCCGACGGGGCCAAGGAACGTCTCGGCCGTTTCGCCCAGCGTTTCCCATGATTTCAGGATCTGCGACGGCGTTTCCTCGACGCCGTCATAGAAGCCCGGGATGGTGATATGGCCGTCCTTGTCGTGAATGTCGGCCAGCACCTTGGCCAGGATGCGGATCGGGTTGGCAGCGGCGCCGCCATAGAGACCCGAATGCAGGTCGCGGTCGGCGGCCTTCACGGTGATCTCCTCGCCCACCAGCCCGCGCAGCCCCACGCAGATCGACGGCGTGTCGCGGTCCCACATGCTGGTATCGCAGACCAGCGCGAAATCAGCCTTGAGTTCATCGGCATTGGCTTCGAGGAAGGGCTTCAGCGACGGCGAGCCCGACTCCTCCTCGCCCTCGAACAGGATGGTGATGCGGCACGGCAGATTGCCATGCACCTGCTTCCAGGCCCGGCAAGCCTCGACGAAGGTCATCAACTGACCCTTGTCGTCGGCCGAGCCGCGCCCGGTGATCACCTTGTGGCCGGGCTCGATCTCCTTGACCGCCGGCGCGAACGGGTCGTTTTCCCAAAGCTCGATCGGATCGACCGGCTGTACGTCATAGTGGCCATAGAACAGCACATGCGGTGAACCGGCCGGCCCATCATGATGCGCAACCACCATCGGGTGGCCGGGCGTGTCGCGCACGCTGGCGTCGAAGCCGATCACCTTGAGTTCTTCCACCAGCCATTCAGCCGCCTTGCGGCAATCGGCGGCATAGGCCGGATCGGTGGAGATTGACCTGATCCGGAGCAGACCGAAGAGGCGCTCCAGGCTCTGGTCGAGATTCTTGTCGAGACGGTCGAGAACGGGGAAATTGACATTGGCGAGCCTTTCGATTCAGTGCCGGAACCGTAAAGGCAGAGCGGGCAAACGAAAAGCCCGGGACCATTGGACCACGGGCTCAAGCGCGTATTCGAAACAAAAAAGACCGCCGTGGTGGAGGGGAAACCACGGCGGCCCTTCTACTCGAAACGATGCGGCAGCCCGGAGAGGGGGGGATAGGCTGCCGCAGGTGTCCGGGATAGGCGGGGGACGGGCCTTGCTCCGGACGTCGGCGAAAATTGCCGATGCCATTTATCTGTGTCCTCGAACGTGGCGATTCAAGGGCACGAATATTACACTTTTGTAACATGGCCGTGAGCTGCCGTTGGACGGACGGAGCCAGGCAGTCCCGCGGGCGAAAATAATGCCGATTTCACCTCTTTCCAACCAACCTGTCGCCTGCCTGTCAGGGTGTTGCTGGAAGCGGTGCCTTTGGCATGGACCAAGCCGCCGCGCCGCGCTATCCCTGCCCGCATGAAAAAAGGCGATCATCTCTTTCTTGTCGACGGCTCCGGCTACATCTTCCGTGCCTATCACGCGCTGCCGCCGCTGACCCGCAAGTCCGACGGCCTGCCGGTCGGCGCCGTGTCCGGCTTCTGCAACATGTTGTGGAAGCTGATGCAGGATGCGCGTAACACCGATGTCGGCATCGTGCCGACGCATTTCGCGGTCATTTTCGACTATTCGTCGAAAACCTTCCGCAACGACCTCTATCCCGAATACAAGGCCAACCGTTCGGCGCCGCCGGAAGACCTGATCCCGCAATTCGGCCTCATCCGTCAGGCGACCAGGGCGTTCAACCTGCCCTGCCTTGAGATGGAAGGGTTCGAGGCCGACGACCTCATCGCCACCTATTGCCGTCTGGCCTGCGAGGCCGGCGGCGACACCACCATTATCTCCTCCGACAAGGACCTGATGCAGTTGGTCGGCCCGACGGTGAGCATGTACGATCCGATGAAGGATCGCCAGATCGGCATTCCCGAGGTCATCGAGAAATGGGGCGTGCCGCCGGAGAAGATGATCGACCTGCAGGCATTGACCGGCGATTCCGTCGACAATGTTCCCGGCGTGCCGGGCATAGGACCGAAGACCGCGGCGCAATTGCTCGAACAGTTCGGTGACCTCGACGGACTGCTTGAGCGCGCCGGCGAGATCAAGCAGGAGAAACGACGCGAATCCATCATCGCCAATGTCGACAAGGCGCGCATCTCGCGC
This sequence comes from Mesorhizobium maamorense, assembly GCF_044998965.1. Classification (NCBI taxonomy): domain Bacteria; kingdom Pseudomonadati; phylum Pseudomonadota; class Alphaproteobacteria; order Hyphomicrobiales; family Phyllobacteriaceae; genus Mesorhizobium; species Mesorhizobium maamorense. Next base: position 4,732,048 of record NZ_CP173356.1, read on the forward strand.
CAGCTGGTGACGTTGAAGAACGATGTGCCGGTGGCCCAGGGGCTGGACGAATTCGTCCTGCACGCGCCGGACGGGCCGAAGCTGATCGGCTTCCTCAAGACCATGGAATTCTCTTCGCTGACCCGCCGCGTGGCGGAAACGACGGGAACCGAGGCAAGCGACGTCCAGGCGATCGCTGTGACGGTCGAACGCGCCGACTCCGCGCATGGGCCCGATGTCGGCGCCGGCGCGCCGGTCGCGCCCAGCGCCGAGGCGAAGCAGGACGGCGAGACGGCCCTGGCCGCAGCCGGCGGCACCAAGGAGGGCAACACCCCCTCGCTTCTGTCGGCGCTTCGCCTGGAGGCCGCCACCGCCCGCAAGATCGACATTTCGGCCTATCAGTGCATCCGCGACGTCGCCAGCCTGAAGGCCTGGGTCGCCGAGGCGCTGGAGACCGGCATCGTCGCCTTCGATGCCCGCGCGACGTCGCCCGATCCGATGCAGGCCGAACTGATCGGCTTGTCGCTGGCGACGGCGCCAGGTCGCGCCGCCTATGTGCCGTTCGCCCACAGGAGCGGAAATGGCGACCTGCTCGGCGGTGGTCCGATCGACAACCAGATCCCTGCTGCGCGAGGCGCTGGCCGTGCTGAAACCGCTGCTCGAGGACAAGTCTGTCCTCAAGATCGCGCAGAACCTGAAATACGATCTCGTCATCATGAGCCGCTACGGTATCGACGTCGGCCCTTTCGACGACACCATGCTGATCTCCTACGTGCTCGATGCCGGCACCTCGCATGGCCACGGCATGGACGCGCTTGCCGAGAAATGGCTGGGCCATAGTCCGCTTCGGCTCAAGGACGTGACCGGCTCCGGAAAGAATTCGGTCGGCTTCGACCAGGTCGATGTCGACAAGGCGACCGCCCATGCGGCCGAGGACGCCGATGTGACGCTCAGGCTCTGGCTGGTGCTGAAGCCGCGGCTCGCCGCCAAGGGCCTGGTGTCGGTCTATGAACGGCTGGAACGGCCGCTGGTGCCGGTGCTGGCGCGCATGGAACAGCGCGGCATCTCGGTCGACCGGCAGATCCTGTCGCGGCTGTCGGGCGAACTGGCGCAGGGCGCAGCCCGGCTCGAGGAAGAAATCTATCAGCTCGTCGGCGAGCGCATCAACATCGGCTCGCCCAAGCAGCTCGGCGATATCCTGTTCGGCCGCATGGGTCTGCCCGGCGGCTCCAAGACCAAGACCGGCCAATGGTCGACCTCGGCGCAGCTTCTGGAAGACCTCGCCGCCGAAGGCCACGAACTGCCGCGCAAGATCGTCGACTGGCGCCAGCTGACCAAGCTGAAATCGACCTACACCGATGCGCTGCCCGGCTTCGTCAACCCGGACACCAAGCGCGTCCACACCTCTCTACGCGCTCGCCGCGACGACGACGGGGCGGCTGTCATCCTCCGACCCGAACCTGCAGAACATCCCGGTGCGCACCGCCGAGGGGCGCAGGATCAGAACGGCCTTCATCGCCGACAAGGGCAACCGCCTGGTTTCGGCCGACTACAGCCAGATCGAATTGCGCGTGCTCGCCCATGTCGCCGAGATCCCGCAATTGCGGCAGGCCTTCGCCGACGGCGCCGACATCCACGCCATCACGGCCTCGGAAATGTTCAACGTGCCCGTGGAGGGCATGCCTTCGGAAGTGCGCCGCCGCGCCAAGGCGATCAATTTCGGCATCATCTACGGCATCTCGGCTTTCGGCCTTGCCAACCAGCTGTCGATCCCGCGCGAGGAGGCCAGCAACTACATCAAAAAATATTTCGAGCGCTTCCCCGGCATCCGCGACTATATCGAAGAGACCAAGGCCTATGCCCGCGAGCACGGTTTCGTCGAAACCATCTTCGGCCGCCGCATCCACTACCCCGAGATCCGGTCTTCCAATCCCTCGATCCGCGCCTTCAACGAGCGCGCCTCGATCAACGCGCGCCTGCAAGGCACCGCCGCCGACATCATCCGCCGCGCCATGGTGCGCATGGACGAGGCGCTGGAGAAGGCCAGGCTTTCGGCCCGCATGCTCTTGCAGGTGCATGACGAGCTGATCTTCGAGACGATCGAGGCGGAAGTGGAGGCGACGATCCCCGTCGTGCGCCATGTCATGGAGAACGCGGCCATGCCGGCGGTGTCGATGTCGGTGCCGCTGCATGTGGACGCTCGAGCGGCGAACAATTGGGACGAGGCGCACTAGCGCCAGGCCGGCATCACCTGAATATCGATACACCTTAGACTAGGCAGCTTGCGCCCGGCACTTGGCACAGGTCCCGCGGAACTCGATCACCGCCTTCTTGGCGGCAAAGCCGGTGGAGCGCACCCATTCGTCCAGCCGGTGACCGACATCATGGTCGGACATTTCGCTCACCTGGCCACATGTGTCGCAGATGGCGAAAGCGGTCATGGAATGGCTGTGATCGTGCGGTTCGACGCAGGCGACGAAGGAATTGAGGCTTTCCAGCCGATGCACGAAGCCGGACTTCACCAGCGTGTCGAGCGCGCGATAGACCTGCAGCGGCGCGCGGAAACCCCGCTCGCGCAGCTGGTCAAGCAAGGTGTAGGCGCTGAGCGGCCCGCTGGCGGCCTCGAGTTTCTCGAGCACGCACAGCTGGTTCTTCGTCAGCACATCCCTTGCCGCCATGATCCTGTTTCCGACCTGCCTTGTGTCACATACGGGCCGTTTCCATATGCAAACGGCCCGTCCCATTCAGATAGCGACGAACCGCTGTCTTTGCTACTCCTCTGTTGAAACGCGCTGGCGCGGCATTCCGCGAATGACAACGGCGGGAGGGCTCCCACCGTTGTCGTTTGCCGGCTCCGATGCCTACTTCCTCGGCGGGCCGTTGCGCTCGGCCGAGGCTGCCCACAGATTGATGTCGGACTCGCGCGCGTAATTGTCGATCTCGGCAAGCTCGGCGTCGCTGAAGTCGGGCGCCTCCAGCGCGCCGACACAGTCCTCCACCTGCTCCGGCCGGCTGGCGCCGATCAGCGCCGATGTCACCTTGCCCTTGCGCAGCACCCACGCCAGCGCCATCTGCGCCAGCGTCTGGCCACGGCGGCCCGCGATCGCGTTCAACGCCTGTATGTTGGCGATGGTGTTGTCGTTGATGAAGGCCGGCCGCAGCGACTTGCCCTGGGAGGCACGGCTGCCCTCGGGGATGCCGCCGAGATATTTGTCGGTCAGCATGCCCTGTGCCAGCGGCGAGAATACGATCGAGCCGACGCCCAGCCCATCAAGCGTATCGAGCAGGCCATCGTCCTCGACCCAGCGGTTCAGCATCGAATAACTCGGCTGATGGATTACGCAAGGCGTGCCGAGCCGCTTCAGTATATCGGCCGCCTCGCGCGTGCGCTGCGAATTGTAGGATGAGATGCCGACATAGAGTGCCTTGCCCGCGCGCACCGCATGGTCGAGCGCGCCCATCGTTTCCTCCAGCGGCGTATCCGGATCGAAGCGGTGCGAATAGAAGATGTCGACATAGTCGAGCCCCATCCGCTTCAGGCTCTGGTCGAGGCTGGCCAGCAAATATTTGCGTCCGCCCCATTGGCCGTAGGGCCCCGCCCACATCTCGTAGCCGGCCTTGGTCGAGATGATGAGTTCGTCGCGGTAGGCGGCGAAGTCGGTGCGCAGCATCTCACCGAACGCAATTTCGGCCGAGCCGGGCGGCGGCCCGTAATTGTTGGCGAGGTCGAAATGCGTGATGCCGAGGTCGAAGGCCTTGCGCACGATCGCCTGCTTGGTCCTGTGCGGCGTGTCGTTGCCGAAATTGTGCCACAGCCCCAGCGAGATCGCCGGCAGCTTCAGGCCGGACCGCCCGCAGCGGTTATAGACCATTTTTTCATAGCGGTTTTCGGCGGCGACATAGGGCATGGGGAAAATCCTCGAAGCTGGATGGACTGGGCACTGTCATCGCGAACGCGACGCGCAGGCCCTGCGCCCCAACCCTTACCCTCTCCCCGCGAAAACGGGGAGAGGGTTCATCAAAATTATCGATAATCCGCGATCTAGTTCTTCTTCGCCATCAGCGCCTTGGCTTCCTTGATGCCGAGCGCGGCTGGACGTTCGCAGGTGGTCTGCATGGCGACGAACTTGCCGGTTTCGCCCGAGCGCAGGATTCCCGTCATGACGTCGACGGCGTGCAGCGCCAGCTCCATCGAGCAGCGGTGCGGCCTGCCCTCGGAGATCGCAATCGCCATGTCGGCGAGGCCGGCGGTGCGATAATTGGCCATCATGCCCTGCGAATGCATCTCATTGGGCACGCCGAACGGATGCTGCCATTTCGGCAGCTTCTTGACCGGCTTGGCCGCTTCGGTGAAGCGCACGTCGTCGCCGAAGAAGTTCGGATCCGGTACGAACACGCTTCCCATCTCGCCATAGAGCTCCATCGGCGCATGGCCATGGCTCCAGACGTCCCAGCTGGTGTTGAGCGTGATCACGGCTCCGTTCTCGAACTCCAGCAGGCCGTGGATGGTTGTCGGCGTGTTGACCGGGATCCTTTCGCCCGCGCGCGGCTTCGAACTGATCGTGCGTTCCTTGGCCGGGGTTGTGGCGAAGGCCGCCACCTGCTTCACCGGTCCGATCAGCTGGATCAGATTGGTGATGTAATACGGCCCGATGTCGAGCACGGGGCCGGCGCCCGGCTGGAAGAAGAAGTCCGGATTGGGGTGCCAGTGCTCCATGCCGTGCCCCATGACATGGCAGGTGCCGCTGGTGATCCTGCCGAGCTTGCCGGTATCGATCAGGTTGCGCACCAACTGATGCGCGCCGCCGAAGAAGGTGTCGGGTGCCGAGCCGATGCGAAGTCCCTTCTTCTCCGCCCGCTTCTTCAAGTCGAGCCCCTCCTTGACCGAAAGCACGAAGGGCTTTTCCGAATAGACATGCTTGCCCGCGTCGAGCACCTGTTTCGACACTTCATAGTGCACGGCCGGAATGGTCAGGTTGACGATGATGTCGATGTCGTCGGCCTTGAGCAGGTCCTCGACCGTCTCGGCGCGCAGCTTGAACTCCTTCGCCCGCGCTTTCGCGGCGTCCATGTTGATATCGGCGCAAGCCCGCATCCTGATGCCGCGAAACAGCGGCGCCAGCGAGAAATATGCCTTCGAGATGTTGCCGCAGCCGATGACGCCGACGCCAAGTTTGTTTGCCATGATGCTTGTTCCTAATAGGCCTTTACGGTTGCGATCGAACGGCGGGCGAAGCGCTCGATGTCATTGGGATTGTCCTGTTCCATGACGAAGTATTTGGCCGCGCTCTTGGCCCGCAGCGCCTCGATCAGGCCGGCCCAGTCGATCGTGCCGTGGCCGACATCCGACCAGCCGTCCTCGTCCAGCCCCTCGCCCGGCCTTGCCATGTCCTTGACGTGGACGGCAACGATGCGCTTGCCGTGCTGTTCGATCCAGGGCAGCGGATCGGCGCCGCCGCGCACCACCCAGGCGACATCCATCTCCCAGCCGATGTCGGGCGCGGAAGCCAGGATGTGAGCCTGTGGCAGCGAGCCGTCGGCGAGCTTCTTGAACTCGAAATCATGATTGTGCCAGGCAAAGCCGTAGCCGGCCTTCTTCGCCGTCTCGCCGACCTTGGCCAGGCGCTCGCCGAAGCCGCGCCAGCCGGCAGCGTCCGAAGGCCTGGACTCAGGCATGAGGTAGGGGCAGATCAAAAGCTTGATGCCGAGCGCTTCAGCTATCCTGCGCACGCCGTCGAAATCCTTCTCCAGCGCATCGATGGAGAAATGCCCGGTCGGCATGGCAAGGCCGTTTTTGTCGAGTTCGGCCCGGAAGGCCTTGGGATTGTCATAGACGCCGCCGAAGCCTTCGACCTCTGTGTAGCCGAGCTTGCCGAGCATCTCGAGCACGCCTTCCCAGGGCTGAAAATTGCGTGCGCTGTAAAGTTGGAATGACCAGTTCATCGTCTTTGTCCGTTCTGCTTGGGGGATGGTTATCGGGCTTTAGATTCGGCTGCCGGTTTGGGCGTCGAAAAGCGAGGCGCGCATCGGGTCGAAGCCCACCGTCACCGCCTCATCGTTCTTGGGCGTGCGTTCTGAGGTGACCCGGACGCTGAAATTCTGCTGCGCAAGTTTCAGCCACACCAGCGTGTCGGACCCCATCGGTTCGACCACCTCGACATTGGCCGCCGTCGAGAACGGCCAGCCCGTGCCGCTGTTCAGGCTGACATGCTCGGGCCTGATGCCGAACACGGCAGGGCCGGCGTCCGGTTGCTTGTCGAATTGATAGGTGCCGAGTGGAACCTTGAGATTATCGGCCCCGAAAAACCAGTCGCCAGCGTGCTTCTCGAGCCTGCCGTCGATGAAGTTCATCGCCGGCGAGCCGAGGAAGCCGGCGACGAACCGGTTGACCGGTTTGTTATAGATGGTCTGCGGCGCGTCGAGTTGCTGGATGACGCCGCCGCGCATGACCGCGATACGGTCGGCCAGCGTCATCGCCTCGATCTGGTCATGCGTGACGTAGATCATGGTATTCTGCAATTTGCGGTGCAAAAGCTTGATCTCGACGCGCAGTTCGGAGCGCAGCTTGGCGTCCAGGTTCGACAGTGGCTCGTCGAACAGGAACACGTCGACGTCGCGCACCAGCGCGCGCCCGATCGCCACGCGTTGGCGCTGGCCGCCGGAGAGCGCCGCGGGCTTGCGCTGCAATAACGGCTCGATCTGCAGGATCTCGGCGGCGCGCGCTATGCGCTTCGCGATCTCGTCCTTGGGCACGCCCGCGACGCGCAGCCCGAAGGATAAGTTCTTCTCCACCGTCATCTGCGGATAGAGTGCGTAGGACTGGAACACCATGCCGATGCCGCGGTCCTTGGGCTCTTCCCAGGTGACGTTCTTGCCCTTGATGAAGATGCGGCCGTCCGAAATGTCGAGCAGTCCGGCGATGCAGTTGAGCAAGGTCGACTTGCCGCAGCCCGAGGGTCCGAGCAGCACTATGAACTCGCCCTCGGCGACGTCGAGGTTGAGCGTCTGCAGCACCGAGACCAAGCCGAAGTTCAGCGACAGGTCCTGGATCGAAACGCTGGTGCCGTTTGCCGCCATCGACATCACCCTTTCACCGCGCCGGCGGCAATGCCGCGCACGAACAATTTGCCGGAAATGAAGTAGACGACCAGCGGCACCAGCCCGGTCAGGATGGTGGCGGCCATGTTGACATTGTATTCCTTCACCCCCTGCACCGAGTTGACGATGTTGTTGAGCTGAACCGTCATCGGATAGGTGTCGGGGCGCGTATAGACGACGCCGAACAGGAAGTCGTTCCAGATGCCGGTCACCTGCAGGATGACGGCGACGACGAAGATCGGCAGCGACATCGGCAACATGATGCGCAGATAGATGCCCCAGAAGCCGGCGCCGTCGACGCGCGCCGCCCGGAACAGTTCCTCCGGCATGGAGGTGAAATAGTTGCGGAACAAGAGCGTCAGGATCGGCATGCCGAAAATGGAATGCACGATCACCAGGCCGCTCAGGCTGCCGTAGAGGCCGATCTCGCGCAGGATGATGACGATCGGATAGATCATTACCTGATAGGGGATGAAGGCGCCGACGATCAGGATGACGAAGAACGTGTCGGCGCCCTTGAAGCGCCAGTTGGCGAGCGCGTAGCCGTTCACCGAGGCGATTGCGATCGACAGGATCACCGAGGGCACGGTGATGCGCACCGAGTTCCAGAAGCCGCGAGAGAGACCGTCGCAGTTGAGACCGGTGCAGGCCTGCGACCATGCCTTGACCCACGGCTCGAACGTGATCTCGACCGGCGGCGAGAAGATGTTGCCGAGACGAATTTCCGGCATGCCCTTGAGCGAGGTGACAACCATCACATAGAGCGGCAGCAGGTAATAGAGCGCCACCACGATGAGCGTGCCGTACAGGAAGATGTTGCGGCGCGACAACATGTGCCGGGGCTTCGGTCCGCTCGGCCCCGAGGCATCGGCGCGAATGGCGGCGTGGGACGCGGCCAGGGAGACGGCATGATCAGACACGCTTGCGGCCTCCGAATTCGAGATAGGCCCACGGCACGATGACGATCATCACCGACAGGAGCATCATGGTCGAGGCGGCAAAACCCTGGCCGAGGTTCTGGGCGAAGAACATGTAGTCGTAGACATATTTGGCTGGCACTTCAGAGGAAATGCCGGGACCGCCGCTGGTCTGCGCGACGACGAGGTCGTAGACCTTGACGATGCCCGACGCGATGATCACCAGCGTGGTTATGAAGACCGGTCGCATCATCGGGATGATGATGAAGAGATAGGTCTTCCAGGTGGGGATGCCGTCCACCCGCGCGGCCTTCCAGATGTCCTCGTCGATGCCGCGCAGGCCGGCCAGCATCAGGCACATGATCAGCCCGGTGCCTTGCCACAGCGCGGCGATCAATATGCCGTAGATGACGATGCTCGAATTGTAGAGCGGATCGAAATTGAAGCTTGTCCAGCCGTGGTCGCGAACCACTCCCTGAATGCCGAAATCGGGATTGAGCAGCCATTGCCAGACGAGGCCGGTGACGATGAAGGAAAGCGCGAAGGGATAGAGAAAGATGGTGCGGAACGTGTCCTCGAAACGGATCTTCTGGTCGAGCAGGGCGGCGAGCAGGAAGCCGATTACCAGCGAGAAGACGAGCGACAGCACGCCGTAGATCAAGAGATTCTCGATCGAGACGAGCCAGCGCGGCGTCGCCCACAGCCGGTAGTACTGGTCGAGCCCGACGAAATGCAGCCGCGGCAGAAGCTTCGAATTGGTGAAGGAATAAAGCACCGTCCAGGCCGTGCCGCCGACAAACACCACCAGCGCGGTGAGGATCATCGGGATCGAGGCGACCTTCGCGTTGAGATTGCGGAAGAGTTGGCTCGGGCGTTCGCTCTTGCTCATCGGTGCAGCCATGCTGGATCGGGTAAGGGCGGCAAGGTCAGCACGTCTCGCTCCCGGCCCTGCGGTGGCCGGGTCGGGAGCGAGACGGCTCGTCGGCGGTCAATCGGCCGAGGCGATGATGTCGGCGAAGCGCTTCTGCGCCTCTTCAAGCGTCATGTCGGGCTTGGCGAAGAACTCCGAGAACAGGTCCTCCTTCTGCTTCTGGCTGTCCTGCGAGAGCAGTTGGTCCGTCCAGGGCATGACAGCGCCCTTGGCCAGGATGTCGAGCCCCTTCTTCATGCAATCATTGGCAGCGTTGAGGTCGACGTCGCCGCGCACCGGCAGCGAGCCTTTCTTGAGATTGAAGGCGACCTGGGTCTTGGGATCGAGCAAGGTCTCGGCCAGCACTTCCTGCGCCTTGGACTTGTCGGCGTCCTTGAGCAGCGGGAAGTAGAAGGCGTCGCCGCCGGTGGCGATGACCTCGTTCAGGCCAAGCCCGGGAAGGCAGGTATAGTCCTTGCCGGCGGTCTTGCCGGCGACCTGGAATTCGCCCTGCGCCCAGTCGCCCATGATCTGGCCGCCGGCCTTGCCGGTGATGACCATGTTGGTCGCCTGGTTCCAGTCCTGCACATTGGTGTTCTTGGCCATCTTGCGCGCATCGTCGGCCGCCTTGAAGACCTTGGCGACTTCGGGACCGGCGGCGAACGTCGCATCCTTGTCCTTGTAGACCTTGAGGAAGGTGTCCGTGCCGCCCACTGCGGCGAGCAGTACGTCGAATGCGCCCGATGCCTGCCAGGCCTGCCCGCCGACCGCGAGCGGGACGATGCCGGCCTTTTCCAGCGCCGGGGCGGCGGCGACATATTCGTTCCAGTTCTTCGGCACCGGCACGCCCGCCTTCTCGAAGGCCGCGTTCGACAGCCACAGCCACTGCCAGGAGTGAATATTGACCGGCACGCAATAGATCTTGCCGTCGATGGTACAACCGTCGAGCAGGCTCTTCGGCCGCACGACCTCGGTCCACTTGCCCTTGGTGGCGACATCGGTGAGGTCGCGCATCAGGCCTGCCTGCACCAGCTCTTCCGCCTGCCGGCCGTAATTGAACTGGGTGGCGCCCATCGGGTCGCCGCCGGTGATGCGGCTGATCATGATCGGCCGCGCCGTGCCGCCGGACCCGGCGATGGCGCCGTCGACCCAGTGGTTGCCGGTTGCGTCGAAGGCCTTGGCGAGTTCGGCGACCGCCGCGGCCTCGCCGCCGGATGTCCACCAATGGGTGACTTCCAGATCGGTTGCGGCCGCCGGCCCGGCAAAATTCAACGCCACCGTCGCCGCAAGCGCGGCGGTCAGGAATTCGTATCGCATTTCGGTTTCCTCCCAGAATCTGAAACGTTACAGATTTTCGATACGGCAATTGCAAGATATGCGCAACCCTTCCCTTGAAAGTCAGTTCGATATTTTTCGAGCCGCGAACAAAATCCTTTCGGGATGGAGCCCGTTGTGCAGCGCAATACGCAAAATCCCACATGGTAAGACAGAAAGCTCGCAAGAAGCTTGCTCCCAATGCCTTTCCTGCTGATTCCCAACGCTTTTCGGCAGCGAGCCCATGCGGACTTTCGACCTCGGCCACAGCCTGGTCGAACACCGGTCGTGACAATCTGTAACGTTTCAGTATAGGCTTGTTCAGCTAAGGAGACGCGCCATGGGAGCGACGGCGGCGATTGCCGGCCTGGCCGGCGGCTGCTAAGCGCCTGACGGGGCGGGATGAATGGACAGACGGCGCACGGACAGCGATGACGAGACGTCGGCCAGGGAGCGGCCGACGCTGAAGACGCTTGCCTTCATGACCGGGCTCGGCGTCACCACCGTGTCGCGGGCGCTGAAGGACGCGCCGGAGATCGGCGCCGAGACCAGGCGCCGCGTCCAGCTCGTGGCCAAGCAGATCGGTTACCGGCCGAACCGCGCCGGCGTGCGCCTGCGAACCGGCAAGACCAACGTCATCAGCCTCGTGCTCAACACCGAGCACGAGATCATGAGCTTTGTCTCAGACATCATCTACGGCGTCACCGAAGTCATCGCCGATACGCCCTACCATCTGATCGTCACGCCCTACTCGCGCTCGCAGGATCCGCTGGATCCGGTGCGTTATCTGGTGGAGACCGGCTCCGCCGACGGCGTCATCATTTCGCGCACGCAGCCCAACGATCCAAGGGCCCGCTACATGCTGGAGCGCGGCATACCTTTTGCAACGCACGGCCGCACCGATATGGGGCTCGTGCACCCCTATCATGATTTCGACAATTACGCCTTCGCGGCCGAGGCGGTGCGCCATCTGGCCGGCTTGGGCCGGCGTCGGCTGGCTCTGGTGACGCCGCCGGTCGGCCTGACCTATCACGGCCACACCGTGAACGGCTTTGCCGACGCGCTGAGCGAAGTCGGCGCCTCGGAGGTGCCGTTCAACACCGTTTCGATCGACCACTCGATCGAGCAGATCAGGATGAGGACCGCGCAGCTGATGCGGCGCGACATCAGGCCGGACGGCATCGTCAGCAGCGCCGCGGCCGCCACGCTTGCCATTGTTGCCGGCATCGAGGACGCCGGGTTGAAACTCGGCCGCGACATCGACGTGGTGTCGAAGCAGTCGTCGGAACTGCTGCATCTGTTCCGCCGGGAACTGCTGATCGTCAACGAGAACTTCCGGCTGGCCGGCTCCGAGCTCGCCCGCGCCGTGCTCGGCTGGATCGGCGGCGCGGCGCCCGGCTCGCTGCAGTCACTCAGCGCGCCGGGCGAAGTTGTGGCCTATCGCGGCTGATTGAAGCCCCGCCGCCAGAGCAATTCCCGCGTAGCTTTCCTAAGGCATTGCCCAAAAACAAAGAGATAGAGCGGTACGCCGTTCCGCGAAACGCTGAACCGCTAGCCGGCGGCGCCGCTCCCCCAGGGTCCATGGAAGGCGCCCTTGTCATCGATACGCTCGAAGCCATGCGCACCGAAGAAATCACGCTGTGCCTGGATCAGGTTCGAGGTCCCGCGGCCCTGGCGATAGCTGTCGAAATAGGCAAGGGCCGAAGACAGCGCCGGCACCGGCGATCCGGCTTCGGAAGCCCTGGCCACGACGCGCCGCAGTGACGGATGCGCCTCCTGCATCATGGTGATGAAGGCCGGCGCCATCAGGAGATTGGTCGAAGCGCCGCCGCGGCCGAAGGCTCCGGCCATGGTGTCGAGCATCTGCGATCGGATGATGCAGCCGGCACGCCAGATCTTGGCGATGGTCGGCATCGGCAGGTTCCAGTTGAACGCCTTCGAAGCGCCGCTCATCACGGCGAAGCCTTGCGCGTAGGCTGATATCTTGCCGGCGAACAGCGCCAGTTCCAGATCCTTGAGCAGGTCTGCCTTGTCGCCCGAAATCCTGGTGACGCCGATGTTGCCATAGGCTTTTTCCGCCGCAAGCCGCTCGTCCTTGATCGATGACAGGACGCGTGCCGCCACCGCCGCCTCGATGGCGGTCGCCGGAATGCCGAGTTGCTGTGCCTCGATAACCGACCATTTGCCGGTGCCCTTCTGGCCGGCGCGGTCGAGGATGATGTCGACCACCGGCTTGCCGGTCTTGGGATCATCTGACGCCAGCACCTTGGCGGTGATCTCGATCAGGTAGGAGTTGAGCCGGCCCTTGTTCCAGCCGGCGAATACGGCGCCGATCTCCTTCGGCGCCATGCCCAGGCCATCGCGCAGGATGCCGTAGATCTCGCCGATCATCTGCATGTCGGCATATTCGATGCCGTTGTGGATGGTCTTGACGAAATGGCCGGCGCCGTCGGTGCCGAGCCAGGCCGCGCATGGCTCGTCCTTGAACTTGGCGGAGATTGCCGTCAGCACCTTCTCGACGCGCTTCCAGGACTCCTCGGTGCCGCCGACCATGATCGACGGCCCGTGGCGCGCACCCTCCTCGCCGCCGGACACGCCCATGCCGATGAAGGTGAGGCCGGAGCCCGCCAGCTCGGAAAAGCGCCGCATCGTGTCGCGGAAATTGGCGTTGCCGGCATCGATGACGATGTCGTCATGGGACAGCACGCCGCGCAATGCGGCGATCTGTTCATCGACCGGCTTGCCGGCCAGCACCATGATGATGATCGGACGCGGCGGCCGGATCGCGGCGGCGAGTTCTTCCAGGCTGTAGCAGGGGACAACCATATCCCTGAGCGCGCCGGCATTCTCGACAAAGGCATCCGTACGCGCCTTGGTGCGATTGAACACAGCGATGCGGTGCCCGTGCTCGGCGATGTTGAGCGCCAGGTTGGAGCCCATCGTGCCAAGGCCGATCAGGCCAATTTCGGCTTTTTCCATGTTTCTTCCCTGCTTTCGGATCTTGTTTGTTCGAGCCCGCGATTGCCCGGGTTTTTGCCAAGATGCATCCTGCCAGGATGATTGACGGGCCTTCAGGCTCGCGTCAACCGCCTCGCCGAATTGTGTTGGAGAGCCATCACGGCCTGATGTCTACCGGCGCCTCGATCTTCACCATCTCGAAATCGGAGACCAGTATGTCGATGCGCGCCGTCCACCGGCCAGGGACCGGGATGACGAGATCGTCGACACGCCAGCTGCCGTCGCCGGGCTTTGTCGCGGCCCGCTTCAGCGGCTCGATGCCGGAGTCCGGCTTCGACAGCACCAGCGTCACCTCCTTGGCGTCGAGCGGCCCGAAATCGCCGGTCATGATGATCATCGAGGCGGCGACCGGCCCGGCATGGCCGGGCGTGATGCTGAGGTCGGCCATCGCCTTCAGCGCGTGGATATGAACCGACACCGGCTGCGCCGCGGCAATCGCCAGCGCCCGTGGCGGCGGCGTGAAGCGCCAGCCGGCGGCAACACCGAAGATGGCGAGTACGATCAGTATTTCGACGCCGATCGAACGGGTGAGCCTGCGCCGCACTTCCGTCGCCCCCGCCTCGGCCATTGCCGTCAACCTCCAGCGGTTGACGGCGGCGAGCGTGAACAGGAAGACCAGCAGCGCGAGCTTGACCAGCAGCAGCCGGCCATAGGCGGTGTTGACCAGCGCTGCGGGTGTTTGCACCTGGATGACGGCCAGCACCACGCCGGCGGCGGCAAGCAAGGCCACCACCGGCATGATAGCGGCGGAGAACCGGCGAAGGAACGTGACGGCTTCGGCATCCTGCCGTTTCAGCGCGAGTCCGAGCGGCGCCAGCGCGCCGGCCCAGAAGGCAATGCCCGCGCCATGCAGGAACACCATCGGCCGCGTCAGCCATTGCGGCTCGGCGGCACTTGCGTGGCCGCTGGCGGCGAGCGCGAGACCCGTTCCGGCCAGGCCGGCGAGCGCGAGGGCCTGGCGGCCGCGCGCGGCCCGGCCAGCGACAAAAGACCGAGCCCCAGCGCGATCAACGCGATCAACGCCGTCCAGCCGAAACTGGTGCCGAGACCGGCGGTCCAGATGGCCGGCTGCGCCATATGCGAGAGCGGCGCGCCGAGCGCATCCAGCCCTTGAAAGCCAAGCGACAGGGTTGCCGCGACCAGCCCGCACAGGATTGCGGCGGCGACGAAGCGCTGTCCGGCGCGGCCACCCCGCGCCAGCCAGGCGAGAGCGAAGGCGCCGCCGACCCCGAGGAATAGGCCGATATAGAGGCAGACCTTGCCGATCCAGATCGCCGAGCGCAATTGCCAGTCGACGGCTTCGGAAACAGCCGGCGGCTGGCTCGCCGCGCCGATGGAAAACAGCAGAGAGCCGCCGACCGGATGACCGTCGGCGGAAATCACTCGCCAGCTCAGCACATGCGTGCCCGATCCGAGTGCCTGCGGATCGTCGATCACGACGGTCTGGTCGCTGAGGCGGAAGGACGTCAGCGGAACGGGCGTGCCGTCGGGCTTCACCAGCGTCAGCACCAGTGGCGAGACCGGTTCGCTGAAAGTCAGCGCGAATTGCGCCGGGGCCTGCGACAGCACGGCGCCGTCGGCCGGATCGGTCTTGATCAGCGCGGCGTGCGCAAAGGCCTGATTTGTCGTGGCCACGGCAATCAGCATGGCCAAGGTCAGCAGCCCTATGGCAGCTCGGCCGATGAGCTTGCCGGTCGCGCGAACCGTCCTGGAAGGGAATATCACCGTCATGTCATTGCCATGAAATGCGGCGCGCTCCTGACAATGGAGCGCATCGCGAGAGCTTACTTTTTCGGCGTGAGCTCGATGCCGGGCGCGGGGTTCTCCAGGGCGTCTTCGTCCTGCCCGGCCGCCGGGATTTCGATCCAGCGGTCGGCGGCGCCACCGCACTCCTGCACCACCGGGAAATAGAGTTTCTGACCCGCCGGGAGGTCTGCCGTCAGCATCGCACGGAAGACGAACTCGTCGTAGAATTCGTCCGGCAGATTGCCGCCGCTCCAATCGACCTCCTTGACGCCGTCGGCCACCGCCTGGCCGTAGAGCTGGTAGGATTTCTCGTACTTGCCCTTCTTGGTCTGCAGCGTCCAGCCGGGCTTCGGCATCGGCTTCACCGCGATCACCCCTTCCGGGATCTGCACGCGCACGGCGGTCGTCGCCTTGCCGTCACAGCCATGCGGCACCCGCAGGATGGCCTTGTAGGTCGAACCGACCGCCGCTTCCTGTGTTTCGAGCGTGATATGCGCGAAGGCGGCACTGGTTCCCAGCGCCAGAAGCGCGCCGGCCGACAAAAGATACTTGTTCATGATGGTCCCTCTGAATTCAATAGTTGTGGATGGCGCGGTCAATTGGCGTGGTCGTCCATGCCGCCGCCCATGCCTTCGACAGCGAACTCGACGTTCACGGCGCCAGCCTTTTCGAAGGTCAGCGTGGCGGCGAATTCTTCGCCCTGCTTGGGTTGCCGCTTCAGGCCGATGAACATCAGGTGATAGCCGCCGGGTGCTAGCGCCACCTTGCCGCCGGCCGGGATTTCCAGGCCGCCCGTCACCGGCCGCATGGTCATGACGCCGTCCTTGACTCCCATTTCATGCAGCTCTGCTTTTTCGGAGACGTCGGAGGAAATCGACAGCAGCCGGTCGGGTGCATTGCCCTTGTTGGTGATGGTGAAATAGCCGCCGGCCACCTTGGCGCCTGTGGGTGTCGCGCGCGACCAGGGATGCTCGATCTCGAGATCGCCGGCCTTGAATTCATGCGCGCAGACGGCCTGGGCACCGAAGAACAAGAGCACAAACGCCAGCACGGCAAGGCCGACACGTTCATTGAAACGGCGCAGGAATTTGGTGCGGCCGCCCGAAGGAGGCGCCGCGATATGAAAAGCTTGGGACATGGTTTGCTCCATGAATAGGGGATCGCGCCGTTGGCCGGTCGCGAACGATTCGTTCTTTGGATGAAAGCACCGGCGGAAGGTTCCGCCGGGCGTACAGCAGGCTCAGGCCGAAAGCGGCGGCGCGCGCGGATTCGACGGCGAGCGTTGGCGCGCGAAATCGAGATGCGTGGCCGCCGGAAAGATGAAAACGACGGCTTCGAACGAAAGCGAGGCCAGCGCAAGCCCGGCATCGGGTGGCGGCGCAAAGGCCGCTGAAACCATGCTGCAGCCCAGCATGCAGCATGCCGGCAGATGTGACGGATGCGGGCCGCCATCGGGAAGCTGGGCAGTGCCCTCGTGGGTGCAGATGACGTTGCCGAAGGCGTCGATTTGCGAGGCGGCCGGTCCGGTGGCGAAGGCGAATGCGCTCAGCGTCGACTGAAGCAGCAGCAGGTAGGCCGCGACAAGCGCGACCGGAATGCTCCACCGTCTCCCCTTTTTGGTCAAATGACTTGCCTGTTCAAACCATCTGCATCTTCAAGCGATCACCGGAAGATGTCTACCACGGCAGCAAGAGACGGAAAATCGGCAAATCGGTGCTGCGGCAACGCGGCGCGATCAGGGCCTCTGTGGGTGCCGGCTCTCGGGGATCGAGGTCAGCAGCGTCTGGCGCGCCGACTTCAAATGCTTGCGGCAGGCGGCATCGACCTTGCCCAGGTCGCGTGATTTGAGCGCCGCGATATAAGCCAGATGCTCGCCGATCGCGATTTCGTTGCGCTCGCGCTCCTGCGCCTTGTTCCACTGGTAGTGGTAATGGAAGATCATGGCGATGACATCATAGAAATCGACGATGAAGCGGTTGTGCGAGGCGCGGTGGATCAGCCGATGGAAGCGCTCGTCGAGCTCCGAGAACTCGTTGAAGCGCGTGGCGATGTCACGGGCGAGGCCGCGGTGTTCCTCTTCGAGATTGTCGAGATCGACCCACACCGCGCTGTCCTGCGGCAGTGCGGTGAACGCCGATGCCGAGCGCAGCTCGAACATCTCGCGGATTTCCGTCAACTCCAGCGCGAAGGCGCGGGTGAAACCCTTCAGCACCCAATGGCTGTTACGGCGCTTCTCGATCAGGCCGAAGCGGGAGAAGCGGATCAGGAACTCGCGCACGCTGGTGGTGCCGACGCCGATCTCGCGCGCCAGTTCGAGCTCGTTGATCTGCATGCCGGCCTCGGCGCCGCCGGCGAGCAGCCTGCGCATGAACGACCGCTCGATGATCTCGGCCAGCGTGTCGGTCTCTTCCTCGGGAAAGAAATCATCGGGGCGCGTTTCACGCAGCACCGTCTTGGCGCGCTTGTTCCAGGCGATCAGTCCGGTTTCTTCCATGCGCCCAAGGATGCTGCGCACCGTGGTGCGGCTGACGCCGAGCAGCGTACCCAGTTCCGGTTCCGAAGGCAGGCTGCGCCTCTCGTCGAGCAGCCTGAGGCACCTGTTATAGGCATCCTTGTAAACGTTGTTGCTCTTCGACATGCCCTGACCCATCGCTGGCCGGCGCTTGCGGCGGCCGGCTTGAAGCGCAAATATGACGTTCCTATCGCCCTCGAAAGCGGAATCGCTTTGCCGAGGGGCTCGCTTACCGGTTGCAGCGCCGCTACTCATCCAGGCGCACAGGAACTGCCGGAAAAAACAATTGACGTAAAACTGTTTTTTCACGATAAAAGACATTAACTCTTAACAAGCGCGTGTCAATCCGCGCCTCCCAGGATCACCCCAGGAAACGCCCGTGAACGCCTCCAACTCAATTCTTCTGTCCCCAGCCGACAATGTCGCGGTCGCCAATGGCCGCATCGAGACCGGCACCGCGCTGCCCGGCGGAGCGCTTGCCGCCGCTATCATCGAGCCCGGCCACAAGGTGGCGATCAAGCCGATTCCCGCCGGGTCCGCCGTGGTCAAATATGCCCAGGCAATCGGCCGCGCCACGCAGGACATCGCGCCCGGCGAACATGTCCATTCGCACAATCTGGTGTTTGAGGCCGGCCGCCTGCCGGTGGTGCCGCCAAGCGAGGCCGAACATGCGACCGAGGCTGACCGCGCCCGCACCTTCATGGGTTATCGCCGCGCCGACGGCCGCGCCGGCACGCGCAACTTCATCGGCATCATCGCCAGCGTCAACTGTTCGGCGACCGTCTGCCACGCCATCGCCGACGCGGCCAACCGCACGCTGCTGCCAAAATATCCCGGCATCGACGGCTTCGTCCCGATCGTCCACGGCCAGGGCTGCGGCATGAGCGCCACCGGCGACGGGATGATGGTGCTGCACCGCACATTGGCCGGCTATGCCCGCCACCCCAATTTCGGCGGCGTGCTGATGGTCGGGCTCGGCTGCGAGGTCAACCAGCTCACGCTGTACGGCCAGAAGGGTGCGGCCGCCGGTAAACGCCATTTCAACATCCAGGACGCCGGCGGGTCGCGCAAATCGGTCGAAAAGGCCATGGGCGTAC
Source organism: Mesorhizobium maamorense (assembly GCF_044998965.1). Taxonomy (NCBI): domain Bacteria; kingdom Pseudomonadati; phylum Pseudomonadota; class Alphaproteobacteria; order Hyphomicrobiales; family Phyllobacteriaceae; genus Mesorhizobium; species Mesorhizobium maamorense. Next base: position 4,750,639 of record NZ_CP173356.1, read on the forward strand.
TGGCCGAGATCGCCGAGGAAGTCGGCGAGCTCAAGCGCGAACCCATCCCGGTAAGCGAAATCGTCGTCGGCCTGCAATGCGGCGGCTCCGACGGCATGTCGGGCATCACGGCCAATCCTGCTCTAGGTGCCGCGGTCGATATCCTCGCCGGCGTCGGCGGCATCGGTATTCTCTCCGAGACGACGGAAATCTACGGCGCCGAACATCTGCTCGCCTATCGCGCCGCGACGCCCGAGATCGCCAAGAAGCTCGACGGCTACGTCAAGTGGTGGGAGGACCACGTCGCCAAGCACGGCGCCTCGATCGACAACAACCCCTCGCCCGGCAACAAGCGCGGCGGCCTCACCACCATCCTGGAGAAATCGCTGGGCGCGGTCGCCAAGGGCGGCCAGACGCCGCTCAACGGCGTCTTCGGCTATGCCGAAAAGGTCACCGGCAGCGGGCTGGTGTTCATGGATACGCCCGGCTATGACCCGGTTTCCGCCACCGGCCAGGTGGCGGGCGGCGCCAACATCATCGTCTTCACCACCGGCCGCGGCTCCTGCTTCGGCTGCCGGCCGACGCCGTCGATCAAGGTCGCCACCAACTCGACCATGTATCATCAGATGGAAGAGGACATGGACGTCAATTGCGGCGTCATCGCCTCCGGCGAGAAGACCATCGCCGGCATGGGCCGCGAGATCTTCGAACTGATCGTCGAGACGGCCTCCGGTCGCAAGACCAAGAGCGAGGATTTCGGCTACGGCGACAACGAGTTCGTGCCCTGGCATCTCGGCGCGACGCTCTAACTCTTTGAAGTCGCGCAGTCCGGAAAGTGGCCGCGAACTTTCCTGGAATGCTGCGGCTTGAGGTCTTGGAATCTGCCGCGCCGGATAATGGCGGGCAACGGGGAGGTTGTGCATGGAAAAACGCCGCATCGGCCAGACGGCGCTCGAGGTCACCGAAGTAAGCTTTGGCGGTGCCGCGATCGGCGGGCTCTACCGCGCCTGTTCGCGCGAGGCGGCGATGGAAACGTTGCAAGGCGCGTGGGAGGCGGGCCTGCGCTATTTCGACACCGCGCCCTTCTATGGTTTCGGCCTGTCGGAGCGGCGTTTCGGCGACTTCCTGCGCTATAAGCCGCGCGATTCCTATGTGCTGTCGACCAAGGTCGGGCGCCTGTTCCGGCCCGTTCCGGAAGATCAGGTTCCCGATCACTCCTATGTCGATCCGCTGCCCTTCGCGCTCGACTACGACTATTCCTATGACGGCATCATGCGCTCGGTCGACTTCAGCTATGCGCGGCTTGGTCTAAACAGGATAGACATCCTGTTTGTGCACGACATCGGCGTGTACACGCATGGCGTCGAGAAGACCAAAATGCACTTTCGCCAGTTGATGGACGGTGGGCTCAAGGCGCTCGAAGAACTGAAAAACTCCGGCGTCATTTCCGCCTACGGGCTCGGCGTCAACGAAGTCCGGATATGTCTCGACGTGATGCGTCGCGCGCCGCTCGATTGTATCCTGCTCGCCAGCCGCTATTCCTTGCTCGATCGCAGCGCCGAAGCCGAACTTTTGCCGCTCTGCCGTGCCCGACAGACTTCGCTGGTCATCGGCGGTGTGTTCAACTCAGGCATATTGGCGACCGGACCGGTGCAGGGCGCCCATTTCGACTACAAGCCCGCCAGCGGTGACGTGCTCGACCGCGTCGGCGCGATGGAGCGGATCGCCGCCGAAGGTGGTTACCCGCTCGCCGCCGCCGCGTTCCAGTTCCCCCTCCAGGAATCCTCGGTCGCCACCGTGCTGACCGGCACCGCCAAGCTGGCGAACCTGACCCGAAATCTCGAACTGCTCGATGTCGACGTGCCTCAGGCGGACTACGCCAGATACCGCCCCTACACCGTAGTGCAGGAATTGGCATGAAGTGTCCGATCCACCCGGGCGAAGGCGTGCGATCGCGGGGCTTCACGATCCCGCGAACCGAAGAAGGAACGGGCATTCTATATTGACTAATTTATGGAATTAATATTCCATACGTTAGTCACACGAAACGGAAGCGTCGGGCAGCGTGGGGAGAGCAAGGCGCCAGTGCTGTCATGACCGCCATGCCCCGAGGATGGCATAAACACCGCTTGCATCGACCGGATCGATGCACTATCAAAATACTGCAACTGTTTTTTATTGATAAAGTTCTGTTTGGCTACGCCTATCCGAACCGAGCTTCCGTATCGTTCACCGGGCGACCTAGGGAGGAATTCCATGAAATTCGTGACCAGCATTCTCAATCGCCGCGCTGTCATGGCGCTGGCGGCCGCGTCGATGCTTGCCGGCGTCATGCACCCGGCGCCGGTTTCGGCGGCGGACGTGACCATTCCGATCATCGTCAAGGACACCACGTCCTTTTACTGGCAGATCGTCCTGGCCGGGGCCCGCAAGGCCGGCAAGGATCTCGGCGTCAACGTGCCGGAGCTCGGCGCCCAGGCAGAAACCGACGTAAACGGCCAAATCTCGATTCTCGAAAACGCCGTTGCCAGCAATCCGGCGGCGATCGTCATCTCGCCGACCGAGTTCAAGGCGCTCGGCAAGCCGATCGACGAAGCCGCAGCCAAGGTCAAGGTTATCGGCATCGATTCCGGCGCCGACTCCAAGGCCTTCACCTCCTTCCTGACCACCGACAACGTCCAGGGCGGCCGCGTCGCCGCTGACGGCCTCGCAGCGGCCATCGGCGAAGCCAATGGCGGCAAGATCGAGGGCGACGTTGCCCTGATCACCAACACGCCTGGCGCCGGCTCGCTCGAACAGCGCAAGCAGGGCTTCATCGAGCAGCTCAAGGCGAAATATCCGGGCCTGAAGCTGGTCGCCGACAAATATGCCGACGGCCAGGCCACCACCGGCCTCAACATCGCCACCGACCTGATCACCGCCAATCCGAACCTCAAGGGTATTTTCGCTTCCAACCTGATCATGGCGCAGGGCGTCGGGCAGGCTGTCGCCGAAAACAGCCTCGGCGGCAAGCTGGCGCTGGTTGGCTTCGACAGCGACGAGAAGCTGATCAAGTTCCTCAACGACGGCGTCATTTCCGCCCTCGTCGTCCAGGATCCCTACCGGATGGGCTACGACGGCATCAAGACCGCACTTGCCGCCTCCAAGGGCGAAAAGGTCGAGACCAATGTCGACACCGGCGCCAACCTGGTCACCAAGGCCAACATGAAGGATCCCAAGATCGACGCGCTGCTCAACCCGAAGCTCAACTGAGCATCGGCACGCGCAACTGTTTCCGGGGCCTCTGCGCCCCGGAAACAACAGGGAGGATTGCCATGACGCCGACCGCGCAGGAACTGCATCCGGCCCCCGTGCTGGAGCCCGGTAGGACCATCCTCGAGCTGCAGGGTCTGGAAAAGCGCTATCCCGGCACGCATGCGCTGAAGCCTGTGACCCTGGCCTTCAAGGCGGGAGAGATCCACGCCATCGTCGGCGAGAACGGTGCCGGCAAATCGACCCTGATCAAGCTCCTGACCGGCGTCATCCCGCGCACCTCCGGAGAGGTTGTGTGGGAAGGCAAGCCGGCTGCCCTGGCGACGCCGCACGAAGCCATGGCGCTCGGCATCAACGCCGTGCACCAGGAAGTCGTGCTCTGCCGTCACCTGACCGTCGCCGCCAACATGTTCCTCGGCGAGGAGAACTCGCGCTTCGGCATCCTCCAGCAACGAGCCATGGTCAGGGAAGCGCAGAAGATCATCGACGGTCTCGGCTTCGACCTGCCGGCGCATGTCGTGCTCGGCGATCTCACCATCGGCCAGCAGCAGCTGATCGCCGCCGCCCGAGCCACCGTGCGCGGCACCAAATTCCTGATTTTCGACGAGCCGACCGCCTACCTCACCCGCAAGGAGGCCGACCAGCTGTTCACGCTGATCCGCCGCCTGAAGGGTGAAGGCGTCACCATCATCTACATCAGCCATCGCATGGAGGAGGTGTTCGAGCTCGCAGACCGCGTCTCGGTGCTGCGTGACGGCACGCTGGTCGGCACCCGCAACATCGCCGAGACCAATGAGCCGGAACTGGTCAAGCTGATGATCAACCGCTCGATCGAGCAGATCTATCACAAGGAGCATTTCACGCCGGGCGCCGTCATCGCCGAGGCGCGGAACCTGTCCGGCAAGGGTTTCGAGAATGTCTCTCTGTCGGTGCGCGCGGGCGAGATCGTCGGGCTCTACGGCCTGATCGGAGCCGGCCGCAGCGAATTCGTCACCACCCTCTACGGCCGCCACCGCAAATCGGCCGGCCAGGTGTTGTGGGAAGGCAAGGAGGTGCAGGTCAACTCCGAGCACGACGCCATCAAGCTCGGCATGGCGCTGGCACCGGAAAGCCGCCGCGACCAGGGCCTGTGCCTCAACCTGCCGGTTGCATTGAATCTCAACCTGCCGATCTACAAGCGCATATCGAAAAATTTGCTGATCTCGTCTGCGCAGGAGAAGGCCGAGGCGGACCGGCAGATCGCCGACCTCAGGATCAAGACGCCGACGCGCGGCGCGCTGGCCTCCAGCCTGTCGGGCGGCAACCAGCAGAAGATCGTCATCGGCAAGTGGCTGGCGCACGGCGCCAAACTGTTCATCTTCGACGAGCCGACGGTCGGCGTCGATGTAGGCACCAAGGCCGAGATCTACCGGCTGTTCAGTGTGCTGTTGTCCAAGGGCGCGGGCATCATCCTGATCTCGTCCTATCTGCCTGAGGTCTACGAACTGGCTGACACGCTGCATGTGTTCAGGCGCGGCAAGCTGGTGGCCACGCATGGTTTCCGCACCGCCGATCACGAGGACATTCTGAGCCAGGCCCTGGCCGAGAAACAAGAAAAGACGGGAGGACAGACATGAGCACCGAGGCGATCCCTGCCGAAAAGCCGAAGCGCAACTACAATGCCCTGTTCGGGCTGACGCTGCTTGGCCTGCTGCTTCTGATGTGGGTCATCCTGGCGGTCGCCACGCCGTCCTTCGCTTCGGCGCTCAATATCACCAACCTGCTGCGCCAGGGTTCTCTGATCGCCATCCTGGCCGTCGGCCAGACCTTCGTCATCATCACCGGCGGCATCGACCTTTCCGTCGGCGCCATCGTCGGCTTCGCCACCGTCATCGTCGCACTGCTGATCAATGCCGGCTGGCCGGTCTGGATCGCGGTTCTGGCGACGCTGCTGGTGGGGGTCGCCATCGGCCTGTTCCACGGTTTCGGCATCGTCAGGATGGGCCTGCCGCCCTTCATCATCACGCTGGCGACCATGACCTCGCTGCGCGGCATCGGTCTCCTGATGACCAATGGCAATTCGATATCGATCAACAGCGACGCGTTCCAGGCGTTTTCGCGCGGCTCGCTGCTGGGGATCCCCTATCTGTTCTGGATGGTGATCGTGGTTGCGCTGCCCTCCTACGTCTTCCTGCACCACACGCGATGGGGACGCTATCTCTTCTCCGTCGGCTCGAACGCGGAAGCCGCGCGCCTCTCCGGCGTCAACGTGCCGCGCACGATCTACATGGCCTATGTGCTGTCCGGCCTGTGCGCGGCCTTCGTCGGCGTGCTGCTCGCGTCCCGCATCGGCATCGGCAATCCGACGCAGGGCGACACCTACGAGCTGCAAGCCATCGCCTCGTCGGTGATCGGCGGCACGTCGCTGTTCGGCGCCATCGGTTCGGTGCACGGGCCGCTGATCGGCTCGTTCATCCTCTCCACCATCAACAACGGCGCCAACCTGCTCAACGTCAACACGTTCTGGCAGCGCGTCATCACCGGCATGTTGATCATCGTCATCGTCTACTTCGACGGCCTGCGCCGCCGAGGTGGCAAGTAAAATCGATCGCCGGCCGGGTCGAAAAATCGGCCGGCGATTCCATGAACCGACTGGATTGAAGCATGAAAGCCGTTGTCTGCCGTTCGCCCGGCGACCTTGTCGTGGAAGACCGTCCCGCGGCTGGCTCGCCGCCTCCCGGCTGGGCGCTGGTGGCGGTCAGCCATGTCGGCATCTGCGGCACCGACTACCACATCTTCGAGGGCAAGCATCCCTTCCTCGCCTACCCCCGCATCATGGGCCATGAAGTGTCGGGGACCATCGTCGAGGCGGGCGAAGGCGTTGGTCTTGCCACGGGCGAGCCGGTCATCATCAATCCCTATCTGGCGTGCGGCAAATGCATCGCCTGCCGGCACGGTAAACCCAATTGCTGTGTCCGGATCGAAGTGCTCGGCGTGCATCGCGACGGCGCCATGTGCGAACAGATCCTTATCCCGGAACAAAACCTCTATCCAGCCAACGGCCTGTCGTTGGCCGATGCCGCGGCCGTCGAATTCCTGGCCATCGGCGCCCATGCGGTGCGGCGCTCGCGTGCCGATCCCGGCGCACGGACGCTCGTCATCGGCGCCGGACCGATCGGGCTCGGCACCGCCATCTTCGCCCGCATCGCCGGGCTCGACGTGACGCTGCTCGACATGAGCAGCGAAAGGCTCCGCTTCGCCGCCAATGAACTCGGCTTCAAGACCCTCGACGGGTCGCGCGGCGCGGCATCCGATCTGGTCAGCGAAGCGACATCAGGCGAAGGCTTCGACGTGGTCTTCGACGCCACCGGCAACACCGGCTCGGTGCAGTCGGCCTTCGCTCATGTCGCGCATGGCGGGACATTGGTGCTGGTCAGCGTCGTCAAGGACGACATCGCCTTTTCCGACCCCGAATTCCACAAGCGCGAGATGACGCTTGTCGGCAGCCGCAATGCCTTGCGGGCCGATTTCGACCACGTCGCCGCTTCGATCCGCGATGGCGCGGTGCCGCTGGCCAAGCTCGTCACCCACCGCACCACGCTTGCCGACACGCCACGTGACCTCGCCCGCTGGGCGCATGAGAAATCCGGGCTGATCAAGGCCGTGATCGAGGTAGGGGCATAACATGGCAGGCCGTGAACCCGGCCCGAATTGACCACACCCCCGCGCAGGTCGACCCCCAAACGCCAAGCCGCTGACAAGTGCGCGCGACCGGGCTGGTCTGATTCCAGCGTTAGGCCGACACGCCTACAGCGCCGACAGTTTCAGCTCCACCCGCTCCGCCGGGAAGCGCGCCTCGGCGAATTGGATCGGCCGGCCGTCCGGCGTCATGTTGACGGCCACCGTGACCAGCACGATGCCGCCCGGCTGCAGATCGAGGTCGGCAAGGTCGGAAGCATCGGCGTGACGCGCCGACAGCACCGTCGATTGCCTGAGATAATCGTCTATGCCGAAACGCTTGAGCGATGCGGTGATCGACCCGGTCTCGGCCATGGCCACATCGATGCCGGCGAAGCGCCTGGCGTCGAACCAGCCGGAAGCGCGCGACACCGGCTTCCCATCGGCCTCGCCGCGCGTCTCCAGGCGAATCACATCCGATCCCCTGGCAACGCCCAGGGCTTCGGCGACGCGCCGGCTGGCGGGCTCGACCGATGAGGCCAGCAGCACGATATGCCGCTCCGACGCCTGGCCCTGCAAGCCGGTTGAAAATCGCGTGCGCGCGCCGATCGGATAGGACAGCCGCTTGCGCGACAGCACGAAAGTGCCGCGCCCCTGCTCGGCCCGCAGTACCCCGTCTTGCACGAGCGCCGCGATGGCGCTGCGCACCGTGTGGCGGTTGACGCCATAGCGCTCGGCCAGCGCCACCTCCGGCGGCAGCGCGGCATTCTCGGCGAAATCGCCGGCAGCGATCGATTGCAGGATTCGGTCGGCGATCTGGCGCCACAACGAGACGCCGCTGCGCCGCTCGATACCGTCAGCCACGTGTTTTCCGTTCACGGTTTCGCCCCTGGCCGGCCCCTGTCACGCACCCGTCATGGACTCGCGTTAGGTAATGGGTATAATTCGTATGGTTGTCTATATCAATAGACAAATTAGAAGCAAGGATGTTGCTCATGCGAGGACAGGAAGCGCGCGACCAGGCCGAACGCAAGGCGGCCATGGCAACCCTGGCGCAGTCCAGCGGCGACGACATCGTTCGCCTCTGGAATGAATCCGGCCTGCCTGCCGAGGCCGAACTGCTGCGCGGTCCCGAGACCGGCCTGGTCACCATGCGCGGCCGCATCGGCGGCGGCGGCGCGCCGTTCAATGTCGGCGAGGCTACCGTGACCCGTGCCACCGTGCGCCTGCCGTCCGGACAGGTCGGCCATTGCTATGCGCTCGGCCGCGACAAGCAGAAGGCGAAGCTGGCGGCCATCGCAGACGCGCTGTGGCAGGACCCCGCTCATCGACAGACGGTCGAAACGGGCCTTCTCGGGCCGCTGCGGGCTGCCTTGACCACGGCACGAGAAAAGCGCCGCGCCGAAACGGCGGCAACGAAGGTGGATTTCTTCACCATGGTTCGCGGAGAAGATTGATGGATATCGCAGCGCAATCGATCGAGGGTGGGTTCGCCGATCCGGTGTTCAACGCCCAGACGGTGTTTCGCGCCGTCATGGACGCAATGGCGCGGCCGGGCAGCGTGCAATCCTTGCCGGCCCTGGCCCGCCCGCCGGCGCCGCTTTCGGCGATATCGGGCGCGGTTGCGCTGGCATTGTGCGACAACGACACGCCGCTCTGGCTGGACCCGGCCCTGCACGCCTCGGCAGCGGTCATGTCCTGGCTCGGCTTTCACAGCGGCGCGCCGCTAGCCAACACCCCGGCCGACGCGCATTTCGCCTTTGTGGCCTCGCCGGCCGAGATGATGGCACTCGACGGTTTCTCGCAAGGCACGCAGGACTATCCCGACCGCTCGACAACATTGATCCTGCAGGTCGGCGATCTCACGTCAGGCACGCCGCTGCTGCTCGAAGGTCCGGGAATCGAGAAGACGGCGACGATCGCGCCAGCCCGCATGCTGCGTCATTTCATCGAGCAGTGGAAGCAGAACATCAACCGCTTTCCGCGCGGCGTCGACATCATCCTGGCGGCACATGACAGCCTCGCCTGCCTGCCGCGTACGACACGCATCAAGACGACGGAGGCCTAGCGATGTATGTTGCGGTAAAAGGCGGCGAAGCCGCGATCGCCAACGCCCACGGCCTGCTCGCTGACCGTCGGCGCGGTGACCGCTCGGTACCGGCACTGCGCCTCGACCAGATCGTCGAACAGCTGGCGCTCGGCGTCGACCGGGTGATGAGCGAAGGCTCGCTTTACGATCGCGAACTCGCCGCACTCGCTATCGTGCAGGCGCGCGGCGACATGATCGAGGCGATCTTCCTGGTGCGGGCCTACCGCACCACGCTGCCGCGCTTTGGCTATACAAATGCCATCGACACCGCCACCATGCTGGTCGAACGCCGCGTTTCGGCGACCTACAAGGACCTGCCCGGCGGCCAGTTGCTTGGGCCCACCTTCGACTACACGCACCGGCTGCTCGATCCCGAGCTTGCCGCCGGCGCCGATGTCGCCGCGCCCTTGCGGCGCGAGACGGAAGCGCAGGCAATGCCGCGCGTCTCGGCGATCCTCGCTCGCGATGGGCTGATCGAGCCGGACGGAGACATGCCGCAGGACCATGTCCCCGGCGACATCACCCGCGAGCCGCTGGAGTTCCCGATGGCTCGCGACATCCGCCTGCAGGCGCTGTCGCGCGGCGACGAGGGCTTCCTGCTGGCGCTCGGCTATTCCACGCAGCGCGGCTATGCCCGCAACCATCCCTTCGTCGGCGAGATCCGCATCGGCGAGGTCGAGCTGGAGCTCGACGTGCCCGAACTGCCTTTCGCTGTGCCGCTCGGTACCGCGCGCGTTACCGAATGCCAGATGGTCAATCAGTTCAAGGGCTCGGCCAAGGCGCCACCGCAATTCACACGCGGCTACGGGCTGGTCTTCGGCCAGAGCGAGCGCAAGGCGATGGCCATGGCACTCTGCGACCGCGCTCTTCGTGCAAGCGAACTCGGCGAGGACATTGTCGCCGCCGCCCAGGACGAGGAATTCGTCATCTCGCACTCCGACAACGTCCAGGCGACCGGCTTCGTCGAACATCTGAAGCTGCCGCATTATGTCGACTTCCAGGCCGAACTCGACCTCGTGCGCCGCATGCGCGCCGAGTACGACGCCCGCGAAAATCCCGGCAAGATTGAAGAAAAGAAAGAGGCCGCGGAATGAGCGCGCAACCGACCGACATCGCCGCCTACAACTTCGCTTATCTCGACGAACAGACCAAGCGGATGATCCGCCGCGCGATCCTCAAGGGCATCGCCATTCCCGGCTATCAGGTGCCGTTCGCCTCGCGCGAAATGCCGATGCCCTATGGCTGGGGCACCGGCGGCGTCCAGGTTACCGCTTCGATCATCGGCCCCGACGATGTGCTGAAGGTCATTGACCAGGGCGCCGACGACACCACCAATGCGGTCTCGATCCGCGCCTTCTTCAAGAAGGTCGCCAATGTCGCGGTGACGACCGACACGGCCAGCGCCAGCATCATCCAGACCCGCCACCGCATTCCCGAACATCCGCTCGCCGCGGGCCAGGTGCTGGTCTATCAGGTGCCGATCCCCGAGCCCCTGCGCTTCCTCGAGCCGCGCGAGACCGAAACGCGCAAGATGCATGCGCTGGAGGAATACGGCCTCATGCATGTGAAGCTCTACGAGGACATCGCCAAGCACGGCCGCATCGCCACCACCTACGCCTATCCGGTGAAGGTCGAGGGCCGCTATGTGATGGACCCGTCGCCGACGCCGAAATTCGACAATCCCAAGATGCACCGCTCGCCGGCTTTGCAGCTGTTCGGCGCCGGCCGCGAGAAGCGCATCTACGCGCTGCCGCCCTTCACTGACGTGGTCAGCCTCGACTTCGAGGATCATCCGTTCGAGGTGCAGACCTTCGACCAGCCCTGCGCGCTATGCGGAGCCGAGGACGTCTATCTCGACGAGGTCATCCTCGACGATCACGGCGGCCACATGTTCGTCTGCTCCGACACCGACCACTGCGAGAAGCGGCGCAGCGCCCCTACCTCCCCCTTGTGGGGAGGTCCCACCGAAGGTGGCGGTAGCGACCCATCGGCAGCCCCCACCCCGGCGCTGCGCGCCGACCCTCTCCACAAGGGGGAGGGTAAGGAGATACAATGACCGACGAACCCTTGCTGCGCGTTTCGGCGCTCTCGAAATTCTATGGCTCGCGGGTCGGCTGCGACAACGTCACCTTCGATCTGTGGCCGGGCGAAGTCCTGGCTGTCGTGGGCGAATCCGGCTCCGGCAAGACGACTTTGCTCAACTGCCTGTCGACACGACTGTTGCCCTCATCCGGCACCGCCAGCTACCGCATGCGCGACGGCCAATTCCGCGAACTCTACCGCATGAGCGAGGCCGAGCGCCGCTTCCTGATGCGCACCGACTGGGGCTTTGTCCACCAGAACCCGGCCGACGGCTTGCGCATGACGGTGTCGGCCGGTGCCAATGTCGGCGAGCGGCTGATGGCGGTGGGCGACCGCCACTACGGCAAGATCCGCGCGACCGCCGTCGACTGGCTGTCGCGCGTCGAGATCGAGGAAGACCGCATCGACGACGACCCGCGCGCCTTTTCAGGCGGCATGCGCCAGCGCCTGCAGATCGCCCGCAACCTCGTCACCGGCCCGCGGCTGGTGTTCATGGATGAACCGACAGGCGGCCTCGACGTCTCGGTGCAGGCGCGACTGCTTGATCTCTTGCGCGGCCTCGTCACCGATCTTGGCCTCGCCGCCATCGTCGTCACCCATGACCTCGCGGTGGCCCGGCTTTTGTCACAGCGCATGATGGTGATGAAGGACGGGCGCGTCGTCGAAAGCGGCCTCACCGACCGCGTGCTCGATGACCCGCGCGCGCCGTACACGCAATTGCTTGTTTCCTCGATTCTGCAGGTTTGACGATGGCGCCAAGTCACCCCCTCTGTCCTGCCGGACATCTCCCCCTCAAGGGGGAGATTAGCAGTTTCGATGCCTCGCCTATTCTTCAAAACAATGGATTGGCGAGGCGATGGGCGAATTTCGATCTCCCCCTTGAGGGGGAGATGGCCGGCAGGCCAGAGGGGGGCGCTGTCCCGCAAACGAGTGACGATTGGAGTACCTTCTGATGCCGACGCCTCTCGTTGTCTCCGACGTCGCCAAGAGCTTCACCATGCATCTGCGCGACGGCATCAAACTGCCTGTCGTCGCCGGTGTCTCCTTCTCGATCCGCGCCGGTGAATGCACCGTGCTCGGCGGCCCGTCCGGGGCCGGCAAGAGCTCGATCCTGAAGATGCTCTACGGCAATTACGCCGTCGACGAAGGCCAGATCATCGTCACGCACGAAGACGGGCTGATCGACCTTGCCAGCGCCAGCCCGCGCACCGTGCTTGCCGTGCGCCGCCAGACCATCGGCTATGTCAGCCAGTTCCTGCGCACCGTGCCCCGCGTATCGGCGCTCGACGTCGTCGCTGAGCCGCTCGTAGAGCGCGGTGAGGATCGCGAAGCAGCAAGAAGCAAGGCGCGCGCCTTGCTGGCGCGGCTCAATCTGCCGGAAAAACTCTGGGCATTGCCGCCGGCGACCTTCTCCGGCGGCGAGCAGCAGCGCGTCAATATCGCGCGTGGCTTCATCACCGAGCACCCGATCCTGCTGCTCGACGAGCCGACCGCTTCGCTCGACGCAAGGAACCGCGATGTGGTGATCGAACTCATCGCCGCCAAGAAAACGGCAGGCGTCGCCCTGCTCGGCATCTTCCACGACCATGATGTGCGCGAAGCGGTTGCCGACCGCATCATCGACGTCACCGCCTTCGCCCCGGGAAAGCTCGCCGCATGAGCAGGAAATTGTCGGAGACGCCGCTGGTCCATCCGACGGCGGAGGTGCAGAATTCGACGCTCGGCCGCTGGACCGAAATCGCCGACCGCTGTCGGGTTTCGGAAAGCGAACTCGGCGACTATTCCTACGTGATGCAGGACTGCGCCGTCTGGTGCGCGACGATCGGCAAATTCTCCAACATCGCGGCAAGCGTGCGCATCAACGCCACCAACCACCCGATCTGGCGACCGACGCTGCACCATTTCACCTACCGCGCATCGGACTATTGGGACGATGCCGAACACGAGAGCGAATTTTTCGCTGAGCGCCGCGCCAGGCGCGTCACAATCGGCCACGACACATGGCTTGGCCATGGCTCGACAGTCCTGCCCGGCATCACCGTCGGCGATGGCGCCGCGGTCGGCGCCGGAGCGGTGGTATCGAAGGATGTCGCTCCCTACACCATCGTCGCCGGCGTGCCGGCAAAGCCGATCCGCGAGCGCTTCGACCGCCGCACCGCCGAGCGCTACCAGGCGCTTGCCTGGTGGGATTGGGACCATGCGAGGCTGCGCGCCGCACTCGACGATTTCCGTCAGCTCGAGGCCGAAGCTTTCCTGGAAAAATACGGTGGATGACGGTGGTGAATGGAATAGGGCTGCTCACTATTCGCATTCCTTACATAGAGTTCGGGCAGGGGGCTGTCTTCTCAAGCCGCCTGCCTTCCGCAGCTTCAGGGACATGGAAGCACTTCGAGGAACTGATTGGTCCTGGCCTGATCGCGCACGACACGGCTGTGGGTGGTAACAAAACTGACATCAATCCGACACCGCAGGTTCATGGCGCTGCGCTAGCGAGGGTCAACAGGACCTTCAACCGCGACTGGACGGGAACGCACCATGTCAGCCACGCTCGAAATCCGCGGCGTCACCCGACGATTTGGCAAGAACACCGCCGTCAACGATGTCAGCATCTCGATCCCGCAGGGTCAGATGGTCGGCGTTATCGGCCGTTCCGGCGCCGGCAAGTCGACCCTTCTGCGTATGATCAACCGCCTCATCGATCCCAGCCATGGATCGATTTTCTTCGACGGCGCCGAGGTCTCGCAATTGCGCGGTTCGCCGCTCAGGCGCTGGCAGCGCGACTGCGCCATGATCTTCCAGCAATTCAACCTTGTGCCGCGCCTCGACGTGCTGACCAATGTGCTGCTCGGCCGGCTGAACCATCGTCCGACCCTGTCGAACCTTTTCGGCATGTTCTCGCGAACCGAATGTGCGCAGGCGGTCGCCGCCCTCGAGCGGCTCGACATCGCCCGTACCGCGCTGCAGCCCGCCGGCACCTTGTCGGGCGGCCAGCAGCAGCGTGTCGCCATTGCCCGCGCCATGATGCAGCAGCCCCGGGTGATCCTGGCCGACGAGCCGATCGCCTCGCTCGACCCGCTCAATGCCAAGGTGGTGATGGATTCGCTGCAGGACATCAATTTGCGCGAGGGCATCACCGTGGTCACCAACCTGCACACGCTGGACACAGCCCGCACCTATTGCAACCGCATCATCGGCATGGCCGCGGGCAAGGTCGTGTTCGACGGGCCGCCGGAGGAGCTTAACCGCGAGGCCGTCCGTCTCGTCTATGGCGCCGACAGCAATGGCGGCGAAATCTCCGAGGCCATCACCTCGACCAGCGTTGCCTTCAAGCAAAAAATCGCCGCATCCGCCGGACCGCTCGAACCCGCATTCCCGGGTTACTGAGAGCGACCTGGATCGCCAGCCCGCGTCAGGGCACCCGTCAAAATCACCAACGCCGCCGGCGCGGGGCCGGAACCTACAGGAGAGAAATCAGATGTTCAGGAAAATGGTTTTTGGCGCCGTTTCGGTGCTTGCAATGGCCACCGGCGCGGCGCATGCCGCCGATATGAAGGAATTCCGCGTCGGCATCCTCGGCGGCGAGAACGAAACCGACCGGCTGCGCAACTACCAGTGCCTGGCCGATCACCTGAAGGCCGAATTCGGCTTCGAGAAGGTCTCGCTGTTCCCGGCCGCCGACTATGACGGCGTCATCCAGGGACTTCTCGGCGGCACGCTCGACTTCGCCGAACTCGGCGCTTCCGGTTACGCCAGCGTGGTCCTCAAGGATCCCAAGGCGGTAACCCCGATCCTCACAACCCAGCAGACCGACGGCGCGACCGGCTACTATTCGATCGGCCTGGCGCTGAAGTCCTCCGGCATCACGGACATCAAGTCGGCCAAGGGCAAGAAGCTCGGTTACGCCGATCCGGATTCGACCTCCGGCTATCTGATCCCGCTGACGCAGATTCCGAAGGACACGGGCGCGTCGAACGAGACCTTCTTCGCCTCGACCCAGTTCAATGGCGGCCATGAGAACAATGTGCTCGCCGTGCGAGACGGCAAGGTCGACGTGGCCGTGGACGATTCCTCCGGCATCGGCGACTTCAAGGACGGCTACACCTCCGGCACCTTCCACAAGGAAGTCGCCAAGGGCGCCGTCGACCCCAACGACTTCGTCGAGGTCTGGCGCTCGGGCCTGATCCCGAACGGTCCGCTGGTCGTGCGCACGGCGCTCGGCGACGAGATGACGGCCAAGCTGGCGGCCTTCTTCACCGACCTGCCCAAGAAGGACAAGGCTTGCTTCGAAGGCGTCGAAGGCGGTGATTTTACCGGCTACGTTCCGGTGAAGGCGGATTTCTATAACGTCATCGTCGAAGCCCGTAAGGCAGCCATCGGCGGCTAAAGGCAGAAATCAGGAAGGGCGGCGCCGAGAAAACGCCGCCCTTCTTGCATCTCCGACCATGACCCTTTCCCTGACAGCTCCTTCCGGCGCCACGCACCAGATGGCCGACGCCTGGCGTCGCCAGACCTCCTTGCGCCGGCTCTACACCGCCATCGGCGTCGGCCTGTTGTTGGTCGCACTCGGCGGCACCATGTGGTTTGCCGACGAGGCCAATGCCGGGCACTTCTTCGACCGGCTGCCGCATATTCTGGATTTCCTGAGCTGGCTCGTTCCCAAGGACTGGAACGATGTCTGGCGGGCGCTGTTCGACATCGCCTCCCCGCATGACACCGGCACGCAGGAATTCAACTTTCCGCTCGGCCGCGCCTATGTCTGGGGCGGTTTCTACATCCCGGAATATTTCGAGCTGATGCTGACCACGCTTAACGTGGCGCTGGTCTCGACATCAATTGGTTTCGTCTTCGCCGTGCCGTTCTCCTTCATCGCGGCGCGCAACCTGACGCCGCATCCGCTGCTGCGGCTTGTCGTCAAGCGCTTCATGGAACTGCTGCGGGCCTTTCCCGAGATCGTCATCGCCGGCCTGTTCGCGGCCATCGTTTCGATAGGTCCGATCGCCGCCATCATCGCCATCGGCCTGCATTCGATCGGCGCGTTGGGCAAGCTGTTCTACGAGATCAACGAGAACATCGACATGCGCGCCGAGGAAGGCCTGCGGGCCGTCGGCGCCAACTGGTTCGAACGGGTGCGCTTTGCCGGCCTGCCGCAGGTGCTGCCCAATTTCATGTCCTATACGCTGCTCAGGATCGAGATCAACGTGCGCATCTCCACCATCATGGGCGCGGTCGGCGGCGGCGGCATCGGCGAGGAGCTGAAGCTGTCGATCTCGCGCGGCTTCGGCGCCAAGACGATAGCCTTGGTGCTGCTCCTGTTCACGACCATCTTCATCG
Source organism: Mesorhizobium maamorense (assembly GCF_044998965.1). Classification (NCBI taxonomy): domain Bacteria; kingdom Pseudomonadati; phylum Pseudomonadota; class Alphaproteobacteria; order Hyphomicrobiales; family Phyllobacteriaceae; genus Mesorhizobium; species Mesorhizobium maamorense. The sequence continues at coordinate 4,767,029 of NZ_CP173356.1, forward strand.
TCGACCAGTTCTCCGCCTGGCTGCGCCGCAAGCTGGTCGGCGAACAAGCCTTTGTGATGAGCGCCTGATCCATGACCGCCGCCGAAATTCAGTCGATCGAGGACCGCTTCCCGCAAGTGTTCCGCCGGCCGTTCCACAGGCGCTTCGGGCCGCTGCTGCTGCTTGGCGGCATCTTGCTCTACCTCCTCTACGCGCTGTGGTTCTTCAATCTGCCGCAAGTGCTGCGGGAATCGCATTGGGAGCGACTGCCGCTGTTCCTGACCCAGTGGATCAGCCACGACGTGCAGCCAATCTTCCGCCTCGATGAGCCTGAGATAACGGCCAAATACCCCCGCTTTTCTGTACTCGGCCCCAATCCCCACCCGGATTGGGTCAAGACCAACGCCGACGGTTCGGTGACGGTCCTGATCGACGGCACGGCCAAGTCGGTCACCTTCGACAAGGCACGAGCGACGCTCGTCGCCGCTGGGACGAGCGTGGCGGTGGCGCTGGACAGCGGCAAGCCGCTGGTCTCGGGACCTGTTCCCGACTGGGTCACCGTGCATGAGGATGAGGTCGTCGCCGACATGGGCTTCGCCGGCGAGGTCCGCGTCGCCCCCGATCGCGTCAGGATCCGCAAGCGCTTTCTCGGCTGGGCGAACTTCGTCTTCGACACACGCTCGCCCTTCTTCGGAAAATCGCCCGGCGAAGTGATATCGCTGATCACATCGGGGCCCGAGCTGAAACCGGGCACCTCCAATCTGGCGCTCGCCGGCGACAACATCTGGAACAATGCGCAGTGGCAGCATGGCGATGTCTGGACAAAGCTGTTGCAGACCATCGTCATGGCCTTTCTCGGCACCGCGCTCGGCGGCATCGTCGCCTTCCCGCTCGCCTTCTTCGCCGCCCGCAACATCACCCCCAACCGGCTGGTCAACCAGCTGCTCAAGCGCTTCTTCGACTTCATGCGCTCCATCGATATGCTGATCTGGGCACTGTTCTTCACGCGCGCCTTCGGACCGGGTCCGCTGGCCGGCAGCGCCGCGATCTTCTTCACCGAGATCGGCACGCTCGGCAAAACCTATTCCGAGGCGCTGGAGAACATCGATGACAAGCCGCGCGAAGGTGTTGTGTCGACAGGCGCCAACCGTCTTCTGGTGCAGCGCTACGGCGTGCTGCCGGAAGTGGTGCCGGTGTTCATCAGCCAGACGCTCTATCAGTGGGAATCCAACACCAGGGGCGCGACCATCATCGGCGCCGTCGGTGCCGGCGGCATCGGCCTGAAACTGTGGGAAGCGATGCGCACCAATTCCAACTGGGCCAACGTCTTCTACATGGTGCTGCTGACGCTGGTCGTGGTCTTCATCTTCGACAACATTTCCAATTTCCTGCGCCGCAGGCTGAGCCGGACGATTCACGACTACAACAGGTTGCAGGCCGAACTGGGTTAACCTTATGACGCATAGCGCGGGCATCGTATGGTGCCGCGCCAAGGGTCGACCCCCACTCCGTCGAGCTGCGCTCGACACCTCTCCCCCGATCGACGGGGGAGAGGAAAGCGCCAGGGCGTCCTGGCCGATCCTAGGCGGAGGCTTCTTTCTATCCCGAGCCACCGGGGCCCTTTCCTCTCCCTCCGGAGGGGGAGGTGGCTCGGCGAAGCCGAGACGGAGTGGGGGAACCACCTGGCAACCGCTGCGAACGTATGGAAAATGGGCCAGGCGCAATCATCGTCTCGCCTTGCGCCAAGGGTCGCCGACGCAGGTCTTGTTTGCGTCACTATCGCCCGACCAAGGCACCTAGGCGGCCTTCTTCCACCCGTTCTTGATATGCTTATATCCATCCCGATAAACCGCTTCCGGGCTCTCGGAAAAATCGCGCCACACCTTGGTCGCCGCCGCAAGATCCTTCAGCGAACGTCCAAACGCCTCGATCGTCAGCCAGTCGTCGTAGCCGCTCTTGCGGATGGCCGAGAATGTTTCCTTCCAGGGGATGTTGCCACGACCCGGCACGCCGCGATCGTTCTCCGATATATGGATATGCACGACATTCCTGCGATGCTTCGTATAGGCGCCGATCGGGTCGGCCTCCTCGATATTGGCGTGGAAGGTGTCGTACATCGCCTTGATGTGCGGCCGGTCGATGGCATCGACATGCTCCGACAGGTCGGCCATGGTGTTGAGGAGATAGCATTCGAAGCGGTTGAGCGCCTCGAGCCCGATGGTGACGTTCCTCTTGCCGGCATGATCGCCTATGGCGCGCTGCGAGGCGACGGAGCGTTTCTTCTCGGCCGCGGTCGGGCCGGATCCGGAAAAGGCGCCGAGCGTCGAATGCAAGGGGCCGCTCAGCGTTCTGGCCCCGAGGGCGTCTGCGCAATCGATCGCCCATTTCATGTAGTCGACACCGGCCTTGCGCGTTGCCGCATCGGCCGAGATCAGGTTCATCGCCGGATCGCCCATCGCTGAAACGGCGGTCCGTTCAAGCCCTATGCGATCGAGCAGCTCGCCCAATTTCCTGTAGTCGTCCGGCATGCCGGCAAAGATCGGTATCTCGACGCCGTCGAAGCCGGTGGCCTTGATGTCGCGAAGCAATGGCTCGTGCTTCTTCGATACGGCCGTCGTCCACAAGAACATGCACATGCCGATTTTCATCGACGCCCCTCCCCCAAATGATCCCCCCGCGAGATCAAATTTGAAGTTTCGTCCACACTCCATTCTTTTTCGACGATTTCACGCAGGCCTCGATGAAGGCCATGCCCTCGACGCCGTCCTGAATGGTCGGGAACACGACGTCCTTGGCAGGTTTGCCGCCCTTGCGCCGCGCGGCGCGGATGGCGCGTGCGGCCTCCTGGTAGATGTTGGCGAAGCCTTCGAGATAGCCTTCGGGATGACCGGAGGGAACGCGGCTGACACGGCCCGCCACCGGCAGCGCGCCGGCGCCGTTGCGGGTGATCAGCTGCTTGGGCTGGCCGAACGGCGTATACCAGAGATAGTTCGGGTCGGCCTGCACCCATTCCAGCCCGCCCTTCGAACCATAGATGCGCAGCTTCAGCCCGTTCTCATGGCCGGGCGCCACCTGGCTTGCCCAGATCATGCCTTTTGCCGCATGCGTCTTGCCGACCGGCTTGAAGCGCAGCATGACGTTGACATTGTCGTCGAGCTGCCGTCCCGGCACGAAGGCGTCGAGATCGGCCGACAGAGTGTCGAGTTCCAGCCCGGAGACAAAGCGCGCAAGATTGTAGGCATGCGTGCCGATGTCGCCGAGCGCGCCGCCGGCGCCGGCCTGCTTGGGGTCGGAACGCCACGCCGCCTGTTTTTGACCGGTGGCGGCAAGGTCCTCCGTCAGCCAGTCCTGCGGATATTCCGACTGCACGATGCGGATGTCGCCGAGCACGCCCTTGGCCACCATCTCGCGCGCCTGGCGGATCATCGGATAGGCGGTGTAATTGTGGGTCAGCACGAACACCTTGCCGGTCTTCTCGACGATCGCCGCGAGCTTCTTTGCCTCGGCCAGCGTCGTCGCCAGCGGCTTGTCGCAGATGACATGGATGCCGGCTTCAAGAAACGCCCTGGCCGCCGGCACATGCACATTGTTCGGAGTGACGATGGCCACCGCCTCGATGCCATCCGGGCGCTTTGCCTCGGCCTTGGCCATCTCGGCATAGGACGCGTAGCTGCGCGAAGGGTCGAGCCCGAGCTCGGCGGCAGAGGCCTTGGCGCGCGCCGGATCGGACGACAGCGCGCCGGCGACCAGCACGAACTCATTGTCCATGCGCGCCGCGATCCGATGCACCGCGCCGATGAATGCGCCTTGCCCGCCGCCGACCATGCCATAGCGGATCGGGCCGCCTCCCGCTTCCGACTTCGATGCACCGACCATGTCGTCTCCCTCGTGTCTGAGATACCTCCCCCTCGAGGGAGAGGGAAAACCCGTGCTAGATTCCCATCATGGCGCGCAGCACCTTCTTATCCGTGGCACCGCCGGCGAAATCGTCGAACGCCTTCTCCGTCACCCGGATGATGTGGTGCTGGATGAAGGGCGCGCCTTCGGCCGCGCCGTCCTCCGGATGCTTCAGGCAGCACTCCCACTCCAGCACCGCCCAGGAATCATAATTGTACTGCGTCAGCTTGGAGAAGATGCCGCCGAAATCCACTTGTCCGTCGCCGAGCGAGCGGAAGCGGCCGGCGCGGTTCGTCCAGCTCTGGTAGCCGGAATAGACGCCTTGCCGCCCGGTCGGGTTGAACTCGGCGTCCTTGACGTGGAAGGCCTTGATGCGCTCGTGGTAGATGTCGATGAATTCGAGATAGTCGAGCTGCTGCAACAGGAAGTGCGACGGATCGTAATTGATGTTGCAGCGCTTGTGGCCGCCGACCGCGTCGAGGAACATCTCGAACGTCGCCCCGTCGAACACATCCTCGCCGGGATGGATTTCGTAGCCGACGTCGACGCCATTGTCCTCATAGACATCGAGGATCGGCTTCCAGCGCTTGCCTAGTTCTGCGAACGCCTCTTCGATCAATCCGGCCGGCCGCTGTGGCCAGGGATAGAGGTAGGGGAAAGCCAGAGCGCCGCTGAAGCTCACGGAGACGTCGAGCCCGAGATTGCGCGACGCCTTGGCCCCGAACTGCATCTGTTCGACCGCCCATTGTTGCCGCGCTTTGGGGTTGTTGTGCACCGAAGCCGGCGCAAAGCCGTCGAATTGCGCGTCATAGGCCGGATGCACCGCCACCAATTGCCCCTGCAGATGCGTCGACAGTTCGGTGATCTCGACGCCGGCGTCGGCACAGATGCCCTTCACCTCGTCGCAATAGGCCTTGGAAGACGCAGCCTTCTGGAGGTCGAATAAGCGCGCGTCCCAGGTCGGGATCTGCACGCCCTTATAGCCGAGGCCGGCCGCCCATTTTGTGATCGATGCAAGCGAATTGAACGGCGCTGCATCGCCCGCGAACTGCGCCAGGAACAGTCCAGGGCCCTTCATCGTCGTAGGCATCGGCATCCTCCCTCATTGTTGTCGCGCCCGAGCATAGCGCCGATTGAAGACAGGGCCAGCCACTTTGGTCTGTTCTCAACGGTCACTTGCATGCATTGTCATTCTGGTATTACCAAACGTGGCGATTTGGTCAAGCCTTGCCACTCACATTCAGAGCCCTCCACCGTGCCACGGGAGGGCAGCATAGTCCAATATAATCAATGGAGTAATCCAGACATCAAGTTGCCATCGCACAGTTCTTGCCGCGCGTGGGAAATTGCTGTAGACCTCGTCTTGGGCCCAATTGGTCGAACCAGTTTGCGAAGAAATGCTGGAACGCCTTGGGGAGGAACCGTCCGTCACATCCGGTGACGGCATGTTGCAGGCGAACCATTAGGGACGATCCGGGAAGGACAGACCATGCATCTTTCGACGCACAACTGGATGCGCGCGGAACCGTTGGAGACGACGCTCAAGCGCATCAAGAAATTCGGCTATGAGTCGATCGAGATTTCCGGCGAGCCCGACCAATACAAGACCAAGGAGACGCGCGCGCTCCTGAAGGAGCACGGCATACGCTGCTGGGGCGCCGTGACCTTGATGCTGGGCGAACGCAACCTTGCCGCCCGGGACCAGGGCCAGCGCGAGCGCTCCGTGCAATACGTCAAGGACGTGTTGACCATGGTCAGCGAACTCGACGGCGAGATCATCACGCTGGTTCCCGCGACCGTCGGCAAGGTCGTGCCGGACGGCACCGAGGAAGAGGAATGGAAGTGGGTGGTCGATGCCACCAGGGAGTGCTTCACCCACGCCAAGAAGGTCGGCGTCAAGATCGCGGTCGAGCCACTCAACCGTTTCGAGACCTACCTGTTCAATCGCGGCGCCCAGGCCTTGGCGCTGGCCGACGCGGTCAGCCCGGAATGTGGCGTCTGCCTGGACGCCTACCACATCCATATGGAGGAATTTAACGTTTACGACGCGATCCGTAAGGTCGGAAAGCGCCTGTTCGACTTCCATGTCGCCGACAACAACCGCTTCGCCGCAGGCCTCGGCCAGATCGACTGGCCGAAGATCGTGGCGACCTTGCGGGAGGTCGGCTATGACGGGGCGCTGACCAACGAGTTCGTCGCGCCTGTCGACCGCACACCGGCCGCGCCCTACCCCGACATGGTCGAACGCCACCCGGTCGACATCTCGCCCGAGCAGCTCAAATTCATCCAGGATCACGGCTCCAGCGTGCTGACGGAAAAGTTCTACACCGACCAGATGCGGATCACTGCCGAAACGTTGCTGCCGCTGATCAAGTAGCCGATCCGATTGGGAATGAGCCCTCCCGCCATCCGGCGGCAGGGCCGGGGAAGACCATGCGCATCAAAAGCGTCCAGGCCTGGTGGATTCGCATACCGATCGAGGCGGCCAAGCAGCACCGCAGCGATTTCGGTCAGGTGACGACCTTCGACGCCGCCATCCTGCGCATCGAAACCGATGACGGGCTGGTCGGCTGGGGCGAAGGCAAGAACGCCGCCGGCAGCGCCGGCAGCTATGGTGCGCTCGTCCATATGCTGAACCGCGAGGTCGGGCCGCAGCTCGTCGGCCGCGATCCGGCCGATATCGGCATCATCTGGGAAATGCTCTACAATGGCGTGCGCCACGACAGCGCGGCGCGCGCCGGCCATGCCATGCCGCAGCTGGCGCGGCGCGGCATGAGCGTGGCCGCCATCAGCGCCGTCGACATCGCGCTCTGGGACATACTGGGCAAATCGCTCGGGCAGCCGGTCTGGCGGCTGATCGGTGGGCGCAAGCTCGATCGCATGCCGGCCTACGCCTCGGGTGGCTGGGCGTCCGCCGACGCGATCGGCGACCAGCTCAAATCCTATGTCGCCAGGGGCGGCTTCAAGGCGCTGAAGATGCGCATCGGCGCCATGGATGGCGCCGCGCATGTGTCGGCCGCTCGCGTTCGCGCCGCCCGTGAGGCGCTCGGCCCCGACGTCGAGTTGATGGTCGACGCCCATGGCACCTATACGGTGGCGGAGGCCAAGCGTTTCATCCATCTCGCCGGCGATCTCGACCTTGCCTGGTTCGAGGAGCCGGTGATCGCCGACGACAAGTCCGGCCTTGCCGAAGTCCGTGCCTCCGGCGCCATACCGATCGCCACCGGCGAAAGCGATGCGACCCGCTATGCCTTCCGCGACCTCGCCGTGCTCAAGGCCGCCGACATCTTCCAGCCCGATCCCGCCTTCTGCGGCGGCATCAGCGAGGCCATGAAGATCGGAACCATCGCCAGCGCCTTCAACCTGCGCTTTGCGCCGCATCTATGGGCCGGCGCGCCCTGCTTCTTCGCCGGGCTGCATGTCTGCGCCGCCTCGCCGTCGAGCTTCACCGTCGAATATTCGCTCGGTGCCAATCCGATGATCCACGACCTTGTCGAAGAGACTGTCGAAGCCAGGGACGGTATGATAGCGATCCCCGAAAAACCCGGATTGGGATTCACCATTTCGGAGCGATTCCTGGAGGCGCACGCGCAACGCAATTGACGATGAAAGAAAACAACCTTCTCGCGGAGCTTGCCGCCTATCTGTTCTCCCATTCCGACAAGGAGACGGGCCGAACCCCGTCGGAACGCGAACTGGCGGAGCATTTCGGCGTCAGCCGCGGCCAGATCCGCGAGGCGCTGGCCATTCTCGAGGCCATGCGCATCGTCGAGCGCAGGGCCAAGTCCGGCATCTATATCGACACCAAGCAGGCCAGCGTCGAGGCGCTGGCGCTGTTCGCGCGCGCCGGCCTGCCGCTCGATCCCTTGCAGATCTACGAGACGGTCGAATTGCGCAAGATCCATGAGATCAAGGCGGCCGAACTTGCATGCTCGCGTGCCACCGAGGAGAATTTCGAACGGTTGCGCGAGATCCTGAAGGCCTCGGAAGAACGCATCGCGGCAGGCGAAGGCCTCGCCAAGGAGGACCGCGAATTCCATCTCGAGATCGTGCGCGCCACCAAGAATGGCGTCTTCCACAACATCTGCAGCGTTTACTATTTGATGGGCGAGCAGCGCCTGCCGATCTACTTCAACGATCCGGAGCGCAGCGTGCGCTCGCATGCCGAACACATCCAGATATACGAGGCGCTGCTGCGGCGCGACGGCAATCTCGCCCAGGCGCTGATGAGCGCCCACCTGCAGGGCGCGGAAAGCTACTGGAAGGGGCTGATCGAAGGCCTCGGGGCGGCGCCGCAAAACCCGACGCTCGAACAGGCCTGACGGGGATGACGCGCATCCTGTCGACGCACAGACTGCATCCGCGCGCCGCGGCCATGCTGGCGGGGGCGGGTGAGCTTGTCGTCGCCTCGGCCATCGATCCGGGCACGCTGGCCGCCGAGGCGAGGAATGCCGACATCGTCATTGTGCGCGCGCCCCTGCCGCCACTGTTGTTCGAGGGTGCCACCAGGTTGCGGGCAGCGATCCGCCATGGCGCCGGGCTCGACATGATCCCGATGGAAGCAGCGACCGCGGCAGGTGTGCTGGTCGCCAACGTGCCGGCGGTCAACGCACGCTCGGTGGCCGAGCATGTGATGTTTGCAGCCCTCGCCCTGCTTCGGCAGTTTCGTGTCGTCGACCGCGACCTGCGCGCCAAGGGTTGGCTTGCCGGTCGCGAGCACGCCAATTCCAACATCGAGCTCGCCGGCAAGACGATCGGCATCGTCGGTCTCGGCGCCGTCGGACAGGCCGTTGGCCATATCGCCGCGCATGGATTCGACCTGAAAGTGGTGGCAACGACCCGCAGCATGCAGCCGGCACCGGACAAGGTCGGCTTCCTGTCGATCGACGCGCTGGTCGAGCAGAGCGACATCATCGTCCTGTGCTGTCCGCTGACGCCGGAAACGCGCGGCCTGATCAGCCGCGAACGCATATCGCGCATGAAACCCAACGCGCTGCTGATCAACGTGTCGCGCGGGCCCGTCGTCGATGACGACGCGCTGATCGAGGCCTTGCGGGAGCGCCGCATCGGCGGTGCCGCGCTCGACGTGTTCTCGACGCAGCCGCTGCCACCGGATCATCCCTATTTCAGCTTCGACAACGTCGTCATCACCCCGCACATGGCCGGCATCACCGAGGAATCGATGATGCGCATGGGCGTTGGCGCGGCCGGCGAGGCCCTGCTGGTGCTGGCAGGCAAATTGCCGGTCAATCTGCGCAACCCGGAAGTGGTCGGGCACTATCGGCGACGGTTTCCCGCCGACAGCTAGACCATCGCCGTTTCGCCCCAATTCTTCGCGACGCTGGAGCCATGTCCGTTCTCCGCCTCGCATTCCTTTGCCTTGCCACCACTTCAGCGGGCCTGCTGCCCTCGCTCGCCGCGGCCGAAAGCAGCTATGTCTATTGCGACAACGGGCTGCGCTGCTTCAAGGCTCCCTGCCCATCGAACAGCGTGCTCGACCTCGCCACCGGCAAGATCATCAAGGGCGTGTCGATCGACACCGGCGGATTGCCGACGAAGGACAAGGCGATGGTCGAGGCGTCGGCTGCGCTCTCTGCCGGCAAGATTGTCGTCAGGGGATCGATCGAGCGACGCACCCAGACCATCACCGGCAAGCAATACAGCCTGCCGTGGCTGATCGCGACGGCCGTCGAGCGCGCCGCCAAGGACAGCGAACGCAAGCACTGCTCTTCACACTGACATTCGGTTCAGTCCCGATCAGCCGCCCAGCAATCTCTCCACTTCAGCGGCGATGCTCAGCAGACGGCGGTCATGGCCGTGGCGCGCCACCAGCATCAAGCCGGCCGGCAGCGCCATGCCTGGTATCGGCAGCGAGATCGCGCAGAGATCGAACTGGTTGGCCACCTGCGTGTTGCGCAGCAGCAGGCCCTCCGTGCGATCGCGCAGACCGGCATCTTGCGCCAGGGAGACGATGGTCGGCGCTGTCACCGGCGTGGTTGGCAGGGCCAGCACATCGACCGACGTCAGCCGCTCATCCGTGGCGGCGGCCAACGCAGCACGGCGACGCAGTGCCCTGATGTAAACCGGGGTCGGCAGCATTGCCGCCCGCGACAAGGGTCCGCTCACATGCGGGTCAACCGGCACCGGAGCGCCTGCCGCCAACCAGTCTGCATGCACTTCAGCCCCTTCCATCGCGGCGATCGAACCACGTTTTGTGACCGCGCGAAGGTCCGCGATCAGGTCGTCGATCGACAGGTCCGCGACCCGTGCGCCGGCCTGCTCGATCTTGCCGAGGCAGCGCTCGAACGCTGCTGCCACCGCGCCTTCAGTCTCTCCGAAAAGCACGCCGCGCGGGAGACCGATGCGCAGCCCCGCAAGGGCGAGTGGCGCCGGCAGCGCCAAGTCCTCGCCCGCCATCACCGCATCGGCTGCGGCGCATTGCGCCACGGTGCGGGCGAGCGGGCCGACCGAGTCCAGCGTGGCCGACAGCGGAAAGGCGCCTGTGAGCGGCACCCGCCGCGCCGTCGGCTTGAAGCCGACGACGCCGTTGAGTGCCGCCGGAATACGGATCGACCCGCCGGTGTCGGAACCAATGGAGATTTCGCTCGTCCCCTCGCCGACGGAAACGCCGGCGCCCGAGGAAGACCCGCCGGGAATGCGGTCGGCATCGGTCGCGTTGCCAGGCGTGCCATAGTGCTGGTTGTCGCCGATGGCGGTAAAGGCGAACTCGGTCATGTTGGTCTTGCCGATGATCACCGCGCCGGCTTGCCGCAGCCGACGCACAATCATGGCGTCGCCAATTGCCGGCGCAGCATCCTTGAGCAGCAGTGATCCGGCCGTGGTCGCCTCGCCGCAGACATCGAACAGGTCCTTGATCGAAATGATCGTTCCGTCGAGCGGTCCGAGCCTCACGCCGGCCCTCCGCCGCGCGTCGGAGGCATCGGCTGCGGCTCGCGCGGCTTCGGTATAGAGTTTCGTGAACACACGTTCTTCACCGGCACGGGCGGCGAGACGCGCAAGGATAGTTTCCAGGTGATCGCGGACGGATTGCATCTTCGGTGTCGGACTCCGGACCTCTGGGACGTCTTAAGCTTAGCAGCCAGCGCGTGGCGTGCCGAGACTTAACCCGGTGCGGGCGGTTTTGCACCCCTGGCGGACGCAAGGAAGAAAACGATGCTCTACAAAGGCAGCTGTCATTGCGGCAAGGTCGCCTTCGAGTTCGAGGCGGAACTGACCGGAGCCGTGCGGTGCAATTGCTCGATCTGCTCGCGCAAGGGCGCCTTGCTGTGCGCCGTTCCGCATCAGGCGCTGCGGGTGCTGGCCTGGAGCGACGAGATCGGCACCTACACATTCGGCAACCGCGCCATCGCGCACCGCTTCTGTCGCACCTGCGGCATCCATCCTTTCGCCGAGGATGTGCGCGGGGGAGTGAACGCAGCGCCTACATCAACGTCAACTGTGTCGCCGATGTCGATCCGTCCGCCTTGTCGATCTTCGACTTCGATGGGCGTTCAGCCTGAATTTCGCCGGCAGCCTGCCGCGTCTGCCTGTCAGCGACGCCGCCATCGCAAAGGCAACGGCCCGAGAACCATGATGGTTCTCGGGCCGTTGCGCAAGTCAGGGATGGTTGTCGGGAGAGCCTACTCGGCGCGTTTTGGGCCGAGCAGAAACACCACGACTGCCGCCAGCAAAGTCGCCACGCCGCAATAGGCGAAGGCACTGGCGACGCCGGCATGATCGACCAGCAGGCCGCCAAAGACGGCGCCGAGCGCAATCGCCACCTGGAAGGTGGAGACCATCAGGCCGCCGGCGCTCTCGGCTTGATCGGGCGCGGCCCGCACCAGCCATGTCTGCAGCCCGACCGGCACCGCGCCGAAGGCAAAGCCCCAGGCCGCCACGGCGGCGGCGGCGATCGCCGGCGAGGCGCCGAAGACCAGCATCGAGGCGGCGGCCACTGCGATCAGCAGGGGTGCCAGCGCGACGGCGGCCTTGAGATTGCGTTCGGCCAGGATGCCGCCGGCGATATTGCCGAAGAAGCCGCCTATGCCATAGGCCAGGAGCACCAGCGAGATTGTCTCGATGCCGAGCATCGGGATCTTCTCGAGGAAGGGGCGCACATAGGTGAAGCCGGCAAAGTGCCCCGAAGCGACCAGCAGCACGACCAGCAGCGCCACCCTGATCGACGGGCGCTCCAGCACCTCGAGCAAAGTGCGGAAACTTGCCACGCCCATCGGCGGCAGTTTCGGAATGGTGGCCACCTGCACCAACAACGCCAGCGCAGCGACGACCGTGGCGATCATGAAAGCCGTGCGCCAGCCCCAGATATCACCGACATAGGCGCCGACAGGGGCGGCGGTGACGGTGGCCAGCGAAACGCCGGTCAGGATGATCGACATGGCGCGTGGCATCAACCGCATCGGCACCAGCCGCAACGCCATGGCCGCCGACATAGCCCAGAAGCCGCCGAGTGCAACGCCGAGCACGACGCGGGCAAGCAGAAGCATGGACAGCGACGAGGCAAAGGCGGCCAAAAGGTTCGAGGCGATCAGAAACGCGGTCAGCATCCACATCACCAGCCTGCGGTCCATGCGCCGTGTTATGATCGCCATCGTGGGAGCGGCAATGGCGCCGACGATCGCGGTCGCGGTGACCGCCTGTCCCGCAACGCCTTCGCTGACGCCGAGATCGCTCGCCATCGGCGTCAACAGGCTGGCGGGCAGGAATTCCGCCGTAACGAGACCGAAAACACCAAGCGCCAGCGAGACGACGGCGCCCCATGCCGGCTCGGTTCGTTCCTCCTGATCGACAGTGTTCAATAGGGCGGCGTCGACGACGCCCGTCGCGGGTTCGGCCATGGTCAGTCTCCGATGAAGTTGCAGCGCAACATTTGGCTGCACTGCAACATAGGGAGTGACGACCTGGAGTTTCCATGCTAGAAACACCATTATGTTTGACCGTTCGTCCAAAATTTCGACCACTGGCGATCCGCTGACCGACATATTGCGCGGGCTGCGTCTCGACGGCGTCGACTACGCCCGTTGCGAAATGCGGGAGCCTTGGGGCGTCCAGTTTCCGGCCCAGGCAGCGGCGCGATTCCACTTCATCGGCCGCAAGGGCTGCTGGCTGATGCAGCCCTCGGGCGAGTGGGTCGAGCTCAAGGCGGGCGACGCGGCGCTGCTGCCGCGTGGCGCAGCGCATGTGCTGGCAAGCGAACCGGGCACCAAGGCTTGGCCGATCCAGGGCTACGCGGCCGAAGAAGTCTGCAAGAACGTCTATTGCATGTCCAATGAAGCCATGTGCCCCGATGGTCGCTGTCCGGGCACGCTGCTGTTTTTTGGCAGCATGTACTTCAACATCGATGGCCTACATCCCCTGCTCGGCATGATGCCTGATGTCATGCGCGCGCATGAACTCGAAGCTTATGAGCCGGGTATTCCGCATCTCCTGGACTCGATGGCGCGTGAAGTGACGATGGAGCGCGTCGGCTCCGGCGGCATTCTGGCGCGGCTCGCCGACGTCCTTGCCGCCACCGTGATCCGCTCATGGGTCGAGCGCGGCTGCGGCGATTCAAGCGGTTGGATCGCGGCGGTCAGGGATCCCGACATCGGGCGCGTTCTGGCCGCCATCCATCTCGAACCGGACCGCGACTGGACCGTCGAGGCGCTCGCCAGGATGATGGGCGCCTCGCGATCGGGCTTTGCCGAGCGTTTTGCCACCATTGTCGGCGAGACGCCGGCCAGGTACGTCACCCAGGTGCGCATGCACCAGGCCCGACAATGGCTGGTGCGCGATCGCCAGAAGATTTCCGTCGTCGCCACACGCCTGGGTTATGAGTCGGACGCCGCCTTCAGCCGGGCCTTCAAGCGCGTCATCGGCTCGGCTCCCAGCCACCTGCGTGCCGAGGAACATGCTGAGATCCGCCAGGCCGGCTGAAGCGGCAGGCCGTGACTCCAGGCTGGAGCAATTCCGTCCGGAATTGCCCGAAGAGGTACAGCAGTTCAGCGTTTCCGTGGGACGCTGAACTGCTGTAGGAATCGGCATGGACTTGACCTCGCCCAACGACACTGTGCCGGCCCCGGGGGTGCGTTGACCGAGATGTTGCGCGCGCTGCGCCTCGAGGGCGTCGACTATGGCCGCTGCGAACTGGGCGCGCCTTGGGCCGTGCTCTTTCCGGTGCAGAAGGCGGCGCGGTTTCACTTCATCGGCCGTGCCGGATGCTGGCTGCTTTCGCCACCAGGCGAATGGATGGAACTGAAAGCCGGCGATGCATTGCTGTTGCCGCGCGGCGCCGAGCATATCCTTGCCAGCGCACCCGGTGTACAAGCCGAACCGCTCGAAAGCTACAGCGTCGAGCCCCTGCAGGACAATGTCTACGCCGTCTCGAACGGCGGCCATGGTGCAAAAACGCTGCTGTTCTGCGGCAGCATGCACTTCAACCACGATGGCTCGCATCCACTGCTGGCCATGATGCCGGATATGCTGCGCGCGAAGGAGCTGATGGCCGGCGAGCCAGGCATCCCGCATTTGCTGGAAGCCATGGCCGACGAGGCGACGAGGAACCGGGCCGGCTCCGGCATGATGCTGGCGCGGCTGGCCGATGTATTGGCCGCAGCCATCATCCGCTCCTGGGTGGAGAACAGCGCCGGTGACATCACGGGTTGGATCGCGGCGATCAAGGATCGGGACATCGGCCGCGTGCTGGTCGCCATTCATCGGCAGCCTGACAGGAACTGGACCGTCGAAGCGCTGGCCCGCGAGATGGGCGCCTCACGGTCGGCTTTTGCCGAACGTTTCACGGCCGTCGTCGGAGAGACGCCGGCAAAATATGTCGCCGGGGTGCGCATGCATCAGGCAAGACGGTGGCTCGAGGAAGAAGGGATGCGGGTGTCGGTGATCGCCGCCAGATTGGGCTACGATTCGGAAGCGTCGTTCAGCCGGGCCTTCAAGCGCATCGTCGGCAGCGCGCCCAGCCATTTGCGCGCCGCGGGCGGCGCCTCGGCAAAAGGCTAAATCAACGCTGTTTGCAGTGGCGATTTCCGGCCTGGATGAATTGCCAAGTGTTCCGGACAGAATGCCATTCCCGGCTTGGCCATTTGCAATAGCTTGTCATCCAACAGACGAGCGCCGGCGGCAAGTCGGCCCGAAGAGGAGAAGCGATGCCAAGTCACTTAAAAATCCTGACGCTGGCCGCAATGCTCACTGTCCCCGGCCGTGCCTCCGCCCTTGAGGACAGCTATCTGCCGGCCAACAAGATTCCCTATGTTTCCGAGGCGCCGGACCAACCGCAGCGTCTCGGACCGCTATGGGGAGAAAGGGCCAAGGGCCCCGCGGGTACCTTGCTGAAAGTCCCGGGCAACTGGCACGCCCCTGTTCATGCGCACACCGCCGATTATCGCGCCGCGGTGATCCAGGGCCTATGGGCGCACTGGCAGATGGACGGCGGCGAGGCGAGCAAGGTCGAGCTGCCTCCCGGATCCTACTGGACCCAGAAGGCCAATGAGATGCATGCCGACGCCTGCCTCTCGGACACGGAATGCGTGATCCTGCTGATCAACACCGAGCCCTATGAGACCTATCTGCCGAAGTAGAGGTGCGGGACGGCTGTCCGGCCGGCATTGCTGCGGGGGCTCAGAACTCGGGTTAACAAGACCTGACCACAGCCAGTCCCGCTGTGCCAGTTTCCCATGATAGGAATTTTTTCTTGACTGGGTGAAGGCAACTATGGTAGATATTTGGTTATGGTGCTGAGTTGCGCCAGGGACCCGCCGCACAGGCGGGTTTTTCCGTTCAAGGCTTCATCAACAGCGCACCGACGAAGGCTCCGGAGGGACCCGTTAACCCGGATTCCTTGCCCTGCCGCAAGTCGGGCTTTCTGTTTAGGGCGCTGTCCGGAACATCGCATTCGCGATATTCGCCTCATCCGGCGTGCCGCAAACTCACGCCGCTGCCCTTGTCGAACAGCACCACCTTGTCCGGATTCCAGGCAAAGCGCACCGGCTGCTCGATCGCGACATCGGTCCGCGCCGGCACCGTGGCGCGCAGCGTGGTCTCGCCCACGCGCAGCGTCAGGATCTTTTCCACGCCATGGTTTTCGACGTCGTGGACGCGCGCCTCGACCGGCGCACCGGTCTCGAGATAGACGTCCTCGGGGCGGATGCCGAAGACGAGCGGGCGACCGTCGGTCGCCGCACTCGCCTTGGCTCCCCCTGAAAGCGGCAATTCGAAATTCAGCGGCGCCATGACCGCACGATCGTTGACCACCCTGCCGTCGATGAGGTTCATCGGCGGCGAGCCCACGAAGCTCGCCACATAGGTGTCGCGCGGATTGCTGTAGATCTCATGCGGCGTGCCGGTCTGGACGATGCGGCCATGGTTGAGCACGCCCACCTTGTCGCCCATGGACATCGCCTCGATCTGGTCGTGGGTGACGAACAGGAAGGTGGCGCCGAGCTGCATCTGCAGGTTCTTCAGTTCCGTGCGCAGCGCCTCGCGCAGCTTGGCGTCGAGCGCCGACAGCGGCTCGTCCATCAGGAACACGCGCGGCTTGCGCACGATGGCCCGGCCGATCGAGACGCGCTGCATCTCGCCGCCCGACAGCCGGTCGGTCTTGCGGTCGAGCAGATGCTCGATCCTGAGCGTCCGCGCCGCGCGGTCGACGCGGTCCTTGATTTCGGCGTCGGGCAGCCGCCGGATCTTCGGCTTCAGCGGGAATTCGAGGTTTTCGCGCACCGTATAGCGCGGGTAGAGCGAATATTGCTGTAGCACCAGCGCCACGTCGCGCTCCGCGGCGCCCCAGTCGGCAACGTCGATCCCGTCGATGAAGACCTGGCCCTCGCTCGGTCTTTCCAGTCCGGCGATCAGCCGCAGCGTCGTTGTCTTGCCCGCGCCCGTCTCGCCGAGCAGGACGAAGAACTCGCCATCGGCGATGTCGAGGTCGAGCCCGGTCAGGGCCGTGTGATTGCCGAACGTCTTGGAGATATTCTTGAGCTGGATATGGGCCATCAGAGTCTCACTCCGAGCGACTTGCCGCTCGCCGCGTCGAAGAAATGCGCCTGTGTCGGATCGATCCTGGCGAACACCCTCTCGCCGGGACCTGAAATGAAGCCGCTCTTGGTGCGGGCGCGCAGCATCTTGGAGCCGACTTTCAGGTCGACGATGTCGAACGAGCCGAGTGGCTCGACGATCTGCGTCTCGACCGCCATGAAGCCCTCCGCCGCCTCACGGCTGATGAGGACGCCTTCCGGCCTGATGCCGAGTGCCAGCCGGCCGCCCGCATGGCCGTTCAGCTTCGACAGGAGCGCGCGCGGGAATTCGAAACCGGTTGGCGCATCGCCCACCGTCACCGAGGCCGACGAGGCTTTTTCGGCCACCGCCGCGTCGGCCACGTTCATCACCGGACTGCCGACGAATTGCGCGACGAAGAGGTTGGCCGGGTGCGAATAGACCTCGTCGGGGGAGCCGACCTGCTGGAGAACCCCCTCATGCATGATGACGATGCGATCGGCGAGGCTCATCGCCTCGATCTGGTCATGGGTGACGTAGATGGTGGTCGAGCCTTGCTTGATGTGCAGCCGCTTGATCTCGGCCCGCATCTCCTCGCGCAGCTTGGCGTCGAGCGCGCCGATCGGCTCGTCCATCAGCATCGCTTTCGGCCGCCGCACCAGTGCCCGGCCGATCGCCACGCGCTGCATGTCGCCGCCCGACAGCGCCGACGGTTTCTTGCCGAGCAGGTCCGTGATTTGCAGCGTCTTGGCGACCGAGCGAACTTCCTGGTCGATTTCGCTCTTGCTCTTTCGCGTGGCGCGCAAGGGAAAGGCGATGTTCTCGTAGACGCTCATATGCGGGTACAGCGAGAACGACTGGAAGACCATGGCGATGTCGCGATCGGCGGCCTTCAGATGCTGGATGGGCTTGCCGTCGATGAGGATGTCGCCCTCGTCGATCGTCTCCAGCCCGGCAATGGCGCGCAGCGTCGTCGTCTTGCCGCAGCCCGACTGACCGAGCAGCACGATGAACTCGTTGTCTTCGATCTTGAGGTTGAGGTCCTTGATGACCTGGACGGCGCCGAAGAACTTCTGGACGCCGCGAAGCTCGATCTGGGTCAATGCTGCGCTCCCGGATTTCGCTGCGGATCGCCTGACTGGCCGGTTCCGGCTTCCTCTTGCGGTGCGATCTTGGAGGTGATGTTGAAGCCGATCAGGCCGATCAGGATGATGGTCAGCCCATAGCTGTGCAGCAGCAAGTTCCAGGGCTGGCAGAGCGCAACGATGCCGAGCACCATCAGCACCTGGCTGCCTGGTTCCAGATATTTCTGGTTGATGGCGCGAAAGCTCATTTGCGGATCGCTCCGAAGGACATGCCGCGCAACAGGTGATTACGAAGCAGGAAGGTGAAGATGGCGACAGGAAGCAGGAACAGGAAAGTGCCGGCGGCGATCACCGTCCAGTCCGGCAGCCCGGAGCCGACCTGGCTCGGGATGAACGGCGGTGCGGTCTGGGCGCGGCGATTGGTCATGATCAGCGCGAAGGCATATTCGTTCCATGCCGTGATGAAGCAGAACACGGCCGTCGCGGCGATGCCGGTGGCGGCTTCGGGCAGCACGATCTTGAAGAAGGCTTCCATGCGCGTATAGCCGTCGACGAGCGCCGCTTCCTCGTACTCCTTCGGGATCTCGTCCATAAAACCCTTCATCAGCCAAACCGAGAAGGACAGGTTGAAGGCGGTGTAGAGGATGATCAGCCCGATATGGGAATCGTTGAGGCCGACCGCCCGGTACATCAGGAACATCGGGATCGCCACCACCACGGGCGGCAGCATGCGGGTCGACAGGATGAAGAACAAAAGGTCCGCCTCGCCTTTGACCCTAAAGCGCGAGAAGCCATAGGCGGTGAACGTACCCATGCCGACCGCCAGCACCGTCGAAGTGATCGCGACGATCAGCGAATTCATGAAACGGTTCGGATAGCCCGACCATTGCACCTGGCCCTTGCCGTCGCGCACGATCTTTTCGCCGCCGTCGAAGACGACGCGTTCCCACCAGGGCGCCGCCGCGTATTCTTCCGGCGAAGGCGGGCTGCGCAATTGCGAGCGCTTGGTGAACAGCTTCACGAAGGGCGATATCTCCGGCTGGAACACGACCGTCGGCGGGATGGTGGTGGCAAGATTGCGCGGCTTGAACGCCGTCGAGGCGATCCAGTAGATCGGCGCCAGGAAGATCACTGTCGCCACCAGCACGGCGACGATTGCGACGCGGTTGAGGGCGATCTCGGAAGAAGTGCGGACGGCGGCCATCTCAGCGCTCCTTCACTTTGTTCAGATATTTGACGTAGATGTTGGTGATGGCCAGCACCATGATCAGCACGATGTAGGCGAGCGCGCAGGAGCGCCCGGTCTGCCATTCCTGGAACGCCATCTTGTAGAGCCGGATCGAGATCAGTTCAGCCGTCGGCTGGGTGGTCAGGATATAGGCCAGATCGAAGGTCTTGAACGCTTCCATGGTGCGGAAGATGACGGCGATCATCAGGATCGGCGCGACCAGCGGCAAGGTGATGCGGAAGAAGGTGTAGAACGGACCGGCGCGGTCGATAGCGGCGGCTTCGTAGAGGTGCTTCGGCACCGCCGAGAGGCCGGCCAGCGACAGCAGCATGACGAAGGGCGACCACATCCAGATGTCGGTCAGCGCCACCGCGTAGAGTGCCATCTTGGGGTCGGCCAGCCACTCGAAATTGCCAAGCCCAAGCGCATAGTTGATGACGCCCCATGACGGATCGTAGAGCAGTTTCCAGAACAGGCCGACGACGGCCATCGACAGCATCATCGGCAGCAGCAGCAGGGTCGTCAGCAGCCCCTTCAGCGGAATATCGCGGTTGAGCAGCATCGCCACGCCGAAACCGACCAGCAACTGTCCGGCGACCGAGATGATCACGTATTTGGCGGTGATCGCGAAGTTGGACCAGACATAAGGATCGCTGAGCAGGTCGCGGTAGTTCTGCAACCCGACGAAATTCGCCGGCGCGTTGGTCGAGGCGCGGAAATCGGTGAAGGAATAGCCGAGCGAATAGATCAGCGGAAAGATGTTGAAGACGATCAGGAACAGGATCGTCGGGATGATGAAAAGATTGCGGATCGAAATATCGCTAAGGCCACGCGCGGCCGCGCGTGAAGATCTGTCCAGCGTGGTGATCATCGTGGTCGCCAAGACCCTGCTCCCGCTTGAAGAAAAAGAAACGGAGGAGGCATGAGCGCCCCCTCCGTGGGACATGAACGATTATTGGCCGCGGCCGTATTTCTTGAAGGTCGCGTTCCAGTCGGCGGCCAGTGCGTCGAGCGTTTCCTTGGCGGTGCCTTCGCCGCCGATCATGTAGGGATAGACGCGCTGGTTGAGCTGCTGGAGCAGTTCGGCATATTCCGGCACCGCCCAGAAATCCTTCACCTTGAACATGGTCTCGTAGAAGGCCTTGTTGTAGGGCGTCGCATTCTGGAACTCTTCGGACTTGAGCACGGCTGCGCTGCAGGTGTAGCCGCCGAGTGCCGCCCACTTCTTCTGGGTCTCGTCCTTGATGAACCATTCGAGGAACTTCATCGCCTCGTCCTGCTTCTGCGAGTAGGAGACGACGGAGATGCCCTGACCACCGAGTGCGGCGAACTGGTCGCCGTTCGGCCCGGGAGGATTGGCGAAGAAGCCGGTGTTCTTGGCGTTCGGGTTCGACGCCTCGTTGATCAGCGAGGGGAAGAACGCGAAGTAGTTCATGCTCATCGCGGCCAGGTTTTCGGTGATCGCCTGGTTGTCCTCGACGAAGAACGACTTGGCCCAGCCCGGAGGCGTGAACTTGTAAAGCTCCTTATAGGCGTCGAGCGCGGCGACAGCCTTGTCGGAGTTGATGAAACCGTCGACCTTGTAGGTCGAATAGTCACCCAGTTCGCCGCCATAGGAGAACAGCGCGTTCTCGAAGCCCATCGCCATCGCGTCATAGGAATTGTCGGTGTAGATGGCGATGCCGTATCTCTTCTGGTCCGGCCGGTGGAAGAATTCGGCGATGTCGCGCAGCGCCTTGAAATCCTTCGGCACGTCGAGGTCGTAGCCGTATTTGGCCTTGAAGGCTTCCTTCTCCTTGGGATCCTCGAACCAGTCCTTGCGATAGGACCAGCCGACGGCGTCGCCTTCGAGCGGGATGGCCCAGTACTTGCCGCTGTTGCCAGGATATTCGGCGTAGTACTTCACCGTCGCCGGCGCCATCACCTCGCCGAGCTTGTGCTTGTTGAAGAAGTCGGTGAGGTCGACATAGTGGCCACCGGTCGAGCCGGCGCCGAGCCACTGCGAGTCGCCGACGACCAGGTCGTAGGCATCGCCATGAGCGTTGAACTCGGTGAAGGCCTTGGTCTGGAAGTCGGCCCAGGGCGTGGTCTCCACCGTGATCTTGACGCCGGTTTCCTTCTCGTACTCGTTGCCGAGTTCCTGGAGGTAGTTGGCAGGATCCCATTCCGCCCAGAAGATGGTGAGCGATTTGTCCTGGGCGTAGACGGATGTTCCGCAGGCAAGTGTCAAGCCGATACCAGCAAGCAAGCTGGTCACTATCTTGCGCATGATGTTTCCTCCCTTGTGCGCATTCTACCGTATCAAGCGAACCGGCAAACTGGGCCGGCCCTGGTAGTTCCTCCCTTGGTCGCGCCTTCCGGTTTGGAGCCTCCTCGCCCGTCCGGAAATGGATCGCAGCCCTCACTTTCGATCCGCTTTTCTCCTTTGATCTGGTATTACCAATTTTGAAGCTCCGTCAAGCCCTTTCTTGAGCAATGGTGACAGCTCGAAGTCTCGAATTCCAGCCTTATCTGCCTGTTTTTCCTAAATTTTCCTACTCATTGATAGACATCGGCCTTGTTCATGCTTCAGCATTGCGGTTAATATCGGCAACCAGTATGCAAATCTGGTAGAACCAGATACCTGCTATTTCGTGACCCTTGTTGGTTGGCTTGCCTGTGCTTCGGACACTGATTCCGCGATCGCCGCGCGCACCAGGGCGACCGCCGCCCACTGGGCAACGGACATCGTCCGGCGACCGTCCAGTCCCCAGATGTCCTTCAGCACGATAAGCACCTCGACGCCGAAGATCAGCGACAGCGCCTGCGCCAGCCGCTTGAGGTCGCGCGGCGGCAGCCGGCCCTTGAGCGGAGCGAGCGCGTCCTGAAGCAATTCGACGCGGTGGCCCCGCTTGAAGGCCGGTTCGCTTCCCAAAGTACCGGCCTGGCGCCGCGCCCACTGATCGAGCGACAGTTTCAATGCCGCCTTGAATGTCGCCTCGAAAGCCTCGATGCGCGGCATGGCCGTGTCGAAGAGCTCGGCAACGCGGCGCTCGGCATCGGCAGAGGTGGATTTCCAGGTGAGGATCGGCCCGAGCCCCTCGTTAACCACTGCCTGCACCAGTGCCGCCTGGCTCGGAAAATACCGGTAGGCGGTGGCGCGGGACACCTGCGCCGCCTCGGCAACCTCGCTGACCGAAGGTGTTGCGCCTGCCTGCATCAGCCTCGTCGCCGTCTCCAGCATCAGCCGTTTCGTGCGCGCGCGCGGTCCGCGTTCGGGTCCCCCGGCGGTGTCGTCGCTTGCTGCGGCGTGTTGACGTGAGACATCCATATCAATATGATACGCGCGTCTCAAAAAATTGCAATGACCTCCTCATTTTCGGAATGGCTAGGTTGACGCTCTGTAGAGCACTGAGCCTTGGGTGACTTGGACCGGCAGAGGGAGGCACCGATGAAGCGCATTTATGTGGTGGGCACCGCGGACACCAAGGGCGAGGAACTCGCCTTCCTGGCCGACGCGATCGCCGCCACGGGTGCCGCTGTCTGCCGGGTCGACGTCGGAACGCGCGCCGCGAGCGTGCCGGTCGACATTGCCGCTGGGGATGTGGCAGGCCACCATCCCGGCGGGCGAGACGCGGTGCTCGCCGGCGATGACCGCGGCATCGCCGTCGCCGCCATGGGCATCGCCTTCGCTCGCTTTGCCCAATCGCGAAACGACATTGCCGCCATGATCGGCATCGGCGGCGGCGGCGGCACGTCGATCATCACCGCAGGCATGCGCGCGCTGCCGCTCGGCCTGCCCAAGATCATGGTCTCGACGCTCGCTTCCGGCGACACCGCGCCCTATGTCGACATCTCGGACATCATCATGATGCCATCTGTGACCGACATGGCCGGGCTGAACCACCTCTCGCGTGTCGTTCTGCACAATGCGGCCCAGGCGATATCGGGCATGGCCGCCGGACCGCCGCCGCCGCCCGAGGGCAAGCCGTCGATCGGCCTCACCATGTTCGGCGTCACCACGCCGTGCGTGACGGCAATCGCGGATCAGCTCCGTTCGACCTATGACTGCATGGTCTTTCACGCCACCGGCACCGGCGGCCGCAGCATGGAGAAACTGGCCGACAGCGGCCTGCTGTCCGGCGTCATCGACATCACCACCACTGAGGTCTGCGATCTCCTGTTCGGCGGCGTGCTGCCGGCGACGGAGGATCGTTTCGGTGCCGTTGCCCGCACCGGCCTGCCTTATGTCGGCTCGGTCGGCGCGCTCGACATGGTCAATTTCTGGGCGCCTGCGACCATTCCGGACCATTATCGCGGGCGGCTGTTCTACGAGCACAACCCGAACGTCACGCTGATGCGCACGACAGCGCAGGAATGCCGCAAGATCGGCGAGTGGATCGGCACAAGGCTCGCCCGCTGCGAGGGGCCCGTGCATTTCCTTATCCCGGAGAAAGGCGTCTCCGCGCTCGACATCGAAGGCGGCGCCTTCTTCGACCCGCAAGCCGATGCCGCCCTGTTCGAAGCCATCGAGCGCGCGATCAAGCCGAACGCTACGCGCCGGCTGACGCGTCTGCCGCTGCACATCAATGATCCCCGATTCGCCACGGCCGCGGTCGCGGCTTTCCTCGAAATCGCCAGACAGTGAGATCCAAGACATGCCGGCAATACCGCGCAAGGACATACTGAAGAAATTCAGGGGAATGATCGACAAGGGTGTGCCGATCGTCGGCGGCGGCGCCGGCACCGGCCTGTCGGCCAAGGCCGAGGAGGCCGGCGGCATCGACCTCATCATCATCTACAATTCCGGCCGCTACCGCATGGCCGGTCGCGGTTCGGCCGCGGGCCTGCTCGCCTATGGCAATGCCAATGAGATCGTCAAGGAGATGGCCTACGAGGTGCTGCCGGTGGTCAGGAAGACGCCGGTGCTGGCCGGCGTCAACGGCACCGATCCGTTCGTCATCATGCCGCTGCTACTCTCCGAACTGAAGACGATGGGTTTTTCCGGGGTGCAGAATTTCCCCACCATCGGCCTGTTCGACGGCAGCATGCGACAGAGCTTCGAGGAGACCGGCATGGGTTTTGGGCTCGAGGTCGACACGATCGCCGAAGCCCGCAAGCTCGACCTTCTGACCACGCCCTATGTCTTCAACCCGGAGGAGGCGCGCGCCATGACCAGGGCCGGCGCCGATATCGTCGTGGCTCATATGGGGGTGACGACAGGGGGCTCGATCGGCGCCACCTCTGCCAAGTCGCTCGACGATTGCGTGGTCGCCATCGACGCGATCGCCGAAGCGGCCCGTTCGGTGCGCAAGGATGTCATCCTGCTTTGCCATGGCGGGCCGATCTCAATGCCGGACGACGCCCGCTACATCCTCGAACGCTGCAAGGGCCTGCACGGCTTTTATGGCGCGAGCTCGATGGAGCGGCTGCCGGCGGAAGCGGCGATCGCCCGGCAGACCGCCGATTTCAAGGCCGTCACGCTTGGCGGCCTGAAGACGACCACGAAGAAAACGAAGGGATCATGAGAATGACCGACAAGAGCAAGGTGTTCGTCTACCCGAAGGATGTCAGCGCCTTCGGATTCGACTGGGGAAAGTTGTCCCTGACGGTCGCTCCGGAAGTGAACGGCGCGACCCGCTTTTCCGGCGGCGTCGTCGACCTGCCCTCCGGCAAGGGCCATACCCGTCATAACCATCCGGGCGCGGAGGAAATCATCTTTGTCATTTCGGGCCATGGCGAGCAGATGGTCGAGGACGAGCAAGGCAATCCGGTGGTCGAGAAGGTCGGCCCCGGCTGCACCATTTACGTGCCGGAGAGCCGCTTCCACTCGACGCTCAACACCGGCGACGGGCCGATGCAGCTGTTCGTCGTCTATTCGCCGGCAGGGCCCGAACTGGGATTGCGCGAACTGCCGGATTTCAGGTTGCTGCCGGCCGGGAACTCCCCTCGCTCGCGACTTTGAGGCGCCCTTCCGATATGCTATCGTCCAGCATGCCTCCTTGAGAGAGAAGCGATGACGCGTTTCAGTCCCCAGGAATTCGTGGAAAAGCTCGCAACGGGCAGCCTGCCGGACGGCAACCCGGCCATGACGGTTGGCGGTATTGTCAAGGCCAACGACGCCGACCCGTCAACGCTTCTCTTTTCGACCGATTTGTCCTGCGAATCCTGGATACCCGTGCCGCTGAGCTTGATCCAGACGGTCGAGCAGGTACGGACGGTCAACTGCAAAGACCACAAGCATCCGCTGGTCAAGATTGCTTTTACACCGCCCTCGCCGGATCAACGTGACATCAATGCCCTGCTTATGATCATGGCCGGGCTTCAGAGCCAACTCTCCTGGTTCCATCGCAACGCCAAGTCCGGCAGTCCGTGGGCGTCAACGTTT
The DNA here is from genome assembly GCF_044998965.1 of Mesorhizobium maamorense. Lineage (NCBI taxonomy): Bacteria > Pseudomonadati > Pseudomonadota > Alphaproteobacteria > Hyphomicrobiales > Phyllobacteriaceae > Mesorhizobium > Mesorhizobium maamorense. The sequence goes on from NZ_CP173356.1 coordinate 4,792,587, forward strand.
GCATCCGATTGCGCTGTGGTCTCCGCATCCGAGGGGCTTACCATATGCTGCACCCAGACGATCGACGGAAGATTGGAAGTCGTCTGCACAGGAATGGTTTAATGCATGTCGCGCAAAAGTGACTTCTGTTTAGCGGCAACGACAAAGCGCCGCGCATGAATTCGTTTCGACGCGACGCGCTTTAGAGACAATCGAGACCGGCACGCTCATTTGTAATATGGCAGGTTACATGCCACCCCGGTTCCATGCCCGACCTCGATCCCCGAACATCACATAGCCGGTATCGGTAACCGCCACCGTATCCTCCAGCTTGATGAAGCCGCGCGTCGGGTGAAGCATGGTCGTCTCCACCGACAGCACCATGTTTCTCTCCAGCGGCTTGCCCGCATAGGTGCCTTCATAGGTCACCGGATGGTTGGTCATCAGGAACGGCGCCTCATGCGTGATCAAGCCCATGCCGTGAGCGAAGAAATCCGTATAGGGCGCGACCCTGGATTTTTTCAGCGCGCCTTCGGCATGGGAAATCATGTCGCCGCCGAGCGTGCCCGCCTTCACCTTCGAGAACGCTGCCTGCTGCACCGCCTCGACTTCGGCCAGCAGGTCCTCCAACTCGGCATCCGGGTTTCCGAGAACCCCCATGCGGCAGAGGTCGCCGATATAGCCATGATAATTGCCGCCGGAATCGATCGACAGCACTTCACCCTTTTTCCACGCCTGCGGCGACGCCGCGCGGTTGTGGCTGGAGCCCAGCGTCAGCAGGCAATATTCGAAATGCGCGCCGCGATTGGTCTCCTCGCGGCGAAGCTGTTCGATCATCTCGCTCTTGGTCGTGCCTTCGCGCGCCCATTGGATGGTGGCCAGCATGGAATCGGTGATCAGTTCGGAGGCGATCCGCAGTTTCTCCAGCTCGGCCTCGGTCTTGATGGCGCGCATGCGCTCCAGCATGTCGGTGGCATCGACCAGCTTGGCGTCGGGGAGCGCTTTGCGGATCAGGGCATAGGCGTCCGACGGCAGGAAACCCGGCTCGATTCCGATGCGAGCGTCGCCCTTGCCGATCTTGCGCACATGCTCGACGGCGAGATTGGCGGCATCGAGGGTGCCCCAGCAGGCGGCATGCAGCGTCGGCGTCCAGAACGGGTGGTTCTGGTGTTCGCCACCCTCCATGCGGTTGCCGATATAGGCGGCGTGGTCCGGTCCGCCTTTTTCGTAGATCACGATCGGCAGGTACCGGCTGTGGCCGATCGCATCCATGGCGGCGAAGAAGATGAACTTGTAGCCGCCGAGCAGATATTGGGTGTTGTGCTTGGAGGTCGCGAGCAGGACGTCGATATCAGCCTCTTCCATCAGGCCATCGACCCTGGCGTGGTCGAATGGGATGTCGCCGACGGCACTCTTCCCCGGAGCTATGTTCATTGTCTCTCTCCCTGAATGTCCGCGCGGATCGGCTGGACCGCCGGATGCCCGATCCCGATAGGTCTTCCGACTTCGGGTCAAATCTGCACCATTTTCGCCCATCTGGTCCAGCCAGAAACAGGCTCGCCCAGCCGGATGGCCGTCGCCGGTGCCGATAATGTGAGGCGCATCACCTGACCTGGTCTTACCAGGTCAGGTTTATCGACCACTCTCCCGTAACTGGTCCAGCGAACAAAAATTTCAAAGCCACGCCACGATGCGCCAATTCCGTCTCTGGCGAAAGCCACGGCAAGGCCCATAATCAAACGTGCATGGAAACGCCCGAAAGGCCTCCGTGCAAGATATGAGATAGAGGGGGAATAGGATGATGTCGGAGTTCAGGATTTCACGCCGCACGGTGCTTGCGGGCTCTGCCATGCTTCTGGCCTCCACCGCGATGCCGGCCTTGAGCTGGGCGCAGACGCCGAAGAAGGGTGGCCGCCTGGTGCTCGCCGCCGATTCCGAGCCGCGCAACCTCAACCCGGCCATCGTCGCCTCCAACGGCGTCTTCTTCATCTCCAGCAAGATCGTCGAAACGCTGGCCGAAGCCTCCTTCGATGGCAAGGACGGGCTTGCACCACGCCTGGCGGTCAGTTGGGAAGGCGCCGCCGACGGGCTGTCGGCGACCTTCAAACTGCGCGAAGGGGTCAAATGGCATGACGGCAAGCCGTTTACCTCGGCCGACGTCGCCTTCTCGGCGCTGCAGATCTGGAAGCCGCTGCAGAATCTCGGCCGCACCGTGTTCAAGGATCTGGCCGCGGTAGATACCCCTGATGAATTGACCGCCGTGTTCAAATTCGCCAAGCCCACGCCCTTCCAGCTGATCCGCAACGCTCTGCCGGCGCTGAGCAGCGTGGTGCCGAAGCACGTTTACGAAGTTGGCAAGATCGAGGACAACCCGGCCAACAACGCGCCCATCGGCACCGGCCCGTTCAAGTTCGCCGAATACAAGGCCGGCCAATACTACCGGCTGACGAAGAACACGGATTATTGGGGCAAGGGCGAGCCCTATCTCGATGAGATCATCTACCAGGTGCTGCCCGACCGCACTTCGGCGGCGAGCGCGCTGGAAGCAGGAGAGATCCAGCTCGCCGCCTTCTCCGCCGTGCCGCTGGCCGATCTTGACCGCATCTCGAAAGTGCCGGGCCTGAAGGTGATCACCAAGGGCTATGAGGGACTGACCTACCAGCTCGTCGTCGAGATCAATCATCGTCGCAAGGAGCTCGCCGACCTGAAGGTGCGCCAGGCGATCGCGCATGCCATCGACAAGGATTTCGTCGTCAAGACGGTGTTCCTCGGCTATGCCGCCACCGCCACCGGCCCGGTGCCGAAAAACGACCCGCAGTTCTATACCGCCGACGTCCCGACCTATGCCTTCGACGTCGCCAAGGCCAATGCGCTGCTCGAAGAGGCAGGGTACAAGAAGGGCCCCGACGGCAGGCGCTTTTCGCTGAAGCTGTTGCCGGCGCCCTATTTCAACGAGACCAAGCAGTTCGGCGACTATCTGCGCCAGGCACTCGCCGCCATCGGCATCGATGCCCAGCTCGTCAACAACGATTCCGCCGCGCACATCAAGGCCGTCTACACCGACCACGCTTTCGACCTCGCCGTCGGCCCGCCGGTGTTCCGCGGCGACCCGGCGATCTCCACCACCATCCTGGTGCAGAGCGGCATTCCGGACGGCGTGCCGTTCTCCAATCAGGGCGGCTACAAGAACGATGCGCTCGATGCCCTCATCGCCAAGGCCTCCGAGACGCTCGACACATCGGCCCGCACCGACCTCTACAAGGAGTTCCAGAAAGAGGTGGCCGCCGACCTGCCGCTGATCAACGTCGCCGAATGGAGCTTCATCAGCGTCGCCCGCGACACTGTCGGCAACATCGCCAACAACCCGCGCTGGGCGGTGTCGAACTGGGCGGACACCTATCTGGAATCGTGACAGTATTTCGCGGATGAACGTTCGCGAAATCATCGTAGGCGTTGAGTTCTACGAGGCCCCCCTCTGTCCTGCCGGACAGAGGGCGGCGCTCAAGCGCGACATTTTGTTCAGTCGTCTCACCACCTCTTCGCCGCCGCCATGAACCGCGCCCTCGCGCTCCTCCGCCGTCGCCTCGTCGGCAGCATCTTCGTGCTTTTGATCGTCGTCATCGGCACGTTCCTGCTGCTCGAAGCCGCCCCGGGCGACGCGGTCGATGCCTATATCGTCTCGACCGGCGGCGATGCCGGCATGATCGAGCTGTTGCGCCATCGCTGGGGCCTCGACCAGTCGGAGCTGACGCGGCTCGCCAACTATCTTTGGGCGCTGCTGCATCTCGATCTCGGCCAGTCCGTCACCTTTTCGCGGCCGATCCGCGACGTGATCCTCGAGCGCCTGCCGACCACGCTGCTGTTGATGGGCAGCGCCACCGCGCTTTCCTTCGGCCTCGGCTCGGCGCTGGGCATCTATGCCGGCGCCAGGCCGGGCAGTTTTCGCGACCGTTTTCTCTCCATCGGTTCGCTGGCGCTCTACGCGGTGCCGGGTTTCTGGCTCGGCCTGGTGCTGATCGTCGTCTTCGCGGTCGACCTGCGCTGGCTGCCAATCGGCGGCATCGAGACCATCGCCTCCGGCAAGGCCGGTCTCGACCGCGCAGCCGACATCGCCATCCATCTCGTCCTGCCGGTCTGCGCCCTCGGCTTCATCTACCTGGCGCTCTATTTGCGGATGATGCGCGCCGGCATGGCCGAGGTCTGGCGGCAGGATTTTGTGCTGGCCGCCCGCGCCAGGGGCTTGTCGCGCCCCCGCATCGTGCTTGCCCATGTCGCCCGCAATGCGCTGCTGCCATTGGTCACGATGCTCGGCCTGCAGTCGGCGCAGATGCTGGGCGGCAGCGTCGTCATCGAGAGCGTCTTTGCCGTGCCCGGCCTCGGTCGGCTGGCGCAGGAAGCGGTGGCCGCGCGCGACACGCCCTTGCTGCTCGGCATCATTCTCGTCAGCGCCGTCCTGGTCATCGTCATCAATCTTCTCGTCGATGTCGCCTATGCCTTTCTCGATCCGCGCGTCGGCGCCAGCGAGGCCGGCACATGAGCACGCTCCGCCGCTTTCTGCGCACGCCGGAGGCGGTCGCCGGCGCCATCCTCCTGGCGGCGTTGTGCGCCTTGGCTCTGTCGGCGCCGCTGCTGTTTCCGGGCGACCCGCAAGCCATCGCCGGCCCGGCGCTGCTGCCGCCCTTCCAGGACTGGTCGCTGCCGCTCGGCACGGACCGCCTCGGCCGTGACGTGCTGGCCGAGCTTTTCCATGGTGCTCGCACGTCGCTTGCCGTCGGCCTTGCGGCAGCGGCCGTCGCACTGGCCATCGGCTCCATGGTGGGCACGCTGGCCGGGTTTGCCGGCGGCCTCACCGACGAGGTGCTGATGCGCGTCACCGACGCCTTCCAGACCGTGCCGGGCTTTTTGCTCGCTCTGGCCTTCGTCAGCGTGGTCGGCCCTTCGCTCGGCGTCGTCGTGGCGGCAATAGCGCTCGGCACCTGGACCGGGCCCGCGCGCGTGGCCCGCGCGGAAGTGCTGTCGATCCGCGAGCGCGATTACGTCGCCGGCGCGCGCGTCATCGGCATGCATCCGCTGGAAATCGCCTTTCGCGAGGTGCTGCCCAATGCCTTGCCGCCGGTGCTGGCGCTGTCCTCGGTGATCGTGGCAGCGGCGATCCTCACCGAGGCGGCTTTGTCCTTCCTCGGCCTTGGCGACCCCAATCGGGTCACCTGGGGCGGCATGATAGCGGAGGGCCGCGCCGTGCTGCACACCGCGCCCTTCCTGTCGATCGCGCCCGGCATAGCACTGGTTCTGACGGTGCTCGGCGTCTATCTCGCCGGCGAAGGCATCGTTGAAACCACGGCGGTCCGAAGAGGCCTGTCGTGACCGCGCTGGCTTCGATCCGCAACCTCGCGGTGACCTACCGCCGTGACGACGGCGAGGTGGTGGCGCTGAGGGACATCAGCCTCGACATCATGGCTGGCGAGCGGCTGGCCATCCTCGGCGAAAGCGGCTCGGGCAAGAGCACATTGGCGCTGGCGATTGCAGGCTTGTTGCCGGCGAGCGCCAGGATTGACGGACGTATCGATTGGGTTTTGCGACCGTCGAGATTGGGTGCCAAGGCACCCCCCTGTCCTGCCGGACATCTCCCCCTCAAGGGGGAGATTGGCAGCTTCGCCGATGGCTCCCCTGCACCATTGGGGATTGGCGAAGGCCGAGATGAAGGTGCAATCTTCCCCCTTGAGGGGGAGATGTCAGGCAGGACAGAGGGGGCCTCATAGAACGCAGCGTCCAAAAGACCACTTCCAAACCAAGCCCCACACCCCTCCTCGGGCGCGATATCGGCTTCATCTTTCAAGACCCGTCCGCCAGCCTCGATCCTGTCATGACTGTCGGCAAACAGATCGCCGAAGTCTCCCGCACCCATCTCGGTCTCACATGGTCTCAGGCATACGCCAAGGCGAAGGATCTGCTCGAACGCGTCCGTCTGCCCGACCCGGACTCCGCCCTGCGCGCCTATCCGCATCAGCTGTCCGGCGGCCAGAAGCAGCGTGTGGCGATTGCAGCCGCGATCGCAGCCGGCCCAAGACTTTTGATCGCCGACGAGGCGACCAGCGCGCTCGACACCATCGTGCAGGCCGAGATCGTCGCACTGATCCGGCGGCTGGTGGAAGAAGACGGCATGACGCTGCTGTTCATCAGTCACGACATTGCGCTGGCCGCCGAGCTGGCGGACCGCATTGCCGTGTTCCGGCATGGCGAATTGATCGAACTTGGCGCCACGCAACAGATCGTCAGTGCGCCAACTGAAGCCTACACGCGCGCGCTGCTCGAGGCCCATATCGGCCTCGACGCCGAACCGCTGCACCACGGTGTGATGGCATGAGCGCCCCCGTGCTGGCGGTTTCCAACCTTACCAGGCATTACCGCCGTGGCGGCAAGACAGTTACCGTGGCCGACGACGTTTCTTTCGAAATCGGGCCCGGCGAGACGCTGGCGCTGGCCGGACCCTCCGGCAGCGGCAAGTCGACGATCGCCCGGCTGGTGCTGCGGCTGATCGAGCCGGATGCCGGCCGGATCGAGTTTGAAGGCCATGATTTCCTGGCTCTGGGCGGCGCCGGCTTGCGTGAGCGTCGCGCTCGCCTGCAGATGGTGTTCCAAGATCCGCTTGCCGCCTTCAATCCGCGCGCCACGGTGGCGCGCGTGCTTGACGATCCTTTGCGCATCCACGGGCTCGCCTCCCGTTCCGAACGCCCGCGCCGTATCGCCGCCCTGCTGGAGCGCGTCGGGCTTGCGGCGGAGCTTGCCTCTCGCGCCATCCACGAAATCTCCGGCGGCCAGCGACAGCGGGTGGCGATTGCCCGCGCCATAGCCACGAAACCCTCGCTGATCGTGCTCGACGAAGCGGTTTCGGCGCTCGATGTTTCGGTGCGCGGACAGATCCTCGATCTTTTGCTCGACCTGCAACGCCAGGAACGGATCGCTTATCTCTTCATTTCGCATGATCTCGGCGTGGTCAGGGCCGTAGCCCACCGCGTCATCCTTCTCGATGGCGGGCGGATTGCCGAGAGCGGCGATGCCCGTGCCGTCATCGACGCGCCGCGATCGGCTATCGGCAAGGCGCTTGTGGCCGCCGCACCAAAGCTCAGAAGAACCACGCAGGAAGCATCATGATCGACCCCGAAGCCAGAGCCGAGAAACTGTCGCGCGAACTCGATTCCGCATTCCGCAACCGGGCCGACCTTTATCGCCTGTTCCTGGATGAGTTGACCGGAGAGCTGGGCGCCGAAAGAGCCGAGGCGATAATGACCCGGACCATCGAGCAGCGCGGCAAGGAAGTGGCCGCAGCCGCCTTCGCCGCATTCGGTCCCAACGACGCGCGCTCAATCGGCGAAGCTTTCCTGTCGGTCAGCCCGGATGACGGCCGGATGTATCCGACCGATGTCGAACGAGGGCCCGACCGCATCGCCTTCAAGGTGAAACGCTGCCCTCTCAAGGATGCCTGGGTCGAGGCCGGCGTCGGGGAGGAAAAACTCGCGACGCTCTGCCGCATCGCCGGCGCCTTCGACCGTGGCCTGTTCGAGGCGACCGGCGTGCGTTTCGACAATGTCACCTGGACGCCCGGCCACGGCAGCGGCTGCTGCCACATCGCGCTGACCAACCGCGATGCCGGCTAGCAATCGACGGCCTTAGCCGCCGACCATCAGCCTGACGACCTCGTCATGGTTGGTCTCGGAAATCTTGCGCTCGCCGGCCTGGATCCCACGCCGCAGCACGACGATGCGATCGGAAACGGCGAAGATGTCCTGCAGATTATGCGAGATGAAGATCACGCCGCGCCCTTGCGCCTTGAGCTGATGGATGAGCGAAATCACCTTGCGCTGCTCCGGCACGCCGAGCGCGGCCGTCGGTTCATCCATGATCAGGATCTGCGCGTCCCAGTAGACGGCGCGGCCGATGGCCACGGCCTGCCGCTGGCCGCCGGAGAAATTGCTGACCGGCGCGTTCAATCGGCTGACGTGGAAGTCCAGCCGCTTCATCGTCTCCCTGGCGGCCTCGGCCATGGCCTTGCGGTCGAGCACCGGCAGGAAGCCGAACGCCTTGCGCATCGGTTCGCGGCCGAGGAAGATGTTGGCACCGATCGACAGATTGTCGGCCAGCGCGAGATCCTGGTAGATCGTCTCGATGCCCTTTTCGCGCGCCTCCTGCGGCGTGGCGAAAGCCACCGGCTGACCTCTGAGCAGGATTTCTCCGCCCGTCGGCTGGAACACGCCCGATATTGCCTTGATCAGGGTCGTCTTGCCGGCGCCATTGTCGCCGGCAAGCGCCACCACTTCGCCCGGCCGCACGGCCATGGAGAAATCGTTGAGCGCCCGTACCGCACCGAAGTGCTTGGAAAGGTTCCGGACTTCGAGGAGGGGCTCGGTGCTATTCATCCTGACGGGCTCCACTGAACCGGCGCTGCGCCTGGTCGATGAGAACGGAAATGATGATGACGACGCCGACGGCGATGAACTGCCAGAACGGCTCCACATTGACGAAGACCAGCCCGTATTGGATGACCGCGATCACCAGCGCGCCGGCGACGGTGCCGAAGATGGTGCCGGAGCCGCCGAACAGGCTGGCGCCGCCGATCACCACCGCCGCGACGCTGTCGAGCAGCAGCGGTTCGCCGGCCTGCGCTGCTCCCGCCGTGAAGCGCGCGGCATAGAGCGCGCCGCCAAGGCCGGCGCACATTGCCGACAGCACATAAAGCCGCAGGATATGGCCCCTGATGTCGATGCCGGCGCGGCGCGCGGCCTGCACATTGGCGCCGATAGCGTAATTGTGCTGGCCGAACCGGGTCTGGCTGAGCAGATAGTGCATCACGACGACGAAGACAGCGGCGATCATCACCAGATAGGGCACGCCATGGAACTTGCCGTTGCCGAGCAGTGCGAACCAGGAATTCTGTACCGGCACCGTCGTGCCGCCGGCAAGCAGGAAGGCGACACCGCGGGCGACGCCGAACATGCCGAGCGTGCCGATGAAGGGCGGAACCCTGAGCCGCGAGATCAGCAAGCCGTTGATGACGCCGGGCACGCCGGCCACGATCACCGCGGCAAGGATGCCGGCCAGCATGGCCAACGGCAACGGAATGGCGGCGCCCGCCATGTTGGTGGCATGCGCGGCGATGACCGCGGCAAGGCCCATGATGAAGCCCAGCGAAAGGTCGATGCCGCCTGATATGATGACAAAGGTCTGCCCGGTCGCCAAAAGCAGCGGCGCCACGGCGAAAATCGCGATGGATTGCAGATTGAACGGATTGAGCACGAAAGTGGCACCGAAGGCGCTCCGCGACCAGATCTCGAAACAGATGATCAGGCCGGCGAGAAACAGCCAGGCGCGCCCCTCGGCGATGCGTGCGATCCAGCTCCTGGCGGGATCGCCGTGGTCAGCCTGGGGGGCGACATGCTTCTCGGCTGGCTGTGCTGGTGATGTCGAGGTCATGAGTACTCCGCGGCGCGGCTGCCTTCAAACAGGTCCCGCCCTGGCGGGACCGGCACAGGCTCCTCCCGGCGCACCGGGAAGAGCCAAGCTGGTCCGGACTTACTCGGAATAGAGATACTTCGAGATGTTCGGATCGGCGATGTTGGACTTGTCCATGATCGTGAAGCCGGTGCCGATCGTGACCGGGATGGATTGGCCGGTCAGGTGGGCATAGGCCGAGACGACGCCGAAATAGCCGATCTCTGCGGGATGCTGGGCGATCGCCACATCCACAAGGCCGGTGTTGATGTTGTCGACGATGCTGGTCGGAGCATCGAAGGCAACCACTTTGACGGTGCCCGTCTGCCCTGCCTGCTTGACGCCATTGGCGGCGCCCAGCGCCGAGAACAGATTGGCGCCGAACACGCCGACGAGGTCGGGGTTGCGCGCGAACACCGCCTGCAGCTGCGAGGCCGCCTTGTTGGCGTCGTCGTCATTGAACTGGGTCTCGAGAACGGTGATGCCGGGATGGTTGGCCATCTCCTTCTTGAAGCCTTCCTCGCGCTGGTCGGTGGTCGAGATGCCGGGCTTGACGTTGGAGACATAGACCTTGCCCTTGTCGCCGACGGCCTTGGCAAGCGCCCGCGCCGCGATCTCGCCGCCCAGCACATTGTCCGAGGCGATGTAGGCCAGCGGGAAATCGGCGTCACCCGCGCCGGTCTGATAGGCGCCGGTGCCGATGAACGTATCCACGGTGATGACCGGAATGCCTGCGTCATTGGCCTTGCGCAGTGGCTCGACCAGCTGGACCTTGTCGGTAGGCGCGATCAGGATCGCGTCCGGCTTCTTGGCGATGACCGCGTCGAGCACCGGCACCTGGGTGACCGGATTGAACTCAGGAGCGCCCTGGAAGACCAGGTTCACGCCAAGCGCGTCGGCCGCGGCCTGGGCGCCCTTGCGCATGGTGATGTAGAAACCGTCGGTGGTCAGGCCCGGAACGAGCGCGATGGTGTATTTCTTGTCCTGCGCCTGCGCGGGCGCGATAAGCACCGTCGCGCTGACGGCGAGAGCCGCGAGCGCGGCAACGATCTTCTTCATGACATCCTCCTCATTGTGTTGGCAGATCTGCCGTTGCAAGTGACATCGAATGGCCGTCGTCCGCTTGGGACAAGACGGCCGGGAACGCCTGTTTGCTTTTCGCGGGCAGCTCCTCCCAAGCGCCCTCCAGTCGATATGTCAGCCGGTCCAGCCGACCGGCACGATAGCCACGGTCACTTCCTCGCCTCCGTGGGGTCAGAGAACCACAGCACCCGGCATGCATTGCACACCAAGTTCACAAACTTGTAACACTTTGCAGAAATAAATTGCAACTCGGTTTTCCGGGTCGCAACGCCGGATTTTTCACGCAACATCCGACTGCTCCACAAAGTCCCGCCGAACTATTGCCTCGACTTCTCGGCGGCACAACCGATTTCGTAGAATCGCCCTCGCGAACTGGAATGCGGCGGCGGGGCGGCGGGCGCACTATCGCGGCGGCAGGGTAGCGAGGATGGCTTGCGCCGTCTTCGTATCCGTTATCACGGCGTTGATCAGCTGAGCGCGAGCGGCGCCGATGATCGCCGTCGCCTTTTCCGGCGACGCCGCGACACCGATCACCAGCGGCACGGCGCGGAGCTGCGCCGGCGACATAGCGATCATCCGGCCCTCTCCTTCCCAGGCGATCAGCGCGCCATCGGCATCGAAATAATGCCGAAGGACATCGCCAGCCGCATGGACCAGCGCCTGCTCGCTCGGCGTGGCGGCGCTCGCCTCGGGTGCATTGATGGCATGCGGCAGGCCGATGCCGACGATCGCCACATCGGTCCTGTCCCACAGCGCGACGGCATCGCTGATGGCGGCATCACCAAGGAAGACTTCACGCAATTCACTGGAAGGCAGATAGGGCGCATGAATGAAGTGCGGTATCCCGCCGAACTCCTCGGCTGCGAGGCGGACGAATTCGTTGACCTGAAAATGCGCCGCGTGCTGCTGCATGCCGCCGGTGGCGGCAACGGTCAGCACGCCCGGAATGCGCGGCAGGCCGGCGCGGATCACCTCGCGCACCGCGCGCCCCCAGCCGATGGCGACCACGGAGCCGGCCACCAATTGCGCCTGCTTGAGAAGGCCGCCGAGCGGGCCGGCCAGCGCCGTCAGCGCGCCTGCGGCCGGCGTCTCGACCACCGCTGCGTCACGCAGGCCTAGCCTATCGATCAGCTGTCCGGTGATCTCCTCAGGTGCCGCCAGGTCGAGAACCTCGATACGGACGATCCCTTCCGCCCGCGCCCGCTGCAAGAGGCGCGATATGGTCGCGGTGGAGACGCCAAGCTGCCGCGCGATATCGACCTGCGACATCTCCGCCTCGTAATGCAGTTTGGCGACCGTGTGCAGCATCGTGCGCGATGCGGTCGCATCCTGAATGGGAGGGACAGCCAGCTTGCAATTCCTTTCAGCAACGTGTTACACACGTATACGCCGATGGGAGTTATCGCGCAAATCCGGCGAACCCGCAACTTGAGGCCGTCCTGCCCAGGCGCCGGCAAGGTGTGCTTTTCCGGGCAATCGACGGCGCATCAAGACGGCAATTCTCCCCTGCCGGCAGGCGGGCAAAAACTGAACATTCTTGTTTCCACGGGATCCGCGCCCTCGGCCAGAGAGCGCCAACATCGGACAGAGACCATGACAAAGATGACCACCGCGGAGCTGCGCGGCTATCAGCAGATATGCGGCAAGGACGGGGCCATGCTGGCCATCGCCTGCGACCAGCGCGGCGGCATGCGCACCTTGCTGGCGTCGGATCCGGCCGAACAGGCCAGGATCACCAACGACATGCTCGGCGACACCAAGGCCGACATCACGCGCTACCTTGCAAGTGCCGCGTCCTGCGTGCTGCTCGACCCGCTCTGCGCGGTGCCGCGGGTTGTCGAGGAGGGCGTGCTGAACCGCGATACCGCGCTGCTTATCGGCCTCGACGCCTCGGGTTTCGACGTCTCGCCTGAAGGCTATCGCCTGTCGCGCCTTGTCCCCGGCATCGATGCGCGCCGCGTGCGCGAACTGGGTGGCACGGGCGGCAAGATCATGGTGTATCTGCGGGCCGACAAGCCCGAAGCGAATGAGCACAACATCGCCATCCTGCGCCAATGCATCGCCGATTTCGGGCAGGAAGATTTGTTGCTCGTCGTCGAATTCCTGACCTATCAGCTCGAAGACGAAAGCCCGGAAGATTATGCGGCGAAGACCCCCTGGCTCGTCGAGGAAGGCACAAGGATATCGCTGGAGTGCGGGGCAAAGGTGCTGAAGCTTCCGTATCCCGGAACGCCGGAAGCCTGCGCCAACATCACCAGAATGGCCGGCGAGGTGCCGTGGGCGGTGCTTTCGGCCGGCGTCAACCACGCCACCTTCCTCGGCCAGGTCGAGATTGCCATGCAGAACGGCGCCTCCGGCGTCATCGCCGGCCGCTCGCTGTGGAAGGACTGCATCTCGCTCGATCGTGACATTCAGCGCGAAAGGCTTAAGACCATCGCGGTGCCGCGATTGCGTGAGATCCAGGCGGTGATCGGGTATCACCGGCGCAAGGCCGCCGCCTGATATCTGCGTTGGATCACCGGCACCTGCAGGACATCATGCCTCTCAGCATAGGGATAGATATAGGCGGCACCAATCTGCGGGCCGCCCGCATTTCGGGCACCGGCGAAATCCTCGAACGTCTGTCCGAAAAGAGCGCGCCAGACCCGCAGGCTGTGCTCTCGCGGATCGCCGGGATGGTGCGCCGGCTCGATGCATCGGAGGTTTCGGCCATCGGCATCGGTGTTCCCGGTCGCGTCGACGCGCATCGCCGCGCGGTCCTGTCCGGCGGCTACGTCAATCTGGCCTCCGTCTCGCTGGCGCAGTGCCTGGAGGACATGGCCGGCAAGCCCGTCGTCATCGACAATGACTGCAACATGGCACTGATCGCCGAGATGGCGCTCGGCGCCGGCCGGGGCCACGACGACATCGCCATGTTCACCATCGGCACGGGCATCGGCGGCGCCGTCGCTCAAGATCGGCGGATCGTGCGTGGCCGGGCAACGGCAGGGCAGCTCGGCCACATCACTGTCGACGTCAATGGCGAGATCTGCGCCTGCGGCCGGCGCGGTTGTGTCGAGACCACCAGTTCGGGCACCGCGCTTGGCCGTCACATCGCGCGGGCCGGCTTGCGTACCGACCTTCCGGTCGACCAGCTCTTTGCCCGCGACGCCGCCGGAGACATCCAGGCGCGCGCTATACTCGAAGCCTGGGCAATGCCCTTACGTGCCGCCATCGATACCAGCGTCGCCATGTTCGACCCCGGTGTCGTCCTGCTCGGCGGCGGTCTTGGCTGGGCGGCACACAAGGCGCTCGGCCGCGCGCCGGCCCTGGCGCCGTGGTACCAGTGCCCGGTCGAGCCGGCGCAGCTCGGCGACGACGCCGGCGTGATCGGGGCGGGATTGCAGGCGCTGGCCGGAACAGACATGGCGACAGCGCCGATTTTTGGCCGGCATTTTGTGCAAGCCGGCGCGGCCAGGCGCGCCGTGCTGGTCAACGGCATCCCGGCCAGCGGCAAGAGCACGGTGTCGCGCGGCATAGCCGACCGCATGGGATGGCCGTTGCTTGCGCTCGACACGATCAAGAATCCGTTTCTCGAAGCGCTCGGCGGCGGCGACCGCGCCTTCAACCGCACGCTCGGCCGGGCCAGCTATCAGGCGATCTGGTCCGTCGTCGGCGAAGCCCCGGCGGGCTCCACATTCATCGTCGACGCCTGGTTCGGTTTCCAGCCGCCCGAGCTGCTCGAGGATCATCTCAGGAATGCCGGGCTCGAACAGACCGTCGAAATCTGGTGCCATGCGCCCGGCGAAGTCCTTGCCGAGCGTTACGGCGCCCGGCTCGGCCAGCGTCTCCCCGGTCATCCAGGCGCGTCCTATATCCCCGAACTGATCGAACTCGCCAGGCGTGCCGAACCGCTGCGGCGCGGCCCGCTCTTCGACGTCGACACGACGAAACCGATCGACTTCGACGCCATCACGGCATGGCTGCGAGCGATGATGACGGGCGACGTTTAGAACGTTGGTGGACAGGAAGCAGTTGGGCTCGCCAAATTGAAAAGCCGTTTCGTTTTCGAGCTGGCCAGGCCTGCCTAGTCAATAACCGACGGTGAAGCGCTGCTTTATGTGGGCGGGCTTCTCGATCTCGTCGACCATCGCGATGGCGTAATCCTCGAAGGAAATGCTGCTGCCCTTGTCCGAAGCCAGAAGCGTGTCCTTGCCGAGGCGGAACTTGCCGGTCCGCTCGCCCGGGATGAACATGGCGGATGGCGACAGGAACGTCCAATCGAGGTCATCGATGGTCTTCAGCTTGTCGAGGAAGTCGGCGCCCTTCTGCGCCTCGGCCTTGTAGATGTCGGGAAATTCGGGCGTGTCGACCAGCCGCTTGCCGGGCGCGACCTCAAGGCTGCCCGCACCGCCGACGACCAGGTAGCGCTTCACGCCGGAGGCTCGCACCGCGGCGATCAGCGTGTCGGCATCGCTGTCGAGGAAATGCACCGAACTGGTCACCACATCATGGCCGCGGATCAGCTTGGCCAGGCCTTCCATGTCGAAGACATCGCCCTTCCTGGCCGTCACGCCAGGCAGCGCCGCGATTTTTTCAGGATTGCGGGCGATGCCGGTGACCGTGTGGCCACGGCCGGAGAGTTCTTTGAGCAGGCGCGAACCGACTGCGCCCGATGCGCCGATGAGAGCGACTTTTGCCATGTCTTTTTCCATCCTTGTTGGAGTCGGTTGGGGATCACGCGGCCGCGATATGAGCGAGGAGATTGTCGAAACTGCCGAACAGCGCGTTCGAACCGATGAGGCGCGGCGCATCGTTGCTGATGATGGCGAGCGAAGGCACGCCGTTGGAATGCAGGCGCTGGAACAGCGCGCGGCCTCGGCCGACCAGTTCGCGGTGAGCTGTCAGCAATCCTTCGGTTGGCGCCTTCACCAGTTCGCCGGCATCGGCCATGCCGGCGTCGGCGAGCACCTCGGCGACACCGCCGACCGTGACGATATCGCGCCCATCGACATAGCGCGCGTTCTGGATCGCCTTCAGCGCGGCCAGCCGGCGGCCGGGATTTTCCAGGCCCGCTGCGGTGATCGCGAGGGTCGCGGCATGGGGAATCCAGCAACGTGCCGCGAACATTCAGCACGTTGTCCCGATAGGCCTGCGTGAAAACCTGTCCCGTTAACCGCTCGATGCGCTGGTCGTTCGCCCAGGCATGGGCGGCAAAACCGCCATCCATCGGCCGGGCGCCTGCCCCCGAAAACAGGCCGGTCGGCAAGAGCTCGATGCGCACGCCGCTGCCGGACAGTTTTTCGAGCATCGGGCTTGCGCCATAGCACCAGCCGCAGAGCGGATCGAAAAGGTAGGTCACTTCTGGATTGCTCACGATCGTCCGGTCTCCGTTACCGTGGCGTTGGCTGCCCCGTCCGCCAAATGTCTTGGCTTACATGTGGCAGGTGATGGTCTTGCAATAAACGGTGCCCAATAATACAAACTGTCTGATCTAATCAGACAAAGCATGTGACCGAACTCCTCAATCTCAATCGCCTTGTCTATTTCACCACGGTGATGGAGACAGGCTCGTTCACCACGGCGGCGGACCGGCTTGGCGTGGCCAAGGCCGTGGTCAGCCATCAGATCGGCAGGCTTGAACAGGAATTGGGCGCGACGCTCATGCGGCGCACGACGCGGCGTGTCACGCCGACCGAGGAGGGTCGCCTGTTCTACGACCGCGCGATGATCATCCTGCGCGAAGCCGAAGCGGCCTATGGCGAGATCTCGCACGGGGCGATCGAACCCAAGGGAATGCTGAGGCTGACCGCGCCGCTCGACTATGGCACGAAGATCGTTGCGCCGGTCATGGCCGCCTATCTCCGAACTTATCCGCATATGCGCGTCGAGGCGATTTTCGATGACGCCGTCAGCAATCTGGTGGACGAGCAGATCGACCTCGGCATCCGCGTCGGCTGGCTTGCGGATTCGTCCAATCAGGCGCGGCGCCTGGGCGCGATACAGCAGGTCGTGGTGGCGAACCCGACCTTCGCCGCAAGCCTGCCGCCCGATGTCACCCCGCGCCAGGCAAGATCGCTTGCCTGGGTCGGCAACGCCCAGCTGCGCGGCATCGGCCAATGGCTGTTTTCAAGAGAGGGAGAAACGGTGTTGACCGAACTCAACCCGGTCATCATGTGCGACAAGAGCCCGGCGGCTCTTGCCTGCGTGCTCGCCGGTATCGGATTGGGCGTATTTCCCGACTACAGTGTCGGCGACGATATCGCCGAGGGGCGTCTCGTGCCGGTATTTGCCGACTGGATGTTGCCTGCCGGCGGCATCCATGCCGTTTTCCCTCCGGCCCGGTTCCGGCCAGCCAAGGTCCGCGCCTTCGTCGAGTTGCTGGCGGCCGCCGAGAAGAAACGCTCGCGTCTCGTCGAAACGGCCTGAGGCGACGGAGACAGCCCGCCAGCTCAAGGCTGACGGGCTGATCGTTTTGGTCGCCGGGCGCTCACCGATAGGTCGCGTATAGATCCTCAATCCGCTCGCACGGTGCGGCCGCTGGGCGCGGTACTCGCAGGCGAGATCATATTCGGCACCAGAATGTCATTGCGGCGCGCGAAGGCGATCAAGGTCGCCCGCACGGTTTCCGCATCGATCTCGCCGGCAATGCCGGCTTTGCAAGCGTTGAGGGCGACGGCATGGGCGCCGTTCCGGCTGGCAACGGGCCAGTCCTGCAGCACGGCATATGCTTCCATCGCAGTCTCGATCGTTACCGGAAGCCCCATTCCGACCAAGATCGTCACGGGTTCTTCAAAGCGCATCTGTGCCATGGTTTAAACCTCCATTCGACGGCAAACGAACCGAAGCATGTCGGGCAGCCTGGTGCGCGAAGACAGGTCGGCGCGGATAGGGCGGGTGCGCCGGTGTCGTCGGATTTCCGGCAGCCGCGAGCCTGATCTCGGCTGGCTCGACCGGGCTTGGCTTGAGCACCGGCGAGCCTCGGCCGGGCGCCGGTAGCGCCCTATGCGCCCTGGCGAGCGCCTCGAGCCAGGCAAGGACGGAAAGCGGCGGAAGCGCCCGCCCATCGAGCCAGGCAGCGACCTGGCTTTGCGGGCAACCAAGCTCGTCGACGAGGTCTGCCGCTTTCCACCTCAACGTTTTCAGGCATTCACGCAATTGGCCCACGATCATGTCGGTCCTCCTCCCAACCGGACATCGGTCCATCGTTTGCTGTGGGGCTCCGATGATCGCGTCCTCCATCCCTGGTTGAGCCGCCGGAGCTTTCCGAGGCTGCCGACACATGCTGCGCGGCCAGGAACATCAGCGTCGACGCCGCCGTACGGCGGCTCCAGCCTGCGGACTCGGCCATGTCGAGAACGCGCATCAACAATGGCCCCAGCACGCTCCTGCATTCTGCCTCGTAGGCGAGAAATTCGTTTGCCGGATGCGTGGGCGCCGAAACGGAACCGATACCGGTCATAGTGGTCTCTCTCCAAACTTTCCCCGGGAAGCGCCCGCTCCCACTTGTGGGAGCGGGCGGCCTCCCAGCGTCCTAGAAGTCCATGCCCGCGCCGGCGGGCATGGCAGGGGTCGCGGCCTCCTTCTTTGGCTTCTCGGCCACCATCGCCTCGGTGGTGACCAGCAGGCCAGCGACGGAAGCGGCGTCCTGAAGCGCGGTGCGCACGACGTTTGCCGGATCGATGACGCCTTGACCGTAGAGATCGCCGAACTCGTTGGTCTGGGCGTTCCAGCCCCAGCCGAACTCGCTCTTCTCACGCAGCTTGCCGACGATGATCGAGCCCTCGGCGCCGGCGTTCTCCGCGATCTGGCGCACCGGGGTCTCGATCGCACGCCGCACGATCTCGACACCGGTCCTCTGGTCGGCATTGTCGATCGGCAAGGCATCGAGCGCCTTGGCGGCCCGGAGCAGCGCGACGCCGCCGCCCGGGAGCACGCCTTCCTCGACCGCCGCACGGGTCGCATGCAGCGCGTCGTCGACACGGTCCTTGCGCTCCTTCACCTCGACTTCCGTCGAACCGCCGACACGGATGACGGCGACGCCACCGGCGAGCTTCGCCAGCCGCTCCTGCAGTTTCTCGCGGTCGTAGTCGGAGGTGGTCTCCTCGATCTGCGCTTTGATCTGGGCGATGCGGCCCTGGATCTCTTCCTTGCGGCCAACGCCGTCGACGATGGTGGTGTTTTCTTTTTCGATCACCACCTTCTTGGCGCGGCCCAGCATCTGCAGCGTGACGTTTTCGAGCTTGATGCCGAGATCCTCGCTGATCGCCGTGCCGCCGGTGAGGATGGCGATATCCTCCAGCATCGCCTTGCGGCGATCGCCGAAGCCGGGCGCCTTGACTGCCGCGACCTTCAGGCCGCCGCGCAATTTGTTCACGACCAGCGTGGCGAGCGCCTCGCCCTCGACATCCTCGGCGATGATCAGCAGCGGCTTGCCCGACTGCACGACTGCCTCGAGGACGGGGAGCATGGCTTGCAGGTTGGACAGTTTCTTCTCGTGGATCAGCACGTAGGGCTCTTCGAGCTCGACGCGCATCTTGTCCTGGTTGGTGATGAAGTACGGGCTGAGATAGCCGCGGTCGAACTGCATGCCTTCGACCACCTCCAGTTCGGTCTCGGCGGTCTTGGCCTCCTCCACCGTGATGACACCTTCATTGCCGACCTTCTCCATCGCCTCGGCGAGGAACCGGCCGATCTCGGGATCGCCATTGGCCGAAATGGTGCCGACCTGGGCGATCTCATCGTTTTTCGTCACCTTGCGAGCGTTGGCCTTCAGTTCGGCGACGACCGCCTCCACGGCCTTGTCGATGCCGCGTTTCAAATCCATCGGATTCATGCCCGAGGCAACGGCCTTGGCACCTTCCTTGACGATGGCTTGGGCCAGAACGGTCGCGGTCGTGGTGCCGTCGCCGGCGATGTCGTTGGTCTTCGAAGCGACTTCGCGCACCATCTGCGCGCCCATGTTTTCGAACTTGTCTTCCAGTTCGATCTCCTTGGCCACCGTCACACCATCCTTGGTGATGCGCGGCGCGCCGAAGGATTTATCGATAACGACGTTGCGGCCTTTGGGACCGAGCGTCACCTTCACCGCATTGGCCAGAATGTCGACGCCGCGCAGCATCTTCTCGCGGGCTTCGGTATGGAATTTCACTTCCTTGGCAGCCATTGGATCACTCCTTCAATTTAGGCAGCTTTCGTTGACTGATAACTTGGCAAGAAGCCGTCAGGCGGCCTTCTTCACGGTCGCGGTCTGCTCGATCACGCCCATCACATCGCTTTCCTTCATGATGATCAGGTCTTGGCCGCCGAGCTTGATCTCGGTGCCGGACCATTTGCCGAACAGAATGCGGTCACCCACCTTGACGTCGAGCGGCTGTAGCTGCCCGGCTTCGTTTCGGGCGCCGGGGCCGGCGGCGATCACCTCGCCTTCCTGCGGCTTTTCCTTGGCTGTGTCGGGAATGATAATACCGCCAGCCGTTTTCTCCTCGGCTTCGATGCGGCGGACCAGGATACGGTCGTGCAATGGGCGGAACGTCATGTCGTTCTCCTTCAAGGACAAACAGTTTTTGAGGTTCCTCCGCGCCGGACCGGCAATATCGGCCCAGCAAGAGGTGCCGCGACCCTTGTTCAGGCATCGCGCGCGCATATCGAGCTAGTTTTGGAATTTTCCGGTTTCAAGAGGTCCGCGCAAAAATTTTGGCACTCGTCGCATGAGAGTGCCAACGCGTTGTTATCATGCAGGGATTCTCGCCAGGTCGACGATTTCACCGCTTGAATTTTGGTGAAGAGCCAACAAGATTATCCTGGCCGGCGCTGCCAAAGCACAGCCGGAAACTGGACGCTATCGAGGAGTTTTTGCAGACGGAGGACAGCGATGGACCGACAGAAATTTTCGCCGATCATGCCTTCCCTGACTGACACGCCCGACACCTCGCTTGACCGGCTGCTTTCGCCGGCGAGGCACTTCAAACATCCTGACGAGGTATTGGAAGACGGCGCGCTCGACCTCTGGGAAAAGCGGGCGATCCTGTCGTCTTGGGCCTCGGATGCCTGCGCGGTGGAGTCGATGCCGGAACTGCGCCTGCCGCCGGGAGTCGAGCGGCCGGTTTGCTTCGACCACATCATGGAGGCCCTATGCAAGCTCGACATCGACGTTCCGGCGCCGCGGTCCACGCCGGACGAATTCCGGCACGACTTCGCCAGGATGAATGCATAGGTCGTCAGCGAAAGGAGAAACATATGGTGACTGCGGTCAGCAGAGAATTCCGCCTGCAGATGGATGGCTACGGCCTGACCACGGCCGAGATTCACTATCATATGCCTGACTACCCCAACCTGCTGCAGCTCTATGTCTGGCAGGAATACGACCTCGCTCCCGATTTTCCGGAGCTGAAGGGCTTCCTTGGCTATTGGGAAAGCGAACTGGACGGCGCGCTGCATTCCGTGCGCGTCGCACATCATCGTCTAATCACACCGTCGGAATGGCGCGCCGTTAACGGCATCGTTGCCATCCATTGAGCGGATCACATTGAGCGGATCAAAAAACCTGAAGCGCGTCGCCTGCAACGCGGCGCGCTCAAAGGCCCCATTGAGCATACCTAAAGTCAGAGCTTCCGAGCAGGATGGGCGGTAGGAATTCGTGTTATCCTGCTCTGACAGCCATCAGCGGGGCCGCCCCTGGCATCCTCGCGGAGCGGGGTTGGCGAGGCGAAGGGGAGCGGCCCCTCGTCAGGCCGGCTCGCTTGGCCGCCTTCAAGAAAGCCTTGTAGGCAGCACGCCCGCTGCGCCAGCCATCCAGCGCATCACGGCATGCGCGACCGGCGGCGCGCCAGCTTGGTCCGCGCGCCCATTTCGGCCATTGTTGATCCAGGCATTCCAGAGCCTCGAAGCTGCTGGCGACCTTACGCGGGGCATTCGAGAATTCGAGGGTAATCGGTTGAGGAAACCGAATATCGTTCATCACTTCCTCCGTTTTTTGACGTCTTTTTGCGAGTAAGCAATCGGATGGCGTCATCGGCGACCCTCCATCCGTGATCGAGATGGTCAGCCGTTCAGGCCGCGTCAAGGGCCGCCGGAATTTCGGTAAGACGTTCGATCAGGCCTCTTGACGCCACGCCCGTCAGTTCCCAGATCGATTCCGCCGGCGCCGAAAGGGCCGGCAGGTCAAGGAGTGCCGCATCCTTGGCACTCCTCGTACCCATGTTGCTCAGCGAAGGAGGATATGGCTATGAGAACCGCTTTCGACTTTTCACCACTCTATCGGTCGAGCATAGGCTTCGACCGTATTTTCGACCTGCTGGAGAATGCCAGCCGCACGGCGAACGTCGACAACTGGCCGCCCTACGATATCTCCAGGACCGGTGACGACGCCTACCGCATCACCATGGCGGTAGCCGGCTTCAGTCAAGACGAATTGAGCATCGTGCATGAACCCAACATGCTCGTCATCGCCGGCGAGCGTGCCGGAGAGGACAATGGCGAATACCTGCATCGCGGCATCGCCGGACGGCCGTTTGAGCGCCGCTTCGAACTTGCCGACCATGTGAAGGTGACCGGCGCCGGCCTCGTCAACGGTCTCCTGACCGTCGATCTCCAGCGTGAGATTCCCGAAGAGATGAAACCGCGCAAGATCGAGATCGGCACCAGCATGGCCAAAGCCAAGGAAAAATCCGCGGCAAAGCCCGTGCAAGTGGAAAAACAGGCCGCGTGAGGCAATTCGGGTCAGGTCTTCCACCAACCGGACGCCGGTCGCCCGGTGGTGGAGACGCAAGCAAAGAGGAGAAAGACAATGAGCGTACGTGATCTCATTCCTTTTGGCCGGGAACGCGGACAGGTGCCCAGCCTTTTTGCGCGATGGCGAACGTGATCCGTTCATGTCGTTGCACCGCGAGGTCAACCGTCTTTTCGACGATGTTTTCCGCGGTTTCGGCTCCGGTCTGCCATCCTTGTCTTCCGTTGCCGCGAACGGCGGACGCTGGCCGAGCGTCGAGATCTCCGACACTGGAAAGGAGGTCCGTGTCACGGCCGAAGTGCCCGGCATGGAGGAAAAGGACATCGAGGTCCTGCTCGATGACGACGTGCTGACCCTGAAGGGCGAAAAGCGGTCCGAGAGCGAGGACAAGGAGCGCCAGTTCTCCGAGCGCTATTACGGCCGTTTCGAGCGCCGCATTCCGCTCGGCATCGAGGTAGAGCAAGACAATGTCGAAGCGCGCTTCAGGAACGGCGTCCTGACGGTTACATTGCCGAAGACCGCGAGAGCGCAAGCGCAGGCAAAGCGGATCGAGATCAAGAGTTGAACCACCTATGCCGGCGGTGGGACAAACCCACCCGCCGGTTCTGGTCGAGACGGCAGTATTGACGGCTTACACTGCGGACGCGATCGCTTGCTGGCTGGATTATCTTCGGCGACAGGTCTGCCTTTTGTGCGGTGGCCGGCTGAACGCTTTGGCTTGGCTTGGATTTCTTTTTGACCTTGGGCGTCGGCTTTGGGTGTTTGCGGGCCCGTGATGAGGGTTCAAATCAGCCGGGCACGATCAGCCGGATACAAGAACAGCCCGGGGTGAGAGCCGGGCTGTTTTGATTTGGTTGCGGGGACAGGATTTGAACCTGTGACCTTCAGGTTATGAGCCTGACGAGCTACCGGGCTGCTCCACCCCGCGCCACCTATGAGCAAGCGTGAGCTTGCTTCGACCTCTGGAAGCAGGTGTTTTCTGCTTCGATCTCTGGAAGCAGGTGTTTTCTGCTTCGATCTCTGGAAGCAGGTGTTTCTGCTTCGATGTTTGGAAGCGGGCGATTGCCTGCTTCGCGCCGCCAAATTGAAAGGGCCGCTTACGCGGCCCGTTGTCCCGTTGGCGGGCCTGTTCGTGAAGAGAAGATTTCACATCCATCCGATGGATGTGAGCTTAACGTGCGTTTGGCAGACCTGGCAGCGACCTACTCTCCCGCGTCTTGAGACGAAGTACCATCAGCGCTGGAGCGTTTCACGGCCGAGTTCGGAATGGGATCGGGTGCAGCCGCTCCGCCATAACCACCAGGTCGGCAAAACGCACGTTATTCGAGAAGCTGGGTTAGGGATTGGGCAGAAGGCAATAGTGAATAGGGGATGCCTATTCGCTATTGGCTCGTTGCTCTTCACCTGCCTTTTTGTGCCTTTGCGACATCCACAGTTTGCTTTCGGGCGAAGCCCGCAAGCGCGACTGCGCGTCGCCGGTCGTCCGGCGCCCTCGCGGAGCATAGGCCCGTAAGGGCCGCTCATGCGTGAGCGCTGGCCAGACCATCGTGTTTCACGATGGGCATAAGGAATGAGAACGATCAAGCCGATCGAACTATTAGTACCGGTAAGCTTCAAGCGTTGCCGCTCTTCCACACCCGGCCTATCAACGTGGTCGTCTTCCACGGTTCTCAGGGAATACTCGTTTTAAGGTGGGTTTCCCGCTTAGATGCCTTCAGCGGTTATCCCGTCCGGATATAGCTACCCTGCTATGCGGCTGGCGCCACAACAGGTCCACCAGAGATCCGTCCATCCCGGTCCTCTCGTACTAGGGACAGATCCTTTCAATATTCCTACACCCACGGCAGATAGGGACCGAACTGTCTCACGACGTTCTGAACCCAACTCACGTACCGCTTTAAATGGCGAACAGCCATACCCTTGGGACCTGCTCCAGCCCCAGGATGCGATGAGTCGACATCGAGGTGCCAAACAACCCCGTCGATATGGACTCTTGGGGGTCATCAGCCTGTTATCCCCGGCGTACCTTTTATCCGTTGAGCGATGGCCCTTCCACGCGGGACCACCGGATCACTATGACCGACTTTCGTCTCTGCTCGACTTGTCAGTCTCGCAGTCAGGCAGGCTTATGCCATTGCACTCAGCGAACGATTTCCGACCGTTCTGAGCCCACCATCGCGCGCCTCCGTTACTCTTTAGGAGGCGACCGCCCCAGTCAAACTACCCACCATACATTGTCCCGGACCCGGATAACGGGCCGCGGTTAGACATCCATAGTGATAAGGGTGGTATTTCAAGGGTGGCTCCACCTGAGCTGGCGCCCAGGCTTCAAAGCCTACCACCTATCCTACACATGCCACTACGAATGCCAATGTAAAGCTATAGTAAAGGTGCACGGGGTCTTTCCGTCTAACCGCAGGAACCCCGCATCTTCACGGGGAATTCAATTTCACTGAGTCTATGCTGGAGACAGCGGGGAAGTCGTTACGCCATTCGTGCAGGTCGGAACTTACCCGACAAGGAATTTCGCTACCTTAGGACCGTTATAGTTACGGCCGCCGTTTACTGGGGCTTCGATTCAGAGCTTGCACCCCTCCTCTTAACCTTCCAGCACCGGGCAGGCGTCAGACCCTATACGTCGCCTTGCGGCTTCGCA